>NZ_QLMJ01000001.1 GCF_003259845.1 Actinoplanes lutulentus
CGCCGCGTTGACCAGGTTGGTGGCCTCCTGGAGCTCCTTCTCCGCGGACATGTGCGCCCAGAAGTCCGTCACCAGGTAAGCGCCGTAGGCCCCGGCGAACGCCGCCGTCAGGCTCTGCTCGTCGTAGTTGTCGGCCTGCACCACCTCCGCGCCGAGCTTGACCAGCTCCTGCGCCTTCACCGACGTGGTGTTGCGGGTCAGCGCCCGGACCGTGAAACCGCCGTCGGGGTCGTCCAGGATCGCCCGGACAAGACCGCCACCCTGAGAACCGGTAGCTCCGACGACCGCGATAACCTTTTTCTCACTCATTTCCTACTCCTGATTTTCCGATGTGGGCTTGCGTAGCTGCAGAACCGCGACCACTAGCAGGACTGCCAGACTCACGGCGACGTTCAGGACGGACATCCGTATGTCCAGGCGCTGTGCGGCAAGACCGAGACCCAGGACCGGCACGGTCAGGCCCAGATAGCCGACCAGGAAAAGACCGGCGAGGGACTCGCCGCGCAACCCAGGTGCGGCCAGGGCCGCGGCGGTCGCCACCGCACCCTGCAACGCCACACCGGCGCCAGCGCCGCTGAGCAGTCCACCGGCAAGGAAGACACCAACGCTGGGCAGCCACACGCCGGCGACCAGCGCCCCCAGACCAGCGATCAGCACACCGCTGCCGGTACGCAGCTGAACCGCCTGGCTGTGCCGGGCCATCGTCAGCTGCCCCGCCACCCCGGCCGCAAAGACACCGAAGGTGACCACGCCTGCCACGGCAAGCGAATGCTGATCGAGCGCCCGGCGCAGAATGCCCGGGGTCAGCGACGTGAACAGGCCGAAGACCGCAACGGACGTGAACGCGATCATCCCGGCGGCCGCGTACCGGTTGCCGTGGCCCGGCGGCACCGACGCCCGCTGCGGACGCCAGCGAAACGCACGCGGCGCGACCGTCTCCGGCGCCAGAAACGTGCCGGCCACGGCAAGAGCCAAAAGCAATTCAAAGACCAGATACGGTACGACCAAAGGGCCCGGCGCGTATTCGGCGAGCACACCACTGATCAGCGGGCCCAGGCCGGCGCCGCCGACGTTGGCGATGGTGGCGGCCATCGCGGCCCGCCGGCGATCCGTTCCCGGATGCCGCGCCAGGTGCAACTCCATGAGATACGCCGTGGCGGTGGCCGTGAGCAGCCCTACGCCGGCGCCGGACAGGATCCGGCCGGCGAGCAGGCTGCCGAGACCGGGCATCAGAAACAGCACACCAGCGGCCATCGCCGCGATCAACGCCCACCGCAGCACCCGGCGACGCCCCAGCCAGTCGGAGACATGACCGGCGGTGAAGACGCCCAGCACGACCCCGACGCCATAGGAGGCGAACACGACCGTCGCCGTGGACAGGCCGAAACCGTCACGCTGCTGGTAGAGCACGGAAAGCGGGGTAGGCGCCGCGGAGAAGGCCATCATGACCGCGAACGCGTACGCGACCGGCCAGAAACCGTCGCCGCGGTGGCCGGCCCTCACCGCCGGAACGGTGAGGGCCAGGGTAGTGCCGGACATCAGAACTCCTCAGACAAGTACATCGTTGACTCGTCAAGCGTCGTTCTCATCCGGCCTACCGCACCCCTGACCTGCGGCTGGGCTCGATCGCGTTCCGCGATATCAGGACCCGGCGGCCGCCAGCACCCGGTCACGGGAGGCAACCGCGCGGTCGCGGGCGCCGCCCGCGTCGACGCCGACCAGCACGCCGCCGCGCTTGCGGAACTCGCCGTCGATAAGCACGGTGTCCACGTCGCGGCTGTCGGCGAACAGCACCGCCACCGCCGGGTCCGGGGTGATCCGCAACGGCGAGGAGGCCGGGTTCACCAGGATCACGTCGGCGCGCTTGCCCGGAGTCAGCGACCCGACCCGGTCGTCGAGGCCGAGCGTGCGAGCGCCCTCGATGGTGGCGAACTCGATCGCCTGCCGGCTCGTCAGCGGCACGCTCTCCGGCGCGGCGCCGAGGTCCAGTTGCTGCTGGTACTGCACGTTGCGCTCGGCCTCGAGGACCGCACGCATCTCGCCGAACAGGGTGCTGGGCACACCGGCGGTCACGTCGAGCGACAGCGCCGGCCGGATACCGACAGCCAGCAGCCGGCCGGTGGCCGGGGTGCCGTGACCCATCATCATCTCGACCCGCGCCGACACCGAGGCGTTGCCGCCGCTGTCGGCCAGCATCTTCAGCTCGTCGTCGGTCGACGAGTTGGCGTGCAGGAAGATCAGGTCCGGGCCGAGCAGGCCGCTCTCGTGCATCTGAGTGATCGCCCGAGCCTGAGCGAGCAGGCCGATACCCACGTGCAGCGACGACCGCACGCCCAGCTCGCGGGCCAGGGCGATGTCGTTGGCGGTCGTGGCGATCGTGGACATCTCCGGACCACGGATCGCCAGCGCCAGGGTGAGCAGCTGGTCGGTGGAGCTGAAGTACTGCGAGGCCAGCCGGCGGGCATCGACTGGGTGCGGCCGCTCGCTGGCGTAGTACCACGACGGGTCCGAGGTGGGGATGCTGTGCCCGAAGACCGCGCGGATCCCGGAGGCGGACAGCGCCTCCACCGAGGCGTCCGCGTGCTCCGGGGTGTTCATGATGTGCGCCCAGTCGAACAGCGTGGTCACACCGCTGTCGAGCGCGTCGAGCGCACCGTAGTAGGTGCCGTCGCGGACATCGCCCGGCGTGAAGACCGGCGAGAGACGACCGATGATGCCGGCGAAGTAGTCGTTGAGCGTCCAGTCCGCGGCGGCCTGCGCGAAGCCGCCCTGCCAGGTGTGCCGGTGAGTGTCGATCAGACCGGGCATGACGATCATGCCGGTGGCGTCGACGATCTCAGCGTCCGGCGCATCGATGCCGGTACCGACCTCGACGATCCGGCCGCCGTCGATCAGGACGTCACCGCCGGCGATCTCCCCGATCGCCGGGTCGATCGACAGGACGTGACCACCACGAATGAGTTTGCGAGACATGAGCGTGCCTTTCTTCGTACCGATGAAGGGGTTTGCAGATCAGTGCGTCATCGGAGCCATCTGCCAGACGTCGAGCCGAAGGTCGACCAGCAGAGGCCCGGACCGGGCGGCGATGACCTTGTCGACCAGCGGCAGGTCGTCGAGGTCGCGGACGGTCACACCGGTGCCGCCCAAGGCCTCGGCGACGGTGACCAGGTCGGGCCAGGCGAACAGTGAGATGGCCGGGTCGAGGCCGCGGTCGGCGAGCTGGACGTGCTCGGCACCGTAGCCACCGTCGTTGCAGACCACGACGATGATGTCGAGGCCCTCCCGCACCGCGGTGCCGAACTCGGTGATACCGCCGTGCATGAACCCGCCGTCACCGCAGACCAGCACCACCGGGGCCGGGCGGCGAACCGCGGCAGCACCGATGGCGGCACCCATGCCGGTGCCGATCGACCCGAAGTTCTCCGGGAAGACGAACGCGCGGGGATCGGTCACCCGGATATGGCGCAGCGAGGTCATCATGAACCGGCCGCCGTCACTGACCACGATGCGCGACAGCGGCAGGATGTCGTCCAGAGCCCGCAGAGCGGTCTCGGCGTCGACAGTGCCGGGCGCGGTGGTGACGACAGCAGGCTCCGGCAAGGTGATCTTGCGCTTGGTCACGTCGGCCTGAAAACCGCTCGACGGTGCGCCGATCACGTCCAGCGCGACGATCAGGGCGTCGGCGACCACTGCCGCATCACCGGTCACCGAGGCGTCGACCCCGACCGCCGTGGCCTGCGGGTCGGTGTCGACCACCACCACCTGCCGGCCGGTCAGCAGACTGCCGTTGCCCGTCGTGTACGCGTTCAGACCGGCACCGACCGCGATGACCAGATCAGCCTCGCCGAGAATCTCCCGGGAGCCCGGATCGGCCAGTCCACCGGCGATACCGAGATCGAACGGCTCGCCACGAAACAGCTCCTTGGCCTTGAGCGTGGTCGCGACCGGAGCACCGATCCGCTCGGCCAGCGTCAGCAGCTGCTGACGGGCGGCGAGCGCCCCACGACCGGCCAGGATGACGGGCCTGCTCGCCGTGGCGATCCGCGCGGCCGCGTACCGAATCGCAGTGGGGTCGGGTTGCGGGGTTTGGATGTCCGGCAGATTCAGCGCGACGTGCCGATATTCCACCTCCGCCCACATGAACTCGGCCGGAATGTTGAACACGACCGGCCGGCGTTCGAGCACGGCGCGGCGCACGGCCACGGCCAGGTCGGCCAGGGTGCTCTGCGCGGTGGCGGCTTGTTCGAATCCGGCGCCGGTGGGCACCACGACATCACGCTGGGCGATGTCCTGAATGTTGGTGCGGCTACCGGTCGCCGTGTCGCCGGCGATCAGCAGCAGCGGCACCCGGCCGCGGACCGCTTCGACCAGGCCGGTGAGCGTGTTGGTCAGAGCGGGGCCGTGGGTGACCGTCACCACCGCCAGGCGCCGCGACACATTCGCGTAGCCGAAGCCCATGAACATCGCGCCGGACTCGTGGGCGGCGGCGACGTATTGCCCACCGGTGTCGTGCACGAAGCTGTGGACCATGAACATGTTGGCGTCACCGATGAGGCCGAACATGGTGTCGACGTCGTAGTCGGCCAGGGCGCGAGCCAGGGCCGCATGCAGCTTCATCGTTGTTCCTCCTCCGGCCGTCGTCAGGCCGTGGAAGAAGCGAACCGCTCACTCATCGACGCAGTGTCAACAGAACGATGACGGCCATCTCACGTCATCACCGTGCCGCTGCGCCCAGTCCTGCAGGGCGTTGAGTGCGGGTAGCAGCGAGTCGCCGAGTTCGGTCAGGTCGTATTCGGTGCGCGGTGGTATCTCGGCGTGGTAGGAGCGGGTCACCAGGCCTCGGCGCTCGAGTTCGCGCAGTCGGCTCGACAGCATGGAGGGGCCGATGCCTGGTATCTGCTTGTGCAGTTCGGTGAACCGGCGGTGACGGCGTCCGTCGAGTGCCAGCAGGATCTGCACCACCCACCGGCTGGTGATCAACTCCAGTACTGAGCTGGTGGTTCGCATGGTCGGTCCTTCCTCGCCCGGTGCCCGCCGGTGTCGCGGGCACCGGGATTGAACCTCGGCGATGTCGACATCTCGTTGACGACCGATCCATGCCGGGTGCTGTCCCCGGCGGCACCAACAAAACGTTGACCTGACGTCCATGCCGGACGGTTGCACTGGGGCGGACACCATCGTATGGAAGGGAAGTCGCAGCATGCACGAGGTCGAAGAGTCCTCAGGAATCGACCGGCGCACGATCCTGGGCTACGGCACCGCGGTGGGCGCCAGCAGTGTTCTCGGCGTTGTCGCCGCGGGTGGGCCGGCCGTGGCCGGTCCGCGCGGCGCGGCCGGCGGATTCCGCCGGCCGCCGGGTCTCACGGGCAAAGCGTTGCTGCCCGGCGATCCCGGGTACGCAGCCGAGGTCAAGACCTACAACCTGGTCCAGACCCCGAAGCCGGGCCTGATCATTGCAGCCGCCAACGCCCGTGACGTCCAGATCGCGGTCCGGTACGCGGCCTCGCGGTGCGCGCCGATCGCAGTGCTGGCGACCGGTCACCAGCCGTCGGTTCCGATCGGCCCGGACGCGGTGCTGGTCACCACCCGGTCGATGAGCGCGGTGACCGTCGACGCGCGGCGGCGGGTCGCCCGGGCGCAGGCGGGTGCGCTGTGGCAGCACGTCGTCGACAAGTCGGTTCCGGCGGGGCTGGCTCCGCTCAACGGCTCCACCCCGATCGTCGGCGTTGTCGGCTACACGCTCGGTGGTGGGCTGAGCCCGACGCTGGGCCGCAAGTACGGGTACGCCGCCGATCACGTGCGCAGCATCGAGGTGGTGACCGCGGACGGGCGGCTGCGCATGGTGACCGCGAAGTCCGACCCGGAGTTGTTCTTCGGCCTGCGCGGCGGCAAGAGCAACTTCGGTCTGGTCACCGCGATCGAGTTCGACCTGTTCCCGGTGACGTCGTTCTACGGTGGCGCCATCCTGTTCGCCGGCGAGGACGCGGGGCGGCTGCTGCATGCGTACCGCAAGTGGGTCCGCACGGTTCCCGAGGCGATGTCGTCGTCGGTCGGGCTGCTGCGTGTCCCGGACCTCGAGGCGTTCCCGCCGCCGCTGCGCGGCAAGCTGGTGGCAAGCCTGCGGATCGCGTACGTGGGACGGCCCGAGGTCGGCGCGTCCCTGGTTCACCCGTTGCGGCAGGTGGCGACGCCGATCATCGACGCGGTGGCGTCGCAGCCGTACGCGGCTTTCCCGGTGATCCATGCCGACCCGGTCGACCCGGCGCCGGTGTACGAGCGGACCGCTCTGCTGCGCGAGCTGAACGCCGACACCGTCGACGCGCTGCTGGCCGTCGCGGGGCCGAAGGCGCCGTTCCCGATCAGCCTGGTCGAGGTCCGGCACCTCGGCGGGGCCCTGGCTCGCTCCCCGCGGCAGCCGAGCGCGGTCTCGCAGCGCGACGCCGCGTTCACCCTGTTCATGGCCGGGGTCGCCGGACCGGAGCAGGCGGCGGCGACGCGTGCCGCGGAGGAGAACATCATCCGCCGGCTGCGGCCCTGGAGCACCGGCGGCATGTACCTCAACTTCATGAACGTCGACGACGCGTCGGTGGATGCGGTACGGCACGCGTACCGGCCTGAGGTGTACCGGCGGCTGCGCAAGCTGAAGCGGCGCGTGGATCCCGCCAACCTCTTCCGCCTGAACCACAACATCCCGCCGGCGTGACGACCGGTGCCGGTGCCGGCCAGGGCACCGGCACCTCCTACTTGGCGAGCGCCTGCGCCAGCTCGTCGCGGGCGGAGACACCGAGCTTCGGGAAGATCCGGTAAAGCGTGTTGCGTACGGTGCGGTGCGACATGAACAACCGCTCCCCGATCTCTCGGTTCGTCAGTCCCTGCGCCGCCAGCGTGGCGATCCGCAGCTCCTGCGAACTCAGCTCACTGGTCGCCGGACGCGGCCTGCTGACCAGACTCTCCCCGGATGCTCGCAACTCCACCGCGGCCCGCTCGGCCCAAGCCGGCGCGCCGGCCGCCTGGTAGAACTCGTACGCCGAGCGAAGCGGCTCGCGGGATTCCGCCCGGCGCCGCTGCCGCCGCAACCAGCGCCCGTAGGCCATCAACAGCGACCCCCGCTGCCACGGCCACGCCTCGATGCCGGCGTTGAACGCCGCTGCGAAGGCCGCGCCGGCGTGGTCGCCGTCGGCCAGCAGCGGCGCGGATGCGGCAACCGCGACGAGCAGCTGCGGTGAACCGGTGCGGTGCGCCAGCTCGGTCAGCTCGGCGTGCACCGGCCGCACCTCGTCGAGCCGTCCGGACATCGCCGCCGCGTCCATCAGATCCGTCAGCGCCCACGCTCGCGCGTTCTGCTGATACGCCCGCCCGTCCGGCCGGCACACGTCGATCAGCGCGTCGAACGCCGCCGCGGGGTCACCGTCCGCCAGGGCCGCGGTGCCCCGCACGAGCTGCACCATGGACAGCAGCGAATAAGCGCCGGCGCCGGCCAGCGCGGCATCGGCATGCGCCGCGATACCGGTGGCGACCTGCGTCTCACCCTGGCGAGCCGTGACCATCGCACCGGCAAGAACCGCGGTGACCACCATCCGGGGAAAGACGAACTCGCCGGCGACCCGCATGGCCTCCTCGACCGCGTCGCTCGCCGCCTCGTGCTGGGCCAGCAGGACACACCCCCATGCCTGCGAGGTCAGGATGCTGACCAGGTCCGCGAAGTCGCTGGTCGCGCGCAGATCCGCGGATGCCGCCGTGAGGTATGCCACCGCTTGCGGGATCGCCCCGACGGCGATCGCTGCCTGACCCAGGTTGCCGCGGTCCGCGCCGCTCACATCCTCAGCCGGCCATGACGACAGCCGGTGGCGGATGCCGGCGCCGCGCTCATCCGGCTGGCTGAAGGCCTCCAGGACCAGTCGGCGTGGCTCGTCCTCGGGCAGTGTCAGCGAGTCGACGGCGCGGCCCAGCAGGTCGCGCTCGGCATCGCCGAAGTTGGCCCACCAGCCGAGAAGAAAAGAGATCAGGAGAAGCTCGACCGCCTGGGCCGGGTCGTCCGCACCGTGGCGCAACACCAGTTCCGCCTGGCGGATCCGGCCGGCCGGCCCGGCCCAGCGATCGGCCGCCATCCCGTCCAGGGTGATCGTCACGATCGCGGCCTGCATGGGATCGAGCAGTTCCAGGTCCACTTCGCCGGCCAAGCGGCGAATCGCCTGTAGCGGACCCGAATCGTTGTAGGCGAAGATGGCCGCGATGCGACGGCGCGCAGCGGCGCGCGGATCCGGGCTCAGCCGCGCCGCCCGTTCCAGCACCACCGCGGCCGTGCTCAGGCCACCACGGTTGGCCCTGCGCCTGGCCATGCCTTCCAGCTCGACCGCGATCGACTCGTCCGGTGTCGCGGTCGCCAGCGCCGCGTGCCACAACCGGCGGTCGGCGTCCCCGCTGATCGATCGGGCAAGGCCCGCATGAACGGCCTGGCGCAGATCGGGGCTGACCGCTCGTTCGACCGCGGCACGCATCAACGGATGCCGGAACCTCAGTCGCCCGGCGAAAACCCACATCAGTCCGGCCTGCTCCGCCGGCGCCAGATCAGCCAGCGTCACCGAACGGACGAGCAGCTCACCCGCCGCCGCGAGCGCCTCGGCCACCTCGTCCGAGTCGTTGACCGCGGCGACCACGGCGACCATGCCGGCCGGTTCGGGGAGCGACCGGGCCTTGGCACCGAAGGTCGCCTCCAGCCGATCGGTCAGCGGCAACGCCGGACCACTCAGGTCGGTTTCGCCCGCCAGTTCGGTCAAGGCCAGCGGATTACCGATCGCGGCGGCCAGCAGCCGCTCCCTGACCAGCGCGGGCATACCCGGTGCCCGGCTGTCGAGCAGTGCTTCGGCGGCCCGGCGGGCCAGCGGCAGGACTGCCAGTTGCGACAGGTGCGCCGCGGCGAGCGGGCTGTCCGCCATCTCATCGGCGCGGGCGGCGCCCACCAGCAGCACCGCATCGTCCGCGAGACGGCGGGCCACGAAGGCGAGCACCCTGGAGGTGTCCCGATCGAGCCATTGCACATCGTCCACCGTCATCAGGATTGACGTCTGCTGACCCGCGTCGGACAGCAACTGGAGCACGCCCAGCGCCACGCGCTGCACGGAGACGCCGTCGGCGTCGCCGTCGTCCAGCGCCGCCATCAGAATCGTCCTGGTCGTGGGCAGCAGGGCGCCCGCGCCGTCCAGAACGGGTGTCAGCAGTTGCCGCAGGCCGGAGAACGCCCAGTCCGCCGTCGCCGGGCTGCCCGCACAGCTGAGCACCCGTACACCCGCGGCACGCGCGCGGGCCACCACCACATCCAGCAGGGCCGACTTGCCCACTCCGGCGTCGCCGACCAGGAGAAGCCCTCCGCCGGCGCCGGCCTTCGCTCTGCCGAGCGCCTCGGAAAGCACAGCGATCTCGGATTCCCGGCCGATCAGTGGTGCCATGATCGGGCATCCTACGTCGCGGCCGGCCGGCGTCATCGGATCGTCGACACCTCGTTGATCTCGGCCACTGAGCGTTGTCCCGTGACTCTGGAATCTCTGAACCTGAACTCGCTGGACCCGGCATCTCCGCCTCTGCGAACGTTACGGCTGTCCCGGAATGGCCGGGTGCTCACCGTCGGTGTCGACGCGCCGCCGCACAATTTCATGACCACCACCATGCAACAGGATCTGCTGCGGGTCGTCCGGGCCGTCGACGCCGACACGAGCATCGGCGTGGTGGTGCTGACCGGTGCCGTCACCGGCCGATTCATCACTCATTTCGACATCGCGGACCTGCTCGCCGCGGCCGAGGCCGCGCCGTCGTTGCCCCGGCCCGCGGCCCGGGCGCTGCTCGCTGCCGTGCGGGCATTGTCCGCGTGCGGTGCCGAACGAATCGTCGAACGGTCCCGGCTGGCCGGAGTGCTGGCCATCAGCCGCTTTCATCAGCTGGTGCTGGGGATCGCCCGGTCCCGGGCTCTCTGGATCGCCGCCATCGACGGCCCGTGCGGCGGCGGTGGCCTAGAGATGAGCGTCTTCTGCGATATGCGGATCGCCGCCGAGACCGCCACGTTCATCGTGCCGGAACTCTCCGTCGGCCTGACCACCACGGTCGGCGCGCAGCGGTTCACCCACCTGGTCGGGCCGGCCCGCGCGCTGGAGATGATGCTGGAGGCACGCGCGTACTCGGCTGCCGAAGCACAGGCGGCCGGGTTGGTGCAGCGGGTGGTGCCGCAGCAGGACCTGCTGGAGGAGGCGGCCCGCACCGCGGCCCGATACGCGCGCCGGCCCTCGTCCGCGGTAGCGGCCCAGAAACGCATCATCAACCAGGCGTACACGCTCGGGGCGCGGGCCGTCCTCAAACGCGAAGGCATCGCCCAGCTCACCGGCGTTCCGACGCCCGGCACCCGGGCGGCGTTGCGCCGGTGGCTGGCGATGCGGCAGCCGGACGGCGACTCGGTCTTCCTGACCTCACCCGGGCCGTGGCGCGACGGCACCGCCGTCGACTTCCATCAGCCGCCGCCGTGACCGGCTAGCCCATCGTCCACGGCGACTTGCCGGCCACCGTCACCGGCTGCGGGCCGGCCAGCGCCTCGGTGGCCGGCCCGTCAGCAGGCGGTGCCTCAGCAGCCAGTGCCCCAGTCACCGGCCCGGCGGCGGACGGCGTCTGCGTGGCGGGTTCGGATCCTTCCAGGTCGATGTCCGGCAGGATCCGGTCGAGCCAGGCCGGCAGCCACCAGTTGGCCTTGCCGAACATCGCCATCGACGCCGGCACCAGGATCATCCGGATCACCGTGGCGTCCACAGCCACCGCGGTGGCCATACCGAGCCCGAGCATCTTGACGACGATGTCCGTGTCGGCGGCGAAACCGGCGAATACCACCACCATGATCAAAGCTGCGCTGGTGATGACCCGGCCGGTCGCGGCCAGCCCCCGGACCACGCTGGCGCCGGCGTCCCCGTCGGCCAGCCAGTACTCGCGGATCCGGGAGAGCAGGAAGACCTCGTAGTCCATCGACAGACCGAACAGAGCCGTGAACAGCAGCACCGGTACCCAGCTGGAGACCGGCACCGGACGGTCGAGCCCGAGCAGACCGCTCCCCCAGCCCCACTGGAAGACGACGGTCAGAACACCGTAGGCCGCGGCGACACTGAGCAGGTTGACGAAAGCCGCCTTCAGCGGCACCAGAATGCTGCGGAACACGATGATCAGCAGAAGCAGGGACAGCCCCACCACGACGGCGACCACCAGCCACAGCCGTTCACCCAGCAGATCCGCGATGTCGACGAAAACCGCGGTGACACCGGTGACCTCGGCTCCGTCGGGCAACACCCTGCCCCGCAGCTCGTCGACCAGGTCGTCGGAGCGTTCATCACTGGGCGCGAATGCCGCCTGAACGCTAATCGCCGCGGCGCTGCCGTCCGGTGACAGGACCGGCTGAGCCACCCGGGCGACATCCGGCAGCTCCCGGACGCTCTCCACCAGAGCCGGCAGGTTGTCCGCCGGTACCTTTCGCAGGTCGACGGCGATCAGCATCGGGGCGTACGCGCCCGGCCCGAACTCCTGCGCGATCAGGTCGTACGCCCGCCGGACCGTTTCCGACGCGGGCTGGCTGCCGGCGTCCTGCGGCCAGGTACGCATGGCCAGCGCAGGCGCACCGAGCAGCAGCATGAACACCAGCGCACCCATCGCCCAGGGCACCGGCCGGCGGCCGACCCGCTGCGCCCACCGGGCAGTGAGCGTCGGCCGCTGAACGCCCGCGTTCCCGGCCGGGGTGAGCTCGCCTGCCGACTGCCGGGCGGCGATCTCCCGCCGCTGCCGGCGGCCGAACAGCCGGTTCCCGGCCGCCGCCGACAACGCCGGAACCAGCGTGACAGCGGTCAGCATGACGGTGGCGACGATGATCGCCGTGGTGTAGCCGTACGAATAGAAACTGGACAGCCCGGCGAAGAGCAACCCGGACAGCGAGACCAGGACGGTGGCGCCGGCCACCAGGATCGAGCGCCCAGCGGTGGCGGTGGCGCGGGCCGCCGCCTCCACCGGGGACAGGCCCTCACGAAGTCCCTCGACATGCCGGGTCACCAGCAGCAGGGCATAGTCGATACCCACACCGAGCCCGATCATGGCCGCGGCCGTCGGGGCGGTGGAGCTCACCTCGGCAACGGCGGCCAGCAGGATAACCCCGGAGCCGCCGACGCCCAGCCCGACCAGCGCCGCCAGAATCGGCAAGCCGGCCGCGATCACCGATCCGAACGCGATCACCAGGATGACCAGGGCGGCCACCAGGCCGACCGCCTCGGCCACCGAGCCGGAGGCGGTCTCCTGTTCGGGCACCTGCCCGGCGAGCTCGACCTGAATTCCGGTGGCCCCGGCGGCGCTGGTGGCCGCCAGCAGGTCGTCGACGGCGCTCGGACCGAGATCGGTGACCGGCTTGAGGTAGCGCACCTCGATCAGAGCCGTGTCGCCGTCGGCGGACATCCGCGGCTCACCGACAGCACCGACGTCTGTCACCTCGCCAACCCGTTGACGGACCTCCTCGACCAGACCGCGATCGAGGCGGACGCCGCTGGTGTCGTGCAGGACGACCCGGGCCTCGGTGCCGGACACCGCGGCGAAACGCTCACGCAGCAGGTCGGTGCCGGCCTGTGACGAGGTGCCCGGCACGTCATAGCTGGAGCGGGTGTCACCGCCAAATGCTCCAGCCAGGCCCAGCGCCACCGCTAGGAACCCGATCCACAGCGTCAGCGTTCGCCACGGGTGGGCGGCGCACACCGAACCGAGACGGTGCAGGAATCGCGACATCGGGTGTTCTCCTCGGTGAAGGGATGCTCCAGGCCAACCGGCAGTCGACCAGGCCATGGTCAACAGGGCATCGACAGCACCTCGATGCGATGCCCAGCGATGCCCTGCCGATGAAACGTTGACCTTCACCACGTGTCGTGGATCAGCACCGGGCGGCGGCATCCGGTGCCTCGACTGATCCAACGGGCGGAAAACCGGCGCGAGCGCCGCGATCCGCAGTACGGGAGCAACGTGATGATGAATGCGAAGACATCGACGCTGATCGCCACACTGGCGGCCGGCGCCATACTGATCACCGGGTGCGGCAAAGCGGAGGAGGAACCCGCGGCGAGCACACCCCCGGCCGACAGCGCGCTGTCGCTCGTCTCGGGCACGGCCGAGTCGAACAACGCGGAAAAGGGCACGGGCGACTGGGCGTACCCTCAGGGCGGCCCGGAGCTGGCGGCGAGTCGCGACAAAGCGCGCAAGTGGGTTGCCCTGGCCGCCACGTCGGTCGACGATCTGGACCCGGTCGTGGTCAACGGCGCCGGTCTGACGCTCTACCGTTTCGATGACGACGATGCCGAGCCCTCGAAGTCCAACTGTTCGGGCAAGTGCGCCGAGACCTGGCCGCCGGTCGCGGTGCGCTCCGGTTCGAAGGTGTTCATCCGCGGCATCCAGAAGGATGCGATCGGGTCCGTCGTGCGTGACGACGGCACTCTGCAGCTGACCCTCGGCGGCTGGCCGGTCTACCGCTTCAGCAACGACACCCGCCCCGGTGACACCAAGGGCCAGGGAGTGGGTGGCACCTGGTTCGGTGTCACGCCGGACGGCCAGCGCGCCGCCGGTGACGGCGACGGCGAACCGGCCGGTGGCGGCCAGGACGAGGGCGGCCAGGACGACGGTGACTCCGCCGTGATCGAGCAGCCGCAGGACGCCGAGACACCGGAAGGTTCCGGGGCTCGCTCGATCACCCTGTTCGAGGAGCCCGACTTCGCCGAGTCAGGTTCTTCTCAGGGCATCTCCGGCACCGGGTGCCTGCCCGTTCCCTCCCCCGGAATCGCCTCGTCGGTCAAGACGACCCGCACGGTGCGAATGTGGGCGGAGCCTGGCTGCAAGGGCGATGTCCGGCAGATCACCGGCGACGTCAATGACCTGAAGGACATCGACTTCGACGACGCTGTCGCCTCGGTACGGATCCTCTGACGGCTCTTCTGACTGCTTGCGAGGGCGCCGTGATTCGGCGTCCTCGCGCGGCCTCCTGATCAGCGAATACATCGGCTGTCGACATCTCGTCGATGGCCGATCGCTGTGCTGGGGATGCCTCATTCCCGCGGTCGACAGCTGGGCGACCCGATTCACGCGAAGACGGAGACAACGTGTCAAGCAACCCCTGGTTGCCGAGCCGCCGAAGCCTGTTCGCTTCGGCGGTGTTGGTGCTGGTGCTCGGTGGGCTACCCGTCGCCGTCACCAGGGCCGAGGCCGCCACCGCCCGCCCCGTCGTGCTCATCCACGGTCTGAACTCCGCGCCCAACAAATGGAACCCTTACGTCGGGCCGGACGGCTTCCTCGCGAGGATCGGGCGGCAGGGTTACGCCGTGGGCGACGGGCAGGCGCCCGGTGTCATCCGGGCCGGCAGCGAGCTCGAAGCGCTGACGAAGACGAACACCATCGCGGAGAACGCCGCCCAGCTGCGCGACTACATCGCCGGCGTCAAGAGCCTCACCGGCGCCGACCGGGTCGACATCGTCGCGCACAGCATGGGCGGGCTGATCGCCCGCTACTACATCGACCGGCTGATGGGCGAACGCGACGTCGACCGGCTCATCATGCTCGGCACCCCCAACGGCGGATCACCCTGCGCCAACCTCGCGGCCCGGCTCGGTCTCTCGGTCCCGGCGACCGTGGAGCTGCGGCCCGAATACGTCCGCGACATCTTCAACCGGCAGATCACCGACCGCCGGGGCATCGCCTTCTACGCCCTGGCCGGGGACCCGATCAGCGACGCTCTGCGTTCGCCGTGCGCGGGCATTCCGAGCGATCTGGTCGTCGGCGTCGACAGCGTCGAGGCCGTCGGGCTCACCGCGCAGCGAATGCCCGTGCTCCACAACGACCTCAAAGAGAACGAATCCGTTTTCGATCAGTTCGTCGCCCCGGCGCTGGAGTCGACGGCCACGGCGGCGGCGGACACCGGCTCGTCGTCAGCACCGGCGGCGGCTCAGGAACGCCAGACGGTGGCCTTGGCCGCCGGTCACGTCGACCAGGGGGGTTCCGTCGAGCAGGTCCTGAACATCGACGAGGTCGCCGTGGCGACGTTCGCCATCTACGACCCCACCAGGTCACTGGCCGTTTCCGTACGCGGCGCGAACGGCAACACGATCCGCCTCACCGCCGGCGAGAACGGCCTGGTCAAGGTCGACGACCCGGAAACGATGCTCTACCTCGGCTACGGCTTCACCAACCCGGCGCCGGGACCATGGCGGGTCACGCTGAGCTCGACCGGCTCCACTCCGGCGGCCGGCGCGGACTTCGCGGTGTCCGCGCAGGTCGAAGGCGGCGCCGACCTCGAAGCCCGGACCAGTGAGCTGCTGCCGACGATCGGCGAGGACGTCGATCTCAGCGCCGCCTTCGACCAGGCCGACATCCCGATCGTGGTCCAGCAAGCGACCGCGGTGATCCGTACCCCGGACGGCGCGGAACAGACAGTCGCGCTCACCGGCGGAGACCTGGAGACGACGGGGTCCTGGCGGCCCGCCGAGGCAGGACTGCACAGCATCGACCTCGTCGTGAACGGCATGACCGCCGACGAGCAGCCGGTCCAGCGCACCGCTTTCCTCGCCGCTGAGGTCCAGCAACCGCAGGTCGACAGGTCACTGCTGGTTCCCGTCGTCGGCGGAGCGGTAGCCGCGGTCCTCGGCGTGCTCGCCGTCATCTTCTTCTCCGTCCGCGCGCTCCGCCGCGCCCTGCGACGGCGCTCGGAAAGGGTCACCCCGTGAAGGTCCTCCAACGATTCAGCAGGATCGAACATCTCGTGCACGAGTTCAGCAAGTTCAGTGCTGTGCTGCTGGCGGTGTACGTCCTGGAAGTCCTGCTGTTCAACATCGCGCTCGGTCTGCTCGGCATGGAGCCGGTGGCCGCGAAAGCGTTCTCCTACCTGACCTGCGCGGTCATCTCCTTCTATGGCAACAAACTGTGGACGTGGCGCGATCACCCGCCCGCCAACCTGTTGCGCGAATACCTCGCCTACACCCTGGTCACCCTGGTCGGGCTCGGCATCCTGCTGTCGTTCGTCAGCGTCAGCCACTACTGCCTGGGCGCCATCTCCCCGGTTTTTCGCACCGCGTGGGCCGACAACATCTCCGGAAATATGATCGGGCCGCCGCTCGTGGCGTTCTTCCGGTTCTGGGCGTACAAACGATTCGTCCTGACCCAACCCGCGACCTGAGTTCAACAGACCGCCGCAAGCGGCGCATCCCACCGCCAGCCCGGATGGCGAGTATGTCGAAGCCAGCGTCGCGTTCGACACTCCCAAGGGATAACGTGTGTTCGTGGGGGTTGACGGTGGACGGATAGCCGCACGCGGCTTCCAGTACCAATATTTGCGCACCGTGGAGTACATGCTTGGTGCCCTTGCCGGAACGAGGGCTCATGCTTGCCGGATCGAGGGTGATCCGCATGCCCTCGTCGACGCCGACGCTGTCGACTTCGATCTTGTCGACGACAACGGACGTGTACTTCTCGCAGCCCAGGTCAAGTCTCGCTCCGAAGGCAAGAAAGTAGGCGTAGCAGAGGCCTGCTCAATCTTCATTCGCCTGGTCAGGCGCGCGGAGGCTGACAAATATCTGCTGCTTACCGACGCGCTTGAGGGATCCGGCATCGCAGACCTGAGGGCAACACTTACCCGTACGGACCTGCGGCGTGAACTCAAGGAACTTCTCGCCAGTTCCCACCGGACACAAGCACTAGTTGCGGACCTCAGCGACGTCGAGATCGAACGACTCCGTCGATGCGAAGTTGACATCGACCCACGGGAACGGGATGAGATCCTTGAGGGGCTCCGCCGGCATGTACGAAATTTTCGTCGTCGCGTCGGACAGGCGATTGGGCCTGACTCCAGCGGCCTGCTCGTTTCGTGCCTGATTGCCGAAACTCTCGAGCGGGCTGCTGAGCCGCACAAAGCAGTCTGGCTGTTTACCGACTTGCAGAGGACGCTGAGACTGTCCCCAGCGGCGCTCGCACAAGCCCTCACTATCAGGGACTGGGGCGTCATCGTCGGTGTCATTCCGCCTATCCCTGACGTTGCACGCAACGGCCTGATGCGCGCCATCGGTGACACATTCAGTGCTCCGGACCGCGACGCTGGCACGGTTATACAGCTCGTACTGTCTGGACCGTCCGGTATCGGTAAGTCGAGCCTGGCTGCTGGTTACATTGCTGCGTCCGCGGATCGCTACGACGTAATCGCCTGGATTGACGGTTCCAGCGAGTCCACATTGCGGGAGTCATTCGGCCTTCTTGTGAGTTGGCTGGGTGTTAGCCCACCAGCAGAGGACCGCGCTCTCAAAGAATTGGTCCACCGGCGACTGGGCTTGATGACTGGCCGGTGGTTGCTTATCGTGGACGACAGCCAGTCGACTGAGTCGGAGTCATGGATACCGCGCTTAGGTAGCGGCGATATCCTATTCACGACATTGAACAGCGCAACGGGATACACACGCGCCCAACGCCTCACTGTGCCACCTATGGAGCCGTCGGAGTCTCATGCACTGTTGACGGCACGCTTAGGTCAGGCTTTCCCTGATACGACCGCTCTGACTAGCGCTCTCGACCATTGGCCATTGGCCATCGAGTTGGCGGCGGGCTACCTGACGAGCTGCGGCTATGAGCCAGAGGACGTACCCCTTTACCTCGATAAATTGCGATTGCGAGCAATGGATGACTCCCCATCGGTACCCGAAGGTTATCCGAGGACTCTCGTAGCCGCCACAAATCTGTGCCTTGCCCGACTCGCCGAAACCGCCGCACCGAGCGCGTTATTCCCTTACGCCCGCGACTGCCTCGTTGTCGCAAGCTACCTAGCGCAACGCCGAATCCCTATTCATCTACTCGTAGCAGCAGTAGGCACTGATCCAGCCACCGTGCCCGCGCAGGCTGGTCCGCTGTTCAGTCAAGATCCACAAGTTCCTGAAATCTTTCGCCTACTAAAGTCCGTGTCGTTCATCCGTGACGATGAGCCATTGCCGCCATCGCACAACGATGCTTCTCGGGCCCGCCAAACGATCACACTAAACAGCATTCTGCAAGAAATCGTGCGCAATAATGCCGAACGACTGAACGTTCGGAGAAGCATCGGACAAGTATTAAGCTCTGCCGCATTCTACATCAATTTGTGGCTACAGTCCGCAATTCATAACGGCGAAAACGACCGGGTGCTCGCCGTGGCACCCCATGCGGATGTCCTGCATCGGCATGTCACCCGTCTTCACATCGCCGACAACCACGTCGCAATTATGATCGGCAACCTGGCCGCCTTCCATAGCGCTCAGGATAACAATCCGACAGCCAGGAATCTGCTCGAAGCCGAGCTGCTCATCCTCGAAAAGATCGACGACCCCAACCTCCACTTGCTCGAACAAGCCCGCATCTACTTCGCCGTGGTAGTCGCGCAAGAGGACTCGGGAGATTCCGACACAGCAGAAAAGGCGATTACCCATCTAGAGGCAGCTATTCCGTTCCTCTTCAGACTCGCGGCTGACGCCGCCGTCATGCCTGAGGCAGAACAAGCTGCATCGTTTATGTGCGGTCAGGCACTCCAAGCCGCAGAGCAGCTCTATGCCAATCGCGCTAGACCTCGCGCGACGCCCGTTCTGACGGCACTCCGGGAACTCTCGCTCCGGCTGCCCAAGCATCCAACGATATCCGCGAGAGAAGCAGTAGAACGTGCCAGCCTTCTCATCGACGTCGACAAGCTGCGGGAGGCAGAAAGCATCTGCCGAGACTCACTGAGCCGCGAGAGTGCTGGCGCCGGCAGCCTTTACCTGGAAGTCCGCCGAGTCCTGGTCGAAGCACTCGCGCAACAGGGCCGTTGGGATGATGCCCAATTAGAACTTGATGCACTCTTCGAGCGAATGGGAACGTCTCCGCTCTACAACGCGGTAGCCGCAACGACGTTGCACAACCTCGGGCTGTTCGCTGCAACCCAGATTCTTGTGGGCGACAGCAGACGTGCCCACCAATTCTTCAGCAACTTCATAAAAGCTCCGCAGTTCACTACAGTCAGAGGCCGCTTTCCGGTTGATGAAGCATGGCGCTATGACGTACTCGATGTGGCATATGCAGTTGCGCAGGGGGATCTGTCGAAGGCACGCCACCTTGCCGATCAGATATCCCGCAAGTTGCCGATCTCATCGAAATCCCATGATGACATGGGCTGGCGGGTACTGTTCAGGACATTCGCCGGAATTGCCGAGGGTTTAAACGGCGACGAAGCAGCCGAGGCTGCTTTCATGGAGGAGGCCCGTTTAGCCTCGATGTCGTTGGACGAACTTTCCGAGGCCATCGCGGCAGGCATCAGCAAGCGCCGCACCCAGTCAAGTGACGCGCCATTAAGTGACTGACTTCGTTTGCAGTGGCAGCGTTACTGGTGGGCATTTAGTCGGTTGTTCAGGCGTCCAATCCGCTTGGCCATCACGGAATTCACGGAGAATCCATACTCACATCGACCGGCATGGGTCTCGGAGTGACATCCTGTCGTAATTCGAAGAAACCACGAGTTCGTCATGAGTCCAAGCCGCCATATTCAGCGGCCAAGCAGCTCAGTGAGTGTTTGAGAAGGCTGTTAATCGGGCGTGCTGGAGGTCCAGCGGGTTGGCGGGTGGCGGGTCCGCCGCGGTCGAATTGGCGGACCATCGTGTTGATCGCGTCCCAGCGGATCAAGGCCTCGAAGACCGCGGGATCACGTTCGTAGTCGCGGGCCAGGCGGCGGTGGGCAGTCAGCCAGGCGAGGCTGCGTTCGACCACCCTCCGTTTCGGGTGCACGACGAAACCCTGCTGGTCGGTGGGCTCGCGGGCAAACTCGACAGTGGTCTTGAGTGTCTCGGCGGCCCAGTCGACCAGCCGGCCGCGAAGCCTTGATCAGCGAACACGTGCCGGATAGGCGTGAACAGATAGGTGCTGAGCAAAGTCGTCTTCGCGCCGTCGCGGGTCATGCCACGACGCCGACATCACGCAGACCACGGCCAGCAGCCCGAGAATGTCGGTGACGATGAACCGGTTACGGATGTTGATCTTCTTCCCTGGGTCGCAACCTCGGCTGCCCCTGCTGACGGTGTCGGCCGCCTTGACCGATTGCGAGTCCATGACACCGGCCGACGGCTGCGCGTCGCGGCCCTCGGCCAGCCGCAACTGCTCGCGTAACTCTTCAAGAATCCGCTGACGCCATGAGCAGCCACCATGGACCACCTGCAAGATCGCGTCGATGATCGCCCCGCGGGATGCTTCGGAATCCGGCCCGGATACTTGATCAACGGGAGCATCGGCTCCACGATCTCCCACTTAGCATCGGTCAGATCAGAAGGATACCGTCGCTCACACTCCACCAGGACTGCTTCGGGCCGCTCTCACCTCGCCCAAGGACACGCTGTGCGACAGCCCTCTCAAACACTCACTCAGCGATTCGCGGAGATAGTCACACGGGGCATTGAATCCCTGGTTACGCGCGAAGCCCATCGGGAACGGAACAGGTTAAACGCTGACTTGCGTGTTTTCGGCAGCCCACGGTGCCAGCGCCTGTAACGCCGCCTCCAGCAGCGGCTCGGCCGAGGCCTTCGTCCCTGGTTCGCCAGGTATGCGGGCGAGCAGCTGGAATCGCGTTGCTCGATGGCCGGCGCCATTCGGTGTCCGCGGCTGAGCCACGAACGCGCCACCGAGTTGCCGGATCTCCACCATCGGCACCGGTGGAGTGGCGTCTGGGCCGGCCACGGCAAGCAGGGTGTCCGCCGCCAGCATCGGGAAGCTGGTCAGCTCGACCGACCGCTCGTACACCGGCACCGGGTCGGCCTGGAGCGCGGTGCGCCCCATCAGTCCCACCGTATCGAGCAGTGCGGGCGCGGTCGCCCGCAGCCCGGCGATCAGCCACTGGCCCTGCGCGGCCGATCCGGCGTACGCGACTCGCACACGCACGCCGAAGCGGCCGCGCAGCGGCTGCGGGACCGTGGACAACGCGGGCAGGCGCAGCAGGGCGAGAGAAGCGGTCAGCTCGTCCGGCGCGTCCGCGACCAGCTCTCGATAGGCGTCCATGACCGCCCCGGCCTGCCCACCGTCGAAGAGCAAGTCACCGCCGTAGACCTCGATGGCCGGCGAGGCGAGGTCCGCTTCGTCGATCGTGGCCGAACCGATCATCTCCTGCTCCTTCTCGGACGACGTGATCGTTGCCGAGGGTTATCGGTTTGCGGGGGTTCGCAGCAACGGCCTCGCCGCCGCGGACAGCAGCAGGAGCAGGCTGGTGGCAAAGATCAGAACCGAGGTACGGGTGTCCAGGTGCTGGGCGGCCAGACCGAGACCGAGGACCGGCACGGCCAGCCCGAGGTAGCCGATCAGGAACAGCCCGGCCAGGGCCTCGCCGCGGGCCTGCGGGGCGGCCAGGCTGGCCGCCGTCGTCACCGAACCCTTGAACGCGGCACCGGCTCCGGCGCCGGTGAGCAGGCCGCCGATCAGGAAGAAAGCGAAGCTCGCCATCCAGATCCCGGCGATCAGCAGCGCGAGGCCGGCCACGAGTACGGCGACGGCGGCGCGCAGCTGGACCGCGAGCGGGAACCGGGCCAGGGCGATGGTGCTGACGACACCGGCGGCGAAGACCGAGAACGCGACCAGGCCGGCGACGGCGTGCGACTGCTGGTCCAGGACGCCGTGCAGGAAGCCGGGCGCCAGCGAGGTGAACAGGCCGAAGATCGAGAATGAGGCGAACGCGGTGAGGCAGGCGGCGGCGTACTTGCCGCGGTCGCTCGCCGGCACCGAGACCCGCTGCGGGCGCCAGCGCACGTCGCGGCGGGTGACGGTCTCGCGGGCGGCGAAGGTGCCTGCGAAGGCCAGTGCCAGCAGTGCTTCGAAGACCAGGTAGGGGACGGTCAGCGGGCGCGGCGCGTACTCGGCCAGCAGCCCGGCGAGCAGCGGGCCGAGGCCGATTCCGCCGACGTTCGCCGCCGTGGCCACCAGGTCCGCACGGCGGCGGCCGGCATCGGGTCGCTGTGCGAGGTGCAGCTCCATCAGGTAGGCGGTGGCCGTGGCGGTCAGCAGTCCGACGCCGACGCCGGAAACGAACCGGGCGGCGAGCAGGGCGGCGAGGCCGGGCAGCAGGAACAGCAGACCGGAGATCATGGCGCTGATCAGCGCCCAGCGGATGACCCGCCGCCGGCCGAGCCAGTCCGAGACGTGGCCGGCGGCGTAGACGCTCAGCGCCACACCGACGGCGTAGGCGGCGAAGATGATGGTGACGGTGAACGCCCCGAACCCGTCACGCTGCTGGTAGAGCACGTAGAGCGGGGTCGGTGCGGCCGAGAACGCCATCATGACCGCGAAGGCGAAGGCGATCGGCCAGAAGCCGCGGTGGGCGGTCTTCACCGGTGATGCGGCGAGGACCGAGGTGGTAGCGGACACGGAGGGCTCCTCAATCGGAAATGTCGGTGAGTCCAGCCTCGCGGCCAGACCGCCCACCGCCCGCCGAACGTTCCTCTGACACCGATCGCGATCCGCGATGCCGCTGTCAGTCCTCGAGCCGCAGATCGATGAGCAGTGGCCGGGTCCGGCTGGTGACGAGTTTCTCGACGGCGGGCAGGTCGTCGAGGCCGCGCACCGTGATGCCGTCGCCGCCGAGAGCCTCAGCGAGGGTCGCCAGATCTGCTCCGTGTCCGTCGTTGTCGCAGACCACGACGATGACATCGAGGTGTTCCCGCGCGGCGGTGGCGAACTCGGCGAGCCCGCCGTGCAGGAACCCTTCGCCGCTGCAGATCAGCACGACCGGATGCGGTTTGCAGGCCGCGGCCGCGCCGATGGCGGCGCCCATGCCGGTCCCGGCGGATCCGAAGCTCTCCGGGAACACGAAGGCGCGGGGATCGATGACCCGCAGGTGCCGCAGCGGCTCCGCCATGAGTCGCCCGCCGTCGCTGACCAGGACCCGGTCCTGGGGCAGGATCTCGTCCAGCTGACGAAGCGCCGTCACTATCGCGCCCGGCGGCAGCGGCGGCCGGCCGGCGAGCCGCCAGACCAGAGCGGCGCTGCGATGCCCGCTCGGCGCGGCGCCGCGTTCGTCCAGTTCGTCCATCAGGGCTTCGGCGACCACCGCCGCGTCACCGCGAACCTCGGCGTCGACGGTCCAGGGCCAGGCGCTCAGGTGGGTGTCGACCACGACGACGCGGCGGCCGGCAGTCAGAGCTTCGCCATCGGTACCGAACGCCACCACCAGGTCCGAGTCCTCGACGGCCTGGCGGGCGGCGGCCTCGGCCGGGCCACCGGCGATGCCGAGATCGAACGGCTCGTCCCGGAACAGATCCTTGGCCGTGAGGGTGGTCGCCACCGGGGCGCCGATACGTTCGGCGAAGGCGAGCAGTGAGGGCCGCGCGGCGATCGCCGCGCGTCCGGCGATCACGATCGGGCGATGCGCGGTCGCGATGCGCGAGGCCGCGTGACGGATGGCGCCCGGATCAGGGTACGGGGTCTGCGCGGCGGGCAGATTCAACGCAACGTCGGCGTACGGCACCTCCTCGTCCATGAAGTCGCAGGGAATGTTGAGCACGATCGGGCGGCGTTCGACCAGGGCACGGCCGATGGCGACGGCGAGATCGTGGAGGGCGCTGTGTGGGCTGCGGGCCTGCTCGAATCCGGCGCCGGACGGCAGTACGACGTCACGCTGGGCGATGTCCTGGATGTTGGTCCGGCTGCCGGTCGCGGTGTCCCCGGCGATCACCAGCAGCGGGATCCGTCCCCGCACCGCCGCGATCAGGCCTGTGACGGTGTTGGTCAGGGCCGGGCCGTGCGTCACCGTGACGACCGCGAGCCGGCCGGACGGGCCGGCGTAGCCGACGCCCATGAACATCGCGGCGGACTCGTGTGCCGCGCCGACGTATCGGCGGTCCATGTCGTGCACGAAGCTGTGGACCAGGAACATGTTGGCGTCACCGATGAGACCGAACATGGTGTCGACACCGTGGCCGGCCAGGGCCCGTGCCAGGGCTGCGTGCAACTTCATCGCGATTCTCCTCCGGCTGCTGATCGGCCAGCCCGGCACATCCCAGCGTCAGGTCATCAACGACATGTCGACAGCACGACGACGGCTGATGTCAGCGCCGCAGCGCGGTCTGCACCAGCACGCTCAGCAGGTCCGGGAATGCCAGACCCTCGGCTGCCCAGATGCGGGGCACCTGTGACGCCGCGGTCAGCCCGGGCGCCGTGTTCACTCCGTTGAGGACCGGCCGGCCGTTCTCGTCGACGAAGAAGTCGATCCGTGCGTGCCCGCGGCAGTCCAGCACTCGGTACGCGAGCAGCGCCTGCTCATGCAGCAGGGCCTCGACGGCCGGGTCGAGCGTGGCCGGCACCTGCAGGGTGGTGTCCCGGTCGGCGTATTTGGCGAGGTAGTCGAAGAACGGCCGGCGCGCCGACACCGTGATCTCCAGAGCGGGGCCGGTCACCAGGCGCCCGTCCGGATACTCCAGTACGGCGACGGCGATCTCACGACCGGCTGCCTCCGGCTCCACCAGGACCTTGACGTCGTGGCCGCGCGCTGCGGCGATCGCGTCCGGAAGTTGGTCCCACTCGGTGACTCGGGAGACTCCGATGCTCGACCCGCACCGAGCGGGTTTGACGAACACCGGCAGGCCCAGCCGGTCACGGTCGGCTGTGGATACGGTGGCGTCGCCGGTGAGCACCGTCGTATCGGTGACGGCCAGTCCCGCGCTGGCCAGCAGGCGCCGGGTGACGTCCTTGTCCATTGCGGCGGCGCCGGCCAGTACGCCGCTGCCGACGTAGGGCACACCGATCAGTTCCAGCATCGCCTGCACGATGCCGTCCTGCCCGTTGCGGCCGTGCATCACCGGGAAAGCGATGTCGCAGGACCGCAGCACGTTCTGTGCGTAGGCGAGTCCACTCAGCGCGCCGTCCCCGGCGCCGTCCAGCGGCTGGTCGTCGGCAACCCAGTGACCGGCCTTGGTGACGTAGATGCCGACGGCGTCGAATCGGTCGCGGTCCAGATGTTCCAGCACGGCTGCCGCTGAGGCGCGCGAGATGTCATGCTCCTCGTTGCACCCGCCGTACAGCACCGCCACCCTTACCCTGCGCGCCATGAGATCCTCCACGAGCCGTCCGTCAGATCACCGTCCGCAGCCGACGTCAACAGGTGATCGGCATGGTGTCGATGCGAGGCGCTCGGCACACGAATGGCCAGGAGGTGGGCTTCCGGATGAACAGCGGCGTCCCGGATGATCCCGGCTCTGCGCCGGTCTACTACGTGGAGTGATTGCCGTGTATCAGAGCGTCCGGGTGGCAGTCCTCTTCGGCGGACAGAACACCAAGCACGCCGTCAGCGTCGTGACGAACCTCGATCGCTCCCGATATCGGGTCATCCCCGTTCGTATCGCGGCCGACGGACGGTGGTCCGCCGGATTCGGTACGCCGGACGGGCCGATCGACGAGTCGGTGCTGCGGCTGCTGACTCCGGACCACCCGCCGGGTGTGAGCGTTGCCGAGAGTCTCTTCGCGACGATCGGGGTGATCCTGCGCGAGGCTGACCTGGTCTTTCCCGTTCTGCACGGCGTCCACGGCGAGGACGGCACCGTGCAGAACCTGCTCGATCAGGCTGGCATCCGATACGTCGGCAATCCTGCTGCGGCCTGCGCCACCGCGATGGACACGGCACTCACCCGGCGGATCCTCACCGCCCGCGGCATCGCGGCCGACGGCGCGGTGATCGGCCGGGACATCGATGTCGGGGTCCTGGAGACGCCTGACGGGCACCTGATCGCCAGCGCTCCGCGGGAGACCGGTGACCTCGCGGTGCCGGCCGGCCTGGATCAGGACACCACCGCCCGGCTCAAGGGCACGGCGGTACGGGTCTTCCGGGAGCTCGGCTGTGCCGGGATGCTGCACGTCGGCTTCGTCGTCGCGCCGGACTCGACGGTGAGCGTCAAGCAGGTCAGCACCATGCCGGGCATGGCATCGGGGTCACGGTTCCCGCTGATGTGGACGGCCGGCGGCATCTCCTATACGGAGCTGCTCGACATCCTGATCCGGACCGCCCGCCGAGGCAAGATCGATGCCACGACCTGACCAGGTCAGCTCCCGATGCCACAGCAGGTCGCAGAGCACCTGAACACCGCGGGTCAGGTGGCGGCGATAGGTGCTGAACGGCAGGCCGAGGCGCTGGGCCGCCGCGTCCTGGGTAGGTGCGGTGCCCAGATAGGTGGTGGTCAAGGCCCGGTGCGCCTTGCCCTCGCGAGGGTCGTCCCCCAGCGTGTCGATCGCGGATCGCAGCACGGCCCGTAACGCCACCGCCGGCACCTGTTCCGTCGTGGCGAGCGCCATCCGGCTGTGCACCAGCGGATTCTCGGCGAGCAGGTCGAGGCGCCGCCACTCCCGCAAGGCGCCACGCACCGCCGCATCGAATGCCGGGCGGGCCAGGCTGCCCGTGGACTCGGTGCGGGCGACCAGGTCGCGGACAGCATCGTGACGTGCCGGGTCCCGCCATCGCAGTTCGGATCGCACGGCGTGGCGCAGGTACGGCCGCACCCGAACGCCGCCGGCATCACCGTCGGCAAAAGGCTGATCGCGGAGCCATCGCAGCAGCGCCACCGCGTCGCCGTCCACGACTGCGGCGCGCAACTGTCGTTCGGTGAGCCGATCGGCGTACGCGCAGATCTCCACCGCCTGACGGTGCGCCGGCGACGGCAGGTCGGCGAGCACGTGCCGTACCAGCGCCTGGCCCACGTCGAGACGCACGTCGTGGTCGTCGCGGCCGTCCGCGATCGCCTCCGCGGCAAGGCGCATCGCCAGCGGATGACCGCAGCCGAGTTCACGCAGCAGCGGGCGGGCCGCGGGCGGGACCGCCGCGTTGTCCAGCCACAGCTCCGTCTCGGTCGTGTCGAACTCCACGATCCGCAGCAACCGGGTCACTTTGCGCCAGCCCGGATCGGTGGTCCACACGACGTCCGGTCCGGCGCGGCCGGCCAGCGCCACGACCGTACCCAAGGGAAGGCCGGGGAGAAACTCCTCGCGCAACCACGACGCGGCCGGCGACCACTGCTCGACGTCGTCGAGCACCAGCACCGGCGCGGGCTTCGCGCCCAGGCGCAGCGGACGGGCGCTGAGCACCGCAGCGACCGCGCCGACCGGATCACACCGGTCCAGTCTCACCACCGTCCGCCCGGCCGCCTCGGCGTCGGCAGCGAACTGCCGCAGCACTGTCGACTTTCCGATACCGGCGGCGCCGTGCAGATAGACGACGGCGCACGGCGACGACCCGGCCAGCGCGGCCCGGAACACCCCCAGCTCGGTGTCGCGGCCGATGAAGGCCCCGCTTCGCTCGGCGCGCAGGGTCTCGGCCAGCCGGGGTGTCTCGTCACGCCGGCCGATGACATCGACAGCACGGCCCGGCACCTGGTCAGCCGGCGGGAGTCCCCGCATGATCGCCTCCACGACGGATGTGATGTCGCGGGAGTCCGTCCTGCTCGGGCGGGACTGCACCGCGCCGGCAACCGGCGCGCACACCGAGATCTCGGGCGCTGCGGATCCGGGCCGGACAGGACGCGACCATACCCGAGGCGATCAGCGGCTCAGCGGGTGAACAGGAAGTGACCTTCCCGGTGAGCATCGGATCGGGCCAGGATGCCGCGCGTGTCAGATGATCCTCACGATGCCGGCGAGACGGCGGCCACGACGGCCGAAGCTGTCGTCGACCTGAACGCGATCGCCCACAACACTCGGCTGCTGCGCTCGGCCGCGGCGCCTGCCGCGATGATGGCGGTGGTGAAGGCAGACGGTTTCGGCCACGGCGCGGCGCAGGTCGCCCAGGCGGCGCTGGCGTCCGGCGCGACCTGGCTCGGGGTCGCCCACGCCGCCGAGGCGCTCGCCCTGCGCAAGTCCGGATTCACCGCTCCCCTGCTGTTCTGGCTGCCGCCGCCACCCGACGCCGTGGATGCGGTGCTCGCCGCCGGCATCGACGTCTCGGTCGGATCGGTGAGCGGGCTGCAGGCCGTGGCCGACGCCGCAGCCCGCACCGGCACGGTCGCCGGCGTTCATCTCAAAATCGACTCGGGAATGTCCCGCGGCGGTGCCCCGGCCGAGGTGTGGGGCCGGCTGTTCACCTGGACACACCAGTTCCAGGATGCCGGGCTGCTGATAGCGCGGGGCCTGTGGACCCATCTCGCCAGCGCCGAGGAGACCGGCAGCGCCGCCCTGCACATCCAGATGAACGACTTCCGTACCGCCATCGAGGCCGCGCGGGCAATCGGCCTGAGCTCGGTGATCTTGCATGTCGCGAACTCCGCCGCCGCGCTGCACACGCCACAAGCGCGCTTCGACCTGGTCCGGCCGGGACTGTCGTTGTACGGCATCGAACCGGTCCCCGGCCGCACCTTCGGTCTGCGGCCGGCGATGACGGTGCGGGCACCGGTCGTGCTCACCAAGCGGGTGCCGGCGGGCACCGGCGTCTCCTTCGGGCCGGACTACTACACCAGCCGCGAGACCACACTGGCGCTGGTGCCGCTCGGTTTCGCCGACGGGGTTCCCCGCCGGGCGAGCAACCGCGGCGAGTTCTCAATCCGTGGTGTGCGCTGCCGGGTCGCCGGGCGCATCAGCATGGACCAGGTCGTGCTCGATGTCGGTGATCTGCCGGTACGCGAGGGTGACACCGCCGTCATGTTCGGGCCGGGCGCCGGCGGCGAGCCCACCGTCAGCGAGTGGGCGCTCTGGGGTGACACCACCGCCAACGAGGTCCTCACGAGGATCGGTCCCCGCGTCACCCGGCGGTACCTGCCCCTGTGAAGACCTGGCACGTCCACCCACCGTCGATACCCAATTGATGTCCGCCGGATGTCCTGAAACGGTGTTGGCACAAAACCTGATCACGTTCGCAGATCTCCCCGGGCCGCCCAGCCTGCCGCTGGTCGGCAACAAGCTCGCTCTGGCCCGCGCCGGCGGGCCGAACCACGCGTTTCAGCAGTGGTGTGACCGCTACGGGCCCACCTATCGGCTGCGGCTGCCCGCGCCGACCGTGGTCACCGCCGACCCGTTGCTGGTCGACCAGGTGCTCAAGCAGCGGCCGGAAACGTTCCGGCGCAGCCCTCGCGTCACCTCGACGCTGCAAGGCCTCGGCATCCACGGCGTGTTCACCGCTGAAGCAAGTGAATGGCATCGGCTACGCCGGGTGGCCACCCGCAGTCTCAACGCCGCCCATCTCAACACGTACTTCGACACGATGACCCGTACCGCCGAGCGGGTCCGGCGCCGATGGCACGACGCTGCGGCAACGGGCGAACGCATCGACGTCCTCGACGAAATGATGCGCTACACGCTGGATGTCACGGTGGGCCTCGCGGTCGGACACGACCTCAACGCCGTCGAGAACCGCGACGGCGGGCTGCCGGCCCGGCTGCCCGAACTGTTCCCGGAGATCGGCCGGCGACTGTACGCGCCGCTCCCCTATTGGAAGTTCCTCAACGGCGCGCGCCGCCGGCGTCTGGCAGAGACGATGAGCGAACTGGACGCCCTAGTCGCCGAGCAGTTCCAGGTGGCAAAAGCCCGCGTCGCCGGCGGGGCGAGCCCGGCCAACTTCCTCGAGGCCCTCGCAGCCCCCGTCGACGGCGAGCCTGAACTCAGCCACGCCGAACTGGTCGGCAACGTGCTGACCATGCTGCTCGCGGGCGAGGACACCACCTCGGCGACCGCCGCATGGACCCTGCACTACCTCGCCAACGATCCGCAGATGCTGCGCCGGGTCCGCGCCGAGGCGCAGACCGTGCTTGGTGACCGCCCCTTCGCCGGCGATCCGGGCACGCTGCGCAAGCTCGAACTCGCCGGCGCCGCGGTGCGCGAGGCGGTCCGGATGCGGCCGGTCGCGCCGTATCTCGCGATGCAGGCCCTGCACGACGTCGTGCTCACCGGGCAGGACGGGCCGCTGCGGATCGACTCGGGCACCATCGTGTTCGTCCTGCTCAGTCGCGGCGCACGCCACGACACCGACCGCTTCGGCGAGCCTGACGAGTTCCGCCCGCAGCGCTGGCTCGGCGCGGACCCCGAGGCGACCGGCGGCACAGCGCCCTTCCTGCCGTTCGGCGGCGGTCCGCGGTTCTGCCCCGGCCGTAATCTGGCAATCGTGGAGACCACGCTCGTCACCTCGATGCTGTGCCGCGAGTTCGATCTCGAACCGGACACCACGACCGGCTCGGTCGGTGAACGCACCGCGTTCAGCGTCTTCCCCACCAATCTGTTCGTCCGGGCGCGGCTGCCGCAACCGGCGAACCCGGAATGAGAGCATCCATGTCTGACACCCCGCAGGTTCTCGCGCTCTTCCGAGACGCCGCCAGTAGCGTTCCTGCGTACGCACGATTCCTGCACGACAACGGAATCGACCCCGCCGCGGTCGACGAGGCGTCGGCGATCCCGCTGATGACCAAGGCCGGATACCACCAGCGTTATCCGCTGCCGGACCGCTGCCGGGGCGGTCGCCTCGATGCCGCCGCCGTGGTCGCCCTGTCCTCGGGTTCCTCCGGCCAGCCGACCGTGTGGCCGCGGTCGGAGCCCGATGAGCTACCCGTCATCGCCCGCTTCGAGCAGGTCTTCCGGGACGGTTTCCGCGCCGCCGAGCGCAGCACTTTGGCCGTGGTCTGTTTCGCGTTGGGCAACTGGGTCGGCGGCATGTACACGGTCGCCGCCTGCCGCAAACTGGCGGCCTCCGGCTACCGGATCACGGTGGCCGCGCCCGGCAACGACATCGACGAGATCCTGCGGGTGGTCGAAGAACTGGGCGGGCACTACGACCAGACGGTGCTGCTGGGTTATCCACCCTTCGTCAAGAACATCATCGACGCCGGCATCGCCCGTGGCGTCGACTGGTCAGCGTATGACATCAAACTCGTGCTGGCCGGCGAGGTCTTCAGCGAGCAGTGGCGTGATCTGGTGGCCGGCCGGGCCGGCATCGCGGATCCGGAGACAGCGATCGCGGCGTTGTACGGCACGGCGGACGCCGGTGTCCTGGGCAACGAGACCCCGCTGAGCGTACGGATCCGCCGGTTCCTGGCCGAGCGGCCCGACATCTCCTCGAAGGTATTCGGCGATTCCCGGCTGCCGACCCTGGTGCAGTACGACCCGGTGGCCCGGCTGTTCGAGGCCATGCCGGACGGAACTCTCACCTTCAGCGCCGACGGGACTGTTCCCCTGGTGCGGTACCACATCGCTGACGAGGGTGGCGTGCTGCCGTTCGACGAATTCATGGCGACCTGCCGTGACCACGGATTCGACCCGGGCGAGGGCCCCGACCTGCCGTTCGTCTACGTGTTCGGCCGCTCGCTGTTCACGGTCTCGTTCTTCGGCGCGAACGTCTACCCGGAGAACATCACGGTGGGTCTGGAACGCCCGGAGATCAGCGGGTGGACGACGGGCCGGTTCGTGTTGCGGACCGTCGATGACGCCAACCAGGACCGCCGGCTCTCCGTGGTGGTGGAGCTCGCGCCGGGTGCGGAGGCAAGCGAACAGCGGCGGGTGCTCGCCGCCGAGTCGATCCGGGCCGTGCTGCTGCGGCTCAACAGCGAGTTCGCCCATTACGTGCCGGCGGCGTACCGGACACCGCAGGTCGAGCTGCGCCCCGCGGACGATCCGGAGTTCTTCCCCCGTGGGGTCAAGCACCGCTACACCCGTCCCCCGGTGAGTTCCTGACCGGGGCGGTGGCCGCCCGTCGGGCGGCCACCGGCCCGCGGGATCAGCGCACCAGGCGGCGGCGTGACACCCACACCGAGCGGCGGCGGTGGTGCTCGGGTCCGCGCGGCGGCCGCCGGTCGGCGGGTGCCTGGGCGGATCCTCCGGCGAGGATCTGGTTCATCGCCTCCCGCAGCCGGGTGCCCGGTTCGATGCCCAGCTCGTCCACCAGCGCCCGCCGGGACCGGCGGTAGTGTGCCAGCGCCTCGGCGGTGCGGCCGGTGCCGTGCAGCGCGGTCATGTAGAGCGCCTGCACTTCCTCCCACAAGGGATTGGCGGCGGCCATTGCCATCAGGTCGGGTAGGACGTCGCGGTACCGGCCGAGCAGGATCTGGTTCTCGATCAGGTCGAGGTGCGCGGTCGCGACGCACTGCTCGAGACGGGCGCGCTGGCCTTCGGCGTACGGGCCTTGCACGCCCGCGAGTGGCCGGCCGTCGGGAAGTGCCAAGGCGGCGCTCAGCTCGGCGGCGGCTCCGTGGCGATCCCCGCGCCGACCGGCGAGGGAGGCTCGGACGCTGTGTGCCCGGAATCGGTTCACATCCACGGCGTCCTCGGGGACGTGCAGCACGTACCCACCGGTGCCTGACTCCAGGCGGGTTCCCTGCGGGCCTTCGTCCTGCAGCACTCGCCGCAGGCGGTAGATGTATGTGCGCAGGGTGGTGACCGCCGAACGCGGCGGTTCGTCGCCCCACAGACCGCTGATCATTTCGTCGAGAGTGACCATGGTGCCGGCTCGCAGCAGCAGCATGGCGAGCGTGCCGCGCTGCTGCGGGGACCCGATGTCCACCTCGGTGCCGGTCCGCGGTGCGCCACGCTCCGCCGGCGCACCACGCCATGCCTGGACAGGCCCCAAGAGGCTGAAGCTGAGTGTGGTTGATGGTGCGGTGTCAAGCATGCCGGAAGGCTATGAGCGAGGCCGGTAAGAATCCTTTTCAAGTTCTGAACGCGGCATTCAGCGGGACCCTTGTCGACCTGCCGTCGATTTCGGTGTGCCAGAAATACGACAGGACCGGATGTACAACGCGCCGGCACTGGGGAAGGAAACACCGAATGCCTTCGCTGTTGATCCGAGGCGGACACGTCCTGACCATGGACCCCGTACTCGGCGATCTGCCGGACGGGGACATCCTGATCGAGGGTGACACGATCGTCGCGATCGCGCCACGCATCGAGACATGCGACGCCGAGCTGGTCGATGCCACCGGCACCATCGTCATGCCCGGCTTCGTCGACACGCACCGGCACCTCTGGCAGGGTGCGCTGGGGCAGATCGCCGCCGACTGGACGATGCACGAGTACCGCACCGGTCTGGTCGACCGATATTCGCCGTTGTTCACTCCCGGCGACGTCCGTGACGGCACCTTCTTCGGTGCTCTCGAGGCGCTCGACGGCGGTGTCACCACGGTGTTCGACTCCTCCCACGTCATGCACACCCCGGAGCACGCTGACGCGGCTGTCGAGGCGCTCAAGGCCGCCGGCTTACGGGCTGTCTTCGGATACGGATCGCCGACCGAGGACCTTCCACATCCGTACGACGCGCGCCGCATCGCCGCCGAACAATTCTCCTCGCGCGAACAGCTGGTGACACTCGGCCTGGCCCTGCGCGGGCCGGAGACGGCCACCCTGGACACCACCGCGGCCGATATCGCACTCGGGCGTGAACTGGGCGTACCAGTGTCGATGCCGGTCGGGCTGGGCCGCTCCGGCCAGGGCCGGTCGATAGCCCGGCTGCGCGAGCGTGGGCTGCTCGGCGAGGATCTGCTGTTCGTGCACTGCACGAACAGCACCGACGAGGAGTTGACGATGATCGCCGGCAGCGGCGGGCACGTGTCGGTGTCGGCACGCGCCGAAATGATGATGGGACATGGGCTTCCCGCCACCGGCCGGATGATCGAGGCGGGCCTGCGTCCGGGTTTGTCCGCCGGTGTGCCCGGCAGCATGTTCGACGAGATACGCGCGACGCTGCAGGCGGAACGCGCGCACCGGGCGAGCCGCCGCGGGCTCACCGGCGGGCGGCCCCGGTCGGTCGGGTTGACCAGCCGTCAGGTACTCGAGCTGGCCACCATCGACGGCGCGCGGACGCTGGGGATGGCGGATCGGATCGGATCGCTGGCGCCGGGCAAACGCGCCGACATCATCGTGATCGACGCGAGCCGGCGCGATCTGCGTCTGCTCTACGACGCCGCGGCGCTGGCGACCTGCAGCAACACGGCCGACATCGACACCGTGCTGGTCAACGGCGAGTTCCGCAAGCGCGACGGCCGGCTGGTCGGTGTGGACCCGTTCGCGGCCCGGATCCGTGCCGAGGCGTCCCGGGACCGGCTCGTCACGATAGCGGCCGGTTGAGCGATACGGATCACCGCGCCTGCGATCACTCGGATTCGGCGCGCAGCCACGGATGCGCGCCGATCTTGATGCGCAGGGCGGTGGCACGCCGGGCCGCCGTACGGGCCAGCAGAGCCCGGCGGCCGTCGGCGTACCGGCGGCTCATCGTGTCGAGCGTCTGTGCGGTGATGAAGGCATCGCCGACCTCCTCGTAGAGCAGGACCGCCCGTTCGTCGGCGGCCACCGACTGCGGCCAGTCCCCCATTGCGGCGTAGGCCTCACCGAGAGTGCGCCAGGTGTTGGCCTCGCGATGCCGGTCGCCCACTTTTCGCAGCCACGCCACCGCACGCCGACCGTGATGGATCGCCATCGGATAGTCACCGAGATCAACGAACGCCGCCGCGACCAGATCCTCGGGCGCATCTCCGGCGCCGTCCCGCTTCACGATCTCCTCGTACAGCTCCACCGCATCACGCAGTTGCTCGATCATCCGGTCGCTGCTGCCGTCCGCGCCGTCCTGCCGGGCGAGCCACAGCAGGGCCAGCATCTGGTTGTGGACGTCACCGGCGACCGCGAACAACCGCACCGCCTCCACGAAATGGCGGCGACTGCGGTCGGGCACGTTGAGCGCGCGGCTGGAGAAGAGAACGCCCGCTCCATGGTGCGTGCGGGCCAGCAGCGCCGGGTTGCCGTGCCGCTGCCCCGCGGCCAGCGCCAAGTCGAGCAGCCGCCCCAAGGTGGGCCAGTCGAAGGCGCGTTGCAGGAAGTTCTCCAGTGCCCAGGCGTACTGGCCGACGGCGAGATCGGCGCCGTCGGCGACGGCTCGCTCGACCATCGCCAAGATGCTCCCCCGCTCACGGCGCAGCCATGATGAAGCCTGCTCGTACCCGACGAACTCCTCGGGAGTCACCCCGCTGCCCACCTCGGGCGCGCCGACGGCGTCCGGCGCACGGAACGGGTTGATGGTGACGCCGGCGTGCAGCACACTGTGCAGATAGTGATCGTGCAGGCGCCTCTCGGCGGCCTGCCGGGCCACCGGGGTCTCCTGTTCGGCGAGCAGCTCGTCGGAGTAGGCACGCACCAAGTCATGAATGTGGAACCTGCCGGGTGCGAGTTCGGTGACCAGGTTCGCCCGGGACAACTCGGCGAGCAGCGGGGCTGCGTGGCGCTGCCCCTCGCCGAGCAGGCTGACCGCGGCCGACGCCGTGAAAACCGAGCCGGGATGCAACGCCAGCAGTCGGAACAGCCGCGCTGCCGTACTACCCAGCAGGTCGTACGACCAGGAGAACACCGCGCGCAGGTCATGTCGGCGGTCACCGCTGGCGAACCGATCCAGCAGCCGCCCTCGCGGCGCGACCAGCTCCTCGGCGAGGTGGCGCAGCTTGAACTGCGGGTGCGCGGCCGCGCGGGCGGCGAACAGCGCGAGCGCCAGCGGCAGCCCGCCGCACAGCTCCATGACCTGCCGGGCCGCTTCGGCGTCACCGGCCACCCTGGCCGGGCCGAGGCGCCGGCCCAGGAACGCCGCCGCTTCGGCGTCCGACAGAAGCCCGAGCGGGACCGCGAGGGCGCCCTCATGCACGACCAGGCCGGTCAGCGGATCCCGGCTGGTAATGATCGCCGCGCTGCCCGGTGTCGCGGGCAGCAATGGGCGTACGTGAGCGGAGTCGCGGACGTTGTCGATGACCACGAGGATTTTCCGGCCGGCGATCAGGCTGCGGTACAGCGCCACCCTGGCGTCGAAGTCGGCGGGTACGTCATGGTCGGACACACCGAGCGCGCCGAGAAAGCGCCGCAGCACGTCCGCTGTCGGGGTGGGCGCTGCCGACGGGTCGAAACCACGCATCGACGCGTACAACTGCCCGTCAGGGAACGCATCGGCCTCCTGGTGGGCGCAGTGCACGGCCAGGCTCGTCTTGCCGACACCGCCGAGGCCGGTGATCACGGCAGCTCGGGCGGCGCCCGGCCCGCCGCGCAGGAACGTCGACAACGTCTCGATCTGCTCGTCACGACCGGTGAAGGTCGGCAGGTCGGTGGGCAGTTCCACCGGGACCGGCCTGGCCGCCTGCGGAGTACGCAGGGAGGCGAGGTCACCCTGCAGGGCTTGCTGGTGCAGTGTCGTCAGTTCCGGGCTGGGGTCGACGCCCAGTTCGTCGGCGAGTCGTTGCCGGATGGCGATGTATTCGATCGACGCGTCCGCGAGGCTTCCGATGCGGATCAGTACGCGCAGCAGGGCAGCGTGCACGGCCTCGTCAAGGGGCGCACCGGCGGCCACCGCCCGGATCACGGGCAGCAGGCTGCGGGCGGATTCCTGGGTGCTCGCCAGCGCGGCGGCGTGCACTGCGGCGTTGATGAGTTCCTGCTCGACGCGCACGAACGGCGGCGACGACCGTACGGTCTCGTCCAGGCCTGCCGCGACCGGCCCACGCCGCAGCTTCAACGCGGATGCCAGCATGGTCGCGGCCCGGTCCGGGTCGGTGGCGGCGACAGCGGCGGCTTCGGCGGCCGCCCGGCGGAACGCGAGAAGGTCCAGGCCGTCGGCGTCCAGCGACAGCCGATAGGTACGGGTACCCCGCGTGAGCAGGTCCGCCGGCAGCAACCGGCGGATCTGGCTCACGTATCGATGGACGACGTTGACCGCGCTGGCGGGAGCACCGGCCGGCCACAACACGTCGATGATGTGACCGACGGTGACCGGCTCGCCGGCGTGTACCAGTAGCAGGCCGAGCAGTGACTGCTGCTGTGGCGTACCCAGGTTGATCTCTGTGCCGTCGCGCCAGGCACGGACCGGCCCCAGCACTGAGAACCTGATCATTGTCGGCAGCTCACTTGGGATCGATGGGGAATCGTTTCCACGAGCGTGGCGCAGCGAGCCGCCGCAAGCACACGGCTGTGGCGACACCTGTCATCGCGATTCGCGATGGTGGCCCGCTCACCACCGGGTGAACAGGAGAGCCACGTTGTGTCCCCCGAAACCGAGGGATGTCTTCAGCACGGCGGTGACGTCGAGCATGCGAGGCGCGCCGGTCACCACGTCCAGAGCGATCCCGGCGCCGGGTTCGTCGAGGTTGATCGTCGGCGGCACCATGCCGGCGCCCAGGGTCAGTACCGCCACTGCCGCCTCCACCGCGCCCGCTGCTCCGAGCAGGTGACCGGTCGCGGACTTGTTAGCGGTCAGCACCGGGTGCTCACCGACGGCCGAACGGATCGCGTCGGCCTCGGCCAGATCGCCGATCTGTGTGCCGGTCGCGTGAGCATTGACGTGGGTGACGTCCGTGCGATCCAGGCCCGCGTCGCGCAGCGCGAACGTGATGGCGTCTGCCAGTCCCTGGCCGCCGGGGCGCGGCTGGATCAGGTCGTGGCCGTCCGAGGTGACGGCGGTGCCCGTCAGCACAGCCCGGATGTGCGCGCCGCGTGCCAGCGCATGCCGCGCGTTCTCCAGCACGAGCATGCCCGCGCCCTCGCCCATGACGAATCCGTCGCGGCGCGCGTCCCACGGCCGTGAGGCGGCGGCGGGTTCGTCGTTACGCAGCGACAGCGCGCGCAGGGCGTGAAAGGCGGCGAAGGACTGCGGCACGATCGACGCCTCGGCGCCGCCCGCCAGGACCACGTCCGCCCGGCCGGATCGGATGATCTCCGCTGCCCGCGCGATGGCCTCGGTGCCCGATGCGCAGGCGCTCGACACCGAGTGCACACCCGCACGCGCGCCGAGATCGACGCCCACGCAGGCGGCCGGGGCGCTGCCCATGGTTCTGACGATCGCTGTCGGCGAGACCGCGAGCGGGCCACGCTGCTCCATGATCGCTGACTGCTCCAGCATGCTTGCCACACCGCTCATCCCGGTGCCGATGCACACGGCGAGGCGTCCGGTGTCCACGTCGGCGCCGTACAGGCCGGCGTCCTTCCAGGCCTGGCGTGCCGCGCTCAGGGCGAGTTTCTGAACTCGGTCGTACCGGCGGGTCTCGGGCCGGCTCAGGCCGGCGTCCAGATCCATGCTCACCTCACCGGCGATGCGGACCGGGAGCCGCTGCGCCCAGGGATGCCGCATCGCCGCGACACCTGACCGGCCCTTGAGCAGCGCGTCCCAGTGTCCGGCGGCGGTGGAACCGAGAGGACTGATGACCTCCAGGCCCGTCACCACGACTTCGTTGCCGGCCACAGGTCTAGCGCTTCTTTCCCGCGAGACCGGAGGAATTGATCATCTGCAGCAGGTCGCGGGGCGTGCGGACCGCACGCATCTTCTCGTCATCGATGGTGACCTCCAGCAGATCCTCCAGGCACTGGACGACCTCCAGCCGCGAGATCGAGTCCAGCTCCAGGTCGGCCATCGAGGCGTCGAGACCGAAATCATCCGGAATCGGCTCACCGGCCACATCCTGGTAAGCCGCGGCGAACTGCGTCGCGAAATGGTCTTCGCTGATGGTGGAGACCGTCATCGGAGTTGCCTCTCATGGTGCCGCCGGATGCGATTCCGGATCACCTTGTCCGTCACACATCGACATTTCATCGGCAGCACGTCAATCCGCGTCCGTCGAGCTTCTGTCGATGACGCATTGATCGACGCCTGGCTTCATGAAGTGGTGCACCAAGGCGCGAACCCCGTTCTCCCCAGGACTCCGGGCCGCGACCAGCGGTGCTCTCATCGGCCGGCCATGACGCTGACGGTGCGCACAGAGCGGCCTCTCTGCACCGGCGCCGGCCGGCCGATGAACCACCTACCGGATAGCCAGTCACAGCCCCCCGTTCCTGACTGTCCGGTAGGTGCACGAAGGCCGCCGGCTCCAATGACGGAGCCGGCGGCCTTTTGCGTGACGACAGCCTCCCTGCTCAGCCGGCCATCCGGAAGCGTTCGGCATGGACCTGCCGCTTCGGTACGCCGAGGTCGCGCAACGCGCCGAGAACAGCGACGGCCATCGCGTCCGGGCCGCAGATGTAGACGTCGCGCTCAGCCACGTCCGGCACCAAAGCGACCAGGTTTTCCGGGGCGAACGGCCTGTTCGGTGGCGTACCCGCACCGGTACGGCCGGCGAGTACGTGAAGCTGAGCGCCGCGCAACTCGGCCAGCGTCCGCAACTCGTCGAGCAGGACGGCACCCGGCTCCGACGGAACCCGGTACAGCACCGTGACCGGCCCGGTCAGATCCTCCAGCAAGGCGCGGATCGGTGTGACGCCGATGCCGCCGGCGATCAGCAGGCTTGCCGGTCTGGTCCGGTTCAGGCTGGTCAGCGCCCCATATGGCCCCTCGGCGAACACCCGCGTACCCACCCTGAGGTCGCGCAGGCCCGCGCTGGTGGTACCGACCCCCTTGACGGTCAGCCGCAGCGTCTGTCCATCCGGCGCTGCCGACAACGACCACGGATTGACCTGCCACCAGGGGTTGTGACCTGGGAATCGCCACAACATGAACTGGCCGGCCCGTGCCGGGAGACGGTCGAGGTCACGCCCGGTGACATACACCGACACCACGTCGCCGGCCTCCGGCACGACGGCCAGGACCCGGTAGCGGTGCCGCGCGTTGCGCAGCATCGGCAGGACCACCCGGCCCACGACCAGCGCGGTCAGTGCGGCCGTCCAGAGCAGCCACCAGTACGTCCGGGTCCACGCCGACGCGGTGAAGGTCGTGATCTCGAACATCTGGTGGATCAGCGCCAGCACGATCACCAGGTAGAGCAGAAAGTGGACGGCGTGCCAGGTCTCGTACGACATACGGCGGCGGGCCCGGCGCGCCGAGATTACGGCGACGACCGCGACGATCACGAACGCGATCAGTCCCAGTGCCACCGGCAGCGAGCCGGCCAGGCTAACCAGCTGTACCGGAACCGGGTTGTGGTACAGCTGCGCGAAGCCGGTCACGATGAACGCCACATGCAGCAGCAGGGTCCAGAACAGCGTGAAACCGACCCAACGGTGCAGCGACGTGAGTTGGTCCATGCCGAGCCGCCGGTCGAGCCACGGTATCCGCGCGATCAGCACCAGCTGAAAGATCATCACGAGGGCGACGTGCAGGCCCAGGAAGCGCCCGACGGTGATGAGCGCGTTCTTCTGCGGTACGTCGGTGACCGCGAACGTGATCCATACGAACAGCAAATTCGCGCCGAGCGCCCCGAACAGGACGGCGCGGGCCACCGCGGCCGGCGGCCAATTCTCATGTGTCTTGATGTCTCGAACTCCCATGTCCCCCGCCTCGTGCCGCCATTGACGGCGTCCACACGGATCGCAGGACGAAGTGGTTCACGACGCACCGAAGAGGCTTCGCGTCCATCGCCCGTCGATCCCGCGTAGACGAGCACACGGAATCTGGTCGTCAGACGTTCGCGACGAAGGAGCCGACGTGAAACACCTGATCCAATCCCTGCTTCTCACCGACCTGCTGGGCGGCGGCGCAACAGATCGCCGCCGCCGATGTGACGACGGCAACGCCGACCGGAACCGAACCACTCCCCTCGCCCATCCGTGTGAATGGCGACCCGTTCCCCGGAACGGTCCTGGAGACGCGACTTGGAGAAAATCCCGATGAGAACGTGGAAGTCCCCGGCACTGGTAGCCGCCCTCGCGGCCATCACCCTGATCACCGCCGCCTGCGGCGCCGACTCGCAGACCGACGAGCCGGCCGCGGTGACGCCGTCCGGCCCGGCGCAATCCGGTGGTGACGCGCTCGCCCTGGTCTCCGGCACGCCGAAGTCGAACAAGGCGCAAGCCGGAACGGGCGATTGGGCGTACCCAAATGGTGGCAAGGAGGAGCCCGCGAAGCGGGAGAAGTCCCAGAAGTGGACCTCGCTGCGCGCCACTTCGGCGGGCGACCTCGACCCGGTGGTGGTCAACGGAGCGGGCTTTACTCTCTACCGTTTCGACGACGACGATGCGAAGCCGTCGAAGTCGAATTGCGCTGGCGAATGCGCCGAGACGTGGCCGCCGGTGATCGTCAAGCCCGGCGCGAAGGTGTTCGTCGCCGGTGTCAAGAAGGCGAAGATCGGTTTCCTCAAGCGCGACGACGGCACGCTACAGATCACCATCGGCGGCTGGCCGATTTACCGCTTCAGCAAGGACAGCAGGCCCGGTGACACCAAAGGCCAGGGCGTGAAGGACACCTGGTACGCCGTCATGCCCGACGGCAAACGGGCCGGCGCCGACCAGGACCCTGAGGTGATCGAGTTGCCGGAAGGATCCGAGCCGCCCGCTGATCCCGAACTGCCGGCCGATCCTGAACTGCCGACGGAGCCCAGTGACGCTCCGGAGCAGGGCGGCGACCGGTCGGTCACGCTCTTCGAGGACGCCGACTTCGCCGAGAGCGGCCCCTCTCAGGGCATCTCCGGTGATGGTTGCCAGAACGTCCCCACCCCTGGCGTCGCCTCCTCACTGACCGTGCAGGGCACCTTGCGGATGTGGTCGAAGAAGGACTGCAAGGGCGAGGTACGCGAAGTCGACGGTGACGTGCGCGACCTGTCCGAGATCGACTTCGACGACACGGTCGTCTCCGTCCGTCTCGCATGATCAGTCTTTGGAAAGGATCGTTGGCAGCCGCCCTCATGCTGCTGATCGCCGCCTGCGGCGACGAGCCCACGACGCGGCCGGCCGATTTCGTCAACGGCCCTTGGACACCCACGCTGGTCGCCGGACTCACCGTCACCGACGGTCCCAGCGGCCTGAAGCCCGCAGGGCCCGCTGCGCAGTCGCAGGCCGAGAACGGCGACGGCGGCCCTGCCGACCAACTCGCCCTGGCTGCTCTGGACGACGTCCAGGCCTACTGGATCGACGCGTTCCCGCGCGCCTTCGACGCGGAGTACCGGCCGATCCGCCGGGTCGTGTCCTACGACTCGGCGACCGGCGGCGGACAGTTGTGCGGGGTCGACACGGCAGGCCTGGTCAACGCGTTCTACTGCTCCGACGACACGGTGGCCTGGGACCGAGGCGTACTGCTGCCCGATCTCCAGGAGCAGTTCGGCGAGCTCGCCGTGGTCACCGTGCTGGCTCACGAGGTCGGGCACGCCGTGGCGTCCCGGCTCGGTGACGCCGGTGAAGGCACTGCGTCGATCGTCAAGGAGCAGCAGGCCGACTGTTACACCGGTGCGTTCTTCCGGTCGGTTGCCGAAGGCGACGCCGACCGATTCGAGGTGAGCACCGGTCCCGGACTGAACCAGGTGCTGGCCACCCTGTTCGCAATCCGTGACTCGGCCGGCCGCAGTTTCGACGCCGACGGAGCGCACGGCAATGCGTTCGACCGGGTCACCGCGTTTCAGAAGGGCTTCGGTGAAGGCCCGCCCCGGTGCCGGGCGATCGACGAGGCGGAGATCGCCGACCGCATCACGCAGCAGTCCTCGGCGCAGGACGGCGACGCCGACTCCCAGGGCGCCGATCTGGGCATCGGCTTCGATGAGCTGGCCGATCTCGAGACGACCCTGCGGGAAGCGTTCCAGCCGCTCAACGAAGGCCGCATCGACGTGGACGCGGCCCCCTGCGACGGAACGGAGAAGACCTCCCCGGTCTCCTACTGCCCGGGCACTGACACCGTCGCCGTGGACCTGCCGGAACTTCGCCGGGTGGGTGCCGCCGCACAGGATGGAGGATTCGGTGACTTCGCCGCGTTTGCCGAGGTCGCCTCCCGTTTCTCGCTCTCCGTCCAGCAGGCCGCCGGGCTCTCCCTGGAGGGCCTGCTAGCCGCGCAGCGGACCGCGTGCCTGACTGGCGCGTGGGCGGCCACGATCCAGGCTGACCAGCAGAAGGCGCTCCGGCTGTCGCCCGGTGATCTGGACGAGGCGGTGGCCGAGATGCTCACCGCGGAGAGTCTGATCGCCTCGGACGTCTCCGGCGCGAGCGTGCCCTCGGGGTTCGCCCGTGTGAAGGCCTTCCGGGACGGATTCACCGCCGGCATCGACAATGCCTGCGCTAAGCAATACCGCTGACCGCTCGCAGTGTCTGCAAGGCGTAATGCGACCGGGACTTCACCGTGCCGGGCGGGATGCCGAGCGCCATGGCGGCATCCCGCACCGAGCCGTCTCTCAGATACACCAGTTCGAGCACCGCCCGATGGTCAGGCGAGAGCCTGCTGAGCACCTCGTCGACCAGCACCGAAGCGACGACGTGGTCGGCATGATCATGTGCCACCACGTCGGCGCCGACAACCCCGCTCACCTCACGCGGCCTGCTGCGCCGAGCACGATGCAGATCAAGAACGATATTGCGTACGACAGTGAGCAGCCAGCCTCGAAGCGAACCTCGACCCACGGTCAGGTCGTCCCGGCGCCGCCAAGCACGCAGCATCGCCTCCTGAACGGCGTCCTCGGCGGCGGCGCGGTCGCCGAGGAGCTCGACGGCGTAGGCCAGCATCGCCCGCCCGTGCTCACGCACGACGAACTCGGCGAAGCTGTCCCCCGGTCGTTTCTCTCTGCCGGTCAGCACTGTCGCTGTCGCCATGGTCCGTCCCTCAGGCCGTGTGGAACGGCCCGGTGCCGGTCCAGCGAGCCCCAGGCAACTCGCCGGACATCGACGACAGATCGACATATCAATGGCGTTCCACAACTAGATGAGGATCCTGATGAACGACCCGACGCCGGTGCTCGCACACCGGCCGCGGCATGCGGTCCGCACCGTTATCGTCAGCCTGGCCGCCGTCACGGTGCTGCTCGTCGCCGTGCTCTACACCTGGCCTGTCACCAGCGGTCTGCGGCAGGCCGCCGTCCGGCCGCTCAGCTACGCCTCAGCCCAGGCCGAAGCGCTGCGGACGGCCGAGGCCGACGCGAACGACCAGCAGGTGCGCCCCGGCTGCGCGAGCCAGATCCTGGATCACGGCGAACGGACCGGCAAGGCGGTGCTGATGCTGCATGGATACACGGCCTGTCCCAGCCAGCTCAGCGGTCTGGCCAAGGAGTACTTCGACGCCGGCTACAACGTCTACATTCCCCGGGCCCCGCTGCACGGCATCACCGACCGGCAAGCGCACGCCGAGGTCGAAGCCGGAGGTCTCATTCGGTACGCCGCAGACGCTTGGAACATCGCCGCGGCGCTCGGTGACGACGTCGGCATCGTCGGCATCTCCGGCGGTGCCGTACTGGCGACCTGGCTTGCCCAGTACCGGGCCGACTCGGTGCGGCGGCTCCTGGTCCTGTCGCCGTTCTACCGGCCGGACAACGACAAAGCGCCGTCGATCGCCATCCGGCCGATGACGTTTCTGTACAGCAACGGGCTGCTGCCCGACCATGTCAACGCCAACGGGTACTCGTTCACCGCGCTGGCGCAGTACATGCGCGTTGCCGCCGCTTTCCAGCAGCCGCCGGAGGATGCCGCTCTGAGCAGTGTCGCGCTCGTGGTCTCACCTAACGACACCTTCATCGATCATGATCAAGCAGTGACGGTGCCTCGCGAGCTGGCCGAGGACTCGGGAGCGTCGTTCGCGGAACGAACGCTGCCGAAGGAGCTCGGCCTCGAGCACGACATCGTCACCGTCGACCGGCTCGGGCCGGCGGCCGACGATCTGTATCCGATGTACCGGGAGCTCTACGAAGCCGCACCTGCAGGATGACCAGCTCGTCCTGTCCCCGGCGGCTCACCGACGGGGACAGGACGAGCGCGGTCAATCGGTGGTGCCCGTGACTCCGAGCGCGCGGCCGAGCCGGCGCACGGCGTAGAAGGTCCGGGACTTCACCGTGCCCTCGGGGATGTCAAGCTGACCGGCTATGTCCGCCGGGTCACGATCCCGGTAATAGACCTCGATGATCATCTCTCGGTGCATCGGTGTGAGTTTGGGCAGCGCCGTGGAGATGAGGTGCGCGTCAACGACCTGCTCGGCGATGTCCACCGAAGAGCGGCTTGCGCCCGAGTCGATCAGTTCGACTTCCGTCGGCCGGGCCCGGCGGGCCCGCAGGACGTCGATGGCGGCCCGGCGGGCGACCGTGAACAGCCACGGCCGTGCTGAGGCAGGCTCACCCGGCAGGTCCGCGATCCGGCGCCAGGCCCGTAGGAACGTCTCCTGCAGCAGATCCTCGGCCAGATGGTGCTCGCCGAGGGTCAACTTCAACAGGTACGCCATCAACGGTTCCGACTGCGTCTCGAACATGCGCCGGAGCCGGGCCGCCGGATCGTCGCCGGATTCCTGATCGATGTCCGGTGTAAAGGCAACGAGCGTCATGATGGGGGTCCCTTTTCCGCATGTGCAGGACCGGTCCATTCATTCCGATGAAGATCGGCAGGATCTCGACATCACATCAACGGGCCGCCGCCTCGACGGCGGCGACGTCGGCCGCAAGCAGGGTCCGCATCTCCTCGACGGTGGGTTTCACGGCTGTCCGCAGCCGCCGGGCCTGCCGGACGATCATGTCGTCGAGCACCGTCCGGGCGTACCGGCCGTTGCCGAAGGTCCGGCCGCGTGGCACCGCCTCGAAATGGGATCGCAACGCGGTCAGGGTCGGCCCGGGACAGTCGTAACCGGAGGTACGCGCCAGAGCCTCGACGATGGCGACCAGTTCGTCGGGGGCGTAGTTGGCGAAGTTGATCCGCCGGGTGAACCGCGAGCGCAGGCCGGGGTTGGCGTCGAGGAAGGTCGCCATCTCCTCGTCATACCCGGCCGCGATCACCACCACCTCGTCGCGGTGGTCCTCCATCAGCTTCATCAGCGTCTCGATCGCTTCCCTGCCGAAGTCCTGCTGGCTGCCGGCCGACGACAGGGTGTACGCCTCGTCGATGAACAGCACACCGCCGAGCGCGCGCTCGAACACCTCGCGGGTGCGTTGTGCGGTGTGTCCGACGTACTCACCCACCAGATCGGCTCGGGCCGCCTCGATCAGCTGGCCCTGAGGTAGCGCGCCGAGGGCGGCCAGGATCTTGCCGTACAGCCGGGCCACGGTCGTCTTTCCGGTGCCGGGCGGGCCGGCGAAGACGAGGTGCCGCGAGACCGGGGGTGCGGGGAGCCCGGCCGCGACCCGGGCCCGGGCGGCTTCCAGAACGTCGATGAGTTCGGCGACCTCCCGCTTGACCTCGGCCAGGCCGATCATGGCGTCGAGGTTGACGAGCAACCGGTCGGCCTCGCTCGTCTGCGGTGCCGCCGATTCGACCACCGAGGTGACGGGCCGGCCGAGGTCCTCGGGAAGCAGCTGTGCCAGCTCCACGCCGGCGATGTCCGGTTGTTGCGCGAGCCGGAACGCCTGCCGACTGATCATTTCCTCGAAGACCTGCCGGGCGACCCGGGCGTTGCCGAACGAGGCGCCGCGCGGCATCTGCTGGAACAACTCGATCAGCGCGATCCGGGTGTCGTAGTCCAGCGAGTAGTGGTGGGTACGGCACAAACTCTCGACGATGCTCTGCAGCTCAGCCGCCGAGTAGCTTTCGAACTCAATGGTCTTGGCGAACCGGGAGTTGAGGCCGGGGTTCGCCGCCATGAAGGTTCGCATCTGCTGGGAGTAGCCCGCGACGATCACCACGACGTCGTCACGATGGTCCTCCATCAGCTTGACCAGGGTGTCGACCGCTTCACGCCCGAAGTCGTGACCGCCGCCGGACCCACTGTCGACCGGGGCGAGGGTGTACGCCTCGTCGATGAAAAGCACACCGCCGAGCGCCTCGGTGAACTTCTCGGTGGTCTTCACAGCGGTCCCGCCGACGTGCTCGGCGACCAGGTCCGCGCGGGCGACCTCGACTATCTGCCCCTGCCGCAGCACGCCCAGCGCAGCAAGAATCTCGCCGTAGAGACGCGCGACAGTGGTCTTGCCGGTGCCTGGTGCGCCGGCGAACACCATGTGCCGCGACATCGGCGGTGACGGCAGGCCGGCCGCGGCGCGGCGCTTGTTCACCCGGTGCAGTCCCACCAGGGTGGCCACCTCGCGCTTCACTCCGGCCAGGCCGACCATCGCTTCGAGCTGGCCGAGCAGCACCCCGGCGGCGTCCACCGCGGGCTCGGCGACGTTGCGTGCCGCCGGCACCGCCGGCACCGCGGGAGCTGCTGGAGCGGCGGGCACGGGCTCCGGCGCCGTGGGCTTGTTGCGGGTCTGCGACGTGTCGGTCACCTCGACCGGCTCGCCGGTCTCCAGCTGCAGACCCCCGCCGGCGTTGCCGAAGATCTCGCAGCCGTCGACGACGCCCCGGCTACCGGGACCGTACCGGACCCCCGCGCCGCCGCATCCGTGTACCCGGGTGGCCTTCAACCTCAGCTTCGCTCCGGCTGCCGCCGTCACTCCGATCGCCGTCGTGTCCGCGATGTCGCAGCCGTCGATGATGGTGTTACCGCCGTCGGACACGATGGCGTTCGAGCCACCACTGAGCCGGGTGCCGGAGAGGTGAGCGACGCCGGACACGACGTGCAGCCCGGTGGCGCAGTCCCGCATCTCGGAGCGTGCGACGGTGACGCGGCCGGTGTCGCGTACCTCGACGCCGGTCGTTCGTGCCGCGACGATCGTGACGTCGGTCAGCTCCGCGCGAGCCGCGCCGGCCACCACCAGGGCGTGGTCGGCGTCGCGCATCGTGACGCCGTCCACGGTGCCCGCGGCGGAGCCTTGCACGGACAGGGCCGGCGCGGTGGCGGTGCCGTGCAGGACCCCGCCGGTCAGGCGCGCCTCGGCACTGTCGTCGAGGACGACACCGCCGGCCACGTCGCAACCGGCGAATTCGGCTTTGGCGGTGTCGGTCAGGAACAGCCCGTTGCCGGCCGGGGCGGTGACTCGGCAGTCACGCATGACGGGCGTGCCGTTGACGACGACGACACCGTGCCCACCGGCACCCTCGACGGTGCAGCCGTGCAGGACCGGAGACCCGTTGACGACCAGGATCCCGGCGCCGACGGTGTCCCGGATAGTTGTTGCCGAGAGCATCGGCTCACCGCCCTCGATCGCCAGCCCGGGACCGTCCACCGCGCTGATCTCGCAGTCGAGCAGCCGGGCCCGTCCGGAGACGCTGTGCACTCCGGCGCCGCGCACGTCTCGGATCACGCACTGGTGGAACTCCGGGTCGCCGGTTCCGGCGAGCAGGAGCGCGGTGGTTCCGATGTCGGTGATGCTGGTGCCCCGTGCTTCGACATGCGCGTCGGCCTCGACGAGGATTCCGGCGCCTGCCGCGTTCGTCACGCTGCCACCACGCACCCGCAGGCCGCCGCCGCGGGCATGGACGGCGGCGATGCCACGCCCGGCCACCTCGCAGCCGTCCAGCTCCAGCGTTCCCGCACCCACCTGGACGGTAGGCAGGCGCTCGTCGCCGCCGCGCAGCACCAGCGAACGCAATACGTTCGTGCCGCCACCGGCGTAGACCACCACCTCGCCGGTCTCCACCACCACGGTTCCCGGGCCGTCCTCCGCGATCAGCGTCACCGAGCCGTGCAGCATCAGCTGTTCGGCGTACCGTCCGGGTTGCACGACGATGGTGCTGTCGGGACTGGCCGCGCGCAGCGCGGCCGAGATCGTGAGGTGGCAGCCGGGTTCGGTTTGCGACACCGTCAGCACGTCATGACTCATCGGAGTCTCCTTCCGGGTACGGGTGACCGGTGTCGTCAAGTCCAGGCGCGGCGGACAGGTACTCCTGGTGCTCGGTGAGCTCGGTGCTTGCTGGTCCGGCGGCGCGCATGCGGTGCAGGACCCGGTCGGTGTAGCCGCCGACCGGGCCACCCCGGGCCGCTCCGGCGACGTCACAGAGCAGCACCCGTGGAACGTGTGTGGACCCGTCCGGCTGGTCGACGGCGAGCACCGTGAACTGGCTGGCCGGTGGGAACAGGGCCGCGGACGGCCCGTCGCCGCCGACCCGGCCGAGACGGCGGGCGCTGACCGACCAGATCACGAACTGGACGTCGGCGCCGGCCAGGGTCGCCGGCGTGATCCGCACGTCGAGCAGGCCAGGTTCGGTGAGTACCCGGCCCGGCTGGTAGGCGGCCAGGACGTCGGCGCCAAGCCGGCCCGGGCGAAACACCGGGCCGAGCACGGTGGGCAGGCTCCGCAGACCGTACGCCGCACCCCGCGCGACCACCGCGGCCTTGTCATCGCGGTCGCCGGTGCGCAGCATCCGGTTGACGCCGTCGCGTTCACCGGCGCAGTACGCCCGCACCGCCACCAGGCCGGCGACCAGGTCCGTTCGCGCCCCAGCGGTACGAAGGCCGGGTTCCTCCGCGAGTGTCTTGGTAACCACCCGCATGTGGGCGTCGTAGCTGCCGTTGAGCCGGGCCCGCAGTTCTGCGCGGTCGGTCTCGCGCCACGCCCGGTGATCGATCCGAACGGGCCGTTCCCGCACGACCGGGGCCTCGGCTCGCGGCGCCGGCTGCCGGGAAAACAGTGGATCCGCCGGTGCTGGCAAAGGCGCAACCGCCGTCGGAGCCACAACCGGCGGCTGCCCCACAACCGGCGGCACCGCAGCCAGCGGCACCGCAGCTGGCGGCACCGGCGGTTGCGACCGCTGACGGCCGGCATGCGGCCACTCCCGGCGGGCCAGCAGCATCCGCAGCCGCTCCGAGACATGAACCGACGACGACGGCCAGACCGGCTCGTCACGTTCCTGATCCCCGGGCACCCCGGTCAGCCACAGCGGACCCGGCACCACCCCAGGCACCAGCGGCGTGACCGGCACGCTCACCGGCACACCCAGCAGGTCAGCCAGGTAGCGCACGGCCTCAGCGGTCGTGGCCCCACCAGGGAACGAGCCGAGCGTTACCAGCCGGACCGGCACATCCCGGTCAGGAAGGCTACCGGCCAGCACATGCGGGAACTGCACCGCGAGGCCTGCGGCCTCGGTGACCAGGACGTGCCGTACGCCGGCCTCGGCGGGCAGCCCACGCAGGATGCCCCGATACGCCTCCGCCTCGTCGCGGCCGGTGCGCAACAGCAGACCGTCGCCGACCTGTTCGGCCGTCACCTGCTCTTCGGTCGGCGCCATGGGCGGGGGTGTTGGTGATGAGACCGTGCTCGGCACGGCACCCTCCTCTGCATCGGCCCGGTGACACCGTCGGCACTACTACGTCCGCACCCCCTCGGCTGTTCACGGCAAACGAGATCAGTTCTACGCGGAGCGATCGATCAGGTCGGCCGGGCGCATGTCGGTCCAGTTCTGTTCGATGTAGTCCAGGCAGCGTTGTTTGCTGCCCGGACCCCAGGCGACGGCCCAGCCGGGCGGCACGGCGATCGGCTCCGGCCACAGGCTGTGCTGGTTCTGGGCATTGACCAGGGCCAGAAACGAGCCGTCGTGGTCCTCGTCGTCAAAGGGGTTCGGCATGGCGGCCTCCTAGGGAGTGCGCTCGCAGGCGCTCGTAGAACGGCAGGTGGTAGCGGTAGAAGTCAGCGAGGACCGGGTTGTTGTCCACGGTTTGCGCGTAATGCCGGTCCGGAGCGCGGAAACCGGTGCTGCGAGCGGCGTCGCGGTGCCAGGGCGCGGTCCGCGACCATTCCCGGCGTTCGCTCGGCTGCCAGGTGAGCGCCTGGGGCAAGAACGGGATGCCGACGGCCCGGCAGTACGCCCGCACGGTCCGGTGCGGGTCATCGAGCAGCCGTTCCGCCTCGATCACCGGAAGCGGGCCGGCGGCACCGCGGCGGAGCAGGTCGAAGATCTCCAGTTGGTGCCGGTACCCGATCTCGTGGCAGGTCAGCAGCGGATTCATCGCGTAATGCGACGCGATCGCCCTAGCCGGGTGCCGGATGATGAATGAATGGGTCGCCAGACGCGGCAGCCGCGGGTCGGCGACCACGTCATAGAGGTACTCGGTCGTCTCCTTGACGAAGACCTGCTGGACCGCCGAGAGTTGCTCGATCAGGTCGAGCAACTCCGCCGGTGTACCGACCTTCTCGCCGTCGACAATGGCGTATCCCTGCACCACGATGCTCGACAACGGTTCGTGCACGACCAGGAAGTCGCCCCGTTCCAGCATCATCCGCAGGAATGCGGTCGATAGTGAGCGTGGGTGCGCCCAGAGGAAGACCGCGGTCACGCCAGCTGCTCCAGGTCGGCCCGGACCACGCCCATCACCGTGGCGAGGTACGCGCCGGTCAGGATCTCGTGGTGGCCGCAGTCGATCGGGGTGTCAGCAACCCGCCCGGTCACGCTGGTGCTCCAGTCGTGTGGTTGCTCCGGGGCGTCGCGGGTGGCGGTGAACGTCAGCACGTCACCGTGGAAGGTCTGCGGGGTGTGGGTGAGGCGCACAATCCGCGCGGTCAGGCAGTCCTGGTACATGGCGATGAAGGCCCGGTCCGGCAGGTCACGCAACGGGTGGTCAAGGGCGCGCAGCCGGGCCAGCAGCTCGGCGGGTGTGGTGGCGCCGGCAGGGATGCCGAGGACCCCGGCGAGGTCGGTCACCGGTGCGGCCTCGGCAGCCGAGCGGACCCGGGGATGGGTGTCGATCAGCGCGAGCAGCTCCACCTCGGCGCCGAGGCGCTGTAGCCGCACAGCCACGGCCTGGGCCAGGATGCCGCCGAACGACCAGCCCAGCAGCCGGTAAGGGCCATCCGGCTGCACGGCACGAATCTGGTCGGCGTAGTCCTCGGCGATCTGCTCGACCGAGGACGGAATCGGCTCATCGGTACCCAGGCCGCGGGCCTGTAACCCGTAGACCGGCAGATCGGCCGGGAGATGCGCGAGCAGCCGTGCGTACCCCCAGGCCAGGCCGCCGGCGGGGTGCACGCAGAACAGCGGCCTGCCATGCGGCGCCGGGTTGAGTGGCAAGACGACCTGGACCGCCTCACCGGCCGGCGACGTGCCGAGCCGGACCGCCAGGTCCGCGACCCGGGGCGCCTCGAACAGCGCCCGCACGGACACGTCGACGCGCAGCACCTCACGGATACGGGCGACCAGCCGCACCGCGGTCAGTGAGTGGCCGCCGAGCGCGAAGAACGAGTCGTCGGCACCGACCTCGTCGACGCCGAGGATTTCGGCGTACAGGCCGCACAGCACCTGCTCGTGCAGGGTCCGGGCGGCACGGGTGTGGGCCGGGGACGGCGCGGCCAGTGCTCGCCGGTCCAGCTTGCCGTTGGGTGTCAGCGGGAGGTGGTCGAGGCGCACCACTTCGCCGGGCACCAGGTAGTCGGGCAGTTCGGTGCTGGCGAATTCGCGTACCGACGCTTCGCTCACCTCGCCCACCACGTAGGCGACGAGGCGGTGGCCGTCGTGGACCACGACGGCGGCACGCTGGACCGACGGGTGCCGCATCAGGACCGCTTCGATCTCACCCGGCTCGACCCGGATGCCGCGGAGCTGGACCTGTTCGTCGACGCGTCCCAGGAATTCGAGATCACCGGACGCGTTGATCCGGACCAGATCCCCGGTGCGGTACATCCGCTCGCCCGGCTGCCCGAACGGGCAGGCCACGAACCGTTCCGCGGTGAGACCGGGCTGGCGAAGGTATCCGCGGGCCAGCCCGGGACCAGCGATGTACAGCTCACCGGCCGCGCCGGCCGGCAGCGGGCGCAGCCACCGGTCCAGCACGTACAGCCGGGCGCCGCGGACCGCTGTGCCGATCGGCAGTGCGGGCTGCGGCGAGCCGGCGTCCTCCGGCCGGACCTGGTAGTAGCTGGCGGCGATGGTGGCCTCGGCCGGCCCATATCCGTTGACCATCCGGCGCCCCTGCGCCCAGGGCCGGGCCAGCGCCGGCGGGCTCGCTTCCCCGCCGACGCTGAGGGTGCGCAGGCCGTCCAGCGCGCCGGCCGGCAGCGTCGCCAGCACCGCCGGAGGCACCAGCGCGTGAGTGACGCCGTACTCCCGGATGCTGCGTGCCGGGCCGTCCGCCGGGTTCGCGCCGGGCGGGGGCAGCACCAGCGCGGCGCCGGACAGCAGCGCCCGGAATATCTCGCCGGAGGCGGCGTCAAAACTCAGCGAGGCGGACTGCAGGATCCGGCTGCTCGCATCCACGTCGAGCCGCTCGATCTGCGTCGCCACCAGGTTCGAGATGCCGGTGTGCGTGACCTGAACTCCCTTGGGGCGGCCGGTCGATCCGGAGGTGAAGATGACGTACGCCGGGTGCTCGGGCAGCAGCGGCGCGATCCGGTCCGCGTCGCTCACGTCGTGATCCGGATATCGACCGGCACGAGCATCGTCGGGTGCCACGACCGGATACGTGCCGGCTGCGGCCGTGCCCACCACACACACCGGCTCGGCAGCGCCGAGCATGGCGGCGATCCGCGCGGCCGGGTATCCGGTATCGATCGGCAGGTAGGCCGCACCGGTCTTGGCGACCGCGAGCAGTGCCACGATGGTCTCCGCCGATCGGGGCACCGCCAGGGCGACGATCCGCTCCGGTCCGGCGCCGTGCGCGACGAGCAGCCGGGCCAGCCGGTTGGCGCGGGCGTTGAGCTGTTCGTAGGTCAGCTCACCGGTCTCCGAGACCAGCGCGGTGTTGCCGGGCGTCCCACGGACCTGCCGTTCGAACAGGACGGGCAAAAGTTCCGGCAGGACATCCCCCACTGAGGTCGGCTCGACAACTGGTGGTGCGCCGAGCGAGATGTCCTGGACCCGGGTCTGTGGCCCGGCGGCGAGGATCCGGGTGAACATGCCGGTGAAAGCCTCGATCGTCGCCCGGTCGAACAGGTCGGCCGCGAAGTGAAAGGCGCCGCTGACACCGTCGTCGTGTTCGGTCAGGGTGACAGTGAGGTCGAATCGGGTCGGGCGGCCGGCGACGGGGACGTCCTCGACGGCCAGCCCGGTCAGCTCCAGCCGGGGCCGCTCGTTGTCGACCACCAGCATCACCTGGAACAGCGGGTGCCGTGACAGCGACCGCTGCGGAGCGAGCTCTTCGACGAGCCGTTCGAACGGCACGTCCTGGTGGGCGTACGCGGCCAGGCTGGTGGCCCGGACTCGGCTCAGCAGCTCGCTCAGTGTGGGGTTGCCAGACAGGTCGGTGCGCAGCACCAGGGTGTTGACGAACAGGCCGATCAGCGGTTCCAGCCGGGCGTCGCCACGACCTGCGACCGGGGTGCCGATAGCCACGTCGTCGGTGCCGGCCAGCCTGCCCAGCAGCACGGCCAGCCCGGCCTGGAACACCATGAACAGACTGACCTGATGCTCACGAGCCAGCGAGTGCAGGCGGCGGTGCTCGGCGGCGGTCAGAGTGAATGGCACCGCATCGCCGCGGTAGCTGGTCCGGGCAGCACGCGGCCGATCGACCGGCAGGCTGAGCAGCTCCGGCAGACCGTGCAGGGCGTCACGCCAGAAGGCGAGACGGTCAGCATCGATGCCCGCCTGCTGCCACCGCGCGTGATCGGCGTACTGAATCGGCAGATCGGGCAGGTGCGGCGAACGGCCGTCGACGCGGGCGGCGTAACCGGCGGCCAGCTCACCGGCGAGGTTGTGCAGCGACCAGCCATCGCCGGCGATGTGGTGCAGCACGACGAGCAGGACATGGGTCCGAGGCGCGATCCGGAACAGCGCGACACGCAGCGGCGTCTGGGTGGCCAGGTCGAAGGGCTGATCCGCCACCGCGCTCAGCACGCCGGGCAGGCCACTCTCAGCCACCGTGACGACGGTCATCACCGGCGCAGCGTCGAGAATTCGCTGCTCGGGTTCACCGCCGGTGACAGGTAGCACGGTCCGAAGAACCTCGTGCCGTCCGACGATGCCGGCCAGCGCCTCCAGCAGTGCGGCGTCGTCGAGCGTCCCGGTCAGCCGCAGCGCGAACGCGATGTGCTGGGTGGCGCTGGGCCCGTCCAACTGGTCCAGAAACCACATTCGGTACTGGGCCGGCGACAGCGGAATCCGGGCCGGGCGCGGGGACATCTCCGGCGCGACCTCACGGTCGCGGACCTTTCTGAGGTACGCCGAAAGCCCAGCGGGTGTCGGGTGATCGAAGATCGCCCGGATCCCAGCCCGTGTTCCGAGCGCGGCCTGGATCCGGTTGTCCAGCTGAGTGGCAAGCAGCGAGTGACCGCCCAGAGCAAAGAAGTCGTCGTCGAGACCGACGGCGGGCAGCGCCAGCGTCTCGGCGAACAGCGCGCACAGGGCGCGTTCGTGCTCGTCGCGTGGTGCCCGTCCGGATACCCCGGCAAGGCGCGGCGCGGGCAGGGCCAGGCGGTCGACCTTGCGGTTCGCAGTCATCGGCAGTTCGTCGAGCAGGACCACCGTTGCCGGAACCATGTAGTGCGGCAGGTAGCCGGCGGCGTGCGCGATGAGGTCGCCGGGCTCCGCGGTCTCGCCCGCGCGGGTCGTGACATAGGCGACGAGGGTGGTGTTGTCGTGCGCGACGACCACGACTTGGCGGACGCCGGGATGCCGTAGCAGCACGTTCTCGATCTCCGCGGGTTCGATCCGGAACCCGCGCAGCTTGATCTGGTGGTCGGTGCGGCCGGTGAAGTGCAGCGTGCCGCCGGTGTTCCAGCGTGCGGTGTCGCCGGTGCGGTAGAGCCGGGATCCGGGCGGGCCGAACGGGTTGGCGACGAACCGGGACGCGGTGAGCCCGGGTTCGCGGTGGTATCCGCGGGCCAGCCCGGCGCCGGCGAGGTAGAGCTCGCCGACCACGCCCGGCGGCACCGGGTTCAGCGCGGCGTCCAGGACGTAGGCGGCGGTGTTGTCGATCGGCCGGCCGATCGACGGGGTCCCGGCCTGCTCCTTGTCCAGTGGTGCGGCCGTCGACCAGATCGTGGTCTCGGTCGGGCCGTAGAGGTTGACCACCTCGCCGCCCAGGTCCCGCAGGGTCTCGGCCAGCACGGCCGGCAGCGCCTCCCCGCCGACGAGTTTGCGCAGGCCGGGCAGCACCTGCGGTGCTGTCGCCGCGAGCGCCTGCCACGCCGCCGGTGTTGCCTGCAGCACTGTCGCTGCGCTGCTGGTCAGCAGCTCGGCCAGCAGGTGCGGGTCGCGGACCGTGCCGGCGTCGGCGAGCACCACTTGTGCGCCGCTGACCAGCGGCGCGAGCAGTTCCAGGTTCGCGATGTCGAAGGCGACGGTGGTGACGGCGACCAGTCGGTCGCTCGCGCCGAGCGGGGCAAAGGATCGGCTGGCGGTGAGCAGGTTGACCAGGTTGCGGTGGGTGACCACGACGCCTTTGGGCCGGCCGGTGGATCCCGAGGTGAACGTGATGTAGGCGGCGTTGTCCGGGTCGCCGACACGAAGCTCACCGGGCGTGGGGTCGTCTAACGGTTCGTCGAGGCGCACCACCCGGGCCCCGGCCAGTGCGGCGGCGACGTCCGGCGCGGGCTCGTGGTCGGTGAGCAGCACGGCGGGAGCGGCCCGGCCGATGGTGGCCGCGATCCGTGCCGCCGGGTGGGCAGGGTCGAGCGGGACGTACGGCGCGCCCGCTTTCAGTGCCGCGAGCAGCGCGACCACCAGGTCGGGTGTGCGGGAGGCAAGGACGGCGACCGGCCGTTCCGGGCCGGCCCCGCAGCCGGTGAGGTGCCGGGCCAGCCGGTCGGTGCGGCGGTCGAGGCCGGCGTAGGTGAGCGTGGTGCCGTGCTGGGATACCGCAACGGCGTCCGGTGTCTGCCGTACCTGTGTCTGGAAGAGCTCGGGCACCGTGCCGGCCTCGGCGGGGGTGGCGGTGTCGTTCCAGGCGACCAGCACTCGGTGCCGTTCGCCGGGCCCGAACAGGTCCAGTTCCCGTACCGCGGTGCCGGGATCGGCGGAGACGATGCCGTCCAGCATCGCCATGAACCGCTGGGCGTGCGCGGTGGTCTCCTCGTCGGTGTACATCTGCGGATTCGCGTCAAAGGTGATCTCGAAGCCGGCGTCGCCACCGCGGTCGTAAACGGAGACGGTCAGGTCGTCGACCGGGCCGTTCGACAGGTTGCGGGCCACGATCGCGGCGTCGCCCAGGCGCAGGTCGACGTCGAACGCCATCACGTTGACCGACGGCCCGAAAAGCCGGCTGCCGCCACTGAGGCGCAGGTCCCGGCTGATGTCCTCGTATCGGTAGCGCTGGTGACGCAGCGCCTGGCGGACCGTGCCCGACACCTCGCGGACCAGTTCCGCCGTCGTCATCTGCGGCCGCACCTCGATGCGGATCGGCAGGATGTTGGCCTTCATCGCCGGCACCCCCAGCTCGGCGGATCCGGATCGGCCCAGCACCGGCACACCGAGCACGATCTCGCCGGCTCCGGTCAGCCGGTGGGTGTACGCGGCGGTCGCGGCGATCATCGTGACCGACAGCGTGGTCCGCAGGCGCCGGGCGGCGGCTCGCAACTGCTTGGCCCGTTCCGGCGCGACCGGTTCGCGGTGGCGCCGGAACCAGCGGGGCTTGCCCGGCGCGGACACGTCGCTCCAGCTCACCGGGGAAACGCCGGAGGGAAACCTCGCCGCCCAGTAGCGCCGGTCGTCGTCGAACGCCGGTGAGTTCCGGTATGCCCGTTCGTTGTCGATGAGTGTCTCGACTGGCGCCAGCGGGCCGATCTCAGGTGCGGCGCCGGTACGCGCGGCGTTGTACAGCGCGACGGTGCGCGCGAACACGATCGGGCTGCTGAAGCCGTCGACGGCGATGTGGTGGCAGCGCGCGTACCAGAAGTACCGGTCCGGTCCGGCGGTGAACAGCGCCTGGGTGAACAGCGGCCCGGCCGCCAGGTCGACCGGGCGGCGCATGTCCGCCCACATCCAGTGCTCGGCGGCGCCGCGCGGATCCTTCTCCTCGGTGACGTCGATGCGGTGCAGTTTCCAGTCGGCGCGCCGGCTGAGGTCCTGCCACACCCCACCGTCGTGGCTCACGAACCGGGCGTGCAGTGCCTGAGCCTCGTCGATCGCCTGGCGCAACGCCGTGACGAAGGCGACGACGTCGATCTGGCCGAGGATCTCGCCGTACTCGCCGGCGTTGAAGATGGTGTTCTCCGGATCGAGCTGCTGGGCGTACCAGATCCCCCGCTGTCCCGCCATCAGCTCGCGTGGCTCCACCGTGGTCTCCCGATCTGCTAGCCGTTCGCGCCCGCGACGCCGAGCACCCCCGGAAACCTCTCAGCCACACATCGACGGAGAGTCGACAGAACGACAGCAGTAAAGGTCAGTTCGTCGTCGTCGCCGCCACCTGGGTCATCAGCCGGCCCGCCCAGTCGACCAAGTCGGTGTATTGCTGATCCAGCGTGTCGATGTCGATGCGTTGCGGACCGAAGTACCGCAGCTCCAGGACCGCGAGAGGCATGCCGGCGATCTCCTCGTCGAGGTGGTCCAGATCGGTGCGGATTTCCAGAGCCCGGTTCTGTCCGATCGTCGGGCCGACACCGAAGGCGCTATTCAGATAATCCTCAACCGTGAACGACATCTGGTCCTTCTGCACCCGTGCCTCGAGCTGGAGCAGGACGTCGGCCCCGCCGGGAAATGCGTGGGACTTGAGCCATTCTTCGTTCTTCGCTTCGAAATCCAGGATGAACTCGTCGATCAGCTCGTCGCTCTTCTCTTGGAGGAAGGCGCGCGGGGCCGATGGCAAACCTTCGCGGTGAGCATTGAGCGCGGTCCGTGCGGCAACGATCGTCCGGTTCTTCGGAATCGGCTTGCCGGTGAAAGAGCCACCGATGACGGCGGCTGTCTGGGTGTAGACGAGCGCCAGGAAACCGGCTATTGCCTTCGCCTCGCTGTCTATCTGCGTTTCATCAGCGCCAGAAGTGGCGATGCGCGCGTTGCGGTAAATCTCTGCCCTGCCGAATCCGAAGATGAACGCATGGTCGAGTTGGGTCCAGGCGTAGTCACCACGGAATTCCAGCGGGACGTTGGCGAAGGCCAGCCCCAGCAGGTCCGTCACCTCAGACAGCGGAACGCCAACCGTGTAATGCGGGAACAGCGGCGGGACGCGACCCTCATCGGCGTCACCGATGATGCCGACTCCTGTCGCCGCCGGCTGGACCACGAAACCCTCGATCCCGTGAAAAGCCTGCTCGATCGTCTTGCCCTTTCCAGCGGTCAGAGCGGTCAGCGCGATCCTGGCCGAGTCGATCGCAGTTCGCATCGCCACCTTGTTTTTTTCGGCTGGCATGACGGCTGTCGGCTCGGACACGACCTCGGCGATCCAGGCCCGGTACCAGTCGATGACGATTTTCACGCCCGGTCCGGTCACCAATGGCCCGAGGTTCCAGATCTCCTCGGCGGTGGCTTCGTAGGTAAATCCCAGAGCGGTCCGGGACTCCAGCTCGAATCCAGCGCCGCTCGCCACGCGTCCGCCCAACTCGTCGACCGGAACCCCGTCAACACGAATCTCGTCGTCCAGCGGCACGAACAACACCGGCACCTCGTCCGGCGGATTCAGCAACCAACCGTTCTGACCGTCGGCGAGCACCACGGCATCACCTGTCCGGATCGCGTTGACCACGTGTGCCGGTCGTTCTCCGGCGCCCTCGAACACCACGAAGCCTCGCGCCCGAGGACCGGCCGTGGCCAGGCCGGCGCGCACGGCACCCACCGTCGACGCGACGAATCCGCGGTCCGCGTAGTTCACCAGGTCTGTCAGGGCCATCGGCCCCGACGGCGGCACCTGATAACCATGACCCGCGTCGTCGCTCAGCGACATGTCCACGCCGATGGCCGCCAGCACACAGTTCGTCACGTACTGCCCCCGGTTGGCACGCCAGGGATTGACCCGTCCCAGCCAGCGCAGGCCCAGCGCCGCAAGGTCCGCCCCCGGCACCACCCAGGCCTCGTACATATCCATGCCGGCCACCGGCAGGTACGGCGGCGGAGCAGGCGCGGGTTGGTCCGGGACCAGGGGCGGCACGTACTTCTCCGCCACCGCGGCGATCGGCATGCCGAGTCTGTCGCCGATCACCCGTGCCGCGTTGTCGAGCCATCGACGGCCGTCCTCGCCAGGGATGTCCCCTCGGGCCTTCTTACTCATGAAGCGACCGGATTTGTCGTTGATCTGCCATCGGTCCTCGGCCGCGTTCCACAACAGCTCCCCGGAGACGCGGGCGGCCGGCCGCCCACCGGCGATGTTTGCTCCCGCACTCTCCGGCTCGAACGCGGCCACGAGCGTGGGGTGGCCGACCTTCTCCGTGACCCTCTTGATCTCCTCCGGGGTGACTTTTTCCTTCCGGGCATGTTCCATCTGGGCCCGCAGCTCCTCCCAGTAGTCGGCACCCAGCATGTCGTCCGCATTCTCAACGCCGAGAACCACGTCGCCGCCGGCATCCACCGAGTAGAGCCATCGCGTTCCGCGATACGCCTCGAGCACCTTCACCGGCAGGTCCTCCAGCCGGTACCACAGCACGTTCAGCTGCACCACGCCGTCGTCGGCCACCTCCCGCACGTCGACCCGCTTGGCCTGCACCAGCGGCCCGAATTCGTGGTCGAGCCGCCGCGCGCGCTCCTCCGGTGACTCCACCGGCGGCAGAGCGACCGGTGGCGGATCGGTAGGCAGCGCCGCCCCCAGGTCCCGGACCGCGGCCCGCAGCTCCAGCACCGGCGCCATCCGCGTCGAGCCGTGCGGCTTCGACGCGAGCCACACCGCGATCGCCTCGGAGATCCCCGCCAGCGCCCGCCGCCTCGCGGCGACCGTACGCGCCGCGTGATATTCATCGATCCGGCCGTCGATCGCCCGCAGGCGCTGCGACCGAGGCTTGCTCATACCCAGAGCCGAGTTCTCCCGCCAGGTCCGCAGCACCGTCCCGGCCGGCCGCCCGCTGCCGGCCGTCCAGTCCAGATCCACCACCGTGCCGCCCACGTCGATCCCCGCGGTCAGCGGCAGGAAGAACACCTCGGTGACGTCCACGGGCACCCGCGCTCCGCCGCCGGCCTGGGCGTCGATGAACGCCACCGTCCTGCGCTCAGGATCCGTGGAGTCGAGCGCGACCACGTTGATCACGTGCCCCCTGCCCTTCTCGTCCAGATAGCCCAGGAATCCCCGCGACGCGGGCGGCGCGGACCTCATGACAGCACGCACGGCCTCCACGTCCGGCAACTCGGAGAACTCGTAGCGCTCACCGTCCGGCACGTGACCGCGCGCCGGGTCGTTGGCGTATGCCACCAGATCCGCCACTCTCGTCGGCGCCGATGCCGGCGCCTGATATTCGTTCCCCGCCGGGTCGGCCAGCGACATGTCCGCCGCGATCGCCACGATCACGCAGTTGGTCGCGAACTCACCCTCCTCCTCGCGCCGCGGATTGACCTTGCCCAACCAGGGAAAACGCACATCGATCACAGCGTCCGACAGCGGCCCTCCGGCGGCCTTGGAACCGAGGAACTCGCGCAGGCGTGACCGCCTCGAGGGACCGGCCGTTCTCTCTGCACCGGTGTCGGTCATGGCGCTGCTCCCTTCGGCGGCCGTTCCGGCTGCCATCGGCTCGTTCGTGCTCGGTTGCGCTTGCGGGTCGGTCACCGATTCCTGGGGTACGGGTACCGCCCGGCTCGTTTCGTCAGGTGCCACCGGGTCCGCACTGCCGGTCGGTGGCTGTGTCGTGTTTACCGCCGACGGACGCCGGGAGCCGGACGCGAGGCTCGGGGTGCTGTCCCCGGGCACCGGAACCGATGCGGCCCAGGGATTGCGCCACCGCGGCACCGAAGCGTTGGTGGCGACGGAGAGCGTCGACCCCTGCCTGGTTGCGGCGCGGGAGCGCAGGCCGAAAACCTCGGCGACGTGCGGCCGGCGTGCCGCCGGTGTGCCACTGCGTGAGCTGTCCGTCGAGGTGACCGACGGCCGCGGGTGCCGGAACTCGACCGTGCTGGTCCGGGCCACCGGCGCGGGGGGTGTCAGGGTATGCGGGGCGCCGTCGGCGTCCACCAGCGTCGGCGACGGTTCCTCGTCCGGAGCCAGTGTTCGATCCCGTGGCATGAAACGCACCAGAGGCTCCTTGCCTGCCTCATGGCTCGCGATGATGTCGTCGCGCATCCCGCGGTATGGCTCCGGCGGCGCCCAGCCCAGGTGCGGCCCGTGTTCGACGGCGACGTCCGACTGCCGCAACCGGTCGACGACGGCGTCCAGTTCGGTGCCGCTCAGCCGTTGTCCGGTGGTCGCGTCGAGCAGGTCGAAGACGTCGTGGTCGCCGGCGATCAGCCGGTAGGAACCGTCGGCCGGCCGGCCCTTCTTCGACGAGGTTGTGGAGGCCTCGGACTCCCGTCGGTGAGCGATGCCGCCGACCATCACGATGTCCGGGCTCAGTGTCGACGACCCGGCGTTCTCGGCGGCACGCTGCCGGGCACGCCGCTCCTGCGCCGGAGTCCAGTCCGGCAGCGGCGTCGGCGGCTCGAAGTTCACCACCAGGCCGGCCATCTCCGAAGGCACGCCGATCGTCAGGTCCTGCGGCCCGACGGTCTTGTTCTTCAGCGCGGCCGGCTTCGGGCTGGCGTTGAGTTCCAGCCAGGCCGCCGAGGCGGGGTTCGTCGGGCGTACGTCGATGATCGTGCCGAGCGTGGTGGCCAGGTCCTGGAAGCGCCGCTGGTTCGCGAAGGGCATCCCGTACTGCTCCAGGACGATCGCCGGGGTGGTCGGCGTGCCCGGCCGGACACCACGCGGCGAGAGCCCGTCGTAGAAGTCGCCGGTGCGCGCGAGCCGCAACTGGTAGCGCTCGCCGGGCCACAGCTGCACGGCGTACGGCCGGTCGGCGGTGCCCTGCTCCACCACGATGTCGATGTCGAGCGCGACGGCGAGCGTCTCGGGCAGCAGGTCACCCAGCCGGGAATCCCACGGAATCGCGCCGGTCATGCCCGCCGTCAGCAGCTCACGCAGTGAGGGGATCCGGCCCTCGGTACGCACCAACCGGCGGGCGTGGCCGACGACCGCACCGTCGCCGGGCCCGGCAGCCTGTTCGGCCCGGTCCCACATCGAATGCCCGGCGTCCGCGGCGAGCGCGGGCAGCAGTCCCGGGGAAATATCCGCCTCGGGCAGGTCGCCGAGGAGCAGATCGGTCAGGAGCCGCTGCTCGGTGAGCACGTCGGGCCAGCCCGGCAGGTCACGAACAGCGTCGGCCGCGAACGTCCGCAACCGCAGATGCGCATCAACGGTGCCGAGGCCACTGACCATTCTGGACAGCAGGCCCTCCAGCCCCTGCAACCGAGCACTCTCCAGCACCGATCTGAACAATGTGTGCCCGTCCCGGATCACCGGGTGCACGACCCTGCCGAAGGGAGACAGACCGTCCCCATTCACGGGCGCCGGAGCTGCGTCCGGCGCCGGTGACAACGACCGTGGAGAATCGACGATGTCCGGCTCCTCGTCGGTCTCCGGCTCCGGCGCCAGTTCCGGTGCTGACCGTTCGGTGCCGTCGAAGACCAGCCATTCACCGTTCCAGATGATCGTTTTTCCGGTCGTCTCGGTGCTCACCACCTCGGTCGCGGCGATGACGGGCACGTCGAAACCATGCGCGCGCAGCGTCCGCTGAAAGTCGTACGCCGTCCCGCCCGGCCCGTTGATCCGCCCGGTGCTGCACGCCAGCAGCACGTAGGAGGTGGGCCGGTCGGCGGCCTCGTTCGCCTGCTGGAAGCCGGGGGTCCGCATCAGCGCGAGGGCCATCGCGGCGCCGTCGACCCGGACGATCATGCCGCCCGTCACCGTCAGGGCGGAGTTGTGACCGGCGACGAAGAACGGATTCGCACCGGCCACGTCGGTCCGCCACGGCGTGATCGTGACATCCGGCGGCGGTGTTTGCGGAACTTGTCCGCCGTTGGCGTCCGGCCTGTAGTACACGGGCCGCATCATCGCTGACCGGTACCCGTCGGCCGCCGCCCAATCCTCGATCCCGTCAAGGTAGCCGCCGACGCCGAGCACCACGCCGAAGCGCCGACCGGCCGAGTCCTCCAAGCTCGTGTAGTTGTCGTTGTTGAGCAGGATGAGCATCGGCGGCGTCATCGGGTCCGAATGCACGTTGCCCTGATGGTCGATGTGCGCGTTGCGGTGGCCGATCACGCGGATCTCGGGCACCGCTGTCGACGAGTCGTCGAACTCCTCGGCCTGCCCGTCGGTCCAGCGCCGCCACTCTCCGCCGGCCGCGGTGAACAGCACCGGCACCCGGGTGTCCGGGTCCGGCTGCAGCAGCATGGTGGCGTCGCCCTCGTACGCGAACACGGTCGACCGGGACAGCACCCGGCTGAACGCCGCCATCGCTTCGTTGTCGGGTCCGTCCGCGGTGGCCTGCCGGTTGGTGACCACCACGATCGGCCGATCGTGGTGGTCACCGGCACCCTGGAACGCCGCTGAGGCAGCCACGAGGCGGGCCAGTCCCACGCCGTTGACACGCCGGGTCCGGCCGTCGGCGTCGACGACCGGGTACCGGCCGCTCGCCACGTCGTCCGCGCTGCGTTCACCGGTCACCACGAAGAACGGATGCCGGTCATCCCACGGAGGGGTACGCCCCCAGAATCCGTTGCGCTGTTTCACCAGAAAGTTCGGATCCTCGCGGGACTCGGTGACATAGACCTCGTCGCCGGCCCACCGGTCCCCCGCCATGGCACGCAGCGTGTCGGGGTCGTGCAGCTGCCGGTCCTCCGCGTGGAAGGTGACACCGGCCGGATGGCGGGAGAAGTCGGTCAGCACCCGGGACGGAACCTCCGCGGGGTTGAGCCCGTCCAGGCTCGTATCCCCGGCGAGCAGTCCGATCTGCACCACGGCGGCACGACGGTCCTCGACCGTCGCCCGCACACGGGGATCCCCCGCCATCGCGGTGACCTGGATCCCGTGCTCGGGCCCGAGCTCCGCCCGCAGCTCACGCTCGATCAGCCGGCGCACGCCGCGTGCTCGCCGCGCAGCCGTGCGGGAACCGGTGAACCTACGTAGCGATGCCGAGCCGAGGATGCCTGAGCCATTCCCGTACCCGGTGATGGTGATCTGCAATGTCGCAGGCCGAACCTGCTCGCGGCGCTCGGCCAAGGACCGCACGAAAGCGCGGATGCTCTCCTGCTGACCCTGGTCGGTTTGATGGCTCTGACGCCGGAAACGAACCGTCAGCGAATGCCAGCCGTCGGTGGTGACGGCGGTAGCGGGCGGCGGGTCAGCGGCCTCGTACCCATCCAGCTCAGCGGGGTCATCCTGACCACTGGACGAACCGCCCTGCTCCTCGGACGAATCGTCCTGCTGCTGCGGCGGGGCCGCCTGCTGCCTGCGCGGTTCGTTCGAGCCGGCCGATGGAGCACCGGGGCCGGCAACGGGCATGCTGGGGCCGGCCGATGGGCCACCGGGATCGGCAGGTGGTGGCCGTCTCCAGCCGGGCCCGCTTCCCTCGCCCCGGCCTTTGCCTTTGCCTTTACCTGTCGGGTCGACAGCATGGGGAACGCGTCGGACCATGACCTCGTCAGTGCCTGCCATCTGCTCGTTCACGTCCACACGGAAGTGTCTGGTCAGATCGTTCACCTCGTCGTCGGTCAATTGCTGCGGCAGCGGCGCGTTCGCTATTTCGGCAAAGGCTCTCGCCAGGACCCGGCGAGCGGCGGTGGCTCGGAAGGTGTCGCCCGCCTCGATGGTCAGCAGCCAGTCGCCCGGGTGGGTGTCGATCCGATCTCGCAGCCAGGACCGCATACCGGCGACCTCGTTTGTCGGATCGTCCTCGTGTCCGGCGAGCATCAGCCGGTATGCGTCCGGGTCGTCGGTCACCGCGCTGCGGGTCTCGAGCCGGGATTGCTCGATGGCCTGCTTCATCTCCTCTTCGAAGGCCTTGTCCGCGTCGCCGAGGTGTGTCGGCTGCTGCTCGAACAGCTCCATCACCGGGTCTGAAGGAACGATGTAGAGGGGATCGCCGGTGACCGCAAGCCCGTGCGATGTCGGGTCGGCGAGTCCGGCGATGTCGTTGCCTTGTTGCACCACGACGCCCCGCCTCAGGGCCATTCCGATCACGTACGGGACGGTGAGGTCGGCAGCCACGTGGTTCCGGTTGGCGGCGGCACCGAACAGGTCCCGGCGCACGTTCCCCCCGAAGGTCTGGGAAAGCCACCCCCAGGTGTGCTCCGGCAGCCTTTCCAGCCGTTCCCTGATCGCCAGCCGGAGTGCCGCGGTCACCTCGGCCAGGTCGCCGGTGACGTCGAGCCCTGTCTGTCCGGCCGCGCGTTGCGCGATCCTTTCGCGCTGGGCACGGTACCTGCCGCCCAGCATGTCGGCGATGACCTGCGAATGGGTGACGATCAGCGTATGGAGGAGGCGATCGTTACGTCGTTCCTCGACGCCGGGATCAACCGGCGGCACCGGCGCCAGCTTCGGTTTCTTGCCCTCCGGTTTGACCGGCTCCGGCGGCTCGACCTTGGACGGCGCAGCTTTGGACGGCCCAGTCTTGGACGGCCCAGTCTTGGACGGCCCGGCCTTGGACGGCCCGGCTGTCGGCGGTGCGGCCTTCGGCTCGGCCTTTTTGACCTCCACCGGCGGAGGCTGCGCAGGTGCCTCGACATCGGCCGCACCCTTTTCCGGCGCTGGTGGCGCCGGCTTATCCGGGCCGGCAGACGGACCGGCAGACGGTCCCGCCGACGGGCCGGAAGGCTGGCTGGGCGGCTGGCTGGGCGGCTTCAGCACCGACATCTCGATCGCCTCGCCCGGTGCCGCCGGCGGCACCGGCACTGGCGCTGGCGCTGGCGCTGGCACTGGCGCTGGCGCTGGCGCTGGCGCTGGCGCTGGCGCTGGCGCTGGCGGAGCCTGGATCTCCCCCGGCTCCGTGTCACCGGGGACCCCTGACCCCACCGCGGTCATCGTCGGCGCATCGCGGTCGCTCTGCCCGAGGATGCCGAAGTTCTCGGGGACCGCCCGCCGCGACGCCCGCCCGCCGCGATAGATCACCACGGCCACCTCGTAGCGGTACAGGTAGAAGTCAGCGAGCTGCTCAGCGTTCTGCTCGTCGATGAAGCCGAGGCCCTCATCCTGTTCCTTGGAGGCCGCGTCGGAGATGCCGCCCTGGACCTGCCCGGCCAACCGGTAGGGATACCTGGCCGGATCCTCCCGGCGTTCCTGCAGCTTCCCGGCGGCGTCGCCGCGCACAGCAAAGGAATAGTTCGTCGACCGAGACGCCGAGGTCGACGGGGCGTCCTCCTGCTGCCGGTAGTTGCGGGACTTGTACCGCGCAAACGCCGGTTCCGCGGCATCCTGTGGTGTGACGGTCGAGGCGCGGCGAAGCTGCTTGATCGCGATGACGTCAAGGCCCAGGGTCACGCCCAGGTCGGCCACCCGATATCGATGGTTGAGCAGGTCTTTGAGGCGCGCCCGAACGAAGGTCAGGTCGAGTTCGCCGGTGACCTGCGACCCTCTTCCGGGCAGTGCCGCGAGCGGCGTACGCGTAACAGCGGATGTTCCGGTGGCCAGTGCTCCGGGGTCGTCGATGAACGTGGCCAGCCACTCCACCGCCGGCAGGTCATATGGATGGAAGCTCTCGTCCTCCAGGATGAGCCGGTTGAGCGGCGAAATCCCGGCACCGTCATGGGTGGCGATCGTGGTCCAGACGCCCTGCTGATCCGCGTTGAGCAACAGGTGCTCGTCGACCACCATCCTGACCATGCCGGTCTGCCTGTCGTTCTGCACAGCCCAGAGCGCTTCGGCGTGGCGTGCGTCGGCAGGGCCCACATTCCGGGTAGCAAGTACGACGGCCCGCAGCCGGGTGTCAACCGCCGGCGCCGTGGTGGTGAACGACATCTCGATGGTGTACCGAACGGAATCGGTCAGGGCGTACGACTTGCCGTTCTTGGTGCCGATGCGGTTGATGCGGGTCTCGGCAGCGGTGTGGGTGCTGGTCTCGGCCTCCTCGCGGTTGCGGGATCCTTTCAACAGGGCACCGCCGCTCCCCTTGCCCGGTCCGACATGCCGAGCCCGGAACTCGAGGTCGTGCTGGTTCGTGACGGCCTTGGTCAGCGTCGTGCCGCGGCTCTGATGCTGCTCGCTGCGCATGGTCAGCAAGGTGTCGGGGCGAGACTCCTGGTATGCCTCGCTCGTCCCGTGTTCGACACGGGCACTCACCCGGACTTGCAGAGTTCCGCCGAACAGCGGGCCTACCCATTCGTACCTTCTCAGCACGCCCGGGCCGAACAGCTCCATGGGTACGGCTTCGAGCTGGTCGGGCGCAAAATTGGCGAGGATGTCGTGCAGGAACGAACGGCCGTAGTCGCCATGCAGGAGGTCGCGCCGGCCGAGTTCGGCTTCGATCCACTGGTTGACGGCATCGGCACCGAGCCACTCGATGTGACTGAACGTGTGTGTCCGGCCGGGGTCGATGCTCCGCCAGCCGCTGACCGGAATGTTCCTGTCGGTTCCCGGTAGCCGCAGCCGGTAAGCCAGTGTCTCCGGCATGTACACGACCAAGGGGTGGCCCAGGGCCGGGCTGACAACGGCGTCGGTCACTCGGGGAGCAGGCATAGGTGGCAACGGCCGTGCCGCCGGCAGCTCCCCCCGGCCGATCGCGGTAGCCACCGTGACCACGGCCGTTCGGGCTTTCCGTAGCGCCGGCACAGCGGTGTCGCGCCATCGCAGCGCTCGCAGCCGGAATTCGATTCGTCCCGCGCCATATCCGAGCAGCAGTTCGCGATAGCTGATACGAGTGATGTCGATGCCACCGTCGCCGTTTTCGGTGCCCTTCTGGCGCCCCCAACGTCGGTGCCCGGTGTAGCGGCCGACTGCACGTGTGCTCTCGTCGGCCTGCTCGTCGCCGACCACCGAGCCGGCGATGAACTGGCCTTCTCCGAACGCGCCGGCGGTCCCGCCGAGATTGCTGCCCGACTCCTTGGAGATCTCCCGGACCGCTTGCGAATATTGCTCGATCTCTCCCATGCGGCTGCCGACGAGTACCGGGTCATGGATGACCAGCTGGACCTCGATGGCGCTCTGGTACCCGTTCAACGACGGCAGTCGGACGAGGTGTCCCTGTGGTCGGACCAGAGCGGCGAAATGCGACTCCAGATAGCCGGGGGATCCCATCATCAGCAGTGCCTCGGGCCACGATCCCCGGTCGGCCCGCCAGTTCGCGTCCAGCCCGTGCATGTCGGCGTACATCCCGGCGGCCGGATCCAGCAGGGCGGGCAGGGATCGGAAGATCGGCATGATCCCCTCCGTGCCATGGCCGGTGAATCGCAGGTGGCTCGGACCGGCCCCCTGACTGGGCGGCGTCTGTCCACGGCCCCATTCATCGGCGAGCGGCCGCACGACTGTCTGCTCGATCGTGATCACGGGCAGGACAAGGCTCACGGGACTGTCGTCAGCTGTCATCCGGCTGTTGACCTGGACTTCGATGACGTCGGTCTCGAAGTTGTCAACGATCTCGATGCGGCGGTACTGCCGGATCTTCCATCCCAGGCTCTCGCCGCTGGTCCTCGAGTAGTCGCTGCCGAGCAAACCGCCGACACCGAATCGGACGACGGCGGGTAGATACACGGTGAGTGAACCGAGCAGTTCGATGTTTCCGCCGTATGCCCGTCCATGGCTCATGTCGGCGGCATCGCCGACCAGACTTCGCTTGTTGACCGAGATCAGCTTGTCCCGGCGTTGACGGCGCGGTAGCTGTGTGGGCGGGGCGGCCTGGACGAAGATGGTGAACTCGGTGCCCCGGAACGTCACCGTGAACCGTTTGCCCGAGTACAGGCCCATGAAGTCGGCCAGCAGGGTCGGCTTGCTGAACCGCCGGGCGATCCGAGCCCGGACGTCGCCCTCTTCGAACACGGTCATGGCCGGCTGGTCGCCGGCGCGGATCCGCTGGCGGAGCTGGTCGAGGACCAGTCTTTGCAGAGCCTCGAGACCAGCGACGTCGACGGTCGCTCCCATGCCTTCGCCGGGAAGCGGACGTCGAGGCACTACGGGTCCGGGCAACGGGGGATTCAGGGGCGCGGGAGGCCGACCGTCGACGTGCAACTGCTCCAGGAACGCCGTGCGGGTCTCCGATGGCACGCTGATCTCGTAATTGACCGGTGTACTGATCAGCTCGGACCATTGCCCGCGCAGGGGCCTCGAAGCCATGATCGACACGTGCATCCGGCCGCTTCCCTGGAAGAAGTGCAGTCGGCCCCGCTCGTTGACGATCGTGTGGTTGCCGAAGGTGTGCGCGGTGGCCGTCTCGGAATTCCAGGAGTAGTTGCCGCCTACGGAGACCTTCACATTGCCCCGCGCCCGATGGGAACCCTTGCTCGGATCGGACAGACCACGCAGGTACCAGCTCAGCTCCGCGCCGATGCCGCTCGATTCTCCTGAACTGTGTTCGGTTGTCCCGGACATGCCGATGTCGTCACGCACCTGCAACTCGACGAAGCTGTCCTCCTGGTATGTCAGCGGCTCCAGCTTCACCTGGATCGTCAGCTCGGTTTTCACCCGGTCCGAGATCAGCACCGGGATGTCGATCGATCCATCGGCAAGCAGCCAGAGGTAACGGCTCATCATCTTGCGTTCGCTGAGCGCCTCCTCCAACTGGCCGACGACCGCGTCGGTCTCGGCGGCGGTCATTCCATGCGCACGCAGAGTCCGCTGGACGGAGGCGATGACTGCGGTCGTATCGATGGCGGTCAGCGACTCACGAACGTTCGACGGCGGCCGGTTGCCCGGTACTCGCAGATCCCGTCGGATCGGCGGCCTTTCGGCGTCACGGCGTGCCTTGGGCACCTGCAGTGTCGCCTGTATTTGCGACGTTCCCGTCGTGCTGACCGACCGCCATGGCACACCGTCGACGAAAACGTCGAACTCTACGCCGGCGGTGACGGGCGCGTATTCGGTCAGGAACAGGCGGCGACCCGAGATCACCCGGTATCCGTCCGCCGCCGACTCCTCGGTCTCGCGTGCGAGGGTGAAACTGAAGCTGCTGTTAAGCCAGAATTGAGAGGCGAGGTTCCCCAGGGTCTGGACGAGTCCTGCAAGCAATTGCGGGCCGAGGTCCCCATCGAAGGTCTCACGGCTGGTGCTGCGGTCACGCTGGCTCTCCATCGAGGCGAACGAGACTCCGTATGTCCGCCGGGCTTGCTCCTGCGGGTCGCCGAATCGGGGCTCGGTCAGTTTCGGCGCCAGCCAGACGACACGGCCACCGATGAGGAAACGCCTGCCGTTGAGAAACAGGTTCTCCCGTTCGACGCGCTGTTCGTTCTGTCTGTCCAGGGCGTGCTCTCTGGGCGCCAGGTTCAGCAACCGCGTCAACTCGGTGCGGATCCGTCTCCTCAGGTGTTCGACCTCTACCCCGCCCAGCAACGGTCCGTTTGCAGTTACCGGACCGTCTCGGTGCAGGGCGCCTGTCACGTGCGCCGCCGAGGCCGCGGGATCGTCGGCACGCAGGTCCTGCATCATGAAGTCGCCGTAGGCACGCGAAACGGTGAGGTACCACGGCATATCCTCGCCGTCGGCCGGTGAGGACTCGATCAGGACCGGGTCAACCTCCAGCGGATGAGACACGACCTTCTCGCGTACGGTTGTGGGCGCCACGACAGGGGCTGGTTGCACGACAGGGGCCGGAGCAACAGGGGCCGGAGCGACAGGGGCCGGAGCGACAGGGGCCGGAGTGACAGGGGCCGGAGCAACAGGGGCCGCTGGCGGCACAACAGCCGGCGTCGGTTCCTCGTCGGACGACGATTCTTCGCCCGACGAGGATTCCGGGATGACGTTGGCCTGCAGGACCAGGTACAGGAAGGCGAGTTCCCAGTCGCGTTCCTCCACCACGTCGCGTACATTGTCCGTCCATCTGGGCGGGTGGTGTCCAGGAATAAGTCCCCCCTCCCGGTGCCGGTGCAGCGTCCACAGCATGAGGACTTCGTCGAAGAGATCCGAGTACGGTTGGCCGGGCGGGATGTTGTTCGCCTGCGCCCACCTCTTGAACGGCTCCGTCACCTCCTCCACCAGGTCTGGTTGGAGTTCCACGAGCCACATACCGCCCCAGAGCGCCGCCTGCACCTCGGCGGTGAAGCTCTCGTCGTTTTCAGGGTCCTCTCGGGCCGCGAACAGGTCGTCGAATTCCGGGTGCCCGTCGTGGACGACGTCCTGCATCTCCTCGAACCTCTCCCCTTCCTGCGCGGGCGTCAGATCGGCCAGCCAATCGGATACCGGGGATGAGACCACGGCAGCTGTCGAAGACCCAGCCCCGGCGGTCTCCGTCGGCGGCGTGTGCAGGCCCTCGAACCTCCGCGAGACAGGCGCGTCGATGAGCGCCTGTACGATCGACGCCGATTCCGGGGTGGTGTCCGGGCTCGGCGGCACCACCACACCGTCCGGACCGACCACCACGGCCCGGGCCAGCGCCGGGTCGGCTTGTTGTTTGGGCGACCACGACAGCAGCTGCAGCCCGCGCCCGGTCGAGACATCCGCCTGCCACAGCGCGCCGTCCGTGGTCTGATGCAGCGCGATGGCGTGTCCGGCAGCCGCGTCCGGCCAGCTCATCAGCACGAACGCAGTCGCGCCGTGACCGGCGCCGGTCACGGCATCGGCGAGGTCCTGCCAGGAGACGATGCGCTGCCAGTCCTCGCGCGCCCCTGCCCAGTGCCCGGGCAGGCTGCTGCCGACGTTCCGGTCATCTCGGGTACGGCGGGTCCGCAGCACGTTGGCGCGCCGGCCCTGTCCGTAGAGCCGGTCCGCCAGGTTCTCGATGAACACCAGGCAGGCGCCACCGTCGGGATCGTCCGGCAGGTCGCCGGCCAACTCGTCGAGCAGGCCGCGGAACTCCTCCGGCCGGTGCGCTCCTATCAGGCCCGCGTCTCCCGGTGTGAGCAGCGGCGTCACCGGTGCCGCGAGAGCCTCGGTCGTGTCAGCGTGCGAGACAGCGCGGTCGCCAGTACTGCCACCAGTGCCGTCGGCTTCGGCCGGCGTCACCGGCCCGGTCTCTGCCGCCCAGGCGCCCAAGCCGTCCGCGGTGACCGCTACCGCCTCGGGCCTGCTGTCCCCCGCACCGGTGTCCTCGGTGTTCTCCCGCGGCCCGTCGGAGTTGGTGGTCCGGCCGGTGTTTCCCTGCGGCCGCCCGGCGTCCGGTGCGCCCTGCGGTGCCGGCACTGCGGGTACGACCGGCGCGGGGCTCGCCGCGGCGACGGAGTCGGCTGTGGAGTCGGTGGACACCGCCGTGGTGGCGTCCACCATCGAGGACAGGTTCCGAACCTCCGAGCTGGGCGTGGTGGATGCCTGCTCAGCAGGTGCGGGCCCGGCAAGTGAGGGATCAGCGAGTGCGGGCGCGGCAGAGGCGAGCTCGGCCGGAACGGAGGCGGGCGCCGATGGTGTTGTCGCCGGCAGTTCGGCGGGCGCTGTCGTGGGCGCTACCGGCGTGGCCGTAAGGGCAGGCTCGGCGGAGACCGATTCGGCGGACCGGGGAACATTGATCGGAGTGTTCGCCGGCGTCGTGACCGGCGTGCCGGGACGCGACGGCGCATCGTCCGTGGTCGGGGGTGCGTTTTTCTGCGGTACGGGTTTCTGCGGTGCGTCCTTCGCTCCGGAGGACAGCGGTTCCTCGGTCCCCTTCGACCACGACGGCCCGTAGTTCTCGTTCAGTTTCTCGCCGAGCATGTCCCCGGACCCCTCGACCACCCCGCTGACGGCCCCGGACGCGAGCGCCATCGCACCGACCGTCCAGCCCGCACCGGTCAGCAGCCCGACCATGCCTTCGGTCAGGTACTCGACCGCCGCCGTGCTCACGACGACAGCGCCAGCGGTGCCCAGCGCGGACTGCCACGACCCGCTGGTGAGGTTCGGATCCGGCGTCTGTCCCGGCGTGGGACCCTGCGTTGTCGGCACCGTTCGCGGCGCCGGCGCCGGCGATGACGGCGACGGTCGGGGGGAGGGCGCTGGCTTCGGAGCGGGTGCGGGCTTCGGAGCGGGTGCGGGCTTCGGAGCGGGGGGCGGCTTGGGGTACGGCGTGGGCTTGGGGTTCGGCGTGGGCTTGGGGTTCGGCGTGGGCTTGGGGGCGGGGGCCGGCTTGGGGTTCGGCGTGGGCTTGGGCTTGGGATTCGGCGCCACGACATCGACATCGGGTGCGGTCGGTGGCGGGTCGAGTTTCTTGAGGAACTTCGAGAGCCACGCCAGGATCGCGTCGGCGCCCATCCCGAGCAACGCGCCCACCGAGCCGGACAGGATGGCCGCGGCGATCAGCTTCTTGTCAAAGTCCTTACGAGTGCCGTTGTCGATCTGGATCCGCTGCACGATCAGGTCCAGCAGCATCTCCATCATGATGCCGACGAGCTGCAGCAACGCGACCGTGGACAGGATCCGGAGCAGCAGCGTACGCATCAGCAGCTGCATCACGATGCGCGCGACCGCCATGGCCCGCAGCGGTGCGGTGGGATCGAACCACGAGAACGCCACAGCGAGAGCCAGGTCGAACAGCATCTGAATCGCCGCACCGATGATCATCAGCTTGGCGTACTCCACCTCCATCGCCAGTTGCCGATGGTTGTCGGAGTACTCCCGGGCGGCCTGCGCGGCCATCGGCAGATACCCGGGATAGCTCGACAGGTAGACGTTGATGGAGTCGAGGAACGCGTCGACCGACGGCCCCCTCGCCGATCGCCGTACGCTCTCCGCCCCCGACCGCAACAGGTTCTCGGCCGCCTCGAGATCCCGGGCGAGCCGGGCGTAGACCTCGCTGAGGCGCAGCAGCTGGTCCTCGTTCGGCACGCCCTTCTTCGTCCCGGGGAAATCCTCGCCGGTGAGCATCAGCAGAAAGTTCGCCAGTTCCGGTGAAACCTCGATTGCCATGACGGTGCACCCCTGCTGACGTTGTCGTACGGACGGTGCCCGGGCGCGGCCGGCGACGGTGACCGCGCCCGGGCACCGGGTCTACCGGTTGTTGACGCCCAGGCGTGCCTGGTCGTTGGCGGCGTCTTCCTGTTGATTGAGGACGGACCGGAGCTGGTTGACCCGTTCCTCGTCGACTCCCGGCATTTCGGAGAGCCCGACCATGGTCTTGCGGACCGACACCGCTGCCGGGAAGACCGCCTGGGCCACGGCCTCGTCCAGTTCCCCGGACTTCTCACCGATGACCGGGAGGTTGGCGTCCAGTCCGGCGTTCAGCCGGGCGGCGGTGTCGGTCAGGTGGGTCTGCAGGTGCTCGAACGGCGCCGGCAGATTGCCGTCCTTGCTCCACAGGTCACTCACGGTGTCCCCCTGCGCCGTTGTTGATGATGTCGTCGAGACGGCTGTCGTTCATGACCCGGGCTGCCCGGCGCAGCATCGCCTCGATGTCGAGCGAGCCGTCGATGGTCCCGGTCGTGTCGAGCCCTTCGGGCAGCATCGAGCTGTACCGGCTGCGGGCCTCGTCCGCGGCCTGGCTACGCGTCGCCTCGATGGTCTCGACGAGCAGGCTGGCCAGCTCGACGGCCGGCATGGTGCGGTACGCGCTGGTCGGGAACTTGATCGAGGTGATCGCCCCCCGGCCGTTCACGGTGACCGCGACGGCCCGGTTCTTGGCGGTCACTGTCGTCTCGGCCCGGTCCGACTCGGCGCTCAGCGCGGTCAGCGCCTCGCGCTGCTTGGTGAACTCGGCGTACGCCTGCTCGAGCTGGTTGTGCAACGGTGCCGTCATTGGTCTGCTCCTTCACGCTCGGCCACGGGTGGTCCTGGTGGTCTCGGTCCGTGCCGGCGCCCGGGTCGTGCCCGGCTGTTCCGGCGCGCGGACCTGCGGGTCGGCGTCGGCGTCGGGCATCGGGTCGCGGCCGATCACCGCGGACACGACGCCGGGGTCGGTGCCCCAGACCTCTTCGTCCTCGGTGAGCCAGGTCTTGCGTTCGCGGTCCTGCTCCTTGCCGGAGTTCGGCGCGCCCATGCCGCCCATCGGAGGCATGAACGGGTACCCGCCGGTGGAGCCGTTCGCCGCCATGTCGCGGCCCGCGGCGTCGGCGCTGAGTTTCGCCAGGTCCTGGTATGTGCCGGCGCCGTCCGGGGCGGCGCCGATGAGGCCGCCGCCGAACGGGGTGGCAGTCAGTCCGCCGATCTGTTCGTTAACCGCCGACGGTCCGAGGCTGCCGCCGCCCCCGCTACTGGCACCGCTCGTGCCGCCGCCGGGACGTCCGATGCCGGTGCTGGGCGCGACGGACCGTACGGGCCCGTTGCCGATGGTGCCGGGCCGCACGGTGCCGGGTGAGCCGGCCCCCGGCCAGGGCAGGCCGCTGGTTCCGCCGCCGACGACCGGGGGGCGGGTGCTGGGCAGGCCGCCGATCGAGCCACCGCCCCCACCACCCGTGCCCGGTCCGTTCAGGCCGGGCACGTTGATGCCGGGGCCGTTCACACCGGGCCCGTTGAGGCCCGGCACGTTGCCGCCGCCGATGCCGCCACCACCACCGCCAATGCTGCCGCCGCCTCCTATGCCGCCGCCCACGCCGCCGATGGTTCCGCCACCACCGCCGATGTTGCCGCCGCCCCCGCCGCCGATCCCGGGCGGCGGGACTGACGACGCGCCGACGTTGAGCTGGGAGGTGTCCGGCGGGGGGATGTTCGAGTTCCCGATGTCGAACGGTGGTGGCGTGGTGGAGCTGTTGTTCGGATCGTTCGGGTCGTCAGGATCACCGCCCGGAGGCCGGTCTTCCACCCCGGTCGGTGGGCGCAGCGCGATGGTGTCGAGTTTGGTCGTCAGCTTCGGCACGATCACCTCGGCCACGTTGTCGAGGTCCACCTTGATGCCCTTGATCCAGCGCAGTTTCGCCAGCTGGTCGACGATGCGCCAGCCTTCGGCGGTCAGGATGTCGACGGTGCGGATCAGGTCGGGGTCGTTGCCACGGGCCAGGTTGAGGTCGAACTCGACGTTCCAGTTAGCCAGGCCGAACCGGGTGTCGTCGACGGACTTGGTCTCCCAGTTCCCGCCCAGGCTGTTCAGCACCGCCTGGTAGATGCTGCGTTCGGTGGTGTTCTCGGTCAGCGACGGGCCCTGCTGAGCCGGCAGCGTCAGCCAGTACCCGTAGATGATGCCGTCCGGCCCGATCCAGTTGGGTTTGTGGTACCAGGCGTTGCGGACGTCGCGACCGAATTCGCCGATCGCGTCAGCGCCGCCGAGCAGCATATTGCTCCACGCCCTCGGTCCCTGCAGACGCTTGTCGGACATGTCGCGGTGCAGGTCGGTCATGTCGCGGTGCAAATTCTCCAGGTTGTCGTAGAACATCTGCGCGGCGGAGCCGGAGAAGCCGGACGCTTCGGTGTCGATGCTGTCCATCTGCCGTTTGATCATGTCGCTGGTGCTGTCGAGCCACTGTTCGACCAGGTTGAAGCTGTTGGCGGCGTTGACCAACGACTGCCGGTCGAGAACCGGGTGGTTGCGCTGGTCGAGGAACGGCAGCACGGACAGGTACGACCCGTGTGACCAGCTCTGCCACTTCGGCAGGTACTCGTTGCGGTTCACCCGCACCCGGACGATGACGTTGTCCTTGTCGTACTCCTGGTTGCGGGTGTCGAGCCAGCGGTAGAAGTGCAGGACGTTGGGGTCGGTGTTGTACTTCCACGGCTCGCGGTCCTTCGTGATTCCTTTCTCGATACCTTCGTCGCGCCAGGTCGCGTCGTGTTCGATCCAGGTGAGTCCGGTCAGGTCACCGCGGGCGATCGGGCCGTCCGGCCCGCCGCCGAGGATCTCGGTGAGCATCCGGTCCCAGTTCCAAGTGCCGCCGGAGCCGCCGCCCGGCTCGGGCTTGTCCGTCGTCTCGTCTCCGGCAGGCATCGGCTACCCCGTCGCGCCTTCGTCGGTGATCTCGTAGAAGGTGACGTGTTCCTGCAACGAGAGCCCGCTGAGCTGGTTGAGGTTCTCGACCTCGGCGTTCTCGTCGAGGAATTCGTCGAGGTCCTGCCCGTACTGGTCCAGCCGGTCGCGCAGCTTCGCCATCCGGCTGAATGCCACCGTCGTCACCGACCCCACCGACTTGACCAGGGCGGCGCCGGTGGTGAACTCGTCGGAACCCACGGTGACGCGGACGTTGTCCAGCGCCGGCAGCGGGCCCACCGGGCCGACGGCGAAGTCGGGCGTGGAGACCCGCTCGGTGGCGGGCAGCACCGTCCCGTTCTCGTCGACGAACTTCAGGCCGTACATGACGTCGTCGCCGCCGACGGCGGCGTTCTTCAACCGCAGGCCCAGCGTGGAGATGACCTCGCGGTCAACGACGATAGGGGTGTTCTCGGCCGGCATGCCGCTCAGCGCCCGCTGGAGAAGATCGACACGCCGGTACGCTGACCCTGCTCGTAGGTGGACAGGATCGAGTTCAGGTTGACGCCGGCCTGGCTCAGGCTGGCGCGCATCTGCTCAAGGCCGGCGTTCCACTCGGCCTGGGCCAGCTGGTACTCCTCGACGGCCGCACCGGCGTTGACCGAGACGAACGTGTTGACCGAGCTGTTGAGCTCCCCCATGGCCGCGTCGATGCGTCCCTGGATGGCGTTGATCTGCTCGATGGTGTCCACCATCATGCTGGGCCGTACGCTGAAGTCAGACATTCTTGCTCCTCAGTGCGTGATCGGGTTCGTTCTCGGTTCGGTCAGGTCCAGCTGGCCGGCGGCGTCGGCCCACTGGTGTTGAGCCAGGACGAGGCGTCGGTCAGCGCGTCGTCCTCGGTGCGCTCGTTGCTGCGCGAGAACTCGGCCATGTTGTCCTGCAGCCCGCCGAGAGCGTTCTGCACCCGGGCCAGGCCCTCCTGCCACTGCGAGATGGCGTTACCGAAGGTGGCGGCGGCGTTACCGCTCCAGCCGCTGAACAGCGAGCTCGTCGCGTTGCTGACCGCTGACGCGGCGGCCTGGTTCTCCGAACGCGCTGTCACGAACGCGTTCATCAGGTCGGTGGTGGTTTGGGCATTGACGTCGATGGCCATCGCTGGCTCCTATCTCTTGACGGGCAAAGGGGCGGTCGAATCGGTCATGAGCCGCGAACCGCGCTCAGGTCGAGGGCGGGGCCCTCAGGCAGTAGTCGCAGCCATTCGGGCGGCACGGGTGTCGCGGTGTCCGGCGCGTAGCCGAGCGCTTCGGCGGCGTCGGTGGTCGGTACCGGATACCGCAGCCCGGCGTCGGTGATCAGGTATCGGGCCGTACCGGCGGTTTGGCCGGTACGGCCGGGGGCGACCAGCCCACCGCTGCCGGGCGCCAGCCGGATCACCGCGGCCGCGTCCTGTGACTGGTCCGTATCCGGGGACTGTCCGGCGGCGGGAGCGTCAGCGACCACCTCGGTGATCCCCGCAGCGTCACGGCGCACGCACCAGGCCCGCTCGTCGCCGGCCACCCCGATAGCCGGCGGAACCGGCGGCGCCTGCTGCGGGACGAGCCGGCGCTCGGACACCGGTACCTCGGCCAGCGCCGGCGGCCCGACCGGGATCGGCGCCACCGCACCGCCCGGGTAGGCCTTGGCGGTCTGCGGATCAGCCGCCACGATCGCGTAGCCGGTGGCGGTGAGCGGGCTGAACCCGTCGCGCAGCAGCACGTAGTAGCGGTCGTCGGCGCCGTCGAGGCGGACCACGAACAGCTGCCCGATCAGGGTCTGCTCGCCTTGAACCCTCGGACCGGGTTCGCCGCGCCCGGGAACCTCGACCGGATTGATGTCCGCCGCCGGTGGCAGCAGCTCCGGCCAGCGGGAGTCCACCGGCACGACCGGTCCGTCGTACCCGAAAACCCGGGCCATCCAGGCAGCGCCGAGCTGATAGCGGTGGCCGCGCCAGATCAGGAAGTTCTGGCCGCGGCCGGGACTCACCACGACCGCCCGCTCCGCGAGCGGTTCACCGCTGGCCTCGGTGGCGAGCGCGAGGGTCAGGCCGGAGCCGACGGCCGGGCAGGCGGTCCAGGTGACACCGGTGAGAGCATCGGCCCGGGGCAGCGCGTCCGGTGCCGCCACCACGCCGACCGGCAGGCCGCGGGTCACGCCGGTCAGCGACCGGCTGGAGACCGACACCCGCGGCGGATCCGCGCCGAACAGCAGCCGCGCCGACGCATAGTTGAGCACCGGGCGCAGCTGGCCGTCGGTGAAGACGTACCGGCTGCCGGTCTCCTTCTCCAGCACCAGCGTGCCGGGTTTACGCCAGGCGGTGCTGCCGCCGGGGCGCAGGTAGCCGTAGAGCCCGGAACCGGCCACCACGAGCGCGGTGATCAGCACGCCGACGACCACGCCGGTGACAGTGCGCCGATGCGGGTTCTCCGACCGTTCCGGGTCACCGGTCACCAGAGCAGAGGTGAGCCGGCCCAGCACGTACGACTGCGCCTGCACCTGATCACGCCGGGACTGTGCCATGTCAGCCCCCCATCGCCCGCACGCGCGCGTAGACGCCGAACACCTGCAGCAACACCGGGATGACCGCTACCGTCGCCACCGTCTGGAACAGGTCACCGATGCGACCCCAGTACGGCATCAGCCGGCGTCCGGGAAGCAGCCGGGCAAGGCACACCAACAGCGCGCCGAGCAGCAGCACGAGCACAGCCGCATACGCCCGTGCCGCGGTCGGCGCCAGGGTGAGTCCGCCAATCAGAGCAGCACCCAGCCCGAGCAGGGCCGGCACACCCTGGGCTAGCCGATGCCAGGCACTGGTCATCGGCCGCAGCATCAGCAGCCGAACCGACGCCACCAGCACGATCAGCGTCAGGGTGTCCCATCGGGGATCACGGGCGAGCAATACCAGGCCCACCGCCGACGGCACCGCCAGACCCGCGTAGAGAGCGGTCATGTACCGATCCGCGGTGGCCGCGCCGGTCAGCAGCGGCTCACTCGGCTCCGGGTCGATGTCCTCCTGCAGATGCTCGGGTTCGGTCGGCAGCGGTTTGAGTCGCATCCGGGCCATCCGGAACGCGGCCATCGGCACCAGAGTGGCCGCCACCGTGCCGATCACCGCCACCGTGCCGGCCGCAGCCGTGCCCGGCACGTCCAGGAACGCGACCGCCGCCGCACCGAACGCGCCCAGGCCGGCACCGAGGGCAGCGGTCACCACGGCCAGGCGGATCGCACCGACCGCGAGACCAGCGCCGAGCACCGCCACACCGGCGGCGACCGCCGCGGTGAACAGGTGCGGTGCGCCGGCGTGCAAGCCGGATCCCGGTTGCGACCAGTCGGGCAGGCTCAGGCCCGCGAGCACCGCATAGCCGACGACACCGCCGCCGAGCACCAGCGCCGCCGGACGGTCACCCACGACCCGGCCGGCCGCGGCCGCCCCTGCGGCCAGCGCCACCGCGGTCAGACCTGCGGCCAGCGCCCGCGCCGACGACGCCATCGGCAGGCCCAACGCGATCAACCCGGCCGCCAGCAGCACCGCGAGCGAGCCCAGCGCCGCCCACCGTGTCATCTCCGGACGCCATAGGCCGCTGCGCGACTCCAGCCCGGCGGCGACACCGTCGATCATGTCGTCGAACGCCACCGGCGGGATCTGCTCGGCACGCGGGCGCAAGTGCACGACGTCACCGTCGTGCAGGCCCAGCGACCGTACGCTGCCGTTCTCGTCCAGCGCCGGTGAACCGAGCCGTTGCAGCACCCAGCCGCCGTGCGGCAGCCCGGCATCGGCCAGGTTGTCGCCGAGTTGGCCCAGCAGCACCGGCAACAGGTCGGCGATCACCACCTGCTCAGGCACGGCAACGTCGATGCGCCGGTCCGGTCCACACACCACCAGACGGCACATCTCTCCAGTCGTCTCCCCTGCCACGGCCCCTACTTCGTGCGCGGCCACCGGCTGGTTCACGCACCTCGCAAGAAATTTCGCTGACCCGAACACGGTGCCGCGACGTAGTGGCCAGGGATGCACCGCCGACAGCGGGCAGAGAGAGGCGAACCATGGCGACCGCGATCTTCAAACGCCCGGCACGGCGCAGCGGCCCGGAGGCGCCCAGCGGCGAACTCAGCCTTCAGGAGCCGCCGGAGCTGGCCGAGCAGCAATCCAATGCGATGCGCACGATGTTGATGGTGCTACCGATGGCGTTGATGGGTGGCGTCATGGCGTTGATGTTCACCACCGGCTCGTCGCGCGGCGGCTCGATGAACCTGATGATGTCGGGCCTGATGGTCGTCGCGATGGGCGCCATGATGCTCGGCCAGCTGGGCGGCGGCGGAGACCGCAAACAGCGCGCCGGCGCGGAACGCCGTGACTATCTTCGCCATCTCGCGCAGAACCGGCGCCGCGCACGCCAGTACGTCGATCAGCAGCGAGAAGCCGCGTTGTGGCGCGACCCGGACCCGCGGGCGTTGTGGACGCTGGCGATGACTTCGCGCCGGTGGGAACGCCGCCCCAGCCACCCCGACTTCCTCGAGGTACGCGTCGGCACCGGCGAGCAGCGCCTCGCGGTACGGATCGCGCCGTTGCAGACCAAACCGATCGAGGATCTGGAGCCGCTGTCGGCCAAGTCGCTGCGCCGATTCATCCGGGCCTACAGCACCGTGCAGGACCTGCCGGTCGCGTTGTTCCTGCCCGGCTTCGCCGAGATCCGCGTTGGCGGCGACCCCTCCCACGCCCGCGCTCTGGTACGCACCCTGATCGCGCAGCTGGTGACCCTGCACGCGCCGGAGGAGGTCACGCTCGCGCTCTGTGTGGGCACCAGCGGCGCCGACGCCTGGGAATGGGCCAAGTGGCTGCCGCATCTGCAGCACGCTGCCGAACAGGACGCGGCCGGCCAAGTCCGTCTGGTCGCTGACGGCATCGACGGGATCGAACGCATGCTCGGCGACGACTTCCTCGAACGCCCCCGCTACGAACGCGACGCCCGGGTGACCCGCGACGAACCGTACGTGGTGGTGATCCGCGACGGCGGCAGGCTTCCCAACGGCGCCCGGTTCACCAGCGGCGGCTACCGCAACACCCTGCTGATCGATCTGGACACGCCGACACCGAGTCTGGACAAGGAGGTGCTGACGTTGCACGTCGACGCGGAACGCCTCGAGATGATCCGCCTGGACCGGGTGGGTAGCCCGGTGCACACCCTGCTAGCCGCGCCGGATTTCCTCGGCGAACCGGCCGCCACCGCCCTGGCACGGCTGCTGTCGCCGTACCGGCTCGCCCTGACCACCGAACCGGACCGCGAGGCGCTGACCACCGACTTCGACCTGCCGTCGCTGCTGGGTATCGCCGATCCCCGCGCCCTGAACCTCGGTGAGCTGTGGTCAGCCCGGCCGGCCGCCCAACGGCTGCGGGTACCGATCGGCGTGGACCGGCACGGCACCCCGATCGAACTCGACCTCAAGGAGTCGGCGCTGGGTGGCTCCGGCCCGCACGGCATGCTCATCGGCGCGACCGGGTCGGGCAAAAGCGAATTGCTGCGGACCCTGGTCGTCGCGCTGGCCACGACCCATTCCAGCGAAACGCTCAACTTCGTGCTCGTCGACTTCAAAGGCGGCGCCACGTTCCTCGGCCTCGACGAGTTGCCGCACACCTCCGCGGTGATCACCAACCTGGCCGACGAGGCCGCGCTGGTCGGCCGGATGCGCGACGCGCTGCAGGGCGAGCTGGTCCGGCGCCAGGAACTTTTGCGGGCGGTCGGCGGCTACAGCTCGGTACTCGACTACGAGAAGGCCCGGTCCGGCGGCGTAGCGCTGGATCCGCTGCCGACGCTGTTCATCGTGGTCGACGAGTTCAGTGAGCTACTCGCCACCCACCGCGACTTCATCGACCTGTTCGTGATGATCGGCCGGTTGGGTCGCTCACTCGGTGTGCATCTGCTGCTGGCCAGCCAGCGTGTCGACGACGGCCGGATCGGGCAGCTGGAATCGCACCTGTCCTACCGCATCGGGCTGCGAACCTTCTCCGCCCTCGAATCGCGGTCGGTGATCGGGGTACCGGACGCCTACGAGCTGCCGTCAGCGCCGGGTAACGGCTATCTGCGCACCGATGTGTCGACGCTGGTGCGGTTCAAGGCTGCCTACGTCTCCGGCTCGTACCGTCCGCGGGCGGCACGGGTCCGCCAGGAGATCGTGCAGCGTCAGGTGGTTCCGTATCTGCTGGAGCACGTGCCGCATCGGCACGCCGATCCGCTGCCCGCCGAACCGGATGCCAAGGCGGCGCCGGACGACGCCGCGGAGCAGTCCGCCAGTGTGATGTCGGTGATGGTGACCCAGCTGGCCGGGCAGGGCCCGCCGGCGCACCAGGTGTGGCTGCCGCCGCTGGCCGCACCGCCGACGCTCGACCAGCTGCTGCCGGCGCTGGAGCCCGATTCGCGTCGTGGCCTGGTTGCCGCCCGCTGGCCCGGCAACGGCCGGCTGGTCGCCCCGGTCGGCTATGTGGACCGCCCGGCTGAACAGGCCCGGGAACTGCTCGTCGTCGACCTGTCCGGTGTCGGCGGGCACCTCGGGATCGCCGGCGGGCCGCAGAGCGGCAAGAGCACCCTGCTGCGCAGCGTCATCGCCGCGCTGGCGCTGACCCACAGCCCGGCCGAAGTGCAGTTCTACTGCCTCGACTTCGGTGGCGGCACCCTTGCCAGCATCGCCGGGCTGCCGCACGTCGGCAGTGTCGCCGGGCGCCTGGACGAGGACCGGGTACGCCGCACCGTCGCGGAGATCACCGCGCTGATCGCCCGCCGCGAACGTGTCTTCGCCGACCGGGGCATCGACTCGATGGCGACTTACCGCCGCCAGCGTGCCGCCGGCGAGATCATCGACGACCCGTACGGCGACGTGTTCCTGGTCGTGGACGGCTGGTTCACGCTGCGCCAGGAGTTCGAGGCCGTCGACGCCGCGGTGCGGCAGATCACCGCCCGCGGCCTGAACTTCGGTGTCCACCTGCTGCTGACCGCTTCACGCTGGTCGGAGGTCCACCACGGGATGCGTGACCAGGTCGGCACCCGGCTGGAGCTGCGACTCGGCGACCCGGTCGACTCGACGGTCGACCTGCGGCTGGCGGCCACCGTGCCGCAGATCCCCGGCCGCGGCCTGACGTCCGACAAGCTGCATTTCCTCGGCGCGTTGCCGCGCATCGACGGCGTCGAGGACCCGGACTCGGCAGCCGACGGCGCCCGCGATCTGGCCACCTCGGTCGCCGATTTCTGGCCGGGCGAGCCGGCGCCGCCGGTGCGTACGCTGCCGGCCGTGCTCGACGCCGGGATCCTGCCGGCGCCGGAAGGTGATTTCCGGGTGCCGTTCGGCCTCGACGAGGAACGTATGTCGCCGGTGTGGCATCACTTCGGTGAAGTGCCGCACCTGACCGTGCTCGGTGATGTGGAGAGCGGCAAGTCGAACCTGCTGCGTCACCTGATCCGTTCCATCTGTGCCCGGTTCGCTCCCGGTGAAGCCCGCATCCTGCTCGTCGACTACCGCCGGACGCTGTTCGACGCGATTCCGGACGCCTACCGGCTCGGCTACTCGGTGTCGGCGGAGTCGACCCGGGCCACGGTCGCCGACGCCCTGGCCGGTCTACGGCCTCGGGTGCCGGGCGCGGACATCAGCCCTGAGCAGCTGCGCCGCCGCGACTGGTGGACCGGTCCACGGTTGTTCGTACTGGTCGACGACTACGAGATGCTCTCCGGCATGGACAGTCCGCTGCAAGCCCTGGTGCCGATGCTGCAGCACGGCGCCGACATCGGCTTTCACCTGGTGTTGACCCGCGGCGCGTCGAACCTGTCCCGGATGTCGATGGACCCGTTGATCCGGCGGCTGCAGGAAACCAACAGTCCGGACGTGGCGCTGTCCTGCCCGCCGACGGAAGGTCCGCTGCTCGGCGGCGCCAAGCCGCGGCACCTGCCGCCGGGGCGGGCTCTGCTGTGCAGCCGCCGCGGGCATCGGCTGATTCAGACCGCGTGGTCCGATCCTGCCGTCGTCACCGTCGACGCCGCCGCACCGACCGGACGGTGACGATCAGGGCGGCGAGCACGACGCCGCCCAGCAGCAGCACCGACCCGGCGATACCGGCGGCCCGGACCGCCGGGTCGCCGGGCGACGGCATCGGCATGGTCACGGCGCCGCCCCGCGGCGGCGCGGCGGGGGGGCGCGGGCTGGTCAGTGCGGCCACCGCGGCGTACGCGTCGAGTGTTGCCGGACCCGTGGTACCGGCCGCCGGCGCCTCAGCGGTCGACAGCAGACGTTCGTGGACCTGCGCCCACCGCAAGCCGGGATGGTAGGAGCGGACCAGGGCCGCCGTACCGGCCACGTAGGCGGCGGCCACGGCCGGGCCGCCGACCCGGTAGTGGCCGTCCCCCGTGGGTCCGATGCTGTAGGCGCCCGCGGCGGGTGCAATCAGGTCGACCTGCTGCCCGCTCAGGTCGGCGCCTGCTTCGGACACCGACAACACCAGCGGGTACGCCGCGGGGTAGGACACCGGCGGCGTCTGACCGGCTGTCACACTCTGCTGGCCGGCAATGGTGGCGGCCGCGACAATCAGGCTGTTCGCGGCGGTAGCCCGGATCACCGCATCGCGCAGTGCAGGCGAGTCCTCGGCGACGCCGGACCCGACCAGGATCACCGACGCCCGCTGGTCCACCGCGAAACCGATGCCGGCGGCCAGCGCCTGTGGTTGCAGCCGCCCAGCGGCGTCGACGACCCGGACCGGCAGGATCGTGGCCTCCGGCGCCATTCCGGCCAGTGCGGTACCGGCGATCGGGCGGGCCGCGACGATCCCGGCGAGCGCGGTGCCGCGCCCGAGGCAGTCATCGCGGGCCGGCCCGCCGCCCACCACGTCACCGCCCGGCCAAACCGCGCCGGCCAGCGCGGGCGCCTTGTCGCTGACCCCGGTGTCGATGACCGCGACGACGACACCGCGTCCCCTGGTCAGCGACGACACCAGATCCGGCGCCATTCGTGCCTGCGGCGCCGACATCGCGGCCACCACCACCGAAGACGCTTCCACGCAAGAACCGCTACCGGGCACCGGCAGCGCCGGTGGTTCCTGCGTCGCGCTCACCGGCGCCGCGATCGGCAGACCCGCCAGGGCCAGCGCCAGTGTCCCGGCCGTCCAACTCCACCTCATGGCCTGGACTACGTACGCCGATAGGCGCCTGTTCACACTTGCGGACGCCGGATCGACAGGCAGGTCAGCCCTTACGCCACTTCTGGTTACCGGTGCCGACGCAATCCCACAGCTCGAGCGGCCCGCCGTTGTCGGTGCGCACGTCTTTGACCGTCACGCATTTGTCCGCGGTCGGGTTCACGAGGTCACCGGCCGCGTTCAGGGTGAAACGCTGCGCCCAGCCGCCGTTGCAGCGGGCGATCTGGATGGCGGTGCCGTTGTCCCGCGATGCCAGGGCGATGTCCATGCACATGCCCTGTGACCGGAGGGTCCCGTCTGATTTGAACACCCACAGCTGCCACGCGGCACCGGTGCAGTCCCAGATCTGCAGTCGTGTTCCGTCCGCGCTGCTGCGGCCGGTGACGTCGATACAGCGGCCGCTGGCGGAGCCGCGGATGAGCTTGCCGGTGACCGTCGCGGGTTTGGTTGTGGTGGTCGTGGCGGGCTTGGTGGTGGTGGCCGGCTTGGTCGTAGTGGCCGGCCGGTCAGCGGCCGGCGTGGCCGGCTTGCTCGACGCCGCGGGCGGGTTCTGCGCCGATGGTTTCGTCCCCGGCGCTGACGGTTTCGCCGACGACCGCGCCGGATTCGGCTGCTGCGCCTTGGGCGGCGGCGCCGCGGCCGACGGCGACTTCTGCGGGCTGCCGTCCGAGCCGTCCACCTGCTCGCTTACCCCGGAAGGCGCGTTCGCCACGGCCGGCCCGATCGCCACGGGCGGCGGTCCTGGGACACCGCCGACGACGCTGGGGACGTCGACAGTGTCCCAGAAGGGCTGCGCGATCCCCGGCACGGCCCGCACCATCGGCGCAGGCGTGACAGCAGAGTTCTGCGCGGCCTCAGGCATGCGCTGATCGCCGGTGACACTGCCGGTCGCGGCCACGGCCACCGCCAGGCCGCTTACTGCGACACCGACGAGCAACAATCTCAGCTGGCGGACTTCGACTGATCTCACGCGGGAACGCTAGAGGCCGCGCATCGACGTGACATCGACAGCGCGTAGGCGCAGAGCTGACCGGCCCGGTCAGCGCACCGGCGATCCGGCCGCCACGAGCGCGTCGCTGATCACTTGGCGGGCGGCGTCACGCAGTTCCGCCGTACCCGGGAAATCCGCTGGCAGAAGCGGCGGCAGCACCTCGACCAGGATGTCGGCGCGCTCGCGCATCACCAGACCCTGCGCAGGCAGCGCCTGGCGGGTGCCGTGTACCGCGATCGGGATGATCGGAACATTGTGCCGGATCGCCAGTTCGAAGGCGCCGTCCTTGAACGGCAGCAGTGACCCGTCGCGGGTACGGGTGCCCTCGGGGAACATTGCCAGCTGCGAACCGGCATCCAGTAGCCGGTCGCAGTGCTCCTTCATCAGACGCACCGACTCGCTGTCACCGCGCTTGACCGCAACGCAGTCGCTGAGCCGCATGTACCAGCCCACCACTGGCGTCTTGAACAGTTCCTGCTTGGACACCCATTTGATCGGCCGGTACAGCGTCTGAAGGGCCAGGATGTCGATCATCGAGGCGTGGTTGGCGACCAGGATCGCGCCACCGTGCCAAGGCAGCCGGTCGCGGCCTCGCACCCGCAACCGCCACAGCGGGTTGACCCAGAGGTAGATGCTCCCCCACGCCGCCGCGTACATGTGCAGCACCACTCGCCGCCGGTCGAACGGAAAGGTCACCAGCCGGATCAGCGCAACCCCGCCGATGAACACCAGCGAGGACACTGCGAAGAAGGCCCAGAATGCCACGGAGAGCACTCTCGCCATGCCGACCGGTCGCTCGCCCACATTGCCTCATCACGTCGTCCGCAGCCGGTGAACCCCGGCACTGACCATTAGCGGTCGCGAAGGTCAACGCGGGAACGACAGCACATCAACGCCTGAGTTGCGCACACGTGCTCAGCTGCGAGTAGTTCTCCCTGGCGAGGTCAGCACGCCATCCGGTGAGCAGCCGGGGCCGGCCGGATTCCGAGGTGAGCACTGGAGCGAGTTCGGACCGGACGACGGTGCGCCCGCGTACGGTCAGGGTCAGGACGCCGGAGCGGGCACTGAACGGTGGGTAGAGTCCCGAGCTGTACCACAGCAGGTTGCCCAGGCCGTAGGCGACGAACGTGTCGTCGAGGTGCCCAGCACCTTGCAGGACGTGGGCGTGGGCGCCCACCACGATGTCGGCGCCGGCGTCGGCCATCCGCTGGGCGAAGGTCTGCTGCTCGCGAGACGGGCACGGGTCGCCCTCGACGCCCCAGTGCGGCATAACCACGACGAGGTCGCTGTCCGCGCGGGCCGCCGCGACCGCTCGCGCGGCCCGGTCGAGGTCGAAGGCCATGGCGATGCCGGCCCGCAACGGTCCGGCAGCCCAGGTGTCCGCCAGTTCGGCGACCTGGCTGAAGCCGAACACGGCGATGCGGACACCGTGGACTTGGGTACGCCAGGGCCGCAACGCTTCGTCGATTGCCTGGCCTGCCCCGAACACGCCGACCCGGGCGGCTCGGACGTTGGTGATCGTGTCGGTGAGCCCGGCCCGGCCGTGGTCCATCGAGTGGTTGTTGGCCAGGCTGACCGCGTCGATCCCGGCCGCATGCAACGCTTCGGCGGCTGGCGGGTCGGCGCGGAACGCGTACCGTTTGGGCTGTGGATCGTCGCGGAGGGTGACCGGCGTCTCGAGATTGACCACCGCCAGATCCGCTGCCTTGAGCAGCGGCCCAGCCTGCCCGAATACCGATCCGTGGTTGCTGAGCAGGTTCCGTATCCGGCCCTCGAAATGCACGTCGCCGCCGAACGCGAGCACCACGTCGGGTGCCGGGTCCGGCGATCGTGGGGCGCAGCCCGCGGAAGTCGTGAACAGCACCGTGGCCAGCGCGATCCGCCACCAGCGGCGCGACAGCCGCCGAGCGACCATGCCGGCTACCACGATCGCTGCGGTGAGCAGAATCGGTTCGGCAACGGCGACGGCCAGCTGAGCCGGCCCGTCGAGGGTGGAGAGCCGTCTTACCAGGACTGCGCCGCTGGCAGCGGTGACCGGCACCAGAGCAGCGGCGATCGGGGCAGCCGCGTCACCGATGCGCGCCAGAGCTCGCGTCATCGCCGGCGCCGGCTTCGTGGCGAGCGTTTCGAACCGATAGCCCAGCACCCAGCCGATCAGGAAGAACAACAGATGCCTGGTGAGTACGGCTGCCGAGGCCAGCTCCGGCAGCCGGGCGGCGGTCGCGGCTCCCAGCACCGCCACAGTGGCGCCACCGCCGAGGACCAGCCACGCCGGCGGCCGGCGGACAAACCTGGCGACCAGCGGGAACAGGGCGAGCGAATAGGCCAGGGCCAACCCTGCGTCCGGCAGCACCACGAACCGGATCAGCTCGGCCAGGTCCCGGACCGGTGTGAGCCCGTACACCGGCCCGTATCGCCACAGGACGGCCAAGGTGGCGGCCACGGACACGCCGTACCAGCCGGGATGCGGCACCACCCGGGCACCGAAGCCGACAGCGACGAAGAACAGCGGCGCGCCCAGGATCGCGGCGAGCTGCGCCGTATGCCACCAGAAGGCCGGCACCGCAGCGGTCATATCCCATTCGACCTGCGCATAGTGCTCCTGCACCACCGTAGCGAGAACAATCAGCAACAACCCGGATCCGGTGGCCACCGCCGGCCACCGTGGAGCAGCATCCGTCACCGCACCGGCCCGTACCGTCGGGGGATCCGGGCACCGATACCGGTCAGGATGTCGTTCGGATTCGTGCCGGCCCACTGCGCCCACTCGGCCGCAGTAGGTTCGCCGTCGGTGCCCGGGCCCAGCATGACCGCGATGTCACCGGGACGGACCCGCAGGTCACCGACGTCGATGACGATCTGGTCCATCGAGACCCGGCCGACGACCGGGCAGCGGACACCGTGGATCGCGACGTGCGCGCGGCCGGTCGACTGCCGCGGCACGCCGTCGGCGAACCCCAGCGGTACGAGCGCGAGGGTCGTCTCGCGGCTGGTGACGTGATCCGGGCCGTACGAAACACCGGTGCCGGCCGGAACCCGCTTGGTGAGCAGGACCTGAGCGCGCACGGTCATCGCCGGGCGAAGCCCGAACGTGCGGCCCGGGACCGGTTCGATGCCGTACAGCGCCAGACCGGCCCGGACAAGGTCGAATCGGGTCTGCGGCAGCTGCAGCGTGGCCGCGGAGTTCGCCAGGTGGGTGATCGTCGGGTCGAGGCGGGCGGTGACCGCCGCCTGGCGGGCCGCCTCGAACGCCCGCAGCTGCCGCCGCAGCCCGGCATCGCCGGGAGTCTCCGCGTTCGCCAGATGTGACCAGAGGCCCCGGATCCGGATCAGCCCGGCGAGTTCGAATTTGCGGGCCCAGGCCATCAGCTGCGGCCATTCCTCGGCGACCGCTCCCCCACGCGACATCCCGGTGTCGGCCTTGAGGTGTACCTGGGCGACCACGTTGGTTCGGTCGGCGGCCTCGGCAACGGCTTCCAGCGCCGGCAGCGAGCCGACCGACACGTCGACGCCCGCGTGCAGCAGGTCATCGAAAGTCTCGGTCGGCGGATACATCCAGATCAGCATCGGTGCGGTCAGCCCGGCCGCCCGTAACGCCGTCGCCTCGGCCGGGGACGTCACCCCGAGCCAGGTCGCGCCGTGATCCAGCGCGGTCCTGGCCACCGCAGCCGCGCCGTGACCGAATCCGTCGGCTTTGACGACGGCCATCACGGCCGCGGTGCCGGCCGCCCGGGCGAGCAGGACGGTGTTGTGCGCGACCGCGTCGAGATCGACGAATGCCTCGGCCATGTTCATCGGCGCACGACCGGCAGCACCGTTGTCGGCGCAGAGGACCAATCCGCGACGGGCTCCGGCTCCGGCTCCGGCTCCGGCTCCGGCCTGGAACGAGCCGGAGCCGGAACCGCAGTCGGACCCGGAAGATCGAACAGCCAGGACGCGCCGCTGACAGTGAGACCGCGATGCAACACCAGGCAGAACCAGATCAGCAGAGCGGTCAGCGCCACGGGCAGGACCGTCGCCAGAACAAGCTGCGCCCCGACGCCCGCCCCGGAGAACGGCCGTAGCAGCGCAAGATGCAGCAGCGCGAGCAGCGGCATATGCATCACATAGATCGGCAAGGTCTGCCGCCCCAACCCTGCCAACCGCGTCGCCAGCCACGGCAAACGCTGCAACTGAGCGGCAGCGGCCACACCAAGAACCACGGCGAGCCCGCTCGCCACCGGCCAGACACCGAACCACCGCTCAGCGCCGAGCAGCCGCAGCGCGGCCATCACACCGAGGTAGCCGACCACGCCGAACACCACCAGCCGCATCGTCGCCTCGTCGGCCAGCCTCTGCACCCACGGCTTCAGCCGCAGCCCGGCGAGGAAGAACAGCAGGTTCTGGTAGAGCTGACCACGGTTACCCGGACTGGCGAGCAGACCGGCCGACGCCACCGCCGACAGCAGGAACGCAGCACCCAGCACGACCACCACGGGCACGCCCCGGGTCAGCTTGGCCACCACGAAATAGACGGCGAGCGCAATCAGGTACCACAGGTTGGTGGGCGTAATGGTGAGCTGCTCCAGCACGTCAAGAACGCTGCGGGCGGCAAGGGTGTCAAACGCCGGCACCAGGGCGAGCACCATCGTGTGCACGGCGAACCACACCGCGTACAGATAGAAGAATTTGATCGTCCGGCCGCGCCGGACCACCCGCCACGGACGCTGGACGGCCGCGGCGGCGAACATGCCGGAGATGGTGAAGAACAGCGGCATGCGCAACGGCAGCAGCTGCTCGCCGAACGTTCCCCACGCGCCCGGCAGCGGCACCGGCAGATGCCAGTCGATGCGCAGGTAATGCTTCATGATCACGTGCCACAGCACCACCAGGATGATGCACACACCCTTGGCCAGATCAGCCCACTGCGCCCGGCTTTCGCCGGTCACGACCGCGCCAGGTCCGCCGGAACGTGCAAGGCCGTCCGCAGCAAAAGATCAAGCAGATCAGGGTACGAGGTACCGGCCGCCTGCCACATCCGCGGAAACTGTGACATCGCGGTGAGGCCGGGCATCGTGTTGACCTCGTTGACCGTCGGCACCATCCGGCCGTCGATCACGGGCAGGAAGAAGTCCACCCGGAGCAGCCCGGCGCAACCGAGCGCCCGGAACACCCGCAGCGCGGTCAGTTCCAGCGCCTCGGTCGTCGCCGCGTCGAGGTCGGCGGGGATGGTGAACGTGGTCCCCTGCCCTTCGCGGTATTTCGCCTCGTAGTCGAAGAACGCGCGCTGCGACCCGACGCCGATCTCCAGCGTGGGACCGGCCTCGATCACACCGCCTGGCTGCTCGAGCACGCCGACGTCGACCTCCCGGCCAGGAACGGCAGCCTCGACGAGAACCTTCGTGTCGGTTCTGCGGGCCTCGGCCACGGCAGCGTCAAGCTCGACCCAGTCGCGAACCACCGAGACACCGATGCTCGACCCGCCACGGGCGGGTTTGACGAACACCGGCAGGCCGAGCCGAACCCGGTCGGTCTCGGTGACGATGTCGCCGACATGACGCAGCACCACACCGTCCGCGACCGCGATGCCCTCGGCGGCCAGGATCTTCTTGGTGAACTCCTTGTCCATCGAGGTCGCGCTCGCCAGCACCCCGCTACCCACGTACGGGATACCGGCGAACTCCAGCACGCTCTGCAGGGTGCCGTCCTCGCCATACGGTCCGTGCAGGCACGGCAGCACGACATCGACCTCACGCAGAGCCGTCAGCGCCGCGAACATGCTCTCGATCGGCGTCGCCGTCTGGTGCGGGTCCTCCGGGGTCATCGTGTGCAGGGCGTCGACATCGACCTGCTGTCCCGGCCGGTCGGTGCCCACCAGCCAGATCCCATCAATGGTGATCCGGATCGGAACAACCGTGTATCGAGTGCGGTCAAGGAACCGCAGCACGCTGGCCGCCGACTTGCACGACACGTCGTGCTCAGCGCTGCGCCCGCCGAAAATCACCGCGACTGTCACCGCAGAGGTCATGAAGGTTTCCGCATTCCGTGGGCCAGCCGTGTGCTGCTCCACCGTCAGCCAGACACGACGAGGCACCGTCGCCGGTGCGCTCTGGGCACGGATTGTGCGGTGATCCACTGCTCACCGGGAAGACCACTTCCTGCTCAGTTTCCGCGGATCGGGAACCTCTCCACGCGTCAGCGTGAGGAATGAGGAGAACGGGCCACCCATTCCGCACTCAAGATCACTACGCGTCAAGCAGGGCAATGATCGCGAATGCCCCAGCCGTGACCAGCGTGCTGGCCGCAACGGCTGCCGCAGCAGCTCGACGCGGACCGTCAGCAAGCCAGCCGGCTGCCGCGATCGCGAGACCCCATGGCAGCGACCACGTCAATGCCGCCTGCCCCAGGGCTGTCACCTGCCATGAGTCGACGACTCCAACCCAGAGGATCGGCGCCAGGACTGCGATCGTTGCGCCGGTGATGAGCCATCCCCATCGGGGGCGAGACCCCGCAACTGCAGGCATCAGCAGAGACACGGCGGCACAGCACGCGACGGTCATGGCAACGATCAGCACGGCGGTCAGCGGGAGCACCACGGCCAGGTGCCGAGTCGGCAGCCCCGTCGCGCCGCCGATGTTGAACCAGTCCCGCGAAGCGGCGACACCGCCACCCACCAGCTGAGATGCGCAGACCGCGGCCACCACGGCGGCGCGGCGACCGTGGTGGGGCCGGACAAGAAGAACCAGGCCGGCAACTCCCACCCCGGCCAACAGCGGCCAGAGCGCAGGGATGGTGTCCCAGCCGAACCGATCGGTGTACTTCACCACCCGCCGCACCGACCACCCCGCAGCGCCCGTCGCCGCCGCCGCGCTCATCAGGACCACGGCACCGACTACTGCGGCGTGCTGCGGCCGAACGACCACATCGTCTCGCGTCATACCCGGACAACGGCGACGCCCACTGCGAGGATCCTGCCGCCCGGCCTGACTTCCCGGGCGAATCCTGCCTATCACCGAACGCCGCGCCGACCGGCTCTCCCGCGGGGTCCGGACCCGGATCGCGGGCGTCATCGCTCGGGAGCAGCTGCGCTCCCGCAGATTGCCGTCGCCCAGGCGGCGTGGGCACCGATATCAACGGTACGGATTCTGCTGGTCCTGCACTTGCGACTCCTCGGCCAGCCACTGCCGAACAGGTTCCGGCGCGTCGGTCCAGGACAGGTGGGCGAGCGCCAGACGCGCACGCGCTTTCCCCGTGCCGATCGCACCCAGGGCACGGATACAACGCCGAGCTCCCGGCAGATCCTGGTACGCGTAAACGAACTGGTCGATCAGCCCAGGCAACAGGTCCACGGCGGCAGGGTGCTGCATCCGGCCCAGCGCGTCCACGAGATGCCCGGGTTGAGGCGGCCGGGCATCCGACTCGAGGACCTCACACAGCACCGCCGCGACGTCGGCTAGCCCGGCGGCCGCGGCGAGCTGGACTATCGCATCCAGGTCCGCCCACCGCGCTTCAGCGGCGAGCCTGCGCACCATCAGCGGCGCAGCGGCACCGAAATCAGGGACAGCGGCGGACACCACCTGCGCCGAGCTGGCGTCGACCGAACCGGCTGGCAGAACCCGCAGAACCTGCGCAGCCAGCTGGTCGATCCGATCGGCATCGGCCACGGCGCGGTCGAACGGCCGAGGACCACGGACCTCGCAGGGCGGCACACCCCAGTTGGCGACATCCCACGGCACGTCGCGCCACGGCGACACGATCGCGCCGGCGGCGATCAGGGCACGCGATTCACGATCGTTGCGGTAGGCCACCGGGATCACCGTCAGCGCCAGTGGCTCACCGGTCGTGCGGGACTTCGCGGATTCCGGCCGGATCCCGTGCCGCGGACCGGGCCCGGTCGACATCCACTCGGTCAACGGCACCTCGAAGTCGCTCCACGGATGCCCGATCACCACGAGCACATCGTCGAGTTCCGACTGTCCACCAGCCATATCCCGGCAGCCTACGAAGCCGTCGCAAGCGTTTCACAGAGATGGGATCGAGTTAGTTAGCACTGTCCTGACAGTCCAGCCGTCCGAACCCGGTTGAGACAGCCCCGCAACAACGTCAGACGGTGCTAATCATTGCCTTCGCCCGCGAGCAGGACCCGCAGACGCCTAACCTCTTCCACGAGGCGCGGCACAGCCTCCCGCGCCATGGCGATGAAAACTGCGTTCCCATCCCAGCGTTCGTCGCCGGAATCGACGTATCGCGGATGCTGAACCAAGGTTGCGGCAACGATGTCTCGATGATCAAAATCCGGCCACCTTTCGCCGGCGCCGGTGTCGGGAACCGTGCTCACCGCCACCAGGCTCATGGCGAAGTCATCGTCCAAGGCCCGGACGAACCACGGCGCCGGAGTGGCCGCGGAGCACAACTCCTCGATCGTCACGAGTTCATCTTCATGCATGTGTCCACCTTCCACAGCCCGTTGAGCCGACCTGAAGTGCCTCGCAGCCAGCAGGCGCGTGCGGCCTTAACACTGTTGCAGTCACCCTGTTCCTCAGCCACGCGAGGCGGTCGCCATTTCAGGCACCGTGAACAGGGTGATCGCAGGTGAGTGGTCGCACGAGCGGGGCGGCAGCCCGTAATTCGCAGGTGCTTCATTGCAGGGTATTGCGCGCCCAGGTCACTCCACAGCCGAGTACCAAGAACAGGCCGACGGCGCCGATTCTCAGCCATGGAATCGACCGGAGTCGCCGGTCGAACGCGATCGATCCACTGAACACGACACCCACCGCAAACATGACGATCAAGAAGATCGTGATCCATCGCCACGGGTGGGACCAGCTGTCCCAGAACGCCACGGCGCCGAGCCCGGCCGCGCCAAGCGGGACCACCGTGAAGAACGACAGCAGGATCGCGAGGTGCACTCGCTGAGAGGTGGTCACGCGGTCATTTCCTCGCCGTCATGACCGAGCGCGGCGAGAAGGCCCAGAAAGACACTCGCCTCGTTCACGGCGGCGATCATCGGGGTCCGGGCGGGTTGGCGCATTGCGGCTCCGTCCATGGAAAGGCCTGATGAGCGTAGGCCGTACTCGGGTAATGGAGAAAGGGCTCGCACACATGCCGCAGCCCCCAACGCCGAGTGACATCAAACGAACTCCGCTTGGACACGGAGGCGTTCGGGCAGCAGACACCGGCGCCTGAATCAGACGCTCTCTGACGGCGCCCGTCGGGTCACGGTGTCGCCAGGTCGGCGGTCTCCGCATCGTTGAACGGAATCCGAGCAACGCACAAGAACGCCCGCAACGTCGTCGCGAGCCCGTCCAACTGATCGTCCTCGACGAACGCGTACCCGCGATGGGACCAAAGATCGGCGATCTGCTCCGCCGTCTGCCGCAGAGTGTCCTGATCCGGTTCGGACATGGTGTTCTCCTGTCGCCTCGCAGGAACTATCGGGCCCACTTCAGAAACCGCTCGAAGAGCGCGGCGGGTGACTCATCAGCGAGCACATGTGCGGCGTCCTCGATTTCCATCCACAACCGCATGGCGAGTTGCACCGGGTCCGGCGTCGATGCCACCAGGTACTCCCGCGCCGGATCGCACGGCCATGCCTTATCGCAGCTCAGGCAGTTGTACGTGGCCCGGTCCGGCTGGTGTTTAATCACGGCGCCGCCGTCTTCAGGTCGGCGACGACCTCGTCGATCCAGGCCTGTTCGGTGCCGGGCATGCAGATGATCCGGCCGACCTGCGCGTCGCCGCCGAACACCCATGGCCGTGGCAGCGGCCCGGGTTGCCGAAGCGTCACGGTGAAAGCCAGAGGCAGCCGGTCCGCCGGCCAGCCGATGCGGTGCAGGGCTTCCGCGGTGTAGGCGGCCAGCTCGCGCGCCTGCCGGGCGCGTTCCCGGTGTACGCCCCACCCGTGGTCGAACAACGCGGCCCGCAACAGCAGCGGGGTGTGCCCGGAGCGTGAACCGGCGATCGTGGTGTCAGCCGCCCCGATGTAGGACACCGGCCGCTGATCCTGCAGGGCCGGCCTGCGCGGGTAGATCAGGACCGCGCAGGGCATCAGGGTAGACAGGAACTTGTGCCCGGACACCACCACGCTCGTCGCCCCGGCACCGAAGTCGAACGCTGGCCGCTCCCGTAGTGGCAGCAGGGCGAGAGGCAACCCGGCGAGCGCCGCGTCCACATGGATGCGCCTCCGCACGATCCCCAGGTCGTCGCAGAGCGACGCGATGCCGGGGACGTCGTCGACTGCTTCACGTTCGGTGGTCCCGACGGTCGCCACGATCATCGCTGCCTTGTCCCGGTGTTCCTGCAGCGTCGAGCGCAGGTCGTCGAGCATCATCCGCCCGTCGTGATCGACGCCGACCCGCGCCAGCGGAGCCCGCACGATCCGCGCCGCTTTCGCCACCGAGTAGTGCGCGGCCGTGGAGGCATAGACAACCAGGTCAGGGTGCGCGGTTGCGGCCTCGTCGACGGCGTGCAGGGTTCCCTCGCTGGCGCCGGAGGTGACGTATCCCCAGACGTCGTTGCCGCCGCCGAACAGTGCGCCGAGGCAGCGGACCACGTCGATCTCGGCTTGTTTGGTGTGGTTGGGTCCGTGCCCGCCCTGCCACGGATCGCCGACGTTGTTCAGCAGCCGCGTCGTCATCACCTCCGCGAGCTGCGGAAAGCTGAGATCGGTGGCGCCGGGGAACGCGAGGTTGAAGTGCGCCGCCGACCGGCCCGGCTCGGACAGCACGAACCGGCCGGCGGAGTCGAAGAGCGTCATGACCGTGCCCGCCGATCGGTCTCAGCGACCCGTACCTCGTGATCGAGAGCGGTCATCCACGACAGCACATGCCCGACCCGGCTCTCCTGATACAGCGTGCTCAGGCTGACTTTCAGATAGGGATGCGGCGACAGGATCTCCGGCGTCGAGAACGCCTGATGGCTCCAGATGGTCACCTTGCCGTGCCCGCCCGCGGCACGCCGGTCAGCGACGAACGCCCGCTGCCCGTCCGGTCCGTCCGGCGCCCCACACACGTACAGAAACGTCCCCGGGATCTGCAACGCGCTGCTCGCGGTGCGGCACACCTGCGCCCAGGTCCCGGTCCGGGTGTCCAGGCTCGACATCACCAACCCGAGATACACGGCGTCATCGCCGACGCCGACCGCCCGGTCCGCGATCTCCCGGCGCACATCCCACAGCTGGCCCTTCGCCCGCCCACGCGCAAGGTCGACGAGCGCGCCCAGAAGGTCGACGGGATCGTCCGGTTCGGGTCCGGCCAACCACAGCTTGGTCGCGGCCGCGACCTGCCCACTCTGCTGCCGAAAGATAAAGGCCAGTCCGTACGGAGATAGCGGCCGTTTGTAGCGTCGTTCCCAGGCCGCATCCGCGTGCCGGACGTTCATCTCCCGTGCCCGTTCGAAGATTCGCCATTCCAGGTCTTGGCGGCGCCGGGTCTGTTCGGTTTCTGCGGCGTGGGTGTGCTGGTCGGTGTCGAGCGGATCAAGGCGTGGCCGGCGTGTGCCCTGGTGGTGCAGCGGGGAGCGTTGGGCCGGCGGACGCCAGCCGTGCTGGGGTTCGGTCATCGCGGTCATACCTCGACGTCCCCGAGCGCCGGATCCTGGACCGTCCGACCATCTGGCACACCTCGCCCGATGCCCTCATAGACATCTGGACGAGCGCGCCTCAGCCACCATCCGACCCCTGCCGCTGTCAGCACGGCTACGCCGATTGGCGCCGCGACCAGCCACGGCCGCCCCGACCCGGGCGCGGTGCCGAGCAGCGTGCCCAGGCTTGACGCCATGAAGATCAGCACCAGGATGCCGAGAATCCCACCGGCGAACGGGCACACCTGCCGCACCCACACCGACTCGGACCCACCCAGCCCTTGATCGAAGAAGTGCAGGGCTGACCAGGACGCGGCCGTCAACAACAGCAGCACGCAGAACGCGCCGATCGTCGACAGCCACGGAAAGATCGTGCCCATCGGATCGGCGCCCGCGATCGTGAACAGGCCGAGAACCAGCGCCGCCGTCACCGACTGCACTGCCGTGCCGCCGAGCGGCGCCCCGCCCTTTGCACCCGGACTCACGCGCGCCCAACGGGCTGGCAGGACACGCTCCCGGGCGAGGGCGAACACGTAGCGGGCGACGGCGGCGTGGAACGACGACATCGCGGCGAGAATGCTGGTCACCAGCAACAGCGTCGCCAGGTCAGCGATGCCAATCCCGTACACATCGGAAAGAAGCGCGAGCGGCTGACGGGCCTGATCCCCGGCAGCCTGCCGAAGGTCGGCGAAGCCGACCCAGGCGCCATACGCCCACGACGCCAGGCAATAAAGGATCCCGCAGCCACCGATCGCTGTCGTCGCGCCAACGGCGAGGGCCCGGTGGGAGAGGGCCTCCTCCGCGTAGGCCATCACCGTGTCGGTACCCGCGAACGCCGCCGCCGCATAGATCAGCAGCGTCGCCGCGGCTCCCGAGACGAGCAGGCTCGACGGAGCGAACACCAGCCCGGCACCCATTCCGCCGCTGCGGTGGGTGAAGCCGGCCGCGATGAACAACACGACCACGGCGACCTCAAGGGCCAGCAGAATGCCGAGCACCTTCGCCCCGACCGCACCCGGATACTGCCCGAGCAGTAGAACAATCAGCCAGCCGATCGCCGCCCAAACCCACCAGGGGCCACCGACCAGCTCGGCCAGGGTGGTGCCGAACAGTGGGTACAGGCTGATCTGCAAAGCGTTGTAGCCGACGAACGCGATCCCGGCCCCGACCAGGCCGAGCATCGGACTTCCGCCGACGGCGAGTTGGGCATAGAACGGCGCGCCATGGCGAACGTGTCGCCCAACTGCCACATAGCCGACCGCAAGGATCCCAATGACCGCCATGAGCAGCAGAAATGACAGCGGCACCCCAGCCGCACCGGTCGCGGCATAGGTGGCTGGGATACCACCGTTGAGTACGGTCTGCGGCGAGCTCGCGACGATCGCGGCCCCCGCTAGCGCGGCCGGACCCATCGTGAACCGAGCCAGCACCTTCGGTCCGGACGTCACTCGATCACCAGCTCAGAAGCCATCCGCTCGGCGTCCGGCGGAATTGGAGACTCGTTGACTGGAAACGTCACGTCAAGGACACGGCCGGAATGGCTGGGAAAGGCAGCGATAAACGATCCGCCCATGGCGGAAGCCTCCTGAGGGGTGAAAGGCGATCAAGTAGTTCGCCCGAGGGAATGAGCACCGATGGGGTTGCCGGATTCGGTGGCCTTCGAGTGAGCGTTCAGGCTGTGCGGACGCCGTCTAGTGGCTCTGCCTGCGGCGACGCGTGCGGTTCCGCATCTGGGAATGTCCACTCGCCACACCTCGGGCACCATCGGCTCTTGACCTTGAAACTGAACAGCCCTGCCAGGTAGGCCACGGCGACTCCTAGGGACACAACCCCAATGATCATTTGATTCACCACCTCAAATTGAGCAGGACCAGCGGACCGGGTAGTCAAATGTAAAGACCGTCCCGTACGGCTAAGGGAATTCGCCGCTCACCATTTTGTGATCCAATTATTTGAGATACGGTGCCATCGGAAAGGTCAGCGCTGTCCGGTTCTGTGTCCCGGACAGTCAGGACAGTCGGGCCACTTTCCTCACGGGGGCCGCCAATGATCGGCAAAGAACAGAACTTCGGCGAAGCGCTGCGACACCTGCGAGACGCGCGCGGCCTGTCGGTACGGCAACTGGCCGACCTGGCCTGCATCTCCAAGTCCAAAATCGGAGCGATGGAGCACAGCGACGGCCGCAACGTGGATCCCCGTGACGCTGAGCGACTGGATGTGGTCTTGCAGTCAGGCATAACCTTGACCACAGCAGCCCGCCGCGATCGGCTCGCCGCACTGTCGATGGCTACCCGGGTTCTGCTGGCCGGCCCGAACCGCTACACCGACCTCTCCGCAGTCCTGCTGAAAGCGGGGATCGAACCGTCAGGAGATGACGCCGTGGAGCGACGCACCTTCCTTGGCGCAGGGATCATTCTCCCCGCGTTGACCCTCGAGGCAACACGTCACGGCATGGGTACGTCCATGTCGGGCCGAGAAGAGTTCTCGGTCGATGAGTGGCAAGAGATCGTCGTGGAGCACGGGCATAACTACATGACCATGTCGCCCGATGAGCTGCTCGAAGTCCTTATGGTGGACATGATCGCCATTCAGTACGCCGGCGCGCAGGTCGACGATGCCGGGGCCCGTAACCTTCGACGTGCGAGCGCAATGCTTGCCGCCCTGACCGCGATGACCGTGTCGAACCTCGGCCGGCTACGCGAAGCCCGCCGGTGGTGGCGCACCGCTCGCATGCTCGCTGACCAGTCCACCGATCCGGTGACACGCACTTGGGTGCGCGGCAGTGAAGTTGTCAGGGCTCTCCATGAACAGCGGCCCGTCGAATCGATCATCTCGATGGCCGATCGCTATGAGCTGGAACTCGGCGAGGCTCCACGCGAAGCCCTTCCGGAATTACTCGGAGGTAAAGCCCAAGCGCTGGCGCTGGCTGGCAGATCAGAAGAAGCGAGCAGCAGCCTGTCTAAGCTGGAAGACGTCTTCACCGACCTGCCGCCCTCGGTGACAGGTCAAGGACATCCTTTTGGGTGGCCCGCTTACTGTCTCGGCTTCACCCGCTCCTACGTCCACTCCTTCAACGGGAATTACCCCGAGGCGGAAAAGGCGCAGGACGCCACGATCGCCCTCTACCCGGCCACCCACCGGCGCGGACCCGCAATGATCAAATTACAACGAGCGATCTGCATGTCCAGGGCCGGGGCAGCCGCTGAAGCGGCTCGCGACGCGCAAGCAGTCCTCGAAAGCCTGCCCGCGGCCGACCGCATCCGCCCGATCGCCGGCCTTTCCCGCCAAGTCCTCAACGGCATTCCAGCATCCGCTGAGAAGCTGCCCGAGGTGCGAAGCTACCGGGAGTTCCTCGCCGCAACCCAGCAGATGAGCTGAACTGCATGTCCATTCGAATCAATGACGCGACCCTGCGTCACTCCAGCGCAGACGAAGCCCTCCGGCTGCGCGAGCACCTGATCCCCATCTATGCGGCAACGCACGCGCACTTGATCGACCAGTCGTGGTACGCACCGGAGACCTTCTGGTCCCGCCTCACCAACATGTACGCTAAGGCCCGCGACTTCGACCTGGTGACCGCCTGGATCGGCGCCGACTGCATCGGATACGCGTTCGGCAGCCCAAGAGACGGCGACAGCGAACTCTGGGCTCAGCTGCAGGCCTTCTTCCCCGATGTTGAAGCCTCAGGCCCGATCTACATTTTCCGCGAGTTCGCTGTTGCCCCAACCCATCAACGCCACGGCCACGGCACCCGCATCCACGACGAACTACTACGCGGCCGACCCGAGCAGATCGCCCACCTCCTGGTCCGCGGCGACAATGAACCCGCACAAGCCGCCTACCGCCGCTGGGGATGGACCCACATAGGAACGAAGCGGCCGTTCGAGAACTCGCCCACCTTCGACGCGATGGCCCTCGACCTGGGCGACACGACCCGCTCCGAGGCTGAATGATCACGTTTACTGATCCGAGTTGAGTGCACTCGACTGCCCAGAGAGGCTGGCGGCCTTTAACCGCAGCCTCGGCCCTGTGAGCCGGTAACGAATCGGCGGTGCTCACACGGACTCCGAGTTTCGACTAGGAGTGTGAGGGGTCCCGATAGGGTGTTCGTAGCCCACGAACTGGTCCGGTGAGCGTAAAGTACGCACTACCGGCTATAACTCTTGTACCGCGGGGGATAAATGGCGCAGGTAAGTGTCCGAAAATTCAAGGTGTTGGCTCCGCCGGGCGGCACGAAAATTCAACCACAAGACGTTATTCCTACCGGCAACGTTCAAATGGAACTAAATCTTGCAGAAGTGATCCAAAGAAACGCTCTGGCAATACCCTATAGGGGTCGCCTATTGATGCGGCTAGTAAATCGCGAAATGGCGCTCGTGCTTTCTCTCTTTGGGCGGACACCACCGGGTTTCCCGCTGACACGCCATGACGCATTCGACAGCGCCTCTCTCCATGTCCGACGCTTTGTTTCCGAAGTATTTGCGCTCGGAGGTCTTACGGCCGTGGTGAATCGCGATAACGAGGCATTGCAAGATGTCGCACACTTCGATGCGCTACCTCAGCATCTTCGCCAGCTTTATCCTAATGCCGGAGTGCGACCTGACTTGAGATTCGCAGATGCAGAATCAACGGTTCTTGCCGGTGAATCGAGGGGGCGGAGCAGGGGAAGGCCCTTAACCGCAATGACGTCCGCTGCGCAACGACACCGATTGGACCAACTTCTAGCCTGGAGCCGGCAACCCGGTTGTGATCCGGTGTGCATGGCTTGGTCCTGGATAGAACAGCAACAAACCGAGATCGACTTCTTCAAGTTTGCTGAGGATACGGCAGATGAGCCGATGGGAGAATCGGCCGTTGAGCAGCTCGAAGATCTAACTCATATGGCACCTCCGCTTGCTAGGCGTCCGCCTGGTCCGGCCTCGCCCAGAAGGGAGAGGGAGCGGCGAGTAAAACGCGAGATCATCAAGAACACTGTCGAAGACCATGAGCGTCAACTGGCCGAAACTGCGCCCGACACCATAGCTATTGAGCTGGAAAGGCCTTGGTACGGAGAATGGCTAGACGTGCCAGTTTTCGACGAAACCAAGCCGTCGAGAATGCTGCTTGCAGCTAGCCGCACCGAGGAGTCGAATGAATCCATCAGTTCGTCTGAACCCGACTTCCTAGATGTCAGTAGGAGTGAGCAAGTGGAAGTCTATCTAAACAGTCGAACGATGGTTGCTATTGATTGGACTTCTCGCTCGGATCGTTCATCGAAAAAAGTCGTAGAGCGCATATTGCACCGCGCTAGATAGCCCGATTGGAGACCACGTCTTCGGCGCAGCCTCCATCCGGCGATTACGAACCGTCGGCAATATCTGGAGGCAGGCTAGCTCCAACTCGCTTGGAGCCTGCCTTCCGAACGGTCCGCAATCTTTACCTACGGTGAAAATCGTAGTCAACTGCCGCATACAAAGCGTATGCCCAGCGTGAGGCCACGTAGGCAGCGTCATGACACGGCCGCCGCGCACGGCCCATGCCCATGGGGCCAATTGAAGCCGCCCCGTCCGCATGGGGCCGCGTCAGGCCGTCAGAACCACCCGTCCTCAGCTACTGCGAAACCAGCAGGCTTGCCTCCGCCGCTTGCCCATCATCTACGGCGGAAACGCAGGAGTTCGCGGAGGATCATGGCCACAAGGAAGGTGGGTAGAAGGCCGATGATGCCAACGGTAACGCCGATCCAGGTGAGCCACGGCCGTGCTGGGGTGTCCTCACGGGCGAGTTCTCGGCTCCCGCGATGCTCCCCGACGTCGCCGACACGGACCGCCCGGCCGATGTCCGCGGGGGTGAAGACCTCGTCAATGACGAGTCGGTCGGTGCCGCCATCGTCCCATCGGATGGTGGAGACGCAGCGATACCAGTAGCCGAATCCTCGGGTGGTGACCGGCCCTTGCTCCGTACAGTGAGCGACCGTCGCCTGTCCCGTGCGGCTCGCTTCGGCAAAGTCGTGCCCGGACAGCCGGATCAGTGTGACGCACGTGCTGAGCAGCGCGGCTGCCAGCAGGACGATCCCGGCGAGGAAGGCGGCCGAGCCAAGTTTGCCGCCACGCTGACGCTGGATCGCTGCTGACGACTGGCCCTCCGCCTCTTCCCGGTCGAGTTGTCGCTCAAGCTCGGCACGTTCATCGGCTCGTCTGGCGATCCGTTCGTCGTGGGATTCCACGGCGGATTTCCCTTCGTCATCGCTCGGGTTCGAGATCGATAGGCGGTGGCGCCGGGTTGTCTCTGTTCATGTCGGAGGCGCCCGACCCGGTGTTCTGTGAGGTGTTGCCCTGTGCCGCCGCTCGGGCAGTGTTGACCATGACCTGGTCGACAGCACCGTGGGCTCTCACGTGTCCCTGGCTCAGCAGTCTGTACGCGTCCGCTGCTCCGCGCCAGCCCTCTCCCGCCGTACCTACTGCCTCGATTCGGTGCGCTTCCAGGCGTAGCACGTTCCGGCTGGACTGCCCGATCCGGCTCATCAACGCCTGCATCTGCCTGACGAGAAGACCCGTGTTTTTGATCGCCGCGAACAACTGCTTCACCACGGTGAAGATCTTCAGGCTGGCAGCCGACACGAGTATGGAGATCTCCGCAACCACCTTCGGAATGAGCACAACGCTGACGGCCTGCACCGCCTTGGAAATGCACGCGCCGACGACCTCGGCAACAATGTCGCGGACGGTGTTACGGGCGATGCCGACCGTCGCGCCTAGAGCCGTGGTGGCTCGGCCCATGCCGTCGGCGAGTTTGCCCATGGCCTGGATCGACTCGGCGTGGCTGCGGGCGCGTTGCCGGTACGCGTCGGCGGAGGCGGCCGTCCACGCGACGGTGGTGCGGTTGACCTCTTCGACAAAGAAGTCGGTCGCGTCGTAGATGCGTTGTTCGATGTTCTTCCAGCTCTGCGCGTGCGCGTCAATAGCCTTGGGGTCGCCCATCAGCTTGTCGAGCGGTTCACGCAGGATCGCGACGTGCTCCATCAGCCAGCCCACGCCGGCGGCAAACACGACCTGCAGCGGATCCATCACGGCGCCCATGGCAGCAAGGCCGGTGGCGAGGGCGTTGCCGGCGAAGCCGGGCACGTCGCCGCTGAACGCATTGTCCACCATGCCACTGGCGGACTCGAAAATGCCGGTGCCTTCGTACGCCTTGGTGGTTCGCTCCTCGGCGATCAGCCCAGGCCAGCCCAGGTAGGCCTCGCTCATGGACCTGCCTCACGCAACTCCCGCGCCGCCTCGTCGTCGGTCAAGGTGACGTTCACGCTGATCGACCGCAGCAAGTCAGCCAGGTGCGAGGTCGCGTCCGTGGCACTGCGCGTGTCCTGTATCGCCTGATCTTGCGCGATGCCGAGAAATCCGGTGATGAAGGGGCCCGGCCACTCGCCGTACACCCCGCTGTCCAGACGCAGGTGGCCGACCGCTGCGGTCACGGCGTCCAGCATCTCCGCGACGCCGTCGACCATCCGGGCGTGCTCGCCGAGGATGCCCACATCGAGGTGGAACTCAGGGTGGCTCATCGCCGGCCGTACCCTGCATCGTCGTCTGGATCGGGTTCGGGAAACGCCTCGGCGTAAGCGTCGGCGACGAAATCCGCCGTGGGCGAGTCAGCGCCATGCAGGCGGGTAACCAGGTCGGCGACATGCTGCGCAAGGCGCGCCTGCGCCGCCTGGCTCGTGGCGACTATGAGGCGCGAAAGCTCGTCCGGCGCCAGTCGCATCGCGTGGTCGGCCAAGGCGAGGCCGCTCAACCCACCGGCATGGTCGACCGTCACCCGTACGTCGCTGTTGCTGGATTGCGCGGTGGCGCTGACCTGCTGCAATCGCTGGGCCAGCTCCAGACCGGCATCCGCCGTCCGCTGCGCACGGGACTGCCACTCCGCGAGGTGATCATCCGGGTTCAGATACACGGCGTCAGCCCGGTGCCGACGAGGGCTTCCCATGGATCTGACAACTTCACGCGCTGTAGACTCGAAGCGTGGAAGACGCGTTCCGGGCCGGCTCCCGGAACTGACAAGGCCATAGGTTGGTCAGACGACCTCATATCCATCAGCTGATCCCTCCAGGCATTGGACAGCGGTCCGGGGCCCTTGACAGGTGGCTACTACACACCTGTAAACACCTGTCGCGTGATCTGGGTTCAAGGACGGACTCACCTCCGCATGCGTGCCGGTGACCTAATCGATCAACGCGGCGATGAGTTTGCGGGTAGGCGGTTCGCTCATTTGTCCATTACCGATCTCGACGACGCGTCATCGGCCGTCGCGGGGCCAGGGCGAGGTCCGTGGTCACGAGAGGCAGCTTTAAGCCTGCGCCGATGCCGCCACTGGGTTCCACCGCGGCCCGCACACCTCTACCCCAGCCGTGAAGTCACAGTGCGAAAGGCGTCGGCTCGGTGTGATGGCTGTCCCACACCCACGCGTCAGCGCCGTGGTCGACCAGGGTGCTGCACCGGTAACGCAGCAGGTCGACGTCTCGGTCGCGCTGATCCTCATCGGCGTCACTGACCGCCCGCGGATCGACGACGGCATCCACGTTGTAGGCAAGCCGGTCCGCCAGCCAGTAGTCCCGGCGGAACCGGGTACGCCACTGCGAGTTGCTACCCCACCCGTGCGACAGGTCGCTGACCGGCCGGTACTGGCGGTGCCACGCCCAGTACAACGTCGACTCGGTCGTGATCTGTGGATCCAGCCGATCGGCGCCAGCCCGCACGGTCACACCACCGCGCAGTAGCAGCATTGATCCGACGAAGCAGGCCGGCCACCGCGACGCCACCAACTCCGGTTGCGCCTGCGAGTTGTCGGCGGAGGCAACATCGGTGATCTCGTGCAGGAACGGATGGAACGAACCGATGTTGACGCTGCGGCCACCGATTCCGGTGATGAACTGCTCATACGCGCGTGGGGGCAGCAACGGATCAGGATCCGCGTCGTCGGCGGTCTTCTCCGGCTGGCTACTCAGGATGAGAACCTCGGCAACCCGGCTCAGCGCGTACAACGCCCACGAATCCTCGACCGAGATCGACGCAGTAGCCATCTCCGGAGCGCCAATCCGGTGCAGCGAGTCTAGGACGCCGCGATTGGCCGCCACCCACGGTGCGAGTACGTCACGACCCCAGTCGACGCCGACGTAGTCACGGGTCGGCTTGAACAGAGTGTGTCTGATCTGGTGATAGTCCTGCACCGTGAACACCGCCATGCCCACCAGTATCAGTACGCGCCGTTGAGACGCCGCACGGCCTCGGCAACAGCCATCCGCCCGACAGCCTCATTACGAAACTCGGCCGAATCCACCAGGTGTACCAGGATCCGCCGCAGGACGAACCGGACCGGCGGCACCTCACCGTCACCCACCCGGGTCAGTTCATCAAGGACGCCACGACGAACGGCGCCGATGCACTGTTCGATGAGCTCATCGTCCAAGACACCGGCCGGCGCGGCGTCGCCGTTGCTCAGGAACTCGAAACGTTCGGCGGGCTCGATGTCGGCGAGGATCTTCGCAAACCCAGCACAGTTGGTCTGCGTCCCATCCCGAACGGCGATGTCACGAACCGGACGATCAAAGACGACGCTCACCGACACCTCCCGATCCGGCATGCATGAACGAAAACGCTCTATACCTTACGACGCACAGCGATCCACTCCTCGACATCCGACGTCAGCCACACCTTGCCCTGTGCCAGATCAGCGACCGGAGCCGGGAAGTCAGCACGACTGGACAGCTCGTAGACGCGCTGGCGGGAGATCCCACCAAGCCGAACGCGGATCTCATGAGCACCCATCAACACACTCGCACACCGTTCCACACTCATGACTATATTCCTACGACAAGTAGTCTCGCGATTTTGTAAGCCGACAGTGTCCCTCAATGCTCAACCCCGTCCCGGTCGACGCCGCGACCGTCGATGACCGGGCCGCACGTCCCTGCCTCGGCCGTGATCCCGGTGCGCACGCAACAGCCGACGGACACTGACCTGAACCTCCGGCAGTGGTCAATCGAGCAGCGCGGTGATGAGGTCGGCGGCCGGCGTAGTGGAGGGGCGGTCGCTGACCTGGCCGTCGCCGACCTCGACGATGCGCCAGCGACCGTCCTGGTGGCGGGTCAGATCTGCGGTGATGAACGGCAGGTCCAGGGCCTTTACCGCCGCGGCCATCGCGGTGAGGTTGACATCCGCGGGCGGCGCGTCTTCTGCCGTGTCGGGATGGGGGGTGACCAGCCGACACACGCCGCCGACCCACCAGGTACGAACCTCTGCGCCGGTGAACCCCTCGAATCGGCGCAGCACGAACCCGCCGGTGAACTCGTCGTCACGCAGCTCGCGGAAGCGAGTGGCGACGCGCCAGGCCGCGTCGGAGTCGGCGACGTCGGGGATGTAGGCGGCCTCGTGCCAGTAGTGCTTCATCGACTTCGTGTAGTCCCGCAGTACCGCTGGTCCGGTGCCGAGGGTCGCGCAGGCCTTGGTGAAATCGTCGTGGTGGTCACCGGTAGTCCACGTCGTCTCGGGGGTGTGCTCCCGGATGGCGGCATACCAGCCGGGGAGTTCGTGGGACTGCCGGTACTGCTGCGGGCTGGTGCGGACAGTGACATCGCGGGCGGCGAGGGCTTGCACCATCGCCACATACTGTTCGCTGCGCAGCATCCAGCCTCGGTATACAGCGTCGGAACCGGCGGGGACCCGAGTTACGGCGGCGGCCGCGTCGCCGCGGGTCACGGCGTCGTGGTCGATCACCGCGACGTCGAGACCGGCATCCCGCGCGGCCTCGACCTCAGCAATGAAGTGCTCGTCTGGGCGGCGCGGGCGCAGAACATCAGCGGGTACCAGCAACAGCATCCGCCCATTATCGGCAGCCGAAACGAAGCATGCGCCGCATTTATTCGACCGCCGTCGATTAGATGTGGACGCCGTGATACCGCCGGGCCATGCTGGATGCCGTGGCCGCTACCGTCATGCCAGGCATCACCTGCCCCACCTGCACCGGCGATCTACGGCTGGTCGGCTTCTTCCTCTCCTACCGTGACGAAGACCAGAAGCGTGTCTGCCGAACGCCACTGTGGTGTGCCGCCTGCGACCAGGTCTGGGACAAATGGGCGGACCGCGACAATGCGCCGCTGGCGCCCCACGACGTGCCGCTCCCGGAGAGCTGGAAGCAAAGACTGCTCGGCCCACAGCCTTAGCGCTTGAGCGCCACGATCGACTCACCAACACGTCGAAGCCCATTCGCGTCGCCGTCAAATGGCATCCTGAAGACCGTCTTAAGTGGTCTCACGATCAAGGCGCCGACTCCCTATCCTTCCGCGGTGTGTACGAACACACCGAAGACGACGAGGACGAGAGCGTCACCCTGCAACCGGGCATGGTGATCAGCATCCGCTCGCGGCACGACGTGGTCATCATCGACCCGGACAAGTTCCTAACCGCCGCCCGCCGCGCCTACCTGGCCTACAATCCCGGCGCCGACGAGTCCGAACTCGCCGTAGCGCTCGCCGACCCGTACTGCGCCGTCGACGCCCTCATCAACTGCTACCACACCCTGGCCTCCGACGATCCCGAACTCGCCGCCGGTTCCAGCGAACCACCGACCATGCACGGCGGAGTCGGCCTACGCCCAGGCCAGCGCGTTCCCGACCGCCCCGACGGCCTCTCACCCGCCGGCATGATTCTGAGCATCGAGTTCGGCCATCACACCCCGCTGCAGGACTACGGCTGCTTCCTACCCTCGTTCACCGAGCTGATGGCCGAGCCATTGAAGTCGCAGGAGAGCAGCGAGTGACAGCGGCCTACCAGCAGGCCCATGCCCCGGCCCTCATCGACCCGGCACGCTCAAGCGGAGGCGATGCTGCGCCTCGCCCTGACCGAGACACCCGCGAACGCCGAACTGCTCACCCTGCTCGCCTTCCCACTGCGCCGGCAAGGTAATCCCGTGCGGGCGCTGGAGGTCTGCGACCGCGCCGACCACGGCGTGACGCTGGCCCCACAGCCGCCATCTGGATCTTCGACAAGGTGGGATCACCCCCGCATGCACGGGGAACGGCCGATCTCGTCCGGCGTCGCTCCCCGGACGTGCGGATCACCCCCGCATGCGCGGGGAACGGGCCCTATTGCCTTCTGCTGTTCGGGCCTTCGTGGGATCACCCCCGCGCATGCGGGGGTGATCCTGGGGATGGCCGAGTATCCCCGTCGACGTCACCCTGCTCCCCGCGCATGCGGGGGTGATCCCGGGACATGTCGATCTCAAATCAGTTTTGCAACCTGCTCCCCGCGCATGCGGGGGTGATCCCGGCCTGTCCGGGCTGCTGTTCCAGGTGTGGCACTGCTCCCCGCGCATGCGGGGGTGATCCTGGGCACCTGGCGGAGAAACAGCAGCAGATCGTCTGCTCCCCGCGCATGCGGGGGTGATCCGCTGTCCAACCCGGCAACGGCCTGGGATTGGGTCTGCTCCCCGCGCATGCGGGGGTGATCCATCGAGGGCGAGCCCCTTGGGGTGGTCGCTGCCCTGCTCCTCGCGCATGCGGGGGTGATCCCACGGGGTTGGCGTCGGGCACGGGTGCACCTTCCTGCTCCCCGCGCATGCGGGGGTGATCCGCGCATGGTGCGGTAGGCGCCGGGGATCAGCTGCCTGCTCCCCGCGCATGCGGGGGTGATCCGACCGTCCACAGCCTGTGGACAATCGGGATCCGGTGCTCCCCGCGCATGGGGCGATCCCCTGGGACGCCATGAGGACAGCGCCGCGATCACGTGCTCACCGCGCATGCGGGGATGATCCGCAGACCGATGCGATCGGTCGGGGCCTGGAGTACTGCTCCCCGCGCATGCGGGGTTGTCGCATTGGCAATGAGATGCGTAGCTCACTCATGCTCGGCTCCAAGCGCAAGCGAGGGGATCCGTTGCGCTCCGCCTTGACGGCCAGAGCTTCAGGGCATGTTGAATCTCTCGCTGAACTCGCGGCGGCCGCAGGGTGGCCGGGCGACACCGTTCAGCTCAGATCTGGGAGCATCAGCGTCGTGATCGGCGACGAGCAGCGGCTCCGGGAACTGGCTGGCGAATGGGCCTCAATCAATCGCTCGCGGATCGAACAGTGGGAGAGCCGACTGATTACGCTCGCCCGGGAGACCGCCGCGATCAAAGCGGCGGGGCGTTGGCGTACCGGGAAACGGACGTTGCTGGAAGTTCTTGGCGTTCACCATCTCGAAGTCAGGCTCGTCGCGTGCCTGGCATGGCTACTGCGGCCCGAGGATCACCACGGGCTGGGCGATCAGGTCGTGCGAAGGCTGTTCCAGAAGCTCGAACTGCCGTTTGATCCGGCAGCGCGGATTCGGGTGACCGTGGAAGAAACGCGATACACAGCCGACGGGGTCCGCACCCGGGCCGATCTCGTCGTGCGTGTCGGCGGTTCCTGCGTTCTGATCGAGGCAAAGTTCAATGCCGGCCAGCACGGTGACCAGTGTGCGCGGCTTGCCAAGCTCTGGGCGGATGAGGCTGCCACCCTCGTGTACCTGACCAGGGACGGACACGATCGCGGCACCCCGGCCGGGTGGGCCGCACTGACCTGGCAAGACATTGCCGGGCTGATGACTCCGCTGCCGTCCGGTGCATCGGCCGGCGCCCGGGATTTTTGGGAAACTCTCGACGGTGAAGGATCGGCAATGCCGGACGAAAAAACCAACTTCTACCTGCGCAACCGGAGCCAAATCGAAGAGTGGGCCGCCCTGCGCGACGAGGCAGTGAAGGAGGTCGAGGCCTCAGTCGAACTCGGCGTCGAAGGCGTGGACCCCACCATCCTCGCCGAAGCCGACCACGGCTGGTTCTCACACTCGGCCTACCAGACATACGAGTTGACCCGACCGTCCTGGCAGCTTGGCGCGTTGCAGGCGACGATCGCGCTGCAATGGCACGGGCCTAGCCTGCTGATCGATGGCGACTCCACCTGGCCCTACGTCGGTGTGCGGATCTCCTCTGCCAAGAGTCTCGCGAAAGATCGGCTGGCGACTCTGCTGACCGAACAGCTCGAGAAACACGCCGCAAAGCTCGGCTGGACGCACTCGCAAATCGCGCAGGGCTGGTTGTGGTGGCGCTTCGTCAAACCGACCGGTTCCGACGAGGACCTAGAGAGCCTCACCGAGGGTTGCCGCACAGCGCTCGAAGACGGCTGGCGGGCGCTCTCCGGCCCGATCGACGAGATCTTCGTGGCCGAGATGGTCAGCACCGCCGAAGCAACTGGCACCCCCGAGAAAGCCTGAGCAGTAGGAATGTCCTAGCCGCAAGGGGCCAAGTGCAATGCCGTCGGGCCTTGCCCATCGGTCAGCACTGACTGACGCTCGGTATGAACCCACGAAGACAATTGCCAGACGAAAAAGACCGTCCGGGTGAAGTCGCCCGGACGGTCTCGCGGAATCGCTATCGCAGTGAGATAGTCGTAGATAGGGTGGCGATCCGTAGGCAATTGGTGCGTGTTCGGCCTCGGACACCATTGATGGTGGAAGTTCACGTTTATCGTGGATTTCCACCATTTTGCGTTCGGGGCTACCGATCGCCGCACAGGCCGACCGGTCAGTCTGACCTTGCCGCTTTTCGACGTGAACGCCATGGTCAGCGCGGACGATGACGCCATGACCACTTCCATCACGCAACGCACGGACACGGCCGAGCGCCTCGTTGACGCCCTGGTCCCGCCGGCCACGAAACGGGCGCGGCCGTCGACGCCGTTGGCCGTTCCGGCTCTTCCGGCAACCAGGCTTCCCGTCGGCAGCAGCCCGTCGTCGCTCCACCTCACGATCGGCCGCCCCGACCTGTCAGGACGGGTGTCGATACGTCACCTGCTGCGTGTCATGCACTGGTCCCCCGGCGACCGCGTGGACCAGACCGTCCTCGACGACGCCGTGATCATCACCCGCAGACCGACCGGCCGCAGCGTCATCAACGACCGTGGTGACCTCACCATCCCCGCCACCGCCCGCGCCCTCGCGCACCTCGACGCCAGCAACCAGGTCGTCCTCGTCGCCGCACCAGACGAGCACAGCCTGATCATCCACGCGGAGAGCACCATCACCGCCCTGATCGCCCAGCACTACGCCCGGCAGGCGATCGATCATGACGGCTGACAGCACTCCCCCGGCCCGGACGCCGACAGTGCGGCAATACCTGCCCCGCGTGATCGCCGCGGCCAGCCGCAGCAGTCTCCGCATATAACACCTACTGGGCTCGCATGGTCGACGCCTGGGGCGACCTGCCCGTCGACCAGATCACCGCCACCGACGTGGAAGCGCTGCAACGCGACTGCGTCACCCACGCCCGCCAACGGCAACGCAACTACCGCGGTGGCCGGCATGCCGGCGAGAACGTCATCACCGCTGCCCGCGCCTACTTCCGACGCGCCATCGACGACGGCATCATCGCCACCGGAACCAGCCCCGCCCACCGGGTCGCCAAACCCCGCCGGCTACCCAGCACCCGCCGCGCCCTGCTCCCCTGGGAAATGCAGGCCATCACCGAAACCGCCCGCACCACCGGCAACGACGTCATCCTCGACAGCCTCCTGCTCCGGCTGCACACCGAAACCGCCTGCCGCCGAGGCGGCGCACTCGGCCTGCGCCTGATGGACCTCGACGCCCAAAACGGCCTGGTCCTCTTGCGCGAGAAAGGCGAAACCCTGCGCTGGCAACCGATCACCCTGCGCCTCGCCCGACACCTCACCGAACACGCCCACAGCCGCGGCGCGCGGTTGCCAGAAGACGAACTACTGCGCTACCGCAACGGCCGACCGATGACCTCACGCCGCTACGACCACCTATGGAAACGCCTCGGCGAACACCTCCCATGGGTCGCCACCCAAGGAATCACCAGCCACTGGCTACGCCACACCACCCTCACCTGGGTAGAACGCAACTTCGGCTACGGCATCGCCCGCGCCTACGCCGGACACACCGACAACACCGGCCCCGCCACCACCACCTACATCAAAGCCGACCTCCACGCCGTCGCCGCCGCCCTCGCTGTCCTGACCAGCGAACCCCACCCACTCGCCACCAGCCTCGACGACCTCGGCTTCGCCACCACCCCATAACCACACGGTGTTCACGCCGACGCATCACCCGCCCCGAAACCGGACACCGCGCAACATTCGTGTCCCATCAAGCATCAATCGACGGCAGGCAAACAGTCCGTCCTACAGCCGACCGTAAGACGCGGCACCCCGGCGAAACGGGGAAACTCACCAGCCATTTCCTCACCGATGAATCCGCACGCCGTCGATATGTCGAACACCTCGCTGCACTCAGAATCCGGTCCTGGACTTTGCCATCGTCGACCGGATCGCCACCACGAACCGCAGCTATCTGGGCCAGTGCCGGCCCTTGTCCGGTCGTGGCGGTCTGATTCGATCTCGTCGACGTCGCGACTCGCGTTGGGTCGAGCATCCCGGGCGCTGCCTGGCCCACTACTGGCCTACGGGGTGACAGGGAGAGCGAAGGTTTCGGGCCGGCGCTGATCTGAACTACCTCACGACGATGGCACCGTGCCCGCCGATCAGCACCAGAAGCCGACCCTCACCGACGGACCTGGTGCGCCTCGGAGAGTGCCTCGCCGACGCCGGCAAGTATTTCGACCGCAGTGAATGGCTTCTGAACGATCCGGGTCTCCTCCCCGAGGCCATACCGGTGGCGCAGTTCGCTGTCGCTGTAGCCGGAGATGAACAGCACCCGCAGGTCGGGGTGCCGGGCTCGCATCTGGTCGGCGAGTGCCGGGCCGGATTTGCCGGGTAGCACGATGTCGGTGATGAGTAGCGTTACGCCATTCAGGTCGTCGTCGGCCAGTGAGCTCTGGTCCAAGGCGGTAGCGCGATACCCGTTCTCCCTGAGAATGCGCAGCACGAGGTCGCAAACGTATTCCTCATCCTCGATGACGGCCACGAGCTCACCGTGACCGGCGCGGCTCTCGGAGGGCGGCTCGGTGACCTGGTCGGCGTTCTCGGTGGCCGGCGGCAGCAGAATGCGGAAGGTCGTGCCGATGCCCAGTGCGGACTCCACGCTGATGTGCCCACCGGCGTCGCCCACGATGCCGTAGACAGTGGCCAGGCCGAGGCCGGTGCCGCGGTCGGCCGGCTTCGTGGTGAAGAAGGGCTCGAACAACCGGTCGCGGACCTCGGCCGTCATGCCGGTGCCGGTGTCGCTGACCGTCAGCCGTGCGTACTGTCCGGGCGGTAGCGGCGTGCTGTCTTCCGCGTGGACGTCGGCGAGGTCTGTCTCGACCACCACCACGCCGCCCTCGGGCATCGCGTCGCGGGCGTTGATGACGAGGTTGAGCAGGATCTGGTCGAGTCGTCCACGGTTGGCGTACACAGGGAGGGCCTCGCTGCGCGGGCGGCACAGCAGCTGGATGTCAGCACCGATGGTGCGGCTCAGCAGGTCACCGGCCTCGGTGATGACCTCGTTGAGGTCGACGATTCCCACCTCGGTCGGTTCTCGCTTGGCGAACAGCAGCAGCTGGCCGGTGAGCGCCTTGGCCCGGTCAGCGGCGTCCTTGATCCTGGCGAGGTCGCGCGTACCGTCGTCGCTGACCTCTTCGCCGAGGAAGTCGGCGTAGTTGAGGATGATGGCGAGCAGATTGTTGAAGTCGTGGGCGATGCCGCCGGCGAGCTGCCCGAGACTCTCCATCCGAGCGGCTCGCTCCGACCGTTGCCGGGCAAGCTTCTCGTCGGTGATGTCGCGTTCGGTGGCAGCGGCGGCGACGACCATGCCGTATTCGTCACGGATCGGCGAGACGATCACCGAGACCAGGAAGGGCGTGCCGTCGCTGCGGATCCGCTGCGCCTCATCTATGCGGATCTGCTGGCCGGCGGCCAGGTCGGCAAGCACCTGAGGCAGGCGGTCTGGCTGGTCGGGCCGGATCAGATTGGCGAGTGGCTGGCCGATGACTTGATTGGCGGTGTAGCCGTAGATCCGTTCCGCGCCCCTGTTCCAGGCGGTGAGGGTGCCGTCGAGGGCACTCGCGATAATCGCGTCGGAGGACTGGTCGACGATCGCGGCGAGCATTTCCCGTTCCCGCGCCGCGCTGGCGGTGGCCCGAAGCGCGGTCCGCAGGTGGCGGGCGAGACTCCAACTGACCAGCGTCGCGCAGACCACCGTGAGCAGCCGCAAAGTCTGATCGGTGGAGCCGAGAAGACCCTGCCAGGTGGAGATGGCAAAGGCAATCATGAGCGTGTAGCCGCCGACGGACAGCACCGTGAGCGGGCTGGCTGTGGCTACAGCCAGTGGCGGGCCGATCGCCACCACACCGAACATCAACAGTCGCGCCGGTGCGGCCGCGGAGATCGCTCCGAGCAAGGTCACCGTCGCTACCGACACCAGGCCATAGGGCGACCATGGTACGGAGACTGGTATCAGTAGCTTCATACAAGGATGACCCTTCTGTGAAGCTGGAGGCGTTTGCCCTGTTGAGATACGGGTAGGCTATGCCCCTTTAAGCCCGCGCGAAGTGGCGTTCAGCGAAGACATGAGCGCCTCGGCAACACGGCGCCACGCGTGGCTCTCATTCCTCCTGGGTGATGTGACCCCGGTGCTCCGCGGCCGACCATACGAGCTGACGCGACGGGTGGAGGCCAGCGTGAGTAGAGGCATCGGCGAGGCGAGCCGGAGGTTCATTCCGATCGTGTCGTGGCTTCCCCGGTACAAGAAGGCGTGGCTGGCCCGCGACGTGATCGCGGGCTTCACCATCTGGGGCCTGCTGATCCCGGAGATGATCGCCTATGCGAGCCTCGCGGGCCTCCCGCCGCAAGCCGGTCTTTACACCCTTCTGGCATCGCTGGCCCTGTACGCGGTCTTCGGCACCAGCCGGCACCTCGTGGTCGCGGGCACGTCGGCCTCGGCGGTGCTCGTGTTCTCCGCGGTGACCGCGCTGAACCCGGACGACACCGCCAGGTACGCGGCGCTGGCGGGCGGCGTCATCCTCCTCGCCGGGATTTTGTTCATCCTCGCCGGATTGCTGCGGCTCGGCTTTATCACCCAGTTCCTGTCCCGTCCGGTGATGGCCGGATTCGTGTTCGGGCTCGCGATCTTCGTGACCGTGAGCCAGCTCCCGAAGATCTTCGGGATCGAGAAAGGCCACGGCGACACCGTCGAACAGTTCGGCCACCTCGTGACCAGTCTCGGATCGACCAGCATGGTCACGCTCGCGGTCGGGGCCGGCGCGCTGGTGCTGCTGTTCGGCCTGGAGCGGTTCGCACCCCGGGTGCCGGGCGGCATCGTCGCCCTCGTGCTCGGCATCGTGATCAGCAGCGTTTTCGGCCTCGCCGGCCATGGGGTCGCCACGATCGGCGCGATCCCCACCGGACTACCGTCGATCGGATTCCCCGACCTGCACGCCGGTGACCTCTGGGTGCTGGTCCCCAGCGCGCTCGGCATGGTCCTCGTGATGTTCTCCGAGTCGCTCGGCGCGGCCCAGACGTTCGCGGAGAAGTACCGCTATCGCATCGACCCGAACCAGGAGATGATCGCCCTCGGCACCGCCAACCTGGGCTCCGGGTTCCTCGGCGGTCTGGCAGCGGGGGGAAGCCTGTCGCAGAGTGCGGTCAACGAGGGCGCCGGCGCACGATCGCAGATGTCACCGCTCGTCGCGTCCGTGCTCAGCCTGGTGACCGTCATCGCGTTGACCCCGGTGTTCAAGAATCTTCCCGAGGCCGTCCTCGGCGCGCTGATCATCCACGCGGTCTCGCATCTGATGAAGGTCGGTGAGATGCGTCGCTACTACCGGCTGGTCCCTCGCGAATTCTGGATCGGCATGCTCACCCTCGCCGGCGTCATCGTCCTCGACGTCCTGCCCGGCCTGATCCTCGGCGTCGGCACGTCACTGTTGCTGCTGGTGTATCGGGCCAGCAAGCCGAGACTGTCGGTCCTCGGCGCCGACCCGCACGACCCGGGCGCCTACGTCGACATCCAGCGAGATCCGGCCGGAGTCACCGTCCCCGGAGTCCTCGTGATGCGTCCGGACGCGGCGCTGTTCTACGCGAACGCCCAATCCGTGGCGGACGGAGTGGAAGCGGCCGCGCACAGCTCCGGTGCAGCGACGCGCGTAGTGATCCTCGACCTCGATGCCACCGACGAGATCGACATCACCAGTGCTGAGAGCCTCGACAAGGTGAGCGCGGCGCTCGATCGTGAGCACGTCCAGCTCGCCTTGGCCCACGTTCATCACCCCACCTTGGCTCTCGCCCGCGAGGCCGGTCTTTTGACGACGCTCAGCGACGAACGGGTCTTTCCGAACATCGCCGCCGCCCTCGCGTGGGCGAGCGATGCAGGCTCCAACGGTTCGAAGAACGGTGGGCGTCCAGAGTGAGGAGCGTTCCGGGCGCCGTAGGTCTCAGCCCACGACGCCCGGGTGCGGGTGCGGCAAGCCCCCGACCGAAAGCTGCGGGTCCTCCGGCGCGGGGAGCGAGCCGGTCGTGATCGCCGCGGCGCGCTCGGCATCCCCGTGGAGTTCATCGAGCGCGATCAGCGCGACGACCGGCAGCATCCGCTCCACGGGCAGCCTGAGCAGGCGCGCGTACAGGCCGGAGTCGTTCCTGACGGCGTCACCCCGCTTCATGAGCGGGGTGACGCCGTCTGTGGTTAGCGCCGACGCCGGCTGACGCGCCGGGCCGTGCGTCGTGAGGTACGCCGAGCGACTCTGCGAGCTGCGAACATGTCTCTCCTCCAACTGTCGGGTGCGGGTGTCAATTCGCTTTCGCGGCTGCGGCGGTCTCCAGGTTGTGCAAATGCTCAGCTTCTTCTGCCGAGACCAGGCCAAGTGCGACGAGGTCGAGTGGGCTGATGAAGCCGTCGCTGAGCCGGAAGCCGCCGGCTCGGATGACGGCGTCGCGTAGCGGCACGGCCCAGTGATGTTCCAGCAGGATCAGTGCGGCGGCGGTGTCGTTCGGGATGTCTTCGATGACGTCCCAGGCGTCCTGGTCGGAGAACGCGTGGATGCCGTCGGCGGCCGCCTCCGCGCCCAGGGCGGCGCCCTTGGCGAGGCCTTCCTCGCCCTCGATGCCGAGACCGATCAGGGCGCCGACCTTGCTGCCGAGTTCGATCGCCTCGTCCTGGGACAGGTTGCTGAGGTGTTCGACCTCCAGCTCGCCCTCCTTGTCCTTGTACACGACGAGGGAGTCGATCACGCGTACCGTGTTCGAGGTTCGCAGTCGCTCGAGTTCCGCGATGATCTCGCCGTGGAAGTCCGGGTGCTGGAACCCCAGCACGATGAGCTGCACAGGCCCGATCGCCATGTCTGTCGCCCTTCTGTCGGCCGGCCGGATTGGTGGCCCGGCCGTATCGATACCTGAGCAGCGTCGCCTGGGTGGGCCCAGGCCGCCTCACCCATGACGAATGACGTCGGGCGTGTCCGGACTCCGAACGATGCAGCGAAAACCGAGGTGGGAGGTGGCGGTGTCGACCGGTTGGGGCATGCGGGCGGCCGGGCGGTAGCGGCGGCAGTAGTTCGGCGAGCACAGGTGGGAGCCACCTTTCATCACCTTGCGGGCGATGGAGACTCCCGGCGTCGACGGATCGTGGCTTGCCGCACGGTCACCGCCGCGGGGGTTGTCCACCGCGCAACAGGCGTGGCTCGGCACGCGATGGGCCTGGTACCAGTCGTCTGTCCATTCCCACACGTTGCCGATCATGTCGAGCAGGCCGTAACCGTTGGGAGGGAAGGAGCCGACCGGCGCGGTGCCCCGATGACCGTCGTCCATGGTGTTCAGGTAAGGGAACTCGCCCTGCCAGGTGTTGGCCATCCACCGGCCGTCCGGGTTGAACGTGTCGCCCCAGGCGTAGGGAGCGCCGTCCAGCCCGCCACGCGCGGCGAACTCCCACTCGGCCTCGGACGGCAACTGCTTGCCTGCCCACCGGGCGTACGCCTGAACATCGGCCCAGGTGACGTGTACGACCGGGTGGTCCGGCCTCTTTTTGATCGAGCTTCCTGGCCCCTGGGGATGGCGCCAGTCGGCGCCGGGCACATATGTCCACCAGTTGTAGGGGTTACTCATGTCGACGCGGTGTGCCGGTGCGACGAAGACGGTCGACGCGGGCACGAGCAGCTCCGGCCGGGCACCGGGGTAGTCAGCGGGGTCAGGGCTGCGTTCGGCCTCGGTCACGTAACCGGTCTTGGCCACGAAGCGTCCGAACTGACGGTTGGTCACCGTGGTCCGGTCGATCCAGAAACCATCGACGCTGACTGTGTGAACCGGTGCCTCCTCCGGGTAGTGCCCGTCGGAGCCCATCTGGAACGTCCCACCAGGAATCCAGATCATGCCCGGAGCCGGCGGGTTCCCGGCCGGCTCCGCGACGCCGATGGTCTCGATGACAGTCACGTGGCCTCCCCGTCAGTCGTGGCGCTGAGCGGCAGCGTGCAGCGCCGCGTCGACGAGTCCCTGTGGGTTGAAATCGGCCGGCGCCTGACGGGGCGGGAAGTCGGTGAAGGTCGCGGCGTGCTGCTGAATGATGGCCGCGGCGGGCAGCACTGTCCACAGTTTTTCGCCCGCGTAGATCGGGTAGGACGGTGCGTCCATGTGCTGCTCGAACGGATCCACCCGCAGGTTCACCGGCCGGGGAATCGTGGGACGTAGCAGTGCACCGGCGAACCAGTCGTCCTTGACCTGGAAGTGCACCTTCCAGTTGTTGTACCGCAGCGCGAACAGGTCGTGTTCGCCGTAGTAGAAGAACTCGTGTCGCGGTGACTCGCCGGTCTCGCCGGTCAGGTACGGCAGCAGGTTGTAGCCGTCGAGGTGGACGCGGAACAGCTTCTCGCCGGCTTTGTGGCCGGCAAGCAGGCGTTCCTTGATGTCCGGGACGCCCGCCGCCGCCATCATCGTCGGGACGATGTCCTCCAGCGAGACGATGCCGTTGAGTACCTGGCCGGGCGCGATCCGGTCCGGCCAGCGAATCAGCACCGGTGCCCGGAAGCCGCCTTCCCAGCCGAGCCCCTTCTCGCCGCGGAAGGGTGACGTTCCGCCGTCGGGCCAGGTGAACTTCTCGGCACCGTTGTCGGTGGCGAACACGACGATGGTGTTGTCGGCGATGCCGAGGTCGTCAAGCTTCTGGAGCAGCTGGCCGACCACCCAGTCCAGTTCCTGCATGCCATCGGCGTACACACCGAGACCGGTCTTGTCCTTCCATCTCTCCGACAGGCGGGTCCAGACGTGCATGCGGGTGCTGTTGTGCCAGAGCAGGAACGGCTTGCCCTGCTCATGGGCGCGGTCGATGAAGCCGAGGGACCGCTCCAGCAGATCGTTCTCGATCGTCGTCATGCGTTCCCGGGTCAGCGGGCCGGTGTCGGTGATGGTCTGCTTGCCGACCCGTCCGAAACGGTCGTCCTCAGCTGGGTCGTCCACGTCGGAGGCTTTGCAATCCAGTACCCCGCGCGGGGAGAACAGCCGTTTGACCAACGGATTGTCGTTGGGATAGTCGGGCTGCTCGGGTTCCTCCTCGGCGTTCAGGTGGTACAGGTTTCCGTAGAACTCGTCGAATCCGTGGACGGTCGGCAGGAACTCATTGCGATCACCCAGATGGTTCTTGCCGATCTGCGCCGTCAGATAGCCTTCCGGCTTGATCAGATCGGCCAGCGTGGGGTCTTCCGCCTGCAGACCCTGCGGGGCACCCGGCATGCCCACCGTGGTCAACCCGGTCCGCATCGGGATCTGGCCGGTGATGAACGCGGCCCGCCCGGCCGTGCAGCTGGCCTGAGCGTAAGCGTCGGTGAACAGAACCCCCTCGGCCGCGATCCGGTCGATGTTCGGGGTCCGCCCGCCCATGATCCCGCGGTGATAGGCGCTGACGTCGAACCAGCCGATGTCATCGGCCATGATCAGCAGGACGTTCGGTTTGGCAGTTGGCATCATCGTTTCACCGTCGCCCACGTCGTGGACGCACGCCTCATCTCCGCCGGATGAGGAGAGGGTCGCCCAGCCGATCAGAAGACCGTCATCCAGTCGTTCTTGACGCTGACCACGGTCCACCCATCGGTCTCGGCCCGCTTGAGTGCCTGTTCCGCGCCGGTGATGTAGTCGAATTCTCGTTCGGCGTCGTCGTGCAGCACCAGCAGCCGAAGGGTCGGCTTGTCGCGGTGCTGGGTGAATTCGAGCATCGGCACGTCACCGTTGGAATTCCCGGCCGCCAGCAGCGGACGGCGGCCTGTCCGATTCCAGATACGGATCGGTTTCTCGGGACCGTCGTCGAGATAGTCCGCCTCGGGCTGATGGGTGATGCTGCCACGTTTTCCATCGCTCGTGTAGGCGAAGGTGCTGCTGCTTCCGATGACCCGCTCGCGGGGGATGCCGTACACATCCTGGCTGATCGGCCGCATGAAGTCGCGGCCGCCACCGGATGCGATGTAGCTCGTGAAACCATGGGCGGCCAGGTAGTCGAGCAGATCGATCATCGGCGCATACGCGCACTGCAGATAGCCGCGGCCGAGGGTGGGATGGCGCGCACTGCGCAGGAAATCATCGGAAAGCTGCTCGAAGTCTTCGACACTGATGCCGGCGTAGGCGGCCAGGACGCCCGCGCCCAACGTCCGGACATTGGTGTCGTCACCGGCGTAATGCTCCGCCATGACACGGCTGAACCAGGCGAAGTCCCGTTCGGCGACCGCCTTCCACGGCTGCCGCTCACTGAGCTGGGGCTGCGCGGCCAGCATCTCGGCCAGGCGGCGGAGAATGAAGTCGACCTGGATCGGCATCGGCTTCTCGCACCAGAGGGTGCCGTCGTTGTCGAAGACCGCGACTCGCTCCTCGACCGGAACCGCAGCCGAGCCGTCCGCACCACATGTACGCCGGACGAAGTCGATGATCGATTGCCTGGTGGGACCGTGCCGCCAGGTCGGCAGCACGTCCTCAGCCATGTCCGGTCGCCGTCATCGAAAGACCTCCAGCTCGTGGAGTTCAACCGTCGCGGAGTCGCCGGATCGCTGCCTCACCCACGGCGAATGATCGGGATGGCCTCAGTCGCGCGTCGCGAGCCATCGAGTGGCGGCGCGATAGGCCGCGAGGCTCGACTCGCCGACGACCTCGTCTGCTTCGTACACCCGCACGCCGGTAACCCGCTCGACCGTGCGGTTGCGCCGGATCTGTTCCACCACCGCGGGGTCGACACCACTGAGATACAACCGTCCGCCAGCCGCGTCCAGGCGCTCGGCGTAGTCGGCGAGGACCGCGAACGCGGTGGCGCCCAGCATGACCCGCCCGCGAAGACGTAACACCACCACCGGGCTGCGCGCCTGCGCCGTCTCGGGCAGCCGGGCCTGAAGAGTGCGAGCCCCGGCGTAGAACAGGCTTCCGTAGACGTCCAGCAGCACTACCTGCCGCGACTCGAGCCGGGCCCGTGCCGGCCGCTCGACGAAGCTGTCGTCGTCACGCGGGGTCAGCTCCACTACTCGCAGATCGAGCGCTTCCTGGTTCAGCTGCATCAGCAGGGACAGGACCAGACCGATGCCGACAGCCGCGGCCACCGGAAGGAACAGAGTCGCCACGAACGTCGCGATCACCGCGATCTGCGAGATGCGCCCGGTCCGCAGAATCGCCCGCACATCGCCGACCCGGAACGACCCGACCGCGGCGAAGATCAGCACAGCGGCCAGCGTGGCCATCACGACGGTGCCGACCAGCCCGGAGAAGAGCAGAAGCAACAGTGCCATCCACAGGCCGGAGAAGATCGACGCCCATCGGCCGGCCGCGCCGGCCGAAACGTTCAACGCCGTCTGCCCGACCGAGCCGCCAACCGGCTGTCCCCGGAACAAGCCGGCGAGCAGGTTCCCCACGCCCTGAGCCAGAAAATCCCGGTTCGGGTCCGAGCGGGTCTTGTCCGGGTTCGGCGCCGCCTCGCTCACCCCGGCACCCTGAACCAGGACGAGAGCGGTGACTGCGAACGCGCCGGCGAGCAGACTGAGACTGAAATCCGCGAGGTGCGGCAGCGCCGGCATCGGCAGACCACTCGGAATCTCACCGGCATCGCTGACCCGGGGGATGTCCTCGGCCCCCAGGACGGCGGCCGCCACCGTGGGAACCAGCATCGCGATCAGCGTCGAGTACACGGCTAGCCTGGTCCGCCCCAGAACCACGAGCAGAACCAGAGCGGACATACCGGCCAAGGCCGCACCGGGCTGGATCCGGCCGGGATGCAGGATCAAATCCCAGGCTTTGGCGAGGGCGAACGGGCCTTCGGCCTCAGCGCCCGTCAGATCGGGAAGCTGGCCGAAGACGATGTTGGCGGCCACCCCGGACAGGAATCCGATCATCACGGAATGCGGCACGAACCTCGTGTATCGGCCCAGCTTCGCGACGCCGGCGAGGACCATCAGCGCCCCCGCCATCATGGTCAGCAGGAACAGCGCGCGAGGCCGCTCGTCAGCCGGAACAGCAGCGACCGCGGACCCGGCGGCGAGGGCCGCCGCGCTCGTCGTCGTGATGACCATCAGGCGGGTGCTGGCGGTCAGGCCGCCACCGATCGGGCCGACGATGCTGGCGTACAGGCCGTGCACCGGATTCACCCCGGCAAGCACGCTCGCCGCCATGCCGTCGGGCACGCTGCTGATCGCCCCGGGCAGACCGGCGATGAGATCCTTGCGGAGGGTTTTACGGTCGGGCGCCAGCTGTCGCAGCCGTCGTCTCGTCTTACCAGCGATCACCACCGGATCAGTCTCGGAACGACGATGCCAGACGGCATCACCCCCCGAAGATGAGCGCCGCGCCCGTCATGAGGCCGAGGTGCGCTCCTTAGCGCCGTGGCGTGTCAACAGCCGGGTGCTGTGCACCGCGATGGCCGTCACCGGGGCGGAGAGCACCACACCGACGACGCCGGCCAGAGCTCCTCCTACCAGCGCGGCCAGCAGGAGCGCCAGAGGACTGACGCCGAGGGCCGCTCCGAACGCGAACGGGCTGATCAGGTTCTGCAGCAGGCCGTTGGCGAGGAAGACGATGAGAAGCATCCACAACGCCGTGGCCGTCCCACCCGAGCCGAGTGCGATCAGCACCGCGAACGTGCCGGTGAACAGAGCGCCGAAGTACGGCACGTAGCTTCCCAGCAGCGTGATCACCGCGATAGTCGCGACCAGCGGAACGTCCAGGACGAGAGCACCGACGGGACCACGGCGGCGTTGAAGACGCCGAGCAACGTCAGGCCCAAGAAGTAGCGCCGGATCGTGCCGGCCGCCTGATCGAGCAGCGCACTGCCCTGTTCACCCGACACGGGCAGCCGGGCTCCTACCCGCGCGGCGATGGCCCGGCCGTCCTTGAGCAGAAAGAAGCAGGTGAGAAGTGCGACGAGAACCCCGATCGCAGTATTCGCCACGGCACCGAACAGGCTGCCAAGCGCGGGAACCAGGCCGGCCAGCAGGGTGGGAATCGCGCCACCCACCGACTTCGCTGCGGTGTCGGCCGTGGTCGCGCCGAACCCGGCCGAGCTGAGCACGCTTTGCAGCCGCATGACGGCGTCGTCGACGTGCTGACTGATCTCCGGCTGCTGGCTGACCAATCCCCCGACGACGAGAAGGACCGTTGCTGCGCCCAGCGCGACGACAATAAGTGTCGCCGCCACTGCACCTAGCGGACGGGGCAGGCCGCGGCGCGTCATCGCGTCGACCAGCGGGACGAACACGACAGCCAGGAAGAGGGCGATCACGAGTGCCAGCACGAGCGGGCGGAGCAGTGCCAACACAAGAGCCACCGCCAGGGCCAACAACGTGATCCCGACCAGCGACCAAGCGGCACTTCCCGCCGACCGGAGCCGGTCCGCGCTGGTCAGCTCCGGTGTTCTCATGTTGTCTCCGTCCGGCCCGGCCGCGGCTCTCGTCAGGACGTGTACTTCACGTGCACATGATCGATGGTGCCGACGAAGGGGAACGGTGCCCGGTCGTAGTAGTCCGCTGAAACGGGGCTGCCCAGACAGGTGCCGATGTCGAGGCAGTCGTTGGCGCTGAAGAGCAAGGGCGCACTGACCGGAACGACGCCTTTGGCCGTGACCGCGCCGTTGACCTTCAGGGTGATGGCGAGCGGGCCTGCCGGCTTCGCCTCGGCGTACGTCGTCTCGATCTGAATAGTCGTTCGGCCGCTCGGCAACCGGGTGTCGGAGCGGATCCTGGTGCGCTGGACGATGAACAGGTTGTACTCGTAACAGAGGAAGCCGTCATCGACGAAGCAGGTCAGGCCGCCGCCGGCACCGCCGAGCGCGTACAGCACACCGCTGGCGTTCTCCGGAACGTCGGCGTCGATCGTGACGACGTTGTTCCGGTTCCCCAGCGCGGGCGCATTGAACTCGGGCATCCGGACGATGTCGCCGGTGAAGTTCCACTCCGTGTACGGCGGCGTGATCCGCAGCTCCGGGTGCAGGTTGATGACCCACAGGCCGCCGCCGATCGGCAGCGCCTTGTTGCGGGCGGCCTCGATGATGAAGATCTCCTTCATCTGGGCCACCTTCTCCGGCATCGCGGCAGCGAGGTCATTGGCCTGCGACCAGTCCTCGTCCAGGTGGTATAGCTCCCAGACGTCGTCGTCCGGCGTCCAGTCCCGGATACGCGGATCGGGCGGAGCCCAGGGCAGGCGCGGGCCGATCGCGCAGGCGAGCCAGCCGTCGTGGTAGATCGACCGGCTTCCCATGATCTCGAAGTACTGGGTGCGCAGGCGGCCCGCGGCTTCCCGGTCGTCGAAGCTGTAGGCGAAGCTGACCCCGTCGATCGGGTCCTGTGCGACGCCGTTGACCACACTGGGCGCGCTGATCCCGAGGATCTCGTAAAGGGTGGGTACCAGGTCGTTGCAGTGGTGGAACTGGCTGCGCGGAACCGGATCCGCAGCGATCTTCCCCGGCCAGCGCACGACCATCGGGTTACGGGTCCCGCCGAGATGCGACGCGAGCAGCTTCATACCTTTGTACGGTGTGCTGCCCGCCCATGCCCAGGCCGCGTGGTACTGGTTGTCAGTCCTGGGTGAGCCGAGCACGTCCAGGCCGCCGAGTTCCTCCAGCGCCTGCAGGTGCATCGGGATCGTGGACGGAATTCCGTTCTGGGACAGCAGTTCGCTGATGGTGCCGTTCTGTCCCTCACCGGACGAACCGTTGTCACCCCAGATGTAGAAGATCAGCGTGTTGTCGCCGTAGCCGAGCCGCTCGATCTCGTCGACCAACCGGCCCGCCTGAACATCGGCGTGTTCCGCGAAACCGGCCGCCACCTCCATCAGCCGTCGCTGGAACGGTTTCTGGTCGTCCGGAACGTCGTCCCACGCCGGTAGGGTCTCCGGGCGGGGGGTCAGCTGCGTCTCCGGCGGGATCCATCCCTGTTCCTTCGCCCGGTGGAACACCCGCTCGCGGTACGCGTCCCAGCCGTCGTCGAACTTTCCGGCGTACTTGTCCGCCCACTCCTTCATGATGTGGTGCGGGCCGTGCAGACAACCGGTCGCCCAGTACATGAAGAACGGCTTGTCCGGCTCGAATGCCTTGTGCCGGTGCAGCCAGCCGATCGCGTCGTCGGCCAGATCCTCACTCAGGTGATAACCCTGCTCCGGCGTCTTCGGAGGCGCGACCACGGTCGTGTTACGCACCAGGTTCGGCTCGTACTGCGAAGCCTCGCCGGCCAGGAAGCCGTAGAAGTATTCGAATCCGACACCGGTCGGCCAGTTCTCGAACGGCCCGGCCGCCGTGGTCTCCTCGGCCGGGGTGTTGTGCCACTTACCGAATGCGGCGGTGCTGTACCCGTAGTCTTTGAGGACCTCGGCCCCGGTGGCACTGCTTTTCGGGATGTGCCCGGAGTAGCCGTCCCAGTCGTTGGCGAGCTCTGCGATCTGCCCGTTGCCGACCCGGTGATGGTTCCGGCCGGTGAGCAGCGACGCCCGCGTCGGCGAACACATGGCCGTCGTGTGGAAGCGGTTGTAGGAGATTCCGTCCTGACGCAGCCGGCTCAGCGTGCCGGTCGTGACCTCCCCGCCGAAGGTGGTGGGCAGGCCCGGACCGGCATCGTCGATCAGGACCACGAGGATGTTCGGCACGTCCTCCGGAAGCCGGCGCTGGCGCGGCCGCGGGTCATAGACCGACTCCTGCATGGTTCGGCCGGCGACGCTGCCCGACGGTTCCGGCGGAAACGGCAGAACCGTCCCGGACCCGGTAGTGACTGGTTTCCCTGTCATCGCCCACCTGCACTCTCGTTCCACGGCCGCGTCCGCATGCCTTCACGCAGCATCGGCAGCGCGCCGGACGACCACCTCATCCAGTGCGAATGAAGCCTCCAAGAACTCCGTGCTCAGTCGTCGTGCGTCATCTCGTCGATGGCTACCGCGACGGCGAGCAGCATCGCCGGGTTTTGATCCGGGGCCATCTCGATGCCGTAGGTGTCGCGCAGCCGGAACCACCGCTTGGAGACCTGCGCGACTTTGCGATCGTCGGCCTCGATCTCGTACTCGTGGTCCACGATGTTGCCCTGCGCCTCCAGGTCCGGGCCGCCCTCGACGTCGATCTTCCATCGCTCGCGCAGCGGCGAGATCAGTGCCTTGTGCACCAGCGCCATCCGGTCGCCGTCCGGGCCTTCGATCGCCATGGTGTCGCGGATGTGCATGATCCGCTTCTGGATGGTGCACAGGTGGCGGCCCTGCATGTCCTCCAGGTGGAACGTCTTACGCAGCCGCAGCGCTTTCCCGTCCACCCGGAAGACCCGCTCACCGCTCTCGTCCTCGATCCAGAAATCATCGCCGATCGAGATCATCTTTTCCCGCAACTGGAAGCGGCGCGCGGTGCCGCCATGCCCGAACGTCTCGTGCTCCTCATGCCGCCTGGCCCGCCGGTCTCCGAATGCCATGTCGCCCTCTCCGTTCGCGTCAGGTGAAGCGAGGTTCATTCGTACGAGAGCCGCTGGGCCACCCATGCTCGTCCTCGTGCCGCGACGCGAGACCACCCCTGACGGATGAACGAACCAAACCTGGCCCCGCCTAGCTGAGCTGCTCGAACGCCGTCTCCAAGCGGTGGCCGCGGCGAGAAATCGCCGTCGCTGGCTGGCGATTCCAGACCTGGCAGCCGACCACAACTGATGCTCGGCACCAGCATCGTGGACCTGTCACACGCGCCCGCTGAGGCCCGATGCGGCTGGTCAGCGCAGGTCATCGAAGGCTGTCTCGGGTGCGGTGAGTGCGGCGATCGTGCCCGCCACCGCCGCCGCGACGAGGTAGATCGGTACGGCATTGGCGGCTCCCGCGTTCGCCATGAGAACGGCGATCAACGGCGCCATGCCACCGAAGACGGCCGTGGCGACGCCGTAGGTAACGGCGACTCCGGTGGCCCGAACCGCGGTGGGGAAGAGTTCGGCGACGAACACGGTCACCACCAGCAGGCCAAGCACCCCACCGAAGACGACGTTGAACACCAGCAAGCCGCCGGGCGAGCTAGCGGCGAGTGTGAACCCAGGGATGGCGAAGATGCCGACCGCCATCGTGCCGACGATCAGAAGACGGCGCCGTCCAGCGCGGTCGCTGAGCCGGCCCAGGAGAGGCGCGGTCACCGCGATGGTCAGGAGGCCGAGGACGGCCCCGCTCAGGGCACGGGCCAGTGGAATCGAGCCGGTCGTGGACAAGTGGCTGGGAAGATAGACGAAGCAGAGATTGAACGCGATCGACAGAAGAGCCACCAGCGCGACACCCCGGGCACCAGCGCCCCGCGCCCGCGCAGAACGTCGCCGCGCAGGCGGGGGCGAACCGGCTCTTTCATCGCCTCGAATCGCTGGCTCTCCGCCAGCCGGCGCCGGATGTGCCGAGCGACCAGCCCCAGCGGCGCGGCACTGAGGGAGCGATGGCGCTACGCAGATCTGCTAGAAATGATGGTTTCAATCCACTCGGAAATGCAGGGCAGGATCACCCGCGTCCTGATGCTAACCCGCTCAGAGATGCATTTTTGGGATCAATTGGAGGCCGATCTAGACGGTTTGGGAATGGACTACATGTCGCCGATCTCGCTAACAGGCTTCTCGAATGAATCACGAGAAGCGTCCTTCATTGAGGCCGCCTCGGCCTTTTCGGTTGCGCTCGGGTTTCCTGCAGATGAGCGGCCTTTGCCAGCGAATATCGCGGACCAGATGTACTCGTCGCCGCTGACACTTCACATGGCTGCCCTTGCAGCAGTCTTATCATCCAGCGAGAACGCGGAGCAGCCGATCGATATTTCTCGTTACCTTTTACTTCATGAGCAGCGTCGCTGGAATAGTTTATCTGACGTCGGAACAGTCAGGACGCTCGTTATGTTGGCAACACTCTTTGGCCCCATGCATACCCGTGAAACTGCTCGCGAATTGATCCTTGCCGCCGGCATCGCCGACGGAACGGCGGAAGCTGATCGGCTACTGCGAGATCATCATTATCTATATCCTAGCGAGCAGCACCTTTCACCGTTGCGTCCCGATCGGTTCGCTGAGGACTTCATCGGCTGGCATCTCAGTCGATCCCGCGTTGTGCTAGATGATCTGGCCAAGCTTTTGATTGCAGCGCCTCCTGCACCCAGCACGGACTCTTTGCGCCAGGCAATGATCGTTCTAGCAAACGCCGCCCGACACCCATCTGTACGCGATCTTTTGGAGAGAGTTGTCAGGGTCCGACCCGAACTAGCTGAGCAGTCTTCGGAGGTTCTTCTAGCCGTAACCAATCATTTGTCGTTTCCAACAGCGGCGATCATTGCCTTCCGGGGAAATATTTTAGTAGAGTCCACTCATGCTCGGCATCAGCTAATACAGCGCGTTGTTAGAGAATTTCCCAGCACTGCGGATGCATCGGTTAACCGCTCTAAGCTGCGACTACTCGGCGATAGCTTCACTGATTGCGGAGAGTATCACGAGGCGGCAGAAATTTATGGTGGACTAGTCCAACGACTGCGCGAGGACGCAGATGCGGGCAGCCTTGAGGAGCTAGTCGAACTCGCCGACTTACTTAACCGCTATGCTCAAGCGGTCGCAGCCAGAGGATCCGAGGCGGATGCACTAGAAATCATGAATGAGGCTGTGGATTTGCTTCAAGTCCAGAGCGAATCCGATATGGGCGACTTGATTCTGGACTATAAAGAGATATTGGCGCGGAGTCTATCTAATCGTTGCAATGCGCTCGCCGGAGCCGGAAACCTTCATGCGGCACTCGCCGACGCCGAGGAAGCGGCTATCCTTTTTCAGGAGTTGGCGGATGATGATCCGGAAGTATTTGTAAATGTTCTGCTTCGTAGTCGGGCCCGTATTGCTCAAACGCTGCATGAGTTGGGCCGTTTTGAGGAGGCCGACAAGATCGACCAAGGCGTAGTTGATGCGCTACGTCCACTTTATGTGGATGATCCTAAAAACCACCGCTCAGATTTAGCCTACATCCTCTACAACCACGGGGTCAGCGTGGCTCGACTGGGAGACAGCGAACGGGCGGTGGTCATCTTAGCGGAGTCAGCAGAGCTTTATCGGCATCTTGCCAAGCACATTCCTCTTCGATTCCTCGATGAACTAGGAAGGTGCCTATTCACTCTCTCCAACGCACTAGATGAAAGTAACCGTGCAAGAGATATGGTGAAAGTTCTGCGGGAGCAATTGACGGTGCAGAGAAAACTCAATCAACTGGCGGCACGTCCCGACAATAGGCTTCTCGCCATCACCCTATCGGAACTCGGTCAGCAGCTGGCGATGCTGGGCGAGAATGAGCAGGCGCGACCGGCGCTCATCGAGGCGGCTACGGTTGCCAAGGAATTGATTTCATCGAATGATAGTGCGGCCGCCCTGATAGCGTCTCAATCACTTATTTCACTTAGTATCGTCTTTCGCGATCTCGGGTGCGGGAATGAGGCAATTGGGGCCGCCAGGGAGGCTGTCGAAGTTTCTCGCGACTGCGGGGATGGCTCAGACTTCGATAGTGATCGACACGAATTTTGCCTGTCGCTCTTAGCGGAGATGTTGGAAATTTTTAAGCACGCTGCTCAGAGCTGAGTCTTGATTGCAGTCTATGCACCCAGTGCGGAAATACGTTTTATCATCTCATCGAGATATCCGAGGGTATCGTTGATGCCCGGCTCGTAGTCCGCAGGATGTGCGCACTCGTTGCGCTTAGCTAGGAGGCCATGTAAAGCCTTCATCGTAGCGTTCGTGATCAACCCTTGCCTTTTCAGTACCTCAAACAGTGTGTGGTCCTTTTGTTCACGTAGGTCTGCGGCTTGGTTCACGTTCCACGTCGGATAACTTTTCTGGATTAATCCAAGGCGGGTCGCATCGGTCACGATCCACTCGTGAATATAATCCATAAATGCGGCGAACGCCGTAACGTGCGCCGACCGGTAAAGTCCATGCTCCGCGCATTGTAGGGCTTCGCGAAGCAATTTATCTTGCTTAAGATTGAGCTGCGTCAGTTTCTTGTACGACTCCGTGACGGTCATGACCCGATGCGTCGACGTCTCGTGTCTTGCAAGAAGCTTACTCAGTTCGGCTTGCGTTTCAGCCGCCCAATCCGCGACTTCTCGCGGAGTCCTAGGAGCCGCCATTCATCAGGTCCTTAAGGTGCTTCGCCATTGCTGCAAAGAACGCGTCGTAGACTGCGGCGTCGCTTGTTGCATCTACGGAAAGAGCGATGTTTACGTTGATAACAACCGCCCCGCTGGAGTTACTATTTTCGGACTGGCGCCGCTGGTGTTTCTCTCCGCTGGCTGAGTCTTCCGGATCCCTGGAGCTACTTTCACTGTCATTGCTCACTGTAGGCTGGGCGCCGCTGAAGTCGCCGAATTTGCACAACGTTTTAAACGTTCGAACTACTAGTGCCGCCTTCTCTTCGTCCAGATCCGAATGACTCTTGACAAATGTCACTAAATCGGAGTCGGAGTGGCTGTTGGCGTCTGAGTAAGTGTCGAATATGGGCTTGTAGGACAGCATAAGCGCCTTGGCGACCAGTGCTCGGCCGGCAGGGCCAGCGCGAAGTCCCTTCTTATAGGCCTCGGTTGGTTGGCCGGATGAATCGAGCAGGCCCGCGTATTTCAGAACAGCAGGAAAGCTTCGCGCGTGTGACGACCCGAAGCCGATCGACTTCGGGTAGCCGGTAGTGATCTTGTCGGGGGTTCCGACCGACTGGAGCTTTGTAATGAACTCCTCAAGTTTACCCGGCGAGTGGTTATAGATGAATCGAATCGAGGCCATGGGCGCATGGTACGCGCGAAAGCCAGAAATCTACAATGGACAACCGAATGGACACGGTTGTTCCATGTTTGACGCCTCTTGGGAATATTGGCCGTTCAGGGGTGACTTCGGAAGCGCGCCTTGGCCTGCTGCGGAACAAGCTCTCGGAACCCTGTCCGCTGGCGAAAACGATCATCCTCAGGTCTGTGCTGTTTGCTCGGCGTTGACCAGAAGGTCGCTTTTGAGCGTTCGAATGGAACTGTGGCTAGGAGTTCCGTTGGCGTTTTCTCCAGGTGGAAGAACTGGGCGCTGGATTAGTTGGTTGCGATCAACTGCGTTACTCCAGCGTTTCGACGTACGCATCTTTGCCGAGGACAACCCTCGCCCGCGTGCCGCGGCCGGCCCGAAAAGTGCGATTACGGACATAGGGGTTTATTCGTGTGCCTAACTGCTGGATAGTGAAATCATTAGCCTGTTTGAGAACGGCTTCACGTGATCGCCTACCGTGTTCTCCTGATGAAACCGAAGTATCCCGTCCTCCTGATCATCGCCGTGATCGCTGGTGCTGCAGGCGTTATCCTGGGCATCATCGCCATCTCCCTTGCGTACCAGCCCTCCGGGCCGGCCGAGTCGCCTAGCGTCACTGACTGGATGCAGGGGATCGGCAATATCGCTGGTGTCGTGGTCGGCATCGGTGCCGCCCTCGCCGCTGGCGCGGTGTACTGGCAAGGCCAGCAAGCACTCGCAGCCGCCGAAGAGCAACGGCTCGCCGACAATCACGCAGCTGCCGAGGCAGCACGTGTTGCAAAGGAGCGCTGGGAAGCCGACCGCGAGGCTGCCGAGAAGTCGTTCGCGGCGACCCAACGACACATGCAAGCGCAAATAGAGAACGCACGGGATGCGGCAACCACCGCCGAGGCTCAGTTAAGCGAGGACCGGCGGCGCTGGCAGAGCGAGCAGCAGGAGACTCGTCTTGAGTACGCCCGATCGGTCATCGTTACGAGGGTCGGTCCCGGGATGACGGGAAGGGGCCAGCTCGGGGAGATGCTCGTCGTTCTCCACAACTTCGGCGCTCAACCTATTCGGCGGGTCGTCGTCACCGTTGGCCTGCTACAGGAAAACGTACAGCTCGAACTGAAGGTTCCGGCCGTAGGACCTGGTCAGCAGTATGACTTCCGGGAGAACTATCGAGATTCCCCAATCTCGGTCAGCATGGGAGAACTCCCGGCGTGGGACGTAGACGTTGATTCTGACATCTACTCAGTCAGTGTCACTTTCATCGACGCGGCTGGTCGCAGATGGGAACGACAAAACAACGAGGAGCCTGAATGGCTCAATCGCCCGCATACTGGATCCAAGTACGCGAGACCGTGGTCCGGGCAGCGTTGAATATTATGAAGGCTTCTCCGTTAACTTTGGCTTAGGGAGGGTGCAGAATGAGCGGACGTAGACGACAGCCGGGAAGAGGGCTGCTGAGGCTGCGTTGCCCGAGCTTTGATCTAACGGGCCTGCGTCTCTGCCCAAGCTCATACGGACCTATAGAAGTGACAGCTCTTTAACGGCGATCGTCGTGTGCCTGTCCTGAGTGTTGACCCTCGGACACCAACAATATGACTACGAATCGCCGGGGCTGAGCCTCGGCGATCTCTGTATCCGGGCTCAGTCGCTCCGCCTTGCGTCGTTGTCGCTCGGGACGCTCGGCAGCGGAGCGTGACCGCTGTCAGAGCAGGCCCAGCTCGCGAGCGCGCAACGCCGCCTGGGTTCGGTCGCGGGCGCCGAGTTTGGACAGGGCGCTTGTCACGTGGTTCTTCACGGTCCCCTCGGCCAGGAACAGCGCTGCGGCGATCTCCCGGTTGCTGCGCCCACCTGCCAGCAACCGTACGACGTCGAGTTCGCGCCCGGAGAGCGGTGCGATGAGTGGGTCGGGGGCCGGTGTCGGCAGTTGCGCCACCCGGAGTACCAGTTTGGCGGCCACTCCCGGTTCGAGGACTGATTCGCCGCGGACGGCGGCGCGGACGGCTTCCATCAGGCGTTCCGAGGAGGCGTCCTTGAGCAGGTAGCCGATCGCTCCGGCCCGGATCGCGGAGAACACGTCGGCGTCGTCGTCGAACGTGGTCAGGGCGATCACCTGGACCCGCGGGTGGTTCGTGCGAATGTGCCGGGTCGCTGTCGGGCCGTCCATCACCGGCATCCGCAGGTCCATCAGCACCACGTCCGGTGATGCCCGTCCGGCCAACTCGACGGCCTGCGCGCCGTCGGCCGCCTCGCCGACCACCTGGATGTCGTCCTGGACCGACAGCAGCATCGCGAGAGCCTCGCGGAACAGCCGCTGGTCGTCGGCGAGCAGCACCCGGATCATGCGGGGGCCGTCACGGTGAGCGTTGAGCCCTTGCCGGGCACCGAGTCGAGCAGCACCGTGCCGCCCAGCCCTGCCACCCGTTCGTGCAGGCCGGTCAGCCCGAACCCGCCGGACGGACCGGGGGCGTCGCCGCATCCGTCGTCGCCGACGACGACCCGGACCTCGGCGGGGTCGTACTCCAGCAGCACATGTGCCTGCGAAGCGTGGGCGTGCCGACGGACGTTCGTCAGTCCCTCCTGCGCAGCCCGGTACAGGGTCTCCTCCACTTCTGGCGGCAGCGCCCGGGACGTGCCCCGCGCCTCGCTGGTGGTGGGTAAGCCGGACTGGGACGTCTCCCGGGCCAGGCGCTCCACCCGGTCCTGCAGCGGCAGCCGCGGCGCCCGCAACGCTGACACCGACCGCCGTACCTCCGACAGGGCTTCTTTCGCCTGGTCCTCCGCCTGAGCGAGGACCGCGTCGGCGCGTTGCGGGTCGCGGCCGAGCAGTGCCCGGCCGGCCCGGATCTGCATCTGTACGGTCGTCAGATAGTGCCCGAGTCCGTCGTGGATGTCGCGGGCCACACGGTTGCGTTCCTGGGTCGTGGCCAGCTGCGCCAGTTGTTCGTTCGCCAGGACCAGTGCGAGACGGGTCTGCCGTTCGCGGCGCAGGAGCCGGGTCACCACCAGCGCCATGAGCGCGGCCACCAGCATGCCGGCACCTTCGCGCAGGCCCTCGCCGAGGTCCATGCCGACGTGCCCGAACGGGACCACGAGCGTCACGACGACGGCGACGCGCAGCGGCAGGAGCTGCGCGGCCTGGACGACCAGCACGATGAGCAGCAGGGTGCCGCCCCACGCGGCGTGGGCTGCGCCGAACATGACGAGTCCGAGCCCGATCTGCACCAGCACGTACCCGGCCCACCAGCCCCATGCCCGCCCCGGCAGCAGCCACGACCCGGCGATGAGCAATGCGGTGAACGCGGCGCCGCTCGCGATCGCCGGCCACGGGTTCGCACCGGCGACGGCTTCCAGGACCAGCACGGCGTACGCGCCGACCGACAGAATCCACAGGACGCGTTCCACGTCTGCAGCGTGCAGGTGCCCGTCCGCCGAAGTCAATCAGGACATGACCTCGGCCGTGACGTTAGGCACGGGCGCCGTGACCCGGCAGGCGGACACCATCGGCGGCATGCGCATCCGCCGTACTCTCGCTGTCCTGTTCGCCGGTCTGGCCACTGCCACCGCCGTGGGCGTGGTCCACGCGGCCGACGCGGTCGACGCCGTTTACCCGGCGCCTCACCCGTTTCCGCTGGCACCGCCGGGCGCCGCGGTCACCGATCCACGACCGACCGTCGCGGTGCTGCTCGGACCGGCCGGCGCCAACGCGGCCGACGTGCTCGCCCCGTTCGAGACCCTCGCGGTGTCCGGCCGCTACCGGGTCGTGACCGTCGCCGAGAGCCGTGACCCGGTCCCGTTGACCGGCGGCCTCGACCTGGTGCCCGACCATACGTTCGCCGATGTCGGCGACGTCGACTGGATCGTGGTGCCGGAGGTGCAGGAGGCCGGTTCCCCGCGGTTGCGGCCGGCAGTGGACTGGCTGCGGCAACGCCACGCCGGCGGCGCCCGGATCCTGGGTGTCTGCGCCGGCACCGCACTGCTGGCCCGTACCGGCCTGCTCGCCGACCGGCCCGCGACGAGCAGCTGGCTCGCCCTCTACGGTCTCGAACGGCAGTACCCGGACGTGCGGTGGACGCGCGGCGTCCGGTACGTGGACGACGGCCGCATCATCACGACCGCCGCCGTGCTGTCCGGAGTGGACGGTGCGCTGCGCATCATCGAGCGCGACCACGGCGTCGACGCCGCCCGGCAGGCCGCGGCGGCGGTGCGGTGGCCCGGCTACCACCCGGGAGGCCCCACATCGATCGACGCCGCTCATCCCGTACCGGCAGACGCGATCGCGCTGCTCAATGTGGGTTTCCGTGACCCGGTGCGGGCCGGGGTGCTGCTGACGCCGGGCGTCGGCGAGATCGAGCTGGCGTCGGTCTTCCGCACCTACACCCAGCTTTCGTACGTCGCACGCCTCACCTCCGTCACCGCCGACGGGCAGCCGATCCGGTCCCGGCACGGACTGACGTTCGTTCCGCGGACCGCGGTCACCGGTGGCTACGACCGGCTGCTGGTTCCCGGCCAGGACGCCGCGCGTACCCATGCGGTGGATGTGGCGTGGAAGCCGGTGTACGTCCACAGCCGCGCCGGGTTCCCGTTCGACGGCACGCTGCGCGATCTGGCCGCCACGACCGATGCGCCGACCGCCCGGTGGGTGGCCAAGACCCTCGAGTATCGGGCCGACGACGTGACCGGTCCTGCGGTTCCGTGGTCTCCCCTCCTGCTGATGGTGCTGGCGATGGCAGCCGGCGGCATCCTGTACGCCATGGCCCGGGCCGCTCTGGCCCGGTTGCCCCGGCTGCGGAACTGGCTGCGGCACCTCGCCGAGATGCTCGTCGCCATGGTCGCCGGGATGACGCTGCTGGGCCTGTTCGTGCTGCTGTCGCCGTGGATCGGCGGCGCTGCCCTGTCGGCGACCGGTCACGTGCTGATGCTGGTCGCGATGGTCGCGCTCATACTCGTGCGGTGGGAGCACTACGCGGCGGCGCCGGCCTGGGCCTTCCGGTCACGGCGTGGCGGCGCCGTGCCGCCGTCCGCGGAGCCGGACTTCGGTACGAACCGTTACGTCGAGGAGGTCTCCCGGCAGGGCACGTCGTCAGGAACCACACGCACGTGAGCACCGTGGCACTGCACGCCCAGGATCAGGCAGGAGCGGATCTCGTCGCCGTCGAGCAGCACCGTGCAGGCGCCGCAGGTTCCGTCCGGGCATGCGGCGCCGCCGCGTACCAGGTCGGCGAGGGTGAGCCGCGGATCGATGTCGAACTCCCGGTGGTCTCCGTCGATGGTCACTGTCACGCGCACTCGGTCACATCCCCTCTCGGGCCTGGCTGAGTGCCCGGCGGGTCAGCACCCTGACGGCGCGCCTGTCCGCGGCGGCCGGCGTGCCGAAGTTGGCGTCGACGTCCGCGGCCGCCTCCGCCGCCGCGATGATCGCCGCGTCCGAGTACGGGCCGCCGAGCAGCGTGTTCTCCGCGGCCCTGGCCCGGACCGGGCAGGGGCCGGCGTTCACCAGGCCGATCGCCGCCGCACTGATCAGCCCGTCGGTCACGGTGATAGCTGCCATCGCGGCCGCCTGAGGATAGATGGTGGTGCGGCGGTCCTCGGCATATCCCGTACCCGTGCTGTCGGGAAGAAGCGGGAGGCGCACCTCGGTGAGCAATTCGTCGAGCTGGCGGACCGTGCTGTACGGCCCGGTGAAGAACTCCTGAGCCGGCACCGTCCGGCATCCGTGCGGCCCGGTCAGGATCATCCGCGCACCGAGGGTGACCGCCACGACCGGCCATTCCGCGGCCGGGTGTGCGTAGGCGAGGCTGCCCAGCATCGTTCCCCGGGCCCGGATGGGTGGGTGTCCGATGTGCCGCACGACGACCCGCAGCAGGCTGCCGAGCGCGCCGCCGACCGCCTCGGACTCGAACGTCCGATGCCGGACGAGCGGACCCACCCGCAGGTACCCGTCCTTCTCGATCAGGGTGTCGAGACCGGCGACCCGGTTGATGTCGACGACACGGCGCGGGCAGGCTGCCTTATTCCTCAGATCGAGGACCAGGCTCTGCCCGCCGGCGAGGACCGAGGCGTCCCCGTGAGTGAGGGCTTCCAGCACCTCGCCGACGTCCCGGGCGGCAAGATATTCGAAGGCCGCATGCTGCATCAGAACTCCCCAGGTCTTAGGTCGGTGCGCCCGTCTACCCCGGCCCGGAACTTTCAACATGGATCCACCCGATCGGATTACTGTGCGGCTGTCGGCGATCGCTACCGGACGGCGGCGGAGTCGGGTGTAATCACGGGCATGTCGCACGTGCCTTCGTTGACCGATCTGATCGCTCGTTATCTGCCGCCGGCCACTGAGGCGTGCCCGACGTTCGCCGAGAACTCGCGGTTCGAGCCGATCATCGACGGGGTCACCTACTTCACCGAGCTCGCCGCGCACCTGGAGGCGCTCGGGCCCGGCGACGGCGTCTACATCGCCGGCTACCAGGTGGACCCGCACCTCGATCTGACCGGTCGCGTCGCCGGTGAGGCCGGTTATCGGCCGTTCACCGACGTGCTCGCCGAGAAGGCCGCGGACGGCACCGACGTACGGATCGTGCTCAGCGCGGCCGAGTACCCCGGCGGCGGTCCGTGGCTGCCGATCGGGCCGTTCCTGGCCAACACCCTCGCCGCGCGGGTGATCCGGGCGTGGAAGCCGTCCACCCGCGAAACCGGTCCCACGCTGGAGAACCGGGTGCTGCTGGACTGGTCCGGCCCGGCGCTGGGATCCAACCATCAGAAGCTGGTGGTGTTCAGTCACGGTGGCGTGCTCACCGCGTACGTCGGCGGTCTTGATCTTTCGCCGTCGCGGTTCGACCATTCGCCGCATCGGCGCCTGCGGCTCGGCGAACACCGGTGGGGCTGGCACGACGCGGCCGCGCGCCTGCACGGACCGGCCGCGGTCCGGGTACGGGAGACCTTCCAGTTCCGCTGGCAGAACACCGCCGCCCTGCCGCCGCGGTTCATCGCGAAGAACCTGCCGCCGGAGTACTTCCACCTGTCCTCCGGGGAGCGGACCGTGCTCAACCCGGAGGACACGGCGGGTGACCTGCCGCCAGTGCCCGCGCAGCCGGAGCACCCGGCGGAGGGGACCGCGGTGCAGGTGGTGCGCTCCTACCGGCCATGGAGTCTGTACCGGCACCGCGGCTGGCGGCGGATGCGCCGGGCGAACGTGGTCCGGGCCGGCATCCAGGAGATCTATCAGGCGATGTCCACCGCGATCGGCGCGGCCGAGCGGTACATCTACCTGGAGGATCAGTACTTTCACGAGGCGCCCGGCGGCGATCCCCGCTTCCAGTTGTACGGCGCCCTGCGGTCCGCGGCCCGTCGCGGTGTCAAGGTCATTCTGATCGGTTCCGGCCGCAAGGACCCGGCCGACGGCGGTGACAGCACGGTACGCCCGGTGATCACGCACGACCTGCGCCGCCGGGTGCTGGACCGGCTGCCGGTCGCCGACCGCCGCAACGTGGTGATGTACCGGATCGACAACCTGACCGTGCACACGAAGCTGATGCTGGTCGACGACGTGTTCGCCAGCATCGGATCGGCGAACTTCTTCAGCCGCTCGATGGTCGGCACCGACAGCGAGATCACGTCCACCCTGGTCACCACCGGCGACCTGGTCCGCGACCTGCGCGTCCGGCTGTGGGCCGAACACCTGCGCACGCCGCTGGACTCCCAGCTCCTCCCGGCGCTGACCGACCTGGACACCGCCCTGGGCATCTGGCGACGCGAGTGGCTGCCGGCCGGTCATCCGCCGCAGACCTGGCGCCAGGCCGGGCTGCCGGCCGGTTTCGTCCCGGCCGAGTGGGCGCTGACCCCGGCCCGCTACTCCCCCGCCGTGCTGCGCCGGGAACGGTGGCGTCGCTGAGATCCGGTTGAGGGCGCCGGGGTACGACGATCACCGGATGGGCTTGTCGAAGCGGTACCCCTCGGCGCGATTGTGCCAACTGATCAGCCGCAGAGAGGCAGCGACGCCTCCGACGGCCTGAGGTTGCACCCCTACAAGCCCCGTAAGGGTGCGACCAGGGACGCCATCGATTGACCGCCTTCACTGGCCGTGGCAGCGTCGTCGAGGTAATTGTCGTTCGGGGGGAGACGCATCATGCCTGACCGCAGAGCCGTACTTACCGGATCCGCCGCAGCCGTGTTCGCCGCGAGCGCCGGAATCACGTCACGGGCCGAAGCATCGGCAGGCGGCAAGGAGCCAGGCGGCCTGGACCGGGCCGCGTTGCAGGCCGCTCTGGATCAGATCGTGGGCACCGGGGCAACAGCGGCCCTGGCCCGCGTGGACAGCCCGTCCGGCAGCTGGCGTGGGGCCAGCGGGGTGGCACGGCTCGGACATCCGGCCCGGCCGGTGCCCGGCGGCAGGTTCCGCATCGGCAGCATCACCAAAACCTTCGTCGCCACCGTAATACTCCAGCTGGTGGGCGAGGACCGGCTGCGCCTCGACGACACTCTGGAACGCTGGCTGCCGGGCGCGGTGCCGGGCGGTGCCCGGATCACCATCCGGCACCTGCTGCAGCACACCAGCGGGCTGTTCAACTACACCGAGGCGCTGTTCGGATCCGTCGAGGACGTTCTGGACGCGCGGTATCGCACGTTCCGGCCGGAGGAGCTCGTCGCTCTTGCCGCCGAGCGGCCGCCGTTGTTCGAGCCGGGCACCTCCTGGTCGTACTCGAACACCAACTACATCCTGTTGGGCCTCATCGTGCGCAGGGTGACCGGTCGCCCGTACGCAAAAGAGGTGGAGCGGCGCATCCTGCGGCCGCTGCGGCTGACCGGCACCGAGGTGCCCGGCACCGATACCACGATCGACGGGCCGCACGCGCACGGGTACGAACCGATCGAGCAGAACGGCGAGATCGTTCCGCTGGACTTCACCGACCTCAACCCGTCGATGGCGTACGCCGCCGGTGAGATCGTCTCGACCACGGCGGACCTCAACCGGTTCTTCCGATCGCTGCTGGGTGGACGGCTGTTGCGCCGGCCGCAGCTCGCCGAGATGCTGGCGAACCCGGTCGGCGAGATCGGTTACGGCCTCGGCATCTTCCAGCAGCCGCTGCCCGGCGGCCCGACGTTGTGGGGGCACGACGGCGGCATCTTCGGCTATCTGACCTACTCGTTCTCCACACCGGACGCCGCCACACAGCTCACCGTGTCGATCAATCCGTGGCTCGGTGACTTCGGGGAGGCACTGCTCGACCTGGCGCTGACCGCGTTCGGGGTGACCGCTCCGGCGGCCAGAGCCACAGCGACGGCGGGGCTGTTCCCGGCGCTGGGAATACGTTTGCCGAAGGTCTGACACGAACGGATCGAGGTCACTCCGGACTCGCCGCTGCGGACCACCTCGGGGATCCGCGGCCAAGCCGCGCAGCGACATCGGCGCGTCGCGGTGCGACGATCACCGGATGGGCTTCCCGAAGCGGTACCACGATGACATGGTCACGGCGTACCGTCGCCTGGCGAATCCGATCGTGCCGGTGGCCGACTTCCCGTCCTCCCAGGGGGCGGTCCGTTTCGCCAGGTTCGGTGCCGGTCGGCCTGTTCTGGTGCTGCACGGCAGCGGCGGCGGCTGGGATCAGGGCGTCGACTGGGCGCAGCGCCGCCTGGGACCGGACCACGATGTGATCAGTCCGTCCCGGTTCGGTTATCCCGGTTCCGGCCTTCCCGGCCAGGCATCGGTCGCGGGCCAGGCCGCCGTCCTGGTCGAACTGCTGGATCACCTCGGTGTCGAGCGAGCCGATGTGGTCGGCCTCTCCGCCGGCTCGGTACCGGCACTTCAGCTGGCCGCGGACCATCCCGGGCGTGTCCGGCGCCTGGTCGTCGAGTCGCCCCTGCTGCCGCTGACCGGACGGGCGCCGCTGCCTCCGATTCCGGCGGTCCGCGCCCTGAGCCGGGCACAGTTCCTGCTCTGGCTGACCACGAAGGTTCCCGCGGTGGTGAAGCTGGCCGCCGGAGCGCCGCCGGCGAAGCTTCCGAAGGAGCATCGCGACGAGCTCGACGCGATCAACGCGACGATGTTTCCGCTGGCTCCTCGCCGTGCGGGCACCGTCCACGACCGGGTCGTGGTCGCGCCGCACGCCCTCGCCGACCGCATCGATGTCGCGGGGATCGGCTGCCCGGTGCTGATCATCAACGCCGCGCATGCCCTGCTGGCACCCCACGACGACCTCGTACGGTTCGCCGCCCGGCTGCGCGACGCCCGTACCCTCGAATTGGAGAGCGGTGGGCACGTGCTCATCGGCAATGTCGCGGCGCTGCGGCAGGCGATCGCCGGCTTCCTCGGCAGCTGACCAGGCACAGCGTGGGCCCCGGGAAGAATTCCCGGGGCCCACAACCACTACCGCCGACCGGTGTAGAGCTGGTTCACCTGCTCAACGCTGAGCTCGGCGTTGAACAGGCGGAAGTCGTCGATCAGGCCGTCGAACCTGGCGTCGCCCCAGCTGGTGCCGCCGAGGAAGTTGGCCGTGGTGGCACCGCCCACGCCCACGTCGCCGATGTTGATCGGGAAGTCGGTGCGGATGGCCTGCTGGACGCCGTTGAAGTAGATCCTTCCGGTGGAGCCGTTCATCGTGAACACCACGTGCGTCCAATCATTGAGCGGCAGATCCCGGCCGGCGCCGAGCAGGAGCCGCTCCTGTGCGGCCACCCCCGGCGCCTTGAAGGTCGCCCCGAAGCCGGTGGTCCCGCCGTTCGTGGCCGACTGGAGCAGGAAGAACGTGTCCGTGCTGCTGCCGATCTGCAGCAGCGGCACCCAGCTCGGCAACGCGTCCGGACGTGCCCAGAAGGACACGGTGAACTGCTCGTCCAAGCCGGCGTCGACGTTGTCGGGCAGCCGGACCTGGTTGCCCGTGCTCGCGGCGCCGCCCGGCAGCGACGCCGCGCCGCCGATCCGGCCACCGGTGGCCCAGCCCGTCGTGCCCTGCAGGGTGGCCGCGCCGATCGACGTCTTCGTCCCGATGTTCGCGGCGGAGACGCCCTGGCCCTCGTCGAAGGTGTACCGGACTCCGGCGCCCTCGTTGTACATCGCGGCCACGGCGGCGGCGCTCAGTGCCGAGGTGGAGAGGCGTACGTCGTCGATCAGGCCGTCGAACGCCGGGTCGGGGTATCCGTTGCGGCCCAGCCAGTTGTTGGTGGTCGGGCCGATCGCGGTCATGCCGATGGTGAGGTCGCTGCGGCTCGCGATCGCCTCGCCGTTGAGGTAGAGCGTGCCGATCGAGCCCTGTCGGGTGAAGGCCACGTGGTTCCACTGGCCGGCGGTCACGTCGCGGACCGGGCTGGCGTAGACCCGTTCCTCGGCGGCGCTGGTCTTCGCCTTGAAGGTGGCGGCGAGCCCGGTGCTGCCGCCCGCCTGGGTCTGCATCTGGATCTGGAAGTAGCTCCCGGCGGAGCCCAGCCCGTCACCGATGTGGAACAGGCCGGTCCAGTTGTTCAACGCGTCCGGGCGTACCCAGAACCCGGTGGAGAAGTTCGTCGCGTTCTGCAGCAGGTTGTCCGGCAGGTCCACCGCGTTGGTGTTGCTGCCGCCCGGCAGGTTGACCGCCTTGCCGATGACACCGCTGGTGGACCAGCCGGTGGTTCCGGTCAGGACGGCCGGCCCGGGGCCGCCGGGTGCGCCGGTGTTCGGGGCCGTGGTGCCCTGGCCCTCCTCGAACTCGTATCGGACCGGGACACCGGCAACCGGCGGCGGCGGGTCGTCACCCACGATCACCAGGTCGTCGACCATCACGCCGACGCCGGTCCCCGTCAAGGTCAGGGTCTGCGTCGCCGTCGCGGCCGTGAAGGTGCCGACGTACGTACCAAAGGCTCCTGTGGAAGGCAGGCTGGTCGCGGCCGTGAGAGTGGCGCTGAGGTTGCCGATCGACAGCGCAGCTGTCGCCGAGCCGGACCCGGCGGCCGACCGGCTGTCGCGTGCGTAACGCAGCGAGATCCGATAGGTGCCGCCTGGGGTGAGGTCGGTGAGGGTGCGTCTGATGCTGCCCGCGGCGCCCAGGCCGAGCTGGTAACCGGTGAGGCCGAGGCCGCCCTGACCGGTGGAGGCGCCGCGCACCAGCTGGACCTGGCTCTGGACCGTCCACGGTGACATCCGGTTGCCGGCTGCGGGGACGTCGACGGTCGCCGGCGGGTTCGCGGTACGCCACTCGGCGGGCACGATCGGGTATTCGAACTGGTCGACGACCCGCGGGTTCAGCTGGGTGAGCTTCACCGCCGGGTCGATCTGGACGATCTTCGCGACCGACGGGGTGCCGGCGGCGTTCCAGGCGAACAGCATGTACGACCCGGGCGGCGCGTAGGTGCCGTTGACCGGCGCGGTGATGTTCACCGTGCCACCGGACTGGGTGAACTGCAGGTCCTGGAAGTTCTGGTCGTTGTTGAAGCCGTGGGTGACCGACCCGTTGCGGACCAGCGTGACCCGGGAGACGGTGCCGGACGCGGTGATCGCGAAGTTGCCGTTGTAACCGATCTTCTGGGGCGCGGTGCTGATCACCGGGCGGGTGGCGGGCTGGTCGCCGTCGAACAGGTATGACGGGGAGTAGTACTCAACGTCGGTGTAGTTGCGCGGGCCGGGAGCACCGCCACCGCCCATCATCACGCGGCCGTCGGGCAGCAGCAGGGCCGCCGAGTGGTAGAGCCGGGCGTGCTCGTACGGCACCGCGACCTCGGTCCAGTCACCGGAGTCCGGGTCCCAGATCTCGGCGTTGGTGACGTATCCGCCGGCGCCGTTGTTCTCCCGGCCGCCGCCGGTGACCAGCACGTCGCCGTCGGGCAGGACCGTCGAGGTGGCCCAGTGGCGCTGGTACTTCATCGGGTCGGTCGCCGCGATGACCGGGCTGGCCGTGCCACCGGTGATGTCGACGGTGAAGCCGGCGCGCGCGCCGTCCGGGCCGCCGCCGTTGCCCCACCAGCCGCCGCCGACCTGGAGGATCTTGCCGGGGCGGTACATGGTGGCGGTGGAGGTGGCGCCGACCGGGTTGCCGTTGGCGCCCTGGTTGGCGATACCGCTGGGCAGGGTGCCCCGCAGGGTGAGCTGTCCGGTGCCGTTGTTGCCGGCCGGGTTGAGCTCGAACATCTGGGTGCCGCTGATGTTGAACAGGTTCCCGCTGCCCGGTGCCACGAAGGCCCGGGGGTACCACCAGCGGTTCTCATCGGTGCTGCCGTCGCCGTAGGCCACCGCGCTGGTGGCGCCGTCGAGCGTCTTCCAGCCCGAGCCCTGGGTCGGTGCGTAGATCTCCGGCGTGAGCACGCCGGGCCCGCCCGGTCCGCCGCGGAGGCTGCCGCCCTGCACGACGATGTCACCGTTGGGCATCGTGGTGCCGGTCGGGTACCACCGCGGGTAATTCATCGGCGCTTCGTTCTGCAGCCCGTTGTTGGTGGTGTAACTGGTGACGCCGACGGCCGCGTCGTTGGGTGAGTTGCCGCCCAGGCCGTCGTCACCACCCACGGTCATCGTGGAGTGGTCGTGCGGGCTCTGCACCTGCATCGAGCAGAACAGGTCGGTGTAACTGACGTTCGGCAGGATCCCGGCGCGCAGGTTGGACAGGGTGCGTGCCTGGGCGGGGTCCCAGACGTCGACCTCCATCTGGCCGCCCTGGGTGATCGCGTCGTTGCCGGTCCAGTCGTACGGAGTGGTGTCGGTGGCCCACCCGCCGACGCTGCCGAACGACTGCACCTTGCCGTCCGAGGTCAGCGCCATGTTGATCGGCATGAGCGGCCACGGTGTGACACCGCTCCAGGCGCCGGCACCGTCCTTCGCCGGCGGTGAGCAGTCGGCCGGCAGCAGCCCGGCGGCGTACGCGATGCCGTTCTTCAGCTGGGCCCGGATGAACGGCTCGGAGTACGCGGTGCCCTCGTGGCCCATGCCGGTGTACCAGGACCGGCCGGAGTCGATCTTCTGGCACCAGGTGATCGGATGCGAGGTGCCCTGACGTCCCCCGCCGTACGACGCCTCGTCGGCTTCGAGCAGGGTACGCACGCTGGGCGCCGGGTTGACGACCCAGTCGTACCATTCGTCGCTGCGGGTGATCTCGGCCTGCACACCCTGGGTGAGCGGGTGGCCGGTGGCCTTCACGACCACCCGGCCCGGCCGGACGCCGGGGTTCTCCGGGTGGCCCTCGGAGACCGCGCCGACCAGGCGGGCGTAGAACGGGTTGACGTCGTGCTCGCTCTCGCCGACCGACCATCCGGTGTAGTGCAGGCCGGTGAAACCGCCACCACCACGGATGTATCCCTCAAGGGCGGTGCGCTGCGCCGCGTTGAACAGCACGCCACCGGTCTGCGCGAAGACCACGGTGTCCCGGACGGCGAGGCCCGCGGTGGTGAATACCGCGGGGTCGTCGGTCTCGGTCAGGTCCACCGGCTGGCCGTACTGCGTGCCGAGCTGGGTGACGAGTTCCCGGACGGCCTGGCGCGCCTGGACGTTCGAGGCGTGGAAGTTGGGCTTGTAGAACAGCAGGACGTTGAGCCGGCCGTCGTCGACGGCAGCGACCCGGGCGACGGCGCTGGCCGGGGCGGGGGACACCGATCCGGCGACCAGCGACAACGTGAGGAACGCCGCGCCGAGTCGGGCGAGCAAGGGGAAGCGGGGCACTTTCATAAGAGCTCCCAGGAGTTCGGCTGACGTGGCGGCGAGGACGGTCGCCGCCACGAGCCTGAACGTATGACGCTCATGGATGCATAGTCAAGAACTGCATCTTTATATATGAACCAAAATAGAACAGGTCTTCATATGTGAACTGAAAACCTATCTACGCACCCTAGCGCTGCCTCCACCGGCGAGCGCCAGGACTTCCTCACGGGTCGCCATCGAGGTGTCCCCCGGCGTCGTCATCGCGAGCGCGCCGTGCGCGGCACCCAGCTCCAGACACGATTGGAGCTCCTCCCCCTGGAGCAGGCCGTAGATCAGCCCGGAGGCGAACCCGTCGCCACCACCGACCCGGTCGAAGATGCCGAGGTGGTCACGCGCGGCCGAGGACAGCACACCCGTCCCCGGTGACCAGGCGATCGCCTGCCAGTCGTTGGCACTGGCGTTGTGGACAGTCCGCAGAGTGGTCGCCACGACCGAGAGCCAGGGCATCTTGCCCGCCACCGTGCCGACCATCTCGGTGAAGCTGTCCATCGGCAGCGCCGACAGCAGCTCGTCGACGTGCGCGACGTCGAACCCGAGTGCGGCGGTGAAGTCCTCCTCGTTGCCGATCATCACGTCGACGTGCCGGGCCAGCCTGGTGTTGACCTCCCGCGCCACCTCGGTGCCGCCGATGCCGGCCCACAGGCTGGGCCGGTAGTTGAGGTCGAACGAGACGACAGTGCCGTGGCGCTGCGCGGCGGCCATCGCCTCCTCGGCCACGGCTGCCGCGTTCTCCGACAGGGCCGCGAAGATCCCGCCGGTGTGCAGCCAGCGGACCCCGCGCCGGCCGAACAGGTCGTCCCAGTCGATCGTGCCCGGTCGCACATTGGCGATCGCGGTGTGGGCGCGGTCAGACACCCCGACGGCTCCGCGTACGCCGAAACCGCGCTCGGTGAAGTTGAGCCCGTTGCGCACCGTGCGGCCGATGCCGTCGTACTTCTCCCAGCGGATCAGTGACGTGTCGACGCCGCCCTGCATGATCAGGTTCTCGACCAGGCGGCCGATCTCGTTGTCCGCGAACGCGGTCACCACCGCGGCCCGGAGCCCGAACACCTTGCGCATCCCGCGGGCGACGTTGTACTCCCCGCCGCCCTCCCACACGTCGAAGGTGCGGGCCGTGCGTACCCGGCCGGCGCCGGGATCGAGCCGCAGCATCACCTCGCCGAGCGCCACGATGTCGAACTCGCAGTCCTCGGCAGGCCTGATGGTGATCATAAAATCGCACACCTCTCCGCGACCTCGTCCCATTTCTTGCCGGCCAGCAGATCCGGCGCCACCATCCAGCTCCCACCGACGGCCGCGACGGCCGGATGGTCGAGATAGGAACGCGCGCTCTGCGCGGTTATCCCCCCGGTCGGGACGAACCTGACCTGGGGGAAGGCCGCGGCCAGGGCCTTGACCGTCGGCAGACCGCCACTGGCCTCGGCCGGGAAGAACTTGACGGTGTCCAGGCCGAGGTCCAGCGCCGCGATGATCTCGGTGGCGGTGCTGACCCCGGGGATCACCGGCAGGTGGAGAGCCTGGCACCGGCGCACCACCTCGGCACTCAGACCGGGCGACACGACGAACCTGGCGCCCGCCTCGTAGGCCTGGTCGACCTGCGCGGCCTTGATGACCGTGCCGGCACCGACCGTCAGGTCGCCGCGCTGGGCGAGACGACGCAGGACGGTCGCCGCCCCCTCGGTGCGGAAGGTGACCTCGGCGATCGGCAGCCCACCGGCGACCAGCGCTGCCCCGAGATCGTCAGCGGAGGCCGGATCGTGCAGAACAACGACCGGAATGACGCGAAAATCCCCGATCATCGCAGCTCGGCGATCACGGTCTTGAGTTCGGTGTAGTCGTCCAGGCCGAACGACCCCAGCTCACGGCCCCAGCCGGACTGCTTGAAGCCACCGCGCGGCAGGGTGACGTCGTCGGCGTGCCAGGTGTTGAGCCACACCGTGCCGGCCCGCAGACGGGCGCCGACGCGGTGCGCCGTGCCGATGTTGTTCGACCAGACGCCGGCGGCGAGCCCGTACACCGTGTTGTTCGCGGCCGCGACGACCTCGTCCTCGGTGTCGAACGGGATCGCGGTCACGACCGGACCGAAGATCTCGTCGGTCTGCACCGCCATCTGCTCGGTGACACCGGTGATCAGCGTCGGCGCCACGAAGAAGCCACGGTCACCGATCGCGTCGGCGCTGCCCGCGTTCAGTACGGCGCCGTCGCGGACCGCGCCACGGATGTAGCCCAGTACCTTCTCGTGCTGCTCCTGCGAGACGAGCGGGCCCATCTGCGAGTTCGCGTCGAAGCCGTCGCCCACCGTGATCGCGCGGGCCGCGGCGGCCACGCCCTCCACGACCCGGTCGAAGACACCGCGCTGGACGTAGAGGCGCGAGCCGTTGACGCAGCACTGCCCCTCGTTGAAGTAGCCGCCCAGCACCGCGCCGGCGATGGCGGCGTCGATGTCCGCGTCGTTGAAGATGATGTTGGGGGCCTTGCCGCCGAGCTCCAGGGAGACCTTCTTGAGGTTGACCGAGGCCGCGGCGGCGATCTTCTTGCCGACCTCGGTGCTGCCGGTGAAGGCGACCTTGTCGACGCCGTGGTGGTCGACCAGTGCGGCCCCGGTGTCGCCGAATCCGGGCAGGATGTTCACCACACCGGCCGGCACGCCGGCCTCCAGCAGCAGCTCACCGAGGCGCAGGGCGGTCAGCGGGGTCTGCTCGGCCGGCTTGAGGATGACGGTGTTGCCCGCGGTGATCGCCGGGACGATCTTGAAGCAGGCCATCAGCAGCGGGAAGTTCCACGGCACGATGCCCGCGACGACGCCGACCGCCTCGCGGCGGGTGTAGGCGTGGAACTCGCGACCCGGCACCGACATCGGGATGGTCGTGCCCTCCATCTTGGTCGCCCAGCCCGCGAAGTACCGGAAGAGCTCGGCCGAGACCGCGACGTCACCGTCCCGGGCCGCCTCGACGCGCTTGCCGTTGTCGAGGGCCTCCAGCTGGGCGAACTCGTCGGCGTGCGCCTCGATCAGGTCGCCGATGCGCCAGAGCAGGTGCGAGCGGTCTCGTGGGGTCATCCGCGACCACGGGCCGGACTCGAACGCCGACCGGGCCGCCACGACCGCGCGGTCGACGTCGACCGCCGACGCCTGCGCGACCTGGACCAGCGTCTCCTCGGTCGACGGGTTGACGGTGGCGAAGGTCCGGCCGTCCTTGGCGTCGACCCAGTCACCGTCGATGAGCAGCTGCTTGGGAGAAGACAGGAACGAGCGGACGGCGGGGAGAAGATCCGACATGACGACCTTTCTTATTTGATGATCGAGACTTTGGAACCGTCGAGAGTCAGCGCCACCGCGACGACGATGATCACGCCGTACAGGATCTGCTCGTACGCGGACGGCACACCGACGATCGGCAGGCCGACCCGCAGCAGTGTCACGACGAGCGCGCCGGCGAGGCTTCGCCACACGCTGCCGTGCCCACCGGTGATCGCGGTGCCGCCGACGACGATCGCGGCGACCGCCGGCAGCAGCAGGTTGTCGGCCATCGTGGGCCCGCCGCTGAACTGGCGGGACACGAGCATGACCGCGGCGAATCCGGCACAGGCGCCGGAGACGCAGAACGCACCGACCTTGACCAGGTCGACGGGGGTACCGGCGAGGCGCGCCGCCGACTCGGAGTAACCGGTGGCCGAGATCCAGCTCTTCAGCGGGGTCACCGTGAGAACCACGGCGATCACGGCGACCACGACGAACGCCATCACCGCCGACATCGGCAGGTATCCGCCGAGGTAGAGGTCGAGCCATTTGACCGTCGAGTCGTCGACGACGCGTACGGTGCCGGCGCCGGAGACGACCAGGGCGACCGCGGAGAGGATGCTCAGCCCGCCGAGGGTGACGATGAACGACGGGATCCGCAGCAGCACGTGGGCCAGGCCCTGCACCGCGCCGATCGTCGCGGCGACCGCGATGACCGCCGGTGTGGCCAGCGCGCCGAGGTCCGGCAGCCACAGGGCCAGCAGGACGGTCGACAGCGAGGCCAGCGCCGCGATGGACAGGTCGATGCCGCCACAGAGGACGACGAGCGTCGCCCCCGCGGCGAGCACGATGAGCGGCGCGGCGGTCCGCAGCGCCGCGGTCAGGCTGCGCTGGGTCAGGAAATCCGCGTCGGCGACAGTGAGTGCGGCCACCAGCGTGACCAGGGCGATGAGCGGCATGAACCCGGTGATACGCACCGGCAGTCTGAAGGCAGCGACGTGAGTGGTCATACCATCTCTTTCACGAGATCCAGCGGGCTCGGCTTGCCGCCGTTCGGGCAGGCGACCTCGGCCACGACCCGTCCGTCGCTCATCACCAGGATGCGATCGGCCATGCCGATGGCCTCCTCGAGGCTGTCGGCCAGCAGCACGGTGGCGACGCCGCTGCCGGCGAGTTCACGCATCAGGCGGTACACCTCCGAGCGGGCACCGATGTCCAGGCCACGCGTCGGGTGGTCGAGCAGCAGCAGCTTGATGTCACCGCCGACGAGCCAGCGCGCGAGGACCACCTTCTGCTGATTGCCACCGGACAGCCGGCCGATCGCGGTGTCGCGTCCGGGCGTACGGATGGAAAGCCTTTCGATCCATCGATCCACCAGCGTGGCCTGCTTCTTCGGCGCCACGAACGGTCCCGTGCAGCGGGCCTTCTGCTTGGTCAGGGTCATGTTGTCGGCCACCGACATCGCGCCGACCATGCCCTCGATCTTGCGTTCGGCCGGCACATATCCGATGCCGGCTGCGCAGGCGGCCCGGGTGTGCGGGAGGTCGATCTTCTTGCCGTCCATCCGGATCTCCCCGGCCGTCGTCGGCTCGGCACCGAACAGCGCCCGGCAGACGTCCTCACGACCGGATCCGTGCACACCGACGATCCCCACGATCTCGCCCGCCGCGACATCAAGGTCAACTTCTTGAAAAGACCTTCCAGACAGCTTTCGTACGCTCAACCGAGGCTGTTCCGCGGCCACCAGCGATGCCGCGCCGGAGTGATAGTGGTCGTCGGACCCGGTCGATCCGATCATCAACTTGTGCAGCTCCCCCGGCACCGCGCCGGCCGTGGCGACCTCGCCGACCGACTGCCCGCCGCGCAGCACCGTCACCCGGTCGCACACGTCGAGCACCTCGTCGAGCCGGTGCGAGACGAAGACGACCGAGGCGAACTCGCGCAGCCGGCGGATCTGGGCGAAGAGGGTCTCGATCTCCTTCGACTCCAGCACCGAGGTCGGCTCGTCCAGGATGATCACCGGCGGGTGCTGGCTGCGCTCCTCGATGCGCAGCACCTTCGCGATCTCGACCATCTGCCGTTCGGCGAAGGAGAGCGAGTCGGTACGCGCCAGCGGGTCGATGTCCGAGCCGATCTTGTCGAGCTGCTCCTGTGCCAGCCGGCGCATCGTGTCCCAGCGGTAGACGCCCCGGCGGACCGCGGACCCTTCGCTGCCGAGGACGATGTTCTCCGCGGCGGTCAGGTTGGGCACCAGCGACTGCTCCTGGAAGACCATCCCGATGCCGTGGTTCGCCGCCTCGACGACGCTGCGCAGTCTGACCGGCTCGCCGCGTACGAAAATCTCGCCGGCATCCGGGGCGACCAGGCCGACCAACGCTTTGAGCAGCGTGGACTTACCGGCGCCGTTCTCGCCCGCCAGGCCGAGAACCTCGTTGGGCCGGACCACCAGGTCGACGCCGTCGAGCGCCTTCACCCCCGGGTAGTGCTTGACGAGGCCACGGACCTCCAATGCCGGCACGCTCACTTGACCACCTGGTTTCTCCGACGCTGCGGGATGACGGCGGCGGCGACCGCGGCCACGACGATCAGGCCCTCGACACCGCCCTGCCAGTAGGGACTGACTCCGACCTGCACGAGACCGTTCGTGAGCACCATGACGAGCAGGACTCCGACGGCGGAGTGCAGGATTCCGCCGCGGCCGCCGGTGAGCAGGGTGCCGCCGACCACGGCGGCGGTGATGGCCGAGAAGTCGTATCCGTCGCCGGCCTGGACCAGGCCGGCGCCGAGCTGGCTGGTCACCATGACCCCACCCAACCCGTAGAAGGCGCCGGCCAGGGTGAAGACCGCGACCTTGTACGGCTTCACCCGCACCCCGGAGAGCGTGAGCACCTCCTCGGCGCCGCCGATCGCGAAGGCGTACCGGCCGAGCCGGGTGTACCGCTGGATCAGCCAGCCCACCAGGATGCACGCGGCGGCGATCCAGGCCAGGTAGGAGAAGCCGAGGAAGCGCTCGATCGCCCAGCTCTCCAGCATGGTGTCGGTGATGTTGGGCTGGACGCCGGCGAACATCAGCGTCGCGACGCCGAGCCCGATGGCCGACACCCCCAGCGTGGCCATGAACGACGGCACCTTCAGCAGCACCAGGGCCAGCCCGCTCAGGCAGCCGAACGCGCAGCCCAGCAGCACGGCGGCGCCGATGCCGAGCAGCCCGTAATCGTTGTCGTTACGGTTGTTGGCCACCAGCAGCGACACGGTCAGGGCGGAGGCGCCCATCACGCCGGCCGCGGAGAGGTCGATCGACCCCATCATCAGCACGAACGTGATGCCGGAGGTGACGACGGCGAGCACCGCGGCCGCGTCCACGATGTTCTGGACGTTGTCCACGCTGCGGAACTGCGGGCTCAGGGCCGCGAAGATTCCGAAGATGACGACCAGCGCGACCGGTGGGCCGGCGTCTCGGAACGACGCGCCTCGCCGGGACTGGCGGCGAGGCGCGGTGGCGACCGCGGAAGTCAGCGTCACGTCAGTGGCCCGGCCACACGGTTGAAGACGTTGGCGCACTCGAAGTCCGCGGGGTTCGTCTTCGGCGTCGCGAAGCCGGCGGCGTTGTCCTTCGTGACGAGGAACTGCTTGGCGAAGAACGCCCGGTTGTCGGCGGCGATGTCGGCGGCCTTCAACTTGCCGGTGGCGACGCAGTACCCGATCGCCAGGCCGATGCCGCCCTGCCAGGTGCCGTCGCTGGAGACGGTGGCGGTCATGTCGCCCTTCTGCACGGCACCGACCGCGTCCGGGACGGCGTCGATACCGACGACAGCGACCTTGCCGGCCTTGCCTGCCTGCTGGAGCGCTTCCAGGGCGCCGAGCGCCATGTCGTCGTTGGCGGCCCAGATGCCCTTGACGTTGTCACCGTGCTTGGTGAGCAGCGTCTTGGTGACGGTGAGTGCCTCGGCGCGGGAGAAGTTGGCGGCCTGCTGGTCGAGCAGCTTGACGCCGGTGTTCTTGGCGAGCGACGCCTCGAGGCCGGCGAACCGGTCCTTGGCGGCAGCGGTGTCGAGCACACCCTGCAGCGCGATGATGCCGCCGGAGCCGCCGATCGCGGTGGCGAGCGCGTCACCGATCTGCTGACCCGACTCGACGCCGTTGTAGGTGATGTGGCTGAGCCAGGTCTTGTGGTCGGCCGGTTTCAGGTCGGCCGGCTTGTTCCACTGGGTGACGAGGTACGCGCCGGCGCTGTCGGCGCCCTTGACGATCGGCGCGGTGTCCGAGTCGCCGTTCGGCAGCACGTTCATGACCAGGCACTTGGTGTCGCCGGCGAGGATCTGGCTGATCTGTTCCTGCTGCTTGGTGGAGTCACCGTCGTAGGTGAGGCGCTCCTGCTTGAGACCGACCGACTGGGCGAAGGCGTCACCGCCGGCCAGCCAGGAGGCTTCGTACGGGTTGGACTCGTTACGAACCTGGCCCACCAGCCGGACGTCGGCTGACTCGCAGCTGCCCGACTCGGCAGCGGCGTTGTCGCCACCGGCCTCCTCGGTGCAGCCGGCCAGGACGGCGGCCATCAGGGACAGGCTGATTATCGTCGCGGAACTCTTCATGTCGATCCTCGATCTCTTATGGGAACGGAAGGACTTTCAGCGGGCCATCCAGCCGCCGTCGACGACCAGGACGTGGCCGTTGACGTAATCGGCGGCGGCGGAGCTCAGGAAGACGGCTGCTCCGGCGATGTCGGCGGCGTTGCCCCAGCGACCGGCCGGGATGCGTTCGAGGATGGAACGCGACCGGTCGGGGTCCTGGCGCAGCGCGGTGGTGTTGTCGGTGGCGATGTAACCGGGTGCGATGGCGTTGACCTGGACACCGAGCGGGCCCCACTCGTTGGCCAGGGCCTTGGTGACACCGGCGACGCCGTGCTTGCTGGCGGCGTACGCCGCGACGCGCAGGCCGCCCTGGAAGGAGAGCAGGCTGGCGACGTTGATGATCTTGCCGGAGCCACGCTCGGTCATCGCGCGCCCGAACTGCTGGCTCAGGAAGAACAGGCCGTTCAGGTTGATGTCGACCACGCGGTTCCAGGACTGCCGGCTCACGTCCACCGAGTCCTCGCGCTCGATCACGCCGGCGTTGTTGACCAGGATGTCCACCGGGCGGTCGCTGCTCACCTCGGCGGCGATCCGCTCGACCGCGTCGGGATCGCTGACGTCGAGGTCGACGACCTCCACCTTCCGGCCGAGGCCGGCAACCAGGTCCCGGGTGGCGGACTGGTTTCCCGGCCGGCCCAGCAGGACCAGGTCGGCTCCGGCCCGGGCGAGCCCGGCAGCGATGGCCTGTCCCAGCCCGCGACCGGCGCCGGTCACCACCGCGCGGCGACCGTGCAGGTCGAACGGCGAGAGGGTCACAGGTCCTCCAGCGCGACCGGGGTCAGGTCGGTGTAGTCGTTGTTCTCGCCGCCCATCGCCCAGATGAAGGCGTACGAGCCGGTGCCGACGCCGGAGTGGATCGACCACGGCGGCGAGATGACGGCCTCGCGGTTGCGCAGCACCAGGTGCCGGGCGGCGCCGGGACGGCCCATGAAGTGGAAGAGCCGGTCCTTCTCGTCGAGGTCGACGTACATGTAGACCTCGGTGCGGCGGTCGTGCAGGTGCGGCGGGCAGGTGTTCCACACCGAGCCGTCGGCGATCACGGTCACCCCGAACTGGAGAACCGCCGTCTGCAGTTCCTGGCCCCAGGCGTACCGATAGAGGTGGCGCTCGTTGGCGCCCGCAGGCGAACCGAGCTTGACCGGCTCGATCGCCGTGTGGCTCAGCAGCGTGGTCGGGTACGCCGCGTGCGCCGGAGCGGAGACGAAGTAGAACGCGGCGTCCGGACCCTCGAAGACGACCTCGCTCCCCCGGCCGACGAACAGGCCGTCGAGGTGGCGCAGCTCGAACTTCTCGTTGTTCACGAGCACGTGGCCGGACTGGCCGATGTTGACGATGCCCAGCTCACGGCGGGCCAGGTGGGTCGCCGCGCCGAGCACGTCCCAGGCCGGCAGCTCGAGCCGGCCGTCACCGGGAACAGCTCCGCCGACGACGAGCCGGTCGTCGTGGGTGTAGACCCCGTTCACCTCGCCGGCGCGGAACAGGTCCTCCACGAGGAAGTTCTTTCGCAGGTCCGCATTGGTCGCCGTCTCAACGTCGGAGGGCGATGCGGAGTACCTAACCTCAATCAACGATCTCTCCTCGTTTGTGAACCGCGTTCAGCTACGTGAACTGGTGGCGACGATACCTATGGCCCCGATCACAGGTCAAGGGGCAGAACCCTGTCTTTATATGTGAACTGGTGTAGGGTGATGCCACCGTGAAGGAAAGCGCTTCGACAGCTCAGGAGGTCCGGTGGACACGGAGAAGACGGCCGGCGGCAGCTCGGCCACCTCGCAGGTCAAATCTGCGGCACGTGTCCTCGACGTCCTGGACGACATCGCGGCGAACGGTCCCGGCACCCAGCTTCAGCTGGCCACCCGCCTCGGCATCCCGAAAAGCAGCCTGCACGCGCTGCTGCGCACGATGTGCGCCCGCGGGTGGCTGGACACCGACCAGACCGGCAGCGTCTACCGGCTCGGCGTGCACACCCTGACGGTCAGTTCCGCCTATCTCGACGGCGACCCGGTGCTGTCCCGCGCCGGCGCGGTGATGGACGAGATCGCGGCGGCCACCGAGGAGACGGTGCACCTGGGCCGGCTGGAGGGTGCGGAGATCATCTACACCGCGAAGCGCGAGTCCAAGCACCCGTTGCGGATGTATTCAGCTGTCGGCCGGCGCCTTCCGGCGTACTCCACGGCGCTCGGCCGGGCGATGCTCGCCGAACTGCCCGAGGAGGCCCGCGGCGCGCTCGTCCCGCACCACATCAACGCCGTCACCCCCCAGACGACCACCGACCGGGACGCCGTACTGGCGATCATCGAGAAGGCCGTCCAGGTCGGGTACGCGGAGGAGAGCGAAGAGTCCTGCCTGGGCGTTCGCTGCTTCGGCGTCGCACTGCCGTTCTCCCGCCGATCGGTGGACGCGATCAGCGTCGCGGTCCCGATCAGCCGGCTCAGCCAGGGCCGGGAGGACATCATCATCGAGACCCTGCTGAGCGTGAAAGCCCGCCTGTCGGCGATGAGCGACAACCGGCTGCTGCGCTGACCCACCGCTGTCGAGCCGGTGGGCCGGCAGCCGCCTCAGTTCTGGTCGAGCGCCGCGAGCACGCCGGCACGTGAAGCGTCCTCGCTGGCCAGCACACCACCGTTGGCCACGTCGTCCCCGGTGATCTCGGTGAACACCATGCGGACGTCCTGCCGGCGCGCGCCGAGGATCTCGACGGCGTGGTCGGCCACGGCCCGGGCGAACGCCTTGCGCTGCTCCAGGGACCGGCCCGCGAGCAACTCGACGGTGATGTTGGGCATGGCGCCCTCCCCCTCTATCAGTCGTCCATGATGCGGACTTCAGTTCACTAACGTGAACCCAACCTACCGACCTCTCTACGACACCGCAATGCATGACTGAATTGAGTTCACATACTTGATGTGAGTTCCGCTTGTTGGCGCTAGGTCGGGATCAGCCCCGCGCCGATCTCGGGTGGCGTGTCCTGCCCCGGGCGGACGATCTCGGCCCGCACCTCGTGCATCCGCAGCGACCCGTCGAGGATCTCCTCGGCGAAGTGGCAGGCCACCCGCTGCCCGGAATCATCGAAAACCCGCAGCTCCGGGCGCTCCTCGACACACCGGCTCTGCGACCACGGGCACCGCGTGCGGAACCGGCATCCGCTCGGCGGAGCCGCCGGCGACGGCAGGTCACCGACCAGCAGAATGCGCTCACGCCGGTCTTCCACCTGCGGGTCCGGGATGGGCACGGCCGAGAGCAAGGCCCTTGTGTACGGGTGAAGCGGACGTTCGTACAACTGATCGCCGTCCGCCTCCTCGACCAGTGAACCCAGGTACATCACGCCGATCGTGTCCGAGATGTGCCGGACGACGGCGAGGTCGTGGGCGATCACCAGGTAGGTCAGCCCGAGTGAGTCCTGCAGGTCGCCGAGCAGGTTGACCACCTGGGCCTGGATCGACACGTCCAGCGCGGACACCGGCTCGTCGGCCACGATCAGCTCGGGTCCGAGCACCAGGGCCCGGGCGATGCCGATGCGCTGCCGCTGCCCGCCGGAGAACTCGTGCGGGTACCTGTTCAGCGCCGACGCCGGCAGGCCGACCGAATCCAGGGTGGACCGCAGACGCGTACGCATCGCGGCCTTGTCCTTGTGCAGGCCGTGCGCCTTGAGGCCCTCGACCAGCAACGACTCCACCGACTGCCGGGGATCCAGGCTGGCGAGAGGATCCTGGAAGACCATCTGGATGCGCCGGCGGAACAGCCGCATCTCCTCACCCTTGAGCGAGCGCACGTCGGTGCCGTCGAAGGTGATGGTTCCGCTGGTGGGCTCGACCAGTCGCAGCAGGCCGCGGCCCAGCGTCGACTTGCCGCAGCCGGACTCGCCGACCAGGCCGTACGTCTCGCCGCGCCGGACCTTCAGCGAGACGCCGTCGACGGCGTAGACATGACCGACCGTACGGTCGAAGAGCAGTCCGCTCTTGATCGGGAAGTGGACTTTGAGGTCGTCGATCTCGACAAGGGCGTCGCTCATGCCGGGACCTCCTGCGGTACGGGATTGGTGCACCGCAGCGCTCCGCCACGGGCAGCGGGTTCCAGCGGCACCGTCTCGCCGATGCAGTCGTCGACCACCCGGTCGCAGCGCGGCGCGAAGGCGCAGCCCTCCGACCAGGGGATGTTGTCGCTGACCGAGCCGCGGATCTGGTGCAGCCGCCCGCCGCGGTCGGCGTCCAGCCGGGGCACCGACTGCAGCAGCCCATGGGTGTACGGATGCCGCGGGTCCGCGAACAGGTCATGCCGCCCGGCCCGCTCGACCACCTTCCCGGCGTAGAGCACGTTGACCGTGTCGCAGAGCCCGGCCACCACCCCGAGGTCGTGGGTGATCATCACGAGGGCGGTGCCGGACTGGTCGACCAGGTCCTTGAGCAGCGTCAGGATCTGCGCCTGGATGGTCACGTCCAGGGCCGTCGTCGGTTCGTCGGCGATCAGCAGACGCGGCTTGCAGGCCAGCGCGATCGCGATCAGCGCCCGCTGCCGCATGCCGCCGGAGAGCTGATGCGGGAACTCCTTGAGCCGCCGCGCCGGGTCCGGGATGCCGACCGCGTCGAGCAGCACCCCGGCTTCCCGCAGTGCTGTCTGCCGGGACCTGCCCTGGTGGCGTTCCAGCACCTCGGCGACCTGCAGGCCGAGCGGGATCACCGGGTTCAGCGACGACAGCGGATCCTGAAAGATCATGCCGATGTCCTGGCCGCGCCGGTCCCGCAGCTCCTGCGGGCGCAGCGTGAGCAGGTCGGTGTCGTCGAACCGGACCTCGCCGGTGACCGTGTTGCCCCGCCGCGGCAGCAGCCCCATGATCGCCAGGCTGGTCACCGACTTGCCGCAGCCGGACTCGCCGACCAGCCCGACCGTCTGGCCGGGTTCCACGGTGAAGCTGACGCCGTCGACAGCGGTGAAGGGCGTGGCGCCCTTGCGCTGGAAGACGACCGACAGATCACGAACGTCGAGAAGAGCCATGCCAGATCACCGCCGGTTCTTCGGGTCGAGCGCCTCGCGCATGCTCTCGCCGAGCAGCGTGAAGCCGAGGGCCACCAGAATGATCGCGAGGGCCGGGAAGTACGCCAGCTCCGGCCGGACCTCGAAATATCGAACACCGTCCACGCCGAGCATCAGGCCCCACTCGGCCCGGTTGATGTCCGGGTCACCGAGGCCGAGGAACGACAGCGCGGCCGCGTCCAGGATCGCCACCGCGAAGGTCAGGGTGGCCTGCACGATGACCGCGGTGAGCGAGTTCGGCAGCATGTGCCGGGTCACGATGTGCCGCCGCCTCACACCCAGCGCCCGGGCGGCGAGCACGTGATCACTCTCCCGTTGCGCCAGCATCGATCCGCGCAGCAGCCGGGCGAAGATGGGCACGTTCACCACCGCGACCGCGATGATCACCGTCCACTGGGTGGATTCGCTGGCCAGGGCGACCAGCGTGATCGCGAGCAGCAGGCTGGGCAGGGCCAGCATCACGTCGGTGATCCGCATGATCAGCACGTCCACCCAGCCGCCGACAGCACCGGCGATCGCGCCGAGCAGCACCCCGAACAGCAGGCCGATGAGCGTGGCCAGGACGCCGACGAACAGCGTCTGCCGGGCGCCGTAGATCATCCGGGAGGCGAAGTCACGGCCCAGCGGGTCGCTGCCGAGCGGGTGCCCGGCACTGGCGCCCGGTACCGAGTCGACGGTCAGATCCTTGGTCAGCTCCGGGAACCGCTGCACCGGGTCGTGCGGTGCCACCAGCGGCGCGAAGATCGCGATGATCAGGAAGAGCAGGATGATCACCGCGCCGACGATCGCGGCGGGGTCGCGCAGCAGCCGGCGGCCGGCGTCGCGGATCAGGCTGACCCCGCCGCCCTCGGACGTCCGCGCGGTCAGCTCGTCGATCCGGCGGCGCTTGTGGTCGGCGAGCGTGGTGATGCCACCGGGCCGGGTCACTGGACACGCACCCTGGGGTCGATGAACGCGTACGAAAGGTCGACCAGCAGGTTGACCACGATGAAGACAGCGGCGGCGAGCAGGATCAGCGCCTGCAGCACCGGGTAATCACGGCCACCGCTGATCGAGTCGGTGATCAGCGTGCCGAGACCACCCCAGTTGTAGACCTTCTCGGTCAGCACCGCCCCGGCCAGCAGCGCACCGGTCTGCAAGCCGACAGTGGTGACCACCGGCAGCAGCGCGTTGCGCAGCACATGCCGCTTGCGGATGGTGGTGTTGCGCAGGCCTTTGGCGTCCGCCGTACGGATGTAGTCCTCGTCGAGAACGTCCAGCACGCTGGCCCGGGTGATCCGGACGATGATCGCCAACGGGATGGTGGCGAGCGTGATCGCCGGCAGAACCAGATGCCAGAGCGCGTCGGCGGAGGCGTCCAGCTCCCGGGTCAGAAGCCCATCGAGTACGAAGAACCCGGTCACGTCGGTGTTGTCCGTGCCCGTACTGATCCGCCCCGACGGCGGGAAGAAGTGGATGTCCTGGGTCAGCCAGTCCTTGAGCAGGTAACCCAGGAAGAAGATGGGGATCGAGATCCCGATCAGGGTGACGATGATGGTCACGTTGTCGAGCAGCCGGCCGCGATGCCGGGCCGCGAGGTATCCGAGCGGGATTCCCAGCCCGACCGCGATGATCATCGCGGCGACGGCCAGCTCGATGGTCGCCGGGAACGATCGGCTGATCACGTCCGCGACCGGCTCGCCGGTACGGATCGAGTTGCCGAAGTTCCCGGTCACCACGTTCTTGAGGAAGCGGCTGTACTGCACCCAGATCGGCTGGTCGTATCCGAGGGCCCGGGTCAGCGTCTCCCGGGTCTGCGGGGTCGCGCGCTCGCCGAGGAGAGCGTCGACCGGCCCACCGGGCAGACTCCGAAGCCAGAAGAAGACCAGGGTCATCAAGGCGATCAGAGTGATTACCAGTTGGACCAGCCGACGCGAGACGACTCTCAGCACGTACGCCTACTTGGTGATCGAGACGGTGTTGAACTCCTCGGCGGTGAGCGGACTCGGCACCAGGCCCTCGACGTTCTTCGTGGTGACGATGGCCGGCGGGGCGTGCCAGATCGGCACGGCCGGCAGCCACTTGGCCGCGAGGTCACGGTTGACCTGCTCGAACGCGGTTTTCTTTGCCGCCTGGTCGACGGTCGCGTCGGCCTTGGTGATGGCGGTGAACATCTCGGTCAGCGCGTCGTCGCCGAACTCGACCTTGGGCCGGCCGAAGAACGTGCCGACGAAGTTACCCGGGTCGTTGTAGTCGCCGGTCCAGCCGAGAATGTGCAGGTCCTGCTTGCCGAACTGCTGCACGTCGTCCTTGAAACCGCCGTTCCACGGCCGCGGGACACCGTTGACCTTGATGCCGGCGGCCTGCAGGTCGTTCGCCAGCACGGTGAAGATCTCCTGCGGGTTCGGCATGTACGGCCGGGACACCTCGGTCGGGTAGTAGAAGTTGAGCGTCAGCCCGGTCGCGCCGGCCTCGGACAGCAACTGCTTGGCCTTGTCCACGCTGTACTCGTACTTCTGCACGTCCGGCGCGTAACCCAGCACCGAGCTCGGCAGGAACTGGTCGGCCACCACCGAGCCGCCCGGGCCCTTGGTCTGCACCAGCTGCTCACGGTTGAGCGCGTACGCGATCGCCTGGCGTACCCGGAGGTCTTTGAGTTTGGGGTTGTTCTTCTGGTTGATGCCCAGGTACAGGATGTTGAAGGCGGGGCGTTCGAGGACCTCGTAACCCTCGTCGGCCAGGGCCTTGCGGTCGGCCGGGGCCGGGAAGTCGATGGCCTGGACCGTGCCGGCGCGCAACTCCTGTTTCCGGGTGTTCTCATCCTTGATGATCTTGATGATCATCTTGTCGACCTTGGCCTTGTCGCCCCAGTAATCGGGGTTCTTGTTCAGCGTGATCTCGCCGGTCGCCTTGTCCCAGCCACCATAGGTGAATGCGCCGGTGCCGGTCGGATGCTCGTTCGCGAACGTGCTGTACGAGAACGAGTCGCCGTTCTGCGTCACGGTGTCGGCGTCGTATTGCTTCATCGCGGCCGGGCTCGCGATCGAGAAAGCGGTGAGCGCGAAAGCACCAGGGAAAGCGCCCTTGTACTTCTTCAGCGTCAGCACCGCGGTGGAGGCGTCCTGCGCTTTGCAGTTGTCGTAAAGAGCGTCCGGACTGCCGGCGAACCCACCGAAGATGTCGGTGTAATAGATCATCTGGGACTGGGCGGCCTCGCCCTTCATGTTGTACCAGCGATCGAAGTTCGCGCAGACCGCCGCGGCGTCCAGCGCGGTGCCGTCGTGGAACTTCACACCCTGACGCAGGGTGAACGTCCAGATCTTGCCGGTCGGGTCGTTGGTCCAGCTCTCGGCCAGGCCACCCTCAAGGTCGGCGGTGCCGGGCTTGTGGGTGACGAGGGTGTCGTAGATCTGCCGGATCGGCCGGAATGACTCCCCGTCATCGTTGAAGATCGGGTCGAAGTTCTTCGGGTCGCCGGCGCCCGCGAAGATGAAGGTGCCGCTTGTGGCGGCCTCGTCGTCCTCGCCGCGGTCGCTCTCCGCACAGCCGGCCGCGCCGATCGCCAATGCCGCAATGATTCCGGCGGCGATGATCCCTGGTGCACGCATGGTGTTCACCCCGTCCTATGGGTACGGACACGCGCGATGACCGCTGGTCACCACTGACGTGACAATATCCATTCACGGAGATCACTTTGTAGGTTTGGTACCGGATCGTGTCCTACGGATGATCACCCTCATAGCGCCCTGTCCATCTGCCCTGCGATATGACGGTGGGGTGGAAACGCCGAACGGCGGCCCTGCTGGAAACCAGCAGAACCGCCGTTCGAAAGTTCAGAAAATCAGAGCGGGCGAATGTTCTCCGCCTGCGGGCCCTTCTGGCCCTGGGTGATCTCGAACTCCACCTTCTGGTTCTCGTCGAGGCTGCGGTAGCCGCTCGACGCGATCGCGGAGAAGTGGGCGAAGACGTCAGCGCCGCCGCCGTCCGGGGTGATGAAGCCGAAACCCTTGTCAGCGTTGAACCACTTCACGATTCCAGTAGCCATTGTCTGCTCCTTCGCAGGCTGTTCGAGTCCGCACTGTGCGGACCCGCACGCCGCCGCGTTGATCACCCGCGTCGAACCGACACGAAAAAACGAAAAGCGCCTGGACAGGTTTCAGATAACCCGATCAGGCGCCAAAAACGTCTACGGAAATCAAAACTGCAACGGGGAAAACATAGCACAGGACCGGCCGCCTCCCGGGTAGGGGAGGCGACCGGATCGCTCGATGGGATTACTCGAGCGCCCTACCCGTTGCGCAGGCGTTCGATCTCGGCGCGGGCGTGCTCGACGGCTTCGGTGTCGCGGCCGACGGAGCGGGCGAGTTCCTGGGCCAGATCGTTGGCGGCTTCCAGGACATGTTTCGCGGTCTTACGTTCGCGGTGCCCGTGGATCGCCTTGCGGTACGCGCGGCGCTTGCGGTATCCGGCGGCTGCGGCGTCGACCTCGGCCTCGGTGAGCAGGCCGCGTTCGGCCTCGGGGGCGAGGATGGCGCGAAGCCACGCCTGCTCCTGGGGTGCGGCCAGCCGGAATGTGATGGTCAGCAGGACCAGCCCGGCGACGAACAGGATGACCATCACAAGGAAGAATCCGGCGGTGCCGGCCAGACGTTCCCCATAGGCGGCGGTGTTGTCCCAGCCGTTGTGCAGGGCCATCGCGCCGAGGATCAGCAGCAGTCCGCGCACCCGATGCTTGCCCTCGCCGCGGCCGATCAGCCACATCAGGCCCGCGCAGAAGATCGCACTGAACAGCACGTGCTGGACCAGCCCGGCCCCGGCCCGGCTGGCGACGATCTGCAGGGCCGCGCCGACCTGGCCGGCGCCGAAGCCGTTGCTCGCGGCGTTGAACACGTACAGCAGGTCTTCGGAGACCTGCAGGCCGAGGCCGGCGAACGCGCCGATCATCAAGCCGTCGTACGGGCTGCGGACCAGCTTCGGGGCCAGGCCGATCAGCAGAATCAGCGCGGTGGCCTTGGCGAGTTCTTCGGTGATCGGTGCGGTGAAGCCGGGCGCCCAGTCCCGGGTCCAGGCGTGGCCGAACAGTTTGCCGTAGATCGACAGCACCGCGGTGTTGACCTGCAGGGCGATCCAGTAGGTCGCCGGGATCGCACCCCAGAGGAACGCGACGAGCAGCAGCTTGGGCGGCAGCGACGTGTACCGGTTGTGGTAGCTGAGCAGCAACAGCCACGCGATCGTGTACGGCAGGAACGCGAGGGCGCCGACGCCGAGCCCGACGGCGTACGAGCTCAGGCCCGGCTCGTAGAAGGCGAGCAGGTGCACGACACCGAGGAGCATGCCGACGACGAACACCCAGAAACCGGCGTTGCGCAGCTGGATCAGCCGGAACGGCTGCCCCCAGCCGGATGCTTCGATGGCCGCCGACCGGGCCTGTTCGGCGCCGGTGCGTTCGATGGTGGTCACGGCTGCTCCTGTCGGCTGACGCTGTGCAGTACCGCGTCGATCTGCTTCTGGTGGGCGGCGAGCTGCCCGGCGGGTGCCGTGACGGTGATCGTCATGCCCGTGCCGGTCTGCGGGAACGTGTAGGCGGCCACGAGACCCGCGGTCCCGACGCCCGTGTAGTTCTCGGCGAGCCCGGCGATGCCGCCCTGGGCCGCAACCGTGGCGCGCCGGCCGCTGACCGTGTTGTCGACCGTCTCGACCTGGTCGAGCAGAGCCGTGGTGTCACCGGTGAACGAGGCCACGTGGATGCTGATCGACACACCGTCACCGGAGAATGACGCGTCGGCCGTACCCGGCGTGACCGGCACCGTCGTCGTCTCGCCGACCCGGATGCCGCTCTCCAGCTCCCAGCCGGTCGGCGGCGTGACCGCGATCCCGCCACCCAGATCGAGGCGCTGCCCGGCCTGGATCGCGTCGTCCTGCGGCAGCGCGTCGTCGATCAGCGGCACCACGAATGTCAGCAGGATCGCGATTACCGCCACCACGATGGCCGGTGTCAGGGTGCGTTTGTCCAGCCCCAGCCATCGTTGTTCGACAGGCACCCAGCCTTCGGCGTGCCGTCCGCCATATGTATGGACCATGAGTAGAACCCTTTCAGCTCTCAGGCGAGGACGAAGGTGTAGCCGGCGGCTTTGAGCTTCCGGATGGTGTTCTCCAGGGAGGCGACGGTCTGGCGCCGGTCGCCACCGCCGTCGTGCATGAGCACGACGCCGCCAGGCCGGGCGCCGCGGACCGCGCGGCGGGTGATGACGGCGGCGCCGGGGCGCTGCCAGTCCCGGGTGTCGACGGTCCAGCCGAGGATCCGCAGCCCTTCGTCACGGACCACCGCGCGGGTGGTCCGGTTGCTGGCGCCGTACGGGAAACGGAACGTGCGCGGGGCGCGGCCGGTCACCTCGCGAATCTTGCGCTGGGTGAACCGGACCTGCGACCGCGCCTGTGACCTGGTGAGCGTGGTGAAGTCGGGGTGGTTGCGGCTGTGGTTGCAGAGCCGGTGGCCTTCGCGGACGACCCGTTTGGCGGTCTTGCGGTACTGGCCGACGTTGTTGCCGAGCATGCAGAAGGTCGCCTTGACCTTCTGCCGCTTCAGGATGTCGAGAATCTGCGGCGTGTACTTCGACGGCCCGTCGTCGAAGGTGAGCGCGATCGTGCGCTTCTTCGCCGATGCCACGGTTTCGTAACCGGCGACCGCCGGCTGGAAGGAGACGGCTGCGGCCACCGGCACCGGGGGAACCGGGACCTCGTCGTTGTTGCGGGCCGCGACCACGATCACCGTGCCGAGGACCAGGACTGCGGCAAATGTCGCGCGGTTGCGCATGTGGTTCACCTGTCTACGATTTCCGAGACGCCGGACTGGGCCGCGAAGTCGGCGCGGGCGAGCTGGACCTCGACGGCGGCCTGGCCGGCGCGTCCACCGGCGCCGTGCTCGCCGTACTGCAGCACCAGGTGCAACTGCCGGCGCTGCAGCGTCCGGTACAGGCGGGCGGCCTTTTTCCCGTACCCCTGCTTGGCTTCCTTGTGCAGATGCCGGCGGTAGCGCAGCGACCGCAACGCCCGTCGCTCGTCGACGGTGATCAGTTCCTCGTTGACGTAGGTGTCGGCGAGGCCGGTGAGGTAGTCGGCCTCCTCACGGCCGGCCAGCCGCCAGATCAGGAACCCGGCCAGCAGGATCGGGACGCCGTGGGTGAGCGCGTCGATGAAGATGTTGCCGGTGCGCAGCAGCGGGCTGTTCCAGAAGAAGTGGCCGAGCCAGGCCAGTGCGTAGGCGCCGGCGGCGACCAGCAGGCGCTGGGCGAGCGGCTTGTGTTTGCGAGTGAGGAACCAGCCGAGGCCGAACGCCGAGATCGACGTGAACAGGGCGTGGCTCCACAGCCCGGAGACGATGCCGCGGAACAGCAGCATCAGGCCGACCGGCAGGACCTCGTTGGGGCTGCCCATGCTGATCGCGGTGTTGACCGTGTAGTCGAGATCCTCGACCACCTGGAAACCGAGCCCGACCACGGCCCCGATCGCGACCACCGACAGGATGGTGCGGAACTGGGTGCGGGCGATCAGAACGAGCAGGATCACGCCGAGGTATTTGAGCAGTTCCTCGGTGGTCGGACCGGCGATCGCGGCGGTCCACTCGTTGTCCGGTCCGGAGGTCTTGCTGATGATCGACATGATCGCGGTGTTGGCCGGGATCGCCAGGTAGACGGCGCCGAGGCCGCCCCAGGCGAAGGCCAGCACGAACCCGAGCGGCGGATGCTGCTGGAACAGGTCCAGCCAGTGGAAGAACAGCAACGGTACGGCCGTATAGGCGGCCCACACGATCACGCCGAGGAACGTGGCGATCGGGACGACCTGAGCACCCTGGTAGAACAGCGAGATCACGGAGAACGCGCCGTTCGCGAGCAGGAAGATCAGCATCCAGAACGCGAACCGGCGCGGCTGCCAGAAGCCGTCGACACCGATCGGGCCCCGGATGACCGGGGCGACTCCAACAGCGGTCATCGCTGGGCCTCCACTCGTACGCTGTCGACCATGGCCTGCGCGTGCGGCAGCGCCTGGCGGAAGACCTCGCTGGGCGAGGCCGCGCTGATCACGATGGATCGCTTGGCGGTCTCGTCCACCGAGATCCACGCCCGGGCCTGTTTGCCGTTGTCGAGCAGCAGCGAGAAGCTGGTCCCGCTGAGTCCCGGTGCGGTGAAGGTGGCGTCGTCGCCGAGCGGCCGGGCGTCGGCGTAAGCGGTGAACTCGTCCTTTTCCCGCTCGACGAGCTGGGCGAGGGTGCCGTTCCAGCTGTTCACCGAGATGAGGAAGTTACCGGTGGGCCCGACCAGCTGGGTGCTGGGCTTGTCCGGGTCGGGGCTGGAGTCGCTGACGTCCAGGGCGTACCCGTCCTCCGGGACGACGGTCAGCACGGCTCCGACCGCGAGCGGTTTGCCCGCCGCGACGGGTTCGAGATCGGTCGGCGTGTGGTCGTCGATGACGATCACGATGCCGAGATAGACCAGGATCACCGCCAGAACGGCGAGCGCGCCGGGCCAGGTGCGGTACGGCTCACGGCGTGGAAGTTCGGGTGGTGCGATGGCATGTTCATGACGTCCGGAAGACACCCGCTGATCCCCCTAAATCTCGCGGAGTGAGTATCTTCATGACCGAACGTTTCAAGCGTCAATACTTCAGGTGACTTCGTGATCACCCACACGCAACCAACCGGGCCGAGCGATTGTTCTACGATTTACCGGTGACCGACGAGTGGGGTACGCGACTGGCAGGTGATCGGGCACTGCTCGATCGGGGCAGCACCGCGGAACGGGTGGCGGACGTGCTCCGGCAGCGGATCACCGAGGGCGTCTTCCTGCCCGGCACCCGCCTGAGCGAGGAAAACCTCCGCGAAGCGCTGGGCATCTCCCGCAACACGCTGCGCGAGGCGTTCCGGCTGCTCTCCCACGAGGGCCTGCTGGAGCACCAGCTCAACCGTGGTGTCTTCGTGCGCCTGCTGACCAGCGAGGACATCCGGGATCTGTACGCGATCCGGCGCATCCTGGAGTGTGGCGCGCTGCGCAACCTGCCCGCCGTCTCGGTGGAAACGATCAAAACGGCGATCGAGGCGGCCGACGAGGCGGCGGTGCGCGGCGACTGGAGTGCGGTCGGCACCGCGAACATGCGGTTCCACCAGGCGATCGCCGACCTGGCCGGCAGCCGCCGGGTGAGCGAGGCGGTCCGGGCGCTGCTGGCCGAGCTGCGGCTGGTGTTCCTGGTCCTGGCTGATCCGCGGTTGCTGCACGAGCCGTACGTCGCGGTGAACCGCAAGCTGTACGAACTCCTCGCCGCCGGCGACGCGGCCGCCGCCGAGGAGGCGCTGCAACGCTACTTCGACGACGCGGAGGCGCAGTTGCTGAGCGCCTACGCCACCGTCAACGGCGCGCATTGATGAAGGAAACCGGCGTCCCCGGCCGCGCCTGACCGAGCAGATCCACATCCCCCGGATCCACCACACCGACCACCGGGTACCCACCGGTCGTCGGATGATCGGCCAGGAAGATCAGCGGCTGACCATCAGCGGGCACCTGGATCGCGCCGAGCACCAGCCCCTCACTGGGCAGCTCACCCTCGACCGCGCGGGTCAGCGCCGGCCCGGTCAGCCGCGCACCGACCCGATCCGTCTCCGCCGACACCCGGTACTCCGCCGCGAACAGCGTCGCCAGCGCTGACGACGTGAACCAGTCATCCCGCGGGCCGAGCCACACCCGCAACCGCAACGATCCGGCAGGCGGCGGATAGGGCGCGATGTCCACCCCCGGCGGCAATGCGGTCACCGGCCCGATCGGAAGAACGTCGCCGTCCCGCACCGGATCGGGCCCGAGTCCGGAAAGCGTGTCCGTCGACCGGCTGCCCAGCACCTGCGGCACGGTGATCCCGCCACCCACGGCCAGATAAACGCGCAGCCCCGCGACCGCCGGCCCGATGGTCACGAGCGCACCGGCCGGCACGGCAAGCGGAAGACCGGGGTCGCAAAATCGGTCACCGACCATGATCTGGCACGGCGCGCCGGTCACCGCGAGCGTGACCGCGCGGGTGGCCCGCAGCCGCACACCGCCGAGCAGAATCTCCAGACCGGCGGCATCGATCGAGTTCCCGGCCAGCCGATTCGCCAGCCGCAGCGCACCCGCGTCAGCCGCTCCGGAGCGCGGCACGCCGAGATGCGCGAACCCCGGCCGCCCCAGATCCTGCACCGTCGTGCGCACTCCCGCGCGCACCACTTCGAGCGCCACGCTCACCCCACCTCGACGAATCGGACGCTCGCGCCAGGCGCGAGCAGTGCGGGAGGATCAACTTCAAGATCAAAGAGCACTGCTTGGGTACGCCCAATGCACTGCCAGCCGCCCGGCGAAGCAGTCGGGTAGACCCCGCTGTACAGGCCGGCCAGCGCAACAGTGCCGACCGGCACCCGGGTCCGCGGCGACGGCCGGCGCGGCACGTGAAACCGCTGATCCAAACCGGTCAGGTACGCGAACCCGGGCGCGAAACCGCAGAACGCCACCCGGAACTCGGTGCCGGTGTGCACAGCGATCACGCCGGCCCGATCGGTGTTCCACAGTGCTGCCACGTCGTCGAGGTCTTCTCCGTCGTACCAGGTCGGGATCTTGATTGTCGGCGATGAGCCGGCGGCGGGCGACGGTGTGGAAGGACCGCGGGTTTTCAGCAGTGTGGTGATCCGATCCGGCGAGGTGACGCCGTCGATCAGCACGGTGCGTGCCGCCGGGACGATCTCCGACGCGGTCAGCGTGCCGTCCGCCCGCGCCGCGCTGAGCAGGTCATAAGCGGCGAAGACGGCATCGTCGTCGTCCAGTTCGAGGAGGACGGCCGACGGCCCGGCCCGGCGAACACGCATGACACTCCGCTCCAACGTGGTTACACAGTCTTCATATTGAGGTATTGCCGGATTGTTCAACGATTTCTAGAGTGTGGCATACGGCACCACGCAGCCCACCAGCACCCCGTAGGAGCCAGGCCCATGCCATCTCTCACCGCCAGCCGCCGCGTCATCGTCGCGAGCCTCGTCGGCACATCCCTCGAGTGGTACGACTTCTTCCTCTACGCCTCCGCTGCCGCGCTCGTGTTCGGCAAGCTCTTCTTTCCCAGCTTCGACCCGCTGACCGGCACCCTGCTGGCCTTCACCACCTACGCTGTCGGTTTCGTCGCACGGCCGCTCGGCGGCATCGTCTTCGGTCACTTCGGCGACCGGGTCGGGCGCAAGGGCGTCCTCGTCGTCACGCTGCTGCTGATGGGCGGCGCCACGTTCCTCATCGGTGTGCTGCCGACCCACGCCACCATCGGCGCCGCCGCACCCGTCCTGCTGGTCACCCTGCGGTTCCTCCAAGGTCTCGGCCTCGGCGGCGAGTGGGGCGGCGCGGTGGTGATGTCGCTCGAACACGGCAACCCGGAGCGGCGTGGCCTGTCCGCCTCCTGGCCGCAGGTCGGCGTCCCGGCCGGAAACCTTCTCGCCTCCGGCGTGCTCTGGGTGCTGTCCGCGACCCTGTCGGAGAGCTCCTTTCTCGCCTGGGGATGGCGCATCCCGTTCCTTCTGTCTGGCCTGCTTGTGGTGGTGGGCCTCTGGATCCGCGTCGCGGTCACGGAGTCGCCGGCGTTTGCACAGGTCGCTGCGAAAGGCGGCAAGGCCAAGCTCCCGCTGATCGAGGTGCTGCGGCTCCACCCGCGCGGGCTGCTGATCGCGATGGCCGCCCGGATCGGCACCGACGTCGCTTTCTACACCTTCTCTCTGTACGTCCTGACGTATGTGACCGGGACCGTCGGACTGCCACGGACCGTGGCGCTGACCGGCGTGCTGGTCGCCTCCGGGTTGCAACTGGCGCTGATCCCGTTCTTCGGCGGACTCTCCGACCGGGTCGGCCGGCGGCCGGTCTACGCGGCCGGGGCGATAGCGGCCGGGATCTGGGCGTTCGCCTTCTTCCCGCTGCTGGACACCGGCAACACGCTGGTCATCGTGCTCACCGTGGTGGTCGCACTGGCCACCCACGCCGCCATGTACGGCCCGCAGGCCGCCTTCGTCGCGGAGCTGTTCTCCACCCGGCTGCGCTACTCGGGCGCCTCGATGGGTTATCAGATCGCCGGCATCTTCGGCGGGGCTCTCGCCCCGATCATCGCGATCAAGCTGGTGGCCGCCACCGGTGGCACGCTCGCCGTGTCCATCTACGTGGCGGCGGCGCTGCTGCTCACGCTGGTGGCGCTCGCCTTCGCCCCGGAGACCTCCCGATTCCCCGCGGTCGACACCGACACCGAACCGGCTCCGGCTGCCAAGGCGCCACTCGCGGCGTGAGCCGAACGTCCCGTATCGCCGAGCAGACCGGGAGAATCACTCTCCCGGTCTGCTGATTAATGCCTGAACGGTGATCCGGGACGGAGCCGGAACCCTGCGGAGGGCCTAGAATCAACGGCACGGCTCCGGTGGTGAGCCCCTGCCCCGGACCCCGGCAACCAGCTAGCTGAATGCCGGGAAAATCATGCTTGCGCACAGGGACCGCACTCGCGACGAACCGAGTGCATTGCTGGCGGCGCTGGTCGCCATGCCGGCCGGGGATCCGTCACGCCGGCTGCTGCGGGACAGGACGATCGAGGCATGGCTGCCCATGGCCCGGCGGCTCGCCTCCCGGTACTCCGGCCGCGGAGTGCCTGTCGAAGACCTCATCCAGACCGCGACGATCGGCCTCATCAAGGCCGTCGACAGGTTCGATCCCACGTACGGATCGAGCTTTGTCGGCTATGCCGTACCGACCGTCCTCGGTGAGCTGAAACGGTACTTCCGCGACCGCGCGTGGATGGTCCGGGTGCCGCGCAAGCTGCAGGAGTTGCGGCTCGCCATCGCCGCGGCGAACGCCGACCTGACCTTTCTGCTGCAACGTTCGCCGACCGTGGCCGACATCGCCGGTTACCTGGACATCACCGACGAGTCCGTCCTCGAAGGGCTTGAGGGCACCCGCGCGTACACCGCGGTGTCGATGTCGACACCGCTGCACCACGACGGCAGCGGTGAACTGGCCGACATCCTGGGCGACGACGATCACGCGTACGCGGCCGCGGAGGACCGGATCGCTCTGGCGCCGGCGCTTGCCGTTCTGGACGATCGGGAACGCAAGATCCTGATCTTGCGGTTTTACGGCAACCTCACCCAGGCCGACATCGCCGAGCGCGTCGGCATCTCCCAGATGCACGTCTCCCGGCTGATCTCGCGGGCTCTGCTCAAACTCCGCCACCGCCTCCAAGACAACGCGTGATGGTCAGCGCGTCGCGCGGCGCGCCTCCAGCAGATCAGGCAGGTTTTCGGCACACCACTCGTGCGCGGCGGCGACGAGCAGCTCGGCCTGTCGTACGCGGACCTGGCGGTCGCCGTGGTCGACGAGATCGAAGATCCGCGCCACCATCGGACGCGGATCTCCGTCTTCGATTGAAAAGCCGCCGGATCCGATTACCTGACCCGGATCCGGACCGAGTCCAGGGCCGGGGTCTGGTTGGCGCGTTCCATCATCGGGATGCGGTGCGAGCCGTCACCGGCCCAGGACGAGCACTGCGCGGTGCCGGCGTCCGGCAGTCCGGGCACCTGGATGGTGATCGTGTCAGGGGTGCTGCCACCCTGGCCGTCCTCGGTCGCGACGAAGAACGCCGGAGCCGGAGCCGGGTCGGGCGCCGACCGCGTGCTGCCGAGCATCCGGCAGGCGGTGTGGAAGTGACCGCGGACCAGGCCGTTCGCCAGGACGCTGGACTCCACGTAGTAACCGCCCTGTCCGGCCGCGAGGAACCGGTCCCGGATCAGGTTGCGGGTGCTGACCTTCAGCGTGAAGGCCTGGTTGCGCCGCACCTGGTTCGGCGCCGAGGTGATCAGCAGCGTCGGGTTGTTGGCGGCCGCGCCGACCTCACCGAACTCGGTGGAGACGCAGCGGTTGCCCTTCTGGAAACCGTCGTGCGCCTCCAGGTTGGAGGTGTCGCAGCTGTTGGTCAGAATCCCGAGGTTCGCGCCGGGAACAGCAGGAGCGGCAGTGGCACCGCCGCCGTTGTTGTTGCCGCCGCCGGCGTTGGTGTCCTCTCCCCCGCCTTCATTGAGGGAGCAGGGCGACAAGCCCTCGGCGTTCAGGTTCGGCTTGTCCGCGTTCCGGCCGATCGCGGTCTCGATCCTGTTGATCGTCGCGAACCGCTTGTCCTTCAGCGGACCGAGAATCGCGTTCTGGATGAAGTTGTCGCCGCCCTGGCCGACGGTCGAGGCGATCCGCTTGTTCGCCTCGTCGATCTGCGTCGCCAGCAGGGCGAGGTTGCGGTCGACCTCGGCCTTCGCCTGGGCCGGGACGGCCACGCCGACAACGACCTGCGGGCAGTTGACGGTGGGCACGGCTTCCGCGGCTGACGCCACACCCAGCCCCACACCGGTGATGGTGACCGCGACCCCCACGACCGCGACGACCTGCCAGCGACGCGTGTTACCGCGCGACTTCTTGAATCGGGACCTATCCATTGGCTCTGCGCCTTCCCCATGGCCAAGACATGTTGCTTCAGCCATCGGTACGGGAACGCTCCCACAATGGATCAACGATCGCCGAACATCATTGAGCGCGGCGCGGCAGCTTCCAGTCCGGACGCGGGAAGTGGCAGGTGTAACCGTTCGGGATGCGCTCCAGATAATCCTGGTGCTCCGGCTCGGCCTCCCAGAAGTCGCCGGCCGCGGTCACCTCGGTGACCACCTTGCCCGGCCACAGCCCGGACGCGTCGACGTCGGCGATCGTGTCCTCGGCGACCCGCTTCTGCTCGTCGCTCTCGAAGAAGATCGCCGACCGGTAACTGGTGCCGAGGTCGTTGCCCTGCCGGTTCACCGTCGACGGGTCGTGGATCTGGAAGAAGAACTCCAGCAGGTCCCGATATGACGTGGCAGCCGGGTCGTACGTGATCTCGATGGCCTCGGCGTGGCCCTCGTGATTGCGGTAGGTCGCGTTCGCCACCTGGCCGCCGGTGTAACCCACCCGCGTCGTGACCACACCGGGCCGCCGGCGGATCAGGTCCTGCATCCCCCAGAAGCATCCACCCGCGAGAATCGCCTTCTCCGTGGTCATGTCCCCCACCTATCTTTCGTCAGTCCCGGCGTCCAGCATTACCCGCGAGTCGCGACCCGGCCACTGTCACGCCGGCAAGTGTCACGTCGGTCACGGGAGGTCGGTGATCGCGTCACGCAGGGTGCCCCGGCCGCTGATGCCGAGCTTGGCATAGATGCGATACAGATGAGTGCCAACCGTGCGGTGCGACAGGAACAGCTGATCGGCGATCTCCTTGTTCGACATCCCGGTCGCCGCGAGCCGCGCGATCTGCAGTTCCTGGGTCGTCAGCACCTTGCGGGTGTCCCCGGCGGAGGAAACCGACGCGACAGCGACGCCGGAGGCGCCCAATTCCGCCGACGCCCGCTCGGCCCACGGCTGTGCCCCGGCCTCCTGGAACGCGGCGGCCGCCGCCGTCAGCTGGGTGCGGGCCTCGCCGATCCGGCGCTGCCGGCGCAGCCACTCGCCGTACGCCAGCCGGGTCCGAGCCGTCTGCAGCGGATAACCCTCGAACGCCAGCGCCGCGGTGAACAACGGCTCGCTGTCCTCGGCCGTCAGGGCTTGGGCGCGCAGCAGCAGCATCCGGATCAGCGGGCTCTCCCACGAGCGGGCGTACTCCTGGGCCTCGGCGAGCCGCTCGCCGAACTGCTCCGCGTTCCCGCCCCGCGAGGCCGCCTCGGCGAGATCAGCGATCGCGAACAGGCCCAGCCCTTCGACGTCGCAAACACCGACCAGCTGCACGTACGCGTTCCAGTGGCGCCCGGCCGCGAGGTCCGCCAGCCCCGCGTTCCAGCGCTGCCACACCACGATGTCCATCCGGCCGGAAAGGCCGGAGAGGCCTGCCGGAGACGCCGGCGACGAGGAGCCGCGCCAGGCGTGCACCTGCCCGATCACGACGTCGGCCAGCGCCACGAGCAGCGGCTCGTCGAGGTCCTCGGCCAGCCGCCGGCCCTCCTCGGCCGCCGTCAGCGCCTCGCCGAGCCGGCCCTGAATCGCCAGGGCCCGGCCGAGGGTGACCGCGGCCGTGGCGAGATCACCCACCGAGCCCTCCTCGCGGGCTCTCGCCGTGGCCGAGCGGTGAAAGCCGGCCGCCAGGATCCACTCGTGTGCCGGCTCGGCGCCGAGCCCCAGGCTCAGCGCGTCGAGCGGGCTCGCCGGCGCCGGCGCGGTACGCAGAGCCTCCACCGCCGCCTGCCCGTGCCGAGCCGGATCCAGCAGTGCTCGCACCACTGCCGCGTGCACGGTGCCGGCCGCCGCCGGAACCGATCGCAGATCCTCTTCGAGACGACTGCGGACATCCGGGCCGGCCGCGTGCGCGGCGCAGAGAATCGCGGTGTTCATCAGCAGGCCGAGCGACGCGGCGACATTCTCCGGTGTCCGGCCGGCCCGCCGGGCGATCGACCCGAGTTCCAGCGGATCGCGGGTGATGACACCGGTGGTGAGCGCGAGGACGTTCTCGGTGAGTCCGGCCCGAGCGGCGATCAGTGGATCGGTGGATGCTCTAGTCGCCGCGGCGGCCAGCCGCAGCGCGGCGGTGTTGAGCCCGGCCCGGCGGGCCGCTTCGGCGGCGAGGGCCAGCCGCAGCGCACGACGGTCGGCGGCCGGCGACAGGTCGGCGGCCCGTTCCCAGGAGCGCATCGCGGAGGCCGTGCTGCCACGTGCCATCAGGGTCACCGCGGCCTGGTCCAGGTCGGCGGCGACCCGCTCGTCGGTTCCGGTGACGGCGGCCGCCCGCTGCGCCGCGGCCCGGGGCTGGTCGGCCTCGTCGGTGAGGATGGCGGCCAGGGCCTCGTGCGCGCTGACCCGCTGCGGCGGGGTGGCCGTCGCGTACACCGCCGATCGGATCAGCGGGTGCCGGAACCGCAGCTCGTCGCCGACCGCCTGGACCAGGCCGGCCTGTTCGGCGGCGGCCAGCGCGTCGAGGCTCGAACCCCGCTCACCGGCCGCCGCGGCGAGCTCGTGCAGCCACGGTTCGCTGTTCGCCGCGGCGATCAGCAACAGGTCCTGGGTGGGCTGCGGAAGCCGGGTGACCCGGGCGGCGAAGGCCCGCTCGATCCGCTCACCCAGGGGCAGCCGGGACGGGAGGGCCGCCGATCCGGTCAGGCCCCGATCGGCGAGGCCACGGGCGAGTTCGACGAGCGCGAGCGGGTTTCCCTCGGCCTCGTCGAGGACGCGCAGGCGGGCTTCCGGGCCGAGCGCGGGGTTGATCTCGGTCAGCAGCAGCGTCGCTTCGGCCTCGGACATCCTGCCGAGCGTCACCTCGGGCAGCCGGAGCGCGTCGAGAGGGTTGGGCTCGTCGCTGCGGCAGCTCGCCACCATCAGGATCGGGGTGTCGCCGAGCCGGCGGGCGACGAAACTCATCATCCCCACAGTGAGATCGTCCATCCAGTGGACGTCCTCCAGGACCAGCAGCAGCGGCCGATCGGTCGCGATGTCCTCCAGCAGGCTCAGCACCGCCACCGAGAGCAGCAACCGGTCCGGCGCGACATCCGGTCCGATCCCGAACGCGCTGCGCAGCGCGTCACGCTGCTGCGGTGGCAGCCCGTCGACCCGGCTGATCGCGGCGTGCAGCAGCTGGTGCAGGCCGGCCATCCCGATCGACGCCTCGCTCTGCACCCCGACGCAGACCAGCGTCTGGAAGCCGATCCGCTCGGCCTCCCGCTCCAGCGCTTCGATCAGCGTCGACTTGCCCGCGCCGGCGCCACCGCGCAGCACGACGGCGGACGCGGTGCCGCCGCGCACGCCGGCCAGCATCCCGGCGAGCCGCGCGAGTTCTCTTTCCCGACCGATCACGCTGTGGACCGTACTAAATGATCTTGAATTTGAGGGCGTCGCGCAGCGCGGCCCGGGTGGTGATCCCGAGTTTCGGGAAGATTCGGTAGAGATGGGCGCCGACCGTGCGGTGGGAGAGGAAGAGCTGGTCGGCGATCTCCTTGTTGGACTTGCCGTCGGCCGCGAGCGTCGCGATCTGCATCTCCTGCGCGGTGAGCAGGGCGTCGCGCTGCCTCGCCGGCCCGGAGACGGCGACACCCGCGGCGCGCAACTCCTCCCTCGCCAGCGCCGCCCAGCCGGCGGCGCCGGCTTGGTCGAACGCGGTGGCCGAGGCCGCGAGTTCCTCACGAGCAGCTTGGGTACGCCTTCGAGCGCGCAACCATTCACCGAAGAGAAGCCGGGTCCGCGCGATCTGAAGCGGATAGCCGGTGACCGCGTGCGGCGCGTCGAGGGCGGCCCGGAAATGCCGCTCGGCCTCGTCGTCATCGGTGGCGAGCAGGCCGAGGCTGCGCTGAATCAGGATCGTGACCAGCACCGATGCGAACGGGCGGGTCCGTTCCTCGACCTCGGCCACCATCGGCGCGGCCAGTTCGACGTTGCCGAGGCGATAGGCGGCCTCGGTCAGATCCGCGACCACCAGCGGGCAGAGGTCGGGGTGCTCGGTCACCGTCGACAGAACGTCGAAGGCGTCGGCGTAACGACCCGCGGAGAGCGCCTGCACGCCACGGGTCCAGCCTTTCATCGTCCGCAGTTCGGCGCTCGGTGAGGCGGCCACCAGATCGTCGGCGTCCGCCAGCGCCGCCGAGGCCGCGTCGTCGTCACCGCGCAGCGCCGCCACGTGTGCCGTGAGCGTCGCGCCGTAGGACGCGAGCATCGGCAGACCCAGGTCGAGACCGTGCCGCAGGACCTCGTCGGCGGCGAGCGCGGCGCCGGAGAGATTCCCGCGTACCAGCAGGTTGCGTGCCAGCCGGACCTGGGAACTGACCAGATCACCGATGGCGCCGGCCCGGCGGTACCCCTCGGTCGAGACGGCCCAGCCGTGCCCGGCGAGAACCCAGTCGTGCAGCGACTCGGAGACCGCCGCCAGCAGGTTGCCGAACTGCGGCGGCAGCGCGACCAGGTCCCGCGTCCAGGCCCGCACGGCCGGCGCCAGCTCCTCGACGTGCCGCGCGGGTTCCAGACAGGCTTTGACCAGCAAGGTCCTCGGGTCCTCGTCGGGCAGCGGCAGGTCACGCACCGCCTCCAGGACCCGGTGGCCGACCTCCGCCGCCGCCGCTTCCACCTGGCAGCGGACCGCCGCGAGAACCAGCAGGTCGGTGGCGACCTCCCGGTTCGCCGGCGCGACGCGGCGGGCGGTGCCGATCAGATGGTCGATGTCCGGCCCCACCGTGTTCGCGTGCATCGACAGGGTCGACTCGGTGAACGCGAGACCAGCCAGCACGATGGGGTCGTCAGCCACTTTCCGGGCCGCCTCGGCGAGCCGTGCGGTGGCCGCGGCGAGCCCGCCCTGACGAGCCGTCCCGGCCGCCCGGACAAGACGGCGCGCCATCTCCTGCGGATCGGGTGACAGCTCGGCGGCGCGTTCCAGATAGCGCATGGCGCCGCCGAGGGCACCCCGGGTGTGTGCGTCGTCGGCGGCCGTTTCCAGGTCGCGGGCGACGAACTCGTCGCGGCCGACAGTGCCGGCCGACCGGTGCCAGGCCGCGCGTTCCGGTTCGCCGGCGAACACCTCGGCCAGCGCCCGGTGCACGGCGATCCGGCGGGGGAACGACGCCGCGCCGTAGACGGCGGACTGGATGAGCGGGTGCCGGAACGTCAGCTCACCGCCGGCCAGGTGCAGCAGCTCGGCGTCCTCGGCCTGGCGGATGCGTTGCTCAGGCGCGTCGACGCCGAGCAGCCGGGCCGCCTTGTCGAGTTCGGACAGGCTGGCGTCGTTGCTGCTCGCGGCGAGCAGCAGCATGTCCTGCACCGGCTGCGGCAGCAACGCCACCTGGCCGGCGAAGACGTTCTCCAGCCGGGCGCTCAGCGGCAACCGGGCGGGCAGGCTCGACACGTCCTGCAGTCCGCGGTCGAGCAGCCCCCGGGAGAGCTCGACGAGGGCGAGCGGGTTTCCCTCGGCCTCCTCCAGGATCCGGTCCCGGGTCTCGCGCCGGATCGCGGGGTTGAGCTCGGCGAGCAGGTCGGCGGCCTCGGTGTCCGGCAGGCGCCCGAGCGACAACTCGGGCAGAGCCAGTTCGGTACGCGTCTCCGACCCCTCGGACCGGCAGGTCACCAGCATCACGATCGCCGTGTCCCGCAGCCGCCGGCCGACGAAACCGATCAGGTTGAGCGTCGGCTCGTCCATCCACTGGACGTCCTCGACGATCAGCACCAGCGGCTGCTCCTGCGCGAGATCCTCCAGCAGGCCGAGGACCGCCACGGCGAGCACCAGCGGATCGGGTGACGTGCTCGGACCCAGCCCGAAGACGCTGCGCAGGGCGGCACGCTGCCGTTCCGGCAGACCCTCGGCCCGGTCCACCACCACGTGCAGCAGCTGTTGCAGGCCGGCCATCCCGGAACTGGTCTGACGCTGGACACCGGCGCAGGTCAGCACCCGGAATCCGCGTCCCAGCGCGGTGGAACGGGCGTCGTCGACGAGCGTCGACTTCCCGATGCCGGCCGGCCCGCGGATGAGCAGAGCGCCGCCGCGCGACCCGGCATCCGCGAGCAACGCCTGCACCGCCGCCCGCTCACGTGCCCGCCCATGCATGCCGTGACCCTACGCCTTACGTCACGCCGGATCGGTTACGGCAACGGCGTAGTCGCATGACGGATGACCCTCCGCCGCCAGCGCCGAATACTTCTGTCGGAGGGTTCGGCATAGGGGGAACACATGCTTCGGCACAACGTCCGGTTCACCGTTCTCGGGCCGGTGCGCGCCTGGCGCGACGACCGGGAGATCGACCTGGGTACGCCACAGTCAAGAACGCTGCTCGCACTGCTGCTGGCACACGGCGGCCAGGTGGTGAGCCTGGCCCGGATCGTGGACGCGTTGTGGGGCGCCGAACCGCCCCGGACGGCGATCAACGCGATCCACCGCAACGTCGGCCTGCTCCGGCGCCAGATCGAGCCCGGCCTGGCCCTGCGGGAGACCGGCAGCTGGCTGATCCGCTCGGCCGGCGGGTACCGGATCGACGCCGGCCCGGACAGCCTGGATCTCCTGGAGTTCCGCCACCTCGTCCAGCAGGCCCGGGACGCCGCGTACGGAAGCGCCGAACTGTTCCGCGAGGCGCTGCGGCTCTGGGAGGGCGCCTGTGCCGAGGGCATCGACCCGCAGGCGCGCGGCGACGCCGTCTTCACCCGGCTGGACCAGGAGCTGTTCGCCGTGACGAGGGAGGCCGCCGACGTCGCGCTCGCCCACGGTGACGCCGGGATCCTGGTCAGCGCGGTCGAGCGGGCCACCGAACGCGCGCCGTTCGACGAACCGCTGCACGCGCGGCTCATCCGGCTGCTCACCGCCACCGGGCAGACCGCACAGGCGCTGGCGGTTCACCAGCGACTGCGGACCCGGCTCGCCGACGACCTCGGCCTGTCACCGGGCCGGGAGGTGGCCGCCGCCCACAACGCGGTGTTCCACCCTGCCACGTCCGCGCGGGCCACCGGGCTGTTCACTGATCTGCCGCTGTTCGCCGCCCGCTCGCACCACGTCCGGCCCCGGGTCGACGGGCTGCTCGATCTGATTCGGGATGCGGTGACCACCCGGGTGCTCGCGGGCACACCGGCCGGTTCCGCCGAGGAGAACACGACGCTGAGGGCGGCGATGCAGGACGTCCTCGATGTGCTCGCCGAGGCGGTGGTGGCCCCTTATCCGCATCCCGCGGACTCACCCCGCAGGATCCGGAAGCCGATCTCCCGCTGACAGCCCACAGGCCGGCCTCGGAATCCTGACGGACCGATGCCCCTAGAATCCTCGGATAACTGTCCAGTGACCCGAGGTGAGCAGCCCGATGACGCAGGCGGCTCGGCTGTTCGGGCGCGCGGAGGAGATCCGCCGCGTCGGCGTGCTCATCGCGGATCTTCCCGAGCAGGGCGCCGCGCTGATCCTGCGCGGCGACGCCGGCATCGGGAAATCGGCCATCCTTGCGCAGGCCGTCGCCGACGCCCGGCAGGCCGGTGTACGCGTACTGAGCACCACCGGCGTCGAGGCCGAGAGCCACCTGAACTTCGCGGGCCTGCACCAGTTGCTCGCACCGGTCCTCCGGCACGCCGGTGAGCTGCCCGACCCGCAGCGCACCGCGATCCTGACCGCTTTCGGCCTGGCCGACGCTCCCCCACCGGATCTCTTCCTGATCGCCCTGGCCTCGCTCAACCTGCTGGCCGACAGCGGGCCCTTACTGGTGGCGGTCGACGACGCCCACTGGCTGGACCCGGCGAGCGCCGCGGTGCTCACCTTCATCGCCCGCCGGATCGCCGCCGAACCGATCGCGCTGATCCTGTCGGCACGCGACGGCTTCGGTACGTCCTTCGACGACCAGGGCATTCCCAGCCTGTGCCTGGAGGCCCTGGACCCGGGCGCCGCCGAGACGATGCTCGACGCCCGGGCGCCGGACCTGTCGCCGGCGGCCCGCGCCACGATCCTGGCGGCCGCGCAGGGCAACCCGCTCGCCCTGACCGAGCTGCCGAGCGTCGCCGATCGGCTCGACCCGGCCCGCTCGTGGCTACCACTGACAACCCGGCTGGAACGGGCTTTCGCCGGCCGGCTCGACGATCTCCCGCAGGCGACCGTGACCGTTCTCGGCGTCGCCGCCCTCAACGACGGTGACGCGCTGGCCGAGGCACTCGCCGCGGCGAGCCTGGTCGAGCACCGGCCGGTCACCGCCGGTGAGCTGCAACCCGCGGTCCTGGCCGGGCTGGTGTCGGTGGACGAGGGCCGGGTCCGGTTCCGGCATCCGCTGGTCCGGTCCGCGATCCATCTCCGGATCAGCGGCCTCGACCGCCTGGCCGTGCACGGCGCGCTGGCCGAGGTTCTCGACGGCCGGGCGGAACGCCGGCTCTGGCACCGGGCCGCCGCCAGCCACGGCCCGGACGAGGCGATCGCCCGGGACCTCGACGCGGCCGCGCAGCGTGCCCGCGGCCGCGGTGCCGTCGCCGGCGCCGTGCGCACTCTTGAACTGGCCGCCCGCCTCAGCACCGACCAGGTCCACCGCGTGGAACGGCTCCTGCAGGCGGCGAGTCTGTCCACCGAGATCGGCCGGCGCGAGGAGGTGGATCGCCTGCTCGACCTGATCGGTCCCGCTGAGATGAATCCCGCCCAACGAGCCAAAACCGCTTGGGTACGAGGCCGCTTCGACCATCACCTCGCCGACAGCACGACAGGTGTCCGTGCCCTCATCGCGTACGCGCGGGACGCCATCACCCGAGGCGAGACCGACCTGGCCCTGGACCTGCTCTACGCCGTCGGCCTGGCCTGCGCGTTCTCCGAGCCCGGCGCCGAGCTGCGCGGATCCGCCGTGTCCACGGCACGCCAGGTCGCCGTCGAGGACGACGATCCCCGGCTGCTGCTGGTGCTCGCGTTCGCCGACCCGGTGGAGTGCGGCGCCGAGGTGTCCGCGCGGCTGCACACCTGGACGGACACGGCGGCCGACGACGGTTCGCTGTACCGGGTTCTCGCCACCGCGGCGAACGCGATCGGCGAATACCAGCTGTGCCTGGCCTTCGTCGCGCCCGCCCTGGTCCGGCTGCGGGCACAGGGCCGGCTGGGATTGCTGACCCGGGCCCTCGCCGTGCAGGTCCGGGCCGCCGCGAACATGGCGAACCTGGGCATCGCCGTTCCGGCCGTCGAGGAGATGATCCGCCTCGCCTGCGAGACGTCGGTGCCCCCGGTCGAAGCCCTCGGCTGGGCACAGAACGCGCACATCGCCGCCCTGCGCGGCCGGTACGACGAGTTCGAGGAGAACGCCGCCCAGGCCGAGCGACTGGGCGCACCGGTACGCGCGTCCGCCGCCCTGGCGACCGCTCAGCACGCCCGGGGCCTCGCCGGACTGGCCACCGGCCGATACCGCGAGGCCACCGACCACCTGCTGCGCATCTTCGCGCCGCAGGACCCGGCGTACCACCTGCTGAGCTGCTGGGACGCGATCGGCGATCTCGCCGAGGCCGGTCACCGCGGCGACGACCAGGACCGGGTACGCGACGTCGTGGCCGGCATGGAACGCATCGCCGAACGGATGCCGACCACGGCCCTGCGGGTCAACCTCGGGTACGCCCGCGCGATGCTGTCCCCCGGTCAGCACCTCGTGCCGTTCCTCGCCACCGACCTGACCGCCTGGCCATTCCTGCGGGCCAGAGCACAGCTGGTGTACGGCGAACGGCTGCGCCGGCATCGCCGCCGCGCCGAGTCCCGCACGGCGCTGCGGGCCGCCCGCGACACGTTCGACGCCATCGGCACGATCCCCTGGGGCGACCGGGCCAGGCAGGAGCTGCGTGCCGCAGGCGAGACCAGTGGTCACCGCGCCCCGGACGCGATGGACCGGCTCACGCCGCAGGAACTCCAGATCGCCCACCTGGCCGCGGAAGGGCTGACCAATCGTGAGATCGGCCAGCGCCTCTACGTTTCGCACCGCACCGTGAGCACCCACCTGCACCGGATCTTCCCGAAGCTCGGCGTCACGTCCCGGGCCGCCGTGAAGGACGCCATGGGCCGCTTCGACGCGCCGGACCGTTTCACAGAGTCGTGATCAGCCCACCGTCGATGACGATGTCCGAGCCGGTGATGTTCGCGGCCCGGCCACCGGCCAGCAGCAGCACCAGGTCGGCGACCTCGTCCGGCCGGGTGAACCGGCCGGTCGCGGTACCGCTGACCGCGCCCTTGGCGACCTCTTCCGGCGCCAGGTTCTTCGATCCGCCGACGGTTTCGGCCACCCCGCCGGAACCGAGCCACAGGTCGGTCTCCACCGGCCCCGGGCTGATCGTGTTGACGCGTACGCCCCGGGGGCCGAACTCCTTCGACAACGACTTGGAGAAGTTGACGAGGGCCGCCTTGCTGGCGCTGTAGTCGATCACCAGCGGGTCCGGCAGCCACGAGTTCACCGAGTTGATCGTGACGATGTTGCCGCCGTGCTCCAGCAGGTGGGGCAGGGCGGCGCGGGTGACCCGGACCGCGGACAGGAAGTTGATGTCGAGGGCCTGCTGCCAGTCCTCCTCGGTCACCGACAGGAACCCGCCGACCCGCGGACGGACCCCACCCACGTTGTTGACCAGCACGTCCAGGCCGCCGAGGACGGCGATGCCCTGCTCGACGAACTCCGCCGCGCCCTCAGCCGTGCTGAGGTCCGCGTTCACCGGATGGACGTTCCCGGTCTCGGCCAGTGCGGCGAGCTCCGGTGTCGTGCTCCGCGACCCGGCCACCACGGTGGCGCCCTCACCGACCAGAGCCCGTACGATCGCCAGCCCGATCCCCCGGCTCGCGCCGGTGACCAGCGCTTTCTTACCTGCCAGTTCGAGATTCATGTCGTGATCCCTTCGAGCGTTCGCTACTGCTTGTCCTGGGCGAGGAAGGACAGGAGACGCTCGGTCATCTCTTCCGGGTGCTCCTCGTAGATCCAGTGGCCGGAGTTCGCGATCACCGCACCGGTGACGTTCGTGGCGTACTCCTTGGCCTGGGTTTCGATGAAGGACTTGAGGCTGTGGTCGGCACCGATCGCGAGGACCGGCATCGGCAGCTTGGTCTCCTTGTTTACCGCGTTGTCCTTGATGTCGGCCGGGAACGCGCGGAACCACTCGAAGCTGGCGCGCAGGTGGGCGTCGTCCTTGAGGTACTTGGCGAAGACCTTCACGTCCTCGGGGCCGACACCGTCCTTGACCACCTCGAGGTGATCGGTGAAGCCCTGCACCCACTGCTCCTCACGGCCGTCCACCGACTGCTCGGGCAGACCGTTGGTGAGCAGGAAGAACCCGAACTGCCACGGGCCGGGACCGTCGGCCGACAACGCCGGGAACGAGTACAGGTTCTCGTCCGGGATCGGCGCCTCACTGAGCACGAGCTTCTTGACCTCGGCCGGGTGCGCGGCGGCGTACGCGTACGCCACCATCGTGCCGATGTCGTGCCCGACCAGCCGGATGTCGCGGTTCAGGCCGAGCTTCGTGAGCAGGCCGTGCACGTCGGCGGCCATCGTCTTCTTGTCGTACCCACCGGCCGGGGCGTCGCTCTTGCCGGCGCCGCGCAGGTCGGGTGCGATGACCGTGTACTTCGCGGCGAGCGCCGGCATGATCTCGTGCCACTCGAACCAGGTCTCCGGGTACCCGTGCAGGAGAACCAGCACCGGGCCGCGGCCGCCGCGCACATAGTTGATGCCGACGTCACCGACCCGGACCTTCTGCTCGGTGAAGCCCTTCGGCAACCGGCTGTCGGCGGTGTCCCGGCCGTGTGCGCCCGCGTTCGAAGGAACGACGAACGCCACGGCGGCGACGAGTACGGCGGCCAGGCCGGCAAGCGCCCAGGACCGTACCCTCGTGGTCTTTGTCATTAAAGGTTCTGCTCTTTCAGCCAGGTCAGCGACGTCTCGGCGACCTCGCGCCAGCCGGAGTCGATGGTCAGCGAGTGCGCTTTGTCCGGGAAGTCGATGATGTCGGTGACCGCGTGCGAGTGCCGGTACTGCTTGAGGGTGGAACGCACCACCACCTCGGGCACGGTGTGGTCCTTGCCGCCGGCGATCAGCAGCAGCGGGCCGCGCGACTCGTTGGCGGTGTCGACCTTCGCCGGCGAGTGCGGGTTGAAGTTGGCGGCCGCGGCCTCGAACAGCGGCTTGCCCGGCGCCGGGATCGACCACTTGTCGAACAGCTCCTGCGACTCCTCTTCGGACACCGCGTTGCCGAAGGCGTACCGGAACTGCTGCGGCGTCAGCGACACCGCCTTGCTGCTGTTCGCCGGGTTGCTCAGCACCGGGAATCCGGACCGCAGCGTCGACAGCGGTAGCGGCAGCACGCCCTTGATCTGCGCGGCGTCGATGGCGACCGCGGCGGCGCCCAGGTCGAGGCCGAGCAGCTTCTGCGCGATCATGCCGCCGAAGGAGTGACCCACCAGGATCGGCTTGGTGTCCAGGCCCTTGATGATCCTCGCGAAGTGCTCGACGACGTCGTCGATGCCGTGGCCGGCGATGGCGTCCGGGTTGGCCCGGCTCTCCTCGACCGTCTCGGCGTCACCCGGCCAGCCGGGCGCCAGGGTCTGATAGCCGTGCTCGGTGAACAGGTCGGCCCACGGCTGCCACGACGACGCGTGCAGCCAGAGGCCGTGGATGAAGATGACGGGTGTGGACATGGTGCCCTCCGAAGCCTCGCAAGCCGCTGACGCCATCAACGTAGGCCGCAGCTTGTGGACGAAAAGTGGGCATCGATTCCCGGGACTGCCGACGATAGCTGTCCGTCGATATGGTGGCGGGCGTGAGAAAACGCATCGTAGCTACCCTCGCTTCCCTGCTATTGATTCTCTCGCCGGCCACCGCCGCGCGCGCCGCGGACGACCCGCTGCTGGATCAGCTGAAGGCCATCCCCGGTCTTTCCATCGTCTCCGAGACCCCGGGCACCGGTTACCGCTTCTTCGTGCTGACCTATCGCCAGCCCGCCGACCACCGCCACCCCGGGCAAGGAACCTTCGAGCAGCGACTCACTCTGCTGCATCGGTCCAGCTCATCGCCGGTCGTTCTCTTCACCAACGGGTACGGCCTGGCGGCCGCACCGCGTCCGACCCAGACCGAGCCGACAGCGCTGCTCACGGCGAACCAGGTCTCGGTGGAGCACCGTTTCTTCACCCCGTCACGCCCCGCCGACGCGGACTGGTCGGACCTGAACATCTGGCAGGAGGCGACCGACGAGCACCGGATCGTCACCGCGTTCAAGGGCGTCTACGACGGCAACTGGATCCAGACCGGCGGCAGCAAGGGCGGCATGACGTCCGTCTACCACCGTCGCTTCTACCCGAACGACGTCGACGGCGTGGTCGCGTACGTGGCCCCGAACGACGTGATCAACCCGGCCGACACGGCGTACGACAAGTTCTTCGACACCGTCGGTACGGCCGAGTGCCGTACCGCTCTCGACGACGTGCAGGCCGAGGCACTGCGCCGGCGTGAGCGGCTGCTGCCTCGGCTGGAGGCGGCCGCGGCCGAGAACGGCTGGACGTTCGCCCGGACCATCGGCACCGCCGACCGGTCGTACGAGATGACCGTGCTCGACTCGGTGTGGGCGTTCTGGCAGTACAGCCTCGCCGCGGACTGCGCGAGCGTGCCGGTGGCGGCCACCGCGACCGACGACGAGATCTACAACTGGGTCGACTCCGTGGCCGGGTGGAGCTTCTACACCGACCAGGCGCTGGAGTACTACTGGCCGTACTACTACCAGGCCGCTTCGCAGCTGGGCTGGCCGAGCCTGAAGTTCGAGCACCTTCGCGGACTGCGCGACTACCCGGGCCTCTACACCGCCAACTCGTCGCTTCCCAAGGAACTGCGGCGTGCGCACAATCCCGTACCCATGATTGATGTTGATCTTTGGGTTAAGACGTCGTCGCAGCGGATGTTGTTCATCTACGGCGAGAACGACCCGTGGGGTGCCGAGCGCTTCAAGCCGAGCAAGCGGGATTCGGCGCTGTTCGTGGCGCCGGGTGCGAACCACGGCGCGAACATCGCCCGGCTGAACCCGGCCGACAATGCCGCGGCGAAGGCGATGCTGCAGCGCTGGGCCGGAACGACGGCGACGCTGACCACTCTGAAGGCCGCGGACATCCCGCTGGACGACGGGCTCGGCGACCGCCGGCGCATCAACTGACCGTTTTCTAGATGCCCGCCGGCTGCGGCCGGCGGGCATTCGGCTTTCTCAGCGCTTGTTTTCCTCAGCGCTTGTTTCCTCAGTGCTCGTCGGGCTCGTGCTGGCGTTTGAACACCTCGTTCTGGCGCAGCGCTTCTTCGAGCTGGTCCTCGAGAATGATTATCCGGCAGGCCGCCTCGAGGGCGGTTCCCTGGTCGACCATCTCCCGGGCCCGCACGGCGAGGCGCAGCTGGTACCGGGAGTAACGGCGGTGCCCTCCGTCGGACCGGAGCGGGGTGATCAGTTTTTCCTCACCGAGCCGTCGCAGGAAGTCTTGCGAGGCTCCGGTGATCTCCGCAGCCCGCCCCATGGTGTAGGCGGGGTAATCATCATCGCCGAACATGTCATCTTTTAAGGCCATTTACACCATCCGTGACGAGGGCCCCGGCGCAGATGCGCCGGGGCCCAGGGTTTGTTGGGTTGAAAACACCATCTACCGACAGGTTCGCCGGGTTGTCTTTTCCGCACCCGCCACTATCAGCGGCGTGGGGTGCGAGGATCGCGTAAGCGTGACCGAGGACCACCTTTCGTTCGATGGAAACTGCGGTGTCCGCCCACCAGAGTCAACTGGCAGCGGGCGATCCAACGGTGTCCTGCCCTCCCTTTCCTCTGCTTCTTGACTGCTTTTCGTGCTGCTCGCCGGTGCGGGAGCCCCACGCGACTTCATGGCCCCAACACGTGCGGTGAGCTGTCGTGCTCTTTCTGTCGTGCCTTTCCCTCGTGCCAGGTGGCGCCCTGAACCTGCATCGGCCCCACCTGCTGCGCCCTGACCTGGAATTACGTCAAGGTCTTGTGGTGTCTTTCCCTTGTTACGTGGTGCCTTGCCCTTGTTACTGAGCCGAGCGAGCCACGACATCGTTCCGGGCCCTGCTTAACACTCGGCTGGCTTACTTCGTCAGCGTCTTCAACTGATCTCCGTCGTCAACAAGAGAAACACTAACCGGCCTCCCCAAGAAAATCTAGTCAACACGCCACAGATTTTTTCTCCCGGCGGCCGAGCTTTCCGCACCCCCCACCCAAGCCCACCCAGCCACCCACGGCGCCCCCCACCCACGACAGGTTCAGCATCACGTCAACCACCCAGCGCCCCCACCCACGGAACGCCACACGGGCGGGCAAGCAAGCGGCGGCGATGGGTGGGCGAGCGGTGGGTGGGTGGGCAAGCGTGTCGATTTCCGGTTCGACCCGCGCCCGAAGTCGACACCGACCGGTGCTTCCCGGCGTGCGTGTCGAGTTCGGGTGAACGCTGACCGACTCACCAATTCCCGCTGCCGAAGGCGCGTACGTCCCGGTACCTGTGGCACGTAAGTCCTGGCGGACGCAGTGATCAACGCGAGCCCAGAGGCCGTCAGCCGTAGCCCATACACGGAAAGACCGGGCGATAACGCGCCCCCGCTACGGCTCGCCGCCGCGAGCCGTAGACCAGACACGGAAAGCCGAGGGAGATAGCGTGCCCCAGCTACGGCTGACTCCGCTCGGCCATAGCCCAGACCCGGCATCCGAAAGCGCAACACGTCCACGCCGCGGCTCGACGCCTGACGCCTGACCAGATCTTGTGAGCTTGTGGTGGCGCGACGAGCACAAACTCACAAGATCTGTGACAACGCCTCGCAGCAAACACTGCCGCTCCGCCCGAACCCGCCGTCAGGCACCCCGAGCCGTCGCTCACATAGGTCATCCGCCCCGATGACCTACACCAGCTACGGCCGGCGGGTCACCGAGCCGCTTCACCGCGCCAAATTCGGGTGCCCCCAAACGAAACGGTCAGCGGTCCCCGCCTCAACCACTCCGGACCGGAGCGATCACACCCCCCCGCAGCGGACAATCCTCAGCGCGCCCCCGCGACGACCGTGCTCACCTGATTCCCGGAGAGCGTTCCGCCGGTGTACAACCCACCACCCACCGCCGTCCCCGAGACCGTGCCGCCGGTGCGAACCGCATACGTGGTCCCCCGCGTGATCTGGCTCGACGAGAACACCACCCCACGGAATGCCTTCGCCGGCTGGTAGGACGCGATCTGCGTACCCGAGCTGGTAGCCAGGTGAACGACCGTCCCGGCGGGCTGGTTCGCACTGAACGTGATCGACACCCACCCCTGCCCCGAGCTCGGCAACGTGCTGGTGGTGGCGCTGATACCCGACGAAACAAGCGTCCCGCCGGTGATCGTGAGCGCGCCGTTCGAGTCCAGCCCGCCCTCGCCGCCGCCCCGCGTTGCCGAGCCGGTGACCACCACGGTGCCGCCGCCGATGGTGAGCGCGCCGTTCGAGTCGAGCCCGTCGGTACCGCCGCTGGCCACCACGGAACCGCCGGTGATCGAGATCAGCGCGTTCGGCGAGTTCTGCATCTCACCGTAAGCCGGATCGGAGGCGTTGAACGCATCATCCGAGGCGGTCGCCGAGACACTGCCGCCAGAGATCAAAACCTTCAGACCCTCAACACCTTCGTACGCCTTCGTGACGCTGACCGATCCACCGGAGACCGCGACGTTCGTCTCGGCGTGCACCCCGTCGTCACCGGTGGCGACGGTCGTGGTGCCACCGTCCACCGTGATGTTCGCGTCCGAGTGCAGCCCGTCGTCGGAGGCGTCCACGCCGACCCGCCCGTCACTGATCACCAGCAGCACGCCGGCTTTCAGACCCTTGGCGGAGGTCTCACCCGGCGTGACGGTGCTGCCGCCACCCGACTTCGCGGTGATCGTTCCGCCCGACACGATCACGTCGGTCGAACCGGTGAGCGCGTCCCCGGTGGCGGTCACGGTCGCCGTGCCGCCGGTCACCGCCACATATCCACGGGCGGCGTCCTCGTCGTTGTCGGACTTCAGGCCGTCGCCGCCGGCGGTCGCGGTGATGGTTCCGCCGCTGACGATCACGTAGTCCTGGCCGCGCAGCGCGTCGTCCGGCGCGGTCGCGGTGATCGTGCCACCCGCGACGACCAGGCCGTCCTTCACGTTGATCGCGTCGTTGGCGTTGCCGGTGACGACCAGCGAGCCGGTGCCGGCGATGGTCAGGTCGGCGGCCGAGGCGATCGCACCGTCCGCCGAGGCGGTACCGTCGGTGAGCCGGTTGGTGGTGCCGGCCGCGAGGAACAGCAGCACCTCGTCGGCGGCGATCACGTTGACGGCACCGGTGCCGCCGGTGACCGTGACACCGTTCAGGATGATCCGGACCAGGCCGGTGCCGGTGCTGTTCACGACGATCTGTCCACTGGTGAGCGTGCCGCTGAAGCGGTACGTCCCGGCCGCGTTCACGGTCACCGTACTGCCGGAGACGGTGACGTTCGGGCTGCTGGTGGTGGCACTGGTCCCGGTCAGCGTGACGGCGGCCTCGTCGGAGGTGTTCCAGACGAGGTCGGCGGCGTCCAGGTGGCTGGCCTGGTTGGCGGCGAGCGCGGCAGCGGCGGCCGGCCCGGCAGCAAATGCGGGAGCGGGGGCCACCCAGGCTGCCAGGGCCGTGGCGGTGAGCACGGCGGGGACGGCGAGCCGAGGAATTCTGGGCATGACGGATCCTTTGATGAGGAAAAACGGGGATATTTTGCACGCGGCGGACGAAGCCGCGGTTAAAGCCTTCAGGCCGTGAAATACCGGCGCAGCTGCCGCCGCCACGGCGCCGCGGGCAGCTCCGGACGCAGAGCGGCCAGCCCGGTGGCGTACTTGGAGATGCTCACCGGTCGATGCCCGCGAGCCCACAGCAGCCGGTCGACCGGGGACGCGGCCGCGCCGGTCTTCGTCTCGATGACCGCCACATCCGGCAGGCTCAGTACCCGGCCGTCCGCATCGGTCCAGGTCAGATCGACGTCGACGGTCGCCCGCGAGTTGCCGGCGGGCTGATAGAGCGTGGTCCGCCGATAGTGGGTGACCAGCGTGGGAGCGAAACTCAGAGCCGCACTGTGTCCGAGAATCTCGTCGACGAACCACCGGCCGGGATCCACCGTGTCGTGATCACCGGCGGCATACGGCAGCCGATCCTTCACGGTGCCGCCGCGATACCCCTCGGTCTTGACCTCCAGCCAGCACAGCGACGAGTCCAGATAGGTCCGGGTCCGGATCTTGAAACGCCGCCGGCGCCGCTGCGCGGTCAACCGGAAACTGACCAGATCCGGGGTGTCGAAGTACACCGACCGATACCGGAACGTCCGCAACCCGTCGATCTCCAGCACCCGGGTGCACGGATCGAGCCCATCCAGAATCGCCACCGCAGCAGTCGCAGGCAGCAGATACTTACGATCCACCCGCGTCTGCAACGCGGCCTTCTCGGTCAGCTCGGCAAGATCAATCGCGGCCAGCTGCGTGGTCACGCTCATCAGCGCGCCTCCGCCAGCACGCGATCACTCTGACTGCTGGGGTACGAGTACCGCACCTCGACAACCGTGGTCTCGTTGACCAGATCGACCCGCTCGACAGTCGCGGCGTGCACCCGCGCACCGAGGATCCGTTCGAGTTGAGCCACCAGGGCCACCCGATCGGTCAGCGCCGAGTCGAGCACCATCACCTGCCGGTGGTACGTGCGGAACAGCCGCGGATGATCGCCGAGGTACATCACGACCAGGATCAGCGCCATCAGCGTCGGCGTGAACCAGGCCGGCCCACCACTGAGCGGCCCGAGGATGCCGAGCGCCAGCGCCGAGAAGTAGTACGCCACCTCGTGCTGATCAAGCTCGGTCGACCGCAGCCGGATGATCGACAGCACGCCGAACAGGCCCAGCCCGAGCCCGGCGCCGACCGTGCTGGAGCTGAGCGAACCGGCCACGGCGAGAACACCGACGTTGACCCCGAGGTAGGCGACAACCAGGTCCCGGCGCCGATGGCGGGGGAAGTAGAGGCCGAAAACCAGCAGGGACACCGCGACGAGATCTATCGCGAACAGGGCAAGCCGGGGCATAGTGGGGGACCTCCCGAGCGTCCGGGCGGAAGCGTCAACCTGAACGCATCGCGACCCAGAGGTTACGTATCGATGAACTTCGATGCCACGGTAGACCGCGAAACGGGCATTAGCCATCGACCGAACCTCAAAGAAAGCTCGGAAAGTGCTGTGGCGAACCTGTGCGGAAGGTGAAGGATCAAGCCCGATTGATGGCTGACTTCGGCGCCATCACGATCCGTGGATGCTTCGCCGGATTCAGCCATTTGAGCAAACGGACCATGTTCGCCCGGCTCACCGATACGCAGCCGGCCGTCGCGCCCTTGCCGCTGGCGTGCAGGAAGATCGCCGAGCCGCGCTTCGTGTTCGCCGGCTTGCTCGCCACGTACTGCTTGCGCTTGGCGTCCCAGTGCCGGCCGCCCGGCTTGTTGAAATTGATCACCGCGGCGTACGCGTACTGCGTCGGATAGGCCGCCAGCCGCTCCGCCTGCGATTTCCGCCAGGTGCGTTTCGCCGACGCCGACGGCTGGAAGAGGTTGTAGGTCTTCGCGTCCCGCGCGTCGCCCACCCAGTAATCGTTCTTGTCCACCTTGCGATAGGGCAGCCGCGTCCCCGGATCAGCGCGAACCCCGAACGCCTGGGTGATGGTGAACGTGCCGGCCGGTGTGGTCCCGGTGTCCTGCACGCGGTTCGACGCCCAGACCCATCCGCCGTACCCGATCCGCGCGGTCATCGCCCCGAAGACCTGACGCCATTTACCGTCGCTGCCGCGCTGGTACGCGCGCACGGTCGCCTTCGTCGACTTCCAGCCGCCGTTGCCGGTCACCACAATCAGCTGCTTGGCGTTGCCGACATGGGCGAGATCGTCCGGGAGCGCGGCCGCCGCCGGAGCCGCCGGCACCAGAACCGCCGCCATCACGAGCGCGAGCACCGCAGCAAGCTTCCGCATAGCCCCTGAGCATGCCCGACGTGGCGAAGGTGCACCCGCCCGGGAGACAACATTGACAAGCATCGTTCGACGCGCCGACTATTGGGAGCGCTCCCAGCGCGAAAAGAATCCCGCCGTCCCCCGCGGAGTCCCTCTGTGAACACCTGGAAAAGGCTCGCGAGCACCGTCCTGCTCGCCGCCACGACTCTCCTCATCCCCTCCACCGCCTCCGGCGCCCCAGCCGCCGCCGACGTCCGGGCCGACGTCGACATCCGGGCCGGCCTGGCAACCGTCGGTGACACCGCCGTCGGCGTCAACCACGCCATCTGGGACTCCCAGCTCGGCACCCCAGCCGTGTCCGGCCTGCTCAAGGACGCCGGGGTGCGGATGCTTCGCTACCCCGGCGGCTCCTACGCCGACATCTACCACTGGAAGGACCACACCGCCCCCGGTGGTTACGTGGCACCGGACACCGACTTCGACACCTTCATGGCCGGCGCCCGGGCCACCGGCGCCGAGCCGATGATCATCGCGAACTACGGCACCGGCACGGCCCAGGAGGCCGCCGACTGGGTCCGGTACGCGAACGTCACCAAGGACTACGACGCCACGTACTGGACCATCGGCAACGAGAACTACGGCAACGGCCACTACGGCTCCGCGTGGGAGGCCGACGACCACGCCGACAAGAGCCCGAAGGAGTACGCGAGCACCGTCGTCGCGTACGCGAACGCCATGAAAGCCGTCGACCCCACCATCAAGGTCGGCGCCGTGCTGACCATGCCCGGCAACTGGCCGGACGGCATCGTCGGCGCGGGCGACGCCGGCACCTGGAACCAGGAGGTCCTGACCCGCGCCGGCTCGGTAATCGATTTCGTCGACGTGCACTGGTACCCGGGTGGCGGCACCGCCGCCGAGACCCTCACCAAACCCGCCCAGATCCAGGACGCCGTCCACCTGCTGCAACAGCAGATCCAGCGGTACGCCGGACGCGAGATCGCGATCAGCATGACCGAGACAAATGTCGAGGTCGGCCGCAACACCCAGCCCGGCGCGCTGTTCCTGGCCGACGTCTACAGCGGCCTGCTCGCCCAGGGCGTCTTCACGGTCCAGTGGTGGAACGTCCACAACGGCCTCGGCACCGTCTCCGAAGTGGCCGGCCAGACCGATTACGGCGATTACGGCCTGCTCTCCAGCGGCAACTGCAACGCCGACAACACGGTCTGCCAGCCGCCGCTGAACACGCCGTTCGCGCCGTACCACGCGCTGTCCCTGATCGGTGACTTCGCCCGCGGCGGCGACCAGTTCATCGGCGCCGGAACCAACAATTCCCTGGTCAGCGCGCACGCGGTACGCCGGCCGAACGGTGACGTCGCGGTGCTGCTGATCAACAAGGATCCGGACGCGGCACACACTGTCGCGCTGAACTACCACGGCTTCACTCCGTCGGCTGCCACGCCGGCCGTCGCCACGTTCGCCAACGGCGCTGCCGGAGTGACCACGGCACCGGCCGGGACAGCCGGGGCGCAGACGCTGTCCCCGTACTCGATCTCGCTGATCACGCTGCGCCCGGAGCGTACCGACGGGGTTGCGCCGAAGGCGCCTGGGCAACCGGCCGCGACCGTTACTGATCGCACCGCGACGATCTCCTGGCCGGCGACGGCGGGCGGCGGCAAATACGAGGTGTATCAGCACAACGGTGGCGCTGCGCAACTGCTCGGCGAGACCACCGGCACCTCGCTGACGGTGCGCAATCTGGAGCCGGGTCGCCGGTACACGATCAGCGCGGTGGCCCGCGACGGCGCCGGCCGCCTCTCTCCCGCTTCGCCACCGCTGACGTTCACGACCGGCACGCCGGCGAACGCCGCCTGCACGGTGACGTTCCGTGACACCAACGACTGGGGCAACGGGTACGTGGGCCAGATCGACATCACCAACAACACGCCGAACGCGATCGGCAACTGGACGCTCACCTTCAGCTGGCCGACCGCCTGGCAGAGCCTGAACAGCGGGTGGAACGCCACATGGACCCAGAGTGACCGCACCGTCCGGGTAACCGGCGACAGTCCGCTGGCCGCGGGAGCCTCCACCTCGGCTGGTTTCGTCGGGTCCTACAGCGGACCCAATGTGTTACCGACCGTGTTCACCCTGAACGGCACGGTTTGCACCAGCGCATAGATGAAGTTTCCGGTCCGGAGGCCTCGGTGTCCGGACCGGAACGATCTACGCTGGCGGGTGTGCCGCAGATATCGTTGACCTCCGTTGTCCGCCAAGCCACCGACGCCGATGCGAGCGAGATCGCCCGCATCTGCACCGCGGCTTACCGCGACGCCTACCGCAACGTCCTTCCGCCGGGCTACATCGAACGCAGCGTGACGGCGTTCTACAACGAGCCCCGCGTCGCCGACGACATCGCGCCGTCGCTGCCTGACTGGTTCGGATACCAGGTGGTGGAGGAAGGCGGCCGCATCCTGGGCGCCGCAGGCGGTGGCATGACGGGCCCTACGACCGGCGAGCTCTCGCTGATCTACCTGGCCTCGGAGACCCGCGGCCGCGGCCTCGGCACCCTGCTGCTCAAGCACGTCACCGATCAGATCCGCGCGGCCGGCGGCACCGAGATGTGGGTCTCGGTCTTCCTCGGCGACAGCGCCGGCATCGGCTTCTACCGCGCCCGCGGCTTCCAGCCGAAGCAGACGGTCCGCGCCGCCATGTCCCGCGTCGACGACCACATCCGCAGCCTGCGCATGCTCCGCGAGCTCCGCTGAGCTCAGTTGCCGCGCGCACCCGGCGACAGGAGCCGCTGGGCGAAACCGGCCTCGAACCTCGCCGCCCATCCGGCCACCGCCGGCAGGGTCAGGGCGAACACCGCGGCGACCACCAGGTAGAACCCGACGATCCTCCAATAGTCGTCGCCGAAGCCGAGCAGCTCCGGGACCTCCTTGCCGTCCTGCGGCAGCGACCAGCCCCACAACGCCCAGGTCATGCCGCCGGCAACGGCCGCCCACCAGGAGACCACCACGGAGAACGCGATCGCGCTGGGGACGCAGCGCAGCATCGCGTGTGCCAGATCCCGCCAGCTCTGCGGGTCGGTCACCACCGCGATCAGACGGCTGATCACGGTGTCCGATGCGGCCGCGCGGTAGACGAACGGAGCGACGGCGATCCGGGTCCGTTCGGTGACCGCGAACCCGCGGGCGAGCATCATCGTGGCGATCAGGATCGGCACCCCGATCCACAGGACGGCCAGGCCGAGACCGAGCGAGAGCCCGGTCGCACAGACGATCGTTGCGGCCAGTCCGGTCGGGAAACCGCTCAGGACGTACCGGGTGTCGGCGGTGAGCCGGGAGTAGGTCGGCGCGGAGACCAGAGCCGCATCGATTGTCGTCATGCCTTGACGCTATTCACCTCGCGGCCGTCAGCCGACCTGGCGAGCACCCCCATCGATGGTAGTGCTAACCCCACTGCGCAACAGCGATTCTTCCTGCTGCGCCGCGTAGATCTCCTCGGGCACCCGGATGGGCCGCCCGATCACGTCGGCCAGCCATTCCCGATCCCGCGGCGCGCCACCCTGCGACGCGTCCATCGCCCCGGCATCGGTCAGATTGGAAGCGAAGATTCCCGCTGCGGAACGGGGCAGGAAATCCTCGTACACAATGGGTTGGGCAGTTAAGAAGCCCCCGTCGAGCAGGGCGGAAAGGCTGAGCGAGCGGTCGAAATCGCCATGGGCCGAGAACGTGAAGAACGCCAATCCGCGTTTCGCCAGCTCGATCTCGCTGTCCGGCAGGCCCGCCGCCCACACCTCGGGCGCGATCTCCTGCCGCGCGGCCCCGGCCGCCACCTGCTGATCGATATCGGCCACCAGGTCGTCATACAAACCCCGCCCGGCGGGCGTCAGCGCGATCCCTCGCGCTTCAACCTCACCAAAGCGTACGCGTAACCGCCCCTCACTGATCGTGCCGTCAGCCTCCCGGAAGGCTCTCGGCTCGGCCAGTGCCCGGAACGACGTCTGACGCAGCAGCACGTCCGGCCCGTGCCAGCGAGGCGGCCCCTGGATCTCGTCGATCATCGCGATCCCGCGCGCCTGCATCCCGGTGTAGAGCTCGTCGATGTCGAGCACCCGCGGCGTCAGATGGTTGATGTGGGTGCTGGTCACGCCGCCGATGTCGGCCGCGACGCCGGAGATCTTCTCCAGCTCGGTGTACCAGGCGCGGTCGACCGGTTCCGGCGAGAGCGCGAAAGCAGCGGCGGCCAGGTCGAGGAACCGTGCCGCGTCCTTGTCGCTGAGCCCGCCGAACGCCTCGGCCCGGTCGGCGAGCCCGAGCAGCTCGTCCGGGAAGAGCCGGCGGCGGTCCAGGAAGTTCAGCAGCCGCTTCTCCAGGTCCGGGCTGAAGAACCGCCGGTCCTGCGGCACCAGCATCGAGGTGAACACCCGGAACGGATTGAGCGCGAGCTCGTCCGTCTCGACCGGGCGGAACGCCGTCGAGATCACCGGGATCGGCTGCGGGTACGCGTCCCGCAGGTCGTAGAACCCGGCAGGAACCATGCCGAGCGCCCCAAAGATCCGCGCGACCTGCGACAGTTCGGCCGGCGTGCCGACCCGGATCGCGCCGTGCCGCTCGGCGGTGACCCGGCTGATCGACCCGAACCGTTCGGCGGCCGCGCCGTCCCGGTCGAGAACGCGCTGGTTCACCAGGTGGCACTCGTCGACAAGAGTGGTGTACGCCGGAACCTCGGTCCCGTACAGCTCGGAGAGCCGGCGGGCGAAACGGGCACGGAGTTCGGTGGTACCGACGGAACTCATGGCGAAATCGTAGTGTCACGATGGGCGGCTGACCGGACATGGATGAGACGTGAGCTCTGAGGATCGTTTCCGTCGCGTCTACGCCGGAAATTTCGATGCGCTACTCGCGTACGCGCTTCGCCGTGTCGAGCAGCCGGAGGACGCCGCGGATGTGGTCGCGGAGACCTTCCTGGTCGCGTGGCGCCGCAGCCGCGACCTGCCGCCCGACGACGAGATAAAACTCTGGCTGTACGGGGTGGCCCGCCGCGTCCTGGCGAACCACCACCGCGGCGGCACCCGGCGGGAACGCCTCGGCGAACGGCTGCGCCAGCGCCTGTCCGCCGTGGTCACCGACCCGGGCCGGGACGTGCCGCAGCGGCTGGACGTGCGCGCCGCGCTGAAACGCCTGCCCGAGACCGACCGTGAGGTCCTCATGCTGACCGCGTGGGAGGGCCTGCAACCACGGGAGATCGCCGAGGTCCTGGACGTGAGCCCGGCCGCGGTGCGTACCCGTCTGACCCGGGCGCGGACCCGGCTGCGGGAACTCGTCGGTGACGAGCGGGACGCACCCGGACATGTACTCGACGTCCTGACCGTTCCCGTCCCGAAGGAGGCACGATGACCGACGAGCACCTCGACCGCCAGGTTCGAGACGCCGATCCCTACCGACCTGATCTCGTCGCGCGCCTCGAGGGGGCGGAGCAGCATCTCCTGGAGGAGATCATGTCCACCCCGAAGCTCGCGTCGGTGCCGCTGCGCCGCACGCTCGTCCGCCGGCTGAGCGCCGCGGTCGCCGCTGCCGCGGTCATCGCCGTCGCCGTCACCGCCTCCACCCTGGTCCGCCGCGAGCCCCCCGAGCCGTACGCCGGGCCGGTCGGCCTGCCCGGTGGCAGCGCCGGCGCGATCAGCGGCTGGGAGCTGGACCTCAAGGCCGCCGAGAACCTGCCCCGGCTGCTGATCGATCAGCCCGGCTGGAAAGCGACGTACGTCAACGGGTTCGACACCGAGAACGGCAGCATCCGGTTCGAGAAAGACGGCCGCGGCCTGGAGATGACCTGGTACCCGGATCAGTACTACCAGAGCTACTACGATGACCGCCTCGATGTCAGCGCCCCGGAGGCGACCACCGTTGCCGGCCGCCCGGCCGACATCTTCACCTACTCGGCGAGCGACTTCGCGGTGATGCTGAAGGCGGAGGGACCCACCTTCGTCGAGATGCGCACCGACGCGAAATGGACCCGGGCCGCGTTCGACGAGATCCTCACGCACATCGTGAAGGTCGACGCCGAGGCCTTCCTCAAGGCCCTGCCGCCGGAGATCATCACGCCCGGCGACGTCCGCGGCGAGGCCACCAAGATCCTGGCCGACGTGCCGCTGCCGCCGAACTTCGACTACGCCTCGCTGGACAACGGCGGGGCCAACGACCCGTACCAGTTCGCCGCCGCGGTGACCGGCCGGGTCACCTGCGACTGGATCGCCGAGTGGAAACGCGCCGACAAGGCGGGCGACAAGGCCGCGGTCAAGGAGGCCGCCGCTGCCCTGCGCACCAGCCACAACTGGAAAGTGCTCAAGGGCATGGAGGAGGCGGGTGACTACCCCGAGGTCCTCTGGGAGGTCGCCGACAAGGTGGCCGACGGCGACGTCCCCGACTGGTACAAGGATGGCCTGGGCTGCTGATTCAGGCCTTGGCCACCCGGTAGATCGCTCCGGCGTAATCGTCGCTGACGTACAGGGCCCCGTCCGGGCCCTGTACGGCCATCACCGGCCGGCCCCAGCGTGACCCGTCCGCACCCTGGAACCCGGTGAGCAGGGTCTGCTGTTCACCGAGCGTCCCGTCGCGCCAGGCGAAGAACGACACCTCCGGCGGGCGGGGCGGTTCCCGGTTCCACGAACCGTGCACCCCGGCGAACGCCCCCGGGCCGTACCCGCCGGCCTCGCCGAAGCTGAGGCCCAGCGGCGCGGAGTGCGCGCCGAAACCCTGCTCGGTCGGCGCCAGTTTCGCGCAGTCGAGTTGGGATCCGTCCGCGTTCATCTGCAGGTCCCGGACGAACGGCCGGTTCGAGTACGCCAGCTTGCCGGCCTTGAGATCGGGGTCCGGGTTGCAGTACGGCCAGCCGAGCTCACGCCCCGGCGTCAGCTTGGCCAGCTGTTCCATCGGGTGGTCGTTGACGTACTCCTGCATGACCTTGCCCTGGTCGGACGTGCCGTCACCGTCGTAGTCGTCGTCGTGCGGGTACGCGACGTTGTCCCGATGGTTGACCGCGGTCCACACCGCACCGTCCGGGTCGATCGCCAGCCCGGTGCCGTTGCGGACTCCGCGCGCGTACGTCTCCGGTGCGCCCCCGCCCGGCGGGACACGCAGGATCGACGCCCGCTCCGGTGTGCCGTCCCGGTCCTCCTCGGACACGTTTCCGGTCGAGCCGATCGAGACGTAGACCGCGCCGTCCTTGCCGACCGCAACACTCTTGAGCGCGTGCGCGTAGGCGCCGCCCAGCTCCGGGCTCTTCTCGTCGGGCAGGCCGTCGGCGACGACCCGCTCGCCGGAGAGCGCGCCGTTCGCATAGGTGAAGCCGTCCACCTGATCACTCTCGGCCAGGTAGAGGGTGTCGCCGGCGAACGCCAGGCCGTGCGGCTGGGTGAGCCCGCTGACCAGCGTCTTCTGCGCCGGGGCGGCCGTGCTGGTGCCGGGCGTCAGCATCACCACGTCGCCGGATTTCGGCCGGGAGACGAGCAGCCGGTCGTCCGGTGTCCAGGCGAGCAGCCGGGCGCCCTCCACCCGGGCCCAGACCGTCACGGTCCATCCCGGCGGGGCGTCCAGCTCGCGTTTCGTGTCGAACGGGGCGGCGGCGGTGCCGGGCATCGTGCGTACCGTCGTGCTCGAAAGCTTGAGAGCCGCCGCCGTCGCCTCCTCGGTCGCGGCAGACGCCGAAGGCGCGGAGGTGGCGGCGGGGGCCGCCGCCAGAGCGTCCGGTTCGTCCGAGGAACATCCGGTCACACCCAGCACCACGCCACCAGCGAGCGCCGCCGCCACGATCCGCTTCATCGGCCCAGTCTAGATCGGGGTTTTCATGCCGAGACGAGTGGTTTCAGCGCCTCGGCGACCTTCGTGACCATGCCCGGGCGGTGACCGTTGCGGATCAGGTTGATGGTGATCCCGCCGATGCCCGCGCCGATCACCTTCTCGTGCAGCTGCTCCGCGACCTGCTCGGCGGTGCCGACGAAGGCGCGGTTGCGGCGGTCCTCGGGGATGAGCTCGCCGAGCTCCTTGGCCTCCGCCTCGTCCTCGCCGACCATGCCCATGACCAGGTAACTCGTGGCGAGCGTTGCCGGGTCGCGGCCGATCTCCTCGCAGCGCTCGCGCAGCACGCCGAGCTTGCGGGCCAGGTCGTCGACGTCGCAGATCACGTTCATGTGGTCGGCGAAGCGTGCCGCCAGCCGGAACGTCTTCTGCTCGCCGGAGCCGCCGAGCATGACCGGGATGGATTCCCGGACGCGTGGATTGTTCATGGCGCCGCGGGCGGTGTACCACTTGCCGTCGAGGCTGGCCGGCTCACCCTTCAGCATCGGCGTGATGATGGTGAGCGCCTCCTCGAGGCGCTGGAACCGCTCGCCGAAGGTGCCGAACTCGAAGCCGTAATCGTGGTGCTCGCGCTCGAACCAGCCGGCGCCGATGCCCAGGATCGCGCGACCGTGCGAGACCACGTCGAGGGTGGTCACCGTCTTCGCGAGAAGAGCGGGATTACGGTACGTGTTACCGGTGACCAGCGTGGAAAGCTGGATCGTCGAGGTCACCTGGGAGAGCGCGCCGAGGGTCGTGTACGCCTCGAGCATCGCGTTCTCCGCCGGGCCGATGCCGGGCAGCTGGTACAGGTGGTCCATCACCAGCACGGTGTCGAAACCGGCGGCCTCGGCCTCCCGGGCCTGCGCGGCCACCGTGTCGAACGTCTGCTCGACCGGACCGGGGTAGGTGAAGTTCGGGATCTGGTATCCGAGTCGGATGCTCACACTGTCTCCACTCGATGTAAGAGAGCTCTCACTTGCTAATGTAAGAGGCTACTTACACGAGCGCAAGCGAGGAGGCCGACATGTCGCCGGGCCGGAGCTACCACCATGGTGACCTGCGCGCGGCGCTGATCGAGGCCAGTTTCGAGGTACTGGCCGAGAATGGTCTGCGGCGTTTCTCGGTGGCCGCCGTGGCCCGCCGGCTGCAGGTCAGCTCGGCCGCGCCGTACCGGCATTTCCCGGACCGCGACCACCTGCTCAGCGCGGTCTCCGCGGCCGCCGCCCGCGACCTGCGCGACGCCATCGGCAGTGCGGCCGACGCGGCCGGCCCCGACCCGGCGGACCGGCTCGCCGCGGCGGCCGGCGCGTACGTCCGATACGTCACCCGTACCGGCGCCGGGTTCCACGTCATCTTCGCCACCGAGCTGTACGAGGTGGCCGACGATGCCCGCCGCGAACAGACCCGGGCACTCATGTCCACGCTGCTCGATCTCGCGGCGGCCACCCACACCGGATCGCACGAGGACGTCATGCTGCTCGTGGAGGCGACGATCGCGGTGGCGCACGGGTACACGTCGCTGTTCGCGGACGGCTTCTTCGCCCGCAACGCCCGGACCGCGGACGACATCGCGAACCGCGCGGTCGAAGCGGCACATGCTCTCACTACGGATTGAACCTTGTACGCTCCGTCGCCGTACCTTCCACGGAGGATCACGGCGAAGGGGCGCACGTGGAACGGATGAACCACCCTGAGGATGAGCCCTCTCTGCGGATCGCCGGATATGTTCCGGGGCACGCCGAGGGGTCGATGGATCCGCAGACAGCGGGCATCAACTGGCCGGACATCGGTGACTACTGGCCCGATGCGCCGCAGCGACGCATGTCTGCCGCCGAGGCGCGCAAATCCGCCGAACGCCAGGCCGCCTCCCGCATCCTGCCGCCCGCCCTCCCGTTGCCGCCCAGCCCGGTGTCGTCGCCTCCCGCGAACCCCGATCGCCGGCGGCCGGCGCTGCTCATCGGCGTGCTCGCGCTGCTGATCGTCGGTGGCACGGCCCTGGCGGTGCGACCGCTGGCCCGGCAGGACGAGCAACAGCACGCGCGGATCCCGGCGGCGGCTCCGCCGCTGATCGTCCCTTCCACCGTCGCGCCGACCGCCGCCGTTCCCGTCGAGCCCGCCCCCTCGGTTGTGCCGTCCGCCCCGGTGTCTTCTCGCCCCGCTCGCACCACGACCGCGCCGGCCCCTCCCGCGCCGCCCTCGATCGACGCCGCTCGCTTCGAGTTGACCACCGGGGTCACCGAGCTGACCGTGCGCCTCACCTCCCTCGACGACGCGAACTTCCGGGTCAGCACCCCCGACGACTCCGGCCTCGACGTCGAGACCAGCTTCGAAGATGACGTTCTGAGCGTCTCCACGACATCGACCGGATCCGGTTCCGGCAAGCTGAAAGTGCTGCTCAGCGACCGGATCGTCTGGCATCTGCGAATGTCCGCCGGGGTCCATCAGGCCACATTCGACACTTCTGCCGGTACGGTGAGCAGGGTCGACCTGGACGGCGGCGCTCAGCAGATCGACGTCGCGCTTGGCCGGCTCGCGGATACCGTGCCGATCCGGATGACCGGCGGCGTGCACACCTGGCGGATCACCACGGCCGCGAAGGTGCCGGCGCGCATCCGGGTGGGCAGCGGGGCGGGCGACGTCGCGGTGTACGGCCGGCACGAGGGAGGTGTCGGCGCCGGCGTGACGGTCCGCTCCGGCGACCTCGACGACCGCGCCGGCCTGGACATCGACGCTCAGGCGGGGATGCACTCACTGGAGATCAGCAAGGACTGAGCCCTTCACAGTGCCCTCGTTTGCCATGGCCGGGGCAGACGAAAGGATCATGCTGTGCCTGCTGCTGAGTCCCGGCCCCTGCGCGTCCTCTCCGGCAGCCGGGTCGGGCCCGTCGACGCCGGCGCCGTACCGCGCTTCGCCGGACCCGCCACGTTCGCCCGGCTCCCCCGCATCGACGAGGTCTCCGACGTCGACGTCGCCGTGATGGGCGTGCCCTTCGACTCCGGGGTCAGTTACCGCCCCGGCGCCCGGTTCGGCCCGGCGCACGTACGGGAGTCGTCGCGGCTGTTACGCCCGTACAACCCGGCGCTGGATGTCGAGCCGTTCGGGCGGCTCCAGGTGGTCGACGCCGGTGACCTCGCGGTGAACCCGTTCTTCCTGGACGACGCGATCACCGCGATCGAACGCGGGGCGCACGGGATGTTGGAACGCGCCGACCGGCTGCTCACGGTCGGTGGCGACCACACCATCGCACTGCCGGTGCTGCGAGCCATGGCGCACCGGCACGGGCCGATCGCGGTGGTGCACTTCGACGCGCATCTGGACACCTGGGATTCGTACTTCGGCGCCGCGTACACCCACGGCACCCCGTTCCGGCGGGCCGCCGAGGAAGGGCTTCTCGACGGGTCCGGTTGTCTGCACGTCGGCACCCGGGGACCGCTGTACTCCAGCAAGGATCTGACCGACGACGTCGAACTCGGCTTCCAGATCGTGCACAGCCACGAGATGGACGACATCGGCGTACGCGGGGTGATCGAGCGAATCGTGGAGCGGGTCCGGGATCGGCCGGTCTACGTGTCGGTCGACATCGACGTGCTGGACCCGGCGTTCGCACCGGGCACCGGCACACCCGAGGCCGGCGGGCTGACCAGCCGGGAACTGCTGGCGATCCTGCGGTCGTTCGCCGGGCTGAACCTGGTCGGCGGGGACATCGTCGAGGTCGCGCCCGCGTACGACCACGCGGAGATCACCGGGATAGCGGCGGCGCACGCCGGTTACGAGCTGCTCTCCGCGATGGCCGTCATCGGGAGGCCATGAACGCCGCCAATGCGTCGGCGGCGCCCGGCTCGACCCATTCGAACGTGCCGCGCAGCAGGTCGGCGCGCTGATCGACGACGGTGACCGCGGCGGTCATCTCGCCCCACGGCATGCTCAGGTGCAGCAGCAGGCGCTCGATGCCGTACGGCAGGGACGGCACGTCGGCCCGCATCAGCAGCCCGTCCGACGAGATGTCCTCGACCCGGCCGGCCAGCGAGACCAGCCGGCGGCTCTCCGCCGTCACCACCTGGGCGGTGCCGTCCGCCGGGAACGGGCCGGACTGCCGGACCGAGGTACGCCGCTGCACCACCCCGGCCGGTGCGTCGCCGATGACCCGGAGCAGGTCGTCGCGCATCTCGCCCTCGACCCACGTGACGCCGGCGCTGGTGACGAGTTCGAGGACGCCGATACGGCGTACCCCAGGGCCGTCCAGGCTCAGCACCGGGATCGGTGGCAGCTCCTCGACGAAGGCCGCCTTCACCTCGGCGAGGGTGACCAGGACGATGGCTTCCGAACCGGGGCAGCGGAGGGTGAGGCTGCTCCCCGCCGGCACGGTGATTGTCACTAAACGGACATTACCCGACCTGGTCGGCGAGGATGGGTAACTTCATCCGCACCTGGAAGCCACCGCCCTCGACGGGACCGGACTCGAAGCTGCCGTGCAGGATCTCGGCACGCTCCTGGAGGCCGACCAGTCCCTGACGGGCGCCGGGCAGCGGCAGCGAGGGCCGTGACGGCGCGGTGTTGGTCACCGTCACGCCGACGTCGTTGCCGTCCTGCCACAACTCCACGGTCGCCGACGCACCCGGAGCGTGTTTGCGGACGTTGGTGAGGGCCTCTTGGACCGTACGGTAGATGGCGCGCTGTGAAGGCGTACCCACGCTGAGGGCGAGGTCGCCGCTCAGGGTGACCGAGATGCCGCTGTTCGCGACCAGCGTGCGCAGGTCGGCGAGGGTGGGTTGCGGCGCGAGTTCGGTGGTGTCGTCGCCGGACGCGCGCAGCAGCGTCACCATGGTCCGCAGCTCGTCGAGGGTGCCGACGCTCAGCGAGCGGATCACCCGCGCCGCCTCCCGGGTGCGATCGTCACCGGCCGCGACCTGCAACGCGCCCGCCTGCACGGCGATCAGGCTGACCTGGTGCGACACCACGTCGTGCATCTCCCGGGCCAGCTGGGCGCGCTCGCTGGCCAGGATCGCCTGAGCGTGCAGAACGCGCTCGTGCTCCTTGGCGTCCTCGATCTCCACGAGCCGCTGCCGTAGCTCCTGCCGGGTCTGCACGAGCTGGCCGAGCACCACCGGGAACGCCGAGGTCGCCAGGGTGTAACCGAAATAGATCAGGGTGCCGGCCAGGTCGCCGGGGTCCTCGTCGAGCGGCGACGGAATCGCGCCGATCACCGCGGACACCGCGACGCAGGCGATCAGCAGGCGGCGGTCGCGGGAGCGGACGGCCAGGGCGTACAGCGCGGCGAACGGCGCGACCAGCGCACCCTGAACCAGCGCGGCCGGCAGGGTGAGCACGACGACGAGCAGCGGGAACCGGCGGCGCAGCGCGAGAGCCGCACAGCCGAGAACGGCGACGGCGATGCCGAGAGGTTTGCCGGTGAGCGGGTTGAACCAGATATCGAGCCCGGCGAGGGCGATCAGACCGATATCGATCAGAATTTTCTTCACGGCTTTTCGACTTTTTCAGCTTTTTGTGCTTTTTGGGCGAGCAGTGCGGCTTGCACCCGGCCGGACACCCGCAGCTTCTCCAGGACCACGCTCACATGGTCACGCACGGTGCCGGTGCCGAGATGCAGGCGCACCCCGATCTCCGCGTTCGACAAACCCTGCGCCAGCAGCCGCAACACGTCACGCTCCGGCTCGGAGAGCCGTCCCATCCGGTCACCACCGTCGGTGGTCGCGCTCGCGGGCAAGTTGCGCAACAGCGTCCGCGACGCCTTCGGCGCCAGGACCACACCACCCCCAGCGAGGGTACGCACGAACTGCGCGAGCTGCTCGGGATCAGTGTCCTTGAGAAGGAACCCGGCAGCCCCGCGGTCGAGGGCCGCCACCACGTATTCGTCCGCGTCGAACGTCGTCAGCATCGCCACGGCCGGCGGATCGTCGAAGGCACGGATGTGACCCAGGATCGTGAGGCCGTCGACGTCCGGCATCCGGATGTCGAGGAGCACCACGTCCGGCCGGTGCTCACGGATCACGTCGAGCGCTTCGCCACCGGTCGCGGTCGCGACGACGGCGAGGTCGGGGGCCGCGCTCAGGATCAGGTCGAAACCGGAGCGGACCAGCGCCTCGTCGTCGACCACGACCACCCGGATCACCATTCGATCTTAATTGGGCGTGGTCGGCACGGGATAAACCGGTCGAGTGATGTGGCACGAGGGTGTTACTTTTCCGCCCTGTCGTGCTTTTCGGCTCCGTTAGGGGGCATCGTGCCGAAGCTCAACCAGATCATCGCCGTGGAGAAGGGCGTCAAGAGCAAGTCGTTCGCCGACTTGAGCGACGCCCACCACGCCGTGCAGAAGACCGGGCCGCTCGCCGGCATCTCCCGGACGTACCAGCCGAAGGACGAAGAGGGCGAGCAGCTGCCCGCCGAGTCGACGCGGGTGCAGATCAAGGGTGAGGAGATCCTGCGGGACGTGGCGACCACGCTCACCCGGCTCTTCGACGTGACCGCGACGAAGGACTGGACGAACTGCGTGGCCCGCGCCGACGTGGTGGTCGACGGCCGCACCATCGCCGCCCAGGTTCCGGTGACCTACCTGCTGTTCCTCGAAAAGCAGCTCGTCGACATGCACACTTTTGTGAAGAAGCTGCCGGTCCTCGACGCCGCCGAGTCGTGGCAGCGTGACGACTCCACGGACAGCTGGCGTACCGAACCGGTGCGGACCAACCGCACCAAGAAGGTGCCCCGTAACCACGTGAAGGCCGAAGCGACTGAGAAGCACCCGGCGCAGGTCGAGGTGTACTACGAGGACGTCACGGTCGGGTACTGGACGACGGTGAAGTTCTCCGGTGCACTGCCGGCCCGGCGGGTCAACGAGCTGCTGGAACGGGTGCTCGCGCTGCAGACGGCGGTGAAGTTCGCCCGCGAGGAGGCGAACAACACCGAGGCTGTGGACCAGCGGGTGGGCGCGGCTGTCTTCGGTTATCTCTTCGGGTAACCGGTCTTCGGTTACCGTCATGGATTCCCCCGTGGGAGCGCGGGGGTGCGCGGCGTTTCGGCGTTTACGTCGGGGTGGCCGCGTGAAGCTGACAGCTCAGGCTGAAACTGATCGCTCCGGTCCCAGTGCGGGTTCGAGTCCCGCTCCCCGCACCATCCACGCGGGGGTAGCCCAACTGGCAGAGGCAGCCGGACTAAATTTCAGATTCTCGCTCCAATGTCAGCATTCACCACTGATCACCAGATCGACCGGCCAGGGACGGAGACAGCGGATGCCGGTTCAAGTCCGGTCCGCCGCGCTTCGAGCGGCGGTAGTTTAAAGGCAAAACCCGATGTCGTTATGAATGATCCCGGCTCTTAAACGTGCTGGTGTGTGCAATTCAGTGGTAACCAGAGGCCCGGGGATTGGCCATATCCCCGGGCCTCGCCACATCCAACGCCGGCGGTAGCCCGTTCCCCTCTAAATCTTGAGCGATCCTCCACACCAGAAGGCAGAAAGCCACCCAAGATCGCAAAGCAGCCGCGCCACGTCGGCCGCGCGCTCCCCGTTCTGTGTCGAGTTGGGGTGCGATCCGCACCCCAAGCCGACACACACCACGCGGATCACCCTGCCTGTGTCGATTCCGGGTTCGATACGCACCTCAAATCGACACACACCGGGCGGGGCCGCTCGCGGCGTGATGCCCTCGTCCCCACCACCCGGACCCGGCCCGGCCGCCAGTGCGAGCCGTAGCTCAGATAGGTCATCGGGGCTGATGACCTATCTGAGCTACGGCTGGTCGATGGCTGGTCGATCTTGAGGAGTTTGCCGCGAACGGTCCGCACAACTCGACAAGATCGCGCTGAGCGACGCGCTGGTGAGTTCCATCGCCGATCAGGCACGTTTCCGGCGAACGTTCGTGGTCAACGCACTAGCTGCGGCTCGGGCGGACTGCCGGCGGTACTCGTCTCGCCGGACTGTCACGGAGGGTGGGCTCCCGGCAAGGGGTGCCGGCCTGATCTTGGAGACCCGCGGGTGCTCTGACCCCCACAGGTCTCCACAAAGCCAGCACTCTCCGCTCTCGCGGTAGCAGCGCGTCACCAAAGAGCCCACCGACCGCCCGAAATCGACACGCCACGCCACGCCACGCCACGCCACGCCACGCCACGCCACGCCACGCCACGGCGCGGCGCGGCGCGGCGGGCGGCGGCCACCCGGCTACTCCGGAGTTCGCGGGCGATCGGATGGCCGAACCGTACGAGGTCTGAACAACGCCTCCCACCGCGAGCTGCCGCGTCGGGCAGGTCCGGCATCCGCCCTAAATCTTGAGCGATCTTCCACACCTGAGGGTCGAAAGTCGCTCAAGATCCAGCCGGGGAACCGGCAGGGGGCAGCCAGGGCGGGGGCGGCGGCGAGAGCTAGGCGGTTGTGCCGAAGTCGTAGATGGTGGTGGAGGTGTAGGTCGCGCCGGGGAGCAGCGTTGTCGACGGGAATGCGGGGTGGTTCGGCGAGTCCGGGAAGTGCTGGGTTTCCAGGGCGAAGCCGTCGCCCTGGCGGTACGCCGCTCCGCCCGCTCCCGCGAACGTGCCGGTCAGGAAGTTGCCGGAGTAGAACTGGACGCCCGGCTCGGTGGTCAGCACTGTCAGGGTCCGCCCGTGGACCGGCTCGACTACCCGGGCTACCTCACGGAGGCCCGAGCCTCGGAGCACCCAGTTGTGGTCATAGCCACCGCCCAGCAGCAACTGTTCCTCGTTGCTGCGGATTCGGGCACCGATCGCGATCGGCTCGCGGAAGTCCATCGCGGTGCCGTCGACCGGCGCGATCTCGCCGGACGGGATCAGGCCCGCGTCCACGGGCAGGAAGCCGTCGGCGTGGATCTGCATGAGGTGCCCGTAGACATCCCCGGAACCGGCACCGGCCAGGTTGAAGTAGCTGTGGTTCGTCAGGTTCACCACGGTCGGCGCGTCGGTGACCGCCGCATAGTCGATCCGCAAAGCGTTGTCGCTGGTCAGCGTGTAGGTGACGGTCACCGACAGCTCGCCGGGGTAGCCCTGGTCACCGTCCGGGCTGACGTGGCTAAGGGTCAAAGAACCCTCAACCTGCTGACATTTCCAGCTTTGCCGGTCAAATCCGGAAAGTCCACCGTGCAGACTGTTCGGACCGTTGTTCAGCGGCACCGAGTACTCAGAACCGTCCAGCGTGAACCGTCCTTTAGCGATCCGGTTGCCGAACCGACCGATGATCGCCCCGAAATACGGCCCCGGGTGGTCCCTATATCCCTGCACGTCGGCGAACCCCAGCGCGACGTTCGCGAAAACGCCGTCCCGATCCGGAACCTCGACGGACTGGATGATCCCGCCATATCCGAGGACCCGAACGCGCATCCCATTCGGGTTTGTCAATTCATACTGGTCGGCCGACATGCCGACGGATCTTACAGACGCCCGACGAGGCGTGTCACAAACCGGCGGGCCGCCCTGTCATAGCCTGCATGAAGATCTCAGTCATCGGTGGCACCGGCCTCATCGGCTCCCAGGTCGTCACGATCCTCCAGGCGCAGGGCCACGAGGCCGTCCCCCACTCCACCTCCACCGGCCTGAACCTGCTCACCGGCGCGGGCCTGCCGGAAGCACTCGCCGGCGCCGACGTGGTGGTCAACCTGACCAACTCGCCGACCTTCGACGACGCCTCCCCCGCGTTCTTCCGGACGACAATGGACAACCTGCTCAGCGAGGCGGCCAAGGCCAAGGTCGGCCACGCTGTCATCCTGTCGATCGTCGGCGTCGACCAGGTGCCGGACCTGGACTACTACCGGGCGAAGGCCCTCCAGGAGGAGATCCTCGAAACGGGCCCGGTGCCGTACTCGATCGTCCGCGCCACCCAGTTCTTCGAGTTCGTCGCATCGGTGCTGTCCTGGACTTCCGACGACACTTCGGTACGCCTACCGGCCACCCCGATCCAGCCCATCGCCGCAGCGGATGTAGCAGGAGCCGTGGCCGACGTGGCAGTGAACCCGCCGCTCAACGCGATCCGCGACATCGCCGGCCCGGACGTGTTCACCCTCGACGAGCTCGGCCGGATCACGCTGGCCGCCCGCGACGACAACCGTACGGTGATCACCGATCCGGCCGCCGGCATGTTCGCGGCCATGAAGGGCGACGTCCTGATCGCGAAGGAAGGTGCCGTGATCACGCAGACGTCGTACCGCGACTGGCTGACACGATAGGACCCGTCGACTCCCGGACCACCAGCTCCGGGGCGAACACCACGTCCTGAGCGACCCGCCCCGGGTTGTTCATCTCGTCCAGGACCAGGCGGACAGCGGCCCGGCCGATCTCCGCCGCCGGCTGGTGCACGCTGGTCAGCCCGACGGCGCAGGCCGCGCTGGCCAGCTCGGTGTCGTCGAAACCGACCACCGCGAGATCCGACGGGATCCGCAGGCCCCGGTGGGTCACCGACTGCACGAGACCGGTGGCGATCAGGTCATTCGCGCAGAAGACCGCGCTGGGCCGGTCCTCGGCCGGCAGCGCGGTGAGGCGCTCACCGGCCGCGAGCCCGTCGGCGAACCCGTCACTGGCGGTGCCGATCCAGGTGAGCCGGGCACCGGCCGCGCCGGTCGCGTGGACGGCGCCGATGTACCGCTCGTCGTGCCGCCATCCGGCGTACGCGAGATGCCGGTGACCGTTTTCGAGCAGGTGCCGTGCCGCCAGCTCGCCGCCGAGCACGTCGTCGCTGCGTACCGCGCTGCGGCGACGGCTCGGCACTTCGCGGGCGAGGACGACCACCGGCGTGCCCCGCTCCTCGATGACCGCCAGCAGCGGATCGTCGACGTCGTTGGGCGTGATGATCAGCCCATCGAGCCGGCGTTCGGCGAGGCGGTGCAGCAGCCGGCTCTCCCGGGCGTGCCGGCCGATGCCGGTGTTGAACAGCGCCACATCAGCGCCGGCATCGGTGGCGGCCTGCTCAGCGCCGGCCGCCACCTCGGCGAAGAACGGGTTGCCGAAGTCGAGGACGACCAGCCCGATGGTGCGGCTGCGACCGACCCGCAGGGCGCGGGCCGCCGCGTTCGGCACGTACCCCACGGCTGCCATGGCCTGCTGGACCCGTTCCCGGGTTTCGGCGTTGACCAGGTGCGGCCGGTTCAGCGTATTGCTGACCGTGCCGTCGGAAACGCCGGCCACGCGGGCCACGTCCCGGATCGTCGCGCGGGCCACCGCCGTCCTCTCTAAAATTCAAAACCGGATTAAAGCGTACGGGAGAGATTCAGAACCGTTGGCGCGGCGGCAACGGCGACAACGGGTCCGCGTCGGGTCCGAGATGGTCGACCTCGAAGTGATGCCGTCCGGAGAGAACCGCGACGGGAGAAGAGCCCGGAAGATCCACCGTGGCATCGCAGCCGGGTGGAACCACCACGTCGACCAGCAGTTTCCCGCCGGATCGCCGCCACGAAACCTCGGCCGGACCATACGGCGTCAGGTGCCGCGCCGACGCGGACGACAGCCCGCCGCCGGGCCGCGGACGCACCAGCATCGACCGGTAACCGGGCGCGGCCGGCGCCAGCCCGCCCACCACCCGGTGCATCCAGTCGGCGACCGCCCCGAGGGCGTAGTGATTGAACGACGTCATGTTGCCCGGGTTGATCGTGCCGTCCGGGAGCATGCTGTCCCAGCGTTCCCAGATCGTGGTGGCGCCCATCGTGACCGGGTACAGCCAGGACGGGCAGTCGCGCGACAGCAGCAGCCGGTACGCCTCCTCCAGATGGCCGGTGTCGGTCAGCGCGTCCAGCACCAGCGGCGTGCCGGCGAACCCGGTGCCGATCCGGAACTCCGCCTCCCGCACCAGCTGGGCCAGCCGATCACCGGCGTGCACCCGCTGCTCGGCGGGAAGCAGACCGAAACAGATCGCCAGGGCGTATGCCGTCTGGGTGTCCGAGACACAGCGGCCGGACGCGGTCGCGAACTCCCGGCGGAAACCGAGCGTCACCGCTTCCGCCAACTCCGCGTACCGGACCTCGTCGTCGTCCTTGCCGACGAGCCGCGCCTGCCGGGCCAGCAGCCGCGCCGAGTAGGCCAGGTAGGCGGTGGCGACCAGGTAGGGATCGGTGCGCGCCTGCGCCGGCGCGTCGGACGGCGCGGCCGGGTCGAGCCAGTCACCGAGCTGCATCCCCGAGTCGATCACGTCGCGCTCGTTCAGCAACCGCCGGCAGCCCTCCACCCAGCGCTGGGCCGTCTCGTACCCGGCCACCACCGGGTTCGTGTCGCCGGATAGATCGAGCAGCACGAGCGGCACCACGGTGGTGACATCGCCCCAGACCGCGCAGTGGAACTGTGGGAACGACGTCGGAATGTGCGGCACGTACAGCGGGACCAGGCCGTCGTCGCCGGTCTCCGCGGCGACGTCGGCCAGCCAGTCGCCGATCTTGCCGGTCACGTCGTAGAGGAAGGCCGCCGTGGGCGCGAAGACCTGCAGGTCACCGGTCCAGCCGAGGCGTTCGTCGCGCTGCGGGCAGTCGGTCGGCACCGAGACGAAGTTGTCCCGCATGCTCCACCGCACGTTCTCGTGCAGCCGTTCCAGCAGCGGATCGGAGCAGGCGAACTGTCCGGTCTCGATCATGTCGTCGTGACAGACCACGGCCACCACAGAGCCGGCGTCGAGCGAACCCGGCCAGCCGGTGATCTCGGCGTACCGGAAACCGTGATAGGTGAACCGCGGCTCCCACGTCTCCACCCCGTCGCCGGCCAGCACATATACATCGTGCGCATCAGCCGTGCGGATCGGGCGCAGACAGAGCCGCCCGTCCTCCAGAACCTCGGCATGCCGCATCCCGATCTCGGTCCCGGCCGGCCCGGCCACCGTGATCCGCAGCCGCCCGGCAAGGTTCTGACCGAAATCGAGCAGGTGCGTGTCGTCATCGACCCGCCGCACCGACACCGGCGCCAGCTCCTCGACACGCCGCACCGGTGGTCCAGCCGGGGAGATCAACTCACCCTCAGGACCTTCCTTCTTCTGTACGCGTGACCAACCGCCCGCCTCGACCCGAGCGTCGTATCGTTCGCCGTCATAGATGCTGGAGCTCAGGATCGGCCCGTAAGCCCAGGTCCAGCTGTCGTCGGTGACGACCCGCTCGACGGTTCCGTCGGCGTACACGAGTTCCAGCTGGGCCATCAGGGCGGTGTCGGAGCCGTAGCGTTCGCCGACCCGGTTCCACCCGAATTCGCCGCGCCACCAGCCGTCGGCCAGCCACCCGGTGATCGTGTTGGCCCCGGGGCGGAGCAGCCCGGTGACGTCGTAGGTCTGGTAGTTCAGCCGGTGGTGGTAACTCGTCCAGCCGGGTGCGAGCACGTCGTCACCAGCACGTTCGCCGTTGAGTTCCAACTCGTAGACGCCGCTCGCGGTCGCGTACACACGGGCTTGGATGAGGTCGGGGCGTACCGAGAAATCGCGTCGCAGCAAGATGGGGCGACGATCGCCCTGGCTGATGTCGGCGGAGCCGACGAAGAGTGCCTGCCACTCCCCTGGATCGAGCAGGCCGGCCTCGACAGCGGTCGGCGGGCTCCAGGCGGTCGGCTCCGAGGAGCCTTCGGCCCAGACGCGGACCCGGATCTCGACTCTTTCGCGGGAGACGAGCGCGGGGCCGGGCCAGGGCACCAGGACGCTGTCGGCGGCGTCGATCCGGCCACTGGTCCAGCCGTCGCCCTGGATCTCGTATGCCTGCTGGCGCCAGCCCGGCTGATCCGTCTCCACCTGCCAGGACAGGCGTGGAACGCATTCACCGATGCCGATGGGCCGGGTGTGGTGCTCGATGCGGGGCGCACGCACGCGCGTACCCCAGGAATTCGGTACGGACAACGCTCTTTAACCCTTCACCGCGCCGGCCGCCAGGCCGCGCATGACCCGCTGGTTGAGGAAGATGTAGATGGCCAGAATCAGCAACACGTTGATGCAGATGGCCGCGAAGGTCGGGCCGTACTCGACGACGCCGAACTGGCCGGTGAAATTGAGCAGGCCGACCTGCACGGTGCGTTTGCTGTCGTCGGTGGTGAATGTCAGAGCGATCAGCAGGTCGTTCCAGAGGAAGAAGAACTGCACCAGCGCGATCGTCAGCACCGAGTTGCGCATCATCGGGAAACCGACCGAGACGAACGAGCGGATGACGCTCGCTCCGTCGATGGCCGCGGCCTCGAACACCTCCCGGGGAATGGCCCGGAAATAGGTGGCCATCATGAACACCGTGAGCGGCAGGCCGATCGCGGTGTAGGTGATGATGAGCGGCCAGAGCGTGCCGGTCAGATGCAGGTTGAAATAGATGGTGAACAGCGGCAGCAGAATCATCTGGCCGGGAATCATGATGCCGGCCAGGAACAGCATCAGCGTGGTCTGCCGGCCTTTCCAGACCAGCACCTCGAGGGCGAAACCGGCCGCCGTGCCGAACACCACGATCAGCGCGAGGCTGGGCAGAACGGTGAGCAGCGAGTTCTGCAGATACGTCGCCACCGCCGACCAGGCCTGCGTGTAGTTGGCGAAATTCGTGAAGCTCTCCGGCAACGCGGTGGTCGGATTGTTCAGGAACTCGTCCTGGGTCTTGAAAGAACCCAGAAAGAGCCAGACCAATGGGTACGTGACAACGAGCAGCAGCAGTGCCACGCAGAGATATCCGGGGATCCGTTTCATCGTTTACCCCTGCGCCAGATCGCGGCGGGTGCCGCGGAAGATGAAGATGGTGACCAGCAGGCAGAGCATCGTCAGCGTGAGCGCGATCGTCGAGCCATAGCCGTAATCGCCGTAGGCGAACGAGGTCTGGTACATGTACAGCGTCAGCGGCGTGGTGGCGCTGCCCGGCCCGCCACCGGTGAGCGCGTAGATCGAGTCGAACGCCTTCAGCGTGCCGTTGATGCTGAACACCAGCGAGGACACCAGCACCGGCAGGGACAGTGGCAGGACGATGCTGCGGATCTGCCGCCAGGTGCCGGCGCCGTCCATCGACGCGGCCTCCATCATCTCGTCCGGGATGTCCAGCAGACCGGCGTAGAGCAGGACCGCGTAGAAACCCATCGACCGCCAGATGTCCATCAGCGCCACCACCAGGAACGCGTGACCGGGTGTGCTGAACCAGTCGACGCCGGTGCCGCCGAACGCCTCGATCACCGCGTTGACCGGGCCGGTCTGTGGGGCGTACTCAAAGAATTTCTGGAAGAGCAAGGCAACCGCGACCGTGGGCAGAACGACCGGGAAGAAGACGAGGGTACGAATGACCGAGCCGGCCCGGCGCAAGAAGTACACGTAGAGAAGGGCCAGCAGGTAACCGACGAGAACCTGGCCGACCGTGATGACGACCGCGTATTTCACGGTGAACCAGAGTGCGTCGGGCAGTGCGGGGTCGTCGAAGAGCTTGCTGAAGTTGGCGGTGCCGGCCCAGGTGAACCCGGAGATGACGCTGCCGGTGAAGAACGTGTAGCCGAGCGACCACAGCATCGGCACCAGCATGATCAGGGAATAGACCAGCAGGGCCGGTCCGAGGAGGATGGCGACCGATTTCCGATCGCCGAGCACGCTGTGCATGCGGGTCCTTTCTTGTCGGAAGCCGGCGCTGCTTTTCCAGCAACGCCGGCTCCCGCGTGCTCAGCCCAGGTTGGCGGTGACGGTCTGCATGAACTTCTCGCCGGTGAGCTGACCGCTGCCGAGCAGGCCGCCGTTGCTCTGGCTGACCGTGGTCGCCTTCGCGGAGAAGTAGCCCTCGAACCAGAGGACGCTGCTCTGCACGTTGCCGATCTCGGTCTGGATCTCCTTGGTCAGTGCCGGAACCTCGACCGCGCTGTCGGTCGTGAAGCCGGTGATCTGGCTGGAGTCGCGCAGCGCCACCGTGCCGTAGTTGTCGACGATGCACTTGACCCAGGCCTGGGTGTTCGCGTCACCCTCGTAGGCCTTCTTCGAGATGGCGACCGCGGTACCGACGTTCGCGGGCATCTGGTCAGCGGTGCCGACGCCGCCCGCGACGGTCGGGAACTTCAGGAAGCCGACGTTGTCCACGCCGATCTTGTTCTTGGTCTCGTCGTTGAAGTCCGACAATGCCCAGGAACCCATGTAGATGAAGGCGGCCTTGCCGGTGAGGAACGTGTTCAGCGCGGTCGCGTAGTCGATCGAGGTGGGCGACTTGCCGAAGTAACCGGCCTTGCCGAGGGCGGCGATGGCGTCGGCGGCCGCGACGTACTGCGGGTCGGTGAGCTTGGCCGATCCGTCGGCGACCTTCTTCAGCGCGTCCGGGCCCTGCTGGCGAAGGATGTAGTTGCCGACCCAGCGGGTCACGCCCCACCCGTCGCCACCCTTGCCGGCCTGCGAGATCGGCTGGACGCCGGCGCCCTGCAGCTTCGCGAACGCCGCGACCAGATCTTCCCAGGTGGACGGCACGGTGGTGATGCCGTTGTCGGTGAGGAGCTTCTTGTTGTACCAGATGCCCTCGATGTTCAGCTCGGTCGGCAGCACCAGCTGCTTGCCGTCGTACAGGCTCTTGATCGTGGAGGAGGCGGCGGGCAGCACACTCTCCGAGACCGCGGCGGCGTCCAGCACCGTGCCGTTGTCGGCGAGCTGGCTGGTCAGCGACGGCGCGTTGGCCGCGGTGAACAGCTGCGGCAGGGCGCCCTGGCCGGCGAGCAGCTGGAGCTGCTGGTCGAGGCTGGCCTGCGCCTGGTTCTTGATCTCCAGGGGCTGCGCGGTGTTCTGGGTGGCGCATTCCTTCTGGCTCAGCGTGGTGAGCGTCTTGGCGATCGTGGTGTTCTCGTTGATCGCCAGAAAAGAGAAGTTCTTGGCGGTGGTGGAGCCGCTGTCGCTGCTGCCACCGCAGGCCGCGGTGGACAGGACGAGAGCGACGGCACCGGCCGCCGCCATCAGGTGCTTGGGCTTGAAGTGGGATGCCACAGGTCCTCCTAGACGACCGCGGTGAAGTCTCGTTTTTGAAGCGTCTAAAGAGTCGGTGCGTGGGTCCGGAACGTCAAGAAGGTCACACCAATATTTCTCTGTGATCAGCTGGAAACATGCACTTTACCTGCGGCGATGAGTGATGTAACGATTCAATAACCAGGGTGTCCGGGGGCACACGGTGAGCGGCCGCCCCGGGGTGACGAGGGCACACGGTGGGCTGGCGCTTCAGGTGGACGGAGGCACACCGTGGGCGCTCGCGTACCCTCTCCGGCATGGCCAGGATCGAGGATGTCGCGGCGCTCGCCGGGGTTTCGGTCGGCACCGTCAGCAACGTGCTCAACCGCCCGCAGGCCGTGACGCCCAAGACCCGGGCCCGCGTCGAAACCGCCATCGCCGAGCTCGGATACCTGCCCAACGAGTCGGCCCGGGCCCTGGTCTCCGGCCGTAGCCGTACCGTCGGCCTGGTCGTCCCGGACGTGACCAACCCGTTCTTCGCCGACCTGGCCCGAGGCGCCGAAGAGGTAGCCGACAAACACGACGTGGTCGTGATGCTCTACAACAGCGCCGAGTCCCCCGAGCGCGAGCTGCGATACCTCGGCCACCTGGAGACCCAGCGCGTCCAGGGAATCCTCGCCACCCCGGTCAACCCTGGCGGCCAGGCGGTGGAAGCCCTGATCAAACGCGGCACCCCGGTCGTCCTGCTGGACCGCGGCCAGGCATCGCGCACCGTCTGCTCGGTCGCTGTCGACCACCGCGCCGGCGGCCGCCTGGCCGCCACCCATCTGACCGAAATCGGCCATCGCCGCATCGCGTTCGTGGGCGGCCCGCTCTCCGTGCCGGGCGTCGCCGAACGCCTGGATGGCGCCCGCTCCGCGGTCGACCATTCCGACATCCTGCTGGAGACCATCGAGACCCCGTCACTCACCGTCGCGGCCGGCCGAGAGGCAGCGACCACTTTGGTACGCCGACCCGCCCGGGAACGCCCGACCGCCGTGTTCTGCGCAAACGACCTGCTCGCACTGGGCGTGTTGCAGACGGTGGCCCGCGAAGGCCTGCGAGTCCCGGAGGACCTGGCCATCGTCGGCTACGACGACATCGAGTTCGCCGCGGCGGCCGCCGTGCCGCTGACGTCGGTGCGTCAACCCCGGGAACAGCTGGGCCGAGTGGCGGCCGAACTCCTCTTCGAAGAGATCAACGACCCGTCCCGCCACGGCCACCGCCAGGTCGTCTTCCAGCCCGACCTGGTAGTCCGCACGTCAAGCGCCGGCTAGCACGTCGACGACGAACGTTCGCCGGGTCAACGAAAACGTGCCCCACCCACGACGGAGGCCCCCGGTGGACCTTGAGCGGTTGTGGACCTCAGGAGGTTGAAAGTCGCTCAAGATCCGCGGCGATGGCCGTTCATCAGATCTTGGACCGATGACCACATCAGAATGTGGACCCGGGACCAAGATCTCTGGTGGACGAACGCCGCTCGCCGTCGGCGAGGCTCTGAGCTGCGGCGATGGTGGACTCCGGATGGTTCCCCGATGTTGGGTCGCGGGCGGGATTGACGGGGGTTGTCGGTAGCGGGGCGAGAACTGAGCCTTCCGGCGGCGCGGTTCGGCGTGTAACTATGTCGCCACCGGTACCCCGTTCATCTGCTCGAAACGTGCGCACGTCAATTTTGACGCTTCAATTGAAACGTTTAATCCTGCTATTTGGAGGGCAAACGTGCACATATCTACTCGCTCGGCCGCGTCTGTCGCGGCCGCCCTGCTGACCGCGCTCCCCCTCGCCGTCGCAATCCCAGCAGCCGCAACCGCCAGCCAATCAGCCACCACCGCAGCCGCTCAGCCGGCCACCACCGCAGCCGCTCAGTCGACCAGCGCCGCCAACGCCACGACAGGCAAGGGCGCCGCATACCCCGCCGCATATCCCGCCGCCTGCCCTTGGATGGACACCCGGAGAACGGCTGATCAGCGGGCTCGGCTTCTGCTCAACGCCAGCACCCTGGACCAAAAACTCCGCTGGCTTGTCGAGCACGCCGCCAACAACCCCATGCAGACCGAGTTCAGTGGGGTCACCTACCCCGCGCAGCTACCCTGCACCCCGACGGTCACCTACACCGACGGCCCCGACGGCGTACGCGGAACCGCCGGTGTGACAGCGTTCCCGGCGCCGATCAGCCAAGCCGCCACCTGGAGCGTGAACCTGTCCGAGCAGAAGGGGCGGGCGCTCGCCGAAGAGGCGTACGGAAAGAAGCGCAATGTCGTCCTCGGCCCCGGGATCGCGAGTGGGCGGACCCCGCTGTCCGGCCGCACGCCGGAGTACCTCGGTGAGGATTCCCTGCTCAGCGGCGAGCTGGCCGCCGCCGGGATCCGGGGCATCCAGGCGAACGGCAAGAGCGGCGCGGTGCTCAAGCATTACGTCGGCAACGAGCAGGAGACCGACCGGTCGACGAGCTCGTCGAACTGGGACGAGCGCACGTTCCGGCAGGTCTACAACCTGCCGTTCGAGATCGCGCTGGCGAAGAGCGACCCGGCCGGCGTGATGTGCTCCTACAACCAGATCAACAGCGTGTACGCCTGCGAGAACCCGATCCTGAACGACGTTCTCAAGGACGACCTCGGGTACGACGGTTACGTCATGTCCGATTTTTACGCCGTGCACTCCACCGGGCCGTCGATCAAGGCTGGACTGGACCAGGAGCTGAACCGGCCGATCTACTACACGCCGGACAAGATCAAGTCGGACACCACGATCACCAGCGGGCAGATCGACGCGGCCGCGTTCCGGGTGGTCCGGGCGTACATCAAGGCGGGTCTTTTCGACACCGCGCTGCCGGCAACGGCGGCGGACGACGTGTCGACGGCCGCGCACCAGGCGACCGCGCGGGCGATCGCCGAGCAGGGGTCGGTTCTGCTGAAGAACCAGAAGGACATCCTGCCGCTCAAGACCGGGAAGAAAACCACGATCGCGGTCATCGGCGCAACCGCGTCGAACACGCCGGACTCGTCCGGGATCAGCGCCGAGGATGCCTGCAGCATGCGGTTCCGGGACAGTCCGGCGATGACGTGCACCCCGGTGGCGCCGCTGGAGTCGATCACGGCGCGCGCCGCGCGTACCGGAAGCTCTGTGGTCTTCAACAATGGCGACGATGTCGCCGCCGCGGCAGCGACCGCGGCCACCGCGGACGTCGCGCTGGTCTTCGGCTGGTACGGCATGGGCGAGTTCGCGGACCCGGCGAGCCTGTCACTTTCGGACAACGGTGATGCGCTGATCAGTGCTGTCGCGAAGGCCAACAAGAACACCGTGGTGGTGCTGGAGACCGGGAGCGCGGTCACCATGCCGTGGCTGGACCAGGTACGCGGCGTGGTCGAGGCCTGGTACCCGGGTGAGCAGCAGGGTCCGGCCATCGCGCGACTGCTGTGGGGTGACGTCAACTTCACCGGCAAGCTGCCGATGAGCTTCCCGAAGTCGCTCGCGGACACCCCGACGCACACGCCGGAGCAGTACCCGGGCATCAAAGCCGCAGGTCAGACGATCCGGCAGGTCGAATTCAGCGAGGGCCTGGAAGTCGGTTACAAGTGGTACGACGAGCAGGGCATCGAGCCGTTGTTCCCGTTCGGGTACGGGCTCTCCTACACCGATTACCGCTATGACCGGCTGAACGTCACCCGGTCCGGGAAGGACGTAACGGTCACCTTCCGGGTACGCAACACCGGCGACCGCAGTGGCACCGAGACGAGCCAGGTCTATCTGACCCTGCCGTCGTCCACCGGCGAGCCGGGTAAGCGCCTGGTCGGTTTCAGTCAGACGAAGCTGGCCCCGGGCGCCTCGAAGACGATCACCGTGACGATCAGGGAGAAGTCGGCGGACCACCCGCTGTCCTACTGGGACTCGCGGCGCGACGAGTGGCGCACGGCCGCCGGTAGGTACACGGTGTCGGTGGGCTCGTCGTCCCGGTCGCTGCCGGAGACCGAGACGATAAGGATCAACTAGCCGGGGCGTCGTAGCGGCGGCGCACGAAGAGGCCGAGGCGGCCGGCGAACTGCTCGATGGTGCCGGCCGCCGCGTGCCGGGAGTCCCAGACCGCCACGAGGCGGATGCTGAGCCGGCGGTCGCCGAGATCGACGGCGAGCGGAACGAGACCGAACCGGGGGTCGTCCGAGGCGATGGCGATCCCCCGGCCGGCCGCCGCGAGGGCCTGCGCCACCGTCCCGTTGGCCGCCTCAATAAAGTTGGAAAAATCCGACATGACAAGCTGCAGCACCTGTCGAGCGGTGGTGCTCGGTGGCAGCACGATAAGCGGCTCCACCAGGAGATCGGCCAGCGCCACCGAACCCCGGCCGGCCCAGCGGTGTGACGGCGGGACATAGGCCCACACCGGCAACACCGCCAATGCCAAAGACCGGAACGGATCAGTCGCATGCGCCATCCCGATGGCCAGGTCCGCGCCGAGCCGCAGCGTCTCGGCCGGTGAGAGACCGTCCGCGCCGAGCACGTCGATGTTCGGATCGTCGGCCGCCAGCCCGGCGATGAACGGCGCCACCACGTCGGTCAGCGTCACCGCCGGCGCGCCGATGGTGAGCCGCGCGAGCCGGCCCTGCGCGTGAAAGGCCGCTGCCACCCGCAGCGCATCGGTACGCCCGAGCACGTCCCGGGCCAGCGGCAGCAGCGTGCGCCCGGCCGCCGACAGCGACAACCGCCGTCCGACCAGGTCGAACAGGTCGACGCCGAGTTCGCGCTCAAGCTGGCGCAGCTGCCGGGAGAGCGATGGCTGGGTGACATGCAGCCGGCCGGCCGCGCCGCTGACCGTGCCGGCCTCAGCGATGGCCACGAAGTAGCGCAGGTGCCGCAGCTCCAAACCTATGCCTCCTAGGCATCTCGATGCAGCTCAACGGGTGTTGGACGAGCATAGGTCACACCACCGAGACTTCACTGGTGAACAAACGCCTTCTCGTCACCGAACTGCCGGGACCGCGCTCCCGCGCCCTGATGGAACGCAAGACCTCGGCGGTCGCCGACGGCGTCGGCACCACGATGCCGGTCTTCGCGGCGCGGGCCGGCGACGGCATCCTCGTCGACGTCGACGGCAACCAGCTGATCGACCTGGGCTCCGGCATCGCCGTGACCAGCGTCGGCGCCAGCGCGCCGCGGGTCGTCGCGGCGGTCACCGAGCAGGTCGCGGCGTTCACGCACACCTGTTTCATGGTCACGCCGTACGACGGATATGTCGCCGTCGCGGAGAAGCTGAACGCGCTCACCCCCGGTGACCACGAGAAGCGGACCGCGCTGTTCAACTCGGGTGCCGAGGCCGTCGAGAACGCCGTGAAGATCGCTCGGGCGTACACCCGGCGGGACGCGGTGGTCGTTTTTGATCACGCGTATCACGGGCGGACCAACCTGACGCTGGCGATGACGGCGAAGAACAAGCCGTACAAGCACACGTTCGGGCCGTTCGCGCCGGAGGTCTACCGGGCGCCGGGCTCGTACCCGTACCGGGACGGGAACCTCGACGGTGCGGCCGCCGCGGCGCGGGCCATCGACCAGATCGAGAAGCAGATCGGCGCGGACAACCTGGCCGCCCTGGTCATCGAGCCGATTCAGGGTGAGGGCGGCTTCATCGAGCCGGCTCCGGGCTTCCTGCCGGCGCTCGCGGCGTGGTGCCGGGCCAGCGGTGTCGTCTTCGTCGCCGACGAGGTGCAGACCGGGTTCGCGCGTACCGGTGACCTTTTCGCCAGTGAGCGCGAGAACGTCGTACCCGATCTGATCGTGACCGCGAAGGGCATCGCCGGTGGCCTTCCGCTCTCCGCGGTGACCGGCCGCGCCGAGATCATGAACGCCGCGCACGAGGGTGGCCTGGGCGGCACCTACGGCGGCAACCCGCTCGCCTGCGCCGCGGCTCTCGCCGCGATCGAGACGATCGAGGAAGAAGGCCTGGTCGCCCGCGCGGCGAAGATCGAAACCCTGATCAAGGAGCGCCTGTCACGCTTGGCGGCCCAAGACGTCCGATTGGGAGATGTACGCGGACGCGGCGCCATGATCGCTGTCGAGCTGGTACGCCCCGGCGGCAACGAGCCGGATCCTCGCCTGGCTCGTGACGTCGCCCGTTTCGCACACCAGCACGGCGTGATCGTGCTGACCTGTGGCACCTACGGCAACGTGCTGCGGTTCCTGCCCCCGCTCACGATCAGCGACGAGCTGCTGAACGACGCGTTCGACGTTCTGGCCGAGGCCCTGGAGGCGCACCGATGAGCACGTTCCCGGTCATCGACCCGGCCACCCTGGAGACCATCGCCGACGTACCCGACCAGGGGCTCGACGAGGCGCGGCAGGCCGTCGACGCCGCCGCCGGCGCGTTCCGGAACTGGTCGCGGACCGCGCCCCGGCGCCGTTCCGAGATCCTGCACCGCACGTTCGAGCTGATGCTGCGCGACCGCGACGAGCTCGCCCAGCTGATCAGCCGGGAGAACGGCAAGTCCCTGGTGGACGCGACCGGCGAGGTCAACTACGCGGCCGAGTTCTTCCGCTGGTTCGCCGAGGAAGCGGTACGCCCCGGTGGCGACTACGGCGAAGCGCCCGCCGGTGGCTCGCGCACCCTGGTGAGCCACGGCCCGGTCGGTGTGGCCGCGCTGGTCACCCCGTGGAACTTCCCGGCCGCGATGATCACCCGCAAGATCGGCCCGGCGCTCGCCGCCGGCTGCACCGCCGTGGTGAAGCCGGCCGCCGAGACGCCGCTGACCGCGCTCGCCATCAGCCGGCTGCTCACCGAGGCCGGCCTGCCGGACGGCGTGGTCACCGTGGTCACCACGACCGACGCGCCCGGCGTGGTCGGCGCGTGGCTCGCCGACCAGCGGGTTCGCAAGATCTCCTTCACCGGCAGCACCGGGATCGGCCGGGTACTGCTGCGCCAGGCCGCCGACCGGGTGGTCAACTCCTCGATGGAGCTCGGCGGGAACGCGCCGTTCATCGTCACCGAGGACGCCGACCTGGACGCCGCCGTGGCCGGCGCGATGATCGCCAAGTTCCGCAACGGCGGGCAGGCCTGCACCGCGGCGAACCGGTTCTTCGTGCACGCCGCCGTCGCCGACGAGTTCCTCGCCCGGTTCGGTGCGGCAGTGGAGAAGCTGACGGTCGGCGCGGCCGCCGACGGCTCCGCCATCGGCCCTCTGATCAGCGAGAACGCGGTGCGCCGGGTTACGCGTACCGTCGAGAAGCTGATCGAAGCCGGCGCCCGGATCACGCACCGCGCCCCCGTCCCGGAGGCTGCCGGGCACTTCTATCCGCCGACCGTCCTGGTGGACGCGCCGAACCTGCCGGAGGAGATCTTCGGGCCGGTCGCGCCGATCACCACCTGGACCGACGAGGACGCGCTGATCGAGCAGGTCAACGCGACCGAGTACGGCCTGGCCGCCTACGTCTTCGCCGGTGATCTGGCCCGCGCGATCCGTCTCGGCGAGTCGATCGAGGCGGGCATGATCGGCATCAACCGCGGTCTGGTCTCCGATCCGTCGGCGCCGTTCGGCGGGATGAAGCAGAGCGGGCTGGGCCGCGAGGGCGCCCGCGACGGCCTGCGCGAGTTCCAGGAGACGCGGTACCTGAGCGTGGACTGGCCCACGCTGTCCTGAACCGGGACAACCTGACTGCAACCGCAAAGACATCAACTGAAGTCTGCTAGCCGCGCGCGGGTCGCCGATTAAGAGTCCGACCGAATGATTTGGACTCGACGGAAGGCCTCGATCCCCCGATGACCCGCGCACGGCTCAGCGCCACCATCCTGGCTTCGACGCTTATGCTCGGCAGCGTGTTCACCGCGTCGCCCGCGCAGGCCGCCGCGCCCACCATCGCCGGACGGATGGCCTCGGTGCAGGCCGCGAAGAGCATCAACTACTACCCGTCGGACGCGGGCTGGTCGGCGATGTGGACGAACTTCGACGCGACCCGGATCGACAAGGACCTGGCCAAGGCCGCCGCGCTCGGCGCCGACAACGTCCGCGTCATCGTCTTCCCGGAGACGTTCGGGTACCCGAAGCCGTCGTCCACCTACACCGAGCGGCTGCGCAAGTTCCTCAGCATCGCCGCGTCGCACGACCTCACCGTGAAGCTGACCCTGTTCGACTGGTGGGCCGGTTACGGCGACGTCACGAACAGCATCAGCTGGGCCAAGACGATCCTCGCGCCGTACGCGAACGACCCCCAGGTCATCGCCGTCGAGCTGAAGAACGAGTTCCAGCCCTCGGACGCGGCCGCCGTCACCTGGGTCCGCAAGGTCATCCCGGCGATCCGGGCCGCCGCGCCCGGCATGCCGCTGACCCTCTCGGTCGACGGCAGCACCGGCGCCGCCGGCATGGCGAAGATCAAGTCGTCGCTGACCTCGACGCCGCTCGACTACTACGACTTCCACTTCTACGGGAACTCGGAGCGGTCCCTCGCCGAGATCCGCAAGGCGCAGGCCGCCGTCTCCCCCGCACCCGTGGTGATCGGCGAGACCGGTGTCAGCAGCGTCGGCGGCGCCGAGGGTGAGCAGGCCGCGTACTTCGCCCGGGTTTTCCGCGCCGCCAAGGAGGCCGGGGTCGGCTCGGTCGCCCCGTGGACGCTCAACGACTTCTCGGACACCGCGATCCCCAGCCACTCCAACGTGTCGACGATCCCGGCCCAGTACAAGTTCGGCCTCTACCGGGCCGACGGCACCGCGAAGCTCGCCGCCGAGGTGGTGCGTACCGCGTGGACGACCGGGACGACCCCGAACAGCTTCCTGAACCTGAGCTTCGAGTCGACGGTCGCCAGCTCGCCGTGGCGCGACAACCTGCCGCAGGCCGGCGCCGCCGAGATCACCACCGACATGCCGCGCAACGGGAAGTACTCGGCGCGGTTCTCCGACACCACGCGTACGGCGGCCGGCCTGCCGTCGCTGGTCACCTCGCCGATCACGCCGGTGCAGCCCGGTTACAAGTGGCGGGCCGAGGCGTACGCCCGGGGTGTGAACGCGACCGGAACCACCGAGATCGCGCTGAGCTGGTTCAACGCCGAGGGCAAATGGCTGAGCCAGACCACCTCGAACCGGCTGCCGAACGGCAACACCAGCTGGACGAAGCTGGTGGTCGACACGGTGGCGCCGGCGAACGCGGCGGCGGTCCAGCTGCACCTGAAGTCCGGCGACAACACCGGAACGGTCTGGTTCGACGACGTGGCGGTCAGCTGACGTTCTGGCGGGGCTTTCAGCTGATACCGACCGCGGCGCTTTCCGCCGTGACCGTGCGGGTCCAGGACACCAGGTGGTGCAGGGGCTGCGGCAGGTTACGGCGGAACTGGTCGGACAGCCGGGCCCGGTCGCGCGGGTTCAGCGTGTCGAAGACGAGCTGGTCCAGGCCGATCGCGAGGAACAGCCCGGCCAGCATCAGGTCGGGTATCTCCAGCGACTCGTTGTAGGAGAGTCGGGTACGGATCCGGATGGCCGGTTGCCCGGGGCTGAGCGGATCCGCGAAGACCAGCGACGTGTTCGTGCTGAGCAGCCGCCGTTTGGTCTCCCGGCGCAGCACTTCCGCGGCCGTCAGCCGGTGCTCGACCAGACCGGTGGCGAGGCCGGTGGACAGATGCATGATCCACTGCCGCAGGCCGTGCGGCCCGGGTGACTCCACGAGCCGCCGCAGGACAGCCGCTGTCGCCGCGTCGGTGGTGGGCTGCGCGTCGATCACCTGCAGAGTGCTCTCGCTGGTGAGCTGGATGCGGCGCCAGAACATCAGCTCGCCGAGCAGCGCGGCGCCGAGACCGATCCCGAGCACGTGCCCGGAGACCAGCATGCGGCCACCGATGCCGTCGTGCGCCGCCAGGTAGAGGTCGTCGGCGGGCGGAAGCTGTGGCACGTCCATGGTCGATCAGCCCCTCGATAGACGGCTCGACGTTATCCATGCAGGGTTGCGCGAAGGTTTCATCGGAGTGGAACCCTGTCTTCACTCCAGCGGGACGGCGGGTCCGGGAGCAGCCCGCCCGCGGCCGTGCGAGCATCGTTGACCATGACGGCAGTTTTCCGGTCCGACGTGACGGTCACTCTGGTACGAAGCGCGGCCGGCGACGCCGACGTGCTGTTCGCCGCCCGGGTGTCGACATCCGGCGAGGCCTCGCTCGACGAGCTGGACAAGGACCCGGAGAAGTCGACCGGCCTGATCAACTACCTGATGCGCGACCGGCACGGCACGCCGTTCGAGCACAACTCGATGACCTTCCTGGTCCAGGCCCCGATCTTCGTCTTCCGAGAGTTCCACCGGCACCGGGCCGGCTGGTCCTACAACGAGGAGAGCGGCCGGTACCGCGAGCTGGAACCGGTCTTCTACACCCCGGCCCCCGACCGCAAGCTGGTCCAGCACGGCCGCCCCGGCAAGTACGAGTTCAGCTCCGGCACTCCCGAGCAGCACGCCGGCACGGTGAAGGCGATGGAGTCCGCTTACCGGCATTCCTACGACGCCTACCAGGAGATGCTGGCCGCCGGCATCGCCCGCGAGGTGGCCCGCGCGGTCCTGCCGGTCGGCCTCTTCTCCTCGATGTACGCGACCTGCAACGCCCGCTCGCTCATGCACTTCCTGTCGCTGCGGACGAAGAAGGAGAACGCGAAGGTCCCGTCCTTCCCCCAGCGCGAGATCGAAATGGTCGCCGAACGCATGGAGGCCGAGTGGGCGGCGCTGATGCCGCTCACCCACGCCGCCTTCGAGAAACACGGCCGCGTCGCCCCCTGACGACCTCGTGCTCCGCGGCCTGCGGGCATTGTCGGTTTGCGCTCCACACCCACTGTGGGTGTACCCACATCCGCAGTGGGTGTGGGACGAAAACAGCTCAGTGTCCTCGCGGATAAAGCAGGTAGGGCTTTCTGCGCTGGTTGAAAGCGGTCAAGTCGTCCTGCCAGGAGGCCACGATGTCCGGCACCGAGGCGCCTGCGTCGATCATCTTGCGGGGGCCGTCCGAGCCGAAGAGCAGGTCGGCGAAGGGTGGCCGGCCCGGGTTGTCGTCGCGCCAGGCGAAACCGGGCAGCTTGCGGGCCTCCACCAGCATCGCCACGGCGGTTCGGATGGGATCGAAAGCGGACGGCTTTGTCACCTTCAGCTCGATGCCGCCGCAGAGCTGCTCGGTGAACTTGCTCGTCACCGGCACGAAGTAGGCCTCGCGTAACGCCACGCCAGGCAGGTTGTGCGACGCCACCGTGTCCCGCCAGCGGTAATCCAGCGACGGGCTGCCGGAGATCTCGAACGGCCGGGTCGTGCCACGGCCCTCGGAGATCGACGACACCCCTTCGAACAGGCACGTTCCGGGATAGACGGCGGCCGTGTCCGGGGTCGGCATGTTCGGGCTCGGCATCACCCAGGGTACGTCCGTGTCGGCGGCGAACAGGCCGCCGTGCCAGCCTTCGCACGCCACCACTTCGAGGCGGGCCGGCTTGGTCAGGAACTCGCCGTTGTAGAACCGGGCCAGCTCGCCGACCGTCATGCCGTGCTGCTGGACGATCTCTTTCAGTCCCACGCCGGACGTGAAAGCGGGTTTCAGCATCGGCCCGAACGCGCGGCCGCCGATCGGATTCGGACGGTCCAGCACGACGTAGCGCAGGCCCAGCCGGGCCGCCGCGACCATCGAGTCGTACAGCGTCCAGATGTAGGTGTAGAACCGGGCGCCGACATCCTGGATGTCGAAGACCACGGTCCGGACGCCGGCCTCGGTGAACAGCGCGGCCCACTGGTCGTGCGTGACGCGGTAGGCGTCGTACACCTTCAGCCCGGTCCGGGCATCGGTCCCGGAGTCGCCGCCGACCCGGGTGGAGCCGCGAAACCCGTGCTCAGGACCGAAAATGCCGCCGATCTTCACTCCGGCGGCGTGCATCCGGTCGACCAGGTGCCGGTACTCGCGATCGACAGCGGTCAGGTTGGACACCACCCCGACGGTCCCGCCCCGCAAGCGCGCCCAGTCCTCCGCCGCGAGGCGATCCAAACCGGTCCGTACCGCGGAGCGCTGAGCCACCGCGGGCCGCGCGAAAGAAACGGCGGAGAAAGCGCCGGCTACGCCGGCTGCGGAGATGAGGGTCCGGCGTCGCATGGTGCCTCCGGCTTTTTCGAGGGTACGGGTCAACGCCCTCGATACCGGATCGCCAAGGCACCCGAGCCCCGTTCGGCACGTGCTTACACCGAACGGGGCTCAGGTGCTCAGTGCGTCAGCTCAGGCCGTAGGCGCGGATCACGGTCTGGGTGACCGTGTTGCCGGCCGTGTCCGATGCGGAGACCCGCAGCGAGACGAAGCCCTTGCCCTTGGGGTGCTGGACGGTCGCGAGGCGCTTGTCGCCGGACCCGCGCAACCCGGCCTTCTGCCAGGTCTTGCCGTCGTTGTAGGAGACCTCGAGCTTCACCGACTTGACCTTGCCGACCTTGACGCCCGGCTGGTGCTCGACGATGACCGGGAACGCGAACTTCTTGCCGGCCGGGGCCGCGTTCTTCGCGTTGACGGCGGGCGCGAAGCGGACCGTGTGCAGCGGGAGCCGCTCGAAGTCCACGTACTCCTCGCCGGCCACGTGCCCGGACTTGAAGGTCCACACGCCGCTCACCTCGGTGGAGAGGGTGTGCGGCGCGCCGCGCTTGGCCGACTGCTCCAGGCGGTACGTGGCCCGGCCCGGCGGCACCTCGAACTCGGTGCCCTCGCCGATCAGGGTCGTACCCCGGTAGAGCTTCGACGTGAACTCCGACGTGTACGCGAAACCGGGGTGCCCGGCACCGTCACCGTGCAGCGGCACGTTGGCGATGATCACGTCACTGGTACGCGTCACCCAGTACGGCTCGTACGGCGGCTGGGTGACGTTCGGGCCGACCACGGCCCGGTTCCACTGCTGGTGGTACGTGCGACCGGCCTTGAACTTCTGGTTGCCGCTGATCGCCTCGTCGAGCCAGTCGGCCCAGCCCTCCTCGTTCACCGGCAGCTGCTGGTGGAACTCGCCCGACCAGCTGACGTCCGGGTTCACGTACTCGGTGCGCTGGAACGGCAGGCTGAACGGGATGAAACTGGTCCACGTGCTGCCGTTCTCGGTGAAGTGCGCCGCGTTGCCCTTCACGCCGTCGACACCGGTGGCCTCGACGCCGTACGACGCCTTGATGGTCGCCAGGTCGCGGAGCTTGGGCGCCTTGGTCAGCCCGTCGAACATCCGTCCTTCGTTGAAGTACGCGAGGTCGGTGGTGTACGGGCTGTTGCGGAAGGTCTGCTCGGCGTCGAGCGCCGCGAACGACGCGTTGACCGAGGCGACGAAGAACGGCTTGGACACCTTCGACAGCGGAGCGGCGAAGAGCGAGCTGAACTTGTCGCCCAGCAGGCTGGCACCGTAACCGCCGCCGTCATCGGTGGCCCATTCGGCGTTCAGAGCCGCCAGAACCGTGCCGGCGTTCTTCTGCGGCGGGGTCACCTTGAGAGCCTTCGCCTTGCGGGCGTCGACAGTGAGGGTCTTGGCCTTGTCGACGATCAGCTCGGTCTCGGTCAGCATCGAGGTCGACTCCTCGCCCTGGGGGACCCAGGAGAAGGTGCCGTAACGGCCCTTCGGGACACGGACCTTGCCCGAGCCGAAGACGTCGATCGAGGCGAACTTGTCCAGGCCGACCAGCACCGTGAGGGAGTCCTCGTTCGGCTGGCCGTCACGACCGGTGACGTTCACCGTGAGGTCGTAACTCTCCACCTCGTTGACGACACCGAGGGCCGTGCTCACGCGTACCCCTGAAGTGGAAGTAGCAGTGAGGTAACCGCCCAGCTCGCCCTCCGGAAGGGTTGCGCTGGTGGTGGCGGTGACCGTGGTCGACGCGGTGCCACCGGCCGGAACCGTCAGGCTACTCGCGGCCACCGTGAACGGCGCACCCGAGACGGTCAGCGCGAGGGTGACCGGCGCGGTGCCGACGTTACGGTAGGTAGCGGTACGCGTGATCGGCTGGTCGTCGTCGTGCGGCCACGCCTGGATGCCGAAGCTGAGGCTGGCCTCGTCGACGGTGACCGTCTGGGTGATCTGGCGGGCCACGTCGACGCGCCCGGCACCCTGGTCGAACGCGTTGGTGTCAGCGGTCGGTTTCGCCGAGGCGATGAGCGTGTTCTTGCGCAGCGACGACGACCAGTCCGGGTGCTGCTGGACCAGCAGCGCGGCGGCGCCGGCGACGTGCGGTGTCGCCATCGACGTGCCGGAGAGGGCGACGTAACCGTCCTCGGCCGGGTCGCCGATCTCGCCGTTGACGGCCTTCGCCGCGACGATGTCCACGCCCGGCGCGGTGATGTCCGGCTTGAGCGCGCCGTCACCGACACGCGGGCCCTTGCTGGAGAAGTCGGCGACCTGGTCCTCACGGTCGACGGCGCCGACCGACAGGGCGGCGTCCGCGGACGACGGCGAACCGATGGTCCCCCGGTCGTACGCGTTACCGGCAGCGATCACGAAGAGCGTGTTCTTCGACGCGGTCAGGTCCTGAACGGCCTGCTCCAGAGGATCGACCTCCGGGGTGTCGCCGCCGCCGAGGCTGAGGTTGACCACGGGCGCCCGGTCGGCCGCCCAGATCATGCCGGCCAGGATCGCCGACTCCTCACACCCGAACGTCTCGCAGACCTTGCCGATGGCCAGCTTCGCGCCCGGCGCGACACCCTTGTACTTGCCACCGGACGCGGCGCCGGTGCCGGCGATCGTCGAGGCGACGTGGGTGCCGTGGCCGACGATGTCGTCGGTGCTCGGCTCGGTGGTGAAGTTCTCCGACGCGGCGATCTGGCCGGACAGGTCCGGGTGGGTCGCGTCGATGCCGGTGTCCAGCACCGCCACGGTCACGCCGGTGCCGTCGAACCCGGCCTGGTACGCGGCCGGCGCGCCGATCTGCGCCACGCTGCGGTCCAGGCTGACCTGACGACGGCCGTCCAGCCAGACCTTCGACACGCCGGCACGCAGGGTGCGGGCGGTCTCCGGACCGGCGGTGATCGACGACCAGATGCTGGCGCGTCCTTCGAGGTCCGCCCGGACCGCGAGGGTGTCCAGGGCCGACAGGTCGCGAGTGACCCGCGCGTCCCCCGCGGTCAGCGCGGAGCGGGCTCGCGACGCGCCGGCGTCGGGGTACGTGACGAGCAGGGGCAGTTCGTCGCCGGTTGCAAGCTTCGCCAGCCCGGTGACGTCGAAGAGCCGTTTGTCCAGGCGGCCGGCCTTCAGCAGGCCCTGCGCGTCGGACGGGATGACGTAACGGTGCCCGGCGTCGGTGTAGCTCGCGAAGGTGATCTTCTCGCGGCCCGGGCCGGGGTGGATCGAGGCGTTCTTGCCGGTCACGGTGACGCGGTCACCGGTGATCAGGGCGACGGCCTTCTGCCCTGATTTTTCCAGATGTAACGGTTTTTCGGCTGCTGCCGCTGGGGCCGATAACAGCCCCAAAGCCAGGAGAGAACTGGTCATCAATGCGGGCAGTCTTCGATGCATGCGATGCCTCCCGTGCCGGGACGGTCCCGGTTCGCGATCGACAATCGCAGATGGGTGCAATACATGGTCGTCGACGTCTTCCGCGCCGGGCCCTCCCATACGGGCGAAATCGTCTAGTCTCCCGGCGGGAGCAGGAACGGCTTTGAAGGGCTCATGACCATTACCAACGTGACCGAGGCAGAGGCCGAAGCGCCCTCGCGCACCCGGACCGCGGTCCGGGACGCGATCCCGGCCATCGGCGTCTACATCTTCCTGCGCCTGCTCAGCCTGGAGTTCATGGCGATCCTGGCCCGGTACGCGTACGCCCAGGACCCGACCAAGCAGGTGTACCCGGACGGCTCGACCAACCAGTGGCGCGGTTACACCTCGTCGATGGACGCGCTGTTCTCCTGGGACGCCCGGTGGTACATGCTGATCGCCGGCCAGGGCGTCGAAGGCCCGGTCGGCGCGGTGGACGAGAACGGCGTGCCGTACCTGAACCGCCTGATGTTCTTCCCGCTGTACCCCTGGCTGGCCCGGCCGTTCGCCGCTCTGCCGTTCGTCTCACCGATGGTGGCCTGCCTGATCGTCTCGGCGATCTCGGCCGTCGCCGCCGCGTGGGGGCTCTATCTGATCGGCCGGCACGTCCACGACCACCGGGTCGGGATCATGCTGGTCGCCGCGTGGGCGGTCGCGCCCGCCGCGCTGACTCAGAACGGCGGGTTCAGCGAGTCACTGTTCACCGCGCTCTCCGCCTGGGCGCTGTACGCCGTGCTCAAACATCGCTGGCTGCTCGCCGGCCTGCTCGCCGGGCTGAGCGGCCTGAGCCGGCCGACGGCGGCCGCATTGATCGGCGTGGTCGGTCTGGCCGCCCTGATCGCCGCGATCCAGCGCAAGGACGGCTGGCGGCCGTACGCGGCGATGCTGCTCGCCCCGGCCGGCCTGCTCGCGTACGTGGGGTACGCCGGGAGCAAGGTCGGCGGCATCAGCAAGTACTTCGAGGTGCACAGCAACACGTTCGGCGCCTGGTGGGATTACGGCGAGTCGACCACCAAGCTGGTCTGGGACGTGATGCTCGGCAACAGCGAGGACGCCACCAAGCCGATCCGGGTGCTGAACGTGCTGGTGCTGTTCGGGTTCATCCTGCTGATGGTCATGCTGATCGCGAACAAGGCGCCCTGGGTGCTCTCGGTCTTCGCGGTCGCCACGTTCGTGCTCTCGGTCGGCTCGCACGCGCACATCTCGATGATGAGCCGGCACCTGCTGCCCGCTTTCACGGTGCTGCTGGTGCCGGCTCTGGCGATGTCCAGGATGTCGAACCGCAATGCCGCGATCCTGCTGGTGACGCTCGGGATCCTCTCCGGCTGGTACGCCGGATGGCTCCCGTTCATCAGCGGCCAAGCGATCTGAGAGCTATTTGACCGCGATCCTCCCGGCCCGGCTCGCTGCGGCGATGACCGGGTCGGTCTCGTCGTCGAACTGGCCGATCACCTGCTCCAGCAGGTCTTCCAGAGTGACCAGGCCGACCACCCCGGTGCTGTCCGAGACCAGCGCGAGCTGACTGCGGCCCTGACGCATCGCCGCGATCGCGTTGACCACGCTGGTGTCCGCCGGCAGCGGCAACGGAGGCGACATCAGCGTCGACGCCGTCGCCGGGTCACCGGAGCTGGTCGCCCGCGCCGCGTCCCGGACGTGCACCACGCCGACGATCGACCCGGATTTCTCGGTCACCGCGAGGCGGGACCGGCCGGTCTCGATGCTGCGCAGCTCGACCGCGCGGGCGTCGGCGTCGCCGTCGACCGACACGATCCGGCTGGTCGGGACCATCACCTGGCTCAGCTCGGTCGACTGCACCGCGAGCATCGCGGTGAGCAGCTCGTGCTCGGCGTCGGCGATGGTGCCGTGGTCCTTCGACGTCTGGAGCAGCATCCGCAGCTGTTCCGGGTTGTGCACCTGGGCCAGCTCGTCCTGCGGGGTCACCTTGACCAGGCGCAGGCAGGCGTTGGCCAGGCCGTTGAGCGCGGAGAGGACCGGGCGCAGGACCGTGGTGAACCCGACGAACGGGATCGCCAGCAGCTGCGCCGAGCTCTCCGGGTGGCTGATCGCCCACGATTTCGGGGCCATCTCGCCGATGACCACGTGCAGGAAGCCGACCAGGGCCACGGCCAGGATGAACGCGATCGCGTACGCCGCGCCCTCCGGCAGGCCCACCGCGGTGAACACCGGTTCGAGCAGGTGGGCGACGGTCGGCTTGGCGAGCGCACCGAGGCCCAGCGTGCACAGGGTGATGCCGAGCTGCGCGCCGGCCAGCATCATCGACAGCTTGCGGGTGCCGGCCAGCGCGACCCGCGCGCCGCGGGACCCCTCGCCGGCGGCCTGTTCGAGCCGGTGCCGTTTCGCCGCGACCAGCGCGAACTCGGCGGCCACGAAGAAGCCGTTGAAGGCGAGCAGCAGGAATGAGATCGCCAGGGCCCAGGTGGTGCTCATGCGTTCACCTCGCGGTCCTGGTGCGCACGGATCACGCTGAGCGCGATCCGGTCGGGCACGTGCCGGCGGACCGCGAGCACGGTCAGCGTGGCGACGCCCTGCGGCTGCGGCACACCGTCCTCGTCGACCAGCGGCGGCAGCTCGACGTCGAGCTGCTCCAGCGCCGACGGCAGGTGGCCGAGGCGGGAGAGGATCAGGCCGGAGACCGTGTCGTACTGGTCGTGGTCGGGCAGGCGCACGCCGGTGGCCTGGGCGATCTCGTCGACCCGGGCCCGGCCCGGGATCGTCCAGGAGCCGTCGGGGTCCTGCTCGATGACCGGTTCCGGCAGGTCGTCCTCGTCGTGGATCTCGCCGACCAGTTCCTCGGCGACGTCTTCCAGGGTGATGATCCCGGCGAAGCCGCCGTACTCGTCGACCACGATCGCCAGCTGCCGGTGCGCGGCCTTGAGACGATCCAGGACCTCCGGGAGGCGGGCCGACTCGGGCAGGGCCACGGCTTCGGTGGCGAGGTCGCGTACCGGCGTGGTGGCGCGAGCGGAAGGCTCGAGGGTGACCACGTCCGCGATGGAGACGACACCGATCACGTCGTCGACGTCGTCACCGATCACCGGGAACCGGGAATGGCCGGTGTCCAGCAGCTCGACGACGCGGGATGCGGGCTCGTCGGCGTGGATGGTGGTGACGTCCACCCGGGGGCGCATCGCCTCGGCCGCGGTCAGGGTCCGGAAGTCCAGGCCGTGGTCGAGCAGCTGGGCGGCCCGCGCGTCGAGACCGCCGTGCTGCTCCGCCGCGGCGATGATGCGGTCCAGGTCCTCCGAGGTGGCGCCCTGCGGTAGCTCCTCGATGGGCTCGATGCCGATCGCTCGAAGCAGCCGGTTCGCGGTGGCGTCGAAGACGCGGATCAGCGGGCCGACAGCGGTCAGATAGATCAGGGTGGACCGGGACAGCGACCGGGCCAGGGCCTCCGGTTTGGCGATCGCCAGGTTTTTCGGCGCCAGCTCACCGAGCACCATCTGTACGACGGTCGCGAAGGTCAGCGCGAACACCATCGAGATCGAGGTGCTGACCGATTCCGGTATGCCGGTGGCGCCGAGCAGGTCGGCGGTGCCCTGTCCGAGAAAGGGCTCGGCCACGTAACCGGCGAGCAGCGCGGTGACGGTGATGCCGACCTGGGCACCGGAGAGAACGAAGGAGAGGCGAGAAGTGACCTTCAGGGCCCGCTCGGCGGCGGCGTCCCCCTCGTCGGCCATCGCCTTGAGCCGCTCCCGGTCCACGGCCACGTAGGCGAACTCCTGCGCCACGAAGTAGCCGGTTGCCGCGGTGAGCAGCACGATCGTAAGAACACCAATAAAGATCAGCACCGGGTCATCCCCGGCCTAGTACTCCAGCCGTCGGCTGATTCATGACTCACAAATCGGAACTTATCAGGTACGGCTGAACGGTTCCTGAGGGCTTCCTGGGCGGGTCTACCCCACCGGAGACCGGGTGGGGTGGTGGATACTCGACGCGGCGAAGACGCTGAATCAGGAGGATTGCGGGTGGTGGTGTCCGACAACGGCGACGGCGAGGACTGGGCGTGCACGCTGCACGCCATGTGGACCTCCGTCGCCATGATCGGCGTCCGGGATGAACTGGCTGAACTCGTGCTCCCGCCGCTGCTCGCCCAGCCCGGGGTGGCCGGTGTCTGGGGGCTTCGGCACGCTGACGGTGGGGTCGTCATCGCGTACCGATGGGCCGGTCTTGATCTTGAGGGTGAGCGGCGCGGCGTGGCCGAGCGCATCGCCGCCGATAAAAGCACGGAAATCGCGGCGGACGCCGATCTGCGCGCGCTGGGCGTGACCCGGGTGCTGAAGGCGCACCTGGAGGTCGGTGGCGAGCCGTCCGGGACGTTCATGCTGCTCATCGACGACACGGCGGACGCCGGCGTGCTCGCCGGACGGCTCGCGCAGGTTGTCGACGTGACCCGCGAAGCGCTGCGCAGGCTGGCCGCCGGGCGGCTGGAACAGCAGCAGCACATCCGGGACGCGCTGCTCGCCGAGGCGTCGCTGCAGATGGACGCGGTCCTCGACACCACGCAGACGATGAACCGGATCCCCCGGATGGCGGTCCCGGCGATCGCCGAGGGCTGCCTCGTGTACGTCTACGACGGCGGCAAACCGGTGCTGCGCAGCTCGGTGCACGTCGACAGGCGGCGGCTGTCCGCGATGCTCGCCGACCCGGCGACGGTGGACCGGCTCGCCACGATCGCGCTGGAGGCCGCGTCGGGTGTACCGGATTTCGACGGGACCGTCATGAACCCGCAGGTGCTGCGGGCCCGTGGCCGGGTGATCGGCGTGCTGATCTTCCTGTTCGACCGGGAGCCGGAACGGATCCCGCCGGTCGCGTTCCTGCGCGACATCGCGTCCCGGGCCGCTCTCGCGATCGACAACAGCACACTGTACGAGCAGCGGCGCGACGAGATCATGACCCTGCAGCGTCACCTGTTGCCGTCCCGCCTGCCGTCCGTCGAGGGCCTGTCGATCGCGGCCTCCTATGCGGTCGGCGACCAGCACCTGGAGGTCGGCGGCGACTTCTACGACGTGGTGGTCCGCGACGACGGCACGGTGGCCGCGCTGATCGGCGACGTCTGCGGCCGTGGCGTCGACGCGGCGGCGCTGACCGGGATGGCCCGGCACACCCTGGCCGCCCTGGTCGACGAACGGCTGCCGGCGTCGCGGGCGATGAGCCGCCTCAACGCGCGGCTGCGGCTCGACGGCTCCTGGCGGTTCGTCACGGCCGGCGTCGCCATGCTGCGCCCGGCCGGCGAGAACTTCGACGTGCAGTGGCTGTCCGCCGGGCATCCCGCCCCGATCCTGCTGCGCCGCGACGCCCCGCCACGACGGGGCCGCGGCGGCGGTGTGCCGCTCGGCATCCTGCCGGAACCGCGTTTCGGCCGGTCCCGGGTGCGGCTGGCGCCCGGCGACACCCTGGTGATCTTCACGGACGGGCTGACCGAGAGCCGGGACCCGCAGGGCCGGATGTTCGAGGACGGCGCGCTCACCGAAACCCTCGACCAGCTCCGCGACGCACCCGTGGAGACTCTCGTCAACGAGCTGAGCAGGGCGGCGGCCGCTTACGGCGACGCGCGCGCCGACGACATCGCCGTGCTGGCCATCCGGGTGGAGCTGCCGTGACCGATCTTTTCGTGGTGGAGGACTCACCGGAGGACACCGAGGCGATCGCCCGAGCGATCGGCCGGTCACATCCGGACGTGCGGATGGAGTTCTTCCGCTCCGGCAGCGAGGTGCTGCCCCGGCTCACCGAGCCCGGTGCTGACCTGCCGAGCATGGTCCTGCTCGACCTCAACATGCCCGGGGAGAGCGGGCTCGACGTGGTCCGGCACGTGCGGGCGCAGCCACACCTGGCCGGGCTCACCCTGGTGGTGTTCACCTCGTCGGAGGAGCAGGCCGAGGCGGACGCCTGTTACGCGGCCGGCGCCGACAGCTACATCTACAAGCCGCTCAACTTCGCGCTGTTCCAGAGCGTGCTGAGCCGGACGCTGGATTACTGGGGGTCGCGCCCCTCCGGGAACGTCGCTCTCACCGTCGTGCCGCCGCCCGGGGACTCCTCGGCCCAGACCTGACCGCCGTGCCGCTCCACGATCCGGCGCACGATCGCCAGACCGGCGCCCGAGCCGTCTTTCGGCCCGGTCGGCGGGTGCAGCCGGCGGAACAGCTGGAACGCCTGTTCCCGCAGGTGGGCGGGCATGCCGATGCCGTTGTCCCGGACGAAGAACCCGTCGTCGACGCCGATCTCGACCCGGCGCGGCTGTTCCGGCTGGGCGTATTTCGCGGCGTTGACCAGCAGGTTGATCAGCACCTGGTCGAACATCATCGGATCGGCGTGCACTGTGGCGCCCTGGTCCGGCAGGATCACCTCGACGTCGGCCTCGCGCAGCCGCGGCCCGGCCACCTCCAAGGCGCGCAGCGCGGCGTCACGCAGCCCGACTGTTTCGCTCTGCACCTCGGTGCGGCCCAGCCGTGAGTAATAGAGCAACGCGTTGAGCAGCTCGTCCATCCGCTCGGCCAGCCGCTGGATGGACGCCAGGCGGCGGGTCGTCACGTCGTCCATGCCCTCGGCGTCCTCGACAATGAAGGTGGCCGTGTTGGCGATGCCGCGCAACGGCTCCTTCAGGTCGTGGGCCGCCGCGTGCGCGAACGAGTCCAGGTCGACGTTGCTGCGGGTCAGCTCGGCGTTCAGAGCCGACAGCCGGCGCGCGTTCGCCAGGGCCGAGGCCATCATCGCCCGGCCCAGCTCGGCCGCCATCACGAGATCCGTCGTCGACCAGGGCATGCTGTGGCCGCGTACCGACGCCAGGAACACCGCGGTCGAGCCGCGCGGGGTCAGACGGCGGCCGTGCGGGCCCATCGTGATCGGCCGGCTCGGGTCGGTCGCCCAGCGGCGGGCGACGGTGCGCTCCGCGCGTACCCAGACCACGACGTCGCCCTCGGCTCCGGAGCGCAGCGCCAGCACACCGGCCGGCCCTTTTTCCGGCATGTCCGCCAGGTCGTCGGCCAGGCACTCGCTGCTCCAGATCTCCCCGGCGACCGTGTCCGGCAGCGCCGCCAGCAGGGCCGCCGCCGCCTCCGGACCCAGCCCGTCGCCGTGCACCGTCAGGTCCCCGTTGGTGCGGACCAGCACGGCGTCGCAGTCCATCAGGTCCTTCAGCCCGGCCGGCTGCAACGGCTCGTCGGCGAGCAGCCCGGCGATCACCTGACGGGACCGTTCCCGGGCCGACGTCACGTCGTGCTCGCGCAACGACGCGAGCTGCAGCGACAACGCCACCCCGAAGAACTCACAGGCCGACCGGACCGGCGGGCTCAGCTCCTTGCGAGCGCGCCCGTGACAGGCGATCAGGCCCCACAGCCGGCCGCCGGAGAGCAGCGACACCGACATCGACGAGGTCACCTCGATGTTGCGCAGGTACTCCAGATGAAAATCCGAGACGGTACGCAGAACCGACATCGACAGGTCGAGCGGCTCGCCGGTGTCCGGCAGCACCTCCGGCACCAGCCGCGCGGTCTCGTCCTCGACGTCGGCGATCACCCGGATCCAGTTGTGTTCGTACAGCCGGCGCGCCTGCGGCGGGATGTCGGTCGCCGGGAACCACAGCCCCAGCCACGGCTCCCAGCCGGCCGCCACCTCCTCGGCGATCACCTCACCCGGGCCGTCGGCCGACTCGAACCGGTACGCCACCACCCGGTCGTACCCGGTGATCGCCCGGATCTCCCGGACCGCCTCCTGGCAGGCCTCGGCAACCGTGCCGGCCCGCTGCAACCGCACCAGGGCCTGCCGGACCGGCGCGTACGCCGAAGCGAACTCCCCCGCCGGGCTGGCCGGCTCGAACTCCAGCACCAGCAACCCGTCGGCGCGGTGCACTGTCACGTCGAAACGGCGGCCGCTGCCCACACCGCCGAGCTCGACCGGCATCATCGCGGTCTGCCCGGTGTCGGCGTCCGCGAGCGCGGCCAGCGTCGCCATCTGCCAGTCGGTGAGCAGCCGGGTCACCGCGCCGCGCGGCTCGGGCACACCCAGCACGGTCCCGGCGTTCTCGCTGGCCACCACGATCTTGCCGTCCCGCACGCCGATCAGGGCACCGTACGACTGGACGCCGCCCAGCTTGTGGATCGGCTCACGCACACAGGCGGAGACGTCGAAGGTGTCGTCGACCTCACGTTCGGCCGCGACGACCCGGTCGGGCAGCCATTGGTTCACCTGTCTGACCTTATCTTCGCCCGCGGGTCTTTTATGCGGAGACGCCGGCCGCGCACGGCCGGCGTCTCCACGAAGAGTCAGCGCAGGCCGGACTCGATCGCCTCGATGATCCGTGGCCGCAGCTCGGCCGCCTCGATCACCGCGTCCACCGAACCGACCTCGACCGCGCGCTGGATGCTGTGCACCCGGTCGAACTCGGCGGCCACCTCGTTCAGCTTCTCGGCACGCACCGACGACCGCAGACCGTCCAGCTCGGCGAGCAGCGCGCTGCGCTCGGTGCCGGTCGCCTGCGCGGCCCGTGTCTCCAGGTCACGCACCCGGGCGTCGGCCGCGGTACGCGCGTTCACATCCCCGGCGAACACCACGGCCGCGGCCGGGGCGCCACCGAGCACCGAGGCGAACGAGCCGTTCACCGCGAGCACTGTCATGTTCTCGTTCAGTGCCTTCGAGAAGACCACGAACGCGCCGCCGTGGTACCGGGAGATCACGCAGAAGACGATCGGACCGCGGAAGTTGACGATGCCGCGGCCGATCTCCGCGCCGTACTCCAGCTGGAGCTTGCGCATCGACTCCGGCGAGCCGTCGAAGCCGGAGAGGTTCGCCAGCACGACGAGCGGCCGGTTGCCGGACGCCGCGTTGATCGCCCGCGCCGCCTTCTTCGACGAGCGGGGGAACAGCGTGCCGGCCGTGTAGGTGTCCGGGCCGTCGGTGGGCGGGAAGCCCCGCCGGGTCACCGACTGCGACTCGATGCCGAGCAGGCAGACCGGGATGCCGCCGAGGTGCACGTCCTGCACCACGGCCGTCTCCGCGTCGGCCATGCCGGCCCACCGCTCCAGGACCGGGTGGTCCTGGTCGGAGACGGCACGCATGACCGTACGGATGTCGAAGGGCTTCTTGCGGTCCGGGTTCGACGCGACCGAGAAGATCTCGCCGACCGTGGTGAAGTCGCTGCCGGCCACCGTGTGCGGGAAGTCCCGGACGTCCCGGTCGACCGGGTCGGTGCTGGACACCCGCCGGGGCCCGCTCTCGCCCGCGGCGACGTAGGTGTGGTCGTAGTGCGACATCAGCACCGCGGTGGCCGCGACCAGGTCCGGCGCCCAGTACTGCGCCTGACCGTTCGGGCCCATCACCCGGTCGTACCCGCCGATGCCGAAGTTGTCCTCGGCGGAGACACCACCGGAGAAGTCCAGCGACTGCTTTCCGGTCAGCACCATCGCCGAGTCCGGGGTCATGATCAGGACACCCTTGGTGTGCATGAGCATCGTGGCCTCGGCGTTCCAGTACGGCTGGGCGCCGACGTTGATGCCGGCCACCACGATGTTGATCTCACCGCCGTCCTGGGTGAACTCGACGATCCGCTTGAGCGCGGCGGCCACCCAGTCCATGTTCTCGGTGCCGGATTCCATCGAGATCCGGGCGCCGGCGGAGAGGGCGTACCACTCCAGCGGGACGTTCTTGGCGGCAGCCAGGTCGAGAGCCGCGATGATCCGGCGGCACTCCGGCTCGGAGAGCGCGCCGAGCGCCTTGGTCGGGTCGCCGAGCAGCAGGACCCGGGTGACACCCTCCGGGTGCCGGATGGTCCGGGTCTTCACCACACCGGCGACGATCGCCGCGGAGTTGCGGCCCTTCGGGCGGTTAACCGGGACCAGCACGTTGTCCGCGTCCAGGTCGTGCTCGACGAACTCGCCGAGCATCCCGGTCAGTTCGTACGGGTAGACGGTGTTGCGCGCCGCGGCCCGCTGCACCTTCTGCTGGTAGTCGTCGAGCGGCTCGACCGGCTCGACCGGAGGCGCGCCCACCGAGAACTCGGGGCGTCCGGTCGGCCCGAACGCGATCCGCAGGGCGATCTTGCTGAGCGAGCCGGCGTCACGCTGCCGCCCGATGAACAGGATCTCCTGCAGGCCCGCGCCGGCCGCCCTCGGTGCCAGCCGCTGGGCGATCATGTTCAGCTCGGCCACCGTCAGCTCGATCGCCGGCCAGACGTGGATGACGATCCGGTTGCCCTTGAACGCCGACTTCGCCGGACGCTGCGACTGCACGCGCCGGATCGAGTCGAGGCAGCTGGCCACCACGTCCTCGGCGGTCGGCAGGGCCACCAGACGACCCTCGTGGTCGCGGAACTCGGTGAGGTCGCGTACCTGGGCGAGCGCGACGAGGCGCTGGTCGGACTGGTTCTCCCGGGCCACCGCCTGGAAGAGGTGTACCTCCTCGTCGACCGACGGCAGGCGGGTCAGCTCGAACTGCGAGAGCCGCTCCAGCTGCAGACGGGTCGCGATGTACGGGTGCAGGCCCCGGATCAGCCGCTCCTCGGCCATCCCGTCCCCGGCGGGCCGGAACGTGAAGTGGTGATGCGCCACCGCGCCGTGCCGTCCGGCCACCGCGATGGTGATCCGGCGTACCTGCTCCGGCAGTGTCGCCGCGCTGACCACTCCGTGCAGAGCGGTCGCCATCTCGTCGGCGGAGGACGGCTGGCTCTCCCAGCCGAGGTAGACGTCGGCGACGACGTCACCGGCACGGGCCAGGTCGGCCAGCCCGCTCAGGGCGTTGGCCAGTTCCTCGTATCGCACCGCCGTGGAGACGACCCGCAGGTCGGTACGCTCGGCCACCACGAACGCGCAGCCGGCCACCTCCCGGGTCTGCACGCCGATGAGGCCCTTGTTGCCGTAGTAACGGCGGGTCAGCACCTCGAGCATCACCGAGTTGTCGACCGGGCGGCCGAGCCGCTGGCCGAGCAGCCGGATCAGCGGCTCGGTGCTGCGGACCATCTCGGCGATCCGCTCGGCGCGGTCCGGCGCGGCCGGGTTCGCGTCGAGGTGACGCAGGTGCTTGCGGATCCCGGCGTAGACCAGGGCGCGGTTGCGGCGCAGCAGCGGCTGGCCGAACCAGGCGAACACCACGCCACGGGCCAGGTCGGCGAGGACCGGGAATCGGACCTGGGTCGCCGAGATGACCCGCTCCAGGGCGAGACCGGCCGGCTCGTGCAGCGCACCGTCCGGCGGCGGCTCCCGCAGCCAGGAGCGCAGCAGTGTCGCGACGACGTTCGCGTCGGTGGCGGCCCGCTGCTGGGCCAGGAAGATCCGGAACACCGCGGCTTCGAGCTCCGGCGTGCGGTCCAGCTCGCTGACGCCGTAGTGCCCGAACGCCTTGCTCAGCTTCGCCTTGAACGTCTCGGGCAGACCGGCCCGCTCCACGTCGAGGCTCTGCAGGTAGGTGTGGAAGTACTCCCGGGGGCTGTGCACCCGGCTGTCGCCGCCGCTCTCGTCGCCGGCCGCGCGGTTGCGGCTCAGCTCGGCGAGGTCGGCGAAGACCTCCAGCAGGTCGAGCTCCTCAGCGAGCGGCCGGGCGCCGCTCGACACCGCCGCGGTACGCGCGGCGACGTAGTCACCGAGCACCCGGCGGTTGTCGTGCGGGTCGACGTCGAAGCCGAGCAGCAGGCTGCGCAGGTCACGGTGTCCCCGGACGGCCCGCTCGCGGGCCGAGCCCTCACCCGGCTCGGCCGGCAGGTCCAGCTCGACGGCCTCGACGACCTCGGCCTCCTCCGCCTCGTCGGCCGCGATCGGCTCCAGGCGCAGCAGCGGCGCGCCCGCGTCGACCTTGCTGCCGACCGAGACGACGAGCTCCTTGAGCCGGCCCTTGAAGGGGGCGCGGAGAACCGCCTCCATCTTCATGGCCTCGAGGACGAGCACCGGCGCGCCGGCCTCGACCTCGGCGCCGACCTCCAGCGGGGTGGCGACCACCAGCGCCGGCATCGGGGAGCGCAGCACGCCGCCCTCGTCCCGGCTGATCCGGTGGGTGACCCCGTCGACCTCGACCACGTGTGTCGACTTGTGGGTGCCGGTGAGCAGCCGGTACCGCACGTTGTTGACCCGGATCTGGCCGGTGTGCCGGTCGAACCGGTCGAGCTCGACGTCGGCGACCCGCTCCTCGGCGCCCGAGTCGATGCCGACCCGGAAACGCTGCGGTCCGACCCGGGCCACCCGCACCTTGTACGTGACACCGCGCAGCTTCAGGTCGAGCGGGCGCCCGCTCTCGTGCTGCACCTGCGGACGGCCACCGAACGCGGTGGAGAGCAGCCGTTTCTGCTCGGCCTGCTCCTCCTCCTGGTAGACCTCGATGGCCGCGGCGGTCAGCGCGACGGCGGAGTGCCGGTTGGAGACGAGGCGGCCCTCGCCGCGTACCCGGTCGATCCAGCCGGTGTCGGCGCTCGCGTCGATCACCTCGGGCTGGTGCAGCAGGTCGAGGACGAAGCTCTTGTTGGTGGCGCCACCCTCGATGACGACCATGGTCTCGGTCATCGCCCGGCGCAGCCGCCCGAGAGCCTCGTCCCGGTCCCGCCCGTACGCAATGATCTTGGCAATCATCGAGTCGAAGTCGGCGGCGATGGTGTCGCCCTCGCTCACGCCGGTGTCGACCCGGATGCCGGGACCGGCGGGCAGGTCGAGGCGGGCGATCCGGCCCGGCGCCGGCGCGAAGTCACGGTCCGGGTCCTCGGCGTTGAGCCGGGCCTCGATGGCGTGACCGCGCTCGACCGGCGGCTCACCCTCCAGGCGGTTGCCGGACGCGACCCAGAGCTGCGCCTTGACCAGGTCGAACCCGGTGGTCGCCTCGGTGATCGGGTGCTCCACCTGGAGGCGGGTGTTGACCTCCAGGAAGGCGAGCAGGTCGTCGCCGGGGTGGTAGAGGAACTCGACGGTCGCGGCGCCGCGGTAACCGACCGCGACGGCGAGCCGCTCGGCGGAGGCCTTCAGCTCGGCGGACCGCTCAGCGCTGAGGACCGGCGACGCCGACTCCTCGATGACCTTCTGGTTGCGCCGCTGCACCGAGCAGTCGCGGACGCCGAGCGCCCACGCGGTGCCCTGGCCGTCCGCGATGACCTGGACCTCGACGTGCCGGGCGCCGGTGACCAGGCGCTCCAGGAACACGATGCCGCTGCCGAAGGCGCGAGCCGCCTCCTGGCTGGTCCGCTCGTAGACATCGGTCAGCTCGTCGGCGCTGCGGACCACGCGGATGCCCCGGCCGCCGCCACCGGCGGTCGCCTTCAGCATCAGCGGGTAACCGATCTGGTCGGCGGCCTCCTTGGCGGCCTCCAGCGTGGCGACCTCGCCACGGCTCCACGGCGCCACCGGGACGCCGACCTCCTCGGCGATCAGCTTCGAGCCGATCTTGTCGCCGAGCTTGCGCATCGCGTCCGGGCTCGGGCCGACGAACGTCACGCCGACCCGCTCACAGAGCTCGGCGAACGCCGGGTCCTCGGCGACGAAGCCCCAGCCGACCCACGCGGCGTCGGCCTTCGTCTCCACCAGGGCGCGCTCCAGGACCTTCAGGTCCAGGTACGGCCGGGCGGCCGCCGGACCCAGGTCATAGGCGACGTCGGCCTCGCGGACGAACGTGGCGTGCCGGTCGACGTCGGTGAACAGCGCGACGGTTTCGATCGGAGTCCCGGTCTCCGCGGACAGGTCTCTGGCCGCGTGGATGAGGCGCATGGCCGCCTCACCACGGTTGACGATCACGATACGACGGAACACCGAATCGAACCCTTTCTCTTTCCTGGCATCGGCCGGCGGCCTGCTCTGATGCGAGCTGGTGACGACCGGTCCGGACTGTAGTAAACCGTGCCCGCCGGAAGGCCTTCAGATTTCTTGCCTACTCGTTAGTAGGACATTCCTTGAAAGCGTCCCCGGCCTCTGATTCAACGACTGTCGCCACCCTCCGACTCTATGCGTCCTCCGGCGTTTCATCGACAGCCATGCAATCAGCCCATTGACAAGGCGAGAAGCGGATCCTAACGTCGGCGAAAACGTTTTCGGTGTTTTCGTGTTTGCTCAGGAGCGCCCGATGAATCAGGGTCCCGTCCTCCCCACCAGCCAGGCGCTGTCCACCCTCCGGCCCCTGCCCGCCGACGCGGTCCAGCTCACCCCGGGCGGTCTCCTCGGCGACTGGCAGGCCACTTTCGAGGCCCCTTCCGAGGTCTCTCCTGAGGTCTCCCCTGAGGCCTTTTTTGAAGCCGCTCCGGGCCAGCCGTCCCAGCATCCCGGCACCGAATCAGCGCTGGTCGAGCTCTACCGGCAGACCGGCCATCGCCCCCACCTCGACCTGGCCGCCCGCCTGCTGGACAACCGAGGCCACAGCCGCCTGGACCCCGGCGAATTCGGGTCGGCGCACCACCAAGACCATGTGCCGCTGCGCCAGGCCACCGCGGTCACCGGCCACGTGCTCAGCCAGCTCCAACTGCTCGCCGGCGCCGTGGACGTGGCCGTCGAGACCCGAGACCTCGCACTGCTCGCCGCGGCCGAACGCCTCTGGGAGTCCGCACAGACCTCCCGCACCTACCTCACCGGCGGCCAGGGCTCCCGGCACCGCGACGAGTCCTTCGGCGATCCCTACGAGCTGCCGCCCGACCGCGCCTACGCCGAGACCTGCGCCGCGATCGCCAGTTTCGGACTGTCCTGGCGCCTGCTGCTGGCCACCGGCGACGTCCGTTACGCCGACGAGATGGAACGCGTCCTGCACAACGGCATCGCCGCCGCCGTCTCCGTGGACGGAAAGTCGTTCTTCCACACCAACCCGCTGCAGACCCGCACCGGCCGAACCCGCACCCCCGCGACCCCCGGCGCCTGCTGCCCACTCACCCTCGCGCGTCTCATGACCTCACTGCATGGGTACGCCGCCACCGGCGGCCCGTCCGGACTACACATCCATCTGTACGGGTCATCCGCGATCAGTTCCGGAAACAGAACCGTGGAGGTCGACACCCGGTACCCCTGGGACGAACAGATCACCGTGACCATCACGGCCACCGACGCCGAACCGTGGGCCCTCGCCCTGCGCGTACCCACCTGGTGCACCGATCTGCGCCTGACGATCAACGGCGCCCCCGCCCCGGCCCGCCGCCTGGTCGAGAAGGGATATCTGCGCCTGCACCGGGCCTGGCACCCCGGCGACCAGATCACCCTGACCCTGGCCATGCCGGCCCGCCGCATCACCGCCCACCCTCGGGTGGACGCCACCCGAGGCACAGCGGCCCTGGTCCGGGGCCCACTGGTCTACTGCCTGGAGGAGGCGGACCTCCCGACGACGGGCAAGCTGGCCGGTGCGGCCCTGGAGGATCTGGAGCTGGACCAGTCCGCACCGCTGGCCGTCGCCTATCACACGTCCGGCATCTCCCCGGTGACGCTGCAGGCCCCGGTCCGCCTCCGCCCACCGGCAGCCGAGGCCCCGCTGTACCGCCCGCTGCCCGCCGCCGCGAACGTGAGCCCGACAGCAGCGGTGGCGACGGCGATCCCCTACTTCCTCTGGGCCAACCGCACCCCAGGCCCGATGCGGGTCTGGCTCCCCCTGTCCCCCAGCCACCGCCCCTGACCCCCGCCCGCTGTGTGTCGAGTTGAGGGGCGTACCGAACCCGAAGTCGACACACACGCCCTGGCCTGCGCGATCTCGGGGGCAGGGTCAGCAGTCGCTCAGGATGGGGTGGTTCAGCTCGGCGGTTACCACCAGGTCGGCTCGGTTGCGGGTGGCCTCGACCAGCGTGGCGTTGTGTTCGTCGGTGCCCTCGGCCCAGGCGATCGCGTCGGCGGCGTCCTTACCGAACATCATGTGGCGGCGGACCAGCCGGCGCATGCGCTCGCCGGAGTCCAGGTCGACGTACCAGATCTCGTCGAACATCTCGCGGACCCCGGACCAGCGCGGATCGTCGAGCAGCAGATAGTTCCCCTCGCTGACGATCAGCCTGGTCGACGGGGGCACCGGGATCGCCCCGGCGATCGGTTGCTCGAGGGTGCGCTCGAAGCTTGGGGCGTACAGAATCTCGTCCTGATCCTGGCGGAAGCGGCGCAGTGAGGCCGCGTACCCGAAAGCGTCGAAGGTCTCGGGAGCGCCCTTGCGCGACCGGAGGCCGAGGCGGTCGAGCTCGATGTCGGCCAGGTGGAAGCCATCCATCGGCACGTGCGCGACCCCTTCGCCGAGTGCTCTGATCAGCGCTTCGGCGAGGGTGGTCTTGCCGGCGCCGGGCGGGCCGGTGATGCCGAGGACCGCGCGGCGGCCGTTGCCGGTCAGCGCGCGGGCCCGGTCCAGCAGGTGGTTCATCGTGGGCACGCCGTAAGCATGGTGGCGATGTACGCGCGGGCGTGCCGGGCCAGGTCCTCGCCGTCGCTCCAGAGGTTCCGCCAGATCGCCAGGTCGTTGGAGAGGCCCTCCATGACGACGGCGGACGAGAACGACTCGAACGTGATCGGGCCGGTGTATCCGACGTCGCCGAGCGCGTGGAAGAACGACGTGAAGTCGAGGTGCCCGGAGCCGAGGTAGCCACGGTGGTTCTCGCCGATGTGCACGTATCCGAGGCGGTCGCCGACCTCCAGCACCGGGCGTACGAAGTCGTCCTCCTCGATGTTCATGTGGTACGTGTCGAGGTGGATCAGGACGTTGTCCTCGCCGATGTCGTCGGCCAGGCGCAGCGCGTCGTGGGCGGTGTTGATGACGTTGGTCTCGTACCGGTTGCAGATCTCCAGGCCGAGGGTCATGTTTTTCGACCGGGCCTCTTTGGCGAGCTGTCGCAGGACGGTGACGACGTTGCGGCGTCCGCTGTCGGTGAGCGGCGCTGAATACTTGCCGAGGGCACTGTAGAGAGCACCGGTGAAGATTTTTCCGCCGAGGCCGTAGGTGAGCGCCAGCGAGTCATGCAACAGTTTTTCACCTTTTTTCACGACATCCAGGTCTTCACTGGATACATCGGCATCGAACGCCAGTCCCCGTGAGCAGGCGATCTTCAGGCCGGCGTCGTCGAGTGCGGCCCGCGCATCGGCGACATCCAGATTCAACGAGTCATGCAGCGACAACTCCAGCAAGTCGAACCCGGCGAGCTTGCTCTGCGCCACCGCGTACCGGACCGACGCCGGCGACGTGTCGCCCGTCCAGACCAGAGCGTGCACACCGATCGGATTCTCAGCCATTCTTAGCTCCCGTGATCAGGGCGACGATCTCTTCGCCGCTGGTTGCCTCGGTGCGGCGCCCGCCGACACAACGGCCGGCGCGCATCACCCACACCTGGTTGGACAGGCGCATGACCTGCGCGAAGTTATGACTGATCAGCAGGACGGCATGCCCCTCGTCGCGCAGCCGCAGGATCAGCTCCTCGACCCGCGCGGTCTCCTGGACACCGAGCGCCGCGGTCGGCTCGTCCATGATCACGAGCCGGGAGCTGAAGCTCGCCGCCCGGCAGATCGCAACGGCCTGCCGCTGCCCGCCGGAGAGCCGGCGGACCCGGTTACGCACCGCGGGGACGTTGACCGCGAGGGTGGAGACCATCTCCTTGGCCTGCCGCTGCATGCCGCGCTTGTCGAGCACGGCGAACGGCCCGATCCGGTGCACGAGCTCCCGGTTGAGGAACAGGTTCTGCCAGACGGTCAGGTCCTCGACCAGGGCCAGGTTCTGGTGCACGGTCTCGATGCCGGCTTCGCGGGCTTCCTCGGGGTTCTTGAAGTGCAGCGGCTCGCCGTCGAGCGAGATGGTGCCGGACTGCGGGCGGTGGATGCCGCTGATGCAGCGGACCAGGGTGGACTTGCCGGCGCCGTTGTCGCCGACGAGTGCGGTGATCTCGCCCTTGTTGATGGTGAGCGAGACATCGACGAGAGCGCGCACGCTGCCGAAAGAAAGGGAGACACTGTCAACATTGATCATTTCTGGAACCTCGTCAGGAGAGCGGCCAGAACCACGACCAGGCCGACGGCCAGCGGCTGGTAGAACTGCGAGACACCGAGCAGCGTGAGCCCGTTGGTGAGCGCGGTGAGCAGCAGCGCGCCGATCACCGGACCGAGGATCGTGGCCCGCCCACCGAGCAGGCTGACCCCGCCGAGCACCACGGCGGCCACCGAGTTGAGCAGGAACGACGTGTTCGAGGCGGGTTCAGCGGCGCCGACCCGGGCGATCAGCAGGATCGCGCCGACACCGGCGAGCAGCCCGGCGATCGTGTAGACCGCGATCTTCACGCGGCCGGTGCTGATGCCGGTCGCGGTGGCCGCCTCAGCGGATCCACCGGTCGCCAGCACATGCGTGCCGAACCGGGTCCAGAACAGCAGCCCGTGCGCCGCGACCGCGATCACGATCGCGATGATCACCGGCCAGCCGAAGATGCCGATGCCGCCGGTGGCGAGCTTCAGCAGGAACGTGTCGACGATGGTCACCGGCTTGCCATCCGCCAGGATCAGCGCGGCACCGGACGCGGCCGACAGCATGCCGAGCGTCACGATGAAGTCGGTGATCCGCCCCTTCGCGATGATCAAGCCGTTGGCCAGCCCCGCGAGACTTCCCGCGACCACAGCGCCAAGACAAGATCCGATCAAGCCCCACCCCATCGTGTACGCCTGACCGAACACGACCGCCCCGAGCGTCATCACCGAGGCGACCGAGAGATCGATGCCTCCGGTGGCGACCACGAACGTCTGACCGACCGCGAGAATGACCAGGATGGCCGCGGCAACAAGCATCGACGCGATGTTGCCGCTGCTCAGGAACGTCGGGTTGAGGATCTGGAAGACGACGACCAGCAGGACCAGGCCGACGGCGGCGGCCCACTCGGCCCAGAAACCGAGATCGGTGAGCCGGTGTTCTTTCTTGGCGGGGAGCACGGCTGCGGCGGTCATCGCTCAGCCGATCAATGACGTGAACGGGTCGGCGTACTCGCCGAACGGCTTCGGGGTGGCGGCGAGCGCCTTGTCGGCGTTCTCCTTGGTGACCACCTCGACCGGTGCTTCCACGCTGGCCGGCAGGGTGGCGCCCTTCGCGGCGGCCTGGCAGGCCTCCATGCCCATCTGCCCGATCGCGTACGGGTACTGCGCCACGACCGCGTCGACCTGCCCGGCCTTCACGGCTTCCAGGGCGTCCTTGATGCCGTCGACGCTGATCACCTTGACCTGGCCGGTCTTGCCGGCGGTGGCGACGGCGCGGGCCACGCCGAGACCCATGTCGTCGTTGGCGACGAAGAACCCGGCGAGATCCGGCTGGGCACGCAGGATGTTGGTGGCCTGGGTGAGCGCTTCCTGGCGTTCCCAGTTCGCCGCGACCGTCTGAACGAGCTCAAGCTTGCCGGTGACAGCGGTGGTGAATCCCTCGACGCGGGCGCCGGAGGTGACGTCACCGGCGGTGCCGCCGATGGCGGCGACCTTGCCGCCGCCGGGCAGCAGGGTCAGCATCTGCTCACCGGCTTTCTGCCCCGCCGAGACGTTGTTGGTGCCGATGTACGTGGCCGGTGTCGCGTTTGCCGCCTTCGCCGCCTCGGCGTCCACCGGACTGTCGATGTTGACGATCGTCTTCTTCTGCGCGGCGAGCTGCGCGATGCCCTGGATCAGGTTGGTGCCGGAGATCGGGTTGACGATGTAGCAGCCGAAGTCCTGCCCGGCCAGGCCGGTGAGCTTGTCGGCCTGCCCGGTGGTGTCGCTGATCGAGTTGGCGGCCTGCACGGTGACGGTGGTGCCGGACGTCTTGGCCTGGTCGTTGATGCCCGCTTCCATGCTCTGGAAGAACGGGTTGTCGAGACCCTTGATGACCGCGGCGACCTTCGCGTCGCCACCGGCGGTCGTGCCTTCATCGCCTGAGCCGCAGGCGGAGACGAGTACGAGGGCGGCGACAGTGGATCCGGCCGCTATGCACCGACGGGTTCTACCCATGGGAGGGGTCCTGTCTATGTGTCGTTGGGGTTACGTCGATTGAAAGGCCGACTTATGACGGCTGTCAAGCAAAAGTTGGCGACCTTTCGTTTGATGGATGAACGTAATAGGATCGCGGCGTGTCCATGACCGCGTCGCCCCTAGCCGTCGCAGCCGGTCTCGGCGACGTCCTGCAGCTCTTCCGGACCCAGCCGACCCTCACTCGCGCCGATGTCATGGCGCAGACCGGGCTGTCCCGATCGACCGTCAACCAGCGGCTCGACGCGCTGCTCGGCGCCGCCCTGGTGGTGCCGAGTGGTGAGGGCGCGCCCACCGGCGGCCGCCCGGCCAGCCGGTTCGCGTTCAACAGCGACCGCGGCGTGCTGCTGGTCGCGGACATCGGGGCGAGCGGCATGCGGATCGCCCTGTGCAACCTGCGCGGCGAGGTACGCCACGAGCGCGAACAGGACATCGACGTCGCCGACGGCCCGTCACCGGTGCTCACCGCCGTGGACAGCGCGTTCCGGGCGCTGCTGGCGTCGGCGGGCTGCGACCCGGCCGACGTGCACGGCATCGGCATCGACGTGCCCGGCCCGGTCGACTTCGACAGCGGCCAGGTGGTGAGCCCGCCGATAATGAGTGGCTGGGACCGATACGACATCCCGGCGTGGTTCACCGGCCGCTACGACTGCCCGGTCCTGGTCGACAAGGACGTCAACGCGATGGCCGTGGGCGAGCACCGCAGCGTCCACCCGCACGTGCGCCAGCTCCTGATGATCAAAGCAGGCACCGGCATCGGCGCCGGCATGATCATCGACGGCGGCGTCTACCGGGGCGCCGACGGCGCGGCCGGCGACATCGGCCACATCCAGCTCTCCGTGGTCCCAGATCGCCTTGCCGGGCCCGGGCCACTCGCAGGCTCCGGGCTTGCGGGCTCTGGGCTCGCAGGCCCCGGGCTCGCAGGCCCCGGGCTCGCAGGCCCCGGGCTCGCAGGCCCCGGGCTCGCAGGCCCCGGGCTCGCAGGCCCCGGGCTCGCAGGCCCCGGGCTCGCAGGCCCCGGGCTCGCAGGCCCCGGGCTCGCAGGCCCCGGGCTCGCAGGCTCCGGGCTTGCGGGCTCTGGGTTTGCGGGCTCCGGCACCCGGTCGGCCTTCGGCGGCGAGGGCGAGCCGGTCTGCCGCTGCGGCAACACGGGCTGCGTAGAGGCGTACGCCGGCGGCTGGGCCCTGGTCCGCGACCTGACCGAGGCGGGCCGCAACGTGCGTACCGTCTCCGACGCCGTCGCCCTGATCCGCACCGGCGACGTGACAGCGGTCCGCCTGGCCCGCCGAGCGGGCCGCATCCTCGGCCACGCCATCGCCGACTCGGTGAGCCTGCTCAACCCGAGCGTCGTCGTGGTCGGCGGCCAGCTAGCCGAGATCGAGGAGCAGTTGTTCGCGGGCATCCGCGAGATGGTCTACCGCCGCTCCCTACCGCTGGCAACCCGAAAACTGACCATCGTCGCGACAACGCTGGGCCCCCGTTCAGGCCTGGTGGGCATGGCCCTGCTGCTGGCCGACAGCATCTTCGCACCCCCAAGGGTGGAGACCCTGATAGCCCGCCAATAACCCCCGGCACCCCCGCGCGCCGCCGCCCACGCACCCAACCCGCCGCCCGCACACTCACGCCGCCGCCCACCCCGCGCGCCCACGCCGCCGCACACCCCGCGCGCCCACGCCGCCGCACACACGTGCCCAGGCCAACGCCCGCGCGTGCCCACACCGCCGCCCGGGGGTGCCCACACCGCCGCTCGCATGCCTAGGGTGCCGCCCGCGCGTGCCCACACCGCCGCCCGCGCGTGCCCAGGCCACCGCCCGCGTGCCCAGGCGACCGCCCACGTGCGTGTCGATTTCCGGTTCAATACGCACCCGAACTCGACACGCACCCCGTGGAGACGCCCGCTCGTGTCGGCTTCAGGCGCGGGCCGAACCGAAAATCGACACGCACACAGGCCGCACCCTCCCAAGGCAGCGCCAGCCGTAGCGGAGACCCGTTATCCGTCGGTATTTCCGTGGCTGGCCTACGGCTCGCGGCGCCGAACCGTAGCGGGGGCACGCTATGGCCTGGGCTTTCGGTGTCTGAGCTACGGCTCGCGCGCCGGCCCGCCTTTCGGGACAAATCTTGTGAGGTTTCGCCGCCCCGGCAACCACAACCTCACAAGATCGCGCGGAAAGCCGCCTGCCCGCCTGCCCGCCTGCCCGCCTGCCCGCCTGCCCGCCTGCCCGCCTGCGGATCTTGTGAGGTTTCGCCGTCCCGGCAACCACAAGCTCACAAGATCCCGCGGAAGGCCGGCGGCACCACCTGCCCGCCTGCCTGCCCGACTGCCCGACTGCCCGGCGGCGGTTCTTGTGCGGTTTCGCCGCCCCGGCAACCACAAGCTCACAAGATCGCGCGGAAGGCCGACGGCACCACCTGCCCACCTGCCCACGTGCGAATCTTGTGCGGTTTCGCCGCAACGGCAACCACAAGCTCACAAGATCGCGCGGAAGGCCGACGGCACCACCTGCCCACCTGCCCACGTGCGAATCTTGTGCGGTTTCGCCGCAACGGCAACCGCAACCTCACTAGATCGCGCGGAAGGCCGGCGGCACCGCCTGGCTGGCTGGCTGGCTGGGGATCTTGTGCGGTTTCGCCGGGGCGGCAGCCACAAGCTCACAAGATCTGTGTGGAGAGGGCGGGCGGTGCGGTGCCCTGGGGGAGGCGGTGCGGTGTTTGTAGGGCGGGCGGGGCGGTGCGGTGCGGGAGGCGGTGCGGTGTTTGTAAGGCGGGCGGTGCTGGGTCTGCGGGAGGCTTGCGGTGTTTGTGCCGGTTCGTGTGGTGGGGGGTTGGTGCGGCGGGGAGTGATAGGAGGAGGGCGTGACCATTTGCTCAGGTCGCTCGGTGCGGGGAGCGTAGCGAGCCCGCGCCGGGCCCTCGGCGGGAGCGGCGGTCTGTACCCACCGCCCCGCTGCGACCTGAAGTTGATCTTGAGGGGTTTTTAGAGGCCTAGTTTTCCGGTTCCGGCGCCTGCGGTGACGATCGATTTCACCGCGCTGGCCGTGTCGAGGGTGTAGGAGTACGGGATCGCGTTGACCGTGCCGTTCGTGGCCGGCGTGCCGGAGTTGACGAAGTGGTTGTTGCGCTGGACCAGGTTGCCGTTGGGGGATGTGCCCTGGGCGAGGGTCGTGGGGCGGGATACGTTTTCGAAGTAGTTGCCCTCGACCAGGACGCCGGCCTCGGTCGTGGAGGCCACGCCATAGCTGGTCACGCCGTCGTAGTAGTTGTTGTAGACGTGGACCGGGTTGCCGAAACGGACGCGCGGGTGGCGCTGGTTGGTGCCGTCGAACCAGTTGTGGTGGTAGGAGACGCGCAGCTTGCCGCGGTCGCCGGTGTTGTCGTCGGCCGAGCCGAGCAGCATGGTCTTGTCGTGGCTGCGGGTGATGTTCCAGGAGACGGTGACGTAATCCGAGGCGAGCCGGATGTCGACCAGGCCGTCATACGCCGATGAGAACGTGTTGTGGTCCACCCAGACGTGGTGCGAGCCGTCCTGGATGTTGACGGCGTCGTCGCTGGAGCCGGTGAAGTTCAGGTTCTGGATGATGACGTTGCTGACGCCGGAGAGGGTGAGTCCACCGCCGCTGAGACCCGAGCTGGAGCCGACGCCCTGGATGGTCTTGTTCGAGGCCACCCGGTGCATGCCGGTCAGCGCGATCGTGCCGGAGATCTTGATGATGCGGGCATCGGTGGCCTGCAACGCGCTGTCCAGAGCGGAAGCGGTGGTCACGGTGGTGGTCGAGCCGCCCGCGCCGCCGGTGGTGCCGGCGCCCCAGCCGACCGCGCCGGACGCGGCCGCGCCGACCTGCGTGAACGCCCACTGCTTGTTCGAGTTCGCCGTGCAGGTCTCCTGGATGATCGCCGCGCCGGAAGCCGTTGACGCGTCCTTGTCGCTGACGCAGAGGCCGCTGTTCACGTTGATGATCTGGAAGGTGTTCGTGCCGCTGGCGGCCAGCCGGAACTGCTGATTGGTCTGTGAGGCCACGCAGCCCCACTGCTGCAACTGGACGCCGGAGCTGGTCGAACCGGCCGGGACGTCGATGCATTTGCCGCTGGAGATGTTCTGCAGCAGGTAGTTGGATCCGGCCGCGACGAGCTTGAACTGCTGCCATTTCGCGCCGTCGGTGCAACCCCACTGCTGGAGCAGGGCGCCGTTGGCCGCCGAGGCGCCGGGTACGTCGATGCACTTGCCGCTCTTGGTGACCTTGAGCGTGTAGGTGGCGCCGGTGGCGGGGAGGACCGCGGCGTCCGAGGGCAGGATCGACCAGCCGATGAGGGCGAGCGGGACGATCAGGAGGAGCGCGAGCTTTCTCACGGGGGACTCCTTAATGAAGGGGATACCCGGTAGATGTGGGATCGCTCCCATCGACAACAACAAACCTGCAACTAATTTGGCCCGGATGTTTCTTGCTGGTTAATCGATGCGGCTCTATCGTTCGTCAGGAAAGCGCTTTCCTGCACCTCGACGACATCCCCAAGCTTGAGTGAGGCATGCATGAAACGAGCACTTGCGATCAGCATCGGCACGGGCCTGGTTGCCGCCGCCGCCCTGGCCCTCCCCCTGGCCCAGGCGAACGCGGCGGCCGTCGGGAGCGCCACCGGATTCGCTGCGGCGAACGGCGGCACCACCGGTGGCAATGGCGGAACGACCGTCCGGGCGACGACCGGCACCGCGATCCACACCGCCCTCTGCACCCGGGCCAGCGCCAGCACCCCGATCACCATCGAGGTCGAAGGCACCATCAACCACGGCAACACGGCGAAGGTGTCCGGCGACAGCTGCAACACGGCGGCCGGCGTGATCGAGCTCAAGGAGATCAGCAACGTCACGATCATCGGGGTGGGCGGCGGGGCGATCTTCGACCAGCTCGGCATCCACATCCGGGACTCCAGCAACATCATCATCCAGAACGTGACGGTGCGGAACGTCAAGAAGTCCGGCTCCCCCACGTCCAACGGCGGCGACGCCATCGGCATGGAGAGCACGGTCCGTAACGTCTGGGTGGACCACGTCACCCTGGAGGCGTCGGGTGGCGAGTCGGAGGGTTACGACGGACTGTTCGACGTGAAGAACGACGTCGAGTACGTGACGCTGTCCTACGCCATCCTGCGCAACTCCGGCCGTGGCGGTCTGATCGGTTCGAGTGAGACCGACACCGGCAGCGGGAACATCACGTTCCACCACAACAAGTACGAGAACATCGACTCGCGTACGCCGTTGCTGCGGGGCGGGATCGCGCACATCTACAACAACCACTACGTCAGCCTGAACGAGTCCGGGATCAACTCGCGGGCCGGCGCGAAGGCCAAGGTGGACAACAACTACTTCGAGGACTCGAAGGACGTGCTCGGCACGTTCTACACCGACGCTGCGGGATATTGGCAGGTCAGCGGCAACATCTTCGACAACGTGACATGGTCGTCGCCTGGCACGGACAACAACCCGGCCGGCCCGAACCCGGTGTCGAACACGACCGTGAGCGTGCCGTACTCGTACACGCTGGACAACGCCAGCTGTGTGCCGTCGATCGTGGCGCTGACGGCCGGCGCGAACAAGGGGATCAAGACGTCGACGGGGACGTGTTCGACGACGTCGCAGCCGTCGAGCAGCCCGACGACAAGCCCGTCGACGAGCCCGTCGACGAGCGCTAGCCCCAGCCCTTCGACGAGCACGAGTCCGACGAGCCCGTCCGGCACCAACCTCAGCATCGGCGCCGGTTCGGACGGCTCCAGCAAGGCGAGCGGCACGAGTTACGGCAACGTCCGCGACGCCAACCTCGCCACGTACTGGTCGCCCAACGGCACCACCGGCGACATCTCGATCAAGTGGGACGCTGCCAAGACGATCTCGCGCATCAACATCCGCGAGACCAGCGGCGGCGGCGCGATCGGCGCGTACCAGGTACTCAACGGCGCCACCGGCGCGGTCCTGACCAGCGGCTCCGGCTCCGGAGTCATCTCCTTCACCGCGACATCAACCACCAAGATCACGTTCAAAATCAACAGCGCCTCGGGTACGCCCAGAGTAGGCGAGTTCGAAACCTACGCCTCCTGACAGGTGTTGCCTCGTCGGCCCGCCCGGTCTCCACCGGACGGGCCGGCGCCGCGTTACGCCACGATGTTCCACTGCTGGCAGGCGTTGCCGAGGGACGCCCACTGGCGGACTGCCACGCCGTCGCCGGTGCCGCAGTTCGTCACGTCGAGGACCAGGCCATTGCCCCGGTTGGCGATCAGATAGCCCCCACTGATCGGCGTGAGGCTCCACTCCTGGCAGGCGTTGCCCAGCGACGCCCACAGGTCCACGGCCGTCCCGTTCGCCGCGCCGCAGTTCACCGAGTCGAGGACCGTGCCGCTGTTGGCGTTGGTGATCCGGTAGTAGTTACTTGTCGTCTTCGTGAACGTCCACTGCTGGCAGGCGTTGCCGAGCGACGTCCACTGCTGGATCGCGGTCCCGTTGGCGGTGCCGCAGTTCTGCGCGTCGAGCACCTTGCCGCTGGCCTGGTTGACCAGGCGATAGCGGGTGCCGGAAACCGGGAACGACACGCTGCCACCCGGATCACCGGCCGGAGCCGTCAGCGACGTGGAGAGTTTGTCCGGGGTGCCGAGGTTCGGCGTGCCGTCGGAGTTCCAGCTCACCTTCTTGATCCGGGTCGTGCGGGTGGCGCCGCAGCCCTGCGCGGTGGTCTCGTTCGCGTGGTACGCCATCCACGTCTCACTGCCGTCCGGCGAGGTGAAGAACGAGTGGTGGCCGGGGCCGTACACGCTGTTGGCGTCGCTGCGCTGGAACAGCGGGGTGCTCTTCTTCGTCCACGACGACGCGGCCAGCGGGTTGCTGCCGGTCAGGGTCAGCATGCCGATCTTGTAGTCGGGGGTGTTGCAGGAGCTGGCCGAGAACGTCAGGAACGTCTGCCCGTTGCGCTGCAGAATGTACGGGCCCTCGTCGGTGTTGCCGCCGACCTTCTCCCAGTCGTACGTCGGGTAGGAGATCCGGGTTCCGTACGCGGAAACCGTCCACGGGTTGCTCATCGGCGCGATGAACAGGCTCTGCAGGTCGCCGACCCAGGACGAGTAGAGGAAGTAGTTCGTCCCGTTGATCGTCGCGACGCTGCCGTCGATCGCCCAGCCGTTGCCGGCCTGGACGTTGAGCTGACCCTTGAACGTGTACGGCCCCAGCGGGCTGGTGCCGGTGCTCTCCAGCACGAACGACCGCTGACCGTCACAGCAGGCGGTGGTTCCTGCCGAGTAGTAGAGGTACCAGCGGGTCCCGTTCGGGCCGGTCAGCTTGTGCATCGACGGCGCCCACACGTTGCAGCAGCTGGCGGCTGCCGTGCCGGTGTAGACGACGGTCTCGGTGGCGCCGGGCAGCGCCGCCACCGAGGTGGCCCGCTTGATCACAACCTGCGAGTTCCAGGTCGTGGCGGCCACGTAGTAGTAGCCGTTGTCGTACCCCATCCACGGGTCAGCGCCGTACGGCGCCTGCGCGACCGGGTTGGTGAACGCGACGGCCGCCTCGCTCTTGCGCGGCTGGAGGACGACCGCGGTGAGGGCCGCGGCAATCATGAGGATGACGACGAGGCCCGCCCGGAGACGGCGGGGTATCGCAAGGGACATGGGGATGTTCCTTCCATGAGGACGGTTGCAACCCAAGTGGCTGGGAGGGCCGCGAAGGTTGCTCGTAACATCCCAGAAAAAATTGATAAATGTTAGCGCTCTCCTGAGTCAGATCCCGCAATTCGTGGCGATCCGTGTCAACGCGAACATTCGTCAGCGTCGACCCGGAACGAGCTCTCCCGGCACTGGGTCGCAGGCCGCCACCGGCCCGTTGGCCAGCCTGATCGCCGCGCGCTGGTCACCCTTCTTCATCTGTACGGTGTAGACGAAGGTCTGCCCCGGCCCGATGTACTCCGGGTGGACCTTGAAGTAGTGGTCCTCGCTCGCCAGCGGCGCCCAGTCGACCATGGCGAGCGGCATCTCCGCGGCCGGCACGAAGTCGGCGCGCGACTCCCGGCAGGTCATCCCGGCCGGTAGGTAATCGACCGCGGCCGGAATGCCGAACGCCTCGATCCGTTTCTCCAGCCCCGCCGGGTCCCGGTAGTCGTAGACCGAGATGCGGATCGACCCGTCGGGCTCGCGGAACACCGCGAATGCCGGGGACGTGTTCACGCCGATCAGGATCGAGACGGTCGCGGCGACGACAGCTGCGACGGCCGCGGCGACCACCAGCCGGAGACGCGACCTTTTTAGAGCAGCCGGAGCCGGAGCCGGACGGGACTCGACCACCTCCCGCAGTTCGGTGAGCAGACGGTCCTCGAAGTTACGCGTACCCATGGGCTTCTCCTGTGGAAGTCGGGAGCGCGACCTGGTCGCGCAGGTGTTTGCGAACGCGGTGCAGCCGGACCCGGGCGGCGATCGGCGACATGCCGAGCGCGGCGGCCGCCTCGGTCACGGCGAGACCGTCGACGGCGACCAGCTCCAGCAAGCGGCGGGTCGGGTCGGGCACGTCGGCCAGCGCCCGGTAGATCTCGCGGGCGGCGTTCTCGGCATCGATGCGTTCCTCGATGCGGGCGATGTCGGCGGGTTCGAGCAGCCGACGCCCGGCTATCCGCCGGGTCGCGGCCGTCTCCCGGCGCGCGCGCCGTCGTTCGGCGGCCAGGACGTTGTACGCGACACCGAACATCCAGCCGACGACACTGCCCCGCTCCGGCCGGTAGGTGTGCGCCGAGTCGATGACCAGCAGGAACACATCCGCGGTCAGATCGGCGGCGAGATAGGGATCGTCGACGCGCCGCGCGATGAAGCGGCCGACCAGCTCGACGTTGCTGCGGTAGAACAGTTCGAACGCATCCGGATCATGCGCGATGTCAGCGAGCTGATGCTCTGTCCGGGCGGGTTCCGCCACAGGGCCTCCTGAGTGGTTGTCGACATCCTTCACTCAGTTATTGGCCGGCGGGCCCATCGGTGTTACATCGGCCCGACGAAGGTGATCGGTTTCGGCAGGCGCAGTTCGCGGGTGGCGGGGATACCCAGCCAGCTCACCGTGAAGCGGAAGGTGTCGATCTCCCTGATGTCGCCCTCGGCCATCGACGGGGCGGTCGTCATGTCGATCGCCCAGAGGACTGTCGCCTCCTCGCCCGGCGCCAGCGTGATCTCGGGGTCGGCATTGGCCATCGACGAATCACTGAGATCGATCCCCGGCTTGAAGGCGACCCGCTGCTGGGCGAACCAGAAATCCTCACCGGAATCGTCGAGATCGTGCACCGTGAACGGCAGCCGGCCGTCGTTGCGGATGCTGAAGGTGGCGGTCGGGTCGCCGTGCGACCTGTCACGGACCACCATGCGGGTCTGGTCGACGCCGTCGTCCGCCCAGGTCATGTTCTCCCCCGAGCCGTAGACACTGCCCTCGCCCATCTGAGGCCGTCCCCACCAGGCGACGATTCCGGCGATCAGGACGGCGGCAAGGACGGCCAGCACCAGCAGACGTTTTCGCGACATGACCACAACCGTGATCATTCCGTGCGGACCGCGAGCAGCGTCGATACTGTCCGTTACCTGACGAGGAGGGTGATCAGCAGCATCACCGGGAGGCAGAGCACTGTGGACAGGAAGATGGCGTCCCGGACCAGGATCAGCGGAGTCTCGGCGCGCTGGGCGTACAGGAACAGGTTCTGCGCCGTCGGCAGCGCCGCCAGCACGGTCACCGTGTAGATCGCCTCGTCCGACAAGTGGAAAGCCAAAGCCAGCAGAAACGCCACGGTCGGCATGACCAGCAGCTTCAGGGTCACGGCCAGCACCGTCGGCAGCCGGTCGGGGCCGGGCGCCAGCACCCGCCGGCCGGACAGCGACATGCCGAACGCGATCAGGACCACCGGCACCGCCGCCTGACCCACGGTGACGATCGGGTCGAGGAGCACGCTCGGTACGCGTACCCCGGTGATGTTGACCAACGCACCCAGGGTGACCGCCGCGACCAGCGGGTTTGCCGCGGGTCCGGACAGCGCGGAGCGCAGGGAGCCGCGTGCCTCCAGCAGCATCAGTGCGAGCGGGGTGATGATCAGCAGCTGCAGCAAGACGATCGGGATGACCAGCGAGGCGTCGCCGAGCACGTATGTCGCGACAGGAATGCCGATGTAGTTGGCGTTGGTGTACCCGCCGGCGAGCGCGCCGAGGATGCGCGTGGCGCGGTCGCGTCGGAAAAAGATCAGCGCGAAGATCGCGAAGCAGATGACCGCGGCGAGCGTCGACACCAGCAGCGGTCCGCTGATCAGCAGATGCAGGTCGGCGCTGACGGTGCCTTCGAAGAGCAGGCAGGGCGCGAGGGCGGTGTACGCGAGCCGGCCCAGCACCGCCTCCGCGTTCTCCGGCAACCGTCCCCAACGGCGCAAAGACCAGCCGATCAGGACGATGACCGCGAGAAGGAAGAACCCGGACAGCGCGTTGGTCACCGTCGCACGGTTTCACAGACCCGGGTCAGGCCGCTGCGGCCGGAATCTCACTCCCGGAGTCCGGCCGGGACTCCTCGTGCAGACGGCGGGTGAGCTCCTCACCTTCGACGTCGACGTTCGGCAGGATCCGGTCGAGCCAGCCGGGCAGCCACCACGCGGCCCGGCCGAACAGCGACAGCAACGCCGGCACGATGGTCATCCGGACCAGGAACGCGTCGACGGCCACGCCGAACGCAAGCGCGAAACCGAGCGATTTGATGATCGTGTCGGCGGCCAGGATGAAGCCGGCGAACACGCTCATCATGATCAACGCGGCGGCGGTGACCACCCGTGCGCCGTGCCTCATGCCGCTGATCACCGCGTCGTCGGGGGCGGCGCCGTGCACGTACTCCTCCCGGGTACGCGTCACCAGGAAGACCTCGTAGTCCATCGCGAGCCCGAAAAGGATCCCGATCAGGAAGATCGGCATGATGCTCACGAGCGGCCCGGTCGTCTCCAGCCCGATCAGGCCGGCCAGATGGCCCTTCTGGAAGACCGCGACGAGCGCTCCGAACGCGGCCGCCACCGACAGCAGGAACCCGATCGTCGCCTTGAGCGGCACCAGGATGCTGCGGAACACCAGCATGAGCAGCACAAAGGCAAGACCCACGACAATCGCCAGGTACGGAACCAGCGCGTTTGTCAGCTTCTCCGACACATCGATGTTGACAGCCGTGGCGCCGGTGACCGCCATCGTCGCACCGACCAGCGAGTGCGCGCGGATGTCGTGCACCAGATCCTTCGTCGCCTCGCTGGTCGCGCTGCTGTCCGGGATGACCGTGAGCATCGCGGTGTCGCCGGCCCCGTTCGCGACCGGATCGCTGACCGTCACCACGTCGTCGAGGTCGCCGATCAGCTGCTGCGCCTGGATCGCCGCGGCCTGGGCGGCGCCGGCGCCCGCTTCGATCACGATGACCAGCGGGCCGTTGAAGCCGGCGCCGAACCCGGCGGCCAGCTGGTCGTACGCCTTGCGCTGGGTGGAGTCCTCGGCCGCGGTGCTGTCGTCGGGAAGCGCGAGCCGCAGGTCCAGCGCCGGCAGGGCCACCGCCCCGATCACCACGAGCGAGGCGACCAGCGCGATCCAGCGGTGCCGGAGCACGTTGCGCGCCCACATCTCGCCGAACGGCACCTTCGCGTGGTGTTCCACGGCGGCCGGATCGGCGCGGTGCTTGCGGGGCAGGATCCGCATGCCGGCGAAGCCGAGAACGGCCGGCACCAGGCTCAGCGTGATCAGCACGGCGACACCGACCGTGAAGGCCGCGGCCACACCCATCGCGGTGAGGAACGGCACGCCGGTCACCGAGAGTGCCACCAGCGCGATGATCACGGTGAGGCCGGCGAAGACGACAGCGGAACCGGCCGTGCCGACGGCCCGACCGGCCGCCTCCTCGCCACCTCGGCCGGCGGCGATCTCGTGCCGGTACCGGGAGACGACGAACAGTGCGTAGTCGATGCCGACCGCGAGGCCGAGCATGGTGGCGAGCGCCGAGGTGGAGCTGGACAAATCGAAGAAGCCGGTCGCGATCTCGATGCCGAGCATCCCGACGCCGACCCCGACGATCGCGGTGACCAGCGGCAGGCCGGCCGCGACCAGCGAGCCGAACGTGATCAGCAGGACGAACGCGGCCACGATGATGCCGAGGGCCTCGGACGCGTGGCTCTCCTCGACGGTCTTGGTGACCTCACCGGAGAACTCGGCGTTGACGCCCCCGGTCCGCCCGGCGGCGATCAGCTTCTCCCGGTCCGCGATGCTGACGTCGGTGACGGGCACGTCGTAGGTGACTGTCACGTACGCGGTCTGCTTGTTCGAGGAGTAGACCGGGTCGGCCACCGCCGCCAGGTCGTTCAGCTTCTTCAGCGCGGTGACGGCCGGTTCCAGCTCAGCGGCGGTCAGCTCGGCCGACGAGGTGAACACCACCTTCGCCGAGGCGTTGTCCGAGCTCGCGCCGAACTTCTCGGCAATCACGTCCATGGCCCGCGAGGACTCGGTGCCGGGGATGGAGAAGGCGCTGGTGGTGGGCGCGGACAGGGTGACCGCTCCGACCCCGAATGCGATGAGCAGCAGCACCCAGGCCCCGAGGGTCAGCCCGCGCCGGCGAAACGAGAACCGGCCCAGCCGATACAGAAGTGTCGCCACAAACAACCGTTCGGCAACCGATCCGCACTACTGAGCCGGTCCTCCGCCTGCTCAGTGGGTTTCTTCGAGGGTACGGTCGTGCCGAAGCGACGTCCGCGCCGTCTCCTTGGCGAGCAGCACCGCCACGATGGTCAGCACCGACGCGACCGTCATGTAGATCGCCACGGCCGTCGTGTTCGGGTCGTCGACGTCGCCCAGCAGGCGCAGCGCGATGATCGGGGCCAGCGCACCGGCCAGGATCGAGGCGAGCTGATAGCCGACCGACGCGCCCGTGTACCGCACCGACGTGCCGAACAGTTCGGAGAAGAACGCGGCCTGGGGTGCGTACATCAGAGCGTGCAGGAGCAGGCCGACCAGGATCGCCAGGATGATCAGCGGCTCGGAGCGGCTGCCGATCAGGTCGAAGAAGAAGTACATCCAGATCGCGATGCCGGCCGCGCCGGTCAGGTACAGCGGGCGGCGGCCGACCCGGTCGGAGAGCCCGCCGAGCAGCGGGATGACGAAGAACTGGACCGCGGAGCCGATCAGCAGCGCGCTGAGGATCATCCCCTTGTCCGAGGCGTCGCCGGCGAACGTGGTCAGGTAGGTGATCGAGATGACGGTGACCAGGTAGTACGAGATGTTCTCGGCCAGCCGCATGCCCATCGCGAGCAGGATCTCCCGGGGATAGCGGCGGATCACTTCGAGCAGCGGCTGATGACGCTCTTTCTTGGCGGCCAGCTGCTCCTGCGCCTGCTTGAAGATCGGCGACTCCTCGACGGTCAGCCGCACCCAGAGGCCGACCAGCACCAGGACCGCGCTGAGCAGGAACGGGATCCGCCAGCCCCACGACTCGAACGCCTCGTCGGACTGCACCAGCGCGAGAATCCACAGCACACCGGTGGCGAGCAGGTTGCCGAGCGCCACGCCGGCCTGCGGCCAGGACGACCAGAATCCGCGCCGGGCGTCGTCGCCGTGTTCGGCCGCCATCAGCACGGCGCCGCCCCACTCGCCGCCGACCGCGAAGCCCTGCAGCAGCCGGCAGGTCAGGAGCAGGATCGGCGCGGCGATGCCGATCGTCGCGTACGTCGGCAGCAGTCCGATCGCGACGGTCGCGACACCCATCAGCATGAGCGAGACGACAAGCATCTTCTTGCGGCCGAGCCGGTCGCCGAAGTGTCCGAAGATGACACCGCCGAGCGGGCGGGCCACGAAGCCCAGGGCGTACGTGCCGAACGCCAGCAGCGTGCCGGTGACCGGATCGGACTTGGGGAAGAACAGGGTGCCGAAGATGAGGGCGGCCGCTGATCCGTAGAGGAAGAAGTCGTACCACTCGACAGCGGTGCCGACCAGGGACGCGAAGACGACTTTGACGATGGGTGCACGCCGAGCGTCCGTCTCGGGTGTGGCGGTGGTGGACATGCTGCTCCTCTCGGGCGATCAGCCAGGTGTTAACGGGACGTTACGTTCGTCACGCCCGAGAACCCATGGATCGCGCCCACACATTGAGGCCCGCCGGTATGTGGCTTCAGCGCAGCCGATGCAGCCGAAGCGCCAATTGCAGGTCGAGGACCCGGCTCGGCTGGTCCCAGTCATCACCGAGCAGCTGCGCCACCCGGTCCAGTCGCTGCGTCACCGTGTTGACGTGCACATGCAGCGATTCGGCGGCCTTCGCCAGCCCGCCGCCCGCCGCGAAATACGCTTCGAGCGTGCGGATCAGCGCGGTCCCCCGCCGCTCGTCGTACTCGATCACCGGACCGGCCGCACGCCGCACGAACCCGGCGACATCACGTCCATCCCCGAGCAACAACCCGACGAACCCCAGGTCACCGACGTGACCGCCGCTTCCGGCGCGGCCGAGAGCGATGAGCGCGTCAAGGCACTGCCCGGCCTCACGGTAGGCGTCGGCGACGCCTTCGGCGCCGCGTGCCGGTCCCGCTCCGCCTGCCGTGACAGCCTGCCCGAGGGTACGCGTCAACTCGGCCGCCACCAGTTTCGCGGTACCGGCCGGATCCTCCCCGGGCAGCAGCAGCGCCACCCGTCCTTGAAGCATCACGGCGAGCCCTCGGCGGTTCGCGGCGAACGTCCGCGCCCACGACGCCGCCCGCTGGCGCAGCCCTTCACCGCTGTCGTCACCGGCCGCGACCACGACGTACGGCGCGTCGACGTCGAGTCCGAGCCGGGCGGCCCGGGATCGGACCGCGTCGGGTTCGCGGACCGGCCGGCTGATCAGGTCGTCGAGCAGGTCGCCACGGACCTGCGCCTCGGCGTCGGCGACGGTACGCCGGAACAGCAGCAGCAACGCCGTGATCTGTGCGGCCCGCTCGAGAATCCGCTGGTCGGCCCCGGTCAGCGGCCGGCCGGGACGGAACAGCAACGCGCCGAGGTTGTCGGCACCGGCGACTACTGCGGCGATGACCAGGCCGTCCCGGCGTACGCTGCGCCCCTCGGATCGTGAAGCCGCCACCGCCTCACCCACCTCGACCCCCGCGGGGTCGGGAAGACCGGCCGCCGAGCCCGGCGTGTGCGCGGTGGCGACAGTGCGGCCCTGCGCGTCGATCACCACGAGGGCGCCGTCGAGGACACCGACCAGGTCAGCGGCCACATCGTCCACTCCCCCGCCGCGCAGCACGACGGCGGTCATCCGGTCGTGGGCGTCGGCCGCTCGCTCCACCGACTCGCTGTGCGCCTGGATCACCGCGTTGGCGGTGGAGAGTTCGGCGAGCGCGGTCTGCGTCTCGCTGAGCAGGCGGGCCGTGTCCAGCGCGACGGCGGCATGCGCCGCCAAGGACGAGAGCAACGCGACCTCTTCGCGGGCGAACGGCCGTTCGGCGCGATTCGCCGCGAACAACACACCGATCACTGCCGATCCAAGCCTCAAGGGTACGCCGAGAATCGCCACCAGCCCCTCGTCAGCAACCCCTTCGTCGATCTCCGTGGTGTGCTGAAACCGGGGATCGGTCGGATAGTTCGCGGTCGCGTACGGTGTGCCGGTGAGCGCGACGAGCCCACCCAGCCCGGCGCCCGGAGGCAGTCTGAGCTGCTGAAAGCTGGCCGCCACCGACCCGTCGGTGATCCGCATGTAGGTGTCGCCGCGCTCCGCGTCGTTGAGCGTCAGATAGGAGACGTCGACGCCGAGCAGCGTGCGAACCCGGTGCACGATGGCCCGCAGCACCGCATCCACGTCCCGCAGCCCGGCCAGGTCACCGGCCGTGTCGTACAGCGCGGACAGCTCCTCCTCACGCCGCCGCCGGCGTTCCAGCAGCGCGCGAACCCGCAGCGCGAGCACTTTCGCCCGCTCCAGATCGTCGAGATCGGGCGCGCCGGCGGTCCGCGCGGCCACCACCGGCCGTTCGAACTCGACCAGCGCGGCCTCACGGGCCAGCAACTCCAGAAACTCGTCGGTCATTTAGTGCGCGGTCCATCCACCGTCGATCGGTATCGACGCGCCGGTGATCAGATCGGCGGCCGGCGTGCACAGGTAGGCCACCAGTTCGGCAACCTCCTCCGGGGCGATCAGCCGCTTGATCGCGGCGCGCTCCAGCATGATCTGCTCGACGACCTGCTCCTCACCGATGCCGTGCAATCTGGCCTGGTCGGCGATCTGCTTGTCGACAAGCGGCGTGCGGACGAAGGCCGGCTCCACACAGTTCGACGTGACCCCGTGCTCGGCGCCTTCCAGCGCGACCGTTTTCGACAGCCCTTCAAGCCCGTGCTTGGCGGTGACGTAGGCGGCCTTGTACGGCGAGGCGATCAGCCCGTGCACCGAGGAGATGTTGACGACGCGGCCCCACCGCTGGGCGTACATATGCGGCAGCACCCGCCGCACCAGCCGGAACGGCGCCTCCACCATGACCCGCTGCAGATAGGCGAACCGCTCCGGCGGAAACTCGGTCAACGCGGCGACATGCTGCAGCCCGGCGTTGTTGACCAGCACGTCCACGGCGGCATCGATGTCGTCAGCGGTCTCCGGCCGAGACAGATCAGCAACGACCGCCCGCCCGCCGATCTGGCCGGCGACCTCCTTGGCCGAGCCTTCGTCCACATCAGCGACGAGCACTGTCGCACCGGCCCGCGCCAGCCGAACCGCACAGGCCTTTCCGATGCCACTACCCGCACCGGTCACGAGCGCGACCCGCCCACCGAGATCGAGGTTGACCACCATCCTCCCACCCTACGAGCGACCCACCCCGCATACCTATGTGCGCCCACCCCACGCCGAACCCCCCACCCATGTACCGCCAGAACACACCAGGTTTCCCGGGCCCCGGATCACGGCGTGGTCGAGCGAGGTCATCGGGCCGGATGACCTCTCTGGGCGACGGCTCCCCCCGCGGTCCGGCCCAGCCCGCCGCAAACCAAAGCCCAGCCGCCACCCACCGGGCAGAGCCCTCGCCGCGTGTCGATTTAGGGCGCGAACCGAACCCAAAGTCGACACAAGCGGGGAACGCGGCCGCGCTTCCCGGCAGAGTCTTTGATCAAGAGATGCGAAGTGGCGTCGAGCCACGGCCGGCTTGTGCCCGCGGTCGTGCGGAGGCCGAAATCGCGACCACAAGCGCAAGCCGGCAGGCTCTGGCTTGTGCTCGTGGTCGCGTTTGCCGTCTTGGAACGACCGTAAGCGCAAGCCGGCACGCTCTGGCTTGCGCTTGTGGTCGCGTGAAGACGACTAACACGACCGTAAGCGCAAGCCGGCAGGCTCTGGCTCGTGCTTGTGGTCGCTCCAAGACGACAAACGCGACCGTAAGCGCGAGCCGGCCCTGACCAGCTGCCGGCCCGGAACAGCGGCCGGCCCTGAGCAGCTGCCGGCTCGCCGCTGAGCGACCACGTCAACTGCGGCGGCGCCAGCTGCGACCACGCCCTGCTGTGACGGCGCTGCGGCAGGCATGTATTGGCAGGACATGGTTGGGTCGGGGCGGGCGCGGCACCGTTCAAGCATGAACACAGTGACTATCGACCCGATGCCTGATCTCGGCGGCCGGCTTGCTCTCGTCACCGGCGCGAGCAGTGGGCTTGGGCTGGGCCTTGCGACGCGGCTTGCGGCCGCGGGTGCGGAGGTTCTTCTTGGGGTACGCGACGAAGCCCGCGGACAGTCGGCGCTGGATCGCATTCGACGCGAGGTGCCCGGCGCCCGGATCTCGCTGCGGACGATGGATCTCGCGTCGCTGCGCTCGGTCGCCGAGATGGCGGACGGGCTGCTCGACGAGGGGCGGCCGCTCGACATCCTGGTCAACAACGCCGGCGTGATGGCGCCGCCGGTCCGGCAGGTGACCGCCGACGGATTCGAGCTGCAGTTCGGTACGAACTATCTCGGTCACGTGGCACTGACCACCCGGCTGTTGCCGCTGCTGAAGGGCGGGCGGGTCACGACGATGACCAGCAGTGCGGCCCGGCAGGCCACACTCAACTGGGCCGATCTGCAGGGCGAGCGGAAGTACGCGGCGGTTCGCGCGTACGGGCAGTCGAAGCTGGCGAACCTGCTCTTCGCGCTCGAATTGGATCGGCGGAAGCTGGGAGTGGTGAGTAATGCGGCACACCCCGGGACCACGCTGACCGGGCTTTATGCGGCCGGGCCGAACCTGGGCCGATCGAAGCCCGCCCCGCACGAGGCGATCATGACGAGACTGGCCGGGTGGGGTGTTCTGGTTCACGGGGTGGAGCAGGGTGTGCTGCCGGCTCTCTATGCGGCCGCCAGTCCGGCAGCGATGGGGGGACGCTTGTACGGGCCGGACGGGATCGGGCAGTTCACCGGCGGACCCGCTGAACTGGCGATCTATCGATCGGCACGGGACCGGGATTCAGCCGCTCGTCTCTGGGACTGGTCGATGGACGTCGTTCTTTAGCGCGTACCCAAGAAGGGGTTTTGAAGTGGATCGTGCTCGGCTTGCGGACTATCTGCGGAGCCGCCGGGAAGCGTTGCAGCCCGAGGACGTCGGGCTTCCGCGCGGGCAGCGGCGGCGGACCAAGGGGTTGCGCCGTGAGGAGGTCGCGGTGCTCAGCGACATGTCGATCGACTACTACAGCCGGCTCGAACAGCCGCGCGGCCCGCACCCGTCCGAGCAGATGCTCGGCGCCCTCGCCCGCGGACTGCGTCTCTCGATGGAGGAGCGCGACCACCTCTTCCAGCTCGGTGGGTACGCGACACCGCCCCGCACGGCCGATTCTGATCACGTCAACCCGGGCCTGATGCGGATCTTCGACGGGTTGCGGGACTCGGCCGCTCAGGTGGTCAGCCACCTGGGCGAGACGCTGATGCAGACGCCGCTGTCGGTGGCGCTGCTCGGTGATCTCAGTACGCACACCGGGCTGGCGCGCAGCATGCATTATCGCTGGTTCACCGATCCGGCGACCCGGCTGATGCATCCGGACGAGGAGCGGCTTATCGTCGCCGACCTGCACGCCTCGTTCCTGCGGGACGGTCCTGGCTCGCGGGCCGGTGCGATCGTGACGGCGCTGCTGGCGGCAAGCAACGATTTTTCGGATTTATGGCGACAGCACCCGGTGGCCGGGCGGTATTGCGGCGTCAAGCAGCTGGTACACCCGACGCTCGGCCCGCTGGAACTCGACTGTCAGCGGCTGATCGACCCTGACCAGTCACAACAGCTCGTCGTCTACACGGCGACGCCCGGATCCGCGAGCGCCGAGAAACTTCTTCTCCTCCAGCTGTCACAAAGCCTCACGCCATCCGGTCTTGGCTGACGAACGGGATGGCACAGGGTCGCCCGGCTCTCACGGAGGTTCCAGTCATGAAGGTTGTGGTCATCGGCGGTACCGGTCTGATCGGCTCCAAGGTCGTGGCGCTGCTCGGTGCGCACGGGCACACGGCGGTCGCGGCCTCGCCGAACACCGGTGTCAACACGATCACCGGGGAGGGCCTCGCCGACGTTCTCACCGGTGCCGACGTGGTCATCGACGTCTCGAACTCGCCGTCGTTCGCCGACGACGACGTGCTTTCGTTCTTCCGTACGTCCACCGGCAACCTCCTGGAGGCCTCGGCTGCCGCCGGGGTGGAGCACTACGTGGCGCTCTCGGTCGTCGGCACCTCGCGGCTGCAGGAAAGCGGGTATTTCCGGGCGAAGCTGGCCCAGGAAGAGCTGATCCAGAAGTCCGGTGTCCCGTACTCGATCGTGCACGCCACCCAGTTCTTCGAGTTCGCGAAGGCGATGGTGGCCGCTGCCACCGACGGCGACGTGGTGCGGTTCGCGCCGGTGCTGTTCCAGCCGATCGCGAGTGACGACGTCGCGGCGGCGGTCGGCCGGACCGCGGTGGGCGCCCCGCTGAACACGACGATCGAGGTAGCGGGCCCGGAGCAGTTCCGGATGGACGAGTTCTTCCGGGCCGGCCTGTCTCGCCTGGGCGACCCGCGCGAGGTGCTGGCCGACCCGGAGGCCCGCTACTTCGGCGCTCCGCTGGAGGAGACGACGCTGGTCCCGGGCGCGGGCGCGGTGCTGGGCGAGCTCAGCTACGAGACGTGGAAGGCCGCCCAGTAGCGGGCTGACCGCTGCGGTCGGTGCGTCCAGGCGCAGCGTGACCGAGGCACCCGGTCTACTTCGCGCCGCCCACGTCGAACCGCGGCCAGGCGCGTTCTCGTCACCGCAGGTCTCGTCACCGCAAGTCTCGTCACCGCAAGTCTCGTCGCCGCGGGGGCGAGCCGTAGCTCCGATAGGTCATCGGGGCTGATGACCTATCTGAGCTACGGCTCAGGTCCAGCAGCCGGCTCGCCCCGCGGCCGGGTCCGGTCCGCTTGGCGGTCCGCCGGCATCACGCCACGAGCAACCCGCCCGGTGCGTGTCGAGTTGAGGCGCGTAGTGAACCCGAAATCGACACAGCGCAGGCGAACCACGGGTGTGTGTCGATTTTGGGGCGTAGCGAACCCGAAGTCGACACGCCCGCCTGGGCCTGCGCGATCTTGGGCCGCCGTTCCCATCGGGGTGTGGTTCGGGGACCACGATCGCCACGGGCGGCCCGGGGCGGAAGTCGAGACCGTGTGTCCGCTGGTCAACCGGGATTCAACGCGTACGGGGAACAGCTGACACAGCGATGCCCCAGCCGCAGGGGGATCGGCTGGGGCATCGCGGGTCTTTCAGGGGGTCAGAGACCTCAGTAGCCGAAGTCCTGGGTGTAGTACGGGGTGCCGTTGGCGGAGAACACCGCGCCGACGCCGACCGTCTTCGACTTGCAGTTCAGGATGTTCGTGCGGTGGCCCGGTGACTTCATCCAGCCGTTGACGACCTGGGCGGCGGTCCGGTAACCGTAGGCGACGTTCTCCGCCGACGGCTTGGCGTAACCCGCGGCCTTCGCCCGAGCCACGAAGTTCGAGTTGCCACGCCCCGTGTGCGAGAACTTCCCGGTCTGCGCCATGAACGCGCTGTGCCCACGAGCGGCAACGGTCAGCTTGGCGTCCACCTTCAGCGCCGCGCAGCCGTTCGACGTGCGCTGGACGTTGATGAGGCGGTTGATCTCGGTCTGCAGGACGGTCTCGCTGGTCTTCGCCGGTGCTGCCTGGGCGGGGCTGGCAGACATCGTGGCGAGGCCGAGGGCGGCCGGGGCGATGAGGGCAGCGGCCAGGGCGAAGCGGCGAAGAACGTTGCGCAAGAGGTCCCTTTCGGCAGGTCAATGTTGCTTGCGCTGTTCTCTTCGGCCCTGCCGGGGCGGACTGGATTAGCGAGCTGGTGCGCGTCGGTCACCGTATGGTTGCCGACGATCGAGGCCAAGGCCGGAATCGAACCGGTCGCCCTCCCGGGAACCCGTTTTGCAGACGGGTGGCTCCACCAGGAACCCGCCGAGGCCATGAAAGTGCCAGCGGACAGCTAGCAGCAACACTCCTGGAGACCACGACAGATCGACATCGCTGGCCTCCTCCGGCTCGTCGGGAACGTAGAAGTCACGCTAGACACGACCGATAGTGGCCACAAGCGGATTAAATAGCGGGATGGCTAGCTATGCGGTCCTGCTACGCGGGATCAATCTCGGCAAGAACCGGCGCATCGCGATGGCCGACCTCAAGACGACACTGACCGAGGCCGGCTATACGAACGTCACCACCCTCCTGCAGAGCGGCAACGTGGTGCTCGGATCCGATCTCCCCGCCGCCAAGCTGGCCCCCGCTCTGGAGCAGCTGATCGAGGAACGGTTCGGCTTCTTTTCCGACGTGATTCTGCGCAGCCGCGACGAGCTGGCCCGCGTCGTGGCGCACAACCCGCTCGGTGATGTGGCGAACGACGGTTCCCGCTACTTCGTGTCGTTCGCCAAGGATGACTCGGCCCCGTTCGACGGGGTGACCGACGGCGAGGAGCGTTATGTGGTGGACGGCGCCGAGACGTACATCTGGTGTCCGTACGGCATGCGCGACAGTCCACTGATCAAGGCGCTCGGCAAGATCAAGACGCCACCGGCGACCATGCGCAACTGGAACACGGTGGAGAAGATCCTCGCCCTGATGTAAAACGGACCAATGCCACCGGTCGAAGAAGTCAAAGAAGTCAAAAAGTTCCAGGTCACCTTCGACTGCGCGGACCCGGAGCGGGTGGCCCGCTTCTGGTGCGAGGCCCTGGGTTACGTGCTGGCGAAGAACACGACGGTCGCGTGCGTCGACCCCAACGGTGTCGGCCCGCGGCTCTATTTCCAGCGCGTCCCCGAGGGCAAGGTCGTCAAGAACCGCGTGCACCTCGACGTGCGGGTCGGCACCGGTCTCGTCGGCGCGGAGCGCCTGGCCGCGCTGGAGGCCGAGTGCGCCCGCCTGCTCCCCCTCGGCGCGACCCGGGGCCTGCTGCTGCTGGCCGACGACGAGAACGAGTCCTGCCTGAACATGCAGGACATCGAAGGCAACGAGTTCTGCCTGGACTAAAACGCCCGCCTGACGCGGGACTAAAGCGCCCGCCTGATGCGGGACTTCAGCGCCCGCCGGGCCAGCGGCCCCAGTTCGTCCACCACCTCGACCAGCACCGCCAGCTGGTCGAGGGCTTCGAGGGCCCGCTGCGCACCCTCCGGATCGATGCCCTCATAGAGCTCGATCCCCACGAAAGCCGCGGCCACCGCCCGGGACAGCCCCTGGATGTCAGCCACCTCGGCCACCGGCGAATCCGCCAGCAACCGGTTCAGAACTGCCTCGATCTCGTCGGTCCACAGTTGAAAAGCGGTAGCCGTCGGTGCCGCGAGCCGATCACCGGTCTGCGCCGCCGCGAGCAGCTGGGCCAGCACCGACACGTTCCCCTGCGCCAGTTCGGCGGCATGTAGATCCCGGCCCACCTGCAACAACTCCCGCAGCGAACCGACCGCCGCGAACCGGTCCGCGAACGCACCGACCCGCTGCCGCGTCGCCTCCTGGCAGGCCGCGCCGAGCAACTCGTCGACCGAGCCGTAGTGGTAGAAGACGAGCGCCTGATTCACCCCCGCCGCGGCCGCGATCGTGCGCGCCGACGCTCCCGCCACGCCGTGCTCGCGCATCGCTGCCAGCGCGCCGTCGACCAGTCGCTGTTTCGTGTCCCCGCTCATCGCACGCCATTCTTTCCCACCGCCGGGTGCGGCGGCGCGATCAGGGCGTCGGTCACCAGCTGGGCGAGGCGGTCCAGGCCCGGGAGCAGCAAAAACCAGCTTGGGTACGCGTAAAGCAGCCCCCGATGCTCCATACCCCGAGCCACGGCGGCGACCCCCGAAGCGGTGTGCCCGTCATCCGCCTCGTAGCGGGCGCGCCACAACGCCGGGCCGGGAAACGCGGACGCCGGTTCAAGACGCAGCGACCTGCCGGAGAGCCGATCCCGCACCGCCGCGCACGGACCGCAGTCGTCGTCGAGCCAGAGCCGCCCGGGCACGATCATCGAGGCGGGGCGCGTGCGGGGCCACCAATCGCGCACTTCACGGCGATAGGCGAGCCACGCTGAGGCGTACCGTCGCTGTAGATCTTGATCTTCGGAGGCCTTGGCCAGTCCGGTGGCGAAAGCCGCCCCGCTGAGCGCGGCGAACGCCAGGCTCGCGCTGCGGGTCGCGACCGCGAGCAGAAGGAGCAGGAGTATCGCGCTGACCTGCATCGGGTTGGCGATGTAGGCATAGGGGCCGCTGGTGACGAGCCGGACCGGCGGATCCCACGGGAACGGCGTCCCACCGCCACGCAGGGCGAACTCGCGCACCGCCGCGAGTGCGGGCACCGCGATGAGGAAGCCGGCTTGCCCGTACAAAAACCATTGTCCGGACAGATGCTCCCAGCCACCGTCGCCAAGGGTGAAAGCCACGCTCGGGATCAGCCAGAGCAGCAGTACCGCGAAGAGCCCGACCTGCAGCAGCACTCGCGGGATCAGCCGCCGGCCATCAGCGGTCCAACGGCCGAGCAGCTGAGCCGGCAACGCCACCGCGACCAGGCCGATCGCTTCGCCGAGCAGCCAGTGCGGGCCGAGCGAGACCAGTGGGGAGAGGGCCGGCATGGCGACCGCGTCGATCCAGAGCAGCAGTCCGAGCGCAATCGGCAGCGGCAGAACCCGGCGCAGCAGCACCGGAATCGGCCCCCACAGCACCGCCCAGCCCAGCCAGAGATCCACCGGGAATCCGCGGTACGCGCCGTCGACCGCCGCGAACGTCCACCAGCCGGCCGCCGTGGCGATCTCGTGCAGCACGGCGAGACCGACGGCCGCCGCGATGAGGGAGAGCGCCGGCCCGGCCCGTCCTCGATCACAGCGGGCCGCCACCAGCACGCCGATCGCTGGAACCAGCAGACACAGGTACCGGGCGACGATCACGACAGGCTCAACATATCCAAGAAGTGCTCAGCACCGGCATGCATGAGCCGGTCCTGGAGCGGGCCGAAGTACCACGACGGATCCAGCCCACGCCGGTAATCGATACGCAGCGTCACCTCGGTCCCGCCACCCTCCCCCGCGCGCCAACTGAGTGTGGCGTCCCGCAGGCCGACCCAGCGGCCGGTGATCGAGCTGTCCTCCAGCACCGCGAACGTGATCTCCTGCGGCCCGGCGGCGATCACCTCGGTGACGATCTGCCCGCCGGGGCCGTGTGAGCTGCCGTGATATCCGAACATCCACCGGTCGCCGACGGCCAGGCCGCTGCCGTGCACGTGCTCCGGCACCGGTACGCCGAGCAGGCTCAACACCAGCGGCCGGGCGTCCTGCGGCTGCGGACCGGCCGTCAACAGAGCCGGCAGCGCGGCCGGGCCGGCCACGATGTCCCGGGTCACGCGTACCGATTGATCGGGGTTGACCCGCCACTCGGGTTGCACGCCTTCCACGCCGGTGAGCAGCAGCGGAATCGGCAGCAGCACCCGCAGCGCCGGGTTCCCCCCGAACCGGCGGACCAGGCCGGTGATGCCGTGGGCGACGGCGTACACCAGCGGCGCGGCGAGCACGACGCAGATCGCTCCCTCGTGCAGCGCCACGGCCGCCAGCAGCAGGCTGATCGTGGTGAGCCGGAAGACCCGGCCGTGCGTGCTCTTTCCCGGCGACAGCGCCAGGCCGAACGCGACAGCGATCGGCAGCACGACGAACAGCAGCGCGCTGTTGGTCCGCCCGGATCGCACCGTGGCCCAGAAGAACACCACCCCGAAAAACAGGATGATCGCGGCCAGCATGACGTTCGCCGGCCGGAATCGGACACGTTCCACGATCAACCTCCCCCGTTGGCGAGCTCTTTTAAGCACTCGCTCAAGACGGAACCGTAGACGCTTTTGAGCGACTGCTCAAGTCACTTCAAGACATTAAAATCGACCGATGGACCGCTTCGCCCGGGTACGCCGCATCGAGGCGCTCGACCCGGAGACCGACCACCGCGAGATCACGACACTCTTCTACGAGGACTTCGCGACGATCATGTTGTTGCAGGCGGTGACCGGGAACCTGATGACGTTCGCCGTCCCGCGGATGTCCCGGATCCTCAGCGCTACCGGCCAGTTCGAGCACCACACCGCGAAACGGTTCATCGACACCACGCTGCTCACCGGCGCGGTCCTGGAACACGGCCTCGAACCCGGCCCCGGCCGCGAAGCCGCCCGCCGGGTCAACGCGATGCACCGCTCCTACGACATCCACCCGGACGACTTCGTCGCGGTCGGCTGCGATATCCCGCTCATGTCCCTGGAGATCGCCGGCCGCTTCGGCTGGCGCCCGGTGACCGAAAACGAGCGCGAAGCCCTGCGTTTGCACTACAGCCACGAGGCACGCGCGTTCGGCTCCCACCGCCCGCTCCCGCCGTCACTCTCCGCGATGCGCGAGTTCTGGGAGCACTACCTCGACACGCAGACCGCTTACGAACCGCAGAACCGCCGGCTCACCGACGCCTTCATGAATTACCTGGTCACGCTGCTGCCGCGCCCGCTGCGCCCGATGATCCGCCCGATCCTGCTGGCCCAGGTCGACCCCCGAGTCCTGCGAGCCTGCGGACTTCGGTCACCCTCAGCGACTCGCCGCCGGCTTTCCGGAGCGGTCATGGGTACGGTCGGACGAGCCGGCCCCCAGGAGAACACATCGCAGGTGATCGAGCGCCTGACCAGCGCCGTCTATCCACACGGCTGGACCGTCGCGACGCTGGGCACCCATCCGAAACCACCGTCTATGTAGCATGACGGACCAGCAAAATGTGAACGTGAAAGGCGCGGCATGTCTGATCCGGTGGCGGGGGACAAAAAGGATCAGGAGGAGCCTCTGATTCCGGACGAATCAGCAGCTCCGGAGGAGCCGTCGGGTTCGGCTTCGGCTTTTAAGGAGCCGTCGGCTTCGGCTTCGGAGGATTCAGAGGTCGAGGCTCCGGCCGCTGCCGCGTTTGTCCCCGGTGTCGCGCCGGCTGCTGATCCCGAGCCGGCGACTGAGGTCGTGGTGGCGCGTTCTGATCAGCCTTACGGTGACCCGGTCGACCCCTGGGCGGGGCACGCGGCGGGCTTCAACACTCCGGTTGACGGGCATTACGCGTACCCGAAGGAAGAAATCGCGGAGCGCAAGCCGCGTCGCCGGACCTGGCTTGTCGTCGTGCTCGCGTCGCTGCTGACCATGGTGCTGGCGGTCGCGACGGCGGCGGTCGTCTATTTCTGGCCGCGTTATCCGGCGCTCGATTTCGAACGGCTCGCCGAGGGCCAGCACTTCTCGCCTGTCGTGCCGGTGAGTTCGGCCTGGTCGGACGCTACCGTGTCGGGCGACCGGATCTATTTCGCGAGTTCCGACGTGAAGGGTGCCGTCGGGCTGACCGCGGTCGACGGTTACTCGACGCAGCCGTCCTGGAGCAGCACGGCGGCCGGCACCGCGAAGCGCTGGACCGGCATGATGGCGCTCTCCTACGGCGTGATGATCACCGGCACCACCGGGGTGAAGACCACCCCGAAACGAACCGTGGTGCTCGGCTCGGAACAGGGCCAGCTGCTCTGGGACATCCTGCTCGGCAAGGACGACCAGATGATCTTCGGCAAGGACGTGGCGGTGCGCGTCGACGCGTCCGGCCACCGGCTGATCGGCCTGGACGCGACGACCGGAAATGAACGCTGGCGCCTTCCCGACCTTTCGGACACCGGCACCCGCACGCTCCCGATCAGCGCGCCCGAGGACCTCACCGGTCCGACCAGCGGCCGCGGCCGCCCGTTCAGCCCCGCCTTCACCGACCAGCGGCTCGTGCAGATCAACGCCGACCATTCGGTACGCCTGGTCGACATGAACTCCGGCACCGTCGGCAAAAGCTGGCAGACCGGAGCCGTCGCCGACGACCAGGTGTACGCCCACAACGGCCAGCTGATCATCCGTGAGTCCGGAAACGTTCAGCGCATCGTTGCCTACGACCTGGAGACGGGCAGCCCGAACCTGCTCTACACCGCCGAGCCCGACACCGAGTTGACCGGCTTGGCCCCGTGCGGCGACGACCTGGTCTGCTTCGTGAAAACGGTCGACGGCGCGAAGACGCAGACCGTGGTCAGGCTGTCCCTGTCCGGCGCGCCGGCCTGGGAAAGTGGCGCCCTGACCGAGATCATCAGGGTCTTCCCGATCGGCAACACGGTCATCGTGCAGAGCGAGACGAACACGACCCTGCTCGACGACAAGGGCGCGACGTCCTGGACGCACCCGGGCTCGGTAGCCCGCATCGACTCGGGCAACATGCTCCGCTTCGGCCACATCTTCACCGCCGAACCGATCGACGAGTCCCTGTCCGGCCAGCACGTGGGCGACCCGCCGGTGGAGCTGGGCGCGGCCTACGACGTCCGCACCGAAACCTGCGCGTGGACAACGAGAGTGCTCGGCTGCGTGACCGAAAAGGACTACGTGACGCAGAGGTTCGCCAAGTAGCCCTCAAGCGCGTCCCGCCAGGCCGCCCGCACTCAGCCGGTCCCCCGCCGGGCCGCCCGTCGCCCTGGCGCCCCGTCGCCCTGGCGTCCGCCTACTCGTGAGTTTGCGGTCGATCGGCCGGCCGAACCGCACAAGATCTGAACAACGCCTCCCACCGAGAGCCGCCGCGCCGCTCGAACCCGCCACCGATCCACAGAACGGCAAACTCGAAACAGCCGATACTTGCCAGTTCGAGAAGGGACGAGCGGCGAGGAGGCAGCGGGCGAACGCACTGAATCGCGCGGGTGGTTCGCCGCTGAAGGTTAGCTGGGCTGGAGGATTGTGGTGGCCAGGGTGCGGGCGTGGTCGGTCCACGGGGAGGGGCGCATCGTGGCCGGGTCCAGGCGGACGTTCACGCGGCGGCCCTCGGCGTACACCGTCTCGCCGTCCGTGGAGGTCACGCGGAAGCGGTAGGTCGCGCTCGACGTGCCGAGTTTCTCCAGCCAGAAGTGGACGGTCACGTTGCCGGTGCCGAGGACCGGGCGGTTGAACGTGATCCCGTACTCCCGGACCACGTTGAACGCGTCCGGGGTGGTCGGGCGGCCGCCGGCGAACGAGACGCCGCGTTCGGCCCACCAGAGGGAGATGGCGCGCTCGACCAGCACCGCGTACCGGGAGTTGTGCAGCATCCCCATCGCGTCCAGGTCGTCGAAGTGGACGGGAACGTGCACGACATCCCCAAAGGAAACCGAGGAAACGGACGAAAGCGCGGCGGTCATGTCAGCTCCGGGAGGGTCGTGGGGTCGGTGACGATCGAGTGCAGATGTTCGAGCAGGGCCTGGCGGGCGCGGTGGAACGTCGGTTCCGTCCCGAAGACCGGCGCCTGCATGACGGCGCAAATCCCCAAAGACTCCGTTTGGTACGCGAGACCGTCCGGGCTCACGTCAGCACGAACCTCCCCGAGGCTTACCGCGTCGGCGGCTGTCCTGGTCAGGAAGGCCATCCAGTCGCGCAGTTCGGCGGCGAGGCGTTCGCGGATCACGCCGGGCCGGGCGTTGAACTCGAAGTGCGCGTTCGCGAAGAAGCAGCCACCGGGCAGAACCCGGGACTCGTAGAAGGCGAGCCGGCAGTCGTGCACGGCCCACAGCCGCTGTACGCCCGCCGGCGCCGACCGGGCGGGCCCGATCACCAGCGAGGTCCACTGGGCCCGGGCGTGGTCGATCACGGCGAGCTGGAGGGCCTCTTTCGACCGCCAGTGCGCGAAGAGGCCGGACTTGCTGACGCCGAGCGCGTCGGCGACCTGGCTGAGCGACAGCCCGTCGAGCCCGTTGACGGTGGCGAGCAGCAGCGCCTGATCGAGCACGGCGGTGCGGGTCCGCTCGCCCCGGATCAGCCTGCCGTCCTGAGTCATGCCCCGACCCTACAAAACGACCGACCGTTCGTAAATATAATCCGGCCCACAAACACGGCAGGGCCCGGCGCGCGATGCACGCCGGGCCCGAAAAGCCGTAAAGCCGTAAAGCTGTAAAGCTGTAAAGCCGTAAAACAGATCAGCCGTTGCAGATGTTGGTCATCTCGTCGCGGGCGACGACCTTGACCCGCTTGCGGCCGTGCGGCTCGCCGAGGGTGACCTCGTGGGCGTCCAGCTTCTGCCAGCCCTCCCAGTCGGTGAAGTCGACGTCGCGCGAGCGCAGGTAGTCCAGCACCGCCGAGGCGGACGGCTCGACCGGAGCCGGCAGCTTCTCGGTGTCGGCCAGCAGGCTCTGGACGGTCTCGTTGGCGTCACCCTTGGTGTGGCCGATCAGGCCGACCGGGCCGCGCTTGATCCAGCCGGTGACGTACATGCCGGGGATGTGCTCGCCGTCGAGGTCGAGGATCCGGCCCGCCTCGTGCGGGATGGTGCCGGTCTTGGTGTCGAACGGCAGGTCGGGCAGCGCGGTGCTGAGGTACCCGACGGCGCGGTATACGGCCTGGACCGGCCAGTCGGTGAACTCGCCGGTGCCGCGGACCCAGCCGTCGCCGGTCAGTTCCTGGGTCTCGGTACGCAGACCGACCACCTTGCCGTCCTCACCGAGCACCTCGACCGGGGCCTGGAGGAAGTACAGGTGCAGGCGGCGCGGACGGTCCCGCGGGTCGCGGACGGCCCAGTTCTGCAGGATGTCGACGCACATCTTGACGTGCCGGGTGTCGCGCATCGCCTGGAGGCTGCCCTCGTCGAACTCGATGCCCTCGGGGTGGACGATCACCTCGACGTTCGGCGAGTGGTCGAGCTCGCGCAGCTCCAGCGGGGTGAACTTGACCTGCGCCGGGCCACGACGGGAGAACAGGTGCACGTCGGTGACCGGGCTGGTCTTCAGACCCTGGTACACGTTGTCCGGGATCTCGGTGACCAGCAGCTCGTCGGCGGTCTTCGCGAGGATCCGGGCCACGTCGACGGCCACGTTGCCGGCGCCGATGACGGCGACCTCGGTGGCTTCGAGCGGCCACTCACGGGCCACGTCGGGGTGGCCGTTGTACCAGGAGGCGAAGTCAGCGGCGCCGTAGCTGCCGTTGAGCTCGACGCCGGGGATGTCGAGCGCCCGGTCCTTCTCGGCGCCGGACGCGATGATCGTGGCGTCGTAGAAGCGGCTGAGCTCCTCGGGCTTGACGTCGGTGCCGTACTCGACGTTGCCGATGAAGCGGATCCGCTCGTTGTTCAGGATCCGGGTGAGCGCGTTGACGATCTCCTTGATCCGCGGGTGGTCGGGTGCCACTCCGTACCGAATCAGGCCGTAGGGGGTGGGAAGTTTGTCGAAAATGTCGACGGTGACCGTTTCCGAAGCCTTGATCAGGTGATCGGCGGCGTAGATGCCGGCCGGTCCCGCACCGATGACAGCAACCCGCAGGGGGCGATCCATAGGTAAATCCCTCACTCGCGCTTGAGTCCGGCCACGCCGATGATCGACAGGAAACCGCCAAGACTCTAAAACTTGAACCTAGGTTGAGATCAAGTCGATCTCATGGGCCCGAACCGGTTCATCAGCGGACAGAATGGCCGAACTCGCCTACTAGCACGGTAAGGTTAGGCTGCCCAAACTCCCTGGTTAGCGCGCTGAAACGGCCCGGCTTGTCCGCTCCGAACCGACTGATCGACGCCATAAATGTGTTAGTGGTCACGAACGACGGCGGCGTCGATTTGCTGTGGAATTTGTCCGCATACATCACGAGACGTTCCTCGGCGGTCTCGGCGAGGTAATCGGCCGGCGCCAGCGGCAGCCCCTGCCGGACCACGTCCTCGGCGGAGATACCGACCCCGGTGTGGTGCGAGCAGAACCGGGAGAGCACGTCCGGGAGCCCCAGCTCGCGCAGCAGCTCCTCCCCCAGCACGCCGTGCCGGACGTAGTTGTCGTCCGGAGCGAGCCGGTAGACCCCGATGTCATGCAGCAGGCAGCCGGCCTTCACCAGATCGACATCAAGTTGATCTTCCTTTGCATGAAGAAGCTGCGCCGCGACACCCCAGACGATCTGACAATGCGTCCACACCGAGTCGAACGCCTCACGGCTCGGCGCGGCCTGCCGGTGCATCTCGCGGATCTGGGTCTCGGTCGGAATCACGTAGAGAAGATGCCACGTCGCCCAGAGCCGCGAGAAAGGCGGTCAGGGCCGGCGCCTCCGGGCCCTCCCTGGTGACCACGTAGAGCCGTCGTCCCAGGCTCTGCTCGGCGACGTCGCGAAAGGCCACCGCCGGGTCGGAGGCGGGCAGGGTCAGCAGCGGCAGCAGAGCCACCGCGCCGGCCTGCCGGACCAGCTCCAGTTGCACCTCCGCGTCGTAACAGCGGTGCCGCAGATCCGGATCGAACCCGCCCAGGGAACGGCAGGTGCCGACGACCATGGCGTGGTGGCCGGTCCCCGGATCGGAGGTGGTCCAGACCTCGTCACGCAGCGCCGCGATCGGCACCGGCGAGCCCGCGGCGGCGAGCGGATGACTGACCGGCAGCACCAGTTTCAGCGGCTCGGTGTGCAGCAGCGCGAACCGCAGGCCGGCCGGGCGCGGGCGGGGGTGGCCGTCGTACTCGTCGCTGATCAGCAGATCGACCGAGCCGAGTCGCAGCTCCGGCAGCGCCTGCTCGACCTCCAGCTCGCGCACCTCGGCACGGATGCCGGGTGAGGACAGCGCCAGCCTCGCGACCGCCGGGACCAGCAGGCGGCGGGCGGCGGACTGGAGGCCGGACAGACGTACGGTTCCGCGTACAAAATCGGTCTGGGCCGCGAGATCCGCCATGGCCGCGTCGGCGGCAGTGAGAAGGAGCCCCGCGTGGCTCGCCAGAAGGCGACCCGCGTCCGTGAGGCGCACGCCGCGCCCGGACTTCTCGAAGAGCGTGGCGCCCGTCTCCTTCTCCAGCAGCGTCAGCTGCTGCGAGATCGCCGACGGGCTGTAACCGAGGGCCGTCGCGACCGCGCCCAGCGTGCCACGCACTTCGAACTCACGGAGGAAGCGCAACCGGCGAAGATCGAGCGTGACCATGCACAAATCCTAACCAGTCAGCTCCATCAATCATCACTGGACGTGACGAGTCAGCGGGGCAAAGCTCGACGTCATGGGTCCCGTTCTCTGCCTCGTCTCCGCGGTCTGCTTCGGCGCGCTGGGCATCTTCGGCAAGCTCGCCTTCGAAGCCGGCGTCTCCCCCGCCGCGCTGCTGCTGATCCGTTTCGGTCTGGCAGCGGTGGTCATGGCCGCCTTCCTCGCCATCCGGCGAGAGAAGCGGAAGATCAAGACCCCCGGCCGGCTTCTGGCCGCGGCCCTCACTCTCGGAGCCCTGGGGTACGCGGCCCAGGCGAGCCTGTATTTCGCAGCGCTGCACCGGATGGACGCGTCGCTGCTGTCGCTGGTCTTCTACCTGTATCCGCTGCTCGTGACGGTGACGGCGGTGGTGCTCGGCCGGGACAGGCTGACGCCCGGGAGGGTCGCCGCGCTGCTCGCCGCGTCCGCCGGGGTGCTGCTGGTCCTGCTCGGCGCGGGCGGTGTGCCGATCGATCCGATCGGGGTGATCCTGGCGTTCGCGTCGGCGGTCACCTACACCGTGTACATCCTCTGCTCGGACCGGGTCGTGCGGCGGATGCCGCCGCTGCTGCTGACCACACTGGTGCTGACCGGCGCGGCCGCGGCGCTGGGAATCCGTTCGCTGATCGGCGGCGGTGTCGACCTGAGATTCGGCGCCGAGGGCTGGCTCTGGCTGGGCTGCATCGTCGTGGTCTCCACAGTGCTGCCGATCATGGCGTTCTTCGCGGGTCTGCGCCGGACCGGACCGTCGACGGCGGCGATCCTCTCCACGTTCGAGCCGGTGGTCACGACGGCACTGGCGGCGATGTTGCTGCACGAGTCGCTGACGGCCATCCAATCGGCCGGTGGCCTGCTGGTCCTCTCGTCAGTTGTCATCCTCCAATTGAGATCTGGTCGTGACGGAAAGACGTCAATATCATCAGCGCTTGATTCTCAAAGTAAGTACCGGGTTGGAAACGCTGTGGGACGATAGTGGGTGGTTCGCGCCCTGAACCAGCGAACCCGGACCAGCGATAACCAATCCGGCGCAATCTCCGTTGAGCCGGTCGCGAGACCTCGAATCTGATATGACCTGGAGATATCGTGAACACCGAAGTCGCGACCGCGGACAACCTGGTCGGGCCGCTGGCCGTCATCAATGAGACGCCGCTGCGGGACATCCGCGCCGAGCAGGCCGACCGCGTGGTCCGGCGGATCGTCGACAAGGAAGCCCTTCTGAAGCGGTTGGATGTGGCCGCGTTCCAGTCAGCACACTGATGCCCGGCCCGGCGGGCGGTGACGCCGGCGGAGCCCATCCGCTGAGCCAGTTCGTTCTGAAGGTGCACGGCCGGTGCGACCTGAAGTGCGACCACTGCTACGTCTACGAGCACGCTGACCAGAGCTGGAAAACCAAGCCCCGGGCCATGTCGCGCGACGTCGCCCGGGCCGCCGCGCGCCGGATCGCCGAGCACGCCGCCCGCTGGGAACTGCCCCGGGTTCGCGTGGTCGTGCACGGCGGCGAGCCCCTGCTCCTCGGCGCCGCCGGGCTGGACGAACTGATCACCACGATCCGGGAACCGATCGAAGAGGTCACCCGTCTCTCGCTGACCATGCAGACGAACGGCGTGCGGTTCGGCCCGGAGACCGCTGACGTGCTCAAGCGCCACGGCGTGCGGGTCGGTGTCTCGCTCGACGGCGACCGGGAAGCCAACGACCGGCACCGCCGGTTCGCGAACGGCGCCGGCAGCTTCGACCAGGTGCGGACCGCCCTGGCGCTGCTGCGAACCCCCGCCTACCGCGAGCTGTACGCCGGACTGCTCTGCACGATCGACGTCCGCAACTCCCCGGACCGGGTCTACGAGGCTCTGCTCGCCGAGCGCCCGCCCGCCGTCGACTTCCTGCTCCCGCACGCCACCTGGGACGATCCGCCGCTGCGTCCGGACGGTGATCCCACGCCCTATGCGAGTTGGCTGTCCGTGATCCACCGCCGCTGGCTGGCCGACGGGCGACCCATGCGGATCCGGCTCTTCGACGGCCTGCACTCCACCGCGAGTGGCGGCCCGAGCGGTTCCGAGCAACTCGGCGCGGACACCGTCGACATGGTCGTCATCGAGACCAGCGGGGCGTACGAGCAGGCCGACTCGGTGAAGACCGCGTACGACGGCGCGCCCGCGACCGGCCTGAGCGTGCTCACCCACCCGGTCGACGACGTCTCCCGGCTGCGGCCGATCGCGGTCCGGCAGACCGGGATCACCGGCCTCGGCGCCGTCTGCCGTACCTGCCCGGTCGTCCAGCAGTGCGCCGGTGGCCTCTACGCCCACCGGTACCGCACCGGCCACGGATTCGACAACCCGTCGGTCTACTGCGCCGACCTGCGCGTCCTGATCGACCGGACCAACGAGGAGAGCCGGATGCACGCGGATGCCGCGGCGGAACACACCGGTCCTGCCGACGTGATCGCCCAGATCGCCTCGGGCTTCGGCGACGAGGCGACGATCACCTGGCTGGCCGAGCAGCAGCAGTCGGTCACCCGCGCGCTGGTCGCCGCGACGATCGACCAGTTCGGCGAGACCGCCGGCTGGCGAGCGCTCACCGACCTGGAGATCGGGCACGCCGAGGCGGTACGCCAGGTGCTCGCCCATCCGTACGTCCGGGCCTGGGCGGTCGGCATGCTCCGGACCGGCGATCCGGCGGGACTGCCCTACCTGGGCGGGCTCGCCGCCGCGGCGGCCGTGCACGCGAACGTGCCGATGGAGACCGACGTGCGGATCGACCGCGGCGTGGTCGCCCTGCCGACGGTCGGCACGCTGTACTGGCCGGACGCGGTCACCGCCGGCGCCCGGATCGCCGTCGACCACGGCAAGCTGCGGCTCACCGGGCCGGACCACGAGGTACTCACCGTCGATCTGTCCCAGCAGGAGTCGTCGGCGCACTGGCAGCCGGCCCGGCACGTCGCGCGGGACGGCTGGAGTGTGCGCATCGAGGACGCCGACCCGGCCCGTGACTGTCACGGCTGGACACCCGCGGGACGGCTGGACGAACCGGCCGCCGCACGGTGGCGCGACTCGCTGACGGAGGCCTGGCGACTGATCGACACGGAGCTGCCGGCGTACGCCCCGGCGCTCCGTACCGGACTGAAAGTGATCATGCCGCTGGAGCAGGACCCGGCCGGGAAGCAGCGCGCGTCCACGGCGATGGACGCGTTCGGCTCGTTCTCCGCCGCGCCGGCCGGCCCGGCCGATCTCGCGGTGCTGCTGGTCCACGAGTTCCAGCACGCCAAGCTGGGCGCGCTGTGCGACCTCTACGACCTGCACGACCCCGACTCGCAGGCGTCGATCACCGTCGGCTGGAAAACCGAGTCCCGGCCGGTCGAGGCGGCCTTGCAGGGCGTTTACGCGCACGCCGCGGTGGCCGACGTCTGGCGCCTGCGGGCCGGCCGCGATCCGCGTGCGCCCGAGCTCTACGCGATGTACCACCGCTGGACCGTCGACGCGATCGCCGCACTGCGCGCGACCGGCGCCCTGACTCCCCTGGGTACGTCATTCGTCGACGGGATGGCCGCGACGCTCGATTCCTGGGAGAGCGGGGCTTTCAAGGAGACCGCGGCTTTTAAGGAGACCGCGGGGCCGTGACCGGGCTGCTCCTCACCAAGACCTCCCTCGTCGCCGATCTGACCGCGCTCGGCGTCGGCGAGGGCGGCGCCCTGCTGGTGCACTGCTCGATGCGCCGGATCGGCTGGGTCGACGGCGGGCCGGCCACCCTGCTGGCCGCGCTGCGCGAGGTGACCGGGCCCACCGGGACGATCGTGGTGCCCGCCCAGACGCCGAACAACTCGCTGACCAGCCCGGTCCACCGGACCGCCACGGCCGGGATGAGCAACGCCGCCCGAGCCCGGTACGTGGCCGGGATGCCGGGCTTCCAGCCGGACAGCACACCGTCGTACGGCGTCGGGAGCTTCGCCGAGCACATCCGTTCGCATCCGGGCGCGCTGCGCAGCCGGCACCCGCAGACCTCCTTCGCGGCGCTGGGCCCGGACGCCGCCGCGATCGTCCGCGACCACGATCTCCGCTCGCACCTCGGTGAGCGCTCGCCGCTGGGCGCGCTCTACCAGGGCGGGGCCTCGATTCTGCTGCTCGGCGTCGGCATGGAGAAGTGCACGGCGCTGCACCTCGCCGAATACCGGCTTCCGCAGCCTGCGAAGGTCATGGAGTACTCCTGCTTCGTGACCGAAAATGGTCAGCGCCGGATGGAGCGGTTCGAAGCGCTGAAGCTCGACGACAGCGACTTCGGCGAAGCGGGACGAGATCTTCTCCGGCAGCCCTGGGCGACCACCGGCCGGGTGGGCGGCGCGGCGGCTCACCTGATCCCACTGGCACCGGCGGTGGATCAGGCCGAGGAATGGTTCACCACCAATCGCGGTTGATCCGCGCTTCGCCTCACCCTGGCATTGATCTCCGTCGGTGACACAGTGGAACGGGACCGTTACGCTGAACTCCGGGTCGTAACTGGATCGGGGATCGGAGCGAACGTGCGCGTTGCGGGAAACATGCCCGGCCTCCGGGCACCGTGATCGGATCTCGACCGTGCCGGCGCCCGACCTGTACTTCGCGCTGATCCATGCGCGCACGTCGGTCCCGAACCAATGGGTCGAGGGGTTCTATCACCGGCTCGACCTGGAGGTGCAGCGCCGCGCCGACCCGCCGTACGGTCTGCGCCGCGGCTCGCTCTACTTCGCCACCGCCGGCGACGCCCGCAAGGCGCTGGCGAACGGTGTCCCGCGGGTGCGGGTGCTCGTACCCCTCTACAGCCGGGAGTTTCTGCACGAGCCGCCGGCCGACTTCGGCAACCGGCTGCATCGCCTCAACGACTCCGACGAGCCGCCCTTCGTGCACCCGGTCCTCTGGGAGCCGCACCTTCCGGCACGCCGGGTCAACGGCCTCGCCCAGGCCACCTCGCTGGGTGCCGCCGTCCAGGAGTACGCGGAGTACGGGATGGTCTCGATCTGCCGGCTCAGCGCGTACACCGCGGAGCTGCGGCAGATCATCGAGGAGCTCGCGGACCGTGTGGTGTCCGCCGCCGAGGACCCCGACCAGGTGCCGCTCTGGATCCGCAGCCGCCCGGCGCTGCCGATGCCCGCCCGGTCACCGGCGGCCCGATTCCTGATCACCGTGGTGCGGCCGCACGGGCGCGGTGTCGACTGGTCGCCGTTCGGCACCGACACGGGCTGGGTGACCGATCACGCCCGGCACGCCGCGCAGCGGCTGTCGCTGCTGCCCGAGATCGTGCTCGCCCCGGCGGCGCCGGGCACCGCCAACGGCTTCCACGAGTCGGCCGGCGTGCTGCTGCTCGACTCCGCGGTGCTCGACGACCCGAACGCCCGCTCGATCGCCGAACGGATACTCCGGGACATGCCGCCGTGGATGACCGTGGTGATGGTGATCCGCCCGGAAGGCGCCGGCCGGGCACACGATCTGGCCGCCCGGGCGAGAGCCATGACGCGCAACGGCGTGCAGATCGCCCGGGATGCCCCGGAACTTCAGCGAGCCATCGACGAGGCGGTCACCAAGGCCCGCCGGAACTTTCTTCGCAGCAGGCGTTCGCGAGGACCGTGGGAGGACTTGCCATGAGCAGAGGGCGCAACGGACAGGTCGTCACGTTCTACTCCTACAAGGGCGGCACCGGCCGCACGATGGCCCTCGCCAACATCGCCTGGATCCTGGCGGCGAACGGCCACCGGGTCCTCGCCGTCGACTGGGACCTCGAGTCGCCCGGCCTGCACCGGTACTTCGCGCCGTTCATGGACCTGCGATTCCTGGCCAGCACCGGCGGCGTCGTCGACATGATCAACCGGTACGAGTGGGACTCGTCCGAAGAGACCTGGGACCCCGCCCAGCTCAACAGTTATGCCAGCGTCCAGCAGCACTCCTTCTCGCTGGAGTGGGAACACTTCCCGGACGGCGGCACCCTCGACTTCCTCTCCGCCGGCCGGCAGAACCCGGCGTACGACGGCGGGCTCAGCCAGATCAAGTGGGACGAGTTCTACGAGGATCGGGGCGGCGGCCGGTTCTTCGACGCGATGCGCGCCGACATGAAGGACCGCTACGACTTCACCCTGATCGACAGCCGGACCGGGCACAGCGACATCGCCGGGATCTGCACCGGCCATCTGCCGGACGTGCTGGTGGACTGCTTCACGTTCAGCGACCAGGGCATCGAGGGTGCGGCCCGGATGGCACGGCAGCTGCACAGCCCCCGGGACATCCGGGTGCTGCCCGTGCCGATGCGGGTGGACCCGGCCGAGAAGCGTAAGGCCGACATCGGGCGGACGGTAGCGATGCGGGAGTTCGCCGAGCTGCCGAGCGGTCTCGACGAGGGCCGGCGCCGGGCGTACTGGCACGGTGTCGAGGTGCCTTACCAGGCGTATTACGCGTACGAGGAGACGCTGGCGACCTTCGGTGACGCGCCGGGTGCCCGCGGGACGCTCCTCAGCGCGTACGAGGCTCTGGCCTCGCACATCACCGAGGGGCAGGTCACCACGCTGCCGCCGATGAACACGAGCCTCCGCCAGCAGATCATCACGCGGTTCGAGCGCAAGCCGTTCTCCGAGGCCGACACCGTGCTGCTCTCCGGCTCCGGCCTCGACCAGGTGTGGCTGGAGTGGGTGGAACACGTCCTGCTCGCCGGAGGGCTCCGGGTCGTGCACGCTCCGGACGGCGGCGGCGACAAGGACTCACCGCTGAACGCCCAGCACCTGAAGATCATCTCCAGGGCTGAGGGCGCCGATTACTTCACCGGCACGGCGGACGCGCTCACCCCGGACCCGGGACTGCGGGCGATCTACACGGCTGACATCACCCCGTGGCGGAGCATCCCGGCGGTGAACTCGGCGTTCATCGCCGGGCTCGGTGGCAGTGCCGCGGCCGAGGAGATCCTCAAGCTGATCGGCCGGCCCGCCGGCGATCTGGACGTCGTGCTGGCCGGCGCGCCGCGTTACCCCGGCGAGGAACCCCACCTGGTGGTGAACCTGCCGGCCCGCAACGCCCGCTTCACCGGGCGCGAAGCCGGACTGCGTGACCTGCGCGGGCGGCTGCGCTCCGGCGCGGCGGTGGTGCTCTTCGGTACCCAGGCGGTCAGCCTCCAGGGCATGGGCGGCGTCGGCAAGACCCAGATGGCACTGGAGTACGCCCACCGTTACCGCGCCGCGTACGACGTGGTGGCCTGGTTGAAGGCCGACACCGAGGAGAACCTGCAGAACGCCCTGCGCGAGCTCGGCGGGCGGCTGCACCTGCAGTCCGAGCAGTCCGGCCGGGAGTTCGCCCGGGCCGTCGTCCAGGAGCTCAGCCGGGACAAACGACGCTACCTGCTGATCCTGGACAACGCCGAGGAGCCCGACGCGATCCTCGACTACCTGCCCCACGGGACCGCGCACGTCCTCATCACCTCGCGAAACATCGCCTGGGGCGATCAGACCCAGCCGGTGCAGGTCGACGTCTTCACCCGGGCCGAGAGCATCGATCACCTGATGCAGCGGGTCAGGGGCATCGAGGAGCACGACGCCGGCCTCGTTGCGGAACAGCTCGACGACCTGCCGATCGCGATCGCCGCGGCCGCCGCACTGCTCGACGAGTCGAACACCCCGGTCGACCAGTACCTCGAACTGATCCAGGCGGAGGGCCCGAGCGTCGCGCTCGTCGACACCGCCGGCCGGCCCATCGCCCGGACCTGGGACCTGTCCCTGAACCGGCTGCGGGAACGGGACCGGGCGGCGTACCGGCTCTTCCAGCTGTGCAGTGTGCTGGCGCCGGAGATCTCGCTCGACCTGGTCTACAGCGACCAGATGGCGGAGTTCCTCAAACCGCACAACCCGGCGGTCTCCGAGCGGATGCTGCGCGGCGCACTGGTCCAGCAGATCAACCGGCTGGCGCTGCTCCGGCTGGACCAGCGGCCCAGCTCCCCCGGCAGCAGCGACCGCAGCGGTCAGATCCTGATCCACCAGGTGGTGCAGGACGCGGTCCGGGACCGGATGACCGAAGAGGAGCGCGCCGAAGCCCAGCGGCAGGTGCACCAGGTGCTCGCCAAGGCGCGGCCCGAGGGCGAGGTCGAGGACGCGGAGCACTGGCCCCGGTTCCGGATGATCTGGCCGCACCTCGACGCGTCCCGGTCGGTCTACAGCACCGACGAGGCGGTACGCCAGCTGCTGATCGACCGGATCCGGTACTACTACGTCCAGGCCGACCTCGCCACCGGCCGGGCCCGGGCCGATTGGGTCGCCGGGATCTGGGAGAAGCAGCTCGAGGAGACCACCGACCCGGAGCAGGCCGGCATCCTGCGCCAGCAACTGCTCCAGCTCCGGTTCAACCTGGCCAACCTGCTGCGCGACCTGGGCGAGTTCAAGGCCTCCCTGGAACTGGACGAGCGGGTGCTGGCCGAGCAGGAACGGCTGCTGGGCCCCGACCATCCGCACACCCTGATGACCCGCGGCAGTTACGCGGCCGACCTGCGCGGCCTGGGTCGTTACCCGGAGGCGCTCGACATCGACGTCGACACCTACCGCGCCTGGCAGGACCAGTACGGCGACAACTTCCCGCGCACCCTGGCGGCGCAGAACAACCTCGCGGTCTCCTACCGTCTGATGGGCCAGTTCACGCTGGCCGGTCAGCACGACGAGGAGGCGTGGCTGCGGCGTCGTGAGGTCAACGGCGAGACCAGCCTCTGGACGCTCGGCACGGCCGCCTGCCTGGCCCGGGACTGGCGCGACGCGGGCGACTTCGACCGGTCCGCCGCCCTGCTCAAGCAGACCCTCGACGACCTGCTGGAGACCCGCGGGCCGGACTCCCGGTCGACGCTCACCACGAAGTCGAACTACGCGGTCTCGTTGCGCAGCATCGGCCGGATCGACGAGGCGCTCCAGCTGCACCACGAGTCGTACGACCGGCTCCTGCTGCTGTTCGGCGACAAGAACCCGGAGACGGTGAGCTGCCGGTTCAGCCGCGCGCTCACCCTGCACAGCGCCGGGGAGGGCGAGCAGGCGGTGGCCGAGCTGCTCGAGATCCACGCGTTCTGGAAGCGCACGCTCGGCGACCGGCACCCGTACACGCTCGTGTGCCGCAACGACCTGGCCATCGCCGAACGCCGGCTCGGCGACCTGCCGAAATCCCGGGCGTGGATCCGGCCCACGGTCCCGGAGATGATCGAGGTGCTGCGGCCGGATCATCCGTACACGCTGTCCGCGCAGATGAACCTGGCGATCTGCGAGGCGGAACCGTCCGAGGGCGGCACCGGGCCGGAGGCGGCCCGGGAGACCCTGCTGTCGATCGCCGGCGACATCCGGCGGGTGTTCGGGCCGGAGCACCCGAACACCTTCCGGTACGAGGCCAACCTCGCCCTCGTCGAGGAGGCGCTGGGTGGCGAGCCCGCCGACGACCGGCTCGCCGCGCTCCGCGAGCGGGTGGTCCTCCGGCTCGGCGGGGCGCATCCGATCGTGAGCGGGCTCGACCGGCGCCGGTACCTGTACCGGATCATCGACCCTCACCAGTTCTAGGGACGGCGGCCCATGGCGGACAGGGAGAACACCGATAGCACCATCCCGTCGCTGATCTCCTCGGCGTGGCGGACCGCGCCGCCGGTGCTGCGCCGGTTCACGTACTGGGTGTGGAGTCTCGGCACCGTCGCGGTGATCCTGGCGATCACGGCGGACGTGCAGAACCGGTGGGGCAGCCTGCAGTTCGTCACGAACATCCTGGCCGAGCTGATCTGCGGGCTGTTCGCGCTGCCGCTGGCTCTCGTGATCATCGCGCGGCTGGCCGAGTACCAGGTGAAGGAGCTCGAACGGGTCCGGCTGAAGGCCCGGTACGGCGCGGCGCTCGAACAGCTGACCGCCTCGGTACGCACCACCAGCGACTACGTCCAGGACCTGGTCCAGGAGGTGAGCGCCTCCACGAACGCCTTCGTGGAAGCGGCCCGGGTGGTCAACGGCAGGCTCGCCGATCCGGAACGCGCGCTGGAGTCGGCCCATCTGCTCCAGGCTCACATGGACAGCCAGCAGTGGCTCTTCTACGAGCGGGTGGTGACGCCGCTGCGGATCGACGGGAACCACCTGCGCGCGCTGCTCAGCGAACGCGTCCGCAACGGGGAGCCGACCGTCGAGTCGGCCCGTTTCGAACGGATCTGGAACGAACTGGAGTCCGCGCTCCGGCACCAGCGGCAGATCATGTCCACCGGGCACCAGGAGCTGGCCCGGGGCGTACCCAATGCGAACAGGGCGACCCGCCTGCGCAACGCCGCGATCGTCCATCTGCACAGCGTCGACCACCTGCTGCAGCTCTGTGGCGAACTGGAGGCGTTCGCCACCGAGGCACGGGAACTCCTGGCCGGCCCGGAATCACCGTGACAGAGCCGGCCGGGTCTCAGAGCAAGCTATGTCTCAGGCGGCGAGCCAGCTGAGGATCCTCGGCAGCACCTCCATGGCCCCGAAGTGCGCGGCGTCGTGCTGCACGTGCACCTCCGACCGCGGTATCCGCTGCGCCAGCCATCGGCTGTGGCTGGCCGGCGAGAACGTGTCGTGCGCGCCGTGCCAGAGCCGGACCGGCGGCACAATCGTGTCGAGGGCGAAACCCCACTGGCGGCGGAACGCCACGATGTCGTCGAGCCAGCCGTACGGCCCGTCGCGCAGCGCGTCCGCGTAGCTCTTCACCAGCAGACGCCGGTACAGCACGCTCTGCATGAACCGCAGGTCGGGCGCGGACATCTGGGAACGCAGCTCTTCCAGGAGACTCTTCGGGTCGGCGGCGGTCTGCTCGGCCAGGGCCCGCAGCTCGTGCATCATCTCCGCGGTGCCGCGGTCGGCCGCGACGTGCTTGCTGGCGTTCTCGTCGGCCATCCCCTCGTACCAGTTGAGGTCGGCCGCCTCCCAGGGCGCGAGTCCGACCAGGACGGCGGCGCGCGCGACCCGGTGCGGCAGCACGGCGGCGCAGGCGAGCGCGTGCGGGCCGCCGCCGGAGCGGCCCACCACGGCGAACCGCTTGATCTCCAGCCGGTCGGCGATGGCCCGGACGTCACTGGCGGCGTCGACGACCCGGCGGTTCGGCAGCCGGGTGGAGCCGCCGTAACCCGGGCGGTCGTAACTGATCAACTGGATGCCCTGGCGATAGAGCACGCTGCTGCGGGGGCGAGGACCGGAGCCCGAGCCGGGGGTGCCGTGCAGCAGGAACACCGGAATCCCGTCGGCCGCGCCGGACACCTGAACCGCGAGAACCCTGGAGCCGACGCCGACCTCGAACCGTGTCACCAAGGCAACCCTCATCCCCGACGCGCGAATTCGCGGTGGAACTGTCCCGCGCTCCATCGATGGTAATCGCCACGCAACAGTCCGTGAGGTTATCCGGCACCCAGCAGGGCAGCGTGTGTGACCGCGGACCGTCCAGAGTGGCGATCAGGAGACGGGCTGCCGCGCCGGAGATCGCCGTGGCGTGCGGGTCGCCGGCACCGCCCTGTGGCGCCGGATGGCCGGCCCGGACAGCGTTTGCCGGCGAACCCGGAGACGGCTTGTGCTTACGGTCGTGCGCGGGCCGAAAACACGACCGTGAGCACAAGCCGGCCGCAGGCGGCCAGCGCTTGCGGTCGCTGATGAGGCTCGACCACGACCACGAGCGCGAGCCGATCGGCCAGGGCGCGACTTGCGGACTGTGTGTCGAGTTCGGGCGCGTATCGAATCCGAAATCGACACGGGAGAACGGACCGACACGGGAGAACGGATCGCGCGATCTTCGGGCGCAGTGCCCGTGACTGACAGCAGCGCGGTAGGCGGCCGGTGCCGGGAGTGTGTCTAATCTGAGCCGATGGACCAGTTTGGAGTCGTTGTCAGCGCGGGTTCGCTTCAGGACGACGCCGGCGCCGGGGTTGTTCGGTTTCCGCATCGGTGGACCGACGCGGGCGTGACCGTCCGGGCTGACTTCACCGGGGCCCATCTGCTGCATCTCGCCGCCGCCGGCTGCGTGCTCAACGATCTCTACCGCGAGGCCGCCGGCCTCGGCATCCCGCTTGATGGGGTACGCGTAACCGCCGCCGGCGCCTTCGACACGACAACCTGGACGTCGACCGGCATCACGTACACCGTGGAACTCGACTCCCCCGGCAACGACGGCGTTCTGGCCGGGCTGCTGGCCCGGGTGGACGAGATCGCGGAGATCCCGCGTGCCATCCGGGCTGGCGCGCAGGTGACCAGGAATTCGTCAAACGGTGCGTCAAACGCCGCCCCGCTCTGATGGGACCAGCCCGGGAAACGCCCGGGCCACCAAGGAGTGAGAACCACATGCCGCTGTTCATGGACATCCACCACGTCGACGGTGGAGTGAAAGGCTCCGACGTCGCCGCCGCCCACGAGAAAGACCTTGCCACCCAGGGCGAGTACGGCGTCAACTACCTGAAGTACTGGGTCGACGAGGACGCCGGGAAGATCTTCTGCCTGGTCGACGCGCCCGACGCCGAAGCGGCGAACACCGTGCACGCCAAGGCGCACGGCCTGGTCGCTGACGAGATCTACCCGATCAGCGCGAAAGGCTGACAGGACCCGTGGCGCTCACTGTGCACCTGCTCGGTAGGCCGCATGTGGAAAAGCATGGGGCGAAAGCCGGTTATCAGGTGCGCAGCCGCAAGAGCTGGGCGCTGCTGGCCATGTTGCTGCTCGGCGACCGGCCGCCGCTGACCCGCGGCCGGCTCGCCGGGATGCTCTACCCCGAGGCGCAGGATCCGCTGCGGGCGCTGCGCTGGGGGCTCACCGAGGTCCGCCGCTGCCTGGGTGTGCCGGTGGACGGCGATCCGGTGACGCTGCGCCTGCCGGACGACGCGGTCGTCGACGTTCACGTGCTCAGCCACGGCGCGTGGACGGCGGCGGCGCGGCTGCCCGGGCTCGGCGCGGAACTGCTCGACGGGATCGAGGTCCGGGGTGCGCCCGCGTTCGAGTCGTGGCTGCTCTCCGAGCGGCGCCGGGTCGCTGCCGCGTCCGAGGCGATGCTGCACGAGGCCGCGCTGGGCCGGCTCGCCGAGGGTGAACCGGACGCGGCCCGCGACCTGGCGCTGCGGGCCGCCGCGATGAACCCGCTCGACGAGAACCATCAGGCGCTGGTGATCCGGCTGTACCGGCTGGCCGGCGACGACGTGGCCGCGAAACGGCAGTTCGCGGCGGTCACCGAGCTGTTCCGCGACGAACTCGGCGTGACGCCGGGCATTGCGGTCGAGCAGGCGATGCGCGAGGTCCGCCGGAAACCCGACGAGCCCGCCGACGAGGCGTCAGTCGAGGCCATCGTCGAGTCCGGCGCGGCGGCGGTGGCGGCCGGCGCGGTCGACGCCGGCGTCCGGTCCCTGCGCGCGGCGGTCCGCCTCGCCGATCGGCTGGACGGGTCGGCGAACCTGCGCGTGACCGCCCGCCTCCGCCTCGCCGAGTCGCTGGTCCACTCGCTGCGGGGCATGGATGAGGAGGGTCTGGCGACCCTCCACGAAGCCGATCGGCTCGCTCTCACCGCGCACGATCAGGCCGCGTCGGCGCAGGCCAGAGCGGAGATTGGGTACGTGGATTTCCTGCGTGGCCGTTACGACCGAGCACACCACTGGCTCGACTGCGCCCTCACGGCCGCTGAGGGTTCGCCGGCGACCACGGCGCGGATCACCACCTATCTGGGCGCCGTGCACAGCGACCGCGGCGAATATCCGCAAGCCCGGGCCCTGCTCGAAAAGGCGATCAACCTGGCCCGCGACGCCGGCGACCCGCGAACCGGGGCATACGCGTTGTCCATGCTGGGACGCGTACACCTGCTCCTGAATGATCTTGATCTTGCGGCCGCGCACCTCGCGAGGTCGGAGGAGATCGCTCAGGGTGACCATTGGCTGGCTTTTCTGCCGTGGCCGCAGGCGCTGCGCGGTGAGGTTCACCTCGCGGCCGGCGACGTGGAGGCCGCTGAGCGGGTGTTGCGGCAGGCGTTCGCGCGGGCGTGCCGGCTCGGTGATCCCTGCTGGGAGGGGATGGCGGCGCGTTCGCTCGCGCTGGTCGCGGAGGCGCGCGGGGACACCGAGCAGGCGTTCGCGCTGCTCAGCGAGGCGCGGACGCGGTCGAACCGGCTGGCTGATCCTTACGTCTGGCTCGACGCGCACATTCTCGACGCGCAGTGCGAGCTCGGTCTGCGGCACGGCCGTCCGGAGGCGCCGGCGTGGATCGACGCCCTGCGGCTGCTGACGGCGCGCACCGGCATCGGCAGTCCTGCTCTCGACGCACTGCTAGGCGTTCAGCAGGCTTAGCTGCTCCTGGACCGCGGGGATGCCGACCGGCACCTGTCCGCAGGCGACCTGGCCCTGCCGGACGTGGCTGTCCATCGAACGCAGCACGGCGATCGCGTTCTTCACCAGGTCGACCTGGTCCTGGGCCTTTTCGGTCGTGGTCTGACCGGTCTTCTGGACGGTGGTGAACCGGGCCATGTCGTTGACCACCTGCTCCACCTGGACCATGTCGGCCGAGAAACCTTGCACTGCGGTGCGCAGGTCGGAGTTGAAGAGCAGCCGGCTCTCGGTACGGTCCAGCTCCTCACGCAGATCGGCCAGCTGCGTCGCGTCGGGCTGCGCCTCGGCCTCGGTCTGCGGCTTCACCTCGCCGGTCGCCAGCTCGACCATGTCCGTGCACACCCGGTCGGTGGTGTACCGGTCGACGGCGAACGCGCCCAGCCCGCCGAACGCCACCGCGGTTCCGGTGACGATGGCGGCCACGATGAGGATCTGCTTACGTGTCTCGCTGGCGCGAGTGCGGGTCTTGCTGGGCATGGCGGCTCCCAACGTCGGGGTTCGTGCCCCGGGAGTCGGCCTCCTGCGCCCCTGGTTGAGAGGTGCCCGCCGTTAGCAATCGCACCGCAACTATTGCAGCGGTGAAAGGTTCAGCCGCCGAAGCTCTGCTTCAGGAAGTCCCGCAACTCGTCGGCCTCCGGGCCGCTGAGCCCGGCCGCCTCGATCCGGTCACGGATGTACTGCTCGACCTCTTCCTCGTCGGGAGCGTCGAAGTAGTCGAACGGCGCCACCAGCACGCCCTCGCAGATCCGGCGCGGGTCGTCCTCATCAGCGGCCGGGTCCAGGTCGCGGGGGCTGCGCGAGCCCACCGAGAAGAGCGCGAACCCGGGCTCGAAGCGGTACCCGATGTCGATCTGCTCGCCCCGGTGCCCGCGGGCCGCGAGGTCGGCGACCACGTCGTCGAGGAACCGGTAGGTCAGCTGCACACCGTCGAACCACGCCTCCTCACCGCCGTCCCCGGAGTAAGCGATCTCCACGATCTCGACGGTGTCGATGTCGGTGTACGACAGCACCAGCATCGGCGAGGTCTGGTAGACGGCCCGGTCGAGCCGCCCGGGGTGAACGGGCGTGCCGAGCTTGCACTCGACGACCTCACGACTCTCCCCGATCTGAACCAGGGGGGTTCCGAGCCCCGGCAAAATTTCCATGCCGCGCATGATGCCACGCCGCGGCGGGCAAGGCGCTCGCTGTAGCGGGCACGGCGCCCGCCGTAGCTTTGACCGCGAAGATCGCAGTGGTCGGGAGGATCAGATGCGCAAGCTCGTGTACTTCGTCGCCGCCACCGTCGACGGGTTCATCGCCGCACCGGACGGGTCGTGGGACTTCTTCGTGCTGCATGACGACGTCACGGCGTACATGGTCGAGCGATATCCGGAGACGGTGCCCACGCACATCCGCAGCGCGGTCGGCATCACCGCGCCCAACCAGGCGTTCGACACCGTGCTGATGGGCCGGGGCACCTACGAGCCGGCCCTCGCCGAGGGCGTGACCAGCCCGTACGCGCACCTGCGCCAGGTCGTATTCTCGCGCACCATGACCGAATCGCCGGACCCGGCGGTGCAGGTCGTCGCCGACGATCCGGTCGCGTTCGCGGAAAAGCTGAAGCGTGAACCCGGACTCGACATCTGGCTCGCCGGGGGCGGCAGCCTCGCGGGTGCGCTGCTGCCGGCCATCGACGAGCTGGTGATCAAGCTGAACCCGGTGATCGCCGGCTCCGGTATCCCCCTGGCAGCGGCCGGCTTCCACCCGCACCGCCTCACCCTGACCGACGCGACCCCGCTGCCGAGCGGCGTCGTGGTGCTGCGCTATTCCGCTGATCGGGACGGTGGCTCGGTGGGATAGTGCCAGGGTGCGCCGTGCCGCGATCCTTCTGCTGCTGCTCACCGGGGCGTGTGCGGCGGGCGACGAGGACGTCGAGGTCAGCGCGTCGGCGGCGGTGGCCGGGAGCAGCCGGGTGATGCCGTACGTCGACGTCGTCAGCGGTGCCGCGGACATCTCCGCGATCACGGCCGCCACCGGGCAGAAGGACTTCACCGCGGCGTTCGTGCTCGCCGGCGCGGGTGAGAGCTGCACGCCTGCCTGGTCCGGGACCACAGCGATCGACGACAGCGCGGTCCGGGCGAGTCTCGCCGAGATCGGCGGGGAGGTCGTCGCCGCCACGGGTGGGGCGGACGGGACGTACCTTGAGGCGGTCTGCTCGGCAGGCCGCCGACGACATCACCGCGATCTGGGGTGACGCCGTCGACATCAGCGTCACCCCGATGATCGGCGTGAACGACAGCGGCGCGGTCACCACCCTCGCCGACGCCGAGTCGCTGCTCACGCACGCGAAGACCGAGGGGTACGAGTCCGTCCGCTTCTGGTCAGCCGACCGGGACACCGGTGACTGCCCGGACGGCACGCTGAGCAGTACGTGCAGCGGCATCGCGCAGGATGACCACGCGTTCGCGAAGCTGTTCACAACGTTCAACGATTAGGGCCCGGCGCCCGTACCCGACGGTGGTTCCTCGTCCGGGACCCCGGCAACGGGCGGTTCGCAGAGTTAGGCAGGATGCACGGGTGCGTCGTTTCCTGATTCCGGTGGTGGCGGCCGGCGTGATGATCGGTGGCGGAGGTCTGATCTATTCCGGTCTGGGTTCCGGCACTTCGCCGTCGGTGACCGCGTTCGCCTCGCCGTCGCCGACCGGCCCCAGCCCCGAAGAGCTCGCCGCGGCCGAACGGGCCGCGCGGGTGAAGAAGCTCGACGCGGCGCTGAAGAAGGTGGCGGCCTCGTCGCCTGACTTCGCGGTCGCCGTACTCGACGCGACGACCGGGGAGACGTACCAATATCGGGGTTCGGAGAAGTTCGACACCGCCAGCATCGTGAAGGCGGACATCCTCGCCTGCATGCTGCTCAAGGCGCAGGACGCCGACCGCGAGCCCTCGACCCGGGAGCTGTCGCTGGCGAAACCGATGATCCAGCTCAGCGACAACAACGCCACGACGTCGCTGTTCCAACGGATCGGCGGGAAGGCCGCGGTGACCAAGTGCAACAAGCGCTTCGGGCTGACCAAGACCGCCATCGACGTGCACTGGGGGCTGACCCGGACCACGGCCGGTGATCAGGTGAAGCTGCTCACCCAGTTCGACTCCGCGCAGGGCACGTTGCTGGACGGGGATTCCCGGGAGACCGCTCTGGGTCTGATGACCACTGTCGACTCGGAGCAGGACTGGGGTGTGCCGGTGGTCGCCCGGGCCGGTGAGACGACGAGTGTGAAGAACGGGTGGGACACCCGGACGGCCGACGGCGGCAAGTGGGTGGTCAACTCGATCGGGCGGGTCACGTCGGACGAGGTGGACGTGTCGGTGGCCGTTCTGTCCCATGACAACACGTCGATGGAGAGCGGCATCACGCTGGTGGAGAAGGTCGCCAAGATGACCCGGCAGTATTTGAAGTACTAGATGGCCCCTGCGGGCCGTCGCGTCCTGGTCCTGGCCGGATTCTTAAGCCCGGCGGCGGGCGACCGATTCAAGGCGGCGCAACCGAACACGCCGTCGTCGAAAAGGAGCCTCTCGTGGAGCAGTTCAAGGTCCTCATCGCGTACCTGCGCACCGCGACCTCCTCCGACGAGGGTGCCACCGCCGTTGAGTACTCCCTGCTCGCGGCCCTGATCGCCGGCGGCCTGATCGTCGCGGTGACCGCGCTGCGCGACGACATCAAAACCATGATCGACAACCTGATCACCGCGATCTGACGGCTTGACGCCCTACCGAGCCGTAGGTCATCCCGGTTGATGACCTACGGCTCGCGCTGTCCCGCCTACTCAGCCGCATCCCGCCCGGCCGCGATCTTGAATTCGCCCGCCCAGCGATCTTTCGGCTTTCGCCATGGTGCGGAGCCCAATGCCCGGAGAGGCCCGGATCGAGGTGGCGGCCACATAACGTCGCCGCGATCACGTCGCGGGGCGAGCCGGACGAGAGCGTGGCCGGACGCGGGAGCTGGCCGGGTCGCGGCATGGATCAGGTCGCACATAACGTCACCGTGCGCCCGGGTCTACGCCCTGACCGCGATGAAGTCACACAAACCGCATCCGTGCGACTTCATCCACGCCAGCCCGAGCATCCGTGCGCTCCCAGCCACGTCCACCCGAGCCCACCGTGTGCCCCCGACCTGCTTCCACGACGCTGACATTGATCAGCTGGCTCTGCGTGGCGAAATGGCGAAGGTCGAGCTCTCGACTTTCGCCATTTCGGTAGCGGGTGCCCCAGGCCAGGGCGCTTTCGGCAGGAATTCTGGGTCCTGCCAGACGGTACGAGGTCCACGATTCCCGCCCGCTGTGGCCGGATTGTCGATCGGCGGCACTCGTCCCGACGAACGGTCACGGTGGGTGAGCGTTAGGCCGGGATGGCGCCTTCGCCGGCCCAATCTTGGAGGTCTGGGGGGTGCAGGGTGCAGGACACCCACAGGCCTCCAAGATCCGGCGCTTTCCGCCTTCGGTGGTGGCAGCGCGTGACCGGGGTGCTCGCAGACCACCCGAAGTCGAGATGTCACGGGCGGCGAGCACCGAAACTCGTGCGTTTGCGGTCGTTGGGACAGCCGAACCGCACAAGGTCCGGACGGCACCTCGCGACGAGAGCCGCCGCGCCGCTCAGCCCGTTACCGATCCACAGAGAGTCGAGCGACCTGAACTCGACACCATCGCAGTAGGCCGGTTGCCGCCGCTGCCTCGTCGCGCGATCCAGGCAAGATGCACCCACATGTCAGCCCGAACTTGCCAAGGTCCGGATGCAACACGTCGGCCGCCCGCCGAACGCGGACGCAACACGCCGGCCTCCGGGCGCGGGCTGTTGAGCGTGAGTTCTCCGGCGCGATAACTGGCCCGCTTGCTGGTCAGGGTTCGAAGAGGTGGTGGAGGCCGATCACGTCGAAGACCCGGCGGACGATGCCCAGCGCTCCGGCCAGGCGGAAGTCCAGGCCGGCGTCCTCGGCGGCCACGTAGCCGTCGAGGATGGCGGCGATCGCCTCCGAGTCGATGAAGCGGACACCCCGCAGGTCGATGATGATCCGTGGGACCTCACCCGCGCCCCCGCTGGCCGCCGGTTCGAGGACACGCGCCTCGGTCACCGCCGCCTTCAGGGCGTCGTGGATGTCGGTTCGGGCGCCCATGTCGAGGTCGCCGCTGAAGAGCAGCCGGACCGTTCCGGGGGTGGCCGGCGCCCGGGTGATCGTGAAGTAGTCGTCCGGCACGATAATTGTCTACCAGCAAATATCGGAATCGGCATCCCGAGGAAGAGGGACGCCCTTCCCGGCGTCCCTCTACCCATCGGTCAGCTCTGCGACGCCCAGATCAGGGCCCGGCCCAGCTGGGACTGCAGGCCCTTCGCGTGCAGCCTCCAGATCGGGTCGGTGCCGATCAGCACCACCGGATTGCCCGCCGCGGTCGTGCTTCGCACGATCGAGGCCTGCCCGGCCGCCTCATTCTGGCCGCCGGTTCCGCCCGCCGCCGGCGCCCACCAGCCCGCCAGCAGCGGGTCGGCGGCGTACGACTGCTCGACCGTCACGTCCGCGCCGAGGCCGGTGTACCAGACCGGCTGCGCGATGAACGAGTGCGGGATCGCACCCGACGTGACCGGTCCGCCGTTGTTGACCACGTTGACCACGCCGCTGGCCAGGCTCGCCCCGGAGTGCGCGACGGTGCTGAGCAGGCCGGCCGCGTTGCTGAACGCCGGACCCGCGGTGTCCACGCCGACCACACCGCCGCCCCGGGCCAGGTACGCGTCGAGCGCCGCCTTGTTCTCCGCGGTCAGCGTCGCCGGGTTCAGCGTGTTCGCCACCAGCAGCACGTCCACGTCGCCGGTCAGCGTGGTGGCGAGGGTCGCCGGGGTGACAGCGCGTGACGAGAAGCCGGTGTCCGCGAGGGTGTCCCGGACCTCGACACCGCCGACGTAACCGACCACGACCTCGTCGAGCAGCGTGCCCGTCCAGCGCTTCGGCGCGGCGGTAAAGGAAACCCCATAGCGGCGGACAGCCGACTTGATCAGACCCTGCGAGGACGACGACCACGGGACGACCACCGACCCGTCGGCCAGCCGGTAGACCCGCGCACCCCCGGCGAGCAGGTCGTTGACGGCACGCAGGTCGGTCGCGTCCTGGATGTCGAGCGCGGAGGCGACGCGGCCGGACGGGTACGAGCCACGGGCCACCCCGTCGTAGATCCGGGTCAGCCGGGTCCGGGGCAGCGAGTCCCACAGGGTGTCGACCGTCGCGCCCCAGGTCAGGCCCTGACTCCAGCCGGCCGGTCCGGCGTACAGGTCGGAGACCCGGTCGGTGATGTCGGCGCCCGGTTCGAGCAGCGAGTTCACGATGCCGCGTTTCGGCTGGTGAAGATCAATGACATAAGAGCCACTTGGGTACGACGTACCGTTCGCCCGGAACGACGAGGACGCCTGCCAGACCCGGCCGCCACTGCCGATCAGCAGGTCGACGAGGCGGGCGGCAGCGGCGGGCGAGTGCTGACGGTCGCCGGCCGGGATCACGTACGAGCGGGGGAAGACGGTGCGGTAGTCGTCCTCGGGGCCCCAGCCGGGCACGTACTCGTCCGGGATGTCGCGCTGCGGCTCGCCGGCCCAGCCCCGCCGGTACACCTCGGCCTGGTCGTAGATGACCTGGCTGCGGTTGGCCTGGATGTACTCCAGGGACTTCTTGATCGCCACCTCGTGCACGTCGGTGTTGATGCCCGAGCGGCGCGACTTCTCGGCGGGCGTGAGGTTGCCGCGCGGGTTCAGCGGCGCCTCGATCGTGTACGGGATGCTCGACTGCAACAGCGAGAACGACGGTACGTAGATCGGCGGGAAGTCGTCCCAGACACCCGGTTCGTCGTCGCGGAACGGGATGCGGGCGCTCTGCGTTTCCGCGTACCCAAGGTCTTTGAGGCCCTGCTCGATGCCGAGAGCGTTCGGCAGAGCGTGCTTGATGAAGAGGTCGTATTCGTTGTTGACGTTGTGCGGCGGGGTGCTCGGGTGCAGCAGGGTGGGGCTGACGTACCCGTGCAGGTCGAGCGTGATGATCGGCTTGACGTCGACGGCGAGTTCGCGGATCAGGTTCGTCTCCGGTTGCGAGACGATCGTGAGGTCGCGGTTGAGGTCGTAACCGTTCGCGTTGGCCCGCGTTCCGGCGACCCGGCCGTCCGGGTTGGACGTGATGTTGAAGACCAGCCGGTTGCGCTGCAAGAGCGACGAGACAGCGGGATCGGTGCTGGTCGCGTACTCCGAGATGACCCGCAGCGCCGCGTCGGTGCCCTCCCACTCGTTGCCGTGGATGTTGGCGTTGACGAACAGCGGGGTCTTGTAGTCGCGCAGCAGCTGCTTGTCGGTGCGCGCCCGGACCGGGTCGTCCTCGATGAGGCGCTTCCAGCGTTCCTGGCGCTGCGCCGAGGCAGCGGACTCGGGCGCGGTCACGGTGACCACGTAGAGGTCATACCCGCCGGCCGACTTTCCGGCGACCCGGGCGGAGACCCGGTCGCTGGCCGCCTGGAGGGTGTTGAGCGTCGGCGCGATGTCGTCGTACGCGATGACGCCGATCGGGATCGAGGCGTCGGCGGGGTTGTCCGGCCAGACCGGGAGCACGTTCTGGCGGGGGTAACCGGTGATGTCGCCGATCGGGGTGGCCTTCGGCGGTACGGCGGGCAGGGCGTCGGCATGAGCGGGAGCGTTCCAGCCGGTGACGACGAGGACGGCTACCGCGGTGGAGACGGCAAGTCTTCGCAACATGATCGCCATGGTCGATGTGGACAGCCATGACAGTCAATGTCCAAGCACACATTGCCTATATGTAAGATAGGATATAGGCTCCGCCATCACAGAGCCCTCCTCGGGAGTCTTCTCATGGCGTCGGTACTCAGTCCACCCCTGCCCCGAACCTTCAGATTGCCGGTCAGCGGCCGCTATCTCGGCGGCCGTCTGCTCACCGGTCTCGTCGCCGTCTGGGGCGCGATCACCCTGGTGTTCTTCGCCCTCTACTCGACGGGCAACCCGGCGCTGCTGCTGGTGCCGCCGGACGCGCCGCCCGACGAGGTCGAACGGCTCACCCGGGTGCTCGGCTTCGACCGGCCGATCCCCGAGCAGTACGTCACGTTCCTCGGCACCGTCCTGACCGGACGCTTCCCGGACTCCATTCGGTACGGCGAGAACCCGCTGCCGATCGCGCTGGAGAAGGTCCCGGCCAGCCTCGCCCTCGGCGCGACCGGCCTGCTGATCGGCACCCTGCTCGGCGGTCTGATCGGCTATTGGTCGGCGACCGCCCGCTCGTCCTGGCTGCGCCGCGGCCCGCTCGGTGTCGCTGTCGCGTTCGAGTCGGTGCCGACGTTCTTCATCGGCATCCTGCTGGTGCTGGTCTTCGCGGTGAACCTGGGCTGGTTCCCCGCGACTAACGGCCGTGGACTGCCCGGCCTGGTGCTGCCGGCGGTCACCCTGGCCCTCGCGTTCATCCCGGCGATCGCCCGGGTCTTCCGGACCGCGCTGCTCGACGTGCTCCAGGCCGAACACATCCGCACGGCCCGCGCCAAGGGACTCCCCCACCACCTCCTGGTACGCCGTCACGTCGTCGCCAACGCCCTCGGAACCACGCTCAATGTGGTCGGCATCCAGGCCGGCGTGATGCTCGGCGGCGCCGTGGTCACCGAGTCGGTCTTCGGCTGGCCCGGCATCGGCCAGCTCTCGATCAACGCGGTGCAGAACCGCGACTACCCCCTCGTCATCGTCTGCGTGCTGGTCATCGCGGCCGGCTTCGTCCTGATCAACCTGCTGGTCGACGTCCTGGCCGCGCTGGTGGAACCGAGGTTGCGCTCATGACCACAGCGACGCTGCACAAGGGGCGAACCATCGGGATCGGCGGCTGGATCGGCGCCGGCATCCTCACCGTCGTCGTCGCCGCCACCGTCCTCGCACCCTGGATCACCGGCGACCCGCTGGAACAGCACCTGGAGATCCTGCTGCAGGCCCCGTCGGCCGCGCACCCGTTCGGCACCGACGATCTGGGCCGCGACCTGCTCACCCGGACCATCCATGGTGGACGTACGGCGCTGACCATCTCGGTGATGTCGGCGGTCCTCGCGTCCGTGCTCGGCCTGTCGCTCGCCCTTGCCGGGGCGCTGTTCGGCGGCTGGGTCGACGCGATCAGCGGCCGCCTCGCCGACGTGCAGCTGGCCGTCCCGTCGATCGTGCTCGCCATCGTGGTGCTGTCCTTCGTCGGCAACTCGTTCGGGCCGATCGTGCTGGTCCTGGTCCTGGGCTCGTGGGTGCTGACGTTCCGGGTGGTCCGCGGCCACGCCCGCGCCGTGATCGAGCAGCAGTACGTCGAGGCGGCCCGGGTGGCCGGCGCCGGCCGGGCCGCGATCGCCTGGCGACATCTGATCCCGAGCGTGCTGCCGCTGCTCGCGGTCGCGTTCACCCTGAACGCCTCCTACGCGCTGCTGCTCGAATCCAGCCTCGGCTACCTCGGCCTCGGTGTGCAGCCGCCGCAGCCGGACTGGGGGCAGATGGTCGCCGCCGGTCAGGCACAGATCTTCACGGCGCCGTGGATCGCGTTCTTCCCCGGCCTCGCGGTCGTCGTGACCTCGCTCGGCCTGCAGCTGCTCGGCGACGGCCTGGCGGAGCGATTCACCGGCGGACCGGTGACCAGGAGAGGAACGAAATGACCGTCGTCGCCACAAGAACCGAGACCGTTCTCGACGTCCGCGACCTGCGCATCGGCCTCGCGGACACCCCGATCGTGCACGGCGTCGACATCAGGGTCCCGGCGGGAAAGTCCGTCGGCCTGGTGGGCGAGTCCGGCTCCGGCAAGACCCTCACGGCGCTCGCCATCGCGGGCCTGCTCCCTCCGGCCATCACGATCACCGGCGGCACTGTCACCCTGGCCGGCAAACAACTCTCGGCCGTCGCCGACAGGCACACGACCGAGCACCGGGTCGCCACCATCGGCGTCGTCTTCCAGAACCCGACGCCGTCGCTCAACCCGCGGATGCGGATCAGCAAACAGCTGCATGAGGCTCTGCCGCAGGGCACCGGCCGCCGCGAGGCCGCCGCCCGGATCGCCGAACTGCTCGGCCTGGTCGGCATCACCGACATCCCGAAGACCCTGCACGCGTTCCCGCACGAGCTCTCCGGCGGCCTCAACCAGCGCGTCGTCATCGCGATGGCCCTGGCCCGCGACCCGAAACTGCTGATCGCCGACGAGCCGACGACCGCCCTCGACGTGTCGGTCCAGGCCCAGGTCCTCGACCTGGTCGACTCGCTGCGCGAACGCCTCGGCCTGGGCGTGCTGCTGGTCAGCCACGACATCGGCATCATCGCCGATCGCACCGACGAAGTGCACGTGATGAGTGAGGGCCGGATCGTGGAGTCCGGCCCGACCGCTGACGTGCTGCGGGCGCCGCGTCACGCGTACACCAGGCAGTTGCTCTCAGCGACGCCGTCGCGCCTGGCTCGCGTCGCCCCACCCGCGAAGGCGGCGGAAGCCGCCCAGACCCCGCAACTCACCCTGCGCGATCTGCGACGGTCCTTTTCGGTACGCGGGCGCGAGGGCCGCACCAAGCACGTGGCGCTCGACGGGGTCGACCTGACGCTGCACCGGGGCCAGGCGATCGGGCTGGTCGGCGAGTCCGGATCCGGCAAGACCACCCTCGCGCGGATCGTCGTCGGGCTGGAGCGCGCCGACTCCGGCGAGGTGCGTCACGACGGGCTCGAACTCAGCAAGCAGACCCGTGAGCAGCGGCGACAGTGGCGCCGGGACGTGCAGTACATCTTCCAGGACCCGTACAGCTCGCTGGATCCGCGGCTGAGCGTGGCGCAAACCTTGCGCGAGCCGCTCGAGCTCAACCACCGCGGCCTCTCCCGCGCCGAGGTGTCGCGGCGCATCGACGCGCTGCTCGACGAGGTGGAGCTGCCGCGCGACTTCCGGCACCGGCATCCCTCCGAGCTCTCCGGCGGGCAGCGCCAGCGGGTCGGCATCGCCCGGGCCCTGGCCAGCGAGCCGACCCTGGTGATCGCCGACGAGCCGGTGTCCGCGCTGGACCTGTCGGTGCAGGCCCGCATCCTGCGGCTGCTCGCCCGGCTGCGCGCCGAACGTGACCTGACCTACCTGTTCATCTCGCACGACCTCGCGGTCGTCCGGTACCTGTGCGACGACGTCGTCGTGCTGCGGGACGGCCGGATCGTCGAGCAGGGCCGCACCGACGACGTGCTGCGGAACCCTCGCGACCCCTACACCCAGACCCTGGTTGACGCGATACCCGGAGGCTCCCTGTGAAGAGATTCGCCTTGATCATCCCGATACTTCTGCTCGGCGCGTGCGCGAACGGCGCGTCCGGCGCCGGCGCGGAGGTCGGTGACACGCTGCGGCTCGGCCTGTCCCGGCAGATCACCGGCGTGAACCCGCACAAGGGCGGCTCGCCGGACTCGTCCGGTTCGATCGTCGGCTCTATCTACGAGTCGCTGACCCGGATCACGCCCAGTCTTGAGGTGGAACCCAGCCTGGCCACGTCGTGGACCTCACCGGACCCGCTGAACTGGGACTTCACGATCCGCACGAACGCCAAGTTCTCCGACGGCAGCGCGCTGACCGCTGACGATGTGGCGTGGAACTTCGCGCAGCTGCTCAACCCCGATTACAAGGGCACGTCCGGGGCGCCGCTGCGCAAGTACATCAAGAAGGTGACCGCCTCTTCTCCGGATGTGATCCACTTCGAGCTGTCGGCGCCGGCGCTGGACCTGCCCGGGCGGCTGTGGAGCATCTACATCGTCCAGCCGGCGTTCGCGCAGAGCCACAACCTGGACAACGAGGCGCTCGGCAGCGGGCCGTACAAGCTCGACAAGCTGGACCAGGAGAACGGCGCTGCGCTGTCGCTGAATCCCTCGTACGGCGGCGACAAGCCGGCGTTCGAGAAGGTCGAGTACACCGTGCTCGCCTCCGAGGCGCAGCGGGTCGCCGCTCTGCGCGCCGGTGAGCAGGACCTGATCCTCAACCTGGACCCGCTCGACCTCAAGCAGTTCGAGGGCTCGCCGGATTACGACACCATCCTCGGCGTCGGCACCCAGCCGCTCACCCTGGCGATCAACGAGCGCAAGAAGAACACGCCCCTCGCGAACGCGAAGGTCCGGCAGGCGCTGAACTACGCCACCGACAAGGAAACGATCATCAAGACGGTGCTGCGGGACGCGGTCAAGCCGCTGCCGGGGCAGGTGCTCTACTCGCCTTATCAGACGCCGAATCCCGCTGTTTCCGCATATCCGTTTGATTCGGATCGCGCTAAGGCGCTTTTGGCCGAGGCGGGCTACCCCAACGGCTTCGAGGTGCGGGTCAACCTCTCCTCCGGCACCTATGTCTCGCAGGACGTCGCCACCCAGCAGATCGCCGCGCAGTGGGCCAAGATCGGCGTCACCCTGAAGATCGAGCAGCAGCCGTTCCCGGCCTGGCTGCAGAACCAGTACGGCCCGGACGACCAGGCGGCCGACTTCTTCTACATCATGTGGGGCGGCTCGTACCGCGGTGACCTCAACGGCAACTTCGGGCCGTTCCGCAGCGACCACATCCAGAGCCACCTGAACGCGCCCGAGTTCGACAAGCTCGTCGACCAGGCCCTCGGCGCGACCGACCAGGCGACCAAGGACAAGTTCCAGAATGAGGCGGCCGCGTCCGCGTTCGAGAACGCCCACGCGATCTTCCTGTACCCGTCGCCGTTCACCGGCGTGGTGTCCAAGCAGCTCTCCTGGACCCCGAAGCCGAACCGCTACCTCTACGCACAGCAGGTGGGACGCAAATGAGTGATCAGCTCTTCCTCGGCGGATACGTCCTCTTCCCCAGTGGTCACTACGCCGGCGCGTGGCGTCACCCGTACTCGTCCCGGGACTGGCTGGGCCGCGGCTTCATCCACGAGGTGGCCCGCACCCTGGAAGCCGCCAAGTTCGACCTGGCGTTCATCCCGGAGACCGTCAGCTATCGAGCCGGTTTCGTCCAGCACGGCCTCTCCAACGCGATCAAACACGACCCGGCGCAGGTGGCCGCGCAGATCGCCGCGGTCACCACCCACCTCGGCATCGGCGTGACGCTGTCCACCAGCTTCAACGAGCCGTACAACCTGGCCCGGACCCTCGCCAGCCTGGACCATCTCTCCGGCGGGCGGGTCGCCTGGAACGTCATCCAGTCGCAGGGCCCGGCCAACTACGCGAACTTCCCGCGTGCCGAACAGCTCTCCGGCCCTGAGTTGTACGACCGCGGTGACGAGTTCGTCGAGGCGGTCGTGGCGCTGTGGAAGTCGTGGGACGCGGACGCGCTCGTCCAGGACCAGGAGACCGGTGTCTTCGCCGATCCCTCGTTGATCAGCGCGCCCAACTACGACGGTAAGTACGTCTCGGTGGCCGGGCCGCTGAACCTGCCGCCCACCCCGCAGGGCCATCCGGTGATCATCCAGGCCGGTGACTCGCCGCGGGGCCGGGAGTTCGGCGCCCGCTGGGGTGACGTGATCTTCGCGATCGAGCGGACCCCTGCTGATCTGCGGGCCAAGAAGGACGATCTCAAGGCGAAGGCGCGCGCTCAGGGCCGGGACGCTGACAAGATCCGGCTGTTCGCGGCCGTGCAGCCGATCATCGGGGAGACGACCTCGATCGCTCGGGCTCGGCGGGATTTCCTGCACACCCGGATCACGCCGGCCGCGGGTGTCGAGTTCTTCAGTCAGTTCGCCCGGATCGACTTCACCGGGCTTGCTCATGATGTGTCATATCGTTCGGCTATCGAAGGTCATCCGTGGAACCGGGCGATCACTCAGCTCAACGAGCTACTGGGGTCCCGAATCGGAAATATCAGCATTTCTGAGGCGGCGATCGAGTTCTCCACCAGCGAACTCACCCCGCAGATCGTCGGCACCGGCGTCGAGGTCGCCGAGCAACTCGCCGAGATCTTCGGATCCGGCGCGGCTGACGGCTTCCTGATCACGCCGACGCATTTCCCCGGGTCGTTCGAGGACTTCGGCCGCGCGGTGGTCCCGCACCTGCAACGGCTCGGCGTCTACCGCAAAGATTACGAGGGTACGACTCTTCGCTCTCACCTGGGGATCGCATGACTTTTCACGATCGGCGGCTCGCCTACGACTTCGTTCCGGGCAGCGGGGACACGGCCGTCCTGCTGCTGCACGGCTTCCTCTCCGACCGCCGCGCCGGTGGCCGCTTCGACCGGCTGGCCTCGGAATATGCCCGGCTCGGCCACGCGGTGCTGCGGATCGACTTCAGCGGTTTCGGCGAGTCTGCCGGTGACGTGGTCGACGGCGACAGTCTGCTCCAGGACGCCTCGGCGGCCCTGGACCACCTGGACTCACTCGGGTACACCCGGCAGATCCTGCACGGGCAGAGCCTCGGGTCAGCCGTCGCGCTGCGGATCGCGCCGGAACGCCCGCGGGTCGTCACGCTGGTGCTGACCGGGGCGCTCACCGGGGCCGGCCAGGGCGATCGGCCGTACCCGTTCTTCTCCCCCGAACAGACCGAGGCCTGGTACCGCGACGAGGACGTCCACCTGCCCATCGAGGGCTCCGCGGCGCGCACCCACGTCGTGGTGAACCGGCAGCGCCCGAAGCTGGGCGCCACCGGGACCCAGGAAGAGCTGCTCGGCGCGGTGAAGGTGCCGATCCTGGTGATCCACGGCGACACCGGCGAGCAGGAGCAGGCCCTCGCGGCGATCACCGCGGCGGGCCGGCACCTGCTGCCCCCTGGCTCGGAGGTGGTGGTCATCCCCGGCGCGACGCACGCTTTCTACGAAAGCCTGGACGCCCTCGCCGAGACCACCACAGCGTGGGTACGCAAGCAGGTCTGACCGGTCCGGCTCGTGCTCGTAGTCGCGCTGTCGTCCGGCTCGTGCTCGTGGTCGTTCGGAAGGGGTTTCGGGCGACCACGAGCACTAGCCGGTGAGTGCGCGCAGGGCTGCCGCGGTCAGGACGCCGATCAGCACCGCCAGGAGCATCGGGACCTTGAGCAGCCGGGCGACGACGACCGCGGCCAGTGCGACAGGGACCGTCCAGTCGAGGTCGGCCCAGCGGCGGCCCAGTACCTCGACCACGATCAGCGCCGCCAGCAGGGCCGGCGCCAGAAGCGCGATGACACCGACACTCCAGGGCGGAAGTTCCCGGTCGCCGAGCAGGGCCGGACCGGCTGCTTTCAGCGCGAAGCTACCGGCGGCCACGGCGATGATCGCCAGCCAGAGCGTCATCCCCGAGCCTCCTCACCCGGAGCCTGAACGCCCGGAGCCGGAGCGCCCGGCGGCTGAGCGATCGTCGGCTGAGCGATCGTCGGCTGAGCGATCGTCGGCTGAGCGATCGTCGGCTGCTGAGCCGGCGGCTGCTCGGCCGGCGGGTTCGGGGCTGGTGTGCGGGTGCGTAGGCCGGCCAGTGCGCCCACCGTCGCGCCGAGCAGTGCGATGCCGGCCGGCACCCACCAGAGCAGGGCGGCCGCTACCACCGCACCGATGAGCGCCGCGAGGGCGATCCTCGCCGGCCGCGCTTCCCGGGGCTTCATCTCGTCGAGGAGCAGGACCAGGAAGAACGCCGGGAACACCACGTCCAGCCCGAGCCGCTCCACCAGATCCGCCGAGGGCGCGCCGACCACCCCGATCGCGGTACCGGCCACCCACGCCGGCCACTGCACGATCGTCGCGCCGAACATCCGCCACCGGTCGAACCGGCCACCACCCAGATGAGCGGCCACCCACGAACCGTCCACAACGGCCTGCCCCTGCAGCGCCCGCCGGAACCGCCCACCGGACAGACTCGGCCCGACAGCCAGGCCCATCGGCAGGAACCGCCCGTTGATCAGCAGCGCCGCCCCGACAGCCGGCCCGGCCCCGCCGCTGCCGGCCAGCGCCGCGAGCAGCGTGAACTGCGCCGACCCGGAGAAGATGAGCACCGAGGCGCCGATCGCGGCAAGCGCACTCCACCCCTGGTCCTTGGCGGTGGCCCCAAAGGTGATCGCCAGCACGAACGCGGCGACGGCCAGCCCCGCCCCGACCCGCATGCCCCCGGTGAATCGCTGCCGCGCGGTCTCCACCCCTTCGACCGTACCGACCCCGGCCGATTCCGCACCCCGGGCGGTCACCCGTGGGGCGTGGTCAGATCCATGATCAGCACGTCGCCGTCGAGGACGGCTCGCCAGGTCCCGTCCGGGGCGACGGAGTCGGGTTCCGGCTCGTCAAGGAGCTCATCCGCGCCGATCCACCGCACTCCGCCGGTCTCCGGGTCGAGCAGGTAGTGGCCGTGCGGGCCGCTCGCGACCAGCCCGGTGCGGTCCGGGGCCGCGGCCAGCAGGGTCGTCCCCGGGACCGGGAAGGAACGCCTGCGGCGGCCGCTGCGCACGTCGGAGAGGCGGACCGTACCGTCCTCGGCGGCGGTGGCGAGCCAGCGGCCGTCCGGCGTGGATATCAGGGCCGTGATCGGGGCGTGGTGGGCCGTGACGGCCCAGCGTCGTGAGCCGGTGGCGGTGTCGTACAGCCGGAGTTCGCCGGGGAGCTCCGCCACCGCCAGCCAGGCGCCGTCCGGGGTGGTCGCGAAGAAATCGCCGGGGGCCTCGACACGCGGCAACCCGGTCCGAAGGTCGAGAAGCACGGCGGTCGTAGACCTCCCGTAGTGCGGGTGAGCCAGCCACGAACTGTCCGGGGCGATCGCCAGGTCATTGATGCTGTCGAGCTCCACGGCGTGCAGGCGGCGGCCCTCCCGCACGTCCCAGAGGGTGACGTCACCGTGGGATGACAGGGGTTCGCTGACGCTCGCGACCCACAGGCCCTGCGGCCGGGCGATCAGGGCGCCGATGCCGCCCGGCGCTGACACTCGGAGCCGGCGCATCACGGCTCCCGGATTCCGTACCCGAGGCCCGGCCCGCAGCGTGCGGGCCTGGGCGACCACCGCCGGGTCTTCCCCACCGGCTGCCCAGGCGATCGCCAGGTCGGAGGCGAGTGCGGGACGGCCGCCCTCAGCGAGCCGTCGTGAGACCCAGCTCGCGTCCATGACCAGGCGATTCAGCTCCTCGGCACGGCCCGCCGCCGCCAGATGCCAGGGCAGGTCGGAAGCTTCGCCGGGGTCCAGGACTGCCAGGAGCCGTTGGTGTGGCGCGCCGAGGTGTGGCTGGATCGCGGCGTGCAGCCGGAACGTCGCGGTCTGCGGGTGGTACCCGATCAGGTCTGCCGCCGCCAGGCCGGCACAGGTGTAGTGGGCCGCGCCGCGGGAGACATTCCACAGCCGCCGCACGATGTCGAGCGGGATGTCCTGGTCCGCCGGGAAGACGCCGAGCATGTGCAATCGGTCGCGGGCCACCGGTGGCAGCAGTGCCGACAACGCGGCGACGGCGTCACCGATCGGATCGGGTCCGCCGGACGGAACCTGAACGGCGGCTGACGTCCGGTTGTGGTGGGAACGGTAGGCACGTTCGAAGATGCGGGCGGCCAGACGGCAGGCCAGCGGACGGTCTCCGGCGCGGGCGGCCAGGTGGGCGGCGGTCGGGGCGTCCAGTCCGTACGCGCCGAGTTCGAGCATCAGGGCGACGGACTCGGTACGGCCGAAAGGCTCCAGGGTGACGACAGCCGCGTCGCCGGGCAGCAGCGACGCGTCGGCGGTGATCATCACATAGCGCCTGTGCTGCCCGCCTGCCGCCCAGCCGTGGCCGCGGAGCAGGCGGACCTCCTCGCGGGACCGGATCTCGTCCACGACGATCAAGCCGCGTCGGTGGCGACCGTTCAGAAGGCCGGCGGCTTGTTCCGGGTCTGCCGTGTCGACCGCGGCCAAGTCCTCCCCCGCCGCGGTCAGGAGCCGGGTCATCTCGCGGTTCAGTTGAGCGGCGGCGGGTGAATCGAGCCAGGGCAGGGATTCCGGCGCGGCCACCGGGACAGGAAGCGTCATCCACTCGACGCGGGAGGTGGTGGAGGTGGTGGCCCGAGTCTGTGTGCGGATCCGGCGGGCGAGGTCGGTCCGGCCCGAGCCGGGTGGGCCGACCAGGCCGATGATCGGGGCGTCGCCGGCCAGGGCCTCAGCGAGACAAGCCACCGCGCTGGCGATGCTCATGGCGTCACCCAGGTGAAGCCGTGCAGGCCGCCCTCGCCCCAGAGGAAGAGGCCGGTGCCGTCGGGGCTCCAGCGGCAGCCCCGCGGGCCGCTGATCGCCGGCATCGTGGCGGCTCGGGTCGCGGTTTCGCGGTGGTAGATCCGTAGCTGCGGTTCCGTGCCTCGGGCCGGGTAGGCGACAACGTTTTTACTGACTACTGCCAGCCACTTCTCGTCCGGGGAAACGGCGGCGCCGGTGATCGCGCGGTCGCCGTGATCTCTGCGGATGGGGTCGTCGAGGCCGGCGGCCGGGACGGGACCGAAGTCGGGGGCGGTGGCCTGGGCGGGGAGGGCACGACCATCGGCCGCGTCCCAGAAGTGCACCTTGCCACCGGTACGGGTCGCCAGCCACGAACCGTCTGGCCCGATCGCCAGATCCTGGACCGGGTCGGCGAGGGCGGGCTCGCCGGTCAGGCCCGTGAGGTCGAGGATCACTACATCCTCGTCGACGACAGCGGCCAGCCACGAGCCATCCGGAGCAACGGCCTGTGAGGACCAGACGCCGGCCGGGAAGCCGCCGAGCCGTTCGCCGGTCCGTGGATCCCAGATCCGCATCGGATTGCCGGCCGCGAGCCAGGAGCCGTCCGGGGCGGACGCGAGCCGGCCGCTGCGGCCGGTCATCGCGAACGTGTGCCGCAGGCTGCCGTCGGCGGTGTCGAAGACCAGCGCTCGCCACTGCGTGTCGGGCGCCCGCATCGACCACGGCTCGGCCGGTGCCCAGGTGACGGCCAGCCAAGAGTTGTCGCCCGACGCGGTCAGGTGGCCCCAGAAGCCGTCCGCGGTGTGGATCTGCCGGTGGCGGCCACGAACCGGGTCGATCAGATGCAGGCCGGTGCGGGTCGACGCGGCCAGCCAGGTACCGTCCGGTGCTGCCACCATGGCGGTGACCTGGGAGATCGCAAAGACGTGACGGCGGCGGCCCGTGTGCACGCCGGTTATCCGTACTGTTCCGTCCTCGCTCGCGCTGGCCAGCCAGGAGCCGTCCGGAGCGGCGAGCAGTACGGTGACCCGCGCCAGGTGCGCGGCGGCGCATTGACGGCGGGCCATGGTCGCGGTGTCGTGGACGCTCACCTCGCCCCGTTCATCCCCGACGGCGACCCAACTGCCGTCCGAGGCTGCCGCCGTGAGCCCATGAAAGAGTTCGCCGCGCGGTTTGCCGGTCGCGGCGTCGTACACCGCGGCCTCCGGCCGATTACCGTCGCGGACGGTGACTGCCAGCCAGGAATCGTCGGGCGCGACGGTCAGGCCGACGCTCTGGACGTGGTCCATCGTCCGGCTGCGCCGGATCCGGCCGGCCTTCGAGTCCCAGAAGGAGATGCGAGCGCCTCCCCGATGATCGGCGCTGGCCACCCACATGCCGCCGGCCGTCACGATCACCTCTTGGAAATGGTGCTCGACGTAGAGCAGCCGTATCCGGCGGATCAGCGTGGCGCCGAGGCGGCCGGGAGGCGGCCACCGGTTCGCCAGGTACGGCGCGGCCGGTTCGAGCGCGGCCACCAGTGAGCGCAGTGCCGGGATTCCGTCCAGCCTGCTCGCCAGTAACGCGGACAGGGCGGCGGGGTCGCGTACCGACTCGAAGTGGACGTGCTCGGCCCGCAACGTGCGAGTCAGCGCGACCACCGCCGGGTTGTCGCCGCCGGCGGCGCGTGCCGCCGCCAGGTCGGCGGCGAGACCGGGCGCGCCGTCCTCCGACATCCGCCGGATCATCCAGGCCGGATCGGTGATCGGGTGGCTCGGCGTGTCAGTGGCAGGCTGCTGCCGTCCGGGAACGATCGCGGCCGGCGGCGACGGTGTCATCTCGACCATGACGGCGTGCCGGGGAAGCAGCGACGCGTCCGCGGTGACCAGCAGCAGGTGGACGCCCTGCTTGTCGAATCGGGTGAACACCGCCCAGTGCTCCCGGACGCGTACCTCGTCGATGATCAGCAGCCGGTCGGCGGCGTAAGTGATCAGTTCGGCGGCGGCTTCGTAGGGTGCGACAGGCTCGTGCGTGGTCGGCTGCCACTCCCAGTGCCGCAGGGTACGCACGATCTGCAGGACCATGCCGGCCGCGTCGGGGGTGTCCTGCCAGGGCAGGTCTGTGTCCAGTGCCGGGCCGGTGGTGATCCAGGCGACGTCACGGAAACGGCGCGGCTGCGGACGTTCGTAGATCTGTCGGATGAGCGCCGTGCGTTCCGGACCGGGCGGGCCGACCAGTCCGACAGTGGGGGTTCTTCCTGCCAGCGCCTCGGCCAGGCGGGTGGCGGTTGTGGTCGTCATGGCGTCACCCAGGTGAAGCCGTGCAGGCCGCCTTCGCCCCAGAGGAAAAGGCCGGTGCCGTCCGGGCTCCAGCGGCAGTCCGCCGGGCCGTCGATCGCCGGCATCGTGGCTGCCAGGGTGGCGGAGGTCTGGTCGTAGATCCGGAGTTGGGCCGCCAGGTCGCGGACCGGGTGGTGGCTGAGGACCGCGAGCCATCGTCCGTCCGGGGAGACGGCCGTGCCGGCGATCTCCCGGTCGCCGTGGTCCTCGCGGATGCGGTCGTCGAGCAGGGCGGGTGGCGTGGACGCGAGATCGACGTCGGCAAGCGTGAGATCGACGCCAGCAAGCGTGAGATCGGCGGGGAGACTGCGGCCGTCGGCCGGGTCCCAGAAGCGGACCTCGCCGCCGGGTGCGTGGGTGGCCAGCCAGGACGGGCCCGCGGTCAGGTGCGTGACCGGGTCGGCGTGGGTGGGGTCGGCGCCGGGTTCGGCGGCTGTGGTCAGGTCGAGGATCACCACGTCGCTGCCTACGTGGGCGGCCAGCCAGGTGCCGTCCGGGGCGACCGCCTGGGAACTCCAGGTGCCTGCCGGGAATCCGGGACGGCGAACGCCGGTGGCGGTGTCCCAGATCCGCATCGGGTACCCCGCTGCGATCCACGATCCGTCCGGGGCGGACGCCAGCCGGGTGTGGTGGTTCACCTCAACCGGCAGGGTGTGCCGGAGATCCGCGCCGTCGAAGAGCAGTACGCCCCGCCCTTCGTAGGCTGCCGCCAGCCACGTGCCACCGGCGGCGAGATCGTGGAGGGTGCCGCCGCCGGGGTGGATGCGGCGGTTGGTACCGCGGGCCGGGTCGATCAGGTGTACGCCGTACGGGCCGGCCGCCGCGAGCCACTTTCCGCGCGGGTCGACGGCCAGCCGGGTGACCTTCGGGACGGCGAGGGCGCGGCGGGGGCGTCCGGTGCGTACGTCGGTGATCCGGACCGTGCCGTCCTCGCCGGCGCTGGCCAGCCAGGAACCGTCCGGTGCCACGGCCAGCGCGGTGATCCGGGCCCAGTGGGCCGCGATGAGCTGGAGCTGTTCGAACGTGGCGGTGTCGTGGACGCGGACCTCGCCCTGCTGGTCGCCGACAGCGAGCCAGCTTCCGTCGGGTGCGGCGGCCACGACGTCGCCGGGGATCAGGCCGCGCACCTCGCGGGTGGCCGGGTCGACCAGGCTCACCCCGGCAGCCTCATCCGAGCGCAGGCTGATCGCGATCCAGGAGTCGTCCGGCGCAGGTAGCAGGCCGGTGATCCGGACACCCTCCAGGGTGAGGCGGCGCCGTCTGCGGCCCGCCAGGGGATCCCACTGGGAGATCTCGGCGCCGCCGTCGGCGGTCCACATGCTGCCCGTGGTGACGGCTACGGCGACGAGGCTCTGGTCGATCACGATCCGGCGGATCAGCGCTGATCCGAATCGGCCAGGCGGTGGCCACTTGTTCAGCAGACAGGGCGGGGAGACAAGCCCGGACAACCCCAGACGACCGGCGACCAGCGCTGCCAGGGTGCGCTTAGTGCGTACCCCTGCGAAGTTGATCTCCTCGGCCCGGAGTGTGCGTGCCAGGGTGACCAGCGCGGGGTGGGGGTTGGTCGCCCAGGCGATCGCCAGATCGACGGCGAGCGCGGGGGCGCCCTCCTCGGCGAGACGGCGGCAGATCCCGTCCGGATCCATGTCGAAAGGCTCAGCAGAGGTCGGGGAAACAGGGAATGCCGAGGATGGCGGACCCCAGACCACGACGGCGCCTCTCGGCAGCAGCGAGGCCTTCTCGGTGATCAGCAGGAGGCGGCCGCGGGCGCTGAACGCGTCGAACATCGCCACCTGCTCGGCGGTGCGCACGCCGTCGACGACCAGGAGGCGGCCGTCGCTGGAGGCGGCGAGTTCGGCGGCGGCGCGTTCGGCGGCGACCGGCTCGCGGAACGGCCCGCCGTCCCATAACCGCAGCGTACGCACGATCTGGAGGGTCAGGTCCGCTGCTTCCGGGGTGTCCGGCCAGTGCATCCAGTCGGGCGCGGGCGGCGGCGGGGCGAGGGTGATCCAGCCGGCGCCGGGGAACCGCTGGACGGCGTCGCGGGCCAGAGCTGTGCGGGCGGGGCCGGGCGGGCCGACGAGGCCGATGACCCGGGGTGTGCCGGTGAGAGCGCGGTCGAGCCGCTCAGAGTCGATCAATCCAGAACTTTCATCATCGCGAAACTTTAACCAGGTCCGGCAATCGATTTTCGGGGCGACGCCCGGATATCTCACCCTCCCGGGATGAGGCGCACTGGACAAAACGCCTCCTAGCGTCGCTGGATGGACGCGCTGCTGGGATCACTGACCGAAAACGAACTCGCCCTCGTCCGGGAGACCGAACCGGACCGCATCGCCGGGCTGGACGAGGACGCCCTGATCGACCTGCACAACCGGGTGCGGCGGGCCCGGACCAAGTACGTGAAGGCGTACCGGCGACGGGCCGCGACCCGCGTCGAGGAGGCCGGCGGCCGGGGGAAGGCGCACGCGCAGAACGCCCGCCGGCGGTACAAGGCCGAGATCTTCGAGGGTCTGCTCGCCGCCGTGAGCCGGCAACTGTCCCTCGTGGCGCAGGCGAGCGCCGAGGCCTACGAGGTCGAGCGGCTCAAGGCGGATCCGCCGCCCGCTGCACCGAAGCGGCAAAAGGCGCAGAAACCGGCACCGCAGCTGATCGACCGGCGTCCGAACTCGCCGGACCTGCGCAAACGTGCCGCCTCGACCCGGGCTTCGGGCAAGCGGCGGCAGGCGCGAAAGGACAGTCGCTCCTGAAACAGCAGGCAGCGGGGCCGGTCACTCCCTTGACGGGAAAGTGACCGGCCCCTATTTTTTGTCGAAAGTATTTTCAGAAAGTTTCACTCCTGTTGCAGCAAGACATCCCCCATCTCTCACAGGAGATCCCCGTGACTCGTCCCCGCAGCCGTCTCGCCACCGCCCTCGCCGCCACCACGCTCGCTCTCGGACTCGGCGGCTTCGGCGTCGCCTCCCTCGTCAGCGGCCCCGACGCCTTCGCCGCCCCGCCGGGCAGCAAGGACGTCACCGCCGTGATGTTCGAGTGGAAGTTCGCCTCGATCGCCACCGAATGCACCAATCGGCTCGGCCCGCTCGGGTACGGGTACGTCCAGGTCTCGCCCCCGCAGGAGCACATCCAGGGGAGCCAGTGGTGGACGTCGTACCAGCCGGTCTCGTACAAGATCGCAAGCCGTCTGGGTGACCGGGCCGCCTTCAGCTCGATGATCAGTGCCTGTCACGCCGCAGGCGTGAAGGTCATCGCCGACACCGTGATCAACCACATGAGCGCAGGGTCCGGGACCGGCACCGGCGGCACGACCTACAGCAAGTACAACTACCCCGGGTACTACTCGAACGCCGACTTCCACTCCTGCCGGACGGCGATCACCGACTACACCAACCGGTCCAACGTGCAGGACTGTGAGCTGGTCAACCTCTCCGACCTGAACACCGGCAGCGACTACGTGCGTTCCACGATCGCCGCGTACCTGAACGACCTGTCGTCACTCGGTGTGGACGGGTTCCGGGTCGACGCGGCCAAGCACATGTCCGCCGCCGACCTGGCCGGCATCAAGTCGAAGCTCTCCAACACCGGCGCGTACTGGAAGCAGGAGGTCATCTTCGGCTCCGGCGAGGCCGTCCAGCCGACCGAGTACACCGGCACCGGCGACGTGCAGGAGTTCCGGTTCGCCCGCGACCTCAAGCGGGTGTTCCTCAGCGAGAACCTCGCCTACCTGTCGAACTTCGGCGCCTCGTGGGGTTACCTGCCGAGCAACCAGGCGGCCGTCTTCGTCGACAACCACGACACCGAGCGTGGTGGCGACACGCTGAGTTACAAGAACGGGTCCGCGTACACCCTCGCGCAGGTCTTCACACTGGCCTGGCCCTACGGCGCACCGGACGTGAACTCCGGCTACGAGTTCACCGACCACGACGCCGGACCGCCCAACGGCGGCACCGTCAACGCCTGCTACACCGACGGCTGGAAATGTCAGCACGCCTGGCGGCAGGTCGGCAACATGGTCGGCTTCCGCAACAACGTCGCCGGAACGGCCGTCACCAACTGGTGGAGCAACGGCGCCGATCAGATCGCTTTCGGACGCGGCAGCAAGGGTTACGTCGCGATCAACCACGAGAGCAGCTCGCTGACGCGTACCTTCCAGACCTCACTGCCGGCCGGAACCTACTGCGACGTCCAGCACGGCGACCCGGTCGCCGGCGGCGGCTGCAGCGGCGTTTCCTACGCGGTCAACGCATCCGGGCAGTTCACGGCGACGATCCCGGCAGGCGAGGCGGTGGCTCTGTATGTCGGCGCGACCGGCGGAGTGACGCCGACCACGACCGCTCCGTCCTCACCGACACCGTCGGCGTCGGCTTCCGCTTCCGCTTCGCCGTCGGCCTCGGCGTCGGCGTCGGCTTCCGCCGGGGCGAGCTTCGGGGTTAACGCGACGACCACTCTCGGTCAGAACATCTTCGTGACCGGCAACCAGTCCGCCCTCGGCAACTGGACGCCGGCGAGCGCGGTAGCCCTCTCCTCCGCCACCTACCCGGTCTGGACCGGCACGGTCTCCCTGCCCGCCGGAACCAGCTTCGAATACAAATACCTCCGCAAGAACAGCGACGGCACCGTCACCTGGGAATCCGGCGCCAACCGAACCGCGACCGTCCCGGCCAGCGGCTCCCTCACCCTGAGTGACACCTTCCGCAGCTGACCATCGGGTACGCGTAACCGGCCGCCCGCTTCGTGCGGGCGGCCTCCGCCCCAAGCCCCCAAGGGCATCGCACCCAAGCTCACACGGGGCAGCTCGCTCGCCGTCGGCCCGCCTTCCTGCGGATCTTGAGTGATTTTCGACCGCCCGTGGTGCGACATCGCTCAAGATTCTCTGTGGCCGCCCGTTCAACCAAGCGGCGGAACGTGGTGGAGTTCGACCACGAAAGATCTCTAGTAGGCTCACGTCGCTCCGGACGGCACCACATGAGGGACGCAGATGAACGACGACGGTGAGTTCCGCGCGGACCGTACACAGGAGATCTTCCTGCCAGCCACGGTCTCGCCCGTGCCCCCCGCACACGGTGGCGCCGAAGTCGTGGAGGTGGCCGCCTACCGCGGGCAGACCCACTTCGAACGCGAGGTGGTCGAGAAGCTCGCCGCCGCTGCCGCCCGGTCGGTACCCGGCGTCGACGAGCTCGGCGGCGACGTGGCCCGCTTCTTCAACTCGGTCCTCGACAAGATCGGCCTGGACAAGGTCGGCGACGCGACCCGCGGCGTGACGGCCAGCGTGGACGGACTCGACGTCGAGATCACGGTGGTCCTGGTGATCGCCGCCGGCAAGGTCGTCTCCGAGGTGACCGCGGCCGTGCGGACCGCGGTGATCGCAGCCGTGGAGAACTACGGCCTCCACGTCAGCAACGTCGACGTCAAGGTCGACGACATCCGCCTCCACCACGAGTAACGGTATTTCAACGGCGCCTGCTCAGGAACGGCGACGGCGCGCGATCAGCAGGCCCAGCGCGGCGCCCGCAATGATCATGAAGGCTGCGGCGGCGATCGCGCCGAACGGGAGTTCCCGAGAGACCGCCCGCGTCTCCGCCGATGAGGTTTCGCCCTGCGTTACGTCACTCTGCGTGGCCTCAGTCGGCGGTCTGGTCTCCGCCGGTGTGGTGGCCTCCGCCGGTGATGTCGACTCGCCCTGGGGTGCATCGCCCGGCTGGCCGGTCAGCGGATAGCTCCGAATCGGCGCGTCTTTCCCCTCGGAGACCGTGAGCAGCGCGGATCCATCGGCACTGTAGGCGATCGACTCGCCCTGCGGCTCGTCCGGCAGCGCGACCGTCCGGGAACTGCAGCCGGTCAAGGCCGCAACCACGTCACCCTTAGTGACATCACATTCAAAGGCATCCGAGTACGTACGGAGTACAGCACGCGTCCGGTCGGCGTTGACGGCGGCGCCCGTGATCACCAGGCGTCCCGGGAACCCGAACGGGTTGCTGGTACTCGTCACCGGAATCCCGAAGTCCCCGGCCCGCCGCAGCGGCGTGGTCTTCCCCGAGCGCAGCTCACCGTCCGGAACATAGATCCCCGCCGTGACCGGATCCTTGGTGATCACCACGGGCGTGCCGTCCCCCGAGATCAGCAGAGCTTCAGCGTCATGCGCCCCATCCGGGTAGGAGAGCCGGAACAACTTGGGCGACTTGGCCCCGGGCGAGAGCCGCCACAACCCGATAGTCTCCCGGCTGCCACTGTTGTCCCCGATGTCACCGACCCAGACGGTCTGGTCCGGCCCCCGAGCCAGATCCTCGGTGTCCCGAGGCCGCGACGGATACTTCACGGTCCGGACAACCTTGCACTTCCGATTCAAAAAGAAGATCCGCCGCCCGTCCGGATCATCAGCCCCGTCATTGACCACCACATAACCGTCGCCGTCGGTGAGCAGCCCAGAGATCTCATTGAGCCGGTCGTCCGTGATCTCACACAGCTCCCCCGGAGCCCGCACCGCAGCGACCGGGGGAACGGCCAGGGGCGCGGCCCCGATCAAAGCAGCAAGCACAACGGCCGGAAACACCATGCGTTGCACAGTATCCGGCCCCCAACAGCCCGATCCCCGACCGCCCGCAGACGCTGTGGTCCCCCACCGCCGAACGGTCCCGCTCACCCCGCCTAAGGCATCCTAGGAGGCTAGGCCGAGACCTCCGAACGAAACCGACGGGCCAGACCGAGCGGGCAGGCATGGACGGGGCGAGGGCCAGACGCCCTGCGCGGGCTTTGGCATGTGCCGATCTCCCTTCAGGCCCGGCGGTTGAGATGCTGGCGGGAATTTCACGGCCGGCGGCGTGGATGAGGTCGCACGCAATGCCACTGTGCGACTTCATCCACGCCAGGGCCGAGACGGGACCTCACACACGCGTTCGGTGTGACCTCATCGCGCCTGCCGGCCTTCTGCGTGTGCCCTTGGCTCGGCCGGCTATCTACCCGCCTGCGAGATCTGCTCCGGCTCACTCCGGTGATCATTTTGGGTGTAGAAAGTGATCGTGTTGACTGCGACCGTCTTTCTTGTCGCGCTCTGTCTGCGGCCGGCGATTACCGCGGTCGGGCCGCTTCTGCCGCAGATCAGCGCTGACCAACAGCTCGGCGAGGCCGCACAGGGGCTGCTCGGCGCGCTGCCGCTGCTCGCGTTCGCGCTGGTCTCCCCGCAGGTGCATCGGCTCGCGCGCCGACTCGGGACGGAGCGGGCGGTGCTTGCCGCACTGCTGGTGCTGGCCGCCGGCGGGGTCGTTCGGGCGTACACAGGGAGTTTTGGTCTTTGGGCCGGAACCGTTGTGATCGGCTGTGCCATCGCGGTGGGTAATGTCCTGGTTCCGGCGATTGTGAAGCGTGATTACGCGGCGAATGTGTCGCGCGCGACCGGGATCTACACGGCGTTCATCACGCTGGCTGCCGCGACCGCTTCCGCGCTGGCCGTGCCGATCGCCGGGCTGGCCGACTGGCGGCTCGCGCTGAGCGTGTGGTCGGTGCTCGCGCTGGTGGTGGCGGTGATCTGGCTGCCGCGGACCCGGGCGAGCGCCGCGCCGGCCGAGACTCCGGCCATCTCAGCAGAGACGGTCAACGTCTGGCGGCAGCCGAGCGCCTGGCTGATCACGGCGTTCATGGGGTTGCAGTCGACCACGTTTTACGTGCTGGTGACGTGGCTGCCGACGATCGAGATCGCCGGCGGGCTGTCCGCACGGACCGCCGGACTGCACCTCTTCCTCTATCAGGGTATGGGCATTATCGGTGGTCTCGCGATCCCGTTTCTGCTGCGTGAGCCGGGTAAGCGCTCGGCCGGCGCGGTCGTCGCGAGTCTGCCGGTGCTGGTGGCGATCCTCGGTCTGCTGGTCGTCCCGGATCTTGCCGTCGCCTGGGCCGCGATGGCCGGTCTCGGTCAGGGCGCTGCGCTGGTCGCCGCGCTCACCCTGATCAGCCTCGGCGGGCGCGATCATGCCGAGACGACGCGGCTGTCCGGAATGGCCCAGTCGCTGGGTTATCTGCTGGCGGCCAGTGGCCCGTTCCTCGCCGGTCTGCTGGCCGAGCAGACCGGCGGCTGGACCGCTTCTCTGATTCTGGTGGCGGGATTCGCGGCGCTGCAGACGGCCGCGGGAGCCGCTGCCGGCCGGGAAAGCCGGCGATGAATCACGCCGCCGCGAGCATTTCCCGCACTGTTGCCGCGTCTTCGTTGGCTCCGAACAATGGCGTTCCGGGCTCCATGCGTACGCCATCGGAAAGTGACCCGGCAATCACCGCGTCGAATCCGAAGGACTCGACCAATGCCGCGGTAGCGGCGAGGGCGTCCGCATCGTCACCGGCGATCGCGATGGCTTTACGGCCGGCGGTTCCGGCGGGCCGGCCCGACTCGTCCAGGTCGTGATAGCCCATGTGGTTGAACGCTTTCACCACCCGGGAATCCGGCAGGAACGCCTGTACCAGGGCGCTTGACGACCCGAGGTCGTCGCGGACGCCGTCGACCTCCCACCAGTAGTTCATCGCGTCGATGACCAGTTTTCCGCGCAGTTCTTCGACCGGCACCGTCTGATATTTGCCGAGCGGCAGGGCGAGAACCACGATGTCCGACCGGGCGGCCGCCTCCGCGGCGGAAACCGCGGCCGCGCCCGGAATCAGCACCTGGACGATCAGGCGGATCTTCGCCGGATCGCCGGATCCCGCCACCAGCACTTCGTGACCGGCACCGACGGCGAGCCGTGCCAGAACGGTGCCGAGTTTCCCGGCGCCGAGAATGCCAATCGTCGTCATTCCGCCATCATCTCCCTGACCATCGGAGCGACCTTAGCCCCGAACAACTCGACGGCCCGCATCCGGGCGCTGACCGGCTGCGCCCCCGCGGTGTAGATCAGGTCGAACCGGCCTACGCCGAGCGACCCGGCGCCGCTAGCGATCTTGCGGGCGACCGTTTCCGGCGACCCGATGTACAGCGAGCCGTGCTCGACCTCCGCGTCGAATTCGGTCTTGCGCAGCGGCGGCCATCCGCGCAGCGCACCGATCCGGTCGCGCTGGATCTTGTAGTGCGGGTAGTAGATCTCCTTGGCGAGGTCGTCGGTGTCCGCGATGAAGCCCGGCGAGTGCATGCCGACCGGGTGCGCGACCGTGCCGAGCTGCTCAGCGGCCCGCCGATACAGGTCGACATAGGGCGCGAAGCGCGACGGCTGACCGCCAATGATCGCGAGCATGAGCGGCAGTCCGTGCTGGGCGGTGCGGACCACCGACTGCGGCGAGCCACCCACGCCGACCCAGGTGGTGAGACGGCCGCTCTCGGTCTTCGGGAACACGTCGGCGTCCACGAGCGCCGGCCGGGTCTGACCGGTCCAGCTCACCGGCTTCTCGTCGAGCAGCTTCACGAACAGGTCGAGCTTCTCCTCGAAGAGCAGGTCGTACTGACTCATGTCGTACCCGAAGAGCGGGAACGACTCGGTGAACGACCCGCGTCCGAGGATCACCTCGGCGCGGCCCCGGGAGATCGCGTCGACGGTGGCGAACCGCTGGTGCACCCGCACCGGGTCGTCCGAGCTGAGCACGGTGACGCCGGATCCCAGCTTGATCCGCTTGGTGAGCGCCGCGATGCCGGCCAGCACCGTTTCCGGCGTGGAGATCGAGTACTCCGGACGGTGATGCTCGCCGAGTGCGATCGCGTCCACGCCGAGCTCGTCAGCGAGCACGGCCTCATCGATCACCTGCCGAATCGCGGCGGCGTGCGAGACGAGTGTGCCGGAGTCGTTCTCCGGCACGTCACCGAACGTGTCGAGGCCCAGGATCATGGCTTCCTCCCGTGTAATTGACGTGTCAGCAAAGTATGATGGACACGTCAACTACCGGAGGTGGGTGTTTATGCCCGGCGGACGAAAGCTCCCCGATCGCGACGAACTGAGCACGTGGCGGGACTTCATCGAGACGACCGACCTGCTGCGCGGCCGGATCAGCGCGCGCCTGCAGGCGGACTCCGGATTGTCGCCGGGCGACTATGCGGTACTGCTGGCGCTGACCGAGGCGCCGGATGGCCGATTGCGATCATCCGATCTGGCTGCCCACATCGGCTGGGAACGCAGTCGCCTGTCCCACCACCTGGGTCGGATGGAGCGCCGCGGGCTGATCCGCCGCGAGGAGTGCCTGACCGACAGCCGCGGCGCCGAGGCGGTCCTCCAGCCGGCGGGCAAGACCGCTTTTGACGCCGCCACGATCCCGCACCTGCGCGCGATCCGCGAGCTCTTCGTCGACGCGCTGACCCCGGAGCAACTCGCCGCCGCCGGCGAGATCGCCGCAGCGCTCGGCCGACACCTGAAAAGCCGTGAAATGCCCTGAAAGCCCCTGAGCCGCAGCCGGTCGTGGCGGCTGCGGCTCAAGGGATCACGACCTGCTCAGACTCGGCACTGCCAGCTGGACGCGTCGTAGAAGTTGGCGAAGCGGTCGAGGCGCGCGTACCCGGAGGTCAGCGTCGAGCAGGCGGTCGCCACGTCGATGTCGTAGTAGGTCGGGCCGGCCCGGCTGTACTGCACGCAGTGCCAGTCGTAGACCGTGGTCCCCAGCAGCGCGGATCCGCTGTACCCCAGCCCGGTGCAGTACGCCTCGAAGTTCGGCGTGACCACGTCCGGCTGCACCGACCAGCACGACACCGAGGTCGGGTCGTAGAAGTCGTCGATCCGGTCGACGATGTACTCGTTCCCGTACGCCCAGCGGCAGGCCGCGTCGAACGCCAGGTCACCTTCACGGCCGTCGGCGACACACTTCCAGTCGTACGCGGTCGAGCCGGTCAGTGTCGCGTCGGCGTACCCGATCGAACGGCAGTAGGCACCGATATCGAGCCCGCCGACCTGGGTGGGCGGCGGAGGTGAGGCGCTGGCCGGGGTGATGGTGGCCAGCACGCCGGCGAGGCCGACGAGCAGCGCGAGGAACATCTTGCTGATCGAACGCATAGCACTCCTGGATTCCATAAGGATCCAGCCTTATCCGTAAATTTCGCGTTACCGAGGGCAGACGGCTAGGCATGGATCCTCCCCAGTGGAGGGAGGCAGGCATAGCCTAGGGTGAATCGATCAGATTGCAAGCTCTTGCAAGATGTGAATCATCTTGCAGTCGAGTGATCCGCAGATGGACGGACCGGTGCCGGACCGCCATGAATCTCCCGGTGCAGCAGCTCCATCCGCTCGTCCAGCCGTGCCGCATCGTTGGCGGCCGCCGTCAGCTCGTCGCGCAGCCGCGCCGGTACCTGCGGGCTGTGCTTGTAGTAGATCTTGTGCTCCAGGCTGGCCCAGAAATCCATCGCCACGGTCCGTAGCTGCACCTCGACCGGCACCGACACCATCCGGTCCGACATGAAGACCGGGATCTCCACGAGCAGGTGCAGGCTGCGGTACCCGTTCGGCTTCGGCTTCTCGATGTAGTCCTTGGTCAGCACGAGTTGCACGTCGGGCTGCCGGGTCAGCATCTCCGCGACGGTGTACACGTCCGAGACGAACCCGCACACCACCCGCATCCCGGCGATGTCACGGATCCGCTGCCGCAAGTCGGTGTACGTGAGCGGGCAGCCGATGCGGCGCGCTTTCGCCAAAATGCTGGCCGGCGTCTTCAGCCGCGGCCGGATGTGCTCGATCGGATTGCCGGTCCCGTGGTGCGCGAGCTCCTCGGCCAGGATGTCCAGCTTCGTATTGATCTCCGCGAGCCCGAACCGGTACACCATCAGGAAATGATTCAGATCGGACATGTGCTCATGGAGCACCTCAGGCACCTGCCCGGTGCCATGCGGCACTAACTGCCCGTCATCTTCTCCGGGACGCGAGGTTGCCACTCCACCGAACCTATCGGTTTCTGCTGCTCCCGGCGTACGTTTGCCTCCACCCGCTGCCCGGCGGCGGTTCCGCCGAGCACCAGTGCGATCCCGGCGAGGGTGACCATGGTCAGGTGCTCCCCGCCCAGCCCCACGCCGATCAGAACCGCCCACACCGGCTCGGTGCCGAGCAGCAGCGACGCCCGCGCCGCCGAGGTCCGGCGGATCGCCCACAGCTGCACGAGGAAGGCGAAAACACTGCAACCCAGCGCCAGATAGGTCACCGCGAGCCACTGATCTTTTCCGTACGCGGAAACGGCCGTACCCAGTGTCGGACCCGCGGCCGCGGTGAACAGCACCGCCCCGACGACCGTCTGCACGGTGGTCAGCGTGACCGTGTCAAAGTCCCGGCCACGAGAGAGATGGCCGGAAAGCGTCACGTGGACGGCTCGGATCACCGCCGCCACCAGGATCAACGCGTCCCCGGCCGACGGTGCCCGCAGGCCCGGCCCGGCGACCAGCAGCACCACTCCCCCGACCGCCACGACGGCGGCAAGGAAGAAGCTCGGCGGCAGGAAACGCCGCCCGATGACGCCTTCGAGCATCGGCGTGAGCAGAATCGTCAGGCTGATCAGGACGCCGGCATTGGTCGCGGAGGTGTGCGCCACCCCGTACGTCTCGAAAGCGAGCACCGAAGCTTGCGTGAGTCCCAGCAGCGTGCCCACCGCGATCTCGCGACGGCTGGGCCGGCGCGGCCGGCGGATCGCGAGCACCGGCAGCATCGCGGCCGCGGAGATCAGATAGCGGAGCGCGAGCAGGGCCAGCACGCCGCCGGCGACCGTCAGGTCCTTGGCGGTGAGGTAGCTGCTGCCCCAGACGATGGCGACGGCCAGCAGCGGGAGGTCCTTGAGCACGAGTACGAGCCTGCGGGCTGCCGCCGATGAAGTCCAGGGACGAGGTTCTGAACCGATGGTGTAGTCATACCTAATGGATCTGCATCATCTGCGCCTGCTGCGCGAACTGGGCGACCGGGGCAGCGTCGCGGCCGTCGCGGAAGCGCTGCACATCACGCCGTCAGCGGTTTCCCAGCAGCTCAAGGTCTTGCAGCGGTCCGCGCGGGTTCCGCTGACCGAGCGCCAGGGCCGTCGTCTCGTGCTGACCGGCGCGGGCCGGGCCCTGGCCGAGGCGGCAGCGGAGATCTGGACGGCGATGGACCGTGCCGACCGGGTGGTGGACGCGTACCTGGAGGACCCGGCCGCTCCGGTGACCGTGGCAGCGTTCCACAGCGCGGCGCTGGCGTATTTCCCAGCCTTGATCAGCGCGGGATCACCCGTGGTCCGGTGTTCGGATCGGGACGTGGCGCACGCCGACTTTCCCGCGCTCGTCGCTGATTACGACCTGGTGGTCGCGCACCGGCTCGCCCACAATCCGCCCTGGCCGGTTGACCGGGTGACGGTGGTGCCGCTGGTGTACGAGCCGTTGTACGTGGCGATGCCCGCCGATCATCGACTGGCCGGGCGGGCGGAGCTGACGGCGGCTGATGTCAGTACGGAACAGTGGATCAGCGTGCATGACGGGTTTCCCTTGCAGGGTGTGCTGACAGCGATCGCGGCGACGGCAGGACGGCCGCTGGACGTGGTGCATCGCATCAACGAGTTCACCGTCGCGGCAGCCGTGGTGGCAGCTGGTGGTGGATTGGCGTTGTTGCCCGGTTTTACGAGCGTCGCCGATCCACGGCTGGTGTTGCGTCCGCTCGCCGACCTGCCGGCCGGGCGCCATATTGACGTGTTGACCAGGCCGGAGACGTTGCATCGGGCTGCGGCCCGGACCGTGTTGAATGCGTTGCGCGAGATCGCGTCAACATCAGGAGTTGAGTTGAGTTGAGTTGAGTTGAGTTGACATGAGTTGAGTTGCGTTGACTCGGCGTGGGTCCAGTCGACGGGACTTTGTCCTCTGCCCCGTCGTGGCGTCAACCTCGACGATGAACGTGAGGACCCCGAGGAGGAAGCCATGCGTACTCCTACTCCTACTGTCGTCGTCGGCACTGATGGTGCCGTCACCGGCAACGATGCAGTCCGCTGGGCCGCCCGTGAGGCAGCCCGCCGTCACGTTCCCCTGCGGGTCGTACACGTTCTCGACTGGGACGGCGGCACATCAGCACTGTCCGATTTCGCCGGCAATGATTTCGCCCTGGCTCAAGAACTCGCCGGCATCGTCGCGGCCGCCGGAGTCTCCACGGCTCGCGACGCCGCCCCGGATGTCGACGCTGAGCCGTTTACGCTGAGCCGTTGACGCTGGTGGGCCGCCCAGCTTCCCGCCTGCTCGCCGCGGCCGAAGGCGCCGAACTCCTCGTCGTCAGAAGCCGCCACCGCGGCAGGATCACCGGCCTGCTGTTCGGCTCGGTGAGCCGGCGTGTCTCCCGAAACGCCCCTTGCCCGGTAGCCGTGATCGCCGACCCGAGCGATTGACCCTTCGTCGGCGCGCAACCTGCGGGGCGATAGCGTCCAGCGACCGGAGCTTGCCTTGATTTGCGATCGAGCAGGGCTCGCATGGCACCCGCAACAGCAGAGCACCCGACCCGGCATCCCTCGGCGTCGCCCGGCCCCGCCCAGCCCCGCTCGGCGTCGCCCGGCCCCGCTCGGCGTCCCTCTGTGTCGCCCGGCCTTGATCGGCGTTGCTCGGGATTCCCGCCCGCCTACGCTGGTTTTCGGGTCGGCGCCACCGAGGAGCGAGCGCACGCGTAACCGAGACGCGCGCCCACGGAACGGCCGCCCAACGATGATGAGGACTCACGTAGTCGCTGCGTGGGCTCGCGTCTCGGCTATAGCGTGGATGAACCCGCACCGAACGATTACGTGCGACCCCATCCACGTCGCGCGGGCCGGTACTTCGCAGTACCCGGAGCTCTCCGCAACACCGCGGAGTTCCGCAGAACCCAGGCCGCCTCCTACCTTCACCACGCTCTGGGTTCCGCAAGCGCCCGGCGCTCCGATCAGCCGGCCAGGTGACGACCAGCGCACACGAACAGTGATGAACCAGCGGGATACACGGCGAATCTTGGAAACCCACTGGTGCCCTGACCCCCGCGAGTCTCCATACATACGGCCCAGCCGGACACCCACCCCGCCAACTCGTCACCCTTCGTGACAAGAGCGGCAGGCAAAGCCCCCCAGAACAATCGCGAGAGCTGAGTGGGCGAAACTCGCCTTTGGCTTCTTGAGTGACCCCCAATCGCCCATTCGGGCAGGTTGGGGAGCCCCGGTCGGTGGCTACCGCAAATGGTGATGTCACGCCAATATCACGCTGTGAATTTGCCTCCACCGCAGGACCCTTGGGGCGGACAGCAGACACCGCCTACCGATAAGCCACCGTCCAAATGGAAGCCTTGGCACAAGACCACGCTCGGCATCATCGGCCTGCTCCTCTTCTGCGTCTGCGGCGTCGCCATTTTCGCGCCCTCTCCGCAATCCGGCAGGACGAACGATCCGGCAGAGGCACCGGCCGCGCAGCAATTGGCCCAGGCCCCAGCAAAAACCGAGACCGCACCAGCCAAAACCGACGCCACCCCAGCCAAAACCGCGGCTGCCCAACCTGAAACCGAGTCCACCCAGGCCGAGACCGGCGAGCCCACCACCAAAGCGCCGCCACCCAGCAAAACCACAACGAAAGCAACGGCGACCAAAGCGCCGTCACCCAAACCGACAACAAAAAAGCCGTCACCCAAGCCCACCACGAAGGCACCGGCCGAAGAAGAAGAGGAAGACGAGGAGCAGGACAGCGGCACCGACCCCCGCTTCCGCACCTGCGGCGCCGCCAACGACGCCGGATACGGCCCCTATTACGAGGGCACCGACCCCGAATACGACTGGTACCAGGATCGTGACAACGACGGCATCGTCTGCGAGCAATAAGAATTCAGGACATCTCCACCGTCTGATGCAGCTCGCGCCGAGACGTGATGCCCAGTTTGGTGAAGATTTTTCGCAGGTGCCATTCGACGGTTCGGGGGCTCAGGAACAGCACCGCCCCGATCTCCGGGTTCGTTCTCCCGGCGGCCGCCAGCCGGACGATCTGGGTCTCTTGAGAGGTCAGCTCCTCGCGTACCCCTGAATGGCGCTTGCGCACCGTCTCACCTGTCGCCAGAAGTTCCCGGCCGGCGCGGTCGGCGAAGCCGGTCGCGCCCATGGTGGTGAATGCGTCGTGCGCCGCGCGCAATTGTTCGCGCGCATCGGCGCGCCGATTCTCCCGGCGCAACCATTCCCCATAAACGAGCTGCGCCCGGGCGAGCTGCACGGTCAGCCGGGTCTCCGCGAACTGCTCCACCGCTGACCGATAGTGATCTTCAAGATGAGGAACAGAGCCCGCGAGCGCGCGGGCCAGCGCCTCGGTGCCGCGCGCCCAGGCCGTTCCCGCTGCTTGGGTACGCTCGACGAGCCGGTCCCGGGCCACCGCGGCAAGACCGTGCTCCCCGGTACGCGCAGCCGCCTCCACCAGCTCGAAAAGCCCCCACTGCAAAACGGCGAGGTCGTCGAAATCGGTCGCCTCCCGCGCCGCCGCCAACGCGGCCGGATAGTTGCCGAGCCCGTTGTGCAGGACGGCCCGGCTGTACGAGGCGACGCCGATCAGCCAGCCGGCACCTCCGGCGAGCGCATCCACTTCCAGGGCGCGGATCAGTTCGAGCGCCGGCTCGGCCCGGCCCTGATGCGCGGCGAGGATGACCGCGGTGGCCGGGTGCGGCGACGGCCCGGCGGTGGTCTGCGCGAGGGCGGCGGCCTCGTCGAGCAGCTCGGTCGCGTCACCGAACCGGCCCGCGTAGATCAGCGCGGTGGCCCGGAACGTGAGCGCGGTGGGCAGCGACGAGAGCGTGCCGGAGGACCGGGCAACGGTGACGGCCCGGGCGGTGCGATCCAGGAACTCGGTGTCGTCCCAGATCTCGTGGACGACCATGCCGGTGAGCCAGAGCAGGTCGAGGTCGCGGCTCTCCGGGATCTCGCCGACCGCGTGTCGCAGCAGCGGCACGGCGGCCGCGATGCCGTCACGCTGCCAGCTGATCATCCCAGCGAGCAGCCGGCCAGCGGGTTCATCCCCATCCGGCAGAGCAGCCGCAGCCTCAACGACCCGCCGCAGATCACCACCACGGCCACCGTCAACGCCGCCAGCACCGTGACCGCGGAAACCGCTGCCCTCGCCGAGCCGACCCGCGTTGACAGCCGCGCCGATCGCCGACAAATACGTCTCACGAGCCGCGGCCGGGTCGAGCTTCTCGAGCCGAGCGGCGGCATCCAGCAGAGGCGGGATCGCGGCCCGCCCGGTGTTACGCGTGAACGCGACCCGAGCCCGCAACCGCTCCGCCGCGGCCTGCTGCACCGCGTCGAGCGGGCCGAGCTCAGCGGCGGCGAGCAGCTCGGGAACCCGCGCGACAGCACCGGAGGCGAACCGCGCGTGCGCGGCAGCGAGGGTACGCCCGGCGCGCACCGCCGAATCCCCGGTGAGTTCCGCCGCCCGTTCCAGGAACGACGCGGCCGCCGCCCGTCCGCCCCGGGCCAGGGCGCGGTCCGCGGAGCGTTCGAGTTCGGCGGCGACCTCCTCGTCGAGCCCGGCCGTGCCGTGACCCCGATGCCACGCCCGCCGATCCGGGTCCTGATCAGGATCGGTCACCTCGGCGAGCGCCCGGTGTACGGCCCGCAGTTGCGCCGGATCGGCGGCACGCCACACTGCCGAACGGACCAGCGGATGCCGGAACCGCACCCGCGTACCGATTTCGATCAGCCCGGACGTCTCGGCGGGCGCCGCCGCGTCAGCGCCGATACCGAGCAGTCCGAGGGCGCGCCAGAGCAGCGGGACATTACCGACCGGTTCGACAGCGGCGGTGAGCAGCAGCAGCCGGGTGTCCGGCGGAAGTGCGGCGATCCGGCGCTGAAAGCCCTCCTCGATACGCCCGGCAAGAGCAGAGCCCCCATCGACGGCCGGGCTCCCGAAACCGAAAGCCAGCTCCGCCGCGTTCAGACCCCGAGGCAATTCCAGCAGAGCCAGCGGATTACCCCGGGTCTCCGCGACGATCCGATCCCGCACCGAGGCGTCCACCAACCCGGGCAACACCGCGTCAAGCAGCGCCCGGGCGTCCTCAGCCGCTAGCCCGTCAACCAGAAGCTCCGGCAGGCCCTCAAAAGGCGAAGGCAAGCCCTCGAAAGGCGAACGCAACCCCTCAAAAGGCGAACGCAACCCCTCAAAAGGCGAGGTCGAGCCCTCGAAAGACGAGGGCCTGCCCTCAAAGGACGAAACCGGACGCGCGGCAAGGATCAACCCGACCGACTCCTCGCCGAGCCGCCGCGCCACGAACGTCAGGATCACCTCGGACATCCGGTCCAGCCACTGCGCGTCGTCGATCACCACGATCAGCGGCCGTTGAGCGGCCGCCTCGGCCAGCAACCCCAGCACCGCCAACCCGACGATCAAAGCATCCGGCGTACGCCCGGCGCTCAACCCGAACGCCGTCGCCAACGCCTCCCGCTGTGGCGCAGGCAATCCGTCGAGGTGCTCCAGAAGCGGCGCGCAGAGCTGCTGCAACGCCGAGTACGCCAGGTCCGTCTCCGGTTCGACACCGGCGACCCGGACCACCCGGCCGGCCGGTGCCTGCCCGGCCAGGTAATCCAGCAGCGCACTCTTGCCGGCGCCGGCCTCGCCACGGAGCACCAGCACCCGGCTGTGCCCGGCGCGGACGTCGCGCAGCAACCGGTCGAGTGTCTCCTGTTCGCGGCGGCGCCCCCGCAGCTCGTTATCCGCGTGCACGTGGTCGGAGATTACACGGGCCGCACCTCGCTCAGAGATCCGTCCTCCAGCCGGAGCCACCGGTCCACCCCGATCTCCCGCAGGAACCGCTCATCGTGGCTGACCACCACGAACGCCCCTTGGTACGCGATCAGCGCCGCCTCCAACTGCCCGGCACTTGCCAGGTCGAGGTTGTTTGTCGGCTCGTCGAGCAGGAGCAACTGCGGGGCTGGTTCGGCGTACAAAACGCAGGCGAGAGTGGCCCGCAAGCGCTCGCCGCCGGAGAGAGCGCGCACCGGCAGGTGCGCGCGGCCGCCCCGGAAGAGGAACCGGGCGAGCAGGTTCATCCGCTCCGCGTCGGGCAGGTTCGGCGCGAACGCCGCCAGGTTCTCCGCGACGCTGCGATCCTCGTCGAGCAGGTCGAGACGCTGGGAGAGGTAGGCGGTCCGCTCGGATCCGCTGATCAATCGCAGGAGCGTCGATTTCCCGGCACCGTTCGGCCCGGTCAGCGCGATCCGCTCCGGCCCGCGGATATGAAGATCAAGACCGCCGGTGGCGAAAAGCGACGAATCAAAGGATGCGCGCAGCCCCGCACCGGAGAACACCGTCCGGCCCGCCGGCACATGCGTCCCCGGCAGCTCCACGACGATCCGGTCGTCCTGCCGAGCGGCCCACCCCGCCGCGTCGAGCCGCGCCTGCGCGTCAGCCACCCGCGACGTGTGCACGTCGTTCGCCTTCGCCGCCGACACCTGAGCATCACGCTTGAGCCCACCGGCAACGATCCGGGCCAGCCCGGCGTCAGCGAGATTCCGCGACGCGGTCGACGCCCGCCGGGCACTCCGCTCCCGCGCCTGCTGCAGCTCCCGCTTCTGCCGTTTCAGATCCTGCGAAGCGTTGCGAACCTCCCGCTCGGCGACCTCCCGCTCACCGCGCAGGGCCTCCTCGTATTCGCTGTAGGTGCCGCCGTACCAGCGGATCTCCCCGGCGTCGAGCGCCGCGATCCGGTCCACCTCGTCGAGCAGCTCCCGGTCGTGGCTGACCAGCAGCAGGCAGCCGCCCCAGGACCGCAGCACCGCGACGAGCCGGTCGCGCGCCGGGCGGTCGAGATTGTTTGTCGGCTCGTCGAGAAGCAGCACGTCGGGGCGTTTCAGCAGCTGGGCGGCGAGCCCGAGGGAGACGACCTGGCCGCCGCTGAGCGTGCCGAGCGTCCGGTCGAGGCCGACGTCGCCGAGACCGAGGCGGTCGAGTTCGGCCCGGCTGCGCTCCTCGACGTCCCAGTCGTTGCCGACCGTGGCGAAATGCTCCTCGGCGGCGTCGCCGCCCTCGATGGCGTGCAGCGCCGCGAGGATCCGGTCGACGCCGAGGACCTGCGCAACACTCTGATCGGAGACGAACGGCAGGTGCTGCGGCAGATATCCGAGCACGCCGCGCACCGAGACGCTGCCGGACGCCGGACGCAGGTCACCGGTGATGAGTTTGAGCAGCGTGGACTTGCCGGCGCCGTTGGCGGCCACCAGGCCGGTGCGCCCGCCGGGCACCGAGAAGGACAGATCCTGGAAGACCGGAGTGTCGTCCGGCCAGGAGAAGGACAGGGTGGAACACACGACGAATGCGTCGGACATGGAAGAACCCCAAAGGTCAAAACCGGTGATGGGTACGACAAACAGGGCCGCGCACCCTCAACAGGGGCGGCCGCGTCGGGTCATTAACCCGGAGATGTCGAGGTCACCTTCCACGTCAACCACCCTAACGCCGCAGCGCACCGATCGTCATGTCCAATACCGCCTCCAGATGATCGGTGCGACCCGTCCCGAGCAGCAGCAACACACCTCCCTGGATCCCTGCGAGCAGCCCCGCGGCGGCCCGGTCCGCCTCCATCGCCGCCGCGATCTCACCCTTGGCCTGCATCCTGCGGATGCCCGCGGCGATGGCGGCCTGCCAGCGTTCCATCAGGCCGTCCACCACGGCCTGCGAGGCGGGGGTACGCCTGCCCGAGCCCAGCAGCACACTCAGCGGACAGTGCGTGCCCTGCAGCCGGTACCGCTCGATCAACCGCACCCGCCACCGCTCCCAGGACTCCCACGAGTCGAGTTCGCCGAGCATCGGCTGCTGGTCGTCGATCACGTTGTCCGCCTCGAACCGCGCCACCGCGATCAGCAGCTCCTCCTTGCCGTCCGGGAAGTAGTGGAACAGCTGGCTCTTGCTGGTGGCGGTCCGTGTCATCACGTCTTCGAGGCGTACCTCGTCCACGCCCCGCTCGCGGATCTCGGCGGCCGCGCCGGCCACGATCCGCGAGCGGGTCTGCTCCCCCTTTGCCGTCAGCGCGCGAGCCGGCATCAGACTCCCAGCGCGTCGTGGAACTTCAGCCAGAGCTCACTGCGGGTCGGGAACGCCGGCACCGCGTGCCGCAGCCGCCGCACCGGCACCTCGCCGACGATCGCGATGGTGGCGGCCTGCAGGAAGTCGGCGACCTCCGCACCGGTGATCGTGACGCCGACCAGCACGTCCCGGTCCTGGTCGATCAGGAACCGCGCGGTCCCGCCGATGCCCCCGGTGAACGCCCCGCCAGCGTTACCGTCGGTGTCCACGTCGACCACCCGGACGTTCAGCCCAGCCTTGGCAGCGCCCGCCACCGTGTAACCGACCGCCGCCACCTGCGGCTCCGTGAAGATCACCCGCGGCGATCCGGGCCCGTCGGCGAGGTGCTCGGTCACGATGCTCCGGCCGAGGATCTCCGCGGCCGCGATGCCGGCCTGATACTTCGCCATGTGCGTGAACAGCGCTTTCCCGTTCAGGTCGCCGATCGCGTACAGCCACTCGCTGCCCGGCACCCGCATCCGCTCGTCGACCGCCACATATCCACTCCCGGCGATCCCGACGCTCTCCAGCCCCAACCCGGCGCTCTGCGGGCTGCGCCCGGCCGCGACCAGGACCTCCCTCGCGCTCACTGCCGCGCCGTCGCTGAGCGTCACGGTCACTTCCTTGTCGGTACGCGTAACCGACACGGCCCGCACGCCCGTCCGAATGTCCGCGCCCTGGTCCCGCAGCACCGCGCTGACCTGCTCGCCAGCAAAGCCCTCCTCCCGGGGAAGCACGTTGCCGATCAGCGTGACGTGCGCGCCCAGCGACGTGTAGGCCTGGGCCATCTCGGTACCGACCACGCCCGCGCCGATGATGACCAGCGACTCCGGGATCTCCTGAGCGGTCGTCGCCTCCCGGTTCGTCCACGGGTTCGCCTCGGCAAGCCCGGCGATCGGCGGCAGCGTGGCCCGGGTGCCGCCGGCGAGGATCACCGCTTTCCGCACCTCGATGACCTCTTCGTCGCCGTCCTTCTCCACGACGAGCCGGCGCTCGCCCACCAGCCTGCCCCAGCCCCGGATCACCTCGATGCCGCGATCGACCAGCCACGGCACCTGGCCGGCGTCGTCCAGGTTGCCGATCAGCTTGTCCCGGTAGGCGAGCACGGCCGGGACGTCGAGCGTCGCGCCGGTCACCCCGGCGGTACGACCGGCCTGCGCGACGAGCTCACCCGGGCGGAGCAGCGCCTTGGACGGAATGCAGGCGTAGAAGGAGCACTCGCCGCCGACCTTGTCACCCTCGACCACCGCGACGCTGAGCCCGGCCTGAGCGAGGTATCCGGCCGCGACCTCGCCACCGGGGCCGGCACCGACAACCACCACATCAAAAGTTCGCATGGTCCTATCGTCTCGCTCGTCGAGCCGGATCAAGCAGCCAGGCCCGCGGCCTCGGCCATGTACGCCGCGTACCAGGCCGGCCAGTCCTCGTCGTGCTTGCCGCCCAGCACCTCGGCCTCGTGCTTGCCGTGCGCGATCGCCGCGTCCCGCAGCGCCTGCTCGACCTCGCCCACCGAGCCGTAAACGACCTGGCTGACCCGCCCGGGCAGCCGCTTCGTCACCTCCTGCAGGAAGAACTGGTTGCCGTCCGGGTCGGTGAACGACAGGAACGAGCCGTACGTCTGCCGGTCCGGGTGCGGCCCGGCGACACGGGCATCCGTGCCGGCGTGGTGGAACACCCCACCGGCGTCGTGGAAGACCTCGCTCACGTCGACACCCTTGGCGACCAGATCGTCGTGGGCGGCCACGATGTCGTCGACGACCAGGTGCACACCTTTCGACGAGCCGGGGGCCGCGTCGGTGACCCCGGACCCGACGATGATCGAGGCGGACGAGCCGGGCGGGGTGAAGTGCACGACCCGGAAGCCTGCCGGCCCCGCGTAGTCGACGTCCTCCCGGAAGCCCAGCCGCCCGTAGAACTCCTTGGCCCGATCGACGTCCGAGACCGGCAGGACCACGATCTCGACCTGGTAATCAACCATTGTTCTCAACCTCCGCCTGTGCCGGATGCCGACCGGCATCCGCATGAACACGATCGCTCGAAGGGCACGGGCATCGCCCCAGGGCAAGTCCCTGGTCCACCCCCGGGCCCCGTTCAGCACGGGTGCAGTCCCCTGGCGTCTACCCCCGGGCCTGTTCAGCACGGGTGCAGTCCCGTGGCGTCTACCCCCGGGCCCTGTTCAGCACGGGTGGGGCGTACCCGGCCGGTTTGTCGCCGATCGCCAGGCCCGGGCTGACGATCCACGCCTGGTACTCCGGCGTGAACATCGAGTACGGCGGGGCCAGGGGCCGCGCGCTCGCCTCGTCGAGAGCCCGGAGCGCGTCGGCCGGCAGCTCGAAGTCGAGGGCGGCCATGTTGCCGCGCAGCTGCTCGGCGCTGCTCGCGCCGATCACGGCCGAGGCCACTCCCGGCTGGTTGACCACCCAGTTGATCGCCACCTGGGCCATCGGCCGGCCCAGGTCGGCGGCCACCTTCTCCAGCGCGCCGATCACCGCACGGTCGTGCTCGCTGATCGCGGGCCCGCTGCCATCGGCACCGCTGAGCCGCCCGGTCCCACCGCTCGCGGGATTCCCGCCATTCGCGTGGTTCCCGGCCGTCGCCTGGTTCCCGGCTTTCGCCTGGTATTTGCCGCTGAGCAGGCCGCCGCCGATCGGGCTCCACGCGGTCAGGCCCATGCCGAGCGATTGGGCCATCGGCACGAACTCGGGCTCGATCACCCGGTTGACCAGCGAGTACGGCAACTGCACGGTCACCATCGGGCTGAGCCCGTGCGCCTCGGCGTAGGTCTGGGCGCGGGACGCGTACCAGGCCGGGACGTCGGAGAGCCCGGCGTAACGGATCTTGCCGGCCCGGACCAGGTCGTCGAAGGTCCGCACGACCTCCTCCACCGGGGTGATCCGGTCCCAGGTGTGCAGCAGGAACAGGTCGAGGTAATCGGTGCCGAGCCGCCGCAGTGAATCGTCGAGGGCCCGGATCATGTGTTTGCGGCCGTTCCCGCCAGCGTTCGGGTCGGCCGGGTCGACCGTGTTGGTGAACTTGCTGGTCAGCACGAGCCGGTCCCGCAGACCCGACCGGGCGATCAGCCGGCCGAGGATCCGCTCGCTCTCCCCCGCCGTGTAGAAGTCGGCCGTGTCGACGAAGTTCCCGCCGTTCTCCACGTACGTCCGGAAGATCGGTTCGGCCTCCTCCTCGCTCTTGCCGTAGGCCGCGTGGAACCCGTCCACGCCGAAGTTCATGGTTCCCAGAGCCAGCCGGCTGACCCGCAGCCCCGACCGTCCGAGCAGGTAATACTGATTCATGGGCCCACTGTGATCCGGCAAAAATGGACCCGCAAGTCCAGAAATCATCGCACCGTCACCCCCTCGGCGAAACGGATCGCCTCCGCACGGGTCAGCGGGATCGCCTCCGCGTCCCAGGTGATGTTCAGCGTCTTGCCGCCGCCCAGGTCCACGTCGATCCGTGGCGGGTCTTCGTAATAGGTGGCCGGCCGCCCGCCGATCGTCACGTGCTCCGGGCCGGCCTCGGCGACCGGCTGGTAGGCCTCGTCGACCACGTAGACGCAGAGGCCGGCCGGCTGACGCTCCGACGCGATCACCTCGGGCGCCGCCACGCAGAGACTGCCCTCGCTCTGGTGCTGCACGCTGAACCCGGACGGCACCAGCGCGAACGCGAGATCGTCCGGCACGCCCGGCCCACTGCCCTGTTTCAGCTCGCGGGCGAACCGCAGGATCTCGTCCTCGTCGCGGTCGCCCCAGCTCAGCACCTGCATCCATTCACCAGCGCCGGCACGCCACCGGACGCCGACGAACTGCTCGCCCGGTTTCGAACCGTCGTAGAGCGACGCTGTCCGCACGGTCGCCGGCCGCCCGCCCACGTCGGCGGTGTGGTCCTCCTCGCCCTCGGACTCCCAGGACGGCTCGATCGGCCCGACCTCGGCCTCCAGGATCGACTCGTCCTGCTCGTAGTGCAGCACCCTGTTCGCACCCATCACCATCGCGGTCGGCTCGCCCAGCCCGCCGGGCACCCAGCCGGGCTCGCGCGGGAAGAGCTGCCCGGCCGGGATCGGCCACACCCAGTCGATGGCCGGAACCGACGACGCGGACGGCGCCGGTGTCGCCGGCATGATCGGCGCGGACCGGTCATCGCGGGCGGCGAGGATCGCCGGCACCGTGGCCACCGCCGTGATCGCCACGACGGCCGCGCCGGTGGCCAGCACCGCACGGCGGCGCCGGTCACGGCGGACCCCGGAGGTGACGCCCTCCCAGAGATCACGATGAGGCGCCGGCTCGGCGGCGTGCTCGTGCAGGGCGATGCGCAGATCGTCTTCCAGACTCACGACGAAGCTCCTTCCCCGGAAACGGACGGGACCAGCTCGGCCCGCAGTCGCGACAGGCCACGCGCGGCGTGCACCCGGACGGTCGACGGCGAGCAGCGCAGCACCTCAGCGATCTGTTTGTCGTCGAGGTCCTCGTAGTAACGCAGCACCAGGACGGCCCGCTGCGCCCGGCTCAGCAGAGCGAGCCGGGTCCACAGATCGGCCCGGGTCGCCTGCTCGTCGGCCATGTCGCCGGCGATCGGCCGGTCCTCCGCGACCGCGCCGGGCCGCTCCCCGCTGGATCGGCGGCGCAACCAGCTCACGTGCGAGCGGACCAGAGCGGTCCGCAGATAGCTGTCGGGCTGGTCGGCCTCGATACGATGCCATCGCCGATAGGCCTTGACCAGCACTTCCTGCACGAGATCCTCGCCGAGATGCCGGTCGCCGCACAGCAGGTAGGCGAATCGGCGCAAGGCGTCGCCACGCGCTCTCACGTACTCCTCGAAGCCGCTCCGCATGAATTCCCCCCTCACCATGAAAGACGAGCCGGGCGACCGGACATGTTTACAAGACCAGCCGTGTTTGCAAGACCCGCTGTGCCTGCAGGACCCGCCGTGTTTGCAAGGCACCGCCAACAGGAGTAGGAAAGGCAGGCTCAAGATCTGTACGGGGGAAATATGTCGTTGATCCTCTGCGAGAGCCTGGTCCGGATCTACCAGACCGGCTCGATCGAGGTACAGGCTCTGCAAGGTCTCGACCTGTCCGTCGACGCCGGCGAGATGATCGCCGTGGTCGGCGCGTCCGGCTCCGGCAAGTCCACTCTGCTCTCCATCCTGGCCGGTATCGACGCGCCCACCGCCGGCCGCGCACACGTCGACCAGTGGGACCTGCTGGCGATGTCCCGCGCCGACCGGGTGCGGTACCGCAGGCAGACGGTCGGGTTCGTCCGGCAGCAGACGGCGAGCAACCTGGTTCCGTACCTTTCGGCCAAGCAGGTGATCGACCTGCCGATGGCCGCCGCCCGGATGCCGAAGCGAGACCGGCGCGAACGCGCCGGTGAGCTTCTCGAGACGCTCGGCATCGCCGACTGCGCCGACCGGCGGCCCTCGCAGATGTCCGGCGGCCAGCAGCAGCGGGTCGCGATCGCGGTGGCGCTCGCCAACCGGCCGCGGGTGCTGCTCGCCGACGAGCCGACCGGCGAGCTCGACACCACCACCTCGGCCGAGGTTTTCGAGGCGTTGCGGCACGTCAACCGGGAGTTCGGTGTCACCGTCGTGGTGGTCACCCACGATCCGTCGGTGAGCGGCCAGGTGGAGCGCACGGTGGCGATCCGCGACGGCCGGACCAGCAGCGAGGTGCTGCGCCGCACCGCCACCGCCGAGAACGGCGACACCCACGTGATCGCCGAGGAGTACGCCGTGATGGACCGCGCCGGCCGCGTGCAGATCCCCCGCGAGTACCGCGAGGCCCTGGCGATGACCCGCCGGGTGCGCCTCGCCCTGGAGACAGGTCACATCACGGTCCACCCCGCGGAAGATCAAAAATGACCCTCCTGACAGTCCGAAAGATCACGCGCACCTTCGGCGAGAAAGAAACCGCGGTGCACGCCCTCCAGGACGTGAGCTTCGACGTCGAAGCGGGCACCATGGTCGCCCTGGTCGGGCGCTCCGGATCCGGCAAGACCACCCTGCTCAACGTGATCGGCGGCCTGGACCGCCCGGACACCGGCACCGTGCACGTCGACGGCGTCGAGGTGACCGCCCTCGACGAGGACGGCCTGTCGCTGCTGCGCCGGGAGAAGGTCTCGTACGTCTTCCAGACGTTCGGCCTGATCCCGGTCCTGTCCGCCGCTGAGAACGTGGGCGCGCCGCTGCGGCTGGCACGCACCCCGGCGGCCGAGCGCGAACGCCGGGTGGCCCTGCTGCTCGACCTGGTCGGGCTCGGTGACCACGCCGGGCAGCGGCCGGGCGAGCTCTCCGGCGGCCAGCAGCAGCGGGTCGCGATCGCCCGGGCCCTGGCCGCCTCGCCGCGGCTGCTCATCGCCGACGAGCCGACCGGCCAGCTCGACGCCGACACCGGCCGATCGGTGATGGCGCTGCTGCGCGGGGTGGTCGAGTCCGAGGGCGTCACCGCGCTGATCTCCACCCATGACCCGATCATGATGGCGCTTGCCGACCGCGTGATCCGGATCAACGACGGCCGGATCACGGAGTGACCGGGCTGCTCCTCGGGCGGGCGCGGGCGCAGTGGCAGCTCCTCGCCGTCCTGGTCGCCATCGTGTCGCTCGGCGCCACCCTGCTCGGCACCTGTGCGCTGCTCGTGACGCGTACCGCGGACCGCGCCCTGGAGGTGGCGGCGTCCCGGTCGACGGCCGAGGACGCCCAGGTCACCGCGTACAACGTGACGGTTCTGGGCGCGGACGCCGCCGGGGTCGCGGCGGACACCCGGGACCTGCTGACCAGCTCGCTCGCGCCGTTCGAGGTCCGCACCGACGGGCGTGCCTCCAGCGTGCTGCGCGCGCTGTCGAAGGACTCCGCCGGATATCTCTCCGCCGTCCAGGACCTGCCCGCCAGCGCCGAGCTCGCCACCGGGCGCTGGCCCTCCGCCCCGGGCGAGGGCGTCGTCCTGGAGACCACGGCGCGCCAGCTCGGCGTCACCACCGGCAGTCGCGTACGCCTCGGCCCCGAACTGTCCCGCGACCCCGCACCGGCGCTGACCGTGACCATCGTCGGGGTGGTACGCCCACTGGTCGGCACCGGCTGGGACCGTGATCCGCTGGCCGGCGCCGGATTCGACCCGGCGTACCGGGACACGAGTTCCCTGCGCGACTCCCGCGCGTACGGCCCGTTCCTGGTCGGCTGGGACGACCTGCTCGCCACCGGCTCCACCCTCGACCGGCTGGAGATCACCGCGGTGCCGGACCTGTCCGCGCCCCGGCTGGCGGACCTGGACGCCGTCACGGCGAACGTGCGCACCGCCGATCGCCGCCTGGCCCGCGTCCTCGGCGAGCGGGTACGCATCGAGCGGGTCGCCTCCCAGCTGCCCTCGGTGCTCCAGTCGTCGCGGCACCAGCAGCAGGTCACCAACGCGGCGGTCCTCGCCGTGGCGGTCCTCGGCGCGGTACTCACCGCCACCGCGCTGTCCCTGGCCGGCCGCCTCACCACCGATCTGCGCGCCGCCGAGTCCGCGCTGCTCTCGTCGTTCGGCGCGGGCCGCGGCCAGCTCGCCGGGGTGGCCGCCATCGAGGCCGCCGCGCTCGCGCTGCTCGCCACCGCGCTGGCGATCCCGGCGTCCTCGCTGCTGCACACCGCGCTCACCCACCTGCCACCGCTGGGTGGCGCCGGCCTCGCATCCGCGCCGACGATCACCGCTGCCCAGGTGCTCACCATCGCCGCGGGCGCCGCCGCACTCGCCGTCATGCTGATCGTTTCCGGTCTGCGGGCCGCCCCGGCCACTGACGAACGGACCCGCCGCGACCTGCTGGCCCGCTCCGGCGCCGACATCCTGCTGGTCGCGCTGGCGGCCGGCGGCTGGTGGCAGCTGCGCGCCCAGCCCACCGGCGATGCCGGCGGCCCCGACGTGGTCCGGGTCCTGGCGCCGGCACTGCTGCTCATCGCCGGCGCGGCCCTGGCACTGCGTCTCGCGCCACCCGCGCTCGCGCTCGCCGACCGCCTCGCCCGCCGCGCGAACAGCCTCCCGCTGCCCCTCGCCGCCTTCGAGGCCGCCCGCCGTCCGCAGGCCACCGCGGCCGGGCTGCTGGTCACCCTGGCCTGCGCGTCCGCGACGTTCGGCATCGCCCTTGACGCCACCTGGGAACGCTCGCAGCGCGATCAGGCCGCCCTCGCCGTCGGCACCGACCTCACCCTCGCGCTCACCCAGCCACCAACAGCGGGTCAGGGCGCTGCCGTGGCGGCCGCGACCGGTGGAACGGTCAGCCCCGCCGTCGACCGAGGCGTAGCCGTCGGTCAATGGCTGGGCGGTGCCGGCGCCGCTCCCCGCCTGGTCGCGGTCGACACCGACCGGGCCGGCGCACTGCTGCGCGGCCGTCTTGACAACGGCCGCACCTGGGCACAGGTGGGCGCGAAACTCGCCGCGCCGGCCGGGGCCGAGGGCCTCCCTCTCACCGGTACGCCCACTCTCACCGGCACCGCGAGCTCCGGCGCTCACCTGTCGGTGACCCCGGAGCTCCTCCTCGAGGACGCGACCGGCCTGCGAACCACTTGCGCAACCGCGCCGGTCACCCTCGACGCGCGGCCACACCGGCTGGGCGCGTGCGTTCCGCCTTCTGGGGTACGCGTGATCGCGGTCGCCGTCCCGGTGACCGGCGACGCCATCTCCTGGGACGCGACGGCAACCAGCGACATCGTCATCACCCTGACCATCCCCGGCACCACTCCTGCCTCGGCGAAATGGACCGCGACCTCGGCAGCGCCGTCCGCCGAGCAGCTCACCGATCCGGCCGTCACGACCGGCCGAAGTGGGCTGCGGATGACCGGGACCGTTCAGCTCGGCGGCCCGCCGGAAGCGGCCCGCACCCTGGTCGCGACCGCGTTCGAAGACCCCGGACCGGTTCCGGTCGCGGTCTCCGCCGGCTTCGCCCACGACCTTGGGGTACGGGTGGGTGGCCGGCTGGATCTGACCATCGGACTGACCGCCGTGCCGATCACGGTCGCCGACCTGGTGCCGGCGGTACCCTCCGCACCCGGCGGCGCCGCCCTGCTCGCCGACCTGGACACCCTCTCCCGTGCCCTGGCCGTCCGCGGCGACCTCGGATCCCCGGTGGACGCCTGGTGGGTCGGCGATCCGGTCCACACCGAGCTCACCGGCCTGCACCTGGGCACGGCCGTCACCCGCGCCGGCGAGACCGACCGGCTCACCGCCGGACCGGTGCCCGCCGGGCTCCCGGCCGTGCTGCGGCTGCTCGTACCGGCGGCCGCCCTGCTGCTGCTCGCCGGCGTGCTCCTGCACGTCACCTGCGACCTGCAGGCCCGTGCCCTCGAAGTGGCCCGGCTGCGCGGCCTCGGCATGACCCGCCGCGAGATCCGCAGCACGCTGCTCGGCCAGCACATGGTCGTCCTGCTCCCGCTCTGGGCGGCCGGCGCGGCCGTCGGAGCGCTGTCCACCTGGATCGTCGCGCCCCTGCTTGTACGCTCGGAAACCGGCGCCGCCCCCGTACCCGATGTGGTTCCGATGTGGCCCTGGCCGGCGCAAGCCGGCCTGCTGACCGCCCTGCTCGCCGCCGCACTCATCGCGGTCACCTCCGTCGTGCTGGTGCAGTCCCGCCGCGCCGACGCCGCCCACCTGCGAGTCGCCTCATGAAGCTCCCCAGTCCGCGTTGGCCGAGCCTGCGCCGGCCGGTCCTGCACTGGCCGGTCCTGCACTGGCCGGTCCTGCACTGGCCCAGCATCCGGGGCCGGGCGCGGGCCGACGCCGGGCCGCTGGTGCTCACCGCCGTCGTGGTCGCCGTGGTGTCCGCGCTGGCCGGGGCGGTGCCGTCGCTGCTGCGGTCGACCGCTGACGAGGCCGTCCGGGACGCGGTACGCCGGGCCGGCAGCAACGCCGACGTGACCGTGACCGCGCGCTGGGAGCCGGACGACGGCGAGACCGGCCGGATCCGGATGCCGCGGCTCGCCGAGGACGTCACCGCGCTGCGGGAACGCGCCCTCAACGAGCTCGGCGGAGGCCTGCGCGCAGCGCTGCTCCCGCCGGTCGCCGGGGTCATCACGCCTACCCTCAAGGTCACCGACGGGAGCGTGCTGCGGACGCTGCGGCTCGGGTACCTGTCCCGCGACGGCGGACCGGCCGTCACCTGGCTCACCGGCGGTGAACCCGGACCGACCGAGGAAGGGTTCCCCGAGGTGGCGCCGTCCGGGCCGCCCTGGACCGTGTCGATCGGCCTGTCCGAGACGGCGGCCGCCGCGTTCGACGCCGAGCCCGGCGACCACATCCCGGTCGCCGACGAGAAGGGCAACCCGAAGGACGTCGTGGTCAGCGGCGTGTTCCGGCCCGCCGACCCGGCCGACCCGGCGTGGCGGCTCGCGCCCTGGCTGCTCGAACCGGTGACCGGGGCGGACGGCCTCGGCAGCACCCGGTTCGGCGGCCTGCTCTCCGCCGCGTCGCTGCCCGACGCGCGGCTCGCGTTCGGACCCGACGACACCAAACGCACGGTCTGGTTCAGCCCTGACCCCGACGTGCTGACCTGGGAATCCGCCGACCGGATCGCCGCGACCGCGGTGACGCTCAAGGCCACGTCCGCGTCGTCCAGCTCGTTCGACACCGCCTCGACCTGGAACACCCAGCTCGACGCGGTGCTGCGCGACGTCCGCGAACAGGTGAACGCCGCCTCTGCGCAGGCGTCCGTGCTGCTCATCGCGGTGCTCACGGTCGCCGTACTGGTCCTGCTGCTGGCCGCCGGGCTGGTCGTGCACCGGCGCACCCCGGCGCTGGCCGTGGCCCGGCAGCGCGGCACCGGACTGCCCGTCCTGGCGATCGAGCTGGTCATCGAGTCGGCCACTGTCGCACTGTTCGCTGCCGGGATCGGGCTCGCTTTTGCGCGTACCCTCGTCTCGCAGAGCGTGAGCGGCAACGGCCCGCAGCCTTCTTTCGGGGTTGCGGCCCTGGTCGCGGTGGTGCCGGTGGTGCTCGCGGCCGTCATGGCCGCGCCCGTGCTCGCGGTGATCGCCGCCGCGCGCGCGACCCGCGACCGGCGCGCGCCCGCCAACCGCAGCGCCCGGCGGCGGGTCGCACGGACCGCCCAGATGCGCCGGGTCGCGGGAGAGCTCGCCGTATTCGCTGTGGTCGCGGCGGCGTTCGCGGCACTGCACCAGCGTGGGGTACAGCCGGGAGCCGCTGTTTGGTTGCCTGCGGCCGCGCCAACGCTCGGTGTTCTCGCCGGTGCGCTGATCGTGTTGCGGCTGGCGCCGGTGGGAGCCGGATTCGCGCTGCGGTGGGCGGTGCGGTCGACGCGGCCGCTCGCGGTTTTCGGGGCGTCCCGGGTCGCGGAGACTGCCGGACGGGTGTTGCCGCTGGTCACGATGGTGGTCGCGGCGGGGTTGCCGGTGTTCGCTTTTACCGTCGCCGGAACCGTGGAGGCGGGGCTGCGCGACGGCGCGTGGCGGACGGTCGGGGCGGAGGCGCGGCTGGACCTGGCGCCGGATTCGTTGGCTTCGCCGGAGTTGGTACGGCGGATCGCGGGGCAGCGTGGTGTCTCGCATGTTGTGGCTGGTCAGGTGATTGATGGCGCGCGCATCGTCGCGGAGGAGGTGACGGTGTCGCCGCGCCTGGTGATCGTGGATGCGAGGGCGTTCCGGGAGTTGCTGGAGGACACACCGCTGCCTGACGGCGGGGCCCTGGCAGGGCTGGAGTCTTCCGCTTCGCCATCCGCTTCAGCGTCCGCGCCGGCAACTGCTTCGGCATCCGCTTTGCCGACCCTCTTCCCGGACAAATCGGAAATGTCGGATGAGGGGTCTTCTGTGCCGGCGCTGGTTCTGTCGGCTGACGGCGGCATGCGGGTCGGGATGAAGCTTCAACTGCTCCGCGACGACGCGCCCGCCGTGGCGCTCACCGCCATCGGAACAGCACCCGCGATCGGTGGCGCTCCCGACGTAGTCCTGGTCGACGCGAACGCCCTCGCCACCGCCGGAATGACCGCCGAACCGGACACGATCTGGGCCACCGGCCCCGGCGCCGCGCAGGCGATCACCACCAGCGGGGTAGCCGGTGACGCCGTGATCCGCACCGAGATCCTGCGGGAACGGCACGACGCTCCCCTGGTCAGCGGCCTGCTCCGGCTGGCGTGGGCTTCGGCCGTGGTGATGCTCGCGCTGGGGCTGCTCGGGTTCACGCTCAGCGCGGCGGCCACCGCACCGGACCGCTGGCAGACACTCACCCGGCTACGCACCATCGGCCTGCGCCCCCGCGACGCCCGCCGGGTCGCGACAGCGGAATTGTTGCCGCTCGCCGCGGTGGCCGCTCTCGCGGGTCCGGCGCTGGGACTGGGGCTGGCCTGGCAAACGCTGGGCCCGCTGGCACTACGCCTGCTGACCGGCCAGTCAGCCGACCCGGCCGCGCACCTGCCCTGGCCGGCACTGATCGTGGTGTCCACGTCGTTCCTGGTCGTGGCGCTGGCAGTGGCACCGGCCGAGTCCGCCCTACGCCGCCGCCAGCACCTGAGCGAAGTCCTCCGAGTAGGCACCTGACCGAGTAGCCACCTGACCGGCTGAACACCACGGCCGCCGTGCGTGACAGCCGGCAGCCGTGGCGTTAAGCCACAACCAGCTGTACGCCACGGTCGCCGTGCGTGACAGCCGGCAACCGTGCCGTACAGCCGACAATCACGCGCGACAACCGGCACGCGATCCGGCTCGCGCTCACGGTCGCCCAACGCGCTAAACAACGACCACAAGCACAAGCCGGCCGAAACTGGCTTGTGCTTGTGGTCGCCCCGAGCGCCAATCAACGACCGTAAGCGCAAGCCGGCTGCGGCCGGGTCAGAGGGGTTTGATGTCTACCGGGATGCCGTTCAGGACGCTGTTGCCGGACAGGGGGTCGATCACCAGTTCGTCGGTGAGCACGTTGGAGTTGACCCCCGGGTGCTCGGCTGCCACTGACAGGCGTACGCCCGGCAGGGAATGGCCCCACCCGTGCGGCAGGCTCACCACGGACGGCATCACCCGGTCGGTCACCTCTACGCGCGCTGTCAGCGACCCCGCCCGCGACGTCACCTGCGCCTCGTCGCCGTCGGTCAGTGCCAGCCGCGCCGCGTCCGCCGGGTTGACCTGCAGCGTGCACCGGTCGCGCCCCTTCACCAGCGCGGGCACGTTGTGCATCCAGCTGTTGTTGGACCGCAGATGCCGCCGCCCGATCAGGACGAGTTGCTCTTCGGCGGGGACCGGTGCGGCGAGCAGCCGATCGGCCTCGGCGGCCAGCTGCGGCACGCACAGCTCAATGGTGCCGCTCGGTGTCTTCAGGATCTCCGGCACGCGCGGTTGCAGCGGACCGAGGTCGATGCCGTGCGGGTTCTCCAGCAGCCGTTCCAGCGAGAGGCCGCCGGGACGCTCACCGAATTGATCACCGTACGCACCGGAGCGCACCGCCACATCAAGGAGCCGCTCGGCCGGGCCGTCCCCGCGTACCAAATCTCGGGATTGCGCGAAGCCGGAGCGTTCCAGTGCCTGCGTGAGCAGGTGCTCATGGACAGCGTCAGCGTCGGGGAAGGCACCGGTCAGGACCATGATCAGCCGCGCCAGAATGTCACACTCGTCGATGCCCGACGACGGAGAGACCGACGGAGAGACCGGCGGGAAGACCGGCGGGGAGTACGCCGCGAAGTTGCGCACCGCGAACCCGAGGAACGAGAAGTCGAAGTGCCCCTTGCTGGTGGCTTCGAGCGGCGGCAGCACGACGTCGGCGTGCCGTGTCGTCTCGTTGAGGTACGGGTCGACGCTGACCATGAACTCGAGCTCACCCAGCGCCCGGTCCAGCCGGCCGCTGTTCGGCGTCGAGAGCGCCGGGTTCCCCGCGACGGTGAGGAACGCGCGGACCTGTCCCTCGCCCGGCGTCTCGATCTCGTCGGCGAGCGTGGCGACCGGCAACTCCCCCTTGACCTCGGGAAACCCGCGAACCCGGCTGTGCCACCGGCCGACCGTGAAGCCTTTGCCAGGACCGGCAGCGGACGGCCGCAGGTGTGCTGCGAGCGGGAACATCACCCCGCCGGGACGGTCGAGGTTGCCGGTCAGCACGTTGATCACGTCGACGAGCCAGCTCGTCAGGGTGCCGAATTCGACGGTGCAGGTGCCGATTCTTCCGTACACCGCTGCCTTGTCGGAAAGCGCGAGTTGCCGTGCCAGATCTCGCACCCGCTCGGCCGGCACGCCGCAGGCGGCCGCGACCTTGTCCGGACCGAAGCCGGCAGCGAGCGCACGCACCTGATCGATTCCGGTCACGTGCCCGGCGAGATCGCGCAGATTCACGAGCCCCTCGTCGAAGAGCGTGTGGACGATGCCGAAGAGCAGGTACGCGTCGGTGCCGGGCCGGATGAACAGGTGCTCGTCGGCGTGCTCGGCGGTCCGAGTCCTACGCGGATCGACCACCACGAAACGACCGCCGCGCGCCTGGATGGCCTTGAGCCGGCCGGGGAAATCGGCGGCGGTGGCGAGGCTGCCGTTCGACTCCCACGGGTTGGCGCCGAGGATCAGCAGGAAGTCGGTGCGATCAATATCGGGCACCGGGATGGTCAGCGGGTGGCCGAACAGATAGCCGCTGGAGACGTGCTTGGGCATCTGGTCGACGGTGCTGGCCGAGAAGACGTTGCGAGTGCCGGCCGCTTTGATCATCGGCGTGACGTAGAGGCCACCGGCCATCGTGTGCGCGTTCGGGTTGCCGAGGTAGATCGCGAGCGCGTTGCGCCCGTGCCGCTCCAGCAGCGGCCGCAGACCGGCCTCGACCGCGGCGAACGCCTCGTCCCAGCTCACCTCGACGTGCCGTCCGTCGCGGCGCACGAGCGGCTGCCGCAACCGGTCCGGATCGCCGGTGAGCTGCCCGAACGTGGCGCCTTTCGGACAGACGAAGCCGTGACTGAACACGTGGTCACGGTCGCCGCGCGCGGCGACCACGCGATCCTCGCTCACGGTCAGTTCCAGGCCGCAAGCGGCCTCACAGAGCGGACAGGTTCGGTACGCGGTTCGCATGGCAGGACACCGGCCTTCCTGGTTACTGGCCGGTATCCTGCCACGAATGCACCAAGATCGGTGGTTTACGAAAGCCGCTCAGGACGCCGTGCAGGTCACCGCCGGGACCGCGTTGGTGCCGGTCCACGATCCGAGGAAGCCGAACGACGTCGTGCCGCCGGCCGCAAGCTTGCCGTTCCAGCTCGCGTTGCGCGCGGTCACGGCCGCCCCGCTGCTGGTCACGTCAGCACTCCAGGCGTTGCTGATCTTCTGCCCGTTGGCGAACGTCCAGGTCAGGGTCCAGCCGTTGATCGCCGCGGTTCCGGCGGTCACCTTGACCTCACCCTGGAAGCCGCCCTGCCACTGCCCGGTGACCGCATAGGCGGCGGAACAACCGGCCGACGACGGCGGCGTGCTGACCGAGGGCGACGGCGACGGCGGGGTGCTGACCGACGGTGACGGCGACGGCGGCGCTGACGAAGAGGACGACGACGGTGACGGCGACACTCCGCCGAAGATCGACGCCTCGCGCGCTGTCGCCTTGATGCCGTTCGCGCCGTTGAAGATGCGCTCACCCCAGGTGCTCAGGTTGTCCGGATCGAAGCCGACCGCCATGTCCAGAACCGGATCGGTGTTGCCCGCCCACGACCAGCCCAGATATCCCAGGTCCCGGGCCACGGCCTCGGACAGCAGCGTCTCGTGGTCCACCTGGCTGGAGTCGAACCGCCAGCCGAACTCGCCGATCACCAGCGGCCAGCCGTTGTTCTTGAACGTATCCAGGTAGTTGACGATCGACGTTGACGTGTTGAAGACGGCGTACATATGAATCGACAGGACTGTGTTGTGTTGACTGTCCGCGTCAAGTACAGCCTGCGCGTTGTCCCGCATCGTGTACTGCCAGTCCTGACCCCAGTTGGGCCCGTCAACCATCAGCAGGTGCTGGAACCCGTTGCTGCGCATCTTCTGGATCGCAGCGACGGTGGCGGCGGTCCACTGTCCCGGGTTCGTGTTGCCGATCGGCTCGTTGCCGATGTTGATGACGACGTAGTCCTCCTGGCCGGTGAGCACACTCTTCAACCCGACCCAGTAGTTCACGGCCTGATCCAGGGTGTACGCGGCGGCGTCCTCGCCGTACCCGGTGGTGTCGTGGTTCTCCAGCACGCAGATCATCTTGTTCGCCTTGCAGAGGTCGATCACGTTCTGCACGTCGGCGGCGGTGTTCGCCGTCCAGCGGCCGCCGCTGAGCACGACTCGGACCGTGTTGGCCCCGGCCGCCTTGATGTCCGCGAACGACTGGGTCTGCCCTGCGTACCAGGTGTGCATGTGGTTGACGCCGCGCATCACGAACTTCTGTCCGTTCGCCTCGACGATGTCGGTTCCGCTGATGTGCAGGCCGGTCGCGGCGTACGCGGGCTGCACGAAGAAGAACAGGGGGATGAGGGCCGCGAGGATGGCGGCCCCGAGGGTTTTCTTCATGATCCACCTTCGGGGGAAAGGGGGCAGAGCGATTGGGAGCGCTCCCAAGACCATTGACTCATGTCGTTTACTTGTTGGCAACACGACCCTGTTGGCAGAGTGACAACAACCAGTGGCGACAGGAGGGCGAAACCATGGACGCACGAACACGCATTCACGAGATCCAGAACCAGGGCGGAAAAGTCACCCCGGACGAGCTCGACCAGCTCTGGACCACATTGGAAACCGTCCGGCCCGAGGAGATGCTCGGCGCCTGGAAAGGCAGCGAGTTCGTCAGCGGCCACCCCTTCGAGGGCAACCTGGCGCGGGTCCGCTGGCACGGCAAGACGTTCACCTCGCTGACCGACGTCACCCCGCTGGTTTGCCTGGACGACGAGGGCAACAAGTACGCCAACATCGACTTCGCGAAGGGCGGCGCCAGCCTCTGGACCGTGGAGTTCCGTGGCGAGCCGACCGCGACGATGGTCTACGACGGACGGCCCATCCTCGACCACTTCAAGCGGGTCGACGACGCGACAGTGCTCGGGGTGATGAACGGCAAGGGCGTGATGGCCGACGACGGCCGGCACTACTACTTCATGCTGGAGCGAGAGTGAGGGCAACAGCGGCTCTGGTGGAAACCCCCGGCGGGCCGTTCACCCTGCACGACGTCGAGATCGACGAGCCCCGCCCGGACGAGATCCTGGTCCGGATCACCGCGGCCGGCATCTGCCACACCGACCTCACGATGCGCCGCGCCTGGCCTCAGCAACGCCTGCCGATGATCTTCGGCCACGAGGGAACCGGCGTGGTCGAGGCGGTCGGCGCGCGGATCAGTTCGGTGGCGCCCGGCGACACGGTCTGCCTCAGTTATCGAAGTTGCGGAAATTGTCCAGAATGCTCGTCGAATAACCGCCCCTACTGCGAGCGCAGCGACCTGAACACGCGAGGCGGCCGCTCCGATGCCGTCAAAAAGACCTATAGCGGCTTCTTCGGCCAATCCAGCTTCGCCACCTACGCCCTCACCCACGAGAGCAACACCGTCAAGATCCCAGCGGACTTCCCGCCGGCCCTCGCCGCCCCGCTCGGCTGCGGTGTGCAGACCGGCGCCGGCACCGTCATCAACGTGCTCGAAGCCGGCCCCGGCGACACCCTCGTGATCTTCGGCGCCGGCAGCGTCGGCCTGAGCGCCGTGATGGCCGCCGCCGTCCAGGGCGCCACCGTCTTCGCCGTCGACCCGATCCCGGAGCGACGCGACCTCGCCAGGGAACTGGGCGCGGCCGAAGCGCTCGACCCGGCCACACCCGACCTGGTCAAGGCCCTGCGCGCACTCACCGAAGGCGGCGCTCAGCACGCCATCGACACGACCGGCCGCCCGGACGCGATCGAGCACGCGATCGGCTCGCTGCGCCGCCGGGGCACCCTCGCGCTGGTCGGCATGGGCGGATCCGCCGGGTTCGACATCATGACCGTGATGGCGAACGGCATCCGGATCCGCGGCGTGATCGAGGGCGACGCCGACCCGGCGACCTTCATCCCCCAGCTGATCGACATGAAGCTGCCCCTCGAGAAGATCGTCACCGAGTACCCGTTCGCCGACATCGAGACCGCCGCCCAGGACGCCATCGCCGGCCGCACCATCAAGCCGGTCCTGCTGATGGACCGATAAGTTAACCGGAATTCGCGCACCATCTGCACAACCCCGCTGAGAGCTTTCCGGGAAGTTAATCAGCGTTTACGGTCAGTCGCATGGACGAAGGTCTTTTTCAAGACACCGCGGTGATCCGCCGGGTGGCCGGGGAGGGTCTGCTGCTGCTCGCCGGCGGCGGCCGGGCCACGCTCCTCCAGATCGCACACCCCGGCGTCGCCCAGGGCGTCAACGATCACAGCTCCTTCGCCGAGCGCCCCCTCGACCGCCTGCGCACCACGATGAGTTACGTCTACGGGGTCCTTTACGGCACGCGGGCGGAGGCCGAGGCGATCAGCCGCGCGGTCTCCGCCATGCACTCCAAGGTCACCGGGCCGGGCTATTCCGCGAACGATCCGGACCTGATGGTCTGGGTCAACGCCACGCTCTACGACACCGCGATGGTCCTCTACCAACGCGTCCTCGGCCCGCTGACCGAAAACGAGCAGGACGAGTGCTACCGGCAATACAGCGTTCTCGCCACCTCGATCGGCTGCCCCGAGGGCATGTGGCCCGCCGATCGAGCCACCTTCGAGCGCTACTTCGAGCACACCATCACCACGCTCCAGGTCAGCGACGTCGCGCGCCGCATCGCGAACACCCTGCTCTGGCCGGAAGGCCTGCCCGTTCCACTGCGCCCGGCCGTCCCGCTCAACCGCTTCGTCACGGTCGGCCTACTCCCCGAACCGATCCGCGCCGGTTACGGTTTCCCCTGGTCAGAGCGCCGCGATAAGCTCTTGAACCGCGGCCTTACCGCGACCACCGCGATCTATCCGCGTCTACCCGACCGCCTCCGCTTCGCCGCCAAGGACCTTTACCTCGGCAACCTGCGCAAACGCCTCGCCCGCCGCCGCAACCCTCTCGCGGCACGCGGTTAAACAGAGCGGTGGTCGCTCTAGCGCGTGTCGCTCGCGCCGGTCGGCGCGACGAGAGGCCCCAATACGGTACGCGCAAACGACCGCAACTGATCATCGTCATCCACGTCCACACGGCTTTCCGGGGTGACGAAGAAACTCAGGGCGAGCCGTGCCACCACCTCGGCGACCAGGCCGGTGTCCACGGTGGCCGGGATCAGGCCGTCGTCCTGGTCGTGGCGCAGCTGGCCGGCCACGAAATCGCGTACCGCCCCGAGGACCGGGCCGCCCTCCGTGGTCATCAGCGGGACGACGGTCTCCGGATCGGCCACGAGCAGCCCGGAGACCAGGCGGTTGCCCCGGGCGGCTCGCAGCGACGCCACGAAACCCTCGACGAGGCGGCCCTCGCCGGTGGTCTGCTCCCCCACGACCCGCCGGAACTCGGCGACGTAATCCCGCAGCTCCCGCAACAGCAGCTCGTCGACGAGCGCGGTCTTCGCGGCGAACCGGCGGTACACGGTGATCCGGGAGACACCGGCCCGTCGCGCCACGTCGTCCATGCTGGAGCGGCGGATCCCGAGCGTACGGAATTGCTCAGCGGCGGCGACCAGAATGCGCTCGCGGTACGGATCGTCGGGCTGGCCTGGGCTTTCGCCGCTGCCCGGGTCGTCGTGGTTCTCCGGCGTCCGGGCGCGGCGCGCGGCCTCCTGGAACGCCCTGCTCAGCAACGGCTCCGGCGATGTGCTCATCGGCGCCCGATCCTACTGGCCGGCGCCGGCCGGCAGAGCCGCCCCGCCCGGCTTCTGCCCTTTGTCCAGCTCACTGGCCCGGACCGTCCATGCCGCGGCGGCCACCGCGCCGGCGATCCGCAGCGGCGGGATCACCAGCGCCATCAGTACGCGCACCAGGCGGGTGAAGCGACGCAGCCTGCGCTCCTGACCCGGCGTCCAGGTCATGCCGAACCGCTCGCGCAGCAGCGGGGGCAGCGTGCCGACGGTGACCAGGCCGGCGATCCGGCCGGCGACAACGGCGATCGGCCACCAGAGCGGGCCCGGAATCCAGCGGAACGGCTTCTTCAGCCGGTGGACGCTCTCGATCACGTCACGGACGGCCTGGTTGTCCTCGAGCCGCGTCACCAGCCCATGCGCGTAATAGTCCTGGAACGCTGCCCAGTCCACCGGCAGGTGCTGCTCGCGCAGGCCGAGCACGAGGCCGACCTCACGCATGTCCGCGTAATACTCCTCGATCTGCTCAGGCGTGAGCGGCTTGCCGAAGACCCGGTGCGCCTCGACACCACCCTGCACCGGCGTGGCGTGCACCCAGAGGTACGCCTCCGGGTTCAGCGCGTGGTACCGCCGGCCGGCCGCGTCCACCCCTTTGATCTCGCGGTGCAGCTCGCGCAGCCGGGCCGACTCGGAGGCGGCGCCGCGCTCACCGCCGTACACGATCGTGGAGAGCGAGAAGAAGGTGCGCACGAGCCGCCGCCACGGGTCGTCGCGATAGTTCGAATGCTCCAGCACCCCGGCGCCGACGACCGGATGCGCCACCTGGAGCACCAGGATCTGCGGCCCGAGCAGCATGTTGCGCGCGTCGCCGAAGTACCTCCACGCCACTGAACCACGTCGCACGCCCATGTTCAGACCCCTTCCGCTTCATCAATTGACAATAGCGATTTTACCGCCTTGCAATACAGAGATACAGCACTAGTATCCCCGTATCTCGCCAATTTAGGAGGATCGATGCTCGCAGAAGGGCGTACCCACTGGGGCCGGGCGGCATGGCTGTTCGTGCCGTCGGTGTTCGCGTTGGGTGGCATCACCGTCGGCATCGCCGAGGGTGCCCTGGCAGCCTCATTCGGGGTGTCCGGCCAAGCCTTCAAGGTCAGCGCGTCCAGCGTCGAGGGAACCGACGTGGCCGCTTATCTGGACACCGTGCAGAGCGTCGACGGGGCCAACCACCCGGTGATGCTGGCCGGCGTGAAGGAGGCCAGCCTCACCGACGTCTGCACGTCGGCCGTGGTGGACATCCCGGTCGTCGGCAACGTGTCGCTCAAGGTTCTCGGCGGCAAGCAGGAACCGATCACCGGCACGAACGTGGTCGCCGACGCCGAGGCCCTGCTCAGCGCCGGTGGCGTGGTCAAGAACGTGGAAGCCGGCCGGGACGCCTCCACGCTGAACCGGGTGCCCGGCGTCCAGGGACCGGCGGGACGCTTCGGCCTCCAGGCCGGTTCGCTCTCCACCGATGCCGTGCAGAGCACCGCCTGGTCGGCGAACGGCGGCACCCTGACGCTCTCCGGTGATCTCGAAGTGAGCGTCACCGCCGGCGTCCACGAGTGCTTCTAACCGGGCCGGCCTCGTGCTGAGAGCTCTGGCAAGCGCGGTGCGGGCGGTCATCCGCGAAATCGGCACCTGGTCGGATGAACGCCTGCCCGCCGCACGTGCCCGCCACGCGTTCCGGCACTGGCGCCGCTCCCGCCCGTTCTGGGGCGGCGCCGCGGTGGGCGCCGGCGGCGCGATCATCCTGCTGGTCCCGCTCGCCCCGTTACCCATCATGATCCGCGTCGGCATGGCCGCCGTCTCCGGCGCCGCGATCGGCGCCATCCTCGTGGTGAGCTGCCTGTTCCTCTGGTTCGCCCCGGCGCAGCGAGCATTCGTGGCGGTGGTCAGCACGATCTGCGCCCTGGTCTCGGTGGTCACCTCCAACCTGGGCGGCCTGGGAGCAGGTGCCCTGCTGGCCCTGCTCGGCTCCGCCATGGCCTTCGGCTGGCACCCCCACCCGGAGGAGACACCCAAGACCGACGACCCGAGCCTCGAACCGGAGGCCGCAGCGCCGGCGCTGCGGCCTGCGACCGCATCTCCGGAAGAACCGGAACCCGAACCTCACCGGCACCGCCCCGGCTTCCTGGCGATCCTCCTGCCAATCCTGGCCGTCGCAGCCGTGCCCACCGTGATCGAGAACCACCCGGCCCAGGCCGCCACCGTACGGACCGAGGCGCAGCCGACCTGTGTGCCGGTGCCGGGCGCGACCCGGCCGTGGTGGATTCCGGAATGGCTCTGGCTCGCCTGCCCGTCGGCCGACCCCAGCCTCAGTCCCAGCCCGGGCGTCATCCCGAGCGGCGTAACCAGCCCGCCGGCCTCGGCCTCGGCTTCAGCCACCGCCACGCCGGCACCCACCCCGACCCCCAGTCCTGGGACGCCTGCTCCGGAGAGTCCCGCAGGAAGCCCCGCAGCGTCCGGATCAGCCTCGGCGCCCCCTTCAAGCAGCGCGAGCCCGAGTGCGAGCCCGAGTGCGAGCCCGTCCGCGTCCGGTGTCACCCCGCCTCCCCGGATGGAGAATCCCGGCGACCTGGTCGAGATCAGATACGGCGAGAACGTCTCCGAGGTGAGTGCGGACAAACTGCTGGCCACCGGCTTCACCTTCCGCGGAAGCGTCCACCTGCCCACCGCCGACGGCGGCCGGATCAAGGCCCTCGTCTTCCACGCCGACAACCTGAAGGCCGACAACTACAGCATCTCCACGATGGACTCCGGCTCCCGCCTGGGCCTGACCGTCGACCTGGACATCGACGACGTGGACATCTACGCCACCTACCTGGGCGGCCTGATCACGGTCCCCTACCTCGACATCCCGCTACTGCCGATCGAGTTGAGCGCGGACCTGATCCCCACCTGGCTCCCGCTGGAGTTGAAGCTCCCGCTCTTCTCCGGCGACGACGTGAAAGCGGGCCAGGTCTTCATCCGAGCCGGCACCGTACGCAGCACCGACCTCTCCGCCGAAGCCCACACCCAGCGCCGCAGAACCGCCCCCTGAAACCCGCCAAGACCCTCCGGAGCCGCGCGCGTGTCGACTTCGGGTGCGAGCGGGACCCTAAATCGACACGCTTCGGCGGACTCGCCTGTGGGCGGCCAGGGCTAGGGACAGGAGCGCGGCGGCGACTGTCAGCGCCAGGCCCGCGGTGAGGGAGAGCAGCACGGCGCGCAAGGTGGGTGCGGCCCGATCCGGCAACACGTGAGCTCGGGCCGCCGGAAAAACCACCCCGGCCACCCGGCCCAGGACCGCGGACGATGGCACGGTTCCGTCGGTCGGGCCCGTCGAGGCGGCGCTCCGGGAATCCCTCGAAACCACGGGGTTGTCGCCGGTCAGGAACAGGTGGCCTTCGGTTACGCGTACCGAAAAGGGGTTGTCTCCGGGGCGGGCGGAGCCGGGAAGGGTGACGTTGCCGACCAGCAGGCGCCCGGAGGTGTCGCAGCAGGTCACCGTGGTGCCGGCGGTCGCGGTGACGCGCTTGACCACCCGCTCGGACTCCCCAGTGACCAGTGCCAGGACCACGTCTCCGGGAGCGGCGTCGCGGGACCAGGTGTCGACGATGATGCGGTCGCCGGGCAGCAGGGCCGGGGTCATCGAGCTGGTGGGTACCGCGTAGACCCGGTATCGGATCAGGAAGAGGCCCGCGCCGCCCAGCAGCAGGATCAGGCCCGCTGCCAGGCAGAAGCCGCGCAGGCGGTCAACCACGACGCAGGTGCTCGGCGGCCAGATCGGCCGGTGCGGGCGGCGGGCCCAGGTCGGAGATGTTGACGCCGTCCGGATAGCCGGGGTACGTGCGGTTGCCCGGCTCGACGGCGAGTCTGCTGGTGCGGCGCGGTGGGAGCAGGCGTACGCCGGCGGCTCGGGCCTTGAGGCTCGCGGCGGCGAGCGCGGGCACCCAGCGCGGCGCGGGCTTGAAGCCGAACGCGCTCAGCATCCGCTCGTCGAGCATGCCGCGGACGCCGAGGCGCGCGGCCGGGCGCAGGAATGGCGGGAACCAGCCGGCGAAGAGTTCGACGGTGTACTCGCCGATTTTCCGATTCGTGCCGGAGTAGACGAAGTTCTTTTCTTCATAAGCGGCCTTGAACGCCTTGAAGGCATCAAAACCGGCCGGGATGTCGCGGATGCCCATCCGGCGGCCGACCTCGCTGTAATAGAAGAATGCCCCGAGGCGTTCGTTGACGTGCAGCGGCCGCCAGCCGTACCGGTCGAGCCAGTCGAGCGGGTCGTAGACGAAGGTGGAGAGCACGTAAAGCATGTCGTCGTTGCTGATCGCATAGCGCCCGTGCGCCCGGTTGACCACCTTGAGCGCCTCTTTGCCGCGCGGCGAGTCGTATCCGTGCGCGGCGATCTCGGCCATCAGCAGAGCGGTGTCGTCGTATCGCTTCTGCGGCCGGTCGCGGAATTCGCCGGTGGCAGCGAGCAGGCCGGAGATGCTCGGTACGCAGTACGTGCGGAACAGCGCGAATTCCAGGGCCCGGGTGTAATCCCACGGGAAGTCGAGGCCGGACGAGATCTGATAGATCTCCAAGTGGTCGCGTTCGGGGTCGAGGGCGGCGATGCGTTTGGCGTTCTCGTAACGGTGGGTCATGTCACGCGCCTCCAGATTTGATATTTGATACCGTCACGCCGTGGTGATTCCTTCTGAGCGGCCCCAATTGTCGGAGGAGGTCGCTGCCACCCTGCGCGGCCGGATCATGTCGGGTGACCTGCGCCCCGGCGCCCGGATCCGCCTCGAAGAGGTCGCCGCGCAGCTCGGCGTCAGCATCACTCCGGTGCGCGAGGCCCTGCTGACGCTGCGCGGTGAGGACATGGTCGAGCTCGAACCCCGCAAAGGGTACGTGGTCTCGCCCCTGTCGAAACAGGACGTGCTCGATGTCTTCCAGCTGCAGGGCGACATCGCCGCCGAGCTTGCCGGCCGGGTCGCGGAGCGGATCACCGGGCCGCAGCTGGCCGAGATCACGCTGAAGAACAAGGCGCTGGCCCGCGCCAAGCGCACCGATGAGATCGAGCGGCTCGAGTTCGAGTTCCACCGGGCGATCAACCTGATCGCGGATGCCCGGAAGCTGAGCTGGTTCCTGCACACGGCGACGCGGTACACACCGGCCCGGTTCTACGCGGCCGACCCGGGGTGGCGGGCCGGCATGGTCGAGGATCACGAGGCGCTGCTCGTGGCGTTCGGCTCGGCCGACGGCGCTGCCGCCCGGACCGTGATGACCAGGCATTTCACCGACGGCGCCCAGCTGCTGGTGAAGCACCTGGACGACCTCGGCCTCTGGGAGTAAAAACCGGATCATCGGGCGTGACGGAACCGGAACAGCTTGCGGGCCCGTTCCAGCGCCACCGGGTCCCGGTCCAGCCGCATCAGGTCGATCAGTGGCGCGAACCGGCGCCACGTCACCGCCTGCGACCGGCTGAACTCGCGCAGCCCGTCCGCGCCGTGGATCCGGCCGAACCCGGAGTCACCCACCCCGCCGAACGGCAGTGACGGCACCCCGGCGAACCCGAGCACCGAATTGATCGAGACAGCGCCGGTCCTGATCTGCCGGGCGAGCGCGGCGGCTCGTTTCGTGTCGGCGGAAAAAATCGAGGCGGCCAGGCCGTACTTCGACGCGTTGGTGAGCCGCACCGCCTCCGCCAGATCGGCGACCGGGTTGACCACGAGTGTCGGGCCGAACGTCTCCTCGGTCACCGCCGCGCTCTCCTCCGGCACCTCGGCGAGCAGCACCGGCGTCACATAGGGCTCGCGGATCGACTCGACACCACCGACCACGGCACGCCCGCCGGCCGCCAAGGCGTCGGTGACGTGCGCGCGGACGATCTCGGGCTGCTCCGGAGTGGTCATCGGACCGTAGGCATCGGTCTTCACGTTCCCGGCGAGAGCCGCCAGGCGCTGGAGGAAGTCCTGGTAGACGGGCCGCTCCACATAGACCCGCTCGACGCCGGCGCAGGTCTGCCCGGCGTTGCCGAAACCACCGAAGGCAGCGGCCCGGGCGGCCACGTCGAGGTCCGCGTCGGCCGCGACGATCATCGCGTCCTTGCCGCCGCCCTCCACCACGATCGGCGTGAGCGTCCGCGCGCAGGCCGCCATGACCAGCCGCGCGGTGGCCGCCGATCCGGTGAACGCGATCTTGTCGGGGGCCGCGTCGACCAGGGCCGCGCCGGTTGTCCCGTCACCCACGACGACCTGGAGCACCGGGTGCTCGGGCACGGCCGTGGCCCACGCCTGGGCGAGCCAGACGCCGACGCCCGGCGTGTGCTCACTGGGTTTGAAGACCACCGCGTTGCCGGCGGCGAGCGCATAGGAGACCGAGCCGAGTGGCGTGTAGACGGGGTAGTTCCATGGGCCGATCACGCCGATCACACCGAGCGGCCGATACTCCAGAGCCGCGGCCTGGTCGGCGGCAAGGGTGCCGCTGCTGACCCGGCGGCGGCGCAGCACCTTGCCGGCGTTGTGCGCTGCCCAGTCCAGGTGCTCGACGGCGAGCATCACCTCGAGCAGCGCGTCGCCGAACGGTTTGCCGGTCTCGTCGTGGATCAGGGTCGCGAGCTCGTCGGATCCGGCGGCGATCGCGCGCTTCCATTTGAGCAACCGATCACGCCGGGCGTCGGCCGGAAGACCGGCCCACCACCCCGCGGCGATCCGGGCCTCGGCGACGGCTTCCTCAACCGTTTTCGCGTCGGCGATCTCGTACTCCCCCAGCACCTCGGCTGTTGCGGGATTCAAGGAACGCAGGGTGGCCATCGTTGTGCCTCCGACCGCAGATTTGATATTTGATATGTTACGTTCACTGTCAATACCCGTCGCTACCTGCATGAATCTTCGGGAGAGATTGACATGGCTATCGATCTGACCGACGAGCAACGCGCCTTCACGGAGGCGGTCGCCGAGTTCGCGAAACGCCAGGCCGGCACCCGGGAGCAGCGCGACGCGCTCACCGACGGCGGCCGCCACGCCCATCACCAAGGCACCTACCAGCAGATGGCCGACCTCGGCTGGATCGAGGGCGCCGTCGAGAGCATGACCGGCACCGTTCTCTTTCTCGAACAGATCGGGTACGGGCTACTCCCGGTCGGCGGCTTCCCGGTGTCCGCGATCGTGGCCGCCGCGGTCGCCAGGTCCGGGTCCGAGGAGCAGAAGAAGACAGTGCTCGGCGGGTTCACCGGCGGCCGCTCGTACTCGATCGCCATGTCCGAACCGGAAGCCGGCTCCGACGTCGCCAACCTGTCCTGCCGGGCGGTCGCCGACGACGACGGCTACGTGATCAACGGGCAGAAGACCTGGATCTCCAACGCGCACTTCGCCGACGCGATCCTGCTGGTCGCCCGGACCGGCGGCGCGCCCGGCGACCACGACGGGCTGACCATGCTGCTCGTGCCGGCCGACACTCCCGGCCTGCGGATCAGCGGCATCGACACGATGGGCGGCAAGGAGGTCAACGACCTCTACTTCACCGATTGCCGGGTGCCGGCCGACGCGGTGGTCGGCACGGCCGGCAAGGGCTGGTGGCAGCTGATGGCCGGCCTCAACGTGGAACGGCTCATCCTCGCCGGCCTGATGCTCGGCACCGCACAGCGCGCGTTCGACGACACGCTCGCGTACATCAAGGAGCGCAAGCAGTTCGGCCGCCCGATCGGCACGTTCCAGGTGCTCCGGCACCGGATCGCCGACCTGGCCACCGAGATCGAGTGCTGCCGCCTGCTGGTCCGCCGCACCGCCGAGCTGGTCGACCGCGATCCGTCCCGGGTACTGCCCCGGGAGAGCTCGATGGTCAAACTCAAGACCACCGAGGTCGCCCGCGAGGTCGCCCTCGCGGGCATGCAGATGATGGGCGGGTACGGGTACGCGACCGAATACGACATGGAACGGCACGTCCGCGCCACCCTCGTGTCGACGATCTACGGCGGGACCAGCGAGATCCAGCGCGACATCATCGGCAAGACGTACGGCCTCTAGAAAGGCAGCAGGGCCAGCGCGATCACCAAGTTGGCCAGGATCGCGGTGACGACGCCGAACCAGCCGCGATCCCGCTCCTTCGCCGGATCCGGCTCGGCGCTCGCCCACGGACGATCACGGAAGAGCCAGAAGACCAGACCGATTCCGTACGGAATAAGCGCCACCATCCAGAACCAGTACCACCGAGTCCCCCGCACCGGCGCCGGTCCGCTGATCACCACGATGAGCGAGGTCAGCGCCAGCACGAGGCTGATCCCCTGGAGCCAGCCGCTCCAGGGGTTCAGCACGGTCGCCTGTTCCTGCTGGGTGAGCTGCCGGGCGATGGGCGCCGCGCCGCCGCCGTGCGGGATGCCGTCGACGATCACGGATTCCTGATCGACGGCGGCGAGCGTGGTGTCGGTCCAGTACACCCGCTGATCGCTGGTCCGCCACACGAAATACGGCGCGGCATCGCCTCTCGAGGTCAGCGTCTTGGCCTCGAACCAGCGTTCGCTGCCGTCCCAGCCATTGCCCCACTGATAGGCGCGCACCTCGCCGCTGCTCACCGCGGCGAGGGCCCGCTCGTAACTCACCTCACGCGGGGCGGTCCACCAGGTCGATGCGGCGCCGGCGATCCACAGCAGGACGAGCAGGATCCGCGCCACACCCCAGATCTTCACCGCTTGATCCTGTCAAACCTCCGCCAGCTGCGTGCTGACGTCACCGTGGGCGCTGCGCACCCACCCTTTCTGCGCCATTCGCAGATGGAGGGTACGCATCAAAGCATCCCGCCGTTCCCCGGACATCTCCCGGCCACGGGCGTGCGCGGCGATCGCCGTGAGCGCCCCGTCGTCGTCGAGATCCGCGGGCCGGGGCGGCACACCCGACTGCCGGGCCCGCCGCAGACCGGCCTGGTTGGTCAGCGTCGCGAGTGGCTCGCCACCCAGCTCCCGGGCGAGATAATCCCGGTCGGTGTCGTCGGCGACCTTGTTGCCCACCACCGCGACCACGTCACCGACCCCGGCCGCCTCGGCCAGCTCCCGATAGCGTCGCGCCACCGACAACGACTCGGGCGTCGGCTCGGCCACCACCACGATCACGTCGAACTGGGCGTGCAGCGAATTCGCGAACGCATCAGTGCCGGCCACCATGTCGCAGACCACCCAGTCCTCTGCCTGGAGGCTGACGTGCGAGAGCAGGTTCTCCAGGATCGCCAGGTGCCCGTGGTAGCACCCGGAGCCGATGTCCTTCGCCTCATAGGTACCGACGTGCAGGACATGCGCCGCGTCGTCCAGCCGGGTGGCGTGCCCGGCGAGGACAGGATCCGTCTCGTCGAGGGTGACCAGGTGCGAACCCGGCCCCGGCGGCGTGGTCGCCACGAAGTGCTCGACGCCGGCGACCCGGGGATTGCTGCCGAGCAGATGAGAACGCACCCGGCGCACGTTGTCCGGGTGCGACAACGCGGTCTCGGCACCCGCGACCACGCCGAGCAGCGGCGCGAGGTGCACGTTGACGTCCGCGTCGATCGCGAGAACACGCTGCCCGGTGGCCCGCAAATGCCCGACGAAGAGGGCGGCGAGGGTGCTCTTGCCACTGCCACCCTTACCCGTAAAAGCGATTTTCATTTTCAACAGAGTAGTAGCGGGATCCGCCGCCGCAACCACCTTCGACCGGATCCACTCATCGTGGCGTCGACATACGACGATGCCCCGGCACCCCGCTCGCCGCATCGGAGCACTCAGGGCGACAACCCTTTTGGGGCCCTTTTTTGGGGCCACACCCACTGCGGGTGTGGTCACACCCGCAGTGGGGTGTGGCCCGCGAATCGCACTACCTCGCCCTGCCACCACTCCGCCTCGCCACGCCCACTGCCACGCCGCACCTCGCCCCCGCCGCCCCCGCCGCCCTTGCAGCGCCCGCCGCCGCGGTGTGATTCGAGGTATCGAAGAACGAGATTGTTATAGTAGTATGCAAACATGTTGTTCCGCGTGGACGTGGCGGCTTCTGAGCCGCTTGCTGATCAGATCGCTGCTCAGGTGCGTGGCGGGATCATGCGTGGCGAGCTGGCCGCCGGTGAGCGGCTGCCCGCCGCCCGGGAGCTGGCCGAGGTGCTCGACGTCAACCTGCACACCGTGTTGCGGGCCTATGGCCGGCTTCGCGACGAGGAGTTGATCGAGCTGCGCCGGGGCCGGGGTGCGGTGGTGCGCGGTGACGCCGACGCGGCCCGGCTGCGGCTGGCCGAGCTGGCGCGGCAGTTCGTGCGAGAGGCCCGGAAACAGGGTCTCGGCGAGACAGAGATGTTGGAAATCGTGAAGGGGGCGCGACCGTGAGACGACTGTGGGCCGCTGCGGCGGCGGTGTGGCTGCCGGTGGCAGTGACGGCGGCGACCGGGACCTGGCTGAGTGATCTGCCGGACCGGATCGCCACACATTGGAACGGTTCGGGAGCGGCCAACGGGTTCAGCCCGGCGACCGGGTTCTGGGTCGGCACGCTGATCGCCGGAGTGCTGGCCGGCGTGGCCGCACTGGTGGCGGCTGCCGTGGCGGCGCCGGCGTTCAGGGCCGCGAACGAACCAGCAGGCGGGAAGAGCGCGGACGACCTGGCGCGGTACGTGCGGCGGATCGCCGCTGGGCGTACCACGGTGATCGGAGCCGGCGCTGTCGCCGGAGCCGCGACCGGCGTCTGGGTTGCCACCGCGACCGCGACGCTGGCCGACTCGGGTGACCCGCGCCTGGGCTGGCGTTTCGGCTATCTCGCGATCGGCCTGGCCTGGGGGCTGGTGGTGTGGCTGATCGCCGGGCGCGCGCCTCGGATCGACGTGCCCGCGCAGGAGCCGGTGGACGCGCTCGATCTCGGCCCGACCGAGCGCGCGGCGTGGAGTACCACCCTGCGGTCGCCGATCATGATGACCGCGATGGCGGTGTCGGCCGCCGGCGTGGCGCTGGCCGCAGCGATCATGCAGCCGGGTCTCTGGTTCGTGGTGCTCGTGCCGGTGATCGCCGCGTTCGCGCTCGGCCGGGTGCGGGTGACCGCGGATCGGCGAGGTCTGCGCCTGACCAGCGCGATCGGCGGGTTCGCGTTCAAGCGGATCGCGCTCGACGAGATCACCGGTGCCGAGGTCGCCGAGATCAATCCGATCGAGTGGGGTGGCTGGGGTTACCGGGTGAAGGCGAGGAGCAGCGCTCTCGTCCTGCGCGGCGGGCCGGGTCTGGTGCTCCAGCTGCGCGACGGCCGCCGGTTCGCAGTGACCCTCGACGACCCGCGCACACCGGCCGCTCTGATCAACGGTTTGCGGGCGAACAGCACCAACTGACAACGTCTTGACAATTTCCTGAAAACGATTCCAGACTGACCCCACCGATCGATCGTTGTAAATGATCAGGGGGGTCCGCCATGGCGGCGACCATCAAGGACGTGGCCCGGCTCGCCGGTGTCTCCGCGTCCTCGGTCTGCCGGGCCCTGGCGAAACCGGAGCAGGTCAGGCCGGAGACCCGCGAGCGGGTCGAGCGGGCCGCGAGCGACCTCGGGTACTACCCGAACCGCGCGGCCCGCGGCCTGATCACCGGCCGGACCGCGAACATCGGCGTGGTGCTGCCGGACCTGGCGAACCCGTTCTTCCCCAGCGTGGTGAAGGCGATTCAGACCCAGGCCCGGCGGTTCGACTACGCCGTCTTCCTCAGCGACACCGACGAGGACCCGGCGCTTGAGGTCCCGCTGATCCGGGCGCTCGCCAAGCAGGTCGACGGGTTCCTGCTCTGCTCACCCCGGGCCGGCGACGAGGAGTTGCGCGCGTTCGCCGGCCACACCCCGATCGTGGTGCTGAACCGGCGGGTCACCCCGTTCCCCTCGGTGACCGCGGACAGCGCGGACGGCATGCGCCAGGCGATCGGGCATCTGCACGCTCTGGGGCACCGCCGGGTCGCGTACGTGGCCGGGCCCCGCACGTCCTGGTCGAACCGTGACCGGCTGCGCGGGCTTCGGTCGGCCACCAGCACGTACGACATGGAGTTGATCGAGGCCGGCAACGTGGCGCCGACGGTCGACGGCGGCGCTGCCGTCGCCGACCTGGTGGCCGCGTCGCCGGTCACCGCTGTGATCGCCTACAACGACCTGGTCGCCCTCGGTCTGCTCAACCGGTTCCGGGCGCGGGAAATCGCGGTGCCGGAACGGATCAGCGTCGTCGGTTTCGACGACATCCTGCTCGCCGGCCTGGTCACGCCCGCGCTGACCACGGTCGCGATCGCCAAGGAACAGATCGGCCGCACGGGGGTCGATCTGTTCCTTGACCTGCTCAAGGACGACGAAGGCCGCAAGCCGGTGCACAAACGAACGCCTACTCAGCTCATCGTGCGGGCCTCCACCGGGCCCGCACACCTCTGACACAGGAGAAGGCCATGAAAGGAAAGGTCACTCTCAGTCTCGCTGCGATCATCACGTTATCTCTGGCCGCGTGCAGCCCACCGGAATCCGGCGGGGGAACCACGGGCGCCGACGGACCCGTACCGGACAAACCCACGAAGGCGGTGACCCTGAACGTCCTGGACGTCGCCGGGAACCTCCAGCTCACCCAGGGCATGATCGACGACTTCGTGGCGAAGAACGCCGACATCGTCGAGAAGGTCACCTACACCAAGGCCACCGCTCCCGAGCTGGTCGGCAAGATCAAGGCACAGCAGGACGCCAACCGGGTCGACATCGACCTGGTGCTGACCGGTGTCGACGGCCTCGCGGCCGGAATCGATCAGGGACTCTGGTTACCGCTGCTGCCGACGCACGCGAGCCGGCTGACCGGCATGGCGGCTTATCTGCCGGGTGCCGCCGCCATGCAGGAACTCGCCGGCGACAACGGCGTGACCGTCACCTATTACCCGTCCGGGCCGCTCATCGAATACCTGCCGGGCAAGGTGCCGAACCCGCCGAAGAACGCGCAGGAACTGCTCGATTTCGCGAAGGCCAACCCGGGCGCCGTCCAATACGCCCGCCCGTCGAACTCCGGGCCGGGCCGCACGTTCCTGATGGGACTGCCGTACCTGCTCGGTGACAGCGACCCGAAGGACCCGGAGGGCGGCTGGGACAAGACCTGGGCGTTCCTGAAAGAGCTCGACGCGCAGATCACCCTGTACCCGTCCAGCACCAGCGAGACGATGAAGAACCTGGCCAATGGCTCAGCGAAAATCATCCTGTCGACAACCGGCTGGGACATCAACCCGCGCGTGCTCGGCACCGTCCCGAAAGAGGCGAAGATCGGCACGCTGGAAGGGTTCCACTGGGTCACCGACGCGCATTACGCCGTCGTACCCAAGGGGGTCTCGACCGACAAGCAGGCCGCCGTGCTGTCCCTTCTCACCTGGATGCTGACCCCGGAACAGCAGGCCAAGGCATATGACAAGGGCTATTTCTTCCCCGGCCCGGCGATCAAGGGTGTGCCGCTGACGATGGCGCCGCAGGACAGTCAGCAGGCCATCGCCGAATTCGGGCGGCCGGAATACACCGATCTCATCGCGAACAATCCCCTCGAAGTGCCGCTCGACGCCAAATCCCTGGTCGCAGCGTTCGACCGCTGGGACCGTGAAATCGGCGGTTCGAAGGTCAAGAAGTGACACGTTTCGAGCGGCTGCGCCTGGACGGCGTGACCAGGCAGTTCGCCGGCGTCGACGCGCTGAGCGAACTCAGTTTGGAGATCCAGCGGGGCGAGTTCATCGCCCTGCTGGGCCCCTCCGGCTGCGGCAAGTCGACAGCGCTGAACTGCCTGGCCGGTCTGCTGCCGCTCACCGCCGGCAGCATCTGGCGCGACGACGTCCGGCTGGACACGCTGCCACCGGAGCGACGCGGTTTCGGAATGGTCTTCCAGAACTACGCCCTCTTCCCGCACATGTCCGTCCAGAAGAATGTGTCCTTCGGCCTGCAGATGCACGGCGTGACCCGCGCCGAGACACGCCGCCGCACCACCGACGCGATTCGCCTCGTGCATCTTGAGGAACACGCGACGAAACTGCCCGGCCAGCTCTCCGGCGGGCAGCAGCAACGCGTCGCCATCGCCCGCGCCGTCGTCATCGAACCGTCGCTGGTCCTGATGGACGAACCGCTCTCCAATCTGGACGCGAAACTGCGCCTGGAGATGCGTACCGAGATCCGCCGCCTGCACCAATCACTCGGCCTCACCACCGTGTATGTCACCCACGATCAGGAGGAGGCCCTTTCCCTCTCCGATCGCCTCGTGGTGCTCCGCGACGGCCGGGTCCAGCAGATCGGCACACCGGAAGAGGTGCACACCCGCCCCGCCAATCGGCACGTCGCCGATTTCATGGGCTATCGCAATCTCCTGCCGGGGCGCGCTTCCAGCGGCGCCTCCCTCCTTCTGGAGCCTTCCGGGGTACGCGTGAAAGGGACCCCGGTCGGGTCGGTGAACGACGGCGATCCGGTGGTGGCGGCGATCCGTCCCGAGGACATCCGTCTCGACGGCGATCGGGAGGCGACAGTGGATGTCGTCGAATACCAGGGCCGCGAATTCACCGTCGAGGCGCGCACCGACGACGGGCTGATGTTGCATCTGCGTACCGGCACACGGCTTTCCGTCGGCGACAAGGTGCGAGTGGGTTTTCCGCCGGACCGGCTCCTCCTCTTTCCCGCGGAAGCGTCATGACGGCCACGACCGTCGCGATCCGGCACCGGCTCGCCGAACGCGGCGTGGACCGGCAGATGCTGCTGCTCGTGCCGGCCACGGTGTTCGTGGTGGCACTTTTCGTCTATCCGTTCGCGTACGGGATCGCGGTGTCGCTGCAGCCCGCCGAGGGTGGATTGCTCGCGGCTTACCAGGCGTTCTTCGCTGACGCGTACCAGCGGGACACGATCGGGACGACACTCGCGATCGCGCTGCCGGCGGCGCTGCTCAACGTCGTCGCGTCGGTGCCGATCGCTTATCGGATGCGCGGGCGGTTCCGCGGCAAACGGCTGCTCACCACGATTCTCGTCGTGCCGATCACGCTCGGGACCGTGCTGACCGCCGAGGGCCTGCTCAACTTTCTCGGGCCGGCTGGATGGTTCAACCGGTTCCTCGTGACGACGGGGCTGACCGACGCCCCGGTGCGGCTCACCAACAATTACTGGGGCGTGTTCTTCTCGCTCGTCATCACGGGCTTCCCGTTCGCTTTTCTGCTCGTTCTGTCGTACCTGTCCGGCATTGATCCGAGCCTGGAACGCGCGGCGGCGACGCTCGGCGCCGGATGGCGCCAGCGGTTCTTCCGGATCACCCTTCCGCTGCTGGCGCCGGGGCTGGCCACCACGTTCTGCCTGACGTTCGTGCTCGCGTTCAGCGTCTTTCCGTCGGCGATCCTGGTCGGCGATCCGTCCGGCAGCACCCGGGTCATCTCGATCGCGGCCTATGAGGCGGCCTACGTCCGATACGACTATGCCGGCGCCTCGGCCGCCGCGATCATCATGGGCGCCGTCGAACTCGTCGTCATCGCGATCGTGCTCGGGTTGCGGGGCCTGCTCTACACCGGCTCGACCGCGGGAGGGAAAGGATGAGGCGCTCCATTGTCGCCTCGCCCGCCGCCTGGCTCGTGTGGGGCACGGTCATCGTCTTCTTCGTCTTCCTGACCGGCATCATCGGTTCGGTCGTGGTCAATTCGTTCGGGCTGCGCTGGTTCGACTCGTGGCTGCCCGAGGCGTACACCACCGATTGGTACGGCCAGGCGTGGGACGAATTCACCCTGTTACCGGTTCTCACCGTGACGCTGATCGTCTGTCTGCTCGTCGCCGGCATCTCGGTGCTGGTCGGGGTGCCGGCCGCTTATGTGCTGGCCCGGCGTCGATTCCCCGGCAGCCGGTTCCTTTATCTGCTCTTCCTGCTGCCGATCCTGATGCCCCCGATCACCTACGGCATCCCGCTCGCCACGGTGCTCTACAAGTACGGCCTGGCGGGTCACCTCTCCGGCGTCGTGCTCGCCAATCTGGTGCCGTCGATCCCGTTCGTCATCCTCACCATGACGCCGTTCATCGAGCAGATCGACCCGGCGGTGGAACGGGCGGCGCGGATGTGCGGTGCGCGTACCCGTCATGTCTTCTATCGGATCCTCGCCCCGCTGCTGGTTCCCGGCATTCTCGCGTCGGTGATCCTGGTGGTGGTCCGCACGGTCGGCATGTTCGAGCTGACATTCCTGACCGCCGGCCCGGATTCGCAGACCCTCGTCGTGGCGCTCTTCTACTCGATGTCGGCGGCGGGCATCCGCGCACAGCAGTCAGTGGACGCGATGGCCGTCATCTACTGCGTCATGATGCTGACGCTGCTGGTCGTGGCTCTACGGTTCGTCAATCCCACCCAGTTGGTCGCACGGGTCAAGGAGGATCCGGAGTGAGAATCGTCGAAGCACGGGTGATCGTCACCTGCCCAGGCCGCAATTTCGTGACCCTGAAGATCGTGACCGACGAGGGTGTCACCGGAGTCGGTGACGCCACGCTGAACGGCCGGGAACTGGCCGTCGCGTCCTATCTGGAGGACCACGTCGTGCCGGCCCTGATCGGCCGTGATCCGTCGCGGATCGAGGACACCTGGCAGTTTCTGTACAAGGGCGCGTATTGGCGCCGGGGTCCGGTCACGATGACGGCCATCGCGGCGGTCGACACGGCTTTGTGGGACATCAAAGGCAAGGCGGCCGGACTGCCGGTCTATCAGTTGCTGGGCGGGCGGTCCCGTGAGGGCGTGACCGTTTACGGCCATGCGAACGCCGACGACGTCGAGTCAGTCCTGTCGGAAATTTCGTCGTATGTCGCGCTCGGGTACCGCGCTGTCCGGGTGCAGACCGGCATCCCTGGCCTCGAGTCGACGTACGGCGTCGGCGGGGACAAGATGTTCTACGAGCCGGCCGATGCCGCGTTGCCGACCGAGAACATCTGGTCCACGGCCCACTATCTCGATCATGTACCGAAGGTGTTCGCCGAGGTCCGCGCCGAGTTCGGCCCGACGCTGAAGCTGCTCCACGACGTGCATCACCGCCTCACCCCGATCGAGGCGGCGCGGCTCGGGAAGTCGCTGGAGCCCTATGCGCTGACCTGGATCGAGGACCCGGTCCCGGCGGAGCTGCAGGAAGGCTTCCGGCTGATCCGGCAGCACACGACGACACCGATCGCGGTGGGCGAGGTGTTCAACTCGATCTGGGACTGCCAGGAGTTGATCACGTCGCAGCTCATCGACTACATCAGGACGACGGTCGTGCACGCCGGCGGGATAACGCACCTGCGCCGCATCTTCGATTTTGCGGCGCTGTACCACGTCCGCAGCGGCTCGCACGGCGCCACGGATCTGTCCCCGGTGTGCATGGCGGCGGCGCTGCACGTGGACGTGGCGATCCCCAATTTCGGCCTGCAGGAGTACATGCGGCACACGCCGGAGACCGACGAGGTCTTCCCGCACGGTTACCACTTCGCCGACGGATACCTGCATCCGTCGGAGGAACCCGGCCTCGGGGTTGACATCAACGAGGAGCTGGCGGCGAGATATCCGTATCGCCCGGCGTCACTGCCGATCAACCGCCTGGAGGACGGAACGATGCACAGCTGGTAGGAGTCTGCCCTGACACGGTGGGTGCTAGGCGCGTTCAGCGTGGTCGGCCAGGTCGGGCGGGTAGACGACCTGGAAGCGCTCGAAGAGGGTCTCCTCCTGCTCCTCGTCGAAGGGTGTGCCCTCGGCCGCGCAGACGCGGGTGAAGTACTCGCGGTGGGCTGCCATCCAGCCGTCCCGGGTTCGGTCGTTCTCGCCCTCGGCGTGGGCGAACTCGTCGGTCACGGTCGCGAACGGGCCCAGCCGTAGCTCCACCGTGCGCAGCACCACCCGCGGCCGGCCGGCGCCGTCGCAGACAATCCAGTACACGCCGATCCTCGGCAGCGGCTCGTCCTCGAACTGCCGGGTCAGGGAGGCTGTCGCGCGCTTGCGGCCCTCAATCACCAGGGCCAGCAGGGCGTCGGCCATCGCTGCTGAGTCGCCGAAGCGTTCGACGGTGTATTCGCCGGTCAGGCCGGAGGCGGCCCAGAACTTCGCGGCGGCCTCGACATCGATGGGTGCGGACATGCCGCTCATCCTGCCAAACCCCGTTCGGTGGGCCGGTCCCAGCACGGCACCGGTGCGGGCAGGCGCTTTCCGTGACCGGGACGAGGGCACACGGATGCTCGAACCCGCGTCGTCAGGAGCACACGGATGCCCTGCGTGTGCCCGGGACACGGCTATCCAGCCGGCCAAGAGCGGCGGCTGGGGAATCATCCGAAAGGGATGAGTCAGCGCAGGGGTGGGGGAATCTAGCGTTCGGAGCTGTGACGGCTACCCAGACATCGACCACTCAGAAGCTGACTCTGCTGACGATGACCTCGATGGTCGTGGGTGGCATGGTCGGCGCGGGTGTGTTCTCGCTGCCGCGCCGGTTCGCCGAGGAGACCGGGGTTGTCGGGGCGCTGATCGCGTGGACGATCGCCGGGGCCGGCATGTTGATGCTGGCGTTCGTCTTTCAAACGCTGGCGATGCGCAAACCTGACCTCGATGCCGGTGTCTACGCGTACGCGAAAGCGGGTTTTGGCGAGTATCTCGGGTTCTTCTCGGCGTTCGGATATTGGGCGAGTGCCTGCGTCGGCAACGTGACGTACTGGGTGCTGATCATGTCGACCATCGGGGCCGTGGCACCGGGGTTCGGTGAGGGTGACACGTTGCTGTCGGTGCTGTGCTCCACCGCCGGCATCTGGCTCTTCTTCTATCTGGTGCAGCGCGGTGTCAAGGACGCGGCAGTGCTGAACCGGATCGTGACGATCGCCAAAGTCGTACCCATCATCGTCTTTGTTCTTCTGGCTCTTTTTGCTCTTGATCCTGCGGTCTTCGCCGACAATCTGCGCGGCGGCACCGATTATGGCTCGTTGTTCGAGCAGGTCAAGGGCACGATGCTGGTGACCGTGTTCGTGTTCCTCGGTGTCGAGGGGGCGAGTGTCTACTCACGGCACGCGCAGCGGCGCCAGGACGTCGGGCGGGCCACGATCCTCGGGTTTCTCAGCGTGTTCGCGGTGTTCGCGTCGGTCACCATCGTGTCGTACGGAATCCTCCCGGCAACCGAGATCGCGCAGCTCCGCCAGCCCTCGATGGGCGGGGTTCTGGAAGCCGCCGTAGGCGGATGGGGCAAGGCGTTCGTCAGCGTCGGCCTGATCGTCTCGGTGCTCGGTGCCTATCTGGCGTGGTCGCTGATGGCCGCCGAGGTGCTGTACGTCGCGGCGAAGGACGACGACATGCCGCGGTTCCTGGGGCGCACCCGGACCGGTGACGTGCCGTTCAACGCCCTGCTGCTGAGCAGCATCCTGGTGCAGATCGTCCTGATCGTCACGTATTTCTCGTCGGACGCCTTCAACTTCGCGCTTGACCTGACCAGTGCGCTGAGCCTGATCCCGTTCCTGCTGGCCGCCGGTTACGCCCTGAAAATAGCCGAGAAATCAGGCGAGAAAGTGATCGCCGTGCTCGCCGTGATCTACACGATCTTCCTGCTCGTCGCGGCCGGGCCGAAGTTCCTGCTCGTCTCGTTCATCATCTACGCCCCGGCAACGCTGCTGTTCGTCAAGGCACGCCGCGAGCAGGGCCGGGAGCTCTTCTCCGGCCGGGAACTCGTCATCCTCGCCGTCTCCGTGATCGGGGCCATCGCCGGCATCACGGCGCTGGCGGCCGGCTGGATCTCCATCTAAACGAAACCCGGAACGAGAGGGGCTCTGTTCATGTCCACCAACCTCGGCGTGTACTCGGAAGTCGGACAGCTCCGCAAGGTTCTGGTCTGCGCACCCGGTCTGGCGCACCGCAGGCTCACCCCGACCAACTCCGACGACCTGCTCTTCGACGACGTGATGTGGGTGGAGAACGCCCAGCGCGACCACGGCGACTTCGTGAACAAGCTGCGCGGCCGCGGCGTCGAGGTGGTGGAGCTGCACGAGCTGCTCGCCGAGACGGTGGCCATCCCGGAGGCGAAATCGTGGCTGCTGGACCGCAAGATCGTCGCGAACGAGGTGGGCCTCGGGCTGGTCACCGACACCCGGGCGTTCCTCGACGAGCTGAAACCTCGTGAGCTGGCCGAGTTCCTGATCGGCGGGCTGGCGACCAGCGACCTGCCGGACGATTTCCGCTCCGGGTACGTGGCCCTGGCCCGGGAGGCGACCGGCGCCCGCGAATATCTGATGCCGCCGCTGCCGAACACGCTGTACACCCGGGACACCACGTGCTGGCTCTACGGCGGGGTGACGCTGAACCCGCTGTACTGGCCGGCGCGGCACGACGAGACGCTGCTGATGAAGGCGATCTACACGTTCCACCCGGACTTCAAGGGTGCCACGGTGTGGTGGGGCGACCCGGAGCAGGAGTGGGGTCTGTCCACGTTCGAGGGCGGCGACGTCATGCCGGTCGGCAACGGCGTGGTCCTGGTCGGCATGAGCGAGCGGACGTCACGGCAGGCGATCACGCAGGTGGCGGCGTCGCTGTTCGCGGCCGGCGCGGCCGAGCGGGTGGTGGTGGCCGGGATGCCGAAGCTGCGCGCGGCGATGCACCTGGACACCGTCTTCACCTTCGCCGACCGGGACATCGTCACGCTCTATCCGACCATCATGGACGCGGTGCATACGTTCAGCCTCTACCCGTCGGACCGTGAGCCCGGCGTGGACGTCGTCGACGAGGGCGACCGCAAGTTCACCGAGGTGGTGGCCGAGTCGCTCAATCTCAAGGCGCTGCGGGTCATCGAGACCGGCGGTGATGTGTACGCCTCCGAACGCCAGCAGTGGGACAGCGGGAACAACGCGGTGGCCGTAGCACCGGGTGTCGTCTTCACCTACGACCGGAACACCACCACGAACACGCTGCTGCGACGGGCCGGCGTGGAGGTCATCACGATCGTCGGCGCGGAGCTCGGCCGGGGGCCGCGGCGGCGGGCACTGCATGACGTGCCCACTGATCCGCGATGCCGTCGACTTCTGACATGTCCTTCACATACGAGGCGCTGGTCTTCTTTCTGGCGCTGTTCGCGCTCTACAGCCCGGTGGCGGCGCTGAGCTCGTATCTGCCGTACGTCCGTGGTTACACGCACGCCGAGCAGTTGCGGCTCGCGCTCGGGCTGGCTCTGAACGCGCTGGTGTTCGTGCTGATCGCGATCTGGGTGGGCGAGCCGCTGCTGGAGTTGCTGGGCATCAGCACGGCGGCGCTGACGGCGACCGGCGGTATCGCGCTGATCCTGGCCTCGGTGCCGCTGATGCGCGGCGGCGGCGAGAAGAAGCCGGATGACAGCAATGAAGAAGTCGTCAAACCGAAGAATCCGCTCTTCACCCCGCTCACCTTCCCGCTCACCGTCGGCGGCACCACCTTCGCCTTCGGGGTTGCCGCCTCGGCCGACGTGGGCGACGTCCCCGGCCGGCTCTGGCTGTCGGTCGCGGCGCTCGCGTACGGCATCGTCACCGGCGTGACGCTCTATCTCTCCGGACACGTCGAGCGCCGGATCTCCCTGGAGACCTCGGCGATCCTGGACCGGGTGGCCGGCATCCTGCTGACCGCCATCGCGGTGATCCTGCTGGCCAACGGCTTCACCGACCTGGTGACGGCCAGGCTGAACAGTTGATCACGCGCCTCACCCGATGAACCACGCCGCCGTCGCACCCGGCAGCAGCGGCCCGTCGAACGGCGAACTCGCCAGCACCAACTGAAGATCAACCGGCAACGGCGCCGGCGAATCACCCACGTTGACCACGCAGACGAACCCGGGCTCCCGGCGAAAAGCCAGCACACCGGGAGCGGCCGGAATCCACTCCATATCCCCGTCGCCCAGTGCCGGCAGCAGCCGCCGCTGACGTAACGCCGCCCGGTAGAGCCGCAACATCGACTCCGCGTCGTCGCTCTGCCGCTCCACGGTCAGCCCGGCCCACTCGTCCGGCTGGGGCAGCCAGGACTTCTCCCCCGGCCCGAATCCGTACGACGGCGACTCCCCCGACCAGGGCAGCGGCACCCGGCAGCCGTCCCGCCCGGGATCCGTGCCGCCGCTGCGGAAGAACGTCGGGTCCCGCCGCGCCGCGTCCGGCAGATCCAGCACCTCCGGCAGGCCGAGTTCCTCACCCTGGTAGACGTAGGCCCCGCCGGGCAGGGCGAGCATCAGCAACGCGGCGGCGCGCGCTCGGCGTACCCCTGCCTCGCCCCCGCCGTAACGCGTGACGTGCCTGGTCACGTCGTGGTTGGACAGCACCCAGGTGGCCGGGGCGCCGACCGCCCGCAGCGACCGCAGGCTCTCGTCGATCGCCGTCCGCAGCGCCTCCGCCGTCCACTTCGCGGAGAGGAACGTGAAGTTGAACGCCGTGTGCAGCTCGTCCGGCCGCAGATAGCGGGCGAGCCGCTCCGGATTCTGCACCCAGATCTCCCCGACAAAGATCAATTCCCTGGGGTACGCGTCCGCGAGCGCCCGCCATTCCCGGTAGACGTCGTGCACCTCGTCCAGATCCCAGTGCGGATGTCCTTCCGGGGCGGCGCCGGTGGTGAACGAGTCCACGTCGGGCATCTGCGGGTCCTTGGCGAGGCCGTGCGCCACGTCGACGCGGAACCCGTCGGCCCCCCGGTCGAACCAGAACCGCAGGATGTCCCGGAACTCGGTGCGGACCTCGTCGTTCGTCCAGTCCAGGTCGGGCTGCTCGGGGGCGAACAGGTGCAGGTACCACTGGCCGCCGGCCCGGCTCCAGGCCCGGCCGCCGAACGCGCTGATCCAGTTGTTCGGTGGCTGGTCGCCGCCGGGCCCGTCGCGGAACAGGTATCGGGCCCGCTCCTGGCTGCCGGGCGGCGTGTCCAGCGCCGCCCGGAACCAAGGGTGCCGATCGGAGGTGTGGTTCGGCACCAGATCGAGGATCACCCGGAGGCCGAGCTGATGGGCGTCCTCGATCAGCGCTTCGGCGTCGGCAAGGGTGCCGAAGCGCGGGTCCACGTCACGGTGGTCGGCGACGTCATAACCGTTGTCGGCCTGCGGCGACGGGTAGAACGGGTTGAGCCAGACCGCGTCGACGCCGAGCGAGCGCAGGTAGGGCAGGCGGGACCGGACGCCCGGCAGGTCACCGATCCCGTCGCCGTTCGAGTCGGCGAAACTCCACACGTAGACCTGGTAGATGACGGCGTCACGCCACCAGGTCACGGAGTCTGCTCCATCCGTTCGCGCAGCTCCTCCTGCTCGAACCGGGCGAGGTCGGCCGCTGCCTCCTCGTCGCGGGTCAGGTTCTCCCCGGTACGCGGATCGAACAGGTGCAGCCGGCCGGTGTCCGCCCAGAACTCGGCCTCGTGGTTCTCCCGCAGCCGGCTCATCGCGTCGATCGAGATGATCAGCTGACTGCGCAGCGCCTCGCTGTCCAGCTCGGCGGCGAGCTTCGCCAACTCCTCGGCCACCTCCGGGTTGGACTCGAACGGGATGTACGCGTACTGCGAGTCGCCGAGCCACTCGGTGACGTCGACCGGCGCCCGGAACGTCACGCCGCGCTCCCGTTTCACCGGGTCGAGCAGGCGCGCGTCCTCGAAGTGCTCGGGCCTCAGGCCGGCGATCAGCAGCTGCCCGTCGGTGACCTTGCCGGCCGCGGTGGCCGGCACGTCCGCCTCCAGGAACGGCAGGGTCAGCCGATTGCCCGAGACGACAGCGGGCATGAAGTTCATCGGCGGGGACCCGATGAAGCCGGCGACGAACATGTTGACCGGCTGCTCGTACAGCTCGCGGGGTGACGCGACCTGCTGGAGCAGGCCGCGGCGCAGCACCGCGACCCGGTCGCCGAGGGTCATCGCCTCGGTCTGGTCGTGCGTCACGTACACCGTGGTGGTGCCGAGCCGCCGTTGCATCCGGGAGATCTCGGTACGCATCTGGCCCCGCAGTTTCGCGTCCAGGTTCGACAGCGGCTCGTCGAAGAGGAACGCGTTGACCCGCCGGACGATGGCCCGGCCCATCGCGACCCGCTGCCGCTGCCCGCCGGAGAGGTTGGCCGGCTTGCGGTCCAGGTGCTCGTCGAGCTCCAGCATCGAGGCGGCGTCGCGTACCCGGGTCTGTATCTCTTCTTCTTTGATCTTTTTGTTCAGTCGCAGTGGAAACGCGATGTTCTCGAAAACGGTCAGGTGCGGGTAGAGCGCGTAGTTCTGGAAGACCATGGAGAGGTTGCGGTCGCGGGGCGCTTTCTCGTTGACCCGGTCGCCGCCGATCAGCATGTCCCCGGAGGTGATGTCCTCCAGACCGACGATCATCCGGAGCAGGGTGGATTTCCCGCAGCCGGACGGCCCGACCAGGATCATGAACTCGCCGTCCGCGATGTCGAGGCTGACGTCGTTGACGGCTTTGAAGCCGTCGCCGTACTCCTTCACGATGTTGCGCATCTCGATGGCAGCCATGCTCGAACTCCTTTCAGCCCTTCACGGCGCCGGACGTCAGACCGGCCACGATCTTGCGTTGGAACAGCAGCACGAGGATCACCACGGGGATGGTGACGACCACCGCGGCCGCTGCGATCGGCGCGGTCGGCTGGGAGAACTGCGAGGCGCCCTGGAAGAACGCGAGGGCCGCGGGGACGGGACGGGCGGCCTCGCTGGAGGTGAGGGTGATGCCGAAGACGAAGTCGTTCCAGACCGCGAAGAAGGTCAGGATCGCCGCGGTGAACACACCGGGCGAGGCCAGCGGGACGATCACCCGGCGGAACGCCTGCCAGGCGGTGGCGCCGTCGACCTGGGCGGCCTGTTCCATCTCCCAGGGGATCTCCCGGAAGAACGCCGCCAGGACGTAGACGGCGAGCGGCAGCGAATACGAGAGGTACGGAATGATCAACCCGAGCCACGTGTCGTAGAGGCCGATCGTGCGCCACAGGTTGAACAGCGGCGTGGCGATCGCGATCACCGGGAACACCGTGATGGCCAGGGCCACCCCGAGGACCAGGCGCTTGCCGGGGAACTCCAGGCGGGAGATGGCGTACGCGGCGAGGGTGGCCAGCACCACCGAGATGGTGGTGGCGATGATCGCCATGCCGACCGAGTTGCGCAGCGCCGTGGTGAACAGGTCGGACGCGAAGACGGTCCGATAGTTCGCCCAGCTCCAGACGGTGGGCAGGAACGAGTTGTTGGTGATGTCGTCACCCTCCTTGAAGGAGAGCGAGACGATCCAGAAGACCGGGACCAACGCGTACGCGATGACCGCGAGGGCGCCCAGGATCCAGTAGACCTGTGTCCGGCGGCTCACCTTCACTTGCGATCACCCCTCGCCTGCGACAGGTCGGTGCGGAACACCTTGATGAACAGGAAGGCGATCAGGACGACGAGGATCGCCAGGATGACGCTGACCGCCGAGCCGAGCCCGATCATGACCCGGCTGATGGTCTGCCGATAGGCGAGGAAGGACAGCGTCTCGGTGCCCTGCGCGCCGGCCGTCATGATGAACACGCTGTCGAAGATCCGGAACGCGTCCAGGGTCCGGAACAGCAGCGCCACCATGATCGCGGCCTTCATGTTCGGCAGGATCACCCGTTTCACCCGCTGCCAGGCCCGGGCGCCGTCGACTTTCGCCGCTTCCAGGTAGTCCTCCGGGATCTGCGCGAGCCCGGCGAGCAGCAGCAACGACATGAACGGCGTGGTCTTCCAGATCTCCGCGACGCAGACCGTGAACAGCGCCGACCAGGTGCCGCCGAACCAGTCGAAGTCACCGAGCCCGAGCAGCGGGTTCACAAAGCCGTAGGTGTTGCTGAACGCGTACGCCCAGGCGTACGCGGAGACGACCGTGATGATCCCGTAGGGCACCAGGATCGCGGTGCGCAGCGGGGTCCGCAGGTGCAGCGCCCGGTGCATCACCATGGCCAGGGCGAACCCGAGGACCAGCTCGATCGCGACGGTCACCACGGTGATCAGCGAGGTGACGCCGAACTGCCGCCAGAACAGCCCGTCGGTCAGGATCATCGCGTAGTTGCCGAGCCCGATGAACTCGCGCCCGGCCGGATCGGTCAGCCGGTAGTCGAACAGGGAGAGCCAGAGCGCGTTGAGGATCGGGTACCCGGTCACCAGCACCATCGCCAGGAACGCCGGGCCGGCGAGCATCCAGCCCAGGTTGCGTTCCTTACGCGTACGGTCGCTGATCTTCGCTCGGCGTGCCTTGGGTACGGGCTTCGCCACGGTGGACACAGCCATCGCCCCTCCTCAGATCAGCCGTTTGTTGGACAGGACGTCCTCGAGCAGCTGGTTCGCCTCTCGAGGGGTGGTCGCCGGGTCGAGCGCGTCCGGCGGGTGGAAACCGGCCTGGATGGACCCGGTGACGTCGCCGTAGTACGGGCTGACCGGCCGGGGCGTCGCGGTGTCCATGCCGGTCCGGATCTCGTCGGCCATCGGGAACATGTCCCGGATCTCCTGGTCGTCGAAGACCGCGCCGAGCGCCGCCGGGTTACCGGCCGTGATCATGAATTCCTTCTGGCTCTGCGCCGACGCGAGGCACCGGATCGCCTCGACCGCGAGATCGGCACGCGTGCTGAACGCGCTCACCGACAACCCCAGCCCGCCGGACGGTGGCGCACCCGGAGTCCCGGCGTTGACCTGCGGGTACGCCGCCCAGCCGATGTCGTCCTTCCAGCCGGCCGGCAGCGAGCCCTCCTCGATGGCGGAGTCGAACGCCGCCCACACGTACGGCCAATTGACCATGAAGCCGCCGTCGGCGGCCTGGAAGGCGGCCCGGGAGTCCTCCTCGCCGGCGGTGCTGAACCCGGCCGGGGCGGCCGGCGAGACCGCGAGGTCGTGCATGACCCGGACCGCGGCCTCACCGGCCGGGCTGTCCAGCTCGCCGCGCACCTGGTTGGCCGGCAGATCCTCGGAGCCCTCCGCCAGGATCGTCCCGCCGGCCGACGCCACCAGGGCGTTGACCCAGACCATCAGGCTCTCGTTGCGGCGGCCCTGCGCGGCCAGGGTCACCCCGGCCTGCTCGGCGCCGCGGATCAGCTGGTCCCAGGTGACCGGACCGGCCGACGGGTCGACGCCGGCTTTCTGCAGCACCGATTTGCGGTACCACAACAGCTGGGTGTTGCCGTAGAGCGGCGCGGACCAGAGCTCGTCGCGGAACGTCGACTGCTCCAGCGGTCCTTTGAGGACGCCGTCGGAGAACTCCTGCCGCTCGTCGCCGGTAAACGGCCGCAGGAAACCGGCGTTGGCAAACTCCGCCATGAACGGCGGGTCGACGCTCACGATGTCCAGCGATCGATCCTCGGCGGCGAGCCGGCGCAGCAGCTGCTCACGGCCACCGGCCGCGTTGTTCGGCAGGCGCTGGATGTTGAACGCGTAGGCGCCGCCGGACTCGGCGGCGCATCGCTGCGCCACGTCCTGCTGGGCGGCGTCGGCGATGTAGTAGGTCAGGGTTTTCGCATCACCGGTGCCGCCACCGCACCCGGCCAGCACCGAGGCTGCCAGGAGGAGGGCGGCGGCAGAGTTCCTGTGCACCACGGTGCCATCCCTTCGTCGCTGAAGGTGGACCTTGGAATCGCTTCCAGCAACCACCGTTCATGTGACGCAGGTCTCATGTCAAGAGAGTCAGCGTCATCTGCGATTCCCTCTCCCAGGGGATACTGGAACCGTTTCCACGACTAAGGTGGAGCGGTGGTCAACATGGCCGACGTGGCACGCCTGGCCGGCGTGTCGATGGCCACCGCCTCCCGCGCGCTCAGCGACCATCCGCACGTGGCGCCGGCGACCAGAGCGCGCGTGCTGGACGCCGCCGCCGAGCTGGCGTACGTCGTCTCCCCGGAAGCATCCCGCCTGGCCGGCGGTGTCACCGACCGCATCGCGGTGGTGGTCCCGCATCTGTCCCGCTGGTTCTTCGGCGCGCTGCTGGACGGCCTCGAGTCGGTGCTGCGTGAGGCCGACAAGGACCTGCTGATCTACCACGTCGGCGACGCGGCCGACCGGAAGTCGTTCTTCGAGCGGTTACCGGCTCGTCGCAAGGTCGACGCCGTCGTCGTTCTCGGGATGCCGATCGCCCGGCCCGAGCGGGAACGCCTCGAGATGATGGGCGTGCACATCGTCGCGGCCGGCGGGCAGATCGAGCCGTACCCGTTCGTCTCGATCGACGACATGGTGGCCGGCCGCCAGGCCGTCAACCACCTGCTCTTCCTCGGTCACCGGCGGATCGCGATGATCGCCACCAACGACCCCGGGCAGCCGGGCTGGCCGATCCGGGCGGGGCGCTCCCGGGCGTACCACGCGGCGCTCGCCGACGCGGGCCTGCCGGCCGATCCGGACCTCGCCGTCACGGTGCCGTGGGGCGGCGCCGCCGGCGCCGAAGCGATGGCCGAGCTGCTCAGCCTGCGCGAGCCACCGACCGCGGTCTACGCGCACTCCGACGAGGTGGCGCTCGGCGCTATCCGCACGATCCGCCGGGCCGGTCTGCGCGTGCCCGAGGACATCTCGGTGATCGGCATCGACGACCACCCGCTCGCCGAGCTGACCGACCTCACCACGGTGGCCCAGCCGGTCCGCGACCAGGGCGCGCTCGCCGGCCAGGTGGTGCTCGGCCTGCTCAGCGGCGCGGCCACCGACCCGGGGATCACCATGGCGACCCGGCTCGTGGTGCGCGGGTCAACGGGTCCTCCCCGCGTTGCCTAAGCTCAGGTGATGGCAGCGCGCAGCATCGTCACGACCCGGGACTGGGACGCCGGGGCGGGCAAGCTCACCCGGCACGAGGGGACCGAGTTCTCCGGCCTCGACCTCTGCGAGACCGACCTGACCGGCATCGAGTTCGACGGCTGCACCTTCCGCGACGCCCGTTTCAACTGCTCGCAGCAGACCGACGTCGCGTACCTGAACTGCACGTTCGTGAACTGCAACTTCTTCGACGCCACGTTCACCAACTGCAAGACGGTCGGCAGCCATTTCGAGCGCTGCTCGTTCGACATCACCACGGTCGAGGGCGGCGACTGGTCCTTCACCAGCCTGATCCGCGCCGACCTGAGCAGCGCCACACTGACCGGCGTCCGGATGCGCGAGACCGACCTGACCGGCGCGAAATGCCGGAACGGCACGCTGCGCGACCTCGATCTCTCCGGAGCCACCCTGACCGCCGCCGACCTCACCGGCTGCGACCTGCGAGGCTCCGACATCTCCACCCTCAACCCCACCGAGACTTCGGTACGCGACGCCGTCATCACCATCGAGCAGGCCGTCACGATCGCGATGTCACTGGGCCTCCAGATCCGCGACTGACAGCCGGGGCGCCGGGGTCTCCCGCCCGGTGCCGGCCTTGAAGCGGACCGCCTTGTGAGTCCCGTCGCAGAACGGCTTGACGGCGGAGCGCCCGCAGCGGCACAGGGCGACCGTCCCGCGCCCGGGGTCGATGCGCTCACCGTCCGGCGTGTGCAGCTCGAAGTCCCCGCGCACGATCAGCGGGCCGTCTTCGTAAGGAACGATGTCGGCGATCACGGGTGACAAGTGCCCGCCGGGTGACCGCCGAAACCGATCGTTTGACCAGGTCCGTCCAGGGAAGCCTGAGGCCATGAAACTTCCGTCCGCACGTGGTCCGGTGTCGGCCGCCCTGATCGACGTCCTGTCCGGCCGGAGCACCGCGCTACCGGCCCGGCCGGCCTTCGACTCCGACGGCGACCTGCACCTCACGCTGTTCGTCTGTTACGAGCTGGCGTACCGCGGATGGGACGGCGTGGACGACGACTGGGAGTGGAACCCGGACGTGCTGCGGCTGCGCGCCGTCGCCGAGGAACGATTCATGGCGGCGCTGCACGATCTCGCGGGGCCGCCGGAGCCGGTCGACCCGGCGACGGTCCCGCAGCGGCTGCGCGAGCTCGCCGACGCGGACAGCGACGGGCCCTCGCTCTCCGGATATCTGCGCGGCCGGGCGACACACGAGCAGTTCCGGGAGTTCGTCGCGGAGCGGTCGGTGTACCACCTGAAGGAGGCCGACCCGCACACCTGGGCCATCCCCCGGCTCGCCGGCCAGGCCAAAGCGGCGCTCATCGAGATCCAGATCGACGAGTACGGCAACGGACGCGCCCCGAGGATGCACCAGGAGCTGTTCACGGCGACGATGCGCTGGTTCGGCCTGGACACCACGTACGGCGGGTACGTGGACACGGCCCGCGCCGAGACGCTCGCGAACAACAACCTGATGTCGCTGTTCGGCCTGCACCGCCGGAACCGGGGAATGATCATCGGGCATCTCGCGGCGTACGAGATGACGTCGACGGGTCCGAACCGGGCGTACGGCAACGGGCTGCGCCGGCTCGGCGGGGACGCCGAGGCGACGGCGTTCTACGACGAGCATGTCGAGGCCGACGCGGTGCACGAGCAGATCGCCGCGCACGACCTGGCCGGGTCGTTCGCCCGGGCCGAGCCGGAGCTGGCCGGTGACGTGCTCTTCGGCGCCCGCTGCGCATTGGCTCTGGACACCGTCTGGGCGGCGGGCATGCTGGCGTCCTGGCACGTGAAAAGCCTGGCCGGAACCGGTGGGTGAACGCCTGCTCGCAAGCGACTCACGGCCAGCCGACATACTGGAACGAACAACAGCACGCCGGTTGAGCCCGATCACAGGAGATTTGCATGACCGTGTCCGGCTTCGCCGACCTGCAATTGCGCCCCGAACTTCTCAAGCCTCTCGCCGATCTCGGGTACGAGGAACCCACCCCGATCCAGGCCGAGGCCATTCCTCCGCTGCTCGCCGGCAGTGACCTGCTCGGGCAGGCGGCGACCGGTACCGGCAAGACCGCGGCGTTCGCCCTGCCGGTCCTGCAGCGCCTCGACGCCGGCCGCGCAGAGCGAGGCCCGGCCGCCCTGGTCCTGGTGCCGACCCGCGAGCTGGCCATGCAGGTCTCCCAGGCCTTCCACCGGTACGGTCGCGACCTCGGCGCCCGGGTCGTCCCGATCTACGGCGGCCAGCCGATCGGCCGGCAGCTGCAGGCTCTGGACCGCGGCGTCGACGTGGTGGTCGCCACGCCGGGCCGTGCCCTCGACCACATCTCCCGGGGCACCCTCGATCTGAGTGCCGTGCGGACCGTCGTGCTCGACGAGGCCGACGAGATGCTCGACATGGGCTTCGCCGAGGACATCGAGGCGATCCTGGTGGAGACGCCGGAGGACCGGCAGACCGTGCTGTTCTCGGCGACCATGCCGGGCCGCATCGACGCCATCGCGCGGCGGCACCTGCGGGAGCCGGTCCGCATCCAGATGGGCCGTGCCGAGCCGGAGCCGGGCAGCGCGCCGCTGGTACGCCAGAGCGCCTACGTGGTGGCCCGCCCGCACAAGCCCGCCGCCCTGGGCCGTGTGCTGGACGTGGAGTCGCCGACCGCCGCGATCGTGTTCTGCCGTACCCGCGAGGAGGTCGACCAGCTCACCGAGACGCTGAACGGCCGGGGCCAGCGGGCCGAGGCGCTGCACGGCGGGATGAGCCAGGAGCACCGCGACCGGGTCGTCAACCGGCTCCGCGACGGCCGGGCCGACCTGCTGGTCGCCACCGACGTGGCGGCCCGGGGCCTGGACATCGACCGGCTCAGCCACGTGGTGAACTACAGCCTGCCGGCCGCGCCGGAGACGTACGTGCACCGGATCGGCCGGGTGGGCCGGGCCGGGCGTGAGGGCGTCGCGATCACCCTGGCCGAGCCGCGCGAGCACCGCATGCTCAAGGCCGTGGAGCGGACCACCGGGCAGCGGATCCTGCTGCAGAAGGTGCCGACGGTCGCCGATCTGCGTACCCGCAAGCTGGAGATGACCCGCGCCGCCCTGCAGGAGAGCCTGCTCACCGACGACCTGGAGCGCTTCCGCGTGGTCGTCGAGACGCTCACCGACGAGTTCGACGTGATGGAGGTCGCGCTCGCCGCGGTGAAGCTGGCCCACGAGCTCAACGGCGGCGACCTCGACGACGAGCAGGACATCCCGGAGACCGCGCTGCGCCCCGAGCGGGAGCGGCGCGACACCGTCCGGCCGACCGGGCGGGGGGCCGCGCGAGGCGGGCACACCACCCGGCTGTTCATCAACTCCGGCCGCAGCAACCGGATCCGCCCGCAGGACCTGGTCGGTGCGATCACCGGGGAGACCCGGCTCAGTGGCCGCGACATCGGCGCCATCGAGATCGCCGACAAGTTCTCGCTGGTGGAGGTGCCGGCCGACGCGGCCGACGAGGTCATCACCGCGTTGCGGCACGCGTCGATCCGAGGCCGTAAGGTACTGGCCCGCCGCGACCGCGACAAGGACCAGCGCCGCCCTTGATCAGCTGGCGGTCTCTCCGGCTTTCTCGCCGACTGACTCTTCGACCGCCTCTCCGGCGAACAGGTGCTGGAGGTTCGTCACTTCGAGGACCATCCGCACCATCGGGCCGGGGTCGCGCAGCAGCAGCGTGACGTTCTGCGCGGTGGCGGCTCGCCGGGCCGCCACCAGCACGCCGAGGGCGGACGAGTCGAGGAACGTCACCTGGCTCATGTCGACGATCAGCTGGGAGCAGTCACGCCGGTCCAGCACCTGCTGGAACACCTGGCGCAGGACCGCGGCGTTCGCGACGTCCAGGTCGCCTTCCGGGGAGAGAACGAGGGTGTCGCCCTCTCGTTCGATCGTCCAGTCCATCGACGTTTCCTCCATCAGTTCCGGCGGGCGGGCGCACTCTACCCATCGTGGGAACGAGCGAAACCCGGTGTGCGCCACGGTATAAGACAGTGCTCGATGAGCGAGAGCTGGCGGGCCGGCGCGGACAGCGGGGAACGCATGACCGCAAATGCCTGCTGGCCCATGCCGACCGCGAAGAGCACGTCGCTCACGTCGTCGACCGGGGTCTCCGGCACGAGCTCGCCGTCCTGGACCGCCTCGACGAGGTGATCCCGGACCAGCACGCTCCAGTGGCCGGCGACGTCCTTCCCCGCGCCGATCCGCTCGTTGGCGGCGAGCCGCCCCCAGAAGCCGACCACCACGTACGCCTCTTCGACGGTCTCCTTCTCCAGCGGGTAGATCTCGCGGAGCATCGCGTGGACGGCGTCGAGGCCGCGCCGGCCGGCGGTGGACGCGGCGAGCCGGGCGTTGGTCCGCTCCGAGATCCGCTGGTACGCGGCCGCCGCCACGTCGTCGAACCCGTCGAAGTAGTGCCAGAGCGCGCCGGTGCCGACACCCAATTCGGCCGCGGTCGCCCGGCTGGTCGCGGCGGGCATCCCGGCACGGGTGACGACGGCCAGGAACGCCTCGACGATCTCGTTCCGGCGGGCTTCGTGATCGACGATCTTCGGCACGACTGCGCACGTTACCGGTCGTGGGTCACTCGATCGACATGGTCGAGTGATCTTTTTCGAGCAGACGCTCGATAAACGTCACAGGCTCATGTGGATGCGGATGCTGGTGCCGTCCGGGCGGGCGTGGATGCGCACCAGGTCGCAGAGCTGGTGCGCCAGGATCAGCCCGCGGCCGCCCTCCGAGCTGGATGCCGGCGGGATCCGGCCGGCGAGCGGGTCGGCCAGGTGGCCGCTGTCGTCGACCTGGCAGACCAGCATGCCGGCCTCGTCCCAGACGCTGATCGCCGCGCCGGCGCCGGTATGGGCCAGGCTGTTCTCGGCCAGTTCGTTCAGCGCGATGGTCAGGTCGTCGGCGCGCTCGGCCGGCAGACCGGCCGCGCCCGCCCGGGCCGCGACGAACCGGCGCACCCGCGACAGCTCGGCCACCTGGGTGAACGACAGCGTCCCGGCCCGCGACGGCACCTCCGGCAACGGCTGGTTGAAACCCTCGGCGGTCCGGTACGGGTCCACGTACCACGGGCTCGGCCGGCGGGCGCCGCCGACGATCATCACGGGATGGGTACGCCACGCGTCGTGCAGCCGTGTCCGGTCCAGCTCCGACGCGTCGTACGGGCAGAGGATCGCGGCGTCCCGGCCGGCGAACACCGCGTTGATCATCGCCTCGTGGGCGGCGCAGGCGGGGTACTCCACCGTGGACCGGCCCGGCCAGATCGGCTCCCCGATGATCGACACTCGGCGCCCGGCGTGCTCGGCGGCGAACGCCAGCAGCACACACGGGATGATCCGGCCGGGATTGCGGCCGTCCACCGCCATGTCGGCGAACCGGACCGCGGTACCCAGGTCGGCCAGCTCGTCGCGGAGCATCGTCAGGTTGTCGCCCGGAACCGCCACCAGCACCGCGTCACCGGCCGCGACCGCGGCCCGCGCGAAGGCGGCCGTGCCGCGCCGGTATTCGCCGGGAGTGCGGTACAGCAGACCTGGGTGATCGAACTCCACAGTCGCAGTGATCATCGAGTTCACGCCGGTGATTACGTTCGGGCCGGTCATCGAGTTCACGTGCCCTCCATCCGCGCCTCAGGGTACTCGGCGAATCGCCGGATATCGGAAGTTCACCCTCCTGCGGTTCCACTCTGGATCACGTGGGCCGTACATGAAGAATTTACGTGTCGCACGCATCGCACTGACCTGCCGAAACGCGGATGCAATCGGGCGAAAGTGGAGGTTCCTTCGCTGGCGAAGATCAAGTCGCGACGCTACGGTTTGCACGCACGTCGGTGGGGTGGAGAAAACGCCCGCCGGTCGGTGCTTTCTGCTGCCCAGATTGGATTTACGTTGGCGCCCACACCGGCCGACCAGTCGACCGCACCCCTGAGGCGCTCCCGACGTCAGCAGTCGATCAAACGACGCGTCGTCCGACTGGTCCTCGTACCCAGTGTCGTGGCCCTCTTGATCTGGTTCGCCGCCTCCGGCTACCTGATCTTCCAGGGCTTCTACAACCGCGCGGTCGCGATCTCGGTACGGGACGTCTCGATCCCGGCCGTCTCCGCCCTCTCCTCGATCCAGCAGGAGCGGCGGCTCAGTGTCGCGTACCTGGCCCGGCCGTCGACCAACCTGAACTCGCTGCTCGAACAGCGCCGCACCACCGACGGCCAGCTCACCGAGCTGCGCGAGGTGGCGCCCGGCGCGCTCAGCCAGGCGCCCGACTCGATCAAGAACCAGTGGCAGACCCTGGTCGGTTACCTCGATCAGCTGCCGGCCATGCGCAGCTCGATCGACGCCAGGTCGACCACCCCGGGCCGCGCCTACGACGTCTACAACGAGCTGCTCGACGCCGCCACCACCCTGTTCGACATCCAGGCGCGGATCACCCCGGACGCGACCGCGGCCCTCGGCGGTGTGACGTCCGTCGAGATGTTCAAGGCCAGTGACCTGATGTCGCGGGCCGCGTCGACGATGGACGGCGCGTTCGCCGCGAAGGCGCTCGGCCGCTCCGACCACCTGGAGTTCGTCCGGCTGGTCGGCGCGTACCGGTTCGAGCTGGACAACATCCGGGACCACCTGGAGCCGACCGTCCGCGAGCGGCTGCAGACCATGGAGGCGAGCAGCGCCTGGAACGACCTGAACGGCGCGGAGAACTCGATCATCGCGAGCGCACCCTGGAAAAAGGGCGTGCCGGGCGGGGTCACGGTCAACCGGGACCGCTGGGCGATGATCACCGGCACCGTCTCGCAGAGCCTTGTCGACCTGACCATCGACGAAGCCGACCAGGTTTCCGCGCGTACCCTGCGCACCGGTAACAACCAGCTGCTCACCGCGCTGCTCGGCAGTCTCGTGGCGCTGGCCATCTCGATCGGTGTCATCCTCTGGGCGCTGCGCTCGTCCGCGGTCCTGGTCGACCGTGCCCTGTCGACCCGCCTGTCCCGCCTGGGCACCGACGCCGGTGCGCTGGTCGACACCCACCTGCCGGCCGTCATGGCCCGGCTGCGCAAGCGCGAGTCCGTGGACCTGGAGACCGAGTTCGCCGCGACCGATTACGGCAGCGACGAGATCGGCCAGGTCGCCGACGTCATCCACCGCTCGCTGACCGTCGCCGCGGAAGCCGCCGTCGACGAGGCGAAGGCCCGCGCCGCCGGCACCGCGATGCTCATGGGTGTCGCCCGCCGCCCGCAGCGCCCGCTCCAGCGCGGCCTCAAGGTGATCGAGGACCTGCAGGGCCAGATCGGCGACGAGAAGCTGCTGACCCACCTCTTCGACATCCATCACCAGCTCAACCAGACCCGGCGCTTCCTGGAGAACCTGGTCATCCTCGCCGGCGGCCAGATCGGACGGCGGTTCTCCAAGCCGGTGCCGCTGCGCCGGGTGCTGCTCGCGTCGTTCGCCGAGGCCCGCGACTACCAGCGGATCAACCTGCGCGGCGCGACCGACGTGGCACTGGTCGGGTACGCGGTCGCCGAGGTCATCCACCTGATGGCGGAACTGCTGGACAACGCCCTGGCGTTCTCCCCGCCCGGCACCACGGTCTGGGTCACGTCGAGCCGGGCACAGCACGGCGTCGCCGTGGAGATCGAGGACGCCGGCGTCGGCATGAGCCAGGAGGCGATCGACCGGGCGAACACGCTGCTCGCGACAGCGCCCACGCCCGAGGTGACCGAGCTGAAGGACGGCTCGCAGGTCGGCCTCTACGTGGTGGCCGAGCTGGCCAAGCGGGAGGGCCTGCAGGTCAGCCTGCGGCGCTCGGCGTACGGCGGCCTGCTCGCGATCGTGCTGCTGCCGGAACGACTGCTGATCCACAACAGCGAGCCGGACGAGGACACCGGTTCGGTGTCGGCGCCGGTCACCCCCGCCGTACCGCCCGCCCGGGAAGAGGCCGCACCGGCTCCCGCCCCGGTTGCGGTTCTGGAACGGCCTCGACAGATGACACCTGCACCGGACATAGCGGTACCGGCGACAGCGGTACCGGAAAAGGCATCAGCTCCCAGCGAAACGCGTACAAAAGAAGCAGCGCGACCAGGCACCAAGCCGCCGCTGCCGCAGCGGCGCCCGCAGCAGCACCTCGCGCCCGGTCTGCGGGAAGCCGTCGAGGACGAGCCGGAGCAGGTGCTCGCGCCGCGCTCGCCGGACGACGTCCGTAACCGGTTCGCGCGCTACCAGCGCGGCTGGGCCGAAGGCCAGGCAGCCAACAACGAAACAGAAACCACCGCTGAGCAAGGCAGGGACGAATGACCAACCCGACATCTTCCATCGATCTGCCCTGGATGTTGGACGACCTCGTCGAGGTCCCGCAGGTCGTCTCCGTGGTCGTGCTCTCCACCGACGGGCTGATCGTCCAGAAGTCCACGTCGATGCAGCAGGACCTCGCGGAGATCCTCGCGGCCGGCGCGTCCTCGATGTACAGCGTCGCCGCCGGCACCGGCCGCCACTTCAAGAGCGGCCCGGTCCAGCAGGTCGTGATCGAGTACGGCGAGCACACGCTGTTCATCGCGGCGGCCGGGCAGAACGCCCGCCTCGCGGTCCTCTGCGAACAGGACGTCGACATGGGCATGGTCGCTTACGAGGTGAGCCGGCTGGTCGCCCGGATCGGCGATTACCTGAGCGCCCCGGCCCGCAGTAATGACGGGTGAAGCCTGGGACGGCGACGACGAGACCGCGGCCGGCCGGTTCGTTCCGTTGTACGTCCTCGTCAACGGACGGACCAGCCCTCGTGACACCAACCTGGACCTGGCCACCCAGGTGATCGCGGTTCCGGTCGACTCGAGCCGGCTGGAACCCGAGTACCTCCAGATCCTCGGCCGCTGCGGCGGCTGGATCTCGATCGCGGAGATCGGCGCCTACCTGCACATCCCGTTGACCATCGTGAAGGTGATGGTCGACGTGCTGCTCGAACAGGGATATCTGGACAGCGGCGCCCCCGCGCAACACAAAGTCGTCGACATGCGGCTGCTCAACGCAGTCCTGGCCGGCCTCGAACGGCTGTAGGAGACAAGGTGAATCGCACATCGGTCAAGATCGTCATAGCGGGTGGCTTCGGCACCGGCAAGACGACCTTGGTCAGCTCGGTCAGCGAGATCACGCCGCTGACCACCGAAGAGCTCCTGACGTCGGCCAGTGTCGGGATCGACGACGTGACCGGCGTCGAGTCCAAGACGCACACGACGGTGGCGCTGGATTTCGGACGCATCACGATAAGTCCCGATGTAGTGCTGTATTTGTTCGGTACGCCCGGACAGGATCGCTTCTGGTTCATGTGGGACGAACTCGCCGAGGGCGCCGTCGGCGCGATCGTGCTTGTCGACACCCGGAGGCTGGACACGAGCTTCCCCGCGGTGGATTACTTCGAGCGGCGCGGGATTCCGTTCGTGGCCGCGGTGAACCAGTTCTTCGGGGAGTGCGAGTACACGGACGACGAGATCCGCTCGGCGATGGAGCTGGGTGCGGAGGTGCCGCTGGTGTGGCTCGACGCGCGGGACAGGGCTTCGAGCAAGTTGGCGTTGATCGCGCTTGTTCGACATGCGATGTCGCGGTTGCCGCAGGCGGCTTGACCGGCCTGAGGCGGGGTCTCCGGCGGTCTCCGGCGGTCTCTGGGCTTCTTCGGCGTCGCCGGGTGTCTCCGGTGCTTCCGTGCTCCGGGCGTCTCCGGCTTCTCCGCTTTCTCCGGGCGTCTCCGGGGCCGGCACACGGTGAGGTCGGGGCGCCAGCCCACGGTGTGCCGGCAGCCAGCCGGGACGCGAGCACACCGTGGGCCCCCAACCAGCCAGAGCGCGAGCACACCGTGTGCCCTGAGCCAGGCAAGGTGCGCTGAGCGTCAAGCCGGCCCGGGGGCTTTGCACGCCGAGCCCGAAATGAACATGGTGCGAGCGACTCGCCGGTGCGTGTCGCGCTAGGGCACGTTGTTCCGCCGAAGATCTCGTTGCCTCGGGCGCGAGCCGTAGCTCAGAGAGGTCATCAGACCCTCATAACGTGTCTGAACGACGGCCGAGGGGTGCGAGCCGTAGGTCAGCCATGTCATCGAAGCCTCATAACCGCACTGAGCTACGGCTCGCCCCGCAATCGGCGGCTAGCTCCGGGCGTGGAGAGGCGGTGAGCGCACGCGCAAGACGTTTGCGTGCACTGGCCGCCTCCATGACGGCTGGGCCTGAGCGCCCGCAGAGGCGTTCCGCGTGCACTCACCGCCCCGGCAAGAGCGCTGCGTGTGCGCACACCGCCACGCTGAACGCCTGCAGAGGCTCCCGTCGTCTGCCGAGGACCTGAAACGGGCCCGAAGTCGACACAAGACGGCGGATCCAAGCCACCGTGTCGAACTAAGGCGCGCACCACACCCAAAATCGACACACGCCAGCGAAACCCGCCCACCCTGCCGGCTCAGGGCTGTCGCGCGGCCCTCGACACGACCCCCTACCCGATCGGCGTCAGTCTCACCTTGAAGTGGCGCAGCAGCGGCGGCGCGGACACGATCCGGTATCCCCGGATCCGCTCCGGATCCTTTGCGATCGCCCCGAGCACCGCCGCCACATACTCAAAGTGCTCCGCCGTATAAACCCGCCGCGGGATCGCCAACCGAACAAGCTCGAACGGCGCCGGCTTGACGACACGATAGGAAGCATCGAGCTCACCCAGATACAGCGACCCCAGCTCCGCCACCCGGATCCCGCCGTCCAGATACATCTGGCACCCGAGCGAATGCCCGGGAAACTCACTAGGCGACAGGTGCGGCAACAGCCGACCGGCGTTCAGATAGAGCGCGTGGATCCCCGCCGGCTGAATCGTGTCCACCCCGGCATCGTTGATCATGCGGGCCAGAGCGGCCGTCTGAGCGGCCCGGGACGCCAGATAAGCCGGATCGACCACCTCACGCAACCCGACCGCCAGCCGCTCCAGGTCACGGCCGGACAACCCGCCGTATGTGGAGAACCCCTCGGTGGCGATCAGGTTCGCCTCGCACTGGGCGAAGAGCGCGTCGTCGCGGAGCCCGATGAGCCCGCCGATCGCGGTGAGGCCGTCCTTCTTCAGGCTGATCAGGCAGCCGTCGGCCAGCTCGAACGCACGGGTCGCGATCTGCCGGGGCGTCCAGTCCTGATAGCCGGGCTCGCGCTGCTGGACGAGCCAGGCGTTCTCGGCGAACCGGGCCGCGTCCAGGAAGAACGGCACCCGGAAACGCTGGCAGAGCGCCCGCACGGCTTCCAGGTTGGCCATCGAGACCGGCTGCGCGCCGAGCCCGTTGTTGGTGATCGTCATGAGCACCAGCCCGACCCGCGACCCGTCCGGGCCGGCCAGCGTCGATTCCAAAGCTTCCAGATCGATGTTGCCCTTGAACGGCTCGGACGAGTCAAGATCAGCGGCCGCAGCACAGGGCAGGTCAAGCGGAGTCGCGCCCGCGATCGAGACGTTCGCATGAGTCGTGTCGAAATGCGTGTTGCTCACGCAGATCTGGCCGGGCTTCAAAAGGCTGGAGAAGAGGATCCGCTCGCCGGCCCGGCCCTGGTGCACCGGCAGCAGATGCGGGTACCCGGTCAGATCGGCGACCTCGTCCCGGAACCGGAACCAGGACCGCGCGCCCGCATAGGACTCGTCACCCAGCGCCGCGGCCGCCTCCTGCGCGGACGACGTGGCCCCGGTGCCGGAGTCCGACAGCAGGTCCACGGTGATCTGGTCGGACCGCAGGTTGAACGGGTTGTACCCGGCCGTCTCGATAGCGTCGCGACGCTGCTCCGGCGTGAGGAACGGGATCGGCTCGACCACCTTGATCCGGTACGGCGGCGGCAGCGGTATGTGGTCAGCGGACAAGGGACGCTCCTTCGAAAACCTGATATGCCTCGGACGACAGGTACACGGTCATGCCCGGCCGCGGCGGGCCGAGCCTCAGCGAGACGTGCGCGATCAGGCCGACACCACTGTCCAGCGACCGGCTGGTGACCGCGGCGATCGCCTTGTCGAGCATCGCCGGATCGAATCGGTAGCGTTCGAGCAGCGGCAGCACCCGCTCGCGGGCCTCCTGGTCGTCCGCGACGTAACTGCGGATCGGCACGTAGATGCTGTAACCGTTGGGCCGCTCGGCGCCCTGCGTGATCGTGTAACTGCCGACCAGCGGCCGCCCGGCGAATCGCTCGGTGCGCCCGGCCAGCTCACAGAACTCGGCCACCTGCGCCGGATCCACGCCGTCCACCACCGAGGCGGCGCGGGCCACATCGCCGGCTTGCGCGTCGTGGTGCGAGAGATACAGCTTCACCCGGGCCTGCGGCCCATCCTGAAGATCAAGAGCAAAGAACGTCAGTCGATCTTTGCGCCCCAGCTCACCCTCGCGGATCGCCTGGCTCAACATCATTTGGTACGCGGAACCGAGGCCGAGCCGGTCGAGCGCACGCGCCACCAGCTCCGGTGAGTGGTCCGCACCGTGAACCTCAGGGTTGAAGTAGACCTTGAACTCGGGCGGGTGCCCGTTGCGGAACACCAGCGACAGCCAGAGCACGAAATCGCCCTGCGGCGACTCGGTGGCGAACAGATCACGGACCGCCTCGAGCCGGCGCGTCGACAGGCCGTACCGCTCCGCCTGGGCGTGCAGGAAGTCGTAGGTGGCGAGGGCGTTCGCGCGTACCCCCGGGGTGGTGCCGAACGCCTCCGCGAGAATGCGCAGAGCGGGCGGCTCGCTGTCGTTGTACGCGATCGAGAACTCGATCGGCGTGTGGTCGTCGGCGACGTCGGAGGGCCATGCGGGCGGCGCGTCCAGCGGTCGCGAACCGTGTGCGCCGAGCAGTTCGGAAAGGAGCTCCACCGGCGTAGCGGGATCGATCCCGACAACGTCGCAGAGCCGGCGTATCTGACCGCCTAGGTGATCAAAAACAGACACGTCCTGCATCTCGACCCCTGTTATCCGGCAGCCCGCCGGCCGCCCGGTCGTCCGCGCCCCCACGGCCGACCAACCCTGTTTCTCTGCCACTAATCGTTAATTGGATCTACGCGTTTAGTCGAGTGCGACATAGATCACAGTGGACGGAAGTAACAGTCCGCAATGGTTAACGCGCATTTACCCGAGGTGATCCGCACCCAGCCCGGAACAAGGTGAGAACCTCTCAGGATGCACGGAGCGTACTCGATAGATGATCTTCAACGGAAGCCCGGAGGTACCGGATGCCTTGGGGTGCAACGTGACAGAACCGGTCATGCTCCACAGTGCTGTTCAACTACTCTCCGTGTCTGGCGGATCTTCCGAACACCAGTTAATCTGCTGTTGCCGGGCGTTCTTTTTCTCCGCAAGAACAGGTAAGACCGTGGAACATGTCATTTTGCTCGACGAATCCGGCACGGCTATCGGCGTTGCGGACAAACAAACCGTTCATACCGATTCGACGCCGCTTCACCTCGCGTTCTCCTGTTATATTTTCGATTCTTCCGGCCGTTTTCTGGTGTCCCAGCGAGCGCTGAGCAAGAAGACCTGGCCGGGCATCTGGACGAACAGCGTCTGCGGCCATCCGGCGCAGGGCGAGGCGATGACCGACGCGGTCCGCCGGCGCGCCTCGTTCGAGCTGGGACTCACCCTCGACGAGGTCCGTCTCGTGCTGCCGGCGTTCCGGTACCGCGCCGAACTGCACGGCGTCGTGGAGAACGAGATGTGCCCGGTCTTCTACGCCACCGTCAGCGCCGAGCCCGACCCGAACCCGGACGAGGTCGAGGCGACCCGCTGGACGACGTGGGACGCGTTCCGCGCGGAGGCGCACAGCGAGCATGGCGAGACGTTCTCACCGTGGTGCCGGCTTCAGATCGCGGAACTGACCGCGCTCGGCGAGGTGCCCGCGCAGTGGCCCGCCGGCGACCCGGCCGGCCTGCCGAAGGCTGCCATCTCAAGACATTGACAGTCGTCGTGTGATCGTTAACATGGACGAAACACGAGACGATGGGACTCCCCCGATGCCCTGGAAACTCGTACGTCTGATGTCTGTAGCGGCGCTTGCCGCTTTCGCTGCCCTCGTCGCCGTCCACGCCGCGGGCCAGGCACTCGTCCTCTGAGCTGTTAACGCTCGCTCCCCCCATCGGAGGCTCACATGAGACTTCTGACTGCCTTTCTCGCGCTAGTTCTCGGCGCCCTCATCGCACCGCAGCCCGCCAGCGCCGCCACCACCCTGATCTACGCCACCTTCAAGGGTGACGGCGCCGCCGACCAGGAGCTCTGGGTCTACCAGTCGACGAACGGCGGCACGTCGTACAGCGTCCTGTCCGACACCAACTTCCGCGGGCCGACCGGTGTGCTGCGCGACCCGAGCATCCTGAAGTACAACGGGCGCTACTACATCGCGTACACGGTGCAGTCCTGGACCACGAACTCCACCTACTTCAACATCGCGACCAGCACCAACCTGACGTCCTGGACCAACGTCACCAGCATCCCGGCCGGCATCTCGGGGGCCAACTACACCTGGGCCCCGGAGTTCTACGTCGAGAACGGCGTCGTCCGGGTCATCACGAGCGTGGCGTCCACCGCCTGCGCCTGGTGCTTCCGGCCGTACGTCTACACGGCGCAGAACACCGCGCTGACCAGCTGGAGCGGGCCGTCGCAGATGTGGGGCCTGGGCACCAACCACATCGACACGTTCGTCGTGAAGTCCGGCAGCACCTGGCACGCGTTCACCAAGAACGAGACCACCAAGTACATCGAGCACTGGACCACCACGGCCAACCTGTACGAGGGCTGGATCAACCGGGGCAACCTCTGGGCCTCCGGTTACGAGGGTCCGTCGCTGGTCAAGCTCGACGACGGCCGCTGGCGCATCTACGTCGACAAGTACACCAACGGTGGCGTCTGGACCGCGACCAGCTCCGACCTCAACACCTGGACCGGTCTGAGCGCCGTCGGCTGCTCCGGCTGCCGCCACGGAACAGCGACCGCGAAGTGAAACGCCGCGATCTTCTCGCGGCTGTCGGAGGCGCGACCGCCGGGGCGCTCATTCTGCCCGGCGCGGCCAAGGCCGCGACCTATTCCGGGTACGCCATGGCGTACTTCACCGAGTCGCCGACGATGGCCGGCGCCAGTTACCGCGTGCATCTGGCGGTCAGCGGCGACGGGCTGAACTGGACTCCGCTGAACCAGAACGCCCCGGTCGCCACGCCGACGCTCGGCAGCGGCGGGCTGCGTGACCCGTTCATCCTGCGCAAGCAGACCGGCGGATTCGTGGTCATCGCGACCGACCTGAACGGCACCGACTGGGCGTACCAAAGTCAGTATCTGCACGTCTGGGACTCCCCCGACCTGCGCACGTTCACCGGTTACCGGCTGCTGAAGGTGCACTCGCTGGCGACCCACGCCTGGGCGCCGGAGGCGGTCTGGGACCCGGCGCGGAGCCAATACGCGGTGGTGTACTCGTCGGTGGTCGGCGGCCGCAACGTGCTGATGGTCAGTTACACCACCGATTTCGTCACCGCCACGACCGGCCAGGTGTTCTTCGACCCCGGTTACGACGCCATCGACGGCAACTTCGTGACCGTCAGCGGCGTGAACTACATGTACTACAAGAACAACACCAACAGCACCCTCTTGGGTACGCGTTCCAGCTCGTTCAACCCCGGCAGCTTCAGTGTCTACACCGGTGCGATCACGCCGGGCCGGGGCGTCGAGGCGCCGCAGATCGTCAAGTCGAACACGGCCGAGACGTGGCAGATGTGGGGCGACACCTGGAGCCCGAACGGCCGGTTCTTCTGCTGGCAGTCCACGAACGTCGCCGGTGGATCGTGGTCGCTGCTCAACGATCGGCTCTACACCCAGCCGCTGAACTCCAAGCACCTCGGCATCACCCCGATCACGGCGGCTGAGATGTCCGCGCTGACCACCCGCTGGGGTACGCCCGCCTGGAACCGGATCAAGTCCTACAACTATCCGGACCGCTACATCCGGCACGCGAACAGCGTCGGGCGGATCGACACGTACCCGTTCGACCCGTACCAGGATCAGATGTGGACCCTGGTTCCGGGCCTGGCCGACTCGGCCGGGGTGTCGTTCCGGTCGGTCAACTACCCGGACCGGTACCTGCGGCACTCGAACTACGCGATCGTGCTGGCCGCCAACGACGGGACCAGCACGTTCGCCGGTGACGCCACGTTCCACCGGGTCGCCGGATGGGCCGATTCGAGCTGGACGTCGTTCCGGTCGCACAACTTCCCGGATCGCTATCTGCGGCATTCGGGGTACGTGCTGCGGATCGACCCGATCACCAGTTCGTCGGCGGCGGCCGCGAAGCAGGACGCGACGTTCCGGGTGGGTTACTGATCCTTCTTCTTACCGCCTTTACTGCCGGGTCTGTTCCGGGACCTTTGTCACGGCTCTCTCGCCGAGCTGTCGTTCCAGCGCCTCCAGGGCGGAACGCAGCTCGGCGAGGTTCCGTTCCACCGACGCCTGCTCCGGGTTGATCGGCTCCGGTTTCACCCGGGCCGCCCGTTCCGTCTCGTGCGCCTCCTGCAGAGCCGTCAGCACCACACCGACCAGCAGGTTCGTCAGCAGGTAGCAGGCCGCCACCATGTACGACACGTAGTACAGGACCGCCCACTCGGTGACCTCCCGGCCGGCCTGCAGGATGTCGGTGATGCCGTCCAGCGACAGCAGCAGGAACAGCGTCAGCATGGCCTGTCCGACGGTGCCGTACTTCTCCGGGTACGCCTCGTCGAACATCATCCAGCCGAGGATCGCGTAGCCGTACAGAAGAAGGGCCGTCACCAGCAGGAAGCTGCCGAGTCCCGGCAGGCTGTGCCGGATGCCGACCAGGATCACCCGCAGGCTCGGGAACAGCCGGAACGTCCGGACGATCCGGGCCAGGCGCAGCAACCGGAGCAGCGTCACGTTCTCCCGGACGCCGGGCAGCAGCGGTGCCACGATCACGGCGAGGTCGAACAGGTTCCACCCGTCGCGGAAGAAACCGGACGGGTGCTCGGCGTGCATCCCGAATCGCACGAGCAGTTCGATGGTGAAGAGCGCGACGCAGGCGTACTCAATGGAATGCAGGAGCGGGCCGGCGGCCGCGACCACCGCGGGGTATGTCTCCAGTCCCAGCGTCACGGCGTTGACCATGATGACCGTGAACGAGACGACGTTGAACCAGGGGGCGCTGACCAGAACCGCGCACTGCCGGGTGACGGGCTTTCGGAACATGAACGGCGGTGTCTCCTCGAGGCGCGATGATCCGGACACACCCTATGAGGCGGGCAGCAAACGACAAAGGGTGGCGCGGGTGCGTCACGCTGTAGAGGTGATCCGCTTGATCCTCAACGTGCTCTGGTTCATCTTCTTCGGCTGGGCGCTGGCGCTGGCCTACGCGCTGGCCGCCCTCATCAGCTTCATCCTGATCGTCACGATCCCGTTCGGCGTGGCGTCACTGCGGCTGGCGGTTTACTCGGCGTGGCCGTTCGGCCGCACCATCGTCGACGACCCGGGTGCGGGGGTGGCGTCCGGCCTGGCGAACATCCTCTGGCTTGTCCTGTTCGGGTGGTGGCTGGCCCTCGGCCACATCACGGCGGGCATCGCCCAGTGCCTCACCATCATCGGCATCCCGTTCGGCATCGCCAATTTCAAGCTGGTACCGGCCGCCCTGTGGCCCCTGGGCCGAGACATCATCGACATCCCGTAGAGGGGTTGCCGGCCGGGCCTGCAGCTGCGTGCGGGCCGGAGCTGCAGGCGGGCTGACGGCCAAGCGCTGCCGCCCGTGGTGACGGCGAGGCACGCAGTGCTGGTTCAGGAGTGGCTTTCAGCGCCGGGCCGGACTCGGCTTTCCGCCTGCTGCGCCCAATCCGCCACGACGTGGCCCCAAGCCGCTGCGTGTCGACTTCGGGTGCGGAGCGCACCCCAACTCGACACGGACCAGCGGGCCCGGGCTTGTGTGTCGACTTCGGGTTCGGAATGCACCCCAACTCGACACGGACCAGCGGGCCCGGGCTTGTGTGTCGACTTCGGGTTCGGAATGCACCCCAACTCGACACGAACCAGCGGTCCCGGACTTGTGTGTCGACTTCGGGTGCGGATTGAACCCGAAATCGACACGCCACCGCGGGTTTCCCGGCAACTCGTTAGCTTGCGACGGGTTTCCCGGCAAACTTGTGAGTTTGTGGTCGATCGGACGGCCGAACCGCACAGGATCGGAACGACGCCTCGCAGCGAGAGCCGCCGCGCCGCCCGAACCCGCTATCGATCCGCAGAGCGGCGAACGTCGAGCAGCCGCAGCACCAGCCACAAACGAGCGCCCACCGAATCTTGAGCGATATTGCACCGTCGGGTGTGCAAAGTCGCTCAAGATCCGCCGTTAACAAGAGGTAGTGCCACGGGAGCCACTGCCCCACGCCGGCACCGGCACTCCCGCTGGCACTCGCACTCGCGCTGGTGCTGGGTTGGGGCTGGTGGATCTTGTGGGTTTGGGGCGCTACGGCAGCCACAAACTCACAAGGTCGGCGTGCTGCGGCCAGCGGCCGGTGCGGAATGCTCTCTGGCGTGTCTTTTGGAGACGGCCGCGGGACGCTATAACGCGCGTGATAGCAGGTCAGCGGCGTTGACCTGAAGATGTCATTACCCACAGCTAGTTCATCTTGCCGACAGTGACATGGCACCCGAGTGGACCTACGGTTAACAGAGGGTTAGCAAGCACTCACCGGCGAGGGGAGGCATCTCATGGCGAAGAAGTCGAAGAAGGACAAGAAGAAGGACAAGAAGTCCAAGAAGAAGTGACTCGCCCTGGGGCGGCCCCCTCAACGGGCCGCCTCAGCGTCACTCCCGGCACCGGTACCGCAGAGCCGGAGAGCAGTCCCCGGAAAGACAACGCCGGGGGTCGAAATCAGTCAGGGAGTCGGCGGCGGCCTGCGAAGCCCAGGTCGGCGCGGTGATACCACGTGAGGTCGGTGTCGCCTTCGAGCCAGCAGAGCAGCACCGGCACACCGTCCAGATCCGCGGGGAAGTCGACAAGCAGCGGCGCTACGCCCTTGAGCTCGGCGCCCGTCTCCTGGACCGCGGTCATCAGCTCGTTGAGCCGGGCCTCCGCGCCCTTACGCTCCGGCAGTCCGCCCAGGTCGGTGGGCGCGCCTTCAGGTGCCAGCGCGGCCGTGAGCTCGACCAGGTCGGCGCGGACGGCCACGATCTCGTCCAGCACCGGGCGCAGCCGCGTCAGCTCGGAGCGGGCCTGCACAAGCGTGAACAACCCCATGAGGGAAGAGTCTGTCAAACCCCGCGCAGGCGGCCACGGTGGGTGCGCCGTGGCCGGCCCGTGCGTAGGGGACTCGGTGCGCGACGGTGGCCACGCGACCGATCAGAAACGGTCGCGACGATCGCCGCTGCCGTTCTGGTCGGACGCTATCCATCGGCGGCGGGGACGCGGTAGATCACGGACTGACCATCACACCGATGTTATGGCGCCTCAGACAGCGAGACGTGCTTGTCGAAACCGATGTACAGCCGGGCCTCCGCGTTCGCACCGAGCGCGCCCAGCGTCTCCAGCTCGCGCAGCCGGAGCAGGGCCGGGTGCTGTGCGTACGCCTCAGCGGCCTCAGCGAGCCGGCGCAGCGCGTCGACCTCGGCGTCGGCGCGGATCCGCTTCGCCGTGGCGTCGGCCTCCGCGGTGCGCCGGGTGGTCTCCGCCCGCGACGTCGCCTCCAGAGCCTCCCGCTCGGCACGGGTGCGTGCCTCGACCATCTGCGCCTCGGCCAGCCGCTGGGCCGTGAGAACCCGGTTCATCACGTCCTGCAGGTTGCCGGGGAAGACCAGGTCCTTCACGTCCGCACGGATGATCTCCACGCCGTACCCGGCGGAGACGCCCTCGACGTCGCGCAGGATGTCCTCGCTGAGCTGGTTGCGGTTGGTCAGGATCGCTTCGAGCGACATGGACGCCAGCGACCGGCGGGCGGCGAGCTGCACGTCGCTGTAGACGCGGTCGGCGTAATCGGCGACCCGCTCCACGGCGGCGACCGGGTCGGTGACCCGGAAGTGAGTGATGATGTTGACCCGGACCGCGACCTTGTCGGCCGTCAGGATCTCCTGGCCCTTGATGTTGAGCTCGCGCTCGCGCAGGTCGACCAGGGCGATGTCGACACGGGGCACACGACGGCCCAGGGCACGCCGGCGCGGCAGCTCGTAACGGCCCGCTTCCAGCACCTGCTCGAACCGGCCGTCGACGTACTTCAGACCACGGAATCCACTGCGGATGATCACCTCGCGGTTGGTGGACATTTTTCACCTCATAATGGGATATCAAAAAGCTTAGGGTGGCCCCGCAGCGGATCCGATGTGAAGGATCGGTCGCCTAGAAGGCAGCCGGACGAGCGTGGTTTGAGCGCCAATGCGTCCGTTGCGAAAGGACTCGCTTCTGAAACCGCCGGGGCCACACAGAGGATGACAAACCTCGGTCAGTCCGCACAACGCAATATCACCAGCGGACCATGACCCGCTCCAGGCCACCGACGATCAGACCTTCCCGGCGCGGCAACTCCTCCGCGGGACCATCGAGGCGCAAACCCGGGAGCCGGTCCAGCAGGGCGGTCAGCGCCACCTGCATTTCGGTACGCGCAAGAGCCTGCCCGATACACGAATGCGGACCCGCCCCGAAAGCCAGATGCGGGTTGGGCCGCCGTGCCAGATCCATGTCATCGGCGTGCTCGAACGCCGACTCGTCCCGGTTGGCCGCGGCCATACTGTTGATCACGGTGGTCCCGGCGGCCAGTTTCACGCCGCTCACCTCGATGTCCTCGGTGATGTACCGCGGCATGCCGAACCCCGGGTTGGCGTCGAACCGCAGCGCCTCCTCGACGGCGGTACGCACCAGCGCCCGATCACCCAGCACCCGTTCCCAGCGCGACCGGTCGGCCAGCAGCATCGCCACCATCTTGCCGATCATGTTGGCCGTGGTCTCGTGGCCGGCGATCAGCAGACCCTGCGCGGTACCGAGCAGCTCCAGCGTGGACAGCTCGTCGTTCGTCACGAGGTCGCTGATCAGGTCGTCGCCCGGGTTCGCCCGGGTGGCCTCGATGTGCGCCCAGAGATATTCGCCGAACTCCAGCTGCGAGGCGTCGATCTCCGCCTGGCCGTACCGGGTGAGGCTGAGCATCGTGTCCGACCAGTACGCGAACCGGTCCCGGTCGCTGTCCGGGACACCGAGCATGTCGCAGATGACCCAGACCGGCAGCGGGAACGCGAACGCCTTGACCAGGTCGACCGGGCCGGGCCCGAAATCGGAGATCAGCCGCTCGGCCATCGCCGCGATCCGCGGTTCCATCGCGGTCATCCGCTTCACGGTGAACCAGCGGCCGACCAGTCGCCGCCATCGCTGGTGTGCCTCGCCGGTCGGCGTCATGCTCGACTGCTCGGCGCCGAACACCCCGCCCGACTCCTGCGCGGTGACCCGAGCCGCGCCGTCGGCGTCGAGCTGCCGGGTGAACCGGGGGTCGCTGAGAACCTGCCGCACGTCGGCGTACCGGGTCAGCAGCAACGCCTGGTCGCCGCTCGCCAGGCGTACCGAAGCCACGGGGCATCCGGCGCGGAGCTCGGACCACTGCGGGGGCGGCTCCAGGGCCGCGGGCTGCGCGAACGGGTACTCCGGCAGGTCGTTGTCCATCTTCGGAGCCTGCCCATGACAGCGACAGACGTCAATACGGAGGCCAAGAACGACTCAGGATGGCACGGTCGCCGGCTCCGGTGCCGCCTGCACCACGTTGCGGCCGCCGTTCTTGGCGGCGTACAGCGCCTCGTCGGCACGTTCCAGCAGTTGTTCCGCCGACTCCACGCCGTCCCATACCGCGTACCCAATGCTGCATGTCTCGTCGTCCGGCGTCGCTAGCCGGACCCTTTCCAAGGTCGCGAAAGCGGCCGCGCCGTGCAGGGCGATGACGAACTCCTCGCCACCCCACCGGGCGATCACGTCGTCGCCGTGCAGCTCACCGGCGAAGGCCACCGCCGCGCGCTGCAGCAGCTCGTCGCCGGCCACGTGCCCGTGGGTGTCGTTGTACCGCTTGAACCGGTCCAGGTCGGCGATCGCCACGGTGATCGTGCGGCCCTGGGCGAACAGTGTCGCCAGCTGCTCCTGCCAGGCCCGGCGGTTGGGCAGGCCGGTCAGGGTGTCGGTGAACGCCATCTGTTCGAGGCGGCGCAGCAGCCGCTCGTGTTCCATGGCGAGGGCCGTCTCGTCGGCGAGCATGGCGACCGCACGGGCCCGGTGGTCGCTGACCGACGCGACGCGGCTGCGCCAGCCGACCACCAGGACGGCGAGCACGACACCGTCGGCGATCACCGGCTGCCACAGCATCGACCGGCCCTCGACCATCTTCAGCAGGGCCGGGGAGACCCTCGGGTCGGCGGTCGCGTCGGCGAGGAAGACCGGCTGCCCGTCGCCGAAGACGCGGGCCGTCATCGAGGTGTCGTCGAGCGGGATCCGGGTGCCGAGCACGTGGGCGCCGAGCGCGCCGGTGACGAAGAGCGCCCCGGCGCTCGGTTCCATCAGGCTGACGTTGTCCGCCTCGGCGAGGTCCCGGATCGCGCCGATGATCGTGTTGCGGGCGTCCTCGCCGGTACGGATCCGCCGGGCGGCGAGCGAGACCGCGGCGAGCAGCCGGTCCGAGTCGCGGACGGCCTGCTCGGCGAGGTGCCGGTCGGTGACGTCCTGGAGCTGGATCAGGGTCCAGGTGGTGCTGCGGCCGACGGTCGACCAGACCCAGCGAACGGTGCCGTCCGGCCGCTCGAAACGCTGCTCGGCGGAGTCCCCACCCGGCCGGTACGCCAGGCAGTCGGAGCCGACCAGCTCTTCGGCCGACCGGCCCACCAGATCGCAGAAGGCCTGGTTCACGGCGACGATCACACCCTGCTCGTCGACGACGGCGACGCCGGACGGCGAGGCGTGGAACAGGCTGCCGAACCGGTCGGCGACCGCGGAGATCTCGTCCCGGGCGTTGCGCAGCTGCCGCTGCCGCCGGCGCAGCGCCTCGTTGAGGATCACCGCGACCAGCGCCGAGATCCCGAGCTGCACGGCCCAGTACCCGAGCTCGTCGTCACGCAGCTCGGGCACCCAGACCACACCGGCCAGCCAGCCGGCGCAGCCGAGGGTGGTCGCGGCCAGGAACGTCCGGCGATACCGCAGCACGACCGCTATCCCGACCAGTGTGAGCATCAGCGTGGTCGTGTAGTGGATCTGCCCGGTGATCGCGACCTGGGCCACCCCGTCGAGGACGGGCACGTAACCGAGGTGGTCGCCCCAGTCGGGTTGTCCCCAGCGACGCGGCAGCGGGATCGCCGCGATGACGAGCAGCCCGGCGGTCAGGGCGGCGAGCACGGTCGTGGAGATCCGCGCGTACCCGTCGAGCATGACGAAGTTGGTGATCGCGAGGATGATGTAGAAGCTGGCGAAGGCGCCGCGCATCCATCGGGTCGCGGCGAGGTCGGAGGCGTCCGAGGAGGGCACACCGAAAGAACCGCCGCGCTCCTGCTCCCGACCAGCGCTCAAGGCAATCCTCCTCCACCACCCCAACGCTTGTCGGTAACTATTCCGCCAACCTGAACTTATCCGTCAAATCGGCCTCACTTGAGGTCAACGGTTCGCAGGGATTCGTACGCGCCCCGGTAGACGCGGGGGCCGACGATCGGCATCAGCGGGTTGCGCAGCCAGGTCGGCAGGCCGGCCGCCTTGGCGAACCGGTCGGTCGCGGTCTGCACGTGGGTCACCCGGGCACGGCGTTTCGCCTCGTACCGCGCGCCGGCCGTGTCCCAGTCGCCGCCGGCCAGCACGTTCGCCAGGACCAGCGCGTCCTCGACGGCCAGGGCCGCGCCCTGCGCCCAGACCGGCGCGGTGGCGTGGGCCGCGTCGCCGACGAGCACGCAGCGGCCGGACGCCCAGGACGTGGCGCGTACCTCTTCGATCGGCGAGTGGTACAGCGTGGCCGGGTCCTTCTCGATGTGCGCGAGGACGGCGCGGACCGGGTCGGGGTAGTCGCGGAACGTCTCGTGCAGCCAGGACGGCTCGGCGCCGATCGGGCCGCCGCGGATACCGGACGCGTACCCGTACACCTCGTGCTCGTCGACCGGGATGAGCAGGAAGGCGCCGCCGTCGCCGGACCAGACCGTCCAGCAGTCGACGCCCGGGTTGGGTGCCATGAACCGCCAGCTGGCGGCGCTGAGCAGCGACTCCCGGGTGCTCCCGCCGCCGAAGACGCTTCCGCGGACGACCGAGCGGACGCCGTCGGCGCCGGCGACGAACGCGTACGTCTGCATCTCGTCGGTGTCGAAGGCCGCTTCGGCGCCGGCTCGCGCCGGGCGCACCCCACGCACGGACGCGGGCGAGCGCCGCGCATCATCCAGGCCGTCGCCGAGGAGCGCCAGGAGATCTTTCCTTCGTACGCACCGCGGCTGCGCGTCCGCACCCCAGAACTCCTCCTCGTCGATGGTGAAGAGCAGCCGGCCCCGGGTGGAGCGGTATTCACGGCGGCGGGTGGGCCGGCCCAGTTTCCGCAGGCCGTCGCCGACGCCGAGGGCGGTCAGCGCGGTGATGGCGTTACCCGGCAGGTTGATCGCCAGCCCCGCCGTGCCGGCGCCGGCGCCGGGGACGGCACGCTCGGCGATCTCCACCGGGATGTCCCGCTCGCGGAGTGCCCGGGCCAGTGCGAGGCCGGCGATCCCACCACCGACCACAAGAACGGAATTATCCATTTTGGAGACGATAGAGCAGTGTCCGACCGTTTTCTGGCAGATCAACGACGCGCAAGCACCAGCAGCAGCTCGAACCGCGTGTCGGGATCGTCCAGATCGTCGCCGAGCAGGTCCCGGAGACGGTTCAACCGGTAGCTGACGGTCTGTGGGTGCACGAACAGCTCGGCGGCCACTGCCGTACGCGATCCCCAATGGCGTAACCAGCTCTCCAGGGTGACCAGAAGCTGGTCGCGCTGGCCGGCCTTGAGCCCCGCGAGGGGCGCGAGGCGGCGCGCCGCGAGCACGGCGAGCGCGCCGGTCTCCCCCCGCAGCGCGAGTGCCGCGAAGTGGTCGGCGGCGAAGACCGGGTCGGCGTCGGGCACGGGTTTGACCAGCTCAGCGGTGCGTTCGGCGAGGCGGACCGCCTCCGGGGTCTCGGACCAGGCCAGGGCCGGGCCGACCACCGCCTCCCGGCCGCGCAACGCCTCGGTGAGGGCGGCCCGCTCGGCGCGCGGCCCGGCCCGCAGCAGCAGGATCGCGTCGCGGCCGCGCTCGGCGACCACGCCGTCGGCGCCGAACCGGAACCGGGCGTCGCGGGCCTGGTCCGGCGGCAGCAGCACCGGGACGACCAGGTCGAGGCTGAGCCAGCCGATGCCGGCCGCCGCGTCCCGGGCCAGGTCCGGCGGCGCACCGCCGCGCAGCAGCAGGTCGGCCATCTGCCGGCGGCGGCGGTCACCCTCGCCGGCCTGCTCGCGCAACTGCCGGGCCAGGCCGTCGGTGCAGGCCGCGGCGAGCTCGTCGACATAGGCGCTGGTCGCGTCGGTCAGGTCGATCAGCTCGTCAACAGTGATCGGGCGCAGCGCCGCGAGGGACTCGGACGCGGTCCGCAGCATCAGCCGGGCCGCGGTGCGCAGCGCGCCGAGCAGCATCTCCGGCCCGCGGTTCTCCCGGGCCTCGGCGGCGCCCAGCGCCACGAAGACCTCCCGGATCCCCGGCGGCAGCGCCGGCTCGGCGGTGCCGGCCAGGTCCAGGAACCGGTCCAGCGCGACCTGCACGGCGGTCCGCACGTCGCGCTCGAACTTCGCGCCGCCGTCACCCTGCAACGCGGTGGCCGCGGTGTCCGCGATCGCCTGGACCGTGGCGGGCAGCCGGGGACGCATCGCCGGCGCGAGATCAACGGACAAGCGTAACCACGGTGTTTCCATCCCCGGATTTTGTCACCCGGTGATAAAGGTACGGTCGCATCTTGCTGGCAGGGAGACGGTGAACTGTGCTGTTGTCGCGACGACGATGGTGCTGGTCACACCGCCCCCTCCGATCGGACACCGCCCGTGAAACACCAGTTGTCCCGCCGCCACGTGGTCGACATGTGCCGGACGATGCTCGAACGCGGATATCTCAAGGCGACCGAGGGCAACGTCTCGGTGCGCATCCCGGGTCATGAGCTCTACGCGGTCACGCCGAGCAACTACGACTACGACAAGATGCGCGACGAGGACATCTGCATCGTCGACTTCAACGGCAAGCACGTGCCGGATCTCGGCGGCGCCGGTGGGCTCGTGCCGTCGATCGAGTGCGGGATGCACGCGAACATCTACAAGTCGCGGCCCGACGTCAACGCGATCGTGCACACCCACCAGCCGTACGCCTCGGCTCTGGCGTTCCTGCGCAAGCCGATCCCGGCGCTGACCGACGAGCAGGTCCGGTTCCTGGGCCGCGAGGTCGCGATCATCGATTACGCGCCGTCCGGCACCGGCTTCCTGGCGAAGAACGTCCAGAAGAAGGTCGTGAGCGGGGACAACGCGTTCATCATCGCGAACCACGGCGTGGTCGCGGTGGGCACCGACCCGGACCGCGCGGTGTTCAACATGGCGCTGCTGGAGAAGGTGTCGATCGCGTACCTGATGGCGCTGACGTCGGAGGCCGGCAAGGTCTACACGATCCCGTCGACGATCCGCGAGATCGCCTTCGGCAAGCTGAAGAAGGACGAGAAGCGGATCGCCTCGCAGATCGTCGACGCGGTCGAGCCGATCCGGGTCCCCGACGGCGAGGAACTGCCGAGCGTCGCCGAGGTCGCGGAGCCGGCCGCCGAGACGGCCGCCCCCGACCTCGGTTACATGATCACCGAGTACCTCGACGTCGACGACACCATGCGGCGGCTGAAGGCCCTGGTGTCCCAGCCGTTGCGCGGGCTGCGGCACGACGCGCTGCTCGACACGCTGAACTACTTCGACACCAAGTGCACGGCCAGCAAGGAGATCACCGAGCGGGCCAAGAAGCGCATCCCCGGCGGTGTCCAGCACAACCTGGCGTTCAACTACCCGTTCCCGCTCGCCGTGGACAAGGCCGAGGGCGCGCACCTCACCGACCGCGACGGCAACGTCTACATCGACTTCCTGCAGGCCGGCGGCCCGACGATCCTGGGCAGCAACTACTCCCCGGTCAACGAGCAGGTCGCCGCGGTGATCAAGGAGAGCGGGCCGGTCACCGGCCTCTTCCATGAGTACGAGCTCAAGCTCGCCGAGATCATCAACAAGTACATGCCGCACATCGAGATGTACCGGTCGCTCGGTTCCGGCACCGAGGCCGTGATGGCGGCGGTCCGGGCGGCCCGTGCGCACACCGGCAAGAAGATGGTCATCAAGGTCGGTGGCGCGTACCACGGCTGGTCCGACACGGTCGTCTACGGCCTGCGGGTGCCGGGAAGCTTCCGGATGAACGCGAAGGGCATCCCGTGGGGCGCGACCGGGCGTACCCGAGAGGCTTTTCCTCATGATCTTGGAACGCTCAAGCGCAAGCTGATCGAGAACCGGCTGCGCGGCGGCACGGCCGCCGTGATCGTCGAACCGCTCGGCCCGGAGTCCGGCACCCGCCCGGTGCCGTACGGATACAACGCGGCCGTCCGGAAGCTCTGCGACGAGTTCGGCGCGATGCTGATCTTCGACGAGGTGGTCACCGGTTTCCGGACCGGGCTCGGCGGCGCGGCCGGTTACTTCGGCGTCACCCCCGACCTGACCGTTTTCGGTAAGGCCGTCTCCGGCGGTTACCCGATGGCCGGCGGCGTCGGTGGCAAGGCCGAGGTGATGAGCGTCTTCGGCTCCGGGCTCGACGGCAAGAGCGGCGCGCACATCCAGGTCGGCGGCACCCTGTCGGCCAACCCGCTGTCCTGCGCGGCCGGGTACTTCGCGATCCAGGAGATGGCCCGCACCAACGCGCCGGTCATCGCCGGGCGCGCCGGTGACCGGCTCACCCGCGGCCTGCAGAAGCTGATCGACAAGTACGGCCTGCCGTACGTCGCCTACAACCAGGGCTCGATCGTGCACCTCGAATGCAGCGGTGTGATGCTGCTCGACATGCGCAACCCGGTGAAGCTGCTCAAGGAGAACAAGGGCCGCAAGACGCTGATGGAGCAGATGGGCGCCGCGTACGCCGCGCACGGCATCATCACCCTCGCCGGGTCCCGGATGTACACGTCGATGGCTGACACCGACGAGGTCATCGACGACGCGCTGTCCCGTTTCGACCAGGTCTTCGCGCTGGTCGAGGGGGTCTGAATGGCCCTAGCGCCTCAGGTTTTGGCGATCGACCTCGGAACCTCGGGGATGAAGGCGGCCCTGGTCTCCCCGGACGGCACGGTCACCGGCTGGGCCGAACGCCCGGTGCCGCTGCGGGTGCTGCCCGGCGGCGGCGCCGAACAGGACCCGGTCGCCTGGTGGGACGCGCTCGCCGAGGTCGTCGCCGACCTCGGTCGTGACCACCCGGAGCATCTGCGCGCGGTCACCACGATCTGCTCGTCCACCCAGGGTGAGGGCACGATCGCCGTTGACGCGGACGGTGAACCGCTGACGCAGTGCGTCACCTGGCTCGACATGCGTGGGGCGGGGCATCTGCGGCGTCAGTTCGCGGGTTTTCCGGCGTACCAAGGAATGTCGCTCTTCAAAATCGTGCGCTGGCTGCGCCTGACCGGAGGCATGCCCTCCGTGACCGGCAAGGACCCGGCGGCGCACATGCTTTTCATCCGCGACGAGATGCCTGACATTTATGAGCGGACGAAGACGTTCCTGAACGTCCTCGACTGGATCAATCTGAAGCTCACCGGCCGCACGGTCGCGACCGTCGACTCGATCCTCACCTCGTGGGTCACCGACAACCGGAAAGCAGACGCCATCCGGTACGCGCCGTCGCTGGTCGCCGCCAGCGGGATCGACGGGGACAAATTCCCGCCGATCGTCAAATGCACCGAGGTGATCGGCACGCTTGCCCCCAGCGCTGCCGATCACCTCGGGCTCCCGCGGTCGGTGCGGGTGGTGGCCGGCGCTATCGACAACACGGCCGCGGCAGTCGGCGCCGGAACGGTCCGGGACAACGAGGCCCATCTTTATCTGGGTACGTCGTCGTGGATCGCGGCGCACGTTCCGCGCAAGAAGACCGATGTGGTGGCCGGGATCGCGTCGATTCCGTGCGCCATTCCGGATCGCTATCTGATGACCGCGCTGCAGGCCACGGCCGGCGCGAATCTGACCTGGCTGCGCGACAAGATCGTGGAGTTCGACGATCCGCTGGTCTCGGCGGGGCACATCAGCCGGGACGAGGGCACCATCTTCGACGCTTTCGACAAAATTATTCCGTCGGTGCCGGCCGGGTCTGACGGCGTTCTGTACATGCCGTGGCTCTATGGGGAGCGGGCACCGGTCGACGATCCGCATCTGCGGGCCGGCTTCCTGAACATCTCGCTGGAAACGACGCGGTCGGATTTGCTGCGGGCGGTTTTCGAAGGGGTGGCGCTCAATACGCGATGGATGACCGGGGCGGTGAATCGCTTCCTCGGGACGCCGATGTCGTCACTGGTGATAACCGGCGGGGCGGCGCGATCGTCGTCGTGGTGCCAGATTTTCGCGGACGTTCTCGGGGTGGAGATCCGGCGGGACGCACGTCCCGTTCTGGTGAATGCCCGAGGCGCGGGCTGGATCGGAGCGGTCGGCGCCGGGCTTATCGACTTCTCCGACATCTCGGAGCTGGCGCAGAACAACGAGGTGTTCTCACCGGGATCGGACCAGGCCCGCTACGACGAGATATTCGCGATTTACACGCGCTTGCACAAACAGCTGGCGCCGGTTTACAAGAGCCTGAACAAGGCTCAGTAGTAATGGGCGTGCGCGGTCTTCGGCGGCTCGCCGGACCGCGTGAACGCCCGCAGGATCGAGGCGGCGACCCGAGCCAGACCGGCCGGGTCAACACCCTCGGCCGAACCGGTCGTCTCACCGCTGACAGCGTCGATGAGCAGGTCACCCAGGACGTTGCCGAGCCGGTCCGCCGGCCGGAACCGCCGCGCCTGCGGGTCGAACGCCACGAAACCCGAGGCTCCGGCGCCCTGGTCCGCCTCCCAGCGGTAGAGCACGCCGTGGGGTGAGGATCCCTCAGCCCAGACACCGATCGATGCGGTCACTCCGTCACCTCCATCAGTCCTGGTGCTGATAGCCGAGACCATCCGCGGCCGCGGCCTCGGGATCCCAGGTGAATCCGGCATCGAGTGTCGCCGCATGTGCCCTGCGATAGCTTAGGTCACCGGTCCGGGCCATGAACTCCGCCTCGTGACGCTCATGCCTCAGCAGATCCAGGTCAGCGGGATGCGGCTGCCCCTCCGCCAGCCTGTGCCAAGCCTCGGCGATGCGCGGGTTCGCGTCGAACCGCCCCATCTCACCGTCCGAGTAGGAGTCGAGGAGATGCTCCTCCCGGAAGAGGTGATTCTTGACGCGGCGGATGTCCTCCGGGGTGAATCCGTGCTCCCTGGCCGTCGCGGCGATCGCGGGAAGTTCGTCGTCACCACGGCGGATCTCGTCGTAGGCCTCGTCCGCCCAGCGCACCTCGTAATCCATGCTGTTTCGCGGCCGGCGCACCTCACCGCCCGTCTGGCGATGGCCGGTCCGTTTCCCGGGGTGGCGGAAGAGGCCGGTCAGCTCGTCCAGCTTCCCGGTCAGCCTTCGCAGGCTGTTCAGCAGCGCGCGGACGAAGTCCTGGATCCTGTTCGCCCACCGGGACACCAGCCCGACGACCTGGGCGGCGACCACCGGAGTCGCGATGCCGAGCGTCAGCCCTTCGGCTGCCAGCCACTGCGGCAATCGGACGGCCAGCGTCGCCACGAACTGAGCGATCAGATCACGCACGATGTCGCGTACCAGGCCGACCAGCAGACCGGCGCCTTCGACCGCATACGAGATCGCCTTCGTCACCGTCGCGAGACCATCCAGCGCTGCCAGCTGTTCCCCGGCGTGTCCCCGATAGGCGTCGCCTGCCGCACCGAACCAGCCGGCCGTCTCCGCTTCGATCGCGCTCATGTATTGCTCGCGGGCGATACCGATCGACTCCGCGACACCCTGCCAGGCGCCGGCCCGTTCGGCGATCTCGTCCGGCTTGCCGGCGAGCTGGTCCAACGCCTCCTGCAACGGCCTGACGTGCTCGATCAGCCAGCCCACGCCCCACGCCGCCAGCGTGCCCAGCGGATCGATCGCCATGCCGAGCGCGTCAAGGCTCCCGCCCACCGCGCCGAGGGTGCCGTCGACCCAGCTGTTGTCGTGAATGCCGCTGCTGACCCGTTGAGCGTCCTCCAGCAGAGCCTGCATCGGCGCCCACCTCTTCCCGGCCCGCGGTCGTCAGCCACCTTCAGCTACAGCGATCCGCGTGGGCTGGTTCAGAGGGCCAGTCGCATCTCCTTGGACACCGGCTCGGAGGCGACCTTCGCCCACGCCGTGAACAGCTCGGTGAAGGACTTCCGGTTGCGGGCCAGGATTGACGGGTCCTTGGCGATGACGTCCAGCTCGTTGACGGCGGTCAGGTCGACGAAAACCGTCAGCTGATCGCCCTTGAGGCTCGTCACCGCGCCGGTGAAACGGTTCGTCACCTCGCCCGTCTCCGCGAGCCGGCGCCAGCTGCGGTCCCGGTCGCAGGAGCCGTACAGGAAGACCAGCTCTTCGGCCTCCTCGCCGACGAGGCCCCGCAGCTCGTCGCGCTCCTGCCAGAAGAGCAAGGCCAGATCAAAACCATCAGTGCCGTACGCCGCGTGGGTCAAGCCGGCCGCCTGCACCTGCGGGCCGTGGCCGAGATCGGCGAGGCGGTCCGAGACACGGCAGAGGTGCTTGTAGAGGGTTCCGCCCGGATGTTTCACCGTGTCGGTGCCGCGCTCCTGCAACCATGCCCGCACATCGATGTCATCGCTCATGCTCATTCACCCTAGAAGCAACGACATCGATGTTTTGCCCCGCTGAGTGAGCGCTGAGTCACACTCAGGAGTTGTCGAAGCTGTAGTCGGCCGGGCGGGCCGGGCAGGTCATGCACGTGAAGAGATAGATGCCGCCGACATCGCCGAGCATCAGCCCATCCGGGATAGCCGCCGACCTTGGTCCCATCCGCTACCGACAGGTCGTAGTCGTAGTCCCAGCCGGTCTCGTCACTGATCCGCTCGATCCGGTCCTCGATCAGGTTCCGGACCTCCCGAGGCAGGTCCCAGGAGGGGTATTCGACGACCCGCTCCGGATTCAGCACGCAGGGCTTCGGCACATGCTCGGGGTTCGTCTCCGCGTCGGGCGCCGGCATCCCGGCGAGCCGGTGGCCGAGGGCCGCCCCGGCCGGGGATGCAGCCGGATCGTGGTCAGCGCGAACGGCACGACCTCGGGGAACACGAGCGGCACGTCGACCAGGGCGGGAGGCGTACGGAACATCGCACGATGATCTCACTGTGGAAGCGACGGCGACGGCGACGTGATGCCGACCGCTGCGGCGATCTCCAGGGCCGCCCGGCGTGGGTCGCCTGACCAGCGGGACGGGAACGCGTCGATCAGGGGCCAGCCCGCTCGGTGCAGGGCGCTCTGGCGGGCCAGGTGGTCCGGGTGGACGCCGCAGATCACGCCGGCGAAACGATCCGGTGTGCCGGCGACCAGGTCGATGCGCCAGGGGCCGACGGCATACCCCGCTCGCACGGGGACTCCGATTCGGTCCAGTTCGGCCGCCAGCTCGGCCGTCCATCCGGGCGACATTTCGGAAATGTCGGAAACGGCCGGGGCGGACTCCGCCCACTCCAGGTACTCCCCCAGCAACCCGTCCGCCGTGGTCACCGAGCTGAGCACCACCATCCGCCGCCGCGCCCGCGTGATCATCACGTTGAACAGCTGCGGGTCGGTCACGAATCTCCGCCGACCGGCAGCGTCGTCGTCGCCCAGTCCGAGCGACACCACCACCGCGTCCGCCTCGCTGCCCTGGAACGCGTGCACCGTGCCGACCCGTAAGCGCAGCTCCTCGATCCGCTCGGCCGGGAACTCCGTCAGGAACGCGGCCTCCAGCGCCTCGGCCTGCGCCCGGAACGGTGAGATCACGCCGATGCCGCGGTACCCCGCCGACGCCAGATCGGACACGGCCCGTAGAGCCGCCGTCACCTCGTCACCGTCCGGTACCCGCAGCACGTCGATGGCGTCCGCCGCATCAGCGGCCGGGTTCCTGGTCATCACCGACACCCGGCCGTCGTAGAACCGCCGCGCCGAGAACCCGATCAGGTGCGGCACGCTGCGATGATGCGACGCCAGCCAGGTGACCGGCGCAGCCGCCGCGGCCAGGTCGTAAGCGCTGACCCGCCGCACGTCGAGCCGCTCGTCAGCCCCATGAGCAGCCAGAACCTGCGACACGTCCACGTCACTGACGAACGACACGAACCGCAACTGCCGCGGATCACCGACCACCAGCGCCCGCCGCGCCCGCGCCAGCACCGGCGCGGCCCGGATCTGATCCACATGAGAGGCCTCGTCGATCACCACGAGATCGAACATTCCGGGCGCCGGAGGCAACAGATCCTCCACGTCCGCGACCGTCCCGATCCACAGCGGCAGCGCCCGCACCAGCGGCGCCGCCTCCAGCCGGGCAAGAAGTTCCCGCCTGCGGTTCCGCCCCGCCCGCAACGCCGTGGCCAGCGCCGACGCGGCCCGGCGGGCATCACGATCCCACCGTTTCGCGCTGCGCGCCTCATCCCGCATCGCCGCGCCGGCCGCCTCCCGCAACGCCTCCTCGGCCTCGTGCAGGGCGGCCCAGCGGGCCTCAAGGTCCGTGCCGCCAGTCGCGGCAAGCCGCGCGGCAGCACGCTGCGCGGTGGCCGCGGCCAGCGCTTCCGTCACCCTTTCCGGGGGTACGCCTTCGTGAGCACCGAGTTGTCGCCGTGCGGCCCAGCCTCGAAGGCGGGCGACCCAGCCACCGTTGCGGGCTTCGTCGAGCCGTGCACGGACACGTTCCAGGTCGGTGTTCTCGTCGAAGGCGCCGGGGACGTCGACGGCGAGGCCGGGCAGTAGCGGCTGATAACCGGCGAGGCCGTCAGCTTGGCGTTCGAGTGCGAGTCCTTCGGTGAGGGCGGTACCGCATGTGCGTACCCAAGCTGTTGAAGTGTGAACGGCCTGGCGCCGGGCTCGCAGAGCCGGCTCACCGACGCCTTGCTCTGCCCCCGAGGAGAGCTCGACCTCAAGGTCGGCGCGGCCGCTCGCGTCGCCGAAGAGAACCGGAGCCGGACCCGGATAGCGGGCCAGCAGCCCGGCGAGAACCTCGGCGGCGTGCGAGGACTGGGTGGCGACCAGCACCGAGCCGCCGCGATGGACGACCTCGAGCGCGGCGGCTACGACGGTGTGGCTCTTACCGCTGCCGGGCGGACCGGAGACGACGGTGACCGGCGCGGTGCGGACGCGGGCGACCACGCGGGCCTGCTCGGCGCTGAGCGGAAGCGGCGACAGAACCGGCTCGGTATCGTCCTTCGCCGGCGCGGGCTCGGTCGCCGCATACATCGCGGCCAGCGCCGTCCCGGACAGATCGCGCCCGGCCCAGCTGCGCAGACTGTCACTGAGCCCGACCCCGAAAACGTCCCGGACGACGAACAGCGCCGCTCCGGCGATCAGCACGAGACCGTCCTTGGGCGGCTTCTCCCCCGTGCCGACGACCGCGTCGAACGCCAGCCCGGTCGCCTCGGCCGCCGACCGCAGCCAGGCCCGGCTGCCGATGGCGTCCAGCCATCCGGGCGTGCCCAATCCCGGCGCCGCCTCCATCGCGGCGGCCAGGTCCCGGTCCGCGATCAGCGGCGTGACCTCGATGTCCCCGGCGGGAACCACCCGATATCCGGTGAGCGACCGCTCCAGGTGCACGGGCTGGGTGAGCAGCGGGACGCGTACCTTGCGCGCTTTGCCGTCGATGAGGGTGGTTCCGGCGAGAAAGCCCCAGCCGCGGTGCAGGATCCGCTCCTCGCGGTGCAGCGCGTCGAGCGCGGCGAGCCGCTCGGTGGCGGCTTTCCGCGGCGCGCGCTCAGGGGTGTCCAGCCAGACGAGGGCCTGCGCGCCGCGGGTGACGTCGAGAGTCCGCTCAGCGGCAGCCGGCGCCAGCTCGGCGAGTACGGCGAGAACGGTCGGCGGCTGCATCGCGCCCGAGGCTACCGCCCCAGGTCACGCGCTGGTGAGCAGGCCCAGGGCGGCCAGGCTGGTTGCGGTGTCGAGGACCGTCTCCTCGATCGGGCGGGGTTTCCAGCCCAGCACATCGCGCGCCTTCGCGCTCGACGCCTCACGGACCACGCCCAGATCCGGTACGACAGTCGCGAACCGAGGGCTCAGCCGGGCGCTGAGCCGGACCCCCCAGTCCGGCAGGGTCCGGGACGGTACCCGGGCGGCGGCCGGGCCGAGGCGCTCGCGCAGCAGACCCGCTATCCGCGGCAGCGACGTCGTCCCGGCGGTGGCAACGAAACGCTCGCCCGCGGCGGCCGGCTCGACCATGGCGCGTACGTGCAGGTCCGCGACGTCGCGGACGTCGACCACGCCCCAGTTCAGCCGGGGAAGCAGCGGCAGCTTGCCGTTCAGCAGCTGCTCGATCACCTCGACGTAGACCGACAGATCCGGGCCGAGCACCGGGCCGAGAATGCCGACCGGGTTGATCACGGTTAGTTCCATCCCGCCGCCCTCCTGGTCGACGAAGTCCCAGGCGGCCCGCTCGGCGACCAGTTTCGATCGCGAATAGGTGATCAGCTCAGGGCCGTCCGGATCGCTCCAGTCCGCTTCGGTGAAGACCCGGTCGTAATCGCGATGGCCGTACCCGATGGCAGCGAACGACGAGGTCAGCACGGTACGCCGGACGCCGGCGTCACGGGCCGCGCGCAGCGCCCGCAACGTGCCCTCGCGGGCCGGCACGATCAGGTCGTCGGGGTTCTTCGGGGCGCTCCCCGGGAACGGCGAGGCCACGTGCAGCACGGCGTCGCAGCCCTCGGCGGCAGTGGCCCAGCCGACGTCGGAGTTCAGGTCGACCACGGCGAACGACACGTCCGCATCGGGCTCCACCGTCGCCCGCACCGCCTGTTCCTTCGACGGCGTACGCACTGTCGTCCGGACCCGATGACCCTGTGCCAGCAACTGCCGGATGCAGTGCGCGCCGACGAACCCGGAACCACCGGTCACGAGAACCAGCATGGTCGACCTCCTCAAACCGGAAAACCGGACGCTGAGGAACGTAGGTCGGAGGTCTGGATGCGTTGTGTACCAGCTCTGAATCCGATGGGTCCTCAACCGGAGGCGTCACCGCTAGACTTTGGACACAGGCGGTGTCTCTTCATCCGGGAGTCGGCAGGCGTGGCTGGGCCAGGGCATTCGCCGGTGGGCGCGAGTTCGGTGCGTCTGCGGATCCTCGGCCCGCTGCGGTTGTGGCGTGACGGCATCGAGCTGGACGCCGGCCCGCGGCAGCAGGCGCAGTTGCTGGCGGTGCTGCTGGCCAGTGCCGGCCGCCCGGTCAGCACCACCGAGCTCATCGATCTGATCTGGGCCGGCAACGTTCCGTCCAGTGCGCTCAACGTCGTCCAGAAGTACGTCGGGGCATTGCGGCGGACCCTGGAGCCCGACCTTCCGGTCCGGGCCGCCGGCAGCTATCTGCATCGGCGCGGGAACGCGTACGTGTTCAACGCCGGGCCCGGCACGCTGGATCTCGTCACGTTCCGGCAGCACGTCGAAGCCGCCGGGGCAGCACTCGCCGAGGGTGCTCGCACCGCGGCGCTCGACCACTACGCCGAGGCGCTGCACCTCTGGCAGGGCCGGGTGGGCGACGGTCTGTTCCCTGGCTCGGCGACCATTCCGGTCCTGGCCGCGCTCGACGACGAGTTCCGCGCCGCGTGTACGGCGGCGGCCGACCTGGCCGTGTCGCTGCGCCGGCCGGAACGGGTGATTCCGGCGTTGCAGCTGGCCGCGTCGCTGGCGCCGTTCCACGAACCCGTGCAGGCCGGCCTCGTCACGGCGCTCGGCGCCGCCGGCCGGCAGGCGGAAGCGCTGTCCGCGTTTCATGCGGTGAGCGCGCGGCTGGCTGAGGACCTCGGCATCGACCCCGGCCCGGCCTTGCAGGCCGCGCGCCTGCGGGTGCTGAGGCCGGCCCCGGACGACGCGGAGCCGATGGACGACGGCCCACCGGCCGAGCCGGCCTCGGACATGGTCGGCCGCGGTGAGGAACTCAACGTTCTGCGATATGTCATCGAGCAGGCCCTCGGCGGCCGCTCCGGCCTCGGCGTCGTCGAAGGTGAACCGGGCACGGGCAAGACGCTGCTGCTGGGTGAGGCCGCGGCGGTCGCCGAACAGCACGGCGCGCTCGTCGTCTGGGCGTCCTGTCTGGAGGGTGACGGCACACCGTCGATGTGGCCCTGGGAGCAGGCACTCACCGCGGTCCTCGACAGCCTGCCCGTGCCGGCGCGGGAGAAGTGGCTGGCCGGCGAGCTCGGCACCATCCTGGAGTCCCGGCAGGACGACGACGCGCCACCACGGTCCGGCGGGCGCGCCCAGTTCCGCCTGTTCGAGCAGGTCGTCGCGGTGTTCGGGCAAGCGTCAGCGGAACGGCCGCTGCTGCTCATCGTCGACGACCTCCAGTGGGCCGATGCCGCCTCGCTGCAGCTGTTCGGCCATCTGGCGAGCCGGTTGCCGACCGGCGCGGCGATCGTCGGCGCTCTGCGGGATCGCGCGCCGACTCCCGGATCCGACCTTTCCCGGGTGCTCGCGGCGGCCAGCCGGCTGCCCAGCCATCGCCGTCTCCGGATCGGCCCGCTCAGCCTCACCGACGTGGCGGAACTCGTCCGCCGCCAGACCGGCCACGAACCCGGGCCGGACGTCGCCGGCAGCATCCATGCCCGTACCGCAGGCAATCCGTTCTTCGTCCGTGAGCTGTCCCGGTTGCTGCACGACCGCGGTGCTCTCGGCGACGAGGACGCCGCCGCCCGCGCCGGGGTGCCGACCACCGTGCGCGATGTCGTACGCGCCCGGATGGCCGGTCTTGACGACAACGTGCGCGACCTGTTGCAGGTCGCGGCACTGATCGGACGTGAGGTCGACCTCGATCTGCTGGCCCGTGCCACCGGCATCGGCGTCGCGGAGTGCCTGGAACTGGTGGAACCGCTGCGTACGCTCGGCCTGCTGGAAGCGGGATCGGACGGCCTGTTCTCGTGGCGGTTCGCGCACGACATCGTCCGCGAGTCGGTCACCGAGACGACGGCCCATCAGCGGGCGGCGCGGCTGCACCTGCGGGTCGCGGACGCTCTTGAGGACGGCCACGCGGATGACGACGCCGTCATCGAACGCCTCGCGTACCACCTGCGGGCCGCCGGGCCGCTCGCCGACTCCGTGCGTACCGTCGAGGTGTTGAAACGCGCCGGGCGCAGGGCGGCCGCGAAGCTCGCGTTCGTCGCCGCTGACCGGCATCTGGAATCGGCCGCGCGGATCGCGCGGGCCGCGGGCCTCCCGGAGGCGGAACTCTCCGCACTCTCGCTGCTTGCCATCGCGCCACGCCGGCAAGCCGGCTTCGGGGGTACGACGTTCGACCTGCTCGAACGCGCCGAAGTACTGGCGCGACAGCTCGGCCGGGATGTCGACGCCGCCGGACTCCTGTTCGCCCGCCTGTTCGGGGCGTACACATTCCTGGAATGGGACCGTGAACGTCTGGTCCGCCGGCTGGCGGAGCAGGGGCGGGCGTCCGCCGATCCGGTGGTCCAGGTCTACGGCCGGCAGGCCTGGGGCCTCCATCAGTGGGACATCGGCAACATCGGCGAGGCCCACCGCTGCTTCACCGGCAACGACCGCGCCCTGCTCGACGAGGTCGTCTCGCCGCACAGCGAGACCCCGATCCGGCGCGACGTCTCGGGCGAGTGGCCCGGCTGGCGAGCCGTTCTGACCGCGATGCACGGCGACGTGGCCACGGCCGGCGTCATGATCGACGACTGGAACGGCCCTGAGGACCCGTACGCGGTCGCCACCTGGGCGTACTACGTCACCATCATCGCGTCGATGGCCGGTGACGCGGCCTGGGTGATCCGCACGATCAACCGCTGGATCGCGGTCGGCACCGGCCGCGCCGCCGTCCAGCAGGAGCATTACGTACGCCTGAACTGGTACTGGGCCCGGGCGTTGACCGGCGACGACCCGGCCGGTGTCGCGGCGGAGGCCGAACAGCTCCTGGACTCGACGCTGGTCGACCCGCCGCGGTGGGGTGTCGCGTACCACCACGCGTTGATCGCGGATATGTGGCTGGCCGCCGGGGTTACGGACAAGGCCGGCATCGCCCTCAACCGGGCAGACCGGGCCCTCGAATCCTACGGCCAGCGGTACGCCGAAGGACTGATCCTGCTGCTGCGGGCGCGGCTTCTGCAGGCACAAGGTGAACCCGCCGACGTGGTCCGGGCCGCCGCGTCGTCGGCGCATGAGTTGTCCACCGCCCGCGAGTCCTACCTGTTCGCGGGCCGCGCCGCGAAGTTCCTCGCCGAGCTCTGACGGCTGCTCAGCCAGCCGAAGCCCATCGCGGTGAAGAACATGACGATGCCGTACACCACGGCGGGAATGGCCATCTCGGCGCTGTTCAGCAACGCCGGGCTCAACGCGACCGCCATGGCGAGCGCGGTGTTGTGAATGCCGATCTCGAATCCGGCGGCGAGCGACGAGGCGTGGTCGACGCCGAGCAGGCGCGGCACGCGGTAACCGACCAGCAGGCTGACGAGGTTGAAGACCAGCGCGGCCGGCCCGACCTCGACGAAGTACTCGCCGAGATTCTCGCGCTGGGAGTGCAGCACGACCCCGATGACCGAGATGAGGACCAGCAACGACAGCACCCGCACCGGGCGGCTGAGCCACTGCGCGGTCCGCGGTGCCAGCGCACGCACCAGCATCCCGATCGCGACCGGCGCGATGACCATCACGAAGACCTGGACCACCTTGCCGAACTGCAGCCCGACCGCTGCCCCGCCGGACAGGAAGTACCCGGTCGCGAGGTTCACCACGATCGGCAGAGTGACCACGACCAGCAGCGAGTTCACCGCCGTGAGCGTGACGTTCAGCGCGACGTTCCCGCCGAACAGGTGACTGAACAGGTTGGCGATCGGCCCACCCGGCGACGCCGCGACCAGCAGCAACCCGACCGCAAGCACCGCCGGCAGCCGGAAGGCGAGCACCAGGCCGAGACAGATCACCGGCAGCAGGATCACCTGGCACAGCATGGCGATGAGGACTGTTCTGGGATGCCGGCCGACACGCGTGAAGTCGGCCACCGTGAGCCCCAGGCCAAGCCCCAGCATGACGATGCCGAGCGCGAACGGCAGGCTGGCCAGAATCATGCCGGGGACGCTATGGAACAACACTTGACGATGTGTGAATGACGGCTGGACCGCGTACCCGGGAGCGTCGGACGCCGGGCGCCAGGTATTGACATCTATAGATCAATAAACCAGGGTGGCGATGGGTCGCTCTGGGAGCGATCCCATCCACGGGGGATGACCATGCTTTCTGCTGCCCAGCGCCGGTCGATGACCGGCCATGTGGTGTGCGCTCTTCCCCGCGGTGCAGGGGTCCGAAGACCCCGGTCAGCCGATCGAGAGGGAATGATCGAGTGAGACGCCTAGCATCCGCGCTATCGGTATTACTGCTGTTGTTCAGCTTCGCCAGCCCCGCACAGGCGGCACCGGCCGAGCCGGTACCCACTGGGGAGCAATATCGGCTCACCAGCCTGAAGAGTTCACAGGAAGCACAGACCACGCGTTCCAAGACGGCCACCACCACCGCCGACCAGGCGGAGACCGTTCACCGCGGCCAGTACGCCCAGACCGGAGCCTCGCTGCGCGCTCCGAGCACCACCATTGAGGAGTGCGCCGCCGACGAATGGGCCGACCGGTCCGGCGGCTTCGTCATCGATCACTTCAACTGGTGCCATACCGTGGTGTACAGCACCGAGCTCGAGGTCTGCCAGATCAGGATCTTCGTCTGTGTCCGGAGCCAGGAGATCGGCGACATCAGCTGGCGGATGACCACGAAGGGCGAGGGCTGGGACGCGACGCAGCCGGCCACCGACCCGAGGTACAGCCAGATCTCGTTCACGACCCGCATCCACGACATCCAGACCGACAACGTGATGCTGGACGCGATGGTGCTCCAGCTGAATCTGGTGTGCGACGGGCAGAACGGTGTGCCCTGCCTGCACAACCTGGGTGACGACGTGGAGCCCCGCCCGATCGCCGAGTGGAAGCAGAACAGCGACACCGTCTTCCGTTTCCAGTCCGACCCGGCGTACGGCCTCGGCAGCGACCGGATCAGCTGGTTCAACTTCCACATCAAGTCCACCGCGAGTTACCCCGCCGCGAACACGGTGACCGACGAGGCCGGCAGCAACGGTTATCGCTGCGACGAGGCGACCTATCTGCAGGGCGACCGCGGCTGCGTCTTCGACCGGGTGTCGGAGCTGTTCCCGATGGCGATGGACGAGTACCAGAACTACCGCAAGGCCGCGCTGCACATCTACGACGCGATGTATCTGCCGCAGAAGACCCGGCCGCCGCTGGAAGGCAAGAAGGTGGCCGGAAATCCCTTCGCCGACCAGCCGCAGCCACTGCATCGCATCTATGAGCCGTACGACCCGACGATCGTGCGCGACAACAACAACGAGGCCGTGCGCACCTGCAGGGAATGGTGGGGCGCCGACTACTCGCAGGGCGGTCAGTTCGACTGCGACGAGTACCCGTTCAAATCCACCTACCAGGGCGCCTCGCAATCCAACGGCCACTACTCCGCGCGGGTCATCGACGGCTCGGACAACTCTTCCGGCGGCGCCGTCCTCGGCGCCTGGTACGAGTCGCAGCGCATCCTGCACGATGACCCGTTCTTCGTGCTGCTCGGCTTCACCGGTACCGGCGGTGGCGGCGGCGGTGGCGGTGGCGGTGGCGGGAGCGAGATCCCGGACTCGGCACCGACCGTGAACGCCGGCGAGGACATCGCCACCGACGAGGGGGCACCCGGCACGCTGCGCGGGGCTGTGCACGACTTCGAGGGGACACCGTCGACCCGGTGGAGTTACCGGGTCACCTCCGGCCGGGACGGCATGTCCTGCACCCTCTCCGCGCCGGAGCGGCAGGTCACCCGGATCACCTGTAACGACGAGGGCACCGTCGAGGTCACCCTGACCGCCGACGACGGCCTCAACGCGCCGGTGTCCGACCGGGCCACCGTCACGGTGCGCAACGCGCCGCCGAGCGTGAAGATCACCGGGCCGGATCCGTGGCAGGTCTTCAAGGCCGGCGCCGGCGTGAACCTCACCGCGCCGTTCACCGACCCGGGTGCCCTCGACACGCACAACTGCTCGGTCCGCTGGGACGACGGCGAGGGCGCCGACACCTACGCGGCGGAGTCGCACACCTGCAACCGGCAGCACACCTTCGAGCACGCCGGCATGTACACGATCTCGGTGACCGTCACCGACGACGCGGGTGCCGAGGACACCGCGACCACGATGATCGTCGTCTATGACCCGGAGGCCGGCTTCGCCAACGCGGACGGAGCCTTCACCTCGGCGGCGAGCGCCTGGGCCGCCCAGCCCACCGCCGGCTCGATGTCGTTCCACCTGGCCGCGAACTACTATCACACCGACACGGTGACCGGGACGGCCCGCGCGTACCTCGCGAACACGGACCTGCGCCTGGACGCCGGCAACAAGGGCCTGGAATGGCTGGTGGTCACCCCGGACGGCAAGGTCGCCGCACGGGGGAAGGCGACGGTGAACGGGAAGAGCGGCTACGGCTTCGTCTATTACGGATACGACGGATGCACCACCGGCCGCCCCGGGCAGTGCCAGCCCGGCGCCGATCGTTTCCGGCTGGTGATCTGGCCGCTGAGCAGCGGTGACCATCCCGGCAACGTCACCTGGTACGACAACCGGCCGGAGGCCGGCTACGACGTGGACGTCACCGAGCCGCAGGACCTCACGTCCGGCGCGGTGACCATCCACCCCACCACCGGTCCCTGACCGGTACAGCGGGGCCCGGCGGGTTCGCCGGGCCCCGCTGTACCGTCCTTGAGAACTGTCCCGGGAGGTTTCATGCCGCCGATCAGCCGGCTTCAGTACGCTCCGCGCGTCGACCACCGCATGTTCGTCCTGCTCGATCCGCGCCGCAAGCCCTCGCCGCAGGAAGAGGGACTGCCCGAGGACGAGGAGATCCTGAGCGCCGGCCAGCACGGCGTGGTGTTCCGTTCCGGCGGTGACCTGTTCCGGCCGGCTGTCACGATCGAGCGATGGGCCGCAGACCCGGGCGTGGCCGAGGGCGAGTGGGACGAGACCGCCGAGGCCTCGTTCGCCGCGCCGTCGGGACGGCTGCGGCTGCGCTCCATCATGGGCGAACCGGCCGGCCCAGACCTGGAGGTGGAGGTGGAGGCCCTGCTGAGGATACGGGCACACACCCGCGGCCGCGGCGAGGCGATGGAGCGGCTGACGCTCGAAACCGACTACACCGGCGTCGAGGAGTGGCTGATCCAGCTATGGCCCGCGTAGCGATGGACGTCAGTCGCGGTGCCTGCGACGTAGCAGTGCCGCCACCTCGAGCGTGAACGGGAACGGCTCGTCGGAGGCAAGCGACTCACCGGCACGCACGACCTCGGCAACGGCGTAATGACCGTCGACCAGCCTGTGGAGATGCAGTTCGACACTGTCCTGCGGCTGCTCGACCCGCAAGTACCACTCGATTCCCGCAGCCGCGTACAGCTGGGGTTTGAGCAGACGATCCGTTCCCGCGTTGCTCGGCGAGACCACCTCGACGACAAGCTTGGCCTCGCCTGCCTCGACAGTCGTGCCGATGTCATCGGTATCGGCCACGACGATGTCGGGCTGGAGAATACGTCCGCCGGCCAGGCGCAGGTTGACGTCCTGCAACACCAGAAGCCCCGCCTGCTCAGCCGCCGAGTACAGCCCCATGGCAAGCAGGAATGCGATGTGCTGGTGACGTTTGCTCGGCGCGGGACTCACCCACAGGCTCCCATCGATCAGCTCGATCCGGTTCGAGGTCTCGCCGAGCGCGAAGTATTCGTCCTCACTCCACGGCTCCGGGTGCTCCAGCACCGCCACACTCATCGGATCGCCTCACTCTCTCGGCGGATTCTGGCTCAAGCGTGCCATGCCGGACCCCACTCATGCGAGGGCACCCGACGTCATAAGCCCTGCTTGTCAGCCACTTCGGGAAGCTCACCCTTCAGGCCGCCCCGCCGTCACCCTTCTCTCACCATTTCAGCGCGGCCGAGTCTTCGGCGCGTCCCGATCCTCGGCCGTGAGCCGCGGGCCAAAGCGCCAGAATGCCAGTCGCACCAGGCCGGGTCCCAGCCGCCCACCTGTCGCTTGGTGGCCGTCGCGCACAGGCGTAACCCACCAAAACCGTGGGGTCAGCGGGACGGTAGGCCCAGGCGCTCCAGCGTCGCCCTCAGAACGTGGCGGCCGGACAACGACTCCGGGCCCTTCAAGCGCGACAACACCCGCTCGCTCCACCCACCCGACAGCCCGAAGCGAGCGTTGTACGCCTCCAGCACCCCGTCATATCCAGCGACATGCGCATCCGCCGCCTCGGCGTCGTACACCTCGCGGTGCAGCACCGCCTCCTGCGGCAGCCGTGGCTTCACGTCCGCCTCCTCCGACGGGTCGGGTGTTCCCACCGCCAGCCCGAAGGCCGCCACCGCATGTGACGGCAGGCCCAGCTCCGCTGCCACCTCCTCCGGGTGGTTGCGGATCGCGCCCACGAACACCGACCCCAGACCCAGAGACGACGCCGCGACCACCGCGTTCTGGGCGGCAAGCGCCGTGTCCACGAACCCGATGATGGTGGACTCCAGGTAATCGGCGCCGTCCAGCGGGACGCCCGCCCGCAACGCCAGGCGGCGGGCTCGGCCCAGGTCGGCCACCCACACCAGGAACAGCGGGGCCGACGCCACGAACTCCTGGTTGCCGGCCAGCACCGACAAGCGCTTGCGGCGAGCGGGATCGCGGACCGCCACCACGCTCCACGGCTGCAGGTTGGACGAGGTCGGTGCGGACTGCGCCGCCGCCACCAGCGTGGTCAGCTCGTCCTCGGTGACGTCGCGCGGGCCGAACTTGCGGACCGAGCGGCGGGTCAGCTGCGCCGCGAGGACGTCATTGTGCAGACCCGTGAAGGGAACTCCGTAACGAGCGGTGAAGGGCATCAGACCGAAACCTTTCCGAAGAGGCGTCCCCGCAGGGTGGGATCCGAATACGAAGATGGGAAGATGCCACGTTTCTGCAGGAGAGGCACCACCAGCGTGGCGAAGTTCTCGAAGTCCACAGCCGTGTCAGCCGGCATGATCGTGAACCCGTCGGCGGCTCCGGCGTTGAACCAGGCCTCCAAATCATCCGCGACCTCTTCGGCCGAGCCGACCAGCAATCGGTGGCCGGCTCCCCCGGCCCCACGCTGCACCAGCTCACGCGGCGTCCGAGGAGACTCAGCGATCAACGCCCGAGTTGACACACTAAATCCGGCTGAAAACGAATTATCCGTAATTTCGGCAGGCAGGTCCGCGAAAGAAATCGGGTCGTCCGGGCCGAAGGATCCCGGCGCCAACCCCAGATTGGCCAACAAAACCGCGGTCAGCGACTCGATCGGCAATGTCGCATACAGCTCCTGCGCCCGAACAGCAGCCTCCTCCGACGTCGCGGCGACCAGCACCACCACACCCAGCGAGACCTTCACCGAACGGCCGAGAGCAGCCGCCCGCTCACGGATATCAGCGCGGAAAGCGACAGCCTTCTCCACCGTCTGCGCCACCGTGAACACCACGTCCGCATAGCGCGCGGCCAGCGACAACCCACCCTCCGACCCGCCGGCTTGGACGATCACCGGCCGGCCCTGCGGGCCAGCCGGCACCGGGAGTGGTCCGGCTACCGAGAAGAACTCACCCTCATGATCCAATCGCAGGATCTTCTCGGGTACGCCATAACGCCCCGTCGCCTTGTCAGCAACGATGGCCCCTGGTTCCCAGCCGTCCCACAACCCGGTGACCACGTCGAGGAACTCGTGCGCCCGCCGATACCGGTCCTCCCGGGACGGATGCGAGGACAACCCGAAGTTCGCGGCCGCGGCCGGCGTCCCCGTGGTGACGATGTTGACCGCCGCCCGCCCGCGAGTCACGTGGTCCAGAGCCTGAAAACGCCGGGCCAGGTTGTACGGCGAGTTGTACGTGGTCGAACTGGTGATCACGACACCCAGCGACGACGTGAGAGCCGCCAGGTGGCCGAGCAGCACGAGCGGATCCAACCCGGTACCCGGTGCGTCCTCGATCTCGCCGCGCAGAGCGGGACCGTCGCCCAGGAAGACCGCGTCGATCGTGGCATCCTCGGCGATCCGGACCAGCCGCGCGAAGTGGTCGATGTCCAGGTAGGCGAGCGGATCCCGGTGCGGGAGCCGCCACGCGTACCGAAAATGGCCGGGCGTCATCAGGGAGATGTTGAGGTGAAAACCGGTCACAGCGATGGCCTCCAGCCGAGCAGGGGCGCGAGGTCACGCGCCGTGGTGGTGAGCAGCCGCAGGTGTTCGCCGAGTTCCGGCACACCGGGCACGAAACTGACCAGCAGGTCGGTCGACGCGGCCAGCGCCGGATCGTGGAGCAGCGACGCGGCGATCTCGTCGGGCGGACCGAGCAGGGCGTGGTCGGCGGCGAGATATTCGGCGACGGAGAGACCGGACGCGGCGGAGTTCCAGGACTGCCAGCGACGCACTCCGGGCGTGACCAGCCGGACCGCCTCGGCATGCGACGGATGCGGATAGACCGCCCGGGACACCTGCACCCGGGGAGCTGCCGACGCTGCCCGATAACTCGCGATCCAGGACGCCTGCTGCTCCTGGGCTTCAAGGACAGAACCAGCCCGCCATGCTGTCGCGCGGGAGAGTTGCAGGCCGTCGCCGGCCTTGCCGGCGGCCACGGCCGCCGCGTGCGCGAGGGCCGGGTCGCTGGTGGTGGCCTGCCACACGCGACCGCGGACGCCGCCGCCCGGCGGATGCAGCACCTCGCCGAGACTGTTGAGCGGCACCCCGTCGAGCACCTCGTGCAGCCGCGCCACCGAGGCGTCGAAGAGCCGGTGCCGCTCGCCGAGGTCGAGGCCGAACGCCTCCCACGCGCCGGGGAACGGCCCGGAGCCGACGCCGAGTTCGAGCCGCCCGCCGGAGAGCTCGTCGAGGGTGGCCGCGTCCTCGGCCACCTTCAACGGGTCCTCCAGCGGCAGCACGAGCACGCCGGTGCCGAGCCGGATCCGCCGGGTGTGCTCGGCGATCGCGGCCAGCACGACGAGCGGGGCGGAGACGTGTTCCCTGCCCTGCCGGAAGTGCCGGTGGATCACCCATCCGGAGTCGTACCCGAGCTCCTCGGCCGCGACGAACAGCTCGATGGCCTGCCGGTACGCGACCGCCGGAGGCAGGTCGCCGTCGAGATGCAGGAGGAAGCCGAGGCGGAGACTCATCGCGAATGCTCGTCGATCAACGCCAGCTCGTCGTCGGTGAACGCCGGGAAGTCGAGCGCCCGCACGTTGTGGTCGAGCTGTTCCGGCGAGCTCGCGCCGATCAGCGCCGAGGTGACCTCGGTGCGGCGCAGCACCCACTGCAGGGCGAGCTGGGCGAGGGACTGCCCGCGCTCGGCGGCGAGCTTGTTGAGCGCGCGGGCCTTCTCCCGGTACTCGTCGGTGATGGCGTCCGGCGACAGGAACGCGCTGTTCTGCGCGCGGGCGCCGGCAGGGATGCCGTCCAGGTACTTGTCGGTGAGCAGGCCCTGTGCCAGCGGCGAATAGACCACCACGCCGAAGCCGTCCTCAGCGGCCAGGTCGAGCAGGCCGTCGTCCTCCCGGCTGCGGTCGAAGATGGAGTACCGCGGCTGGTGCACGAGCAGCGGCACGCCCGCCGCCCGCAGGAGCCGCGAGATCTCTTGAGAAAGAGAGGTCGGGTAGTTCGAGATGCCGATGTACAGCGCCTTGCCCTGCCGGACCGCGTCGGACAGCGCGCCGACCGTCTCCTCCAGCGGGGTCGAGGTGTCCGCCCGGTGGTGGTAGAAGATGTCGACGTAATCGGTGCCCAGGTCACGCAGGCTGTGGTCGAGCGAGCCGAGCAGCGACTTGCGGGAGCCGCCCTGCAGATAAGGGCTGGTCCCGATCGGGTTGCCCGCCTTCGTGGAGAGGATCAGCTCGTCCCGGTGTGCCGCGAGGTCCTTGCGCAGCACCTCGCCGAAGAGCTTCTGTGCGGCCCGGTGCGGCGGGCCGTACCGGTCGGCGTTGTCGAAATGGGTGATGCCCAGCTCGAACGCGTGCAGCAGGATGGCGCGCTGGTTGTCGTAGGAGTAGTCGGTGCCGAACTTCTGCCACAGCCCGAAGGCGAACGCGGACAGGTCGAGTCCGGATTTCCCGGCACGGCGGTAAGGGATGGCACTCATGGACGGCTCCTTCGCAGGGCGGACGGTTGCAGGGACGGGGTGTCGACGCCGGTGTCGCGTTCGATGAAATGGGTGCCGGGCGCGACGATCGCGTCGATCCGGTCGAGGACGGCGTCGTCCAGCTGGACCGTGGCCGCCTTCAGATAGGCGTCCAGATGGTCACTGGTCCGCGGGCCGATGATCACACTGCTGATCGCGGGGTGGTTGAGCGCGAACGCCACGGCCAGCTCGATCAGCGTCAAGCCCTGCGAGGCCGCGAGGTCGAAAAGCGCGTCCGCGGCGGCCAGCTTCCGCTGGTTGACGTCGAGATCGATGTCGAACCGGCCGGGAATCAGATCGGCCCGCGCCGACTCCGGCTGCGAACCGCCGACCCGGTACTTGCCGGAGAGCCAGCCCGCCGCCAGTGGTCCGTAACTGATCACTCCGACACCGTATTTGCGGACGACCGGGAAGACCTCGCGCTCGGCGCCGCGGACCAGCAGCGAGTACGGCAGCTGCTCGGTGTGCGGCGCGATCAGGCCGTGCCGCTCGGCCAGCCAGTGCGCCTCGACCTGCTGGTGCGCCGGGAACGTCGACGTGCCGTAGTAGCGGATCTTGCCGGCCCGGATCAGGTCGTTCAGGGTCTGCAGCGTTTCCAGCAACTCGGTCTTCGGGTCCGGGCGATGTGCCTGGTAGAGGTCGATGTGATCGGTGCCGAGGCGGCGCAGGCTGCCCTCCACAGCCTGAGTGATCCAGCGCCGCGAGTTGCCGGCGTGCAGCGGGTTGTCACCGAACTGTCCGTGGAACTTGGTGGCCAGGAAGACGTCGTCGCGACGGCCCTTCAGCGCTTTGCCGACGATCTCCTCGGAGACGCCCTGCGCGTACACGTCGGCGGTGTCGACAGCGGTGATGCCGGCGTCGAGGGCGGCGCCGATGATCCGCAGGCTCTCGTCCTCCTCCTGCCAGCGTCCGAAATTCATCGTGCCGAGGGTCAGCGGGCTGATCCGCACCCCGGTCCGGCCGAGCGTCCTCAACGTCATGAAATTCTCCCAAGAACGAACTAGAAGAGACCGGTGGTCGGCGGTTCCTGGCCGGTCAGGTGGTAAGCGCCGGCCACTGCCGCCTTCCAGTCACGCGGGTTGTGGTTCGCCACGGTCCGCGCGTTGCGCCAGTGCCTGTCGAACGCGAGGTCCCGGTTCGTCGCCGACCCGCCACCCACGTCGAAGATCAGCTCGGCGGCGCGCAACGCGCTCTCCGCGGCGATCACGCCGGCCTGCGCGACGGTCACCGAGGCTGCCGCGCCTGCGGCACGTGCCTCATCGCCTGCCAGCAGGGGTACGCGGCCAAGCTCCTCCCCCGCCAGCAGGACGACCGCGCGAGCGGCCTGCGCCCGGGCGCCGATCTCCCCCACGACGTGCCGTACGTAGGGGTCGTCGACGCTGGCCGCCGCGCTGCTGTGCTTGATCGGCCGGGCCCGTTCGCGGCCGAACCAGACGGCGTCGTCGAGAGCCGAGGCGGCGATTCCGGCCTGCACCGCGGCCAGGTAGAGCTGGGCGAACGACCCGAGCCACGGGCTGTCCAGCGTGGAGTTGTCGCGCAGCGCCACCTCGTCGGCGGCGACCCGTACCCCGGTCAGCCGGGTGGTGCCGCTGGCGGTGAGCCGCTGACCGACCGCGTCGAAGTCGTCGAGCCGCTGCACCCCGTCGCGGTCGACCGGGACGGTGACCGTGTAGATCGCGCCGCTCTCGTCGCGGGCGGATCCGGTGAACCAGTTCGCGTAGAGCCCACCGGTCGAGTAGTACTTCTCGCCGTCGACCACGTACCCGTCGCCGTCGCCGTCGCGGCGCAGCGTCGTGGTGATGGTTCCGTTGGCGCCACCGGCGCGCTCGTTGTTGGTGCCGGCGAACAGGTCGCCGGCACGCAACCGGCGCAGGGTGGCCGCGCGGTGTGTCAGGCCGGGACGCGACGCGACCTGGTTCGCGGTCAGGAAACTGGACCGCAGGGCCTGCGCCACGTTGGAGTCGGCCCGCGCGATCGCGATGATCAGATCGGCCACGTCGCGCAGGGTTCCGCCCGCGCCGCCGTCGGCCCTCGCGATCCCGGTCAGCGTGATCCGCTGCTCGGCCAGCTCGGCGACCTCACGGAACGCGTAACTGCGGGTCAGCTCCCGGTCCCGCGCCCCGGCCGCCAGCCGCCGCAGAATCGGCTCGGCACCCTCCCGGATCCCCTCGACGCTGTACGCCACGTCGATCAACTCGGCGGTCATACCAGAGCTCCTTCCCGCAGCCCGTAAGCCGCCCTCAACGTCGACGCCTGTGGGCGTGGTTCCAGGGCTCGCAGGATCGCGATCACGTGGTCCGGGCCGCCCTCGGGGACCAGCTCGAAACCGTCGAGCAGCTGCTCGTCGGCCCAGGCGCGCAGCCGGGCGGGCAGTCCCCCGGAGACCGCGTCGCCCCGGGTCACCGAGACGCGGCCGAGCAGTGCCACCTCGCCACGGTCCCGGCCGGCCAGGCGCAGCGCCTGGCTGAGCACCGCGTCCACGCCGGCGGCCTGGGTACGGTCCACCACGACGACGTCGGCCGAGGCCGCGACCGCTGTCACGTCGAGGGTGCCCAGGTCGGCGACGAGCACCGGCCGGCCCTGCACCGACGACGGCCCGTCGAGCGGGCCGGCGACCCGGTAGAACGCGCCCTCGTGCGCGATCGGCCGGATCAGCGTGTCGTCGGCGACCACGCCGGCCTGCTGGTCACCGAGCAGCGCCGTGTTCGGGAAGGACTCCCAGAGCTGGGTGAGCACCCGGGCGTACTCGGTCCAGCGGCGGGCCGGGTCGGTCGCGCCCGGGTCGGGGACGCTGGCTTCGCTCACCTCGTCGCCGCCGCCGGGCCGCAGCACCACCCCGGCACGGCCGCCGGTCGCGCGGTCCAGCGACAGCAGGCGGCGGGCCGCGTTGTACGGCGCGTTCCCGGTGGTCGGCACGACCGGCAGGAATCCGATGCCGTCGTGCAGCCCGGCCAGATAGGCGGCCACCACTGTCGGGTCGAGGGCACGCCCGGCCGGCGACTGGTCGGCGAGGCGGATCGCCGCGACACCGGCCTCCCCAGCGGCCGCCGCGATGTCACCGGCGTCGGCGAGCGACGGCAGACCGGGCCCTCCGACCCCGAGAGCGAGCTGGATGACAGTGCTCATGCCGCCACCTCCGCTTCGCTCCGGCGTCGGCATGAGCTTTCAACTGAGCAGACTGATTCACTCGCAAGCTCGTTCATGAGACCACCTCCGGTAGTGCGGGAAGGCCGAGACCGAGGTGGCCGCGCAGGGTGGCCGCGTCGTACTCGGTGCGGAACAGGCCGCGTCGTTGCAGCTCCGGTACGACGTGGTCGGCGAAGTCGTCGAATCCGGACGGCAGCACGTCGGGCATCACGTTGAAGCCGTCCGCGGCGCCGGCGCGGTACCAGGTCTCGATGTCGTCGGCGATCTGCTCGGGCGTGCCGGTGACGATCCGGTGCCCGCCACCGCCGGAGAGCCGTTTCAGCAGCTGGCCGAGGGTCGGCTGGTCCCGGTCGATGATCTCCTTGACCACGCGGTAGAACGTCTGCGAGCCACCGGCGGAATCCGGGTCGACGAGCAGCTCAGCGGGGATCGGTTCGTCGTCGGAGAGGCCGTCGAGTGAGATGCCCAGCTGACCGGCGAGGCGGCCTCGTGCGTACGCGTCCGGCAGCAGGTCGTCGAGGAGCTCGCGGCGTTCGCGGGCCTCCGCCTCGGTGCTGCCGACGACGGTGGAGAGACCGGGCAGGACCACGATCTCGTCGGGCCGGCGGCCGAAGCCGGCGGCACGGGCCCGCAGCTCGCGGCGGAACGCGCGGGCGTGCTCCAGGTCCTGGTCGGCCGAGAAGATCACCTCGCCGACCTGGGCGGCCAGGCGTTTACCGGCGCTGGAACCGCCGGCCTGCACGACGACTGGGCGGCCCTGCGGTGAGACCAGCTCGGTGCGGTTCGCCCAGGCGGCAACGACCTGCGTGGTGAAGCTCGCGGCCCGGCGATAGCGCCAGGAGTGCTCGGGTTCGCCCGCGCGGCCGAAGTTGCGGGCCGCGATCGGGCCGGCCGTGGTCACCACGTTCCAGCCGAACCGGCCGCCGGAGACGTGGTCCAGGTCGCCGAGCCGGCGGGCCAGCTCCACCGGGTCGTTGTAGGACGACGACAGCGTTCCGATCAGCCCGATCCGCGTCGTCTGGGCGGCGATCCGAGCCAGTACGGTGGTCGGCTCCAGGTTGTTGCCGGGGCGGTGCCGGACGCTGGGATCCAGCACCGGGCCGTCGGCCAGGAAGACGGCGTCGAGCTTCGCCTCCTCGGCCTTCTTCGCGATCGCGGTGTAGTGCTCGATCGTGTACGCGCCGAGGCCGTCGATGCCGGGGAACCGCCACGAGCCGCCGAACACTCCGGCGTTCAGGATGTTGACGTTGATGTGCAGCACGAAGGCTCCTTAAACCCGCGCGACCCGGGCGCCCGGGATCGCGTCCAGCAACTGCCGGGTGTACTCGTGCCGGGGATCGGCGAAGACGTCGGCGACCGGGCCGGTCTCCAGCACGGCGCCGTCCTTCATCACCGTCACGTCGTCCGCGATCAGGCGGACCACGCCGAGGTCGTGGGTCACGAAGACGTAGCTGAGGCCCAGCTCGGCCTGCAGGTCGACGAGCAGCTGGAGGATCTGGGCCTGCACCGACACGTCGAGCGCGCTGACCGCCTCGTCGAGCACCAGGATCCGCGGGTTGAGCGCGAGCGCCCGGGCGATCGCGACCCGTTGCCGCTGCCCACCGGAGAGCTGGCCGGGCAGCCGGTCGAGGTAGCTGTCGTCGAGGGCCACCGCGGCCAGCAGCTCGCTGACCCGGTCACCGGCGGGCAGGCCGAACGCTGTCAGCGGTTCGGCGATCAGCCTGCGTACGGTGAACCGCGGGTCCAGCGAGGTGAACGGGTTCTGGAAGACGAACTGCAGGTCGCGCCGGATCTCGCGCAGCTGTCCGCGGCGCAGCCCGGTCAGCTCGGTGTCGCCGAGCCGTACCGTGCCGGCGTCGGCCGTGGTGAACCCGGCCAGGATGCTCGCCAGAGTCGACTTGCCGGCGCCGGACTCGCCGACGATCGCGTGCGTGGTGCCCTGTCGCACGGTCAGGCCGGCGTTGCCGAGCGCGGTCAGCCGGGCCCGTCCGCGCAGGCGGTACGTCTTGGTGAGGCCGTCGGCTGTCAGCACCTCCGCCTGGGCTTCGGGCTCGGTTACGCGTACCCGAGAAGTGGGAAGAAGGCGTCCCGCGTGGCGGGAGGGAGCAGCGGCGAGCAACCGGCGGGTGTATTCGCTCTTCGCATCGCGAAGGATCTCCTCGACCGGACCCTGTTCGACGATCACGCCGTGCTGCATGACCAGGATGCGGTCGGAGCGCTCCAGCGCGACGCCGAGGTCGTGGGTGACCAGCAGAATGCCGATGCCGAGACGTTCGCGCAGGCTGACCAGGTGGTCGAGGATGCGTTTCTGTACGGTGACGTCGAGGGCGCTGGTCGGCTCGTCCGCGACGATGATCTTCGGTTGGCCGGCCAGGGCGATGGCGATCAGGGCGCGCTGTTTCATGCCGCCGCTGAGCTCGTGCGGGTACTGGTGGAAGACGCGTCCGGCGTCGGCGAGACCGGCGGTGCGCAGGCTCTCCAGAGCGGCTTCCAGGAAGTTCCTGCTCTTCGGGTGGTTGAGCCGGACCGCCTCGATGACCTGCGGGCCGATCTTCTTGACCGGGTTGAGCGAGGTGTTCGGGTCCTGCGGGATGAAGCCGACGTAGTTGCCGCGGATCAGGGCCATCTTGCGGTCGTTCCAGCCGGTCACGTCGACGTCGGAGTACGCGATCGAGCCGGACCGGATCCGGGCCTCGGCCGGGAGCAGGCCGAGGGCGCCGTGGATGAGCGTGGTCTTGCCGGAACCGGACTCGCCGACGAGCGAGACGAATTCGCCGGGTTCGATGTTGAGACTGGTCCTCTCCACCGCCGGTGTGTGGCTCCGCCCGGTGCGATAGTCGATGGAAAGGTCCTTGATGGACAGCAGGGGCTCACTCATCGCCGGTGCTCCTTTCGGAACGACGTGCTGATCCGGTGGGTGGCGATCACGACGATCGCGAGGGCCAGGCCGGGCAGGATCGACGCCCACGGGTGGACCGCCACGTAATCGCGGCCCTCGGCGACCAGCAGGCCCCACTCGGGCTGTGGTGGTGGCGCGCCGTAACCGAGGAAGCCGAGCGAGGCGACGGCCAGCACACCGGTGCCGATCTCCAGTGCGGCCAGGGCGATCACCGAGCTGAGCGAGTTCGGCACGACGTGACGCAGCATCACGCCGAGCCGGCCGACCCCGAGCCCGTACGCGGCCTTCACGTAGTCCTGGTTGACCACGGTGAGCACCTGTGCCCGCATCACCCGGGCGAACGCGGCGATCGCGGAGATGCCGACGGCCAGGGCGATGTTGTTCGTCGAGTACCCGAGGACGGAGACCACCACCATCGCCAGGAGCAGGCTCGGGATGGCCAGGAAGACGTCGACCACCCGCATGATCGCGGTGTCCACGATGCCACCGGAGAACCCGGCGGCCAGGCCGACGACCGCGCCGAGACCGAACGCGATGAGCACCGCGAGCAGCGTGGCGGTCAGCGTCGTCCGCGAGCCGTAGACGGTCCGGGCGAACAGGTCGCGGCCCAGGCGGTCGGTGCCGAACCAGTGTTCGAGGCTGGGTGAGGCGAAGCTCGCGGCCGGGTCGCCCGCATAGGGGCTGTAATCGGTGAACAGGCTCGGGAACAGCGCCCAGCCGATGACGGTGAGCACGATGATCCAGGAGAGGATCAGAATGGGCTGCGGTGCTTTTTCTATCCGAAATATCGGCTTTTTCAGGGTCAGCGCGATCGCGGTCATGAGACACCTGCCGTGAGGCTCGCCCGCAGCCGCGGGTCCAGCACCGGATAGATCAGGTCGACCGTCAGGTTGATCAGGGCGAAGGTGACCGCCACGAGCACCACGATCCCGGCGACCAGCGGGACGTCCAGGGTGTTGATCGCGGTCTGGGTCATCCGGCCGAGGCCCCGGCGGGCGAAGACCGTCTCGGTGATGACCGAGCCGGCGATCAGGTTGCCGAAGGTGACACCCGCGATCGTCAGCGCCGGCAGCCCGGCGTTGCGGAACACGTCGTGCACGATGATCCGGCCGCGGGTGGCGCCCTTGGCCCAGCTCGTCGTCACGTACCCGGCGCCGAACTCGGTCGCGAAACTGCGTACCAGCAGCTGCGCGATCGGTCCGGCGACCGGGACCGCGAGCGTGATCAGAGGCAGGATCAGGCTCTGTACGCCGTTGTCGCCGAACGACGGGAACCAGCCCAGCTGGAACGAGAAGACCTGCAGGATCAGGATGCCGGAGAGGAACACCGGCACCGAGACCGCTCCGGACGGCAGCGCCTCGACCAGGTTGCGCAGCCACGGCCGCCGGGTGGCGGTCGCGACCAGGGCGATCGCGAAGGCGATCAGGGTCGCCAGGACGAGCGCCGCCGACGCCAGGATCAGCGTGCTCGGCAGCACGTCGAGGATCGCCGCGATGACCGGCCGGCCGGACTGCACCGAGTTGCCGAAGTCGCCGATCAGCGCGTGGCCGAGCCGGTCCGCGTACTGGAGCAGAACGGGCTTGTTGAAGCCGTAGTTCTCGGCGACCTGTGCGCGGACCTCGGGCGGGATGCTGTTCAGCTCGGTGGGATCGAAGAGCAGGTCGACCGGGTTGGCGGGCAGGACGAAGAGCAGGACGAACGTGACCGTGAACGCGGCCCAGACCACGAACACCGCCCGACCCACCTTCAGGGCCACGTATCGGATCATTTCCCGTTGCTCTTCCAGGCGTCGACGAAGTGGTTGCGGGACTGCGCGTCGAAGATGATGTTGTGCACGTAGTCCGCGTGGGCGATCACCTGTGAGGGGTTGTAGACCGGGTTGACCAGGGCGTACTTCTCCAGCAGGAGATCCTGGGCGGTCTTCGCGTACTCATTGCGCTTGGCCGGGTCGAGGGTGGTCTCGAGCTTGCCGAGCGCGTCGGTGACCTCGGCGACGTCGATGCCGGTGGAGACACCCTGTTCGAGGTAGCTGCTGTTGCCCAGGCTCGGGTTGTAGACCAGGTTCAGCGCGGCGGCGTCGTTGCGGGACCGGTTCGCGGCGGTGGCGTTGAAGTCGGTCTTCGCCTTGGCGATCAGAGCCGTGTAGTCCGGGATCGGCACCACGGTCAGCTGCAGGTCGATGCCGATCTTCGAGAGGTCCTGCTGCACCGACTCGTACGCCGGCTTGTTCGCCACCAGGTTGCTGATGCCGAGCAGCTTGACTTCGAGACGCTTGCCGTCCTTGGCCCGGATCCCGTCCGTGCCGGGTTTCCAGCCGGCGTCGTCGAGCAGCTTCTTGGCCTGGTCCGGGTCGTACTTCAGCACCGAGCCGCTGTAGTCGACGTAACCCTTCACCGACTTGTTCAGCACCGACGTGGCGATCGAGTACGAGTCGGTGAGCACCGTCTTCTCGACAGCCGACCGGTCCCAGCCCAGCTGGATGGCCTTGCGGACCGCGATGTCGTTGGTCGGGAACCGCTGCGAGTTGAAGTTGAAGTAGATGGCGGTGCCGGAGACACTCCGCGAGATGATTTTGAAGCCCTGGTCCTTCAGCGGCTTCTCGTCGGTGGTGCCGACGTCGAGGGTGGCGTCGATGGTTCCGGACGCGAGCGACCCGGTGCGGACACTGGCCTCGGGGATGGTGTTGAAGACGACCTTGTCCAGGTACGCCTCACCCTGGTGCTTGATCGACGGCGGCGCCCAGTTGTACCCGGTGCGCTTCACCAGCACCGTCTTGACCTGCTCCTCCCACGACTCGTAGACGAACGGGCCGGTGCCGATCACCTTGGTGGGGTCGGTGCGCTCCTCGGCGCTGCGGGCCAGCGTGGACAGTGACAGGAATCCGGGCTGCGCGTTCGCCGTGAACGACGAGGCCTGCAGGAAGCTGGCGAGCGGCTTCGCGAACGTCACCACCGCGGTGTACGCGTCCGGGGTCTGCGTCTCGATGTACCCGGGCAGCAGAACCGCGCCGTTCGGGTTGATGCCGAGCTTGTCGTCGCCGTGCACGTACTGGTCGAAGTTCGCCTTCACCACGGCCGAGTCGAACGGCGTGCCGTCGCTGAACGTGACGTCCTTGCGCAGGTGGAAGGTGAACTGCGTCAGGTCGGTGTTGTACTCCCAGGACTCGGCGAGCCACGGGGTGATCTCACCGGTGTCCGGGTCCTGCCAGGTCAGCTTGTCGGTGACGTTGTTGCCGATCAGCGACTCGGCGTAGTTGGTGCCGAGCTGCGGGTCGGGGCTGCGCTGGTAATCGATCAGGGCGAACTGCAGGGTGCCGCCGCGGACCGGCTGGCCGTCACCGGCGGCCGCCTCGCTGGCGGAACCGTCGCGGGTGACGGCGAATCCGATGCCGCCGGCGAGAAGAACGGCGAGGACGGCAACGCCGGCGACCCAGGGCCATCGCTTTCGGTGGGATTCAGCGTTTTCAATGGAACTTCGGAGGTCGGACATGGATCACTCCTGTGCTCGGAGGCGGCCCCGGTGTTGGGTTAGACTATATTCCCTATAGGGCCGGTAGGATTCAACTGTGACCTGCGACATACGAGGGGAATCGATGGCGAACTTTGTCGACCGGATCGAGGAGTACGCCGGGCGGGTTCTGGAGCCGGCCGCACTGGAGACCGACCGCACGGCGGTGCCGGCGCAAACCATCGACGACCTGGCACAACTCGGCGCGCTCAACCACCTGGCGCCCGCCGAGTACGGCGGCGCGGGGCTGGGCACCGCTGACGACCGCCGGGTCCACGAGATCATCGCCGGGGCCTGCTTCAACACGTGGCTCGTCTGGGCACAGCACGCGCCGCTGGTCGGCCGGCTCGCTGCTTCTCCCACGCCTTCGACCGGGGCCCTTGCTGAACGCGTGCTGCGCGGCCGGATCCTGCTCGGCGCCGGGATCAGTGACGTGCGCCGATTCCCCGAGCACTACATCGCGGCGACCCGTACGCCGAAAGGCTGGGTCTTCGACGGGACGATCAGCTGGGTCAGCGGCTGGGGGCTCAACGAGGCGCTCACCGTCTCGGCCGTGGAGGCGAGCACGAACACGGTCGTGACCGCCCTCGTGCCGGTGAGTTCACGGACCCGGGGCGAACCGCTGCGGCTCGGGGCGGTCACCGGCAGCCGCACCGAGCGGGTCCGGCTCGACGCGATCGACGTGCCCGAGGAGGACGTCCTCGGCACCCAGGATCTCGACGCGTGGCGGCGCGCCGACATCGGCACCGCCAGTGACGCGCGTCCTCACCATTTCGGGCTGGCTTTGCGCGTACTCAAGGAATTGAAGAGCGCGAGCGACCCGCAGGCGCGAGCGGTGGCAGCGAGCTGGATTCCGCGGATCGCGCGCCTGCGCGCGGACGCCTACAGCCTGGCCGATGAGGCTGCCGCGGCAGGTGGCGGCTCTTATCGCATCGATGAGCGACTCGCTCTCAAGGTCGCGTCCGGTGAGGCGCTCGGGACGCTGACCCGGGCGCTGCTCGCGGCGCGGTCCGGGCACGGCATCTCCGGTGACGACACCGCGCAGTTGCACGCGCGCAACGCGCTCTTCGTGCTCGTCCAAGGCCAGTCGGCGGCGGTCCGTTCCGCGCAGCTTTCGTTTTATTCTTCGTTGGGAGACCCCTCATGAGCAGCGAATTCCTCTGGTACATCCCCAATCAGAATGATCCCGGCCACCGCGGCGACGACGTCGTGACCGGCCACAACAGCCTCGACACGCTCACCGAACAGGCGCTCGCGCTGGAGGAGCACGGGTGGGGAGGCGCACTGCTCGGCACCGGCTGGGGACGACCTGACACCTTCACGGTCGCCACCGCGCTCGCCGCGCGAACGACCACCTTCAAACCGCTCATCGCGATCCGACCGGGTTATTGGCGGCCGGCTAATTTCGCTTCGGCCGCGGCCACCCTGCAACATCTCTCCGCAGGGCGCGTTCTGGTCAACATCGTCTCGGGCAAGGACAACCTTCCTGCGTACGGAGACAGCGAGGGCGATCAGGCGCATCGGTACGGCCGGACGGCCGAGTTCCTACGCATCGTTCGCCGGCTGTGGGCCGAGGAGAACGTGACGTTCTCGGGTGAACACTTCTCGGTCACCGGCTCGACAGTGGTCCCGCGGTTGCCGGTGCCGCCCCGCCTCTATTTCGGCGGCGCCTCCGAGGCCGCCGAGAAAGTGGCCGCCGCCGAGGCGGACGTGCAGTTGTTCTGGGGCGAGACCTACGACGGTGTGGCCGAGCGCATCGACCGGCTCAAGCAACTCAGCGCGTCGCTGGGCCGCGAGCACGCCCCGCTGGAGTTCGGCCTGCGGATCACCACGCTGGTCCGGGACACCACCGAGCAGGCGTGGGCCGACGCCGAGGCCAAGGTCGCGTCGATGGCCAGGTCCACGTTCGACCCGAACCGTTTCGTCGCCGTCGGCCAGCAGCGTCTGCTCGATCTGGCCGCGCGCGGTGACGTCCTCGACGACAACCTCTACACCGCGCCGGGGAAGTTCGGCGGTGGCGGCGCGGGGACGACATGGCTGGTCGGGTCCGCCTCCGATGTCGCGTCGTCGCTGCGCAAGTACCAGAACCTGGGTATCAGCCACTTCGTCCTGTCCGACACGCCGTACCTGCCGGAGATCAAGCGGCAGGGGCAGGAGTTGTTGCCGTTGCTCCTCGGTTGAAACACTCTCGGCTGTGCCGGACAGGTATCGGGTGTGAGGGACACTGCCGAGGGGCGATTTCGAGCGCTCTACGCCGACGCGTACGCGGATGTGCTGCACTTCGCGCAGCGCCGCGTCGACCATGCTCATGCCGAGGACGTCGTTGCCGACGCCTTCCTGGTGGCCTGGCGCCGTTTCGACGAGGCGCCAGGCCGGGCCGACGATCTGCGGGCGTGGCTGTTCGGGATCGCGCGGAACTGCGTGCTCAACGTGCGGCGTGGCCAGGGGCGGCAGTCGGCTCTGGGTGTCCGGGTGGTTCTCTCCCCCGCTGCTGACCTCGCTTCCTCATGGGATTTCCGGGTCGATCTGGCCGCGGCGTGGGGGCGGCTGAGTGACGGGGAGCAGGAGGCGCTGGCGCTGACCGTCTTCGAGGATCTGTCGTCGGCGCAGGCCGCGCGGGTGCTGGGGATCAGCGCCACGGCTTATCGGCTGCGGTTGTTACGGGCCCGCCGAGCGTTACGCGTGTTGCTGGAGCCGGCCGCGGTGCCCGTCCTGGACCTGAAGGAGAACCTGTCATGAGCCGGCTCGACGCATCACTGCGCACCCTGGACGCGGCCTCGGTTTCGCCGTTGACCATCGCTCAGAGAGAGCGTTCCGAGTCCACGCTGGAGGGAATTCTTGCTTCTGGTTCCGCCGCCTCGTTATCTGTTGCCCGATCTCGGCGGTGGGCTCTTCCGGACTCTCGCTGGCTGAGCCTGGCCGCGGTGGCGGCGGCCGCTGTCGTCACGGTGGCGGTGATCGTCTTTCCCGGTGCGCTCGGTGGCGGCCGCGCTTACGGTTCGTGGACTCCGGTGCCCACCGCGTTGACCGCCAGTGAGATCCAGCTGATCGGCCACGAGTGCCTGGACGGGTTCGAGTCGGGCCGCGGCGGGTTCGACGCGGACCGCGCCCGGGTGGCCCTGGCCGAACGCCGCGGCGAGTTCGCCATGCTGCTCTACCGCATCGAGAACCCGGAGACGTCCGCCTCCTGCCTGGCCCACAACATCCCCGGCAGCGACGACGTCGACGACGTGAAATGGGGCATGACCGGCAGCTCCGGCCCGGCCGAGACCACACCGCCGGGAACGTATTCCCAGGGCGCGATCTCCGACTTCGTCGAGGCCTCGGTCACCGACGGGGCGGTGGGCGAAGGGGTGACCGGCATAACCATCCACGCGTCGAACCTGACGGTCCAGGCATCGGTGACGAACGGCCGCTATGTGGCGTGGTGGCCGGGGCCGGCCTTCAAACAGAACAGCGAGGGCGACCCGGTGCTGCTGAACCTGACCTACGACGTGACCTTGAGCAACGGAACAGTCCTCCCCAACGCCCAGCCCCACCGCTGACCCACCAGGCACAGCACCCAGCCCCACCACTGACCCGGCAGACACAGCACCGGCTGCCGGCAACCGACGCCACCGCTTCCAGCCGGCCGAGTGCACGGCGCCGCCCGCCGCGGACCGCCCGCCGTGCTCCGACGCGCAACCGCCCGTTTGGAGGCCGACCGCCCTCCAGTGGTCACGCGTCATCTAGCAGTCACGGGCCATTGGGTGGTCACGGGCCATCCAACGGTCACACGCCATTTGGCGGTCACGCACCATCCAGCGGTCATGCGTCGTCTTGGTGGTCAGCCGCCGCGAGCTGAGGCGAGCCGTCGCTCGGACACGTAATCCGGGTTCGAATACATGTCCGGACTACGGCTCGCGACCCGGAGCCGTAGTCCAGTCACGTTATGCGGGTCCGATTACATGTCCGAGCTACGGCTCGTGTCCTGCAACCAGCGCTTGACCGCGGCCGGCTCGCGCTCACGGTCGCATTTACACGCTTCACGCGACCACAAGCACAAGCCAAACCCGGCCGGCTCGCGCTCACGGTCGCAACTCCGGCCCCCACGCGACCACAAGCACAAGCCGAACCCAGCCGGCTCGCGCTCACGGTCGCAACTCCGGCCCCCACGCGACCACAAGCACAAGCCGAACCCGGCCGGCTCGCGCTCACGGTCGCAACTCCGGCGCTCGCGCGACCACAAGCACAAGCCGAACCCAGGCGGCTCGCGCTCACGGTCGCAACTCCGGCGCTCGCGCGACCACAAGCACAAGCCGAACCCAGCCGGCTCGCGCTCACGGTCGCAACTCCGGCGCTCGCGCAACCACAAGCACAAGCCGAACCGGGGCGGCTCGCGCTTACGGTCGCCATTCCGGCCCCCACGCGACCACAAGCACAAGCCGAACCCGGCCGGCTCGCGCTTACGGTCGCTACTCCGGCGCTCGCGCGACCACGAGCACGAGCCGGACCGAAGAGGCTCGCGCTTACGGTCACCGGTTCGGCGCTTGCGCGACCACGAGCGCGAGCTGGACCGGGGTGGCTCGGGGTGCGGGGCTTAACGCGTACTCACGGGGTGGATTTTTGGGTTTGGAAGACGAACTCCTGGGTGGGGCGGTCGGGGGCCTCGCGGACGGCTGTGGTGGTGAAGCCGTTCGCGGTCAGGGAGGTCTCCAGCTCGTCGCGGTCGCGGAAGCGCAGGGTTGAGTCGGAGTGGAGGACCTGGCCGTCGATCAGGAACGTGTAGCGGAATGACACCAGCGGAAGCGCTACCTCGGTTACCACGCGGCGGCGCTCGACCACGCCTATGCCCGGGACCTCGCGGATGACGGGACCCGTGTCGACGGCCCACTGTTCCCAGGCTCTGGCTGACGGGCGCCGGGACTCGAAGACCAGGGAGCCGTTGCCGGTCAGGGCGGCGTGGATGTTGGTGAGGACGCCGGTCCACTCGTCGTCGGTGAGGAAGACCTGGGCTACGTTGCCGGTCATCGTGGCCAGGTCGAACTGTCCGCCCGGCGGGATGCTCATCCCCCACGTCACCGTGGAGGACTTGGCCCGGGCCAGGTCGAGGGACGCCCCGGCCGGATCGACTCCGGTCACGTCGCGGCCGGTGGCGGCCAGCAGGACGGCGAAGGTGCCGGTGCCGCATCCGACGTCGAGGACCCGCCGGGCGCCGATCTCGTCCGCGATCCGCAGGTAGGCGTCCAGGTCCTGCCGTCCCTCGTCGAACGCGTCGTAGACCGCCGCCAGCAGCGGGTTGGCGAAGATGGCATCAGGCATACCGGAAACCGTGCCACGCACGGCCACCACCCGCACGACGAGCCTGGTCAGCGCGCCGGCACCAGGGCTTCGCTCACGTTCGCCAGGAGCTCGGCCGCGGTGAACGGTTTGTGCAGGATGCAGGTTTCCGCGGCGATGTCGTACTGGTCGCGGATCTGGCTGTCGCTGTAGCCCGACATGTAGAGGACTGCCAGCTCCGGGCGCTGGGCGCGCAGCTTCGACGCCAGCGCGGGGCCTGACTCGCCGCGCAGGACGACGTCGGCGATCAGCAGGGCTACGTCCTCCAGTTCCAGGCCGGCGATCGTGGCGGGCGAGTCGGCCACCAGGGTGCGGTAACCACTGTTCTCCAGGACCCTCACCACCAGGTCCCGGACGTGCTCCTCGTCCTCGACCACCAGCACGCGCTCACCGTTGCCTACCCGCACCGGCTGATCGGTTGCGGACGTGTCGGCGCACGTCGCCGGCGAGGCCAGCGGCAGCAGGATCCGGAACGTGGTGCCGATGCCCAGCTCCGACTCCACGCTGATGTGGCCGCCCGCGTCGCCGACGATGCCGTACACCGTGGCCAGGCCCAGGCCGGTGCCCTGGTCAACCGGTTTCGTGGTGAAGAACGGTTCGAACAGCCGGTCCCGTACCTCAGGGGTCATCCCGGTGCCGGTGTCGCTCACCGTGAGCCGCGCCCACCGCCCCGGCAGATCCGGAATTTCCGAGATGTCGGTCGAGGCCACCACCACCCCGCCGTCCGGCATCGCGTCCCGCGCGTTGATCACCAGGTTCAGCAGGATCTGGTCGAGCCGGCCACGGTTCGCCCGCACCGGAGTGAGCCCGCCGGACCGCGGCCGGCACTTCAGGCTGATGTTCTCGCCGATCGTGCGGCTCAGCAGTTCCTCGGCGCCGAGGATCACCTCGTTCAGGTCGACGACCTCGACCTGGGTCGGCTCGCGTTTGGCGAACAGCAGCAGCTGGCTGGTCAGCGACCTGGCCCGATCGGCGGCGTCCCGGATGCGCGCGAGGTCGTCCGCGGCCTCGCCGGTGACCTCCTCGGCCACGAAGTCCGCGTAGTTCATGATGATCGCCAGCAGGTTGTTGAAGTCGTGCGCGACCCCGCCGGCCAGCTGGCCGAGACTTTCCAGCCGGGCGGCGCGCGCGGACCGCTCCTGCGTCCGGAGGACATCGGTGATGTCACGCTCGGTGGCGGCCGCCGCGACGACGACACCGTTGCCGTCCCGGATCGGTGAGACGATCACCGACACCACGAACGGGGTGCCGTCCTTGCGTACCCTCGTGGTCTCTTCCATCGTGATCTGCTCGCCGGAGGCGAGCCTGGCGAACGCCAGGCTGAGCCCGTCCGCGGAGCCTTCCGGCAGCAGGTTGATGAGCGGCTTGCCGATCACCTCTTCCGCGGTGTAGCCGTATATCCGCTCGGCACCCGCGTTCCAGGAGGTCACGGTCCCGGACAGATCGCTGGAAATGATCGCGTCAGACGATTGCTCGACGATCGCCGCGAGCATTTCCCGCTGGGAGGGCCGCCGCCTGTGGCGGTGAGCTTGATTCCATCTGATGCCGACAGCGTAAGCCTGTCCCACGTGGGCCAGCCCAATCTTCAGGGAAAGCCTGATTCGAACGCGATCTCCGGGGGTACGAGGATTACGTCCCGTTTCGCCGGATCGAGGAGTTCTGATGACTGCTGTCGCCAACCCGGCCACCATCGAAGAATGCCTGCGCCTGGGCGCCGGTTTCTCGCAGGGTGACCGCAACTGGATCACCGAGCTGTTCAGCACGCTGGACAGCCGGCTCGCCGGATTCCACGCGGACGCCACGGATCTGGAGCTGTCGGTGAAAGAGCGCGGCGGGAAGGGCCAGCACGTTTCGCTGATCTGCCGGATCTCCGGACGCGACGAGATCGTCACGACCTCGTCCGAGGAAGATCTGCACGCCGCCGTCATGGACGCCCGCGACGACCTGCGCCGCAAGCTCAACGACTCGAAGACCAAGCAGGAGCCGCGCCACAACCGCCACCTGCGCGAGGTCCCCACGCCGGACGTGACCGACCTCGAGGTCTGATTCCCGCTGTCCGACGGGCCGCCGGGCGGCGTTTGCCATGCGCACGCTGTCCGAGCGGTCCGTTCCCGGCGTGGACGTGTCGCGCGGTACAACCAAAGCGCGGCACAACCGTAGGGAGGCGTGCGCGGGCCTGACCGTCCGCAAGCGCGGCATCACTAGGATGTGCGGGTGATCCTGGGCCGCCGATCGGAAATCAACGCGCTGGCGACCCTTCTCGACGGCGCGGCTTCCGGCGACGGCGGCGCTCTGGTGCTGCGCGGCGAGGCCGGGATAGGCAAGTCCACGCTGCTCGACCACGCCGCCGAGCAGGCCTCCGCCCGCGGCCTGCGTGTGCTCGGCACCGCCGGGGTCCAGGCCGAGGTGCATATTCCGTACGCGAGCCTGCATCGTCTGCTGCGCGCCGCGCCGGACGTGTCCGGTGCCGCGGTGGAGATCCTCGGATCGCCGGACACCCTGCCGTTCCGTGCCGCATCCGCGCTGCTCGACGTGCTGAGCGCCGACGACACCCCGGTGCTGATCACGGTCGAGGACCTCCAGTGGCTGGACGAGGCGAGCTGGGAGGCTCTCGCGTTCGTCGCGCGGCGCTTGCGCGCCGACCGCGCGGCAATGCTTCTCACCGCGCGCGACGGCCGCGACGTCAACCGCCGGCTTTCCGGTGCGGGACTTCCTGAGGTACGCCTGGAAGCGCTGACCAGGGACGACTCGGCAGCCCTGCTGGAAAGGGCAGCACCGGGGCTGGCCGCTCGCCTGGCGACGCAGGTGCTGCTGGCCGCACGGGGCAACCCGCTCGGCCTGGTGGAGCTGGGTGAGGCGGCGCTGCGTTCCGGCAGCGTGGCGATCCGGCCGAGCCGGCTGCCGCTGAGCGAACGGCTGGAGCGCACCTTCTCCGGCCTGGTCGCCGAGCTGCCGCCGGTGACCCGCTCGCTGCTGCTGGTGGCGACCCTGCACGACGGCGACGACCTGGACGAGATCGTGCGCGCCTGCCGCCTCGTGGAGCCGCGCGCGGTCCGCCACGAGGACATCGACCCGGCCGTGGCGACCCGGCTGGTGCAGATCGACGAGCAGACCCGGGTGCAGTTCCGGCATCCGTTGCTGCGGTCCGCGCTCTACCACTCGGCAACCGCGGTGCAGCGGCGCAAGGCGCACGCGGCGCTGGCCGAGGCCCTCGCCGGTGATCCGGAACGCAGCGTCTGGCATCGGGCCGCCGCCGCTGACGCCCCCGACGAAGCGCTGGCGAGGCAGCTGACCGAGACCGCGTCGCAGGCGAGGCACCGGCACGCCGCCGGCATCGCGCTGATGGCGTTCGAGCAGGCCGCGCGGCTCAGCGAGGATCCCGCGGCCCGTGGCCACCGATTGCTGTCCGCTTCGGAGATGGCCTCCGAGCAGGGCGACAACGTGGCCGTCGGCCGTCTGCTGGGTGAGGTCCGAGCGCACGAGCTGGGCCAGGCCGACCGTGCCGTTTACGATCTGCGGCTGGAGACCTTCCACGGCACCCGCTTCTCCGGCGCCGACTGGCTGACCAGCGTCGCGGACGCGCTCGACACGCTCGCGCAGGCCGGCGAGGTCACCCGGTCCGTGCAGCTGCTCGACACGGTCGCCCTGCGTGTCCACTTCTCGGAGGTCGAGCCGGCCGTCACCGAGCGGCTGTCCACGGCGATCGAGGGCCTGATGGACATCTCGCCGGACCCGCAGTTACCCGGAACGCTGGGGCTGATCGCGCCGATCACCCACGGTGCGATGGTTCGCGGGCGGATCCGGGAGCAGCTGACCGCCGGTGGCAACGAGCCGTACGCCATCTTCCAGCTCGGGCTGGGAGCGTCCGCGATCGGTGACGCCCCGATGGCGTGCGAGCTGCTTGCCGTCGCCGCGGTCGGTTGCCGCGCGCAGGGCCGGCTCGGCGTGCTCTACCGGGCACTCATCTGCCACGCGATGCCGGCGGTGCACACCGGGGATGTGCGTACCGCGCTCGCGCTGCTCCCCGAGGGTGAGGCGCTGGCCCGGGAGATCGGTGAGCCGAACTGGCTGCCGGCGGCCTGGACCGCCGCCGGCACCGCGGAGGCGCTACGCGGCAACGTGACCGCCGCCGAGGAACGTGCCGCCGCCACCGAGGCCGTGCTGCTGCCGTACGGGCGTAACCCGCTGCTCGCCGGAGTGCATCAGATCCGGGGCATCGCGGCGCTCGGCGCGGGACGCCCGGACGAGGCGTTCCGTGAATTGAGCCGGGTCTTCGATCCGGCCGATCACTCGTACCACCTGTACACCGGCTTCTACCTGGTGGCGCACCTGGCCGAGGCTGCGGCCGGCAGCGGCTCGCTGGCACCGCTGCGCCGGCTGGTCGAGCGGCTGGCACCGGTCGGCGAGCAGTCCCAGGCGCCGGCGCTGATGGCCGGTCTCGGGTACGCGCGAGCGGTGCTGGAGGACAGCGCCGAAGGCTGGGAGAAAGCGGTCGGCGAGGACCTGCCGGGCTGGCCGTTCGAGCAGGCGCGCCGCCGGCACGCGTACGGGTCGTGGCTGCGCCGCCGCCGCAAACCGGCCGAGTCGCGGCCGTTGCTGCGTGCCGCGGCCGCCACGTTCGACGCGCTCGGCGCCACGGCCTGGGCCGAACGGTCCCGGGCCGAGCTGCGTGCCTCCGGCGAATCGCTGCGCAAACCCGCCGAGACCGCCGCCGAGCTCACTCCACAGGAGACGCAGATCGCCCGGCTGGCCGCCGAGGGGCTGAGCAACCGGGACATCGCGGAGCGGCTGTTCCTGTCGCCGCGTACGGTCACCACGCATCTGTCCCGGGTCTACCCGAAACTGGGCATCCGGTCGCGCGGCGAACTGGCCCGGGCACTGCGGATTACATAGTTCTACGTACGCGAGCAGCGGGTCGTGACTCGTAGGTTCGATGCATGCCTTTAGGTGATCGCCTTCGCGAGCTTCGGCGGAGCGCCGGGCTGACGATGGAGCAGCTGTCCGAGTCGTCCGGGGTCAGTGTGCGTGCCATCAGCGACATGGAGCGCGGTCATATCCGGGCGCCTCAGCCGCGTACCCTCGCCGCTCTCGCCGGAGCGCTCAGGGTGACCGGCGCGGAGCAGTCGCGGCTGGAGGAGGACGCCCGGGCGCTGCGGATGCACACCGCCGGCGAGCGGCCCCGGCTCTGCGAGCCGCCGCGGCCGGTCGCCGACTTCGTGGGACGCGCCGCCGAGCTCGATCTGGTCCGTCAGGCTGCCATCTTGGGTACGCCCAACGGCCCGGTACCGGTCGTGGTCGTGCACGGGCAACCCGGCATCGGCAAGACCGCGTTCGCCGTCCGGGTGACCGAGATGCTGCGCGAGCAGTTCCCGGACGGCTGTCTCTACGTGGATCTACGCGGTGTCGACGAGGACCCGCCGACCGCCGGGGAGGCCGCGACCAAGCTGCTGAAAGCCCTCGACGTGAACCCGCGCCGGATCGGCTCCACCGACGACGAGCGGTGCAGCCAGCTGCGGGCGACCCTGCGCGACCGGCGATGCCTTCTGGTGCTCGACAACGCGGCGGACGAGGCGCAGGTCCGGCCGCTGCTGCCCGGTGCCGGCGCCGGGCTGGTCGTGGTGACCAGCCGGCGGCTGCTCGGCGGGCTGGAGGGTGTGCTGCGCACCGCGCTGGCCCCGCTCGACCTGGCCGAGTCGGCCGCGCTGCTGCGGGCGATCGCCGGGCAGGCCGGCGACCCGGCGTCGGCCGGTGACGTCGACGCGGTGTCCCGGCTCTGCGGTCATCTGCCGCTGGCCCTGCGGATCGCCGGCACCCGGCTGGCGAACCGGCCGGGCTGGACGGTCGGCTCTCTGGTGGCCCGGCTCGCCGACGCCGACCGGCGGCTCGCGAACCTGCACACCGGCGACACCGGGGTGGCGGCCGCGTTCGCGCTGTCGCACGCGCAGCTCTCCGGCGAGGGACGGGCGCTGTTCCGGCGGCTCGCGCACGTGCCCGGCGCCGATTTCGCGGCGCCGCTGGCCGCGGTGCTGACCGGCTCGGATCCGGACGACGCGTCGGACCGTCTCGACGAACTGGTCGAGCTGGGACTGCTCCAGCACGAGGGTTCCGATCGCTACCGGTTCCACGACCTGATCCGGCTCTTCGCCACGGAACGGCTGCGAGCCGAGGAGCCGGCCGGGGCCCGGGCGGCTACGCGTACCCGGATGGTCCGCTGGCTGCTGGAGACGACGATCGTGGCCGGCCGGTGGTTCGAGCCCGGGTACGGCGCGCTGCCGGACGGCTGGACCGGCACGGTACCGCTCGCCACCCTGGAAGAGGCGGGCGGCTGGCTGCAGGCCGAGGCCGCGAACTGGCTGGGCGCGCTGCGGCTGGTGACCGAGGATCACCTCGTCGTGGACGTCGCCGAGGCCCTGCACTGGTTCTCCGACACGATGGTCACCTGGCCCGGCTGGTACGAGGTCTACGGCCGGTCCCGGGACGCCGCCGCCCGGCTGCCCGACCGGCGGCTCGCCGCGGTCCACCTCAACTACTTCTCCTGGGCGGCCACCGCCTGCGTCCGCCGGCTCGACGAGGGCTTACGGGCGGCTCTTGACGCGCGCCGACTCGCCGTGGAGATCGGTGACATCAAGGAGGAGGCGTGGGCGCTGCAGTACGCGGCCATGGCCTGGCGGTTCAGCGACCGTCTCGAGGAGGCCCTGGAGGCGTACCGGCAGGCGCAGCGGCTCGCCGACCGGGTCGGTGACCACGACGGTTACATCCAGCTGTTCCAGGGCATCGGGCTGACGCTGCTGGCGCTGGGCCGGCACGCCGAAGCACTCGCCGAGTTCCGGTCGACGCTGCGGGAGGTCGCGGTACGCCCGGTGTCGCCCCGCCCCGCGATGAATGCCACCCTCGTCGCCCGGACGTCAGCCGCGCAGGCCTTCGTCGAGATGGGCCGCTGGGAGGAGGCGATCGTCGAGGCGGAGCGGGCGATGCCGCTCGCTGTCGCGTACGGGGAACCGGGCGCCCTCGGTCACGTGCACCTCGCACTCGGCATGGCCCGGGCCGGCCTGGGCAGGGCCGCCGAGGCACGGGGTGAGCTGAATCGGGCGCTGGAGCTTTTCGAGAGCGTCGCGCACGAGCATGTGACCGGCAAGGTGCGGTCCGCCCTGGCGTCGCTGACACGCTGAAATGAAGTCCTGCCGGTCGTCCTGCATGGCCTGTCGAGGGCGGTGTTGGTTGGCTCGGAGTGCGGCCAGTTCGGTCGTACCCATGAAAGGTCTTTGATCTTTATGTCTTCTCCCGTTTCCCGCAGAGTCGTTCTCGCAGGCACCGCTGCCGCTGCCGCCGTGGCAGCGACCGGCGTCCCCGCCGCCGCACAGGCTGCCGGCCTTCATGGCAAAGGTCCGAAGCCCACGATCGTCCTGGTGCACGGCGCGTTCGCGGACGCCGCCGGATGGTCCGATGTGATCAAGCGGCTGACCGGCGAGGGCTACACCGTGTTCGCGCCGGCCAACCCGCTGCGGGGCGTCGCCTCCGACGCGGCCTACATCGCGTCGTTCCTCGCCACCATCACCGGGCCGATCGTGCTGGTCGGGCACTCGTACGGCGGCTTCGTGATCACCAACGCGGCGACCGGCAACCCGAACGTGAAGGCGCTCGTCTACATCGCGGCGTTCGCGCCGGACGCCGGCGAGGACGTGGGCCACCTGACCGCCCAGTTCCCCGGCAGCCTGCTCGACCCGGCCACCTCGATCGACTTCCGGCCGTGGGCCGGTGGGTACGACGGATACGTCAAGAAGGACGTGTTCCGCACCGTCTTCGCCGGTGACCTGCCGCGCTCGACGACCGACGTGCTGTGGGCGACCCAGCGGCCCGGCGACGCCTCCACCCTGCAGTCGCCGTCCGGCGCGCCCGCGTGGCAGACGATCCCGTCGTTCTTCCTGGTCGCGAGCCAGGACAACCTGATCCCGCCGGCGTTGCAGCGGTTCATGGCCCAGCGCGCCGGCTCGCACACCGTCGAGGTGAAGGCGTCGCACGTCGCGATGATCTCCCAGCCTCGCGCCGCCGCCGATCTGATCCGGAAGGCCGCCCGATGAGCTTCGTGACCACCTCCGACGGTACGGACATCTTCTACAAGGACTGGGGCGCCGGCCGGCCCGTCGTGCTCAGCCACGGCTGGCCGCTGAACTCGGACAGCTGGGAGGCGCAGCAGCTCTTCCTGGCTGACAACGGGTACCGGGTCATCGCGCACGACCGGCGCGGCCATGGTCGTTCCACGCAGACGTGGCACGGCAACGAGATGGACACGTACGCGGACGATCTTGCTGTTCTCCTGGACTCGCTCGACCTTCGAGAGGTCACGCTCGTCGGCTTCTCCACCGGTGGCGGCGAGATCAGCCGGTACATCGGCCGGCACGGCACCTCACGGGTCGCGCAGGCCGTGCTCGTCTCGGCGGTGCCGCCGCTGATGGTGCTCCGCGACGACAACCCGGGCGGTGTGCCGCTGTCCGTTTTCGACGGCATCCGGGCCGGGTCGCTCGCTGACCGGTCGCAGCTCTACAAGGACCTGGCCGACGGGCCGTTCTTCGGCAACAACCGCGAGGGCACCTCGGTCGCGCAGGGCATCCGGGACGCGTTCTGGCTGCAGTCGATGGCGGCCGGGCACCGCAACGCGTACGAGTCGATCGCCGCGTTCTCGGCCACCGATTTCCGTGACGACCTCGCTGCCTTCGATGTGCCGACGCTCGTGATCCACGGCGACGACGACCAGGTCGTGCCGTTCGAGGTGGGCGGCAGAGCGTCGGCGGCGTTGATCAAGGACGCTGCGCTGATCGTCTATCCCGGCGCGCCGCACGGCATCACCGACACCCACAAGGAGCAGCTCGGCAACGACCTGCTCACCTTCCTGAACGGATACGCCGCATGAGCACGATCGTTCTGATCCACGGTCTCTGGGTCACGCCCCGTAGCTGGGAGCAGTGGATTCCCTATCTGCGGGCTCAGGGGCACACGGTGATCGCGCCGGCGTACCCGGGTTTTGAGGTCGAGGTGGAGGCGCTGCGGGCGGACCCGTCGGTGATCGCCTCGTTGACGGTGCCGGAGACGGTGGCGCATCTTGAGAGCGTTATCGCTGATCTGCCGGAGAAGCCGATCCTCATCGGGCACTCCTTCGGCGGCACGCTCACCCAGCTGCTGCTCGACCGCGGGCACGGCGCGGCCGGTGTCGTCATCGACTCGGCGCCGCCGGAAGGCATCCGGGTCACCCCGCCGTCGCAGCTCAAGTCGCTCTTCCCGATCCTGAACAACCCGGCGAAGCGGCACGAGGCAGCCGGTTTCACCGCGGAGCAGTTCCACTACGCCTTCACCAACACGCTTCCCGAGGACGCGGCGCTGGAGGCGTACGAGCGTTACGCCATCCCGGCACCCGGAAGCTGGGTCTGGACCTACGGCCTGATCGCCAACTTCAAGCCGGGCAAGCAGGAGACCTGGGTCGACTATCACAACGCCGGCCGGGCGCCGCTGCTGTTCATCGGCGGCGGCAAGGACCACATCATGCCGCCCGCGGTGAACAAGTCGAACGCCAGCCATTACAAGGCGCCGGGCACGATCACCGAGTACCACGAGTTCCCGGACCGCTCACACTGGACCTGCGGTGAGCCGGGCTGGGAAGCGGTCGCCGATTACGCCGTCGAATGGGCACTCAAGCACGCCTGACCTGCGAGGGTGGCGCCTCCGGGCGCCACCCCTGTTTCTGCGAAGATCCCCATGGGTACGCTCCCAAGCAACTTCACCCGGGAGGATCCGCACCGTGATCGCGCTGCTGCTCGACATCGCCAACATCCTGGGCGGGCTGCTGCTCGCGGTGCCGCTGTTCCGCGGCCTGCCGAACGTCGGCGACCCGATCGGCCGGTTCACCGACAAGATCGCGCCGTGGGCATGGCTGGTCGGCCTGCTGGCTCTGATCACCGGCGGCTATTACCTGATCGTGCACCTGTTCTCCGGCCCGCACGTCTTCCACTTCGAGGTGGTCGGCATCGCGGTCGGTGTGATCCTGCTCTGGGACCGGCTGACCGGCCGCCGCGCGCTGACCGTCGGCGGCGAGAACCCGGGCGGACAGGGCGTGCTGTCCGGCCGGGCTCTGCTGCTCGCCATTTTCGGGGTGATCGCGATCATCGTCGGCCTGCAGGGGTTGTTCACCCCGAACTAGGGTTTTTATCCTGGGTTGTCGGAGCTGCGCGTTAGGCGTTGGTCCTCCCGGCGCAGGCTGCGCGCGGCGTCTTCCCGGGACGAGCGGTAACGAGAGACGCGCTGCTTGGGGTTCCGGTTGAACCCGGGCACGAAGAACGAGGCTACGTCCTGCCAGTGCTGCATGATCTTGCTCCTGTCGCGAAATGCCGGATGGCGGCATTCACGCTCCCTCAAGACATCCAAGCCTGGCGATCGATTTTCCCGGCATGAGGGATCCGCCGTCACCGAATCTCGGCGACCCGGACACGGCGATGGGTCTTTCAGTAACCGAAGTCCTGGGTGTAGTACGGGGTGCCGTTGGCGGAGTACACGGCGCCGACGCCGACGGTCTTGGACTTGCAGTTGAGGATGTTGGTGCGGTGGCCCGGGCTCTTCATCCAGCCGTTGACGACCTGGGCGGCGGTGCGGTAGCCGTAGGCGACGTTCTCCGCCGACGGGTTGGCGAAGCCGGCGGCCTTGGCGCGGGCGACGAAGTTCGAGTTGCCACGCCCGGTGTGCGAGAACTTCCCGGTCTGGGCCATGAACGCGCTGTGGCCGCGGGCGGCGACGGTCAGCTTGGCGTCGACCTTCAGCGCTGCGCAGCCGTTCGACGTGCGCTGGACGTTGATGAGGCGGTTGATCTCGGTCTGCAGGGTGGTCTCGCTGGTCTTCGCCGGTGCTGCCTGGGAGGGGCTGGCGGTCATCGTGGCGAGGCCGAGGGCGGCCGGGGCGATGAGGGCAGCGGCCAGGGCGAAGCGGCGAAGAACGTTGCGCAAGAGGTCCCTTTCGGCAGGTCAATGTTGCTTGCGCTGTTCTCTTCGGCCCTACCGCCGCCCACTGGATTAGCGACCCGGAGCGCATCGGTCACCGTCCGGTTGCCGGAAACCCCCGGCTTAACGCCAGGGTCGCCGCCAGCGACAGCCGGCCGCCCTGGCGTTAAGCCGGAATCGACCGGCTGCACGTCCTGGTCGCCGTGGGCGACAGCTAGGAGCCGTAACGTTAAGCCGCGATCGAGCTGAACGCCACGTTCGCCACCAGCGACAGCCGGCAGCCCTGGCGTTAAGCCGGAAACCGGGCCGTACACCACGGTCGCCGCCCACGACAGCCGGAAGCCGTGGTGTGCAGCCGCCCGGGGCCGACTGCCCCTGAGCTGGCGCACCGGCGCTACGCCATCCGCCTCCGCACAGCGCTGAAAACCGGCCGGACCGGCTGGCGCACAGAGGCATGGCCGACACCGCAGGTCCAGCCGCATCTCATCGCCGGGCTCCGGGCGTCGCGACCACGACCAGGACCACGACCCAGCCCCGCCCAGGGTGAGTGAGCCCCCCTCCTTGACATCGACACTCACCCATGCGAGAACTGGTTTCCACCGTGTGATGTTTACGTAAACAGACCACGAAAGGACGCCCATGTTCGTCCGCACCGGTTCCGTCGCCGTCCTCGCTGCGATGACCCTTGCCCCGCTCCCCGCCCCGCCGGCCGCCGCGGCCACCGTGACCGTCACCATCGACCCCTCGTACCAGCAGCCCGCCTTTCAGGGCTGGGGCACCAGCCTCGCCTGGTTCGCCGAAGCGACCGGCGGTTACCCCGACGCCGTCCGGAACCGCCTCGTCGATCTGCTCTTCGGCGCGGACGGGCTCGACCTCAACATCGCCCGCTTCAACATCGGCGGCGGGAACGCGCCGACCGTGACCGATTACCTGCGGCCCGGCGGTGCGGTGCCCGGTTTCTGGCGGGCGCCACAGCAGTACGGCCCCACCGACAAGGACTGGTGGAACCCGGACGACCCGGCCCACTGGAACTTCGACGCCGACCCGAATCAGCGCTGGTGGGTCGACCAGATCAAGGACGAGGTCACGCGCTGGGAGGCGTTCAGCAACTCGCCCCCGTGGTTCCAGACGGTCAGCGGATACGTCAGCGGCGGCTTCGACGCGAACGCTGATCAGATCCGGACAGACCAGCTGGACGAGTTCGCCACGTACCTGACCCGGGTCACCGAGCGGCTCGAGGACGCGCACGGGATCGAGTTCGACACGATCGATCCGCTGAACGAGCCGAACACCAACTACTGGCGTACGACGCTCGGCGCGAACGGCACGCCGACCGGCGGCCGCCAGGAGGGCGCGCACGCCGGCCCGGCCCTGCAGGCGGCGGTGATCCAGGCGCTTGACCAAGAACTGAAACAGGCCACGACGAAGGCGAAAGTCTCAGCGCCGGACGAGACGAACCCGGGAATCTTCCTCCAGGACTGGTACGGATACCCGCAAGCCGCCCAGAACGCGGTGGCTCAGCTCAACGTCCACACCTACGGCACCGGCCAGCGAACGGCGGCCCGCGACACGGCGAAGGCCGAACAGCGACCGCTGTGGATGAGCGAGGTCGAGGGCAGCTGGGGCAACGACTTCACCAGCATGAACTCCGGCCTCGGCATGGCTCAGCGGATCATCGACGACTTCCGTGAGCTGGAGCCGTCGGCCTGGGTGCTGTGGCAGCCGGTCGAGGACGCGAAGAACATGGTCGCCGAGGGCAATCTCCAGTGGGGCTCGATCCACGTGCCGTTCGACTGCACGAAAACGGACACGCTCACGACCTGCCCGATCAGGACGAACACCAAATTCGACACGATCAGGAACTTCACCCACTACATCAAACCCGGCGATCGGGTGGTCAAGGTAAATGACACCGCCACCCTGGCTGCCATGAAGAACGACGGCACTGGAGTAACGGTCGTCCACAGCAACCCGACGACCCAGCCGAGAACCGTCACACTAGATCTTACTAAATCTCGAAATGTCGGACAAAAGGCCAGCGTCACACCGGTGATCACCAGCGCGGCAGGCAAGTTGATCAAACAGAGGCCCACGGCGGTGAAGGGCAAGAAAGCAACCATCACCGTCCCCGCCGAATCGGTCACCACCTTCCTGATCAGTGGCGTCGCTCAATCGGCTACAAGCCACTTCAGCGCCGGTTCCGCGTACCGTCTCCAAGGGGTTCAAAGCGGCCGCAGCCTCGCGCCTGCCGGCGGCAAAGCCGCCATCCGGACCACCGATGGTTCGTCGATCGAGCAGCGTTGGACGTTCGCAGCGATCGGAAACGGCCTGAGCAGCCAGGAGCGCTACGTCGTCAGCAATGCCGCGACCGGGCAGCGGCTGGCGGTGCGCAACGGAGCGGTGGTGGTCGAGGCCGCCGGCACCAGGGATGACGGCGCGTTGTGGACGCTGTCGACGACCGGCGACGGCACCTACACGCTGATCAACGTGGCGGCGCGGCGGCTGCTCGACGTGCCGGGTGAGGCGACCGCCGATGGGACCGCTGTCGGATTGTGGCAACCGACCTCGGGCGGCAACCAACGATGGGCAGTGATCGCCACGACAACCCCGTGAAACTTTACCGACTGGTCGGTACAGTACCGGCATGAGTCAGACGGTCACGGTCAAGAACCACCGCTGGGCGGCCCTCGGGGTGCTGTCCGCGGCGGTCCTGCTCCTCTCGATCGACGGGACGGTGCTCGCGCTGGCGGTGCCGTCCCTGACCGAGAGCCTCTCCCCCACCGCTGAGCAGGTCATCTGGATCGGCGACATCTACTCGCTCGCGCTGGCCGGCCTGCTCGCGCTGATGGGCAACCTCGCCGACCGGATCGGCCGCAAGCGCATCCTGCTCGCCGGATCGGTGCTGTTCGGCGTGGTCTCGCTGCTCGCGGCGTTCGCCACCAGCGCGGAAGAGCTGATCGTCGCCCGCCTCCTGCTCGGCGTCGCCGGCGCCACCCTGATGCCGTCGACGCTCTCGCTGATCCGCAACCTCTTCCCCGACGACGCCGAGCGCACCCGGGCCATCGCCGTCTGGTCGGCCGCGTTCGGCGCCGGTTCAGCGGCCGGTCCGATGGTCGGCGGATTCCTGCTCGAACACTTCTGGTGGGGCTCGGTCTTCCTGATCAACGTGCCGGTCATGATCGTCGTGGTGGTCTCCGGGATCTTCCTTCTCCCCGAGTCGCGCGACCCCTCACCGGGCCGTTTCGACTGGCCGTCCGCTTTCCTCTCGATGCTCGCGGTGGTGCCGATTGTCTTCGCGATCACGCACATCGCCGCGTGGCCGCTCGCTCTGGTCGGCCTGCTGGCCGGCTGGCTCTTCGTCCGCCGCCAGCGCCGCCTGCCCAACCCGATGCTCGACGTCGACCTGTTCCGCAGCCCGGCCTTCTCCGGCGCGGTCGCCGCCAACGTCATTTCCATCTTCGGCCTGGTCGGCCTGCTCTTCTTCTTCTCGCAATACCTCCAGTTCGTCCGCGGCTTCACCCCTCTGCAAGCCGGCCTGGCCGAACTCCCCGCCACCATCGCATCGATGGTCGTGGTCGCCCTCGTCGGCGTCGCCATCACCCGCCTGGGTCGCGGCCACGCCATCGCCGCCTCACTCGCGGTCGCTGCCGCGGGTCTCGCTCTGGTCGCGCCTGCGGCGAGCCAGCCTTGGTACGGGTGGTTAGCGCTCTGTCTTGTTCCGGTCGGCCTCGGGGTCGGCCTGTCGATGACTCTGGCCGGCGACGCGATCATCTCGGCCGCGCCGCCCCGGAAAGCGGGCTCCGTGTCAGCGGTGACCGAGACGGCGAACGAGCTCGGCGTCGTACTCGGCATCGCGGTGCTGGGTTCGCTGCTGACCTCGGTCTACCGGTCGACGCTGGGCCTGCCGTCGTCGGCGCCGGCCTCGGACTCGCTCGGCTCGGCGCTGCGGGTGCTGGATCCGGTCCGCGACGCCACGCTGATCCAGTCCGCGAAGGACGCCTTTCTGTACGCGATGCAGACCACGTCACTGGTGGCAGCCGCCCTGATGTTCGTGGCGGCCGTGGTCGCGTGGCGGTTGATCCCGTCCCGTTAGGCTCTGGGTTGTCGTTCTTGAACGTTGGGTGGGGACAAATGGGACGAACCGCAGGCCGGTCACCCGAGGACACCCGGCGTGCGCTGCTGGAGTCAGCGGGCGAGGTCATCCGCACCCGCGGCCTGAACGCCTCGCTGGACGACATCGCCCGCCACGCCGGAGTGTCCAAGGGCGGCCTGATCTACCACTTCGCCAGCAAGGAAGACCTCCTGCTGGAGCTGGCCCGAAGCCTGCTCGCCGCCTTCCACACCGACATCGAAAGCCGCCTGGACCCGGCTGACGTATCGGCGGGGCGGTTCACCAGGGCCTATGTCCGCGCCCTGCTCGCGCCACCGTCCGACGAGGCGGCGCTGCGGCGCTCGATCGCCCTGATCAGCCAGCTGTCGACAGTCCCGGCAGTGGCCTCCCTGGTCGACGCCGACACGGCCGCCCTGACCGCCGAGCTGGAGGCGGACGGGTTACCGCTGGACGTGATGACCCTGGTGACCTCAGCAGCGGACGGGGTGAGCAGCGCGCCGCTGTGGGGCGGTTCGGTTCACGGCCCGGAGTACCGAGAGCTGGAGAACCGCCTGATCCAGCTGACCCACCAGCCATCCCTGTGGCAATCCCTCCCCTGGCCCCCGGCTTAACCCCAAAGCCCCCAGCTGTCACGTATGGCGACCGTGACGTTCAGCCAGTCCCCGGCTGTACACCACGGTCCCCGGCTGTCACCCACGGCGACCGTGGTGTTCAGCCAGTCCCCGGCTTAACACCACGGCTGCCGGCTGTCGCTGGCGGTGACCCTGGCGTTAAGCCGGGATTTCTGGCAACCGGACGGCGACCGATGCGCTCCGGGCCGCTAATCCAGTCCGCCCCGGCAGGGCCGAAAAGAACAGTGCAAGCAACGAACACCTGCCGAAAGGGACCTCTTGCGCAACGTTCTTCGCCGCTTCGCCCTGGCCGCTGCCCTCATCGCCCCGGCCGCCCTCGGCCTCGCCACGATGTCTGCCAGCCCCGCCCAGGCAGCACCGGCGAAGACCAGCGAGACCGTCCTGCAGACCGAGATCAACCGCCTCATCAACGTGCAGCGCACCTCTCACGGCTGCGCGGCGCTGAAGGTGGACGCCAAGCTGACCGTTGCCGCTCGTGGGCACAGCGCGTTCATGGCCCAGACCGGGAAGTTCTCGCACACCGGCCGCGGCAACTCCAACTTCGTCGCCCGCGCCAAGGCCGCCGGCTTCGCCAACCCGTCGGCCGAGAACGTCGCCTACGGCTACCGCACCGCCGCCCAGGTCGTCAACGGCTGGATGAAGTCACCGGGCCACCGCACCAACATCCTGAACTGCAAGTCCAAGACGGTCGGCGTCGGCGCGGTCTACTCCGCCAACGGCACCCCGTACTACACCCAGGACTTCGGCTACTGACGCTTATTGACCCCCTGCAAGACCAGCGATGCCCCAGCCGATCCCCCTGCGGCTGGGGCATCGCCGCGTCCCGAACCCACCAACATCGCGAGAAAGCACAAGGCCTGAACGAAACAGCCCCGAAACGATCAATCCAGCTGGCCGTCACTGCCGCCCCAACCCGCGCGAGCCAGCACTGACCCCGCTGTCCAATTGAGGTGGCCGCTCACCGAGAGCTGCGCGACATCGAACGGTGGCCGAGCGCGTCCTGTCGCCGTAGGTCTCGTGCCGGCGCGGGCGAGCCGTAGCTCAGATAGGTCATCGGGGCGGATGACCTATCTGAGCTACGGCTCGCGTCCAGCAATCGGCTCGTTCCAGCGGCTGTCTCGCCCCAGCAGCCGGGTCCGGCCCGCTCGGCGGGGCCCGGCGTGTCTGCGTTGTTGCCGCGGATCTTGAGTGATTCCGCACCCTCTGCTGTAGAAGATCGCTCAAGATCTCCTGGGCGGCCTCGGAACGCCCCGGATATTGCGCGATCTTGGCAAGCTCTGGTCGAAATGTGGGCCGAAGTCGCCGCGGTCGCGCCGGAAGAACCCACTGGCAGAGCGCCCCGGCGGAACATGCGGCCAAAACGCCCCGCCAGAACACACCGCCAGAACACACCGGCAAAACGCTTCGCCAGAACGCGCTGGCGGAAGCACTAGCGGAAGCGCTGGCCGGCTCGCGGATCGCGACCCTCAAGCCCCTACCCAGCGGAAGTCCTAACCAGACTTCGGCCGACCGGACCATCCCGGCACGCAGTGGCGTGTGTCTATGATCCCGGAATGCCTTACTCGACGCCGCTTGTCATCGGCGCGGTCGCTGTTGTCCTGCTGACCAGCGCCTCCCCCGCGCACGCGGCCACCACCCGGGTGGCGTCGGTGTCCGGCACGACGGTCACCTACAAGGCCGCCGCGGGCAAGCAGAACAAGGTCGTGATTACCCGCTCCGGCCGGACCGTCACGATTGACGACCGGGTGGCGATCACCGCGGGTAAGGGCTGCAAGAAAGTCAAAGGCGACAAAACCAAGGTCAGGTGTACGCCGGCCAAAGCGCCCACCAGGGTGAAGATCTACACCTACGACCGGAGCGACTCGATCGTCAACCGGTCGGACCTGTCGATGACGGCCACCGGTGGCACCGCCGCCGACACGGTTCACGGCGGCCCGCGCGGTGACGTGCTGCGTGGCGAGACCGGGAACGACAAGCTCTACGGGCACGGCGGCGCGGACACCCTCGAAGGCCGGACCGGCAACGATCTGCTCGACGGCGGGCCCGGCAACGACAGGCTGGACGGATTCGTCGGCAACGATCGGGTCTACGGCGGCGCCGGTGACGACGAGATGCGTTCGTCCGCGGTTCTGGGCGGACCCGACAACGACGTCTTCTCGGGCGGCGCCGGAGTCGACAGCGTGAACTACTTCCTCTACACCCGGGGCATCGACGCCGACGCCGACGGCACGAGCGGCGACGACGGCCAGTCCGGCGAGAAGGACACCATCCGCACCGACGTCGAGGGCATCGTCGGCGGCAGTGGCAACGACCGGCTCTACGGCACGTCCCGCAACGACCACCTGTTCGGCGGTCCCGGCAACGACCGGCTCCAGGGCGGCGCGGGAAACGACTCGCTCCACGGTTACGAGGGTTCGGACGTCCTCGACGGCGGCGCCGGCAACGACCAGCTGATCGGCGACGATCCGAACGCCGGGGTGTGGCCCGACGTGATCCGTGGCGGCGCCGGCCGGGACCGGGTGGCGTACGGGAACTACACGAAGCCGCTCACCGTGGATCTCGACGGCGCTCAGCGCGACGACGGCCAGGCCGGCGAGCGGGACACCCTCGGCGCCGACCTGGAAGACATCGTGGGCGGCGCGGGCAACGACCGGCTGACCGGGAACGCGTCGGCCAACAACATCCGGGGTGACCTCGGCAACGACGTGATCCGCGGCGGCGCCGGCAACGACGTGCTGGACGGCGAGGACGGCCGGGACAGCCTCTACGGCGACGCGGGCGACGACCAGCTGAGCGGCCTCGACACCGGACCCGATTTCCCGGACACGGCCGACCGTCTCGACGGCGGCGTCAACGGCACCGCCACCGGCGACCTCTGCGACGGCTGGGCCAACGACACGTTCACGGCCTGCGAACGCGGCAACCTTTTCTAGGAGAGCACTACAACGGCTCCCACGTCACGCTCTTCCAGGCGCGGCGCAGCACCGCGCTCAACTCCTCGGACTCTCCGAAGGCCACGTCGTCGATCGACGTGATCGGCTGGCCCGGGTAGTGCGAGTTCGTCGTGGCCGCTCCGCGCAGACCGGCCAGGTCGCCGGCCAGAATCGGACGGCTCACCGACGGGACGCCGAGCGCGTCTAGCCGGGACCGCAGCACCTGCATGGTGATCCCGGCCAGCATCGGCGCCTGCGGCCAGACCACGGCCTCGCCGTCGAAGAACACCGCGTTCCAGACCGAGCCCTCCAGCACCAGGCCGCCGTCGCCGAGGAACAGCACGTCGTCGAAACCGGCGGCCCGCGCGGCCAGGGCCTGGTAGGTCAGCCCCATCGTCGCCATGTGCTTCACGTGCGGAAGCTCCCGCCGGTACGCCACCGAACGCACCCGCAACGGCGGACGGTCACCGTCGGGCACGGGATCGGAAACGGACACCATCACGTCCGTACCCTCGAAGTCCTGGTGTGGCAGAACCGCGACGCGCACGGAGGCGTCTCGTCTCCCGGAGAGAGCGTGGCCGATCAATGACGGCACCGCCGCGGAATCGAAAGCGGCCGAGGGAAACAGTGTCGCTGTCCCGTCGCGCAGCCGGGCGAGGTGCAGCGAGAGCCCGGCGACGGCGCCGCCGCGGACCTGCATCGAGGTGTAGTGGCCATAGTTCCAGGTAGCGGCCCGGTGCACGACCTCGAGGCCGGCCGGCGAACCGTTGATCTCCACAACCGTCACCGTGTCATCCTGGCATCTCTGGGTAAAGACACTGGTCATGGCGCTCCCGATCGAGGACTACGCGATCATCGCGGACACACAGACGTCGGCCCTGGTCGGCCGGAACGGGTCGATCGACTGGTTGTGCGTGCCGAGGTTCGACTCGGGCGCCATCTTCGCGGCGCTGCTCGGCGACGAGGAGAACGGGCACTGGACGATCGCGCCCGAGGGTGAGTCAACGACGAAACGCCGCTACCGGGACGAGACCCTCGTGCTGGAGACCGAGTTCGAGACATCGACCGGTCTGGTACGCCTCGTCGACTTCATGCCACCCCGCACCGAATCCCCGTCCGTGATCCGCCTCGTCGAGGGTGTCCGCGGCGAAGTCGACATGAGCATGGTCCTGCGGCTGCGCTTCGATTACGGCCACGTGGTCCCGTGGGTCTACAAGGAGCGGAACGACCTGGTGGCGGTCGCCGGCCCGGACGCGGCCTGGCTGAGCACCCCGGTGGAGACCCGCGGCGAGAACCTCGCCACCCACGCGAACTTCACGGTACGCGCGGGCGACACCATCCCGTTCACCCTGACCTGGCGTCCGTCGCACCTGACCGCGCCGGAGCCGATCGACCCGGTTCACCAGCTCGGCGTGACCGAGGGCTACTGGCGCGGCTGGGTCTCCGCGTGCACGTACGAAGGTGAGTGGCGTGACGCCGTCGTACGCTCGCTGTTGACGTTGAAAGCTCTCACGTACGCACCCACCGGTGGCATCGTGGCGGCCGCGACCACGAGCCTGCCGGAGAAGCTCGGCGGGGTGCGCAACTGGGACTACCGGTTCTGCTGGCTGCGCGACGCCACGATCACGCTGCAGTCGCTGCTCTTCTCCGGTTTCCAGAGCGAGGCCACGGCCTGGCGCAAATGGCTGCTGCGCGCGATCGCCGGCAACCCCGCGGAGCTGCAGATCATGTACGGGGTAGCCGGCGAGCGCCGCCTAGACGAGTACACGGCGGACTGGCTGACCGGTTACGACGGCAACCCGGTGCGGATCGGGAACGCGGCGGCCGAGCAGTTCCAGCTGGACGTCTACGGCGAGGTGATGGACGCGCTGCACCAGGGCCGGCGGGCCGGGCTGAAGGCGGACGACCCGGCCTGGGGTCTGCAGGTCAAGCTGATGGAGTTCGTCGAGCAGCACTGGATGGACCCGGACGAGGGCATCTGGGAGGTCCGGGGCGGCTCGAAGCAGTTCACCCACTCGAAGCTGATGGCCTGGGTGGCCGCCGACCGGGCGGTGAAGGCGGTCGAGGAGTTCGCCCTGGACGGCCCGGTGGACCGGTGGCGCCGGCTGCGCGACGAGATCCGCGCCGACATCCTGGAGAAGGGGTACGACACCGAGCGCCGGACGTTCACCCAGTTCTACGGCTCGGCGGAACTGGACGCGTCGCTGTTGATGGTGCCGCTTGTCGGGTTCCTGCCGGCCGACGACGAGCGGGTGATCGGCACGGTCGCCGCGATCGAGGAGCACCTGCTGGTCGACGGGTTCGTGCAGCGGTACACCCAGAAAGAGGACACCGACGTGGACGGCCTGCCGCCCGGCGAGGGCGCGTTCCTGGCCTGCACGTTCTGGCTGGCCGACAACTACGCGCTGATGGGACGGCACGACGAGGCCCGGGAGACGTTCGAGCGGCTCCTCGCGCTGCGCAACGACGTCGGCCTGCTCTCCGAGGAGTACGACACCGATGCCGGCCGCCTGGTCGGCAACTTCCCGCAGGCGTTCAGCCACGTCCCGCTGATCGACACGGCGAGGACGCTGAGCAGCGCGCTGGCCCCGACCGAGGCGAGGGCGAAAGAGGGACTCCGTTAGAAGCGGAAGGAACCCACCAGGCGGGTCAGCTGAGACGATAAATCCGACAGGTTCGCGGCTGCCTGCTGCGTTGCCCGCGCACCCTCTGCTGTGGAAGCGGCCACCGACGCCACCCCGTTGATCGTGCGCGCCACTTCCCCACTACTCGACGCGGCATCCGTCACCGTCCGGCTCATCTCCGCCGTCGTCGCCGTCTGCTCCTCGACCGCCGAGGCGATCGTCGTCGTGTAGTCGCCGATCTGGGCGATCACCTCGGCGATCTCCCCGATCGCGCCGGCCGCCGAGGAGCTGGAGGCCTGGATCGCGGTGATCCGGGCGGTGATCTGCTCGGTGGCCGAGGCGGTCTGCTGGGCCAGCTCCTTGACCTCACCGGCCACCACGGCGAAGCCTTTGCCCAGCTCACCGGCGCGGGCCGCCTCGATCGTCGCGTTCAGCGCGAGCAGGTTCGTCTGCTCGGCGATCGACGTGATCAGCTGGACCACCTCGCCGATCTCGGTGCTGGCCACGCCGAGTTCGGCGACCTGGTTGTTGGTGCGCTCCGCGATGGAGACGGCCTGGCCGGCGACCTGCGCCGCCTGGGTGGCATTGCTGGAGATCTCAGCGATCGACGCGCTCATCTGCTCGGCGCCGGCCGCGAGGGCCTGCACACCGGCGTTGACCTGCTCGCTGGCGTCGCTGGCCGCGCCGGCCTGCTGCGAGGCGCTGGTGGCGCCGGATTCGAGGCGGGCGCTCACCTCGCTGAGTTCCTGCGCCGCGGTGGTGAGGGTTCCGGTGGACCCGGCGATACCCCGGATCGTGGTGCCGACCTTCTCGACGAACCGGTTGAACGCCCCGGCCAGCTGACCGGCCTCGTCGTCGCGGGCCGCGGTGACCCGCTGGGTCAGGTCGCCGTCGCCGTCGGCGATCTCGGCCATCCGGTCACGGAGCTTCTCGATCGGCCGGACGATGTTGCGGGCCAGCACGAACGCGGCCATCCCGGCGATCAGCACCGCCACGCAGGCGAGCCCGATGCTGACCCACCGGGTGGTGTTCGCGGCGGCCAGCACGGTGGCGGTCGGCACCTCGACGACCAGCGCATAGGTGTCGCTGACCCCCAGCGGCACCGGCGCGGCGATCCGCAGGGTCTCCTCGCCGTCCACGTCGGTGACCGAGGTGCTTGTCGTCCCGGCCTTCGTCGCGGTGGCGGCCAGCGCGGTCAGGTCGCTCGGCGCGGCCTCCCCGCTGGTGCCGGCCCCGGCGACCAGCAGGCCGGCGGTGCTGATCAGCGTCGCCGTGCCGGTGCCGAACGGTTTGATCCCGCCGACCAGCGTGCCGATGGTGTCCAGCGCCAGGTCGACGCCGGCGACACCGACGACAGTGCCGTCACGTTCGATCGGCACGGTCACCGAGGTCATCAGGATCGACTTTCCGCCCACGTCGTAGGCGTACGGCTCGATCACCTTCTCCTTGCCGGTGTCGTGCGGCACCAGGTAGTAGTCGCCGTCGCCGGACTGGTCATAACTGGTCAGCGGCGTGAGCGCGAGCTTGTCGCCGTCGCGGTACCAGTACGGCACGAACCGGCCGGTCGCGTCGGTGGTCGCGTCGGCGTTGCGGTACCGCCGGTCGCGCCCGTCGAACGCGTTCGCGTCCCACCCGGTCCAGATCCCCAGGTAATCCTCGTGCGCGGCCAGCACCGACTTCAGCTGTGCGCTCGCGGCCGCCCGGGTCCCGCCGTTGTCCGCGGTCGCGGCCAGCACCTCGGCCATGTCCCGCGCGGTGCCGAACCCGGCGGTGAGCGTCTCCTGAATCTCGGCGCTGCTCGCCTTCGCCACCTCGTCGGCATAATCAAAACCGGTCTCGCGCGCCTCGTAGGAGTTGCGCCCGGTGATGTAGGTGACCACCACCAGCATCGACACCACCAGCATCAGCACCATCGCGGCGATGACACGCACCTTGATCGTGATCCGGGACTGGCGCACACCAGCTTGATCGGCACGCTGCGGCAACGACTGAGGGCGGGCTCCTCACCGAGCCCACCCCCACTTCGGTACGCGTCAGCGCGTGATCGTGAAAGGCGTCAGATCACTCGACGGTATTGCCCGGTACGCCATCCCCCGCAGCGTCTTCGCGTCGACCCAGCTGATCGCCACGATCGGGTCCTCGCTGTGGTAAGGATCGATGTCCACGCTGGTCCCGTCGCTCAGCGCTCCGGTGGTGACGTCCATCAGCGTGATCTCCGGCCCGGCGTCGTCGACGTACGCGATCGCGACCTCGGACGCGTCCGGCGACAGCCGCAGCGAGATGATCCGATCGCAGGTGGCGTTACCGTCCAGCGACACCATCTCCGCCTCGGACGGGGTGTCCAGGGCGACGAACTCGACGACGCACGGGTTCGACTTCCGGGTCAGGGCGAGCTTCCCGTTCTCCACGTCGGCGCCGTAGATCTGGCCGTCGAAGAAGTCGGTGACGTCGAGCTGCTCCGGCGTGACGAGCACCCTTTCCCCACCGGCGTTCAGCGTGTGCTCGACCAGGCCGGACGGGCGCCAGAGGTACGCGTACTCACTGGTCGCGCTGACAAGCGTGACCTTCTCGCCTGCCTTGCCCACCTCGCGGGTCTGCCGCACCGTGCCGTCCGGACCGGCCACGACGAGGTTGGTCTTCGAGCCCTGCGGCCCGATCGCCACGATGCTGCCGTCGGCCAGCCCGGCGAACCGGTCCCAGCGATCAGCGCCGACGACCTGGTGTTTCCTCATCTGCCAGGTGCTGTCCACGGTGAACTCGCCGACCTGGGTGCCGCCGAACTCGGTGTAGATCGGTGTGGCGTTCTCGAAGGTGCGGTACGAGCCGTCGGCGCCGTTGAGCATCAGACGCTGGGCGCCGGTCGGCAGCGGGGCCGCGGTGGTCGCGGCAGGCGGATTCACCGGTGTCCGGTCCGGTGCCCGGTTCACCGAGACGCCGATGCCGACGACCGCGATCACGGCCGCGACTCCGGCGAACGCCGCCGTCATCTGGCGGTTGCGGTGCCGGCGGGCCCGGCGGGGGATGTCAGCGAAATCGCCACCGTAACCGGGCTCGGCCTGGGCGACGTCACGGATCAGAGTTTCGATGTCGTGCGGGATGCGGTCCATGGTCAGGCCTCCTCGTTCAGGTCGCGGCGCAGGTCGGCGAGCGCGCGGGAGAGTCGGCTCTTCACCGTGCCCTCGCTGATCCGCAGCGCCTCAGCGGTCTCGGCGGTGCTCATGTCCAGAAGGATGCGGCAGGTCACCACCGCGCGCTGCGGGCGTGGCAGCCGGTCCAGAGCCTCGCGGGCCATCACCACGTTCTCCGCGGCCCCGCGCCGGCCGTGATCCGGCTGATCGCCCGGCGGCCGTTCCCGCCGCACCTTGCGCCACCATGAGGTGGCCCAGTTCAGGCCGACCCGGAACACCCAGCCTGCCGGGTTTTCCAGGTTGCCCACCGTCGACCAGCGTTGATAGGCGCGAGCCATCGCCTCGGCCACCGCCTCGCCGGCCAGGTCGTCCCGCCGCAGGGTCACCGCGAGAGCGCGGTAGACCCGGTCCACATTGGCGCGGTAGAACGCCTCGAAGTCCTCGGCAGGCGGCCCGTTGTCACGCGTGGCCAGTCCCCCGTTTATTGCCGCTCCTGTCGAAGCCGTCATGACCAGTACACGCGTCACCCGTCGAAAGGGTTCCCGGGTATTTTCGGGAATGTGGAAACATTTTCGCAGAGCCTCACGATCGCGGTGGCGCAGCCGCTGACCAGCGCCCATGACGTCGCGGCGAACGCGGTGGCGCACGCCGAGGCGATCCGGGCCGCCGGCGCCCGCGTGGTGGTCTTCCCGGAGATGTCCCTCACCGGGTACGAACTGGACGCCGCCGTGGTCGAACCGGACGACCCGAGGCTCGCCCCGATCGTCGAGGCCTGTGCTCACACCGGCACGATCGCCCTGGCCGGCGCGCCGGTGCCGGGGCCGTGGATCGGCGTGCTCGCGGTCGACGGCAGCGGGGCGCGTGTCGTCTACGGCAAGGTCTACCTGCACGGCAGCGAGGCGGAGTCGTTCAAGCCGGGCGAGCCGGCGGTCCTCGACGTCGACGGCTGGCGGCTCGGCCTGGCCGTCTGCCGGGACACCGGGATCCCGGAGCACGCGGAACGCACCGCGGCGCTGGGCATCGACGGTTATCTGGCCGGCGTGGTCCACCACGACCACGAGTCACAGGTGCACGGGGATCGGGCCCGGCGGGTCGCCGCTGATCACGGCGTGTGGGTGGCCACCGCCGCGTTCGCCGGACCGACCGGTGGCGGCTTCGACCGTACCTCCGGGCGCTCGGGCATCTGGTCCGCCCAGGGTGAGCTACTCGCCGAGGCCGGGGCAGCTCCCGGAGAGTTCGCGGTGACTACTTTCGCGCGAGCCACCGATACATGAGACCGGCTGCCAGCAGGCCGGCGGCGCCGACCACCACCGCCGACGCCGTCAGCGAGGCCACCGCCGTCACCGCGCCGATCAGCAGCGGCCCGCCACCGGCTCCGAGGTCGGCGCAGACCCGCCACACCCCGAGGAACTGCGCCCGCCCGGCCGCCGGTGACACGTCCGCGCCGACCGTCATGACCAGCCCGGCGCTGAGCCCGTTGCCGATGCCCATCAGCACACCGGCGGCGGCCAGGCCGACCACGCCGTTCGCCAGCGGCAGCAGCGCGAACGCCAGCCCGAGCAACGCCATCGCCGGCACTGCCGCGGACCGCCGGCCGTACAGATCCATCAGCTTCCCGGCCGGATAGAACAGCAGCATGTCCACCCCGCCGGAGATGCCGTAGATCAGCGCGATGGTCGCCGGTTCCAGGCCGAGCGACGCGCCCCAGAGCGGCAGGATCGTCTGCCGCGACGCCCGCAGCGCACCGACCAGCAGCACCGCGAGACCGAGAGTGCGCAGTGTGCGGGCGTTGTCCCGGATCACGTCGCGCAGCGCGGGCGCGGCACCGGCGAACACCGGCCGGCCATGCGGCACCTCCGGCAACGCGAGCAGCAGTACGCTCGCGATCACTGCCGCGCCGAGCGCGACGAGATACGCACCCTTCAGACCCATCAGGTGTACGGCAACCGACCCGGCGAACGGCCCGAGAAAAGTACCGATCCGGCCCACACCACCGAGCGTCGACATCGCACGAGCCCGCAGTTCCGGCCGCACCGCCTCGGCCATGTACGCGTGCCGGGCCACACCCCACGCCGCAGCGGTCAGCCCGACCAGCATGACGGCCACCGCGAGCAGCAGCACGTGCGAGGCGAACACGCAGGCCAGCAGCGCCGGCACCGCCAGCGAACTGCCGAGCAGCATGGTCCGGCGCTCACCGATCCGGGACACCAGCACGCCGGCCGGCACCGCGCCGAGGATCTGACCGACACCGACCATGCCGGCGACGACCGCGGCCACCGCGAACGACGCGCCGAGCTCGGTGGCGGAGAGCGCGAGGACGGGCGCGATCGCGCCGGTGCCGATCGAGTAGACGCCGGACGGCAGGTAGACGGTGGGACCGAGCTGCCGGAGCGTGAGCCCCTTGGCGGCCGTCACGGCGTGATCGCGGCGATCGCCAGCTGGACCACGCCGTCGGCGTACTCGTCGGTGAGCGGTCCGGTCCGCAGCAGCCAGCGGTGGTACAGCGGGCCGAACAGCAGCTCGACGGCCTGGTCGAGATCGACGTCCGCGCGGATCGGACCCGCTTGCAGCCGCTTCTTCACGGCGTCGAGCTGAGGACGCAGCAGCTGGTCACGGACCTGCTCGGCGAGTTTCTCGTCGTTGAGGGTCTCGATGGTCAGTGCCCGGGTGGTCGCGGACAGCTTCGGGTCGGCGAACTCGGCGACCGTGGCCCGCATGACGGTCCGCAGGTCGGCCTCCAGGTCGCCGGTGTCCGGCAGGACCAGAGCTTCGGCGGACGAGGTCGCGTCGATCAGCGCGTCCAGGATGATCGCGCCCTTGCCACGCCACCAGCGGTAGATGGTTTGTTTGCCGACCCCGGCCCGGGACGCGATCGCCTCGATGGTCAGGTCGGAGTACCCCGTCTCGGCGAGCAGTTCGAGGGCGGCGTCCAGGATCGCGCGGCGGGAACGCTCGCTGCGCCGGGCGGGATCGGCGGTCATGCCAGCACCCTACCGCGAGACGCAACGTCTCGTCTTGACAGGTTGCTCGATTCACGAGACGATACGTCTCGTCTCATTGACTTCCCCTGGAGGAACTCATGCCGCACATCGCCGTCGTCAGCATCCCCGCACACGGGCACGTCAACCCGAGCCTCGAGATCGTGCGTACCCTCGTCGCCCGCGGTCATCGGGTCACCTACGCGAACGACGCCTCGTTCGCCGAGGTCATCGAGTCCACCGGGGCGACCCTCCGGCCGTACCGATCAACGTTGCCGACCACCGACGACGTCTGGACCGACGACCCGATCGAGCAGCTCACGCTCTTCCTCGACGACGCGATCTCGATGCTCCCGCAGCTGCGCGAGGCCTACGACGACGACCGTCCCGACCTGTTCCTCTACGACATCGCCGGCGCGCCGGCCCGGCTCCTCGGCGAGCAGTGGGGCATCCCCTCGATCCAGCTGTCCAGCACATTCGTGGCCTGGGACGGATACGAGACGGAGATGGCGCCGATGATCGAGGCGATGCGGGCCGACCCGCGCGGCGCCGACTACTACCGCCGGTTCACCGCGTGGCTGACCGCGGAGGGCTCGTCGGTCACCGACAGCACGGCGTTCCAGGGCCGGCCGCCGCGCTCGCTCGCGCTCATCCCGCGCGCCATCCAGCCAAACGCCGACCGCGTCGACCCGAAGGTCGTCGATTTCGTCGGCCCGATCCTCGGCGACCGCTCCCACCAGGGAGAGTGGACCCGGCCGGCCTCCGCCGAGAACGTCCTGCTGGTCTCGCTCGGCTCCGCCTTCACCGACCACGCCGACTTCTACCGCAACTGCCTCACGGCTTTCGGCGACCTGCCCGGCTGGCACACCGTGCTGCAGATCGGCAAGCACGTCGACCCGGCGTCGCTCGGCGACATCCCGGACAGCGTCGAGGTGCACCCGTGGGTCCCGCAGCTGGCGATCCTCGATCAGGCCGACGCGTTCCTCACCCACGCCGGCATGGGCGGCAGCAGCGAGGGCCTCTGGGCCGGCACTCCGATGATCGCCGCGCCGCAGGCCGCCGACCAGTTCGCCAACGCCGCCCAGCTGGCCGAACTGGGCGTCGCGACCGTCATCGACTCCGCCACGGTCACCGCCGCCGAACTCCGGAAAACCCTGCTGGACCTGCTCACCGGCTCGGCGCCGGCTCAGTCCGCCAAGATCAAGGCCCGGGTACGCGCGGAGGGCGGCGCCGATCGTGCCGCCGACCTGATTCTCGCCGAGCTCGACGGCTGAGCCCACTCAGGGCTCGGTGATCCAGCTGTCGTTCACGGCCAGAGTCGCTCCCTGATCCAGCTGGCGTTCACGGCCAGAGTCGCTCCCTGATCCAGCTGTCGCCCTCGCGGCGATAGTGCAATCGCACGTGCCGCCGGTCAGCGTCGCCCTGCCAGAACTCGACGCTGACCGGCGAAACGACGTAGACCGTGTAGTCCTCGGCGATGACGCCGGGATCGTCCCGGAGACGTTCCTCCGCCGCCGCGAGGGCTTGCTTCAGCTCCTCCGGGCCGCCGAGGACCGCGCTCTGCCGGCCGGCCAGGCTCGCCGCCCGTGAGATGTCCGGGCGGGACAGGAAGTCGGCGGCACAGAACTGTTGATCCAACGGGGTGGCGTTTCCGCGTACCCTGATCTGTCTCCCCTGCTCGCGCCAATGGAAATTGAGCGCGCCCCACGGGTTTTCCGCGAGCTGGCGCCCTTTGGCGCTGCTCGCGGCGGTGGCGAACTGCCAGCCGCGATCGTCGAGCTCCCTGAGCATCAGCACGCGCGTGTCCGGCCGCCCATCGGCGCCGGCCGTCGCCAGAGTCACGACGTGCGGCTCCCGGACACCGGCCTCGACCGCCTCGGCCAGCCACGTCACGAACAGCTCGCGAGGGTCCTCCGGTGCGTTGCCGGCGTCGAACGACGGCAACGGACCGGCGAGAACGGGCAGGCCACGCAGCAGATGACGAATGCTCACCCGCCGAGTTTAGAGGTGTGTCCGATTCGCCGGGTTAAACAAACTGGCTGAGGCAATGTCGTGTGGCTTGCCATAGTGTGTGACACACACTATCGTTTCTCACATGACAACGGATGCGACGCTCTCCACTCACCTGCAGGAGTTGCGCCGCGGCACGGTCGTCGTCGCGAGTCTCACGGTCCTGCAGACGCCGGGCTACGGATACTCGCTGCTCGAAACATTGAGCGCGGCCGGTTTCGAGGTGGAGGCGAACACGCTCTACCCCCTGCTGCGGCGCCTGGAGTCCCAGGGCCTGCTGACCAGTGCGTGGAACACCGACGAGGCAAGGCCGCGCAAGTTCTACCGGACCACACCGCAAGGCGACGCGATCGCGACCGCCCTGCGCTCGGAGTGGACGCGGCTCGACAAGGCAGTGACCGATCTCGACTCAAGGGGCGACAAGTGACCACCCTCATCGACCGCTACGTCTACACCGTCCTGCGCCGCATCCCCGAGCAGCAGCGCACCGACATCGACCGCGAGCTGCGCACGTCCATCGAGGACGCGGTCGAGGCCCGCGTCGCCGGCGGCTCACCGCCAGAGGCGGCCGTCGAGGAGACGCTGCTGGAGCTGGGCGACCCCGACCGCCTCGCCGACGGTTACGCCGACCGCAAGCAGTACCTGATCGGTCCGGAACTGTTCGAAACCTGGTGGCGCGTCCTGAAGATGCTGCTCACGATCGTCCTGCCGATCGTGGTCGTGGCACTCACCACGCTCCGCACCCTGGACGAACCGTCGATCGGCACCGCGATCGGTTCCGCCATCAGCACCCTGATCACCGTCGGGGCACACATGGCCTTCTGGACCACCGCGATCTTCGCCCTGCTGGAGCGCACCGGCGTGGCCCGCGACGAGCTGCCCGGCTCCAACCGCCGCGGGTGGAACCTGACCGACCTGCCGCGTTACGAACCCCGCGCCATCAGCCTCGGCGAGCTCGCGACCGGCATCATCTGGCCGGTGCTGCTGATCGTCGCCCTGGTTCTGCAGCAGTTCACCTTCACCGATCAGCCTGTCCTCAACCCGGACAACTGGACCTTCTGGTGGCCGTTCCTGATCGTGGTCCTGCTGCTGGAAGCGGGCTATGCGATCTGGCTGTTCCGCAAGGACGCCTGGACCCACACGGTGACCGTGGTCAACGCGGTGCTGGCGGTGCTGTTCACGGCTCCGGCGGTGTGGCTGCTGGCGACCGAGCGCTTCTTCAACCCGGAGTGGGTGTCCACATTGGATTGGGGCACGGTCGAGCCGCTCAACTGGCTGACCGGCATCATCATCGCCATCACGGTGATCGGCGCGGCCTACGACGTGATCGAGGTGGCGGTCAAGACCGAGCGGTCCCGGCGGGGCCTCCCCACAAAGGTCCCCGGCACCGGCAGCGAATACACCAACCCGATCTAACTCCACCCGCTCCGGCTCCTGACCCTAGCCCTGCTCCTGCTCTTGGCCCTGGCCCTGCTCCTCAGTTCCCGAAAGCGCCCGCTGCCGATCCGGCGGCGGGCGCTTTGCCCAGACTCTCGCCGTCCGTACGGCCTCACCCAACTACTCGAACCGTCACGGAGGGTGAGCGCCCGGCGGGGTACCGCCCAGCTCAAGCCCAATCATGGAGACCCGTGGGTGCCCTGACCCCCGCAGGTCTCCACAAAAGCCAGCACACTCCACGGTTATGGCGGCAGCGCGTCACCAGATAACTCACGAATCACTCGAAACCGCCACGCCCCGGCGGCAGCCTCCCGAAACTCGTGAGTTTGTGGTCGGTGGGACGGCCGAACCTCACAAGATCTGTGACCACGCCGCAGCGAGAACCGCCGCTCCGCCCGAACTCAGGCCGGCCCACAGAATGGCGAACTCAGGGCTCACAATCGTGGGCAGAACTCTCCAAGATCTGAAAAGCCAGGAACTCCGAAGCTCCAGGGATCCCGGCGTTCCCACCTGAACAAGCCGCGACCTTCGACGGGAGCCACCAGAAGCGGGCGGGCGATCAAAGGCGGGCGGGCGATCAAAGGCGGGCGGGCGATCAGAGGCGCTCGCCACCGGTTGACGTGTCCAACGCGTGCAGGGCCCAGCGGTTCACAGCCGCCAGCGCCGCCAGGGTGACCGCCAGCCACGGATGACCGGTAACGATCAGAGCCACCGTCGCACTGCCGAAGACCGTCCACTCCGGGATCAGCCGGTGCGGGTCGGGCAACGGACGGCTCGCCCTCGGAGCCACCCAGCGCCCCCAGATCACGGCCGCCACCAGCGGAAACCCCACAGCGGCAAGGATCCGCACGAAGGCAGGCCCGGGTAGATGCCAGCCGCCGTACGCCAGCGCCGCCAGCGCACAGAGCTCCAGCCCGAACCGCAGTCCCAAATTGATCGCCCTCACCGCCGCAGACTACGACAGCAGCCCCATCCACAGCCGACCCGCCAAACGCACACCACGGGCCCATCGCCCCAACCAGCCGGCCGTCGACGCACGTAGCCCAAGCACACGCCAGCAGCCGTACCCGCCCTCCCCCACGAACGGCGCCCCGGAAAGCCGGCGCCCAGATCTTGAGCGATCCTCCACCTCATACAGTCAAAGATCACTCAAGATCCAACGCGGCGCGGTCCCGGCTCGCGCTCACGGTCGCACTTTCGGCCCCAACATGACCACAAGCACAAGCCGACCGGCGCTCCAACACCCCCGGCAATCGCGGACCTCCCGCATCCCCGGCACAACGAAAATGGAGCAGCACCCAGCACCGCGCCACCAGCGGAATCGAACAACGGCTACGGGTTCGGAGCTGTCAGCTGCTCTCCGTGGATCGACGGTGTGCTGTGCCACGATCTCCACAGGGCCGCATAGGACCCGCCCTCCGCCACCAGATCGTCGTGCGTGCCCAGCTCGATGATCCGCCCGTCCTCCATCACCGCCACCCGATCGGCGTCGTGAGCTGTCTGCAACCGATGCGCGATCGCGATCACCGTCCGCTCGTGCAGAACCGCTGCCAGTGCACGCTCCGCGGTACGCGCAGCCCCCGGATCCAGCAGCGCCGTCGCCTCGTCCAGAATCACCGTGTGCGGGTCGGCCAGCAGCACCCGCGCCAACGCCAGCTGCTGTGCCTGAGCCCCGTCCAACGGCTCCTCCCCCAGATCACGGTCGAGGTCGCCGGCCCAGTCCGCGCCGACCGTGTCCAGCGCCCGGCGCAACGCCTCATCGGACGCGGCCACCATCAGGTTGTCCCGCAGCGTCTCCCGGAAGACGTGGTGCTCCTGGGTCACCAGGACGACCTGGCGCCGCAACTGATCGGGGCCGAGATCTGCGATCGGCACGCCGCCGACCTCCACGGTGCCCCCGGTGGGCCGGTCCACCCCGGCGATCAACCGGCCGAGTGTGGACTTGCCAGCACCGGAGAGGCCGACGATTGCGAGCCGCTCCCCCGGACGCACGGTCAGGTCGACGTCGTGCAGCACATCCCGGCCGGGCTCGTAGGAATACCGCACCCCGCGAACCTCGATCCGATCGCTGTCAGGGGACGCCGACACCGACGACCGTGGCGCCGGCAGTGACCCGATCCCCTCGACCCGGGCGAACGACGCGCTACTGCTCTGCAACTGCTCGACCCAGAGCAGGATCGTGTCCAGCGGGTTGACGAGCTGCCGCAGATAGAGCACCGCCGCCGCGACCGTCCCGAGACTCACATGGCCGTCGATGTACAGCACCCCGCCGAGCAGCAGCACCAGCACGGTCGGGATCGCGTACGACGTCTCGACCAGCGGGAAGAAGACGCTGCGCAGGGCGAGCGTGGCCAGCCGGGTGCGGCGGGTGTCGGCGATCGCGACGTCACCGGCGGCGAGGCGGCGGCCGGCCAGCTCGAAGGCCTCGACGGTACGCGCACCCGCAGTGGTCGCCGCGAGCTCTTCGGCGAGCCGCGAGTTGGCCGCACCCTCGGCGAGGTACGCGTCCCGCGCCACCCGTAGGTACCACCGCACGCAGAACCAGATGCCCGACAGCCCGAGCACGCCCGCCAGTCCGAGCATCGGGTCGAGCACCACCACGGCGGCCACGATGAACAGCACCTGGACGAAGCTGATGAACACTTTCGGCAGGACGTCGCGCAGTGTCGTGGCGACCGTGTCGACGTCGGTGCTGCCCCGGGCGGCCAGGTCACCGGAGGGCACCCGCTCCACCACGGAGGCCGGCAGCGCCAGGGCCCGGCGCAGGAACCCCTCGCGGATGCGGGCCGCCGTCCGCTCCCCGAACCGGTATCCGACGGTGAGCGCGAACCGCGCCAGAACCGTCTGCACCACCGCACAACCCAGCACACCAGCGGCCAGCAGATCAACACGATTGCCGCCGCCACCCGATGTCACGGTGTCGATCACCCGGCCCAGCAACCACGGCGCTCCGAGCCCGGCGACCGCCGCCAGCGAGCTGAGGAAGATCATCGTGGCGACGGCCCGCCGATCGGCGGCGAGCAGCCGCAGCGCGGCCCGCCCGACCTCACGGTTCCCGGCGACCGGCAGCGCGGCGCTCACCGATCCCCCTCAAACGAATCGGCAGCGTCGGCAGCGTCGAAAACCCGGGTCACCAGCGCCCGATAACCCGGCGAGCCGGCCAGCAGCTCCGCATGCGTGCCACAACCCGCGACCTGCCCGCCGACCAGGTAGACCACCTCGCCGGCCCGCGCCAGCAGCACCGGCGAGGTGGTCGCGACCAGAGTCCCCCGCCCGGCGCGCGCCGCGACGAGACGTTCCGCGATGGCGGCCTCGGTGTGCGCGTCCACCGCTGACGTCGGCTCGACGGCGAGCAGCATCTCCGGGTCGGCGTGCAGCGCACGGGCCAGCCGCAGCCGCTGCCGCTGACCGCCGGAGAGATTGCGGCCACCCCAGTCGACCGGCCGGGAGAGGTCAGCGGCGATGTCACCCGCGACCGCCACGCCGATGGCGGCACGGACCCTGTCGTCGTCCGGCTCGTCGCGCCCGGCGACGATCTCCCGCAGCGACCCGGCGAACAGGGCGGCGTCGTTCTCCGCGACCAGGATCCGGGACCGTACCGAAGGCTGGGCGATGTCACTGAGCAGCAAGGATCCCCAGGTCGCGGGCGAAACGCCGTACCGGCCCAGCCGATCGATCACCGCGACCGCATCGGACGGGTTGTCGGCGACCAGCGCGGTGAACCTGCCCGGCGCGGCGGAGACACCGGAGACCGGGTCGTGCAGCACCGCCGGCTCCTCCGGCGGGGACACCCCCGACGGGTCGTCGACGGGCAGCCGCAGAAACTCGGTCACCCGCCGGGCCGCCACGAGACCGTGCGTGATGTCGAACCCGCAGAAGATCAGGACATTCACCGGTATGACGAGCATGGCCGTGTACCCGTACACCGCGATCAGCTCACCGACGGTGAGCGAACCCGCGGCCGTGAGCCGCGCGGCCAGCCACGTCACCACCCCGAGGAAAACCAGCGGCAGGCCGTCGCCGAGCGCGCCGATCCAGCCGGCCGGGCGGCCCACCCGGTAACCGAGCTCGCGCACCCGCGCCGACTGGCCCTCGTAACGGCGCAGGTGAGTCTCCTTGCCACCGAGCCCGTTGAGAATCCGCAGGCCGCCGAGCACGTCGACGAGTCGCGCGTTCAGCTCGCCCTGCGCCTGGCGATATCGCGCGCCGGCCCTCTGGGTACGCCCGAGCAGCGGCCCGACGATCAGCGCGAACACCGGCACACCGATCAGCACCACGACGGCGAGCGGCGGCGACGTGCGGAACAGCAGCGTCGCCACCACGAGACACGCCCGCGTCGCGGCCACACCGACACCGCCGACGTTCATCGCCCGGCCGATCGTCCACACGTCGGAGATCCCGATCGTCACCACCTCGCCCGCGGTGACCCGGCGCGGCAGCGCGCTCCCGAGCCGGGTGGCGTGCGTCATCACCAGGTCGGCGGTCAGCAACGCGGCTTTCAGCCGCAGCTTCGTCATGCTGCGGTGCCGCATGATCCCCAGCCCGGCGCCGGCCACACCCAGGATCAAAACCGCCGCGACCCAGGGAAGCAGCGCGCTCAGGTTGCGCGGCCCCAGGCCGCGATCCACGGCCTGCGAGATGAGGTACGGCGTGAGGGCCAGACTGACGAACCACAGTGACCCGAACAGCGCGCCGAGCGCCACCCACCCCCGGCACTGTCGCGCCAGCCACCATAGAAATCGTCCCGGTCCGCGCGCATCCACGACATTGATGCTGCAACATTGCCCCTGGGGCTTGTCATCCCTTTTTATGTGGGTCACATCGCACGGCTGGGTAGGGTCAGATCATGACATCTGCGATCGATCTGCACGGCGCCCCGCACGTGGCGCGTTACCTGGAGACCGACGGCGAGGACGGTTTCTACTGGCGCAACGGCACCACGATCCTGATTCTCTTCACCAAGGGACGGAAAACCGGCGAGGAGCGCTCGCACGCCCTGATCTTCCGCGAGCACGGCGACGCGTACCTGGTGGTGGCCTCGAAAGGTGGCACCGACGCGCCTCCGGCGTGGTTCGTGAACCTGGAGGCCGACCCCGCGGTCGAGGTCCAGATCAAGGGTGAGCGGTTCGCGGCGACGGCGCGGGTGGCGACGCCGGCCGAGAAACCGGAGATGTGGGCGACGATGGCCGAGGCCTGGCCGGACTACGACGAGTACCAGAAGAAGACCGACCGGGAGATCCCGGTGGTGGTGCTGGAACGCGCCTGACCCCTCAGCCGGCCAGCTCGCGGGAGCGGACCGCCGCGGCACCCGCACGGGCGCCCTCCCGCAGGCATTCCGGCAGCGGGATGCCGCGCAGCCGTCCGGCGAGGACACCGGCGAAGAACGCGTCCCCGGCGCCATTGGTGTCCACGACCTCGTCGACCCGCTCGGCGGGGACGTGGATCGGGTCGGCGCCGCGTTCCAGGGCTATCGCGCCCTCCGCGCCGAACGTGCAGACCACCAGCCGAGCACCGGCATCGATCCGGTCGCGCATGAACACGACCGGGTCGGGCAGCCGGTCGGCGCTGGCGAAGATCACGTCGGCGGTCTCGGCGAACTCGCGCTGGAACTCGCCCTCGGTGTCCCAGTCGTGCAGGTCGGTCCAGATCTCCTTGCCGGCGGCGCGCGCGGCCCGCAGGACCGGACGGCTGATTTCGGCCAGGTCGGTGACAACCACGTCGACGTCGTCCAGCGCCGGCACGGCCGCTTCACCCTCGATCGACGGCAGGTTCAGGTAGATCGAGAGCCGCTGACCGTTTCCGTCCATCAGGTTGGTGTGCCGCTCGGAGCCGTTCGCGCTGGGCGTGACCAGGAGGTCGATCCCGTCGAGCGCGGCCAGGATCCGCCGGCCCGGCTCATCGTCGCCGACCACCGTCCTCAGCGTGACCGGCACGCCCAGCCGGGCCAGGTTCAGGGCTTTCCCCGCCGAGGTCCCGCCGATCGCCTCGTGATGCCAGTCGGCGAAGACCTGATGCGGCTCCGGGCGTGGGAACGCCGCCACATGGATCATGAGGTTCCAGGAGACCGGGCCGGAGATCAGGACACGCTGCATCTCAGAGAGCGTACGGTGACCGGAACAGCGACTGAGGGTCCACCGTGGCCCGAATCCAGCGCAGCCGCGAAAAGCTCGGTCCGTAATACCGGGGCAGCACCGCCGGGCTCGGCTCCAGATAGTTGACGTACCGGCCCGCCGACCAGCGGCTCATCACCCGATGACCGGATTCGATCCATGCGTAACCATCCTGGACGGCCGCCGGATCGGTGCTTCCGGGCAGCACCAGCCACTGCAGCATGGTGTGCGCGCCCCGCCACGGGAACGCTGTCGCGTCCGCAGCCACCCGCCCGGCCGCGCCGGTCAGCCGCTTGAACTTCGCCACCCCGGGCTTGCGCGCCCGAGCCCGCCGCTCCACCGTCGCCAGCAGTTCGGCGATCGCCGGCTCCGGCAATGCCCATCGAAAGATCTCACTGCCCGCGAGTTCCGTCCGCCGCCGCGCCTCCCCCGCGCGATCATGCACGACGTCCAGGTGGGCGCGGCGCTCCAGCGTCGCGAGCGCGGGCTCACGCCCGACCGCCCGAGCGATCTCCGCGGCCTCCGCGTCCGGGTCACCCTCCAGCACAACCCCCGAGATGCGTACGCTCAATCGCCCGTTCCGGTCGGACGCGAACTGACAGGTCGACCAGGTCTCGTCCGGCGCCGTGGCGAGCCGCGCCTGCCAGCCGGCGGCGACTCTGGCGGCCTCACCCCAGGGATAGTTCAGGACGAACGTCCCGGTCGTGGTGACCCGGTGCGTGCGCATCCGCCAGCCGGTGACGACCCCGAACTGACCGCCACCACCACCGCGCAGCGCCCAGAACAGGTCCCGTTCGCGCTGCGCGTCGACCGTCCGCGCGTTCCCGTCGGCGGTCACCACCTCGGCTTCGACGACGGCGTCACACGTCAGCCCGTACGCCGAGGCCGCCATGCCGATCCCACCACCGAGGGTGATCCCGCTGATCCCGACCGTCCCGCACGAGCCCGAGGGGATCGACCGCCCGGCCGCGCCGAGCCGGTCGTAGACGTCACCGAGCCGCGCGCCACCGCCGACCGCCGCGGTGCCGCTCCCCCAGTCGTACCGCACGTCCTGGATCCCTCGCAGGTCGAGCACGACCCCGCCGGCCGTGGTGGACGCCCCGACGTAGGAGTGCCCACCCCCGCGCGTGACGACGGCGACGCGGGCCGCGCGGGCGAACCGCACCACCTCGGCGACATCGGCGGCGTGCGCGACGACAGCGATCGCGGGCGGGTGGACCGGGTCGAAGCGGGGGTCAGCGAGCTGCCGGGTCCGCTCGTACAGCGCGGTGTCCGGAAGCTCAAGACGTCCGTCGAGCGAGGCGGCGAGGGCGGTCCAGTCGGGCGCGGACGTCCGGCCGGCGCTGGGCCGCGGCACCGGCCGCCGCACATCCGACCCCGCGCCGGTGAGAGCGGCGGCCCCAGCTCCCAGCACAGCCCGGCGAGACAAAAGCATCACCAGATCGTGTCATATCTACGCAAAACGCCCCCGCAACCACTGCCGATCATTTTTCGCGCCGCCCGCCGGGCCTTGCTATGCAACTCGTTGCATAGCAGGATGGCGGGCATGGCCCTGGAGCACGCGATTCTGGTTTCGCTGCTGGAGCAGCCCGGGTCGGGCTACGAGCTGGCCCGGCGTTTCGAGCGATCCATCGGCCGGTTCTGGAACGCGACTCACCAGCAGATCTACCGCGTTCTGAAGCGGATGGAGTCCGACGGGTGGGTCAACTCCGAGGCGATCGGGCAGGACGGCCGGCCGGACAAACGGGCCTACTCGGTCACCGGCGACGGCCGTGACCAGCTGGTCGAGTGGCTCCGGGAGCCGGTTCAGCCCGAGGCGGTCCGGCACGAGCTCGCTGTGAAGATCCGCGGGGCGGCCTTCGACGACGATGCCGGGCGGACCGCGCTGATCGCCGAGGTTGTGCGTTATCGGGCCGAGCACGAGACGACACTGAACCGGTACCTCACCGGTGAGAAGCGCGACTTCCCGGACGACACCGACCTGGACACGGGGCAACGGCTGCAACACGTGGTGCTGCGAGGCGGGATCGCCTACGAGCGGATGCTGCTCGACTGGCTCGACGACGTCCTCGAGACGCTGCGAAAAATCTGAGAGGAAAGTACAGAACAGTGTTGTTCAACCCGCACACCTATGACCCGGCGCATTTCGACCCGGAGACCCGGCGCCTGCTGCGCGCCACGATCGACTTCTTCGAGGAGCGCGGTAAGAAGGCGCTGCTGGACACGTACATCGATCGCGAGTGGTACGCGGACTTCCTGGAGTTCGCCGGCAAAGAGGGCCTGTTCGCCGAGTTCCTGACGCCGGCCGCCGACGGGGAGGGCACCCGCTGGGACACCGCCCGCAACGTGGCGCTCAGCGAGATCCTCGGCTTCTACGGCCTCAACTACTGGTACACCTGGCAGGTCACCGTCCTCGGCCTCGGCCCGGTCTGGCAGAGCGCCAACGCGCAGGCCCGCGAGCACGCCGCGCAGCTGCTCCGGGACGGCCACGTGATGGCGTTCGGCCTCTCCGAGCGCAGCCACGGCGCCGACATCTACGCCACCGACATGGTCCTGACGCCGACTGACGAGGGCTTCACCGCCTCCGGCAGCAAGTACTACATCGGCAACGGCAACGTCGCGGGCCTGGTCAGCGTCTTCGGCCGCCGGGCCGATATCGAGGGCCCCGAGGGGTACGTGTTCTTCGCCGCCGACAGCCGCCACCCGAGCTACCACCTCGTGAAGAACGTGGTGAACTCGCAGATGTTCGTCAGCGAGTTCCGGCTGGACGACTACCCGGTGCGGGAGCAGGACGTGCTGCACACCGGCAAGGCCGCGTTCGACGCCGCGCTGAACACGGTAAACGTCGGCAAGTTCAACCTGTGCACGGCAGCGATCGGCATCAGCGAGCACGCGATGTACGAGGCGGTCACCCACGCGCACCGCCGGATGCTGTACGGCAAGCCGGTGACCGCGTTCCCGCACGTGCGACGGGAGCTGACCGACGCGTACACCAGGCTGGTGGCCATGAAGCTCTTCGCCGATCGGGCGGTGGACTATTTCCGCTCGGCCGGGCCGGACGACCGCCGTTATCTGCTCTTCAACCCGATGACCAAGATGAAGGTCACCACCGAGGGCGAGAAGGTCATCGACCTGCTCTGGGACGTGATCGCGGCGAAGGGCTTCGAGGCGGACACCTACTTCGACAAGGCCGCCAAGGACATCCGGGGACTTCCCAAGCTTGAGGGTACGGTCCACGTGAACCTGGCCCTGATCCTGAAGTTCATGCCGAACTACCTGTTCAAGCCGGCCGAGTACGCACCGGTGCCGGCCCGGCACGACGACGCCGACGACGAGTTCCTGTTCCGTCAGGGTCCGGCGCGGGGTCTCGGGCAGATCCAGTTCCACGACTGGCGCACGGTGTACGACGCGCACGCGGGCATTCCGAACGTGGCCCGATTCCGCAGGCAGGCTGACGGTCTGTGCGAGCTGCTGCTCAAGCACGCGCCGGACGAGGCGCAGCAGGGCGACCTGGACTTCCTGCTCGCTGTCGGCCAGCTGTTCGCGCTTGTCGTCTACGGCCAGCTGATCCTGGAGAACGCCGGCAAAGCAGAGACCGGGACCGACATCCTCGACGAGATCTTCGGCATCCTGGTCCAGGACTTCTCGGCGTACGCCACCGAGCTGCACGGCAAGGCGGCGACGACCGACGCTCAGGCGCAGTGGGCGTTGTCACAGGTGCTGCGCCCGGTTGTCGACGCGGAGCGCACCGGCCGGATCTGGGACCAGGTCTTGTCGCTTGTCGGCGCGTACGAAATGCGGCCTTAAAAAGGTCTTGCCCGGGGCTTGGAGAGCCCCGGGCAAAGCATTACCGTCAGACCGCGCCGTCGGGGGCGCTGGTCAGGTCCATCAGCTGCTGCTGGACGTGGTTGGTCAGCGCGCCCTGGTAACTCTGCGCGAGCTGGCCCAGCCGGTCGATCTCGTCGAGCAGGGCGGCACGTTTCTCCACGATGCTGTCCATCGCCTCGGCGTGGTTGCGCCGCGCGTCGCTCTCTATCGTGCTGGCCTTGAGCTGGGCGTCGCTCATCAGCTGCTCGGCCTTGTTCTGTGCGCCGGTGAGCACCGAGTCGGACTCGCGCTGGGCGTCACGCATGTGCTCGTCGGCGGTGCGCTGCGCCATCATCAGCACCCGCGAGTTGCGGTCGTCGTCGACCGGCACCAGGGCCTGGCTCTGGCTGGACGCCTCGGAGCGGGCGCGCTCCAGCTGGGACTGCATGTTGCGCGCGTTCTGCTCGGCGCGGGCTCGCGCCTCCTGCAGGCGCTCCAGCTGGGAGGCGAGCTCGGCGAACTCGTTGTTGAGCACCATCGTCGATGCCGCGCTCGCCTGCGCGCCGCCGCCACGCTGAGCCTGGTCACGCAGAGCGCCGTTCTCGTCGATGAGACGGATCAGCTCCTGCTCGACCTCGTCCAGGAAGGCGTCGACCTCCTCCTCGTCGTAGCCCCGCTTGCCGATCGGGGGTTTCTTGAAGGCGACATTGTGAATGTCAGCTGGAGTGAGCGGCATGGTGCTCCCTGGCTCCTGTCAGTTGCGGTCGTGCGGCCCGAAATCCTACGCAACCGCCCTGTGGCTGCGCCGTGGGCTTGATCACGCGAGGTCGCCGGCTGCGCGATCGAGCGTACGCGCCGCCGGCCAGTGTTGCCTTCCCCGTATGCGCTCAGCGCCAGAAGACCGCTACCGCCGCATTCACCACGGTGAGCGTGATGATGCCGATGAAGTGGCCCCTGTTGACCTCGTCCCGCTTCCGCGGGATGAAGACCATGATGAAGATGAGAACGGCGACGAGCAACTTCACGCCCAGCTTGACCGGGTCCGGCTCGTTGTCGCCGCCACCCCGCAGCGGCGCGGCCAGCCCGAGGCCGCTGACCAGCTGGATGATCGAGCCCCAGAGCACCGTCCTGCTGATCCGGATCTTGCCGGAGAGCAGCGTCGAGACACCGCCGCCGAGCAGCAGCGCGAATCCGACGAGGTGAATGAAGAGGAGAACCAACCGGAGAGCTTCCACGGCCGCAAAGCTTGCCAGGACACATCCTGAAGGATCACTCCGGGTCCCCCGCCGGGTAGCGTCAGAGCTGATCAACAACGGTGGGAGTGGGTAATGACGAGGTACGTCGCCATCGGTGACAGCTTCACCGAGGGTCTGGGCGACACGCTGCCTGACGGCAGCGAGCGGGGCTGGGCGGATTTGGTCGCCGCCGGCATCGCTTCCGGCGAGGGAAAACCCATCGAGTACGCGAACCTGGCGATCCGTGGCCGGCTTCTGGAGCCGATCGTCACCGAGCAGCTGGACGCCGCTCTGTCCCTGTCACCGCCGCCGACGTTGCTGTCGCTCAACGGCGGTGGCAACGACATGATGCGGCCGGGCAACGACATGGCCCGCCTGGTCGGCATGACCGAGCAGGCGGTGCGCCGGTGCCTCGACGCCGGCGTGCGGGTGCTGCTGCTCAGCGGCGCCGACCCGTCCGGGCACCTGCCGATGGGCGGCCGGATGAGGCCGAAGGGTGAGGCACTGACCGACGCCGTCGCAGCGTTTGTCAGCAAGTACGACCTGACGTTCGTGGACATGTTCCACGACAAGGAGATCCAGAAGCCGCAGTACTGGTCGGGAGACCGGCTGCATCTGAACACGAACGGCCACCGCCGGGTCGCGAGCGTGGTGCTCAACGCGCTGGGCTACCCGACCGAGGCGTACGTGGTGGCGCCGGACCCGGCCGGGACGAAGAGTCTGGCGGCCGAGCTGCGCTATTACCGGGAGCACGTACTGCCGTGGATCAACCGGCGGCTGCGGGGGCGGTCATCCGGCGACAACCGCAGCGGCAAATACGTCGCCTGGACACCGATCACCCCCAGCGTGTCGATTTAGGGTGCGGATCGCACCCTAAATCGACACACGGTCAGTTGATCGGCAGCACTCGCGCGACCTTCACCGACGTGCTGGTGCTGCCGGCGGCCGGATAGGCCACACTGCCGTCGGAGTACGCCTTGAACGCCTGGTAGGCGTGGTCCTTCACCTTGACCGTCAGCTTCGCCCCGACGGTCGAGCCGGTGCCCGAGTCGTACGCCTGAACGGCCATTGACGACCCGGACTGCCAGGCCAGCAGCATCCGGCCGCTGCCGTAACCGACCAGGTGCGGATGCGCGGCCGAAGCGCCGGTCTTGATCGTGCTGGTCGACTTGCCGGTGGTGAACTTCTCCAGCCGCACCGAGCCGCCCTGGCTCCACGCCGCCCAGTAACCCTTGCTCTTGGCGAGCACGACGTCACCGTTGAACAGGCTGCCGTCACAGGTACCGGCCGCGACCGTGCGATAGGGGTCGGGCTGGGCGACCCGGCACTCGTTGTCGGTGGCGCAGACCGTCACGAACTTCTTCGTCTTGGGGTCCCAGACGATCCGTGACGTCCAGGCGTGGCTGCAGCCCACCTCGAACGCGTCGGCGTGCCCGCCGACGAGCTTGCCGCTCGCGCTGACGACCTGCATCCGGTCGCCCTCGTGCACGTCGACGCAGCTGCCGTTCTTCACGGTGATGGCGACGCCGAAGTACGCCGCCCAGTTCTTGCCGTCGGTCGCGAGCCGGCCGTGGTGCTGGTACCACCAGATGAACCGGGCGCCGTCGTCGTACCCCTGCTTGCCGCCGGTCAGGTTGGTGACCTGACGTTCCCAGACCAGCTTGCCGTTGTTGTCGAACCGGACCATGTGCATGGTGTTGCACGGGCTGGACTCGCCGCCGCAGAGCGGCCCGTCGCCGCAGGAGCCCTTGCGGGTCAGCAGCAGCACGCCGCCGGTGGCGTCGGCGGCGACGTCCTGCAGATCGATGCCGGTGAAGCTGGTGGGCGTGCCGGTCAGCTTGTCGTCGCAGCCCAGCTTGCCGAGGTTGACCTTGCCGTTCGTGCCCATCCAGGCCAGCCAGGAGGTGCCGTCGGGGCGGGCCGCAATGGCGAGCGGAAGCTTTTCGGTGTCACCTTCGGAGCCGTATCCGATGACGGAATTCGGCAGTTTCACGTCGGTGATTCTGGCTTTCGGAGCAGCCGCGACGGCGCGGCCGCAGCCACCCGCCGCGGTCGCCGCCGAGGCCGTTCCCGAAGCGCTGGCCGAAGCGGAAGCGGACAGGGAAGCCGACGCGGAGGCGGACGCCCCGGCGCTTGCCGATCCCGTCGCCCCCGGAGCGGCGATAACTCCTGTTGTCGCAGGTGAGGCCGGGTCGAGCGTCGAATTCACCGCTACGCCCTCCGCCTGCGGAGTGCCCGGTGAGCACGCACCCAGCGCCAGGGCGGCGATCGCCCCCGCGATCAGCCGACGGCCGCGACCGTACGTTCGCATGTCTTTTCCTCGTAAGTTTTAAGTTTTGATTACGGGCGACTTAAATTGCGCTTCGGTAATGGTCGAGAATGCGCGATTCACGACCCTACTGGTCGCGCTCCCAAACGCAAAGCGAACAAATTCAAAGGAACCTTTACGGGCCCGCCCCCTAGGGGACGCTATTTCCGGGTTGTCACGGATACATCGATCATGCCCAGTTCGGCAGGATGAGGTGGTCTCGTAACCTGGCCCCGGGGAGGCCCGTATGAGATCCACCTTTGCCCTGGCCGTGACCGCGCTGCTCCTGGGAACGGCGGCCTGCGCGGCCGGCCCGGAAGCAGAGCAGCCCGCCGCACCCGCGCAGAGCAGCCATGCCGGTCATACCGGCGGCTCCGCGCCGCCGCCCTCACCGCTGCGCGACGGCGAGCGGTTCGTCGACGTCGGGCTGGATCAGCCGTACACGCCGGCCGCGCCGAACGGCGGCACCGACGAGTACCGGTGCTTCCTGGTCGATCCGCAACTGACCGAGCCCGCCTACCTGACCGGCAGCCAGTTCCTGCCGCAGAACGAGGCGATCGTGCACCACGCGATCTTCTACCGGGTCGACCCGGAGCAGGCCACCGAGGCCGCGAAAGTGGATCAGGAAAGCACCGGCGAGGGCTGGACCTGCTTCGGCGACTCCGGGGTGCAGGGGCAGACCGCGTGGGTGGCGCACTGGGCCCCGGGCGCCGGCGAGACCCTGATGCCGGACGGGTTCGGCTTCGTCATGCCGCCGGGCAGCAAACTGATCATGCAGGTGCACTACAACCTGCTCAACACCAGCGGCGCCGACCAGTCCGGCATGAAGATGCGGCTCGCGGCCGGCGACTCCGGCCTCAAGCCGCTGGAGACCGCGCTGGCGCAGGCGCCGATCGAGTTGCCCTGCGAGCCCGGCGGCAGCGGGCCGCTGTGCGACCGGGAGACCGCGATCGCCGACGTGGCGAAACGGTTCGGCGCCGAGTCGGCCGAGACCGTCGAGCAGCTCAACCAGTGGTGCAACGCCGGGAAAGCCCCGAAGGCGGGCAACACCCAGCACTGCGACCAGCCGGTCGGCGAGGCCGGCACGATCTACATGGCGGCGGGGCACATGCACCTGCTCGGCCGGTCGATCAAGGTCGAGCTGAACCCGGGTACCCCGAAAGCGACAACGGTTCTCGATGTACCTTCCTACGACTTCGACAACCAGTCACTCGTACCCCTGAAGAAGCCGGTGAAAGTCGCTCAGGGTGACATCGTCCGGGTTACCTGTACGCATGACGCGCTGCTGCGCAAGCAGCTGCCGCAGCTCAAGACGCTGCCGTCGCGCTATGTGGTGTGGGGTGAGGGCACGAGTGACGAAATGTGTCTCGGGATCCTGGTGATGGCACCGGGTTAGTGAAGGCACACGGCGTGGGTACCAGAGGGCCATGACGGAGTACGGAATCCACGCCTCGCACGAGCAGATCCCACCCGGCGACCTCCTTCAAGCGGTGATCGCCGCCGAACGCGCCGGCTTCCAAGCGGCGATGTGTTCCGACCATTTCTCGCCGTGGAGCGCCCGCCAGGGCCAGTCGGGTTTCGCATGGTCCTGGCTGGGCGCCGCGCTGCAGGCGACAAACCTGTCGTTCGGCGTGGTCAACGCGCCGGGACACCGGTACCACCCGGCGATCATCGCGCAGGCGATCGGCACGCTCGGCTCGATGTACCCGGGGCGGTTCTGGACCGCGCTCGGCTCCGGTGAGTTCAGCAACGAGCACGTGGTCGGCGGGGAGTGGCCGCGCAAGGATGTCCGCAACGCCCGGCTGCGCGAGAGCGTCGACGTGATCCGTGACCTGCTCGCCGGCGAGGAGGTGTCCCGCGACGGCCTGATCACCGTCGACCGGGCCCGGCTCTGGACCCGGCCGGAGGCGACCCCGCCGCTGATCGGCGCGGCGATCAGTGTGAAGACCGCGCGCTGGTGCGCCGAGTGGGCCGACGGCCTGGTCACCGTGAACGCGCCGGAGGACCACCTGCGCGAGATGATCTCGGCGTACCGGGATGCCGGCGGCCGTGGCCCGATCGCCCTTCAGGTCCACCTGAGCTGGGCGCCGACCGAGACCGAGGCCGAGGAGATCGCCCACCACCAGTGGCGCAGCAACATCTTCAAGCCGCCGGTCTGCTGGGACACCGCGACCGCCGAGGAGTTCGACCTGATCTCCGCGAACGTGACGGTCGACCAGGTGCGCGAGTCGGTCAACATCTCCGCCGACCTGGAGAAGCACGTCGACTGGCTCAAGGGTTACGCGGCGCTCGGCTTCGACCGCATCTACCTGCACCACGTGGGTCAGGATCTCGGGCCGTTCGTGGAGACCTTCGGCGCGAAGGTCCTGCCTCGTCTATGACTTCTTGAGGTTCACTTCTTTTTCAGCACGGAATTCAGGTGGGCGATCGACGCGCTCACCTCAGGACCGGGGTCGGTGCCGATCAGGCAGTGATCGGCACCCGCCACGATCCGCAGCTCGACGCTCGTGCCCGCCTCGGCGAGCCGCTGCTGCAACTCGATGCTCTGCCCCACCGGCACGATGCGGTCCTCGTCGCCGTGCACCAGCAGGATCGGCGGCGCCGTCTCGGTCACGTAGGTGACCGGGCTGGCCGCCGCCGCCTCTTTGGGCAGCTCCTGGACCGGCCCGCCGATCAGGCGGCTCTCCGGCGACTCCGGGTCGTCGTGGTCCTGCAGGCCGTCCGGGTGGTTCTGCGAGGCCATGCTGAGCAGGTTCGACGGGCCGTACCAGACCACGGCGACGGCCACCGAGTCGGACGATCCGGTGACACCGACGTCGCCGGCCAGCTCCGGGTCCTTGCCGGTCAGCGCCACCAGGGTGGCGAGATGCCCGCCGGCCGACTCGCCCCACACGCCGAACCGGGCCGGGTCGACACCCAGCTCGGTCGCGTTCTGGCGCAGCCAGCGGACGGCCGCTTTCACATCGTGCAGCTGGGCGGGGAACTGCGCCTCGCCACTGAGCCGGTACGTCACCCGGGCCACCGCGTATCCGGCTTTCACCAGATGGTCGGGCACCTGGGCGACCGCCTCGCCTTTGTTGCTGCCCTTGCGCCACGCGCCGCCGTGAATCCAGACGATCAGGGGGCGTTTCTCCTCACCCGCCGGCCGGAAAACGTCCAGCGTGAGCGGCCGGAATCCACTCACCTCGCCGACGACGGCGTCACGCCAGATCGTCAGATCCCCCTCGGTGACAGGGGCCGGAACCGGATAGCGGCGCGGTTTCATCCTCACTGCCTATCACGCCGGTCACCGGTGCAGCGGATCTTCGGCCGGTGCGGGGCGCCCATACCGGGGGCGATTCATCGACCGAATGCGACGGAATAAGCACGCTGAGTCCCGCCAGCGGTTGACCCGGACATCGATCACCGTTAAACAACTGGAGTGGATCCGTTCGAGAATGTGGAACTCGGCGCCTCCGGCGTCATGGTCACCCGGCTCGGCATGGGTCTGGCTCCGATCGGGGGTCTGTTCACCCCGGTCGGTGACGAGGCCGCGGTGGAGGCGATCGATACGGCCTGGCGATCGGGGGTGCGCTTCTTCGATACCGCCCCGCTGTACGGCGCCGGATTGTCGGAACGCAGGGCCGGAGCGGCGCTGCGGAAACGCTCCGATTTCACGCTCTCGACGAAAGTCGGCCGCCGTTTGGTGCCCCGGGCCGGCCCGCCCGGACCGGATATCTGGGCCGAACCCACCGGTTGCACCCCGGTCTTCGATTTCACCGCCGAGGGCACCCGGAACGCGTTCGAAGAAAGCCTGAATCGTCTCGGCCTGGACCGGATCGACGTGCTTCACCTGCACGACCCGGATTCCCATTTTGACGAGGCGCTGGCAGGTGCTCTGCCGGTGCTCGCCGGCCTGCGCAAGGACGGCGTGATCGGGGCGGTTTCCGCTGGGATGAACCAATCCCGGATGCTGACCGAATTCGTTCGCACCGGCCTTCTCGACTGCGTGCTGCTCGCCGGCCGGTATTCGCTGCTCGACCAATCCGGCCTGGCCGACCTGCTGCCCGAGTGTGAACGCCGCGGCGTCTCGGTGATCGTCGGCGGCGTCTTCAACTCCGGTGTCCTGGCCGACCCCTGGAACACCAAGATCTACGAATATCGGCCGGCCGCGCCCGAGGTCGCGGCCCGCGCGCAGGCGATGGCCCGGCTCTGCGAGCGGCACGGCGTGCCGCTGCGGGCGGCCGCGATCCAGTTCCCCCTCGCCCATCCGGCGGTCACATCGGTGCTGGTCGGGATGCGGTCGGCGGAGGAGGCGGCCGACGCGGCGGCGATGGCACGGCTGCCGATCCCGGACGGTCTCTGGCGCGACCTCGCCAACGCCTGGCTGCTGGCCGACGACGTCCCCGTGCCCTCCTCCGCTTAATTTGACTCGTTCCAGAAAAGGGGGCAACGTGGGTTGCTGATGGAAAGGAGTTCACCGTGAGCACTCCCGAACGTCCGCACACCACCACTGACGCCGGTATCCCGGTCGCCTCGGACGAGCATTCACTTTCGGTCGGCTCGGACGGCCCGCTTCTGCTCCAGGACCACTACCTGATCGAGCAGATGGCGAATTTCAACCGGGAACGCATCCCGGAACGCCAGCCGCACGCGAAAGGCGGCGGCGCCTTCGGCACCTTCCGTGTCACTCAGGATCTGAGCGACCTCACCCGCGCGAAACTCTTCCAGCCGGGTACGGAAACCGAGACGATCGTACGGTTCTCGACCGTCGCCGGCGAGCGTGGCAGCCCGGACACCTGGCGCGACCCGCGCGGCTTCGCCGTGAAGTTCTACACGCCCGACGGCAACCTGGACATCGTCGGCAACAACACCCCGATCTTCTTCATCCGCGACCCGATGAAGTTTCAGCACTTCATCCGCTCGCAGAAGCGCCGCGCCGACAGCAACCTGCGCGACCACGACATGCAGTGGGACTTCTGGACCCTGTCGCCGGAGTCGGCGCACCAGGTCACCTATCTGATGGGCGACCGGGGCATCCCGCGCGACTGGCGGCACATGAACGGGTACGGCAGCCACACCTACATGTGGATCAACGCGGCCGGCGAGAAGTTCTGGGTGAAGTACCACTTCAAGTCCGACCAGGGCATCGAGTCCCTCACCCAGGCCGACGCGGACCAGCTGGCCGGCTCGGACGGCGACTACCACCAGCGCGACCTGTTCACCGCGATCAAAACCGGTCAGTTCCCGAGCTGGACCCTGCACGTGCAGGTGATGGGATTCGAAGAGGCCAAGGCGTACCGGTTCAACCCGTTCGACCTGACCAAGGTCTGGCCGCACGGCGATTACCCGCTGCGCGAGGTCGGCCGGCTCACCCTGAACCGCAACGTGACCGACTATCACACCGAGATGGAACAGGTCGCGTTCGAGCCGAACAACACGGTGCCCGGCACCGGCCTCTCCCCGGACAAGATGCTGCTCGCGCGCGGTTTCAGCTACGCCGACGCGCACCGGGCCCGGCTCGGCGTCAACTACAAGCAGATCCCGGTCAACGCGCCCAAGGTGGAGACGCACAGTTACTCCAAGGACGGCGCGATGCGCGTCCAGAACGCCACCGACCCGGTGTACGCGCCGAACTCCTACGGCGGCCCGCAGGCCCAGCCGGGACTGACCGACGACGGTGGCACCTGGCACTCGGACGGTGACATGGTCCGGTCCGCGTACAGCCGGCACGCCGAGGACGACGACTGGGGCCAGGCCGGGACGCTGGTCCGTGAGGTCCTCGACGGCCCGGCCCGTGACCGCCTCGTCGCCAACATCGTCGGCCACCTACTCGAAGGCGTCAGCGAGCCGGTGCTGCTGCGCGCCTTCGAGTACTGGCACAACGTCGACAAGCACCTCGGCGACCGGGTGGAGGCAGGGGTGCGCGCGGCCCGCAATCAGGCCTGAGTTGCTTTCGCCTTCACGTGGACGACGGCGCCCGGCTCCGCCAGGGGAATCAGGTTTCCCTCGACGCGGGCGCCGTCGATCTCCAGGTGGGTGATGCGGCTTCCGCCTTCCACCTCGATCTGGTACGTGGAACCGCGGAACCTGCGGGTCGCCTCGAATCCCGTCCAGCCGCCGGGCAGGACCGGGTCGACCCGCAGGCCGGTGAAATCGGGGCGGATGCCGAGGATCCACTGCGTGATCGCCACGAAGTTCCAGGCGGCGGTGCCGGAGAGCCAGGAGTTCTTCGCCTCGCCGTGTGTCGGGGCGTCCTTGCCGGCGATCATCTGGGCGTACACGTACGGCTCGCAGCGGTGCACCTCGCTGATCGTCTCCCGCGCCGACGGGTTGAGCCGCTGGTAGTAGTCGAACGCGCGGTCGCCGTTGCCGGTCATCGCCTCGGCGATCATGATCCACGGGTTGGTGTGGCAGAAGATCCCGGCGTTCTCCTTGTACCCGGGCGGGTACGACGAGATCTCACCGAGCTCGATGCGGTACCCCGAGTACGCCGGCTGCTGGAGCACGATGCCGTGCGGGGTGGCGAGCCGTTCCGCCACGCTGTCCAGGGCTTTCACCGCGAGGCCGTCGTCCAGGCCGACCCCGCCGAGCACGCAGATGCCCTGCGGCTCGATGAAGATCTGCCCCTCGTCGTTCTCGCCTGACCCGATCACGGTGCCGTGGAAGTCGTACGCCCGCCGGAACCAGGCGCCGTCCCAGCCGTGCTCGGCGACCGTGCCGGCCATCTTCTCGGCGGCGGCCCGGTAATAGACCTCCTCGCCGTCCAGTTCCCGCAGCGCGGCGATGCCGGCCAGCTCCTTGGCGGCCAGCACGAACAGTCCGGCGATGAACACCGACTCGGCGACCCCGCCGTGGGCGTTCTCGGTGGTCTGGAACGGCTCGCCCGGGGTGTCGGAGAAGCAGTTCAGGTTCAGGCAGTCGTTCCAGTCGGCCCGGCCGATCAGCGGCAGCCCGTGCGGGCCCAGCCGTTCCAGGGTGTACCGCAGGGACCGGCGCAGGTGCTCGTACAGCGGTTCCTCGCTGCCGGCCGCGTTGTCGAACGGCACCGCCTCGTCCAGCAGCCCGGTGTCACCGGTCTCCTTGATGTACGCGGCCACGCCCAGGATCAGCCACAGCGGGTCGTCGTTGAAACCCTCGCCGATGTCGTTGTTCCCGCGCTTCGTCAGCGGCTGGTACTGGTGGTACGCGCCGCCGGTCTCCTTCTGGGTGGCCGCGATGTCCAGGATCCGCTGCCGGGCCCGCCCCGGAACCATGTGCACGAACCCGAGCAGGTCCTGGTTGGAGTCGCGGAACCCCATGCCTCGGCCGATCCCCGACTCGTATCCCGAGGCCGACCGGCTCATGTTGAAGGTGACCAGACATTGGTACGCGTTCCAGATGTTCACCATCCGGTCGGTGTCCCCGTCCGGGGTCCTGACCTGGAACTGCCCGAGCAGTCCGTCCCAGTAGGTTCGGAGATCCGCCAGGCCCTGCTCGACCGTCTCCGGCCGCAGCCATCGCTCGATCACCGGCTTGACCCGGGACTTGTTCAGCGTCTGCGATCCCGGCGGGTCGAACTTGTCGTCGCGCGGGTTCTCCGCGTACCCCAGCACGAACTCGACCTCACGGGTCTCGCCGGGCGCGAGCGCCAGCTTGACGTGGTGGCTGCCGATCGGCTGCCAGCCGTGCGCGATCGAGTCGCTTGCCGCGCCGTTCTCCACGGCAGCCGGCCGGTCGTACCCCCGGTAGGCGCCGAGGAACGCGTCCCGCGACGTGTCGAACCCGGCCAACGGCTCCGAACAGGCGAAGTACGCGAAGTGGTCGCGCCGCTCCCGGTACTCGGTCTTGTGGTAGATCACGCCGTCCTCGACCTCGACCTGGCCGATCGAGTAGTTGCGCTGGTAGTTCGTGGCGTCGTCCTGCGCGTCCCACAGGCAGAACTCGACCGAGGAGAACAGCGACAGCTCGGCCGGGGTGTCCCGGGTGTTGGTCACCCGCACCCGCCAGACTTCGAGGGTCTCCCCCAGCGGCGCGAAGTACAGCGTCTCGGCCGCGATGCCGCCCCGGGTCGAAGCGATCCTGGTGTAGGACAGGCCGTGCCGGCATTCGTACCCGGTCAGCTCTTTTTCCGGGGTGGGTTGCCAGGAGGGTGACCAATAGTCGCCGGTCTCGTCGTCGCGGACGTAGACGTAGCGTCCGCCGACGTCGAGGGGTGCGTTGTTGTACCGGTAGCGGGTGAGCCGCCGCAGTTTGGCGTCGCGATAGAACGAGTACCCGCCGGCGGTGTTGGAGATGATCCCGAAGTAGGCGTCCGTGCCGAGGTAGTTGATCCACGGCAGCGGCGTGTCCGGCCGGTCGATCACGTACTCGCGCTGGTCGTCATCGAAGTGCCCGTAACGCAACAGGTCCTCCTGCGGTCGGCTTGAGAGCGCGTTCTGGGAGCGCTCCCACGTGCCTCATTTTACCGCGCCGTAACGATGTTGAACGAGATCTGTCTATCTTCCGAAAGCGGGTTGATTCCGCGCGACGAGAACGGGCCGGCGGTTGCTCAGTTGTCGAGCTCGTCCGGCCACATCGCTCGCGCCGAGCCGACCCCGAGCACCAACGCCGCTGCGAACACCACGACTACGACCATGACCGCCGCCCTCCGGTAAGTTGCACATCACTGTGCACCAACGCCACCCCTCTTAAACAGAGAAGTGGCGCCGGCCTCACCGTGGCGGTCGTCACGCCGGCGGGGATCACTCGGCGGTCGTCACGCCGGCCAGGGATCACTCGGAGGTCGTCACGTCGGCCAGGGGCCACCCGGCGGCCCTATGCTCGGAGGTCATGAGCACCGCCGACCCCGCCAAGTTCGAAGCCGACCGCCACCGCATCCGCGAAACCCACCTGCGCCCCGCCGCGGACCGCCCGGCCTCCACCGCCCGCGGCCTGCACCACACCGCCCTGATCAGCAGCGACGTGGAGACGACCGTCCGCTTCTACCAGGGCCTGCTCGGGTTCCCCTTGACCGAGCTGATCGAGAACCGCGATTACCCCGGCTCCTCACACTTCTTCTTCGACATCGGCAACGGCAACCTCCTGGCGTTCTTCGACCTGCCCGGCCTGGACCTGGGCCCGTACGCCGAAGTCCTCGGCGGCCTGCACCACATGGCCATCTCGGTGGATCCAGCCCGCTGGGACGAGCTGGTCACCCGGCTGGCCGAGGCAGGCGTGGAACACACCGTCCACAGCGGCGTCTCCGTCTATTTCCAGGACCCGGACGGCGCCCGCATCGAGCTGATCGCCGATCCCCTGGGCGAGATGTACGGCACGAAGGTCCTCTGACAACCGAACCCCCCGCGGGTCCGGCGGCTGGCCCTCAGCGTTGGCGATTGCGCGGATGGTTGCGGGCCATCCGCTCGTTGCCATGCTTGTAGTTCCCGGTCAGCCGCGCCATCAACTCCTGCGGGTCCTCGATCTCCACGTCGACGAGAAACCGCTGCGCGGCGGCACCCCGGAGCACCGACGCCGGCCGCCCATGATGCAGCACCTCGACGTCGCCGTTCTTCCGAACCCGGTAGGTAAAGCCCTCAGGCACATTGGTCATCACCGCATCATCACGACCCCGCCCTCCGAACGCGAACGACTTTCCTCGATGAGCCAGCGGCATCAGGCGCTCACGCCGGCCTGGAACGCGCCGCCCACTCCCTGATCCGCCGCCAGGTCGACCGGCCGGACGCCAGCAGGTAGGCGACGCCGGCCGCGACCAGCCACCACTGCTCGTCCACCACCGCGTCGACAACGGCGATCACCACCCAGACCGTGATCAGCAGGCCCATCACCATCTCCGCGGTGTCGCCACGCCACCACGGACCCTGCTTGGCGGGCTCGGCCTCGGCCAGGTCACGGGCATAACCGGCCAGCGACGGGAACTCATCCCGCGGATGCGACCCGGCCACCGCCACATGCGAACGAGCCTCCGCCACCATCTCGGCCGCCCGCGCCGGCGCCACGTCGAACCGCCCCACCAACACATCCCGAAGCCGCCCGAACCAGGCCCCCGCATCCGCCGGATCACCCGCCCCGGCACCCTCCGGACCACCCGCCCTGGCACCCTCCGGACCATCCGCGCTGGCACCCTCCGGACCACCCGCGCTGGCGCTCCCCGGACCACCCGCCCTGGCATCGGACAGGTCTCGGCGCGGTGCTCGTTTCTCCCGGGTGAGCAGCCACATCGCCCCGGCCGACACCGCGAGCAGCCCGAGAATCGGCAGCTCACCCACCCGAGTCTTCGGCAACTGGGTGAACGCGCCGCCCGCCGCGACCACCAGCACCCCGAAAAGCGCGAACCCCCAGGGCGCGGCTCGCGGATGCCCCGCCGCCCGCAGAGCACCCGGCACCTGCGTGCACACCGCGGCCAGCCCCGCCAGAACCGATCCGGTCAGCCCGGCGACGGTGACCGGGATGGACAGCCCGCCCACCGACAGCCCGCCGACAACCGCCACCGGCACCCCGAGCAGCGCCAGCGCGAACAACCCCTCCCGGAGATGGTCACCGACCGTCCGGCCCTGGGTGTCTCGCCGCGCCTGCTCGGCCGGCTGATCGGCGGCGACCTCGGCCGCGAAGTCGAGCGGCGCACCCAGCGACTCCCACGGGTCCTGCCCGCTCTCGTCGTGGTGGGCGCGGGCGTCCTCGATCAGCGGGGTCGCCTCGCCGTAGCCGATGCCCCGATCGGCGAGCGCCTGCCGTGCCTCGAGCTCCCACCTGTCGAAGGACCTCATCGCGTCTCCTCCAGGAACCTCTGCATCGCCTCGGTGAACCGTCCCCATGACTCGCGCTGCTCCGCGAGCCGCCGCGACCCGGACTCGGTGATCGCGTAGACCTTGCGCCCCGGGCCGCCCTGCCCGGCATGCCAGCTCGACGTGACCACGGCGTCGGCCTCCATCCGGTTGAGCACCGGGTAGAGAACACCGCCCTTGATCGCGCCCAGCCCCTGCTCGGCGAGGCGCTGGCCGAGTGCGTACCCATGCCGATCGCCGTCGGTCAGCGCGGCGAGGACCGCCATCTCCAGGGTGGCGCGCACCCAGCCGGACTCCGCGTCCGCAGCCATGACCACCCCCCTGAGCATCAAACCGGACTAGACACCGAACTCTACTAGTCAAATTTCCAACTAGCAGCCCCCGAACATGCCAAAAGCGCCGCGCGGAGCCCAAGCTCCACGCGGCGCCGAAAACCAAAGCTGAAAACCCAAAGCTGAAACCAAAGCTACAAACCGAAGGTCACGCCGGCGGCGCACCCGACGGCGGCGTACCACCAGGACCGCCACCACCCGGCGCACCCGACGGCGGCGTGCCACCCGGGCCACCACCACCCGGCGCACCCGACGGCGGCGTACCACCGGGCTCCCCGCCGCCACCGGCCGGGGCAGCGCCCGCGGTCGGCGTCGTGCGGGTGTCCACCCCTACCGACAGCGAGACCGCGTACCCGCTGCTCACGTCGCCGGTCGCGGTGCCGAGCTGGCTGGCGCCGCTGTCGTCGCCGAACACGTTGTCGTTGTCCAGGGTCACCTGCGCGAGGTTCGTCACCGACGCCTCGTACCCGGTCTCTTTGTAGACGACGTCGCAGACGTCCTTGGGAAGCGCGACCTGCGAGGTGGCGATGGCCTTTGTCGAGTCGGTGATGTCGGCCTCGGTCGGGTACACCTCGAAGTGGATGTGCGGCCAGCGCCCGGTGTAACACGCCGGGAAGATGCTGGTGAACGACACCTTCCCCGCGTCGTCGGCGATCTGGACGCCGCGCAGATAGTTCTCCTCGGTGACCCCTTCGGAGTACATCGAGTACAGACCCGCGCGGTCACAGTGCCACACGTAGACGGCCACACCGGCGAACGCGGCCCCGCCGTTCGCCAGGTCTTTGATCGTCAATTCAAGAGACATGGGTACGCCTTCAGCAGTGCCACTGGCATCGCCGAAGCTGGACCGGATGTCGCTGCGAACGATCCCGCTCTGCTCGAGAACATCCGGACCGTTCGACCCGTCGCCCGGGTACGGCCCAGCGGTCTCGTCCGGGATCTCGCCCGACGAGGTGGTCGCCGTGGACGAAGTGGAAGCCGACGAGGTCGAGGATGACGAATCACTGCATGCCGCGAGCCCGAGCGCAACCGCACCGACCCCGAACGCGCGCAGGACGTTACGCCGCCCCATCAGTGTGCCGAGGTCGAACCCGAGCCCCTGGTCGAACACCTCCTCGTCCGGATTGGGAAGCCGACGACCCTGAAATGTTGAACTCACGTTTCCTCCGCAATGTGCCGATTGCTAAGGAACATGCAAACAGCGGAGCCTATGAATGCCCTGTGCCGGCTCTGTAGAGCCGACATGGAAGCCCGCTGTGCGGAGACGGCGTGACGCGAAGGTTTCCTCCAGGTAAGGCGGATACGCTCCAGCCGCCGCCCGATCAAGACCGGGAATCGCGGCGTCACCGGGGAGAACGTGCATGAGGAGAAGGCTTCACTTCAGCTGGATGCTCCCCGCGAGCATCGTCGCCGTGCTGCTCGGCGTCGTCAGCGGCATCACCTGGCTGGTCAGCCGCCTCATCGACGCCGACCAGTTCGACCAGGGCGAGATCAGCGACGGGCGCCCCTGCATCGCCACGGTCCAATCAATCTCGGACACCCACAAGGCTGACGTCTATCGGGTGGAGCTCCGCCTCCACGCGTACGACGGCACCGAGGAGGTCGACACCGTCGTGCGCGAGTCGCTCACGCCGACCGAGGCGGGCCTCGCGATCCCCGGCGCCGAGTTCCGCTGCGTCACCGACCCCGAGGACCACACCCACGTCGAAGTGTTCTGGTCCGAGTAACTCACTCTTTCAGGAGAAAAGACCTGCGTACGCGTTGAGCGCCGGTTGTCCGCCGAGGTGCGCGTACAGCACGTTCGAGTCCCGGGCGATCTCGCCCCGGCCGACCAGATCGATCAGCCCGGCCATCGACTTGCCCTCGTAAACCGGATCGGTCACCATGCCCTCGGTCCGGGCCGCCAGCTTCATCGCGTCCAGCGTCGCGGTGTCCGGGATGCCGTAGACACCGCCGTGGTACCGCTCGTCCAGGATGATCTCGTCCTCGGTCAGGTCCCGCTCGACGCCGATCAGCGAGGCCGTGGCCCGCGCGATCCGTGCCACCTGGTCACGGGTCTCGACCGGCTTGGCCGAGCCGTCGATGCCGATCACCCGGCGCGGGCGTCCACCGGCGGCCGCGAACCCGGCGATCATGCCGGCCTGGGTGCTGCCGGTCACCGAGCACACGATGATCGTGTCGAAGAAGACGTCCAGCTCACGCTCCTGCTCGATCAGTTCGTACGCCCAGTTCGCGAAGCCGAGACCGCCGAGTCGGTGGTCCGAGGCGCCGGCCGGGATGGCGTAGGGCGTACCCCCGCCGGCCTTGACCTCGGCGATGGCGGCGTCCCAGCTCTCCTTGAAGCCGATGCCGAAACCGGCCTTCACCAGCCGGACGTCCGCGCCGGCGAGCCGGCTGATCAGGATGTTGCCGACCTTGTCGTAGACGCTGTCCGGCCAGTCCACCCAGCTCTCCTGGACCAGCACGCACTTGAGGCCGGTGGCGGCGGCGACGGCCGCGACCTGCCGGGTGTGGTTGGACTGCACCCCGCCGATCGAGACGAGCGTGTCCGCGCCCTGCGCGAGCGCGTCAGCGACGAGATATTCCAGCTTGCGGGTCTTGTTGCCGCCGTACGCGATACCGGAGTTGCAGTCCTCCCGCTTCGCCCAGACGGCGGCGCCGCCGAGGTGCTCGGTCAGCCGGTCGAGACGATGCACCGGCGACGGACCGAACAGCAGCGAGTGGCGGGGAAAATCGGCGATCGACATGCGGACTCCTCAGAACGTGACGCTGTGGTGCAGATGGCCCCAGATGATCGAGTTGACCTCGACGGCCCGCGCCTCGTCGCGCGTGGCCAGGGCTTCGATGAGTTCGTCGTGCAGCCGCACCGAGCGGGAGGCTTGTGCTGAGGTGAAAAGCAGGCGCTCGGCTCGGCGTACCAAAGGGGTGTATCGATCGACGGTGCCGGTGGCCGCGGCATTTCCGTAAGCACGCAGCGGGATCGCGTGCACCTCGTCGTCGGCGGCCAAGGCCGCCTCGACGTCGCCATCGGCGACGGCGGCGGCAAACCGGGCGTTGGCTTCCCGCATGCGTTCCACCTGGTCAGTGGTCATTCTTGCGGCAACCGAGAGTACGGCCAGACCGTACATCGCCCCGACCACAGCCGCCGCGTCCTCGACGTCCTTGGCGACCACCTCGGTGACCCGGGTGTAACTCTGCGGCTTGGTCTCGACGAGCCCCTCACCGGCGAGGCGGGCGAGCGCTTCGCGGATCGGGGCCCGGGAGAGACCGAGGCGCTCGGCCAGATCGTCGGGCCGCAGCGCGGCGCCGGGAGCGAGCGTGCCGTCAACGATGGCACCGAGCAGCCGCCCGTAAGCCGCGTCCCGCAACAGATGCCGTCCGACCGTCTCCACAACTGAAATGTTAGATACCAATCACGCCCAAGGGCAACCCCCCGGCTCAGAGGACGCACCGAGGCCTGCGGAACAACGCTTTCGCCACGACGGAGAGTGGACGCCCGGTGAGGCGCCCGCCAGATCTTGGAAACCTGTGGGTGCTCTAGCCCCTACAGACTTCCGCAAAGCCGGAACCTTCCAACATCGTGGCTCCACAGCGTCCCCGCAATGACCGCAAATCACGTGAAATCGACCGGCCTCGGCGGCGACCGCCCGAGACTTGTGAGTTTGCGGTCGATCAGACGCCCGAACCGCACAAGATCTGTGACAACGCCGCGCCACAAGAGCCGCCCCGCCCCCATGTCGGAGGCGGGGCGGGGGAACGAAACCCGGGAGGGGTCAGCCCACGATGCCGCTGACCTTCGGGACGGTCAGGGTGCGCTTCTTGGCGGTGCCGCCGATGACGATTTTGCGCAGCGCCGAGTTGTTCGTGGTGCTGGTCTCGGCGAGCTTCTTCGACGGGTTGGCGAGGACCTGGATGTAGTAGGTCCCGTTCTTCAGCTTGGTGATGTCGAAGGACTGGCCCGGCCGGTCCTGGCTGTACGTGTCACCGTTGCCGATGTCCAGAACCTCACGCACCGCGACGACGGTGTTGGCACCGCACGAGGTGGCGAGATCGGTGTTGTCCGGCCGCCACTTCGCGCCCTTGATCGTGTAGTCGACGGCGTCGGTGTTGGCCAGGCAGAACGCCTCCTTGCCGCTGTGCACGACGAGCTTCTTGTCCGCGGCGAGCAGGTTGTACTGGGCGAAGTCGGTGAAGTGCCAGTGCATGTGGCCCTCGCGCGGGTCCCACTGCATCGTTCCGGCGGCCTTCGAGCCGACCTGCTTGCCCTTGGCGTCGAAGAAGTACTGGTACGCGTCCATCACCTCGGTGCCGGTACGACGGAAGCCGTCGACGAGCAGCGGCGAGGTGCCGGCGTTCCAGACGGTGGCGCCGAAGTTGACGTACGTCTTGCCGTCCGGCTGGCCGGTCTTCTCGTTGACGCCCTCAGAGAGGGAGATGCCCCAGGCCGGAAGCGACTTCAGGTCCGGCTTCGGACCGGCCGGGACGGTCTTGACCGTCTTCGGGCGAGCCGCCGAGGCGCGGAACTCGGGCAGGTACGACGAGACCTGACGGCTCGCGTCCCCTTCACCGTGGTGCAGGTCGTGCGCACCGGCGGGCGCCGGCTTCGACAAAGCCACCGCCGACGAAGCCGCCGACGAGGAAGCCGCCGCGGACAGCGACGAGAACGTCGCGTCCACCACGTTCAGCGCCACCTTCGCGCTGGCCTGCTTCGCCGGGATCCCGAACAGCTTGGTGTACTTCGCGTTCACCGTCGCCGTCGCCGTGTACTTGCCGGCCTTCAGCTTCGACAGCGTCGCGCCGCTCGGCTGGTCCGGCACCGCGGCGTCCCAGCCGGCCTGGATACCCCAGACCGCACCGAGCGTGAACGGGTTCTCCCCGCCACACCGGGTCGGGTACGGGTTCGTGGCCGGCGCGTCCCGCCGGGTACGCCCGGACGAGTACGAGTTCGCACAGAACGCCGTCTTGTAACTGGTGACCACCTTCCCGGCCTTGTCGGTGATGGTGATCGTGGTGAAGTCCTTGAGCCCGGTGAAGTCACGGACGGTCCCGAGCGGCAGCACCGCCTGGGTCTTCTTGCCGTTCTTCACGACGGTGCGGGTCGCGACGATCGGCGAGTCGTACCCCTTGCGGGTGGCACGGATCTCGAACGGGTCCTTGCCCGCGATCACGTGCAGGCCGAGGTCGAAGTACACGTAGACGTCGTCGCCGTCGGCGTACCGCTCGGCGGTGACGGTCTTGGCGGCGGCCACGAAGGACAGTGGCGGCGGCGCGGTCGCTGCCTCCGCCGCGCTCACGCCGGCGCCCGTGAGCAGTAGCGCGCCCACCGCGACGATCGCGATCGGCCTCCGCTTCCTCGGGTGTGTCATCTGTTCCCCCCATGCCGGTCGGCCGGTTTCGCACCGGCCTCGTGGCACAGATCCCACCGCAGAGCCTGTGAAACTCCTGTGAGGTCGCGAACGTTGGCACGGATCGGGGAGGTCAAGAAACCCGGAATGAAGGGCGCGATCGGCGAGTGACCAGCAGCAATGCGACGCCGGTGAGAATCATCGCGAATCCGGCGAGGAACATGGCGGCCGAGCCGCCGGTCACCGGCACGGTGCCGGGTGGGTGATCCGGTCCCGCTTGCGGATCTTCCGAGGGTACGACGACCGTCGACGGCGCCGTGGCCTCCACCGGATCGGCCGCCGCTGCCGTCCGGTCGCCGGTGACCAGCACCTCGTACGTGTGCCGCCCGCTGGCCGCTTCGCGTTCGGTCAGGTGGTAGACGTCGGACCTGCAGGTCACCGTCCCGCCCGGGGCGAGCCGGGTGGCGGGGCAGGTCACCTTCGCCGGCAGGCCGGTGACGCGGACGTTGACGAGGGTGACGTTGCCTTCGTTGCGCACCGCGACGGTGGAGACCACGTCGTCGGGCACACCGAGTTTGCCGTCGCCGTCGACGTCGGTCCAGGTGGCTTTCTGGTCGGCGATCAGCTTCGGCCGGGCGGCGGCGACCGGCACTGTCGTCTCGGCGCTGTTGGAGCCGACCCCGCGATCGGTGGTGGACCACAGGCCGGCGGCGGTGGCGCGGGCGGCGACCGGCCGGCTGTTGTCGATGTCGTCCTGGGTGACCCGGTACGCCCGATCGGCCGTACAGGTCGTCGACACGCCCACAGAAAGACGGGTGTCGGCGCAGGTAACCGACCCGGCCCGGGAGTCGGTGACGGTCAGCGAGCGAACGGTGACGTTGCCGGCGTTGGTGACCTGGTACCGGTACCGCACGGTGTCGCCGATGTCGGCGGACGTGGCGGCGAGAACAGCGACGTCCCCGGCCTCCGACGCCGACGCGGTGATCGACGCCCACATCCGCAGCCGCAGCGCGGGCAGCGGATCGGCCACCCCGACGCTGACCTTGAACGGCCCGAAGGACTTCTTCCCCGGGGAGTACCCGACGACCGCGACCTCGTCGACGATGGCGGTGGCCGCGTCGATGTCGCCCTGGGTCACCCGGTAGACCCCGCTGACGCAGGTCATGCTGGCGCGTACCGCGAGGGTGGTCTGCGGGCAGCGGATCGGGCCGGTCCGGGTGGTCGTCACGGCGATCCCGGTCACCGGCTGGTTGCCTGAGTTGATCACCTCGTGGGTGTACGTGATGGTGTCGCCGAACTCGGCCGCGTCCTGGTTCGCGGCCGGCGTGACCACCGCTGTGGTGTGCACCATCAGTTCGGGCCAGCTGACCAGGATGGGCACGCCGACCTCGACCGGCCCGAACGTGCGGCCCTGTCCCCCGCCGCGCCCGCTGACCGTGGCCCGGTTGCGGACCTCGCCGCCGGCCGCCACGTCGTCAGCGGTCACGGTGTAGCTCGCGAGTGAACGGCAGGTCATCGCGTCGCCGGGCGCCAGGGTGTCGTGCGTGCAACTGGCCGCCGCGAACCGGCTGTCCTCGACGATCACGTCACGCATGGTGAGGGTGCCGGGATTCGAGACCGTGTACTCGTACCCGATGGTGTCGCCCTCCCCGACGCCGTTGCGATGATCGCCGGGAGTGACCACCGCCTGGCCGGTGAGGGTGAGGCGCAGCGCGCCGGGCGCGATGGGAACGGTGATGCCCTCGGTCGCCTGCAGGCTCGCCGCGCTCTGCTGGGGTGAGCGTCCGCGCAGCTGGGCGGCGCCGGTCAGGGTTCCGCCGGTGTCGACGTCGGTCTGCCGGACGGTGTACGTCGCCGCGTCGCAGTCCATGATCGCGCCGACCGCGAGAGTGCCGGCCGGGCAGGAGGCGGTGCCGCCGAGGGTGTCGGTGACGGTGATGCCGGCCATCGTGACGTTGCCGGTGTTACGCACCCGGTACCGGGAGTCGACCAGGTCGCCGAGGGTGACGCCGCTCTGGTGCACGGCGGGGCTGACGCTGGTGGTGACGGCGAGGGTCAGCAGCGGCGTGGATCCGACCACGGCGACCGACGACCCGCCCTCGGCGGTGGCGACGGCGGCACCGGGTGCCACGCTCGTTCCGGCGATGATCGCGTCGTTGACCACCGGCTGCTCGGCGTCGACGTCGTCCTGGGTGACCACGTACGGGGCGACGGACTGGCAGGGCACGGTGGCGCCGGCGGCGACGCTGGCCGGGCAGGTGACGCCGGAGACCTTGGAGTCGCTGACCGCGAGGTTGCCGAGGGTGACGTTGCCGTTGTTGGTGACGACGTACGTGTACCCGATGGTGTCACCCACCGCGACGGTCGCCGCCGATGCCGGGGTGACCACGACCGCGAGCGCCGGCGCCGGGATGGCGACCGTGACGGAGGCGCTGTACGGCCCGTACGTCTTGACGGTCGAGGTGCCGGCGGGCACACCGGTGATCGTGGCCGAGCTGGTGATCGCCCCGCCGGTGTCGAGGTCGGCCGGGGTGACCGTGTACCGGTTGGCGGCCGCGATCGTGCAGGTCATCGAGGCGCCGATGGCCAGGGTGGTCTGCGGGCAGCTGACCGGCGTGACCCGGGTGTCGGTGACCGCGATGCTGTCCATGCTGACGTTGCCGTTGTTGGTGACCGCGTACGCGTAGTCGATGCGGTCACCGGCCGCCGCCGCGTTCTGCCGGCTGACCGTGCTGACGGTGGCGGTGACCACGGCGGTCAGCGACGGGACGGCTACTACTACGGGGACACTCGCGGTCGTCTGGGCGTACGCAATGGGTTCGATGTTGATCGGGGCTTGGGCTTTCGCGGTCGCGGTGTCGCTGATCGGATTGCCGGCGGTGATGTCCGCCGAGGTGACGAGATAGGTGCTGGCGGCCGTGCAGGTGACGTCGGCGGCCGGGACGAGGCTGGTGACGCCGCCGCAGTTGCCGATGCCGCCGCGGGTGCCGCTGACCGACAGGCTGCTCATGGTCAGGTTGCCGGTGTTGGTGATCTTGTACTGGTAGCTGATCGTGGTGCCGGCGGCGGCACCGACCGCCGAGCTCGGCGCGAGCGTGGTCAGTACTTCGAGTTTGAGCACCGGCGCGGCCGCGGCGACCGTGACGGTCGCGGAGTCGGCGTTGTCGCTGGTGTCCGGGTCGGTGCTGCCCGACGCGATGATCTGGCTGGAGTTGGTGAGCGAACCGGATCCCTGCGCGCTCGCGGTGAGCAGTAGGTCCTCGGCCGCGGCACCGGCCGTGACCTGCGGAATCGACCAGATGCTGGCGCCCGAGTCGTAACTGCCGGAGCTGGGCGTGCCGGTGAGCAGGACCAGGCCGGCGTCGGCCTCCTCCCGCACCATCACACCGGCGGCGTCGGACGGGCCGTAGTTGCGCACCCGGATCGTGAAGGTCAGCTGGTCGCTCTGCACCACGCTGCCGGGGCTGACCGACTTGGTGACGCGCAGGTTGGAGCGGCGCTCGACGGTCCGGGTGGTGGTGACGCTGTTGTCCGAGCCGTCCGGGTCGGTGTTGGTCGCCGAGACCGTCGCGGTACGCGAGTACACCGGGGCCGAGTACGACGCCGACAGCGGCACCCCGGCGAACTCGATCTGCCAGCTGGCCGAGGTGGCGAGCGACGGCCGGGTGCAGACGTAGATACCACCGTCGGCGGTGACCGTGCCGGGCGTGCCGGAGCCCTGGAAAGCGCAGGTCCCGCCGCTCTGGCTGGCGACCGGGATGGGCCGGCCGGCCGGGATGGCCTGGCGCAGCACGACACCCTCGGCCCGGGTCGGCCCGTCGTTGCCGACCGTGACGACCCCTTTGACGTCGTGCCCGGCGATCAGCGGCTGGGTGGTGTCGGTCTCGTTGGTGATCACCTGGGAGACGGTCAGGTCGGCTTCCAGCTCGATGGTGAACAGGACGACCGAGGTGTCGTTCGCCGGGCTCGGGTCGGTGGTCGGCGAAATGACGGTGGTGCTGGCCCGCTGCGAGCCGGAGGCCGCGTTGGCGCCGATGGTGACGGTGCCGGCGATCCGCACCACCGCGGTGGCCGGCAGCGCCGGGAACGTGCAGGCCGTGGTGGTGCAGTACGGCGAGGCGGGCCGGTTGATGGTGAAGCCGACCGGTACGACGGTGTTGAACGAGACGTTTGTCGCCGCCGACGGGCCGTTGTTGGTGACGGTCAGCGTGAACGGCACGGTGTCGCCCGGCTTCGCGCTGGTCGCGCCGATGGTGAGCTGCACACCGACGTCGGCCTCGGCGGTGCCGGCCGACTGCACCGAGTAGTTGTTGTCGGCGATGTTGGTCTCGGGTGTCGACGAGCTGACCGAGACCGCGTTGTTGACCGCGCCGGTGCCGTTGGAATCGAGCTGCACCACGATGGTCACGGTGCGCGGGACGCCCGGGTCGGTGGTGGGCAGCGTGCACTCGACAGTGCGGGTGGCCGCGGCGAGCGCGCACGTGCCGGCCGACGGGGTGGCGCTGATGAACGTGGATCCGGTGGCGATCGGGTCGGTCAGCGTGATGTCGCGAGCGGTTGACGGACCGTTGTTTGTCACCGTCGCGGTGTAGGTCACCGTGGTGCCGGCGACCGGCACCGCGGGTGTGTACGCCTGAACCACCCGGAGGTCGGTGTGCGTGGCGACCGTCGAGCTCACCGACGTGGCGTTGTCCGCCTGGCTGATCTCGTACGTGGCGCTGGTCGCCGACGCGGTCAGGGTGGCCTGGGCACCCGGCGTGGCCTGGGGTATGACGGTGCCGGTGATGTTCATGGTGGCGGTGGCCCCGGCGGCCAGCGAGGGTATGTCGCAGGTCGCCAGATAACCGGAGACGTTGCAGGTGCCCTGCGGCGAGGTGGCGCCGATCCCGACGATGCCGAACGGGATCACCGAACTCACCTGCACGGTGTTCGCGGTGTTCGGGCCCTTGTTGACCACGGTGAGCACGGTGCCGGCGGGCGAGCCGGCGATCGTGCCGGGTGCGACGACCGCGGCGGTGATGGCAAGGTCGGCCGCGGCCGCGACGGTCGTTCCGGCGGTGCTGGAGGTCGAGGTCACCGTCGTGCTGGTGAGCGCGTCGAGGTAGGAGACGGCGGCCTCGTTGCTGATCGTCGAGGCGGCGGCCGCCGAGGTCACGCGTACCTGGTAGCTGAAGGACCGTGACTCGCCCACCGGGATCTGACCACCGGAGCTCGCGCCGGAGCCCGTTCCGGCACGAACCCGGACGGTACGCGAGGCCGCGTCGTACTCGCCCGTGTCGGAGTCGGCCGCGTCGGAGACCGTCGTCGAGCTGGAGCCGGTGATTGTCTTGATCGAGCCGGGCACGAACGTCACCCCGGCCGGCAGGTCGTCCGCGAAGATCACGTTCTTGGCCGGGTTGCCGCCCTGGTTGGAGGCGTTGACGGTGTAGGTGAGCACGTCGCCGACGTTCCCCGACCCGGCGGAGACCGACGCGGTGCTGACCAGGCAGGGCGCGTTGCCGAACGAGATGCCGTCGAGGAAGTTGCCGTACGTCGGCTTGTTCTGCGCCGCCGAGATCGAGTCGAACGCGAACCGGGAGACGGTCTGCCCGGCCGGAACCGTGTAGATGCCGGACCAGGTCCCCCACGCCGCGGCGCCGTCGGAGATCAGCGTGCCCTGCTGGACCAGCGTGCCGCCGGGCGGGCCGATCTTGGTAGCCATCACGTCGGTGCCGAGCCGGCCGCGGTGCCTCAGCTCCCAGCGCAGCGTCTGGCCGGGAGTGGTTGGCAGGTCCTGGTACAGCTGGGAGACATAGTTGGCGTTGAGCTCGACGAACTGGTTGCCGGAGGCCGAGGTGAAGGTCTGCCGGACCTCGCGCCACAGCTCGAACACCTTGTCCGGGGCGGTGGTCTTCCAGCCGGGCATGTCCGGGCCCTCGGCGATCAGCGACATCGAGTTCGCGGCGATCACCGGCGCCTCGAAGTCACCGTTCGCGATCGTCACCGGGGTGGGGCAGGTGGTCTGCGCGGCGCGTGCCGGCACTGTTGTCTCCACACCCGGTAACAGCAGGAACAACGTACCCAGCAGGACGGCGACACCTAAAGGCGCGACTCCTTTCACGTTCGGGACGTTATGCCGGAAGAGTGCTTTTCACGGTTGCTTTGGCGGTATTGGCCCGCCGGGGCCCGGCAGCCTGTAAAGAGCCGGGCCCGGACGAATCAGAGCGCCTTGTCGAGCTTCTTCAAGGCACGCTTCGTGAGCTTCTTCAGCTCGGCGGTGTCCGGCTCCTCGGAACCGACCAGCGCCACTGTCGCATAGACGTCGTCCTGCGCCACGGCGACCAGCTTCCCGGGTACGGCGATCTCGAAGTTGCCGTCCTTGAGCGTGACGACCACCGAGATGGCCTGCGAGTCGTCGCCGACCTTCGGGAACTTCGGGAGCGCCGACATCTCCATCGTGATGTTGCCGCTCTTGGTGGTCGGGCAGCGCTTGAGCATGTCCCGGGTGCCGTCGACGAGGTCGTGGGCGGCCTTCTTGCCGGTGCCGGCGAGCGTCTGGAGCAGCATCGGGCCGTCGGCACCCTTCATGAAGGCGGCGAGTTCGAGCTTCACCTTGCCCGCGGCCCGGGGCGCCACCGGTTGCGTGGTGGCCGGGGCCAGCAGATTCTTCAGCGGCGGCGCGTCCGGCATCTTGCATGGGTCCCCGCCCAGCGAGTTCGGGTCGATCAGCCCGGGCAGCAGCCCGACGCCCATCACCTCGGCGTCGAACGCGGCCCACCCCTTCCCCGCGGGCAGGTCCTTCTCGGTGAGCAGCCCATCGGCGAGCCCGGCCGGCGCGGCCACGGCGGGAGCGGACAAGGCCAGCACGGCCACCACCCCGGTGGTCAGCGAGACGGCAATATTCTTCAACATCCTCATGCGCCCCACCCTAAGCGGGCTTTTCCGGGCAATCCGGAAAATTCGGAGGCTCATAGGCCGCGCACAGGCGGCCGACGGCGGGTACCCAGATCGCGCGCCCACCATCGATTCCATGATGATTCTGCTGCTTCTGATCCTGCTCGGCGCCGGTGTCATGGTCCTGGTCAACGGTGGTGGCCGCCGCACACGTACGGCACGCGGCGGCGAGTTCCTCGCGGACGCCCGCGCCGACGCGAGCAGGTGGTACGAACGGCTCGGCGGCCAGCTGCTGAACCTGCAGGCCGACGGTGACGTGGCCCGCCAGGCCCTGCTCGACGCGACCGAGCGCCACCAGGCCGCCGGCGCCCAGCTCTCCCAGGCACGCACGGTCACCCAATATCGGCTGGCCAGGGAGAGCGCGCTCGAAGGTCTCGCGTACGTCCGGGCCGCCCGGCTCACCCTCGGCCTGGACCCCGGCCCGGAGCTGCCGCCGCTCGCCGCCGCCGAAGCCGGGACGGTCACGAACGAGCACGAGATGAACGGTTACCGGGTCGGCCCGCAGCACACCTCGGCGACGCCGTACTACTACCCGGGCGGCTACCAGAACGGCCGCCCGATGCCGGCCGGCTGGTATTCCACTCCCTGGTGGAAGACGGCTCTCGCGGCCGGCGCGGGCACGATCGGCGGCATGCTGCTCCTCGACTCGCTGCTGGGCATGGGCCACCACGGCGGAGGCCCCGGCCCGGACATGTTCGACGGCGATTTCTTCTAGAGCATGTCCCTGAGCAGCGCCACGTCTTTCACCCGCTCGGCCCTGGTTGCGGCCAGTGGCGACACCAGCAGCGTCGTCACTCCCGCGGCCGCCAGCTCGTCGAGCCGCCTGCGCACCTCGTCAGGCCGCCCCACCAGCGACGTCGCCGCCACGAGATCGTCCGGCACGGCCGCGGCCGCCTCCACCCGCCGGCCACTGAGGAACAGATCCTGGATCAGCGAGGCCTCGGCCGGGTACCCGTACCGTTTGATCAGGTCGTTGGAGAAGTTGCGCCCCCGCGCACCCATCCCACCGAGATAGAGCGCGAGCTGAGCGCGATGCGCGCTCAGCAGCGCGGGTGTCGCTTCAGACAGCCCAAAGGGTACGGGAACCGACACGTCCAGCGGCCCGAGCTCAGCACCGCGACGGGACAATCCGTCGGCCAGAGCGTCGCCGAACACCCGGCCGGCCGCACGCGGGTCGAAGAACAGCGCCTGCCACCCCTCGGCGATCTCGGCAGCCAGGGCGACGTTGCGCGGACCCATCGCGGCCAGCAGGACCGGGATCCGTTCCCGGACCGGACGATTGATCAGCTTGAGCGGTTTCGCATAGTCCCCCGGCAGCGGCACCCGGTAGTGCTCGCCCGCGAACTCCAGCCTCTCCCGCCGCCACACCCGCCGGCAGATCTCGACGACCTCCCGGGTACGCGCGACCGGAGCGTCGTACCGCACCCCGTGGAACCCTTCGATCACCTGGGGTCCGGAGGCGCCGAGCCCGAGCGAGAACCGCCCGCCGGACACGTAGTCGATCCCGGCCGCGGTCATCGCCGTCAGTGTCGGCGTCCGCGTGTAGAGCTGCATCACCCCGGAGGCGAGCGCCATCCGCCGGGTCCGGGCCGCGAGATAACCGAGCTGGCTGACGGCGTCGAAGCTGTACGCCTCCGGGACCACGACCAGCTCGGCGCCCGCCTCCTCGAACTCGACAACCTCGTCGACGTTGTCAGCGAAGCCCTCGCCGCTATAACCGATCTGGATGCCCAGTCTCATCAGGACCCGTGCACGATGACTTGGCGGATCACATCACCGCTGCCGAGGCCGGTCAGCGCGTCGCCGACCTGGTCCAGCCGGAGCCGGCGGCTGATCATGCCCTCGATGTCGAGCCGGCCGGCCCGCCACAGGGCGAGCAGACGGCCGAAGTCGCGGTGCGGCTCGGCCGAACCGTAGAGCGACGGCACGATCGTCTTGCTCTCGAAGAGCAGCTCGAACGGGCTGAACTCGACGAACTGGTCGGCACGACCGGCGCCGACCACCACGATGGTGCCGCCGCGACGGCACGCGGTCCACGCGGCGCGCAGCGTCTGCGGCGCGGCCACCACGTCGAACGCGTAATCGAAGCCCTCGCCGCCGGTGAGCTCGGCGGACAGGTCGCCCAGCGAGTCCGGATCGCAGCTGTGGGTGGCGCCGAAGCGCAGGGCGGTCTCGTGCCGGGCCGGCACGGTGTCGACCGCGACGATCACGGCCGCGCCGGCCACCCGGGCACCCTGCACCGCGGCGATGCCCACGCCACCGCAGCCGATCACCACGACGGTGTCACCGGGCCGGACCTTCGCCGTGTTGATCACCGCGCCGACGCCGGTCGTGACACCGCAGCCGACCAGGGCCGCGACCTCGTACGGCACGTCGTCGGCGATCTTCACAGCGCCGGCCCGGGGCACCACCATCTCCTCGGCAAACGCGCCGCAGCCGGCCATCCCGAAGATCGGCAGGTCGCCGGCCATGAAGCGCGGCATCACGTAACCGGCCATCACGTGGGTCATGCACAGGTAGGTCTCGCCGCGCAGACAGTGCGCGCAGACACCGCAGGAGGGCAGCCAGTTCACCGCGATCCGGTCGCCGGGCGCCAGATCCTCCACACCGGCGCCGACGGCGATCACGTCACCGGCGGCCTCGTGGCCGAGCACGGCCGGGACCGGCTGCGGCAGGCCGCCGTTCAGAGCCGAGAGATCGGAATGGCAGACACCGGAGGCGCGGACCCGCAGGTGCACCTCGCCGGGGCCGGGGCCGAGGACGCTCACGTCGTCCCGGATGTCGAGTTTCTCGTCGCCGATCGTGTGCAGAACCGCCGCGCGCATCCCGCCACCCCCTCGAAAGTAGAACGCGTTCTACGCTATCGGCGAGGGTACGACCAAGCAAGCGTTTGGGTGCCACGCATAATGGGCCTGGTGACGACCCCGAAAAACTCCGAGCGGCGTACCCACCTCGTCCAGCTCGCCGGCGACCTCTTCGCCGAGAAGGGCTTCCGGGCCACCACGGTGCGCGAGATCGCGGACGCGGCCGGGATCCTGTCCGGCAGCCTGTACCACCACTTCGACTCGAAGGAGTCGATCGGCGACGAGCTGCTCAGCGCGTTCCTCGACGACGTGCTCGCGGGTTACCGCACAGCGGCCGCGGTCGAGGACCCCCGGGCGGCGATCGAGGAGATCGTCCGGTCCAGCACTGCGACACTCAGCCGGCACCGGGCGGCGCTGACGATGCTGCAGAACGACTGGACGTACTTCAGCGTTCAACCGCGGTTCGCGTACCTGCGGACCGCCATGAAGGAGATCGAGCAGACCTGGACCGACCAGCTGGACCGGGGCAAGCAGGCCGGGCTGTTCCGGTCCGACCTGGACACCCGCCTGACATACCGGCTGCTGCGCGACATCCTCTGGATGCCGACGTCCTGGGCCCAGTCGAAGAACGCCTGGACCGACGACCAGATCGTCGACGGCCTGCTGCGCCTCCTCTTCGACGGCATCACCTCGCGCCCGTAGCGCCGCACGCCCGACCCGGTCTACCGTCAGGAACCAAGCAAGCGTTTGGTTTCTGACAACGGGAGGCGCGATGGGGCGGCTCGACGGGAAGGTCGCACTGATCACCGGTGGGGCGCGGGGCATGGGCAAGGCGCATGCCCGGCACTTCGTGGCCGAGGGCGCCCGCGTGGTGATCGGTGACGTGCTGGAGGAGAAGGGGCGCCGGGTCGCCGACGAGATCGGCGGCGTGTTCGTCCGGCACGACGTGACCAGCGCGGACGACTGGGCGGCCGCCGTCTCCCTCGCGCTGGAGACCTATCAGAAGATCGACATCCTGGTGAACAACGCCGGGATCCTGCGGCACGGCCCGGTCGCCGAGATGGATCCGGACGAGTTCCGGCACGTCATCGACGTCAACCTGGTCGGCTCGTGGCTCGGCATCCGCCAGGTCGTGCCGCCGATGCGGGCCGCCGGCGGCGGTTCGATCGTCAACATCTCGTCGATCGAGGGCATCGCCGGCGCGGCCGGCCTGTCGGCGTACAGCGCCAGCAAGTTCGGCGTGCGCGGCCTGACCCGCTCGGCCGCGCAGGAGCTCGGGCCGCTCGGCATCCGGGTCAACTCGGTGCACCCGGGCGGCGTGATGACCTCGATGGCCCTGGCCGCCGCGCAGACGATGACCGGTGTGGACGGCAGCGGGTTCCTCAAGGCGCTGCCGATCGCCCGTTTCGCCGAGCCGGTGGAGATCTCCCGCCTGGTCGCGTTCCTCGCTTCCGACGAGGCGTCGTACACCACCGGCGCCGAGTTCCTCGCCGACGGCGGACTGCTCAGCGGACCGGGTTACTGAGATGAGCGGCGAGGTCGCGATCGTGACGGGCGCCGGGCAGGGACTCGGCGCGGCCGAGGCCACGGCGCTGGCGGCGGCCGGTTACCGGGTCGTGCTCAACGACCTGCCCGGTCCGGCGCTGGACGAGACCCTGGCGAACATCCGGAAGAACGGCGGCGAGGCGGTCGCCTCGCCCGGCGACATCGGCGAGTGGTCGACCGCGCAGGCGCTGCTCAGCACCGCGATCGGGACGTTCGGCGGGCTCGACGTGCTGGTCAACAACGCCGGCGTGCTGCGGGACCGGATGATCTTCGCGATGAGCGAGCAGGAGTGGGACACCGTGATCCGGGTGCACCTGCGCGGGCACTTCCTGACCACCCGGCTCGCCACCGCGCACTGGCGGGACACGAGCAAGCGGGAGGGCCGTCCGGCGTACGCAAGAATCATCAACACGGCCTCGGAGGCCTTCCTGCTGGGTTCCGCCGGGCAGGCGAATTACGCTGCCGCCAAAGGCGGCATCGTCGCACTGACACTCGCGACAGCGCGTGGTTGCGCTCCCTATGGGGTACGCGCGAACGCCATCTGTCCCCGCGCCAGAACCGCGATGACCGGCGACCTGATGGGCCCGCCACCGGACGGGAAGGACCCGATGGCGCCCCGGCACGTGACCCCGCTCGTGCTGCACCTGGCCGGACCGGCCGGCGACCGGATCACCGGCGAGGTGTTCGTCGTGCACGGCGGCGTCGTGGCGCTGCTCGGCCCGCCGACGGTCCGCGCGGTGTTCCACGCCGCGACCGGCGAGTGGACGCCGCACGAGGTCGAGGCCGCACTGAGCACGGTCTTCACCGAGACCCCGCCGAAACCGGGCTTCGTGTGCGAGCAGACATTACCGTTGGCCGATACAACGTTCGGTTTCGGCGGTTCCGGCAGGGAGACACGGTGAAACAGCGCGAGACGGTGTCGATGACGGACGACGAGCAGATCGGCCTGCTGTCGTCAGCGCGGAAGATGCAGCTCGCCACGATCAACCCGGACGGCACCCCGCACCTGGTCACGATGTTCTTCGGGCTCACCGGCGGCCGGATCGCGTTCTGGACCTACCGGGCCGCGCAGAAAGCCCGGAACCTGGACCGTGATCCCCGGCTGACCTGCCTGGTCGAGGAGGGCGAGGACTACTTCGAGCTGCGCGGCGTGCAGGTGGCAGGCCAGGTCCGCCGCATCGACGATCTGGAGGGTGTCACCGAGGTCGGCCGGCTGATCGCGGCCCGGATGCCGGACGTGCCGGCGGATGCCCTGGACGCGTACGTCTCGCATGCCGCGCGCAAGCGTGCCGCCTACATCGTGGAGCCGTTGCGCGTCGCCAGCTGGGATCATCGCAAGCTGCTCGGCTAACGTCTTCCACCATGTCAGCTGGAACCCAGGCCGGGCGGCCGCGCGACCCCGAGGTCGACGATCGGATCACCCGGGCCGCGGCCGAGCTGTTCGGCACGCAGGGCTGGTCCGGCTTCTCGGTGGACGCGGTGGCCCGGCGCGCCGGTGTCGGCAAGGCCTCGATCTATCTGCGCTGGCCCAACAAGGAAGCACTGCTGGTCGCGGCTCTGGCGAGCCGGCTCTCCGGGGTCAAGGACATCGACACCGGTTCGGTACGCGACGACCTGGTCGCCCTGGCCCGGCAGGTGCTGAACGCGTTCCTCGGTGAGGACGGCGGCGCCGTGCTGCGGCTGACCATCGAGGCGGCCAGCGTCCCGGCCGGCCAGGAGCACCTGGACCGCTTCCTCCAGTCGCAGGCCGTGGCCGCGCGCGCGATCGTGCGGCGCGGCATCGACCGGGGACAGCTCGGCGCGGACACCAGCGTGACGCTGCTGCTCGACACGATCAGCGGCGGCGCCCTCAACCACGCCCTGGTCGCACCGGCCCACCTGCGCGACCAGGTGAAAGCCGGCGCCGACCGGTACGCCGAAGAGCTGGTCGACTTCGTCCTGAAGTCAGTGACCCGGTAATCCCGCCACCGCGGGGCTGAGCAGACGGGTGCCCGACCGGTCCCAGGTCAGGCGGCCCGCTTTCACCAGCAGCTCCACATGGGCGGCGGTCTCGGCGATCGCGCCCACCTTCATCGGGCCGATCTTCTCCCACGGCCGGGACCAGGTCAGCGACGCGGCCAGCTCCCAGATCGTCGGCCGGTCGAGGCGGTCCACCACGTCGACGATCTCGTCGCAGCGATCCCGGTGGTGCGCGTCGAGGGCAGCGGCCCGGGCCGCGATCCCCCGGAACCGGTGCTCGTGCCCGGGCAGCGCCTCGCACGCGTCGTAGGCAGCCACCTTCTCCAGCGACGCGAGATAGTCGGTGAGCGGGTCACCGCCGGTCAGCGAGAGGCCGATGTTGGGGCTGATCCGGGGCAGCACGTGGTCGCCGGTGAGCAGCACCTGCGCGTCCGGTTCGAGCAGGCACAGGTGGCCTGGCGTATGCCCGGGCGTCCAGATGGCCTGGAGCCGGCGACCGGGCAGCGGCACGAAGTCGCCGTCGTCGAGGAGCACTGTGGCGTCCGCCATCGGCGCGAAATGCGAGTCGACGGCCGCACCGAACGTGCCCAGCAGGTCGTCGACCTCGGCGTCCGGCACCCGCAGGCCGCGCATCCAGTCGCCGAGGGCGTGGCTCGGCGGGGTCTCACGGTCGCGCAGCATCGAGGCGCGCTCGGCCGGGTGCATGGCGATCCACGCACCGGACGCCTCCCGCAGCCGGGCGGTCAGCCCGTGGTGGTCGGGGTGCACGTGGGTGAGCACCACGCCGGTGACGTCGGCCGGAGTGGCGCCGGCCTCGGCGAGTCCTTCGACCAGCGCGTTCCAGCCGATGTCGCTGTCCCAGCCGGGGTCGACCACGACCAGGCCGTGGTCGCCGGGGATCAGGTACGACAGCGTGTAGCGCAGCGGGTTGTTCGGAATCGGCACCTCGATCGAGACGAGCCCGCCGGCAAGCTTCTCCACTGCCGTACCACCTTTCCTAGACGAGTGTCGTCTAGGAAAGGAAGGCTACATCATCTCGTCGGTCGTGGGGATGAGCACGGTCTTCAGCTCGGTGTACGCCTCGATCGACGTGCGCCCGCCTTCCCGGCCCAGGCCGGACTGCCCGAATCCACCGAACGCCACATGCGGCTCCAGCTGGTACCCGTTGACACCGACCGTCCCGGCGCGCACGGCCCGGACCAGGCGCATCGCCCGCTTCACGTCGTTGGTCCAGACCGTGGCGGCCAGCCCGTACGTGGTGTCGTTGGCGAGCCGCACGGCCTCGTCCTCGTCGGTGAACGGCACCACGGCCAGGACCGGCCCGAAGATCTCCTCCCGGGCGATCGTGGCGTCGTTGCTGACGTCGGCGAAGACGGTCGGCGCGACGAAGTTGCCGCTCGCCAGCTCGCCGTCCGGCCGGCCACCGCCGACCACGAGCCGGGCACCCTCGGCCTGGCCACGCTCGATGTACCCCAGGACCCGGTTCAGCTGGCGCTCGTTGATCAGCGGCGACGCCGTGGTCTCCGGGTGGAACGGGTCGCCGTAGGTGACCAGCGCCGCCATCGCCTCGACGATCGCGAGGAACTCGTCGTAGACGTCGCGGTGCACCAGCGCCCGGGAGTGCGCCACACACGCCTGGCCCGACAGCCCGAGGGTGACCATGCCCATCGTGGTGGTGGCTGCTGCGTAGACGTCGGCGTCGGCGAAGACCAGCGACGGGCTCTTGCCGCCGAGCTCCAGGCTGGTCCGTTTCACCCCGTCGGCCGCGGCGGCGAGCACCTTGCGCCCGATCGCGCGGCTGCCGGTGAACGTGACCTTGTCGACCAGCGGGTGGTTGATCAGGGCGTCGCCGGTCGGCTCGCCGGGGCCGGTCACCACGTTGAAGACGCCCTCGGGCAGCCCCGCCGCCTCGACGATCTTCGCGAGGCGCAGCGCCGAGAACGTCGCGAACTCCGACGGCTTGAGCACCACCGTGCAGCCGGCCGCCAGGGCCGGGGCGAGTTTCTGTGCGGCGAGCAGCAGCGGGCCGTTCCACGGGATGATCGCGGCGACCACACCGACCGGTTCGCGCAGGGTGAGCACCATGTGCTCGCCGCCCTGATAACCGGGCAGCGTCTCGCCGCCGAGCTTGTCCACCCAGCCGGCATGGTGGTCGAAGATGTCCGCGACGCACTCCATCGACATGGCGTACGTCTCGCCGAAGCTGATCGGCACCCCGTTGTCGAGGGCCTGCGTGGCCTGCAGGTCGATGGCATCGGCGCGGATCGCGTCGGCGATCCGGCGCAGCACGCGGATGCGTTCCTTGGCCCGGGTACGCGGCCACGGCCCCTCGTCGAACGCCCGGCGGGCCGCCCGCACGGCGGCGTCCACATCCTCGGGCGTGGCGACCGCGAACGCACCGACCTCCTCGCCGGTGGCCGGATGCGGGTGGCTCCAGGTGCGGCCGTCGGAGGCCGGGCGCCAGACGCCACCGATGAGCAACTCGCCCGTGGTGATGCCGAGTTCGTCGCGCTTCGCCTTGATGGAGAGGACCATGCCCGCACACCTCCACTGGAACGTGTTCTAGTTTCCGCTTTCTGCGGAGACTACGCCCGCGTCCGGAGCTCCGCCAGATAGGCCGGCCATTCACCGCCGCCGTGGACCGCCAGGGCGGCGCCGCTGACATATCCGGCCAGCGGCGACGCCAGGAGCAGGCAGGCGCCGGCCACGTCCTCGGGTGCAGCCGAGCGGCCCATGGCAACCGTCTCGGCGGCCGCCGCGTCGTCGCCGACCGGACCGACGACCAGGCTGTTCACGCGTACCCTCGGGCCCCACTCGACAGCGAGCGACGCGGCGAGATGGAGCAGACCGGCTTTGGCGGCGCCGTAGGCGGCGGTCCCCGGAGAGGGACGGATCCCGCTGACGCTGCCGATCATGAGGATGACGCCACCGCCGGGCTGATGGCACATCACCGCGTTGGCCGCCTGGGCCACATGCAGCGGCGCGATCAGGTTCAGCTCGATGACCTTGGCGTGCAGCCGGGGCGAGGCGACGTCGGCGAAGACCTGCGGGCTGCCGCCGGCGTTGTTGACCACCACGTCGAGCCGGCCATGCCGCCGCACCGCCTCGGAGATCAGCGCCGCCGCCTGGTAGGGATCACGCACGTCGGCCCGGAAGTAGTCGTCGGTGACGTCCGGCTGGTTGCGCCCGCAGACCAGCACCCGCGCTCCGGCGGCGCGGAAGGCGCGGGCGATGGCGGCGCCGATGCCGCGGGTGCCACCGGTGACGACGACCGAGCGGCCGGTGAAGTCGAGGGCGTCCATGAAGGTCGATCCTAGCTACCCAAGCAAGCGCTAGGTTAGAGTCGCCGGCATGGGCGTGCAGCTGCACCGCGGCGCGGTCGCCGAGGTAATCATCGACTTCCCGCCGGTCAATGCTGTTCCGGCCGACGGGTGGCTGGCGCTCGCCGAGGCGGTCGCTGCGGCTGGCGCTGATTCGGACACCCGGGTGGTGCTGCTCGCGGCCGAGGGGCGCGGGTTCTGCGCCGGCGTGGACATCAAGGAGATGCAGCGCACCGAGGGTCACGAGGCGCTGATCGCGGCCAATCGGGGGTGCGCTGCCGCGTTCGCCGCCGTCTACGACTGCCCGGTGCCGGTGATCACCGCGGTGCACGGGTTCTGCCTGGGCGGCGGGATCGGGCTGGCCGGCAACGCCGACCTGGTGATCGCCGCGGACGACGCGGTCTTCGGCCTTCCCGAGGTCGATCGCGGCGCGCTCGGCGCGGCCACCCATCTGGCCCGGCTGGTGCCGCACCAGCTGATGCGCACGATGGTCTACACCTGCCGGACGGTCCCGGCTTCTCTCCTGCACGGGTTCGGCACGGTTCTGGAGGTGGTTCCGCCCGACCAGCTGCGTGCCGCCGCCCGGCGGGTGGCGGCCGAGATCGCCGGCAAGGACCCGGTGGTGATCCGGGCGGCCAAGGCATCGCTGAACGGCATCGATCCGATGGACGTGAAGCGTTCCTACCGGTTCGAGCAGGGCTTCACGTTCGAGCTCAACCTCAACGGCGCTGGAGACCGCGCCCGCCAGCGCTTCGTGGAGGGCCGATGACCGTCGCGACCATGACCGAGATCGCCGGCGAGATCCGGGACGGGATGACCGTCGGGATCGGCGGGTGGGGATCGAGGCGCAAGCCGATGGCACTGATCCGGGCGCTGGTCCGGGCCGGGCGCCGGAACCTCACGATCGTCAGTTACGGCGGTCCCGACGTCGGCCTGCTGACCGCCGCCGGGTGCGTCGGCCGGGTGGTCACGGGCTTCGTCTCGCTGGACAGCATCCCCCTCGAACCGCATTTCGGCCTGGCCCGGAAAACCGGAGAGATCGCGCTGACCGAATACGACGAGGGAATGCTCTACTGGGGCCTGCTCGCGGCGGCCAACCGGCTCCCGTTCCTGCCGATCCGGGCCGGCCTCGGCTCCGACGTCATGCGCGTCAACCCGGGGCTGAAAACGGTCCGGTCGCCTTATGACGACAGCACCGAACTCGTCGCCATGCCGGCCATCCCGCTCGACGTGGCGCTGATCCACCTGAACCGGGCCGACGCGAGCGGCAACGGCCGCTATCTCGGCCCGGACCCGTACTTCGACGACCTGTTCTGCCTGGCCGCGAAACGCCGGTTCCTGTCCTGCGAGCGTCTTCTGAGCACCGCCGAGCTGATCGAGAGCGGGCCCCCGCAGACCCTGCTGACCAACCGGTCGATGGTCGACGCCGTCGTGGAGACGCCGCACGGCGCGCACTTCACCAGCTGCGTCCCCGACTACGGGCGCGACGAGGAGTTCCAGAGGGAGTACGCCAACACCGACTGGAACACGTTCCGATCCCGATATCTCGACGGCGACGAGTCCGACTACCAGAAAGCGGTCACCCGATGACCCGGGCCGAGACCTGCGTGGTGGCCTGCGCCGAAGCGTGGCGTGGTGACGGCGCGGTCCTCGCCAGTTTCGCCGGGCTGATCCCGCACCTCGGCGCCCGTCTCGCCCAGCTCACGTTCGCACCGGACCTGCTGGTCACCGACGGCGAGGCCACCCTGCTCCGGGACGGCGCCGTCGAAGGCTGGCTGCCCTATCGCCAGGTGTTCACCACGGTTGCCGCCGGCACCCGGCACGTCATGATGGGCGCCAGCCAGCTCGACCGGTTCGGCAACTCCAACATCTCCTGCATCGGCGACTGGGAGCGGCCGAGACGGCAACTACTCGGCGTACGCGGCGCCCCCGGCAACACGATCAACCACACCACCAGTTACTGGGTGCCCCGCCACTCGCCGCGCGTCTTCGTCGACCGTGTCGACATGGTCTCCGGCATCGGCGGCGACCGCGGTGCCCACGAGATCCGGGTCGTCGTCACCGACCTCGCCGTCCTCGACTTCGCCACACCGGACCGCTCGATGCGGCTGCGCTCCACCCACCCCGGCGTGAGCGTCGACGAGGTCGTCGCCGCGACCGGTTTCCCCCTGACGATCTCGTCCTCCGGCGTGCCGGTCACCCGGGAGCCGACGTCCGACGAGTCCGCGCTGATCCGCGAACGCCTCGACCCCGACGGCCTGCGGGAACGATGAAAACCCCGCTCACCGATCTGCTCGGCTGCCGGCACCCCATCGTGCAGACCGGCATGGGGTACGTGGCCGGCGCCGGACTGGTCTCCGCGGTCGGCAACGCCGGTGGTTTCGGCATCATCGCGTCCGCCACGATGAGCCTGCCGGAGCTCTCGGCGACCATTCGGCGCGTCAAGGAGCGGACCGACGCGCCGTTCGGGGTGAACATCCGCGCCGACATGCCCGACGCCGGTGAGCGCATCGACCTACTGATCAGGGAGAACGTGCGCCTCGCGTCATTCGCCCTGGCCCCTTCTCTTTCCCTGGTGCGCCAATGCGCCGATCACGGTGTGCTGACCATGCCGTCGGTCGGCGCCCGCCGGCACGCCGAGAAAGTCGCGGCCTGGGGTGTCGACGCGGTCCTGGTCCAGGGCGGCGAGGGCGGCGGGCACACCGGTCCGGTGCCGACCACGCTGCTGCTGCCGCAGGTGGTCGACGCCGTGGACATCCCCGTCGTGGCGGCCGGCGGCTTCTTCGACGGGCGGGGCCTGGTCGCGGCTCTCGCGTACGGCGCCGCCGGCATCGCCATGGGCACCCGCTTCCTGCTCACCACCGACAGCCCGGTGCCCGACGCCGTGAAACAGCTCTACCTGAACGCCGGCGTGACCGGCACGACCGTCACCACCGAAGTCGACGGTGTGCCGCACCGGGTGCTGCTCACGGCGTACATCAAGGGCTTGGAAAAATCGGGAAGGGTGAGCGCGCTGCTGCGCGCGACCAGGCACGCGGTCGCGTTTCGCCGCCTCGCGGGCCTGAGCTGGCCGCAACTGCTGGCGGCGGGGCGCAGCGCGCGGCACGGGCGCGAGATGACCTGGGGGCAAACCATGCGCGCCGCGAGCACCCCGATCCTGTTACGCACAGCGATGGTCAAAGGCCACCCAGAGTACGGAGTAATGCCCGCCGGCCAGGTCACCGGAGTAATCGGCGATCTGCCGTCCTGCGCAACCCTGATCGACCGAATCATGCACGAGGCCGAGGAGACCCTGACCCACCTGAAATCCGCCGGCTGATCCCGCCGCGCGGCGTTGTGCACAGATCTTGTGCGGTTCAGCCGTCCGATCGACCGCGAACGCACGACTTCGCTGGAAGGCCCGGGGTGGCCGGTTCTTCCAGGTGGGCGCGGGTTGCCAAGATCTGGGTGGGGCGGGGCTGCATACGCTTTTGCGGCTTACACCCACTGTGGATGTGGCTACGCCCGCAACGGGTGTGGGACGAAATCGAATATGCCGTCGCCGTCGCCGATGGCGGGTGGTGGGTTAGCAGCGTTCGATGATGGTTACGTTGGCTTGGCCGCCGCCTTCGCACATGGTGACCAGGCCGTAGCGGCCTTCGCAGCGTTCCAGCTCGTGGAGCATGCTGACCAGCAGTTTCGCGCCGGTTGCGCCTAGTGGGTGGCCGTGGGCCAGCGCGCCGCCGTTGATGTTGGTGCGGTCGGGGGTGGCGCCGGTTTCGCGTAGCCAGGCGAGTGCCACGCTGGCGAAAGCTTCGTTCACCTCAAATCGTGAGATGTCGGAGATGGCGAGGCCGGCTCGGCTCAGGGCGTGTGCCGTGGCCGCGATCGGGGCGGTCAGCATCAGGACGGGGTCGTCTCCGCGTACCGAAAGGTGTTTGATCCGCGCCCGCGGCCGGAGCCCGTGATCGCGAACGGCTCGTGAACTGGCGACCAGGAGCGCGGCCGCGCCGTCGGCGAGCTGGCTGGAGGTGGCGGCCGTGGTGACACCCCCGTCGCGAAGCGGCCGGAGCGCCGCCATCCGAGCGAGATCGGTGTCCCGGCGGGGGCATTCGTCGACCCCTATGCCGGATATCTCGGCTTTCAGCACCCCGCTGTCGACCGCGGCGACCGCCCGGCGATGACTCTCCACGGCGTATTCCTCCAGCTCAGAGCGCCGCAGGCTCCACTTCGCCGCGATCTCGTCCGCGCTGCGGAACTGGTCGACCTCCTGCGAGCCGTACCGCAGCGCCCACCCCGCCGACCCCCGGTAAGGCCCCTCCGCGCCCATCGCGCTGCCGATCGGCACCTGGCTCATGCTCTGCACGCCGCCGGCCACCACCAGATCCGCGGTCCCGCTCGCCACCGCCTGCGCCGCGAAGTGAACGGCCTGCTGGCCCGACCCGCACTGCCGATCGACGGTGACACCAGGAACGTGTTCCGGAAGGCCGGCCGCCAGCCACGCCGTCCGCGCGATGTCGCCGGACTGTGGACCGAGCGTGTCGACACACCCGAGAATCACGTCGTCGATGACGTCCGGATCGGCTCCGGTCCGCTCCAGCAGCGAGACGATCACCTGTCCGGCCAGGTCAGCCGGGTGAACCGCGGAGAGCGACCCGCCTCGACGGCCGATCGGGCTGCGCACCGCGCCGACCAGATAAGCATCCACTGTTGACGCCTCCCCGACTCCTCGGTCTACTGGGTAGAACCTGTTCTAATCTAGCGGCTGCGGGGTGGGACGTGCACGTCGGATACACACCGGAGCAGGAGAAGCTGCGCCTGCGACTACGGTCCTACTTCGCCGACCTGATGACCCCGGCCCGGCGCAAAGCCCTCGACGATCCGGACGGCGAATACGGCGACGGAGAGGCGTACCGAGAGGTGGTCCGGCAGCTGGGCCACGACGGATGGCTGGCGATGGACGGCCGGGACCGGGTGGAGCAGTTGATCTTCACTGACGAGGCTGCGCTTGCCGGGGTGCCGGTGCCGTTCCTGACGCTGTACACGGTCGGGCCGACGATCGCCCGGCACGGCACCGACCAGCAGAAAGCCGACCTGATCCCGAAAATAGCCGCCGGTGAGCTGCATTTCTCGATCGGCTATTCCGAGCCCGGGGCCGGCACCGACCTAGCCTCGCTGCGCACCCGGGCGACCCGGGACGGCGACTCCTACGTGATCAACGGTCAGAAGATGTGGACCAGTCTGATCCGATATGCCGACTATGTCTGGCTGGCCTGCCGCACCGACCCGGACGCGCCCCGCCACAAAGGCCTGTCGATCCTGGTCGTGCCGACCGATGCGCCCGGTTTCTCCTGGACTCCGGTGCGGACGGTGGCCGGGCCGACCACGAGCGCGACCTACTACGACAACGTCCGGGTGCCGATCACCGCGCTGGTCGGCGAGGAGAACCGCGGCTGGCAGCTGATCACCGACCAGCTCAACCACGAGCGGGTCGCGCTCACCTCGGCGGCGCCGCTCCAGCGGTCGTTGCGCGAGGTCGTGCACGCGGCGAAGGAGACCGGCCGATTCGAGCGGGAATGGGTCCGGCTTCATCTGGCGCGGGTGCACGCCAAGGTCGAGGTGTTGAAGCTGTTCAACTGGCGGGTCGCGTCCGGCACATTGTCGCCCGTCGACGCGTCGGCCGGAAAGGTTTACGGCACCGAACTCGCCATCGAAGTCTATCGGCTTCTCACCGAGGTTCTTTCGGCTCCGGGACGCGTACCCGAAAAGGCCGTGACCGATCGTGTGGAGCGAATGTATCGCGCGTCTTTGATTTTGACTTTCGGTGGCGGCGCCAATGAGGTGCAGCGGGACATCATCGCTGCCGGCGCGCTCGGCCTGCCGGTTCGGCGATAGGAGCTCCGATGGATTTCACCCTGCCCGAGACCGCGCGCGAGGCCGCGGCACTCACCCGCGATCTCGCGACTTCCGGTCGTGACCTGCTTTTCGAGGCCACGGACGCCGGGTACGGGTTGACCGAGCGCTGTGCCATTCTGATCGAGCTCGGCCGCCATGCCGCCCGCGTTGAGGTAACCGACGACGTGGTGAGTTCGGCCGCCTATCAGCTCGGCGTTGTCGAAAAAGCAGTGGAAATGACGGCCAAATACGCCGGTGAAAGGGTGCAGTTCGGCCGCCCGATCGGTTCTTTCCAGGCCGTTTCCCAGCGCCTCGCCGACGCCTACATCGACGTCGAGGCCCTGCGGGTGGCCCTCTGGCAGGCCGTCTGGTGCCTGGAGAACGACCCGCCGGCGACCGGTGAAGTGGCGACCGCGGGGTTCTGGGCGGCCGAGGCCGGGCATCGTGTGCTGCACACCGCGGTCCACGTGCACGGTGGCACCGGCCTCGACTTGGAGTACCCACTGCACCGGTACTTCCTCGCCGCCAAGGAGCACGAGTTCCGTTTCGGCGGGGCAACAGCGCACCTGCTCACCCTCGCGGAGGACCTCGGATGAAGTTCACCCTCGGTATAGCCCTGAGCCCGCTCGATCAACTGACATCACTGGCCATGACGGCCGAGGAGTGCGGGTTCACGTCGATCGCCCTGCCCGACTCGATCTTCTTCTCCGAGCACACCGAAGGGTCGTACCCGTACACACCGGACGGCCGCCGGTTCTGGGATGCCGACACGCCCTGGGCCGACCCGATGGTCGCTGCTGCCGCGATGGGCGCCGTGACCAGCACGATCAGGTTCTACACGCAGGTGCTCAAGCTCGACCCACGCAACCCGGTGCTGCTGGCCCGGCAGGTCAACTCGGTGGCGAACCTGACCGGCAACCGCTTCGGCCTGGGCGTCGGCCTCGGCTGGTCACCGGAGGAGTCGCACTGGTGCGGCACACCGTTCCGGGACCGCGGCGCCCGCGCCGACGAGGCGATCGAGGTCCTGAAACTGATCCTGGGCGGCGGGATGGTGTCGTACAGCGGCAAGCATTTCGCGTTCGAGAAGCTCCGGATGAGCCCGGCCCCGGCGTCACCGGTCCCGTTCTATGTGGGCGGCCACACCGAGCCGGCCCTGCGCCGCGCCGCCCGCATCGGCGACGGCTGGTCATCGGCGATGATGCGCCTCGACGAGCTGCGCGAGGTGGTCGACCGCCTCGGGGTGCTGCGCGCGGAGTACGGCCGGACCGAGACCCCGTTCGAGATCCAGGCCGTCTGCGTCGACCAGTTCGGCCTGGACGGTTACCGCCGCCAGGCCTCCGTCGGGGTGACCGACGCGATCGTGGTGCCGTGGCTTGCCTATCGAGCCGGCTTCGACGCTCCGCTGCGGGTCAAGCAGGACGCCTTGCACCGCTTCGCCGACGAAGTGATCACCAAGATCTGACCGGTCAGGGGGCCTCGACCGCCGCGATCCGATATTTCTGAACATCTCCGGAAATCAGGGTAGGCGCGTCGATTTCCGGACCGCCGGAGTTCCGGAACGCTTCGAGATCCGCGTCCGACTCCCACCGCTCATAAACGTTGATCCGCCCGTCGTCGAGCGGATCCGCCGCCTGCACGAAATCAAGGCACCCACGCGCCGCCCGAGCCAACCGCGCGACATCAGCCACCGCCTGGAGGTACCGCTCCCGATCCCCCGGAGCGACACGCAGCTCCCCCGCAACAATGATCATGCTGGTTGACCTTTCCCCCGACTCCGTTTGCCGACTGTAGCCAAATGCCTCGTCCAGGACATGCAACCTTCCGGCCGGCCGCGGATCAGGCCGTCGCGTTGGCGCGCTCCCCCGAGCTGTACCTATTCCCGTAACCCGAAGGCGTTGTCCACATCGGCCGGCGTCAGCCCGTATGTCGCCAGGTCATAAGCGTGCGAAGGCTTGCCCGAACCGGCGTGCAAGGCGGCCATCGCCGCCCTGGCCTCATCGCTCAATCCGACACCGAGCCGCGCATAGATCGCTTCCACCGTCCCCAGCGGATCCCCCGCGAAGTCCTCATAGCGAACATCGATGAAATGGGACGGGTCGTGGCGTGCCCGGGCCTCCCGGAAAGACCGCAATCCCCGCGACCACAACGAAAGCTGAGCGCGCCCCAGCACCGGCCCCTCGAAAACCGTCGACCACCCCGCCGAGGCGACGGCGTTCAGGCTGCACACCGAGCCGATCACCGCCCTCGGATCGCGGTGGGTCTGAATCACGATCGCGTCCGGATAAACGGCGAGCAGGGCGTCCAGGGCGAACAAGTGGCTCGGGTTCTTCAGCACCCAGCGCCGCTCCGGGTCGTTCAGGCCGATCAGCTGCAGATTGCGACGATGCCGCTGATAGGCGGGTGTCCAATCCACGGACGCGAGCCAGAACGAATACGACGGAATGAAAGCCGTGCACTCGAACGACACCGAGGTCATCGACTGGCAGAGCAGCCGCCAGCACTCCTCCACCTGATCCGGGCCGAGATGGTGCACCCCGTTGAATTCGGAATGCGCCAGATAGGCCTCCCGCAACAGCGCGTAGACCGGATGCGACGGCCACGAATCCCGAGGTGGGCGCGGCTGCGGCACCTCGGTCAGCCACAGTTCCAGCCCCTGATGGGCGGGATCCGCGGCGAGCAGCCGATGCAGCGCCGTCGTACCGGTTCGCGGCAGGCCGGTCACGAAAATCGGCCGCGTGACTGGCGCCTGCGAAAAGGCCGGGTACTGCCGCCACGTCGCTTCGCTCAACAGCCGCGAGACAAGAGCACCGCGCAACAGCTGCCGGGTTCGCTTACTCCCCGCGGGGGTCAAGGCCGCTTCACTTCGGTACGCCGAAAGCAGCACCCCCAGCCCGTCCAAATAGCCCGAGTCCCCGAAATCGTCGAGCCCCGTCATCCGCACAGCCGAAGCATGCAGGTCGTCCACGGTCCCGACGTCCGTACGATCGTTGGCCATCAATGGTGGAACTCCCCGCAATTCACGTCGAGACATTGACCGGTGATCCCCCGCGCCAGATCCGAGGCGAGGAAGAGGATCGCGTCGGCCACGTCACCGGGTTCGGGCAGCCGCCGCAGGTCCGTCATGGCGGCCGTCTCGTCGTAGATCGTCTGGGCCGGCACACCCCGTTGGGACGCCAGGTATTCGAACCAGGTTCGCAGCGTGTCGGCCCAGATCCAGCCGGGCGCGACCGAGTTGACGCGTACGCCCGACGGCCCGAGCTCGCTCGCCAGGTTCTGTGCCACGGCGAGCAGGGCGGCCTTCCCGATCTTGTACGGTCCGAAGGGCTTTCGCGAGTGCCGCAACACCGCCGAGTTGACGATGACAACCGAGCCACGCGACTCCACGAGTGCCGGGGTAAGCGACCGCACGGTCCGGAGAGCGGCAACCACATTAACGTCGAAACTCTGCGAAATTTCCGATAAATCGGCTTTAAGTAGCCCGCGCATCGGCGGCATCGCGAACGCGTTGTGCACCAGCACGTCCACACGACCGAATTCGCCCATAGCCGCATCCGCCAGAGCCGACGTCTCCACGGCAAGATCGACCGGCACCACCAGCGCCCGCCGCCCCGCCGCCGCCACCTTCCCGGCCACCTCCGCCAGCACCTGCTCGGTACGAGCCGCCAGCACCAGATCAGCCCCCTGCCGCGCCGCCCGGACAGCGATCTCCTGCCCCAGCCCCGGCCCGACCCCGGCGACGACAACCACCTTCTCCGCGAGCAGCACGACTCACCCCAGCATCCGGGCCGCGGTCGAAGCCTGCCGCGCCGCGATCCGCGCCCGCCACGCCTCAGCGCTGATCGGCTCGTAGTACGGCAGCTGTTTGGGCAGGTCGTCGACGGCCACGATGTCGACCCGGGGGCCGTCCTCAGCGGTCAGCGCCCGGGACAGCCGCTGCCAGCGCAGCTGCACATATCCCCGGCGATGACCGGTCCGCTCCAGCCAGTTCGCCACACCGGGATCGCGCTCGCTGATCACGAACCGGATCAGCCCGTCCGGGTCGACGTGCGCCTGGTCCCGGGTGAGGCTGGTCTGGTGGTTGATGTAGTCGAGCGAGATGTACCACATGCTCCCGAGCTGAATCCCCTGGTAGGGCGCGTCCGACGCGGGAACCGTGACGACCATGGCCTGATCGTCGCCGAGGTCGTAGTGGCCCACCGACGAGTACTGCGTGGACAGCCCACCCGGCGTCACCCGGGGCGGCGTCAGCGTGTTGACCGGCAGTCCGAGATAGAACCGCTCGGCGAACGCCAGGAACGTCCGCAAACGGCTGACCAGGATCTTGCCGGCTACTCCGTACCGTCGGGTGTTTCTCTCCAGGGTGACCGGCGGCGGCGCCGAGCCGATCCGATCAGCGCGCTCGATGCGCAGCATCCCGGGCCGCTCCGCGTCCCAGTCGCTGAAAACCTCACGAACCACCAGCATTGCTGCTTTCGGCGCCGGTCCGAGCCTCAGTTGGTACGCCCCATCGGCCCCTATCTCCAGCTCCCGATCGTCGAAAGCGGCGAGACTGCCCGGCACGTCAACCGGCGAATAGTCACCGTCGAGGGTCTGAAAACTCAGGTCTGCCGTGGTGCCGCGCACGCCCGTCACGACGTATTCGGCGTCGTCACGCAGCCACGCGTGGAAATACAGCGTGTCCGGATTATCCAGTCCCATCTTGGTCCAGGGGCCGGTCGAGCGTACGAAATAGGGGTTGTCCTTCTCATAGGCCCAGGCCATCTGCAGCGCGCCGCGAATGCTGCCGGCCAGGTAGTCGTATCCCTCGGCGAGGTCCTGCTCGCCGCTGACGTGCGGCGCGCTCGTGATGATCTGCTCGGCGGTCCGGATGGCGTCGGCGAACGGCTTCGTAAGCACGATCCTTACGGTAGAACGAGTTCTAATATCGGGTCAACATAGCTGCTCGATACTGCGATAACGTGTTCCAGTGGAGTCGATGCGTGCCTATCGGATGACCGGCTGGGGCACCCAGCCGCAGACCACCACCGCCGAAGTCCCGTCACCCGGCCCGGGGCAGATTCTGATCAGGGTCGCCGGCTGCGGCCTGTGCCGCTCCGACCTCACCATGCCGCACATCCCGCGGGCCGCCGGCGAGAAAATGGGCTGGCGGATGCCGTTCACCCTCGGCCACGAGACCGCCGGCTGGGTCGCCGAGCTGGGCTCAGGCTTACGTTCCAGCGATCTCACCCTGGGTGAGCCGGTCGCGCTCGTCTCCCCCGCATCCTGCGGGGAGTGCGACTTCTGCCTGCGGGGACGCGACAGCAACTGCATGGCCGGTCTCAGCGGGCGAGGGTACGGAAGAGACGGCGGCCTGGCCTCGTTCGTGCTCGCCGCGAAGCGCGACGTGCTGAAGCTGGGCAGTCTCGACCCGCTGACGGCCGGCCCGCTGACCGACGCGGGAGCGACCGCCTATCACGCCGTGCGCCGGGCGATCCCCCGGATCAGCCCCGCCGGGACGGTAGTCGTGATCGGGGCGGGAGGCCTGGGAGCGTTCGCCGTGCAGTTCCTGCGCGCGTTGACGGCAGCCACGGTGATCGCCGTGGATCTGCTGCCCGCCCGCCGTTCCTACGCGTCCTCGGTGGGCGCCCACACGGTTTCACCCGATGTCCCCCGCCGCTGCGGCGCCGACGCCGTCCTCGATTTCGTCGGCACCGACGACACGATCACCGCCGGCCTGAAAGCCGTCCGCCCCGGCGGCGCGTACGGCCTGATCGGCTCAGCGGGCGGCACCTTCACCCGGCCATGGTTCGGCGCCCTCCCCCGGGACGGCGAGGTCTTCACATTCCAGGGCTCCTCGATAGCCGACGCGCGCGAGGTGATAGCCCTGACCCAGGCGGGCCTGATCCGCAACGAGGTCACGCTGTACCCCTTCGACAAAATCACCACCGCCTACGAACACCTATCAGCCGGCACCCTCCCCACCCGAGCCGTCATAACCATGCGATAGCCGGCCCCCGCAGCCACTCGTCGCCGAGATCGCGGGTCCGGCTCGCGCTTACGGTCGCGTGGAGACCGAAATAGCGACCATGAGAGCGAGCCGGTCGCGCTCCAACGTCAGCCGCGGCCCCGTCGCGGTGACGCGAGCCGTAGCTGAGGCACGGAATAGCTGGGCTATTCCAGGTCTGGACTACGGCTCGGCCTCGCGAGCCGTACGCCAGACCTGGAATGCCGGGTCCATAACGAGGCTGGGCTACGGCTCGCGGCGTGCGGCGTGGCCTCCGGCTGGGCTGAGGCTGATGAGAACCCCTTCCGACCGAGTCCACGCCACCGGAAGCGGCCGGCTCACGCCCACCGGACGGCCCAGCCCCGGACTACTGCGACGCCGCGAAAGGCGCGTCGACCGAAGCCCACGAGTGGTGCGGCGGCTCGCGCGCGCGGCAACTTGCGGCGGGCGCGGCGACCTGCAGCGCGCCAGTACGGCGGCTGGAGTGTTGGGGTGGGTTCAGGGTGACGGGGCGCCGGGGGTGGCGGCGGGAGGCGCCGGGGGGACGGGCGTCAGGGGCGGAGTGGCACGGGCGCCTGCGGTTACGCGTACCGAAAAAAGGGTTTGACCTGAACCTCACGTTAAGTGCGAGCCTCCCCATGGGAGGCAACTGACATGAGTCTGGAGATGGCGGCGTGGAGCTCGATGTATCACGCCATGAATCAGCAGGATGAACGACGACCGTTTTCGGTCGCGACGTTGAAGAGGATTGCGCGGTTCGCGCGGCCGCATCGGCGTGCGCTGACCGGCTTTCTGTTATTGAGCGTGGTGACGGCCGCGCTGGCTGTTGCCACTCCGGTGCTTGCCGGGCGGGTGGTGAACGCCATTGTCGGCGGTGATGACGAGCGGCTTGTTGTCATGCTCGCGGCGGCTATCGCGGTGATCTCACTGATCGAATCTGGGCTCGGGCTGGTGCAGCGGTGGCTGTCCGCGGGGATCGGTGAGGGGCTGATTCTGGATCTGCGGACCGCGGTTTTCGACCATGTGCAGAAGATGCCTGTCGCGTTCTTCACCCGGACGAGGACGGGTGCGCTGGTCAGCCGGCTCAACAATGATGTGATCGGGGCGCAGCGGGCGTTCAGCGACACGCTGTCCGGTGTGGTCGGCAACCTGGTCGGGCTGGTGCTGACGCTGGTCGTGATGATCGGGATCTCGTGGCAGATCACGCTGTTGTCGCTCGCGTTGCTGCCGATCTTCGTGTTTCCGGCGCGGCGGATGGGCCGGCGGCTGGCGAAGATGGAACGGGAGGCCGCTGATCACAACGCGGCCATGAACACGCAGATGACGGAACGTTTCTCGGCGCCGGGCGCGACGCTGGTGAAGCTGTTCGGCCGGCCGGGCGCCGAGTCGGCCGAGTTCGCCGCGCGGGCGCGGCGGGTCAAGGACATCGGGGTACGCACAGCGATGGCCCAGTGGACCTTCATGACCGCTCTGGTCTCGGTGTCCGGACTCGCGATCGCGCTCGTCTACGGCCTCGGCGGCGTCTACGCGCTGCGCGGCCAGCTGGATCCGGGCGCCGTGGTGGCCCTCGCCATCCTGCTGACCAGGCTCTACGCCCCGCTCACCTCGCTGGCGAGCGCCCGCGTCGAGGTGATGAGCGCGCTGGTCAGCTTCGAGCGCGTCTTCGAGGTGCTCGACCTGAAGCCGCTGATCGAGGAGAAGCCGGACGCCCGGGAGGTGCCGGACGGCCCGGTCGCGGTGGAGTTCGACGCGGTGCGGTTCGCCTATCCAAGCGCCGACAAGGTGTCCCTGGCCTCCCTCGAAGAGGTCGCCACCCTCGACACACGGGGTGGAGTCGAGGTGCTGCACGAGGTCTCGTTCCGCGCCGAACCAGGGCAGATGATCGCGCTGGTCGGCTCCTCGGGCGCCGGCAAGTCGACGATGGCCTCGCTGCTGCCACGGCTCTACGACGCCGATCACGGTTCGGTACGCCTCGCCGGCGTCGACGTCCGCGACCTCACCGCCGCATCCCTGCGGCAGACCCTCGGCATGGTCACCCAGGACGGTCACCTCTTCCACGAGTCGGTACGCGCGAACCTCCTGCTCGCCCGCCCCGAAGCGACCGAGCAGGAACTGTGGGACGCGCTGCGCCGGGCCCGGATCGCCGACCTGGTCGAGGCGCTGCCCGACGGCCTCGACACGGTGATCGGCGAACGCGGATATCGGCTGTCCGGCGGTGAACGTCAGCGGCTCACGATCGCCCGGCTGCTGCTGGCGAAACCCCGGGTCGTGGTCCTCGACGAGGCGACCGCGCACCTGGACTCGACATCGGAGCTGGCGGTACAGGAGGCCCTCGGTGAGGCGCTCGCCGGCCGGACCGCGGTCGTCATCGCCCACCGATTGTCGACGGTCCGCGCCGCCGATCAGATCCTGGTGATCGAAGGCGGCAAGGTCGTCGAACGCGGTACGCACACCGAGTTGCTTGCCGCCGGCGGCCGTTATCAAGAGTTGCATCGAACCCAGTTCAGTGAGTCGGCGGCAGCCGCCTGATCGACTGAGTCGAATGATGCAAGTCACCAGGGAAAATTCGGATTTGTGCTACGGTCTGCGCAGCGAACTTGATTTTTTCTCGTGATCGCTCAGCGCACGGGCTCGAATTTCCTTTGATCTTCTTCGACGCTTACCGTGCGCGTCTCGATTTTCCCGCCTGCGGCGGGTCGACTGGTTCAGCGGGTCATCGCAGGCGGGATCGAGCCGGTCAAAATCGTGCGGGCCGATATTCTGTGATACCTTGGCCCGAGTTGCACTTTGATTTCCGAAGACGTTCTTGACGCCTGATGGGTATCTGATCCCGTCGGGCTTTTTTCGTCTTGATTGCAGGGAGAATCTGATGGTTACCGGCACCGTGAAGTGGTTCAACAGCGACAAGGGTTTCGGCTTCATCGCGCAGGATGGCGGCGGCGCCGACGTATTCGCGCACTTCTCGGCCATCGCCTCCTCGGGCTTCCGTAGCCTCGACGAGAACCAGCGCGTCGAGTTCGACGTGACGCAGGGCCAGCGCGGCCTGCAGGCGGAGAACATCCGCCCGCTCTGATCTCACACCGGCGCGGCGCCTCCCCCTGCCGGTGGCACCGCGCCGAGTGTGTCCCTCTAAAGTTTGGCCAATCGAGCCAGGGTCTCGTCCGCCTCAGTGACCAGTTCGGACATGACCTCGGCCACCGGCCGGACAGCGTTCATCCGTCCGACGATCTGCCCCACCGGCATCGGCACCACGCTGGGATCCCCGGATTCCATGAGCCGATCGTGCGCCGGCGACACCAGCAGGTTCTGCAACGGCATCGGCAGCGTCTTCGGCGCCTCCGGGTCCTCCCACGCACTCGTCCAGCGGTTGCGCAGCAGCCGGGCCGGCTTACCCGTGTAGATCCGGGTCCGGACCGTGTCGCTCGAACCCGCCTGGAGCAGTGCGTCCCGCAACGCCGGCGTGCTCTGATACTCCGCGGTGCCCAGCCACACCGATCCCATCCAGACGCCGCGGGCACCGAGCGCGAGCGCCGCGGCGATCTGCCGGCCACTGCCGATCCCGCCGGCCGCCAGCACCGGCACGTCCGGCCCGACCGCGTCGACCACCTCCGGGACCAGCACCATGCTGCCGATCTCGCCGGTGTGCCCGCCCGCTTCGTACCCCTGCGCCACCACGATGTCGACGCCCCCGGCGAGATGGCTGCGCGCGTGGTCCGCCCGGCCCGCTAACGCGGCCACGACCAGGCCGTGCGACTTGGCCTGGGCGATCACGTCCGGCGGAGGCGGGCCAAGAGCATTGGCAATCAGTCGCGGTCCGTGCGTCAAGGCCACTTCAACATGGGTACGCGCAACCGAGTGCAGCCACCCGAGGACGCCCGCCCGCCGTGACTCGTCCACGCCCAGCGGTGGCACGCCGAGGCGCAGCAGAGTCCGCTCGACGAACTCCCGATGACCGTCCGGGATCAGTCTCCCCAGGTCGGCCGGGGTTCCTTCGGTCGGCACCCGGCCCGGCATGACGATGTCCACCCCGTACGGGCGGCCGTCGAGCTCGGTGTCCAGCCAGGTCAGGACGCGGTCCAGCTCGTCGGCGTCGTTGAACCGGACACAGCCCAGCACGCCGAGCCCGCCGGCCCGGCTGATCGCCGCGACGACGTGCTCGGACGGGCTGAAGCCGACGATCGGGACGTCGATGCCGAGGCGTTCGCAGAGATCAGTCCGCACTATGACTCCTGGCGTATTCATGGGCCCAGCGGTAGTCCGCTTTGCCGCTGATCGTGCGAGCTATCCGGTCGACCAGCCAGACGTCGCGGGGCACTTTGTAGCCGGCTATCCGTTGCCGAACGTGACTGTCCAGGTCGGCCAGGTTTACGCGTACCCCTGCCCGGGTTTGCACGAGGGCGACCACCCGCTGGCCGAGGCGATCGTCCGGAGCGCCGATGACGAGGGCGTCGAAGACGCCGGGGTGCGCCTTCAGTGCGCCTTCCACCTCTTCCGGGAAGACCTTCTCGCCGCCGGTGTTGACGCAGGTGTTGCCCCGGCCGAGCAGGGTGATCGTGCCGTCGTCCTCGATGCGGGCGAAGTCTCCGGGTATCGCGTAACGCTTCCCGTCGACCTCGGTGAGCAGCGCTTTCGTCTTGTCCGGGTCCTTGTAGTAACCGAGCGGCACGTGCCCGCCGCGGGCCAGCCGGCCGATCACGCCGGGCGGCGCCTTGCGGCCGTGCTCATCGATGACGATCGTGTCCGGGCCGGGCATCACCCGGGGACCGTCAACCGCGCCACCCTCCACGTCGGCGACGATGCCGATCCCGGCGAACCCGGTCTCCGAGGAGCCGATCGCGTCGGTGACCATGACGTTCGGTAATGCCTCAAGGTATTGCCGCTTCACCGACGGTGAGAAGAGCGCGGCACTCGACGAGATCGCCACGAGCGACGAGCCGTCGTGACCACCGGCCAGGTACGCCTCGATGAGCGGCCGGGCCATCGCGTCGCCGATCAGCACCACCACGTTGACCTGGCGGCGCTCGATCGTGCGCCATACCTGCTCCGGGTCGAAGTGCGGCAGGACCACCACGGTGTCGCCGGCGAAGAGCGCGGCGAGCGCGGCCCACTGCGCGTTGCCGTGGATGAGCGGGGCCAGGCAGAACCGGGTCATCGGGGGCATGTCCCGGGTGCTCTGTGCCCATTCGTCGTCGAGCGGGATGCCGGACATGAAGTCGATGCCGCCGCCCAGGACCCGCCAGACGTCCTCGTGGCGCCAGATCACGCCTTTGGGGTAGCCGGTGGTTCCTCCGGTGTAGAGCAGGTAGATGTCGCCGCCGTCGCGCTCGCCGAAGTCGCGTTTCGGATCCTCGGCCGAGAAGTCGGTGACCCCCAGCTGGACGAGCACCTCGGGCGCGTCCACATTGGCCACCCTGCCGGCATATTCCGGGTCGTGGATCAACGCGGTCAGCTCCGCGTCGTGGAAGAGATATTGCAACTCGTTCTCGACGTACCGGTAGTTGACGTTGACGACCACGGCACGGAGCTTGTACACGGCGATCATGGCCACCACGGCCTCGATCGAGTTGCCCGCGTAAAGACCGACGTGGGCGCCCTTGCCCACTCCTTGATTTCGCAGGAAATGGGCCAGACGGTTGGCGGTCTCCTCCAGCTCGGTGTAGGTCATCTCACGCTCGCCGCAGGCCACCGCGACACGGTCGGGAAAGGCGTCGACCGCATGCTCGAACAGGTCCGCTATATTGGCCGCCATCATCAGAAAGTAGAACCTGTTATCGTTCCGGGCAAGGCTCTGTTGTCCCGTCTTTCCGGAAGGATCCTCCGTGGACGCCCTGGTCGAGCAGCGCGGACCGATTCTGATCGTCACGATGAACCGGCCGCAGGTGCGCAACGCGCTCTCCGCCGAGATGATGGCCGTGATGCGCGACGCCTGGGACAGGGTGGACGCCGACCCCGCGATCCGGGTCGCGATCCTCACCGGAGCCGGCGGGGCGTTCTGCGCCGGCGCCGACCTGCGTGCGATGACCGCTTCACACCCGGGCGATCAGTTCCGCGATCAGGACCTCTCCCGGATCGACGCTCTCCTCAAGGGCCGCCGGCTGACCAAGCCGCTGATCGCCGCCGTCGAGGGCCCGGCGGTCGCCGGCGGCACCGAGATCCTGCAGGCCACCGACATCCGGGTGGCCGGCGAGAGCGCCCGGTTCGGCGTCTCCGAGGCGCGATGGGGGCTGTTCCCGCTGGGCGGGTCGGCGGTCCGGCTGCCCCGCCAGTTGCCCTACACGGTCGCCGCCGACCTGCTGCTGACCGGCCGGCACCTGACCGCCGCCGAGGCGCTGTCGGCAGGGCTGATCGGGCACGTGGTGCCGGACGGGACGGCGCTGTCCCGCGCCGTCGAGATCGCCACGGTGATCGCCGGCAACGGGCCGCTGGCGGTGCGGGCCATCCTGCGCACCATCCGGGAGACCGAAGGCCTGCCGGAGGACGAGGCGTTCGCCATCGAGTCGAAGATCGGCATGCGGGTCTTCACCAGCGAGGACGCCAAGGAAGGCCCGAAAGCGTTCCTCGAGAAACGCTCACCGAATTTTCACGGCCGCTGACGCGAATCTTTCCCGTTGCGCAAAAACATTCACGTACCTACCAATTCTTGCTGTGCCCACCCTGTAAATCGGCTGAGCGTTCGCGGTCAATGTCCGACACGCCTGTAAACGGCTGGTTAACTCATCTGTAGTAACTTGATCGATCTTGTTGTAAAGTCCCCGGAACAACGTGCCGCGGTAAAGGACACGGGACTGGACCAATGCTCAATCGCGCTGTCATGTTCGCCAAGCAGAACACCCCCAATCACCTGCGGGTTCGCGCTCGCCGGGTGATGCTTGAGGGGCACAATGCCCGGCTCCGGCTGACCGTGCCGGTGTCCGAGCGCTGTGATTACGTCAACGTCTACCACTGCGCAGTGCGCAAAACGGCGAGCCAGTGGGTCAAGTCGATTTTCAGCGATCCGATCGTTTACCGACACTCCGGATTACTCACCTACGATCCGCGGTATTACAACTGGCGCGATCCTCGGGTGTGCCCGCCGAACCGTGTCGCGTTGTCACTCTTCTTCTCCAGGAAACGCTTCGACGAGATCCCGAAGCCCGCGCGGTACCGCGCGTTCTTCGTGCTGCGCGACCCCCGCGACATGGTGGTCTCCAGCTATTTCTCGACCAAGGACTCGCACGGCCCGATGGGCGACGTCGTCGAGGTCCGCAAGGTCCTGCGCGACCTGCCGAAAAAGGAGGGCCTGCTCTTCCTGATCGACGACCTCGCGAAGAAGGGCCGGTTCAACGCGCTGCGCTCCTGGGTGCTGGCGCCGGACGACGAGGCCGTCCGCCTGGTCAAGTACGAGGACCTCACCGGGATGAAGCAGACCGAGGAGATGGACCGGCTGATGCGGCACTGCGGCATCACCATTCCGCGCCCGGAGCTGGAGACGCTGCTCGATCGCTACAGCTTCTCCAGCATGAGCCGGAAGAAGGGCGCCGGCGAGGTCTCGCACTACCGCAAGGGTGAGGCCGGCGACTGGCGCAACCACTTCGACGACGACATCCAGCACGCGTTCGACGCCGCGGCCGGCGCCAAGCTGGTCGCCCGCCTCGGATACCAGGTCGCTGACAGCGCGGGCTGACGCAGGACAGCGTCGTGTGCGGCCCGTGACAGCGCCGCGCGGCAATCTCGACGCATGGAAGATTTGGTGGTGCGCGCCGAGGGGCTGCGCAAACGCTTCGGCAAGACACAGGCACTGGACGGCGTCGATCTGGCGATGCGCCGGGGCACCGTGCTCGGCGTACTCGGCCCGAACGGCGCCGGCAAGACCACGGCGGTACGCGTGCTGGCCACGCTGCTGCGCCCGGACGAGGGCAGCGCGTTCGTGGCCGGCATCGACGTGCTCAAACGGCCGCAGGACGTCCGCCGGGTGGTCGGCCTGACGGGGCAGTACGCGTCGGTCGACGAGGACCTCACCGGCGTACAGAACCTGGTCCTGATCGGTCGCCTGCTGGACATGACCGGCAGGGACGCGCGGCAGCGGGCTGACGAGCTGCTGGCCTGGTTCGACCTGGCGGAGGCCGGGCAGCGGCCGGCCAAGACCTACTCCGGTGGCATGCGCCGCCGTCTCGACCTGGCGGCGAGCCTGGTCGGCCACCCGGAAGTGATCTTCCTGGACGAGCCGACGACCGGCCTCGACCCGGCCAAGCGCGAGGACATGTGGGGCGTGGTGCGCAACCAGGTCGCCAGCGGCGCCAGCGTGCTGCTGACCACGCAGTACCTGGAGGAAGCGGACGCGCTCGCCGACGAGATCGTGGTGGTGAACCACGGCAAGGTGATCGCGCACGACACCCCGGACGGGCTGAAGCGGCGGGTCGGCGGTCAGACGCTGCGGGTACGCCCGGCTGACCAGTCCCGCCTGCCCGAGGTGCTCCAGGTGCTGGACGCCGTGGCAGCGCCGGGCATGACCGCCGTGCGGGACGAGGCCGCCGGGTCCCGGCCGGGCGCCGCGAGCGTGCCGGTCACCGGCGACGCCGCGCTGGCCGGCGCGATCACCCAGCTCAGCCGATCCGGCATCGAAGTCACCGAACTCGCACTGCACCTGCCGAGCCTGGACGAGGTCTTCCACACCCTCACCGGCCGGACCAAGACGGAGGAACTGGTATGAGCACGCAGACCGCGACACCGCCGGCTCTCACGCACCACAGCGTCGCGCCCGATCGTCCTAAACGCAGCATGCCGGCACTGATCCGGCACAGCGCCGCTCTCGCCCAGCGGAGCCTGATCAAGACGATTCGCACGCCGGAAGCGCTGATCGACGTCACGATCCAGCCGGTGATCTTCCTGCTGCTGTTCACGTACCTGTTCGGCGGGGCGATCGCGGACGGCGACCGGCACGCCTACCTGCAGTTCCTGCTGCCGGGCATGCTCGCGCAGTCGCTCGCCATGGGTGGCGTGGCGCTCGGCCAGAACCTGAACGCGGACATCGAGAAAGGTGTCTTCGACCGGTTCCGATCACTGCCGATCTCCCGGTCGGCGCCGCTGGTCGGCGCGGTCCTGGCGGACGTCATCCGGTACCTGACGGTCTGCGTGGTGATGCTGTCGTTCGGCACGATCATGGGCTTCCGGGTCGAGACCGGCGTGGTCCCAGCGATCGCGGCGGTGGCGCTGTCGATCGGGTTCGGACTCTGCTTCTGCTGGATCTCGGTGTGGGTCGGCATGCTGGCGCGTACCTCGGGCGCGGTGCAGGGCATCATGTTCCTGCTGGTGCTGCCGCTGACGTTCGGCTCCAACGTGTTCGTCTCGTCGGAGACGCTGCCCGGCTGGCTCCAGGCGTTCGTCGCCGTCAACCCGATCACCCCGCTGGTCGGCGCGATCCGCGGCCTGCTGGTCGGTGGCCCGGTCGCCGGGGATCTCCTGCAGACTCTCGCCTGGATGGCGGGCCTGCTGGTGGTCTTCGTCCCCCTGGCCCTGCGGGCCTACGCGAAACGCGCCTAGAGCAACGACGGATCCACTTGGGTGAGCGCGGCCGGTGACTCCAGAGTCCAACCGGCCGCGTACGCCTCGGTGAAACCCTCATCCCCCAGCCCCGCCCGGGCCCGCGCCGTCACATGGATGATGTTCAGATCGGTGCGGTCGTGCGACCCCCGCAACCGCGCCGCCGCGCCGAGCAGGACCGCCGCGTCCCGGAACTGACCCCGGAGCGCCGCGAGACCACTGGCCGCGACGGCGACCATCGCCAGTATCGGCATGTCCTCGGTCTCGACCGCGGCCACGTACGCGCTCTTGAGTTCGTTCTCCGCGGTCTCCGGATCGTTCTTGCGGATGGCGAGCGAGGCACGGACCGAGCCGATGATCGCCCGGCCGTGGTCACCACCCATCAGCGGCAGGTTGTTCTCGCCGATGCCCAGGCCATGGGCCGCGTTCTCCAGCAACTCCTCGGCACCGACGAGCTCACCCTGCGAGATCAGCATCCCGGCCTCGAGCGCGTCGACCAGCAACGCCATCTCCAGCGAGTCGGAGCGCTCGGCGGCGGACCGGGCCTCGGCGACCGCGATCGCCGCTTTCTCCGGCTCGCCGCGGCGCAGGTGCAGGTCGGCCCAGCGCAGATGGATGAAGACCTCGTCGGCGAGGTCCATGGCGCCGAACTGGCGTGCCAGCATCTTGGCCGCGGTCAGGTCGGCGAGCGCGCCGTCGAGGTCTCCCTCGTACTGGCGCAGCAGGGCGCGCAGTGGCAGCACGGTGGCCTGGCCCCAGCGGTCGCCGACGGTGCGGAACCCGTCGAGGGAGGCGGTCACGTCGGCGCCGACGCGGACCAGGTCGCCGTTGTTCTCGGCGACCTGCGCCCGGAACATCCGGGCCAGCGCGCTGATCCACGGGTCGTCGCCCTCGACGAGCCGGTTGATCCGCACGTCGGCGATCTCGCTCTCGCCGGCGTAGTACAGCATCACCACGGCGATCACGCCCTGCGGCCCGGGCAGCTCGCCGTGCCGCAACAGCCGGTCGGCGAGGTATCGCACCCGCGCCTTGCGCTGGTCGTTCGACTCGGTCAGGTGCTCCGGCTCCCGGCCGGTCCGGTGCAGGACCATCACCGCCTCGGCGAGGTCGATGTAGAGCGGGTCGGCGTCACCGGGGACGGCGAGCGCCTCGGACAGCCAGTAACCGGCGTCCGCCTCCCGGCCGAACATCTGCCAGTACCAGCACAGATCCATCGCCAGGCTGATCGCCCCCTGTGCGTTCCCGGTGTCGCAGAGATGGCGCAGGGCCGCGAGGATGTTGTCGTACTCGGCGCGCAGCACGGCGAGGGCGCCGATCTGATCCGCACCGCGCAGCAGCGGGTCCTGCTCGGCGACCAGCGCCGACAGGTGCCGCGCGGCCAGGCCCCGGACGTCGTCGAGGATGCCCTGTTCGGTGAGGCGTTCGATGCCGTACTCGCGCAGCGTCTCCAGCATCCGGTACCGGCCACCGTCCGGCGCGAGCTGCAGCAACGACCGGTCGACCAGGCCGGCGAGCAGGTCGGCGACGTCCCGCTCGCTGCCGCCGATCACCGCGGCCGCCGATCGCGCGGTCACACCGCCGGGCAGCACCGCGACCCGCTCGGCCAGGGTCCGCTCGTCGTCGGAGAGCAGGTTCCAGCTCCAGGCGATCACCGCGCGCAGCGTGCGGTGCCGCGGCTGCGCGGTCCGGCTCCCGGTCGTGAGCAGCCGGAACCGGTCGGACAGCCCGGCCGCGAGCTCCGGCAGCGCGAGGGTGCGCAGCCGGGCCGCGGCCAGCTCCAGCGCGAGCGGCAGCCCGTCCAGGCCGCGGACGATCTGGACGATGTCACGGACCGTCCCGGCGTCGATCGTGAAATCCGGCCGGACCGCTCCGGCCCGCTCGGCGAAGAGCCGGACCGCCGGTGCCTGCGCTGCCTCCGCCGGTCCGGCGTCCGCCGGGGGCAGGCCGAGAGGACCCAGGGGTACGAGTGACTCGCCGTCGATCGCGAGCGGTTCCCTGCTGGTGGCGAGGATCCGCAGGCTGGGACAGCGGACCAGCAGCGCGCTGATCAGGTGCGCGACCGCGTCGATCAGGTGCTCGCAGTTGTCGACGACGAAGAGGATCTCCCGGCCGTTGAGCCGGTCGGCGAGCACGTCCAGGTCGTCGCGTTCGGCGCGGACCCGGTTCGCGGTCTCGAACAGCGCCGATCCGCGCAGCCCGGCCGCCGCCACCATCGCGGCGCCGACCTTGGCCGGCTCGGTCACCGACGCGAGGTCGATCAGCCAGGCGCCGTCGCGATATCCACCGCCGCGCCGCCGGGCCGCCTCCAGCGCGAGCCGCGTCTTGCCCGCCCCACCCGGCCCGAGCACTGTCACCAGACGCCCGGCCGCGAGCAGGTCGTCCACCCGCGCCAGATCGTGATCACGCCCGATGAAGCTGGTCAGGGGCGCGGGCAAATTCGTCGGGGGCGCGCCAGGCGCTTCCCGCACGCCTTCCTTGGGTACGCGCTCAGCGCCCCTCAGCATTCGCAGATGCCGATCTCGCAACGCGGCTCCGGGGTCGGCGCCCAGGTGATCGGCGAGGTCGGCGCGGATCCGCTCGTACACGGCGAGGGCGTCGGCCTGCCGGCCCTGTGCGGCCAGGGCGTCGATCAGCAGGGCGGCCAGCCGTTCGTCGAGCGGGTGCTCGGCGAGCAGCGCGGTGAGCCGGGCGCCGGCACGTTCCGCGTGGCCCAGCGCGATCTCCGCCTCGGCCAGGTCGGCGGTGGTGTCCACGATCGTCCGGGCGATCCGGGTGGCCTGTGCCGGGACGACCTCGGCCAGTTCCGGGGCGATCGGCCCGCGCAGCAACGCGATCGCCTCGCCGAGCGCGACGGCGGCGCCGGCCGGGTCACCGGCGCGCAGCCGCTCCCGGCCGGTGGTGCCGAGCCGGTCGAACCGGGTGACGTCCACGCCGGTGGCGGCGACCGCGAGACGGTAACCACCCTCGGTCTGTGTCACCGCGTCGCCGGCACCGAGCAGCCGCCGCAGCCGGGACACCAGCGACTGCAGGGCGTTGGCCGGGTCAGCGGGCCGGTCGTCCGGCCAGAGCGCGTCGGTGAGCTGCGCCGGGGTGACCGGGCGGCCACCGGCGAGGGCGAGCAGGACCAGCAGGCCCCGGATCCGGGCGCCGGGCAGCGGCACGTCGGCGTCGCCGCGGCGCACGCTCAGCGCACCGAGCAGCCCGACCCGCAGTTCACCGCGGTCCCCGTTCTCGCTCACGACTCCGATCCTCTCGCGCGCTGTCGAGCGATCCCACATCCGGGTCGTTTCGGCGACGTTAGGCGTCTCAGCGCACTCTCAGTTCCCGGCTGCTCTCAGTTCTCGGCGGCGTATGCCTCGACCTTCTCGGTGTCGCCGGCCACGATCAGGACGGCGCCTTCGGGGACGGTGGTCTCGGGTCGGGCGTACACGAAATCCTCGCCGGGCCGTTTCGTGCCGACCACCGTGACCCCCCACTTGGTGCGCAGCGCGAGCTGCGCGAGGGTTCGTCCTCCGGCGCCCTTCGGCGCGCGGACCTTGGCGATCGCGAAGCCGTCGTCGAACTCGATGTAGTCGAGCATCCGGCCGCTGATCAGGTGCGCGACGCGCTCACCCATCTCGGACTCGGGATAGATCACGTGGTCGGCGCCGACCTGGGAGAGGATCTTGCCGTGTTTGACGCTTGTCGCTTTCGCCCAGATCTCCGGGACGCCGAGCTCGGCGAGCGCGAGCACGGTCAGCACGCTCGTCTCCAGGTTGGTGCCGATGCCGACGACGGCACGCGGGAAGTCCTGGATGCCGAGCTGGCGCAGCGCGTCCTCGTCGGTCGAGTCGGCCTCCACCACCTGGGTGAGCCGGTCCGACCAGTCGAGCACGATGCGCGGGTCGCTGTCGACGCCGAGCACTTCGTACCCGAGGTCGAGCAGGGCCTCGGCGACCGAGCCGCCGAACCGGCCGAGGCCGATCACGGCGACGTTGGTGCCCTCGGGCTTTTCCGTCTTCTTGTCAGCGCGTTTCTCAGCCAACTAGGGGTCTCTCCTCCGGGTATCGGTAGAGGCGGCGCCGGGTGTTCAGCGCGATCGCGGTGCCGACCGCGATCGTGCCGACCCGGCCGCAGAACATCAGCACGACCAGGACGACCTGTGCGGACGGCGGCAGGCTGGGCGTGATGCCGGTGCTCAGCCCGACGGTCGCGAACGCCGAGGTGACCTCGAACAGGGCCTTGTCGAACGGAACGTTCTCGGTCAGCGCGTCCAGCACGACGGTACCGGTCCCGACCAGGGCCACACCCATCAGCGCCACGGTCATGGCCTGCCGCTGGGTCTCCTCGGCGATCCGGCGCTTGCGGACCACGACGTCCGGCTCACCGCGGATCTCAGCCCAGATCACGTACGCGAGCAGCAGGAACGTCGTGAGCTTGATACCGCCGGCGGTGCTCGCGCTGCCGCCACCGATGAACATCAGGCCGGTGGTGACAGCGATCGTCTCGCTGTTCAGCTGGCCCAGGTCGACGCTGTTGAAGCCGCCGGAGCGGGTCATGATGTCCTGGGTGAAAGCGGTCAGCATCTTCGCCGGTACGCCGAGTGGGCCGAGCGTCCCCGGGTTGCGCCACTCCATCGCCAGGAACGTGGCGAAGCCGAAGGCGGTCAGCAACAGGCTGCCGGCGACGGTCAGGAACGTGTGCGTCGACCAGCTCTTCGGCGTCCGCCACTCGCGGAACAGCTCGAACAGCACCGGAAAACCGATCGAGCCACCGAGTACGCCGAACGCCAGCGGCAGGCAGATCCACGGGTCGGTCACGAACCGGATGAGACTGTCCGGGTACAGCGCGAATCCGGCGTTGTTGAAGGCCTGCACGGCGTGGAAGACCGCGTACCAGAGGGCTTTGCCGAACGAATAGTCGTACCCAAGCCAGAAACGCAGGGTGAGCACGACGGCGATGGCGCCTTCGCAGACGAGCATGACCATCGCGACCCGGCGGAGTACGGCGGCGATGTTGCCGCCGGAGAGGCCGGCGCTCTCGGCCTGGGCCATCAGGCGGCCGCGCAGGCCGAGCCGGCGCGAGACGAGCAGGCTGAGCAGGGTGGCCAGGGTCATGATGCCGAAGCCGCCGATCTGCGACAGCACGGTCAGCAGCACGTGGCCGAACGGCGTCCAGTACGTCGGGGTGTCGACCACGGCCAGGCCGGTGACGCAGACCGCGGAGGCGGCGGTGAAGAGCGCGGTGACGAACGGCGCGTGGCCGGGCTCGGCACGGGCGGCCGGCAGCATCATCAACGCGGTGCCGATCGCGATCGCGCCGAGGAAGGCGAGCGGGACGATCCGCGCCGGATGCTGCCAGGGTGAACGCACCGGGAGATTATTGCTGGTGCAGCGCCCAGACGCCCGCCAGGAACGCGGCCACGCTGGTGACGGTCCGGACGGTGTTCCACCGGATCCAGGGTTCGAGGAAGGCCTCGCGCACCGCGGAGGCGTCGGCGAGGTCGCCGGCGGCCAGGCGGTTGTTGAGCGGGATGTTCAGCGCGAAGGTGATCAGCAGGGTGGCGGCGTAGAGCAGGAACGCGGCGATCAGCGCGGGCTCGAAATCGTGCTGGACGGCCGCGACACCGGTGGCGACGAGCGCGCCCAGGAAGATCAGCAGGAACAGCGGGTTCTGAATCGCGATATTGATCTTCTGCATGGCGTCGACGACGGTCCGGTCGTCGGCGCGGCGCAGGCCCGGCATGACCGAACCGGCGTACGCGTAGAACAACCCCGCCATCAGCCCGAGAAGAACCACCGCGATCAGCAGAATCGTGGCGCGCATGGCTGAACCCTACCGGGTTGTTGCAAAAAACCTGCAAACGGATTTCTCTTCACATCCATGGACACCTATGTTTTTCTAGGCCTCGGGAGCGCTCCCCACGTCCCCATGATCCGCATTCCCCCGATGCGGATCGAGATTTGGAATTGAGGTACCAAATGTCAGGCAGAATCCCCCGGCTTGCCGCTGCCGTTTTACCGCTCGCTTTGCCGTTCGTTTTGATCAGCGGTGCTACCGCCGCGCCGGTGCAGACCTTCGCCATCACCGATCTGGTCGGCTGGGCCACCCAGAACGGCGGTACCACCGGCGGCGGCAGTGCCGCCACCACGACCGTGACCAGCGCATCCGCGCTGACCACGGCGCTGGCCTCGACGTCGGCGGCGAACATCCGGGTGTCCGGGACGATCAGCTGCAGCGGCATGCTGCGCGTCCGGTCCAACAAGACGATCATCGGCAACTCCGGTGCCGCGATCGTCGGCTGCGGATTCAACATCAACGGTGACCGTAACGTCATCATCCGCAACCTCTCATTCCGGAACTGGAACGACGACGCGATCAACGTGCAGGAGTCGGCCACCAACATCTGGGTCGACCACAACAGTTTCAGCAACGGGTACGACGGCGCGGTCGACATCAAACGCGGCTCCGATTTCATCACCGTCTCGTGGAACCGCGTATTCAGCCACGACAAATCGATGCTGCTCGGCCACAGCGACAGCAACGCCAGCCAGGACGTTGGCCACCTGCGCGTGACGTACCACCACAACTGGTTCGACGCGTCGACGCAGCGCCACCCGCGGGTCCGTTTCGGCAACCCGGTGCACGTCTACAACAACTACTACTACAACAACTCCGGGTACGGCGTGGCGTCCACCGAGGGCGCCGGGGTGCTCGTCGAGGCGAACTCGTTCGAGGGCGTCGACGACCCGTTCCACCTGGGTGAGGGCTCGTCGGACGCCGGAACACTGGTCGCCCGCAACAACCTGCTGGTCAACTCGGGCAGCGGTCAGACGGGTGGTTCGGTGGCGTCGATCCCGTATTCGTACACGGCGGACGCAGCGGCGAACGTGAAGTCCATCGTGACGGCGAATGCCGGGGCCGGCCGGATCAGCCTGTAAATCCTCTCGTATCAGCCCGTCCCCGTTATCGGCCCGTCCCCCAGCGGCTCGCCCTTCCCGGTTTCCTCGCTTTCTGACCGGGGAGGGCGAGCTCGCCTCTGCGGATCTCCCGGACATTCGGCATCGTGGAACCCATGACCGATGAGATGACCGCCAAGGCTCGCGCCATTCTCGACACCACCCGGTACGCGGTTCTCGGCACCGCCACTCCCACCGGCGAGCCGTGGGTGAGCCCGGTGTACTTCGTGAACGACGGCCTGACCACGCTGCTCTGGCTCTCCCGGCCGACATCCCACCACTCCTTGCTGATCGCCGAGAACTCCCGCATCGCCGTAACGGTCTTCGACTCCACTGTGGTGATGGGTGGGGCGACCGCGTTCTACGCCCGAGCCCGAGCGGCCCTCTGCCCCACCGCCGACCTACCCGCGCAGCTCGAAGCGTTCTCCACGCGCTCGGCAGCCGTGGGCTTCCCTACCTGGCGCCCGGACCAGGTGACAGGCGACGCCCCGCTCCGCCTTTATCGCGCGGTCGTCACCGAAGCCTGGCTCCTGCCCGCCGAAGCCGGCCCCGAACGCCGCATCCCACTCCCCCTGTGACCGGGTGCCGGCTCGATCTTGGTAACCCGCGGGTGCTCTGACCCCCACAGGTTTCCGCAAAGCCGAAACCCTCCCCCTCTGCGGGCGGCAGCCCTCGAAACTCGCGAGTTTGTGGTCGACCGGACGGCCAAACCGCACAAGATCGGCGGCTTTGGCAGTGGTCAGTCGGGACGAGACGCCGAGGGTACGGAGTCAGGCCCGCCCCAGCAGCGGCACTGCCACCGACTGCGGGGTGGTCAGATAGGTGGCGAGGAAACCGGCGAAGTCGTTCTGCACCGTGGTGTCCCTCTGCGCGGTACGCGAGAGCGAGCGCGGCACGGTGGCGGGCCGGGTCACGGTGGGAGGTGACCGTGAGGAGGGTGGCTTCCAGGGCTTCGAGCGGGCCGGAGCCGCCGAGCAGTTTCAGGGCGTCGTTGTAGCTCAACCCGGCAGCCATCCGCACACTATATGGACGATGCGCGAGCGGACCGTTTTCTCATCCGATGGTGTGGTTGGCCTTGCGGAATGTCGCGGTCGGGCGTTTAGCCTTTGGGCCACATTCGGCGCCCAGGAGGCAGAGATGACCTCGAAAACCGCTGTGCTGCGCACGGTGAAGCGGCAGATTCCCCGGCAGCGCAGGGCTCCACGTTGCGGCGTCTGTGCGACGAGAACCTCGACCGGCGGCCTGCATCTTGTCGACCTCGCCCAACGTTCGCTGGTCCGCGGTTGCGCCGACTGCCACCAGAATCCTGGCGAGCTGCGGCCCGTGCCCGATCGCTACCTGGAGTTGCCCGGCGAGGTGACGGCCCAGGAGACGTGGGACGACCTGCACGTTCCGGCCGGGCTGGCGTTCGTGTGGCGCGCCGATGATCGTCTGCTGGTGTGCGGGCCGGCGCCGGACCGGGCGGTCGAGCACGACCTGCCGGTCACCGTGTGGGAGCGGATGATCAAGCGACATCCGGCGTTCGCGACGCTGCGGCCGGGTGTGGAGGCGCTGATCATCCGGCGGGCCGGTGCGTTCCTGGTACCGATCGACGCCTGTTACGAGCTGGCCGGCCTGCTGCGGACGAGCTGGCGTGGTTTCGACGGCGCACGGGACACCAGGGGCAGCCTCACGATGTTTTTCGCGAAGCTGAGCGCAAACGCCACAAAATAGGCATGACCAGCGCCATCACCACGATCAACCACAGGATCACCGTCAGCGGGCTGGAGACCAGCACCGTCCAATCCCCGTCGGACAACGACAACGCCCGCCGCAGCTGCTGCTCGGCCAGCGGCGCCAGGATCAGCCCGACGATCGCCGGCGCGACCGGCACACCCGCCTGCCGCATCAGCAGTCCGATCAGCCCGAGGACCGTCAGCACCACGAGATCAGCGATGGTCCCGCCCGCCGCGAACGTACCGAGGCAGGCGAAGAGCAGGACACCCGCATAGATTCCGTACGCCGGAATCGTGAGCAGCCGTGCCCACACCTTCACCAGCGGCAGGTTCAGCACGAGCAGCAGCACGTTCCCGATGTACAGGCTGGCGATCAGCGCCCAGACCAGGTCGCCGGACTCGGTGAACAGCTGCGGACCGGGCTGCAGACCATAGGACTGGAACGCCGTGAGGATCACCGCGGCCGTGGCTGACGTCGGCAGCCCGATCGTCAGCAGCGGGACGAGCACCCCGGCCGCCGCCGCGTTGTTCGCCGCCTCCGGCCCGGCGACGCCCTCGATCGCGCCGTGCCCGAACTCCTCGGGATGCTTCGACAGCCGCTTCTCCAGGCTGTAGCTGAGGAACGTCGGCACCTCGGCCCCGCCGGCCGGCAGGCTGCCGATCGGGAAGCCGAGGGCGGTTCCGCGTAGCCACGCCGGCCATGACCTGCGGAAATCGGCGCGGGACAGCATGGGCGCGCCCCGTACCGGCTCGACCCGGCTGCGACCGGTGCCCTCCAGGACGTGCGCGAACGTCTCGCTCAGCGCGAACAGCGCCACCACGACGATCACCACGTCGATGCCGTCGAGCAGGGACGGCACGCCGAACGTGAGCCGCGGCTGCCCGGTGAGCGTGTCGATGCCGATCAGGCCGATCGTGGCGCCGATGACCAGGCTCGCGCCGCCGCGCAGCAGGCTCGGCCCGAGCATGGCGCTCACCGTCACGAACGCGACCGCCATCAGCGCGACGTACTCCGGTGGTCCGAAACCGATCGCGATGTCGGCGACCAGGGGCGCGGCCGCGGTGAGCGCGATCGTGCCGATGGTCCCGGCCACGAAGCTGCCGATCGCGGCGGTGGCGAGAGCGGCCGCACCACGTCCGGCGCGGGCCATCTTGTTGCCTTCCAGGGCGGTTGCCACCGAAGAGCTCTCGCCGGGTGTGTTCAGCAGGATCGAGGTGGTCGAGCCGCCGTACATGCCGCCGTAGTAGATGCCGGCGAACATGATCAGGGCGGCTGCCGGTTCGAGTCGGAAAGTGATCGGCAGCAGCAGGGCCACGGTGAGCGCCGGGCCGATGCCGGGCAGCACGCCGACAGCGGTGCCGATGGTGACGCCGATCAGCGCCCAGATCAGGTTCTCCGGCGTCAGCGCCTGGGCAAAACCGGTCAGCAGGTCGTCCATCTCAGAACCCCCACGGCCCTGCGGGCAGGCTCAGCCCGATCAGCCGGTCGAAGATCAGGAAGGCGACCGCGGCGAGCGTCCACCCGTAGGCGACGACCCGGCCGGGATGCGGAGCGCCGAGCAGCAGGGCGGCCGCGGTGAACAACGCCGCCGAGCTCAGCACGTACCCGAAGATCGGAAGAACAAAGGCAAACGCGATCAGCGTGACCACCAGCGCGGCGAGGCGCCAGAGGCGCCGTTTTCCACGATCTTCACCAGCGTGGGTACGCCCGGAGCGCGCACCCTGCCACGCGAGAGCACCGCCGAGAAGACCGAGCAGCGTGCCGATCAGACTAGGCGCGGCGGCCGGGCCGACGGCATCGTCGGAGTCACGCAGCCGGGCCGCGTCGACGAGCACGACGACCGCACCGAGCACCATGATCAACCCGAGCAGAAGAGAGGCCCTCGCCTGATCGTTTTCGGCCGGAGGAGCATCGGGCTCGGTCATGCCAGGCCCATCTTGACCAGGACGTCCTGGACCGTCTTCTGCTCCTCGCCGAGGAACCCGTCGAACGCCGGCCCGGTCAGCGTCGCATCGCCCCAGCCACGTCGTTGCAGCGTCTCCCGCCAGGCCGCGCTCTGCGTCATCCGCACCATCAGGTCCTCAAGGGCGCGTTCATCAGCGGGCCGGATCCCGGCGGGCGCGACCACCCCGCGCCAGTTCGCCAGCTCCACGTCGACGCCGGCCTCCTTCAGCGTGGGCACACCGGGCAGGCTGGGCAGCCGTTCCGTGCTGGAGACCGCGAGCGGGCGTACCGTCCCGGCTTTGATCTGGCCCTCCAGTTCGGAGACGCCGGAAAGTCCGGCGGTGGCCCGCCCGGACAGCAGCGTCGCCAGGGCCTCACCGCCGCCGGAGTGCGCGACGTAGTTGACCCCGGCCGGGTCCTCACCGATCGCGTCGGCGATCAGCCCGGTCAGGATCTGCTCGGCGCCACCCGCCGAACCACCGGCGAACGAGACCGACCCGAGGTTGCGGCGCATCCGTTCCACCAGGTCGGGCAGCCCGCGTACCGACGACTTGGCCGGCACCACGATCACCTCGTAATCGGTGGTGAGCCGTGCGATCGGGGTGGTCTCGGCGAGCGTGACCGGCGAGTCGTTGCTCTCGATCGCGCCGAGCATCACGAAACCCATCACCATGAGCTGCGTGGCGTCGCCGTGGTACCGCTCGAACTGGCTGAGCCCGATCGTCCCGCCGGCACCCGCCACGTTGTAGACCTCGGTACGCCCGACCATGTCCCGCAGCGCCGTCTGCATCTCCCGCGACGTCTGATCCCAGCCACCACCGGGGGCGGCCGGGGCCATCAGCCGTAGCTGCCGCCCGTCGAGGAAGTCCCCGGCCACGGCGTCGTCCCCACCCCACGACGAGGTGCCGGCCAGCAGCACGGTGGCCAGCACCGCGGCGAGGTAGGGCAATGCTCTGCGCATCACGGTTCCAGTGTGGGCGGGCGACGACCGCTGCGCATTTCGAGAGGTTTTCAGCTCAGCCGGATCTGGAGGCTGGACAGGCTCGGCCGCACGCCGACCACGGTCCCGGCCGGGTATCGCAGCGTGTGGTCGCGCTCGGTCGAGATCAGCACCAGCCCGATCCGGTGTCCCGGGGCGAAGACGTGGTCGGTCGTCTGGAGATCCCAGTGGAACGTGTACGCCTTCCCCGCCTTGACCGGCACGGTCCGCGACGGCGAGAAGCGGTTCCGCACGTCCAGCCAGCCCGACGAGACGATCTCGAACGGCGTGGAGGCGGTCACGTACTCCCGCTGGAAGAAGCAGCCCGGATCACCCTCGATGCCGGGGCCGACGCAGTCCTGGGTGGGCAGGGTACGCACACCGGCGAACCGATCCGCGACGCCGTAGTCGACGAGCAGCGCGGTCAAGTACGGCGAATCCCCGGCCAGGTCGGCGCGGACGGTGACCGCCGGCGTCCCGGAGGCCCGGGTCTCGCGGGTCAGCGGCGCGCTCAGATAGGCGAGCCGGTTCGGGTCGGTCCCGGCCGGAGCCACCATGTCAGCAGCAGTGCGAGAGGGGTTGTCCACGAAGGTCTGCCGCCCGTGCGACCCGCCACCGCCCAGTGTCCCGTCACCGAGCCGCAACGAGCTGGTGGAACCGGTCAGCGGCCAGCGCCGTGACGTCTGCCAGACGCCGGGTGCGGTCTCCACATCGGCGATCGGCTCACGCATGATGCCCGTGTCGATCTTGTAGAGCCACTGGTCGAACCACCGGTGGAGCGTGGAGAGCCACTGCTGCCGGCGTACGTTGAAGGGGTCGGTGTGCCCGGCCTGATGCAACCAGATCTTGCGAGGCACGCCGCGCGCGGAGAGCGCGTCCCACCACTGACCGGCCTGCAGCGTGCGCACGTTGTCGTCGTGCAGGCCGTGCACGAGCAGGACGCTGGCCCGCACCTTGTTCACGTCGCGCAGGTAATCGCGCTCGGCCCAGTAAGCGCTGTAGTCGCCGGTCTCCCGGTCCTGCTCGCGCTCCAGATCGGCCATCACATCAGCACACAGTTCCGGATTCTCCCTGGTCAGCACGGCTTTCGCGAGCACGTCGGTGTCCTCGCCCTGGAATCCGCCCGGTGCCACGACACCACCGTTGGCGCGGTAGTAGTCGTACCAGCTGGAGATCGCGGCGATCGGGACGATCGTCTCCAGGCCCTTCACACCGGTCGCGGCGACCGCGTTCGGCAGCGTGCCGTTGTAGGAGACCCCGATCATCCCGGTCCGCCCGGTGGACCAGCCCGCGGACACCGGATTGCCGGCTTCGTCGAACCCGGGCGCCCGCCCGTTCAGCCAGTCGACCACTGCCTTCGCGCCGAGGGTCTCGTTGCGGCCGCCGGAGGTCGGGCAGCCCTCGGAGTCGCCGGTGCCGAGACTGTCGGCGAAGACCACGGCGTACCCGCGCGGGACGAAGTAGTTGTCCAGGTACCCGGCGAAGGTGATGTTCTGCGCCCGGTCGGCGACCGCTGCGGACCCGACGGCGAGGCCGCCGTCGCGGTCGATGTCATCGTGGTTCGGCACGTCGTTCAGGCCGGCGTAGTACGGGCTGGCCTGGAAGATGACCGGCACCTTGAATCCGACAGAGGGCCGGATGACGCGCACCGCGACCCGGTCCGGCTTGCCGTCACTGTCGCTGTCCACGGTGCTCTGCACCCACACCCGCTCACGCACCGCCGAGGCGTAGTCGTGAATCGGCTGAGTGCCGGGATCACCAGCCATTGCGGGCGCGGCGGGAACCACCACGGCGCCGAAAACAGCCACGAGAGCCGCCAGGACGAGTCGCATCGCCGCACTATATCGTCGCTGATCGATCAATGGGAGTCTGTCCGATCGACCCGGTGTATCGATCATCACCATCGTCTAGGTTCAGCGGTGATCCGATGTGGACAGGAGATGTGATGAAGCTGAGGTCCTTCGCGGCGGTTACCACCGCCACGATGCTCGTGCTCGTCCCAGGCACCGCCGCCGTCGCCGGCGGTCACGGCCATGGGAATTCCTGCGGCAAACAGGCCAACGACACCTATGCCGAACTACTCAAGTGCGTCACGCTCGACGGCGTGCTCGGCCACCTGAAGAAGTTCCAGAAGATCGCCGAGAAGAACGACGACGCCTACTACCCCGGCACCCGCGCGGCGGGCACCGAGGGGTACGCGAACAGCGTCCGTTACGTGTCCGGCCTGCTCAAGAAGGCCGGTTACAAGGTCACCCTCGACCCGTTCGAGTTCAACTTCGTCTACCCGTCGCTGCTGCAGCAGCTCACCCCGGTGAACGCGGAATACCCCACCGGAGCGTTCACCAACAGCGCGCCCGGCGACGTGACCGGCCCGGTCATCCCGGTCGACATCAACCTGACCGGCGACCGCGCCAGCACCAGCGGCTGCTCCGCCGACGACTTCACCGGCCTCGACTTCAGCGGGCCCAGCGACATCGCGCTGATCCAGCGCGGCGGCACCACCCCGGACGGCGCGGCCTGCTCGTTCGCCATCAAGGCGGCGAACGCGGAAGCGGCCGGCGCCGAGGCCGTGGTGATCTTCAACCAGGGCAACGACCCGACGCGTGAGGCGCTGATCGTCGGCACGCTCGGCGAGGACCACGGCATCACCATCCCGGTGGTCGGTGGCAGCTTCGCCAACGGTGTCGCCCTCGCGCAGGCCGGCTCGACCGCGCACGTGCGGATCCTGCCTTCGGAGACGCGTACCGATGTGAATGTGATCGCTGAGCTGCCCGGAAAGAATCGCAACAACGTGGTTTTCGCCGGAGCACACCTGGACAGCGAGACCGAGGGCCCGGGCATCAACGACAACGGATCCGGATCGGCCGCGATCCTGGAGACGGCGCTGCAGCTCGCGAAGATCAAGCCGCAGAACACGATCCGTTTCGCCTGGTGGGGCGCGGAGGAGCTGGGCTTGATCGGCTCGTCGGCCTATGTCGAGGAGCTCAGCCAGGCCGAGCGTGACCGGATCGCGCTGTACCTGAACTACGACATGGTCGGCTCGCCGAACTACATCTTCCAGGTCTACGACGCCGACGAGTCGTCGTTCCCGGCTCCGGTCGTGGTCCCGCCCGGCTCGACCGCGATCGAGGACCTCTACGAGTCGTACTACACCTGGAAGGGTCAGCCCTACGACGACGCCGAGTTCTCCGGCCGCAGCGATTACCAGGCGTTCATCGAGGCGGGCATCCCGTCCGGCGGCCTCTTCACCGGCGCCGAGGTGGTCAAGACCGCAGAGCAGCAGGCCATCTGGGGCGGTGTCGCCGGCGAATCGTTCGACCAGTGCTACCACATCGCCTGCGACGACATCGGCAACCTTGACTACAAGGCCCTTGAGGTCAACAGCGATCTGATCGCGTTCGCGCAGCTCACCTTCGCCTACTCGACCGAGTCGGTGAACGGCGTGCCCGGCAAGAAGGTCCCCGGCAAGCCGATCACGCTGCCCGCTCCGGCCGGTCCGCAAGGCACGTTCGTCACCACCGACGGCGGCGACGGCCCCGGCCACCCCACCCTTTAAAACCACCTGACGGGCGCGGGCCGCAGCGATTCGCTGCGGCCCGCTGCCTTGTCCATCTTCAGAGCGTTGAGAGTACGTGTATCGCCTTCCACCCCGCCCACTCCTGCTGTCCGGGGTACTGCTCGCATTGGCATCGCTGATAGCCGCCACGACGGCCGCCCGGACCCAGAGCTCCGGCGCGGCGCTCTGGGTCGCCGCGCCTCCTCCGGTCGTCGTGGCCAGCTACTCGTTCGACGGCCCGTCGTTCCTGGCGGACACCTCCGGCAAGGGGCACGAGCTCGCCCCGATCATCGGCCACGGCGCCGCACCGGGTCTGGTCGCCCGGGACACAGGTCAGGCCGTCCAGTTCCCGGCCCGATGCCGCAAGTCCCCGTGCCCACGCCTGGCGCTGCAGGCCACGACAACCGCCGACCTGAACCCGGCCGACCGCCCGTTCCGGTTCGGCGCGGCGGTGCGGCTCGCGCCGAACGGCACCAGCAAGGGACAGAACATCCTGCAGAAGGGCTACTCGACCGAGGGCAGCCAGTACAAACTCCAGATCGACGGCAAATCCGGCCACCCCAGCTGCGCGCTGGTCTCCGGCAGCACGATCCACCTGGTCCTGGCCGACGTGAGCGTCGCCGACGACCAGTGGCACACGATCGAATGCCGCCGCAACGGCGTGAACCTGGCCGTTTACGTCGACCAGGCCGCGCACGGCTCGGTCACGGTCCCGGCCGGCCTGTCAGTGGTCAACGACGAACCGCTGAGCCTCGGCGGCAAGAGCGCCTTCGGCAACAACGACCAGTTTCACGGCATGCTCGACGACGCCTGGATAGCGGTCGGCTGACGGCTCAGTTCCCACACCTTGCGCGCCGCCGCGGCACCCTTCAGCGCCCGGAGCAGCGGCAACGCCTCCTCGGCCGCGGCCCGCCCGGCCTCTTCGAACTCCGGGATCCGGGACAGCTCCCAGAACGCGTACCCGTCGACGTCCGGGCTGAGCACCAGGTCAGCGTCCTTCGCCAGGTTGTGGATGCCACCGGGCTGCAACGTGGAGACCGCCACCATGATGTGCAGAATGGTGGCCGGCGGCCGCCGCGGCAACGGCCCGGACACGTCGACGGCGACCACGATGTCCGCACCGAGCCGCCGAGCCACCCCGGCCGGCACGATGTTGACGAGCGAACCGTCGACAAGCATCAACCCGTCCCGGTCCACCGGCGGAAACACCCCGGGCACGGCAGCGCTGGCCATCACGGCCTGAGCCACCGACCCCTCGCGCATGACCACCTCTTCACCGGTGGCCAGGTCGCAGGCCACCGCCGCGAACGGCAGCTTCAGATCCTCGAACGTGGCGTTCCCGAGCGCCGCCTCCAGGAAGACACCCAGCTTGCTCGTCTCGAAGAGCGCCTTCCGGGTACGCCCGGGCCGCACCAGCCGCGCCCACCGCAACGTCTGCGCGAGCTTGAGGATCTCCGACGGAGCCTGCCCGGCGGCGTACAGAGCCCCGACCAGTGCACCCGCACTGGTCCCGGTGATCACCGAGGGCTGCAGCCCGGCCCGGTCAAGCACGTCGAGCACGCCGACATGCGCGGCACCACGCACCGAGCCACCCCCGAGGGCCAGCCCGATCTTGATCTCCGGCGTCTCTCCCACGTCCATCCCCACACCCTGCGACGGGCCTGCTTGCTGAAGCAAGCGCGTGTGTCCAGCCCCATCGTGTCAGCGAGGCCGTGCTCGACTGCCGGTGCTATTTGACCTTTTTGGTGGACCTGGCGACCAGGTCGTTGTACTCGGGGTGCTTCTCCAGCCAGCCACTGATGAACGGGCAGATCGGCACCACGGTCCGGCTCTTGGCCTTGGCATCGTCCATCACGGCACGGGCCAGCGCGCCGCCAACACCCTTGCCCTCGAAAGCCGGGTCAACCTCGGTGTGCGTGTAGACGATGATCGGTCCGGTCAGCTGGTAGGTGACAAACCCGGCAAGACTGCCGTCCTCGTCACGCGCCTCGAAGCGCTCCCGCTCCGGCGCGTCAGTCACGGTGATACTCACCCGCCCATCCAATCAGAGCAACCACGCCACCCACCCACCATCCACCGCAGATCGTGAGCGATTCCGCACACCTGGCATCCGCCCCGATCGCCCCCCGATCGCCCCGGTCTCCCCCGGTCGCCGCGAGGGCCAGTCGCCGCGAGGGCCGGTCGCCGCGAGGGCCGGTCGCCGCGAGGGCCCGAGCCGTAGCTCGGACCTGTAATAAGGCCGCGATGACCTATCTGAACGACGGCTCGCATCCAGCAGCCGTAGCTCAGCCACCTCATACGAGCCCCATAACCCATCTGAGCGACGGCTCACCCCCTCCCGCCGCCGGCCAACTCACCCATCGGCCGGCGGCTGTCGGCAGGCGACAGGCGGCAGGCGGCTCGTGCAGCGGCCGGGCCTGGCTTCCGCCTGGCGGGGCTGGCGGGGCTGGCGGGGCTGGCGGGGCGGGAGAGGCGGGAGAGGCGGGCGGCAGGGCGGGAGAGGCGGGCGGCAGGGCGGGAGAGGCGGGCGGCTGGCGGGAGCGGCGGCTGGCGGGAGGACTTAGGATCTTGCGATGTTGTCGCGCTTTCTTCGTCGTGAGTCCAAGCCGTCCCGCCCTCAGGTGGTGGTGCCCGAGCGTGATCATGACCCGGCCATGGACGACCACGCGCTGCGGGCCGCTCGCAGCCGGGTGGCCGTGGGTGACTGGGGTGCCGCTCGCGACGTGGTGGCGGCGGCCGGCGGGGACTGGGAGCTGCGGGCGCGGCGGATCATGCTGCTCAGTGATGCCGCGGCGACGAACGATCGGTGGCTGATCGACTGGTTGCGGGCCTCGCCGTCCGATCCGGTCGCGGTCATGCTGCACGCGGCGACGCTGCTGGAGCGGGCCGGCGAGGCGCGCGGCAGTGCTCCGGCGAACCAGACCAGCCAGGCGCAGTTCCAGGCGTACGCGGAGTTGTCGGCGGCGGCCGGCGAAGTCAGTCAGCGGGCGATCGCGCTGGCCGGGCCGGACGACCCGACGCCGTTCATTCTGCTGCTGGACGCGATGTTCGGTGAGGGTCAGGTGCACAGCGAACAGTTCCGGCAGGTGCTGGCCGAGGCCCGGCGGCGCGCCCCGCACCACTTCGAGCTGCACCTGACGCTGGTGAACCTGCTCTGTGAGAAGTGGTTCGGTTCGCACGAGCAGATGTTCGCCGCGGCACGCGAGGCGGCCGCCGCCGCGCCGCCGGGATCCAACACGGTGATGGTGCCGTTCGTCGCGCACTTCGAGTACGCGATGCGCGAGTTCAGCTGGGACAAGGCCACCGGCCAGTCCGTCGCGGACACGGCGAACTACCTGCAGACCCGCGAGGTGCAGATGGAGCTGGACGCCTGGGCGCAGAAGTGGCGGGCCGGTACGCCGTCACCGGGCCGTGGCATGACCTGCCGCAACTGGCTGGCGCTGTACTACATGATGTCGAACCGGCGCGCCGAGGCCCGCGAGGTCTTCGCCGAGATCGGCCCCTACGCGGGTGGCACCGTCGCCTGGGCCTTCTTTCTGGGCAACGTCGACAACGGCTTCGTCCAGGGATACAAGCTGGCCCACAGCCCGGAGTGGACCCCCTAGAGGGAAAGCAGCAGGTCCGCCGCCTCGGTCAGGTCGGTGACCACGGCCGTCGCGGCGGGGTCGTCCGGGGCGGTCGCGTACTCCCCGGTGCGTACCCGAATCGAGCGGGCGCCCAGCGCCTCGGCGACCGCCATGTCCTTGCCCGGGCGGTCGCCGATCATCACCAGGTCCGCGGGCGGAAACCCGAGCGCTTCTGCCGCCGAACGCAGACCCGCCGGGTGGGGCTTGCGGAAGGACCGGCCGCCCAGCTCGTCGGTGATCACCACGGCGGTGAAGGAGTCGGACAACCCCACGGCGGCCAGCTTCGCCCGCTGGATCAGCGGGTTGCCGTCGGTCAGGCACGCGACCGGGTAGGAAGCCGCGATCGATGCCAGCGCCGCGGCCGCCCCCGGGAACAGGGGCAGCCGCTTAGGTCGATAGCCGGTGAACGCTGCCACCAGGACCGGCACCAGGGTTGCCACTTCGACGGGCGGTAAGCCGTACCCATGAAGGGCGCGATCGATCGTCCCGCCTCGATCTGATCCGGCGACGAGCTGGCGGCGGACCGCGCGGGCGAGGCGCACCGGGTCGAGGCCGGCCGCGGCGCCGGCGCGGCCCACCGCGCGGGCCGCGCCGTAGAGGTACGACGCCTGCGGATACAGCGTGTCGTCAAGGTCGATCACCACCCCAGCAGGCCGATCGAAAGCGGTCACGCCAAAGCCCAGGGCAACGGCCCGTCGGTGTAGTCGGGCTCGTCCAGCCGCAGCAACGCTTCGACGGCCGGGTCGGCGAGCAGATCGGCGACCCGGGTGCCGGTGTTGCCGTCGCCGTACGGACACGGCAGCGCCGCGATGTGCGCGAGCATCAGCGGCTGGCTGAGCCGGTGCGCGGCGGCAACCGCCCGGTCGGCCTCTTCGTCGCTGGTGATGCCGGTGAGCACCGACGTTCCGGTCTCCACACCTTCCCAGCGCGGCGTCGAGCGGCGCAGCACGACGACCGGCACGCCGAGGTACGACGCCTCCTCCTGCAAGCCGCCGGAATCGGTCACGACGACCCGGCTGAGTGCCAGCTCCCGCAGCAGATCGTCGTACGGAAGCGGGTCCTCGCACGTCACCCCGCTGACCGAGGCGAGGCGTTCGGCGAGACCGAATTCGGCCAAGCGGGCGCCGGTACGCGGATGGATCGGGAACCGGACCGGGCCGATGTCGGCGAGCCGGGCCACGACGTCGATGAGCCGCCTGAGCCGTTCCGGGTCGTCGACGTTGGTGGCGCGGTGGGCGGTGACGAGCACGCCGGTACGGTCGGCCGGCGGCACCGGGCTGATCCCCCGCTGCCGCAGCGCGTCGATGACCGGGTTGCCGACGATGAAGATCCGGTCGGCGTCCACACCCTCCTCGGCGAGGAATCCGGCGGCCCGGCCGGTCGGCGCGAAGTGCAGCTGGGCGACGGCGGCGGCGACCCGCCGGTTGACCTCTTCCAGGCTGCGCGGGTTGAAGCTGCGCAGACCGGCTTCGAGGTGCGCGAACGGCACTCCGGCGGCACGGGCCGCGAGGGCATAAGCCGGAACGGTGTGCGTGTCCCCGAGTGCGAGCACAAGATCAACGTGGCTGTCGGACAGGACCTGATCGGCACCCTCCAGCACCGCGCCGAGCCGGTTCCCACCGGTCGGCAGCGTCAGCCGGATGTCCGGCGTCAGCCCGAGGTCGCGCTGCACGTCACCGGCCATCACGGCGTCGGTGTGCTGCCCGGTGTCGACAGCGATCACCGTGTGCCCGTGCGCGCGCAGCGCGGCGACCACCGGCGCGAGCTTGATGACTTCGGGCCGGGTACCGAACGGGACGAGGATCTTGCGGAGGCTCATCGGGCCGCACCCACCATTTCGAGAGAGGACGAGGTGTAGAAGACTTCGCTGAAATAGCGCGCCATGCGCACTCCGGGCTGGAACTCCAGACCTGGCATTTCGGCGGCCGGATCGAGGATCCCGGCCACATAGGCGCTGACCACGTCGGCGCCGGCCGCGAGGGTCAGCGGCAGGCCGCCGGAAAATCGTGGGTTGACCTCGACGATGGTCACCGCACCGGTGAAATCGACGAAACCCTGCACGTTGGCGGGGCCGCTGTGCCCGACGGCGCGCAGCGTGGCGGCCACCACCTCGGTGACGGTCGCCGAGGCGAACGTGGTGCCGCGTACCGAGATGCCGCCGCGGGTCTCGTCGCGCCAGCGGGGTACGCAGGCCACCATCCGGCCGTCCCGGGCGACCAGGGCGTCGGCGGTGAACTCCTGGCCGGCCAGCCGGGTCTGCACGATCGCGCCGGGCACCGAGAAGAACGCGTGCGGCAGGTCGGCCGGGTTGTCGACGAGGACCACGTCGCGGCTGCCGCGGCCGCGGGCCGGTTTCACCACCCACGGCCCGGGGACCAGGCCGGCGGTGTCAGCGGTCCAGGCGGTGGCCGGATGCGGCACTCCGGCGGCGTGCAGGGCGGTCGCGAAGGCGATCTTGTCGAGGCAGGTCTCGGCGGACGCCGGATCGGGCAGCCAGGTGCGCACGCCCAGCTCGTCGAGGTGGCCGACGAGCGGCGTCAGCGCGTGATACTCCTCGGCCACGGTGCAGACCAGCGCTCCGGGACGGTGTTCGGCGAGGATGCTGAGCAGGCTTTCGGCGTACCCGGGCTGGTCTGCTCGGGGGAGCACCGCGGAGTGAGTCGCGAGACGGAGACCGACCCCGTCGGGGTTGGCGTCAAGGGCGAGAACCGCGTCGCCGGCCTTCTGCAGCGCCTGGATCACCGCCACCCCGGCGGGACCGCCGGCGCCGGTCACCGCGATGAGCCGACCGCTCTCCGGCACAAAATCAACATCAACAGCTGGGGTACGCATGAGCCACGCCCGAGCCCACAACCGCAGCGCGACGACATCGGCATTCGCGACGGGCTCCCACTGGCGGGCCGCGACCGCGTCGGCGAGCGCGTCGAGCACCCCGATGTCGGTCTCGTGCGTGGCGACCGCGAGCAGCGTGGCGGTGTGCACGCCGAGACCCTTCGCGGCGAGCTCGCGGACGATGGCGGCGCGGCGGTCGGCGTTCTCGTGGCCGACCCGGTAGTCGACGCGGGTGCGCTCGCGACGGCGGGCCAGGCGCACGGACAGCGCCCGCGGCAGGATCTTGCGGTGCAGGAACGCCGCAACCTGGACTTTCGGCGCCTTCGGAGCATCATCGTCGTCGAGTGGCACACGATGGCCGAGCCCGGGACGCGCCCACGCCTCGGGCCGGTCCGCGGTGTGCCGGCCGGTGTGGTCCTGTTCGGCACGCTGAGCGTCGTACATCGTCATTCCGATCATGATGAGCAGTCCGATCAGGGTGTAGGCGAAATTGATGACCGCGCCGATCCAGTCGTGGAAGAAGACCAGCGCGTCCACGGCGAAATAGCGTCCGGCCAGCAGCGACAGGACGAGCCGGACCTGATTGGCGGCGAGCACGAAGACGCTCGCGACGACGAAACCGAGAAGGACCTGGGAGCGTTCGCGCAGCACGATGACGGCGAGCGCGGCGAGGGCGAGGACGCTCGACAGGATCGAGCAGGAGCCGGTCATCTGGGCGGTCACCGGCTCGAATCCGGGGCCGAAGACGATGAAACTGTCACCGAGAGCGGCGGAGATCCGGTCGACGCCCATGGCGAGGATGATCTGTTCGCAGACGCGTACCTCGAAGTGGCGTGCCCAGTCGATGAAGAGCGTGTACCCGGCTATGCAACCGGCCACCGCGAGCATCATCTCGACGATGACGAGCTGGCGGCGGCGGGCGGTGCCGGAGGGTACGAGGCGACGACGGGCCCGGTCGTGCAGGGCATGATCAAGTCGGCGGGCGACGAGCGTCATGCCGCCGCCTTCATCGCTGGTGGCGGCGCCGCCGGTGCGCTCGTTACCCCCGAGCGTGCCGTCTTCGACCAGGTGTAGGTCGTCCCCCACATCCCGTCGAAGTACGCCTTCGACGCGGTCAGGATCGACATCCCGAACGCGGGGATGAACCCGACGAGCATCCACACGGCCTTACGCGACACCCGCCCGAGCACCAGACCGACGGCCAGCTCCGTGAACGGCCCCGCGAACAACAGCGCCGACAACGCGATCATCTGGATGAACGACGACCCGCCGATCCCGAATGCCCGCAGCCCGATCAGCACCAGGCCGAGCCCGCAGAGAACCGGCACGTGATAGACCCAGAGAAAGAGGATGGTCTCCAGCTTCTCCATCGGGCTCAGATGACGGGTCCGCAGAACCGGCCACCAGAAATCCCGCAGGCACTTCTGGTGCCCGCGAGCCCACCGATACCGCTGCCGCCAGAACCGGCTGTTGGAGAGAACCGCTTCTTCGAAATCAACGGCCGTGGAGTCGTACCGGACCCGGTACCCGTCGAGCAGCAACCGCAGCGTGAGGTCGGTGTCCTCGGTCACCGTGTGCGGGTTCCACCCGCCAAGACCCCGGATCAGATCGGTACGCACAGCGCAGTTGGCGCCCCCGTAAGCGGGCAGTTCGAAAAGCGCCTGCCGCCCGTACTCGTTGACCAGATAGCCCGACAGATAGTCGATGAAGATGGTCGACGCGAGGTTCGACTCCACTCCGTTGCGAACGACGCAGCGTCCCATCACCGCGCCGACCCGAGGATCCCGGAAATGGCGGACGAGCCGGCGCAGAACGCTCGACTCGGGTTGATGGTCGGCGTCGAAGATGACCGCGATCTCCGCGTCGACCAGGGCGAGAGCATCGTTGAGGGCGCCGGACTTGCCGCCACCGGCGCCGGGTTCGCGGTGCAGCACCCGCAGCCGGGGATTGGCCGCGTGCCACGCGTCGAGTTTCGCGCCGGTGCCGTCGGTGGAGGCGTCGTCCACCACCACGACGGTGAGCCGGTCGGGTGGATAGGAGAGGTCGAGCATGGCCGCGACCATGCCGTCGACCACGAGTTCCTCGTCCTTGCAGGCGATCAGCACGGCGATCGAGGGGGTGTAGGTCTGGATGCCGATCACGGGTGCGTCCAGGTCCCGTTCGGCCCACCGGGCCGCCGAGACCGCGAACGCGAGATGCCGGAAGAAGAAGAGCAGGAACACGATGTTGAGCACCGTCGCGATCCAGCCCAGTGTCCGATCCACCCCGAACAGCGCGAACGCCGCGGTGAGGAGGAGGGCATGAGTCAGCAGGCCACGACGAAAGTTTTCGGGTACACGGCGATGGCGCCCCCCTCCGGCAGGGGACGCCACGCCGCCGGTCACGCGGCTACCTGCGCCGCGTAAATGGGCATTTCAGCAAGCGGTGAAAGCGGAATCGGCGGTGCCAGGTCCCAGACGAACCGGGCCGGCATGAACGCTTCCGCGAACCGCACCCGGGCCTGCGCACCGAAGTGCCGGGCCGAGGCGGACACCACTTCCGGGTCGACCATCGCGGACGACTCGACCTGGCTGCGGTGACAGGCCAAAGCGTTGACCTTGCGGTCCAGGTGAGCCGAGATGTCGACGTACACGGTCGGCTCGAAACGGATGGTGGACGGACTGCGGTAGTGCAGGATCCGCCGGCTGTGCCGGGTCGCCGACATGGTGGCCGCGGCGACGGCACGGTGGTCCTGGTGCGAGTCGTCCGGCGCGTGCACGTAAACGACGTCCGCTTCCGCCTCGCGGATCGCCTGCTCGATCAGCGACACCGTGGCGGCGTCCGGGCTGACCTGGCAGTCGACCAGGCTGCCCCAGATCAGCAGGCAGTCCAGGCTGCGGGCGGCGGCCTCGGCCTCGGCACGGCGGCCGTCGACCAGACCGGGACCGTTCTGGCCACCGGTCACCACGAGCATGGTGACCTTGTCGCCGGCGGCCCGGTGGGCGGCGAGGGTGCCGCCACAGCCGAGCTCGATGTCGTCGGGATGCGCGCCGATGGCCAGGACGCTTCGCATCGTCACGGCTGGGCCGCCGTGCGACGCATACGCCACAGGTAGATTCCACCGCCTACCAGACCCGCGATGATCAGGGCGATCAGCGGACCGGAGCCGTTGCCACCGGCCGGCAGGCTGACGTCCCGGCCGCAGGTCGGCTTGTTCCAGTTCGCGGTGACGTTCTTGCCGCCGACCTTCCAGGTGGCCTGGGTGTCCTTCGAGATCCAGCCGGTCGCGAACGACGCCTTGTGGGTACCCGGCTCGAAGCGCGTGGTCACCTTCACGTCGGCGCTGGAGTTGCTGCTGAGCACGACCTTGTTGTTGTCGCCCGCGTCGATCTTGCCGGTCGAGCTGCTGTTGCTGACGTACCCGAACACCGCGCGGTAGGTGTTGGTTTTGCTGTCCTGCACGACGCAGTCGCAGGTGGGCGTGCCGGAGAACGTCTGCCACGTGGCCGCCGCCGGCGTGGAGTTCAGCACGAGAACGGTCGCGATCGCCGCGACCAGCGCCGCTCCGGACGCTGCGAGCAGCGCGCGGCGCCGCCGCAGTGACTGGGGCACAAGACGCATGGGTTACCTCCGCAGGTCTGCCGGACACGCCGGGTGGCGCGTCGTACCCATCGGCCTCCCCCTGGCCCGCCTGAGTAGCGGACGGGTTGCACCTATCTGTAAGGGTGTGCCGATTTCGCCCGCCGTATCAGCCGAATGCGCGATTCGGCCTCGGCTTCGCCTTCGGCCTCCGATCTCTGGGGTACGCGTGACCGAGCCCCGTTGATGATCTTCGGTAACGTCTGCGGCCATGACGCTCACCGATGTCCTCGTCAGGGCCGCCACGGACGCACCCGACGAGGGCGTGGTGCACGTGGGGGCAACCGAGCATTTCGTGACTTATCGCGATCTGCTGGCCGATGCCCTGCACGTCGCCGGTGGGCTGCGGGACGCCGGGCTGACCACGGGCGATCCGCTCCTGGTGGTGGCGCCGGAGAGCCACGAGTTTCTGCCGCTGTTCTGGGGGGCGGTGCTGGCGGGGGTCGTACCCGTGCCGTTGGCGCCGGAAGCGGACCGCGTGGCCGCCGTCTGGCGTCACCTGGCGGAGCCGGCCGTGGCCGGCGACGACATCCTCCCGGGCGTCCCGTCTTTGAGTCTGTCGTCGTTGCGTGCTTCCGCGCCGCTGCCGGCGCCCGTCGCGGTCTCCCCCGACGACCTGGCGTTTCTGCAGTTCTCGTCGGGCAGCACCGGGACGCCCAAGGGTGTCGAGCTGACCCACCGCAACGTGGTGGCGAACCTGTCCCAGGCCACCCGGGCCTCCGGCGCCGGGCCGTCGGACGTGGTCGTGACCTGGATGCCGTACTTCCACGACATGGGCCTGATCGGCACCCACCTGACACCGGTCTTCGTCGGATGCCGGCAGGTACGGATCAGCCCCATGGCGTTCGCGAAACGGCCGCTGGAGTGGCTGACGGTCGCCGCCCGGCACCGGGCCACGATCCTGTCGGCGGCGAACTTCGCCCTGGCGCTGGTCCTGCGGCGGGTTCCGGACTCGGCTCTCGACGGGGTCGACCTGAGCAGCGTGCGCTTCGTGATGGTGGGCGCGGAGCCGATCTCCCCGGCGGTGTGGCGGGCGTTCGCCGCGAAGATGGCTCACGCCGGGCTGGCAGCGTCGGCGCTCGCTCCGGTTTACGGCCTGGCCGAGGCCACAGTGGCGGTCGCGTTCCCACCGATGGGCGAGGTGGCGGTGCCGGTGGCGGTGAGCCGGGCGGCGTTGTCCCGGGGCGTGGCTGTCGGTGTTTCTTCCTCGGGCGTCGAGTTCATGGACGTCGGTTACCCCATCCCCGAGTGCGCCGTCCGCATCGTCGACGAGTCGGGATCGGCTCTCGAGGACGGCCTGGTGGGAGAGGTACAGGTCAGCGGCCCGAACGTGATGCGCGGCTATCACCGCGACCCGGCAGCCACCGCCGCTGCTTTCGACGGACGATGGCTGCGAACCGGCGACGTCGGCTTCCTGCGCGACGGCCGCCTGGTGATCAGCGGCCGGCAGAAGGACGTGCTGTTCGTCCACGGCCGCAACTTCCACGCGTCCGACCTGGAAGAGGTAGCGGCCGCGACCCCGGGCCTCGGCACCGGCCCGGTAGCCGTCGTAGGCACCACCGATCCGATCAGCGGCCGCGAGGTGGTCGCGGTGTTCGTCGCGGCACCGGCCGTCCGGGCCGATCCCGCGGTGGCCGAACTGGTCCGGCGCCGGGTGGCGGAGGCACTGGGTTACGACGAGGTCCGCGTCGAGGTGGTCCCCCGAGGCACCTTCACCCGGACAACAAGCGGAAAGCTACGCCGCATCCCGCTACGGGACCGCCTCCTGACCGCCCTGTCCACGCCCCCGGCCGACCCGGTTGATCCGGCCGGTCCGGCGGGGCCGGCGGGGCCGGCGGGGCCGGCTAGTGCTCGCGGTCGTGCGGAGCGCTCTTTCACGGCCGCGAGCGCAAGCCGGGCTTCGGGGTCGCGGGGTTGGGGGTCGCGGGCTGAGGTGGAGCGGCTGGTCCGGGCGGTGTGGGCGCGGGTGCTGCGGGTCGAGCCGGAAACGATCGGGCCGGACGACCGGTTCCTGGCGATCGGTGGGTCATCGCTGGCGGCCATGGAGGTGCTCGCCGAATTGGAGGACGCGATCGGCCGGAACCTCGACCCGGCGCTGCTCCGCGACGGCGCGACCATCCCCGCGCTGACCGACCTCCTGATGTCGGTGCCGGCGGCAGTCTCCCCGGAACAGCCCATCGCAGCCGGCGGCGGTGACCTGGCGGTGATCGGGATGGCGTGCCGGTTTCCCGGGGCGGACACGCCTGAGCAGTTCTGGGACAACCTGGTCAACGGCCGGGATGCGGTCACCCGGGCCGACCGCTGGGACGGGCACGGCGCGTTCCTCGACGATCCGGCGCTGTTCGACGCCGGCTACTTCGGGATCGGCGACACCGAGGCCCGCTATCTCGACCCGCACGCCCGGATCTTCCTGGAGCTGGCCCACGAAGCTCTGGAACGCGCTGGTTACGCCGGCCCCCGCCGCCACGCCCGCCGGATCGGCGTCTTCGCGGCCGTGGGCGAGTCCGAATATCCGGAACTCGTCCGCGACGCGATGCCGGCATCACCGCCCGCCGGGGCTCACGCTCTCACCGGCAGCCTTCGTAATCTCACCGCCGCCCGGGTAGCCCACCTGCTCGACCTGCACGGGCCGGCGCTCGCGATCGACACCGCCTGCTCGTCGGCACTGGTAGCGCTGCACCTCGCACGGCTCAGCCTGACCGCCGGCGACTGCGACATCGCGCTCGTCGGCGGGGTCAACCTGAACCTGCTCGACACCGGTCATTCCCTGCTCGCGCAGGCGCAGGCACTCTCACCGACCGGGCGGTGCCGGGCGTTCGCCGCCGACGCGGACGGGTTCGTGCCGGGCGAGGGCGGTGCGGTGATCGTGCTGACGCGCCTCGGCAGCGCAGCCGACGACCGGGTGCTCGCGCTGGTCAAGGGTACGGCCGTGAACAACGACGGCCGCTCCCTCAGCCTGATGGCCCCGAACCCGATGCGGCAGCGCGAGGCGGTCGCCCAGCCGTACCGGCAGATGGGTATTGATCCCGACCAGGTCACCTATATCGAGGCGCACGGCACCGGCACCCCGGTAGGTGACCCGATCGAGGCGCGATCGCTGGCTTACGCGTTCCCGCCGAGGCCTGGCGGCGAGCCACGCCTGATCGGCTCGGTGAAGACCAATATCGGTCACCTGCTCAACGCCGCCGCCATGCCGGCGCTGCTCAAGGTGATCCTCGCGTTCCAGCACCGCGAGCTGCCGCCGTCGCTGCACCACCACGAACCGTCGGCACGCTTCGACCTGTCCGCCGCCGGATTCGAGGTCCTCACCGAACGCCGCGGCTGGTCCGGCCCACTGGCCGCGATCAACAGCTTCGGCTTCGGCGGCACCAACGCCCACGCAATCCTGGCCGCTCCCCAACCCACGCCGCAGCCCTCTGCGCCGCAGTCGTCTGAGCCCCATCTGCTCACCATCTCCGCGCGGTCGCCGAAGGCCCTGGCTGCTGCGGCCGCTGAGCTGGCTGATCACCTGCGAAGCCACCCTGAGCTGCGAGAACACGACGTCTGTGCGACAGCCTCGACCGCTCGTGACGATCACCCGTACCGCATGGCTCTCGTCTCTGAAGGCGATCTCGCCGCGCGGCTCGCGGCAGCGAAGCCCGCGCCGCGGACAGGCCGCGCCCCCCGCATCGCCTTCCTCTTCGCCGGGCCCGGTGGCGTGACGCCGGGGCAGGGCGGGGATCTTTATGCGTCAGCGGCCGAGTTCCGGGCAGCGCTTGACGAAATGTCGATGGCCGCCGGTCCGATCTCCGGGCGCATGCTGGTCGCCTGGTGTACCGAATCGGACATCCCTGCCGACGAGCTGTCCCGCGCCGAGGTCGCCGCGCCGGTCGCGGTCGCGCTGGGGATCGCGCGGGCGGTCCAATTGCGCGCTTTCGGAGTTCGCCCGGACGCCGTCGCCGGTCACGGCGCGGGCGAGCTGGCCGCCGCAGCCGTCGCCGGAGTGCTGACCCCGGCCGAGGCGGTTCTTCTCGCAGCCGGCGCCGCGGGAATCCCGCAGGTGGTGCGAGCTGCGGAAATGCCGATGTTCAGCGCGGATGGCGACGAGAACCTCGATGGCGTCGGGGTGCGGTTGCTGGCCGAGGGATATGACACGTTCGTCGAGTTCGGGACGGGCGGCGCGGGGATCGGGACGGTCGGCGCGGGGATCGGGACGCTGGTCGAGGGCCGGTCGGTGTGTGCCGCCGGCTTCAGCGCCCGGCAGCTGCTGGAGACCGCCGCTGAGCTGTGGCAGCTCGGGGCTGTTCTGAATCGGACACGTCTTGATGCTGGGAGCCGGCGGGTGCCGCTGCCGACGTACCCGTTTCAGCGCCGCCGCTACTGGATCACGCCACCGGTGGCGCTCGCGACGCCAACCTGGATCGAAATCGGACAGCCCGCCCCGTCGCCGGCCGGGTCGTCGCTGGCCGGGCCTGTTCATGTGCTGCGGGGATCCGGCTGGCTCTCGCTGCTGGCTCCGGCGCTCGGGGACAGCGGTGAGAGCCAGCCGGGAAGATCGCTGCGGGAGGCCACGAGCGGGCATCTGCTGGTCGTCACCGAGAACGCCTTCCGCGTCGGCACCGAAACCCACGACCCGGCCCAGGCGATCCGGCTCGGCCTCGCGATGGCTTGGGCCGACGAGAATCACCACCTTGGGGTACGCGTCATCGACCTCTCCACGGCCGATTCCGAGGAGCAGCGCCGGGCGGCGATCGCGTGGGAGTCGACCGCCCCGCCACCGCCCGGACCGATGTCGATCGTCGCCTGGCGTGACGGCCGGCGGTGGGAGCGAACGTTCGCGCCGGCACCCGCACGGGAACCGGTCATCTTGCCACCGGACGGCGACTATCTGATCGTCGGCGGCGCGGGCGCGGCGGGTTCGGAGATCGCCCGGGACCTCGCCCGCCGTGGACGGCCGTCGCTGCTGCTGGCGGGCCGGTCCGCCGAGCCGGTCCTCGGTGGCCCTGGCAAGAACAACGCCGCGATCGCCGAACTGCTGGCCGAGCTGCGCGGACTCGGGGCGAAAGCCGAATACCGGGTCGCCGACGTCGCCGACGAAGCCGACGTGGCCGCGCTCGTGGCCGGCCGGTCGTTCGACGTGGTGGTGCAGGCGGCCGGGGCTGTTCGACCGGGCAGCCTGCGTGCGAAGACGGCCGCCGAGGTCGAGGCCGCCATCGCGTCCAAGGTGGAAGGCACCCGGCTGCTGGCCGAGGCGATCCCTGATCAGCGGACGCTGTTCGTCCTGTTGTCGTCGGTGTCCTCGGTGATCCCGGGCCTGGCCGGCGCGATCGGCGACTACGTGGCGGCGAACGCGTTCCTGGACTCGTTCGCGGTGGCCCAACGAGCGGCCGGCCGCCGGTTCGTCGCGGTCAACCTCCCGGCCCTCGCCGGCGGCGGGCTGGGAACGGGTCTCGGCGGCTCGATCCCGGTGGCGCAGGTGCCTGAGCTGCTGTGGGAGGCCGCCGGCCTGGAGTCGGCCCAGGTCCTCGTCGAGGCGCCGGCGAGCGGCTCGACGACGTCCGGTTCGTCCCGTGCGGTCGCTGCGGTCTCTTCCGGTCGCGGTGCCCGTCAGGATATATCTGACATGTCGGGCGACCGGCGCGCTGAAAGCGACGGCAGTCCGGCTCACGTTGCCGGGCGCGGCATGGGTCGGCGCGGATCTGGCGACGGCGGATATAACGAGGTTGTCGCGCTTCTGCGGGAGTTGCTGGCCGGGCCGCTTGAGCGGGAGCCGGCGGCGATCGGGCTGGGTGAGCCGTTCCTGTCGCTCGGGCTGGACTCGCTCACCGCTGTCGACCTGGTCAAGGAGCTTGAGGAACGGCTCGGGCGCACGCTGTCGACCACGCTGTTCTTCGAACATCGCACGGTCGATGAGCTGGCCCGCCATCTCGCGGGGCCGGACGAGTTCCCGCTCAGCCCGGTGCAACGGGCGTTCGTCACGTCGGGCCTGCTTTATCCGGAGGTGCCGGCTTACGCGTACGTCAGGCAAAGGGTGACCGGGCCGGTCGAGCTGGAGCGGCTGCGGGGTGCTTTTGTGGCGCTGGAACAGCGTCATCCGATGTTGCGGGTGAGGTTCGGCAAGGGTGGGCAGCGGTTCGAGGTCGCCGGGAAGGCGTTGTGGTTCGAGGTCGCCGAGCTGGACGGGCCGGTGGAGGCGCTCGACGCTGAGCTGCGGAATCGGACGATCGATCTGACACGGGAGGCGCCGGTTCGGGCGGTGCTCGCGGTGGAGGGGCCGGAGCTGGCGCATCTGATCGTGGTGGCGCATCATGCGGCGCTCGACGGGTTCAGTCTCGCGGTTCTCGGTGACGAGTTGTGGCGGATCTATGCGGGGGCGGAGCCGGGTGCGGCGCTGACGGCTACGTTCGCCGATCACGAGGCCCTTCGTGCTGGTCCGGAGGCCGCTGACCTGGGGTATTGGCGTTCGGCGCTGGCCGGATATCCGGCTCTGGCGTTGCCGTTCGACGGTGAGGCCGAGCCTCGGCCGCCCTATGCGGTGCATCAGGTCTCGGCTGATCCGGCGTTGACGGCGAGGCTTTCGTCGCAGGCGCGGGAGTCCGGGGTGTCGCTGTTCCATCTGTTGCTCGCGGCCTATGCGCGGTGCCTGTCGCGGTGGTCCGGGCAGGCGGCGGTGCCGGTGCAGGTCGCCCGTGCCGGACGGAGCGCGCGGCTGACCGGAATGGATCGGATGGTGGGCCCGTTCGCTGACACGTTGCCGGTGCTGGTCGTGGTTGATCCGGACGAGCCGGCTGTTGTTCTGGCGGGGCGGATTCGTGATTTGTGGCTGGTCAGTGAGCAGCACGGGTCGGTGTCGACGGTGGACCTGGCTCGGATGCTGGCCTCCGATGGGAGCGGGCCTCGGACGGCCAGTCCGGCCAGCTTCAGTTTCGCTCGGTTCCCGTCAGCGGGGGTGACCGCTGTTGATCAGGTGGTGGGTACGGTCGCGGGGACGGCTTCGGCGGCTACTCGGCTCGGGCTTGTGTGTTTTGAGGCGCACGGGGCTTTGCATTTCTCGTGGAACTGGCCGGAGGGGCTTTTCGGGGCGTCGACGGTGGAGGGGTTCGCGGCGGAGCATCTGGCGGAGGTGGTCGCGCTGGCCGGGGCCGGGGGGACTGGGGCACACGGTGGGCCCGAGGCAACCTCGGTCGTTGAGCGGATTCGTGCTCAATGCCACCGCACCCCCGACGCCATCGCTGTACTCACCGACAGCCGGCCGCTCTCCTACCTCGACCTCGACCTCGCCTCCGACCGCCTGGCCGCCAAACTCGCCACCACCACCACCACCACCTCGCCACGGGTGCGGGCACGCATCGGCCTGCTCACCGGGCGCGGTAGCGAAACCGTCATCGGCCTCCTCGCCATCCTGAAAGTGAACGCCGCCTGGGTACCCCTCGACGCCTCCCACCCGCCGGCTCGTCTGGCCGAGCAGCTCCGGCGTTCAAACGCGAGCGTCGTCGTCTGCGATTCGTCGACACGCACGACGGCCCCGCGTGGCTTCACCCTCGTGGACACCCGGAGCGTGCCCCTCGCCACACCCCCGAAGATCAACACGCGGCCGGACGACACCGCGTACGTCATATTCACCTCGGGTTCGACCGGGCGCCCCAAGGGTGTGCCGGTCACTCACCGTTCGATGGCGAACTACCTGGACTGGGCGATCACCGAGTTCGGCTATCACTCCGGGGACCGGCTCGCGCAGACCGCTTCGATCTGCTTCGACGCTTCGGTACGGCAACTGCTCGCACCCCTGCTCGTCGGCGCGACCATCGTGGCCTGGGACAACGACACCGTGCGTGACCCGGCTGTGCTGCTCGACCGGCTGGCCCGCGACCGGGTCACCGTCTGGAGCTCGGTCCCGACCCTGTGGGAGCGCGTGCTCGGTGCCGCAGAAAAGACACCGGCAAACCCGCCTATCAGACTCGCCCATGTCGGCGGCGAAGAGCTCTCCCCCGCCCACGTTCGCCGATGGTTCGACCGATTCGGATCAGACCAGCGGATCACCAACCTCTATGGCCCGACCGAAACCACGATCAACGCCACCTACCACGAGATCACTGAACGTCCCGCCGACGACGTCACGCGCCTCCCGATCGGACGGCCCATCGGCGGTACGGTCGTCGCGGTGATCGGCGACGACGGCCGGCCGTGCGCTCCCGGCGAGGTCGGCGAACTGCACATCGGCGGGGTCGGCGTGGCCGCCGGCTATCTCGACGACCCGGAGCAGACCACCGAACGGTTCATCGAACGCGACGGCAGGCGCTGGTACCGCAGTGGCGACCGCGCGGTCCAGGATGCCGCCGGTGTCCTGTGGTTCCGTGGTCGCGTCGATGACCAGGTGAAACTCCACGGATACCGGATCGAGCCGGGCGAAGTGACCGCCGCCCTGCGCCAGCACCCGGCGGTGGACAGCTGTGCCGTTCGTGTCGAGGCCGGCCGTCTGACCGCCTGGGTGCAACCCCGTGATCACGTCGAGCCGGCCGAACTGCGGGCGTTCCTCGGCGAGTCGCTGCCGGCGTACCTCGTCCCGTCCCGCTTCGAGATCGTCACCGCGCTGCCGCTGTCGTCCACCGGCAAGGTGCGGCTGCCGGCCGGCCGCACCGAGGAGATCCTCGCCGCGATCTGGCGCGAACAACTCGGCCTGACCGAAATCGATCGCGACGATGACTACTTCGCGCTCGGCGGGGACTCGATCGGCGCGCTCGACATGTTCGCCCAACTGGAGGCGTCGATCCCGGCCCTGCCGCGGCCGACAGTGATCTACCGCCACCGCACCCTCGCCGCCCTGGCCGCGGCAATCGACGCGACCGAGCCCGCAACCGCCACCGGATCCACTCCAACCGAAGCCGGAGCCGGAACCGAAGCCGGAGCCGGAACCGCAGCCACAGCCGAAACCGGAGCCGCAGCCGAAACCGAAACCGAAACCGGAGAAAACTCCGAAAGCGGATATTTCCCCCTCACCCCCAGTCAGCGCGGCTACCTACTCTCCGACGCCGTCGGCGCGCCGTCCACCTGGCTGGCCGCACCCCGCCTGCACGGGCCACTCGACCTCCCCCGCTTCCAGCGCGCCGTAAACACCCTGGTCGAACGCCATCCCATGCTCCGCACCGCCTTCAACCCGAACGCCCGGCCCCCCACCCAGCACGAACTCCCCGATCCTGGTCACCTCACGGTCGGTTATGAAGCGGATCCGGGCTCACTCTCCGACGAACTCGCGGCCGAACGCCTGCACCGCTTCGACCCGTCAACCTGGCCGCTGCTACGACTGCGACTGCTGCGGATCACCCCCGAAGAGCACGTGCTGATCATGCACGCGCACCACCTGATCGGCGACGGATACAGCGTCGCGCTGCTGGTCAGAGAGCTTTTCGCGGTCTACGACGGCCAGTCGCTGCCACCGCTGCGATCAACCTTCCGCGACTACGTGCGGCTGCTCGACGGCCTCACCCCGGAGATCATCAAGCGCGGCGGCTTCACCCCCGGCGAACTGTCGACCGTGTCACTATCGGTCGCGAGCAGGGTGCCGTTCCCCGCCTTGCTCCGTGCGTACCGTCGCTGTCTGATCAGGGTGACCGGCTCGCCGGAGCCGGTGATCGGCGTGGCCGCGACCGGTCGTGATCACGCGCTCCCGGACCTGGCCCGGATCTTCGGACCATGTGCGACAGCGGTCACGGCACGCCCCGGCGAGTCCATCGAGGATGCCCGCACCCGGACCTTCATAGCTCCCGCCGGATGGCCCTATTTCCTGACCTATCTGGATTTCGACGCGCTAGGCCCGCTGCGCGGTGAGACGTTGCGTCTGACCTGGGAGAATGCCGATTCCGAGCTGACTGTCCCGCCCGGGACGGACGTCCTGCTCGCGGCCCGTCCCATCGACGGCGGCCTGCGCCTCACCCTTCGCGGCCGGCTTCCGGCGACGACTCTGGACCGGCTCGCGTCGGAGCTTCGCTCCGAGCTGCGACCGCAACTCGATGCCGCGCTGATCGGTTACCTCCCCGCTCCCGCGCAGCTCACCCCATTGATCCCTGCTTCGGTACGCGCAATGCTCCCCACCCTCGACCGAGAAACAATCAGGGCCGTGCTCTTCCCTGAGGGCATACCCCGGCTGCTGGAAACCGTAGAAACCCCCCTCGGCCGATCCGGCTTCGTCTGCATCCCCCGCTTCGCCGACGAGCTGGGACAAGCCACCGGACTCGGACAAGCCACCGGCCCGGGACAAGCCACCGGGCTGGGCAGAACCGGTCTCGCCGAGCAAACCGCAGCCGCCGTCGACATCGCCGCCGGCCTGGGCGCCCGAACCGTCTCCCTGGCCGGAATGATCCCCGCGCACACCGGCTACGGAACAGCCGTAGCCAACCTGGTCCGCTCGACGGCACAGATCACGATCGGTCACGCGGTAACAGCCGCCTCGGTGGTCCGCACCACCTTGGCCGCCCTCGAAGCCCACAACCGCAAACTCTCCGACTGCGTCGTTGCGGTGGTCGGCGTCGGCTCGATCGGCAGCTCGTCCCTGAAGCTGCTACTGGACCGCGGCCCGGCAGCCCCCGCCGGCCTGATCCTCTGCGACCTACCGGCAGCGACAAACCGGCTGACAACACTGGCCACCGAAGCGAACACACCAGCCACCGCGGGCATGACAACCGAGATCGTCACGGCGACACCGGCCGCACCGGACGAGGTCTATCGCGCCGACGTCATCATCGCGGCGACCAGCGGCGGCCCCGGAACCATCGACGTCGATCGCCTGCGACCGGGAACGATCCTCGTCGACGACTCGTTCCCGCACTGCTTCGACACGGCGAAAGCCCTGGCCCGGATGCGCGACCGAGGCGACGTGCTGATCGTCGGCGGCGGCCTCCTGGACTGCGGCCCGTCAACCCGGGAGGTGGCGGCGGGCCTGCCGTCCGCCCAGTTCGGCCTGCCCGGCACCATCGCGTCCTGCCAGCTGGAGTCGCTGCTGCACGCGGCAGCCGACGGCCTGCCACGAGTGCTGGGCCCGGTCGAGCCGCACCAGGCGGCCGCGTATTGGGACGCCCTGGACTCCGCCGGCGTCCAGGCCGCGCCACTGCACCTGCTCGGCAGCGTTGTCGGCCCTATGACCGCGCCTGAGTGAGGCTCTGCCGGAATTCGAGGGCTTCGGGAACCTCCTCGTACTGCAGGAGGTTCCCGGTCAGCTCCATCAGGTGCCGCTTGGCCTCGGCCGGAGTGGCGTAGAAGAACTCGCGCCGCGCGTTGACCAGGTTCACCCGATGCGCGCCGAGCCGGGCGTGCATCTGCGACTCGATGCCGACCGCGTCATCGGAGAAGAACAGCGCGTGCACGTCGAAGTTGAACGGCACCGAGGCGTCGCTGAGCTCGCGTACCCGGTCCATCGGATCGAGCCGGCGGGTCATGCCCACCTTGACCATCTTCTCGCCGAACGCGCCCAGGTTGGAGATGACGTACACGTACCCGGCGCGGACGTTGGCCGCGCGGTAGTCGACATCCTGGATCGCGGTGGCGATCTGGTCGAGCCGCTCCTGCAACTGCGCGGCGCCCGCAGTGTCGCCCTTGGCCCGCAGCGCGGCGAGCGCGTTCGCGTAGTGCTGCTGTTCCTTGTCGAGCCGGGCGCGCTCCCGGTCGATCTCCTGCTGGACGCGGCGTTCCTCGCGAAGCCGGGCCTTCTCCTCGCGGTCGCGTTCCTTCTCCTCCGCGACCTTCTGCAGGTAGTCGGCGGTCAGCGTCAGCTCCTGCACCCGCAACTGGTGATAGACCTCCGCCACCCGGATGTCCATGGTCTTGCCGAGCCGCGCGATCGTGGCCGCCACCTTGCCGAGCCGTTCGATCGCGGCCTCCAGTTTGTACGGCTTGAGGCCGCGCACCAGGTTGTCGGCTTCCGCGTTGTACGCCCGCAGCATCAGCTTCGAATAGTCACGCAGCATCGTCCGGCCCTGAGCCTCGGACCCGTTGACCGTCCACCCGTTCGCCGACAGGACCGCCTTGCCGTCCGCCTTCGCCATCGCCTTGATCCGATCCTGCAGGCGGGCGAGCTCCGACTGGTAGGCGACGGCGTCGGTGAGCGGGTGCCGGTATTGGTAGACGCCGGCTTCCTGGAGCAGGGCGGTCTCCTCGGTGACGACGACCTGCTGCCGGAGCTCGGCGCCCCGGCGTTCCAGGCCCGCCTGCTGTTCCTGCCATCGGGCCTGCTCGTCGGCGATCTCCTGGCGGAGCCGGGCGCGGTACTGCTCAAGCTCGACGGCGGAGAGCACACCGAGCCGGTCCGTCTCGGCGCGAAGCGCTGCGAGCTCCGCCGCGAGCCGGGCGTTGTCGGCCGCGAGCTCGCGCGCCTTGCCCCGCGCCCCGAAAAGCGGGATGTCAGCAACCGGCGGCGACGCGCTGCCCCGCGAAACAGCGGGCTGATGCACCCCACTCTGCCGCGGGATAGCCGCCTGAGCCGCCTGAGCCGGCACCGGGGGTGCCGACTCAAAAGGCCCCGGCATCGCCGGCACCGGCACCGCGGCCGCCGCACGCACGGGCGCCGGCCGGCCCTGCCCCGGGATGACAACCGGCGCGGCGTGAACCGGAGTCTCCTCCACCCACAGCTGCCAGCCGGGCGGCGGCGGCCCCCAGACCGGATCCGGAGCCCACCCTGGCGGCGGCGTCCATCCCTGCGGCGGGGCGGGCCAGTTCGGCGGCGCATTGAAGCGAAATCCCATGACGAATCCTCATTGATCGGTGGGAAGAAGCCCGGTCAGTCCCAGCTCGGAATCCACCACTGCCAGCCGTACGGCGGCGCCGGCCAAGCCGGGTCGGGCCGCCACCCGGGTGGCGGTTTCCATCCGGCGGGTGGCGCGGGCCAGCTCGGCGGGACGACGAACCTCACGCCGGACGGCTCCGGCGGAATGACCACCGGATCCCAAGCGGCCGCAGGCGCCACGAAAGCCGGCTCAGCCGGAACAACAGGCGGCGAAACCGGAATCTCCACCACAGGCGCCCCGGTAGCCAGCTTCACCGCGTAGACATGCGCGTCCGTGATCCAGCTTTCCGGCAGCTCATGAGCCCGCGCCACATGCAGCACGACCTCAGCCTTGATCCGGTTCCCCTTCACGATCGCCCGGACCCCGGCGACCAGCCCGCCCTCGGCGAGCAACCGCACCGCGGGCAGAACCTCGCCGCTCATCTTCGGCGTCAGCTGACCCACTCGCGCCCCGTCGACACGGACCTCAGCGACGGTACGCACACTGCGCGCCAGCTGCTCGGACACCTCGTGCAGCGTCGCGTGCACCCAGCACTCGCCCTCAGCGCACAACCACGGGATCAGCGCGTCGAGGTGCTTCTCCTCCCCCGTCACCTGGATGGCCCCGCCGAGCGGCAGCATCAGATGCGGGCCGGCCGGCGCGCCGTTCGCCGGTACGAGAAGATGCGGCGCGGCCAGCTCAAGGCGCGCCGAGTGCCCCCAGTCCCCGCCCCAGATGTGCGCGGTGACCCGCGGATCCCAGCCTTGGCCGGCCAGCTCCGACAGCACCGGCGCATAGCGGGCGGCATCGGCACGGGAGAGGTACCCGATCTGGCCGGCTCCGGCCCACACCGAGACAGCGTTCCGGTCATGCGGATTGCGCGGTTCCGGCGTGAGCCGCACGACGGTCTCGATCTCGTCGCCACCGTCCGGCGGCCGCCCGAAGGTGGCTTTGAGAGCGGTCGCGTAATGCGACTCGCCCACCACTTCCACCTCGGCCCAGCCGCGCTGTCCCCAGAGGTCAAACCCAACCGACATGGACAGCAAGCGTACGGATGGACAAACCGCGCCACACCCTTCGATCAGGTGACCCTGCGCAGCCGTCTGTGCGACGACAGCGATGCCCCAACCGCAGGGGGATCGGCTGGGGCATCGCTCGTTCCATCAGCTCAGGAGAATCAAGAGCCGAAGTTCTGGGTGTAGTACGGGGTGCCGCTCTCGGCGTAGACAGCGCCGACGCCGACGGTGGTGTTCGCGCAGTTCAGGATGTTGGCGCGGTGGCCCGGGCTCTTCATCCAGCTGGCGACGACCTGCTCGGCGGAGCGGTAACCCCACGCGATGTTCTCGGCGGCCGGCTTGGCGTACCCGGCCTCGGCGACCCGGGCGAAGAAGTCGGAGCCGGCCTTGCCGGTGTGCGAGAACTCGCCGGTCTGCGCCATCCAGCCGCTGTGGTTGCGGGCGGCGGTGGTGAGCTGGTCGTTCACGGTCAGCGCGGCGCAGCCGTTCGCGGTGCGCTCGACGTCGACGAGGCGGTTGATCTCGGCCTGCAGGGACACCTCGGACGCCTTCGGCGCGGCCTCGGCCGGGGACGCGATCATCAGAGCGGCGCCGATGGCGGCCGGGGCGATGAGGGCGGCCAGGGCGAAGCGGCGAAGAGCGTTGCGCAAGGAGTTGACCCTCTCGTCGGTGTTCCGTGGTTACACCGTTCTGTTCGGCGCCGCGCCCGCCGCCCGGATCACCGACCGGGAGTGCACCGGTCGCCATCAGGTTGCAGAAGCATTCACAGATATAAATGCGGAGTGTTAGCGTCTGCACACCCGACGTTGGGAGAAACAGATGAGAAGGATCCTCGCTGTCTCCACCGCTACCGCACTCGCGCTCTTCGGGCTCACGACAGGCGCCCAGGCGGCCCCTGCCGAAGCCGACGTACGCGCGGTGCCCGGCGCCGAGGTGGTGCCCGGGAGCTACATCGTGGTGCTGAAGTCCGGCAAACTGGCGAGCGCCGTCGCCGCGGAACACGACGCGACAGTGCTTCACGCGTACCAAAGGGTCTTGAACGGTTTTGCGGCGAGCATGACGGAGCGCAAGGCGCGGCAGGTGGCTGCCGACCCGGACGTCGCGTTTGTGCAGCCCAACGTGGTCCATCGGATCTCGGACACGCAGGCGAACCCGCCGTCCTACGGCCTGGACCGCATCGATCAGCGCAACCGGCCGGTGAACGCGGCCTACACGTACGGCACGACCGCGTCGAACGTGCACGCCTACATCATCGACACCGGCATCCGGACCACCCACCAGGACTTCGGCGCCCGCGCGACCAGCGGGTTCGACGCGGTCGACGGTGGCGCGGCGGACGACTGCAACGGGCACGGCACGCACGTGGCGGGAACGGTCGGCGGCAGCGCCTACGGTGTCGCCAAGGGTGTGCAGCTGGTCGGCGTGCGGGTGCTCGACTGCGAGGGCAGCGGGACGACCGCGCAGGTGGTGGCCGGCATCGAATGGGTCACCGCGAACGCCGTCAAACCCGCGGTCGCCAACATGAGCCTCGGCGGCAGCGCCGACACCGCCCTGGACAACGCGGTCAGCGCGTCGATCGCATCCGGGGTCAGTTACGCGATCGCGGCCGGAAACGGATTCCTCGGCCTGTTCGCCCTTGACGCCTGCACCCAGTCACCGGCCCGCGTCGGCACCGCCATCACCGTCTCGGCCACCAACGCGAGCGACGCGAAACCGTCCTGGGCCAACCGCGGGACCTGCGTCGACGTCTTCGCGCCGGGCATCAGCATCCCCTCGACGTGGAACACCAGCGACACCGCCACCAACACGATCAGCGGCACGTCGATGGCGTCACCACACGTCGCCGGAGCGGCCGCGCTCTACCTCGCGACCCACCCCGCCGATTCACCTGCTCAGGTACACAGCGCCATCGTCAGCAACGCGACCACCGGCGTCGTGACCAGCCCAGGCTCGGGTTCGCCGAACCGGCTGCTCTACACCGGCGCGTTCTGATCCCTGCTCGTCCTGCGGCCGCGCCCACCCGATGACGATCAGGGCGAGCGCGGCCGCATGCAGCGCAACCGCGATCGGGTCGAGATCGTCGTTCGACAGCCCGGTCAGAACGTCAGAAACCAGGAAAAGCGCACCACCAGCCGCAATCAACAGCGAAACCCCTGCCGCTGCCGCGGCCATGGCGGCCAGCGCCAGGCTATAAACCAGCATGGGTACGCGCAAAGCACCCCACTGGTCACCGAACAGCGCATTGCCCGAGACGGCCAGCAGCGCGAAGAAGGCCGACGGCGCCGGGAGCGGCTTGGCCCTGTTCAGGAAGGCCAGCGTGAGGCAGACCAGGGTGCCGAGGAAGAACACCATGCCGGTGAGCAGGCCACCCCGGTTCGGGATCAGCAGAGCGATCTCACCGGCGGCGGCGAAGCCGAGTGCATAGACGACCATGTCCGGCTGTCGTTTTCTGATCAGGAACCAGATCAACAGCGGGACCAGCAGCGGCCTCGTGATCCACTGCAACGCGGGCACGCCGATGGTCACAGCCGCGACTTCCACGGCGGCGACCACAGCGAACAATTTCAGCGGCAGGGTCGAACCCGCCGTAACCCGCATCATGGCGGGCATCTTGATGGCGTCACCGAGCGCTCGTCAACAGGTCCAACCAGTTGTTAATGTCCGGTTCACCCGCTCTTCTCACACCCGCTTGCGGCCGGCGTGGCAGTACCGATCCGCCTCGACGTCCAGCTGCCAGTGCTCGGGCAGGCCGGTGCCGCAGGCGTCCATGAAGACGGCGTTGCGCACCCGCACGGCACGGCCACCGGGCAGGGTGACCCGGGTGCCCGGCGCCGCGACCGTGTCGGGCGGGCAGAAGATCACGCGCTCTTTGACGAGGCAGGGGCCGACCTCCGCACCGTCGACGTGGACGGTACGCGGCGTTTCTGCGTGCAGCAGGGTGAATTCGAGCCAGTTCACATCTACAAGTTTGCCCGTGCTTCTGTGGATCAACCCAAATTCGTGCTCGTGACCGTCCACTGCGTGTCGTTCCCGAGTCCCAGGATCGTGGCGCGAGCGGCCTGATCACCCTTCAGTTGCCACTTCAGCCAGGCCGAGCCGACCCGGCCGTACTCACCACCGGCGGGCTGGGCGAACGTACCGTAGTGACCGACCGGCAGGTGCGCGAGAAGCGCCGCGGTCCCGCCCGGCAGCCGGCCGTAATCGTCGACCGCGTTCGGGTACGCGATGTCGTCCGGACCGCCGGTGAAGTAGGCGACCGGGCCGCGCAGCCGGGCCAGCCGGTAGTTCTCCAGATCGCTGAGCAGGCCGCTGTTCCAGAAGACCGAGGTGTCGACGCGGGGGTCGTCGCTCGCCTCGACAGCCTCGATCCCACCGCAGGACTGACCCATCACCGCGACCTTCGCGGTGTCGATCTTTCCGCGGTACTTGCTGCCGACCCGGCCGTTCTCCGCGACGGCCCAGTCGATGGCATCGGTCAACATGTCCGCGTCGGTGCTGCCGGTCCCACCGGGCCGACCGTTAGCGATCACCAGAAAGCCGTGCGACGCGAACTCGGTCAAAATGTTCTCGAACCAGGTGCCGTCAGCCCGGCACGCCCCGTTCCCCCAGACCACAACCGGCACCGTGACGCCCGCCGGAATCGTGGCCGGCCGATAGATCGTGTGGTTGTAGAGACGGACCGTGGTCTCGTAGCCGGCCGGATACGGACCCGCTTCCGCGGAGGCCGGTGTCATGATCACTGTGGTCGCCGCCACTGCCAGGGCAACGATGATCCTCTTCATGCGTCTGCTCCGATCTTGAAGAATTTCGTGGCTTCGAAGGGACCGCAGATCGCCGCGAACCCCTGGCCCGCTGTGCCGCAGTTCTCCAGGCCGGTCCCGGGGTTGATGGGCTGCTCGTGACCCATGCCGGCGAGCTCCCAGGTCTCGATCCGCGCGGATTCGTAGGTCTTCCTGGTGACGTTCGCGACCGGCGTCGTCGTGCTCACCGGCACGCGGCTGATTCCGAACACGTCGGCCCACTGGTCACGCTGGCGGTCCAGCGAACGCGGGCTGATCAGCCGGTCCTGCCCGCCGTGCCAGATCTGCACCGGCGGACGCGGGCCGGCATATCCCGGGTACGCGGTCCGGATGTCCTTGGTCGCGGTGGCCCGCGACCCGGAGCAGGGCCCCCCGATCAGGAAGTAGAGCGTCTCCGAGCTGGCGCAGCCGTACGGCATCCCGAAGAAGACGGCACCGGCCCGGAACCGATCGGGATACGCGGCGAGCATGACGTTCGTGGCCGCGCCGCCGCCGGAATAGCCGGTCACAAAGACCTCGTCACGGTCGGCCTGTTGCGTGCCGACCACGTGATCGACCATCTGGATGACCGATTTCGCCTCACCCTCGCCGGCTCGGGTGCGGTCCGGGTCGTTCCAGGCGCTGAAGCACTTGTGCGGGACGAGCCCGCCGGAACCGACGTTCTCCGGCTTCTGCTCCGGCATCACGATGTGGAAACCGTAGAGGTCGGCGTACTTACGCCAGCCGGTGCTGACATCAAGGTTCACGGCCTGCCCGCCACAGCCGTGAAAGAGAACAACGACAGCGGCGCCCGGCCCGGCCGTGGCCGGCGTGTAGAGAAACATGCGCTGATTGCCGGGGTTCGACCCGAAGCCGACAACCTCCCCGAACCCGGAGGCCGAGACCGAGGCGACTGGGGCGACCAGGCTGACCGGGGTGACAGCCAGCAACAGGGACAAGAGAAAACTCTTCACATCAAGTGATGCTCGTCGATTGAATGACTCCGCGAATCGGCGAAACCACCTGCCTTGAACCGGCACACGCCCGGATCGGTACACCCAGGCAGAGAAGCCCACGCCGCCGCGCACGTGACCGCAATGGAGGGCCTGACCCTGGGCGTCGCCACGCCGGCGGTGGCGAGTCAGGTGGCAAGCCTGGTCGCGGGCTGGGCCAACAGAATCCGGCACTTCATCCGGGCCCCGCTGACCAGCCTGCGCACCCTGCTCCCCAAGACCGACCGGCTGAGCAGAGCGTTCGAGCACCCGAAGATGGACGGCGACCCGGATCAAGTCTCCACTTGATGTGAGCGGTCATCGGGCCGACTTCGTGATCAGCTCGTCGGCGACCCACCGTGCGACCTTGTCCGGGTATGGCGCCTGGAGCCCGAGCACCACATGCCCGAACCCCGCCCCTACCGCCTCCGCGATCGCGGTGCGGGTGTCAGCAGGCCGTTCGTAATTCACTGGCAGGTGGATTGAGCGGGTGATCGATGCCGGGTCTCGGCCGATCTCGGTGCAGTATCGGTCCAGCAGGGCGCTGCGGCTGACCGCGTCGGCCAGGTCGCCGCCCGGGATGTTCCACACGTCGGCGTGTTCGGCGACTACCCTCAGCAGGGCGCTCGATCGGCCGCCGATGACGATCGGTGGGTGCGGTCGCTGGATCGGTTTCGGGTTGCCGAAGGCGCCAGTGAGCTGGACGTACTCGCCGTTGAAGTCGAACGGCTCGGGCGAGGTCCACAAGCGCCGGATGACAGTGCACGCCTCCGCCAGGGCATCCACCGAGTGCGTGAAGTCGTGATAGGGCAGGCCGTGTCCGTCGTACTCTCGCCTCGCCAGAGGGTGACTGGGCCGCGAGCCGGCACCGATGCCGAAGTCGAGGCGGCCGCCGGAGACGACGTCGACGGTCGCGGCGATCTTCGCGAGCATGGCCGGTGGCCGGAAACGATTACTGCTCACGAGCAACCCCAGACGCAGCCGCCGGCTCTGCGCGGCCATGGCCGCGAGCAAGGACCAACCTTCGTACGCGGGACCGAGCGGGTCGCCACCGATAGGCATGAGATGGTCGAACAGCCACGCGTGCTCGATCTCGACGATGTCGTCGGCTTCCCGCCAGACCCGGAGTATGTCCTGGTAGTCGACGTTCATCGGGGCGGTCATGATGCCGAGGCTGGGTGTCATCGGGCTCCTCCGGCGCGACGCCGCAGCGAGCTGTCGAGCAGCGCCGGAGGCGTGTCGAACTTCTCCTGCGGGGCCAGGTCGGTGCCCGGAGCGACGATCGCATCGATAGCGTCCAGCACATCGGCGGTGAGCACCGTGTCAGCGGCGGCAACCTGTGACCGCAAGTGGTCAAGGGTGCGCGGACCGACGATCGCACTCGTCACGGCGGGGTGTGCCGTCACGAAGCCGAGCGCCAGCTGGATCAGGGTCAGGCCGGCCTCGTCGGCCACCTTCACCAGCTGCTCGACGGCGTCGAGGCGGGCGCGGTTGGACGCGGTGGTCAGGTCGAAGCGTTCCGGCAGGATCGCCGACCGGCTCGTGGTGATCTCCTGCCCCGCGCGGACGGCGCCGGAGAGCCAGCCGGACGCGAGCGGGCTCCAGGCGAGCACGCCCATGCCGTACTCCTGGGTCACCGGCAGCACGTGTGCCTCGATGCCACGTTGCAGGATTGAATAACTGGGCTGCTCAGAGGCGTACCCAAGGAGGTGATTGTCGCGCGCCGCCCACCGGGCCTGGACGATGCGATAAGCGGGGAAGGTGGACGATCCGAAGGATCGGATCTTGCCGGCGCGCTGCAGGTCGGTCAGTGCCGACAGGGTCTCCTCGTCGCTGGCCAGCGGGTCCCAGCGGTGGATCTGGAAGAGGTCGACGTGATCGACACCGAGCCGGCGCAGGCTGTCGTCGAGCGCGGTGACCAGCCAGCGGCGGGAGCTGCCCCGGTGGTTGCGCTCCTCCCCCATCGGCATTGTCGCCTTGGTGGCGAGCACGATGTCGTCGCGGCGGCCGGCGATGGCCTTGCCGACGATCTCCTCGGACTCGCCGGTGCCGTACATGTCAGCGGTGTCGATCATGTTGATCCCCGCGTCGAGGGCGGCGTCGATGATCGCGGTGGCCTCGTCCTGCGTGGTGTTGCCGATCTTCCCGAAGTTCATGGCGCCGAGCACGAGCGTGCTGACCTGCACACCGGTGCGACCTAGGGTGCGGTACCGCATAGCCGATCCTCCTGATGATCTGTCATGCTTGAGGCCCAAGCGGAACCCCGTTCCGTTAACCAACATACGGAACGCTGTTCCGTTTACCAAGAGGCGTGACGGAGGAGACATTTCCGTGGTCCCACGCAAACGCGCCGACGCCCAGCGCAACGAGAAGACGCTGCTGGACGCGGCAGCCGCGGCGTTCGTCGCGTCCGGCGTGAACGTCGGAGTCCGCGACATCGCCGGGCGGGCGGGCGTCGGGGTGGGCACGATCTACCGCCACTTCCCGACCCGGGCGGACCTGGTGGTAGCGGTCTACCGGCACCAGATCGAGGCGTGCGCCGAAGCCGGCCCGGAGCTGCTGGCGGCAAGCGAGTCAGCGCACGCGGCGCTGGCGAGCTGGATCGATCTGTTCGTCGACTTCCTGGTGACGAAGCACGGGCTGGCGGGGGCGCTGCAGTCGGACGACGCGACGTTCCAGACGCTGCACGGATATTTCTTGGAGCGTCTGTTGCCGGTCTGCGCGGGGTTGCTGGAGGCGGCGACGGAGGCGGGCGAGATAAGCGCGGACATCACGGCGCTGGAGCTGATGCGGGGCGTGGGAAACCTCTGCATCGGAGCTGATACTGACAAGAGTTACGACGCCCGCCGGTTGGTGGCGCTCCTCATCGCCGGGTTGCGGGTCAGGCCTTCCTGATCCAGGGCGGTGGTTCGGGAGCGCGGTGCCACCACCAGGCCTTCTCCGGCGAGACGCCGGAAATCTCAGCAGTGCCGGCCCGGAAATCCTCGTCGAACATGCCCACCGCCGCGTTCAACGTCTCGGCCACCTCGTGCGGGAGCTTCCCGATGTCGACGGCGAGGGAGTCCCGGTAACCGAGGTCTTCCTGCCAGTACTCAAACGGGTACCAGCCATCCGGCGGCCAGCCCGATGCCATCCGTACGGTCATGGCCTCCCAGGCAACGAGACCGTTCAATACCTCCCACAGCGCGTCGCGATACGCCGGATCCTCGGCTTCGTCAGCGAGCAGCATCCGCAGTCCATCAACGACCGGGGTCGTCATCCTGTGATGGCGGATGACCTCCGGCTGGACCTCGACACGGACGTTCGGCAGAGCCGCGACCGGACGCTCGACAGCGTCGATGGTGAGGGTCAAAGCCTCGACCTCGTCATCCGCTTCGTACACACGGGCCCTGGTCCGCGAGCCGTCCGCCTCCACCAGCCAATGAGCGCTCGGCGGAAGGTTCTGTGCCGAGTAGAGAACCGGCTCTCCGAGCCCGCGTGCGAGCTGTTCCGCGAGCGCCTCGTCACCGCGGTCCACATCGCGCAAGTAGATGTCGAGCGACCAGGTGATGTCGCCATCGGCAGGCTCATAGGTGCACAGCACGGCGGCCTGCCAGTTTCGCTCCATGTCGTCGGGGACACTGATGTCGACCTCGTCTTCGGTCACACCGGCGTACCTGGCGAGAGCCGCCTTCAGCCGGACGAGGTGAAGGCCACCCAGCAGGAACATGTAGTAGGTCATTCGGAGTATGTCCCGTCGTAGATCGACTTAGCCTTCGCAATCGCCTCGGGGTTGTTCAGGAATCGCGGATTGTGCTGGAAGGCCTTCACCGCATCCACATCACCGTCTGCCCGTGCGATCTCCTTCAGCGCCGCGTATTCATTGTTGTTGAGAGGCACGAGTCCCGGACCGGAGACCGGGAACACGGTTCCGCTGGGCTCGACCGTATAGATGCGACCGTTCACTTCGTAGTCGCCGGTGTCCTTGAGGAAGTTCGCGTTGCCGTCCGCGATCTGCCTGACGTCATCCTGCACCGCGGCCTCGTTACCTCGCAGGATGAATGTGTTCTCCTTTCTGACCTGACCGTGCTTGATCCCGGCGAAGCTGTGCCTGGGGTGCGGCGGCTTCAGGTCCTTGCCTCGGGCGGGGCCGGGGATGTCGTCGCGGCCGCGCCACGGTGGGCCGGGTGGTGGCACGCTCGGTCCTCCGCCGCCTGCGCTTCCCCCTCCGGATGGCGGCGGACTCGCGGAGGAGTCGGCTCGGTGGAAGCCTGGCAGCTTTCGGGCGAGGTCGTTCATCAGCTCTCGCAGCTTCTCCAGGACCTTGCGGAGCCAGTCGGTCATCGGGAGCAGGCGGCGGAGGCTGGATAGGAGGCCTCGGATGAAATGTTGGATTCGGTTGGCCCATTTGGCTACCAGGCTTGCTACCTGGCTCGCCACGAGTGGGGTGGCCACGCCCAGTGAGAAGCCCTCCATTGCCAGCCACTGCGGCAATCTCACTGCCAGCGTTGCCACGAAGTCGGCGATCAGGTCGCGGACTATTTCGCGGACCAGGGCTACCAGCAGGCCCGTACCCTCGACTGCTGAAGCGATCCCGCCTGCCGCGACCCCGATGCCTTCCATCGCCGTGAGCTGCGTGGCAGCGTGCGTGCGGTACGCCTCGGCCGCGCCGCCGGCCCAGGCTGTGGTGTCCGCCTCGATTCCGGCCAGGTAGGACTGCCGGGCCGACGCCATCGCTGATGACACCTGTTGCCACTGCGCGGCCTGGGCGGAGACCGCTGAGGCGTTGCCGGCCAGGTGGTCGAGGGCCTCGCGGAGCACCGACACGTGCTCCAGCAGCCAGCCGACGCCCCAGCTGACCAGGCTGCCCAGCGGGTCCAGGACCAGGGATAACGCCTCCAGTGAGACCCCGACGCCGCCTAGTGACGCGTCGATCCAGCTGCCGTTCTGGATGCCCGAGGCGATCTGGCGGGCGTCGTCGACGAGGCCCAGGCCGCTCAGGGCGGAGACCGGGGCGGTCACGGTGACCTGATCTCACCGGCCGAGAAGTCGTCGGTGCTCTGGAAGGAGCTGACCGCCGACTTCACGTTCAGCGCGGTCTCCTGCAACGCCTCGGCGCTGCCGTTCATGGCGACGACGGCCACCTCGAAAACGCCGGACAGGATCGCCGGCAGGAATCCGCACAACATCCCGTAGGCCCCGGGGTCCATCGACACCTGGCTCACCGCCGAGCGGGCCGTGCGTACCGCGTCGGCGACCCCCTCGACCGCCGACGCGTGCCGCATGACCGATTCGACAGGCAGATCCACGAATTCAGCCATCGACTTCTCCGAATCGGTTGGTGAATCCGTCGACCACGGCCCGGCCCGTTTCGGAGTCGGCGCCCACGGTTTCCCGGACCTCGTCGGACACCAGTGAGACGAGCGACTGCTGGGCGGACCGCATCACGGCCAGGATCTCCGCGCTCAATTCTTCGGGGCTCAACTCGTACATCCGTGAATCGAGCGAAAGGTCGGTGACCTGGCCGTTCGCACCCACGGTGACCGTCGCGTAGTGGCCTCGCGCCTGCGCGCTGAGCGCGGCCACCCGCTGCGCGAGTTGCGCCGCACGCGCGGCCTGCGCGTCGATGCGCGCGGTCCAGCTCTCCAGCCACTCGTCGGCAGCATCGATGTCCCTCACTGCAGCCACCCCCTTCTCCGACGCATACCCGCGGGCTGGGCGACCGGTTCATTCGGGTGCGTATCCTCAGGCCGGTGGAGGTTGATCTCGCGCTGGTCGGGTTCGGCGGCGCTGCGGCGCTGGTGCTGTCGGCGCTGACCACGCCGTTGCGGGTCGCCGTCATCGATCCGGCCGGGCTGGACGCGGCCGACTCCAAGCGCCGGACCTGGGCTTTCTGGACCGGGCCGACGGATGAGCTCGATCCGGTGCTGGATGCCCAGTGGCCGGGGGTCGATCTTTTCGGGCCGTCGGGGAAGCAGCGGCTCGATCTCAGCCCGATGCGTTACGCCATGGTCCGCTCCGAGCCGATCTTCGGGCTCGCGGCCGAGGCCGCCGACCGTCTCGCCGCGCACACCGTCGTCGCGAATGTCGGCGATCTCGTCGACAACGGCTCCTCCGTCGACATCCTCGACGCCGATGGGGCCTCGGTTCTCCGAGCACGCTGGGTGCTCGATTCGCGGCCGGTCAAGCCCGCGAGGCCCGGCCGCACGTTTTGGCTTCAGCATTTCCGCGGGTGGTGGGTGCGCTCCGAAACCCCGATCTTCGATCCGGAGTCGGCTGTTCTGATGGATTTCCGGACGCCGCAGCCGGCGCATGGGGTGTCCTTCGGATACGTGCTGCCGACCAGTGCGAACACCGCGCTCATCGAGTACACCGAGTTCTCGCCCCGCCGGCTCGGGGATTCTGCCTATGACGAGGCGCTTCGTGCGTACGCAAGGCAGTTGGGTCTGGGGAATTTGATTGTTGACGAGGTTGAGGACGGTGCGATTCCGATGACGGATGCGCCGTTCGAGCGGAGGCCGTCGGCGCGCGTTGTGCGGATCGGGACGGCGGGCGGGGCGACGCGGCCGTCGACGGGGTACACGTTCTCGGCGATGCGGCGGCAGGCCACGCAGATCGCCGAGCTGATCAGAAGCGGTCGTGACCCGGTGCCGGATGCCGCCTATCCGCGTCGGCATCTGTGGATGGATTCGGTGGCGCTGCACGCGTGGGACAGCGGGCTGGTGTCGGCGCCGGAGTTCTTCGAGCGGCTGTTCCTGCGCAATCCGCCGGATCGGGTGTTGCGGTTCCTCGACGGGCGGACGTCGCCGGCGGAGGAACTGGCGCTGATGGGGTCGACGCCGCTGGTTCCAATGGCGCGGTCAGCGTTGCGGAGTCTCCGGACCTGATCAGGAGAAGCGGGAGCGGCATGCCTCGGAAAGCTGGACGTTGTGGGACATCCCTATTTCGTTCAGGAATTTCTCCGGGTTGGAGGTGACCGGGACTTTCCAGTCCAGGAACTCCTGCCATTTCTGGAGGTCCGCTTTCCACAGTTCCACGAAATTGGAGCAGAGCCAGTGGGTGATGTCGGCGCTCCGGCCTCGGGCCGCCTCCAGCGAACGGCGCATCCGGTCGTGCTCGGGGACGTTCTTCATCGTGGTCAGCAGCAGGTCGATGAACTGGCGGCGGCGGTACAGGGCGTCGCCCCAGAACGCGCTCACCGCGGTGTCGATGTTCTGGCCGGAATCAAGCAGCCAGAACAGGCCTTCGGCCAGGGTGTCGCCTAATTCCTCGCCCAGTGCGCGGGCCGGATTGGCGAACGGGTCGTAGGGGCGCTGGCGCATCGCTCCGGCCCGGGCCGCCCGGAACGGGACGCCGTCGCCGAGCAGGAAGAACCAGTCCTCGTTGTAGATGTTCGGGTAGAACGACCTGGTCCGGGCCGCGTCGACGATCATCGCGCCACCACCGATGAAGGTGTCCTGGACGCCGCCGATCTGCCGGTACGCGTGACAGACGACCGAGTTGTCCTCGTACCCGAGATTGGCGAGCCCGACCGCGCGGTACCGATCGGTGAGGCCGGCGACGCGGTGCAGGTGGCGCGGGTCGTCGATGTGAATGTCGTCGTCCAGGAAAAGGACGCGCCGCCAGCTCGACCCTCGTGCCAGGACCAGGCCCAGATTGCGTTTCAGGCTCAGGTCGCTGACCGATCCGAAACCGCTTCTGTGCAGCAGACGATCAGTGGCGAACGACGGAAGCCGGCGGGCCAGGGATTGGTCGACGTCGACCGCCAGAACGGCGGCGTTCTCGTCGTCGGCGAGCCGGCGTGCCTGTTCCGCGGAAGCGGCCCGGCTGCACAACGCGACGACCGGGACGTCGATTTCCTTACCGATCTGCATGACGTGCCGTAATGCGTCGACCGGCCAGGCCGTGGGCACAATGATGGCGTCCAGCCGCACGGATGACGACCCGGCCGGGAGGGATTCCTCCTCGAGAAGGTCGGCGTGTGATCCGTGGTGGAGTTCGCGGGCGTCGACATGCGACACCTGGCTCGGCACGTTCCTATCCCTTCGGCCAGGCGTGCAGGACGGTGTCCGGCGCGGTCCAGTCCGGAGTGGCGGCGCCGCCGCCGGTCAGCACCTGAACCTTGAAGAGCAGGCTGTACGTGTCGCCGTCGAAGTTCTGCGCGAGGTACTCGGCGTTCTTCTCACGGAAGACGTCATGCGTGAGAGTGCGAACCGCTCCGTATACACCACTACCGTACATTCCGTTGCATACGGAAATCGTGCGTTCCCGGTTCAGCGGGTTGGGCGCGCGGAAGAAGTGGCCGACGTCCTGGACCAAGACCCGGACACCTCCACGATCCTCGAATTCCGGGGTGAACGAGTCGATGACCCCGCCGTCTCCAACGACCTGGAAGCATCCGCGGCTCGGGTCGTCGTCATCGGAGCGCTGTTCCACCGGGACGGGGGTCAGCCGCATGGCGTCCTGGGTGGCGTCGTTCCAGTCGATGCCACCGAGCAGCACGAGGTGGGCGACCCAGTCGTCGTCGACCATGTCGCGGGCGCTGACGTAGTGGACGTCGAGGTCGGGATTGACCGCGCGGATGTGCCCGTGCAGCTCGATCAGCGAGTCGAGATCGGCAAGGCGGGACAGTTTGGAGCGGTCCGGGTCGAGGGTCGACGGGGTCTCGCCGCCACCGGGCTCGGCGCAGACGATGACGACCGGACCCTCCTTGTAGGCCCACGGACCGTGGCCGACGATGCTGTGCCGGGCCGGCGTGACGGCGGCGGTGAACGTCTCGGCGTCCGCGAAGGCGAGGGCGGCCTCGCGGAGCCCGAAAAGCTCCTCCCGGAGCCGGGCCCGGGTGGCGGCCTCGTCGGAGGTGAGCTCCTGCTCGCTGATGAGCCGGTAAGGCCGGGTCTCGATCGAGCGGCGGGTGCTGAAGAAGGTCAGGATCGCGTTGAGCCTGTCCTCCGGCGGGGGCGTCGGCTTGGCGGTGCGCTCCCAGGAGGAGACGAGCTGGACGCTGGCCTTTTTCCGCCTGCTGAGCGCCTCGGCCAACTCGCCCTGGGTGACCGAGACGTCCGGCCACTGCGACTTGCGCAGCTTGCGCAGTCGCTCAGCCAGAACCTGCCCGGGATGAGGGTGCACGACCAGCACCTCCAGAAAATTTCACTGTACTACAAGTCACAAGTGCGTTTCGCACCCTAGCAGGCCGGTCAAGGGGATCCAGGGCGCCACGCGCCTCCGGCGGGCCGATCGTTACCGAGACGTGAGTGAATCACCGGCCGGGGATCCTCATGTTCCACTTTGTTCTTGTTATTGCGACCAAGAACTCCACTAACTTACAGTTGTAAACCTGCACTACAGGTGGATCGACTGTAGGGGGTCGCATGAAGACCACAGTCCCGACATCTATCGAAGCCATTTCCTCCGCGTACACGCAGGATCTGACGGCCGCGATCATCGCGGCGACGGCCCTCGCCGCCGTCCTTCTCATCACCTACCTGGTCATCCGGGCCACCTTCAAGATCATCCGCATCTTCATCCTGACGCGGCTGATCGCCGACACCCTCGCGGTCGGGCTGCTGGCCACAGTGGTCATCATCGGGCTGTTGAACCGCTGACGGCGTACCGCGCTGCTGCCGCCCCCATCGACGATGTTGGACCTGTCGACAGCAGCGCCGCGTAGACGGCACGATCACCGAAGGCGCGCAGCGGGGAGGCCAGCGGTGGAGGATGACGTGTCGATACGGGCGGCTTCGGACGAGGACGTCCGCAAGCTCGTCGACCACAGGGACGAGAAGCACTACTTTCTCGAACATCTCGGAAAAGGCCGGGGGATCCTTCTCTTCGCCGTCCTCGGCGAAGTCCTCGTCGGCCACATCTTTCTGAGGCTGGAGCCGCCTGAAGAGCCGGAACTGCGCGACGGCCTTCCTGGCGTACCTCTCCTCCAGCACCTCAGAGTGATGGATGAACATCAACGCTCCGGAATCGGCAGGCGACTGCTCAGCGCGGCCGAACACCGTTTGTACACGCTCGGGCATCGTCGTGTAGCCCTTGGCGTGCATCCTGATAACGATCCGGCCATCAACCTCTACAGAGGGCTACGCTTCTCGGCGTGGCGCGCCGAGCATCTCGCCACGTTCCGTGAACATGTGCTCGACGACGGCAGCACTGTGCGTGTGCAGGAGCCGTGTCTTGTGTTCGTTAAAAAGCTGGACCCGCCCAACGAATAAAGGACGACGTTGACCTGGATCGTGACCGGTGGAGCCGGCTTCATCGGCGCGCACGTCGTCCACCTCCTCAGTGAAAGCCACGACGTGGTGGTTTTCGACAATCTCTCCACGGGACGCCTCGAACGGCTGCCCGCCGGTGTCACCGTGGTCAAGGGCTCGGTGACCGAGACCGACGACCTGGCCCGGTTGTTCGACGGGCATCCGGCGTCCGGGGTCGTTCACCTGGCGGCCCGCAAGTTCGCTCCGGACGGCACCGGTTTCCGGCCCGACAACATCGACGGCGTGCACAACCTCGTCGAGGCGATGACCCGGGCGGGTGTCGACCGGCTGCTGTTCGCCTCGTCGGCCGCGGTTTACGGCGAGTCCGGTCCGGCCCTCGCGGCCGAGGATCAGCCGCTGGTGCCGGTGAACCCCTACGGCAAGACCAAACTCGAGGGTGAGCAGATCATCGGCGAGACCCGGTTGCGGTCCATCGCGCTGCGCCAGTTCAACGTCGTCGGGGCCGGACCGCACCCGTTCGCGGCGGACACCGGACCGGCCGCGTTGCTCCCGGCCGTCTTTCGCTCCCTCTCCGAGGGCAAAAAACTTGTGGTACGCGGACACGACTACCCGACCGGCGACGGCAGCGCGGTCCGGGATTACGTGCACGTGGAAGACGTGGCCAGAGCTTATGTACGCGGGGTCGAGCTGCTGTCCGGGTCCACGGAACAGCGGCACCTCGCGGTGAACGTCGCCAGCGGTCAGGGCACGTCAGTGCTGGACCTGGTGCGCCTGGCCGGGCGCGTCGCCGGCGAGGAGGTGCCGTTCGTCCTGGGTGATCGGCGGCCCGGCGACGCTGCCGAGGTGGTCGCCGACGTGTCGCGGGCGGTGGAACTGGGGTTCGCCGGGCGGCTCTCGCTGGAGGAAGCGGTCCGCTCAGCCTGGGAGTCCTGGCCGGCATGACCGTCTGCTGACAAGGCCGCGACGCCGGCTTTATCGCACGGCCAGTTCGGCCTGGCGCAGCACGATCCGGGTCGCCTGTTCGGGAGCCGCTCCGAGTGAGCTGAGCGTCTGGCGTACCCGGGAGACCGTGCGCCGCAGCGCGGCCGGGTCCCGGCGCTGGGTCTCCACCGCGAGCAGCAGGCGCATGGCGCGTTCGGCGTACGGCTCGGCGGCCATCGCGCGGCGGGCCAGGTCGGCGGCCGCCGTGGTGTCGCCCTGGGCCAGCCTCCGCTCCCCCAGGGTCAGCGCGGCCTCGGTCAGCTCGGCGAGCAGGGACACCGCTGTCGAGTCGGTCGTCGGCAGGTCCGTCAGAGGATCGCCGCGCCAGAGCCGCAGGGCCGCGCCGAGTGCGGCGTCGGCGGCCGCCGGGTCGCCGCGCTGTCTCGCCCGGCGTGCCTCGTCGAGGTGGTCGCGCAGTTCGGCCAGGTCCACGGTGAGTGCCGCCGAGCGGGCCAGCCGCACCCAGGAACGGTCGCATCGGAGGTGGTCCGGGCCGAGGGCCTGCCGGAGATAGGTGAGGGTGACGCGCAGGTTGCGGGCGGCCGCGGCCGGGTCCAGGTCGGGCCAGAGCAGGTCCATCAGGCGGTCGCGGTCCATCTCCTCGTGGGCGGCGAGCACGCTCAGCAGTTCCCGGACCCGGCGGCGGCGCAGCTCGACCGGGTTGCCGTCGACCACGACGCGCAGCGGACCGAGTACCTCGACCCGGGCATGCCCCGCCGCCTGCGCCGGAACCGCCGCGAGCAGCCGCCGGGCCCCGGCCACCAGAGCCGGCCGCGCATGATCAGCAAGCAGCGGGTGCAGCGCCTCGTGGGCTCGCCTGCCCAGGCGGTCGGCCAGCCATCGCATCAGCCGGCGGCCGAACGGGAGGCCTGCCGCTGTCGCGTGGGCGGCCAGCTCGACCGACCAGGGCAGCGGCAACGCGATCAGCACGGTCTCCGGTGTGACGTCGCCGGTCGACGTCAGCCGGCCGGCCCGGCCGGCCAGCAACAGGCGCACGGCCTCCCGGACCCGTTGATGCGCCGGCCCCAGCGGCTCCGCGTCCCACAGTTCTCGTGCCTGCGGTGAGAGCACATACGCGTACCCAAGAAAGCGCCGCAGATGCACCTGGGCGACCGGATCGTCGAGCGGGTGATCGGCGATGAAATCGGCGATCGCCGCGGTGGCAGCCTGTTCGTCGCCGTCCAGAACGGCACGGGCCGCGGAGGCGGTGGCCAGCATCGCGGCGTCCCGGGTGTCCGCGCCGAGGCCGCTCGCGTCCAGCTGCGCCGACACGTGATCGAGAGCGGAACGGTCGCCGAGGGAGGCGGCGACGACGGCCGCGAAGGCGAGGAAGTTGAAGCGGTACCGGTCGTTGGCATCGGATTCGGGCAGGTGGGCGGGGTGGCTCGCGTCGTGGGCCGCGGGCAGCAGGTCGCGGGGGTCGCCGGCCATCCAGCGGGCGAACTGCGGCATCCGGCGGACGTGGGCGTAGGGCGAGTCGGCCAGGTATTTCTGGGCGATCACCGCCGCCTCGTCGGCGCGTCCGGCGAGCAGCAGGAGATAGACGTGGAACCGTACGATGATCTTGCCGGGTTGTTGATCCACGTCGTCGGGCGGCAGGTCGTCGAGCAGCGCGAGGGCGTCGTCGATCGAGCCCATCAGCTCGAAGATCGCGCCACGCACGCCGGCCATGAGCAGCCGGAGCGTGGGTTCCCGCTCCGCGCCGGGAAGGTCGAGGGACTTCTGGAAGAGCGCGCCGAGCCGGTTCTCGTCGCCGCGGGCGTGCGCGGCGATCGTCGCGAGGCTCAACGCGATCGTCTTCACCCGCGGATCCTCGTGGTTCAGCGCCATGTCGTCGATGAACGCGTCGTCAGCACGCGACGCATAGCGTGTGGCGGCGGTCAGCAGCCGCAACCCCGGCCGGTCGTGCATGACCTCCGGCACGGCGGCGAGCCATCGCACCCCGGTGTCCTGCGGAAACGTGGCAAGCGTCGACGCGACGAGCACCACCGACGCGCGGTCCAGCAGCGCGACGTCGCCGGCCGCGATCGCGATGCTGCCGGCGCGCAGGGCGTCACCGCGGTCCAGCAGCAGGTCGGCGGCGCGGGCCCGGACCGACGCGACCTGGTCGGCAGGCATCAGCCTGACCAGGGCATCGTTCCACAGCGGATGGGCGCGGAACTCCCCCTCGCCGAACCGGGACACCAGCGGGATCCGATCGAGTTCCAGGGGTACCGGCGCGAGTGCGCCCAGCGTGGCGATGTCGGCCGAGCCGAGGACCGCGAGGCAGAGCAGCGCGTCCCGGTCACCCGGTGAGAGGGCGCTGATCACCTCCTCCCACAGGTAGTCGCGGGCCACTCCGGCCGGTGCGGCCAGGGTGAGGCGTACCAGGGCCGGCCATCCGCCGAGGCCGGCGACGTCGGCGGCGGGGCGTTCGGCGTGCCGGGCGGCCTGGCCGAGTTCGCCGGCGTCGAACGCGAGGTCGGCTTCGAGCACACCGTCGAGCAGGTCGGCGGCGTGCAGGCGTGCCGACGGCAGCCGGCGACCGCTCAGCACCAGGTGCGCGCCGGGCGGCAGGCCGGTCACCAGGTCGGTGATCAGGCGCTGCCCGGACGAGCCGGGCGGGATCTCGTGGCAGTCGTCGAGGATCAGGCACGTCTCGATCGGCGAGGCGGACCGCAGCGCCTCCAGCACCGCGTCGAGCGGGCTCACCGCCGGGGTGTCGACGGCGAACGCGCGGCAGATCGCGGCGGCCAGCCGGCGGGCGTCCTCGTCGCCGGGTTCGCAGGTCACCCACGCTTCCAGGCCCCGCGGGTCGGCGGCGTGCAGGCGTGTCGCCTGGGCCAGCGCGGTGGATTTGCCGAACCCGGGACCGGCCACGACGGTGGTGACCGGCACGTCCCAGCGCGCGGCGAGGCGGTCGATCAGGCGGGTACGCAGGATCTCGCCGCTGATCGCCCGTGGTGGCCCGCCGGGAAGTCGCACTCCCCCATCAGGCATCCGACGAGTGCCGCAGGACAACGGACGAGTCGCTTAGGCGACTGACGGGTCATGGCTAACGGACCGCTAACGGCGGCTGGCGAAGCTCGGCGCATCCCATCAACTGGAGGTAGAGATGTCCGAGTCACGCGTCGCCAAGCACACCTTCGTCTACAACGGCGAGAGGTACTTCCGGGACAAGTCGGAAGACATCGTGATGTGCTCCTACGGCGAGAAAGAGGACCCGCTGGGCACGAAGGCCAGCCTGAACGTCACCGACCACGTCGAGCGGGCGCTGCTCAAGGGCCGGGTCCACTACGTCACCACCGCGGACGTGGAGTGGGAGCGCCAGGCCAAGGCCGAGGTCGAGGCCGACGGCGGCCTGAAGTACTTCACCGCCGCCGCGTCGGGGACGGCGTCGTTCTCGTACGAGCGGGCCAAGACGGCGAAGCTCAAGCTGGCCAAGTTCGTGATCGACGAGGGTCCGCTGCAGGAGCTGCTCAACAAGGACGCCGGGAAGGCGCGGAAGTTCCTCGCGCAGGAGGGCGGTGACGGCCGGATCGTCTCGACGATCTGGGTGGTCGTCGAGGCCGTGATCGCCGAGTCGTTCGCGGCGGCCGGCAAGTCCACCGGCGCGATCGAGGCCGAGGTGCTGTCCGCGACCAAGATGCGGCTCACCGTGAAGAAGTCGGGCAGCGCCAGCGGCAGCACGACGATCATCTGGGAGCCGGGCACCACGTTCGCGTACCTGATGCACAAGGTCGGCAAGTGGAACAAGGGCAAGACCCAGGTCGACGAACTGGTCATCGACGCCAAGGGGCTCAACTGATCCACGCGGCCGCGCCGAGCCCTTAGCGGGCTCGGCGCGGCCGCCGGTCAGTTGTCGTCGATCTCGATGCTGACCCGGTGCTCGCTGGACTTCCAGGCGGGCACCGGCAGATAGGTGTAGCCGTCGCCGCGGGACTTCGCGACGATCGAGACCGTCCGGCCGGCCGGGATGTAGTAATCGATTCCGGTCATGAAGGTGATGGCGAAGAACTCCGGCAGCGGCGCGGTCAGATCGGTGACCGCGTCGCTGCCGTTGTCGAAGGCGAAAACGCCGATCACCCGCTTGGTCCGGGGCGCGTTGGCGGCGTTCAGGATGTTGCGGCCGTTCACGTACAGGCTGTCGCCCTCGGCACCCCACCACTCCTTCTGGCGCTGGAACGTCAGGGCCGTGTGCCGGTCGCTGGTGTCCACCAGGGCGCCGATGCCTTCGCCCGGATTGCTGGTGAGCAGGCGTACGAAGGTGTCGGTGCGCTGGAACGGCTCGAAGTAGAAGTGGTGCACGGCCTGTCCGGGGCGGACCAGCGCCAGCTCGTACCGTGCCCGGGGGTTGATCGGGATCGGCGCGAAGGCGCCGTCGGCGCCGACCGCCCGCACGTGCGCGGGTCGCTTCGCCAGGCGGCTCCCGTTCAACGGATTGAGTGGGTACGCCTCAACGGTCGCACCCGCCACACCGGCGTTGCTCGGGAACAGGACGGCCCGGCCGGAGATCTGCGGATGCCGATCGGCCGCGACTTTCACGGTACGCGGATCGCGGCCGGTGAAGAACCGGTAGAACGCCCGGAACGTCTCCGCGGACGAGACCGTCTGGGTGTGCGACTGGTCCGGGAGCGCGACGTTGGTGGCGCCGGTGACGGTCCGGGCCGGGTCGCCCTCACCCCAGATCGCCAGGGTGGGCACCCCGCCGGGCAGCGCGGTGGCGGTACGCCCGTCGAGGTTGACGTAGTGGGCGACCCGGGCGGCCCGCGCGGGCGAGCTGTTCAGGTATCCCTGGATCACGAACGTGCCCAGCGAGTGCGCCAGCAGGTCGACCCGGTCGGCGCCGGACGCGGTGAGCAGCCGGTCGATGCGCGCGTCGAGGCCGGCGTAGATCTGCGGCAGGATCGTCGCCACGTTCGGCGAGTCGTACTCGTGTGCCTCGATGAATTTGGCCGGGTAGCCGTTGGTGGCGAGGCGTTTGGCCTGGGTACGGAACTGCATGGCGGAGCCGGCGCTGCCGTGGACGAAGACGACCGGCCTCGGGTTTTCCCGCGAGTGCTGGCTTTCCTGCGCGGCGGCTGGAGCGGACAGGCCACCGGCGCCGAGGACGACACCGGTGAGCAGGGCGAACAGTTTTCGGCGGGGTATCAACACTGACCCTCCCGATTGATGACGGTGGTTATCGCACTCTAGGTGCAAAAACCTCCGGCGTCACCCGAAGCGGCCGTTCACGTAATCGGCGGTCCGCGGGTCGACCGGCGCGCCGAACATCTGGGTCGTGTCGCCGGCCTCGACGATGTGGCCGGGCGTGCCCTGCTCGGCCAGGAAGAACGCGCACTGCTGGGACACCCGGGCGGCCTGCTGCATGTTGTGCGTGACGATCACGATGGTGACCTCGGAGGCCAGCTCGGTGATCGTCTCCTCGATGCGGCGGGTCGAGGTCGGGTCGAGCGCCGAACACGGCTCGTCCATCAGCAGCACCTCGGGCCGGACCGCGAGCGAGCGGGCGATGCAGAGCCGCTGCTGCTGACCGCCGGAGAGGGCGCCGCCGGGCTGCCGGAGCCGGTCGCGGACCTCTTTCCACAGGCCGGCGCGGGTGAGGCTCTCCTCGACGAGCAGGTCCCGGCCGGACCGGGAGACCCGGGTGCCGGTGAGCTTCAGGCCGGCGACCACGTTGTCGTAGATCGACATGGCCGGGAACGGGTTCGGCTTCTGGAACACCATGCCGATCCGGCGGCGGGCCTCGGTGACCTTCACGCCGGTGTCGTAGATGTCGGCGCCGTCGAGGCGTACCTCGCCGGCCAGCGAGGCGCTGGGCACCAGCTCGTGCATCCGGTTCAGGATCCGCAGGAACGTGGACTTGCCGCAGCCGGAGGGGCCGATCAGCGCCGTCACCATGCGCGCGGGCATGGCGAGCGAGACCCGGTCGAGGACCTTGCGATCGCCGAACCAGGCGGAGATCGCGTGCGCTTCGAGGGCGGGCGCGCCGAAGCCCGCAGGCAGCGGCATGAGGGCTGTTTCGGTCATCGTTATCTCCAGGCGTCAGAGCAGGTTCGGAAGCAGGCGGGCGGCTTCGCCCGCCACGAGAAGACCAAGAAGACCGAGTACGGGAAGACCGATCAGCCACGCGTGCCAGGGACTCAGCCGTTGCCGGATCCACGCGACACCGAGGCTCGCCGCGACCAGCAGCTGACCCCAGAGCACGAGCGGGACCAGTGCGATCGGGTCGATCGCCATGACCTGCTCCGGTTTCGGCAGCAGCGGCGACGAGATCGCGAGCGGCGGCGTCTGCTGCACCGTGGACTTCAGGTCGGCGTCGACACGCAGCACGTCGCTGGGCAGGTACGCGCCACCGTCGGCGGTCGTCAGCGTGAGCCGGCCGGCCCCGGCGGCCGGTGCGGGCGGCTGGGGTTCGCCGGCCCGGCGTACGCCGATCACCTCGTACACGTGCTCGCCCTGACCGGTGATGACCGTGATCCGGTCGCCGCCGGCCAGCTCGGCGATGCGGGCGAACGGTCCGCCGTACGCGGCCCGGCGGCCCATCAGGACGCTGGCACCGGCCTGGCCGGGCAGGACCGTGTCCCGCCGGTGACCGGGTCCGTCGGCCAGGACGTTGCCGGCGGTGCCCTCGAAGACGATCTCGTTCACGTTGATGGCCGGGATGTCCAGGATCGCGATCGCGGTTCCCGAGGCGAGCGCGTTGCCGTCCACGCCGACGTGCGTGATCGGTGCGGTCGCCAGGGCCAGCTCGGACCGGAAGTTCGCGTAGGCGACCTTCTGCGCGCGGTCGTGACTGAGTGCCCCGAGGACTGTGAGCTGGGCGGCGAATCCGAGCAGGGCGGCCGCGAGGATGGTCAGGGCGGCGCCGGTTACGCGTACCGAAAAGGAACCGGGAAGCGGACCGGCCGGCTCGCGCCGCGGGGGTGGTGACGGTGGCGCCGGCGTGGCCGGCGCCACCGGAGCGGTCATCGTCGCCATGGGGTGGTGTCCGGGGCGGGGCGGCCGAGCGCGACGAGCATGAAGCCGCCGGCCAGGAGCATGAGGCCGACCATCACGATGCCGCCGGCGGGCGGTCCGGTGATCGGCAAGGTGGCCGCGACCGGCGTCGGGGTGAAGGTGGCGGCCGGGCTGTGGGTGGTGCCGGTATCCACCGACGGTGTCGGGCTGGGGCTCGCACTCTCGCTCGGGCTCGCGCTCTCCGACACGGACGGGCTGGCTGAGGGTGACTCGCTCGGTGTCTCGGACGGTGATGCGCTCGCGCTGACCGAGACCGAGACCGACGGTGACGCGGACGTCGACGGGGTCGTGCCGGTGACGAACGTGGTCGGCGTGGTGAACGTGACGCCGCCGGTGAAGCTGGCGAACCTTTCGAGCGAGAAGTCGTCGACGCAGTAGACGGTGATCAGGTAGTCGCCGGCGACGATGGTGGTGCCCAGGTCGGTGGCGGCGTCCTTGAAACTGCTCTCCAGCTGGACGTCGAAGGCGTCGGTGGTGGAGAAGCCGACGTCCTGAGTCGCGGTGATCACCGAGCCCTCGGCGAACGCGCCCGGGCCGGTCAGGTACGCGTTGTACCGGTTGCTGGTGGCCGGGCAGGGTCCCGAGGTACGGACCTCGGGGGCCTCCACGTCGGTACCGGTGGCACGGTCGAAGGTGAGGGTCCCGGGCGTCTCGGCGGCGCTGGCCGGCAGCGCCAGGCCGGCCGTCATGGTGGCGGCGCCGAGGATGAGCGCGGCCGAGCCGAGCCGGGCGCGGGCGGTGCGGAGCATGCGGGTTCCCTTCCAGGAGGTCACGGACGTCGGCGTCCGAAGCGGCGCCCGGCCTCGAAGGAGAGCAGGACGGTGGCGATGCCGGCGGCGATCCAGCCGGTGGGGTTCTTCCCAGCAGGGGTCTTTTCTGCAGGGGTCTTTTCTGCAGGCTGCGGAACATCAGCGGCGCCGCTGACGAATGCGGTCGGGCTGGTGAAGGTGAGCGCGCCGGTGAACTCGGCGAACACCTCGCCGGTGAAGCCGTCGGTGCAGAACACCGAGACGTCGTAACGGCCGGTCAGCGTGGTGTGGTTGTCGGCCGCGAAGTCCTTCATCGTCTGGGCGAAGTAGACGTCGAAGCCGCTGGTCCGCGACATCCCGGCCGCCGTCGGCGCGGTGACGATCTGCCCGTCGGCGGGGAACCCGTGCCCGCGCGCGACGGCATGGAAGCTGTCGGCGGGCGCGGGACAACCGGCCGACGTCGTCATCACGATCGCCGCGGTGTCGATGCTGGCCGCCGGAGTGAAAACGAGGGTTCCGGCCAGGGCCAGCTCAGCCAGCAACATGCCCGGTCCGGCGGCGGCGCCGCAGGTAGAGGCCGCCGGTGATCAGCAGGGCGAGCCCGGCCACGATGCCGAGCAGGATCCACGGGACGGCCCAGAAGCCGCGTTCCCGGGTGACCGCGCTGAGCGCCAGCTTCTGGTCGCCGGCCTGGGGCAGCGGGTCGGCGTGCACGGCGCCGGTCAGCCAGACGGCGGGCAGCGCGCCGTTGATCTCGGCGGTGATGGTCACCTCGTCGCCGGGCAGGATCTCCGGGACGTCGGCGACGCCGGTGGCTTTGCGTTCACCACCCCACAGCGTGCGAACCGTGACCTCTTGGCCGGCGCCGAGACGGACGTTGCCGGTGTTGCGTACCCGGTAGGTCAGGGTCGTGCGGCCGGAGCGCAGCGGGTTGCCGTTCGGGTGGTACGTCGCGGTCAGCTTCTCGACCGTGAGCCGTGGTTCGAGAGCGCCGCTGATCCGCAGGTAGACGCGGGTGCCGACACGCTGGTCGACGGCGACCTGGTTGCCCTTGGCGTCCTTCTGCGTGGTGGCGAGCGACGCGACGATGCCGGCGCTGTGGTCGCCGGGGGTGGCGGTCGCCGGAACGGTGAGGGTGAACGGGACGACGACGCGGCCACGAGCGGGCACGTCGACCGAGCCGCGCGAGATCTTCAGCCAGGAGCCGGCATCGTCGGACCTGCCACCGGCGGCGAGCACGTCGAAACCGCCGGTCGGGGTGGTGAAGGCGTCGCTGGCGTACACCTTGAGCCGGATCGGTGCGGTGCCGGCGTTGGAGATCTCCACCTGATCCTGGAAGACACCGCCGGGGGTGGCCGCGTAGGAGAAGGTGGGCCGGTCGTCGGGGGCGTCCTTGCCGGTGGGCCGGACGCCGAAGGTGGCCCGGCCGTTGCCGCTGCTGGGCGCTGCTGCGGCCGGGGCGACCATACCCAGTCCGATGAGGATGCCGAGCACTGCCGAAGCCGCACGCCGCATGGGAAACCGTCCTAGCGAAGAAGTGGGGTGCGGGGCAGCCCGGAGGCCGCCCCGCGGAACATCAGATGGCGGTGATGGTGAGGGTCGCGGTGTAGGTGCCGGCCACGGTCGTGGTCGGGACCTGCAGCGAGACGTCGGCGTTCACGTGAGCCGTGCCCACGCCCGCGCCGGCACCGGCGGTGGCGAGGGTCCGGCTGCTGGCGAGGCCACGGCCGGACGGCGCGGACGCGCCGGGCGCGATCGCGTCGGCCGGGTCGACCTTGGCGCCCGCGGTGACGGACTGCGACGGCGACTTGTCGAGAACCTTCGGCGACCAGCCGAGGTTCGCGGCGTTGATGCCGTGGCTGGAGCCGTCGCTGAAGTCGGAGACCTGGCCGGAGACGTTCCAGCCGAAGTTGCCGGCCCGCAGGTCGGTGACGGTCAGGGCGTTGAGGGTGCCGCCGGTGGTGAGCTTGGAGGCGTCGGTGGCGAGCTGCGGGGTGGGCAGCACGACCGGGTTGTTGTTCTCGACGCTGATCGTGAGCGCGCCGCTCTCCACGGTGGTGGAGATGGTCTGCGAGCCGCTCGCGCCCTTGAACGGGGTGACCGTCAGGGACACGTTTGCCGACTCGGAGCCGGCGTACTGTGCGGCGCTGGCAGGCACGAAGCGGGCGGTCAGCGAGTGGTCGCCCGCGTCGAGGCTGCTCGTGGTGAAGGTGGCCGAGCCACCAGCGACGGTCACCGGGGCGCCGATGTTCTTGCCACCGTCGGTGAACTGGATCTTGCCGGCCGCGGTGGACGGGCTGACCGTGGCGGTCAGGGTGACGTCCTTGTATTGCTCGGCCGAACCCTGCGGGTTGACGACCAGGGCAGTCGTGGTGGTCTGCGCCTCGGCGGCCTCGACCTTGACGGTGGCGGCCGTCGAGGTGGAGCCGCTGACGCCGGCCTTGGTGCTGCTGAACACCGCGGTGATCGGGTGGTCACCGGCGGCCAGGGCCGCGGTGGTCAGCTCGGCGACGCCGCCGTTCACAGCGACCGCGTCACCGAGGTTGGCCGCGCCGTCCTTGAACTGGACGGTGCCGGTCGCGGTGGCCGGCGCGACGGTCGCCTTGAGGGTGACCGGGGTGCCGGCGGTGACCGTGCCGGACGGGCTGACCGTCAGGCTGGTGGTCGACGACTCGGACTGGTTCGGGTCGGCGGTCTGCCACGCGGTGGGCGAGGTGAACCAGAACGAACCGCTGAAGGTGGAGAACACCTCCAGGGAGAAGTTGTCCACGCAGCTGACGACCAGGTCGTACTTGCCCGCCACGAGCGTGGTGCCGATCTCGGCCGCGGCGTCGACGAAGCTCAGGCCGAGCTGGACCGGGAACCCCGCGGTGGTGGAGAAGTTCGGGTCCTGGGTCGGGGTGATGATGAAGCCGTCCTGGAAGCCGTTCGGGCCGTACAGCTTGGCCAGGTAGGCGTTCGACTCGGCGGCGCATCCGGCCGAGGTGACGACCTTCGGCGCGACCAGGTCGGAACCGGTCGCCGAGTCAGCGGTCCAGGTGCCGTCCGGGACGGCGGCCTGGGCGGCCGGTGAGCAGATGACGACCGCGGCGGTAGCGGCCAGCGCGGCACCGGCGGCGTAGGTCTTGATCTTCATGGGATCTGTCTCGCCTTCTGGTTACGGGGTCCGCAGGGAGGTGTCGCCACACGAGTTGTGCGGCGCGAAGCCGTACTTCTTGACCGTGTTGGCGTTGGTGCAGACCTTCGACGTCGGGCCGACGAAGACCTCGGCGTACGGCGCGGTGGTGAGCTTGCCGGTCGGCACCACGTTGTAGACGTCGCGCGACATGGTGGAGGCGGTGTTCAGGATGGTCGGCGCGATGCCGTCGAGCTGGCCGAGCACGGTCTTGCCATGCACGTCGGCGACCACGTTGGTGGTCTGCGCCAGGTACATCGCGATCGAGTACGGCGCCACCTGCTTGGCGTCGCTCAGCAGCGTGCCGTTGTTCTCCTGCAGCGCCTTGCCGGTGGAGTCGGTCTCGCCGATGCAGGTGTGGCCGGCGGTGCTGGTGAAGTTCGCGGCGTCGGTGAAGCCCAGCGACTTGAGGAAGAAGCTGCGGGTGCCCGAGCCGTACTGCGGCAGCAGCGGCTTGTAGTTGGCGCCGGCCGCGCAGTTGTAGATGGTGGTCAGGTTCGCCTTGGTCAGCTTGCGGGAGATCGAGCTGTCCGAACGGACCGCGTAGGTGACCGCGTCGACGGCGAACGGTACGTAGGTGAGGTTCTTACCCGCGTACGAAGAGGCGTTGTTGCTGGAGGAGCGCGCGAAGTCGAGGCAGCCGTTGTTCGCGTCGATCGACGCGACCAGGGCGGTCACACCGGCACCGGAACCGGCGGGCCGGTTGATGGTGCAGCCTTCCTTCGGCGTGATGGTGGCAGAACCGAACGCGTCGTAGGAGCCGATCAGCTTGCTGCCGTCGGTGCCGAGGACGACGTCGGACAGCCCGTTCATGACGCCCTCGGTGGTGTCCGAGCCGACGCCGGCGAGCTGACGGTAGGTGGGCGTGCCCGCGGGGTCGGCCTGAGCCGGCGAGCCGGCCACGACAAGCGCCGCGACCAACCCGGCCCCGACTGCTGCCAGGATCCGTTTGTTTCGCACTGCGGCTATCCTTTTCTCTGCGATTGCCGGCCGGACTGGCGTCCGGCCGCCGAGGTGCGGCGGCTCGTTACCGCAGCACCCAGCCGTGGCCAGGAGTGACCGCTCCTGGCCACGGACGTTTCTCATCGCCCGGTTCTCGCGCTGCGAGATCGGGAGATCCTGAGCAGGATCGGTCCCGCCAGGGCGGCCACCGCGCCGACGACGATCGCGGCGACCAGGCCGTACCGCAGGTTGCCGAGCGGGCTGGCAGGGGTGATCCGGGTTTCGGCGACCGGGACGGCAGAGCCGTGACCAGCCGGTTTCGGGGTGGGCACCGCGGCGACCGGCCGGGAGCCGGCTGCCGGAGTGGTGGCAGCGGCAGTCGTCGGGGCCGGCGATGTCACGGTGGCCGGCGACGTCGTGGACACGATGCCCGCGCTGGTTGTGGTGGTGGTGGCCGGCCTGGGGGTCGTCGCGGTGGTCCGCGACGGTGTCGGGGATGCGGACGGCAGCGGCACACCGGCCGTCCTGTCGAGGGTCGCCGCCACCTCACGGGTTTTCGCGCGCAGGCTGTCGGGCAGCGGCGCATATCCGAACGGCAGGGTGCCCGGCTCGACGCCGGGGGTCTGCCCGTTGCCGGCGGCATATCGCAGCAGGTCGGCATAGTCCTTGCCGGCCGCTTCGGTGATCGCGGACGGGACCGTTCCGGCATAGAGGACCGAGGTGAGCGGGTACGCGGCGGCGTCGGTGGCCGCCGGGTTCGGTGCCAGGACGCCCTCCACTGTCGCCGACTCGGTCATCGCGGACACCCCGGCGAGCAGGCCGGCCGTGGTGGGTGCGACGAACTCGCCGGCCGCGTTGCGCAGCTTCACCATCGGCAGGCCGTACCGCTCGGCGGTCGCGACGTCGGTGACGGCGAGCACGGACCGCTTGCCCGGAGACTGCGGCGCGCCCTTCTTCCAGCCGATCACCGCGCCGACGTTGTCCCGGGCGGTGGCGTTGCGGACCAGGGTGTCACCGCGGCTGGCCGAGCGGGCCGCGTCGTGCATGTTGTTGGCGTACGGGTGCATGTCGAGCGTGCACCAGTCGAGCAGTTGCCCGGCGTCGCTGGCGAGCTTGGTGCAGTACAGATCGCTCTTCGGGAAGGTGGTCTGCGGCCACTTCAGCGCCGAGTAGACCGGGTTGACCTTGGTACCCCACTTGTCGGGCGTGCCGGTCAGGAAGGCTTTCGCCTCGGCGTCGGTGAGGATCCACTCCCAGAGCTGGGTGGCCATGTCGGTCTGCCCGACGCCGACCAGCGCGTCGCCGAAGGAGAGCGGCAGCTGGTTGCCGCTTGCGGCGTTGTCCTTGTCGTCGGGGATCCAGTCCGGGTTCAGCTCGCGGAACTCCTCGTCGTAGCTGAGCCCGAACGGGTTCTCCGCCACCGGGGTGTGCTTCGCGTCGGCGCCGGCCGGATAGGTCTGTGTCAGCAGCTTGGCGACCAGGCGTGGCGTCAGTTTCAGGTCGGGCAGCCGTTTGCCCTCCTTGAGCTGCTGCTCCGCGCTCGCGCCGAGGCCGGACTGCCAGTCGATGTTCATCGCGATGGTCAGCCCGGAGACGGCGACCGGCGCGTACACCTCGGGTCTGGCCGGATCCGGGGTGGCCGGGCGGTTGACGAAGACGAGGCCCGGGTCGGTGGCGGCGAGCCGGTCGCGAGCCAGCTCGTCGGTGGTCTGCGAGAAACCGAAGACGCGGGTGCTGCCGCTGCCGGCACAGAGTGCGGGCTGCCAGCGCAGGATCGCCTCGCTGATCGCCTCGGCGCCCACGGTGCGGCGCTCGGCGCTGCCGAGCGGGCAGGCCCGGCCGATCGGCTGGAACTTCAGGGGTACGACGATGCGGTGCGCCCAGTTGGTGGCGCTCAGCGGTGACGAGTCGAGCCAGCGGTGCGGTTTGGCGTCGCCGGTGCTGCCGTCCACCTCGGTGGCGCCGCGCGGGACGACGACCAGCCAGCAGGGGCGGCCGGTGCCGTCGGTCAGCAGCGCGCCGCAGCCCAGGCCGGGCGCCTCGGCGAGGGTCTGCACCTCGAAGAACTCCTCGCCGGCGCCGTCACCACCGGTCCGGCCGTACGGGATCTCGTTCGTGGTGGTGGCGTCGAAGTACTCGTTGCCTGGCTTGCCCTCGATGGTGGTGCCGTCGAACGCGGTGAACGGGACATACTGCGGGTTGCCGGTGTCCGGCATCGTGATCGTTTCGAGCGGGTCGCGCAGGCCGGCCGGGCAGGTCTTGGCCTTCTCGGCCTCGGGCGAGCAGTACGGCGCGTAGGTGACCTGCCGTGATCCGGTCCAGGAGCCGCCGCGGGCGTCGGTGTAGAGCGTGCCGAACTGGCACTGCTCGCGGGCCGGCCCGGTCGCGGCGTCGCCCCAGCACTGCATGATCTGCAGGTAGTCGGTGTGCACGGCGCTGTCGGCGGTGGGCTTGCCACCGGTCCAGGTGACGTTGACGACCTGGTTGATCAGGTTGGTGGTCTGCGCGACGGTGACCTTGAGGTCGGCGTAATCGCCGGCTCCGGCGACGGTCACCGCGGATCCCGCGGCCGCGGCCGGGCGGGTGTCCTGCAGAAAAACCAGACCCGAGAGTACGGCCAGAGCAGTCGCCAGCACGGCGGAGCTGATGCGTCGTGGTGTCATCGACGATCACCGTTGCCGAACCGGTCTCCGCCGCTGAATCGGCGGGCGATCAGCGGCGGGCCGACGGTGAGGCCGACGAGCAGGGCGCAGGCCAGGCCGATGAGGACCGTCTTGAGGGTGGGGTCGAGTTGAACGCCGACCGTCACCGGCACGGCCAGGGCGCTGTTGTCGCCGACGAGCTGGCCGCTGCCGCCGCCGGCGCCGGTTCCGCCACCGGAGATGACCTGGCCGGTGTCCGGGTCGACCACCGGCGCCGCGCCGCCGGCCGGAGTGCCGGTTCCGGTGCCTGTTCCCGTACCGCCGGTCGGGGATCCGCTGGTCGCGCCGGTGGCCGGGGTGCCACCTGTCGTCCCACCACCGCCGGTGGAACCGCCACCGCCGGTCGATCCGCCGCCGTTGTTGCTCCCGCCTCCGCCGGTGTTGCCTCCGCCGCCGGTGGTCGGGGTGTCCTGAGGCGCGCCGCCGGTGCCGGTGCCGCACTGGGTGCTGCCGGCCTTGTCACAGGCCGGCGGGTACGGAGCCTTCTTCGCGAGCGTGTTGGTGCCGTCGGACGAGAACGTCGGGTTGTTGCACTTCGTGATGTCGACGGCCTGGCTGTCCACCCCGGGGATCCGTTTGACCTGGTCGAGGCCGGCCTTGACCAGGTTGATCGGCAACGGCGAGTACCCGAGGTCGTCGGCCTGCTGCTGGCCCTCGCAGAGGAAGTAGTAGGAGAAGTCGCCGAGGGTCTTGCCCTTGCTCTTCTTGAACCGGGCGTTCTCCTCGTCAACCGGGATCAGCATGTAGCTGTAGCTCGACAGCGGATAGGTACGCGCGTCGTTGTACGTGTAAACCGGCTGCAGATCCTGGGTGAGATAGTCCGGCGAGCTCTTGTCCGTGTTGATCTTCGCGGCCATCAGGGCCACCGCGACCGACTGATACGTCGGCTCGACGTAGAAGTCCTTCGCGTTGCGGATCTTCGCGACCGGGAATTTCAGGTTCCGGGCGTACGAGTACTCGACGTACGTGATCGCGCCGACGCTGGAGGGCTGGGCCACGTAACCGGCGACGTTCTGCGAGCCGGACTGCGCGGTCATGGCACTGCCCTGCAACAGCGGGTAGATGCTGGTCACGCCGCACGGGTTGGACCGGCCGGCCTTCGCGCAGTACGCGTTCCACACGCTCGCGTGCTGGCTGCTCATCCAGGTGGTGAGCTGCGCCGTGGTGCCGGAGCCGTCCGAGCGGACCACCGGGACGATCTTGCGGGCCGGCAGCGTGAGGCCCGGGTTGTCGGCCTTGATCGCCGGGTCGCTCCAGTTGGTGATGACGTTCGTGAAGATCTTCGCGACCGTGTCGCCGGACAGCCGCAGGTTGGTGACCTTCCGGCCGCCGATCTCCAGGTTGTACATGAACGCGGTGCCACCGGCCACGATCGGCATGTACGCGAACGGGAACTTCGGCCGGGCCTCACTGGCGGCGCCGTCGTCCTTGCCGTACGGGATCTCCGAGACCCCGAAGTCGGTCAGGCCACTGGCGAACTGGTTGCGCCCGAAGGTGGAGCCGCCGCCGGAGTAGTTGATGCGCATGCCGTACTGCTCGACGTTTGATGTCCACTGCTCGATGGCGTTCTGACTCCAGGTGGAGCCGGAGCCGGTGATCGGCACGTAGGCCGCGGATGCCGGCAGCGCGGTGACGGCGAGGACCGCCAGCACCGTCGCCGCCGAGCAGACGGCTCTCAACAGGGTTTTCACGGGATCTCTTCTCCTGCCGGAGTCGTCACTGGTGCGGAAGCTTCCCTGCGCTGGAAGCGGGCGAAGTCCCGGGCCGACGCGCGGGCCCGGGCCCGGCGCTGTCGCGGGGTCAGCTCCTGCGGTCCGCGGCCGCCGACCAGGCGGGCGATCACGAACAGCAGCAGGACCAGGACCATCAGCAGGGCGGCGGTGCCGTAACCGCGGGCCACCACGTTCGGTTCCGGCGACTTGATCAACATGAAGGTGGCGAGCGGCAGGGAGACCTGCGGATCGTGGAATGCGTCGGTGTTGAGCGCCTTGGTGTACCCGGCCGTGAGCAGCACCGGCGAGGTCTCACCGATGCCACGGGCGGTGGCCAGGATGATCGCGGTGGCCAGACCGGGCCGGGCGGTGGGCAGCACCACGGTCCAGGCGGTCCGCCACCGGCTGGCGCCGAGCGCGAACGACGCCTCCTTGAGGTGGCCGGGCACGAGCCGGAGCACCACATCGGCGGCCCGGATCATGATCGGCAGCATCATCACGCTGATCGCCAGGGAGGCGGCGAAGCCGGACGGCTCGAAGCCGAAGATCAGCAGGACGGTGGCGTAGATGAACAGCCCGGCGACGATCGACGGCAGGGCGGTCATCGCCTCGACGACGGTACGCACCAGCCGGGGGAACGGCCCGCGCAGCTCGGAGAGGAACAGCGCGCAGAGCAGGCCGACCGGGATCGTGATGAGCAGTGCCAGGCCGATCTGCTCCAGGGTGCCGACCAGGGCGTGCAGTCCGCCGCCCTCGGTCAGCGGGGCGAGCGGGCCGGTGACGCTCAGGTCCTCGGTGAAGAAGTTCGGGTGCACCAGCGCGCTGAAGCCCTTGATCAGCGTGAAGCTGACGACGAAGACCAGCGCGACCAGCAGCAGGGCGGCCAGGCCGTGCACGATCGCGGAGACCAGCCGGTCGCGGACCGAGGGGCCGTCGCCGTCGAGCCAGAGCAGGACGGCGTACAGGGCCAGGAATGCCACGAACGCGACGACGACGAAGCCGAGGGCGCCGGAGAACGGGGCGATCCAGTAGAAGATCAGGGCGGTCAGGCAGACGGCTGCCACGGCGGCGCCGATCGCCGTGAGGACGTCCTCGGACCGGAGGGTCGCGGTGTTCCGGCGTACCTCAGGCGCTTGATCTTGAAGTTGATCTTGATCTCTATCGGACAGCAGAGTCATCACGCCTCGCTCTCGGCGCCGGAGCGGCTGCGGGCCACGATGATCCCGGCGCCGAAGTTGACGACCAGGGTCATCAGGAACAGGGCCACACCGGCGGCCATCAGGGCGGAGAGCGCGACCGGGCCGGCCTCGCCGTAACGCAGCGCGATCAGCGCGGAGACCGAGTTGGCGCCGTTCTGCAGGATGTGCGGCTGGATCGAGAAGACCGGCGAGATGATCAGGTAGACGGCGATGGTCTCGCCGAGAGCGCGGCCGAGGCCGAGCATGGTGCCGCCGATCATGCCGCCGCGGCCGAACGGCAGGACCACCGAGCGGATCATGCCCCAGCGGGTGGCGCCGAGCGCGAAGGCGCCCTCACGCTCACCGATCGGCGCCTGCGAGAACGCCTCGCGCATGATCGAGCAGATCACCGGGGCGATCATCATGGCGACGACCATGCCGGCGATGAAGGTCGACGAGGTGTAGACGGTTTCGGTCGCGAGCGGGTCGCGCGGATCCGAGCCGGTGACCTTGAAGAAGGGGATCCAGGACAGGTACGTGGCGAGCCAGCGCGCCAGGCCGATGACGTGTCCTTGCAGGAAGGCGAACCCCCAGAGGCCGTAGACGACGCTGGGCACCGCGGCCATCAGGTCGACGAGGCCGATCAGGGCCGGGCGGAGGCCGCGCGGGGCATATTCGGACACGTAGAGGGCCATGCCGATGGCCAGCGGCACCGCGATGCCGATCGCGACGCCGGCGATCAGGACGGTGCCGGTGAGCACCGCGGCGATGCCGAAGTTGCCGGAGTCGGGCTCCCACTTCTCGGTGGTCAGGAACGACCAGCCGGCGATGCCGAGCGCGTCGGCGGCCTTGTCGAACAGGAACGCGCCGACCAGCGTCATCAGAAGGAGGACGCCGGCGCCGGCCAGCCGCAGCACGACACGGTAGACACGGTCCGGGCCGCCGGAAGGCCGCAGCCTGCGGCGCTGCTCGATGATGACGGTGGTCATATCCGGACCCGGACCGGCATTTCGCCGAGTTCGGCGCCGGCCAGCAGGCCGAGCACCACCGCGGCGGCCTGAGCGGCCTGGATGCGGCGCTGGTAATCGCGGCTGGCGACCGCGACGACGGCGCCGCCGGCCTCCATCCGCCAGCGCCAGGCGGTGGCGCCGGAGCGCACGATCGTGACGCTCAGCTCGGCGGCGTGCTGCTGCGCCCAGCGGGCGGCAGCCCGGCAGGCGTCGATGTCGGGGAACATCGCGGGCGCTCGGCCCAGGTCCCGATTGTTGGTGGTGAGCAGTCGCCAGCTGACAAAGTCGCTCGATCGACTACGGAGAAATCCGAAACGTGCCGCAGCCACAGTTCCGCCTCGTCTGATGGTGGAGACACACGCCGCGCGTGCGATTGCACACGGTTGTGTGCCTCCGTACACAGTCGATACACAGACGGTTAACAGCAGACGCAGCGCAGGCGTCCGAGATCGCGGAAAGGGCCGTTAACGTGCGACTTCCGGCTAGTTGATCTTTAGGGCAGAACCGCCGATCCGCGACATCAGGCCCTGATCCACAACGACCTGACGGACCTCGACTAGCATTTGCTGCGTTCGGCAAGCGGTGAGGCGAGGCGACATGCGGTTTCTCCGGCTCGGGTTGCGAAAGCGGCGCGTCCAGCACGATCCCGCCCTGCAACGGCAATTGATGCAGGACGTTCAGCAACGATTCGGCACCCACCTGACCACCCGCTACGCGGATCAGGCAGCGGAAATACGTGGGCTGCTCGACGGCGACGACGGTGTCCTGGTGGCCGGCGAGATCCTGCGCGAGTTCGCCGAAGGCGCCCACTCCTCGGTGGTGGTCCAGGCCGCCGACCTGGGACTCGTCGCGGATCGCACCAATTACCGCACGCTGTGGAAGACCGCCGGAAAGCGACTGCGCTCGCCACTGTTCGGCCAGCCCCTGCACCCGTACATCCAGGTCAGCGCGGCGGTCACGGCCGTGGGCGCACAAGCGCGCCAGACGGTACGCGTAACCGACCCCGAACCGGTGCTCGCCCACGTCTTCGAGCTGCTCGACCTGACCGTGGCCGGCTGGCAGTACGGCCGGGTGCTCGTCGACGTGCACGGCGCCGAACTGGCCGCCGGGCTGATCACCACGGCCACCGTCCTGCGCAACGAGATGGGCGACCCGCCCCCGCTGCCGCCGCCGGTCCGCGAGCAGATGCGCTCCAACGCCAGCGTCGACGTGCTCGACCCGGCGATCAGCCGGTTCGTCGGGCAGTGGAACCCGGGCAAACAGATGCGCGAATCACTTCTCGCCTAGGACTTTCCTTCACCCGTCCGCCGTGCGGCCGATTCATGGGCTCGTTGCGGACGGAAAGGAATCCACCCGATGAATTACGAGCCTTCAGCACGCCTCGTGCCGATGCGCGACGATCGCTGGCAGCCCCAGGACGAGCTGCTCAACAGCGTGATGGACAAGTGCATCGATGACGCGTACCGCGGTGCGAACACGAACAGCGCCGGCGGCAGCCCGATCATGGTCGCCGGCGGGATGATCCTGCTGGTACTCGGCGTGATCCTCGCCGCCGGCACCGGCAGCCCGCTGCTCGCCGTCGCGATCGTGGTCGCTGTCGCTCTCGGCGGCCTCGGATACATGGCGATGGCCGGCACCCCGACACACGTCAACAAGCTGTCGGTGCTCGACCCGATCGGCGGCCCCGGCAACCTGCCCGGCGGTTACATCGTGCACCCGAAGGCGTGGCAGGCCGGCATGCGCGAGTACCTGATCCCGGTCACCGACCGCCAGTTCCGGGTCGCCGTGCGGATCTGCCGCGAGCACCCCGGCTCGGTCTCCGACGTGATCCGCCTGGTGAAGAAGGCGGAGAAGCACGCCTACCAGCACTCCGCCGGCGTCGAGGTGATGGATGTGGACGTTTTCAAGGTGGCGGCGCGATGGACCGCTGAGCACGCCCGGAACGCGCCGACGATGGTCATGAAGGTAGCGGCGAAGTAGTTTTTCCGCTGATGGCGCTCAGCGGAATCGGTCTTGCCAGGTGTCCAGCAGGGGGATTACGGCTCGCAGGTCGGTGCCGGTGACGCCGGTGTGGGCTGCCGCTCGGGCTGCCGGGTCGCCGTTGAACGCGATCGCCAGGCCTGCGGCGCCGAAAAGGGGCAGGTCAGAGCGGCTGTCGCCGATGGCGGCGCAGTGGCTTGGCTCGATGTTCAGTTCGGTGGCGACGCTCAGTGCGAAGTCTCGTTTGCCGTATTCGTCCAGGTGGGCGGCTACCTCGCCGGTGTAGGCGCCGTTGATGATCTCCAGGACCGGGCCGCAGGAGCGGGCGAATCCGAATCGGTCACAGAGGTAGGCGCCGACCGGGTCCCAGGCGAGCGTGGTGACGACCGGGAGCAGGTCGTGGGCGCGGCACCAGGCGAGCGTTTCGGGGATGCCGTCGACCAGTGGCAGCGAGGCGAGGAATCCGCGCACGTCGGACGGGGTCCAGGTAGCCCAGCCGCGGGCGTCGATGACAGAGGCTTCCTGGTTGGTGAGGGTGCCGTCGTCGTACCCGGCTTCGGCCTCGCGGCAGAGATCGGCGTGGCCGAGGCGGTCGGCGAGGTGCTGTCCGCTACTGATCCCCGGGACGAGCGTTCCGTCCACATCGAAGAACACCACTCCACGCGTCATCCGCCCAGCATGCTGCACTGGCACGGGTCGATCACACTCAGGACGTGATCGTGCAGACGCGGGCCGGGTCCGGGAACTGGGTGCGGTGGCGGGTGGGCCGGCGCAGGCTGGCGGGGATGCCGAGTAAGGACACGTGGGGGTCTTTGAACTTCGCGGACGGCGATATCGGCTTCGTCCTCACCATGCTCTACCTGGCTGTCGTTCTGGTGATCGGGATCGCGATCCTGCTGGCGACAGCGGTCGTCTGGCCATACCGCGCGATCACCGACAATTGGCCGGTCGTGGCCCGCGAGCTGGACGGCGATGACGAGAATCTCCAGTGGCGCTGGGTGCGGGGCCGGGCTGCGGCAGACGCCCTCGCCCAGCAGTGGGCGACCGAGATTGAACAGCACGGACGGCCATTAGGCTAGAAGCCATGCCGCTCCTGTTCTCCTACGGAACGCTCCGCGACCCGAACGTCCAGCAGATCAATTTCGGTCGGCTGCTGGCCGGGCGTGATGATCGGATCCTCGGTTTCCGGTTGGAGCAGGTGGAGATCACCGACCCGCACGTGCTCGCGGTGAGCGGGCGCACCCACCACCCGATCCTGATCGCTACCGGACATCCAGGTGACGAGGTGGCCGGTGCGGTCCTGGAGCTCACCGACGACGAGTTGCGGGCGGCGGACGACTACGAAGTGGACGACTACCGGCGTGTTGAGGCGCCGCTGGCGTCCGGCGGCACGGCCTGGGTCTACGCCGCGCGCTGATCTCTACGCCGGTGGGTTTCTCGCCGGGCTTTTTCTCGGACGGCCTGGGCTTTTGTTCGGGCGGCCTCCAGCGGTGTCGAGCCGGTGGTCCGCAGGATCTCGGTGAGCGTGCCGGCGATGGCTTCGACGCGCGCGCCGGCCTGCTCGGACGTCTCGTGGTGCAGCTCGACCGCTGTGGCGTGGATGATGCCGCCGGCGCTGACGACGAGGTCCGGCGCCCAGAGGATGCCGCGGTCCCGCAGCAGATCGGCGGTGGCGGGTTCGTCGAGCTGGTTGTTGGCGGGGCCGGCGATCGCGGCGCAGCGCAGGTGCGGCACGGTGGACGGGGTGAGCAGGCCGCCGAGTGCGGACGGGATCAGCACGTCGACGTCGGCGGTGAGGCATTCCTGCGGGGTCACCCAGGTGGCGTTCTCCGCGTGGACGCGGCGGCTCTCGTCGACGTCGGCGGCGTACAGAATGGCTTTTCTCTTGGCTGTTTTTTCGTGGGCTGTTCTTAATTGGGCGGCTTTTTCGTGGGCTGTTTTTTCTTGGGCCAGCAGGCGCAGCACATGAGTGCCGACGCGGCCGAGGCCCAGCACGGCGAAACTGCGGCCGCCCAGCTCAGGCGAGCCGAACCGCTCCGCGCAGACGGCTCGCAGGGCGGCGAGGACGCCGGCGGCGGTGTGCACCGACGAGTCGCCACTGCCGCCCGCGGAGACCGGGCGGCAGAACGCGTACGGAGTGCGCTCCGCGATGGTGACCATGTCGTCCGGGCCGGTGCCGACGTCCGGGCCGGTCGCATAAGCGCCATCGAGGGAAGCGATCACATCGCCGACGTCGTGCAGCAGGTCGCGACGTTCGGCCGGGTCGAGGACATGCCCAGGTGGCAGCGCTACGACGGTCTTGCCGCCGCCGTTGGGCAGCCCGGCGAGGGCGGCCTTGTCGGACATGGCGACGGAGAGGCGCAGCGCGTCGGTGAGTCCGTCGCGCCAGTGCGGGTAGTGCGCGATCCGGCAGCCACCGATGGCCTGTCCAAGAGCGGTGGAGTGCACCGCGACGATGATCGGGAGGCCGGACCGGGTGCCGCGCCTGATGACGATGTTCTCGTGCTCCATGCCTCCGGACGGTAGACATCTGTCCGGGCATGATCGGCTTCTGGCGAACGTCGTTCGGAGAAAGGCGTTAGATTCCGGTCGTGGACGAACTTGATGCGGCGATCGTGGAGCTTTTGCAGGTCGATGCGCGGCAGACCAACCGCGAGCTGGCCCGTGCGGTCGGGATCGCGCCGTCCACCTGCCTGGAGCGGGTGCGGTCGCTGCGCGAGCGCGGGGTGATCACCGGCTATCACGCGGAGATCAGCCTCGCGGCGCTCAACCGCGGCGTCCAGGCGCTGCTGCACGTCCAGGTCAGGCCACTGAGCAGGACGATCATCGAGAACTTCAAGACGTACGCGATGAGCCTGCCCGAAGTCCTGTCGGTGATCGTCCTGACCGGCGGCGACGACTTCCAGGTGCACGTGGCGGTGCCGAGCGTGGACGCGCTGCACTCGTTCGTGATGGACAAGTTCAGCGGGCGGCGGGAGATCGTCGGATTCCGCTCCTCGGTGATCTACCAGCACGCCCACAAGCAGGTCATCGAGCCGCTGGATCCCTGACCGGGCCAGCAGGCCGCCGACCAGGGCGTCCAGGCCTTGACGGTATACGTCGCGCTCGGCGTGCCGCGGCCAGTCCTCGCCGATGACCGCCAAGGTGGGCAGGCGTTCCTGGTCGAGGCGCCGCCGTTGCCGGGCGGATCTCCCGGAAACTCGTGCGTTTGCGGTTGATCGGATGGCCGAACCTCACAAGATCGCAGGTCGTGAGGGGGCGGTGGGGTTGTTCGAGGTGGAGTGTCGGGGGGTGGTGGCATGCTGCACGGCATGACTTCGTTCGATCCCAAAGGGGACCTTCGGCAATACCTGCAGGAGGGCCGGGACACCCTGGTGTGGAAGCTGGAGGGCCTGTCGGACTATGACGTTCGCCGGCCCCTTGTGCCTACCGGCACCAATTTGCTCGGGCTCGTGAAGCACTGTGCTGGTGTTGAGGGTGGCTACTTCGGGGAGACGTTCGGGCGGCCGCTGCACGAGCCCATGCCGTGGATGGACGAGGACGCCGAGCCGAACGCTGACATGTGGGCCACGCCGGAGGAGAAGCGTGACGACATCATCGCGCTCCACCGCCGGGTGTGGGCTCACTCTGACGCGACGATCGAGGCGCTCGACCTGGACGCCCGGGGCCGGGTCGCGTGGTGGCCGGAGGAACGGCAGGTGGTCTCGCTGCATCGCATCCTGGTGCACGTCACCGCCGAGACGCACCGGCACGCCGGTCACGCCGACCTCGTCCGTGAGCTCATCGACGGCGCGGCCGGGGTCCGTCAGACCAACAGCAACCTGCCCGACGAGGACCAGCAGTGGTGGTCCGGTTACCACGACCGCCTGGAAGCCGCCGCCCGCCAGTTCAGCAAGGACTGATCGGTGAACGACACCGCGGCGTGGCTCGGCGCGGCCTGGGACCGGGCGGAGTCAGTTCAGGTCGTCGACGGCGGAGAGGACCGCGGACCGATCGACGGCCGTGCGGTGCTGGCCGAGGCGCAGAGGCCCTCAGCACCGCAGGAGTTCTCGGCACCGCAGGAGTTCTCGGCACGGCAGGAGTTCTCGGCGCTGCGCGGGCTGACCACGGCTGGCCGGTTCACCGGGGACATCTGCCGGTGTCACGGTGGGCTGACGATCGTTCTGCGGGACAGTGCGGGCGGGATCATCGGTAGTGGGAGCGTTCACGGTTATGACACGGTCAGCTGGGAGCGGAGCAGGTTCCGTGACGACCTGGTGGTCAGCGATCCCGCCGGGCTGCAGCTGCTGCTCGCCGAGATCGGCGTCCCGCATCGGCTGGCGTCCTTCCACGGACCGTTGGCGAATCTGCTGGACCTGCGCGGGCAGCGCCCGCAGTTCCGGCCCGCAGGCAAGCGGGGGCGCTCATACCTCAGCGAGCGGCGGGTTCCCGGCGTCCTGTGGCCGGCGCTGCTGACCGTCACCGGTGAGCAGGCCGGTGAGCTGCCGGCCGATCGGATCGACGATATGCGGCACCTGCTCGCCGAGGTGATGCCGTCGCCCGCAGACCGGGCGACGGCGCTGCTGACCTGGCTGGGACGGCTTCCGGTCGAAGCGGAGGCTTCATGGGGCGAGGGAGTCCTGGTCCGCCAGCTACTGGCGGAGGCGCCACGCTCCGCACCGCCGGCTGACGTGCCGCCGGCTGACGTGCCGCCGGTTGATGTGGCGCGGGCTGTTCTGGTGGCGGCGGTGGCTGTGGCTCGGGGTGCTGAGGTGGTGATGGGTGCGGTGAATCTGGCTGTGCACGGCGGGGAGGACGCTGACCTGGTCGCCGCTGTCGCGCCTGCGTTGCGGGCCCTCTTTCCGCCCGGTGATGCCGTGCAGCGGTGAGCGGGCATGTGTAGCGCCAGGCGCGCTGCGGCCTTGAGGGTCGCTGGGGTCGCGGTGGACTCTTGAGAGCCTTGCGGTTACGCGTACTAAATGGCTTTTAGGGCTATGTTGACGGTGGCCTGGAGGGCTGCGCGGGTTGCGCCTGCGGCGGCGTGGACGGCGTTGCCTTCGCTGACGACCATGACGTAGCGGGCCAGGGCGACCGGGTCGGCGTCGCTGGGCAGGTCGCCTTCGGTTGCGGCTTGGGACAGGCGGTCGGCCAGGGCTTTTTCGCCGGCGGCGCGGCTGTCGGCGAGGAATTGGGCGATGTGGCCGTTGTCGCTGCCGCCGGCCAGGCCGCCCTGCACGGAGAGGCAGCCGGCGGGGCGGTCCGGGCGGGTGAGGGCGTCGGCGTTGGTGCGCAGGAACGTCTCGATGACGGCGCGGGCGGTGGGCTGGGCGAGCGCTTCGCGGGCGTAGGCCATGTCGGCCTCGGCGTAACGGGCCACCGCGCGCCGGAAGAGGTCCTCTTTGTTGCCGAATGCGGCATACATGCTCGGGCGATTGATGCCCATGGCCGTGGTGAGGTCGGCGAGGGACGCGCCCTCGTAGCCGTGGCGCCAGAAGACTTCGATGGCGCGGTCGAGTGCCGCGTCCGCATCGAACCCCCGGGGCCTGCCTCGCTCAGCCATTTTCGCCCTCTCTTCTCACGTGACGCAGCTCATTCTAACCGATCGGTACAGAAGTGCTACGTTGATTCAGTACCGAGCGGTACAGAACAGCTTTGAGAGGGAACGATCATGGGACAGCTGGATGGCAAGACCGCTCTGATCACCGGCGCGACCTCGGGAATCGGGCTCGCGGCAGCGCGCCGGCTCGCCGCTGAGGGAGCGAAAGTCGTGATCACCGGGCGGCGGCAAGAGGCGCTGGACGAGGCGGTCGCCTCGATCGGCGACAACGCGACCGGGGTACGCGCGGACGTGGCAAACCTGGACGATCTCGACCGCCTGTTCGCGGGGATCGAGCAGCTCGACATCGTGTTCGCCAACGCCGGCGGTGGCGAGTTCGGGGCGCTGCCGGACGTCACGTGGGAGCACTACGCGTCGACGTTCAACACGAACGTCGGCGGCACACTGTTCACCGTGCAGAAGGCGTTGCCGCTGCTCAAGCCTGGTGCGTCGGTCATCCTGACCAGCTCCAACATCGACACGAAGGGTGCGGCGTCGTTCAGCGTCTACGCGGCCACGAAGGCGGCGCTGCGCTCGTTCACCCGCAGCTGGGCGGCCGAGCTGGTGGGCCGTGGCATCCGGGTCAACAGCATCGCGCCCGGACCGATCGAGACGCCCGGCCTGAGCGGCCTCGCGGGAGATCCGTCCGCCGCCGAGGCGCTGCTGAAAGGCCTGGCCGCAGGCGTGCCGATGCAGCGGCTGGGCCGGCCCGAGGAGATCGCCGACGCGGTGCTCTTCCTGGCGTCGGACTCCAGCAGTTACATGACCGGCGCGGAGATCTACGTCGACGGCGGCGCGAGCCAGGTCTGAGATCATCAAGGGTATGAGCACTGTGATCGAACTGCTGGCCGCCAACCTGACCGACGTCTTCGGCAACCGGGATGCCGCCACCCGGCGAGCCGCGATCGAGCGGATCTATGCCGAGGACGTCGCGTTCATCGACCCGGAGGAGACCGTCCGGGGCTGGGACGCCCTGGAGGAGAAGGCACGCGGGCTGCTGGAGAAGGTTCCGGCGAACTTCGTCTTCGCCGAGGACGGACATCGGTACGCCGGACCGGACCGTGGGGCGCTCGCCTGGACGTTCGGCCCGGCGGGCGAACCGGCGGTGCGCGGCATCGACATCATCACGGTTCGTGACGGCCGGATCGCCGAGCTTGTGACGATCTTCGTGGCATAACAGACGATCTTCGTGGCATAACACCGGCGGGTGATCGACACCAACCCGTTACGGGAATTGAAACCGAACACCCCTGGCCACCATGATCTACGGCATGGCCGCGCTCGCAGGGTTGCACGACATCGACTGGTCCTCGCTGGAGCAGGGGTCAGCCGTACCCCGTCTGCTCTCCGGCCTGGCCGGCGGTGACCCCGCCACCCTGCGTGATCTTTATCGTCTCGCCCCCGACGGGGAGGACGTGCGCCACTGGGTGGTCTCGGCGCTGCCGTTCCTGCTCGACCTGGTCACCGATCCGGCACAGCCGTTGCGCGGCGAAATCCTGCGCCTGGTCGGTGACCTGGCGGGCGCCGACCGGACCTGGCAGATGGCCGGGCGCACCCTGAGCGCAAAACGACTCCTCGCCGAGCGGGGCGGTTTGTCCGATCTGCTGGTGGATGAGGATCCGGTGGTACGGGAGGCGGCCGCTTACACGGTCCGCGCCGTCTATCGCCTGATCACCAACCCGACCGGGGATCTGTGGGAGCGGTTCGCCGAGGAGCCGGATCCGGGGGTGCGGCTCATGCTGCTGCGGACCAGCGTGATCACCGGCGCGGTCGGCGGCGGGTACGAGCTGACCAAGGTGTGGCTGGCGTCGGTCGCTGACACTGATGACGATTTACGCGTACGCATCAGTGCTCTCACCGAGATGATGGCGCTGTACAACCCGCCGCCGTTCGACACCGGCCGCGCCCGGGAGACGCTGCTGGCGGCGTACCGCGAAGGTCTCAACCGCGAACCCGAACCGGTCGGGGACATCGCCGGGCCGCTGCTGGCCGGCGCGCGGATGGCGACCCGGCAGTGGACGCCCGGCTATCACCAGGTGGTCGGCGCGGTGCGGGCCGGTTATCGCGACGACGTGACCGCGCATCTGGAGCTTCTGCACGAGATGCTGGACATGGACGCGTGGGATGCCCGGCAGGACGCGCTGCACGAGGCGCGGTCGCTGGTCCAGCGTCTACGTGGGCCGTACGGGCAGCTCGTCGACCGGGCCGCTGACCTGCTGTTCGACAAGGACGCGCAGGTCAGGGCGGCGGCGTTGCGGCTGTTGCAGGGTATCGGCGAGGTGGCTCGGCCGGCCGCTGACGCGGTGTGGGAGACGTTGTCGGGCGCTAAGCCGTACATCCACCAGGGTGAGTTGATCCCCGCGTTGGACGTGCTGGCCCGGCTGGGTGATCCACGGGTGCTGCCGATTCTGGAGCGGCTGCTGGATGACGCCCCGCACACGCGTGACCTGCACCGATACATCGCCGGGTACGGGGTTCGGGCTCGTGGGCTGGGCCGCACGCTGCGCCGGGTGCTGCGAAGTGTGAAGCAGGACTGGTCGACCGAGATCTATCGGGCCGGGTTGCTGGACGCGCTGATCGCCGCGGTTCCGCAGGAGGCGGCGGACTATCTGGTGGCCGAGCCGCTGGACGTGACCGGTTTGGGCCGGCTGACATCGACCGGCCGGGCGTCGCTGTCGCGGGCCGCGGAGATTCGCACACTGCTGAGCAGCGAGGAGCCGGCTCTCGCGCTGACGGCGGCTCGGGCGATCTGGTTCGTGGCCGGGGATGCGGAGGCCGCGGCGACCGTTTATGACCGCTACCTCGTGGGGTCGCCACATGCGGTCGCGGCCATCGATGGTCTTGCCGAGCTGAACTCGCGGGCGCTGGGCCGGGCGGGCGTGCTGAATCGCCTGGTCAAAAGCCGGTCGACGCGAGGTGATGTGACGGCGGCCGCCGCTGGTGCACTGTGGCGGATCACCGGAAATCCGAGCAGTGCACGGAAGCTGGGGTCGGTCTGGGAGGCTTCGCCGTATCTGCGGCCTCGGATCGCGCGGCTGTGGGTGGAGACCGGGATGCTGGCGTACGGCAGCCGGTTCGCCAAGGCTGAGCTGGCGATTCCGCTACGGCACAATCTGAGCAATCTCGGGCAGGGGTTTGACGAGGTCAACGAGGACGAGAAGTTGCTGGCGGACTGCCGCAAGATTGTGACGGAGAAGCCGCGCTGGGCGATCTGACCTCATCGTCGCCGTGCGGTGATCACCCAGGCTCGGGAGTCGAGCCAGACCCCGTCGTCGCGGAGGTGGGTGGCGAGCATGTCGCGGAGCCGTCCGGTGACGGCGGGATCGTTCAGGGCCTCGCCGGTGCAGGCGAAACCCCGGACCCACGCGAGCGCGGCGTCGACATCCGGGCCGTAGTAGACCGGTTCGTGCACGTCGGCGAAGGTGATACCGGTGAACCCTGCGGTGTCGAGGATCTTCGTCACCGTCGTGGGATCGGCCAGCGAGAAGGCGTTCGGTCCGCCTGATCTCGCGGATCCGGCGAGGGCACGGCGGATGGCGACACGCCACTCGTTGAGCTCGCCGTCCTGCCAGACCATCATGACGAGCCGGCCGGAGGGGCGCAGGGCGCGGGCGATGTTGGTGAACGCGGCGACCGGGTCGGCGAAGAACATCGTGCCGAACCGGCTGATCACCAGGTCGAAGTGGTCCGGCGGGAAGGGATGGGTCTGCGCGTCGGCTTGTTCGAAGGTGACGTTGCGTTCTTCCGCTGTCAGGGCGCGGGCCCGGTCGACGGCCGCGCCGGAGATGTCGACCCCGGCAGCACTCCCGTCTCCGGACTCACGGGCCGCATCGCGTGTGGTCCGCCCGGCCCCGCACCCGATGTCGAGGATGTGGTCGCCGGCCCGGATGCCCCAGGCCCGGCGGAATACTTCGTGGTGTAGTCGCAGCTCAGCGTCGTAATCAACGTCCATCGGCGTACTCCTTGAGGCGGTCCGCCAGCTCCCGGGGGCGGCTCAGCGCCGGCGTGTGCCCGCCGTCGATCTCGTCCGGCGTGATGCCCAGACGCTCCCTCGCGACGCGCCGCATGAACCCGACGGGCAGCAGCCGGTCATCACGACAGGCCAGCACCCGGGTGGGCACGTCGGGCCAGGCCTTCATAGGCGACGGCTCCCCCAGCCGGGTCTCCGACTGCTCGCGGCCCCGTTTCCACGCCTCGGCGGCCAGCTCCGGCGCGACGTCCTGATAGAACAGGTCGTCGTGTTGCTCCCGTGTCTCCCGGTCCCAGCCGGTATTCGCCCAGTAATCAGCAGGGGCCTCCCCCGGCGCCGGGATCATCGGCGCGACCAGCACAATCATCGTCACGGCCTCGGGCCCGGTCGTCCGCTCGCCGACAAGCGGCGCGGTGAATCCGCCGAGCGACTGTCCGACAACGATCAGATCCGTACGCTCGCCGACGGCCGCGACCACGGCGTCCGCGTACTCGGCCAAGCCGGCTGTGTCGTCGTCACAGGGCAGGTCCGGCGCGACGGTGTCGAACCCGCGCGCCCGCAACTCGGCTTCCACGAGATGCCAGTACCAGCCGACATCGCCGGCGCCGTGGATCAGAACGAAAGTGGCCACGCTGTCTCCCGTACCCTCAGCTCTGCTGGTAATTCACCGCCGCGAACCCGCACGGCTGATGCAGGTGCAGGTAATACGCACCTTCCCCGTCGTCGATGTCCGCGCCACCGATGAGGCCCAGGTAGTCCATCGACTGGCCGCACCCGGGGCACTCCGGATGGTCCGCGTCCTGGATCCAGTCGGGCCGCCCACCCAGCGTCGACCCGCCCTGGCTCCAGGCGCTGACCTGGTAGGGACTCGCCCGAACCGGCCCGGGCACCGGCAGCAGCGCGGGCGGGTCCTCCGGACCGGCGTCCTTGGGCAGATAGCTCGGTGGCGTGTTGCCGGCCCACCAGCTCGACCCGCCGTCCGGGCTGACCTTGCTGAACAGCGTCGCGTAACACGCACAGAAGTGGCAGGTCTCGACAACGAGCCGCCCGGACCAGCCGGTGTGCGCCAGCGCGGCGCGCACCGCCGGATCAGCGGCGTCCAGGTCGGCGGCGTTCAGGTCGGCGGCGTCCAGGTCGGCGGCGTCCAGGTCGGCGGCGTTCAGGTCGGCGGCGTTCAGGTCGGCGGCCACCCACAACGGCGACGTGCACCACGGACAGGTCGCACCGCTCGGCTCACGCGACGACTCGCGCAGCAGCCACTCATAGGCGGTGTCGCCGCACAGCTCCCGGCGGCTGCCATCGGTGTCAACGGTCCAGCCGCCCTCACGGGCATAGTCAAGCGACCCGACATAGAGCTCGTCGGCGCCGGGCGGAGGCGACGTGGACCAGCGGCGCAGGGCCTGCTCAGCGAGAGGGTGCCCGCTGTATGCCAGGACGAGCAGCAGGTGGTTGAGCCGCCCCTGCCCCTGGCCGGCGTCAACCTGCGCGACAACCCGCCGCACCGTCACATCATCGGCGGCCCGGAACAGTTTCGCCGGCCAGAGCAGATCGAGGTCGAGCATGAGGCCGTGATGAGGGGTGAGGTCGCCGGGAGCGCTGTCCGCGATCTCCGCCAGCTCCTCCGCCGCCACGTCGTCATCACCGGCAGCCCGCCTGACCAGGTCCTCCATCATGCGGCGGATGTTAGCCCCGGGGTCCGACAAAAACCGGTCACATCCAGGTGACGAAGGAGGCGGGATCCTGCAGCCAGTAATAGAGGAGGCTGCCGATCATGACCAGTCCCAGGACCGTTTCGATGGCGCTGCGCTGGTAGAGCTCGCGCCGCCGGCCCGGCTCGGTGGCGCGGCGAAACCTGCCGGTGGTCCAGACCGCCTGCCCGAAGAAGGCCGCGGGCACAACGAGGTACGGAATGTTGAAGACATAGACCTGAACCCGTCCGTAGTAGGCGGCGACCGCCAGGACGAGGAGCGCCAGCAGGTAGGCACCGAGCAACAACTGAGCGGTACGAGCCACGAACTGCTGCCGGTCGGCGACAACGTCAGCCTGGTCCATCGACGATTCCATGCCCAGGTGTACCCGCGCCCCAGCAAGCCGGTTCGAGATCAGCTGATCAGGGGTGCTGCCACGTCGATGCGGTTGGTCCAGATGCCGCCGGGCCAGTTCTCAGGGATCTGGTTCACGGTCTCCGGGGTGTCGAAGCCCGCGGAATAGTCGCCTCCGTCGGCTACCAGGATGACTCTGGTGCCGGCTTCGGCCATGCGATTGGCGAAACGGTTCGGCCAGCCCCAGAGCCAGCGGCCGTAACGGGCCGGCAGGTGCAGCTGGGTGTTGCGGCAGGCGTCCGGGACGTGGCCGGTCCAGCCTGTTGACTCGTACCGGAGCAGGCAGTTCTTCATCATTGCTTTTGACGTCGCCCGGACCCCGGGCAACGCCGTGTGGAAAGCGGCGACCGCGGTGTCCTCGCCGTAAACGGTCAGCTGCTGGTGGGGCCGTTCAGCGAGCAGTTCGGCGAGCGCTTCGCCGTCGGCCGCGTTGTCATTCTTCAGGTGGATCAGCAGCTCGCGGCCGGCGAACGCGTCCAGAACCTCGGGGGCATCCGGCATCAGGCCGACGCCCTTTCCGCGGAATGGGTAGGTGACGCCGCCGTCGGCGGTATATCCGTAGCCGATGTCGAGTGCGCGCAGCTCGTCCATGGTGTGTTCGCCGACCGTGCCGGACGCGTCGGTGCGGCATTCCAGCACGGCGTCGTGGAAAACCGCGAGCCGGCCGTCGCGGGTCAACTTCACATCGAATTCGACCACGTCGGCGCCGGCGTCGAAAGCGGCCCGCATCGAATCGAGAGTGTTCTCCAGGTAGGGGTGTTCCGGCGGCAGAATCACCTGCGCGGTGCAGGTGTCGGCTTGCACGCGCGAGACGTCGAAGGTCTGCGCGAGGCCGCGATGCGCCAGGAGCAGCGGTTCGTTACCGCTGTTCACGAGCGTGGAGTTGTTACCGAGCCACAAACCCGCGACGGCGACGAGCAGCACGGCGAGCGGAATCCGCAGCCGCCTCACGATCTTCAACACCCCGGACATCCTGCCAGCTGGGTGCAATGGTTGCGCTTTCCGAGTCCATTGTGCGTACGCAAGAAAGGGTTTGAATTTGCCGTTCTCAGGCGGTCCAGACCCGGCCGGTGGTGGCATAACCGGCGTCGATGCGGTCGACTACGAGGATCGTCTCGCCGGTGCGCAAGGTTCGCGGGGTCGGGAAGTCGACGCCGAGGATGGTGATCGGGTGGCCGGTGAGTTCGTCGTGCAGGCGCGGCACCCCGGTGAAATCCTCATCAGCGCTTCCGACGACCAGTAGGCCGGCGCGCGCCCCGATGTCGAACACCTCATTGATCTGGAAACGGGTGGCTGTCACGGCTGTTTCCTCCGAAAGAGCTCCAAGGCCGGCACTTCACTCGCGTACGCCTCGTCTTCGAGGTCCCGCAGCACACGCCACAGATGTTCGCCGTTGCGCTGCTGCTGGACGTGAGTATGTTCGTGCGCGATGGTCGCAGCCAGGCTATCCGGATCCGCGAAGCTGGCTGGGCCGAAGCGGACCTGGGTCCCGTTGCGTTCCGATGGCGTGTAGGCGCCGGCGTCCATGTGTTCCAGGTATCGAATCTCCTCAGCGTCGGAAACGATGACTATGTCGACGTCACCGAAATCGATCCCCATCCGCTCGGCGGTCGCGTGAACGTTTTCCAGTGTCATCGGGGTACCCGGGCCGTTCTCCAGCACGTCGCGGTTGGTGCTTACCCGGCTCTTGCTGAAGAAATGAACCGAGCGATCGGTCGGTGCGGATCGAGCGATGCGGCCTGCCAGTGTTCGCAGGTCGCCGAGGACCTCGCCCAAGCGATTGATCATCACCTTCAGGCGGCGAAGGCTGCCCAGCAGTCCTCGGATGAAGTGTTGGATCTTGTTGGCCCACTTCAGAACGAGAGCGGACACCTGGCCCGCGACGACGGGGGTCGCGATACCGAGAGTGATTCCTTCCATGGCGAGCCATTGCGGTAGGCGGACAGCCAGAGTTGCGATGAAGTTGGCGATCAGGTCGCGGACGATTTCGCGTACCAGACCGACCACCAGGCCCGCACCCTCCACCGCGGACGCGATGCCACCGGTTGCGGCAGTGATGCCGTCGAGCACGACCAGGTTCTCCGCCGCGTGGGCGCGGTAGGCGTCACCGGACGCGCCTGACCAGCCAGCGGTCTGCGTACGAACGTGGTCTGCATATTCTTGATGTGCGGCCGCGGTAAGCGCGGCAACGTTCGACCAGGTCGCGGCCTGCGCGGTGACCTCGGCGGCGTCACCAGCCAGGTGGTCGAGCGCCTCCTGGAGGGGTCGGATGTGTTCCATGAGCCAGGCGACGCCCCAGCTGGCCACGGTGCCGAGGGGGTCGACGGCGAGCGACAATCCTTCGAGGGATACGCCGACGCCTCCGATGGCACTGTCCACCCAGTTCTGGCTGCGGATGCCCGCGGCGAGCTGGTGAGCGTCTTCGGCCAGGCCGATCCCGGCGACTTCCATCTGATGTACCCCCATCGCTCTGTCAGAGCGATGTACACCTATGCGGATCGGCGGGTTCGGCGGTGCCCGTCGTCAGTTGCCGGTGCCGAGGGAGGACATGAAGGCTGCTGGGTAGCGGTCGCCCTGCGCCGAACCGGCCGGGATGGTCTTCTCGATGTCGGTGAGGTCGTCGGCGGTGAGCTGGACGTCCAGCGCGGGCAGGGCCTCGGTCAGGCGGGTGCGGGAGCGGGCTCCGACCAGCGGCACGATGTCGTCGCCCTGGGCGGCGACCCAGGCGATCGCCAGCTGGGCGACGGTGCAGCCCTTTGCCTGGGCGAGGGTGCGGAGGGCCTCGACCAGCGACAGGTTGTGTTCGACGTTGCCGGTGGCGAACCGCGGGCTGTGGTTGCGGGGGTCGCCGGCCTGGCCGGGGGTCCAGTTGCCGGAGATCAGGCCGCGGCTCAGGACGCCGTACGCGGTCAGGCCGATGCCGAGCTCGCGCAGGGTGGGCAGGATGTCGGCCTCGACGGCGCGGGAGATCAGGGAGTACTCGATCTGCAGGTCGGCGATCGGGTGGACCGCGTGGGCCCGGCGGATCGTCGCGGCGTTGACCTCGGAGAGGCCGACGTGGCGGACATAGCCGGCGTCGATCATCTCTTTGATGGCGCCGACGGTGTCCTCGATCGGGACGTTCGGGTCGAGACGGGCGGGACGGTAGATGTCGATGTGGTCGACGCCGAGGCGGTTCAGGGAGTACGCGAGGAAATTCTTCACCGCTTCGGGACGGCCGTCGGCGCCGCCGAACTCGTGGCCCGGGCCGCGGAGCATGCCGAACTTGACGCTGAGCTGGTACGAGTCACGGTCGCGGCCACGGAGTGCTTCGGCGAGCAGGAGCTCGTTGTGACCCATGCCGTAGAAGTCGCCGGTGTCGATCAGCGTGACGCCCGCGTCGAGGGCGGCGTGCACTGTCTTGATGCTCTCGTCGCGGTCCGACGGGCCGTACGTGCCGGACATCGCCATCGCGCCGAGGCCCAGAGCGGAGACGGCCGGGCCGGTGTTTCCCAGGGTTCGTGTGTTCATGGCTCTCACCCTGCGCTGGACTTCGGGCGTACGGGAGAGGAGCGCTTATCGTGGGAGCGGCGCTCCCTGGCTGCGGGTTCTCCCGCCGGGCACGATGGGTTCATGCAGCGTGAACAGCTCGCCGACTTCCTGCGCCGCCGCCGTGAGGCGATCCGTCCGGCCGAGGTCGGTCTCGCCGACGGGCCGCGCCGGCGCACCGCGGGGCTGCGGCGGGAAGAGGTGGCGCGGCTCGCCGGGATCTCGGTGGATTACGTCGTGCGCCTGGAGCAGGGTCGCAGCAGTCAGCCGTCGGCGCAGCTGCTCAGCGCGCTGGCGCGGGCGTTGCGGTTGTCGGATGACGAGCGGGCCCATCTGTTTCACCTGGCCGGGCATCAGGCGCCGCTCGGTGCGGGGACCGCGCGGCAGGCTCGGGCCGGGTTGCTGCGGATGCTGGATCTGCTCGGGGACACTCCCGCTCTGGTGATGTCGGACCTCGGTGAGGTGCTGGCGCAGAACCGGTCGGCCGAGTTGATGAACGGGGATCACACCAGGTTCACCGGGGATCGGCGCTATCTGACGTACCGATGGTTCACCGAGCCGGACGCGCGCGCCGTGCTCTCCGACGAGGACATGGAGCACCGCAGCCGCCAGATGGTGGCTGATCTGCGGGCAGTGGCGGGTCGCCGGGCGGGCGAGCCCGAGGTGGAACGGCTGGTCAAGCGGTTGCTGGCGGACAGCGACGAGTTCCGGCGGATGTGGGCGGATCACGAGGTGAAGGTGCGCCGCTCCGACCGCAAGTCGTTCCTGCATCCGCGGGTGGGCCGGTTGACGATGGACTGCGAGACGCTGGTGACGCCGGATCTGGGTCAGCAGTTGCTGGTGCTGACGCCGGCTGACGACGACACCCGGGAGCGGCTGGCGTTGCTGCGGGTGGTCGGGGTCGAGGAGTTCTCGGTGTAGATACGTACCGGTTGCCGGGTGACGCCGTAAACGGTGTCGCGTTCGTGGCGCAGGCCGATCTTCTCGGCTACCCGCTGGGACGGTTCGTTGGCGGGGTCGATGATCGCGATGAGCCGGTTCACGCCGAGGACCTGACGGGCGTGGTCGCGGCAGGCGGTGGCGGCTTCGGTGGCGTACCCGAGGCGTTGTTTGTCCGCGCGTACGTGATAGCCGATCTCGGTCTCGGTGACGCCGTCGACCTGCTGCGGGGTGAGGCCGCAGTCGCCGAGGAACTCGCCGGTCTCGCGGGATCGGATCACCCAGAGGCCGAAGCCGGCGCGCTGGTAGAGGTCCTGGTTCCAGGTGATCCAGTTCTCGGCCTCGTACCGGGTTTTCGGGCGCGGGTAGTAGCGCATGACCTCGGGGTCGCCGAGCAGGGCGGCGAGGTCGTCGAGATCGCTTTCGGTCATCTCGGCGAACGTCAGGCGTGCCGTGCCGGCGGGGGTGGTCACGATGTCCTCCTCATCGACGGGCCGGGCGGGATCAGGAAGGTCTCGCCCGGCTCCGAGACTAGGCGGCGCTCCAGGTGTAGGTGCGGGCGCCGGTGGTCAGCGCGGTCGCGAAGTTGTTGTTGACGGTCCGGGCCTCGGTGCTGCTCGGGTTCGGGTTGGTGCAGCTGACCGGGGCGCTGCTGCCGGACATCAGGTCGGTGCACAGGCCGGTGCGCCGGTCCGGGAGGCCGAGCAGGTGGCCGAACTCGTGGGCGGCGATCCGCGGCTGGTAGTAGCCCTGGTTGACGGCCTGGCGGCCCATGTACCAGTAACCGTTGCCGAGCGACTGCGTGTACGCGCGGGGCCAGCCGTTGTCGGCGTAGACCCGGATGTTCGGGGTACGGCCGGACGGGACGGGTTCGAGGCGTACGTTGGCGACGCTGTTGTTCCAGATCTGGGCGCCCTGGGCGACCACGGCCTTGAACTCCTGCGCCTGGCTGGCGTCGTAGTACAGGATTCGGGGCGCCGCGGTGGCGGGTGCGGCGGTGACCGCTTGGACGCCGGTGACAGCGAGCACGGCGAAGAGTGCCGCCGCGAGTTTGCGGAGCAGCATGGCTTCCTCCGGGGATAGGGAACGGGTACCCCCGAGGCTGCCCTCATTCAGTGATGGACATCAATGGCTGTAGCCATACTGAATCTCCCCTATCACCGAAAGCCGCACCTCAATCAGCTCGGCGTGATGCGGGCGCGATGCGGGACCAGCGCCGCTCGATCAGGGCGCAGAGGAAACCGGCCACTGTCACGACCACACCGAGGATGATCCAGCCGGGCTTGCCCACGTCGATGCACAGCGTGATGACGATGACGGGGGCCAGCGCCTCGATGAAGCCGTGACCGAGCCCGACCACGCCCTGATACTGGCCCTGGGCCTGCGGCTGGGCCAGCGCGAAGGACAGTTCGAACGTTCCGCCCGCCTGCCAGACCTCGGCGAGCGAGTGTACGAGCACCGCGACCAGCAACAGTGCGATAGCGACCCAGGCCGACGGGCCGGATGCGACGGCCATCAGGATCCAGGCCACCAGAAAGAGCGGACCGGATCGAGCGAGCAACCTGGCCGCCGTCCGGGGCCCGTCGATGGACCGGGTCGCGGGGATCTGGGTGACGGCCACGGTGACCGCGGCGACGAACAGCACCAACGCCGCCATGGACCGCGGCGCCGAGGTGCGCAGGACGATCCACACCGGAAGCGCCTGCACCAGCACCCAGTACTGCAGGCTGGCAACCGAGGACGCCGCGGTGAAACTGAGATAACGCCTGTCGCGTAGTGCCAGCCAGCGGCGCTCATCAGGAACTCCGGCCGCGGTCCGGGTCGGCGGGAGGTACGGAAGCCGCCACAGCACGGCCGCGGCGAGCAGGAACGTCGCCGCGTCGGTGAGGACCAGGGCCACGTACGCCGGCCGGCTGTCGATGGCCAGCACCGCGGCGGCACCGAGCATGCCCACCGCCAGGCCGACGTTGGTGATCGCGCGCAGGTACGTACGCAGGGCCGCGCCCTTGCCCTGCTCGGCCAGCACGCCGATCATCGCGCCTCGGGCGCTTCCCGAGCCCGCCCGGCCGACCGCGGCGATCGCGGCCACCAGGATCAGCGTCCATACGTCGCGCACCAGCAGCAGGCCGATGCTGGCCACGGCCTCGACGAGCATGGCGGCGATGACGACTTCGCGGGAGCCCCGCCGGTCGGCCTGGTCGCCGACGACAACCCCGGCGCCGAAACCGATCAGCGAGCCGACGGTGAGGCCGACGCCGACCGTGGCCGGGCTCAGCCCGGCTGAGCGAATGAGGAAGATGGTGCCCGCGGACAGGAAGAGGCCCATGCCGACCGTGTTGATCAAGGTCGACAGCGCCATCAAGCGCTGCCGCGGATCCTGTGGGCTTCGCAGATCGTCACGCAGTCTGCTCAGGTTGATCGACATGGCGCAACGGTAAGGTTTGACACCGGTGTCAATGTCAAGGGTGGACGATGCTGATCAATCAGTTGGCAACTCGCAGCGGGGTCAGCACGCGGGCGCTGCGGCATTACGACCGGCTGGGGCTGCTGTCCTCGCGGCGTCTCGACAACGGGTACCGCGACTTCGAGGAGTGCGCCGTCGAGGAGGTGCGCCGGATTCGCCTGCTGCTCGACATCGGTCTCGGTCTGCAGGCGGCGGCGGAGATCCTGCCGTGTTTCGCCGAGGACGGCGAGCTGACGGCATGCGCGGAGGCCCGCCAGCAGCTCCGGGTTCAGATCTGCGAAGTCGACAGCTCCATCGCCGCGCTGCAGCAGACGCGCGGACTCCTGAGCGGCACGCTGGACAACCTGGTCGAGAGCTAGCGAGCGGGCTTGCCGGGGAAACGCTTGCCGAGCGCGGGACGGCGGCCGGCGCGCGGAATCCGCGCGGGTCCGCCGGCGACCTGGGGTCCTCGGTAACCACGGGCGTCCTGCGCCACCGCCTCGTCCGGGTCGTTCTCCAGCGCCTGCCGGATGTGCTGGGGCGTGACAGCGGAGGTGGCCATCGCCCGGCGGACGTCGGCGGAACGGTCTTTCAGCAGGTCCTGCAGGTCCGCCTCGTCCAGCTCCACTGCCCGGACCAGTGCGGCACGAACGTCGGGCGACGAGTCCTGGGCCAGGATGTGCCGCTGCTCGGCGGAGGTCTGCTTGTTGATGGCGACGCCCTTGCGCACTCGCAGGGTGCGGTCGCGCAGCAGAGCCTCGATGACCTCCGGGTCGGTGGTGTGGCTGGCGAGCCGTTCCCGTACCTCGGGTGAGGCGTCCTCGATGAGGAGAGCCGAGAGGTGAGGTTCGAGTTCCGGCATCTCGGCGAGCAGGCCGCGGAGTTCCTTGTCCTGCGCCTTCGCCATCACGCCACGGATGCGGGAGTCACAGGCCGGGTTGGCCGCGACCGCCCAGCGCACCCAGCGGTCGGCGTCGCCGACGAGACGCAGCAGGTTTCCCTGTGAGGCCGAGGGGTTCCGCGCGATCGCCTCACGGACGTCACGGTCGCGGTCCCGGGCGAGGGGCCGCAGCGCCTCCGCCGGGGCGTCCGGACGGGCCGCGACCACCGCGCGAACCCGGGCCGACGGGTCGGAAGCCAGCTCGTAGAGCGCCTCGGGGGTGGTCGTCCGGTCCTGTGCAACGGAGACCCGCGCCTCGATATCGCCGTTCACGTGCTGAGTTCCCATGGACGAATCCTCTCACGGGCGGCTCGGGTCGCCCGCATTGCCGCTGGTTGCCTCGACCGCCACCAGGGAGCCGCTCTCCATCGCGACCCAGACTTCGGCCGGCGACACCCAGAGGCCGTGGGGTTCACGGCCCGGCAGTTCGTGCAGGGTGATGCGGCCGTCAGTCGTCACGTGAGCGAGCTGGTCAGAGCCCCAGAGGCTGGCCCAGCAGGAGCCGTCGGAGGCGGCGGCCACCGCATGTGGACGGCAGGCCGGGTCGGCGAACGGGTACTGCCGCACCGCACCCGACTGCTCCACCCGGCCGACGCTGCCGCCGGCGATATCGGTGTACCAGATGCCGCCGGCCGACGCGATGATGCCGACGGGGGCGGGTGGGGTTCGGCCGTCGGGCAGCTTGATGATCTCGACGGTTTCGTCGCGCACGCGGGCCAGGGCGCCGGCGCCGTTGAGGGCGGCCCACGGTGTGCCCTCGGCATCGCAGGTGATCATGGCGGGACGGGCTTCGGGCATCGGCAGGTCGAACATCGTGATCGTGCCGTCGGCGGCGCGTCTGCCCAGCTGGTTGGTGCCGGGTGCGGTGAACCAGACGTCGCCGGTCGCGGTCGCGGCGATGCCGTAGGGACCGGTGCCTTCCGGCACCTTGAAGACGGTCTGTTCGCCGCCGGCTTCGCGCCGGACCAGCTTGTCGTCGGTACGCGTGAACCAGACCACGTCGCCGGCGATGCTCAGCAGCATCGGCTGGCCCTGCGGCAACGGTTCGATCCACGGGTCGCCGGGTTCGCCGGGTGTCAGGTGGGCCAGGCCAGGTGGGGCCAGGATCGTCAGCCACAGGGTGCCGGTGGAGTCGCCGGCCACCGCGTACGGGGACCAGCCCTCGGGGAGGGTCAGTTCAGTGGTCATGCGGTTCCCTTCGTTTACGCGTACCCAAAAGGGGTGTCCTCTGTGGAATTGTTGGGTCATGGTGAAACTCGGTGTCAGCCTTCCCCAGTTCCAGCATTTCACTCCCGGCAAGGACGTTGTCGCCGCGGCGCGGGCGATGGAGGAGATCGGTTACGACAGCCTGTGGGTTTTCGAACGGGTGCTCGTGCCGGAGGATCAGAGCGGTTCCCATGGCCTGTACGGCGTTCCGGGGCTGGCCTGGCCGGAACGGTATCGCGGTGTCGCTGACGCGCTGGTGACATTGACGACGGCGGCTGCGGTGACATCGCGGATCGAGCTCGGAACCGGGGTTCTGGTGGTGCCGCTGCATTTGCCGTTCCGCCTCGCGCGCGAATTGGCGACGCTGGATGCGGCAAGCGACGGGCGGGTCATCGCCGGCCTCGGGGCGGGCTGGTCACCGGACGAGTTCGCGGCGGTCGGAGCTGTTCCGCTGACCGAGCGGGGCCGCGGGCTGGACGAGTTCCTGGATGTCGCGGCCGAGGTGTGGGGCCCCAATCCGGTGAGTTTCAAGTCCCGGAACTACGAGGTTTCGGTGGCCGACGTGGGCCCCAAGCCGGCGCGGAAAATCCCCATTCTGCTGGGTGCCGGAAATGAGCGGGCATTGCGGCGGGTGGCGCGCCGGGCCGACGGATGGGTGGCCAGCGGGGTGACGCCGGAGCAGGTGAAACAGTCGCTCGCCGGGCTGCGGGCCATGGCTGAGGAGTTCGGGCGGGATCCGGCTTCGATCAGTTGCACGGTGCAGATCGGAACCCTGGACCTGACCGAGTCGGTGGCTGTTCCGCGGCCCGCATATGCGGGGAATGTGGCGCAGTTGGCGGAGGATGTGGCGGCGCTGGCGGAGGCCGGCGCGGACCATGTCTATGTCACGCTTCCGGCGGCGGTCGAGGATGTCGCGGAATTGATCGACCGGGCGGCCGAACTGCACGAAAGGGTACGCGCAGCCGGCGTCTGAACCGAGGTCCGGGCGACGCGTTCGACGGCGCGTCGCCCGCCAGTGCCCCCGAGGGTGTTCTCCAGGACGGTAGGTTCTCTTCGGGAGGAGACGCCGTGGAGTTTTCCCTTGCACAGGTGCTGTCCTGGCGGATGCGCCGGCAATTCCTCGACCGGCCGGCCGGAGTCTCGGCCGAGACCATCGTCGAGCGGCTGTGTGGCGTGCAGGCCCAGGTCGCGTCGGCCGCGGACCAGGCCATCGCGGTGCGCAGCTCCTCCCCCGTCGACGGCGCGGCCGGCACCGCCCTGGAACGCCGGACGCTGATCAAACTATGGGCGATGCGCGGCACGTTGCACCTGCTCACCGCCGGCGACGCGCCCGCTTATCTGAGCCTGATGGCCGACGCCCGGACATGGGAGAAGGCCTCATGGCAGAAGACGTTCGCCACCGCGGCGCAGATCACCGCGATCGCCGGCGCCACCCGCGAGATCCTGCACGACCGGGTACTCACCCGCGAGCAACTCACCGCCGAGATTCTGAAGCGTACGGGCGACGACTCGCTGACCGAACCGCTCGGATCCGGGTGGGGTGCGGTGCTGAAGCCGCTGGCCTGGCAGGGTCTTCTGTGCAACGGTCCCAGCGACCGCAACCGGGTCACGTTCACCAGCCCCGAGACATGGATCGACGGCTGGACGGGCCTGCCGGAACCGGACGAGGCTGCCGCGCGCGTGATCCCCGCCTACCTCGGCGCTTTCGGACCGGCCACGATGGAGTCGTTCGACCAGTGGCTGATCCGCGGCGCGACCAAGAAGGCGGTGCTGAGGCGGTGGTTCGCTGATCTGACCCGGTCAGGCGTCCTCACCGAGGTGACGATCAAAGGCATCATGGGGTACGCCCGGACGACCGACGTCGAAAACATCGCGACCGCCGAGCCGATGCCGCAGGTGCGCCTGCTTCCGGCGTTCGACCAGTTCGTGCTGGGCCCGGGCACCAAGGACGAACACGTCATCGCACCGCACCGGCGGGGCCTGATCAGCAAGGCGGCCGGCTGGATCTCGCCCGTCGTGGTCGCCGGCGGCAGCGTCGCCGGCACCTGGGAATCAACGGCGAGCGGCATCACGGTCACCTGGTTCGCCGAGGCCGGAGCCGTGCCGGAGAGCGAGCTGGCAGCCGAAGCCGAGCACCTCACCGGCGGCCACGCCGACCTGTCGATCACGACCGCCTAACCGCGAATCACGACTGATCGCGCCCGCAGACCATCCCGGCGATGACGATTTCTTCGTGGAACTCGATGACATTGATCCCCGTAATGCCGGAGCCGCCCTTCAGCGAATCGACCTGGGCGCAGTCGAACTCGCGGCTTTTGATGGAGATCACTGCCATCTCGGACATGGACTCGGCAGTAAGGGTGGGCGGCAGGGGATCGCCCTTGTCGGCGTAGGTCTTCTTCGCCAGGGCGAGCGAGTCCTCGCGGGTGAACAGCCGCGCTTCCTCGTCGGAGAACAGGTCATCGAGTGAGGCGCGGGCTGCCTCCTTCTGCCCGGTGGTGGCATCGGCCGAGAAGAACACCCGAACCTGGTACAGGTTGACCGGTATCGCACGCCATCCGATGAGCAGGAGCACGGCCACGACCACGGCTGCGCCGGTAAGAGCGGAGAGCCCGGCGACGGCGAGGTGGACGCGGCGAGTCCGCCGCGGGGGTGCCGGCGGTTCGGGCGCCTCGACGAATGCGGTCACGGATCCACTCTCTTCCGGTTGATAGGTGGTCATCAGCAGAGGAGGGTGGCGACCTGGCCGGAGCCGCCGCGCGTTCGGGTGACGCCGAATTCGTCGACGCCGGCGGTGTCGTGCAGAGCGGACACGGCGGAGCAGTCGAAGTCAGGATCGACGGTGGAGATCTTCAGCGTTACCGCGAGGTCCGCCGCGGTCATGCCATCCGGCATGTCAATCCCTTCGGCCTGCATCCCCTGGCGGACGCGTTCGAACAGTTCGTCGCGGTCGGTCACCGTCACGCTGCCCGCGGACGGCAGTTTCTCCAGGAAGGCGCGGACCCCGGCATCCTGTTCCGCGGTGGCTTTCCGATCGAGAGTGACGATGATTTCGTACCGGTGGACCGGTACCGGCCGATAACCGGCGAGAAAGAGTACGGCCAGGGCCACGGCGCCGCCGACCAGCGCGGAGGCCGCGGCGACGACAAAGTAGAGCAGCCGGCCCTGGTGCTTCGGGGCCGGGGGCGCGTCGGGTTCGGTCACGGGTGCACAAACTACCGGCCGTCAGCCGCATTGCGGATGTGAGCGAGCAGGCGCAGCACTTCCGACGAACGATGCCAGCTGCGCCAGTCGGGATTCTCCCAGTCGAAGTCACGGGTACGGAAGCGTTCGGCATCCGCCCGCAGCTGTTCGGCGAGAGCGCGGTCGGCGGAATCCAGCACCCCGCGACCGGCCAGAGTGCGTTCGACCAGCGAACCCAGGATCGGATTCGAGGTACCGAACTCGCGGTGGTCGTACTCGAGAGCGAACAACGCCGCGGCGCGCTCCGCGCCGAGCCAGCGCCACGCCGGTACGGCCGGCGGCTCGTTCTTCGCAGGCGTGCGCCGGCCGGACCGTTTGGCAGCGCGCCGTTTCTCCGCGTGCTCAGCGCCGCGAGTCTAGAGAAGGCGCGATCGAAGGTCATCGCGATTACGGCTAGATCGCCCGGTCGCGGGCTGACCAATAGGGATCACGGAGCAGGCGCTTGTAAAGCTTCCCGTTCGGATCGCGCGGGAGGCGCTCCACGTAATCCACGGTCCGCGGGATCTTGAAGCGGGCCAGTCTCGTCGTCAGGAAGTCCAGCAGGGATGCTGTCAGCTCCGGGCCGGTCACCACACCGTCGACCGGTTCCACGACGGCCTTGATCTCCTCGCCCCACTCCTCGTGGGGAATGCCGAACACCGCCACGTCGGCCACCGACGGGTGGCCGCTCAGTTCGTTCTCGATCTCGGCCGGGTAGACGTTCACGCCGCCGACGATGATCACGTCGCTGGCGCGGTCGCAGAGGAAGAGATATCCGTCGGCGTCCAGGTATCCGATGTCACCGACCGTGAACATGCGGTCCCGCCACGACGCCCGGGTCTTCTCGGCGTCACCGTGATATTCGAACGTGGCGTCACCCATCTGCAGGTAGACCCGCCCCGGTGACAGCTCCGGCGCGTCCTTGCCGTCGTCGTCGAGCACCCGCACCCGCGACCCCGGCCAGGCCTTACCCACCGAGCCCGGCCGGGCCCGCCACTCCTGCGCCGTGATCAGGGTGCCGCCGCCTTCCGAAGCAGCGTAGTACTCGATCACCACGGGACCCCACCAGTCCAGCATCGCCTGCTTGACCGGCTGCGGGCAGGGCGCGGCCCCGTGGATCATCGCGCGCATCGAGGAGACATCGACCCCCTCACGAAGAGCGAGCGGAAGAGCCAGCAACCGGCGGAACTGTGTCGGCACCATGTGACTGTGGGTCACTCGATGACGGTCCACCAGACGCAGGAAATCACCGGCGTCCCAGTGATCCATCACCACGACCTTGTGCCCCATCTGCACCGAGATGACAGCGAAGTTCATCACTGCCGTGTGGTACAGCGGCGAGCAGCACAGATGCACATGATCATCGAACGGGCGCAGGCCGAACAGCCCGAAGAACCAGAGCGACACCGGCGGCACGTCGTCCGGGTCCAAGCCGAGCAGCGGGCGGCGGACGCCTTTGGGCCGGCCCGACGTACCGGACGTATAGACCATCAGCGCTCCGAGCGTACGCGGCTCTGGTCTGCCGGATCCCCCCGCGCCCAGGGCGAGGGAGGGCAGAAAGCCGGGAATGTCGCCGACCGCGAAGCGGGAGGTGGGTGGAAGGTCCGCTTCGTCCGCCGCGGCGAGCGCGGCGTCCGCGAAGCGTGCGTCGGCGACGAACGCCTTCGCCCCGCTGTCGCGGAGGATGTGCGCCAGCTCGGGCGCGGTGAGATGCCAATTCAGGGGTACGACATGAAGCCCGATCTGCACCGACGCGAAATACATGATCAGGATGTCGGCGCTGTTGGGCATCAGCAGCGCGATGGTGTCGTCCGCGCCGAGCCCCGCCGCGCGCAGACCCCGGCCGATCCGGTCCGCCTCGGCGGCGAGCTCACCGTAGGTGAGCGTCCGGCCGCCCGGCTCCACGATGGCCTCACGCTGCGGGGACTCGCTCGCGACGGTCCACATCCCGATCCCGTTCATGCCGCGACTCTATAACTCGTTCCAAGTCTTTGAAAGCAGCTCGGCTACATGCTTGCCGGTCAAAGTTATAACGTGTTTCACTCTTGGCGTGGAAGCGCCGATGTCGATCGCCTTCGATTACACCCGCTCGCTGGGGCCGGTTCTGAGCCGGTTCATGACAGGGCTGCGGGACGGGCGCGTGCTGGGCGGGCGCACAGCGGACGGTCGCGTGCACGTGCCGCCGCTCGAGTTCGACCCACTCACCCACGAACCGGTCACCGACCTCGTCGACGTCTCCCCCGTCGGCACCGTGATCAGCTGGACGTGGGTCGATCAGCCGCTGGAGGGACAGCCGCTGAGCAGGCCGTTCGCATGGGCGCTGATCCGGCTCGACGGCGCGGACACCGCGTTGCTGCACGCGGTCGACATCCAAGATCAAGATCAAATTCGGACAGGCCTTCGGGTACGCGCAAAGTGGTCGCCCTCCCGGATCGGCCACATCAACGACATAGCGTGTTTCGAGCCGGGGTCAACGCCGGGAGACATTTCGGATATGTCGCCCGGAGAACCCGTGAAGATCATGACCACCCCGATCCGGCTGCACTACCGGCACACCACCTCCGACGAGGAGGACCGTTATCTGCGGGCTCTCGCCGACGGCCGCTTGATCGGGCAGCGCTGCCCGGCCTGCCGCAAGGTCTACGTCCCCCCGCGAGTCTGCCCGGCCGACGGCGTGGCGCCCGGCGAGGTCGTCGACGTCGCCGACCGCGGAACCGTCACCACGTTCTGCGTGGTCAACGTGCCGTTCGCAGGCCAGCGCCTCGACCCGCCGTACGTCGTGGCGCAGGTACTTCTCGACGGCGCCGACATACCCATCCCGCATCTGGTGCTCGGGCTCGACGCCGGCGACGTGCGGATGGGCATGCGGGTCGCCGCGGTCTGGCGCGACCGCTCCGAATGGGCGGCCACACCGGTGAACATCGCCCACTTCGAGCCGACCGGCGAACCGGACGCGGCCTACGAGTCCTATGCGGAGCATTTATGAGCGACGTAGCGATCATCGGGTTCGCCCGCTCGGACTCGTCGATCACCACGAGCGGGGTGGAGACCCTGGTCCCGGTCTTCGAGCAGGCCTTGGCGCAGGCCGGGCTCGGGCGACAGGAGATCGACTTCTGGTGTTCCGGGTCGTCGGACTACCTGGCGGGGCGGGCGTTCTCGTTCGTCAACGCGGTTGACGCGATCGGTGCGGTGCCGCCGATCAGCGAATCGCACGTGGAGATGGACGCGGCGTGGGCGCTCTACGAGGCGTACCTCAAGATTCTGGCCGGCGAGGCGGAGACCGCGCTGGTGTACGGGTTCGGCAAAGCCAGCGCCGGCGACCTGAGCCGGGTGCTCGCGCTGCAGCTGGACCCCTACACCGTCGCGCCGCTGTGGCCGGATTCGATCAGTGTGGCGGCGTTGCAGGCCCGGCTCGCGCTGGAGGCCGGCCTCTTCAGCGAGCGGGACATGGCCGTCGTTGCGGCGCGGGATTCCGGGGTGGGGGCCGGGGAGTTGCTCGGTCAGGCGTACCTCAGAAATCCGCTGCGTACGCACGACGTGGCGCGAGTGCTGGACGGCGCCGCGGCGGTGGTGCTCGCCGGCGGCGAGCGTGCCCGCCGAGGCCGCGCTGACCGGAGCCGGCCCGCGTGGATCACCGGGATCGCGCACCGCATCGACCCGCAGGGTTTGGGCGAGCGAGATCTGACCACGGTCCCGTCGGCGGCCCTCGCGGCGGCTGATGCGGGGTTCGACGGGGAGGTGGACGTGGTCGCGCTGCACGCGCCGTTCACCCACCAGGAGTTGCTGCTGCGGGCGGCGCTTCCCGACGGACGACAAGTGAGGATATTGCCGGATAACGGCCAGGCGATGTTCTCCGCCGGGCTCTCCCGGATCGGGGCCGCGGCCGAGGAGATCATGTCGGGGCGGGCGGAGACGGCGGCCGCACACGCCACCAGCGGACCGGCCCTCCAGCAGAACCTGGTCTGCGTGCTCGCGGCAGCGGAGACAACGCCGGAGGCGGAGCGATGAGGCGCGCGGCCGTGCTCGGCACGGGACAAACCCACCACCGCACCCGGCGGACCGATGTCTCGATGGCCGGGCTGTGCCGCGAGGCCATCGACCGCGCGATGACCGATTCCGGCACCGACTGGTCGCAGATCGACGCGGTCGTCCTCGGTAAGGCGCCCGACCTCTTCGAAGGCGTCATGATGCCGGAGCTCTTCCTGGCCGACGCGATCGGCGCAGCCGGGAAACCGCTACTCCGCGTGCACACGGCAGGTTCGGTCGGCGGCGCCACCGCGATCGTGGCGACCAGCCTGATCCGGGCCGGGGTGCATCGGCGGGTGCTCGCGGTGGCGTTCGAGAAGCAGTCCGAGTCGAACGCGATGTGGGCGCTGTCGATCCAGCCGCCGTTCACCGCGCCGATCGGGGCGGGCGCCGGCGGATACTTCGCGCCGCACATCCGGTCATATATCCGCAGATTCGAGGCGCCGGACCACATCGGGGCCATGGTCGCCGTAAAGGATCGGCAGAACGGCGCGCTCAACCCGTTCGCCCACCTGCGGCAGCCGGACATCACACTGGATTCGGTACGGGAGTCCCGCATGCTGTGGGATCCGATCCGCTATGACGAGACATGTCCGTCATCGGACGGCGCCTGTGCCGTGGTGATCGGCGACGAGGCGGCAGCGAACGCCAGCGACCGGCAGGTGGCGTGGATCAAGGCCACCGCCATGCGCACCGAGCCGACCTTCTACTCCGGCAAGGACCACGTCAACCCGCGTGCCGGAGTCGAGGCCGCGAACGCGCTGTGGACCGCCGCCGGCATCAAGGACCCGCTCGACGAGATCGACGTCGCCGAGATCTACGTGCCGTTCTCCTGGTTCGAGCCGATGTGGCTGGAGAACCTGGGCTTCGTCGGCCCTGGTCAGGGCTGGAAACTCACCGAATCCGGCGAGACCCGGATCGGCGGGCGGCTGCCGGTCAACCCGTCCGGCGGGGTCCTCTGCTCCAACCCGATCGGCGCGTCCGGGCTGCTCCGATTCGCCGAATCCGCCATGCAGGTGATGGGCCGGGCCGGCGAACACCAGGTGGCGGGTGCCGCGACGGCGCTCGGGCACGCGTACGGGGGCGGATCTCAGTTCTTCTCCATGTGGGTCGTCGGTCAGCAACCCTGAAGGGGCAACCGTGAACATCACTCGCCGTAACGTGCTGCGGATCGGCGCGCTCGCCGCCGCCGGGACTCTGCCCGCCCTTCCCGCTCTGCAGGGCAAGACCGCGCTGATCATCGGCAGCGGTTTCGGCGGAGCCGTCGCCGCGTACCGTCTCGCCCAGGCCGGGATGACCGTGACCGTTCTTGAACGCGGCCGGCGGTGGACCGTGAACGCGGCAGGCACCACGTTCTGCACGATCGGCAATCCGGACTGGCGATGCGCGTGGTTCGGCGACCGCCCGCCACTCGGCCTGGACACCAGCAAGGTGATCGAGAAGCGGGCCGGGCTGATCCAGAAGCACGTCGGCGACGGCATCCAGGTGATGTGCGGCGCGGGCGTCGGCGGTGGTTCGCTGGTGATCGGCATGTTCCTGCCGCAGCCACGCCGCGCCGACTGGGAGCGGGTCTACCCCGCCGAGCTGCCGTACTCCGACTTCGAGGCCACCTATTGGCCGCGCGCGCGGCAGAGCCTCGGCGCCGCGACCATCCCGAGCGACATTCAAAACCATTCTTCGTACGTCGGAGCCAGAAGCTGGCTGCAGTACGTGGCAGAGTTCGGCCGCACCGCGTCGCCGGTGCCGTTCGGGGTGAACTGGGACGTCGTCCGCGACGAGCTGGCCGGCCGGGTGGTCAAGTGCCACACGATCGGCGAGGGCCCGTTCGGCAGCAACTCCGGCGCCAAGAACAGCGTGGACCGCAACTATCTGAAGTGGGCGGAGGAAACCGGCAACGTCACGGTGCTGCCGCTGCACGAGGTCACCGAGGTTCGCGAGGTGTCCGGTTCTGATCGCTTCGAGGTGGCCGCGCGGCAGATCGACGAGACCGGTGCGGTGCTGGCGTCGAAGACATTCGTCAGCGATTACCTCTTCCTCGCGGCCGGCTCGCTGAACACCACGTCGCTGCTGCTCACGTCGAAGGCTCGCGGCAGGCTGCCGAAGCTCACCAGCACCGAGGTCGGCAAGGGCTGGGGCAACAACGGCGACTTCCTGGTGGCCCGGCTGAACCTGCGCAAGACCGTCGGCAGCGCTCAGGGCGGTCCCGGCAACGTGCGCTTCTACGACGACTCGAACCCGTACGCACCGGCCGCGATGGCCTGGGAAGCAGCGCCGATCCCGTCCTGGCTGCCGAGCACCACCGCCCACCTGATCACCAGCCTGGCGAGCGAGCGCGGCGAGATCCGCTACGACGCGGCCACCGGTGCTGGGAAGGTGTACTGGCCGTACGCGGAGATGGAGACGTCCGCCGACAAGGCCGGCCGGGATCTGGCGACCCGGCTGTGGTGGGCGACCGAGGGCAGCAAGGGCTCGCTGCTCACCGGCCTGCCGTCGTACGACCGCAACACCGGCATGGGCCTGGGCTCGCGCAACACGTACCACCCGCTGGGCGGCCTGGTGATGGGCAAGGCCACCGATTTCGGCGGCAAGGTCCATGGGTACGCGAACCTGTACTGCGTCGACGGCGCCCTGCTGCCCGGATCAGCGGCCCTGGCGAACCCGGCGCTGACCATCACCGCCAACGCGGAACGATGCATGGATCAGTTCCTGGCGGCGCATGCCTGACCATTCCTGCAACAAACCTGCACATCGAATTCATTGACGGGGTTATATCGACGGTGCGACATTTCTTGACGTCCCCGCTGCGCCGCCGGACACATCCCCTACCTGCGTGTTTCTTTCCATGCCTCTGTTCGGCGGTGTCCATTCTCGGTCAGGAGAAATGATGACACCAACCCGACGGCTATTCTGGGCCGGCGGTCTCGCCACCCTGCTCACCGCAGGACTGATAACCGCGGTCGGCACCGCCGAGGCCGCGACCGTGTTCAGCGCCGATTTCGAGTCGGGCAGCACGTCCGCCTGGTCGAAATCGGGCGGCACCTGGTCGGTCGTCAGCGACGGCTCGCAGGTGCTCCAGCAGAGTGATTCCGGCAGTGAGCGGGCCCGGCAGTTCGCCGGCGCGACGACCTGGACGAACTACGCGGTGCAGGCCCGGGTCAAGGCGACCTCGTTCGCGTCGAGCGCCGGCGTGGTCGCGCTGACCGCCCGGGCCAGCGGGTCGACGAAGATGTACCGGCTGTCGCTGACCGGCGCCAACCAGGTGCGGCTCGAGACGATGAACGGCAGCGCGGTGACAGTGCTCGGCACGCTGTCGCAGACCATCTCGACCAGCACGTTCTACACGCTCCGGCTGGCCGTCAGCGGGTCCACCATCAGCGGTTCGGTCAACGGCACGAGCGTCGGATCGGTGTCGGACAGCACGATCGCGGCGGGCCGGATCGGGCTGCTCACCGAGCACGCGGCGGGCCGCTTCGACGACATCGTGGTCGACGACGCCGGCGGCACCACGCCGACATCCTCACCGACCTCGTCGCCGTCGGCTTCGGCTTCCCCCTCGGCTTCGGCCTCCGCTTCGGTGTCGCCGTCGCCGTCCGCGTCCTCCTCTCCCCCGCCCGCCTCCAACGCTCTGTACGTGGCTCCGGGCGGCACTGACAGCGCCGCCGGGACGCTCGCCAGCCCGACGACGCTGACCTCGGCGATCACCCGGATCGCCGCAGGCGGCACGATCTATCTCCGCGGCGGGACCTATTCGTACGCGCAGACGGTCACCATCGCGGCCGGTAACAACGGTTCCGCGGGAGCTCTCAAGACGCTTTCCGCGTACCAAAGTGAAGTGCCGGTCTTGAATTTCGCCGCGCAGAGTGAGGACCCGGCGAACCGTGGGCTCGCGGTGAACGGCAATTACTGGCGGGTGTACGGCGTCGTGGTCGAGCGGGCCGGCGACAACGGGATCTTCGTCGGCGGCAGCAACAATGTCCTGGAACGGACGATCACGCGGTTCAACCGGGACACCGGGCTCCAGCTGTCCCGGATCCTGTCGACCACGCCGAACAGTCAGTGGCCGGCGAACAACCTGGTCCTGAGCGCCGAGTCGCACGACAACGCCGACTCCGACGGTGAGGACGCGGACGGTTTCGCGGCGAAGCTGACTGTCGGTTCCGGCAACGTCTTCCGGTACGCGGTCTCGCATCACAACATCGACGACGGCTGGGATCTGTACACGAAGACGGACACCGGCGCGATCGGCGTGGTCACGATCGAGGACTCGCTCGCCTACAACAACGGCACGCTCAGTGACGGTTCGCAGGCCGGCGCCGGCGACCGCAACGGGTACAAGCTCGGCGGCGAGGACATCGGCGTCAACCACGTGGTGCGGCGGAGCATCGCCTACAAGAACGGCAAGCACGGGTTCACCTACAACAGCAACCCGGGCTCGATGACGATCTCCAACAACCTGAGCGTGGACAACACCGAGCGCAACTTCAACTTCGACGCCGGGAGCTCGGTGTTCCGGAACAACACGTCGTGCCGCAGCGGCAGCGGCACCAACGACCGGATCGTCGGGAACTCGGACAGCACGAACCAGTTCTGGTCCGGCTCGAACGGATCCCGGTGCTCGGCGTACACGGGTGCGCTGGCCTGGTCGTACGCCTCGAACGGCGCCCTGGTCGTGACGATCGGCGGCGCCCGCGTGACGCTGTAAGAACCGTATGCCGCCTGCCTCTGTCAAGGGTCCGTTACGACAGGGGCAGGCGGCCGTTCGCCTCGTCCCATTCGCACCTCCTCTACATAGGATCGAAACATCCATGATCGGCGATTCGGGGGGTTCGAATTGGGCACGCTCATGAAACGCGTCGGGGCCGGGCTGGTTCTGCCGGCCGCGCTTGTCGCTACCGGCCTGGCGGCACCGGCGGCACACGCCGCAGGCGACGGCACCGACGTCGAGTCCCGCAAACGGGCCGCGGCGGCGGCAGGTGCCACCCCGCGCAGGGTGGAAACGCCCGAGAGCAGCACGGTGAACCTGATCGTCGGTGGTTCCGCGAGCGCCTCGTCACTCGGCTTCGCCTCGAAGGGCAACGCGTCGCTCGACCGGCTCGGTGTCCGTGTCGTCTCGGTGCCTCGCGCCGAGGCCGGCCAGGCCGCGGCGAAGCTGCGAGCGACGGCCGGCGTCACCTACGTCGAGGAGGACGCGGTCGTCACGGCTGACCGGGTCACGCCGAACGACCCGGAGTGGTCGGGCCAGACCGAACTTCCGCAGATCACCCTGCCGGACGCGTGGAGCAGCACGACCGGCTCCGGTCTGACGGTCGCGGTCGTCGACACCGGTGTCACGTCCTTCGACGACATCGCCGGCCGGGTCCTGTCCGGGTACGACTTCGTCAACAAGGACACGAACGCGGTCGACGACGAGGGCCACGGCACCTCGGTGGCCTCGCTCATCGCGGCGCAGGGCAACAACGGCAAGGGCATGGCCGGCACCTGCTGGTCCTGCAAGATCCTGCCGGTGAAGGTGCTGGACGCCAACGGCTCCGGTTACCAGAGCACGGTGGCCTCGGGCATCATCTACGCGGCCGACAAGGGCGCGAAGATCATCAACGCCTCGCTCGGCGGCACCGCCAACGTCGCCGCCCTACGTGACGCCGTGGCGTACGCCCAGCGCAAGGGTTCCCTGGTGATCGCGTCGGCCGGCAACGACGCGGTCAGCACGCCGCACTACCCGGCGGCGTACCCCGGCGTGATCGGCGTCGGGGGCACCGACGAGAGCAGCGACTGGTATTTCAACGTCGACATCATCGACGGCTATTACTTCTACTACGGGTCCAACTACGGCCCCAGCTGGGTCGACGTGGCGGCGCCCTGGTGCACCATCGCGGCCAACCTCGCGGGCTTCGGCAACAGCACGACGGCCGACGATTACCGGAGCGACTTCTGCGGCACGTCCGCGTCGGCGCCGCTGGTCTCCGGGGTGCTCGCACTGATGAAGTCGAAGGCGCCGAAGGCCAGCAACACGGCTCTGGTGAACAGCCTGACCCGCACCGCCCGGCCGACCGAGACCACCGGCTTCAGCCAGTACGGCGAGATCCGCGCCGCACGGGCCGTGACCAGCATCGACACGACCGCGCCGCGGATCGCCGGGTCGAGCCCCGCGCAGAACAAGCGGTTCCGTGGCGCCATCACGGTCACCGCCGGCGGGGTGTCGGACAGCGGTGGGTCGGGGCTCTCGCACGCGATCCTGTACGCCAACGGCAAGCAGGTCGGCCGGGACAACACGGCGCCGTACTCGCTGCGCTACAACAGCGGCAAGGCCAACGGCAACGTCAACCTGCAGTGGCGGGTGTTCGACAAGGCCGGCAACTACGGCGTCTACAACCGCCGGGTGATCGCCGACAACAAGGCGCCCGCCGTGAAGATCACGAGTGCCCCGAAGAACGGCAAGAAGGTCAAGGGCACGGTGACCGTCAAGGTTGCGGCCAGCGACGCGAGCGGCATCGCCCGGGTCGAGCTCTACATCAACGGCAAGCTGGTCAAGAAGGACGCCTCCAAGCCGTACACCTTCAAGATCAAGGTCAGTAAGTACGGGAAGAAGCTCAAGATCAAGATTCGTGCTGTCGACAAGGTGGGCAACACCAGGACGACGGCTACGCGTACCTGGAAGCGCTGACCCTCGCCGACCGGGCCCGCCCTCTTCGCCAGGGCGGGCCCGGGTGGCGGGTCGGCCGGATAGCCAGACGGCGCCATTCGCCCCACCGAACCGTCACGGAGGGTGAGCGCCGGCCGGGAAAGCCGCCGCCGCCGGCCGGATGGTGGAGACCCCTGGGTGTTCTGGGCCCCACAGGTCTCCAACATCCACCTTTACGGTGGCAGCGCGTGACGAGGGTGCTCGCGGATAACCCGAAGTCGACACGCCGGGGAACGTGAGCGGAAGCGCACGCAAGCCCTGTTCAGCCTAGGTTTCAGTCCAGAAGCATTCACCGGGTTCATGCCCATTCACGGTGGCCTCGAGGCTCGGGGCGTGGGACTCAGTGCGCGTGGACGGGGTCACACGGATGCTCGATTCAGCGTGAATAGGGTCGCACGGATGCGGTCTGTGTGACCTCGTCACGGCCAGGGCGTAGACCCGGGCACACGGTGGTGTTGTGTGCGACCTGACCCAGCCGCAGGGTCCGGTTCGTCTGGCGGGACCGAAAGCACATCACGCCGCGAGCGCCCCCGTCCGGTGTGTGTCGAGTTGAGGTGCGTATCGCACCCGAAATCGACACAGGGCAAGCGGCTCGCAGGGTGCTTGTCGAGTTGAGGGGCGCAGCAAACCCGAAATCGACACAGGGGAAGCGGATCGCAGGGTGCGTGTCGAGTTTGGGGGCGCAGCTAACCCGAAAACGACACAGGGGAAGCGGATCGCAGGGTATGTGTCGAATTCGGGCGCGCAGCAAACCCGAAAACGACACAGCGCAGCCGGTTCGCAGAGTGCGTGTCGAGTTTGGGGGCGCAGCTAACCCGAAGTCGACACGCCTGCTCTGGCCTGCGCGATCTTGGGCTGTGGTTCCCGTTGGGGTGTGGTTTGGGGACCACGATCGCTATCGGAGGCCGCGGGGGCGGGGAAGCGATCAAAACCGTGCCCATCCGGCATCCGGCGATCTTGCGTTCTGGCTGTTCGGGACGATGCGGCGACGTTCGAGGCACGTGCCGTGAAACCGTCTGACCTGGCCCGCGCTGGAAGACCGGTGAGCGTACGGGCTCCGCCGCGAACGGCCCGTGCCCGTCCTGGCTAGATCTTGGTCCCCGAACCACAGCCAACAGGAAGCGTGGCCCAACATCGCGCGGGTCAGTCGAGGGTGCGGTCAGCGATAGGTGACCGGCAGGTGTTTGATGCCGTTGATCCAGCCGGAGCGCAGACGCGAGGCCTGGCCCGCCAGAGTGATGTCGGGCATCTGGTCGGCGATCGCGTTGAAGATCAGGTCGATTTCCAGCCGGGCGAGGTTGGCGCCCAGGCAGAAGTGCGCGCCGCTGCCGCCGAAGCCCAGGTGGGGGTTGGGGCTGCGGGTGATGTCGAAGCGGTGCGGGTCGGTGAAGACCTCGTCGTCGTAATTGGCCGAGCCGTAGAACATGGCGACCCGCTGGCCCGCCTGGATGGGCTGGCCGTTCAGGACCGTGTCGACTTTTGCGGTGCGCTGGAAGGCGTTGATCGGGCTGCCCCAGCGGACCACCTCGTCGACAGCCGTTCGCGGACGGGTTGACCGATAGAGATCCCACTGGTCCGGGTGCTCCATGAACGCGAGCATGCCGTGGGAGATCGCGTTCCGAGTGGTCTCGTTGCCCGCCACCGCGAGCATCAGCACGAAGAAACCGAACTCGTCGGTGGACAGGTTGGTACCGTCGATCTCGGCTTTCACCAGGGTGGTGACGATGTCGTCGCGGGGACAGGTCTGGCGGTCCTCGGCCATCGTCATCGCGTACGCCAGCAGGGACATCGCCGGCTCGATCGGGTCGCTGCCGTCGCTGAACTCCGGGTCGTCCTGGCCGATCATCGCGTTCGACCAGTTGAAGACGTCGTGCCGGTCCTCCTGAGGCACGCCGAGCAGCTCGGCGATCGCCTGAAGGGGCAGCTCACAGGCGATCTCGTTGACGAAGTCGCCGGATGTCCCGGCGGCCGCCACGATCTGCGAGGCCCGCTCCTGCAAAGCGTTGCGCAGGCTGTTGACGGCCCGTGGCGTGAAACCCCGGGAGACGATCGACCGGTGCTGGGTGTGCTGCGGCGGATCCATGTTGAGCAGGATGTATCGCTGCATCTCCAGGCGGTCCGGGGTCATGTCCGCACCGAACCGGACGATCGCCGTCTTCTCCCAGCTCGAGTACGTGTCGGAGTCGCGGGACACGGTCATCACGTCGGCATGCCGGGTCACCGCCCAGTAACCGTCGTCGTCGAAGCCGGCGCTGCCCCGCTCCTGCGGCACCCAGCAGACCGGTGCGTGTGCGCGGGCCTCGGCGAACTCGGCCTGCGGAATGCCGTGAACGTAGATGTCCGGATCGGTGAAGTCGATACGGGTACGCGGCTCGGCCACGGCTCCTCCAGAGGACAGCAACAGGTTCTACCGATTCAAACACGTAACTCGCCGCGGATGGTAGGTTCGATACGAGAACACGTTCTATAAGGAGTCTCAGCGTGGGCGTACCGGTGATTGTCGATGCCGTTCGCACGCCGATCGGTCGCAGGGGTGGATGGCTGTCGGGCCTGCACGCCGCTTCACTCCTGGGTGCGGCGCAGCAAGCGCTTCTGAAAAGAAACCCGGTCGATGTGGAACAGGCCATCGGCGGATGCGTCACCCAGGGCGGCGAGCAGTCCAGCAACATCACCCGTACCGCCTGGTTGCATGCCGGCCTCCCGCACGAGACCGGCTGCACCACGATCGACGCCCAGTGCGGCTCCGCGCAGCAGGCCACCCATCTGATCGCCGCCCTGATCGCGGCCGACGCGATCACCACCGGCATGGCCTGCGGCGTCGAGTCGATGAGCCGGGTCCCGCTGCGCGCCAACCTCGGCGACGCGGGGCTGCCCCGGCCGGAGAGCTGGGACATCGACCTGCCGAATCAGTTCGTCGCGGCCGAGCGGATCGCGGGCCGGCGCAGGCTCAGCAGGGAGGACCTCGATCGTTTCGGGGTCGGCTCCCAGGCGAAGGCGGCTCGGGCCTGGGCCGAGGGCCGCTTCGACCGCGAAATGATCCCGGTGGGCGACGTGACCAGGGACCAGGGACTGCGGGAGACCACGCTCGACGGATTGAAAGCCCTCAAACCCGTTCTCCCCGACGGCCTGCACACCGCCGGCACCAGCTCGCAGATCTCCGACGGCGCTGCCGCCGTGCTGCTCATGGACGCCGATCGCGCCCGCGAGCGGGGACTGCGGCCGCGTGCCCGGATCGTCGCGCAGTGCCTGGTCGGCGCGGAACCGTATTACCACCTGGACGGGCCGATCACCGCCACCGAGCGGGTCCTGTCCAAGGCCGGCATGAAGATCGACGACGTCGACCTGTTCGAGGTGAACGAGGCGTTCGCCAGCGTGGTGCTCTCCTGGCTCGCGGTGCACCGCGCGGACGAATCCCGGGTCAACGTCAACGGCGGCGCAATCGCGCTCGGGCACCCGGTCGGCAGCACCGGGGCCCGGCTGATCACCACCGCCCTGCACGAGTTGGAACGTTCGGGCGGCAGCACCGCACTGATCACGATGTGTGCGGGCGGCGCGATGTCCACAGCGAGCATTCTCGAGCGGCTGTGAGGAGAGATCGATGTTTCTGCTGAAGAACCTGGTGGCCGCCGTGGTGGCGGCCGTCGTGCTCGCGGCGATCGGCGTGACCGCGGTGATCGCCGCACTCAACCCGACGGCGAGTGAGGTGGCGGCGAACACGCCCGGCACCGATCCGCAGGTCCCGCCCGCGTTTTACGGCTCCCGCTGACAGATAGAGATCCCGGTCGCACCTCTGGAGAAGGGGCGCGACCGGGATCTCTGTCAGATCAGCCGACCGGCGCCGGCTCCGACTCGGCCGCGTGCGCCGGGGTGTGCTCCTTCTTGGACCCGCGCACCAGCACGAACCCCGCGATCGCGAGCACCAGCCCGAGAACGAGCAGGCCGAGCGGCGCCCAGAAACCCAGAAGGATCAAGAGGGTACGACCGTCGGCCGCCTCGTCGTGCACAGCGCTCAGCGTCGCCTCGTCGTACTGAAGGTCAGCGTCGAAGATGACGATCGGCGCGCCCACATCCGGAGCGAGCTCGCGGTGCTGCTGCTCGCGATATCCGACGATCGCGCCGGTCTCCGGCTCCACCCACAGCGTGCGGGTGGCCTGATAGGAGACCGTGCCGGTGGTCGCGTCCGGTGCGAGGAACCCGAGCAGCCCGCTCAGCGATGTCGCGTCCATCTCGATGGTCTGCTGCGGGATCTGCTGCTGGAAGCGATAGGTGGGCAGGCCGTTGAAGTTCTCCTCGGCCTGGTACTCCATCGGCAGCGCGCTGTGCAGCGTCGAGTCCCAGTACTGATACGTCGTCTTCTCCGTGCCGAACGGGAAGAGGTAGAGCTGCCCCGCGAAGTCGACGTTGCCCGCCGCGCACGGCTCGCCCGCCGACTCGCTGTGGCACTGCCCGTCCCAATCCACCGCCGCGCCGGAGACGCGATCAAGCGCGATCCGGCTCTCCGACCTGTTGATCGGCTCGGCCGTGTCGGTCCGGTCCGTCGCGTGGTACACGTTCCAGATCAGGGTGTTGTCGGCCAGGTCGCCACCGAGGTCGGCGGCGGCCTGGAAGTCGGGTTTAATGCCGGTCGCGCTGCGCAGGCCCGCGGTTTGCACGGCAATCTGCGGCGACCCGTCCGGCAGGACCTTGGCCTGCACGAACGTGGCACTGTCGGCCTGCACCACGACATCCGGTGGGATCAGGTCGAGGGGAACCTTGCGCTGCGAGGGGACGATTATCCACGCCAGGGCGCCGGCCAGAAGCAGGCACAGAACGCCGAGCCCGAAGAGTGTCGCACCTGTGATCCGCCGCTTCATCGCGTCCTCCACAAAGTAGAACGCGTTACAATCTACTGCTCCGTAACCATCAGCGAAAGAGCCCTAGGCCCGCTGACTGCTGACCGAGATGACCTCACCGGTCAGGTACGACGCGTAGTCACTGGCCAGGAACGCCACCACGGTCGCCACCTCCCACGGCTGGGCCGCCCGTCCGAACGCCTCCCGGCCGGCCAGCTCGGCCAGTTCCACCGCGTCCATGACCCGGTCGAGAAAGGGGTGTGCGGCCAGGCTCGGCGCCACGGCGTTGACGCGTACGCCGAAGGCTGCCGCTTCCAGGGCGGCGCACCGGGTGAACGCCATGACCCCGGCCTTCGCCGCCGCGTAATGCGCCTGACCGGCCTGCGCCCGCCAGCCGAGCACCGAGGCGTTGTTGACGACAGCGCCGCCGGTGCCCTGCTCGCTCATCCGGCGCAGCGCGGCCCGGGTGCAGCGGAACGTGCCGGTCAGCGTGACGTCGAGGACCCGGGACCACTCGTCGTCGGCCATCTCGGTGACCGGCCGGTTGCCGCCGAGACCGGCGTTGTTGACCAGGACGTCCAGCTGCCCGAAGTGCCCGGTCGCGGCGTCGATCAGCGCCTGCACGGCGGCCTCGTCGGTGACGTCGCAGGGCACCGGGAAGACCCGGCCCGGATGGTCGCCGGCGAAGCGCTCGGCTGCCTCGCCGAGCCGGCGGGCGTGGCTGTCGCTCATGACGACGCTCGCGCCCTCGTCCAGGCAGCGCGCCACGACGGCCGAGCCGATCCCGGCACCGGCCGCCGCGGTGACCACCACGACCTTGCCGGCGAGCAGCGAACGGCCCGCCGGAGGCGTCACCGCCGGTCCCCGCGCGGCAGCCCGAGGACGCGCTCCGCCACGATGCCCCGCTGGATCTCGTTGGACCCGCCGTAGATCGTGTCGGCCCGGCTGAACAGGAACAGCCGCTGCCACCGCTCGGTCTCCTCGGCGGTCGCTCCGTGCCCCGGGAACGCCAGCACGTCCATCGCCAGCTCGGCGAGGGCCTGCCGCCAGCGGGTCCAGAGCAGTTTCACCACTGACGGATTCGCCGGGGGTGGTGCCGGCGCCGCGAGGGTACGCACAGTGTGCGACCTCAGCACCGTGAGATCGACCGCCGCCCGGGCCAGCCGGGTCCGCAGCAGTGGATCAGCCGCCGCACCGGTCCGGCGGGCCAGCGCGACCAGGTCGTCGAGGTCACGCTGGAACCCGATCTGCTGCCCGACCGTTGCCGCGCCGCGCTCGTAGGCGAGCGTCGCCATTGCCACCCGCCACCCCTCGCCGGGCTTGCCGACGACCAGGTCACGGTCGGTGCGGGCGTCGTCGAAGAAGACCTCGTTGAACTCGCTGTCGCCGGTCAGCTGCCGGATCGGCCGGACCGTGACACCGGGCTGCCGCATCGGCACCAGCAGATAGGACAGCCCGCGGTGACGCGGCTCCCCCTCGACCGGCGGTGAGGTGCGGGCCAGGACGAAACACCAGTCGGCCACGTGGGCGAGCGACGTCCACACCTTCTGCCCGGTGAGCACCCACTGGTCGCCGTCGAGCCGCGCCCGGGTGGTGACGCCGGCCAGGTCGGAGCCCGCGCCGGGTTCGGAGTAGCCCTGGCACCACAGCTCGTCGACGCTCGCCAGCCGGGGCAGGAAGCGTTGCTGCTGCTCAGGCGTACCGAGCTCGATCAGGGTCGGGCCGACCATGGTGGTGCCGATGTGGTCGACGCGGCTGGGGGCGGCGCTTCGGGCGTACTCCTCGTGGAAGATCACTTGCCGCGCGAGGGACGCGCCTCGCCCACCGTGACCCACCGGCCAGGCCAGCGTGGTCCACCCGGCGGCGGCGAGGCGGCGAGCGAAGGCGAGGCGCTGCGGAAACGCCTCGTTCTCCCGGCCGGGGCCGCCGGAGCCGCGCAGGTCGTCGGTGAGGTTGGCGGCGAGCCAATCCCTGATCTCGATGCGGAACGCCTCATCGCCGGACACTGGCGTCACCTCCAGGAGCGCGCGTAGGCTCACCCTACCGACCAAGCACTTGCTTGGTAAACCATCGGGAGGCCTGGGTGGAACAGACCATCCCGGCGGCGGTGATCCGCGCGGCGCGCGAGTTTGGTCCGGCGCCGGCGCTGGTGGATCCGGCTGCCGGCCGGTGGACGTTCGCCGAGCTCCGGGACGAGGTCGTCGCGGCGGCTCGCGCCTTCATCGCGTCCGGGATCGAGCCGGGCGACCGGGTGGCGATCTGGGCGCCGAACACGGCGCACTGGGTTTTCGCCGCGCTCGGCGCGAGCTGCGCGGGAGCGACGCTGGTGCCGATCAACACGCGCTACACAGCGGTCGAGGCCGCCGACGTGCTCACCCGCAGCGGCGCGAAAGCCCTGATCGTTTCCGGTCCTTTTCTGGGCAGGGACCGTTCGGCGGAGCTGAGCCCGCCCGACCTCACGCTGACGGTCACCCTTTCTGATGAGGGATGGGCGAGCTTTCTGCGGCGCGGGCTCTCCGCGCCGGTCGCGCTTGCGGAGTCACGAGCAGCGGGGGTACGCACGGACGACCTCAGTGACATCCTCTTCACCTCTGGCACGACGGGCCGCAGCAAAGGTGCCATGAGCGCACACCGGCAGGCCCTGGCCGTCGCGGCGTCGTGGGCGGAGACGGCGGGGCTGCGGGCGGATGACAACTACCTGGTGATCAATCCGTTCTTCCACAGTTTCGGGCTCAAGGCGGGGATCCTGGCCTGCCTGCTGACCGGTGCCACGATCGTTCCCCAGGTGGTCTTCGACGTGGGGCAGGCCTGCGAGCTGATCGCCGCTGAGCGGATCACAGTGCTGCCCGGGGCGCCGACGCTCTACATCGGGCTTCTCGACCATCCGGAGCGGGAGAAATGGGACCTGTCGTCGCTGCGGCTCGCGGTCACCGGCGCCGCCACCGTGCCGCCGGCGCTGGTCGCACGGATCCGCACCGCGCTGGGCATCGGGACGGTGCTCACCGCTTACGGGCTGACCGAGGCCGTCGTCGCGACGATGTGCCGGCCCGGCGACGACGACGAGACAGTGGCCACCACCTGCGGTCGCGCCGCCGCCGGCATGGAGGTCCGGATCGCGGACAACGGCGGGGAGGTTCTGTTGCAGGGGCCCAACGTGATGCTCGGTTATCTCGACGACCCGGAGGCGACCGCCGCCGCGATCGACGCTGAGGGGTGGCTGCACACCGGGGACGCCGGGTCGCTGGACGAGCGCGGATATCTGACGATCACGGACCGGCTCAAGGACATGTACATCTGCGGCGGGTTCAACGTCTATCCGGCCGAGGTCGAGCGGGCGCTCGCCGCGATGCCCGGGATTGCTGAGGCCGCCGTGGTCGGAGTGGCCGACGAGCGGCTCGGTGAGGTGGGGCGCGCTTTCGTCGTACCCAGGAATGGGGTTGATCTTGATCCTGGGGAAGTGATCGGTTTCTGCCGGGGGCGGCTCGCGGGGTTCAAGGTGCCGCGGCGGGTGGAGGTGCGGGAGTCGTTGCCGCACAACGCCTCCGGCAAGGTGCTCAAGTACCTGTTGCGGAGTGAGTCATGACCGTTCTCTATGAAGTACGGGACCGGGCCGCGCTGATCACTCTGAACCGGCCTCGGTATCGCAACGCGCAGAACTCGGCGATGACCTACGCGCTCGACGACGCGTTCACCCGGGCCGTCGACGACCCGGGCGTCGCGGTGATCGTGCTGGCCGGCGCAGGTGAGCACTTCTCCGCCGGACACGACATCGGCACGCCGGAACGCGACGCCGACGAGTCCTTCCCCCGGCGGGCCGCGCAGTGGTGGGACCACACCGACAAGGCCGGCGCGGATCGGCGGATGGCCCGCGAGCTGGAGGTCTACCTGGGCATGTGCCGGCGCTGGCGGGAGATTCCGAAACCGTCGATCGCGATGGTGCAGGGCGCCTGCGTGGCCGGTGGGCTCATGCTGGCCTGGGTCTGCGACCTGATCGTGGCGGCCGAGGACGCGTTCTTCGCCGATCCGGTGCTGCGGATGGGCATTCCCGGCGTGGAGTACTTCGCGCATCCGTGGGTGGTCGGGCCGCGGTTCGCCCGCGAGATGCTCTTCACCGGGGATCGGTTCTCCGCGCAGCGCGCCTACGAGGTGGGCATGGTCAACCGGGTCGTGCCGCGGGAGCGCCTCGACGAGGAGACGTTCGCGCTGGCCGGGCGGATCGCGACGATGCCGCCGTTCGGGCTGGCGCTCGCGAAACGGGCCGTCAACCTCTGCGAGGACCAGATGGGTCTGCGCGCCGGCATGGACTCGGTGTTCGGCCTGCATCACGTCGCGCACGCGCACAACGCCGAGACCAGCGCGGACTCCCTCGGCGGGATGGACGCGGCCGCCATGAAGAAGGCCGCCCGATGAATCTCGATCTGGATCCGCCCGCGGCGGCCTTCGTCGCGGAGGTCCGTGACTGGCTGGCCGCGCACGTGCCGTCCGAGCCGCTGCCCGGTGTGGACACCCCGGAGGGCGACGCCGCGCATCGCGCCTGGGAACGGCAGCTCTTCGACGCCGGGCTCGCGGCGGTGGCGTGGCCCTCCTCGTGGGGCGGCCGGGATGCTCCGCCACTGCACACACTGCTGTTCGATGAGGAGTACCACGCGGCGGGCGCGCCGATCAGGATCGGACAGAACGGCCTGTTCCTGCTGGCGCCGACCCTGCTCGCGCACGGCACCACGGAACAGTGCGCGCGGATCCTGCCGCCGATGGCCCGGGCCGGCACGGTCTGGGCGCAGGCCTGGTCCGAACCGGACGCCGGCAGTGATCTCGCCTCGATTCGATCGCGGGCCGCTCGTACCGATGGTGGCTGGCTGCTCAGCGGTCAGAAGACGTGGAGTTCACGGGCGGTGATCGCCGACCGGGCGTTCGGGCTGTTCCGGAGTTCGCCGGAGGCCGCGCGGCATCGTGGGCTCAGCTATCTGATGTTCGACCTGCGGGCGCCGGGTGTCACGGTTCGGCCGATCCAGCAGCTTGACGGGTCGCACGGGTTCGCGGAGATCTTCCTGGACGACGTGTTCGTGCCGGACTCGGACGTGATCGGGGAGCCCGGGGACGGCTGGCGGGTGGCGATGAGCACTGCTGGTCACGAGCGGGGGCTCACGCTGCGTGGTCCGGGTCGCTTCACGGCGGCGGCGGAGCGGTTGGTGGCGCTGTGGCTGTCGGCCTCCGATTCTTCGGAGGTTTCCGGCGGTGCGTTGCGGGATCGGGTTGTTGACTCGTGGATCGCGGCGCGGGCCTATCGGATGGGCGCCTATCTCTCTCTCGATCGGCCGATTCCGCCCAGCGCGACGAAGCTCTTCTGGTCGGAAACGGACATCGCGCTGCACGAGACCGCGCTTGACGTGCTCGGTGCGCACGCCGAGATCGACCCGGACTGGACGGCCGGATATCTCTTCGCCCTGGCGGGCTCGATCTATGCCGGGACCAACGAGATCCAGCGCGACATCCTCGCTCAGCGGGTGCTCGCTCTTCCCCGGGACATGGGTACGCGATGAGGCTCGCACCCTCGGCGGAACAGGCCGCGTTCGCGGGGGCGCTGCACGACGCGCTCGCCGCAACGCCGTCGCCGGGGTGGGGTGTGCTTGCTGCCGCCGGCGTGACCGGGCTTGCCGTGCCGGAACGGTTCGGTGGGGCCGGGGCTTCGGCTGCTGATCTTGTGGTGGCGGCTGAGGAGCTGGGGCATCACGCCGTTGCGGGGCCGGTCGCCGAGTCGATTGCCGCTGTTCCGGTGCTGCTCGCGGGGTGCGGCGATGAGCAGGGGGCCGCGAAGTGGCTGCCGGAACTCGCCGCCGGCCGGCTGGTCGCCAGCCTTGCAGCGCCGCCGTGGTTGCCGTTCGCCGCGGATGGGGACTCGGCTGGGCTGGTGCTTCTTGTGGACAGAGACGTGGTTCGGCTGGGGCGGGGCGGTTACGCGTACCCATCGATGGACAGCACGCGCCGAATCGCTGAGATCTCACCCGGCAGCGTCGTGGCCGAAGGCCCGGCGCTCGTCCCCGTCGTCGAGCGCGCGCTGAATCTCGGGGCGCTCGTGTGTGCGGCGCAGCTGCTGGGGCTGGGGAGGGCGCTGCTGGAGGCTTCGGTGCGGTACGCGCGGACGCGGGAGCAGTTCGGCGGGCCGATCGGGCGGTTCCAGGCTGTCCAGCATCGGCTGGCGGATGTGGCGGTGGGGTTGGAGTTCGCGCGGCCGCTGTTGTACGCCGCGGCGGCCGCGCTGGAATCCGGGCTCTCCGGCGGGAGCGCCGGGCTTTCCGGCGGGAGTGGCGGGCTCTCCGGCGGGAGTGGCGGGCTTTCCGGCGGGAGTGGCGGTCGGGATGTGTCGGCGGCGAAGGTTGCCTGCGGGGAGGCGGCGCAGCGGGCGGCTCGGGCGGCGCTGCAGGTTCACGGGGCCATCGGGTACACGCGGGAGCACGGGCTCGATCGATGGCTGACGAAGGCGCGGGTGCTGGCGCTGAGCTGGGGTACGCCCGCACAACACCGGGCCCGCGTGATGACCGAGCTGGCGAGGGGACGATGAGCGAGGAACACGACGCGTTGCGTGCGGCGGTCCGCGGAATGCTGTCCGGGGCTTCGGCACGGTCCGGTTACGACGCCGGGCTGTGGCAACGGCTCGGCAAGGAGATCGGGGTGGCCGGCCTGACCGTTCCCGAGGAGTACGGCGGATCCGGCGCGAGTCTGCTCGAAGCGCTCGTCGTGCTGGAGGAGCTGGGCCGGACGCTGACGCCGGCGCCGATGCTCGGGGGGTTGCTGGGTACGCAGGCGCTGCTGGCCTCGGGCAATGCGGAGGCGTGCGCGCGGCTGCTGCCATCGGTGTGTGCCGGCGAGCGGGTCATCGGCGTGAGCTGGGACGGCACGGTGATCGACGGCTTCACGGACTTGGTCGTGGTCTCCGAGGGGTCGCTGTATTCCGCCGGCCCCGAGTCCCGACGGGGTTTGCCGGGGCTGGATCTGACGCGGCAGCTCAGTGCGGTTTCGTTCGCCGCCGACATCTCGGAAATGCCGGAAAAGCGCGCCGAGCGTCTCGGGCCGATCTCCGTGGACTGGCTTCGGGACGTCGCCTGCGTGGCGCTCGCCGCCGAGCAGGTCGGTGCCGCCTCACGAGCGCTGGAACTGACCGTCGAATACGCCAAGAGCCGGGTCCAGTTCGGCCGTCCGATCGGAGCGTTCCAGGTCCTGCAGCATCGGATGGCCGAGGGGTACGTACGCGTCGAAACCGCCCGATCCGCGTGCTGGACCGCAGCCGAAGCCCTGGTGGCAGGCGCGCCGGAGGCCGGCCATCTGGCCGCGGTGGCAAAGGTGTGGTGTTCGGAGACGTTGCGCGAGGTCGCCGCCGAGATGGTCCAGGTGCACGGCGGGATCGCGATCACGTGGGAGCACGACGCCCACCTCTATCTGCGGCGGGCGTGGGACGCGGCGCAGCTGTTCGGCTCCCCCGAACACCACCTCACCCGAGTGGCCGACACCCTGCTGTCGTGAGCCTTACATCCTGTCGATCTCGGTGAGGTCGATATCGATGTCGTACGGATAGGCCACATTAACTCGATCGTGAAAGATCCCCACGGGCACGTACTGGACCGCGGCTGGGTCAAGCTCGTATGCGTAGATCACCATTCGACCATCAGCATTCTCGACTCGCCAGAAGTATTTGATGCCAGCCTTTGCATACAGCTGCGGCTTACGTTCACGATCACGCTCTTCGGAATCAGGCGACACCACCTCGACCGCCAGCAGAACGGCGTCGGCCGGGTACCAGGTGGCTTCCGCATTGATTTCGGCTGCCGCATGCACGACCACCAGGTCCGGTGTGGGCCTTTGTCGCCGACCTAGCACGACCGACATTTCTCGACTTACCCGGAATCTCTCCCAGGGCGCGGCGACGTCGAGCCCGGATTCCAGCAGCGAGACAGCCCTCGAATGAAAGGCGCTCTGGATGCTCCGCAGGACCAGGCTTCCGTCGATCAATTCGGCGTGTGCCGGGAGTCCCGGAATGCGGTCCAGGTCTTCCGCGAAATAGCCCTCCGGCGGTGGTCGATGCCACCCGAATTCCGGATCGGGCTCGAGACTGGTCGGCATCGGACAAGACTAAATCCAGTCGTTGTGGCGGGGCCAGGAGAGGAGGGTGTCGACCACCTCGGGGGGTTCGTGGGGGGAGATCGCCATCGTCGCCGTGTAGCGGCCTCGGTGGAACACCAGCGGGGCCGTGTCTCGGCACTGGCCCAGCGCCGTCACCCGGCCCACCACTATGACGTGGTCACCGCCCGGGTGGACCGCTTCGATCCGGCAGTCGGCCCAGGTCAGGGCGTCTTTCAGGATCGGGGCGCCAGATGGGGACGGTGTCCAGGAACCCGGCGCGAAGCGGTCAGCTCCCGGGCTGCCGAAGAGGCGGGAGAGGTCGCGCTGGTCGTCGGCCAGGACGTTCACCGCGAAGAAGCCCGCTGTCAGGATGCGGCTGCCGGTCTGCGAGGCGGAGCGTACGCAGAAGAGGACCAGCGGTGGGTCCAGCGACAGCGGGGCGAAGGCCTGGCAGGCAAAACCCGCCGGGCCCTCGTCGTCGGTCGTGGTCATCACCGTCACGCCGGTGCAGAAGTGGCCGAACACGCGGCGGAAACGGCCCGGCTCGACGGACACGGAGAGGGTCAATGCCCGCCGCCGCCGAAGAAGCGGTGGCCCCACACGCTGTGCGAGGTCGTCTCGCGGGCCACCCAGGTCGGGTCGTCGACGGTCAGGCCGCCGTACCCGTACTCGATGTCGAAACCGCTCGGCGTACGCACGTAGAACGAGATCATCTCGTCGTTGGCGTGCCGGCCCAAGGTGGAGATCATCGGGGCTTTGTGGCGGCCGCAGCGGTCGATGGCGCGGCCCACGTCGTCGATCGACGCGGTCTCCATCATCAGGTGGACCATGCCGGTCGGCGCCGGGATCGGTGCGAAGGCGATGCTGTGGTGGCGCGGTCCGCAGCCGAGGAAACGCATCCAGAGCGGTGTGTCCGACGGCGGCAGGCCGATCATCTCGGGGTGCAGCCGCATCGAGTCGCGCAGCCGGAAGCCGAGGACCTCGGTGTAGAAGCGCAGCGAGGCCGCGTCGTCGGTGGCCGGCAGGACGGCGTGGCCCATCCCCTGCTCGCCGGTGACGAACGTCGTGCCGTACGGCGATGCGAACGGCCGGGTGTCCAGGGCCGCGCCGCAGAAGAACTCCAGTCGGTTACCGGACGGGTCGTCGACGGCGAACGCCTCGGCCACCCTGCGATCGCCGAGATCGTCGACCGGCTTCACGGCGACCCCGGCGCTTTCCAGGACGTCACGCAGGCGGGCCAGTGCCGAGAAATCCGCCACCTCCCACCCGGTGGCGACCAGCCGGTCCCGGGAACCCGGCGTCACCACGATCCGGGCCGGCAGGGAATCCATCCGCAGATAGAGCGACTTTTCGGACGGGCCACGCCCCGGGGACATCCCGAGAATCTTGGTGCCGAACTCCTGCCAGGCGGGCAGGTCGGTGGACTCGACTCGCAGGTAGCCGAGAGAACGGATCAGACTCACGAGTCCTCCTTGGTGAGGAAATCGATGGCCAGGCGGTTGAACTCGTCGAATTTCTCCAGATGCGCCCAGTGCCCGCAGCCACCGAAGACGTGCAGCCGGGCGTTACGCAGCAGTTTCAGCGCGACCAGCGCGCCGTCGAGTGGATTGACCCGGTCCTCCCGGCCCCAGACCAGCAGCGTCTCGTGCTGTATCCGGTGGGCGTCGCGCCAGAGCAGACCTTCCTCGTGGAAACGGGCGAAGGACGCGCCCATCTCGCCCAGGGCCCGCAGCGCGGCCGGTGTGGAGGCCGCCTCGAAACGCTCGTCGATCAGCGCGGACGTGATCAGCGACGGGTCGAAAACGAGGGTGCGCAGGAACGCCGCGAGCTTCTCCCGGCTCGGATCACGACCGAAAGCGCCCAGGCGTTTCACGCCTTCGGTGGGATCGGCGGAGAACACGTTGAGGCTCAGACCCCCGGGACCCATCAGCAGCAGACGACGGGCGCGCTCCGGAAAATCCAGGGCGAATCGTACGGCTGTGCCGCCACCGAGCGAGTTGCCGATCAGGTCGACCCGGTCGATGCCGAGCTTGTCCAGCAGTTCGGCGAGGCGGTGCGCGGCGAACGTGAAGTACTGCCCGGTGATCGGGTCACCGAGAGAGCCGCCGTATCCGGGCTGGTCAACGGCGAGCACATCGAAATGCGGGGCGAGCGCGGGAATCGTACGCTCGAAGTTGCTCTTGGCAGACGCACCGGGACCGCCTCCGTGGAGAAGGACCACCGGTGAGCCCGCGCCGTCGCGGGAAAAGGCCAGCGTCACGTCACACCATCGCGTCGTTGAGCGGCAGACCGAACTCGCCGCGACCGAACATGGACAGTGCGCGCTCCGGGTCGTTGATGGCATGGACCCGGCCGGCGTGCGCGTCGCGCCAGAACCGCTGGATCGGGGTGCCGACCGCGAGCGCCCGGCCGCCGGAGTTCTCGAAGAGGCGGTCGACGGCTCGGATGGAGAGTTCGGTGCCGCGTACCTGATCGCGCCTGATGCGCAAGCGCAACGGCATCGGAAGCTTCTCGCCCGCGGTGACCAGATCCATCAGCTCGGTCATGTTGGCTCGCAGAGCCAACCATGCGGCGTCGACGTCGCTCGCCGCCTCGGCGACCCGGACCTGGGAGTGTGGATCCTCGGCGGCACGGACGCCGGCATAGGCGGCCCGGACGCGCTCGCGGGTGTAGTCGACGTGCGCGCGGTAGGCACCGGTGGCCATGCCGATCAGCGGGGTGGTGATCGCGTAGGAGAAGATCGACGCGTACGGGATCCGGTAGAGCGGACCGGGGTTCTGCTCCTGGCCCGGGCAGCGCAGACGCGACGTGTCGTTGAAGCTCAGCGATCGGTACGCCGGGACGAACGCGTCCTCGACCACGATGTCGTTGCTCCCGGTGCCGCGCAGGCCGACGGTGTTCCAGACGTCCTCGATCCGGTAGTCGCCGAGGGGCAGCAGGAACGTCTTGAAGTCAGCGGGTGTGCCGTCGTCGCCGGGCGGGACGATGCCGCCGAGCAGCACCCAGGTGGCGTGATCACAACCGGACGAGAAGCTCCAGCGGCCGGTCACCCGGTAACCGCCGTCGACCGCGGTGATCCTGCCGGTCGGCGCGTAGGAGGACGATAGCCGGGTGCTCGGGTCCTGCGCCCAGACGTCCTGCTGGGCGCGGTCCGGGAAGAGGCCGAGCTGCCAGTTGTGCACGCCGATCACCGAGGCGACCCAGCCGGTGGAGCCGCAGGCCGAGGCGATGTCCCGGACGCCGGTGAGGAAGGTGAGCGGGTGCGCTTCGAAGCCGTCGAAACGGGACGGTTGCAGGAGACGGAAGAAGCCGGTCTCGGCGAGGGACTTCACCATTTCGGGATCGAGGGCTCGACGGTCCTCGGTGTCCTGGGCTCGCTCGCGAAGAACCGGTAACAGTTCCCGCACTGCGCTGAGGACCGCTTCCATGAGATCACTCCAGGTGTTTGGCTCTCTTTCGGCGTGGCGCCTATAGTAGAACACGTTCTACCTGACCGACCAGATCCTCCGGAGGTCGATGCCATGCAACCTCGCCTTATCGACACGGGAACCGCTCCGGCCAGGTTCGCCCGCGGCTGGCACTGCCTGGGGCTGGCGGACTCGTTCCGCGACGGGCAGCCGCACGCGATCTCGGCGTTCGGCACGAAACTCGTGGTCTTCGCCGACTCCAGCGGCGAGCTGCACGTGCTCGACGGTTACTGCCGGCACATGGGCGGCGACCTCACCATGGGGACGATCAAAGGCGACACCATCGCCTGCCCATTCCATGACTGGCGGTGGCGCGGCGACGGTCGTTGCGAGGCTGTTCCGTACGCACATCGCGTGCCGCTGCGCGCGCGTACCCGGTCCTGGATCACCTGCGAGGAGAACCGTCAGCTCTTCGTCTGGAACGATCCGCAGGGTGGTTCACCGCCGCCGGAGGTGGCGATACCCCGGATCGACGGTGCGTTTTCCGACGAGTGGAGCTCCTGGACCTGGGACTCGGTGCGCATCGACGGGGCGAACTGCCGCGAGGTCATCGACAACGTGGTCGACATGGCGCACTTCTTCTACATCCACTTCGCGTTCCCGACGTTCTTCAAGAACGTGCTGGAGGGCCACGTGGCGGCGCAGTTCCTGAATACGCGGCCACGGCCGGACGTGCCGATCACGGCCAGCCAGTCCGGGGACACCACGCTGCGGTCCGAGGCGGCATATTACGGGCCGTCCTACATGATCGATTACCTGTACAACACCTGGCACGGCATCGAGGTCGAGTCGGTCCTGATCAACTGCCATTATCCGGTCTCGCCGACCTCGTTCGTCCTGCAGTGGGGCGTGATCGTGAAACAGCTGCCGGGGCTCACCACCGAGCAGGCTTCCCGGGCCGCCGCCAAGTTCGCCAAAGGCGTCGGCGTCGGTTTCCTGCAGGACGTGGAGATCTGGCAGAACAAATCGCGCATCGACAATCCACTGCTCTGCGCCGAGGACGGGCCGGTCTATCAGCTACGCCGGTGGTACGAGCAGTTCTATGTGGACGTCGCCGAGGTCACCGACGACATGACGGCGCGTTACGAGTTCGAGGTGGACACCACTCGCGCTGTGGAGACCTGGGAGGCCGAGGTCGCCGCCAATCAGGCCGCGCAGGCCTCATGAGTTCGCTCTCCGAACGGGAGTCCTATCTGGCGGGCGGCCTCGACAAAGTCGCCTGCGACCGATGCGGCGCTTCGGTTCTGGCGGGTAAGCGCAGTGCCGTGCAGACGAGCGTGCAATGGCCCGCCGGTGGGTGTGCGCGGCTTCTTGACGCTGCCGGTGGGCGGCCGATGGCGCTGGTTCCCACCTGCCCCGATCTGCGGGAGAGCATCAACCGGGCCGTTCGCGAGGGGCGTTTGGAGGTGAGCTAGTTGCCTGACTTCTCGGAAATTACGGTTGCTTCGGTGATTCCGGAGACCGCGGAGGCGTGCTCGCTGGTTCTTGACGCGTCGTTCTCCTATCAGCCGGGGCAATATGTGACGGTGCGGACGCCGGTGGGTGCGCGTTGCTATTCGCTGTCCAGTTCGCCTTTTGAATCGTCCCTGCCGACAATCACCGTCAAACGGGTCCGCGGCGGGGCCGTCTCCAACTGGATCTGTGATCACGTCCGCGCCGGTGACCGGATCGAGTGCTCGGCACCAGCCGGGACGTTCACCCCGTCGACGCTCGACGACGATCTGCTGCTGCTCGCCGGCGGCTCCGGCATCACGCCGATCATGGGAATCATCAAGGCCCTGCGCGGCCAGGCCTTTCTTCTGTACGCGAACCGCGACGCCGAATCGGTCATCTTTCGGGACGAGCTGAACGGGCTTCTCCCGGTGACGCACTGGCTCGATCGCACACAGGGGCTGCCCACTGCGGACGGACTCGCGCCGTTGCTCATTCCGTACCGAAGTCGTGAGGCCTTTGTCTGTGGGCCGGAACCGTTCGTCGCGGTCGCGGAGAAGGCGTTGCAGCTGGCCGGCGTCCCCGCGGAGCGGATCAGAATCGAGCGCTTCGAGATCGAGCCGGTCGGCGACCTCGATTCGGCGGTCGAGGTCTCCATCGACGGGCAGACCCACACGATTCCGTGGCCGGCCGGGAAACGACTGCTCGACGTGATCATCGACGCCGGGCTGAATCCGCCGTTCTCCTGCCGGCAGGGACAGTGCGGCGCGTGCGCGGTGCGCATGACCGACGGCGAGGTCGACCTGTTGAACAACGAGATCCTCGAGGAGGAGGACTTCGAAGACGGCTACATCCTGGCGTGCCAGGCCATCCCGAAGACCCCCTCCATCTCGATCACCTATTTCTGAGCCGACATGTCCTGGGCCGACATGTCCTGTGCCGCGATGTAGCCGAATGTCATGGCCGGACCGAGGGTGGCGCCGGCGCCCGCATAGCCCCTGCCCATCACGGTGGCGGAAGCGTTGCCGGCGGCGTAGAGGCCGGCGATCGGGGCGCCGTCGGCCTTGAGGACGCGGGCGCGTTCGTCGGTGCGCAGGCCGCCCTTCGTGCCCAGGTCGCCGGGTACCAGGGAGAACGCGTAGAACGGTGGCTTTCGCAGGGCGCCCAGGCACGGGTTCGGACGTTGGCGGGGGTCGCCGTAATAGCGGTCGTACGCCGACTCGCCTCGGCCGAAATCGTCGTCGCGACCGGCCAGGGCGAAACCGTTGAAACGGGCGATCGCCGACCGCAGCGCCGCCGGAGGAACCCGGATGGCCGCGGCCAGCTCCTCGACCGTGCCGGCCCGGTGGGCGATGCCGGCCTCGAACCAGCGGCGGGGCAGCTGGGTGCGCGGGGCGCGGCCGGCGAAGACGTAGCGGTCGCGGTAACTCTGGTCGGTTATCAGCCACGACGGCAGGTGCGAGGGCGGGCCCAGCATCGTGTGGACCGCGTCGACGTACGGCGCGGACTCGTTGACGAAGCGGCTGCCGGTGCCGTCGACGATCAGGCTGCCGGGCAGGTTGCGTTCGGCCAGGCAGAAGTACGGCCCGCTGGTCAGCGGGATCGACGGCCCCCACCAGGCCTCGTCCATCAGGTCGAGCGCGGCACCGAGCCGCCGGCCCGCTTCGATGCCGTCGCCGGTGTTGCCCGGGGCGCCGACCGTCCACTCGGTGCCGATGTTCTGGAACTGGCGGCGCATCCGCTCGTTGTGGTCGAACCCGCCGCTGGCCAGGAGCACGCCGCGCCGGGCAAACAACTCCTCGTCGCCGCAGCGAACCCCGGTGACCCGATCATCGTCGACGATCAGGTCGCTCATCGGCGTACCGAGAAGGACCTCGACGCCGGCGGCGCGCAAGCCGGCCCGCAAGCCGGCGGCGAGGGCCTGGCCCATGGTGAGCTTGCGGCGGCGCCGGAATCGGTCGGCCGCGGTGACCGCGGCGAGCCGGGTCGCGGTGGAGACCGCTCGGGGATGTCGCAGGCCCAGCGAGAGCCAGCGGTAATCAACAGCGGTCACGGCCATCCCGCTCGGCGCCGCGAGGTAGGGCGGTGCGAGATCTTTCAGATCCGGTCCGGCCGCGCGGGCGTCCAGCGGGCGAGGTTCGACGGTACGCCCACGCGCCAGGCCGCCCGGTGCCTCCGGGTGATAGTCCGGGTAACCCGGCACCCAGGCGAAATCGAGCGGCGTGTGCGCGCGGACCAGCGCCAACATGTCGGGGCCGTGCGCGAGAAACGCCTTCTGCCGGGCGACCGGAACGTCCGGGCCGGCGATGTGCGCGAGATAGGTGGCGGCATCCCCGCCGGTGTCTCTCAGGATTTCGTTGCCGGGCAGCCACAGGCCGCCGCCGGAACGGGCCGTCGAACCGCCGAAGACCGGCGCCTTCTCCACCACGATCGCGGTCAGTCCGTTGCGGGCCGCGGTGAGCGCCGCGGTCATCCCGGCCGCGCCGCTACCGACCACGACGACATCGAATTCTCTCACTAGAACAGGTTATAGTTATCAGGCTCCGAGGCGCTATCCGGACGAGCGGAAGAGACTGATACCTGTTGCAGAACAGAGTCGTGTACGACGTCGTGGTGGTGGGCTTCGGCGCGGCCGGAGCATGCGCCGCGATCGAGGCCGCCGAAGCCGGCGCGCGCGTGCTCGTGATCGACCGATTCGGCGCCGGAGGCGCCACCGCCATCTCCGGCGGCGTGGTTTACGCGGGCGGCGGCACTCACTGTCAGCGGGACGCGGGCGTCACCGACAACCCCGAGCAGATGTACGCGTACCTGCGCACCGAAACACGCGACGCCGTCTCGCCGGAGACGTTGCGACGGTTCTGCGAGCAGAGTTCGTCGATGCTGGACTGGCTGGGCAACCACGGTGTGCCGTTCGATTCGCGGCTCTGTCCGGACAAGACGTCGTATCCCACGAATCGGCATTACCTTTACGTGTCGGGGAACGAGCGTCCGGGCGTACCCAGGGGTCATCGGACAAGGGCGAGGGGCACCTCCGGGCATGCGCTGCACCGGAGCCTGGCCGAGGCGGCCCGCGCAGCGGGCGCCGAGGTACGCAGCCCGGCGCGCGCGGTTCGGCTGACACCGGACGGCCTGGAGTGCCGCACGCTGCGTGGGTGGCCGAAGCTCGCGCACCGGGTGCTGCATCGGCTGTCGGTGAAGCCGGGGCTGTATCTGCCGGCGCTCGGGCGGGCGCTGCATCGGCAGGTCAGCCGGATCGAGGAACGCTATGCGACGTCATCGGCGATCGAGGCGCGGGCCGTGGTGATCGCGGCCGGTGGATTCGTCTTCCACCGGGAGATGATGCGGGAGCACGCACCGTTGTATCGGCGTGGGTTGCGGCTGGGAACGCCGGGAGACGACGGGTCGGGGATTCGGCTCGGTGTCGCGGCGGGCGGGAGCGTCCGGCATCTGGATCGGGTCACGGTGTGGCGGTTTCTGACGCCGCCGTCGGCGTTGACCGGTGGGTTGCTGGTGGATCGTGACGGGCGGCGGATCTGTGAGCCGACGCTGTACGGGGCGGCGATCGGGGATGCGGTTCTGCGGGCGCCGGGTGGGCGGGCGTGGCTGTTGATCGACGCGGCGGTGCTGGCTGCGGCGCGGCGGCAGGTCTGGCGGCAGACGTTGTGGTTCCAGCGGTGGCAGGCGTGGTGGATGCTGGGGCCCGGGCGGGTCAGCGGGGCTTCACTGGACGCGGTGGCGCGGAAGGCCGGGGTGGATCCGGCGGGGCTGGCGGCTTCCGGCGCTGTGGAGTCTTTCGTGGCTCCGTTCTCGCTCATCGATGTGTCGATCGGGGCTCGGGGGCTGCCCGCGCCGATGCTGACACTCGGCGGTCTGGTCGTGGACGAGTCGAGCGGTGCTGTCTCCGGGGCTGTGCCCGGTGTTTTCGCCGCCGACCGGAGCGCTGTCGGGATCTGCTCCGGCAATTACGTCAGTGGGCTCTCGCTTGCGGACTGTGTGTTCTCGGGGCGGCGGGCCGGGCGGCATGCCGCTGCTTTCGCTCGCACCTTCGTCCGTGGGGGTTCGGATGCTCACTGAGGATGAATGCCGGGAGATCGCTGACCGGTTGTGGACAGCTGAGCGCGATCGGGCGCCCATTCCTCCTCTCACTCGGGAATGGCCCGGGCTGACGGCTGCTGACGCTTATCGGGTTCAACTTCTTAATGTCAGCCGGCGGCCGGATCGGGTTGTCGGGCACAAGGTCGGGCTCTCGTCGGCGGCCATGCAGGAGATGATGGGTGTCGACGAGCCCGATTATGGTCATCTTCTTGACGGCATGCGGCTCAGCGAGGATTCGCCGGTGGACGCTCGCCGTTACTGCTATCCCCGCGTCGAGATCGAGGTGGCGTTTCTGCTCGGGGCGGATCTGCCCGGACGGGACTGCACCGAACAGGACGTGCTGGACGCCACTGAGGCTTTCGCGCCGTCCATCGAGCTGATTGACAGCCGGATCGAGGACTGGCGGATCACGCTGGGGGACACGATTGCCGACAATGCTTCGTCTGCTGGGTTTGTGGTGGGGGCTTCGCGCGTACGCCCGAAGGCTCTTGATTCTCGCGGCATCGCCGCGGTTCTCTATCGCGGGGATGAGCCGGTGGCAGAGGGCCGGTCCGACGCCGTTCTGGGAAATCCGGTGACGGCGGTGGCGTGGCTGGCGCGGACTGTCGCGGGGTTCGGGGTGCGGCTGCGTGCCGGGCATCTGATCATGCCGGGGGCGTGTGCGCGGGCGGTGGATGCGCGGCCCGGGGATTCGTTCCGGGCGGAGTTCAGTGGGCTCGGTTCGGTGCGGCTGGCGTTTTCTTCTGGGGAGGGCTCATGCTGACGGCGGCCATCGTCGGGTCGGGAAATATCGGGACCGATTTGATGTACAAACTTCTGCGTTCGCCGGTGATCTCGCCGCGATGGATGGCGGGGATTGATCCGTCGAGTCCGGGGCTGGCGAGGGCTGCCGCATCGGGGCTCGACACGAGTTCCGGCGGGGCAGAATGGATTGTCTCCCTTGATCCGTTGCCGGACATCGTGTTCGAGGCGACTTCGGCGACCGTACATCGGGCCAATTCCTCGCTGTATGCCGACGCCGGCATCCGGGCGATCGACCTGACGCCCGCCGCGGTGGGTCCGGCCGTGGTGCCGTCGGTGAATCTCGGTGACCATCGGGACGCGCCGAATCTGAATCTGATCACCTGCGGCGGGCAGGCGACCATTCCGATGGTTTTCGCCGTTTCCCGGGTGGCACCGGTCTCCTATGCGGAGATCGTCGCCACCGTCGCTTCGAAATCGGCGGGGCCGGGCACCCGGGCGAACATCGACGAGTTCACCCGCACCACCAGCCGGGGACTGGAAACGATCGGTGGCGCGGCTCGGGGCAAAGCGATCATCGTGCTGAATCCGGCGGAGCCGCCGCTGGTCATGCGGGACACCATTTTCTGCGCTGTTCCGCCGTCGGTGGATCGGGCGGTAGTGGTGAAGTCGATTGTGGAGATGGCAACGGACGTCGCCCGTTTTGTGCCGGGGTATCGATTGCTGGATGAGCCGCAGTTCGATGTGGTCGGGTCGGTGTTGCGGGTCGCGGTGTTCGTCGAGATATCAGGCTCCGGCGACTATTTACCGAAATATGCCGGAAACTTGGACATCATGACCGCAGCCGCCGTCCGGGTGGCCGAGGAGCTGGCGCGATGACGACCTCGATGGCGGCCCGGGTGGCCGGGCCGACGATCAGGATCACCGACTCGACGCTGCGGGACGGCTCGCACGCCAAACGGCATCAGTTCACCGCCGGCGAGGTACGCGACGTCGTGTCCGCCCTGGACGCGGCCGGGATCCCGGTCATCGAGGTGGCACACGGGGACGGGCTGGGCGGGTCGTCGTTCACCTACGGACTGAGCCACACGCCCGAGCAGGAGCTGATCAAGGTGGCGGTGGCGACCGCCCAGCGCGCGAAGATCGCGTTTCTGATGCTTCCCGGGGTCGGCGTCATCGACGACATCCGGGCCGCCGCGGGGAACGGCGCGACGGTCTGCCGGATCGCCACCCACTGCACCGAGGCCGACATCGCGGTGCAGCACTTCGGGCTGGCCCGGGACCTGGGGCTGGAGACAGTCGGGTTCCTGATGATGTCCCATGCGGTCACGCCTTCCGCGCTGGCGCGGCAGGCTCGGATCATGGCGGATGCCGGCTGCCAGTGCGTCTACGTGGTCGACTCGGCGGGGGCGCTGGTGCTCGACCAGGTCAGCGACCGGGTGTCGGCGCTGGTCTCCGCGGTGGGGAGCGACGCCCAGGTGGGTTTCCACGGCCACGAGAACCTGGGGCTCGGCGTGGCAAATTCGGTCTTGGCGGTCCGAGCTGGCGCCGAACAGATCGACGGCAGCACCCGGCGTTTCGGGGCGGGCGCGGGCAACACGCCGGTCGAGGCTTTCGTCGGGGTCTGCGACAAGCTCGGGATCGAGACAGGCGTGGATTTCTTCGCCATCGTGGACGCCGCGGAAGAGGTCGTGCGTCCGGTGATGCCGGACGAGTGCCGGCTGGACCGGATGGCTTTGATCATGGGGTATGCGGGGGTTTATTCGAGCTTCCTGCTGCATGCGTATTCGTTGGCCGAGCGTTATCGGGTGTCGGGCGCGGAGATCCTGGTGAGGGCGGGCGAGCGGCGGCTGGTGGGCGGCCAGGAGGACCAGCTGATCGCGATAGCCAGAGAGCTTGCAGCCACACCGACGTGAGCCGGCACGCCCTCCGCCGGGTGAATTCGGGGTGGGTGGGGGTGGCAGGATCGGGTTGTGGGTGTTGTGCGGGTACGGGGGTGGGGGCTGCCCAGCGGGGAACCCCTCGATCTCTATGCCGATGGGGGGCGGTGGACCACTGATCCGGTTCGGAACGCTGAGCTTGTCGGTGAAGGGTGGCTGCTGCCGGGGCTGGTTGACGCGCACACCCATCCGGGGGCGGTCAAGGCCGGGGATCCGCTCGACCACGAGGTCCTGCGGGAGGATCTGCGGGCGCATGTCGCGGCCGGGGTGACGCTGGTGCGGGCGCCAGGGCTGGCCGGGGAGCCGCCCGAGTGGTTCGGGCGGGACGACGATCTGCCTCGGGCTGTGCACGCTGGGCCTTGGATCGCGCAGCACGGGCAGTTCTTTGACGGGTGGGGGCGGCGGGCCGAGCTCGTCGATCTGCCCGGGACCGCGGCGGCGCAAGCTGAAAGCAGCGGGTGGGCGAAGATTGTCATCGACTGGTGGCCCGGGGATCCGATCGTGCCGGTGGACGTGCTGCGGGAAGCGGTCGCCCAGGTGCACGCGGCCGGTGGGCGGCTTGCCGTGCACTCGACGCATACGGCCGGTTGCCTGGTCGCCGTCGAGGCGGGAGTGGATTCGCTGGAGCACGGGATGGGGCTCGACCCGGAGCTGCTGCACCGGATGGCCGCTCAAGGGACCGCACTCACGCCGACGCTCAGCCTGATCAACGCGGGAGTCGCGCGTTTGAAGGACGGGCCGCCCGACGAGAAACGGCAGTGGTATCTGACGTCCGGCGAAGTGCACGGCGCGCTGACCGCCGCCGCTGTCGAAGCCGGGGTCACCGTGCTGGCCGGCACTGATTCACGGCCGCACGGGCGGATCTCCGACGAGGTCCGGGCGATGGTCGCGGCGGGGGTGAGCCCGCACGAGGCACTGGGTGCGGCGTCCTGGACGGCCCGGGATTACCTGGGTCTGGGCGGGCTGGTCGACGGGGCTCCGGCAGATGCGGTCGTCTTCAAGGACGATCCCCGGAAACATCTCGGGAAACCCGAAGCAGTAATCATGAGAGGAAAGCTGATCGGCGGCCCCGCTTGAGCGGGGCCGAGTCTTGTACGGTCTACCTCCACCAGGATCGACATCAGCCGGCCGCCACCCGGTCGGTGAACGCGGTCAGGTTCTTCATCGCCCGGTCGATCCGCTCATCGAGGGTGAGCGTCTCCTCCCGGCGGACCAGGCGCATCTTCGGCTGGCGCTTGCCCCGCAGGTACAGCGAACAGCCCAGGTCGGCGCAGATGTAGACGCCGACCGTGTTGCCCCGCCGACCGGACGGGCCGGCCAGCGGCGCCACGAAGAGCACCACCCCGCCGGCGCCGTGCTCGGTCAGGCAGATCTGGCACATGCTGGCTCGCATCGCGGACGCCTTGACCGATTCCGGTCGCCGAAGAACCAGCCCGGACGCGCCGCCAGAACCAGGACCGTCCGAGCCGGAACCCGGGATCACCAGGAGTGCCCGCTGTGGCGCGCCCGGATCGGTCCAGCTGAGGAAGTCCAGGTCGTCCCACGGAGTCGAGGCGAAAGCGGCAGGCAGCTTGATCCGGCTGGCCTCACCCTTGCTGCAGTTGATGAAGGAATCTCTGATCTCCTTCTCATCGAGTGGTCGCATGCGCGCGAACCTAGCTCACGCAAGATCCCCCGACCAATCATTTAGACGAGGATCAGGCCGCTGGTCGGCACTCCGGTACCGGCCGTGACCAGCACCGGGCCGTCGCCGGGCACCTGGTTCACGGCGGTGCCGCGTACCTGCCGGACCGCTTCGGCAATGCCGTTCATGCCGTGGATGTAGGCCTCGCCGAGCTGGCCGCCGTGCGGGTTCACCGGCAGCCGGCCGCCGAGCTCGATCCCGCCGTCCGCGACGAAATGCCGCGCTTCTCCACGGCCACAAAACCCCAGTTCTTCCAACTGCATCAAAACGTACGGAGTGAAGTGGTCGTACAGGATCGCGGTGCGCACGTCGGCCGGTGTCAGAGCTGACTGCTCCCAGAGTTGCCGCGCCACCACTCCCATCTCCGGCAGCGACGCCACCTGAGGCCGGTAGTAGCTGGTCATCACGAACTGGTCCGGGCCACTGCCCTGCGCCGCGGCACTGATCACGGCGGGAGGTTGCGGGAGATCACGCGCCCGGGAAAGCGACGTCACCACCAGGGCCACCGCGCCGTCGCTCTCCTGGCAGCAGTCCAGCAGCCGCAGCGGTTCGGAGATCCAGCGGGACGCCCGGTGCTCGTCGAGTGTGATCGGCCGGCCGTGGAACCAGGCGTACGGGTTCGTGGACGCGTGCCGGCGCATCGCCACGGCGACCCGGCCGAAGTCGTCGGGGACGGCGCCGTACTCGTGCAGGTACCGCTGGGCCACCATGGCGACCATCGCGGCCGGGGTGGCCAGCCCCATCGGGTGGTGCCAGCCGGAGTCCGGGTCCGGGGAGGCGATCGCCCGGCCGAAACGACGGCCGGACCGTTCGTTGAGGGCTCGATAGCAGACCACGACGTCGGCCAGGCCGGCCGCGACCGCGAGGACTGCTTGCTGGATCACGGCGCAGGCGGCTCCGCCTCCGTACCCGATCCGGCTCAGGAAGCGCAACTCGCCGATCCCCAGCTCGCGCGCGACGGCGATCTCGGGGTTGTTGTCCATGCCGAACGTGACCAGGCCGGAGACGTCGGACGGCCGCAGGCCGGCGTCGTCGAGCGCGGCACGCACCGCCTCGACGGCGAGACGGAGCTCGCTGCGGCCGGAGTCCTTGGAGAACTCGGTGGCCCCGATCCCGGCGATCGCGCAGGTCGGGCTGATCATGACGCCACCCCCACCGTGCCGGTGACATGGACGCCGCGTGCGGTCCGGCCGACGATCGCGATCTCACCGCCGGAAACCACCGTGCCGGTGAAGGTGAGCGTGTCGCCGGCATAACACGGCGTTCCGAGCCGGATCGATATCCCCCGCACGACGGCATCCGGACGATGATCGGTGACATACCGCTGGACCAGACCGGTTGTGGTCAGGATATTGACGAAAATATCCGGATTGCCCCGCCGCGCAGCCGCGTCCCGATCATGATGCACGTCCTGGAAATCCCTTGTCGCCAACGCGGTACTGATGATCATCGTGGGCGTGACTTCGAGCGTCCAGGGCTCCACGATCGGCAGGTCGGGGCGCCAGACGGGCAGCCCGCCGTCGAAGAACACCCGCACCGGATCACCGATCTTCACCGGCCGCGGCCCACGCACCTCGCCGACCATCCGCACGCCCTCGGCCAGGTCGATCAGCCCAACGACATAGGGCGCCCGGCGCCCCGGAATCGGCGGATGGTGGTGCACCGTGAAGCTGTGGATCGTGCCGAGACCGGAGGCCACCGTGTGCTCCTGTTTCAGGGCGCCGCATCGCGGACAGGCCGGTCCGGGCGGGTGCCGCAGCGCCCCGCACTCCCCACAGCGCTGAATCCGCAGCTCACCAGCGGTGATCCCATCCCAGAAGAACGCGGTGTCCGCGGTGATCACCGGCTTCAACGGCGTCGCCGCGACAGGGGAAGAACCGGACATCGCTCGATATTTCAGGATCCGGAACCTCATCGTCGCCACCGGCTCGTCGTCACAGAACCAGGTGCTCACCGTCGTGACGAACCACCCCTCCCCCAGCGATGTCCGTTTAGGACCAGTCACCGACTCCAGCCGGCTCCGCACCGAAACCTCTTCACCGACCCGCAGATAACGGTGATAAACCTGCTCGGAATCGGTAGCGACCACGTTGGGAAAACCGGCTTCGTCAAGCGCGACCGACATCTCCTGCAACGGATCCGGCGCACCCGGCGAAAGACCCCGCATGGTCCAGACCTGAATCATCGCGGGCGGCGCGAACAATTCATAACCCGGATGCCGATCACCCATGGCCTCCAGCCAATTCCGGATCATCGGCAGATTCACCGGATCCCGGCCGCGCCGCGGCTCCGTTTCCCCCGCCGCGAGCAATCGCGAAACCACCGAATCCACCGCACTCACCTCGGCACTCGCGGCAGGCCCAGGCCCGCACTGGCGATGATCTCCCGTTGCACCTCGTTCACGCCGCCGCCGAACGTCAGCACGAGATTGCGCTTGTTCTGCAGGTCCAGCCACTCCAGCAGCTCCGGATCACCGCCGAAACGGGCGACCACCTCGGCCAGCTCATTACCGAGCCGCAACAGCCGCTCCGAAGCGAAAACCTTTGTGGCCGAAGCGTCAGCCGGATTCGGCTCACCGCCGGCGATCTGACCGTTCAAAAGCTCGTTCACCCGCAGCGCCGCGAAACTCACGCTCAGCGCGCGGCGGACCTCCGGGTGGGTCACGCTTCCGGTTCGGTACGCCCAATCGCGTACCGCATCAAAAAGCGCACCCAATCGCCCGGCCGGACCGAGCATCACGCGTTCATGATTGAGCTGCGCGGTGATCAGCCGCCACCCGTCGTTCTCGACTCCGACAAGCATGTCCGCCGGCACCCGCACATCACTCAAATGCACCGTGTTGACGTGATGAGCGCCGTCATAGGTGATCAGCGGTGTCCACGAATAACCACTATCGGACGTGTCGACGATCAGAATCGACAGCCCGCGATGCCGGGGCGCGTCCGGATCGGTGCGGCACGCCAGCCAGAGAAAATCGGCGTCGTGCGCGCCCGTGGTGAACGTCTTCGTCCCGCTGACCAGGTAACCCGAGCCGTCCCGCGCCGCCCGGGTGCTCAGTGACGCCAGATCAGTCCCGGACTCAGGCTCCGTGTAACCGATCGCGAAGTGCAGCTCCCCGGCGAGGATCGGTGGCAGAAACCGGTCACGCTGCGCCTGCGTGCCGTGCGCCAGCAGAGTCGGCGCCACGGTCTGCAACGTGACGGCGGGCAGCGGCACGTCCGCGCGCGCCGCCTCGTTCACGAAGATCTGCTGCTCGGCCGGCCCGAGCCCCCGCCCGCCGTACTCCACCGGAAAGCCCAGCCCTAGCCACCCGTCGCGGCCCAGGCGCGCCACCAGCTCCCGATGCGCGCGTCCATGCCGTTCCCGGGAAAGATCGGCGCGCTGCGCCACGGTCAAGAGCCTGCCCAGGTACGCCCGGAGCTCATCACGTAGTTCCCGCTGGGAATCAGTGAAGTCGAGGAACACAACGCTCCCCTAACGTCGTCAGGGTCTGCTCGGCGCCACCGAGGAACCGGACCATGTCCCGGATCATCGTGGTGTGCCGGTGCAGCGGGTAATCGATCATCAGCCCGAGGCCGCCGTGCAGGTGATGGCAGGTGCGGATGGCCGGCGGCGCCTCGGCGGTGAGCCACTGCGCGGCGACCGCGAGGTCCACCTCGGCGGGCCGGCCGGTACCGAGCCGCCAGCAGGCGTTGAGCACGGCCAGGTGCAGGGTGCGGCTGGCGATGTAGACGTCGGCGATCTGCTGAGCGACGGCCTGGAACGTGGCGAGCGGCTTGCCGAACTGGTGCCGGGTGCGGATGTGCTCGGCGGTCAGATCCAGAGCGCCGGCCAGCGCTCCGTCGGCCAGGGCGCACGCGGCAGCGATCGCGAAAGGGTGCTGTTCACGAAGGTAGGGGCCGTTGAGGCGTACCCCATGGTCGGGAACGAGGGTGACCGAGCCGGCGGAGATCTGGAGGGTGGGGGTGGTGGCCGCGTGGCGGCCGATCTCGGTGAGCACGAGGGTGATCTCGAAGATGCCGAGACCGGCGCCGCCGGCGTCCTCCGGTGCACCGAGAGTGAGCAGACCGGCGTGGCCGAGGTCTTTCCAGAGACGCTCCGGAGTGTCCGATCCGGCGACCACCTCGGCGGCGAGCCGGCTGATCGCCTGCTGTGTCTCGTCCGGCCGGAAATCCATACCCGGATTAGAACATGTTTCAGTTTGAGCGCGCCACCGATGGGTGACACAGGTACGCAACGCGCCGTTGCTAGGCTTGATTCACTGCGGAAGGGGCACGATGGCGACAGCGAGAACGAGTACCACTGATGTCGAGCAGGGTTCGGCCGCGCAGCGTGATCGGCGGCGCCGGATCCTGGAGGCCACGCTCGCGCTGGCGTCCAAGGGCGGTTACGACGCCGTGCAGATGCGCACGGTGGCGGAGAAGGCCGAGGTTGCTCTCGGCACGCTTTATCGTTACTTCCCCTCGAAGATCCACCTGCTGGTCTCCGCGCTCGCGCTGGAGCTTGAGGCGATCCAGGACAAGCTGAACCGCAAGCCGATCCCGGGCGACACGCCTTATGACCGCACGCTGTACGTCCTCACCCGGGTGACCGGCGCCCTGCAGCGCGACCCGATGCTCGCCGAGGCGATGACCCGGGCCTTCATGTTCGCCGACCCGTCCGCGAGCGCCGAGGTCAACGCGGTGGCGCGGCTCATGGAGGACATGTTCACCCGGGCCATGCACGACGGCGAGCCGACGGCGGACGACCGCGCCAAGGCCCGGGTGATCGGTGACGTGTGGCTGTCCAACCTGGTGGCCTGGGTGACCCGGCGGGCGTCGGCGAACGACGTCATCAATCACCTCGAGTTGGCCACTCGTTTACTACTCCACTAGTGCTGTCAGCTTGTCCAGGGCCTGCTTCGCGGCGGGCCCGGCCTGCTTCTCCAGCATGGCGGCCATCGGGCCGTTGAGCGCCGGGCCGAGGAACTCCATGTCGTACGTGACCTGGGTGCCGCCCTCGGCCGGTTCCAGCTGGAAGCGGTTCTTCGCCTTCACACCCATCGGGCCGTCGCCGGCCTGTTCGAGGGTCTTCCCGTCCGCGGTGACCACTTTCCATGCCATGTCCGCGGGCATGCCCATGAGCTTCACCTTCTGCTTGTACTGCGTGCCCTCGGTCAGGGTGGCCGGCACGTCGCCGGTGAAGCCCTGGTGCATGGCGTTCCACTCGGGGGTGCGGCTCGGGTCCACCAGCACGGCCCAGATCTGCTCCGGGCTTGCCTTCGTCACTGTCGACACACTGACCTTGGGCATGACGTTCCTCCTGTTTGTCTAGCTTGCTGCCAGGTCTTTTCCGGCCAGGAACCCGAAGGTCATCGCCGGACCGAGGGTGGAACCGGCGCCGGCGTAGCTGTGACCCATCACGGCCGCCGACGCGTTCCCCGCGGCGTACAGCCCGGGGATCACTGAGCCGTCCGGGCGCAGGACGCGGGACCGGACGTCGGTGGTCAGGCCGCCTTTCGTACCGAGGTCGCCTGGCACGATCTTGAAGGCGTAGAAGGGCGGCAGGCCGACCGGCGCGAGGCACGGGCTGGGCCGGTTCGTCGGATCGGCGAAGTACGCGTCATAGGCGCTGTCGCCCCGGTGGAAGTCGGGGTCGCGGCCGGCCCGGGCCTGCGTGTTGAACCGGTCGAGGGTGGCGCGCAGCGCGGCCGCCGGCACGCCGATCTTGGCGGCCAGCCCGGTGATCGTCCAGTCCTTGACCAGGGCGCCGCTGTCGTACCAAGCCTGCGGGTACGGCAGGAGCGGCGCGGTCTCCTTGAAGAGGTAGCGGTTCCGGTACTCCTGGTCGGTGATCATCCAGGCCGGGAAGTGGTCACCGGCGTACATCGTGTGGACGACGTCGCTGTACGGCGCGGCCTCGTTGACGAACCGCTTGCCGGACCCGTTCACGAAGATGTTGCCCGGCAGCGTGCGCTCGGAGAGGCAGAAGTACGGCCCCTCGGGCAGCGGGATCATCGGGCCCCACCAGGCGTCGTCCATCAGGGCGAGGCCGGCGCCGGCGCGCTCGCCCGCCTCGATCCCGTCGCCGGTGTTCGCCGCGGCGCCGACCGTCCAGGCCGTGCCGATCGGCTCCTCCTGGAACTGCTTGCGCATCCGCTCGTTGTGCTCGAAGCCGCCACTGCCGATCATCACGCCTCTGCGTGCCCGGATGAGTGTCTCCTTGCCGCCGACCAGGGCGATCACGCCGGCCACCCGGCCGTTCTCCACGTGGAGATCGGCCAGCGGGGTGTTCAGCCGGACCGGCACGTCGGCGGCGAGCAGGCCGGCCCGCAGGCCACCGGCGAGGGCCTGGCCCATGGTGATCGGTTTCTGGCCCTGCGCGGCGAGCTGCAGGTAACGCCAGACGATCTCGGTGGCGACCGCGACACCCCGCGGATGGCGGGCGATCAGGGCCAGCCATCGGTAGTCGACGTCGTAGACGACGGTGCCGGGCGGCGTGGGCAGATAGGACGGGTTCAAGTTCGCGTATTCCGCGCCCAGGATGTTCGCGTCCAGCGCCGCCGGCTCGATCGAGCGGCCGTTCGGCATCCCGCCGGGCAGCTCCGGGTAATAGTCGGAGTAACCCTCCATCCAGCGGAAACGCAGTGGCGACCAGCGCTGGATGAAGGCGATCGCCTGCGGGCCGGCGGTGAGGAACGCCTGACGCTTGGCCACCGGCACCTCGGGGCCGACCACGGCCGCCATGTAGGTGTCGGCTTTCGCGAACGTGTCCGGCACACCGGCGGCGAGAAGGACGTCGTTGTTCGGCACCCAGATGCCCGCGCCGGACCGGGCCGTGGAGCCGCCGAAGACCGCGGCCTTCTCCAGGACGAGGGTGCTGAGTCCACTGCGGGCGGTCGTGAGGGCGGCCGTCATGCCTGCCGCGCCGGCGCCCACCACGATGACGTCGAACTCTTCCATGGCGCCACCCTTTACCGGCTCTTGATGGGGCTGCAACAACTAGAACAGGTTATAGCAGTGTGAGATGATTCACTAGGTGCACACGTGTTCCGGGCCGGATGGTTGGTAGAACCTGATTCTGTTCGGTTGTGCCGCTGCTGGCGCCGGGGAGACAACGTGACCGATAGGCTTCAATCCGTCGACCGGCTGCTGGAGCGGCGCGAGGCGATCAGCGATCTGGGTGACGCGCTGCGGCTCTTGATCGAGCACGCCACCGCCACCGAGGCGCCCACCGAGGAGCTGCGCCGGGCCGCCGAGCGGATCCGGCAGGCCGCCGGCCCACTGGGCGAACGGATCCGGGAGCGCACCGAGGTGGCCGCTGCCGACGACCTGCTCGGCGGCGTGCGGATGTACAACCCGGTGATCGGCCGCGGCAGTGCCCTCGCCCCGCCGGTGCACGTCGAGAGCAGCAACGGCGTCGCGGTCGGCACCTGCACGCTCGGCCTGGCCTACGAGGGCCCGCCGATGTACGCGCACGGAGGCGTCAGCGCGATGCTGCTCGACCAGATGCTCGGGCACGCGGTCACGTCGTCGGGTAAACCGGGGATGACGGTTCAGCTCGATACGGCGTACCGAAAGCCTGTGCCTTTGATGACGGCCTTGCGCCTGACCGCCGAGGTCTCGCAGGTCGAGGGCCGGCGGGTGACAGCGGTCGGAGCGATCGCGACGGCCGAGCGGCCGGACGAGGTGCTGGTGACGGCTACCGGGCTGTTCGTGGCGCTGCGCGCGGAGCAGGCGCAGCGGCTGTTCGGCCCTGTGATGCGGCCGCGCGCGAGCTGATTTCTCGGCTCAGCTTTTCCTGGCTCAGCTTTTCTTGGCTCAGCCGCACGGGTTCCAGCCGTCGGCGCCGCGCAGGGCGGCGTCCACCGTGTAGGTACGCGCTTCCTCATCGGTGAGCTGCGGCCGGTCGGCGGTGATCGTCGCGCCCGGGCCTGCGTTGCGGTACTCGGCGAACCGGGCCTCCTCCCACGGCCACACCCCGAAGTCGGTCCACGGCGCCGCCGGGATGTGCGCGCCGATCCACGACTCCCGGATGATCGTCTGCCCGATCGCCTCCGGGTCCTGGCTGGGATGCCACGGCCGGCCCAGGAAGACGGTGCCGTCGGGTGCGTCCGAGGTGAACCGGGACCGGTGGAAGAGCAGGCCGTACGGGTTGGTCCGCAGGGTGCTGGGCGCGGTCACATACCCGTTCGGGGTGCTGCCCCTGTTCAGCGAATGGATGTGGCAGCGCTCGAAGGCGGCGGTGGCCCGGCCGAAGATGAAGTCGACGTCGCCCTCGACATAACAGTCCCGGAAGTAGTTCCGTCCCCCGTTGACGTAGAGGGTGTCCTGATTGCCGAGGAACCGGACCCGGTCGAACACCAGCTTGTCGGCGCGGGTCAGCACGGCGACCGCCTGCCGGTTGGTGATCTCCGGGTGGGCGGCCTCGTCGAAGAGGTTCGCGAAGGTGAGGCCGGTGACGCGCAGCCCGGCGCCGTCCACGGTGACCGAGGCGCTGCCCGAGGTGCCCCACGGTGTGCCGTCCGGTTTCAGGGTGCCGTTGGCCCGGTTGTCGGCGATCACCACGTCGGACGGTGAGCGGCCGAGCCCGCGCAGCTCGATCAGCGGTTTGGCCGCTGGGATGATCACCTGGCCGAGGTAGGTGCCGGGGCGAATGCCGATGACGGCGGGCTCACCGGCCGGGACGGCGTCGATCGCGGCCTGCAGGCTGGTGTGATCGCCGGTGCCGTCGAGGGCCACCGTCAGTCTCGTCCGCCGGGGTGCGGGCAGTACTGCGGCGGCTGCGGGAAGGGCGAGGAACGAACGTCTGCGCATGGTCAACCTCCGACGCTTGAGCTGCGGGAAAGGGCTTTCCCTTCTTCCCGGCCCGCGCACGGTACGACTGCAACAAAATTCATGTCAATGGATGCGTTGGGCCAGCAGGCTGTGCACCTCGTTGAGCAGTGTCTGCGAGTCGAACGGCTTGTGGATCAGTGGGGCGTTCTCCGGGATGGCCTGCCCGCCCGGCGCCGGGCCGCTCGTGTAACCCGACATGAACAGCACCGGCAGGTCCGGCCGGTCCTGGCGCAGCTCGGCGGCGAGCTGGGTGCCCGACATCCCCGGCATGATCACGTCGCTGAGCAGCATGTCGAACGTGAGCCCCTCCTCGCGGTACATCCGCAGCGCCTCCTGCGGATGCGGGGCGGACGCGACCTCGTACCCGGCCTTGCCGAGCAGGCGGCAGACGATGGCCCGGACCGCCTCCTCGTCCTCCACCACGAAGACCTTGCGGCCGTGGCCGGAACGGGCCGGCGCCGCCGGTGCGGCCGGGCTCACCCCGGGTGCCGCCTCCGCGCCCGCCGGCAGGCGAACCCGCAGCGTGGTGCCCCGGTCCTGCTCCGACTCCAGGCTGATGGTGCCGCCCGCGTCGGTCACCACCCCGTACGCCGTGGCCAGCCCCAGCCCGGTGCCGCTGCCCCGGCCCCGGGTGGTGAAGAACGGCTCGAACGCCCGCGCGAGAACCTCCGGCGGCATCCCGCAGCCGGTGTCGGTGATCGAGAGGCACACCTGGCGCTCGCCGCCGGCGGTCTGCTCCAGGCTGGTGGCGACGGTGAGCCGGCCGCCGTCCGGCATCGCGGCGCGCGAGTTCAGCACCGCGTTCATCATCACCTGCTCCAGCTTGCTGCGGTCCATCACGACCGGAGGCAGCCCGGACGCCAGATCGGTGACGAACTCGATGTCCTCGCCGAGGGTCCGGGCCAGCAGGCGCTGGGTATCCGCGGCGACCACGTTCAGATCGAGCACCTCGGGGCGGGACGGCTCGGATCGGCTGAAGATGAGCAGCTGCCGGGTGAGCGCGCTGCCCCGGTTCGCGGCCTGCTTGATCCCGGCCGCGTCGGCGTGCCCGGGATGCTCCTCGCCCAGCTCGTCGGCGAGCATGTCGGCGTACCCGGAGATCACCGCGAGGATGTTGTTGAAGTCGTGCGCGATACCGCCGGCCAGCTGACCCAGCGAGTCGAGCCGTTCCGACTGCCGTAGCTGCTGCTCCAGCTCGTTGCGCTCCTGCTCGGCGGCGATCCGTTCGCTGACGTCGCGCAGGATGCCCTCGACCGCGACCACCCGGCCGTTCTCGTCGGTGACCCGGCCGGCCCGCTGCTCGATGTAGACGATCTCCGAGTCCGGGCGGCGCAACCGGAACGTGATGGTGCCGGTCCGCAACGCCCGCCAGGACTGCTCGAAGAGCGCCAGGTCGTCGGGCAGCACGCTGTCCAGGATCAGCCGGGGGTTGGCGTAGTACTCCTCGGCGCGACGGCCGGTGATCGACTCGACGGCCCGGCTCAGGTACTCCATGCCCGGCTCGGGTTCCAGCCGGTACCGGAAGATGATGTCCTGGGCGTGCTCGGCCAGCAGGCGGAACCGTTCCTCGCTGTCCCGCAGCGCCGCCTCGGCCCGGCTGCGCTTGGTGATATCGGTGGAGATGCCGGCCACCGCGTACGCGTGCCCGTCCGCATCGATCAGCGGGAACTTCACCGTGATGTACGCGCGCGAGCCGTCCTCGCCCGGCGCCTCCTCCTCCATCTGCACCGGCACGCCACCGGCCAGCGCTTCCAGGTCGTTCTGCCGGAACGCGTCAGCGATGTCGCGCGGGAACAGGTCGTGGTCGGTGAGCCCCACGATGTCCTCGCGGCGCAGGCCGAACAGGCGCTCGTACTCGCGGTTGACCAGCAGGTATCGGCCGTCGGCGTCGCGCATGTAGATCACCGCGGACGTGTGGTCGATCAGCGCCATCAGCTGGTCACGACCGATCTCCGCCAACGGTGACGTCGTACCTGGCTTCACCTCGCCCCCGCTCAACCGGCCAGCTCCACCACCACGCGACCGGAACGTACCTCCTTCGGATGGCCGGCATCCGCGTTTTCGCTGGTAATCACCGGCCGCAGTGCGGCGAGCGTGTGGTTCTGGCGGGCCCGGGTGAGCCGTTCCAAGAACGTCTCCGTCATGCCGGTCGTCCCGGCCCGGTTGGATACCAGCTCCTTGTCGCCGAGACCGGCCTCGTCGCGTAACCGCTGCGGCTTGAACAGGAACTTCTTGCTCAGCATCAGGTGCGCGCCGGCCGCGCGGGCGTGCATCGAGAGCAGCCGGTACCAGTCGATCAGGGCCGGGTGGTGCGCCACCAGGCGGCGCAGGTCGGCGTCGTCGAGCTCGCGCAGGCCTTGCTCGTCCGTGCCCACCGCGTCGAGCAGCCGGGCCGGCAGCGTCGGCATGTCCATCAGCCGGCTGAGGTCCTCGCGCTCGGCGGTGAGCAGGGCCGGGAAGAGCCGGCGGGCCTGCTGGTCGTAGTCGTCCACGGCGAGGCCGAGCAGGAAGTCCCGTTTCAGCGCCTCCGGGTCGAGGGCGCCGCTCGGCGAGATGTCGCCGAGGGTCCAGTGCGCGGCGAACTGGCGGAACACGTCCATGAAGTGCTCGGCCGGCATGGTCTGATCCGGCGGCAGTGCCGCGAAGTCGACCATGAGGCGGCGCAGCGCGTCGAGCAGAACGGTCGCGAGGCGTACCGAAAGGCGGGCGTCCTCGCAGGTCAGGCCGGCTTCCTCACGGGTGAACGGGCAGAGCAGGTTGTTGACCGCCATCTCCACCACTTCACCCTGCTTGACCAGCAGGAAGAACCGTTCCTCGCCGGGGCTGCCGGTGTAGCTGCGGATCCGGCCGTCGTCGAAAACGCCGGGCAGGACGGCCAGCACCTCCTCGCCGAGGCGTACCTGGACCGTTCCGACGTTCCACCGCACCAGCGAGGCGAAGCTGTCCCGCTCGTAGTGCCCGGTGCCGGTGTGCGCCGCCAGTGCCTCGAAGTACGCACGGAACGGTATCCGTTCCGGCCCCGCCACCAGCTCGGCGAACGCGTCGTCGGGGTGGGTCGGCCCGCCCGGCGCGTGCTCCTGATAGTGCCGGGCCACCGAGGCGCCGATGAAACCCAGGTTCACCACGAGCTGCTGGGCCTGCAACGGGGTCAGCTGGGCGACCTCCGGCAGGTGGTCCAGCACGTGCTCGCCGACCTCGGTGTGCAGCAGCTCGGGTGGGGCGTCGTGCTGCAGGATCGCTCGGTTCAGGCGGGGCAGTTCGTGCAACACCCAGTCGCCGATCTGTTCCGGAATCACACCCTTTCTATTCGGCAAATGCCCGGGTGAATGTGAGTCGCTGGAATCGCAGTTTATCGAAAAACCGGATATTCAGCGTATTCCGTACCCGGTGTCGCCCTCGGCCTCTGGTACCGCGGCCGCGAGTACGTGCGCGGTTTCGGCGTCACCAGCCTGGCCGGCCCAGCACCGGTCGACACCTGGTCCTGGAGGCCCCGGCTTCGTCAGGGTTCCTGGCTATCCGGTGGGACGGCGTGGAGGCGATGCGGCTGGGCTTCTACCGCAAGGATTACGCGGTCGTGCATCTGCCGGACGGCACCCCCACCACCCAGCGCGTCATTTTCGTCCGCGGTCCGGACGGTTCGGTGAAGTGGCTCCGCTTCGGCGGCCGCTGAAGTGGCTCCGCTTCGGCGGCCGCCTGCTGCGCCGAGGCAGTGGGTCGGTCGGGACGCTGCGCGTTGGCAAGAGCTTGCCGTTCCGCTTGCGCCCTTACATCTAGAGCGCTGTTTGCCATGTGATGTGACCCGCGCTGAACTCGCCAGGCGCGTTGCTCAGCTCGATCTTGTCGAGTTTGTGCGGCCCGATCGCGTCAAACTCCTCAAGATCGACGGGCCTTCGCGCAGGACCTGGCCGTAGCGCGGCTTACGCTGGGTTCCGGGTCAGGCTCGGCATGCCAGGCGGCCGGGTGCGACCCCGGGCCGTAGCGCCGGATGCGCTCGGCTCCGGGTCAGGCTTGGGGCCCCAAACGGCCGAGTGCGACATCGGGCCGTAGCGCCGGTTGCGCTTGGCTGTGCTCCGTGGCTGTTCAGTGCCCGTTTTGTGATTGATGCGGCGCAGCCAGGCCGGGCTGGGTGAGCACGCCGCAGCCTTCAGCGCTTCGTTGTCACAGACAGTGCCGGCTCGGTGGGGGTGCCTCGCGGATCTTGGATGATCGCGGTCGCTATAACCCCCGTAGAACTCCACGAATACGCGATAGCCGTGGCCATGACCCGCCCGGCGGTCACGCTGCGTTGCCGTCGCGTCGGGCATGCGCTCCCGGGGCTACCTTTCGCCCGATTTGCGAACTCCGCGACACGGTTAGCATGACGATTGCCCCTCGTTGGTGATCAACACCGAGCCCGAACACGTCACCCTCCACGGGCGCCCGCCGCTGCGTGTCGATTTCGGGTGCGGAGCGCGCCCCAACTCGACACGCGGGGGGCGAGACCGGCGCAGCGTGTCGACTTTCGGTGCGGAATGCGCCCCAACTCGACACGCAGGAATGGGATCGGCCTGGTGGGTGCCCCAACTCGACACGCAGGGCGGACGCCGGTGCTGGGTGTCGAGTTGGGGCTGTGTTCTGTGGGGCGGATGGGGGCGCACTGTGTGCTCCCGTGCACCGTGTACCCCGGCGCACCGTGTGCTCCCGTGCGCCCTGTGCCCCGGCGCACCGTGTGCTCCCGTGCGCCTTCACCCCGGCGCACCGTGTGCCCCTGTCCACGTGCACTCACCTTGTCGGTGGACGGCCCGTTTTGGCGGGGTTCACTCCACCTGGGTGCCGGCTACCACGGTGCCTACCACCGGCAGGTGAGGTAGGTCCTCCGGGGCGCAGTCGACCGGGTCTCCACTGAACACCGTGAAATCGGCGTCGAAGCCCGGTGCGATGCGGCCCCGGTGCCCCTGCTCGCCTGAGGCGAGCGCGGCCTGTGTCGTGAAACCCTCCAGTACCTGCAGCGCGGTCAACGCCTGCTCCGGCTGCATCGGTACGGCCGACGGCCGGTCGAAACGGCGCCGCAAACGGGCATCGGCCATGATCCAGCGGGGGTCGTAGGGCGCGATCGGCCAGTCCGAGCCCAACGCCACCACGCCACCGGCGGCGCGGATGTCGTTCCAGCGGAAGCCGTGGTCCACCCGGACATCGCCGAGCCGTACGGACCATGAATCCGAGCGGTCCGCGTTGTTGAAGCACGTGCAGTGCAGCGGCTGCATGCTTGCCGCCGCGGCGCCGTCGGCGAAGAGTTTGACCAGGTCGTCGGGGATGGTCTCGACGTGTTCGATGCGGTGCCGGGCGGTGCCGGGTGGAAGCGACGCGAAGATGTTCAGCACTTCGCGGACGGCACGGTCGCCGATCGCGTGCACGGAACAGTTGACGCCCGCCGCGTGCAGGTCGGACACGACACCGCGGAATCTGTCGAAGTCGCGCCACAGCGAGGAGAGGCCTTCGCCGCGGGTGTCGGCGTACTCCAGCCAGGCGGTGCCGCCGTCGACGGTTCCATCGACGACCAGCTTGATGCCTTCGACCCGCCAGCGCCGGCCGCCCTGTCCCAGCTTGGCGACGACATCCGGATAGGAGTCCTCGGGCATGAGCATCGGGTTGAAGCCCATCCGCAGCGGCAGTTCACCCTGTTCTTCGAGCATGGTGACGAGTTCGCGCGCCGGGTCGTGGAAGTCCATGGCGTGCAGCCCGGTGTATCCGACCGCTGCCATCCCGCGCAGCAGCGTTCGCAGCGAAGCCGCCTGAGCGGCCGCGGACGGCGTGGGAATGACCCGTTCGACCAGGTCGGAGGCATCGGATTCGAGCAGGTAGCCGGTCGGCACCCCGTCGGCGTCGACGGCGACGCGTGAACTGGAGGCGAACGAGCGAGCGCCCACAACGCCGGCCAGCTGCAGCGCGGAAGGCGACGCGATCGCCGAGTGAGCGTCATAAAGGACGATGTAAGCCGGAATCCCGTCGAGCACCGGCCCGAGAGCTGCGGCTGACGGCTCTTCGGTACCGAAGACGACCGGGTTGAGCGCCCACGCCCGCAGCCACTCCCCCGGCGCCAGCGCCGCCCGCGCCTCCTCCAGCCGCGCGCGGACCTGCGACAACTCCAGCACGTCGGTCAGGTCCACCCCGGCGGTCAGCGACAGCCCGGACACCGGGTGGCTGTGCCCGTCGACGAGTCCGGGAGTGATCACCGCATCGCCGTAGTCGATCACCCGGGAGGCGGATCCCCGCAGGTCAGCCGCGTCGCCTGCGGCGACCACAACCCCGTCTCGCACCAGCACGCCGGTGACGTCCCCTTCAGCGAGGGTACGAATACGCCGGGCGACGAACAGCACCCCGCTCATCCGCGCACCCGCACCGAAAGGCAGGTGACGCAGCCTTCGAGCTTCTCGAACTCGCTGATGTCGACGGCCACGACCCGCAGACCCCGGGCCTCGAAGATGGCAGCCGACTCAGGCGCGGCCGAGCTCATCAGCACTGTCGACGAGTCCAGCACCACCACATGAGCACCGGGCTCCTCCGGGACCTCCAGATAGGACGGAAAGATCGTCGGATCGTCAACCACTGGTCCGTACCCAATGATCGTGCCGTCCGGGAGCGCGGTGATCGCGCTCTTGAGATGCAGTGCCTTGGTGACCGGGACTGCGACGACGGTCCAGCCGCGGGGTTCGAGCAGGCCGCGCAGCTGGCCGACCGCGGCCTCGTTGGTGGTGCCGGTGAGGCCGACGTACGCGGTGGTGCCGACCTTGAGCACGTCACCGCCGTCGAGGGTGCCCTCGGTGATGGTGGCCGTCTCGAAGCCGAGCTCGCGGATCTTCTTCTCGGTCGCGACCGTCTCCGGATTGCGAGCCGGCTCGGCGGGGTTGGTGACGACGGCCAGGTCACCGAACATCACTACGGCGTCCTCGATGAAGACCGAGTCGGGCAGCGTGTCGTCGAGCTCGACGCTGACGGTGGGCCAGCCGTTCGATTCCAGCGCGGCGACGTATCCGGCCCACTGCCGGCGGGCGAGTTCGAGGTCGAGCGGCCGGCGTTCGATGAACGTGACGACACCGTCGGCGAGCGTCGCGGCAGGCGGCCGGACCAGGGCGTAACTCATGAAAGCTCCTCAGAGGCAGAGGCAGAGGCAGAAGCAGAAGCAGAAGCGGTCAGTGCGCTGTAGGTGTCGGGCCGGCGCGTGGCCAGGAACGGGAACAACGTCAGCCAGTCGGTGCGCTGCGCGAGATCCAGCGTCGCGACCAGCACGGCGTCGGCGTCGCGGGGCGCCCGCACGACAACCCGGCCGTAGGGGTCGCTGATGAACGACGAGCCGTAGAACGTGACCAGACCTTCGTTGCCCCACCGGTTCGGGACGACCATGAACAGACCGTTGGCGATGCCGTTCGCAACGATCACCTGCCGCCACAGCGGCTCGGTGTCGAAATCCGGGTGGTCCGGCTCGGAGCCGATCGCGGTCGGGTAGGCGAGCAGCTCGGCTCCGCCGAGCGAATAGGCGCGAGCCACTTCCGGGAACCATTCGTCCCAGCAGGTCGGCATGCCCAGGCGCGGCGCGCCTTCAAGATCCAATTCCCAGACCGGGTACGCGTGACCGCCCGTGCCGGGCCGGAAATACGTGTCCTCGTAATACCCCGCCGTGACGGGGATGTGCAGTTTGCGGGTCCGGCCGATGATCGTCCCGTCCGGCGCCACCAGGATGCTCGTGTTGAAGCCGAGGCCGTCGCCGTCGTCCGCCTTCTCGTACAGGGACGCGTGCACGAACAGCCCGTGCTCAGCGGCGGCCCGGGCGGCGAACGTGTAGGTCGGCCCACTCTCCAGGTCCTCCGCCAGGTCGGACGGTGTGCCGACGGGCAACGTGTCGGCGGGGTACCGCATCAGGGTCAGCTCGGGCAGGAACACTACCTTCGCCCCCTCGGCCGCGGCTGAGGCGATGCCGTCGTCCAGGACGGCGAGGTGTTCGGCCGGGTCGGCGTGCCAGCGGGTCTGCACGAGCGCGACGGTCAGCGGCCGGTCCTCGGAGCTGACCCGGGCCAGCGACGGCAATCGCGAGGCGACGATGGTCTTCATGCGTTCCCTCCGGGAAGTGCGGGCTGTTGCTGGGTGATGCAGTGGACGCCGCCGCCCCGGGCGAACAGCACCCGCGCGCCGACCGGCACGATCGTGCGGCCCGGGTATGCGCCGGCCAGGACGTCGAGGGCCTCGTCGTCGTTCGGGTCGTCGAACGAGCACGCGATGACGGCCCCGTTCACGGCGAAGTGGTTCACGTAGCTGTAGTCGACGAAACCGTGCTCGTCGGTGAGCGTCTTCGGGGCGGGCAGTTCGGTGAGCCGCAGCGGACGGCCGGCGGCGTCCACTGATGAGGCCAGCACCGAACGGATCTCGGCCATCACCGCGTGATCCGGGTGCTCCTCGCTGCGCTGGTCGTGGATCAGCACCTCACCCGGCGCGGTGAATGTCGCGACGATGTCGACGTGCCCGCGGGTCCCGTAGGTCGCGCTGTCCCGGGTCAGCCCCCGGGGCAGCCAGATCACCTTGCGGGCGCCGACCCTACGGGCCAGCTCGGCCTCCACGCCGGCCTTGGTCCAGCCCGGGTTCCGCTCCGGGTCGAGCTGCACGGTCTCGGTGACCAGGAACGTCCCCTCGCCGTCGGTGTGCAGCCCGCCGCCCTCGTTCACCAGCGCCGAGGCGATCCGGGCCGCGCCGCTGGCGGTGGTGGCGACCTCACTGGCGTACGCGTCGAACTCCCAGCGCGCCCACTCCTGCTGTCCCCAGCCGTTGAAGACCCAGTTCACCGCGCCGAGCCCGTGGTTTCCCACCACGAATGTCGGGCCGGAGTCGCGGTACCAGGCGTCGTCCAGCTCGCACTCGTGCAGCTCGATGTCGCCGGCGAGACGCCGCTGCGCCTCGGCCCGTCCTTCGGCGGTGACCAGCATCGACAGCGGTTCGTGCGCGGCCACCGCGTTGGCGACCTCGGCCCACGCCGTCCACGCCTCGTCCGCCTCGGACGGGGTGTCGCCGAGCGTGTACGCCGCCGACGGCCAGGCCATCCAGGCACGCTCGTGCGGCTCGGTCTCGGCCGGCATCCGCCAGTTCTCGTTCTGGTCAAGCCCCGGGCTCATGCGTTTCTCCAGGGCAGCTGCGGGTTGACGAAGCGGCGGACGATCGCCATGGCGGCGTCGTGGTCGATCGGGCGGTACCCGATGACGACCCGGATGGTCAGGCCGTCGAGCAGCGCCGAAACGCCCTCGACGATCGGGTCGACGTCGAGGTCGGCGGGAAGCTCGCCGCGGCCGATCGCGTACCGAAGTGTCTCGCGAAGCAGGCCCTGCCAGTCGCTCTCCAGTTCGGTGATCAGCTTGTGGAAGTCCTCGGAGTGCACCGCCTCGTTCCAGGCGCCGAGCCAGAGCAGCAGACCGCTGTCGTCCAGGCCGGTGGGCGCGCCGGTGTCGAGCAGCCACTCCCAGCGTTCCCGGCCGGACTCCATGGTCGCGAAAGCCTCGTAGATACGCGTCCGCAGATCCTGCTCGACGATCCGCATCGACGCCGTGAACAGGTCGTTCTTGGACTCGAAGTAGTAGAGCAGGTGAGCCCCGGTCATCCCGAGACTCGCGCCGATGTCGGAGAGCCGGACGTTGTGCACGCCCTGGACGCTCAGCGGGCGGATCGCCGCGCGGGCGATCTCCGCTTTCTTGCCCTGCCGTTTGGTGCTCATCGGACTGATTCCTCCGTGCTGCCGGGCAGTGTGGGCGCCGCGGCGATCAGTTCGGCGGTGTACGGGTCGGACGGTGCCGCGAACAGCTCGGCGACCGGCCCCTGCTCGACGATCCGGCCGTGGCGCATCACCACGGCGGTGTCGCACAGATAGCGAACCAGATCAAGATCGTGACTGATACAGATCAGGGTGACGCCGGTGCTGGCGCGCAGTTCGGCGAGCAGGTCCAGCACGCCGGCCTGCACGATCACGTCGAGCGCGCTGGTGGCCTCGTCGGCGATCAGCAGCTCGGGTTCGAGCGCGAGAGCACGGGCGATCGCGACCCGCTGCTTCTGCCCGCCGGAGAGGCGGTGCGGCCGGGCCTCGCGGATCTCCGCCGGCAGATGCACCAGGTCGAGCAGCTCGCCGACCCGGGCGTCGACCCGCTCGGCCGGCACGACCCTGTGCACACGCAGCATCTCGGCGAGGGTCGAGCCGACGGTGCGGGCCGGATTGAGCGTGGTGCCCGGATCCTGGAAGACCATCTGCATGGCACGCCGGGTGGCCAGGTCGCGCCGGGCGCCGAGCTCGGCGCCGCGGAAACGCACGCTGCCGGCTTGCGGCCGGTTCAACCCCAATACGGTACGCATGAGCGTCGACTTGCCCGACCCGGATTCTCCGACGATCCCGGTCGCCGAGCCCTTTTCGACGTGCAGGGTGACGTTGTCAACGGCGGTGATCGCGTGCTTGCGACGACCGAAACTGACCGTGACATTCTCGATCTCCAGCAGCGCGCTCATCGAGTCACACTCCCCAGGCTTTCGCTGCTCTCGCGGCTTTCGCGGCTCTCGCGGCTTTCGCTCTTGAGGCGGCGGCCCAGGTTGGCGGCCAGGAGCTCGGCGGTGTACTCGTGGGCCGGGGCCGCGAGGACCTCGGTGAGCACGCCGGTCTCGACCACCTCGCCGCGGCGCATCACCAGCAGCCGCTCGCTGACCGAGGCGACCACGGCCAGGTCGTGACTCACGAAGATCATCGCCATCGACCGGCGGGCGACCAGGTCCCGCAGCAGATCGAGGATCTGTGCCTGGACCCGGACGTCGAGGGCCGTGGTGGGCTCGTCACAGAGCAGCACCTCCGGTTCCGCGGCCAGCGCGGCGGCGATCATCACGCGTTGCCGCATGCCGCCGGAGAGCTCGTGCGGCCAAGCGCGCAGCCGGTCGGCGGCGCGGTCGATGCCGACCTGCTCGAAGAGCTCGGTGGCGGCGGTCAGGGCGTCCGCTTTTGATCGGCCCGGGTGGTGCCGCCGCCAGACCCGGGCGACCAGGTCACCGGCGCGCATCGTCGGGTTCAGCGCGGTCGCCGGCTCCTGGAAGACCATCGCGGTCCGCGCCGTGCAGGCGATCTCCCCGGTCGCTGTGATGCCGGCCGGGAGGATGCCGAGGATCGCGCGCAGGGTCAGGCTCTTGCCGCTGCCGGACTCCCCGACGATGCCGAGGGTCTCACCGGGCGCGAGGGCCAGATCAACGTTGTCGACCAGGGTCACGCCGTCCGCGCGTACCAGGGAAAGGCCTTTGATCTTGAGGGCGCTCATGCTCGCTTCCTCTCCTGAAGGGCGTCGCCGAGCAGGGCGAATCCGAGGGCGAGCACGGTGATCACCAGGCCGGGGACGACCGTGAGAAGTGCCTGCGTGGTGATGTACGGCTGGGCGGCGGCGATCATGCTGCCCCACTCCGGGGTGGGCTGCTGGATGCCGAATCCGAGGAACGAGAACGCCGCGAGGGCGGTCACCGCGAAGACCAGGTCCGAGGTGAGATAGATGAGCGTCTGGCGCAACGTGTTCGGCAGGACGTGCCGGACGATCACCCGGGGTGCGCCGAAGCCGGCCGTGATCGCGGCGGTGACATATTCGGTCTGCCGGATTCGCAGCACCTCGGCACGGACCAGACGGGCGTAGACCACCCAGCCCACAGCGGTGAAGCTGATCAGCAGGGATCGGACACCGGGACCGAGACTGAACACCAGGACGATCATCAGGATGTACATCGGGAACGCCTGGAGCAGGTCACTGATCCGCATCACGATCGCGTCGAACCAGCCACCGAAGTAACCGCAGATCACGCCGAGCGCGGTGCCCAGCAGACACGGCAGCAGGGTGGCGAGCGCGGCGACCGGCAGATCGATCCGGGCCGCCATCAGGATGCGGCTGAGCTGGTCACGGCCGAGTTCGTCGGTGCCGAGCAGGTGCGCCGCGGACGGGCCCTGCAGGGCCGCGACCACGTCCTGAGCGAGCGGATCGTGCGGTGCGATCCAGGGAGCGAGGATCGCGGCCAGCACGTAGAGACCCACCACGCCCGCACCGATCCAGAGCTTCGGGCCCTTCATGCGCTGATCCTCACTCTCGGGTCGACGGCCGCGTTGATCACGTCGGCGATCAGGTAGAGCGCCACCACCAGGACCGCGAAGACGATGGCGTATCCCTGCACCAGCGGGAAGTCCCTGGTGCTGGCCGCGACGACCAGGCCCTGGCCCATCCCGGGCAGTCCGAAGGCGACCTCGACGACGACAGTGCCGAAGAGGGCGTAACCGGCCTGCGCGGCCGTCACCGTGATGAGCGGCGGGACCGCGTTGCGGAGCTGGAACTGCCGGAGCAGAGCCAGGCCGCTGAATCCGAGGGTGCGGGCGGCCACCACGAACTCGGCCTCGTGCAGGTCGATCATCGTGGCCCGCAGGCTGCGGATCATCGGGGCGGTGATGCTGATCGCGACGACCACTGATGGCAGGACCATCGCGAGGGCGTACTGGCCGGGGCCGTCGCCGACGCCGGCAACCGGGAACCAGCCGGTCGGCAGGGCGATCAGCCGGATCGCCATGATCGCGACCCAGAACGTCGGCAGACCGATACCGAGCGTGCCGAGGACCCGGATCACGTGGTCCGCCGGGCCGTCCGGGCGCTTCGCCGCCAGGACCGCCAGCGGAACCGTGACCAGCAGGGCGAGCAGCACACCGGCGATCGCCACGGTCAGCGTGACGGGCAGCTGGGCGACGATCTGGTCGGCGACGGGCTGACCGGTTTTGAACGAGGTACCGAAATCGCCCTGGAGGATCTGCACCACGTAGTGGGCGTACCTCTCCCAGATCGGCTGGTCCAGGCCGAGCTCGTGGGCGATCCGGGCGACCTCGGCCTCCGGGGCCCGCGGGCCGGCGACCATCCGTGCGGGGTCGCCGGGCGCGAGGCTGAGCAGGAGCATGACCAGGAAGAGGATGCCCAGCAGCAGCGGGATGAGGCTGATCGCGCGGCGGGCGACGAAGGCGTACCGGCCCATCGTCAGTTCTTCCAGACGGTGTCGAGGTAGTAGGTGCCCCACGGGGTGACGTGGGCGTCGTGCACGACGTCGCGCTGGCCTTCCAGCGCCGAGGTGTGCGCGAGAGCCACGAACGGGGCCTGCTCGAACCAGATGTCCTGAAGTTTCGTGACGGCGGCCTTCTTCTTCGCCGTGTCGGTGGTGGCGGCGTAATCGGTCAGCGCCGTGATGGCGTCGTCGGCGGGCAGGCCGGTGAACATCGTGGAGGTGCCGGCCACGTACCAGGCCGGGTCGGCGACGTCCGGGGAGATCGCGTTGTAGCTGAAGATGCCGAGCTGGTATTCACCGCTGCTCTCGGCGGCGAAGGCGGTGGCGCTGTCGGCGGACTGCAGGGTGACGGTGATGCCGACGGCGGCCAGGTTCTGCTGGATGATCTGGGCCATCAGGGTGGAGCTGGGGTCGTTCGGGTAGACGAGGGACAGCGTCTTCGCCTGGCCCTTGAGCAGCTCCGTGGACTTCGCGGCGTCCAGCGTGAAGTACGGCTGGCTCGGCGCGGCCCAGTTCAGGCTGTTCGTGGGCAGGGCGCCGGTCGGTGCCACGCCGTACCCCTTGAGCGCGCTCTGGCTGATCGCGGCGTAGTCGATCGCGTACGCGATGGCCTGCCGGGTTGCCACGTCGGCGAGGGCCGGGTCCTTCGTGTTCATCAGCAGCACCGGCGTGAGGTGCTGCGGCTGCGCCTTGACCTGGTCCTTCGGCAGCGTCGCGGCGGTCACCGGCATGATCTCGTCGGCCATGTCGAGCTGACCGGACCGCATCTGCAGGGTGATCGAGTTGGGGTCACTCGCGTACGTGCTGACGACCTTGTCGAGGTACGGGCCGCCGTCGCGGTAGTAGTCCGGGTTCTTGGTCAGCACCACCTGGCCGTTGGCACTCCACTCCGACACGGTGAACGCGCCGGCGCCGATCGGCTTCTGCCAGTACTCCGCGGCGGTACGCCCGCCGAAGTCCTCCGGCACGACGCCCGCGGTGGCCCAGGAGAGGAACGCGGCCAGCGCGGTGTCCGGCGCGGCCAGCGTCATCTCGATGGTCTTGTCGTCGACGACCTTGGTGCTCGCGATGCTGGCGTAGGTGGCGCCGTAGTTCGCGCCCGCCTGCCAGGTCTTCACCGAGAACGCCACGTCGTCGGCGGTCACCGGCTTGCCGTCGCTGAACTTCGCGTCGGCGTCCAGCTTCACCGTCAGCACGGTGTCGCCCTTGCTGTACTCCCAGGACTCGGCGAGGCCCGGCTCAAGTCCGGTGCCGTCCTCGGTGGTCCGGATCAGCGGCTCGATCACGGCCTGCGAGATCTGGTACGAGGAGTTCAGCGTCTCCTTGTCGAGTTCGAAGCCTTCGAACGGGTTCGAGCGGACCACGTTGAGGGTGCCGCCCGCCTTCGGGGTGGTGGAGTCGCCGCTCGCTTCACCGGCGCCGGCACCACCGCAGGCGGTGACCGAGGCGAGCAGAGCGAGGGTTAGAGCAGCGGTGATGGCAGGACGCTTCATCGGCACCTCAAAATTTGAGTCGCGTTCAAACTTGCGATCAAACTAGGAGCGGGTTCGCGTCGCCGGGAAGATCCAGTAGCGCAACGTCATGGGGGTTTAACGGCCGTGAAACGCAGCGACCCGCGCCACCGTGGACGGTGGCGCGGGTCGTTTTGGCGTACTTTATTGGTCTTTTTATTGGTCTTGATCGGGGGTTTCCTGGCGCTTTTTGAGGCGTCGCTGCTCCAGCCGGCGCCACCGCTCGTAGACCTCGGCGGCGGCCGCCTTCGGATCCGTCACGCGGCCCGCCTGCCACTGCCGGGGCAGGAACGACTCGGCGCCCAGCCAGAGAAGCTCACTCATCGGCACCGTCCCGCCGTGCAGCCGCATCAGCTCGGCCGAGACCTCGGTCGCGTGCTCGCTCCGCCGCCACATCTCCACCGGCGAACTGCCGTTCAACAGCTCGTCGCGATCGTCCGGGTGCAGTTCCATGAGAGTCCTCCGCCGTGGTCCATCCGGCGCGAAACCGCAGGTCACCACGCCGGAGCGGCAAGAATCCGCGTCGCGCTGCCCGATGTCAAGTTCTTGTCAGCGACGGAACGCTTTCTCCAGATCCTCCTCTGCGATCCCGCGTGCCTTGAAGGTCGTGGTGCCCGAGTCGAGCAGTTCGCGGGCGGCGTCCCGCAACGCCCCATATGCCGCCCAGGCCAGTCCGCCGCCGATCGAGACCCGGCGCACGCCGAGCTCGGTCAGCTGCGGGACGCTCAGGCCGCCGGCCACGGCCAGGACGTTGACCGGCGCGTTCACCGACTCCACGACCCGGCCGATGTCGTCGCGCTCGCGCAGGCCCGGGGCGTAGACCACGTCGGCGCCGGCGTCGCGGTACGCCCGGAGGCGGTCGATCGTTTCGTCGAGGTCGGTGTTTCCGTACAGAAAGTTCTCGGCACGGGCGGTGAGCACGATGCCGTGCCGGGCCGCCGCGCTCGCGGCCGCCGCCACCCGCTCGGCGCTGACCTCCAGGGACTCGATCCGATCCGTGGCCGGGTCGTAGTCCTCGATCGAGATGCCTGCGGCACCCGCCTCGGCGAGCAGGTCGACAGTCTCGGCGATGCCGTCCGCGGTGTCGGCGAAGCAGCGCTCGGCGTCCACGTTCACCGGGATGCGCACCGCCGCCGTCAGTGCCGCGACGTGCGCGACCAGCTCGTCGCGGGTCACCTCCTGGTCGAGCTTGCCGAGCGAGGCGGCCAGCCCGGACGAGGTGGTGGCGAGAGCCGGGAAGCCGTAGCTTTCGAGCAGCAGGCCGGAGCCGGTGTCCCACGGGTTCGGAAGAATGAAGGTGCCGGCCTGATGCAGCGCACGGAAGCGTTCGCGGACGTTCGTCATGGCGTTCACGTTAGGCTCTGCGCCGTGTCATCCTTGCGCTCGCTCACTGAACAGGTCCGTGTGTTCGCTGTCGAGCGGGACTGGGAGCAGTTCCACACCCCGAAGAACCTGGCGATGGCGCTGGCCGGCGAGGTGGGCGAGCTGCTGGCCGAGTTCCAGTGGCTGACACCCGAGCAGTCGGCGGCCGTGATGAGCGACCCGGTGCTGGGCCCCCGGGTCCGGGCCGAGCTGGGCGACGTGATGATCTATCTGGTCCGGCTGGCGGATGTACTGGGCGTGGACCCGCTGCAGGCGGCCGAGTCCAAGCTGGCCGAGTCGGGACGGCGTTACACAGTGGAGGCCGCGAAGGCCTCAGCCACCAAAATCCCCCAGCCCTAGCCGCCCCGCCCCAGCGCCCCGCCGGGTCGACATGGCTGAGCCGTCACCCAGCGTCCTTCCCAGTCCAGCTGTACGCCACGGTCGCCGTAGGTGACAGCCGCCAGCCGTACGCGACAGCCGCCATGGCTGCGCCAGCCATTGGTCGTTCGGCTGGCGCTCACGGTCGTGTTTTCGGCCTGCGGACGACCCTGAGCGCCGGCCGGCTCAGGGCCGGGTCGGTGTCGCTGCTCGGCGGCGAGCTTGCCGCGGGCGAGCCGTAGCTCAGATACGTCATCGGACCCGGATTACATGTCTGAGCTACGGCTCGCCACGAAAGGTCGGCCGGCCGGGTGCGGGAGTGGGCCGGGTCGTGGGCGCGCTGCCTGCTTTCGCGGGGCTGGGTGGGGAACCTCCGGCCCGGCTCTGTTGCCACGGTTAGTAGATGTCTCGGCGGTAGCGTTTTTCGGCTGCCAGCTGTTTCAGGTAGGTGGTTGCTGCCTCTGGGGACAGGCGGCCGTGGTTCACCGCTATGTCGTGCAGGGCCTGGTCCACGTCGCGGGCCATCCGGCTGGCGTCGCCGCAGACGTAAATAAAAGCGCCGTCCTGCAGCCAGGACCACAGGTGGGCGCCCTGTTCCCGCATGCGGTCCTGTACGTAGATCTTGGTGCGCTGGTCTCGGGAGAAGGCCAGGTCCAGGCGGGTCAGGGTTCCTGACTCCTGCAAGGCGGACAGCTCCTGCTCGTAGTAGAAGTCAGTCGCCCGGCGTTGTTCGCCGAAGAAGAGCCAGTTCGGGGCGGTGGCGCCGGTTGCCTGGCGTTCCTCCAGGAAGCCTACGAACGGCGCGACGCCGGTGCCCGGACCGATCATGATCATGGGGGTGGACGGGTCGGAGGGCGGGCGGAAGTGCGGGGACCGCTGCACGAACACCGGGACCTCGGCGCCTGCCGGGGCGTCTGCCAGGTGGGTGGAGCAGACGCCTTTGCGACGGCCGTAGCGGACCACGGAAACCGTCAGGCTCACTCTGTCCGGGTCGACCAGCGGTGTCGAGCTGATCGAATACAGGCGCGGCTGGAGGCGTTTCAGGACGCTCAGCCACTCCTCCGCGGTCGCTGTGACCGGGTGTTCGGCCAGCAGGTCGGCTATCTGGCGGCCCCAGGTCCACTTCGCCAGCTCGCCCTTGTTGTCCGGTCGGAGCAGGGTCTTCAGCTGGGCGGCTCCGGCTCGTTCGGCGGTGAAGCGCAGCAGGTCGGTGGTGATGCGGGTGATGTCGAGACGGCTGGACAGGGCCTCGCCCAGCGTCATGCCGAGCGAGACCTCGGTCGAGGGTGACAACCCGGTCAGGGACAGCCACTCGGTGACCAGGTCCGGACAGTTGACCGGCCAGACGCCTAGCGCGTCGCCCGCCTGGTAATCCAGCCGGCCCTCGGTCGCGAACGTGAACCGGCGTACCTCCTTCGCCGACCCGGGCAGGCTGAGCAACCGGTTCCCGGCCAGGGTGGACGTCAGCGGTTTCGCCTTGGTGTGCGCGACGGGTGGCGGGGCGGTCAGGGCGGCCGTGACCGAATCCAGCCAGCCGGTCGCGGTGTCGGAGAAGTCCGGCTCGCAGTCGGCGCGCGGCGCGAGGCGGACCGCGCCCAGCTCGGCGAGGCGTTCGTCGAGGCGGCGGCCGTGGCCGCAGAAATCGTCGTAGCTGGAATCGCCGAATGCCAGCACCGCGTATCGGCGGCCGTCGAGGCGTGGCGCGGCCGCATCGGCGAGCGAGCGCCAGAATTCGGCGCCGTTGTCGGGAGCGTCCCCGTCGCCGAAAGTGCTCGTGACCAACAGCAGATCGGCGCCGGGTTCGAGCAGTTCGCCGGCGGCCGAATCCATGCCGAGAACGCTGATCTGCCGACCGGTCGGTGCGAGCCTTCCGGCCAATTCGCGCGCGAATTCCTCGGCGTTGCCGGTCTGCGACGCCCAGAGAATCTGCAGGCGGCCCGCCGCCGGCGCAACGACTGGCGGCCTTTCCACGGCAGCGGCCGCCGCCATCAGCCCGTTGATCCACATGGCCGTGCCGCGGTCGAACGGCGCGTTGTCCGGCAGCAGTGGTGGCGAGGGCCGGCCCGCCGGCACCCCGGCCAGGAATCCGGAGAGATATCGCCGCTGGTCGTCGTCGAGCACCGGCGGCGTGGGGTCGAGCCCCAGCATCTCGTGCAGCCCACCGGCCGGCAGAGCAGGAGAGACGAACGAAGCAGGAAGAACGGGATCAGGCGCGGCCACCCGGGTCAGCGACACCGCGCAGATCTTCAGCTCCGGCTGGAACGACAGCGGATCAACCGCGTCGCTGGTCACCGCGTTGACGCTGACGTATTCGCCGAACAGGTCGTTCCAGTGGAACGGCGCGAAGCAGTTGCCGGGCGCGACCCGGTCGGTGAGCACCGCGGGCAGCACGGCCCGCCCGCGCCGGGAGGCGATCTCCACCTTGTCGCCGGCCGCGATGCCGTGCCGGTCGGCGTCGTCCGGGTGGATCTCGACGAACGGGCCCGGGTTGAGCTTGTTCAGCTTGGCGATCTTCGCGGTCTTGGTGAGTGTGTGCCACTGGTGCTGCAGGCGGCCGGTGTTCAGCACGAACGGGAAGTCGTCGTCGGGCATCTCGGCGGCGTCCAGGTGCGGGCGGGCGTGGAAGACCGCCTTGCCGTCCGGGGTGGCGAACCGCAGTCCGCGCTCGGCGTCGAGATAGCGGATCGGGTTGCGGTCCGGTCCGCCGACAGCCGCCGGCCACTGCACGGGACCGTCGCTCAGACGCTCGTAGCTGACACCCCTCAGGTCGTACCCGGTCTGTGGGTTGGAAAAGGTTTTGATCTCTTCGAGGATCTCGGCGGCACTGGTGTAGGTGAAGGCGTGCGCGTAACCCATCTCGGCGGCGACGCGCGCGATCAGCTGCCAGTCGGGGAGGGCCGCGCCGGGCGCGTCGGCGGCGGGGTGGATCAGCGAGAGCGAGCGTTCCGAATTGATCATGATGCCGTCGGTCTCCGACCACATCGCCGCGGGCAGGGCGATGTCGGCATAGGCGTTCGTCTCGGTCTCGGCGAAGGCGTCCTGGGTGATAACGAGTTCGGCGGCTTCGAGGCCGGCGATCACGGTCCGGCGGTTGCCGACCGACGCGACCGGGTTGGTGCAGACGATCCAGCAGGCCTTGATCCGGCCGTCGGCCATCTGCTCGAACATGTCGACGGTGCCCTTGCCGACCTCGGTGCGCAGCGTGCCGGCCGGCACGTCCCAGACCCGCTCGGTGAACTCGCGGTCGGCCGGGACCAGCACCGATCGCTGTCCGGGCAAGCCCGGACCCATATAACCCATCTCTCGCCCACCCATGGCGTTCGGCTGCCCGGTCAGAGAGAAAGGCCCACTTCCGGTACGACAGATCGCGCCGGTCGCCAGGTGCAGATCGCAGATCACGTTGGTGTTCCAGGTGCCGTGAGTGCTCTGGTTGAGACCCATGGTCCAGAGGGTCATCCAGTTGCCGGCCGCGCCGATCCACGCGGCGGCGGTGCGGATGTCGGCCTCCGGGATGCCGGTGATCTCGGCGACCCGGTCCGGCGGGTATTCGGCGAGCAGCGGCGGCATCGCCTCCCATCCGGTGGTGTGCGCGTCGATGAAATCGCGATTTTTCGGCACAAGGTTCAGCAGGCCGTTCAGAAACGCCAGGTCGGTCCCCGGCGTGATCTGCAGGAACAGATCCGCTTTGGCGGCCGTCGCGGTCCGCCGCGGGTCGACGACGATCAGCTTCGCGCCGGCCTTGACCCGTTCCATCATCCGCAGGAACAGGATCGGGTGGCAGTCCGCCATGTTCGAGCCGATCACCAGGAACACGTCGGCGTGGTCCAGGTCGTCGTACGATCCGGGCGGCCCGTCGGCGCCGAGCGACAGCTTGTATCCGGTGCCGGCGCTCGCCATGCACAGCCGCGAGTTCGACTCGATGTTGTTCGTGCCGATATAGCCCTTGACCAGCTTGTTCGCCAGGTACTGCGCTTCCAGGGTCATCTGGCCGGAGACGTACATGGCGAAGGCGTCCGGGCCGTGCTCGTCGATGATGGCGCGCAGCCGCCGGGCGGTCTCGGTGATGGCGGCGTCGACGCTCGTGCGCTCGGGTTCGGCGCCGCGCCGGGGCCGGATCAGCCCCGTGTCCAGCCGGCCCGGCGCGGCGAGCAGTTCGAGGCTGGTGGCGCCCTTGGTGCAGAGCCGGCCGGCGTTGGCGGGGTGCGCCTTGTCGCCGCTGACCTTGAGGACCCGGCGGCCCTCCACCTCGAGGACGATGCCGCAACCGACGCCGCAGTACCCGCACACGGTCTTCACCTGGGTCAGATCGGCAGGCACACGCACCCCTTTCGAAGCTCGACAGGGTTCACGCTTTCAAGCCGCGGTTTCCGGTCCGTCAACAGAGACGTGTGTACCTGATTACCCGGACGTCACTATGCCCGGGACCAGGTTGTGAGCCGCTGCGGGTTCGGGGCGGCCGAAGTGGTAACCCTGCAGCAGGTCGAACCCGATCGCGGCCAGGGTCTCGGCGGTCCGGCTGTCCTCGACACCCTCGGCGACCAGGGTGAGGCCGAGGCCGTTCGCCATCCGGGCCACCGCTTCGACGATCACCCGTTCCTGCGGCTCGTGCACCCGCATGACGAACGAGCGATCCAGTTTCAGCTCGTCGAGCGGCAGCCGGGTGAGCAGCTCCAGGGAGGTGTAACCGGTGCCGAAATCGTCCATCGCGATGCGTACGCCCATGGCCCGGATCGCTCTGAGCCGGTCGGCGCTCTGGTCCGGACGGGTCATCACGGCGCTCTCGGTGACCTCGACGATCAGTGCCTCGGGTGGCAGGCCGGAGCGTTCCAGCAGGCGTTCCACGATCGCGACGATGCCCTCGGAGGCGAGCACCGGCGCGGCCAGGTTCACCGCGACCGGCATGGTCCGGCCGGCGCGGTGCCAGCAGGCCGCCTGCCCGATGGCTTCGGCGAGAACCGCCTCGGTGAGCGGGTGGATGACATCGGAGAGCTCGGCGCGGGGCAGGAACGAGCGTGGTGACAGCAGGCCGCGTTCCGGGTGGGCCCAGCGGACCAGGGCCTCATATGACGCGACCTGGCCGGAGCGGGCGTGCACCAGCGGCTGGTAGTGCAGCACCAGCTCGTGGTTGGCGATGGCCGAACGCAGGTCGGTCTCCATGCCCAGGTCGGCGACGTCGGCGACGGCGGTCTCCCGGGCCCAGACCTCGACCCGGGTGCGGTCGCGTTTGGCCAGGTACATGGCGGCGTCGGCCCGGGCCAGGAGCTCGTCGAGGCCGGCTTCTCCCTCGGCGATGCCGACGGCGGCCTCCACGGTGATCGGCACCCCGGCCACGTGAAACGGTCCCTCGATGGCACGCAGCAGATCCCGGCCGGCGTCGGCGAGCGGACCTGCCGGCCATCCATCGGCGGTGCGGATCACGAATTCGTCGCCGCCCAGGCGGTACGCCGGGGCCGGAGCGCAGGCCGCGCTCAACGCGGACGCCACATGACGCAGCAGCTCGTCACCGCGGGCGTGTCCGAGAGCGTCGTTGATCTCCTTGAAGCGATTCAGGTCGATCAAAAAGAGCGCACCCGGCACGACCGCGCCCGGCGAAGCCAGCTTGCGGCGGTTGCCGAGCCCGGTCAGCTCGTCGGTGAAGGCCATCGCGGCATATCGGCCGCTCAGGTACTCGACGAGCGGGCCGACCGGGGCGAGCCCCAGAGTGCCGTCGTCGAAGGCGACAACGATGGGGTTCGACTTGCGGTGGTCGGGCCGGCCGATCGCCACCCGGGCCGCGTCGTCCCAGGTCGTCGCGGCGGGCAGGACGAGGGCCGGCTCACCGATGACGGCACGCAGCGGGCGGCGGTGCAGAAGCGCCCGGCCGTAACCGAGACGGCCGGCCAGCAGCACATCCAGACGGGCGCGGGCGACGAGGTGATGGACGCCGTCCACGACCGTGACGACACCGAGCATCCCCGGGTCGGCTTGGACCAGCCCTTCGATCTCGCCCATCGCCGTGTCCGCGTCGACCACGGCGGCGGAAACCGCCAGATCAGCGAGGGCCGGCTCACCCATTCAGAACCCCCGCACGACGACGATGGAGATCGAATTATGCACGCCGCGTCTTACTCCACGGTTACCCCGACGGTGTCCGATGTGGTCCCGTCCGCGAGCTGAATCCGGAACTCGTACCGATGGGTGCCCACCAGCATGGTCTTGTCGAAGCGGTCGCCGCTCACCGGGAACGGGTCGGTCTGCCACTGCTCCCCGGCGGTGGCGTCGCGCACCTGGATCCGATACAGCGTGCCGGGCCTGGTCTCCTTCCAGGTCACGATCACTGCTCCGGGGCCGTCGCTGCGGGCGGCCAGCCCGGTCGGCAGGGCCGAGGGGATCTGGGCTTTCACCGCCTTGGACTGCGGGCCGACGCCGCCGTCGCTGAACGCGGCGACGGTGAACTCGTACTGATGTCCGTCGACGAGGCCGTGCACGGTGGCCTTGGTGCCCTCGGCCGGGATCTCCTCGCGGGTGAACTCGCGTTCGCCGGCGGTCAGGTCCTTGCGGAAGATCCAGTACCAGTTCGAGCCGGTGGTCCGCCAGGTCAGCTCGACCTGCCCGGCGGCCGGGTCGGCTTTGAGCCGGGTGGGCGCCTCGTCCGGCGCGGCCAGCTTGGCGGTGGCCCGTACGGTCGGCGACCGCTCACCCACCCCGCCGGAGTTGACGGCCGCGACGGTGAACTCGTACTCGTGGCCGTGCACCAGCCGGCCGGTGCCGAACGTGGTGCCGTCGGCGATGCCGGGCGGTCCGTAATCGCCGCCGTCGGTGAGGTCGCGCCGGAACACCTGGTACGAGAGTCCGGGCGCCACCTGCGGCCAGGTGAGCCGGATCGAGCCGTCGGACCGGGCCTCGGCGCTGGGCTGCCCGGGCGCCGGCGGTTTCGCGACGATCGGGGTGACCCGGGTCGGCGACGACGGCTTGCTGTCCCCGCCGCCGCCGACGGCGACCAGGGTGATGTCGTACTCGTGGCCGGAGCTCAGCGGGCCGATGGTGGCGCTCTTGCCCGGATAGGTGCCGGCCGAGACGGCCTTGTCCTGCCCGGCTGTCGTGTCGCGATGGAAGATCTTGAAGAGCTGCACGAACGCGATCGACTCCCAGCGGATCGTGACCCGGCCGTCGGGCAGGGTCTCCACCTGCGGTGCGGCCGGGGCGGACGGCGGTGGCACGGTCGCCCGCATGGTCGACGGCGCGGACAGCGCGCTCTCGCCGCCGTCGGCGTCGACGGCGGTCACCGCGAACTCGTAGTCGTGCCCGTTCACCAGGAAGTCGGTACGGAAACTGGTGGCACCGCCCGGGGTTTCGACAAGGCGTACGAAATGGGTCTGTCCGTCGGAGATGTCGCGCCGGTAGATGCGGTAGGTGATGTCGTCGCCCTTGACCGGCTGCCAGGCGAGGCTCGCGACGCCGGCGCCGTCGGGCGTGGCGGCCAGGCCTTCCGGCACGTCCGGGCCCTCGTCCGACGAGCCGTCGAGCGGCCACTCGATCTCGAAGAAGCGCGGGCGATAGATGCTGGCGTCGCCGTAGGTGACCGCCTCGTCCAGGTTGTTCACGTTGTACGAGATCAGCAGCCGGCCGGGCCGGGCCAGATCGGGGTGCAGGTCGGCGTCGTAGACGATGTGCCCGTCGGCGACCTCGGGCGCGGTGAACAGATAGTGCGGCCCGCCGAACGGCCCGGTCGGCGACTCCGCGGTGTACGCCACGAACTCCGAGCTGAACGTCAGATTGTTCTCGTGGGTGACCAGGACGTACCGGCCGCCGATCTTGCGCATGCCGTAGTTGGTGCCGACGCCGCTGATCAGCCGCGCCGACTTGTCCTCGGCGGTCGTCCACTCGGCGCCGGTCCAGAACTCCCACGGCTGGGTCAGGTCGGTGCCGCGGACCCGGGCCACGTGGGCGAACTTCATGTCGCCGGCGACCTCGGTGCCGTAGACGTAGGTGAACTCGCCGTCCGGCATCACCTCGGAACCCCACGAGATGCGGGTGCCCAGCGGCAGGTCCCGGACCGGACCGGTGGTGAGGTCGGGAAGTCCGAAAGTGGCAAGCGTGGTGCCGGTCAGCCGGTGGTCCAGCGGGCCGGCGCCGGACCGCTTGTACCGGTTCACCAGGACCTGCACCGACTCGCCGGTGACCACGGCGTCGCCGACCCAGGCGAAATCGGCGTCCTTGCCGGCCGGGACGAGCGAGGTCGGCGCGGCCGAGGTGCCGCCGTACCGCAGCGGGCCCAGCTCGGCGCCGGTCTGCGTGATGGCCGAGCTGTTGATCAGGCCGGAGGTGCGCGGCCGGGAGCCGTCCGCACCGGGCTTGCCGAGGAACGTGTCCGAGAAGAGCCAGAGGATCCGGCCGTCGGGCAGTGTCACCGACGCGGTCCGGTCGGCGCCCAGCCAGGTGCCCGACGTGTCGCCGTACGTCTGGAACATCGTGGTCAGCTGCTCGGCCGGAAACCCGCCGCCGTCCTCGGGTGGATCCTCGTCACCCCAGGTGGCCGCCGCCGCGGTCCCACCGATCAGTGCGGCCACCACGAGACCACCGAGAACCCGGCGTGTCACCTTCTTCAAAATTCCGACCCCCGTCGTTCCTTACTCGACGGAGAGACTCTCATGATTGGATCGCACTTCGGTAACGGATGTCCGGACACGTGCTATTACCAGCGCTCCGGTGACGGTCAGCGCGAGCACCGCGGCACCCAGCGCACCTGCCGCGATACCCGGCACGGTGTGCGGCAGGAAGAGCCAGGTCCCGAGGACGAACAACGCCGTCACCACCCACAGCGGAGCGGACGGCCAGCGGGCCTCGGCGGCGACCTGAGCATTGATCAGCATGAAGACCAGCCCGTAGCAGGCACCGGTCGCCGCGAAGATCCACGCGTACCGGCCCATCTCCACATAGTCCGGGCCACCGGCCAGCCCGAACGCCAGCCCACCGGCCAGCGCCGACGCGGCCACCAGGAACACGCCGCAGCCGCCGACCACGAGCAGCCCCAGCCGCAGCGTGCGCCGATTGCCCTGCGCCAGCCGCGGCAGCGCCAGGATGGTCACCACCTGCGGCGCCCAGAGCGCGCCCTTGGTCAGAACAGTGCCGACCGCGTAGGCGCCGGACAGATCCGGCGACAGGAAACGCCTGGCCAGCAGCAGATCGGCATAAGAGACCACGAGCATCGCGAGGGTCGCTCCCCCTGCCGTGAGCACGGCCCGCAGCGGCAGAGCCTCACCTTCCTTGGGTACGCCCGGACGACGCGCCAGCAGATGCAGGACGGGCAGTGCGAGGACGGCGGTGACGGCACCGAGCAGCAGCGACGTGGTCAGCCCGAGTCCGGTGGCCAGGCCGAGCACCACGCCGCCGTACCGGCCGCCGGAGACCACAGCGATGCCCGCCGCCAGGGGCAGGAACCGCTGGTCGCCCTGCATCTCGCCGAGCCAGCGCCCGGCCGCGACCACGCCGACCGTGGAGATCGCGGCGAACGCCGTAGCGGGTGCCCGCAGGTCCAGCACGACGACGGCGATCGGCATCACGAACAGCAGCGCGCAGGCGGTGCCGAGCACGGTGTAGAAGGCGGACCGGGCGGTCGGCACCGGCCCGGACCGGGCCCGGTGCACGGCCACCGCGATCTGCAGCCCGGTGCTGGCGACCCCGGCGATCGCGGTCATCGCGAGCAGGGTGGCGAGCGCGCTGAGATCCGCCGGGCTGAGCTGCCGCGCACCGAGCACGGGTACGACGTACGCCAGCGCGTTGGCCAGCACACCCGCCCCGGTGACGGCCAGTCCGGCCGTTCCTATCCCACTGCTCTTCGCCATCCTGCTTGTCCTGTTCCTGTCCCCGTTGTGTGTACGGTGTCGCCGTGCCGCGCTCATGCTAGAGACGCGATCTTGATGGAGGAGGCCCACCCTGCGAGGGACTGATCTGCGACGGCTGGCGCTGCCCGCCACCGCGGTCGTCGTCACCGCGCTGGTGCTGGCCCCACTCGCCGCTCCCGGCTATCTGCTGGCGTACGACATGGTCTTCGTGCCGAAACAGCCGCTGCGCTGGGATCTGGTCGTGCCGTCCGCGACGCTGCCCCGGGCGGTGCCGCTGGACGCGCTGGTCTCGCTCGCCACCCAGGTCGTGCCGGGCTGGCTGCTCCAGCGGATCGTGCTGGCCGCGGTGCTGCTGCTCGCCGCGATCGGCGCCGGCCGCCTGGTCCCCGCGCAACGCTCCGGAACCCGGCTGGTGGCGGCCGTCGCGTACGCCTGGACGCCCTACCTCGCCGAACGGTTGCTGCTCGGGCAATGGGGGCTGCTTCTCGCGTACGCAAGCCTGCCCTGGATCGCCGGGAGCGCGACGCGCGTCCGGGAGGGTGACCGGCGGGCTCTGCTCGCGCTGCTCGGTTTCGGCGCGCTCGCCTCGGTGACACCGACCGGCGGTGTGCTCGCGCTGCTCACCACGGTCGTGATGGCCGCTCGCCGGAGTGTGCTGTCCGCTGTCGCCATCGCCGGCGTCGCGCTGCTGAACACTCCCTGGCTGCTCGCGACGGCCCTGACCGACGCGGACGCCCGCAGCGATCCGGACGGGGTGGCGGCGTTCGCGGCCCGCGCCGAGAACTGGAGCGGCACGCTGGGCTCGCTGCTCGGCACCGGCGGCATCTGGAACGCGCAGACCACCCTGCCCAGCCGGGAATCGCTGCTCGCGCCGGTGGGCACCCTGGTAGTTCTCCTTCTTGCTCTTGGTGGCGCGACGGCGCTGCGGGATCGCTGGCCGGGTGGCGCCGCGATCCGGCTGCTCGTGCTGGCCGGCGGTGGTTTCCTGGTGGCCGCGTTCGTGCTGCTGCCGGGTGGGCGGACGGTTCTGGAGTGGCTGGTCGGCACGGTGCCCGGGGCCGGGTTGCTGCGGGACGGGCAGAAGTTCGTTCTTCCGTACGCTTTGCTGCTGTGTCTCGCGATGGCGCTCGGCGCCGAGCGGGCCGCTGCGGCGCTCAGTGACCGCTTTTCCGGGCGCATCGTGCTGGCCGGGGCGCTGTTGCTGCCGGTCGCGATCCAGCCGGACCTGGCGTTCGGTGCCGGGGACCGGTTGCGGCCGGTGCCGTACCCGGAGGATTTCGCGGTGGTGGCGCGGCTGGTCGGCGAAGCGCCCGGTCCGGTGCTCTCGCTGCCGTTCTCCGCCTATCACACCTACTCCTGGAATCTCGGGCGAACCGTGCTCGATCCGCTGCCGCGCTATCTCGACGCCGACGTGGTGACCGACGACCGGCTGGTCGTGGGGAACATCGTGGTGACCGGTGAGGATCACCGGGCTGCCGCGGCGCGACAGGCCTTGAAAACCGGGACCCCGCTCGCCTCGCTCGGACTTCGCTGGGTCGTGGTGCAGCGGGTCGCCGGGAAATCTGAGGTGCCGGCTGCCGCGCTGACCGGTTTACGGCTCGTGTATGACGGTCCGTATCTGGACCTGTACGAGAACACTCTTCGCACGGAAGTTACTACGTGGTAGCGTCCCGCGCACGCAGAGCACACACGCGTCAAGGAGGAGTTACCGAATGACCAGAGCCCTTCCGCTGCTTCTGGCCGGGGTGGTCGCCCTGGGGCTGGGCGCGCTCGGCACGGCCGCACTCGCGAACACGCTCAACAGTTCGTCGACCGCGACCGCCAACAGCGTGGACGAGTCCAAGGTGTCCGAGGACGTCCTGCAGTCGGGCGTGTACGGCAGCCGCTGAGCCACGCGAAAAGGTCCCGGCAGCTCGGCTGGCCGGGACCTTTTTCGTTGGTGTTCTATCCCGCGGTGTGTGTGCGCTGCCGGGGCTGATCGGTCGCCCGGACCACGCGCGGCGCGGAGATCAGACCGGCGAACTTCTCCCCCGCCGACGGCCAGGTGAAGCAGTCGGCGTGCGCCCGTGCGGCGCTGCCCATCTCGGCGCGCAGCGCGTCGTCAGCAAGCAGCAGCCGGGTCTTCGCGATGAAGTCGGGTGTGTCGTCGGCCAGCAGACCGGTACGCCCGTCGACCAGGGACTCCTCGACGCCACCGGCGCCGCGGATCGCGATGTTCGGCGTACCCACCGCGCCGGCCTCGACGATCGTCAGGCCCCAGCCCTCCTTGAGCGACGGGGTGAGCGCCAGCCACGCCTCGCTCATCAGGACGCGCTTCTCCTCGTCGCTGACGAAACCGGCGAACCGCACCCGGTCGGCGATGCCGTGCTTCACCGCGTACTCCCGGAGCTCGTCCTCCCACCAGCCCTGACCGGCGACCGTGAGGGTCAGGCCGGGGAACTCGTGGTGCAGCTCGGCCACCGCGTCCAGCGCCATCTCGACCCGCTTGTGCGGAACGAGCCGGCCCAGGACCACGAGCGAGGGCTCAGGGGTACGCGCCACCGGGGCGGCCGGGGCCATCTCCGGGGTGCCGTTGTGCACGATGGTGACGCGCTCCGGGTCGACGCCGAGGACCGCGAGCTCGTCGCGGGTAGCGGCGGAAACGGTCACGTACCGGCAGTGGCTGTAGAGCCGCGGCGCCAGCCACGACTCGATCCACCACCCGATGCGCGCGAGTCGCGGAGTCAGTACGACAGGCCACTGCTCGCGGTGCACATGGTGCACGAGAGCGATGACCGGACGCCGGCTCCAAAGCGGCGAGAAAAATGGCAGACCGTTACCGACGTCGACCAGGACGTCGGGCCGGCCACCCCGGCGCCGGCTCAGCGGGCCGATGCCGATCATGCCGAGCAGGTAGGCCAGAGCGGCACGGAGGTACACCGTGTGCCTGCCGCCTCTGCGCACCACGCGCAGACCAGCGGCGGTCGTCTCATCGGCCGGACCCTCGTCGTGAGCTGCGCAGAAGAGCGTCGCTCGATATCCCCGACGGATAAGTTCCCCGGCGATCTTCTCCACGTAGACTTCGGATCCGCCACCGTGGGGGTTACGAGTGTCCCGCCAGTTGAGGAACATGACGTGCCGGGATGCGGCTGCCGGTATGTCCACAATCACCTCTACTAGCGAGTAGCATTCGCGGGTCGCGTCACACTATGGGGTTGCCAGATGACTCCGCAATGGCGGAACGGGAGAAACATGCGCCACCCACGAAACACCGTTGAAACTGCCGATGTGGGCGGCGTTGATCAGCGTTCGATCTGGCGGATGCGCCTGGTGGCGGTCTGTCTCGGCCTCGCTGCGCTGGGGTTTCTCCAGGATCCCGGACAGATCGTCATCGACACCAAGGTCGACCTGGCCGTTGATCCCGCCGGATGGCTGGCCCGCGCGCTGCATGTCTGGGACCCGGCCGGCACGTTCGGCCAGCTTCAGAATCAGGCGTACGGATACCTCTGGCCGATGGGCTCGTTCTTCTTGGCCGGCAAGGTCATCGGGCTCCCTGCCTGGGTGATCCAGCGGCTCTGGTGGGCCGTCGTGATGGCGGTCGCCTGCACCGGCGTCGTGAAGCTCGCCGAGAAGCTCAACATCGGCTCACCCTGGACCCGGCTCTTCGCCGGCGTCGCGTTCGCCCTCTCCCCCCGCATGATCACCGAGCTCGGTCCGATCTCGGTCGAGGCGTGGCCCAGCGCGATCGCGCCGTGGGTGCTGATCCCGCTGGTCGGGCTCGCCACCGGCGCTCCCCTGCTGCGCGCGGTGACCCGGTCCGCGCTGATGGTGGCGTGCGCCGGCGGTGTCAACGCGACCGCCGTGCTGGCCGTGGTCCCGCTCGCCGGCATCTGGCTGCTCGGACTGCGACCGTTCTCGCTGCGGATCAAGGCCGTCGTGGCCTGGGGCATCGCGGTCGCCTGCGCCACCGCCTGGTGGGTGGTGCCGCTGCTGCTGCTCGGCCGGTACAGCCCGCCGTTCCTGGATTACATCGAGACCGGCGCGGTGACCACCTCCACCACCGACACGGTGACGGTCCTGCGCGGGGCTTCGCACTGGCACGCGTACCTGAGCAGCTCGTTCGGCGCGCCCTGGACGGCCGGCTGGCGCCTCGCCACCGAGCAGCCGCTGGTCATCGCGACCCTGGTCGTGGCCGGGCTCGGCATCGCCGGGCTGGCCCGCCGCGGCATGCCGCACCGCGGATTCCTGATCACCGGCCTGCTGGTCGGTCTCGCCATGGTCGGTCTCGGTCACGTCGGCGCGGTCTCCGGCCTGTTCGCCGAGGCGCAGCGGGTCTTCCTCGACGGGGCCGGCGCGCCGCTGCGCAACGTGCACAAGTTCGACGTGGTGGTCCGGCTGCCGCTGATCCTCGGCATGGCCCACCTGCTCACCGTCTTCGCCCGGGCCGCCGCGGCCGCTCCCGCGCCGCAGTTCCGGAACCAGATCCGGCCGGCCCAGCTGCGCGCCGTCGTGGTCGCCGGCGTCGCCCTCATCGCGGTCGGTGGCGTGGCCGCCCCGGCGCTCGGTGGTGGCCTCGCCGCGCAGGGCAGTTTCCAGAGCGTGCCGCAGTACTGGCAGCAGGCCTCCGGCTGGCTCAACCGCAACCTCGACCAGGAACACGTGCTCGTCGTGCCCGGAACCCGGTTCCCCCGCTATCTCTGGGGCAACCCGAGCGACGAGATCACCCAGCCGCTGCTGGACAAGCGCTGGGGTGTGCGCAGCTCGATCCCGCTCACCCCGCCGGAGACCATCCGGGTGCTCGACTCGATCGAGCAGACCCTGACGTCCGGGGCCGGCTCCGCCGGACTGGCCGACTTCCTGGCCCGCTCCGGGGTGCGGTACCTGCTGCTGCGCTCCGACCTCGATTACGGCCGCTCCGGCGCGACCCAGCCGGTCATCGTGAAGCAGGCGCTGGCCCGCTCACCCGGTCTGCGGCAGGTCGCCGGGTTCGGGCCGTACATCGGTGGCGGGCACCTGCCCGGCCTCTATGTCGACAACGGGCTCAACACCAAGGTCCGCACGCTGGAGGTCTGGGAGGTCCAGGCCGAGGTCGAGCCGGTGGTCGCGTACGACTCGAGCCAGATCACCACGGTGGTCGGCGGGCCCGAGTCGATCCTGTCCGCGTCGGCAGCCGGTGCGCTTCCGGCTGGGCCGGCCGTGCTGGCCGGTGACCGTACCGAGGACACCGCGAACGGCCCGGTCGTGCTCACCGACGGGCTGCGCCGCAAGGAGGTCGCGTTCGGCCTCTCGCACGACAGCGCGTCGGCCACCATGCAGGCCACCGACCAGCAGATTCTCGACGTGCCGGCCCGTGATTACCTGCCCAGCTGGAGTGAGGGCAACGAGACCGTCGCCCGGTACTCCGGGATCACGTCGGTCACCGCGGCCAGCGCGTACTCGCAGGCGCAGCCGCTGACCGGGTCCCGGCCCGCGTACCAGCCGTTCGCGGCCCTCGACGGCGACCGGGAGACGTCGTGGCGGTCCGCGCCCGGCACGATCGCGACCGAGCAGTGGTTCGAGGTGAAGCTGCCCAGCCAGCGGCGGGTCGAGCAGATCGGGCTCACCTTCGACCTGGGCAGCGACTCGGTGCCCACCAGGATCACCGTGGCGTCCGGCCAGAACCTGCCGGTCACCCAGGACGTCTCTGGCACCAGCGTGGTCGTCGAACTCGAACCGACACAGCTCACCGACCGGATCCGGATCTCGTTCGACGCGGTCCGCGACGTGCGGATCGGCTTCGGCGGCGTCGGCATCGCCGAGCTCAACATCCCCGGAGTGAAGGCCGAGCGGACCCTCGTGGTGCCGGACAGCCCGGTGGCCGGCGTCGCCCCGAGCATGGTCTACTCGCTCGCCACCGCGATCCCGGCCTGCTACTTCGACAACGGCCGGCCGATCTGCAACGGCGACCTGGCCCGTGGCTCGGAGGACGGCACCCGGATCGACCGGACCACCACGCTGCCGGTCGACGCGCAGTACAACCTCAAGCTCACCGCCCGGCCGCGCGCCGGATCGGCGCTCAACGAGCTGATGAACGCGGGTGGCAAGGCGTCCATCGCCAAGGACATCACCCCGACGGTCACCACCTCCTCGGTCGGTGTCCTCGAACCGGCCACCCGGCCCGGCGTGGTCGCCGACGGCGACCCGGACACCGCCTGGTACGCCTCCGACGGCGACACCAAGCCGTGGCTGCGGATGACCTGGCCGGCGGTACGCCAGATCAACGGGATCCAGCTGACCACCACCGAGGCGACCGCCGCGGCCCGGCCCTGGCAGGTCACCGTGCTCGGCGACCACGACGTGCGCGACGGGTTCCTCGACGCGGGCGGCACCCTGGTGTTCGACCCGCCGATGAAGACCGACGAGCTGACCGTGCTGATCACCGACACGGCGCCGGCGAACAGCTACGACCCGTACCGCAACGTGCAGCGGACCCTGCCGGTCGCGGTCGGCGAGTTCACCGCCCTGCCCGACAAGGCGCCGGAGCGCGCCAGCCAGACCACCAAGCTGGACCTGGGCTGCGGCAGCGGGCCGAAGGTGACCGTCGAAGGCGTCGTCCGCAACACCGCGATGATCGCCAGCCGGCGCGACCTGCTCGAACTGCGCGAGGTCGAGACGCGGCTCTGCGGTGACACCGCGCGGACGCCGATCCCGGTCTCGGCCGGCGTGACCCGGGTGGTGGCGGCCGCCTCGGCCGTGTCCGTGCCGAGTCAGGTGATCCTGACGCCGGTCAAGGCCACCAGTGCCTCCGGTGGGCAGGCCGGCGGCAGCCCGGTCGTCGACGACACGGTGGCCTCGGCGGCCACCGGTGTGCGTACGCCGCTGACGATCGAATCGTGGTCGGCGACGCAGCGGCGGGTGGTCCTGGACGCGTACCCGAACCAGCGGGTCCTGGCGCTGCGCGAGAACGTCAACACGGGCTGGGCCGCCAGCATCGACGGCGAGGACCTGCCGACGATCGTGGTGGACGGCTGGCAGCAGGCCTGGCTCGTGCCGGCCGGCGCGAGCGGCGAAGTGGTCATGCGCTTCGATCCGGACCGGCTCTACGGCGCGGCGATCAGCGGCGGCGCGCTGCTGCTGACCGGCGTCACGGTGGTCGCGATCCTGGCCGGGCGGGGACGTCCGTCCGGCGGCCTGCCGATCATGGTGGCTGCCGCCCGGCGCCGCCGGGGTGTCCTGCTGCCCGCGTTGTTCGGCGGTGCGGCCCTGGTGGTCTTCGGCGGGTTCGCGGCGATCGGGCTGGCCCTGATCGGCGCGGCGGCCGTGCTCGTGTTCCGGGTGCTACGCCCGTACTTCGGCGAACACGACCGGCGGCGGCTCAGCCGGACCAGTGTCCTGGCCGGCTGGCTGCTGCCGGTCGTGCTCTTCGCGGCGGCCGGGTATTACGCGGTGACGCTCGGCGGGCACACCGCCGCGCTGCCTCAGCTCACCGCGGTCGCCGCAGCGGTCTTGCTCTGGCTCTCGGTGATCCTGCGCCGCGGACGCGGCCAGCGGTGGCTGAAGCGCTGAGCCGGACGCTCGATCATGTAGAAGCTGAGTGCGGCGAGCACCGTGCCGCCGCCCGCCACCACGAGGTACGTCTCCCAGAAGCCGCCGGTGAACTCCGGACGACCGGTGACCTGGTAGAACATCTCCAGAACGAACGGGTGCCAGAGGAAGATCCCGTACGAGACGGTGCCGAGCCAGCGGGCTGAGGGGCTGCTGAACAGCTCCTTGGACCGGGTCTGCGGGCCGAACGCCAGCGGGATGGTAATCAGCACCGCGAGCAGCGTGTACAGGATCATCTTGGTGCCGAACTCGGCGGCCGTCGGCTCGCCCAGGCCGGGCGGGCCGGCGATCGGGGTGGTGGCGATGGCGTAGACCGCCAGCGCCGCCGCCCAGCAGGCCAGCGGCGCCGCGGCGATCCCGTCCAGGAAACGCCAGCGCGGCCGCAGGCCGTTGCGGAGGGACACGTGGACCGAGGCCAGCAGCATCCCGGCGCCGAACCACAGCCCGTACGCCGGCAGCCACATCGTGTGCAGGCTCGGTGACAGCACCCCCGCGCCGATCAGCGCCACCCACACCGCGGTGATCACGATGCCACCCGCGATGATCGCCCACGGCCGCCCGGTCCGTTTCCGGCCGGCCGTCAGCAGCGCACCGATGATCGGCAGCAGCAGGTAGAAGACCACCTCGGTGCAGAGGCTCCAGGTCTGACTCAGGCCGTGCCTCAGTTCGGCGCCCTGATAGATCTGGGTCAGCGTGAAGTGGCGGATCCAGTCGGCACGCGTGGCGTCGGAGTTGCGATCCAGCAGCAGCAGACACACCACCACCGCCACCCAGTACGCCGGAAGCACGCGCATCACGCGTCGCCAGAGATAGCGGCCCGTCGTTGGTTTCCGGCCGCCGGTCGTCTGGGCCTGCGCCCACGGCCGGAACAGCAGAAACCCGGAGAGCACGAAGAACACCGCGACGCCGGAGTCCAGACGAGCCAACCAGCCACCCCAGACACCACCACCGGTATTGACACCGGTGGCGAATCCGACGTGGTGCCCGACCACAGCGAGCGCGCCGACCACCCGGACCACGTCCAGGGCAGGCAGGCGTTGCAGTGTAGCCGTCGAAATCGGTGCAGACATGTACCGTCCAAGGGTTCCGTAACCATGTAACCGGCGAGTAACCTCCGGTCATTATCGGCGACGGCGCCTCTGGCGCAATGCGGTCGGCCGTCTGATGGGGAGGTTCAGTGAAAGCTCGCTTGGGTGCCGTGCTGTTCGGCATCGGCGTTTTCGCGGTGGTTATCGCCGCGGGGCTTGCGTTCTACGTCGCGCCGACAGTAGCCCGGCTGCCGTACGACCTTAAATTGTGCACCAAAACCGTGACCGAGGACTGCCTGCGGCCGAGCGTTGCCGAGGCCACGAACGCGCAGTTCCTCTACACGACGGGCTCTCCGACGCCCGAGGTCGCCATCAAGTCCGGGACGCTGCGCTCGACCACCGAGATCTCGCCGCTCGCGGACACGACCAACGACGTGTTCGGTGAGGGTGACTCGGTCGTCTGGCGTGGGCTCGGAACGACCGTTTGGTCCGAGCGCGGCGAGATGATCAGCCAGTACGAGGCTCTGATCGCTCTCGACCGCGACACCGCCTCCGCGGTGGAGTGGAACGGCCAGGCACTGAACGACACCGAGTCTCCGGCGTCGGTCAGCTTCCAGGGCCAGCTCTACAAGTTCCCGTTCGGCACGGAGAAGAAGAACTACGAGTACTTCGACCGTGACCTGCGCAAGGCGCTGCCGATCGAGTACAAGGGCACCGAGGACATCCAGGGCCTCGAGGTCTACAAGTTCGAGCAGGTGATCCCGGAGACCGACCTCGGTTTCACCTCCGAGCGTGTGGCTTCCCTGATCGGTGCGTTCGCTCCTACCGCCACGGCGGGAACGGTGAACTACAGCAACACCCGCACCATCTGGGTGGAACCGACCACTGGTCAGTTCATCAAGGTGTCGGAGCAGCAGCGCAAGACCTTCGTCCCGAACGTGGGCACGCCGGTCCAGCTCCTCAACGGTGACTTCGTCTACACCGAGGACACCGTCACCAACAACGTGCAGTCGACCTCCGACACGAAGAGCCAGGTGCTGCTGATCAGCCGCTGGCTCCCGCTCGGCGTCGTCGTGCTCGGCGCCATCCTCCTGGTCCTCGGACTCTGGATGGTCACCACCGGCCGCCGTCAGGCCGCCGCCAAGCACCGGCACGAAGAGATCACCGAGGACTCGGACGGCAAGGTTTCCGCCTGACCCGTACGTTTCATCGTTCGATCGGCTTCATCGTTTCATCGTTTTTATCGGCTTCATCGGCGAGTCCCGTACCCCTGGGGTGCGGGACTCGCTCCGTATTCCTAGGGTGATCACATGGGCCCCACTCTGAGCGTCAGAAAGTCGCGCCACGCGCTGCGCACATCGGCGTTCATCTCGCTGCAACTGCTGATCGTGCTGCTGATGACCTGGGTGGTGCTGCGGGTGCTCGGCAGCGCCTGGTCGATCATCTGGCCGCTCGTCGTCGCGCTGCTGCTGACCACGCTGACCTGGCCGGCGGTCCGCTTCCTGCGCAAGCACGGATGGCCGCCCGCGCTGGCCGCCTCGCTCGTCACGATCCTGTTCCTGGTCGTGGCCGTCGGCACCCTGGTCGGCATCATCGTCCCGGTCGCCTCCGAGTCCGGCACCCTCGCCACCGGCGTCGCCGACGGCATCCAGACCGTCCGGGACTGGGCGGCCGGCCCGCCGCTCAACATCGGCGACGACCAGGTGAACTCGGCCCTCGACACCGCCATCGACCGGCTTCAGAACAGCATCGGCGACATCGCCACGGCCACCCTGACCGGTGTGAACACCGTCGTCGACGGCCTGGTCACCACGGTCCTCGCGCTGTTCCTGATGTTCTTCTTCCTCAAGGACGGCCCGCGCTTCCTGCCGTGGCTCGGCCGGCAGCTGCCCGGCCGGCTCTCCACCGACGTGCCGGAGATCGCCAGCCGCAGCTGGAACACCCTGGGCTCGTTCGTACGCTCGCAGGCCTTCGTCGGCCTGCTCGACGCCGTCTTCATCGGCGTCGGCCTCTGGATCGTCGGTGTGCCGCTCGTCCTGCCGCTCGCCGTGCTGACCTTCGTGTCGGCGTTCGTGCCGATCGTCGGCGCGCTCTTCGCCGGCTTCGTCGCGGTGCTGATCGCGCTCGTGTCGAACGGCTGGACCGACGCGCTGATCGTGCTCGCCATCATCGTGGCCGTGCAGCAGCTGGAAGGAAACGTCTTCCAGCCGATGGTGCAGAGTCGCGGGCTCGGACTGCACGCCGCGGTGGTGCTGCTCGCGGTGACGCTCGGCAGCAGTCTGTACGGGATCGTGGGTGCGCTGCTCGCGGTGCCGGTGGCGGCGATCGTCGCGGTGATCTGGACGTACACGCGGGAGCAGCTCAGTGATCAGCCGGTGGTGGTTCCGCCGCCGGTTGTCGAGCCCGACCCTCCGGCTGCCGATCCCGCTTCTTCTCACCCTGAGCCAGATCCCGCCTGATCCGATTCGCTATGTGCTCGATCAGGCGGCGCATGTCGGCGCAGTACACGGTCGGGTTCCGGAAGCCGTCGCCCGGCCGGTAGCGGTGGGCGTAATGCCCGCCGCCGCAGACCCGGTGCACCGGGCAGGCCCGGCAGCCGTCGGCGAGCGCTTCGACGCCGATCTGCCGGGCCGCTATGCCGGGATGTTCCAGGGCGTCGTCGAAGGCGTCCGTGCGTACGTTGCGGCCCGTCGCACACGCACCCGGGTACGCCGTCTTCAGGGCGTCGACCTGCTCGATGTCGCCGTCGGACTCGACCACGGCCACGGCGACCGGGCTCAAGCCGACCTGCTCGGAACCGCTCGACCCGCCCAACAGCAGGCTCATGATGTCCTCGAAGAGGCGGATCCGGGTCGTCGGGGCCGGGTACCAGTGGTCGAAGACGGCGATCAGCCAGCGTGCCGCGTCGGTGGTGGGTGGGTTCGCCCAGTTCGCGTGCGGCAGCAGGAGGTCGATGGCGGGCGGGTTGTGCTTTCGCAGGGCCTCATAGGTTTCGATCGGGTCGGTGGCGGGGTCGATCGTGCACAGCAGGCCGGCGTAGAGGTCGGGTCTTGCTTGCAGATGTCGGAGCGCCCTCTCGGTTGCCGCGAAACTGCCACGGCCGCTCTTGAACACCCGGTTCCGGTCGTGGTCGGCCGGTGTGCCGTCGACACTCACCCCGACCCGGATGTGCTCGGCGGCCAGCTCGTCGAGGGCCCGCTCGGTGAGCCCGACACCGTTGGTCTGCATGGTGACCGTTGCTGCGCAGCCGCCGGGCAGGGTTTTCCTCAGCGTTGCCACGTGCTGCCGGAGATTGGCCGCTCCAGCTAGCAGGGGTTCGCCGCCGTGCAGGATTACGCGTACCCCAGAAAGAGCGTGCGTCGCGGCATGTTGCGCGATGCGCGCGGAGGCCGCGGCCCAGACCTCGTCGCTCATGATGCGCGGGCGGGTCTGCCAGCTGCGGTCGGGCGACTCGTAGACGTAGCAGTAGGTGCAGGCGAGGTTGCAGCGCTGGTGGACCTTGAGCACGAACTCCCGGAACGGCTGGGGACGCCAGCCGGCGGCTTTCAGCCGGGTCAGGTCGAGGGCGGGGTACGGCCAGAGCATCAGGCAACGGTACGTGTGTGATGCTCGCCTTTCCGGTGGAGTGATGTTGACCATGTGACCTGAGTCACTTATACGTTTAAAACGGATATTTCGTGATTGTGGTGTTGATTCTGGTTATTTGTGTGGAAAACCTTGTCTGTGGTGATGCTCGCGCTGTCGCCGGCCGCCGCCCCCGCTTCTTCTCACGTGGTCCGGCCCGGGGACACGCTGGCCGAGGTCGCGTCCTCCTATGGAGTGCGGGTCGCTGAATTGCGGGAATGGAACGGCCTCGGGTCCTACGACAGGGCGCGGGCCGACGGGATGCTGCTGCTCTCCGCCCCGCGGGCGCCGATCCCGGACTTCCGGACCCGTGTCGAGACGGTCACCGAGAAAGAGGCCAACGGCAGCGTGGGCCGCAAATGCCCGGTGCCGGTCTCTGATCTCCGGCGGATCTGGGTGCGTTATCTGGACTTCCAGGGCAAGGTGCACAACGGGAGCCTGATCATGCATGGCTCGCTGGTGGCGCAGACGCAGAGGGCGTTCGCGCAGCTGTATCGCTGGCGATTCCCCGTCATGGTGATGCAGCCGGCGTCGGTGAACATGCCGGGGCTGACCGATCGCTCTGTTCTGACCAGCGGGTATGAGTGCCGCTTCGTGGCGGGGACGACCAAGTGGTCGCAGCATTCGTATGGGCGTGCGGTGGACGTGAATCCTCGCCAGAACCCGATGATCCGGGGGGATTATCTGGATCCGCCCAATACGGAGAAGTGGCTGGCGCGGGAGAACTACTGGCCGGGGATGGTGCATGAGGGCGGGGCCGTGGAGGCGTTCACGGGGAACGGGTTCGCCTGGGGCGGACGGTGGAAGTCCTTAAAGGACTACATGCACTTCAGTACGACAGACCTGTGATGACCTGGTCATATGCGGGTCACTCCCCTGTCTGGGCCGTCGCTGGGCCGTGGAAGCCGGTCGGGCCGTCGAACAACGCGTCCAGAGCCTTGCGAGCGCGGCCGGGGCTGTCTGGCATGAGGTGGGCGTAGACCCGCAGCGTGAACGCCGGGTCGGCGTGGCCGAGCCACTCGGCGATCGCCTTGATGCTCTCCCCGCGTCCGGCAGCGCCGAGTACCGGCTCTAGCGAACCTACTCCTGGACCTCAGAGATAGACATTCCACTCTTTGTCGGGCACGGCATGCCAAGCGTCAGAGTTGTCGCTGGCGATGAACACAGGTCTGCTCAGCAGCCCATCGCCTGCCCGCTGAACCCGAAGGATCAGACCGAGGCTCGGGAGGTGGGGATCTGCGGTCGGCGCGTATCGCAACTCCACGTTGTGCTTCTGCGAATAGCGCCACACCTGGTCTTCGACTTCTGAGGGGATGCGGCCGGTCAGCCGGATGCCCTCGAACTCGACCTGCGGCCCGATCCGGGCGTCCAGAGCAACCCCGTACAAGTGCCCTCGTTTGAAGTACAGAGTCGTTCGTTCAGAGGTGTGCGCGTCTTGCACTTCCCCGCCGATGAGTGTCGTGGCCACCAAAGGCGTCTCAACAAGAAGTGCCGTGACCTCTGAAAGGCTCATGCCAAACCGCAGCGGACCAATACTCACAAGCGGGACCATCCGCCAGCTTTCGCGCTGATCGTCACTCTTCACGGCCCAGATGTCCACCGGCATCTCCTTACAGCTCTGAACGCTACGGCAGAGATTAGGGGCGCTCTTCGAAGAGCCTGCCTCCGGCGGGCAGGGTTACCCGTCCTGGACCCGGCACTCTGGGATGCCCCTGGGCCGTCCAGGCCGCCACCGGGCCGCGCAACGGCGACCGGCATCGACCATCTTGACTAGAACTGACGTATTGAAACGCAGGTGAGGCTGGGTAAGGAATGCATTCACCAGGCAGGCGATCAAGCGCCAGCCGACTACATGCACTTCAGTGCGACGGACCTCTGACCTCTAACGGTGTCGCATCGTCCGGATCACGGGCGAAGCTGAGCCAGCCCTCGTCCAGCGCCCGATCGACGATGTCCCGGGCCAGGAGTTCCACCTGAGGCAGGTACTCGAGTTCAGACTCACGTTCGTCGGCGTCGGCCACCAGCGAAGTCTGCCAGAACGGTGACCCCACCCAGCCGCCTCACGCCGTCGCCGAAGCTGAGGCCAGGAACTCCTGACCCTGCCTGCAAGAGCGCGGCGCGGCGATCGCGACGCAAGGTCACGGTGTTAGGCGGGGCGCAAGGTCATGGTGCAGGCGGTGAGCGCACGCACAACGTCGTGGCAGGGGCGGTGAGTGCACGCGGAAACGTATCGCGTGCGCTGGCCGCCCCCAGGACGGCGGTGAGCGCACGCGAAAGGGATTTGCGTGCGCTCACCGCCCCTGTGCATGTCGTTTGCGTGTGCCGGCCGCCCCTGCGCAGCTCTTCGTGTCTGCCACGCTCGGAAGTTCCTCGTGTGGGCCGGTCACCCCTGCTGCGCCGAACGAAATGCCGCCCCGGCCGCCCGACGGGAGCTAGACCAGGTCGCACGTAATGGCACTGTGTGGCTTCATCTACGCCAGGGCCGAGACGGGGGCTCACGCAGCGACTGTGTGCGTTTTCAACTCCGTTGCTGGCGCCTTCCGTGTGCCCGCGTCCAGGTCACCAAACCCGAAACCCGAAACCCGACCTCGACACAGGCGGAGTGGTCAGGCGCTTATCACTCGGTTGCGGCCTGACTCCTTGGCGCGGTACAGGGCGTGGTCGGCTCTTGCCAGCAGTTCGTCCAGGCTGGCGTCGCCCGGCTCCAACCGCGCCAGGCCGACGCTTATCGTCACCGATACCGGGCCGGCCTGGGTCATGACCGGGGAGGCGCCGACCACCTCGCGGACCCTCTCGGCCAGTTCGGCTGCCTGGCCTTCGTGGTCGGGCAGGACCACCGCGAACTCCTCGCCGCCGTAACGGCCCAGCACGTCTGACGAGCGGAGCTTGGAACGGACTCTCGCCGCCACTGTCCGGATCACCTCGTCGCCTACGCCGTGGCCGTACGTGTCGTTGATGTTTTTGAATTTGTCGATGTCGAGCATTGCCGCTGCCAGCTGGCGTTCGTGGCGGGCCGCGGTGTTCACCAGGGCGCCGGCTATCGCGTAGAAATGGCGCCGGTTGTGCTGACCCGTCAGCTCGTCGGTGGTGGCCAGTTCCTGGACGCGGCTGAAGAGGCGGGCGTTCTCGTAGGCCGTCATTCCCTGGGTTGCCAGGGCGGCGGCCACCTGGCGGCTGGTGTCGTCGAGGGTGGCGCCGCCCAGCAGGATCAGGCCGGCTGGGGATTCGCGGCCTTGGAGCGGGACGGCCAGGGCTACGGGCGAGCTGCCGAGGAGTCGCAACACGTCCGCCGAAACCCCATCAATAAATGAAATATCTGAAATGTCCAAGCCGACAACGCCACCGACAGCGGATCCCGGCGACTCCCCGAAAACCTCCAGCACATCCCCGCCCGGCCCGATCAGACACCCCGCCTCAGCGCCCAGCTGAGAATGCAGGATCACGAACAACTGCCGCAGGACCCGGTCCGGCTCCAGGATCGTCGTCAGCTCGGCCAGGCTCGCCCGCAGCATCTCGGCCATCGCCTGCTGCTGCCGCGCCGCCTCCACCGCCGAGTGCAGCTGCGCCGCCCGTGCCGTCTCCAGCGACACCGCCACATGACTCGTGACAGCCGTCAGAACAGCGACGTCGTCATCGGTGAAGATCCCCCGGGCCAGCCTGCTGTCCAGATAGACGACAGCGATCAACCGCCCCTTGAACTGCACCGGCGCGACGAGGATGCTCCGCAACCCGTGCACCACAGCACTACGGGACCCGAGCGCCGCGCCCTCCTCGGTCCCGGTCACCACGAGCGGCTCACCGGTTTCGGCGACCCGCCGCACCAGCGTCGCCCCATAAGCGATGTCGTCAGCGAGCTCCCCCGAGGCATCCCGGCCCGCATAGCGAACCGGTTCCCCGGAGTCCACCAGGAAGAACAGGGCGCGCTCCGCCCCGAGAATCCGCAGCATCTCGTCCAGCGCCACCTGCGCCAGCTGCCGCGGGTCGAGGATCGTCGCGGCGGCCGCGCCGATCTGTTGCAGGGCGTCGAGATGCCGGTTGCGGCCGCTGGGGCGGCGCTCCGCGACGGTACGCCGATGCGTGCCCGCCCCCTCCTCGACACCGAACTCGGTCCGGGTCTGCCGGCGCCGCTGTTCCCAGCCGTGGTGGCCGGCGATGGCGAGGGCGTACCGGGCCTGGCGTTCGGACTCGTTGGCCATGCCGAGGGCTCGCATGGCGCGCGCCCGGATCCGGAACACTTCGTACTGGATGAACGGCGCGTCCAGCCCGCGCAGCTTCATCTCGGCCTCGTCGGCGACCTTGAGGCAGCGCTGGTGCTCCCCCGCCACGTAGTGCAGTGACGCGCGCGTGGTCAGGTGCACGGCGCGCAGCAGCGGGGTTCCGCCGACATGGCCGAGGTCGGCGACGGCCTTGCGGGCGATCTCCAGACGATCAGCGCGTTCGGTGTCCGGGGCGTACCGGAACTGGATGAGCCGGGCGTGCGCCTGATAGACGTACACCCATTTGTGCTGGGGCATCAGCTCGGAGGCGCGCAGGCCGAGCGAGTGGAACTCGGTGAGCACCTCTTCGAGCTGGGCGCCGACCTCGCCCTGTTCGAGCAGGAAGCAGCAGGCGGCGGTGAGCATGTTGGCGCGTTGCACAGGTGTTCCGGCGCCGTCCGGGAACGCCGCGCGCAGCCGCTTCAGCGCCGCGCCCGCATCACCGAACCGGCTCTGACCGGAAGGGATCATCACGCTGAGCATCCCGAGGGACGTGCCGAGCGCCTGGTCCTGGTCGCCGAGGTGGCGCAGGGCGCGCTCGTACTCCCGCTCGCTCTCCGCCGTGTAACCGCGCAGCAGCAGCCGCAGGCCGACCGTCGCGTAACCGGGGATCATCTGGGCGGGCGAGTACCAGCGCGAATGCCGGGCGATCACCTTCTCCCAGGCGGTGCCGTCGTCGTAACCGCCGAAGAGCAGGGCGCAGCCGCGCAGCCACTCGACATAAGCGGTCAGGGCCGGATCACCGAGCTCATCGGCGACGCGCGCCGCCTGGCGCAGGCAACGCTCACTCGTGCCGCGCAGATGGATCACCGCGGTGACGTACCCGATCAGCGCGTAGACACGGACGTACTCCGGGCAGGGGCCCAGCCGGTTCACCGCGTACACCGCCCGCAGCGCGAGAGTGCCCGCCTCGCGCAACCTCAGACCGACGGCGGCGGCATAGCCGCCGGCATCCAAAACCGCGGTCAGAGCAGCGGATGTTTCCCGGCGGCGGCCGCGTGCGGTGCCAAAACCCCATTTGGTACGCCGAACGACCCCACCACCGAACGCCACGAACAGTGCGGCGAGCAGAGCGAGGAGCCCCGCACCGGGCAGAGGCCGGCGCAGCTCGGCGAGGGCCGCCCGGGTCGCGTCGAGGGCACGTTCGTCGTCCCAGAGAGTGTGATGAAGCTCGATCCGGGTGGTCAGCAGCCGAGCCCGCCGAAGCCGATCGGTTTCGGTCGCGAGCGCCCGGTCCAGGATCGCGGCGGCCTCGTCGTAACGGCCGGATCGCAGGTACGCCTGAGCGAGCGGGTGCAGCAGCTCGTAACCGGCGGACGCATCCCCGGCGACGGCCTCGCTGAGATAGTCGACGGCTTCGACCGGCGCCTGGTCGGCCAGCGCGCGCAGGCCGGCGGCCGCCACACCGCGCAGCCGGTCGGCGGCCGGCGCCGCGTCACCGGCCCGGCGGTAATGGCGGGCCACCGCGTACGCGTGACCCTCGTCCCGCATCCCGTCAGGGAGCCGGTCCAGCGCCCGGGCCAGCGCCGCGTGCCGGGCCCGCAGGTCGTCGGCGCCGAGCCGGTCGAGCAGCACGTCACGCAGCTGGGGGTGGACGAACGCGTACCGGCCGCCGGTGCGGGGTTCCAGGACGTGCCGGTCGACGCCTGCGGTCAGCGCGGTCATCACCTTCTCGGCGTCGCCGAGGTCGAGCAACGGTTCTGGCCGGAAACGCACACCGGCGACGGCGGCCGTGATGAGGCAGTCGAGGGTGCCGCCGGGCAGCCGGGTCAGCCGGTCGGCGAGCAGGTCACGCACGTCGGCGGCGGCCGGCAGCGCGTCGGCGCCGACGGTGTCCAGCCGCCAGCGGCCCCAGAGCGGGCTGATCAGACCGGCGTCGAGCAGCCGCAGCAGGTGGCCGACCACGGCGAGGGGTGTGCCGTCGGTCCGGGCCACGACGTGGCGTACCAGCTCGTCCGGCACCCGGGCGCCGGGCAGCCGGGACGCGACCATCGCGGCGACGGCGTGCTCGGGCAGCAACGTACAGGTCACTTCGAGGCTGCCGGCGGTGTTCGGCAGCTCGGCGCCGTCCGGCGCGGTGAGCAGCAGCATCACCGGCAGCGTCGGCAGCTCCTCGGCGAGCTTGGCGAGCAGGGCCCGGGTGCCGGAGTCGAGGTCGTGGGCGTCGTCGACGGCGATCAGCAGCCCACCGGAGCGGGTGGCGAGCTCACCGACGAACGTGACAGCGGCGGCGAGCACGTGCTCACCCTCGCCTTCGCCCTCCTCGCCCAGGAACCGGCCGAGCAGACCGCGACCGGCGGCCGCTGAGGACTCCTCGGCCAGACGCTGCGTCTCCGGGGAGCGGCGGGCTTCGGCGAGCCAGCCACCGACGGCTTCCCGGGCGGCCGCGAGCGGTGACGCCTCGTCGGGCCGGCCGGTCGCGCGCATCACCGGTACGCCGTCGGCGGCGGCCCAGGCGGCCACCTCGGCGGCCAGCCGGGTACGCCCCGACCCGGCACCGCCACGAATCACGGTGACCCCGCCGGTGCCGCCCCGGGCCAGCTCCCAGCGCCGGCGCAGCCGCTCGGTCTCGGGTTCCCGGCCGATCAGCGGCCAGCCGGTGACGGCCGGGCGCTCGGCTGCCGTGCCGCCCGGGCAGCCCCGCAGGTCGGCGAGGATCGTGGCGGCGTCCGGGTACCGGTCGTCGGGGTCTTTCGCGAGCAGCCGGGCGACGACCGCGACCAGGGCCGGGTCGATGCCGGGACGCAGCGTGGCGAGGTCCGGCATCGGCGCGGTCAGGTGCAGGCGCAGCAGCTCGCCGACGTCGTCGGCCTCGAACGGGAGTCGCCCGGTCAGGCACTCGAAGAGCACGATGCCGAGCGAGTAGAGGTCGGAGCGGCCGTCGACCGGGCGTTTCAGCATGCCGGACTGCTCCGGTGCCGCGTACAGGAAGGTGCCGACCGCCTCGTCCTCGTGGGCTTCCTGGCCCAGCTGGGCCAGACCGAAGTCGATCAGCTTTGCCGGGCGGTCGCCGGAGACCATGATGTTGCCGGGTTTGATGTCGCGGTGCACCAGCCCGAGCCGGTGCGCGGCGGCCAGGCCGCGGGCCAGCTGAGCGGCGATCTCGACGACGCGTTCCTGGCTGAGCAGGCCGCCGGCGATCAGGTCGGCGAGCGTGCCGCCGGGGATCTGCTCCAGCACGAGGGCCGGCATGCCGTCGAGGTCACCGGCGGCGTGCACGCGAACGACAGCCGGGTCGTCGATGCAGGCCAGCAGGGCCGCTTCCCGGTTGAAGACGGCCCGGATCCCCGGGTACGCGTCAGGGGTGGCGAGGGGACGCTTCACCGCATAGGACACATCGCCTCGACGGGCGCGGTGCACCATCGTGAAAGCACCCCGGCCGAGTTCCTCCCCGACGACCAGGTCGTTCAGGCCAATCTGCGTCACCTACACACACTCGCTCACATCCGCCGCGTCGTTGTCATGATCGGCCGGAGACTGTCGGACCTGAATATTTCGCGGTTAGAGCGTGGCGGCCAGCTTGCGCAGCGCGTCGGCAGCTCCAACGGTCAGCGGCTCGCCGTGGCCCGGCAGGATCGCTTTCACGTCGAGGCCGGCCAGCTTCTTCACCGAGGCGGCCGCCTGGGTCATGTCCGCGGTGTACTGCGGGTTCGCCCCGGTCAGCTCGCCGGTGTTGTTCAGCGCGTCGCCGGTCACCAGGACGCCGGTCGCCGGCTCGAAGATCGAGATGTGACCGGGGGTGTGTCCCGGCGTACCGATGATCTGAAGTCCGAAGATCTCGTCGCCGTCCTTGAGGCCCTTGAGCGGTTTGCTCGCGGCGATCTCCGCGACCTCACCGTCGCCGGTGTAGATCGTGCCGTTGATCGCCGCCGGGGCGACGCCGGCGAGGCCACCCGCGTGGTCCTGGTGGCGGTGCGTGACGATGACGTGCTTCACGGCGTCCCAGCCGAAGCCGGCCGCCTGGAGACCGGCTTCGATCTCGGGCGGGGCGCTGGAGGTGCCGGTGTCGACCACCGCGATCTCGCTGCCGCGGATCAGCAGATAGACGGAGACGAACGAGAGATTGACCCGCTGCCAGTCCCCGACGACCGCGTTCCCGGCGGGCGCGGCCGGCGATGCGGCCGACGAAGCGGCCGGTGGCGGTGGCGCAGGATCAGAAGAACACCCGGTCAACGTATTGAGGACGGCCACACCGAGCACACCGGAACCGCCCGTGATGACAAACCTGCGGCTGAGCCTGAAGTCACCCATCTCCCATCAATACCCGCTCACCGCACCGGGCGCCATGGAAGCAGGCAGAACTCGACCATCTTCAACTGCCGGGACGGCTCCGCCAGCTCGGAATCCGTGACGGCGTGCACCTGCTGGGCCACCGCGATCGTCAGCACCACACCGATCACCTCGTCGATCGGTGTCTCCGGCAGCAGGGTTCCGTCCTCGATCGCCTCCTGGAGGTGCCGGCGCAACATCTCCCGCCACTCGTCGACGACGTCGCTCTGCGTCTCCGCGATCCGCTTGTTCGCCGCGAGCCGGCCCCAGAACCCGACAACCACGTACGCCTCGTCGACGGTCTTCTTCTCCAGCGGCAGGATCTCGCGCAGCATCACGGTGAACGCCTCCAACCCGCGCAGCCGGGCGGTGGCCTCCACGATCCGTTCCGTGGTCAGCTCGCTGATCCGCTGGTACGCCCCGGCCGCCACCGCGTCGAACCCGTCGAAGTAATGCCAGAGCGCGCCGGTGCCGACACTCAGCTCAGCGGCGACGGCCCGGCTCGTGGCCGCGGGCAGGCCATCGCGGGTCACCACCGCCAGGTACGCCTCGACGATCTCGAGCCGCCGCTGGTCGTGGTCGACGATTTTGGGCACTTTCCACCTCCGTTACCGGATCCACAGGTTCGAGAAGTGTTACGCACCCGACAGTTGCCGGGACAGACGGGGGCGTCACCGACAGGCATGCTCTCGATACGGGGAGGAGAATCGATGGTTGTGCGTGTTCCGTCCGGCGAGGATCAGCGTCTCGCCGATCACGTCGTCCGGCTGGTCGGTGACCTGACGGCGGCGGTGGCCCGGGAACGGGATCCCCTCACGGTGGCCCACCGGCCCGACCCCGACGGTACGCACGCCGTGGTGGTTCCCGCCCTCGACGACCTGCTCCACCGGGTCCGCGACCTGTGGTGGCAACGCCTCGACCCGGCCGACCGCCTGGCCGTGCACGTGGCGGCCATGCACCGCGACTCCCGCCCCACTCCGCTCGGTGAGGTGATCACCGCGTGCCGTCTGGCCTCGGGCTGCGGCCAGCCGGTGACGGTCCCCGAGTTCACGTCGATGACCTGCGGTTCGGTGAAACCCGGCCCGCGCGGCACCTGGCAGGCCGAGGTCGGCACCCGCCCGTACGGCATCGGCCACATCGGTGAGTACGGCAGCATCCGGGCCGCGAACGCCGCTGTCTGGGACACCATCGAGACGAACCGCGAGCTGCTCCGGGAACGCCTGCGCACCACGTCGCCGCTGCTGGCCGGGGTGGCCTCGCGCGGCTGGGAGGAGCCGGACGTCAGCGTCTGGGCCAGCGCCGAGCAGCGCGACTCCGACGACACGGCGCTGGTCACGATGCATCAGATCGCACACCGCACCCGGGTACGCCCCGCCGAGGCGGACCGCTGGCGAGCCGCGCACGCCGCGTTCCCGCCACCCGAGCCGGGCACCTCGGTCTGGTACTGGCCGCTGGTCGAGCGCTGGCTCGCCGACAACGGCCACCTCCCCGACCCGATCCCCGACGACCGGCCCACCCTGCCTCGCGACAAGACGTTCTAGCGCTTATCCGGGCAGCCAGCTCGTGTCCGGGGCCGGGCCGAGGCGCAGCTCGGTGACGATGCGTTTCATCTCGTCGACGGCCAGGTCCTCGGCGCCCTGCCGCAACGACAGGATCCGGCCCCTGCCCAGCTCGACGCGGGTCTGCGCGGTCGACACCCCGCAGGTGATCTCCTGCTCCGGTGTCGAGGGCGGGCAGCTCGGATCCGCAAGGCCGCCCTCGTAGACCCAGGCGGGACGGCCGCGCAGCGTGCTGCGCTCGCCGCCGTCCGGACGCGGATGATCCGCGCCCAGCTCCACTTCGAACAGCATCCGGCCGCCGTCCTTCAGGCGCAGCACCTCGGTCCACGAGTTCCTGGTGCCGTCGATGCTCACCTCGGGCGCACCGCGGGAGAAACGCTCCGGGTACCACCCGAAGCCGAGCGAGATCTCGGCGACCGCGGAGCCGTCCTCGACGATCTTCGCGGCCACGTGCCTGGCGATCTCGGCCCGGTCCTGCGCGTCGACCACGGCGATGCCGAGCTTGCGGCCGTCACCGACGTCGAGGGTCACCTGGGTCTGGTCGTCGGGATTCCGCGTCAGCCAGGCCGTCCGTCCGCCCAGCGTGGTGCGCTTGCCGCGGGGCTCCGGGCCGGCGTCGAGGAAGAGATGGATGAGCTCCAGGCTCTCCGGACCACCCCGCCGGAACGAGCGGGTTTGCGAGACCGGTCCGGCTATCCGGCTCACCTCGACGAACCCTTTGGGGAGCCAACTCGGCCGGTACTTCATTCGTACCCTCGGATCGGGAATTGAGGGTGAGGGCACGGCAGAAGAGGGGGTGGCGATCGCCGGCGCGGGAGCGCCGTCGCGAGGCCGCGGCCAGACCGCCGAGGTCGCGGCGCCGAGAACCGCTGTGGTCCCGGCAGCGGCGAGCAGACCCCGGCGCTGCCGGCGCACCCGGGCCCGGGTCAGGATCGCCGGCGCCAGCGCGACCGGATCGTGCGCCTGATCGGCGACGTCGGTGAACAGGCCGCGCAGCACGTCGTCGTTCATCGGTTCTCCCCCACGGTCGTCACGTCCATCCGGAGCCGGGCCAGGGCCTGCGATGCGTGCACCCGCACGGTCGACGGGCGCACACCGAGGATTTCGGCGATCTCGTCGAAGCTGTGCCCCTCGAAGTAGCGCAGCGCGATCACCGCCCGCTGTCTGCGGGGCAGGGCGCTCACCTGGCGCATCAACGCGTCGCGCTCGGGCAGGCCGGCGTGCGGGTCGACAGCGGCGGCGGCGCTGTCCAGCTGCTCGTGGCTCATCGGCACGACTTTGGCCGAGCGGCGGCGGGCCGAGATGAACTCATTGACGATCATGCGCTTGACGTACGCCTCGGGCTGGTCCATCCGGGTGATCCGCCGCCAGCGGGTGGACGCCCGGACCAGCACCTCGCTGACGATGTCGTCAGCGTGGTGCGGGTCGAAGGTGAGCGCGGTCGCGTATCTGAGCAGGGCGCCCAGCCGTGCCGCCACGAACTCCTCGAACGTCATGCGTCGTCCCCCTGGATCCGGTTGTCCTCTCAACGCGCGGATCGGGCGAAGTGCTTAGTCCTTTTCGTCGATGAACCAATCATGCGGTCCGACCGATTTTTCGGGAAATTTGTGCTCATGGTCGCCGATGTTGAGGTATGCCGTCAGGCGATTGACCCCGTCGGTCGACGTCAGCACCGCTGTGGTGTTCGTCAGCTCGGTCACCTCGGTCCTCGCGCGCACCAGCCACGGATGCCGGCGCCGGATCCCGATCAGGCGCTGGTGAAGCTCGAACGTCGGCCGGCCGAGCGTCGAGAGCTGCGCCGGATTTTCCGGAAAAATCGGCCTGATGTCGTCGTCCCCGCCGGCCCGATCCTCCTTGATCCCGCGATAGGCCTGCTCGTCGCCGTAGTACACGCTCGGCACCCCACCCAGCGTGAACAGCACCACGAGCGCGTGCGCGAGATGCCGCTCATCGGTCAGCTTGCTCGCGATCCGGGTCACGTCGTGATTGCCGACGAACGTCATCGGCGTACCCGCTGCCACCACGTCCTGATGCCGCTTGATCGCGTGCGCCAGCTCGAACAGGTTCCCGTCGTTCAGGCTGCTCCAGGTCGCTTTCCAGAGCTCGTACTGAGTGATCCCGTCGAGCGTGCTCGCCGCCAGATAACCCGGATAGTCACCGTGGATCACTTCACCGACAAACCACGCGTCTGGATGCGCTGGGCGCACACGCGCCAGCACGTCACGCCAAAACCGCGGGGGTACGGAATAAGCGGCGTCCAGCCGCCACCCGGACGCCCCACGATCGAGCCAGTGACTCATCACCCGGACCACGTGATCGGCGACCTCGGGCTCGTCATGGTTCAGCTCGACCAGCGCGTCATGGCCCTCGAAGGCGGTGCCTTTCAACCAGTGAGCCGGTGCCGCGAAGCCCCGGCCCACGTGGTTGAACACGCCGTCGAGGAGGATGTGCACACCCTTGTCGCGGGCGGCCGCGACGAGGGCGTCGAAGTCCTCCTCGGTGCCGAGGCGGGGGTCGATGCGGAAGTGGTCGAGGGTGTCGTACCCATGCGACTCGGACGCGAAGATCGGGCCGAGCTGCAGCCCGTTCGCACCGAGCTCGACGAGGTAGTCAAGCCAGCCGATCAGCTTCGTCAGCTTGCCGTCTCCGTGCGGGGCGCCGGGCTTGCCGTCGCCGTGCGGGGCCCCGGGCTTGCCGTCTCCGTGCGGGGCCCCGGGCTTGCCGTCTCCGTGCAGAGCGCCGGTGAAGCCGAGCGGGTAGACATGCCACCAGATGGCGTGGTCGATCCAGGGGTTCACCTGCGCGAGCCTACGCAACGTCGCGCCGCGGCGCCGGTTCCCGCTGCCTGGAGAATGTACCGAACTACGCCACCACCGGCACCTGAGCGAGGACCGGAGCGGACATCGCGGCTCGATAGTGGCCGATCAGCTCGTCGCCGATGGCGGCCCAGCTGCGTCCGCGGACGGCTTCCCGGCCGGCCGCGCCCATCGAGTGCCGCAGGGCGGGGTCCGCGGCGAGTTCGGCGATCGCGCTGGTGAAGCCGGCGCCGGCGTGCGGCGGTACGAGATAACCGGTCAGTCCGTGGCCGACCAGATCAAGCGGCCCACCGGCGGCCGGGGCGACGACGGGCAGGCCGCTCGCCATCGCCTCCTGCACGGTCTGGCCGAACGTCTCATAGGGCCCGGTGTGCGCGAACACGTCGAGGCTCGCGTAGATCCGGGCCAGCTGGGCGCCATGCCGGGCACCGAGGAAGACCGCGTCCGGCAGCGCGCGCCGCAGCGAGCCGGCGTGCGGACCGTCGCCGACCACGACAACGCGGACACCCTTCAACGAGGACGCGCCGGCGAGCAGGTCCACCTCCTTCTCGGCGGCGAGCCGGCCGACGAAGCCGACCAGCACCTCGTCGTTCGGGGCCAGTGCCCGGCGGATCGCCGCGCTGCGCTGCGACGGGTGGAAACGCACGTCGTCGACGCCGCGCCGCCAGAGATGGATCCGGCGCACACCGTGTGCTTCCAGCGCGGCCACCGATTCGGTCGAGGGAGCGAGGGTACGCGTAGCCGCATTGTGAACAGTCCGGATCCACCGCCACGCCATCCGCTCGGTCAGGCGTACCCGATAGGCGCGAGCGTAAGCAGCGACGTCCGTCTGGTAGACCGCGACCGACGGCAGCCGCAGCGTCTTGGCGCTGGCCTGCGCCCACGCCCCGAGCACGAACGGGCTGGCGAGGTGCACCACGTCAGCCCCGTGCCGCCGGATCGCGGCGTGCAGCGCCGGCGCGGGCAGGCCGAGCCGCAGTTGTGGATATCCGGGCATCGGCAGGGACGGGATCCGCACCACCGGGTACGGAAGGTCGATCACGCGCCGGCAACCGGCCGGCGGCTCAGGAGCCACCACCATCGGCTCATGACCGGAGCGCACCAGGTGCTCGGCCATACGCACGACCGAGTTGGCGACACCGTTGACGTCGGGAAGGAACGACTCTGTGGCGAGCACGACGCGCATGTTCACAGCGAAGATTCAGCCGCGATCGGCCGGGTTGCAACCTCATGACCACCAGCGGAACCTCCGGTCAAATGTGCATCAGGTCGGTGACGGTGACCCGGCGGACCAGCGTCCGCGCCCGGCCACCGTTGACGCCCACCAATGCGGGCCGGCCCACGTAGGGCGTGTCCTCGTGGTGGTATGCCCCGGTTCCGGCGACCACGAAGAGGTTCCCGGACTCCACGACGGTGTGCTCGACGCGGCAGCAGGGCACCTCGGGCCGGGAGTCGAGAACGGTCACCCCGGCGCGGGCGATCAGCGCCCGCCCCGGCGACACCCGCACTGCCGGCGGCGTCAGGTCGTAGCGTTCCGCGGTGACCTGGGCGACCGCGCGCAGCCGGGACGCGAACGCGCCGAGGGCCAGCTCGTCCTCACCGTCGCGGTACGGCACGGCGTGCCCGCCGCCCAGATTGATCATCGGAACCCGGAAACCGCGCCGAGCGCGGATCACGGCCATGAAGGCGATCGCCTCACGCAGACATCTTTCGTACGCCCCGAAGCGCGCGATCTGATGGCCCAGCGAGCAGTCCAACCCGGTGAGTGTGAGCGTCGAGGACAGGACGACGTCGAGAGCGGAGAATGCCGTCGAGGTGCCGAGGCGTAGCCCGTACCCATGGGGTCGCCCGGGTGCGGCGGGCAGCACGCGCAAGAGGACCCGCTGACCGTGAGGGGCGCGACCGGCGACCGTTGCCGCCTCGGCGGCGGAACCGACCACCACGCTCGCGCCGCACGCGAAAGCCGCGTCAAGGTCGGCGATGGATTTACCGGCGGAGCAGAGCACCAGGTCACGGGGGTTGAACCCGGCGAGCAGGGCGGTGCGGAGCTGGGCGGCCGAGGTGACGTAGCAGCCGAGGCCGGCCTGGGCGATCCACCGGCCGATCGTCACGGTGAGCCCGGCCTTGGCGCTGTAATAACAGCCGCCCGATCCGAATGCGGCGGCGTATCCGATGGCCCGGGCCCGGACGTCGGTCTCGTCGAGGACGCGGACCGGGGTGCCGTGATCGGCGACGAGCCGGGCCAGGCTCATCCCGCCCACTTCGAGTCCGCCGTCGATGCCCCAGCGCGCGGTAACCGGCCAGACCTCCGCGTCCAGCCGCTGCGACAGCGACGAACCGAGGGTCGGAAGGATGTCGGCAAGTGTCATGCCTTCGACGGTGCGGCCTACGAAAACAAGGGAGAAGGCACCGGTACGTGACGTTGACGGTGACCGGCCGGGTGTTCACGCCGTTGATACGAAAGGTCCCCGCGCTCGTATATCCGCATGTTTGGTTTCCTGCGGAACAAGGAAGACCCTCGCCATGCATCCCCAAGCTCCCCGCCGCACCACCCATGCGTACGGAACCCCGGTGAACCGTCTCGTCTACGACCGGTGGGGTCAGTTCGGCCGGCCGGTCGTGCTGCTGCACGGCCTGCTCTACGACCGCACCATGTGGTGGCCGGTGGCAGCGGAGCTGGGAAACACCTGCAGCGTGCTCGCCGTCGACCTGCCCGGCCACGGCGAATCCGCGCCGCGCGGTGATTACGACCTGAGCATTCTCACGTCCGACCTGGCCGTGCTGATCAACCGGCTGGACCTGCACCGGGCGCCGGTGCTGGTCGGGCACGGCGAGTCGGCGCTGCTCGCCGAGGCGTTCGCGGCGGAGTACGCGACGAAGGCGGTACTGACCGTCGACGAACCACCGGATGATCTGCCGGAGACCGTGGAGCAGCATCTCGCGACGGCTGATCTGGACGCCGTTCCGGAGCCTTACCGGCAATTCGCGGTGCCTCGGCGGGACGTTGCCTTGCTTCACTCGTACCGAAGCTGGTTCGGGAAGAAGAAGCGGGACCGCACGGTCTCGCGCGCCGGGTTTCCGCATTTGAGCGCGCCGGTGTCGTTCGCGACGAATCTGCGCTCGCTGATTTAGTGAGCGCTGGGCGGATTTCTGGGGAAACCCGCCCAGCGTTTTCAGCCGTGCCGATGAGGCAGGTGGAAGTGCGGCCAGTGGAAGTGCGGCCAGTGGAAATGGAAACTGGCCCGATGGTGGCCGTGGCCGCGCCCGTGGCGGGCCGGCGGCGGCAGAAGCGCGATGCTGCTGATCAAAAGACAGACCATCACCACCGAGCCGACCAGAATGTCGAGCAACATGCGGAACCTCCCCGGTACCGCTCGCTAGCTGGAGAAATAACCGTCGCGCGCCGCGGCCCGGCCGTCAACCGGAATCGCTGAACCCGGTGGTTGGCATGCCCTTCGGGGCCGATTTTGCCTATGGTGTGCGTGAGGGGAGTACCTCCAGCTGAAGCGTGGCGGTCATCACGGGCACCCATGTGTGCCCTCGTGCGCTGCCTGCCGGTGCCACGGTGGGTGAGGGAGACCTCGGACGTCGACGCATGTCCGAGGAGGCCCCACGTGTCACATCTGTCCACGATCGCATCCCCGCAACTCTGGGCGATCACCATTGCCGTGCTGCTGGCATTGCTCGCCGCCGATTTCGCGATCACGCACCGCCCGCACGACGTGAAAATGCGCGAGGCAGTCGGTTGGTCACTCTTTTATCTCGCGCTTCCGGCCGCGTTCGGGGTCATTCTCTGGCAGGTGTACGGGAGACAGCCCGCGATGGAGTTCTACACCGGCTGGGTCGTCGAGAAATCCCTGTCCGTCGACAACCTGTTCGTTTTCATGCTGCTGCTCGCGGCGTTCGCGATCCCGCCCGAGCTGGCGCAGCGGGTCCTGCTGTACGGCATCATCGGCGCACTCGTGCTGCGCGCCATTTTCATCGCGGCCGGCGCGGCAGTGCTGCAGACCGGGGCGTGGGCGTTCCTGCTTTTCGGCGCGGCGTTGCTGGCGACCGCGGTGAAGGTGATGCGGGACGCGGCGCGCGACGAGGACTATCAGGTCGACATCAACACCATGCGCAGCGTGCGGCTGTTGCGCCGGCTCATGCCGGTGACCAGCTCCTATGACGGCGGCCGGCTCACTGTGCGAGTGGACGGCCGCCGGGCCCTGACCCCGCTGGCGCTCGTCGTGGTGGCCGTCTTCGTGACCGACCTGGTCTTCGCGGTCGACTCGGTTCCCGCCGTGTACGGAGTGACCGAGGATCCCTACCTGGTGTTCGCCACCAACATGTTCGCGCTGCTCGGGCTACGGGCGCTGTACTTCGTGCTGCGTAACGTGCTCGGCAAGCTGCGGCATCTGGATTACGGGCTCGCGGTGATCCTCGCCTTCATCGGGGTGAAGCTGGTGCTGCACTGGGCGCACAAGCTCTGGCCGTCGTCGGTGCCCGACATCCCGACGGAGCTGTCGCTCGCGGTGATCGCGGTGACGCTGGCAACGGTGACCGTGACCAGCCTGGTGGCCAATCGAAGGGAGGCCCGGTCGCTGGTCTAACCTCGCGCTCCGGCTTTCTGGTCGGTGAAGCGGCGGCGGATCTGGGCCGCCGCAGCGCAGACCAGCGCGACCTGAGGGCGGGCGTGTGACAGCGAGGCGACGGCCGCGTCCAGATCACGGGCGCGGGCGTCGTCCTCCAGCCGGCCGCAGGCGAGCGTCGCCGCGGCCACCCCGAGGTTCGCCATGATGCCCTTGAGCTGGTGCGCCTCGGAGCGCAGCTCATCGGCGTCGTCGAAGGCCAGCGCCTGGGCGATCCGGTCCAGATGCTCGGGGATCTTCGCGGCGAGCGTGCCGAGCAGCCCGTCCAGAGCCGCGGCCGTCGCGGCCGGATTCGGGCCGCGGAGCTGGTCCATCCGCCGGTCGATCTCATCGATCACCGTGTCGATGTCCGGCTCCGGCAGCCGGGTGGTCCAGCGTTCCAGGACCTTGGAGACGTCACCCGGGATGAGCGGCTTGGCGATGTGCGCGTCCATGCCCGCGGCGAGGCAGCGGGCCCGGTCCTCGGCGAGCGCGCTCGCGGTCAGCGCGATGATCGGCACGTGCCGGCCCTCCGGCTCGCGGCGGCGGATCTCGGCGGTGGCCGCGTAACCGTCCATCTCCGGCATCAGGCAGTCCATGAAGATCGCCAGGTAGTCCTGGCGGAACGCGAGATCGACCGCCTCCACACCGTTGACCGCGACGTCCGCGCTGTATCCCAGGTTCGCGAGGATACCGAGCGCCACCGTGCGGTTGATCTCGTTGTCCTCGACGAGCAGCAGGTGTCCCCGGTCCTCCGGCATCTCCCCCGGCACGTCGACGACCTTGTCGCCGTCGCGGTCGGCGAGTACCCCGACGAGGGCGTCGTACAGCTGGGACTGGCGCAGCGGCTTGGCGAACGCCGCCGAGTACCGCTCCGGATCCGGCTCGTCCGGCAGCCGGTGCGCCTCGTCGGCCAGCAGGATCGTCTTGGGCTGCGGGCAGCCGGGCGGCGCCAGGGCGATGCCGGCCACGTCCAGGCCGTCCTCCTGCGCCGTTCCGATGTCGACGATGACCAGGTCGATCGGCCGGCCCGCCTCGGCCGCCTCCTTCAGCGCCACCTCGGCGCTGCGGGTGTCGCCGGCCGTCGCGGCCCGCATCGACCAGCCGGTGAGCTGGTCGGTCAGCACCTCACGGTCCTTCTCGTCGCGGTCCACGATGAGAACCCGCAGGCCGTCGAGCGAGTGCCGGTCGGAGAGGTCCAGGTCGTCGCGGGCGGTCCGCAACGTGACGGTGAACCAGAACGTGCTGCCGTAACCCGGTTCGCTCTCCACGCCGATGCTGCCGCCCATCAGCTCCACCAGGTCCCGGCTGATGGCCAGGCCGAGCCCGGTCCCGCCGAAACGCCGGGTGGTGCCCGCGTCGGCCTGGGTGAACGCCTCGAAGAGCTGCTCCTGCTGGTCCTCGTCGATGCCGATGCCGGTGTCGTGCACCTCGAAACGGATCGGCACCGCGTCCGGGCCGGTGCTCTGCCGGTCGTCGACCTTCGCGGTGACCGTCACCCGGCCCTCGGTGGTGAACTTGACCGCGTTGCCGGCCAGGTTGAGCAGCACCTGGCGCAGCTTCGTCGGGTCACCGCAGACGGTCTGCGGCAGCCGCGGGTCACAGCCGCCACCGACCGAGACCCCGCCGCGGGTGTCCGGCGGCGCGACCAGGGCCACCACGTCGTCGATCAGCCGGCCCACCTCGAAGTTCGCTTCCTCCAGCAGGACCTTGCCGGCCTCCAGCTTGGAGAAGTCCAGGACATCGTTGATCACGGCGAGCAGCGTGGAGCCCGCGGAGCTGATGCCTTCGGCGTACCGTCGCTGTTTCTCGTCGAGGCTGGATCCGAGGAGCAGACCGGTCAGGCCGATCACGCCGTTCATCGGGGTACGGATCTCGTGGCTCATCGAGGCCAGGAACTGCGACTTCAGCCGGGCTGTCTCGATCGCCTGGTCGCGGGCCTCGGCCAGGGCCACCTCGGTCTGCCGGCGGGCGGTGATGTCGCGGACGAATCCGTGGAAGTGCACGCCGCCGTCGTGGCCGATGCGCCACATGGTCAGCTCGACCGGGATCTCATGCCCGTCGCGGTGCGTCGCGGCCATCTCGGTGGGGCGGTCCAGCAGCCAGTCCCAGCGGCCGTCGAGGAGCCGGCGCAGCGCGTTGCGATATCGCGGCGGCAGCACGGTGTCCGACACGTTGCGGCCGATGATCTCGGCACGGGGCCAGCCGAAGACGTGCTCGGCCTGCCGGTTCCATTCGGAGATCAGGCCGTCGTCGTCCATCGTGAAGAACGGATCACTGGCCGCCCCCATGATCATTTCCAGCTGTTCGCGTTCCAGTCGGAGGCGTTGTTCGGCGCGTACCCGGGCGGTGATGTCGTGCGCCACCGTGGAGACGCCGATGACCGTGTCGTCGGTGTCGCGCATCGGGGCCATGCTGAGCGAGACCTCGATGATGCTGCCGTCCTTGCGCTGCCGGCGGGTCTCGAAACGACTGAGTGCCTCGCCCGCGTTGACCCGGGCCAGCAGCTGGCGTTCCTCGTTCTTGCGATCCGGCGGCAGCAGGCGGGTCACGTCGCTGCCGACCATCTCGGCGGCGGTGTATCCGTACAGCCGCTCGGCGCCCGGGTTCCAGGTGCGGATCGTGCCGTCCAGTGCCTTGCTGACGATCGCGTCCTGGGAGGCCTCGACGATCGCGGCGAGGCGGGCGTTGATGTGCGACTGGAGGCGGCGTTCGCTCGCCGCCTGCCGGGTCGCCCGGTTCGACTCGGTGACCTCGCTGCTCACCCCGAAGATCGCGTACGGGCGGTTCCGGCGGTCGCGGAGCGCGTACAGGGTGGTGATGAACCGGCGGCGGGCGCCGTCGTGGTCGGTGACCTCGTCCTCGAAGGCGAGCGGGCCGTCCGAGGCGAGGACCAGCCGGTCGCGGCGCCGATGTTCGGCGAGCTTGTCGGCCGGGTGGACCTCGTGGTCGAACCGGCCGGCCGCGACACCCGGCGGGACCCGGTGCAGCCGCTCGTACGCCCCGCTGACCAGCCGATATCTGCCACTGGCGCTTTTCACGAACGCCGGCGTGGCAGTCTGCTCGAGGATGGCCGCCAGATAGAAGTACTGGTCGAGCCGCCGTCCGGCTCGGCGCAGCAGTTCGCCACCGAGCGTCACGCCTGCTCCGGCGATCCCGCCGGCCACCAGCGCGTACCGGAGCCAGCCGGCCTTGCCCACGGCACATCTCCCCTCGAAAGCCGAATGTGATTCGGAATCAACCTACATGCTTTAGCCTTATTACGGACAAACAACACATCATGAGGGAGACGCCGTGGCGACAGTGATGGTCGTCGACGACGTGGCGGCCAACCGGGACATCGTCCGGATGCTCCTCGGCTATCGAGGCCACGACGTCATCGAGGCACGGGACGGGGCCGACGCGCTCCGGCTCGCCCACGTCCACCACCCCGACGTCGTCGTCTCCGACGTGCTGATGCCCGGCATCGACGGCCTGGAGCTCGTACACCGGCTGCGCTCCGACCCCGACCGGCTGGCCGCCCAGGCGCCGGTCATCTTCTACACCGCCAACTACCTGGAGCCGGAGACCCGGCCGATCGCCGAGGCCTGCGGCGTCAGCCAGGTGGTGCTGCGTTCCCAGGACCCGCACACCCTGCTCGAAGCCGTCGACACCGCGCTGGCGCAGGGCCCGGTCCTGCTCGACGTACCGGCCGCCGACGAGGAGTTCGCTCAGGCGCACCTGCACGCCGTCAACGCGAAGCTGATCGAGAAGGTCCGCGCCCTGCACGACACCGAACGGCGCTTCGAGGCGATGGCCGTCGCCAGCCCGGTCGGCATCGGCATCCTGGACACCCACGGCACCGCTGACTACATCAACGAGCGGCTCGCCCAGATCATGCAGATGCCCCAGGAGAACCTGCTCGGCGCCGGCTGGCTGGACTGCCTCGACGACTCGGCGCAGGACGCCGCCCTGAGCCTCCTGCACGGCGCCGGCGACACCTCCGAGCTGCGCTTCGACCACCGGATCGCCTGGCCCGACGGAACCACCCGGCGGCTGCGCCTGCACCTGCGGCAGATCCACGACGACGATGACGGCCGGCTCGCCGGCGGTGTGCTGATGGTCGACGACGTCACCGACCTGGTCTCCGCCGAGGAACGCCTGCGCGAGGAGATCCTGCGCCGCCAGGACGACTCCCGGCACCGCGACGCCGAACGCCTGGACAGCCTGCGCCGGATGGCCGGCGGCACCGCCCACGACTTCAACAACGTCCTCGGCGCCATCCTCGGGTACACCAACCTGGCCATCGAGACGATCAACGACGCCCTGGAGGACGGCACTCTGCCGGCCGAGACCGCCGAGTCGCTGATCGGCGACCTGCAGCACGTCGTGAAGGGCGGCGAACGCGCCAAAGGGCTCACCACGCAGCTGCTCGCCTTCGGCCGCCGGGAGATCATCCAGCCCGCCGCGATCAACCTGAACACGCTGCTGCGCGACAACACCGCGTCGCTGCGCGAGACCGCCGGCCCCGAAGTAGAGCTGATCCTGGACCTCGAACCGTCGCTGCCCGGTGTGAAGGCCGACCCGGCCCAGATCGCCCAGGCGCTGCGCAGCCTGGTCCGCAACAGCGCCGAGGCGATGCCCGCCGGCGGCACCGTCACGATCACCACCTCGATGCAGGACGAGAACGTCACGGTCAGCCTGACCGACACCGGCACCGGGATGCCGCAGCATGTCCTGGACCGCGCTTTCGAGCCGTTCTTCAGCACGAAACTCGCCGGCAGCACCGCCGGGCTCGGGCTGTCCACCTCGCACGGGATCATCAGCCAGGCCGGTGGGCAGCTCACCCTGCGCTCCCGTGAAGGCCACGGCACCACCGCCACGTTCACCCTGCCGGCCTTGGTCAGCGAGGCACCGCCGCCGCCACCGCCGTCCGCTGCCAAGCCGGACAATACGGGCGGCGAGACGCTCCTTCTCGTCGACGACGAGTCCGCCGTGCTGCAGGTCTCCGCGCGGATACTGTCCGGCGCCGGGTACGACGTACTGACCGCGGCCGACGCCGGTGAAGCGCTGCGCATCCTCGAACAGCACCCCGGTCACGTGTCCGCCCTGGTCACCGACGTGGTGATGCCCGGCATGAACGGCCGGCAGCTGGCCAAGGTCGCCGCGATGCGCCAGCCCAGCCTGTCGATCGTCTTCGTCTCCGGGTTCGCCGAGTCGCTGATCGACGAGAACGGCAACAACCTCGAACCCGGGTCCACCATTCTGGCTAAGCCGTTCGACCGGGAAGCCCTGGTCAGTACGGTCCGAGGTGCCCTGAATGCGACCTCGCACAGGTGACTGACAGGTTGGCGGTAACGCGAATCAACTAGCATCCGTGGCCCAGCGGCGTGTCAGTCACCCGCCCGAGCCGTGGAGGACGCCCGGTGAGCGCTGCAGGTGATCGCCAGCCGACCGTCGAGGAGACGCCGACCGTCTTCCTGCCCGCACAGGCTGTCCCGGTGCACGACGTCCTGGACAGTTCTGACCCAGCGGCGCCGGCGCCGTTGCCTCCGTCCTCCGGAGGGCGCAAGCGCGTACTCATCGCCGGCGTGACCGTGCTCGTGCTCGCCGTCGGGACGGGTGCCGCTGCCATCTGGGCCTATCGCGGCGACATTCCGCTCGGTGTGACGGTTCTGGGGGCGGAACTCGGGGGGCTTGGGCGTACCGAAGCAGCCGCTGAACTGCGCGCCCAGCTGGCGCGTGACGCTTCGCTGAGTGCGCCGCTGAAAGTCACGGTCGAAGACCGTGACGCCTCGGTGAAACCTGCCGACGTCGGCCTGGTCGTCGACGTCGACGCCACGATCACCGCCGCGGCGAAGGGCAACCCGTCGCTGTTCGGCACGCGGGCTGTCGCACCGGTCGTGGCCGTCGACGCCGAGATGCTCGACGCGGCCCTGCGCAAGTCCCTCGGCAAGATCGGGGACCCGATGACGCAGCCTGCAGTGGTCTTCGACGGGATCAAGCCGCGCGCCGTGCACCCGTCGCCCGGCCGCGACATCGACCCGGCGCGCACCGCCGAGATCGTGCGGGCGAGCTGGCCGGCCAGCACCGCGGTCACTGTGCCGCTCGTCGAGGTACACCCCGTGACGACCGCGGCCGAGGTGGACCAGCTCGTCACCACGGTGGCTTCACCGGCGGTGTCCGGGCCGCTCACCATCACCTCGGACAAGGGCACACTGACCGTGCCGCCGGCCGCCATCGCGAAGAGCCTCGTCCTGACCGCCGACAAAACCGGCAAGATCGAGCCCCGCCTGGACGCCAAGAAGTTGCGCGCCGCCGTCGCGAAACCGCTCGCGAAACTCGAGACGAAACCCCGCGACGCGCGCTTCAGCCTCAAGGGCGGCAAGCCGTCGATCGTCGAAGGAGCCGAGGGTACGGCCGTCGACCTGGCCGGCATGGGCCCGGAGATCCTGAACGTGCTGCGCAGCACGAGCGAACGGTCGATCGCGGCGACCGTCACCGAAGCCAAACCGGCAGTCGACGCCGCAGCGCTGGGCAAGCTCGGCGTCACGGAGAAGGTCTCGACGTTCACCACCAAGTTCACCGGTGGCCTGTCGTCGTCGCGCAGCCAGAACATCGTGCAGGCCGCGAAACAGGTGGAAGGCGCCCTGGTGCTGCCCGGCGAGACGTTCTCGCTGAACAAGCACACCGGCGAGCGCAGTTACCAGCAGGGATACAAGGACGCGCCGGTGATCCTCGGCGGCAAGCTGACCCCGGGCGTCGGCGGCGGGGTCTCGCAGTTCACCACGACGCTGTTCAACGCGACGTATTACGCGGGGCTTGAGGACGTCGAGCACAAGCCGCATTCTTACTATTTCGACCGGTACCCGGCGGTCATCGAGTCCACGATCTTCTACCCGGACCTGGACTTCCGGTTCAAGAACGACAGTCCGCACGGGGTGCTTCTCGACACGGCGTGGACCAGCAACAGCATCACGGTCTCGGTGTGGAGCACGAAGGTGTGGGACAAGGTGTCCACCGAGTACAGCAAGCGCCGCAACATCACCTCCCCGCAGACGATCACCCTGCCGGACGGGCCGAGCTGCATCGCGACGGGCGGGTTGCCGGGGTTCACGCAGGACGCGTACCGCTTGTTCCAGCGCGACGGCAAGGTGGTCAAGCGCGAGAAGTTCACCTGGAAATACGACGCCGAGCCGAACTACATCTGCGCCTCCCCAGAAACCCCGGAGACCCCCGAGGACTGACGGCGCCAGGCCCGCGTGTCGAATTGAGGCGCAATCCGCACCCGAAGTCGACACCCGAGGCGGACCCAGGCTCCACGTGTCGACGTGAGGTCCGATCCACACCCAAAATCGACACGCGGCCGCTGCGGGGCCGCACCAGGCCATCAGCGGGCCCCGATGTCACGGGGCGTAGCAATGCCCAGGGGAGCCGCGCAGATCTTGGATGCCCGTAGCCGCCCTGAGCCCCACAGGTTTCCGTAAATCCCCCGCGCCCACCATCGATGACCGCTCGTCGCTCACACCGGGTAATCGCTGACCCGAAGCCCCCACCGACACCAGCTCGTTTGACGCCCACTGCCCGCTTCCGCCCTCCCCCAACCAAAGTCAACTCAACCCGAGGGACCTGAGGACGTCCGGCTTGCGCCCGCGGTCGCACAGAAGCCCAAAACACGACCACAAGCACAAGCCGGTTCCGGGCGGCTTGTGCTTACGGTCGCGCTGAAGCCCAAAACACGACCACAAGCACAAGCCAGCTCGGTCCGGCTTGTGCTCGTGGTCGCCCGAGAGCCGGAAACGCGACCGCGAGCGCAAGCCGGTTCCGTCTGGCTTGTGCCTGTGGTCGTACTGGGGCCGGAAATGCGACCGCGAGCGCGAGCCGGCCGTGGGGTGTGCCGCTCAGCAAGCCGGTGGATGCCGACAAACCGGACTCAATGCCGCCGGCCCGGCCGCACACAGGCCCCTCGCGGGGCCGGTTAGTGCACGCGAAAGCGTTTTGCGGGGGGCGCCCCTATGGCGGCGGTGAGCGCACGCAGAACGACAGCGTGCGCTCAAACGCGTGCGCTCACCGCCCGGCTGGGGTGGCGCTACGGCCTTGAGCACGACGGGCGGGCGCTGGCGATCGGGGTGCACGGTCGTGAGCCGCCGGACGGCATTCAGCGGTCATTCGCCGCGAGCCCGACCACCACACCGGCCGACACGGCAAAAGGCGACCCGACACTGCAAGAGGCGGCGCCCCCGGTAACAGATCTGGGCACGGCGGCTGGCGGCACGGTGAGTGGCGGGTCTGGGGCGCGAGGGCTGGGTGTGGGCGCGGGAGCAGGGCGCGAGCGCGGGAGCCGGGCGGCGGCTGAGGGATCGGCTGCGGGTTTGGGGGTGAGTGGGCAGCGGTCGCGATAGGCGCCGGACGGCCTTGAGGGGTGGCGGGGTCGCGGTGGTGGAGGCGGGGGCGGGGGCTTGCGGTTGGGGGCGCCGTTAATTCCGTATGGTATATGCAAGAAGGATTGCGCAATGGCTCTTGCTTGAGGCATGGTCGGGGTTATGGAAGCTCGGAGGATCACTGACTCGCGGGTGCTGGCGGCGCTTGCTCATCCGCTTCGGCGGCGGCTCATGGATGTGCTCAAGGTGGATGGGGCGGCGACCGTGAGCATGCTGGCGGAGCGGACCGGGCAGGCTGTCGCCAATGTGAGTTTTCACCTGAAGGTGCTGGCCGGCTGCGATTTGATCGCTGAGGCGCCGGAGCTGGCGCGGGATCGGCGGGAGCGGTGGTGGCGACTGGTGGATCCGGCGGTTCGGTGGTCCACGGCCGATTTTGATGATGATCCGGCTGGGCAGGCGGTGGCCAGTGCCGCGCTGTCGCTCAACCTTGATCGGCAGGTGAGTCTCGTCCGGGAGTGGCATGCCGTGCGGGAGAGCCGGAAAGAGGCTTGGGGTGAGGCGCCGTTCTCCACTGACAAGTGGTTGCGGCTCACGCCTGATGAACTGGCCGTCTTCGAACGGGAGCTGCTCGATCTGATCGACCGGTGGGCCGGGCGTGACAGCGGTGGGGAGACGGTGTTCTTCTTCGCGCATGCGGTGCCGGCTCAGCCGTGAGACGCGACTTCCGGTTGCTCTGGGCCGCTGAGGCCGGCAGCCGGCTCGGCAGCAGCATGACCAGTGTGGCGTTGCCGCTGGTGGCGGTGGTGCAGCTGCACGCCAGCGCTTTTCAAGCGGCGCTGCTCTATGCGACCACCTGGCTGCCGTGGCTGTTGATCGGGCTGCCGGCGGGTGCCTGGGTGGATCGGCTGCCCAAGCGGCGGCTCATGATCGTGTGTGACCTGATCGCGGCGGTGCTGTTTCTCAGCGTGCCGGTCGCGGCGTGGCTCGGTGTGCTGGGCATCGGGCATCTGCTGGCCGTGTCGTTCGCCGGTGGGGCGGTCGCGGTGTTCTTTCAGACCGCGCAGGAGGCTTATCTTCCGGTGCTGCTCGACGCTGAGGATCTGCCCGAGGCCAACGCCAAACTGCACGGCACCGCCTCGGCCACGCAGGTCGCCGGGCCCGGGCTGGCCGGTCTGCTGGCTCAGGTCGCCGGTGCGGTGACCGCGGTGCTGATCGACGCGGTCAGCTTCCTCGTGTCGGCGCTCTGCCTCGCCGGGATCCGGCGGGCCGAGCCTCGGGAGACGCGGGAGCGGGCACCGATCCGGCGGGAGATCGCCGACGGGATCCGGTTCGTCGTCCGGGACCCCTATCTGCGGGTGCTGACCCTGTACGGCGCGGCCAGCAACATCGGGCTGATCGGATATCAGTCGCTGCTCGTGGTCTTCCTGGTCCGGGAGGTCGGCGTCAGCCCCGGCGTGGTCGGTGGCCTGATCGCCGCGCTCAGCTGCGGCGGGGTTGTCGGCGCGGTGGTCGCCACGCCGCTGGCCCGGCGGATCGGCACGGCCCGGGCCATGCTGATCTGCGAGGGCGCGTCGGTGCCGTTCGGGTTGCTGATCCCGATGACCGGCCCGGGCGCCGGCCTGGGCCTGCTGGTCGTCGGCGGGCTGGTCATCGGGGTCGGCGTGGTCGCCGGCAATGTGCTGAAGGGTGTCTTCCGTCAGCAGTACACGCCACCGGAGCTGCTCGGCCGGACGCTGGTGAGCATGCAGTTCCTCAACCTGGGCGCGGTTCCGGTGGGTGCGCTGATCGCCGGGTCGCTGGCTTCGGCTTTCGGGGTACGGCCGGCCCTGTGGTGCATGACGGCGGGACTGGCGTTGAGCGGGCTGATCCTGCTCAACGGGCCGATGAAGAGCCGGCGAGATCTCCCTTTGTCGCTGACAGCACCAGGTTGAAGCCGGTGTCGGCCGCCAGGATCGCATCGGTGAACCCCGCCTCGGCGAGCAGTCGCAGGCGCTCGGCGGGGCCGCCCAGGGTGCCGAGGCCGTACGCCCCGGGCTGACCCAGCGACGTCGGGGTGCACAGGGCGGTCGAGGAGGCGTACCCGATCCGGGTGATCGGCATCCCGATCGTGGTGGTCCAGTCGTCCGCCGACCACGGCTCGACCGCCACCACGATCCCGCCCGGGTTCAGCGACGCGTGCGCGGCCCGCAGCGCCGCCGCCGGGTCACCCAGGTCGTGCAGGGCGTCGAAGAAGACCACCACGTCGTACGGCCCGTGCCCGCCGATCGCGCCCGAGTCCGCCACGTGGAAGGAGACGTTCGCCGGGCTGCCCGCTTCGATGGCCCGGGCCCGGGCGGTGGCGATCGACGGCTCGTGGTTGTCGAAGCCGAGCACCGTGGCGGACGGCCAGGTACGCCCGATCAGCAGCCCGGCGAACCCGTGTCCACAGCCGACGTCCGCGATCCGCGCACCGGCCGCCAGCTTCTCGACCAGCCCCGGAACAGCGGGGAACCAGGCCTGTTCGAGCTGGTTGACGTACGCGGTCCGGAAGTAGCGCTCGATGCCGTGGTACGTGCAGCCCGGCACCTCGTCACCGGCCAGCCCGCCGTCGCCACGGAACGCCGCCTCCAGCTTCTCCAGGGACTGGAAGTACCCCGTGATGATCTCTCCGGCCGCCACCAGGTGCACCGGCGAGTCCACCACGGACAGCGCCAGGGCGTGTTCGAACGGCAGCTCGAACGTGTCGCCGTCGACGGTCACGTACCCGGAGACGGTCTGCTGCCGGAGCCATTCGGTGACCAGTCGCGGATGCAGGCCGGTCTTCCGCGCGAGCTCGCCGGCGGTGATCGGCCCGGTCATCGCCCGGTACAGGCCGAGGCGGTCGCCGAGAACGGTCATCGCGGTACTCGCCGCGCCGGCGAAATCCGTGATCAGCCGGCCTGCGAACGCTTCGACGCGGGCTTCGTCAAGAGTTGAATTCGTCATGTGAACACGGTGCGGGCGGCGCCTTGCTGAGACCTTGCCGGCCGCTGTTTCTCCAGCTCATCAAGGGCGTGACCGCAGACCGTGGCGAGGTCGCCGGTTCCGGTGCCCGGTCCCCTCAGGCGGGCCAGCCGCTCCACATCAGGTCCCATCACCGCCGGCGCGAGCGGGTCCTCGTCCGCCGACCGCACGATGTAGGAACCCGCCTCGCCACCCAGCAGTTCCGCGGTCAGCCGCAGGATCGTCCAGAGCTGGGCGGTCATGTTGACGTCGCGGACCGCCACAATCGTCTCCCGGCACGCGGCCACCGCCTGCTCGCGCCGGCCGAGCCGGATCAGCACGGCCGCCCGCGCCACCCGGGCCACGTTCGCGGTGTAGACCTGGTTCACCCGCTCGCTCGCGGCGATCGACCGGTCGTACCAGGTCAGCGCGCTCTCCGGCTCGCTGCCGGCCAGCAGCTCACCCCGGGTGAAAGGCACAAACCCATCAAGGCCTTCGGTACGCAGATAGGCCGCGTGTTCTTCCATCCAGTCCAGCCCCGTCCGCGGGTCACCGGCGTAGACGTCCATCAGCGCCGCACAGCAGATCCCGGTAGCTCGTGCCCAGCGTGGCGCGCCCCGGTCGGCGGCGATCAGCTCGGCGTCGGCGCGCACCGCCGCAGCCCGGCCGGCGAACATGCCGTTGGAGATCCGGACGATCAGCGCGCCCCAGCGCAGCGGGTGGTCCTCGGGCATCCGATTGATCACCTCGGTGAGCAGGCGATCCGCTTCCGGGAGGTCGCCGCGGAGGCACTCGGCGTTCCCGGCGGCCAGGCCGCGGAGAAGGTCGCTCCCGGTGTCGAATCCACCTGGTTTCCCGGCGGCGAGTTGCTCGGTCACACCGGGGTCGGGCGCATCGGAGTTGATCACGGCGAGCTGGGCGGCCAGGAGAGCGCCCTCCTCGGTGCCCAGCCAGGTCAGGGCTTCCTGGAGGTTGGCCGTCTCACGGCGGAACGTCGGGGTGGTCCAGGGGTCGCGGTTGCGGCCGCGGTCGACGAGTTCGGTGGCGAGGCCGAGCATCCAGCGGGCATGCGCGGCGCGGGCCTCGCGCTCGTCCTCCGGGTCCAGGTGCCCCAGCGCGACGTGCCGAACGGTTTCGAGGAGCCGGTAACGGGGTTCGCCGGTGGTCAGGTCGCAGCTGATCAGCGAGGCGTCGACGAGTTCGGCGAGAAGGCCGTCACTGCTCGGCTCGGCGAAGTACGGCAGTGCTTCCAAACTGAAGCCGCCCCGGCACACCGCGAGCCGATCCAGCAGGCGTTGTGCCGCCGGGTCCAGGAGACGGTACGACCACTCGACCGTCGCCGACACCGCTGTGGCCCGATCCCCGCCACGGGCCGGGTCCAGCACGTCCAGGCCGGCGCCGAGACGATCCCGCAGGTGCGCCAGCCCGAACACCGACTCGCGCCGCGCCGCCAGCTCCACCGCCAGCGGCAGGCCGTCGACGAGGTCACAGATCTGGGCGGCCAGTTCGCGCGTACCGAAATCGTCGCGGAAATCAGCACGCAGCAAGGCCGCGCGGTCGCAGAAGAGGGCGACCCGGTCGGCAGCCGGTAGCGGGCCGATGTGCTGGACCCGCTCCCCCGCGACGCCGAGCCGGTGGCGCGAGGTGGCCAGGACGCGCAGGCGCGGGCAGCGCGCCAAGAGGTCACCGACCAGGTCGCGAACCGCGTCGAGGAGGTGTTCGCAATTGTCCAGAACCAGCGTCGCGGGCGCCGCGCCGATCCGCTCGGCGAGGGCCGCGACCCCACCGCGAGGCGCGGAGCGCATCCCGAGCGTGCCGGCGACGGCGGAGGCGACAGCTGAGGTGACGTCAGCCGGGACCGAGCGTTCGGCGAGTTCGACGACGAGTTCGTCGCCGGTCAGCGACTCGGTCATGAGCCGGGTCTTGCCGACGCCACCCGGGCCGACCAGGGTGACCACCCGATCGGTGGCGCGTGCGTCGCGGATGGCGGCGAGTTCGGTCCGGCGTCCGAAGAAGCGGTCGGTCACCCTTCGCGCGACCTTGATCGCGGCTTGCGGCCGCAGCGCGGGATCCTCCGCGAGGATCCCGCGCTGCATCTCGATCAAGGCAGGCGATGGGTCAAGGCCGTGGCTTTCCGCAAGCTTTCGTCGGTACGCGCTCAGCACGGTCAACGCCTGCGGGGTACGCCCGGACGCGTGCAGAGCTCGCATCAGAAGCAGTTGAGGCCGCTCCCGCAGCGGTTCCGCGGTGGCGATGGCCTCGAGCTCCGGCAGGGTTTCGGCCGCCTGGCCCGCGTCGAGGCGAAGGCCGAGGCATTCTTCGCGCAGGTGCCGCCGCCACTCGGTGAGCCGGGCGACCTCCGGGGCGAACACGAGCCGGTCCGACACGTCGGCGAGCGGGTCGCCGCGCCAGACGGCGAGAGCTTCGGCGAGGGTGGCCGCGGCGAGATCCGGCAGCTGCCCCTCGGCGGTCTCGACAAGACGTTCCACCAGGTCGGAGTCCAGCTCGGCGCCGGCCAGACGGTAACCGCCCGGCTCGCGCCGGATCGCGTCGCCGCCGGTGTGCCGCCGAAGCCGGGAGACGTAGCTGTGCAGGTTGCCGATCGCGTTGTCCGGCGGTTCGCCGTCCCACAGGGCGGCGAGCAGCTCCGGGACCCCGACCGGACGGCCGGCGGCGAGAGCGAGCCGGGCCAGCAGGATCCGTTGCGGCGCACCGGTCAGCGGGATGTCCCGGTCGTCACGACTCAGCGCGACCGGCCCCAGCAACCCGACCCGAATCCCCACCGAGCCATTCTCACCGCGACTGATGTCTCGCGACCACCACTTATCCACTCCCCGACAGCAGACCCGCTCCCGGCGCTGCCTTCGGAAACGTGTGCCCGCTACGTTGCCCGGGTGGAGATCGACTTTGCGGCGGACGGGTTCCTCGCTGACCCGTACCCCAGTCTTGCCGTGTTGCGGGAGCGCGCCCCGCTCTCCTGGCACGCGCCCACCTCGCGCTGGCTGGCCACGAGTCATCGGACCGTCAACGCGGTGCTGCGCGACCGTGACCTGGGCCGGTTCTGGACCGATCGGGAGCCGGCCGACATTCTCGAACCGTTCAATCTGCTGCACCGCAACCAGATGATGGAGAACGAGCCGCCGGTGCACACGCGGCTGCGCTCGCTGACCGCGAAGGCGTTCAATCGCGGTCACGTCGAGCGGCTGCGTCCACGGATCAAGCAGGCGGCCGAGAGCCTGCTGGCCGCCACCGGGCCGGAGTTCGACCTCGTCAACGATCTGGCCGAACCCCTCGCCGTCACCGTCATCGCGGAACTTCTCGGGATCCCGGAATCGGACAGGCATCGGCTGCGGCCGTGGTCCGCCGCGATCGTGCGGATGTATGAGGTCAACCGCACCCCCGAGGTCGAGGCCGCGGCGATCACGGCGTGCGAGGAGTTCGCCGAATACCTCCGGAGGCTCCACAGAACCGATCTGCTCAGCCACCTCACCGGCGTCGGGCTCACCGAGGACGAGGTGGTCGCGTCAGCGGTTCTGCTGCTCAACGCCGGCCACGAGGCCTCGGTCAGCGGCCTCGGCAACGGCGTGGTCGCGCTGCTGCGCAACCCCGATCAACTGGTCCGGCTGCGTGCGAACGTCGCGCTGGTGCCCAGCGCGATCGAGGAGATGCTTCGGTACGACTCCCCGTTGCACCTTTTCGTGCGTACCGCCGCCCGGGATGTGGTGGTCGACGGCATCACGATCGGCGAGGGCGCCCAGGTGGCGGCGCTGATCGGGGCGGCGAACCGGGATCCGGCCGCGTTCACCGACCCGGACGGCTTCGACGTGGGCCGGGACCCGAACCCGCACCTGAGTTTCGGGGCCGGCCTGCACTTCTGCCTCGGCGCGCCGCTGGCCCGGATCGAGTTGTCGGCCGCCCTGACCGCGCTGCTGCGGCACGCCCCGAACCTGGAGCTGGCCGCCGAACCGGTACGCCACCCGACGTTCGTACTCAGAGGCTTCGAAGCGGTTCAGCTCTCCACCAGCACCGGACGATAGGGTCTGCCCGTGCGGACGAAGCAGCAGCTGACCGAGGACATCCGGCGTGAGCGGCGGGCAGTGCTGGTGGTGAACGCCAAGTCCCGGCGGGGCAGGCAGTTCTACGAGGACGCACACGAGCGGCTGCTCAAGGCCGGCTTCAAGCTGCTCGGCGCGTACGCCGTCGAACGCGACCTGGAACAGAGCCTCCAGCAGGCGATCGACCTGGGACCGGACCTGCTCGTCGCGGGCGGCGGCGACGGCACGATCAGCACGGCCGGCCGGATGCTGGCGCACCGGGACATGGCACTGGGCCTGCTGCCGCTCGGGACGACGAACAACTTCGCGCGTACCGTCGGCATCCCGCCCGACCTGGACACCGCTGTCACCACGATGACCGAGGGCCTGGTGATCGATGTGGACCTGGGGATCGCCGGGGACATGCCGTTCACCAACCACGTCGGCATCGGGCTGTCCGCCGAGGTGATGACGAGTGTGCCGAGCGGGCTCAAGAAGCGGCTGGGCCGGCTCGCGTACCCGATCACCGCGCTGGGTCTGATGGCCCGGCACCGTCCGCTGCGCGCCACGGTACGCGCGGACGGCCGGGAGATCGTCTTCAGCACCCATCAGGTGTACGTGGCGAACGGCGGTTTCCACGCCGGGCGGCCGATCACCGCGGACGCGCACGCTGATGATCGGCTTCTGGTCGCGTACCCGGTCGGCGGGTCGACCCGGCTGGAGCTGTTGCGCGAGACGGCGCGCAACGCGCTGACCGGCCATCGCCGCACCCTGCACGAGCGCCCGTTCCTCGCGGTGAACGAGCTGTGGCTGGAGACCGACCGGCCGGCGGCGGTCGAGGTCGACGGCGAGCCGTGCGGGCAGACGCCGCTGCGGATAGCTCTCGACGCGAACGCGCTGCGCATCATGGCGCCACCCGGCACGCCGGATCATTAGAAGGACCATTAGCAAGATCACCCGACACGCCGATCACATCATCTGGGGTTGCGTGTTTAGGACCCCCTCCATATATGGTGTCTCACGCAGCTGGTTCGGGCGGCCGTCAGGACGTGCCCGAGGCAAGAGGGAATCCGGTGTGACACCGGAACTGCCCCGCAGCGGTGAGTGGGAACGACCGCCGTCAACGAAGCACTGGATCCATCCGGGTCTGGGAAGCGACGGCCAGTAGGAAAGCGTTCGACGCCCACGAGTCCGAAGACCTGCCAGCGCGCCGCACGCCACCGGTGTGCGGCGGTCGAAGGCCGCGTGGGACGGCCGACGCCAGAAGCCGGTGCGCTCACGCGCGCCCGGCGGCGTCCTCCTGCGCATCCGACGACCTGTCGAGAGGGCGCGAGGAGAGGGCATGACGCTCACACCGGAGAAGACGGACAAGGTCGCCGTGCCGGAGCAGCGGCGGCACGCGATGCAGGTCCGCAAGCGCAACGGCGAGACCGAGCCGGTCGACGTCAACAAGATCGTCACGGCTGTCGAGCGCTGGGTCGCCGACCTGGACGAGGTGGACCCGCTGCGGGTCGCCACCAAGACGATCAGTGGCCTCTACGACGGCGCGACCACCGCTGAGCTGGACAAACTGTCGATTCAGACGGCTGCCGAGCTGATCAGCGAGGAGCCGCAGTACTCGCGCCTGGCCGCCCGGCTGCTCGCCACCTTCGTCGAGAAGGAGGTGAGTGAGGAGGGCGTCACGACGTTCAGCGAGTCGATCAAGCTGGGTCACGACGAGGGCTTGATCAGCGACGAGACAGCAGCATTTGTCGCGACAAATGCTGAAAAACTCGATGCCGCCATCAACGACGACGCCAACCTCAAGTTCGAATACTTCGGACTGCGTACCGTCGCCGACCGCTACCTCCTGCGGCACCCCACCAAGCGGACGATCATCGAGACCCCGCAGCACTGGCTGCTGCGCGTCGCCTGTGGCCTGTCGCAGAACGTCGACGAGGCGATCGGCTTCTACCGCCTGATGTCGTCGCTGGCCTATCTGCCCAGCTCACCGACGCTGTTCAACTCCGGCACCCGGCACACCCAGATGTCGTCGTGCTTCCTGGTCGACTCCCCCAAGGACGAGCTCGACTCGATCTACGAGCGGTACCACCAGGTCGCGAAGCTGTCGAAGTTCTCCGGCGGCATCGGCATCTCCTGGTCCCGGGTACGCGGCCGGGGCGCGCTGATCCGCGGCACCAACGGCAAGTCGAACGGCATCGTCCCGTTCCTGAAGACCCTCGACGCGGGCGTGGCCGCGGTCAACCAGGGCGGCCGGCGCAAGGGCGCTGCCTGCGTGTACCTGGAGCCGTGGCACCCGGACATCGAGGAGTTCCTGGAGCTGCGGGACAACACCGGCGAGGAGTCGCGCCGCACGCACAACCTGAACCTGGCGAACTGGATCCCGGACGAGTTCATGCGCCGGGTCGAGGCCGACGAGGACTGGTCGCTGATCGACCCGTCGGACGCCCCCGAGCTGCCGGATCTGTTCGGCGCCGAGTTCGACGAAGCGTATAAGGCAGCCGAGAAGAACGCGGTCAAGACCGTCAAGGCCCGCGATCTGTACGGCCGGATGATGCGTACCCTCGCGCAGACCGGCAACGGGTGGATGACGTTCAAGGACCCGTCCAACCGGCTCAGCAACCAGACCGGCGCGCCCGGCAACACGATCCACCTGTCGAACCTGTGCACCGAGATCCTCGAAGTCAACTCGGACGACGAGACCGCGGTCTGCAACCTGGGTTCGATCAACCTCGGCGGGCACATCACCGCCGGTGGCGTGGACTGGGAGAAGCTGCGGGCCACGGTGCGGACCGCGGTGACGTTCCTGGACCGGGTCATCGACATCAACTTCTACCCGTCCGACCAGGCCGCGAAGTCGAACCCGCGCTGGCGGCCGGTCGGCCTCGGTCTGATGGGCCTGCAGGACGCGTTCTTCATGCTGCGCCTGCCGTTCGACTCCGCCGAGGCCCGCGAACTGTCCACCCGGGTTCAGGAGGAGATCTTCCTGACCGCCCTGGAATCCTCGGCTCTTCTCGCTGAGCGGTTCGGGCCCCATCCGGCGTACCCGGAAACCCGTGCCGCGAAGGGTGACCTGCACCCGGACCTGTGGGGTGCGACGGTCTCGCAGACCGAGCGCTGGGCTGCGGTCAAGGCGAAGATCGCCGCACACGGCCTGCGCAACTCCCTGCTGATCGCGATCGCGCCGACGGCGACGATCGCGTCCATCGCCGGCTGCTACGAATGCATCGAGCCGCAGGTCAGCAACCTCTTCAAGCGCGAGACCATGTCGGGCGAATTCCTTCAGATCAACACCTATCTGGTACGGGAATTGAAGACCCGAGGACTGTGGACGGCCCCGATCCGGGAGGCCATCAAGCGGGCTGAAGGATCGGTGCAGGGCATCAACGAGCTGCCCGCCGAGGTCCGCGAGCTGTTCCGCACCGCATGGGAACTGCCGCAGAAAGCCTTGATCGAGCTGGCCGCCGCCCGCGCGCCCTACATCGACCAGTCGCAGTCGCTGAACCTGTTCATGGCCGCGCCGACCATCAACAAGGTCTCCTCGATGTACCTGTACGCGTGGAAGGCCGGTCTGAAGACCAGTTACTACCTGCGGTCGCGCCCCGCGACCCGGATTCAGCAGGCAACCGTCGCGGTAAGCGCGCCGCCTGTTGTCTCTCCCGTTGTCTCGCTCATCCCGGCGCTCACTGAGGCCGAGATCTGCTCCCTGGAAAACCCCGAATCGTGTGAGGCCTGCCAGTAATGCTGCTCGACCCCGGAATGGACCTGACCCTGCGGCCGATGAAGTACCCGCACTTCTTCGACCGTTTCAAGGACGCCATCAAGAACACCTGGACCGTCGAGGAGGTCGACCTGCACGGCGACCTCGCCGACCTGGCCAAGCTGTCGCCCGCCGAGCAGCACCTGGTGTCGCGGCTGGTCGCGTTCTTCGCCACCGGTGACACCATCGTGGCGAACAACCTGGTGCTCAACCTGTACCAGCACGTCAACTCGCCCGAGGGCCGGCTGTACCTGTCGCGGCAGCTGTTCGAGGAGGCCGTGCACGTCCAGTTCTATCTGAACCTGCTGGACACGTACGTCCCCAACGAGCAGGAGCGTTTCGAGGCGTTCGCGGCGGTGGAGAACATCCCGTCGATCGCCCGCAAGGCCGAGTTCTGCTTCAAGTGGATCGACTCGGTCTTCGAGCTGCGGGCCCTGGAGACCAAGGAGCACCGGCGGGCGTTCCTGCTCAACGTGATCTGCTTCGCGGCCTGCATCGAGGGGTTGTTCTTCTACGGCGCCTTCGCGTACGTCTACTTCCTGCGCTCGCGCGGCCTGCTCCAGGGTCTCGCCTCCGGCACCAACTGGGTGTTCCGCGACGAGAGCATGCACATGGCGTTCGCGTTCGACGTGGTCGACCAGGTACGCGCCGAGGAGCCCGACCTGTTCGACGCCGGCATGGAGCAGCAGGTCCGCGACATGCTCTCCGAGGCGGTCGAGTGCGAGGTCCAGTTCGCCGCCGACCTGCTCGAACAGGGTGTCTCCGGCATGTCGCTCACGGACATGCGCGAGTACCTGCAGCACGTCGCCGACCGTCGGCTCGAAGCGCTCGGCATCGCGCCGATCTACGGCAGCAAGAACCCGTTCGCCTTCATGGAACTGCAGGACGTGCAGGAGCTGTCGAACTTCTTCGAGCGGCGCGTTTCGGCGTACCAGGTGGGTGTGACCGGAAGCGTGAGCTTCGACGACGATTTCTGATCGGTCTTCGGTGAAGGAAACGCCCCGGGAGATCGGCTCCCGGGGCGTTTCGGCTTGGTGCGGTGTTGCTAGACGGACGCCTTCTCGTCGGGCGTCTCGCCGGCTGCCGCGGCGGCCTCCGCCTCGGCGATGATCCGGCGGTCCTCCTCGGCGTGGCTGCGGTACTGGTTGATCGAGTAGACCAGCGCCGCGGCCCAGGCCACGTAGATGACCGCGTAGAACGTGTAGCGGACCGCGTCCGGCGCGTCGATCCAGTCGCTGCGCAGCAGGGACCGGGTGTTGGTCAGGATGATCAGGCCACCGACCGCGGCGCCGAGCACCCGCGGCGGGATGTGCCGGACCAGCCAGGCAGCGATCGGCGCGGCGATCACACCACCGATGAGCAGGGCCAGGACCCAGCCGTAATCGATGCTCTCGTCGCTGAGACCCCAGATGAAGCCGAGGCTCGCGGCGACCGCGACCAGGAACTCACTGGTGTCGATCGAGCCGATCGTCTTACGCGGCTCGAGCCGGCCGCTGGCCAGGATCGCCGGCGTGCCGACCGGACCCCAGCCACCGCCGCCGGTGGCGTCGACGAAGCCGGCCACGACACCGAGCGGTGCCAGGAACCGCTTGCGCAGCGGCTTGCCGAGGTTGCCCTTGGGCAGGCCCTGGAACGTGAAGCGGACGAACACGTAGAGGCCGAGGACCAGCAGGATGAGCGCCATGATCGGCGCCGCGGTCTCGGTCGACAGGCTGGAGAGGAACGTCGCACCGGCGAAGGCGCCGATCGCGCCCGGCACGCCGATCTTGAGGACGACCTTCCAGTCGACGTTGCCGAATTTCCAGTGCGAGAAGCCGGAGACCAGCGTGGTGCCGATCTCGGCGAGGTGCACGGTGGCCGACGCGGCAGCCGGGTTCGTGCCGATCGCGAGCAGGAGTGTGGTCGAGGTGACGCCGTACGCCATGCCGAGCGAACCGTCGACTAGCTGAGCGCCCAACCCGACGAGGGCCAGGAGGAGGAGTTTCTGCATGTCTCTACCGCCAGTGGTGGATGGGGTGGATACCTGCTGGGTCTGTCCACAAGGCTGCATTGCCTACGTGGCCTGCATTTCCTATTTATTAGATCGGAGATTATAGGTCACGGTGGCGCTCTGCAAGCGTTCGTTCACTGATGGCAGGATGAGGGCATGGCTGACGCTGATGATGTGCGCCGCCTCGCGCTGGCGCTCCCGGAAACCGTCGAGATCGACAGCGACGGATTCGACTTCCGGGTGGCGAACAAGGGTTTCGTCTGGTCGTACCCGGAGCGCCGGCCCGGGAAGCCGCGCGAGATCCGCACCGACGTGGCAGTGCTCTTCGTGGGCGACGAGGCCGAGAAACAGGCGCTCCTGCTCGGCGAGCCCTCGCTCTTCTTCACCACACCCGGGTACGACGGACTGCCGCTCGTGATGCTCCGCCTGCCCGAGGTCTCGGCGAGTCGTCTCGAAGAGCTGATCACCGACGCCTGGCGGATGCGGGCACCGTCCGAGGTCGCCGACGCGCTCGACTGAGCGTTCACTGGCAGATGTTACTTGTGGGTTGCCTGTGCAACTTCTGTTTGGTTAGGTAAGCCTCACCTAATAGGGGGAAGGCTTCAATGTCTCTGGAAGTGGACGGCGTCAAGAGCGCCGTGGAAATAACCGGCCACGTCGATCTGGAGGTGCTGGCCGACGTCTACCGGCGCGTCCACGCCGCCGATCTGCACATGGTCGACCACAGCGACCCGTCATTGGAGGACCGGCTGCGCTGGACCGCCGAGGCCCCGGGCTTCGAGGCCGCGGTCGGCTACGTGGACGGCCAGGTCGTCGGCACCGTGATGGGCTGCCCGCTGCCGCCGGACACCCTGTGGTGGCGTGACCTCACCGACGTGACCGACCCGGAGCTCGCCGTCGAGTGGGAGGGCCGCACGTTCGCGGTCTGCGAGGCGTTCGTGCTGCCCGAGTTCCGTAAGCACCGGCTGGGCGTACGGATGATGTCCGACCTGCTGGACAACCGCTCCGAGGAGCGGGTGTCGCTCGCGGTGACCGAGACGAACACCCGGGTCTGGCACGCGCTCCAGCGGCTGCGTTTCCAGCACGTCGGCGACCTGGTGCCGTTCCCCGGCTGGCGCTCCCACCGGATGCTGGTCCGAGCCCTGCCCCTGAGCAGCTCCCGCTAGGCGATTCGGGCGCCGGATCGTGGAGGCCGGCGCCCGGAACAGCACTACGCGTTACGCCTTCTGGGCGGCTTTGCGGTAGGCGAGCAGGCCCAGGATCAGGCCGGCCAGGCCGGCTACCAGGCCGGCGATGCCCCACGCGGAACTGCCGCTGCTGCTCTCCTCGGTGGCCTCTTCGGCGACCGGGGCATCGGCGGCGGCCGACGGGGCGGCTGCCTCGGCGCCCGCGGCGGTGAGCTTCAGGACCGGGGCCGGGAGCTCGGGCTCGGTGCCGTCGGTGGTGGGCTCGTCGATCCAGCGGACGATGTTGCCGTCGGAGTACGTCTGCAGCGCCTTGAAGACCATCTGGTCGACCTCCGGCAGCGGGCCGAGCGACACGTCGAACTCCTGGAACGTGCCCGGCTTGATCTCCGAGTCCTTCGACGCGGTCCAGGTGATCTTCGAGACGGCCTCGGTGAGCGGGCTGCCGTGCACCTCGACCGGGGTGGCCAGCTTCGTCTTCTCGGCGACCGCGGTCCAGCCCGGAACCGGCTTGATCGACACCGAGCCGATCGGCGTCTCCGCCGGCAGGTTGACCTCAAGCTTCGTGGTCGACGCCGTGTCACTCTCGTTCGGCACCCGGAACGACACCTTGGTGTAACCACCCTGGGTCGCGGTGCTCGGGTTGACCGTCACGTGCGCGGCGGCGGGGGAAGCCACGGCCAGCACGAAAGCGGCCGCCACGGCGGAGATGGCGGCGGTACGGCGGAGAACTGCGGTATTCATGAAGAGACCTTTCACGCCTTGCGGCGACGGGGGACGGTTCACGCCTTGCGGCGGCGGATGAACAGGAAACCGGCGAGGCCGGCGAAAACGAGTACTGCGATGCCGGCGATCCAGCCCAGTGCGGACGACGAGCCGGAGTCGCTCGCGGGCTCCGCGTCGACGACTGCCGCCGGAGCTGCCCGCGAGACGGTGGCGGCCGGGGACGGCGCGGCCGGGGACGGTGCCGCCGAGGTGGGCGCCACGTACGACGGGTCGTCGAGGGTGAACTTGTACGAGCCCTTCACGGTGTGACCGTCCGTCGAAACGACCTGATAGGCGACCGTGTAGACGCCGTTGGCGAGCGGCTCGTCGAACGTGACGCTCCCGGTCGCGCCGTCGATCTCCGGGTCCGACGTGGCGACCTTCTGCTTGTCCGCGTCGCTGACCGAGATCACCGTGTAATCCGGGTTCAGCTTCTGCAGGAACTTCAGCGTGACGCCGTCCGGCGCTTTCTTCAGCTCGGCGTTCTTCGCCGGCGTCGCCTCGGTCAGCGCGTTGTGCGCGAAGGCCGGCGCGCCGGGCAGCAGCACGGCGACCATCGCGGCCAGCGCGATCAGGAGTCGAGGAACCGCTCGCCGATCCACCCGCCCTCCGAGCAGCCGGGCGGGATGGCGAAAACGGCGGATCCGATCGGTGTCGTCCATTCGTTCAACAGGTCCTTCTCAGCGAGTCGCCGTTGGATGGGCAGGTACTGGCGGGCGATGTCAGCTTGGTACGAGGCGAAAATGAGCCCGCTGTCGGGTCGCCCCGCGGAGTCCGGCGCCTCGTCGTAGTTGTACGGCCGCCGCAGGATCTTGAACCGCGGATCGGTCATGTGTGCCCTGGTCACGTGCGCGAAGTCCGGCATCACCGGCAGCCCGGTGTCGTCGACGGCGGTGAAGTCCGGCTCGTCGTGCTCCGCCGTTCCGGTCAGCGGCGCGCCGGAATCCATCCGTCTGCCCACCGCCGCCTCCTTGTCCGCGACGCTGAGCAGGTCCCACGTCTCGATCTCGGTACGGATCCGGCGGACCACCAGGGTGGTGCTGCCGTCCGGCGCCCAGACCGCGGTCTCCATTGCCGCGTCCTTCGGGTTCGCCGTGCCGTCCAGCTGCCCGAACACGTTGCGCTGGGTGAATCCGGCCGCATGCACACCCGGGCTGCGACGGAACCCGCGCTGCACCCAGCGGACCGCGGCGAACGGCCGGGCATCCTTGATCAGCATCCGCTGGGTGTGCGTGACGGTCAGCGCGTCGTCGGCGCAGATCTGCAGCAGCAGGTCACCGCCGGACCAGCGGTCCTGAAGCCGGTCGATCGAGAAACCGGGCAGGTCCGCCACCGGGGACGTCAGCCCGGCCGCTTGGTAGAGCCCCGGGCCGAACCCGAACGTCACGGTCAGCGCGGCCGGCAACACCGCCAGCTGCGCGTCCGTGTCGCCGAGGGCCGGCTCGCCCCGGGTGAGGCGGGCCACGTCGTCGGTGAGCAGGCGCAGCATCCGGCGCAGGGTGTCGCGGTCGGAACCCCGGTTCAGCGTCAACGCCACGAACGCGGCGTGTGCCGGTGGCTCCGTGGTGACGCCGGCCTGGCGTGGGCCGTGGAATCCGATGGTCGCTTCACCCGTACCCAGGCTGGTGAATGAAGCGGGAAGCGGGTCGCCTGGCCGGACCACCAAGGCCGCGCCGCCGGCGGCGGCTGCGCCGAGGCCGGCCACCGCTCCTCCGGCGAGTAGGGCGCGGCGCGCGATCGTCACGAGTGGGCGCTCGCGGACGGCATGGTCATGCCCGGGTCGTAGCTCTCCTGCGCGCCCGCGAACGGCTTCGCGACCGCGGTGAACGCGACAGTGCCGCCACCCGCGAGAGTGAGCGTGAACGCCAGCTCGTCACCGGGCTTGACCGCGGCGGACGGGCTCATCAGCATCAGGTGGTCGCCGCCGGGCGCGAGCTCGTGGGTGGCCCCGGCCTTGATCACGAAGCCGCCTTGTTTGGGCTCCATGACCATCTTGCCGTCCTTCATCGCCATGGTGTGCAGCTCGATCGGCGAGGCGGGGGACGTGGCGGATTCGATGGTGACGTCGGTTTGGGTGTTGTTGACCAGGGTGGCGAAGGCGGCGGTCATGCCGGTGTCGGCGGCTTTGACCCAGGGGTCCCGGACGGTGAGGGTGTTCGAGGCGGCGCTGTCCGTGCCGGTGCTGGTCGTGCCGGTGTTGGTTCCGCTGCTCGCGTTGCTGTTCGCGGCGGTGCTTGTGCCGGTGCCGCTTGTGCCGGTGCTGCTCGTGTCGGTTTTTGCTTCGCTGTTCGCGCAGCCTGCCAGGCCGCTGAGAGCGAACGCTGCGGCTACTGCCGCGACAACGGCAGAGCGGGTACGGCGGGACGGGGCGACAGTCAGCATCATCTTCCTCAGTGCTCGGGATCGCCCGTTAGTCGCCGCCCGAACCCAATTGGTTCCCAAGACTTCCCATGAACTAAGTCGAGCCCGGCTGCCCGCGGGGTGGGCTTGTGCTCACGGTCACCCAGATCGGCCGCTCAAGGGGCCAGCTTGTGCTCGCGGCCGCCCACGGGCCGAAAACGCGACCACAAGCGCGAGCCGTTCCTGTCCGGCTTGTCCTTGTGGTCGCGTGGAAGCCGAAATAGCGACCGTAAGCGCGAGCCGGGGGCGATCGGCTTGTCCTTGTGGTCGTGCGGAGACGGTGAACGCGACCCTGAGCACAAGCCGGTCGCTAGCCAACGGCTCTCAGCTGAACGCCACGGTCGCCGCCATGTGCAGCCGGCAGCCCTGGACGACAGCCACCACTCAGCTGAACGCCACGGTCGCCGCCATGTGCAGCCGGCAGCCCTGAGCGACAGCCCGCCCGAACCGGCTGAACGCCACGGTCGCCGCCACGTGCAGCTGGCAGCCGTGAGTGACAGCCGGCCGGGTCGCGGAACTCGGCGAACGCTCCGGCGGTCAGCATCTCGCCGGCCGTCGCGGATTCGTCGGAGGGCGGTGGCGGGCGGGCGTCTCGGGGCGGTACCGGCGGACGCCCAGCCGGTGGGCGGGGCCGCGGCGCGCACCCTGCCACGCAGCACGCACCCCGCCGCGCAGCACGCACCCCGCCGCGCAGCACGCACCACTGCCGCGCAGCACGGCACCACTGCCGCGCAGCACGGCACCACTGCCGCGCAGCACGGCACCCCGCCGCGCAGCACGGGCACGCCACCGTGCAGCACGCACCCCGCCGTGCAACACGCGCCCTGCCGCGCAGCACGGCACCCCGCTCGTCGGGTCAGGAGGAGTTTTGTAGGCGGGTCAGGGCTGTCAGCAAGCGGTCCACCTCGTCTGTGCTGTTGTACGCGTGGAAACTCGCCCTCACCGATGCCGTCTTCTCGCCCTCGGGGGCCTGGCAGTGCTCGTCCGCGCGGACCAGTAGCCCGTCGGCTGCCAGGATGAAGCCCAGGTCGTTCGAGCTGATGTCGCGGTGCCGGAATGCCACGATGCCGTGCCGCTGCTGCACCGGCGAGTCCGGGAGCAGGCTTTGCTGGCAGCCCAGCACCTCGAACGCCGGCAGCTTCGACAACCCCGTCGTCAGCCGCACCCCGAGGGAACGGTTCCAGGACTCGATGCGGGACAGGCCGGCCTCGTCGAGCCAGTCCATCGCGGCGGCCAGGCTGATGATGCCGCTCGTGTTGGGTGAGCCGCTCCAGCCCGCCGGGACGAACGCCGGGCCTCGGGTGTTGCGGGACCAGACCGCCCCGGTGCCGGGCAGGGCCATCGCCTTGTGGCCGGAGAACACCACGAAGTCCACGTCCAACGATGCCACCGAGAGAGGCAGGTGGCCGAAGCTCTGCGCGGCGTCCAGGCAGATCGGCACGTCGGGGGCGAGGGCCCGCAGGCGGTGCACGTTCATGTCGTTGCCGTACACGTGGTGCACGTGGGTGGCGGCGATCAGCCGGGTACGCGGACCGACCTCCAGCGTGCGGGTGGCGTAATCGTGCGCCGCGTCGTACGGCAGCGCCCGGACCGTGGCACCGGAGAGCGCGGCCGCTTCCTGCCAGGGCAGCAGGTTCGCAGTGTGATCGGCGAAGGGCACCAGGATCTCGTCGCCGGGACGCAATTGCGGGAGCAGCCAGTCCCGGGCTACGGCACGTAACCCCTCGGTGGTCCCGCTGACAAAATGCACACCCGAAATATCCGAAAAATCGGATAAAAAGGCGCGCAACCGTGAAGCCGCTCCCACAATACGAGCCGTCGTCCGATTAGCCCACGGATACGTCCCCCGAGCAGCATTAGCGTTCCCAGTGGTCAAATACGAAAAAACCGTATCAAGCACTACCTGCGGCTTTTGCGACGTAGCCGCACTGTCCAGATAAGCCACATCAGGATTCCCGACAATCATCGGAAACTGCGCTCGAATTCCCCGGTGCCACGACGACATGCTCAGTCCCGCACCAGCGGAGCCCCGGCATCCCGCCAGGCGATGATCCCGCCCGCCAGCGACCGCGCGTCCGGATGCCCCATCCGCGTGAGCAGCGCCGCGAACGCCGCCGACTTCTCCCCCACCGGACACACCAGCACCACGGGCTGCCGCCGGCTGAACGGCAACCCGGCGCTCAGCATCGTCTCGAAGACGTCCTCACCGATGTTGATCGAGCCGTCGATGTGCAGCGCCTGATAGGCATATGAGCTGCGCAGATCCACCACGAGACACCCCTCCAGCGAGGCACCCACAGTGACTGACGGCGCCCCGGCGATCTCTCCCGCCGAGAGCGAGCCGAGCGAATTCGCCCGCGCCGGCCTGCCGAACAACGCCGGCCGCCGCTCCCGCAGATAACTGAGGTAGCTCTCCACCCGATCGCACACGATGAAAACCGCGGACTTGCGCGACGTCAAAGACCCATCAATCGTACGCAAATAGCGCACCGCCCCCTGATAAGCCCCGCCCCCGGTCGGCCCGGACAGCGTGCCGCAGCGCCGCACCAGCGTGAGCAGCCCGTCGATCGCCTCGTCCGCGCTGATCGTCTCGATGGCGTCGTAGGTACCCGGGTCGAAGAGGCCGACCTCGTGCACCTCGTCGATGGTCCGGATGCCGGGGATGAAGTCGCTCTTGGCGGCGACCAGGCCGACGATCGTGGTGTCCGCGCCGTGCGCCCGCAGCGCCCGCGCCACCCCGGTCGACGAGCCGGCCGTGCCGACGCAGGCGACGAAGTAGTCCGGCGCCCGCCCGTCCAGATCCTTGACGATCTCCTGGCCGGTGCCGGAGAAGTGCGCGTCGGCGTTGCGCTCGTTGAAGTACTGGTCGGTGTGCACATAACCCTCGCCGCTGGTCTGCAGCGTGCGATACATCCGGGTGAGCGGGTCGTCGGTGTCCGCCGGGTCGAGGCATTCGGACCGGCCGGGCAGTTCGTCGATCTCCGCGCCGAGCAGCAGCAGAAGATCCTTGATCTCCGGGATCTTCATCCGGTTGGTGACGCTGCGGAACGGCAGGCCGTGCATCCCGGCGAGCAGCGCCAGGGCTTTCGCGGTGTTGCCGCTGGAGAGCTCGACGACGGTGTCGCCGCGCCGGACCGCGTCGCCGAGCATCGGGCGCAGCATGCTCCACGCGGCCCGATCCTTCACCGACCCGAACGGGTTGAGCAGTTCCAGCTTGGCGTAGAGATCGATGTTGCGCAGCCCGTGCACTTCCGGATCGATCCGGACCAGCGGCGTGTTCCCGATGGCTTCCGTGATGTCGTCATATTTCATGAAACCTCCGGCTGCGAATGGATCGGCCAGTAGTTCTCGTCGAGGTGCCACGACCACGCCCCGTCACCGGTCCGATGAATCGCCACCTTGCGACCCTGCGGCGCGAGCAGCGCATCGGTCGCGGTGAAATCCATCAGGTAACCGGCCGTGTTCACGAACGCCAGCAGGTCGCCGGCCTGCGGCCGCCTCGGCAGATGGACCTTGCGCCGGGTGATCAAGTCCGACTCCAGACACAAATTCCCGAGCAGGAAAACTCCCTCTGAGCGGTCCGCCGCCGGCTCCTCCTTGGGTACGCGTAACCGAGGCACAAGTACGGGGTCCATGAGTACGCCGTGCTCCTCCAGTGACACGTCCCGGGCGTTGCAGTCCAGGCGGACCAGCACGTCGTCGCCGTCGTCGCGCACCTCGAGCACCCGGGCGACGGTCAGGCCGCACTGGTCGAGCAGGGCCCGGCCGGGTTCGACGTCGAGGTCGTACATGTGGTCCAGCAGCAGCTCGCCGAGCGGGCGGCGCCGGTCCGGTGCGTCGGTGCCGAGCAGTTTGTCCAAGTAATCGGCGCCGGCGACCGGTCGGTGCGCCGGATAGAGGGCAAGTGAGCCGCGCAGGGTGCCGGATTCGGCGCGTAGCCCGTACCCATGGCCGCCCCAGGTCATCGGCGGCCGGTTGCCGAGCACGGCCTGGGCCAGCTCGGAGGTGTACCGCTCCCACTCGCCCGCGTCAGCCAGGTAGTTCACGCCGAAGCCGCCGCCGATGTCCAGCGACCACGGGCGCAGTCCCCGCGCGCGGCACTCGTCGAGCGCCGCGAGGCAGCCCTCCAGGGCGACGGCTTTCTCCCGCAGCTCCACGGTGTCCAGGTGGTACGCGACACCGACGAGTTCCACGTGGTCACCGTGTTTGCCGAGCAGGTCCAAGGTTTCGGTGAGCGACCCCGCCGGAAACCCGAACCTGCTGCGCCTGCTCTGGACCCGTACCCCCGAAGATTGAAAGCGTGACAGGCGCACCATGGCCCGCGCCCGCGGCAGCCGGAAGGCTGCCACCAGCGAAGCCAGCTCGCTCAGCTCGGCCGGTGAGTCGGCGTTGACGATCACGCCGGTGCGGGCGGCGAGCCAGAGGTACTCGCGGGTCTTCGGGCCGGTCGCCATGATCCGGTCGGGGGTGAATCCGGCGCCGAGGGCGTGCTGGAGCTCGCCCACCGAGGCGACGTCGACGCCGGCCTCGGTCGCGGCGAACTGCCGCAGCAACGCCGACGAGCGGTTGGCCTTGTGCGCGAAGTAGATCCGTCCGTTGAGGCGATGCCTTCGGTACGCGTCGCGGAAGGCGGCGACGTTCGCACCGACACGCTGCGGAAGGACCACGTTGAGTGGTGAGCCGAGGCCGTCCACCAGCCGTCCCAGCAGTGCGCCGTCATCGAGAACGGATTGGGTGAGCGGATCGATTCTCGGTTTCAGGTACAGCATTGTGGCGACTCCCGGGGAGGTCTCTCCGGCGCATTCCCAACCTAACCGACGTGACCACTCTCCGCAAAAGAGTGAACACGGAGCGTTTTCTCACGCGGTCCGGAGGTCCAATGTGTGCCACAATGTCGCCTCCCGGCTGCCGGTCGACCACCAGAGCATCCCGTCGCGGCTCGCGGCGAGGTCGGCGGCGACCGAGAGGGTGACCGTCGTCCCGGTGCGGACATCGTGGACGATCAGGCCGGCCGTGCCGGTGAGGTCGGAGTCCGGGCGCGGCTCGGAGAGGATCTCGAAGCGGTCCAGGACGGCGACGTCGTTGACCGCGGCCTGCGTTCCGGGGCCGGCGATGCGGCGGCGCTCGGAGCCGTCCGGGCGCATCAGGTCGATACGGGCCAGGCCGGCCGCGGAGTTGACCATGACCCGGCACCAGGCCGGGCTGCACATGGTCCATTCCGCGGGGCCGGCGGTGATCGTCCGCGTCTCCTGGGTTTTCATGTCGCGCAACCGGATCTCGCCGGCCTGGCCGCCCACGTCGTCGGTGAGCCACGGCCAGGCGGAGAGCGCCCACTGGCCCTGTTCGACGTGTTTGCCCACCGGGCCGCCGGTCAGCGCGATCGAGCGGATCTCGGTGGCCTTGTCGTCGTCGGCGGCCGCCCAGTGGACGCGTCCGTCCGCGACGACGAGGTCGTACTGGGTCCCGTAGAGCAGGATGTTCCCGGTGTCGGCGGTCAGTTTCCGCGGGGTGTTGCCGCCTGTGGTGTCGAAGGCCCAGATCTCGGTGCGGCCGTCCTCCGAGGTCTCGGTCCAGAGCAGCTCATTGCCGGTCTTGGTGAGGTTGTCGAAACGGGCGCTCGCGGGCAGGCGCCTGATCTGGCGGTCCTTGAGCATCAGCCGGAGGAACTCGCCCTCCTCGGTCGTGCCCACTGGGGTGGTCGCGTCCAGGAAGAGCAGCGGGTCCAGGCCCAGGTCGCGCAGGTCGGCGCGGGCGGCTTGCGGCCAGGCCTGCGCCGGCGTGGGCCGGGTCACGGCCGGCGGTGTGGCGGACTTCTGGTCGGGCAGGCCACCGGCCAGCAGCGCCACCGCGGCCAGCAGAGCGACGATCAGGCCGAGGCGGGGAGCCCTTGTCGGCTTCACTCGTACTGCTGCTTCGGCGGGGTGATCGGCTGCCACTGTTCAACCTCCAGGTAGGCGATGTCTGCCTGGTTGACCGGGTCCTTTGTTCGTTGCGGGCTGTGCCGGCCGGTCACCCTCAGCCACGTGCCTGAGGGGACGTCCAGAGCCGGGCCTCCCGTCAGGCCCACCTTGATCGGGCGGCCGTCCGCCGCGCAGCAACTCACCACGATCCGGGCGAGCATCGGGGCGCCGTCCGGGCCGGTGGCGACGAAGCCGGTCAGCTCCAGGCGGCGGCCGGTCAGGCTGCGCCCGTCGTCGTAGATGCTGCGGGACGCGTAGTCGAGCAGGCCCACCGGTACCGGATCGCCCTCGGGCAGCGGGCCGTAATCGGACTCGGCGGCGGCCGGCAGGCTTCCGGACTGGTCGGCTGTGAAGGCGCCGAGGGCCGGCGGCGCGACCAGCAGCAGGCCGACCACCGGCAGCAGGAGCAGCCAGCCGACCCGGGGCTCATGCCCATGCCCGTGCCCGTCGCCATGCCCATGCCCGTCGCTGTCGCCGTCACCTCGGCCGTCGTCTGGGGCATCCTGCGGTGGACTTGCGGGCCGGTACTCGTACCAAAGGGTCATGAGGGAGGTGACCACCAAGAAGGCGCCCGTCAGGAGGAGGAAGGGCCGCAGGCCCTCCTTGACGTAACGCAGATAGAGATCGGTCCAGGACGCTTTGAGGATCGCGCCGCCGAAGAGCAGCAGGACGACCGCCTGGGCCTGCTTGTTCACAGCAGGATCCATCCGGTGAGTGAGCCGGCCAGGACCGCGAGCGCGAACGTCGCCGGGGCGAAGCGGGACGCGAAACGGCGGCCGAAGACGCCGGTCTGCATCGCGATCAGCTTGAGGTCGACCATCGGGCCGACCACCAGGAAGACCAGCCGGGACGTGAGCGAGAACTGCGACAGCGACGCGGCCACGAAGGCGTCCGCCTCACTGCAGATCGACAACAGTACGGCCAGGACGGCGAGCGCCAGGATCGACAGGACCGGGTTCGACGCGAGGGTCTGCAGCCACGCCTCCGGCACCAGCACGCTGATCGTCGCGGCAGCCGCGGCGCCGACCACCAGGTAACCGCCGGCGTGGATCATGTCGTGCCGGCAGGCCGACCAGAACGCGCGGCCCTTGCCGGCGATGTCCGGCTGATGCGGCAGCCGGATCCAGTCGGCGCGGCCCAGACGCAGCCAGAGCCAGCCCATCACGACCGCGACCGCGAGGCTGGCCAGGGCGCGGGCCACGACCATCTCCGGGTTGCCGGGGAACGCGACAGCGGTGGCGGTCAGCACGATCGGGTTGATCGCCGGGGAGGCCAGCAGGAACGCCAGCGCCGCGGCCGGGGTGACTCCGCGCCGGATCAGCGACCCGGCGATCGGCACGCTGCCGCACTCGCAGCCGGGCAGCACCACGCCGGCGAGGCTCGCCGCCGGCACCGCGAGGGCGGGGTGTTTCGGCAGCGCCCGGGCCCAGAACGAGCTCGGCACGAAGACCGCGATGATCGCCGAGAGCAGTACGCCGAAAACCAGGAACGGCACGGCCTGGACCAGCACCGAGACGAACACGGTGGTCCAGGCCTGGAGCCGGGGTCCGGTCACGAGTCCGGACAGCGGCCCCCGGAAGATCACCAGAAGGATCAGGGCGGCGGCGAGTGCCTCGACCGAGCCGATTCCCCGGCGGTCCAGTGTCTGGGTTTCGGCCACCGTGCGAATTTACCGGGCGGTTCTCTCCAGGGGCGGATCACGATCGGGTGATCAGGGGCTGGCCGCGAGGAACAGGAAGACCGCGAGCAGGCCGAGGTGCAGGCCGCCCTGGAGGATGTTGGCGCGGCCGGGCACCACGGTCAGCGTTCCCACCACGAACGTCAGCACGAGCAGCACCACCTGGGTGCCGCCGAGGCCGAGCAGCAGCGGGCCCTCCAGCCAGATCATCGCGGCGGCGATCGCCGGGATGGTCAATCCAATGCTGGCCATTGCGGAGCCGAGTGCCAGGTTGAGGCTGGTCTGGATCCGGTCGCGGGAGGCCGCGCGTACCGCCGCGATGGTCTCCGGCAGCAGCACGAGCAGGGCGATCACCACGCCGACGACGGCGTGCGGCAGGCCGGCCGAGGCCACGCCGGACTCGATCGACGGCGAGATGCCCTTCGCCAGGCCGACCACCGAGACGAGGGCGAGCAGCAGCAGGCCGAGGCTGTTCAGGGCGTCGCGGCTGGACGGGCCCTCCGCGTGCTCCTCGGCGTCGATCACCTCTCCCTCGGTGGTGATCGGCATGAAGTAGTCCCGGTGCCGGCGGGTCTGTACCAGCACGAACAGCAGGTAGAGCCCGAGCGAGACAACCGCGGCGAACCCGAGCTGGGCCGGCGAGAACTGCGGTCCGCCGCGGCTCGTGGTGAACGTCGGCAGCACCAGGCTCAGCGTGGCGATCGCCGCCACGGTGGCCAGCGCTCCGCCCGTACCCTCCGGGTTGAAGACCGCGATCCGCCTGCGGATCGCGCCCACCAGCAGCGAGATGCCCATGATGCCGTTGACCGTGATCATCACGGCAGCGAAGACGGTGTCCCGGGCGAGCGACTGCGACTTCTCACCGCCGCTGATCATCAGGGTGACGATCAGCGCCACCTCGATCACGGTGACCGCGACGGCGAGGATCAGCGATCCGTACGGTTCGCCGACCCGGTGCGCGACGACCTCGGCGTGGTGGACCGCGGCCATCACGGCGCCACCGAGCAGCACCGCGACGACGGCCACGGCCGGTGGTGGCAGGTCGCGGCCCCACGTCAGGATCAGTGCCGCGACGGAGAGGATCGGCAGGTAGACGTTCCAGCGGGAGAGCTGTGCAAGGATCTTCGGATTCATCGGGTCAACCCTCCCAAAGTTGAGGCGGCGGCGCTCAGCTCTCGCCCGATGTTTCAGGCTTTTTCCGGTCGCTGTGTCCGAGGTCTCGGTCCGGCGCGACGCGGTCCCGGACCATCCGCTTGATCGCCGGCAGCTCCGGGAACCCGCCCTCGGCCTTGCGCGACCAGAGCGTCTCACCGTCCAGCCGGATCTCGAAGACGCCGCCGATCCCCGGGACCAGCGCCACCTCGCCGAGGTCGGTGGCGAACGTGGTGAGCAGCTCCTGCGCGGTCCAGGCGGCGCGCAGCAGCCAGCGGCACTGGGTGCAGTATTCGATCTCCAGACGAGGTGTCACAGTCAAGAAGTATCCCTGCGGCATGATCATGCACGGAACACGGCGATGAGGAGTTGGTGTGAGGCGAGGTTGGATCGCGGCCGGCATGGCGGTCATGGTCACCCTGACCGGGTGCAGCGGCGGCGCGGACGAGAAGGTCACCGAGACCGTGCAGGCGGTTGTCGCCCGGGATTACGTGGCGCTCGGTGACTCGTACGCGGCCGGCCTCGGCGGCGGCGACTACGCCGACACGAGCTGCCTGCAGAGCAAGGACAAGTCGTACCCGCAGCTCTGGATCGAGGACAAGGGCACGACGGCGCTCGGCGCGACAGTGAACAACGCGTGCAGCGGCGCGCTGATCGGCACGGTGCGCAGCCGTCAGCTCACGGCGCTCAACGAGCAGACCGGGTACGTGACGGTGACCGTCGGCGGCAACGACGCCGGCTTCGTCGCCACCCTGCAGCAGTGCATCCTCGGCTCGGACAAGACCTGCGCGGACTCGGTGAAGCTCGCGGTCGACACGATGGACAAGACCCTGCCGACCGGGCTCGACGGCCTCTACACCGAGATCCGCGAGAAGGCGCCGAACGCCAAGGTCTACGTGCTCGGTTACCCGCACCTGGTCGCCGACCCGGGCAACGGGGTCAAGTGCGACTCGCTCGTCGACGCGCGCCGCAAGACGCTCAACGAGGCTTCCGACACCCTCTCTGAGGTGATCGCCTCGGCCGTGTCGAAGCACCCCGGATTCACCTATGTCGACGCTCGGGTGATCTTCGCGGGCCACGAGGCGTGCACGAAGGAACCGTGGATCCACTCGGTTGCCGACAACGTCTCGGAGTCCTTTCACCCGAACGCTGACGGTTATAAGGCGTACGCAAAGGTCCTGCTCAGCGTGACCGGCTGAAAGTAAACTGAGCGTTCGATGAATAGAGTTATCCAGGCATGGCAATGCCTGGATAACTCTTGCTTTCCCCATGAGCAGATTCCCCGCGGCGGGATGACGATCGAGGGGTGACCGAGACACTCGTGATTCTGACCCTTGTGGTCATCACTGCCCTCGGCTTCGACTTCACGAACGGGTTCCACGACACGGCGAACGCCATGGCGACGTCGATCGCAACCGGGGCCCTGAGGCCGAAAGTCGCCGTACTGCTGTCAGCAGTGCTCAATCTCGTCGGCGCGTTCCTCTCCATCGAGGTGGCGCTCACCGTGACCAACGCCGTCGTCAACATCCAGAACTCGGACGGCACACCGAAGCCAGAACTGCTCGCCGACGGCGGCACGGCCCTGCTGGTGATCGTGCTGGCCGGCGTCATCGGCGGCATTCTCTGGAACCTGCTGACCTGGCTGCTCGGCCTGCCGTCCAGTTCGTCGCACGCGCTGTTCGGCGGCATCATCGGCGCCACCGTGGCCGGCCTCGGCTGGTCCGGTGTCAAGTGGACCGGCGACGGCAGCAAGCTGGACGGCGTCCTCGGCAAGGTGGTCCTGCCGGCCCTCATCTCACCGGTGGTCGCCGGGGTGGTGGCCGCCGTCGGCACCTGGATCATCTACAAGATCACGATCGGGGTCGCGGCGCGCTTCACCGACAACGGCTTCCGCTGGGGCCAGATCGGCAGCGCCTCGCTGGTCTCGCTCGCCCACGGCACCAACGACGCCCAGAAGACCATGGGGGTCATCACCCTCGCGTTGATCGCTTCCGGCGAGTGGACCAACACCTCCGACATACCCATTTGGGTACGCGTGAGCTGCGCACTCGCCATCGCCCTCGGAACGTACCTCGGTGGCTGGCGGATCATCCGCACCCTGGGCAAGGGTCTCGTCGAGATCGCGCCGCCGCAGGGCTTCGCCGCCGAGTCCGCGGCCGCCACGGTCATCCTCACGTCGAGCCACCTCGGTTTCGCGCTCTCCACCACCCAGGTCGCGACCGGCTCGATCCTGGGCAGCGGCGTCGGCCGGCCCGGCGCGCAGGTCCGCTGGGCGGTCGCCGGCCGGATGGTCGCCGCCTGGATGATCACCCTGCCCGCTGCCGCTCTGGCCGGCGCGTTCATGTGGCTGGTCGCCGACCTGATCGGCGGGGTGGCCGGCGCGGTCGTCGTCTTCGCACTACTGCTGGTCGCGGCCGGATTCATGTACCAGATCTCGCGCCGCACGCCGATCGACCACAACAACGTCAACGACGAGTGGCAGCCCGCTCCCGCCCCCGCTTCTCTGTCGAAGGAACACGCATGAACAACCTGACTCTGGCGCTGGACAGCGCCTGGAAGGTGCTGCTCATCGGCATCCTGATCGGCGCCGGCCTACCCGCGATCTTCGCGTTCGGGATCCGCTCGATGGCGTACGGGACCGGCGGCGACGCCGAAGTGCACGCGACCGGATCCGCCGGTCCGCGGCCGCACCCGGCCGGCCGGATCGGTGCCGCCGCCTGCTTCGGCGTGGTGCTGCTCGGCGTGGCCCTGGGCATCACGTTCATCGTGGCGACCGGTTTCGGCAAGGAGCTCAGCTTCGAGCACGTGTACCCCACCCTGGTCAGCAAGGACTGAACGATGGCCGAATCCCGCTCCAACTTCCTGACCCGGGCCGTCGGGTGGCTGCGCGCCGGATATCCCGAGGGTGTTCCCCGGCGGGACTACGTCGTGCTGCTCGGGCTGCTGCGGCGCAAGCTCAGCGAGGACGAGGTACGCGGCATCGCCCGCGACCTCGCCGCGCAGTCCGAGGACCCGATCACCGCGCAGGACATCGAAGAGATGATCAGCACCACGGTCCTGCAGGACGCCACGCCGGAGGACGTCGTCCGGGTGTCCGCGCACCTGGCAGCCGGTGGATGGCCACTGGCCGACCCACCCGACAACTGACGGACTCCTCACGTTCTCGTGGCGGACGCCTCGGCACGTTTCGATGGGTCGTGCACCACGCCAACCACTACTACGGCCACTCGTACGTGATGGCCCGGTACTGCGGATTCCCGGGTGATCCACCCCGGATCCGCGGGTACCTGCAGCACGGCTGGAACATCGGGGACGGTCTCGCGCCCGACCACGAGTACGTGCCGGGTGTCCCCTCGTTCGTCTGGAGCGAGCGGACCCGGCGCCGGGCCTGGTCGATGGGGCGGCGCCGGGTGCACGTGACCGGCGCTCCCCTGGCCTATCTGCTCGCCATGACGCCGCCGTCCCCGGAGCCGCGGGAGGGCACCATCTGGTACCCGTTCCACGGCTGGGAGGGCCAGCACGTCCAGGGTGACCACGACCGGCTGATCGCCGACATCAAGGACACCGAACCGGGGCCGGTGACGGTCTGCCTCTACTGGCAGGAGTACCGCACCGCCTCGGTCCGCCGCCGTTATGAGCGGGCCGGGTTCCGGGTGATCTGCCACGGTTATCGGGGTGGCTGGTGGAAGGACCTCGACCCCGGCTTCCTCGACCGGCAGCTCGGCGAACTGCTGCGGCACCAGCGGGTGGCGTCGAACCGGCTGTGCAGCGCGGTGCTCTACGGCGCGCTCGCCGGGTGCGAGCCGGCCGTCTACAGCGACCCGATGCAGCTGCGCGACGAGAAGGACCTGTTCGGCGGCCGGCAACGCATCCGCCGGCAGTGGGCCGCGCTGCACGGCACCCGGGTGGATCCGGAAGTGGCGCGTGCCGTCGCCGTCGACGAGCTCGGCGCTGACCGGCTACTGACTCCGGCCGAGCTGCGAGCGTTGTTCGGCTGGTCCGGCTCCCGAACCGTTCCCCCGCTGCTCGAACCTGAGGCTGTCGCGTGATCCCGCTCCTGCTCGGCGGCGAGATGCCGCACTGGTCCGACACCGACCCGGCGGGCGGCGCCGCGCTCGCCACCCTCGCCGCCGCGGCACGCGGTCACACGCTGATCGTCGGGCCGCACTCGTTCCCGCTGATCGACGCGGTGCAGTCCCGGCAGGTCACCGTTCTGGTACGCGGTGTGCCGGACGCCGAGGCGCTGGCCGCACGGTATGCGTCGCGGGCCGGCTTCGAGGTGTGCTGTGGCAGTGTGGCGAAGCTGGCGGCTGTTCCGGCGTACGACACGGTGCTCGCCCTCGACGGCCTGGACCGGACCGGCACGACCGAGAGCGACGGCCTGACCTGGGCGGACGGGCTCGCCGCGCTGCTGGCGGTGCTCCGGCCCGGCGGCCAGCTGCTGCTCGGCTGCGAGAACCCGGCCGGCCTGCACCGGCTGCTGGCCCTGTCCGAGGAACCGGGCTCCGGCGACTGGGCAGCGGGTGACCGAGGGGCTCCGGCCGGACTCCCCCAGCTGCGGGAGCGAATCGTGGGCGCCGGGATGTCCGTGCTGCGGGACTATGCGGCTTACCCTTCGCCGCGGTCGCCCCGCCTGCTGGCCAGCTCGGCGGCTCTGGCTGATCGTTCGCTGCACGGGTTCTTCTCGGGGGCTCTGCGTCGCGCGGGCACTCCGGAAGGGCCGGTGCTGGCGGATCCGCGGCCGGTTGCCGTACAAATGCTGAACAGTGACCTGGCCGCGGACCTTGCGCCGGGCTGGTTCGTGCTGGCCGCCAAGGGCGGGCAGGCGACACTGCCGGAGGTGGTGCTGGCGACCGAATCCGGCCCGATCCACCATCTGAATCGGACATCACAGGGCTGGATCCAGCAGGCCACAAACCCGGACGCCCCGTCCCCGGTGCCCACCGGCCGGAACTTGCTCGATGCGCCCTCGCCCGTGCCCATCGGGTGGAACCTGCTCGATGCCCTGCTTGACGCTGCTCGCGGCCGGGATCTGCCGGCGCTGCGGGCGCTGCTGACCGCGTGGCAGGGCGGGGAGCTCGCCGGAATCGACGCCGACGAGATCGTGGTGGACGGCGACGGGCGGCTGCACGATCTCGGCCTGGGCGAGAGCCAGGATCCGGGGCCGGCGCTGCGGCACTTCATCGAAGCGGCGCCGGGCGACCTGGCCGAGCTGATCGAAGCCATGGCCGGCATCGAAGCGGCAGCCGGCGGCGCCGCGATCCGGCCCGGCGTCGAAGCATTCCGCGAGGTCGCGGCGGCTCACGACCGTCTGGCACGCGAGCTCGGCGAGGCACGGACCACGATCAATTGGTACGAGGAGAGACTCGCCGCCCGAGACACCGAACTGGCCCGGGCCTACCGGATCATCGCGCTGCTCAAGGGCACCGTCCCGGGCCGAGCGGCGACGGCGGTACGGGGCGCGCTACGCACCGGCAAGAAGGCCGCCCGAACCGCCCTCCACCAAATCCGCAAAAGCTGAGCCCCTGGCGGTCGAACGCCGCCGAAGATTCGCCAAGGCCGGCGCGTCCCCGGCGGGCCGCTCGTGGGGCCGGCTCGCGCTCGCGGTCGCGCGGAAGCCGGGAACACGACCGCGAGCGCGAGCCGCGCCCGCCCGGCTTGCGCTTGTGGTCGTGTGGGGGGCTAAAACGCGACCGCGAGCGCGAGCTGGGGGCGGCCGGCTTGTGGTTGGGGCGGAAACGAAGCGGGTGGCGGGTGGGGTGGGTTTGGGGTTAGGGGACGCCGGAGGTTGGGTGGTGGGCGCCGGCGGGAGGGGCCGCAGGTGGCGAGGGGGGCTTGAGGTGGTTGATGCGGTTGTGGGGCCGCTTGATCCCGTATTCGAGAAAGCGCGTGGGGAGGCGCTCAGGGTGAGTTGGTTGCTTCGTCGTAGAGGGATTCGAGCTTTTTGGTCTGGAGGGTGAGATTGAAGTCGGCTGTGGTGCGGCGGTGGGCCTGGGCGCCCAGGCGGTGGCGCAGGTGGGCGTCGGAGAGCAGGCGGGTCATCGCGGCCGCGAGGGCAGGCGGGTCGGCTTCGGGGCAGAGGAGGCCTGTTTCGGCGTCGGTTACCGCCTCGGGGATGCCGCTGTGGTGGGTGGAGACCACCGGGAGGCCCAGGGCGGCGGCTTCCAGGATGGTGGTGGGCAGGCCTTCGGTGTCGCCGTCGGGGGCGGTTTTGGACGGGGCTACCAGCATGCGGGATTCGGCCAGGTGGCGCTGGACGATCTCGGGTGGGTGGCTGCCGAGGAAGGTGGCGTCGAGGCGGAGCTGTTCGGCTCGGGCTCGCAGGGACGGTTCCAAGGGGCCGTCGCCGATGAAGAGGGCGCGGGGGGACTGCATCGTTGACAGGGCGGTGAGCAGGTCGCCTACGCCTTTTTTGGCGACGAAGCGGCCTACGAACGCTACGTCCCAGCGCTTCGGGACCACCGGTGGTGTGGCCGGGACCGGGACGCCGGTGTAGTGCACGCGGACCTTCGCCGGGTCGGCGCCGCGGGCTATGGCTCGGGAGCGGATCACTTCGGAGACCGCGATGATCAGGGTGGCGCGGTGGAAGACGGTACGCAGGTTGCGGCGGTAACGCAGGCCGTGCAGGCCGGAGGCGTCGGGCTGGCGGGTGACGTCGTGGCCGTGGGTGGTGACAATCAGGGGGATGTCCAGGCGGGATGCCGAACCACTGATCAGCCAGCCGTCGCCGCCGAAGTGGGCGTGTACCAGGTCGGGGCGTTGCTGGGCCAGAGCGCGGCGCAGGCGCGGGGAGTCACCGGTCAGCCGCAGGCGCAGGAAGGCTCGCGGGTCGTCGGCGAACGCTATGACGTCGTCGGCGCGGGAAAGGGGTGACTCGGTGCGGGTGGCGCCCAGGTAGGACGGGTGCCATCGGGTCAGGGCGTCGCCCTGGCCGCGGATGAAGGTCTCCGATCCGGCGAGCAGGGCGCTGCGCCAGATCGTCACCCGCGGTTCAGTGGACATCGACCGGCTGGGCCTCGGCGGGCTGTTCGCGGCGGCCCACGATCAGGTCGCGCAGGCGGGCGCGCAGCGACGGTGGCAGGGCCCAGATCTGCGCGTGGGTCAGATAGTCCAGCGCGCCGGGCCTGCCGTGGCCGCGGGCTTCGGCAAGCAGCTCGCGGAAGTGCTTCATCTCGCGGCCGGGTGCGGCCATCGAGCTGAGCACGCTCAGCGTGAAGGCGGCATACGCCCGCGGGGTGAACAGCTCCCGGTTGGAGCGCAGCCAGGCGAGCTGCTGTTCGTACGGCATCTCCAGGCTGATCCGGTGCCGGTCCTCGTCCTGATGCCACAGCACCAGCGGCTCCGGTGCGTAGATCAGCTCGACGCCGTCGTGGCGGATCGCCCGCAGCGTCCAGTCGAGTTCCTGCTGGCGGCGCAGGCCGACGGTGAACGGTACGGCCCGCAGCAGCTCGGTCGGCGCCATGATCGTCGAGGTCTGGATGAAGCCGTCGCCGTAGAAGAGGCCGCGCCGCACGGTGAAGTACTCACTCAGTGGCTCACCCGGGCCGGGCAGCCGGCGGGGCATCACGGAGTCGGCGCGCGGGGTGCGGTTGATCAGGCGGCTGGCGATGATCGGGAGCCGTGCTGTGCTCTCGAAGGCGAGACGACGCTGCGTCTCGACCTTGGTGGGCAGCCATTCGTCGTCGTCGTCGAGCAGGGCGACGAATCGTCCCCGGGCCTCCAGAGCGCCGATGTTGCGGGCGCGCGGTGCTTTACCCCGTTCGGGCAGCACCACGACGCGCAGACGGGGGTCGCCGATGCCGGACAGTTCCTTGACGGTCGCGTCGTCCGGGCCGTCGACCACGACGATCACTTCGAGGTCGTGGTGGGTCTGCCCGAGGGCGGACTCGGCGGCGCGGACGGCGAGTTGCGGTCGGTTGCACGTCGGGATGACGACGCTGACATCCGGATCGGTCGGCATGTGCGCGAACGTTAGGGAGCCAAGGCGAGGGCTGCGGAAACAGCCCTCGACCATTGAGCGAACTCAGTACCTCAGGACGTGTATCTCAGGCCGTGGCCGTATCGGAAGGTCGGGTCGGCGGTGTCGAATGGCACGTCGGGGCGGCTCGCCTCGACCGCTGCCATCGACGACGGGATGTCGAACGGCAGGTTGCCCTGCGGCTCGGCCTCGCCGAACAGCACCCGCAGGATCGCTTCCTCGGAGGCGCCGAAATTGGCGACGAGTGAGGCGGCCGACGCGGCGATCGGCGCAAGGATGGCGGGCCGATCGAGATAGATGTCGACGACGGTGGGCACGGTCGCGGCGATTCGCTGGACTCGCTCGATCTCGGCGGCCGGGAAAGCCAGCGATCCGGCCCGGAAGAACGATTCGATCGTGTTGGCTTCGCCGCGCTGCTCGAAAGGCGCCTGCAATTTGAGGATCGCGACATCGGCTTCCTCGGGGGTGGCGACCAGCTCACCGCGCCCGCCGAGATCGGTGAGTCCCTCGGCGTAGATTTTGATGCCGGTGGCGAGCGGCAGCCGTGCCGGCCCGTCGTCCGCATTGGTCAGCAGGGTGTGCGCGGCGGCCTGAGCGGCGACGCCCTGTTCGTGGTCGCCGACGATTCGTTCCGCGGCGTCAGCGTCGACATACGGATTATCGAACAATCCGAGCCGGAACTTCTCCCGCAGCAACCGCCGGACCGAAACGTCCAGCCGCGCCTCGCTGATCGACCCGTTCTTGACCAGCGACACCAGCGTGTCAGCCCGGAATTCGCCGCCGAACTGGTCGATCCCAGCGTCGAACGCTTTCACCATTCGCTCTTCGAATGACAGGTGCTCGACACCCCAGCAGGTGTTCGACAGAATTCCCCAGTCGGTGCAGACGATGCCGTCGTACCCGAGCTTCTCGCGCAGCAGTCCGGTGATGATGTCCTTGTTGAACCCGAAGCCGACCTGTTCGATGTTTTTTCCGCCGAGGCAAAGATCCACTGGCATCCCGTAATAGGGCATCAGCTGCGAGACCCCCGCGGCGATCGCGGCTTTGAACGGCTTCAGGTGCAGGTCGAACTGCCCACCGGGATAAACCTGCTCCCGGCCATAAGCGAAATGCGGGTCCTCGCCGTCGAGTTGCGGTCCGCCGCCGGGGAAATGCTTGGCCATCACCGAGACGGATTCGGCGTTCAGGGTTACGCCTTGCAAACCGCGGATATAAGCCACCCCGAGCCGCGCCGACAATCCGGCGTCCTCACCGAACGTCGCCGACTGCCGCGCCCATCGCGGCTCGGTCGCCAGATCGATCTGCGGGTGCAGTGCGGCCCGGATGCCGACCGCGACATATTCCCGCCGGGTCAGATCGGCGAACCGTTCGACCAATTCCTCGGATCCGATCGCGGCAAGGCCGAGCGACTCCGGGAATTGGGTGAACGGCCCGGCCAGCAACGCGGTCATCGGATTGTCGGTGAAACTGTGCCGCGGGTCGCTGGAAATCGTCACCGGAATGCCGAGCGGGTGCTTTCGAGCCTCGTCCTGCAAAGCGTTGTGCCACTGCGCGATCTCCCGCGCGCTCGGCGCGAACAGGATGTTGAAATGCGTGAGCCGCTGGCCCAGCAATTCCCGTACCGACGCTGATCCGAAAATCCCCGGAGCGTCGAAATCCCCGACGCTCGCGATCGTCTGGAAAACTAGGCCCGCTTTGTCTTCGAGCGCCATCCGGGAGAGCAGGTCCTCCACCCGCTGCTCGACGGAAATTCCCGCGTCCTGATAGGGAAACATTCAAAACCCTTCTTTCGTACGCCCAAACAACAAGCTGAAGCGGTGCTCCGGGTTCAAGGGGCCGCGCTCGCAAAGACATTGCTCTGATCAGTGGACGGGGCTTTTTCGGCTTTTCCGGATTTTTCGCTTTTTTCAGCTTTTCAGCGGACCGCTTTGATCGGGGCCACCGCGAACCCGCCGAGCACCATCAACACGATCGCGATCGGGAACAGCGCCGCATATCCGAAGGCCACAACGATCACCCCGGCCACGCCAGGAGCCAGCACCTGCGGCAACGTAGCGGCGATGTTGACGACACCCAGATCCTTGGCCGCGTCGTCCGGCGACGGCAGAACCTGTGTCACCAGCGCCGTGTCGACGGACTGGAAGAACCCGAAGCCGAGCCCGGTCACCAGCGCGAAGATCAGCATCCCGGTCTTGGTGGGCATCAGCCACGGCCCGATCAGGCCGGCCGCACAGATGATCGCCGAGATGTAGATGAAGATCTTCCGGCGGCCGACCCGGTCGGAGAGCGGCCCGCCGATCGCGATCGAGATCAGCATGGTGGCGAGGCTGGCGATCCCGAGCACCGGCACGAAGTCAACCGCGTCGTCGCCGAGCCCGATGTGGTCCTGCAGGATGTACAGCTGGTAGTTGCTGATCCCGAAGTAACCCAGGTACAGCAGGAAACGCCCGAGGAAGGCCCAGCCGAAATCCGGGTGCTTACGCGGGTTGAAGTAGAACGTACGCAGCAGCGCGGCCACGTCGAACGGGCGGCGCTCGTCCGCACGGTTGTCCCGGTCCGGGCTGAACACCACGAAGATCGTGAACGCGACCAGGGCGATCCCGCCGAACAGCAGATATCCGGTACCGACCGACTCGGCGAACCGGGTGCCGACGATCTGCCCGCCGAGCGCGCCGAACATCGCGGCGAACCCGGTGATCGCGGCGAACGTACCCCGCTTGGCCTCCGGGACCCGGTCGGGCATGACGGCGCTGAGCGGCCCCTGCGCGAAGTTGTAGGCGATCTGCGTGATCGTCCAGGCGATGCCGATCTGCACCAGGGTGTTCGCGGCGGCCATCCCGATCAGGGCGAGGCCACCGACCAGGGCGCCACCGATGATCCACGGCGCGCGCGGGCCGAACCGGCTGCGGGTGCGGTCCGAGATGGTGCCGGCGAGCGGCTGGGCCAGCATCGCGGCGAAGGCGCCGATGGTGGCGACGATCGCCAGGTTGGCCGCCTTGTTGCCCGGGTCGAGGTCCTCGATCTGGAGCGGCAGCAACACGCTCGGGATCGCGCCCCAGAGGACGAACATGCCGACGTTGGCCGGGAAGAGCGTGAACTTCAGCCGGCGCAAGTCTTGGCTTTTTTCCTGCGCGGGAGGTGACAGCACAGCCACGGGAAGGTCCTCTCAAACGGGCCCGAGTGTGTTACGGCCGGGTTAATAATTCCCCGTGGGGGAAAACTAGGTCCCAGGTCACCGCGAGGTCAATAGGGTGATGTGGCTTACTTCCCGCTGGGGGAAATATGCTGTGCGCCGGCGGGTGGCAACAAGGGGGCGAACGGGCGATATGGCATCGAATTCAGAGGAGCCGGACTCTGCGAGGCTGAGTTCTTCGGGGCGCCGCGCTGAAGGGCCGGCGCGCAGGCGGGGGCGTCCGCCTCGGATCAGCCGGGACCGCATCGTGGCCGAGGCTCGCACGATGGATCCGGCAACGCTGACCATGCAGGCCGTCGCGGAACGCCTCGGCGTCGACCGCAAAGCGCTGAACTACCACGTCAGCGACCGGGACGGACTGCTCGAACTGGTCGCCCTCAACGTCCTGCACTCCGAGGTGGCCGAGACCGAGCCACCACTGGATGCGGACTGGCGCGACGCAGTCCGGCACTTCGCCCGGACGATGCGTGCCGCGATGGTGCGTACCGGGGCGCTGTTCGAATACGTCCGGGTCCCGGTCGGCGGACTGTCCAGCCTGGCCCCGGCCGAACGGCTGGCGGAAACGCTGATGGCGGCCGGCTTCGACGACCAGGACGTGGCCCGGGCACTCGGATTCATAGCCGAGTTCGTCTTCTCCTCAGCCCGCGACGCCATCATGATCGACCGCCACGGCGTCCACCCGCAGGTCACCGAGATCCAGAAGGCGCTGGACGCGGCGCCGGCGGAGGATTACCGGACGATGCGCCGCCTGATGCTCAACCAGTTCCAGCCGGGCGACGCCCAACTCGAATTCGACCTGCGAATCTTCATAGCCGGCATGGACCACCTGCTGTCCACCAAGATCTGACCCAGCCAGCTCCCAAGGCCGGCACTCACAGCTGGCGCTCACAGGACGTGAAACGACCGCGAGCACCAGCCGGCTGCGGGGGTGCGCATCGAACCTGAAGTCGACACGCATGCGGCCGATTCCGCTGTGCGTGTCGATTTGAGGTGCGGATTGAACCTGAAGTCGACACGGAACGGCCGTTCGCTGGGCGCGTGCCCAGTTGAGCCGCGCGCTCCATCGCTGACGATCTCGTTGCCGCGGGGCGGGCCGTCGCTCAGACCTGTAATCGGAGCCCCATAACGTGGCTGTTCTACGGCTCGCGCCATCGAGCCGTAGAACAGCCACGTTATGCGAGTCCGATAACCCGTCTGAGCTACGGCTCGCCTGGCGGCCGGCCCGCCGGGCGGGCAAACACCCGCCCCGCCCCGCCCCGCCTCGCCTCACATCGCCTCGCCTCACATCGCCTCGCCTCACATCGCCTCGCCTCGCCCTCGCCCTCCACCGCGCTGCCCCGCAACGCCCCGGCTCGCCTCGCCTCACCGGGCACCGGGCACCGGGCACCGAGCGGTGGGCGGGCTGGTGGGGTTGAGGGTGACGGAGGGCCTGGGGTGGCGCCTGCGGGCGCCGGGGGGAGGGGCCGCAGGTGGCGAGGGGGGCTGGAGGTGGTTGATGCGGTTGTGAGGCCCGCGGGCGCGTACAAAAGGGGGTGGGATCTTCGCCCGGAATGTACCTTTGGTTCGGGGCGATCGAATGGAACAGGTGATGCTCGCGCCGGCCGAGGGGCTGACCGAGGTTGAGGCTGAGGCGCGGCGGCGTCGTGGCGAGGCGAACACCGCGGTGCAGGGTGGGTCGCGGAGTTATGGCGAGATTCTGCGGACGAACGTATTTTCGTTCTTCAATCTCATTCTCTTTGTGATCGGTGCGGCGCTGCTGGCGCTGGAGCGGTACAGCGATGCGCTGATCAGTGTCGGACTTGGCCTGATCAATGCGGTCATCAGTGCGGCGCAGGAGATTCGGGCCAAGCGCAAGCTGGACCGGCTGCAGTTGCTGGACCGCACCGGGGTGGTGGTGATCCGGGACGGTCAGGAAAAGGAGATCGCTCCGGACCGGGTGGTGCGTGGGGACGTGCTGCGGGTGCGGCCCGGCGACCAGATCGTCGTTGACGGGCCGCTGCTGGACGGCGGGCGGCTCGAAGCCGACGAGTCGCTGCTGACCGGAGAGAGCGACCCGGTCGTCAAGCATCCCGGTGACGAGCTGCGGTCCGGCAGTCTCTGCGTGGCCGGTGACGGGCATCAGCAGGCGCGCGATGTCGGCGCGCACAGTTATGCCGGGCGGCTCACCGCGGAAGCGCGGCGGTCGACCACCGACAAGACGCCGTTGCAGCGGCGGATCGAGTTCATCGTGCGGCTCGTCATGGCACTGACCGCGCTGATGAGCGGGGCCATCATCGCGCAGGCCGCCATCGAGGGGTTCAGCGTTCTGCGGGTCGTGCAGATCACCGCGGTGCTGTCCGGACTCGTACCCTATGGGTTGTTCTTTCTGATCGCGCTCGCCTATACCGCCGGGGCGGTCCGGATCGCGCGGCACGGTGCGCTGGTGCAGCAGGTCAACGCGGTCGAGTCGGTCAGCAACGTGGACGTGGTGTGCACCGACAAGACCGGCACCCTGACCACCGGGCAGCTGACCCTGGAAGAGATCGTCCCGCTCGGCGGGCACGAGTACGGCGAGGTGTCCGCGGCGCTGGGCAGCGTCGCGCACAACGCGACCACCCCGAACCTGACGGCACTCGCGCTGGTCGCGGCGCTGCCGGGTGACCCCTGGGAGGTACGCGACGAGGTCCCGTTCTCGTCCTCGCTGCGATGGTCGGGTCTCGTCGCCGACGAGGGCACCTGGGTGCTCGGCGCTCCGGACGCGCTGGCGCATCGGCTGCGTACGCCGGTACCGGCCGCCGAGGTCACCGAACGGACCGGGCTCGGCCTGCGGGTGCTGCTGCTGGCCCGCGCGGAAGAATCAGGCCTGCGGGACGACGAGGGACATCCTGATCTGCCGATGCTCATCCCCGTGGCACTCGTGGCGCTCGCCGACGAACTGCGGGACGAGGTCGTCGAGACGGTTCAGCGGTTCCACGCCGAGGGCGTGTCGCTCAAGGTGCTCTCCGGCGACGATCCGCGTACGGTCGCCGCGATCGCCCGCCGCGCCGGGATCGACGCCGAGGAACCGGTTCCCGGGGCGGCCCTCGACGACCTGGACGACGCGGCGCTGGACGCGGTCGTGGCTAAAACGGCGGTCTTCGGCCGGGTCGCGCCGGAGCACAAGGAACGGATCGTGCGGTCGCTGCGGCGGCAGGGCCGGTACGTCGCGATGATCGGCGACGGGGTGAACGACGCCCGCGCGCTCAAGCAGGCGCACATCGGTGTGGCGATGCGCAGCGGCAGCGCGGTCACCAAGGACGTCGCGGACATCGTGCTGGTGGAGGACTCGTTCGCGGCGCTGCCTCCGGCTCAGCAGGAGGGCCGGAAGATCATCAACGGGATCGGGATCTCGTTGTACGTGTTCCTGGCCCGGGTGGTCAGCCAGGGGCTGGTGATTCTGACCGTCACGATGCTGGGGCTGGGGTTCCCGTACTCGCCGACGCAGGTCGGGCTGACGATGTTCACGGTCGGGGTGCCGACGGTGTTCCTGACGTTCTGGGCGAAGCCGACACGCCCCGATCCCGACATGTTGCGCAATCTCGTGAGGTTTGTTGTTCCCGCCTCGGTCGTCACCGCCACCTTCGGAGCGATGGTCTACACCGCGCTGTACGAAATGATCGTGAAGGGCTTCAGCTCAGGACGCCGGACACCGCACGAGATCATCTCCGAATTCGAGAGCTACACCGGTCTCACCTACGGCATCGACGCCGACTTCACCACGGCCTCGGCCACGATCCTGGCGCAGACCGGGCTGTCGACGTTCTTCTGCTTCGCGTCGTTCGGGCTGATCCTGTTCCTGGCGCCGCGGTCCAAAGCGTTCGCCGCGTGGACCACGCCGACCGGGGACACGCGGCCGGCTCTGCTGGTGCTGGGGTTGTGCGTGACGTTCAGCGCGATTCTGTGCGTGCCGGTCTTCTGGCAGTATTTCGGGTTGATCGGACCGTCCCGGCCGGTGTTCTTCGTGGTGCTGCCGGCTCTGCTGCTGTGGTACGGCACGTTGACGATCGTGCTGCGGGTCCGGTTGTTCGACCGGTTGCTGGGGCTGGAGAACTTCTCAGATCGGGAGCACGACCACCGATAATTCGGGCCATGCTCAGGGTTCTCACCGCCGCCACCGCCGCAGCCGCCGTCCTCATCCCCGGCGCCGCCTGCGCCGCGACAAAACCGGCGTCGGTCACCCGCGCTTTCAGCGCGTCCGCCGACGAGATCGCCAACCCTGGGCGCGGCTTCTTCACCTACACCGAGACCCATCTGTACGCCGATGGCACCGGCCATGTCCCGCTCGACACCGCTTCGGTGCGGCAGGCCCGGGTCGAGGACGGGCGCACCCTGGTCTTCCGGATCTTCTACCTGGAGAAGTACCACGGCACCGACACCATCTCGGCGGCCGACCTGAAACTGATCCGGGCCGACTTCACCGCCGCCCGGGCCGCCGGGGTGAAGATGGTGGTCCGGTTCGCGTACTCCGCCACCTCCGACGCCGACGCGCCACTGGCCCGGGTCCTCAAGCACATCAAGCAGCTCGGCACGGTGCTGACCGCAAACGCCGACATCATCACGGCGGTCCAGGCAGGCCTGATCGGCCGGTGGGGTGAGTGGTACTACACCCGGAACTTCACGCGTACCGACTGGTCGGACCGCAAGCAGGTGCTCACCGCGCTGCTCGCGGCCACCCCGGCGAGCGTGCCGGTGCAGGTGCGTACCCCGCAGTACAAGCGCAGGCTTCTGCCGAACAACGCGCGGGTCGGCATCCACAACGACTGTTTCCTGGCCGATGAGTCCGACTACGGCACCTACACCGGTGACGACCGCGCCTGGCTCGCCAAGCAGAACACACTGGTCGGTGGCGAGACCTGCGCCGTGTCCGACCGGTCCGGCTGGGAGAACGCCCGCGCCGAGATGGCGGCATACCACTGGACCTATCTGAACCCCTCATTCAACACCGACGTCCTCGACTCCTGGGGCGCCGACGGTCTCGCTTCGGCGTCGCGCGATCTCGGCTATCGCATCCGGCTCACCTCAGCGGTCCTTCCCGCCAACACCAAACCGGGGGTCAAGGTCACCGCGCGCGTCACGCTCACCAACGAGGGGTACGCCTCTCCGGCGGCGAACCGGCCGGTGAAACTGCTCGTCGGTTCGTCGGCGGCCGGGGGTCTTTCCGCTGCCTTCCCTGCTGATCTGCGTACCTGGTCGCCGGGGAAGTCGATCACCTTGAGCGTGTCGTTCACTGCCCCGTCGAAACTGGGCTCCTACCCGCTCTCGCTGGGCCTGCCCGACCCGTCGGCCACGCTCGCGACCACACCGGCGTACGCGATCCGGCTCGCCAACGACGGCGTCTGGTCCTCGACGGCCGGCACGAATGCGCTGAACGCGACATTGACCGTCGCCCGGTGATCCGTCTACGTTGGGGCAACAGCGTTTCCCCCAACGAAACGGATGCCGCCCATGGTCAGCGCGCTCTTCGGACTGATCGTCGTCGCCGAAGTGGTCCTGCTCGCTCTCGTGATCACCCTGCGCCGCCGGGATCCGGACTGGACGCTTTCGCTACTGGTGCTGGTCATCCTCGCGCTGATCTACGACAACGCGATCGTGGCCCTCGGCAGCACACTGGGGTTCGGCAGTCTGCTGGAGGCGCTGTCCCTTCCCCGCTACGTCACGCACGCGCTGCTCGTACCGCTGCTCATCATGGTGGCGGTCGGGCTGGGCCGCCGGTACGGGTTCTTCGCCGGCCGTTTGCTGCCCGCGATCTTCGGCGCGCTGACCGTGGCGCTGATCGCGCTCGGCGCCTGGGCCGACATCGTCACCCTGGACCTGGAACCGACCCGGTACGCCGACACCCTGCGCTACACGAACGCCGCCGCCAACGGGCCGCCGATCCCCGCCATCATCGCGATCCTGGTGATGATCGGGGTGGGCGCGGCCCTGCTGGTCCGAGCCCGGTGGCCGTGGCTGCTGGTCGGCGGCGTGGCGATGTTCGCGGCGGCCGGCGCCGGTGCGTCGATCCTGTGGCTGGGCAACCTCGGCGAACTGGCCCTGATCCTCACGGTCTGGCTGACAGCATCCCGCCCCCAACCCGCCCGATCCCTCCAAACAGCCTGACCCAACCGCCGCCGCCGGCCGCCGGCTATCGGTGGCCGCCGGCTGGCGCTCGTCGCGGCCGGCTGGCGCCCGTCGCGGCCGGCTGGCGCTCGTGGCCGCCTGCCGGCGCTCGTGACCTGCGGCTGGCGCTCGTGGCGGCCCGCCCAGCCGTAGCTCAGGCGTGTTTCGGCTCGTCCATTCCAGGGCTGGGCTACGGCCCGTCAGCCTCGGCCGTAGTCCAGACACGTTATGGCTCGTCCATTCCAGGGGTGAGCGACGGCTCCGCGCACTGGCCGCCGGGAACAGGGGCCGGCTCGCGCTCGTGGTCGCGTTTCGGCCTCTCGCACGACCACGAGAGCAAGCCAGACCCGTAACCGGCCGAGCTGCACGACCGTGAGCGCCAGCCGGGCCGGCCCGGCTTCTGCTTGCGGTCGCCAATTCGGCCTCCACGCGACCGTAAGCGCAAGCCGACCACTCTCGGCTTGCGCTTGCGGTCGCGTTTTCGGCTCATGGACGACCGTGAGCGCGAGCCAGGGCCCGTAAGCGGCCGAACTGCGCGACCGTCAGCGCGGGCCGGGCCCGGGAGCGGCCGAGCAGCGCGCCCGTGGGCTGGGAGGGGCGGTGCCTGGGGTTAGCGGGTTTGTTGCATGATCCAGGTGGGGAGTGGGGCGGTGATCTCGGCGAGGACTTGCCAGCCGGCTCGGCGGTACATGTCGACGTTGCCCGGCTTGCTGGTCTCCAGGACTGCCGGGAAACCGCTGGCGGCGGCTCTGCGTAAGCCCTCGGCCATCAGGGCGTGGCCCCAGCGGCGGCCCGTCCAGTCCGGGTGGGTGCCGAGGACTCCGAGGTACCAGAACGGTTCCTTCGGTAGCGCCGAGTGCACCGATTCGTCGTACTCTCGCATGCGCTCCATCTCCGGAGCCGGCAGCGAAATGGGCGGGGCAGGAGCGGGAGTCGCGCCGGGGAGCGCGGGTGGCTCCCAGATCGCGACCGCGGCGCCGGCTGACGCGCCCTCCCCCACGATCCAGATCGAGTTCTGGTGGACCCGCTTGTCGAAGAGGTGGCCGAAGAAAGCGGCGGCGTGCTCGGGATAGGACTGCGGGAAGAGGTGGCGCAGCACCGGGTCGTCGTGGAACGCGGCGACAAGCGTGCTGACGACGCGTTCGCGGTGTGCCGGGGTGGCCAGCGAGATTTCGGGAAGGGACACGAGTGCTGACTCTAAAGGCCCCTAAGGCATCCTAGGAGGCTAGGTTCATTGCGTGTCGGGGTGCGCTAGCCTTGCGACAGGCTGCCGCGCCGATCCCGGCTGTGGTGGACCGGGAATCGACGCGGCAGCCCCTGAAATGCCCTCGAACGTCATGCTGTCGGGATGGTGTGCCCGTTCGCCGCCAGCCACTGGTCGAAGGTCTTCAGCCGCGGGTTGAGCTCGCGGACCACGTCCAGGTCGCGGACGCCGGTGAAGTAATCCTCGAACTCGGTGTAGTACTGCAGCATGTTGCCCGCCTCGTCGG
>NZ_QLMJ01000002.1 GCF_003259845.1 Actinoplanes lutulentus
GCTCCGATGCCGGGCCGGGGTACTACAACCTGACCACAGCAATGAAACAGGGCGGACAAACTGTCGGCGGCGCTTCCATCATCCGCGTGGTCACGTCGGCCGCACGCCACCCCGCGTGACCTGGTTGCTACAGCAAAGCAGCCACCGCACACGTCCGCCCGCAGCGCGGTACGACCTACAACCAGCGTGAGCTGCAGGGTGCCGATCCGTAGACTGGGCGGGTGCACGCCAACGAGCTGATCTGCCACCTGCACGACCTCGCCACGGTCTTCCGCTCGACCGCGCCCGGCCTCGAGCGGCTCCGCCGGATCCGGGCCGAGGCGGAGACCGCGGCGGCCGCGCCGGACCTGTGAAGGGATCCCGCGCGCGGGCGGGCGGTCGGCGTCCGCCTCGCCGTCGTCACCCGTGAGCTGGCCCGCGCCGAGACGGTGCGCCGGCGGCTCGACGACGCGCGACAGCTGGTCGCGCTGGCGGTCGACACGCACGATGACGCGGTCCTCGCCGACCTGCGGGTCGAGGCCGAGGCGCTGAGCGCCGCCGTCGAGGACCTCCAGATCCGGATGCGCCTCGACGGGCCCTTCGACCTGCGGGGTGCCGTGGTCGTCGTTCGCGCCGCCGGAACCGGCGAGGACGCGGCAACGTTGGTCGTGACCGTGCTGCGGCAGTACCGCGAATGGGCCGAGCGGCACGGCCACGTCGTCGCGTTGCCCGACGACGTCCCGCCGGGATCGCGCCTGTTGGAAGGAACGCTGGTCGTGGCCGCGCCGTACGCGTACGGCCTGCTGCGCGCTGAGGCCGGCCGGTTTCGCGCCGGCTCGGCCGAGGTCACCGTCACCGTGGCTCCGCTGGTCGAGGACGACGATCCGGAGACTGTCCAGGACGAGGATGTCCGGGTGGATCTGATGTGCACGCGGGACCCGGCCACGGCGTCGGTGCGATTCACCCATCTGCCGACCGGCCGGAGCGTGTCGTTCCGTAACGATGCGCGCGCGGGGCAACGGCGCGAGGTCGCCCGCCGGGTGCTCCGTTCGCTGCTGCTCGTCGCGGACGTCGAAAACCTCGGCTGACCGCGGTGCTCAGCCGGCCGGCGGGCCGTCCTGCTCGTGCTCAACCGCTCCCCGTCAGGCAGCGAACGGACGCGACAGCCTGATATCTTGGCCGGCTGCCCACCCGAAGGATGACCGTATGTCCACCGACCGCGTCCACCTGCCCACGTTTCGTCTGCTCACGTGGCCTGACGTCGACCCCGCCACGCGTCCCGGTTTCGATCCGGCAGGCGTGGCCGAGTTGGTGCGGTCACTACCGCCGGCCGCCGAGATCCCGCCGGCCGGCACCGATTGGCGGCTCGCTGACTTCTGGCTGGATCGGATGACAGCGGCTCTGGTCGAGCGCCTCGGCGCATGGGCGGTGGGCTGGCAGCACACGGTGGTGATGGAGGACTACCCCGGTCGCGGCGTCATCCCGATCTGGTGGAACATCGAGCTGCCGATCACGACGCCGGCCGAGACCCTGCATCGCCTCGCCGAAGCCCTCGTGGCCTGGCACGAGTTGACCGTCGAGCTCGCTACCGACGCCCGGGGCCGGTTCGCCGCATCAACACCGGCCACCACCGGCAGCAGCGATCCGGTGGCTTGGCAGGCAGTCAAAGCACCCGGTATCAGCCGTACCGACCCGGCACACTTCGACCGACGTTTTCCACACCCGAGCATGTTGAGCTGGGCCGACGTTGATCCGCGGAAACGGAACTTCGACCCGGCGTCGGTTGCGGCGGTGACCGCCGAGCTGGTCACGGCCGGCAATATTCCGGCGCAGGGCGCGGACTGGCGCCTGCGTGACCTGTGGCTGGAGAGCGTGTCGATCGGATTCACCGAACGGTACGGGTTGTGGGCGGCCGGCTGGCGATGGTCGGTCGGCGAAGGCGACCTCGACGGTGGGCCGGTCGCCAGCTGGTGCTGTTTCTCGCACTCGGTCACGACCCCGGAGCAGACCGCCGCGGCTGTCTGCGCCGCACTGATCGAGTGGCGCGATTGGCTGGAGGACCTCGCCGACAGATTCGACCAGTTCCTTCCGCTCGCCGCCGGCGAGCTGGACGGCTGGGAACGCGCGGTAGCCCACCTGGTGACCGCCGTCGGTGACCGCACGCAGTACGAATCCGCCTGGTATGACTGCTGCACCACCGTCCTCAGCTGGTTCCTGGAAGCGGCCGGTATCGCCCCGGACGAGCGCGAGCAGCTGCTCGAACACGCCATCGGCGGCCGGTTCGCCAGCTGGACGGAACCGGATCAGGAGCTCATCGCATCGGTGGCCGAGCGTCTGGCCGGGCAGGTAGCCGATGCCTGACCACCTCACCACCTGGCAGCAGACTCGCGAACAGGTGCCGTGGCGCGATGTCATCCCGCACCTGCAAACCCCGGTACGCGCTGTCCAGGACGGGTTCATCGCCCATGCCACGGCCGGCGAGGACCAGCAACGACAGAGTCTGCTGCTGACCGCCTACGGCGACGTCCGGAGTGCTGCGGCGACCGGAGCCGACCTCACGCCGAACCTGACGGCACGCTGGAACGGGATGCTGCGCGGGATCCCGGCAGCCGGTTTCCGGCAGGGCCTGGCTCTCGCCAAGAATGGCCGGGATCGTTACGGGCTGCACCCCGACACCCAACGGCGGTACGAGGCGTGTCTGTCGGAGTCCGCCGACCTGACGATCCCGGTGGCCGCGCGGGCGGCTCGCGCCCATCTCGACGTCGCGTTCTTCCACCCGTACGACGACGGCAACGCTCGCCTCGCCGGCATGGTCCTGCACTTCGTGTTGCTGCGCGCTGACATCGAACTCGACGAGGTACGTCCGATCCTCACCACTGTCCGACGCGCTGACGACCCGGAGGGTGCAGCCGGCTTCGCCCGCCTAGTGCACGGCATCGCCGCAGCCACTCACCGCCGCTGGCTCCGCTCGTCGACCCCTGAACAGCAGCCGATGACGCCATGACAGCTGTCTGGGTGGCCAAGGTCTGACGTACGCCCGGTCTCACCTACAACGTCGCGCCGCCAGATCCTCATCGCGGCTAGTTGAGTGCAACGGTCGTCGACCGTCGGTGAAGATTGGTGCTTGCCGGAATCCGTACGCAGACGGCACGATCCAACCGTGGATGATCTTGTGAGCCTGGTAGGCCTGCTCCAGTTGCCGCCGATGGACAAGGCTCATTGGCGATCGTCAGACTGGTCGGCTATCGAAACGGCACTCGGTGCTGAACTGCCGAGCGATTACAAGGTTTTCGTCGACGCATACGGGCCCGGCGCTATCGACGATCATCTGCTCGTATGCGCACCCGATGCCTCTCGCGGCTGGACTGACTTGGTCGACAACAATGCGGTGGCGCAGGAGTCGTGCCGGATCTGGTTCGGCGGCGTTGATGACGACTCGTTCAGCCGTCTCGAACGGGCTTGGCCGCTAGGTGATTCTTCCCGTTGGGACGGCGACGATGTTCCCGACTGGTTCCAGCCCGGCGATGACCTCATCTCCTGGGGCGGAACGCCCAACGGCGACTTCCTCTTCTGGCACGTCAAGCCCGGCGTTTCCCCCGCTGATCACCCGGTGGTCCTTTGCGAAGAAGGGCCGTACTTCGAACGCTTTCCCGGTGGGTTTGCCAGGACACTCGGGGGTTTGCTCACCGGCGCCATCCGTTCCCGATATTTGAGTAAATGGCTAAATGTCCCGCATTCTTACGGATTGGCCGGCCACAGAGACATCAATGGCAGGGATCTGGAGTGAATCCGTGGCCGGGAACAACCGAAGCACTCAACTCGGCAGTTCCGGGCGTTGAGCCTTGGCGTACTGATGACGCGTTGTGACGAGGGATGCTGCATCGGGAGCCGCTGGCCCGAATTTAGGTCATGGTGCTTCGGTGTCGTGATGGCGAGGGGCTAGCTTGTGGCAGATGACGGTAAGGGCGCCGCTACCGAGGATCAGCGACATGTCCGGGGTGCCCGAGACGGTGTCGGGAGCGGTGAACGCGGCGGCGTCCAGCGTGAGGCGTGTTGGCCGGGGAAACTCGAGCGACTGTAGCGTCCAGCCGTTGTCATCGTCCGGGGCGGCGAGGTTGATCACGGCGGCGGCATCATGTGGTGTGCCGTACAAAGTGTGGGCGGCGGTGTAACCGGCCAGGGTGAGCTGGGCCTGTGTAGGTATGCCCGCGGCGGCAGGCCGGTGTGGGCCGGTCCGCGACAGTTGATGGAGCCAGTGGCCGTCCGGGAGCCATCTCGCAATTCTGCGGGCCAGCTCGGGACTCGCGCCGATCCATTTCTCAGCAAGCTGACGAAACGCATGATCACGTTCTGATCGGGGCTGCGCGGCGGCGGCGAGTATTCCGTCGCCAGCGTCGGCGAAGGCGTGGCAGAGTTCCCGCAGTGGGGCCGAGCCGGCAAGCTTCGCGTAGCGCACCGAACGGATCTCCAGCATCGCCTGATGGAGCACGAACGCGGCGTCCGACGCGGCTCCACGCGGTTTCGGCCGAGTACGCTCCCGGGGCCTGCGTGTGGTGGTGCTTCGGTTCGGGGTGTCCGCGTCGGCGGCCCGACCACGCCGCGAGAGGTGCCAGGACGGGTCGTCGAAGGTGACGACGGCAGAGGCGGCGCGAAGGTGACCTTGGGCGCCGATACGAACCTCGACTCCGTCGGCACCGGTGGTCAAGGTCGCGCCGGCCCCGTCGCCGCTGTCGAACCGTACGTCCCAGACGTCATCGAGCATCACCTGCACGACCGCATCCGTCTGATCGGGTGGGCTGGCGTAGCGGCGCCGGGCCGTCAGCGCGAGATAGCCGGACAGCTCCCGTCCGGCGCGTTCCACCCGGACGGTCCGAACCTTGGCGCGGGTGAGGTCGTAGTCGTCCGCGATGCTCGCCGCGACCGCCTCGGTCACCGGTACGGCACCAGGCCAAACCCGACCCAGGCTGTCGCGGTGGTGCACCGTCTCGGGAACCGGTGGGCCGAGCAGCGGCTCTAGTCCGTACCCGGCGGCCCCGGCTTGCTCGATCATCCACGCCCGGCGCTGCGATCCCAGCTCTGCCATCCAGCGCAGCGCCGCTCTCGCACGCCGTTCACGCACCCACCCTGGACGGCACAGCGCGACGCCGAACAGCGGGTAGGTGTTGTTGTCCCAGACGTCCGCGACCTGGATGACCTTCTCCCGATCGAAGAAGCGGCCATCGGCCGCCGAATCCCTGATCTGGACGAACGAGCGGTCCAAGAGGGCGGCGAACATCGACATCGCGGAGGCCTCGGTCATGACCGAGGAGCCTAAGGGAAGCCCGAAATAGCCTCCTGGCCCCGGGACCGCGGCTCAACCATCCGCGTCGGGTGAACGCACACGACCGGCGGCAAAATATGGTAACCGTGAATGGCGTCCGGCCGGGCTGGCCAGTTACTGAATCTCATTTTTGGCTACAGATATGAACTCGTCGAGTAGTTCCAGGAGCTTCTTTTCGTGACTGACCAGTTTTTCGCGGTCGGGTGCGTGGGAGATGGCATCAATAGGATCGAATGCCGCACCAGCCAACGCAACTATTCGCGCGTCGCTGGCGACCAACTGGGCTCGAAGCCTTGCGTGGTTGGCCAATGCGCCCAATCTGTCCGCCTCTGTGTGGGCGGCAAGAAGCTCGGGACCATCCTTCATTCGCTGCTTCACTAGCCACAGACTTACGACGCCCTGCCGAAGGCTCGCCATCGCACCGGCGAATCCGCTGTAAGCGGCCATGCGCTCCTGCCGGAGACGTTCGTCCCGTGTGAATACCTCGGAACGCAGCGCATTGGCACGCTGGAAAAGATATGCCAGAGTGGCGCCCAGCAGGGTCCCTGCCACCGCGATCACACTGCCCACCCATCCGGCCATATTCGCAGTGTGGGCACTCGCTGCGAGTCATCTGACGACGACGTCAGCTATCCGACTGACCTCTGACGCAGTCAACCCGGCAGGACCGGACCTCGGTGTCGAGCGCTTGCCTTCCCAGCAGCACTTCATCGCTTCCCGCCACGGGGTTCGTGTCCGTAGGATCACGGTGTGCCACGCCGTCGCGCTTCGCGGATCCTGATCGTCGGAGAGCACACGTTCCTGTGGTCCATCGGCCACCTCCACGAGCGCGTCGACAACCCGCAGAGTCCGCCGGTCTTGGCGGCCGGTGGTTCGACGAGCAGCCGTGGACGTTTGCCCTATCCGGCGCCGGTGTCTCAGCGGCGTTGTAACGGGGACTTGTCGCCCACGAGCCAGAGATGTCCGTACGGATCGAAGAAGCCACCTTGCCGATGTGTCCCCCACGGCGCTTCATGGTCTCGTACCGGATCGTGGTAATTCGCTCCGGCAGCTGCGGCGTTGCCGGCGAACGAGTCCGGGTCGTCCACGAACACCTCGACCCGTACCGTCGTGGTGCCCAGGGCGACCGGGCTCTCCCAGCCGTTGCCTTCCGGCTGTGCCAGAAAGATCGGCGCGCCTCCGATTTCCAAGCCGATTACCGAGCCGAGGTTCCACAGTTCGGTGGCGCCGAGAGCGCGTTGATACCAGGCGGATGCCGCAGGGGCGTCCGGCACCGCGAGCATCAGAGAGATAGCGGTCACGAGCCGCACGATACGCACCGGAAGTCCTCACCCGGGCGTGACGCATGAACGGCGGTGGGCCGGGTACCGGGGTCGGTCAGCACCGCAGCTTCTGCGCGTGCGTCTGACGAGCACTTTCACGCTGGAGGAAGATCATGGCGACTACGGCGGCACTTCCCGAACTGGTCGACGAGCTTTATGGCGGGCAGGAGCGGATCGATCGGAACGAGATCTATCGCCGGGCGGTCGCCGCGGAGCTGCCGTCCGACGACATGGCCGTGCTCGACCGGCTGCCCGAGGGCGAGTACGCCGAGGACGAGCTGAACGAGGCCATCGCTCAGATCGCTGAGCCCGGCGCTTCCCCGCTGAGTGTTGCCGAGGAACCCACCGACTGACGCGCGCGCCCGTCCACGCGGAGACCCGGGGCAGACATGCCAGGATGCTCGGCGTGGATCCTCGGCACCAACCTCGTGTCAGGGCCGATGCCAACCGCAGCAGATCCGCCATCGGAATTCGCCGGGTCAGGTGGCGAGGACCCGCTGGTGCAGGGCGGTGACGGCGGCGCGGGCGGAGACGAAGGCGCCGTGCTGCCAGGCGACCTCGTGGCTGAGCCAGTCCCCGGCGAAGTAGACCCGGCCGGCGGGTTGCAGCAGCAACCGGTAGGACGCGCTGGTCCAGGGCGGGGAGGTCCAGGCGCCTTCCAGGTACGGGGTGCGGTGCCAGGCGATCGAGAACGCGGCGGCCAGTTCGGTCCGGTACTTCTCGCCGTGGATCTTCACGCCCTGTGCGACGGCCCGGGCGGTGCGCTCGTCGGGGGTCAGCACACCGTACGCGCGAGCGGCGGCGCCGGTGTTGTAGTAGCCGACGATCAGGCCGCGGCGGGCGTGGAAGTCGTGCGACGGATACCAGACGTGGGCGAGGTCCATGTCGGTCTCGGTGATGCCGCCGTAGATACGTAGGTCGGTCTCCCACCAGCGGCTGCGGTACTCCAGACCGATCTTGCCGGAGGCGGCGGCGGGGAACGCGCCGAGGGCGGCTGTCACGTCGGCGCCGAGGTTGTGCGGGATCCGCGCCATCAGGTGCGGCGGCAGCGTGGCGACGCAGAAGTCCGCGACCAGCGTGTGCACCCGCCCACCCCGCTGATAGGTGACCGTGACGTCACCGGCGCGGCCGGTCACGTCGAGGACCTCGGCGCCGAGGCGTACCCGGTGCCCGCCGACCGCGGTGGTCAGGGCGGCGGCGATCCGGTCCATGCCGCCGACCGGCTGGAACATCATCATCGCCTGGTCGTAGCCGAACTCGAAGGTGAAATACCGGCCGACGTTGCTGGCGAACACGTCGGAGAGCGCGGCCGGTCCGGGCAGCGGCGTGCCCGCGTCGTCGCCGGCCCCCGGGTACGAGGTGAAGCCGCGCCGGCTCGTGCCGGTGTACTGATGCGCCGAGCCGATCGCGCCGAACCCTTCGAGGAACGACAACAGCCGGGCCTTGTCCTCGGCGGTGATCCGGCCGTCGAGTGCGCCCTGGTCGGTGGCCTTGGCGAGCAGTTCGGAGACGTACCCATAGACGTCGGCCTTCGCGGTGCGGAAGCGGACCGGGGTGCCGGTGGCCTCGTTGTAGATCAGGGCGTCGGCGTTGGTGTTGACGAACGGCTGGATCGGCACACCGAGTTCGCGGCAGTAATCGAGGGTGACCATCCACTGTGCGATCCGGGCCGGCCCGGCGTTGAGGTAGGTGCCCGGCGAGTACCCGGCCTTCTGGGTGTGGCCGTCGAGGTCGGTATGCGTGGTGCCGCCGCGGACCGTGAAGTTGCGGCCGCCGGTGACGGCACGGGCTTCCAGGATCGTGCAGTCGTACCCGGCTTTGCCCAGCTCGTACGCGGCGGCGAGTCCGGCGATGCCGCCGCCGAGGATGACGACCTTGCGGGCGGCGCGCCCGGTCAGGTGGAAGTCGGAACGTTGTGGTGCGCGGAAGTCCGGGGCGGTGGCGTGGGCTGGTGCGAGGCCGAGCGCGCCCATCGTGGCGAAGAGCGCACCGGCGCCGCCGGTGGCACCCACGGATTGAAGGAATCGGCGCCGGGTGACTGACTCTTCACGCATCGCCCGAGTCTCACGGCGGCGAATTACATCGACAGCTGTCGAATGTTGCGGCCCGGTTTCCGGCCTGGCCGCGTACCGAAGATCGGTTCTTAGAAGTAGTCGTGCAGTGTCGGCACGGGGCCGGCGGTCGCGGTACGCAGCAGTTCGTCGGTGTCGGCGTCCCCGCCGGTCAGGAAGCCACTGCGGCGCAGCTGCTGTGGCGTTGCGGCGCCCGCGTACCAGGCGGCCAGGCCGCGTGGTGTCAGCCGGACAGTGCCCGCGCCGCCCGGCTCCAGCCGCGCGTTCCCGCCGGAGAGCACCAGCCGGTGGCGACCCTGGTTCCATGGGCAGACGTCGTCGATCAGTTCCAGGTCGACTTCGCCGGTCAGGTGCCGTGGCCAGCCGCGGGCAGCGACCGCGCCGGACGCGTCGACGACGCGCAGCATCCATGGCTGTGTGGTCTCGGGCTTGGCGTCGCCGCGTGCCAGCAATGACCAGGCCGGGTCGGCGGCGCCCAGCCGGATCAGTACGGTCGGCGCTACGCTCGCCCAGCCGCCGAGCATGGCCAGCAGCGTGCGCGTCGCCTCGGGCGTCAGCCCGATCAGATCGTGCACGGTGAGCGTGCCGCTCGCGTCGTAGCCTGGGCCGCGGTTCCAGGAGGCGTATCCGACGATGGTGCCGGTGTCGTCAACGGCGACGGTGAAGCCGTGGTAATCAGCCAGCAGCTGCGCCGGGGTCGCTCCGAAGGCAGGCCCGGAACGCTCCATCATGGCGGTGCCCGTCCGCGCCACCTCGCGGTAGATCTCGTCGACGGCGGGGATGTCGGCCTCGGTCGCCGGTCGCAGCGTTGTTGTGGTGTCGGGGCGAATCTCGGCCAGCACCCGGGTCGGCGCCGTCCAGTAGACCAGCGCACCGACCTCCTCCCAGCCCAGCGCCCGGTACGGTCCCGGCGTGGTGTCGAACAGCGTGCTGATCACCGCGCCCCGTTCCCGCGCGTCGTGCAGCAGCCGGGTCAGCACGAGCCGGCCGAGGCCACGCCCACGCAGCTCGGCCGCGGTCGCCACGCCGGCGACGCCGCTGACCGGTACGACCCGGCCGCCGAACCACTGGCCCTGTTCGCGGTCCACCGCCTTGGCGACCAGCCGCTCGGCCGGGTCGAAGACACCGACCGTCCGACGGCCAGGGGAATCGGAGGCCCAGCCTTCCGGCATCGGCCGCTCGTGGTAGCCGAACGCGAGGCTCCCGAGGTTCCACGCGAGCTGCTGATCCTCCGGCCCGAGCAGCCGTACCTGGTATGTCATACCGGACATCCTGCCAGGCCACCCCGCCACCTTGCCGCGATCAACGAGTGGCTATGACGTCGAAACGCGCCGTAGTCGCCGGATGGCGGGGGAGGGTCGTTGCGTCGCGCGGACATTCACGCTCAAGCAACGGTCACTGGCAGGCTCGTGTGGTCGTCAGAAGCCAGCCGCCTTCGTCGCCCTTGTCGAAGGTGAGCACGGTGGCGACACGGTTCGTCGAGTCGGTGAAGGTGATGTAGGTGAAATGATCGGACTGGTGGGCGACCGTGGGGCTGCCGGTGACCGAACCGCCCTGAGCTGCAGCCCAGGCTGCTGCCTGCACCTCGGGCGAGCGCGTCTCACGGGTCCCGGGGGCATAGTCGGTCATGGTGGTGGCGACGACCTCGTCACTGGTGCAGGACAGCAGGTCCGCGGGGCGGCTGGTTGTCGGCGCCTGCGGTGCGGGAGAACCCGCCTCGGAGGCCACCAGCTGCGCACCGCCGCACCCGGTCATTGCCGGCCCGGCCAGCAGGAGGACCGCCAGGGAGTTCCTGAGTCGTCGGGTCCGCGCGCGTGCCGGCCGATGAAACAACGATGGATTGGATGTCAAGGAAGGTCTCCTCTCAGGGCGGGCAGGGGCTTGGACTCCTCCATCGAGCTGACGGTTCCCGGTCACCTTCGGCGAGGTGATCGCGGATCCGCAGCGCGGACACCGGAACACCGTCGCTGGTCCGCTCCCGGGCGTAGTCAGCGGTTGAGGTAGGCGGCCAGGCCGCCGAGTTCCTCGCTCGCGATGAACACCGACCGCACGTTGATGATGGCCTCCTCGACGTGATCAGGGCAGCCCCACGCCGCGTCGCCCCACGAGTCGGCGATCTTGATCTCGCCCGGTGCGGTGCAGCCCGCTCCACCGCCGAGCTGGCAGTGCTCGAGGCGCGGTTCGGCGGCCTGCGGGATCAAGCCTCGGATCAGCGTGGCGGTCATCGGAGCCTCCGTGGTTCGGCGTGTGGTGTCTTCATCAAATCCGGCCGGACCGCCTCCGGCCAGCCGCTCGGCCGGACCCGTCCGGCTCCGGCCGGCCTCGTTGGATTCCGGCCGGATCCGGCTGAATCCGGCTGGATCCGGCTGTCTGCCTACACTTGCCCGGCAAGACGATCTTGGGGAGGAAGCATGGGTACGGAACGGGGCTTCCCGTGCCCGGACGAGGCGGCTGACCTTGCCGGATTCGTCAGAGCCCTGCGTGATGTCAAGGTGTGGGGTGGCAACCCGTCCCTGGAGGTGCTGCGCCGGCGGACCGGGGTGGCCGCGAGCACGCTCTCCGACGCGTTCAGCGTCAACCGCCGCCGTCTGCCGTCCCTGGATCTCGTCCGGGCCGTGGTGCTGGCGTGCGGCGGCGACCAGTACGCGATCGGCCGGTGGGAGCAGTCCTGGCGAACCCTGGCCGAACGACTCCACACCGCGCCCGCAGCGCCGCCGAACCCGGATCCCGCGCCGCAGCCCGCACAACCGCAGGACTGGACGCCGCGGCAGCTGCCACCGGACGTCGCCGGTTTCTCCGGCCGCCATGAGGCCATGGACGTGCTGACCGCGATCCCCGGGCAGGCGCCGGCCACGCTCATCACCGGAACAGCCGGTGTCGGCAAGACCGCGCTCGCCCTGCATTGGGCCCACCGGATCGCCGGCCGGTATCCCGACGGTCAGCTCTACCTCGACCTGCGCGGACATTCCGGTGATCCGACGATCCCGCCGGTCGAGGCGCTGTCGCTGCTGCTCCAGTCACTCGGCGTGCAGGCCGAGCGGATTCCGGCCGACCTCTCCCTGCAGACGGGTCTCTACCGGTCGATCCTGGCCGGCAGGCGGGTCCTGGTCGTGCTGGACAACGTCGTCGACACCACCCACGTCCGCCCGTTGCTGCCCAGCGGAGCCGGCTGCCACGCTCTGATCACCAGCCGGGACGCCCTCACCGGCCTCGTCGTCCGCGAAGGCGCCGCCCGGGTCACTCTGGAGACCCTCGAAGCGACCGAGTCGGTGGATCTGCTCGCCACCCACCTCGGCACGACCCGGGTGGCCGCGGAACCGGAGGCCACCGCGGAACTGGCCGCCCTGTGCGCACACCTGCCGCTCGCGCTGCGCATCGCCGCCGCGAACCTCGCCGCCCGGCCCCGGCACACCATCGCCGCCACCGTACGCGAGCTGCGCGGTACGGACCTGCTCGGCCGCCTGCAGGTGGTCGGTGATCCGGAGAGCGCCGTCGCCGCGGCCTTCGACATCTCCTACCGGGCTCTACCCGCCGAGGCCCAGCGCCTGTTCCGGCTGCTCGGCCTGCTTCCCGGCCCGGAGGCCAGCCGGGAGGCAGCCGCGGTTCTGCTCGGCCGCGATCTCGACGACCCGGTCCCCGAACTCGACGAGCTGGTCGCCGCCCACCTGCTCGCCGAACCCACACCCGACCGCTACCGCAGCCACGACCTGCTTTCTCTGTACGCCCGGCGCCGGGCCGCCGGCGACCCCGACACCGTCCGCGAACAGGCCCTGCACCGTCTCGTCTCCTGGTACCTGCTGAGCGCCGACGCCGCATGCGAGACGCTGGCACCCGGCCGCTCCAGCCGCGACCGCGGTGAGCTGTCACCGACCGGCAGCCCTCATCGGTTCACCGGTCCGGAGGAGGCCGGCGTCTGGCTCGACACCGAACTGGCGAATCTGACCGCGGCAGTGAACCATGTCGCCGACCACGGCCCACGGCCGTTCGCCTGGCACCTGGTGCACAGCCTGGGCGTGTACTTCTACACCCGCAGCCGGTCCGGCGTCATCCACCTGTCCATGGCCCGCGCGGCGCTGCGCGCGGCTCGGGCCGCCGAGGACCCCGACGGCCAGGGGCTCTGCCACATGGCGCTGGGCATGGCCAACGAGAATCTGCACGACCCGGCAGCCGCCGCCGACGAGTTCGCCGCCGCGATGGAGCAGTTCCGGCTCGCCGGTCGCACACGCGGCGTCACCGCCGCCTCGGCGAATCTCGGCGACGCCTACATCCGGACCGGTGACATCACCCGCGCGCTGCGCCTGCTCCAGGAGAACCGGGCCGGCGAAGAGATCCGTACCGCGGTGGACGCGGTCAATCTCGACAACCTGGCCACGGTCCAGCGGATCCGGGGAGATCACGCCGAGGCGCTGCGCCTCGATGCCGCATGCCACGCCTTCGGTGCGCGTACCGGCGACCCGTTGCTGGTGATGACCGCCGAGGTCAGCATGGCGATGACGCATCTGGAACGCGGTGACACGGCGGCCGCCGAGCGACTGCTGCTGAGCGCGCAGTCGGCGGCCGAGGAGGTGGGAAGCGAGGCTCACCTGTACGACGTCCTCGCCGGACTGACGCTGCTCTGCGCCCGCGCTCGGCGTCACCCGCAGGCCGTACGCTGGGCCGCTGCCTTGACGGCGCTGCTGGACCGAGGATTGACCAGCTACAGCGGCGAGGACTGGGCGCATGTCGCCATCGTCGAGTCACACCTGGCCGCCGGCCGTCCCGAGCAGGCCCTCGCGATAGGTGTCCCGGCACTGGAGGCACACGAGCGGACCGGTTACCGGCTTCTGGAGATGCGGCTGCGCCACCTGCTCGGCCAGGCCCACCTGACCCTCGGCGACACCGCGGCGGCGCGCACTCTCCTGTCGGCCGCTCTGCTCTACGCGACCGAGCAGGATCTGCCCGACCGCACCCGCATCGAGACTCTGCTGGAAACGGCCGCCCCGGATCCACGGGACACCTGATGGGTGCGAGCGAATTTTGTACTCTCTCCGCTTATGGACGAGATCGCGCTCTTCTTCCGGCAGTCCAGCCCGACCTCCGGTCTCGGGCGGCACCGCGACCGAGTGCCCGGCCTTCCGGCTGACCCCGAGGAGCTCAGCGCGATCGTTCGCGGGCTGCTCATTCACAACTACACGGCGACGGTCCAGGGCCTGCGGTTCTCCGCCGAGCGCATGTCGCACATGGAAACCGTCGGCGCCGCAGCGATCCTGGACAATGTGATCGGTATCGATCCGGCGCCCTTGGATCGTGAGCGGCCCGTCGAGCGGAGAATGTTCGGCTTCTGCTATCACTTCGCGCTGCTGCACTGCGCCTTGCTCCGGGCAACGGGCACACCAGCCCGTATCCGATGCGGCTTCGCCGGCTACTTCGTGGCGCAACGCTGGATCGACCACTGGGTGGTCGAATACTGGGATGGTTCCGGCTGGGTGCTGACGGACCCTCAAACCGGGCGCGGCGACTTGACCGGTGACGACTTTCAGGACGGTGTCACCGCGTGGAATCTCTGTCGCGGTGGTGCTTCCCGGCCGGCCGTATACGGCAACGGGGAGCTGTGGGGCTGGGATGAGCTCAGGGGCAGTCTGATCAACGATGTCGCCGCCCTCAACAAGGTCGAGGTCGCCGGCTGGTATTGGTGTGACCGCCTCCACGTGGAGCCCCTCGACCAGCCGCACGATGAACTCGACATGTCACTCGATGTTCTCGCGCGCCTCGCAGCCGCCGCGGATGCGGTCGACAAGCTCCGGAACTGCGTCGACCTGTATCCGGAGTTTCAGCCACCAGCAGGCGCCGTCGCGAGATAGAACGCTTTCTCATCGGCCGGCCGCGGTGAATGAGGCGCAGCACCCAGGAGCGGCCGACCCGAGCGCGGCGCCTGCGAGGGGCCACGGGGACAATCAGGCCATGATGGGGTTGCCGGAGATTGCTGTCGTGCTGCGGGGTACCACGCTGGCGGACCTGCCGATCCAGGAAGGGCCCGCCGGCGCGCTGGTGGTGTCCGGGATCGGCGCGGATGGTCTGCACGAGGCGTGGCGGGAGGCGCATGCACTGCTCCCGGTGACCGGCCGCTGGCCGATGCTGATCACCACCGATTTTGACGACGCACTGCTGGAGCCGAGGCCCCTCGACGCCGCAGCGCTGACGGCCCTCGATCGGGCGGCGCGCACGGTCGACCCCTGGCCGATTTTTCAGGACGGGGACGATGACGCTCCCGACGTCGAGTTGTCGTTCTACACCCAGGGCCAGTACGGCGTCGACGTCACCGCGGACGTGCTGCCGACGGTCGGGCCGGACGCCGGAACCCAGCAATTGCTCCGTACGGCCTACGACCACGTGCTGTCCGACCCCGGCCTGACGGATCAGGTGCGGGAGGGCACGCGCAGCGTCGTGAGCACTGACTACTGGTTTGTCCCGGATGAGGTGTCACTGCTTCTGTTGCCGACCGCGTCGTCGTGGCTCGCGCCGTACTGGGCCGGCTTTTTCGGTGCCCTCGGTCGTGAGGGAGATCTGGCCGCCGTGCTCTGGCAGTGGCAGCAGCGGTGGGACGCCCGGCTGGTCGCGTGCTGGGACACCATGTTGCAGTTCGAGGTGCACCGGCCGCCGGTGCCGGGTGACGACGCTTGGGCGGCTGCTCGGCAGTTGCTCGCGCTGGGGCCGAACTTCGACATCCAGCAGTGGGAGCTGGCGGTCGCGGTCACCGAGGGCGACGCGTGGTTCGTGCACAACCGGCCCTGAGCATGGCCGCAGTCCGTAGCGGCGGACACCGACGACCACCTCGCGCAGGAATCGACGATCTCGGATGTTGGATCTAGGGTCGGGAGATGGTGCGGACCGAGATTCTGGTGCGGCAGGGTGCGGACGTCGTCGTCGACGAGAGTTCGTCGACCCGATATCAGATCGCCTCGGTCAGCAAGCAGTTCACCGCTGCCGCAGTGCTGATGCTGGTGGAGCAAGAGGTGCTCGGCCTGGATGATCGGCTGGAGCAGTGGGTCGGTGGGTGGCCGGACGAGTGGCGGGGGATCACGCTGCATCAGTTGCTCACGCACACGTCCGGGATCGGGCACTGGGAGGACTATCCGCGGATTGATCCGGCGGTCCGGGTCGAGCCCGACGAGCTGCTCGACCACTTCCGGCGGCGGCCGCTTCTGTTCGTGCCGGGTGACGGCTGGCATTACAGCAGCCCGGCATACGTTCTCCTGGCGCACATCGTGCAGCGGGCCGCTGACCTGCCCTACCGGGACTTCCTCGCCGACAGGTTCTTCGGGCCGTTCGGGTTGAGCAGGACGTTCGCCGGGTCACCCACGGACGAGACGGAGGTGGCGGGTGGGCATGATGCGCAGGGGCAGCCGCTGCCGAGCTGGGAACTGGATGTGGTCGGCATGGGCGCCGGGGATGTCTGGTCGACGGCCGCCGATCTGATCGACTGGCTCGATGCTCTTGAGGACGGGCGGGTGCTGGGGGAGCCCTATCGGACGCTGATGCTCGGTGAGCGGGTGCGGATCGGCGGGAAGGACCCGGAGACGAGTGGGTACGGCTACGGCGTCTTCACCGGTGAGGTCGCCGGCCGGTCGTGGTGGTACCACAGTGGACACAATCCCGGATTCAAGGCGTACGCCGGGAGCATCCCGTCGACCGGGCGTCGTCTCGTGGTGCTCAGCAACACCGAGGCGACTGACGCGCGGGTGCTCGCCGACCTGGTCGGGAGCTGAGCACGGCGAGATCACCCTCTCCATCAGAGCCGGGCCATCACCGTACGGTGACGGGCTGGACGGCGGGGAACCTCACCCCGGTGAGGCCTTCGGACACGGCCCACAGCCGCTGCTGGAGCGCTACCTCGTACGACTGAGGGCTGGAAGTGACCAGCCGGGGGTGGCCTTTGACCTCGTTGCGTCCGCCGGGACCGTAGTACTGGCCGCCGAGCGCGGCCGGGTCGGTGGCGGCGCGCAGGGTCGGCAGGGCGCCCATCGCCGGCGTCTGGGTGATCAGCGGCGCGAGCCAGGTGAGCGGGAGCCGGAGGGCCGCGGGGGTGTTGCGGGCGAGTTCGGTGCTGGACATGCCGGGGTGCGCGGCCAGCGCGACGGTGGTGCCGTGCGTGGCGAGCCGGCGCTGCAGTTCGTAGGTGAACATCAGATTGGCCAGCTTGGACTGACCGTAGGCGCCGACGCGGCTGTACGACCGGTCCCACTGCAGGTCGTCGAAGTGGATCGCGGCCCGGATGCGGTGCCCGGTGCTGCTGACCGTCACCACGCGGGAGCCGGGCACCGGCAGCATCCGGTCCAGCAGCAGGCCGGTGAGTGCGAAGTGGCCGAGGTGGTTGGTGCCGAACTGCATCTCGAAGCCGTCCCGGGTGGTCTGCTTCGGGGTGTACATCACGCCGGCGTTGTTGATCAGCAGGTCGATCCGGTCGAGCCGGGACCGGAGTGCTGCCGCCGCGGTCCGGACGGAGTCGAGCGAGCTCAGGTCCAGTGCCTGCACGGTCACGTCTCCGGCGATGCGGGCTGCGGCCTGCTCGCCCTTGTCGACGTCGCGCACGGCGAGGACCACTGACGCCCCACGCTCGGCGAGCGCCTTGGCGGTCTCGTATCCCAGCCCGGTGTTGGCGCCGGTCACCACGGCCACCCGCCCGTGCTGGTCCGGAATGTTCGCCGTCGTCCACTTCTGGCTCATGTCTGAACTCCCAGCTCATTAACGTACCGAAGGTATCTTGTGCCGACGACGTTAAAGTACTTTCGGTACGTTGTCAACGTACCGTTGGTACGTAAGTTAGGCTGGTGACCGTGACTTTCCAGCGGGCGCGAACCGAAGAGCAGCGGGAGATCCGCCGGCGGGCGATCCTCGACATGGCGTCGGCGATGCTCGACGAGATGCCGGTCGCCGCGGTGACGCTGAACGAGCTCAGTCGCCGGGTGGGCCTGGCGAAGCCGAACGTGCTGCGGTACTTCGAGTCCCGCGAGGCCGTGCTGCTCGAACTGCTGGACCACTTCCTGCGGGAATGGCTGGCCGAGTTGGCGGGCGAGCTGGCCGCCGGTGTCGACGAGAACCAGCCGATGGCCGAGCGGGCGGCGGCAGTGGCCGAGATCCTCAGCGGTTCGCTGTCCCGCCGGGTGGTGCTGTGCGACCTCTTCGGCGCGCAGGGCAGCGTCCTGGAGCACAACGTCTCGGTCGAGGTCGTGGCGCGGTACAAGCGCGCTTCTCTGGACCGGCTGACCACCATGACCGACCTGATCCAGAAATGCCTGCCCGAGCTGGGCGAGGACGCGACCCTGTTCAGCCTGCAGACCATGGTCCTGGCCGGCGCGCTGTCGGCGTACAGCACACCGCCGCCCAGCCTGCGGGCCGCCTATCAGGCCGAGCCCGAGCTGGCGCGGTTCCATCTGGAGCTGAAGGATTCCTTGAGGCTGGCGCTGACCGCTTCCCTGCTGGGTGTGCTGCCCCGGCGGTGACCGGCGATCCCGGCTCCCGGTCGTCGCTGGAAGCCGGGATCGTCAGGCGTTCACGTCAGGCTCGGTCGGCGACCGGTTCGCTCGCGGGTGCTGTCGTCGAGGGCGTGGTCCCGGCGTCGGCTGGTTTCGCGCGCCTGCTGCTGATCAGGGCGTCGACGGACCAGGGGCCGGCGCCGACGACGGCGATGAGCAGGAAGGTCCAGGCGTACAGGGCCGGGGTGACGCCGCCGTTCTCGATCGGCATCAGGCCGTCCGGCTGGTGGACCACGAAGTAGGCGTACGCCATCGAACCGGAGGCGAGGATCGCCGCGGGCCGGGTGAACAGGCCGGCGATGACCAGGGCGCCGCAGACGAGCTGGATGAGGGCGGCGTACCAGCCCGGCCAGACGCCCATCGGGACGGGCTCGCCGGTTCCGCGGCTACCGCCGAAGAGGCCGAAGAGGCTGGACAGGCCGTGGCAGGCGAACAGGAGGCCGACGGCGATGCGGAACAACGGCCAGGTGACGTTGGCGAACCGGGGGGAAGACAATAGGGGCTCCTTGTCGGGAAACGGGCTAACCTGGCAATCGACGCTAGTCGCCGCCCGTTACGCCTTCCATCGAAGTTTATAAATGTTTTCTAAGAAGCGTCGGTGCTGCGCCTGCTCAGCCGTTTACGCGCAGGGGCGGCACTGGCCCGTGATCAGCTGCCGGGTCGCGTAATACAGTGCGCGCCCATGGGACATGTTTTCGCTCGCCTCGCTGGTCACGGGGTGGTGCTGATGCCGTATTGGCCGTACACCTTCGAACTCCCCGACGCCGAGTCCGAGGTGGTGCTGGTGACGAACTGGCGTGCCGACGGCCCGGCGACGGCCCTCGTCGATCCGTCGGATGCGCAGAGCGTGCCCGGCGTCGTGGACGTCGAGCCTGGCCCGGACCACCCGTTCTGGGTCATCGAGACCTCAGGATTCGATGCGGTCTGGCCGCGCGGTTTCAGCGTCGAGTCGAGCGTTGCCCCGTACTGCCTCGTGGGTGAGCACGACTCGTCGATCTCGGTGCAGGGCCCGGCGCACGTCGCCGACCCGGACGAGCTGATCGCGCCGGGCCAGACGGTCGTGGACCGCCGCACGATGGGTGAGGGCGTGCGAGTTCTCGAGCTGGCGTACGAGCATGACGGCGAACCGTGGTGGCAGGGCCTGTACCTGCTTCCGCGCAAGGGCGGGCGAGTGCTCGTCTTCACCGCGCAGTCCAGGGAGCCGGGCGTTACCGCCGCCCGGCACGGCGTGGAGTGGATGATGGGCCTGGCCTGAGTTCACGCGCGGTGGATCGCTCCGTCGAGCCGCACTGCGTGACCTCCCGAGCGGTAGGTGCCGATGTTATGCCGCGAGCAGGTCGGTGATCGCGGGCTCCAGCTCAGGGTGGGTGAATGCGAAACCCGCCTCGATCAACTTCTTGGGTACGCCTCGGCGGCCGGACAGTGCCAGGGCCGGGTCGGCGCGCAGGAACACCGAGCCGACGTGGACCACTGGAGCAGGGCTCGGCAGGCCGATCGAGCGGTGCAACGAGCGGCGCAGCGTGGACATGAGCTCGGCGTTGCGTACCGGGTTGGGGGAGGTGGCGTGCACGATCCCGGACAGTGACGGGTCGTCCAGGCAGAAGCGCACGATGGCGCACATGTCCTCGACGTGCAGCCAGCTGATCCACTGCCGGCCGCTGCCCATCGCGCCGCCGAGACCCCAGCGGACGAACCCGGTCAGCCGGTCGAAGGCCGGGGTGCCCGGATCGAACACGATGCCGGTGCGCAACGTGACCCGGCGGGCAGCGGGGATCTCCGCGGCGGCGTCCTCCCAGGCCTGCGCCACACCGGCCATCTGGGGCGGGCCGTCAGCCGGTGGCGTGGACTCGTCGAGGACCGTCTCACCGGCGTCGCCGTAGATCGCGAGGGTGCTCATCTGCAACAGCACCGGGATCGGCTGGTCCAGGTCGGCGCAGGCGCGGGCGAGCGCCCGGGTGGGCTCGGTGCGGGAGCTGGTCAGCAGGGCGATGTTGGCCGGGGTCGCCCGGCGGAACACCAACTCGCCGCAGAGGTCGAGCAGGGCGGCGCCGGCGAGTTCGGACGCCCAGCCGGCCTCGACGGTCCGGCCGTCCCAGCGCACGTGCCGGCCCCAGCGGACCGGGGTGGCCGAACGGCTCAGGACGACCACGTCGTGGCCCCGGCCGACAAGATCTTGAGCGATGCGCTGCCCGAGGGCGCCGGAGCCGCCGGCGATGACGACCTTCATCGGGCGGGGGTGAAGGCGGGGCCCACGGTCATGGGCGGCAGCGGATTCCACACGGCGGGGACGTCCCGCATCAACAGCCCGCAGTCGGGCACCGCGGATCCCGGCGGGAACCGGTCCGGGTCGTCGAAGAACGAGGACCGTACCGACACCAGCTCCACCGGCGTGACCTGCCAATCCTTGACGGTCAGTGCGATGCCGTCGAGGCGGCTCGGATCAGGTGTGTCGGAGAAACCGGCTGCGCCGCGGCGGAAGAACTCCGACGCCTGGTCGACGCTGCCGAAGACCTGGCTGGCCGACAGGTCGGCTGCCATGCGGGCGTGGACGTCGACGCGTACCTCATCGCCGAAGGCGATCCGCAGCTCATCCGCGCTCTCCCGCACGTCGAACCGGCTGCGGTGGTGCCGCCCGGGGAAGACGCGGCCGCCGGCCCAGGCGTTGAGCCGCGACCCGGTGTCACGACGCGGGATGTAGACGCCGTAGGCGACACCGTCAGGCGTGTCCCATTCGACCGCGATCCGGTGCGCCCCGTTCTCACTGCGCAGACCGGCCAGCATGCTGAGCCGGATCAGGCAGATACCCGACACTGCCCACCCGTCGACGACCTGCGGGCGCAACGGCGCGGGCAGCAGTCGCGCGGTGACCTCCGGGTCGGTGCGGTAGTTCACGAGCAGGCGTCGCTGAACGACGCTGACCAGCCGCGGGGCTCTCATCGGGTTGCCTCCGTAAACGAATTGAGCGGTCGCTCAAATGAAGACTACGGCGTCTTGAGCGACTGCTCAACCCCGCTGATCGAATGGCCGCGGTGATCTACCGTCAAGCCATGATCGAAGACGCCACCTGGCTGCCGTACGCCGTCACCGCCTTCCTCGTCGGCGTTCCGGCCCTGGTGGGCATCGCGCTGATCGTCGCGGCGGTCCGGCGGTGGCTCACCCTGCGTGCTCTCGCCGCATCCGGCCGCCCGGCGACCGCCCGCGTCGTCGACAACCAGATGGAATCCAGTTCCGAGGGGCAGATGAGCTTCCGGCCGGTCGTCACATTCCGTACCGAAGCAGGCCAGGAGGTGACGACGCCGCTCGCCGACCTGGACGGGTTCCGCTCCCACATCGTCGGCACCGAGATCGCCGTGCTCTACGACCCGGAAAGGCCCTCCGAGGCGACACCGGCGCGCGGCAGCAACACACGACTGATCGCCACGGTCGTGTTCGGCGTGATCTTCCTGGTCTTCGCGGTGTGCGCGTACCGGCTCGGCAGCGCGATGATCAGCGACTTCCTGGACATGCCGGGCGGCTTCGGCCAGGACAACGGCTTCGGCCAGGACATCGACTTCGGCGAGGACACCGACATCCCCTGACGCCGCGAAGCGCATAGGCTGCGAGCATGGTCCGCGATGAGCTGCTGCGCCTGCGAGCCCGCGCCCAGACCGAAGCGGCGACTCTCGCCCACGACCTCGAATCGGTGTTCGCGGCGTCCCGCGACTCCAATGCCGACGACGAGCACGACCCTGAAGGTGCCACCATCGGCTTCGAGCGCGCCCAGCTCACCGCGCTGCTGGCCGCCGCAAGAGACCGGATCGCCGAGGTCGACGCCGCGCTCGCCCGGGTCGACGCCGGAACCTACGGCGTCTGCGAGCGCTGCGCCCAGCCGATCGCCGCGGACCGCCTGGCAGCCCGCCCGTTCGCCCGCCACTGCATCACTTGCGCTTAGCGCGCCTCAGACCCCTTGGGTACGCGGAAACGAGACCCCCCTTGGGTACGCGGAAACGAGACCTTCACCGGGTGAAGCGCTCCAGCTGAGCCACGTCCACAGCCGCGCCCATCGCCAGGAACCCGGCCCGGTTCGGATGCAGGTGATCCCCGGCCCCACCGGCGCTGCTGTTGGTGTCGAACTCCGGCCGCAGATATCCCGGCCGCGCCGGATCCTCGGTCACCGCCGAGAAGTCCGCGACCCCGTCGAACAGCCCCGACGTGCGGATGAACGCGTTCACCTCGCGGCGCTCGGCGTCGGTCTCCGCGGTGCCGTAGAGCCCGAACGCCGTACCCGCCGACGGCGTCAGCGTCGCCCCGATGATCTTGATGCCACGCGCGTGGACCCGGCGGATGATCTCCCGATACCCGGCGATCACCTGCTCCGCCGTGGCGCCGCCGCCCCCGAGATCGTTGATGCCTTCGAGCAGGATCACCGCGCGTACCCCAGGCTTGGCAAGAACGTCGCGGTCCAGCCGGTCGAGAGCCGGCGGCCCGTCGCAGGGTGTGCACCCGCCGGGCGTGCGACCGATCCGGGTGACCATGTTGCCGCCGATCGCCTCGGTGACCACGGAGATCGAGCGACGGCCCTGCGCCCGCGCGTCGAGACGGCGTTGCAGCACGTCGGGCCAGCGGTCGGCGCCGTTGATCGTGGAGAAGAAGCCGTCGGTGATCGAGTCGCCGAACGCCACCACCGTGGCCGTGTCACGCCGCTGCGCCTGCACCTCGGAGACGAAGAACCACGAGGTCGTCGAGTGCGGGAACGCCGTGTCGGCGAGGTCCGCGGTGTGGTCGCCCGCGTTCGGATCGGACAGATACGACGTGGTGAACGCCGCCGCGTGCCAGGTCATCGGCCCGCTCGCGCCCGCGACGAACACGCTCACCGCGAGACGCTGCGACCCCGCGTCGGTCACCCTCACCGATACCGGATCGCTCAGCGTCGTCTGACCCTTGGGTACGGTGACCGAGCTGCGACCACCGAAGGTCAGTGCCCGATTCGTCCCGGGGGTCACCGTGCCGCCACTGGACTGCAGGCCCGCGTACGCGCGTCCGAAGGTGACCGGCCGGGTGCCGTACTCGTTGGTGAGCCGGATCCGCCAGCTGGTGCCGGTGACGCTGGGATCGACGATCAGGCGCAGGGTCTGGTTGCGGGCCTGGTTGTCCGGGAGTGCTGCGCTCAGCAGCGGCGCGGTGTTGCCGGGGCCGGCCGGGCCGGGGGTTCCGGGCTGCGCGACGGAGTACCCGACCGGGTAGACACCCTGCGCGGATCCGGCCCAGGCGGCGGTCCAGGGCGCCGGTGTTCCGGTGGTGTGTGCGATCGGTTCGTGGGCGATCGCGGCCGCGGGGGCGAGGATCACCCAGGCGACGGCGGCGGTGACAGCTCTGCTCGGACGTGTGACTCGCATGGTCACTCCCTCGTGGACGCCGATGTCCCATCGATGTTCATCGTTAGCACGTGTGCCGGGCACACTCAATGCCACGCACCGCTCTCACCGTCGGGTGAAAAGCCACCCGGGTCGGATTTGATCGATTTATGTCGTTAGAGTGCCTGTTTCGGCGTACCCAAGAGGGGTTTGTCTTTGACGGGGGTGGCTTGATGGGCAGGCGGACGGCTCGGGGTGGGGCGGCGCTGGTCGTGGCGGTGGCCATGGCGATGAGCGCGTGCGGAGGCAACGGCGCGACACCGGAGGCCGGTGGCGGCGTGAAGCCGACCGAGGCGGCGAAGGACGCGAGCACCGCGCTGATCGACGCCGCGACGACGCTGCAGAAGCAGTCGTTCAAGAGCGTCATCGACATGGGTGAGGCCGGGACGGTGAACGGCGTGATGGACCCGGTCACCAAGACCGGCGAGTTCCTGATGGAGGCCGAGTCCGACGGCACCACGGTCAAGACCGAGATGCGGATCGTCGGCGGCGTCAACTACGTCAGGCTGACCATTCCGGGCGCCGACATCCCGGGCATGGACGGCACGACGTGGCGCAAGCTCAGCGGCGCCGGCGGCACCGGCACGCTCGGCGGATTCGACGCCTCCGACACCGTGAAGAGCCTGGAAGCCGCCAGTGAGGTGGCCTGGGCCGGCGACGACGCGGTGACCGGGACCATCGATCTGACCAAGGCCGGGCAGCAGCTCGGGATGGGCGCGGACGTCGCCGACAAACTCGCGACCAAGACGGTGCCGTTCCAGGCGGGGTTCGACGGTGAGGGGCGCCTCGTCCGTTACTCGGTGACGGTGCCGGGCGTGGGGTCGGAGCCCGCCACCACGATGAACATGACGTATTCGGACTTCGGCCTGCCGGTCACGGTGAAGGCGCCGGCGGCGTCGGAGATCGCGACCAGCTGAGAGCGGGACCGGCCCGGTGCTTGGCGCACCGGGCCGGTTCTTCGGGAGAGGGTCAGTCGGTGATGGAGATGTCGTCGATGAAGCCGCGGTAGGCGCCGGTCTTGGCGGGCTGGTCGTAACCGATATGCTGCCGTTGTACTTCTGCGGGTAGATCCAGTAGCTGAGCACGATGGACGCCTGCACGCGGATGCCGCTGAGGTTGATCGTGCGCATGTACGCGTACGACTGGGTGGCGTTGTTGTCCATGCCGGAGATCCCGACGCGCCGGCGTACGCACGTGCGGCGATGGCCCACCTGAACCTCGTGGCCGTCCACCCGTGGCGCGACGGCAACGGCCGGACCGCACGAGCACCGCACACCCTGGTCCTGGCCCGCGCCGGCGAACTCGCCCCCGAGTTCTCCTCCATCGAAGAGTGGCTGGGCGAGCAGACCAACACGCCGCACTACTACGAAGCCCTCCGCACCACCCAGGGCGGCAGCTTCCAGCCGCAACCCGAGCGCAGGTCCTCGTTGAATAGACTCCGATGATGAGTGTGGTCTGGGCGGCGACCGAGCTGAGATCCCGCCGCTTCTCTCCCGCCGTGGTGCGGTCCGACCCGGCGGAGCTGGAGGACCGATTCCGCCGGCTGCGCAGCCGGCGCATCCGTGGCTACATCGAAGTGGGGATCCCGGACTCCGAGTCCCCGAAGCTGACCATCGGCTTCCGCGGCGAGTACGCGGTCATCCACATGGTCGCGGGCCCACAGTCCTTTCTGCTCGCCGGCGACGACAGCGTGCCCGACGAGGCCTACGTCGAGCTGCCGGTCATGGACGAACTGGCCCGGTTCACCGGCGACGTCGTCCTGCGGGTTCATCGCGGGTGGGACCTGATGCGCGCCTTCATCCGCACGGGTCGGGCCGCCGACCTCGGCGAGTGGCGCGCGTTGTAGCCGGGGGAACTGCGCTGCGCGGACGAAATGGCCCGGACCGCCGGCGACCACCATTACCCGGTTGTGGTCGTCCTGGCGGGCCCGCTCAACCGCGTGCAGCACCAGCTCGTACGCCACCCGCTGCTCATCGAGCAACGTGAAGTGCGACCGTTCCTTCAGTTTCTCGGGCGGCGAACGTCAGCAGGTGCCGGCTCGGGCGCACAGCACTATTCATGAACCGGTCCGCAGCGAATTCCGCGACATCCCGATCGACGGCATTGTGCAGATAGGTGCCCGCCATGTGCTTGACGGTGACCAGTCGTTCATTGCCTTCGTGCAACTGCACGAAATGATCGTGCGGATGGGAGGCATATCCAGGTTCGGGAAGCCTGTCGGACCGCTTACTTGACTACGCAGACCTTATCGGTGTCCGCTCTGTCGCTACGACGTGCGAGAGCGGGCCTTGCGGACGTCGGCGAACTGAAATGCCAGTTGGGCTGCGAATTCGAGGCCGGCCATGCGTACGGCCAGGGCTCGGGTTGGGTGGGTGTGGCCGTTTCGGGTGAGGCGGGTCAGCCAGCGTTTCTCCAGCTGGTGGCGGGCCACGATCGCGGCGACGCTCAGGCCGATCGCGCCCACGGCCAGGGCTGCCTTGCGTTTGTCGAAAGGCGGCTCGGGCTCGCTGGTGGCTGCACCCTCACTCACCGGGAACGGGTTCTCTCCGACGATCAGCTCGGCATCAGCATCAAAGGCGTCCTCTGAGGTGGAGGCGTCGTCCGGTGATACCAGGTATCCGACCGCTCCCACCACCGCCACCGTGCCGAGTCGCGCCAGGCGGCGCTTTGCCGGTGGGAGTTCGCGAGCGGCGATCCATGCGCTGCTGAGGACGGCTTGCAGAGCGGCCAGTCCGATGGCCCGCGGATATGTAGCAGGAGCACCCATACCGCGACGATAGCCTCACCGGTCAACAAGATCGGCAGGCGAAATGCCGAGGCGCGGGTGGATCTTGGAAACCTATGCTGCGGGCATGGGTGTGCTGGTGGCTTCGGCTGTTTCTCGGTGGGGGGATGATCCCTGGGCTCGGGGGTCCTGGAGTCTGATCGGGCGTGGCGGGTCGCCTGCTGATCGGGCCGCACTCGGGGAGCCGGTCGGTGGGCGGTTGCGGATCGCTGGGGAGGCTACGCATCCGACCCGGGCCGGGATGACTCATGGGGCCTATGAGCAAGGAGTTGCCGCCGCGGAGTGGGCTGTTGAAGCCGGGCACCTTCGGATCGCTGTCGTCGGGGCCGGGATGGCCGGCCTCGGCGCCGCCCGGGAACTCGGTCGGCGGGGTGTCGCGGCTGAGGTCTGGGAAGCCCGGAACCGGGTCGGCGGGCGGACTACCGGGGTGGACGTCGGCGGGTTCGGTTTTGACCTGGGCGCCAACTGGCTTCAGCAGTATGACGACAACGTTCTTGCTCGGCTTGCTGAAGAAATCGGGCTCGCCGTTGTTGCCACCGATTTCACGGATCCTTTGGTGCTGGGGCCGGCTCGTTTGGGCGTACCCAAGGAATTAGAGGGTGAGTTGCGCGCTCGGCTTGGGTCTGCGTCGCCGCAGGCGGCGATCGGGGATGTGGTGGGTGAGTGGCTTCGGGAGCCTGGGCGGTTTGCGGCGGCGGCGATTCGCGATTTTGTGGACGCTGAGATCGTGATGGATTCCGGGGCGCCGTTGTCGTGGTTGAGTGCGCGTTATGGGTTCGAGCCCGGGGTCGGCGAAGGGGATCGGTGGATCGTCGGGGGATATCGGCTGTTGGTGGAGCATTTGGCCGGCGGGGTGGATGTCCGGCTGCAGCGGCCGGTGACCGAGATTCGGGTTGGGGAGCGTGGCGTCACGCTTGTCGGTGATGGGCAGGTGGCCGATTTTGATGCGGCGATTGTGACAGTGCCTCTGCCGGTTCTCGCGACAATCGGCTTTGCGCCTGCTCTTCCGGATAGGCATCGGGTCGCGGTGGGGCGGCTCGGTATGGGGCGGGTGGAAAAGGTGGTGCTGCGGTTCGAGCGCCGATTCTGGCCTGAACATGCGGCGGGGTATTACCGGGTTCACGGGCCTGGTGAGAACGAGATCTGCGAGTGGCTGGACGCGAGCGCGGCGGATGGGGTGCCTACGTTGGTGGGGCTTTTCGCCGGCCCGTGGCTTGAAGAATTGTGGGACGGGACCGACGCCGAGGTGGCGGAACGAGCGGCGGAAATTTTCCGGGACGCCGTGGGATAGAGAGAAGCCACCCCGCAGCAGCGGGGTGGCGCTTCTTCACGAGGGCGTCGCCGCCGGCTCCGGCTTGGTCGTCGGTGCGGGCTCTGAAGACGGGCCGTGGTCATCAACCATCGTGGACTCGTCGAACGGGTCGCCGCCGCTCAACACCAGCGCTGCCCTCTCCCGATCAAATTCGCGAGTCCACGTCCCGATCAGCACCGTCGCCACCGCGTTGCCGGCGAAGTTCGTCAGCGCCCGCGCCTCCGACATGAACCGGTCGATGCCCACGATCAGCCCGACACCGTCGACGAGATCCGGCCGGTGGCTCTGCAACCCACCCGCCAGCGTCGCCAACCCGGCACCGGTCACCCCGGCGGCACCCTTGGACGCGATGATCATGAACACGAGCAGGGAGATCTGCTCGCCGACCGATAGCGGATCACCCATCGCCGACGCCACGAACAGCGACGCCATCGTCAGATAGATCGCGGTGCCGTCGAGGTTGAACGAATACCCGGTAGGCACCGTGATCCCGACGACCGGCCGCGAAACCCCGACGTGTTCCATCTTCGCGATCAGTCGCGGCAGCGCCGACTCCGACGACGACGTGGAGACGATCAGCAGGAACTCCCGGCCCAGGTATTTGAACAGGGTGAAGATGTTGATCCGGGCCACCATCCAGAGGATCGCGCCGAGCAGGCCGAAGACGAAGATCGCGCAGGTCAGGTAGAAGCCGAGCATGATCTGCCCGAGGCTGATCAGCGCGTCCACGCCGGTGGCGCCGACGACCGCGGCGATCGCACCGAACGCACCGATCGGGGCGAGCCACATCAGCATCGCCAGGACCCGGAAGACTACCTTCTGGAACAGGCCGATCGCCCGCAGCACCGGCGCGGACGACTCGCCGAGGCCCTGCAACGCGAAGCCGACCAGCAGGGCCGCGAGCAGCGTCTGCAGCACGTTGCCCTCGGTCAGCGGGGAGATCAGCGTGGTGGGAATGATGCCGAGCAGGAAGTCGGCGGTGCTCTCGCTGCCGGTCTCACCGACGGCCTTCTGACCGGCGGCGGCGATCGTCTCGTTGAGTTGCATGCCGGAACCGGGGTGGATCAGGTTGCCGACGACCAGACCGATGGCGAGCGCCACCGTCGACATCGTCAGGAAATACCCGAGGGCGAGCCCGCCGACCTTGCCGACCTTCGCGGCCTGCCGGACGGAGCCGACCCCGAGGACGATGGTGCAGAAGATGACCGGGGCGATCATCATCTTGATCAGATCGACGAAGCCGGTGCCGATCGGGCGCAGCTCGACGGCGAAGTCGGGCGCGAGGAAGCCGACGCCGATGCCGAGCAGGACGGCCACGACGACAGCCGGATAGAGGTATCTGGTGCGGTCCTTCTTGACCTTCGGGGCGGGTGCGGTTTCCATGACGTGAATGTGGCCTGGGTCTCACTCCAGATCACGATTGAGTTCATTCTGTTCACCCGAAGGCGAACTCGGAAGGCGTGCAAGCGTGACGAAGCGGTGGAGCATCGCCAGACAGCTCTTCGCGTTACAAGTGCTGGTCGTGACCCTGCTGGTCGCGGTCGGCACCACCGGCGCCGTGCTGCTGGCCCGCAAGGACGCCCGCAACGCCGCGGTCGAGGAGGTCAAAGCCGTCGCCGAGACGATCGCGCTGTCCCCGGCCGTCGTCGACGGGCTGCACAGCAGCGACCCGACCGCCGCCCTGCAACCCTGGGCGGAGGCGACGAGGAAGGCGACCGGCACCGACTTCATCGTGGTGATGGCACCCGACCGGACCCGGTACACCCACCCCACCACCAGGCTGATCGGCCTGCCGTTCGCCGGGAACATCGACGGCGCGCTCGACGGCGGAACCGTGGTCGAGGAGTATCGGGGGAGCCTCGGGGACTCCGTGCGTACCGTCGTCGCGGTTTTCGAACCGGGGACCGTGAGCGTCATCGGCCTGGTCTCCGTCGGCATCACCACCGCCGCGATCAACCGCAACCTGATCGCGCAGCTGCCGGTGGTCGCGACCGCGACCGGCATCGCGCTGCTGCTCGCCGCCGCTGGGGCGTGGCTGCTCAGCCGGCGCCTGCGGCGCCAGACTCACGGCCTCGGCCCGGCCGAGATGACCAGGATGTACGAGTACTACGACGCCGTCCTGCACGCGGTCCGCGAGGGCCTCGTGGTCGTCGGCCGCGACGGCGAAGTCGAGTTGATCAACGATGAGGGTCGCCGCCTGCTGGGTGTTTTGGAAGAAGGACCGACCGACCTGCCCGACGAAGTGGCCGCCCTGATCAGCGAACAACGCCCGACCGTCGACGAACCGGTCCTGGTCGGTGACCGGACGCTGGTCGCCAGCCGCCGCGAGACCCGCTTCGACGGCCGTCTGCTCGGCACCGTGCTCACCCTGCGCGACCACACCGAACTGCGCGCGCTCACCGGCGAGCTCGATTCGGTACGGGGTCTGACCGAAGCTCTGCGCGCCCAAGCCCACGAAGCCGCGAACCGCCTGCACACCGTGCTGACCATGGTGGAGCTGGGCCGCACCGACGAGGCGATCGAACTGGCCACCGCCGAACTCGCCCTGGCCCAGCAGCTCACCGACCAGGTCGTCGGCGCCGTCGAGGAACCCGCCCTGGCCGCGCTGCTGCTCGGCAAGAGCGCCCAGGCCGGAGAACGCGGCGTCGAACTGACCGTGGACCCTTCATCCCGGCTGGAAGGCGGTGTGGAAGGCGCGCCGCTGCCGGCCCGCGACCTGCTCACCGTCGTCGGCAACCTGGTCGACAACGCCCTGGAAGCCGTCGCCGGCCGCGACCTGCCCCGCAAGGTCGAGGTCCTGATCCGGCACGCCGACGCCGAGGTGCTGGTCAGGGTGCGCGACAACGGGCCGGGGCTGAGCCCCGAGCAGGCAGCTGCCGCGTTCCGGCGCGGCTGGTCGACCAAGCAGGGCGAGGGACACGGCATCGGCCTGTCCCTGGTCCGGCAGGTCGCCGAACGGTACGGCGGAACCTACGAGATCTCGTCGCCGGAGGACGGGGGAGCGGTGCTGACCGTCCGGCTCCCGGTGCCGTCGTGATCCGCGTCCTCGTCGTCGACGACGAACCACTGATCGCCGAAGCCCACCGCGCCTACACCGAACGCGTAACCGGATTCACCGTCGTCGCCGTCGCGCACACCGCCCGCGACGCCATGACCCGGCTGCGCGCCGAACCGATCGACCTGGTGCTGCTCGACCTCAACCTGCCCGACAAACACGGCCTCGAGATCGCCCGCGCCCTGCGCGCCGCCGGCAGCGGCACCGACGTCCTGGCCGTCACCTCGAACCGCGACATCGACATGATTCGCCAGGCCGTCGCCCTCGGCGTCACCCACTACCTGCTCAAACCGTTCACGTTCGCCGCGTTCCGCGACAAACTCGACGGGTACGCCTCCTACCGCCGCCAGCTGCTCGAAGCCGGCCAGGTCGCCGCCCAGCACGAGGTCGACCGGGTCTTCGCGACCCTGCGCGGCGCCACCGGTGACACCCTGCCGAAAGGCCTCGACCAGCGCACCTTCGACCTGATCCTCGGCGCGCTGCGATCAGCCGCACCGGCCGGGCTCTCCGCCACCGAGGTCGCCGGGCGCACCGGAACCTCCCGGGTCACCGCCCGCCGATACCTCGAACACCTCGCCGACGCCGGCCGGGTGGTGCGCAGCCCGCGATACGGCGGACCCGGGCGCCCCGAAGTCGAGTACCGGCCCGGTCCCGCGGGTATCGGGAATCCATGACGGACCAGAGCCTCATCATTCTCGGCGCGAGCGGCGACCTGACCGCCCGGCTGCTGCTGCCCGGCCTCGGCGCGCTGCTCGCCGCCGGACACGTCCCGGGCCTGCAACTGATCGGCGCGGCGACAGAGGACTGGGACGACGCGCGCTGGCGTTCGCGGGTGAGCGATTCCTTCGGTTTTTCTTGGGATAAAACCCGCTATATCCAGGCAGACGTCACGAAGGCAGATGATCTCCGTGCGGTGCTCGCCGCTGCGGACGGACCTCCGGCGATCTTCTTCGCCCTGCCGCCCGCCGTGACCGCCCGCGCCTGCTCTGTTCTCCTCGACGTCGATTTGCCGCCGGGCACTCGCCTCGTGCTGGAGAAACCGTTCGGCACGTCATCACAGGCGGCCGCTGAGCTGAACAGCCTGCTGACCCGCCTGGTCCCCGAGAAACAGATCCACCGCGTCGACCACTTCCTCGGCAAATCCACGGTCCTCAACATCCTCGGCCTGCGCTTCGCCAACCGGATCTTCGAACCCCTGCTCACCAGCACCCACGTCGCCTCGGTCGACATCGTCTTCGACGAGGACCTCGCCCTGGAGAACCGCGCCGGCTACTACGACCACGCCGGCGCCCTCGCCGACATGATCCAGAGCCACCTGCTGCAGATCCTCGGCCTGCTCACCATGGAGCCACCCACCAGCCTCGACGCCGGCGAACTCCGCGACCGCCTCGCCGACGTCCTGCGCGCCACCCACATCTGGGAGGGCAACCCCGCGGCCTTCAGCCGCAGAGCGCGATACACCGCCGGCTCACTGCAGGGCAGACAACTTCCCGGGTACGCGCAAGAGCCCGGCGTCGATCCGTCCCGCAACACGGAGACCCTGGCCGAAGTCGTGCTGGCCGTCGACACGTGGCGCTGGGCCGGTGTGCCGTTCCGATTGCGCTCCGGTAAGGCGATCGGCGACAGCCGCAAGGAAGCCGTGATCACGTTCCGCTGCCCGCCCCGGGTCCCGGACGGCCTGACCGGATACGACGAACACGACCGGCTGCGGATCGGCTTCGGCCCGGACAAGCTGGCCCTGGACTTCAACATCAACGGACCCGGCGACCCGTTCGTGCTGGACCAGGTGACACTGGAAGCGGGCTTCGGACCGGGCGACCTGCCGCCCTACGGTGAGGTGCTGCGCGGCGTCTTCGACAACGACCCGACCCTGTCGATCCGGGCCGACGTCGCCGAACAGTGCTGGCGGATCGTCGAACCGGTGACGGCGGCGTGGGCCGATGGGAAGGTGCCACTGCTGGAATATCCGGCGGGCAGTACCGGTCTTACGGATTCGCTGTTGAAGCCGTAGTCACCACTGTTGTGTAGTCGATCGTGACGGTGCCGTCGAGGGCTGCGGCGAGGCCGTCGAGCAGCGCCTGGAGTTCGCCGGGCGGGAGAAGGTTGTGACCGCCCGCGGTCGGAACCATGTCCAGCCAGGCCTCCCGGGTGTAGGTGTGCTCCCAGTCGAAGTTCCAGAGAACGGGTTCGCTGAAGGCTTTGCTCTCCCGGAGGCCGTCAGCGGCCCGGTCGTGGAAGCCGGTTCCCGTGTTCTTCGGGACTGCCCACGGGTTGAACGGCAGGCTCGGCGCCACCCGGCGATAGACCTCGCCGAACCGGGCCGCCACCTCCGGGCTCGGCGCCAACGCGTTCCAGAACAGCGCGATCATCCCGCCCGGCCGCAGCACCCGCGCCGCCTGTTGTGCGCCCGCCAGGGGATCCACCCAGTGCCAGGTCTGCCCGGCGATCACCGCGTCGAAGCGTCGGCGTTTTGGATCCCAGGTTTCGAAGGCTGACACCTCCACCTCGATGCCGTGCGTGCGGGCGAGCGCGGCCATCCGCTCGTCCGGATCGACGCCGAGCACCCGGCACCCGGCGGCTTGGAACTGCCGGGCCGCGATGCCGGTGCCGACACCGACATCCAGCACGCTTTTCGGGCTCGGCAGGGCCGCGACGATCCGCTCGACCATGGGCTCGGGATAGCGTGGCCGGGTCCGGTCGTAACGCTCGGCGTCCTGGCCGAACGACTCCGCGATCCGACGTAGCTCATTCGGAGTGGGCATGTGCCCACTATAGGAAAGGCGAGGCGTTGCCGACAGGGGTAGCCATCCGTGACGTGCGCGAACAGCTCTTCGACGCGGCCGACCGCATCCTGCTCACCGCCGGCCCCGACGCGCTGACCAGCCGCGCCGTCACCACCGAGGCCGGATGTGCCAAAGGTGTCCTGCACCGGCACTTCACCGACTTCGACGCATTCCTCGCCGATTACGTGCTCGACCGCGTCCACCGGATGGACGCCCAGGCCGCCCGGCTCACCGAAGCCGCCGGTACCGCCACCGTCGTCGACAACGTCGCCGACGCCCTGACGGCCCTGTTCGGGTCGGTCGCCGTCGCGATCGTCGCCCTCGTGACGTTCCGCGACGAGCTACGCGCCCGGCTCCGGGAATCCTGGCCCGCCGGTGTCCCGGTGCTCACCGAAGGCGCCCTCATGATCGCCGGATACCTCGAAGACGAACGCGCCCGCGGACGCGTCCCGGCCGACGCCGATGTGGACACGCTCGCCGCGATCCTGATCGGGACCGGACATCTGCTCTTCGCGGACCGTACCGGAGCCTCGCCCGAACCCGCAGCCGTCAGGCACATGGTCTCCCGAGTCCTGGTGTGAGTTTTTCTCAGCGGCGAGCCGGCGCCGCTCGGCGTCGCCGATGCGCCGCGCCGACCCACGAGACCGCGACGACGACGGCGGCGAGCACCTGGATCGGCACCAGGAACCGCTCCGGATAGATCACCCCGGTCAGGTACGTGTCGATGAAACCGCCGCTCAGCCCGGCACTGCCGGCCCGCTCCCGAGCCCGATCCTCCACCCAGGTCAGCGGGCAGTTGAACCGGAACACCGCGATTGCCAGACCCCAGCTCGCGGCCAGCAGATGCGCCCAGATCGCCCTCGGCCACCGCCACGCGAGGAAGCCACCGGCCACCACGAACGCGACGAAGGCGAAGTGCAGCACCATCGTCGCGTCGGCCAGGATGCGCCATCCCATGCGACCAGTCTGGGCCACCAGGCACAATTCCGGCTATGGGCGGACGGTGCGCGGGCAAGATCGTGGTGGTCACCGGTGCGGCACGCGGTCAGGGCGCCGCCGAGGTCGACGCGTTACGCGCCGAGGGCGCCACAGTGATCGCCACCGACGTCCTGCCCGGCGAAGGCATCCGCCTGCTCGACGTGTCCCGCCTCGACGAATGGCAGATCCTCGCCTCGGACCTGCGATCCACCTACGGACGCATCGACGCCATCGTCAACAACGCCGGCGTCACCGGCCGCGACCGGCTGCCCGACATCGACCCGGCCAACTGGGAACGCGTCATGGCGATCAACGTGACCGGGCCGATGTACAGCATGAAAACCCTGGTCCCGCTCATGCCGGCCGGCTCGTCCATCATCAACATCTGCTCGGTCGCGGCGATCTCCGGGCACGCCGCCGCGCCGTACACCGCCAGCAAGTGGGCCCTGCGCGGCCTCACCCGCAGCGCGTCGCTCGAACTCGGCATCCGCGGCATCCGGGTCAACGCCGTGATGCCCGGCCTCATCGACACCCCGCTGATGGACTCCGCCCCGCAGGAGTTCTTCGACGCGGCCCTGCCGGAGATCCCACTCGGCCGGGTCGGTGTCCCGGCGGACGTGGCGCCGCTCATCGTCTACCTGGTGTCGGATGAGTCCGCGTACGTCAACGGCGCCGAGATCGTCGTCGACGGCGGCCTCACCGCCCACGTCTCCCACAAGGCCATCGCCGACGCCACCCGCCCGCCGTTTAAATAGATTGCCGGTGCCGCGCCAGCTGCCTATCGTCGTACTCACCACGACGGGAAAGGGGCACGACGATGATGCGACGAGCAGTGCTCCTCCTGAGGTGGCGCGCCTAGCACTCCGCTAGCGACTCACGCGCCGCCCTTTCCGACTCCGGAAACCGGGCGGCTTTCTTTTTATCGACCTTTCTCCATCGGCGCCGCGTGCTTCTCTCTCGCGCCGCGCCGCCCACCCGGCTGTCCGGCCGGGTGGGCCCACGTCTCCGTAGCTCAGCGGATAGAGCACCGGATTACGGATCCGGCGGCCGGGAGTTCGAATCTCTCCGGGGACACGCACGCAAGTGGAAGCCCTCGTGGCCCAACAGGCAGAGGCACCAGGCCGAGGACCTGGACGGTGCGCGTTCGAATCGCGCCGAGGGCACGCAGTTTGTTGTTGAAGGGCTCGTAGCTCATCTGGGAGAGCGCCTGTCTTGCAAACAGGAGGTGGCCGGTTCGACCCCGGCCGGGTCCACGCACGTCATGTCGCCGTAGCTCAGGAGGCAAGAGCGCCGCCCTCATAAGGCGGAGGCCGGTGGTTCGACCCCACTCGGCGACACCGAGGAAGCCATGCCGAACGACGGCGTCGCGTGAATCCCGGTTCCGTACTCGTACCGCAGGTTCGCGTCCGCGATGACCCGAGCGGCGTGCGGCAGCACCGGGTGCGGACCGATCTTGTCGACGGCCATCCGGCGGATCGCCCGATTCAGCTTGCTGGAGGCACTGGTGACAGCCGGCCAGTCCCACGCGGCCGGATCACCCAGGCGGCGAATGGTTCCTGCCCACGCTGACGCGCGTTTCTCGCTGTTGTGATTGGTGTGGGTCCAGCGCAACTCCTCCGTCCCGAAGAGGCCGCCGTAATCCAGCTGAATGAGCCCCCAGCCCTCGCAGGTGTATCGGAACGTGGCATCGACGACCCCGGGAACGAAGTTGATACGTTCCGCCACCGGCTCCGGTCCGGCACCGACCACCAGCAGTTGCAGGTGCCGTCCATGCTGATCCGCAGGCACCTTGTCGAGGGCCCGGAACTCACGCAGCTGGTGATCGTGCCGCGAGCCGGACTCGAAGACACGGAACAGCCCCAGCTCGAACACCGTCCGAAGCACCGCGGACCAGTCCTCGTCCGCGGCATAGAAATCCAGGTTCGGCACAGCCCCACTATGCCTATACCTTCCGATAGAGGCGAGAATCCCGCTGCCGGCAGATCCGCCGGACCCGGTGCCGCTGCCAGAGTCATCGCCATGGAGAACACCCCGGAAATCAGCAACAAGCGCGTCTGGCTCCGCTACCTCGTCATCGCGATCTCCTGCGCCCCGCTCGCCGTGATCAGCGTTGTGCACACCATGGGCCGCACCGACGACTTCGGCATCCTCGGCGACTGGTACGTCATGGTCCCGCTCACCGTCGCCGCCTTCCTGGCCTGGACCCTCATCGAGAAGGCGATCACCTGGGCCACCCGCCCCGAGCTACCGCACGCCGAGGCGATCCCAGAAGTCCGCGGGGAGGCCGGCTGAACGCCGGTATCGCTGCACCAGATTCTCCAGATGGACCGACTCGAGTGGCGAGGCCGTCGCCCTCCTGGCCTCGATGTACGGCTTCACCGCCGCCCACACCATCGGCGGCGACCGGTGAAAACAGGCGATCACCAGATCGATGTCGATGTGCCGCTTCTCGACCAGGACGCCGAGAACCTCCAACTGGTCCAGCATCTGCCAGAAGCGGTGGAAGTCCTCCCGGCTCAGCCGGTCCGCGTCGAACTCCTCGGGTGACCCGAACTCCTTCGACAACAATCGCCGCCGGAACTCGCGGGCCTCGATGGAATGGTATTTCTCCTGAAAGGCCAGCAGCGCCGTCAAATGCCTGTTCACCCGAGCTTCGCGCAGCTGGAAATACGCGTAGACGCAGGCGATGGTGACGATTGTCGCGCTGATCCCGTCACTCACCGCGCCGACGGCGTCCCAGTTCACCGACATGACTTCAGTAGAGCAGCAGCGAGCACCGACTTGCGTGAGTGAATATGTGACATTTGGTCACCCTCACGTGTTGTGGCATCCCCTGCATATTGCCAGGAACGGCAGCAGGGACGAGTCTGCGGAGACACTCGTCGAAGGAGGGCCGCCGTGGGCAAAGTCGTGTCCGCGCTGTCCATGTCGCTCGACGGCTTCGTGGCTGACGAGCACGGCGGCGTCGGCGAACTCTTCGGCTGGTACCAGAACGGCGACGTCGAGATCCCCAGCGCCGACCCCCGCTGGACGTTTCACGTCACCGAGGCCAGCGCCCGCTTCCTGCGACCCGCGGTGAGCGGCGCGGTCGGCGCGCTGATCTGCGGCCGCCGGCTCTTCGAGCGCACCGACGGCTGGAAGGGGCGGCACCCGGCCGGCTGCCCGATCTTCGTGGTCAGCCACACGCTGCCCGCCGGCTGGCCGCGCGACGACCTGCCGGTCAGCTTCTACCCGGACGCGATCGCCGCCCTCGACGCCGCCCAGACGGTCGCCGGCGAACGCGTCGTCGCCGTCTCCACACCCACGCTCACCAGGCAATACCTCGACGCAGGCCTGCTCGACGAGATCACCGTGTCGCTCATACCGGTTCTGCTCGGCGAGGGCATCAGCTTCTTCGGCGGCCTCACGATCGCCCCGATCCGCCTCGACGGCCCCGAGGTCATCGACGGCAGCGGCGTCACCCACCTGACCTACCGCGTGATCAGGTGAGATGCCTTCGCCAGGAACCGGAACAAGTGCGGATCGAAGCGCGCCCGATCCGCCGCGAACAACTCCTCCGGCGACCACCACCGCACCTCGCGAAACTCACCCTGATCAGGGGTCAGGCTCTGATCAAGACCGAGCGAGAGTACGAACCACAGACTCACGTCCGTATGCCCGGCATCCATTCCGACGGTCCGGGTGACGGTCAGGAACAGCGGATTCTCGTCGATCCCGCCGTCGACACCGAGCTCCTCGCGCACCTCACGAGCCGCCGTCTCACGCGGGTCCTCGTCCACTTCGACGTGACCACCGGGCGGTAGCCACAGCCCGGCGTTGACGTGATCGACGAGCAACACACTGCCGCTGGCCGGGTCCACCGGCACCACGTACGACACGAGGTGCTGCGCCGGCTCGGCCGGCTTGACCCGCCGGAACACGTCACCGGTGCTGCGCAACCATCCCAGGGTGTGCGCCCGATGTTCCGCTTCCAGATTGTCGAACGGATCGAGTGCCGTCACCAGGTTGTGTACGAGCATCACTGACTGCCGCATCCGGGCATGATGCCACGCGATCGTTGCCGGGATGGTCACGTTGGCATAGCGAAACCCGGTTGACGCTCGCGCGAGCATGACAGCGTGCGGGGATTCGAAGAGTTGATCAGCGAGGCGGTTGCGGCGGACGTGACCGGCTGGGATTTCGGCTGGTTGCGGGGCCGGGCGTTGGAGGAACGGCCCCCGTGGGCGTACCAAAGAGTGCTGGCCCATCGCCTGCCCGGCGCCGAGTCCGCTCTTGATCTTGATACCGGTGGTGGTGAGGTGCTCGCCGGCGTGCCGCGCCTCGCGCGGCGCACGGTCGTGACCGAGGGCTGGCCGCCGAACGCCGAACGCGCCCGCCACCTGCTCGGCCCGCGCGGCGTCGAGGTCGTCGAGGTGCAGCAGGGCGCGCCGCTGCCGTTCGCCGACGGCGAGTTCGACCTGGTCACCAGCCGTCACCCGGTCGATCCGGCGTGGGGCGAGATCGCGCGGGTGCTCGCGCCGGGCGGCACCTATCTGGCGCAGCACGTGGGCCCGGCGTCCGCGTTCGAGCTGATCGAGTTCTTCACCGGCCCGCTGCCGCGGCAGCGCCTCGCGCGAGATCCGCGCGCGGAGACCTCAGCGGCGCGAGCTGCGGGTCTGCGCGTGGATCAAGCCCCTTTGGTACGCCTGAAGATGGAGTTCTTCGACGTCGGCGCGGTCGTGTGGCTGCTGCGCAGATGTGTGTGGTGGGTGCCGGACTTCGACGTCGAGCGTTACCGTCCGCAACTGGTGGCGATGGACGCCCGCATCCGCGAGCAGGGCAGTTTCGTCGCCCACTCCACCCGAACCCTGTTCGACGCCCGGCGCCTGGATAGGCTCCCTCGGTGATCGACGGCACCTTCGAAACGCACATCACGGTGCGGGCGCATGAGGGACCCGCGCTGCGGCAGTTCGCCGACGAGCACGGTCTGAAGTTCCTGCACATCGAGCTGGACCGGGGCACGTGGCGCTCGCAGCCGATGCTCACCCTGCACGGTTCCGGAACCCTCGAGGCACAGCAGGCCGTGGTCCGCGAGTGGTGTGAGCGGTTGTCGGCCGCCGGGTTCGCGCCGCAACGATCCAAGATCGAGGCGACACCGTGGTCGGCCGGGGTGCCGGAGACCGATGCCGATGCCAAGACCGAGCCGGCCGACCGATACTTCGAACACCACGTGAAGGTGCGACTGTCCTCGGCTCGGATCGTGGAGCTGCTGGCCGTCACCGAGGTCGCCGAGCGGCACGGGGCCCGGCTGTCCCGCAACGCCCGGCGCCGGGACAGCGATGGCGCGCAGGAGCGGTTCGTCAATCAGCGCTGCCGGCATGTCGGCCGGCAGTCCGCGGCCGAGCGGCTCGACCGTCTTGTCGAGGATTTTCGGGCGGCAGGCCACGAGGTGGTCAGTGCCGAGCAGGAGTACGTGGTGCACGACAGCCATCTCGACCTGGACCACGGCTGGCTGAACCCGCCGACCCCACCGTTCTACAACTCCCGGTACGAGGACGTGCGCCGGGTCGCTCCGGCCGGCGCGGCCGGCTATCCCGTGACGTATCGACCGCTCCCGGACGGGTGGGAGATCGAGCAGCGGGCCGCATTCGACCCGGCGCTCAAACAGCACGGATACGCGTACCGGGCCGGGGAACCGACCTTCACCGATCCCGAGCTCGGACTGCGCTGGCAGCAAGCCCGGCGCTCGGCACTGCGGCACCTGCTCACCGTGATCGGCGGAAGCGGCGCGGCCGAGCATCTGGTGCTGCGAGGCAGTGCCGCGATGGCAGCCTGGTTCGGTGCGGCCGCCCGCGAACCGGGCGACCTCGACTTCGTGGCCATCCCGGCCTCGATGACCAGTGACAGCCCGGCGGCGCGTGCCCTGCTCGACGACATCGTCGCGGCGGTGACGGCCAGGCCCGGAGCCGGGCTGCGGCCGGCGGAGACAGCCGAATCGGCGATCTGGACGTATGAGCGCGCCGACGGGCGGCGGCTGGTCATCCCGTTTGGTGCGCCCGGGATCCCGGACGGATCCGTGCAGATCGACGTCGTGTTCGGCGAGGACCTGCCGATCCCGGCGTCGCCGATCACCGTGTTCGGACAGCGGATCTTTGCCGCGACCGCTGAGTTGTCATTGGCGTGGAAGCTGATGTGGCTGGTGACCGACGGATATCCGCAGGGCAAGGATCTTTACGACGCGGTGCTGCTGGCCGAGTACACCACCGTCGACCTGGGGCTGGTCCGGGAACTGCTGCGGCCGGAACTCGGCGGCGAGGCTGACGCCTTCACCGCCGAGACCGTCCTGAACCTGCCGGACATCGACTGGCGCAACTTCACCGACGAGTACCCGCAGGTCGAGGGCGACGGACAGCACTGGCTGCGCCGGCTCGCTATCGCCCTCGACCGGTAACCCGGGCGATTACGCCGCGGGGCGGTAGCCCGCCGGGCGGCTCGTGAAGGTTCCACGGCCGTGGGTGCGGCTGCGGAGCCGGCTCGCGTATCCGAACAGCTCAGCCAGCGGGACTACCGCCGTCACTGTGCGTACCCCTGAGTCGGTGATCTGAGCGCGGCGCGCGGCAAGGTCGCCGAGTACCGCGCCGAGCGCGTCGGACGGCGCGCTGACCGTGACCTCCGCGACCGGCTCGAGGAGTTCCAGCGTGGCGGCGTGCAACGCCGCCCGCAGGCCGAACGGGCCGGCCGCCCGGAACGCCATCTCCGACGAATCCCTCGGATGCGTCTGACCGTCGCTCAGGGTGACCGCCAGGCCGGTCACCGGATGACCGGCGAGCGGGCCCGCCGTCAGGGCTTCGCGGCAGCCGGCCTCGACGGCGCGCACGTATTCGGCCGGGACACGCCCGCCGGTCACCGCCGACGTGAAGGTGAAGCCGGTGCCGAGGGGCGCCACGTCGAGGGTGACGACGGCGAACTGGCCGGCGCCACCGTCCTGTTTGACGTGCCGGTAGGTGATGCCGGTGACGCCGGCGGCGACCCGTTCGCGGTAGGTCACCTGCGGACGACCGGTAGTCACGGCGATGCCGGTCGTCTGACGCAGCTTCTCCACGGCTACCTCCAGATGCAGTTCACCCAGTCCGGACAGCAGGATCTGACCGGTTTCGATCTCGGTACGCACGCCCAGCGACGGGTCCTCCGCCGTCAGCGCGGCCAGCGCCGGAGGCAGGCGTAACGCGTCCTGGCGGGTACGGGCCTCGACCGCGACTGAGACGAGTGGTTCCGCGGAGCGTGGTGCCTCCAGCAGGACCGGATGCGCGCGTTCGCAGAGGGTGGTGCCGGCCTTCGCGGCTTTCACCCCGGCTACCGCGACGATGTCGCCGGCGGTCGCCTGGTCCACATCGGTGTGCTTGTCGGCCTGGACGCGCAGGATCCGGGCGATGCGTTCGGTGTGCTGTGCGCCCGTGTCCCACACGGTGTCCCCCTTCGTGATCGTGCCGTCGTAGACGCGCAGGTAGGTGAGGCGCCCGGCTCGCTTGAACACGAGCGCGGCCAGGTGCGCGGCCGGGTCGCCGGCCGGCGCGGGCAGATAGTCGACGACGGCGTCGAGCAGCTGTTCGACGCCGATGTCGCGGTAGGCGGAGCCGCAGAGCACGGGTATTGCCTGGTGGTTGTGGGTGAGGTCGCGGATGGCGGACCGCAGGGTGTCGTCTGACATGTCGGATAGTTCTTCCAGTGCCCCGGCGTGGAGTTCTGCGACGGCTTCTTCGAGGCGTTTCCGCGCCGAGGCCACGGCATGCTGCATGGCGGCGTCGAGGAGCGGACGTTCGCCGGGTGCCGCCCGCCTGCTGATCAGGTTGATCACGCCGGTGAAGTTGCCCTCCCGGCCGATCGGCACCTGCAGCACCAGCGGCACCACCCCGAGCCGCTCCCGGATCGACGCCACCGCCGCATCCAGGTCCGCGCCCGGGCGGTCCAGCTTGTTGACGAACGCGATCCGCGGCACCGCGTACCGATCGGCCTTGCGCCAGACGGCCTCGCTCTGCGGTTCCACTCCGGCGACGCCGTCGAACACGGCGACCGCGCCGTCGAGAACCCGCAGCGACCGCTCGACCTCGTCGGAGAAATCGACGTGGCCGGGCGTGTCGATCAGGTTGAGGCGGTGCTCGTTCCAGTCGCAGCTGACCGCCGCGGCGAAGATGGTGATGCCACGATCGCGCTCCTGAGGATCGAAATCGGTCACGGTGGTGCCGTGATGCACCTCGCCGGTCCGGTGCGTCGCGCCGGTGGTGAAGAGGATGCGTTCGGTGAGGGTGGTCTTGCCGGCGTCGACGTGGGCGAGGATGCCGAGATTGCGGACACGCATTGTCATTCGTCTTTCGAAGCTGATCCGATGATGGACAGCGCCGGCCGGACCGCGAGTCAGATGCGGTCAGGCACGTCCGGCCTCGATGGCGCAGCCGAGGCCGGGCACACCAGACACGAGGATCAGCTCGAAGAGCGACGCGGGGACGACGACGGCGGTGCGGTAACGCACGGCGGTCTCCTCCCTGGTCGATGCACGTGTTCGTTTTCGTTGGAGGGAGGTTACGAGGCCTGTGGTCGCGGTGTCGATCGCTTTATCGGTGATGGTGGTGGTCCGGATCTGGAACCGGACCGGCCCCGGATGGGCCCAGCCGATCACCGGTCCGCTGGCCGCGGCGCTGCTGGTCCTTCTCACCGGCGTGCCGCCGGCTCTCGGGACCGGCTATGGGTACGCCCTAACCGGCGTCCTCGTGATCGCCGCATGTTACGGGCTGGCCCTGCTCATCCCACCCACCCGCCGCGCCCTGGCCGCCCAGTACTTCCCGACCCCGTGGCGCACGGCGATCCTGGAGATCCCGCTCGCGACAGTGGTCTTCGAGGAGATCGCCTTCCGCGGGGTGCTCTGGACCCTGATCGACCGGCAACACGGTCCCGTCTGGGCTACAGGCGTCACCGCCGTGCTCTTCGGGCTCTGGCACATATCACCCGATCCAGCCCTCCGATCGCAGCTCGGCACAGTGGCGTTCACCACCATTGCCGGTGTGGCATTCGGCCTGCTCCGCGACGTTTCCGGTGGCCTGCTGGCGCCGGTAGCCGTGCACTGGGCAGCCAATGGCCTGGGAGTTCTCGCATCGACGGCGGTCCGCGCACGTTCCGGTGATGATCGTCGTGGGCCCGTTGCGAACGGGTAAAAGGCCTTCTGCCGGCAGTTAAAAGGGGACGTGGACCTGGAATTACGTCGCTAGGCTGCACGGCGTGCATCCCGGGTGCGCGCAGGCCCGCATCGTATGCCGCAGGATTCCCGGTCCCCAGGAGATTTCGTGAGTACACAACCCGTGGCAGCGCCGGCCAAACTCGACGGCGCCGTTCTTAAAATCGCCGGTGTCGTGGTCCTCGGCGCCATCATGTCGATCCTCGACATCACCGTGGTCAGCGTTGCCCTGCCCACTTTCCAGACCGAGTTCGGCGCGACGTACGCCGAGGTCGCCTGGACCATGACCGGTTACACCCTGGCCCTGGCGACGGTGATCCCGCTGACCGGCTGGGCCGCCGACCGGTTCGGCACCAAGCGTCTGTACATGACCGCGCTGCTGCTCTTCACTCTCGGCTCGGTGCTCTGTGCCACCGCCGACAGCATCGGCCAGCTCATCGGATATCGGGTTCTGCAGGGCCTCGGCGGCGGCATGCTGATGCCGCTCGGCATGACGATCATGACGAAGGCGGCCGGCCCGGAGCGGATCGGCCGGCTGATGGCCGTGCTCGGCGTACCGATGCTGCTCGGCCCGATCGGCGGCCCGATCCTCGGCGGCTGGCTGATCGACGCCGCGAGCTGGCACTGGATCTTCCTGATCAACCTGCCGATCGGCGTCATCGCCCTGGTCTACGCCCAGATCGTGCTCCCGAAGGACAGCCCCGAGCCGTCCGAGTCGTTCGACTTCATCGGCATGCTGATGCTCTCGCCCGGCCTCGCGCTCTTCCTGTACGGCGTGTCCTCGCTGCCGGAGACCGGCACCATGAGCGCCACCAAGGTGTGGGTGCCGATGCTCGCCGGCGCCCTGCTGGTGATCGGTTTCGTCTTCTACTCGTTCAAGCCGCAGCACCCGCTGCTCGACCTGCGCCTGCTGCGCAACCGCAACCTGACCGTCGCCTCGGTCACCCTGGCCGTGTTCACCGTCGCGTTCATGGGCGCCGGCCTGCTGTTCCCCAGTTACTTCCTGCAGATCCGCGGCGAGTCGACACTCGACGCCGGCCTGCTGATGGCGCCTCAGGGACTCGGCGCCATGGTCACCATGCCGATCGCGGGCATGCTCGCCGACAAGGTGCCGGTCGGGCGTACCGTGCCGTTCGCCCTGCTGCTGATCGCCGCCGGCTTCTTCGCGTTCACCCAGGTCGGCACGGACACGTCGTACCTGCTGCTGTGCGGTTCGCTGTTCGTCATGGGTCTCGGCATGGGCGGCACCATGATGCCGATCATGACGGCGGCGCTGCGGACGCTCACCAACAACGAGGTGGCCCGCGGTTCCACCCTGCTGAACATCCTTCAGCAGATCGCCGGTTCGATCGGCACCGCGATCATGTCGGTGATCCTGACCAACCAGCTCAACCAGTCGCCGGCCATCCCCGGCGTCACCAACCCGGTGAGCGGCGAGCCGGTCTCCGAGGCCGGTCTCGCGATCGCCGCCGTACAGGACCCGTCGGTGGGCCAGCAGTTCCCCGACCCGTCGGTCCTGGAGCGTGGCCTGCAGTTCGCCGCGGACTCGTTCGCGACGACCTTCATGGTGGGTTTCGTGCTCACCCTGCTCACGCTGATCCCGGCGTTCTTCCTGCCCCGCAAGCGGCAGGCCGCGTCCCTGGAGTCCGAGGGCGCCGCGACCCCGGTCATCCTGCACTGAGTTTCGAGTTTTGCGGCGGGGCCGGGCGGACGGAGAAGTCGCCCGGCCCTTCGCCGTTTCCCTGTCGACGGTCGTCGCTATGGTGGCGGAGGTGACCGGATTGCCTCTGATCGGAACCGGACGGCAGGCGGACGTCTTCGCCCTCGACGACCATCGCGTCCTGCGTCGCTATCGCGACGGCACGGACACCACCCCGGAAGCCGAGATCATGGCGCACCTCGCGCGCTTCGATTTCCCCATACCCCAGGTGTACGAGGTAGGCGGCACCGACCTGATCCTGGAACGCCTCGACGGCACCACCATGACCGAAGCCTTCACGACAGGCCGCATCGACGTGGCCGAAGGCGCCGCCTGTCTGGCCGACCTGCACCACCGCCTGCATACGCTCCCGGCCCGCACCGCCCGCCACCCCGGCGACCGGATCCTGCACCGCGACCTGCACCCGGAGAACGTCCTGCTGACCTCCCGCGGCCCGGTCGTCATCGACTGGAACAACGCGAGCGAGGGCCCGCCGGAGGTCGACGTGGCGTTGACCGCGGTCATCCTGGGCCAGGTCGCTGCCGATCCGGCACACCCGATGGCCTCGGCCGCCCGCTCGTTCCTGACCGCCTTCGCCCGGGTGGCCGGCGTCGACGTGCTGGCCGGCCTCGACGAAGCCGTCCTGATCCGGGCGGCCGACCCCGCGCTGACCTCGGACGACGTCGCCCGGCTGCCGTCGGTCGCCGCGCTCATCACATTTTTGTCATAGGCCGGTGGCAGCATCCCCGGCATGCGCTTCGTCGAGAAGGGCGCCGGGACCCCGGTGCTCGCCCTGCACGGCTGGACACCCGACCACCGGCTCATGCTCGGCTGCCTCGAGCCGATCTTCGAGGCCAGACCCGGTTATCGCCGGCTCTACCCCGACCTGCCCGGCATGGGCGCGACACCCGCTCCACCAGGCATCGCGAGCAGCGACGACGTGCTCGCCGAGGTGCGCCGCTTCATCGACGCCGAGATCGGCCAGGAGCCGTTCCTGCTGCTCGGCGAGTCGTACGGTGGCTATCTCTCCCGCGCCCTGACCCGCGACATCCCGCAGCGGATCCGCGGCGTCGCGATGATCTGCCCGACCGGCGTGGTCCGGCGCGAGGACCGTGCCCGCCCCGCCCACCAGGTGCTGCGCCGCGACCCGGCGCTCGACCTCGGCGACGATCCCCGCTTCGCCGCCGAGTTCGCGGAGATGGCGGTCGTGCAGACCGCGGAGACCGTGCGCCGCTTCCGCGAGGACGTCTGGGACGGCCTGGAGATCGCCGACACAACCACCCTGGCCCGCATCGAGCAGCGCTGGGAGCTCAGCGCCGACCCGGAGAGCGGCCCGCCGTTCACCCGCCCGTCGCTGATCCTGACCGGCCTGCAGGACGCGTCGGTCGGTTTCAGCGACCAGTTCGCGTTGCTCCCGCACTACCCGAGAGCAACGTTCGCCGTCCTCGACGTGGCCGGCCACAACCTCCAGTTCGAGCAGCCCACCCTGTTCAACGCCCTGATCAACGAATGGCTCGACCGTGTGGCCGCGGAGTGAGCTCTCATCCGATTCGCACCACCCGAGCCCACTTCGGCGGTGGCTGTCGCACATAGCCGGTGTTCTCCGAGTACCTCACCGGGCGCGGGAAGAGCCCGATCACCGTCCGGCACGACGGCTGCCGCTCCGGCCAGGGAGTCTGGCCGTCGGTGAGCGCCACGACGACGTCCGGTCGCGGGTTGCTCCGCAGCGCCTGCCCGAAACCGGCCCGCAGATCAGTGCCGCCACCGCCGATCAACGGGATCGACTCTGCCCGGCACAGCGGTACCGCGATGCCCGCCGCCGCGTCACAGGAGATCACCGACACCGCGTCACGCCGTCCACCGGTGGCCCGCCCGATCGCGGCCACCTCCAGGAGTGCGCTGCCCAGCTCGGCGTCGCTCACCGACCCCGAGGTGTCGATCACCACGCAGACCCGGGGCGGGCGTCGCAGCAGACTCGGCAGGATCACACCGGGCAGGCTCGCCGACCGGCGAGCAGGTCTTGCGTACGCGTAATCGTCACCCGTGCCGGCCCCGGACACCGACGACCGCACCGCCGCGCCGAGCAGCTGCCGCCACGGCTGAGGCGGGTGGAACGCCTCCTCGGCCCACCGCTTCCAGCCGTCCGGCGCGTCACCGGGCCGCCCCTGGATCCCCTGGGCCACCCGGAACCGAACCCGGTCCCGCTCCTCCTTGCTAAGCGCGTTCGCCCCACCGGGGCCGAGGTCCCAGGGCCGTTCGCTGCCGTCAGCGCCGCTGCCACAGTCCAGCCACGCCCACTGATGCGTACGTGGGCCGAGCCGGAACTCCCGCAGGTACTCCTCCATGAGCCGGCCGCATTCCATCCCGAGGCGGCTCGGATTGACGGCACCGGCCGGGACGGGCAGCCCGTCACCGAACGCATCGTCGTTGATCTCGCAGTCCGCGGCGATGTTCATCCGCAGCCGTTCACCGGGCCCGTCCACGTCATTCTTCGCGGCGTACCGATCCCCGCGCCCGTGGTGGTCCCGCAGCAGGTGCGACACCTCGTGCACCCAGACCGACGCCAGCTCCGCGAGCGGCGTGCGCTCCACGAACGCCGCCGACACATAACACCGCCAGTGCCGGTCCACAGCCATCGTCGGCACATCCCGCGACTCGACGGGATGAAGCGCGAACAGCGCGGTGGCGAGATAAGGCCGGGCCCGAGTCGCCAAGAGCCGAGCGGCAAACAGCTTCTCCCAGTCGACCTCGTGCTCCACGGCCGCGGGATGCCCCGCCGCCGGGCGCGCTGTCGCCGTGCGGCCTGTGGGGTGGGCGGGATCCGCCGCCAGCTGGCTGGGGGCGGGCGGTGCACTGCTCGGGCGGCTTGGTGTGTGGGTCTCCGTCATCGGGCGGCCACGGCTCCGGGGCGGATGGCGGCTTGCTCGGCGCGGGCGGTCTCGGCGCGGTCGGAGAGGGTCACCGCGCTGGTGAGGCGGTCGATCGCCGGTGGGATCGGCCAGTCGTTGTGGCGCAGCCTGGCCAGGGTGGTCGCGGGTACGACCACGAGATCAGGGGCACCGGTGTCCACCGCTCGGACCAGCACATCCCAGGCGGCGTCCCAGCGGGAGCGCTCCAGCCTGTTCCGGACGGCCTCGACCACCGCGTCGAGCGTCGCCTGGCGCAGGTCGCCACGGTCCGGCAACACCGCGTTCGCCGGGTCGGCCAGCAGATCCTCCGGATCCGGCAGGTCCAGCCGGTCCAGCGCGGCCAGCAGTTCCAGGCCGGGCCCGTCGCCGACCGCCCCGCGTACCACCATGGACAACGCCTCGCGAGAGGCGCCGGCGGCGGTGGCGAAAGCCAGCAGCCGCAGCGCCATCTCCCAGCTGCGCGGCGACGGCCAGGGTCCGCCGCGCCGGGTCTCGGTGTTCGGCAGCTGGTGCACCAGCTTGGGCCGGGCGCCGAGAAGCCCGCACACCGCCCGCCGGGCGAGCGCCACCGCCTCCGGCAGCCGGCCGGCGTCGAGGCTCGGCAGACCAGCCCGAGGCCACGTTCCGCCGAGACCGCGCACCACGACATCGTGGTCATACGCCCACTGCAGGTGGACGAACCGGTTCGCCAGCGGCGCGCTCAGCTCCCATCCATCAGCCGCCGACCCGCGCGGATTGGCAGCCGCCACGATCCGGATACCCGGCGGCAACCGCAGCGCGCCCACCTGCCGTTCCAGCACCACCCGCAGCAGCGCGGCCTGCACCGCCGGGGGAGCGGTCGAGAGCTCATCAAGAAAGAGCAACCCCTTTCCGGTACGCGCGAGGCGCACCGCCCAGTCCGGCGGCGCCATCGGCACACCCTGGACCGCCGGATCGTCACCGACGACCGGCAGCCCGGCGAAGTCGGACGGTTCGTGCACACTCGCGATCACCGTGGTCAGGGGCAGCCCGAGCGAGTCCGCGAGGTGGGTGAGCGCCGCGGTCTTGCCGATGCCGGGTTCACCCCAGAGCAGCACCGGAAGGTCGGCGCTGACCGCGAGAGTGAGAGCTTCAAGCTGGACGTCGGGCCGTGCCTCGGTAGCGGTGTCACCGAGCAGAGTCAGCAGCTCAGCAGCAATGTCGAGGGTGCCGGGCGAAGCGGGAGCAAGAGTCAATTCAGATCACCTTTGGTTGGTCGAAGTAGCGGAAGAACCTGATGAGTTGTGCGAGTGGCCCACACCCGCTGTGGGCGTGGCTACACCCGCAGCGGGTGTGGAGCGAAAGAGAACATGTCTCCGGCGCTCCCGCGGTGCGTCACAGATCAGTGACCACTAGCAGGGGTGTGGTGGCGTGGCGTCTGGCGACGCGGGGGTGCAGCGGCGAGGGTGCAACGGCGAGAGGGTGCAGCGTGCGGTGACGCGGCAGTGCGGGCAGAGAGCACGGCGTTGCGGGCAGTGAGCGTGGCGTCGCGGGCAGGGGTGCGGCGGCGCGGGAGTGCGGGCAGGGGGTGCGGCGTCGCGGGAGTGCGGGGTGCCGGTGCGGATGCCGGGAGTCAGCGGGATCTGGACAGGCGTGGGCGGGTCCGGACCTTGCGGCGGCGTTCGGTTTCCTCGGGGGAGCGGGGTGGACAGTGCCCGGCCATTCCGGCCCGGAACAGCCCGTGGATGACCCGCTGATCCGCGGCCGCTTCCAGCTCGTCCCGCAGGGCGCCTTCGCGGAGCAGCGCGCCGGGACCGAGCAGGGCCTCCAGGGTGTCGAGCGCCCCGGCGTAGTCACCATGGTCCAGCCGCGCCCGGACGTCGACCAGGTCCTCCGGATGCCGGATCGTCGCGTCGACGGCCCGCAGGCACGGCATCGGCGTGCCGCCGAGAGCGATCAGGAGCTGCTCACGGCGCAGCTCGGCCGGATCGTGATCGAGCGGAGCAAGCACCCCGTCAACCAGCCCGATCCGATGCCGAACACCGCCACAATCCACAAACCGCTCCCCAACCAAGCCAGCCGAGCCAGTCACACCGGCCGGGCCAGCCGGGCCAGCCGAGCCCGCCAGGCCCGGCCAGCCCTCCGGCGATTCGACGAAACCGGCCGAGCCCATGGAGACCGGCGGACCCGAGTCAACCGCCAACTCCGCGGAGGCCGGCAACTCCGGCGGAGCAAGTGCTGCCGCCACGAGCGGATGCAGCCGGCTCGGCTCGATCAGGCCTGCTCGAAGCAGCAACAGATCAGGCGGCACCCACGTAGACGCGTCCGGCAGCACCGGCAACCGGCCACCGTCACCCGTACAGGTCACAGCTCCACCCGGGCCGAGGTGTAGCCATCGCCCGGCCCCGAGCCGCACGGCAACCGGCCCCTCCGGCAAACCGTCAGCCGCCAACAGGATCGCGGCCTCGTCACCCCACCGATGCACAGCGAACCCCATCGCAGCGAGATCCACCCCTGCGACATCAAGCCCCGCGACATCAGGCCCCGCGAGAGAAGACCCCGCGGGAGAAGGCCCCGCGGGAGAAGGCCCCGCACGCTCCCGGAGCGACCCCGCCTGCTCCGCATCCCACAAACAGCGATGCAGGTCCAACCGGAACCGCCGGTCCGGCCGTGAGTGCGGATGCCCCGTCACCCCCGGACCGCCCCGCTCCCACAGCGCCAGACTCACCCGCTGGCCCGCGTCTGCCCAGGCCGGATCGGTGCGGGCGACCAGGTGCAGCCCGCCATATCGGGCGAGCGACAACGTCAGCCCCGGCCGGAGCAAACCCTCCGGCCCTACCCGTGGCAGATGCCAGCGCAGCAGATCCGGCGCGAGAACCCGCAGGTCCTCCCGCAAGAGCCCGGCGACCTCACAGCCGTGCGAGCCGGCCACGGCCTGAACAGAGAAATCGACGTCGAATCGCGCGGCCACGCACGCCCCGGCCCAGTCGCCGGCCAGGCGGCGAGCGGTGGCGGACTCGATCATCGAGGGCGGCACGGCGAACTCGCGCACGCGACGCCAGGATTGAAGACGGTTCTCGATCGCGGAGCGGGAGCGCATCAGCACTCACCTTCGGCGAACGAGACCCCCGTTTCGTACCAGGAGGTATTCATCGCCGGGAGCCTACAACGCCGGACCCGGCCCTGTCAGCAGTGATTCCAACTGATTGACATATTCGAATCTTTGGATTGCGGTGGAGGGTGACATCCTTCGACGCCGCAGGAGGTTCGATGCGCTGGCCGGCAATCCTGTCCGCCGCACTGCTGACCACGACGTTGCTGACGGTCCAACCCGGGACCGCCCAAGCAGCGCAAAAAGCCCAAGAAACCCAAGAATCCCAAACACCCGAGACGATCACGCTCGGAGAAGGCGAGCACGCCCTCATCCGATTCCAGCTGCCCGACGAGGCCGCCTTCGAGCGCCTCCTGACCAGCGGCGCCGACATCGCCGCCCGGCCACGAACCACGCCGGACAAAATCTTCGCCGACATCGTCGTGGACGACCAGCAACTCGCCGAGCTGCTCACGCTCAACGCCAAGCCCGTCCAACTGATCCACGGCGAAACCACGAACGCCGCCCGCAACCTGATCACCACCCAGCAGGCGGACACCCTGCAGTTCCTGCAGGCCTACTGGTGGACCAGCAACGGCCGCACATTCCTGCAGACCCAGGTAGCCACCACCGCCACCGACGACCCGGATGTCGAGATCACCGTGCGGTGGACGACCGCGGACGGCACCACCGGCACGTACCCGCTGGTCAGGTTCGAGGACGCGGACGAATACCAGTACCACTACGCCCTGCCGCAACCCCTGCCCGCCAAACCGGTCAGCGTCACCGCCACCTCCAGCCTCGGCGGGGTTTCCCGGACGATCACCCCGGCGACCTGGCCCGGCTCCACCCCGCCGCCGAATCCGGCCGGCTACCAGAAGGACTTCGTCGACGCCTACATGACGCCGACCGACATCACCGCCCGGATCAAGCGCCTGGCCAGGCAGTATCCGAAGCTGGTCGACGTGCTCAACCTGCCGAACAAGACCCAGGGATACCGGCGCACCGCCGCCGCCTACCTCGGTGACCCGGCGGCAGCGGCGATCGTCGTGGAGTCGGTCAAGTTCGGCGACCAGGGCTTCAACGGCGTCCAGGTGCGCACGATCGATCCGGGAAAGGCGAACAGCCCGCTCTCCGCCGCGTACCGTGATCGGGTTTTGACCGTGAAGCTCGGCACCGGAGCCGGCGGCGAAGTGATCAGCTCGACCGGCGATGTGGCCGCGCTGATCACGGCGAGGTTCCCGAAGCGGTTCACCGCGTTCGTCGAGGACGGCTCGGCCGGTCTGATCATGCCGGTGGCCGGTCCGGCGCGGCTCGACGACGGGCTGGCCGGCACCGAGGTGTCGCAGAAACCGCAGACCGTGCAGGCGCTGCGGATCGGCAAGGTGCGCAACGGCACGAAGCCCGGCGTGCTCGCCTATTCGCAGGAACACGCGCGGGAATGGGCGACCCCGCTCGTCACGCTCGAATTCGCGGAACGGCTCCTGGCCAATTACGCGACCGACCCGGCGACGAAGGAACTCGTCGATTCGACAGATGTCTTCATCATCCCGACGGTCAATCCGGACGGCGCCAACTACTCGTTCAACGACTTCAACTTCCAGAGGAAGAACCTGGTCAACCACTGTGCGGGCGCCCAGCGTGACCCCCGGTACCGCAACTCGTGGGGCGTCGACGTGAACCGCAACTACGCCGTCGGCTCATATTTCGACGGCTATGTCGGCGCCAGCGCGAACTGCCTCTCCGGCACCTACGCCGGCACCGCCGAACTGTCCGAAGCGGAAAGCCGCAACGTCGTGGCCCTCGCCTCGAAGCACAAGAACATCAAGTTCTCACTGAACGTGCACAGCTACGGCGGCTATTTCATGTGGTCGCCCGGCGCCTACAAGGTCCCCGGCCGGATCACCCTGCCCCGCCCGTCGATCGACGAAGCCGCGTTCTTCCTGAGCAGCGCGAAACGCATCGTCGGCGCCATCGCCGCCGAACGCGGCACGGTCACCTGGCCGGCCTACACCGGCCCGGTCGCCGACGTCCTCTACTCCGCGGCCGGCAACTCCGCCGACCACCTGTACTACGACCTCGGTATCACCGCCTGGAACTTCGAAGTCGGCAACGACCGCTGGAACGACTCCACCCAGCAGTGGGAAGGCGTCGGCTTCCAACCCCCGTTCGACGAGGCCCACGCCGAATCCCAGGAATACGCCGGCGGCCTCATCGAACTCGTCCGCATCGCCCGCGACCAGTCCGACCTGCGCTGACCCCGATGGTGGGCGCGCTGCGTTCCTCAGTCGCGCCCACCATTCGATACGCGTAACCGCAAAGGCACCGTCAGCCCGAGGCGCCTGACGTCCATGCCCCGGCGCGACCCGCCGCCACCTCCGGCGCCGGGTCGCGCTTCCGGGCGCACCAAGCGCACGTTCGGGGTACCGCCGAAGCGGTCCGGGAGAGTGGTAATCCTTTTCGGTCGCCGCCGCTCATGAATTGATCAAATAACGGAATGATTGCGGACCCGGATCCATTGTCCCTTTCAGGTGATCACAATGACGAATTCTGATCACTTTCATGCCCGATTAGTCCGGAAAAGTCAGGACTCGTCCCTGATTTCTCCAGTGTAACTGATCGATATCCCACGGATTTCCTGCACTGATTTCGTAGATCCGGTAAACCTCAGTCAGTCGATCGGCTATGGCTATGTGCGAAGAGTGCCTCCGACCGTTACGTTAAGTAGGTGTCCAGCGGCCCACGCCGGTGGCACGGATCTGTCATGACCTGGCACAACTCGCGTTCATCGAGATCAATAAAAGATCTGTCGCCCCGGGGTTAGCCGAATGGACACGGGGCGATAGAAAGGTAAGTGCATCCAGCGTTCCTGCCATGCCGACGCCCAGGCTTCATGCCGGCGTCGATCGACGAGGGTGGTGTGATGATCCGGGTCGTCGTTGTCAGAGACGAGGGATACTTCGGTGTCCCGGTGCGGACGTTCCTCGAGACCGAACCGGACATGCACTATGTCGACACCCTGCCCATCGGCAGCGACCTGGCGCAGCGCGCCGCCCAGCTCTGGCCGGGCGTCGTGGTGATCGACACGGAGTACATGGTGAGCCAGGTGCTGCCGATCGCCGTCGAGCTGCACACCGCGATCCCGTCCTGTTCCATGCTGCTGCTCTGCGACCCCTCCAAACGCGGCATGCTCCCACCCCGCAGGTGGAACGGCGGGCTGAACTTCCTGATCAAGGACTCCTCACCGACCACCCTCGCGGACGCGGTACGCCGTCTGGCCCGCGGCGAACGGGTGGTCTCGCCGATGCTGCAGGCCGCCTCCCTCAACACCGACCGCGGCCTGAGCACCCGGGAGCTGGAAGTCCTCGGCCTCGCGGCGGAGGGCGAGTCGGTCAAGGAGATCGCCGGCCGGCTCTACCTGTCCGGCGGCACCGTGCGCAACTACCTGTCCGCGATCATCTCCAAGACCGGCGCCCGCAACCGTCTCGACGCGATCCGGATCGCCCGCAAAGAAGGCTGGCTCCGCTGATCTACCAGGGCCCTCACAGCGCTGCGGCGTAGCGTGGGAGCCGATGGCAACCCATCTCGACATCCCGGCCCTGCCCGTGCTGCTGCCCTTGGGCGCCACACTGATGGTCGTGTCGTGGGTGCTGCTGCGCCGCGGCGGCACCCTGACCGTTCCCAGACTCGCCGCCACCTGGTTCGCCGTCTTCTACGCCTGCGCGGTGCTCGGCGCGACCATGCTGCCGATGCATTTGGCCTGGGGTCCCGGCGCCGGCGACGCGCAGCTCTACCGGTTCATCCTGGTGCCGATCCTCGAGATGCGCCCGATGGACTTCGTGCTCAACACGGTGATGACGCTGCCGCTCGCCGCGATCCTGCACACCGTCTTCGGTGTCCGTGACCAGCGCCGGGTGGTGCTGACCGGGTTCGCGCTCAGCGCCGCCATCGAGGTCACCCAGGGATTGCTGCTGCTGACCCTGCACGGCAGCAGGTGGGCCGACGTGAACGACCTGATGTCGAACACGCTGGGGGCCTACCTCGGTTATCTGCTGTTCCAGCGGCTCATGCGTTTCGCACCTTTCCGCCGGGCAGTGGAAAGCGCCGAGCCCGCCCGCGGTACGCCAGTAACGGTGCGATGACCTGCCGCCGGCGAGGCCGGTCCGCGATCCGTTCGTAGAGCCGCCCGACCGCCGCGGCCAGGTGATCCGCGTCGTACCGCGAACTCACCGACCGTCCCGGCAACCGCGCGCCGCCGCGCTCGTCCAGGCACAACAGCTCGGCGCGCAGCGCCCGCGGCAGCGACTCCCGATCCCGTGGCGAGAGCCGATGGGTGCCGTGCACCGCCGCCCGCGCCGTGATCCGCTCCTCCAGCGGCGGGCAGGCCGCGTAGACCGCCGGCAGCCCGGACGCGATCGCCTCCAGGATGGCCAGCCCGAACGTCCGCGAGTCCGGCGAGGCGAACACGTCCATGGCGCAGAGCATCTCCCGGGTGTGCACGACCGCCCCGGCGAACAACACCCGGTCGGCGACCCCCTCGATCACTGCGAGCCGCTCCAGCGAGGCCCGGGCCGGCCCGTCGCCGACCAGCAGCAGGCACGCGTCCGGCACCTCGGCGATCGCCCGGATCAGCAGGTCGAACCGCTTGTCCGGTTCGAGCCGGCCGACACCGCCGACCAGCGGGACACCGGGTTCGACACCGAGGCGGGCCCGGGTGATCGCCCGCGTCCGCCGGTCGAACCGGAACTCCGTGGGGTCGATCGCCTTGGGGATCATCGCGATCCGCTCGTCCGGCACACCCCAGTCGCGCAGCCGCCCGGCGATCGCCGGTGACGCCGCGATGGTGACCTGCCCGAGCCGCTCCCCGGCCAGGTAGAGGGCGCGCACCCCGGGCGAGACCCGCCGCCCTTCGAGGACCTCGGCGCCCAGGTGATGCTCGGTGGTCACCACGTGCGGCACCCCGGCCAGCCGCGCCGCGATCCGCCCCTGCACCGACGCCCGGTACAGGTGGGTGTGCACCACGTCGTAGCGCCCGTCGAGCATCAGCCGCCGCAGCCGCGCGATCGCCCCGGGATCGCGATCGCACGTCGCGGTCAGCCGATGCACTCTCGCGCCTTCCGCGCGAAGCGCGTCGGCGATGCCATCCGCCGCCGGCTCCGTGCCTGGCCGATCTTCAAGCTTTCCCGGTACGCGTGAAGCGGCCGGCGCCAGCATGACGACCTCGTTGTCGTGAGGCAGCCTGCGCACCAGCAACCGCAGCTGGTGACCGGCCCCGCCCGGCCCCGGCGTGCTGATGACGTGGAGCACCCTCATCTTTCGTGACCCCCGGTCGCATTGACGACAGAACGCTTGCGACACCCGCGCCAAAAGACGCTGCCGGAAGAAGTGGTCTCCGCGTAAGTCACAGATGTCATGCATAAAGCGAGAGCTTCTCACTGTCAGCATGACATCATCGTCCGAATGGCCGATCCGATGCCCCGAACGGCTCTGATCGAAACGCCGATCAAGGGCGCGTTCTCGCTGAAACGGGGAACGTGAGTGATCCTCACGTAGGCCATGACAATTGCTACTGTAATCGGCCCTTCCTGGCTGCAACTCTAATTTTGCGAAAGGTTGAAAGGGTCATCCGAGGCGAGTGGGTCGTGAAGCATTTCCGGCGTCCGGAAATGCATTCCGCCGCTCGCATTTCTTGTCGCGCGGAAAAACGGGTCTTGTCGAGCTGATGGTCCGCGGCCGGTAACGCCGGCATCGTACGAGGGGGATTCCATGCAGGTACGGCGATCAGCGACCGGCGATAGCGAGGCCGGCGTCTCAGCCGGCGAGTGGCGCGGCCGGAGACTGGATCCGGCGCCCTGGTTCGCTTCCGTGTTACCCGGCCGGGCCGCCCGGGCCGGCACCGACGCACTGGCCCTCGCCACCGCGCTGCTGATCGCCACGCTGCTGCGGCACGACGGTCACGTCGGTGAGACCGACTTCCGCGGCGTCATCCTGCTCTCCGGCGTCGCCGCGATCGTGCACACCCTGGCCGGCATCCACTTCGGCCTCTACACCGGACGCTGGGCGTACGGCTGCTTCGAGGAGATCGCCGCGCTGGTGAAGACCGCCGCGGTGGTGACACCGGTGCTGTTCCTGCTCGACACCCTGCTCGGCCGGCTGGTACCCCGCTCGGCGATCATCGCGGCCGGCCTGTTCGCCCTGGTCCTCGCGGCCGGCGTGCGATACACGACGCGGCTGCTGCGCGACAACCGGCTGCGGCCCTCACCCGAGCACGGCATCCGGGTCGTCGTGATGGGCGCCGGCGAGGGCGCCACCCAGGTCATCCGGGCCATGCTGCGCAGCCCCCGCAGCCCGTACGTCCCGGTCGCCCTGCTCGACGACGACCCCGCCAAGCGCACCTTCCGGATCATGGGCGTGCCGGTGGCCGGCAACCGGAACGCGATGGCCGAGGTGGTCCGCCGCTTCGACGCCGAGGCAGTGGTCATCGCGATCCCCAGCGCCAGTGCCGACCTGATCCGCGCGCTCACCGACCTGGCCCAGCCGCTCAACGTCGACCTCAAGGTGGTGCCGCCGGTCGTCGAGCTGTTCGGCCGTACCGTCCGGGTCGAGGACATCCGCCCGGTCAGCCATGAGGACCTGCTCGGGCGCCGCGAGATCGGCATCGACCTCGCCGCCGTCGCCGGATACCTGGAGGGCCGGCGGGTGCTGGTCACCGGCGCCGGCGGCTCGATCGGCTCCGAGCTGTGCCGCCAGCTGGCCCGGTTCAACCCGGCCAAGCTGGTGATGCTGGACCGCGACGAGTCCGGCCTGCACGCCGTGCAGCTCTCCATCGACGGCCGCGGCATGCTCGACGACCGTAACCTGGTCGTCGCCGACATCCGCGACCAGCAGCGCCTCGACGAGGTCTTCGCCGAGCACAAGCCGCACGTGGTCTTCCACGCCGCCGCCCTCAAACACCTGCCGCTGCTGGAGATGCACCCCTCCGAGGCGCTCAAGACCAACATCATCGGCACGTACCAGATCCTGCAGACCGCGCTGCGGCACAAGGTCGACCGGCTGGTCAACATCTCCACCGACAAGGCCGCCGACCCGTGCAGCGTCCTCGGGTACTCCAAGCGGATCACCGAACGGCTCACCGCCGCGGCCGACGCGTCGACCACCGGCACCTACTGCAGCGTCCGGTTCGGCAACGTGCTCGGCAGCCGCGGCTCGGTGCTCACCGCGTTCGCCGCGCAGGTCGAGGCGGGCGGCCCGATCACCGTCACCCACCCCGACGTGAACCGGTACTTCATGACCGTGCAGGAAGCGGTCCGCCTGGTCATCCAGGCCGGCGCCCTGGACAGCGACGCCGAGGTGATGGTCCTCGACATGGGTGAGCCGGTCCGGATCGCGGACGTCGCCAAACGCATCGCCGACGCCGCCGACCAGCACATCCAGATCGTCTACACCGGACTGCGCCCGGGCGAGAAGATCGCCGAGGTGCTGCTCGGGCCGAACGAGCCCGACCACCGGCCCAACCACCCGCTCATCTCGCAGGCCCCGGTTCCCCCGCTCGACGGCGCGGTGCTGTCGCTGCTCGACCCGGCGGCGCCCCGGGCCGACCTGATCGCTGTCCTGCACTGGCTCTCCGAGAGTCCGGCGCTCCCGGCCGTACTCCAGACGTCGCCGACCGCGACCACCGCGGCGGCGGGCTCATGGCACCGCCCTGCGCCGCGCAGCAAGCCCAGGCAGCCGGAAGCCGCATCCGTACCGCCGGCCAGGCGCTCGTGAAGGTACCGCGCTCGTGATCAAACGATCGAAGACCGCCCGTTCGCGGGCGGTCTGCCCGCCGCAGAAGAAGGCGGCCCCGAAGAAGACATCGCAGATGAAGGAGATAACACCCATGCGGGTCGTCATCGCCGGCCAGGGGTACGTCGGACTGCCGCTCGCGGTCCGCGCCGCCCAGGTCGGCCACACAGTCGTCGGCTTCGACGTCGACGACGACCGGATCAAACGGCTCGCCGCCGGTGAGTCCTACGTCGACGACGTCTCCTCCGACGACCTGCGCGACATCCTCGCCACCGGCAAGTTCACCCCGTCGTCCGACCCGCGCTCCTGCGGCGGGTTCGACGTCGCGGTGATCGCGGTGCCGACGCCGCTGCGCGAGGGCACTCCCGACCTGCGTTTCATCGAGGAGTCCGCCCGCACCCTGGCGCGGTACCTGCGCCCCGGCGCGACCGTCGCCCTGGAGTCGACCACCTACCCGGGCACCACCACCGAGCTGGTCGCGCCGCTGCTGGAGGAGGGCTCCGGCCTGATCGCCGGCGTCGACTTCCACCTGGGTTACAGCCCCGAGCGCATCGACCCGGGCAACCGCGAGTGGAACCTCACCACCACGCCGAAGGTCGTCTCCGGCATCAACCCGGCCTCACTGGAACACGTGCAGGCCTTCTACGCCTCGGTCGTCGACACGACCGTCCCGGTCGCCGACACCAAGGTCGCCGAGCTCGCCAAACTGCTCGAGAACACGTTCCGGCACGTCAACATCGCGCTGGTCAACGAGCTCGCGGTGTACGCCAACGAACTCGGCATCGACGTCTGGGAGGCGATCGACGCGGCCAGCTCGAAGCCGTTCGGATACATGCGGTTCGTGCCCGGCCCCGGCGTCGGCGGGCACTGCCTGCCGATCGACCCGTCGTACCTGTCCTGGCGGGTGCAGCGGACCCTCGGGCAGAGCTTCCGGTTCGTCGAGCTGGCCAACGACATCAACAACCACATGCCGGATTACGTCTCGCGCCGGCTGGTCGCCGCCCTGAACACCCGGCGCAAGGCGGTCAACGGCTCGACGATCCTGCTGCTCGGTCTCGCGTACAAGAAGAACAGCGGCGACGCGCGTGAGTCACCCGCGCGGCGGGTCGCCGCGCTGCTGCTCGGCATGGGCGCCGAGGTACGCGCCGCCGACCCGCACGTCGTCGAGGACGCCCACGTCGACAGCCGGGTCGCCCGGGTCGCGCTGACGCCCGAGCAGATCGCCGCCGCCGACGCGGTGATCCTGCTGGCCGACCACGACGACTTCGACCTGGACCTCGTCGTCCAGCACGCCGCCTACGTGCTGGACACCCGCCATCGCCTCACCGGACCCAACGTCGAGTCGCTGTGAACCTGAAATCTCTGCGGAGGTAATCGTGGACCCCGTCGTACGCCTTTTCTGGAACGGCCTGCAACGCCTGGTCGCCGCCGTCATGCTGCTCCTGCTCACCCCGGTGATCCTCACGATCGCGGCGTGGATCCGGATCGCCGACGGCCGGGGAGTCCTGTTCGTCCAGGACCGGGCCGGCGTGAACGGCACCCCGTTCCGGATGCTCAAGTTCCGCTCGATGGTGCACGACTCGGTCGCGCTCAGCGCCCAGCTCGGCATCGACGACCCGTTCGGCCTGGTCGAGAACGACCCCCGGATCACCCGGTGCGGCGGGTTCCTGCGCCGGACCAGCCTCGACGAGCTGCCCCAGCTGATCAACGTGGTGCTCGGTCACATGAACATGGTCGGCCCGCGCCCCGACGTGCTGCCGCAGGTCGCGAACTACTCCGCCGAGGACGCCCGCCGCCTCGAGGTCAAGCCCGGCATCACCGGCTGGGCCCAGGTCAACGGCCGCGACGACATCGACTGGCCGCAGCGGTTCATCCTGGACCGCTGGTACGTCGACAACTGGTCGCCGGCCCTCGACCTCAAGATCCTCTGGGAGACCGCGGTGACGCTCCAGCGCGGAGAGCCGCCGGTGCACGTCGACACCCTCAACATCGCCCGGCAGCAGACCCCTGCCGCCAGCCTCGATCAGAGAATCGTGATGGACCAGAAGCCAGCAGTTCAGGACGTATCCCGTGTCGCTTGAGATCGGATCGGAATTCCACTGGGACCCGGCCGTCCTGCTCAGTGCCGAGCAGGGCGGCCCGCCCGCGTGGCTGCCGGCGCAGCGCTCGCTGTTCGCCACCGGATGCGGCGCGCTCAGCGAAGTGCTGCGCCTGCTCGCACCGGCCGGCCGGCTGCACGTGCCGTCGTACTTCTGCATGGGTGTCGCCGAGGCGCTCTCCGAACGGATGCCGATCACCTGGTACCGGCACCTGCCGGACGGGCGGGGACCGCGCTGGGAGACGCTGCGGGTCGCCGACGGTGACGTGGTGCTCGCCCAGAACCTGTTCGGCCGGGAGAACGGCGGGTCGTGGGGCGCGTGGATCCGGGCACACCCCCGCATCCCGGTGATCGAGGACCACTCGCACGACCCGTTCAGCGACTGGGCGGAGAACAGCGAAGCGGCGTACGCGGTCGCCTCGCTGCGCAAGACGCTGCCGCTGCCCGACGGCGGGCTGCTCTGGTCGCCGCAGGGACTCTCGCTGCCGCGGCCGAGCGGGCCGGAGAGCAGCGGCTCGCACCTCAAGCTCGCGGCCATGCTGATCAAGGCGGCCTGGCTGGAGGGGCGGCCGATCGACAAGGAGCATTTCCGGGCGTTGCAGCAGCAGGGCGAGCACGATCTGCGGGGCAGTTCCGGGCCGGCCTGCGCGTTCACCCGGGCGGCGTTACCGCTGCTCGACGTGGCGGGTCTGCGGGAGGTCAGTGCGCGTAACGCCCGGGAGCTGGCGGGGCTGCTCTTCACGCGTACCCAGGGAATGAAGATCGTGGGAGACGGCCCGTTCCGCTTGCAGCTGGAGTGCGCATCGATCCAGGCGCGTGATGCGCTGCAGGCGCATCTGGCAGGCAATCGGATCTACGCGCCGGTGCACTGGCGGCAGGACCGCAACCGGCTCTGGAGCGGTGACCACGAGGCGGCGGACCTGGCCGACCGGATGCTCACGCTGCCGGCCGATCATCGCTGCGGACCAGGGGATTTGTCGCGGATGGCGGAGGTGGTGCGGTACTTCACGCCTGCGCTGGCGGCCTAGGGTCTTTCGCCGGCCTTTTCGCTGGACGGCGAGGGTCGCGCGAGATCGGCGGATCGGCATATCATCATTGTGTGATATGTCGATCAACGCAGCGTGATCAAGGGCGGTGACCACATGACCACCGCGCACTGGATGTCGCTCGGGCTGGCACTTTACGGCGCTCTGAGTTACGCGGTGGGATCGATCCTGCAGGCCGTCGGTGCGCAGCGCAGTCACAACACGGTGAGCACTCTCGGACATCCGCTCTACCTGGTCGGCATCGCCCTGGACATCTCCGCCTGGATCGCGGCGATGTTCGCCCTGCAGCACCTCGCGGTCTACGTCGTCGAGTCGGTGCTGGCCGGCTCGCTCGCCGTCACCGCCGTGCTGGCCTGGATGTTCCTGCAGTCCAAGCTGCGCCAGGTCGACGTGCTCGCGATCATCTGCACCGGCGCCGCCCTGACCACCCTCGCCATGTCGGCCGGCTCGCAGCACGAGATGGTGCCGACCTGGACGGTGCGGATCTCGTTCTGCTGCGCCGCCGCCGGCATCGTCCTCCTCGGCTGGGCCGCGACCCGCATCGGCATCCCCGGCCTGATCGCCGGGGTCGGCGGCCTCTCCCTCGGCGGCGCCGCCCTCACCGGCCGGGCACTGACCCTCCCGCCCGGCTCGATGGACACCTTCGGCACGGCGGTCGTCGCGATCGCCACCGAACCCCTGGTCTGGGCCCTGCTGATCTTCCCGATCAACGGCATGATCCTGTACGCGAACGCGCTCCAGAAAGGCGACGTCGGCCGGGTCACCGCCGTGCACTGGACCGGTGAGGTCGTCGGCCCCTCGGTGATCGCGCTGACCCTGCTCGGCGACACCGTGCGCCCCGGCTGGGAACCGGCCGCCCTGCTCGCCGGCATCATCACCGTCGGCTCCGCCGTGGTGCTCGCGTCCACACCCGCCGCGACCGCGCAGGTCGCCGCCCCGGCCGGTTCCTCGGTACCGGCCGGCACGTCGCTGGCCTCGCCACCACAGTCCGGGCTGGCCCTGCTCCCGGCCGAGGCCTGGCGGCTCGCCATCCCACCGGAAGCACACTGGCCGGCGTTGCAGCCACCGCTGGTCCGTGGTTACGGGACAGTGCGCTGGTGGGGGTCGCCGACGACGCCGCAACCGTTGTGGGTGCCGCCGGACCGCTCGCTCAACGTGCCGGGTTCGCTGCCGGCCTGGGCCGGCCCGCAGCTGCCGGATTCCCGCCCGCCGGACGAGTCCCGCCCGGCTCTGCGGCGCGCGGCCCACCGGGCGGTGCGCAGCCGGCACGCCCTGCCGTCGGGGCGCTCCAGCGCTGCCTGAACGCACGCGCTTCGCATAGATTGTCATCGATAGTCAAGTGGCTGAAGAGATGATCTTTGCTGTGTGTTCACTGTGTACGGTCACCTTCCGGATCAATGAGAAGGGGATCGATGAATCACCACACGGGGATGGCCCTTTCGCGTGCCTGGAACAGGCGCGTGAGGGGCGGTTTGTCGGCAGCAGTCGGTTTAGCGGTAGGCGTCACGGTCGGCGCGGTGCCCTCAGCGGCACAGGCGCCGGCGATGGTGCCGCCGATCATCTTCCGCGCCGGGAACGAGGATCTGGCCTCCGCGCTCGCCTCCGCCAAGCAGACCGGCGAACGCGTCCGGCTCGACGACGCGACCACCGAGACATCGGAATACTTCGCCACACCCGGCGGTGACGTCGTCGGCGTCATCTCGTCGGGCATGGTGCGCTTCCAGCGCAACGGAACATGGGTCCCGATCGACCTGACCCTGCGGCGGCACGCCGACGGATCGGTGGCACCCGCGGAACACCCGGACAGCCTGCGGCTATCCGGCGCCCGTACCACCGGCTCCACCGACCTCGCCTCGCTCGGCGGCGGCGTGGACAAGGTGACGATGGGCTGGCAGGGAAAGCTGCCGGAGCCCCGGCTCGAGGGCAGCAAGGCCACGTACCCGGAGGTCCGGCCCGGCGTCGACCTCGTCGTGCAGGCCACGCCGACCGGGTTCGAGCAGTTCACCGTGCTGAAGTCCGCCGCCGCGGCCAAGCGGATCACCGAGATCGCCCTGCCGCTGACCGGCCGGGGCGTCGACTCGGCCAGCGAGGACAAGCACGGCCGGGTCCGGGTCCGCGGCGCCGACGGCGACCGCTCGGCCTTCATGCCGACCCCGCTCATGTGGGACTCCGCGAAGAACCGCCCGCCGACCCGGCAGGTCGCCGTCGACGTGGCGAACGCGTCCGCCTCCGCTTCGTCCGCTGAGCCGGCCGTGACGCTCCGGCTCAAGCCGGACCGCAAGTGGCTGAACGACCCCAAGACGGTCTACCCGGTCGTCATCGACCCGCAGATCACCCGGCTCACCACCACCGGCACCGTGACGGTCATGAAGGGTTACCCGACCGCCTGGGTCGACGCCGACTCGATCTTCGTGGGCGCCTGGGACAGCAGCCTGATCGCCCGGTCGTTCGTGACCTGGGACGCTACCGCCCTGCGTGGTCAGAAGATCAAGTCAGCGAAGGTCAACTTCGCCAGCCCGTTCGCCAGCTCCTGCGAGCCCCGGCCCTGGGAGATCTGGACCACCGACGCGCCCTCCAGCGCGTCCTCGTGGGACAGCCAGCCCGCATGGCGGTACAAGGAGTCCACGTCGACCAGCACCACGTGCGCCGACTCCTGGGTCTCCGGTGACGCGACGAACTTCTTCCAGCGCGCCGCCACCGGCAACGTGAGCACGCCGACCATGGGCCTGCGCGCGTCCAGCGAGACCGACTACACCCAGTACAAGCAGTTCTGGTCGCGGAACTCCGGCGAGCTGGCGAAGGTTCCGTACGTCGAGGTGACCTACGCCAACCCGACCACCGGACCGGGCGTCTCGTCCACCGCGTACCGCGAGGAGTACTGGGCGGGCAACGCCGGCGTCGCCGGCTCGTTCACCTTCACCCAGCCGACCGGGCTCAAGGCCGCCGCGTTCCTGTACGGCCTCAACGTCAACCCGCCCACCACCGTGGTGACCGCCACCACGAGCGGAACGGCCACCGTCAACGTCACGCCGGCCACGACCGGCGTGCAGACGCTGTACGTCCGGTCGCGGGACTCCGCCGGAGTGCTCTCCGCGGTGACCGCGTACCAGTTCGGCGTCGGCGACGGGGTCAACGCGATCGGGTACCGGCCGGAACGGACCATGACCGCCGCGGAGATCACCGCGCAGGCCCAGCTGGTGCCGCTCGCCAAACAGTTCCTGCAGAACCGGGCCAACGAGATCACCGGCCACTACGACAACACGGCCGGCATCCCGATGTGGAACAGCGAGGCCTCGCTGGCCGTCGTCTCCGCCGCGGAACTGCAGTACGAGGGCGACACCCTGCTGATGGACAACCTCGACTACGAGGTCTCCACGGTCAGCTCCGACACCGGCATGGTGCAGATCTCCGGGAACCAGGCCAACCTCTGGCTCCGCGAGGAGACGTCGCTGGCGATGCCTTCCGACGATGCCGAGACCGCGTACGGGCACTCCGCCGACCGGGCCTTCGTCTTCGTGCGCAGCGGCACCACCTGGGCGCTGGCCGACCAGCGCCTGGTCGCCCTGGGTGCGGTGGCGCCGCTGACCGAGCCGATGGGCGAGTTCGAACCGGTGCTGGACGGCCTCATGCCGGAGGGCGAGCCCGCCCCGGAACCCGGCGGCGAGATCGACTACAACTTCGGCACCACTGAGCCGACCACCGACGAGCCGGCCACCGAGGAGCCGGCCGAGTCCAGCAGCGACGGCAGCGACCCGATCTGGGACGGCGAGAAGGTCGACGGCGAGTTCTCCGAGAGCAGTGGTTTCACCACGGCCGGGTACTCGACCGCGGCGGCGAAGTCCTCCGGCATGGTCCTCGCCGGAACCATCCCCAAGGGGCTCTGCTACTCGTGCATGGTGACCTATGCCCGTAAGTGGGCCATGGGCTTCAACCCCGGGTACCGGATCACCAAGGTGAAGGACAAGAACGGCAAGAAGGTGGAAGCCGACTGCACCAACTTCGTCTCGCAGGTGATGCAGGCCGGCAAGTGGAAGGAAGACTCGGGCTGGTACCAGAGCAACGGCAACTGGTGGTACACCAAGGCCAACCAGACCTGGACCTGGGGCGGCGCGAACAACTTCTCGAAGTTCGTACCGAAGCGCACCCAGAACATCTCCTCCATCTGGAAAGCGGGCCCGGGTGACATCATCCAGGCCGACTGGACCGGTGATGGCACGATCGACCACACCATGGTCGTGACCAAGACCGACCAGTACGACGTGTACGTCACCGGCCACACGAACGCGATCAAGGACAAGCCGATGAGCAAGATCACGCGGGATGCGAGGGCGAGGAACTCGCGGGTCAAGTTCTACGCCTACCGGACCTAAGGAGATCGATCATGGCGACCACAACCCGGTCCGTCTCCGCCGTGCTCGTGGTCGCGGCGATCGCCGCGACGGCGTTCTGGTTCCTCAAGGACAGCGGCGAACAGCCACTCGACGAGGCGTTCCAGGCCGAGCTGATCACGCGAGTGACCCCGCTCGTCGAGGAGCAGATCACGGAGACCTGGTCGTCCGGCGCCGGTCGGATGGCCTGCGCCGTACGCCCGGTCGGTGTCGAACCGGCGTCCGCCGCCACGATCACCGAGGTGACGACCGTGTACGCCTGGGCCAGGTGTGACACCCGCACAGCCGAAGGATCAGGGACCGTGACTCCGGTCGCGGTGCACCTGACCCCGGCCGGGCGGGTCGAAGCACCCACCGACGCGCAGTGGGATGCGGGCGAGGCCGGGGAGATGTTCCCGGAGCGCCTGCACGACGATCTGCTCGAAGGGCGGACCGCGGAGATGGACGCCGCGCTGGAGACGGCGTTGCGGGAGCGGATCCGCGAGCTCTCCTGAGTTTCATCGCGGTGCCGGCCAGGGTTGGCCGGCACCGCGTTTTTCTCGGCCTTGTTTTGTGTCGGGTTCACTTTGTGCCGAGTTTCAGCGGATCGATGACCGTGGTTGCCGGTCGGCGTTAGCATCGGGTCACCATGGAACTCCACTGGTGGACCATCGAGGTTCTGGACGGCGCGCATCAATCAGCGGCGCGCTGGCAGGACTCCTATGCCAACGTTCTGGTCGAGGCGGCCATCAGCCACGGGGCTTACGAGTGGACGTGGCACCGGCAGCCCTGGGGCCTGATCTTCGAGATCGGCTTCCGTGGTGATGACCGCTGGACGTCGTTCCGCGACCTGCCGGCGGTCCGCGCGGCCCTCGACGCGGTTCCCGACCCGATCAACGGCCTGCTGATCTATCCAGGCCGGGGCGGTAACTCGGGGCGTGTGTTGCCACGACGCCCTCGCCCGCAGGCCGGCGCCGGCGCGGCACCTCTCCCGGAGGAACCGGTCCGACAGCGGGTGGTCCTGGCCGTGAGCGCACCGGCCCCGACCCGAGGCGGCGTGGCCGCCTGACCCGGCCGACTCTAGCCGCTGCTCGATAGACGAAACCGCCGCTGCTCGATAGACAAAGCCGCCGCCGGTCCATGGGCGAAGCCGCCGCGAACGGCCAAACCTCGCGGTGTGTGTTGAGTTGGGGTGCGAATTGGACCCTGAATCGACACGCTGCTTCTGAGCTGCGCGATCTTGGGCCGTGGGTCACGTCGGGATGTGGTTGGGGGACCAAGATTGCGGCGGCGGACATGGTGGGACGCCATGGTTTTGGGCTAGGTTCCTAGGATGACCTAGCGTTGGCATGTCGGGTACAGGGCGGGACTGAACGGCTGCACTATGGACGGCGTAGACCCCAGGGAAGAGACTGGAAGGCGGGGGCTATGGCTTTCTACGGTGACCCGGACGAGTTGGATCGGCTTGCTGCCGAGCTGCGGGGTAAGGCCGCCCGCATCCGGAACGACGCGGCTGAGCACGAAGCACGCGGGCACACGGCCCGGTGGGTCTCCGACGCGGCTGCGGCTTATCGGCAGCAGCTTTCCCGGGACCGTGCGGAGACCGAGCGCCGGGCCGGGGAGATCGAGCATGCGGCGGCGTTGCTCGCCGCGCACGCCGATGAGGTACGCGAGACTCTCGCCGCCATCGCCCGGATCGAGAAGCAGATCACCGACTGGGTGTCCGACCAACGCCGATCTTTGATGGGCACGATCGACTCCGCAGCGGACAAGGTCACCGGCGCCGTCGACAAGGTCACCGGTGCCGTCGACCAGGTCGCGGACACCGCCGGGGGAGCGCTGCGCCGGGTGGTGGACTGGGCGGACGACCTTCCCGAGCCCGGCGACGTGCGCTGGCTCGAGGTCGGCCGCCTGATGAACAGGCAGGGCGCGCTGTGACCGGCAGGCGGATCGTGAACTCAAGGGGCGCGCTGTGACCGCGCGGCGGATTGTGCTCAGTCATGGGGAGATGGCTGCTCTCGTGGAGCGGGCCGGTGTGACGCTGCCGCCGGGGCTGGTTCCGGAGGATGCCGCTCCGAAAGAGCGGGAGTGGACCCCCGAAGAGGAACAGGCACTCGCCGTCAACGTCGCCGTTCTTGCGAAACCCGTCGTTGCGGTTCGCATCGAGACCGCTGTGCCGGGGCGGGTCCTGCGTGGACTGTTCAGCGTTTCCGGCAATCTTGGCGCCAGTCTCTTCCCGCTCGCTGGGGAGGCTGTGGAGCTGTCACTGTTCAACGCTACCGATCTCGGGCGTGAGCTGCTGCGGGCCGTGCCCGAGCCGGCTGACCTCGGTGGGAACTCCGTACAGTTCGCCTTGAATCCCGGCACGAGTGAACCGCTGACCGGGACCGTCGACCTGGCGGATCTGGCATGGCATCCCTGGATGCCGCCGCACGGTGACGAGCTCGCCGACCGTGCCCGCACGCAGACCCGGGGCAGCCTGTCCGCCCTGATCACCGGCCGTGCTCCGGACGGCGGGGTGCTCGCGGGGCAGGTGGCCTGGCTGCTCACCGGCACCCGGTGGACGGGGCTGCGGCCGATACCGGACGGCGACGGTACCCGGCAGGTCACGCTCGAGCCGGTGGACCGCGCCGACTTCCCGACCTGGGTGGCGCCACACCTCACTGCCGTCCTGGAGGCCGGCGGTGCCTCCTGAAAACGGAACTGAAACCCGGATCGCCGGCGGCGCGGGCGGGGTCGACGCCGACTACGACGACATGTTCACCCTCGCGGACAGCAGTGACGACCTGGCGTTCGCCCTCGGCCGGATCAGCGGCGAGTGCCACGCCGTCGCGGCCGACCCCGACCTGCTGGCCTCGGCGGCGCTTGCTCCGGTCTCGGCGGCCCGGTTCACCGGCGCGCTGCTCGCCGCCCTCGACGGGCCGGACGGGCTGACCGCGCAGGCGGCGGTGTTCGGGGTGCGGGCGCTCGGGCTGCGTACCGCGGTGGCGAGCTATGAGGCGACCGACCGCGCGCAGGCCGCGATGATCGACGCGGTGCTGTTCACCGGCGGGCTCGCCGCTCCGATCGTGCTGCCGGTCGCGATCACCGCGGCCGGGCTGTTCGCGGTCACCCACCCGGAAGTGGTGATGGACCCGCCGGACATTCAGGAACTGCTCACGAACCATCCGGGGACGGTCGACGCCGTGGTCGGCGCCGGACCGGGATTGCTCAGCTGGCTGCCGGGGGTCGGCGTCACCGACGTGCCGGGTGCGGCCGACCTGATCGCGAACCTGTATCCGGACGGGCGGCACACGGTCACTGATGTGGGTGTGGACGCGAATCCGCGTACCCAAGATCCTCCGGCCGGGATCGGTGACCTGATCGACGGCCTGGACCACCGCAATGGTGAGGTGAGCGGAGGCGAACCGGATCAGATCGACGTGCGGGTGATCACCGCGGCGGACGGGACGCGGTCGTTCGTGGTCGACATTCCGGGGACGAAGGACTGGAACGGGCCTCTGGAACACAATCCGGAGCTCAACGATCTCGGCACCAACCTGCACGTTCTCGCCGGTGACGTGAGTACGCGGGAGCATGCGATCGCCGAGGCGCTGCGGCAGGCGGGCGCGTCCGGCACCGATCCGGTCATGCTGATCGGGCATTCGCAGGGCGGCATGGTGGCGGCGCAGGCCGCGCACGATCACGGCAGCGGTACGTTCGACTTCAACGTGACGCACGTGGTGACCGCCGGTTCCCCGGTGGGCCGCATCGACGTGCCGGGTGACGTGCAGGTTCTCTCGCTGGAGAACCGGCACGACATCGTCCCGCACCTCGACGCGGCGGCGAACCCGGACCGGGCGAACTGGACGACGGTGACGTTCGCGAACCAGCACGGCACGATCGGCGAGGACCATTCGACGAGCGTCTCCTACCTGCCGGCCGCGCGGGATCTGGATGCCAGCAGCGACCCGTCGATCGTGGCATTCCGGGAGAGTGCCGAAAAATACCTCAGCGGGGATCAGGTGGAGAACCGCGTCTACGAGCTGACGAGAGTGCCATGAGACGACTGATAGTGATAATCCTGATGGTCCTCATCGCCGGCTGCGGGAACGATCAACAGCGTTACGACGCCACCACCGACACGCTCACCGACATCCTCGCCGCGCGCCCCGAGGTCGTGGACGCGAAGATCACGTACCAGAACAGCCTGGACGCGGCCGCCACCGCCGCCGCGAACGTCGAGGTCACCGAGGGTTCCGACCCGAAGCCGATCGCCGACGAGGTGGTCCGGCTGCTCTGGACCAGCACCCTCACCCCGCTCAACGGCGTCAGCGTCAGCGTCTGGGACGTCACCGACAACAAACGCAGCGACGTGCGCCAGCTCCAGTTCGAGGACCCGGCCACCAGGCAGCGGCTGGAGAGCGAGCACGGCAAACGCCCGGTCTAGACCGCGGCCCCGACTGGAACGCGAACCCCACCAGGTGCGCGCCGGTGCCGCTCCGGTCCTCGCCGGGTTAAACCACATCCGCCCACGGACGTATTCGTCATCAGCAACTACTGACGGTTCTGCTCCGGTCACACAACGAGAAGCATGGCGGTGACAACGACGTAACACACTGGAGGCGCACCATGTCAGGCAACAGAGCGGTTGTCTATCAGGGTCCCGGCCGGGTCGAGATCGCCGATCTCGACTACCCGACCTATGAGGTCAAGGACGGCCCCGGCGTCAACAAGATGAACGTCGGCCGCAGGACACCCCACGGCGCGATCCTCAAGACCGTAGCCAGCAACATCTGCGGCAGCGACCAGCACATGGTCCGCGGGCGCACCACCGCGCCGGAGGGCCTCGTCCTCGGCCACGAGATCACCGGCGAGGTGATCGACGTCGGCCCGGACGTCGAGTTCATCCGGGTCGGCGACATCGTCTCGGTGCCGTTCAACATCAGTTGCGGACGCTGCCGCAACTGCAAGGAACGCAAGACCGGCGTCTGTCTCAACGTCAACCCGGACCGGCCCGGTTCGGCGTACGGGTACGTCGACATGGGCGGCTGGGTCGGCGGACAGGCCGAGTACGTGATGGTTCCGTACGCCGACTGGAACCTGCTGCGATTCCCGGACCGGGACCAGGCCCTGGAGAAGGCCCTCGACCTGGCGATGCTCAGCGACATCTTCCCGACCGGATATCACGGCTGCGTCAGCGCCGGCGTGACCACCGGATCCACCGTCTACATCGCCGGCGCCGGACCGGTCGGCCTGGCCGCGGCCACGTCGGCGTTCCTGCTCGGCGCCGCCGTCGTGATCGTCGGCGACCTCAACGAGGAACGCCTCGCCCAGGCCCGCAGGTTCGGCTGCGAGACCATCAACGTGGCGAACGGCGACCCGGCCGAACAGGTCCAGCAGATCCTCGGCCGCTCCGCCCCGGCGATCGGCCAGCCGCTTGTCGACTCGGCCGTCGACGCGGTCGGATTCGAGGCGCGCGGCCACGGCCGTGACTCGGAGGTGGAGAAACCGGCCACCGTGCTCAACTCGCTGATGGACGTCACCCGCGCGGGCGGCGCGATCGGCATCCCCGGTCTCTACGTCACCGGCGACCCGGGCGGCGTCGACGAGGACGCCAAGGTCGGCTCGCTCTCGCTGCGTCTCGGCCTGGGCTGGGCGAAATCGCACTCCTTCGTCACCGGCCAGTGCCCGGTCATGAAGTACAACCACGGCCTGATGATGGCGATCCTGCACGACCGCGTGCAGATCGCGAAGAACGTCAACGCCAAGGCCATCTCGCTCGACGAGGCCCCGCAGGGCTACCAGGAGTTCGACCAGGGCGCGGCCCGCAAATACGTCCTCGACCCCCACGGGCTCATTCGCCGTTGATCGCTTGCGCTCCCTTCTTGGGTACGCGTGAAGCGGTGCCGGTCGTGCCGCCCAGCTGGCGACACGACCGGCACCACCGGGGTCAGACCGTGATGGTCAGGTTCGCCACGTAACCGGCGGACACCGAACCGGTCACGCTGGCCATCTGGGTCGCGGCCAGGTCGTCGCCGAACACCATGTCGCGAGCCAGGGTGATCCGCGACAGGTTGGTGACGCTCTGCGAATAGCCGGTGGCCGACGTGTAGACCGTCTGCGACACGTTCTGCGGCAGCGCGATCTGCGACGTCTTACGGATCGGGCCGGAACCGCTGGTGGCGGCGGCCAGGGACGCGAACACCTCGAAGTGGATGTGCGGCCAGCGGCCCGCGTAGCAGCCAGGATAGATGCTGGTGAACGTCGCGGTGCCGGATGCGTTCGTTACCTGGATGCCGCGCAGGTAGTTCTCGGTGGTCACGCCCGAGGAGTACAGCGAGTACCGCCCGGCCCGGTCACAGTGCCAGGCGTAGATGGCCGCGCCCGCGGTCGGTGTGCACGCCGAGTTCAGCACGGTGAGTGAGAACTGGAGCGGCACGCCCGGCGCCACCGTCGTCGACGTGCCGAACGATGGCCGGATGTCACTGCGCACGATCCCGGACTGCACGCGGACGTTCGGCCCGTTCGAGCCGTCCGCCGGATATGGCCCGGCGGTCTCCGAGTCGACCTCCGCCGCACACGCCGCGACCGCCGCGTCCGAGGCGGCGCCACTGAGCAGCGGCGCACCCAGAATCGCCACGCCACCTACGCCGGCGAGCATCCGCCGGCGCGACATGACGGGCAGGTCGTAAGCCAGGCCTTTGTCGTGCACCTCCCGCACGAAGGCCTCGTTGTCCTGCATGATTTCTCCCTTCTGCCGTTGGGGAAACAGAAGCGAAACATCGAAGTCTATGAATGACCTGTGGTTGATCTCCACCCCGCCATACCGCTTGAGTCATCCCGCCGCCACCGCCACCCCCGCCATCGCCGCCGCCATCGCCGCCACCACCACCCCGCCGGCGCCCACCCCCTCCGGCCGGGGCCCACCCCTGCCCGCCGTCGGCCGGCAGCGCACCTTGCCCTGTCCGTGTCGCGCTGCCGTGCGGCCCCGCCCGCCGCGGTGTCCAAGATTCGCCGAGCTGTTGCTCGGGTGGCTGGCCAGCGCCACCGTCTCGCCGAACCGTCACCGAGGGTGCGCGCCCGGCGAGGGGCGCCGCCGGCGACGGCGCGATCTTGGAGACCTGCGGCTGCTCTGACCCCCGCGGGTTTCCACAAAGCCAGAACGCTCCACGATTGTGGTGACAGCGCGTCACCAGGGTGCTAGCAGGCGACCGGAAATCGACACGCTACGGCGGCGGCTACCCGGAAACTCGTGAGTTTGCGGTCGATCGGACGGTCGATCGGACGGCTAAACCGCACAAGATCGAAACGACGCTCGCAACGAGAGCCACCGCGCGGCCGAATCCGCGATGAGTCCGCAGATGGCGAAATTCGAGGGGTCGAAATGGCGGCGCGGCTCGCCAGGTTCGGGGGAGGAGGCGGGAGGAAGCGGCGAGGGCGTTCCGGCGGGTGCTCGCGTTGGCGATCTTGAGCGATCGTCCACCTCGGAACGTAGAAAATCACTCAAGATCGCCAACGCATGCCGGGGCGGCGGGGTTAGAAGTAGGTGTCCTCGTGGGACTTCTCGTAGGGGTGGATCTCGCCGGGGTTGCCGGTGAGGGTGTGGTGGACCCAGGACGGGTTGCCGAGCAGGATGCGGCCCAGGGCTACCAGGTCGAACTCGCCCTGATCGAGACCGGTCAGCAGGCGGTCCTGGTGGGTGATGTCGCGGTCCAGGGCCACGGAGCCGACGGTGATGGCCGGCAGCCCGGTGATGCGGCGGGCCCAGCCGGCCAGGTTCAGCGGTGAGCCGTCGAAGACCGGTTCCCAGAAGCGGCGCTGGGAGGCGTGCAGCACGTCGGCGCCTGCTGCTGCCAGCGGCTCCAGCAGGGCTGCCAGCTCGGTCGGGGACTGCGCGATCCGTGCGGCGTAGTCACGCTCTTTGAACTGCGAGAACCGTACGATCAGCGGGGTTGTCGGCGGGAGCTGTGCGCGGACCGCGGCGACCACCGCGGCCGGGAAGGCCGCGCGGCGGGCCGGTGTGCCGCCGAACGCGTCGGTGCGCTGGTTGGTGGCCGGCCAGAGGAATTCGTCGAGCAGGTACCCGTGGGCGGCGTGGATCTCGACGGCGTCGAAGCCGGCGCGGACCGCCACCCGGGCGGACTCGGCGAACGCTTCGACGATGGTGTCGATATCGGACACGGCCATGGTTGCCGGGGTCCAGGACCAGCCCTCGCGCTCGCTGCCGAGGTGCCACAGCTGGGCGGCGATCCGGCCGCCGGCCGAGTGGACCGCGTCGGTGACCTGCCGCCAGCCCTGCTCGGCGGCTCCCGCGGTCATCCGGGGAACCGTGGTCTCGTGGCTCGCGCTCGGATGTCCGACCAGGGTCCCCTCGGTGACGATCAGGCCCACGCCGTTCTCGGCGCGGCGGCGGTAGTAGGCCGCTACCTCAGGAGTCGGCACGCCGCCGGGCGAGCGGAACCGGGTCATCGGCGCCATCACGAACCGGTTCGGCACGGTCAGCCCAGCCAGGGTGATCGGCGCGGTGAGCAGATCCAGCGAGAGGCTTGTCGTCGTCATGAGGAGACGCTAAAACTTGACATGGATGTGAGGTTCAAGAGGCTGTGACCGAGGAGACAAAATGCGGATCGGTGACCTCGCCGCGGCGACCGGTGCCAGTGCCCGATCGCTGCGTTACTACGAGGAGCAGGGCCTGCTCGCCAGCGTGCGCAGCCCCGGCGGTCAGCGTGGTTATCCGCACGCCGCGGTCGAGCGGGTCGGGCTGATCCGGTCGCTGCTCGCGGCCGGGCTGACCAGCGCTACCATCCGCGACGTGCTGCCGTGCGTGGCGGACGAGTCGATCCGCACCCCGTGGCTCGCCGACCGGCTGGGCGACGAGCTCACCCGGGTGGAGGGGCAGATCGCCGACCTGCACCGCACCCGGGACGTCCTGGCCGAGCTGGTGGAAAACTACAAGATCAACGGTACGGCGGAAACCGTCCTGTCAACGAATCAGGCGTGACCGGGCCGGCCAGTTTCTCGTACGCGATCGGGTCGGTGATCACTCGCCAGGTGTGGAAGTCCTGGCGCAGCGAGCCGAACGCGGCCTTGTAGCGGAACAGCGAGTCGTCCGAGCCGCCCAGCCCGCCACCGATGTGGAAGACCTGGTTGCCGCGCTCCCGGCCCCAGAGCCGCACCTCGTGGTAGAGCAGTTTGTCCGCCCACCAGATCTGACCGTCCCGGGTGGACTGCAGATGGGTGTGCATGATGCCCCCGTGTGAGAAGAACAGGTTGCCGCCGAGTACCTCGTCACCGCAGAGCGCCACCGCCAGGTGCAGGTTGTCGCCGAGCGCGTCCCGCAGCCGATGGAAGTGTGCGCGGTCGAAGAAGTAGAAGTCGGTCGCGCCGACCCGCTTCATCGTCGCGTGATAGGTCGAGATCCACTGGTCCAGCAGTGACCAGTCGTCGAACTCGATCCGGACCCCGGCCCGTTTCGACTTGTTGATCTGGTTGCGGTGGGTGCGGTGCGTCTCGCTCCAGAGCTGGTCCTCGGAGAGCGTCAGGTCGATGGCGACCGTCTCGCCGTGCCGGACCACCGTGCCGACCCGCTCCAGGGACACGGTCGGCGCCGGCAGCAGCGGGTGCAGCCGGACGAACGCGGTGATCGCGTCGTGGCAGCGCAGCAACTCGGCCATGGCCCGGGCGGCGCGCGCCCAGAACGCGGTGTTCGCCGGGGCGACGTCGCTGACCGGGCCCGGGTATCCGTACGGGGAGACGGCGTCACGCAGGCCGGTGCCCGGGATGGTTCGCAGCACCAGCGGGACCAGCATGACGTGGTCGGCTTCGTCGTATCGGAACGCGGCGGGTGTGCCCCCGGCCAGTTGCGCGTCCAGGGCGACGTAGTCGGGGAGGTGGTACACGTCGTGGCGGGCCTGGGCGAGCGCATCCGCCCACGCCGTGTCGCCGGGTTCCAGTAGGGCGCCTTCGGCCATCGGTCATCCCTTCGCGGTGGTCACCTGTCAGGCGGTGTTGGTGAGCATCGGGCGGCCGGGTGTCACCGGCCGTTTGCGGGCACGGCTCCACCGGCGGGCGCTCAACGTCCAGCGCAGCACGGTGCGCAGCACCCGGGTCTGCGTCGACATGTGCAGCAGGTATCGCCAGGTCGCGTACTCCCCGCGCCGGTTGGACAGCGCGTAGGAGAACCGTTTCGCGGGCAGGTCCGCGTACTCCTCGAAGCGCTCGAACCAGGCGCTGCTCGCCCGCGCGGCCTTCTGCAGCGGCGCGAGCGCCGCCTTGCGCCGGTGTTCGTACCGTTCGAGGGCCACCGGAAGAGCATCCCGGGAAGCGACCGCGTCCGCCAGGGCCATCGCGTCCTGCATCGCCAGTTTCGTGCCGGAGCCGATCGCGAAGTGGGTGGTGTGCGCCGAGTCGCCCATCAGCACTACGTTGCCGTGATCCCAGCGCTGCGCGGTGACCCGGCGGAAGTTCAGCCAGCCGGTCCCGCCGACCTCGGCGCGGTGGTCGATGAGCGGTTGCCCGCCCAGGTGCTTCGCGAAGATCTCCTGCAGCTTGGCGGTGCCGGCCCGGGCGTCGAGGGAGTCGAAACCCAGCGCCGCCCACGTCGACGGCTGGCACTCCACGATGAACGTGCTGGTCGAGGAGTTGAACGGGTACGCGTGGAACCAGATCCACCCGGCCGGCGTCTTCTCGAAACCGAACGTGAACGTGTCGAAGACATGCGGCGTGCCGAGCCAGATGTACTTGTTCGACGCGACCTCCACCTCGGCGCCGAAGTGCTCGGCGGCGGAGTCCCGGATCCGGCTGCGGGCGCCGTCGCAGGCCACCACCAGATCAGCCGGCGGCAGCGCGGCGATGTCGCTGAGCTCGTCCTGATAGCTGATCGTCACGCCGAGTTCGAGCGCACGCTCGGCGAGGATCTCCAGCAGGCGGTGCCGGCCCAGGCTGAAGCCGTACCCGGCGAGGTGGGTGACCGGTTTGCCGGTGGCCCGGACCTCGTACTCGTCCCATTTGCGGGCCGACTCCCAGATCCGTTCGGCGCTGACCTTGTCGTATCTGAACAGGTCGTCGAGCAGGTCGTCCCAGAACACCACGCCCCAGCCCCAGGTCACGCCGACCGGGTTGCGTTCCAGCACGGTGATCTCGTGGCTCGGGTCGGCGAGTTTCGCCAGCACCGAGAAGTACAGTCCGGCGGGTCCGCCACCGACGCAGGTGATCCGCATGGCGAGCTCCTTATCGGTAGGCGGGGAAGGTCGCGGTCAGGTCGTCCGGGTCGGCGCCGGGGCGCAGCCCGCCCACCAGCGCGCGATACCTGACCGGGTCGGCGACCACCCGCCAGGTGTGGAAGGCGTGCCGGCTGGGCGAGAACCCCGCCTTGTACGAGAACAGCGAATCGTTCGCCCCGCCCTTACCGCCGCCCAGGTGGAACACCTCGTCGCCGCGGTCCTTGCACCAGCGCCGCACCTCGTCGTACAGCATCTCGTCGGCGTAGCGTTTCGGCGCCCGGCGTGTCGACGAGACGTAACCGGTGGCGATGCCGTCGTATTCGAAGAAGGTGTTGCCGCCGACCACCTCGCCGTCCTCCAGCGCGACCGCCAGGTGCATCCGGTCGCCGACCGCGTCGTGCAGCGCCGCCAGATGCTCGCGGGTGAAGAAGTAGTAGTCGGTGGCGCCGACCCGGCGCATGTTGTCGTGGTACACCTCGACCCATTCGCCGAGCCGGTCCCAGTCGTCGAAGACCACCTCGGTGCCGGCCCGCTTGGCCCGGTTGATGTGGTTGCGATGGTCACTGCGGGTCTGCGACCACATCTCGTCGAGGCTCACCGTCAGATCCATCGACACTGTCTCGCCATGGTGGACGACCGCGCCGGCCTGCCGCATCGCCGGCACCGGCGCACCCAGCAGCGGATGCATCCGGATGAAGGCGGAGACGATGCCGTCGGCGCGCATCGTCTCCACGAACGCCGAACATGCCTGCTCCCAGAACGCGGCGTCCCCCGGCGCCGCGTCACTGACCGGGCCCGGGTAACCGTAGGGCGAGATCGCGTCCCGCAGCTCCGACTCCGGGATCGACCGCACGATCAGCGGGATCAGCAGCCGATGCCCGTCCCGCTCGAACCAGAACGCGGCCGGCGAGCCGCCGTAGAGCCGCGCATCCAGCACGACGTACTCCGGCACGTGGTACATGTCGTGCCCGACGTGCTGGAGGGTCTCCTTCCACTCCCGTGCCGATGGTTCCAGCAGGCATGCCGTCATGGTGTCTCCTTCCGCGTCTCAGCCGCGCAGCAAGCGGGCGTTGAGCGCCATGTTCGCGGCGAACTGATCGTTCACCACCTGGTGTTTCTCCAGCCGCAGTTGCACGGCCGGGTCGTAACGGCCCAGCTTCACCCAGCCGTCGGCGAACCAGCCGTTGTCGCTGCCGGTGCCGTCGACGAAAGCGCGATAGGTCGTCCCGCCGGGCCAGGCCACGGTGACGAGCAGGGCGGCGAAAGCCGCCATGTCCGCGTCGGTCCACCAGCTGCCGCGGTCACGCGCTTCCACGACGTACGCCATGACGCCGTTGCCGTGCCCGACGTCCTGACCCGGTCGTTTCGCCGACTCCCAGACATCGCTCCAGAAATAGGCCCGCGCATCGGCCGGATTACGGCGCAGCTGGCCCCGCAGCCGGGTCGCGATGGTGTCCGCCACCGTGGTGTACCGCGACTTGCGCCCGGCGTCCCCGGTGAGCCGGGCCAGGTTCAGCGCGATCAGCGCCCAGTGCGCCGCCATGTGCGTGCGCTCCCGGTAGATCGTGTCGTCGGCGCCCCGCGCGTACCACTTCTCGAAGATGTCCACCTCGGCGAACGCCAGCAGCTTGTCGTAGCGCGCGCGGTAACCGCCGTCGCCGAAGACGCCCGGGTTCTCCCGCATCGTGGTGAGCAGCGTGGTGGCGTACCGCCAGAAGTAGCTCTCGTAGAGCGGCACCTCGTCGCCGTGCTCGCCGGACTTGCTCGACGCCCAGCCGCGGTAACGGTCGGAGAACCCGCTCTGCGGCAGCGCCGCCGACGGTTTCGCCGACGCCACCACGTTCTCGGTGAACGTGAGCGCCCGGTCGAGGTATCGGCGCTGGTCGGTGGCCCGGAACATGGCCACGCAGGAGTCGACGTCGTAGGAGAGGTCGTAGTGGTCGCGGCTGTCGGCGGACCGGCTCAGCGGCAGGCCGTGCCGGTATTGGTAATCCCAGCTCTTCTGGAACACGGCGGCCCAGTGCGACACCGGTTTCACCTTCAGCCGGTCCTGTTTCGACGGGGCCGCGGCCGGCATCGGGTCACGGATCTCCGGCACCTCGTGGCCGCTGACCGCGGTGTGCGCCGCCGCGGTTCCGGCCGCGGCGAGGGCACCGGCGCCTAATAGAAGGAGGTTGCGCCTGCTCAGGGATCTCATCGGGGCACCGGCTCTCGGTCTCTCATGACCGGTACAACTTCGCGGGAAGGGGTCTCGGCGCGGGGCAGGGCGGCCGCGGCGGCGAGCGCCGCGAAGATCCAGGCGAGCCGGGAGTCGTAGTAGTCGCCGGAGAACAGGCTGCTCAACGCCACGAACACGGCCGCGGCGACGCAGAGGCCGGTCAGCTGCGGGCGGGCGCCGCCCCGGTAAACCAGACGGGTCCAGAGCACCACCGAGGTGGTCAGCAGGGCCAGACCGGCCAGGCCACCCTCGGCGGCGACGGCGAGCAGATAGTTGTGCGGGTACTCCACCATCTGGTTCACGCCGATCTCGCCGAAGAAGCCGTCCAGGCCGGCGCCGGCGATCGGATGGGTCAGGAACAGGTTCCAGGCGGCCGCCCAGATCGACGTGCGGTCCGACAGGTACTGCTCCTGGACGGTCTGCTCGACGAACCGCTCCTGGAACAGGCTGGTGAACTCCGGCGGCGAGAACGCCCACAGCGCGCCGACTACCGCGAGCAGGAACACCACGGCCGCGGCGATCGGACCGGCTTTGAGCCGGCGGCGCACCTTGAGCAGCGCGTACCCGCCGACCACCCCTCCTGCCAGCAGGCCGGCCCGGGAACCGGAGAGCACCGCGGCGAGCAGGAACAACGGGGTCACCAGCAGCGGCAGCAGCTTGCCGGTGACCATGTACAGCGCCACCGCGGCGATCACACCGAGCAGCTGGATGCGGACGAAGACGTTCGGGCCGCCACCGAACGCGGAGTACCGGCCCTGCTCGCCCGGCCCGCTGATCAGCAGGGCCTGCAGGGCGAACACGATCGCGGCGGCGAACATCAGGACGAACGTCGTGCGGATGACCGGTTCGGGGTCGCTTACCGCGTACCCATAGAAGGCTAGGACCAGGACGCCGAGAAGGACCAGGTCGAGGGTTTGCGGGCCGATCCGCGAAGCGGGAGGCGCCCAGAGCGCCGAGCCGATCTGGAAGAGGAAGAACAGGACCGCGACGAGCAGCCAGCCCTCCCGGCGGGTCGGCGCCTGCTGCAGCGCGGGGCGGCGGGCCAGATCGATGGCGAGCAGGACCAGCGCGATGATCAGGCCGATCACCCGCAGGTCCACCCAGGCGAGTTCGAGGAAACCGGCCCGGTCGAGGGTGTACCGGCCGCCGATCGTCACCAGGACCAGTACCAGTCCCGGTGCGAAGAAGGCCTGCTTGGGCACCCTGGTCACTTCGTGACGACCCGGGTGGCGATGAGCGCGAAGATCAGGCAGGCGCCGTAACCGAGCAGTGAGCCCCAGGCCGCGCCGAGGATGCCGATCTTGGGGATGAGCAGGATGTACGCGGCGAAGCTGACCACGAACCCGGTGATCTCGGCGGCCGAGACGAGACCGCCGTGGCCTTTGGCGATCAGCAGGCCGAGGCTGACCCGGGACACCGCGTAGAGGCCGGCCGCGGCCACCAGCGGCAGCACGATCACTTTTGCCGGCGCGTAGTGGTGGCCGAACAGCGGCTCGATCAGCAGGTACAACCCGCCGGCCGCGAACGGGACCACCACCAGGACGTAAACGGCGGCGGCCACCACGATCTTCTTGGCCTGCAGGGTGCCCTCACGGTAGGAGGCACGCCAGCGGCCCAGACGCGAGTCCGCGTACGCCCGCAGCGGCCACGCCAGCAGCTCGGTCATCGTGGCGACCGAGGCGTAGAGGCCCAGTGCCGCCGTCGAGGCGAGCGCCGGGATGACCAGGCGGTCCACCCGCAGCATCGCCATGTTCGACAGCGCCGCCGGGAACAGCGACAGACCCTCGCGCCGGACCAGGCGGTTCTGCGCTGCCGTGATCGGGCTGTCGGTGTCGAGGACCGGCAGCCGCAGCCAGATCACCAGGTACACGATCGTCGGTGCGGCCCCGGCCACCAGGTACGCGAGGAACCAGGTCTCCGGGTGCGCGGCGCCTGCGACGTAGAGCGCGACCAGCCCGCCGAGCAGCAGCACCGCCTCGATGACCCGGCAGAACAGGAAGTCACGGACCCGGCCGACCGCGATCGCGATCGACCGGGTGGCCAGGCCGGCCGCTTCGATCAGCGCGTACCAGGCGAGCATCCCGATGATCAGCGCGCCGGGGGTGTACCGCTGCGGCGCGACCAGCGCGTAGAGCACGGCGCCGCCGAGGAACAGCAGAGCGGGTACGGCCAGCAGGCTCGCGTACGCGCGGACCGCCGGCGCCGGCGAGACGTTGTGATAGCTGGCCACGAAGCTGCGTTCGGTGCCGAGCAGCAGCACCTGGGTGGCGAGGTAGACCACCTGCAGCATCAGGGCGACCTCACCGCGGTGGGTGGGGGTGAGCGAGCGGACCATCAGGATGTTCGCGGCGAGGGCGACCACCCCGGTGAGCACCTGCGAGGCGAGCAGCTGGATGTACGGCTCCCGCAGCATGCGCAGCAGCCAGGGGAACGGGTCGCCGCGTTTGCTCGGGGTCTGTCGTACCTGGAGCTCACTCACCTTTCCGCTGCTCCTCTTCCGGCTTCTCCGGCTCCTGCTGCTCGGGTTCTCGCTGGGCGGGGACCTCGGGCTCGATGGCGCCCTGCACCACGCCGGCGGCCTGCGCCACGCTGGCCCGGCCGCGGGCCGGACCGACCGGCGGCAGCGAGACGAACGTGTCCTCCATCCGGTGCCAGGTCGGGGTCACCGGGTCCGGGAGCAGGCCGATACTGTCCAGGCCGGTGCCGCTGTCCAGGCCGGTCTGCACCTCGGCGACCACCTCGTGCCAGTCCTTGCCGGTCGGCAGCTTGCGGGGCAGCGCGTTGAGCACCGCACCGGAGACCCGCGCGCCGACCCGCTGGAGCAGGTCCATCGACTTCTCCACCTCGGCGGCGCGGGTGCGGTTCGCCCGGACCACCAGCAGCGCGCTGTCGGTGACCTGGCTGAGCACCGCGGCGTCGGCGACACCGTGCAGCGCCGGGGAGTCGACAAGCACGATGTCGAAACGTTCGGTGAGGGTACGCACGGTGGCGCCCAGCCGCGGCGACGCGAGGATCTCGCCGGGGTCGGGCACGTTCTCTCCCGAGGGCAGCACTGTCACCCGGCCGCCGAGCGAGGTCTGCAGCACGTCGGGCATCCTGGCGTCACCGGTGAGCACCTCGGCCAGCCCGCGCGACGACTCCAGGTCGAGGTATCGGCCCAGTCCGGGCGTACGCAGGTTGGCGTCGACCACCGCGACCCGGGCGCCGGTCTCGGCCATCGCGATCGCCAGCCCGCAGGTCACCGCGGTGGTGCCCTCCCGGCGGCTGGAGCCGGTGAGCAGCACCGACCGGCCCCGCCCGGACGGCCCGGACGCCCGGCTCGCGTCGGCGAACTCCGGCAGCAGGCTGCGCAGCCGGCGGAACGCCTCGGCCAATGCCTGGTCCGGGTCGGTGGTACGCCGGTTGCCGAGAGCGATGATCCCGACCGTGCCGAGACCGAGCCGGCGCAGGTCGTCCTCCTCGGCCACCGTCTTCGCGGTCGCCTCTCGGATCGCCACCGCGATCGCGCCGATCAGCAGGCCGAGCACGGCCGCGAAGCCCACGTTGCGCAGCAGGTTCGTCGGTTCCTCCACGGTGACCGCGTCCTGAACGATCGAGATGGCCGGCGCCGGCGCGTCGCTGTCACCGGTCGTGCCGATCTGCCGGGCCAGGCTGACCAGCACCGACGCGGCCGTGGTGACGATCTGCCGGCTGCTCTCCGCCTCGGTGTCGGTCGCCGAGATCTGCAGCAGGTCGGTGCCCTCCTTGACCTGCGCGGACAGGCTCTTCTGCACCTGTTCGGCGGTCACGTCCGGGCCGAGCCGGTCGACCACGCCGTTCGCCACCCGCGGGCCGGTCAGCAGCGCGATGTAGGAGTTCAGCCGGCGGGCGTCGGCATCCGGGTCACCGTTCCCGCCGGTGACGAACACGATCATGGAGGATTTGTGCACGGGCGGCCCGGTCAGCGTCAGGCCCGCCGCGACACCGATCGCGACGATCACCGGCACCAGCAGCCAGAGCCATCGACGCCGGCAGGCCCTGATGTACGCACGCAGTTCCACGCTGACTTCCCCCGCTTCGTCAGGACTGCTCGGAGAGGACCGGACGTTTCGCCGCCGACCGGTTGAGTACTTCCTCGAAACGGTCGAAGAGCAGGTCCCGGGAGAACCGCTCGACGGCCAGCTGATGCGCGGCCTCCCGCGCCCGTTTCAGCCACAGCTCGTCGCGCAGGTGCCTCACCAGCAGCGACGCCGCCTCCTCGGTGTTCTCCGGGTCGAGCACCAGCCCGGCGCCGGTCTCGCGCAGCAGGTCGGCCTGCCAGCCGCCGTAGTTGATGGCGATCGGCCGCGACGCCGCGAGCGCGTCGAAGAACTTGTTCGCCGAGTTGTCCCACAGCCCGCGGATCGGGCGGACGAAACTGGTCGACATGGTGGCCGCGCCGAGGATCACCGGGAGCTCGGATTTCGGCACCTTCTCCCACATGTGCACGACGTTGCCGAGCAGGCCGTGGTCGGCGGCCAGCTCCTTTGTGGGCTCCCACTCCTTGCCGTGCCCGACGATCAGCACCCGGATGTCCGGGTCGATCTCCACCATCCGGGAGGCGGCGCGCACGATGTAGTCGACGCCGTTCACCGCGCCGAGAGCGCCCGTGTAGACGAGCAGCGGGCGGTCGCCGAGCCAGTCGTGCCGGGCACGGAAGGCCTGCACGGCCTCCGCGGAGACGGTGAAGAGATCCAGGTCGGCGGCGTTCGGGATGACCGTCGTGCGGGTCTTCGGCCGGCGCTTCGTGATGCCGGCAGCCATCCCGGGGGACAGGGCGATGACCTCGGACGCGTTGCGGTAGGCGAAGTTCGCCAGGGCGCCGGCCAGGCCACGGGCGAGCGGGTTGCGCAGCGCGCCCATCTCGATCGGCACCTCGGGCCACAGGTCGCGGACCTCGAAGACGAACGGCACCCGGCGCAGTTTCGCCGCGATCACCCCGGGCACGGCCACGGTCAGCGGCGTGCTGGTGGCGAAGACCAGATCGGCTTTCAGCCGGGCGGCTCGCGCCGCCGCGAGCACCATGAACTCGGCGAAGGCGCGCAGCCGCCGGGCATAGGACATGTTGTTCGAGTACGGGATCCGGAACCAGTGCACCCGTACCCCGTCGTCCTCGGTCACCTTCCAGCCCAGGTCCCGGTCGCCCGGCGTGATGTCCGTGGTGATCACGTCGACGGTGTGGCCACGGGCGACCAGCCGGCGCGCCTGCTCGTACGAGCGGATGCCGCCGGCCATCCCCGGATTGCAGTAGTACTGGTGGATGTAGACGATGTGCACCTCAGCCACCCCGTTTGCTGGTCGAACGGACCACGTCGGCGACGCGCTCCCGGTCGCGCGCGGTGAGCGCGGAACCGCTGGGCAGGCAGAGCCCGCGATGGAACAGGTCGGCGCTGACGTCGCCGCCGCGCATCACGCAGTCCTGGAAGACCGGCTGCAGGTGCATCGGTTTCCACGCGGGCCGGGCCTCGATGTCGTGCCGGGCCAGCTCGGCGATGATCCGGTCGCGGCCCTCGTCGACCAGCAGGCAGGTGAGCCAGTAGTTCGGTGTCCCGTAGTCGGCGATCGGCATGAACGTCATGCCGGGCAGGTCACCGAGCGCCTGCCGGTAGAACTCGAACGTCTCGCGCCGGGCGGCGATCATCTGCTCCAGGCGCTGCACCTGGCCCCGGCCGACCGCGGCGAGCAGGTTGCTGAGCCGGTAGTTGTAGCCGACGCTGCGGTGCTCGTAGTGCGCCACCGGCTCGCGGGCCTGGGTGGCGAGGTGCCGGGCCTGCTTGGCGATCCGGCCGTCGTCGGTGACCAGCATCCCGCCGCCACCGGTGGTGATGATCTTGTTGCCGTTGAACGACAGGACACCGGCCAGCCCGAACGAGCCGGCCGCCCGGCCCTGATAGGTCGCGCCGAGAGCCTCCGCGGAGTCCTCGATCAGCGGGACGCCGTACCGGTCGCAGGCGGTCAGCAGCGGTTCGTAATCGGCGCACTGGCCGTACATGTCGACGGCGATCACCGCGCGGGGCAGCTGGCCGCGCTCGGCCCGGGACGCGAGCTCGTCGGCGATCAGGTCGGGGTCGACGTTCCAGCTGTCCGGGGTGCTGTCCACGAAGACCGGGCGGGCGCCGAGGTACATCACCGCGTTGGCGCTGGCGGCGAACGTGAACGACGGCACCAGCACGGTGTCGCCGCGCCGCACCCCGGCGGCGATCAGGGCCAGGTGCAGCGCCGCGGTGCCGCTGCTCAGCGCGACCGCGTGCCGCACACCGACCAGCTCGGCGACCTGGTCCTCGAAGGCGTCCAGGTCGGGGCCGACCGGGGCCACCCAGTTCGAGTCGAACGCCTTGAGCAGCAGCTTGCGCTCCAGGTCGCTGACGTCCGGTGGAGAGAGGAAGATGCGTGCGTCAGTCATGAACCCGGGTCCTCACCGCCATGATCGGCCAGGCGGGGTGCAGGCCCTGGCGTCGGATCCACATCGGCGAATCGCCCGGGTGCATGGCCGGGCGCAGCGTCGTGGCGAAACTGCGATAACCCGCGTCCCGCGCGACGCGCACGTCACGCTCACGGAAATCGACGGCGGGATGTCCGTACGGGGCGGCGAAGTCGGTGACCTCGATGCCGAGCTCGTCCTCGATCTCGCGTTTCGAGTCGCGGATCTCCCGGGCCGCGGTCTCGTCGTCCTGGTCGGCGAGGCGGTGGTGGGTCACCGTGTGCGATCCGAACTGGAACCCGGCCGCGGACAACTGCCGGCAGTCCTGCCAGGTCAGGTTGCCCTGCTGGCCGACCATGCCGGAGGTCAGGAAGAACATCGCCGGAACCTTCATCTCCAGCAGGATCGGGGCGGCCACGTCACGCCAGCTCAGGTGCGCGTCGTCGAAGGAGAGGCAGAACATCGGGCCGGTCAGCGGCTTGTCGCCGGCCAGCACGGCGAGGGCCTCGTCCCACCCGATCATCGGGCCGTGCCGGCTCAGGGTGCGCAGGTGGCGGCGCAGGTCGCCGGCGTACGCCGGGAGGACGTCGTGGTAGAACGGGAAGTAGAGGCCCGGTGCGCTGGGCAGGCGGCGGAGGAGTCCGGCGGGCGCCAGGATCCGGCCCTGGGTCCGGGGATGCGCCCGCAGCCGGCTACGCAGCCCGAGCTCGTTCAGGCGCTTCTTCAGCGCCGTGGGCGGGTGCATGGTCCCCCTTCGGTCTCGTTTGGTCTCGACCACGAAGGGCCACGACGCTCTGCGCCCCGCGGCTCTTCACCCACGATGGCAAATGCGTACGGGCAACGGCAGTAGCAATTGTCATAAGGAACGCGAGTATTATTCACGTGAATGGGAATTGGTCCGAACGGGTCATTGTGGAATAGGTGCGAGGGTGGGCACCATCCGACCGCGGCGCCTATTTCTGATCGGGGATACCTCAACCATGCTTCGACTGCGACGGGTGGAACCGGCTGCGGCGCTCCTGAGCGACCGGGCCACGTACCACGACCGGCTGATCTTCCACACTCCCGAGTGGCTGGCGTTCGTCGCCGAGTGCCAGGGCGCCGAGCCGGTGCTCGCCACGGTGCACGACGACGGCGCGCTGATGGGCCACTTCACCGGACTGGTCACCAAGAAGTACGGCTTGCGGATCCTGGGCAGCCCGATGGCCGGCTGGACCACGTCGTACCAGGGGTTCAACCTGCGGCCGGGCGTGTCACGGCGGGCCGCGATGAAGGCGCTGATCCCGTTCGCCTTCGACGATCTCGGATGCGCGCACCTGGAGATCCGGGACCGGGCGCTGACCGAGGACGATCTCGGTGGCCTCGGGTTCCAATGGGACGCCGCGCCGACCGCGGTGATCGACTTGAATCCGGACGAGGACGCGCTGTTCGGCGCGATGGCCAGCGCGTGCCGGCGCAACATCCGCAAGGCCGCGAAGTCCGGCGTCACGATCGAAGAGGTGCACGGCGATCCCGCATTCGCCGAAGAATTCTACGATCAATTACGGGACGTATTCGCCAAGCAGAATCTGGTTCCCACCTATTCGGTGGAAAGAGTTAAGTCGTTGATCCGTCACCTGGAACCGGCGGGGCGGATCCTGCTGCTACGCGCGCGCGATCCGGAAGGCCGGTCGATCGCCACCGCGGTGCTGCCGTGGTACCACCGCACGATGTACTTCTGGGGCGGCGCGAGTTACCGCGAGCACCAGCATCTGCGGCCCAACGAGACGCTGATCTGGCACGCGCTGCGCTGGGCCAAGGCGCGCGAGGCGACCGAGTTCGACTTCGTGGGCGGTAACGCGTACAAGACCAAGTACGGCACCGTGGAGGTCCCGGTGCCATGGGCGCGGCGGTCCCGGTCGCCGCTGGTGGCCCGGCTGCGTGACGCGGCCAAGCAGGGGTTCGCGCTGAAGCAGCGGACGGCGGCGCGGCTGGCCGGGGTTCGCTCGGATTCGTGAAAAGCCTGAAACATAGGCAACTTCTTGCGGAAACAGGGTGTGCCATAGTTCCCCGTTCCCAGTCGGGGCACGGCCGATGATCACGGCTTCACCTGCGGATTCATTAGCTCGCTATGACCTAGAAACAAGCTGCAAGTTATGAAAGTTCTTGCATTCATAGGGTGGCGTCAATAGCGTTCGGTCCCGTGCATGGGACCGGCCGGCCATGCGCACCGATCCGGGTCTCACCCGGATCTCCGCATTGCCATCTGGGGAGACGCAATGACGTTGCACGCAACACGATGGCTGGTGGCGGCGCTGTCCGCCGCCGCCGTCGCCATCGCCGCTCCGGCCCACGCGGCCGAGCCGCGACCGACCGACACCAAGATCTCCACCGCGCTGCGGGCCGAGCTCGACGACGGGAAGACCAGCTTCTGGGTGATGCTGCGCGACCGGACCGACGTGGACGCTCGTCCGGCCGGCGACGTCTACCGGGCCGCCCGGGCCGGCGCCGACCGCAGCCAGAAAGGCCTGCGCACCCTGCTGACCAGCAGGAAAGCGGCGTTCACGCCGTTCTGGATCGCCAACACCATCAAGGTGACCGGTGACGCCGGCCTCGCCGAGACGATCGCCGCCCGGCCCGAGGTCAAGGCGATCCTGCCGGACGACCCGATCATCCTGCCCGCCCCCGCTCAGGGCGCTGTCCAGGCCGCCGTCGACGCCGTCGAGTGGAACGTCGACCGGATCGGCGCACCCCGGGTCTGGGCCGACCGCAACGACCGCGGCGCCGGGATCGTGATCGCGAACATCGACACCGGAGTCCAGTTCGACCACCCGGCGCTCGCCGCGAACTACCGCGGCCGGCAGGCCGACGGCACCTACCAGCACGACTACAACTGGTACGACCCGTCGCACACCTGCCCCGGCACCACACCCTGCGACAACAACGGGCACGGCACCCACACGATGGGCACGATGGCCGGGTCCGGCGGCATCGGCGTGGCACCCGGCGCGACCTGGATCGCCGCGAAGGGCTGCGAGACCAACTCCTGCTCGGCGGCGTCGCTGCTCGCGGCCGGGCAGTGGATCCTCGCGCCGACCGACGCCAACGGGCAGAACCCGCGGCCCGACCTGGCCCCGGACGTCGTCAACAACTCGTGGGGCGGCGCGGCCGGGTTCGACCCGTGGTACTCCGACGTGATCCGCGCCTGGACCGCCGCCGGCATCTTCCCGGCGTTCTCCAACGGCAACGCCGGACCCGGCTGCGCCACGGCCGGCACCCCCGGCTCCTACACGGACACGTACGCGTCCGGCGCGTTCGATGTGAACGGTGCGATCGCGAGCTTCTCCAGCCGGGGCTCGGGACAGGACGGAACCATCAAGCCGGACATCGCGGCGCCCGGCGTCGACGTGCGTTCCAGCGTGCCGGACGGGTCGTACGCCTCCTACAGCGGCACGTCGATGGCGTCACCGCACACGGCCGCGACCGTCGCGCTGATCTGGGCGGCCGCGCCGCGGCTTCGGCGTGACATCGCCGCGACCCGGGAGATCCTCGACGAGACGGCCGGTGACGCCGACGACACCTCGTGCGGCGGCACCGCCGGTGACAACAACGTTTTCGGTCAAGGCCGCCTCGACGCGTATGCGGCGGTCACCCTCGCCGTGAGCCCGGCGGGCAGTCTGGCCGGGGTGGTGACCTCGGGCGGTGTGCCGGTGCCGGGCGCTGCGGTATCGCTCGGCGGGCGCACTGTGAGCAGCGACGACGCGGGTGCCTACCGGTTCGGCCGGGTGGTCGCCGGGGACTACCGGCTGCGGGTGAGCGCGTTCGGGTACGACACCGTTTCGCGTGATGTGCGGATCGTGGACGGCGGGGCGCTGACCGAGAACGTTCAGCTGACGACCAGTAGTTCGGCAATCGTCACGGGCACGGTCAGTGCCGGTGGGGCGCCGGTGGCCGGAGCCACGGTGTCCCTTGGCGGCACACCGGTCTCGGTGGTCAGCGGTGCGGACGGCGGATACCGGTTCGCGGCGCCACTGGGCAGTTACCGGCTCACTGCCGATCCGGGCACCGGATGTTCCGCGGCGGCGGTCCGGGACCTCGATCTGCGCGGGGACACCACGGTGGACATCGGCCTGGAGGCCAGGACGGACCGGTTCGGGCACGGGTGCGGCCCGGCCGGCGAGGAGTACCGGGCGGGCAGCGAACGACTGAATCTGACCGGCGACGACAATGCGGCCGAGGTGAGCCTGCCGTTCGCGGCGTCGTCCTACGGCGTGAGCCACGACCGGGTCTTCGTGAGCACCAACGGGCTGATCGCTTTCGGCAGCGCGCAGACCGGGTACGCGAACACCGCGCTGCCGTCGGCGGTGACGCCGAACGACGCGCTCTACGCGTTCTGGGACGACCTGTTCATCGACGATCAGGCCGGCGTCTACGTCGCCTCGGACGCTGACACGTTCGTGGTGGAGTGGCGCAACGCCCGCTTCTACGGCGAGGACGCCACGCAGCGGATCTCGATCAGCGCGATCCTGCACCGCGACGGCGTCGTGACCTATCGCTATCGGGGTCTCGCGGGGACGCGGGCGACCGGGATCAGCGCCACGATCGGGATCGAGAACGCGGCCGGGGACGACGGTCTCACCTACGCGTGGAACACCGCCTCGGTCACCGAGGGCGGCGGAGTGAGCTTCCGGGCGGCGGCCGGGCGGATCGCGGCGACGTTCAACGTCACCGGCGAGACCGTCTGGGGGCAGAACATCTTCGTCGTCGGCAACGTCGCTGAGCTGGGCGAATGGGACCCGGCGCGTGCGGTGCCACTGTCGGCGGCGACCTATCCGGTCTGGTCCGCCGGCGTCAGCCTGCCGCCGAACACCCCTGTCGAGTTCAAATACCTGATCAAGAACACGGACGGCACCATCACCTGGGAAAATGGTGCTAATCGGACAACAGTGACCCCGCCGACGGGTACCTACACCACTCACGACACCTTCGGCGCCCACTGAAAGCAGCCGCGCGCCCGGTCCGCCAACCGGGCGCGCGGCCCCTCGACACCGCAGGCCTAAACCGCCGCAAAGGCCTGAGCGGGTCTGTCACGCTTCTTCTTCGGTACGCCCGGACGACTCACGTCGACCGGCTGGGCCACATCACTGCCCTGGGGGTGGTCGGACCGCGATGGGCCGCAGCCGGAGTGAGGGGACGCCGGGGCCGGCGGCGGGTCGCGCCGGCGGAAGGGGCGTCAGTCGCCTCGGGCCATGGGGTGGTGGCTGATGCGGTTGGGAAGCCCGTTGTGCGTACCTTTGAAAGTTCTTGACTTAGTTGGCGGGGTTGCCGGCCCAGGTGGCGGTCTCGTAGGGGGCGATGACCATGGCGCAGACCGGGTCGCTCTCGCAGACCACGCCGTGCACGACGAAGTCGGGGTCGGTGAAACCCTCCTCGTGGCCGCGGATCAGGTCACGCAGGCTGTCCTTGATCGCCTGGGTGACGTATCCCTCGCTGGTGCCCTCGTGCTCGACGAACAGGCCGCCCTTGCCGTCGAGGCGCTGCACCCAGCCGATGCCGGCCCAGGCCTGCTCGCCGGGGAGGGTGGCGTACTGGTCGGCGTAGACGCAGTAGAGCTTGTCGCCCCACGCGCCGACCGGGACCGGGGCCTTGCCGGTCGCGTCGACCGACGTGCCGGGCGGGATCACACTGGAGAGCCGCACCAGGTTGTAGACAGCAAGGTCGGCGTTGACCAGCGCGTCGTGGAACGCGGACAAGGTCGTCGAACCCTGGCCGGTGACCTTGACTACGGGGATCTGGTCGTACACCGCGGAGCTACGCACGTTTAGGTACCGGCCTCTCGAGTTCGCACTGTGACTGTCTCTCGCGAGTATTTGTCGGCCGGGGGCGGCGGGACTGAAGCTTTTACAGGGGACGATTTCAAAGGCGGTAACGCATCCAGATGCTCTGCTCGCTGTAGACGCCTTCGTCGGCGGCCAGGTTGACCGTCAGCGGGGCCAGGCCGCCGGGGATCACGTAGTCGCCGGACTCGGGCAGCGGCAGGTCCAGCCACTTCTCCCACTCGGCGACCGTGCCGGTGAAGGTGGTCGCCGGGTCGGTGATGCCGATCAGCTCGGCGCCGTGCCGGGCGTGCAGCTGCAGCCCGGGGTCGAACATCTCGCCGTGTTCGGTGCGCCAGTTCAGGAACGCCGGCATGGGGGTGAGCGGGTAGTCGGCTTTGCGGGCCGGGCGGACCGGGAGGATCAGGCGGCGGGCGCCCGCCTGTGCCGCGGATTGCTTGAGCGCCTGGATCAGCCGGCCGGCCAGGCCGTTCTCCCTGGTGGTGATCGTCAGGGCGAAAACCTGGTCGGTGCGGTTCTCGGTGTTGGCGGCGGCCGCGCGGATCGCGCCGTCCCAGCCGTGCGGGTAGGCCTCGCCGGGAAGCGGGAGGGAGAGCGCGGCACCGATCAGCTCGTCGCCCCTGACCAGCATGCTCTGGTGACCGGGGTTGTCGAGGAGGAGTTCGGCCAGGTTGACGCCGTGGCCGGCGGCGCGGCCCGCGAGGAGGAAGGCGGGCCACTGGGATTCGAGCAGCCCGGGGATCTGGGCGGCGAGGTCCGGGTTCTCCGCCAGGGTGGTGACGGTTATTTCGGATTTAGGGTGACGGAAGTCCGCTACGTAATACGTCTGGCGGTCCACCGGGCCGACCGTGCCGGCCTTGTGGAACATCGCCTTGATGTGCCGGCCGACGCCGTGCTCGTCGTTCCACGAGCAGATGTCGAAGCCGACGACAGCCTTCGCGGCGATCAGCCGTTCCTCGATCCGCTCGGCCATCGCGGCCAGCGCGCCGGTTCCGCGGGTCTGCGGCCGGACCACGGTGTATCCGAGGAACAGCAGGTTGGCATCGGGGTACCGGGACCGGTAGTAATCCGGGCTGATCCACGGGATCGCGGCGATGTCGGTGGCCAGGGTCGTCAGCGCGATCGGGGTGCCGTCGGCGGTCCGGGCGACGTACTTCTCGATGCGCGGATCGGCCATCTCGGCGGCGAACTCGTCGTCGGTGAGCAGGTGGCGGGCCGCAGCCTGGGTACGCAGGGCGTCGAAGCCCGCTGCGTACGCCGGATAGAACTGGCCGGCCTCGGCCGTCGACAGCACCGTTTCGACGGTGACCCGCATGCCGTACTCCTCAACTGCCTGTGTCGGACATTTCGGAGTTGAAGTCTCACGCGGCTTAAGCGGTTTTGGAACCGCTATGGGTGCTTTTCGGGAGCGACGAACGGGTGGGGTGAGGTGGGCCTTCCGGGGGCGCACCCGGACAGCGCCGCCGAGCGGACCAGCCCGCTGAGCGGGGCGAGCCTGCTGAGTGGGCCGGCCTGCTTGAGCGGGCCTGCTTGAGCGGACCAGCCTGCTGAGCGGGGCGAGCCGTAGCTCAGACGTGTCATCCGGCACTCATGACGTGCCTCAACGACGGCTGACGCCGCCCGGCCGTAGTCCAGCCACGGAATGCCGGGGCCATGAGATGTCTGAGGTACGGCTCGCGCCCCGTGCGATGAACAACTCGGAGCAGGCCTCGCCCCGGCAGGTCGGCGCACCTTGCCCTGCTTCCTCGGGCCGCGACCTTGAGCGATTGTCCACACCCTGACGGGAAGAATCGCTCAAGATCGCCCCGAGAGCGGGGGCGGGGGCGGGGGCACACCGTGGGTCCTGGTCGCCTTGCCTGCGGAGCGGCTGGTCAGCCTGGCGTGGCGATGACCACTGGGCCTGGTGGCAGGGGGAATGCCCGGCCTGCTCTTCCGGTCGCCGCGTTCACCGTGACCAGGGCGGACTTCCGCTCGCTCACCTGGGTCAGCACGTAAGCCGCTGACCCGTCGGCGCGGTGCAGGATCTCCCAGGGCTGGGCGCCCACCTTGATGGGTGGGCCGGCTCGGTCGGTCGTCGCGTCGATCCAGCCGATCACCGGGACGTCGGTGCTGCCGTAGACGTAGACCCGCTTGCCGTCCGGCGCCGCGCTCAACCGCCAGGCGTTGCCTACCCCGATGAGCGGGATCGTCGCCCGGATCCGCCCGGAAGCCACATCAACCGCGACCGCGACCGTGCCGGCAGAGCCAGCGCCGGAGGATACAACGGTGGGCCCGGATGTGACCGTGGGCGCTGATGTGACCGTGGGCGCGGAGGCATCGGGCTTGACCCGGCACAGCACATAAACCGACCGCCCACCCGGCGCAACCACCAATGACACGATTTTTCCGGGCATCTCGATCGGTGCGCGCAACTGCCCCGACACCGTGTCGTACGGGCCCAGCCAGCGATCCGCCGCCACGAACAGAACCCGCCCGTCCGGCGCCAGCGCGATCTCCCGTGCGCTGGCGTGCAGCGGCACACTCTTACTGCTCCCGGCGGCAACGTCCACGATGTCCAGCCGCGCCCCACCGGCGACACCGTCTCCGGCGGTCCGCTGAGCGGGCTCCAGCACGAACAGGTTCCCGCCTCGCCCACCAGCCAGCTGCCCCGCCTGCCGCCCGACCACGATCGGCGTCCCCGCGGAACCCGACGAAACGTCGACCGGCACGATCGTCGCCTGCTCACCCGGGCCGGGCCAGACCAGTGCGTACACCGTGCGGCCATCGCCGGCGATCACACTGCCGGTGGTCCCGGGCAGCGGAACGTGGCTGCGTACCTTGCGCGTCGCCGTGTCCACCAGCGTCAGCCCGTCGACGTTGCCGATCACCGCGGTGCGCCCGTCCGGCGTCAGCTTGAACCAGTCCGCCTCACCCGCCGGCACCGGCGACGCCGGCGAGCTCGTCCCGGTCGCGGTGTCCAGCGTGGTCAGCGTCCCCGCGTCGGCGTCCAGCACGTGCACCAGCGGCGCCGGCGCGATCGCGGGCACCGGGGGTGCGGTCGTCACGAAGCGCGGACCAGCGGGTTCGGCACTGCCACGGATTCCGGCGCCGCCGACAGCGGCGAGAACCAGCGCGATCACCGCGCCTGCCGCGACCAGGGTGCGGCGCCGCACGCCGCGTCGCTTTCGGGGGTACGCGGTAAGCGCCCCGTCCACAGCGGCATTCTCCAGTTCACGGCGTGCCGACGTCGGCACCCCGAGAGTCCGCTGGATCTCCGCCGCCAGGGGTGCGCCCGGCTCGGTGTCGCCGACCACGAAGACTCCGGCCAGGCGTTCGGCGGTGAGCCCGGCGCCGGAGACGGTGGTGAGTAGTTCGCCGACCACCCGGCGCCGGCCCTCCGGGGTGTGCGGGACCAGGACCTCGGACGGCTGGCCGAGGATACGGAAGCCGTTGCGCGTACGAACGAGAACCGCGACCTCGGCGACCGGACCGCTCAGGGTGACCACCGCGGCGGCCCGGCGCCGGCGCAGGCCGGTGGCGACCGAGTGCGCGACGGCGAGGGGGCCGATCAGAAACGACGGGCCGATGAGCCCGGCGGCAGCGGCGGCCCGGTTCATCGCGGTGTGGTGCCGGTCGTCCCAGGCCACCGGATGGATCACGGTGACCCGGTTCGGCATCGGCACGGCCTCGCGCAGCAGATCGCTGAAGAGGGCGGAGAGTTCGGCCGGCGTGATGTCGCCGCCCGCCGCGATGTCCCGGTGCGAGCAGGCCGGCAGGCCGCTCACCGTGTCGTCGTCGAGCGCCAGCGTGATCCGCCCGGCACCGAACCGGATGACCAGGCTCGGTCCAGCCACGATTCTCGCACCTCCCGTGCATTGGTTCCGTTGCCCGTCTCAACGGGGACTGGCGCTGGCGGTCGTGGGTAACACTGAAGGCATGTTCCTGTTGTTCGGCCTCAGCACGAAAGACCATCTCGTCGGCACCCACCTGATGAACTGCGAGATCTGCGGCTGGCAGGCACCTCAGCAGCTGTTGAAGCGGTCGACGAAGTTCACCCTGTTCTTCATCCCGCTGTTCCCGGTGAAGGCCGCGCAGTACTTCCTGGTGTGCGGGCACTGCCGTGGTTTCCGGCACACCGACCCGGCGCGGATCGGGGTCGCGGTCTGAGCGGTCGTCCTACTGAGCGATCGTCCTACTGAGCGGGCTGGATCCAGTCGAAGGTGCGTTCCACCGCGCGGCGCCAGTTGGCGTACTCGTGGTCGCGCACCGACGGGTCCATGGCCGGCATCCACTGGCCGGCGATGTGCCAGTTCTGCCGCAGGCCGTCCAGGTCGGGCCAGTAACCGACGGCCAGCCCGGCGCCGTACGCCGCGCCGAGCGATACCGTCTCCACCGCGAGCGGGCGGACCAGCGGCACATCCAGCACGTTCGCGATCATCTGCATCAGCAGGTTGTCAGCGGTCATCCCGCCGTCGACCTTGAGGGTACGCAGGGCCAGGCCGGAGTTCGCGTTCATGGCGTCGACCACCTCGCGGGTCTGCCAGGCGGTCGCCTCCAGTACGGCCCGCGCCAGGTGGCCCTTGGTGATGTACGAGGTCAGGCCCACGATCACACCGCGGGCCTCGCTGCGCCAATAGGGCGCGTACAGGCCGGAGAAGGCCGGGACGATGTAACAGCCGCCGTTGTCGGCGACGGTCCGCGCCAGGGTCTCGATCTCCGGGGCGCTGGAGATCAGCTCCAGCTGGTCGCGGAACCACTGCACCAGTGAGCCGGTGATCGCTATCGAGCCCTCCAGGGCGTACGCGGCCGGCTCGCCCGCGATCTGGTACGCGACCGTGCTGAGCAGCCCGTTCTGCGCCGGAACCAGCTCGGTGCCGGTGTTGAGCAGCAGGAAGCTGCCGGTGCCGTACGTGCACTTGGCCTCGCCAGGGGTGAAACAGGTCTGCCCGAACAGCGCCGCCTGCTGATCACCGAGGGCCGCGCCGATCCGGACGCCGGGGAACGCGGCCACGGCGGTGCCGAAGACACCGACCGACGGGCGTACCTCGGGCAGCATGGCCGCCGGGATGCCGAAGAAGTCGAGCGACTCGCGCGACCAGCGCAGGGTCCGCACGTCGAGCAGCATGGTCCGGCTCGCGTTGGTCACATCGGTGACGTGCCGGCCCCCGTCGACGCCGCCGGTGAGTTTCCAGATCAGCCAGGTCTCCATGGTTCCGCAGAGGACCTCGCCGCGTTCGGCGCGTTCGCGCAGGCCCGGCGTGTGCTCCAGGATCCACATCAGCCGCGGCCCGGAGAAGTACGTGGCCAGCGGCAACCCCGAGCGTTCCTCGACCTCCTTCGCTCCCGGCCGCGCTGACAGCTCGTGGACCAGGGCGTCGGTACGCGTGTCCTGCCAGATGATCGCCCGCCCGATCGGGACACCGGTGCTCGCGTCCCAGAGCACTGTCGTCTCCCGCTGGTTGGCGATGCCGAGCGCGGCCACCTGGTCGAGCCCGATCCCGGCCCGGCGCAGCACCCGGGGCGCGAGCCGTTCCACATTGCGCCAGATCTCCATGGCGTCGTGCTCGACCCAGCCGGGCCGGGGGAAGAACTGCTTGTGTTCCTGCTGGGCCAGGGAGACGAGCTGGCCACGCCGGTCGAAGACGATGCAGCGCGTCGAGGTGGTGCCCTGGTCGATCGAGACCACGAATCGCTCGGTCATCGGGTGGCTCCCAGGTCTCGTGACACGGCGCGGGCCGCATCCCGGACATTGGTGATCAGCTTCGGATGCGGGCGGTAATGGCTGTCGCAGAGCCGTTCGACCGGGCCGGATATCCCGATGGCGCCGACCACGAGTCCTCCGTACCCCCGGATCGGAGCCGCGATGGCCGCCTGGCCGAGCGTCAACTCCTCGATCTCCATGGCGAAGCCTGCCTCGCGGACGCCCTCCAGGGCGGCCGCGAGCGGTTTGGGATCAGTGATGGTCTTGCGAGTGAACCTTTCGATCTCCATGGGTACGCCCACCCCGCCGGCCCGATAGGCGAGCAGCACCTTGCCGAGAGCGGTGGCGTGCAGCGGCAGCAGCGTGCCGACGTCGAGCGTCTGGAAGGTGTCGTCGGGCCGGAAGACGTGGTGCACGACGAGCACCTGACCTTCCAGGACGGTGCCGATGCGCACCGACTCGCCGCTGCGGGCCGCGAGCGGGTCGGCCCAGTTGATCGAGCGGGAGCGCAGCTCGTTGATGTCGAGGTAGCTGGTGCCGAGGTGGAGCAGGGCCCCGCCGAGCTGATATTGGCCGGAGTTGCGGTCCTGTTCGACGAAGCCGACCAGTTGCAACGTGCGCAGGATGCCGTGGGTGGTGCCTTTCGCCAGGTCCAGCGTGCGGGCGATCTCGCTGAGCCCCAACCGGCCCGGCCCACCGGCGAGCGTCCGCAGAATCGCGGCCGCTCGTTCGATCGACTGCACCGTTCCGGGCATGTTTCGGACTCTATGCCACCGTGTGACAACCCGCCGTGATTGATGTTCGACAATGCCGACCGGTGTTCATTGCCCCTTACCGGACCTGTTCCTAGCGTCCAGTTCATCGACAGAGGGAGGGAGCATGGCACTTCGAGACAAGACTCCTGGACTCGCCGGCGAGATGGCAGCTGAGTTCGCCGGCACGATGATCCTCATTTTGTTCGGTGTCGGCGTGGTGGCGCAGGTCGCCGCCGCCGGCATCGGGGACCACGACAGCATCGCCTGGGCCTGGGGCCTGGGCGTCACACTCGGCGTCTACGTCGCGGCGCGGATCAGCGGGGCGCACCTCAACCCGGCCGTCACCATCGCACTCGCCGTCTTCAAGGGCTTCTCCTGGCGGAAAGTAGCCCCGTACGCACTCGCCCAGACGCTCGGCGCGTTCGTCGCCGCGCTGCTGGTGCGCTGGAACTACACCGAGGTCCTGCACGCCGCGGACCCCGGCCTGACGATCAAGACGCAGGGCGTCTTCTCCACCCTGCCCGGCAACGGGACCCTGCCGGTCGGCGAGTGGGGCGCGTTCCGGGACCAGATCATCGGCACCGCGATCCTGCTCTTCGTCATCCTCGCGCTCACCGACATGGCCAACACCGCGCCCGCTGCCAACCTCGGCCCGGTCGTCGTCGGCCTGCTCGTGGTGGCGATCGGCATGGCCTGGGGGACCAACGCCGGTTACGCGATCAACCCGGCCCGTGACTTCGGGCCGCGACTCGCCAGCTTCCTGACCGGCTATGGCGGAGCTTTCCGGGACCAGACAGGGTATCTCTACTTCTGGATCCCGATCGTCGCCCCGATCATTGGTGGTGTCATCGGAGCCGGGCTCTACCAGACTTTGATCGGACGATTCCTGCCGTCGGAGGCGCCCCAGGAACCGGGCGAGATTCCGACCCCTAGAGAAGAGAATGCGGAGGCAAGCCGTGGCTGACTTCGTCGGTGCAGTGGACCAAGGTACGACCAGCACCCGGTTCATGATTTTCGACCACGGTGGCAACGAGGTGGCCCGCCACCAGCTTGAGCACGAGCAGATCCTGCCGCAGGCCGGATGGGTCGAGCACAACCCGATCGAGATCTGGGAACGGACCGTCGCGGTCGTGCGTACCGCCATGCAGAAGGCCAACCTGACGGCGCGTGACCTGGCCGCGGTCGGCATCACCAACCAGCGCGAGACCACTGTGGTGTGGGACCGGCGGACCGGCCGGCCCTACTACAACGCGATCGTGTGGCAGGACACGCGTACCGACCGGATCGCCTCCGCCCTCGACCGGGACGGGCGCGGCGACATCATCCGCCGCAAGGCGGGCCTGCCGCCGGCCACCTACTTCTCCGGCGGCAAGATCCAGTGGATTCTGGAGAACGTCGACGGGGTCCGGGAAGCGGCCGAACGCGGCGACGCGCTCTTCGGCAACACCGACAGCTGGCTGCTGTGGAACATCACCGGCGGCGTCAACGGCGGCAACCACGTCACCGACGTGACAAACGCCAGCCGGACCATGCTGATGAACCTGGAGACGCTGGACTGGGACGACGAACTGCTGTCGTTCTTCAACATCCCCCGGCGGATGCTGCCGGAGATCCGGCCGTCCTCCGACCCCAACGGGTACGGCATCGCGCACATCGACGGACCGCTCGGCGGCGACGTGCCGCTCACCGGTGACCTCGGCGACCAGCAGGCCGCCACGGTCGGCCAGGTCTGTTTCGCCCCCGGCGAAGCCAAGAACACCTACGGCACCGGCAACTTCATGCTGCTGAACACCGGGACGAACCTGGTGCGCTCGGAGAACGGGCTGCTCACCACGGTCTGCTACAAGTTCGGCGACGCCGCACCGGTGTACGCCCTGGAGGGCTCGATCGCGGTCACCGGCTCGGCCGTCCAGTGGCTGCGCGATCAGCTGCACATCATCAACTCGGCCGAGGAGAGCGAATCTCTGGCCAGGTCGGTGCAGGACAACGGCGGGGTCTACTTCGTACCCGCGTTCTCCGGGCTGTTCGCCCCGTACTGGCGTTCCGACGCCCGCGGCGCGATCGTCGGGCTGTCCCGCTTCAACACCAGCGGGCACATCGCCCGGGCCACCCTGGAGTCCATCTGCTACCAGACCCGGGACGTGGTCGACGCGATGGCCCAGGACTCCGGCGTCACCCTGGACGTGCTCAAGGTCGACGGCGGCATCACGGTCAACAACCTCTGCATGCAGATCCAGGCCGACGTGCTCGGTGTGCCGGTCAGCCGTCCGGTGGTGGCCGAGACCACCGCCCTCGGTGCCGCGTACGCCGCCGGCCTCGCGGTCGGGTTCTGGAAGAACACCGACGAGCTGCGCGAGAACTGGAACGAATCGCAGCGCTGGCAGCCCACCTGGTCGCAGGACCAGCGCGAACAGGGCTACGGGAAGTGGAAGAAGGCGGTGCAGCGAACCCTCGACTGGGTGGATGTGGACTGATCATGACGAACCTTTCTCCTGCTTACCGGGACGCGGCCCTGACCGCGCTCGCCACGACCGAGGTCGACGTCCTGGTGATCGGTGGGGGAGTGGTGGGGGCGGGTTGCGCGCTCGACGCGGTCACACGGGGATTGACCGTGGGCCTCGTCGAGGCGCGCGACTTCGCCTCCGGCACCTCCAGCCGGTCCAGCAAACTGATCCACGGCGGCCTGCGATACCTGGAGATGCTGGACTTCGGGCTGGTCCGCGAAGCACTGCGCGAACGCGGACTCATCCTCCAGCGCCTCGCACCACACCTGGCCCGTCCGGTCCGCTTCCTCTACCCGCTCAAACACCGTGGCTGGGAACGCCTCTACGCCGGGGCCGGCGTCACCCTCTACGACGCGATGGCCTGGTCACACGCGATGCCCCGGCACCGCCACCTGAGCCGGCGCGGCGCGCTGCGCGCCTGCCCGGCCCTGCGCAGCGACTCCCTGGTCGGAGCGCTGCAATACTCCGACGCACAGCTCGACGACGCCCGGCACACCATGTTCCTGGCTCGCACCGCGGCCGCCTACGGCGCCCACGTCGCGTCGCGGACGGAGGTGGTCGGCTTCCTGCGCGAGGGTGAGAGAGTCACTGGGGTACGCGTACACGACCTCGAGCACGACCGGACATTCGAGATCCGTGCCCAGCAGGTGATCAACGCGACCGGCGTCTGGACCGACGACACACAGTCGCTCGTCGGCGAACGTGGACAGTTCCACGTCCGCGCCTCCAAGGGCATCCACCTGGTGGTTCCTCGCGATCGGATTCAGTCGTCGACCGGCCTGATTCTGCGTACCGAAACCAGTGTGTTGTTCGTGATCCCCTGGGGCCGGCACTGGATCGTCGGCACCACCGACACCGACTGGAACCTCGACAAGGCGCACCCGGCCGCCTCCAGCAAGGACATCGACTACCTGCTGGCCGAGGTCAACAAAGTGCTGTCCACCCCGCTGGAACGCGCCGACGTGCAGGGCGTCTACGCCGGCCTGCGCCCGCTGCTGTCCGGCGAATCCGAATCCACCTCGAAACTGTCCCGGGAACACTCGGTGGGCAGCCCGGTCCCGGGCCTGGTGGTGGTCGGCGGCGGCAAGTACACGACATACCGGGTGATGGCCCGCGACGCCGTCGACGCCTGCGTGCACAGCCTGGGCCGCTCGGTCCCGCGCTGCGTCACCGACAACGTGCCGCTGCTCGGCGCCGACGGGTACCCGGCACTGTGGAACCGCCGCGGCCAGCTGGCCGCCTCGTCCGGCCTGCACGTGGCCCGGGTCGAGCACCTGCTCGGCCGCTACGGCTCGCTGATCACCGAGGTCCTCGACCTGATCCGCGACGATCCGGGGCTGGCCCGGCCGATCGAGGGCGCCGAGGACTACCTGCGGGCCGAGTTCGTCTACGCGGCAGCAGCCGAAGGCGCCCGCCACCTGGTCGACGTGCTGACCCGGCGTACCCGGATCTCCATCGAGACCTTCGACCGTGGCGTGGTGGCAGCACCGGACGCGGCCGAGCTGATGGGACGGGTCCTGGGCTGGACACCCGAACAGCGCGAGCGAGAGGTGGAGAACTACCGGCTACGGGTGGAGGCCGAACGAGCCTCCCAGGAACAACAGGACGACGAAACAGCCGACGCGACACGGCTGGGCGCCCCCGACGTGGTCCCGATAAGCCTGAAGTAACCGAACCGGCGGGCTCTCCCTGCTGTCTCAGGCGTGTCGAGACAGCAGGGAGAGCCCGCCGGGTCAATTCTCGGGTGGTGGCGAGGGCTCGGCTGTGGTGAACAGCCAGCGGGTCACGCCGGTGGTGAGCGCCGCGGTGGTCTGGAGCAGGAAGGCGGCGAGGAGCGCCTGGAACACCCACCGCTTCGCCGTGCTCGTGTCGTCCTCGAACTCCACCAGCGGCCGGGCCGGCACCAGGTCTGCCGGGTGGTAGACCAGCGGTCCGCTCATGGCCTGGTCATCGGGGTCGTCGCGGAGGACCTGCGGCTCAGCGCCGTCGGGGCAGCGCAGACGGTACCGCCAGTGGTTGCCCCACACCGGTTCCGGTAACTGCTCGACCGCGACGACGGTGCAGGTCGCGGTCCTGCCGGTCAGGACGAGCGCGCTGTCCGGGCCACCGTCGGTGTAACTGGCGAGCGGGATGCCGATGAAGATCAGGACGCCGATCAGCGTCGACACACTGTTGCGCAGCAGCCGCCTGGTGAAATTCCACCAGGAGAACGAGGAGACACTGAGGACCGCGAAGATGAGGATATTGAGCACCGTGGTCTCGGGGCTGACGAAGCCGGCCACGATCCGCGCGACGATCATGGACAGTACGAGTGCGGTGATGACGATGTACCCGCTGAGGTGCTGGAGCCAGGCTCTGCGCCGGGCGCGCTCGGAGTAGCTCGACCACCGCTCGCGAACAGTTGCCATGGCCGAACATTACTGGCCGGTAGTGTTCGTCGGCATCGATGTCCGGTGTCGGCTTTCGGCCGCCGGTTTCGGCCTGTCCGGTAGTCCGGTGGTGAACCGCCACCGGATCGGGCCCACGATCAGCGCGGCGGCGGACTGGAGGAGGAAGACGCCGGCGGCCACCTGGAACATCCATTGCAGGACGGTGGCCTTGCGGCCCTCGTACTCCGCGACCGGCCGCGCCCGCACCAGGTCCGACGGGTGGTGGATCAGCGGGCCGCGCATCGCCGGATCGTCCTGCTCCTTGCGGAGCAGCTCCAGCTCGGCGCCGTCCGGGCAGGACATCCGGTACCACAGGGCCGGGCCGTTTGTGGGCACCGGATCCTGTGTCACGGACACGGTCGTGCAGGTCGCGGTCCGGCCGGTCAGGGCGAGGACCGTGTCCTCACCACCGCCGCCGAAGGCGGGGAGCGGGCCGGCCAGGACGACGATGAATCCGGTGACGACGAACAGGCGGGCGCCCAGCAACCGGGCGGTGGACATGACCCAGAAGTATGCGGGCGAGTAGGCGGCGATGTAGGTGATGTAGCTGATCGCCGAACGATACCGGCGTGCATCAATGGCCGCCCCCGTGTGACGGGAGCGGCCAGCGATGATGTTCGGCTACTTCCAGGTGTCGTTCAGGGTGTAGCTCGTCGCGGTTCCGGTGGTGTAGGAGCGGTTGGTGCCGGACTCCCAGGTGACGGTGCCGGCGGCGTCCTTCTTGATGTACTTGTACTGGAAGGTGGTGCTCTGCGGGATCGCCGCGACCCTGCTCCAGGTCGGGTACGACGCCGAGGACAGCGGGATGGCGTTGGCCGTGTTCCAGGCGCCCAGGGCGTCGATCGAGCCCAGGACGTAGACGTTCTGGCCGGTGCTGGTCGTCGCCGTCTCGTTGAAGGTGACCGCGGCGGCGCTCGCGGTCGCCACGTTCCAGCTGTTGGTGTACGTGACCGCGGTCGTGCCGGTCGTCACCGCGCGGTTGGCGGTGCTCTCCCAGGTGACCGTGCCGGCGGCGTCCTTCTTGATGTACTTGTACTCGAAGGACGAGCCGGACGGGACCGTGACCGTCGAGGTCCAGATCGGGTAACCGGTGGCCGACAGCTTCACCGCGTTCGCGGTGTTCCAGCTGCCGAGCGCGGCGTTCGAGCCCACCACGTAGACGTCGGTGCCGGTGGTCGTGGTGGCGTAGACGTTGAACGTAGCGGCGACCGTACCCGCGCTGTTGGAAGCGCTCGGGGAGACGCTGGCGCTCGGTGAGGTGCTCGCGCTCGGCGAGACCGATGCCGATGCCGAAGGCGAGGCCGAGGCGGAGGTGGACGAGGCCGACGGAGTCGGCGAGGACGTGGAGCCGGACTTGGCGTTGACGTCGATCGCGACCGCGCCGTTGGCCGGGATGGTGACCGAGGCGGTGCCGCCGGAAACGGTGATCGAGGTGCCGGCGCAGGTGCCGCCGCTCGTCACGCCGCCGGTGATCCGGTCACAGTAGGTGCCGTTCGCAAGGCCGGTCGTGTAGGTCGCGGTCGAGGCGCTGCCCGACCGGTTCACGCCGAACCAGCCGAGGCTGCCGCGACTGAAACCGATCACATTGCTGGCGGTGTTGGTCCAGTTCGAGACGCTCGTCGCGGACTTGGTGGCGTTGCGCCAGCCGACCATGCCCTTGATACCGGTGGTCTGGGTGAGGCACTGCCAGGCGCTGTTCGAGCAGTTGGTGTCGGTGACGAAACCGCTGGAGTTCGACGGCGGGGACGCGCCGGTCGCCGACGTGGAGAAGGCGAAACCGTCGTAGACGAACGGCTGGCCGTACGGGTAGGCGAGTAGGAAATAGTTCGCCAGGGTGTAGGTCGTGCCGTCCTGGTAGCGCAGGGTCGAACCGTCCCGCTCCAGGTCATGGTTGGTGACCATGGCGGCGGTCAGGTCGCTCGACGCGTCCAGGCTCCACGAACCGATGCCGGACAGGTTGTTCAGCGTCCCGTTGGCGAACTGGCTCTTCAGCCCGTAGGCGTAGGAGAAGCCGAGCACGTCGCCGTTGCCGGTGAAGGACGACGGCGCCACCCCGCCGGGGAAGATCTCCTGGGCGATGTACGGGGCCTTGCCCTCGGCCACGGTCGGGTTCAGCAGGGCGCGGATCGCGCTGAAGTCGTCGACCGAGACGTGCTTGGCGGCGTCCACCCGGAAACCGTCCACGCCGAAACCGATCAGTTTGTTCAGGTAGCCGGCGATCTTCGTGCGTACGCTCGTGTCCTGGGTCTTGAGGTCCGAGAGCGAGAGAAGCTCGCAGTTCTGGATCTCGTTGATGTCGTTCCAGTTGTCGATGACGCCGTCTTCGTCGTTGCAGTAACCGTCGCCAGGGTGGTGGAAGTCGCTGTACGCGTACGGCACCGACGGGTAGCTGTAACCGGTCGGGGTGAAGGTCGAGCCGCCGTACGTCGTGGTCTGCGTGTTGTTCGCACCGGCCATGTGGTTGATCACGGCGTCGACGTATACGCGTACGCCGGCGTTGTGGCAGGCCGTGGTCATCGCGGTGAAGGCTGCCTGGTTGCCGAGGCGGCCCGCGACGTCGTAGGACGTCGGCTGGTAGACCTCCCACCACGGGTGCGCGCCGTCGCTGGAGGTGGAGAGGCTGACCGAGTCCTGTGGGGGCGCCACCTGGACCGCGCCGAAACCGGCCGGGCCGAGGTGGTTGGTGCAGGCCGCCGCGACGGAGTTGAAGTTCCACTCCCAGAGGTTCGCGGTGACGTCGCTGTCGTTGAGGGACACGGCGGCGGAGGCCGTGGTCGGCAGCGAGACGGCGGTCAGAATGCCGGCGGCTGCGGTGAGCGTGGCGAGGGATCCGACGATGAGCTTGCTTCTCATGGTGGCGCCTTCTACTGGGGCCTTATAACCGGGGGATCGCAAGTTCTTTCATGGCACTGGTCGGTGGTGAAAGTTCTTGCAGGTTGTTTCAGCAAGTTACCAAGCTGTGTCGCGCTGGTAAAGAGTCCTCTGCGGACAGAAAAGTGCCCCGGCGGAAGATCCGCCGGGGCACTTCGTCGATCTTTTTCGTGTCAGACGAGGGCTGGTGCCTGGTCTGTCGTGGCCTTGGCCTGGAGCTTCTTCAGCCGCCGGTTGAACGTCTTCGTGGTGGTCCACAGTTTGAAGACGAGCAGCGCCTCGAACGCGAGCAGCAGCGCCGACGAGGCGATGGTGGTCGCCACGATCTGCCCGATCACCGGGCCGACGATGAATACGAACATCATGAACTCGATGCCGCTGAACACGTGCGCCCGGATCCGCTGGCGCAGCAGCAGGTTGCGAATCCGTACGAAGAGGCTGAACTTGGTACGGAAGTCGCCGTGCACGTCGACCGCCGACTGGGTGGGGTCGGCGTCCGGGTAGGCCGGTGTCTCCTCGTCGGTCTCCTCGACGAACTCCGGCTTCTTCGTGCCGGCCGCCTGGGCCGCTTCCAGCAGGCGATCCTTCATCGAGAGCTTGACGCGGCTCATCTGAAGGGCGTTCAGGTACCGGAACATGTCCATGAAGATGACCAGCGTCGCCAGCAGCGGGTAGATCACTTCTTCGGTACGCAGGTACTGCCCGCCGAAGAGGCCGATCGCGCAGGCCAGCACCCGGAGCCGGTCGAAGACGTAGTCGAGCCACGTCCCGAAGAGCGAACCGGTGCCGTTCAGCCGGGCGATCTTGCCGTCCATGCAGTCCAGCACGAAGCTCAGGTGGTACAGAACCGCACCGGCCACCAGCCACGTGTAGTCCTGCTGCCAGAAGCAGTACGCCGAACCGAGGCCGACGAAGAACGCGCCGATCGTCAGCCGGTTCGGGGTGACCCAGCGCCATGGCGCCACGAGCCAGACCAGCCGGGACGCGAGTGGGTCAACCAGCCAGACAGTCCACCAGGCATCCCTGCGTTTGTAAGTGCGCTCGCGTATCACCGCAAGCGTTGGTCGTTGTGCCATGCCGTGTCTCCACCGAAGGTCCGCAGGGATGTGAACAGGCGGAGGCGGCAGTCTGGACACTAATCAAGCGATGCATTGACATATCGAGACCCCCGCACTCGGGAGACATGATCTATGAGATCGCTGTGGGTATCCAGTCCGGGATCGGACAATCGGCGGCGCGGTGGCCGAGTGGTGCAGGTGAGAGGCATTAATCCCGATTTCACATAACTGCGGAGTGTTTTCGTCCCGGATACAGTGAGTCATCAGCGTGGACATGTCGGGCGTTGAAGATCCCTGTCATGAAGCCGTTCGACCGATTCCGGGTGTCCCACTGGGCCACCGAACTGATCGAGGTGGCCGCGGTTTTCTTCGCGGTCGGCACGGTGCACCTGTTCGTCACGCTGGTCGGCGAACACGCTCACGGCGAGATGATGCTGATGGCGAGCGCTGCCATCCTTCTCGCCGGCGCCCTGCTGCGCCGCCGCTGGCGTGCTGGACATCGGCGCCCCCAGTCGGTGCCGCAGCGACATGCGTCCCTGCACGATCTGCTCGCGATCCCGGCGAAGGACCGCGAGCTCATGCGGTTGCGCACCACCCTGCCGGACCGGCCCGGAACACTCGCCGGGCTGAGCGGCAGGCTCGCCGCCCGGGGCATCAACATCCTCGCCGTGCAGATCCACCCGGGCGAACGGGGTGCGGTCGACGAACTGCTGGTCGCGGTGCCCCGTGAGATCAGCGCCCCGGAGGTCGTCGCGACGGTGGCGGCGGGCGGCGGCGAGGAGACCGAGGTCAGCCGGGCAGATGTGCACGATCTGGTGGATCCGGCGACTCGGGCACTGAGCATCGCCGGCGAGGTCGCGGCGGGGCACGTCACTGCCGGTGAGGCTGTCCGGCGTCTGCTCGGCGCTGAGCTGGCGGTGGATGCGGGATATGCGGATTCGCACGCGGCCGCGTTGCGGGGGCCGGAAGGGGTGCCGCTTTATCTGGTGCGGTCGTCACCGGTGCTCACTCCCACGGAGATCTCTCGGGCGCAGGCCCTGGTGGATTTGTGCTCCCACATGGCGGCAGCGCGTCGCTGAGGTGGTAAGCCGCATGGCGGCAGCGTTTTTGCTGAGGTGGTGGGCCGCATGGCGACAGTGCGTCGCTGGCGTGGTGGGCCGCTGACGTGGTGGTGGCTCGCTCGTTGAGTCGGTGGTGGCTTGCCGCTGAGGTGCTCCTTATGCGTCGCGGTGGTGGAAGGCCGCCGCCGCGACGCTGAGGGCTGTCAGCGTCCAGACGGCTGCGGCGAGGCTTGGTTGTGGGGCTTCGGGCAGCCAGGTCTCGATGGCGGGTAGGCGGGCCCGAGCCAGCGGCGCGACCAGCAGATATGCCGTGAGGGCCACGCCTGCCGCGCCCACGTCGTTGCGCAGCAGCATGCCGGCGCCGGAGGCTGCCAGCGTCGCCAGAATCAGGTAGCCGGCGTTGTGGGCTGCGCCGTCAACGGCGAGGTGGAATGCCCCGGCCCCGGCCCCGGCCCCGATCCCGGCCTGGGCCTCGATCCCGGCCCCGGCCTGGGCTCCGGCCTGGGCTCCGGCTTGGGCTCCGGCCTGGGCTCCGGGGCCGGAGCCGGTCGGCTCGGCGGCGGTGAGCGTGACCAGGAGGGCTAGCGGTGTGGTCACCAGGGTCAGGGCCAGCGCTTTCGTGGCGGCGAGCGGCAGGCGGCGTGGCATGGCGAGCAGGGTGCTGTTGATCTGACTGCCACGGTCGTGCTCGTGGGAGGCCGCCAGCACGCCGAAGATCAGGAAGCCGGCCTGTGTGTGCACCAGGATCGAGCCGGGGAGGTCGACGAGCCTGAGCAGGAGCGTCACCGCCCAGGTCAGCAGGAAAGTCGTCCGCAGCGACGGCAGCGTCAGCAACTTGTTGATCTCTGCCAGCAGCATGCGCCCGGCGGCGGATAGGCGATTCGTCGCTGTCATGCGCGTCGGGGTCGGCAGGGGTCTGGTGGCTGTCATGCGTCGCGCCGGTGGAAAGTGAGCGTGGCGACGGCGATCAGAGCGGCCACCCAGGCGGTCATCACCAGGCCGGCGGTCACCGGAGGGATCTCCACCGGGACGTCCATGCCGCGCAAGAACATGTGGGCGCCGACGATGTCGGGCAGGTAGGCCGCCCACGGGGTCACCTTGGTCAGCAGGTAGGACAGTGACACCACAGTGCTGTTCACGATCAGCACCGCCAGGGTGATCATCCCGTTGCGGGCCAGCAGGGTGATCGACCAGGCCAGAAGGCCCAGCAGGGTCCAGTAGAGGACTGCCGCCAGCACCCGGCCTGGCTGTGGCGGCGGGACGAGGGCACCGTGCATCCGCTCGGTCAGCGCCAGCGTCGCGACCGCCGTGACCAGGCCCTGGGCCGCGACCACCAGGCTGAGGGCGATGGCCTTGGCGGCGAGCAGACGGGTACGTCGTGGTGCGGCCAGCAGGGTCGCGGTGAGCTGCCTCGCGCCGGGAGTGTCGTCGCCGGTCGGGGTGAACTCGCTGCTGACCGCCACGACACCGAGGATCATCGCGCCGAGCAGGCCGATGCCCAGATCCTGGAAGCCCAGGTCGGACGGGTCGCGGATCAGGCCGTCGGCGACCGCGCGGCGGGCCGCCGGAGCGTTCAGCACGGCGAGCGCCGGCGCCGCGACCAAACCGACCACAAGGCCGATCCAGGCGGTCGGCAGCCCGAGGAGTTTGCGCAGCTCGGCGTGGACGAGGCTCACCATGTGAAGCCTCCGCCGCAGATGGGTTTCACCATGTGGTGCCTCCCGCGGTGAGGGCGAGGAACGCGTCCTCCAAGGTCGGGTGCCCCGCGGTGACCTCGCCGACAGTGCCGCTTGCGACGACGCGGCCACGATCGATGATCACCACGTCGTCGGCGACGCCGGCCAGCTCGCCCATCAGGTGGCTGGAGAGCAGGACGGTGCGGCCCTCGCCGGCGCTCGACCGCAGGAACTCCCGCATCCAGCGGATGCCGGAGGGGTCGAGACCGTTCACCGGCTCGTCCAGGATCAGCACCGGAGGGTCGCCGAGCAGCGCTGCAGCCAGGCCGAGCCGCCGGCTCATCCCGAGCGAGAACCGGCCGGCCCGCTTGCCCGCCTCGGCAGACAGGCCCACCAGGTCGAGCACCTCGTCGACCCGGGATCGTGGCAGGCCGTTGCTCGCGGCCATCCAGCGCAGGTGGGCGCGCGCGGATCGGGCGCGGTGCGCGCCGCTGCCGTCGAGCAATGCCCCGACGACGGTCAGCGGGCGCGGCCAGTCGGCATATCTCCGCCCGGCGACCAGGGCGGTGCCGTCGCGTGCTCTGTCCAGCCCGAGCAGGACGCGCAGGGTGGAGGTCTTGCCGGCGCCGTTCGGCCCGAGGAAACCGGTGACCCGGCCGGGCCTTGCCTCGAAGGAGACGTCGTGCAGCCGGCCTGGGCGGCTCAGGTGGTCGATGGCGATCATTGCCCTAGTCAAGCCGGGTCGGCGACCGGGCACATCGGACCAGGATCCCGGTTTTCGCGGCCGTCTCAGACCAGGGTCTGAGAGCTACAGTCGGCTGGGTGTTCGCCCAACCTCGCCCGGCCTGGCGGTCCGGGGCCGTGCCGGTCATCGGCGCCGTCGCCACGGCGCTGATCCTCGCGCTGTGCACAGTCGGCACCTCCGGCCCGGTCACCATCGTGATCCCGTCGCTCATCGGCGGCATCGCGGTCGCCGCCCTGCTCTGGGGCGTGCGGCGGCGCCGCGCCGACCGGGCGGCCTACGAGCGGCGGCTCACCGAGTGGGCGGCGTCCGAGGCGGTTCTGGCCGAGCGTCTGCGGATCGCCCGTGACCTGCACGATCTCGTCTCGCACGGGCTCGGCCTGATCACCGTGCGGGCGGCGGCAACCCGCCACGTGCCGAAATCGCCGGAGATCCACGAGGCGCTCACCGACATCGAGGAGGCGAGCCGGCACGCGACAGCCGAGCTGCGCCGCATGCTGACGGTTCTGCGGGAGCCGTCGCAGGCCGGTCCGCGCGCTCCGCTGGAGGATCTCGGCACCCTTCCGGAGATCGTCCATGCCGCGCACGCCGCCGGCCTGCGGCCGCGGCTCTCCGCCGAGCCACTCGGTGAGGTCACCCAGGGCGTTCAGGTCGCGGTCTGCCGGACGGTACGCGAGGCGTTGAGCAACGCCGCCCGCCATGCCGGCCCGACCAGCGTTGACGTCCGGTTGTGCCGGGACGGCCCGTTCGTCGTGGTGATCGTCGCCGACGAGGGCCCCGCCGCGGGCGGCTGGCACGCGATGCCCGGCGCTGGGCACGGGCTGGCCGGCCTGCGGGAGCGCATCGGCAGCCTGGGCGGCACGCTCACCGCGGAGCCGGTCGGCGCCGGTTTCCAGCTGACCGCCCGGATCCCCGACTCATGACCAGCACCGATCCCGGGCTGAGGGCTGGCACAGGAATCGAGCACGAGGCCGAGTCCAGCGCCGATCCCGGGCTGAGGGCCGGTGCAGAAATCGAGCACGAGGCCGAGGCCGGCGCCGATCCCGGCGTCACGACCGGCTCCGGCCCGGGGCTCGTGACCCGCGTTCTACTCGTCGACGATCAGGATCTGTTGCGGCGGAGCCTTGCGGTGATCATCGAGCACGAGCCGGATCTGACCGTTGTCGGTCAGGCCGGGGACGGCGTCGAGGCGCTGGTCCAGGCTCGGGCGACCCGGCCGGACGTGGTGCTGATGGACGTGCGGATGCCCCGCCTCGACGGGCTCGAGGCCACCCGGCGCATCTGTGCCGACCCCGTGCTGAGCGCCTGCCGGGTGCTGGTGCTGAGCATGTTCGAGCTGGATGAGTACGTCTACGAGGCCCTGCGCGCGGGAGCGTCCGGTTTTCTGCTCAAGGACGCCCGCCCGGAGGAGCTGGCCGACGCGGTGCGCCGGACCCATCGCGGTGAGTCGCTCTTCGCTCCGTCGATTCTCACGCGGCTGGTGGCGCACTACGTCGCGGCGCCCCGCCCCGAGCGGGGTGCCGGCGCACTGCGCCACCTCACCCGCCGTGAGGTGGACGTGCTCGCGTTGATCGGGTCAGGTCTGTCGAACGACGAGGTGGCGGATGCCCTGAACATCTCGATCAAGACGGTGAAATCACACATCTCGCACCTGCTGGCCAAGCTGCGAGCCCGCGACCGGGCGCAGCTGGTGATCGCCGCCTTCAACGCCGGCCTGGTCCGCCCCCACACCGACCAGGCCGACAAACGCATTGAAGGCCGGCCCGAAAACCGGGCGAAAGGCCGGGCCGAGAACCAGGCCAGAGGAGGTCAGCACTTCATCCAGGCCACGTGATAGACCGTCTCCAGAGACCCGTCTGTCGAGTCCATCGTGATCCAGTTGGTGACTTTCTTGTCCGCGTTCGCGGTGTTGACCTTCAGTTCGGTGTTGACGTTCAGGTACCGCTTCTCGCCGCAGTCCAGGAACGACAGCGAGCTCATCTCGACCTCGTCGGTCCGCTGCCACTCGTCCTCGAAGTAACCCACGAAATCGTGCTTGATCTTCGTGGTGTGCTGCTCGCCCTGGAAGTAGTAGAACGCCGTCTCCGAAGCGGTGACCCCTTCCTGGAGACTGGCGTAACCGCGATAGTCGGCACCGGCCACCGCGTACGTGTAACCGGACGGCACCAGCACGTCCAGCGCCAGCTGACAGTTCTTTCGGAAATCGGTCGATTTGGCCTCGGGCCCGATCTGTGCGATGAATTTGCTGTAGGACACGGTGAACGCCTTGTTGTCCGGCGACACGGTCACTTCGGCGCTGCCCTTGGGGCAGCCGGAGCCGTTCGCCTGCACCACGTCGATCACCATTTCGGTGGTGGGCGGCGGCGCGACAGGCCCGGTCAGCGACGACATGGCGATGGCTCCTGCGGCGAGAGCGCTGAGCATTCGAAACTCCTCCTCAAAACGATTAAAAGGCGCTTCAAAACGTACGATCAAGGGGTGAGAAGGCGCAGCGAATAGCGCAACCAACCCGCTTGACGGTGGGCCGCTCAGCTGTTTTATTGACCGTCCGGGCGCATCGCGCCCGGTCGTCCGGACAGATATTCGCCAAACGCCGGACATGGTCGGCGGATCGATGGTAGGCACATGATCACGGTCGACACGGGTGGCCCGCCGGTGCCAATGTGGTGGCATGACTGATATCGATGAGGCGGAGATCAACAAAGCGAGGTTCCTGGAGGCGTTCGGCCGGTTCGCGGAAGGCGACACGGCCGTCCTGTTCGAAATTCTGCGGGAGGACTTCCTCTCCCACACGCCCGGCGCCCCGGCCGGCCGCGATGCCTGGATCGAGTTCATCAAGGGCTCGCCGATCGCCACCGCCGAGATCGAGATCGAGCACGTGGTGGCGGACGCGCAGTTCGTCGTGGCGCACTACGCACTGACCGCCGGCGAGGTGCGCGAATCGGTCGTGGACATCTGGCGGTTCGAGGCCGGCCTCATCGTCGAGCACTGGTCGGTCACCGAGCTGCTGGTGTGAGAGACGTTCACCGAGGGTGAACCTAGAATTCCTATGTGCATTGTGGGTATTATCGATGCATGACGACACTGCATGACCTGCGACGCGTCGAGGGTGAGGCGTTCCAGCATCTTTGGGAACGCAACTCGATCTGGAAGCGGATGGTCGCTGTCGGCGACCGGCTGCCCGCCCTGCCCGTCTACGAGACCGACTTCGGCCCGATCCATCTGAACCGCCTGCTCGACACCGGGCCGGTCGTGCTCGTCTTCATCCGATACGCCGGCTCGGCCGAGTGCGAGGCCCTCTTGCGTACGTACCAGGCCTCGCTGTGGCCGGAACTGAACAGCCTCGACGCCCACCTCGTCGCGGTCAGCCCGCAGGCGCCGTCCCGTCTGGCGGACCTCAAGCACCGCGAGGAGCTGGGATTCCTGGTGGCGTCCGACCCGCGGCACGTGCTCATCGACGCCCTCAACATCGGTTTCGCGAGCCCGGGCGCGGACGTCCCGCTCGGCACCGGCCGCTCGGTGCTGCCGTTCGCGTCGGTTGTCGTGGCCGACCGCTCCGGACGGGTGCGCTTCGTCGACGTGCGCGCCACCTGGGAGACCCCTCTGGACGCGCGCCGCGTCATCGAAGCGATTCGGTAGCCCGCTCGGCCAGCATCGCGCAGAAGAGTGCGCCCTGCTCGATCGCGTCGTCCAGGGCGACGTGCGTGTGAGGTGCGCTGCCGAACCATCGGCGCGGCATCGACCGTTTCGTGGTGGCCCGATAATCGGTGCCCAGCACGGCCATCGCGAAGCTCTTGATGTCGAGCGCCGAATGCGAGAACGGGCTCCGCTCGGCGAACCGGATCAGGTACCAGTAGACGAACATGAAGTCGAACGCCGCCGGGTACCCGACGAAGACCGGCTTGCCCGGCAGGCCCTCCAGCCAGTCCCGATAACGGACCATCGCCGATTGCGGGTCCTCCTGGTCGGCGCGGCACGCCGCCCAGGCCTCGGGCTGGGTCTCCCACCAGGCCATCGTGTCCGGATACCCCTCGGCGTCGGGCAGCGTGACCAGGTTGACGGCGAAAGTGCCGACCAGGGTCCCGTCGGCGAGAAACGCCGCCGACCCGAAACTGAGCATCGAGTGCGGCCCCGGAATCGGCCCGTCGGTCTCGACATCGGTGCTGACATAGATCTCAGGACGTCCCACGCCCGAACCGTAAACCGCGGGACCAGCCACGTGCGACCGCTTTCCGTGCGTACGGAAAATGGGTGGTTGTTGTCGTGAGCGCGAGCTAATCTCTCGGCATGTTCATCGCGCCCGGTTTGCAGCTGCCCCTCGTGGTGGCTCCCGTGTGCGCGAAAAGCGATACGCGACCCTGACCCTTCCCCACCGGCAGCGGAACCCCGGGGAAGGGTGGCTGCTCTCTGCCTGGGTTCTGACGCGCCCCGTGTGGCAACCGGACGCGAACACCACAATGCCTCGCATCCAGTGAGGACTGAGAAAAGACCATGGCCAAGAGCCAGTTCGTACGCACGAAGCCGCACCTCAACATCGGCACGATGGGGCACGTCGACCACGGGAAGACGACGCTGACCGCCGCGATCACGAAGGTTCTCGCCGACCGCGACCCGGCCTCCAACCGGTATGTCGCGTTCGAGGGGATCGACCGGGCGCCGGAGGAGGCCGCTCGCGGGATCACGATCACGATCGCGCACGTCGAGTACGAGACCGCGTCGCGGCACTACGCGCACGTGGACATGCCCGGCCACGCCGACTACGTGAAGAACATGATCACGGGGGCGGCGCAGGTGGACGGGGCGATTCTCGTCGTGTCGGCGCAGGACGGGTCGATGCCGCAGACCCGCGAGCACGTGCTGCTCGCGCAGCGGGTCGGTGTTCCGTACCTGGTGGTGGCGCTCAACAAGAGCGACGCCGTCGACGACACTGAGTTGCTCGACCTGGTGGAGCTGGAGGTCCGCGAGTTGCTGAGCGACTACGGTTTCCCCGGTGACGAGGTGCCGGTGATCCGGGTGAGTGCCCTGCGGGCGCTCGAAGGCGACCCGGTATGGGTGACCAGCATCGAGGACCTGCTCGACGCGGTCGACATCTATGTGCCGATTCCGCCCCGTGAGCTCGGCGAGCCGTTCCTGATGCCGATCGAGAACGTGCTGTCGATCAGCGGGCGCGGCACCGTCGTGACCGGCAAGGTGGAGCGCGGCACGCTGCGCGCCGGCGAGCCGGTCGAGGTCGTCGGCCTCGGACCGACGGTGAGCAGCGTCGCGACCGGCCTGGAGACGTTCGGCAAGGTGCTCGAGTCGGCGCAGGCCGGCGACAACGCCGCCATCCTGCTCCGGGGAATCAAGCGCGAGCAGGTGCAACGCGGCCAGGTCGTCGCGGCGCCGGCTTCGGTGCTTCCGCACCGCACATTCCAGGCCCGTCTGTACGCGTTGACAGCCGCCGAAGGAGGACGGCACACGCCGTTCGCTGCCGACTACCGGCCGCAGTTCTACCTGCACACGACCGACGTGTCCGGTGGGCTCGACCTGGGTGACCGTGACCTGGTGATGCCGGGCGACACCCTCGACGAGGTGACGGTGACGCTGGGCAAGGAGGTGGCGCTGGAGCCCGGGATGGGGTTCGCGGTCCGTGAGGGCAACCGCACGGTCGCCGCCGGAACCATCACGGCGGTGCTGGACTGAGAGAAGGGGTGGCCCGGCGGTGAAGCCGGGCCACCTTTCAGGTTGTGGGGGAGAAGCGGCGCAGGCGCAGGCTGTTGGCGACCACGAAGACCGAGCTGAACGCCATCGCGGCACCGGCGATCATCGGGTTGAGCAGGCCCGCCGCTGCCAGCGGCAGGGCGGCCACGTTGTAGGCGAACGCCCAGAACAGGTTGCTCTTGATGATGCGCAGCGTGCGGCGCGACAGCCGGATCGCGTCCACCGCCGCGGTCAGGTCGCCGCGGATCAGCGTCAGGTCGGAGGCCTCGATCGCCACGTCGGCGCCACTGCCCATCGCCAGGCCCAGGTCGGCCTGGGCCAGGGCGGCGGCGTCGTTCACGCCGTCGCCGGCCATCGCCACGACGCGGCCCTCGGATTGCAGGCGCTTCACCGTCGCGACCTTGTCGGCCGGCAGCACACCCGCGATCACCTCGTCGATGCCGACCTCGGCGGCGACGGCACGGGCCACCGTCTCGTTGTCGCCGGTCAGCAGGATCGGGTGCAGGCCGAGGGCGCGCAGCTTCGTGACGGCGTCCCGGCTCGACGGTTTGACCGCGTCGGCCACCGACAGGACACCCCGGGCCTCGCCGTCCCAGCCGGCGACGATCGCGGTGCGGCCGGCGGCCTCCTCGGCTGCCACGGCTTCGGCGACGTCGTCCGGAATGGTCAGGCCCTCCCGGATCAGCAGGGCCGGGCGGCCGACGAGCAGCTGACGATCGCCTGCTGTCGCGCGTACCCCAAGGCCCTCGAAGCTGGTGAAATCACTCACCGGGAGGTGATCGGTGAGCTCGGCGGCGATCGCGGCAGCGATCGGGTGTTCCGAGGCGGACTCGGCAGAGGCCGCGAGTTTCAGCAGCTCGTCGCGGTCCTGGCCGGCGGCGGGAAGCACTGCGGCGAGGGTCATCCGGCCGGTCGTGACGGTGCCGGTCTTGTCCAGGACGATCGTGTCGGCGCGGCGGGTCGACTCCAGAACCTCGGGACCCTTGATCAGGATGCCGAGTTGCGCGCCGCGACCGGTTCCGACCAGCAGAGCGGTAGGCGTCGCGAGGCCGAGCGCGCACGGACAGGCGATGATGAGTACGGAGACAGCGGCGGTGAACGCGGCCGTCCAGCCGGCGCCGGTGCCGAACCACCAGCCGAGCGTCGCGATCGCCAGACCGATGACGACCGGTACGAAGACACCCGAGATCCGGTCCGCGAGCCGCTGCACCTGAGCCTTGCCGGCCTGCGCGTCCTCGACCAGGCGGGCCATCTGCGCGAGCTGGGTGTCGGCGCCGATCCGGGTCGCGCGGACGATCAGGCGACCGCCGGCGTTCACGGTCGCGCCGGTCACCGAGGTGCCCGGCCCGACCTCGACGGGGACGCTCTCGCCGGTCAGCATGCTGACGTCGACGGCCGAAGAACCCTCCTCGACCAGGCCGTCGGTGGCGATCTTCTCGCCGGGGCGGACCACGAAGAGGTCGCCGGTTTTCAGCTGTGCCACCGGGATGCGGGCTTCTTGACCGTTGCGGAGGACCGTCACGTCCTTGGCGCCCATCTCCAGCAGTGCCCGCATCGCGGCACCCGCCCGGCGCTTCGACCGGGACTCGAAATAGCGCCCGGCCAGCAGGAACGTGGTCACCCCGGCGGCCGCTTCGAGATAGATGTTGCCGGCGCCGTCGGTACGCTCGATCGCGATCCGGAACGGGTGCGTCATGCCGGGTTCGCCGGCGGTGCCGAGGAAGAGCGCCCAGAGGGACCAGCCGAACGCGGCCATGGTGCCCAGGCTGATCAGGGTGTCCATGGTCGCGGCGCCGTGTCGCAGATTGATCAGTGCGGCGCGGTGGAAGGGGTAGCCGGCGTAGACGACCACGGGCGCGGCCAGGGTGAGCGACGCCCACTGCCAGTAGGTGAACTGCCAGTCCGGAACCATCGCGAGCAGGATGACCGGGACGCTGAGCGCGATCGAGACCCAGAGGCGGGTGGCGAGCGGGTCTTCAGTCTTTTTCTTTTCCTCGACTTTCTCCGCCGCGGTGTATCCGGTCTTCTCCACGGTCGCGATCAGGTCGGCCGTGGTGACGGGGCCGTCGACGGTGACCGTGGCCTTCTCGGTGGCGTAGTTGACCGTGGCGGTCACCCCGTCCATCCGGTTCAGCTTCTTCTCGATACGCGACGCGCACGAGGCACAGGTCATCCCGCCGATGGCCAGCTCTATGCGGTTCATGACGGGGGTCCTCATTTGTGCGTGTGGCCGGTGTCGGCGGTGAACTCCGCGGTGTGCACCTTTCCGTCATGCTGGAAGTCCAGGTAGAGACGGTAGACCCCGGCCGACGGGACCTCGGCGTGGAAGGCGAGGGATTCCGGGTCGGTGGGGTGCACGTGGAGGTAGGCGAGGTCGCCCTGGCGCAGGGCGACCAGGTGGCCGCGGGCGCCCAGGTACGGCTCGGTGGTTATCTGTTCGCCGTCGCGGGTGACCTTGAAGGTGAGGTCTCCCTCGGCGAAGTCGCCCGTCATCGTCACCTGGTAACCGGCCACCTCCGCCGTCTGCTCCGGGTGGGGGAGCTCGATCGGGCGGTAATCGCCGGGGGCCGGGACGTCGACGCCGAGGGTCAGCTCGTGACCGGCGGTCTGGAAGTCGGCGAAGAGGCGGTACTGGCCGGGGTTGTTGGTTTTCAGCGGGATGTGCCAGGTGCCGTCGGGGCTCAGCGTCGGGTGCACGTGCTGGTAGTGGGACAGGTCCCGGCGGACCACGATGAGGTGCAGGTCTTTGTCGTGGGCGCGGGTGTAGGTGGTCACCGGGGCGCCGGCGGGGTCGAGGATCTGGAATCTGAAGTCGTTGCTGGGGAGCTCGGTGGTGAGCGGGACGAAGCGGTAGCCGTCCTGGATGCTCTGGAGGCCGGCGGGGTCGGGTTGTTCGCCGGGGTGAGCGCCGTTGTCGTGGCTGGTTGCCGAGGGCTCACCGTGTGCTGTTGACCCGGTGGGCGCGGGCTCACCGTGTGCCATTGACCCGTTGGATGCGGGCTCACCGTGTGCCCCCACGTGCGTCGGGTTTGTCGCCTGTGGGGTGTTGTCCGGGCCGATCACCGCGCCGGCGCCCGCTGACACCCCGAAGATCGCGATCAGCCCGGTGGCGTACGCCGCCAGCTTCACCGGGGTCCTCACGGTGTCACCGCCAGTTCGTACCCCGCCTCGTCGACCGCGGCCGCGACGGCCGCTCGGTCCAGCGGTTCGGCGCTCGTGACCGAGACGGTGCCGGTGGCGAGGTCGACCTGGACGTCGGTCACCCCCGCGAGCTGGCTCACCTCACTGCTGACGGAGCTCACGCAGTGGGCGCAGGTCATGCCGGTCACGGAGTAGGTCGTCGTCTGCATGACCCCAGCGTACACATACCCGGTAGGGGTATCGCAAGGACGCGCCGGATACCCCTGGGGGGTTGTAACATGAAGGCATGACCAACCCCGCTCCGACGCGCGGCTACACGGCCACCAAGGACAACCTGCAATCCCGGCTGCGCCGTATCGAGGGGCAGGTCCGCGGCATCGATCGGATGGTCGAGGACGATCGCTACTGCATCGACATCCTCACCCAGATCTCCGCGATCCAGGCAGCGCTGGACAAGGTCGCGCTGGGCCTGCTCGACGGCCACGCCCGCCACTGCATGCACGAGGGCGCCCAGGAGGGCCGCGCCGACGAGATGGCATCGGAGCTGATGGCAGCAGTCGGCCGCCTGATGAAGCGAGGCTGAGTCGAGCGGCTGAGTCGAGCGGCTGATCAGTCCGGCCACCCCGTTTGACCAGCGGGGTCAGCAGTGGGAACCAGCCGGATTCACACGCCGTGGATCGGGGCGGTCATGTCTGTCAAGGGGGCGCCTGAGCCACCCCAGGACAGCGCCACGATCTCCGCGGCGATCGCCACGGCCGTCTCCTCGGGTGTGCGGGCGCCCAGGTCCAGGCCGATCGGGGCGCGCAGCCGGGACAGCGCCGCCTCGGACACCCCGGCCTCGCGCAGGCGCTGCATCCGGTCTTCGCAGGTCCGGCGGCTGCCCATCGCCCCGATGTACCGGGCGGGGGTATGCAGCGCGACCTCCAGCAGCGGGATGTCGAACTTCGGGTCGTGGGTGAGTACGCACAGCACGGTGCGCTCGTCCACCTCGGTGGCCTCCAGGTACCGGTGCGGCCACTCGACGACGATCTCGTCCGCGTCGGGGAAGCGGGCCGGGGTGGCGAACACGCTGCGGGCGTCGCAGACCGTGACCTGGTAACCGAGGAATTTGCCGATCCGCGCCACGGCCGCCGCGAAGTCGATCGCACCGAAAACGATCATGCGGGCCGGTGCGGCGTAGGACTGGACGAAGACCTCGCGCTCGCAGGCCTGCACGATCGCCGACCGCCCGTGTGCGAGCAGCCCCGCGGCCTGCTGGGCGGCCTGCCGGTCGAGCTCGGCGTCACCGAGGGTTCCGGCGGTGGACGAAGGCCAGACCACCAGCTGGGCGTCGGGCATCGAGACCGTCGCCACCGGCCGGCCGGAGGAAACATCAGCCAGCACATCGTCGAGGAAGGCCAGCGCCGCCGACGGCTGGATCATGATCTCGATCGTCCCGCCGCAGGTCAGGCCGACCTCGAGCGCGTCGCCGTCGCTCACCCCGTACGTATGTGTCTGCGCTTTTTCGCTTTCCAGCACATCCTGTGCGGCAGCGTAAACGGCGCCCTCGACACATCCACCCGAAACGCTGCCGATGACCTCGCCGTCGGCGTTCACCGCCATCGCCGCACCCGGCTGGCGCGGTGCCGAACGCCAGGTGTTGACCACCGTGGCCAGGGCGAACGCCTTACCGGCAGCACGCCAGGCGATCAGGCCGTCAACGATGTCACGCATTCCCGCACGATCCGCGATCTTCACGGGAGAGTCAAACGGAAGTTAAGTGAAGGCTTAGGTCGCTGTTGACATTGGACACCCGCCGCGCGAGGGTTCCCGCGATTAGCGGGAGGTGCAGGGTGCAGGTGCCGGCTCCGTTCGAATACGAACGTGCCACGAGCGTTGACCAAGCCATTGGATTGCTGGAGCGTCTCGGTAGCTCAGCGAGGCTGGTGGCCGGCGGCCACAGCCTGCTGCCGATGATGAAGCTCCGGCTGGCGAACTTCGAATATCTGATCGACATCAACGATCTGCACGGCGAGCTGGGCTACATCAGGCTCGGTGCGGACGAGGTACGGATCGGGGCGATGACCCGGCACCGCGAGCTGCTGGAGTCGGACGCCCTGGCGCAGGTGTTCCCGGTCTTCCGGGACGCCGAGAAGGTGATCGCCGACCCGATCGTGCGCAACCGGGGCACGCTGGGCGGCTCGCTCTGCCAGGCGGACCCGTCGGAGGACCTGTCGGCGGTGTGCACGACGCTCGACGCGAGCTGCGTCATCCGCGGGGCCAACGGCGAGCGTGTGGTGAGCATGGAGGAGTTCCACGTCGGGCCGTACGAGACAGCGGTCGCCGACAACGAGATCCTCACCGAGATTCGCATTCCGGTTAAATCCGGAAAATCAGGCAGTGCCTACGCCAAGGTCGAGCGCCGTGCCGGTGACTGGGCCGTCGTGAGCGCCGGCGCCGCCATCTGGCTGGACGATAAAGGCCACATCCACGACGCCCGCGTCGGGCTCGCCGCCGTCGGCCCGAACACCACAGGCATCCCGGAGATCTCGGCGGCCCTGCGCGGCCACGAGCCCGACGAGAGCCTGTTCGAGCTGGCCGGCGCGATCGCGGCCCGCAGCTGCGACCCGTCGACGGACACCCGCGGCAGCGCCGAATACAAGCGCCACCTGGCGGACGAACTGACGCGGCGCACCCTGCGCAAGGCTGTCGAGCGGGCGAGGAGCTGAGCATGCAGGTCACCGTGACGGTGAACGGTGTCGAGTACACCAAGGAGATCGAAGGCCGGCTGCTGCTCGTGCACTTCCTGCGCGACACGCTCGGTCTCACCGGCACCCACTGGGGCTGCGACACCAGCAACTGCGGCACCTGCGTCGTGTGGATGGACGGCGAGCCCGTCAAATCCTGCACGGTGCTGGCCGCGATGGCCGGTGGGCGCGAAGTGCGTACCGTCGAAGGTCTTGCCAACGGCGCCGAGCTGGACCCGATCCAGGAGGGCTTCCGGCAGTGCCACGGCCTGCAGTGCGGTTTCTGCACGCCGGGCATGCTGATGACCTGCCGGCACCTGCTCGACAAGAACCCCGACCCGACCGAGGGCGAGATCCGCGAGGCCATCTCCGGCCAGATCTGCCGGTGCACGGGTTACTCCTCGATCGTCCGTTCGGTCCGTTGGGCAGCAGTGCACGAGGCTGAGGCCGCTGAGACCAAGGAAGAGGCGGTGGCCCAGTGACGACGGTCCAGGAACCCTCGCAGGTCAAGCTCACCGAGTTCGAGGACAACGACCAGAAGCCCGTCGGCTTCGGCCGGATGCTCCGCAAGGAAGACGCCCGTCTGCTGCGAGGCCGCGGCCGGTTCGTCGACGACGTGCAGCTGCCCGGCATGCTGCACCTGGCGATCCTGCGCTCGCCGTTCGCCCACGCGAACATCGTCAGCATCGACACCAGCGCGGCCGAGGCGTCGCCCGGCGTCAAGGCCGTGGTGACCGGTGAGACGCTCAAGGGGCTGGGCCTGGCCTGGATGCCGACCCTCTCCAACGACGTGCAGGCCGTGCTCGCCACCGACAAGGTGCGGTTCCAGGGCCAGGAGGTGGCGTTCGTCGTCGCCGAGGACCGGTACCAGGCCCGCGACGCGCTCGAACTGATCGACGTCGAGTACGACGTCCTCGACCCGGTGATCGACGTCCGCAGGGCCCTGGAACCGGACGCCCCGATCATCCGGACCGACCTCGAGGGCAAGAACGACAATCACGTCTTCGACTGGGAGACCGGCGACGAGGAGGAGACGAACCGCGTCTTCGCCGAGGCGGACGTGATCGTCAAGGAGGACATCGTCTACCCGCGGGTCCACCCGGCCCCGATGGAGACATGCGGCTCGGTCGCCGACTTCGACCCGGTCGAGGGCAAGCTGCGGCTCTGGTCGACCACCCAGGCCCCGCACGCGCACCGGACCCTGTACGCGATCGTGGCCGGAATCCCGGAACACAAGATCCAGGTGATCGCGCCGGACATCGGCGGCGGCTTCGGCAACAAGGTGCCGATCTACCCCGGCTACGTGCACTCGATCGTCGGCTCCATCGTCACCGGCAAGCCGGTGAAGTGGATGGAGGACCGCTCGGAGAACCTGATCAGCACCGGTTTCGCCCGGGACTACATCATGCGGGCCGAGATCGCGGCCACCCGTGAGGGCAAGATCCTCGCCATCCGGACCAACGTGCTCGCCGACCACGGCGCGTTCAACGGCACGGCCGCCCCGGTGAAGTACCCGGCTGGTTTCTTCGGCGTCTTCACCGGCAGCTACGACCTGCAGGCCGCGCACTGCAAGATGACGGCGGTCTACACGAACAAGGCGCCCGGCGGGGTCGCGTACGCCTGCTCGTTCCGCATCACCGAGGCCGTCTACCTGGTCGAGCGGATCGTCGACGTGCTGGCGTACGAGCTGCAGATGGACCCGGCCGAGCTGCGGCTGAAGAACTTCATCCAGAAGGACCAGTTCCCGTACACGACCAAGACCGGCTGGGTCTACGACTCGGGCGACTACGAGCCGACGATGCGCCTGGCCATGGAGATGGCCGGGTACGACGAGCTGCGCAAGGAGCAGGCCGAGAAGCGTGCCCGCGGCGAGCTGATGGGCATCGGCATCTCGTTCTTCACCGAGGCGGTCGGCGCCGGCCCGCGCAAGGACATGGACATTCTCGGTCTCGGCATGGCCGACGGCTGTGAGCTGCGGGTCCACCCGACCGGCAAGGCCGTCGTCCGGCTCTCGGTGAAGACCCAGGGCCAGGGCCACGAGACCACGTTCGCGCAGATCATCGCCGAGGAGCTGGGCATCCCGCCGGCCGACATCGACGTGGTGCACGGCGACACCGACAACACCCCGTTCGGCCTCGGCACCTACGGCAGCCGGTCCACCCCGGTCTCCGGCGCGGCGGCGGCTCTGGTGGCCCGCAAGGTCCGGGACAAGGCGAAGCTGATCGCCTCCGCGATGCTGGAGGTGTCGGTCGCCGACATCGACTGGGTCAAGGGATCGTTCTCGGTCAAGGGCGACCCGGGCAAGTCGGTCACCATCCAGGACATCGCGATGCGGGCACACGGCGCGGGCGACCTGCCGGACGGGATGGAGGGCGGGCTCGAAGCGCAGATCTGCTACAACCCGTCGAACCTGACGTACCCGCACGGGGCGTACATCTGCGTCGTCGACGTGGACCCGGGCACCGCCGAGGTCAAGGTCCGCCGCTTCATCGCGGTCGACGACTGCGGCACCCGGATCAACCCGATGATCATCGAGGGCCAGGTGCACGGCGGTCTCACCGACGGCGTCGGCATGGCGCTCATGGAGATGATCTCCTTCGACGAGGACGGCAACTGCCTCGGCGCCTCGCTGATGGACTACCTCATCCCGACCGCTCTCGAGGTGCCCGACTGGGAGACCGGCTACACGGTCACCCCGTCGCCGCACCACCCGATCGGCGCGAAGGGCGTGGGGGAGTCGGCCACGGTCGGCTCGCCTCCGGCGATCGTCAACGCGGTCGTCGACGCGCTCAAGCCGTACGGAATCCGGCACGCCGACATGCCGCTCACCCCGTCCCGGGTCTGGGACGCGATGCGCGGCCAGGCCACTCCGCCGATTTAAAACCCGTGGTGGGTCGCGCTCCGGCGCGACCCTTCCGCACATTGAGGGGTACGGAAATGACGACGACCACCGCCGAGCGAGCACGCGAGCTGACCGAGGCACGCCGGCCTTTCGTGCACGCGACAGTGGTCCGTGCCCAGGAGCCGACCTCGGCCCGGGCCGGCGACGACGCGGTGATCCTGGCCGACGGGTCCATCGAGGGCTTCGTCGGCGGGGTCTGCGCCGAGACGTCGGTGCGTGCCGCGGCCATGGAGTCGCTGCGGGACGGCAACACCGTGCTGCTGCGGGTCCTGCCGGAGGACGAGGCCGGCTTCCCGGAGACGCCCGGCGCGCTGGTCGTCGTCAACCCCTGCCACTCCGGCGGGGCGATCGAGATCTTTCTGCGGCCGGTTCTGCCGAAACCACTGGTCGCCGTCGCCGGCACCACCCCGATCGGTGCGGCCGTCACCGAACTCGCCACGTTCCTCGACTTCGATATATCGCCGTCCGGCGCCTATGCTGGCGTGACTGCGGCTGTCGTGGCCGGTCTCGGCCGCGACGAGGAACGCGCCATCCGCGGTGCTTTGGACGCCGGTGTCGGCCTGATCGCGCTGGTCGCCAGCCACAAGCGGGCGGCCGTGGTGCTCGACGCCATGGAGCTGAGCGAGGACGAGCGGGAGCGGATCCGCCCGCACGCCGGGCTCGACATCGGTGCCCGCACCCCCAAGGAGATCGCGCTCGCGATCATGGGGGAGATCGTCCGGGAGCTGCGCGTCGGCGGCCTCGCCACCTCGTCGAGGACGACCAGCGGCCACCCGGCGATGCACGGCGAGTCCGCCGCGCTGGCCAAGGCCGAACCCGAATTCGTGGCCGGCCCGACACTGCCCGTCGGGCCGATCACCCTCGAAACGCCCGCCGCCACCGCGATCGACCCCATCTGCGGCATGACCGTGGTGATCGGTCCGGACACGCCGCACGGCGTCGTGGACGGCGAGGACTACTGGTTCTGCTGCCCCGGCTGTCGGAAAAAGTTCACCGCGGCGCGATGACGGTCACCGGGCTGGTACTGGCCGCCGGCGGCTCACGGCGGCTCGGCGAGCCCAAGCAGCTGCTGCCGTTCCGCGGCCGGACTCTGCTCGACGCCACCCTCGACATGGCCCGCACCTGCGGCTTCGACGACATTCTGGTCACCCTTGGCGGTTCGGCGGCGGCCATCCGGTCCCAGACCGACCTTTCCGGGGTACGCGTGATCGAGAACCCTGACTTCGCCACCGGCTGTGGTTCCTCGATCAGCTCGGCCGTCCCGTTCCTGACCGAAACCGATCGCCTCGTCCTGCTCCTCGGCGACCAGCCCGGCATCCAGCCCGCCGACGTGCGCCGCCTGGCCGCGGCACCGACCCCGCTCGGCGTCTGCCGTTACACCGACGGGCTCGGGCATCCGTTCCTGTTCCACCGCCAGGTCTTCGGCGAGCTGGCGGACCTGCACGGCGACAAGGCGGTCTGGAAACTGCTGCACTCCGGGCGCTACCAGGTGACCGAAGTGGACGCCGAGGGTACGGTGCCGATCGATGTGGATACCCGGGAAGACTACGAGCGGCTGCTGAGGTCCAGTGAACAATCCTGAAGAGGTCGCCGAGCGGTTGGACGCCGTGAACTACCTGGTCGACGACGGCCTTGCCATGGCGATCTTCCTGTCCATCCGGCTCGGCAAACCGCTGCTGCTCGAAGGCGAGCCCGGCGTCGGCAAGACCGCCGCCGCGAAGGCCCTCGCCCAGGCCCTGGACACCCCGTTCATCCGCCTGCAGTGTTACGAGGGCCTGACCGCCGGCGAAGCGCTCTACGAGTGGAACTACCAGCGTCAGCTGCTGCACATCCGGCTCGCCGAGGCACAGGGCGCCACGCTGGCCGACGCCGACCTGTTCACCGCTGACTTCCTCCAGGAACGGCCGATCCTGCGCGCGGTACGCCACGCCGGGCCTACCCCGCCGGTGCTGCTGATCGACGAGATCGACCGGGCCGACGACGAGTTCGAGGCGCTGCTCTTCGAGTTCCTCGGCGAGGCCGCGATCACCATCCCGGAACTGGGCACCTTCGCCGCGACCCGGCCGCCGATCGTGGTGCTCACCTCGAACCGCAGCCGCGACCTGCACGACGCGCTGCGCCGCCGCTGCCTGTACCACTGGATCGAGTTCCCGGCCGCCGAACGTGCCGCCGCCATCGTGCGCCGCTCGGTACCCGGCGCGTCGGCGCCGCTGATCCGCAACGCCACCGAGTTCATCGGCAAGGTCCGCCGGCTCGACCTGGACAAGGCGCCCGGCCTCGCCGAAACCATCGACTGGGTGTCCGCCCTGGCCGCGCTCGGCGTCACCGAGCTCGCCGACGCGGACGTCCTGCGAACCATCGGCACCATCGCCAAGACCCCCGACGACCGTGACCTGGTCGCCGGAGCCGTTCACCAGGAGACCCGCTCATGAAGCTGAACAACGAGTTCGTCGTGCACACCCCGATCGACCGGGCCTGGCAGGTGCTCACCGACCTGGAGGGCATCGCGCCGTGCATGCCCGGCGCCCAGCTCACCGGCGTCGACGGCGAGGTCTACAAGGGCCGGGTGAAGGTCAAGGTCGGCCCGGTGATCTCGGACTTCGCGGGTACGGCGCAGTTCACCTCCAAGGACGACGCCACCTATCGCGCGGTGATCGACGCGAAGGGCCGCGACGCGCGCTCGGCCGGCAACGCGGCGGCCGTGGTGACCGCCTGGCTCACCCCGGCCGGCGACGACAGCACCCAGGTCAACGTCGAGACCGACCTGAAGATCAGCGGAAAGCTGGCCCAGTTCGGCAGCGGCATGATCAAAGAGGTGTCCGGCAAGCTGCTGACCCAGTTCGTCACGAACCTGGAGAAGAAGCTCGCCAACGACGCAGCCTCGGCCGCGGCTGCCGCCCCGGCAGAGACCGGGACTGCGCCCGCTGTGGAATCCGCTGAGGCCGCGCCCACGGTGACCGAGCCCGTCGCGGAGCGTGGCGCCTCCACTGCTGCTGTCGAGACTGCGCCGGCCACGGCCGTGGCGCTCGGTGCGGTGGCCCCCGGCATCCCCGACCTCGACACGTCCGGGGCGCCGGCCGTCGCGCCCGACCCCTCGGCCGGGACCGTCGCCGAATCCGCCGGGCGTACCGAGATCGGTGCCGGAACCCCCGAGCAGGTCGCCCCGCTCAACGTCCCGCCCGCCGAGCTGATCAACGCGGCCGAGTCACCGGCCGCCGAGGAGGCCCGGACGGAGACCCCGGCGGCCGCGTCCACGACGACCCCGGCCGATGCCCCGGCCGATGCTGTGGCCGCACCGGTCGCGGCGGCGAGCACCGAGCGGAAGATCGAGTCCGAGGAGCCGGAGGCGCTCGACCTGCTGGAGGTCGCCGGGAACTCGATCTACAAGCGGGCCATCCCGGTCGTCATCGGCGTGGCCGTGGTCGCCGCCGTGATCGTCTGGGCCGTCGCCCGCCCCTGATCCCGTTGTCCGCCGCTGACTCCCCGGTGCTGCTGCGCGGCGCCGACCGGGCCGCGTTCGCCGTCGCGTTCGTGGCCCGGCTGCGCCGTGCCGGGCTGACGTGCGGCATCACCGAGACCGACGACCTGGTCCGGGCCCTTGCCGCCAGTCCGCCGACGGCCCGGCACACGCTGTACTGGACCGCCCGGGTGGCCCTGGTCCGCCGGCACGACGACCTCGCCGTGTTCGACGAGGTCTTCGCGGCCGTGTTCGACGACGTCGTGTCGCTGCCGCTGAACCGGACGGCCGGGCAGCCGAACCGGCACGACGACGGTGTGCACGTCACGGTTCCGGCCGGTGGCGACGGCACCGCCGCCGGTGAAGGGCTGCCGTGGGCGACGCTGCCGCCGGCCGTGTCCGCCGACGACAGCGGGGACGACTCCGGCCTGCTCGTGCCCGAACTGCGGCCCAGCGCTCTGGCCGGGCTCGCCGAACGGCCCTTCGAGGAACTCGACGAGAGCCAGATCCGGGCGCTCGGCGACGACCTGCGCGCCGCGTTGAAGCGCTGGCCGCAGCGGCGCACCCGCAAGCACGCCGTGCACCGGGCCGGCCGCCGGGTGGCGTTGCGGCCGACCATCGCCCGCGCCCGGCGTACCGGCTGGGAGGCGATCACGGTGGTCCGCCAGCGGCAGGTACGCGAACCCCGGCGGGTCGTGCTGATCTGCGACGTCAGCGAGTCGATGCGCGCGCAGGCCGCCGCTTACCTGCAGATGATGCGGGCGTTCGCGCTGGTCGCCGACGCCGAGGTGTTCGCGTTCGCCACCACGCTGACCCGGCTCACCCCGGTGCTGCGGCACGCCTCGGCGGCCGACGCGGTCGATCAGGCGAGCGCGGCGGTCACCGACCGGTTCGGCGGTACGCGCATCGCCTCGAACCTGCGGGCGGTGCTCGACTCGCACCACGGCAACGCCCTGCGCGGCGGCATCGTGATCATCGCGTCGGACGGGTGGGACAGCGATCCGCCGGAGATGATGGCGGCGGTGATGGCACGGATGCGCCGTCGTGCGTACAGAATGATCTGGCTCAATCCTCGCGCCGGCGCGCCTGGCTTCACCCCGCGCGTGGCGGCCATGGCCGCCGCGCTGCCGTTCTGCGACCGGCTGATGCCGGCCGCGACCTTCGCCGATCTGACCGGTGCCCTCGCGGAGGTCAGCTCCAGAGCGTGACGTGCACCGACGGGCGGAACCGGGTCTTGTTGATGCCGGTGCCGCGCATCATCGCCTGGATCGCCCGCGGCGTGGAAGCGAACCGTGCCAGCTCACCGGCGGCCGACGGCGTGCCCGGCTCGGCCAGGGTGATCGAGTGCCAGACCTCTTCGAGGCTCGCGTGCGATCCGCAGAAGCTCACCAGGTGTCCCTTGCGGACCTCCGGCGCGACAGTGAACGACAGCGCCGCCGCGACGCCCCGGCCTCGTTTCGCCTCCTCCAGCGCGGCCGCGTGGCTCTGGAAGATCTGCTGCCGGTCGTCGGGGATGCCGAGCCGGCGCACCAGCGTGCGGATCGCGCCGCTGTCGGCCACCGCGGACGGGCCCAGCAGCCAGGTCTGCTCGCGCAGCTGGCGCAGCGTGGGCTGGGTGCCGGCCAGGGGATGATCCGGTGAGGCGACCGTGACGACCCGGTAATACATCACCGGGCGGCACACCACCGCCGGATCCACTGCCGCCGGCGGCGGACCGAGCGCGATGTCGATGGTCCGCTCCACCAGCGCCTCGACGAACGAGCCCGGGTTGCGGACGCTGAGCTCCAGGTCGAGGTCGGCGGCACGGTTCGCGAACAGCTCGATCAGGCCCGGCGCGGCGTGCTCGGCGAACAGGCTCGACGCGCCCACCCGCAGCAGGCGGCGACCCTGGCCGGCCGAGCTCACCTCCAGGACCGTGATGTCCTGCAGGCCGAGCATCTCGGTGGCCCGGCTGGCCAGCCGCAGACCGCCCGGAGTGAAGGTGAGGCCGCCGGCGGCCCGGGAGAACAGCTGATCACCGAGCTCCTTGCGCAACTGACCTATGTGCAGGGACACGGCTGACTCGGAGACGTCCAACTGGGCCGCGGCCAGCTTGACCGAGCCGAAGCGGACCACGGCGGAATAAGCGCGCAACTGTGTGGGGGTCACAGCCCGAAAATCCCCCTATGGAGTAATGGGAAGCTCACTCGCAATCTATCGCGATCACGCCGCGTCGGCTGCACACGTCGCACATGCTGGCGATCTCACCGATGCGTGATCATGGTCGGCGATCGTAGTCTGTGCCCGCATTCGCCGAGAAGGGAACGAGCACACATGCCCAGCTTCCAAGCCACCGACGGTGTCGAGATCTACTACCAGACGTGGGAGGGAAGTTCGTCACAGCCGCCCGTCCTGCTTCACCACGGTTTCATTGCGAACGGCGTGACCAACTGGGTCCTGCCCGGCGTGGTCGACGCCCTGACCACTGCCGGCCGCCGGGTCGTGGCGATCGACGCCCGCGGACACGGCCGCTCCGGGAAACCGCACGACCCGTCGTTCTACGGCGAGGTACGGATGTCCGACGACCTGATCACCCTGATGGACCTGCTCGGCGAGCCCGCGGTCGACCTGGTCGGCTACTCGATGGGCGCGATCGTCTCGCTGATCACGGCGACCCGGGACACCCGGATCCGGCGCCTGGTGATCGGCGGGGTCGGCGCCGCGGTGGTGGAGCTCGGTGGCGTGGACACCCGGGTCATCGGCCCGGAACCGCTGCGTGAGGCCCTCGGCGCCGAGGACCCGGCGACGATCAGCAACCCGGCGGCGGCCGGCTTCCGCGCGTTCATCGACGCGGTCGGCGGCGACCGGGCCGCCCTCGCCGCGCAGGCCGCCCGGATGCACGCCGACCCGATCCCGCTGGACACCATCACCGTGCCGACGCTGCTGGTGGTCGGCCGCGAGGACGTGCTCGCGGCCCGGCCGGAGGCGCTGGCGAAAGCAATCCCGGGCGCCCAGCTGACCGTCATCGACGGCGACCACCTGGGCGCAGTCCGCGAACCCGCCTTCTCCCCAGCCGTCGTCGACTTCCTCTCCTAACCCAGCCATGGGCCGCCCGCCCGCCCGCCTGCCTGCTTCGTTTCGTCCCATCTCGCCCCGCGCGGTCTCGCCCCGCCGCCTGGTCTGGCCCGCTCGGTCTAGCCTCACGCCGCACTCCCCGCCTTGCCCGCCGCGGAGTCGGGGCGGCAGTTGAGATCTTGTGAGTTTGTGGCTGGCATGGCGGCACAAACTCACAAGATGGGGTGCGGTGATGGCGGTACCCCGGGTCGCGACGCCCAGCGAGCTCAACCAACCGAGACGCGGGCGCACGGAAGGGCCGCCCAGCAGTGATGAGGGCTCACGTAGTCGTTGTGTGTGCTCACGTCTCGGCCATGGCGTGGATGAACGCGCACCGAGCGGTTAGGTGCGACCCCATCCACGCTGCGCGGGCCGGACATCGCAGCACCCAAGGACTGACCAGGGGGTGACCTGCGCACCCCAGTAGGGCCCGTCGATGGCTGGCCGATGGCCCGTCGATCTTGAGGAGTTTGCCGCGAACGGTCCGCACCACTCGACAAGATCGAGCTGAGCAACGCGCTGGCGACGTGTTCGTGTGCGTTCACCGCCCCGAGCCTGTCTCTGAGAGGGACTCAGGCCTTGTCGGCGGGCGAAGATGGCGCGAAACAGCGCTGCGCGAAACAGCCTGCGCTGCGCGGGCAGGGTGCGGTGGGATACCGCCGGCCTGCCCGCGGACCCTCTTGTCAGCGGCGCAACGCCGTGCACACCAGCCTGCCGTCGACAACCCGGCACCCCGCCTGATAGCCGTGCGAGTACAAACCCGCACCCAGCCACTTGTAACCCACGCTCGACTCCCGCTGCGGCGTCACCGGTACGAAGTTCGCGGCGTCATCAGTGCTGCCGGTGCCGTCGTACCGGGCCACCTTCGGGTACGGATACACCGGCCGGGAGCGGCTGCCGTTCGTGGCGATCACCGCGCCGGGGGAGGTGCCCTTCTCCACCCAGTTCAGCATCGGAGTGAGGATGTCGAAGCTGTTCGGCCCGAGCCCGGCCGAGCAGTGCGCCAGCCCGGGGAACATGTAGAGCCTGGCAAACCCGGACGGCTTGATGCTGTCGTAGTACTGCAGCGTGGCCTGCGGCGAGATGTGCTGGTCCGACCAGCCGTGCCAGAGCAGCAGCTTCCCGCCGGAGGCACGGAACCGGCGCAGATCCGGGTCGGTGGCGGACAGGTAATCCGAGGTCTGGACCGTTTTCCAGAACGACGCCACGGTGAACTTCAGGTCGCTGAGCTGATAGTCCGGGTCAGCGACATTTCGGTACGCGAGATACCGCAGGAACGACAGCGCGATGTTCTCACTGAACGTCACCTGACCCTGTGCCGCCGGCACGAACAGTGTCCAGTCCAGCTCGGAGCCCCACTCGTGGGAGATCTCCTGTTCGAGGCTGTTGCCGTGCCCGTCGGTCGCGCCGTCGTGCAGCTTGCGGACGACGTCAGCCTGATCAGCGGTGAGACACCTACTCATATCTGCGCAGATCAGCGACGCCGGGTCGAACCGGCAGTTCCGGGGATCGTCGAGGACCCCGTCGACCAGGCCGTCGATCCCGTCGCATCGAGCCATCACCGCCGCGTGGATCAGCGGCAGCTTGTCGGCGAGCAGGATGTACTTCCCGTCGGCGTCCTTGTTGGCGAGCACGTTCCACGCGTGGTGGAAGGTGTTCTGCACGACCAGGTTGTTCGCGGGCGCCCCGGCGATGATCCCGTCGAAGTCGTCCGGGTACCGCTGGGCCTCCATGAGTGCCTCGCGCCCGCCGTCCGAACAGCCGCTGAAGTAGCTGTACACCGGCGCCCGCCCGTAGAACCGCTGGATCACCGCCTTGGCGACCTGCGCCGTGACGTGCACCCCGCGATACGCGAAGTCGATGAGTGCCTGCGGGTTCCCGGCGGCCCACGAGCCGTCGTTCTGCCCCTGGTGGCCCATGTCAGTGGTGGCACTGGCGATGGTGCCGTCCGCGATCGGCGCGCAGGACGCCGCCTGGGTGTAGTTGATCCGCGATGACCCGCACAGCCCGCCGCAGCCGGTCTGCAGGTAACGCCGCGTCCAGCCGTTGACCGGCAGCCGCATGACGATGGTGTTCGCCGGGGCGATGGTTCCCTCGACGGCGCAGTAGGGCGCGGGTGCGCCCTCGCTGCTCACCGTCGCTGACTTCCAGGTGACGCCGGGCAGCGTGATCGAGGTGACGTCGGAGCACGCCATGACCGGTTTGACCGTTTGCGAGGATCGGGGGCTGGCGACAGCCGGAGCCGGCGCCAGCAGAAGCGCGAGAAGGGTGATTGTTAGCAATCTTGCTGAGGACATGCGACATCTCCCTGTTCCACAGTGAGTTGTTGCAGCGATGTGTCGCAAACGATAAGACTCGATGCCTATGTAAACAAGATAGCTAGCAAGATTGTCAACAATTAGTGGGCGGCGACCGGCTCGGCAGTGGGCGCCTCCTCCTCGACCTTGGATCCGCCGGCGAGCCCGGCCAGGAGCGCGAAGATCGTGGCGAGCATCGCCGTGACGGCGAAGGCCGTGAAACCCCAGCCCTGGTTGTTGCTCGCCACCAGCTGGCCGCCCAGCCACGGGCCGAACACCGCGCCGAAGCGCCCGATGCCGGCGGTCGAGCCGACGGCCGTGGCCCGGTTCGCTGTGCTGTACCGGGCGGTCACCGTGGCGTACACCATGGTCTGCGCGCTGAAGAGGAACACACCCGCCAGGAAGACGATCAGGTACGTGACGGCGAGCGGCGTACGCACACCGAGCAGGTACACACCGACCGCCGTGAGAGCGAACCACACCGCCGCGACCCGGACGGCACCGAAGCGGTCGGCGACCCGGCCGGCGACCAGCATGCCGACGATGCCACCCAGGTTGATCACGATGAGGAAGGCGAGCGCCGAGCCGAGGTCGTACCCCTCGGCGCGCATCATGGTCGGCAGCCAGGTGTTGACGCCGTAGACCAGCAGCAGACCGCCGAACGAGGTGCACCAGAACAGCACGGTCTGCTTCCAGCGGCCACCGGCGAACAGCAGCGCCAGCGACGAGCGGGCCGGCGCGGCGGTGGGGACCTCGACGCCGTAGCGCGTCGCGATGGCGGTGGCCTCGTCGGTCCGGCCCCGGGCGATCAGGAAGCTCGGCGACTCCGGAAGGAAGCGCGCCACCAGCGGGACCGCGATGATCATCTTCTTGCGGCCGATCCGATCGGTCAGCGGACCGGAGGCGAGCGCGCCGAGCAGCATGCCGAAGGTCGCGTAACTGCCGAGGCCACCGGCTGCCGCGGGGGTCAGGCCGAGCTCCGGGTCGTCGAGCATGCCGGGCAGCACGGCGCCGTAGATGAACAGGTCGACACCGTCGAAGAGCACGACGAGCCAGCAGATGGCGACGACGAGACCGGCGAGGCGGCCGGCCCGTGGCGTAGTGGACATCGGTGGTTCCTCTCAAGCAGACGAGTGGAAGTGGTGCGCGTCACGGGGATCGTGCTCGTTGTCACCATCATTGTCAACAATCAGTTTCCGATGTCTTGCCAGCTCATGTCGGAGGCTAGATCAGCAATCTGTGATTGTTGACAATGGCGATCGATGTCTCGCGGGCCCTGGGCAGCGGTCGCGGCGGCCGGACGATCGGGCGCGGTAATCTACCGGTCACCGGACTAGCGGGTCGGCACACCAGCGACGGGAAGTACATGTCTGCGGAGAAGAACCTCACCGGGGTGCGACGGCCCCGCCGGACCGACGACGGGAAGGACAAGGCCACCGCCCGCGACGACTTGCGCAAAGCGATCCTGTCGGGTGAGTACATGCCGGGTGAGCGGCTCGTCGAGGCCCAGCTGATCGAGCGCTTCGGCGTGAGCCGGTTCAACATCCGGCTCGCCCTGCAGGACCTCTCCGGCGAGGGCCTCGTCGAGATCCAGCGCAACCGCGGCGCGCAGGTCCGCAAGATCAGCCTCGCCGAGACCATCGAGATCACCCAGGTCCGGATGGTGCTCGAAGGCCTGGTGGCGGCACAGGCCGCGGAACGGGTCACCGACTCCGACGCCAGCGAGCTCGACGAGATCGGGCTGCTGATGCGCCGGGCCGTCGAGTCCGGCGAGTTCCGTCGTTACAGCGACCTCAACGTGCGGCTGCACGCCCTGGTCCGCAAGATCGCCGGGCACGCCACCGCCGACCGGCTGATCGACACGCTGCGCGCGCAGCTGGCCCGGCACCAGTTCATGCTCTCCCTGCTGCCGGGCCGGCCGCTCGCGTCACTGCCGCAGCACGAGCGGATCATCGCGGCCATCCGCGACCGCGATCCGCAGGCCGCCGAGTCGGCGATGCGTGATCACATCGCCAGCGTCATCGAGGTGCTGCGATCCCTCGAAGACCCCGGAATGATGCAATAAGAACCCCGGTACGAGTCAGGCCCACTCCGCCTCGGCGAGCGGCGGAGTCCCGTGCGTGTGGAACGTCTCGATGGTCTTGAGACCCCACGCCTGACCCTTCGCGCGCTCCGCCTCGGTCCAGGTGATCACCTCGTGGTCCGGGGCGAGCAGCAGCCGGGCGCCGGCGTTGCACAGCTCGATCCGGTTGCCGCCGGGCTCCCAGACGTACAGGAAGAACGTCTGCTGGATGGCGTGCTTGTGCGGCCCGGTCTCGATGTGCACGCCGGCCTCGAGGAACACGTCGGCGGCGCGCAGGATGTCCTCGCGGGTGTCGGTCGCGAACGCCACGTGGTGCAGCCGGCCCTTGGTGCCGGTCCAGTCACGGGTGTAGACGACGTCGTAGGACTTGTCGGAGAACGTGTACCAGACCGCGGCCTTGACCCCGCTGTCCAGCACGATCTGCTCGCTGGCCCTGCCGGTCAATGCGCCGGAGACGAACGATTCGTTGACCGGCACGTCCTGGGCCAGGAAGTTGACGTGATCCAGCCGCCGCACGTTGGAGCCGCGGCCCGGGAATCGCGCGGCCTGGTTCTTCAGCGACGGCCGGGTCGCGTCCGAGGCCACGTACCGCTCGGTCTCGTAGTAGATGCCGAACGGATGCCCGTCCGGGTCGGTGAAGTGGAAGACCGGACCGTAGGCCGATTCGTCCTTGCTCCACCCCTCGCCGAACCCGGCCGCCGTGATCTCCTCGACCCGCCGGGCCAGGGCCTCCGGGCTGCGCGCCCGCAGCCACGTGCGCCCGATGCCGGAGGTGTTCCCGCCGGTGACCTTGACGCTGAACTTCTCGTAGTCGTCCCAGGCGTGCAGGTAGGCGCTGTTGCCGCGTCGCTCGACGACCTCCATCGCCATCTGGTCGGTGAAGAACCGGATCGTGTCGTCGAGAGTGGGCGTGAACAGCTCCACCGCCGAGACGTGGGCGATGTCGCGGAGTTTCTCAGCCATGGGAGATGACCCCTTCTTCAGTGAGCCGGGGATGAACCCGCCCCTCCATGATCAGGCGGGCGGTGCTGACGATGGCCGACGTGCCGGCGTCGAGATCGATCACCACGTCGGTGAATCCGGTCGGATGCTCGATCCGGATGGTGCTTCCCTGCGCATCCGCGTTCGTATCGATGGATGCCACGCTCCCGGGCAGCGCCACCGCCGTGCCGACGGTCACCGCCGCGAGCACCCCGATCTGCGTATGGACGCGATGCGGGATGAACATCCGCGTGCTCAGCGCGCCACCCTTGGCGGGCGGCGAGATCAAACACATCTTGGGTACGGTCGAAGCGCTGACGTCCCCGAGACCCATCAGTTTGCCGGCCGCGAGTCGCAGCTCCTCGATCCGCCGGCGCAGACGACCGTCGGCTTCCAGCTGGGCCGGAGTCTCATAACCGGTGACGCCGAGCGAGCGGGCGGTCATCACGACCACCGGCATCCCGTTGTCGATCAGCGTGGCCGGTGTGCCGTCCAGGTCGTCGACAGCGTTCCCGGTCGGCAGCAGCGAACCGGCGACCGAACCGGCCGTGTCCTGGAACTCGACGAGCAGCCGGGCGGCCGTCCCGGGAACCCCGCTGATCGCGGTGTCACCGGCATAGACCGGCCGGCCGTTGCTGGTCGGCACGTGCACTGTCGCCAGCGCGCCGGTGTTGACCATGCGGACGCGTACCCTCGTGGTGTCGCCGGAGGCGCTGACAAGCGCGCGCTCGATCGCGAAGGGCCCGACCCCCGCGAGGATGTTGCCGCAGGGCTGTTCGGCGCTGACCCGGGGCTGGTCGACCTGGACCTGCAGGAACAGGTAATCGACGTCGGCGTCCGGGTCGTCCGAACCGCTGATCACGGCGACCTTGCTGGTCAGCGGATGGCCGCCGCCGATGCCGTCGATCTGCCGCGGGTCGGGGGAGCCCATGATGCTCAGTAAGAGATCGTCGCGTTCGTCGTCCTGATCCGGCAGATCGGACTTCAGGAAATAGGCGCCCTTGGACGTGCCGCCTCGCAGGATCAGGACGGGGACGCTCACGGCTCGTCCACGTAGACGACGCCGAGTTCCGCCAGCAGGGGCCGCAGGTGGTACATGTCCAGGCCGAGCTCGCCGGCCGCGAGACGCTCCCGCTTGGACTCCTCGTTGGCGGTGCGTTTCCGGGCCGCCTCCAGGACCTCGGCCGCGCGCTCGTGCGCGACGACGACAACGCCGTCGTCGTCGGCGATCACCGCGTCACCCGGGTTGATCACCTGGCCGCCGACCACGATCGGAACGTTCACCGATCCCGGGCTGGCCTTCACCGTGCCCTGCGTGCTGATCGCCCGCGACCAGACCGGGAAGCCCATCTCGCGCAGCTCGGCGACGTCCCGCACGCCGGCGTCGAGGATCACGCCGATCGCGCCGCGCGCCCGCAGCGACGTGGCGAGCAGGTCGCCGAGCATCCCGTCGGTCGACGGCGAGGTCGTCGTGATCACCACGATGTCACCGGGCCGGACCTGCTCCACGGCGGCGTGGATCATCAGGTTGTCGCCGGGGTGGCAGGAGACGGTGACCGCCGAGCCGGCGATTCTTGCTCCTGCTTGGATCGGCTTGAGCGCCGGATCGATGGCGCCGCGCCGGCCGTCGGCTTCGTGAACGGTCGAGGAGCCGGCCTCGGCAAGCCCAGTCAGAATGTCGGGATTTATCTTCTTATTGCTGCGGACGACCACGTGGCGGCTCATGACAGCTCCTGCGTGACCTGGGGGTACAGCCGCATGTACGCCTCGCCGTAGGTGTCGTTCGGCAGGCCCAGGTTCGGCCCCGAGTTCCGGGCCGCCTGCAGGCCGCGCCGGCTGCCCAGGTCGGTGTAGTACGTGTGCAGGTGCTTCTGCGCCGCCAGGATCTGCATCGCCTCGCGCTTGCGCTCCCACACCGCGGTGATGTCGAGCAGCACGTTCGGGATGAAGCCGCACTGCTCGGGCTGGTGCGGCTCGAAGCAGAAGACCGGGGGAGCGCCGATCACCTCGCCGGGACCCTCGACACCGGGCGCCTGCGCGAGGATGCGGGCCTTGAGCGCGAGGGCGTGCGCGAAGGCGTGGTCACCGTTGTACGGATCGGCGGCCGCGTGGGTCAGCACGACGGACGGCTGCACCTCGCGGTACAGGTCGATCAGCCCCTGCAGCAGCGCGGGCGTCTCCACCAGCGGATAGTCGTTCGCGTCGAAGAAGCGGATCTCGGCGCCGAGCACCTTGGCGGCCTGCTCGGCCTCGTCGCGGCGGTGGGCCTTGACCTGGTCGAGGGAGTAACCCTTGCGCCACAGCGACGCGGACTCACCGCGCTCACCGAAGCTCATGCAGCCGATCACGACTCGCTGTCCACGGGAGGCGGCCAGGGCGATCGCGCCGCCGGCACGCCAGACGAAGTCGCCGGGGTGTGCGGTGAGTACCAGGGTGGATTCGGTCATCACGTGTTCCCATCCGAATTTCCGACAAGATTGTCAACAATCCGCGAGTCGGGGGCGTTCCTGTTACGCGGGAGTTGCCGGCCAGCGTAGGCTAGCGTGGTCGGCGAAACAATTGTTGACAATCCTGTCGCCGCATGGGAACACTCGGGATCTTGACGCTGGCTTCCGTGGAGGTGGGGCATGACCGTGATCGCTGTGCTGGGCCTGGGTGAGGCCGGCGGTCTCATCGCCGCCGACCTGGTCGCCGCGGGTGCGTCGGTGCGGGCATATGACCCGAAAGTCGCCACACCCACTGCGGGTGTGGCGGTGAGAACCAGTGATGCCGAGGCCTGCGAGGGCGCCGACGTCGTGCTCAGCGTGAACAGCGCGGCCGACGCGGAGCAGGCGCTGCGCGATTCGCTGCCGTCGCTGAAGCCCGGCGCGATCTGGGCCGACCTCAACACCGCGACACCGGCACTCAAGGAGCGGCTGGCCAGGTTGTGGCCGCAGACCGTCGACGTCGCCCTGATGTCTCCGGTTCCCGGCCGCGGTCTGCGCACCCCGATGACCATGAGCGGTCCGGCCGCCTCCTCGCTGTCGTCGATCCTGGGTGGTTATGGCGCCGAGACCGAGGTTCTTCAGGGCCCGGTCGGCGCGGCTGCCACCCGCAAACTGCTGCGCAGCGTCTTCTACAAGGGGATGGCCGCCGCGGTGGTCGAGGCCCTGGAAGCCGCCAAGGTGGCCGGCCTGGAGGAGTGGCTGCGCGGCAACATCACCACCGAGTTGATCCGCGGTAACGCCGATACCCTGGACCGGCTCGTCGACGGCTCACGCAAGCACGCCGTCCGCCGCCGCGACGAGATGGCGGCGGCCGCTGAGCTCCTCGGCGACCTGGGCGTGCCGGCCCGGGTCGCCGAGGCCAGCCGTGACTGGCTGGCCGATCTCATCAATGAAAAGAGTTGAGCAACCTTTTCAGCGCTGCAAGACACTGAGGGGTATCCCCCACCGAAAGGCGATCCCCCGTGAAAGCGCGCAAGCTCCTGCTGACCGCCGTGACCGCTCTGGTCGCGGCGTCGGCCAGCATCTACGGCCTGAAGATGGCCGACGCCGCCACCTACCCCAACCCGGGTCCGATCTCCGGCGCGACGTTCGCGCACGACCCGACGATGATCAAGCGGCCGACCGGCGGTTACCTGCTCGGGTACACCTCGCCCGGCATCGGTCTCACCACGTCCTCGGACCGCACCAACTTCGTCGCCGCGGGCAAGGCCTTCCCCAACGGCACGCCGTGGGCCGACGCGTACACCGCGAGTGACAAGAACCTGTGGGCGCCGGACATCAGCTATGTCGGCGGCAAGTACCTGATGTACTACTCGGCCTCCACGTTCGGCTCCAGCAAGTCGGCGATCTTCCTGGCCGGCAGCACGACCGGCGCGGCCGGCTCCTGGACCAACTACGGCAAGGTCGTCGAGTCCACCGCCACCAGCGGTTACAACGCGATCGACCCGAACCTGATCGTCACGTCGTCCGGTGAGTGGTGGCTGAGCTTCGGCTCGTTCTGGAGCGGCATCAAGCTCGTCAAGCTGAACGCGTCCAGCGGCAAGCGGGCCGACAGCACCGTCCACGCGATCGCCGAGCGGTTCGTGAACAGCAAGTCGATCGAGGCGCCGGTCATCTTCGAGCGCAACGGGTACTTCTACCTGTTCGTGGCGTTCGACCTGTGCTGCAAGGGCGCGTCCAGCACATACCGCGTCATGGTGGGCCGCTCCAAGAGCATCACCGGCCCGTACGCCGACAAGGCCGGCACCGCGATGACCGCCGGCGGTGGCAGCGAGATCCTGGCATCGCACGACGCGGTGTACGGCCCCGGGCACCCGGCCGTTTTCCAGGACGGTTCGCAGACCGTGCTGGCGTACCACTACTACCAGGCGAGCGGTGACGCCAAGCTCGGCATCAACCTGCTCGGCTGGGACTCGTCGAACTGGCCGTACGTGTACTGAAAGCCTTAATCGAGGCGGTCCGCCAGGGCATCGGCGGCCAGCTCCAGCAGGTCCTCGCCGATCGGTAGCGGCGCTGGGTCGAGGCAACGCTCCAGGAGCAGCTCGACCAGCGCCGCCCGGTCGACGATCTGGTTCTCGTCGATCATGCCGGGGAGGATGCGGACCTCTACGGTGTCGCGTACGAAATCGTCTTTGAGAAGTTGGGTGAGGTTGACGTCGAAGAACTTGGTCAGCTCGCCGTCGTGCGCGGCCTGGCGCAGTTCGTCGATTGTCGGGTTTTTCGGCTTCTTCGTGAGGGAGACCAGCGCTTCCGGGAGCGGCGCCAGACGGCGACATGCCGGGTTTGTCCCCAGCAAAGCTCGCAGCTCCTCGCGGTAGAACGCGAACAACCGCACCACATTCGACAGCGCCGGGGCGGAACGGAACGGCCCGCCGTCGAGGTGCAGGTGCACCGCCGCCTCGTGCGGAATCGTGAAGCCCAGCTCCCGCGCCGGCCCGAGCAGCTCGGCCAGCGCCTCACGATGGCCCGACGCCAGCGGGGGAGTGATTACCTCGCAGGGTCGTTCCCGCTCACCCGGCAGCGGCGCGGCCAGCGCGATCGTCGCACCGGCGGCGTCGTTCAGCCGGAAGACCTGTCCGTGCTGCTTGACCTCGGTGCCCCACAGTTTCGCGACCGCATCCAGGGCGACCGGCAGCCGGGACCCCGGATCACACTGGGCGGCCAGCAATCGCAGCAGCCGGCCGTCGTCGGTCAGGATCCGGAACCAGCCGGGAACGGCGGGCGCTCGCTGATCCAGACCGTGGAGCAGCGTGACGTCGTCGACGAGCGTGCAGAGAAGGGAGCCGTCGTCGCGGCGTACCTCGAAGCCCTGCGTCAGATGCAGGAACCGGCCGAGACCCGGTACCAGCGACGGCTCGCTGTCGTGGTGCCAGATCGGCCGGACGCTGCCCCCACAGCGCCCGGCCAGGTCGAACGCGAGCGTGCGCCGGCTGACACCGGGAGGCGCCATCAGCTCGATCTCGAAGCCGATCCGCCGGCGCAAGCGCTCGTTCGTACTCACGGGTGTCTTTCTTTCACGGTTTGCTTTCGTTCACGGTTTGAAGGGCAGCGTCTCGCCGGCCAGCAGCTTCTTGCCGCCGGCGACCTTCGCCGCGTACGCGTCATCGAGTTTCCACAGGTCAGCGAGCTTCACCGCGTCGTCGATGTCGTACCCGGCGTTGAAGAAGGCGCCCACCTGCGCGCTCTCCTTGTACTCCTTCGCCTGCTTCTTGTCGGCCGTGACGCCGGGAAGCTTCTTGCCGTCGAGGAGGCGCTTGCCGCCCTCGATCTTCGCGTCGTACGGGTCGTCGAGCTTCCAGAGCTTCGCCAGCTTCTCGGCGTCGTCCCAGTCGTACCCGGCGCCGAAGTACGCGTCGAGCCGCTTCTGGTCCTCGGTGTCGATGGTCGGGTCGGGATCGACGGTCGGCTCCTCGTCCGGGCTCGGCTGCACCGGCAGCGTCTCGCCGAGCAGCAGCCGGCGACCGGCCTCGGCCTTGACCGCGCCGATGTTCTCCGGGCTCATCTGCCACAGTCCGGCCAGCTCGACGGCCTCGTTGTAGCTGTAGCCGGCGCCGAAGAACGCGTCCCACTGCGCGAGCAGCTCCTGCTCGGCGGTTGACGGATCGGGGGACGGCTCGGCGGGCGCGCCCGCCGGAAGCCCGGCCACCGGCACACTCTGCGGTCCGGCCGGCAGGATGGCGGGCAGGTTCGCGACGCCCGCGATCAGGCCGGCGCTGAGCACCGCGCCACCGGCGGCCTGCGCGCCCCGAAGGCGCCACCGCCGCTTACGGGCGATCTCCTCGACCCGGGCGTACACCAAAGCCGGGTCGGGCGTCTCGTTCTCATGGGTCTGGAAGGCTTCGCGCAGCCGGTCAGCGTGCAGGGTCACGACCACTCCTCGGCGTGGATCCGTTGTCTCTGTTCTTCTTGTTCTTCTTGCTGTTCGAGGCGCAGTGTCCGCAGCGCTTTCGAAGCCTGGCTGCGAACCGTCGCGGGAGTGCATCCGAGCAGGTCAGCGATGGTCTCATCGTCGACCTGCTCGTAGTAGCGCAGCACCAGCACGGCTCGCTGCTTGCGGCCCAGCAACGCCAGCCGGTTCCACAACGCGTCCGCCTCGACCACGTCGTGCGCGTGATCGCCCACGCCACCCCGGGCAGCGTCGAGCTCCGCGAGCCGCTCACCGGCGGCGTGCACGTTCCGGAACGCCCAGCTGCGCCGCCACGACAGGTACTCGTTGAGCACCATCCGGCGCACATAGGCGTCCGGCGAGTCCGAACCGCTGATCCGCCGCCACTTGACCTGGGCACGAGCCAGCACTTCCTGCACCACATCCTGCGCGAGGTCGCGGTCGCCGGTGAGGACGACCGCGTACCGCAGCAGGCTCGGAAGGCGGGCCACCGCGAATTGCTCGAAGGTCACACCTATATCGACGCGCGACGGGACCGTTCCGTGCACTCGTTCAGAGAAAAAACTTTTTGGGTACGCGCAAACCACCGGCCGCTGACCGCATCCGGTGGACAGCGGCCGGCGCAGATGATGGAGCGGCCCGTGGCCGGTGGTCAGCGGTGGCCGCGGATGATCGAGCGAGCCACCAGGAATGCGGCCAGCAGCACAAGCTGCCCACCGGCGACGATCGCGTTCACGTTGACGGCCGGACGCCACGTGACACTGCCATCCTTGATCACATAAACCCCGGCCGGCCGCGCCGAGAACCCGAACCCGCCTCCGGACCCTTCACCCTGCGGCCGGTCCTCACCGTCAGCCAGAGCCTCCGAACCCCCGGCCGCTCCGGCCGCCCCGGCCGGCGTCGTCCCGCTTCCGGAGCCGCCCCCGCCACCACCGGAAATGATCGCCACCGGGATCACGATGACACCGTCCTGCTCAACCGGCGTACCGAAGACCCGCCCGGCTGCTGCCGCACCGGTCCCTTCCCGCGCCTGGGCCAGAATGTCGCTGCTGTCAGTCCTGGGAGCCATTGACATACCCCTTCACCGCAAAGCCACTTCGACCCACCCAGCCTGCCCCCACAGGTCAAGCCTCCGCAGCCCCAAACCCCACCCACGCGTGTCGATTTAAGGCGCAAGCCGCCCCCAAACTCGACACGCAACCCGAAGCCCGCCCGCGCGTGTCGAGTTGAGGCGCAATCCGCACCCGAAGTCGACACGCAGGCTGAGGTCCGTCCGTGCGTGTCGAGTTGGGGTCCGACCCACGCCCGAAGTCGACACACACGGCCGAGTTCGCCCGCGCGTGTTGAGTTGGGGTGCGGTTCGCACCTCAAATCGACACGCGGGGCGGAATGCGTCCTGGTCAGGGGGGTGGGGCTGTGCTGGCTCGGGGGATCAGGGTTGTGGGGACCAGGTCGGTGCCGGGTGGGGTGGGTTCCTGGTGGATCTGGTCGAGCAGCAGGTGGACGCATCGGCGGCCGACCTCGGCGAAGTCCTGGTGGACCGTGGTCAGCGGCGGGAGGTACGACGACGCGTCGGCGATGTCGTCGAAGCCGACGACGCTGACCTCGGCCGGGACCTGGCGGCCTGACTCGTGGAGGGCTCGCAGCACCCCCAGGGCCATCTGGTCGTTGGCGGCGAAGACCGCTGTGCAGGACGGGTCGGCGGCCAGGCGCAGGCCGGCGTGGTACCCGGAGTCGGCGGACCAGTCGCCGCGTTCGACGGGCGGGACCGGGCGGCCGGACTCCTCCAGGACCGTGCGCCAGGCGCCGGTACGGCGTTCCGCGGCATACGACTCGGCGGGCCCGGCCACGTGGTGAACCGTGCGGTGGCCGAGGTCCAGCAGGTGACGGACGGCCTGGCGGGCGCCGTCGGCCTGGTCGGTGTCGACGACGGGGTACCGATCGCCGGCGTCGGAGTCGACCACCACGACGTGCACGCCGGGCGGCAGGGTGACCGCGGCGGCGTCCAGCAGGTGCACCTCGATGATCAGGATGACGCCGTCGACGGCGAGCTCGCCCATCCTGGTGAAGGCGCCGAGCACGTTGTCCTGGGTGGGCATGCCGACCGGGATCAGGGTGATCGCGTAACCCTCGGCGGCGGCGTGGGTGGCGATGGCCTCGACGGTACGGCTGTTGCCGGTGGACGCCAGCCCGAAAAGGATCACGCCGATGGTGTTGAAGCGGCCGTATCGCAGGGAGCGGGCCGCGCTGTTCGGCCGGTATCCCAGCTCACGCATCGCGGTGAGGACCTGCTCGCGGGTGGACTCGACCACGCCGGCCTGGCCGTTGGCGACGCGGGAGACGGTCTGTGAGGAGACGCCGGCGAGGCGGGCCACGTCGGCCATGGAGACGCGCTGCTTGCGCCGCCCGCCGGGGACGTCCGAGCCGGCGCGGAGCCGCTGAGCTTCGATGGTGACTCCTTGACCGTGCCGGTGACCCATGCCACTATACGGCCAACCCGTTTACGTAAACATTCTGACATCCGCTCGAAATTGTTAACGTAAACATCCGTGGAAGGAGGGCAGTGTTGACCCGGCGTACGTGGATCGGCTGGCAGTTCACCGGTCCGTTCCTGGCAGTCTTCGCCTTGGTCTTCCTGGCCCCGATCGGCTACTCGGCGTACCTCAGCCTCTTTCGCAACAGGCTCGTCGGCGGCACCGTCTTCGTGGGCTTGGAGAACTACACCAAGGCCTTCACCGACCCGCAGTTCTGGGAGGCGGTGACCCGCGTCGGGATCTTCCTGGTCGTCCAGGTCCCGGTGATGTTGTTCCTGGCACTGCTGTTCGCCCTCGCGATCGACAGCGGACGCCTCTACGGCGTCGCGTTCTTCCGGATCTCGATCTTCCTTCCGTACGCGGTGCCCGCCGTCGTGGCCGCCCTGATGTGGGGCTTCATGTACGGCACCCGGATCGGCCTGGTCGGCAACATCAACGACGCGTTCGGCATCACGCTGCCCGACCCGCTCGCGCCCGACCTGATCCTCACCTCGATCGGCAACATCGTGACCTGGGAGTTCGTCGGCTACAACATGATCATCCTGTACTCCGGCCTGAAGGTGATCGACACCGCGCTCTACGAGGCGGCGGCGATCGACGGGGCCGGCCAGTTCCGGATCGTCCGGGCGATCAAGCTGCCGGCGCTGCGCGGGCCGCTCGTCGTCGCGACCATCTTCTCGATCATCGGCAGTTTCCAGCTCTTCAACGAGCCGCAGATCCTGGACACCCTCGCGCCGAACTCGATCACCACGTACTTCACCCCGAACGTGTACGCGTACCAGCTGTCGTTCGGCGGCCAGCAGGTCAACTACTCGGCCACCATCGCGCTGCTGATGGGCGTGGTGACGATGGTCGTGGCGTACCTCTTCCAGCACCGCAGCACGAAGGGGATGCTCTGATGGCTCTGGCTCCTCCCACGCTGCGTCCGCGCGTACGCAAGGCATCTGATCTTGCGGTTAAGAAACCGAATCCGAAGAGCAAGACGCTGACGCTGCTCATGTGTGTCGCGTTGATCTACAGCCTGCTGCCGCTGATCTGGCTGGCGATCAGTGCGACGAAGTCCCAGCAGGGATTGTTCGACTCGTTCGGTCTGTGGTTCGCCGGCGATTTCTCGCTGTTCGACAACGTCGCCGCCACGTTCGCCTACCAGGACGGCGTCTTCGGGCGCTGGCTGCTCAACACCTTCTTCTACGTGGTGCTGGGCGCGGGCGGGGCGACGCTGCTGGCGGCGCTTGCCGGGTACGGTCTCGCGAAGTTCGATTTCGCCGGCCGGAAAGTCGTGTTCGCCCTGGTCCTCGGGGGTGTGGCAGTCCCGCCGACGGCTTTGGCGGTGCCGACGTTCCTGCTGTTCGCGAAGCTGGGGCTCACCGACACGCCGTGGGCCGTGATCATCCCGACGCTGGTCTCGCCGTTCGGCCTGTACCTGATGTGGACGTATTCGCGGGACTCGGTACCGGACGAGATCCTCGAGTCGGCCCGGGTCGACGGCGCCGGCGAGTTCAAGAGCTTCTTCTCGCTCGCGCTGCCGCTGCTGGCGCCCGGCATCGTCACGGTCCTGCTCTTCAACACCGTGATGACCTGGAACAACTTCTTCCTCCCGCTGATCATGCTGAAGGATGCCGACCTCTATCCGCTCACCGTGGGCCTCTACTCCTGGAGCGAGCAGGCCACCACGGCCGGCGGGGACGTCGTCTTCAACCTCGTGATCACCGGTTCGCTGCTCACGATCGTCCCCCTAATCGTGGCGTTCCTGCTGCTCCAGCGCTATTGGCAGTCGGGATTGGCCGCAGGAAGCGTCAAGCAATAGATCCCGAAGGGAACCGTCCATGATGATCACCCGCCGGCGTGCGATCCTCGGCGCCGCTCTGTCGATAACGTTGCTGGCCGCCGGCTGCTCGTCCTCCTCCGATGACACCGGGGAGGAGACCGCCGCCGCGACCACCGTCTCGGATGCTGATGTGCAGGCCGCGCTCGAAGCCGGCGGCAACATCACGGTCTGGGCCTGGGAACCGACCCTGACCCAGGTTGTCGCTGACTTCCAGAAGAAATACCCCAAGGTCAAAGTCAACCTCCAGAACACGGGTACGGGAAACGACGCGTACACCGCGCTGCAGAACGCGATCCAGGCAGGCTCCGGCGTCCCGGACGTGGCACAGATCGAGTTCTACGCGCTGCCGCAGTTCAGCCTTTCCAAGGCGGTGGCCGATCTGAACGCGTTCGGCGCCAAGTCGCTGGACGGCACGTTCACCCCGGGCACCTGGGGCGCGGTGCACTCCGGCGAGGCGATCTACGGCCTGCCGATGGACTCCGGCCCGATGGCGCTGTTCTACAACGCCGAGGTCTTCGAGAAGCACCAGCTCGGTGTCCCGGCGACCTGGGAGGAGTACGCGGCGGCGGCCGAGAAGCTGCACAAGGCGGACCCGAAGGCGTACATCACCAGTGACAGCGGTGACGCCGGCTTCACCACCAGCCTCATCTGGCAGGCGGGCGGCAAGCCGTACACCGTCGACGGTACGAACGTCGGCGTCAACTTCACCGACCCGGGCACCCAGAAGTTCACCACGCAGTGGCAGAAGCTGATCGACGGCAAGCTGCTCAACCCGGTGCCGGGCTGGTCGGACGGCTGGTACCAGGGCCTCGCTGACGGCACCATCGCCTCACTGGTGATCGGCGCCTGGATGCCGGCGAACCTGGAGTCCGGCGTCAAGGCGGGCAACGGCAAGTGGAAGGTCGCGCCGATGCCGCAGTGGGAGAGTGGCGGCAAGGCCACCGCCGAGAACGGCGGCAGCTCCATCGCGATCCCGGAGAAGGCCACGAACAAGACCCTTGCGTACGCGTTCCTCAAATACGCGACGGTTGACGAGGGAGCACAGAGCCGGGTCGACAACGGCGCCTTCCCGGCCACCACGAAGCAGCTGAACGCGCCGGAGTTCCTGAACAAGGAGTTCCCGTACTTCGGCGGTCAGAAGGTCAACGAGGTTCTCGCCGCGTCGGCCGGGCAGGTCGTCCCCGGCTGGTCGTACCTGCCGTTCCAGGTCTACGCCAACAACGTCTTCAACGACACCGTCGGTAAGGCGTACCTCGGGCAGGGCACTCTCCAGGACGGCTTGAAGTCCTGGCAGGACGCATCGGTCAAGTACGGCCAGGAACAGGGTTTCACAGTTAAATGAGCTCAGCTGACAACACTCCCCGGCGCTGGCTTCGCCGCGCCGGGGAGGCCCGGATGGAATTCGGCGCCGATTACAACCCCGAGCAGTGGCCGCGCGAGGTCTGGGACGACGACGTACGCGCGATGCGCGAAGCGGGCGTCACCATCGTCTCCCTCGCGATCTTCTCGTGGGCCCGTCTCCAGCCGCGGGAGGACGAGTACGACTTCGGGTGGCTCGACGACGCGATGGACCTGCTCCACGCGAACGGGATCTCGGTCGACCTCGCCACGGCCACAGCCTCGCCGCCGCCGTGGCTGACCACGAAACACCCGGAGATCCTGCCGGTGAATCGGGAGGGTAATACCGTCTGGCCGGGTGCTCGTCAGCACTGGCGGCCGACGTCGCCGGTGTTCCGGGAGCACGCGCTGCGCTTGGTGCGAGCTCTGGGCGCGCGTTACGCGGCGCACCCCGCGCTGGTCGCGTGGCATGTGAACAACGAGCTCGGCTGCCACAACGTCTACGACTTCTCCGACGACGCCGCGCGCGCGTTCCGGCAGTGGCTCTCCCACCGATACCAGACGATAGATGCGCTCAACGAGGCGTGGGGGACCGCCTTCTGGTCGCAGCGTTACGACGCGTTCGACGAGATCCTGCCGCCCCGGATCGCCGCCTCGCACCCGAACCCGACGCAGCAGCTCGACTTCAAGCGCTTCTCCTCGGACGCGCTCAAGGAGCACCTGCGCGCTGAGAAGGCGATCCTGCGCGAGTTCACCCCGGACGTGCCGGTCACCACGAACTTCATGGTGATGGGTGAGCAGAGCCCGATGAACTACGCGGACTGGGCGGCCGAGGTCGACTTCGTCTCCAACGACCACTACGTGGTGCCCGGACCGCAGGCCCGCGACGAGCTGTCCTTCTCGGCGAACCTGACCGGCTGGCTGGCCGGCGGGCAGCCGTGGTTCCTGATGGAGCACTCCACCAGCGCGGTCAACTGGCAGCCGGTCAACGTCGCGAAACGCCCCGGCGAACTCGCCCGGGACTCGCTCACGCATGTGGCGTACGGCGCTGACGCGGTCTGTTTCTTCCAGTGGCGGCAGTCGAAGGCCGGCGCGGAGAAGTACCACTCGTCGATGCTGCCGCACGCCGGTACCGACAGTGCCGTCTTCCGGGCGGTCGCCGACCTCGGGCAGCGGCTCAAGGATCTCGCCCCGGTCGCCGGCACGCCGCGGACCGTCGCGCCGGTCGGGATCGTCTTCGACTGGGAGTCGTGGTGGGTCGCCGAGCAGGACTCGCACCCCACCGACCGGCTGCGGTACCGGCAGGAGGCGCTCGACTGGTACACCGCGCTGCTGGAGAACGGCATCCGGGCCGACGTGGTGCCGACCGGCGGTGATCTGGAGAGCTATCGGGTGCTGATCGCCCCGGTGCTGCACGTGGTTCCGGCGGCTCTCACCGAGCGGCTGACGCGATATGTCGGAAACGGGGGACATCTCGTGACGACCTACTTCTCCGGCATCGTCGACGAGAACGACCACGTCTGGCTCGGCGGATACCCGGGTGCGCTGCGTGACCTGCTCGGCATCCGGATCGAGGAGTTCGCGCCGCTGCTCGACCACGAGAGCGTAGAACTCGACAACGGTGTGACCGGGACGCTGTGGACCGACCGGATCGACGTGACCGGGCCGGAGGTCGAGGTGCTCGCCCGGTACAAGACCGGTGAGCAGGCCGAACGTGCCGCCATCACCCGCCGGCCGGTGGGCAGCGGCTCGGCCGCGTACGTGTCGACCCGTCTCGGCGCGGACGGGCTGGCCACGGTGCTGCCGGCGCTGCTCGCGCCGACCGGTGTGGTCAGCGAGCTGCCGGCCGAACTGCGGGGCCGGGTCGAACTCGCGATCCGTGGTTCACACCGGTTCCTGATCAACCGCACCGACGAGCCGATCGACCTGCCCGACGGTGGGGGAGTGCTGGAGGCGCGTGGCGTACGCGTGCTCTGAGTGTCTGATCCCGGGTGCCCGGCTTGTCGCCGGGCACCCGGGTCTCGCTTACGCGGGTGGGACCGGACGGAACGCCGTCGCGGCCGACTCGCTCAATATCAGACGATCGCCATCCAGGGCCACATATCGGCTCGGATAATTGTATGAACGTAGTGCCAGCGCCGTGCCCGAGGATATCGACGCGGTGCAGAAAGTGCTGTCCTCGTCGAACAGTTTCGAACGGCCCGCCTGGTCCAGACGGATTCCGTAGTCCCGGTGCCGCAGATAATATCCGGGAAAGTTAACTGATTCGAGCGAGAAGCAGTCGGAAGCGGACCTCCCGGAACGAATCACGAAACGTGAGTCGGCCCGATCACCCTCACTGCTGCCCGACGAGATCGGGTCGATGCGCGCGACATAGTCGCGGTGCCGCACCCGGTAACCGGTCCGGAACGCGGGCTCCAGGCCGACCGTGGAGCCGACGGTCAGCGCGACCGGCGGCACCGTGCTCCTCGACGGCGACGGCTTCGGCGCCTTGGACGGCGACGCCGCCGCCTTCGATGCCGAACTCCTGGTCGCGACCGGTGCGACCGCCGGGGAGGTGACTGTCGTGCGGCTGGGTGGCGGCCGCAGGGAAATCGTCTCCTCAGGCAGAATCGGGAAAGCCGGCATGTCCGGCCACGGTGCTTGGCTCTGCGCGGCGACCGGCGCCGGCGTCTCCTCGTCGCTGTCGTTGAGCGCGACGATCGCGGTCACCGCACACCCCAGGGCGGCGACGACTGCCAGGAGCAGGAAGTGCCGTGCGGGGCGCGCCGGTGGGGTCGCACCGGGGCCGAGCGCACGCTGTTGCGGCACTCGGGGAAGTGCCGGACGCCCGCCTTCGTAGCCGGGCTCGGAGGAGGAGGAATACGGCGGCACCCAACCGCCGACGCGAAGCCGGTTTCGGCTCTCATCTTCCGGCATCAATTTCGCTTTCCGTAGGAACGTCGATCATTACCACTTAATGGTTCGATAATGATCTACAGGTTACCGACGGTTCAGGGCAAGGGTTTGGGGCCAGGGAATTCATATGGGAGCGATCCCAGTCGAACTGATCGGACCTCTCGTCCGTATCTCTGGCCGGAGCCACCCGCGCGCCGACCGAGGAGAGTACGCGTGGACAGTCCTGTCGCACCCGCCCTGCCGACGCCGGATCCCGTGCCGCCGGCCAAGCCCACCCTGCCTGACATCTCCGAGTACTGGCCCGATCCCGATCGGCCGCCGCACCGCCTCGGGCCGCCCGCCGATCACTACGAACTGCCCGGCACCGAAGCGACCCGGACCGGCCTCGGGCTCGCCGACGACGCGTATCCCGGCTCTGCCCGGCCCACTCTGGAGCTTCACCTGCATCCCCGGCCGCGGCGCGGGTTCCGGCGTACCGGAGTGGTGGTCGGAGCGCTCCTGGCGCTCCTGGCTCTCGCGGGCTGGTTGGTGTTGCGCGACGGCGAGCAGGAGACCCGGCTGCCGGCCTTCGAGCAACCCGCGGCGCTGGCGCCCGGCAACCCGCCCGTGGTGATCGGCGAACCGGAACCGAGCCAGGCCGTCGCGGTGCCGGACGCGGCCACCCTCGAATTCGTCGACGGCACCACCGAGGTCAACGTGACGATCGGAACCGTGCCGAGCGGCTGGTTCCGGGTCACCAGCCCGGACGGCAGCGGCGTCACACCCCGTGCCCAGCTCGACGGCGACACGGTCAAGGTCTTCGTCGAACCGACCGGCCCGGAAGGCCCGGCCCGGGTGGACGTGCTGCTCAGCGAGGACGTCACCTGGTCGCTGCGGATGCGCGGCGGCGCCCGGGTCGCGAACTTCGACCTGACCCGGGGCAAACTCGACCGGATCGACCTGCTCGGCGGCACCGCCCGCACGAGCATCGCCCTGCCCGCCGCCGACACCGCGATCCCGATCCTGATGGGCGGCGGCGTCAACACCTGGCGGATCAGCACGGACGGCGAGGTCCCGGTACGCGCCGAGTTCCGCAAGGGCGCCGGAACCGTGTCGCTGTACGGCAAACGTGACCGCGGCATCGCCGTCGGTACCACGAGTACCGCGGGCAGTGGCGACGACGCGGTCGACATCACGGCGGAATCCGGCATCGGGACGCTGACCGTGACAGCACGGTGACGCTGGTTGATCTTTGACCCTGGCTGGCGTCGCCCTCGCCCGGTTCGGCACAATTCCGGCGTGACACGAGCAGAGGGCGACGCCGCACCACCGGAGACCACGGTCTCACTGGACTACTTCACCGGGCTCTACCTGGCGAAGGACGATCCGTGGGACGTGGCGACCAAGTGGCACAACCAGCGTAAATACGCGGTCACCCTGGCGAGCCTGCCCCGCGAGCGCTACGAACGCTGTTACGAGCCGGGCGCCTCGATCGGCCTGTTCACCCGGATGCTGGCACCCCGCTGCGACACGATCCTGGCCACCGACAGCGTCGAGGAAGCCGTCCAGCAGGCCCGCGACAACACCGCCGACCTCCCGAACGTCACCGTCGAGCGCGCCATGGTCCCCGCCGACATGCCCTCCGGAACGTTCGACCTGGTGGTCATCGGCGACCTGCTCTACTACCTGTCAGCCGCCGACCTCGACGCGTTCCTGACCGGCCTGCTGGACCGCCTCGAACCGGGCGGCGACCTGGTCTCCCTGCACTTCCGCAACCGCGACAGCGACGGCGATTACGACGGCCATCACGTCCACGAGACCTTGGCGGCCCTCCCGGGCCTCGACCGCCTCATCCACCACGAAGACGAGTGGTTCCTCTTGGACGTCCTCCGCCGGCTCCCCTGAGGGTACGCCCAAAGCCCGCAAAGCCCCCAAACCACGACAGCCCCGCCGGCGTCGCAGGGGCCTCCGCGCTTAAGCCTCGTCGCACGGGCCTCGTAGCAGGGAGCGAGCCGTAGCTCAGACCTGTTACGAGGCCGTGATGACCTATCTGAGCTACGGCTCATCCCGGGCGGCCGGGTCCGGTTTCCGCCCGGGGAGGCCGTGGGCAGCACGCCGCGAGCGCCCCCTCCGGTGCGTGTCGATTTTGGGGGCGTATCGAACCCGAAGTCGACACACCCGTCTGGCCCGCGCGATCTTGGGCCGCACGACACGACACGGCACCGGCACGGGCACAGGCACGGCACCGGCACGGGCACAGGCACGGCACCGGCCCGGGCACGGCACCGGCACGGCACCGGCCCGGGCACGGCACCGGCACGGCACCGGCATGGGCACGGCACCGGCACGAGCACCGGCACCCCCACGGCACGGCTTTGGTTAGTGGGCTGCGTGCAGGGCTTGGATTTTCGGGATCGGGGTGGTGCCGGTGGGCGTACCCGATGGGGTTTTCAGGCAGTGCACCTGGTCGGCGGTTGCGGCATGGAGCCTGAGCCCGTCGGGGGTTAGGGCCAGGCCGCGTAGCGGACCTGGTAGCGGGTGGCTCGCCGTCGTCGCGTCGGTTGAGCGGTCCAGGGCCGTGACCGTGTCGCCGCCACCGACGAACGCGTGGGTGGCGGTCAGCTTCAGGAACGCACTCGCGGCGGGCTGTGTCGAGAACGCGTTCGCTGCGGTCGGCGCGTCCACCACCCGGGTGATCGTCAAGGTTGACGGGTCGGCGTAGGCGAGTTTGCCGGAGCCCAGGTCGGCTACCGCGATGTGGCGGGCGTCGGCGGCGATGGCGTGCGCGGCCGGTGGGCTGGCGCCGAACGGGTGGGGCAGGTCCAGGCAGTATGCCCAGCGGTCGGTCAGATGCAGGACGTGCACGAATGCGTGGGCGTTGCCGGGGCGGCCGGAGAGCAGGTCGCGGGTGTGCGCGTGGCCGGGCTGGTGGGTGTAGAGCGTGAACAACATCGTGCCGTCGGCGGAGAGGACCGCCTGGCGGCCTTCGCCGCGCATCTCCTCCTCGGCGCCGGGCGGTACCGCGGTCTTGTCGCGGGTGTTCAGCGGGTGCAGTTCGCCGGATCGCAGGTCGAGCAGGCGGACCCGGTAGTGGTCGGGTGCGGTCGCGGGCAGCCATTCCAGGACGAACAGGCCGGATGCGTCGGTGGTGAAGGCGTCCGGTTCGATCACGCCGGGCAGCCGGAACTTGCGCGGCCCGCCGGGCGAGGCGATCAGGATCGGCGACCATTCCCGGCCGGGCGGGACCGTATCTATGACACCGTCCGGGGTCAGTGCGCACGACCTGCCGTCCGCGGAGATCGCCCGGGGCTGCCACCCGCCCCCGTAACTGTCGCTGCGGATGACAGCCCCGGAGACCGGGTCGATCTGGTCCAGGCCGTCGCTGCGGGCGGAATACAGGAACCGGCCGTCGTGGCTGAGCGTCGCGGCATGGCCGATGACCTGCTGGCCGGACGAGGAGGCCCGGACCAGGCCGCGATCGGTCTCCACGAGCAGGACGTCCTGCAGGGAGAACGCGGCCGAGGAGGGGCGGGAACGGCACGCCGTCAGCGTCAGCCCCGCTCCGGCCAGGACAAGGAAGTTCCGCCGAGTCGTCATGCAAAGCAGGACACCGCCCGCCGGGAACCGGTTCCCGATCGGCGGTGTCTCTATGTTGTGGTGAAGGGGGCGGCCATCGATTTCGACGAGGCGGATGCCGTGGCGAGGGCCCGCGGCGGCGATCTGGACGCGTACGAGGTTCTGGTCGCTCGCTTCACCGCGCCCGCTCATCGGGCCGCGGCGCTGCTCGGGGCGGGCGCCGACGCGGACGACGTGGTGCAGGAGGCGTTCGTGAAGGCGTACCGGGGGCTGGGGCGTTATCGCGGTGAGGGCTTCAAGGCGTGGCTGCTGGCGATCGTGGCCAACGAGACCCGCAATCTGATCAGATCCCGTCAGCGCCGGGCCGGTCTGCTGAAGCGGGCCGCGGAACCCGAGACGCTGGAGATCGATCCGGCGGAGACGGCGGAGGCTTCCGAGCGGCGGCGGTTCCTCGTCGAGCAGCTGCGGGCGCTCGACACGCGGGATCGTGAGGTGCTCACCTGCCGTTACCTGCTGGATCTGTCCGAGGCGGAGACCGCGACGACGCTCGGCCTGCCCCGCGGAACGGTGAAGTCGCGGACCGCTCGGGCGCTGACCCGGCTGCGGGATCGGATGCCTGTGCGGGAGGCGCCCGGTGCGTGACGACGACGAGCTGATCGGTGAGTTGCGTGAGGCCGGGCGGGCTTTGCGCGTACCCCAGGCTCTTGATCAGAGGAACGCGGTGCGTGCGCGCCTCACTGCGCCGGCGCCGCGACTGCGTCGCGTGCGCCTGGCGGCAATCTCCCTGGTGGCGGCCTTGATCGCGACGCTCACCCTGGTCGCTCCGGCACGCGCCGCGGTGGTCCAGGTGGTCGGTGATCTTCTGCGTGTGGCAGGGATTTCGGTACGCGCGGAGCACCCGCCCACTGATCTCCCGGTGGACCCGAGCCCTCTGCCGTCGACCGTTTCGTCCGATCTGGACGAGGCTCGCCGGGTGGCCGCCTTCCCGGTCATGGTGCCGGTTGATCTAGGTCCGCCGGAGGAGGTGCTGCTCGCCGATCCCGGGCCGGACGGCAAGCCGCGGGTGGTGACGATGACGTTCCGTGGTGGGGCGGTGCGGTTCGATCAGTTCGACGGAGCCCTCGACGGCGGGTTCCTGAAGACCACACCCGACGCCGAATGGGTAGACCTTGGCACCGGTGCACCCCTCGCGGCGTGGCTCCCGGAGGCGCATCCACTGACCTATATCGGTCGTGACGGCGTGACACGTACCGAGACGACGCGTCTCGCCGGACCGACTTTGATCTGGTCGTCGACCCGAGAGCTCACCTATCGGCTGGAGGGGCTTCGGACACTCGACGAGGCGACGGCTCTGGCGCGCTCGGTGCAGTGATCATTTAGGGAGAAGGTACCGTTTGTCCGGATGAGAACTCTGCCTGCTCTCTGTGGACTCGCCGCTCTGGTCGCTCTCGGTGGTTGCACGGCCGACCCTTCGCCGCAGCCGTCACCGACCACCACCGCCTCGGCCGCACCATCCTCGGCCGCCGAAGAGTTCTATGTGGAGCCGGACGCTCCCGCCGTCGGGCAGGTCGTCACGTGGACGGCCGGCGGGCGCGCCGCCGACGCCGCCGCGGTACGCCGGATCGCCGAGTCACCGGCCGCCGTCTGGTTCGCCGACGGCGAGCCCGGATATGCCGACCGGGCCCGTGCGCTGGTCACCGCGGCCGCCGCGGCTGGACGCACGCCGGTGCTGGTCGCCTATTACGTGCCGGAGCGGGACTGCGGGGCGTACTCCGGGGGAGGGGCGCCGGACGCGGCCTCGTACCGCACCTGGATCGCCGGGCTGGCCGGGGCGCTGGGCGACTCCCGCGCCATCGTGGTGCTGGAGCCGGACGCCGTGACCCACGTGCTGCAGGGCTGCGTGAGCGGCCCGTCCGCCGAGGAGCGGTACACCCTGCTCAGCGAAGCGATCAGCACGCTCAAGGCCGCGCCGGGCGCCCGGGTCTATCTCGACGGTGGCAACCCCAGTTGGGTACGCGACGTCGACCGGGTGGCGGCCGCCCTGGTCAAAGCAGGGGTGAAGAACGCCGACGGCTTCAGCCTGAACGTGGCGAACTTCGAGACGACCGAGGCGAACGTCGGCTACGGCACGAAGATCTCGGATCGGCTCGGCGGCGCCCGGTTCGTCATCGACACGAGCCGCAACGGCAACGGGCCGGCCGCGGTCGACGCCCGGGACGCCGAGGGGCACTGGTGCAATCCGGAGGGGCGGGCACTCGGGCCGTCACCGACCACGCAGACCGGCGAGGCGCTGGTGGACGCGTACCTGTGGGTGAAACGGCCGGGAGAGTCCGACGGCGAGTGCCGCGCGGGTGCTCCCCCGGCCGGTCAGTGGTGGCCTGAGTACGCCCTGGAGCTGGCGACCAATTAACTTCTTTATCTGATGCGAACCCATTTGGCGGGCGACGGCGTTCCGGCGCCGTCGACCAGGAAGAGCATGTACCAGCCGGCCGGCACCAGGCCACGCTTCTCCGGGACGGTCAGCGTGACGCCGCCCGGCGCCTTCTTCACGCCGAGCGCGATCGACCGCTGGTCCACATCGGTGCCGTGGGTGACCGCGCTGGGGCGTACCAGGCGGGCCTCGCGGACCCGGGCCGCGTCCGGTGTCGCGAACGACGCCTTCTCGCCACGTTTGATCAGGCTCGGGCCGGTCGGGGCGGCCGGGCGGGCGCCCTGGAACAGATACGGCGGGCTGTAGATCTCGATCCGCTGCTCGAACACGCCCGGGTTCTTGCCGGACCTGTCGTAGATCGGGTCGCTGCCCATCGTGATGACCCGGCCGTCCGGCAGCAGCAGTGCCTCGGAGTGGTAGTTGCGGCCGACGGTCGGTTCGGCGGCCTTGCGGAACGCGTTCTTGCGTACGTCATAGATCTGGGCGGTGAGCAGGTCGCTGCGCTGGCGTCCCTGGTACGGACCACCCCGGTAACCGGACGAGCCGCCGCTGGTGAAGACGGTGTCGTCGGGCAGCACCACGGTGTTCAGGTACCGCGTCGGGTTCGGCAGTCGTGGCCCGGCCCGCCAGGCCGGGCGCGGGTCGTCCAGGTCGGCGATCGCGGTCCGGGCCGTGGAGATCGGGGAGTCACCGACCGCGCCACCGCCGAGGATCATGACCTTCTGGTCCTGGGCGGGCGGCAGCATCACCGACGCGCTCGTCTCGGTCATCGTCGAGTCGGCGAGGCCGTGTACCGGCTGGAAACGGTTCTTCTTGACGTCCCAGAGGCCGGGGGTCCGTCCCTCGGTCGCTGAGCCGTACCCGGCGTTGGATCCGGAGAAGAAGAGCCGTTCGTCCTGGGTGAGGAAGAGCGCGGGGTATGTCGGGAAGGTCCGGCGCAGGCTCGGCGCGGGCACCCACTTCTTCTTCTTGACCTGGTACCGCTCGTTGGTGCCGGGGATCATCCGGCCGAACTGGTCGAGGCCGGAGACGGCCAGCACGTCACCGCCCGCGAGGGTGGCCAGCGTCGGGTACCAGCGTGGTTTCGCCAGGTCGCCGGTGCGGACGTAGCGTTCGGTCTCCGGGTCGAACTCGTACGTCGTCTTGTCGCCGCCGTACTCCTGCTTCTCGCGGGTGATCTTCTCGGCGATGCCGTACAGGTTGCGGGTGTCGTCACCCTCCAGCCCGAGGATCTTGTACTGCGCGGGTTCCTTGACCACCGGGGCGTCGCCGGCCTCGGCCGCGTCGACCCAGACCTCGACCTCGCCGGCGTGCACCATGGTCTGCGTGCCGTGCCACATCTTGGTGGCGGCCGGCACGCTCACGTCGGCGCGGCTCACGTAGACCCGGCCGTTGTCCGCCTCGAAGCGGGTGCCCTTCGGGAACGTGCGCGCCCCGAAGTCCGGCGACTCGTTCTTGATCTTCATGACGCCGGCGGCGTTCTTGATGTTGGCTTCCAGGACCTCGTACGACTTGGTGCCGCCGGCGACCAGCAGCTTGCCGTCGGGCAGGAACGTGTGCCCGGCGCAGAACAGGTCGGTCGGCGTCGGCACGTCGGAGAACTTGTCGGTACGTGGATCCCAGAGGATCGTCCGGAACGTGCCGGCCTCGAATTTCTCCCGGTTGTTGCCGGAGCCCGCGATGATCAGCACCTTGCCGGTCTTCAGCAGGGCGCCGTGAATCGCATTGATCTTGAAACCGGCCGGGACCGGCAGGAGCGACCAGTGCCCGAACGTCTCCTTGTAGGACTGCCGGTTGATCGCGAACTCGTGGTACTTGTCGGCCGCGAGGACCATGATCGGGCGGTTCACCACGGCCACGGCGGCCAGGGCAAGGATCGTGGTCAGGGCGGTCAGTAATCGCCGGGCGGGTGTGGGTCGGGTTCGGGGGGTCATGCGTACGTCTCCACGGGTTCTTTGTGTTCTTCTTCTTCGTTGTCACTGGGTGCTTTGTGGTCGACGGCCTGCCGGGACTGCGCCAGCCAGATCGCCGGCGGGGTGAGGCAGAGCGTCATGTTGAGCGCCGGCCAGAGCCACATGAACCCGTGCGCGTGCCCGGTGATCAGCGCGATGACCAGCAGTGCGGCGTAGAACGCGGCCCATTGCAGGTGGCTACGGAAGGTGAGCAGCCGGTCCGGGCTGGCCGAGTCGCCCTTCGGCGTCACCACGAAACCGGCACGCCGGCGCAGCACCGCCTGCAGGAACGAGGAGACGTAGATCGGCGCGCACAGCGTGGAGAGCAGCATGCCGGCCAGGCCTGAGGATCCGGCCTCCTCGTGCGGGCTGATGTTGTGCCGCCGGTTCCAGATGTAGAGGCCGACCTGGAAGATCGCGGCGTCCACGTAGAGCATCAGCCACACCTGCTGCGGTACCTGCACACCCTGGATGCCGAGCACGATGTGCAGCACGGCGGTGGCCGCGCCGAGCAGCCAGGCCAGGGCGGTCAGCGGGTAATAGGCCATCAGCAGGCCGTAGTGCACCGACCGCATCACGCCGAGCTTGCGGATCATGGAGCCGAACTGGGCCACGCAGACCTCGTCGGTGCCGCGTGACCAGCGGTGCTGCTGGCTGAAGTAGTCGGTCCAGGAGGACGGTCCCTCGCCGACGGCGAGGACGTCGGGGGTGTAGATCGACTTCCAGCGGTTGCCCGTTGCCGGATTCTTGGTGCTGTGAACCACCAGGCTCGTCGCCATGTCCTCGGTGATCGAGTCCTGCAACCCGCCGATCGACCGCAGCGCCTCGATCCGGACCGCGTTGTTCGTGCCGACCAGCATCGGGATGCCCAGCCTGTTGCCGGCGCGCTGCAGCAGCGAGTGGAACAGGTACTGCTGCGACTCGGCCCAGCGGGTGATCACGTTGTCGTAGTTGCCGTAGATCTGCGGGCCGATGACGAACGCGACGTCCGGGTCGCGGAAGTAACCGAGCAGCCGTTCACAGAAGTTCGGCAGCGGCACGTGGTCCGGGTCGACCGAGACGAAGGCGTCGTACCGGCTGCCGTGCTGGTCGATCCAGGCGTTGTAGTTGCCGTGCTTGGTCTTCGCCTTGAACCCGCCGGCCTCGGTGTTCCAGCGGGCCACGCCCTTGCGGCTGAAGTGCCGGGCACCGACGTCACGGCACATGGCCTTGACGTCCGGGTCGTTGCCCTCGTCCAGCAGCCAGACGTCGTACCGGCCCGGGTGCCGGATCGCCCGCGCTGCCCGCAGCGTCTGCTCCACCATCTCCAGGGGTTCCTTGCCGGGAACGATGGTGGTGAGGAACGCGACGCGCAGGTCCTCGTCCGGCGGCACCGGCACCGGATCACGTGCGCGAAGGGTGGCTAGGCACAACGTCACGACGTTGACCAGGCGGAACAGTTCGATCAGCGCGGTCATCGCGATCATGACGGCGGTGATCGCCTTCTGCTTCTCCGGTAGCTCCATCGAGGAGATCAGCCAGCCGAAGAACGTCGACTCGAACGCGAAGGCGAAGGTGGCGATCAGCACCGTACGGACGGGCCGCCGCTGGGAGAGCGGTTTGAGGCGGACCCGATATCCCGCCTCCGGCACCGGGTCGGTGTCGCCTGCGAGCCGGCTGAAGCCGTCGTAGTCGTACGTCATCGGTCTCCCTGCATCGACGAGCTCCTGTCGGGGGATCAGGCCCCCGGTGGATAACGCATCAAATGCGGCGCAGGGTATTTAGCACGGCTACCGGTCACATTGGAACAATATCCAGAAATAGTAAACTTAGGGCATATCGGACCCTCGAACGTGTGCCGGCGGCACGTGTCGTTTTCGTCGAACCATCACGCGCTGTGATCCGTTCTCTCTGACGTGGGCGGGGCGTCACGGCCCCGCGGTGACCTGACTTAGGCGGTGGCAATGCTGATCCTGTCCCTGCTCATCCTCGTCCTGGCCGGCGCCTGCGTGCTTGCGGTGCGTGGCGTACGCGCGGATGCCAAGGCGGAGGCGGAGCCGCTGAGCATCCCGGAGACCTTCTTCGCCCCGCAGAGTCTCGAGGGTGTGCTCTGCGTCCAGCTGCTCGACGGTGAGATCACCCAGCAGCAGTACGCCCGCTCCATGGCGGGCCTCGCGGCCCGTGACGACGAGCGGCACCCGCTGACGGTTCCCCGTTACGAGGAGTGAGATCTCACGCTGAAACAAAGCCCGGCGATCGCCGGGCTTTTTTCATGCCCTTGACAGGACGGCATCGACACAGATTAATGGAAACACCGTTTCGGAGAGTGTTACGGACGATCATTGGAGATCCCTGTGTCCCTGTCCCGCTTCTTGGTGGCGCTGTTCGCGTCCACCGTCGTCCTGGCGGCGTCACCCATGCCCGCGCAGGCCGCCGCCGCCGAGGTCGACGGTGACATCACCGTCGCCTGCGCGAGCTCGACCCTTACCCAGGACGCCGACTGGTTCTTCCCTTCCTCGGAAAATCCGGCCGCCCTGGTCTTCCTCCAGCACGGTTTCTCCCGCTCGAACTCGAACGTCTTCGCCCTGGCCCGCAAGTACCAGGCGGCCGGGTTCCTGGTCTTCGCGCCGCAGCTGCCTTCGTCGAACTCGAACGGCTGCACGGTCAACAACACCGGCAGCAACCCGGCGTTCCTCAACAACGTGGCCGCCTGGCTCGGCACCGCCACCACCGGCGGGCCGCTCGCGGTCAGCTACGCGGCGGCGGCCACCAAGGCCGGGCGTACCGGCACCACGCTCCCGGCCAAGTACGTCCTGGCCGGTCACTCCGCCGGCGGTGACGCGGTCACCTACATCGCGAACCGGCTGCGCACCACGCACCCGAGCGCGTTCACCGCGCTCAAGCTCCTCCAGCTGCTCGACCCGGTGAAGTCCCCGTCCGGCACGAACATGGCGGACGGCCTGACCGGCCTCGCCCCCACGTCGCTGCCGATCTACACGGTCTCGTCCCCGCCGTACCTGTCGAACAGCCAGGCCAGCGGCACCGTCGAGCTGCAGAACCGGGTCGACCGGCCGTTCCTCGGCGTCCGGCTCACCACCGGCAGCCACTGTGACGCCGAAGGCTCCACCACGAACTTCCTCTGCACCCTGACCGGCGGCGCGTCAAAGGCGCAGAACGTCACCGCGCTGCAGACCTTCACGGTGAACTGGGCCGCCGACGCGGTCGCCGGCACGACCACCGCGACGTACTACCCGGGCGGCACCTATTACCAGGGCCTGCTGACCAGCAACGTCATCCAGACCATCAGCTGACGTCGGACCCGGCTTGTGCTCGCGGTCGCTGTCCGGCGCAAACCACGACCACGAGCACAAGCCGGCATGGATACGCGTAACCGCACCACCCCCGCCCGCCGAGACACCTGACGGTCCGTTCCCCCGGCGCGACCCGCCGCCGGCCCCGGACGCTCGTCACCGCCTAGGCTGTAGTGATCATCAGCGGGAGGGACGGCGCATGAGTTCCGAGGTTGAGGCGCTGCAGGCCCTGCTGCGGATCCCCACCGTCTCCACGCGTGACGCCGACGCCTGGGACCACGAGGCGTTCGAGGCGTTCCACACCGAGCTGCGGGACCGCTTCCCGCTGCTGCACACGAAGCTGGAACTGACCCGGACCGGACGGTACGGGCTGCTCTTCCGCTGGCCCGGCGCCTCCGCGGATCGTCCCGTCGTGCTGATGGCCCACATGGACGTCGTTCCGGTCGAGGGCGGGGAGTGGACGCACCCGCCGTTCGCCGGGATCGTCGAGGACGGGGTGATCTGGGGGCGCGGCACCCTCGACGACAAGGCCAGCCTCGTCGCGATCTGCCTGGCCGTCGAGGGGTTGCTGGCGGCGGGACATGTGCCGGCCCAGGACGTCTGGCTGTCGTTCGGCAGCGACGAGGAGGTCGCCGGGCAGTCCGCGCCGGCCGCTGTCGAGGAGTTGCGGCGTCGCGGCGTGGAACCGTGGTTCGTGCTGGACGAGGGTGGCGCGGTCGCGTATGACGCGTTTCCCGGGGTGACCGAGCCGATCGCTGTCGTCGGGGTGACCGAGAAGGGCATCACGTCGCTGGAGCTGCGGGTCGAGGGGCGCGGTGGGCATGCTTCCACCCCGTCGAAGCTGGGGCCTACGGCTCGGCTGGCGCGGGCGATTACCCGGCTGGACCGGTCCGCGATGCCGGCGTCGATGCCCGAGGCCACGCTCGCGCTGTTCCGCCGGGCCGCCCCGCTGGCCGCGCAGCCGATGCGGTCGGTGCTCACCGCGGCGTCCCGGGTTCCGGTGCTGCTGACCCGGCTGCTGCTCGCCGCCGGTCCGGAGCCGGCCGCGATGGTACGCAGCACGTTCGCGGTCACCACACTGAGCGGTTCACCGTCGCTGAACGTGGTGGCGGCCAGCGCCACGGCCGGCGTCAACATCCGCGTGATGATCGGCGACACGGTGTCCGACGTGGTCGAGCACGTGCGGCGCGCGGTCGACGACGACAAGGTGCAGATCCGGATCATCGACGCGGGCGAGCCGTCCCCGTCGTCGCCGGTGGACGAGGCGTTCGACCTGCTCTCCGCGGCCACGGCGGTCCATTTCCCGGAGGCGGTGACGGCCCCTTACGTGATGATGGCGGCCACCGACGCCCGCCACTTCACCGCGATCAGCCGCCGGGTGTACCGCTTCACCCCGTTCGAGATGACCAAGTCCCAGCGCGAGGCGATCCACAGCTACGACGAGCACCTCCGAGTGGACGCCTTCCTCAAGGGCGTCGCCTGGTACCGCACCCTGCTCAACTCCTTGCCGAGCTGAACACCACGGTCGCCAGGCGTGACAGCTGGCAGCCACAGCGTTAAGCCGGGGACTGGCTGAACACCACGGTCGCCGTGCGTGACAGCTGGGGGCCGTGGTGTTAAGCCGGACTGGGGGACGCCGGGGCCGGCGGCGGAGCGCGCCGGGGGGACGGGCGTCAGTCGCCTCGGGCTGACGGTTGTTCTGCGGTTACGCGTAGGAAAGGAGGAGCGGGACCGTGTCGCTCAGGGTGACTACGTCGGCGTATTTCGCGTTAAGGTCGAAAAGGTTGGATTCGTGGGGGGCGGTGGCGCGGTCGGCGCAGGCGTCGCGGACGACGATCGGGCGGAAGCCGTGCTGGAGGGCGTCGAGGGCTGAGGCGCGGATGCAGCCGCTGGTGGAGTAACCGCCGATGACCAGGGTGTCGATCGAGTGGGAGGCCAGCCAGGCGGCCAGTGAGGTGCCGGCGAAGGCGCTGGCGTAGTGCTTGACCACGACGAATTCGCCCGGGGCCGGCTTTAATGGCGGCGCGAAATCGCCCAGTTTGTTGCCTTCGGCGAAGACCTTGAGTGCGGGGACCTTCGCGGCGAACAGGGGTGCCTCGGAGCAGGATTCGTCGGCGAAGCGGACCGTAGTCCAGATGACCGGAATACCGGACGCGCGCGCGGTGGTTGCCAGCTCGGCCATCGCTTCGGCGGCGGCCTGGCCGGTTTCCAGGAACAGGGGCGAGTCCGGCGCGGTGTACGCCAGCGCCGGGTCGACCAGCAGGATCGCGGGCCGTTTGCCCCAGCCGAGACGGCGGGCGAAACCGGCGGTGGCGTAGTCGTCGTCGAGGCTCATCAGATGACGCCCTTGTCGTGCAGCGCGGCGACCTCGGCGGCGGACAGGCCGAGAATGCCCTGGTAGACCTCCTCGTTGTGGGAACCGAGCGCCGGGCCGGCCCACTTGACCTGGCCGGGGGTGGACGACAGGCGCGGGGCGACGTTCTGCATCGGGACCGGGCCCAGCTCGGGGTGGTCGACGGTAATGACCGCCTCGCGAGCCTGGACGTGCGGGTCGGCGATGATGTCCTCGGCCGTGTAGATGCCACCGGCCGGCACACCCGCGTCGTGCAGCATCGCCAGCAGCTTCGCCGACGGGACCGTGCGGGTCCACGCCGCGATGATGTCGTCGAGCTCGGTCTGGTTCTCGCCGCGGGCGCCGTGGGTGGCGTACCGCGCGTCGGCGGGCAGGTCGGGGCGTTCCATCACGTCGGCGAGGCGGCGGAAGACGGTGTCCTGGTTCGCGGCGATCAGCACATCGGAGCCGTCGGCGGTGGGGTAGACGTTGCTGGGCGCGACGTTGGGCAGAATCGGTCCGGTGCGCTCGCGGCGGTAACCGGCGATGCCCCACTCCGGGATCAGCGACTCCATCATCGCGAGCACGGCCTCGTAGATCGCCGAGTCGACGACCTGGCCGCGGCCGGTGCGCTCGCGGGCGTGCAGCGCGGCGAGGGTGCCGAAAGCGGCGTAGGTGGCCGCCAGGGAGTCGCCGATCGAGATGCCGCTGCGCGACGGCGCGCGGTCGGACTCGCCGGTGACGTAACGCAGGCCGCCCATCGCCTCGCCGATCGAGCCGAAGCCGGCCCGGGGCGAATAGGGACCGGTCTGACCGTAACCGGTCACCCGGACCAGGATCAGGCGCGGGTTGATCGCCGCGAGCTCCTCGTAGGACAGGCCCCAGCGCTCCAGGGTGCCCGGCCGGAAGTTCTCCAGCAGCACGTCGGCCTTCTCGACCAGCTTGCGGACCAGGTCCTGACCCTCGGGCGTGCGCAGGTTGCAGGTGACCGACTTCTTGTTGCGGGCCACGACCGGCCACCACAGCGATTGTCCGTGCGGTTTCTCCCGGCCCCACTGGCGCATCGGATCGCCCTTGCCGGGATCCTCCAGTTTGATCACCTCGGCCCCGAAGTCGCCGAGAAGCTGTCCGCAGAACGGCCCTGCCAGGAGGGTGCCGGTTTCCAGGACGCGGATGTCAGATAGTGGCCCGATCATGTTTCGCACCCTATCCTTGCGAAACGATGTTTCGCTAGATGGAACAAGGGTGGCGTGGCGTGGAGATCGTTGAGGTCGGCCCTCGGGACGGGTTGCAGAACGAGAAGCGGGTTCTGCCCACTGCGGTGAAGGTCGCTTATGTCGAGCGGGCCATCGCCGCCGGGTTGACGCGGATCGAGGTGGCGGCTTTCGCCCGGCCGGATCGGGTGCCGCAGATGGCTGATGCGGAGGAGGTGCTGCGCGGGGTGCCGCGCTCGGCTGACGTCCGATATGTCGCACTGGTGCTCAACGGTCGCGGTCTGGATCGCGCGCTCGCCCTGGAGGACGCCCGGCCTCACGAGATCAACTATGTAGTTGTCGCCTCGGATGAGTTTTCCCGGCGGAACCAGGGGGTGTCTACGGCTGATTCGCTGAAGGCCTTTCGCTCCGTGGCGGACCGGGCGCGCGACGCCGGATTTTTCGTGACTTTGACGGTCGCCGCGGCTTTCGGATGTCCGTTTACCGGTCCCGTGTCGGTTGATCGTGTGCGGTCGATTGTTGAGGACGCCGGTCCGGTGGATGAGATCTGCCTGGCCGACACGATCGGCGTCGGCGTTCCGGTCCAGGTCAGCGAGCTGGCCGACGCCGTGCGGCCGGTTGCGCCAGGCGCGCCGCTGCGCGCTCACTTCCACAACACCCGCAACACCGGGTACGCGAATGCGATGGCCGCCGTGGCCTCCGGTTTCACGGCCCTCGACGCGTCGATCGGTGGCATCGGCGGCTGCCCGTTCGCGCCGGCCGCCACCGGCAACATCGCCACCGAGGACCTGGCCTATCTGCTGCGGCAGTCCCGGGTGCCGTCTGGTGTCGACGTGGCCGCGGCCGCTGCGGCAGGGCTGTGGATCGGTGCGGAGCTCGGTCTGGCCCAGGTGCCGGCGCAGCTCGGGCGCGCGGGGGACTTCCCCGGCGATCTCTGAGATCACTCTTGCGCTGGTAATGGAAACGGTGTTTCCATTCTCGCATGTTGCGGCCCGGTGGTGCTGATCTGACGATCGCTGGTGGAGTACGGGAGTTCGGCCGGGCTACCCCGGATGTGATCGCGGTGCGTGACGGTGACCGGGCGCTGTCGTACGCGGGGCTGGACTCGCGGTCGTCGCAGCTGGCGTGCGCGCTGCTGGGGCTGGGCCTGTCCTATGGTGACCGGGTCGCGTTGCTGTGCGGTAACCGCCTCGAATACCCGGAGATCGCGGCGGGTGTCGCCAAGGCGGGGCTGGTGCTCGTGCCGGTCAATCCGCGGCTGACAGCGCCGGAGGTCGGATTCATCCTCGGGCACTCGGGTGCGCGGGTGCTGATCGCGGACGCGGCGCTGGCCGGTGCGGTCCCATCCGGATTTTCCGGATATATCGTCACCATCGACGGTGACGTGCTCGGGCCTTCCTACGAGCAGTGGATCGGGGCCGCGTCGGCTCGGGATCCGTGGGTTCCGGTCGACGAGCGGGATCCGTTCTGCATCACCTACACGGCCGGGACCACGGGTGATCCCAAAGGCGTGCTGATCTCGCACCGGTCCCGGTCGCTGACGTTCTACGCCACCGCCCTGGAGTGGGGGATCGGGCCGGGCCGGCGGACCATCGCGGTCGCGCCGATGTACCACGGTGCGGGGTTCGCGTTCGCGTACGCGGCTGTCTACTGCGGTGCGACGGTGAGCATGCTGCGGTCGTTCAAGCCGGACGCGTTGATCGACATGATCAGTCGGGACGGTGCGCAGTCGGTGTTCCTGGTGCCGACGCATGCGCAGCTTCTTAAAGAGGCGTTTTCCGAGATCCCTTCCCTGCCGACCTTGGACACTCTGTACTTCAACGCCGCGGCCCTGCCCAAAGTCCTCAAGGAGTGGGTGTTCGAGGCGTTCCCCGGCGTCGGGGTGCACGAGCTCTACGGCTCCACCGAGGCGGGCGTCGTCACGAACCTGCGGCCGGCGGACGCGCGCCGCAAGGCCGGGACGGTCGGGCACCCGTGGTTCGGCACCCAGGTCCGGATCGTCGGCCCGGACGGCGAGCCGGTCGGGCCGGGGGAGCCCGGTGAGCTGTACAGCCGCTCGCCGTACCTGATGAACGGCTATCACGAGAACCCCGCCGCGACGGCTGCCTGCACGACCGAGGACGGCTTCCTCACCTCGGGCGACATCGTGATCCGCGACGAGGAGGGCTTCATCTCCATCGTCGACCGGGTCAAGGACGTGATCATCACGGGTGGCGTGAACGTCTACCCGCGTGACGTCGAAGAGGTCCTGCTCACCCACCCGGCCGTCGTCGAGTGCGCGGTCGTCGGTGAGCCGGACGACCGCTGGGGCGAGCGGGTCGTCGCCTATCTGGTCGGCCGGGAACCGGTCGGCGCCGATGCCCTCGAAACGTATCTGCGCGAACGCCTGGCCGGATTCAAGGTTCCCAAGCAGTACCGGACCGTCGCGGCTCTACCCCGCAACGCCGCCGGCAAGATTCTGAAACGCGAGCTGAGGAGTACGCCGTGAGGGCACATGTGGAGCTGATCCACGAGGACGACTACATCTTCCACACCGGTGAGCTGCCGTACGGCGAGGGCAAGATCCTGGAGCGCCGGTTGTCGACCGACGAGGAGGACGGCTCGTCGTCGCTGTCGCTGCACGCCACCTCGGACTGGGGTCGCAGCGCCGGCATCGCGCACGCCCACACCGAGTTCTACGTGGTCGAGGGCTCGCTGATCTACGGCGGCCAGGAGCTCGGGGCCGGCGGTTACGTCCAGGTGCCCAAGGGCGTGCCGATGGACTGGATCAAGATCCGGGAAGGGTCGCGGGTCCTGCACTGGCGGGAGTACGGCGACGTCGGTTTCGACCCCTACACGTCATTGAACGAGGCCTCCGCCGCGGCTTCCCCGGAGGCGGTCGAGGGCGTCACGGTTCTCGACGCCAACAAGATGGAGTGGACCGAGGCGCAGTCGGTCGGCCCGCTGACCCCGCTCTACATCAAGCTGCTGCACAAGGACCCGAAGACCGGTTTTTACACCCGGCTGATCCGGGCCAAGAAGGGCTGGACCGACCACCGGCTCGCCCACCACCCGTGTTACGAGGAGTTCTACACGCTCGGCGGGAAGATGGCGTACAACTTCGGCGACATCGACGAGGGCACGTACTGCTTCCGGCCGGCCGGTGTGAAGCACGGCCACTTCATCGCCGAGACCGACATCGACTGGATCATCCGGTCGGACGGCGAGCTGACCAACTGGTACACCACCGCCGAGTTCGTCAAGTGGGGCGGCCACGCGGAGAACTACGACGAGCACAACCACAGCCACCAGCCGGTCATCTCGACGCTGCCGGTGCGCTCGCGGTCCCGGGGTGAGTGGTCCGGCGACGGCATGTGACATTCCGCTGGTTCCCGCTTATCGGAGGTTACCCGCGGGTAATATCCGGGCATGAGCGGTCAGCAGAGTTCGGTCGATCCGGCACGCCTTCAAGAGGTGCTGGACGGCCGGTGGGCGCACGTGCGCCACGCGGTACGGGAAGGCCTCGGCCCCGATTTCGTCACCGTCCCCGGTGAGACGGGCGCCGAGGCACGTGCCCGGATCAGCGATCTGATCCGGAAGATCCCCCTCGACGTGGGCGTGGTCGACGCGTTCCCGTCCGAGTACGGCGGCTCCGGCGACCAGGGCGGCTCGGTGGTGGCCGCCGAGATGCTCGCCCAGGTGGACCTCTCGCTCATGGTGAAAGCCGGCGTGCACTGGGGCCTGTTCGGCGGTGCCGTGGTCGCGCTCGGCACGAAGAAGCACCACGACGCGTACCTGCGCGACATCATGACCGTGGAGCTGCCGGGCTGCTTCGCGATGACCGAGACCGGTCACGGCTCGGACGTGCAGCAGCTGCGCACCACGTGTACCTACGACCCGTCGACCGGGACTTTTGACCTGCACACCCCGCATCAGGCCGCGCGCAAGGACTACATCGGCAACGCGGCCAAGGACGGGCGGATGGCGGTCGTCTTCGCTCAGCTGATCACCCAGGGCCGCCGGTACGGCGTGCACGCGTGGATGGTCCCGATCCGGGACGAGAGCGGCAACCCGATGCCCGGCGTGACGATCGGTGACGCCGGGGCGAAGGCCGGTCTGCTCGGCGTCGACAACGGCCGGATCTCGTTCGACCACGTGACCGTGCCCCGCGACATGCTGCTGGACCGGTACGGCCAGGTTGCGGCGGACGGGGCGTACACCAGCTCGATCGAGAACGACACCCGGCGCTTCTTCACGATGCTCGGCACCCTGGTCCGCGGCCGGGTCACGGTCGGTGGTGCGGCATCCGCGGCGACCAAGAGCGCCCTGACGATCGCGGTCCGGTACGGCGACGCCCGCCGCCAGTTCACCAAGCCCGGCGACGAGCGCGAGGTGCTGCTCAACGACTACCTCGCCCACCAGCGCAAGCTGCTGCCGGCGCTGGCCACGTCGTACGCGTACACGTTCGCCCAGGAGGAACTGGTCGCGACCCTGGCCGAGGTGCAGTCCGGTTCCTCGGCCGCTTCGGTCGACGAGCACCGCCAGCGCGAGCTGGAGTCCCGGGCCGCCGGGCTCAAGGCCATGCAGACCTGGCACGCCACCCGCACGATCCAGATGTGCCGCGAGGCGTGCGGCGGCGCCGGATATCTCGCCGAGAACCGCCTGCCCGGGCTGAAGGCCGACACCGACGTGTTCACCACGTTCGAGGGCGACAACACAGTGCTGCTGCAGCTGGTCGCGAAGGGCCTGCTCACCGGCTATCGGGACGCGTTCGGCTCGCTCGACGGCTGGGGCCGCGCCACGTTCGTCGCCGAGCAGGTACGCGAGATGGTCCTGGAACGCACCGCCGCCCGTTCGGTCATCCAGCGCCTGGTCAGCGCGGTTCCCGGCCGCGACGAGGACGTCGCCGTCACCGACCGCGGCTGGCACCTGAAGATGTTCGAGTTCCGCGAGAAGCACCTGCTCGAAGGCGCTATCCGGCGCCTGCGCGGCGGCGCGGCCACCAAGAAGGACCGGCCGTTCGACATCTTCAACGACGTGCAGGACCACGTGATCCAGACCGCTGTCGCGCACATCGACCGGATCACCCTGGAGGCCTTCGTCGCGGGCATCGAGCGGGCGTCGGATCCGGCCGCGAAGGCGCTGCTGGCCCGGGTCTGCGACCTGTACGCCCTGACCGTGATCGAGGCCGACAAGGGCTGGTTCCTGGAACACGGCAGGCTCACACCGGCCCGCTCCAAGGCGGTGACCGGCGTGGTCAACGACCTGCTCCGGTCCTTGCGCCCCGAGATGCGGACACTGGTCGACGCCTTCGCGGTCCCGGACACATGGCTGAACGCCGCGATCCTGCGCGAGGAGCCGGACCGCCAGGACGCGACAGCCACCGAGGACGAGGCAGCCCGCGCAGTCCTCGTCTGACCCGCGTGGCGTAGGACGCCGGCTGAAGTCACCCGTGGTCAACCGGGTAGACGAGATGGCCGGCGTCCCACCACAGGACGTAGAAGACGCCGGCAGCGATGAAGCCCCAGAGTCGTTTCCGGTTGCCGACCCGGAAGCGAAAGATCTCGTCGCCGAACTGCTCATCGAGGCGCAGATGGGCGATCCGCTCCTGCGCCTCACGGCAGAGCCCGTCGATGCTCTGATAGTGATGTTTCTTGTGGCTGCCGCCCTTGGAGTTGAACAGCTGTGCCTTGACTTCGCTCCAGGTCGAGGAACCGACAGCACAGAGGAACTGGAGAAGTTCCTCGGCCTCGCCAGCAACCGGCCAGCTCCAGGAGCCCTGGTAACCGTGGTCTGCGTAGTGGAACGAGAACGTGACCTTGTGTTCTCCGGCGTCGGGGCCGGCGCTGGATCGGGCGTCAGCTTTGGCGACCTTCGCGCCGGACACGATTCGTTTCGGTGAGCCGGTCCTGGCCTTTTTCGGCGACATCGGGTTGCCTAAGCCGCGCCGGAACTCCAGCCTTCCCAGGACAGTTCGTCGATGGGGACCGCCTCCTCGGCGGCGTCGAGCGAACCGTAGTACTCATGCATGGCGGCGTGGGTGATCACGATGTCGGAGCGGTCGGTGGGGTGCAGGCCTTTCCTCGCGTCAGCCCAGGGTGCCTCGGCGTGGGTGAGGTGACTCAGCTTGCGGCCGTCGAGGTCTCCGTAGGACTCGAGGACGGCGTCGATCGATTCCTGCTCGGCAGGGGTGAGACGGGTCCGATCGCCTTGTGGCCACTCGCTGATCAGGAACTGACCACGGTGCAGGCGGTAGAGGTCGGCGACGACCGGGCCGTTTGCCCACGCCTCGATGCGCTCGGGGAACAGGGGCTGCTCGTCCCAGACCAGGTGCCACGCCTGTGAGTAGTACAGAAGCTTCTGCAGCTTCATGGCCGACATCGGGCCGAGCTTGTCCAGGACGTAAGCGGCTACATCATGAGCGGTCGCCACTGTTTCACCCCCTGACCTGGACTTCCTTTCGGATCTCGCACGAGTGAGCTTAGCGAGCGGGTGTGTCATTTCTGTCCCCAGGTTAGCGGCTCCGGTGCCGATTTATTACTTTATGACCTTTTTGTCGCGTTACGCGCCGAGCCAGGCGAGGCGCTTTGTTCAGCGGCAAGTGTGGGTGACGGATGCCGCGGGTGACAGCGCTCGATGGGCTGATTCGGATGGTCGGCTTCCGGACAAAACCGCTAGGTGACGCGATGAGGCGGTGGCCGGCGGCGGGGGGACGCCGCCGGCCACCGGCTCTCAGCGGGCTACGAAGGTGCCTCGGGGGGAACCGGTGACCTCGCCGTTCTGGTACGCGATCTGGCCACGCAGCACCGTCGCCACCGGCCAGCCTCGGACCTTGTGGCCCTCGAAGGGGCAGTGGTCCTGGCCGGACAGCAGCAGCTCGGCCGTCACCTCCTGCTCCAGGTCCGGGTCGACGATCGCCAGGTCGGCGTCGTAACCGGGGAGCAGGTTGCCCTTGCGGCCGTCGAGGCCGTAGGCGCGGGCCGGGTTGGCGGAGACCAGCTCGGCGACCCGGGCGGGGGAGAGGCCTCGCTTGTGCATGCCCTCGCTGAGCAGGATCGGGTAGAGCAGGGCGGTGCCGCCGAAGCCGGGCAGGGCCGGCCAGAGCTCGTCGCCCTTCTCTTCCTCCAGGCAGCAGGCGTGGTCGGAGGCGACCCAGCCGACAGTGCCGTCGACGACGCCGGCCCAGAGGGCGTCGTTGTCGCTCTTGCTGCGGATCGGCGGGTTGACCTTGCCGCCCAGTCCGCCCTGGGCGTCCAGTTCCTCGTGGGTGAGGCACAGGTGGTGCAGCGTCACCTCGAAGCGCATGTCGACGCCGGGCATCGCGATCCGCGCCTCGCGGGCCGCGGCCAGGGCCTCGCCGGAGGAGAGGTGCAGCAGGTTGATCGCACAGTCGGTGGCCTTGGCCAGCGTGGTGGCTTCGCCGATGGCGACACGCTCGGTGATGGGCGGCCGGGCGTCCGAGTACGCCTTCAGCGTCTGCGGGTCGCCGTTTCCGCGTACCCGATCGATGAAGAGCCGCATCAATTCGGCCTGTTCGCAGTGCAGGGAGAGGGACACACGACGGTCCGTGGCGGCGTTGGCCGCGGCCACTGACTCCATGAGCTGGTAGAGGTGCCCGAGGTCGTATTCGTCGCTCATGGTGAACGCCTTGGCGTCCCGCGAGTCGGCGGAGAGGTTGAAGCCCTTGTAGAACATGTAGTACTTGAAGGAGCTGACGCCGCTGTTCTCGACGAGGTCGGGGACCTCGCGGACCTGGGCGGTGTCCATCGGCGCGAGGTGGAAGCCGTAATCGGTCCACGCATGGCCGGCGACGGCGTCCAGCACCTCCGGAAAGATCTCGCCGTAGGGGCCGGTCTTGTTCAGGTAGTGCTGGCCGGTACGGAAGTAGGACAGCACCGTGGTCGCGCCGCCGACCAGCGACGAGCGGGTCTCCTCCGCGGCGTCGACTGCCAGATCCCGATAGATGCCCAGGTGGAAGTGGGCGTCGACAGCTCCGGGGAAGACCAGCTTGCCGGTGGCGTCCAGCACCGTCTCGGCTTCGTCCTCAGGGATCTCGGACGCGATCGCGGCGACCTTGCCGTCCTTGGTGGCGAGGTCCGCCCGGATCGTTCCCAGGTAGGGCACGACGAGAGTGCCTCCGCGTACCAGTAGTTCGTAACGGCTCATCCCGCAAACCTCCTACACGTGTTTCGCACACAGTAACGGGGTTTCCCTTAACGGAACAGAGCGGTTAGGGTGAGTCATGAGCCCTCTAGCGGGCGTACGGGTCGTCGACGCATCGACCCTGTTCGCCGGACCACTGGCCGCGACGATTCTCGGCGACTACGGCGCCGACGTTCTCAAGATCGAGCATCCGGCGAAGGGTGATCCGGCGCGGGGCCACGGTCCGTCGAAGGACGGGGTGCCGCTGTGGTGGACGATGCTCGGCCGCAACAAGCGCACGCTGACACTGAGTTTCAGCACGCCTAAAGGTTCAGATATCCTGAAAAATCTGGTCAAAACCGCGGACGTGCTGGTGGAGAACTTCCGCCCCGGCACCCTCGAACGCTGGGGACTCGGCCCGGAAACCCTCCAGGCCATCAACCCGAAGCTGATCATCGCCCGCGTCACGACATACGGCCAGTTCGGACCGTATTCCCACCGCCCCGGCTTCGGGACACTGGCCGAAGCCATGAGCGGCTTCGCGGCGATCACCGGCGAACCCGACGGCCCGCCGACGCTCCCGCCGTTCGGCCTCGCCGACGGCATCGCCGCGCTCACCTGCGCCCAGGCGATCATGACAGCGTTGTACGACCGGGACGTCCACGACAAACCGGGCCAGGTCATCGACCTCGCCATCGTCGAGCCGATGCTCACCGTCCTCGGCATGCAGGCGATGGTCTACGACCAGCTGGGCACGGTGCAACGCCGGACCGGTAACCGATCGGTCAACAATGCGCCCCGCAACACCTATCGCACCAGCGACGACCGCTGGGTCGCGGTCTCGACAAGCGCGCAGGCCATCGCCGAGCGGGTCATGCACCTGGTCGGGCGTCCCGAGCTGATCGACGAGCCGTGGTTCGCGACCGGTGTCGGCCGGGCCGCGCACGCGGACGTGCTGGACGAGGCGTTGAGCACCTGGATCGGCGAGCGCGACCTGAAGACGGTCCAGGACGCCTTCGAGCAGGCCCAGGCGGCGATCGCCCCGGTCTACGACATCGCGGACGTCTTCGCCGACCCCCAGTTCCAGGCGCGTGACTCGGTGACGACCGCGCAGGATCCCACGCTCGGGCCGGTGCGGATGCCCGGCCCGCTGTACCGCATGTCGCGCACACCCGGACAGATCCGCTGGACCGGCCGGCCGCGCGGCGCGGACACCGATGAAGTGCTCGCCGGCCTCGGCTACGACGAGGAGCAGCGGGCGGCGCTGAGGGCCGAAGGGGTCATCTGAGATGAAGGTGTTCGATCTCGCCCAGCCGATGCGGCGGGGCATTCCACAGTCACCGAACCATCCGGCGTACCACCACTCGCTCGTGCGCCGGCACGGTGACATGGTCCGGGCCGGCGGTGGCTCGGCCGCCAACGACGTCCTCGTCATGGGCACGCACGTCGGCACGCACGTCGACGCGCTCGCGCACGTCTCCCAGGACGGGCTGCTGCACGGCGGTGTCGTCGCGGCCGACGTGCAGTCCGACGCCGGATTTTCCCGGCTCGGCATCGACGAGTTCGCGCCCTATGTGGGCCGGGGCGTCTTCCTCGACGTGGCGCGTGTGCACGGCGTCGAGGTGCTGCCCGCCGGTTATGAGGTCACGGTCGCGGACCTCGAGGCCGCCTGCGGCGACCTCCCGATCCATCCCGGGGACGCGGTCTTGATCGGCACCGGCTGGTCGAGGCGCTTCAGCGAGGGTGCGTCCTTCTTGGGTACGCGTACCGGCGTGCCCGGTCCGGGAGAATCCGCCGCACGATGGCTGGTGGAGCGGGAGGTCGCCGTCACGGGGGCGGAGACGATCGCGTACGAGCACATCGCACCCGGCGCCGGGCACGCCAGCCTTCCGGTGCACCGGATCCTGCTGGTCGACGCCGGTATCAACATCGTGGAGACGATGCTGCTCAGCGAGCTCGCCGACGCCGGCGTGACCGAGTTCCAGTTCATCCTCGCGCCGCTGAAACTCGTCGGCGCCACGGGCAGCCCGGTGCGTCCCCTGGCGGTGATTCAGTGACGCTGGCGCATGACCTGGGTGAGTTCGCGGCGACGATCGACCCGCCGGCACGGGTACGCGACGACGTGCCGACCCGGATCCTCGACGTGCTCGGCAACGCCCTGGCGGCGTACGCGGAAGAAGGCGCGGACGCGGGACCCGCGGCAATCCGGGCGATGCGCCGCTGGGGTGGCGTCGCGGAGTCGACGGTGCTCGGTTACGGCGACCGGCTGCCGGCGCCGAACGCCGCGTTCGTGAACGGCACGCTCGCGCACTCGCTGGATTACGACGACACCCACCTGCCGTCGGTGCTGCACCCGAGCGCCTCGGTGGTGCCGGCCGCGCTCGCCGCCGCGGAAGCGGGAGCGCCCGGTGACCTGATCGCCGCGATCGCCGCCGGCATCGAGGTGACCAACCGGCTCGGCATGGCCGGCTGCGACCCGGAGACCGGCGCGAACCTGTACTTCGAGCGCGGCCAGCACGCCACCTCGATCTGCGGCACGATCGGCGCCGCGGTGGCAGTGGCCCGGCTCTACGAACTGGACGCCGGCCGCATCGCGGACGCCGTCGGGATCGCCGTGTCGATGGGCGCCGGCGTCCTGGAGGCGAACCGCACCGGCGGCAGCGTGAAACGGACGCACTGCGGCTGGGCCGCGCACGGCGGGGTGGTGGCCGCGACCCTGGCCGCCGAAGGGCTGACCGGTCCGCCGACGGTCCTCGAAGGCCGGTTCGGGTTCTTCACGGCGCACACCGGCCGGTTCGACGCGTCCGCGGTCACCGACGGGCTCGGTGAGCGCTGGGAGCTGCTGCGGACGGTCTTCAAGCCGTACCCGTCGAATCACTTCACGCACGCCGGGATCGACGGTGCCCTGGCGCTGATCGCGGCCGGCCTGGATCCGGACGACATCGCCGAGATCGAGCTCGGGGTGGCCGAGCCGGTTCTGCGTACGATCGCCGAGCCGGCGGCCGAGAAGGCGCGACCACGCACCGGGTACCACGCGAAGTTCTCCGGTCCGTACACGCTCGCGATCGCCCTGACCGGTGGCACCGGGCTCGGTGTCGGCCTGGACGATTTCGCCGGCCTGGACGCGCGGCGGCTCGAACTGGCCGCCAAGGTGCGTGTCGTCGCCGACCCGGCCGCGACCGCCGCCTTCCCCCGCGCCTTCGCCGGTGTGCTGCGCGTCTGCACCAAGGCCGGAGTCCTTCTCGAACACCGTGTGGACAGTTCCCGGGGCGGTCCCGGGCACCCGCTGAGCCCGGCCGAAGTGGTGTCCAAATTCACCGGCAACGCGACGCGTGCCATCTCTGTCGATGCCGCGCGTGCGCTGTCCGACGCGGTGTGGGCGCTGGGGTCGGGTGGCCCGGTTTCCGCGCTGTTTCCAACTCGGGAAACAGTGTTCCGGGATGCGAAATAGGGCTGCTCGGTGGGTTGACACAACTATTGCGGACCGCGTTTATTGATCCCACACAAAAGGAAAACGCCGTTTCCCAATGGGAAACAGCAGGGGAACCGGATGTGTACCGCGCGCAAGATCGCCAAGGCCGGCAACGGCGGAGGCGTACCCATCTGAGAGAGGGGACGCGGCACCAACCATGAAACACATCGTACGAAGGGCCCTGGCTGTGGCGGCCGGAGCGGCGCTGGCTCTGACCGGCGTCGTAGCCGTCCAAACGCCGGCTGCCGCATACGGGCCTACCGCCAACTCCCTCGGGTGCCGGATCTACTTCAGTGACGCCGGTACCGGAACCTCACCCACCACGTGGGCCGACACGTTCACGCTGACCACGAATCCGGCCTCGCCGAAGCCGGGTCAGTCCGTGACCGTGTCGTTCACCGCGGCGACAGGTTCCACCAACGGCCCGGTCGCGCTCACCGCCGGCTCGGTGCCAGTGTCCATCTCGGTCGGCATCTCCGGTGCCCAAACTGGGACGGTCACGCTCAACCAGTCCAACTACCCGACCGGCGCCGTCGCGGCGTACACCCCGCTCGGCGGTTTCACCGCCACCGGCTCGTTCGTCGCCGGCGCGCAGGGTGCGGTCTCGCTCACCGTCAAGCAGGTCAAGTTCGCCAACACCACGGCGTCCACGTACTGCTCGGGTGAGGGCGACCGGGACCACAAGGCGGCTGCGGCCAACTCCACGATCGTGCAGAACGTCACCGTCTTCGACGGCGGCGCGACGATCACGTCGATCACCGGCCAGACCGCCGTCACTGCGGCCCGGGCCACCAACACGATCAACTTCTCGGTCACCGGGCTCGAACCCAGCGCCACCCTCACGGCGTCGCTGAAGGACAGCTCCGGTGGCGGTACCGGCGAAGGTACTGGCGCAGGCTCCACCGATGCCAACGGTGCGGGCACCGGATCGATCGTGGTGCCGGCAAGCCCCACGACCGGCACCCGGACCGTCGCCATCTCCGACGGCACCAACACCATCCTGGTATCCATCACGATCCTCGGTACGCCGACGGTCACGATCACGCCCTCGGGCGGCGGCGCCGGTACGGCGATCTCCGTCAAGGGCACCGACTGGAACCCGGGCAGTGCGGTCATCATCGGCGGCTACCAGGCGCTCACCGGCGCCCCACCGCCGCCGGCCACCACCGACGCGACGGTCACCGCGACCGCCACGGCGACCGGTGGGATCAGCTCGTCGTTCACGGTGAACGACACCGCCACCGCGTACATCGGCGCGGTGTCCGGCCGCCTCTTCGCCCTGGCACCGTGGACGGCGTCCGCGGACGCCTGCACGGCGAAAGAGGGCAACGCGGCGACCGGCGACTGTGACCTCAAGTACGAGCTCTCCGAGACCGTCACCGGTGGGTCACTGTCGATGTCCCGGGGCACCGGCTCGAGCACGATCATCTTCACGGGTGTGACGCTCAACGGCGAGGCCCAGGTCGCGACCGGTGCGCTCCAGGCGATCAACGTGACCGACAACCGGGGCAGCACCCTCGGCTGGGAGCTCTCCGCGGAGGTCACCGATTTCACCGGTGTCCCCGGCGGCACCATCCCGGCCAGCGCGCTCACCTGGACGCCGTCGTGCACCGACCACACCGGGGCGACCAACCCCGTCGCGGCGGTCGCGGGAGCGTCCGCGGTCGCGGTGAACGAGGCGACCCTGTGCTCCGGACCGGCCAGCACGGCCGGAACGGTCACCGGCGGCTCGTTCGACGCCAAGGCCGATCTGTCCCTCACGGTGCCGGCGATTCAGCTTGCCGGCACGTACACGGCGACGCTCACTCTGACCCTGAGCTGACCCTTTGAGGGTGAGAGGCGGCCGCCACCGCCTCTCACCCGCCCCTCTGGAGGGAAGCACGATGCGCAAGATCGCGGCCGTCCTGGTGATAGCGGTGATGGTCCTGCTCACCCCGGCACCTGCCGCAGCCACCGGCAACGGGGAATGGGCGGTCACGCCGACCCCGGCCAAGAACCCCGGCCCCACGCCGCGGCTGTACTTCTTCCTCGACGCGGCCGCCGGCGAGCGGGTCAAGGAATCCGTCCGGGTCACCAACCTGACCGCCAAGCCGCGGTCGTTCGTGATCTACGGCGCGGACGCGTACAACACCGCCCGCAACGGCGGATTCGCCATCCGGACGCGCACCGACCAGCAGACGGACCTCGGCTCCTGGGTGAAATCCCAGGTCACAGCCGTCGAGGTGCCGGCGCGGACGAGTGCGGACATCCCCTTCACCATCGACGTGCCGGCCAACGCCACACCCGGTGACCACGTCGGCGGCATTGTCGCCATGGAGGCCTCGGCCAGCACCACGGCACAGGCCGACGGCGCCACCGTGAACATCCAGCGCGCCGTCGCGGCCCGGGTCTACCTGCGGGTCGCCGGTGCGGTGGTGCCCGGTCTGGGCGTACCCGAGCTGGACATGAACGTCGGCCCGCTGCTGCTGCCCACCCTCACCGAGGGCGACCTGGAGTACACCGTCGCCAACGTCGGCAACGTGCACCTGATCCCGGCGGCCACCGTGAAGGTCACCGGCCTGTTCGGTCACCGGATCACGGTGGCCGGCTCGACGCCGGCCAGCGACATGGTCCCCGGCGCGAAGGGCACGTTCGCGATGACCGCGACCGGCATCTGGCCGCTCGACGTGGTCACCACCTCGGTGGCGGTACGCGCCGACGGCGACGTCTTCGCCCAGCGCTCGGAACGCACCCTCGTCATCTCCTGGACCGCCGTGGCCCTGCTGGCCCTGCTGATCACCGCCGTCGTGCTGCTGATCCGGCGCCGCACCCGGTCCCGGGAGCTGCGCCCGCGCGGTCTGGTGGCCGCTCGATGAGAAAGCTGCTCCTGGCTGCCGTGGCGCTCACTCTGGCTCTGGCGCCGGGGACCGCGGCGCGCGCCAGCGGCCTGGTCGCCACCCTGTCGGCGAACGTGGCGAAACCCGGCGAGACCGTCCGGGTCAGCGGCGAGGGCTGGACACCCGGCAAACTGCTCCAGTTCGTCACCTGCGGCGAGGGCGGCCTGACCGGTTCCGCCGCCTGCGACACCCGGTCCGGCCTGGCCACCCCGGTACGCGCCGACGGCAAGTTCGTCGTCGACCTGCAGATCGGCACCCCGCCGAAGGACTGCCCGTGCGTCGTGCACATCGCCGAGGTCCAGGGCACCACCGACCCGGTCAACCTGCCGATCAGCATCACCGGCCTCGCCGTCGGGACGATCCCGAAAACGGCCACCGCCGTCCGTGAGCTGGCCGTGCAGGAGGTCCGCCTCACCGGCGGCACCGCGGCGGCCTGGTTCGGCGCCCGCGACCAGCTCCAGCTCACCTACACCGTGCGCAACCCGACAGCGGTCGGCCTGAACAGCGCGACCGTCCAGGTCCGGCTCGGCGGGGGAGGCGACGACAACATCTTCCACCAGGAAGTCGTCGAGAACCTGGCGCCCGGTCAGAGCCGCACCTTCACCGTCCCCGTCGAACTTCCGCTCGCGGCCTTCGGCAAATACGTGGTCAGCGCCGATGTCAGTGGTCTCGCCCCGATTCGGGTGTCGCATAACGCGTACCCATGGGGTCTGATTTTGATCAATGCCGTTGGCATCTCCCTGATCGTCTGGGGACTTCTCCGACGGTACGGGCGGCGCCGGGCGCTGCGCGATCTGAACCCGGCCGACGCCATGCTGCCGGCCGTGGTGCGCCTCGGCAGTCTCGGCGCCTACCTGGTCTTCGACGACGCGCCCGGCTCCCGGCGGCTGCGGCGGCACGCCGGCGCGCAGCTCAGTCTCGACAACCTGCGCACCCTGATCGGTCAGGGCAACGGACCCGGCGCCGGTGACTCGGTGCTCGACCTGGACGCCCTCGGCCACGTGCTGGCCCGGCGGTACCCGCGCTCCATTTCCCTCATGGAGGAAGAAAGATGACACGCCGGAGACCTGACGGACCGCTGCTCTTCCGTCTCGGCGCGGTTCTGCTCGTGGCGATCGTGGCCTACACCGGCTGCGGTGCCCTGATGCCCGGTGGCTCGTCCCTGCAGGTCTCGGCCTCGGGAACCGGGCCGGGCGTCACCGAGGACAGCGTCAAGGTCGTCTTCATCGGCACCGACCTCACCAAGACCGCGTCGCTCACCGGGTTCACCAACGCCGACGTCGGCAAGCCCAAGGAGCAGGTCGAGGCGCTCGCCGCCTACATCAACGCCAACGGCGGCATCGCCGGGCGCAAGCTCGACGCGGTCTACCGGGAGTACGAGGCGAGCAACGACTCGCCGGCCGCCGAGACCACGCTGTGCAGCCAGATCACCCAGGATGATCAGGCGTTCGCGGTGGTGCTGACCGGGCAGCTGCAGTCGAACGCGCGGCCGTGTTACGCGCAGCGGCAGACGCTGATGCTGGATGCGACGCTGATCGCCAACGCCAAATCGACTTTTTCTTCTTTGTCCCCTTATTTATGGACAGCAACATTCCCGGAGTATGACGCGTTTGCTTCGTCCTTCCTGGCAGTGCTCTCCCGCGAGAAGTTTTTTGAAGGGCGGGACAAGACCGGCCTTGTCGCAGCTGACACTCCGGCTAACAAATCGGTTTATGACGAGATTGTCGTTCCCTTCATGGAAGAAGCGGGCATTGAGCCCACTGTTTCCTGGATCGACACAACGTCGCTCGGCACGCTGAACTCCGGGCTCTCCCAGGCCGCGGTGAACTTCCGGGGCAAGAAGATCGACCGGGTCTTCTTCCTCGGTGGCGCCCGCATCGCGCCGTTCTTCATGACCTCGGCGGCGGCGATCAGCTACACCGCTCGCTATGGGATCTCCACCTTCGACAGCCCCGGTTTCATGGTGTCCAACCCGGGGACCATCCCGCCGGCCGCGCTCAAGGGGATGGTCGGCGTCGGTTTCGCGCCCGGGTACGACGTGCCGGACAGCGAGATGGCGTTCCCGGCGAGCGACGCCGAGAAGAACTGCCAGAAGATCTACTCGGATGCCGGGATCACGTTCAAGGCCCGGGAGAACGCGCGGGTCGCGTTCACCTACTGCGACGCGGCGCTGATGCTGCAGGCCGGCGCGAAAGACCTCGGCGCCGATCTGAACGCGGGCGCGTGGGGCGCGGCGGCACAGAACATGACCTTCAGCACGGCGGCCGGTCTCGGTGACTTCGGAGGCGGGAACGCGGCGGGGACGGCTTACCGAGTGTTGAAATTCTCCGATTCATGCGGATGTTTCACCTATTCCGGGCCGGTGACCAGCCTTGGACAGTGACATCGTTCTCGACGTCGCCGGGCTCAACGGCGGCTACGGAGACATCCAGATCCTCTTCGACATCGACCTGGCCGTGCGTCGCGGCGAGACCGTGGCGCTCTGCGGTCCCAACGGTGTCGGCAAATCCACACTGGTCCGGATGCTGTGCGGGCTGAACCGGCCCTCCTCGGGCACGGTCACCCTGCTCGGCCGGGACGTGACCGGGGTGTCCGGCGCCAAGCGGGTCAAACTCGGCATGTCCACGGTCATCGGTCAGCAGGCCTTCGGATCGCTGACCGTGCGGGACAACTTGCGGTTGCACGCGTACCCGAACGGCAAGGACGACGACAAGACCGGCACCGTCGTCGACGGCGCCCTCGCGGTCTTCCCGCGGCTGGCCGCCCGCGCCGACCAGCCGGCCGCGAACCTCTCCGGCGGCGAACGGCAGATGTTGGTCCTCGCCAAGACCCTGATCCAGCGGCCCAGCCTGCTGCTGATCGACGAGTTCTCGCTCGGGCTCGCCCCGGTCGTCGTCGGCGGCCTGCTCGAACTGGTCCGCAGGCTCGCCGCGGCCGGCGTCGCCACGCTGGTCATCGAGCAGTCGGTGAACGTCGCCATGTCGATCGCCGACCGGCTGCTCTTCATGGAGCACGGCACGATCATCGCCGAGCACACCCCGGCCGAACTGCGCGCCACCCCCGACCTCGCCCGCCGCCTGGTGCTGGGAGGACACGCCGAATGAGCCTTTTTGGGTACGACTTCGGGTTCGATCGGCTCGCCGTCGGCATGTTCACCGGCCTGACCTACGGGCTGCTCGCCATCGGCATCGTGCTGGTCTACCGGTCCAGCAAGTTCGTCAACTTCGCCCACGGCGCGATCGGTGTCTTCGGTGCGGCCGTTCTCGCCAAACTGACCGACGGCATCACCTTCTGGCTGGCGTTCCCGATCGCCATCCTGGTGGCCGGCGCACTCGGCGCCGGCATCGAGATGTCCGTGGTCCGCCGCCTGCGCGGCCGGCCCCGGGTGATCGGCATGATCGCCACCCTCGGCCTGTCCCAGTTCATCCTGGTCCTGGCCCTGCTCGTGGACCGGGACAGCTTCTCCGGCGCCACCTATCCGAAACCGCCCGGCCTGCCCGCCTTCAGCATCGGCACCACTGCCGTCGGCTCGTCGCTCACCGCGATGCTGGTGCTCACCCCGGTGCTGCTGGCCGCGCTCGCGTTCTTCCTGCGCCGCACCAAGTACGGCATCGCGATCCGCGCCGCCGCCGACCACCCGGACGCCGCCACCGTCAACGGTGTGCCCGCGCCGATGATGACCAGCCTGGCCTGGGCCGTCGCCGGTGGGGTGGCCGCGTTCTCGGCGATCCTGCTGACACCGACCCAGGGCGTGCAGTCGATCGAGTCGCTCGGCCCGCAGCTGCTGCTGCGCGGCCTGGCCGGCGCGGTCATCGCCCGGATGGCGTCGCTGCCGATCGCGTTCGTCGCCTCGATCGGCGTCGGCGTCCTCGAACAGGTACTGCTCTCCAAGGAGACCAGCGGGTTCGTCGACGTGGTGCTCGGCCTGGCGATCCTCGTCGCGCTGCTGCGGCAACGATCCGGCGGCCGCAACAGCGAACACGCCGCATGGCCCCGCTGGGACGCCACCTCGCCTCCGGGCGCGCGGATCGGCCTGGCACTGCTCGCCGTCGTCGGAGTCGGCCTGGCGTACGTCGTCAGCAACTCCACCGCCTCGATCCTCACCATGATCTGCGGATACGCCCTGGTCGGCCTCTCGGTGATCCTGGTGACCGGCATCGCCGGCGAACTCTCCCTCGGCCAGTTCGCGTTCGCCGGCATCGGCGCCGCCGCCGCGATCCAGGCCGCCCAGGCCAGCGGCAACATGCTTGTCGGGGTGGCCGCCGGCTGCGCGGCCGGCGCTCTCGCGTCGACCCTGGTCGGCATCCCGGCGCTGCGGCTGCGCGGTGTGGCACTCGGCGTCACCACCCTGGCGTTCGCACTGGCCACCAGTGGATGGCTGCTGCGGCAGAGCTTCCTGCTCGGTGATGGGCTGACCACCCCGTACCCGGTCTGGCGCGATTATGTCGTCAGCGTCTCCACCGACTATTACCTCTTCGCGCTGCTGCTGCTCGCCCTCGGGTGGATGGTCACCGCGCGGCTGCGCCGCGGTGGTTTCGGCCGTCTCCTGCTCGCTCTGCGCGACAACGAGGAAGCCGGGCGAGCACTCACGGTCGCGGCCCCAGTTCGCAAACTTCAGGTGTACGCGGTCGCGGGCGCCCTGGCCGGACTCGGCGGCGTGGTGATCGGTTTCGGCCAGTCCCAGCTGTCGATCAACAGCTTTCCGGCGTCGGCGAGCATCGACGTGGTCGCGATCGCCGTGGTGGGCGGGCTGTCCCGCACCGGCGGGGCACTGCTCGGCTCACTCGTGATCGTCGGCTTGCCGGCGCTGCTGCCGCTGGGGATCCCGGGGCAGGCGGTGCTCACGCTGGGCTGGCTGCTCGTCGTGATCTTCCTCCCCGAGGGCCTCGGCGGCCTACTGGCGGGCCTGCTGTCCCGAATCCCCGCAGGCCGGGTGCCGGCGGACTGGCTCTCCCGCGTGCGTGCGTGGCGGCCGGCGCAGGCATCGGCGCCGGGCCGGATCGGCCCGGACGGACTGATCCCCGGCTTCCCGCCGGAGACTGTCCACGATCCTGCGCCGCTGTCCTCGGTCCCCGCGCTAAGCGGGTCGGCGGCTGCTCCCCACTCCTTGCCCGACAAATCAGATTTGTCGGGCAAAGCGCCCGGACGGCCTGGGCAGTGGCGGGTTCACCACTTGCCCGCCGCGCGGCTGGCGCCCGCCACCGGGGACGGGCCGCTTCTCGAAGTGGCCGGGATCCGCCGGTCGTTCGGTGGGGTGCGAGCGGTGCAGGATGCCACATTCACCATCACCGAGGGTGAGATCGTCGGCATCATCGGGCCGAACGGCGCCGGCAAGACCACGCTCTTCGAGATCCTCGCCGGGTTCACCGGATCGGACGGCGGAACGGTCCGCTACCAGGGACGCGCCATCACCGGCTGGACGCCGGAGCGGCGGGCGCGGGCCGGGCTGGTGCGTTCGTTCCAGGATGCCCGGCTCTTCCCGGCGATGAGCGTACGCGAGGCGGTGATGGTCGCCGCCGAGTCCGCGATCCCGTCGAGCCTGGTGATCGACATCCTCGGCGACGAACGCCCGGAGATCGCGAAAGCGGAGCGGGCGTTGACCGCGCTGCGCGCGATGGGCCTGGAAGACCTGGCCGACAAGCCGGTCGGTGAGCTCTCCACCGGTACTCGCCGGATCGTCGAGCTCTGCTGCCTGCTCACCCTCGAACCGCGCGTGCTGCTGCTCGACGAGCCGTCGTCCGGGCTCACCCAGTCCGACGGCGTCGCCCTCGGCGAACTCATGCTGCGCGTACGCGACGAGCTCGGCACCACCGTGCTGGTCATCGAGCACGACCTGCCGCTGCTGTCCCGGGTCGCCGACCGGTTGATCGCGATGGACGCCGGAGCCGTCATCGCGGCCGGCCCACCCGACGAGGTGCGCTCGCACCCCGCTGTCGTCCTGTCCTATCTCGGCACCGACGAAGCTGCCGTCGCCCGGTCCGGAGAGCCGGCCGGCTGATCCCCCTTTCCTGTTTGAAGGAGTGTTGAATGACCCGTTCCACATCCCGGAAACCGCCGGGTCTGCGCAGGCTGGCCGCTGCGGTGGCCGCCGGTCTGCTCTGCGCCGGCGCCACCCTGTTCGTGACCGCGGCGCCGGCCGCGGCCAAGGCGAGCCTGAAGGTCTCGAAGACCACCGGTCTCAAGGACGGCGACTCGATCACCGTCACCGGAACCGGGTTCACGAAGGGACTGACCGACCTCGCGCTCGGCCAGTGCGTGAAGAACCCGACCGGCCCGACCGACTGCAACCTGTCCGGCGGAGCGGTGTTCGCCAAGACCGACAGCAGCGGCAAGACCGAGAAGGTGACCCTCAAGCTGTCCAAGTCGTTCAACGGCAAGGAGTGCGGAACCGACGGCTGCGTCATCGCCGCACAGCTGCTGCCGTCCGCCCACGACGACGCCACCGTGAAGGCCAACGCGGTCTCCGTGAAGATCGTCTTCGGGTCTTCCGGTGCCGCCGCCACGACGCCGGCCTCCACCAAGTCCACCTCCGCCGCGGCGGCAGCGACCACCGCCGCCGATGACGACGCTCTTCCGAAGACCGGGCCCGGCATGGAGTGGGCCACCGTCGTACTGATCGGAACCGGTCTGCTCCTGCCCGGCTTCGGTCTGCTGGCCATGCTCCCGGCTCGCCGGCGCCGCATGGCGGGCTTCCACTAGGTCTCTGTCTCGCGCCCCTCTCGATCCGCACTCTCGATCCGCGCGGGGCAGGACCTCAGAGGGACGGTTCAGGGGTGTGGGGCCGGCTTTGCGCGGGGCAGGTCCCACACCCCCGATCCGGATGAAACGCGTGCTCTCCCACGGCCCGGCCGGCCCACCGGCCCGGCCGGCCCACCGGCCGGGCCGTCCCGCACTCAACCCAAGCGCACGGGCTCTCACCGCTTGTCGCACGCGGGCCGAGCCAGCAGCGAGAGCTAGCAGCGAGAGCCAGCAGCGAGAGTTAGCAGCGAGAGTCAGCCGGACTTGATCAGGCGCGGAGACCGCCGCCGACGGTACCTATCGCCGCGACCTTGGTCCCCGAACCACAGCCCGCCGGGAACGGCAGCCCAAGATTGCGCGGCCCCGCCAGGCGTGTCGTCTTCGGGTTCGCTACGCCCCCAAACTCGACACACACCCCGCGATTCACCGGTCCGTGTCGATTTCGGGTTCGATACGCGCCTCAACTCGACACACCGGGCGAGGGGTGCTCGCGGCGTGATGTCTTCGGCCCGCCTACCGGACCGAACCCGGCGGCCAGGGCGAGCCGGCTGCTGGGGGGAGCCGGCCGCTGGGGGAGCTGGCTGCTGGAGGAGCGCCGACTGCTGGAGGAGCCGGTCGCTGGGACGAGTCGGCCGCGGGGCGAAGCGGCCGCGGGGGCGAGCCGTAGCTCCGATAGGTCATCGGGCGCTTTTGAGGTGTCTGAGCTACGGCTGCTGGACGCGAGCCGTAGGCCAGATAGGTCATCGGGGCTGATGACCTATCTGAGCTACGGCTCGCCCTCGTGGTGACGGGCCCTACGGCGAGAGAGCACGCCCGGCCACAGTTTGACGTCACGTTTCCCCCGGTGAGCGGCTACCTCATTGACCCGCGGGGACAGCCGTGAGAGCCAGCCGGAGTGGATCATGCGCGGAGTCCGCCGCCTGCGGTACCTATCGCCGCGACCTTGGTCCCCGAACCACAGCCCGCTGGGAACGGCGGCCCAAGATCGCGCAGCCCTGCCAGGTGTGTCGACTTCGGGTTCGCTACGCCCCCAAACTCGACACACACCTCGCGATTCGCCGGTCCGTGTCGATTCGGGGTTCGAACCGCGCCCGAACTCGACACGCATGTTCCGAACTCGACACGCATGTGGGGGATCGCGTGGGCGTGTCGATTCGGGGCTGGTCGACGCTCGTCTGGGCGGTGCTTGCGGTGTGTGGGGTTCGGGTTTGGCGCGTGGGACGCCGGGGCCTGGCTTGCGGGAGTCGACCCTGCGCACCGGCTGGCGCGCGGGGTTGTCGCCAGAGCCGTTTCACGACCCTGAGCGCGAGCCGGGCGAACGTGGCTGGTGCTCCGGGTCGTGTTTGAGGGCGAAAAGCGACCCTCAGCGCCAGCCCGGGCAAACGCGGCTGGCACTGAGGGTTGTTGGCGGCTTCGGAACGTGGCTCCGGGCACCGCCCGGTCCGGCACCGCCCGGTCCGGCACCGCCCGGTCCGGCACCGCCCGGTCCGGCACCGCCCGGTCCGGCACCGCCCGGCCCGGCCGGCCCGGGCGGGCCAGCCGGTGTGCGGGACGGGGGTCCGGGGCCGGCGGCGGGGTGCGCCGGCGGGAGGGGCCGGCAGGTGGCGAGGGGCCACGGGTGGTGGTTGGTGCGCTTGTCCGAGCCGGTCGCGCGTATCAAATAAAACGGTCAGTAATCGCGGAGCAGGCTGCCGGCGCCGAAGACCTTGTCTTTGATGCCGTTTTCGCGCAGGGCCATCCACCAGGTTGCGGCATTGATGGCGATGACCGGCTTGCCCAGCCAGCGTTCGGCTTCGTCGGCTAGGCGGACCATGGAGAGGTTGGTGCCGCATTGGACGATGGCGTCGACGTCGGGGCCGTTGACGCTGAGGATCGCGGCGCGGAGTTCGTCTTCGGTGACGTGGGCGATCGAAACGGCCGTGGGGCATTTCAGGCCTTCGATGGCGGTTACCTCGAAGCCGATTTCGCCGAAGAAGCGGACCACGTTGGCGTCGCCTACCGGCTGATAGGGGGTGACGACGCCGATCTTGCGGGCGCCGTAGAGCTTGAGGGCTCGTTCGCAGGCCTCGGCGCCGGTCGCTACCTCGAGGCCGGTGATTCCCTTGATCTGGGCGACGAATTCGCGGTTTCCCTCGACGCCTCCCCAGAATGTCTCGGCGGACATTCCCATGACCATGTAATCGGGTTCACAGGTCAGCACGCGCTCGCAGGCGGAACCGATTTCGCCACGGATCTGGACGAGCAGGTTCTCGAAATTGGCGTCGTCGGAGAGGTCCTGATTGCGGATGTGGATGCGGGAGAAATGCGACGTCACGCCGGGGACCGTCATGGCGTAGAAGTCCGGTTCGACAATGGTGTTCGTCGATGGGGCGATGACGCCGAATTTGCGGCGCCAGCCGAGGGCGTCGGTCATTGGGATGCTCCAACGGTCGCTTGTTTCAGAGAAGCCCGGCGGGTAGCCCGGAGAGTCAGCCAGGCTGCGGCGAGCAGCGCGGCCTGGGCGGACGTGTTGATGCCCTGCTCCAGCCACTGGAAGGCGAGAGTGTGGTGGCTGTCCGAGCCGCGCAGCGGCACCAGCCCCATGACCAGGACCAGCCCGAGCACGTAGAGTGACACCGCCCACCACTGCTGATAGCGCGCCGCGATGATCGCGCCGAGCACGCTGACCGCGGTCACCCCGAGCGTCGCCGCCACGAACAGCGGATTCAGGCTCTGCCCGAAGATCGCCCCCGCCACACAAAGAGCAAAGGCAAGAGCGAAAGGCCAGGCATGGGTACGCCTACCGTGGCGCACAGTAACCGCAAGAGCCCACGCCAGAAGGGTGGCCCCGGCCGCCATGAGCGGGAAGAGCGCCTGCTCGAAGAGCGTCCAGTCGCCGATCTCCGCGGAATACGCCAGTTTCCAGATGCACTTGGAGACGCCGCCGAGACCGATAAGGATCGCTCCTGCAAGGCCGGCCTGTTGCGCCCGTGGCGTCGGCGCGGTACGGCTGAGCAGGGCGAACCCGGTCGATCCGAGGATGACCGGCACGAAGTCCTCGACGGCCAGCACGATGGGGTAGTCCATGATCAGGACTCCTTGCCGTTCTCGTTGCGGGCGAAGACGTCGCGCTTCGTGAACGCCGCCGTGGCGAACCGGTAGGCCGCCTTGCGGTTGGTCAGCCAGGCCACCCGGCCGCCGTTCTTGGTCCCCTTGAGGACCTCGCGGGCCAGCCACGGGGTGACGGTCTCGACCCGGTCGGCGAGGATGTTGAAGATCTTCTTCGCCTTCTCCAGCTCGGCCGGCTCGTAGTCGCGGGTGAGCAGGTCGGTGACGACCATGCCGGGGGAGAGGAGCCCGACCTTGACCTGCGTGTCTTTCAGCTCTTTCGCCAGCGCCAGGGTGGCGTAGGTGACGGCGCGCTTTGTCGCTCCGTACACGGTCAGGCCGGGAACGATCTGGCCGTTGGAGCCGAGGCCCTCCATGTTCCACAGGGCGCCGTGGCCCTGGGCGAGCATGGCGTCGAGGACCACCGCGCTGGCGTGCAGGGTGCCGCGGAGGTTCAGGCCGACGACGTCGTCGATCTCGGTGGGGTCCAGCTCCCACAGCGGTTTGCGGGAGGTGGAGAGGCCCGCGTTGTTCACCCAGATATCGACTTTTCCGTATTTGTCGGTGGTGGCGTCCCAGAGTTTGCGGACGTCTTCCCGCTGGGTGACGTCGGCCTGGATGAACAGGGCGCCTTCTACCGTTTTTTCGGGACTTGTCCGGCCGCAGTACGCGACCTGGGCGCCCTCGGCCAGGAAAGCGTGCACCAGGCCCTGACCGATCCCGCGCGTCCCACCGGTCACCACGACGACCGTCATGACTGCCACTCCAGGAGGCCGTGCAGCACCGAGTCCAGGCTGCCGCCGTCGGACAGCTCGTAGACCACGGCCAGCTGCTTGCCGGCCGACATCCCGGGTGCCGCGTCGATCGAGAACTCCCGGCCCTTGATCTTCCAGACGTCGGTGAGGTGCACCGACTGGAACGACGCGCGACCGAAACCGATCGCGTTGCCCCAGGCCTCGGGCCCCTCGAAGAACAGCCGGTTGCCGTCGCGCCGGGTTTCCGTGGTGAACTCGCGGTCCAGGCCGGCACCTTTCAGCGTCGTCGTGCGGCGCGTGCGGAGCAGGTTGATCGGCTCCAGCTCGATCGCCACGGAGACCGTGCCGCGCAGCTTTTGATTAGACCCCCACAGTTCTAGCTCGCCGACGTAGGCGCCGGCCTCTTTGGTGGGCAGGATGTACGGGACCGAGCCGTTCCGGGTCTCGGCCTCGATCAAACTGTCCACGCGCGACGGGACCCGGGTGTAGAGGCCGTTGAAGCAGCCCACCACCGACCAGCCCTGGTACAGCACCGACGAGTACACCTGGGTCTCGCCGTCGGGCAGCACCTGGTTCCAGGTGTTCAGGTCGACCTGCCAGCCCGGGCCGTAATAGTGCGAGTCCACGAAACTGCCGTACGGCTGACCGGTGCCGAAGAAGTCCGGCCCGGTGTAGACCCGGTTCTGGTCCGAGTCGACCACGCCGAACGAGAACGGCGCGCCGAGCCGGAACTGGCCGGCGAGCGGACCGCCGCCGATCAGCCCGCCGTCCATCTTGTACGTCGTCACGCCGTCCACGAAGTCCGAGGACCGCCGGATCTCCTCGAAGCCGCACCAGGTGCCGGTGGCGTCGAAGAGCGAGGGGCGGCCGTGCCACTCGCCGGCGATCCGCTTCTGCCAGACGCTGGGTTCGCTCATTCGTTGCTCACCAGGGATTTCCGTACCGACTCGCTCTGCTCCTCGCCGAGGAGACGGACGGTCTGCTTCCAGACCGGGTCGATCTCCGGGCTGAAGAGGAGTTCGCGGTGCCGGCTGTCGCGCTCGGCGGTGCCGGCGGCGTCGACGCCCTTGTCCACGAGGGCTGCCCAGTGGGTGAGGTAGTTGTCGACGGCGTCGTCGATGCCCTTGAAGGCGTCCTCGGTAGCCCGGTTCACCAGCATCCACGGCGACATGAGCGCGTACTGCCGCGGCGTCAGGTGGGCCGGGGTGAGGCCTTCGCGCTTGCTCACTTCCTGGTAGAGCTCGGTCAGCGGCTCGTAGACCTCGTCCAGATAGGGCAGCGAGGTCGCCAGATCGATCCGGGGGATGAGATCGAGGTGGAACGCGTAGTTGTCCCCGTTGGCGACGGAGTCCAGGGTGAAGTGCGGAACCCCGGACGACGGCGCCGTGAACGCGAAGATCATGTGGCTGTCGAGGCCGATGGGCGGGACCACAAGCCCGACATTCACGATTTTGACGACCGGGCCTTCGCCCCGCCAAATCTTGATATGTCCGACCGGCGCCGGGCTCATCGGCGACGTCAGGTCGCGTTCCTCGGTCAGGGTCACCGGGAACCGGCCGAGGATCTTGGCAAGGGTGGTCTCGGCGAGCGCTCCAGGCAGGCTCACTTGTTCTCCTCGTTTGCTTCGGAACCCGACTCGTCGCCACCCATCAGCCGGGACGCTGCCACGGTCGGGTGCTCGCCCCGGGCCTTGTGCACCCAGGCGCGGGCCAGCTCCGGGCTCTCCCGGCGGGCCGGCGAGGGGATCACGGTCGCCGTGCGGCGCGGCACGTCACCGGTGATGAAGTCCTCTTCGTTGAGCAGCCAGCCCTTGTCGGCCAGCTCCTGACGCCGCCGCCGGTACTCGACCGCGATGATGTCGCTCTTGATGTGCAGCTCGGCGCCGAGGTCGAACGGGAGCAGCTCGGGCCGGACCTTGTCGACCACCGCTGCGTCCTCGTAGAAGATCCGCATCGTACGGTTGATGGCGTCCTTGTCGGCCCACTTGCCGGTGAAGAACGTCCGCAGAGCGACCCACTTGACCAGCGTGTGCGTCTCGTCGATCGGGATGTTGGTGTCGTAAATGATCATGTCGCCGATCGGCAGCCGCACGTGCAGCTTGATCATGTTGGGCAGCATCCAGCCGGCCGACGTGGTGACCGGCGGGCGCTTCTTCAGATCGTTGCCGACCAGGCGGCCGAACTTGCCCCAGAGACCGGACGGCTTCGGCGGGTGCAGGTCGACAGTGGCGAACGCGGACCACTCGTCCGGGTGCTCGACCTCGTAATCCGGCACCTGCGGCATGTCCGGGTTGCCGAATCGTCCGGCGTGCACGAACGGCGCGTGCGCGATGTCGCAGCCGTTCTCCAGGATGCGCTCGTAGTTGGCGTTCCAGAGGAACTCGCCGGTGACGACGCGGAACTTGCCGCCGTTCTCCACCAGGTCGTCGAACTCCGGCCACACCGGCATCGGCGGGCGCTCCTCCTCGGGAAGGTCGCCCATGAAGACCCAGACGAAGCCGTACTTCTCCTGCACCGGGTACGAGTCGACGCGCGCCTTCTTCGGGATGCCCCGGCCCGGCAGGTTCGCCGGAATCTTGGTGCACTGGCCGTCCGGGTCGTACTCCCAGCCGTGGTACGGGCAGACGATCTTGTCGTCCTTGAGTGTGCCGCCGGAGAGCGCGGCGCCACGGTGCACGCAGAGGTCGCTCAGTGCGACGACACGGCCCTGCTTGGGGGTGCGATAGACCACGAGGTACTGCCCGAGGACGGTGAGCCGCTCCGGCTTGGTGGTGACCTTGTCGGAGAACTCCACCGCGTACCAGAAGTTCTTGAGCATGGCTTTACCTCCGCCGGATCCCGGCGATGTCGGGGTTCTGAAGGGCCTTGTCGAGCACGTCGCCGGAGGCGCCGCGCAGGTGGACGTCGAGGAACGCCGTGGTCACGTCGGCCAGAGCGGCACGAGTGGCGGCCGGATCGGTCTCCGCGGGAAGGTCGAGGAACGCGCGGGCGGCGGTCTCGTCGACCGGGTGCACGATGCCGAAGTGGTTCGCGCCGGAGAACGTGACCTGCACGTTGTCGCCGCCGGCATCCGGCAGGGCCTCGTCGAAGGTCCGGCTGATCGGATCCCTCTTCTCGGGGGACGAGCCATAGCGGTCGGCCGACCCGTTGATCACGCCGTCGTTCTCGCCGTTCATCAGCAGGACCGGGCTGTCCACCTGGGCGGGGAGCACCGTGCCGGCCGGCCAGCCGAGCATCGTGGCGACCATGGTGTGTGTTCCGTACGCGGCGACCGCTTTCACCGTGGGGAAGAAGCGGGCGCTCTGCAGGATGACGGTGCCGCCGGCCGAGTGACCGATGAGCGCGACGTTGTCGAGATCCAGCAGGCCGGCGACCGGGCCGGTCATGGTCTTCAGCGCGTCGAGGATGACCGGCACCGACGGCGTCGTCGCCCGGGTGCCGTAGGCGTCCGGCTTCGCGGCCGCCAGCTCCACACCGGGAGTGATCCCCTTCAGACCGCCGAACAGCTCACCGACCCAGTCGTAGGTGACGGCGACGTAACCGCGTGAGGCGAGCTCGACGGCGAGCCACCGATAGGCCTCCTGGCCCACGTTGACCCCGGAGACGATCACCGCGACCGGATACGGAGCTCCGACCGGATCCGCCGGGAAAACACCGGAGAGCCGCTCGGCGTCCGACCCGGTCGGCTTCGCCGGATAGAAGACCCGCAGGTGAGCGGTGTCAAAGGGAGCCTCGGCCCCGGGAATCGCCGCGGCCCACCAGATCGAACGCACGCTCATGACGGGACCCCCGGCCGGGGAAGCTCACGGTCGCCGCCCCACAGCGCGCGGACCAGCTTGTTCGTGGTCTCCTCGCCGAAGAACCGGACACCCATGACGTTGGCCGGGTCCCGCTCGGCGATGTTGCGCCGGATCGTCTCGTCGGTCTCGGCCAGCGCGGCCTGCTCCTCGGCCGGCACCGCCTCGGCCTCGTCGACCCATCGCAGCCACCTGTCGACGTGCGCGTGTGCCCGCTGCGACACGATCTCCAGGTTGCGCTGGGACCGTTCGAACGAGTAGCAGTACGCCGTCGGCGACAGGCTGGCCCGGATGAAACCGGCCCGGCTCACGAAGTACTCGAACTCCGGGTCGCTGCGCAGCTCCAGCCACTCCGGGTCCAGCTCCGCGTAGTACTTGTCGAAGTACTCGGCGTCCTCGACCATGTTCGTCCGCGGCACCGAGTCGAGGTAGAACCAGCCACCCGGCCAGACCAGCAGCGCGATGCCCAGGTGCGGCACCTTCACCTGCGGGCCGAGCCAGCAGGTCAGGTGCAGGTTCGCGAAGCTGGCGCCCGGATTGCCGATCCAGGAGTGGACCATCCAGTCGACCTCGGGTCCGGCGTACGCCTCAAGGGAACCGCCCGGTCCCTCGGGATAGGTTCCGTACGTCTGGAGATCCACCGTGGAAGGGTCGCGCTTGAGCTCGAACCGGGCGTCGATCTTCGCCTTCAGGTCGGCGAGGAGCTGACGGTAATAGTTGAACGTGTCGTGCACGTCGACGACCGGCGAGCCGTCGACCATGTCCTCCACGTGCTGAATGGTCTCCGCCACTGTGAAACTCCTTTATAAAAGAGCGCTGACAAGCCGCCACGGGCGACCGTCGACAAGATCGGTATTCCGCGAGACCTGCCGGTTCGCTGCCTGCGCGGGATTGACAGTGCCGACAGCAACGGCCTCACCAGCGGCGATGTCGGTGCGGATCGGCGTGGAGATCCGGCCGGTGAACGGCCCTTCCCACTTGGTCCAGAGGGTGAAGTCGGGCGTCATCGCGAAGATCGCGGCCGGCTGATCCAGCGGCGTCGCGACCACGACGTTCAGCCGGTTCTCGGCGGCGCGCTCCGGCAGCCCGAGCTCCAGCTCCCACGGTTCCTGCACGGAGAGCGGCACGGCGACCACGTCGGTGTCGAGCAGCGCGGCCAGCCGGAACGTCTCCGGGTACAGCGCGTCGTCACCGACGACGATCGCGAGCCGGCCCCACTCCAGGTCGATCGGGACGATCTCCTTGCCCGCCGCCTTCGCCGTGTGGAGCTGCGGCTGCCGCGCCACCAGGCCGTTTTCCGAGATCAACACCCCAGTGGGTACGCCTTCGTCAAGCACCGTGGTGACGGCATGCGCCGTGGTGCCCTTGAGGCTTTCGGCGATCTCGTCCGGTGTCCCGGCGAGTTCGGGGAGCACGACGAGCCGGGCCCCGGCATCCACGGCATCCCGGATCTTCCCGATATCCCGCACCACCGCCACCGGCAGGGTCGGCGCGCCGGCCGGGCGCTGACGGCCCACCGGCTCCGCGGCGATCGCACCGTACAGACTCGGGCGCCGGCTGGCCAGGATGTCCGTCCCGTCGGGCCGTGACTTGTCGTCGGCCAGTGACACGTCGATGTCGGCGACCACGACGGCCTCGCCGGTGCGCGGCGCTTTCGCCACCACGGTCCCGTCCGGTGCCACGATCTGACTCTCGCCGGCGCCGTGCAGCCACTCCGGCGGCACACCGAGTCGTTCGGCGATGGCCGGCAGGTCCTCACGCGGCAGCAGCGGGCCGACCTTGTTGGCGGCGACCACCCACACCTTGTTCTCCGCCGCGCGTACCGGAATGTGCAGGTCGGCCTCGTCCAGCGCGAAGCTGTTCAGGCTGTTCAGCAGCACCTGCGCGCCGCGCAGCGCGAGGCCGCGGGCGACCTCGTTGATGACGCCTTCCATGCAGGCGTACATCCCGAGGCGGCCGAGCGGCGTGTCGAGCACCGGGCCGACGGCGGGCGCCGGCTCCAGGAAGTCGTTCTCGGCGCCCATCAGGGTCTGCTTGTCGCAGGACCCGACGATCTCACCGGCGGCGTCGAACAGGAAGTTCGTCCCTCCGGTCCGTCCGTCCGGGTACGCGTGAGTGACGTTGACCTTCACCCACATCCCGTGCCGGCGGGCCCGCTCGGCGATCGCGGTGAGGAATTCGTCCTCCAGCCGGGTCGCGAGTTCGTGGGCCTGCGCGCGTGATGCGTACCAGGACAGGTGATTGCAGAACTCGGGCAGGACCACGAGCTGGGCTTTCTGCTCCGCAGCGGCGTCGATGACGCGCAGGCAGGCGGCCAGGTTGGCAGCGATGTCCTGACCGGCTTCGATCTGGGCTGCGGCAACACGAACAACACCGGGCATCCGGTTCCCCCTAGCGAAACGGCGTTTCCCAAAACTACACTCGGGTTCACGTTTGCAACAGGGGTTTCTTGATGATCGAGAGATTTGGAGTGTCGACTTGTTGGTGCACATCGTGCTGATGAAGTTTGCTGACGCTGGCGATGCTGCCAAGGCCACGTTGCGTTTGGAAGAACTTGCCGGTGTCGTTCCTGAGATTCGAGCCGTTGAGGTGCACTTGGACGAGCTGAACACCGGCGTCTCCTGGGACCTCTACCTGAAGACAACTCACCTCGATGCCGACGATCTGCGGGCATACCAGGCGCATCCGGCGCACCTGGAGCTGGGCGCCTGGCTGCGCCCCCTGCTCACCTCCCGCGCGGTCGTGGATTACACCGAGGCCTGATACGACGAAGCTCGTTGCCGCAGGAGTGCGCGGCAACGAGCTTCCGTGGTGCTTCGACTGCTTCAGACGCAGGGACTCTTGAAAACGATGTCGCAGAACCAGTTGGTCCCGCTCGCGATCGCCGGCTTGACCTTCTCGGTGAGGATGTCGCTGACAGCATCCGTACCGGGGAGCTTAGGCGGAGCGGCCGGCTCGGGCGTCGGTTCGGCCCCGTGCAGCCGGACCAGGAACCAGGCAGTACGCGGCGACCTCGCCGGCGCCGTCGGATCCTGACCTTTTTGGCAGCGGAAGTTCAGCCACTGCTGGTACTGCCTCCGCAGCACTCCGGCGTCCTCACACGCCGTCTCGCTGGCGAAGTACTCCACGAGATCCGCAGTTGCCCGGTCGTCGGTGGGCGCGGCTCGGGCAGGGCTCACGGCGACCGCGCCGCCCACGAGGAGCCCGGCGCCAGCGGCCAGGAGGGCAGCCTTCTGGAGCACGTTATTGCCTGTCGAAGAGGCCGCCGCCGCCGCCGAGGAAGGGGGTCAGGAGGTCACCGAGACCGCCGCCCTTCTTGTTACCGCCCCCGATGAGCTTGCCGGCCTGGTCGAGACCGTTGCCGAACGAGCCCATCATGCCGGTCTCCGGCACGTACATGTTCTGGGTGACGTCGCCGGTCTTGACGTTGACGTCACCGGTCTCGGCTTTGCTCATGTTGTTGGTGTTTTCGCTCTCGTCGTAGTACTCGTTATTGCTTGCGTCGACGTCGTAGGTGGTATTGAACTCGTTGTCGCTACCGATCTTGTTGCCGCTGACGGACTTCCTGACCGGCTGCCATGCACCGTTGCGAAGCCGCTGACAGGTGTGCGTGCTCTGCGCGTCGTTTCGTGCCACATCCTGCAGGCAGGCCTGCTGTGTGTGGAAGTTCGGGAGGTCCGCCGGGGCGGCCTGCGCCGTTCCTGCCGCGAGCACGCCACCCGCGAACAGACCGATACCGGCGGCGAGCATAGTGGCCTTTGTGAACATGGTCTGACCTTTCGTCCGGTTTTGTAATGCCGGAGAAAGCTGACCACCAGGACGACCCGGGGGGAGCCTAAACGTCTGCCGCCTGGATCTTCGGCGGATTACGCGCACCAAATGGCCAGTTTTGCCCGTCATGCGGCCATCCGCGAGGGGTTCGCCTGCGAAACTCGTGAATTTGTGCTGTAGCAACTATCCGCTCAGCTGGTGCACGTTTCCGCTGGTCACTGCCTGCAGCTTCGCCGGGTTGGCCACGTTGTGGATCGCCGCGATCAGCCCGTCCGCGTCGAGATCGAGCGTGAGTGTGGCCAGTACCCGTCCAGCCCCGTGGAAAACCACTCCGGGCAAACCGTTCAGCTCCACAATCTCCACCGTCATGTCCGCTGGCGACACCCCCTCATACGGTCGGGAGCCGACCCCGGCGAACCACGTCGCCACGCGCTCGGCGCCGACGACCGGGCGGTGCGCCTGCCTGACCCGGCCTCCGCCGTCCGTCCACAGCGTGACGTCCGGCGCCAGCAACTCCATCAGGGAGTTGATGTCGCCGCCGGATGCCGCGGCCAGGAACAGCGAGGTCACCTCCTGATGCCGCGCCCGCGACGCCGGGAACCGGGGCCGTCCGGTGTGCACATGCTCCCGGGCCCTGGACCCCGCCTGCCGGACCGTCTCCGTCGACCGGCCCACAAACGACCCGATCTCGCCGTAGCTGAAGCCGAACGCCTCGCGCAGCACGAACACCGCCCGTTCGAGCGGGCTGAGACTCTCCATCACCAGCAGCAGAGCGGTCGACACCTCATCAAAAGAGCCGGACGACGACGTCAGGATCGGCTCCGGCAACCATGGACCGACGTACGTCTCACGTCGCGCAACTGCCGACCGGAGCCGGTCCATCGCCAGGTTCGTCACGATCCGCACGAGATAGGCGCGGGGGTCGGCGACCTGCGAACGGTCCGCTGACGACCACCGCAGCCAGGTGTCCTGCACCGCGTCCTCCGCGTCGGCGGCGCTGCCGAGAATCCGGTACGCCACCGAGAAGAGAAGCCCACGATGATCAGCGAAAGCAGCGCTCATCGGCGCCACGCCAGCCGGCCCGCCCACGGCATGCGGACCATCCGGGCGGCCGACGGCCACGGTGACGCGCTCACCGTCTCCTTGTACCAGACCGCCGCCCGCCCGGTCAGGTGCCAGCGGTGCGGGCTGCCGTCGCCCCGGGTGAACTGAACGACCGCGTCGCCACGGCCCAGGCTGACCGGTAGGTGCAGATAACCGAACCGGAATCGGGCCGGCGCGCGCCCGTCCAGCTCCCGCACGATGTTCCAGGCCGCGTGCACGCCGGTCGGCATGCCGCTCTGGCAGGTGCCGTGCAGAACCCCGAAACTCACCGGGACGGCGGCGGCGTCACCCACCGCGTACACATCGGGGTGCGAGGTCGAGCGCAGCGTGCCGTCGGTGCGGATCCGGCCACGCTCGTCGGTGCTGATCCCGGCGGCGGCGGGCAGCGGGCTCACGCGTACCCCCGCTGTCCAAACCGCGACGTCAGTCGCGATGCGCAACCCATCGATGGTTTCCACCGCGTCCGGGAGCACCTCGCCGATCTCCGCGGTGATCACCCGCACGCCCAGCCGGTCCAGGGCGGCGGTGAGGTGGCGGGCGGCGCGCGGCGTCATGTCCGAGCCCGGCCTGGTCCGGCCGATCAGGGTGACGTCCAGGTCCGGGTGCTGTTCGGCGATCTCCGCGGCGGTCTCGATGCCGGTCAGGCCACTGCCGCAGATCGCGACGGCCTTGGTGCCCGCTTGCGCCAGGCGCCGCGCGAGCGCTTGCGCGTCGGTCCAGCCGTCCATGGTGTACGCGTGAAGCTCAGCCCCCGGAACCCCCGCCGTGTCGGCCGCACCGCCCAGCGCATAGACCAGGGTGTCGTAGCCCAACTCGGTGCTGTCGTCGATGCGTACCGTCTTGGCCGTGGGGTTGATCGCCGTGACCCAGCCGGTGGTCAGGGTGGCGTTGGTGTTCGCCAGCGCGTCCGGGATCCGCAGGTCGGACAGCTGCTGGCCGGTCGCCGTCTGGTGCAGCCGGAGACGCTCGGTGAAGCGGTCGCCGGCGTTGACCACGGTGATGTGTACGTCGCGCCGCCTGGTCCACCCGGCCAGGCTCGCGGCGGTGATGAGTCCGGTGTAGCCCCCGCCGAGTACCACGATCTCGTGCATCGTCCTGTCCCTTCTCGCGAGTGTCATTCACGAGACGGAACCGGTCACCCGGGCGTGAAGCCGGGTGACCCAGGTCACAAATCGGCGGTCAGTGGACTGCGCGGAGGATGGGCCGGATGGAACCGGCCACCCGGCGGGAAGCCGGGTGGCTCGGGTCGCATGTGAGCGGTCAGAGGGTGCCGGCTCGGTTCACGTGTTGCCGTCGATGACGCCGCCGGCCAGGAATGACGCTGATCGGGCCCTCGTGTTGCCGTCGTTGACGCCGCCCCGCAGGCCGGCGCCCGCGCCGAAACCGCACCAGCCGGCGGCGGCTGAGGCGAGGAAGCCGGCGCTGATGCCGCTCCCGGTGCCGGCGACGGTGAGGTTCGCGTCGAACCCGCACCGGGTGCGTTCCGCGGCCTGGGCCGGGCCGGCGAGGGCGATGCTTCCCGCTACCAGCCCGAGGCCGGCGGCGAACAGGGCGAATGTTCGATTCTGGATCATCGGACCAGGGGATCACCGCTGTGATCGCAGCGATGGCCAAATACGATATTTAGGCATAAAGGGGACTTGGAGTACGTAAATCTGGGCAGTCCAGGTCGCACCCGTGACTGTCTTCGCGCCAGCTGGTCCGGCTGGCTCTCAGTGCTGTCTCGCGACCGTTTCCGCAGCCCTGAGCGCCAGCCAGACCGGCGTTGGCGAAAGCCGAGCGATAATCAGCCGTTCAGCATCTCGTACGCGACAGCGGGCGCCTTGGTGGCGTCGGCCGGGGCGGTGAGCTCCTTCGTGGTGCCGTACCCGGAGTATTTGATCGTGCAGTTGCCGGCCTTGACCTTGCCGGCGGCCGGGACCTTGACCACGAACGTCGAGAGGTTGCCGGTCTTCGCGTCGACGGTCGCGTCGAACGGGACGGCCTTGGCCTTGTCGCCGAGGGCGGTGACCTCGGCGGCCTCCAGGACCGGGTTCGCGTCAGCGATCTTGGTGAGGTCGAGTGTGCCGGTGAACTTCTGGCCGCTGGGGGAGGTCACGTCGGCGGCCACGCCGATCAGGTCGGAGGCGCCGAGCGGGTCGGTCTCGCCGCCGTACGCGAACGGGCTCTCGTCGTAGTTGGTGATCTTCGCCGGGTCGATGGCGAGCCACTTCTTCGAGGTCAGGCCCATCTGCTTGGCGAGCGAGGCCGGCTTGATCGTGAACCGGACGAAGGGCTTGTCCGCGCCGAGAGCGAGGAACGTGAGGGTCAGCTTCCCGCCGTCGACCTCGGGGATCTCCTGGGAGGTGGTGAACGAGGCGGACTTGTTCGGGGCATCCACCACGCCGGACAGCGGGGTGCAGGCGCCGGTGGCCGCGTACGCGTAGGCGGCCACCGTGTCGTCCGGCACCGAGGTGCGGAGCGCGTCGGCCGGCGAGACGGCGGCAGAGGAAGCAGCAGAAGGAGTGGAAGCCGAGGACTCGGCGACATCAGCGTCCTCCCCACCGCAACCGGCGAGGGCGAGCGCGGACAGGACGGTGAGGCCGGCAAGGCCCCGGGTGATCATCATTAAGGGGTGACTCCGCGTAGCTGAGTAAAACCTGAAAGAGCGTGGATCATAAACACACACTGTTGCGAGCAGGGAAAACGGCCCGGCAGGTTGGGACCTCCGTTACCCGCCGGGCCGTTGACAGGACCGCGAACCGTGACCGGCACCGGCGACCGCCCTCTCTTCGGCGCCGGCACGCGATCACGGTTCGCGGCGTTCATGAGGTGGCGAGCCCCCATCCATGAGGGGGGAAAGCCCCCAGAAAACCGGGGAGAACTCACCCCGGTGGATAGGCCGACGGCCCGCCGCTCGGTGCCACCGCGCCCGGCCGGAACGCGGCGGGTGCGTGGATCACACAGGTCTGGACATATTCGGCGAGGCCCTCGCCGGCGTACTCCCGGCCCCAGCCGGATCGCTTCACGCCGCCGAACGGTGCGCGCAGGCTCATGCCGGTCCGGTTATGCGTGTTGACGAACGTGAAACCGGCCTCGAACCGCCGGGCGAACGCGAACGCCCGCTCCTCGTCGGCGCTCCACACCGAGGCGCCGAGACCGAGATCGCCGGCGTTCGCCCAGGTCAGCACCTGCTCCTCGGACTCGTAGCCGAGCACCGGCACGACCGGCGCGAACTGCTCCTCCACGACGACGGGTGAGGACGGATCCGGCGCGACGACCAGGGCCGGATGGACGAAGTAGCCGGTCGACGGGTCGGCGTCGAACGCGCCGAGCAACACCGCGTCCGGCGGGATCAGCGCCCGGGCGGCACGCTGTGCGGCCGCCGAGATCACCGGGCCCATCGTGACGCCCGCGCTGAGTGGGTGGCCGGTCTTCAAGACCCGGCCTGCGGCGCTTCGGTACGCCGAAACGAACTCATCAAGACGAGCCAGCGGCACATAGAGCCGTTTGGCGGCCATGCACACCTGACCGCTGGTGGCGAAGCTGGCCATCACGAGCCGGTCCATGGCGTCGCCTGCGAACGGGGCGTCGTCGAGGAAGACGGCCGGGTCGTTGCCGCCCAGCTCCATGACGGTCGGCGTGAGCCGGTCACCGGCGAGAGCCGCGACCGCTCGTCCGCCGGCCGCGCCGCCGGTGAACGCCACCTTGCGGACGAGTTCGTGCCCGACCAGGGCGGCGCCGGTCTCGGTGCCGCCGTGCACGACCCGGATCGGGGCGTCGAAGAGCCCGGCGATCCGGTCGATGGTCAGCGGTGCGAGCGGCGACGGCTTCACCACGATCGCGTTGCCCGCCGCGAGGGCCGGTGCGATCTTCAGCATGGACAGGATGATCGGCGCGTTCCACGGGGTGATGGCGGCGACGACACCGAACGGGCGGCGCTGCTCGACGATCCTGCCGAGCTCGTCGTCGACCTCGCGGTCCGCGTACGCCATGGTCGCGTGCTCGACCACCCACCGCAGATAGCGAACCGCGAAGCCGATCTCGCCGCGGCAGTCACCCAGCACCTTGCCGGACTCGCGTGCCAGAAGCTCGGCCAGGTCCTCGATCGCGTTCTCGATCGCGGCCGAGGCGCGCGTCAGCGCGACGAGCCGATCCGGCAGCGGCCGGGTCGCCCAGATCCGCTGCTCGGCGTCCGCCCAGCGCACGACCTTGTCGACCGCCTCCGGCGAGGCCGCGGCGACCGACCCGACGATCTCCGAGAAGAGCGCCGGATTCTCCCGCTCGATGAAACCGCTCATGACGCTGCTCATGCCGCCGCTCACGCCGCTATCGGGCGGAGCGAGGCGATCATGGAGCTGCGCAGCATGGCGGCGCGGGCCTTGGCCGGGTCGGCCGCGGTGGCCCGCAGGCCGTCCAGGTGGGCGGCGCGGGCGTCCGGGTCGGTGGCGCGCAGGCGTTCGTAGTTCTGGTGCGAGACGCTCTGCACGTATTCCAGGGCGATCCGGCGGCGATCGGTGGCCGCGTCCCAGACCGCGGTGTCGTCGCCGGTGGCGATCGCGGTCGCGTACGCCATCGCGTCGTGGATGCCGGAGTTCATGCCGAGGCCGCCGAGCGGGTTGTTCACGTGCGCGGCGTCGCCGGCGAGCAGCACCCGGCCGGTCCGGAACGACGTGGCGACCCGCTGGTGGACGCGGTACATGCTGGCGTGCGCGATCCGCCACGGACGGCCCGGGTCGTAGACGCCGCGCAGCCGTTCGTCGAGGCGGGCATACTCCTGCTCGTCCGGGGTGTCGACGGGCGTCGGCAGCAGCACCCGCCAGTGGTCCGGGGTGCGCAGCAGCACACACCACTCGACCGGGTCGAAGACGTAGTTGACCGCGGCCAGGTCGTCGAGCCACTCGGTCAGCTCCTCGTCGACCGAGGCGACCAGGAAACGTTCCGGGTAGGTGATGCCGTCGAACGTCACGCCGGTGGCCTTACGGACCGCCGAGTGCGCGCCGTCCGCGCCGATCAGCCAGTCACCCTCGACCGTGCGGCCGTCCGCGCTGACCGCGACGACGCCGTCCAGGTTCAGGATCAGCTCGGCGACCGGCCAGCCGTACCGGATCTCGGTGTGCGGAAGGCGCAGCAGGTGCTCGGCCAGAATGGGCGTGAGTTTGGACTGCTCGCACTGCACCCGGTAGGGATATGTGGTGTCCTCGGCGAGCACCGCGAGGTCGAGCATCGCGACCAGCCCTTCTCGCCGGTCGCGATAGGCGAAGGTCGGCGAGATGAGACCGCGCGCCTGCAGCTCCGCACCGACGCCGAGGTCGTCGAGCATCTCCAGGGTCGGCGGGTGGAAGGTGGAGGCGCGGGACTCGGCGGCGAGCTCGTCGCCGGCTTCCAGGACGGTCACCGCGAAGCCCCGCCGGGCGAGGGCCAGGGCCGCGGTGAGTCCGACCGGTCCGGCGCCGGCGACCAGGATGCGATTCACGTTCTATCTCCCCGGGATGTAACGGGCGTCGAGGTCGAGGGCTTCGTCCTGACCGACCAACGCGGTGAAATCGGGCCACGCCATCCGGTCGACCGGCGCCGCACTGCCGTCCTCGGCGATCGACCGATAGACGAGCGATGCGGCCCGCATGGCCGCCAGCAGCGCGGCGACGGGATGCAGGACAAGACGAACACCGACCTCTGCGAGGTCAGCGTCGCTCAGGACAGGCCGGTCGCCGCCGGCTTCCGATCGATTGACAACCATGGGTACGCCCGGAAGCGCCCGGTGCAGCTCGACGAGGTCGTCGAGGGTGTCGACACCTTCGGGGAAGACGGCGTCCGCCCCGGCCTCGACGTACAACTGGCAGCGTTTGATGGTCTCGGCCAGGCCGTGTCCCGCGTACGCGTCGGTGCGGGCGATGAGCGCGAGGTGAGGCACATGGTCGGCCAGGGCGGAGATCTTGGCGGCCGCGAGGCCGGCGTCGACGACCTCCTTGCCGGCCAGGTGCCCGCAGCGTTTCGGGTTGACCTGATCTTCCAGGTGCAGGCCGGAGATGCCGGCGCGGGCGTACGCCAGACCGGTCCAGACCGCGTGCAGCGGGTTGCCGTAACCGGTGTCCGCGTCGGCGAGCAACGGCACGCCGTCCAGGGCCGGGATCAGGATGGTGGCCCGTTCGGCGATCTGGGTGCCGTGCACATAACCGAGGTCGGGCCGGCCCAGCGCGATCGCCGAGACTGCCGCCCCGGACAGGTGCACACCCCGGTGCCCGGCCCGGACCGCGAGAGCCGCGGTCACCGGGTCGTAGACACCGGGCATGTGCGTGACCGTTTTCGCGGCGAGCAGCGCCCGCAGGGCCGTAGCTGTCATGACTGAGCCCTCTTTGTCATGCCTTCCTGGCCCTCGCCTGCGAGGCCGTTGCCCGGTGCGGCCGGCTGCCGCTCGGTGCAGTCACTCATGACGACTGTGGAGGGCGAAGCCGCCCTCGACGCCGACGACCCGAGGGTTGGTGAAGAAGAGCAGCGTTTCAGCGGTGCCCTCTTCGGAATAGCCGGAGATGCCCCAGGCCGGCCGCGGGGTGAACAGGTGCAGGCTCATGATCGAGGAGCCGTTGACCTTGACCTCGCCGGCCCGGACGCGTCTCGCGGTCTCGAAGGCCGCTGTCTCGTCGGTGCCGATGACATAGCCCTCAAGGCCGTAACGCGTGCCGTTGGCGAGCGTGATGGCCTCGTCGAGATCGTGGTACCCGTGCACTGCGGCGACCGGCCCGAAGATCTCGTCGGTGGTCTTCGCCGGGTCCGCGCCGGTCACCAGCGACGGTGCCAGGGTGTTGCCCGGCCCGGTGATGGCGGCCTCGTGGATGGTGCCGCCGAGGTCCTCACGGGCCTTGACGACCGTCGCCCGGTGACCGGAATGGATCAGCGGACCGTAGTCGGTCGCCTCGTCGCTGGGGTCGCCGGTCTTCAGGGTGCCGACTCTCGCCAGGACCTTCTCGGCGATCGCCTCCTCGCGACCGGCCGGGACGATCAGGCGGCCCAGCGCCCGGCACCACTGACCGTTCAGCGTGGTCAGCAGGTCCGCGGCGGCGCGGGCGGCCACGTCCTCGTCGGCGTCCGGCATCACGATCAGCGCGTTGTTGCCGCCGAGCTCCAGCTGGACCGGCTTGATGTCATAGGCGCAGGCCGCCGCGACCGCCCGTCCGCCGCCGAGCCCGCCGGTGAACGACACGGCCCGGATCCGCGGGTCGGCGACGATCGGGGCGCCGACCGCCGCGCCGCCGTGCAGCAGCTGGAACAGCGCCGCCGGGGCACCGGCCGCCTTGAGCGCCTCGTCGATGGCAAGGGCGAGGCGTTCGGTGCCGAACGGCGCGTACTCACTGGGCTTGAGGATGGTCGGGCAGCCGGCCGCCAGAGCGTTGGCGACCTTGTGTGCGGCCATCGGCGCCGGTGCGTTCCACGGCACCAGGCAGGCGACCGGGCCCCAGGGCAGGCGCTCCACCAGGACCTCACGGCCGTCCTCGCGGGTGGTCGTGCTGGTCAGCAGCCCGGAGCGCAGCTGACCGGCGGCCAGGGCGAACGCCCCGGCCAGGATCATGCCGAGCGGGGTGGTCTGCCGGATCGGCACGCCGGTGGCCTTCGCCTCCAGAGCGACGATCTCGGCGGCCGCCGCCCCGACGGCCGCGGCGATGGTGTCCAGAATGTCAGCTCTGGTGTCGGCCGGGACGTCCCAGGAGCCCAGCTCGTCGGCAGCGGCGAGGGCGGCTTCCACCCTTTCCGGCGACGAACCCAGGGCCGGGCCTTTTTCGAGGCCGGTCGCCGGATCCTCCAGAGTGATGCCTACTTCGGTGGTGCAGTCCGCCCACACCCCGTCGACCAGGTCTCTCATGAGGCCACGTTCGCGAAGAGCTCGTTCGCCTTGTTGCTGGTGATCACCGAGGCGGCTTCGAGGCGGCCGCGCTCCGGCGGGAACGTCATGACCAGGCCCATCGACAGGTCCCGCAGCGCCCGGCCGACCACGCCGTTCATCGTGGCGCTGGACGTGCCTGAGGCCTTGAGGGCCCCGATCGCCACGTCGAACGCGGCCTGGCAGATCGAGCCCTTGGCGATGCGCCACTGGGCGTACACCTCGGACTTGGTGGCGATGGGCGGCTCGACCGTTTCCAGGAGCAACTGGCGGCGCAGCCAGAGGTACGCGCGTTCCAGAGATTCCGTCATGTCCCCGATGATCACCTGGTGCATCGGCGACTCGGCGATCGAGCGTCCGGTGTCGGCGAACTTCTTCGTGGTGAGCCGCTGCAGGGTGTCGTCGTAGACGCCCTGTGCCGCGCCCACGTAGACCGCGGTGATCGCGAGCTGGTTGCCGACGAAGCTGCCCCGGCTGCACTGCAGCATCTTCACGAACGCGCCGGGGACGGTCAGCGAGTCGTCCTGCGGGATGAACACGGAGTTGAGCTTGATGCCGTGGTTGGCCGAGCCGCGCATGCCGAGCCCGTCCCAGAACGGCCGCTCGGTGACACCCTCGGCGTCGCGCGGCACCAGGAACATGACCAGGCCGTCGGCCGTCTCGTGACCGTCCAGGCGTGCGGTGACCAAGTAGTAGTCGGCGATCCCGGTGGCGCAGCCGAACGACTTCTCGCCGGTGAGCTCCCAGCCGGCGACGCCGTCCCGGGTGGCCGGCACCGCGGTGGTGGCGATCGCGATGTTCGCGCCGCTGCTCTTCACCGACTCGCTGGCGAAGTTCGCCAGCCAGGTGCCGCCGGACATCAGGCGCAGAACCTTTTCGGCGAACGCCTTGACGACCGGGGTCTCCTCGTCGGAGAACAGCCCGGCCTCGATCGCCTCCAGGGGCAGCAGCCCGCGGGAGGCGGAGGTGTTGTGGAAGAAGAAGGCGAGCGCCGTCGAGGGGCAGGCGCTGCCCATCGCGTACGTGGCGGCGGCCAGGTCGCGCAGCGTGCCGCCGAGGCCTCCGTACTCCTCGGGGACGATGAGCCCGAGCAGACCGGCCTCGCGGAGCACGTCGATGTGCTCGCGGGGGAAGGCGCCGTCCCGGTCCGCCTGTTCGGCCTTGGCGCGCAGCGCCGGGAGGACCTGCTCGACGAGTTTCGCGCGGGACTTCTCGTCGGCGGTCATGTCGTCGACGAGCTTCTCGCCGATGAGTCGGTCGGCCATGGTGTTACTCCCTGAGATGGGCGAGGTCGGGGCCTGCGGCGTCGGCCGCATCGTTGGGCCCAGCCACCTCGAGCTGGCGGGACAGGTGGAGCAGGTCGCCGAGCGGCAGGCCGGCGATGCCTGCGCCGGGGGCGACCACGTCGAAGTGCGAGACCCCGTTCTTCATCGCGACCAGCGCGTTGACCAGAGCGAGGCGGTTGTGGCCGGCGAGCCGTACGCGCAGCACGGCCGGCCGGACCCGGACGATCGCGTCCTGGAGGATCCGGGTGACCTGCAGAGGCGACGCCGGAGTGACGTCGGACTCGATGCAGCCGATCTCGTCGCACCCGAGGGCCCCGAGCGCGGCGATGGTGGCGAGCACCTCGTCCTCGCGGTCCGGGTCGAACGCGTCGGTCACGTAACCGACCACGCTGTTGCCGGCCTGCTTCGCCGCGGCGACCCGGTCCGGCGAGGGCAGCCCGTGCGGGCCGTCCGTGAGGAACTCGAATCGCAGGCCGTCGTTCGGGGACGCGGTGTCGCGTACCTGGACGGTGGCCGGGAGGGGCTGGGCCACCTGGCCCCAGTTGCGAGAGTGGAACAGCAGCGGCGAGATGACCCGCGGCAGCGCCGCCTCGGTCACCGCGCCGACGAAGATGGTGTGGTCGCCACCCGGGTACGCGTGCGCGACCGTGCAGTCGAGCCAGGCGACCGCGTCACTGAGGACCGGGCACCCGTTCGGCGTCATGATCCAGTCCAGCCCGGCGAACCGATCGGTGATCTCGCGGTCCTGCCCGGCGAAGCGGCGCCCGATGTGCGCCTGGTCCTTGCCGAGGAAACTGATCGCGAATTTGCCCGCCTCGCCCAGCAGTGTCCGGCTGGGCAGATGGTTGCCAAGGCAGACCGACACCAATGGGGGATCGAGACTCACCGAGGAGAATGAACTGGCGGTCATCCCGTGCAGGCCGTTCGGGCCGGTTGTGGTCACCACGCACACCCCGCTCGGCCACTGTCCGAGTACGGACCGGAACGTCGTGCTGTCGACCGGCACTTCGTGGTCTCCCTCGTTAGTGCGTTTCGCCTTGGGAAACGGTGTTACACCGAACGTAACGACGGTCGGGTGTGCTGTCAACATCGGATCGGTACGCCGTTTCGCGGTGCGAAATGGCAGGCTAGGCTTCGCCAAAGTTTGTTCCGTTCCTGTTCCGGGGGAGTTTCCAGTGCCCAGCCGAACCGTGCCGCCGGCCTCGCAGGCCACGCCGGGCGCGGCCGAGGACGAGAGCCAGTCACGTTCCATCGCCGCCGTCGAGCGCGCCATGGACGTTCTGCTCTACTTCGGCCGTACCGACCAACCGGATCTCGGAGTGACCGAGATCGCCACCGCGCTCGGTCTCACCAAGGCCGCTGTGCACCGCATCCTGACCGCCCTGCGCAGCCGCGAGCTGATCACCGTGGACCCGGCCACCCGCCGGTACGCCCTCGGCCACGCCGCCGTCGCCCTCGGCCGTGCCTACCTGGCCCGCACGGACGTGCGCGCGATGGCAGCGCCGGAGCTCAAGCACCTCTCCGAGCGCACCCAGGAGACGGCGACCCTGTCGCTGCGGCGCGGCGACACCCGGCTCTACGTCGACCAGGTGGTGCCGGACCAGGAGCTGCGGCTTGAGGTGAGCCTCGGCATCCCGTTCCCGCTCAACGCGGGCGCCTCGTCCAAGGCGTTCCTGGCGTTCCTGCCCGACTTCGAGGTCGAGGCGTACCTCACCCGGCACCCCCTCGCGGCGGTGACCGACAAGACCATCACCGAGCCGGCGAAACTGCGCAAGGACCTGGCGACGGTACGCAAGCGGGGGTACTCGACCTCGCTCGGCGAACGCCAGGCCGGCGCCGCGTCGATCGCGGCACCGATCTTCGACCACGACGCCCGGGTGGTCGCCGTGATCAGCCTGGCCGGGCCGGCGCTGCGCTTCAAGCCGGACGCCGACACGTCGGCGGTCTCCGACCTCAAGGAAGCGGCCGCCCGCATCTCCGCCCAGCTCGGTTACCAGCCCCGCCCCTGACCGCGTGTCGATTTCGGGTGCGATCGGCGCCCGAAATCGACACACACGCGGGGTGGCTAGAGGTTGGCCAGCGGTTTGGCGACGCCGAGCAGGCCGGCCAGCAGCACTGAACCCCAGATCGTCCAGACGTACGGGAGGCACCCGTTCACGCTGCGCTTGAGAGCCGTCTCGGTCGCCGCGTCGGCGGTGCCGGCCATCACCGCGCCGAACGCCGGTCCGAACGCCTTCAGGGTCTGCCGGATCCCGAGACCGGCCGCGATGGCGATCGCGTAGAGCAGCACCTTGCCGCCCAGCCACTTCGGGTTGGTGGTCACCCCGAACGGCTCGCTCACCATGAGCGTGAAGAGGCCCGCGCCGAACATGCCGGCGATCACCGCGAGCCGGATCGCGTAGTCCACCCGGCGTACCACGGGGTGTTTTCCAGGCTCGTGATGGTCGGTCCACATCAGCCAGATCCAGACGAACGCGAAGATCCACAGCGGGACCAGCAGCCACCAGGGCAGCAGCTTGATCCCCCAGAGTGAGCCGCCGTGCTCGTCCAGCGAGATCAGCGTGAGGCCGCTGGGCAGGAACAGGATCAGGCAGATCTTCGGCCCGAGGTCCAGACCAAGCATGATCTTCAGCGCGGTGAGCCGGGCGGCGGGAGTCAGGTCGGGGTTGATCACGAATCTGCTGGAGTAGAAGACGCCGAGGTCCCCGCCGAGCCAGAAGACCATGAGCACGATGTGCAGGTAGAGGAACGCTTCGAGCATGGCGTAGATGGAAACACCTTTCCACTGTGCGAAACAAGTGCTAGCTTCGCCCCATGCTCGGCCGCTATTACGAAGACTTCACCGTCGGTGACACCTACCACCACCCGCTCGGTCGCACCATCTCCGAGGCGGACAACACGTGGTTCACGCTCCTGACGCTGAACACCAATCAGAGCCACTTCAACGCTGACTACGCGGCCGGTACGCCGTACAAGAAACTGCTGGTGAACTCGACCCTCACGGTCGCGATCGTCACCGGGATCTCGGTGCCGGACGTGAGTCAGCATGCCTTCGCGAACCTGGGCTGGGAAGAGATCAAGATGCCCAACCCGGTCTTCGTCGGCGACACCATCTACGCCAGGTCCACGGTTCTCGACCTGCGTGAGTCGAAGTCGCGGCCGTACGCCGGGATCGTGAAGGTCTTCACGACCGGCTTCAACCAGGACGGCGTCGACGTCATCACCTGGACCCGGACCATGCTCACCTACAAACGCGGCCACGGACCTTCCAGTGCGCCTTGACCTGCAGCCCTGGGGCGAGACGATGGCCGAGCTGGTCATCGCCGCCCGGGCTGCCGAGGCGGCGGGCGCCGGCGTGGTCTGGGCGCCCGAGCTGCACCGCAGCGCGTTCACCACGGCCGCGGCCCTGGCCACCGGCACCAGCAAGGTCGCCGGCGGTGAGGCCCGGATCGGTGTCGGCACCGGGATCGCCCTGGCGTTCGCCCGGTCCGCGATGCTGACCGCGATCGCCGCCGCCGACCTGGACGAGCTCTCCGAGGGCCGGTTCCGGCTCGGCCTCGGCACCGGGGTGGCCCGGCTCAACCAGGACTGGCACGGCGTCGAGTTCGAGCGGCCGCTGCCCCGGCTGCGCGACACCGTGGCGATCATCCGCAAGGTGCTGGCCGGCGGGGATCCGATCAACCACAAGGGTGTCCGGTCGATCCGGGTGCGGGGCTGGCGCCGGCCGTACGCCCCGGTCCGCGAGCACATCCCGATCTATCTGGCCGGGGTCGGCCCGGCGATGGTCGCGCTGGCCGGCGAGGTGGCCGACGGGTGGATCGCCCACGAGCTCTGCCCGCCCGCGGACCTGCGGGACCGGATCCTGCCGATCCTCGGCAAGGCCGGGAGACCTGACTTCGACGTCGTCGCGGCCGCCTGCTGCTCGGTCGACGACGACCCCGCGACCGCCCGGCGGCGGGCCGCCAACGTGGTCGGGTTCTACGCCTCGGTGCGCTCCTACGCGGAGACCTTCGGCGCGGCCGGCTTCGGCGAGGTCTGCGAGAACGCCAGCAACGCCCTGCGCAACGGCCGTCCGGCTGACGACCTCGGACACCTCGTCCCGGACGAGATGGTCGACGCGTACACGATCGCCGGGACACCGGCACAGTGCGCCGCGAAGATCGCCGCCTATGACGGCCTCGCGGACGCGATCAAGCTTTCCCCGCCCTCCTACGGCCTGCCCGCCGAGGAGGTCCGGGAGTCACAGGACCGTCTGCTCGAACTGGTGGGGAGCCTGCGATGAGACCACTCGAGGACATCCGGATCATCGCGGTCGAGCAGTACGGCGCCGGACCGTTCGGCTCGGTGCACCTCGCCGACCTCGGCGCCGACGTCATCAAGATCGAGGAGCCGGCCACCGGCGGCGACGTCGGCCGGTACGTCCCGCCGTACGCGCAGGACGAGGACTCGCTCTTCTTCGAGACGTTCAACCGGGGCAAGCGGTCGGTGTCGCTCGACCTGGCCACCGCGGCCGGCCGGGAGGTCTTCGAGGACCTGGTCCGGCACGCCGACGCGGTCTACTCGAACCTGCGCGGTGACGTCCCCGCGAAGATCGGCATCACCTATGACCAGCTCAAACACATCAACCCGAGCATCGTCTGCTGCTCGCTGACCGGGTTCGGGATGACCGGGCCACGAGCGAAACAGCCCGGGTACGACTACATCCTCCAGGGCCTGGCCGGCTGGATGGACCTGACCGGTGAGCCCGGCGGACCGCCCGCGAAATCCGGGCTGTCCATCGTCGACTACTCCGGCGGTTTCGTCGCCGCGATCTCCCTGCTCGCCGGCGTGCACGCGGCCCGCCGCGACGGCCGGGGCATGGACTGCGACCTGAGCCTCTTCGACACCGCGATCGGGATGCTGACGTATCCGGCCGCGTGGCACCTCAACGCCGGCTTCACGCCCGAGCGCACCCGCTATTCCGCGCACCCGTCGCTCGTGCCGTTCCAGCTCTTCCCGTCGGCTGACGGCTGGGTGGTGGTCGGCTGCGCCAAGGAGAAGTTCTGGCAGCGCCTCGTCACCGTCCTCGATGTCGGCATCTTGCGGGAGCCCCGGTTCGCCACCTTCGCCGACCGCCGCGAGCACGCCGCCGAGCTGTTGCCGCTGCTGGAGGGCATCTTCGCGACCCGGGACACCGCCGACTGGCTCGCCGTTCTGGAACCCGCCGGCATCCCGTGCGGCCCGGTCAACGACGTCGCGGCCGCTCTGCGTGATCCGCACACCCTCGCGCGCGGTCTCGTCGTCGAGACCGAGCACCCGCGGTACGGCACTGTCAAACAGGTCGCTTCGCCGGTCCGGGTGGGCGATCAGCCGCCGGCTTATCGCCGGGCACCCCGGCGAGGAGAAGACCTTGGGTACGTGTCCGAGCTCCTCGATTACTCGCCGGAACAGCTGGAGAAACTCCGTGCGGCCGGCGCCTTCGGCAAGGTGGCCGAGTGAACGACCGTCCCGCCGCGGTCGTGCTGGCGGAATGGGCGGCGGGCCTCACCTATGAGGACCTGCCCGCCGACGTCGTCGCCGCCGCCCGGGACCACCTGATCGATGCCGCCGGCTGTGCTGTCGCCGGCATCCGCAGAGCCGCCGCCGATCCCGCGCTCACCGTCGCGCGCGGGCTCGGCGGCCCACCCGAGGCACGGCTGTTCACCGGCGAGCGGGTCGGCGCCGTGGCGGCCGCTTTCGGTAACGCGGTGGCCGTGCACGCCCTCGACTTCGATGACACGCACGCTGGTGGACTCGTTCATGCCAGCGCTGTGTGCGTACCCACGGCTCTGGCCCTGGGGGAACAGACCGGGGCTCGCGGCAGCGAGATGGTGACCGCGCTGGTCGCGGGGTTGGAAGTGATGTGCCGGTTGGGCGGCGCGGCGCCGCACGCGTTCCACGCACGCGGCCTGCATGCGACCTCGATGTGCGGGCCGGTCGCGGCCGCTGTCACCGCCGGAAAACTGCTCGGCCTGGACGCGGCGGCACTGACCGACGCGATCGGGATCGCGGCCAGTGGCGCGAGCGGGCTGCTCGAATTCCTGCACAGCCCGGCCAGCACCAAACAGCTGCATCCCGGAACCGCCGCGGCGAACGGCATCATCGCGGCGCGGCTCGCCGCGGCCGGAGCGAGCGGTCCGGATTCGTCGCTCGATGGTTCCTACGGACTCTTTCGCGCGCTTGCCGGGCGCGAACCGGACGTGGGCGCGCTGCTCGGCGAGTTGGGTGAGCGATGGGAAACCACCCGGATCGGGATCAAACCGTATCCGGCCTGCCAGCTCACTCATGCCTCGATCGACGCGGCCGGGGAATTCGCCGGCAGCGCGCCCGCCTCACTCACCGTGACCCTGCACCCGGATGCCATGCCGATCGTGGCCGGGCCGGAGAAGCGGCGGCCACGCAGTGCCTATGAGGCGAAGTTCAGCGTGTACTGGTGTGTCGCCGCGATGGTGGTGGACGGGTGGGTCGACCTGGACACGTTCACCGACCTGGACCGGCCGGACGTGCTGGACCTGGCGTCCCGGATCACCGTGGTCCTCTCCCCGGACCGCTCGGTCGTGGCGGCCGACGCTCCGGGAATCGTCGCCGGTGATGACGGGCGGGTGTCCCGGGTGGAGCGCTCGACCGGCGGGGGAGCGCGTACCAAAGCCGCCGCGAATCTCGGACCCGGCGCCGGCGCGGTCTTCGCGGCCGATGACCCGGCCGCTCTGCTGGACGCTATCGAAGGGTGCCTCACGTGACCGTGTATCTACCGGCGGTGCCGGGCTATTCGTTGCTGGCCGACACCGGCGTCGCCGCGACCGACGTGGTGCACGTGACCGAATATGTCGCCTCCGCCGACCTCTCGCTTGATGCGGAGCGCGCGGCGTTTCTCGGTGATCACGTCGTGCCGATCTCCCGGGTCCCGGTCGAGGCGATCTACGGCTCGGACGCGTCCTATGCCGTCGCCGTCACCGCTCATCCGGGAGGTGGGACGCTGCTCACCGACGGCGACGACGTGCTGCGGGTCGCCGATGGCGTCGTGTATCTGCCCAGCGTGCACACGGTCTCCGGGGACTTCCGGGATCAGTACCGCTGGTGCCTCACCCGCATCGCGGAACTGCTGGCCGTCGCCGGTCTGGACATGACCTCGCTGGTCCGGACCGTTGACTACACGGCCACCGCGACCCGCGCCGAATACCCGCGGTGCGGCCGGCCCCGCAAGGAGCTGCTGCCCGGTCCGGTGCACCCGGGCGCCGCCGGGATCCTGGTCGACGTGCCGGTCGCGCGAGGTGCGCAGGTGTCGCTCGACGCGATCGCCGCCTCCGGCCCGCTGACCGTTCTCAATCCCGGTTGGGCGCGGTACGACACGCTCACCTACAAACCCGCTGTCCGGGCCGGTGACACGATCTATCTGGCCGGGTTCGGCGCGCTCGACCCGGTCAGCCAGCTGGCGCTGCACGACGGGGACCTGGTCGCGCAGACCGAGTTCATCTACGCGAGCATCGAGACCGTGCTGGCTTCGGGGGGCGCAACCGGTTCTGATGTGACCGCGCTCGTCGAGTATCTGACGCCGGCGGCGGTTGCTGCTTACCCTTCGACGCGCGCGTTGCGGGAGAAGCACTTCCCGAACGCTGCCGTGACGTCGGTGGTCTGCTCGGCGCTGCTGCGACCGGAGTTCCTGCTGGAGACCGTGCCGACGGCGGTGGTGTCGTGACGCTGCTGTCTCCTTCGCTTCTCGACCGGATCGGTGAAGAGGTCGTCTACACCGCGCCGGAGCCGCTCGGGCGGGCCGCGATCCGGTACTTCGCGCTGGCCACCGGTGACACCGATCCGGCGCACCTGGCCGGCGACATCGCCCCGCCGACGCTGATCTGCGAGACGAATCAATACGCGAACCTGCCCCGGGACACCGACGGTTATGCCGGGCACGGATGGCATCTGGACGTGCCGGGCACCCGCCTCGTGCGGGGCGGCAACGCGTATCGCTTCGAGCGGCCGGTGCTGCCGTCGACGGTGGTGACCGCGCGCTGGAAGCTCGCCGACATCACCGAGCGGGTCACCGGGAGCGGCAAGCGGATGCTCGTGGTCACGTCGGTCGCCACCTACACCGACCAGCACGGGCTGGTGCTCGTCGTGAACGAGGAGTCGCTGATCTATGTCGAGCGATGAGCTGGTGTTCGTCCGGACGATCGAACTGCCGGACATGATCGCCTATGCGGGTGCTACCTGGGACTGGCACAAGCTGCACTACGACAGCGCCTATCTGGCGTCGCGTGGCCTTGATCGGCCGGTGGTGGACGGGCAGGTCTTCGGGGCTTATCTCGCGATCGCGCTGCGGGAGTGGTTCGGCGCGGAGGCGGTGATCTCGGCGCTGTCGTTCCGGTTCAAGAACCTGGTGTTCGCCGGGGAGACGATCCGGTGCGTGGGGGTTCCCTCTGAGTCCGCTGCGGCATCCGCCACCGCCTCTCGCAAGATCGAGATTGACCTGCGGGTCGAGGTCGTCGAGGACGGGCGGATCGCTGTCGCTCCGGCGTCGGCGACCCTGACCGTGCCATGAGCGTTGCCATAGCCGGCGCCGCCGAATGTGATCTCGGCAAGACCGGCAAGTCCATCCTGGAGCTGCAGACACAGGCCGTCACCCGGGCGCTCGCCGACGCCGGGCTCACCCTCGCCGACGTGGACGGGATCGCCACCAACGGGATCTCCCGCTTTTCGGCCACCCAGCTCGCGGACTATCTGGGGCTCCAGCCGTCCTGGAGCGACTCCAGCTTCGCGGGCGGCGCGGTCTTCGAGATGTACGTGGCGCGGGCCGCTCAAGCGATCAGTTCCGGACAGTGTTCGACCGTTGTTATCTCGTACGCCAGCAATCAGCGCTCCGCACGCAGCCGCAAGCTGACCGGGGTTTACGAAGAAGGCACGCCGGAGGCGGCCTTCGAGGAGCCGTACCGCCCGCTGTATCCGATCTCGTATTACGCGATGGTCGCGCAGCGTTACCTGCACACCTACGGTCTTTCCCGGGCCGATCTGGCCGGTGTCGCGGTCGCGGCGCGGGACCGTGCGCAGCTCAACCCAGCTGCGTGGACCTACGGCAAGGGGCCGCTGACCGTCGATGAGGTTCTTGCCGCGCCGATGATCTCGTCGCCGCTCGGGGCGCTGGACTGCTGTCTCGTCACCGACGGTGGGGGAGCGGTGGTGTTGACCTCGCTGTCCCGCGCCCGTGACCTTCCCAAGCCTCCGGTCACGGTGATGGGGTACGGGGAGGCCCTGACTCACACCGGGATGGCGACCGCACCCGACCTGCTCCGGACCGGCGCGATCGAATCCGGTCAGCGGGCGTTCGCTCGGGCCGGTCTCGCACCGGCTGACGTGGACGTGGTGCAGCTCTACGACTCCTTCACCATCTCGGTGCCGCTCGGGCTGGAGGCGCTCGGGTTCGCCGCGCCCGGCGAGGGGCTGTCGGTGACGCTGCCGCACAACACCGGTGGGGGTGGGCTCGCCTACTGCCATCCCGGGCAGCTCGGGGTGTTGCTGCTGGTCGAAGCGGTGCGGCAGCTGCGGGGGGAGTGCGGGGCGCGGCAGGTGCCTGATGCTTCGGTGGCGCTGGCCCATGGCACCGGCGGGATCTTCTCCAGCCACGCGACGGTCATCCTGGGGGTGGACCGGTGATCTTGCAGTTCTGCCGTTCCTGTCAGAAATATCAGTACTATCCGCGACCTATCTGTGTCGCCTGCGGCGGCGACGATCTCTGGCCCGTCGAAGCGGCCGGCACCGGCGTCGTGGACAGCTTCACCGTGGTGCACCGCGCGGAGACGCCGTACACCGTCGCCCGGGTCAGCCTCACCGAGGGCCCGATTGTGCTCACCCATCTGGTCGACATCCCCGATCCCGTCTGCGATCAGCCCGTCCGACTCGACTGGCGCGACGGCCTACCGGTCTTCCGTCCCTCTCTCCCGGAGTAACGCATGGACTTTGAGCTTTCCGACGAGCAGCGGATGTACCGCGACGTGCTCCGCGACTTCGTCGACCGGGAGATCCGCCCGGTCGCGCAGGAGTGGGAGGACTCCGGCCGATACCCCACCGAGATCGTCGAGAAGATGCGGGTGCTCGGACTGTTCGGCCTCACCGTGCCCGAGGAGTACGGCGGCCTCGGCGCCGACATGGTCAGCTTCGCCCTGACGTTCGAGGAGATCGCCAAGGGCTGGATGGGCATCGCCGGCATCCTCGGCAGTCACTCCCTGTCCTGCTGGCTCCTCGCCCGGCACGGCACCGAGGAGCAGAAGGCCCGTTACCTCCCCGACCTGGCGAGCGGGAAGCGCCGGACCGGCATCGCCCTGACCGAGCCGGACGCCGGAACCGACCTGCAGGGCATCAGCACGACCGCGGTCCGCGACGGGGACTTCTATGTCCTCAACGGCCGCAAGACGTGGATCACGAACGCCCGTTATGCGGACCCGCTGCCGGTGCTGTGCAAGACGGATATCTCCGCTGTCCCGGCGCACAAGGGTATGTCGGTCATCCTCGTCGAGGCCGGCACGCCCGGCTTCACCGTCGAGCGTGACCTGCCGAAACTCGGCTACAAGGGCACCGAGTCCTGCGAGGTCCTGTTCGAGAACGTCCGGGTACCCGCCACCCAGCTCCTCGGCGGCGTGGAGGGCCGGGGCATGCAGCAGGTGCTCTCCGGCCTGGAGACCGGGCGGATCAACGTCGCGGCCCGCGCCCTCGGCATCGCGCAGGCCGCCTACGACGAGGCACTGCGGTACGCGGGCGAACGGCGCGCGTTCGGCCAGATGATCGGTGAGTTCCAGGCCATCCAACTCAAGATCGCCGAGATGGCGGCGCAGGTGCAGGCGGCCCGGCTGCTCGTCTACTGGGCGGCGTCCCGCTCCGACGGCGGACACCGCGTCGACATGGAAGCCGGTATGGCCAAGGCGTTCGCCTCGGAGGCCGCCGTGTTCTGCGCGCTGAACTCGATGCAGGTGCACGGCGGTTACGGATATTCGAAGGAGTTCATCGTGGAACGCCTGTACCGCGACGCCCCGCTCATGATGATCGGCGAGGGCACCAACGACATCCAGCGTGTGGTCATCGCCCGGGCGCTGCTGGCCGGGAAGGCGTCCATCGGATGAGATCCTATTTGTACGTCCCCGGCAACCGCCCATCGATGCTGGCCTCGGCGCTGACCCGGGGCGCCGACGCCATCATCGTCGACCTGGAGGACGCGGTCCCGCCCGCTTTCAAGGACGAGACTCGCGCCGCTGTCGCCGCCTGGTTGTCCGCGCAATCCCCGGGCGCCCCGATCTTCGTCCGCGTCAACGTAGGCGCGGCCGGCCTTGCCGACGCCCGCGCGGTGGTGACGGCGTCCTCTTCCGCGCTGCGCGGCCTGGTGGTGGCGAAAGCCTCGCTGGACCAGCTCGCCGCACTCACCACGATCCTGGACGAGCTCGACCCGGCGGGTGCTGTCACACTCGTACCCCTGCTGGAGACGCCGCAGGCGCTCCTGGCCGCCGCTGCCATCGCGAGCGCGCCGCGCGTCAGCAGGCTGCAGATCGGCGAAGCCGACCTGGCAGCCGAGCTGGGGGTCACCCTGGGTGAGGACGAGCGAGAGCTTCTTTTTGTACGCTCCGCCGTGGTCCTGGCCGCCGCAGCAGCCGGCATCGACCCCCCGGCCGCGGCGGTGACCACCGATTTCCGCGACCTGGAGTCGTTGCGGCGGACAACGCTGGCCTTGAAACGCCTGGGCTTCCGGGGCCGTGCCTGCATCCACCCGGCCCAGATCCCGGTGGTCCACGAGGTCTTCACCCCGTCACCGCAGGAATTGGCCGAGGCCCGCGACGTGATCGAACGTTTCGAGGCGGCAGGCGGCGGCGTGTGCCTGGACGCCCGAGGCCGCATGGTCGACCTGGCCGTCGTGCGAGACGCCCGCCGAACCCTGGCCACCGTCCCCTGATCAGGCTTTCCGCGTGCGCTGACCGGTGCTGCGAGTGGGGATGATCGTGGCGTAGGTTGGCGGCCATGGCGCAGGGCGGCCGGTATGAGCCGGAACGAATCAAGATGCTGGCTGACGCGGTCTTCGCGATCGCCATGACGCTGCTGGTGCTGGAGCTCAAGGTTCCCGAGGACGTGTGTTCGTCGGGATTCTGCCGTTCCCCACGGCACTTCTGGGCCGGTACGGTTCGCAGACCTGGGGCATCGTCCCGTACGCGGTCTGCATGATCGTTCTGGAGTTGCTCCTGACGCTGATGTGGTGGCGCAGCGCCCGCCGCGGCCTGCTCCTCGCCGCGGTCGAGCCGCTCGAAGTGCGCGTCACGCTGGTCCGGTACCTCGCCGCGGCCTCGGTGTTCGCCGTCTCGGTCCCGGTCGCGTTCCTGGCGCCCGGGTACGCCGCCTGGATCTGGCTGCTGCTGGCCGTCGCACCGCAACTGGCAGGCAGGACCGCGGGAACAAGTAAAAAACAGAATTCACCTGCATAGATCATTGCGCATCTGTTGTGATTCCAGGGAGGGTGCGAGGAATCCCAACGGAGGTGCTTTGTGGACTTGTCACGAACGCTGGCCGGACTCGGCACGGCGCTGCTGACCGCGGCGTTGCTCGCTGAGCCCGCTGCGGCCGCGCCCGGAGACTCCCCCTCGAGCAGGGACTTCGGAAACGGCGCGGAACGCAATGAGGTCGCCGCCCTCGACTCGTTCAGTGCTCTCAGCAGGACGCTGGGTGCGGCGAGCGTCGAGAGCCGGTGGACGCCCAAGAGCCGAGGTTACCCACGCCAGAACCAGCTCACCGTCTACCCCGAGAACCCGGACGATCGGTCGATCAAGCTGGGGCTTATTCCGTACCATGGGATTGCGCCCAAGCTGAACGCCCTGCAGGACGTTTCCGACAAGGTCTCCGCCGAAGTGATCGGGAAGTCGGCCGGAGGCCGCGACCTGTACCTGGTGACGGTGACCGCGCCGGAGTCGGCGAAGGACGCCGCCAAGCAGGACCACTGGCGGAACCTGATCGAGGACAACCCGTGGGCGGCCAAGCGCGACAAATCGCTGGCCAAGAGCTACAAGACCCCGGTCTGGATCAACGCGAACATCCACGGTAATGAGTGGGAGGGCACCGACGGCGCGCTGCGCGTCATCGAGCGCCTCGCCACCGCGACCGACGCCGCGACGGTGAGTTTCCTCAAGAAGAGCCGTGTCTACGTGACCGTGACGAACAACCCGGACGGCCGGGTCGCCGGCACCCGGGCCAACGGTGCCGGCTTCGACATCAACCGTGATCACGCCACCAACGCGCAGCCGGAGTCGCGCGCGGTCCGTGACGTGGTGATCGGGACGCAGCCGTTCGTGATGCTCGACGAGCACGGGTACACCGGGACGACGCTGATCGAACCGGCCACCCCGCCGCACGGGCAGAACTACGAGTACGACCTCTACATCAAGCACGCGCTGCCGAACGCGCTCGGCATGGAGGCGGCGATCCAGAAGCTCGGGTACGCCGAGACGACCCGCGCCGACATCCCGTTCCGGGATTATGCTCCCGGTGACTGGGACGACTGGCCGCCGATTTTCACCCCGATGTACGCGATCTACCAGGGCGCTGTCGGCCACACCGTGGAGATCCCGCTCGCCGTCAACAACGCGAACTACACCAACCTGCCGGTCGAGGAACTCCGCCGCCGCTCGGCGATCAACACGGACGTCGCGGCCGCGACGGTCGAGGCAGCCCTTTCGTACGCGGACACGAACAAGGCGTCCCTGCTCGCCGGCCAGATCGAGCAGTTCCGCCGTGGCTGGGCGGGCGAGGCGTCACCGGTGATCCCGGACGGTTTCGTCGACGGGTTCGGCCCGGAGGACCGCTATACGACGACGTTCCCGCGGGCGTACGTGATCCCCGCCGGGACTCCCGCCGCCACGCGACTGGTCAACCATCTCATCGACAATGATGTCCGGGTCACCAAGGCGCTGCACGGCTTCGCGGTGAACGGCCGTCGTTACGACGCCGGCACCTACCTCGTCGACATGCACCAGCCGAAGCGCGGGCTCGCCAACGTGCTGCTGGAGGCCGGCCGGGACATCTCCGATCTCGTACCGCAGATGTACGACATTTCCGGCTGGAGCCACGGCCTGCTCTGGGGCGCGCCGGTCGACATCAGCCGCAACGCTCTCCCTCGCGTCGCAACAAAGCCGGTGTGGGAGGCTTCCGCTGAGGGGCGGGTCGACGCCCGCAAGGGCAGCGCGCTGCAGCTCACCCTGAAAGACGGCAACGACGTCCGCGCGGTGAACGAGCTGCTCACCCAGGGGATCAAGCTGCGTCGCACGGACGCGGCCACCGTCGTGGTCCCGGCCGAGGCGCGGCCCGAGGCCACTGCGTTGGCCACATCCTTGGGGGTACGCTTCAGCGCCGCCCCGAAGGACGTGAAAGGCGACGTCTTCGACCAGCCGGTGATCGCCGGCGCGGTTTCGGCGGATGAGCTGTTCGCGCTGAAGGAGATGGGCTTCGCCGTCCAGACGGTGTCGACGGCCCTGCTCAACGCGGGCGCCTCACTGGCCGAGACAGACACCCTGCTCGTCTCGTCCGGCCTGTCGTACGCGGGCTTGAACGCCACCGGTAAGGCCACGGTCGACGCCTTCCTGGCCCGGGGCGGTGGCGTGGTCACCCGCGGCGCGACCGGGGCGAACTTCAACGCGGCGACCAAGCTGCTGCCGGCGGTGGCGACGGCCGGCCGCGGCGACGCGAACGGCGTGGTGAACGTGGTGAACTCCGGCCCGGTCGTCGGCGCCGGCTCGCTGCCGCACTCGTTCGTCTACTCGCCGCTCTGGTTCACCGGCACCGGTTTCACGGTCGAGCAGCGCTACGGCGCCGTCCCGCTGGTCGCCGGCCACTGGCAGCCGAACGCGGCCGGCACGAACGGCCCAGCCCAGGCAGCCGGCCAGGCGGCTGTCGTCTCCGGCACCACGGCGGCCGGCGGCAGCGCGGTGCTGTTCGGCACCGAGCCCCTGTTCCGAGCCCACCCGAAGGGCTTGTACGCCCAGTACGCCCGAGCCCTCTTCTGGACGGCAGGCTGACCCGAACCCCCGCCCGATCTTGTTGAGTTCCCCGGAAACGGGGCATGCGAACTCGACAAGATCGGGCTCAGGGGCCCTCGACCACCACGGAGTTGGTGATGCGGTCGTGCAGCGCGCGGTGCTGCTCGCCGAAGATGAAGAAGCAGTCGATCCAGGCGAACGCGGTCAGCGTCACGATGTTCAGCGCCAGTTTCACGCAGACCTCGCGGACCGCCATCCGGCGCCGGCCGAGCGGCTGCCCGGTCCGGCCGTCGGTGACGACGTGCCCGAGCAGCCGTTTCGCCGGCGTCTGACCGGCCGGCCAGGTGAACATCGCCCAGATCAGCCAGCCTGCGCCGAGCGTGACCACCATCAGCAGGACGTCGAGCAGCCCGGCTATGACCCGCCGCCCCGGCGTGACGAGTGACCGGGCCCGCACGAACCCATCCGTGATCGGTGGAGCCCACCCGTAGGGCATCTGGCGGGGTTCGGTCATGGTCGCGCCCTTCGTCCGTCGTGGTTGCCCACCCTCGTGCAGACCCCCGGGTACGGCAATCCATCGGACGAGTGGCTGGTCAGCCAAAAGCCGGCCGAGGAGCGGGCTCCCGCGATCGCGTCGAACTCCGCACACACAGAAGCAGGTCGAGAGCACACGGTGGGCCCGCGCGCACGTGGCCGGCCGACCGACACGGTGGGCCCGCGCATACGTGGCCGGCCGGGGAATGCGTGACGTCGAACTGTGGCCGGGCGTGTTGCGTCCCCGCAGATCTCGCCGCCGATCGGGGCGAGCCGTAGCTCAGAGAGGTCATCAGCCCCGATGACCTCTCTGAGCTATGGCTCGTGCCAGGGGCCGGCTCGTGCCAGCGGCCGGGGCCGGTCCGTTTGGCGGGGCCGAAGGCGTTATCCCACGCGCGCCCCGCCCAGTGTGTCGAGTTGAGGTGCGTATCGAACCCGGAATCGACACGCGGCAGGCGATCCGCGGGGTGTGTGTCGAGTTTGGGGGCGTAGCGAACCCGAAGTCGACACACCCGCTCTGGCCTGCGCGATCTTGGGCCGCTGTTCCTGTCGACGTGATCCAGGCCGAGCGTCAGCTGACGCTGCGCTCGCTCCTGTTGTCACTCTTGGGAGTGGGATTCCCAGGTGGCGAACATGGCGGCGTATCGGCCGGAGGCCGCGAGCAAAACGCTGTGCGGGCCGGATTCGATGATGCCGCCGCTGTCGACGACGATGATGCGGTCGGCGCGGACCGCGGTGGAGAGGCGGTGCGCGACGAGGATCGCGGTGCGGCCTTCGAGGAGGCGCTGGATGGCGGCTTCGACGCGGAGTTCGGAGCGCAGGTCCAGGCTGGAGGTGGCTTCGTCGAGGACGACGACGCGGGGTTCGGCGACGAAGACGCGGGCCAGGGCGATGAGCTGGCGTTCGCCGGAGGAGACGGACTGGCCGCGTTCGTGCAGGATCGTGTTTAGGCCGTCGGGGGAGCGGTCGACCAGGTCACGCAGGCCGACGGCGTCGACGGCGGCTTCGACCACCTCGTCGGCGACGTCCGGGCGGGCGAAGGCGATGTTGTCACGCAGCGTCCCGGCGAAGAGGAACGGTTCCTGCGGGACCACGCCGACCTGGCGGTGCAGTGATTCGAGGGTGACGTCGCGCAGGTCGTGGCCGTCGATCAGGACGGTTCCGGAGTCGGGGTCGTAAAGGCGCGATACCAGCTTGGCGAGGGTGGACTTGCCGGCGCCGGTCGGTCCGACGCAGGCGATGGTCTCGCCGGCGGTGATACGCAGGCTGACGTCGCGCAGGACCGGGCGTTCCGGGAAGTAACCGAACGTGACGCCGCGCAGTTCGATCTCCCCGGTGACCGGAGGCATCTTGTGTGCACGGGGCTTTTCCGGCACTGACGGTCTCGTACCCAGCAGGCCTCGCAGTTTGCCGAGCGCGGCGCGGGCCTGCTGATAGTTCGTGTAGAGCTGGACCAGCTGCTGGACCGGCTGGAAGAACGCGTTGAGGTAGAGCACGAACGCGGTCAGCTCGCCGATTGTGAGCGTGCCGCGCAGGACCATCCGGCCGCCGATCAGCAGCAGCGCGGCCAGGCCGAGCAGGCCGATCACCGAGGTGCCGGGGCCGTAGATCGCGTTGATCCGGCCGGTGTGGTCGTTGGCGTCGCGGTACGCGCCGACCACACCCCGATGTTCGATGACGTTGCGATCCTGCTGGTTGTGCGCGGTGATGACGCGTACGCCGTAGAGGCTCTCGGAGAGGTGCGAGAAGAGGGAGGCGATGGTGTCGCGCTGCCGGTTGTAGGTGACGTCGGCGGCGCGCCGGAACCAGAGGGAGATGAGCAGCAGAGGCGGGACCACCAGCAGCAATGTGATGAGCGCGAGCAGCCAGTTGTAGTGGATCAGCACCGCCGTCACCACGACCATCGTGAGGCCGTGGATCAGGAACTGGGCGAATCCCTCCTGGAGGAGCTGTTGCAGGGCCTCCACGTCGGAGGTCATCCGGGTCATCGTGACGCCGGCTTTCTCCTTGGTGTAGAAGTCGAGACTCAGGCGTTGCAGATGGGAGAAGATGCGGACTCGCAGGTCCCGCATGGCGTACGCGGCAAGGCGGCCGGATTGGCGGATCCTGACGCCGGAGGCGAGCGCGGTCAGTCCCACCGACGCGAGGAAAGCGGTGGCGGCGGTGATGAGGATCGCCGGGTTCTTCCCCGAAATACCGTGATCAATGCCGATCTGCACCAGGAGCGGGCCGGACTGGAGCAGGAGCGCTTCGATGACCACTGCGATAGCTGCGGTGATCAGCAGGCCGCGCCGGCCGGAGAGCAGCTTCCACAGCGTCAAAACCGACTTGTCCGGCTGCTGAGTGAAATCTACGGCCTCACGACCCACCGGCGGCTCGCTGGACTCCAGCTTGGCGATCGCCACGGCCAGCTCCGGCGGCACACCCGTGAACGGCCCACGCGCACCCGTCCCGCCCATGCCCCGGACCCCGCCCGAGCCCGGACCTCCACCCGGCCCGCCGAACCCGCCGCCGAACATGCTCACGCGACAACCGCCTGACTCGCCAGGACTTTCCGGTATTTCTCCGAGCTCGCCAGCAACTCCACGTGCGTCCCGTCCGCTGCCACCCGCCCGTCCTCGATCAGGATCACCCGATCAGCCAGCCCGATCGTCGCGAGCCGATGCGCCACCACGATCGTCGTCCGCCCCTCCATCAGAGCGCGCAGCGACTCGTGGATGTCGTGCTCGACCCGCACGTCCACAGCGCTGGTGGCGTCGTCCAGGATCAGAACCGGCGGGTTGACCAGCAGCGCCCGCGCGATCGCCACCCGCTGCCGCTGCCCGCCGGACAGGGTGTAGCCGCGTTCGCCGACCACCGCGTCGTACCCCTCGGGCAGCTCCCGGATGAACCCGTCGGCGCCCGCCGCGCGCGCCGCCGCCTCCACCTCGTCGCGGCTCGCGCCGGGCCGGCCGAACGCGATGTTCTCGTGCAGCGACACCGAGAACAGGAACGGCTCGTCCGGCACGATCCCGACCCGGTCCCGCAGCGTCGCGAGCCGATAGTCACGGACGTCCTGCCCGTCGAGCAGCACCCGCCCGTCGCTCACGTCGTAGAACCTGGCCGCGAGTCGCCCGATCGTCGATTTCCCGGCGCCGGTGGCGCCTACCAGCGCCACCGTTTCACCAGGCGAGATGCGCAGGTCCAGGCCGTCGAGCGCCAAGGTCCCATCTGGGTACGCGAACCGGACGCCGGCGAATCGGAGATCGCCCCGAGGGTGCGGTGCTTCCGTCGAGTCGTGTTCCTGAATATCGGTCGGCGTATCCAAAATGTCGTAGATCCGCTGCGCCGACGCCGCCGCCCGCTGGCCCATCATGATGATCATCCCGAGCATCCGGAACGGTGGCATCAGCATCAGCACGTACGAGTTGAACGCCACGATCGTGCCGACCGTCGCGTTCCCGTCGATCACCATGAGCCCGCCGACCAGCAGTACCAGCGCGAGCCCGACCCGCGACAGGTTGTCCATCACCGGCATCCACCGGCTGCGGATCCGCGCGTCAGTGGTGTACGCCCACCGCACCCCGTCCGCCGCCTCGGTGAGCCCGTTGATCTGCCGCTGCTCGGCCGCGAACGCCTTGACGATCCGGACACCCTGGATGTTCTCGTCGACCACGGTCGCCACCCCGGCCAGCCGGGCCTGGATCAGCCAGGAGATCGGGAAGATCGCCTTGCGCATCCGTACGCCGAGAAACCCGATCACCGGCATGGCCGCCATCGCCACCACGGCCAGCGGCGCGTTGATCGACAGCATCAGGGCGAACGCGATCACGGCGATCGTGCACTGGACCAGGATCGACGGGCCGAACGCCAGGTACATCTGCACGGCCCGGATGTCGCTGGTGGCCCGGGACATCAGCTCACCGGACTGGACCCGGTCGTAGAAGCCGTACGACATCCGCATCAGGTGGCCGAAGACGATGTTCCTGAGGTCGTACTCCAGCTCGTAGGCCGTACGCAAGAGATAGAGCCTGGCCAGGAAGTTGATGACACCCTGGGCGACCGCGAGCGCCGCGATGAGCCAGACATAGCGGGTCAGGTCCTCGGTGCGGTCGATCAGCGCCTTGTCGATGCCGACCCGGACCAGGTCGGGGATCTGCACCTGGACGATCAGGCCGATGAAGGAGAGCACCAGAGACGTGATCAGCAGCGCGCGATGCGCCCGGACCAGCGGCCAGGCCCGCCGTAACCAGCTCTTGCCCTTGTCAGGGTGGATGCCGGCCTTGGGGGCCCGGCGTGGCGGGGAGATCACGATGTTTAGCCTAGCTAACGATCTGAATTTCTCAACTGGTTAAAAGTCCGGCCGATACTTCTCGTGTGCTTCGTCCTCTGCTCGCACTTGCCGTCGTCGCCACCCTTGGTGTCGCGAGTCCCGCCCACGCGGCCGTGACCGAGACCGGAACGGTCGGCTGGGTCGCCGACGGGGACACACCCCGCGTCGACGTGCACGGCGACGGCACCAGCGAGCTCAAGTCGATCCGGATCATCGGTATTCAGGCGATGGAGCAGTCGAAGTACTCACCTACCCCGTCGAAACGGCGTGGGGAGTGCCACGCTCTGGCCGCTACCGCGCGCGCCGAGCAGCTGGTCAAGGCCGGGGGAGCAAAGGTACGCCTGACCGCCCTGAACGCGTCCAGCAAGAGCGGCGACCGCGCGCTCCGCTCGGTGGCCGTGAAGATCGACGGCAAGTGGCAGGACATCGGCCTGGACCTGGTGAGCCGTGGACTCGCGCTGTGGCTGCCGTTCTCCGGCGAATGGACCTGGGACCAGCGCTATCTCGCCGCGGCCAAGGCGGCGGCGGCCGCGCATCGGGGGCTCTACGACACCGACAGCTGTGGTTCCGGCCCCGCTCAGAACGCCGGGCTGACGCTCTCGGTGAGTTACGACCCGCCCGGTTCCGACGCCGGCAATCTCAACGGCGAGTGGATCCGGGTGCACAACCCGTCCTCGTCGGCCGTCAGCCTGGCGGGCTGGTGGGTGCGCGATTCCGCGTACCGTCGCTATGTCGTGCCGAAAGGCGCGGTGGTCGCGGCAGGCGGGTCGCTGACCGTGCACGTGGGCTCGGGGCGCAACACGGCGACCGACTACTACTGGGGCCTGACCCAGCCGATCTTCACGAACGTCGACCCGGCCAACCACGGTTACGGCGACGGCGGCTATCTGTTCGACCCGCAGGGCGACCTGCGGGCCTGGCAGATCTACCCCTGAGTTTTTCTATTGGGCAGGGCCTGCGTTCCCGTTGCGCCAGTGCCGGCGGCACAGCACCCGGTACGTCACCTCGGCCGCCTCGTCGATGTCACCGACCGCCACCTGGGCGCCCGACCGGGCGACCCGGCCGTCCTCGATCCGCGCGTTCTGCCGGCCCGGCCGGCCGCACCAGCACGTCACCTCGACCTGCAGCGACACGATCCGGTCGGCGAGCTCCAGCAGCCGTTGCGAACCCGGGAACAGCCGCGACATGAAGTCCGTCGAGATCGCGTAGCAGTCGACGTCGACGTGCAGGTCGTCGACCGCGAGGGCCAGCTGCTCGACCTGCTCGGGCCGCAGGAACTGGGCCTCGTCGACGATCACGAACCCGCCGGCCGGCACCTGCTCCTGGATCAGCGTGACCAGGCCGGTCTCGCCGTTCACCTCGATCGCGTCGGCCATCACGCCGAGCCGCGACGACAGCACCCCGCTGCCGGCCCGATCCATGCTGGTCAGCAGCACACCGGGCCGCCCGGCCTGCCGCCGGTTGTACGCGTTCTGCAGCGCCAGCGTGGACTTGCCGGCCCCCATGCTCCCGTGAAAAAGGGTCAGCTCGTGGAACACCGGGGCCACCGCCCGCGCCCGCGGGATGACAACGGGCTGCTGGACCGACGACGTCACCGGAACCACTGATGAAACCTTCCTCAAGATTGCTGGGGGCCGGTACACGCTACCTGGCGCCGGCGGGCGACTGCCGCCTCACCTGGTTTCCTCGGCCTCTCGCTTGAAGGGGTCACCGTACAAACGGAGTGCCCTTCGGGCGAACGCCTGCTGCTGGGTGGCCACTCGTTCCGACCTTCCCCGGCCCAGGAAGCTGACCGCCCAGTGCAGCACCGCGGTCACCCGGTTCTTGAATCCGACCAGGTAGAAAAGGTGCACCGCGACCCACACCACCCAGGCGGGGAAGCCGCTCAGGTGCACCTTGCCGATGCTGGCGACCGCCGAGAACCGGGAGATCGTCGCGAGGCTGCCCTTGTCGAAGTACTTGAACGGCTGCTTGTCCGGTTTGCCCTCCAGTCGCCGCTTGATCTGGTCGGCGGCGTGCCGCCCGCTCTGGATCGCGACCTGCGCCACACCGGGCAGCGGCCGGCCGTCCTCGCCGGCCAGGTTCATCATGTCGCCGAGCACGAAGATCTCCGGGTGCCCCGGCAGGCTGGTGTCCTTCTCGACGAACACCCGGCCGGCCCGGTCGGTCTTCGCCCCGGTCGCCTCGGCCAGCTTCGTGGCGATGGTCGGCGCGGACACCCCGGCCGCCCAGACCTTCGTCATCGTCGGGATCCGCTCCCGGCCGTTCTCGGTCTCCACCTCGATGCCAGTGGTGTCCACGCCGACGACCTTGGTGTTCAGGCGTACCTCGACGCCGAGCTTCTCCAGCTGCTGCTTGGCGCGCTCGGACAGGTGGTCGCCGAACGTGTTCAGCACCGCGCCGACCGCGTCCACCAGCAGAATCCGCGACTTGCGGGTGTCGATGTGCCGGTACTGCTCCGGCAGCGTCCGGTGCGCCAGCTCGGCGATCTGCCCGGCCATCTCGGTCCCGGTCGGCCCGGCCCCGACGATGACGAACGTGAGCCAGCGCTCCTTGTCCGCCTCCTCGGTCTGCAGGTCGGCCACCTCGAACGCCCCGAAGATCCGGGCACGCAGTTCCAGCGCGTCGTCGATGCTTTTCATGCCGGGCGCGTACTCAGCGAACTCGTCATTGCCGAAATACGACTGCGAGGCGCCGGCCGCCACGATCAGCGTGTCGTACTCGACGGTGTAGTCGATCCCCGGCCCATTGACCGACACAATCTTGTTCTCGACGTCGACATCGTTGACCCACCCGAGCCGCACATCGACGTTCTTCTGCCTCTTGAGCACCTCACGAATAGGCGGCGCCACCTCACCCTCAGACAGGATGCCCGTCGCCACCTGGTACAGCAGCGGCTGGAAGAGGTGGTATGCCGTCCCGTTGATCAGGGTGATCTCCACATCCGCCCGGCGCAGCGCCTTGATGGCGAACAACCCCCCGAACCCAGCCCCAACGACTACCACACGATGACGCATGCTCAACTCCTCCGCATAGGGCACCCACGACCACACTGGTATGCCCGGGCTCTCAAAGGAAGTCACATTCATTTAGTACGGGCCAACATCACTCCCAAACCCACCCCCACCGCCCGCGGGCTCGTCTTGTGACGCGAGCGGGGCCGCCTGTCCTCGTGGCGCGAGCGGGGGCAGCTTGTCCTCGTGGCGCGAGCGGGGGCAGCTTGTCCTTATGGCGCGAGCGGGGGGCTGGCTTGTCCTTGTGGTCGTGCGGAGCCCGGAATCGCGACCACAAGCGCAAGCCGGCCGCGGGCAACCAGATCCGGCTGTACGCAGCGGTCGCCACGGCGTACAGCCGGCAGCCCTGCGCGACAGCCGTTAGAGGCCGGCTGTCGCGCAGGGTCGCCACGCCGTACAGCTGGCAGCCGTAAGCGACAGCCAGCTGGGGTCAAGGAGGTGGGTTCGACGCCAGCGTGTCGAGTTCAGGTGCTCTCCGCGCCAGTAGTCGACACGAAGGGGTCGGCCGGGGACGAGCGTGTGGAGTTTGGGTGCGGATCGCGCCTTAACTCGACACGCGGGGTGGGTTCGACGCCCGTGTGTCGAGTTTGGGTGCGCTGTGCGCCTTAACTCGACACGCTGGGGCTCTCGGGGCGGGGGTGGGGGGTCAGGGTGGAGGCTTGGGAGAGCCAGCGGGCTACGACGGCCAGTTCGGTGGGGGTGAAGCCGGCTGTCAGGTGGTTGTTCAGGTCGTGGACCACCGTGCGGGCTGTTGTCGCCGCCTGCCGGCCTTGCGGGGTCAGGGTCAGGCGGACCGCGCGGGCATCGGACCCATCCGGGGACTTCACGATGAATCCGGATTTTTCCAGGCGGGTGATCAGGCCGCTCATTCCTGACGCCGAGGCGCACAGGGCCGCCGTCACGTCGCCTACCAGCGCGTTGTCGTTGGTCGCCAGGTAGAACAGGACGCCGGCTCCGGCCGCGCCGATGCCGGTGCCGCCGGAGCGGCCGTCGATCCAGCGGCGTACGGCTCGCTCGGCGGTCATCATCTCGAAGACCAGCCTCGGCGTGCTCATCGGATCTGCTTCTGGAGCCAGGTGAGCAGCTCCGGCCAGAGGGTGTCCTGTACGCCGCGGCGCAGGAAGCCGTGGTGGCCGATGGCGGTTACTCCACCGTCGGACGGGGTGTACGTGCGCCGTTCCACCTGAGTAGCCGTGAGATAGCTGGTCAGCAGGTCGATCCGCGACGGAATGGCCCACTTGTCGTCGGTGAAGCCGACCGCCAGGACCGGTGGGGTCACCGTCGCGGCCCTGTCCGCGGCGTTCATGGCCGGGTCGTCGAAGAAGTAGTTGTCCATGCGGGCCCACTGACCCCACTGTCTCATCGCGGCCGCGGGGATGTCCTCGCCCAGGCCGAGGCGGCGGGCCGGCACATAACCGAGGACGACGGCCAGGGCGGGGCCGAGCACGTGCAGCAGGAGCCGGACCCGGCGGCGTTCGGCCGGGTCGGGGATCGCGGCGGCGGACGCGGCGTGTGAGGCGAGCAGGACGATGCCGGACAGGCCGGCGGTGCCGTTGCCGAGAGCGAGGGCGTGCCCGCCGATGCTGTGGCCGATGGCGAGCCGCGGCAGGCCGGGGAAGCGCGCGGCGGTCCAGTCGGCGACGGCCGGGACGTCGTACTCGATCCAGTCGCGCATGCCGAGGCCGCGGTTGGCGCGCGGTGAGCCGGAGCGGCCGGTGCCGCGGTAGTCGTACGTCACTGTGGCGATGCCGTTGTCGGCGAGGTAGGTCGCGAAGTTCGTGTAGAACCGCTCGGGCGTCGCGGTCGCGGAGTGGATGACCAGCGCGGCCGTGGGCTCGTCATCAGGCTCGCGCAGAGTTCCCACGATCTGCCCGACCCGGACCTCAGTATTTCGCATGCGAACAATATAGCCTCAGACTCATGAGCGTTGATTCGCCGAGAATCGAGTCGATCTCCTGGGGCCGGATGGAGGTCGAGGGGCTGTCGCCGGGCAAGGACTTCAAGCTCTATCCCGGAGGTGGCCGCCCGTGGGACTGGCGGGAGACCGGTACCGAGCACGACCCGGGTATTCAACCGGCTGACGTCGAGGAGCTCCTTGACCATGGCGCGACCGTCGTCGTGCTGTCCCGTGGCATGGAGAACCGGTTGAGGGTGGATGCCGCCACCCTTCAGGTGTTGCGTGACCGGGACGTCGTCGTGCATGAGGCGGAGACCACCGCGGCCGTTCGTATCTACAACGAACTGGCCGGTACCGAACCGGTCGGCGGTCTGTTCCACTCGACGTGCTGACGACACCTGTTGAGTTGACGTGTTGACCACTGCACCTGACGGGATGTGTTGACGAGACCTGTTGAGTTGATGTGTTGACGAGTGCAGGCGACGAACCCCGCTCGGCAACAGCTGTTGACGAGACTCGCGTCGTTTGCGCGTACCCAAGGCTCTGGAACGTTTCAACAAAGCGCGGCATAATCGCCTGGCATGAGTCGCGTGTGTTTTACCCTTCAAGTTGACCCTGCCAAGCTGGACGCATATCGCGAGGTGCATGCCGCGGTGTGGCCGGACATGTTGCGGGCGCTCGCTGACACCGGCTGGCGTGACTACCGATTGTTCCTGCGCCCGGACGGGCTGCTCGTCGGCTTCCTGGAGACCGACGACTTCGCGGCGGCGCAGGAGGCGATGGCGAAGACCGAGGTCAACGCTCGCTGGCAGGCCGCGATGGCGGAGTTCTTCCCGAGCCTGCAGGACGCGCGGCCGGACGAAGGGATGCTCGTGCTTGAGCAGGTGTTCCATCTGGAGGAGCAGCTCGGCTGACGGGTGCGCGGCACGGCTACCTTGAGTTCATAGTGGACTACTGAGAGGTGTCGATGCCGCGGATTCCTCGCTCGCTGCTGACCGTGAACGTGATTCTGCGCCTGGCGGCGGTGCTGCTGGCCGCGATCATCGTGGTGCGGGTGCTCTTCGCCGGAGCCGACGGCTTCTACTCGATCGTGCTGGTGGTCGCTGCGATCGGTGCTATCTACGGGGTCGGGTACGCGATCTCGGCGATCCGGACGTTCCTCGCCAGAGCAGCAGCGGCGGCCGATCCCGAGTCCCCACTGCCCGCGCTGCTGGCGGACCGATCCCGGGCGCAGGTGCTGGCGATTCTGGCCCTGGTGATCCTGGTGGTGCACGCCGGCATCACCGGTTACGTCGGGATCTGGACGATCCTGGTGGCGGTCGTGCTGGCCGCCGTCGCCGCGCTGCTCAGTGCGAACCTGCGGCTGGTCGCCCTGATCGGCGGCACCGCCGTGGTGTTCGCGGTCGCCACCGTGTTCGTCGAGAGCGCGTTCAGCGGTAGCGCCGAGGCCCGCGCCCTGGCCGTGTCGGTGGCCGCCGTGGTCCTGCCGGTGCTGGTGTCGGAGAAGCTGACCTCCCTGATCAAGCTGCCGTCACTGACCGCCACCCATCAGGTCGTGCTGGCGGTGCTCACGCTGACTCTCGGCTTCCTCGGCTGGACCAGGGCGGACTGGCTGCCCGGTGTCGTGCACAGCTGTTACACCCTGCCCACCTCGAACGGCATCACCGTGCTGCGGGCGACGGCTGACGGCTCCCGCTGTTACGGACTGCTCGACACCGCCGACCCGGGTGTGTTCGTGCCGGCCGCGTTCGGCAGGGACCCGGTCACCGTGAAGCTCGAACGGGCGATCCTGGCGAACAACCAGCCGCTGAAAGACGGCGACCTGACCGTGGTGTGGATGGGCGCGCTCTCCTGTGATCCGCTGCCCGGCGACGCGACGAAGTGCGCGGACGGCCGCGACTACCCGTCCGAGCGCGACCAGCTGCGGGCCCTGCTGATGGCCCAGACCTATGTAAAACAGACTCATCTGAAGAACGTGCACGTGGTGATCGCCGACGCCACCCAGGACGTCCGGCACGCCGACGACATCGCCGCGCTGATCGTGGAACGCAAGGAAGCGCTCGGCAAACGTCTCGTCGTCATCGGCGGCGGCGACAGCCGGGACACCACGCAGCGGGCGATCAACCGGATCCTCGACGCCGGTATCCCGTTCATCGCACCGAACCTGCTCGCCGACCTGGGCGCCCCCGGCAAACCGTTCGTGGACCGGCCCGGCTATCTCCAGCTCGCCCCGGCGAACCTGGACTACGCGAAGGACACCGTGACCCGGCTGTCCCAGCGGTTCTCCGGCGGCTTCAAGATGGACATCTACGCGCAGCCGAACCCGACCGACCTCTACACGACATCGCTGGTCAACGACCTGCTGTCGGCCGTGAAGGACGCTTCCGGCTCCACCGCGCGGCACGTGGCATCCCTCGACGGGATCACCTGCGAGCAGGACACGGTCCTCTACTTCGCCGATCGATGGACCCGGTTTTCCGACTTCGTCCAGCGGATCAAGGACGTCTGCGGGCACGCCCGGCCGCACATGGTGATCGCCGACGGCTCGGTGGGCCGCTTCATGGCGAACTACCAGCTCCGCGCGGTCAGCAACGCCGACTGGCCGGTCGACTACTACGTCGGCGGTCCGGGCTGCTCGGACCTGAGCCCCGACATGTACACGACGCTCACCGAGCAGATATACCGGAACCGCGACGTCCTCGGCCTGCATCCCGGCGAGACGTTCGCCTGCGCGGACCGGGCCGCCGGAGCCCGCGACCGCCAGCTGCTCGACGCCTGCACCCTGGACGCCGCGGCGAAACTGCAGAGCCAGCCCTGCCGCCCCAACGACCTGGGCAACTTCCTGATCCCGGCCTGGGACGCGGTACTGCTGGCCGACGCCCTGCTCCCCGCGCGGCCGGTGCCGCTGACCGAGCTCACCCTGAAGCCGACCACGCTGTCCACCGGCGTGCAGGCCCAGGTCCAGCAGGGCCGGCTGGTGGACGCGACAGTGCCGATCCTGCTCTGGCACGTGGACCCGCTCAACGACCCGAGCCGCATCTGGGAGCGCCCCAGCGACCAGCTCCGGCTGCCGACCGACACGACCGGCCCGGTGGTGGTGGGTAATGGCCGCTGATCCGCACATCCACGTCGACGCCCAGCTCGGCGGTCAGGTCGCGTCCCGGCGGATCCTCGCCTCGGCTTTCGGCCTGGCGGCCGATTTGCCGCCGACCGTGCGTACCGGTTGCGGCCGGCATGTGCCCCGGGCCATGACTTCGGTACGCCCGGAGAGCGTCACCTGTCTCGCCTGCCGCCGTTTCGCCCAGCACGCACACTCCCAGCTGGCCGACCAGGTCGAGTCCTACGGGGTGATGCCCGGCAGCCCGCTGTCCGCGGGCCGGGCAGCCGACGCCGCGGCACACCATCGCGACCTGGCCCGGCGGTTCAGCTGATCTCGGCGGGCCGCAGGTCGAGCAGGCCGGTGGCCAGCTCGCGGGATGGCTCCAGGTACTGCTGCTCCAGGTCGCGGAAGAGTTTCTGGGCGCGCACCGCCGGCCAGTCCGCCGGCAGATGCTCGACCGGCAGCCTCGGATCCCGGCGGATCGCGTCGAGCCACTCCGCGATCAGGCTGAGCCGGGCCGCCAGCGGATCGGTGAACGGGGGCCGGTCCTCCCAGCGGGACAGGAACTCCTGGTAACGCGACGCCAGCCCGGTCAGGTCGTACGCATCCCGGACCATGCCGGCGATGTCGGTGAGCGAGCCGGCACGCGCGTGGAACACGCGGGCGTGGGCGGACAGGCCCAGACCGGTCACGATGTCCTGCGCCGGCACCGATCCGGGTGCGATCCACAGGCCGCCCTGCAGTGGGCCGAACCCGGACCAGGCCAGCTGGGAGCGCAGGTCGTGGCGCTGGCGCTGCCAGGACTCGGGCAGCGAGAAGCAGAGCAGCGTCCAGTCGCCGTCCCACGCGTCGTTGACCGCGCCGGTACGCCAGATCCGGGTCCGCCCGTCGTGCAGCAGGGCGGTGGAGCGGTCGGTCAGTCCGAAGTACATCCGCCGTCCGTGCCGCTGACGGCGCAGCAGACCGCGGTTGACCATCCGGGCGAGCGTGGAGCGGGTGGCGTGCGACGTGATGCCGAGCCGGTCGAACACGTCGATGACGCTGCCGGAGAAGACGCAGACGCCGCGGTCCAGGACGAAGTCGCCGAACAGCATGAACATCAGGGTCTGGGGCCGAAGGGGCGGCATGAGGAAGATGTTAGGCAGAATATTGACGGCCGTGTAGATAAAGCCTAACTTCGATATCTCGTAACCCCTCGGAAATCTCCTGAGGAGGTCACCGTGCGAAGAGCCATCGTCCTTGTCCTAGCGATCTGCCTGGCCGGCTGCGGCGGTGCCGCGGACAGTGCGGGCGACGACCCGATCCGGATCGGTCAGATCGTCTCGCTCACCGGCAACTACTCACCCCTGGGCACCGAGAACCAGAAATCGGTGGCCCTGGCGGTCGACACGATCAACGCGGCCGGCGGCATCGGCGGCCGGCGGATCGAGCTGACCGTCCGGGACGACAAGAGCCTGCCCGACCAGTCGGTGCTCGCGTTCAACGAGCTCAAGGAGGACGCGGACGCGATCATCGGGTCGCCGTTCAGCAACTCCGCGCTCGCCACCATCCCGCTCGTCGACCGCGAGGAGATCCCCTACCTCTCGCTCACACCGGCCGACGAGCAGATCAACCCCATTCATCCGTACGTCTTCGTGGTGCCCGCGACCTCGGCCACCTACGCCGAGGCGGCCCTGCAGTACTTCCAGGCGAGCAAGCTGACGAGAGTGGCTGTCGCCTTCGACACGAAGAGCAGTTACGCGGTTGCCGGCGCCAAGGGACTGCAGGCCAAGGCGCAGCAGTACGGCGTCACCCTCGGCCCGATCGAGGAGTTCCAGACCACCGCCACCGAGTTCAGCGCGATCTTCACCCATGTGCGGGCCTCGGACGCGCAGGCCCTGATGTTCTGGGGGACTGGTGCGCCCGGCGTCGCCCTGACGAAGCAGTACGCCGCACAGAACCTGGACATCCCGCTGGTGCTGACCGGTTCGCAGGCCAGCAAGCTCTTCCTCGACCCGGCCGGTCCGGCCGCCGACGGCGTCACCATCGCCAGCTCGATCGGCGTGGTCGGCTCCTACCTGCCGGCCGGCGACCTGAAAGCCGCCGCCGACGAGCTGACCACCGCGTTCCAGCAGAAGTACGGCTATCCGCCTCCGCAGTTCGCCCAGGACGGATACAGCGGCGTCAAGCTTCTCGCGGCCGCCGTCGAGAAGGCCGGCGGCACCGACCGGGCCAAGGTCCGCGACGCTCTGGAGACGCTGACGCTGACCACCCCGAACGGCACTTACACCTATTCGCCCACCAACCACAGCGGCCTCACCACGGACTTCATCTCGATCAACACGATCGAGGGCGGGAAATTCGTGCCCACCGAGTTCGCCAAGGCCCGGTTCCAGTGAGAGTGAGAAGGGGCCGGCTCCCGTGAGGCTGGTCGTCGACCGGGTCTCCCGCGCGTTCGGCGGTGTCTACGCCGTCCGCGACGTGAGCCTGACCGTCGAGCCGGGCGAGCTGCGCGCCGTGATCGGACCGAACGGCGCGGGCAAGTCCACGCTGTTCGCCCTGATCGGCGGGCAGCTCGCGGCGAACGCCGGCCGCATCGAGGTGGACGGCCGGCCGGTGCGGCGGCTGCCCGCGCACCGGCGCGCCCGGCTCGGCATCGGCGTGGTCTTCCAGGCCGCGCGGATCTTCACCGGGATGACCGCTGCCGAGAACGTGATGGTCGGCGCGCACGCCACGACCCGGGCCGGCTTCCTGGCCGGCGCGCTCCGGCTGCCGGCTCACCACCGCGACGAGCGCGAGATCCGATCCCGGGCCCTGGCCTGCCTGGACCGGACCGGCCTCGCGGACTGGGCGGACCGGCCCGCCGAGGAGCTGCCGCTCGGGCAGCAGCGTGCCCTGCAACTGGCCCGGGCCCTCTGCGCACGACCGAGACTGCTGCTGCTGGACGAGCCCGCGTCCGGCCTGCGCGCCGGGGAGCGGGAGAGCCTCGCCGCGCTGATCGGCGATCTGCGCGCGGAAGGCCTGACGATGCTGCTGGTCGAGCACGATGTCGGGTTCGTGATGCGTCTCGCCGACCAGGTGACCGTTCTCGATCTGGGCCGGGTGATCGCCTCCGGCCCGCCGGCCGCGATCCGCACCGACCCGGCCGTGATCGCGGCGTACCTGGGAACCGCCCCGGCCGGCCGGCCTGAAGGGTCGCACCCATGACCGACGTCATCGAGGTGACCGGCCTGACCGTTCGGTACGCCGGCGCGACCGCCCTCGACGGCGTCGACCTGCGGGTCGGCGCCGGTGAGATGGTGGCGCTCGTCGGCGCCAACGGCGCCGGCAAGTCCACCCTGGTCAAAGCGCTGTCCGGGCTACTGCGACCGGCCGGTGGAACCGTCGTGGTACGCGGCCGGCTCGCGCAGGTCCCGGAAGGCCGGGAGATGTTCGGCGACCTGACCGTCGACGACAACCTGCGACTCGGCGGCTGGCGCAACGGCCGCCACGGCCGCGACACCGGCCCGGTGTACGAGCTGTTCCCGGAGCTCGCCGTCCTCCGGCGACGCCGGGCCGGCAGCCTCTCCGGCGGGCAGCAGCAGATGGTCGCGATCGGCCGGGCCCTGATGTCGCGGCCCGAGGTGCTGCTGATCGACGAGCTGAGCCTCGGCCTGGCGCCGATGGTGGTCGCGATGCTCGTCGCGCATCTCCGCGATCTGCACGCCTCGCGCGGGCTGGCCGTGCTGCTCATCGAGCAGAACGCCCGCCTCGCGCTGGAGCTGTGCGAACGGGCGTACGTCCTGGAGAGCGGGCGGATCGCGGTGCACGGCCGGTCGGCGGACCTGGCCCGGGACCCCCGGGTGACGGCCGCGTACCTCGGCGGGCACGTGGCGGCGCCGTGAGCGATCTCGTCGGTTACGTGGTCACCGGGCTGGGCATCGGCGCCGGGTTCGCGCTGGTCGCCAGTGGGCTGGTGGCGATCTACCGGGTCACCCGGGTGGTGAACTTCGCGCAGGGCGCGTTCGCGGTCCTCGCCGCGATGTTCACCGGAACCCTGCTCACGGCCGGCCTGCCGCACGGCGTCGCCGAGCTCGGCGGTGTGCTGCTCGGCGCGGCCGCCGGGCTGATCGTCGGCGTGATCGCGATCGGCCGGCCCGGCACCAGCCCCGGGACGTCTCTCATCGTCACGCTCGGGCTGGGCGTTCTCGCGTACGCGATCGAGGTTTTGATCTGGGGAGATCAGCCACGCTCGTACCCGGGCGTGCCCGGGGTGGCCGAGGTGGCAGGCGCCCGGCTTCAGGCGCACTACCTGCTGATCCTCGCCGTCACCGGTCCGGTCTTCGCCGGCCTGTCGTGGTTCTTCCTCCGCACCGACCTGGGCAAGGCGCTCTCCGCATGTGCCTCCAACCGCTACGCCGCACAGATCGTCGGCATCGACGTGCGCCGCATGGGACTGATCGCTTTCGGCCTCGGCGGCGCGCTCGGTGGCCTCGCCGGGGTGCTCACCACACCGGTGCAGCAGGTCACGTTCGACAGCGACGTGGCCCTGATCGTGAACGGATTCGCCGCCGCCGTCCTCGGCGGCCTGACCCGGCCCGTCGTCGCCCTCGCCGGTGGCCTGCTGCTCGGCGTCGCGCAGACGCTTGTCGCGGGGTACGGCGGCGGCGCTTACCAGGTGGAGGTCGCGCTCGTGCTGATGCTCACCGTGATGATCGTCCAGTCGGCCCGCACCCCGATCGCCGTGGCCGCATGAAGGCGGCTGCCGGCTGCGCGGCCGCTCTCGCCCTGCCGCTGCTGCTCCCGTCCCGGCATCTCGCGACGTTCGTGCTGCTCACCCTCGCTGCCGCCGTCACCGTCGGCGTGTCCCTCCTGATGGGGTACGCGGGACAGGTCTCCCTCGGACAGGCATCCTTCTACGCCATCGGGGCCTATGCGGCCGGCCTGCTCGCCGTGCACGGGACGCCGCCACTGCTGGGACTGCTCCTCGCGCCGGTGCTGGCCGCCGCGGCCGCCGCCCTCATCGGGTTCCCGCTGCTCCGGCTGCGGGGCCACCACCTGGCGTTCGCCACCCTGGCGGTCCAGCTCATCCTGCTGTCGTTGCTCGCGCAGGCCTCGTGGGCCGGCGGGGCGATCGGGCTGCAGGGCATCCCGCGGTTCTCGATCGGCGGCTATTCGCTGACCGATGACCTCGGGTACGCGTACCTGGCTCTGCTGGTCCTGGGAATCGCCCTGCTGGTGTCGCGCAACGTGGTCTCGTCGCGCGCTGGTCGCGGCCTGCGCGCCGCCGCGACCAGCGAGATCGCGGCCGCGGCGAGCGGGGTGCCGGTCGGCGGGTACCGGCTCGCTGTGTTCGCGCTGTCGGCCGCCTTCGCGGGGCTGGCCGGCGGGGTCTACGCGTTCTTCCTGGGCTATCTGGCGCCGGGGTCGTTCCCGGTGCTGCTGTCGATCGAGTACGTGGTGATGGCGGTGGTGGGCGGCCTGGGCACGATCGCCGGCCCGGTGGTGGGCGCCGTCCTGATCGTGGTCCTGGTGCAGGTGCTCAACACCTTGGGCACCCAGCCGGGCATGCCGGACTACGCGCCGAGCGTGCTGTCGTACGCGGTGTACGCGCTGGTCCTGGTGGTGTGCGTGCTCTATCTGCCGAAAGGGGTGGTCCCGTCGGTCAGCGCGGCGCTGCACGCCCGTCGTCGATGAGCAGGTGGCACCAGGAGTCGGTGATGGTGCTCAGGGTGATGGCGCGGTCGACGGTCCAGCCTGACTCGAACCAGCGCCGGGCCACGTACTCGAACTGGCCGAAGGCGAGCATGGATCGGACGTGCCGGGTGTTGGCGTCGAAGCGGTCGGCCTGGTTCAGGCCGTCGTGCATGGCGGTGGTGGTGCTGTCGAACCAGTTCGTCAGGGCCGCGTTGATCTCCGGCTCGATCCCGGCGGCCTGGTACGCGGCTGTCAGATAGGGGCCGATCCGGGGCCACTGGTCGAACTTGCGGTTCAGCCACTCCTCGATCAGCGGGCGTTCGCCGCGCTCGACCACCTCGGCCAGCGGCGGGTCGTCGATGCCGGTCAGGGTTTCGCTGACCTCGTCGAGCAGGGCCTGCATCAGCTGCGCCTTGGAAGGAAAGTGCAGGTAGAACGTGGTTCGGGTGGTCCCGGCGCTGGCGGCGATCTCGTCGACAGTGGCGGCCGCGTACCCCTTGGTCCGGAATAGGGCGAGACCGTGATCGAGAAGGAGCCGACGGGTCATCAACTTCTGCGTTTCGCGGAGGTTCGCCACGAGATCACACCTTATCGGCGAGCGCAAGCCCGCGTTCAACCGCTGTCGATCGAATCATGTAACAGTGGCGATGTACTGTGCCGACGCCGAGTTCTGATACTAGGGAGTGGTAACCGTGACGACGTCCGTGGAACGGGCACCAGCCGCACAGCAGGCGGTGCCGTTCACCGCGAAAGAGCGCTGGGTTCTGGTCGTCGCCAGCGCCTGGCTCGTGATCGGGCTCCAGCTCGACGCGTACGCGCACGCCACGACGCCGGAGCTGGAGACGTTCTGGACGCCGTGGCACGGTGTGCTGTACTCCGGCATCGCCGCCTCCGGGTTCACCCTGCTCTGGATCATGCGGTCCCGGCTGCCGAGCATTCCGACGTACCAGAGCCTGCTCGCCCTGCCCAACGCGCTGCGCCTGCCGCTCGCCGGCATGGCCGCGCTGCTGGTCGGCGGCGGGATGGACACGCTCTGGCACAACGTGTTCGGCATCGAGCGGGACATGGAGATCTTCGTCAGCCCGAGCCACGAGTTCATCATCCTGGGCATGGTGCTGGTCGCCATGGGGCCGGCGCTGATGCAGGCCACGCTGCCCGGCCGCAGGCTCGGCGCCGGCGGCGGCTGGCTGGTCGGCATCTCGGTGCTCTTCGCGGTGCTGCCGGTGCACATCTACTCGCTGCACGCCTCCGCGATCGGTTTCCGGCACCTGGGCATGGGCAACGGCGACGAGCCGATCCCGATCTTCTCGCCGGACGCGCAGCTCGTGCACGGTTACCTGTTCAGCACGGTCCTGCTGCTGCTCCCGCTGATCGTCATCGGACGCCGGTGGGCGCTGCCGCTCGGGCTGCCGACCGCGCTGATCGCGATCCCGGCGCTGCTGATGCACCTCATGTTCGACTCGGAGGACGCGTGGTGGCCGGCGCTCACCCTCGCCGCCGCCGCGGTGGTGCTGGAGGCGGGCTTCCGCATCGCGAACCGTTTCGTCCGCCTGCCGGTCAACGCACGGTGGATCCTGCTGGGCCTGCTCGCACCGCCGCTCGCCTGGGGTTCCGTCCTGATCGTCGGCAAGATCGAAGAGGGTAGCGTCGGGTTCAACATCCACATCGTCAGCGGGCTGCTGCTCTACACCGCGCTCACCGGGGCGGCCACCGTGCTGGTCGCGCGGAGCGTGCAGTACCTGCAAGCCGAGTGAAAGCGCTTCTCGCCTTTGTTGTGTTCGCGATCGCCCTGCTGGCGGCGCCGGCTCCGGCGTACGCCCATGCCGGCGGGCTGACCGCGACCGACTCCCGGAGCCGGGTCGTCGCGGTGACGCCCGCGGTTCCGGGACTGCGCGTCGCAACGATCGAGAACGGCGCGCGGATCCGGCTGGTCAACGGCACCGGCTCGTCCGTCGTACCCGGTGCCGGAGGCGGACCGGCGGTTCCGGCGGCCATCGCCCCGGGGAAGGACGTGACCTGGATCGACACCCGGGTCACGCCGGACGGCCGCCGGATCGCCGCGGGTCAGAGCGTTGACTGGACGATGCCCCTGGACGTCGGCGGGACGACTGTCCTGGTCAGCGGCGTGCTCACCGGCGAACAGCCGCCGATCCCGCTGGTCTGGTGGGTGTCGGCGGTCCTCGTCGCGGCCGCCGTCATCCTTGCGGCACGCCGGTTGACCAGGGGGGATGTGCTGCTCTGTTCGGCCGGGCTGGTCGCCGCCGGCGCGTCGATCGCGCACGTAGCCGGTTCCACGCTTGCCGTCGAGTCGGCGCCGCCGGCCGGGACGTTCCTCAGTGCCGCCGGGATCAACCTGCTCGCCTGGCCGCTGATCATCGGTGGCGCGGTGACCGCGTTCCGCGGCCGGCCCGCCGGTGTTCTCGCGGTCTGCGGCGGCGCGGCTCTGACCGCGGTGTTCGTCCTGCCGGACGTGACCTCGTTCCACCGGGCGGTCCTGCCGTTCGCCGGGCCCGCCATCGTCGAACGGATCCTCGTCGTTCTCGCGCTCAGCCTCGGCGCGGGGGTCGCGGTCGCGGGATCAGGCGTTTTGCGTACGCTCGCACGCCAGCCCACGGCCCTGCTGCTCGTCGGGATCCTGGTGCTCGGCGGCTGCACCCGGGCCACGCCGGTCGAGGCGGTTCCGTCGACGTGTGGATCAGCCGCGCCTGATGCCGTACCCCTGAATGTCGCTCTGCGTGAGGGGCGCGCGGAGCCCGCGCCGCATCGGGTGTCGGTGGCGACGGGGAGTCCGGTGTTGCTCGGTGTGAGCGCGGACGTGCCGACCGAAGTGCACGTGCACGGCTATGACCTGGTCTATCCGGTGCAGGCCGGGCAGCCGGCGTGCGTGCTGTTCGTCGCTGACCGTGCCGGGCTGTTCGATGTGGAGGCGCATCCGGAGACGCTGCTGCTGCAGATCGAAGTGCGGTGATCGTCGCTCACGGTGTCGGCAGCTCCGCCGATCTGCCGCTCCCCCTCGACCTCGTGCTGCAGGCCGGCGCCGCCACGGTCGTCCTGTCGTTCCTGATCGCCGCGTTCTGGTGGCGCCGGCCGCGCCTGTCATTTCGCCGCATTGAGGCCGCAAAGAGCTCCCGGCTGCGCTGGCCGGTCCTGATTCTGGCCCTCTACGTGCTGGTCAACGCGTTCCTCGGCCCATCGGGCGCCACGAACCCGGCCGCGCACGCGCTCTTCGTCTGGCTCTGGGTCGGCCTGGTGCTGATCAGTGTCGTTTTCGGACCCGTGTGGCGCGCGGTCAACCCGCTGCGCACGCTCTTCGCACTCCTGCGCCTGCCGCGTCGCGGGCTGCGCCCGCTTCCGCCCGGCAGCGGCCTCGGCGCATGGCCGGCGGCGGCGTTTCTGCTGGTCTTCGTCTGGTTCGAACTCGTCGCACCCCATCACGGCGACCCGGTCACGCTCGGTGCGTTCATTCTTGGGTACGCGGTAACGCAGCTCGCCTGCGCGACGGTACGCGGTGAGGACTGGTTCGCCCGGGGTGACTGCTTCGAGGTCTACTCGGATCTGGCCGGACGTCTGAGTCCCCGGGTCTTCGCGTTCTCGGGCGTCTCGGCCGGAGCGCTCGGCGCCTTCCTCGCCGTCTGGTGGGGGTCGACGGTCTTCGACAGCGCGTCGGCATCACCGGCCTGGGCGACGTTCGTGCAGCGTGCGGGCCACCCGGGCGGGTACGCCACCGGCGCGCTGGTCGCGATCTGCGGGCTGGTGTTCCTCGCCGTCCACTGGGTAGCCGGGCGCCTCGACGTGACCGCCTCGCTGATTCCGATCGCCGTCGGTTACACGCTGGCGCACTACCTTTCGTTACTGCTCGTGGAGGGCCCTCGCGGACTGTTACTGCTGGTCCAGCAGTGGGGGATCGCCGACGGGATGACCTGGGACGTCGCCCCGGTGCCCGCGGTGATCGCCGGTGCGCAGATCGCGCTGATCCTGATCGGTCACGCGCTGGGCGTCATCATCGCGCACGACCAGGCGCTGGCCGAGTCGCCGGACCGCCCGGTGCTGGCGACACTCGCCGACGAGCTGCCGATGGTCATCTTCATGATCGGATGCACGTGGGCGGGGTTGTTCCTCCTCTTCGTCCGGTGAGATCTCCGGGTTGGTTGAACGGGCGGCGTTGCCCCGTGTTGTGCCTGCTTCGTGCGTACCCACGGCAATTGCCCACAACGAAGCCCGCAGCCGCGGCAGCTCCTGGGCCGGTCCGCCGCTCGGCGTCGATCGGGCGCTGTTGTTCCTGGTTGACGGGATCTCCTACCTGATCGCCGCGGTGAGCCTGATCTTTGACTGAGCCGGTCTGGTGTGCGGCGCCGACCGGGCTGCGGCCACGATCTGGGTGCTGGCCGGCGTGATGCTCGCCGCGGCCGCCCTCGATCGAGGGTCATGACCTTCCCCCTAACGTGCGGTTTCGGTCACGGTTAGTACATCTGATCTAATCGTGGGGTAAGGTGCGGCACATGAGCATCGACAGCGGTGAGGGACCGAAACGCCCGATAACCGCCAAGCAGGAGCGGATCCTGGCCGTCATCCACGAGTCCATCCGCGACCGTGGGTTCCCGCCGACCGTCCGGGAGATCGGCGCGGCGGTCGGTCTGGTCTCGCCCTCCTCGGTGACGCACCACCTCAAAGTCCTCGAACGGCACGGCCTGCTCCGCCGCGAACCGCACGGGTCACGGGCTGTCGACGTCCGAAGCCCGTCGACGGACCGGACCATCAGCGTTCCGGTGCTCGGGGCCATCGCCGCCGGCACGCCGATCCTCGCCGAGGAGAACGTGGACGATCACCTCACGGTCTCGGCCGGGATGGTGGGTCATGGGACGTTCTTCGCTCTGAACGTCAAGGGCGACTCGATGATCGACGCCGCGATCTGCGACGGGGATGTCGTGGTGGTGCGGCAGCAGCCGGTCGCGGAGAACGGCGACATCGTGGCGGCGATGATCGAGGGCGAGGCGACAGTGAAGGTGTTGCGGCGGCGGGGGAGCCGGGTGGAGCTGGTGCCGCGGAACCCGGTTTATCAGGTGATTCCTGGGGATGACGCGGTGGTGCTGGGCAAGGTGGTCTGCGTGATCCGGCGCCTCTGACCGTGATCCGGCACCTTTTGTGGGGTGCGGGGTCTAGGCCGGTTGTTCTGTGGTGTCAGGGGCCCACGGTGGGTGCTTGGCTCGCCTGGACGGGGGCCCACGGTGGGTGCTTGGCTCGCCGGGATGGGAACCCACGGTGAGCCTGAGGGGTGACCAGGGCACACGGATCGGTTGTGTGTGACCTCGTCCATGCCATAGCCGTGATCAGGGCGCACGGAGTGATTGCGTGTTCCCTGGTCTACGCGGATCGCCGTCAGTGTGTGCCGACGGCTACGCGGCCGTGCCGCTATTTCTCTGCCGGCGTTGAGGCCAGGCGCCTGTGCTGGTGTTCGCCCGGAGCGTGTCGACTTGGGGTTCGATTCGTTCCCCGAACTCGACAGATCGGCCTTGGCGGAGTGCCGTTCTCCTGCTAGCCGGTTGTGCTAGCCGGTTGTGCCAGCTGGCTGTGCTAGCCGGCTGTGCCAATCGGTCGTGCCTGCCGATCGGTCGTGCCAGCCGGTCGGTTGGGTCGGTTGGGCGAGCCGTCGCTCAGGCATGTCATCGGACTCTCATAAGGTGGCTGGGCTACGGCTGCGAGGCCCGAGCCGTAGTTCAGACATGTCATCGCGTCCTCATAACCGTTCTGAGCTACGGCTCGCCTGCCTGCCCGGCCGCCTGCCCGCTGGATTAGGGGGCGGGGGGCTCAGGGCGGGGCGGCTCAGGGCGGGGTGGGGTCAGGTGGGGAGGCTTCGGGCTGGGCGGAATGTTACGTCGTCCAGGTTCAGGTCGGGGTGGCTTCGGCGGCGGACTGAGGCTCGGCAGCTCCAGTGTTCGTCGAACCAGCCGCCGCCTCGGAGGACGCGGTATTCGCCGTAGATCTCGGGGTCGTATCGGTCCCAGCACCACTCCCAGGCGTTGCCGAGCATGTCGTGCAGGCCCCAGGCGTTGGGTTGTTTGCCGCCGGGTGGGTGGATGCGGTCGCCGGAGTTGGCACGGTGCCAGGCGATGTCGTCGAGAGGGCCGTATCGCGGGCCGGTGGTGCCGGCTCGGCAGGCGTGTTCCCACTCGGCTTCGGTCGGTAGCCGGTATCCGTCGGCACTTCGGTCCCAGACTATGCCGTCCCCGTCCCGGCCATTCCCGTCTTCGTCCCCGAGGGCGCCGTCCCCGAACGCACCGGGCCTGAGGGCGCCGGGACCGAGTGCACCCGGTCTGAGAGCGTCCGGCTTGGAAGCGTCCGGCTCGGAAGCGCCCGGCTTGGAAGTGCCCGGCCTGAGCGCAGTCGCGAGTGGCGCGTTGCGGATCACCGGGCCGGTCGGGGACGACCGAGGCGACGACGACGGCGGCGGCTGGTCCGGCGTTGGTGGGAGCAGGCGGTAGGCCGGTGTCAGCCCTTCCCTCGCCGACAGCTCGTTGCAGAGGCGGATCGCGTCCCACCAGGAGACGTTCACGAGCGGCAACGATGACGACGCGGTCAGGGGGATTGATGACAGCTGGAAAGCCGCCACCTCGACCGACCACTGGCGGGAGCTTCGGCGGTCGGAGAGTGTCACCAGCCCCGCCGGGACTCGGATCAGGTTGAGGCTCGGCTCCATGGGTGGCTGATCCTATCGGCCGGTGCCGCGTCCGGTGGGCTTGCCTGGTGGACCGCGGCCAGCACCAGCATGATCCACATGATCCGGGCGTCGAAGTAGTCGCCGGAGAACAGGCAGGTCGCGCCGATGAAGATGCCGCAGTATGCGGACGTGCGGGCCTCGCTGCTGCGCTGTGCGCGCGGTGTACGGATGTACGCGTGCCACAGCCCGAACCACGCCAGCCCGAGCAGGGTCAGGCCGACGAAACCGCCCTCGGCGGCGACCGAGAGCGGGAGGTTGTGGACGTACCGTTCGCCTTCGCCCAGGTTCGCGATGGCGTGGAAGCCGTTGATGCCGGTGCCGAAGAGCGGGCGCTGCCAGAACAGTCGCAGCGCCCAGGCGAACAGCACGTCGCGGTCGGAGGTGTATCCCTGGCCGACGGTGGCGTCGACGAATCGGGTCTGCACGAAGTCGGCGATCACCGGGCCGGCGGTCAGCGCCACCATGATGGAGAGGACCACCAGGAAGCCGAGGGGTTTCGCGACTCGGTTCCAGCGCAGTTTGGGCCGGATCGCCACGATCGCGATGACGCCGGTGATGGCGATGGCCGCCAGGCCGCCCCGGGATCCGGAGGCCAGCGCGCCGAACACGAACGCCGGGATCGGCATCAGCCAGTACAGCTTCTGGCCGCTGCGGAAGTACAGGTACAGCGATGTGATGCAGCCCAGGAACATGACGCGTACGAAGACGTTGGGGCCGCCGCCGAGAGCCGCCCACCGGCCGTTGGAGGCGTGACCACGGCCGGATGCGGCGGCCAGGAAATAGACCCAGGCGGCGATGTGGAACAGGTGCAGGGTCATCCGGGTGACGTGGTCACGGTCCCAGTGCGCGAGCGTGTAGTAGACGAGGATCAGGAACGCGGTGGCGGCCAGGTCGCCGATCATCGGGCCGGTGATCGCGCCGGACGGCGCCCAGGAGGCGGAGAGGATCTGGTACCCGAGCAGGCCGAAGATCGGCAGGACGGCGTACCCGCCGGCGGTCCTGCCGGCCGGGCCGATTCGGTGCGCCTCCAGCATCAGGCACAGGATCAGGGTGAGGTACAGCAGGACCCGGACGTCGTTGATCACCGGGACGTCGAGGCCGAGCCGGGTCAGCACGAACCGGCCGGCCAGGGTCGCGATGAACGCGAGCACCACGACACCGCCGGGCTTCGGCCGGGCCGGCGGCTGGTTCTCGAAGAACGGCGTCATGGCCGGCGCCCGGGAAAAGCGAAGAACGGCGTCACGATCGGCCCCCGCGAAGAGAGACGACTACCAGCCGCTCGGCACGGAAGCCGAGCACCGTGGCAGCGAGACAGAAGGCGAGGACCGCGGCCGTCGACGCCGGCAGCACCAGCTGGCCGGCGTGGGTCAGCACCACCTGGACGACGAAGCAGCCCAGCAGCAGGCGGCTGATCGCGGGCCGGTCGAGCAGCGCGTCCAGGGTGGGCCGGGCCGCGTAGAACATGGCGAGCGGGATCGCCGCGACCGCGCTGATCCGCACCACCTCGGCGGCGGCGCTGAACTCGGGCCCGAGGAAACCGGCGACCAGCGCCGGGGCGAAGACGTAGAGCACGCCGGCCGCGACGGCGGCGAGCACGGCCGCGTACATCGGGAGCCGGACCAGCATCCGGCTGGTGTCACCACCTCCGGCCGAAGGATCAGCGTGAAAGAGACGGCTCAGGCGGGGGAGCAGGACCGGCGTCAGCGTGCCGAACAGCGAGCAGATCAGGGTCACCGCGGAGGAGGCGAAGCCGACGTATCCGGCCTCCGGTCCACCGGGTAAGGCGACGGCGACGGCGAAGGTGGGATAGGTGAACAGGGCGGGCAGGGCCATGTCCCCGGGCAGCCGTCTGATTCCGTACCCGATCAAGGTGCGCAAGGTGGGGTCGGAGAGTGACCCGGCAGGGGCCGGCGGAGCCGGCGACCGGTGACGGACAGTGAGCGTTCCCCAGGCCGCGACCAAGGTCATGCCGCAGCCCTGCAGGAGCAGGAAGTCGTCGACGCGATCCGCGAGCGGGAAGACCAGGACCGGGATGAGACCGAAACCGACAGCGGCGATGGTGTTCGCGCGGGCGATCTGATGGGTGCCGCGCAGCGCCGCGACGGCCATCGCGCAGAGGCAGTTGCCGACCAGCATGATCATGATGGCGGCGACCGCGCCGGTGCCGCCGGGCAGGCCGAGAAGGCTGCTGAACTGCGGACCGAACGCGATACCGATGAGCGTGAGCCCGATCGCGACGCCGGCCTGGGCGAGGAAGGCCTGCAGGGCGAGCCGTTCCGACCCGACGCTGGCCCGCGGCAGGAAGCGATGCAGGCCCTGTCCCATTCCGATCATGGCGAGCGGCTGGAACGAGCTGACCACGCCGCGGGCGATCTGGTAGTAGGCGAAGCCGGCGACGCCACCACGGCGTGCTACCACGTAGAAGAGGAACAGGCCGATGCCGAGCACGAACCATTGCGAGAGCAACGTGGCGGCGTAGTCACGTCGCACCGCATCGGGGATCGCGCGGAGCAGCCTCAACGTCGCACGTGGGCCAGATCGAGAGGGACGTCGCGCTGGAGGAGCTCGGTGGTGCGGCGGTAACCGGCCAGGGCGAGCGCGGTGAGCGCGAGGATGCGCAGGTCGGTGCCGAGGCCCCGGTTCGCCACGTACGCGAGACCGAGCGCGATCTTCCCGGGCCGGATCAGATCGTCATACGCCTTGTCCACGTCCGCATGCCCGGCGAGGATGGCACCCTCGTCGTGGAAGACGATCGACGCCCAGTCGGTGACACCGGGCCGCACGTCGAGCAGCCGCATCTCCTCGGCCGTGTATCGCCGCACGTCGGACGGCACCTGCGGCCGCGGCCCGACCAGGCTCATGTCGCCGATCAGCACGTTGACCATCTGCGGGAGCTCGTCGAGTTTCCACCGGCGCAGGAACTTCCCGGTACGGGTGAGCCGCGGATCGTCGTCAGCCGTGGACGGACCGCCGAGCCGGGCCGCGTCGATCACCATGCTGCGGAACTTGAGCATGCCGAACGGCTGCCCGTACCGGCCGACGCGGGTGCCCCGGTAGAAGACCGGGCCGCCGTCCTCGCGCTTGATCCGCCAGGCGACGACGAGGCCGGCCGGCGCGGTGGCGGTGAGCACGGCGGAAGCGACGGCGACGTCCATCGCCCTCTTCACGGCATCACCGCGAGCCTTCCCCACAGGCGGAGCGAGCCGACCGGTAGGTGACAACTCATGGGTATATATCCGGCTCTGCTGACCCCGGTGGATCGCTGTCGTCCCGTGCAGCACGCTTCCCGACTTCTCGTAGAACCCGTGCGCCCGCCGCTGCTGCTCGCCGGTCACCACCTTCACGGCCGGCACACCCCGCTCGGTGAACCACCGCATCAGATGCTCGAAGAGCCGGGTCGCCACCGCGGACCCGCGCATCGACGGCACCACCACGAAGTTCATGATCTCGGCGTGCGGCAGCCCGGCGTCCGACGATCCCGGATAGGCGAGCGTCTCCACCATCCGGAAGGCGCGGGCCGGGTGCATCAGTCGCGGCATGATCTTGGGTACGGCCAGCGGCCACCGCCGCCGGACGAACTGGGCGAACAGCGCGGAGGTGTCGGTGGCGCCGCAGATGTAGCCGAGTGGTTCCCCGGTCTCCACGCTCTCGGCGAGCAGCACCACGCCGAGGCGGCTGCCGGCCGCGTGCCGGTAGAGCAGGCGCAGCACCGGCTCACCCAGCGAGGACAAGAAGCCGTCGGGCACCTCGTCGGCGTGCAGCCGGGCGATCGCGGCGAGCTGCTTCTCGGTGAACGGGCCGCTGACGATCCGGAAGCGTTCAGGCATCGACACTCGCCTCGATCCGGGAGAGCAGGGCCACGGCATGCTGGATGTCGGCGTGCCGGGTTTCCGGGCGTACCGGGAGGGTGACCACGTGTGCGGCCGCCCATTCGGCGTTCGGGCAGCTCCCGGGGGTGTACCCGGCGGCGGCCAGGTCGGGCCCGGCAAGCGGGTGGACCGGGGTGGTGAACCAGTCGCCGACCTCGAGACCGGCTTTCGCGGCCTCCCGCAGCACCCGCTGCTTGTCGCCGACGATCACCGGGATCCGGTGCGGAACGTAGGGCAGATCCTGGCCGGTGACCCGGCGCCGGTGGTGTGCCTGCATCCGGCCCGCGTCGATCCGGTTCGGCAGGCGCCACCGCACGGTACGGCTCATCCGCCACCCGTACTCCGGGCTGTTCACCGGGTCCGGGGCGTAGGAGCCGGTCACCACGCCGAGGCCGGACAGCTGCCGGTAGAGCGAGCGCAGCCGCCACAGCATCCCGGTGCCGGCCGCGACCCGGTACGCCAGATATTCGGCCGCCATCATCGCCTCCCGCAGCGGCGGCGGCGAGGTGTACCGGTGGTACCGGGATCGCATCTCGGCGGCCAGGCCCGGGTCGTGCACCACCGCGGTGCCACCGACGCCGGCCACGACCGGCTTGCCCCACTCGTACGACCAGAAGGACGCGACCGAGCCGCCCGGGGTGACCGTCCCGGGTGTCATGTGCGCGCAGTCCTCGACGACCGGGACCCCGGCGGACCGGCCGATCTCGGTGATCGCCGCCATCGGGGCCGGGATGCCGAACGTGTGCTGCGCGACGATGGCCCGGGTCCGTGGCGTGAGCAGCGCGGACAGTCCGGCCGGGTCGATGCCGAACGTGTCCCGGGAGATGTCGGCGTACACCGGGCGGACGCCGAGGCGCAGCAGCGGCTCGACCACCGCGGCGCAGGTGTACGCCTGGATCACGATCTCGTCGCCGGGACCGGCGCCCAGGCCCTTCAGGATCGCGTGCAGCGCGACGCGGCCACGGTAGTAGTGCAGGAGAACGCTCATGATCGCTCCGGTCCGCGTTCGAGGGCGCCCTTGAGCGAGCCGGCCCCGTAGATCACATGGGTGGTGAGGAAGACCGGCGGCAGCGCCACCACCAGGCCCGGGTCGTGGTGCTTGCGGGCCAGGCGGGCCGCGAACGTCAGCGCGGTCAGGCCGTAGGCGGCGAGCACACCACCGGTCACCCGCCGGGCCGTACGGCTCACCGGAGCTGCCGCGGCTCCGGCCGCGAGGGTCAGGACGAATCCCATGGGTACGACGTTGCGCCACGAGCCGATCCACCGGCCCACCGTGCGACTGGCGCGGAACGGCCAGTACCCGGCCTCGAACGTCCACGAGACGAATTCGCGGAAGTCGCTGCGCGCGTAGTACGTACAGGTGATGTCCGGAAGCAGCAGGATGCTGCCGCCGGCCGCGCGCAGACGCTGGTTGAACTCCCGGTCCTGGGCGCGGGTGAGCTGCTCGTCGAAGAGGCCGATCCGGTCGAAGACGGACTTGCGGTAACAGCCGCCGAAGACCGTGTCGACCCACTGCGGACCGTTCACGCCGACCCGGTACTTCGAGTTCCCGGCGCCGAAGACGCTGGTCGTGGAGAGCGCGATGGCCCGCCCGAGCAGGGTGTCGTCGCGGGCCTGGGAGATCCGGATGCCACCGACGTTGTCCGCCTGCGGGTTCTCGACCAGGCCGCGGACGCAGCTCTCCAGGTAGTCCGGCGGGTATTCGGCGTGCACGTCGAGCCGGATGATCACGTCGCCTTTGGCCTGCCGGATGCCGAGGTTCAGCGCGGCCGGCTTGCTGTGTCCCGGGTTGTCGACCAGGACGATGCGCGGGTCACGGACGGCGTACTGCCGGACGATCTCGCGGGTGCCGTCGGCGCTCATGCCGTCGACGAGCAGCACCTCCATCCGGTCCGCCGGGTACGTGTTGCCGAGCACCGAGTCGAGGAACGCGGCCACGAACCGGGACTCGTTCCAGCACGGGATGACGACGCTGAGAAAGGGAAGATCCATGGTGTCTATGCCCCGAAGAACCGGCGGACACTGTCCGCGACGTGGTCGACCTGCCAGTTCTCCAGCTCCACCTGCATCGGCAGCGAGAGCACCTGCCGGCAGAGCTGTTCGGTACGCGGCAGCTGCCAGTGTTCGAGGCCCAGGCCGCGCTGGTGGTGCAGCGGGATCGGCCAGGAGATCAGGGTCTCGATGCCGTCGGCGCGCAGATGCTCGAAGAGCCGGTCGCGCTCCTCCGTGGTGACCGGGTAGTTCTGGTAGACGTCGTGGCGCAGCGGGTCGGCGTCCGGCCCGACCGGGATCCGCAGGGCCTCGATGTCGTAGAGCCGCTCGTCGTACCGGCGGGCCAGCTCGCGGCGCCGCTCGATCCACCCGGCCAGCTTGCTGAGCCGGTAGTCCAGGATCGCGGCCTGCAGGTTGTCGAGCCGGCAGTTGTAACCCCAGCCGTCGATCTCGGCTTTCTGCACCCGGCCGTGGTCGCGCAGCCGCAGCAGCCGGTCCGCCAGGTCCTGGTCGCCGGTGAGCACCGCGCCGGCGTCACCGAGCGCGCCGAGCATCTTCGCCGGATAGAACGAATAGGTGCTGGCCAGCCCGAACGTGCCGGCGGTCCGGCCGTCGAACGTCGCGCCCAGCGCCTGAGCGGCGTCCTCCAGGACCACGGCCCCCACCGACGCGGCGGCTTTGCCGACCGCGTTCATGTCGACGGTACGCCCGTTCAGGTGCACCGGAATGATCACCTTGGTGCGTTCGGTGACCGCGTCGGCCAGCTTCGACGTGTCCATCAGATGGTCGTCGCCGATGTCGACGAAGACCGGTTTCGCACCGCGCAGCACGAACGGCGAGACCGTGGCGATGAACGTGTGCGCCACGGTCACCACCTCGTCGCCCGGCCCGATGTCGAGTGCGTGCGCGAGCAGCCGCAGCCCGTCGGTGCAGTTGCTCACCCCGACCGCCCGGGGTGAGGAGTTGAACGCGGCCAGGTGCTCCTCGAAGTCGTGCAGCTGCTGCCGGAGCATGAGGTCACCCCGGGCGATGGTGTCCTCGATGATCGGCAGCAGCTCGGCCCGCTGCCGCCGCCACTGCTCGGGGTAGTCAACGAATCTGACTCGCCAGTCCACGGTTCGCCTCCAGGTGGTTGCGGACGCGCCGGCTGATCGACTCGGCGTCGAGCTCGAACGCGGTGCGCAGGAACTGCTGGTCCCCGACGACCGAGGACGACTGGTTGGGCAGCGCGATCCGGAGCAGCGGCGTACCGGCCGCCTGCTCGGCCAGCACCTCGGCGACCGCGCTGCCCAGGCCGCCGACGATGGAGTGCTCCTCGACCGTGACGATCAGCCGGTAGGTGGCCGCCGCCTCGCGGATCGCGGCCGCGTCGAACGGGTCCAGCCAGGGGAAGGACCGCACGTCCGCGCCGAGCTCGTCCGCCGCCACGCTGACCTCGTCGAGGATCGCGCCGGTGGAGCAGAGAAGCACGGTTTTCTGATCGTGGTCTCTTACAAAGATCGATGCGCCTCGCGGCGCGGACACCCCGGCGGTGTGCACGGTCCGTTCACCGGTTTTTCCCAGCCTCAGGTACGCGGGACCGCCGATGGTCAGCAGATCGTCCAGGACCGCGTCCACCTCGGCCGGGTCGCCGGGCGCCGCGACCGCCATCCCGGGCAGGGCCCGCATGATCGCCAGGTCCTCGGTGGCGTGGTGCGACATGCCGAGCGCCCCGTACGCGAGCCCGCCACCCACCGCCACCACCGTCACGTCCGCGTGGTGGTAACAGATGTCGTTGCGGATCTGCTCCAGGCAGCGCAGCGTCGGGAAGTTCGCGATCGAGTACGTGAACACCCGGCCGCCACCGAGGGCGATCCCGGCGGCCAGCCCGGCCATGTTCTGCTCGGCGACACCGCAGTTCACGAACTGCCCGGGCCGGGCCGCCGCGAAGTCGTCGACCGCGCCGAAACCCAGGTCGGCGGTGATCAGCACGAGGTCCGGGTCGACCAGCGCGGCGGTCAGCAGCCCGGTGAAGAAACGGTTCCTCATCCGGTGGTGACTCCGATTTCGGCCAGGGCTCGTTCGAGCTCGTCGGGTGACGGCGGCCGGTAGTGCCAGAGCACCTGGTCCTCCATGAAGGAGACGCCCTTGCCCTTGACGGTGTGCGCGAGCACGCAGCGCGGCCGGGCCCGGCGGGCGCTGCGCGGCACCCGCAGTGCGATGTCCAGCTGGCCGTGGTCGTGCCCGTCCACCTCGGCGACGTCCCAGCCGAACGCCCGCCACTTCTCCGCGAACGGCTCCAGGCGCAGCGTCTCCTCGGTGGTGCCGAGCGACTGCATCCGGTTGTAGTCGACGATCGCGACCAGGTTCGCCAGCTCGTGGTGGCCGGCGAACATCGCCGCCTCCCAGATGCTGCCCTCGTCGCACTCACCGTCGCCGAGCAGCACATACGTCCGCCAGGACCGGCCGGTCTGCCGGGCACGCCAGGCCAGCCCGGCGCCGACCGGGAGCCCGTGGCCGAGCGAGCCGGTGGAGAACTCGACACCCGGGATGCCGACGTGGCTGACGTGCCCGGACAGGTACGAGCCGTTCTGGTAGTGCCGGTGCAGCACGGCCGGGTCGAAGAAGCCGCTCTCGGCGAGGACCGCGTACAGGGCGGCGCCGGCGTGGCCCTTGCTCATGATCACGCGGTCCCGGTCCGGCCAGTCCGGGTTCTCCGGGTGGACCTCCAGGACACCGGCGTAGAGCACGGCCAGGATGTCGGCGCAGGACAGCGCGGAGCCGACGTGCGAGCTGCGGCCGATACTGGTCATCCGGAGCACGTCGGTGCGGACGGCCTGCGCCAGGGACAGAGAGCTCATCGCAGCACCGCGTATCCGATGTACGGGTCGAAGTCGAAGCGCCGCAGCTCCAGGTGGTTCAGGCCGATCTCGTCGAGCACCGCCGCCGTCTCGCCGGGCCAGAGCGGATTGTCCAGCTCGTCGAAGGCGAGCACGGCCCCACGCGGCATCCGGGGCAGCAACTGCTGCAGCGCCACCCGGGTCGGTTCGTACAGGTCCAGGTCGAGGAAGAGCAGGCTGATCACCAGGTGCGGGTTCTCGGCCACGAACGCCGGGATCGTCGTGGTGACGTCGCCGCGGATCAGCCGGGCCTTCGGCAGGTGGCCGAGGAACCGGTCGGTGTCGTAGACCTCCAGCAGCCGGTTCAGCTCGTCATAGCTGTCCGACGCGAGGTCACCGGCGCGGACCTCGGTGGTCTGCGGCCGGTCCTGCTCGGCGACCGAGGGAAAGCCGCCGAACGAGTCGAACCCGTAGATCCGCCGGGTCAGGTTGGTCGGCTCCAGGGCCGCGCTGAGCTGGGCGAACGTCATGAACGACGCGCCGCGGAAGACACCGCACTCGACGATCGAGCCCTTCACCGGCAGTGCCAGCTTGAACAGTTCGTAGAGGGCGGCGAAGCGGGTGACCTGGGCGCGGCGGGCGTACCGGGCCATGTTCGCGAGCCGGACCGGCAGCTCGTCCGGGCTGCTGGAGAAGATCTCCGCGATCCGGCCCGGGACCTGGCGCTCGGCCTCGGTGCTGAAACTGCCGGGTGCTCCGGGCTTGCTCATGCCGCCACCCCCAGAGACTCGCGGGCCCACGGGTTCGCCCGGCGGCGGCGCCTGCGCTTCGGTGCGGTGCCGGCGGTGTACTGGTCGAAGCTGGGGAACGCGTCCGGGCCCTTGAGCGGCACCATGTTCAGGACGCAGCCGAGCAGGGTGGCGTTCACCCCGTGCAGAGCCCGGACCGCGCCGGTGACCTGCGCGCCGGTGGTCTTCGCGTACCGGACCACGAGCAGCGTGCCGTCGGCACGGGCGGCCAGCACCTCGCCGTCGGTCACTGGGAGCAGGGGCGGGCAATCGAAGATCACTACGTCGAAGCGGCGGCGTACCTCGTCGACCACCTCGGTCATCCGCGGTGAGCTGAGCAGCTCGCTCGGGTTCGGCGGGCACTGGCCACCGGCGAGCAGCCAGAGCCCGGCGCCCCACGGCTGGATGACCTGGTCGACGCTGGCACCGCCGGCCAGCACGGTGCTCAGCCCGATCGAGCTCTCCTGGCCGAGGAACCGGGCCAGCCGGGGCCGGCGCAGCTCGGCGTCGACGACCAGGACCCGCTGCCCGGTCTCGGCGAAGAGCAGGGCGAGGCTGCACGCGGTCGCCGACCGGCCCTCGCCCGGAACCGCGCTGGTCACCGCGAGGGTCTTCAGCGACTGCTCGGCGGCGGCCGACTGGAGCAGGGTACGAACCTGGCGCAGCGCCTCGGTGCGCGGTGAGTCCTTCGCCGAGACGAACGGGCCGGCCCGCATCGGGACCCGGCCGTCGAGCGGGATCCGGGCCAGGACCGGGGTGCTGGCGAGCGTACGCAAGGCATCCGCGCTGCGGATCGTGCTGTCCGCGATCTCGCGGACCACGGCGGAGCCGGCGCCCATGATCAGGCCGCCCATCATGGCGAGCGCGAAGTTGTTCAGCGGCTGCGGCGCGACCGGGTCGGCGTCCAGGTGCGGGCCGTTGACCACCTCGACCCGGATCGCCGACGCGTTGCCCTCCTGCTGCCACTCCAGCTTCTCCACGGCGACCTTGAAGAGCACCGACAGCTTCTCCGCCACGAACAGGGCACGTCTCCGGGACGGGTCTTCCACCGTGACCTCCATCAGGACCGTGTCGGCGATCGTCTCGGAAGTGATCCGCTCGGCCATCTCGGTAGCGGACAGGCCCACCTCCGGCATGGCGGCGAGCGGTGCCGAGATCTCGTCGCTGGTGAGCAACTTGGCGTACGTGGCGAGGCGGCCGGAACTGAACATGCTGGCGGGGTAGAGCTCCGCGGCGGCGGCCATCGGAGCCGTGAAGAAGAAGGTGACGCGGGCCGCGTACACCGGGGTGGTGCGCAGGTTCACGACCAGGGCGCCGGCGAGCGCGACGAGGACCCAGACCGCCAGCAGCCACCAATGTCTCTTGGCGACGCCGAGGTAGTCGCGCAGGCCCATGGCAGACCTCCCCGTCCCCGTGACTTCTTGTCACGGTAAAGGTGATATTCCCCCCGGAGTGGCTGTATCTAGAAAGTCCGCTTTTTTCAAAAAACATGCTGATAACGTCGCGGAGACCGGCCTTTTGCTGCTGGGAGGACGACGTTGCATCTACGCGCCTGGACCCTCCGTCACCGCCGGCTCATCCCGGCCGCCGTGGACGCGGCCGCCTGGGTCATCGGGCTGTTCGCCGCGATGGTGGCCCGGTACGACGCTGCCCCGGACCGGCGACGGCTCGCCGGGTTCCTGCTGGCCGTGGCCCTGGCCGTGGTCCTGCACCTCGCGGTCGGCCACGCCCGGCACCTGTACCGGGGGCGGTTCCCGTACGCGAGCTTCGAAGAGGTCCGAGCCGTCGCGCTGACCACCGGCGCCACCGCGGCCGTGCTGCTCGTGCTCGACGTGCTCTTCTCCCGCCGTCCCGTCCCGGCACCGGTCCCGCTCGTCGGCGGAGCCGTCGCGCTCGTACTCATGCTCGGGGTTCGCTATGCGCAACGGGCCCGGCGGCAGCGACAGCGCCGCCCAGACCGGCGGATCGCCAAGCCGGTGTTGCTCTTCGGCGCGGGCGAGGCCGGCTCGCTGCTGCTGCGATCGATGCTGCACGACCCGGACGGTCAATATCTGCCGATCGGCCTGATCGACGACGACCCGCAGAAGCGGCGGCTGCACATCCTCGGCGTGCCGGTGCTCGGTGCCCGCGACGACATCCCGGCGGTCCTCGAACGCACCGGCGCGGGCCTGCTGGTCTTCGCCGTGGCCAACGCCGAGGCGGAGCTGGTCCGCGCGGTCCGTGACCTCACCACCGAGGCCGGCGCCGCGTTCAAGGTGGTCCCGTCGATGAGCGAGCTGGCCGACCACCCGGTCGCCGTCGACGACATCCGCGACGTGCAGGTCACCGACCTGCTCGGCCGGCACCAGATCGAGACCGACCTGCACGCCATCGCCGGCTATCTCACCGGCAAGCGGGTCCTGGTCACCGGCGCCGGCGGGTCGATCGGCTCGGAGCTGTGCCGGCAGATCCACCGTTTCCAGCCGGCCGCGCTGATGATGCTGGACCGCGACGAGAGCGCGCTGCAGGCCGTGCAGCTGTCGATCAGCGCGATGGGCCGGCTCGACGACCCGGACGTCATCCTCGCCGACCTGCGCGACGCCGAACGGATCCGGGAGATCTTCCAGCGCCGCCGCCCCGAGGTGGTCTTCCACGCGGCCGCGCTCAAGCACCTCGCACTGCTCCAGAACTACCCGGCAGAAGCCCTCAAAACCAACATCTTGGGTACGCTCAACGTCCTCGACGCCGCCGGCGAGGTGGAACGCTTCGTCAACATCTCGACCGACAAGGCCGCCGACCCGACCAGCGTCCTCGGCTATTCGAAGCGGGTCACCGAACGGCTCACCGCGTGGACCGCGAGCCATCGGCCCGGCATGTTCCTCAGCGTCCGGTTCGGCAACGTGCTCGGCAGCCGCGGGTCGGTCTTCACCACGTTCAGCGCGCAGATCGCCGACGGCGGCCCGGTGACGGTCACCCACCCGGACGTCACGCGGTACTTCATGACCACCCAGGAAGCGGTGCACCTCGTGATCCAGGCCGCGGCGATCGGCCGCGACGGCGAGGCGCTCGTGCTGGAGATGGGCAAGCCGGTCCGGATCGCCGAGGTGGCCCGCCAGATGGCCCAGCTCGGCCCGAACCCGGTCGAGATCCGGTACACCGGGCTGCGGCCGGGGGAGAAGCTCGAAGAGACCCTCTTCGGGGCGGGCGAGCAGGACCACCGGCCGTTCCACCCGCTGATCTCGCACGTCGCGGTGCCGCCGCTGCACCCCGAGCAGCTGTTCCGGATCGATCCTGGTGCCGACCCGGAACAGCTGATCGTTCAACTCGAAGGCCTCACGAGCTTGCCGGAGAAGGCACGGCGATCAGGTTCCGCCGCTCGGTGAGCTTGGCGCGCGGGCCGCCCGCCGCGGACTCCAGCGCGGCCCGCAGCCGGGCCTCCTCGCCGGCCCGGTCCCGGTACCAGGCGATCGCCCAGATCCGGTGCAGGTTCCAGCCCAGCCCGAGCAGAACCTGCTCACTGAGCCGGTCCCGGTCCCGTGCCGCCGTGCAACCGCCGTACGCCCCGCCGTCGCACCGGATACCGAGCAGGTAACCGCTGTCCGGCCGGTCCGGCCTGCGTACGCCCAGGTCGACGCGCCCGCCGGCCCAGCCGAGGTTCGCCTGCACCGGGTAACCCCAGGACCGCAGGGTCTCGATGACCGACTCCTGGAACGGCCCGTCGGCCACCTCGGCGGCGCGTTCCGGCACCGCCACGTCCAGGGCGGCCGGGCCGCGCTCGGCGTAATCGAGGTAGGACGCGAGCAGCCGGACACCCTCGTTGTCGGTATCCGGCACGTCCCGGGCCATGATCGAGGTGACGATCTCCACCCGGTACCGGGCGCGGGTGATCGCCACGTTGAGCCGGCGCCAGCCGTTCGGCCGGTTCAGCGCCCCGAAGTTCGCGCTGATCTTGCCGGCCTCGTCGAAGCCGTACCCGATCGAGAAGATCATCACGTCCCGCTCGTCGCCCTGCACCGCCTCCAGGCTCTTCACGAAGAAGCCGTGCAGCCGGTCGTCGTCGAGGATCCGCTCCAGCTCCGGCCGGCCGGCCGCGACCACCTCGACCGCGCGCTCGATCGCCTCGGCCTGCGCGATCGAGAACGTCACCACCCCCAGCGACAGGCCGGGCCGGGTGGTGAAGTGGTGCACGATCCGCTCGGCCACCCGCTCCGCCTCGACCGGGTTGTCCCGGCCGGTGCTGCGCCGGTACACGCCACCGGCCGGCAGCAACGCCACGCCGGTGTCCGGCCCGCCGGTGTTCGCGCTCGGGAAGACGCTGAGCCGGCCCTGGTAGAACGCGTGGTTGGAGAACGCGATCAGTGCCTCGTGCCGGCTGCGGTAATGCCAGTTCAGGCCCAGGCTGGCGAACGCGCCGCAGCCTTTCGCCAGCTCCAGCACCGACTCGAAGTCGAGGACCGCCAGCTCGGAGTCCGGCTCCTCGCCGGAGCCCAGCGCCCGGTCGAAGAACGAGGTCGGCGGCAGCTGCCGGTCGTCGCCCGCGGTGATCAGCGCGGCGCCCCGGTAGACACAGTTGATCGCGTCGGCCGGTGTCACCTGGGACGCCTCGTCGAAGATGACCACGTCGAACCGGATGTCCGCGGGCAGCGACTGGCTCACCGTCAGCGGGGACATCAGGAAACACGGCCGCAGACCCAGGACCAGGTCACGGGCCTGGCCGATCAGTTCGCGTACCGGCAGGTGGCGGCTGGCCTTCATGGCCTCGCTGCGCAGCAGGCCGGCGGCCTGGCTGTCGGCGTCCGGCCGGCGCGAGCCGACCGACGCGGCGATGTCGCTGACCGCGGCGGCGGCCAGCCGGCCGTCCAGCGCCCGGAACTCGGCGACCAGGCGGTCCCGGTCGCCGGAACGCCACGGGCGCAGCCGCTGGTCGGCCTGGATGATCGCGTCCACCCAGGCCCGGAAGAGCGCCCGCTCCACGGTCGGCTGCACCTGCTCGGCGTCGAGCCGGCGGTCGGCGCAGAACTCCACCACCCCGTCCAGGCCGTGCCCGCTGAGCACGGCACGGGCGTCGAGAGCGGCGAACCACTCCTCCTGGCCGTCCGCGTCACCGCGGATCCGGCGCAGGAACTCCGACGCCCGGTCGTGGTCGCCGAGCTCGGCCGCCAGCTCGATGCGGCGGGCCGGCCCGAACGCGTCAAGCACGGCCTGCCGGGCCTGCGCCCACTGCTCGGCCAGCTGGTCGAGGCCGGCCATCGGGCGCAGATCGTGCAGCGCCCGCGCCTGGGCGGCGGTGAGCGGCTGCTCCACGCCGGTGAGCAGGCCACGCGTGGTGGCCGCCCACCCGACCGCGGCGGCCAGCGCCGCCTCGTCGGTCTCCCCACCCCGGTACGCGTCACCGAACACGTCCACATAGCTCGCGGTGTTCGTCGCGATCGACGCCTCCGCCGAGGCCACGTCCTCCCGGAGCCGGCCGAGCCGCATCACCTCGGCATAGTCCAGCGCCCGCCCGGTGGCCACGTCATAGGCGTGCACCACACCGGCCACCGCGGCGAGCGCGCCGGCGTGCGCCCGCAGCCAGGCCACGGCCACGTCGATCGGGCCGTTGAGCAGCTCCGGCCGATCCGCCGCATAGGGCCCGGGCTGCTTTGCGAGCACCGCGTCCCGGGCCGCCGTGGCGAGCCGGATCAGCTCCTGGTCCGGTTCCGGAGCGCAGACGTACGCGGCCACGGCCTGCACCGCCGCCGGAGGAGCCGCCCGCATCGCGGTCTCCACGACGCCCAGCGCCTCGTCGATCGCGGTGAAGTCGGTGCCCGGTCCCTGCCAGTACCGGCCCAGCGCGGCCCCGTACGCCGACTCGGCCGCCGCCAGGTCCTGCCGCGCCCGCTGCCAGGCCACCGCCGTCTCCAGCCGCGGCAACGCGTCCCGGACCGCCGCCGCGGGCTGCACGAACGCCGCGATGATCCGCCGATCCCGCCGGTACGCCCCGAGCATCTTGCGCCACCCGCGATGCACCCGGGTGAACCGGTCGGACAGCTCCTCGACCGGCTGGGTCAGGATCGCCTCGGTGAAGAACGGCCGGGCCCGCATCTCCGCGGCGGTCAGGTTCTCCAGCGCCCGGCGCAGTGCCGGGGCACCGGCCGCGACGGTGCCGGCCACACCGGGTGAGAACCAGAACGGCTCCGGCCGGTGCGCGCCGCCGCCGAGCTCGGCGATGGTCGCCACCCGCCCGATGTCGGCGACCTTGACCGCGTTCGGCAGGCCCAGTTTCACGGTGAGCCGGTCGATGACGGCCCGGTGCCGTTCCAGGTTGTCGGCCGCCTCGGTGCACACCTTCGCCTGCCGGTCGGCCTCGGTGGCGGTCAGCGTCTCCAGGTCGACCGGCGGCGGGGTCAGCCCGCTCAGGTCGGGAACCTCGGGCAGCCCGGCCGGGTCGGGCAGCGCCGACCAGGTGGCGCCGGCCCGTTTCGTCGCGGCGTCGCGGGCCGCCCGGACCGTGGTGAGGTCGCGGCCCAGCGCCTCGGCGGCGTGCCGGACGTCGTCCAGCGCGGCCGCGGTCAGCCACTCGTCGCGCACGTGCGGCGGGCGCTGGTCGGCGTGCGCGGCGAGCCGGGCCAGGGTGCCGGCGTCCTCGGTGCCGCTCAGACCGAACGCCTCCACCGGGGCACGGTCGGCCAGCACCGCCCGGGTCAGCCCGGCCAGGGCGCGTTCGGCCGTGGACAGCGCCGGGTCGAGAGGTTCCCGCTGGATCACGTCACGCCAGGGCAGCTCGTCGCGGGCCACCACGGTCCGCCACGCGGTGGAGAGCCCGCCGACGGCCTGCATGACCCGGCGGACCGACTCCGGCGTCACCGTCTCGGGCGCGATCACCGGGACCGGCGCGGCCGGCGCGTCCTCCAGCCGGGCGCAGACCCCGAGCACGTGGTGCAGGCTGCGGCCGAGCGGCGAGCGGATCTCGTTCATCGCGGCCGCGTACGCGCTGAGCTGCTCGCGCCGCTCGCGGGTGCCCCGGCGGTCGGCGGTGTCCGGGCCGTCGGCCGGCGGCGGGCTGTCGTCGAGGGCGGCGGCCAGCGCGGTCGCCACCTCCTTGCGGCCGGCCTTGTGCCCGTGCAGCTCCAGGACGTACCGGTCCAGGCCGGCCTCGACGAGCCGGTGGTGGACCACGTCGAGCGCGGCCGCCTTCTCCGAGACGAAGAGAACCCGCTTACCGGCGTGCAGCAGGCCGCCGATCATGTTGGCGATGGTCTGCGACTTGCCGGTGCCGGGCGGACCGTCCATCACGAAGCTGTGCCCGGCCACGGCGGCCGCGATGCAGGCTCGCTGCGACGCGTCGGCGTCGAGCACCAGCGGCACGTGCTCGGGCGGGGCGACCCGGTCCACGACCGCGGGCGGCACCGGGGCGAACCGGAACGTGCCGGCCTGCCGCCCGCTCGGCGAGGCGAGCGCCTGCACCACCGGGTGCGACAGGATCCGATCCTCGTTGACCATCAGGTCCCGGTAGATCGCCTCCTTGTGGAAGGTGAGACAGGAGAGCAGGACGCTGCGTTCCACGTGCCAGCCGCGGCGCCGGGCGACGGTGCTCTGCAGGCCGGACCAGATCCGGGCCACGTCCGGTTCGTGGTGCTCCAGCACCGGTGGTTCCATCCCGAGCCGGCGCAGCCGGATCGCGAGAGCCGGGTTGAGCACGGTCTCGTCGTCGCGCAGCCGCAGCCGGGGCGGATCACCGGGCCCGGCGGTGACCAGCTCCACCGGCATCAGCAGGATCGGGCTGGCGAACGGGTTCTCCTCCTCGTCACGCCAGCGCAGCAGCCCGAGCACCAGGTGCAGCACCGAGACACCCCGGTCCAGATACTCCTGCCGGGACTTCTTCAACATCCGCCGCAGCGCGGCGTCCAGCGCCAGGTCGGGCATTTCGGTACGCAGAACGTCCTCGGACGTCGCGTTCCGCTGCGGATCGGCGCCGGTGCCGACGAGCGCGCACTCGGCACCCCGATGCAGGGTGCTCACCACCGCCTCGGGCTCCGGGCCGACCACCTCGACGAGGTCCGGATGGTCGGTCGGGAAATTGATGAGCCGGTTGGTGTCGCCGAGGTCGACCAGGCTGTCCCGCCACGCGTGCAGCGCCGCCCGAACCTCGGTCCTAGCCTGTGCGGATTCGGACGGGTCTTCTCTCATGCACCGATTGCAACGTAAATGAACAGGTTTTCGCTGGCGAATCGGGAACCGCACCGGTACCGATCACGAAGCGATGCCGGGTGTATCCACCGATGTCATGCCGCCGCTGCCCGGGGCTGAGAATCTGCCGATCATGCCGCACGACCTCGATCTGCTGGTGAACACCCGCTGGGTGCTGCTCGTGGTGCTGGCCGCGACGCTCCTCGACGTGGTGCTGCCGTTCATCCCGGCCGAGACGATGGTGGTGGCGGTGGGTGTGGCGGCCGCGGCGCACGGCGAGGCGGTGCCGGTCGCGGTGATCCTCGCGGCGACCGCCGGGGTGTGCGCGGGCGACCATCTCGCGTACCTGGCGGGGTGGCGCAGCGGTCCCGCGGTGACCGGCCGGCTGCGGCGCGGCGCCCGGGGCACGGCCCTGCACGACTGGGTGCTCGCGGTGATGCGCCGGCACGGCGGAACACTGATCGTTCTCGGACGGTACGTGCCCGGGGTGCGCTCGGCGACCGCGTTCACCGCCGGCGCGACCCGATTCCCTCGCCGCGCCTTCACCGCTTTCACCACCGCCGGCGCGGCGATCTGGGCCGCGCAGGCGGTGTTGCTCGGTTATCTCGGCGGGGTGGCCTTCGCCGACCGGCCGCTGATCGGGTTCGCCGTGGCCTGGGTGGTCGCGATCGCGGTGAGCGGACTCGCGACCACCGTCGTCAGGCTGACGCGCCGCGCAGGACCGCGTCGACGATCTTCTCGGCGAAGTTCTCGTCCGGCACCAGGTCCTGCAGGCGCAGCATCGACTGGACCATCGACGGGCCGGAGAGCATCAGCTGGGTGAGCTCGACGTCGAGGTCGGCGCGCAGCTCACCGGTCGCGATGCCGCGACGCAGCACCTCACGCATCACCTCGCGGCGCGGCTCGATGACCGCCCGGTGCATCCGGCCGAGCGCCTCGTCCTTGATGATCTCGGGGAGCAGGCAGGCGGTGACGTTGCCGTACCGCTTCGCGTGCGGTGTGCGGTTCGCCTGGATCAGCGCGATCAGGTCCTCGCGGACCGAGACGCCGGCCAGCTCCGGCAGCGGGCCCTTCATGGCGCGGACCGCGTCGGCGAGCAGCGCCTCCTTGTTCGGCCAGCGGCGGTAGATCGTGGCCTTGCCGACGCCGGCCCGCGCCGCCACCGCCTCGATCGAGACGGCGGCGGCGCTCTGACCCTCGTTCAGCAGCTCCAGCACCGCTTCGAGGATGGCCTCGTCGGCCTGGGCGTTGCGGGGCCGGCCAGGAGCCTTGCGCTCCTGGCCGGCATCGGTGCTGGTGCTCATGGCGTTCATTGTTACCGAGAGGTTTACGCGTCGACCAGCGCGGCGTCCTCCACCGCGGCGGGCGCGGGGGCGGACGAGGGACGCTTGCCCGGCAGGAAGAGCACCGCGACGAGCGCGCCGAGCAGGGCGAAGACGGTCGAACCGGCGGACGCGTAGTGCATCGCCGTGACGAACGCGTCATTTGCGCCGGTCAGCAGTGCGGGTGCGGCCTGTCCGGCCTGACCGGCGACCGCGTACGCGCCGGCGATCGACTCGCGGGCCTGGTCGGCGACCGCGTCCGGCAGACCGGCGGGTGCCGTCAGGTTCTCCCGGTAGACCGAGGAGACGACCGCGCCGAGAACCGCGACGCCGAGCGCGCCGCCCAGCTGACGGATCGTGTTGCTGACCGCGGAGCCGACACCGGCCTTCTCCCGGGGCAGCGCCGACATGATCGCCTCGGTGGCCGGCGGCATCACGTTGGCCATGCCGACGCCCTGCACGAAGAACGTCAGGGCGACCACCCAGATCGGGGTGTCGGTGCCGATGAACACCCAGGTGGCGAGCGCGCCGGCGACCAGGATCAGGCCGACCGTGCTGACCGCCTTCGGGCCGAACTTCTTGACCATGTTCGAGCTCAGCGGCGCGAAGACCATCTGACCGAGCGCGAACGGCACGAACAGCGCGCCGGACATCAGCGGGCCGTACCCGCGGACCATCTGCAGGTAGAAGGCGCCGAAGAACATCGAGCCCATCGCCGCGAAGAAGACCAGGCCGATGATGCCGGTCGAGGCGGAGAACTGACGGTTCGAGAAGAGCCGGACGTCCAGCGACGGGAAGCTGATCCGGCGCTCGTAGAGGATGAAAGCGACCATCACCAGCAGGCCACCGCCGAGGGTGCCCCAGGCCAGCGGCTCGCCGAAGCCGTCCTCGCCACCCTTGATCACGCCGTAGGTGATCAGGGTCAGGCCGATGATCGACAGCAGCACGCCGAGCACGTCGATGCGGCTGGGCTTCGGGTCACGCGACTCCGGCACCAGAATGAAGACCAGCGCGACGCCGGCGATCACGATCGGCACGTTGATCAGGAAGACCGAGCCCCACCAGAAGTGCTCCAGCAGCACGCCGCCGAGCACCGGGCCGATCGCCACGGCCAGGCCGACCGCGCCGGCCCAGACACCGATGGCGCGGGCCCGCTCCCGCGGGTCGAAGACGTTGGCGATGATCGAGAGAGTGGCCGGCATGACCGCCGCGGCGCCGAGGCCCATCACGGCGCGGGCCGCGATCAGCATGTCCGGGCTGGTGGCGTATGCCGAGAACAGCGACGCGAGGCCGAAAACGATCAGGCCGAACACGAGGCTGAGCCGGCGGCCGAAACGGTCGGCCAGGATGCCGGCGGTGAAGAGCAGGCCGGCGAAGACCAGAGTGTACGAGTTGATCGCCCACTCCAGCTCGCTCTGGCTGGCGCCGAGCCCGTGCTCCGGGTCAGCGATCGTCCGCATCGCCACGTTGAGCACGGTGTTGTCGAGCACGACCACCAGCAGGCTGATGACCAGCACGCTGAGGATCGCCCAGCGCCGGGGATGCCCGGTCATTGGTTGAGCTTGGGTTGACATGCGAGGTGCCCCCGAAACCTTTGCGAAACGGAACCGTTCCGTATCTCAAAGCAACCTAACGCCCGCCCGCCAGAAACGGAACGGTCTCGTATCGAAAGTGTCCCTGCTCACTCTCCGCACCTTCCGTCGCGCTCCCTCTTAGGTACGCGTAACCGCCCACCCCCGTAATCCCCGGACCACTGACGCCCCTCCCCCCGGCGCACCCCGCCACCGGCCCGGCGTCCCCTCACCCCCAACCCAGCACGCCCGTGTCGATTTAAGGTTCAATCCCCGCCCCAACTCGACACACACACCGCAAGCCGCTCGCCCGTGTCGACTTCAGGTTCGATCCCCGCCCCAACTCGACACGCCCCAACTCGACACACACCGGCGGACCGCCCGCGGCGTGCCGACTTCGGCCCGCCCAGGTCGAAAGCCGAACAGACCGCGGGGCGTGCCGACCGCGGGGCGTGCCGGCCGATGGGCGTGCCGGCCGATGGGCGTGCCGGCCGCGGGGCGAGCCGTAGCTCAGATGGGTTATCGGCTTCTCATAAGGTGGCTGAACTACGGCCGAGCGACCCGAGCCGTAGCTCCGACATGTCATCGCAGCCACATGACATGTCTGAGCTACGGCTCGCGCCGTGCCCCGCCGTGACCGCTGATCGCTCTCTATGAGCCACCGCTGCGTGTCGAGTTCGGGTGCGGATTGAACCCGAAATCGACACGGGGCCTGGAACGAACCGGGCTGATCCGAAGCGGCCGCATCCACGGGGGAACCAGACCGGCCGCATGCACGGGGGATTGCGGAGCGGCCGCTTCCACGGGGGATGGGCGGCTCTGCCCCTATCGGTGGGTGATGCCACCCCGGGGCCGTCGGCTGTCGCCTATGGCTGGTGGCTGTACGCGGTGGCGGCTGTGAGGGACAGGCGGTTCTGGTCGAGGGTGGAGAGGAGGTCGAGGATGCCGGTGGCGTCGATCGGGTGGGCCAGCAGGAAGCCCTGGGCGTACTCGCAGCCCAGCTCGCGCAGCACGCGCAGGTCGGCGGGGTCCTCGACGCCCTCGGCTACCGAGACCATGCCGAGGGCGTGAGCCATGCCGACCATCGCGTCGGCGAGGCTGCGTCTGGCCTGGTCGTGGGCGATGCCCGCGACGAAGGTGCGGTCGATCTTCACGATGTCCCAGCCGTGGTCGGCCACCCGGGCCATCGAGGAGTAGCCCGTACCGAAGTCGTCCACCGCCAGTTTCACGCCGGCTCGGCGCAGCGGGCCCAGGGCGGCCTCCACCGTTTCCGGTTCGGCCAGGCCGGTCTCGGTGAGCTCCAGGGTCAGGGCCTCGGCGGGGGTGCCGGCCACCTGGAGTGCTGCCAGCACCGCCTCGGCGGTGGTGGCGTCCAGCTGGCGGGGGGAGAGGTTCACCGCGATCGGGATCCAGCGGCCGGTCCGGTTGTACCAGGTGCGCTGCTCGTGCAGGGCCTGCTCGATCACCGCGGCGAAGAGCTGGTCGACGGTGCCGCTGGCCTCGGCGACCGGGACGAAGGCGGCCGGCGGCAGGATGCCGTCGGCCGGGTGCTGCCAGCGGGCCAGGGCTTCGACCGAGCTGAGCGTGCCGTCGCCGACGCGGAACACCGGCTGGTAGACGCAGAACAGCTCGCCCGGATGCTGCAGGGCCCGGCGGAAGTCGGCGTCGCGGCGCAGGCGCAGCGCTGCCTCGGCCCGGCTCTGCGCGTCGAAGCGGACCATCCGGCCCCGGCCGGCGGCCTTGGCCTGGTACATCGCGGTGTCGGCGTCCTGGAGCAGCGCGTCCGGGTCGGCGGTGGTGTCGCCGGTGGTGCGCAGCCCGATCGACAGCGACGGGAAGAAGTCGCTGCCGTCGGTGAGGCGCAGCGGCTCGGCGAGGTCGGCGGTGACCCGGGCGGCGATGTCGTCCGCCTCCTGTTCGGTGACGGCCGGCATCAGCACCACGAACTCGTCGCCGCCGAGCCGGCAGACCACGTCGCCGGCCCGGACCGAGGCGCGCATCCGGTCGGCGATGGCGATCAGCAGCTGGTCACCGGCGTCGTGGCCGAGGCTGTCGTTGACCGTCTTGAAATGGTCCAGGTCGCAGAAGAGCAGACCCACCCGGGTACGCCCGTCGGCCGGCAACGAGCTGAGCGCCAGGTGCATCCGGTCCATCAGCAGGCTGCGGTTGACCAGCCCGGTCAGCGGATCGTGCCCGGCTCGGCGGGCCAGCTCGTGGATCGGCGCGATCAGGCGTACCGCGACCAGCGACATCGAGATCGAGGCGCCGAGGATCAGCGGGGTGTCCGGCACCGGTTCCCAGAACAGGTGCACTGTCGGCAGCACGAGCGAGGCGCAGAAGAGCGTGACGGCCCGCGGCACGGTCAGCATAACCAGCGCGGACCGGCGCGGCGTGGTGGTGACCATCGACGGGTGCAGGCCGGCCGTGGCGATCAGGATCGGCATCGCCATCCAGCCGAGGTCGATCGGGCCGCCCTCGACGTATGTGCCGGACAGGCTCTGGTGGGTGTAGAGCGCGTCGGAGAGGAACCAGGCGATCAGGCCGAGCAGCAGTACGCGTACGCCCGGGGTGCGCAGCTCCACGCCGAGTGCGAGGGCCAGAGCGCAGTAGACGACGAAGAGGGTGCTGGCCGGAGCGGCGACCGCCACGAACTGTGCGGACAGCGTGCCGTCGAGGGTGCGGATCGGCTCCAGGACCAGGATCCAGGCCAGACCGGCGAGCGGCGACAGGATGACCGCCGAGTCGATGAACGCGGTCCGGCCGGCACGGGCCGCGAGCACCGCGGTGCCGGCCGCGATCCCGACGTGCCCGAGCAGGTAGAGCGCGTCCGCCGGGGACGGGAAGGGCGCGGTCAGCCCACGGGACGTGTAGCCGGCGAAGAGCACGTCGCCGATCCCGGAGGCGGCCAGCCCGGCCACGATGACCAGCCAGCCGGTCCGCCGCCGCGGGGTGTGCCGGACCAGGCCGTACCACGTGGCGATCGGGGCGGTGCAGTTCACCGCCACGTAGATCCACCGGGTCGCGGCGTTGAGGGGGACCAGAACGTACGCGACAGCGGCCGTCGATGCGACGACCAGGTAGATCAACCACAGATGCCGGAGGAGCCCGGCGGGCTGCGCCGCACCCACACCGACCTCATCGGCCGGATCTCGCCGTGTCTGTGCCGTCTCGGTGGGGTCGAGGGTTCTTCGTCAATCCAGAATACCTCGTTATCACTGGTTGGACAGCTGCAGTTAATAGTTGATTTCCAGGATTGACAATCTACGGCCTGGGGCGGAAACCTGAGGCGGTCAACGCCGCGCTTCAGTTCCGGGAGTGACATTGAGATCTGTCCATAAATCCGCGATCGCCCTGCTCCTCGGCTTGTCCCTGACCGCCTGCTCGGGGTCCGCGGAGGCGCCGGCGACCGGTGCGGGCGCGATCGAGCTGGTCGAGACGACCCCGGCCGCCACCGGTGACGTCGACACGGTGACCTGGGCGCTGCCGTCCGGCGAGCCGGCCTCGCTCGACCCGGCCCGCACCGGCGATTACTCGGCCAACACGGTCGGCACCAACCTCTGCGAGAGCCTGCTGCGCCTGGAGCCGGACTTCTCCACCGCGCCCGGCCTGGCCAGCGCGGTGACGCAGAAGGACCCGACCACCGTGGTGATCACCCTGCGCGACGGCGTGACGTTCTGGGACGGCTCACCGCTCACCGCGGGCGACGTGGTCTACAGCCTCAAGCGGAACATGGACCCGAAGCTGGCGTCGTACGCCGCGCACGTCTACGCGAGCGTCACGACGATCGAGGAGACCGGGCCGCTCGAGGTCACGGTGACGTTCAAGACCCCGGACGTGCAGTTCATCCCGGACCTGGCCGGCGTGCCCGGCTCGATCATCCAGGAGAAGTTCGCGACGAAGGCCGGTCAGGCGTTCGGCACCGCGAGCGGCGGGCTGATGTGTACCGGCCCGTTCCAGCTCGGCACCTGGACCAGCGGCCAGAAGATCTCGCTGAAGCGGTACGACGCGTACTGGGACACGGCCCGCAAGGCCAAGGCCGCCACCTTCGACTTCGTCTTCCTCACCGACAGCAGCACGCTGACCAGCGCGCTTCTCTCCGGCGAGGTGGACGGCGTGTACGGCGCGCCGGTCGGCAGCATCGCCGCGCTGCAGCGTTCGGCGAGCGGAAAGCTGTACTTCGGCCCGAGCACCGAGACGGTCAGCCTGGGCGCGGTCGCCGCCGAGGGCCCGGCCGCCGACCCGAAGATCCGGCAGGCCCTGGACCTGGCGATCGACAAGACCAGCTTCGTGACCAGCGTGCTCAAGGGCGCCGGCGAGCCGCTCAAGACCTTCACCCCGCCGCTGGCCTGGCAGGGCAGTCCGGCCAAGGACGTCTACGACGCCGGGTACGCGGCGCTGCCGGACACCAGTAAGGCCGACCTCGAAGCCGCCAAGAAGCTGGTTGCCGACGCCGCGCCGAGCCGTACCGACCTGGTGATCGCGACGCCGGCCGGTGACCAGTCGCTGCTGCAGACCGCCACGATCGCGCAGGCGGCCGCCGGGCAGATCGGCCTGAACGTCACCATCAAGCAGCTCCAGCCCGCCGAGTTCGCCGGCCTCTTCTACGACCCGGCGCTGCGGACCGGCATCGACCTGATCGCCACCACCGGTTATCTGGAGGTGCCGGGCGCGCTCTACTACGCGCCGGGCTTCGTCTTCTCCGGCGCGCCGTTCAACTGGACGAACTACGAGAATCCCGAGGTCACCGCGAACATCGGCGCGGCCGTCGCGGAGACCGACCCGGTCGTCTCGGCGCAGAAGTTCGTGGCCGCGCAGGCGATCTACGGCCCGGCCAAACTGCAGATCACGCTGGCCGGCTCGTACAACCGGCTCTACCTGAACAAGCGGATCACCGGTGCCCCGGCGTCGTTCAACTACATCAGTACGGCATGGGCAGCACTGGTCGGCGCCGCATGATCCTGTTTCTCGGCCGCAAGCTGGCCGGGCTGGTCGCCACCGTGGCGGTGGCCAGCCTGGTCATCTTCGGAGCCCTCTACCTGGCGCCCGGCGATCCGGCCGCGCTGCTCGCCGGTGGGCACCAGCCCAACCCGGCGGCGCTCGCCGAGATCCGGGCCCGGTACCACCTGGACGACCCGTTCCTGCTGCAGTACTGGCACTGGCTGTCCGGGCTGCTCACCGGTGATCCGGGCGACTCGATGGTGCTCAAGGAGCCGGTCACCAGCCTGATCGCGGCGCGGTTGCCGACAACGGGGCTTCTCGTCGCGTACGCAAGTCTCCTGATCTTGATCTTGGGGGTTGCCTCCGGGATCTTCGCGGGAGTGGCCGGGAAGGCGGTCGACGGGGTGCTGACCGTGACCACGACGGTGCTGATGGCGGCGCCGGCGTTCGTGGCGGCGATCCTGCTGATCTGGGTGTTCGCGACGAAGCTGTCCTGGTTCCCGGTCTACGGATCGGGGACCGGGTTCCTCGACCGGATCCACCACCTGACGCTGCCGGCGCTGGCGCTCAGCGGGGGATACCTCGCCTACGTCAGCCGGATCACCCGGACCGAGGTACGCGCCGAACTCACCTCCGACCACGTGGCCGCCGCCCGGGTGCGCGGGCTGCCGCGACGTCATGTGCTGCGGCGGCACGTGCTGCGCAACGCCGCGCCGCCGATTCTCGCGGTCTCCGGCGTCACGGTGGCCGCGCTGTTCGCCGGGACCGCGGTGGCCGAGCAGGCGTTCGGGGTGAGCGGGCTCGGCTCGCTGCTGGTGCAGAGCGCGGCGCGGCAGGACATGGTCGTCGTGCAGGCCATCGCGCTGCTGCTGGTCGCCATCTTCGTGCTGGTCAACACCTTGGTCGACGTGCTCAACGCGGTGCTCGACCCACGCCTGCTGAGGGAGCGGTCATGAAGCCGATCATGCTCCGGACCCCGCCCAGGGCAGCGCCGGTCGCCGCCGCGGTTTGTGGCCTGGTCGCGCTCATGGCGCTGCTCGCACCCTGGATCGCCCCGCACGACCCGTTCGCCGTCGACCCGCTGAACGCCTATGCGCCGTTTTCCGGCACGCATCCGCTCGGCACCGACGACCTCGGCCGTGACCTGCTCTCCCGCCTTGTCTACGGCGCGCGGACCAGCCTGGCCGGACCGCTGGTCGTGGTGATCGCCGCCGGGACGCTCGGCACCGGGCTCGCGGTCAGCGCGGCCTGGTTCGGCGGCTGGTTCGACAACCTGGTGTCCCGGGCGCTCGATGTGCTCTTCGCGTTCCCCGGCCTGGTCCTGGCGATCACCGTGGCGGCGCTGTTCGGCACCGGGTTCGTCACGCCGGTGGTGGCGCTCTCGCTCGCGTTCGTGCCGGTCATCGCCCGGGTCATGCGCGCCGCGGCGATGCGCGAGCGGAACCTGCCCTACATCGAGGCACTGCGCGTGCAGGGCTTCTCCTCACTGCACATCTGCCTGCGGCATCTGCTGCCCAACCTCGCGCCACTGCTGATGGTCCAGGCCGCGATCGGCTTTGGGTACGCGATGATCGACCTGGCGTCGATCTCGTTCCTGGGTCTCGGGCTGCAACCGCCGGCCGCCGACTGGGGACTGATGATCGCGAACGGTCAGCCGTCGATCCTGGCCGGGTTCCCGCAGCAGTCCCTGATCGCGGCGGTCGCCGTGGTGATCACGGTGGTGGCGTTCACGGCCGTCGCGGAGCGGCTGGCCGTCCGATTCGGTGGTGACGTGCGATGACTGCTCCTCTTCTGGAATTCGACGGCCTCCGGGTAAGCCTCGGTGAGCGGCCGATCCTGCGGGACGTGACCCTGTCGGTGCACGCCGGTGAGGCCGTTGGCCTGGTCGGCGAGTCCGGCTCGGGCAAGTCGATGACGGTCAAGTCCGTGGTCCGGCTGCTGCCCGGCGGATCGACAGTCGACGGTTCGGTGCGGTTCGGCGGGATCGACGTCGGCTCGCTGGGGCCCGCTGACCTGCGTCGTTTCCGGTCACGGGACGTCGCCATGGTCTTCCAGGACCCGCGCGCCACGGTCAACCCGGTCCGCACGATCGGTGACTTCCTCACCGAAGTGCTGCGCGACCAGGGCGTCGGCCGGGCCGAGGCGACGCGGCGCGCTGCCGGGTCACTCGCCGAGGTCGGCGTCGACGATGTGCGGCGCAGGCTCTCCCAGCGACCGTACGAACTGAGCGGCGGCCTGTTGCAGCGTGTGGTGATCGCCGCCGCGCTGCTGACCGAGCCGAAGCTGATCCTCGCCGACGAGCCGACCACGGCCCTCGACGTGACCACTCAGGAAGAAGTGGTCGCGATCCTGAACGAGCAGCGCCGACAGCGGTCGGCCGCGCTGCTGTTCATCACCCACGACCTGGAGCTGGCCGCCGCCGTCTGCGACCGGATCGCGGTCATGTACGCCGGGGAGATCGTCGAGATCCTGCCGGCTGATCGGCTGCACGACGACGCGCGGCACCCGTACACGAAGGCGCTGCTGGGTTCCCGGCCGGGAACCGTGCCGCCCGGTGAACGCCTGCGGACCGTGCCGGGAACGCCGCAGTCGGCGCTGACCGCGCCGGCCGGGTGTGTCTTCGCCGACCGATGCCCTGTTGTGGAGAGTGCTTGTCGCGATCTGCATCCCCCGATGCTGTCGGTGGGATCCGGTTTCGCGGCCTGCCACCTGCTGTCCGAGGAGGTTCGGTGAACACGCCGTTGCTGGAGGTCCGGGACCTGCGGAAACAGTTCAAGGACTTCGTTGCCGTGGACGGGGTCAGCTTCACCGTGCCGGCCGGCGGGTCCCTCGCGGTGGTCGGTGAGTCCGGCTCCGGCAAGACCACCTGCGCGCGGATCGTCACCGGGCTGGAGAAGGCCACCTCGGGCACGGTCCTGCTCGACGGCGCGGCTACTCTGGACCGGAGGAGGCGGGCGTCCTTCGTACAGATGGTGTTTCAGGACCCGTACCTCTCCCTTGATCGTCGGCAGACGGTGAGTGACTGCCTCGGTGAGGTCCTGGCCCACCATGATCGCGAGATGGACCGGCGGAGCCGGGCCGCGCGGATCGACGAGCTGCTCGATCTCGTCGGCCTGGACCGCAAGCTGGGCGAATCGCTGCCGCGGCATCTGTCCGGCGGGCAGCGCCAGCGGGTGGCGATCGCGCGGGCGCTCGCCCCGAACCCGAAGCTGCTGGTGCTCGACGAGGCGGTCGCGGCGCTCGACGTGTCGATCCAGGCGCAGATCCTGAATCTGCTGGTGGACGCGCGGGCCGCGACCGGGGTGGCCTACCTCTTCATCACCCATGATCTGTCGGTGGTGCGGCACGTCTGCGAGGACGTCGTGGTGATGTGCCGGGGGAAGGTGGTCGAGTCCGGGCTGGTCGCCGAGGTGCTGGAGGCGCCTGCGGCTGCCTATACCCAGCGGCTGGTGGCGTCGGTGCCGAGGCCGGGATGGGTGCCGTCGCGGGCGGTCAGCCGTGGTTGAACTTCTCGAGCATGCCCTCGGCGGCGGTGCGGACCAAGCCGCCGGACGCGACCGGGAGCTGGAGCTCGGCCATCATCGAGTTGCCCATCGCGAGGCACCAGAGTCCGTACGCGACCGAGCGCCGCGCTCCGGCCGGCGCGCCCGGGTGCTCGGCGGCGATGGCGTCCTCGACGGTCTGGATCGCCCGGGTGTAGTGGCCCTGCAGGGTGGCGCGGATGCTCTCGTCGGCGACACCCGCGGTGATCAGCTCGCGGATCACCGTGTCGTCGTCGCTGATCGGCAGGAAACCGGTGCTGAACAGGTAGTCCATCGTCATCGCCAGCTTCTCCCGCTGGGGTGCGGCCGCGACCCGGTCGATGAACTCGGCCTGGTAACCGGTGTAGAGCCAGCCGGCGAACTTGCGCAGCAGGTCGTCGCGGTTGCCGACGTAGTGCCGGACGTGGCTGCGGCTCAGCCCGGACTCCTCGGAGACCCGTTCGAGCGTGGTGCCGGCCAGGCCGTTCTTGCGCAAACAGTGGCCGGTGGCCTGCATGATCTGCTCGATCCGCTCGGCCGCCATGCTCGGGCGTCCCATCCCGGCTCCTTTCCCTTGCTTGTGCACAGCCTAATTGATTGTCATTTCAGAAAAGAAAACGAGGACCGTGATGTTCGAGCTGCCTGATCCCCGGTTGGTGTTCGCCTTCGAGGCCCGGGTCGACGTCGCCCCTTCGGTACACGTCGGGCGCGGCCCGGACGAGGTGCTGATGTTCACGCCGATCACCGGTGGGACGGTCTCCGGTCCGCGGCTGTCCGGCACGGTGCTGGCCGGTGGTGGCGACTGGTCCACGACCCGGGGATCGGTCACCGAGCTGGACGCGCGGTACCTGCTCCAGGCCGACGACGGTGCGGTGATCGACATCGTGAACCGGGGGTTCTGGCGGGCCTCGCCGGAGGTGGATGCCCGGGTCGAGGCGGGGGAGGACCTGCCGGAAACTGAGTATTACTACCGGACCAGCCCGGTCTTCCGTACCGACGCTCCTGAGCACACGTGGCTCGCCTCCTCGGTGTTCGTGGGGCTGGCCCGTGGGGAGAACGGTCAGGTCTGCATCCGATTCTTCGAGGTGCTCTGATGACCATCTCCGTTCAGCGGACCGGGCCGGGGCCGATCTCCTCCTCCGCCACCCAGCACATGGTGCGGATGCGGGACGGGGTGCGGCTCGCCACCGACGTGTACCTGCCGTCGCCGGATGCCGGCCCCGGGCCGACGATCCTCACCCGGTTGCCGTACGACAAGTGCGGCGAGTACACGTACATGCCGCGGATCGCCGAGTACTTCACCGCGCGGGGATACCGGATGGTCGTGCAGGACGTGCGCGGAAAGTTCCGCTCCGAGGGCGAGACCCTGCTGTTCGTCAACGAGGCCTACGACGGGTACGACACCCTGGACTGGGTGATCAACCAGGACTGGTCCGACGGCGAGGTCGGGATGTGGGGTGACTCGTACTACGGGTACACCCAGTGGGCGGCCGCCTCGACCGGGCACACGGCGCTCAAGGCGATGGTGCCCCGGGTGACCGGCACCCGGCTCGGTGAGCTGCCGATCCCGGTGCCCGGCCAGCGGGTGCACGACGTGGAGATGTCGGTGCACCGGTTCTACCCGCTCTCGATGTTCCACGATCGGGACATGCTGGAGTGGGAGATCGACTGGACGCGGCGGCCCCTAGCGGCGCAGGTCGAGGAGTTCTTCACGGCGGTCGGTAGCCGGTCGGCGTCGTACGACCTGTGGTTTCCGTACCCGGTCAGCCTGCGGCGGTTCCCGGCCGGTAGCCCCTTTGACGCGCCTGCCGTTCCGGTGCTCATGACGATCGGGTGGTGGGACAACTGCGCGCCGTGGCAGTGGTCGGATCACCGGGAGATCGAGGGTAAGCCGGCGTGGGCGCGGAACGAGTATCTGCTGCTCGAAGCGATCGATCACGAGAACAACAGTCATTTCTCGCCGGGCGTTCCCAACAGCGATCCGTCGTTCCTGCCGCGGTATCTCGACCCGGCCATCGAGTTCTTCGACGTTTTTCTGCGGGGTTCCTCGGCCGTTATTCCTCGGGTTCGGTGGCAGCTGGCCGGGTCGGGGGACTCGACTTTGCGGTCCTGCGATAGTTGGCCGCCTGTTTCGGCGTACCCATGGGAATTGCACCTGGATGGTGCGGATGCGGCCTTGGGTGATGCGCCTGGAGGGAGCCTGGGGTCTTCGGTTTCCTCGGGTGTGGTGGCGTGGACGCATGATGCGGCGGATCCGGTGCCGTCGCCGGTGGTGGATGCGTTCGCGATTCTCGCTTCGCTGCCGGATGAGCGGCTTCTGGCCGCACGGTCCGATGTGCTGGTGTTCACCGGTTCGGTTGTGACGTCGCCTGTTGATCTTGCAGGGCCGGTGCGGCTGGATGCGGTCGCCGGGTCGGACGGGCCGGAGATGGATCTGTTCGCGCGGCTGCTCGACGTGGCACCGGACGGGTCGGCTCGGCTGATCGCTCGCGGACAGCAGACGATCATCGACCCGGGTTCCGCATTTGCCGTGACGCTGGATCTCGGTCACCTCGGGTATCGGCTCGCGGCCGGGCACGCGCTGCGGCTCACGATCGCTTCCAGTGACGCTCCGGAGTTCGTGCCGGCGCCGGGAACCGGGGAGCACCGGTGGCTCGCGGACAAGACAGTGCCGAATCAGCAGCGCCTCGATCTGGGGCTCACCCGACTCACCCTGACCGTTCTCGGAGAGGTTTCGCAGTGAAATTGACGGCTATGGAGATCGCTTCTCGAGTACGGGACGGCCGGCTCACCGCCTCCGAGGTGATCGATTCGCACCTGGACCGGATCGCCTCGGTCAACCCGAAGGTCAACGCGGTCACCGTGACGCTGGAGTCGCAGGCACGCTCCGCAGCCGCGGCGCTCGACGAGCGGATCGCGGCGGGAGAGGAGCCGGGGCCGCTCGCCGGTGTGCCGATCACGGTGAAGGAGAACATCGACCTGACCTGGTCGGCGACCACTTCCGGACTGCCGTTCGCCGCGGGGAATGTGCCTGCCTCCAACTCCTCCGTTGTGGATCGGCTGCTGGCGGCCGGGGCGATCCCGGTGGGCCGGGGGAACATGCCGGACATCGGGCTGCGGTGGGACACCGACAACGATCTCTTCGGGCGGACCGTGAACCCGTGGGATCCGGCCCGGGTTCCGGGTGGATCGTCGGGCGGGGACGCGGTTGCCGTGGCCACCGGAATGGCGGCCGCCGGTATCGGCAATGACTACGGTGGATCGCTGCGGCTGCCCGCCCATGCGGCGGGGATTGTCGCTCTGCGTCCGTCGGCGGGGCGGGTCCCGGCGCCGTCGAAGTCGGTGGAACTGTTGCCGCTGTCCATTCAGCACATGGCGGTGAACGGCCCGCTGGCCCGGTCGGTCGCCGATCTGGATCTGCTTTTCGGGGTGATGCACGGGGCGGATGATTTCGATCCGCTGTCGGTGTCGGTCCCGCACTATTCGTCGTATGACGGGGTGCGGCGGGTGGCGGTGACCGTGGATCCGGCCGGGTGGGGTGTTGATCCGCAGGTGGCGCTCGCTGTGCGGGATGCGGCTTCGGCGCTTGCTGACGCGGGGTGGGAGGTCGAGGAGGTCGCGCCGCCCGCTGTCGACCGGTGCGCGATTCTGTGGCGGCAGCTGTCGTCCACCGAGAACGCGCCGATGCTGCTGACGCCCGGGGTGTTCCCGGGGCCGCTGTCCGAGGGGACCGTGCAGTACTTCCAGGACAACATCGCTGAGGTCTCGCTGCTGGACACGTCGGCTGCCTATCAGGGTGCGTGGGCGGAGCGGTTCGTTCATGCTGCCGCGTGGCGGGCGTTCCACGCTCGGTACCCGGTGGTGCTCGGGCCGGTGATCACGCAGCCCGTGCCGTTGATCGGGTTCGACCTGAGCGGGCCGGAAGCGTGTACGGAGTTGTGGAAGTCGCACCGGCTGCTCGTCACGGCCAACTTTTTGGGGTTGCCGGCGGTGGCTGTCCCCACCGGGATGGGCGGGTCTCGGCCTTCGGGGGTGCAGGTGATCGCCCGGCAGAACGGGGAGCACATCGCGCTGGCGGCCGCCCGGGACATCGAGGCGGCGTTCCCGGCGGTCACGCCGGTCGACCCGGCCTGACGGGTTTCCGAGGGGACCGGCGGTGCGTGTGCGCCAGCCGGTCCGGGCCGGGTTTGCGTGCGGCTCGGGTTCGCGGCGGGCCGGGTTCGCGTGCGGGCCGGGTTGGTGCGGGGCCGGCTTGTGCTTGTGGTCGTGTTTGGGGCTGTGCGGCGACCGCAAGCACAAGCTGGCGATTTACGCGGTGCCCGCGACTGCCTGTGCGTGTGAGGGTGGGTGGGCGGATGCGGTCACGTCAGTGTCGGCCGGGCCGCTGCCGGGGGGTGGGCGGAAGCGGTTATGTCAGGGCCAGCCAGGCTGTTACCAGGGACTGGCGGAAGTCGGCCGCCTCGTCGGGGGTGAGTTTGCTGATCATGCGGTTTTCCAGTTCGTGCACCGGTTCGGCGACCGCGGCCAGCAGCGCGCGGCCCTCTGGCGTCAGGCGGATCAGCAGCTCGCGGCGGTTGCCGGCGTTGCGTTCGCGGCGGATCAGGCCGCGTGACTCCAGGGCGCGGACCATGTCCGCCATGGACTGGGCGGTCACGAACGAGTCCCGCGCGAGTTGCGCCGCGGAGAGACCGTCGTGCCGTTCGAGAACGGTCAACGCCGTGTACTGCAGCGCGGTGATGCCGGCCGAGCGGACCAGCTCGTCGAGGCGTGCGCGGACCGCCAGCTCCAGCTGTTTGACGAGGTAGAGCAGGGACGGCATCCGGGAACTCCTTCTTTCATCGTGGCTCCGGCAGATTACCCCATTGACAGGAAACCTGATCGTCATAAAGACTCAGGATTAACAGGATTCCTGTTGATCGTGGGTGGGGCGCCGGCTCGGAACGGCTGCGGGGCCCCCACAGGGCTGGCGTTCCGCCCATCACATGCGAGAGGTTGAAGAGTATGGATCTGACCGGCAGGGTTGCCGTAGTCACCGGTAGTGGACGCGGACTCGGTCTGGCGTACGCGAAAGCGCTGGCCGCCGCGGGTGCGAGCGTCGTGGTCAACGACGTGGACCAGGCCGTCGTCGACGCCGCCGTCGCGGAGATCCCCGGCTCGGTCGGTGTGGCCGCCGCGGTCGGCGGCAGCGAGACGGCGGACCGGCTGGTCGCCGCGGCGGTGGACAACTTCGGACGCCTCGACGTGCTGGTCACGAACGCGGGCATCCTGCGCGACCGGGTCCTCTGGAAGATGTCCGACGAGGACTTCGACGCGGTGATCGACGTGCACTTGCGCGGCACGTTCACCTGCGCCCGCGCCGCCGCGATCCGGATGCGCGAGCAGGGTGAGGGCGGCCGGCTGATCCTGATCTCCTCACCGGCGGGCCAGCGGGGCAATTTCGGTCAGACCAACTACGCCGCTGCGAAGGCCGGCATCGCCGCGATGGCGCGTACGTGGGCGCTTGAGCTCGGGCGGGCCGGCATCACGGTCAACGCCGTGGTCCCGGTCGCCGCCACCGAGATGACCAAGACCATTCCGGCGTTCGCCCCGGTCATCGAGGAGTCCGAGCGGACCGGGGTGCCGTACCCGGCCTGGCTGCGCCGGGACGAGGGCCTCGGCACGGTCGAGGACGTCACCGGGCTGATCGTCTTCCTCGCGTCGGACGCTGCCAAGGACATCACCGGACAGGCCATCGGTATCGGCGGCGATCGGCTGGCGCTCTGGTCGCACCCGGCGGAGAAGGATGTCGCGTTCGCGGACGGCGGCTGGACCGTGGACGCCATCGCCGACGGCTGGTCCACCGGACCCGGAAAGAACCCGGAGACCTACGGCATCCCGGCTCCCAAGGTTCCGTCGTGAATCTTGACTCTGTGAAAGCCATCGACGTGCACACGCACGCCGAGGTCGGTCGCGATGGGCGCACCTCGCTGAGCCCCGCTCTGCTGGGCGCCTCCGAGGACTACTTCAAGGCGCACGGTCACCGGCAGCCGAGCATCGCCGAGACCGCTGATTATTATCGGTCGCGGAACATGCTGGCCGTCGTGTTCACGGTCGACGCCGAGCACGCCACCGGTCACCCGCGGATCTCGAACGAGGAGATAGCCGAGGACTGCGCGGCGCACGCCGATGTACTGATCCCGTTCGCCAGCGTTGACCCGTACAAAGGGAAAGCCGGTGTGCGCGAGGCGCGCCGCCTGGTTGAGGAACACGGGGTTCGCGGTTTCAAGTTCCATCCGAGCATCCAGGGGTTCGCGCCGGATGATCGGATGGCGTTCCCGCTGTACGAGGCGATCGAGGAGCTCGGCGCGGTCGCGCTGTTCCATACCGGTCAGACCGGGATCGGCGCCGGCGTACGCGGAGGCGGCGGCATCCGGCTGAAGTACTCCAACCCGATGCTCGTCGACGACGTGGCCGTGGACTTCCCGGACCTGCGGATCATCCTGGCCCACCCGTCGTTCCCGTGGCAGGACGAGGCCCTGGCCGTCGCCACCCACAAGGAGCACGTCTACATCGACCTGTCCGGCTGGTCGCCGAAGTACTTCCCGCCGCAGCTGGTCCGGTACGCGAACAGCCTGCTCCAGGACAAGGTGCTGTTCGGCTCGGACTACCCGGTGATCACCCCGGACCGCTGGCTCGCCGATTTCGAGAAGCTTGAGATCAAGGATTCCGTACGCCCGAAGATCTTGAAGAACAACGCCGCCCGCCTGCTCAACCTGGAGGACCCGAAATGACCACCACCGTGAACGGCCTCGACGGACTCAAGTCGCTCGTCGGCAAGGACCTCGGCAGCAGTGAATGGCTGGAGATCACCCAGGAGCGGGTGAACACGTTCGCCGACGCCACCGGCGACCACCAGTGGATCCACGTCGACGTCGAGCGCGCCAAGACCGGACCGTTCGGCGGCCCGATCGCCCACGGATATCTGACGCTCTCCCTGGTCATCCCGCTGTTCAGCTCGCTGCTGTCAGTCGAGGGGATCACGATGGGCGTCAACTACGGCCTGGAGAAGGTCCGCTTCCCGAGCCCGGTCAAGGTCGGCGCCAAGATCCGGCTGAACGCCAAGGTCGTCAGCGTCGAGGACGTCGCCGGCAACGGTGTGCAGAGCACGTTCGACTTCACCGTCGAGGTGGACGGCTCGCCGAAGCCGGCGTGTGTTGCGCGGCCGGTCTACCGGCACTACGCGTGATGGACAATCACGGACTCGGTTCGTGGACGGCGCGCCGGGCGGCCATGTCGCCCGGCCGCACCGCCCTGATCTTCGAGGGTCGCCGGGTCTCGTTCACCGAGCTGCACGAGCGGGTGCTGCGGCTGGCGTCGGCCCTGCGTACGGCCGGGGTGCGCCAGGGTGATCGGGTCGCCTATCTCGGGCCGAACCATCCGGCGTTCGTCGAGACGATGTTCGCGACGTGGATGCTCGGCGGGGTTTTCGTGCCGCTCAATTTCCGGCTCACCGGGCCGGAGGTGGCGTATCAGATGCGGCATTCCGGGGCGGTGGCGCTGATCCAGGCGCAGCCGGCTTCAGCGGCGGCGAGTATTAAAGTTGATTTATCGGCGTATGAGGTATTTATCGCCACGGGGTCTCCAGAACCCATCGACGTCCCGGTCAGCCTCGACGACACGGCATGCATCCTCTACACGTCCGGCACCACCGGCCATCCCAAAGGCGCGATCCTCACCCACGGCAACATCATCTGGAACTGCTACAACCTGCTGGTCGGCGTCGACGTCGCCTCCGACGAGGTCACCCTGGTCAGCGCGCCGCTCTTCCACGTGGCCGCGCTCAACCAGTGCCTGCTGCCGACGTTCCTCAAGGGCGGCACGTCGGTGATCATGCCGGGCTGGGATGTCGACGGGTGCTTCGACGCCATCGCCGAACACCGGGTGACCTGGATGTTCGGCGTCTCCACGATGTACGCGGGCCTCAGCCAGTCACCCCGCTGGGCGACGGCCGATCTCTCCTCGGTGCGCAGCCTGATGACGGGCGGAGCCTCCGTTCCGGAGGCGCTGATCCGGGTCTATCAAGCGCGTGGCCTGGCCTTCTGTCAGGGGTACGGGATGACGGAGACAGCTCCGGGCGCCACGTTCCTGGAGGCCCGGGAAAGCCGGGAGCATGTGGGTTCGGCCGGTCTGCCGGTGTTCTTCGCCGATGTACGGGTTTCGTCCGACCTGGCTGACGCCGATCCTGGTTCCGGTTCCGGTTCCGGCCCCGGTGAGGTGCTCGTTCGCGGGCCGAACGTCACTCCCGGTTACTGGAACGATCCGCAGGCCACCGCGGCGGCTTTCTCCGACGGTGGTTGGTTTCGGTCAGGGGACCTCGCTGTCGTCGACGCCGGCGGGCATTTCCGGATCGTCGACCGGACCAAGGACATGTACATCTCGGGCGGCGAGAACGTCTATCCGGCCGAGGTCGAAGCCGCGATCTTCGAGCACCCCGCGGTCTCCGAGGCGGCCGTGATCGGCGTCGCGGACGAGAAGTGGGGTGAGGTGGGGCGGGCTTTCGTCGTACCCAGGCAGGGTTTTGATCTTGAACCTCGGGATGTGCCGGAGTTCCTGAGCGGGCGGCTCGCGAAGTACAAGATTCCTGTCTATGTGGACGTCGTCGGCGAGCTGCCGCGCACCGGGTCGAACAAGGTCAAGAAGGCTCCGCTGCGGGACCTTCCGCTGCCTGATCGGGCCAGGCCCTAGCCGCCAGATCGGGCAGGACCTGGGCGGCGCTGCCTCTCAAATTGACAAGCGCCACTGAATCCAGTGGCGTGGGCTGCGGGTTCACCTGGATGACGGCGGCACCGGACCGGGCCGCCAACCGTGGTATCTCCGCCGCTGGATAGACCATCCCCGACGTGCCCACGGTCAGCAGGACATCACAATCGGAGGCTGCGCGGGCGGCGGCTTCCAGCGCCGCCTCCGGCAGCGCCTCCCCGAACCACACCACACCGGGACGAATCAACCCCGCACAGCGTACGCACGAAGGCGGCCACACTCGGCGCCCCTCGTCCGGTTCTCCCGTGGTGCTCGGCAAAGCGGCGGCTTCGCCGCACTGGGAGCAGCGGGGCATGAACAGGCTTCCGTGCAAATGGACGGTGTCCGCTGAACCGGCGCGTTCGTGCAGGTCGTCGACGTTCTGAGTGATGACGACGGCGTTCTTCATCGCGGCGACGGCCAGGTGACCCGGGTTGGGGTGGACGGTGCTGACCCGGTGGCGGCGCCACTCGTACCAGCCCCAGACCAGGTCCGGGTCGTCCTGGAACGCCTGCGGTGTGGCGAGCGACTGCGCGTCGAAGCGTTCCCACAAACCGGTGAGCGCGTCCCGGAAAGTGGGCACGCCACTCTCCGCCGAGATGCCCGCGCCGGTGAAGACCACCACCCGCTGGGCCTTCTCGAGCAGCTTCGCGGCCTCCCGTACGTCTGCCATGCGATCCCCATCCCGGTCCGATTCCGTATCCCCGCGAGGAAGTGTCCCAGCGGTGGGCGGCGCGCCGCATCACCGATCCGCACATGGGTCGTTGACCTCCTCGTGTGAGGCGGTGCGTGGAGGTAACAACTTATGTCCGAAGTGGAGTGCCGGTGACCCCAGCCCGCCCTGCGCCGGCTGATGTCTGGAAGCGTCGCGTGCGCGTCGCCGGCTCCAGGGTGTGGTCGGCGGTCGAGGGCTGGACGGCGCCGGGTGCGCGGCCGGAGCGCTCGGAGTCCGAGGTGAGCACGCTGGTTGCGGTGGTGACGCTGGCGGCGGGAGCGCTGTTCCTCCTGACCATGCTGCTGACCTGGCTCTCCAAGTCCTGACCTGCACCGTGCCGCCCCGGGGCGCGTGCCAGCGGGTCAGCAGGTCAGTGGGGTAGCAGTAGGGCCGCGCAGGTGGTGGGGTCGTCGGCGAAGGGTAGGTGGCCGCAGCCCTTCAGGGGGATGTGGCGGGCGCCCGGGAGGATCGCTCTCGCCCGGCGCGACTGAGGGCGGTAGGGGAGTATCGCGTCTCTGGTGCCCCAGGCGATGGTCACCGGGATGTCGGGCAGGGCTCCCAGGTTGCCGGCTGACCACGGGATCAGGCGGGTGAAGGCGTTGCGGGCTTCGGCAAAACCGGGGGCTCCGGCCAGGGCCTGGGCCGCCGCGAGGGCGTCGGTGGCCGGCAGGTGGCTCGGGCGGGCGTAGAACGGTGCGCAGAAAGCCGAGCGGCCCGCTGTCGAGTTCATGATCCGGGGCAGGGCCGGGGCCAGACTGGTCGCGCCGGCGCGGGCCGCGGTCACCACGGTCTGGCACCAGAGGCGGCCGGGGGTGGACCAGAAACCCACCGGGGAGAAGGCTGTCACGGCGCCGGCCTGGCCGCGCCGGCCCAGCTCCAGGGCGATGCCTCCGCCCAGGGAACTGCCGGCCACCTCGGGGGTGCGGATGCCGAGTTCCTCCAGGAAGGCGGCCACCTGATCGGCGAACCACCCCACCGAACCGCGCCGGCCGCCACTCGTCACGGCGGGGCCGCCCGGGTCGGCGCCGAAGCCCGGCAGGTCCAGGGCTATCACGTCTCGCTTCGCGGACAGGGCGTCCAGGATCGGTGACCAGACCTGCCAGTGGCTGCCTATGCCGTGGATCAGGACCAGGGGCGGGCCGGCGCCTTGGCGGTGGTGGGACAACGTTGGCATGGTGCCAGCCTGCGGTATCGGTGATCCAATGGGGGAGGCCGCGGGGTACGGATTGCCCTTTGGGGCAAGACCGGAAACGTGTTGTTGACATGTTGCCAATAGCGGTGTGATGGTACGGCGATGTCGGACGAGTACGACGTCCTCGTGATCGGCTCCGGGTTCGGTGGCAGCGTGACCGCGTTGCGTCTCACCGAGAAGGGCTACCGCGTCGGCGTGCTGGAGGCGGGCCGCAGGTTCGCTGACGAGCAGTTCGCCAAGACTTCCTGGCGGCTGCGCGATTACATCTATGCCCCGGCGCTGGGGTGCTACGGGATTCTGCGCCTCACCCTGCTCAAAGACGTGATGATCATGTCGGGGGCCGGCGTGGGTGGTGGATCGCTGGGGTACGCGTGCACGCTCTACGAGCCGCCGGACACCTTCTACGGTGATCGGCAGTGGTCCGGCATCACCGATTGGAAGGCCGAGCTGGCCCCCTATTACGAGCAGGCCAAACGGATGCTCGGGGTGACGGTCAACCCGGTCGGCACGGCTTCCGACGACGCGCTCCGGGCCGTCGCTGAGGATCTTGGAGTGGGTGCCACGTTCCGGCGTACCCCGGTGGGTGTGCTCTTCGGCGAGACCTTGGGTGAGGAGGTCGCGGACCCGTTCTTCGGCGGGGCCGGCCCCGCTCGCAGGGCATGTACGCTCTGCGGCTCGTGCATGACGGGATGCCGTACGAACGCCAAGAACAGCCTGGTCAAGAACTATCTGTACCTCGCGGAGCAGGCGGGCGCGGTGGTGCACGAGCTGACGACCGTGCGGTCGGTCAGGCCGGGGGAGAGCGGCGGTTATGTCGTGGAGACCCGGCGGACCGGCGGCCTGAAGAAGAGGACGTTCACCGCCAAGCAGGTGGTCTTCGCCGGTGGCGCGCTCGGCACGCAGCGGCTGCTGCACCGGATGCGTGACGACGGGCTGCTGCCCCGGATCTCGGCGCGCCTCGGTGAGCTGAGCCGGACCAACTCGGAGTCGATTCTCGGTGCGCGGACCCGGCGGAAGGACAGCGACTTCAGCCACGGCGTCGCGATCACGTCGTCGATCCATCCGGACCCGGTCACGCATGTGGAGCCGGTTCGGTACGGTCCCGGCAGCAATCTTCTCGCGCTGCTCGCCACCGTGCTGGTCGACGACACCGGGCGCACGCCGCGCTGGTGGGCCGCCGCGAAGCAGATCGCGAAAGCCGGGCGGGACCTGCGGCTCTACGTCTCGCCGAAGAACTGGTCGCGGGAGACGATCGTGCTGCTGGCGATGCAGCCGCTGGACAACTCGATCACGACGTACACGAAGCGTGGGCGACTCACCAGCAAGCCCGGGATCGGTACGCCCAACCCGGTCTGGGTCCCGTCGGCGCACGACGTGGCACGACGGGTGGCCGAGAAGATCGACGGCGTGCCGACCGGCGCGATGACCGAGCTGGTGGGGCGGCCGGTGACCGGGCACTTCATCGGCGGCTGCGCGATCGGTGCGGATCCCGATGGTGGTGTGGTGGATCCCTATCAGCGGTTGTTCGGGCATGACGGGCTGCACGTGATCGACGGGTCGGTGGTCGCGGCGAACCTCGGGGTGAACCCGTCGCTGACGATCACGGCGCTGGCGGAGCGGGCGGTCGCGTTGTGGCCGAACGCGGGCGAGGAGGATCCGCGGCCGGCAATCGGCGCGGCTTATATAGCGATAAATCCGGTCAAGCCGCTCAAACCAGCGGTCCCGGAACACGCGCCCGCGGCGCTGCGACTGATCCCGATCACGACGCGTGAGAGCCGCACGACCAGCGAGATCCGGGATGGACGCTCATGACCCGGGTTGTGATCATCGGAGCCGGCTTCGGCGGCATCGCGGCGGCAGCGGCGATCGTCCGGGACGACGACATCGACCTCGTCGTCCTGGAGAAGGCGGACCGCGTCGGCGGGGTCTGGCGCGACAACACCTACCCCGGCTGCGCCTGCGACATCCCGGCGCCCCTCTACTCGTACTCGTTCGCGATGAATCCGAACTGGACCCGCCGCTTCCCGCCGCACCGGGAGATCCAGGCCTACATCGAGGACTGCGCGGCACGACTCGGCATCACCGAGCGGATCAGATTCGGCACCGAGGTCACCGATGCCACCTGGACCGGCGCCCACTGGGTGATCACCATGAACGGCGGCGAGACCCTTGAGGCCGACGTCCTGATCCCCGCGGTCGGCCAGCTCTCCCGCCCGGCGATACCGTCGCTGCCGGGTGCCGAGACCTTCCAGGGAACCGCGGTGCACACCGCGCACTGGACGCCGGACGTGCCGATCAGCGGCAAGCGGATCGCGGTGATCGGCACCGGTGCGAGCGCGATCCAGCTGGTCCCGGCGATCGCCGGCGACGCCGCGCACGTCAGCGTCTTCCAGCGGACCCCGCCGTGGACCCTGCCGAAACCGGATCGGCGGTATGGACGGGCACGGCTTTCGGCGTACCGGAAATGGCCTTCGCTGATGCGCGCCTCGCGCGCCGGCACCTGGCTGCTCACCCTCGTGACCGGCGCCGCGGTGACCGGGAACCGGGTCGCGGACGCGCTGGTCCGCGGGATCTCGCATCTGCAGCGTCGGGTTCAGGTGCGTGATCCGGAGCTGCGCGCGAAGGTCACGCCGGACGAGCCGATGGGCTGCAAGCGGGTGCTGTTCACGAACGCGTGGCTGCCCGCGCTGGCCCGGCCGGACGTCGACCTGATCACCGAGAAGATTGTTGCCGTGACCGAAAACGGCATCCGGACGGCGGACGGCGCGGATCATCCGTGCGACGTGCTGGTCTACGGGACCGGGTTCGCGGCGACCGAGTTCCTGGTGCCCATCCGGGTCACCGGGCGCGACGGCGTGCTGCTCTCCGAGGTCTGGCGCGAGGGCGCGCACGCCTACCTGGGCATCACCGTGCCCGGATTCCCCAACCTCTTCCTGGTCTACGGTCCGAATACGAACACCGGCAACACGTCGGTGATCTACTTCCACGAAACCCAGGCGCGATACATCGCGCAAGCGGTGCGGCGGGTCGCTCTAGGCGACCGGCCCTTTGAGGTACGCACGGAGCGCGCGACCGATTATGACCAGGAGATGCAGACCCGGCTGGCCGGCAGCGTGTGGACCGGTTGCCAGAGCTGGTACCGGACCGCGACCGGACGGGTGGTCACGAACTGGCCGGGCAAGGCCCAGGAGTACCGCCGCCGGGCGGCGCGCCTGGACCCGGCGGACTTCAGGTGAGCACGTCGCCGGGCGGTCGCGGCCGGCGCAGGTGGTAACCCTGGAGTAGATCGACGCCGACGTCGGCGAGGCCGGCGGCGGTCGGTTCGTCCTCGACACCCTCGGCCACGACCGTCAGGTCGAGGGACCGGGCGATCGCGATCACCGAGTCGATGATCGTGGCGTGGGCGGGTGAGTCGCGCATCCGCAGGACGAACGACTGGTCGATCTTGAGTTCGTCGATCGGCAGGCGCGGCAGCAGCCCGAGCGAGGTGTACCCGGTGCCGAAGTCGTCGATGGACACCCGCATCCCGGTGGCCCGCAACGCGGTGAGCTGCTCGGCGACCTGGTCCGGGTTGGCCAGCACGGTCGTCTCGGTGATCTCCATGGTGAGCAGGTGGGCCGGCAGCCGTTCCATGCGTACCAGGGCCAGGATGGTCGGCACGGCCCGATCCTGTGCCAGGTACGCGGCCGGCAGGTTGATCGACACCGGCACGTCCTGGCCGGCCCGGTGCCAGACCGCGGCCTGGTGGACGGCCTCGGCGAGGACCCAGTCGGTCAGGTCCAGGATGACGTCGGAGCGTTCCGCGTCGGGCAGGAAGACGCCCGGAAGCAGCAGGCCACGCTGCGGGTGCTGCCAGCGGACCAGGGCCTCCACGCCGTGCAGGCGGCGGCTGCGCGCGTCGTAGAGCGGCTGGTAGTGCAGCCGCAGGTGACCGGATCGCAGCCCGGCCCGCAGCTCGGTGAGCTGCCGCAGGTCGACCCGCCGGTCGGAGTCGAGACCGGGCGTCCACTCGACCACGCCGGTGCGCTCGCGCTTGGCCCGGCGCATCGCGGCCGCGGCCCGGCGCATCAGGACGTCGATGTCGCCGTCGCCCCGGTCGATGTGGCTGATGCCGATGCTCGCCTCGACGCCGATCGGCAGCCCGTCGACCGTGTGTGGTCCGCGGATGTCGCTGAGCAGGCGGCGGGCGGCGTTCTGCGGGGTCTGCCCGGGCGGCAGCTCGGCGAGCAGCACCAGGAACTGGTCGCCGTCGAGTCGCGCCGCGATGTTCCCCGGACCGCACGCGTCGCTCAGCGCGTTGCCGACCCGGAGCAGCAGGGTGTCCGCGCCCTGGTGGCCGAGCACGTCGTTGGCGTCCTGGAACCGGTCCAGTCCGAGATGGATCATCGCGGCGAGTCCGCCGGCGTCCAGCAGGCGCTGGCCCTCGGCCTGCGCCATGGCCCGGTTCGGCAGCTCGGTGAGCGGGTCGATCCGCGACGCCCGGACGAACCGGCCGGCAATGGCGGCCAGTATGTCGATCATCGAGGCCACGCCGAAGCGGCCGTCCGGCCAGGTGATCAGCACGGGTTCTTCGCGCTCCTCGCCCGGGCGGGCCAGGGCGGCCTCGGCGGCCAGCTCGATGTCGGTGTCGGCGGGAAGTTCCAGGGAGGTGCTCGCCGGAACCAGGTCGATGGGTACGCCGAGCTGGCCGAGTTTACTGGCCCGGTGCCTGATCGGGGTGGTCATGCGGGATCGCCGGTCTTGCTGGACAGAGCGGTCAGCCGGTCGGTCAGGTCGGCGACCTCGCGGCGTACCTCGACCAGGTCCTGCTCGGTGTTCCGTTCCCGGGTGCGGTCCAGCATCATGCCGTCCCACACGGTGCTGCCGTCGGCCTCGCGGCGCGGGCGGGACACGCCGTAGATGTAGCGGCGGGTGCCGTCCGAGCAGTCGATGCCGCCCTGCCAGGACCACGGCTGCAGGGTCTCCGCGGAGACCGACATCGAGGTGAAGAAGGACGCCCGGTCCTCCGGGGCGATGATCTCGTAGAGCCGTCCGCTCGCGCCCAGGATCTCGACGGGCTCGAGGCCGAAGATCTCCCGGCAGCCCTCGGAGACGAAGGTGAACCACGCGGCGCCGTCCGGCGCCGCCCGGAACTGGTAGAGCATCCCGGGAGCGTTGTTGACAGTGGTGGCGAAGCGGCGCTCGCCGGCGGCCAGGGCGGCGTCGGTGCGGCGGCGGGTGGTGTCGTCGATCGCTATGGTGCAGACGCCGTAGACGGAGCCGTCCGGGTCGGTGAGCGGGACCCGGGTCACCACGTACTGACGGATCTCCTCGGCGAACGGGACCTCCTCCAGGACGGTCCGGGCCTCGCCGCTCTCGATGACGTCGGCGTCGTGGGCCCGGCCGACCGCGGCCACGGCGGGCGAGACCATCTCGCTCTCCAGCCGGCCGACCACGTCGGCGGCGTTCACGCCGAGGATCCGCTCGTACTCGCCGTTGACGAACAGGTAGCGGCCCTCCAGGTCCTTCGCGCAGATCATCGCGCTGGTGTGCTGGAGGATCGCGTTGATCAGGGTGTTGCTGCGCTGCAGCTCCTGCTGGGCGGTGTGCCAGTCGGTCTGGTCGGAGATGAACGCGCCGAAGCCGTCCTGCCCGATGGCGTCGATGATCAGGGAGATCCGCAGTTCGCGGCCGTCCCGGTGCACCGCCGGCATCTCGACCTTGTGTCCCGCGATCCGTTCCTCGTCGCCGCCGGTCACCAGCCGCCGGGCGAAGCCGGCGTTGTGCGCCGACCGCAGCGCCGGCGGCACCAGCACGTCACCGAGGGACAGCCCGAGGATCTCGTCACGACGCCAGCCGAAGAGCCGTTCGGCGGCGGGGTTCCAGTCCTGGATCAGGCCGTCCTGGTCAACGTGCATGAAGGCGAGCGTGGTCGCGTCGACAGCACGGTCCCGGACGAGCGAGGCCGCCGGCGGGGCGGAAGCGAGGTTCAGCACGCCCGCTTCATCGTCTCGCCGGCGGCCCACTTGAGGGTGTTACGCGATCGCGGGCTCCGGCGCCGGGCGCCACTGCTCGGAGCCGAAGACCTCGTAGTGGATGCGCTCGTCCGGGATACCCCGGCGGTGCAGGCCGGCCCGGACCACCTGCATGAACGGCGCCGGGCCGCAGAGGTAGACGTCCGCCTCGGGGTGCACGGGCAGCAGGTCGATGTCGATGCGGCCGTTTGTTTCCGCGTACCAAAGAAGGCTCTTGAAGGTTTGTAGCCGTGTGCCGTGCGAGCTCATGTCGGTGCGGAGCGCGTGGCGTTGCGGGTTGCGGTCGGCGTGCGCGGTGACCACCTCGCGGGTCGGCTGGGTGCGTGACACGTGTTCCAGGATCGCGGCCATCGGGGTGATCCCGACGCCCGCGCTGACCAGCAGCAGAGGTGCGTCGCCGGGGCGCAGGGTGAGGTCGCCGTAGGGCTGGCTGAGCCGGAGCGTGTCGCCGGGCCGGACGTGGTCGTGCAGGAACCCGGAGACGGCACCGCCACGGACCCGCCGCACGGTGATCCGCAGCGTGCCACCGGTGGCGGCCTGGGAGAGCGAGTACTGCCGCAGCTGCTGTCCGTCACCGGGTAGATCAGCTTTTACGGTGACATATTGCCCGGGCAGGAAGTCCGGTGCGGGCGATCCGTCGGCCGGAACCAGTACGAACGAGAACGTGTCCTCCGCCTCGGCGATCTTGTTGGCGACGACGTAGTCCCGCCACGGCTTGGTGCCGTCCACGCCGGCCTCGGCGTAGAGGCGGGCCTCCCGGCCGATCAGCCGTGCCGCGAAGAGCCAGTAGACCTCGTCCCAGGCGGCCGCGATCTGCGGGGTGACCGCGTCACCCAGCACCGTGCCGACCGCGCCGAGGAGATATCTGCCGACCATCGTGTACTGCTCGGGCCGGATGCCGAGGGCGCAGTGCCGCTGCGCGATCCGCTCGACGATGTGGTCGAACGCGGCGGCCGGCGGGCCCTGGCCGACCAGGTGGGCGGCGTACGCGGCGACCGCGCCGGAGAGCGCGCTGCGCTGCTCGCCGGTGGCCTGCGCGCTGCGGCTGAACAGGTTCAGCAGTTCCGGGTTCTCACCGATCATCGTCTCGTAGAAGACGCCGGAGATCGCTTCGAGGTGCTCGCCGACGATGGGCAGCGTGGCTTCGATGATCGGTGTGCTGGATGCGGACAGCATGGATCTGCCTCTCAATCGCCGCGGTAGCGGCCGAGGGTGAGCAGCGTCTGGCGGACCGGAGGGGCGGCCAGGTCGCTGATCGTGAAGGGGTCGAGGGCGGTGTAGAACGCCTCCTGTGCGGCACGAAGCGCCCCTCGTAGCCGGCAGCCGCCGCGCAGTGGGCAGGGCTGCTCGCCGTCGCAGTCCACCACCTCGCTTTCGCCTTCGAGGTCGCGGACCAGGCCACCGACCGACGTGGCCGCGGCGGTGGCGGCGAGGCGGACGCCGCCGTTGCGCCCGCGCACGGTGTCGAGCAGGCCGAGGTGCTGCAGGCGCTGCACCACCTTGGCGAGGTGGCTGCGCGGCACGGCCAGGGAGTCGGCCAGCTCGTCGATGGTGAGCAGGTCGTCCCGGGCCGTGGCCAGCATCAGGATCCGGAGACTGATGTCGGTGGAGCGGTTCAGTCGCACAAGACGACAGTACTAAAAGAGGATTATGAAAGTCCTGTTTTAAGGGGGCGACATAGATCACGGCCCACCGCCGAGGCGATGGGCCGTGATCTTCGGGTGCGAGATCAGCTCAGGATGAAGGCCGTCGCCTTGTCGGAGACCGTGAGGGTCCCGCTGGTGTGCTGCAGGTAGAGGCCGGCGGACACCCGGATCGACACGCCGCCCCGGGCCGCTACCCGGGTGACCGGGGTGCCGGTCGTGGACAGCGCGACGGTGGTGCCGGTGATCGTGACGAACTTCGTGGGCTCGTCGACCGACTGGATGGTCTCGGTACCGTCCGCGGCCTTGACGAAGCGGAACTGGGTCGCCTCCAGGTCACGCGGCGCCTTCTCGGTCTTCACGGCGTCGCCGGTGTGCCGGACGAACCAGCGCGGCGCGTCGGACGGGGAGAGCCGGACGATCGGCCCGCCGTCGCCGACCGGGATGCCGAACAGCGGCGTCCCGTCCTCGTGCCAGTAGAGCTTCTGCACGCGGGTGTGCCGGTTGGGGTCGTACAGCGGGTCGCCGGTGATGTCCCGGTAGTCGCGGGCGTGGTAGACCAGCACGTCGGTCTTCCCGTCCTCGGCGACCGTGAACGAGTTGTGGCCGGGACCGTACCGTTCGGTCTTCTCGTTGGTGACAAAGACCGGGTCCGGGGTCTTCACCCAGCTCTCCCGCTTCAGCAGGTCCGCCTTCGCGTCGGCGGTGAGCAGGCCGACGGCGTACCGGGCGTCGGTGGCGCTGGCCGAGAAGGTGAGGAAGACCCTGCCGTTGCGGATGATCACGGCCGGGCCCTCGTTCACCCGGTACCCCAGGATCTCCCAGCTCAGGGTGGGTGTGGCGATCCGGGTGGGCTTGCTGCCCAGCGTCCACGGGTTCGCCATCGCGGCGATGTAGAGGCTGGAGTTGACAGCGATCTCCGGCTCGCTCTGCGCCCACACCAGGTACTGCTTGCCCCGGTGGTGGAAGCTCGTGGCGTCCAGCGTGAAGCCGTCCCACTCGGTGGCCAGCTGACCCTTGAGCGTCCAGCCGGCCGGGTCACGCGGGTCGTCGAGCGCCGACTCCATCACGTAGGTCCGGATCCGGAAGACCTCGCCGGCGTCACCGGCGGCGAAGTAGATGTACCACTTGCCGCCGATCCGGTGCAGCTCCGGCGCCCAGATGTGCCCGCCCATCTTTCCGCTGGCCGGACGCCGCCAGATCACCGACTCCTCGGCGGTCGACAGGCCTTCGATAGTGCTCGCACCCCGGACGACCAGGCGGTCGTACTCCGGGACCGAGCCGGTGAAGTAGTACGTGCCGCCGACCGGCTGGGTGATCCAGGGGTCGGCACGCTGGCTGATCAGCGGGTCTTTGGTGGTCACACCGTAGATCTCAGCATCGGTGGGCAGCGTTCCCGGGCGCGGGGCGCCTTCGGCACCCACGGCGCCGAGAGCGGCGAGAGCTCCGGCGGTGGTCACCCCGAGAGAACCCCGCACGAGGGTACGGCGACTGAATCTGCTCGTCATGTCGAGGCCCCTTATCGAGTCTTGATCCGGAGGAAGGTGACCGAGTTCGGCGCGAACTCACGCGTGAACGTCGATCCGATGCCGTGGACCGTGCTGGTCTCGGGCAGGATCGGCTCGGCGGAACGGGTGTTCAGCTCGCCCGGGTCACCGCTGATCACGGTCATCCGCGCGGTCCTCGCGACCTTGCGCCCGGCCAGGTCGACCTTGGTGATCGCCGGGGTGTCCTGCGCGTTGACCACCTTCACGATCAGCTCGCCGGACCTGGTGTCCTCCGTGACGACCTGCGCGAACGGCTCGGTGACCTTGTTGTCGTCGAAACCGGCCCATTCGGCGCCGTCGAGGAACAGCGTGACCTTGGTTCCGCGTACCTGGATCTTGAGGTCGTAGGTCTGGCCCGTCGTCACCGTGTTCGGCTTGGTGAGTATCTGCTCCTTCGCGCTGGTGACGCCCTTCTCGACGGCACCCTGGGTGTTGTTCCAGCCGCCCAGGTTCCACCAGTAGAACTGGCCGGTCTCCTGGATGCCGAACGCGACCAGGAAGCCCTCGGCGCCGGCCGTCTTGGTGGCCTTCAGCGTGTAGTCGTAGTCGGACTCGCCGATCGTGGCCGCCTTCACCATGGTGTCCTCGGTGTCGGTGGTGGTCTGCGTGTACGCGCCGTTGGTCACCGACCAGTTGCCGCGGTTCGTCACCGAGGTCCAGCCGTCCGCGTTGCCGTCGGTGAAGTCGTCGCTGTAGAGCACCGTGCCGTCCGGGCGGGTGACCTTGACGTCGTCGTAGGTCGCCGCGGTACGCCAGGTGGAGAGCCCGATCGCGCCGGTGATCGGCGTGGGCTGCAGCACGTTGCCGGTGGCCGTCGTCGGCACCACCCGGTCACCGACGTTGTTCATGAACAGCTTCTGCACCTGGTAACTCGTGGAACCCCAGGACTCGTCGTTGTCGAACCAGATCATGTCCGGCTTCCACTGGACGTTGTCGACGTGGGCGAGCAGCGGCGCGTACGACGCCATCTTCACCACGTCGGCGTTGCGTTCCAGACCGGTCATGTACGCGGCCTCGGCCAGCGAGTTGTACAGCTTGTTGTCGAGCGACGCGTACTCGCCGAGGAAGACCTTCGGGCCGTTGCGGTCGTAGCTGTCGTACCGCGCGTTGTTCTGCAGGAACCAGCTCGGGCTGTTGTAGTAGTGCTCGTCGACCATGTCCGAGCCGTGCGCCGCGTTCTTGGCCCACAGGTTGTCGAACGTGGTGCCGGTGTCGTCCGGGCCGGAGTTGCTGACCACGGTGATCGACGGGTACTTCGCCTTGATCGCGGACTCGAACTTCAGGAAGTTCGCCCAGTACGCGTCCGGCAGGTTCTCCTCGTTGCCGACCGCGATCGTGGTGAGGCCGAACGGCTTCGGGTGACCGGCTGCCGCGCGGGCCTTGCCCCACGTGCTGGTGACCGGGCCGTTGGCGTACTCGATCAGGTCCAGGGCGTCCTGGATGTGCCGCTGCAGCAGCGCCTCGTCGACCGTGGCCCGGTTCTGGCCGCAGCCGGTGACCAGCGCCGGGACCACCGGGAGCGGCATGGCGCCGATGTCCTCGGAGAACTGGAAGTACTCGTGGTAGCCGAGGCCGTAGGTCTGGTTGTAACCCCAGAAGTTCTTGTTGGTGGCCCGCGTCTCGACCGGCCCGATCGTGTCCTTCCACTGGTACGCCCGGGCCCGCGGGAAGTTGTTCGCGGCGTCGTACGAGTACATGCTGCCGGTGTTGACCAGGCAGCCGCCCGGGAAGCGGACGAAGCCGGGGTCCAGCGCCGCGACCTTCTCGGCCAGGTCCTTGCGCAGGCCGTTGGCGCGTCCCTTGTAGGTGTCCTTCGGGAACAGCGAGATCTCGTCGAGCTTGACCGCTCCGCTGGTCGTCACCGACAGGCGGGCGACGTCGCTGGTCGCCGTCGCCTTGAGCGTGCCGGTGTACTTCGCCCAGCTGTCGGTCTTCGTGGCGATCGTCAGCGGGCTGCTGAGGGCGCTGCCGTCAGCGGTGTGCAGCGAGACTTCGAGCGTCGCCGAGGCTCGCGCCCACACCGAGAACTCGTATTTGTCGCCCTTCTTCACCGCGATGGCCGTGCTGGTGCTGGCGCTCGGGAAGCCGGCGTTGGTCAGGGTGGCCGCGCCGCTGACCGTGAGGTAGTTGCGGTTGCGCTCGTTGAGCCGCTGGTCGTCGTTGGTCACGGCGGCCGGGCCGGCCACCGTCCAGCCGGTCAGGCCGTTCCAGCCGGCGGCGTCGGTGCTGTTGAACTCGAACGAGCGGTTACGGACCAGCTCGGCGTAGAGGCCGCCGTCGGCCGCGTAGTTGATGTCCTCGAAGAAGACGCCGTACATGGACTTCGGAATGGCGGCGCCGGTCGCGGCCGGGTTCACGGTGATCGTGTAATCCGGCTCGACCGCGTGGGCGGCCACCGGGGGAGAGACAGCGAGCGGGAGCGAGACCAGGACGGCGGCCGCGCCCGCGATGCGGGTCGGGCTGAGTTTGGGCATGGATGGGTCCTCCGGTGTGTCGGGGATGTTTCCGGTGGACGAAGCTCTGCAATGTGTACGCAAACATCGACGGGCGTGTCAAGAGCGTCCCGTCGATGTATTTCCTGCGCAAGAGCCCTTACAGTGAGGGCGTGGGAGCTTTGTTAACGCTCACTCTGGGGCGCCGGCGAGCAGTGCTTGCAGGCGGTTCACGTCCGGGTACCGGGCGGTCTTCACCATGCCCGTCAGCTCGGCGCGGATCGGTGCGGCGGCTGCTCGATCACCGGTCGCCAGATACAGCGAGTACAGGCAGATCAGCGGCTCCATCTGCAGATCCGGCATGTCCCGATAAAGCTGGAGAGCGCGGGTGAAATCGGTGGCCGCTCCGGCCGGGTCACCGGTCGCTTGGCGGAACCGGCCCAGGTGCAGCAGCACGTCGGCCGTACCCCGGGCGTCGGACAGATCCCGCTGCACGGCCAGGCTGCGCTCCAGCATCCGCAGCGTCTCCGCCTGCCCACCGGGCTGGTAGAAGTGGTACCAGGCGATCGCGAGCAGACAGTTCGCCTCCTCGACGCGGGCCTCGTTGCGGTGCGCGATCCGGCGGTAATGCTCGCGGGCCTCCAGCGCGTACGGATAGGCGGCGACGGTGTCCTCCCGGCTCGGCACCTGGTTGATGCCGATGTGCGACACCGCCGTGGCGAGCAGCCCGTGCGCGAGCCGCAGGGTGTCACCGGTCGCCCGGCCCACCGCGATGGTCCGCTCCAGATAGGGCCGGGCCTGTTCGTACCGGCCCAGGCGCAGATAGCCGCGCGCCAGGATGTAGTTGAGGAAGCCCACCCACCACACCTCGCCGTCCCGCTCGGCCACCTTGAGCGCCCGCCGGGCCAGGGTGAACGAGTCCTCGGCGAGGAACCGCAGGTCCTGCTGGTACGGCGCGAGCGTCCAGACCAGCGGGCCGAGATAACCGTCGCCCCAGGACTCGTGGCACTGTTCGGCAATGGACAGGACGTTGTCGTACTCGCCGGCCATCCAGGTGAGCGCGGCCTCCCGGTCGGCGAACGTCTCCGGCTCGATCCGCTCCGGAACCGGCCCGACCCGGTCCGGCCGCGGGTTCGCCAGCAGCCCGACCGCGCCGGCCGCCGAGTACAGGTGATGCTCGACGAGCCGGCGCAGCACCGCGTCCCGGTCCGCCGGGGTGTCGTGCCGATGCGCCATCTCGGCGGCGTACCCGCCGACCAGGTCGTGATAGGTGAATCGGTTCGGCCGGCGCTCGTCCAGCAGGTGCGCGTCGCGCAGCAGCCGCAGCAGCGCCCGGGTCCGCGGCCGCCCGGCGCCGGTCACGCTCACCGCCGCCGGCAGGCTCACGTCCGGCCCGGGGTGCAGCGCCAGCCGCCGGAACAGCGCGGCCGCGTCCTCCGGCAGCCGCCGGTACGACCAGGAGAAGACGGCGCGCAGGTCGTGCTCCAGGCCGGCCACGGCGAACGCGTCCAGGCCCTCCTCCTCGGCCAGCTCCGCCGCGACGCCGGTCAGCGACATCCCGGCGGCCCGGGCGCACACCACGGCGAGGGCCAGCGGCAGACCGCCGCAGCGGGCCACGATCGCGTCGCGGGCCTGCGGATCCGCGTCGCCCAATCGGCCGCGCAGATAGTCGCTCGCCTCGGCATCGCTGAACCCGTCGAGATGGGTGGTCGCCGCGCCGTCCGTGACCACCAGCCCACCCAGCCGGCTGCGGCTCGTGACGATCACCGCGCAGCCGCCGGTGCCGGGCAGCAGCGGACGTACCTGCTCGGAGTCGCGCGCGTTGTCCAGCACCAGCAGCATCCGCCGCCCGGCCAGCACGCTGCGAAAAAGCGCGGTTCGCTCACTCTCACCGGGCGGCACGCGATGCTCGGGTACGCCGAGAGCAAGCAGAAAACCGAACAGCACGTCGGCCGGCGAGGCGGGCGCGTCCTCGGGGCTGAATCCGCGCAGGTCGGCGTAGAGCTGGCCGTCCGGGAAAAGTCCGGCGACCTGGTGTGCCCAGCGGACCACGAGGGTGGTCTTGCCGACGCCACCGGCGCCGCTGACGACGATCAGGGGTGAGCCGTCGGCGTCGTCGAGCAGGCGGGTGAGTTCGGCCAGCTGGTCCTGCCGGGCCGAGAACGTCGCCGGTGAGCGGGGGAGTTGGGCGGGCCGGACCTCGAAGTCGGTTTTATCGGTTTTATCGGGCTTTTTTTCTACGGCCGTGGACGCTGGTGGGACGCCGAACGTCAGTTCCTCGGCCAGGGTCTCGTGGCGCTGCTCCAGAATGGCCTGTTCCAGGGCGGCGAGGGCCGGCTCCGGTTCCAGGCCGAGGTCCTCGGCGAGGTTGCGGCGGTGCCGGCGCAGGGCGTCGAGAGCCTCGGCCGACCGGTGCGCCGCCCAGAGCGCGACAGCCAGCAGCCGCCAGGCCTGACCACGCCAGCGATCGGCCTCGGTGAGCGACTGGGCCGCCTGGACGGCCTCGCCGGTGCGGCCGAGGACCAGCAGCGAGGCGGTGATGCGTTCCTGCGCGCTGTGCCGGTACTCGGCGAGCCGGGCGATCGCGGGCTGCGCCCACGGCTCGTCGGCGAACGGCTCATACGGTTCGCCGCGCCACCGGTCCATCGCGGCGCTCAGGATGCCCAGGGCCACCTCGGCCGCGCCCGCCGACAGACCCATCGGGCGCATCTCCTGGACCCGCCGGAGATCCTGCTCGAAAGCCCAGGCGTCCACCGCTTCGTCGGGCAGGCGTAGGGCGTACCCAATGCCCTCGCTGACAAGGACCCGCGCGGTGCCGCGCGGTGCGCGGCGCGGTTCCAGCACGCGCCGTAAGCGCGAGATGTACGCCTGGAGCGAGACCAGCGGCCGGGGCGGAGGCGTGCCGTCCCAGAGCTGCTCGACGATCCGATCGACCGGTACGACCTGGCCGCGCGCGGCCACCAGCATCGCGAGGACCGCCTGCTGCTGTCGTCCACCGGCGGCGACCGGCCGCCCGCCGACTCTTATGTCGAGCGGGCCGAGCACTCCTATCCGGATCAGTTCGCCCTCGGTCAACGCAATCCTTCTGGGTCTCTGCCTGGATTTCTTCCGACGCGCCCGCCGGGGTCTCCGGGCCTGCTGACGGGGGATCTTAAGCGGTTCGGCGAGCGGGTCTCGCATTCTGTGCCGGTCGCGTCGGCAATGTGACAGGCGGGCGTTTTGCGGCTGTCAATCGCTTGTCCAGGGAGTTGTCCCGTAATGGGCGGGTGGTGCTGTGCTGGTGGAACTGCCCGGCACGGCTTCCGTTCAGGGATGTGGCAAGCAGGGGGGATCGGGCTGTGGTGGAGACGTTGGCACTGGCGGGGCTGGCGGCGGTGGCGTGGGGTAGCTCGGATTTCGTGGCGGGCATCTGCGCCCGGAGGATTCCGATCCGGACCGTGCTGATCGGTTCGAAGGTGGCCGGCATGCTCTTCGCCGTCGTCTTCCTGGCCCTGCGCCCGTGGCCCCTGCCCACCGGAAACCGGCTGATCCTGATGGCCGCGGCGGCCGGGGCCATCGGCATCCCGGCGATGGGCCTGCTGTACCGGGCCATGCGCGACGGCAGCCTCACGGTGGTCGCGCCGGTGGCCGCCGGGGCCGCCCTGGTGCCGGTCGGGTGGGGCATCTTCCAGGGCTCGATCCCGGGGCTGGCGACGGCGGTGGGCGCGGTGGCCGCGCTGGCCGGCATCACCCTCGCCAGCTGGCCGGTGACGACGAACCGTTCGGCCGACCCGGGCGGGGACGGCAGCTTGCTCGTACGGGTGACGTCGCGCCGGGTTTCCGCTCTGTGCGCGACCGGGGCGGCGCTCGGCTTCGGCACATATTTCGTGTTGTTGCACGAGGCGGCGCCGGACGATCCGTACGCGGCTACGGGGTATGCGCGGATCGCCGGCGGTCTCGCGGCCCTGCTGTTGCTGGTCCTGTGGCGGCCGTCCCGGGGTGTTGCGTCCGGTGATCGGGGCAGGCCGGCGTGGAGTCTTGCGTCTGGTGATCGGGGGAGGCCGGCGCTGGTGTGGCTGCTGCCGGTTGTCGTCGGGGTGCTGGACACGGTGGCGGACGGGGCGTTCGCGTTCTCCGCGGCGGCCGGGACGATCGGAACGGCGGCGATCCTGGCCTCGATGTACCCGGCGGTCACCGTCCTGCTGAACACCACGGTCCTGCGAGAGAGGCTGCCGCACATCCACCTGGTCGGCGTGCTGACGGCGTTGCTGGCGGTGGCCTGCCTGGCGCAGTAGCGCGGCGCTCGTGCTCGTGGCGCCGGCTCGTGCTCGTGGCGCCGGCTGGCGTTCGTGGTGCCGGCTAGTGCTCGCGGCGGTGCCGGCTTGCGCTTGTGGTCGCGGAGGGGCCGAAAACGCGACCGTGAGCGCTAGCCGGGAGCGGGCTGACCGGTTGTAGAGGCGCGAGCCGTAGCTCAGACATGCCATCGCAGCCCTATGACATGGCTGAACTACGGCTCGCGCTTCCGAGCCGTCGTTCAGGCGCCTTATGGGTGTCCGATGACGTGGCTGGGCGACGGCTCGGCTATTGGCCGTGCTGGGGTGGGCCAGCGGCCCGCATCGCGGTTGTGCGGGCCGCTGGGGTCAGTGGGTGGGTGCGGGGAAGAGGGCTGCTGTCCGGCCTGCGTCCGGGTCGCCGAGCAGGATGCTCTGGTGGAGGTCCTGGAGGCCGGGGGTCGGTTCCACGCCCAGTTCGTCGGCCAGGTACCGGTGCAGGTGGCGGTACTGGGCCAGGGCGTCCGCCTGGCGGCCGCTTCGGTAGAGGGCGGTCATCAGCAGGGCGTGGCCGCGTTCCCGGAGGGGTTCCTCGGCCACCAGGGCGCGGAGTTCGGCGATCGCTTCGGCGTGCCGGCCCAGTTCGACGGTGACGGCCACCAGGTCCAGGGCCGCGCCTCGGCAGAGTTCGGTCAGGCGGGCGCGCTGGCCCTCGACGTAACCGCCTGCCGCGCCGGCCAGCGGGGTGCCGCGATGCAGGTCCAGGGCGGAGCGCAACGCGGTCGCGGCGGTGGTGTGGTCACCGCGGCGGATCGCCTCGGCGCCTCGGGCACAGTGCCGGTGGAACAGGTGGACGTCGAGGGAGCCGGGTGGCGCGGTCAGGACGTAACCCCCGCCGATCCAGTCGATCCTGACCACGCCACCACCGGCAAGGCCGGCGGCAGACCCACCTCCGGGTACGCGAGCCGGCCCGCACAGCAGCCGGCGGAGGCGGGACAGGTACGTGCGGATCGTGGCGACCGCTGAGTCCGGCGGGTCGACCGGCCAGATGGCGTCGACCAGCTCGTCGATCGTGGTCAGCAGGCCTTCGCGGAGCAGCAGCACGGCCAGGGTGGTGCGCTGCTGCGGGGAGCCCAGTGGCACCTCGGCGCCGTGCCGCCACGCCCGGACCGGGCCCAGCAGGGAGAACGAGAGCGTCATGCGGCGGGACCACGCAGCGTCGCCATCTGGCGTTCGTACTGGCGTTTGCCGACGATGCGCCACAGCATCCGGCCGGGCAGGGGCACCTTGGACAGGAAGAAGTCCCGCTCGTCGGTGGTGGCGTCCTCCAGGATCGCGCCGAGGGCCAGGAAGACCTTCTGCTTCGGGACGTTCTCCAGGCCGCGGCGGCCGACCAGCTCCCACTCCTCAAGGGTCAGATTCTCCTCGACGAGCGGCATCACCAGCTCCTCCTCGTCGGCGAGGTGTTCCAGCAGGACGTCCTGGTGCTCGGCGAGGGCGGCCGCGAGGGCGATGCGTTCCGGTTCGGTTGCGGTCGCCTCCCAGCGCGGCAGCAGGGTCTCGATGGTGGTGAGTGTGCCGTCGAGGCGTTTGTGCTGGTCCTCCATCCGGTTCACCAGGTCGGTGTAGACGGTGGCGCGCGCGTGCAGCAGCGGCCAGATCAGCTCGTCCTCGAGGCCGTGGTGGTGGTGCAGCCCGCCGATGTACTCGCGGACCGCCTCGGCCACCTGGCGCGCGCGGGCGGCATCTCCGGCGTTCGCCCAGGTGACGAAGCGCAGCAGGAGGGCGGCCTCGCGGCGGAACACCCGATGGATCATCACCATCTCCTGGGTGTACGGCGTGGTCGTGACGGGCACAGCGTTGCTCCTTGAAAAGTCTGCCGGAATTCGAGCGGACAGTGTTCCGGAGCCCACTTGCAAGCGACTTGCCTTGATGACCGGTCGACGCTGGGTAAACGTGTATCGACGTTCACCTCTCGTTAACCCTCTCTGGGTGGTCGGCTTTCACCTGGGCTTTTAGCGTCCGGGCTACTCGCCGCTGGCACGGTGGCGAGAAGACCGAGGAGATTTGATGTCCGACCTGAGTCGCCGGCTTCTTCCGCTGCTGGGCACCCCCGGACACAGTGGCGGCGCGCGCGACGCGATGACCTGTCTGTACCGCTGTGGCAACGCGTGCGATCACCCAGTTCCGAACAGTTCGGCCAACCCGTACCTCGGCGACATCGTCAACGCCGAGATGAGCCGTCGTGGTGTGGTCCAGGCCGGCGCCGCGGGCGCCCTGGTGCTGGGTCTCGGTGGTGCGCTCGTCGGCGCGAGCCCCGCCGCCGCGGCCCCGGCCACCGTTGCCCACCACGGCGGCGGCAGCAAGCCGCAGAAGGCCGGCAAGCTGAGCTTCCAGGCTGTCGCGCCGAACACGGCCGACGCCGTCACCATCCCGCCGGGTTACCAGACCTCCGTGGTGCTGCGCTGGGGCGACGCGGTGGTGCCCGGCGCGCCCGCGTTCGACCTCACCAAGCAGAGCGGCGCCACCCAGTCGAAGCAGTTCGGCTACAACAACGACTTCGTCGGCGTGGTCCCGCTTCCGAGCGAAAAGGGCGAGAAGGACCGGGCGCTGCTCGTGGTGAACCACGAGTACACCAACGAGGACCTAATGTTCCCCGGCTTCGTCAGCCAGGACGCGCTCACCCGTGACCAGATCGAGGCAGCGATCGCGGCGCACGGACTCTCCGTGGTGGAGATCGAGCGGGTCGGCCGGACCGGCCAGTGGAAGCCGGTGAAGAGCCGCCGGTTGAAGTACAACAAGCGCATCACGGCGCTGGAGACCGAGTTCACGCTCACCGGCCCGGCGGCGGGATCGGTGGCGCTGCGGACCGCTGCGGACCCCAAGGGTCGCACCGTCATCGGCACCCTGAACAACTGCGCGGGTGGCGTCACCCCGTGGGGCACCGTGCTCTCCGGCGAGGAGAACTTCAACCAGTACTTCGTCGGCGGTGACGCGGTCGACGCGGCCACCAAGACCAAGTTCAACCGGTACGGAATCCCGACCACCACGCGGTACCCGAGCGGCTCGCGCAAGTGGGACCGGGTGCAGGAGCGGTTCGACCTGGCGAAGCACCCCAACGAGGCGAACCGGTTCGGCTGGATCGTCGAGATCGACCCGCTGAACCCGGACGCCCCGCCGCGCAAGCACACCGCGATGGGCCGGTTCAAGCACGAGGGCGCCAACGTCATCATCTCGCGCAGCGGGCACGTGGTGGCGTACATGGGTGACGACGAGCGGTTCGACTACCTCTACAAGTTCGTCTCCGAGAAGAAGTACATCAAGAGCGACGCCCCGTGGGCACGCAAGCACAACCTCAGCCTGCTGGAGTCCGGCACGCTGTACGTCGCCAAGGTCACCGGCGACAGCCCGGTCGCCGAGATCGACGGCACCGGCAAGCTGCCGTCGGACGGCAAGTTCGACGGTACCGGAATCTGGATCAAGCTGGTCTCCGGTAAGAAGTCGTTCGTCACCGGCATGACCGCCGAGGACGTGCTGATCAACACCCGGTTCGCCGGTGACGCGGTCGGCGCGACCAAGATGGACCGCCCCGAGGACGTGCAGCCCAGCCTGCGGACCGGCAAGATCTACGCGGCGATGACCAACAACACCAACCGCGGTGTCGGTACGAACCCCGGCGTGGACGAGGCCAACCCGCGTCCGGCCAACAAGCACGGCCACATCTTCGAGATCGTCGAGGACTGCGGCGACCACACCGCGCTGAAGTTCACCTGGTCGCTGCCGATCGTCTGCGGCGACCCGGCCGCCGCCGACACCTACTTCGGTGGGTACGACAAGACGGCCGTCTCGCCGATCTCCTGCCCGGACAACGTCGCCTTCGACAGCGCCGGCAACCTGTGGATCTCGACCGACGGCAACGCGCTCGGCACCAACGACGGCCTGTTCGCCACGCCGATCGAGGGCAAGGAGCGGGGCCACCTCAAGCAGTTCCTCACCGTGCCCAAGGGCGCCGAGACCTGCGGCCCGTTCGTCACCACCGACGACAAGTCGGTCTTCGTCGCGGTGCAGCACCCGGGTGAGATCTCGGGCGCCTCGGTGGAGAAGCCGGCGTCGCTCTGGCCGGACGGCGACTACGCCAAGCCCGGCGTGATCGTGACCTGGCGTACCGACGGTGGCCCGGTCGGAAGCTGACGTAAAACGATGTAAAGCGATATAACCGAAAAATCGGCTGCGGTGCATACGTGCACCGCAGCCGTTTTCGTACACCGGAAAGGTGGTTTCGCCGGTGATCACGGAGAACCAGGAGGTAAATCTGGTGAACTCGGGCGCCGGCTGATCCGGGCCGGCCTGATCAGCCGTGTTCATCGGGGGACGAGCAACCGTGGACACGAACACCGGCGGGGGTGACTGGTGACCGACTCACCGACGAGAACGCGACCGGCGGCGGTAACCAGGCCGCCGAGGACGCATTCCGCGGACGTTCCTGAGGTCATCGAGATCAAGCCGCGGAAAAAACCGCTGCCCGGCGCGATCGCCCTCCCGGCGATCATCCCCGGCCTGCTCATGCTCGCCTTCGGCCTGGTGCAGGCCGGCCGGCCCGTCCTCAGCTGGGACGAGGTCACCTCGGCCGAGGTCTCCCAGCGGTCCGTCGGCCAGATCCTCGACCTGGTCCAGAACATCGACGCGGTGTTCGGCTTCTACTACGTCTTCCTGCACTTCTGGAGCGACATCGCCGGCACCTCCGAGGTCGCGCTCCGGCTGCCGTCGATCGTGGCGATGGCCGGCGGTGTCGCGGTCGCGGCCGAGCTGGGGCGGCGGCTCTTCTCGCCGGCGGTCGGCCTCACCACCGGGCTGATCCTCTGCCTCATCCCGAACACCTCGCGGTACGCGGCCGAGGCCCGCCCGTACGCGTTCGCCTGTTTCTTCTCGGTGCTGGCGATGCTGTTGCTGGTGGCGGCGGTGCGGCGCGGTCACGCGTACCGATGGGTGGGTTATGGGCTGAGCGTGGCGCTCCTGGGTCTCTCCCATCTGCTGGCCTTGACCACCCTCGTGGCGCACGCGGCGCTGATCGCCATGGTGATGTGGCGGAGGCGCCGCAGGCGCCGGACGCTCGCGCTGACCTGGGGCGGGACGGTGTGCGTGGCGCTGCTGCCGGTGCTGCCGATCGCCTGGCTCGGCGCGCATCAGGAGGACACCCAGCTGCACTGGGTGGAGCCGATCACGTTCGCCCGGATCCGGGCCATGCCGTGGGAGATGTTCGGGTCGCGGGAGCTGGCCTGGATGGTGATCGGGCTGGCGGTGCTCGCGTCGTGGCGGCCGATGCGCCGGCTGGTTCCGATGGCCGCGCTGGTGCTCGGGCCGATGCTGACGCTCGCGGCGGTGTCGGCGCTGGTGTCGCCGATGTGGGTGGCGCGGTACCTGCTGGTCGTGCTGGCGCCGCTGGCGATGCTCGCGGCGGTCGCGCTGGTCGGCCGCGGCGAGAGGTCCCGGGTCATCGTGGTTCTGCTGCTGCTCGCCTTCGTGGCGCTGCCGGGTCAGCACAAGGTCCGTGAGCCGGCCGCGAAGGTCGGACCGGACTATCGGGCGGCGGCCCGGATCGTCGGGGAGTTCCAGCAGCCCGGGGACGTGATCGTCTACCCGCCGAAGAACCGTGCGCTGCGGGCCGGGATGGATTATTACCTGAACCGGCTGCCCGCGAAGCCGGCCGATCCGCTCGTCGACGTCCCGTCGGCGGAGACCGGGTGGCTGATCGCCACCGAGTACCCGGCGGCGGGTCATCTGAACGGCGCGAAGCGCATCTGGATGGTGGTCGGTGACCGGCGTGCCGACGCGCTGACGGCGCGCGGGGAGCTGCGCCCGATGATCGACAAGGGCTATCAGCGGATCGGCTTCTGGCAGCCGAAACGCGCAACGGTGGCGCTCTATGAACAGCGTGGTTGATGGTTAGCTGAGGGCATGAAGGTTCTGCTCCCCGACTCCGTCGAACTCGACCTCACGCTTGACGACGCCGTCATCTACGAGGTCGGCAAGCCCATCCCCGACCAGCATCTCGACGCCGAGGTGCTGGTCGTCTGGGGCAACCCGTCCGGCATGCTCGCCGACGCTGCCCGCCGCCTCAAGAGCCTGCGCTGGGTGCAGACCCTGGCCGCCGGTCCGGACGCCGTGGTCCAGGCCGGTTTCGCGCCGGACGTGGCGATCACCTGCGGGATCGGCCTGCACGACCAGACCGTCACCGAGCACACCCTCGCCATGGTCCTGGCCGCGGCCCGGCGGCTGCATCTGCTGGTCCGGGCACAGATCGGCCACCGGTGGGCGGAGGAGCTGGGTGGGATTCAGCCGGTGCGGGAGCCGGCTCTTTTCCGTACGCTGCGTGACGCCAACGTGGTGATCTGGGGTTTCGGCGGCATCGCCGCGACGCTCGCGCCGATCCTCACGACGCTCGGCGCGAAGGTCACCGGAGTGGCGCGCAGCGCCGGCGAGCGGCACGGATTCCCGGTGGTCACGGCCGCGGATCTGCCAGACCTGCTGCCGGCGACCGACCTGCTCATCTCGATCCTTCCGGCAACCCCCGAGACGGTACGCGTGATCAACGCCGACGTCCTGGCCCACCTGCAGCCGCACGCCTGGGTGGTGAACGTGGGCCGGGGCAGCACCCTCGACGAAGCGGCCCTGCTCAACGCGGTGCGGTCGCGGCGGATCGCCGGCGCGGCGCTGGACGTCTTCGAGACCGAGCCGCTGCCGATCGACGCGGGGTTCTGGGACGAGCCGAACATCATCATCACGCCGCACGCGGCGGGTGGCCGCCCGATCGGCGCGGAATCGTTGATCACGGAGAACCTGGCGGCCTTCACCGAGGGGAGGCCGTTACGCAACCCCGTTGCTCGTTGACCGGGCACGGACGTGGACCCGCTCGCCCTGCGGGCCGAAGATGCTGATCACCTCGACCGGCTCGGTGCCCGCGTTCAGCACCAGGTGCGGCAGCCGGGTGTCGAACTCGGCGGCCTCACCCGGCTCCAGCAGCAGATCGTGCTCGCCGAGCCGCAGCCGGACCGTCCCGGAGAGCACGTAGAGCCATTCGTACCCCTCGTGGGTCTTCTGCTCGTGGCAGTCGCCCTCACCGGTCGGGATGATCGTCTTGAACGCCTGGAGGCCGCCCGGCCGCCGCGACAACGGGATGTACGTCCGCCCGCCCCGCACGATCGGCCGCGCCCGCACCCGGGGATCACCGGTCTCCGGCGCGTCCACCAGGTCGTCGAGGCTCACCTGGTACGCCTTGGCGAGCGGCAGCAGCAGCTCCAGCGTCGGTTTCCGGCTGCCCGACTCCAGGCGGGACAGGGTGCTCACCGAGATCCCGGTGGACTCGGCGACCTGCTGGAGCGTCAGGTCCCGGCGCTGGCGCAGATCCCGCAACCGGGGGCCGACCGCAGCGAGCTCGTCTTTTGCCATAACGGCAACAATAGTTGCTGACTTTCGGAACCCTGGGGGAGGGTGAGCAGGTAGCCAGGGGTAACGCGAAGGGAAGTCCGATGCAGCAGGATGCGTACGACGTCGTAGTGATCGGTGGCGGCGCCGCCGGGCTGAGCGGGGCGATGGTGCTGGCCCGCTCCCGGCGGTCGGTGCTCGTCGTGGACAGCGGTGAGCCGCGGAATGCTCCGGCGGCTCACATGCACAACGTCCTGGGGTTCGACGGCCGGCCGCCGGCGGAGCTGCTGGCGGCGGGCCGTGCGGAAGTCTCCGGATATGGCGCGGAATTCGTGACCGCGACCGCTATTTCGGCCGTTAAAGGTGACGACGGCTTCACTGTCACGCTGGACAACGGCCGCCAGGTCACCGGACGACGGCTCCTCGTCACCACCGGCCTGGTCGACGAACTCCCGGACATCCCCGGCCTCGCCGACCGCTGGGGCCGCGACGTCGCGCACTGCCCGTACTGCCACGGGTACGAACTCCGCGACCAGCGGATCGGCGTGATCGTGAGCGGCCCGCTGGCCTTCCACACAGCGCAGATGTGGCGCCAGCTCAGCCCGCACGTGCTCTTCCTGCTCAACGGCAGCGCCGCGCCCGGCCCCGAGCAGGCCGAAGAGCTCGCCGCCCGCGGGATGCCGGTGGTCGCCGAGCCGATCGCCTCGGTCCAGGTCACCGGCGACCGCCTCACCGGAGTACGGCTCGAATCCGGCGCCGTGGTGGCACTGGACGCCATCGCGGTCGGCCCCCGCTTCGTGGCCCGCTCGGCGATCCTGGAGTCGCTCGGCCTCAAGGCGGTCGACTTCGAGATGAACGGCCACGTGCTCGGCACCCACATCCCGGCCGAGCCGAACGGCGCCACCGCGGTTCCCGGCGTCTGGGTAGCCGGCAACGTCACGAACCTGGGCGCCACGGTGGCGGTCGCCGCCGCGGCCGCGCAGACCACCGGCGCGATGATCAACCTGGACCTGATCGCGGAGGAGACCCGGGAGGCCGTCGGCGCGTACCGGCACCGGATCTCCACGATGTTCGAGGAGGATGCCTGGGAGGAGCGGTACCGGGGCAAGGACGCCATCTGGAGCGGACGGCCCAACCCGCAGCTGGTGGCCGAGGCGACCGATCTGAGCGCCGGGCGGGCGCTCGACGTCGGCTCCGGTGAGGGCGCCGACGCGGTCTGGCTGGCCCAGCGGGGCTGGCAGGTCACCGCGGCCGACATCTCGACAGTGGCGCTGGGCCGGGCCGCCGGGCACGCCAAGTCGGCCGGTGTCGCCGATCGGATCACGTTCAGTCACGCTGATCTTCGCCAGGAGGCGCCCGCCGCGGCCTCGTACGATCTGGTCTCGGCGCAGTTCATGCACCTGCCGCCGCAGGCGCGGCAGGAGCTGTACGCCCACCTGGCCGGCGCTGTCGCACCCGGCGGGACCCTGCTGATCGTCGGTCACCACCCGTCCGATCTGGTGACCACCGTGGGCCGGATGCACTTCCCGGACATGCTCTTCACCGGTGAACAGATCGCCGCGACGCTCGACCCGTCGTTGTGGGAGATCGTCGCCGCCGAGGCCCGGCCGAGGCCGCACACCGACCCGGAAGGCCGGGAAATCACGATTCACGACGCTGTCTTGGTCGCTCGACGCCGCAACTGAGTCGATATTCGGGCGAATCGCCAGCATTCATCCGGCCGCCTTGCTGGAATGGGCACATGCGGCCGGATGATGCTGAAGGACCCACCGGCCCGGGCGATGACGCCCGGGCGGCGCTTGCGGCCTGGCGCGACGGTATCGGCGAACCAGGGCCTGCGAACCGGCTCCTCAACCTGCCACGCGGCGGCGCTGACCTCGTCGAGATCGTCGCACCGGACGCGTCCGGCGTGCTCACCGCGCTCAGCGAGGGCAAGGACTGGGTGTTCGGCGACGGCCGGCTGCGGGTTGATCTGCCGGACGAGGTGCTGCACCCGCTGCTGCGCCGGCTTCGCCGGCACGCCCTTGCCGAACAGGCCGACCGCGGGGTCGAGGTCCTGCACCTCGCCGCCGGCCTGCTGCATTGGCAGGACAGCGACGGTACGGGCTACGCCAGCCCGATCCAGCTCGTGCCCGTGGAGCTCGTCGCGCTCGGCCCGGACGACGTGCCGAGCCTGCGCGCCGGCAGCGGCGATCCGATCCCGAACCCGGCGCTCGCCACCCGCCTGGCGAAGCTGGGCGTCGACATCGCGGAGCTGAACGGCCAGATCTCCTCCAAGGCGGGCTGGCGCACTGACAACACCCTGGTCCTGGCCCGCTTCGACGTGGCCGCCGAGGAGATCCGCCGCGATCTGTCGGTCCACGCCGACGCCGCCGCCGGGCACCCGGTCGTCCGCGCCCTCGCCACCGGCACCGCGAACGCGTTCACCTTCGCGCCGATCACCGCCGCCGAGATCGACACCCTGGCGCCGCCCGAGGACACCCCGCTGGTGCTCGACGCCGACGCCGACCAGCGGGCCTGCGTCGCGGCCGCGCTCGACGGGCACAGCTTCGTCATCGACGGCCCGCCCGGAACCGGCAAGTCGCAGACCGTGGCCAACCTGATCGGGGCGCTCGCGCACGCCGGGAAACGCGTGCTGTTCGTCTCCGAGAAGGCCGCCGCCCTCGACACCGTCCAGCACCGGCTCTCCGCCGCCGGGCTCGGCAACCACCTGCTCGACCTGCACGGATCCAAGATCGCCCGGCGGAGCGTGGCGAGCGCGCTGGCCGCCGCTCTGGACGCGGCGCCGACCGCTCCGGGGCCCGGGATGCCCGGCGACGAACGCGAAGCGCTGCGGGCGGCACGGGAGAAGCTCAACGCGTACGCGGAAGCCGTCAACGAGATCCGCGAACCGCTCGGCAAGAGCCTGCACGACGTCGTCGGCGCCCTGTCCGGGCTGAACGACCTGCCGGACGCCCCGACCGCCGGCATCGGTGCGGCCGCGCTCACCAGCGAGGCCCTGGACCGGGTACGCGCCGCCGCCGAGAACCTCGCCGCCGCCTGGCGCCCCGCCAACGAGCGCAGCGGTTTCCGGTGGCGTGAGGTCCTGGAGAAGGAATCGCTCGACGAGGCGCTGCAACTCGCCCAGATCGCCCTCGACGACCTGGCCGGAGCGTCCACCCCGAACGCGGCCATCGCCACCGCGTTCCACCTGCGCCTGCCGTCGGACGCCCCGGCGCTCGCCGAAGCAGCCGAACACGCCGCCAAACGGCCGCCCGAGGTCCAGGACAGCTGGCTCACCACGCTGGCCCTGCGCCCGGTACGCCAGGCCGCCGAAGACCTGGAACGGCTGCTCGACGAGGTGACCCGGGCCGTCGAGCAGGCCGAAGCGCGTACCGGCGTGAGCTGGGAGACCCTGGCCGCTCCGCTGGACGCCGGCCGCATCCCCGAACCGCACCGGCTCATCCCGCCGGCGGTACGCCTCGAACCGCTCACCGCCGCCGACGCCAAGTCGCTGGCCAGCAGGTTCGCCGCGGACGCCGACGAGCTGGAGCACCAGCAGCGGCGCCTGGACCGGGTCACCACCCGGCTGCGCCTGCCGGACGTCGTGATGTTCACCGACGTCGAGCTGGTCACCCTCATCGCCGACCTCGGCGGCCGGCCGGACAAGCCGCTGACCGCCTGGTTCAGCCCCGGCGCGCAGAGCGCGGTGCACGGCGCCGCCGCCCAGCTGCGCCGGCACGTCGAAGCCGTCGCGGCCGCACGTGCCGAGGCGGACGCGTACTTCACCGACGCGGTGCTGCGCGAACCCGTCGAGGAACTCGCCGAACGGTTCGCCACCGTGCACCGCGGCGCCCGCAAGCTGCTCGCGCCGCACCGGCGCGACAAGGAGGCGGTCGCCGGGTTCACCCGGCCCGACGTGAGCATCGACGAGGCGGTGGTCCACCTCGACCTCGCGGTCGCCTGGCGGCGGGCTCACGAGGGCCTGGTCGCGGCGGAACGGCAGCACGCCGCCTCGCTCGGCCGGTACTGGAAGCGGCTCGACACCGACTTCCGCGGGGTCGGCCGGGCCCTGGAGACCGCGGCCGAGGTGCTGCGGGTCGCGCCGACCGAGGCGCTGCCCGCCGTGATCGGCTACGTCACCTCGGAGACCGGGCACGACGAGGAGCTGCTGCTCGCGGTCACCGAGGCTCGGGACGTGTTCCGGCACTGGCGGTCCACGCTGCGCCCGGAGCCGGAACCGGCGGCCCGTCCCGAGCTGGGACAGGGCACCGTGCACGACGGCATCGCCTGGCTGCGTGCCCAGGTCGGCACCCTCGGCGAGACCGCGACGCTGCTCGACCAGCTGGGCCGGGCGGTCGGCCGGGACCTCAACGTCGCCGAAGCCCGGACGGTGCTGGTGGCACGGCAGGCCGTCCTGGACGCCGAGGACGCACTGAACACCGCGTCGGCCGGGTACCGGGCTGCGCTCGGGGACGCGTACCAGGGCCGGCGGACCGATCTGCGGGCGCTCGGCGAGGCGATCGACTGGGCGGCGCGGGCGCGGACCCTGCGCACCGGGACGGACGCGCCGCTGAACTCCGACCAGATGCGGGCGCTGGGCAGCGGCGGCAGCCGGCCGGCCGACCTGCTGCCGCTGATCGCGGCCTGGCAGGAGGCCCGGCAGCGGATTCTGGACGCGTTCGGCCCGGCCCGGCAGGTGCGGCTCGCCACCACCCTCGACCGCTACGAGACCGCCCGTGACCTGCTGCGCGACCTGCGCGAGGACGACACCGGGCAGCGCGAGTGGTTCGACTATCTGGACGCCCGCGAGATCCTCGCCGAACACGGTCTCGACGGTGTCGTGGACTTCTGCGCCGACCACGCCGTCGACGTGCGGCTGGTGCCGGACGTGATCGAGCGGACCGCGTACCGGGCGTGGGCCGAGGACGTCGTGGCCTCCGACGAGCGGCTCGAACCGCTCGCCGCCGGGGACCGCAACGAGCTGGTCGACGTCTTCCACCGGCTCGACGCCGGACTGCTCCAGGACGCCGCGAGCGCGGTCATCCAGGCCGTACACCGGCGCCGGCCGAAGACGCCGAAGAAGACCCCGCCGACGATCGCGTTGATCCGCGCCGAGGGGCAGAAGCAGAAGGGCCACCTGCCGGTACGGCAACTGCTCGGCGAGGTCTGGGAGGCCGCGGCCGCGCTGAAGCCGTGTTTCCTGATGCCGCCCGCCGCGGCCGGCCGGTTCCTGCCGGACCAGGCCCGCTTCGACGTCGTGATCGTCGACGAGGCGTCCCGGATGACGCCGGCCGCGCTGGTCTCCTGCGCCCGGCGCGGCACCTCACTGATCATCGTGGGCGACGACGCCCAGCTGCCGCCCGCCGGCGATCAGCCGTCGGCGCTGGTCGTCGCGAACGACTGCGGCGCCTTCACCCGGATCGGTCTCACCCGGCACTACCGCAGCCGGCACGAGTCGCTCATCGACTTCGCCAACCAGGCGTTCTACCAGGGCCGGCTGATCACGTTCCCGGGCGCGCTGCCGCCCGGGCCGGACATCGGCGTCGAGCTCTTCGGCGTCGGCCACGGCGGCAGCGAGGCCGATTACGTGGCCGAGCGGGTCGTTCACCACTTCAACCACCGGCCCACCCTGTCGATCGGCGTGGTCACGCTCACCGCCGGACAGGCCGACACGATCGCCGACGCCGTCGAGACCACCCTGGCCGGCGACCCCGACCTGGAACGGTTCCTCGGCGACGTCTTCGTGAAGGACGCCGAGACCGCGCAGGGCGACGAACGCGACGTGATCATCCTGGCCACCGGTGCGAGCCTGGACGCGGCCGGCGGCCCCACCGGCGCCCGCCGGCTCAACGTCGCGATCACCCGGGCCCGCCAGCGGGTCGAGGTGGTCAGCGCCATCCCCGCCCGCGCCGAACCCGCCGGAGAGGGCGAGCGCAAGCTTTCCGCGTACCTGGAGAACGCGACCTCGGGAACCGCTCAGGGTGAGCGAGGCGACCAGATCTCCACCGCGCTCGAGGACTCCGTCCTCGAAACCATCACGGGCTGGGGCTTCGCGGCGGACGCCCAGGTGGGCGTCGGTCCAGGTCGCGTCGCGGTCGGGGTACGCGGAAACGACGCCGACGACTCCGGATACGTGCTCGGAGTCCTGTGCGACGGCCCGGGTCACGCAGCTCCCGTGGCTCGCGACCGGGACCGCCTGGGCGACCAGGTGCTGCACAGTCTCGGCTGGAGCCTGCACCGGATCTGGAGCGTCCCGTGGTACCGCGACCGGGCGCAGGAGGAGGCCCGGCTGCGGGTCGCCATCGAGAACGCCCTCGCCGTCCCGGACGTCTTCGCCGAAGCGGACGAGGAACTGCTGGCCATCCGCCCGGCGCCGCGCCCGGAGTGGGCGCTGCCCTACGAGCGCGCCACGGTCGGCACGCTGCCGGCCAGTGCCCGCGCCAACGACGACGTGGCCCGTGCCCTGCTCGTGCAGGCCGTCGAACGGGTCGCCGAGCTGGAAGGCCCGGTGCACCTGCAGGTCCTGACCCGGCGCATCCGCGAGGCGTGGGGGATCAGCCGGCTCACCCAGGGTGTGAAGACCGCCATCGACGTGGCGATCCGTTCGTCCAGTGCCGGATTCGACGGCACGTTCGTCACCGCGCCCGACGCGCCGATCCCGGCCGTCCGGGTACCCGCCGACGGGGTGAACCGCAAGCCCGACCAGGTCGCCGAGCCGGAGCTGCAGCTAGCCCTGGAATACCTGGTGCTCGACGCCGGCCTGGTCGAGGGGGAGGACCTGCTGGCCGCGGCCGGCCGGCTCTTCGGCTGGAGCGGCAACCGGGCCGGGGCGTCAAGGCTCGCCCAGATGCTCGACGACCTGGTCTCGGCCGGGCGGCTGATCGCGCATCGCAGCGGGCTGATCGCCGCGCCCGAGGAGGATCAGCTCGACCTGCCCGATCCGGCTTCGCTGCCGCACCGCGACGACGCGAAACGGCGGTCGGACGTCAGCGCTTGACGTACTCGTCGTGCGGGACCGCGACCGGCCAGAGGGCGTCGCGGACCCGCACGCAGTGATCGACGATCGCCGGGTCGTCGGTCGCGGCACCGAAGATCTCTTCGTCTGTCCCGGACAGGGTGAACACCGCTCGCCGGTCGTCGAAGATCCAGTAGTCGTCGGCGGCGATCGGCAGGCCGTCCAGCTCGCCGCGCGGCAGCCAGCGGATCACCTCGCCGGCATCGGCGTTGAGGTGCGAGATGCTCAACAGCCAGCGGGTGTAGTCGACGTGCGGCTCGGTCACCACGCGCAGCCGGCGCACGCTGCGCCCGGACGCGGTGGTCTGCCGGACCAGATTCAGCCAGGGCTGCTGCCATCCGAAGTCGTCGGGCTCACCGGCGAGATATCGACGTATCGGCTCGGTCTCCTCGGGTGTCTCGTAGGCGTCGGCGACCTCCAGATGGAAGGCCTCGCGCTGGAAACCGCGGAAGAGCTCGTCGAATTCGTCGTTCAAGAGCAACTGCATCAGTCCACGATGGTCACTCAGGGTGCCTAGGTCCACACTCTGAGGCAAATCTGCAACTTGCAGAAAATTATCGTGTGTGGAGTTCCCGGGTCACGACCTTGCCGGTGGCGTTGCGGGGGAGGGCGTCCAGGAAGGTCACATCGCGAGGCACGCAGAACCGGGCGCGGTGACGGCGGACGTGATCGCGGACCTCGTCCGGGGTCAGCTTCTCGCCGTCGCGCAGGACGATGTACGCGGCCAGGCGCTGGCCGTATTCGTCGTCCGGGACGCCGATCACCGCGGCTTCGCGGATCTGGGGGACGTCGGCGAGCAGGCTCTCCACCTCGGACGGGAAGACGTTCTCGCCGCCGGAAACGATCATGTCGTCCTGGCGGCCGTCGATGAAGAGTCTTCCGGTGTCGTCGAGGTGGCCGAGATCGCCGGTGCCGAGAAGGCCGTTTGTTCGCTTTACATCTTTATTTCCGATATATCCCTCGAAAAGCATCTCGTTGACGACGTGGATGCTTTCGACGGTGCTAGCCGGTACTTCGCGGTCGTCCTCGCCGAGGATCTTCACCGTCGTTCCGAACGGTGGCCGGCCCGCGGTGTTCGGCGCGGCCCGCAGGTCCTCCGGCGTGGCGATCGAGACCCAGGACGCCTCCGTCGAGCCGTACAGGTTGTAGAGGACGTCTCCGTACCGATCCATGAACCGGGTGGCGAGGCCACCCGGCAGAGCCGAGCCGCTTACAGCGACTGTTTTGATTGTGGGGACTTCCTCTTGCGCTGGGAGATCCATCAGCTGCTGCACCATCACGGGTACGCCGATCAGCGCATCGACGTTGTTCCGGATCAGTGACTCGTGGACCTTCGCGGCGTCGAATCGTCGATGCAGCACGATCGTCGCGCGCAGCGCCAGGGCGATCTGGAGACCGGCGAAACCCCACGTGTGGAAGAGCGGCGCGGCCAGCAGGATCCGGTCGCCGGCGCGCAGCGGGATCCGGTCGATCACCGAGCAGAGCGGGCCGAAGCCGCCGGGGGTGGGCCGTCGCGCTCCCTTGGGTGTGCCGGTGGTGCCGGAGGTGAGCACGATGGTCCGGCCGGGTTTCTCCGGCGGCCGGAGGTCATCGCCTTTTTTCGCCGGGATCTTGTCCGCCTGGATTTTCGCGATGTTTTCGACGAGAGCCAACTGCGGGGCGAACTCCTCGTCGTGGATCAGGGCGGACAGCTCCTGGTCCTCGGCGACGGTGGCGAGCTGGTGGGCGGAGAGTCCGGTATTGATCAGCACGGGGTCGGCGCCGAGCGAGGTGATCCCGATCAGCGCCTCGATCATCCGGGCCGAGTTGCGGCAGAGCAGGCCGACTCTGTCCCCGCCTTTGATTCCCTTGCTCTTGACCGCGTGGGCCACGCGCTCGGAGCCGGCCAGCAGCTCCGCGTACGTCACCCGGCGCTCGTCGTCGATCACCGCGATCCGCTCGGGGCTGCGGGCCGCGGCCTGGCGCAGCTCGCCGGCGAGGCCGAAACCCCACCGGCCGAGCGCGCCGAACTGCCGCACGATCCGCACCGGATTTCCCGGGGTGATCAGGCCGCGCCGGGCCATCGTGGTGGCGATGAAGGGCAGGTCCATGTCGGGTGCGTCCCTCTCGTCAGCAGATCTGGTCTCTCGTCGGCCTGCCGGGCTTTCGTCAGCGGATGTGGACTCCGGAGATGGCTCGGGCGATCACCAGACGCTGGATCTCCGAGGTGCCCTCGAAGATCGTGTAGATCTTGGCGTCCCGGTACATCCGCTCCACCGGGTGATCACGCAGGTATCCGGCGCCGCCGAGGATCTGCACCGCCTTCTCGGTGACGGCGACCGCCACCTCGCCGGCCTTCAGCTTCGACATCGAACCCTCGCCCGCCGCGAACGGCCGCTCGTTACGGCCCATCCACGCGGCCCGCCACACCAGCAGCCGCGCCGCGTCGATCTCGGTACGCATGTCGGCCAGGGCGAACGCGATCGCCTGGTTCTCGATGATCGGACGGCCGAACTGGACACGGGTCTTCGCGTACTCCAGGGCGTACTCGTACGCGGCCCGGGCGATGCCGAGCGCCTGTGCTCCGACCGCGGGACGGGACAGTTCGAACGTACGCATCGCGGCCTGCCCGGATCGCTTCGTCCGGTCCGCCGGGGTGTTCTGCTTTTCTCTGGCGCGGGCCAGGCGCCGGTCCAGGGCTTCCTTGCCGCCGAGCAGGCAGCTGCCGGGGATCCGCACGTCGTCGAGGAAGACGTCGGCGGTGTGCGAGGCGCGAAGGCCCAGCTTCTTCAGCTTCCGGGTCGCGGCCAGCCCTTTCGTGCCGGGCGGCACCACGAAGGCGGCCTGCCCCCGGGAACCCAGGCTCGGGTCGACGCTGGCCGTCACGACGTGCACGTTCGCGATGCCGCCGTTGGTGGCGTACGCCTTCTGCCCGTTCAGCACCCACTCGTCGGACGCCTCGTCGTAGACCGCCCGGCTGCGCATCGACGCGACATCCGACCCGGCTTCCGGCTCGGTGCTGCAGAACGCGGCAACCTTGGGATCGGCCGCGTCACCGAAGCACTGCGGTACCCACTCGACGAGCTGGTCGGGCGTACCCGAGCCGTAGATCGCAGCGACCGCGAGCGACGTCCCGGAGATCGCCATCCCGATGCCGCCGTCACCCCAGAAGAGCTCCTCGTTGGCGACCGGCAGACTGAGCCCGGACGTGTCCGACCAGGTGTTGACCAGGAACTCGAACCCGTAAAGCCCGATCTTCGCAGCCTCCTGCAGAATCGGCCAGGGCGTCTCCTCCCGCTCGTCCCACTCGGACGCAGCGGGCCGGATCACCGTCTCGGCGAACCCGTGCACCCACGCACGCAGGTCTTGTTGTTCCTCATTGAGGTCGAGCCAGAACTCCACGTCGGATCAGCCTTTCCGGCAGCGGGTTAACTCGCCGGTAACTTTAAGGAGCACCCCCCACCCCTGACAACCACCAAGCCCCACCCCGCACGCGCCGACCCCAAAAGCGCTCCGCGCCCCAAGTCGACACGGCCGGGTGGGCCTGGTGCTGCGTGTCGAGTTCGGGTGCGTTCCGCGCCTCCCACAGTCAGGCGGGCCCGGTCGGCCAAGGCCGGCTGGCGCTCACGGTCGCCATGCGCGACAGCCGGCAGCCGCAGGCGACAGCTGGGCAAAGCGCGGCCGGGGCGGCTTGTGCTCGTGGTCGCGTAGAGCCGGCAAACACGACCGCAGGAACAAGCCGGCCCCGGACGTGAGCAGTCATGTCAGATCTAGGAAGCGCGTGGTCCCATGTGGGCGTAACTCACCGAGATCGCCGCCCGGTAAGCCACTTTGTAGCGATAAATCAGACCAGTCGCCCCGGGCCGCCACGGCGCGCTGACCTCACCGGAGCGTGTCGAGGCGCGGGGCTGAGCCGTAGCTGAGTGAGGTAATCGGGTCCTCATAAGGTGGCTGGACTACGGCTCCGTGGCCGGAGCCGTAGCTCAGTCGCGTCATCGGGCCCGAATAACCGGGCTGAGCTACGGCTCGCCCACGCGGCGGCCCGATCTTGGCGAGGAAGGCGGCCCTAACTCGGCACCGTTGCTGGCCGGTTCGCCGTCTCCCGGGGCATCGCGTGTCGAGTTTGGGTGCGCTGCGCACCTCACATTCACACGGGCGGGCGGTTCGCGGCGTGTGTGTCGAGTTCGGGCGCGTATCGCACCGTAAATCGACACACAGGCTTGGTTGCCGTTCCTGCTGGACAGGGGCTGTCGAGGGCGGCGCCGCGCGGGGGTGCCGGGTTGCCGGCCGTGGGAGAGGGCTTCTCAGGGGGTGATTCTGCCGGTCAGGTGGGTGCGTTGTGAGTGGAGGGTGAACTCCCGGCCCGCGCCGGTTGGGGTGGCCGTGAAGGACGGTTTGGAGGGGAGGAGCAGGGGGTTCTTGAAGGCGACGTCCACGGTGTACGACTCCGGGAGGCGGCCCTCCAAAGCGGCCAGGGAGCGGGCCTTCGTCCACATGCCGTGGGCGATCGGGCGGGGGAAGCCGAAGAGTTTGGCGCCTACCCGGGACGTGTGGATCGGGTTGCGGTCGCCGGAGACAGCGGCGTAGTCGCTGCCCACCCTGGCCGGCACCCACCACACGGTTCCCGCCAAAACCGAAATTTCGGAAATGTCCGGAACAAGGGGCCCGCCCGGATCCTGGGAACCGCCCCGCGGCTTTGTCACGCGGAGGTATGTCGACACCTCTCGCCACACCCCGGCCCCGCCCACCGAAGCGGTGGTGACCACGTCGAACTGGCGGCCCCGTGGATGATCGCGCAGCTCCACCGCCCGCACCGACAGATCGAGCCGCTCCTCCGCCAGCACCGGCCGGGACACCGTGATCCGGTTCGTCACGTGGACCAGACCGATCAACCCCAGCGGGAAATCCGGCGCCGTCATCAGCTGCATGGTCAGCGGGAACGCGAGCACATGCGGATACGTAGCCGGCAACCGATCGGACAGCCGGAAACCGCACACCCGGTCGTAGGCCGCCAGATGCGACCGGTCCACCACGACACCCCGGTGCACCATCTCGATGTCCGGCAGGGTCGAGCCGCGGCGGGTGCCCGGGAGCATGCCCAGCGCGGCCCGGGCATAGGAAGCCGTCGTCCCCGGCCCGGAACTCAGCTCGACGACCGCCACCATCTCAGGCACCCACCATCTCAAGCACCCGACATTCTCAAGCACCCAGCAGGCTCTGGCCGCAGACCCGCACCACGTTGCCGGTGATCGCGGCCGACGCCGGTGACGCGAACCAGGCGATCGTCTCGGCGACGTCGATCGGGAGGCCGCCCTGGGACAGGCTGTTCAGCCGGCGGCCGGCTTCGCGCAGGCCGACCGGCATCTTCGCGGTCATCGCGGTCTCGATGAAGCCGGGCGCCACCGCGTTGATCGTGATGCCGCGACCCAGCAGATCCGCGGCGTGCGACTCGACCATGCCGATCACGCCGGCCTTGCTGGTCGCGTAGTTCGTCTGCCCCCGGTTCCCGGCGATGCCGGCGATCGACGCGACGCCGATGATGCGTCCGCCCGAGGGGATCAGCGAGCGCGAGAGCAACAAGTCATTGACCCGCGACGGCGCGGTCAGGTTGACCCCGATCACCGAGTCCCAGTGATCGGCGGACATCCGGGCGATCGTCTTGTCGCGGGTGATGCCGGCGTTGTGCACGACGATGTCGACGCCGGCGTGCGGTCCGGCGGCGAGGTACCCGGCCAACCGGGCGGGCGCGTCCTCGGCGGTGAGGTCCAGCTGGAGGGCACGGCCCTGGCAGGAGTTCGCCACGTCGGCGAGGGAGTCGCCGGCAGCCGGGACGTCGAGTGCGATCACGTCGGCGCCGTCGCGGGCCAGGGTGCGGGCGATCGCCGCGCCGATGCCCCGGGCCGCGCCGGTGACCAGGGCGAGCTTGCCGGCGAGCGGCCGTTCCCAGTCCGCCGGGACTTCCACAGTGCCGGCGCCGATCCGGATGACCTGCCCGGACACATAGGCCGAGCGCCCGCTCAGCAGGAACCGCAGGGTGGACTCGAGCCCACCCTCGCCGCCGGGCGCCACATAGACGAGCTGACTCGTCACCCCGCGCCCGAACTCCTTGCCGATGCTCCGGGTCAGACCTTCAAGGCTCCGCTGCGCGGTCGCCTCTTCCGGCCCAGGCGTCAGGTCCGGCTGGGTGCCGAGCACGATCACGCGGCCCGAGACCTTCACCGAGCGTGCGTACGCGTGAAAGTAGTCGTACAACGCCCGCAACTGCTCGGATGCCACGATGCCGGTGGCGTCGAAGATCAGCGCCGCATATCTCGTACCCTCGGTGAAGGAAGGGGCGACCTCGACGCCTGCGTCTCCCAGCAGTTTGCGGATCGGCTCGGAGAGCCGGCCGTCAGGCGCCGCACCGACCAGGACCGGCCCGTCGGCCAGCGGATCTCCCGCCTGGTGACGCCGCAGCCGGGGCGGGTCGGGGAGCCCGAGCCGCTTGACCACGGTCCGGCCGAGTCCGGAGTTGGCGAAGTTCGCGTACCTGTCAGCCATGCGGGTAGCCTACCGGTGAGTAACCGAAGTGCTGTCGATGTGGAGGATAGTCGTGCCGGACATCAAGCGGGTTGCGGTGCTCGGCGGGAACCGGATCCCGTTCGCCCGGTCCAACAGCCGGTACGCCGAAGCCTCGAACCAGGACATGCTGACCGCCGCGCTGGACGGGCTGATCGCCCGGTTCGGCCTGGCCGGCGAGCAGCTCGGCGAGGTCGTCGCGGGCGCCGTGCTCAAGCACTCCCGTGACTTCAACCTGACCCGCGAGGTGGTGCTCGGCTCCCGCCTCGACGCGCGGACCCCGGCGTACGACATCCAGCAGGCCTGCGGCACCGGCCTGGAAGCCGCCATCCTGGTCGCCAACAAGATCGCCCTCGGGCAGATCGACGCCGGTGTCGCCGGTGGCGTGGACACCACCTCGGACGCCCCGCTGCAGGTCAACGAGGACATGCGCCGCGCGCTGCTGGAGATGAACCGCGCGCGCACGTTCGGCGCCCGCCTCAAGGCCGCCGCGAAACTGCGCCCGCAGCAGGCGCTCCAGCCGGTGCAGCCGCGCAACTCGGAGCCACGCACCGGGCTCTCGATGGGCGAGCACGCGGCGATCACCGCCCTGCGCTGGCAGATCACCCGGGAGGCGCAGGACGAGCTGGCGCTCACCTCGCACCAGCGCCTCGCGGCCGCGTACGAAAGAGGCTTTTTCGATGATCTTTTGACGCCTTATCTGGGCCTTACGAAAGATCAGAACCTGCGCGGTGACAGCACGATCGAGAAGCTCGCGTCGCTGAAGACGGTGTACGGCACGGAGAACCCGACCATGACGGCCGGCAACTCGACGCCGCTCACCGACGGCGCGTCGACAGTGCTGCTCGCCTCGGAGGAGTGGGCGGCCGCACACTCGCTGCCGGCGCTGGCCTATCTCACGGACTCGGAGACCGCGGCGGTCGACTACGTGCACGGCGCCGAGGGCCTGCTGATGGCCCCGGCCTATGCCGTGCCGCGGATGCTCGCCCGCAACGGGCTCACCCTGCAGGACTTCGACTACTACGAGATCCACGAGGCGTTCGCGTCGCAGGTGCTCAGCACCCTCGCGGCCTGGGAGTCGCCGGAGTTCTGCAAGGACAAGCTCGGCCTGGACGCGCCGCTCGGCTCGATCGACCGCGCCAAGCTGAACGTCAACGGCTCGTCCCTGGCGGCCGGCCACCCGTTCGCCGCGACCGGCGGCCGCATCGTCGCCACCCTGGCGAAACTGCTCGCACAGAAGGGATCGGGCCGTGGCCTGATCTCCATCTGCGCGGCGGGCGGCCAGGGCGTCGTGGCGATCCTGGAGCGCTGACCGGGAGCGCTAGGGCGTGTTCGGCAGCGTCTGACCGTTCGGGCTGTGCTGGTTCGGCACGTATTGATTGATCGACCCGGGCGGCAGCACGAGGGTGTCGTCGTCGTCCCCGGCCGGCACCATGAACTGCGACGGGTTCTGGTACGCGGCCTGCAGCTGCTGGTTGCGCCAGTGCCGCATGACCGACTGGGCGACCTCCCGCTGGACGTCGGTGACCTCCTGGACGTACGCGTCCACGGAGGCCCGCTCGGCGGCGAGCCGGGCGTTGCGTTCATAGGTGGTGAGGTCCTGGTCCCCGGCCATCTCATCGACCGCGAGGTCGTGGCAGATCTCGTCCTTGCGGTCGCGCAGCCGGTCGTAAACGCTCGGCACCCCGGCCCCCAGCAGGATCTTGAACACCACCGGCAGCACCTCGAACGCGGCAAGGAACAGGATCAGCACGAGGTGCGCGAGCCCCATCGTGAGGTCCTTGTCGCCGAGCCGGCCGAGCGCGTTCATCCGGGCCAGCAGACCGTTGTTCTCGTCTTCGGCGGCGCTGAACTCGCCCTGGGCGGCCTTCTTCGCGGCGTTCGCCTCGTTGAGCTTGGACCGGGTGACGTTCAGGTCGGCCTGCATCTGCTGGAGGCTGGTGGCCCGGGTGCTCTGCGCCGTGACCTCGGCCTCGTCGAGCTCGGCCTTCATCTCGGTGCGCTCGGCTTCGAGCCGATCCCGGTCCTCCACCTTCAACCGGTAGGACTTGCCCTCGCCGGGCCGTCCGGTGCCGCAGGTGCCGTCGTCCTCGCAGATGACCAGCGCTCGCGCCTTCGTGTACGCCAGATTCACCTTGTCGTACGCGGCCTGCGCCTGCTGCACGGTCGGGTCGCCGCTCACGTCCGGACCCCGGTCCAGCTCGGCCTGCAGCTTCTGCACCGAGCCGCTGAGCGCGGGGATCTGGGTGAACCGGGCGTCGGTGGTGAGCAGCTTCGCGAACGCGTCCTGGGACTCCCGCTGCATCACCTTCAGCTCGGCGTTGATCTCGTCCTGGAAGATCCGCAGGGTCAGCGGCGTCGACACGACCAGTCCGATCAGCACACCGAGCAGCACCCGAGGCGCGGCGAGCAGCAGGTTCTGCTTGAGCGTGGCGTGCCGCTGGGTGCCGGAGATCAGCCACCGGTCCAGGTTCATGATCGCCATGCCCCAGGCGATCGCCAGGACCACGCAGAGCGCGATCGGCAGGTCCATCGCCATGTGCAGGGCGAACCCGCACGAGACGGCGCTCATCACCGAGGTGGTGAGCACCGCGCCGCCGAGACCGACGTATTTGACCCGCTCACCGTGCGGGCAGGCGGCGAGCAGATCCGGATCGGCCCCGGAGAGCCAGATGAAGGGTGAGGTCATGGTGGTGCCTTTCGGGTCCTCGTCATTCGGGGGAACGCCGGGGCGGACGGCCGTGGCGGTGACGGGACGACCGGTCGCGGTGGCGGTGGCTGCCGGTTCGGCATCGCCGGTGGTGCGGTGAACCGCATGGGTGGCGGCACCGGTGTGAGCAGCTGGTCGTCACCGTCCTGGGCGTTGCCCGGGTCCAGGACGAGCGGCACCCGGATACGTGCCAGCCGCAGCGGCGGGATGCGGACGACCTCGATGCGGGAGGTGACGGCCTCCACCGTTCCGCACGGGCCGATGGCACGCACGACGACGCGGCGCGGGCGGTCCACGCTCACCTCGATGCTGCCCACCGGGTCAGCGGCGACGCCGTCGACCAGGACCCGGTGCGCGAAACGGGTGCGCCAGCTGACCGTGACGGATTCGCCGGCGAGCACGCAGTCCCGGTCGGCCAGCAGCTCGTCGATCACCGGGTCACCGATCCAGGCGCCGAGGGTGGTGTGCCACTCGGTCGCCGACGGCCGCGCGCCCGGATCCTGCCAGCCGTCCTGGAAGGACCGCACGAACAGGTTGAGCACGGCGTCCGGGAGGGTCTGCATCGCGGAGGCGTGCTCGAAGGTGAGACCCGGGAGAGCCGCGCGCTGGTGCCGCGGCCAGGTCTGCGACGCGACATACGCCGCGATCGTGGCCGGGCTCAGATCGGGCAGGAAATGGTACGGGTGAAAGCCCGTCAGCAGCACGTGAGCAGCGACTGCGAGTGACCACCGGTCGGCAGCCCCGGTGGCCGGCTCGGCATGCTCGCCGAGATCGTCGTAGAGCTCCGGTGCGAGGTACCCGGTGGCGGCGCCGACGGCGAGCGGCGCGTCCTCGCGTACCAGCGTCGCCGACTCCACCTCGGCGATCCGCACCTGGCGGCCGGCCATCCGGACGAGCAGGGTGGCCGAGTCCAGGCCGCCGTGCACTGCGCCCACCGTCTCCAGGTCACGAACCGCCCCGGCCAGCGAGTACGCCAGCTCGAAGCGGGTGCGTGCCGGTTCGCCGTCCAGCAGCGTCTCGTGCAGGGTCAGGTACCCGTCGGCGGCCGGGTCGGGGGCCAGCAGCGCGTGGCAGGAGCTGCCGTCGCCGAGGTCCACGATGCCGTGCCAGAGCGCGGCCGCCGGAAACAGGCCGGGGTGGTTCGCCAGGGCCCGGTGCAGGGTACGCAGGTGTTCACCGGCCCGGCCGCCACGGACCGGGAAGCCGATGATCAACGGGGGCGCGACCTGGCCGTCGACCGTCTCCAGGACGTGCTGATAGGTGCCGAGACCGCCGGGCCGGAACCGGAATCCGAGCAGTGCGCCCGGTCCCGGAAGATTCCTGCCGCTGCTGGTGTGCACGGCTCGTACCCGAGCTCGGGCGCTCATCGCAGCAGCTCGGTCTGCCGGCGCCGGGCACGCTGGGCGGCGAGGCCGATCCACCAGTGGTCGGCCAGGTCCCGGGTGTCCCCGGCAGCGGTGAGGCGGATCCGCAGGTCGTCCGGGCAGACGATCCGGTCGCCGGTCGCCACCAGGGCCAGCACGTCGACACTGCCGGGCAGGCCGGCCGGGGCGCCGGCGAGGAACTCCGCGGACACGTCGGCGATGGCCGCCGTCGCGCCGTCGGTACGCGGACGCCCGGGCCCGGGCAGGCTCAGGTCCCACGGCAGCGGCGTGCCGGCCGGGATCGCGCGGACCTCGTGCTCGCCGTAGACGACGGCGGCGTACCGATGGTCGGCACCGCCCGGCGTCAGGCCGAGCCGCGACATGATCGTGGTGGCGGCGTCAGCGGCCCGCCGTCGCGCCGGGCCGGCGAGCAGCGCGCCGTCGAGGGCGAACAGGACGAGACGATGCGCGCTCGCCGGAAACGGACGGGCCGGGGTCACGCCCGGGGTCACGGCAGCGCTCCCCGGCTGCGGACCGTGCGCAACACCGGCATCAGCCCGTGCCGCTTGACGGCGGCGCGTACCCGGCGGAAACCGTCGCCGTACACCGGATCCGGGTCGGCGGCGATCGCGGCGCGCAGCGTCCGGGCCCGCGGATCGGACTGGCGTTCCAGCCAGCCGTCGGCGGCGAGCTGGCTCAGCCCTTCGGCGATCGGCAGGCTCACCCGGCCGAATCGGCGCTGCGTCATCCAGGCATGCATGTACTCGTGGGCGACCACCGCCCCGAACTCGGGTCCATCGAGGCCGGCCAGCACCGCGAGGTCGACCACCTCGGTGTCCGTCACGATGGTCCACCCGAGGACCCGGCCGGCGTGCGAGCCGGTCATCGATGCCATCTCGTCCGGGCCCACCAGCCGGACGCGTACCGGCACGGTGAGGCGCAGGCCCATGGCCCGCAGCCCGGCCCGGACCGCCGGCAGCGCCGCCTTCACGCCGTCCTGGCTGGTCACCGCGGTTCGCGCGGGATCAGGCGGGAACCCAGCCATGCGGCTCGCGCCTCCATCCGGTCTCGTACGGGTGGGCCGCCCGGGCCGTGCGCGGTGCCGGCATCGACGGCATCGGCCGGGCGCCGAGACGTCCGCGCAGGTAGAAGAGCCAGTCCCGGGCCAGCGGCCGGTCGCCGGGGGCGCCTTCCAGGGCCCGCTGGAGCAGGTCGGTGCCCCGGCGGTCGAGGATCGGGGCGGCGGTGCGCCAGTCCCGGTTCAACGAGGCGCCGCGGCCCGGCAGAACGCAGCGCAGCACGAAGAGGCCCAGTTTGTACCGGTCGGTGGAGACGTTCTGGACGACCCGTTCCGGTGGGTCCCAGTCCGGGCTGTGCTGCTGCTTGTTCACCGCTGAGCTGCCGCTGACCCGGGTCGCGTCGCAGTCGACCAGGAAGATCGACGGGACCGGGTGCAGGCGGTAGAGCACGTTGCGGGCGGAGACGTCGCCGTAGACGATCTGCGCGCCGTGCAGCAGCGACAGCGCGAAGGCGAACCGCTCGCAGACCCGCAGACGGGCGGCCAGGTCGCCGTCGTCCGGCACGTCCACCTCGTGCTTGCGGGCCTGCGCCGGGTCGAAGATGAGGTGCTGCAGCTCGCGCGGAATCCGAGCACGGGCCCCGGACGGCAGCGACATGTCCTCGAAATAGCCGTCCGGGATCAACCGCATGAGTACGCCCAGCGCCTGGTTGCCCGGGCCGACCACGACGCGCAACGGCCACGCGGCCACCTCGTCGAGAGCGGCCCGGCGCTGAGCGGCCAGCCGTTGCCGGAGGCCGACCAGATTCACCAGGCCGCCGAGCGCCACCTGCACGACCGCGAGCCGGTACTCCTTGAACACCAGCTCGCCCGGCTCGCCGGCGAGCTGGAAGCGGTCGAGCCGGTGGATGACACCGTTCGCGCCGGAGCTGATGGTCGTCATCGGGCCGAGCGCGCCGACGTCGACGATCGCGCTCACCCGGGCTCCCGGTCGGCGCTGGGCCAGATCGCGACCACCGTACGGTCGTCGTCGTAACTGCGCCGGCCGAATCCGACCTGATCGGCGAAGCGCAGCGGCGGCGGCGGCCGGCGCCACCACGCGGCGAGCCGTTCCGCGACCTCGCCGACGGCCGACCCGATCGGGTCGCCGGTGCCGTCGGTCATCACCAGCAGGGTCCAGTCGTCCGGCACCCGGTGCGAGGCGACCGGCAGCCCGAGCGGGTCGCGGGGGATCCGGGGCAGCGCCTCGACCCGGCTGGTGGCCACCTCCGCGGCGGCGCCCTTGACCTCGGAGAGGATGTGCCAGCCGGTCTGCGGGTCGATCGCCCAGGCGGGGGAGTCGCCCATCCAGGCCAGGTGCACATCCCGATCGCCGCCGCGGGCCGGCCCGGTCGAGCAGACCAGGAAGGTGGCGGTGGTGGCCATCGCGGCGGCCACCTCGGTCTCGGCGGGCGGGATTTCGGCGTACCGGACGGGGTCGGAGCGTTTCAGGCTGCGGGCGCCCTCGGCCAGGATGGTGGCGGCGAGCGCCGTGAAGATCTCCGGCCAGGGGAGCTGATCGGCCGGCGTGCCGGCGTCCAGGTGGCGGGCCACCTCCCGGGGGCCGCGCCGCCCGACGAACGAGGCGGCCTCGTGCGACAGGACACCGGCCGAGACGCCGTCGGCCACCACGACGATCAGATGCTGCTCGTCGGCGCTGAGGGCGAAGCCGTACGCGTCCTGACGGGGTGTTCCGGAGTCACGGTGCGACAGTCCGCGTACGCTCGCGGCCCTGACCTCGAGCGAGACGGCCGTGCCGTGATCGGCGACGGTGTCCGGGGGCTGTGCCGGGTCGAGGCGCAGGCGGGGCCGGACCTCGGCGTGCGCCCGTCCCGGGTCGCCGATCGTCGCCGGGCCGGTCTCGGTCCCACCCAGCCTGGTCCCGCCCAGCTCGGTACCGCCCAGATCGGTGCCGCCCAGATCGGTGCCGCCCGCCGGCGCCGGCCAGCAGGCCACGCTCTCGGCCGGATCACGATCGGCGCGATCAGCGGCGGCGTGCCGGGGCCTCGGTCCGGGCGTGGCCGGCGGGCTCGCCCACGGGTCCTTCAGGGGGACGTCGATGTCGGCGTCGATGTTCACGCTCAGTCCAGCCAGTCGTCGTCGACGTCGATGGTCGGCGGCAGCTGGCTCTTGTCCGGCAGGACGAAGCCGGAGTTGCCGTCCACCGCGCTCTGCCCGGAGGCCAGCACCGAGGAGATCAGCACCTCGGCCATCGCCTTGATCGCGTCGGCCGCGTCGGCGTCGGAGTGCATCATGTAGAGCTTGCTCTTGCCATAGGGGTGGACCAGCTGCCGCATGGTCTCCCGGCCCGCATCCGCGACACCGCACGGCACGAAGACCGGGTACCACTTGAAGCCCTGGCCGGTCTGCTTGTCGTACGCGGTGAGCGCCGTGAAGTCGGCCTCCCAGCCGGTCTGTGGCTCACCGTCGCTGAGGAAGAAGACGGCCGGGCGGTGCACCTTGAACCCGTCCGCGCGCAGCTGGCTGACGTCCTGTTCGAGCTGGGCGCGCAGCATCCGGAACGCGGCGCCGTAATCGGTGCCGCCGCGCACTGTCAGCTTCGGCAGATAGTCCTGGCCGGTCATGTCCGACAGCGGCAGCACCACCTGCGCGTCGTCGGAGAAGTCGATCAGTCCGAAACGGACCTTGTCCGCCAGGATCGGCGCCTTGGCGAGCGCGTCGGCGACCCCCGGCAGGATCTTGTTGGCCGCGTCGAGACTGTCGCCCAGCATCGAGTACGAGACGTCGACGACCAGGTAGAAGGGCAGAAGGATTCCCTGTTCGGGCATGGGGTGACTCCTCGGGGTGGTCAGGACAGGTTCTGGACGAGTGCGGTGACCGCCTCGGTGGCGCCGGCGACCGCGGTGACACCACCCGCGCCGGCGGCCAGGTCCCGCAGCAGCGCCAGCATGCGTTCGCGGTTCGGCCGCGGCGATCTCGCCTCGTCGCGCACCCCGCGCGCGGCGGTGCGCACGGCTTCCGGGTCGGCGAGGTCGTCGCGGTGCTGCCGCAGGATCTCCAGCAGTGCCGCCACGGCGGCGTTCATGTCGGTGCCGTGGCTCTCGATCCGGCCGAAGTCGCCGATGACGGTGTTCCCGCCGTTGATGTTTCTGATCGTGACGTCCATGCCGTCTCCTGCTCAGGGTTTCGCGCCGGGCGCCCAGGGTGCCGCGGGCGGCTGCGTCGATCCGGGTTGCTGCTTCTGCTGTTGCTGCGGTTGTTGCTGGTTGATCGCGCCACCGTTGCCGATGACGGTGTTGCCGTTGGTGATCGACCCGATGCTGATGCTCTGCGTGACGATCCGGGTCTGCTGCTTGCTGAAGTCCGAGGTGTCGATGCCGTGCTCGTCGAGGAAATCGGAGATCGACTCGAGCATCGCCTGGCGCAGGATGCCCAGGTCACGCTCCTCGTCGGCGTACTGGAACAGGCCGATCCGTTCGTCGCTGGCGACCTCTTCGCGCAGTCCCGACTCGGCGCCGTAGTCGTGCACCGGATGCCGCCTGACCATCCTCTTGGCCCGGCGCAGGGCGCGTTCCCGCTGCCCGCCGCGGTTCGCGTCGCGCAGCATGCGCGAGGGCGCGGTGACCAGGCCGCCCAGTGCGCCGGTCGCCGCGGCCACGACCGTGCGGGCCGGGATCGAGGTGGCGAGATGCTCCGCGACGCAGAGCTCGGATCGCAGCGGCAGCAGCACGAACGCGTGATGCTCCACGATCAGATACGCGGCGGTCCGCTCGACCCGGACGAACGCCTCCACGACGAGGTCACCGCCCCACGAGATCTTGCGCAGGCAGAGGTAGGTCCGGTTGTCCGGCTGCGGTGTGGTGATGCCCGCGCGCAGGGTCGCCGCGTCCACCCGGGTGGCCGGGCGGGCCACCGGATCGGCGACCAGGCCCGGGACCCGGCGGGCGGCGCCGCCGTGCACGAACAGCCGGTTGCGTACGTCCAGCCCCGGGATGCCGGTGCGCCGGGCCGCCAGGGTCAGCTGCTTGTGCAGGTCGGTGACGGTGAACGGGCGTACCGGGGTGCCGGGCGCCGCGGGCCGGGTGCAGTTGACGTGCAGTTGCCAGCGGGCCAGGAGCACACCCGAGCCGACGAAGGGCTCCTTGCCGGAGAAGACCACCACGTTGGAGCTCATCACCGACTCCAGGTACGCCTCGACGGCCGGGTCGATGGGCGGCGCCAGGTCGCGGGGCGAGCTGACCGAGTCCCGGACGTCCAGCGCCCGCCGGTATCCGCCGATCCGGTGGGTCAGCAGCACCGCGAAGCCGGACGCCCACGCGACCGCCAGCAGGAGCACCAGGGCGCCGGCCGCGGCCTCGCCGGACGCCGCGATGACGGCGACGGCGATCAGGAGCGTGCCGGCCAGGATCAGGGACTGCCGGAGCTGCAGGCGGCGGCGGTGTACGAGCGCTTTCCGCGCGTGCCGGGCAAGAGCGATCAGGTCCATGCCGGGTGCCGGGCCGAGCGCTTCCGGCGACCGGTCGGTCAGGTTGTCGAGGACATATCCGGCGTACCCGTCCGCGAGATGCGCTGCCGAGCACAGCCATCGGTCGGTGTACGAGCCGGCGCCGGTGGCAGCCGAGGTCGTGATGGTCATGGACGGGGACGAAACCCTTCGGTCGATGCTCTCGTTGTTCGAGACGTCAACCGTAAAAACGCTCTGGCGCAGCTATGGCGCACATGTATCGGGGGATCGGCTGGTGGTGTCGGACCATCCGCGACGGCAGACGCTCTGTGCGTCCTACCTGCGCGCGCTGCTGACCGGCCCCTACCGGCACGTTTGGCTGAGGATGGTCGACCGGGAACGATCCGGAGAGATCAACTTCAGTGCGGTGGCGAAGGTTCTGGCGCGGACGGCGGAGCTGGACACACCGGACGGCGTGGACCATCGAGGGCTGCGCGACCGGGTACGCCGGGCGCTGAGCCAGGATCGGCTCACCACATCCACCCTGGATCTGTTCATCCGTGGATTCGGCATCCACGGCCCGGAGACGGAACGGCTCTGGATCCTGCTGCTGGGCGGCCCGGTCGTGCCGGAGCCGCGGACGCCGCAATCACTGCGCCGGTCGTCCGCGGCTCCCGCCGATCACTGACGAGCGGTGCAGGTGGGAGTGCCGGACGGGGCCGTGCCGGTGCCCTGGAAGCCGAACTCGGTGCTGGCGCCCGCGGCGACGCTGCCGTTGTAGCCGACGTTCGTGAACGTCGAGCCGCTCGCGGTGGCGCTCCAGGTGTTGGTGATCGCGGAGCCGGCCGGCAGCGTGAGCCCGACGGTCCAGCCGGTGATCCGGGCCGCGCCGGCGGTCACCTTCACCGTCACCACGAAGCCGCCGGTCCACGCGTTCACCGAGGTGGTCGCGGTGCAGCCGGATCCGGACGGCGGGTTGGAAGGGGAAATAGACGGCGACGGCGAGCTGGGGGACGGCGAGGTCGTTGTCCCACCCAGCTCGTTCAGCACCGCGGTGTAGGCGGCCTTCGGGTTGCCACTGCCGTCGAAGAGCAGCGGCGTCCCGCTGGCCCGCCACGAGTCGGTGTCCCGGATGCCCCACACCGTGATCCCGTTGCACCGGGTCACCGCGAGACAGGCCCGCACGGTCGCCGCGAACGAAGTGGCCTGCGCGGTGCCCGAGCCCTCGATGTCCAGCTCGGTGATCTGCACGTCGACGCCGAGATTCGCGAACCGCTGCAGGTTGGCCTGGTAGTCGCTCGGCAGCGGCGACGCCGCGTTGAAGTGCGACTGGAAACCCACGCAGTCGATCGGCACGCCCCGGGCCTTGAAGTCCTGGACCATGGCGTAGACCGCGTTGCTCTTCGCGTTCTGCCCGTCGGTGTTGTAGTCGTTGTAACAGAGCTTGGCGGCCGGATCGGCGGCCCGCGCGGTACGGAACGCCACCTCGATCCAGTCGTTGCCGGTGCGCTGCAGGTTGGAGTCACGCCGGGCGCCGGTCGAGCCGTCCGCGAACGCCTCGTTCACCACGTCCCAGGAATCGATCTTGCCTTTGTAGTGCGTGGCGACCTGGGTGACGTGGTTGACCATGGCGCTGCGCAGCGCGGTGCCGCTCAGGTTCTGCGCCCAGGACGGCTGCTGCGAGTGCCAGGCCAGGGCGTGCCCGCGGACCTTCTGCCCGTTGGCGATCGCCCGGTTCACGATGGTGTCGGCGCTGGTGTAACTGAACGTGCCCTGGGACGGCTCGGTGGCGTCCCATTTCATCTCGTTCTCCGGCGTGACCGAGGTGAACTCCCGGTTCAGGATCGCCGAGTAGACCGAGTCGGACAGTTTGTAGGCGGCCACGGCCGTACCGAAGTAGCGGCCTTTCTCGGCGGCGGCCGCGCCCAGGGTGGAGGCCGCGTCGGCGGTGGGGGAGAGGGCGACGAAGCCGGCGGCGGTGAGGGCGGCAGCCGTCAGCAGGACGAGTGTTCGTCTCATGGGGATCTCCAGTGGGGATGCTGGAACGGATCGATGCTTGTCGAAACGCTATCGACATGTTCCGGAAACCTCAACCGGTTCAGTCCATGATCCTGCTGGTGAAAAGCTCCGAAACTTACGAAGCCGCCCGCAAGATCTCTGCCACCGCTGTCGCGGCCAGCTCCGCGTCGTCGCCCTCCGCGTGCACGGTCACCGTGGCGCCGGCGGGAGCGCCGAGCGACATCAGGCGCAGAGCGCTGCGCGCACTCGCGGTGCGGCCGTCATGGCGTACCTCGATGGCGGCCTGGAAGGCCGCCGCGATCCGGACCACCGCTCCCGCGGGCCGGGCGTGCAAGGCGGCGGGCAGGACCACCGGGATCTCAGAACTTTGCGACATCGCGCGCCTCCTCGGCCGCTGCCACGACCTCGTCGAGGCCGGCGCCGGTGGAGGCGATCACGGCGGCCGCCACCGCGCCTTCCACGAATGGCGCGTCGACCAGGACCGGGCCGGGTGGACGGTCTTCCAGGACGGTCCGGGTGGTCAGCACCGCGCTGCCCAGGTCGGCCAGCACGACGACGCCGGCGCCGGTGTCCGCCCGGGTCACCGCCGCTTCGATGAGGGAGAAGTCGGTGCCGAGCGAGCCGTCGGACGTGCCGCCGGCCGGCTCCACCCGCACCTCGTCGGTCGCGATCTGCCGGACCAGGTCGCGCACCCCCTCGGCCAGTTTTCCGCTGTGTGACACGAGAACGATCCCGACAAGCGCCATGTCCATGGATGTTAGTCACCGAAAGGGTTGGCCGAATCGCTCAACGCGACGATGCTGATCCCCAGGGCACCGTCGCCCGACTGGGAGGAGCCGGCCGTGAAGAAATTCATCAATGATCCCGCCGACGTGGTGGCCGAGGCGCTCGCCGGGCTTGCCGCGGCTCATCCGGAGCTGCGCGTCGACGCGGCCGAGCAGTACATCGCCCGTGCTGATGCGCCCCGCTCCGGGAAGGTCGCGCTGGTCTCCGGCGGCGGGTCCGGCCACGAGCCGCTGCACGGCGGTTTCGTCGGGCCCGGCATGCTCGACGCCGCCTGTCCCGGCGAGATCTTCACGTCGCCCGTGCCGGACCAGATCCTCGCCGCCACCAAGGCGGTCGACGGCGGCGCCGGCGTCGTGCACATCGTGAAGAACTACACCGGCGACGTGATGAACTTCCAGCTCGCCGCGGAGATGGCCGCCGACGAGAACGTCGCGGTGGAGACCGTGCTCGTCGACGACGACGTGGCGGTGGAGGACTCGACGTGGACCGCCGGGCGTCGCGGCACCGGCGCCACCCTGCTGGTCGAGAAGATCGCCGGGGCGCGGGCCGAGGAGGGCGGCAAACTGGCCGAGGTCGCGGCGATCGGGCGCGAGGTCAACACCAATTCGGCCTCTTTCGCGTACGCCTTGACGGCCGTCACCACCCCGGCCGCCGGCCGTCCCGGGTTCGACCTGCCGGACGACGAGATCGAGGCGGGCGTCGGCATCCACGGCGAGCCGGGCCGCCGGCGGGAGAAACTGCGGCCGGCGAACGACCTGGTCGCCGCGGCACTCGACGCGATCCTGGAGGCGAAGCCGCTGACCGCGTCGGACGAGGTGATCGTCCTGGTCAACGGGCTGGGCGGCACACCGCTGATCGAGCTGTACCTGGTTTACGGCACGCTGGCGAAACTGCTCGAAGCGCGAGGGATAACGATTGCCCGCCGCCTCGTCGGCAACTACGTGACCAGCCTCGACATGGCCGGCCTGTCGATCACGCTGACCAAGGCGACCGACGAGTTCCTGCGGCTCTGGGACGCTCCGGTGTCCACTCCGGGGCTGCGGTGGGGTGCCTGACGTGGAGGTGGATCTCGCCATCGCGTGGCTGCGGGCCGCGGCGGACTCCGTCGCGGCCTCGGCCGGCGAACTCACCCGGCTCGACGCGGCGATCGGGGACGGCGACCACGGGGTGAACATGAACCGAGGCTTCACCGCCGTGATCGCGGCGCTGGACGCCGGCACGTTCGACAGTGTCGGCGACGTCTTCGTGAAGGCCGGCACCACGCTGATCTCCAAGGTGGGCGGTGCGTCCGGTCCGCTGTACGGCAGCGCGTTCCGAGCACTGGGCAAGGCGCTGCCGGCCGGCCCGTCGGTCACCGTGCCGGAGCTGGCCGCCGGGCTGCGGGCCGGGCTGGACGCGGTCCGGAAACTCGGCGGGGCGGAACCGGGGGACGCGACACTGGTGGACGCGTACCAGCCGGCCGTGGACGCCTTCAAGGGTGACGACCTCGCGGCGGCGGCCGAGGAGGCGGCGCGGGCGGCCGAGGAGGGCGCCCGGGCCACCGCCGGACTGCGGGCGCGGAAGGGGCGGGCGTCCTATCTGGGCGAGCGAAGTGTCGGACATCAGGACCCGGGGGCGACGTCGACGGCGCTGATCTTCCGAGCGCTGACCGCCATTACCGCAAAATAGGTTCTCAGTGGGCAAATCCGCAGAGTTCACCCCATCAGGGCCTTCGGCGTACCGAGAATGATCGGAGGCTCTAGGAGGTTCTGATGGGTATCGGCGGGTTGTTCGACAACCGGTCCCTGCGTACGAAGATCGGTGCTGCCGCGATGGTCGCGACCGTCAGCGGTCTGATCGTCGGCGGGGTGGCCATCAAGACCGTGTACGAGCTGAACCAGGACGCGGCCACCGCGCAGCGACAATCGATCAAGATCGCGGGCGCGGTCGGCACGTTCAGCAAGAACATCGAGGCGTACGTCGGCGGTGTGTCCGCGGTGCAGCTGTACCCGAACATCGCCGAGCAGCTCCTCGCCGGCATGGAAGCGAACAAGACGAGCGTCGAGGGCGCCCTGGACTCCCTGGACGCCGCTCTGCCCGGCGACGACACGGTGGCCAAGGCGAACACGGACTGGGACGCGTTCGTCGAGTTCGTCGGCACCGACCGTTCCGCGGCTTCGGCGTCCGAGCTGACCGCGGCCCTGCAGGAGTACACCACCCTGCACGACGCCCTCGGCGAGGACCAAGTGGCGCTCCAGGACCAGGCGACGGCGCTGGCCGAGGCCCAGATCACCGCCGCCGAGAAGTCCGGGCGCAACGCCGCGTACCTGATCGCCGGCCTGCTCGTGGCGGGCGTGCTGCTCAGCCTGCTGATCGGGTTCCGGGTCGCGGCCCGGGTCGGTGAGACCGTGCACGGTGTCTCGCACATCGCCGAAGGCCTCGCCGAGGGCGACCTGACCCGCACCTCCGGGGTGACCACCCAGGACGAGATCGGCCGGATGGCCGCCGCCCTGGACAAGGGGATCGGCCGGCTGCGGGAGGACGTGGTCCAGGTGGCCCGCAACGCCGACACCATCCAGAGCGCCGCCGGCCAGCTCAGCTCGGTCTCGATCGCGGTGGACGCCGCCGCGCAGCAGGCGTCCTCGCAGGCCGGCACGGTCGCCTCGGCGGCCGACGTGGTCTCCGGCAACCTGCAGATCGTCTCGGCCGGCTCCCAGGAGATGGGCTCGGCGATCCGCGACATCAGCGTCTCGACGACCGAGGCCACCGAGGTCGCCGCGCAGGCCGTCAACGTGGCCTCGGCGACGAACGCGATCGTGGCCCGGCTCGGCGAGAGCTCCGAGGAGATCGCCACCGTGGTCAAGGTGATCACCAGCATCGCGGAGCAGACCAACCTGCTCGCCCTGAACGCCACCATCGAGGCGGCCCGGGCCGGTGAGGTGGGCAAGGGCTTCGCGGTCGTCGCCGGCGAGGTGAAGGACCTGGCCCAGGAGACCGCGAAGGCCACCGAGGACATCTCCGGGCGCGTCCAGGCCATCCAGGCCGACACCAGCGGCGCGGTCACCGCGATCGCCGAGATCTCGACGATCATCGAGCGGATCAACGGCCTTCAGCTGACCATCGCCTCGGCGGTCGAGGAGCAGACGGCCACCACCCAGGAGATGAACCGGACGCTGTCCGAAGCGGCCAGCAGCGCCGGCGACATCGCGGCGACGATCACGACGGTCTCCGACGCGACCCGCCGGACCACCGACACGGTCGGTGAGACGCGGACCGCCGCCGACGCCCTGAACATCACGGCGGCCCAGCTTCAGCAGGTGGTTTCCCGCTTCCGCTACTGACCGACAGCTGTCAATGTAGAGGCCATGTACCCGCCCGAGCCCTGGCATCTGCGCGGCCAGATGTATCTCTCGGTCTTCCTCGTTCCTCGGGGCAGGCTGCCGCAGCTTCCCCCGGTCCTCGACACCGCGGTCCGGCCGATCACGGTCGGCGGCCGGGTCGCGGTCGGCGCCGCCTGGGTTCGCTACGAACCCGGCGGCGTCCTGCACTACCAGGAACTGCTCAGCGCCGTGCTGGTGCACGAGCGCGGCCGTCCCCGGGTCAGCATCACCGACATCTGGGTGGACAGCCTCGCCTCCCGCGAGGGCGGCCGGCGTCTCTGGGGCATCCCGAAAGAGATGGCCGAGTTCCAGATCGACGCGGAGAACGAGCCGCTTGTCGACGCGGTGGCGACCCTGCCGCCCGCCGGCCTGGCCGCCGGCCGGCGCATCGGCTCGGCGCTGGTCCAGCTCAAAGGGCGGCTTCCGGGCCGTTTCCCGCTGGCACTCACTGTCGCCCAAGCGGTGGGCGAGACGGTCCGGCGCACACCGGTGCGAGGCCGGGGCGGCGTGCGGACGACCTCCGCGGCCTGGCAGATCGAGCCGGAGGGCCCGATCGGATATCTCGCCGGGCGGCGTCCCGTGCTGAGCCTCGCCATCACCGATTTCTGGCTGGTCTTCGGCCGCACGCCCACCGACCGGGCACGGAAGACCCACTCCACCGAGAAGGGGAACACCCGCAGCTGAGAAAAGCTCCTTGGGTACGGTTCGGCGGGAGCACTGCCGACCCGTGACGAGGAGTGAGATGAACCAGGCCGGCCACGACCACCATCACCACACCGCCGGCCCGGCACAGCCGATGTCGGCCCGTGCCCGCCGGATCACCCTGTGGCTGCTGGTGCCCGCCGTCCTGGTCACCGCCCTCGGGATGCTGCTGCTCTGGCCGCGGGACGCCCCGCAGTCCACCGAGGGCGTCGGGCCGGAGCGGGCGTTCGGCCGGATCGTCGCGGTCACACCGGAGGCCTGCCCGGAGGTGCCCGAGGGCGAGACCCCGCTGACCGGCTGCGGGACCGTCACCGTCACGCTCGACGACGGCACGAGTGTGACCACCGAGATCCCCGGTGGCCCGGGCGCGCCCGAGGTGGGTCCGGGCGACGACGTGACGCTGATGGTCCTGGAGGGTGAGGACGGCGCCCGCGAATACTCGATCACCGACCATCAACGGTCGACCCAGCTGTGGCTGCTCGGTGCGGCGTTCGCCCTCGCGGTCGTCGCGTTCGGCCGGTGGCGTGGGCTGACCGCGCTCGGCGGGCTCGCCGTCACCTTCGCGATCCTGCTCTTCTTCATCGTGCCGGCCATCCTGGACGGCCGTTCGCCGGTCGCGGTGGCGGTCGTCGGCGCCGCCGCGATCATGCTGATCGTGCTGTACCTGACGCACGGCTTCTCGATGACCACCACGATCGCGGTGGCCGGCACCCTGGCCAGCCTCGCGATCACCGCGGTGCTGGCCGCGGCCGCGACGGCCGCCGTGCACCTGACCGGGGTGGCCGACGAGACGTCGAACTATCTGACGATCACCCAGGGCGACGTCAACATGCAGGGACTGCTGCTGGCCGGCATCGTGATCGGCTCGCTCGGTGTGCTCGACGACGTCACCGTCACCCAGTCCGCCACCGTCGCCGAGCTGGCCGTCGCCAACCCGCGGTACGGCTTCCGGCAGCTCTACGGCGCCGCGACCCGGATCGGCCGCGCGCACATCGCCTCGGTGATCAACACGATCGTGCTGGCGTACGCCGGGGCGTCGCTGCCGCTGATGCTGCTGTTCGCGGCCGGCAACACACCGGTGAGCGAGCTGCTCACCTCGCAGCTGATCTCGCAGGAGCTGGTCCGCAGCGCGGTCGGCACGATCGGCCTGGTCGCCGCGGTGCCGATCACCACGGCGCTGGCTGCGCTGCTGTCGGCCCGCGCGGCTCAACCCGCGGCTCAACCCGCGGCCGCCGGCGATGCCGCCCCCGCCGAGGGTGGGGGACGGCGTCCGCCGGAGGAGAACCGCTGGGCCGCGTTCGCCGACGACAGCTCAGACGGCCGGAACTGACCAAGAGACTACTTTCCGCACTTCTTCCACTGGACGCGGTAGACGGTGTTCAGCGACGCGTCGGTGGAGTCCATCGAGATGAAGCTGGTGAGCTTCTTCGAGTCCGACGTGCCACGGTTCACGCGCAATTCGGTGTTGATGTTGAGGAACCGGCGGTCACCACAGTTCAGGAAGTTCAGCGAGGCGATTCCCACCTCGTCGGTGCGCTGCCAGTTGCCGTCCATCGGGCCCTTGAAAGGGTGCCGGGTACGCGTCGTCTGCGAATATCCCTGGAAGTAGTAACCGGCGTTCTGCTCGGCCCAGGCACCCTTCTGCAGGTTGGCGTAACCGCGGTAGTCGGCTGTCGCGACCGCGAACGTGAATCCGTTCGGCACCTTGATGTCGAGCGCGAGCTGACAGTTCTTCCGGAAGTCCAGAGCCGAGGCCTCCGGGCCGACCTGCGCGGTGTACTCGGAGTACGAGACGGTGAAGGCCTTGTTGTCCTTCGACACCGTGATGGCCGCTGTGCCGTCCGGGCAGCCCGAGCCGTTGGCCTTGACCACGTCGATGATCATCATCTCGTCGGGTGTCGGGTTGCCCGCCGGCGCTGCCTGGACCGGCGCGGCCATGGCCAGTGCGCCGAACATCGCCGCCCCCGCGGTGAGCGTACGCAACATGAGAATTACTCCGTTCGTAAGGAATCCATTAGGCGAAACCGGAGAATTGTTCGCCGAGAAGGATTCTTCAATTGTTCCCATTTCTCACCATAGTGATTTCGCGGAACCGCATGGCCAGGCCGGGAAACAGTCGAACGGAAGTCCGGTAAAGGCGACCATTAGCACCTGATATCCCGGATTCCCGCATGCGAACGAGAAAAGTGTGCTATCCGCCGAGCCGCCGGGTCAGCGCGGTGTGCCGGCGGCCGGCGCTGACCGTGCGGACCGCGGCGGCCAGGGCCCGGCGCGAGCCGACCAGCACGACCAGCTTCTTGGCCCGGGTGATCGCGGTGTAGAGCAGGTTCCGCTGCAGCATCATCCAGGCGCTGGTGGTCAGCGGGATCACCACGGCCGGGTACTCCGACCCCTGCGAACGGTGGATCGTGATGGCGTACGCGTGGGCCAGCTCGTCCAACTCGTCGAAGTCGTACTCGATGACTTCGTCCTCGTCCGTGCGTACCGTCAGGGTCTGCTCTTCGGGCGAAAGCCCGGTGACGACGCCGACGGTGCCGTTGAAGATGCCTGCCGCGCCCTTGTCGTAGTTGTTCCGGATCTGGGTGACCTTGTCGCCAACCCGGAAGACCCGGCCGCCGACCCGCTTTTCCGGCAGGCCCTCGCGGCCCGGGGTGAGGTGCTGCTGGAGCAGGCCGTTGAGTGCGCCGGCGCCGGCCGGGCCGCGGTGCATCGGGGCGAGGACCTGCACGTCGCGGCGCGGGTCGAGGCCGAACTTGCGGCCGATCCGGTTGCAGACCACGTCGACGGTGAGCGCCGCGGCCTCCTCGGTGTCGTCGCAGGGGAAGAGGAAGAAGTCGCGCATCCCGTCGAAGACCGGCGGCCGGCCCTGGTTGATCCGGTGCGCGTTGGTGACGACGCCGCTCTGCGCGGCCTGCCGGAAGATCTGGGTGAGCCGCACCCGGGGGATCGCGTCGGCGGCGAGCAGGTCGCGCAGCACCTCGCCGGCGCCGACCGAGGGCAGCTGGTCGACGTCGCCGACGAGCAGCAGGTGCGCGCCCGGCGGGACCGCCTTGACCAGCTTGTTCGCCAGGATCAGGTCGAGCATGCTGGCTTCGTCGACGACGATCAGGTCGGCGTCGAGGGGGTTGTCCCGGTCGTACGTCGCCTCGCCGCCCGGCTGGAGCTTGAGCAGCCGGTGCACGGTGGCGGCGGGGTGGCCGGTCAGCTCGGCGAGGCGTTTCGCGGCCCGGCCGGTCGGCGCGACCAGCACGATCTTGGCCTGTTTCGCGGCGGCGAGCTCGACGATCGAGCGGACCGTGAAGCTCTTGCCGCAGCCGGGTCCGCCGGTGAGCACCGCGACCTTGGAGGTGAGGGCGAGCCGGACGGCCTGTTCCTGCTCGGTGGCGAGGTCGGTGCCGGTGCGTTTGTGCAGCCAGGCGAGGGCTTTGGTCCAGTCGACGCCGGTAAACGACGGCAACTTATCCGATTTATCGGATAAAAGCCTTAAAAGCGATGAGGCCAGCGACTGCTCGGCCCGGTGGAAGGGCACCAGGTAGATCTCATCGTCCTCCCGGACGACGCCCTCCTCCTCGACGAGTTCAGCGAGACACGCGGGGAGCAGAGACCCGGGAACATCGAGGATCTTCGCTGCCTCCTCCATCAAGGCGCCGGCCGGCAAGAAACAGTGCCCGTTGTCCGTCGCCTGCGACAGCGTGTACTGCAACCCCGCCTTCACCCGTTCCGGGCTATCGTGCGGGATCCCGACCGCCTGCGCGATCGTGTCCGCCGTCTTGAAGCCGATGCCCCACACGTCCGACGCCAGCTTGTACGGCGAGTTCTTCACCACCGCGATGGACGCGTCGCCGTACTTCTTGAAGATCCGCACGGCGATCGAGGTGGACACCCCGACCCCTTGGAGGAAGACCATCACCTCCTTGATCGCCTTCTGCTCGGCCCAGGCCGAGGTGATCTTCTTGGTGCGTTTCGGGCCGAGGCCGGCCACCTCGATGAGCCGGTCCGGCGACTCCTCGATGATCTCCAGGGTCTCCAGTCCGAAGTGGTCCACGATCCGCTCGGCGAAGACCGGCCCGATACCCTTGACCAGCCCGGATCCCAGATAGCGCCGGATGCCCTGGATGGTGGCCGGCAGTACGGTCGTGTACGAGATCACCTCGAACTGCCGCCCGTACTGCGGGTGCGAGGACCACCAGCCGCTCAGCCGCAGGCTCTCGCCGGGCTGTGCGCCGAGCAGCGCGCCGACCACGGTGAGCAGGTCCGATCCGTGGCCGGTGGCGACCCGGGCCACGGTGTATCCGGTGTCCTCGTTCACATAGGTGAGTCGTTCGAGCACCGCTTCCAGAACATGGGGGGAGGCCTTCGACACGCTGATATGGTGCCTCGTGCTCTGGAACGTGACCACGGCAGGGCATAGCGTGATCACTCATGGCGCTGTTTGACTTTCCACTCCACGAATTGCGCACGTACCGTCCCTCTCACCCCGAACCGGCTGGTTTCGATACCTTCTGGTCCGGCACCCTCGCGTCCGCCCGCCGCGCCGCCATCCCGCCCAAGGTGGCCGAGGTGGACACCCCGCTGCGCGGCATCACCACGTACGACGTGACGTTCAGCGGGTACGCCGGCCAGCCGGTGAAAGCCTGGCTGAACCGCCCGGCGGGCAGCACCGGCCCGCTGCCGGTCGTCGTCGAGTTCATCGGTTACGGCGGCGGCCGCGGCCTGCCGATCGACTGGCTCGTCTGGGCCAGCGCCAGTTTCGCCCACCTGATCATGGACACCCGCGGTCAGGGCGGCAGCTGGCGCGGCGGGGACACCCCCGACCCGGACGAGTCCGGCGCCGGCCCGTCGTCACCCGGTTTCCTCACCCGGGGCGTGCAGGCGCCGGAGTCGTTCTACTACCGGCGGCTGATCACCGACGCGGTGCGTGCCGTGGAGACCGCGGCCGAACTGCCCGGCGTGGACGCGTCCCGGATCGTCGTGACCGGCAAGAGCCAGGGCGGAGCACTGTCGCTCGCCACCGCCGGTCTGGTGCCCGACCTGGTGTCGGCGGTGGTGTCGGCCGTGCCGTTCCTCTGCGACATCCGCCGGGCCGTCACGGTCACCGACATCAACCCGTACGCCGAGGTGGTCCGGTTCCTGCGGACGAACCCGCACCTGGCGGAGAAGACGCTGAACACGCTCGACCACGTCGACGCGGTGCACTTCGCCCGGCGGGTCACCGCGCCGGCGCTGCTGTCGGTCGGCCTGATGGACGACGTCTGCCCGCCGTCCGGGGTGTTCGGCGCGTACAACGCGATCCCCGGCGAGAAGCGGATCGAGGTCTACGAGTGGGACGGCCACGAGGGCGGCCGCACGTACTTCGACACCCTCGCGCTGGAGTTCGTCGACGCCATCGTGCGATGACGAATGGCCCGGACCGCAGAGGCGGTCCGGGCCAGAAACGTCAGGAAACTAGATCAGCGCGCGGAGAATGCCGATCGCCAGGAAGACCAGGATGAACGACAGGTCGATCGAGACACCGCCGACCCGCAGCGGCGGGATGAGCCGCCGGACCGGGGCCAGGATCGGCTCGGTCACCGTGTAGACCGCGCTCATCGCCTTGGAGCGGATCGAGCCGGGCATGGCCGGACCCGCCAGGGCGACGCTCCAGTCGAGGACCGCACGGGCGATCAGCAAGAACTGGACCACGAGCAGAACCAGACCGACAAGAGCGAGAAGCATCGCCGAACCTCCAACTGCGGGGTGTGTGCCTTAACTATGAGTCGGCTTCCTGTGTGCTTCCTTTACGTTTCCTGAGCCAGCTAGTTGAAGTGCTGCGGGTGCGGACCGGTGCGCCCGTCCCGCTCCAGGCCGTCGATCTCGGCGATCTCGGCCGGGGTCAGCTCGAAATCGAAGATCGCCAGGTTCTCCCGGATCCGGGACGGCGTGACCGACTTCGGGATCACCACGCGGCCCTGCTGCACGTGCCAGCGCAGCACCACCTGGGCCGGCGACCGGTCGTGCGTCGCCGCGATCGAGGTCACCCGCGGGTCGTCGAGCACGCCGGCCTGGGCGAGCGGGCTCCACGCCTCGGTGACCACACCCAGCTCGGCGCCGGCCGCCTGCACCGCACGCTGCTGCAGCGCGGGATGCACCTCGATCTGGTTCACCGCCGGAACGGTGCCGCCGAGATCCGCCACGGCGCGCAGGTGTTCCGGGAAGAAGTTGGAGACGCCGATGGCGCGTACCCGCTTCTGCTCGTAGAGCGTCTCCAGCGCCCGCCAGGTGTCCAGGTACTTCTCGTGCTTCGGCGTCGGCCAGTGGATCAGGTACAGATCCAGGTGGTCGAGCCCGAGCCGCGCCAGGCTCGCGTCGAACGCGCGCAGCGCCTCGTCGTACCCCTGATCGCTGTTCCACACCTTGGTGGTGATGAACAGCTCGTCGCGCGGGATCCCGGCGTCGCGCAGAGCGGCGCCGACACCCGCCTCGTTGCCGTAGACAGCCGCCGTGTCGATGCTGCGGTAACCCGCCTCCAGCGCGCTGGTGACCGCGGCGGCCGTGTCCGCCTCGGGGATCTGGAAGACGCCGTAGCCGATCTGCGGCATGGTGATGCCGTTGTTGAGAGTGAGGACTGGCGTGTCAGCCATGCGATTCGCCTCCGGGTTGCGTTGCGGTGCCCTAACGCTTACCCCGAAACCCACATGATCAACAACGCTTTCCGGCAAGCCGCCTCGCGGCCCAGGGTGGTGGGCGCGGCGGGTGCGGCGCATCCATCCCGGGAGATTCAGAGATCAACCCCTTTTTGGTACGCGTAACCGCAAGCGCCAGTCCGCCCCCGGAGGGCACACGGCTCCCGCAGACAGCGAAAGCTCGCGCCGTCACGGCAGACTTGCCGCCGGCGGGAGGGTGGCCAATGGGCGCGCCGGTCGGCTCGCCGCCGGCTCGGTGGGTGGCAGTGGGCGCGCTCACCGGCTCGCCGCCGGGTCTGCGGCGGCGGCTCCGGGGTCGCCGGGTGCTGGTGAGGAGGCTGCGGCGGAGCCGGCAGGGTGCGATGCCGCCGGTCGGGCCGTGCTGCTCCAGGCGAGTCCGGGCGGGGGTGGGCCTGACTCGGCGGGGGAAGTGAACAGGTCGGGGGATGGTCAGGGCGGTGGGGGCGCGGTCAGCTGGATGGGGAACCGGCTGCCGCGCGGGTGGGCTCACAACCCGACCAGCCGTCGGGTGGCGCCCGGTCTGCGTCTGACCGGTGGGCTTCCCGAGGCCGCCGGCGCCGGTACGGGCGCTGGTGGCCGGACCCGGGGAAGCAGTCGGCCTGACGGAGGGTCAGGGGGCTTGGTTTCCGGCGGTGGGGTCGTGCTCCGGGATCCGGCAACCGGCATCGCCTCGGCTCGATTCATGGCGCTCATTATTGATGACCGTGCATCCGATGCAAGCATCTTGCCTTCGCTTTAACTACGCGGAAACAAGTTTCCTCAGAACGGGTAGATCGGCGGCTTGTCACGCACGGTGACCCAGCGGGTCTCGGTGAACGCTTCGACGTTGGCGGCCGGGCCACCGAAGCGTGAACCGGTTCCGGAGGCCGCCACCCCGCCGAACGGACTGTTCGCCTCGTCGCTGACGGTTTGATCATTGATGTGCACGATGCCGGACGGTACCCGGTCGGCGAGCGCGAGGCCCTTCATGACGTCGCGCGTGATGATGCCCAGTGACAGACCGTACTCGCTGGCGGTGGCGAGCCGGACCGCCTCCTCCTCGTCGGAGAACCGCAGCACCGGCGCGACCGGACCGAAGATCTCCTCGACGAACGCGGGCGTGTCGTCGGCGACGTCGGCGAGCACGGTGGGGGAGTAGAAGAGATCACGATAGGTGCCGCCGGCCGCGATCCGGGCGCCGTAACCGGCCGAGCGGGTCACCACACTGTGGATCTTGTCGCGCTGGGCGGCGTCGATGATCGGGCCGAGCACGACGGTCTCCCGGGCCGGGTCGCCGACCGGCAGGGCGTTCGCCTTCGCGGCGAGCCGCTCCACGAAATCGTCGTAGAGCCGCTCGTGCACCAGGTGCCGCCCGGTCGTCATGCAGATCTGGCCCTGATGGAACCAGGAGCCGAACGACGCCGCGTTCACCGCCGCCTCGACGTCCGCGTCGTCCAGCACGATCAGCGCCGAGTTGCCGCCGAGCTCCAGGTGGGCCCGCTTGAGGTGCTCACCGGCGAGCGCGCCGACCCGGCGGCCGGCCGCGGTCGAGCCGGTGAACGAGATGACCCGGACCAGGTGGTGGACCACCAGGGCCTCGCCGACGGCGGCGCCGCCCGGCAGCACCTGGAGGACACCCGGCGGCAGCCCGGCCTCCTCGAAGATCCGGGCCAGCGTGACCCCACCGGTGACCGCGGTACGCGGATCCGGCTTGAGGATCACCGCGTTGCCGAGCGCCAGAGCCGGCGCGACCGAGCGGATCGCCAGGATGATCGGCACGTTGAACGGGGCGATCACCGACACCACGCCGGCCGGCACCCGCCGGGCCATCGACAGGCGCGGCTCCTCGCTGGGCAGCAGTTCGCCGTACGGGCGGGACGGCAGCGCGGCGGCCTCGTAACACTCCTGCTCGGCGGTGTGCAGGGCGAACCCGGCCATCGGCGGGATCGCGCCGACCTCGCGGACGTTCCAGCCGCTGATCTCCTCGGCGTGCTCGGCCCAGAGCTGTCCGGCCCGGCGCAGCACCGCGGCCCTTGCGGTGTGCGGGGTGGCGGCCCAGGCCCGCTGCGCCTCGGCGGCGGCGCGGGCGGCCTCGTCGACGTCGGCCGGGGTGGCCTGCCCGATCCGGCCGAGCACGGCGCCGGTCGCGGGTTCGACGACGTCGTACCCGTCGCCACGGCCCGGCCGCCAGGCCCCGCCGATGAAGATGTTGCCGGTCCAGGTCTTCTCGTCGAGGAGCATGCGCCCGCCCTCTCTGCGTGCTGGGGTTCGCCGACGCTATGCCCATGTTTCCGGCAGATCAACGGAGTGTTCGGCTCACTGAAACGCCGTTCCGGTTATCGGTACCCCAGGCGGTTCGAGATCTCGGCGGCGCTGTGCCGCAGCGGGCGCTCCAGCCGGCTCACCACCGCGTCGGCCGTGGTCGACCAGACCGTCAGGTGCACCGCGATGTTGATCGCCGCGACCACCCGCCCGGTCCGGTCGCGTACCGGCGCCGCCACCGACCGCAGCCCGGCCGCCAGCTCCTCGTCGTTGACCGCCACGCCGCTCTGCCGGATCCGGGCCAGGGCCGCGGTCAGCTGCTCCCGGTTGGTCAGCGTCTTCGGCCCGCGCCGGGCGAAGTCGGTACGGTCCAGCAGCCCGCGCAGCACGGCCGGCTCCTGGTACGCGAGCAGCACCTTCCCCATCGACGTGCAGTACGCCGGCAGCCGCGACCCGACGTGCAGGTTCAGCGCCATCGCGAGCCCGCCGCTGGACCGGCAGCTGCGCCGGCGCTCGACGTAGATGATGTCGGTGCCGTCCAGCACCGCCATGCTCACCGTGTACCCGGTCTCGTCGGCGAGCGCCTGCAGGTACGGCGCTGCCGCCCGGTTGATCTCCAAGGCGTTGATCGCGGCGAATCCGAGGTCGACGACGCGCGGCCCGAGCGAGTACTTCTTCGTCTCCGGGTCCTGCTGCAGGTACCCGAGCCGGGCCAGCGTCGCCACGTACCGGTACGTGGTGCTCTTGTTCAGCGCGACGGCCCGGGACACCTCGGCGATGCCGAGCACCGGCGTCGTCTCGGTGAACGTCGACAGGATTCCCAGCCCGCGTTCGAGCGACTGGGAGAAGCCGCTGCTCGTGGTGCTGTCCTCATCGACGGCCATGCCGCATCGTAACGTCGCGTTCGACTCTGTGAAACACGCTGCGCTCGCGTCCGCGCTGCTCGCGCTCCTGCTGCCGCCCCTGTTCCCGCCCTGTTCCCGCCGCGTGGCCTGTCGCATTTCGGCAGTCTCCGGCTGTTGCCGGTCGGCTACCATCTGCAGCGCGATGGACCAGGAGATCAGTGCCGTGCGGCACCACATCGGTGGGACCTGGACCTCCAGTGTCAACGGGCGCGTCTTCGAGAAGCTCGACCCGTGGACCGGCGGGGTCTTCGCATCCGTGGCGGCCGGCGACGCCGACGACGCGGTTGCGGCGGTGTCCGCCGCTGCGACGGCCTTCGACACCTGGGCGGCCGGTCTGCCCGGCGTACGCCAGGAGATCTTTCTGCGGGCCGCGTCGATCTTGGATGCCCGGCGTTCCGAGATGCGGCGCCTGCTGGCCTCGGAGACCGGCTGCGGCGTCACCTTCGCCGACATCCAGCTGGACTTCTGCGTCAACCTGCTCCGGCAGGCGGCCGGGCTGGCCTACGCGCCGTCCGGGCAGATCATCCCCTCCGACCTGGACGGCACCCGCGCGCTCGCGATGCGCCGTCCGGTCGGGGTGGTCGCCGCGATCGCCCCGTGGAATGCGTCCCTCGTCCTCGCCGGCCGGGCCGTCGTCGCGCCGATCGCGGTCGGCAACACCGTGGTGCTCAAGCCATCCGAGGAAGCGCCGTACACCGGCGGTGCCTTCTGGGCCGAACTGCTCGCCGAGGCCGGCCTGCCCGCCGGCGTGCTCAACGTGGTCACCCACGCGCCCGGCGAGGCCGGCGTGATCGCCGAGACCCTGATCGCCGACCCCCGGGTACGCCGGATCAGCTTCACCGGCTCCACCGTCACCGGCCGCCGCCTCGCCGAACTCGCCGGCCGCCACCTGAAACGCGCCGTCCTCCAGCTCGGCGGCCACAACCCGCTGCTGGTGCTCGCCGACGCCGACCTGGACTACGCCGTCGACGCGGCGGTGTACGGCGCGTTCGTGCACAGCGGGCAGACCTGCATGTGCGCCCGCCGGATCATCGTGGACCGGGCGATCAGCGACGAGTTCACCGCACGGTTCGTCGCGCGGGCCGCCGCGTTGCCGACCGGAGACCCCGCCGACCCGGCCACCGTGATCGGACCGGTGATCAACGAGTGGGCGCTGTCGCTGCTCACCCGCCGCGTCACCGAGGCCGTCGATCTCGGCGCCGTGCTGCTGACCGGTGGCGTGCCGTCCGGCCGCTGCTTCCCGCCGACCGTCCTGTCCGGGGTGCCCGACACGGCGGAGCTGGCCTTCGACGAGACCTTCGGCCCGGTCGTCATGATCGAAGAGGTCTCCTCGGCCGACGAGGCGGTGAGCAGGGCGAACGCCTCAGCTTTCGGCCTGACCGCGGGCGTGATCACCGGCGACGCGTATCGAGGGCTGGACCTGGCGCGGCGCTTGCAGGCCGGCATAGTCCACATCAACGACCAGCCGGTCAACGACGAACCCCAGATGCCCTTCGGCGGGGTGAAGGACAGCGGAGCCGGCAGATTCGGCATCGGCTTCGCGGCGGAGGAGTTCACCGAAGCCCAGTGGCTGACAGCCCGCCAATCCCCCCGCCCGTTCCCTTTCTAACCACCACCACCTGCTAGCCCGCCTGCCCGCCCGTCCTTTCCGTGGCTGAGCTACGGCTTGCGGGCCCGCAAGGCTTCCCGGGGCTGATCTTGTGAGGTTGTGCCGGGCCGGCAACCACAAGGTCACAAGATCTGTGCGCGACGGGTTGCCGACGCGTTCATGCGGCCCGGCGTTCATGCGGCCCGGCGTTCATGCGGCCCGGGGGTCAGCGCTCTTGGCAAGCTGCGGCCCTATGAGGGCCAGGCTTGCCGAGATTCGGGTGAGCCGTCGCTCAGGTAGGTCATCAGCGCCGATGACCTACCTGAGCGACGGCTCGCGTGGCGACGCTGAGCTGTTGTGGCCGGACAGGCTGGCGGGCGCTGCCGGAGAGCGGGCGCGGATCGGTGTGCGCTCTGAGTCGACACGTTCGCTCTGGGGTTTGAGGGGTAGGGGACGGCGGGGCTGGCGGTGGTGGGCGCCGGGGGGAGGGGCCGCAGGTGGCGGAGTGGCACTTGAGGTGGTTGATGCGGTTGGGGAGGCCGTTCGGCGTACCCAAGGTTTAGAGGATGGTGAAGTTTGTTGGTAGCGGTGAGCGGCCGGTCAGGGCGCGGAGGACCGCGGGGCCGTCGCCCACGGTGACCGCTGTGCGGGCCGCGAGCGCTGCTGTCTCGGACAGGGTGTCGTGGTCGAAAGTGATCGGCGTGCCGGAAGCCTCGGACGCGTCGGAGGCGTGGATGACCAGCTCGAAGGTGCGGGTGGGGATCCAGTCGGCTACGCGCATGCCGCCTGCCGCTGTCGCGATCAGATCATCGTCGCCGGCTTGGGCCAGGGCTGCGGTGGCCCGGCCCACGAAGCCGCTGATCGCGTCTGCCGGACGTTCGCCCAGTGCTCTGCCGGTCTCGCGGGCATCGGCGGTTGACGCTGTGTGGGCGGCCGCCACCACCGTTGCCGGCGCGCGGCGGGCCGTGGCGAAGTAGAACTCCGGGGCCGGGACCACCAGCGCCGGGGCCTGCTGGGCCAGAGCCTCGGGCACCTGGCGCAACGCCGAACTGACCGTGTGGCCGAGCAGGTCCCGCAGCGTCCACTCGCCCAGGCCCGGACCGTCCAGGCGGTCCGGCGGGATCCGGGAGACCAGGTCGGCGAACGCGATCGCGGCGGAACGGTAGGTGCGGCGGTAGTCCATGTCACCAACCTGCCATGTGCGGGCCCGGGCGGCGAGCCGCCGCCGTAACCTGCGCTGGTGCTGCTACCCGTGCCGGACGGCGACTATCAGGCGTACCTCTTCGACTGCGACGGAACGATCACCGACTCGATGCCGGCGCACTATGTCGCCTGGCAGGCGGCGCTCGCCGAGTGGGGATGCGTGTTCCCGGAGGATCTGTTCTACGCGTGGGGCGGGCGGCCGGTCGCGGACATCGTGGCGTCGCTCAACGCCGATCAGGGTCTGAGCATGCCGGTTCATCAGGTCGCCGAGCGGCAGGAAGAGCTGTTCCGGGCCGGGCTGCCGGGCATCACCGGCGTACCGGGCGTGCTGGAGCACATCGAGGACGCGTACGGCCGGCTGCCGATCGGCGTGGTCTCCGGCAGCACCCGGCTCGCCGTCACCGCTTCGCTGGAGGCGCTCGGGCTGCTCGACCGGTTCGAGACGCTGGTCTGCGCGGGAGAATACGCGCGGCCCAAGCCGTTTCCGGACGCGTACCTGCTCGGGGCGTCGCTGCTCGGCGTCGATCCCGGCCGGTGCCTCGCCTTCGAGGACACCGAGCTGGGTGTTCAAGCCGCTGTCGCCGCCGGGATGACCGCGGTGCGCGTACCGCCGCCGTGGGAACGCGGTTTGTGACGGTTATCTATCGTGGGTGGCATGCTGACGGCGGAGAGAACGGGCTTCTGGCGCTCGCGATACACCCTGCTCCTCGACGGAGCTCAGGTGACCACCTGGGACTCCAGCGTGTGGCGAAGCGGCGGTTCCTTCACCCTTCAAGACCAGACCTTTTCGGTACGCGCTAACGGCTGGGGCACGAAGTACACGATGACCGACGGCTCCGGTGCCGTGGTCGCCGAGGCCGCGAAGGTGAACCGGAAGAACTGGACCGTCGCGGCCGGCGGGCGGACGTTCGACTTCCAGCGGACCTCGGTCTGGCGTAACGACCAGCAGATGCTGCACAACGGCATGCCGGTCGGCACGATTCGCAAGACCAGCAGCTGGACCGGCAACCTGGAAGCCGACCTGCCCGGCCTGGACCTGCCCGTTCAGATCTTCGTCCTCGGCGTGCTGATCGCCGTGGCCGAGGCGGCGGCGGCCGCGGCGGCGGCCTGACAGTTGCGGGATCCCTTCGGTGACCGGCAGCCTGATCATGGGTGCCGCCCACCGATGGAGGAAGTATGACCGGTTTCGACAGCATTCCGCCGACCACGCTCGCTGACGTGCTCGACCGTTCGCGGGTGATGGACATCGGCATCCGGCCGCTCTGGACGCCGGTGCCGCGGATCGCCGGCCCGGCGTTCACCGTGAGCTGCCCGCCCGGCGACAACCTGATGCTGCACGCCGCCATTTATCGGGCCGCGCCGGGCTCGGTGGTCGTCGTGCAGTCCGGCGATCTGGACTATGCCCTGGCCGGCGGAAACGTCTGCGCGGTGGCGCATCGGCGGGGCATCGCGGGGTTCGTCCTCGACGGCCTGATCCGCGATCTCGGTGAGGTACGGGAGATCGGGTTCCCGGTGTTCGCCCGGGGCGTCATCCCGATCCCGGGCACGAAGTCCGAGCTGGGCACCCACGGCCGTGACGTGGTGTGCGGCGGTGTCGTGGTCGGCAACGGTGATGTGGTGGTGGCCGACGAGGAGGGTGTCGTGGTGGTACCGCGGGACCGGTCCTCCGAGGTGCTGGCGGCCGCGCAGGCGAAACTCGCCAAGGAAGAGGCGGAAACCCTCGACGACTGGCAGGAGTCCCACCGGGCCCGCATCGAGAAGGCCCTCGCCGGCCACGGCTTCACAGGCTAGCGAACCCGAAATCGACACACTCGCTCGGGCCGGCGCGATCTTGGGCCGCTGTTCCCGTCGGGGTGTGGTTCGGGGACCACGATCGCCGCGGGAGGGCTGCGGCGGAGAGGCGATCAAGACCTGGCGTCCGCTGTTTGCGGGATTTCAACCAACCAGCTGGCTCTCACTGCTGTCTCAAGGGTGGCGAGGCAGCAGTGAGAGCCAGCTAGCAAGATTGGCCCGGGAAGATCTGCTCAGAGGACTTCGGCGGCCAGGGTGAGCGGGTTGCCGAAGCGGTGGGCGGTGATGCTGACCGCCTGCTCGCGGAGGAACGGGAGCAGTTCGACCTGGCCGGATTCGGTCACCGGGCCGGACCAGACAGCGAGATCGGGACGGCCGCCGGTCGCGTCGGTCAGTGAGGTCAGCGCGGTCAGGGCGGTCGCTGGTCCGGCGATCAGGCGCACCCGGCCGGCGCTGACGCCTGCTGCGAACGTGGCGTCATCTTCGACCACAGCCGCCGGCACGAGGACTGCCAGCGATGCCGGCAGCGGTGATGCCGTCGACACCCGCATGTCGGAGCCGGCGAGCGTGCCCGCCGCGAGGACCCGCACCAGGTCGGCGATCGAGCCGCCCGCGGCCAGCCGGACCGTCACCGGGCACGGGAGGTACCGCAGCACGTTGCGCTCGGCGGACAGGCCGGACACGTCGGACGGCGACAGCGCGGACAGCGCGAACGCCGCGTCACTGCGGACGGCCCGCTCAAGCCGCGCGGCATCCTCGGCCTGCGGAGCGGAAGCATCGGACGACGCGGCGGCCAGCAGCGCCCGCACCCCGGCGTGGGTCACCGCGGCCGTGGCTGACGACTCGCGGGACTCCCAGCCGGTCAGCCCGACCAGGTAGTTCGGGCCGCCGGCCTTGGTGCCGGCGCCCACCGCGGACTTCTTCCAGCCGCCGAACGGCTGGCGGCGCACGATCGCGCCGGTGATGCCGCGGTTCACGTAGAGGTTGCCGGCCTGAACCCGGTCCAGCCACGTGCGGATCTCATCGGCGTCCAGCGAGTGCAGGCCGGACGTCAGGCCGTAGTCCACCTCGTTGACCAGCTCGATCGCCTCGTCGAGGCTGTCGGCCGTCATGATGCCGAGGATCGGGCCGAAGTACTCGGTGCGGTGATATGCCGACCCGCGCCGCACACCGTCGCGGACGCCCGGGCTCCACAGCTTGCCCGAGTCGTCCAGCGAACGCGGGGCCAGAAGCCACTTCTCGCCCTGTCCCAGAACGGTCAGACCATCAAGCAGCTTTCCGGCGGCCGGCTCGACCAGCGGGCCGACCTGACTACGCGGATCGGCGGGGTACCCGACCTCCAGCGACGACACCGCGTCCAGCAGCTGCGTCCGGAACCGGTCCGACCGGGCGACACTGCCCACCAGCACGACCAGCGACGCGGCCGAACACTTCTGGCCGGCGTGACCGAAAGCGGACGACACCACGTCCTTCACGGCGAGGTCCAGGTCGGCGCTCGGCGTGACGATGATGGCGTTCTTGCCGCTGGTCTCGGCGAGCAGCGGCAGGTCGGTACGGAACGAGCGGAACAGCTCGGCCGTCTCGTACGCACCGGTCAGGATCACCCGGTCGACGAGCGGGTGCGCGATCAGCGAGCGGCCCAGCTCGTTCTCCTCGACCTGGAGCAGGGTGACCAGGTCGGGGTCGGCTCCGGCGGCGCCGAGCGCGTCGCGGATGACACCGGCCAGCACGGTGCCACAGCGTTCGGCCGGTCCGGCCGGCTTGAGCACCACCGAGGAACCGGCGGCGAGGGCGGCGAGCACCGAGCCGGCCGGGATGGCGACCGGGAAGTTCCACGGCGGCGTGACCAGGGTGAGCCGGGCCGGCACCGGGACGGCGCCGTCGGTGTCGGTCAGCGCGGCCGAGAGCTCGGCGTAGTAGTGCGCGAAGTCGACGGCCTCGGAGATCTCCGGGTCGGCCTGGTCGGCGGTCTTGCCGGCCTCGGCGGCCATCACTTCGAGGAACGTGTAGCGGTGGGCTTCGAGCGCCTCACCGATCTGGTGGAGCACGGCCCGGCGGTCGGCGCCACCCCAGGAAGCGGCGGCGGCCTTCTCCATCGCGGCGTCGAGGTGCGCCTGGTCGCTGATCCGCGGCAGGTCGAGGCCCAGCTGCGACGACGCGGACTGCGCCAGAACCGCGCGGACCCGGGTTCGGTTGTCCGCCACGGCCGGGTCGGTGTCCGCGGTGTTGGCGAACAGGCCGGGCTCGGATCGCGGCACGGCGGCATAGCGGTCGGCGACCCGGTGGGGCTCCGGAACAACACCGTCGAGGTCGGCCAGGGAGGCCAGGAACCGCTGCTCCTCCCGGGCGAACAGCGCCGACGACGTGTGCAGCTCGAACACCGCCGACATGAAGTTGTCCGAGCTCGCGCCCTCCTCCAGCCGCCGGATGAGATACGCGATCGCCACGTCGAACTGCTCCGGGCGTACCACGGGGGTGTAGAGCAACAACCCACCGACCTCGCGCCGGACCGCCTCGGCTTGGCCTTCGGCCATGCCGAGCAACATCTCGAACTCGATCCCGGCGCGCACGTCACGCTTTCCTGCCAGGACCCAGGCGTACGCGACATCGAACAGGTTGTGACCGGCCACGCCGAGCCGGACGTTGGTGATCCGGTCGGGGTGCAGCGCGTAGTCGAGGACTCGCTTGTAGTTGGTGTCGGTCGCCTGCTTGCTGTCGCAGGTGGCGACCGGCCAGCCGTGCAGTTCCGACTCGACCCGCTCCATCGGCAGGTTCGCGCCCTTGACCAGGCGCACCTTGATCCCGGCGCCGCCACGCTCGCGCCGCGCGGCCGACCACTCCTGCAGGCGGATCATCGCGCTGAGAGCGTCCGGCAGGTAGGCCTGCAGCACGATGCCGGCTTCGAGCTTGAGCAGCTCGGGGCGGTCCAGGAGCTTGGTGAAGACCGCGATCGTGAGGTCGAGGTCCTTGTACTCCTCCATGTCGAGGTTCACGAACTTGCCGGTGTCGGCGGCGAGCGTGAAGAGCGGGGTCAGCTCCTCGACGATGTCGGCGACCGACTCCTCGAAGGCCCACGGGTTGTGCGGGGCGACCGTCGACGACACCTTGATCGACACGTAGTCGACGTCCGGGCGGGCGAGCAGGCGCTCGGTGCTCTTGAGCCGCTGGGCGGCCTCGCCGCGGCCGAGGACGGCCTCGCCGAGCAGGTTCACGTTGAGCCGGACGTCGCGCTTCTTGATCCGGGCGATCGCCTTGCCGAGGCGGGCGTCGGACGCGTCGACGATCAGGTGGCCGACCATGTGCCGCAGCGCGCGCCGGGCGATCGGTACGACCACGCCGGGCATGATCGGGGCGAAGAAGCCGCCCGCGCGTACCGCGGCCCGCAGGTGCAGCGGCAGGAACGCCGGGACGTCGGCGGCGAGCGAGCGCAGGGCGCGGGCGCTGACCCGCAGGTCCTCCGGCCGGATCACACCGTCGACGAAGCCGACCGTGAACGCGAGGCCCTTGGGGTCGCGCAGCACGCCGGCGAGCTGGGCTGCCGAGCCGCCGACGCGAACGTCCGCGGCCTCGCGCAGCCAGCGCCGTACCAGGGCGATCGTCTCTTCGGCGATCTCAGACATCGGGATGCTCCTTCCGGTTTCGGCAACAGTGTGGGTCCGCGCATCCGGTTAGGAAAAGCGATGCTTTATGAGCGATGTTCTTAAGTTGGGCTAAAGTATCGGCGGTGTTGGAGATCCGTCGTCTGATCCTGCTCCGCGAACTCGCCGTCCGGGGCACGATCGCCGCGGTCGCCGAGGCGCTGAACTTCACCTCGTCCGCCGTGTCGCAGCAGCTCAGCCTGCTGGAGAAGGAGACCGGCACCCAGCTGCTGCGCAAATCCGGCCGGCGGGTGCAGCTCACTCCGCAGGCCGAGGTCCTGGTCGCCTCGGTGGGCGAGATCCTGGACACGCTGGAACGCGCCGAGGCCCGGTTGCAGGCCGCCGCGACCCGGGTCACCGGACGGGTCCGGGTCGCGGTCTTCCAGTCGGCGGCGCTCGCGTTCATGCCGGCCACCCTGCGGGCCATGGCGCTGCGCTTTCCCGACGTCCGCGTCGAGATGGTCCAGCGCGAACCCGAGGAAGCGCTGCGCGAGACCTGGGCGCGCGACTTCGACATGGTCATCGCAGAGCAATACCCGGCTCACGCCGCTCCGCACCATCCTGGCCTTGATCGGCGTGATTTGACCACCGATGCGATCCGGCTGGCGCTCCCGGATCCGGCGGTTTCGCTGCACGAGGTGGACTCGCTGCACCAGGCCCGGCACATGCCGTGGGTGATGGAACCGCGCGGCGCGGCGTCCCGGCACTTCGCCGAGCAGCTGTGCCGGCGGGCCGGTTTCGAGCCGGACGTGCGGTACGAGACGGCCGACCTTCAGGCCCACATGCGTCTCGTCGAGTCCGGCAACGCGGTGGCGCTGATCCCGGACCTGGTGTGGGCCGGACGGGAGACGTCCTGCCGGCTGCTCGACCTGGACGGCCTGCCGCGGCGGACGATCTTCACGGCTCAGCGGGTCGCCGGGGCGGCCTCACCCGCGGCGAGGGCCCTGCGGGAGGCCCTCGCCGAGGCGGTTCAGCCTCCGCAGGGCGCGTAGTTTCCGCGTACCCCGATGGTGAAGCGACAACCGAAGGTCGCGGCAGCGACCGTGCGCCGATCCAGGATCGCGTCGCCGGCGGGACGGCGGCCGGTCTCGACCCAGCGGACCAGATCGTCGAAGCCCTGGCGCAGCTCGGGCTGGGTGAAGCCGCAGTGCGTGACGTCGCGGATGGCGCGGGATACGAAGTTGCGGCCGTGCGACTCGCGGGCGTAGTACTGCTCCATCGAGAACGGGACGAACAGGTCGCCGATGCCGTGCAGCGACAGGACCGGGATGCGCGGTTTGCCGGCGACGACCGGGACGTCCGCGGTGGTGGTCCGGCGGACCCGCAGCACGTCGGCGTTGAGCTTCTTCTCCGTGGCGGTGAGGCGGCGGGCGTCGGTCGAGCGGTACAGCGTGTGCCGGTTGTCGACGGATCCGGCGGTCAGGCTCGGGTAGAAGCTGAACAGGAACGGGACACCGCCCTGGGCGGCCGCGTTCCAGTACGCGAGCGCCGCGTCGAATCCGGGCCGCTCGCCGCCGCTGCGGCGCTCGACGACGTTCGACCAGGTGCGGCCGGCGTCGGTGAGGCCGGTCGTCACGCCGAGGGCGGGGATGATCTTTCCGAGTTGCGCACCGAACTGCGGCGACGCGGGGAAGTCGACGTCAGTCTCGGCGAGCGCGGCAGCGGTGACCGTGGTGTCCAGGAAGTAGTCGAACAGCTCGACGTCGCCGAGCACCCCGCAGGTCGGCATCGCGCCGGTGAAGGTGCGCGGGTATTTCTCGATGGCCACCGCGGTGACGTGGCCGCCCATCGAGGCGCCGGTGATGTAGACCTTCCGCGCCTTGGCGCCGGTGGCCTGCCGGAACACGTCGATCAGCGCGTGCGTGTCGGTCACGCCCTGCGACACGTCGTAGCCGTTGGTGGCGTAGCTGGAGGCCGCCCACGCGAAGCCGCGCTCGATGTAGTGCGCGCGCAGCGCCGGGTTGTCGACGAAGACCGTGGTCCCGTTGCCCCGGAAGCCGTGCGCGTAGACGACGAGCTGGCCGTTCCAGCGCTTCGGCCTCTCGATCCGGTACGCCGCGCCGTCCTTGATCCCGGTCCAGATCTTCGCGTCCGGCAACGCGGCGAAGGGTGTGCCGTCGATGTTGCACGCCGGGTCGGCGACCACATAGCCGGGTTTGCCGGGTGGGGGCGCCTGGCAGGCCACGGGTGCGGCCAGGGCGGGTGCGGGTGCGAGTGCGACGGGCAGGAGAAGGGCGAGGGCGAGCGCGGAACGACCGATCATCGGTGTTTACCTCCCGGTAACATCCAATGGGCGGCGTCGATGCATGTCAAGGGCCTTCCACTGCAGCATCATGATTGTCTTGGCGTCGGCGATCTCGCCGGTCTCGATCCGCTTGAGCGCCTCGTCGAGTCCGATCTCCACGGTCTCGATGTCCTCGCCGTCCTCGGCGAGCCCGCCGCCCTCACCGGTGCGTGACGCCGTGCTGTAGGTCGCCGCGAAGCAGTGCACCCGCTCGGTGACCGAACCCGGGCTCATCCAGACACTGAACACCGGCTCCAGCTCGCCGATCTCGACGCCCAGCTCCTCGCTCGCCTCCCGGCGGATCGCCGCGGCGGGGTCGTCGCCGTCGAGCAGCCCGGCGGCCGTCTCGACGAACATGCCGTCCGGGTGCCCGTTCACGTAGACCGGGAACCGGAACTGCCTGGTCAGCAGCACGGTGTCGCGGGCCGGGTCGTGCAGCAGCACTGTTGCGCCGTCGCCCCGGTCGTAGGTTTCCCGCTGCTGCCGGGTCCAGGAGCCGTCACGGCCGCGGTAGTCGTACGTTGTCCGGCGCAGGACGTGCCACGCCGTGGCGAGCAACTCGACGTCCTGGATCACCACGTCCGGGTTGCCGGTGAGGTCGCGTCCCGCCTGGTCCAGGCCGGTGCGGCCGCGGGCGTCAGGGATGTCGATGCCGCTTCTGTTGTCCACGGGCAAGAACGTACACTCGAAACACGTAAGAGTCGACAATATTAAGGAGAAACGCGTAATGCTGCCCGCGGAGCGACGTGACTACCTGCTGGTCCGGCTGCACGCCGACGGCAAACTCGTGGCCAAGGATGTGGCCGCCGAGCTGGGGATCGCCGAGGACAACATCCGGCGTGACCTGCGGGAGATGGCGACGGCCGGGCTGTGCCAGCGGGTCTACGGCGGGGCGCTCCCGGTCTCCCCGGCGGTGGCGGACTACGCCTCCCGGGCCACGGTCGCCACGTCGAGCAAGGAACGGGTGGCGGCGGCCGCGGTCGCACTGATCCGCCCCGGCGCGACGGTCCTGCTCGACGGCGGGACGACGGCGCTGGCGGTCACGGCGGCCCTGCCCCGCGACCTGCGCGCGACGATCGTGACGCACAGCCCGACGGTGGCCGCGGCGCTGGTCGGCCATCCGGCGGTGGAGGTGTTCGTGCTGGGCGGCCGCCTCTTCAAGCACTCGGCGGTGACGTCCGGCGCGGCGGCGGCCGAGGCGGCCCAGCGGGTGACGGCGGATCTGTTCCTGCTGGGCGTGACGGGTGTCCACCACGAGGCGGGGCTGACCACCGGTGACGCCGACGAGGCGGCGATGAAGCGAACCCTGGCCGGCCGGGCCGCGGACGTCTACGTCCTGGCCAGCAGCGAGAAGATCGGCGCGGCCTCGCCGTTCGTGGTCCTGCCCGCGACCGAGGTCTCCGGCGTGATCACCGACGCGCCCTCGACGCACCCGGTGCTGACCGCGCTGTCCCAGGCCGGCACCCCGATCATCCCGGCCTGAGACTGCTGGATCAGGCCTTGCGGAGGCGGACCGTGACGGTGTCGTTCTGGTGGATGAGCTCGGCCTGGTAACCCGGGGTGGTCACCACGACCTTGGCGAAGCGGCCGCGGATCTTGCGGGCCTTCAGGACCGGTACGGCCTTGTCGAACTTCTTGTCCGCGGTCACCGCGATCTCGAGGACCGTGCCGGCGCCGATCGTCGCCTCCTCGTGGACGGTGAGCGGGGCGGCGCCGTGCGGGCGTACCGTCGCGGCCAGGGTGCCGGCGCGCAGCCGCAGCTCGCCGCCGACGTGGACCTTCTCCGCCGCCAGGCGCAGCGTGCCGCCGGTGACCGTGACGTCGCCCGACCCGAGCGCGTTCTTCGCGGCCGCGACCACTGTGCCCTCGGCGATCGTGGTGCCGCCCTGGTACTCGTTGTCGCCGGCCAGCGTGAGCTCGCCGGTGCCCAGCTTGATCAGGCCGCCGCGGCCCTCGATGTCGTTGCGCCAGGTGTCGGCCGCCGAGAAGCCGCCGGCCGTGGCGTCCAGGCTGACCGCGACGGTCGCGTCGAACGCGGCGTAACCGTCGGCCGCGGTGAACAGGTCGAGGCGGCCCCACTGCTCGCCGCCGTCCAGCAGCGGGTTGCCGGCGGCCAGGCCCGTGGTACGCAGGACCTCGCGGCGCTGCGCGGCGTCCAGGTACGGCAGACGGGTCTCGAGCAGGACCTCCGCGCCCTTCGGCACCGTGAAGGCGGCGCGGTTGCGGGTACGCGGGAGGCCGTACGTCTGCTTCGGTTTCACGATGGCGGCGTTGCGCGCGCGGTCCGCGTACCCATCGCTGGTGATCGAAGAATGAGCGTAGGCGAAGAGGTCTCCACCGACCTGGGCCTGGAAGTAGGCAAGCGCCTGGGCGCGCGCCTCGGCCTTGAGGGTCGCGTTTGCGGCGTCGCCGAGGATGGCGGCGGCGAGCGCGGTACCGAGGATGCGACCGCCGATGACGTCGGCCGGGGAGTGCATGCCGGCGATGATCCGGGTCTCGGCCAGGTCGTAGGCCGCAGTGATCATCTCCTGGAAGCGCTCCGGGACCGCGTAGGCGAGGGCGATCGAGGCGAGGTAGAGCGCGTTGGTGTGACCGCTGACGTAACCGCCGTCCTCGGCCGGGTTCGTGCTGCGCTGGCGGAGCAGCTGCGGGACGACGATGGTGTCCGACTCGTAGACCGGGTAACCGAACGCGTCGACCTCGCCGGTGGGCACGATCTCGCTGTCGGCGTTCATCCGCCACGGGCGCGGGTACTGGTAGGAGAACTTCGACGGGTTGCCCGACGAGTAGTTGCCGCGCAGCGTGTTGACCAGGGTGACGACCTTGCCGAGCGCCGAGCTGGTGGAACCCGCGCCGAGAGCCGAACCCGCCGGGGCGCCGGCCGGGACCGCGTCGCTGATCGTGGTGGCCGGGGTGGTCGCCGGGGCCGAGGTGATGCCGGTGACGGCGAGCGCGCCGGCCTTGTAGACGTCGGCGAGCGGGCCGAGGCCGGCGATCACCGAGTAGCTCTGGTGCTGGCGGTCCACCACGAACGCGCGGGCGGCCTCGGCCTCGGTGCGCTCGTGGGTGGTCTTCACGCAGTAGCGGACGTTGGCGCGCAGGAAGGCGTGGTCGAGGACGGTGCCGGTGTTCCAGGCGGTGCCGGTGGACCAGACCTGATTCATGCCGGTGAGGATCCGGACGGCGGCGTTGGTCTCGGCGGTGAGGTTCGCGGTGATGTTCGTCTGGTAGGAGTCGACGAAGGCTGCCGCTGTTGCTGTTGCCGTTGGTGCTGTCGCCGCTGTGGCGCTTGTGGACAGAAGCTGCGGGCCCGCGAGCAGGCCGGCTGTTCCGGCGGCGGAAGCGCGCAGCAGAGTGCGGCGACTGAGGTTCATGAGGGAGCTCCGGGGCATGCGGGGGGGCAAGATCGCGCTCAGCTTTCGTGGGTCCGGCGAAGGTTGACCCAACTCCCCGTGTTGTGAACGTGAACAAATCTGAAAGCAGCAGCTCAGCTCGGTTCCGTAACTCGACGTTCGCCGATTGACTCTTCCCTCCGGCCTGGGCCTTTGGTTACCGTCCGGTAATGCTTCGCCAGGGAATCCTCGCGTCCGGCATTCTTGCCGCCGCCCTGCTAGCCGCCCCCACTCCCGCCTACGCCGCCAGCGGCTCCTTCGACGTGCTCACCTACAACGTGGCCGGCCTGCCGGAACTGCTCTCCAGCGCCGAGGTCGACCGGCAGACCGCGCACACCGCGATCGGTCAGCGCCTCGGACCGTACGAAGTGGTTCAGGTCCAGGAGGACTTCAACTACCACGCCTATCTGTACGCGGCAGACACCACGCACGCGTACCGGACGCCGACGAGCGGGGGCGCGGGTATCGGGTCCGGGCTCAACACTCTGTCCACGTTGCCGTACGACACCGACGATTTCGAGCGTGGTGACTGGGATTCTTGTCAGCTCGATTCCGGGGACTGTCTGACGCCTAAAGGGTTCACGTTCGCGCGTACCCGGGTGGCCGACGGCGTTTACGTCGACTTCTACAACCTGCACACGAACGCCGGGACCAACGCGGGGGACCAGGAGTCGCGGGCCTCGAACCTGAGCCAGCTCACCGCTTTCATCGCCTCGCACTCGGCGGGGAACGCGGTGATCGTCATGGGGGACACGAACACCCGGTACACCCGGGCGGCCGATACGATCCGGGACTTCACCGCGGCGAACGGGCTCACCGACGCCTGGGTGAAACTGGAACGCGGCGGGGTCGCCCCGGCCGCCGGTGCGGACGCGCTGCTCTGTGACGCGGCGGCGATCACCGACACGTGCGAGGTCGTCGACAAGATTCTTTATCGGAGCAGCCGGGCCGTCACGTTGAACGCCGTCGGGTATCACAACGAGCACGCCGGGTTCGTCACCAGCGACGGGCTGATGCTTTCCGACCACTTCCCGATCAGTACGTCGTTCAGCTGGACCTCGAACCCGGCGTACCAGGTGAGTGAGCAGTTCGGCGGGCCGCACGGGGATCACTACAACGACATCGGCTCGGCCGGGCGGCTCAGCTCGATCGGGCTGCGGGCCGGGACCCGTGTCGATCAGGTCTCGGCGACGCTTGCCGGTGGCAGTGTGCTGGCGCACGGCGGGACCGGTGGGACGGCCAAGACGCTTTCCTTGGGCAGTGGTGAATATGTGACGAGCGCTTATCTGTGCCGCGGGGTTTACAGCGGGCGTACCCGGATCTTCTACGTGCGGTTCACCACGAATCTGGGGAACAGCATCGCCGGCGGGACGACGACGTCGGACTGTGTGACGCGGACTGCTCCGGCCGGTGCGCAGATCGCGGGCTTCCACGGGCGGTCCGGGACCGCCGTGGACAAGGTGGGGTTCATCTACACGCCTCGTTGAGCTTCGGGCCAGGCTTCCTGATGTGGACCGCGACGGGTCGCCGGTGGGGGATTTACGTTCGACGACGTGGATCCATTACTCGCCGGCGACCTCGCCGCATTTCCTGAACTGTTGCAGGCCACCCGGGATTACGCGACGCGGTTGCTGCTCGGCATCAACGAGCGGGCGGTGGCGCGTGATCCTGGGACATTGAGCCCTGCGCCGCTCCCTTTTGACGGTGTCGGCGCGGCCGGTGCTCTCGCATTGTTCGGGGAGCGCTGGGCGCCGGGCTTTTCCGGCAGCGCCGGGCCGCGCTATCTCGGTTTCGTCACCGGCGGCGCCACGCCGGCCGCACTCGCCGGCGACTGGCTGACCGGAACGCTCGACCAGAACGGGTCGAACCGCTCGGGCTCGTCGTCCGCCGATCTTGAGGACGAGACGGTCGGATGGCTGCGGGACATGTTCCATCTCGGTCAGGACTTCACGGGGACGTTCGTCTCCGGCGCCACCATGTCGAACACCGTCGGCCTCGCCATCGGCCGGGAATGGCTGGGCGAGCAGCTCGGGGTCGAGGTCGCACGGCAGGGCGTGGGAGCGCTCGGCCCGGTGACGGTCTTGTCGGGTACGCCGCACTCCAGCGTGGTCAAGGCCCTGTCGATGCTCGGAATCGGTCGTGACGCCCTCCGCCTGGTGCCGACGCTGGACGGCCGGGAGGCAGTAGACGTCGCGGCGCTCGCGTCGGTGCTCGATGAGCTCGGCGGACGTCCGGCCATCGTCGTCGCCAATGCGGGAACGGTGAACACCGTCGACTTCGATGATCTGCGGGCGATCGCTTCGCTGCGTTCGCGTTATCCGTTCTGGTTGCATGTCGATGCGGCGTTCGGCGCTTTTGCCGCTCTTTCGCCGTCGCATTCCCACCTGGTCGACGGCTTGGATCTGGCGGACTCGGTCTGTGTGGATTTGCACAAGTGGCTGAATGTTCCCTACGACTCGGCCGTGCAATTCACCCGGCGACGCGATCTGCAGGTCCGGGTGTTCCAGAACGCCGCCGCTTATCTCGGTGACCCCGGCCCGAACCCTGATCATGTGCATCTCACGCCGGAGAACTCGCGCCGTCTGCGGGCGCTTGCGGCGTGGTTCACGCTTGCTGCCTACGGTGTTGACGGGCATCGGGAGATCGTGGTGCGCGACATCTCGGCGGCACAACTTCTCGGCGAGCGGCTCGCGGCCATGCCGGGGGTCGAGCTCCTTTCCCCGGTACGCCTCAACGTCGTCTGCTTCACGTTTTCCGGTGATGTGGGGCGGGCTGTTCAAGCAATCGCGGAGTCCGGGGAAGCATTTTTGACGCCGACGGTTTATCGGGGGGTTCCGGCGTTGAGGGCGGCTTTCAGCAATTGGCGGACGAGTCGTGAGGACGTGGAGCGGGTGGTGGAGGTTTTACGCAAGCACCTGGTGTGAGTCGCTTCGGGGGAGGGCTTGCGGGGTGGATGGGGGCGCACGGAACGGCTCTGTGCGTTCTCGTCCACGCCATAGCCGTGATGTCGGCACACGGACGGCAACGGTGTGATTCCGTCCCCGCTTTTCGGTTTGATGGTGTGCCCTTGTCCACGCGGTGCCGGGGTCACCGTGTGCTCTCGACTCGATCGGGTTTGTTGTGTCGCTCGATCCGACCGCGGCGGCGTCGGTGACTGCGCGATGCGAAGCCTCGGCGGTTGTGGCGGCGGCGGTCGTGGTCGCGGTCGGTCGGGTCGGGTCGGGTTCGGGTGGTGGTGATGGTCGGCCGGGCGGTTGATCTTGCTCATCCCGCAGATCTTGAGCCTTTGACTACATCAGGGGGTGTACAGAGGCCCAAGATCTCGCATTGAGTGCTCTGCGGATGGCGGCAACTCGGCGTGAGTGGGCAGGTGCTGGTGGTCGGTCAGCGTGACCGGGGACGTGCCGTGACCCTGGGCAGCGATGGCGGGCCGCGGCGGGCCTCTGGCGTCCCTGCGGCAACCACTCGCGCACCGTGACCTAGGCGCTCACCGCACGTGGTCCGCAGCTCGGGCGAGGCTGGGGGCGGCTGGGCTGGGTGGACGGGGCTAGGGGCGGGAGGCTTGGGAGACCAGGGTGGCGGCTACATCGCGGAGTTTTCGGTTGGCGGCCTGGGAGGCCTTGGAGAGGATGGCGAAAGCCTCGTCGGCAGTGCAGCGGCGCTGGCTCATGATGATGCCCTTTGCCTGTTCGATCACGGCTCGGCTCTCCATCGCCACCTGCATCTGGCGGGCCAGGGCCGCCGTCGTGTCATAGAGGTGGGCGTTCGCCAGGGAGACCGCCGCGTAGCCCGCGAACGTCTCGGCCAGGACCACCGAGTCGGCGTCGAAGGCCTGGACCGAGACCGCGTAGATGTTCAGGGCGCCGGTCACCGTCTCGTGGATGGGCAGGCCCACCGAAAGGGCGCTGTGTACGCCCACCGAGCCGGCGTGTTCCTGCCAGCCCGGCCAGCGGTTCTCGGCGCGGACGTCGTCGACGATCAGGGTGGTGCGTTCGGCCGCGGCGGCGAGGCACGGGCCGCAGCCGTTCTCGTACTGCCACTTGTCGATCCAGAGGGCGGCGTCGCCGGTGCAGGCCACGGTGCGCGGGCCGTCGGTGCGGATCAGGGTCACCGAGACCTCGTGGGCGCCGGGTACGGCACGTTTCGCCAGGGTCGCGACCTGGTCAAGGACACCTTCCAGGTCGGTGTCGCCCAGGGTGATCCGGCCCAGCTCATGCAGGGCAGCGGTGGGATCGGCCAGGTCAGGCGTCATGGGTTCGAGTCTGGGTCACATCGAGCGGGTGCGCTGTCAGTTAAAACAACTGATCGCAAACGACGGCATACCCCGACAACCTCGCCACTAACGGGTGACTGCCCGCCGGTGTCCGCCTCGCGGAGGTTATTGGGTATTATCTGCCAACTGCGGCCGGAGTCGTCCATCGACATCGGCCAACCAGCGTCAAGCAGCGGCGCGGATCCGGCGGCCACACCACGTGGTTGTCCGGGCAGCACCACCGGTAACCGACGCGAGCCGCATTCGGCGGATCGCGCACCGCTGCGGGGATCCTCTGACGTTGAAGGCGCACGACCCGACCGATTCCTTCGCGGAACTCGGCCGCATCTTTGCGGAACTAGGCCGCATCAAGCTGGGCGAGACCGACCTCAACGGTGTGCTGCACCAGGTCGCCGATCTCGCCCGGCGGACCCTGCCTGGCGCCGGCCAGGTGTCCATCACCATGATCCGTGACGGCGAGGCGTACACGGCGGCGCACACCAGCGAGGCCGCGCTGCTGCTGGACGAGCGGCAGTACGAGCGGTCCGGCGGCCCCTGCCTCACCGCGGCGCACGGCACGACGACGGTCGCGGTGCTCGACGCCGCGAACGACGACCGCTGGGACGGCTGGCCGAGGCTGGCCGCGGCGGCCGGGTTCGGCAGCGTGCTGTCGGTCGGGCTGCCGATCGTCGAGGGCATGGCCGGCGCGCTCAACCTGTACGGCGAACGGCCGCACGCTTTCGACGACGACGCCGTGACCCTGGCGCAGACCTTCGTCCGGTACGCGGCGGTGGCGCTCGGCAACGCGCACCTGTACGACAGCACCGTGAACCTGGCGCAGCACATGCAGGCCGCGATGGAGAGCCGGGCCGTGATCGAGCAGGCCAAGGGCATCATCATGGGCGAGCGGCGGTGCAGCGCCGACGAGGCGTTCGCCATCCTCACGAAGGTGTCCCAGGACAGCAATCGCAAGCTACGTGACGTGGCGGCGGCGCTCGTGGACCGTACCCAGCGGGCCCCTTGATCTTGACGTGGGCGCCTGGCGGCAACGGGGGTCGTCAGGCGCTCACGTCGAGTCGTCCGCGTCGCGCGCCCTGCTGGTCGAGGTGGCGCAGCGCCGGTTCGAGGTATCCGGCGACGGGATTGCGCCCGCCGTTCCGGTCGTACCGCCGGGAGAGGTCCTTGAGGTAGACATCGGTGACCTCCTGGCCGGCGGCGAGCTTGCCGGTGGCGCGGTCGGCGGCGATGGCGGCGGCGAGTGAGTTGATCCAGCCGGCGTTCACCTCGCCGGGTTTGATCTGCTGACCGGTGGCCTGCAGGATCAGTTCCCGATCACGATCGGTCAGCGAGGCGGCGTCCTCGCGGGCGTTCTGGTTGCGGTCCCGCGCGGGCCGAACCGGCGTCGCCGGTGGGGCCGGCTGGCTGCGGTTCAACCGGGAAATGGACATGGCGGCCTCGACTCCCGTAAGCACTCTTCCTCCTCCTGATCGGTGCCACGCGACCCCTGCTGAGGCAAACCGAAAAGGCGTATATCAGCAGCTCGGACGGGTAATCCTCGGGTCATGACCAGTTGGAGAACTGAGGAACGGATCGAGGTCGGCGGCGTACGCCTGCACGGCGACCTGTGTCTGCCGGAGCACCCCGTCGGTCTGATCGTTTTCGCCCATGGCAGCAGCGACTCCCGGCTCAGCCCGCGCAACCAGATCGTCGCGACGGAACTGCACGAGTACGGGTTCGCCACGCTGCTGGCCGATCTGCTGACACCGGAGGAGGAGCTGGTGGACGCGCGCACCGGCCAGATGCGGACGGATGTCGGTGTACTCGCCGACCGGGTGATCGGGCTTATCGACTGGGCCCGGGACAATCCGCCGACGGCGGCGCTGACGCTGGGCCTGTTCGGCGCGAGCACCGGCGTGGGCGCGGCACTGGTCGCGGCGGCGGCCCGGCCGGAGGCGGTACGCGCGATCGTCTCCCGCGGCGGCCGCCCCGACCTGGCCGGCCCGGCCCTGCTGGAGGTACGCGCACCCACGATGTTCCTGGTCGGCGAGAAGGACATCGAGGTGCTCGATCTCAACGAGCAGGCCCGCAACACCATGCGGATCAGCGCGGAGATGCGGGTGATCGCGGGCGCCTCGCACCTGTTCTCCGAGCCGGGCGCCCTGGACCAGGTGGCGGAGGAGGCGGCCGGCTTCTTCCAGTCGCACCTGGCAGCGGAAATTCATCACCTGTTGAATTAACCCGGATATCGGCCTACCTTGAAACTCATCACCTGATGAGTTTCGGGAGTCGCCATGTCTGACAACGCGATCGAGGTCCGGGACCTCGTGATCAAACGCGGAAAGAGAACCGTCCTCGACGGCTTCACCTGCACCATCCCGCACGGCAGCGTCACCGGCCTGCTCGGGCCGAGCGGCAGCGGCAAGACGACGCTGATGCGGGCCATCGTCGGCGTTCAACTGATCAACGAGGGTCGGGTGACCGTTCTCGGGCATCCGGCCGGTTCGGCGCCGCTGCGCCGCCGGATCGGGTACGTAACACAGGCGCCGAGCGTGTACGCCGACCTGACCGTCCGGGAGAACGCCCGCTACTTCGCCAGCCTCTACCGGCTGACCGCCAAGGACGCCGACGACGCGATCGAGGCGGTCGGCCTGTCGAGCCACGCCGGCCAGCTCGTCGCCGAGCTCTCCGGCGGGCAGCGCAGCCGCGCCTCGCTGGTTTGCGCGATCGTCGGCCGGCCCGACGTCCTGGTGCTCGACGAGCCGACAGTGGGCCAGGACCCGGTGCTGCGCGACGAGCTGTGGGACCAGTTCCGCCGGCTCGCCGCCGACGGCGCCACCGTGCTCGTCTCCAGCCACGTGATGGACGAGGCGAACCGCTGCGACCGGCTGCTGCTGATCCGCGAGGGCATGCTGATCGCCGACGACACCCCGGCTGCGGTCAAGCGGTCCGCCGGCACCGACGACCTCGACCAGGCCTTCCTCCGCCTGATCCGTGACCAGGAGGTGGCGGCGAAATGATTCTGGTCAGCACGATCCGACGGATTCTCACCCAGCTGCGGCACGACCCGCGGACCATCGCGATGATCATCGTGGTGCCCACGCTGCTGATCACGCTGATCTATTTCATGTACGAGGGGACGCCCGGCGCCTTCGACCGGATCGCCCTGATCATGCTCGGCGTCTTCCCGTTCATCGTGATGTTCCTGATCACCAGCATCGCGATGCTGCGCGAGCGCACCAACGGCACTCTCGAACGCCTCTTCACCACCCCGGTCGGCAAGCTCGACCTGCTCTTCGGATACGGCGTCGCGTTCGGTCTCGCGGCGGCCCTCCAGGCGGCGGTCGCGGCCGGTTTCGCCTATGGCGTTCTCGGCATGGACACCGCCGGCAGCATCGGCCTGGTCGTCCTGATCGCCGTGGCCAACGCCGTGCTCGGTGTCGCCCTCGGCCTGTTGTGCAGCGCGTTCGCGCGTACCGAATTCCAGGCGGTGCAGTTCATGCCGGTCGTGGTGGCGCCTCAGCTGTTGCTCTGCGGACTCTTCGTGGCCCGCGACCAGATGGCCGGATGGCTGCAGGCGATCAGCAACGTGCTGCCGCTGTCGTACTCCGTGGAGGCGCTCACCGAGGTCGGTGCGCACGCCGAGGCGACCGGAACCATGTGGCGTGATCTGATCGTGGTGGTGGGCGCGATCATCGTCGCACTCGCGCTGGGCGCGGCGACTCTGCGCCGGCGCACTGCTTGACGCGTACGGAAGAAAGTGGGGTGAAGCGAGAGTGCGACGGACCGGACGCCGTCCCGGGAACCCGGACACCCGCGAAGCGATCCTGGGTGCTGCGCGTAACGCGTTCGCCGAGAAGGGGTACGACGGCGCCTCGATCCGTGCCATCGCGACCAGCGCCGGAGTCGATCCGGCGCTGGTGCATCACTACTTCGGTTCGAAGGACAAGCTCTTCCTGGCGACGATGAACTCGCCGATGGACCCGCTCGAACTGATCACCGAGGCGGCCGCGGGGGACCGGTCCGAGCTGGGTGTCCGCTTCGTGCGGCTCTTCCTGCAGATCTGGGACGGCCCGGCGGGTGCGGCCGGAGTGGCGCTGCTGCGCTCGACGGTCGGCAACGAGTGGGCGACCAAGATGTTCCGCGAGTTCATCATCACCCAGATCCTGCGGCGGGCGGTGCCGAAGCTCGGCCTCGACGAGGCGGAGGGGCAGCTGCGCGTCACGTTCGCGGCCAGTCAGATGGTCGGGATGGCGATGGCCCGTTACGTGATCAAGGTGGAGCCGCTGGCGTCCGCGCCCATCGAGGTGGTCGTGGCGGCGATCGGCCCGACCGTGCAGCGTTACCTCACCGAGGACCTGCCGGGGGTGTTCGACGGTACCGGTGCGGGCGGCTGATCCTCAGCCGTTTCGGGGTTCCTGCCGATCCTCAGGATGACCGCCCCGCATCAGCACCCGGAGGTTCACCCGTTGTCGCGTTGGAAGCGCATGCCCCGCTGGGGAAAGGTCCTGACCACGCTTCTCGTCGTGCTCGCGCTGGTCGCCGGGTCGGTCACCGTCACCACCGGCTTCCTCGCGTACCGGTTCAACGACCTCGTCGGCCGTGACGACGTGCTCGCCGAGGCGGCGGCGCTGCCGCCGATCACCGCGAAGCCGGAGTACAACTCGTGGGTACACACCTCGAAGAGCTCGAAGGCGCCGGTCCGCCCCGCCGCCGCGGCGGGCTCGGCGCGCAACGTGCTGGTCCTCGGCGTGGACACCCGCAAGGGCTGGTCCGAGGGGCAGTCCCGCAGCGACACGATCATGCTGGTGCACGTCGACGGCACCGGCTCGGCCGCCTCGGTCGTCTCGATCCCGCGTGACTCGTACGTCTACATCCCGCCGGTGGCCGGCAAGTGGTCCGGCGGCAAGACCAAGGTCAACGCCGCGTACGCCTGGGGTGGCGCCCCGCTGGTGGTCCAGGTCGTCAGCCACCTCACCGGCCTGACCATCGACAACGTGGTACGGGTCGACTTCGCCGGCGTCCGCACGATCACCGACGTGGTCGGCGGGATCGACGTGAAGATCGCCAAGACGGTGCGCGACAAGCGGACCGGCGTCACCTTCAAGGCGGGCAAGCACCACCTGGACGGCAGAATGGCCGAGGTCTACGTCCGGCAGCGGTACGGCCTGCCGAACGGCGACTTCGACCGGGTCAAGCGGCAGCAGCAGTACCTGCGGGCGCTCGCCCAGAAGGTGACCTCGCTGGGTATCGCCGCCAACCCGATGAAGCTGGACGCGTTCGTCTCGGCGATCGCCGGCTCGCTGGTGGTCGACTCGGGGATGAACCTGGCCGCCACGTTCCAGGACCTCTCCGGGCTGCGGCCCGATGACCTGGCGTTCACCACGCTGCCGTCGTCCGGGTTCGTGCGGACCGCTGCGGGAACCGCGAACGAGCTGTCGGTGGCGGAGTGCTCGGAGCTGTTCGCGGCGCTGCACACCGACACGATGGCGGATTACTTCGTGGCGAACCCGGCGTTCTCAGGGACCGTCGGCGCCTAGTTTCGCCACGAAATCCTCGACTCCGGCGGGGATCTCCAGGAACTCCAGGCCGATCTCCAGGGACCCGTCGTCGCGTTGCAGGCGGCGGGCCACCTTCGCCTCGACGGTGGCACGGAAGCCGTCGACGGTGAGCTCCGCGCGTACCCCATCACCGACCGTGAGAGAAACGCCTCGGGCGACCATGCAGCCGAGGCCGTCGGCGCTGAGATCGACGATCTCGGCGTCGACGGTCTGTGCCGGCGTCGTGATCGACACCCGCCCTCGGACCGGGAGCCTGTCGTGCCGGCGGCGTTCCAGGCGCTCGGCCACGTCGGAGAGGTCGCCGATCTGCGCCATCGTGGCGTCCACGCTCTGGTGCAGCAGCATCACGATGTCGCTCTGCCGATCGGCGATCCCGCCGAGCTGGCGCATCGCGTCCTCGATCTCGCCGACGTCCCGGATGATCGCGCTGAGCGTCTCGCCCATCTGCGCCACGTCCGCCTCCAGGGCGGCGATCGTGCTGGTGATCTGCTCGGTCGAGTCCGCGGTGGTGTTCGCGAGACCCTTCACCTCGTCGGCGACCACGGCGAACCCGCTGCCTGCCGAACCCGCCCGGACCGCCTCGATGGTGGCGTTCAGCGCGAGCAGCCGGGTCTGCGAGGCGATCCGGGAGATCACGCTGGCGATCCCGGCGACCTGGCGCAGGCTCGCGTTCAGCGCGGTGGCCGCCTCGTCGGCGCTGCGCGCCCGCTGCACCAGGGCCTCGGCCGCGTCGTTCGTGATCGTCACCCGTTCCTGGGTGGCGGCCGCCGCGTCCCGGGCCGCGCCGACCTGCACGACGACGTCCTCCAGCTTGCCGCCGATCACGTCGGCGGTGCTGTCGATCGCCTCCTTGGCACGCCGGCGCAGCCGCTGGTTGAGGCGTACCTGCTCGACCTGGGCGATCTGTGCGGCCTCGTCCCGGTCGGCGCGCAGCCGGTCGAGCTCGGCGTCGCGGTCGGCCAGGGCGGCGGTGAGCTCGTCGATCCGCTGGGCGCTCGTGGTGGCGCCTGATCCGCGGACCCGGTCCGGCCAGGTGGGGCTCACGCCGGATCCGGGGCCGTCGTCGACACGTCTTGGACGCTACCTGGATGAACGGTCCTACGTATGCGGTTCGGGTCAGGCCGTTCCGGGTCAGGCCGTTTCGGGTCAGGCCAGTAGGGCGTCGATCTGGTCCTGGGCCTGGCGCATGCCCTCTTGCATGCCCATCTCGGCCATCCGTTCCAGCTGCTCGGCGCTGGTGAAGGTGGAGACCGTGGTCATCCGGGTCCGCCCGCCGAGGTCTTCGAGCGTGACGACGCCGCGGGTGCTGTCCTTCGGGTCGACCGGCTCGTTGTTCTCGTCGGCGAACCCGTCGTCGAACTCGAGGCGGTGCGGCGCCTCGACCGAGGTGAGCGTCCACCAGCCACGGGCCTTCGTGCCGTCCGGGCCGGTCATGTAGTACCGCACCTGGCCGCCGGGCTCGAACTCGAACCGCTCGAAGGTGGCCGGCCAGGTCGGCGGGCCCCACCAGCGCTCCAGCTTGCGCGGGTCGGCCCAGACCTGCCAGACCTTCTCGACGGTCGCCTCGAACTCGGCGACGAACGTCATCGTGAGTGTGTCCACGTCCTTGACAGCGCTGATAACCGGCATGACCGGTCTCCTTTCACTGGTTTTCTGCGGAGTCGTTCTCTTCCAGGATGTCGGCGATCCGGTCGGCTCGGTGCCGCCAGACCTCTTCGTACGCATCAAGCAGGAGGGCCACCCGGCGCAGGGCCGTGACCTCTCCGTGCACGATCTGCTCGCGTCCGCGCCGGACCTTGCTGACCAGGGCGGCACGCTCCAGCACCGCGACGTGTTTCTGCACGGCGGCGAAGCTCATCGGGTATTGCCGGGCCAGCTCCGAGACGGACTGCCCGGAACGGATCACCCTCGTCAGGATGTCGCGCCGGGTGGCGTCGGCGAGGGCGTGGAACACCCGATCCGCCGCCTCGATCTCCGAACCTACAACCATGTGGTTGTACGTTAGTCGCCGGTTGCGGGCGGTGGCAAGTCGGGTGCGGAGTCCTTTTCTCCTGGAGTGGGCAGTCCAGCGGCCGATCAAGGGATCACCTAGCCCGGCACGCCGACACAGGAGTCGTCATGAGCATGAGCATCGGTACCTCTACCCCGCCCACCACCCGCGACACGCACGCCGCGTGGCTGCGCCGCCGCGCCGAGGACCAGAGTTTCAACTGGTCGTCGGTGGAGCGCGCTTCCTTGATGGAGTCGGAGCGCCGGGAGCTTCAGCCCGCGCTGGTCTGACCTTTTTGATCGGGTTCTGCTTTTTGATCGAGCAGGACCGACGCGGTCACCGGGCCGACCCGGAGCACGCCGTCGTTCAGCGGCACGCAGCGGATCCCGCCCTTGCCGCGAAGCGCCCGGAACGCGCCCGGGCCGATCGTGACGTCCATCCAGGCGCAGGGGTTGGCCGGTCGGCGTACCCGCAGCAGCACCGGACCGTCCCCGGAGTCCAGGCTGAGCACCGAGCCGACCAGGTCGTCCACGGCGATGCCGGCGACCAGGATGTTGCGGCGCACCTCGGTGAGCCCGGCACCCGGCGGCAGCGACTCCCGCGCGATCACGGTGACGCTCGCGTCCTTGTGCGCCGGGTGATTGAAGTAGCGGTCGCCGACGATGCCGAGCCCGGCCCGGACGTGGATCTCACGGGTCAGTTCGCCGTCCGGGGCGGGTGCGGGTCCGTCGGCCGGCCGGCCCTCGAAACGATGGCGGGACGAGGCGAGCAGCTCGACGATCTCCGGCATTGCCGGATTCTAATCTCGGCTGGTTGTCCTCAGCTCTCGGCTGTTTTCTTCAGCTTTCTTCAGCGCAGGCCGGCCAAGGCGTCGGCGAGGGCGTCGGTGGCGTCCTGCACGTCGACCTCGCGGGACTGCAGCGGACCACCGGTCTCGGTGAGCCGGGCCGCTTTCGCCCCGCCGGCGTAGAACGGCGCGAACCCCAGATCACGGATGATCTGGCAGGCGGCGTCCCGGGCGTCACGCTCGTCGGTGCAGACGAACTCGGCGAGCAGCGGGTCGTGCCCGCGCCGCCGGCTGAGCACGTCGGTGGAGATGGTGTTGAACGCCTTCGCCCAGTGCGCGCCGGGCGCCCACTCGATCAGGGTCTCCAGGCCGCTCTTGCCGCCGGCGCGGGCCAGCATCCGGTCCGCCGCCTCGCTGGGCGGGCCGTTGACGGCTGCCGCGATCGCTTCGGCGCTCTTGACGCTGGCCCCGGTGAAGGCACCCGTCGAGGCTCCTGTCGAGGTTCCGGAGAACCCGCCGCCGCCGAAGGCTCCGGTGAACGCCCCCGCGCTGAATCCGCCGGCACTGAATCCGCCGGCACTGGGCGCGCCGTCCGCCGGGTTCGTGGCGTCGAGGACGACCTTGCCCTCCAGGGCTGATCGGGTCAGGTCGATGGCGTCTTTCGCACCGGACCAGTTCGGCGCGAAGATCACCATCTCGCCGAACGACGCGGCCTGGGTGACCGACATGACCCGCAGCTTCCCGTTCATCCTGTCGACCTGCTCGCGCAGCCGCTCGGGGTGACGTGAGGTGACGGCCACTTCGTGCCCGCTTTCGGCGCACCACGTCGCGAGAGTGCCGCCGAGCTGACCTGCTCCAATGACACCGATACGCATGCCCTCAGGGTGCCCGCTGGATCACTCGTCCGAATGGCGAATCGGCAAATCCCCGTAGAGCATCCGCAACTCGACGACGACGAGATCGTCAACGAGATCGCCAGGCGAGGGCGCGCCGTTTCTGGCCGTGCCGGCCAGCGTCGCCAGCCTCAGGTCGTCGATCATCCCGGCCAGGATCGCGGGCGCCGGTCCGTCCGGCGCGAGGCCGGCCGCCCGATCCCGCTCGATCCGTTCGGCGAGGCGTTTCACGTGCGCGTCGCGCAGCGTGGCGCGCCACTCGGCGATCGGCGGGCAGCCCGGCGCGGCGGCGAGCGCTCCGGCCAGCAGCCGGCCGTGGCTGGTCCACAGCGTGGCGAGGCCGGTCAGCGAGCTCCGCAGGGCCTCCTCGTCCGGGCCGGTGCCGTCCAGCCACGGGCCGGAGCCGGCGATCAGCTCGCCGGTGAGGCCGTGCAGCAGCGCGACCACGACGGCCAGCTTGGAGTCGAAGTAGAAGTAGAAGCTCGACCGGGAGATCTCCGCACCGGCCGCGAGCTCGTCGATGGTGATCTCGGCAAGCGGTTTGCGGGCCAGCAGCTCGCGGGCGGTCTCGAGGATCGCCTGCTCACGCCGGTCGCCCTTGCTGGGGCCACGGCGCCGGCCGGTGGGAGGGGTCATGCGATCACAGTAACGCGGCTAACAGAGCAGAGTCGACACGGTGTCGACTTTGTCGACATACTGTCGAGAAGCAACGACAGCCCGTCCTCTGTCAGGAGAATTCCCGTGCACGAGATCCGCCTCGCCTCCCGTCCCACCGGCTGGCCCACCGCCGAGAACTTCGACCTCGCCGAGACCGAGGTGCCCGCACCCGGCGACGGTCAGGTGCTGATCCGCAACATCTACATGTCGGTCGACCCGTACATGCGCGGCCGGATGAACGACACCAAGTCGTATGTCGCGCCCTTCGAGGTCGGCGCCGCGCTGGACGGCGCCGCGATCGGTGAGGTAGTCGCCTCCAACGCCGCGTCGGTCCCGGTCGGCGCGGTGGTCGCGCACGGACTCGGCTGGCGGGAGTACGCGGTCGCGGCCGCCGATCGGGTACGCGTCGTCGACCCGGCCGCCGCTCCGACGCTGTCCGCGTACCTCGGTCTGCTCGGCATGACGGGCCTCACGGCGTACGTCGGTCTGTTGGACATCGCGCAGTTCCGCGAGGGTGACACCGTCTTCGTCTCCGGCGCCGCGGGCGCCGTGGGCAGCGTGGCCGGGCAGATCGCCAAGCTTCGCGGAGCGAAGCGCGTGATCGGCAGCGCCGGTTCCGCCGAGAAGGCGCGCCACCTGGTGGAGGAGCTCGGGTTCGACGCCGCGTTCAACTACAAGGACGCGCCTGTCCGAGAACAACTGCGTGCCGCCGCGCCGGACGGCATCGATGTCTACTTCGACAACGTCGGTGGCGACCACCTCGAGGCCGCGATCGGCTCGGCCAACAAGTACGCCCGCTTCGCCCTCTGCGGCGCGATCGCTCAGTACAACGACACCGCGCCGCCGGCCGCACCGCGCAACCTCGCGCTCGCCATCGGCAAGGAGCTCAACCTGCGCGGATTCATCGTCGGCAACCACGGCCACCGGATGCCCGACTTCCTCGCCGAGGCCGGCGCCTGGCTGCGCGCCGGCAAGATCTCCGGCCGCGAAACGGTCGTCGAGGGCCTCGCGAACGCCCCCGAGGCGTTCCTCGGCGTTCTGCGCGGCGACAACACCGGCAAGATGGTGGTCAAGGTCGGCGACCTGCCCACTGTCCGTTCCTGATCATTGGGTACGCGGAACCGGGCCCCGTTCGCAGCGGGGCCCGGACCGGTTTCGCGGTGACTCTGTGTAGCGGTTTCCGGTTTGCCGGATCCTGAACGATGATTTGGTCGCACGGCGCTGTTGATCGCGATACGGAACGTATGGATGATCGGACTCGTCCGTTAGGACGACGTGACTGACGGAAAGCAGACACTAGCGTTCCCGTGTGGCGAATCGGTTCCAACTTTGGGGACAAGCGGGCTGGGCAAGTGCCGAGGTGGTCGGCGAGACGCACTACGCGAAGGCGATACGTGCTCTCTTCGGCTCCGACTTCAACCCCCAGGGCACCGACATAACCGTTCCTGTGCAGCTCATACCGGATCGGAACAACCGCCACGACCGTAACGCGGTCGGCGTCTGGTCCGACACCAGCCTGCTCGGACACCTGCCCCGGCCCGAGGCCGCGCGGTACGTCAAGGTGCTCACCACGCTCACTGGCCGTGGTCTCGTACCCGAGGTGAACGCCCAGATCCACGGCCGCGAGTGGGGCGAGTACGACGGCCGCCCGCCCGCGTTCGTCGGCACCATCCGGCTGGACCTCGCCGAGCCGCACATGCTGTACCCGGCGAACGACCCGCCGCTGGCCGACCATCGACTGCTGCCCTCCGGCTCGGCCGTCCAGGTCAACGGCCAGCAGCAGCACCTCGACGCGCTGCGCCCGCTGCTGCGTCCCGAGGGCGAGTGCTGGGCGTACGTGTCCCTGCACGAGATGGCCGACCACCTCGTCGAGGTTCGCATCGGCGACGCCCGGGTCGGCGACCTGAGCCCGAAGATGAGCGGCGAGCTGCTGCCGTCGCTGCGCCACCTCTCCGAGCAGGGCCTGCTCACCGCGGCCCGGGGCATCGTGAAAGGCAACGCCGGCGAGACCAGCGTGATGCTCTACATCTCCCGCGTCCAAGATCTGCCGGAAGCCTGGCAGGGGCGCGGGGCGTCGGCGCCGTCCGCTTTCCCGGCCTCCACGACTCCCGGCCGGGCCACAGCGAGTGTGCCCACGTCCGGCGCGGCCTCCACGGGACCGGTCACGCCAGGCGCGGCACCGGGCCCGGCCGGGGGAATCACCCCGAACTGGACGACGCCGGCCGAGCCGAGCTGGGCAGCAGCCGGTTCCGGTGCTCCTGGAGCTGGAGCTGGAGCTGGAGCTGGCGTTTCTGGTTCTGGCGTTTCTGGTTCTGGGGTTTCTGGTTCTGGGGTTCCTGGTTCTGGTGAGCAGGCGCCTAATTGGGGCGCCGGGTCCGGCGAGCCGGCGCCGAGCTGGGCAGCGTCCGGTGAGGCGGTGCCGAGCTGGGTTCGTAGCGACGAGACGCAGGGCTGGACCCCTGGCGGGCCCGGCGAGACGACGTCCGGCTGGTCAGCCGGCCAGTCCGGGCTGAGGCTCGGCATCGCGAGCGACGCGGGCCTGGGCCGGGCAACCACCGGGCGTGATGCCGTCTCCGGCCGTGACGCCGACGGCCGTGATGGCGGATCTGGTCAGGACAACGGTTTCGGCCGGGTGGGTCCGGGCGACGGCCTGCCGGTCCGTTCGGCCGGTGGCGAGCCGGTGCCGAGCTGGGCCACGCCGGGCGAGCAGGTGCCGAGCTGGGCGGCGGCCAACGAAAGCATGCCCAGCTGGGGCGCGCAGGGCGAATCGGCGCCGGGCTGGGGTACGCAGGGCGACTCGGCGCCGAGCTGGGGTGCGCAGGGCGAATCGGCTCCTACCTGGGCCGCGCAGGGCGATGCGGTGCCGAGCTGGGCCACGCCGAGCACCGGGGTGCCGGCCTGGGCCGTACCCAGCGCCACCGCCCTGCCCACGCTGCCCTCCACCGGGTCGCTGCCCGGTGGCACCGTCCCGCGCCTGGACCCGCCGGCCGACGCCGGTTCTGCCCGCGCCGACGCTGGTTCCGCCCGCCCGGCCTCGCCGGCGCCCAACTCGGCGTTGCCGGGCTCTCCGATCTCCGGTTCGCCGAACGCGGGTTCGTCCGCGGCTACGAACTCCGGCCCGCCCTCCGGCCCGGCAAACTCAGGCCAGGCCTCGGGTCCGTCGTTCGCCGGCTCACCCAACTCCGGTACGTCCTTCGGCGGCCCGTCCGCTTCGGTGTCAGGGCCGCCGCCGTCCGGTTCGTCGTCGTCGGCGTTCCCGTCGGGTTCGTACTCCTCGGTCTCGTCCCTGACCTCCGGCGGACAGAACGGGCCGTCCGGCCCCGGATCATCCGGTTCCATCTCGTCCGGTTCCAACTCGTCCAGCTCCGGATTGTCTGACCCGGGCTCCTCCGGCGCGGTCGCGTCAGGTTCCGGGTTGTCCGGCTCCGGTTCGTCACTCACGGCGACGGCGTTGCCGGCCTCACCACTGTCGGCCATCCCGGCTTCGGGCGCGCCGTCGTTCGGTGACACCGGCTTGATCGACCCATTCACCAACCCGGTCAGCCCGGCGCCGATCGGCCAGTCCCTGGACAGCGCGAACATCACCGAGACCACGGTGATCCCAGCACTGGCAGCCGTGGTCAAGAGCAACGCCAACCGCCGCTCCGCCACCAACCCGATCAACCCGGTCTCCCCGGTCGCGCCGGTATCCCCAGCAGCCGAAGCCAACCCGCACCCGCCCATCCCCGGCGCGCCCACCGGCATCAAGTTCGCGGTCCCCCCGGGCTGGCCGGTCCCGCCGGACGGCTGGTACCCCCCAGAAGGCTGGCGCCCCGACCCCGGCTGGCCCCTGGCCCCGACCGGCTGGCAGTGGTGGACCCCCATCTGGGACTGACCCCACCACCCGAAGCCGCCAAGATCGCGTGGCGTCGCAGGGCGCGAGTAAATCCGAGCCGCGGGCGAGCCGTGAGCGAGCCGTGAGCGAGCCGTGAGCGAGCTTCCGACGGCTGACGCTTGCCCGCTCCCGCTCCTCGGCGGGGCGGTGAGCGCACACGCAAGCACACAGATGGGCACCGTGTGTCTTCATCACGGTTGTCGGCTTCTTGTGTGCGCCCTCGTCTCGGCCGGTCGGTACCCGGCCTGCTGGCGCTGACGACGGTCGGCGCCCGTTCGGGGCATCCGGATCGTCAGATCGCTCGCCAAGCCGGCCAAGCCGGGTGCCAGTCGGGTGCCGGCCGGGTGGCCGTGTCCGGCTGGCGCTCGCAGTCGTCTCAGGGCCCGCGGAACAGCCGTGAGCGCCAGCCGGGCCAGCCGGCGCTCAACGCTGGGTGTTTCGGCGGCGGAACCCGTGCTCCCTGCGATCGAGGGCTGGCCCCAGACGAGTCAAGGGCTCACGGTGAGGGCTTGTCCAGGGTGGGCGGCGGCTCACGGTGAGTGCTTGTCCGGGGTGGGTAGGGGCTCACCGTGGGGACTTGTGCGGGGTGGGTGGGGGCTCACCGTGGAGGCCTGTCCGGGGTGGGTAGGGGCTCACCGTGGGCCGGCGATCAAGGGCGGCGGCCGGGTGGGCGGCTTTCGGGTGTGGGGTGGGTGGGGCGGGTGGGGTACGCCACGCCCGGGACGAACGCGGTGTCGATAATGTTCTGTTTGTGGGGTTTTGTGGCGGCAGAGCACGTCTTGGGCCTGGTTCGACAGGCCGAATTCGATTGGTTGAAGTCCGGAACGTCGGGTTAACCCGGAAAATCGCCACGGTGACCCACCTTGCCTTGTTGGAATGTGGCAATGCGGTGGGATGATGCTGACGGGTTGACCGGACGGCCGGATGCGCGTGTTCGCGGAGTGCTGGAGTCCTGGCGTGCCGGTCTGCTCGACTTCACCGGTGACAATCCACTGATCGACGTGGATCCAACAGGGCCCGGCGTCGTGGCGGTGGTGAGCCCGACGCCGCGGACGATCATTGAGGCGTTGCACCAGGGGCGTGAGTGCGGGTTCCTCGGGATCGAGGAACAGGCCGAGGGGCCACGGCCGCGCGCCGCCAACGTGTTCCAGACCGAGATGATCGACGCGGACATGGACGCGACGCTGCACGCCCTGCGGCGTACGGCGCGGCGTGACCAGTTCGAGCAGGGGATCTCGGCGCTGTATCTGGCGCTCGGGTCGCTGCATTGGCAGGACGGCGGGCAGCGGTTCACCAGCCCGATCCTGCTGCTGCCGGTCGAGCTGGTCGTGCCGGATCCGCTCGACTACCCACGGTTGCAGGCCCGGCCGGACGACCCGATCGTCAACCCGGCGCTCGCGGTCCGGCTGCGGGCGTACGGGATCGAGCTCCCGGTCGTGGACAGCCTCAACGGCCTGGACCTGACCGTGTTCTGGGCCCGCCTGGACGCCGCGATCAGCGAGCAGCCGGACTGGCACTCGGACGAGGCCGTGCTGCTGTCCCGCTTCGACGTGCAGCGCGAGGTGATGTACGCCGACCTGGTCGAGAACGAACGGCAGATCCTCGCTCACCCGGTGGTCCGCGCCCTCGCCACCGATCCGATCTCGCAGCCGGACGCGCTGCGCTTCGAACCCGTACCCCTGAATCGCATCGACGAGCTGGCCGCGCCGGACGACGTGCCGCTGGTGCTGGACGCCGACGCCGCGCAGCGGTCGGCGATCGCGGCGGCCGTGGCCGGGCGCACGTTCGTGATGCGCGGCGCGCCCGGCACCGGCAAGACGCAGACGGTCGCCAACATGATCGCCTGCCTGATCCACGCCGGGAAGCGGGTGCTGCTGGTCTCCGAGAAGGCGGCCGCGCTGGACGGCGTCCGGGAGCGGCTGGGCGGGGTCGGCCTCGACGAGTACCTGCTCGAACTGCACAGCGACCGGATCGGCCGCTACCAGGTGGCGAGCACGCTCGCCACCGCGCTCGACTTCATCCCGCTGCCGCCGCCGAGCCTTTCCACCGACGAGCGCGAGGAGCTGCGCCAGCACCGGATCAGGCTCAATGCGTACGCCGAAGCGATGAACGAGGTCCGTGAACCCCTCGGTCACCGGCTGCACGACGTGCTCGGCATGTGCGCCCAGATGACCGATCTACCGGCCGGTCCGGTGCCGTCCACGCTGCCCGTACCCCTGACGACGCAATCGCTGCAGCGCGTCCGGGACGCCGCGGAGAGTCTCGGCCGCGCGTGGCGGCCGGCGCTGGAGGGCGACGAGTTCCTCTGGCGTGACGTGATCGACCGCAACCGCCTGGACGCTCGCCTGCACCAGGCACAGATCGCCCTGCAGCACCTGGCCGAAGCGGTCGCGGGGGACCGGCTCGCGGTGGTCTTCGAGGCGCAGGCCCTCTCCGACGCGATCACCCTGACGACGCTGGTCGGGCACGCCGCCCGCCGGCCCGCCGAGGCACCCGACGAGTGGCTCACCCTGGAGAGCCTGGAGCCGGTCGCGGCCGCCGCCGAGAGCCTGGTCGGCCACCTGCGATCGCTGCACCACGCCGAGGAGGTCGTGCGTACGAAAGCGGGTGTGACCTGGTCGGCGTTGCCGTCCCCGGCGAAGTTGCCGATCGTGCCGAGCCTGGCCCACCTGAACCCGCCGGCCGTGGAGCTGCTGCCGCTGACGGCCGCGCAGGCCCGGGGACTGGCCCGCCGGTTCGCCGAGGAGGCCGACCGCCTCGAACAGCATCAGCACAGCCTGGACCGGGTCACCGCCCGGCTTGGCCTGCCGAACGTGGTCGCGTTCACCGACATCGGCCGGGTCGCCGCGATCGTCGAGCTGCTCAACCGGCCGCACAAGCCGGAGCCCAGCTGGTTCGACACGTCCGGGATGGCGGCCGCCCGTGCCGCCGCCCGGGTGCTGCAGCGCGCCGTCGACGTGGTGAAGGCCGCCGAGTCCCGGGCTCGCGAGCACTTCAACGAGAACGCCCTGGTCGAGCCGGTGGACGAGCTCGTCGAGCGGTTCGCCACCGAGCACAAGGGGATGCGCAAGCTGCGGGCGCCGTACCGGCGGGACAAGCGGGTCGCGGCCGGCATCGCGCGTACCGACGTGAAGCGCTCGGAAGCGGTCGCCAACCTCGCCGCCGCGGCCGCCTGGAAGCGGGCCATCGGCGAGCTGGAGCAGTCCGAGCAGGAGTACGCCCGGATTCTCGGCAGCCACTGGCGGCACCTGGACACCGACTTCGAGGCGATCCAGGAGGCGCTGCGTACCGCCGAGGAGGCCCTGCGGGTCACCCCGCCGGAGGCGCTGCCCGGCGTCATCGAGCGGGTCTGCGCGCCGACCCCGAACAGCGCGATCATCCGGATCGTCACCGAGGCGCGCAAGGAGTTCGACCGGTTCACCGCGGCGTTGCGTACGCCCCCCGAGCCGGCGCCTCGCCCGCAGCTCGCCTCCGGTCCGGTGCACGACGCGGTCACCTGGCTGCGGGCGCACGTGGAGCCGCTGACCGCCGCCGGTGACCTGGTCACCGCGTACAGCGTGGCGGCCGGGCGGGACTTCACCCTCGCCGAGTCGGCGTCGATCGGCCTGCTCCGGGAGAGCGCGTCGGACGCGGCCGGCTCGCTGACGACGAACGCGAACGATTACGCCGAGGTGCTCGGCCCGGTCTACCGGGGCACCCAGACCGACGTGGAGGCGCTCGCCAAGGCCATGTCCTGGGCGTCCGAGGCCCGCCGGGTACGCGCCGGCGAGGACATCCCGTTCACCCCTGAGCAGGCCGAGGCGCTCGCCCAGGTACGCCCGACCGACGCCCTGCCGTCCCGGGTCGCCGAATGGCAGGCCGCCCGCGACTGGATCCTGCGGGCCTTCGCGCCGCGCCGGCACCCGTCGCTGACCGCCACCCTGGACGACTACGAACACGCCGGTGAACTGATCACCGCGCTGATGGAGGACAACCAGGGGCAGCAGGAGTGGTTCGACCACCAGGCGGCCCGCGCGGTGCTCAGCGAGCACGGCCTGGACTCGGTCGTGGACTTCTGCGCCCGGGAGGACCTGTCGGTCGACCAGCTGCTGCCGGTGCTCGGACGAGCGCTGTTCCAGTCCTGGGCCGACATGATCATCCGCGAGGACGAGCGGCTGCCTCCGCTCGACGCGGCCACCCGCGACCGCCTGATCAGCGAGTTCCGTCTCTGGGACACGATGCTGGAACGGGCCGCGGTGGCCGACGTGATGAACGCCGTCGACGAGTTGCAGCCGTCCGGCACCGCGGTCGCCGAGGCCGCCATGCTGCGGGCCGCGGCGTCCCAGCAGGGCCGCCAGCCGGCGGTACGGGAACTGCTCGCCGAGACCCGCAACGCCACCCTCGCGGTGAAGCCGTGTGTGCTGACCATCCCGGCCGACGTGAGCCGGCTGATCCCGTCCGACCTGTTCTTCGACGTCGTCATCGTCGACGAGGCGTCCCGGGTGCCGGTCGCTGACGCGATCACCTGCGCGTACCGGGCCAGCTCGATGATCGTGGTGGGTGACGACCGGCAGCTCGGCGCGGCACCGCTGCCCGGCGGCGACGGCCAGTCGATCCTGGGCCTGGCGATCCACTGCGGCGCGTTCCCGGTCATGGACCTGACCACGCATTACCGCAGCCGGCACGAGTCGCTGATCTCGTTCGCCAACCACAGCTTCTACGCCGGGCGGCTCAATACGTTCCCGGCAGTCGGGCCCGCCGGGCCGGACGCCGGTGTGCAGCTGTTCGGCGCCGAGGACGACGCGAGCCTGGCCGAGGAGGTGGCGAGCCGGGTGGCGCACCACCTGGTCACCCGCCCCGACCGCACGCTCGGCGTGGTCACCTGCACCCCGTCGATGCGGTGGGAGATCGAGGCCGCGGTGGCCGACATGGTCGGGTCACCGGACTCGGATCGGCTGCGCGGGTTCTTCGTGAAGGACCTCGACTCGGTACAGGGCGACGAGCGGGACGTGATGATCCTGGCGATCGGCACCGAGCTCGGCGGCCTGGACGGACCGGACGGATGGCGGCGGCTCAACGTCGCGACGACCCGCGCGGCCCGCCGCCTCGAGGTGGTCTCCGCGGTCCGGGGACAGGACCTTTCCGGGTACGAGCACCTGGGCCACCTGGCCGGATACCTGGAATACGCGGCCGGTGGCGGCACCGCCCTGGACCTCACGGATCCGGCGGCCGAGGCACAGACGCCGTTCGAGGACTCGGTTCGCGAGGTGATCGCCTCCTGGGGTCATCACGTGCGGACCCGGGTCGGCACCGGAGCCTTCCGGGTCGACCTGGCCGTCCGCCTCTCGCACCGCGGCGATTCCCCGTTCGTCCTCGGCATCGAGTGCGACGGGACCACGTACGATTCCGCGCCCGCCGCCCGTGACCGGGACCGGCTGCGTGAGCAGGTTCTTCAGGGGCTGGGCTGGCGCCTGCACCGGATCTGGGGCACCGCCTGGTACCTGGACCGCGAGCACGAGGAGCAGCGGCTCCGGATCGCGATCGAGCAGGCCCTGGCCCAGTACCCCGCCGAGGCACCGGCGGAGCTGACGGTCGAGGAGAGCCCGGTCGCCGAGAGTCCCGTCATGGCGGACCCTCTCGCCGAGAGCCCGGTCATGGAGAGCCCGGTCGCCGAGAGCCTTGTCATGGACAGCTCGGACATCCTGGCCGAGGCGTTCGCGGAGGCGGACGCCGCCGAGGGCGCCTTCGCCGAGGCCTTTGCCGAGGTCTACGGGGAGACGTCGGAGCACGCTTACGGGGAGAACGTCGAGCACACCGTGTACGGCGGGCCCGACGAGGTCACCGTCGAGATCACCCCGCAGGAGACGGCGGCCGCGACCGGCCCGGTCCTGCAGTACGACGTCCCGGCCGGCCCGGAGCCGTGGTACCTGGCCGCGGACTACCTGATCGACGAGGCGGGCGCGTACCTCGCCGGTGTCGACGACGTCGGGCGGCAGATCGCCGACGCCGGCATCACCGTGCCGGCCGCCGAGATCCCGCACGAGTGGACCGCCGCGCCGGCGATGGCCGACGTGCAGCTCGACGCGGACCTGGAGCCGCCGTTCGCGTACGAGAGCCAGCCCGACGTGGTGGTCGGCGATCAGCACGTCACGCCGGTGGCCTTCGAGCACCTGCACCGGGCCGACATCGACCCGGCCGACATGCACCCGATCCCCGAGCACGCCGCGGAGATCTACGAGGCCGAGCACTACGAGGCCGAACACTACGAAGCCGAGCACTACGAGGCCGAGGTCGAGGCCGAGGACGTCGAGGAGCACGAGGAACACCCGGTCTCCGAGCACCTCAGCGAGATCTGGACCGAGCCGTACCACAAGGCGCAGCTGGAGGCGCTGCCCGCCGGCGCCGTACTCACCGACCCGGACATCAAGGTGCGGCTGGTCGACGCGGCGCGGCAGCTCGCGCAGGTGGAAGGCCCGGTGCACATCACGATCGCACTGCAGCGGATGCGCGAGGAGTGGGGCATCGCCCGGATCACGAAGCAGGCCCGCGCCGCGGTCGAACAAGCGATCGCCGACGCCGGCCTGGGCTGGGACGGCACGTTCCTGAGCGACCCCGAACAGTACGAGCCGATGGTCCGCTCGAAGGCCGATGATGTGGCGCGCAAGGCCGACCAGGTTGCCGACAGCGAACTGCGGGTGGCACTGGAACACCTGGTCCACGACGGCGGCGTACTCACCGTCGACCAGTTGCTGGCCGGGACCGCGCGGCTGTACGGCTGGTCGGCGCGCCGCTCCGCCGACATCGACGCCCGGCTCACCGGGTTGATCGCCGACCTGGCCGACGAGGGACACCTGATCCACCAGGCGGACGGCCTCGCCATCGGGCACGGGCTTCCGGACGCGACGTCGCTGCCCCGGCACGCGGCCGCGCCGTCCGAACAGGACGAGGAAGAGGAGGAGTCGATGACCAAGCCGTCCCGCCGGCGACGGTCATCGGCCAGCCACAAGTGAATTCGCCGACACCAATACGACGGGCCCGGTTAACCCGTGATGCCTACCGTCCGGCATCATGGGAAAGATCGTTACTCGTACCGTTGCCATAGCCGGCGCCGTCGCACTCACCCTGGCCGTCGCCGGGACGGCGTCGGTGGCCGTAGGCCACCACAACAAGGTCACCAAGCCGACGCTGACCGCCTGGGCATCGCTGCCGGCCGGCACGTTCGTGCCGGGCAGCGAGCCGTCCGGCAGCCTGGTCACCGGCAACACGAACGGATTCGTGGCGCCGTTCGCTGACCAGCCGATCCAGGGCTTCTCCGGGATCGCCGCCAACGGTGACGGCACGTTCGACGTGCTGTCCGACAACGGGTACGGCAACCAGGCCAACTCCGGCGACTTCCTGCTCCGCGTCCAGCGGCTGGCGCCGGTCTTCGCGAGCAACCAGGTCGACGTGGTCGGCGGCCTCAACCTGACCGACCCGAACGGTTTCGTGCCGTGGAAACTGACCCGCGCCGACCGGGTGCTGACCGGCTCCGACTTCGACGTGGAGTCGATCGTCAAGGCCAAGGACGGCTCGTACTGGATCGGTGACGAGTTCGGCCCGTACCTGCTGCACTTCGACCGCGGCGGACGCCTGCTCGCGGCACCCGCGCCGCTCGACGGCGTGATCGCGCCGGAGACCGCGGCCCGCACCGGCGTGACCGCGACGCTCGGCGGCAGCAAGGGCTTCGAGGGCATGGCCGCGTCACCCGACGGCCGTTACCTGTACCCGCTGCTGGAGGGCACGGTCACCGGTGACACCGCCGGTCAGCTGCGGTTCAACGAGTTCGACCTGCGGACCCGCGCGTACACCGGCAAGCGCTGGACCTACCAGCTCGACAGCCCGGCGCACGCGATCGGTGACGCCATCGCCGTCGACAAGGACCGTTTCCTGATCATCGAGCGGGACAACGGCCAGGGCGCCACCGCGGTGAACAAGAAGATCTACCTGGCCCAGAAGCGTTCCGACGGCACCCTGAGCAAGAAGCTCGTCGTCGACCTGATGAACATCGCCAACCCGCGCAAGCTGGGTGGCTTCGGCACCACGTTCACCTTCCCGTTCCAGACCATCGAGGACGTGGTCATCCTGGACGAGAAGACGATCGCCGTGCTGAACGACAACAACTTCCCGTTCTCCAGCGGCCGGACCGCCGGCGTCGCCGACAACAACGAGTGGATCACCATCGCGCTGCCCGAGTCGCTGCGACCGGACAAGCGCGTTCTGCGCTAGGTGAACTTTCGATGGACGTTCCGATGCGCTTCGGCGCATCGGAACGCTTCACCCCACTTGGGTACGATTTGAGAATTGGCGTGCGGGCCTACCGTGACGGCGTGCCCGCGGTATTGGAAGCGACCAGATCCACCGCTCGAAACCTGGCCCGGCGCGACACACCCGTCCGCCTGAGGCTGCTGGCCGCGCTGGCCGTGAGCGCGGCGGCCGCCCTGCTGATCGCCACCGGCCTGGTGGCCGCGCGGGTGCAGGACCAGGTGCGGATCATCGGGCACCAGGCGGCGCCGCAGGCCGCCATCGCGGCCGACCTCTACTTCGCACTGAGCGACCTGGACGCGCAGGCCACCCGCATCCTGCTGGCCGGTGACACCGATGCCCTGGCCGGCAGCCGGCTCGACGCGCTCGGCGCCTATCGCGAGCGCGGCCGGCAGATCGACACCGGCCTGCGGGACGTGCTCGCCACCGGGGCCGGTGACCTGGAACGGTCGCTGGTCACCGAGATGCTCGACGGCCTCGCCGTCTATCGGCAGCGGCTGGGCCAGGCCCTCGCCGCCCAGCCGCACTCCGCGGCCGACGCGCTCGGCTACTACACCCAGGCCACCAACCTGCTGCACGTCCGGCTGCTACCGGCCGCGTACCGGCTGCGGGCCGTCAGCGAGCAGCGGCTGGACAGCGCGTACGACGCCAAGAGCGGCACCGAGGCGGCCGGTGGCGCGGTGGCCGTGCTGCTGGGCGGTGCTCTGCTGGTTCTGCTGATCACCCTGCAGGTCTGGCTGGCCCGGCGGTTCCGCCGCACCTGGAACCCGGCCCTGATCACCGCGACCGCGCTGAGCCTGACGCTGCTGGTGGCCTTCTCCACGGTCCTCGGTGCGCAGGAACGCCGGCTCGCCGCGGCCCGCGCCGACGGGCTGCGGCCCTATCTGGAGGTGTCCGAGCTGCGGGCTATCGGCTACGACGCCGCCGCCGACACCAGCCGGTACCTGGTCAGCGGCAACCTCGCCTATTACGCCGACGACTTCGCCGGGAAGTCGCAGCTGCTCACCGGCCTGGATCCGGTCGCCGGGCAGCGGTGGGCCGCCTATCGGAGCACCCACGAGCGGATCGTCGCGCTGGCCGGGGCGGGCAAGACCGGCGAGGCGGTCACCGCGCTCACCGGGATCCGGCGCGGTGACGCGGCGTTCGACTTCGCGTACTTCGACGCCGCCGTCGCGGCGGTCACCGGGGTACGCAAGGCGGAGTTCGACAGCGGGCTGGCCTCCGCGGAACGCACGCTCACCGGCGCGGTCGTCGTGCCGGTCGGAGTTCTGGCCCTGGTCATCGTGCTGACGGCGGCCGGGGTGCGCCGGCGATTGGCGGAGTACCGATGAGAGTCCTGCCCGTCGTACTGGCATTCGTGGCACTCGTCGCGCTTGCCGGCTGCTCCGCGGCGCCGGAGCCGCGACCGAAACCGATCAGCTGCGCCGCCGGCACGGCCGCCGGGCAGGGCTCGTCGGCGCAGACCAACGCGCTGCAAGCGTGGATCAAGGCCTATCAGATCGCCTGCCCGGACGCGACCGTCGAGTACGCGGGCACCGGCTCGGGCGCCGGGGTGCGTGCCTTCCTCGGCGGCACCGGTGACTTCGCCGGCACCGACGCGGTGCTCGGCGCGGACGACCTGCGCCGGGCCGAGCAGCGGTGCGGCGGCCCGGCGGTGCACCTTCCGCTGGTGGCCGGCCCGATCGCGCTCGCGTACAACGTCGCCGGGGTGGACGAACTCCGGCTCACGCCGGCGACCATCGCCCAGATCTTCAGCGGGAAGGTCACGGTCTGGAACGACCCGGCCATCGCGGCGGACAACCCGGTCGCGGCCCTTCCGGCCATTCCCATTCGTACGATCCACCGTGCGGACAGCAGCGGCACCACCGACAATTTCACCCGGTACCTGGCCGGGGCGGCCGGGCCGCAGTGGCCGCACGGGATCGGCGGCGACTGGCGCGCACCGGGCGGCACCGGGGAAAAGGGCAGCCACCGGGTGGTCGCCGCGGTGGCCCGCACGGTCGGGTCGATCGGGTACGTGGAGTCGTCGTACGCGACCGTTAACGATCTGCCGGTGGCGCACATCGGCGCGGCGGGCGGGCCGTTCACCGCGCCGTCGGACTACGCGGCCGGGCTCGCCATCGAGGGCGCGACGATCACCGACGACCTCCGGATCGAGCTGCGATACGACGGGACGGCCGATTACGCGTACCCGATGGTCTTGGTCTCCTATGAAGTGGTCTGCCGGACCGGTACGCCTGCGGTGACCCGCAGTTTCCTGGCCTACGCCGCAGGCGAGGCCGGGCAGGAGGCGGCGCAGGCGGCTGGTTACGCGGCGTTGCCGGAGGCGCTGCGGATACGCGTTCGGCAGGCAGTGTTGGCGTTAACGTGACGTTTCCGGGGCTTGTCAGGGGCTCTTTGGGGTCGGCTAGGGTGAGCGCTAACATCCGTGGGCCGAGGGGAAGACGACGTGACTTACGGTTCCAAGGCTCTGCGCCGGGCCGTGCTGCGGGCCAACCAGATCATCCCGGAGGCCGGGCTCGCCCAGCTGACCTGGGGCAACGTCAGCGGCATCGACCGTGAGGCCGGGATCTATCTGATCAAGCCGTCCGGGGTGGCCTACGACGAGCTGACCGAGGACCACCTCGTCCCGGTCGATCTGGAGACCGGCAAGGTCCTCGCCGGCGACCTGCGGCCGTCGGTGGACAGCGAGTCGCATCGGGCGTTCTACCTGGCCTGGCCCTCGATCGGCGGGGTGACGCACACGCACTCGACCAACGCTGTCGCGTTCGCGCAGGCCGGGCTGGACATCCCGCTGCTCGGCACCACGCACGCCGACACGTTCAACGGGCCGGTGCCGGTGACGCGGGGTCTCACCGCGGCCGAGTGCGCGACCGATTATGAGCTGAACACCGGCCGGGTGATCGTCGAGACGATCGGTGACGACGAGGAGGCGGCGGCGATGCCGGCCGCACTGGTCGCCAACCACGGGCCGTTCACCTGGGGTGCGGATCCGGTGAAGTCGGTGCAGAACGCCATCATTTGCGAGGCGGTGGCGGAGATGGCGCTGAAGACGCTGGCGCTGAATCCGGCGGCGAGCATCCCGCAGCACCTGCAGGAGCGGCACTTCAAGCGCAAGCACGGCCCGGGCGCGTATTACGGCAACCCGAAGCCCGGCGCCTGACCGCTGTGTTCAGGTTCGATCTTGTGGAGTTGCGTGAACCCGTTTGCGGACAACTCCGCAAGATCGACGTGAAGAGGGTGCCTGCCCGCCGCTCGCCTCGCCGGCCGTTGCCGCGGCCCGTTGCTTGGCGGATCTTGAGCGATTGTTGACCCTGTGGGGTCGAAAGTCGCTCAAGATTCGGAGGGGCGGCTGGCCTTCGCGTGCTCTGGTGACGGATTGCCACCACAACGGTGGAGAGTTTTGGCTTTGTGGAGTCCTGTGGGTGTCAGAGCACCTACAGGACTCCAAGATTGCGCCCGGGGCTGCGGCGCTTGCGTGAAGCGCTCACCGTCCGTGACGGCTCGGCGCGACGAGTGGCGCCCGGCGAGCGTCTTGGGCACCGCTGGGCCCCGGTAGGTCGGAAATCGCTCAAGATCCCGAGGGGCGACGCGCATTGGGGCGGGCGCCCGGCTGGGCCGCGCTGCCGGGTGAGCGGTTGCCGCGAGCGGGCTCAGCGCGCGCCGGCGATTTTTGGGTCGGCGAGGTCTGCGCGGGCGAACTCTGGGCTGGCGGGGTGCGCCCTGGGGCGGTGCGTGAGGGTTGGGGGCTGGCGTTGGACTTTGGTGGGGCGCCCGCGGTGCGGGGCATGTTCGGCATGGCGTCGCGGGGGCGGGGGATCGGGGTGCCCGGGACCGCCGGCTGGTTACGCCAGGTGAAGCGGACGCCGCTGAGCACCACCGTGTCGCCGGCCGGGCACAGGCCTGACTCCCGCTTGTCGGCGTTGTCGTCGTGTCCGTAACTGATCATCAGGCTGGTGTCCGCCGCGGCGGTCGTGGTGTGCACTGCCCAGACTTCGCCGTACCCGGTCAGGCCGGTGCCGCCCGCGGTGAGGACGGTCGCCCGGCCGCGCAGGGGCACGGCTAGCTCGCGACCGGTGGCGTCCAGGATGTGCAGGGTGCCCGAGAGGCGCGGGTTCTTACGGCGGCCGAGCCATCTGTTGGTCACCGGCTGCTCACCACCTGAGTCGTGTCGTCGTCGAGCACCTTCCGGACTGTAACGGCCCGCCGGGCCGGGTGCCGGTTCCGTCACCGGTGCGGGTGAGTGCACCCCCGCCGAAGTGCCTGGTCGGGGGAGTGCTCGGCGCGGACTGCCAGATCTTGGACACCTCCGTGCTCACGATGCGTCATGAGGATCGGGTCGGCGCGGAACCCGGCCCCGGCGGCGCGGAACCCGGCAGTGCGGAACCCGCCCTGGGCGGCGCGGAACTCGCCCGCGGCACCAGCGACGGCGCCACCACCACGTCCTCCGGCGGGGCGTCGCCGGGCCGTCCCATGTGGCGCAGCAGCAGGGCCAGCGCGCGCCGGCCGAGCTCGGCGAAGTCCTGGTGCACCGTGGTCAGCGGGGGCAGGAAGAACCCCGAGTCGGGCATGTCGTCGAACCCGACGACGCTGACGTCCTCGGGTACCCGGCGGCCGGCCTCCTGCAGGGCGCGCAGCACACCCAGGGCGATCCGGTCGTTGGAGCAGAACACCGCGGTCACCGAGTGGTCGGCGGCGAGGCGGCGGCCCTGTTCGTACCCGGCGGCCGCGTCCCACCAGCCGGAGGTGACCGGCGGGACGACCGCGCCGGCCGCGTACAGCGTCTCGCGCCAGCCCTCCACCCGGGCCTGTGACTCCGGCCAGTCCGGTGGGCCGGCGGCGTGGTGGACCGTGGCATGGCCGAGATCCAGCAGGTGGCGGGTGGCCAGGCGAGCCCCGGCCGCGTTGTCCACGCGTACGGTCGGGAATGGTTCTTCGGGAGTGCTGCCGCCGTGCGGCGAGGCGATCGGGCCCGCGCCGCCGACCGCGACGCAGGCGAGGCCGCCGGGAGCATGGGTCAGGGCGGTGATCACCGAGGCTTTCGGCGCGATCGCGATGATGCCGTCGACGTCGTGCTGGGCGAGCCGGTCGACCGCCTCCAGCACCGGGCGATGCTCCAGGTCGCGGACCGTGGCCACGCTGACCAGGTAACCGGCGGCGCGGGCGGCGCTCTCGATGCCGTACAGCATGGATTCGGGACCGAAGAGCGTGGTCTCGAATCCGATGATGCCGAGGGTGTGCGACTCGCGGGTGGCGAGAGTGCGAGCCGCCAGGTTGCGGCGGTAGTTGAGCGAGCGCATCGCGGCCAGCACGCGTTCGCGGGTCTCGGCGCGCACGTTGGGATGTTCGTTGATCACCCGCGAGACCGTCTGGTGGGACACCCCCGCGAGTTTCGCGACGTCCCGCATGACGGTGCCGCGTTCCTTGCCGGAGCGGATCTCCCGCCGGGCACGCGGGGCTCTCAGCTCGGCTGCGGATCGCTGCTCAGCTGCGGGTTCCGGACCCGGCGCCGGTGGTGGAGTCGCCATTGGACGATATCTAGCAGGTGACCGGGTGATGACCCTGGGCGATACAGCCGTTCTTGCAATCTAGCTGAAACAAAGATCGGGATCTCTTGACGAGCACGTTGAGAACGGTAACACTCACGAAACGCAAGCTGTGACGCCCGTCGCAGCTAACTGAACATCCTCGCGGTCAAGGCACGTGATGCCGACCGTTGATCGTTTTGTTAACGGTAACAGTTTCAGGAGGTTATGGTGCGCAGGAACTGGTCCGCGGCTGCTCTGACAGGCGTCCTGGCGGTCTCCGTGCTCGCCGGTTGTGGCGGCGGCGGCGACGACGCCGGCTCGGACAGCGGCAGCGACGGCAAGATCACTCTTGGTTTCTCTCAGGTCGGCGCCGAAAGCGGATGGCGTACCGCGAACACCAAGTCCATCCAGGAGTCGGCCGCCTCGGCCGGCATCGACCTGAAGTTCTCCGACGCCCAGGGCAAGCAGGAGAACCAGATCTCGGCGATCCGCAACTTCATCACGCAGAAGGTCGACGTCATCGCCTTCTCGCCGGTGGTCACCTCCGGCTGGGACGCGGTGCTCAAGGAGGCCAAGGACGCCGGCATCCCGGTGATCCTGACCGACCGCGCGGTCGACTCGCAGGACACCTCGCTCTACAAGACCTTCATCGGCTCGGACTTCATCGTCGAGGGCGAGAAGGCCGGCGACTGGCTGGTCAAGGAGTACGAGGGCAAGACCGAGCCGGTCAACATCGTGGAGCTGCAGGGCACCACGGGCTCCGCTCCGGCGCTCGACCGCCAGAAGGGCTTCGCCGAGAAGATCGCGGCGAACCCGAACTTCAAGATCGTGAAGTCGCAGACCGGTGACTTCAAGCGTGCCGACGGCAAGACTGTGATGGAGACCTTCCTCCAGTCCACCCCCGACATCGACGTGCTCTACGCGCACAACGACGACATGGGTCTCGGCGCCATCGAGGCGATCGAAGCGGCCGGCAAGAAGCCCGGCACCGACATCAAGATCATCACGGTGGACGCGGTCAAGGACGGCATGACGGCGCTGTCCGAAGGCAAGATCAACTTCATCGTGGAGTGCAGCCCGCTCCTCGGCCCGCAGCTGATGGACCTGGTCAAGAAGGTCGACGCCGGTGAGGAGATCCCGACCCGGGTGCTCACCGAGGAGACCACCTTCACCCAGGCGCAGGCCAAGGAAGCCCTGCCCACCCGCCAGTACTGATCGATCGATCCGTCAGCGCCCCGGCCGGCCCGGCCGGGGCACTGCGGAGCTTCGAAACGGAGCACGAATGGGCGAGCAGTCCCTGGTCCTCGAGATGACCGGGATCCGAAAGGTCTTCCCCGGCGTCGTCGCACTCGACGGCGTCGATTTCCGGCTGTTCCCGGGCGAGGTCCATGCCCTCATGGGCGAGAACGGCGCCGGGAAATCCACCCTGATCAAGGTGCTGACCGGGGTCTACACGATCGACGGCGGCGAGGTACGGCTGGGCGGCGAGGTCGTGCACATCAACGGCCCGCTCCAGGCTCAGCAGGCCGGCATCAGCACCGTTTACCAGGAGGTCAACCTCTGCACCAACCTCTCGGTCGCGGAGAACATCTTCATCGGGCGTGAGCCGCGCAAGTTCGGCCGGATCCAGTGGGGCCTGATGCGGCGGCGCGCGAGCGAGCTGCTCGCCCGGCTCGACCTGGACATCGACGTGTCGGCCCCGCTGAACACGTACTCCCTCGCGATCCAGCAGATGGTCGCGATCGCGCGCGCGGTCGACATCTCCGCGCGCGTGCTGATCCTCGACGAGCCGACGTCCAGCCTGGACACCTCCGAGGTGGCGCAGCTCTTCGCCGTCATCCGCCGGCTCAAGGCGGACGGCGTGGCGATCCTCTTCGTCTCGCACTTCCTCGACCAGATCTACGAGGTCTCCGACCGGCTCACCGTTCTGCGTAACGGTCAGCTGATCGGCGAGTTCAAGACCGAAGAGCTTCCCCAGGTACGCCTTGTCGAGAAGATGATCGGCAAGGAGCTCGCAGCCCTGGAGTCCCTGGAGGACAAGGCCCAGCGCACCCGCGAGAAGGTGGCCGAGGCCGAGCCGATCCTGCAGGCCAAGGAGCTCGGCCGGACCGGTGCGATCGCCCCGTTCAACCTGACGATCCACGCCGGCGAGGTTGTCGGGCTGGCCGGGTTGCTCGGGTCCGGGCGTACCGAATTGGCTCGGTTGTTGTTCGGCGCCGACAAGCCGGACAGCGGTGAGCTGCTGCTGGAGGGCAAGCAGGTCAATCTGCGTGACCCGCAGGTGGCGATGAAGCGCGGCATCGCGTTCTCCTCGGAGAACCGCCGCACCGAGGGCATCATCGGCGAGCTCAGCGTCCGGGAGAACATCATCCTGGCGATGCAGGCCTCCCGGGGCTGGACCCGCCCGATCCCGCGCCGCAAGCAGGACGAGATCGTCGAGAAGTACATCAAGGCGCTGCAGATCCGGCCGGCCGATCCGGAACGCCCGGTGCGCAACCTGTCCGGCGGCAACCAGCAGAAAGTGCTGCTGGCCCGCTGGCTGATCACCGAGCCCCGGCTGCTGATCATCGACGAGCCGACCCGTGGCATCGACGTCGGCGCCAAGGCGGAGATCCAGAAGCTGGTCGCCGAGCTCTCCGACGGCGGCATGGCGGTGCTCTTCGTCAGCGCCGAGCTCGAAGAGGTCCTCCGGCTCAGCCACAAGATCGAGGTGCTCCGGGACCGCAGGCTGGTCGAGGAGCTGGAGAACACGTCGGACGTCGACGCCGACCGCATCATGCAAACCATCGCCAGCGGAGCGACTTCATGACCATCCTCAAGAACAGGTTGTTCTGGCCGGCGGCGATCCTGGTGGCGCTGCTGATCGTCAACGCGTTCACGTCCAACCAGTTCGTCACGGTCCGCGACGGGCACCTCTTCGGCAGCCTGATCGACATCCTGCGGGGCAGTGCGCCGCTGGTGCTGGTCGCGCTCGGCATGACCCTGGTGATCGCCACCGGCGGCATCGACCTCTCGGTCGGCTCGGTCATGGCGATCTCCGGCGCTGTCGCGTGTCTGCTGATCAGCGACCTCGGCAACCAGAACAGCGTCGGCTCGGTGCTGCTGATCATCGTGATCGCGATCGCGGTGTCGCTGCTGGCCGGCCTCTGGAACGGCGCGCTGGTCGCTCTGGTCGGCATCCAGCCGATCATCGCGACGCTGATCCTGATGGTGGCCGGCCGGGGCATCGCCCAGCTGATCACCGACGGTCAGATCATCAACGTGCAGTCCGGGCCGTACGCGACGATCGCGACCGGCTTCTTCCTCGCGTTGCCGGTGGCCTTCCTGATCGCGGTCGCCGCGGTCGTCCTGATCACGTTGCTGACCCGGCGTACCGCGCTGGGCCTGCTGCTGGAGTCGGTGGGCGGCAGCCCGACGGCGAGCCGGCTGGCCGGCATCCGGTCCCGGCGGATCACCACGATGGTGTACGTGGTCTCCGGCGGGTTCGCCGGGCTCGCGGGCCTCATCTACAGCGCGAACATCAAGAGTGCCGACAGCATCTCGGCCGGCAACCTGATCGAGCTGGACGCCATCCTCGCCGTGGTGATCGGTGGCACCGCGCTGATCGGTGGCCGGTTCTCGATCGCGGGGACCGTGCTCGGCGCCGTCCTGATCCAGGCGCTCGGCGTCACGGTGGTCGCGGTGGGTGTGCCGCCCGAGGCCACGCTGCTGTTCAAGGCCGTCGTCGTGGTCGCGCTCTGCCTCTCTCAGTCCGCGGCTTTCCGGGAGAAGGTCTTCGGGCGCTTCACGTCGACGCGAACGGAGGCGATCGCATGACGACCATCGACGCGACGCCGGACACCGGCAACAAGAAGGACTCGCCCGCCAACCCGCGCCGGCGGGTCTACCGGCCGAACGCGAAGTACATCCCGATCCTCTCGACCCTCGCCCTGCTGGTGATCATGTACAGCGGCGCGGTGGCGAACTTCGAGAACTTCGGGCAGCCCAGCGTCGTGGTCAACCTGTTCCGCGACAACGCGGTGCTGCTGGTGGTCGCGGTCGGGATGACCTTCGTGATCATCACGGGCGGCATCGACCTGTCGGTCGGCGCGGTCATCTCGCTGACCACCACGCTGACCGCGACCCTGCTGCAGGGCGGCTGGCCGCCGCTCGTGGTCCTGGTCCTGGTGCTGCTGCTCGGCTCGCTGATCGGCGCCGGACAGGGTGCGGTGATCCACTACTTCAAGGTGGAGCCGTTCATCGCCACCCTCGCCGGGCTGTTCCTGGCCCGGGGACTGGCGCTGTTCATCAACCAGCAGTCGATCCCGATCCGCGACGAGACCTGGAAAGCCATCTCGGAGTACCGGATCCCGCTCGCCGAGGGCGTCGTCACCAAGCCGATCGCCATCGTGGCGCTTGCCGCGGTGCTGATCGCCGCGGCGGTGCTGGCCTGGACCCGGTTCGGTCGCAACGTCTACGCGATCGGTGGCAGTGCCGACTCCGCGCTGCTCATGGGCCTGCCGGTCGCCCGTACGCGGATCGCCGTCTACACCCTGAGCGGCTTCTGCGCGGCCCTCGGCGGTGTGCTGTTCAGCATCAACTCGACCTCCGGCTGGGCCCTGCAGGGCAACGGCCTGGAACTCGACGCGATCGCGGCCTGCGTCATCGGTGGCGTGCTGCTCACCGGCGGATCCGGTTACGTGTTCGGTGCGCTGCTCGGCGTACTGGTCACCGGCCTGATCCAGACGATCATCATTTTCCAGGGTGACCTGAACGCGGCCTGGACCCGGATCATCGTCGGGGTCCTGCTCTTCGCCTTCATCGTCCTGCAGCGACTCGTGACGAGAAAGGTCAAGTAGATGAGCAACGGGGAAGTCTGGTTCCTGACCGGCAGCCAGGGCCTCTACGGTCCGGAGACCCTCGACCAGGTCGCGTCGCAGTCCCGGGAGATCGCCGCCCAGCTGGACGCGAGCCTGGACGCCGACGTGGTCTGGCAGCCGGTGCTCACCACGGCCGAGCAGATCCTCGACATCTGCCGCCGGGCCTCGTCGACGCCCGGCGTGCTCGGCGTGATCACCTGGATGCACACGTTCTCGCCGGCCAAGATGTGGATCGCCGGTCTGGACGCGCTGCGGGCGCCGCTGCTGCACCTGCACACCCAGCACAACGTGGCACTGCCCTGGGCCGAGATCGACATGGACTTCATGAATCTCAACCAGGCCGCGCACGGTGACCGGGAGTTCGGGTTCATCGAGACCCGGCTCGGTGTGCCGCGCAAGACGGTGGCCGGGCACGTCAGCAACCCGGCGGTGGTGAAGCGGATCGACACGTGGGTGCGGGCGGCCCGTGGTTACTCGGCCATGCGCAACCTCAAGCTCGCCCGGTTCGGCGACAACATGCGCGACGTGGCGGTGACCGAGGGGGACAAGGTCGAGGCGCAGTTGCGCTTCGGGGTCTCGGTCAACACGTACGGGGTCAACGACCTGGTCGCCGTGGTCGACCAGATCGCTGACGAGGATATCGACAAGCTGGTCCGTGAATATCAGGATATTTACGAGGTTGCCCCCGAGCTGCTCAATGAGCGGCGCGAGTCCCTCCGTTACGGGGCGAGGATTGAACTCGGGCTACGGCAGTTCCTCACCGAGGGCGGCTTCAAGGCGTTCACCAGCAATTTCGAGGACCTGGGCGGCCTGCGCCAGCTCCCCGGCCTCGCGGTCCAGCGCCTGATGGCCGATGGGTACGGGTTCGGTGGCGAGGGCGACTGGAAGACCTCGGTGCTCGTGCACACCCTCAAGGCGATGGCACCCGGCGGCGCGACGTCCTTCATGGAGGACTACACGTACGACCTCACGCCGGGCAACGAGGTCATCCTCGGCGCCCACATGCTGGAGGTCTGCCCGTCGATCGCGTCCGGCACGCCGAAGCTGGAGATCCACCCGCTCGGCATCGGCGGCCGGGAGGACCCGGTCCGGCTCGTCTTCGACGCCGCGCCCGGCCCGGCGATCGTGCTCGGCCTGGCCGACCTGGGTGAGCGGTTCCGCCTGGTCGCCAACGAGATCGAGGTGGTTCCGCCGACCGCGCCGCTGCCGAAGCTGCCGGTCGCCCGGGCCGTCTGGAAGCCGGCGCCGTCACTGGAGACCTCAGCCGAGTGCTGGCTGACCGCGGGCGGCCCGCACCACACGGTGCTGTCGTCGTCGGTCGGCGCCGAGGAGCTGGCGGACCTGGCCGAGATGGCCGGCACCGAGCTGCTGGTGATCGACTCGGCCACGACATCGCGGTCGTTCACCAAGGAGGTGCGCTGGAACCAGGCGTACCACCGGCTGGCGCGAGGCTTCCGCTAACCGCTTTTTCACGAGGAACGACGGCCATGCGCTCACCACTCCGGGCGCATGGCCTCGATCGTGATGTAGTCCAGATCCCCCGCGTAGTAGTCGCAACCCACGTCGATCTGGTCGCACTCGTACTTGCCGCCGATCGTCACCGGCCACGAGTTGGCGATCGGCCCGGTCCAGCCGTCCCGCGCCGCGACCTGCTGCCCGTCGATGAACAGGACCACCCCGGCCTGGACGCGGACACACCGCACGACGTGCCAGTACCCGTCGTTGATCGAGTACGGCGCGATCACCTCCAGGAACGCCTTCGGGCCGCGGAACGTGCACTCCACCCGTCCGCTCGGGATCTGCAGCTTGAAGTTGCCGCCGGAGACCGTGGCCTGGCCTTTCTGGATGATGTTGCCGAACTTGTTGGTGGTCCGGAGCCGGACCGTGACGGCGTAGTCGTTCGTCCCGGGATCGAGCGCCGAGTCGTCCGGAACGACGACCAGATGGCCGGGTCTGGCAGGCGGAGTGTCCGGTTCGAGTCGTTCGAAGTGGTACCCGATGTCGTCGCCGAGCATCAATCCGGTGCCGACCTCGCCGCCGATTCTGCCGTCCAGGCCGTTGCCGCTGCCGTCGATCATGCGGCTCGCGCCGGGCTCCTCATCCATGCTCCAGGATGCCACCGGATAGCCGTCGGCTCGCGCCGGGCTTCCGACCAGCGCGGAAGCGGCCGTCAGCGTGGTTGTCAGGGCGGCGACCAGCGCGCGGCGGCATTCCATGGCTCATCCTTGAGGGGCGGCGGAGCAGAGTTTAATGATCTTATGGGGCAAATGTTCTTTTTACGTAGCGTTCCGGGATTCGGCTGCTCAGTGTCATCGCCTGATCACTGAGGATCTCTCGCAAACGACCTGCTCAGCTTGGTAGCATCCGCCGATCATGGTCGCTCTCCGACGGGAACCCGGGGCAGCGCCTGACCCCCCGCGCTGACGAATCAGATAAGGAACGTGTCGAAGTGCTGCTCAATGGGACGGACAGTGAGACCTCGGAGCACGCGATGATCCCCCCGAACCCCGGTCTGCCGAACCAGGCGCTCCAGGTGCTGGCCCTCGCCCAGCGCACCGCCGAGGAGCACGTGGCGAGTGCCCAGCACCACGCGGACAAGATCCGTACGGACGCGCTGGCCGCCGCCGAGCAGATCGCCCGCGAAGCACAGGCCCACGCGAACAACGTGCGCCGCGAGGCCGACCGGGTGCTGGCCGAGGCCCGCGCCGGAGCCGAGCAGATGGCTCGTGACGCTCAGGCCCGCGCCGAGGACGCCCGGCGTACCGGAGAGAAGATCGTCGCGGACTCCCGCGCCCGGGCCGAGACGATCGGCGCCGACGCGATGGCCGGCGCCGAGCAGCTGCGCCACCAGGCGCAGCAGCGGTACGACGACGTGGTCGGCAGCCTCGGCACCAAGCGGGAAGCGCTCCAGCAGCAGATCGAGGCGCTGGAGGACTTCGACCGCGATTACCGGGGCCGGCTCACCGCGTTCATGCAGAGCCAGTTGCGCGCCCTCTGGATGGACGCGCCGCAGCTCACCGCCGAGGTGATCGACGAGGAGCCGGTGGCGGAGGAGCTGGAGGCGGCGCAGGCCCATGCCCAGGCCCAGGCCCGGCACGGCGCGCCTTCGCACGGAGCCCCTTCGCACGGTGCTCCGGATGCGGACGACGAGGACTTCGACGACGAGGACGAGCAGCCCGCCGAGAAGCAGTAAGCAGTAATAGGGAAGGCCCGGGGGAAACCCCGGGCCTTTTCTCATGAGGCCGCGGTGTAGACCCGCTCCCCGCCGACGTAGGTGATCGCCACCGACGCGTCGCCGATCTCCTGCGGCGCGCCGGCGAACGGATCCCGGTCCAGCACCACCAGGTCGGCCCGGTTGCCGGCCCGGATCACCCCGCTGTCGTCCAGGTGGTTCACGAACGCCGACCCCGCCGTGTACGCCGTCAGCGCCGCCGCCAGATCCAGCTCCTGACCCGGCAGGAACGGCGGGTAGTCGCTGCCGTGATGCACCCGGTTCACCGCCACGTGGATCGCTTCGAGCGGATCCGGCGTGGTGACCGGCCAGTCGCTGCCGGCGGCCAGGTGCGCGCCGGCCCGCCGCAGGTCGCCGAACGGATATTGCCGGCCCACCGCGTCCGGGTCCAGGAACGGGATCGTCAGATCATCCATCTGCGGCTCGTGCGACGCCCAGTACGCCTGCAGGTTCGCGCTGGCGCCCAGCTCGCGGAACCGGGGAATGTCGTCCGGGTGCACCACCTGCAGATGGGCGAGGTGCGGCCGGGTGTCCTTCCAGCCGTTCGCCGATCGGGCCGCCGCGACCGCGTCCAGCGCGTCGCGTACCGCCCGGTCGCCGAGCGCGTGGAAGTGCGCCTGGAAACCGAGGGCGTCCAGCTCGGTGACGTACCCAGGAAGTGCTTTGGGGGCGATGAAGGACAGGCCCTGGTTCGTGGTGGCGCAGCCGCAGCCGTCCCGGTAAGGCGAGGTCATCGCGGCCGTGAAGTTCTCCGCGACGCCGTCGAGCATCAGCTTCACGCTGTCGCAGCGCAGCCGGCCCACGGTGAACTTCTCCCGTTTCGCGACCAGCTCCGGGATCTGCGAGGCGTCCCGGTCCCGGTCCCACCAGAGCGCGCCGACCACTGTGGCGCGCAGCGAGCCGTCCCGGGCCGCCGCCAGGTACGCGTCGGAGACGTCCGGATATCCGTTGGTGGCGCACACCATGGCGTCCTGCCAGGACGTGACGCCGAGCGAGAAGAGCAGGTCCTGGCCCCGGTACAGCCCGGCCAGCCGGTCCGCGGCGGTCAGCTCCGGCAGCAGGTCGGTGACCATCTGCATGGCGCCCTCCTGCAGCCCGCCCGACGGTGAGCCGTCCGGCGCCCGGTCGATCCGGCCGTCCGCCGGGTCCGGGGTGTCCGCGGTGATCCCGGCCAGCTCCAGGGCGCGGCTGTTCACCCAGGCGCCGTGGTGGTCGCGGTTGGAGAGGAACACCGGCCGGTCCGGCACCACGCTGTCGAGCAGCTCGCGCCCGGGAACCCCGCCGGGGAAGCTCTCCATCGCCCAGCCACCGCCGGAGATCCACGCGAGGTCCGGGTGCTCGTCGGCGTACGCCCGGACCCGCCGGAGGTATTCGTCGACGACGACGGTGCCGCTCAGATCGCACTGGTTCAGCTCGACGCCGCCCATCACCGCGTGCACGTGCGCGTCCTGGAACCCGGGCAGCAGCAGCCCGCCGTTCAGGTCGACGATCTCGGTGCCCGGGCCGGCGAGGTCGCGGACCTCATCGGTGCCGACGGCCTGGATCCGTCCGTCCCGCACGGCGACGGTGGTGGCGTATCCGCGGGCGGCATCGGCGGTGAAGATCCGTCCGCCGACGAAAAGCAGGTCAGCTGCGGGCATGACGTCCAGATCCGATCTGTCGGGAGTATTGATCGAATCACTAGCCGTGAGCGCCCGTCAACGTCACCATCAGGACAGCGAGGCAGACCGTCGCGCCTGCCAGCGGCCGGCCGAGCGAGGCGGCGAGCAGCGCGAGATAACCGAGCAGCGCCCCGGGCCACCACCGCCGATCCGGCATCAGCGCGAGCACCATCACGGTCGTCACCGCGACCGGCCCCCAGTAATACCGCAGCTCCACCGAGTCGGTGGCCACCCGCAGCAGCACCGCGGCGGCCGGCGCACCCGCGATCACGATCGTCTTTTCCCGGAAGCGCCACGCCACCAGCCCGCAACCCCCCGCCACGACGACCGCCTGCACGAGCCGCACCGCCCAGGTCACCTGATCCAGCCCGGCGAACGCCGCGAGAGTCCCCTCGGCAACCGGCCAGACATGCCCGAACATTCCGAAATGCCCACCGGCCACAAACGGCAGATAAGCCGCCACCCCCACGATCCCGCCAAGCCCCGCCACCCGCACGACCAGCCGCAACGGCCCGGCGGCGAGCAGACACGGAAAACCCAGCACCGCCCACGGCGCGATCGCGACGGCCACCCCCAGCACGGTCCCGGCCGCGACCCGCCGCCGGCTCTTTCCCAAGACCATGGCGTACGCCCAGAGCACCGGCACCACCAGTTCCGCAGGATGCCCGTCCCCGACGACCGGCAGGGCGATCCATAGCAGCGCGAGCAACCCGGTGATCGCCTCCCGCCGAGGGTTCCCGCCACAGAGCCGGAGCGCGGCGATCATGAGCCCCGCGTTGACCACGAAGAACGTGGCAGCCGAGGGCTTCCCGTCCGCACCACCGATCATGAGGAGCCGGCTCACGAGCAGCTGAAGTGGGCCCGCCTGGTTCCAGCCGCTCTCGTAGATCCCGTCCAGATGCCCGCCGAGCAGCCGCTGCCCGGCCCCCGCGAAGTCCGCCAGATCCGGAGGCGCCATCCGGGTGACCACCCCGACAATCCCGGCAACGACAGCGGCCCCGGCGGTCCGAGCGGCCCCGGCGGCCCGAGTGGCTCCCTTGGCCCCGACGAGCTGCCGACCGGCCCGCGAACATCCCGCCATCACTCGCGAGCCACCGGCCGGACGCTCACTCACCGTGTGCCCCAGCCCGGTGAACAGCGGCCCACAGTGCGCCCCCACCCCGGCGTGACCGAAGCCCACCGTGTGCTCGCGCCCCGCCTGGACGCGCGCTCACCGTGTGCCTTGGGCTCGGTGGGGCGACACCGTCGGGGAGGCCGGCTCCGGCTCGGAATCGCCCGGCCGCCCGGCACCACCTGGGCGGCGCACCCCACGACCCGAGCGGTGCATGGTGAGCAGGGCCGTGAACAGCAGCAGCTCGGCCAGGACGAACCATGTCTGGCCGCTTGATCGCTGGCCCAGCAGCATCGGGACGTAGGGCCCGGGGATCGCCAGCAGCGTGATGCCGGGTGTGAACATGATCCAGGCCCGTGACCCCGCCGGCTGCAGGGCCAGCAGCAACAGGATCGCGGCGAGCACCACCAGCAGGTAGTGCACTTCGGATATGCCGCCGGCCAGTAGGGTGCCGACGAGGACCAGGGTGCCCAGCCAGACGGGAGACGGGCGTTTTTCGGAGGTCAGGGACGCCATTACGCGTACCCCGAGAATCAGCGATGTTGCCGCGGCCGCGGCAATGCCGGTGAGGTGCGGCCAGGCGTGCGCTTCCGCCCAGCCACGCAGGGAGAGGTTGTTGATCGCGTTTGCGCCGTGCAGGTTGGTGCCGGATACGACATAGCGCAGGATTTCGGGATAGTGCGAACCGCCCGGGATCAGCGCCATCGCGGCCAGCAGGAGCGCGCCGGCCGGGATCATGGTGCGGGCCAGGGCGGACCATCGGCGGTGCAGCAGCGGTACCAGGATCAGCGGCGCCAGCATCGGCTTGACCAGCAGTGTCGCGGCCAGGATCGCGCAACCCAGCGTCCAGCGGCCCCGGTGGAACGCCAGGAGGATCGCGATCACGGCGGGCACCAGGAAGACGGTGAGGTTGCCCAGTGAGAGTGACCGGGACGCGGCGAAACCGCCGAGCAGGCTGAGCAACGCGACCGCGGTGATGATCGCGCGCCGGCCGGGCGCGGCCAGCGAGCGGGAGTCGGGCTCGGCCTGGCGGCCGGCCAGCCACGCCGCGCAGGCCAGTGCGGCGCCGCCGGCGAGCGTCCACAGGGCGAAGGCGGTGTACGGGTCACCCAGCGCCGTCGGCAGCAGGAGCGGTACCGCTGTCGGGGGATAGACGAAGTACGGGTCGGTGAAGACGGATTCGCCGTGCAGCAGGGATGTGGCGGCGTTGCGGAGCGGCTCGAAGTCGATCCCCATGGCCAGCACCTGGAGCACCTGGATCAGGCCGCTCAGCGCGATGAACGCGGCCAGCGCCACGAGCGCGGTTCCGGGCACACGGCGGATGCGGTCCACGACTGACCTATCGGCATGTCACCCGCCGGAGTGAACCGGCCAGAGGTACCCGAGCGCACATGGGAGCGATTCCATAGCCGGAAAGCGCACAAAGCGTGTTGGGTGGCCCGCAGGGGCCCAACTATGGTGGGCGAATGGCGTCGACCTCTGTCGATTTGGATCGTGATGACCGCGAACGCCACACCTCCGGTGGCGGCGGTCTCGGCGTCGATGCCTTCTATCCGGGACGCTACAAGAACGACCGGTTCTGCGCCGCCCTCGAGCTCGCTGTGGTGGCCGCCCACGAGCTCGACGCGGTGCCCGACCGGATCCCGGGGCCGCGGGCGCCGGCCGAGGAGCCGGTCGAGTTCGGTCTGGGCCAGCGGATCCAGCGGGACGCCATCGTCCGGCTGCGAGCGGGTGCGACCGCCAACGCGGGGCTGCTCGCGCTGCTGGCCGAGGGCCGGTTCGCGCCACCGGGCCCGTTCTGGCAGGACAACAACACCAAGCACACCACCCCGGAAACACGGGCGCCCGCCCCGGACCGCGCCGAGGCTGTCCGGCGGGCTCTTGCCGTACCCGATCTGCTCTGTCTGATCGCGCCGCGAGGCGCCGCACGGACCTTGACCGTCGTGGAGATCGTGCGAGCCGCCGCGGAGCGCGGTGAGCGCGTGCTGATCACCGCACCCGACTCGGCGACCGTCGACGCCGTGGTGGACAGGTTGCCGCCCGGGCCGACAGTGGTCCGCGCCGATCAGCCCGGGGGAGGTCCCGGCAGCCTCGCCGCGGCTGCGTCCGAGACCCAGCGGCGGATTCTGGCGCGCTCGCAGGCCGCCGCCGTCGCGCTCGAACCGTGGCTCGGTGAGCCGTCGCCGGCGATGGGCTGGCTGCGCCGGCTCACCACCGCGCTGGCCGAGGCCGAGCAGGAACGCCGGCGCGCCGACCAGGCCGGCGACGAGCGGGACGCGATCGCCGCGGCCGCCCGGGAACGGCTCGGTGCCTCGCTGCGTGACCACGGACGGGTCGTCGAGGTCGCCGAACGAGCTTTCACCCTCGCCGAGGACGCGATGCGCCGGCTCGGTGTTGCGCTGAGCCGGGCGGAGAATTCCCGGTTCGGGCGGTGGCGGGCCGGGCGTCTGCGCACCCGGCTCGCTGTCGCCGCGCCCGCCGCGCTGACCGCGCGGGAAACCCTGGCGAGGGTACGCGAGGAGCACGCCGACCATCGTGACCGGCTGGACAAGGACGTCGAGCAGGATGCCGCCGTCCGGGCCGCCGCGGATCGGGCCGCCTTCGCCGACGTGGCGGCCCATCGTGCCCTCGAGTCCGCCGAACGCTCCGCGCACCGGCTGACCCGCCTGATGTCCGGCGTCGCGCCGGAGCCGGCGTGGACCGCCGACGCGGCCGGCCTCACCGATTTCGCCGGCCACTGCTCCGGGCTCGAACCGGTGCTGCGCGGCCGGGCCGGCCTGCTGCGCGAGTGGCGTCAGCGGGCCGCGCGGCCGAGCCGCCAACTGCACGCCGAGCTGCTGCGGTACGCCGATGTGGTCGCCACCACCTGCCTCGGTGTAGGCCGCCCGGAGCACGGCGACCTGGAGTTCGACCTGGTGGTGATCGTGGACGCGGGCCGGACCGGGCTGCCGGTCGCGCTGGTGCCGCTGGTCCGGGCCCGCCGGGCGGTGCTCGCCGGCTCGGTGGGCCGGATGCCGCTCTTCGATCTCGGGGCGGCGCCGGTGCCGGACGAGGTGACCGGGCTGCTCCATCGCAGTGTGCTGGAGCGGCTTCTGGAGAAGGCGCCGGCCGCGAATCGCGTACGCCTGAGGTCCGGATCGTGAGCGAGCCGGCGCACCTGCCGTTGCGGGAGATCGAGCGCCGGGTGGCCGCCCTGCCCGGTGTCGAACCGCAGCGGATCGTGCCGCTGCTGCTCCCGATGTGGGCCGTCGAGGTGACCGCGACCGTCCGCGACTCGCAGCCGTACGACGTGCTGGACCGCTATCTGTCCCGGGCCGTCGCCGAGGGCGGCCTCGACCGGACCGACGAGCTCGCCGGGTTTCTCGGTGTCGAGCCGCCGCTGGTGGCCCGGGCGGTGCGTCACCTCGCCGGGATCGGCCATCTGGTACGCGACGGCGACAAGCTGAACATGACCGAGCTGGGCCGTCGTTCCGTGGCGGACGGCCGGCGGTACCACCTGGCGGCGGGGCGGCGCCTGTCGTTCCGGTTCGACGGTTTCCAGGGTGAGCCGGTGCCGTACGCGACGGTGGTGCACTCGACGTGGCTGCCATCGCCGGAGCTGACGCTGAGTGATGGGACGGTGTTCTCGGCGGTCTCCGGGGTGCCGTTGCCGTCGGATGCGGTGTCGTTGCTGCTCGCCCGGCCGGATGCGGGGGACTTCACGGGGGCGGTGGTGCCGGTGACGGCGTCGGTTGATCGGGTCGTCGGACGATATCTGCCGATTTATCTGGTCATCTGCGCGGAAGACCATCTGGTCTTCGGCACGGCGCTGGACGGACCGGATCCCTACCTCGCCGGGTTTATCCCTTTCCTCGGCGGGAACCTCGAAACCTGACATGAATCAGTGTGGGGACCAACACGGTCCTTGACGGACCGTCCTGGTCCATTCCGGTCTACGGTGGTCCTATGCCCCGTCCCACCCGACAGCAGATCGACGACGAGATCCTCGACGCCGCGGCCAGCCTCTTCGCCCGCCACGGATTCAGGGAGACGTCGATCCAGCGCATCGCCGACACGGTGGGCTACTCGAAGACCGGCCTGCTGCACCGCTTCCCCAACAAGGAAGCCCTGCAGCACGCGGTCATCGAGCGCTGCGTCAACCAGGTCCGTGACATCGCCACCGGTGTGTCGGACCTGCCGGTGGGGCCGGAGCGGGACCGCGCCGTGATCACGGCCGTGGCCCAGCTCGCGCTCGCCCAGCCGGGTGTCGTCGCTCTGCTCCTCTCCTCCCTGGTCAGCGAACCGGAGAGCGAGATGGGGCAGGCGTTGAGGGAGATCGGCGAGGCCATCACCGCGGCCTTCGGCGAGGAGTTCCTCTGCGACCCGCCCCGGGCTCTGCGCAAGGTCGGCGCGCTCGGCGCGATCGCGGTGGCCAGTGTGGCCCTGCGTGACGTGCTCAGCCCCGACGCGATGGCCGGCCTCGTCGAGGTCGGCTGTAACGCTCTCGGCCACCCCTCCGTCACACACTGAGAAATTAGGGATCCCCTCATGGCAACGTTGTTGCATCGCCTCGGGTTGGCGTCGGTACGCCACAGGATCATCGTCACGTTGGTGTGGCTGCTGGCCCTGGTGGCCGTCGGGGTCGGAGCGGCCACTCTCTCCGGGACCACGGCCAACACCTTCAGCATCCCCGGCCAGGAGTCGACAAAGGCCCTGGACCTGATGACCGAGAAGTACGGCGCGGCGTCGGCCGGCGCCACCGTGCAGGTGGTGTTCGAAGCCCCCGCCGGCGAGACCGTGACCGCGCCGGAGAACGCCGCGCAGATCGCCAAGGCGGTCACCGACCTCGGCACGGTGCCCGGCGTCGTCGGGGTGAGCAATCCCCTCGACAAGGCCAACCCGGCGGTGTCCCGGGACCAGACCGCGGCGTACGCCTCGATCACGTTCGGCGTGCAGCCGTCCGAGGTCACCGATGAGCAGCGCGAATCCATCATCGCCAAGGTCGAGCAGGCCCGGTCGCTCGGCCTGACCGTCGAGGCCGACGGTGAGGCGCTGAGCAACCCGGCCGACATCGGTGGCGCCTCGGAGATCCTCGGTGTCGTCGTCGCCCTGCTCGTGCTGGCCCTGACGTACGGCTCGCTGGTCGCCGCCGGCATGAACCTGCTGACCGCGATCGTCGGCGTCGGCATCGGCGCGGCCGGCATCGTCACCCTGACCGGCTTCGTCGACCTCCAGTCGACCACCCCGATCCTGGCGGTGATGCTGGGCCTGGCCGTCGGCATCGACTACGCCCTGTTCATCATCACCCGGTTCCGGCACGAGTTGCGCCGCGGCCTGGCGGTCGAACCCGCCGCCGCGATGGCCGTCGGCTCCGCGGGCTCGGCGGTCGTCACGGCCGGCCTCACCGTCGTGATCGCGCTGGCCGGGCTGTCGATCGTCGGCATCCCGTTCCTCACCGAAATGGGCCTGGCCGCCGCCGCGACGATCGTGATCGCGGTGCTCGTGGCGATCACGCTGGTGCCGGCGATCCTCGGGTTCGTCGGGGTTCGTGCGCTGCCGCGCAAGCAGCGCGAGATTGCCGGCGGCTCTGCGGGGGACGAGATTCCGGTCGGGCGTGGCTTCATCGCCGGTTGGGCGCGGCTCGTCACCACGAAGCGCACCCTCAGCCTGGTCCTGGCCGTCGCGGTCCTCGCCATCATCGCGATCCCGTTCTTCTCGATGCAGACCACGCTGAACCAGCGCGCCGCCGAGGGCAGCACCCAGGCCAAGGCTCAGGCGATCATGGACAGCCGCTTCGGCCCCGGCGTGAGCAGCCCGCTGCTGGTTCTGGTCGACGGACCCAACGCGGTCGGTTACGCGGCCACCGTGCAGAAGCAGGTCGCCGCTCTGCCGGACGTCGCTCTCGCCACCCCGGCCCAGCCCAGCCAGGACCAGTCGGCCGCCCTCATCACGATCATCCCGGGCTCCGGCCCCGAGGATCAGAAGACGATCGACCTGGTCAACGCCATCCGTGACACGGTCCCGGACGCCGACGGCGCCGAGGTCTACGTCACCGGCAACACCGCGGTCAGCATCGACGTCTCGCAGAAGCTGAACGACGCGCTCCCGGTGTACCTCGCGCTCGTCGTCGGCCTCGCGTTCGTCCTGCTGGTGCTGGTCTTCCGGTCGATTCTGGTGCCGGTCGTCGGCGTACTCGGCTTCCTGCTCACCATCGGCGCCGCGTTCGGCGCCACGGTCGCGGTCTTCCAGTGGGGCTGGGCCGCTTCTCTGGTGAACGCGGGCTCCACCGGTCCGATCCTGAGCCTCGCGCCGATCATCATCGTCGGCATCCTGTTCGGCCTCGCGATGGACTACCAGGTCTTCCTGGTCGCCCGCATGCACGAGGCGCACGCCCACGGCGCCTCACCCCGCGACGCCATCGTCACCGGCTTCCGCCAGGCCGCCCCGGTCGTGGTAGCCGCCGCCACCATCATGTTCGCGGTCTTCGCCGCCTTCGTCCCCGAGGGCAACGACACGATCAAGCCGATCGCGTTCGCGCTGGCGGTGGGCATCGCGTTCGACGCGTTCATCGTGCGGATGGTCCTGGTCCCGGCGGCGCTCGCGCTGCTCGGCCGTTCCGCGTGGTGGCTGCCGGCGTGGCTGCGCTGGCTGCCGGAACTCGACGTGGAGGGCGCCGCTCTGGAGCGCAAGGCCCCAGCCCCGGCTGCTTCCCCGGCATCGACTCCGGCCTCGGCCTCGGCTCCGGCCCCGATCGACGAACCCAGCTCCGTCTGACGCGCCTGGTTCGTCTGACTCACCCTTGAGAGAGGCCGTCACCCTTCCCGGGTGGCGGCCTCTCCCGCATGGGTACGCGTCTCGCTATCGTTGCGCCGGTGAGCGACCCGATCAAGTACCGCCTGCTCCGCGCCGAGTCGGAGTCCGCCTCGGTGCGGAAGGACCTGAAGGTGGCGGTGGTCCTGTGGTGTTTGACAGGGTTGCTGGGCGGCCACAGGTTCTACCTGGGCGACACGGGCCGCTCGGTGGCGATGCTCTTCACCCTGGGTGGCCTGGGCGTGTGGACACTGGCCGACGTGTTGTTCCTGCCCCGCCGCGTCCGCGTGGTGAACGCCCGCCGCCGGGCAGAGGTGATGGCCCGACACGGCCTGCTGGAGGGGTAACTCAGCCCTGCGCGTTCGGCGGGGTCAGGGCTTGCGGGGGCGGGTGGCTCGGCTCGGGAGCCTGGTGCCGGCCAGCGTCAGCATCGCTGCCTGACTCCGCAGCCGCCGCCGGGCAGCCGCCGGGGAGTGGAAACGGCCCGCGGTCAGGGCATCGCTGTGCGGCGTGAACCGGGCCGGCGCAAGCTCGGAGGCCGCCGGGGCGTCCGGGGCCGGGACTCCGGGGGCCAGATCCTCGTAAGCCGACGAGCTCTCCCCGGGAGCCGGCGAGCGCTCTTCGACGGTGGCGTTCTCGTCGAGGTCGGCGACAGCGTCCTTGTCCAAATCGACGGCGGCTTCCTCGTCGAAGTCGAAGGCCGGGACGTGGTCAGGGAACTCGGCGAGCGTGGATGCGGCTGCGGGCTGGGCATAAGCGGCTCGGAACAGGATCCAGGCCGCCGCCACGTTGACCAGGGCGAACGGGGCCGCCAGCATGGCCACGCCGGGGGTTGCCGTCAGCAGGATCGCTGCGGCTGCCGCTGTCGCCAGGGCTGCCACGCCGTCCGCGATGCGAGGCGGATCAGACGGGCGGCGGGCGAACCGTACCGTCGCCACCGCGTTGAGCGCGCCCAGCGCGAGGGCGCCGGTGAGCGAGGCCACCAGGGGCCAGAGGCGCTGCCAGGTCTCGGTCTCGTCGGCGAAGAAGAAGAGCATGAACGGTACGCCGACCACCGCGATCGCCAGCAGGATGATGGCATTCGCGGTGAGCACGATCGCGGACGCCGTGATCGTGTCCAGTCGCCGCCGGCCCTGGCCCGCGGGTCGCCAGTCCTGGCCGGTGTCTGTCGTATCGATGCTGACCATGACTCGGCACCGTAACGTATCGCGCCCACTTCGTGGATGTGCGGCTCTTTGCGCGTACCCCAGCAAGGAGCCCGGTCCGGCGGGGAGCCGGACCGGGCGTCATGGGAGTGAGTTACGGGGTCCAGGTGAGGTTGGGGTTGACGTTGCCGGTCCAGTCGAAGGTGGCCATGTTGTCCCAGCCGTCGCCGGTGCCGTTGATGTTGGCGGGATCCCAGCCGTTGCCCTTGATGGCATACCAGGTGGGTTCCCAGTAGAAGACGCCGATGGCGCCGGCGTTGCGAGCGGTGTTCTGCACCCAGCTGAACTGCTGGGCCTGGCCCGCGAAGGTGGACGGGATGCTGTCGCAGAGCACGGTGCCCGGGATCGAGTTCTTCTCACTGTCGGCGTCGGCCGAGGTGAATTGGTACGCGGTCTCGGCGACCACGACCGGCTTGGCATAGCGGGTACGCAGATCGGTGATCACGTTGTAGAGGTTCGCCAGCGTCCCGTGCCACATGCAGTAGTAGGAGAGCGCGGTGATGTCCCACGTGACGCCGGCCGCCTTGATGCCGTCGTAGAACCAGCGGGCGTTCGTGAGGCTGTCCGAGTTCGCCGTGTGGATCATGACCTGGGTGGAGCTGTTGCAGGCCTTGGTGGCGTTGTAACCCTGCTTCAGCAGCGACGCGAGCGGCGTGAAGTTGCTGCTCACGATCTGTCCGCGCGGCCAGAGCATGCCGACGTTGATCTCGTTGCCGATCTGCACGCTGTCCGGCGTGGTGCCCTGCGCCTTGAGCGAGGTGCAGACGTCGTAGGTGTAGTTGTAGACGTCGGTCTGCAGCTGGGTGAGCGAGTGCGAGGCCCAGGCCACCGGCGGGTACTGCTTGCCCGGGTCGGCCCAGGTGTCCGAGTAGTGGAAGTCGATCAGCAGCTTCAGGCCCTTGGCCTTGATCGCTTTCGCCTGCTGGAGGACCTTGGCCTTGTTGTTGTAACCGCTGGCCGGGTTGTTCCACACGCGCAGCCGCATGTAGTTGGCGCCGGCACCCTTGAGGATGTCGTACGGGTCGGTGGCGGTGCCGTTCTTGTAGTACTTCGCGCCGAGGTCGAGGCTGCGCTGCAGCGAGGAGACGTCAGCGCCGAGCATCGTCATGGAGGCCGCCTGGGCGGGACTGGGAGTGAAGGCGATCAGGACCGCCGCGATGAGGATCGCTCGAAGGGCGCGCATCACTTCTCCCAGCGGATGTAGGGGTTGATGCGGCCGTTGTCGTCGAAGGTCGCCATGTTCTCCCAGGCGTTGCCCGAGTTCTCGATGTCCTCGGTGTCCCAGCCGTTGCCGTCGATCGCGGTCCAGGTGGGTTCCCAGTAGAAGACGCCGAGCGCCCCGGCGGCACGGGCCGTGTCCTGCACCGCGGAGAACTCCTGTGCCTGGCCCTTCTGGGTGGCCGGGATGTCGTCGCACGGTGCCGGCGACAGGATGATGTTCTCCAGGTGGTCGTAGTTCTCGGTGGTGTACGGATACGCCGTCTCGGCGATGACGACCGGCTTGCTGTACCGGGTCTTCACGTCGGTGATCACGGTCGCCAGGTTGTCCAGGCTGCCGTGCCACATGCAGTAGTAGGAGAGCGCGGTGATGTCCCACTTCGCGCCGGCCGCGGTGATGCCGTCGTAGAACCAGTGGGCGGCGCCGATGTTGCCGGCGTTGGCGGTGTGCACCAGGACCTGGGTCTTCCGGTTGCAGGCCTTGGTGGCGTCGTAACCGGCGTTGAGCAGGCTCGCCACCGGGGCGAAGTCGCTGTTGGCGACGTATCCGACCGGCCACAGCATGCCGACGTTGATCTCGTTGCCCACCTGCACGCTGTCCGGCGTCGTGCCCTGCCGCTTGAGCGAGGTGCAGACGTCGTAGGTGTAGTCGTAGACGTCCTTCTGGAGCTGCGGGAGGTCGTGGCCCTCCCAGGCGCCCGGGATGAACTGCTTGCCCGGGTCGGCCCAGGTGTCCGAGTAGTGGAAGTCGATCAGCAGCTTCAGGCCCTTGGCCTTGATCGCCCTCGCCTGCTTGAGCACCTGCTCCTTGTTGCTGTACCCGCTGGTCGGGTCGTTCCAGATGCGCAGCCGGGCGTAGTTCACGCCGGCCTGCTTCAGGATGTCGTACACGTTGTCGCGCCGGCCGCGGAAGTCGTAGAACTTCGCGCCGAGCTCCAGGGAGCGGGGAAGGGTCGAGACGTCGGCGCCGCGCATGGTGAGTTCCGGGCCTTTGCCCGAGGTATGCGCTGACGCGGGTGCGGGGGTGAGGATCGCCGCGAGGACGGCGACGATCGCGAGGACGGATCTCATGACACTCCTTTGTGGACAAAAGGGGCGAAATGGGGGTGCGTGTTTCCAGTGGAGCGCGGGGCCGGTCGCGGTACATGGGGGAAAACCGAGGCCGGCCCCGCCGGGGAGCCCGAGTAAGAACTCAGGCAGGTGAGGAGGAGCGGATCACCAGGCTGGTCGGCACGGTGATCGAGAGCGGGGTACGGCCGGCGATCACATCGGTGAGCAGCCGGACCATCTCCTCGCTGATCCGTTCCAGCGGATGCCGGACGGTCGTGAGCGGCGGCTCGGTGGTGGCCGCCAGCCCGGAGTCGTCGAAGCCGACGATCCGGACGTCGCCGGGAACGTCCCGGCCGTGCTCGCGCAGCACCGGCAGGGTCGCCGACGCCATCGCGTCGGACGCGGCGAACACCGCGTCCACGTCCGGGAGACGATCGAGCAGGGTACGCATACCAGCCGCACCGCTCTCCCGGCTCCAGTCCCCGTGCACGATCAGGGCGGGGTCGACCTCGATACCCGCCGCGGTCAGCGCGTCCTTGTAACCGCGCAGCCGGAACACCCCGCCGAACGTGTCCTGCGGCCCGGTGATCGTGGCGATCCGGCGGCACCCGGCGGCGAGCAGGTGCTCGACCGCGCTGCGGGCGCCACCCCAGTCGTCCGCCGAGACCGAGCTGATCGTGTCCTCGAAGCCGAGCACCTGCCCGCACGCCACGATCGGCACCTCGGCCTGCACCAGCTGCTTGAGCAGCGGGTCACCGGAGTGCGGGGAGACCAGCAGCACCCCGTCGACGTGGCCGCCGGAGAGGAACGTGATGGTCCGGTTCCGCTCCTCGGGCGTCGACGCGATCATCAGGATCAGCGTCAGTTCCCGGTCGGAGAGGGCCTGCGCCACCCCACGCAGCAGCACCGAGAAGTTCGGGTCCTCGAAGAGCAGGTGCTGCGGCTCGGTGAGCAGGAACGCGATCGACCCGGATCGCCCGGTGGCCAGCGAGCGGGCGTGCTGGTTCGTTGTGTAACCGGTCCTGGTGATGGCGTCGTTGACCGCGCGGACCGCTTCCGGGCTGACCCAGTCGCGCCCGTTGAGCACCCGGGACACCGTCGCGTAGGACACCCCGGCCTCGCGAGCGACGTCGCGGATGGTGGGGCGTTTACGCGACTGCACGTTCGGGATCATAGCTACGCCTTGACCCCGCCGGCGGCCAGGTCGACCTGCCAGTAGCGCTGCAGCGCCAGGAACAGCGCGATCAGCGGGATGATCGAGAGCAGCGCGCCAGTGACCACCGAGGTGTACATGGCCGGCTGGTTGGCGCCCTGGTTGAGCAGCCCGTTGAGGCCGACCGTGATCGGGTACAGCTTGTCGTCGCCGAGCATGATGTACGGCAGCATGAAGTTGTTCCAGACCGCCACGAACTGGAACAGGAAGACGGTCACCAGGCCGGTACGCATCATCGGCAGCACGACCCGGGCGAACGTACGCCAGTCGCCGGCCCCGTCGATGCGGGACGCCTCCAGGATCTCGGTCGGCACCGCCGCGGCCGCGAAGATCCGGGCCAGGTAGATGCCGTACGGGCTGATGAAGCTGGGCAGCAGCACCGCCCAGTACGTGTTGGTCATGCCGACCTTCGCCAGCAGCAGGTACTGCGGGATGGCCAGGATGACGCCGGGCACCAGGACGCCGGCGAGGATCACGTTGAAGACGAAGCTCTTGCCGCGGAACTCGAACTTGGCGAGCGCGAACCCGGCCATCGCCGAGATCAGCGTCGAGACGGCGGCGCCGACACCGGCGTACAAAGCGGTGTTCGCCATCCAGCGCCAGTACAGGCCGTCGCGGTAGTTGTTCAGGTCGACGATGTTGTCCCACAGGTGGGTGCTGGGGGCGAGGGTGAACGTCGAGAACAGCTCGCCGGCGCTCTTGCTGGAGGCGATCAGCACCCAGAGAACGGGGAGCAGGCAGTACGCGGCACCGAGAATCAGCAGCGTGGTGGCAAGCGTGCTGCGATTCTGCTTCTTGGCGGTCATCGTTGTCATCGTCAGTCTTCCTGGTTGAACGCGCGCCGGCCGACGAGCTTCAGGAAGCCGAAGGACACGATGAACGTGGCGAGCGCGATGATCACCGAGGTGGCGGCGGCCGCATAGATGTCGTTGCGGGTGAAGGCGTCCCGGTACACCTTCATGAGCGGCGTCCACGTCGTGGAGATCGTGTTAGCGAGCGGCCGCAGGGTCATCGGCTCGGCGAAGACCTGAAGTGTGGCGATCAGCGAGAACACGAACGTCATGACCAGCGAGGGCATCACGATCGGGATCTTGATGCGCCACGCGATGGTGAAGTCCGACGCGCCGTCGATCCGGGCTGACTCGTACAGGCTGGTCGGGACCGCCCGTAACGCGGTGTAGATGACGATCATGTTGAAGCCGGTGCCGCCCCAGATCGCGATGTTCGCCACCGCCCAGAGCGTCAGGTCGCTGGAGAGCAGGTTCGGCGCGGTGATGCCGACGGCCTCGAACAGATCGGTGATCGGGCTGACCCGGGGCAGGTAGAGGAAGCCCCAGAGCAGCGAGGCGACGACGGCCGGCACCGCGTACGGAAGGAAGATCGAAATGCGGGCGAACTTGCTGATCGACTCCCGGGTGCGGGCGGCGTCCAGCAGCAGCGCCATGAGCAGTGCCAGGCCGAGCATCGTGGGCACGACGATCAGTCCGTACGCCCCGACGCGCAGCACACTCGGCAGGAAGTCCGGGTCGGTGAGCGAGCGGGCGTAGTTGCTCAGCCCGGCCCACACCTCGGTCCGTGACTTCGCGCCCAGCCCCAGCCCGCTGACCTGCACCTTGCGCAGGCTCAGGTAACCGGCGTAGAAGATCGGCGCGGCGAGGAAAAGGGTGAAGAGGATCATCGCCGGGGCGAGGAAGGCGTAGGGGGTGCCGGAGCGCTTGGCCGGGCGCTTGGCGGCCTTCGCCGGGACCTGGCGCGCCGGGGCGGCAGGCTTATCAATGATCAGCGACATCGCCGAACCTTTCTCCATGAGGCCCGGGCGGGCCTTCTAAACTCCGGAGACCCGCCCGGGAGGACTCATCCAGCGACGTTGAAGCCGGTGTTCTTCAGGTCGTCGACGGTGGTCTGCTGGATGGTCGCGAGCGACTCGGTGAAGGCGGCGGCCTTCTTCGACTCGGCGGCCTTGCCGAAGGCGTCGTTGAACGCGCTGTACGCGACGTTGACGTTCGGGCCGTAGGTGAACGGCTTCGTCGCCTTCGCGGCCTCGGCGGCGATCGTGTAGTAGTCCGCCTGGTCCGAGAAGAACGCCGGCGGCGTGGTCAGGACGCTGGTGGCGTCGTTCGCGGCCGGGTAGATGTTGGCGTCGGTGGCCAGCAGCTTCAACGCGGCGGGGTCGCTGTTGAGCCACGCGATGAACTTCGCGGCCTGCGCCTTGTGCTTGGTCTGGGTCGTCACGCTCGTGGCGGAACCACCCCAGTTGCCGGTCGCCGGGCTGGCGGCGTCCCACTGCGGCATCGGCGCCGCTTTCCACTTGCCCTTGGTGTCCTTGGCGCTGCCCTCAAGCACGCCCGGCGCCCACACGGCGCTGACCCAGCCGACCTGGGTGCCGTCGTTCAGAGCGGCGTTCCACTCCGGGGTGTACATCGGCTTGTTGTCGACGACACCCTTCTCGACCAGGCCACCCCAGTACGAGGCGACCTTCTGGGTGGCGGCGTCGTTGATGTTGACGCTCCAGGCGTCGCCGTTCACACCCCACCAGGAGGCGCCGGCCTGCTGGGCGAGGCCGGTGAACAGGCCCGCGTCAGTGGCGGAGAAGGTGCCGATGTACTGCTTCGCGTCCGCCTTGTGGATCTTCTCGGCGGCTGCCGCGTAGTCGTCCCAGGTCTTGGGAGCCGCGAGGCCGTTCTTCTCGAAGACGTCCGAGCGGTAGAAGAACATCAGCGGGCCGGAGTCCTGCGGGACGCCGTAGACGGCCTCCGAGCCGAGCGTGACACCGTTCCAGGAACCCTCCGGGAACTTGTCCTTCAGCGAGCCGACTTCGCCGGCGATGTCGGCGATCGCGTCCGAGGAGACCAGGGTGGGGATCTTCTGGTACTCGGCCTGCATGATGTCCGGCGCGCCGCTGCCGGCCTTGATCGCGGTCAGCAGCTTGGTGACGGCCGGGTCGCCGCCGTCCTGCTTGTTGACCGTGATCTGGATGTTGGGGTTCGCGGAGTTCCAGGCCGCGACCACCTTGTCCATGTTCGGGGTCCAGGTCCAGTAGGTCAGCGCGACCTTCTCGTCGGGGTTGACCTCCTCCGCGGAGTCGGAGCTGCTGCATGCGGTGCCGGTGAACAAAGCCGCTGCGGTCAGAGCCGCCATGAGCGGGGCGTATTTAGTCTTCATCGATCCTCCTTGATCGGCTTGGCCGGTAACGGGAAGCCGTTGACGGGTCCGTCCGAGTGGTGAGCGTCTCGGTAAGGAGCCTGTGACCGGTTACAGTGCTGGTGTTACGGCCATGTGTCAAGCCCTTGCTTTTAGGCTGTCGAGGCTGTGTATCGTTCGGGCTCGCCGGGCTGTGACCGGTTACAGTCAAATTTCGAGGAGGGGTTCTCGTGACCACTGAATCAACGAGGTGGCCAGAGCCGCTCTCCGTCCGCCACCAGGGTTGGACGACGCCGCTGAGCCGGCCGCGGATGGCCAACGACGAGGACGTACGACCCGGTCTCGCACTGACGAATCGCTATCTGTCCCGCGACGGCGTGCCGCTGATCCCGGTCTCCGGCGAGGTGCACTACAGCCGGATTCCCCGGCACCGCTGGGCCGAGCGCCTGCGTCAGATGAAGGCCGGCGGCGTGACCGTGGTGGCCAGCTACATCTTCTGGCTGCACCACGCCGAGCACCGTGACCAGGTGAGCTTCGAAGGCGACCTGGACGTGGCCGCATTCGTCGACCTGGCGATCGAGACCGGCCTCGAGGTGGTGCTGCGGATCGGCCCGTGGGTGCACGGCGAGAGCCGCAACGGCGGCTTCCCGGACTGGGTGCAGCAGGCGCCGGTCCGGCATCGCACCGACGACCCGGCGTACCTCGAACTTGTCCGTGAATGGTTCGGTCAGATCGGTGCCGCTCTCGACGGAAAGATGCACACCGTTCTCGGCATCCAGCTGGAGAACGAGCTCTACGACCAGCCACAACACCTCGTCACGCTCAAGCGGATGGCCCGTGAGGCCGGGATGAGCGCGCCGATCTGGACGGCCACCGCGTGGGGCGGCGCCGACCTGCCGGAGACCGAGGTGCTGCCGCTGTACGGCGGTTACGGCGACGGCTTCTGGGTCGACGCCGACGCGCCCTGGGATCCCACGTTCCGGGACCACTACTTCTTCTCGCACGTCTGGGACGACGCGGGCATCGGCGCGGACGTCCGGCGGGCACAGGCGATCGAGGCGGCGTCCGGCGGTCCGCGTACCCCGTCGGAGCTCTTCCCGGCCGCGACCTGCGAGCTCGCCGGTGGGATGGCGACCGCGTACCACCGCCGCCCGCGCCCGGAGGCGCTCGACGTCGCCGCCATCGCGCACTGCAAGATCGGTAACGGGTCGGCCTGGCAGGGCTACTACATGTACACCGGCGGCACCAACCCGCCCGGCGAGCACGGCATGCAGGAATCACACGCGACCGGGTACCCCAACGACATCCCGCGCCTCGGATACGACTTCCACGCGCCGATCGGCGAGGCCGGTGTGCTGGCCGGCAGCCACGCCGAGCTGCGCCGCCAGCACGCGTTCCTCGCCGCGTTCGGCGACCGGCTCGCCGAGATGCCGTCCAGCCTGCCCGCGATCCGCCCCACCGGCGTCGAGGACGGCGAGACCCTGCGCTGGGCGCTGCGCAGCGACGGCCGGTCCGGCTTCCTCTTCGTCGCCTGGCATCAGCCGCACTTCCCGCTGTCCGTTCATGAACAGGCCCGTTTCCGGGTCGAGCTGGACGGCGGCGAGGTTCTCGAATTCCCGTCGACGCCCATCGACATCCCGTCCGGCACCCTCGCCCGCTGGCCGGTCAACCTGGCCGTCGGCGACACCACGATCGCCTGGGCCACCGCGACCGCGCTCACCCTGCTGCCCGGATCCGTCCCGACACTGGTGCTGATCGCCGAAGCGGGCATCCCGGCGGAGGTCGCGCTCGCCGGCTCGGCGCCCGTCATCGTCGAGCCGGGCTTCACCCCTGTCCGTTTCGGATCTCTCGACGTCCTCGTCCTCCCGGCCGGGACGGCCGGATCGGCCTGGGTGGTCGAGCAGCCGGCTCGCCGCCTGCTCCTCTCCGCCGACGAGCTCCAGTGGGACGCTTCCGGCAAGGTGCGGGTCAAGGCCGCGGAGACCCCGTGGGTACGCGTATACGACCCGGCCACCCACGCGTTCCGTGACCGGGACATGCTCCCGTCCGTGACGGTGTCCGGCCCGGTCTCACCGGTGGTGACCGCCGAGCTGGTGCGCCCGGCGGCCACGGCGGTCCCGAACAGTTACGGCAAGCACGACGGCCGCCCGTCCGCGCCCGCTCCGGATGTCTTCGACGAGCTGGCCGCGGTGTACCGCCTGACCCTGCCGGCCTGGGCCGCCGAACCCTCCGCCGACGCGCTGCTGCGCATCGACTGGGCCGGCGACATCGGCGAGCTGCGCATCGACGGCCGCACCGTGACCGACCGCTTCTGGGACGGCTCCCGCTGGCTGGTCAACCTCACCGACGTGGGTTACCACCCCAGCGCCGAGGTCACCCTCCACCTGCTGCCCCTGGCGGCGGGCTCCCCGGTGCACGTCCCGGCCGACTCCCGTACCCGCCTCACCACCGTCGACAACCAGCTCCTGGAGATCGACGCCGTTGACGTCCAGCCCCGCTACACCGCCACCGAGCACTGACCGCCCGGCCGGCGGCAGCCCACCTGCCGCCGGCCCGGGGTGAAGCGCACGCTCAGCCTCACGCCACGGCCTTCGTCTCGCCGTTCGTCTTGTCGAGCATGGTGTCGGGGTCGGTCAGGTCGTGTTCATGGGTGAGGCCGGCGTCGGCCTGGGCGATGCTCTCCAACAGGCGGCGGGCCTGGCCCGGAGTGCCGAGCAACCGCAGCGTTTCCTTCATGGCGTTCCACTCATCCAGCGAAACGATGACGACTGCTCGCCCTCCGCCGCGGGGGATGACGGTCTCCTCGGCATCGTCGATGACCGCATCGACCACGGCGGCGAGACTACGCCGGACCTCACTGATCGTCATGACTTTCATCTTGTACCTCCCGAAGTACCTTCCAGCGTACAAGTCGTCCGATGGAAAAGCTGTCACCTCAGGGGCTCAGTGAGGTCCGGCCGGTGCCGAACCAGGGGGTGGGGAGGAGTGGCTGCCAGGAAAGGGACCGGAACATGTCTCGCTCGCCGTGGCAGCGTCTTGCCGACCTGCCTATGGCGGTCAAAGTGCTCACTTCGGTCGTGGCCGTCGCGATCGCCTGCGCCGCGGTCATCGGTATCGCCGTGGGTGGGTTGCGGACCGTCGAGACCAAGTCCAAGGTCGTGTACGAGCACGGGGTGACACCGATCCAGCTGCTCGCCAGCCTGCATCAGGACGTGCTGCGGACCCGGATGTTCACGCTGAACTACTTCATGTCCGGCGCCGCGTACCGGGAGAAGATCACCGCGCAGGTGGCCGACCTGGACGCGGAGGTCGCGGCGACCTGGGACGACTACACGCCGCTGGCCGCCGACGCGGAGCTGAACACCGAGCTGCGGGCCAACTACGAGAAGTTCATCCAGCTCCGCGACGACGTGATGCTGCCGGCCGCGTCCACGAGCAACCTGCCCGGGTTCTGGACCGGATGGAACGAGGGGACGACGGTCTTCACCGACGTCGACGAGCAGTTCGCCACGCTGGAGACCGAGCACGCCGAGCAGGCGGCCGCCGCCATCCAGGAGGTCTCCGACGCGAAGGGCTCGGTGACCACCCAGGTTCTCGTGATCGGTGTGCTGGGCCTGCTGATCGGTCTCGGTGTGGCACTGCTCGCGGTGCGGGCGCTGGTCGGACCCGTACGCAGGGTGACCGAAGTCCTCAAAGCTGTCGCCGCCGGTGACCTCACCCGGGACGCCGACGTGCACAGCCGCGACGAGGTGGGGCAGATGGCGGTGGCGCTGCGGCAGGCGACCACGAGCATGCGGGACGCCGTCACGGTGATCAACGGGAGCGCCGCGACCGTCCTCGACTCGTCCCGGAACCTGAACGCCGTAAACGACAACCTGGCCGGCGGGGCGGCGACGGCGTCGGACCGGGCGGCCGCCGCGCAGCAGGCCGCCGAGGACGTGGCGCGGCACGTGAACACGCTGAGCGCGGCCGCCGAGGAGATGGGCGTGTCGATCCGGGAGATCGCCACGAACGCCTCGGACGCGGCCGGCGTCGCCAGCGAGGCCGTCACGGTGGCGCAGGAGACCAGCGGCATCGTGGCGAAACTGGGTGAGTCGTCGAACGAGATCGGCAACATCGTCAAGGTGATCAACCAGATCGCCGAGCAGACCAACCTGCTCGCGCTGAACGCGACGATCGAGGCCGCTCGCGCCGGTGAGCTGGGCAAGGGCTTCGCCGTGGTGGCCGGTGAGGTCAAGGAGCTGGCGCAGGAGACCGCGAAGGCGACCGAGACGATCAGCCAGCGGGTCCAGGAGATCCAGGGCGACACGTCGAGCGCGGTTGCCGCGATCGAACGGATCTCCGAGGTGATCGTGCGGATCAGCGATTACCAGACCACGATCGCGTCCGCTGTCGAAGAGCAGACCGCGACGGCCGGCGAGATCAGCCGCAGCGTCACCGAGGCGGCCGGCGGCGCCGAGGAGATCGCCCGCAACATCAGCGAGGTGGCCGACGCCGCGCAGGCGACCACCTCCGGGCTGCGGGGTTCCCGGGCGGCGGCACACGAGCTCGCGGGCATGGCCGACGAACTGACCGGCGCGGTGCGGAGGTTCGAGATCAGTCGTTAGCGGTCGTTACAGATCGGAACGGACATAGTACTCTCCGTTTCATGGGCGTTGATCGATCTATTGAAGTTCATTACGACGAGGAGGAACGGCCCGCCCGTGCGCTGACCGGCCGGATCGGCGCCTTCGTCTCGATCGTCGCCTTCGGTGTCGCCCTGCTCGTGCTCGCCCAGGTGTTCCGCCCGCTCGCCCAGGGGAGCCAGTTCTACCTGATCATTTTTCTGGCCGGCACGCTGCCGCTCGTCTTCCTCGCGTACTCATCAGGTTTTGAAAAAAGAGGAAGTGGCCCCACCTGGATCGACCTGGTCCTGGCTGGGCTGACTTTGATCGTCTGCCTTTATCCGGTGAATCCGTTCACCGGCGGGTACAACGCCTTCCTCGACCGGCAGGGTCTGCTCGAACCCGTCGACGTCGCCTTCGGCGCCGTTCTCCTCCTTCTCGTCGTCGAGGCCTGCCGCAGGACCACCGGGTGGGCACTCCCCGTCGTCTGCGCGATCTTCCTTGGGTACGCGTATTACGGCGGCCTGCTACCCCAGCACTGGCCCGTCGCGCATGCCGGACTCGACTTCGCGCAGATCGTGGACGCGCTCTACAACTCGGGCAGTGGCTTCTACGGCACGCCGCTGGACGTGGCGGCGACCTACATCGTGCTGTTCACGATCTACGGCGCGGTGCTCGACCTCTCCGGTGCGAGCCGCTTCTTCGTCGATCTGTCGGTCGCCGCTTTCCGCAGGTCACGCAGCGCGGCGGGGCGCACCGCGGTAGCCGCCGGCTTCCTGCTCGGCACGGTCTCCGGATCGGGTACGGCCACCGCGGTCAGCGTCGGAGCGGTCACCTGGCCGATGCTCCGCAAGGCCGGGTACCCCCGTGAGCAGGCCGGCGGGATGCTGGCCGCCGCCGGGGTCGGCGCGATCCTGTCACCGCCGACGCTCGGGGCGGCCGCGTTCATCGTGGCCGAATATCTGAACGTCTCGTACCTGACCGTCCTCGGCTGGGCGATGATCCCGACGGTCCTGTACTACCTGGGCATTCTGCTCGCTGTCGAGATCGACGTGCGGCGGTTCGGGGTGCGGCCTCTTTCCTATTCGGGGGCGAGCGCCTGGCGGCTGCTCGGTCGCTTCGGTTACCACTTCTCGTCGCTCGTGCTGATCGTGGTGCTGCTCGCGCTCGGCGAGTCGGCGACCCGCTCGGTGGTCTACGCGACCCTCCTCGCCGGGGCGCTGTCGTTCCTGGACCGGCAGACCTGGCTCACCCCGCGCCGGGCGTTCGAGGCACTCGCCGCCGGGGTGCGCAGTGTGCTGCCGGTCGTCGCGGTCTGCGCCGCCGCCGGCATCATCACGGCGACCACCACGAAGACCGGCCTCGGCGCCCAGCTGGCGTCGCTGCTGGTCAACGCGGCACAGGCGGTCAGCGACAACCCGACAGTGGTGCTCGGGCTGACCGTGGTGCTGGCGGCGTTCGCCCTGGCGCTGCTAGGCCTCGCCGTGCCGGTCACCGCCAGCTTCATCATCGGCTGGGTGATCATCGGGCCGGCGCTGCTGACGCTGGGTGTGCCGGCGCCGGCCGCCGCGATGTTCGTCTTCTACTACTCGGTGCTCTCCGAGGTCACCCCGCCGACGGCTCTGGCGGCGGTGGGCGCCAGCGCGATCACCGGCGGCCGCGCGATCCCGACGATGTGGCAGGCGCTGAAGTACGCGCTGCCGGCGTTCCTCGCGCCGATCGCGTTCGTGCTGACCGACAACGGGGAGCATCTGCTGGCCCGCGGGTCGGTGGTGGGGGTGCTGTGGACCACGGCGGTGGCGGCGCTCGCGGTTTTCGGCCTGGCCGTCGCCACCGGGGGATGGGTGCTCGGGGTGGGGCCGGCCGGGGTGGTATCCCGGGTGCTGGCCGCTGTGGCGGGGTTGTTGCTGCTCTATCTGGAGCCGGTCGCGGTGGGCATCGGCGTGGGCGTGCTGGCGCTGGCCGTCGTGCTGGCAGCGCTCGGGCGCCGCGATCCGGTCATTGCGGAGGCTGCTCCCGGCATTTCCGATTTATCCGACCCGATTCCTCGGAGGAGTTCATGAGAAGGATTGTGGGCATCACCGCGGTCGCCGCCCTGGTGGCAGCTGCTGCGGCCTGTGGCGGTAAACAGGACAGCGCCGCCACCGACACCGGTGGTGACGTCACCTGTGAGGTCGGCCAGTCCACCCGGATCGGCATCGCGACCGGCAATGCCACGGGTGTCTACTTCGCGCTCGGTAACGCGTACGCCGAGCAGATCAACGCCGCGGGCGGCAACGTGCAGGCGACCGCCTCGGAGACCGGCGCCTCGGTGCAGAACATCCAGCAGCTGGTCGCCGGCACCTACGACGTGGCGTTCTCCCTGGCCGACACGGCCGCGAACGCGGTGAACGGCACCGGCAGCTTCACCAGCAAGCAGCCGGTCGCCGCACTGGCCCGGATCCACACCAACTACACGCAGGTGATCGTCCGCAAGGGCGCCGGCATCACCGACGTCGCCGGGATGAAGGGCAAGCGAGTCTCCACCGGCTCGCCGAAGTCCGGCACCGAGGTGATCGCGAACCGGATCCTGACCGCCGCCGGGCTCACGCCGGAGTCCGACGTGAGCGCCCAGAAGCTGGACCTCACGAAAACCGTCGACGGGATGAAGGACGGCACGATCGACGCGCTGTTCTGGTCCGGCGGCCTGCCCACGCCGGGCATCACCGACCTGCTCACCACGTCGGCGGACAAGGTCGAGTTCCTCGACATCACCCCGCTGCTGCCGGAGATGCAGAAGATCAACGAGGTGTACCAGGAGGGCTCGATCCCGGCCGCCACCTACAAGACACCGGCCGACGTGAAGACGATCGTGGTGCCGAACGTCCTGCTGGTCCGCGAGGACTTCGACCCGGACGTCGCCTGCGTCCTGACCAAGACCCTCTTCGACCGCAAGACCCAGCTCGAACAGGCCAACGCCGCCGCCAAGGAACTCAGCCTGACCACCGCCCGCGCCACCGACCCGGTGCCGGTCCACCGAGGAGCCACCAAGGCCCTGGACGATCTGGGCGCACCTCAATAGACAACCGATGCAACCTCGGGGTGCGGTCGGCTCGTGCTTAGCCCGAACTGACGAGATGGGGGACGGGATGAGCGACCGCGACGAGGCGTTCGCCGAGTACTTCGCGGCCAGGTCGGCGGCCATGCGGTCGACGGCCTATCTGCTCTGCGGCGACTGGCATCGCGCTGAGGACCTGGTGCAGACCGCCTTCACGAAGCTCTACCTGCGATGGAACCGGGTGCAGCGGCATGACGCGCTGGACCCGTACGTCCGGAAGGTTTTGATCCGGGCCTTCATCGACGAGGGCAGGTGGGGATGGTGGCGGCGGGAACGTCCGCACGAGACGCAACCGGACGTGGCGACGGCTGCCGTGCCGTCCGACGACCGGGTGATGCTGCTGGCCGCGCTGGCCCGGGTGCCGGACCGGCAGCGTGCCGTGCTGGTGCTGCGGTACTGGCAGGACCTGAGCGTCGAGGAGACCGCGGAAGCGCTGGGCTGTTCGGCCGGGACGGTCAAGAGTCAGGCCTCCCGGGGGCTCGTGACGTTGCGTGCCCTGGTCACCCCACCCGTCGCCGCTGAGTGAGAGGAGGATTCTTGTGGACGAGAACGACTTGCGCGCCGCCATGCGAACCACGATGACGGTGAGCCAGGAACCACCGGCGATGGAGTCGGCGACCGCGCTCGCCGCCGGTCGCCGCGCCGCCCGACGGCGTAACACCCTGTCCGGTGCGGGCGCCGCCGTCGCGCTGGCCGCGGTGGCTCTGGCGATCGTGCCGCTGCGGGGCACGCTGGGTGAACCGGCCGGGTTGCAGGCCGCGGCTCCGGTGCCGTCGCCCGGTGCCGGAGGGCTTCCGGTGCCCGGCGAGGACGAGACCAAACCGGCCTGGCCGGCGGAAGCCAGCGGGGACGCGACCTACGACAGCGGAACCCATTTCACGAAAGGGGAGAAGCTGCTCGACGAGATCCTCGCCGTGGTGCCGAAGGGTTACACGAAGCCGGAGGTCACCACCGCGGACGGCATCGAGTCGCGGTATCACCAGGCCACCTTCGAGGACGACGGTGCGGCCTATCTGGCGCACGCGTGGATCGCCAAGGGCGGCGGGACCGGGCGGCTGCTCGCCGAGGTGCGCGGTTCGGGTGCGTCGATGCCCGCCGATGTGTGCGACCTGGCGAAATCGTTCTGGGGAATGGGCGGCACGTGTACGCCGGCCACGGTCGGCGGCGAGCAGGTCGGTGTTGTCGCCGATTCGCCGGATCCGCGGCTGAGCCAGTGGGCGGCTTATCGGCACGCGGACGGAACCGTGGTATTCGTGGCTCAGGGATTGAAGGCGGACGATTCGGTTCCGGGTTTGGCGGAGCTGCCGTTCAGCGTACAAAAGCTCGCGGAGCTGGCCACCGATGAGCGTTTCCGGTTGCAGTGAGATCTCGAGTTCTGTCGCGGAGCGGCGAAAGCCGCCGAACCGGAGAGTGATGGGCGCGGTACACCCTGTAGGCAGGAAGTCCAGCAGGGGAGACCGGGATGATCATCGGCCGTCGCTCTGCCCCGGTCGCCCGCGCGGCGCTCTGGGCCTTCCTCATCTTCTGGCTCGCGGTGCTGCACCCGGTTTTCGTCATCCTGGGGTTCGCGAGATATGACCAGGTGTCGTTCCCGCGGACCGCCCTGTCGCTGTCCCGGCAGCTCCCGGTGCTGCTCGGCGTCATCGCGGTCGCGCTGATCGTGCTGGTGGTCGCGCTCTCCGTGCGGGCCGCGCGCCGGCGTCTCTCCTATGAGGCCTGGCACGCGGTCCACCTGCTGCTCTACGCGGCGCTGACCCGGACGGTGGTGGCTGGTTTGCGGGCGCTGAAGGTGCCCGGCCGCCAGGTGCACGCGGAGCTGTTCCGCCTGGCCTCCTGACGCCGCGCTCGCCGGCGGGCGGCGTGGGGGATCTCGGTTCCACCAGCGCATCCACATCGAGGCACTATCACCTGCGGTGGGCCAGGAGGCGGTTCTCGGCCTGGCCCAGGATCGTGTCGCTCAGCTTGCCGAGCAGGGCCAGCAGGATTATCGCCAGGAGCATGATGTCGGTTCGGCCGGTGTTCTGGCTGTCGATCAGGAGGAAGCCCAGGCCCATCGACGAGGCGATCAGTTCGGCGGCCACCAGGAAGAGCCAGCCCTGTGCCAGGCCCAGCCGTAATCCGGACAGGATCGCCGGGGTTGCCGCCGGGAAGAGGATCGTGGAGAGCAGGGGTAGGCCGGAGCGGCCGTACGCGCGGCCCACCTCGATCAGGTGCGGGTCGATGTGCGCAAGGGCGGCCGAGACCGTCGTGTAGACCGGGAAGAACGCGCCGATCGCCACCAGCACGATCTTCGGGGTTTCGCCGATGCCCAGCCAGAGCAGCAGCAGCGGTACCCAGGCCAGCGACGGCACCGCGCGGATCGCCTGGATCGTCGGGGAGAGGGCGGCGCTCGCCGTGCGGGAGAGGCCGACCAGGCCGCCCAGGGCGAGGCCGAGGACCGAGCCGGCGGTGAAACCGATCAGGACCCGCTGGGTGCTGATCGCCAGGTGGTGCCAGAGTTCGCCGCGCCGGATCAGCTCGGTCAGGGCCGACAGGACCTCGCTCGGCGGCGGCAGCTGCGCCGTGGAGTAGATCCCGGCCGACGCCGCCAGCTGCCAGCCCGCGAGCAGCAGCAGCGGAAGCAGCAGGCCGAGGAGCGACCGGCCGGACAGCGCCGGCAGGGAAGACAGGGCCGAGCGGCCGGCGCGCGGAGAGCGCTGGCCGGCCGCATCGGTTTTCGGGTGGAGCAGGGTCACGAAACGCTCCGGGCGGTGGCGTACTTGGGCTCGAAGAGGGTGTCGATCGCGGTCTTGGCCGACTCCTCGGTCTTCACGTTGGCGTCCGCGACCAGGACCGGCAGGATCTTCTCGAAGACGGCGCGCTGCGCGGCGCCGGGGACCGGGTCGATGTCGAGGCCGGTACGTGTGGTGAGCACCGTCTTCGCGACCTGCTCCGAGATCTTGGCTTCCCGGGCGTACAGTGCCGTGGCCTCGTCCGGGTTGTCCTTGATCCACTGACGGGCCTTCTCGTACGCGTTCACCACGGACTGCGCGAGCTCCGGGTTCTCGGTGAGGAAGGCCTCCCGGGCGTTGAGGACGCCGTACGAGTTGAAGGCGACGTTGCGGTAGATCAGCTTCGAGCCGGCGTCCAGTTCGGACGTGGCCATCAGCGGGTCGAGCCCGGCCCACGCGTCCACGTCGCCGCGTTCCAGAGCGGCCTTGCCGTCCGCGTGCTGCAGGTTCGTGACGACCACGTCGCTGGGCTTGAGCCCGGCCTCGTCGAGGGCCTGCAGCAGGAAGAAGTACGGGTCGGTGCCCTTGGTGGCCGCCACCTTCTTGCCCTTGAGCCCGGCGACGTTCGTGATCGCCGAGGTCTTGGGTACGACGATCGCGGCCCACTCCGGCTGGCTGAACACGCTGATCGTCTTGATCGGCGAACCGTTCGCGCGGGCCACGAGGGCCGCCGCGCCGGCCGTGGAGCCGATGTCGACGGCGTCCGCGCGCAGCGCCTCGTTCGCCTTGTTGCTGCCGGCCGAGAGCTGCCAGCTGACCGTGACGTTCTTGGCGGCGAGCTCGGTCTCCAGCCACTTCTGCTCGCGCAGCACCAGGCTGGCCGGGTTGTAGTAGGCGTAGTCGAGCCGCAGCGTGGTGGCGTCGCCGGCGCTGCCGGCGACGGGTGTGTCCTCACCCTGGACACAGCCGGCCAGCAGGGCGGTGGCTACCGCCGCGGCGGCAAGAACGCGGTAGATCCTCATATCAGGGATTCCTTTTTCACGGGGGAAACGGGGGTTTGCACGCCGAGTTCGGCAAGGAGCGTCACGCGCAGGGCGGCGAGCTCGGCGTCGCCGCGGTCGCGGGGGCGGTCGCCGGGCACGGGCTGGATCAGGCGTACCGAAGCGGGCTTGCCGGGAGCGGAAGCTCCCAGAAGGACCACACGGTCGGCCAGGTGCAGGGCCTCGTCCACGTCGTGGGTGACCAGCAGCACGGTGGTGCCGGCCTCGCGCTGGACCTCGGCGAGCAGGTCCTGCATGCGCAGCCGGGTCAGGGCGTCGAGCGCCGCGAACGGCTCGTCGAGCAACAGCACACCGGGACGCCGGGCGAGGGCGCGGGCCAGGGCGGCGCGTTGCGCCATGCCGCCGGAGACCTGCCGGGGGCGATGCCGGGCGAAGTCGGCAAGGCCGACGACCGAGAGCCAATGCGCCACTTCGGTACGCGCACGCTCACCGGTGGTTCCGCGCGGGAGTCCGTACGCGACGTTGCGCTCGATGGTCCGCCAGGGAAGAAGCCGTGGCTCCTGGAAGACGACGGCGCATCGGGGCTCGAAGCCGCGGACCGGGCTGCCGTCGACGAGCACCGTTCCCGCGCTCGGCGTGTCCAGGCCGCCGGCCAGGCGCAGCAGCGTCGATTTGCCGCAACCGGACGGGCCGAGCAGCGCCACCACCTCGCCGGCGGCGACGTCGAGATCCACATCGGCCAGAACGGCGTGCCGGCGGCCACTCGCGGTGAAGTCCTTGCCGACGCCGGAGATGGTCAGGGGTACGGCGCTCATGCGGGGAAGTTTACCCATAAATCCTACGGACTTACTAGACTAAGATGCATGTGAAGATCTCCATATCTGGTGGTCGGATGGCAGACTTCCGGATATGCGTGACACGTTGCGAGCCATGGCGGCCGAGACTCTCGCCATCGTGCAGGACGGTCGCCTGGGCGGCGCCGACATCTCCGACGAGATCGAGAGGGCCATTCGTGGCACCCGGCTGTACCTGCCCGGCGACGACCTTCCCCTGCCGGTCGCTGTGGGCGGTCCTCCGGCGATCGAGATCACCGGAGAGTCCACGCTGGCCGCGGCGGCGCGGCTCGACGACCCGCTCTGCCTGAACTTCGCGTCGGCCACCAAGCCGGGCGGCGGTTTCATCAACGGGGCGCAGGCCCAGGAGGAGAGTCTGGCGCGCAGCTCGGCGCTCTATCCGAGCCTGCTCGCGGCCGAGGAGTTCTACGTCCATCACCGGCAGCACCGGGGGCCGCTCTACAGCGATCGGGTGATCTATTCGCCGCGGGTGCCGGTGTTCCGGGACGACCGGGGTTCGCTGCTGCCGGAGGCGTACCCGGTCTCCTTCGTCACCGCGGCCGCGCCGAACCGGACCGCCATCGTCCGCGATCGGCCGGATCTGCTCCCGGAGGTTCCCGGCGTGCTGGCCCGCCGGGCCGCGTGGATCCTGCGGGTGGCTGCCGCTCACGGGCATCGGGAGCTGGTGCTGGGTGCGTGGGGGTGCGGCGTGTTCGGCAACGATCCGGCGCTGGTGGCGGAGGTCTTCGCCGGTGCGTTGCGCGAGGCGCCATGGTTCGACCGGGTGGTCTTCGCGATCCTGGATCGCCGGGAGCAGGTCCGTGACGTCTTCCGTGAGCGGCTGGCCGAGAAGTGAGTCCTGGCCGATCGGCCTCATGAGGGCGCTCCGCCGTTTCGTCACTCACGGCCGCCACACCCGACAGTTGGCAGTCATGCGTGACAGCCATGCCGAGGCGGCTGCACGTCACGGTCGCCACACGTGACAGCCGGCAGCCGTGCGTGACAGCCATGCCGAGGCGGCTGCACGTCACGGTCGCCACACGTGACAGCCGGCAGCCGTGGGTGACAGCCAAGCCGAGGCGGCTGCACGTCACGGTCGCCATACGTGACAGCTGGCAGCCGTGAGTGACAGCCGCCGCCGGGCTTGCGCACCAGGGCTGAGCGGCTGGTGCTCGTGGTCGCGTTTGAGCCCTGTTATCGACCGCAAGCGCTGGCCGGCTCCGGATTGGCCGGTATCGCTGCCCGGTGGCGAGCTCTTGCGGGCGAGCCGTAGCTCAGATAGGTCATCGGACCCGGATGAGGTGTCTGGACTACGGCTCGTCGACCTGAGCCGTAGTCCAGGCATGTCATCGGGCCCTCATGACATATCTGAGCTACGGCTCGCCGCGGTGGTTCCAAGATCTGCGCGCCGGGTCTTCAGCGTGTCGATTTCGGGTGCACATCGAACCCGAAATCGACACGCTCTAGAGCGCCCGGCCGGCGGCCCTCCCTGCCGCCGCTGCCTCCCGCCGCTGTCCTCCCGGCGCCCGGCCCCCCGGCGCCCGGCCCCCGGCCCCCGGCGCCCGGCCGGCTGCCGTCCCGTGGCTGGCTTCCCTTCCTGCCGGCTGCTGCCCTCTTTTGCTGGCTGCTCGCCCGGCCTAAAGGCACGCCGGTCTCCGTTTTGGCCTGCCGTGGGTGGTGGGGTGGCCGGTAGGCTTTCGGGCGGAGACTTCGGCTCGGTGGGGGCTGGCGATGGCGACGAACTCCGAGGATCCGCTTGTCCGCGTCGGGCGCTGGGCGCTGGGCAAGGTCTGGTTCGGTTGCGTGCTTTCCGGGGCCTATGCGGCCGGCCGGCATTACCACTGGTCGCACGCCTTTCTCTCGGTTGCGGCGGTGCTCGGTGCGATCGGGCTGGCGCTCGCTACGTCGTTTCTGCCGATCTGGACCCGGCAGCGGCCCAGCGGCATTCCGGTCGTGGACGTCGGCCTGCGCGTGATGGTGTGGGCGGGGCTGACCGGCTCGGTTATCGCGCTGCTGATCGGGATGCCCGCGATCGGCATGGTCGCGACGGCGCTGCTGCTCAATACGGCGGCGCGCACGTTCGGCGATCCGTTCGCGCCGTTCCTGCGCCGGCTGCCGATCACGCCCGCGGTCTCCGCCTGCGCCGACCACACCGACACCGGCGGTCCCCGCCGGCCAGCCGATCACGCCGGCGGTTCCCGCCGATCAGCCGATCACGCCCGCGCCGGCGGTCGGCGGTGGTCTGTTGATCACAGTGGCGGTGTCTTGCGTAAGGGAAAGTGACGCGCCACCCATGAGCTTGAAATAGGTATGCCGTCATACCTAATAATGGCTTCATGACCGAGACGGCCGTTCAGTTGATGCACCTGGCACACCAGTTGCACCGCAATCTTGAACGCCGTCTTCAGTCCGACTTCACCCACCCGAAACCGCCGGAGTTGCAGCTCAGTGCGCTCTGGCAGGTCCGGGAACGTCCTGGCATCACGGTTCGCGAGCTCGCCGACGAGCTCCAGCTGCGGCCGAACAACGCCAGCGCCCTGGTCACCGCGATGGTGAACGACAACCTGCTGCGCCGGGAGCCCGACGAGCGGGACCGGCGGGTGGTGCGGCTGCACGCCACCGAAGAGGCCCGGCATCGGATGGATGCGGTGCAGGGGCACTTCGCCGGCTATCTGTCGGCCGCTCTGGAACAACTGAGCGAGGAACAGCGGGTCGCGGTGGGTGTCGCGATGCCATTGCTGGCTGAAGTGTCGCGACTTATTCGTGACGGCGGGCGCTGAGCTATTTCCGTATCAAATGGTTTGAAGATGGAGCACCACCATGTCCGCATCCCAACCGCCGGTGGCCGCAGGCCGCCGCGGTAATCCCTGGCTGTCGCTGATCGCGGTCGCTTTCGGTCTTTTCATGGTCGGACTCGACGGCAGTGTTGTGTCGATCGCCAACCCGGAGATCGGCCGTGATCTCGGCGCAAGCACTGCTGAGCTGCAGTGGGTCACGAACTCTTATCTGCTGGCGCTGGCCGCGGCGCTGATTCTCGGCGGCAAGCTGGGTGACCGATTCGGTCGGCGGCGTTACTACCTGATCGGTGTCGCGGGCTTCACCGTGGCGTCGGTCGCGATCGGTCTCGCGGGGTCGATCGAGGGTGTCATCGCCTTCCGCGCGTTGCAGGGATTCTTCGGCGCGCTGCTCATGCCGAACACGCTCGGTACGCTGCGTGCGGTCTTCCCGCCGAAGAAGTTCGGCATGGCGGTCGGCATCTGGGCGATGGTCTCGTCGGTCTCGACCGCGCTCGGCCCGATCGTCGGCGGTCTGCTCGTGCAGAACGTCAGCTGGGAATCGGTCTTCTACATCAACGCGCCGATCGGCGTGATCGCCCTGGCCTTCAGCGCCTATGTCCTGCCGGAGAGCAAGAATTCGACCGGCAGGCACAAGTTCGACGTGGCGGGTGTGCTGCTGCTCGCGGCCGGTCTGCTCGTCCTGATCTTCGGGGTGGTCAAGGGCGAGACCTGGGGCTGGGGCTCCGGATCGACCATCGGCACGATCGTCGCGGGCCTACTGATCATCGTGGTGTTCGGATGGTTCGAGACGCGCCAGGAGCACCCGCTGCTGCCGATGCGGTTGTTCCGCAGCCCGGCGCTCACCATCGGCGCGGTGATCACCGCGATCAACTTCTTCACGCTGCTCGGCTCGATCTTCTACATCATGCTGTACCTGCAGAACGTCCGCGGTTACACACCGGTGATGGCCGGCGTGCTCACCCTGCCGCTCAGCCTCGCCTCGGTGGTCGCCTCCCCGATCGGCGCGGCGCTCACCGACAGGTTCGGCCCGCGTCTGACCATGCCGGTCGGCATGGTCCTGCAGGGTGCGGCCTCGCTCGGCCTGCTCTTCCTGGACACCGATTCGAGCTATCACGTGATGTGGCCGTCGTTCGTCGGCCTCGGTCTCGGCGTCGGCATGGTGATGGCGGCGTCGAGTGAGGCGATCGTCGGGAACGCGCCGGTCAAGGACGGCGGTGTCGCCGGCGGCCTTCAGGCCACCATGCTGCAGGTCGGCGGCGCGCTCGGCACGTCGGTGCTGATCTCCCTGATCAGCAGCCGGGTCGGTGCCACGCTGGTCGGCTCGCTCACCGACGCGGGAGTCCCCGCGCCTCTGGCGCAGGGCCTCTCCGAGGCCAAGGACGCGGTGAGCATGGGAGTCGCGCCGGTCACCGCCGACATGACAGCTTCGGTACGCGCAGCCGTGGTCGAAGGCGCCGGAACAGCGTTCATCAATGGGGTCCACGTGGCGGCCCTGGTCGCGGCGGTGCTCTGTTTCGCCGGGGCGCTGGTGGCGGTCGTCGGAATCCGCCGGGGTACGCCGGCGCATCAATAGGGGGATGGGCTCTCGCCACGGCGGGAGCCCATCGCTTTTAGAGTTAAATGTCGGACTTGTAGTGGCCCGGTGGGGTCTCAGTAGTTGCGGCACGGTTGCCGACTGGGTAGGCATGAGCGCGATGACGGCGACGGCCGTGCTGCCCCGGGCCAAGGGGCGGGCCTACTGGGCGGACCTCAGTGTCAACATCAAGATCCTGGTGGCGGTCTGCGTGGCCGCGGTGGTCGCACTCTTCATCGGGGTGCTGGGCCTTCGCGCGCTCTCCAGCGCCAGCGACTCGGCGCAGACGATCTACAGCAGCAACGTGCTGGGCGTCGCGGCGCTGGGCGAGGTGCAGAACGGCATGACCCAGGCGCGCCTCGACCTGACGAACTCGGCGATGAACAGGGACGCCACCACCAAGGAGAAGTTCGCGGATCTGTACGCCGCTGACGTCGAAGCGGTCGAGGCCAGCTGGGACGAGTACGAGGCCACCGGGCCGGTCCCGCCGGCCGCCATGATCGCCGACGTGCGGGAGGACTGGCAGGCCTTCGTGAAGATCGCCCAGGAGCAGCTGCTCCCGGCATCGGCGCAGAACGACCTGACCACGTGGCTGGCGGTCCGCAACGGCGACATGCAGGATCTGGTCACCGAGATCAAGGAACACGTCGCGGAGATGAACGCGATGGAGCAGGCCGCCGCCGCGGAGGCCGCCAAGCAGGCCCATGACGCCTACGAGTCCAGCCGGCTCCAGTCGATCACGCTCCTCGTCCTCGGCATCGTCGTCGCGATCGCCCTGGGCATCGTGGTGGCCCGCGGCATCGTCCGGTCGCTGCGCCGGGTCACCGACGTCTGCGAAGGCCTCGCCGACGGCGACCTGACCCGCAGCAGCGGCCTGACCTCGCACGACGAGCCGGGCCGGATGGGCCGCGCGCTGGACGCCGCGATCCTGCGGCTCCGGGACACCGTCAACACCATCGGCGGATCCGCGGCCACCCTGGCCGGTGCCTCCGAGGAACTGTCGGTGGTCAGCGCTCAACTGCAGAGCGGCGCCTCCGACGTGGCCGCGAAGGCCGGCTCGGCCAGCACCGCCAGCGAAGAGGTGAACACCGGCGTCCAGTCGATCGCGGCCGGCGCCGAGGAGATGAGCGCCTCGATCGCCGAGATCGCCTCCAACGCCTCCCAGGCGGCCCGGGTCGCCCAGGAGGGCATGGCCGTCGCCGAACGCACCAACAACCAGGTCGCCGAGCTGGGTGCGGCGAGCGCCGAGATCGGCGACGTGGTCCGGCTGATCACCAGCATCGCCGAGCAGACCAACCTGCTCGCTCTGAACGCGACCATCGAGGCGGCCCGCGCCGGTGAGCTGGGCAAAGGCTTCGCCGTGGTGGCCGGCGAGGTCAAGGAGCTCGCCCAGCAGACCGCCAAGGCGACCGAGGAGATCACCCAGCGGATCGGCGCGATCCAGGAGTCCAGCAACTCGGCGGCCACCGCGATCGGTGAGATCACCTCCGTGATCGAGCGGATCGGCGACTACACCACCACGATCGCCTCGGCCGTGGAGGAGCAGACCGCCACCACCGGCGAGATGAGCCGCTCGGTCGCGGACGCGGCCACGAGCAGCGGGGACGTCGCGCGTACCGTCTCCGGGGTTGCCGAGGTGGCGAACGCGACCGCCGACGGCGCGCGGGCCACCCAGCAGGCCGCCGCCGACCTGACCCGGCTCGCCGGCGACCTCACCAACCTGGTCGGCGGGTTCCGGCACTAGATATCTCTCGGTTCGGCGGATCGGCCGCCGATGCTCCCTTCGCTGATGTCCCCTAGCCGAACCGGAGCCGTGGATGACTGTGCTTTCGCTGGACGCCGAGGTGTACGGGCTCACCCGGCCCACCGTCGAGGACGCGCGGGACGCCGTGCTCCGGGTGCACCGTTCGAACGGGCCGGTGATCTGGGAACAGCTGGTCCGGGCCGCCGGTTCCGGCTCCTCGCTCGATCGTCTCCTGCCGGTGATGGCGGCCGCCGACCCGACGACCCGGCTCTGTGCGCTCGCCCTCCAGATCCGGCTCACCGCGTACACCGAGCTCGCCGCCGCACAGACGACAGTCAGGAGCTGACGTGCACACCGAACTGTTCGACCGGCTCGGCACCCCGGAGCGGATGCGGGAGATCGCCGGGTACGACCTGCTCGACCCGGATCTGCGTACCAGCCTAGACGAGGTGGCCAAGCGCAGCGCGACGCTGCTCGAAGCGCCGGTGTCGCTGGTCTCGATCGTGCTGGACACGTCCCAGATGATCATCGGAGGACACGGTGTCTCGGGCTGGGTGCAGCAGGCGCAGGGCACGCCGGCGGAGTGGGCGATGTGTACGCACACCGTGCTCGCCGGCGAGCCCTACTGCGTGATCGACGGCCGGGACGACCCGCGGCACGCCGGGAACCCGTTCCTGGAGATGACCGGGCTGCGCAGCTATCTCGGCGTACCGCTGCTGGGTGAGGGCGGGCAGGTGATCGGGGCGCACTGCGTGATCGACAGCCGCCGGCGGATCTTCACGGATGTGGACCTGGCGCTGCTGACCGACGGCGCCGAGAAGGTGATGCGGCTGCTCGGTTCTTACCGGGCGGCGGCCTGACGGGGATTGGCGTCCCAGCGCCACTGGGACAGCAGCGGGTGGCCGGGCAGCTCGCCGCGGCCGGTCGCCCAGAGCAGCGTCGGCCAGCGCTCGGTGTCCAGCGGCGCGTCCGGGAAGAGCCGCCACAGCACCCGGTCGCAGAGATCGGCCGGCGGGTTCCATGCGAGCCCGAGGGCGGCCGCCACGTCGTGCACATGGACGAGCGTCTCGACCAGGCCCATCGCGGCGAAACCCTCGGCGTCGGCCATGCCCATCGGGTGGTAGGCGCGCCGGTCCGCCGGCGTGACCTGTGCCGTCGCGGCGAGCAGCCCGCCGCAGGAGTCAAGCACCTGCAGGAGGCCGGTCACGCCGCCGTCCGGGTCGGCGTAGACGGTGAGCGCCGGGCCGCCGTCGCGGTGTTTCCAGCCCCAGGAGACGTACGAGGTCATCGGCGGGGTGGCCGTGGCGAGCTGGCCGGCGTACGAGAAGAGGTCGTCGGCGATGTGCTCGACCGTCTCCCAGCAGGTCCAGGTGAGGCCGCTGGCCGGGATCTGCCAGTCGTGGTCATCGTCTGCTGCCGCGGTGAGGGTGTCCACGGCGAGGGCGACGGCTGTGCGTACATCTGCCGGTGTGACCGGTCCTGGGTGATCCATGCGGGCGACCATAACGGACCGTCCGGTTTGCCGCCGCCGAAAATTGTCATAGGCAGGCGGCATCATCGCGGCATGGGAGAACCAGCCGTACCGATCCGTCGCCGCATCGAGCTCACCGTCGCCGAGGCGCGCCTGCGGTTCCAGCAACTCGTTCGCGTCACCGGGGTCACCGGCCAGGTGACGGTGGTGGTCGACGGTGGACGGCCGATCGCCGCCATCGTGCCGGTCAGCGATCTGGTGGGCGACAAGCCGCCGGCCGGGGCGCCACCCGCCCCGCCGCCCGTCCCGCGACAGGTCGCGCCGATCCACGCGGCGCCCTCGCGGGTGGAGGAGGGCTGGCTGCAACGGATCGAGCGGGTCCGCGAGGACGTCCGCCGTCAGCACGCCGGCCGGATCAGCGAGCTCACCCGGGCTCTCGACGAGGCGTGGGCGGCGCTCGACGCGGTCCGCCCGGCGGGTGCCGATCGGGTGGTGGACACGCTGCGTGCCGCCCATGGTGACCTGCGCCGCCCGCGATGATCAATTGATACTTGGCCGATGGGTGCGGGGGTAAGATCGGACGATGCCTGGACAGCTCGACCTGTTCGTGCCGGGGGTGGTGTACCTCGACGTCATCTTCACCGGCCTCCGTGAGCTGCCCGGGCCCGGCACCGAGGTGTGGGCGCCGGGGATGGGCTCGTGCCCCGGCGGGGTGGCCAACCTGGCCGTCGCCGCGAGCCGGCTCGGCCTGCACACGGGGCTCGGCACGGCGCTGAGCACCGACGCGTACGGCGAGTTCTGCCACCAGGTGCTCAGCCGCCAGGAGGGCATCGACCTCTCCGCGTCGAAACGCGTGAGCGACTGGCACTCGCCGGTCACCGTCTCGGTCGCCTACGACCGGGACCGCAGCATGATCACCCACGGTCATCCGCTGCCGACCGAGCCCGACGGGCTGGTCAACGGCCTTCCGGCGGCCCGCAGCGCGGCCGTCAGCCTGGCCGGCTCCGGCATGGGCTGGGTGCACCGGGCCAAGGCCGAGGGCATGCTCGTCTTCGCCGACGTCGGGTGGGACGAGACCGAGGAGTGGTCGCCGGACGTCCTCGCCACGCTGACCGACTGCCACGCCTTCCTGCCGAACTCGGTGGAGGCGATGCGGTACACGCGGACCGACGAGCCCCGGCAGGCGCTCGACAAACTCTCCGGCCTCGCCCCGGTCGTGGTCGTGACCTGCGGCGGTGACGGCGCGATCGCGACCGACGCGACCACCGGCGAGGTGGCCTCCGTCCCGGCCGTGCCGGTGGAGGCGCTCGACCCGACCGGCGCCGGCGACGTGTTCACCGCCGGGTTCATCACCGGCACGCTCGGCGGCTGGCCGCTCGCCGACCGGCTGGCCTTCGCCAACCTGGTGGCGGCGCTGTCCGTGCAGCACTTCGGCGGGTCGCTCTCCGCGCCCGGCTGGGGCGACATCGCCGACTGGTGGGCGGGTGTGCGCGCTGCCGGTTCTCGTGGCCACGACGACTCCGCCGAGGCCGAGCTGGCCCGCCGGTTCGGGTTCCTCGACGACGTGATCCCGCCCGGCCGGCGTGACGCCGTGCACCGGGCCACCGCGACCATCGCCCGGCTCTCCGACGCCCGGGCCGAGCACTGAGGTCTCCATGCGACTGACGATTCTGGGTGGCGGCGGTTTCCGGGTGCCGCTGGTCTACCGCGCGCTTCTCGCTGATCACCGGCACACCGGGATCACCGAGGTGGCGCTGCACGACGTCGACGCGGCACGCCTCGACGGGATCGGCCGGGTGCTCGCCGCCCTGGCCCGGGACGTGCCCGACGCGCCCGCCGTGGTCACCACCACCGACCTGGACACCGCGGTGACCGGGGCGTCCTTCGTCTTCTGCGCGATCCGGGTGGGCGGCCTGTCCGGCCGGGTCCTCGATGAGCGGGTCGCCCTCGACGCCGGCGTGCTCGGCCAGGAGACGGTGGGTGCCGGCGGCATTTCGTACGGCCTGCGGACGGTCCCGGTGGCGCACCACGTCGCCTCACGGATCGCCCGGCTGGCCCCGGAGGCCTGGACGATCAACTTCACCAACCCGGCCGGCCTGGTCACCGAGGCGATGACGGCCGAGCTCGGCGACCGGGTGATCGGGATCTGCGATTCACCGTCCGGGATGGTCGACCGGGTGCTGCGGGCGATCGGCGCCGATCCGGCGACGACCCGGGTGGATTACGCGGGGCTCAACCACCTCGGCTGGCTCTACGGCGTCGGGGTCGATCTGCTTCCCGGTCTGCTGGCCGATACGACGAAGCTGCAGTCACTGGAGGAGGGCCGCCTCTTCGGCGTCGACCACCTGCGTGAGCTGGGCGCGATTCCGAACGAATACCTGCACTACTACTACGACGCGGCCGGCACGCTCGCCGCGGTCCGGGACGCGCCGCAGACCCGCGGGGAGTTCCTGCTCGACCAGCAGCACCGCTGTTACGCGTCGCTGGCCGCCACCGATGACCCGCTCGACGCCTGGCTCGGCGCGTGGCGGGAGCGGGAGGCGACGTACATGGCGGAGAACCGGGAACTCGCCGGTGCCGGTGAGCGCGAGCACGACGAGTCACGGCCGGCCGGTTACGAGGGGGTCGCGCTGTCGGTGATGCGGGCCCTCGCCCGGGACGAACCGGCCCGGCTCATTCTGAACGTGCGCAATCGCGGCACCCTCGACGTCCTCGACGACGCGGCCGTCATCGAGGTTCCGTGCACGATCGACGCGGGTGGCGCGGTGGCGGAGAAGGTCTCACCGCTGCCGGATCACGCGGTGGGCCTGGTCCAGGCGGTCAAGACCGCCGAGCGCGGGGTACTGGAAGCGGTCACCACCGGCTCCCGGGCCGCCGCGATCCGGGCGATGGCCGCTCACCCGCTGGTCGGATCCGCCGAGATCGCCGGCCGGCTGGTCGACGGTTATCGGGCGTCGTTCCGGCAGCTCGACTACCTGCGCTGACGCCGCCGGCTTTCGCAAGCCGGCGGCGTCGGTGACCGGCTTTTTCAAGCCGGCGGCGACAGTGATCAGACGACGGCCGGCTCGCGGCGCGGCGGGACCGAGTGGTCGATGTCGTTGGCCGGCTTGCGGTTCGGCAGGGCCAGGCGGATGACCTTGGCCCAAGCCGACGCGACCTGCATGGGCAGCGGGCCGGTGACGTAGTTCAGCTCGTACTTCTCGAAGAGCGCCCGCACCTTCGGCGCGATCTCCGCGTACCGGCTGGCCGGCAGGTCGGGGAAGAGGTGGTGCTCGATCTGGTGCGACAGGTTGCCGGTCATGATGTGCATCAGCTTGCTGCCGGAGATGTTGGCCGAGCCGAGCATCTGACGCAGGTACCACTCGCCGCGGGTCTCGCCGGTGATCGAGGTGCGCTCGAAGGTCTCGACGCCGTTCGGGAAGTGGCCGCACATGATGACCGAGTGGGTCCACAGGTTGCGGGCGATGTTCGCCACCACGTTCGCGCTCAGCGTGCCCAGCAGCGCGCCGAACGGGTTGCCGAAGGCCAGGCCGATCGGCACCGAGAGCAGCGGGTGGACCAGGTAGTCCTTCGCCGCCTGCTTGCGGATCTTGCGGCCGACCTGGGCGAGGCGTGCCCGGAACGCCGGGTTGTTGCGCCGCTTCTTGGTCGCCAGGTTGCGGCCGAGCTCCAGGTCGTACGCGGCGATGCCGTACTCGAAGAAGATGGCGTTGACGAAGTTGTAGAGCGGCTGGCCGAGGTGCGCCGGCGTCCACCGCTGCTGCTCGTCGACGCGCATGATGCCGTAACCGAGGTCGTTGTCGCGGCCGATCACGTTCGTGTACTTGTGGTGCAGCTCGTTGTGCGAGTGCTTCCACTGCTCGGCCGGCGACGCCGAGTCCCACTCCCAGGTGGTCGAGTGGATCTTCGAGTCACGCATGAAGTCGTACTGGCCATGCAGGATGTTGTGGCCGATCTCCATGTTCTCCAGGATCTTGGAGATGGTCAGGCCCAGGGTGCCGACGATCCAGGCCGGCGGGAACAGCGAGAAGAGCAGCACCGCGCGGCTGCCGACCTCGATCTGCCGCTGGACCTTGATGACGCGCCGGATGTAGGCGGCGTCCTTCTCGCCGCGCTTGGCGATGAACTCGTCGCGGATGGCGTCGAGCTCGACGCCGATCGCCTCGATGTCCTCAGGGGTGAGGTGGGCGATCGGGTTGACGTCCTTGCGCTGCAAAGTGGTCACGGCGTTCCTCTGTTTCTCAGGGAGGCGGAGCTGAATGTCAGGCGTCCAGACGGCACGGCCCGGCGGCGGCCGAGATACACGTCTGGATGAGGATGGGTTCGTCGAGCTCGGTCGCGGTGGTCAACGATCCGTCGCGCATGTCGCGGACGATGCCCTCGCGCAGCGGCAGCACACACTTGAAGCAGATGCCCATCCGGCAGCCGGACTGCATCAGCTGGCCGGCGGACTCGCCGGCGTCGAGGATCGAGACACCGCCGGGAGCGTCGGCGACCGTCCCGGAACGTTCGAAGGCGACAGTGCCACCGTCGCCGGCCACCAGCACGGTCGGCCGGAAGCGCTCGACGTGCAGCAGCTCCTCGGCGCCCGCGTCCGTCCAGTGCTCGGTGAGCGCGTCGAGCATCTCGCCCGGGCCGCAGGCCCAGGTCTCCCGCTCGAACAGGTCGGGCACCAGGTCGGCCAGGTCAGCCGCCTTGATCCGGCCGTCGGCGCGGGTGTGCCGCTCGATCAGGCGGATCTTGCCCTGCTCGCTCAGCTCGCGCAGCTCACGCCCGAAGACAACATCCTCTTCGGTACGCGCGGAGTGGACCACCACCACGTCGGGAAGCTCGTGGATCGCGCTGCGCAGCATCCCCATGACCGGGGTGATGCCGCTGCCCGCGGTCAGGAAGAGGGCCTTGGCCGGCCGCTGTCCCGGCAGCAGGAAGTCGCCGGCCGGCAGGTCGAGCGCGAGAAGCATCCCGCGCCGGGCGTTCCGGAGAAGGTACGAGCTGACGACACCGTCCTGGACGGCGTTGACCGTCACCGTGAACTTGCCGTCGGCACGGCCGGCCGCGCTGCTCACCGAGTACGCACGCCAGAGCCGCACGCCGTCGACGTCCACGCCGAGGCGGACGTATTGTCCGGGCTGGTGCGGCTGCCAGTTGCGACCTGGGCGCAGTTCGAGCGTGACGGAGTTCTCCGTCTCCGGGCGAACCGCCTCGATCCGGGCGCGCAGGACGTTGGGATTGCGGAGCGGCGCGATGACGTCGAGGTAATCAGCAGGCACCACCGGTGTGGTGATCAGCTCGACGACACGCCACGCTCCGTTGCGCAATGTCTGTGTAACTGGCACGTGTACAAGACTGCTGGCTCGGCCGGGCGAAAGCATGACCTGGGGAAGTGAATCCGAGGCCGCATAATTGTTCGACGGGAACAAGGGTCGGACTGTAAACGAGAGGAGCTCGTGTGCGAGAGCCATTACGCGACGTGCGGTCCTACCGGCTTCCCGAGGAAGTCGTCGCTCCGCTGCTGCACGGGCTGCCCGAAGTGGCAGTGCAGACGATCGCGGCCATCACCATGGAGGTGCCGGCGTACGCCGAGGCGTTCGCCGGCGAACTCGGGCACAAGATCGAGCGGGCCGTGCAGGCGGCCCTCGGCACATTCTTCAAGCTCGTGTCGCGTCCCGGGGCCGATCCGGGAACTCCGCTGCAATCGGCGCTCGACGGGGCGTACGCATTGGGAAGGGGTGAGGCCCGATCGGGCCGCAGCCTGGACGCCCTGCTGGCGGCCTATCGGGTTGGCGCGCGGGTCTCCTGGCGTGAGCTGGCCGCGATCAGTGTCGGCACCGGGCAGCCGGCCTCGACCATCGCCGACTTCGCCGAGCTGGTCTTCGCCTACATCGACGAGCTCTCCGCGGCGAGCGTGGCCGGGCACGCCGACGAGCTGGCCGCGACCGGGCGGATCCGGCTGCGGCACCTCCAGGAGCTGGCACAGGCCCTGGTGGCCGGCGAGCCGGCGCACGTCCTGCAGACGCGCGCCGAGCAGGCCGAGTGGACGCCGCCGCAGACGCTCACCGCGATCATGCTGCCGGAGCGCGCGGCGCGCTGGGTGATAGACCTTCTGGATCGGCGGACGCTTCAGCTCGCCGACGCGGTGCCGGAGGTGCCCGGGATGACGGTGCTGCTGGTCCCCGACCCGCAGGGCGCGTCCCGGCCGACGCTGTTCCGGCTGCTGACCGGGCACAGCGCGACCATCGGGCCGGCCCGCCCGTGGCTGGAGGCGCAGACCTCGGTGGCCCGGGTGATCCGGGTGCACGAGCTCTGCCGCAGCAGTGCCCCGGGCGTGCTCGACACCGAGGATCACCTGGCCAGCGTGGTGGTGACCGCTGACCAGGGTGCGCTCGCCGACCTGCGGGCCCGCGCGCTGGCGCCGCTGGCGGGGGAGAAGGGCGCGGCCGCGGCGAAACTGCTGGAGACGCTGCGCAGCTGGCTGCTGCACCACGGCCGGCGCGAGGACGTGGCGGCGGAGCTGTTCGTGCACCCGCAGACGGTGCGGTATCGCATGGCGCGGCTGCGGGAGCTCTACGGCGACCGGTTGAAGGAGCCGGAGTGGGTGCTGGCGCTGACGATCGCGCTGGCGGTGCCGGATCCGGGCGGGGTCGGCTCGGGATAGACCAAAGTCGCGGACGGCCGACTTTGGTCGTCTGGCCCGGCCTTTCCGCAGGGCTTAGCGTCTATCTCGTGAGCAGCGAACCGACCGTCCTCAGCCTCTCCCGGCTCGACCGGGCACTGATCGTGCTCGGCCCGGTGACGGTCGGCGTTCTGCTCGCCCTGGTCCTGCCGCCTCTCGCCCGATGGCTGGTGGGCCTCGGGATCGCCCTGCCGTTCGGCTTCGTGGTGAAAGCTGTTGCCGGCGTCGGCGGCGGCTGGCAGCTCGCCGTGCAGGCGGTGATCTTCGGCGTCCTCGGGCTGCTGGTCACCGCCGAGATCCTGCGGCGCGTCACCCGGATCACGGTCGCCGACGACGTGGTCGAGCTGCTGACCGCGGGCGACCGGCGCACCTTCGCGCGCATCGACATCGGCGCGCTCTACCCGGAGCGTGACCTGCTGATCATGCTCGACCCCGACTCGCGGCGGATGTTCCACGGCGAGCCCGGCGCGAGCAAGGCCGCGATGGGGCAGGCGTTCCGCGACCATGGTTACCCGTGGCACGACACCGACCCGTTCGGCGAGCTCTACTCCCGGTGGGAGCCGGAGTCCGGCCGTCTGCCGATCGAGGCCGAGGCGGTGCTGTCGGCGCGTGCCGTCGCGCTGCGCAAGAAAGCCGGCACCGAGGCCGGTGAGCTGCGCGAGACGCTGCAGAAACTGGGATACACGGTCCGCGACGACGGCGACAAGCAGTTCTGGCGTCCCCTGGTCCGCCGATGAGAGACGCCAAGGAGCCCAACGCCAAGGACCCCATCGCCACGGAGCCCAACGCCAAGGACCGGGCGGTCGACGTCGCCGCCATCCTGATCTCCTGCTTCTGCGCGATGCTGCTCGCCGGCGAGGCCGAGTCGACCGGCCGGATCCACGGCGAGGAGACCTTCTGGGTGCTCCTGCTCGGCTGCGCCGGCTCGCTCGCGCTCTGGTGGCGGCGTCATCACCCGTTCGCCGTGGCGCTCTTCCTGATGCCGATCGCCGCGATCACCGACACGGCGGCCTACGCCGGGGTGGCCGCTCTCTACACCCTGGTCATCCAGCGGCGGACCCGGGCGCTCGCCGTGACGATCGTGCTGAGCGTGTTCACCGCCGCCCTCTACGGGTGGCGCCGCCCCGATCCGACCCTGCCGCCGGTCGCGGAGGTCCTGCTCACCTCGGCGCTGCTCGTCGTGGCGGTGGCGGTCGCGGTGGCGGTGCGTTCCCGGTTCGAGCTGATCGAGTCGCTGCGTCACCGCGCCGAGCAGGCCGAGGAGCAGGCCCGGCTGCGCGCCGACCGGCTGCGCTCGCTGGAGCGCGAGCGGATCGCCCGGGAGATGCACGACTCCCTCGCCCACCGGATCTCGATGGTGAGCCTGCACGCCGGCGCCCTCCAGATCCGCCCCGACCTCACCGCCGACGAGGTGGCGAAAGCGGCCGCGACGATCCGCGACAGCGCCCACCACGCCCTCGAGGACCTGCGCGAGATCCTCGGGGTGCTGCGCGCCGGGGAGACCGTGGGCGAGCCCGACGGCGGCCTGCGGCCGCAACCCGACCTGAGCCGGCTCAGCGACCTTCTCACCGAGGCCGAGACCGCTGGGGTACGCGTCGAGGCCGTCGACCACCTCAACGGGACGCCCGTCTCCGCGTCGCTGGGCCGCACGGTCTACCGCCTGGTTCAGGAGGGCCTCACCAATGCCGGCAAACACGCGCCGGCCGCGCCGGTGCGCCTGCTCCTGGAGCGATCCGGCGACGACGAGCTGCACGTCCTCATCGCGAACCCGCTGACGCCCGGCCAGAAAACCGCCGTGCCCGGTGCGCACGCCGGGCTGGTCGGCCTGACCGAGCGTGTCGAGCTGATCGGCGGCCGGCTGCGCCACGGTGTCCGGGCCGACCCGTTCACCGGCGCGGCCTTCTATCTGGAAGCGTGGCTGCCATGGCCGAGCTGATCCGGGTGCTGATCGCCGATGACGACCCGCTCGTGCGGGTCGGCCTGACCCTGGTCCTGGGCGCCGGGCCGGACCTGCGGGTGGTGGGCGAGGCCGGCGACGGGGCCGAAGCGGTCGCGGCGGCCCGGGAGCTGCGGCCGGACGTCGTGCTGATGGACATCCGGATGCCGCGGATGGACGGCCTGGCCGCCACGGCCGAGCTGCGCCGCGACGGGCCGCTGCCCGCGATCGTGGTGCTGACGACGTTCGACACCGACGAGCACCTGCTCGGGGCATTGCGGCTGGGCGCCAACGGTTTCCTGCTCAAGGACATCGCGCCCACCGAGATCCTGACGGCGGTGCGCCGGGCCGCGGCCGGCGAGTCCATCCTCGCCCCGTCGGTGGTGCCTCGGTTGATCTCGCACGCGATCGGCCGTACCCCGGACCCGGCCGCTGACCGGCGGCCGAGCCCACTGGACCGGCTCTCCGAGCGGGAGCGCGACGTCGCCCAGGCGGTCGCCACCGGGGCGTCGAACGCGGAGATCAGCCGTGATCTGCACATGAGCATCGCCACCGTGAAGGCGTACGTGTCCCGCCTGCTGGAAAAGCTCGCGTGCGCCAACCGGGTGCAGATCGCCATTCTGGTGCACGAGGCAGCCCAGCGACGGTGAAAGTGGCGGTTGCCGTGAGGGTCGTTACACCAATTGGATTCACAGCAACCTGAACGCTACGGTTGGCCGCGGTGCAAAACCCATCGATTGAGTATGTTTTGCGACGCGCGTCACATCGGCTGACCAGGGTGTTTTACGTGATAGAAATCCGCGGGCTTCGCAAGACGTACCGCTCCAGAAAGCAATCCGTCAATGCTGTCGACAACGTCGACCTGACCGTCGGCGAAGGCGAGGTCTACGGCGTACTCGGGCAGAGCGGCGCCGGCAAGAGCACGCTGCTGCGCTGCGTCAACATGCTGGAGCGGCCCGACACCGGGACCGTCGCGGTCGACGGCGTCGAGCTGACCGCGCTCGGCGGCAAGCGGCTGCGGATCGCCCGGCACGGCATCGGGATGATCCACCAGCACTTCGCGCTGCTCTCGTCGCGGACCGTGGCGGGCAACGTCGCGTTCGCACTGGAGGTCACCGGCGCGCCGCGGGCCGAGCGCCGGGCACGGGTGGCGGAACTACTCGAACTTGTCGGGCTCAGTGGGCGTGCTGACGCGTACCCCTCGCAGTTGTCCGGTGGGCAGAAGCAGCGGGTGGGTATCGCTCGCGCGCTCGCCGCGCGGCCGAAGGTTCTGCTCTCCGACGAGGCGACGTCCGCGCTCGACCCGGAGACCACCGACTCGATCCTGCGCCTGCTGCTCGATCTGAACCGGCGGCTCGGCCTCACCATCCTGCTGATCACCCACGAGATGACCGTGGTGAAACGGATCTGCACGTCGGCCGCGGTGATGCGGGACGGGAAGTTCGTCGAGTCCGGGCGGGTCGCCGACCTGCTGCGCCGCGATTCCGAGCTGGCTCGTGACCTGTTCCCCCTCGACGGGCCGTCGTCGGTGGACGGGTCGGCGGTGCTCGACGTGACGGTGAGCGGCGACGACGCGGACAAGCCGCTGCTCGCCGAGGTCGCACGGCGCTTCGACACCGATGTGCGGATCCTCGCCGGTCACGTCGAAACGCTGGCCGCCACCCGGGCCGGCCGCTGGCGCATCGCTGTCCCCACTGCTGCCTCCGAGGATGCGGCGGACTTCCTGCGCAAATCCGGCGCACAGGTGGGGGTCGCGTCATGACCTGGGATGAAGTCTTCGAGCTGCTCGCCGTCGGATTCCAGGAGACCGCCTGGATGGTCGGCGTCTCCGCGCTGCTCACCGCGGTCGGCGGCCTGCTCGTCGGGGTGCTGCTGGTGCTCACCGACTCTGGTGGCCTGCTCGCCGCGCGGCCGGTCAACGCCGTGCTCGGCCTGATCGTCAACGTCGGCCGGTCGCTGCCGTTCATCATCCTGCTCGTGGCGATCATCCCGTTCACCCGGGCGGTCGTCGGCACCACCATCGGCACCGACGCGGCGATCGTCCCGCTGACCGTCGGCGCCATCCCGTTCTTTGCCCGGATCGTCGAGGCGGCCCTGCGTGAGGTGCCCGCCGACGTGGTCGCGGCGAGTGTCGCGATGGGCGCCACCCGCCGCCAGATCGTCGGCAAGGTGCTGCTCCGCGAGGCGCTGCCCGCCCTCATCGCCGGCCTGACGATCACCGTGATCGCGATCATCGGGTACTCCGCGATGGCCGGCACGGTCGGCGGCGGTGGCCTCGGTGACCTTGCGATCCGGTACGGCTACCAGCGCTTCGAGACCGAAGTCATGATCGCCACGGTGGTGGCGCTGGTGGTCTTCGTCCAGCTTGTCCAGATGGTGGGCGACGTCCTCGTCCGCCGGCTCTCGCACCGTTGATTCAGGAAGGCAATTGATCATGCGCCGCTTGGCCGCTCTCCTCGCCGCCGGTTCCCTCGTCCTCGGGCTGGCCGCGTGCGGTTCATCCGACGACTCCGCAGCAGCGGGCGACACCCTCAAGATCGGCGTCAGTCCGGTCCCGCACGGCGAGATCCTGAAGTACGTCGCCGACAACCTCGCCGCCGCCGAGGGCCTCAAGCTGGAGATCGTCGAGTTCAACGACTACATCCAGCCGAACGTCGCCCTCAGCGAGAAGCAGATCGACGCGAACTACTTCCAGCACATCCCGTACCTGGAGGAGGAGGTCGCCGCGAAGGGCTACACGTTCACCGCGCTCAAGCCGGTGCACATCGAGCCCCTCGGCGTGTACTCCAAGACCGTGAAGACGATCGCTGACGTCCCGGATGGCGGCGTCGTCGCGATCCCGAACGACCCGTCGAACTCGGGCCGTGCCCTGAGCCTGCTCGCCAAGAACGGCCTGCTCACGCTGAAGGACGGCGTCGGCGTCAAGGCCACCGAGAAGGACATCACGGCGAACCCGAAGAACCTGCAGTTCAAGGCCCTCGAAGCCGCGCAGCTGCCGCGTAGCCTGGAGGACACCGCGATCTCGGTGATCAACGGCAACTACGCGATCGAGACCGGCCTCAAGCCGTCGACCGACGCGCTCGCGCTGGAGGCGGGTGACGACAACCCGTACGCGAACCTGGTGGTGGTGCGTACCGGTGACGAGACCAGCGAGAAGATCGTCAAGCTGGAGAAGCTGCTGCACTCGGCCGAGGTGAAGAAGTTCATCGAGGACAAGTACCAGGGCTCCGTTCTCGCCGCGTTCTGAGCTGACTGACAGAGGGCCGCGCATCGCGCGGCCCTCTGTCATGTAGGAAAGATCAGCAGGGGCCCTGGTCGACCCAGACGGCTGCCGCGCCCGGGGTCTCGCCCTGCGTCCACCAGGACGCCTTCCACTTGCGGCCGTTGTGGGTGGCGAAGTTCCCGCCGACGTACACGGTCGAGCTCGTCCACGCCGCGACCCCGCCGCAGCTGCCGGTGGGCGGCGGAGTGGTCCCGCCACCGCCGCTGCCGCCGATGTTGACGTCGATGCACGAGTAGAACGCGTTGGTGGTGTCCGAGATGTTCCAGACGGCGAGGATCTTCTGACGTCCGGAGAACCCGCTCAGGTTCACCGTGTGCGACAGCGTGGCCGGCGGCTGCTGGTTGTTGCCGCCGAACGACGCGACCCGGGTGTTCCCGATCCAGTACTCCCAGTTCGCCGTCGCGTGCCGCGCCGTGTTGACCCAGGTGAACGTCTGTGACGTGCTCACACTGGTGGCCGGCCAGCCCCGGCTGTCGTCGTTGAGCTCGGCGAACCCGGCCACGTTCGCGTTGCAGGTCTTCAGGCCTTTCGGGCCTTCGACACTCTGCGGTTCGTACTTGATCTGCCCGCACGACATGACGCCCTGCGCGCAGAGCGCCTGACGACTGGGCGGCGAGGAGACGTACCCGTGCGCTGCTGCCGGGGATGCCGCCAGCAGAGATCCGGCGGCGCCGACGATGGCGACCGCGAGCAGGGCGAGCAACTTGCGCATGTCACTCCTCCAATGATGAACATCAATTGATGGGTGTGACAGAAATATAAAGCAAACTTTCCTAACAGAAAAGACGCGGGTCCAAGGTCGATTTCAAGATGCCGCACCGGCGCATAATCAGCACATGGATGACGCGAGCCAGGTGGACGAGGAAACAGTCGACGCTCAGCGCAAGGCGCGGTTCGGTGCTCTGCCGCCGCGGATTCAGCCCGATGACTTCATCGGCGAGGTCGAGACCCGCAAGCACGAGGGCCGGCACTTCTCCGCCGTGAGTGACGCCCAGGCGTCCGCCCTGCCGGTCTCCGGCTGACGACCAAAGCCCCGGAAACGGGGCGCGCCCTCGCGCTGGGGGAGCAGCGGAGGGCGCGTGGGGGAGGGTGGATCAGGCCAGGGTGCTCGCGACCGTCTCGGTCGGGAGGCCGAGGGCGGTGCCGACCGACTCGTTGGTCAGCACTCCCTCGTGGGCGTTGAGGCCGAGCGCCAGGGCCGGGTCCGCGCGCAGGGCGTCCTTCCAGCCGAGGTCGGCGAGCCGCAGCACGTACGGCAGGGTGGCGTTCGTCAGCGCGTACGTCGAGGTGTTCGGCACCGCGCCCGGCATGTTCGCGACGCAGTAGAAGACCGACTCGTGAACGCGGTACACCGGCGCCTCGTGCGTCGTCGGCCGCGAGTCCTCGAAGCAGCCGCCCTGGTCGATGGCGATGTCGACAAGTACCGAACCCGGCTTCATTCGCTTGACCAGGTCGTTGCTGACCAGGGTCGGCGCCTTCGCGCCGGGCACCAGCACCGCGCCGATCACCAGGTCGGCCTCGATCACCGACTGCTCGATCGACAGCGAGCTCGACACCAGCGTCTTGACCCGCCCGCCGAACTGCGCGTCGATCTGCCGCAGCCGCGGGATGCTCAGGTCGAGGACGGTCACGTCGGCGCCGAGGCCGAGCGCGATGGTCGCCGCGTTCACCCCGGAGACGCCGCCGCCGATCACAGTGACCTTGGCCGGGGTCACGCCGGGCACGCCACCGGGGAGGACGCCGCGGCCACCGCTGTTGCTCATCAGGCTGTACGCCCCGACCTGCGGTGCGAGCCGCCCGGCGACCTCGGACATCGGGGCGAGCAGCGGCAGCGAACCGTCGGCGAGCTGCACCGTCTCGTACGCGATCGCGGTGGTCCCGCTCTCCAGCAGCGCCTTCGTGCCCTCGGCGTCGGCGGCGAGGTGCAGGTAGGTGAAGAGGACCTGGCCGGCCCGCAGGCGGTGGTACTCGGAGGCGATCGGCTCCTTCACCTTGAGGATCATGTCGGCGGCGTCCCAGACGGCGTCCGCGTCCGGCGCGATGGACGCCCCGGCGGTGAGGTAGTCCTCGTCGGTGATCGCGGATCCGATGCCGGCGCCGGCCTGGATCAGAACCTCGTGCCCATGCCGTACCGCCTCGACCACGCCGGCCGGGGTGATGGCCACCCGGTACTCGTGGTTCTTGACCTCTTTCGGTACGCCGATGCGCATGGGGTTCGTCCTTTCGACCTCGTTGTCCTCTGGCGATAGAGTGGAACGATGTGCAGTAGGCAGGCAAGACGAGCGAAGATGATTCTGTTCGTAACGGACGGGATGCAGATTCTGCGCGCCGAGCCGCTCCGGTGACCGATCTTCCGAAGGATGTTCGAGGCCTCGACAACGTCGATCTGGAGCTTCTGAGCCTGCTGACCGCCGACGGCCGGATGCCGAACAACGCCCTCGCCGACCGGGTGGGCATCGCCCCGTCGACCTGCCTCACCCGGGTTCGCCGGTTGCGCGAGATCGGCGCGATCCGCGGCTTCCACGCCGACGTCGACCCGGCCTGGGTCGGCCGCCCCATCCAGGCGATGATCGCGGTCCGGATCCGCTCCGACGCCCGCGACGGCATCGGCAAGTTCGCCGAGTCGCTGGCCGGGATCCCGGCCGTCCGGGACGTCTACTTCGTCTCCGGCTCCTACGACTTCCTGCTGCACGTGGCCGCCGCCGACGTCGACGACCTCCGTACGGTGATCACCGAGCGGCTCAGCAGCACCCGCCTGGTCGCCGGCACCGAGACCTACCTGATCTTCGAACACCGCCGGGGCGCGTGAGGTTGCCCTGATGTTCCACCGTCCGGTATGGAGGGTTAACACTCCGGCGATCGGATGGTGCGATGAGAAGACTTCTGGCGGCCGCGGTGATCACCGCGGCGGTTCTGACCGCTGCGCCGAGCCTGGCTCAGGCCGGCGGGCGGCATGACGACATCCGGTTCGCGACGTACAACCTCTCGCTGAACAGGCCGGCCGAGGGGCTGCTCCGCGAACACCTGGCGAACCCGGGCGTCGACGACGTCTACCGCCGGCAGGCGCGCAACGTGGCCGAGGTGATCCAGCGGGCCGCGCCCGACGTCGTGCTGATCAACGAGTTCGACTACGACCCCGAGGCGGCCCGCCTGTTCGCCGCGAACTTCCTGGAGAAGTCGCAGAACGGCGCACCGGCGATCACCTACAAATACCGCTATGTCGCCCCGTCGAACACCGGCATCCCGTCGGGCTTCGACCTGAACAACAACGGCGTCACGGACACCACGCCAGGCGACGGGTCGTACGGCGACGACTCGTTCGGGTACGGGGTCTTCCCCGGCCAGTACGGGATGGTCGTGTACTCGAAGTACCCGATCTCGACCCGTGACGTGCGGACCTTCCAGCTCTTCAAGTGGAAGGACATGCCGGGCAACCTGATCCCGGCGGACTTCTACTCGCCGGAGGAGCAGGCAGTCCTGCGGCTCTCCTCGAAGAGCCACTGGGACGTGCCGATCCGGGCAAACGGCAGGACCGTGCACTTCCTGGTCTCGCACCCGACGCCGCCGACGTTCGACGGCCCGGAGGACCGCAACGGCCGGCGCAACCACGACGAGATCCGCTTCTGGGCGGACTACGTGCGGAGCGCCCGGTACATCTACGACGACAAGGGCCACCGGGGCGGCCTCACGCCGGGCGCGGCCTTCGTGATCGCCGGGGACCAGAACGCGGATCCGTTCGACGGCGACTCCTACGACGACGCGATCCACCAACTGGTCGACCACCCGCTGATCAACGCGCGGCGCGCGCCGTCGTCGGCCGGCGCGGCCGAGGCGTCGGTGTTGCAGGGCGGCGCGAATGCCACGCACGAGGGCGACCCCCGCACCGACACTGCCGACTTCGCGGACACTGCGCCGGGCAACCTGCGCGCCGACTACGTGCTCCCGCGCCGCGGCCTCAAGGTCACCGGAACCGGCGTCTTCTGGCCGGTCCAGTCCGACCCGTTGTCCCGCCTTACCGGCGTGTACAGCCCGGAGTGGTCCGCGGTGGGCGGCTACCCCACCTCCGACCACCGCCTGACCTGGACCGACATCTCCCTGCGCCACTAACCACCAGTCCGGCTTGTGCTCGTGGTCGCCGGCTTGTGCCGGGAACGACCACGAGCACGAGCCGGATCGGGGTGACGTTCTGGCTTGCGCTTGTGGTCGCCGGACGGGGCTGGGGGCGACCGTAAGCGCGAGCCGGGGGCGGGGTGAGCGTGAGGGGACGCCGGGGACGGCGGCGAGGTGCGCCGGGGGGACGGGCGTCAGGGGCGGAGCATTCGGTGCGGCGTCGCTTGCGGTTGTGGGGCTCGTCGGGCGTATCCACGATGGCTGGTGAAAAGGGGGAGCCGCCGCGCGGGGCCGGGATGGAACGGCCTCGCGCGGCGGCCGGCTCAGGTCAGGCGATCGCTGATCATGTGGGCGGCGAAGAGTTGGAAGCCGATGATCAGGGGGATCGTCGCCGGGACCGAGAGAGCCAGGAAGAGGGCTATCGCGGCGGTCGTGGTGATGGCGCCGGTTGCTGCGGGGTGGGTCCAGGACCAGCGGGCCGCGGTGCGCCATGACTGGTTTGGATCACGTCCGAGGGCGGTCAGGGATAGGCCTGCTATGCCGGCCAGCCAGGCTGTTGCCGCTGCGGTGGCGATGAGGAGCACGGGGCCGCCGGGGACCCAGCGTCGTGCCACCGCGGTCAGGTCCAGGAGTAGGAAAAGGGCTATGAGCAGGACCGGAAGGCCTCGGAGCAGGCCTTCGCGGAACTGTCGCAGCAGGGGGCGGATCGGGGGCAGGGTGTTCTGGCGGTACCGGTGATGGACGGCCGCGGAACCGGCCGCCAGCGCTGCCGGTGCGGTGAGTACCGGCAGCGCGAAGACCGTGGTGACGATTCCGATCAGTGCGATGTCGGTGCCGAGGGTGAAACGGTCCCGCCAGTCCGGGCGTGGTGGCGCTTGGTCCTCCTCGGCGGTTCTCATCCCTTGAGGCCGGAGGTGTTGATGCCTTCGACGAGCATGCGCTGGAAGGCCACGAAGAACAGGAAGACCGGGGCCAGGGAGAGCACCGACATCGCGAACATCGGGCCCACCGCTGATTGGCCGGTGGAGTCGATGAAGAGGGTCAGCGCTACCGGGGCGGTGTATTTCTCCAGGTCGGAGAGGTACACAAGCTGGCGGAAGAAGTCGTTCCAGGTCCAGATGAACGAGAAGATCGCGGTGGAGACCAGTGCCGGGCGGGACAGCGGCAGGATCACGTGCCGGAAGACGCCGTACGCCGTGCAGCCGTCGATCTTGGCGGCGTCGTCGAGTTCCTTGGGTACGCCTCGCATGAACTGGACCATGAGGAAGACGAAGAACGCCTCGGTGGCGAGCAGTTGCGGGACGATCAGCGGGGCATAGGGCCAGTCGCCGCCGACCCAGCCGAACGTCTTGAACATGACGAACTGCGGGACGATCAGCACGTGGCCGGGCAGCAGCAGCGTCCCGATCATGATGGCGAACCAGAAGCCGCGCAGCCGGAACCGCAGGCGGGCGAACGCGTACGCGGCAAGCAGGCACGAGATGCAGTTCGCGACGACGGTGAGTCCCGCGACCATGGCGCTGTTCAGGAAGAACCGGCCGAACGCCACGTCGAAGTGGTTCCACCCGTCGATGAAGTTGCCCGGGGTGAACTCCCGCGGCCATGCCGACATGTTGTTCAGGACCTCCTGCGGCGACTTGAACGCGCTGCCGAGCATCCAGACCAACGGGTAGAGCACGATCGCGGTGAGCAGGACGAGAACAAAGGGTCGTGCTCTGAGAGTCATCAGTCCTCCCCGTCCGAGTAGTGCACCCAGAATTTGCCGGTGCGGAAGATGAGCGCGGTGACCAGGCCGATCGAGAGCAGGAAGACCCAGGCCATCGCGGACGCGTAGCCCATCTGGTACTCGGTGAAGCCCTTGTTGTAGAGGTGCAGCGTGTACATCAGCGTCGAGTCGACCGGGCCGCCGGTGCCGCCGGAGAGTACGAACGCCGAGGTGAAGCCCTGGAACCCGTTGATCGTTTCGAGGACCAGGTTGAAAAAGATGACCGGCGACAGGATCGGCAGCGTCACGTTGAAGAACTGCCGCACCGGGCCGGCGCCGTCCACCGACGCCGCTTCGTAGAGCTCGGCCGGCACCTGCTTCAGACCGGCCAGGAAGATCACCATCGGGGCGCCGAACTGCCAGACGGCCAGCAGGATCAGCGTGCCGAGCGCGTAGTCCGGGTCGTTGACCCAGGCCTTGCCGGTGATGCCGAACCAGCCGAGGAACGAGTTGAACGCGCCGTCCTGGTTGAACATGCTGACCCAGACGATCGCGACCGCCACGCTGCCGCCGAGCAGGGACGGCAGGTAGAACAGGCCCCGGAACAGGCCGCCGGCGCGGAACGAGCGGTTCAGCAGCAGGGCCACGCCGAGGGCCGCGGCCAGTTTGAGCGGGGTCGCGACCAGGGCGAACGTGATGGTTACGCGTACCGCGTGCCAGAACGAGGGGTCCTCGGTCATCATCTGGCGGTAGTTGTCCAGCCCGACCCACTCGGTCGCCGACCAGTCGCTGAGCACGTCGTAGTTGGTGAAGCTGAGGTAGAGCGACATGAGCATCGGGATCGCCGTGATGGCGGCGAAACCGAGCAGCCAGGGGGAGAGGAAGACATATCCGGCCACGCCGTCGGTCTTGGGCCGGGCGGGCCGGCCCCGCCGCCGGGTGGCGGCGGGACCGGCGGGCGGCGGCGCTGGCGACGGCGGCGCCTGGGTTACTGCCACGGGACTCACCGGCTGACTGCCGCCTGGCTGGCGGCGAAGAACTGCTCGGCGGCCTTGGCCGGGGTGGCGCGACCGTACTGGGCCTCCTCGGCTGCCTTGATCAGCTCGCTGCGGACCGTGCTGTGGCCTCGCGGCGGCACGGACGGCGACGGACCGTAGTTCTTGGACAGCTCGTCGATGGTCGCGATGGTCTGCTTCATCGACGCGTTGTCGGTGGAGGCGGCGACCGCCGCGCGGATCTCGGTGTTCGACGGCAGGCCCCGGTCGGTGCCGAGCAGCTTGCCGGCCTCCGGGTCGTTCGCCAGGAAGTTGATCACGTCGACCGCGATGTCCTTGTGCTCGCTGCCGCGGAAGACCGAGAAGTACATCGAGGCGCGCGGCCACTGCTTGCTGGCATCACCCGGGTACGCGACCAGACCGAGCTCGTCCTGTGTGTTCTTCTGCAGTTCGGGCATCTGGTTGGCCCACACCCATGAGGTGAGCGCCTTGTTCGTCACCACGAGCTGCTTGGTGATGTCGGTGGCGTTGCCCTCGTGGATCACGTCGGCGGTCGGGGTGGCCTTCGCGTCGCGGGCGCCCTTCCACAGCTCGAACCACGCCTGCACGTCGGCCTGGGTGAAGCCGAGCTCGTTGCCGTTGTACATCTCCTTGCCCTGCTGGCGCAGCCACACCCAGAACGCCTTGTAGTCGGCGCTCGGGTCCATCGTGCCGGCGAGTTTCGTGGCGGCGCCCGCCTTGCCGGCCCAGGCGATGAAGTCCTCCCAGCTCATCCCGGTCTCCGGAAGAGGCTGCTTGGCGGCGTCCAATTTGGACTTGTTGAAGACGAGGCCCTGGGTGTTCTCACCGAAGGCGACACCCGCGAGCTTGCCGTCGACCACGCCGTACTTCCACAGGCCCTCGGGGAACTTCGAGGTGTCCAGCGTGCCTGCTGTCTGGTACGACGTGAGGTCGAGCGTCACGTTGCGGGTCGCGTACTCGGCGAGGAAGTTGTCGTCGATCTGGAAGATGTCCGGGGCGTCGTCGCCGGCCGTGAGCGTGGCCAGCTTGTCGAAGTAACCCTGGTTGGCCTGCCACGTCTTCTTGAACGTGACGTCCGGGTGCTTGGCGGTGTAGAGAGCGAGAGCCTTCTCGGTAAGTTCGGCCCGGGCCTCGCCTCCCCACCAGAAGAAGCTCAGCTCGGTCTTGCCGTCGTCGCCCGAGTCGTCGCCGCCACAGGCGCCGAGGACCAGGGGAAGGGCGAGCATGCCGGCTACAAGAGTGCGCAGAAATCTGCGGCGGGGCGGGTGTGTTGCGGTCATGGCTTGTCGTCACTCCTTGACGTATGCGGCGACCTCAGCGGTGGTCGCACCGGCCGGCAGGAAGGGTCCCGGGCCGGTGGAGTTGCGGATGACCAGGTCGGTGTGCAGATTGATCTGTCCGGTGGAGCCGTCGTCGCCCTGCTGGAGCAGCATGTCGACGGCGGCCCGTCCGGCGGCCGCGGTCGGGTTCGCCACCGTGGTGAGCTGGGGACGGACCAGTTCGCTTGCCGCGATGTCGTCGATACCGACGACGCTGACCTGACCGGGCACCGCGATGTCACGGTCCTGCAGTGCCTGGAGCAGGCCGATCGCCATCAGGTCGTTGTAGGCGAGCACGGCGGTGGCGCCGGTGGCGAGCACGGCCTCGGCGGCCGCGGCGCCGGCCGCGGAGACCGGCTGGTGCGGGCCGAGGACGGTGAGCTCCGCGCCGGCCGCCCGGGCGGTGGCCCCGGCTGCCTGGCGGATTTTCTGATTGGTCCAGGAGCCACGTGGCCCGGACAGGTAGACCAGGTGGCGGTGCCCCAGGTCGAGCAGGTGACGCACGGCGGACCGGGCGCCCTGACCGACATCCATCACCACCGCGGGCAAGCCGGTGATCATGCGGTTGATGACGACCAGCGGCACCTCACGACGGAGCTGCTCGATCTGGTCGTCGCTCATCCGGGGGCTGCAGAGCAGGATCCCGTCGACCTGTTTCGCCAGGGCCTGGACCAGGTCGGCCTCGACGATCGGGTCTTCATCGGTGTCGGCGACGAACACGTGGTAGTCGCGTCGCCGGGCATGTGTCTCGGCCGCCTTGATCAGCGGCGGGAAGAACGGGTTGGCTATATCGGCCACGATCAGGCCGATGTTGTGGGTACGTCCGGTGATCAGCGCCCGGGCCGCCCGGTTGGGGCGGTAACCGAGCTGCTCCGCGGTGGCCAGCACCCGGGAGCGGGTCTCGGGGTTGACCAGATGCGGCGCGGAGAAGGTGCGCGACACCGTGGAGATGTGCACTCCGGACGCTCGTGCTACGTCCCGGATCGTCACGGCCACGGTGCCCTCCTCGGTTTGCCTGTGAGAGGCCGGCATCGATGTGACCCCGGTCTCTCAGTGAGAGCAATTGATGCAAACGGTTGCGGACGTGTCAACCCCTGTCTATGTCGATCTTGTTTCCGTGGCGTTATGAAAGTGGGATAAATGTGGACGATTTTCCCAAGACATTGACTTCTGTCGTGGTCTCTTCCCTAATCTGTTGCAAACGTTTGCTGTTGATGGAGGCTCGGAATGACCCACGCACCCCGTCGGCGGTACGCCCTCGTCGGCGCCGGCGCCCGGGCCGGACTCTTCGTCAGGGCGCTCACCACCGACCACGCGGACGTGGCCGAGCTGGTCGCCCTGGCCGACACGAATCCGGCCCGGATCGCGGTACACAACGCCCGCCTCGCTTCACCGGTGGCTGCTTACGACGCCGCCGATTTCGCCGAGATGCTCAAGCGGGAGCGGGTGGACGTCGCCCTGGTCACGACGGTGGATCGATATCACGACGACTACATCGTGACGGCGCTGGAAGCCGGGTGTGACGCCATCACGGAGAAGCCGATGACGGTGGATGCGGCGGGGTGCCGGCGGATCCTCGACGCGCGGGCTCGATCTGGCAAAAAGGTCAAAGTCACGTTCAACTATCGCTACAACCCGCTGCACGAGGCCGTGAAACGCATCCTCTCCAGCGGTGAGATCGGTGAGATCGGCTCGGTGCACTTCGAGTGGCTGCTCGACGTACGCCACGGCGCCGACTACTTCCGGCGCTGGCACCGCGACAAGGCGAACTCCGGCGGACTGCTCGTGCACAAGGCCAGCCACCACTTCGACCTGGTCAACTGGTGGCTGGACGACTCGCCGTCGGAGGTGTTCGCGGCCGGGAGGTTGTTCTTCTACGGGGATCAGGGGCGCAAGCACGGGTACGCGCGGGACTATGACCGAGCCCATGGTGCGGCCGACGCAGCCGATGATCCTTTTGCTTTGAAGCTGCAGGAAGAGCCCGCTCTCAAGGCGCTCTACCTCGACGCCGAACACCACGACGGATACCACCGCGACCAGAATGTCTTCGCACCGGGCGTATCCATCGAGGACGATATGGCAGTGCTGGTCCGATACTCCGGTGGCGCTTCGATGAGCTACCACCTGACGGCGTACGCGCCGTGGGAGGGGTACCGGCTCATGGTCAACGGCAGCAAGGGACGCCTCGAACTCGAGGTGGTGGAGAGTGACCACGTCGCGCCTTCGGCGGCCGGCGCGGTCAAGGGCGAGCCGGGTGCGGCCGCCACGGCGGAGCGGGGATCAGCGCGTCTGCTGGTCCGTCCGTACTGGGCGCCGCCACGGGAGGTGACCGTCGAGGGGTATTCCCGGGGCGGTCACGGCGGTGCCGACGTACGGATGCTTGATGATCTTTTGTCCTTTGAAGATCGGCAGGATCCACTCGGCCGGGGCGCCACCGAGAAGGACGGCGCCCGTGCCCTGCTCACCGGACTCGCTGCCAACGAGTCGCTGCGGACCGGCACCGCGGTACGCGTGAAGGACGTCCTGGATCTTGAGGAGATCAGGTGACCCATCTCTTTCCCTCCGACCCGACGCAGCGACAGATCGCCGGTGAGCTGTATGAACTCGCCAAGGATCTGCCATTGATCAGCCCGCACGGCCATGTCGACCCCGCTCTGCTCGCCGACGACACCCCGTTTCCTGATCCGGCCCGGTTGTTCGTGGTGCCGGATCACTATGTGACCCGGATGCTCGCCAGTCAGGGGATTCCGCAGAGCCGGCTCGGGGTGCCGAGTGTTGACGGGTCGGAGGTGGAGACCGACGGGCGGGCGATCTGGAGATTGCTGGCGGCCAATTGGAAGTTGTTCCGGGGGACGCCGTCGAGATTGTGGACGGAGAAGGTGTTCTCGGAGGTTTTTGGCGTCGATTCCACGCTCAGTGAAGTCACGGCGGACGCCATTTATGACGAAATATCGGGCAAACTGAACCAGCCCGAATTCCGGCCCCGGGCACTGTTCACCCGGTTCAACATCGAAGTCCTCGCCACCACCGAAAGCCCCCTCGACGAACTCACCTCGCACGCCAAACTCGCCGCCGACGGCTGGGGCTCCCGAGTCATCACCACCTTCCGCCCCGACGACCTCGTCGACCCCGAATGGGCCGGCTGGCAGAACCGGGTCGCCGCCCTCGGCGAGCTGACCGGAACCGACGTGGGCACCTACTCCGGCTTCCTCGCCGCCCTGCGTTCCCGCCGCGAGCGCTTCATCGCGGCCGGCGCCACCAGCTCCGACCACGGCCACCCCACCGCCGCCACCCTCGTGCTCGACGACGGCGAGGCCGCCGTCCTGTACCGCAAGGCGCTCGGCGGCGGCGCCGACGCCCGGGACGCCGAGGCCTTCCGCGCGCACATGCTCGTCGAGTTCGCCCGGATGTCGCTGGACGACGGCCTGGTCATGCAGCTGCATCCGGGTTCGGTGCGCAACCACTCGCTGTCGCTGCATCACCGGCACGGCCGTGACGTGGGCGGCGACATCCCGTCGGCCACCGAGTACGTGCGCGGTCTCCGGCCGCTCCTGGACGCGTACGGTGACGACCCCCGGCTGCGGATCGTGCTCTACACGCTCGACGAGACCACGTTCACCCGCGAGCTCGCGCCGCTCGCCGGCGTTTATCCGGCGCTCTACCTCGGCGCACCCTGGTGGTTCCTGGACAGTCCCGAGGGTCTGCGCCGGTTCCGCGAGGCGGTCACCGAGACGGCCGGTTTCTACAACACGGCCGGGTTCGCCGACGACACCCGGGCGTTCTGCTCGATCCCGGCCCGGCACGACGTGGCCCGCCGGGTCGACGCCGGATTCCTGGCGCGCCTGGTGGCGGAGGGCCGGCTGCCGCTGGACGAGGCCGCCGAGACGATCGCGGATCTCGCCTATCACCTGCCGAAGCGAGTCTTCCGGCTGGACCGGCCGGCATGACGGTGACCACCCGGCTCGGGCTCTCCGCCCTCGACTCGCTGCCGATCGCGAACCGCCCTCTGGTACGCCCCGGCGAGGTCCGCCCCGGCATCGTCCATCTCGGACTCGGCGCGTTTCACCGGGCGCACCAGGCCGTCTACACCGAGGCGGCGGTCGCCGCGTCCGGCGGTAACTGGGGGATCGTCGGCATCGCGCCCCGGTCCCGGGAGATCCTCGACCAGTTACGCGAGCAGGACCGGCTCTACAGCGTGCTCACCGCGGGCGGTCCGGCCGACGAGGCCCGGGCGATCGGCATCCTCGCCGGGCTCGGTCACGCCGCCGGTGACCCGTACGGCGTCGTCGCGGCGATCGCCGATCCGGGCATCCGGATCGTGTCGATGACCGTGACCGAGAAGGCGTACCGGATCCTCGACGATGGCCACTTCCGGGCACAGCTCACCGGGCACGCGCCGCCGGTCTCGGTGCCCGCCCTGCTGGCCCGGGGGCTGCTCGCGCGCCGGGCCGCCGGTGCCGGTCCGCTCACCGTGCTCTGCTGCGACAACCTGCAGAACAACGGCCCCCGGATCCGGGACATGGTCACCCGCGCCCTCGCGGTGGCGGGCGCGGAACTGCCGGACGACGTCGCGTTCCCGGCCACCATGGTCGACCGGATCGTGCCCGCGACCAGCGCCGATCATCGCCGGCGTGCGGCGCTCGCACTCGGCGCCGACGACGCGGTCCCGGTGGTGGCGGAACCCTTCACCCAGTGGGTCATCGAGGATCGGTTCCCTGGTGGGCGCCCTGACTGGGCGGCGGCCGGAGCGATCCTCACCGATGACGTCACGCCGTGGGAGACGCTCAAACTGCGTGCTCTCAACGCCGTGCACTCGGCTCTCGCGTACCTCGGCGCGCTCGCCGGGCTTCCCCTGATCGCCGACTCACTGGAACTTCCGGGCATGCCCGAGCTGCTGCGGCGCTTCCTCGCCGACGAGGTCGCGCTCACCGTCACCCCGCCGCCCGGCGTGACCGTTTCCGGTTACGGCGAGACCGTCCTGGTCCGCTTCGCCAACCGCGAACTCGGGCATCGCAACCTCCAGGTCGCCATGGACGGCACCCAGAAACTGCCACATCGCCTGCTCGGCACCATCCACCACCTGCGCGATCTGGGTGCCCACTCACCCTGGGCGGCGCTGTTCCTGGCCGCGTGGATGCGCTTCGCGCGTGGGTACGCCGACAGCGGCGCGACCTTGCCACTCGACGACCCGCTGGCCGAGCGGATCCGGGAGGCGCTCGCCGCCGCGCCGGACACCCCGGACGGCGTGGTGGGTGCGCTCCTGGAGTTGTTCCCGCCCGCGCTGGCCGGCGACGACGTCGTGCGGCGCGAGGTGATCCGCTGGTACACGTCGCTGGAGCGGTACGGCGCCGCGGCGACCGTCCGGGAGGCTTTCGCGTGAGCCTTCCCCGGGTGGCGCTGATCGGAGCGGGTGGGCACGGCATCTCGCATCAGCGGGTTCTGCATGCCTTGTCACTCTCCGGATGTGTTTCGGTGGCCGCGCTCTGCGATCGGCAGCCGGTCGTGTCCGACCTTCTGCCTGGCGTTCCGTTCTTCACCGACCACGAGGTGATGCTCGCCGAGGTGCGCCCGGACGTCGTGATCATCTGTACGCCGCCGCACACCCACCTGCCGATCGCCCTCTCCTGTCTGGAGGCCGGCGCCGACCTGCTCCTGGAGAAACCGCCGGTGATGTCACTGGCCGAGCATCGCCGGCTGTCGGCGGCGGTCGCCGAGAGCGGGCGGCTCTGCCAGGTCGGGTTCCAGGCGCTCGGATCGGCGGCCCTGCGATCTCTGGTCGACGCCGAGCCGAACGGCCCGATCGGGGTCTTCGGCGCCTGGTGGCGGCCGGACACCTATTACTCCCGGGCGCCGTGGGCCGGTCGGCGATCCGTCGGCGGCCGGCCCGTCTTCGACGGCGCGCTGGTCAACCCGTTCGCGCACGCGCTGATGCAGGCGCTCGTCCTGGCCGGTCCCGGATTCCGGCCGGCGCAGGCCGAGGTGGCCCGGTACCGGACCCGGAACATCGAGACCGACGACACCACGTTCCTGCGGGTCACCGGGGTGGACGGGCGGCGGATCACGGCGGCCGTCACGCTCGCGTCGGCGGTCTTCCTGGCCGGGGAGATCCGGGTCGGCGGGGCAGCCCTGGAATATCCGACAGACCGCTTGCGGCTGCCCGGCGAGGACACGTTCCGCGAGGTGCCGGGCCGGGCCGGGCTCCTCGGCAACCTGCTCGACCACCGTGCCGATCCGGCGGTGCCGTTGCTGGTGCCGCTGGACCGTACCGAAGCCTTCACGACCGTGGCCGCAGCGATCGTCGGGTCCGCGCCGCCGGTGGAGATCGCGTCGCGGTGGCTGGCGCCGCATCCGGACGGTGGTGGGTGCGTGCTGCCCGGCATCGACGAGGTGGTCCGGGAGGTCGCCGAGACCGGTGAACTGCCGTCGGCGGTTCCGTGGGCTGGTCCTTCTTCTCTCGTCTCATTTGTTCAATAGGAGGGTTCGATGCGCAAATTGGCTGTGTCCGAGCTCGCGGATCACTATCGCGGGCCACAGTTCACCAGTGTTCTCCCGGGTCATGTCGTGCAGCGTGGTGGATTCCGGGTTTACGCCCAGCCCGGTTTCCGTACGCATGACGAGCCTGGGCGGCACGTTCATTCCGTACCCGAGGTCTTCGTCATCATTCAGGGCAGCGGGGTCATCGAGATCGAGGGTGCCGAGGTGGACAAATTCCAGTCGGGTGAAGCCGTCGTCTTCGAACCGGGGGAGGACCACCACCTGATCAGCCGGGGCTCGGAACCGCTGGTCTTCGTGTGGATGCACCTGGAACCGGTCGAGTAGGCCTCGCGATGCGCTCCCTTTCTCTCTTTTCTTGTTTTTCGGTGGCACTTGTCCTCGCTGGTGCCGCGGCCGTCCCCGCCGCCGCTGCTGTTCCCGCTGCCGTTCCGGCGGCTGCCCGTCAGGTTCTGCCCGCTAACGACGGATGGGCCGCTGCCACCAGCGGAACCACCGGCGGCGCGGCAGCCGACGACGCGCACGTCTTCGTGGTCCGCAACCGGGCCGAGCTGGCGGCCGCCCTGGCCGGCGGCACCGATCCCACCCCGCGCATCGTGCTGATCGCCGGAACCATCCGCGCCAACACCGACGACTCGGGCAATCCGCTGACCTGCGACGACTACGCCGATCCGGCGTACGATCTGGATTCTTATCTCGCCGCTTATGACCCCGCCGTCTGGGGCACCGCCGCCCGGCCGAGCGGACCCCTGGAAGAAGCCCGGGTGCGCTCCGCGCGCAATCAGGCAGCCCGAATCCAACTGCGAGTCGGCGCGAACACCACCATTCTCGGCCTGCCGAACGCTCGCCTCGTCGGGGCGAACCTGCTGATCCAGAACGTCGACAACGTCATCGTCCGCAATCTGCGCCTCGAAGACGCCGCCGACTGTTTCCCGCTGTGGGACCCGACCGACGGCGCGGCCGGAAACTGGAACTCGGCGTACGACCTCGTGACATTGACCGGCGCCACCCACGTCTGGGCCGACCACAACACCCTGAGCGACGGCAACAACGTCGACGCGGCGCAGCCGCTCTATTTCGGACGCCCCTATCAGGTGCACGACGGCGCCCTGGACATCATCCGGGCATCGGATTATGTGACGGTCTCCTGGAACACTTTCCAGGAACACGACAAGACCATGCTGATCGGCTCGACGAACACGGTCGGCGCGGATGTCGGCAAGCTGCGCGTGACCATCCACCACAACAAGTTCGCGAACGTCGGCCAGCGTGTGCCGCGCGTCCGTTTCGGCCAGGTGGACGTCTACAACAACTATTACTATCTGACCGACGAGGACGACTATTCGTATTCGTGGGGCGTAGGCGTCTATTCCGCCATCTACGCGGAGAACAACTTCCTCCTGCACAGCGCCGACATCAGCCTGGACGAGTTCGTCTACGACTGGGGCGGCACAGCGATCACCGAGATCGGCACGCTGGCCCGCGTGGGCACCGGCCCGGTCCGCGAGGTCAACCTGCTGGCGGAGTACAACGCCACCCACGACCCCGACCTGGGCACCGACGCGGGCTGGACTCCGGCCCTGCGAGCGGGCCTTTCCCCGGCGGCTCAGGTACCGGCTCTGGTGAACGTTTACGCCGGAGCAGGCCGCATCTGACGTGCCGCGTTTCTCAGATGGCGGTGGGCCAGATGTGCCCGCCGCCGTCCGGGGCGGGGGGGCGGTGTGTCATCTGGTGGTTGCTGCTGCCCTGATTCCTGCGATAGTGACACCCGCCGCGACCCGGCGTTCGTGGTGACGCCAGATCACCAGCAGACGCGAGGCCGAGCCTGAGTGTCGAGTTCGGGTCCGTGCCGCACCCGGGGTCGACAGGGGCGGGCGCTCTCAGAAGGGGTGGGCGCTGTCAGAACGGGCGCGCGCTGTCTGAAAGGGCGCGCGCTGTCAGAGGCGCGTGTCGAGTTCGGGCGCATATTGAACCCCAGTTCGACACAATGAGCAGCCCGCCAGATCCCGGGGCAGCCGCTCCCCAGATCTTGAGCGATTTCCGACCGCCCGATGTAGAAAGTCGCTCAAGATCGCAGCAGGCCAACGGGCGCACGCGTCAACGAGCCAACGAGGCAGTGGGCCAATGGGCGCACGGGCCAACGGGCCAACGGGGCAGTGGGCGAGCGGGCGAGCGGGCCAACGGGTAATCGGCCGACCGGGCGAACGGGTAGGTGGGCCGGCGGGCGCACGGCCGCTCAGCTCGATCTTGTTGAGTTGTGCGGACCGTTCGCGGTGAACTCATCAAGATCGACCAGCCGTATTCGATCTTGATGAGTTGAGCTGACACGTGTCCGGGAAAGTCAACAAGATCGCCGCCATCCGCGCGCCCAGCTGCCGGTCTGATTGCGTACGCCGCACCTATGGGGGCGTCACCGTGCCTTGTGGTGGCAGGTTGATGCGCGGCGTAGAAGCGGCCCTTTCTGCGATCTTGAGCGACTTTCGACTGCGGGGTGTGGAGGATCGCTCAAGATCTGCGGCGGGCCCGCGGCGCCGGCGGTGACGCGAGGCGACCTTGTGAGGTTGTGCCGCGTGGTCGACCGCAAGCTCACAAGATCTCCGCCAGCGGGGGCGCGGCCCACCGTGGGCTCCCGTGTTGGCGGGACGGGGGCTCACCGTGGGTTCGCGTGTTGGCGGGATGAAGGCTCACCGTGGGTTTTTGTTTGGGCTGGTCAGCGGGATATTGGCTGATCGTTAACGGTCAGGTTTCTTAAGAGGGCGACCCCTCGAACCTTAAGTTTCTCTTTATTTCGATCTCTCGTGGGAGCGTTCCCGTATGGACCGATCGAGTAGGCGGTGCGACAGGAAGGCACAGAGATGAAGCGCTACCGGAGCAACGGCGGATCGAATGTCCGGCGCTGGCGTGTGGCCGGCGTGGCGGGTGTCGCGGTGGCGATGGTCGGAGTCGGACTGGGTGTGGCCGCTGCGGCTGACACCGCGGTGCCGACCGTTAACTGCGCGTCCGTGGCGGACAAGCTGCCGGCCGTTCCGGCTTCGGCCAAGGCGGAGATTGAGCGGAACCTGGCGCTGCTGAACACCCAGATCCAGGAGGCGAACGCCCGGATCGTGAGTACGCAGGGTCAGGGTGGAGCGAATTTCATCCAGAACGCGATCCTCGGCCCCCTGAAGGACAAGCGTTTCGCCACCATCAATCGGATGGAGACGGCGATCGGGCGTACCGCGGCCAAGCCTGACCTGAACGCGGAGGCCCTCGCGCCCTGTTCGCTGAACGCCAACGGCGGCGGCAACGCGGCGCCCGAGCCCGCGGTCGTGCCGAGCGCAGCGGCCGGAAACAACGCCGGCGGCAACACCGGTAACGGCGCCGCAGCCGGTGTGGCGACCGTGAACTGCCCGGCCGTGACCATCAACGTCGCGGTTCCGGCGCAGGCCAAGGCTGAGGTCGAGCGGAACCTGGAGCTGCTGAACACGCAGATCAAGGAAGCGAACGCCCGGATCATCAGCACGCAGGGTCAGGGTGGGGCGAACTTCATCCAGAACGCGATTCTCGGCCCGCTGGAGGACAAGCGGTTCGCGACGATCAACCGGATCGAGACGGCGATCGGCCGCAACGCCCCGAAGCCGAACCTGAACGCCGAGGGTCTGTCGCCGTGCAGCCTGAACCAGAACGGTGCGGCCTCCGCGGCCCAGCCGACCGCCGTCGCCACCGCCGCTGCCGGCAATGGCAACGGGAACGCCGGTAACGGCGCTGTCAAGACCGTGAACTGCCCGGCAGTGACCATCGGTGTGGCCGTTCCGGCGCAGGCGGCGGCTGAGGTGGCCCGCAACCTGGAGCTGCTGAACACGCAGATCAAGGAAGCGAACGCCCGGATCATCAGCACGCAGGGTCAGGGTGGAGCGAACTTCATCCAGAACGCGGTCCTCGGCCCGCTGGAGGACAAGCGGTTCGCGACGATCAACCGGATCGAGACGGCGATCGGCCGCAACGCCGCCAAGCCGAACCTCAACGCGGAGGGCCTCGCCCCCTGCACGCTGAACGCGTGAACTAGCAGTTGACGAAGGGCCCGGTCACCACGGTGACCGGGCCCTTCGCGCGTAGGACGGCCACATACACTCAAGTCTTCTCAACCCGAAAACGAAGACCCGTGAAGGACCGCCGTGGTACTCCCGAAAAGTTTGCAGCCCGCCCCGGTCGACGGGGTCCAGTTCGCTGCGGACAAGGCGTACCAGGAGCTGCGCGACGCGATCCTGGACGGCGACATCGCCCCGAACCGCCGGCTCGTCGAAGAGGAACTGGCCGCATCCCTCGAAGTGAGCCGCACCCCGGTACGCGAGGCGCTGCTCCGCCTCGCGCAGGAGGGCCTGGTCACCCGGGTTCGTGGCTGGGTGGTACGCGACCACTCGCCCCAGGAAGCGCTGCAGATCGTCGAGGCTCGCGCCGCCGTGGAGAGTGCCGCGGCGCGCCTGGCCGCCGAGCACATCAGCACCGAGGACCTGGAGCAGCTGGCCCGGATCGCCGACGCGATCGACCAGCCCGGTTCGACGGTGAAGGACCTGAACCGGCTCAACCGGCAGTTCCACGGGCTGATCACGGCGGCTTGCGGCAACCCGTTGCTCGTCCAGTTCGCGCAGCGGACCAACATCAGCCACTGGTCGCTGAGCGCTACCTGGCTCATGTCGGCCAAGGACGCCGCCGAGGTCAACGCCGAGCACCGTCAGATGATTGAAGCGTTGACACACCGTGACGGTGCGGCGGTCGAGATGCTGGTTCGGGAGCACATCGGGCGTACCCAAATGATCTTGAAGCAAGCGATCTAACCTACCGCGACCAGCGCAGAAGCCCGGAGGCCATCGGCCTCCGGGCTTTCGTTACATTGTCGTAATGGGCTCTGTATACGGTGCCGGATACAAGATCGGCGAGACTCTCGTATACCGATTGGTATCCGCACCGTGAATAGGAGTGCAGCATGGCTGCTGTCCGTCGTGGACTTATAACTACGCTCGTCACCGGTGGCCTCGTGGTCGCTCTCACCGCCTGCTCGTCGAGCGGTGACGCCCCTGAAGAAAAGACCGGCGGGCCGCTGAAGGTCGGCGCGATCCTGCCGCACACGGCCTACGCAGGTGCAGGTGAAGCCCTGGTCAGCGCGGTCGACGTCGCGGTCGAGGAGATCAACGCGGCGGGTGGCGTGAACGGCGGCAAGGTCGAGCTCAAGCAGGTCGACTCGACCGACAACAACGACACCGCGGTCCAGGCCGTCGACAGCCTGGTCACCTGGGGATCGAACGTGGTGATCGGCGCTTACGGCTCGGGCATGTCCGGCGCCATCGTCAGCAAGATCACCGAGTCCGGGGCGCTGCAGGTCTCCGGCTCGAACACCTCGTCGAGCCTGACCGGCATCAACCCGCTGTACTTCCGCACCGCACCGACCGACGCGCTGGAAGCGGCCAAGCTCGCCGACCTGGTCGTCCAGGACGGGCACGCCACCGCGGCGATCATCGCGCAGAACGACGCCTGGGGTCAGGCGTTCCAGAAGTCGATGGTGGAGTCGTTCACGGCAGCCGGCGTCGAGGTCGTGGCGCAGCAGCAGTTCAACACGACTGATACTGATTACAGCGCGCAGGTCGACGCCGTTGTCGCGGCCAAGCCCGAGTCGATCGTGCTGCTCTCCTACGCCTCGTACTCCGGCAGCATGATCGAGTCGCTGGTCGGCACGCACGGGTTCACCGACAAGAATCTGTACCTGTCGAACTCCACGCTCGGCAAATACACGATCAAGCCGTCGCTGCTGAAGGGCCTGCGCGGATTCCTGGCCGGCCCCGACCCGGCCGTCGAGGCCGAATTCGACAAGAAGCTCCTGGCGAAGAACCCCAACCTCAAATCCTTTGCGTACGCAGGATCGACCTACGACGCCGTGATCGTCTCCGCCCTGGCGGCCATCGCCGCGAAGTCGGCCGACGGCAAGGCGGTCGCCGCGAAGATGGCCGAGGTCTCCGGCGGCGCCGAGGGCTCGACCAAGTGCAAGGCCTTCAAGGAGTGCGCCGACCTGCTCGCGGCCGGCACGAAGGTCGATTACGACGGCCTTAGCGGCGGGTTGAAGTTCGCCTCCAACAACGACGTCACCGAGACGGCCTACAACCTCTACGCATACGACGACAAGGGCTCGTACGCGGTCGCCCCGTAACAAAGCCAGGACCCACGGTGGCCCCGGCGACGGTGCCGGGGTTACCGCTGACGACAAGGAAAAACCTCAGTGACACCGAGCAAAGCCATCAGGTGGCTGCTGGCGGTCCTGGCGCTGGCATGTGTCCTCGCCCTGCCGTCTCCAGCCGCTGCAGCGCCGGCCGACGAGTGGGGCTTCCGCGGCCTGCTGCGGGACGGGGAGAAACAGCCGGTCAGCGGCGCCGCCGTCCAGGTCAAGGACGGCGACACGGTCGTGGGCAGCGACACCACCGACGACAAGGGCCGCTGGGAGATCATTCCGGTGCCCGGTCCGGGTACCTACACGCTGACCATCGACACCACGGCCGCCTCCGGCCACTTCGCCGGCGATGAGTACGAGGTGGACAAAGAGCTGGTCGAATCGCCGACCACCCTCCCTGTGCTCAACGTCGTGGTCTCCACGACCGAGAGCTCCCAGCAGGTCGCGAGCTTCACCGACCGGCTCGCCCAGCGCGCCGTCTCCGGATTCAACCTCGGGCTGCTCATCGCCATCGCCGCGATCGGTCTCTCGCTGGTCTTCGGCACCTCCCGGTTCACGAACTTCGCACACGGCGAGAGCGTCACCTTCGGTGGCCTGACGGGCTTCGTCCTCGCCCACGTGCTGGGGTTGCCGCTGCTGCTCGCGGCGGCCGTCGCCACGGTGCTCGGCGGGTTCTTCGGGTACGCCCAGGACGTCGCGTTCTGGCGGCCGCTGCGCCGCCGGGGCGTCTCCCTGATCACCCTGATGATCGCCAGCATCGGCATCAGCATGGCGATCCGCAGCCTCATGCAGTTCTCCTTCGGCAGCGCCTCGCGCGGGATGACCGAGGAGAGCTGGGGCACGGTCACCCTCGGGCCCGTGGTCATGCCGGCCACCAGTTACGCCGGCATGGGCATCAGCATCGTGGTGCTCGCCGGCGTCGGGCTGTGGCTCAAGCACGGCCGGATCGGCAAGGCCACCCGGGCGATCGCCGGCAACACCGCGCTCGCGGCGACCAGTGGCGTCGCCGTCGACAAGATCACCCGCATCGTCTGGGTCCTCGCGGGTGCGCTCGCCGCGCTGTCCGGCGTGCTGCTCGGCGTCTTCAACCAGGTCTCCTTCGACATGGGCTTCAACCTGCTGCTGCTGATGTTCGCCGGGGTGATCCTGGGCGGCCTCGGCACGTCCTTCGGCACCCTGGCCGGCTCGATCGTGGTCGGCCTCTGCACCGAGATCCTGGTGCTCTGGATCCCCGCCGACATGAAGTACGTCGGCGGCCTCGCGGTCCTGGTCATCGTCCTGCTGGTACGCCCGCAGGGCATCTTCGGCCGCCGTGAGCGGATCGGTTAGGGGTCGGCATGGACATCATCTGGAACTCACTGCGCGAGCTGATCACCCCGACCACGGCGGCGTACGCCCTCGCGGCGATCGGGCTCAACGTCCACTTCGGCTTCACCGGCCTGCTCAATTTCGGCCAGGCCGGCTTCGTCGCCATCGGCGCGTACGGCTTCGCGATCTCGGTCATGACGTTCGGCTTCTCCACGCCGCTCGCCATCGCGGTCACCCTGGTGCTCGCGGCCGGGTACGCGCTCCTGCTCGGCGTGCCGACGCTGCGGTTGCGCGCCGATTATCTGGCGATCGTCACCATCGCGGCCGCCGAGATCATCCGGTTCGCCCTGAACTCCAGTGCTTTCGCGAAATGGACGGGCGGCGCCAATGGCCTTTACAACGAGTATTCGGGCTGGCTGAAGGGCTCCAACCCGTACCCAAGTGGGGTGGTGACGGTAGGTCCTTGGACTTTCGGTAGCAACGATTTATGGATCGCCACCGTCGACTGGCTGGTGGTGCTGCTGACCGCCGGCGCCATTTATCTGCTGGTGCGCAGTCCGTGGGGGCGGGTGCTCAAGGGGATTCGCGAGGACGAGCACGCGATGCTCAGCCTCGGTAAGAACGTCAATCTCTACAAGCTCCAGGCGCTGGTCATCGGTGGGGTGATCGGAGCGGCGGCCGGAATTCTGTACGTGCAGCCGACGTCGGTGCAGCCGTTCGACTTCGCGACCCGGATGACTTTCAACATGTACACGATGCTCATTCTCGGCGGCGCCGCCACGGTTTTCGGTCCGATTCTCGGCTCGATGATTTTCTGGGTGGTCATGCGTTTCACCGACGAGCTGGTGAATCTGGGCGTGGACGGCGGCCTTTTCGACAACGTGACGCAGGGCAGTCAGCTGCGGTTCGTTCTGGTCGGGGTGGCGCTGGTTCTGCTGGTCGTGTTCCGCCCGCAGGGCATCCTCGGAAACCGGACGGAGCTGAGCTTCGATGCCAAGTAAGAGAGACCCCATTCTGGTCGCCGACCGCGTTCACCGGCACTTCGCCGGGGTCACCGCCGTCGACGTCGACCACGTGGAGATGCCGCGCGGCAAGATCACCGCACTGATCGGGCCGAACGGCGCCGGCAAGACCACGTTCTTCAACCTGCTGACCGGTTTCGACAAGCCGCAGACCGGGGCGTGGAGCTTCGAAGGCAAGCCCATCGCCGGTCTCGCGCCGTGGCAGGTCGCGCGGCGCGGCATGGTGCGCACGTTCCAGCTCACCAAGGTGCTCGGCCGGCTGACCGTGCTGGAGAACATGTTGCTCGGGTCGAAGAATCAGCGGGGGGAGCGGCTGCTTCCCTTCTTCTGGAGGAAGCAGGAGAGATCCGACAGCGCGCGAGCACTGGAGATCTTGGAGAGGTTCAAGCTCGGCGCCAAGGCGCACGATTACGCCGCCAGCCTCTCCGGCGGGCAGCGCAAGCTCCTCGAGATGGCCCGCGCGATCATGAACGAGCCGTCACTGGTGATGCTCGACGAGCCGATGGCCGGCGTGAACCCGGCGCTCACCCAATCGCTGCTGCACCACATCAAGGACCTGAAGAACCAGGGCATGACCGTGCTCTTCGTCGAGCACGACATGCACATGGTCCGGTACGTCGCGGACTGGGTGATCGTGATGGCCGAGGGCCGGATCATCGCCGAGGGGGTGCCCGGCGAGGTGCTCTCGTCCACGGCGGTGGTCGACGCCTATCTCGGCGCGCACCACGACACCGATCTGCGTGAGCTCGTCCGGGAGATGGAAGCATGACCGTCGTTGAAGTGAAGAGCCTGGTCGGCGGTTATCTCCCCGGCATCGACATCCTGAACGGGTGTGACCTGACCGCCGGCAAGGGCGAGCTGGTCGGCGTCCTCGGCCCCAACGGCGCCGGCAAGTCCACGCTGCTCAAGGCCATCTTCGGGATGGTGCGGATCCGCAGCGGGCAGGTGCTGATCGGCGGCGAGGACGTCACCGGGATCAGCGCGGAGAAACTGGTGGCCCGGGGCGTCGGATTCGTGCCGCAGAACAACAACGTCTTCACCGACCTGACGCTGCGGGAGAACCTGGAGATCGGGATCTTCCAGCGGCCCAAGGAGTTCGCCGGCCGCCTCGCCGCGGTCTGCGACCTCTTCCCGGATCTCACCGCGCGGCTCAAGCAGAGAGCCGGATCGCTCTCCGGCGGTCAGCGGCAGACCCTCGCGATGGCCCGGGCGCTGATGACGAACCCGTCGGTGCTGCTGCTCGACGAGCCGTCGGCCGGGCTCTCCCCGCAGCGGCAGGACGAGGTGTTCCTGCACGCGTACCGGATCTCCCGGTCCGGAGTGGCGGTGGTCATGGTGGAGCAGAACGCCCGGCGCTGCCTGCAGATCTGCGATCGCGCGTACGTGCTGGACCAGGGGCGCAACGCGCACACCGGTACCGGCGACCAACTCATGCACGACCCCAAGGTGATCGAGCTCTATCTCGGCACGCTGGCAACTGATGTGGAGAACGAGCAATGACGGTGCCCACACCGATCAACGAGCCGGTGCGCGGCTACGCCCCCGGTTCCCCGGAACGCCTCACCCTGCTCAAGAGGATCGCCGAGCTGGCGGGGGAGACCGCCGAGCTGACCCTGACCGTCGGCGGCGTGTCGCGGATGGGTGGTGGCGAGGCGCACGACGTCGTCCAGCCGCACCGTCACGCGCACGTGCTCGGCGTGACCCGCAACGCCACCCACGCCGACGCGCGGGCCGCCGTCACCGCAGCGACCGCCGCCGCTCCGGGCTGGCGGGAGCTGCCGTTCGAGGCCCGAGCCTCGATCTTCCTGAAGGCCGCCGACCTGGCCGCCGGTCCGTGGCGCGACACCCTGAACGCCGCCACGATGCTCGGTCAGTCCAAGACCGCGCAGCAGGCGGAGATCGACGCGGCCTGCGAGCTGATCGACTTCCTGCGGTTCAACGTGCACTTCGCGCAGGGGATCCTGGAGCAGCAGCCGATCTCGTCGCCCGGCGTCTGGAACCGGATCGACCACCGGCCCCTCGAAGGCTTCGTCTACGCGATCACACCGTTCAACTTCACCGCGATCGCCGGGAACCTGCCGTCGGCGCCGGCGCTGATGGGCAACACGGTGATCTGGAAGCCGTCGGTCACCCAGCAACTCGCCGCACACCACACGATGCGGCTCTTCGAAGCGGCCGGGCTGCCAGCCGGTGTGATCAACATGGTAACGGGTGATGGGCTGGCCGTCTCCGATGTGGTGGTGACCGATCCTGATCTGGCGGGCATCCACTTCACGGGTTCGGCGGGGGTTTTTCAGACCCTGTGGTCGGCGGTAGGTGCCAATGTCGCGAGATATCGGTCCTATCCGCGTCTTGTCGGCGAGACCGGCGGCAAGGACTTCGTGCTCGCTCACCCGTCCGCCGACGTGGATGCGCTGGTGACGGCACTCGTCCGGGGTGCCTTCGAGTTCCAGGGACAGAAGTGTTCGGCCGCCTCCCGGGCCTACATTCCGCGTTCTCTCTGGGAGGGCGGTGTCCGTGATCAACTCATAGCGACAGTTGACGCGATAACTTATGGCGATATAACCGACTTCTCGCACTTCGGTGGCGCGGTCATCGACCGCCGGGCTTTCGCCCGGCACGCCGCCGCGCTCTCGCGCGCGGACGCGACACCCTCCTGCACGATTCTCGCCGGCGGCACCGTCGACGACAACGTGGGTTATTTCGTACGCCCCACCGTCATCGCCTGCACCGACCCGGCCGACGAGGTGTTCACCACCGAGTACTTCGGTCCGATCCTCGCCGTGTACGTCTACGACTCCCTCGACGAGGTCGTGGACCTGGTCGACACCGCCAGCCCCTACGCGCTGACCGGGGCGATCTTCGCGCAGGACCGGGGCGTCCTGGAGGATCTGGGTCGCCGGCTGCGGTTCACGGCCGGCAACCTGTACCTCAACGACAAGCCCACCGGCGCCGTCGTCGGACAGCAGCCGTTCGGCGGTGGCCGGGCCTCCGGCACCAACGACAAGGCCGGATCCTGGCACAACCTCGTCCGGTGGACGTCGCCTCGGACGATCAAGGAGACGTTCGTGCCGGCGGTCGGGCACGCGTACCCACACATGGGTTAGTCGCCGGCTCGCAGGAGGCCTTCCAGACCGGGGCGGGCCTCCTGGCGGGCCATTCGCACGTCGTGTTCGACGATCCGGGTCTCCTCGGCGAGGACCTCGGCCGCCACCTCCGCCACGTGCGCCTCGTGCCGCACCTGGGCCGTCTCGGCGAGCGCGCGGTCGTACTCCTCGCGCGCCGCGTCGACGTTCTTCGGCTCCCATTCGGGAGCACCCGACTGTTCCCAGATGTTGTTCAGTTGCGTCACGCTCAGATCACCCCTTTGGTACGCGTCCAGAGCCGCCTTCTGAACGAGACGGTTCGCCTCGTCCTCCGGCTCCGCGCGGGTCTCCCACTGGGACGCCAGGTACCGCTGCTCGGCCTCGGAACTGGCCTGTTCAGCGGACTCCGCCCGATCTCTCGCCTCGTCGGCGGCCACCACCGCGCGTCCGGCCGCCGCGCGTACCGCGTCCGCGTCGGCGAGCAGTTCGTCCACTTCGAACGGTGCGGGCGGGGCCGGCTGGCGGCCCTTCGCGATCACCCATCCGCCGAATAGCGCGGCGGAGACGACCACGGCCGCCACGAGCATCCAACCCATCCGATAAGTCCTCCTCCGTACCCAATGTTGTCGATCTTCGACCGTAAGGTGATCATCGGGAGCTCGCCACTCGGCAGCGGAATCGCGCGCGGCGTGCCCGGTCCGGTAGCGTTCGCCGGCGCGCGTAACACCGGCGTGGTAGAAAGCCCGGCGAGTTGAAGGAAAGGGGTTACCGGCGTGAGGCAGCTCAACGACCTGATCGCGGATTTCTGGCGCGATTACGCCGCCCTCGTATTGCTCGGCGGGGGCCTGATCGGCGTCTTCGCGCTCATCGGCCTGTTCGTCTGGGCCAAGAAATCTCAGAAGCCGCTGCGTCCGGTCGCCCTGGCGTTCAGCATGAACCTCGCCCTGCTGCTCAACGCGGAGGGCATGTGGGTCATCGCGGTCGACCAGCTCAAACTGCCGAAGATCTTCGCGGTGCTGGTCTTCGCCGTCTTCGAGATCTGCTTCCTGACCGCGACCTCGCTCGCCGCCGAGCAGTACCGGCGGACCACGACATACGGTCCGGACGGCAAGATCATCACGCCCGGTCACCCCGGGCCGATGCTCTACATCGCCGCTCTGATCGCCGCGATCTCCGGCATCATCGTGGCCAGCAACGCCGTCACGGGCACCGAGAAACTGCTGCGTCTCGCCGTACCCTGTGTGATCTTCCTGATGTGGTGGGCGGCGCTGACCGCCGCCGGTCAGCGCGTGCGCCGCGGCCGCTTCGCCTACAGCCCGCGCCGGATGGCCGAACGCTGGGGCTGGCTGATCCCCGACGACGACCCCGATCTGGTACGCATGGCCGCCGAACGGCAGGTCCGCCGGATGGTCGTGAACTACCACCGGGTGAGCGGCAAGCGCTGGCCGCAGGCGTGGTGGAAGTCCCGGTTGCTGAAGGACGCCCGGACCGCCGGCGAGCCGGTGGTGGCCGATGTGGTCCAGCAGCTGGCGCGGATTCAGCGGGTGATGGACCTGCTGCTGCCCGGCGGCCTCCAGGTGGCGGCGCCGGCGTCGGCGGGCGTGGCCACGGAGCTGCTGACGGTGTCGTCCTCCGCGGAGCCGGTGGCGGAGCTGCCGGTCACGGCGCCGGCCGTTCCCGCCGCGCCGCTGGTCCAGCCGGTGCGGTTCATGCAGCCGGTGGCCCAGGAGGAGACCGCGGTCGTCTCTCCTGTTGCCGAGCCGCGGAACGGATCGGTGGGCATTCCCGTTCCGGTGCCGGCGCCTCGCCGGTCGGTTGAGGACCTGCCGGGTGGCACGGCTACCGTCCCGGCCGTGGTCCCCGCGGTCACCGCGCCCGTGCCCGCCGCGCCGGTACCGACCGCTCCTGTGTCGACCGCTCCTGTGCTGACTGCTCCTGGGTCGACCGCTGCGGTGCCGACCGCTCCGGTCATCGCGTCGGCCTCGGTGCCCGTGCCGGTGCCGCCGGTGGCGATTCCCGCCGCGCCCGTGTCGCCGGCTCCGGCCATCCCGGCCTGGGCTTCGATCGGGACCGGGGCGCGTCCCGCCGTCAGCATCGTCGGCTCGCCGTGGTGGCGGCTCGCCGTCGACCGGCTCAGCAAGGCCGTCGCCCAGGAGATCAGCTCCGAGGATCTGCCGGACATGACGTACACCCGGATCGGCGAACTCGCCCGCAACCTCGCCTCCCGTAACTCGGAACTCGGCGAAGGCGTGGTGCGGGCATTCGTCAACGACTACGTCCGCGAACTCAACGGGGAGTACGGCGAGGTCGCGTACCCATGGCGTGATTTCCTCCCGGAACCCGCGACCGCGGCGCCCGGCTCGGCACCCTGGCTGGCCGCGCTCGAAGAGCTGCACGCCGCCCTGGAGGAGGAGCTCAGCCAGGGCGAGCTGCCGGCCGACCCCTACGACCTGGCCGAACTCCTCGCGCCCAGCGCGCCGCGGCTGGACGAGGACACGATCCGCGGGTTCATCGGCGACTACCTGCTGGCGCTGGGTGGGCAGCCGGGTTCGGGTGGCTCCCAGCCGTGGCAGCACCTGATGCCGCGCCCGCAGAGCGCCCGGTCGGCGTCCGACGAGGAGATCCTCGAGGTGTACGGCGGTCAGCTGGAGGAGTACCTGGCCGTCAACGGCCGGATCACCCGCAACCGGGTCCAGTCGATCACCGGCATCAAGAGCCGCCTCCAGGCCGACCGCATCAAGGTCACCCTGGAGGAGCGAGCCGGAGTCCCGATCGGCTAACGGGCGATCCAGACGTCTCTCGTGCTCGTCAGGGAGACGATCTTCTGGGCGGCGAGGGCACCGGGGACGAGCAGCTCGTCCAGCGCGGCCTGGTCATCGGGAGAGATCAGGTCGCCGAGGGCTGTCCGGTACCGGCTCAGGACCGTGGTGGCGTACCGCAGGGCGTTGTCCGGGAGCGGGGCCGGGACCTCGACGGTCAGGGTCCGCTCGGTCAGCACGGTGAAGCCGGCCGCGGTCAGGCGCTCGGACCAGTTCGCGCCGGCGTTCGGCAGGTGCTCGGCGCGGGCCTTCGCGGCGGCGGCCTGGCAGCGGTCCTCCAGGCCGTTCGCGAAGCCGGCCGGCAGGAACGTGGGCATCGCGTCCATCTCGACCACCACGAACAGGCCGCCCGGGCGCAGCGTGGCGCGGATGTCGCGCAGGACGCGGTCCGGTTCGGCCATGTGGTGCATCGATGAGGCCGCCCAGATCAGGTCGACCTGCTCGACGCTGGGCCAGCCCGCGTCGAGGTCGGCCCGGAGCGGCCGGATGCGGTCGGCCACGCCGTGCCGGCCGGCGCTCTCCGCCAGGTGCTGGAGCATCTCGTCGGAGCTGTCGACAGTGGTGGAGACGGCCTCGGGGAAGCGGTTGAGCAGGGCGAACGTTCCGGTTCCGGTGCCGCTGCCGACGTCCAGGATCGTGCGGATCGGGTGATCGCCGGCGAGGCCGGCGATCTGGGCGGTCAGGGCTTCCACCTGGGTACGGGCGACTTCGGCATCCAGGTCGAGCAGGTTCGGCAGCGTCAGATCCGATCCGCCGCCGTGCTGTCCGCCATGCCCGTGCCCGTGCTGCTCGCCATGTCCGTGTCCGTGCTGGCCGCCGTGTCCGTGCTGGCCGCCGTGGGTGTGCGGTGCGGCCGGGGTGTGGTGGTCGTCGTGTGGCATGGGTCAACCATACGACCTTCTTGCGGGAAGCGCATATACTCTTGCGTATGACGCAAGACGCTGAAGTGGACGCGCTGGTTCGGGCGCGGATTCGAGGGCTCCGGCTGGCGAAGGGCTGGTCGCTGGACGAGCTCGCCACACGCTGTTATCTGAGCCCGTCGACGCTGAGCCGGATCGAGACCGGGCACCGGCGGATCGGGCTCGACCAGCTGACCGCGATCGCCCGGGCGCTCGGGGCCAGCCTCGACTCACTCGTCGAGACGGCGAGCGACGAGGTGGTGATCAAGCCGCATCACCACCCGGAGCGGGGGATCACCACCTGGGTGCTCAACCACGAACCCGGCCGGCAGGGCATGACGGTCGCCCGGATGCGGGTCACCCAGCCGCCCGACCGCGGGCCGGACGCGCTGCGGGTGCACCCGGGCCGGGACTGGTTCACGGTGCTGTCCGGGACGATCGAGCTGGTGCTGGGCGAGCGGACGATCCTGATCGAGGCAGGTCAGGCGGCGGCGTTCTCCACGATGGTCCCGCACGCGATCGGCGCCCACGGCGGCCCGGCCGAGGTGATAGCGATCCTCGACCACGACGGTGAACGCGTCCACGTCGACGCCTGACGCTCAGCCGGCGTTCGCACAAGCGGGCCTTTGGGCGTACCCAAGAAGTCAGGGTGAGGGAGGCGCGCAGCTGGAGCGCCAGGCGATGGTGGCCTCGGCCGGCTCGGTGCGGGGGAGCGGGTCGTCGCCGAGGGCGAGGGCCATCGCGCGCTCGCCCATCTCGACCAGCGGCAGGCGGACGGTGGTCAACGGCGGGGTGACGTCGCGGGCGATCGGCATGTCGTCGAAACCGGTCACCGAGATGTCGTCGGGTACGCGGACGCCGCGGTCGCGCAGGGTGGCGAGGGCGCCGACCGCCATGGAGTCGTTCAGGGTGATCAGGGCGGTCAGGGTCGGGTCGGTGTCCAGCAGGGTGGTGGCCGCGGTCATGCCGCCGTCGCGGGTGAAGTCGGCGTGCACGACGCGATGAGCGGGGAGGGGAACGCCGAGGTCGGTGAAGGCCCGGCGGAAACCGGTCAGGCGGTCGGTGGTGGTGGTCAGGGTGCGAGGGCCGGCGATGACGCCGACCCGCCGGTGACCGAGGCCGAGGATGCGCAGGCCGAGGGCGTGCGCGCCGGCCTCGTTCGCCGGCAGGACCGCGGAACCGACCAGGCGGTGCCGGCCGATCACCGCGACCCGGCCGCCGGCATGTTGATACGCGGACAGCTCGGCGTTCAGACGGTCGGTGAAGTCGTCGTCGTGATAGCCGGAGCCGGCCAGGATCAGCGCGTGCACCTGCTGGGCGCGGAGCAGGGCGACGTACGCCAGCTCGCGCTCCGGATCCCGATAGCTGTTGCAGATCACCAGCAGCCGGTCGTGGTCCCAGGCCTGGCGCTGGAGACCGCGGGTGATCTCGGCGAAGTACGGGTCGGAGACGTCGTGGACGATCACGCCGACGGCGGACTGGCGGGGACGGGCCACGTTCTGAGCGTGCGCGTTCGGTACGTAGTGCAGGTGCGCGACCGCGGCCAGGACCCGCTCCCGGAGGTCGTCGTTGACCCGTTTCGCGCTGTCGTTGATCACGCGGGAGACGGTCGCGGGGGAGACCCCGGCAAGCCGGGCCACATCTGCCAGGGTGACCGCCATCGCGACAGTCTAGAGACTAACTCCGGCCCAGCAGGCGCAGTGTGTCGGCGACGCGGTTGGCGAAGCCCCATTCGTTGTCGTACCAGGCCACGGCCTTGACGAGGCGGCCCTGTGCGGCGGTCAGCAGCGAGTCGACGATGGAGGACGCCGGATTGCCGGTGATGTCGCTGGAGACCAGCGGGTCCGAGGAGAACTCGAGGATGCCCCGCAGGGGTCCGGCCGCCGCCGCTTCGAACGCGCTGTTGATCTCGGCGGCCGTGACCGGGCGTTCGACCAGGGCGTTCAGCTCGACCAGGGAGCCGACCGGGACGGGTACGCGTACCGAATAGCCGGTGAGACGGCCTTGCAGCCGCGGCAGGACCGTGCCGATCGCGGTGGCCGCGCCGGTGGTGGTCGGCGCGATGTTGAGAGCCGCGGCCCGAGCCCGCCGCAGATCGCGGTGCGGGCCGTCCTGCAGGTTCTGCTCCTGTGTGTACGCGTGAATCGTGGTCATCGATCCGACCTCGATACCGGCGAGATCGTCGAGGACGGCCGCGATCGGGGCGAGTGCGTTCGTCGTGCAGCTGGCGTTCGACACGACGTCGTGGACGGCCGGGTCGTAGTCGCCGTGGTTCAGTCCGTACGCGATGGTGATGCCGGCGCCCTTCGACGGGGCGCTGACCAGCACCTTGCGGGCCCCGGCGGCGAGATGGGCGCGGGCGTCGGCGGCAGCGGTGAACCGGCCGGTCGACTCGACGGCGATGTCGACGCCGAGCTCCTTCCAGGGCAGGAGCGACGGGTCGCGTTCGCGGGACACCTCGATGCGCCGGCCGTCGACGATCAGGTGGTCGTCGTGTGCCTCGACACCGCGACCGAGCCGGCCGAGGGTGCTGTCGTAACGCAGCAGGTGGGCGAGGGTGGCCGGGTCGGTCAGGTCGTTGATCGCGACGATCCGCAGGTCCGGGTCGTCGATCGCGGCTCGGAGCAGGCTGCGGCCGATGCGGCCGAAGCCGTTGATGGCGATGCGTGTCATGGGTTCAGCTTTGTTCACGATAAAAGCTGAAAAAAGCGGGAGAAGCGTCAGGAAGCGCGAGGTTCCCGCCAGCGGAAGGCGCGCCGGTACTCGGTCGGCGTCGTGGACAGCACCCGCTGGAAGTGCAGCCGCAGGTTCGCCCCGGTGCCCAGCCCGACCCGCGCCGCCACCTGGTCGACGCCGAGGTCGCTCGACTCCAGCAGCTCCCGCGCCAGGTCGACCCGGGCCCGCAGGATCCACTGCATCGGCGTGTACCCGGTGTCCTCGACGAACCGCCGGCCGAACGTGCGCTCGGAGACCCGGGCGTGCCGCGCGAGAGCGGACACCGTGAGCGTCTCGTCGAGGTTGCGCAGCGCCCACTCCCGGGTCGCCGCGAACACGTCGCCGAGCGGTTCCGGGATGCTCCGTGGCACGTACTGCGACTGTCCGCCGCTGCGGTACGGCGCCGCGACGATGACCCGGGCCACCGCGTTCGACGCCTGCACCCCGTGGTCGCGCCGGATGATGTGCAGGCAGAGGTCGATGCCGGCGGCCACCCCGGCCGACGTCAGCACCTGGCCCTCGTCGACGAAGAGCACGCTGCCGTCGACGTGCACCTTGGGGTAGTCGCGGGCCAGGATCGGGGCCAGCCGCCAGTGCGTGGTGGCGCGGCGGCCGTCGAGGATGCCGGCCGCGGCGAGCGCGAACGCGCCACCGCAGATCGAGACCATCCGGGCGCCCCGGAACGCGGCGTCGCGCAGCGCGTCGAGGGCGGCCGGCGCGGGCGGGCGCTGCGGCAGGCGGAACCCGGGGACGATGACGGTGTCCGCCTCGGCGATCGCCTCCAGGCCGGCCTCGACGACGAAGCCGAGCCCGTCGCGGCCGGGCACCGGGCCGGGCGCCAGCGAGCAGGGCGTCAGATCGTATGACGGGTGGCCGTCGCGGGGTGAGAAGACCTGCATGGTGACGCCGAGGTCGAGTGGCGAGGCGCCCGGCAGGACCAGCACGGCTATCTTGTGAGTTCCGGTCACAGGACCACTTTGCCGGGCGCGCGGCGCGGCGCGGAACTGGCGGTCCGGACAGGGTACGCAAGGATTCCGCCAGGCGGACTACCCTCGTGACGCGTACGCACGTACCGTGTGGCGACGCGGAAAGGACGGCCGGCGATGCGAGAGGACCGGAGTCGCTCGACAGGGCGGCCGACGCTGGAGGAGGTCGCGGCCCGGGCCGGAGTCGGCCGGGGCACGGTGTCCCGCGTCGTCAACGGGTCGGCGCAGGTCAGCCCCAAGGCACGAGAGGCCGTCCAGGACGCGATCGACGCGCTGGGTTACGTGCCCAACCGCGCCGCCCGCGCGCTGGTCACCCAGCGAACCGATTCGATCGCCCTGGTGATCTTCGAGTCGGGTGAGCGGTTCTTCGCTGAGCCCTTCTTCGGCCGGATCGTGCAGTCGGTCTCCTCGGTGCTGGTCGCCCGGAACCTGCAGATGGTTCTGATGATCGCGCAGGCGCCCGAGGAGCGCCGCCAGCTCGAGGGATACCTGACCCGGCAGCACATCGACGGCGCGCTGCTGCTGTCGCTGCACGGCGACGACCCGCTCCCCGGGATACTGGAGGAGCGCGGCGTGCCGACCGTGCGGGTCGGCCGCCCGATGCATCCGGACATGGTCAGTTCGGTCGACGCGGACAACCGCGGTGGCGCCCGCGCGGCCGTCACCTACCTGCGGGAGCAGGGCCGCCGCTGCATCGCCACGATCACCGGGCCGCTGGACATGGCGGCCGGCATCGCGCGGTTCGACGGTTACCGCGACGTGGTCGGCGACGGCCCGGCCGCCCGGGGCGACTTCGGTGAGCTCAGCGGCGCGACCGCGATGGAGTGGCTGCTCCAGCAGTACCCGCAGATCGACGCGGTCTTCGCGGCCTCCGACATGATGGCCGCCGGTGCGCTGCGGGTGCTGCGCCGCGCCGGCCGCCGGGTGCCGCAGGACGTCGCGGTGATCGGGTTCGACGACTCGGTGATCGCCCGGCACACCGATCCGCCGCTGACCAGCGTCTACCAGCCGATCGAGCAGATGGGCCAGGAGATGGTCCGGCTGCTGCTGAGCAAGCTGGACGGCGAGGAGACGGCGGACTGGGAGACGGTCCTGCCGACGCGGCTGATCCTGCGCGGATCAGCCTAGGCGGAGGCGCCTTTGAGATCGTCCAGCCGATCCTGGATGAGACCCGCCTGGTCCGAGGTCAGCCCGCCCTCGCCGAGCCGCTGGCGCACCTTGCGGCTGAGCAGGTCGACCTGGTCGTCGACCTTCACCTCGGAGAGCCCGTCCAGCTGACCGAGAAGGTTCAGGAAGTCGAGCGCGACGTCCGACCGGATCTCGCCGGCCTCCTCGCCCTGTTCGACGGCGTCCCGTACCCGGCCCACCGCCGCGTCGACCGTCAGCGTCTTCTCCTCGGGCGCCGGGCTGGGTGGCGCCGGTGGGGCGGTCGTCTCCCGTGTCGCGGACGGTGACGGCGACGGGCTCGGCGGCGCGGCGAACTGCGCGTCGTCCTCGGCGCCGCCGACCGTGTTGACCAGCACCACGAATGATCCGGCCACCACGGCCAGGCCGATGCCGAGCGCGATCCGGCGGCGGTTCAGTGACGGGTCGCCGGCGCCGGTCAGGCGCGGGACGACCCGGGCGCTGCCGGTCGGCGGGCGGGTGGGCAACGGGATGGTGCGCCGCGACGCCGTCGAAGGGATCAGCCGGGTCAGGGCCCGGCGCGCTTCCGCGGCCGAGGGACGACGGTACGGGTCCTCCTGCAGGCACCGCCCGATGAGATCCCGGAGCCGCTCCGGCAGCGACTCGGGCAGCCGGGCCGGACCGTGTGACTGCGCGGCGGCCAGTTCCTCCCAGGTGTCCACCGAGTACGGCGGCTCGCCGGCGACCATTTCGAAGAGCAGGACGCCGAGACCGTACAGATCGGTGGCCGGCTCGGCGGGTTTGCCGTCCAGACGTTCCGGTGCGGCGTACGCCGGGGTGCCGAACGTGGCGCCGGTGTCGTCGTCGTCCGGTTCGCCGGCGGTGGCGCTGATCCCGAAGTCGAGCAGTTTCACCCCGCCGGTGCAGAGCATCACATTGCCGGGCTTGATGTCGCGGTGCACGACGCCGGCCGCGTGGGCGGCGGCCAGGGCCTCGGCGACAGCCGCGGCGATCGAGACGGCCTCACCCCACGGCATCGGGCCGTCGGTGAGGCGGGCCGCGACGGTCTCGCCGCTGAGCAGTTCCATCACGACGAAGGGCGCGACCGAGCCGTCCGGGCGTACCGCCTCGCGGTAGTCGTGCACGGCGGCGATGCCGGGATGCGAGAGGCGGGCGGCGAGCCGGGCCTCCCGCCAGGCCAGATGCGCGGCCCGGGTGTCACCGGCCGGAAGCTTCACCGCGACCGGCCGATCGAGCAGCTCGTCGGTGGCCCGCCAGACCTGAGCCATACCGCCCGTCTCCAGCAAGGTGACGAGGCGGTACCGCGAGGTGAGGAGGAGCCCCGGGGCCGGCCAGACATCGTGCATGCCAGGACATTCGCGGAGTCCGGCGGGCATGTCAACCGCTGGAGGCCGATACGGGATCCCGGTGCTCGAATCTCGGCGGGGAATCGGCCGGCCGAAGATCTAAGACAATGCGAATTCCGGCCGATCGCTGGCAACGTCAGGGAACGGACGGGAGACGAGAATGCGCAGCCGGGATCCGGTGCTCGTCGTGCTTCTGCTCGCCGGGACGGTGCTGACCGGCGCGTACGCACTCGATCTCGGTAGCGCCCGGGCACAGACCCTGGCCGCGTGGCTGTTCACGCCGCTGCTGGACCTGCTGCTTGTCGTCTGGGCCGGAGCGGTGGCTCGCCGCCCCGGGCTGCGGGCGCCGGCCCGCCGGTTCTGGCTGTCCATCGCGGTCGCCGGGCTGGTCTTCCTCTGCGGTGACTCGGTGCAGTGCGCCGTGCTGCTCGCCGAGCCGGCCGCCGATGGGCTCACCTTTCATCCGGCGCAGTCCGCCGCCGCGCTGACCGGCCTGCTCCTGGTCTGTGTCGCCGCGGTGCGTTATCCGACCCGGTCCTGGCGGAGCGGCGCGAGCATCCGCTTCGCTCTCGACGCCGGCATCGTGGGCACCGCCGCCGTCGTGACGGTCTGGTGCGTGATGACCTGGCCCGGACTGGCCGGCGTCGGGGCGAGCGTGTCGCTGCCGGTGGCCTTCGGCTCCGGCCTGCTGCTCTGTGCCGTCTTCCTGGTGGTGCGGATGGCGCTCAGTGGTGACAGCCCGATGTCGCCGCGGGCAGCGACGCTGCTGGTGGCCGCCCTGTTGTTACAGGTCCTGGCCACCGCTCTGGTGCCCGTCCTGGACGCGGGTCACGCCAGCGTGCAGCTGGTGCTCGCCTTCCTGCCGTGCGTGCTGTCCGCGGCCGGGGCGAGGGTGCAGATGACCGGGGCGGGCGAGCCGCGGCGACGCGACCTGCCGGTGAGCATGCGGCGCGGGTACAGCGTGCTGCCGTACACCGGAACCGTGATCTGCGCGGCGGCCCTGGTGACCGGCCTGGCGTCGCAGGGGCTCGGCCTGACCGCGTGGGGCGCGCTGGCCGGCCTGATCCTGAACGTGGCGCTGGTGGTGGCCCGGCAAGTGGTCTCGCTCGCCGAGAACAACCGGCTCGTCGGCCGGCTCGACGACAGCCTCGGCGAGATCCGCAAGCGGGAGCGGCTGCTGGAGTCGATGCTGCGGCATTCCAGCGAGATCATCTCGATCGCCGGCGCGGACGGTAGGTTCTTTTATGTGAGCCCGGCCGTGGAACGGCTGCTCGGCCTGCCGGTCACGGACGTGCTGGGCCGTTCAGCCAGGGACATCCTGCATGCCGAGGACGAGAAACGTCTCGGCGCGGACCTGGATCATCTGTACCGCACACCCGGCGCCGAACTCGCCTATCAGGGCCGCTACCGCCGGGCCGACGGCAGCTGGCGCTGGCTCGACGTGTTCGCGGTCAATCTCGGTCACGAGCCCGGCATCGGCGGCATCATCTGCAACGCCCGCGACGTCACCGAGTCGCGGGAGCTGCACGAGCGGCTGACCTTCCAGGCCGGCCACGACGAGCTGACCGGGCTGGCGAACCGGCGCGCGTTCACCGCGGCCGTGCTCGGCGTGCCCGGCGACGCCACGGTCCTGCTGATCGACCTCAACGGCTTCAAACAGATCAATGATTCGTACGGGCACAGCACGGGTGACGCGGTGCTCCGGCACGTTGCCGGGGTACTCGTGGAGTGCGCGGAACCGGGCGACCTGCCGGCCCGTCTCGGCGGCGACGAGTTCGCGGTCCTGATCGGGGGAGCGGGAGAAGACAACGCCCAGCGCCTCCGGACCGCCCTCGCCCGCCCGGCCACGATCGGCGGCCGGATTCTGCCGGTGGGCGCCAGTATCGGCGTCGCCACCGGCCCGGCCTGCGACCCCGACCACCTGCTCAACGCCGCCGACCTGCGGATGTACGAGGACAAACAGCGCTCCAGGACGGTCACGTCGTGATCGCTGCGCTGATCGCGGTGCTCGGCGTTCTCTGGTACGCGCACTGGACCATGGCCGGAGGCGGCTCGGCCGCGGTCGCGTACCTGTTCATGCCGGCCGGCATGCTCGGCGCCCTGCTGGCGATCCGCAGAATGCGGCGGGCAACCCCACTGGAACCGATCGGCCGGCGCTTCTGGCGGACCCTGGAGATCGCCTGCTGGCTGCTGACCGCCGGCTACGGAATCCTCGCCGGGGCCGCGTTCGTCTCCGCCCCCGAGCTGCCGGTGATGCCGGTGCCCGCTGTCGCGTTCGCCGGCGCCGGGATGGTGCTGGCCATGTGGGCCGTGGTCCGGGTTCCGCTCGGGGTGACCAGCTGGCACGAGCGTGGCAAGCAGAGCCTGGACCGGCTCATCGCGCTCCTCGGCTGCGGCATCGTGCTCTGGCACTTCGGCCTGGCCCCGATGGTCTTCGCCCCGGAGCCGTGGAGCACCCCGGTCCTGGCGATCATCCTGCTGGCGTTCCTCTTCGCGGCCGGCGCGATCACCAAGGTCTCGTACATCACCGGCGGCCCGGTGGACCGCACGGCCGTCCGGGCGATCGCGATGACCGGTCTGGTCGCCGCCGTGGTCGCGGTCGCGGCGGTGGCCGGCGGCGCGAACGGGCCGGTCATCGCCCAGACGCTCTGCCTGCCGATGGTTCCGGTGCTGATCGCGGTGGCGGCCTGCCGGCAGCGTGCCGCCGCCGGTGCTCCGCCGCGCCGGAGCAACATCATGCTGCCGTACCTCGCGATGCTGGCCACCGACGTGGCGGTCGCGCACGTGCTGTTCGGTACCGCCAGCCGGGACGAGACCCGGGTCGTGGTCGGTGCGTCGGTCATGGTCACCGCGCTGGTCACGGTGCGGCAGTACCTGGCGTTCCGGGCGAACAACCGGCTGCTGGGCGAGCAGCGCGCCTCCGAGGAGCGGATGCGGTACGAGGCCACCCACGACGGGCTGACCGGGCTCGCCAACCGGGCGCTGTTCCGCCGCCGGCTGGACGAGGAGCTGGCCGCCGGCGAGGCCACGGTCCTGCTGGTCGACCTGGACGACTTCAAGACGGTGAACGACTCGCTGGGCCACGATCTCGGCGACGACCTGCTGATGGCGTTCGCGGCGGCGCTCAGCAGCGCGACCGGCTCCGACGGCGAGGTGGCCCGGCTGGGCGGCGACGAGTTCGCGGTCCTGGTCCGGCGCGGCGAAGGCGAAGGTCTCTCAAAACCGGGCCGGGCCGAGCTGCTCGCGGAACGGGTGATGGCGATGACCGCCGCGCCGGTCGGCGAGAACCGGCTGCTCGTCCACGTGAGTGCCGGCCTGGCGTCGGCACCCGCCGGCACCGCGGCCAGCGCGCTGCTGCGCGCCGCCGACACCGCCATGCACGTCGCCAAGGAGCGCGGCAAGAACAACTGGGTGCGGTACGCGAGCGGCATGGAACAGGCCGCGCAGGCACACGCCCGGCTCGGCGGCGAGCTGCGCCGGGGCCTGGACGCCGGCGAGTTCCGGGTCGTCTACCAGCCCCTGGTCTCGCTGGACACCGGCCGGATCATCGGCGCGGAGGCCCTGGTCCGCTGGGCGCATCCGGAACGCGGCCTGGTCTCGCCGGCCGACTTCATCCCGGCGGCCGAGCGCACCGGGCTGATCGTGCCGCTGGGCCGGTTCGTGCTGCGCGAGACCTGCCGGCAGGCCGCCGCCTGGCTCGCCGAGTTCGGTCCGGACGCCCTCGCGAAGGTCGCGCCGAACGTCTCGGTCCGCCAGCTGCACGACCCCGATTTCGTCGACGATGTGAAGGCCGCGCTCGCCGACTCCGGCCTGTGCGCCGAACGCCTCGTCCTGGAGCTGACCGAGTCGGCAGTGCTGCGGGGCGCGCAGGCGCTGCGGGTGCTGCACGAGCTGCACGACATGGGCGTGCGCCTGGCACTGGACGACTTCGGCACCGGCGAGTCGTCGCTGAGCCTGCTGCGCGCGTTCCCGGCCGCCATCGTCAAGCTGGACAAGTCGTTCGTCGACGGCATCGAGTTCGACGAGCTGGGCACGCCCGCTGCCGACGCCCGCCAGGCGGTGGCCCGCGCGGTGATCCAGCTGGCCGGCGCGCTCGGCCTGGACACGGTCGCCGAAGGCATCGAGAACCAGGAACAGGCCGACCGCCTGCACCGCCTCGGTTACACCGTCGGCCAGGGATATCACCTGGGCCGCCCGGTCCCGCCCGAGGAGATCACCGCCCGCTTCGCGGCCGAAGCCGAGCAGGCGCGACGCTCCCAGCCTGCCGCGGCCTGAGCTCACTGCCACAACAGACCCCGCTGGAGCCGAGCCGTGGTTGCCGGCGGTGCGATCAAAGTCGAGGTGACGACGGAATTGTCGGGTGCGTGAGACGAGCTTGTCGGGCTACGCTTCCACGGACAAGAACAAGTGTTCGAATCCGGGGCGGTGAGCAGGAGCGTGACCCGTGCCGCGACTGCTGCCCCGAGGAAGACCCGGGGAAAGTCGAAGCAGAAGAACTGGCGGAGAGAAACGGATGCTCCAGTTGCGGTGATTCCGCTTGAGCTGGACCTGTCGGACCCGGCGATCCGGAGCCGGGTATTCGCGATGTTCGGGGCGATCTGGCATCTGCGCCGAGCCTTGCAGCGCCGGGCCGTGAACCGGGTCGACGCGTACTGGCGATCCAAGCGTCTGCGTGCGTCTGACCCGAGGGCTGCGCGCGTGGCGTTCGGCCTGTCGCGGCGAGCGTTCGAGCAAGCCGCGGCCGAGCATGTAGACCGGTCGGGATGGCTACGGCGGCACTTGACCAAAGCCGTTGCGATGCATCTCGCAGACGAGATCTGGGCTGCCGTCGACCGGCACCTGTTTTCTGACGAGTCCGGCAACCGGCACGGTCGGCCGCGAGTTGGATCGTGGTGGACATCGAACCGGATCCCGGGCAGAGCCCGCTCGCATACAAAACCAAAGACGTGGGAGACGTTCCATCTGGTCGGGTCGCTAGGCGCGCATCGGGAGGCGGGAGGGCATCACGGCCGCACGCCGATCAAGCCTGTCGAGCGGGCGACGTGGTGGGATTACGGCGGTCCGCTGGCTGTCGTGTTCACCGGCGCCGGTGACGATCTGGTCCTGCCGATCAGGCTCCAGAGCAGGCCTGGCAGTCAGGCCCGGTTTGATCATTTTCTCGGCCGCCCGCAGCTGTGGCACAAGGTTGACCTGGTGAGAGTCGAAGACCCGAAAGCACCCGGCGGCTGGCGCGTCTACGCGCACCTGATGATTCTCGGCCCCGGTTGGACCAGCCCCGCCGTCGCCGGCCAACGGGCTGCGGCACCGTCCGATCGGCTCGGTGGCGTCGACGGCAACGTTTCCAGCCTCGCGGTTGTGTCCATGCCGGCAGACCCTGCTGAACTCGGTGGCCTGCGCACAAGCCTGGTCACCATCACCGCAGAGCAGCGCGAGTCTGCCGCGCGCGCGGCGAAGAAGGCCCGGGACCAGCAGCGATCCTTGGATCGGTCCCGGCGTAATAGCAATCCCGGCCAGTACCAGCAGTCGAAACGGGAGCGAGGGCGCGCGGACCGACGGGCGGGTGCCGGCTTGGTGCCGAGGCAGGTGCCGACGCCGACCGGTGCCCGGGTCGCGAACAGGAATGGGGTGCCTCGGCAGGCATATCGCAAAGACCAACTCAGCCCTGCCTACCGGCGCACCCGCGCCGAACACGCGGCCGCGGCCCGGTCGAGGTCGCAGGCGAAACACGCCCGAGCCCAGCAGATCAGCCGGGCGATCGTCGCTGAACACGGACCGCGTTTGGTTGTCGAACACACGAACATCCACGCTTGGGCGAGGCTTTGGGGTCGCGGTATCGCTCTGTTCAGCCCTGGCATGTTGATCGCCGCGTTGAAGGTCGAATGCGTCGCGGCCGGCGGGCGAATGCTGCGGGCCGGTACCCGACAGACCGCCCTGTCGCAGCAATGCCCATGCGGCCGCCGTGAGAAGAAACCTCTCAGTCAACGCGTCCACGCCTGCCCGGTCTGCGGCCTTCGAGGGCATCGGGACCTGGTGGCCGCCGCGATGGGTGCCTGCGTCACATTCGGCGACCCGGACCAGCCGAGCACTGCTTACATCGATCAATTCCTCCGGGAGGCTCTCGCCTACCGGATCGAGATCCAAGGGCAGCAAGACGCCCTGACCTGGTCAACCGCAACCGCCAATGCCCGCAGTCCTGGGGTGTCGGTAGGTACGGCAGCCGCTGAATCGCAGCGGCCTCTGCCAGACAAACCGGATACCACCGAGACGGACCACCCTCCGATGACCCACACTGGCTTCTCTGGTCGGCGTGAGCACGCGGAGCCATCCGTCCGGCACGGCCCTGAGTCCTCACATCGGCTCAAGTCTTAGGGTACGGAAATGGACACGGACGACGGCACCGGTACGGCACAGTCGCTCGCGGACCGGCTGGATCAGCTGACCTTCGCTGAGCTGACGGAGAGCCAGGCGACGGCCCGGATTCTGGACACCGTGGCGGACTGGGCCGGCGCGCAGGGGTGGCGGGTCTACCGCCGGGCGCCCAGCGTCTTCCCGTTGCCGGCCCCGCTGCGTGGCAACTCGGTGCTCGACGTGGCCTGCGCCCGGCCGGACGGCCCGCCGATCGCGATCGAGATCGACCGCAGCGACCGGCAGCGCACTGTCGACAAGCTGCTGGCCGAGGCCGCGGCCGGCCGGGTCGCGATCTGGGTCCGCTGGGGCGCCGGCCCGTTCCCGCCCCCGCCGCTGCCGGTGCACCTGGTGACCCGGGAGACGGCCCGCCGCGCCGGGAAATGGCACACCGTGGCAGACATGCCCGCACCGGCCCACTCGGAGCAGTTACTTTCCGGTAACATCGCGGAACTGCCTCTGGAGGACACATGACCGAGAGCCCGTACCACCTGGCCTGGCGCGTGACCGAGCCGATCCACTCGATGATCTACTTCGTGCCCGAGGGGCCGGAGGCGTACGCGAAGGCCGGGCTGGACGACGCGGGAGCCGGTTACTTCGCGTCCCGGGGCGCGGTGTTCGGCGCGACCGGACCCCAGGTCGTGACCGCCACGTTCTACAACTTCAACCCGCGCCTGGTCGCCCGGGTTCTGCCGGCCGCCTGGCAGAAGACCACGCCGGAAGCGATGATCGCGGCCCGTTACGCCGCTGTCGACGCGGCACTGACCCGGGGCCTGGGCGCCGAGGTGCTCGCCGGTCCGGAGGTCGCCGAGGCGGCCGAGCTGGCCCGGACCGCCGCCGAGGCGGCGACCCGGTGGCCGCAGGGCCGGCCGCTCTTCGCCGCGCACGCCGAGCTGGCCTGGCCGGAGCAGCCGCACCTGGTGCTCTTCCACGCGCAGACGCTGCTCCGCGAGTTCCGTGGTGACGGGCACATCGCCGCGCTGCTCACGGCCGGTCTCAGCGGTCTGGAAGCGGTGGTGCTCTACGTGAAGCAGGGCCTGTCCGACGAGCGGTTCCTGCGGCCCACCCGGGGCTGGAGCCGCGACGAGTGGGCGGCCGCCGCCGAGGGGCTGCGTGAGCGCGGCCTGCTCGCCGGCGACGAGCTGACCGACGAGGGCCTGCGGCTGCGCGCCGGGATCGAGGAGCAGACCGACCGGCTGGCCGAGCCGGCGTACTCGGTGCTGGGCGAACAGGGCGCGCTGCGGCTCGCGGACCTTACCCGGCCGCTGAGCCGCACCCTGGTGAAGGCCGGTTTCCTCGACCCCCGGGGGCTGAGTCCGCAGCGTCCGAGCTGAGGAAACTTTCGGGTGAAAAGCCGCACCGGCCAAAAGCGTTGTCGTTCGGTAGCGAGAGGGTCACTCTTGGTTGGTGAGCGAGCTACGGAGACACCCGGCGTCCTGGTGGGCGCAGTTCCAAGAGTCCTCCGACAGGTTCGACACGGCGGTCCTCACCGAAGGACTCAGCGACCTGATCACCGCGAAGATCTCGTCGCCGCTGCTGCGCCGTGAGGCGCAGATCGCAGCGGAGATCGTTGTCCGGCACCTGAACAAGCCGACCAGCCCGGAGCTGGCCGAGCGCTCCACCAAGGCCGTGGAACGGCTGGTCGAGACGGTGGACCGGCTCGAGGAACGTTCCGGCGAGGGTTTCGAGCTGGCCGAGGCACGGGCGCTCTGTCACCTGCTCGAAGGCCGCTTGGGCGACGCGGCCTCGGAGGCCGAGGGGTTCGTGAGGACGCAGTCGATCCTGCGGCTCTTCGTCTCTTCGCTGCGGATGGAACGGTTCGACAACGACCTGGCGGTGCGGATGCTCGCGGCCGGGCACGCCCCGGCGGCAGCGCTCGGTTCCGGCGCCGTGATGGGCAAGTACAGCTGGTGGCCGAGCTGGCTCACCAAGGTGGTGACCGAGCGGGCCATGGCCGGCAACCTCGACCAGCACACGATCACCGCTCTGGACCGCTGCGCGTACGCCGAGCTGAGCCCGGCGCAGGCACGCATCGCGCGCCGGCTGCTCTCCGGCGAGCAGGACCTGATCGAGGCCTCCGCCACCCGCCTGGAGATGCTGAACGAGCCCCGGGCCGCCAAACTGCTCCGCGAGGGCGACCTGACAGCGGTCGCCCTCGCGGCAAGACTTATCCCGCTCTAGATCAGGCGCCGCCCTCTTCCAAGGTGACGGTGGCGGGAGCGAAGCCGGTGCCGTTGACGTCGACGCCGGCGGTCTTGGCGGCCTCGACGGCCTTGTTGATGTAGTCGTTGGTGTAGGCGAGGCCCTCGGGGGCCTTGGTCAGCACCGAGTCACCGGTCTGGTTCTTGGTGGTCTGCGAGATGTCCACGGTCTGCTTCCAGGCCGCCTCGTCGATGACGCCGATGCCACCGGTGGCCGGCCAGATCAGCTTGTTGACCTCGTTCATCTGCCAGAGCTGGTGGCTCTTGCCGAGCTTCGAGCCCTTCGCGATCACCAGGTCACGGCACTTCTCCGCGTTGTCGCGGCAGAACGCCCAGCCCTGGATCGTGGCGGTCAGGAACTTCACCGTCTGCTGCTGGTACGCCGGGTCGTCGAGCTTCTCGGTGTTCGCCCAGACCGCGTCCTGGAGCATCGAGGAGCCCTCGGTCTTCCAGTCGATGATCGAGAAGTCGGCGGCGGTGTACAGCTTGCCGGTCGCCGGGTTCTTCGCCTCGAGGAGCTGGGCGTACTCGTTGTAGCTCATCGCCTGGGCGGCGTCGATCTCCTTCTTCAGCAGCGCCTGCATGTCGAACTGCTGCTGGACCAGGGTGACGTCCTTGCCCGGGTCGATGCCGGCCTTGGTCATGCCGGCGAAGAGCTCGAACTCGTTGCCGAAGCCCCAGTTGCCGACCTTCTTGCCCTTGAGGTCAGCGGCGGTCTTGATGCCGCTGTCCGCCCACGCCACCTGATAGGTGCCGGAGCGGGCGAAGATCTGGCCGACGTCGGTGATCCCGGCGCCCTGCTCCCGCGACGCCAGGGCCTTCGGCACCCACGCCACCGCGTAGTCGGCCTTGCCCTGGGCGAGCACGGTCTGCGGGACGATGTCGACGCCGCCTTCGATCAGCTCGACGTCGAGACCCTGCTCCTTGTAGAAGCCCTGGTCGACCGCGGCGATGTACCCGGCGAACTGTGCCTGGTAGAACCACTGCAGCTGGAGCTTGATCGGGGTCAGCGCGCCACTGGCGCCGGGCGCGGGGGTGGCGGTCTCGTCGGCGGTACCGCAGCCGGCGAGGATCAGGGTGGAAGCGGCAATGATGGAGGCGAATATCCGGGTTCGGCGCATGAAGAAACCTCTCAGGAGATGAGCGACTGCCGCCACGGCATGGCTAGCCGTTCCAGCAGGAGCGTGACGAGGTAGAAGGTGAGTCCGAGCAGGCAGGCGCCGGCCACGAAGGCCCAGGCACGGGGGTAGGCGGTGAACGCCGCGGCGGAGGTGATCCGCGCGCCGAGCCCGTCTTGCAGCCCGCCGAAGTACTCGGCGACGACCGCGGCGATGACGGCCAGCGACGACGCCTGCCGCAGGCCGGTGAAGAGATGGGGGAGTGCGCCGGGCAGGCGTACCTTGCGGGCGAAGGTCCAGCCACCCGCGGCGTAGGTGTGCATCAGCTCCTGGTGGACCGGGTTCACCTCACGCAGCCCGCGCAGCAGGTTCAGGAAGACCGGGAAGAACACCACGATCGCGGTGACCAAGCGGCGGGGGACGCTGCTGGTCGACTCGAACATGTTGTTGAGGATCGGGGCGAGCGCGATGATCGGCAGCGCGTTGATCACCGCGGCGAACGGGACGGACACTTCACCGAGGATTTTCGACCGGCTGACGGCGAGAGCGGCCAGGATCGCGATCAGGGTGCCGGCCACCAGGCCGACCAGGGCGTTGGTGCCGCTGGCGAGTGCCGCCTCCCAGACGTTGGTCCGCTGGGCGAGCAGCTCGCGCCAGATCGCCGACGGCGCCGGCAGGATGAACGGGGCGATCCGGCCCAGCGTGACGATCAGCTCCCAGAGGACCAGCGCGAGGACTCCGACGATCACCGGAGGCAGGACGCGTCTCATGAGCGCAGCGCCTTGCGTACCTCAGTGATCTTTTCGAAGTAAGCCGGCGCCTGCCGTCCTGCCTCGTCCCGTGACGGGATCTTGATGTCGATCGCCGCGGTGATCCGGCCGGGGCGCGCCGACATCACCACCACCCGGTCGGAGAGGAAGACCGCCTCGGAGATCGAGTGGGTGACGAAGACGGTGCTGGTGCCGGTCGTGGCGCAGATGCCGAGCAGCTCGGACTGGAGGCGTTCGCGGGTCATCTCGTCGAGCGCGCCGAACGGCTCGTCCATGAGCAGCAGCGGCGGCTGCACGGCGAGGGCCCGGGCGATCGCGACACGCTGCTGCATGCCGCCGGAGAGCTGGCCGGGGTAGTGGCCGGCGAAGTCGGCGAGGCCGACCAGCTCCAGCATCTCCTCGGCCTTGGCCTTGCGCTCGGAGCGCGAGACGCCGCGCAGTTCCAGGGGCAGCTCGACGTTCTTGCGGACGGTCCGCCACTCGAAGAGGCCGGCCTGCTGGAACGCGATGCCGTACTCCTGCTCCTTGCGGGCGGTCGCGGCGGGCCGGTCGGCGACGGTGACCGTGCCGGTGGTCGGCGTGATCAGGTCGGCGATCAGGCGCAGCAGGGTGCTCTTGCCGCACCCGGACGGGCCGATCAGGGAGACGAACTCGCCGTTCTGAATAGAAAGATCGATTTCGGCCAGGGCGGTGACCTCATCGGGCCGGCCCTGGTTGAAGATCTTGGACACGTTGTCGACCACCACGGCGGTCATAGAGTCACCACCTCCACGTGGCGTCGATGCCGCATCAGCGGCACTTCCAGGAGACTGACGGCGGCCGCGACGAGGAGGCCGAGCAGCGCCGCCCCGAGCATGGCCGTGTAGACCTTGGCGGGATCCGAGGTGGCCTCCCGGGAGTACTCGATGATCAGGCGGCCGATGCCGCCGCGGGTGCCGGTCGAGATCTCACCGACCACCGCACCGACCACCGCTGCCGCGCCGGCCAGGCGCAGCGCCGGGAAGAGGTAGGGCAGCGCCGCCGGGAAACGGAGCTTCACCAGCGTGCGCCACCACCCCGCGGCGTAACTGCGCATCAACTCGACGCCGCTGGCGGACGGTGACTGAAGACCGCGCAGCATGCCCACCGCCACCGGGAAGAACGCGAGGTAGGCGGCGATCACCGCGACCGTGGCCCAGGGCGGCATCACGACGCCACCCCAGCCGGCGATCAGCGGCGCGAGCGCCACCAGCGGAACGGTCTGGGAGAGGATCACGTACGGAAGCAGCCCGCGCTCGACGATCCGGAACCGCTGCATCGCGACCGCCAGGACCAGCCCGATCAGCGCGCCGGCGACGAATCCGGCCGCGGTGATGCCGAGGGTGAAGACGCAGGCGTCCAGCACCACCTGCCACACCGGACGGCCGCCGGCCAGCTCGGGCGCGCCGAGCCGGTCGGCGATCGTCGCGAGGTGCGGCATGGAGAGGTCGTCGGCGCGCGGGAGGACCCGCACGCCGAACAACACCGTCCCCTCGGGATTGCCGACCGCCTTGTAGCCTTCCCAGGCCAATCCCGCGATCAGCAGCCCGGCGATCACCGAGAGGACGCGCCTCATGCGTTGAAGGCCGGGATGATCTTCTCGCCGTACGCGGCGAGGGTCTCTTCCTTCGCGTCGTGCTGGAGGTAGACGGCGAATTGGTCGACGCCGAGCTCCTTGAGCTGCTGCAGTTTCTTCACGTGCTCCTCGACCGGGCCGAGGACGCAGAACCGGTCGACGATCTCGTCGGGCACGAACGTGGTGTGGCTGTTGCCGGCCCGTCCGTGCTCTTTGTAGTCGTACCCTTCCCGCGCCTTGATGTAGTCGGTGAGCGCCTGCGGCACCGCGCCGCCGTCGCCGCCGTACCGGCCGACGATGTCGGCGATGTGGTTGCCGACCATCCCGCCGAACCAGCGGGTCTGATCCCGCTGGTGTGCCAGGTCGTCACCGACGTAGGCGGGGGCCGCGACGCAGAACTTGATCGAGTCCGGGTCGCGTCCTTTAGCGGCGGCGGCGCGGCGGACCGCCGTGATCATCCACTCGGCGATGTCCGGGTCGGCGAGCTGCAGGATGTACCCGTCGCCCACCTCGCCGGTGATGGCGAGAGCCTTCGGCCCGTACGCCGCCACCCAGACCTCCAGACGGCTGTCGGCCGCCCAGGCGAACTGGATCTCGTTGCCGCGTACCGTGACCTTCTCGCCGTTGCCCAGGCCCTTGATCACCTGGACGCTCTCGCGGAGCTGGCCCAGGGTCTGCGGCGTGAGGCCGAGGACGCGCAGCGCCGAGTCGCCACGGCCGATGCCGCAGACGGTCCGGTTGCCGTACATCTCGTTGAGCGTCGCGTGCAGCGAGGCGGTGACCGTCCAGTCCCGGGTGCCCGGGTTGGTCACCATCGGCCCGACGATGATCCGCTCGGTCGCGCCGAGGATCGCCGAGTAGACGACGTACGGCTCCTGCCAGAGCACGTGCGAGTCGAACGTCCAGAAGTGGCTGAAGCCGGCCGCCTCGGCCTTCTTCGCCCACTCGACGATCTGCAGTGCCGGTGGGTCGTTCTGGAGGACTACACCGATGTCCATGTGAGCCCCTTTCAGACCAGGTAGTCGGTGAGGCCGCGCTTGACGTACCGGCCACGGCCGGCCCGCCCGGTGTACCGGCCACCGGTGGCGATCACCTCGCCGCGGGAGATGACGGTGTCGACCTTGCCGTCGATCTCCCAGCCCTCCCAGGCGGAGTGGTCCATGTTCATGTGGTGCGTCTCGGCGCTGATCCGGGTACGCCCGTTCGGGTCGTACAGCACGATGTCGGCGTCCGAACCGGGCGCGATGATGCCCTTCTTCGGGTAGAGGCCGAACATCCGCGCCGGCGTGGTAGCGATCGTCTCGACCCAGCGGCTCAGCGACAGCTTGCCGTCGACCACGCCCTGGTAGAGCAGGTCGACCCGGTGCTCGACGCTGCCGATCCCGTTCGGGATCTTGGAGAAATCACCACGGCCGAGCTCCTTCTGGTCCTTGAAGCAGAAGGGGCAGTGGTCGGTGGAGACGACCGACAGGTCATTGGTACGCAGGCCCTGCCACAGGTCGGCGCGGTGGCTCTCGTGCTTGCTGCGCAGCGGCGTCGAGCAGACCCACTTGGCGCCCTCGAAACCGGGCGCGCCGAGCTGGTCCTCCAGCGTCAGGTACAGGTACTGCGGGCAGGTCTCGGCGAACACGTTGCGTCCCCGGTCCCGGGCCTCGGCCACCTGCTCCAGAGCCTTGGAGGCGGAGAGGTGCACGATGTACAGCGGGCAGTCCGCCGCGACGCTGGCCAGCCAGATGGCCCGGCTGGTGGCTTCCGCCTCCAGCTCCTGCGGCCGGGTCAGGCCGTGGTGGATCGGGTCGGTCTCGCCCCGCTCCAGGGCCTGCTTGACCAGCACGTCGATGGCCGGCCCGTTCTCCGCGTGCATCATGATCATGGCGCCGTTGTCGCGGGCCTTCTGCATGGCGCGCAGGATCTGGCCGTCGTCGGAGTAGAACACCCCCGGGTACGCCATGAAGAGCTTGAAGCTGCTGATCCCCTCGTTGGCGACCAGGTAGTCCATCGCCTTGAGGGACTCGTCGTCGACCCCGCCGAGGATCATGTGGAAGGCGTAGTCGATGTGGCAGTTGCCGTCCGCCTTGCCGTGCCAGGCGGCCAGGCCGTCCTGCACGACCTCACCGGTCTTCTGCACCGCGAAGTCGATGATCGTGGTGGTGCCGCCGATCGCGGCCGCCTTGGTGCCGGTGTCGAACGTGTCGCTCGCCGCGGTGCCGCCGAACGGCAGCTGCATGTGGGTGTGCGCGTCGACGGCGCCCGGGATGACGAACTTCCCGGTCGCGTCGATCGTCTCCTCTTGATGAGGTGCGGTGCCCGGCGCGAAGAGCGCCACGATCTTCTCGCCGTCGACCAGCACGTCCGCCGGGATCGCCCCGCTGGGACCGATCACGGTCCCGCCCTTGATCAGGAAACTCATGGCTGCACCAGGTCCCCGTACGCGTCGGGACGGCGGTCCCGGTAGAACTGCCAGCGGTCGCGGACCGTGGTGAGCAGGCTCAGGTCCAGGTCGCGGATGATCAGTTCGGGGTTGTGGGTGTCGCCCACCTCGCCGACGAACTTGCCCTCCGGGTCGACGAAGTACGTCTGACCGTAGAAGTCGTTCTCACCGAGGTCCTCGACGCCGACCCGGTTGATGGCGCCGATGAAGTACTCGTTGGCGACCGCGCTGGCCGGCTGCTCCAGCTGCCAGAGGTACGAGGAGAGTCCGCGGCTCGTGGCCGACGGGTTGAACACGATCTGCGCGCCGTTGAGGCCCAGCGCACGCCAGCCCTCCGGGAAATGGCGGTCATAGCAGATGTAAACGCCGACCTTGCCGACCGCGGTGTCGAATACCGGATATCCGAGGTTGCCCGGGCGGAAGTAGAACTTCTCCCAGAATCCCTTGACCTGGGGAATGTGGTTCTTGCGGTACTTGCCGAGGTATTTACCGTCGGCGTCGATCACAGCGGCGGTGTTGTAGAGAACGCCGGGCTGCTCCTGCTCGTACATCGGCAGGACCATGACCATGCCCAACTCGGCGGCGAGGGCCTGGAAGCGCTCCGTCGTCGGCCCGGGGATGGACTCCGCGTACTCGTAGTAGGCGGCGTCCTGCACCTGGCAGAAGTACGGGCCGTAGAAGAGCTCCTGGAAGCAGATCACTTTCGCGCCCTGGGCGGCGGCTTCACGAGCGTAATCCTCGTGTGCCTTGATCATCGATTCCTTGTCGCCCGTCCAGGTGGTCTGGACGAGGGCGGCGCGGACGACGCTGGTCGTCATTGCGGCCCCTCTCTCTTGATCTCTTTTTACGCACGCGCAGTGCGCTGCTAAGCGCCTGTGATCGTGTGTTTACTCCTCGGCGTGGGCCCTGCGCTAGCTCTTGCTTGTGAGCGCCGGATGCCGTAGGACACTAACGACACACATTGAGGCGGACAATTGCTCGTACGTTACGGAATGTTTCGGAGAGAATAATTTGCTCACGCTGATCACCGGGGCGGTTCAGGACCGCAGTGCCCGGGGCATCGCGGCGGCCGTCAGCCGTCTGATCACCGCCGGCCGGCTGCCGGCCGGGATCCGGCTGCCCACCGTCCGCTCGGTTGCCACCGAGCTCGGGGTCAGCCCCACCACGGTCAGTGAGGCGTGGCGCAGCCTCATTCTCGCCGGTGCGATCCAGACGCGCGGGCGTTCCGGCACCTACGTCTCCGGCCCGCTGCCACCCCGGGAACGCCTGCGGTACACCCAGCTCGGCAACGCCAGCGTGACCCTGCCGAAGGACCTGTCCACCGGCGTTCCGGACCCGGCGCTGCTGCCCGATCTCAGCGGGGCGCTGCGCCGCATCGGTGACGGGCGGTGGGCGGGCAGTTACCTGGACGCGCCGGTGCTGCCGGAGCTGGAGGCGGTGCTGCGCGAGCGGTGGCCGTACCCGCCGGAGCGGCTCACCGTGGTGGACGGCGCGATGGACGCCCTCGACCGGATCGCCGGCGCGATGCTGCGTTTCGGCGACCACGTGCTGGTGGAGAACCCGGCGTTCGCGCCGCTGCTCGACCTGCTCCAGGCGGTCGGCGCCACCGTGATCGGGGTGCCGATGGACGCGGGCGGTGTCGACCCGGCCGCGCTGCGGCAGATCCTGCGCGATTACCGGCCGGTCGCGCTGTTCCTGCAGCCACGGGCGCAGAACCCGACCGGGACCAGCATGGACCGGAACCGGGCGCTGACGCTCGCCCAGGTCCTGCTGGAAGCCCCGAATCTGTTGATCGTCGAGGACGACCACGCCGGCGACATCGCCTCCGCGCCGCTGGTCAGCCTCGGCTCGCACCTGCCCGACCGGACCGTGCACGTCGCCAGCTTCTCCAAGAGTCACGGGCCGGACCTGCGGCTCGCCGCGATCGGCGGGCCCTCGCACGTGATCGACGCCGTCAGCGACCGGAGGCTGCTCGGTCCGGGCTGGTCCAGCCGGCTGCTGCAGGGCGTACTCCTGGATCTGCTCACCGACCGGCGGGTGATCGCTCAGGTCGCCACCGCGAGGGATACGTACGCGGCGCGTCGCGCCGCCCTGCTCGCCGTGCTGCACGGGCACGGGGTCGAGGCGACCGCGGCCGACGGCATCAACCTGTGGATGACCGTTCCTGATCAGCAGAACGCGATGGTGGCCCTCGCCGCGCACGGTGTCGCGGCGGCACCCGGCGCGCCGTTCTGCGTCCAGCCGCTCGCCGAGGACCACCTGCGGATCACCGCCGGGCTGGTCACCGGCGGATACGACGAACTGGCCGAGGTACTCGCCTCGGCCGCCTTCCAGACCAGCCGCGGCAGCGGCCGGCGCGGCCAGGGACACCCCCACGGCTGGCGCTGAAATCCCTCGTCGTTCAGGAGGTACTTTCATGAGTCTGCTGGATCGGCATCGAGCCGTCATGCCAGGCTGGATGCCCGTGTACTACGGCGATGACGCCTTGGAGATCGTGTCCGGAAAGGGCCGGCGGGTCACCGACGCGGCCGGCCGGACTTACCTGGACTTCTTCGGCGGGGTGCTGACCACCATGGTCGGTTACGACATCGCCGAGATCAGTGACGCGGTCCGCAGTCAGGTGGACACCGGCGTGGCGCACACCTCCACGCTGTACCTGATCCGGCAGCAGGTCGAGCTCGCCGAGAAGATCGCCCGGGTCTCCGGCATCCCGGACGCGCGGGTCTTCTTCACCAACTCCGGCACCGAGGCGAACGAGTCGGCGCTGCTGTTCGCCACCAACGTGCGCCGCTCCAACCAGATCCTGGCGATCAAGAACAGCTACCACGGCCGGACCTTCGCCACGATGGCCGTGACCGGGCATCGCAGCTGGTCGTCGAGCTCGCTCAGCCCGCTCTCGGTGAACTGGCTGTCCTCCGCCGACCGGCTGCGCGGCCGGATGGCCGGGCTGGACGACGGCGACCTGCTCGACGCGGCCGTCGACGATCTGCGCGAGGTGCTCGCCACGGTCACCGCGGGTGACGTCGCGGCGCTGATCGCCGAGCCGATCCAGGGTGTCGGCGGTTTCGTGGCCGGGCCGGACGGGCTGCTCGGGGCGTACCAGAAGGTTCTCTCCGAACACGGCATCCTGCTGATCGCCGACGAGGTGCAGACCGGCTGGGGCCGCACCGGCGAGCACTTCTGGGGATATCAGGCGCACGGCGTCACGCCGGATCTGATCACTTTCGCCAAGGGCATCGGCAACGGGTACGCGCTGGGCGGCGTCGTCGGGCGGGCCGAGGTGATGAACGCGGTGCCGGCGATCAGCTTCTCCACCTTCGGCGGCAACCCGATCAGCGCGGCCGCCGGCAACGCCGTGCTGGATTACGTCCTCGACCACGACCTGCAGGGCAACGCCAAGCGGGTCGGTTCGATCCTGCTGGACGGGCTGCGCGCGCAACAGAGCGCGATCGTGGCCGAGGTACGCGGACGCGGCCTGATGATCGGCATCGAGTTCGTCCGCCCCGGAACCTCCGAGCCGGACCCGGCGGCAACCCTGCGCGTCTTCGACCTCTGCCGGGAGGGCGGCCTGCTGGTCGGCAAGGGCGGCCTGTACGGCAACGTGATCAGAATCGGTCCGGCGCTGACCCTGACCGAGGACGAGGCCCGCGAAGGGCTGGCCGTTCTGACGGACGCGATCGCGGTGGCGGATTCTGAGTCGCGTATCGCCTGATATTTAGCCGCAAAACCCCCGCAATCGCGGGGGTTTTGCTGTAGGCGCGGGAACTTTCGCTTGATCTGAAGAAACTTGTCTTCACTTTGGACGAAACAGATCGGTAACGTCTCGATCCATGTAGATAGATCGATGACAGGGGGACCGCAATGCCGCAGTCACTCAGCCGCCGCAGCCTGCTCGGCGCCGCCGCCGCCGCGGGCGCGGCCGGAGCCACCGGAGCGCTGGCCGTACCGGGCGCCGCCGCCGCGGGGGGACACGGTCGCGCCGGCCGTGTCCCGCGCGATCAGATCAGCGTGCAGCTCTACACGCTCCGTAATCAGCTTTCGATCAACTTGGAGACGAGCCTCGCCGAGCTCGCCGAGATCGGATACACCCGGGTCGAGCACGCCGGCTTCGTCGGGCGTACCGCCGCGCAGTTCCGCGCGGCTCTGGACAACGCCGGCCTGCGTGCCACCTCGGGCCACGTCGGCATCCCGCAGCCCTTCAACGCCGACACCTGGAAGCGCGCCCTGGAGGACGCCGCCATCGTCGGTAACAAGTTCATCGTCCACCCGTTCTTCGGGCAGGGCGCGACCGGGCCGATCCGCGACGCGGCCGTGTACCGGGCCTTCGCGGCCGATCTGAACAAGGCCGGAGCGCTGGCCCGCCGGGCCGGTCTCAGCTTCGGCTATCACAATCACCACGCCGAGTTCTTCCGGCAGAACGGCACCAACCTGACCGGGTTCGACATCCTGACGTCGGAGACCGACGCGCGCAACGTCCATCTGGAGGTCGACCTCTACTGGGCGTTCCGCGGGGCGAACGACCCGGTTGACCTGATCAAGAAGCATCGGGGCCGGATCCGCCAGGTGCACGTCAAGGACCTCGACGTGAACGCCAGCTTCGCCGACCCCGGCGACGGGCTGATCGATTTCGGCCGGATCTTCGAGCACTCCCGCGAGGCCGGTCTCGTCGAGTACATCGTGGAACGCGACGATGCCGGGTCACCGCCGCGTACTCCGGCGGATGCCCTGGTCACGGCGCAGCGTGGGTACGCGTACCTGGAGGGGTTGCGATTCTGATGGGGTTTCGCCGTCTCTCCGCACTGATCATCGCCGGAGCGGCCGTGCTGGTCGCCCCGGTCCCGGCCGCCGCCCATCCCGGGCACGAGTTCCCGTCCGACTTCCAGAAGGTCACCCTCGACGATTTCCCGGGTGAGCCGATCGCGCTCGCGGTGCTGCCGGACAAGCGGGTGCTGCACACCGCCCGCACCGGTGAGGTCCGCATCCACGAGCCCTCCACCGGCCGCAACGTGCTGGCCGCCAAGATCCCGGTGTACCTGCACGACGAGGAGGGTGTGCAGGGCATCGCGATCGACCCGGACTTCGAGCACAACAAGTGGGTCTACGTCTACTACTCGCCGGTGCTGAACACGCCGTCCGACGACCCGGCCACCCCGGGGATCAACGAGGGCGACGCACCCGCGACCGGGACCGCGGCCGACTTCGCGCCGTTCAAGGGGCATCTGCAGCTGTCCCGGTTCAAGCTGTCCGGCAACACGCTGCGGCTCGGCACCGAGCAGAAGATCCTCCAGGTGCCGACCGATCGCGGTCAGTGCTGCCACGTCGGCGGCAAGATCGATTTCGACCGGTCGGGCAACCTGCTGATCTCCACCGGTGACGACAGCAACCCGTTCTTCTCCGACGGGTACGCGCCGATCGACGAGCGGGCGAACCGCAACCCGGTCTTCGACGCGCAGCGCAGCTCCGGCAACACCAACGACCTGCGCGGCAAGCTGCTGCGGATCAAGGTCGGCCAGAACGGTCGCTACACCGTTCCGCGCGGCAATCTGTTCAAACCGGGCACACCCAAGACCAAGCCCGAGATCTACGCGATGGGCCTGCGCAACCCGTTCCGGTTCGCTGTCGACCCGGTGACGAACGTGGTCTACCTGGCCGATTACTCGCCGGACGCGCAGAGCGCCAACCCGGCGCGCGGGCCGGCCGGACAGGGCCGCTGGATGGCGATCGACAAGCCCGCCAACTACGGGTGGCCGTATTGCGTGGCGCCGGACCAGCCCTACATCGACTACGACTTCGCCACCGGCGTCTCGGGGGCGCCGTTCAACTGCGCGGCGCCGGTCAACGAGTCGCCGAACAACACCGGGCTGCGCAACCTGCCGCCGGTCGAGAAGGCCGAGGTCATCTATTCGTACGGGGCCAGCGCGACCTGGCCGGAGCTCGGGACGGGTGGCATCGGCCCGATGGGCGGCCCGGCGTACGACTACTCCGCCCGCAACAGGTCGCAGACCAAGTGGCCGAAGGAGTTCGACGGGCTGCCGCTCTTCGCCGAGTGGACCCGCGACTACGTGAAGGCCTTCCACCTGGACAAGCGCAACCAGGTCACCCAGATCGACCCGGTGCTGCCGAACCTGGTGTTCGACAACCCGATGGATCTGGAGTTCGGCCCGGACGGCGCGCTCTACGTACTGGAGTACGGCGACGGCTACTTCGCCGAGAACCCGGACGCCCAGCTGTCCCGGTTCGACTTCGTGCGGGGCAACCGGACGCCGATCCCGGTCGTCAAGGCCACCCCGACGTCCGGGGAGGCGCCGCTCACGGTGTCGTTCTCCAGCGCCGGCACGACCGACCCCGACGGCGACGCCCTGCGGTACGCGTGGGACTTCAACGCCGACGGCCGGGTCGACTCGCGGGAGCCGAACGCCACGTACACGTTCACGGCCAACGGCAACTACCGCCCGGTCCTCAAGGTCACCGACAGCACCGGTCGCTCCGCGGCGGCCGAGGTGATCCTTCCGGTCGGCACCCTGGCGCCGGTCGTCACGTTCGTGTCGCCGGTCGAGGGGCAGCCGTTCGAGTTCGGCGACACGGTGAACTACGAGGTGGCGGTGACCGACGACCAGCCGGTCGACTGCGCCGACGTGACCGTGACGTACATCCTCGGGCACGCCGAGCACGGGCACCCGCTCTCCACGTCGGCGGGTTGCACCGGGTCGATCACGACCTTCGTGGATCCCGGGCATGCCGGGGCCGAAGGGCTGACCGCGGTGTTCGTCGCGTCGTACACGGACGCCGGTGACCCGCCGCAGACCGGGACCGCGGAGGTGGTGCTGGACCCGGCCGACTGATCGCGCGTCGTCGATGAGAGCCGGTCGGGCCGAGAGGCCCGGCCGGCTCTTTCGGCGGTCTGTCAACCGAATGGACATAAAGAAATGTTCATTGGTAGTCCGTTGACATGAGCGCAACGTGTTTGAACGGTCACCCAAAAATGATGTTTGGAAAACGGGAGGTTAACGGAGGCGGAATCTTGTACATGTACCGCTCACCCTATGGCCGCCGCACAGCAACCTCCGTCACGATCACGGCGTGACTGAAACATCCGTGATCTTGGCGCTGGTGGTCCTCACGGCCCTGGCCTTTGATTTCACCAACGGGTTCCATGACACCGCGAACGCGATGGCCACCTCCATCGCTACGAAAGCGCTGCGGCCCAAGACCGCCGTCGCGCTATCAGGTGTGCTGAACCTGGTCGGCGCCTTCCTCTCGGTCGAGGTCGCGCTCACCGTCACCAACGCCGTTGTCAAGATCCAGGACAAGAGCGGCCTGCCGAAAGCGGAACTTCTCGCCGACGGCGGCAGCGGGCTTCTCCTGATCATCTTGGCCGGCCTGGTCGGCGGCATCGTCTGGAACCTGCTGACCTGGCTCGTCGGTCTGCCCTCCAGTTCCTCGCACGCCCTCTTCGGCGGCCTCGTCGGCGCGACGATCGCCGGGCTCGGCTGGGGCGGCGTCAACTGGAACGGCGACGGCTCGAAGCTGGACGGGGTCGTCGGCAAGGTGCTGCTGCCCGCGGTGCTCTCTCCTGTCATCGCGGCCGTGGTCGCCGCGGTCGGCACCTGGATCATCTTCAAGATCACGTCGGGGATCGCGGCGCGCTTCACCGACAAGGGCTTCCGCTGGGGCCAGATCGGCAGCGCCTCGCTGGTCTCCCTGGCGCACGGCACCAACGACGCGCAGAAGACGATGGGCGTGATCACCCTCGCGCTGATCGCGAGCGGTCACTGGAGCGACACCGAGAACATCCCGCTGTGGGTGAAGGTCTCCGCCGCTCTCGCCATCGCGCTCGGCACCTACCTCGGCGGCTGGCGGATCATCCGCACGCTCGGCAAGGGCCTCACCGACATCAGCCCGCCGCAGGGCACCGCCGCGCAGTCCGGCGCCGCCGCGGTCATCCTCGCCTCCAGCCACCTCGGCTTCGCGCTCTCCACCACGCACGTCGCCACCGGCTCGGTGCTCGGCTCCGGCCTCGGCCGTCCCGGCGCCACCGTCCGCTGGGCCGTCGCCGGCCGGATGATCGCCGCCTGGATGATCACCCTCCCGGCCGCCGGCCTCGTCGGCGCGGTGATGTGGTGGGTCGGCGACATGGTCGGCGGCGTGGCCGGCGCACTTGTCGTCTTCACCCTGCTGGTGATCGCCTCGGTCGCGATGTACCTGCGCTCCCGCTCCGGTCGCGTCGACTCGTCGAACGTGAACGACGACTGGGACGCCGCCGCCGAGACCCCGGTGGCTCCCATTCCCGCCACCGCGACGAACTGAGAGACGACGACATGCACAACCTGGGATTCGCACTCGACGGCGCGTGGCAGGTCCTGCTCGCCGGCCTGGTCCTCGGCGCCGGCCTGCCGATCATCTTCGCCCTCGGCATCCGGTCGCTCGCCTGGGGCGCCGGTGAGGCCTCGGTGACCGGCAGCGGCGTGACCGCGCCCGGCCCGCGCCGCCCGATCGGCACCGTGATCGGTTACCTGCTCTTCGCGGTCGTGATCCTCGGCGTGGTCCTCGGGATCACGTTCATCGTGGCCGGCGGCTTCGGCTACAAGCTGGACTTCTCCAACGTCTTCCCGACCCTGATCGAGAAGTAGCACATTCTTCGATGGCCCGGCGCTCGCGCGCCGGGCCATCACTGTTTTCAGACCAGGGAGCGAGCCAGGACGCCCACGTCCGGGTTGTCGGTGAAGAGGCCGTCGATCCCGGTACGCAGGAACGTCACCTGCTCGTCGATCGCCTTACCGTAAGCGGCCACGTCCGTGCCCACCCGCAGCTCAGCCGGCAGGAACGAGTTCTCCGCCCGGAACGTGTACGGGATGACCTTGAGGCCGGCCTGGTGGGCGTTCTTCACCAGCGCGGTCGGCGTACCCAGGGTGCCGTCCGCATTGCGCGGGATGATCTGGCCCTTCTCCGGGCCGAGACCGTCGACGAACTGGGAGAGCTCCTTCAGCCCGGCCGGCGTCAGGTAATCGGCGTAACTGCGCGGGTCGTTGAACGGCCCACCGGCCCCGCCGGTCAGGAACACCAGCGGAACCTGGACGCGGTGCTTGTCGGCGAGCTCACGCAGGTTCGCGGCCTCGAACGACTGCACGAAGACCTTCGCACCGCGCCGGTCGAGTCCGTTGCGGCGCAGGACGCGGACGAGCGTGCCTTCCAGCGGCAGGCCCAGCCGCTGGAAGTACGTCGGGTGCTTGGTCTCCGGGAAGACGCCGATCTCGCGGTCGAGCTCCTTGGACAGGCGCTTGCGCAGGTCGAGGACCTCCTGGAAGGTCGGCACCGGGAAACGGCCGTCGTACAGCGTGTTCCGCTGCCGGATCGCCGGGATCCGCTCGGTCGCGCGCAGCGTCTTCAGCTCGGCGAGGGTGAAGTCCTCGGTGAACCAGCCGGTCACGCTGATCCCGTCGAGCAGCACGGTCTTCTTGCGGGCCGCGAACTCGGGCCGCGACGACACGTCGGTCGTCCCGCCGATCTCCGGCTCGTGCCGGCACACCAGGACGCCGTCCTTGGTGATCACCAGGTCCGGCTCCATGTAGTCGGCGCCCAGCCGCGCCGCCAGCTCGTACGACGCGAGCGTGTGCTCCGGCCGGTAGCCGGACGCCCCGCGGTGGCCCACCACCAGCTTCTTCGTGCTGCTGCTGTTGCCGGCCAGCGCGGGTGCGGCGACGGTGCCGGCCAGCGCCGGAGCGGCGGCGGCCGCCGCTCCGATACGCAGCACCTGACGGCGATCTGCCACGTTCTCCTCCACGAGTTCGGTGCCCGGCGCGTGCCGCCGAACTGTCCGCTCGCAGTCCAGGTGACCGATTCGTCGAGGAGGAGAACTGATCGTGGCGTGTCCGCAAACGCCCAGCCAAGGATCACCCCAGGCGGAGGTGCGTCCAGTCGAGGAGGCCGTCTCCCAGGTCGCGGACCTTGGCGAGCAGGCCCAGGCGGGCGGCTCGCAGCGCCGGGTCGTCGGCCATCACGAACACCTCGTCGAAGAAGGTGTTGAGCGGCTCCACCAGCCCGCGCGTCGCCTCCACGAAACCGGAGACATCCGAGAAGTCGCCGACCTCGCCGACCGCGTTGTGCAGCGCCACCTCGGCCGGCTCCTTCAGCACCGACGGGTCGTAAGTACCCGCCGTCCCGGCCGGGACGATCCGCCGGGCGCGCTGGATCGCTGCCGCCACCGCCACGAAACCCGGATCGGCGGCCAGCGAAGCCAGCTGCGTCAGCAGGACGTCCACCGTCGACGGCCGGCTCGCGTGAGCCAGCACGGCACGGACCCGGTCGACCGGTTTGCCCTCCTCGGTCAATGCCTGCTCCAGGCGCTTGGCGAGGAAGTCCGCGCACGCTTCCAGGACGGCCGGTGACACCGGGACCGGCTGGGCGGCCGCGGCCAGTGCCAGCGCGTCGACCAGGTCGAGCGAGGCCAGGGCCGGTGTGGCGCGGTGCACGGCGAGCAGGCCCAGGACGGCGCGGCGTACCGCGAACGGGTCGCTGCTGCCGGTCGGCAGCCCGACGGTCGCGGCCAGGCCGGTGATGACGTCGAGGCGGTCGGCGACGGAGAGCAGGGCGCCGGCGACGCTGCGCGGCAGGGCGTCCCCGGTGTTGCGGGGGAGCTCGGCCTCGTAGATCGCCTGCGCGACCGGACGGTCCTCGCCGGCGTTGAGGGCGTAGTCGCGGGCCATCACACCGGCCAGGCTGGTCATCTCGGTGACGAGCTGCGAGCCGAGGTCGAACTTGACCAGCGACGCGGCCCGGTCCAGGACGGCCGACGACAGGCCGAGCCGCGAGGCCAGCAGCATGGCCAGCGCGGCGATCCGGTCGGCCCGGTCGGCCATCGAGCCCAGCTTGTCGGTGAACGTGAGCCGCGACAGCCGCTCCTTCAACGACGCGAGCGGCACCTCACGGTCGGCGCGGTAGAAGAACGCCGCGTCCTCGTACCGGGCGCGCAGCACCGCCTCGTTGCCGGTGCGGACCAGCTCGACGTCGACCGGGCCGTTCGCCACGGTCACGAACATCGGCAGCAGGGCGCCGTCCGCGTCGCGGACCGGCAGGTACCGCTGATGCTTGCGCATCACGGTGGTCAGCACCGCGTCCGGCAGTTCCAGGTACGCCTCGTCGAACGTCCCGAGCAACGGCAACGGCTGCTCGACCAGGTCGGTGATCTGGTCGATGAGTGCCGCTTCGCCCGTCACGTCGATCTTGCCGTCCGGGTAGACGAGGTCCTGCGCGCCGACCACGATCAGCTCGCGGCGGTCCTCATGGTCGGGGACGATCCCGTTCACCCCGAGCGTCTCGATGAACGTCTCGGCCGACTCGACCGCGATCACCGGGACGGCCGCGGTGCGCAGCAGCCGGGTCTCGCGACCGGCCGCCAGCGTCGAGACGGTCACCGGCACCACGTCGTCGCCCCAGAGCGCGGTCAGCCAGCGGATCGGCCGGCTGAACGACAGCTTCGGGTCGTTCCACCGCATGTTCTTCGCGGCCCGCAGACCGCTCACGACCTGCGCGAGCACGTCGGCGAGCACGGCGGGTGCCGCGCGTCCGGCTTCGTGCTTTTCGAAGACCACATGCTGTACGCCGTTGAGCTCCACACTTGTCACATCGGTGACCGTGATGCCCTGGCCGCGTACGAAACCTTCCAAGGCCTTGGTGGGGGTGCCGTCCGAGGCGTACGCCTGCTGGGTTTTTGGTCCTCGGACCGTGCGCACGTGATCGTCCTCGCGCGCGCCCACCGCGGGTACGACGGCGATGAGCCGGCGTGGTGTTCCGAAGACCCGGATCTCGCCGTGGGTGAGCCGGGTGCCGGCCAGACCCTCGGTGACCAGGCGCAACAGCTGGGTGCGGGCGGAGCGCAGCTCGCCCGGCGGGAGTTCCTCGGTGCCGATCTCGAAGATCAGGGTGCGGGCGTCCTCGCTGGTCTGCGTGGTGGCCGGCGGGCGTGCGGCGTCCAGCGGCGGCACGGTGCCCAGCGGCAGGCCGAGCTCGGTGCGGCGGGTCACCCAGAGGCCGGCGACCTCACCGGCGAGGCGGCGCATCCGGGAGAACTCGGCGGCCCGCTCGGCGGTGGAGACCGCGCCGCGCGAGTCGAGGACGTTGAACGCCTGCGAGCACTTCAGGACGAAGGTGTGCGCGGGCACCGGCAGACCGGCGTCGATCATCCGCTGGGCCTCGCCGGCGTAGATGTCGAGCAGCTTCCGGTTGGCCTCGATGTCGGCGTCGTCGAGGTAGTAGCGCGACATCTCGTACTCGGACTGGCCGAACACCTCGCCGTAGCTGACGCCCTTCGAGTACTCGATCTCCTTGAAGTGGGTCTTGTCCTGGAGCGCCATGATGATGCGCTCGATGCCATAGGTGATCTCGACGCTGACCGGGTCGAGGTTGAGGCCGCCGGCCTGCTGGAAGTAGGTGAACTGGGTGATCTCCAGGCCGTCCAGCCAGACCTCCCAGCCCAGGCCCCAGGCGCCGAGCGCGGGGGAGGCCCAGTTGTCCTCGACGAACCGGACGTCGTGCGCGGCCACGTCGATGCCGATCGCGGTGAGGCTGCCGAGGTAGAGCTCCTGCGGGTTGCCGGGGTCGGGCTTGAGGATGACCTGGAGCTGGGTGTGGGTCTGCAGCCGGTTGGGGTTCTCGCCGTAACGGGAGTCGTCGGGGCGGACCGACGGCTCGACGTAGACGACCTTCCACGGCTCCGGGCCGAGCACGCGCAGGAAGGTCGCCGGGTTGAGGGTTCCGGCGCCGACCTCGGTGTTCATCGGCTGGACGACCAGGGCGCCCTGATCTGTCCAATACGCGGTCAACCGGGCCAGTGCGTCCTGCATGGTGAGCATGGGATCGAAGTCTAGGTGGGGCTTTACGGGGGTACGAACCGAACATGCTTGCCGGAGATCTTTACACCTTTCAGGGGCTCCTGTCGGATGACGAGTCCGCGATCGTGCAGCGGGTGCGGGACTTCCTCGCCGCCGAGGTGACGCCGATCGCGAACGAGTACTGGACCCGGGCCGAGTTCCCGACCCACTTGATCAAGAGATTCGCCGGGCTAGGCCTGGCCGGTGCGGAACACTCGTCGCTGCTGGGCGGCTGGCTCGCCCTGGAGATGGGCCATGCGGATGCGTCGATGGCGACGTTCTACGGCGTGCACGCGGGCCTCGCCATGGGCAGCATCCAGACGTGCGGGTCGCCGGAGCAGCAGGAACGCTGGCTGCCCGCGATGACCTCGTTCGACACGATCGGGGCGTTCGCGCTGACCGAGCCGACCGGCGGGTCGGACGTGGCCGCCGGGTTGCGGACCACCGCCCGGCGCGAGGGCGACACCTGGGTCCTGAACGGGCAGAAGCGCTGGATCGGCAACGCCACCTTCGCCGACCTGGTCGTGGTCTGGGCCCGCGATGTGGAGGACAACCAGGTCAAGGGCTTCGTGGTGCCGGGCGACGCACCGGGTTTCACCGCCACCAAGATCGAGAACAAGATCGCTCTGCGGATCGTACAAAATGCGGATCTTGATTTTGCCGACGTGCGGGTTCCGGAGATCGATCGGTTGCAGCGGGCCAACTCGTTCAAGGACACCGCGAAGGTGCTGCGGGAGACCCGCGCCGGAGTGGCCTGGCAGGCGGTCGGCGTGATGCTGGCGGCCTATGAGATCGCCCTGGAGTATTCCAAGGAACGGCATCAGTTCGGCCGGCCGATCGCGAAGTTCCAGCTCGTGCAGGATCTGCTGGTCCGGATGGTGGGGAACGTGACCGCTTCGCTGGGGATGTGCGTGCGGCTGGCGCAGTTGCAGGACGAGGGTGTGTACAAGGACGAGCATTCGGCGCTGGCGAAGGCGTACTGCACGACCCGGATGCGGGAGGTGGTCGGTTGGGCGCGCGAGCTGCTCGCCGGCAACGGGATCGTGCTGGACTACGACATCGGGCGGTTCGTCGCGGACGCCGAGGCTCTCTACTCGTACGAGGGCACGCGCGAGATCAACTCGTTGATCGTGGGCCGGGCGATCACCGGCCACGGAGCGTTCGTGTAGCGGTGCCCGCGCCGGCAGGCCCCTTCTTTTCCGCGATCTTGAGCGATTTTCCACCTTGGGGGGTTGAGAATCGCTCAAGATCGGCGGCGGCGGTCAGACGTAGGCGATCTCGGTGGCCGTCTGGGTGGCCGTGTAGGACAGCTGGCAGCGGGTCGGCTGGCCGGGCTCGCGCGCGACACTCGACCAGGTCACGTAGAAGTGCCCGGCCGGCTTCGTCGGGGCGAGGTCGAACTCGGCGGGTCCGGCGCCGTCGGGGAAGTCCCGCCAGCCCGGGTCGCCGGGCTCGTGCTTGTTCCACGGGTCCGGGGTGAAGCCGAGGCTGCCGCCGGACCGGGTCTGCCCGCAGTCACGCTGGAAACTCAGGTGCACCGGTCCCTGACCCAGCGTCAGCTCCGGGCTGTGCGCCCGGCAGACCGGCGCGCACTGCATGTTCGTCGCTTTCCAGGTGTAGATCAGGCGCTTGACGGTACGGGTCGTGTAAACGGCCAGGTAGTCACTGCCGGAGGCTTCGCCGCGCTTCTTGTTGCCCCGGTACACCGCCTGGTAGTCACCGGACGTGGTCGCCGTCAGGGTGGTGCTGAACCGGCCCGTCGCCGACGCCGCGATCCGGCCGATCCTCGCGTACGCGTCGTCCTCCGACTTGCGGAAGTACAGGTCGACCGGCCCGGCGTTGCCGGAGTCGCCGGCACCCGCCTCGCCGGCCAGGGTGATCCGGGAGCCCTTCGTGACCGCGTCCGGCGAGACCGCGAACGTCATCTCCGTCACCGGGCCGCGCACCACCGGGGCCTGCGCTCCGGAGGCCAGCACGGTGGCGGCCACTAACAAATGGGTCCCGAGCATTGTGCGGTCCTTCCAGGTCGGTTGCCGCCAGAAAGTACCAAATCATCCTTTAAGTCCGCTCATCCTGGCGTGCGCGCCGAGCAACAAATGCTCATTCGGTAGTGATGAGGTTGCGCTGAGTGCTCACCCTCAACTCATCACCATCGATGTAGGAGGCGGGCTGTGGCGCTTGGTTCAAAAATCTCCCGGAGAACCCGCCGGGCGCTGGAGACCGGAGCACTTCCGGTCGTGGCGCTGTTCGTGGTCCTTGTCGTCACTCTCGGCGCGCCCCTGCTGATGGTCCTTCTCGCCGACGCGAGTCTGCCCTGGGGCCGGCTGGCAGAGGTCGGCGAGGCTTTCGGCGGGGCTTCGGCGCTGCTTTCCGCGATCGCGCTGAGCGGCGTGGTGGCGTCGTTGCTCTTTCAGCAAAGGCAGATCAGGCAGCAGGTCGCCGATATTGAGGGACAGCACCACATGGAATTGGTCAAGCTGGCGATCGATAATCCGGAACTGATCGAAGTGCTGGACGGAGAGTCTGCGAACAGCTCCCAGGCGCGAAAGGAGATTTATGCCAATCTCACCCTGATGTATTGGCTCAGGCTCTGGGAGCTTGGGCAAATAGACAATGACCAACTGAGAACCATGGCGTCCCGAATGTTTTTGAGTGCTGTGTCGCGTTGCTGGTGGAGGCGGGTCGGCGGGATCTGGATCGGCACCCGTGAACGCCCACAGCGGAGGGCATTCATGTCAATCGTGAGCGAGGAGATGACGTCGGCCGAAAAGGCAGCTGCCGTGTCCACGTCATCGGGAGCGGAGGCTGGCCGCGATGTCGATCACCCAAGGGTCGGGGTGGGAGCGCCGGCGGCGCTTGTGTCCCTCGGGATGGTTGTTGTCGGAACGGCCGTGACCGGATATATCTATGGTCGATGGAATCGGCATCGCGCAAATCATGAATAAAGGCACGCCAGGACATCTCGACGCATGCGCTGTTAGCAACCGAATAAGACCCCTTTCGCCACATCGCCGAGGATATCCGCGCGGTGTGGGCTGCTCCTATAGCCCGATGCCAAGCCCTTCACTCGGAAGCGTGACTCACGCGTACGCCGCCGCCGTTGCGTTTGGCCTCGTACATGGCGGCGTCGGCGGAGCGCATCAGGGCGCCGAACTCGGTTGCGTGCTCCGGGTAGAGGGCGACGCCGACGCTGGCGCCGATGCGTACCTCCTGGCCCTCGATGTCGAACGGCTCCCGGAGGCGCTCGCAGACGCGCTCGCCCGCCGTGACCGCGGCGTGCTGGTCCGGGTCGCCGGTCAGCATCACCGCGAACTCGTCGCCGCCGAGGCGCGCCACCAGGTCGGGGTGCCGGACCGTGGCCTGCAGGCGTTTCCCGACCAGCTGGAGCAGCACATCGCCGGCGTGGTGCCCGACCGTGTCGTTGACCTGCTTGAACCCGTTGAGGTCGAGCAGCAGCAGGGCCACGTTGGTGCCGGTCGCGTACCCGATCTCGACGGCCTGTTCGGCCCGGTCCAGCAGGTGCTTGCGGTTCGGCAGGCCGGTCAGCGAGTCGTGGAACGCCTGGCGGGTCAGCTCGTCCATGTGCTGCTGCGACGCCTGGCGCATCCGGGCGCTGTCGATGATCAGCGCGCCCTCGACGGCGAGCTGCTGGGCCAGGATGCGGTCCCGGACGCTCCAGTCGCGGGTGCCGCTGGAATCGCCGCAGACCACGATGCCGACCGCTCCGGTGCCGGACATCAGCGGAATCGCGATGAACGACTTCACGCCGATCCTCTGGATGAACCCGCCGGACCGGCTCTTCGCCGTGGAGGCGTCACCGACCAGCATCGGCTCACCCGTCTCGGCGATCGCCCGCCAGATCGGTGAGTCGGCCGCGAGCTTGCCGATCAGGCCGTCGGTCACGGTCTCCCGGGTCTCCTCGGGGAAGCCGACGCCGTGCACGTACCGGATCCGGCCCTCGGCGTCGATCAGGTGCATCCCGGCGTGTTCGGTACGGAACGCGGTGGCACACGACCGGGCCAGCAGCTCGGCGGCGGCCTCCACGTTGCCGGCCGTCATGCCCTGCTCGAACAGGTCGCGGATGGTGGCGCTGCTGTGCGTGACGAACTGCCGCTGCTTCTCGGCGGACAGCCCCTGAAGCGTGGTGGCGAAGTGCAGGGCCAGCGTGGAGATGGTCTCCTGGCGCAACTCGGCCAGCGCGCCGCCGGTCAGCAGCAGGACGCCGACCGTCTGCCCGCCGATCCGCAGCCGGATCGCCATCTGCTCGCCGTTGACCACCGGCTTGCCGCCGGCCGGGGTGCGGAACACCTTGCCGGCGACCATCTGGTCGCGCCGGCCGGCCTCACCCATCTGCGCGGTCGCCGTCATCATGCCGGTCTCCGAGTCGAGCTCGAAGACGGTGGCGGCGGTCAGCCCGGCGATCTCGCGCAGATGCGGCCCGGTCAGATCAAGGACGTGCTGCACCGACGGCGTGTCCTTGGTCATGAAGGCGACCAGTTCGGCCAGCAGGAGACCCTGCCGGTCCGTAGTCATGGCCGCTTCGCCGGGGAGCTCCACCTGGAGTCCGGCTGTGTGCACTGCGCTGCCCACGGTCATGGTCCTAGGGTCGGCACCGTCTCCGCCCGGTTGAGCAGCAAGGCGCCCCGGTGAGGTCGCAAATCAGGTGCGACCGGTTGCCAGTCCGCGCACCCGGCTCAGGGCCGGCGCATCCAGGGCTCAGCGGTCAGCGCACCCAGGGTTCGGCGGCCAGGCAGTCCGTCTCGCCCGGTGCGCCCTCTTTGCCGGTTTCGGCGGGGTAGATGACGGTGCCGTCCGGGGCGGCGTAACACTGGTCGCGCATCGAGAGCGGCGCGAAGAACCGGTCTCGCTCGACCACCTCGCCGGCCGCGTCGTAGGCGACCAGTTTCGCCTCGGGTCCCACGTCCTCGGTCGTGGTGACCAGGCCGAACGCGCCCTGCGACAGGCGGGCCTCGGTGCTGGCGCCGTTGCCGTGCTCCAGGACCAGGCGGTCGACCCGGGCGCTGACCCGGCCGGCCGCGAAGACCCAGCCGGACTCGTGTCCCGAGGAGCCGTAGTCGATCAGCTGCACCGGGCCGGGCAGCCAGTCTTTCCGGTCGTGCCACTCGTCGATCGAGAAGCCGCCGCTCTCCTCGTTGTCGCCCTCGCGCACCGTGTGGCAGCTGAGGAAGCCGTCGTCGGCGAGGTAGATCGCCATCGCCCGGCCGCTGTGCTCGGCCGCGACGGCGAGATCGCCGGCCGCGACCGGGAACCGGGGCATATGCGCGAACATCGGATCGTCCGGGTAGCCGGCCAGGCAGTCGCTCGCGGTCTCGGCGAGCGAGGAGGTGAGCTCGGACGGCCCCATGGCCAGGGTCGTGGCGGGCGCCGGGTCGTCGCCGAGCAAGGGGGCGGCGACAGCGCCGGCCGCCGCGAGACTGACCGCGGCCAACAAAGCAAGCCGCACCCGCCCACTCCGGCGGCCGGGAGCGAGCTTGCCGGCGCGGTGGTCGGGTGTGGGGGAGTCGGTCTGGCTCAGCAGGGTGGCGCGGATGGTGGCGGCGCGCGCGGGCGGCAGGTCGCGCTCGGCGGGCGGCTCCAGGCTGGTGATCATGACTCCTCCGAGGTGGCGAGCTTGGCGGCGCGGGCGGCGGCATCAGGGGCGGTGGTCAGGCGGGTCAGGCGGGATCGGGCTCGGCTCACCCGGCTGCGGACGGCTGTCTCGGTGATGTCGAGGGCGGAGGCCGCTTCCGCGTACGAAAGGTTGGACCAGAGGCAGAGCGCCACCGCCTCGCGCTCGGCCGCGGGGAGTCGCCGCACCGCGGCGAGGACCTCACCCATCCGTCTCTCGTCATCGAGACGGTTGGCCACATCATCGGCGGGGTCGGCCACCGTCTCCGGCGGAGGGGCTTTTCGCAGGCGATTTCGCCAGCGGGTGAGGGTACGTTGCTCGTCGCGTGCCTGGTGGCCGGCGGTGACCAGCAGCCAGGGCAGGGGTGAGCCGTCGACGAGCCGGATGTCGGCACGCCGGCGCCACGCCGTCAGAAAGGTGGCCTGAGTGACGTCCTCAGCGGTCGACCACGAGCCGGTGAGCCGGAAGGCGTGGTTGTAGACAGCACGGGAGTAGCGATCGAACATGTCGCCGAAGTCGAGGGTGGTCACACCTCACTATGGCCACGAGCGGCGTTCGTGTTGCAGCCGAAATCCGGCCGTGAACTGGGGTTTGCCGCAGTGTTTCCGGATCATTGCGCTGGGAGCGCTCCCATGCAATGCTGTCCACATCGGCCAGCGATCCCCACCGATGCGTTGGCTGTCGTTCCCTGGCGCGCTCCCGCGCCGCCCCCGTCTCTAGGAGTCCTCACATGAGACCCTTCCCCACCCGTGCCCGGGCTCTCACGGCGGCCGCTGCCGTGAGCATCGTGGCCGGCGCCGGTGCTGTCGCCGTGGCAGGCAGTGCCAGCGCCGCGGCCGGTTGCCGCGTCGACTACTCGGTGAACCAGTGGAGCACCGGGTTCACCGCCAACGTCACCGTCACCAACCTGGGTGACCCGATCAGCGGCGGCTGGAACCTGAAGTGGGCCTACGCCGGCAACCAGACGGTCACCCAGGGCTGGAGCGCGACGATCACCCAGTCCGGGCAGAACGTCACCGCTGTCAACCCGTCGTGGGCGGCCTCGCTGGGCACGAACGGCACCGCCAACTTCGGCTTCAATGCCAACTACTCGGGTACGAACACCGCGCCGGCGTCGTTCTCGCTGAACGGAACGGCCTGCAACGGCGGCACGACGCCCAGTTCGCCGTCGAGCTCCCCGTCGACGTCACCGTCGAGCTCGCCCTCCAGCTCGCCGTCCAGCTCCCCGTCGAGCTCGCCGTCGAGTTCCCCGTCCACCTCGCCGTCGACCCCGACGGTCCCGGGGACCAAGGTCGACAACCCGTACGCCGGAGCCCGGGGTTACGTGAACCCGGAGTGGAAGGCGAAGGCCGAGTCGGTGACCGGCGGCAGCCGGGTCTCCAGCAACCCGACTGCGGTCTGGATCGACCGGATCGCCGCCATCAACGGCACCACGGGCAGCAGCTCGAACGGTTCGATGGGCGTCCGTGACCACCTGGACGCGGCCCTCGCGCAGGGTGCCGGTTACATCCAGTTCGTCGTCTACAACCTGCCCGGCCGGGACTGCGCGGCGCTCGCCTCCAACGGTGAGCTCGGCCCGAACGACCTGCCCAGGTACAAGACGGAGTACATCGACCCGATCGCGGCGATCCAGGGCGACGCCAAGTACGCCAGCCTGCGGATCATCAACATCGTCGAGATCGACTCGCTGCCGAACCTGGTCACCAACACCTCCGGCCAGGCCGGCGGCACGGCGACCTGCGACACGATGAAGGCCAACGGCGGTTACGTCCAGGGCATCGGGTACGCGCTGCAGAAGCTGGGCGCGCTCGGCAACGTCTACAACTACGTGGACGCCGCCCACCACGGCTGGATCGGCTGGGACTCGAACTTCGGCCCGAGCGCGGACATCATGCTGCAGGCGGCTCAGGCCTCCGGCAACGTGAAGAACGTGAACGGCTTCATCACCAACACGGCCAACTACTCCGCGCTGCGTGAGCCGTTCGTCCAGCCCACCACCCAGGTCAACGGCCAGAGCGTACGGCAGTCGAAGTGGGTGGACTGGAACCAGTACACCGACGAGCTGACGTTCGCCCAGGCGTTCCGGACCAAGCTGGTCTCGATCGGCTTCGACTCCAGCATCGGCATGCTGATCGACACCTCCCGCAACGGCTGGGGCGGTTCGGCCCGGCCCACCGCGGCGAGCACTTCGACCGACATCAACACCTTCGTCGACCAGTCCCGCATCGACCGCCGGATCCACGCCGGCAACTGGTGCAACCAGGCCGGCGCCGGCCTCGGCGAGCGTCCCACGGCGGCTCCGGCCTCCGGTATCGACGCGTACGTCTGGGTGAAGCCCCCGGGTGAGTCGGACGGCTCCTCGACGCTGATCCCGAACGACGAGGGCAAGGGTTTCGACCGGATGTGCGACCCGACCTACACCGGTAACGCCCGGAACGGCAACAGCCTGACCGGTTCGCTGTCCGGCGCCCCGATCTCGGGCGCCTGGTTCCCGGCACAGTTCGCCCAGCTCATGGCGAACGCGTACCCGGCACTCTGATCCACGTTCTCCATCCGGCGACCGGCCGGCGCTTCTCGGGCGCCGGCCGGTCGCTTCTTTCGCGGATGGGGATGGGGTGTCAGCTCTTGGCGACGAAGAAGCGGTAGACCGCTCGGTACGGCACGGCGGTGGTGGCCCCGGCCGTACAGGAACCGGACGGGGCGATGCCGCCGACCGTGTCGAGCCGCTGGATGTAGGTGACCTTGCCGAACAGGCCGCCGCCGCGGTTGAGTTTCGCGGTGATCCGCAGCTGCGGGATGCTGTCCGGGTGTGCCGAGGAGGCGCGGATCGCAGACGCGCCGTCACCCTCGACCAGGCTGCCGTCCTGGTCGGACTGCCAGCTCGGGCCGCGGAAGTGCAGAGCGGTCACCTTCTTGGTCGGGCGCGTGGTCACCCCGGTCAGCGAGGCGGCCGGCTCGATCAGCGTCCAGGCGGCGGCCGTGCAGCCGTAGATCTGGACGCCACGGGCCTTGAGGACCGCGTGCACCACGTGGCCGGCGGGCGGGGCCAGTTCGGCCGGCACCCGGGGCTCGCTGCTGGTGGAGCTGTCGGTTTGGGTGGCGGCCGCCGCGACCGGCGCGGCGGGCAGCCGGTCCGTCCCGGCGAACGAGACGCCGGCCGGAATCGCCACCGCGACTAGTGCGAGGGCGCCGACCGCCCCGAAGGTTTTCACCGAATGCCTGGTCACGAGGCCCTCCCCAATGGACGGTGACATCAGGGAAGACCGTAGCGGGCCGCCGGGCGGTGGCGGCCCACGCTGTCGGGAAATCACCCGCAGGATAGGGCGTATCAGGATAAATGGGCTACCGGGGCATCGTGTAGAAGCCGGTCGGCGCCCGCTGTGACTCCTGCCGGGCCGACCGCGACCGGGACCGGATGCGCAACAGCAACAGGACGCCGAGGAAGACCAGCACGCCGCCGACGATCAGGCCGGGGCCGAGCAGGAAGGAGTCCTCGGAGACCAGGGCCGCCTCGGCGTCGCGCGACTCGTCGCCCGATCCGGCGGCCGGTGCCTCCGACGTCTCGCCGGTCGCGTCGCCGGCCGGCTCCGGTTCCGCCTCGGCGGACGGTGACGGTGACGGCGAGGGTGACGGCTCGGGCTCCTCGTCGCTCTCCACCTGCACGCTGGCGCCACCCGCGGTCAGCAGGGTGCCCTGCGCGTCGAAGGCCTGCGCCTCGAACTGCACCTGCCCGGCGTCCGGGCCGGTGAAGGCGACCTGCCAGCGGCCGGTGACGGTACGCCCGCGGCACAGCGTCCCCGGGTCCAGCTGGTCGTCGAGGATCGTCGTGGTGATGCCCGAGGTGCTGGTGCTCGTACGGAACTCGCCGTCGTCCTCGACCCGGACCACCTTCAACTGGTCGTCCTGCAGCCCGGAGTGCACCAGCAGAGCCCAGCGGACCTTGCGGCAGCGCCGGTTGTCCGACGTGACCACGGCGGTGACGGTCTTCGCCGACTCGCCCGTCGTGAGGTCCTCGGGCGCGGTCACCCGCACGCTGAACCCCGGCTCGTCGGCGCCGGCCGGCGCCTCCAGCGTCATGCCCAGTACGGCGCCGGCGAGCACCGCGCCGAACAGAGCGGTGGAGTGACGCATGGCGATCCCCCTTCCCATGCAGGCGATAGATTCGCCTCCAGTACTTAGTTCGCCGCCACGGCCGGAATGGTTCACCCCGTGTCCTGGGTCACCACCACCGGGGACTTTAAATCTTCCTTAGGAGAGCAACCTGATCGCCATTTCTGCTGGTCAGCAGCCATGAGCGAACGGTAGCCGCGCGGTTACGCAAAAAATTCCGACGGTGTTCATCCGAACCCAGGCCGGCCACGTAATCCGGGGAGGACACGGACCGGGGTACGGCAGGGGAAAGCAACGGCCACGGATCGTTTCCAGCAGCGCTTGAGCGCGGGGCGTTCCCCACGGACGCCGCGTCCCACCGCCCACGGGACGTGCCCGCACGCAAGGAAAACGAGGAGTCAATGGCCAGGTCGAAGAACAACCAGCGAGCTGCCCCTCGGGTGGCGGTCGAAGTCGGATCCACCGGTACGCGTCCGGCCTCGAGAGCCGCGATCGCACTGGTCGTCGTCTGCATCCTGGCGGCACTCTGGTCCGTCGCCATGATGACCACTCCTGGTCGAGTCGGGTACTACTACTTCTTCATCTACGCCGAGTACTACATGGGCGTCATCAGCCTGGTGTCGCTCTCGATCACGATCATGGTCGGGCTGGTGGCCACCGACCGGCTGGTGCTCAGCATCCGCCAGCGTGTCCTGCTCCAATCCACCCACCGCACCACCGGTCTGATCGCGGTCACCGCTCTCGTGGTGCACGTCTGGACGAAGTACGCCGAGGAGCACATCCGGCTCATCGACATCCTCGTCCCGTTCCTGTCGCCCGGGAACACCCTGTACATCGGCCTCGGCACCGTCTCCGGCTGGATCATGATGCTGGTGATGTGGACCGGCATCTTCCGGTCCAAGTTCATCGGCCGTGGCAAGCCCTGGATGTGGCGCGGCATTCACTCGATCTCGTACCTGATGTGGCCGATCGCGCTGTTCCACGGTCTGTCCGCCGGTCGCCCGGCGGCCACCTGGGTCAACGTCAGCTACGTCGTCTGCGTCCTGGGTGTGCTGGTCGGCCTGGCCGTGCGCCTGTCGGTCAGCCTGAACCGGAAGAAGGACTTCTCGTCGGCCGCCGGTACCGGCATCAAGCCGGTCGGCCAGCTGGTGCCCACCGGCTCGCCGGCACCGAAGCGGCGGCCCGGCCGCCGTGGTGAGCCCGCCGTGGAGATGCTCGCGCCGGTCAGCCCGATCACGCAGACCTGGACGCCGGCTGCTCCGCCGGCGCCGCCCGCTCCGCCGGTCGCCCGTCCGGTCAGCCCCGCCCCGGCGATGCCGGTCAGCCCGGCGCCGGCCGGTTACCCGATGGAGCAGGCCGGTTATCCGATGGAGCCGGACCGTGGCCCGGCCGACTTCGAGGCACCGGCGCCCCGGCAGCGCCGCGCCGCCGAGGACGACGACCGGTACGACACGTCGACCAGGGCGATCTCGCGCCGCGACGTCGAGGACGAGCGCTATCGGTACGACGAGGAGCCCGCTCCGCGTACCCGGGGTGGCCGTTCCCAGGAGATCTACGACGAGGGGCCGCGCCGCGGCCGCCGTGCCGCCGACGACGAGCCCGCGCCCCGGGACCGCCGTGACATGGAGTCGACCGGCACCCGGATGCGCCGGGACGAGATCGAGTCCACCGGCACCCGGATGCGCCGCGACGTGGAGTCGACCGGCACCCGGATGCGTCGCGACGACGTCGAGGCGACCGGTACCCGGATGCGCCGGGACGACCTGGAGGCGACCGGGACGCGGATGCGCCGGGACGAGATCGAGGCGACCGGTACCCGGATGCGTCGCGACGAGCTCGAGGACACCGCCACCCGGATGCGGCGGTACGCCGACGACGAGCCGCCGCCCCGCAGCCGCCGCCGCGAGCCCGAGTACGACGAACGCCCCCGCCGCCGCGACGACGAGTACGACGAGGCGCCCCGCCCGCGGGCCGCCCGGTACGCCGAGGACGAGCCGCCCGCGCCGCGCGCAGCTCGGTACGCCGAGGAGGAGCCGCCCCGCCGTCGTGCCCGTGACGACGCCCGGAGCAGCCGCAGCCAGTTCGTCGACCTAGCCGACGGACAGTGGGGCGGCGAGCCCGACGACTCGCCGACCCTTGTCGACACGACGTCGCGACGCACCCGACGCTCCGAACCGCTGGAGCGGGAGAGCCGGTCCAGCCGGCGCGGCCGCGACGAGGACGACAATTATTTCTCCCAGCTACGTGGTGACATCAGGGAAACAAATTGAGTACCGCACAGGTCCCACCGGTCACGGCGATCGGAACCCCACGCATCACGGCGGGGTTCGACGAATACGGCCGCCTCGACCTCGTCGCCCACCAGGAGGTGCACGGCGGATTCGCCGCGCTCTCCTCCGGTGAGCTGGTCGGCCTCGCCGACCGCATCGAGCTCCGCGGCCGGGGCGGTGCGGGCTTCCCGTTCGCCCGCAAGGTCCGGGCCGTCATCGACTCCTGCCGGCGGCAGGAGCTGCCGCCGGTGATCGTGGTCAACGCGACCGAGGGCGAACCGCCCTCCTGGAAGGACAAGGCCGTGCTCACCCGCGGCCCGCACCTCATCCTGGACGGCGCGGCGCTCGCCGCCGCCGCCCTGGAGGCCGAGGAGATCGTCATCGGCGTCGCCGACGACGGTGTCGGCCTCAACTCGATCACCGAGGCGCTGGCCGAGCGCAAGATGCCGTGCCCGACCCGGATCGTCACCGTGCCGCACCGGTTCATCTCCGGTGAGGGCGGTGCGCTGGTCCGCGGCATCAACGGCGAGGCGCACATCCCGCCCGGCCGCAAGGTGCGGTCCAGCGACAACGGTGTGATGGGCCTGCCGACCCTGCTCTCCAACGCGGAGACGTACTCCCAGCTGGCGATCGCCGCGCGGATAGGGCCGTGGGAGTACAACTCGGTCGGCATCCCCGAGGAGCCGGGCACGGTCATGCTCACCATCGGCGGCTCGGCCACCGCGCCGGCCGTGGTGGAGGCGCCGAGCGGCACCCCGCTGATGGACGTGCTGAACATGTGCGGCGCGGACCTCGGTCCGGGCCTGCTCGTCGGCGGTTACCACGGCAAGTGGGTCAGCGCCGAGGCGGCGAAGACCATCACGATCTCCCGGAAGGGTTTCGCTAAGGTCGGCGGCACCCTCGGCGCCGGCATGCTGATCCCGATCGGCTCCAAGACCTGCCCGCTCGGCGAGGTCGCCCAGGTCGTGCAGTACCTGGCCGGCGAGTCGGCCGGTCAGTGCGGCCCGTGCCGGATCGGCCTGCCCGACCTGGCCCGCGCGGTCACCCTGGTGTCGCTCGGCGGCAACGCGGTGGAGAACGTGCGGCAGGCGGCCGGCCTGGTCAAGGGTCGTGGCGCGTGCAGCCACCCGGACGGTACGTCGCGGTTCGCGCTGTCCGCCCTGGAGGTGTTCGCCGCCGACGTGGCCGCGCACACCAACGGTGAGGGCTGCGGCAAGCAGGTGCGGGGCATCCTGCCGCTGCCGTACACGGCCGAGAAGGGCGCGCGGAAGCTCGCTCTGGACTGGTCGCGGTGCGACGGGCACGGGCTCTGCTCGGCGGTCGCCCCGGAGATCATCCGGCTCGACCACAACGGGTTCCCGGCGTTCCCGCAGACGCCGCTGCCGCCATGGCTGGAGGACGGCGCCCGCAAGGCCGTCAACGTCTGCCCGGCGCTGGCACTGCGGCTGACCGAGCCGACCACGGTCAAATAGTCCTTAGCAGAACGGAGGCGGGCTTTGCGCGTACCCAAGCTGGTGTTGGCCCTGCTCGCGACGCTTGTCGCGGCAGCGGGCTGTGCCACCGCCAAGAGCGCGTTGCCCGCGGCCGCGAGTGTGTCGGCGTCTCCGGCTGTCATCGTGCCGCAGACGCTCACGTTCAGCGGGACCACGCTCGACGGGGCGGCGTTCGACGCGGCCAGCCTCGCCGGAAAGCCGGCGATGCTCTGGTTCTGGGCGCCGTGGTGCGCGACCTGCGCGAGCGAGGCGCAGTCGGTCGCCGACCTGCACGACGAGTACGGCGACCGGCTCGGCATCCTCGGCATCGGTGGGCTCGGCACCAACGACGCGATGAAGGAGTTCGTCAGCGAGATGCAGGTCGGCGCGGTGCCGCATCTGAGCGACCCGGCCGGCAAGCTCTGGCAGCGGTTCGGGATCGCGCAGCAGAGCTGGTACGTCTTCGTGGACGCGAAGGGGACCATCGTGCACCGGGGTTATCTGGACGACCTGCAGCTGACGACGAAGGTCAAGGAACTGACTGCCTGAAAGGGGTGTCGCCCGGCCGGAAGGCCGGGCGACGGGGGTGCGTCAGAACGTGGTGGGCGGAGCGGGCGTGGCGGCCCACTCGTGCTTCTCGGCGGGCATCAGGATCCAGAGGACCGGGTAGATCAGGATCTGGCTGCCCGGGATGACGAAGAGGATCAGCACGAAGAGCAGGCGCGCGATCCACGGGTCCAGGCCGAAGCGGCGGGCCAGTCCCGCACAGACACCGGCGATCATCCGGCCGTCCTGCGGGCGGACCAGACCCTGTCGGGCCATCGAGTCGTGCACGGCGTTCATGGTGGATCTCGCTTTCCGGTAGTGGCTGATGTATCAAGCTTGCGCGCTCCGGACGCCCGATTCCATCGGGTCTTGCCCGGATCGGACCCTGAGACCGCCCTCCGGGAAGAACGTAGGAGACCCCGACCGATACAGTGCAGCCGGCGACAGAGAGCGGCCGGGGGGCGTAAGCGATGGTCGATGGAACACTGCCGGGGGAGCGGACCGCTCCGCTGCGTCCGCGTGATCCGAAAAGCCTTGGCGACTACCAGTTGGTGGGTCGTCTCGGCGAGGGTGGAATGGGCACGGTCTACCTGGCGCGGACCGCGCAGGGAGTCCTGGTCGCGGTCAAGATGGTGCGCGCCGACCTGGCGCACGACGACGAGTTCCGCCGCCGGTTCCGCAGCGAGGTGAACCGGGCCCGGCAGGTGCCGCCGTTCTGCACGGCCGAGGTGCTCGACGCCGATCCCGACCACGAGCATCCGTACCTCGTCGTCGAGTACGTGGACGGGCCGACGCTGGCCGAGGTGGTCGAGGAACGCGGGCCGCTGACCAACGCCAACCTGCACGGCGTGGCGATCGGGGTGGCGACCGCGCTGACCGCCATCCACGGCGCCGGCGTGATCCACCGCGACCTCAAACCGCGCAACGTGCTGCTCGCGCCCGGCAGTCCCAAGGTGATCGACTTCGGGATCGCCCGGGCCATGGAGGCGACCAGCGCCAACACGAGTACCGACCAGATGGTCGGCACGGTGGCGTACATGGCGCCGGAGCGGTTCGGGACCGAGGCGGACAGCCCGGTGACACCGGCCGCGGACATCTTCGCGTGGGGGAGCGTGGTGGCGTACGCGGGGACCGGCAAGACGCCGTTCGCCGCCGACTCGCCGATGGCGACCGCGGCGCGGATCCTCACCCAGCCGCCGCGTCTGGACGGGCTCTCCGGTCCGCTGCGCGACCTCGTCGCGCACGCGCTGGAGAAGGACCCGGCGAACCGGCCCAGCGCCCGTGAACTGCTCGACCTGCTGATCTCCGGCGAGCGGCCGGTCGCCACCGCGGCCGCCTTCGCCGACCAGCCGGACCTGAAAGCGGCGGCGGTCGAGGCGCAGGCGGTCACCGGCTTCGCGCCCGCACCGGCCCTGACCATCCCGCACGGCCTGGTCGGGTACGACGAGAACTCGATCGTCACGGTCCCGATCTCCGAAGCCGCAACCCTCTTGGGTACGCCCGCCGGCCCCCGCCCGCCGCACCGCACCGGCCGCCGCTGGGCGCTGCCCGCCGGTGTCGTCGTGCTGATCTCCGCGATCGCCGCCGGCGCGGTCATGCTGGCCCTGTCGCTGCGCCCGACGGCCGGTGACGTCGCCGAGCCAACGCCGTCGGCCGGTGTGCTCGGCCCGGCGATCACCGACGGGACGCCGCTGATCGCCGATTCGCTGCGCCAGAAGCTGTTCTGGCAGCCGACCGAGCAGGAGAAAGAGGGCGCGACCTGCAGCTTCGAGGACGCGCTGGTGGTACGCCGGGAAACCGAGGGCGTGTACCGCTGCCGGGGACCGGCCGACGCGATGCCGGCCGATCTCAACGCCGAGGTGCGGGTGCGGCTGCTCACCGAGGACAGCTGCGCGGCGATCTGGTTCCGGTTCGAGAAACTGCACGGCTACCAGCTGCGGGTCTGCGAGAACAACATCTATCTCGGCGTGCACGAGCGGACCGGCGAGATCAAGGTGCTCAAGACGTTCCCGATCGGGGACGCGCCGATCGGGCTGGAGGACGAGACGGCCCGGATCGGGCTGTCCGTCATCGGGGACCAGATGCAGGTCACCCGGGACGGCCTCGCGGTCGGCGCCGCCGTGCTGAAGGACAAGACGATCACCGGTGGGCAACTGCTGCTCGGCGTCTACACCGAGCAGCACGTGGACCTGAAGGGCCCGTACGAGGTGGCCTTCACCGATGTGAAGATCTGGGCCGCGAACTAGCGGCCCAGATCCACATCGATCAGTCGCGGGTCAGGCCGGCGCGGCGCAGAGCGTCGGCCATGGCGCTGTTGGCGATGGTGCCGCTCGGCCGGCCGCCGCCTTGACCACCGCGCTGGCCTCCGCCCTGCTGGCGGGGCTGGCCGCTGCGCTGACCGCCGCCTTGAGGGCGCTGGCCCTGGCCTCGCTGGCCGCTCTGACCACCTTGACCGCCTCGCTCTTCCTTGGGACGGCCGCCCTTGTTCGCCGGCTCGTCCTGCAGGCGCATCGACAGGGAGATCCGCTTGCGGGCCTCGTCCACCTCGAGGACGCGGACCTTCACCACGTCACCGGACTTGACCACCTCGCGCGGGTCCTGCACGAACTTGTCGGAGAGCGCCGAGACGTGCACGAGGCCGTCCTGGTGCACGCCGATGTCGACGAACGCGCCGAACGCGGCCACGTTCGTCACCTGACCCTCCAGGATCATGCCCGGCTTCAGGTGGGACAGCTTCTCGACGCCCTCGGCGAAGGTGGCCGTGGTGAACGCCGGACGCGGGTCGCGGCCGGGCTTCTCCAGCTCCTTCAGGATGTCCGTGATGGTCGGCAGGCCGACCGTGTCGGTGACGAACCGGTCCGGCCGGATGCCCTTGAGGAGCGGGCTGTTGCCGATCATCGTCTTGACGTCCGAGCCGGCGTCCGCCGCGATCGTCCGGACCAGCGCGTACGACTCCGGGTGCACGCTGGAGAAGTCGAGCGGGTCCTCGCCGCCCGAGATGCGCAGGAAGCCCGCGCACTGCTCGAACGCCTTCGGACCCAGCCGGGCCACGTTCTTGATCTCCTTGCGGTTCGTGAACGGGCCGTTCTGGTCGCGGTGCAGCACGATGTTCTCGGCCAGGCCGGCGGTGATGCCGGAGACCCGGGTGAGCAGCGGTGCCGAGGCGGTGTTGATGTCCACGCCGACGCCGTTCACACAGTCCTCGACCACCGCGTCCAGCGACTTCGCCAGCTTCACCTCGGAGATGTCGTGCTGGTACTGGCCGACGCCGATCGACTTCGGGTCGATCTTCACGAGCTCGGCCAGGGGGTCCTGGAGTCGGCGGGCGATCGACACCGCGCCGCGGATCGAGACGTCCATGCCGGGCAGTTCCTGCGACGCGTACGCGGACGCCGAATAGACCGACGCGCCCGCCTCGGAGACGACCGCCTTCGTCAGGTTCGCCTCCGGGTGCCGCTTGATCAGCTCGGCGGCCAGCTTGTCGGTCTCCCGGGACGCGGTGCCGTTGCCGATCGCGATCAGGTCGACGTTGTGCTTGCTCGCCAGCGCGGCCAGCCGGTGGATCGACTCGTCCCACTTGTTCTGCGGGACGTGCGGGTAGATCGTGTCGGTGGCGACCACCTTGCCGGTCGCGTCGACCACTGCCACCTTCACACCGGTACGGAAACCGGGGTCCAGGCCCATCGTGGCCCGGGTGCCGGCCGGAGCGGCCAGGAGCAGGTCACGCAGGTTGGCGGCGAAGACGCGTACCGCCTCGTCCTCGGCGGCCTCGCGCAGCCGGACCCGCAGGTCCGCGCCGAGGTGGATGAGGATCCGGGTACGCCACGCCCACCGCACCGTGTCGATCAGCCACTTGTCGCCCGGCCGTCCGTGGTCGGTGACGTTGTTGCGGCCGGCGATGCGCCCCTCGAAGTAACCCTCGTCCTCCTCCGGGTGCGGCTCCATGGTGAGCTCGAGGACGTCCTCCTTCTCGCCGCGCAGCATCGCCAGGATGCGGTGCGAGGGAAGCTTGGCGTACGGCTCGGCGAAGTCGAAGTAGTCGGAGAACTTCGCCCCGTCGGTCTCCTTGCCGGAGCGGACCTTCGCCACGAAACGGCCCCGGGTCCACATCTGCTCCCGGAGATCACCGATCAGGTCGGCGTCCTCGGCGAACCGCTCGATCAGGATGGCCCGGGCGCCGTCCAGGGCGGCCTGTGCGTCAGCCACGCCCTTCTCGGCGTCCACGAACGCCGCTGCGGCCGCTTTGGGGTCGACCGAGGGGTCGCCCAGCAAGCCGTCCGCCAGAGGCTCCAGGCCCGCCTCACGGGCGATCTGGGCTTTGGTACGCCTTTTCGGCTTGAACGGCAGGTAGATGTCCTCCAGGCGGGCCTTCGTGTCGGCCTCGAGGATCTGCTGTTCGAGAGCGTCGTCGAGCTTGCCCTGGGAGCGGATCGACTCCAGCACCGCGGCCCGCCGGTCCTCCAGCTCCCGCAGGTAGCCGAGCCGTTCTTCGAGCGTACGCAACTGGGCGTCGTCGAGGGTGCCGGTCACCTCCTTGCGGTAGCGGGCGATGAACGGCACCGTGGCCCCGCCGTCGAGCAGATCGACGGCCGCCGTGACCTGTCCTTCCCGGACCCCGAGTTCCGAGGCGATGCGCTGATGGATAGCTGTCGTCACGCCGTCGATTGTTACCGAGGCCGCTGTGCGTTGTCGCGCCGCCCCGCGCGCCCGGCTGTTTGCGGGTCACCTCGCGGACGACGCCGGCGCCGTCTGGAGATCATGACCGTGCCGATGTGGTAGGGCGCCGCCGGGTCACGCTGTGGTGGGTCCCGCGTACCCCGATGTCGCGAATGTCACGAGCCGCCGGGAACGCGCCCGGGCGCGCGCGAAATGCCGATTCGGCTGCTCGGAGCGGGCCGGCCGATCGCCGTAGCCGTCGCTCCGGGCCGTGACCAGCACGATCACCGCCCGGTCGGCTCCTGTTGATTGTCCAGCCCGGGAGCGTTGCACACGACCGTCGGCGCACACTAGGTGGGAGGTACTAGAGACAAGGGAATCGGGCTTTGGCACTCTTGTCACATGACGCTTGCTGTCCGGGCGGTCGCCGCCACTGATCAGGGCCTGGTCCGGTCCAACAACGAAGACGCTGTCTTCGTCGGAAATCGACTGTTCGTCGTGGCGGACGGCATGGGCGGGCTCCCCGCCGGGGAGCTGGCGAGCGATATCCTGGTGCAGTCGCTCAGCATCGTCGACACGACACCGGACACCGGTGAGCCTTTGCAGGACCTCATCGCCGCGCTGCAGACCGCCAACCAGCGGATCGAGGCGGCGGTCGCCGACGACGACGCGCGCGACGGCATGGGGACGACGGTGACCGCCCTGCTGCTGTCCGGCGACCGGCTGGCGGCGCTGAACGTCGGCGACTCCCGCTGTTACCTGCTGCGCGACGGCGAGTTCACCCAGCTCACCCGGGACGACACCTATGTGCAGGCGCTCGTCGACCAGGGCGTGCTGACGCCGGATGACGCACGGCGGCACCCGCAGCGGGCCCTGGTGACCCAGGCCGTGCAGGGCGGCCCGTTCCGCCCGGCCGGCCGGATGATCCCGGCCCGGGTCGGCGACCGGTACCTGCTGTGCAGCGACGGGCTGTCCGATTACGTCGAGGACGCGATGATCGCCCAGACGCTGCGCGAGGTGGCCGACCGCAAGGAGTGCGCGGGCCAGCTGGTCCAGCGCACCCTCGACAACGGCGCCCCCGACAACGTCACGGTCATCGTCGCCGACGTCATCGAATCCTGATCCGGTGCTGATGGCGACGGAACGGCTCACCCTGCGGCGATTCCGGGCTTCGGACGTGGTGCGGCTCGCGGAGTACCGCTCGGATCCGGACGTGGCGCGGTACCAGTCCTGGGTTGCGCCGTTCCCGCTCGACCGGGCCGAGGTCGCGGTGCGCAACTTCGCGGCGAGCTCACCGGACGAGGCCGGCCATTTTCAGTACGCGATCGAGCACACCGCCGAGCGGGTTCTCGTCGGAGACGTCTACGTGCGGCTCCACGACAACCTTCAGCAGGCCGAGATCGGGTTCACCCTCGCTCAGGCGTACCAGGGGAAGGGTTTTGCCTTTGAAGCCGTGAGCGCGGTCCTGGACCGGCTTTTCCGCCGTCAGCGGCTGCACAAGGTCACTGGCGAGTGCGACGCGCGGAACGTGGCGTCGGCGGCGCTGATGGAGCGGCTGGGGTTCCAGCGGGAGGGTCTGCTGCGGCAGCAGACTCTGATCAAGGGTGAGTGGACCGACGACCTGCTCTACGGCCTGCTCGCCCCCGAGTGGCTAGGGAGCGAGCAGGCCGGCAGAGTGCGAGCCGGTCAGCCTTCGTAACGCAGCCAGAGGGCGCCGAGCGGGGGGACCCGCAGGGCGGCCGAGGCGTCGAAGCCGTGCCAGGGGATGTTCTCGGCGTGGACCTCGCCGAGGTTGCCGACACCGGAGCCGCCGTAGATCTCGGCGTCGGTGTTGATGACCTCGGTCCAGCGGCCGGCGCGGGGCAGGCCGATGCGGTAACCCTCGTGCGGGACCGCGGCGAAGTTGACCACGCAGGCCAGGGTGTCGCCGTTCGGGGTGAAACGGACGAACGAGAACGTGTTGTGCTGCGAGTCCTCGCTGGTGATCCAGCGGAAGCCGGCCGGGGAGGTGTCCTGGGTCCAGAGCGCGGGGGTTTCGCGGTAGACCCGGTTCAGGTCGGTGACCAGGGACTTCATGCCGCCGAACTGCGGGTCCTGGAGCAGGTCCCAGTCCAGGCCGCGTTCCTCGCTCCACTCGCGCAGGTCACCCATCTCGGCGCCCATGAAGAGGAGCTGCTTGCCGGTGAACGCCCACATGAAGCCGAGCAGGGCGCGGGTGTTCGCCAGTTTCTGCCACAGGTCGCCGGGCATCTTGCCGGTGAGCGAGCCCTTGCCGTGCACGACCTCGTCGTGGCTGATCGGCAGGATGTAGTTCTCGCTCCACGAGTAGACGGTCGCGAAGGTCATCTGGTGGTGGTGCCACTGCCGGTGGATCGGCTCCTTCTCGATGTACGAGAGGGTGTCGTTCATCCAGCCCATGTTCCACTTGAAACCGAAGCCCAGGCCGCCCAGGTGGGTGGGGCGGGTGACGCCCGGCCACGCGGTCGACTCCTCGGCGATCGTCATGACGCCGGGGTGGTTCTTGTAGACGGTCGCGTTCATCTCCTGGAGGAAGCTGATCGCGTCCAGGTTCTCCCGGCCGCCGTACTGGTTCGGGGTCCACTCGCCTTCCTTGCGCGAGTAGTCCAGGTACAGCATCGAGGCGACCGCGTCGACGCGCAGGCCGTCGGCGTGGAACTCCTCGCACCAGTACAGGGCGTTCGCCACCAGGAAGTTGCGGACCTCCTTGCGGCCGAAGTCGAAGACGTACGTACCCCAGTCGGGCTGCTCGCCGCGGCGCCAGTCGCCGTGCTCGTACAGCGGGGTGCCGTCGAACCGGGCCAGGCCCCACTCGTCCTTCGGGAAGTGCGCCGGTACCCAGTCGAGGATCACGCCGATGCCGGCCTGGTGCAGCTTGTCCACCAGGAAGCGGAACTCGTCCGGCGAGCCGAACCGCGAGGTCGGGGCGAAGTAGCCGGTGACCTGGTAACCCCAGGAGCCGCCGAACGGGTGCTCCATGACGGGCATCAGCTCGACGTGGGTGAAGCCGGTCTCCAGGACGTAGGCGACCAGCTGGTCGGCCAGCTCGGTGTAGGACAGTCCCGGCCGCCACGAGCCCAGGTGGACCTCGTAACAGCTGATCGGCTCCTGGTGCCACGACTTGCGGGCGCGCTCGCGCATCCACTGCTCGTCGTGCCACTGGTACTCGGTCTGGAACACGACCGACGCGGTGGCCGGCGGGACCTCGGTGTGCTGGGCGAGCGGGTCGGCGTGCTCGCGCCACACCCCGTCCTGGCAGAGGATCTTGTATTTGTACTTGGTACCGGAGTGCGCTGCCGGGATGTACACCTCCCAGACACCGCTGGAGCCGAGCGACCGCATCGGCCAGCCGTCGTGCGGGCCCCAGCCGGAGAAGTCGCCGACGACCTGCACGCCCCGGGCGCTCGGCGCCCAGACCGCGAACGCCACGCCGGTGCCCCGCGGCTGCGCGCCGAGGACCTTCCACAGCTTCTCGTGCCGGCCCTCACCGATCAGGTGCAGGTCCAGCTCGCCCAGGGTGGGCAGGTGCCGGTACGGGTCGTCGGCCTGCGTCCCGTCCACATCGAGGCGGTAGTCGAGCACCGTCCCGGCCAGCTCGGCCGCGAAGATCCCGTCGGGGTGCACCAGCGTCATCTCGGTGCGTTCCCCGTCGTGCAGGACGGCCACCTTCGAGGCGCCCTTGCGCAGGGTACGGATCACCGTGTGCCCGCTGTGCGGATGAGCGCCGAGGACGGCGTGCGGATCGTGGGTGTCCCCGGCGATCACGCTGTTCATGGCCCGCTGATCGGCAGCTAGGCGCGAGGTGGTTTGCCCGATCATGATGGTTGGTTCCTCCGGGGTCATCCGACGAGCCGGGTGATGGACCGCAGGGGGATCCGCAGCCATCCCGGGCGGTGCCGGGCTTCGTACGCGGCCTCGTAGACCGCCTTGTCGAGCTCGTACGCGGACAGCAGCGCACCCTGCTCGCGCGGGTCGGAGCCGGCGACATGGGCGTACCCGTCGCAGAACGCGGCCCGGTTGCGGTCCACCCACTCCCGGGCGCGCGCGGCCAGGTGCTCGTCGTCGTCCTGGTCGACGAGCAGCTGGTAGGCCGCGTACTCGTAGGAGCGCAGCACACCCGCCACGTCACGCAGCGGCGAGTCCGGCATCCGGCGCTCGTCGAGCGGCTGGCCCGGCTCACCCTCGAAGTCGATCAGCAGCCAGGCCTCGGGGGTCCGCAGCACCTGGCCGAGGTGCAGGTCGCCGTGCACCCGCTGGACGGTCACCTGCTCGCCGGTGAGCGCGGTGAACCGGTCGTTGATCGCCGGGACGAACTGCTGGAGTTCCGGCACCGAGTTGGCGGCGGTGCGCAGCCGGGCCAGGAACGCGTCGAGCGGGAACGGCGCCGGGCCGGTGCCGAGCTCCTCGGCGAGGGTCTGGTGCACCGACGCGACGGCCTCACCGAGCCGGTACGACTCACCCTGGAAGTCCCCGCCCACCTCGTCGGCGGCGAACTCCGCGTCGGCGAAGAGGTCCCGGGCCGACGCGGTGGCCATGGCCCAGCCCTCGGCGGAGTTGGTCGCGTACTCGGTGACCATGCCGAGCGAGCAGGAGCCCGAATCGTCGGCCGACTGCAGGGAGCCGAGCAGCCGCGCCACGTGCGGGTTCCCGGCGCGGCCGAGAACCCGGTTCAGCTCGATGTCCGGGTTGATGCCGCAGGTGACCCGGCGGAACAGCTTGAGGATCGCGTCCTCGTCGAACACCACGCTGGTGTTGCTCTGCTCGGCGTCGAAGACCCGCGGCCACGCCTCCAGCGGCAGATCGACGCCGGGCTCCTTCTCGAACGACACGTCGCCGGCCGTCTCCGACCGGTCGACCAGGCCGAGCAGGTGACGGGTGGCCCGCGGATCGTAGAGCGCGTCGTAACCGACCCGGCCGTCGTCGGCCGTGCCGATCGTGGCGATCGCGCTGTACTCCGGCAGCGGGCCCTCGTCGCCCCAGCCCACCATGATCTGGTAGCGCTCGGAGCTGCCGTCGGTGTACTCCACGTCGACGAGGACCAGTTCGAGTCCCTCGCCGAGGGACGTGGCCGACGCCTCCTTGATGGACGCGAGCACCCGGCTGCGCCCCGCGTACCAGCGTTGTTTCGGTAACCACTCGGCGAAAGGCAGCGTCATTGCTTCTCCTCCGACCCGCACAACTGGAACCAGTAGAAGCCGTGTCCCGGAAGGGTCAGAAGGTACGGCAACTGGCCGATCCTGGGGAAGTTGACGTGTCCGGTGAGCTCGACCGGTGTGTACCCGTTCCAGTGCTGGAGGTTCAGCTCGATCGGCTGCGGGAAGCGGGACAGGTTGTTCACGCAGAGGACCACGTCGTCGCCGTACTCGCGCAGGTACGCCAGCACGGACGGGTTGGAGCCGCCCAGCTCACGGAACGTGCCGACGGCGAACGCCTCGTGCCGGCGGCGTACCGCCAGCATGGTCCGGGTCCAGTTCAGCAGCGAGGTGGAACTGTCCCGCTGAGCCTCCACGTTGACGGCCTGGTACCCGTAGACCGGGTCCTGGTTGACCGGCAGGTAGAGCCGGCCCGGCGTGGCGGTGGAGAACCCGGCGTTGCGGTCCGGCGTCCACTGCATCGGCGTCCGCACACCGTCGCGGTCGCCCAGCCAGATGTTGTCGCCCATGCCGATCTCGTCGCCGTAGTACAGCACCGGTGAACCGGGCAGCGACAGCAGCATCGCGGTGAACAGCTCGATCTGGTTGCGGTCGTTCTCCAGCAGCGGGGCGAGACGGCGGCGGATGCCGACGTTCGCCTTCATCCGCGGGTCCTTGGCGTACTCCGAGTACATGTAGTCGCGCTCTTCGTCGGTGACCATCTCGAGCGTCAGCTCGTCGTGGTTACGCAGGAAGATGCCCCACTGGGTGTTCTCCGGGATGGCCGGCGTGTTCGCCAGGATCTCCGAGATCGGGAAACGCGACTCGCGCCGGACCGCCATGAAGATGCGCGGCATCAGCGGGAAGTGGAACGCCATGTGGCACTCGTCGCCGCCGGAACGCGGGTCGCCGAAGTACTCCACCACGTCGGCCGGCCACTGGTTCGCCTCGGCGAGCAGCACCCGGCCCGGGAACTCGTCGTCGATCACCTTGCGGCAGTGCTTCAGGAACGCGTGGGTGGCCGGCAGGTTCTCGCAGTTGGTGCCCTCCTCCTCGAAGAGGTAGGGGACCGCGTCCAGCCGGAAACCGTCGATGCCGAGATCCAGCCAGAAACGCAGGACGTCGAGCATCGCCTCCTGCACCTTGGGGTTCTCGTAGTTGAGGTCGGGCTGGTGCGAGAAGAACCGGTGCCAGTAGAACTGCCGCCGCACCGGGTCGAACGTCCAGTTCGACTCCTCGGTGTCGACGAAGATGATCCGGGCGTCGGCGTACTTGTCGCTGGTGTCGTTCCAGACGTAGAAGTCGCCGTACGGGCCCTCGGGGTCGTGACGCGACGCCTGGAACCACGGGTGCGAGTCCGACGTGTGGTTCATGACCAGGTCGGTGACCACCCGGATGCCGCGCTTGTGCGCCGCGTCGAGCAGCGCCACGAAGTCCTCGACCGTGCCGAACTCGGGCAGCACCTTGTAGAAGTCGCGGATGTCGTAACCGCCGTCGCGCAGCGGCGAGTCGTAGAACGGCGGCAGCCAGAGGCAGTCCACGCCGAGCCACTGCAGGTAGTCCAGACGCTCGATCAGGCCGCGCAGGTCGCCGCCACCGTCCGAACCCGAGTCGTAGAAGGCGCGCACCAGGACTTCGTAGAAGACGGCGCGCTGGAACCACGTGCGGTCGGCGGGGAGTGCCCGGGCGTGGCCGAAGTCGTCGGAGTTCGGGTGCTCGACCACACCATCCTCGGTGTGGCTGCCCTCCGCCGGATCGTGCTCGCTCGTCAACTCCATCGTGTTCCCCCTACCCCGTCTGCACGACGAAGATGTGTGCCGGCTCGACGTAAGGGTCGATCCGGACCGCATTGTGTTGACCCCACTCGTATGTCGCCCCGCTGATCTGGTCGACCACGGTGAAGCGGTCGTGCCATTCCAGGCCGAGGGCGGCCATGTCGAGCGTCGTGTTGCCCCACTGCACGTTGCTGGAGTCGAACGAGCAGATCACCAGGACCGTGTTACCGGTGTCCGGGTCCCGCTTCGAGAAGCACAGCATCGCGCCGTTGTCGATCTCGTGGAACTTGAGGTTCCGCAGCCAGTGCAGGGCGGGGTTTTCTTTCCGGATCCGGTTCAGCCGGGTCAGGTACGGCGCCAGCGACCGGCCGGACCGCTCGGCACCGGCCCAGTCCCGGGGCTTGAGTTCGAACTTCTCGTTGTCGATGTACTCCTCCGCGCCGGGGCGGGCCACGTGCTCGAACAGCTCGAAGCCCGAGTACATGCCCCAGGACGGCGTGAGCATCGACGCCAGCACCGAGCGGATCTTGAACATCGGCGGGCCGCCGTGCTGCAGCGACTCGTGCAGGATGTCGGGGGTGTTCGGCCAGAAGTTCGGCCGCATCCAGTCGACAGTGGTGAGAAGCTGCTCCATGTACTCGCGCATCTCCCAGGCGGTGGTCCGCCAGGTGAAGTACGTGTACGACTGCGTGAAGCCGATCTTGCCGAGCCCGTTCATCATGGCCGGCCGGGTGAACGCCTCGGCCAGGAAGAGGACGTCCGGAGCGGTCTCCTTGACCTTCGGGATCAGCCACTGCCAGAAGTTGACCGCCTTGGTGTGCGGGTTGTCGACGCGGAAGATCTTCACGCCGGCGTCCACCCAGTGCATCACCACGCGGTACACCTCGTCGCGCAGCGCCCGGTAGTCGTTGTCCCAGTTCAGCGGGTAGATGTCCTGGTACTTCTTGGGCGGGTTCTCGGCGTACGCGATGGTGCCGTCGGCGCGGGTCGTGAAGAACTCCGGGTGCTGGGTGACCCACGGGTGGTCCGGAGCGGCCTGGAGAGCGAGGTCGAGCGCGATCTCCATACCCAGTTCTTCGGCCTTCTCCCGGAAGAAGACGAAGTCCTCCAGGGTGCCCAGCTCGGGGTGGATCGCGTCGTGGCCGCCCTCGTCCGAGCCGATCGCCCACGGTGAGCCGACGTCTTCCGGCCGGGCCACCAGGGTGTTGTTGCGACCCTTGCGGTTGATCTTGCCGATCGGGTGGATCGGCGGCAGGTAGACCACGTCGAAGCCCATCGCCGCGACGGCCGGCAGGCGGTCGGCGGCGGTCCGGAACGTGCCGTGCTTGATCGGCGTGGCGTCCGGGCCGATCTCGGCGCCCTCGGAGCGGGGGAAGAACTCGTACCACGCGGAGTAGAGGGCGCGCTTGCGGTCCACCCAGATCGCGAAGGACCGGGTCGTGGTGACCAGCAGGCGCACCGGGTTGTGCCAGAGCAGCTCTTCCAGCTCCAGGCCGGGGGTGACCCGGGCGAACAGCGACCGCTGCTCGTCGCGGAGCGCGGCAGCAGCGTCGCGGACCCGTTCCTCGTCCTCCGGCGGCACCACCTTGGCGGCGAGGTCGAGCAGGTCGGCGCCCTCGGCGAGGTCGTTCGCCAGGTCTTCCAGGCCCTGCCCGGCGCCGATCTTCTTGGCGACGGCGTTGCGCCACGTCCGGTACGGGTCGTCGAACGCCTCGACGGTGAACGTCCACCGGCCGACCGATTCCGGGCGGATGGCGGCGTGCCACTGGTCGAGGCCGGGCTCACCCGGTTCCATCCGGGTGAAGGGCTTGGTCTCGCCGTCGGGGCCGCGCCATACCACGTTCACACCGAGCGCGTGGTGACCTTCTCGATAGGACACGGCCGACACCGGGACCAGTTCGCCGACCACCGCTTTCGAGGGGTAGCGGCCACCGGAAACAGCCGGTGTCACGTCTTCGATGGGGAAGCGTCCGGTCATGATCTCCACCGTAGTCAGAGGGGTGCGTGAGGACTCGGCGACCGGAAAAACCAACGCCGGCACCCAATGACTTCTCCGGAATGGAGGCGAATCAAACAGAAGGGTGACGGGGAAACCGGCCGACCGCCGAGTTGCCTTCAACCTACCGGAGGACCCCTACGGTGGCGCATCCAGACGCGGCCGTGCGGCGCTGGAAAACACGACAAGTTCACCTGAACGCAACAGGCGCTCGGCGCGCTCGGTAGCCCGCCTCGCTCAAAGGAGCGCGTTGGTTGCCGCGGGTTGCCATCGAGGATCACTGCTCAAGTCCGGGGCCACAGGACCGAGCTATACCCCTGACGCCAACCGAACACGGAAGGCGCCTCTGGGAGGAGATCCACACGTGGCTGGACCGTCGACGGCGTTGTCCCCGGTTATCGCTGCCAGCACCCACTGGCTGGCCCGCGCCTACCCCGGCGGCGAGTCCAACACGGTCGCCTGCACCCTCGCCGAGCTGCAGGCCCGGCAGGCCGTGACGGTCGCCGCGTGGCTGCGGTACCCGACCGAGATCGACGCGGCGCTGGTCGCCATCGCCGGCCCCGGCGGCTCCGCCCTCCTCGACTGGAAGGCCGGCAGCGAGCCCGAGGACGAGTTCGCCGACGGCGAGGGCTGGCGCACCTGGGTCGACGAGGTCGTCGTCAGCTGGGCCGCCTGCCTGCTGGCCGACCCGATGCTGGCCCGTCGTGGCGTCGACTCGGTCATCGCCGCGATGCCGATCCCGGAGCCCCGCCCCCGCCCGCACGCCCGCCGCGCCGGTGGTCTGCCGAACGAGTTCCGTCGTCTGCTCTCGCCGGACGCCCGTGACCGCGACGCCGCCACGCTGCTGCGCCACCCCGACCTGCTCGAGCCGGTCGCCGCGATGCACCGCGACTCGCTGCTCTACCTGTTGGACGCTGAGAAGGACCGCTCGCCGCTGAGCGTCTGACCTTCCGCTTCTCTCTGAACCAGCACGGCCGGCACCCTCCTGTCCTCCTGGGGTGCCGGCCGTGCTTTTTTCTTTTTTCCAGATCCGTGCAGCATCGTGGTGTCCCGGGCCGTTACCGGTGCATCGATGACGAGCGGGGGACGGTATGCGGGATGCGGCCGGCTTCGACGACTTCTACCGGGACACGTCCGTGCGCATGGTGCGTTACGGGTACGCGCTGACCGGTGATCTCGCGGAGGCGCAGGACCTGGTGCAAGAGGCCTATACACGCGCCTGGCGGCAGTGGGGGACGGTGTCGGCGCATCCGGCGCCGGACGCCTGGATCCGCCTGGTGCTGGCCCGGCTGGCGACCGACCGGCGGCGCCGGTTGCGTGGCTGGTGGGCGGCGCTGAGCAGAAGCGGCCCGCCCGAGCCGGTGAGACCGCCGGCCGACGACACCGTGCTGGTGACCACGGCCCTGCGGCAGCTGCCGGAGCACCTGCGGCAGGCGCTCGCACTGCACTACCTCTTCGACCTGCCGGTGGCCGACATCGCGGAGGAGACCGGCGCCGCGGTCGGCACCGTCACGTCCTGGCTGACCCGGGGCCGCCGCGAGCTGGCCGCGCTGCTCACCGACCCCGAAGCGACGTCCGCCTCCGCGACCGTCCGGGTCTCCAAGCCGGGTCCGCGCTCGACCGTTTCTGATCACCGCTCGGCCCGGATGGGGGAGGTCTCCGATGTCGAATGAGCTGGAGCGCGCCTACGACGCGTTGTCCCGCGACGCCGGTCGCGCCCGCCTGCTGCCCGCCGCCGAGCTGCGCGGCCGGGCCCGCCGCCAGACCGTCGTCCGCTCGGCCGCCGGCCTGGTCGCGGTCGCGGTGCTGGCGGCCGGCGTCACGGCCGGCACCCGGTTCGCCCTGGCCGGCGGCGACGAGCCGCAACCGATCCTGCCCGCCGTGACGACCTCACCGCAGACCTCACCGTCACAGCAGGCCTCACCGTCACCATCGGCCGCTTCATCACCGCCCGCCTCATCACCGCCCGCCTCGCCCTCGTCGCCGGGCACCCCGGCGATTCCGAAGTCGGTTCCGGCCCGGGCTCTGCTGACCAAGGCCGACAGCAACACCGGCGAGTTCACCCGGCACGACGAACCGCGCACTCCGCCGCGGTTCTGCGCCGACGCGTCCTACCCGAGCGAGGAGGCGATCGGCGTGCGCGCCTCGGTGACACTGCTCTACCGATCTCCCGAGCTCAGCGCCGAGTACACGCCGGAGGACGAGGTCCACGACACCGTCACGGTCTATCGCGGCGACGGCGCCGAGCGGTTCATGGACGACCTGCGGGATAACGTCCGGCTCTGCCCGACCGGCAAGCTGGGCGATCTCGACGCGACGTTCCGCGGCCTCGGCTCCCTCGATCTCGGCGACGAGTCGCTGCTGGTCGAGCGCTCCACCGCCGGTTACAACGACGACGGAACACCGAGCAAGGGCAAACGACCCACCTACATCGCGGCGGTCCGGGTGGGTGACTCGGTCACCCTTCTGGAGACCCTTGGGTACGAGTCAGCGCCCTCGGACCGTGACGATGTCGAGTCCCTCACAGCGACCGCCACCGTCAACCTGGCCGGCTGGCGACAGTAAAGATCGACTCCCGCTGGCCACGGCACGACCGTGGCCTGGCGGGCGCACGCGGATCGTGGAGCTTGTCGCGGGCGAGCCGTAGCTCAGATATGTCATCAGGGTCCCAGAACAGTCCTGGACTACGGCTCAGCCGCGCGAGCCGTAGTCCAGACATGTCATGCGGGTCCGATTACCTATCTGAGCTACGGCTCGCCCGAGACAACCTCGCCACCAAGCAGCGACCCCGGCCAGCCCGGAGCCGGCTTGCGCTCACGGCCGTGCGCGAACCGGAAAGGCGACCGTAAGCGCTAGCCGGACGGGATTGGCTTGCGCTCGTGGTCGTGCGCGGGCCGGGAACGCGACCGTAAGCACAAGCCGGACAGGGCCGGCTTGCGCTTACGGTCGTTGGCAGGGCTCGACCACGACCGCGAGCGCCAGCCGAACGACCGTGGTGTACAGCCGGGCGGCGGCTGTCGCGTTTGGCTGCCGGCTGTCACGGGTGGCGACCGTGGTGTGCGGCTGGTTGGGGATTTGGCGGTGGGTGGTGGGGTTGGGAAACGGCGGGTTCGGATTGCGGGTTTTGTCAGGCGAGGCGGGCTGGGAAGCCGCCTGTTGCCAGCGGGCCCCAGGACTCGATCGTCACGCGGATCAGGCATTTGCCCTGGTCGAGCATGGCCTGGCGGTACTCGTCCCAGTTCGAGTGCTCGCCGGAGATCACCCGGAAGTACTCCACCAGGGGCTCGACCGCCTCGGGCAGGTCGATCACCTCGGCGACGCCGTCGACCTGCACCCACGGGCCGTTCCACTCGTCGGACAGGACGCAGAGGGTGACCCGCGGGTCGCGGCGGATGTTCGCCACCTTGGCCCGCTCGGGGTAACTGGAGATGACGATCCGGCCCTCGGTGTCCACGCCGCAGGTGTTCGGTGAGGACTGCGGGCGGCCGTCCTTGCGGGTGGTCATCAGGATCGCGTGGTGCCGGGGGCGTAGGAACTCCAGCAACTCGTCCCGGCCGACACGGTCATTTCTCGCGATGGTGCGCGCCATTTATTCCGTACCCTCTGATTTTGCGGCCTGGGCGGCCGCATCCACCTGGAGTGACGCGGGGTGTTGCTCGGCGCTGACCGCCGCGCCGATGATGCCGGCGTTGTTGAGCAGGGTGGCCGCGACCATCGGGGTGCGGATGTCGATCAGCGGGAAGAACTTCTCGGATTTCTTGCTCACGCCGCCGCCGATGATGAAGAGCCGGGGCGCGAGCAGCATCTCGACGTGGCGCAGGTATTTCTCCACGCGGGGCGCCCAGTGGTCCCAGGAGAGCTCCTTGGCCTCGCGGATGCGGTCGGAGGCGAGCAACTCCGCGTCGCGGCCGTCGATCTCGAGGTGGCCGAGCTCGGTGTTCGGGATCAGCACGCCGTCCAGGAAGAGCGCGGTGCCGATGCCGGTGCCCAGGGTGACCATCATGATCAGGCCGGACTGGTCGCGGCCCGCGCCGAACGCCACCTCGGCGGCGCCGGCCGCGTCAGCGTCGTTGAGCACCGTGGCCGGCTTGCCGAGCCGCTCGGTGAAGAGCCGGGCGGCCGGGGCGTTGAGCCAGGACTTGTCGACGTTCGCCGCGCTGCGGGTCACGCCGTCGACGACGACGCCGGGGAACGTGATGCCGACTCTGTCGTAGTCGCCGAATTTCTCGGCGACCTCAGCGACCGCCTCGACGACGCTCTCCACGGTCGCCGGCTGTGGGGTGGGCACGCGGAACCGCTCTTCGAGCAGCTCCCCGCGCACCGTGTCGACCGGTGCGCCTTTCACACCGGAGCCGCCGATGTCGATGCCGAGGATGGTCATCCGTTTTCCGTTCTCCGCTTCGGGTTGTTGCCGATGCTGTCTACCACGCGGGTGCGACACCGAAACTCGTGGTCACCGGACTCCGCGGATCCGACACTCTAGGATGAATTCGCTCCGCTGTTTCCTCATTCACGCAACGTCACTCATCCTTTCGGCTAGGCGGAGCTAGTCTTCTTGGATAGCGTTGCACTTCAGAACGGTCGCCGCTCGCGGGCACGGCTCTCTGCCCGTCTGATGGAGGACCTGACATGACCCTTCTTGCCAACGCGCCCACCAGCGCCTCCGAACTACTCGAAGCGATGACCGCCGCGCCGCCGGCGCAGCGGGCCCGGCTCCGTGACAAGGCGATCGAGGCCTGGCTGCCGCTCGCCCGTCACCTCGCGCACCGATATGCGGGGCGCGGCGAGCCCACCGACGACCTGATCCAGACCGCGACGGTGGGTCTGATCAAGGCGGTGGACAAGTTCGACCCGGAGCGTGGGGTCGACTTCGCGGGTTACGCGATTCCGACGATCATCGGTGAGATCAAGCGTCACTTCCGGGACCGGACGTGGTCGGTGCGGGTGCCGCGCCGGCTGCAGGAGCTGCGTCTGGCGATCACCGAGGCCAACAGCACTCTGACCCACTCGCTGGGCCGTTCCCCGACAGTGCCGGACGTCGCGGTGCACCTGGGGATCAGCGAAGAGGACGTTCTGGAAGGCCTGGAGGGCGCCCGCGCCTACAACGCCACCAGCCTCTCGACGCCGATCTCGGCGGACGGCAACACCGAGCTCGGTGACACGCTGGGCGGCGAGGACCACGAGTTCGAGATCGCCGAGACCCGGGTCGCTCTCGGGCCGGCTCTGGCCACGCTCGACGAGCGTGAGCAGAAGATCCTGACGCTGCGCTATTACGGCAACCTGACCCAGTCGCAGATCGCCGATGAGATCGGGATCTCCCAGATGCACGTCTCCCGGCTCCTGACAAAGGCGCTCACCAAGCTGCGCAACCAGCTGGACGCCGGGCTCTAGGAAGGAAACGAAGAAGCCCCACGGACCGGGTCCGTGGGGCTTCAACGCGTGCAGGTCACTCAGCTCCGCTGGCGCGCCAGTTCAGCTGGACCAGCAGGGTACGGGCCTCGTCGGCGACGTCGGCGTCGGCCAGGACCGCGTACTGGGCGGCCTGGAGCGAGCTGCGCGACGAGAAGTCGCGGCGGCCGCCGGTCGCGGCGTGCGCGATCGCGCCGAAGATGGCACCCCAGATCGCACCGATGATCAGCGTGGTCAGGATGAGGCCGAACCAGCTCTCGTCGCTGAAGATGCCGAACAGCAGACCGATGAAGAGGCCGAACCAGGCGCCGCTCGCCGCGCCGGCGAGAGCCGCCCGCGCGGTGGTGAGGCGGCCCAGCACGGTCTCCACGAGGCGCAGGTCGGTGCCGACGATCGAGACCCGCTCGACCGGGAACTTGTTGTCCGACAGGTGGTCGACCGCCTGCTGGGCGAGCGCGTACTCCGGGTAGGTGCCGACCACGACGGTCGGGCCGGCCGCCGCGGCGGCCTGTGCCGGACCGGTCTGCGCGGGCAGAGTGGGCACGCCGGCCGGGCCGGGCGGGACCGCGCCGGGACCGGTGGGGGAAGCCGCCACCGGGGTCGCCACCGACGGCGTGGCGGCCGCCGGGGTGCCCGCCGGGATCGGCGTGGTGGGTTCGGTCGAAGGACTGGTCATTTCTTCTTGCCTCCCGGAACGGGCCGGCTCGACGGCGGTTCGTCCGCCGTGAGCCGTACCCAGATGATGAACGTGCCGGCGACGCAGGCCACGATGCCCGCGCTGCCGGTGGAGAACGCGAACTGTCCGGAGACGAACTCGGGGGAGCCGCGCTCGGTCAGTGCCACGGCGAGAAGGCCGATCAGACCGGCGGCCGCGGTCACCGCGCTGGTCACCGCGAGGATTCCCATCACCAGCATGTTCGGCAGGTGCAGCGGGCGGGTGGCGCCGCGCCGCCGCAGGCGTACGCCCCAGACGACGAGCCCGCCGCAGGCCAGGACGATCAGCAGGGCGGCGATGGTGTCGCTGGGCCGGTGCCACTCCGCCCAGACCGTGGCGACCGCGACGACCGTGACGTAGACGGCACCGATCAGCCCGATCGTGCCGCGCAGCGCCCGCGGGAAGACCAGCACCAGCACGAACGCGACCGACGCGGCGGCGGTGACGTGCCCGCTGGGGAACGAGTTCATCATCGCGGTGCCGTCCAGGTCCGGCCGGGGCAGGCGGGACTTGAGCAGCTGCGTCGCGAGATTCGCCGCGCCGACCACGAAGGCCGCGCCGATCGCCAGGTCGAACCGGCGCTGGACCACGCCGAGCCCGGCGGCCAGGACGCAGACCAGGCCGAGCAGCGTCAGGTGGGTGTAGTTCAGGGCCTTGCTGAGTACCTCGATCACCTGCGGGTGGTTCACGTCGCCGCCGGACATCGCGGTGGTGTCGACCAACTGCCCGAGCGAGGTCCGGACGAACACGTAGTACATGGCCGCGACACCGCCCGCCGCCAGGACGCTGACCAGCAGCGGCGACACCGTGTGCCAGAAACTCCGTGCAGGCACGGCGCTGTTTCCGGCGGACCGGGCCGGCTTCGAAGCAACGGTCGTCAACTCGACCTCCAAGTGCGGCGGGTGATGCCGTCACGGCTTTCCCCGTGACAGGAATTCTCAAGCACACCAGGGACACATGTCCCCTGCCACTTCTGTCACCTCGGCCACATCGGACGCCGGTCCTCCGGAGTGGCAACCCAGACGCACCCGGACGGGCTCCCCGCGCGCAACGCCCGCCCGCGACCTTCTAACGGACGCCGCCCGCTATGAAGGAGACGTTCCAATGAGGCACACGACCCGACGACTGCTCACCGGCGCCGCGCTGGTGCTTGCCGCCGGGGGCGGGCTGGGCATGTCACCCGGCACGGCTTACGCGGCCGGACTCTCGGCCACCATCGACGTCAGCGGCGACTTGAAGATCCGCTCGGCGCCCTCCACGGCCTCGAAGGTCGTCGGTACGGTCAAGGACGGCACGAAGGTGTCGATCGCCTGCGCGGTGAACGGCCCGACGGTGAGCGGCAAGGTCCGCACCACCAAGGTCTGGGACCGGCTCACCAGCGGCGCCTACATCTCACACGGGTACGTGCGGACCAGCGCGAAGATCCCGGCCTGCGCGGCGCCCGCCAAGACCACCCCGGTGTACGTGACCGGCACGGTCCGCACCACCGACGGCGCGGTCAACACCCGGACCGGGCCGTACACGTCCAGCGCGGTGGCCGGCACCCTCGCGAACAACACCATCGTGAAGATCGACTGTGCTGTTCAGGGCAGCTCGGTCGCCGGCACCGTGCGGACCACGGCACAGTGGGACCGGCTGGCCGACGGGCGGTACGTCGCTCACGCGTACATGCTCTCCGGAACCGTGAAAGCGTGCGCCGCGGCGCCGAGCGCGCCCACGACGCCGGTCGCGCCCGTCCTGACGCCCGAGCAGTTCATCAAGGCCGCGGTGCCCGGCGCCCAGCAGGGCTGGCGCGATTACGGCGTGCCGCCGTCGGTGACCATCGCCCAGGCCATCCTCGAGTCCGGCTGGGGACGCAGCGGGCTGTCGGCGGTCGACAAGAACTACTTCGGCATCAAGTGCCAGAACGGCGCCTACGGCCCGCACGCCTCCGGTTGTCATGTCTACAAGACGACCGAGTGCACCAAGGCCGGCAAGTGCTTCGAGATCAACGACGCGTTCCGCACCTACTCCTCGATGGCCCGGTCGTTCCGCGACCACGGCCACTTCCTGAAGGCCAACAAGCGGTACGCCCCGGCGTTCGCCTACACCAAGAACGCTGACAAGTTCATCGAACAGGTCTGGAAGGCCGGGTACGCGACCGACCCGAAGTACGTCCCGAAGGTCACCGGAATCATGGCGACCTACGGCCTCTACCAGTACGACACCTGGAAGTAGGCAACCCCTGCGCCCCCGTTGGCCGAACCTGGCCGACGGGGGCGATTTGCGTCTTACGCTCTTTATGGTGGGGCGACGAATAGGTGGCGGACTCCTCGCCGCCGGGGTGCTGCTCACGGGACTTCTGGTCACCGTGCTGGTGGCGGCCGGGCTCCAGGCGGCACAGCAGGACAAGGCCGAGCGGGTGATGGACCAGCGGCACGCCATGGCTCTCGCCGCGGTGGAGACCGAGATCGGGCGATACCGCTCGCTGCTCGAGGCGACGGCCGCCGGTGTCGCCGCGCAGACCGTGCTCACCTGGGAGGACTTCGACGTCGGCACCGAACCGCTGGACGATGCCAAGCTGATCGGGGCGGCCGCTCTGGCGTACGTGGTGCCGGCCGCCGACAACCAGGTCGCCGAGGTTCAGCGTTTCTGGCGGGGACGGGGCGCCGAAGGGCTCACCCTGGCGCCGAAGGGCTCCGGGCCGGAACACTACTTCCCGATCTTCACGAGGCCGCTCGCCGACGGCGAGTCGTCGACCGGCGGGATGGACCTCACCAGCGCGCCGGAGCTGAAGAACGCGCTGGACGAGTCGCGGCGGATCCATGCCACGGCGGTCTCCGACACGTACATCCTGCTGCGCGACCGGGACAATCCCGCCTCGTCGCAGCAGCAGTCGTTCGTCTTCGTCGCGCCGCTGTGGTCGCGCGCCAACACACCCGTCTTCAAGGGCTGGGTGGTGCTGGGGCTGCGCGGGCGGACCTTCCTCTCCGGCGTGCTCGACACGATCAGCCAGGGCCAGCTCTTCGGCAGTCTGGAGGCCACCGACAGCGACGGCACCACGGTGACCATCGCTGACTGGTCCGTGCAGGGCGAGCCCGACCTCACCCGGCACTCCTCCTTCGAGGTCGGTGACCGGTCCTGGGTGCTGACCACCCAGGCCGACTCGGCGCGCCTGCCGGGCGCCGGTGGTCATCTGCCGGAGCTTGTCCTCGGCGGTGGGGTGGTGCTCACCTCGCTGCTGGCCTGGCTCGTCTGGGCGCTCGCCACCGGCCGGGCCCGGGCCCGGGATCAGGTCCTGATCGCCACCGGGGAGCTGCGCGAGGCCGAGGCGGAGAGCCGCCGGCAGGCCGGCCTGCTCGGCGCGGTGCTCAACAGCATCAGCGACGGGGTGAGCGTGGTCGACGAGACCGGCCGGGTCCTGATGGAGAACCCGGCCGGCAAACGGCTGATGGGCATCCCGGACTCCAACGACACCCCCGGCGAGTGGCAGCAGCACTACGGCGTGTTCCGGACCGACGGGAGCACCCCGCTGCCGGTCGAGGAGATGCCGCTGATCAGGGCGCTGCACGGCGAGTCGTGCGACGGCGTGGAGATCGTCATCCGCAACCCGCAGCGGCCCGACGGCGTGCTGCTCAGCGTCGACGGACGCCCGCTCGACCCGAGCGCCGGCCAGCGCGGCGCGGTCGCGGTCTTCCGCGACATCACCGAACTGCGACGGTACGAGTCCGACCTGCAGGTCTTCGCCGGTGTCGTGGCGCACGACCTGAAAGCGCCGCTGGCCATCGCCCGCGGGCACGCCGAACTCGCCCTGGACGACGTGCCGGCCGACAGTCCGGCCCGCGCGAGCCTGGTACGCATCGTGGCGACCACCGATCGGATGGACGCGATGGTGGAGACGCTTCTGGCGTACACCACCGCCCGTAACGCGCCGCTGAAGCTGCGGGCCGTCGACCTGGCGCCGCTGGTCCGCGAGGTGATCGAGGAACGGCTCACCCATCAGGAGGCGGCCTGGTCGGCCGGTCCGCTGCCGCTGGTGACCGCCGACCCGGGGATGGTCCGGCACGTGGTCGACAACCTGGTCGGCAACGCGGTGAAGTACGTCCGGCCGGGTGTGCCGCCCCGCATCGACGTGACCGGGTGCCTCACCGCGGACGGCTGGGCCCGGATCGAGGTGGCCGACGGCGGGATCGGCATCCCGGACTCGGACAAGCCTCGGGTCTTCGAGTCGTTTCACCGTACCGAGGAGGCCGCCGGATATGCCGGCACCGGTCTCGGCCTGGCGATCTGCCGCCGGATCGTGGAACGGCACGGCGGCGAGATCGGCGTCGCCGACAATCCGGGCGGTGGCTCCCGGTTCTTCTTCACCCTGCCCGCTGCTCCCTCTTCCTCGCCCTTGGAGATCGCTGTGCCTGATACGTCCCCTGAGTCGCCGGACGACGAGGCTGTCCGCGCCGCGCTGGAGCGGGCGCTCGCCGAGCGGGCCGCGATCATGGAGGCCGCGCACCTGCCCGGCCTCGGTGTGCAACCGCCGGTCGAGGAGCAGCCGCTGCGCGCGCCCCGCCAGGAGCGGCAGCGGCAGGACTAGATCCGCTCTACATCTGTGGGAGCAGGGTCGCGATCAGCGCGATGAGCTGGGCCGGGACGAACGGTTTCAGCAGGGTCGCCGAGGCGCCGGCCTCCTCGGCCCGCCCGTCGCCGGGCATCAGCGACCCGCTGGCGACCACGACCGGAATGTGCCGCAGGTCGTCGTCCGCCCGGATCGCCCGGCAGAGGTCGAGGCCGGTCATGTGCGGCATGTCCACGTCGGTGACGACGAGATCCGGCCGATGCTCCCGGATCGCCTCCAGCGCCTCGGCGCCGTCGGCGGCGGCCACCACCCGGTGCCCGGCACGTTCCAGGGAACGCTTGAGGACGTACCGGATGTCCTCGTGATCCTCCGCGACTACGATCACGGCACACCTCCGTCGATTGGCTGCTCGGTGGGGATACCGAGCCAGGGCCGGGCCGGGAAACGGCGGATTCCCCCGCTTCTTGACCAGTTCCACCTGAAAGGTTGATGACCTTCGCTCACCCCTTGGGTTGGGTGTCATGGTGGATTCAGAGAGCGATCTTGCGCCGGTGGTGAAGAGCGGCCGGTTCGCGGCCTTCGGCAGGCTGGCCGGCTGGAAGAAGGCGTTGATCGTTCTGTCGGCGCTGGTCCTGGTGATCGCCGGCGGGCTCACCGGTGGCGGTTTCTACCTCTACCACCGGTACGAGGACAAGGTCGATCGCGCCCCGCTGATGCCGTCGCTGTCGGCCGAGGACGCCAAGAAGACCGAGGAGAACTGGGCGTCGGGGCCGCTCAACCTGCTGCTGCTCGGCTCCGACTCGCGGGCCGAGGAGGTGACCAGCGGGGTCAGCCCGATCGGTGAGCGGTCGGACACGATCATGGTCCTGCACATCTCCAAGAACCGGGACCGGGCCGTGTTCATCTCGATCCCCCGGGACAGTTACGTCGAGGTGCCGCCCGGCGGGAGCTGGAACGGCGGCAAAAACAAGATCAACTCTGCGTTCGCGTTCGGTGGGACGCCGCTGACGGCCGAGACCGTACAGAAGCTGACCGGGGTCACCCTGGACGGCGCCATGGTCGCCGACTTCGGCAGCATCCGGGAGATGGTCGACGCGGTCGGCGGGATCAACGTGTGCATCGAGTACCGGGTGCGCGCGCTGGACACCGGCAAGGTCTGGGAGCCGGGCTGTCACGACATGGACGGCGCGACCGCCCTGGAGTTCGTCCGCCAGCGGCACGGCGTGATCGGCGGCGACTTCGGCCGGATGCACAACCAGCAGCTCGTGGTGAAGTCGCTGATCTCGAAGGTCTCGTCGAGCGGCACACTCACCAACCCCCTGGAACTGGACAGCCTGCTCGGCGTCACGGCCGGCGCGCTCACCGTCGACGACAAGCTGGACCTGCGGGATCTGGCATTCGCGGTACGCGGCATCCGGCCCGGCGACATCGATTTCCGGACCGTGCCGTACTCGCGGGCGGACCTGGACACCTCGGCCGGCACCGCGGTGCAGCTCGACGCGGAGGCCTCGGCGTCGATGTTCGCGGCGCTCGCCGGCGACACCATCGATCAGTGGCTCGACGCGAACCCGCCGCAGGTCCAGGCCGGCACCTGAACGCGTCGTTAATCACGAGGCGTTTCCAGCGTCTTCCGCCTATTCTTGCTGCGCCATGTCGATTTCGCCTGCCGCACCAGCTGTTTCAGAGCTGCGTAACCGGATCTCCGCGCTCCTTCCCCGCGACGAACGCCGCCTGCAGCGCCGGCTGGAGGGGACGAGGCGCATCCGTGACGATGCCGCCCGCTCCGCCGCGCTCACCGAGATCGCTGCCGAGGTGGAGCAGGCCCAGCGGCGCCTGGAAAGCCGTCTCGCCACGATTCCGCAGGTCAGGTACCCGGAGGCGCTGCCCGTCAGTGCCCGCAAGGACGACATCGCCGCGGCGATCCGGGACCACCAGGTCGTGGTCGTCGCCGGTGAGACCGGCTCCGGCAAGACCACCCAGATCCCCAAGATCTGCATGGAGCTGGGCCGTGGCGTGCGCGGGCAGATCGGGCACACCCAGCCCCGGCGGATCGCGGCCCGCACGGTGGCCGAGCGGATCGCCGAGGAACTGGACCGGCCGCTCGGCTCGACCGTCGGTTACAAGGTGCGTTTCACCGACCAGGTGAGCGACGACACCATGATCAAGGTGATGACCGACGGCATCCTGCTGGCCGAGATCCAGACCGACCGGATGCTGCGGCGGTACGACACGCTCATCATCGACGAGGCGCACGAGCGCAGCCTCAACATCGACTTCATCCTGGGTTACCTGCGTGAGCTGCTGCCGAAACGGCCCGACCTCAAGCTGATCATCACGTCGGCGACGATCGAGACCGCTCGGTTCGCCGAGCACTTCGCGGACGCGGACGGCAAGCCCGCCCCGGTGATCGAGGTGTCCGGTCGGACCTTCCCGGTCGAGGTCCGGTACCGCCCGCTGGTCATCGTGACCGAGGATGAGACCGAGGAACCGCAGGACCAGATCGACGGCATCGCCGACGCCGTCGACGAGCTGGGCCGGGAGAGTGACGGCGACATCCTGGTCTTCCTCTCCGGCGAGCGGGAGATCCGGGACACCGCCGACGCGCTGAACAAGCGGGACCTGCGCAACACCGAGATCGTCCCGCTGTACGGCCGGCTCTCCGCGGCCGAGCAGCACAAGGTCTTCGAACGGCACACCGGACGGCGCGTCGTGCTCGCCACCAACGTGGCCGAGACGTCGCTGACGGTCCCGGGTATCCGCTACGTGATCGACCCGGGCACCGCCCGGATCAGCAGGTACTCGCACCGGCTCAAGGTGCAGCGGCTGCCGATCGAGGCGGTCTCCCAAGCGTCGGCTAACCAGCGCAAGGGCCGCTGTGGGCGTACGTCGGACGGCATCTGCATCCGGCTCTACTCGGAGGAGGACTTCGAGCAGCGCACCGAGTTCACCGAACCGGAGATCCTGCGGACCAACCTGGCCAGCGTCATCCTGCAGATGACCAACCTGGGCCTCGGTGACCTCGCCAAGTTCCCGTTCATCGACCCGCCGGACCGGCGCAACATCACCGACGGCGTGAAGCTGCTCGAGGAGCTGGGCGCGCTCGACGACCGCAAGCTCACCCCGATGGGCCGCCAGCTCGCCCAGCTGCCGGTCGACCCGCGGCTGGCCCGCATGGTCATCGAGGCGGACCGGCAGGAGTGTCTCGCCGAGGTCATGGTGATCGCGGCCGCCCTGTCGATCCAGGACCCGCGCGAGCGTCCCGCCGAGAAACAGCAGCAGGCCGACGAGCGGCACGCCCGGTTCGTCGACAAGGAATCGGACTTCTTCAGCTATCTCAATCTGTGGCGCTATCTGCGCGAGAAACAACAGGAGCTCTCCGGCAATCAGTTCCGCCGGCTCTGCCGCAGCGAATTCCTCAACTACCTCCGGGTACGGGAATGGCAGGACATCTACTCGCAGCTGAAGCAGGTCGCGCGTACCCTGGGATTGTCCTTGAAGGAGGACTGGGAAGCGGGAGTCGCGCCGCAACCGGTGCACACCGCCCTGCTCGCGGGTCTTCTCAGCCATATCGGATTCAAGGATTCCGACAAGCGGGAATATCTGGGTGCCCGTGGCGCCAAGTTCGCCATCTTCCCGGGGTCGGCGCTGTTCAAGAAACAGCCGCGCTGGGTGATGTCCGCCGAGCTGGTCGAGACGAGCCGGCTCTGGGGCCGGGTGAACGCCCGGATCGAGCCGGAATGGGCCGAGAAACTCGCTCCGCACCTGGTCAAACGTAGTTACTCGGAGCCGCACTGGGACCGCAAGATGGGCGCGGTGATGGCTTTCGAGAAGGTGACCCTTTATGGTCTCGCGATCGTCCCGCGCCGCCGTGTCGGTTACAGCAAAGTCGACCCGATCGTCTCCCGGGAATTGTTCATCCGGCACGCGCTCGTCGAGGGTGACTGGGAGACCCACCACAAGTTCTACGGTGAGAACCTGCGGCTGCTCAAACAGATCACCGATATCGAGAACCGGGCCCGCCGGCGGGATATCGCGGTCGACGACGAAACGGTGTACGCGCTGTACGACGCGCGGATCCCGGCCGAGGTGGTGTCCTCGCGGCATTTCGACGGCTGGTGGAAGAAAGCCCGTGTCGAGTCGCCGGAACTGCTCACCTTCACCCGGGAAGACGTCGTCAACGCGGGACGCGACACGGTCGACCCGAACGCGTTCCCGGACGCCTGGCTGGCGAGCGGCGTGAAACTCCCGCTCTATTACGAATTCAATCCCGACTCGCACGCCGACGGTGTGACGGTCCGGATGCCGCTCGATCTGATCAACAAGGTCGACGCGGAGGACTTCGGCTGGTCGGTGCCGGGCTTCCGCAAGGACGTGGTGATCGCGCTGATCCGGGCGCTGCCGAAACACCTGCGCACCGCGTTCGTCCCGGTGCCGGACTGGGCCGAGGCCGTGATCGACCGGGTGCCGCCGCGCCGCGGGCCGCTGCCCGACGCCATCGGCGCCGAGTTGCGCCGGCTCAACGGCACCCTGGTCCCGGCGGACGCGTGGCGTCCCGACCAGGTTCCCGAGCATCTGCGGATGAACTTCCGGGTGGTCAACGAGGCGGGCGAGGTGGTCGCCGAGGGCCGTGACCTCGACGTGCTGCGCCGTCAGCTCGCGCCGAAGGTGCAGGCCACCATCTCCCGCGCGGCCGGCAACCTGGAACGCCGCGGCATCACCACGAACGACTTCGGCGCGCTGCCGCGCAAGGTCGTCCAGGTACGCGGCGGGTACGAGGTCAACGTCTGGCCCGCGCTCGTCGACGAGGGCACGTCGGTGGCGGTGAAGGTGTTCGAGACCGAGCCGGAACAGCGCACCGCCATGGTCGCCGGCACCCGCCGGCTGCTGATGCTCACGCTGCCCCCTGCTGCTCGTTTCCTGCAGGGCCGGCTCGACAACAAGGCCAAGCTGGAGCTGTCCCGGGGTAATCCCTATCGGTCAATCTCCGACCTTCTCGACGACTGTACGGGAGCGGCGGTCGACCGGCTCGTCGCCGACAACGGTGGCCCGGTCTGGTCGTCCGTCGAGTTCGCGTCGCTGCGTGACCATGTCCGTCAGGACCTGGTCGACGCCGTGGCGAACGTGGTCACCCAGGTGCAGGCGGTCCTCGCCACGGCCTACGACGTCGAGCAGCGGGTACGCGTCCTGCGCGACCCCACCCTGCTGCCTGCGCTCGCCGACATCCGTCAGCAGCTGAAGGGCCTGGTCCATCAGGGGTTCGTGACCGAGACGGGATGGCGGCAGCTGCACCACATGCCGCGGTACCTGCGCGGGATCGTCTACCGCCTGGACCGGCTCGGTGGTGGTCTCGGCCGCGACCGGCAGCTGACCACGCAGATCCACGAGATCGAGGCGGAGTTCCGGGAGCTGCGCGCCGAGGCGCCGAAGGGTGGTCCGGCCGAGGAGGGCCTGCGCGAGATCCGGTGGATGATCGAGGAGTTGCGGGTCAACTTCTTCGCGCAGACGCTCGGGACCGCCTATCCGATTTCGGACAAAAGGATCTACAAGGCGATGGACGCGCTGCCTCTCTAGCAGGGTCGGTGCGTGCGGGGTGCCGTTCGGTTACCCCCCTGTTCAGGCTGGTCGCCGGGCTTTAGCGTCTTCCGCATGACGAACGAGAACCTCGCCATCGCCCCGATCGCCGCCGCTGTCGCCGTCCGTCCCGCCGGCGCCCACCTCGACGAGATGATGGCCCGGATCGGTGTCGACGGTCTGGCCGCCGCGTTCGCCTCGCCCGCTCTGCTGGCCCGCGTCGACCAGCACGCCGCCGCGGTTCGGGACGCGCTCGCCGACGCCGGCCGGGAGCTCGACGCCGAGGGTCTGGCGTCGTACGCACGGGCCATCACGGCCGGTGCCGTCCGGATGGGACGCACGATCCCGGCCGTCGGCGAGGCGCCGATGACGGCCGCCGGATGGGTGGGCGCCGAGTGGACGCTGCAGCGGCTCCTCGGTGTCTGTCTGCTCGCCGTGGAGGCGGGCCTCCTCTGAACCGGCGACCCCATACGGTCGACTTTCGCTGGGTGTTTTGACCAGTTGTGGGGTGAATGAGCGATCTTCTTTCCATGAGGATCCTCAAGTACTCGATTTTCGCTCTCCTCGCCGTCCCGGCTCTGGCGGCACCGGCCGCCGCTGCGCCTTCGTTGCCTTCTGAAGTTCCGGCGCCGGGTCTCGTCGCGCGCTACAACTTCGACGGTGGGGCCACCGAGGGGCGGGTCAGTGATCTGTCCGGCCGGGGCGGGCCGCTGACGGTGCGCGGCTCCAACAACGGGCAGGTCGCGTTCACCGCGCTCGGCGCCGGCCGGTTCGCCACGTTCCCGGTCGCCTGCGCGGCCGGGACGGCCACGTGCCCGCGGGCGTTGCTCGAAGCGGCCGACGACGCCGACCTCGACCCGGGCACCCGTGGTTTCAAATGGGCAGCCACGGTACGCGTCGCCGCCGGGCAGCTCACCGGCAACGCCAACGTGATGCAGAAGGGCGTCGCGAACGCCGGCAGCCAGTGGAAGATGCAGATCAGCGGCAAGGCCGGCCGGGCGCAGTGCGTGATGGTGGCACAGGGCACCGGGCAGAAGTTCACCGCCACGTCGGCGAAACCGATCGCGGACGGCGCCTGGCACAAGCTGGTGTGCGAGCGGGCCGGGACCGGGCTGAGCGTGTCGGTGGACGGCGTGGCGAGCGGCCGGGCGGTGATCCCGGCGACGCTGGCCGTGGACAACGCGATGCCGCTGCGCGTCGGCGGCCCGAACCTGCAGACCGGCGGCGACATGTACCACGGCCAGATCGACGACGTTTATGTCCAGCTGGGCTGATTGAGTGGCCGCAGTGCGGTGGTGCGGCACGGCACGGCGCGGTGGTGCGGCGCATGCTGCGGTGCTGAATGTTGCGGTGTTGCGGTGCTGCGGTGCTGCGGTGCGGGGTGTTCGGCGTCCGGGCGTTGTGGGCGTCCGGGCGTTCGGAGTCGCGGGGGACGGACGGCAGTGTGTCGAGTTGAGGTGCGAGTCGCGCCCGAATTCGACACGCATGCTGTCAGTGGTCCCGTGCGTGTCGAGTTGGGGTGTGATCCGCGCCGGAAATCGACACGCGGCGGCTCTGTGACTGAGGCCTGCCACGACCGCGGACAACGGAGGCTGCGCGACGGCCGTTCGTGGATCTTGTGAGCTTGTGCCGTCCCGCCAGCCAGAAACTCACAAGATCCAGGCTGGTGCCCGCGAGGCTGGTGCCCGCGATGCTGGTGCCCGCGAGGCTGGCGCCCGCCAGGCCGGCCCCCGGCTTGCCCGCCCGCTCGCTGGCTGTCAGAGCTCGCTGGCTGTCAGAGCTCGCTGTCAGCGCTGGCTCGCGGCCGTCGTGACAGCGCTGAGCACCGGCCGGACCGGCCGGTGCTCAGCGCTGGCAGCAGGCGGGTCGGTCAGCTGCGCCGGAACGCGTAGCTGCGCCCACCCGCGGCACCCGCTGCCCGGCCCGATCGGTCGCGGCCGGAGCGTTCCCGGGCGGCCTGGCGGGCGTCGCCGGCACCGTGATGAGCGATGTCCCCAGCGCCCGGCGCCGGGGTCTCGGGAGAGGACTGGTCGAGTGCGGCGGCAAGCTCGCCACGGGCGAGATCGTCGAGATTAATGTGAACGGAAAAAGGCATGGAGCGGCCCCTCACCAAAGGAGAAAGAGGTAAGCCAAGGCCCGGCCGAGGCTCAGGGAAACACGCCGGCTCGCAGAGGGAGCTTCGGCGGGGGAAACTGACCGGAATTCATCACAGCATGGGGCAACGCTAAACCCGCCCCGGAGCCCCGTGCAAACGAATTACGCCGCGATGCGAGCCATCGACGAGTCGATCATGCGGGTCGCCTCCGGGAAGTCCACCAGCTGGTCGCGGACCAGCCGCAACCCCACGCGCAGCGCCCCCGCCGGCACACCCCGGCTTCCCAGTACCCCGGCCGTCCAGCCGACGAAGTCGGTGAAGATCGTTTCCTCGCCGACGTACAGCGCGGCGGCCAGGAAGTCGGCGATGTGGCCCAGGTCCTCGGCCGTCGCGTCGATCTCGGCCTGGTCGTAGTGGTGGGCGCCGGGATAGGCCGCCGGCAGCCGTTCCATCGCGGTCGCGATGAGCCGGGGCCGCGACCGGACCAGATGCGTGTACTCCTCATCACCGAGGGACGTGCCGGGGTGCTCGGCCACCCACGGCGGTGGCCAGTCCGCTGACAGCCGGGCGACCGCGTCCTCGCCGGTGGCCGCCCACGCGTCGGCGCCGAGGCGTTCGGCGTACCGGCCGTCCGGGCCGAAACCCGCCCCGCCGGCGATCACCGGGATGCCGGCGGCGCGGCACGCCGTGATGGCGGCGTGTGCCCGGGGGAGCCGGGTCGGGATCATGCAGCTGAGCGCGACCGCGTCCGGGCCGGTCTGGTGCAGGTGGGTGATCAGGTGCCGGCCGGGGACGCTGGCACCGAGGAAGTCGACCCGCCAGCCGTCCAGGCGCAGCAGTTCGGTGAGCATCCGGGCGGGCAGCCCGTGCCATTCGCCGTCCACGCAGGCCAGGGTGATCCGGCCGCGGGCGGCCGGCGCGGTGGTCCGGGCGCCGACGGCGGCCAGGACGCGCTCGCTGACCGCGGTGGCGGCGTGCTCGCGGGCCACGCCCCACTCGTTTGTCGCCCAGAGCTCGCCGACGCGTCGCTGGGTCGCGCCGATCACGTCGACGATCACCCGCTGTGCGGGCACGCCGGAGTCCAGCAGGGTGGTCGCGAGAGCGATCGCGCCGCGCTCGTCACCGTCGCCGACCAGGTCCAGATAGTGATCGAGCGCCAGATCGGCGGTAGCCACGGAGGTCACGGGCGAGACCGGACCCGCCGGTCACCACGCTGGGCGGCGACCAGGTACGGCGAGGCGTTGCGCGCACCGCCGCCACGCAGGGTCAGGGGTGGCCGGGTATGCGCGCGGACCGCCAGCAGGGCGATGTCGTCGCGGGGGCCGCCGTGCACCCAGTCGGAGACGAGCTGGCGCAGCCGTTCCACCGCGACCGCTCCGGGCATGCCCACGCAGCCGGCCAGGTGCCGGTGCAGCCGTTCCTCGCCGAACTGCTCGTCGCCGCTCGGGCCGCCGCGCGCCTCGGTGAGGCCGTCGCTGTAGAGCAGGCACAGCTCGCCGGGCGCCAGCTCGACGGTGGCGGGGCGGACCGTGATCTCCGGGAGGACACCGATCAGTGTTCCCTTGGCGGGGACCTCTTCGACCGTACCGTCGTGGCGCAGGACCAGCGGTGGAGGGTGACCGCCGCTGGCGAGTCTGAGTCGCACGCGGCCGTGCTCGGATCTGTGCACCGATCCGACGACCAGCGTGACGAACCGCTGGCGGCGACGGCCGGGCTGCAGCAGCGCCTGGTTGAGAACCGTCAGCATCGCCTCGGGGGTGATGCCGACGAGCCGCAGCGCGCGCAGGGTCTGGCGGACCTTGCCGGTCAGGACGGCGGCCTCGGGGCCGGTGCCGCAGACGTCGCCGAGCGCGATGACCGTGTCGCTGCCGCCGTTGACCGGGCCGAGCACGTCGTAGAAGTCGCCGCCGATGCGCAGCGAGTCGCGAGCGGCCTGATAGGAGGCGGCCAGCTCGAAGCCGTCCGGCTGGGGGATCTCCGGCGGCAGCAGGTCGGCCTGCAGGACCGCGGTGGTGTCCACCTGCTCCTGATAGAGCGTGGCGGCCGCGATCGCGGCGCCGGCCCGGGCCGCGAAGACTCGGGCGAGCATCTCGTCGCCGGCGGAGTACGTGGCCGTGTGCCCGCTGCGCGCCAGGATCAGGGCGCCGGCCGGTTCGGCGTTGCCGGGCAGCGGGATGACCAGCAGCGCGCCGATCGGCCCGAGGCCGGCCGGGAAGAGCCAGCCGGGCGCCTGGGCGGGGTCGAGCCAGCGGCTCGGGATCGGCGGGAAGCCGTCGAGCGCCTCGGGCAGGCCGGGGACCTCGATCAGCATCCGCTCGGCGAGGGTGCCCTCCTCGGCGGCGTGCCCGGGGGAGAGGCGGATCCAGGCGCACCTGCCGTTGTCGAGCGGCATCACCACCATGGCGGCGTCGGCCAGGTGCGTCACCGCCAGCTCGGCGGTGGTACGCGTACACCTGCGGACATGGAGTGAGGCGGAGAGCCTGCGACCCGCCTCGGCGAGGAAGGCCGTGCGGGACCGCTCGACCTCAAGCTCGGCGGTGCGCTCGGTCTCCTCGGTGTGGTCGCGCAGGAACCAGGCGTAGTGGTCGTCGTCGAGCCGGCGCCGCATCCCGTAGACGTGGCGGCCGTCGTGCTCGGCGCGGTACGAGTCCCCGGACAGAGGGCTGTCCTCGCCGGGGTTCACGCCGGGCAGCAGGCGCAGCGCTTCCGCGTTCGCGAAGAGCACCACGTCGCCCGCGGCGGCGCAGAGAATCACGGCCTCGGTGGCGGCGTCCATCACAGCCCGGAGCAGGGCTGGTGCGGGCGCGACCGGAACGGTACGCGTCATCAGTCGCCTCCTTTACGCCTTCAGGTTACGTGGTTTCCGGCTCAGTCCTTGATGTCGACCACGATCGGGGCATGGTCCGACGGGCCTTTCCCCTTGCGCGCTTCCCGGTCCACCAGGGCATCCGTGACCCGGCCCGCGATGTCGGAACTCGCGTAGACCAGATCGATCCGCATGCCTTTGTTCTGGTGGAACATCCCCGCACGATAGTCCCAGTACGTGAAGGGATGGTCACCCTTGAGCGGCCGGGCCGGCACGTCGCTGAGCCCGAGCGCGCGCAGCTCGGCGAGGGCCGCCCGCTCAGGCGGTGTCACATGGGTGGAACCGGCGAAGACGGCCGGATCCCAGACGTCGGCGTCGGTGGGCGCCACGTTGTAGTCGCCGGCGACCACGACCGGGCCGGCCGCCAGATCCGGGACGAGCGCGGTACGCAGAGCGGCCAGCCACTGAAGCTTGTAGGTGTAGTGCGGGTCCTCCGGTGTGCGGCCGTTCGGCACGTACACCGACATGAACCGGATGCCGCCGCAGATCGCGCTGACGGCGCGGGCCTCCGCCTCGGGAAAGCCCGGTTCGCCGTCGAACCCGTGGCGCACGTCGCCGAGGCCGGCCTTGGAGAGGATCGCGACACCGTTCCACCGGCCCTGGCCGTACGCCGCCACCTCGTATCCCAGCTCGGCGACCTCGCCCGGGAACCCGTCCTGCGCGACCTTGGTCTCCTGGAGGCAGACGACGTCCGGCGCGGTGGTGGTGAGCCAGTCGAGCAGGCGCGGCAGGCGGGCCTTGACCGAGTTGACGTTCCAGGTGGCGAAGCGCATCCGCCCAGACTGCCCTATTTCAGCCGGCTGGGCCGCACCGGCCCGCGCGTGGCGGTGAACAGGGCCGCGGCGAGCCCGGTCATCAGCACGAGCAGCAGCATGAGTAGCACGGATCTCTCCTGACGTGACCTGGCACACAACCCAAATCCGTGTGCGAATAATGCCGGAGTTGCCCGCACAGCGCCAGTCCTGCTGACAGGTTTGTCCAAGAGACAAGTACTGATCACGGGGAGCGATCATGGAAGTCCAAGTGCTGCCGGAACTGCCGGAAAACCTGTACGACGACGCCTGGGCGTTCTACCAGGAGACCTTTTCCGATCTGGCCATCCTCGCGGTCAACCGGCACCTGATGTACCGCCACGAGTTCGACGAACTGATGGCGGACAAGCGGGCGGACAAGTACGTGGCGATCGACTCCGACGGCGGCATCGTCGGGCTCGGCGTGATGACCAACGAACTGGACGCGGTGCCGCTGATCTCGCCGAAGTACTTCGAGTACCACTGGCCGGACCTGTTCGAGGAGCGCCGGCTCTTCTACGTGGTCTTCGTCGGCGCCTCGGTGGGCACTCGGGGCGCGGGAGTCTTCATCAGCCTGCTGCGGTCCATGTACAAGGCGATCGGCGCGGTCGACGGCAAGGTGTTCGTCGACATCTGCTCGTACAACGAGGAGCGCAACTCGCTGCCTCGGATGATCTCGATGATCCTGGGCCGGGTCGCCGGTCAGGCGCAGCCGACCCGGCTGGACGCCCAGTCGTTCTGGATGTACGAGTTCCCGCCGCCCGGAACGCTGGTCCGCGAGGAACGCCGGAGCGGATTCCGGGAGCGCCGCGGCGGTCTCCCGGAACGCCGCGGCGGCCGCTAGTTCCTACTCGGACCGGCGGTGCCGGCCGTACACCGATTCCAGCGCTGACGTGATCGCGGGGACCTGGACCTCCGGGGGACCCGCGATCACGTCTTTGTGCCACCGCTCGGCGAACTCCGACGCCGGCACCGCCTTGCCCCAGAGCCAGCCCTGGCCGTTGACCACGCCGACCGCGTACAGGGCCTCACGCTGCAGCGGCGTCTCCACGCCCTCGGCGATCACGCTGAGCCCGAGCGCGTGGCTCATCGCCACCACCGCGCGCACGATCTCGTCGTCCTCCACGTTGACGCCGAGGCCGATCACGAACGAGCGGTCGATCTTGACGCCGGTGACCGGGAAGCGGCGCAGGTATCCGAGTGCCGAGAAGCCGGTGCCGAAGTCGTCGATGAGCAGCTTCACCCCGAGCTCACGCAGCTCGAACAGGACCCGGGCGGTCACGCTGGAGCCGTCCACCATCACCGACTCGGTCATCTCCAGGGCGACGCAGTGCGCCGGTACGCCGTACCGCAGCATCTCGCCCGAGACGATCAGCGGGAGTTCCGGCTCGTTGAGCTGGCGCGGTGACACGTTGATGGAGAGGTAGAAGTCGTCGCGGACGACGCCCTCGGAGCGCCAGACGCCGAGCTGGCGCAGCGCCTCCTGGCGTACCCAGGTGCCGATGCTGCCGATCAGGCCGGCGTCCTCGGCGATCGGGATGAACGTCATCGGCGGGATCGCGCCGCGTTCCGGGTGTTCCCAGCGGACCAGGGCCTCGGCGCCGACCGGGATGCCGGTCTCCAGCCGGACGAGCGGCTGGTAGTGGACGCGCAGCTGGTTCTCGGCGAGCGCCTGGCGCAGGGCCACCTCGAGCTCGATCCGCTCGCGGACCTGGTCGTGCATCGACGTGTCGAAGATCGAGGAGCGGCCCGGGCCCTCGCCCTTGGCGCGGTACATGGCGGTGTCGGCGTCGCGCATCAGTGCCTCGGCGGTCACCGCGGCACGGGCCGCGTCACCGGCGGCGTGCGAGATGCCGATCGACGCGCTGATCACCACTTCGGTGTCGCGTACCGGGAAGGGCCGGGCGAAGCAGCCGCGGATGTCGTCGACCAGGTGCAGGGCGCCGCCCTTCTCGCCGACGAACGCGAGCAGGAACTCGTCGCCGCCGACCCGGGCCACCGGGATGCTGGCGGCCACCGCCGAGCGCAGCCGCCGGCCCACCTCGATGACCAGCTGGTCACCGGTGTCGTGGCCCCAGGAGTCGTTGACCCACTTGAAGCCGTCCAGGTCGAGCATGTAGACCCAGACCCGGTCGTGGCCCTCCGGGTCGACGACGGTGACCAGGCGTTCGATCTCCGACGAGATGGACGTCCGGTTCGGCAGCGAGGTCAGCGGGTCGTGGGTGGCCTGGTGCTCGGAGCGCAGCTGGGCGGCGACCTGGGCCTGCACGGCCGACGTGGCCCGGAACAGCAGCAGGCCCACGGTCAGGGCGCCGACCCCGGCGATCAGCACGCGCTCGCCGGTGCCGCTGCTCCGCTCGGTCAGCAGCAGCACGGACGGCAGGACCATCGCCGGGGCGAGCAGGGCCAGTCGCTGCCAGCCCCACTCCTGCACCGGCGCCCGGGCGGCGCGGCTCATCTCGACGACCGACGGATGCAGGGCGGTGACGCCGAGGGCCGTGTACGCGATCAGGAACGGCACGTTGAGCAGCGGGTCGGCGTAGATCTTCCCGCTGACACCGGCGATCGCGTACAGGAAGTCGCCGGTGAACATCCCGATCATCGTGACGGTGAGCGCGCTCAGGCTGAACGGCCAGGTCTTCGCCGTGAAGGTCAGGTTGACGATCAGCAGCATGATGATCACGTCGAAGAGCGGGTAGGTGCCCTGGATCAGCGACAGCAGGGCCGGCCGGCCGGTCATCGCGGCGGCCGGCAGCGCCAGCAGCAGCGTGGTCGTCACGCCGGCGGCCAGGGTGACGATCAGGCCGTCGAGCACGGCGTGCCGGTCCAGGCTCTGCCGCTGGCGCAGCAGCATCGCCAGGAAGACGCCGAGCAGCACGTAACCGCTGAAGCTGAACACGTCGGCGACCAGCGGCCACGGCATGGCCTCCTCGGTGACCGTGGGCCGGATCAGCACCCCGATCAGGAAGAGCAGCGCGGCCGCGCCCATCAGCAGCCAGGCGGTCGGTGGCTCGGCGCCCCAGCGGCGGGGACCGAGGAAGCAGGCCGCGACCGTGACGACGCCGAGCAACACGAAGCTGATGTTGCTGATCAGCGTGTCCGGGAACAGCGCGTAGAGGGCCGTGGCGGCGATGCCGGCGGCGGCCATGACCTGCCAGAGCCGCCGGACGATTACGGGCGGGAGCGCAGGTTGCACCGGGCATTCCTCCCGAAGATCAATGTTGGGATCAACGGTAGCAATCCGGGCACTTCGGGTACCGAACTTTAGTGAACTGGTCTCACGGCCGCATGGGCGAAGACCACCGGGCTGGCGCCGCGCCGCAGTACCTCGCGCGCGACCGAGCCGAGCCGCCGCGCGCCTCCCGCACCGCGTGCGCCGAGCACCACGAGCCCGGCGCGGCGGCTCAGGCGTACCAGGGTGGCCGCCGGTGGGCCGACCAGGATCCGCCGGCCGGACTCCGGGACCGAGGCGAGCAGACGATCGGCGGCAGCCCTGGCCGCCGGCCCGTAGGTGGCGATCACATGCACGGCGTACAGCTTGCTGCCGCGCAGCGCGGCCTCCTCGGTCGCGAACCGCAGGCCCAGCGCGGAGAACTCCGAGTCGTCGACCGCGGCGAGCACCGGACCGACCGGCGGCCGCGGCCCTCGGGCCAGGATCACCGGGCACCAGGACTCCGGGACGAGTGTGCGTACCAAAGAGCCCGAGCCGAGCCGGGCGAGCCCGTCGCCACCCACCACGACCAGGGCGGCGCTGCGGCTCAGGCCGATCAGAACGCGCGCGGGGGGTCCATCCCGCAGTTGTCCGCGCGCATCGACGCCGGGTGTGGAACGCTGGACGGTGGCGACCGCCTCATCGAGCATCCGCGAAGCGGCGCCACGAGCCGAAGCGTAATCGGTGCCCTGATCGGGCCAGGTGAAAGCATGAACGACCTGCAACGCGCACGCGCGGGAGAGGGCCTCCCGGGCGGCCAGCCGGACCGCGGCGCGACTCGCCGCGGTGCCGTCGGTACCCACCACGACGGGATCTCGCATCGGTCCTCCCGTAACAAAGCCGCAATATACCGACCATTGTCTATGGTGCAACGGCCCATACGTACTGGTGACCAATGCCTCAACAGGTGGCTACCTGATGACCCATTCAGGTTGAGGGTTTACGGTGAACGGCAAAATCTTTGGGACATCTGCCGGTGAAGTGAGGGAAATACATGACGGATGTCAAGCTCGACCACCCTGGTGGCCAGCTGTCGATGTCGGTACGCGAAGCCGTCGACGGGCCGGGCGGCATCGACGTCAGTGCTCTTCTTAAAGAGACCGGCTACGTAACGCTCGATCAGGGCTTCGTGAACACCGCTTCAACCACGTCGTCGATCACCTACATCGACGGCGACCAGGGCATCCTGCGGTACCGGGGTTACCCGATCGACCAGTTGGCGGAGAAGAGCACCTTCCTTGAGGTGTCCTACCTGCTGATGAACGGCGAGTTGCCGACCGCTCCGGAGCTCCGGGACTTCGCGGACAAGATCCGCGTGCACACCCTGCTCCAGGAGGAGATGCGCACGTTCTTCTCCGGTTTCCCGCGCGACGCGCACCCGATGGCGGTGCTCTCCTCGGCGGTCACCGCGCTGTCGACCTTCTACCAGGACTCGCTCGACCCGCTCGATCCCGAGCAGGTCGATATCTCCGCAATCCGCCTGATGGCGAAACTTCCGACGATTGCGGCGTACGCCTACAAGAAGTCGATCGGGCACCCGCTGCCGTACCCGGACAACTCGCTGGACTACGTCGAGAACTTCCTGCGTCTGACGTTCGGGCTGCCCACGCTGCCCTACGACGTCGACCCGAAGGTCGCCAAGATCCTCGACATGCTGTTCATCCTGCACGCCGACCACGAGCAGAACTGCTCCACGTCGTCCGTGCGCCTCGTCGGCTCCTCCCAGGCGAACCTGTTCGCCTCGGTCTCGGCCGGCATCAACGCCCTCTCCGGCCCGCTGCACGGCGGCGCCAACGCGGCGGTGCTCGAGATGCTCGAGCAGATCCGCAAGGACGGCGGCGACGTCAACGCGTTCGTCACGCGAGTGAAGAACAAGGAAAAAGGCGTCAAGCTGATGGGCTTCGGCCACCGGGTCTACAAGAACTACGACCCGCGCGCCGCCATCGTGAAGAAGGCCGCCCAGGAAGTCCTCTCGACCCTGGAAACGCCCGACCCGCTGCTGGAGATCGCCTTCAAGCTGGAGGAGATCGCGCTCTCCGACGACTACTTCATCTCCCGCAAGCTGTACCCGAACGTCGACTTCTACACCGGCCTCATCTACAAGGCCATGGGATTCCCGACGAAGATGTTCACGGTCCTCTTCGCGATCGGCCGCCTGCCGGGCTGGATCGCGCAGTACCGCGAGATGATGGTCGACCCGGCCAACAAGATCGGCCGCCCGCGCCAGATCTACACCGGCGCCCCGGTCCGCGACTTCGTCGCTCTGGACAAGCGCTGAGCTTTCCGCTCCACAACGCCCTGCCGGTGGCTCCGGCAGGGCGTTTCGCTTTCTCTTCTTGGGTACGCGTAACCGCACAGCCCCGTGCCACTCCACCGCGAGGTCACTGCCCACTCCAGGCCGCCCGGCGCCCATCGCTACCGGTGCATGCTCCAGGCCGTCGCCCACGGTGACCGGTCCGGCCAGGAGGTCCCGGCGGGCTTGACCCCGCCGCTGCCTTCGGCGCAGCCCGGCGACCCCACCCGCAGAGCCGGGACGGGGGGCCCACGGTGTGCTCGGGTCCAGCCGGGACGCGTCCGCGGTCCGCCGTCCGCCGGGGCGGTGAGCGCACGCAATGACGTTTTGCGTGCGCCCACCGCCGTCATAGGGGCGGTCAGCGCACGCGATCGGCTTGTGCGTGCGTTCACCGCCCCGGCCCGACGGTTGCGCGTGCGCTGACCGCCCCCAGCGCGACTTATGCGTGCGTTCACCGCCCCAACCGCCGATGCGCCCGCGCCGGCGCCGGAAGCCCTCCGCTCCCGCTCCGGCCCCGCGGGATCGGCCCGCGCCACGCCGGTACGAAAGGATGTTCGGCGGGTATGCCAGAACGCGCCGGGAAACTGCCGGGCGCCGCGAGGGAGGCTACGCATGGACGTCGTGATCGGGATCGACACCGGGACCACCGCCACCAAGGGTGTCGCGACCGGGCCACTCGGTGAGGTGCGTGCGCTGACCAGCGTGCACTACCCGCTCTCGGTTCCCGGGCCGGGCCGGGCCGAACTCGACCCGGAGCAGCTCACCGCCGCCGCCGTGAAAGCGCTCGTCGACGTCGCCACCGAATGCCGGCAGAACGGCGACCGGGTGATCGCTATCGGTCTCAGCGCGTTCCTGCACGCCCTCGTGCCGATGTCCGCCGACAGCACGCCGCTGGGGCCGCTGATCACCTGGGCGGACGGGCGTTCGGCCGAGCAGTGCGAGCGCATCGTCGCCGAGGGGCGGGCCAGGACGCTGCAGGCCCGGACCGGCACGCCGGTGCACCCGATGTCGCCGCTGACCAAGCTTGCCTGGTGGGCCGAGAACGACGCCGAGACGCTGCGCGGCACACCCCGCTGGGGCGGTGTGAAGGAGTTGATCGTCGCGGCGCTCGCCGACGCGCCGTTCCAGGTGGACCTGTCGATCGCGTCCGGCACCGGGCTTTACGACATCCACTCCCGCAAGTGGGACGACGAGGCACTGGAGATCGCCGGGGTCCGGGCGAACCAGCTCGCCGAGGTGGTACCGACCACCACGATTCTGCGCCTGCGGTCCGACATCGCCGCGGCGGCCGGTCTGGACAAGGACGTGCCGCTGGTGATCGGCGCCGCCGACGGTCCGCTCGCCAACCTCGGTGTCGGCGCCACACCACCCGGTGTGGCGGCGGTGTCCCTCGGCACGAGCGGCGCCCTGCGTACCGTCGTGGATCGACCGACGACGGACGCCGCAGGGCGTCTGTTCTGTTATGCGCTCACCGAGGACCGGTGGGTGATTGGCGGCGCCGTGAACAACGCCGGGTCGGTGGTCCGGTGGGCGGGGGAGGCGTTCGCCGCCGGATTCGAGCGGCCCGGTTCCGAAGGGGAGGACGCCGACGAGCGCGACGCCGCTCTGCTGGAGGAGGCGGCCGGGGTCGAGGCGGGCAGCGAGGGGCTGTTGTGCCTGCCCTACCTGCTCGGCGAGCGTGCGCCGTGGTGGCGTCCCGGTATGCGTGGCGCCTATCTCGGACTGCGTCGCGAGCACACCCGCCCGCATCTGGTCCGGGCCGCCGTCGAAGGGGTGTGCCAGCAGCTCGCCCTGGTCCGGGACTCGTTCGAGGCCGAGGGCAGCTCGCTCACCGAGATCCGGGCGACGGGTGGGGCGGCCGCGTCCGAACTGTGGATCCAGACCCTCTCGTCGGCGATGAATTTGCCGGTCGCGGTCGCCGACACCCCGGAGGGCACCGCCCTGGGCGCCTGCCTGCTGGCCCGGCACGCCCTCGGCGAGCTGCCCGATCTGGACGACGTGGCGGCGCTGGTGCCGATCAGCCGGCACACCCAGCCGCAGCCGGCTGACGCGGCGCTCTACCGCAAGTTGCGCCCGCTCGTCGAGAAGTCCGCCCTCGCGGTACTGGACGTGGTGGCCGAACTGGACCGGATCGCGCCGGAGCCGCTGCCCGGCACGGAGAAAGCGGTGAAGAGCTGACGTGATCCTCGCCGTAGGCCGCCGGGAATCGACCGCGCTAGAGTGACGCGCGAGCGGAAGCGGAGGAACCCCGGTGCGAATCCGGGACGGTCCCGCCACTGTGACCGGGGAGCGACCCGCGTTTTCCACGGCCGGAAATCGGCCGGAAGGAGCGGCGAGCACTGATCCGGGAGTCAGGAGACTCCGGCCGCTCGTTTCGGCCGTCGCGCGGGCGTGGACACCCGCCGGAAGGGATCTCTGTGACAACTCCGTACCCGTTCTCGGCCGTGGTCGGCCTCGATGACCTGCGCCTGGCGTTGCTGCTCACCGCCGTTTCGCCGGCGGTCGGCGGCGTGCTGGTGCGCGGCGAGAAGGGCACCGCGAAGAGCACCGTGGTACGCGCCCTGGCCACCCTGCTGCCCGGGATCGACACGGTCCGCGGCTGCCGGTTCGCCTGCGACCCGGCAGCACCCGACCCGGCGTGCCCGGACGGACCCCACCAAGCTGGTGATCCCGGAAGAAGAAGGCCCGCCAGCCTCGTCGAACTCCCGGTCGGCGCCACCGAGGACCGCGTCGTCGGCACCCTCGATCTGCAGCGCGCGCTCAGCGACGGCGTGAAGGCGTACGAACCGGGTCTGCTCGCCGCCGCGCACCGCGGTGTCCTCTATGTGGACGAGGTCAACCTGCTCCCCGACCATCTGGTCGACCTGCTGCTGGACGCGGCCGCGATGGGCCGGGCGCACGTCGAGCGCGACGGGGTGTCGGTCAAGCACGCGGCCCGGTTCCTGCTGGTCGGCACGATGAACCCGGAGGAGGGCGAGCCGCGCCCGCAGCTGGTGGACCGGTTCGGCCTGGTGGTGAACGTGGCCGCGCCCCGCGACGCCGTGCAGCGCGCCGAGGTGGTCCGGCGCCGGCTGGCGTACGAGGCCGACCCGGACGGTTTTGCCGTGCGGTTCGCCGGTGACGAGAGTGCATACGCCGGTCGCATCGCCGCCGCCCGTGCCCAGCTGCCGCTGGTCGTGCTGCCCGACGAGGAACTGGACCGGATCGCGCGGGTCTGTCTCGCGTACGGCGTCGACGGCATGCGCGCGGACATCGTCGTGGCTCGCTGCGCGGTGGCCCTGGCGGCCTGGCACGGCCGTGACCGGGTCACCGCCGGGGACATCGCGGACGCGGCCCGGCTCGCGCTGCCGCACCGCCGCCGCACCGATCCGCTCGACCCGCCCGGCACCGACGAGGAGAAACTCGACGAGGCCCTCGCCGAGGCGGAACGCCAGGCTTCGCAGGAACGAGAAGAACAACACAACGACGAACCGGACGAGGATCCCGACGGTGACGGGCCGCCTGACGGCGGCGGAGGCGGTGCGCCACAAGGTCCGCGCGACGGTGGCGGGCCGCAGGGCGCAGGCTCCGATCACGAGGGTACGCGTAACAGCACGGCCCCCGAGCAGCCGGAACAGAACGGGGCCGGCCAGCAGCAGGAGAAGGCCGGAGCCGTGGCGGGCGCCGGGCCGGCCTACCGGACGCGGACGCTGAGGATCGCCGGCCGTGGTGAGGGCGGGCACGCCGGGCGGCGGTCGCCGGCGTACGCACGGCGCGGCCGGGTCGTCGGCAGCCGGACCCCCACGGGCAAGCTGGCCGGAGCGCCGCACCTGCCGGCTACGCTGCGGGCCGCTCTGGATCGCAGTGCCCTCAACCGGACCACATCGGACCGGATCCGGGTCTCACCCCGGGATCTGCGGGAGTCGGTGCACGTGGGGCGGGAGGCCAATCTGGTGCTCTTCGTCGTGGACGCCTCCGGGTCGATGGCGGCTCGCAAGCGGATGACTCTCGTGAAGACGGCGGTGCTGTCGTTGCTGCGGGACGCGTACCAGCGGCGGGACCGGATCGGGATGATCACGTTCCGGGGCGCGGACGCCGATCTGGTGCTGCCGCCGACGTCCAGCCACGAGGTCGGGGTGATGCGGCTGGCGGCGTTGCGGACCGGTGGGCGTACGCCGATCGCGGCCGGCCTGCGCACCGCGGCCCGGACCATCGCGACCGAACGCCGGCGGGATCCGCGTCGCCGGCCGCTGCTGGTGCTGGTCACCGACGGGCGGGCCACGAGCGGCCCGGATCCGCTGCGGATGGTGCCGGCTCTGCATGGGGTGTCGGCCGTGGTCGTCGACTGCGAGTCCGGCCCGATCCGGCTGGGACTGGCCGGGCGGCTGGCGGGCGCGCTGAAAGCCGAGCTGATGCCGCTCGAACAGTTGCAGGCCTCGGTGCTGCAGGGAGCGGGGCCCGTGACCGCGGTGGACCGTGCCTATCGGCGGGCGGCCTGACGCGGGTGAAGCCCGGCCACCGGCGGTGGGTGAGCGGGGTGAGCCGGACCGCGCCCGTCAGGGGCGGGTTCTCGAACGGCCACGGTAATTCGGCGGGACGGGTTTCGGCCCGTACAGAAAAAAGGGTTTGAAATGCCACAAGGGAAAGTTGCCGTCACGCCGGACGATGGGCTGACCACGCGCCAGAGGCGGCGGCAGGCGGTGTTCGCGGTGCACACCGGTCCGGGCAAAGGGAAATCGACGGCCGCCTTTGGGATGGCGCTGCGCGCGTGGAGTGCGGGGTGGCCGATCGGGGTGTTCCAGTTCGTCAAGTCGCAGAAGTGGAAAGTGGGGGAGGAGACCGCCCTCAAAGCGCTCGACGGCATCAACGACACCCCGGTCACCTGGCACAAGATGGGTGAGGGCTGGTCGTGGATTCAGCGGGCAGGCACGGAGCGTGACCATGCGGCCGAGGCTGCCGAGGGCTGGGCGCAGATCAAGCGGGATCTGGCGGCGGAGACCTACAAGTTCTATGTGCTCGATGAGTTCACCTACCCGATGAAGTGGGGCTGGGTGGACGTCGCCGATGTCATCGAGACTGTTCAGAATCGGCCAGGCACCCAGCACGTGGTGATCACCGGGCGGGATGCGCACCCGGATCTGATCGCGGCGGCCGACCTCGTCACGGAGATGACCAAGGTGAAGCACCCGATGGACGCCGGTCGCAAGGGACAGCAGGGCATCGAATGGTGAGCCGCGTCGTGATCGCCGCGCCGGCGTCGGGGCACGGGAAGACGACGGTGGCGACCGGTCTGCTCGCCGCGTTCGCCCGCCGGGGAAAGGCGGTCGCGCCGTTCAAAATCGGTCCTGACTACATCGACCCGGGCTATCACGCGCTTGCCGCGGGACGGCCCGGCCGCAACCTCGACCCGGTCCTGGTCGGTGAGGACCAGATCGGGCCGCTCTTCGCGCACGGCTCGGCCGGCGCCGACATCGCGATCATCGAAGGCGTGATGGGCCTCTATGACGGCCGCACCGGCGCCGGTGACACCGGATCCACCGCGCAGGTCGCTGAGCTGCTCCAAGCCCCGGTGATCCTGGTCGTGGACGCCGCCGCGCAGGGCCGTTCGGTCGCCGCGCTGGTGCACGGATTCCGCAGTTTCGGAACGGTCCGGCTGGCCGGCGTCATCCTGAACCGGGTCGGCTCGGACCGCCACGAGCAGATCCTGCGGGACGCCTGCGAGGAGGTCGGCACGCCGGTTCTCGGTGCGCTGCGCCGATCAGAAGCGGTCGCCGCGCCATCACGCCACCTCGGTCTCGTGCCCGCCGCCGAACGCCGCGCGGAGGCACTCGCCTCGGTGGACGCGCTCGCCGCGCTGATCGCGAACGCGATCGACCTGGACGCGGTCGCGGCCGTCGCGCGCTCCGCGCCGCCGCTGACGGCGACACCCTGGAGCCCATTGTCGGAAGATCCGGTTCCGGGCCGTCCGCTGGTCGCGGTCGCCGGTGGTCCGGCTTTCTCCTTCGGGTACGCCGAAACGACCGAACTGCTGGCCGGAGCCGGTGCTGAAGTGGTGACCGTCGATCCGTTGCGGGACGAGGCGCTGCCGCCCGGAACCCGCGCGCTGGTCATCGGCGGCGGATTCCCCGAGGTCTACGCGTCCGAGTTGTCGGCGAACGCGCCGCTGCGGGCCTCGGTCGCCGCCCTCGCCGCGGCCGGCGGGCCGATCACCGCGGAGTGTGCCGGGCTGCTCTGGCTCTGCGCGTCGCTCGACGGTAAGCCGATGTGCGGGGTGATCGACGCCGAGGCGGCGATGACACCCACGCTGACCTTGGGTTATCGGGACGCGGTCGCGCTCACCGACAGCCCTCTGGCGCAGGCCGGCACCCGGGTGACCGGGCACGAGTTCCACCGGACCACGGTGCATCCCCGATCCGGAGTCCTGCTGTCCCCGGCCGCCGGTGCGGCCTGGGCGTGGCGTGGCGCCGATCCGGAAGGGTTCGCCGGTCCCGGCGTGCACGCCTCGTACCTGCACCTGCACTGGGCCGGGCATCCGGAGCTGGCGCGCCGGCTGGTGCGGGCCGCTGCATGATCGTTGTCGGTCTGGGGTCGCGGACGGGGGTCACCACCGCGGCCCTGGCCGCAGCGGTTCGCGAGGTGCTCGCCGACGCCGGTCTCGCATTTCGGGACGTCACGGCTCTCGCCACCCTGGATCGGCGGGCCACCTCCCCTGAGGTGCGTGTTCTCGCCACCGAGGCCGGCTGGCGGCTCGTCGGTTACTCCGCCGACGAGCTCGCCGGTGTTGAGGTTCCGTCACCCAGCGCGACTGTCGCGGCGGTTACCGGCACGCCCAGCGTCGCCGAGGCGGCGGCCCTGATCGCCGCTGGTCCGAAAGGTGGCCTAATGGTGCCGAAAAGGATTATCGGCACGATCACTGTGGCTGTTGCGACGGATGTTTCCAGTGTGACGGATGTTGTCGAATAACGGTTCCTAGTCGATGACCAGCCATTTATTCGAACATTTCTAAAAAACGGACTTTGCCCTGGTCGGGGTTTAAAAATCAATTCGTGCTCTCGCCTCGACGGGATCCGCGCAGGCGGATCGCAGCCGTAGTCGTCATCGTGCTCACCCTGTCGCTCGGTATCTGGTCCGATACCAGTCTCGCGGCGAGCACTCTCACCACGTCGGCGCAGGCGCTGCGCGCGAACCTGGCGGCTGTCGGCGGTGTGATCACCGCCAGCCTGGCGAGCCCGACGAACGCGCAGACGTGGTCCGACGGCGGCGGTACCGCCTCGGCCTCGGTGACGAATCCCGGGCTGAAGCTCATCGGCATTCCGATCCTGACGAGCGGCGTGGTCTCGGCCACCGCCGGGCCGGCGATCACCGGCGGCGGCCGGGCGGTCTCCGACGTCGCCGGGCTGGGTCTGCTCGGCGCGGCCGGCATCACCGTCGACGCGATCCAGTCCACCTGCATCATGAACCCGTCCGGGATCAGCGGCAACGTCGTTCTCACCGGACTCAAGGTCGGCGGGACGACGATCGCCAACCCGGACGTCAACCTGAAGCTCAACCTGCCCGGGCTCCTCGGCGTCACCATCGACAAACGGACCGTCAGCTGGAACACCAACACCGGCAAGTACGACTACACGGTCCGCGCCCTCGACGTGAACCTGCTCGGTGACGGCGGCCTCGGCGTCCTCGCGAACGGCACCGTGGTGGTCGCCGAGTCGATCTGCTCGGGCACCGTCAAACTCGGCGCGATCACCGTCGACCCGGTCGCGCTCGCCCCCGGCCAGAACGGCACCCCGACCGTGACCGTGACCAACACCGGTGACGCGGGCGCGAACAACACCACCATCAAGATCCCGAAGCCGCCGTCGGTGTACGTGCTGGACACCCCGTCGGTCACCGGCGGTGGCACCTGCTCCACCTCGGACAACGACTACGTGATCTGCTCCGGCGTGACGGTGCCCGGCAGCGGCAGCGTGAAGGTCTCGCTGCCGGTCAAGCTGAAGGCGTCCGCGCCGAGCGGTGCCGCGTTCTGGTCGCCCGGTGCCGGCACGATCAGCGCGTCGAGCAACCCGGTTCCGCAGGCGACGCCCACCACCCCGGGCGCCGCCACCACCATGGAGATCACCGGCAGCGGCGCGCTGGTCACCTCGAAGGCCCGGGAGACCTCGGCCGGCACGGTCACCGTCACCCCGGCCACGCTCCCGGCCGGCAAGACGGTCACCACCGGCGTGAAGGTCGCCAACCAGGGCCCGTCCGACACGCTCACCACGATCACCATCCCGATGACGGGCCGGCCCACCGGCGTGAGTGTCACGGCCGCGGCGATCGGCGGCACACCCTGCACGTTCGACAGCACGGCGATCACCTGCTCCGGCGTGACCGTGCCGGCCGGCGGCGACGTGACCGTCGACGTGAGCACGGCGGCGACCGCCTCGGCGACCGTCGGCGCCACCTGGGATCTGGCCGGCATCGCCGCCACCATGAACGGCACCGCGGTCACCGGCCAGGGCCGGCTGCTCACCATCGGCAGCCCGGACGTGAACCTCACCGGCGGGCTGTCCATCACTCCGGCCACCGCGGTGCCCGGCGGATCGGCCGCCACCGCGACGATCCAGGTCACCAATGCCGGCGCGGCCACGGCCGGCCCGGCCTCGATCACCATTCCGCTGCCGCCGGCGGGATACACCGTCGGCACGGTCACCACGAACGGCGGCGGGACCTGTGTCACCGGCGCGAGCGCGATCAGCTGCACCGGCGTGACGATCCTGGCCGGCAAGACGGTCGCCGTGTCGGTGCCGGTCGCCCTCGCCTCCTCGGTCACCGCGCCCTGGACCGTCGCGGCCGGCACCCCGATCACCGCGGCGGCCGGCAACTCCACCGGCACGGTCGCCGGCACCGTCATCACCCCGGCGCCGCGGCACACCCTCGGAGTCACCGCGACCGGCCCGGACGACGGCACGGTGAGCCCCGGCCAGAGCACCACGATCACCGCGAACATCTACAACCAGGGCCCGTCGGACGCGACCCAGCGCACGTTCACGGTGGTCGCCCCGCCGCGGACGGTCTTCGGCACCCCGACCGGCGCCAGCTGCACGGCGGCGGCCCTGAACACCCAGCTCAACTGCACGGTCACCATCGCGGCCGGCGCGCCGCCGGTGGCGCTCACCCTGCCGCTGACCGTCTCGGTGCTGGCCAACCCGAACGATCCGATCACCGGCGGCTGCGTGAGCCTCGACGGCGACACGGTCTGCACCGGCGCCGACGACGCCAAACTGCCGGACATCGTGCTGCGCAGCCCGCTCGCCACCCGGCTCACCACGACGTTCGACGCGGCCACCATCACGCCGGGAATGGACGCCACCGGCAAGGTGACCCTGCGCTCCACCAAGGCCGAGACCGGCGTGACCGCGACGATCTCGACGGCCCTGATGCCCAGCTCGTTCTCGATCCTGGGCGCCTCGGTGAACGGTAACCAGTGCACGATCGGCTCCGGCGCGATCACCTGTTCCGGGATCAGCCTCGCCGCGAACACCGCGAAGGACATCTCGGTACGGATCGCCGCCGCCCAGGCGGCGCTGCCCGGTGTCACCTGGACGCCGCTCGTCACCATCGCCACCAGCAACGAGACGGCCGCCGCGGTGGGTGCGCTGGCCGGCACCGGCACGGTCTCGTACACCCTGACCGCTACCTCGACCGGTCCGGCGGCCGGGACCGTCGAGCCGGGCAACCCCACGTCGATCACGGTGAACGTCACCAACATCGGCCCGTCGGCGGCGAGCCCGGCCACCTTCAACGTGACCGCGCCGTCCGGCGCCACGTTCGGCACGCTCGGCGCGCCGGCCGCGGCCGTCTGCCAGGTCAGCACGCCGGCGCTGCTGCTGTGCAGCAAGACCCTGGCCGCGAACATCGCGACCGGCGACCTCACGATCCCGCTGAACATCTCCGCGAACGCCGACCCGGACCAGCCGGTCACCGGCGGCTGCGTGGATGTCAACGGTATCCCCGGCTGCGGTGCCGCCGACCGCGCGATCCCGGACATCAGCCTGCGGGTGCCGTTCGCCCGCCAGGTCGGTGTCACCGCGGAGCGCGCCGATGTGGTGCCCGGGCGGACCGCCGTGGCGACGCTGAAGATCGCCGCCACTCACAACGACCTCTCCGGCGTGGCGGTCACGATTCCGGCGGCCGGACTGCCCGCCAAGGTCACCGTCACCGGGGTGGCCGGTCCGAACGGCGCCAGCTGCGCCATCGTGACCGGCACGAACCTGGTCGAGTGCACCGGCATCACGATCTCCAACGGGGCCGTCGCCGAGGTGAAGCTGACCTTCACGGCGCTCGCCGACGCGACACCGGGTAACACATGGAACGCCACCGGCATCACGGTCGGCGCCGGTGGACAGTCGGTCACGGTCACCCCGGGCCTGGAGCTGGCCCGGGTCGCCCCGGCGCAGTCGACCCTGGACACCACGGTCAACCTGACCGGGCTCACCGCGCTGCCCGGTGGCGGCGGCACGCTCAACGTCGCCCTGGTCAACAGCGGCCCGTCCGACGCGGTGAACAAGCCGATCACCGTGATCGCCCCGGCCGGCACCACGTTCGGCCCGCTGGACGCCCACACCGACACGTACTGCGACCTCACCCTCGACAGCACCAAGGCCACCTGCACGGTGAGCCTCCTGGTCGGCGGCACGCTGAACCTGGCCTTCCCGGTGAAGATCGGCCTGAACGTGCTGCCCGGCAAGGCGATCACCGGCGGCTGCGTCGACCTCGACGCCACCAGCAGCTGCACGATCACCATCGACAAGGCGCTGCCGAGCATCACCGTCGGCACCCCGCTCCAGCAGCGGCTCTCGGTCACCACCACCAAGGCCCAGACCCTGCCCGGCCGCGAGGACGATGCCAAGATCAATATCAGTTCGAGCGCCGTGGAGACGAGCCTCAAGGTCACCGTGCCGGCCACCGGGCTGCCCACCGGGGCCTCGGTGGTCGCGGCGAGCGCGCCCGGCGGCGCCACCTGCGTCCTGGGCCCGCCGGTCGTGTGCAGCAACGTCGCGCTGCCCACCCCGGGCACCCCGGTTGCGGTCACCCTGCGGGTGCGCTCGGCCGCCGACGGTGTGGCCGGCACCTGGACCGCGACCGCGATCAAGGTGGAGACCGCGACCGAGGAGGCCACCGAGGCCGGCGACCTCGCCGTGATCTCCGCGCCGCAGAGCACCCTGACCGGCGCCGTCACCGTCCCGGCGACCGGCACCACGACGCTGAACAGCACCGCGTCCGTCTCGGTGACCGTGACCAACACCGGGCCGTCGAACGCGGCGCCGGCCACCTTCACCGTCAGCGCTCCGGCCGGTACGACGTTCGGCGTCACCATGCCGGCGAACTGCACGCGTACCAGCAACACCCTGGTCACCTGCACGCTGCCGCTGGCCGCCGGCGCGAACACCGGGGCACTCGCCTTCCCGATCGTGGTACCGGCCGGCGCCGACCCGTTCACCCCGCTGAGCGGTGGCTGCGTCAACCTGGACGGGGTCGCCGGCTGCGGCGCCGCCGACCAGGTGGTCCCGGACATCACGCTGAAGGTGCCGTTCGACCGGACGGTCACGCTCACCTCGGCGCAGGCCACCGTATCGCCGGGACGTACCGGTTCGGCCACCGTCACCGTCACCGCCGACCGGGTCGCGCTCACCGGCATCTCGGTGAGCATCCCGACCGGCGGCAAACCGGCCGGCGTCAGCATCGGTACGCCGACCGGCGCCACCTGCACCGGCACCGACCCGATCGTCTGCGGCCCGTTCACGGTGGGGGCCGGGGCGGCCAAGACGATCAGCCTGCCGCTGTCCGCCGCCGCGAACACCGCGCCCGGTGCCACCTGGGATCCGGTGGTCACCGTCGGGGACGGCGTCGACACGATCACCGGAACACGGCGGCTGGCCACCATCGGCGCGGCCGAGGTGACCCTCGTGCCGGCCGTGACGGTTCCCTCGTCGATCGAGCCGGGCCAGACCGGCACCGTCGGCGTCACCATCGTCAACCAGGGCGTCTCCAACGCGAACGCGGTCGCGTACCAGATGATCCCGCCGCCCGGCACCACCTTCGGCACCCCGCCGGCGAACTGCATCGTGGTCCTCGGCACCGACCGCCTCGCCTGCACCGCCACCGTGATCAGCGGCGGCAGCCTCGGCCCGGTGCAGTTCCCGCTGATCATGGACGCGACCGCGGTACCCGGCCAGTCGGCGACCGGCGGGTGCGTGGACCTCGACAACGACAGCCGCTGCGCGATCCCGCCGGACGTCGCGATCGGCTCGATCACCGTGGCCACGCCGTTCGACCGGCAGGTCAGCGTGCGAACCGTGCCGGTCACCGTGGCGCCCGCCGCCACCGGCACCGCCCAGGTCGTGGTCGAGTCGAGCCAGGCGCAGGTCGCGGCGGTGACCGTCACCATCCCGATCGGCAACCACCCGGCCGCGATCACCGTCGGCACACCCACCGGCTGCACCTCGGACGGCACCACGATCACCTGCACCGGCGTGATGCTCAACAACAGCCCGTACCGGGCCACCATCGACATCCCGATCTCGGTCGCCTCCGGCACCGCGGCCGACCAGGTGTGGAGCATCTCCGGCGTCCAGGTCGTCAAGTCGGTGACCGAGTCGGTCGGCGGCGGCGGCGTGCTGGTCCGCACCGGCGCCGCGCCCTACACGCTCGGTGCGTCCGCGGTCGTACCGGCCGGCGACACCGTGCTGCCGGGCAGCACCACCACGGTCACCGCGACGATCACCAACACCGGCGGCAGCGCCGCGACCGGCATCCCTGTCACCGTGTTCGCGCCGGCCGGCACCACGTTCGCCACCACCGGCCTTCCGGCCGGCTGCACGGCGCTCTCCACCACCAGCCTCAGCTGCGTGGTCACCGTCGCCGCGACGAACGGCTCGACGGCCCTGCAGCTGCCGATCGTGATTCCGGACCCGGCGCCGTCCGGCGGGATCGGCGACGGCTGCGTCGACCTCGGTGGCGACGGCCACTGCGACGCCGGCACCGACATCACGATCCCCGGGTTCACCCTGCGCAAGCCGCTGGGCACCGCGATCACGGTCGGCACGGTGACCACGACGCCGGTGACGCCCGGACTCACCGGAACCACCACCGTGCAGCTCGCCGCGAGCGTGACCCGCGACGACATGGTCCTCACGATCGGCGCCGACGGCCGCCCGGCCGGGCTGTCGATCATCGGAGCCACCGTCGGCGGCGCCGCGTGCACGATCAGCGGCGACGTGGTGACCTGCTCCGACGTGGACATCGCGAACGGTGGCGCCGCCACCCTGAACCTGACCGTCGCCGCCGACTCGACGGCCACACCGGGCAGCACCTGGGTCCCGTCGATCAAGCTGGAGAAGGGCGCGGAGAACGCGACGATCCGGCAGAAGATCGCCGAGGTCGGGTCCGCCGATCACGGCAGCGGCCTGGCGATCGGGGTCGTGATGCCGGCCGACAGCACCGTCCTGCCCGGCGGCAGCGCCGTGCTGCGGGTGACCATGACCAACCCGGGGCCGTCCGCGTACCCGGGTGCCCGAGCGGCCTTCCGCGCGCCGACCGGCACCACGTTCGGCACCCTCGACGTGCCCGCCTCCACCTTCTGCCTGAAGCCCTCGTCCACGCTGGTCACCTGCACGGTCGACCTCGGCGTCGAGGCGCGGCAGTACCGGCTGCCGCTGGACATCCCGGCCACCACCGCGCCGGGAGCGACCATCGGCTCCGGCGGTTGCGTCGACGCCGGTTTCGACGGTGTCTGCGATTCCGGCGACATCGCGTTCAGCACGTTCAAGCTGGCCAAGCCGTTCAGCGCGCAGGCCCAGCTCTGGATCACCACCGGGACCGTCACACCGGGCGAGACCGGTACCGGCCTGATCCGGCTGACCGCGGACCGGGCACTGACCGGGCTCACCGTCACGATCCCGCTCACCGGCCTGCCCACCGGCATCACGGTGACCGGTGCGACCGGCCCGGCCGGCTCCACCTGCACGCTGACCCCGGCGATCGTCTGCACCGGCGTCACCGCGCCGCAGGCCACCGTCGACCTGATCTCGGTCGGCGTACGCGCGGCGTCCTCGCTCGCGGCCGGCGTCACCTGGACACCGCCGTCGGTCACCGTGACCAGCGCCACCGGTGACACGTCGACGAACACCGGGCCGCTGGCGCGTACCGGTACGCCGGTTTCCGACCTGAGGTTCGCCGCAACGCTGCCGGACGGCACTGTCGCCTCCGGCGGCACGGCGGCCATGACGATCAGCGTGACCAACGCCGGGCCGTCCGACGCGGCCGGAACCGTCACCCGGGTCAAGGCACCGGCCGGCACCACGATCGGCGACCTGGTCAGCCCGGCCAGCACCGACTGCGTCCGGATCGGCAACACCCAGCTCGACTGCACGGTCCGGCTCGCGGCCGGCGGTGCCGCGGTGAAGTGGATCGTCCCGGTGGTCGTCCCGGCCAACGCCGACCCGGACACCGAACTCACCGGCGGCTGCGTCGACACGTCCCGCGACTCGATCTGCGGCGCCGGCGACACCCCGCTGCCCGGCATCCACCTGACCCCGACACTCACCCAGGGCGTGAAGATCACGGCGGCCGACCCGCCGGCGATCCGGCCCGGGCGGACCGGCACGATCGCCGTGAAGCTGGAGGCCACCAGGGCGCGTACCGGCCTGGCCGTCAGTATTCCGCTGACCAGCCTGCCGGCCGGCATGACGATCTCGCAGGCCCAGGTGCCCGGCGGGCAGTGCGTGGTCACCAGCGCGGCGGTGAACTGCACCGGCGTCGACATCAAGGCCGCCGGCACGGTCACCGTGACGCTCAACGCGGCCGTCGCCGGCTCGGCCAACCCCGGCGACACCTGGACGCCGACCGCCACCGTCACCGAGGCGGCCGACCACACCGCCCGTACGCTCAGCGTCGCGACCGTCGGCACCGCCGACACCGCGCTGGCCGTTGCCGTGGCGGTGCCCGCCGCGAACACGCTGCGGCCCGGGGACACCGGTTCGATGGCGGTGACCGTCACGAACACCGGCAGCTCGACCGCGCGGGCCAAGGCGTACACGTTCATCGCGCCGGCCGGCACCACGTTCACCCCGCCGGCCGCCACCACCGGCTCGACCTGCGTGGTCGCCTCGGCCGGGGCGCGGATGAACTGCACTGTCGACGTCAACGGCAATGCCCGTACGCAGTTCCCGCTGCCGTTCGTGGTGTCCGGCTCGGCGAACCCGCGTACGCCGATCACCGGCGGCTGCGTCGACACCAACACCGACGGCGTCTGCACGGTGGCGGACACGGCTATTCCGTACATCCTGCTGGCGCTCTCGCTCGCTGAGCGGGTCACCATCGCCGGTGCGCCGGCGACGGTCGCACCGGGACGCAGCGGCAACGGCGTCGTACGCCTCACCAGCACGGTCACCCTGACCGGCACCACCGTGACGGTCCCGCTGGCCGGCCTGCCCACCGGCATGAGCGTCACCGGCGTCACCGGCCCGGCCGGGGCGAGCTGCACCCGTGACGCGACCGCCGTCACCTGCACCGGCGTCACCCTGACGGCCGGGCAGAACACCGACGTCTCGATCACCACGCAGCTGACCGGCACCCTCGCGCCCGGTGCCACCTGGTCGCCGTCCGCGGTCGCGGTGGCCCTCGGCAGCGACAGCACCAGCGGCCCCGCCCAGCTGATCGTGGCCGGGCCCCGCGAGTCGGTGGTCACCTGGCGGGTCGGCGGTGCCGGCGGCTCGGTCACACCCGGCGCCACCAAGACGATCACGGTGGCCGGGACCAACGCCGGGCCGTCCAGCGCGCCGAACGGCACCGTGTCCGTGGTCGCCCCGGCGAACAGCACGTTCGGCCAGCTCACCGGCCGGGCCGCCCAGGACTGCACGCCGACCACCAGCAAGCTGCTCTCCTGCCGGTACTCGCTGGACTCCGGTGGCACCGCCACCTGGGACATCCCGATCGTCGTGGACAGCGGCCTCACCGAGGGCGCCAAGGTGGACGGCGGCTGCGTCTCGGCCGACGGCAACACCACCTGCGGCGGCACCGGCGACGTCGCGATCGACCCGTCGACCGTGGACCTGCCGCTGCGCTCCAACGGCACGATCAGCCTGACCAACGCGGTGATCGGGGCCGGCAAGTCCGGTACCGCGAACGTCGGGATCTCGGCGACCACGGCCTTCACCGGCCTGAAGCTGACCGTCCCGCTCGGCGCCCTGCCGGCCGGGTTCACGGTGACCGGCGCGACCCTGGACAGCACCGCCTGTGCGCTCAGCGCGACCGCCGTCACCTGCACCGGCGTCGACCTGGCGGCGATGACACCGCGCACGCTGAAACTCGCGGTGAGCGTCGCCGCGACCGCGTCCACCACGGCCGCGTGGCGGGCCACCGGGATCACCCTGGCCGACCCCGCCCAGACGGCCGACGTGCTGACCGCGTCCGGCCTGCTCGTGAGCACGAGCGCCAGTGGGTACGCGGTGAGCGTCTCGCTCGGCGCGCCGTCGGTGCTCAAGCCGGCCCGGGCGCAGACCACCGTGCTGCCGATCACGCTGTACAACGCGGGGCCGGACGCCGCCGACCCGTACCCGGTGACCGTGATGCTGCCGAACGACACCACCCACGGCACCCTGCCGGCCGGGTGTGTCGAGGGCGCGACCGCGCGTACCGTCACCTGCTCGGTGTCGCTCGCCGCCCGCGGCACCGCGAAGATCTCCCTGCCACTCGTGGTGGACGCCGAGGCCGAGCCGGACATCCTGCTCACCGGCGGCTGCCTCGACCAGGCGCTCAGCGGCGGGGAGCCGGAGTTCGACCTGGTCTGCGGCGGCGCCACCGACATCCCGGTGCCGAACATGACCGTCGGCCGCTTCGACGTGGACCTCGACCTGGACTACACCGGCGGCACGGTCGCCGCCCCGGCCGGCGGGACACTCACCGTCAAGGTCGATTACGGCAACAGCGGCACCGAGACCGCCGACGAGATCGAGTTCACCATCGTGCCGCCGGCCGGCGTGACCGTGGCCGGCGCCGACATGCTGCTCGAACCGACCGGCGACGTGACCACCGCGGACGAGGCGTCAGCGGACATGGTGGCGGCGACGTGCCGGGCCGCCCCTGACGTGGCGTCGAACGCGATGATCTGCGACGCCCCGGACTCGGCCGCCGACTCGGGCAGCCAGGTCTGGATCAAACTGAAGGTCGGAACCGCCTCGAAAGCGGGCGTCTATCCGATGAAGGTCACCATCAGTACGGTCGACGTCGACGGCTACATGGAGGACAACACCGTCAGCGTCCCGTTGCGGATGGCCGCCACCGACAGCGACAACGGCGACGACGGTGACGGCGATGACGGCGATGACGGCGATGACGGCGACTCGGACGACGGTGACTCCGGCGACGACGAGGCCGGCGACCTGCCGACGACCGGCGCCCGCATCGCCGAACTCGCCGTGATCGGCGCCCTCACCGTGGTGACCGGCGTCAGCATGGTGACCCTGGCCCGCGACGGCGGCCCGTCCCTGCGCCTGGCAGTCCTGTTCCGCACCATCTGGGAAACAGACGCACTGCGCCGCTTCCGCCACTGGATCCGCCGCCCCTGACCCCAGAGCGAACCCCGCCAACACCCAAAGCCCTAGCCCACCCCGCCGCAGCCCGCCCGCCTAGCCGCGCGGAGCCGTAGCCCGCGTAGCCACGCCGAGCAGTAGCCCGCCTCGGCTCGCGACGGGCCACTGCCGAGGTCAAGGCGAGTTCCGCCCACGTCCCGACCACCAAACGCGACCGCAAGCGCAAGCCGGTCACCGCCGGCTTGTTCTTGTGGTCGCGTTTGGTGGTCGGAATCGCGACCGTGAGCGCGAGCCGGCCGCGAGTCGATGCCGCTCAGCTTAAGTTGATCTTTGTGGGCACTCGTGGCGGCGTTCGTGGACGGGCCAGTTCGGGCGGGGTTGAGTGGAGCCCGGCGGGACGAGGTCGCACGTTGGCGTTGTGTGCGATTTCAGCATCGCCATAGCCGTGATCAGGTCGCACGGAATGTCAATGTGCGACCTGATCACGGCGTTCCGGGGGCTCACCGTGGGCTTTCGTCATCGCTGCCGAATCGCTGTCGCGGCCGCATTTACTGCCGTAGCCGTGGCCCACAGGACCGCGGCCTTAAACGGGGCCGGCCGTCAATTGCCGAACCGGCGCCACCGGTGGGCCCGCCGGCGACTCCAGCACCTCCGGAGAACCCGAGGAACCCTGAGAAACCGGCGAATCCGGCAAACCAGAATGCCCCGACGACCCCGAAGAACCCGAGGCAGCCCGGGGCAGCCTTCTCTTCATCCATCCAGCCACCGGCTGCTCCACCAGCCGGTGCACCAGCCACGAAGCCGCCAGCATCGCCGTGAGCACCACCATCACCACCACCCAGTGCGGCGCGAAATCCCGGACCGCGTGCATGACCGTCCACCCGACATATTCGTGAATCAGATAGAACGGATATGTCAGCACACCCGCCGTTGTCAGCCACCGCCACTGGATCCACGACGTCCAGCCGAGCGCCACCACCCCGAGCACCACGAAGAACACCGCGACCGCCGCGATGCAGACGACCGGGTTCAGATGGCGAGCCGCGGCACGCAGCGAGGCGTTGTGCGCCCCGAGAGCGAACGACAACCCCACCAGGCCCCACACGCGCAGGTCGCCGGGTCCGAATCGGTGGACCAGGTAAAGGCCGATCCCGCCGACGAAATACGGCGCGTATTCCGGCTGGAGAATGACATTCACGACGGGCAGCTTGGCATTCCAGGTCAGCATGGCGAGGACCAGCCAGCCGTACCCGAAGATGAGGACGCGGGGCAGGGTGAGCCCTCGCCAGAGAAGGCAGACCGCGAAGAGCAGATAGAACCGCGCCTCCGACCACAGGGTCCAGTACACGGCGTCGATGCTGGTCACGTTCAGCGGCGTGTTGAGCATCGTCAGGTTGGTCAGCACCGCGTCGAGGCTCGGCGCCTTCCACAGGAACGGCCACAGGTACAGCACCGTCGTGGTGAGCAGCACGGCGAACCAGTACGCCGGGAAGAGCCGCATGATCCGTGAGTACGCGAACTGGGCCGGCGTCCGGCCCCAGCTGCTCATACAGATCACGAAACCACTGATCATGAAGAACAGCTGGACGCCGAGCCAGCCGTATTTGAGGACGTCGCTGACGCCGGGGAACGCGACGTCGCGCGGCGCGCCCCAGACCGGCGTCGACGCCGTCTCGTGTGCGGTGTAGTGGTAGAGGGCCACCATCAGGGCGGCGGAGATGCGCAGGCCGTCGAGAGTCGCCAGGCGTGTCCTGGATGGCGGATTGGGCGAATTCACAGCGACACCATAGGGCATTCACAAATTGCCTATGACCAACTTTTGGTTAACTGACAGGCCATTCGTGAACGGGAATGTTGTCGTGCATTAACGGAAGGTATCTGCGAAGCATCTCGTGCAGGGATCGCTGCCGGTCCTGCCCCTGCGCTTCGAGACTGTGCAGCGTGTCCACCTGCCACGACGCGCCATTGCGATGCAGCAGGCAGCGCTGTTCGATGATGCCGAGCAACCGGTCGCGCTGTGCCGGTGAGACACCCCACGAGTCCAGTCCTTCGGCGGCCTGAGGCAGCAGCCGGCGCAGCACCAGCTCGGTCACCGGCAGGGTTCCGTGGCCCGGCCAGAAAACGCTGGCGTCGATGCCGTGCCGGGCGCAGTTGTGGAAGTTCTCCTCGGCGGCGCGGAAGCTCATCTGGGTCCAGAGCGGCCGGTCCGCCTCGGCGAGCGATCGGGTCAGTCCGTAGTAGAACGCCGCGTTGGCCATCGTGTCGGCGACGGTCGGGCCGGCCGGCAGGACCCGGTTCTCCACCCGCAGGTGCGGCCGCCCGTCGACGACCGCGTAGATCGGCCGGTTCCACCGGTACACGGTGCCGTTGTGCAGCCGGAGCTCGCTGAGCGCCGGGATCTCGCCGCGTTCCAGGATGTCGGCCGGATCGTCCACGTCGCAGATCGGCAGCAGCGCCGGGAAGTACCGGACATTCTCCTCGAACAGGTCGAAGACACTGGTGATCCAGCGTTCGCCGAACCACACCCGTGGGCGTACCCCCTGGGCTTGAATTTCTTCCGAGCGGGTGTCGGTGGCCTGTTCGAAAAGAGGGATGCGGGTCTCGCGCCACAATTCGCGGCCCAGCAGCAGCGGTGAGTTCGCGCCGAGCGCCAGCTGGATGCCGGCGATCGCCTGCGAGGCGTTCCAGTACGCCGCGAACTGGTCCGGGCTGACCTGGAGATGCAGCTGGGTGCTGGTGCACGCGGCCTCGGGCGCGATGGTGTCGGTGGTGACCGCGAGCCGGTCCACACCGTCGATGCGGATGTCCAGGTCCTCGCCACGGGCCGCGAAGATCTGCTCATTGAGCAGCTGGTACCGCGGGTTCACGGTGAGCGCCTCGCCGGTGAGGTGCTCGCGCCGCAGGGTGGGCAGGATCCCGATCGTCACCATGTGCGCGCCGGCCGCGCGGGCACGCCGTTCCGCCTGGTTGAGGCTGGCCCGCAGGCTGCGTTCGAGCTCGGCGAAGTCGTCGCCGGCGAGCCGCCGTGGCGGCAGGTTGATCTCGATGTTGAACTGGCCCAGCTCGGTCTGGAAATCCGGGTCGGCGATCGCGCCGAGCACCTCGGCGTTGCGCATCGCCGGATCGGCATCGTCGTCGATGAGGTTGAGCTCGATCTCCATTCCGGTCAGTGGCCGTTCGAACTCGAATCGCGCCTCGCGCAGCATCGTCGCGAACACGTCGAGACTCCGGCGGATCTTCTGCCGGTAGCGGGTCCGGTCCTCACGGGAGAATTCGGTCTGTTCGACTTTCTCGCCCACAGCGCACCACCCTTCAGCCGATGACGGTGTCGGCCTCGGCCTCATGATGACGGTTGTCTATCGATGTTCTCGTCATGAGAGCCGGGCATTGTCGCCAGATGGCCAAGGTGTCTGCAGAGATTGACGAGGACATGGGCCCACCGTTACCCGCTCGGCGCGAAATTCTCACCTGAGCAGTGCGGCGAGGACCACTCCGAAGATCGTCAAGCCGGCGGCGGCCTGGAGCAGCATGGCCGGGCCGAGGTGTGACCAGCGCGTCGGGATGCGTGGCGTGAGTGGCTGCATCGTGGTCAGGTTCACCACTTGCATCAGCTTCACCGGCAGCGTCGGGTCGGCCTGCGGCTGGGTACGCACCTGGACCAGATCGCCGCGGTGCAGCGCCGACTGCGGCAGCTGACCGTGCATCTCGATCTCGTACGTCTGCCCGAGGTCGTCACGCAGGCGCACCGGCGTGACCAGGAACTCCGGGCCTTTCCGGAGTTCTTTCAGGGTGCGCCGGGCCGGCCTCATCCGCAGCAGCGAGCCGATCATCTGCGCGATCCCGGCCGTGAAGAACACGGCCATCGCGAGGGCGCGGCCCACGCGGACCTCGCGGGTGTACGAGGCCTGGAAGCCGACGAAACGGCCGGTGATGATCGGACTGACATGCCGGAGGATTCGCTCACGGTGCAGGTCGGTGTCGTCCATGGGGGGTCACCTCCTGGATATTTCTTCATGTTACGGAGAGAACTTGCTTGCGCACCGTGAGTGAATAACTCTGCTTACCTCCACTCCTCATCGGGCGCGGCCGCTTCGCCGCGAATTCCCCACCGATCTGCGGAAACCCGCCCTCGCGGTACCCCCGCCGGGGTGAACTGGTCCGGGGAACGCGTGCACCCGGCGCGTCCCGTGATGGGGGGCGGAGTGCAGTGGCGTCGACGAACGCGTACGTGAAGCCGGAAAGCGTGCTGGCACGCACCGCGCGCGAGATGGTCGAGGCGCACGCGGCAGCCCCCGGGACGATCCTGTGCCAGGTCTGCGGCGAACGGCATCCGTGCCGCACCGCCCTGTCCGCGGCCGAGGTCATGGAAGCGGCCGGCCTGGCCGAGGCATCCGGCCTCCTGGCAGCGAGCCGCCCCGCCTGGAGCCCGTCCACCGAGCAACAGCCGCCCGCCGAGACGCCTCCCTGGGCGGTCGCCGGCCCGCAGGAGCCGCCGTCGTGGACCCCGCAGACGCCTTCCCTGCCGTCAGCCGCGGAAACACCCAAATCTCTCGCCCCTTCGGGCCTCACCTGGCCGCCCTCGCCCGAGCCCGCCGGGATCGTTCCGCCCGTCCCGGATCCGGCGACGCCGCCATGGAACCCAGGACCGGACGCGGCCTCCCCGCGGGCGCAGGCTCCGGCGAGCGACATCGCGCTGCCCGCAGCGCCTTCTTCCAGCCCCATGGGTACGAGTGAAAGCTCCAGTCCCCGCCTGCCATGGCCCCTGATCGACGGGCCAAGCCGAGCCCCGCAAGCCCTCAGCGACGAGCCTTCCGGCACGGTGCTGGGCCCCGCGCCCGCTCCCGGATCACCGGCACCCTTCCCGCTCGCCCCCGCCGAGCCAGAGCCCCTCGCATCCGGACCAGTCGCATCGGGGCCAGTCGGATCTGGGCCAGTCGCATCGGGGTCGTTCGCATCGGGGCCGTTCGCGTCGGGATTGTCGCTTCCGCAGACCATGCCGCCGGCCGCGTCGCCGATGCCGGCCGCGGGACTCTCGGCCGGCACACCGGGCCCGGCACCCTCCCTGGACAAGCCGTACCCCGCTCCGGCCCCGGACGGGCCGTCGGCGGGCGCGTTCCCCGGGCTGCCGCGGGCCGAACCTCCGCGGGCCGATGCGCCGCGGGCCGATCCGCCGTGGGCTCAGCCCATGTCAGAACCCGCCGCGGTCCAGCCGGCCCAGCGCCTGCCGCTGCCCCCACCTCTGCCCCTGCCCGACCCGGAGAGCTCGCCCGCCGAGCCCGCTGCGGAAATCCCTTCGGGGCGGCCCGCGTTCGGTAGCGCGCTGAGCCTCCCCGACCCCGAGGAGCCTCTGGCCGAACCGTCCTTCGGCGCGGCCCCCGCCCAACCGTTCCCCGGGCCGTCCCTCGGCCAGCCATCCCTCGGGCAGCCGGCCGCCGCGGCCGGCGTGCCGTTCTCGAACGCCGCAGCCGGCGATCGGGACGATCTGATGGGACAGCCGTCGGCTTACAGCCAGCAGAACAGTCCGCTCGACGCCCCGCGCTTCGCCCGCTCGGCGCGCCCGGCGGCCGGCCCGCAGGGCACCCCACCCGGACCGGGTCTCGGCAACCTGCCGGGATCGGGTCTCGGCACCCCGCCGGGACCGGGGCTCCCGGCCGAACCCCGGGGCATCCTCTCCGGCGACGCCACCTCGGGCGAACCGGCTAACTACCTGCCCTCCGCCGCGATGATGGCCGGCGATGCGGGCGCGCAGCCGGGAATGCCTCCCGCGCCGATGACCGGTTCCGCACCGAGCGCCCCGGGCATGCCACCGGCTCCGGGCATGCCACCCGCCCCAGGAATGCTCAACGCCCCGACCTCGCCCGCCGGCTCAGGCCTGCCCGGTGCTCCGGCAGCGCCCGGCGGTTCCGGCTTGCCCGGTAGGCCCGCGCCGGCCGGGGCCGCGCCGGCCGGGGCCGCGCCCAAGCGGCCGCCGCTTCAGGCCCCCGACATGGGTCAGAGCCAGCCCGGGCCGAACGCCATCCCCAGCGTCGCCGGACCCGGCACCGGCACCAACCTGGGACCGGCGGGTCCGGGAGCCGGAACCAACGCCGGAACCAACGCCGGGCCCGGCACCGGCACCAATCTCGGCCCGGCCGGCGCCAACGCGGGGCCGGGCGCCGCGCCCGCTCGGAAGCGGCCGTCGCTTCAGGCGCCGGACATGGGGCAGCACAACCCGGTCGGTCACCCGGCGCTCCAGGCGCCTGATCTCGGGCAGCACGCGCCGGTCGCCGGCGTTCCGCAGAACACCGCGCCGGCTCCGGCAGCTCCCGCCCCTGCTCCGGTAGCCCCGGCCGCGCCGCGGGCGGAATCGGCCGGCCCGGACGTTCTCGACGACCCGGCCAGTGCGCCGTCGGGGCTGCCGGGACGCCGGAATCGGCAGGGCTGAGCCGCCGGGAAGATACCGAAAGGGGGGCCGGTGGTGATTGTTTGAGTCCCTGACTCAACGGGCACTAGCGTGCCACGCAAGAGCAGAGTCACGCCGTCCTGCCTGGTACTGGTTGTGGAAAGGCCTGATATGTCCGCGCGCCGCCCCGCCGGCGAGTCTGCCGACACCGCGTTCGAGGATCTCGACGTGGCCGCGGCCGAGTACGCGGAACGCCGGGCCGCCGCCAGCCCCGCGCAGATGGATTCGCTGCGTGAGGACCTGATCCGGCACTGCCTGCCGTTCGCCGGCCGGCTCGCCCGCCGCTATCGGAACCGGGGTGAGTACCTCGAGGACCTGGAGCAGGTGGCCCGGCTCGGCCTCGTGAAGGCGATCGACCGCTACGACCCGGAGCGCGGCTCGTTCACGGCGTACGCGGTGATCACCATTTCCGGGGAGTTGAAGCGGCACTTCCGGGACCGCACCTGGGGTGTGCACGTACCACGCCGGGTGCAGGATCTCAGCCTCGAAGTGGGGCACGCCTCGATGGTGCTGACCAGCGTGCTGGCGCGTACGCCCACGATCGCCGAGCTGGCCGAGCGCCTCGGGGTAGGCGAGGCCGCAGTGCTGGACGCGGTGGAGTCGGCCGCCGGGTACTCGCCGGCGTCGCTGAACGCGCCGGTCGCCGGTGACGGTGTGGCCGAGTTCGGCGACCTGATCGGTGACCTGGACGGTGACCTGGAGTCGGTCACCGACAAGCTGACCGTGATGGAGCTGCTTCTTCGCGTGCCGGCCCGGGAACGCCGGATGCTGGCGATGCGCTTCTACGGCAACCGGACCCAGGCCGAGATCGCCACCGAGCTGGGCATCTCGCAGATGCACGTGTCCCGGCTGCTGAGCCGGGCGCTGTCCTGGCTGCGGGAGGCGATGCTCAGTGACACACCGCCGCGCTGGGACGGTGGCGAACCCCGGGCGGCGCCGCACGGCATGCAGGTGACTGTCGACAAGGACGGCGCCACGATGGTGGTGCGGGTCCGCGGCGAGGTGGACCGGGACAACGCCGAGCGGCTGCGGACGGCGCTGCGCCACGCGACCGGCTCGGGCGCGAGCGCGGTCGTTGTCGACTTCGCGGGCGTCCCGCTGGTCGACGCGGCCGGTGTCGCGGTGCTGGTCGACGCCGTGCAGGCAGCCGGTGCGGCGAGTGTGGACATCGCGGTGAGCGGCGCGCAGCAGTACGTCGCGCGTACCCTCGCGGTCTCGGGCCTGGAGAACGTCCTGCGGCGAGCGAGCGACCGGGTCTGAGCCCGGCGGAGCCGGCGAAAAAGGAAGAAAGAACGCGACAGCGATCAGGGCCGGAGCAGTGAGGCCCAGACGACCTTGCCGCCCTCGGACGGCAGCCATCCCCAGGTGTCGGCGACCGAGCTGACGAGCAGCAGCCCACGGCCGGCGGCCGACGCGGGCTCGTCCGGACCACCTGGCTCCGGTGGCCGCGGTGTGCCGTCGCGGACCGCCAGGTGCAGGTGCTTGGACCGCAGCGATATTCGCAACGACATCATGGTGTGCGCGTGGTCGATCACGTTCGCGACCAGCTCGGTGACGATCAGGCTGGCCGGGGCGACCAGGTCCGGCAGTTCCCAGAGCAGGCAGGCCTCGGTAGCGACGTCCCGGGCGTGCCGGGTGGCACCGCTCACCGGCAGCAGGTCCTCGCTGATCAGCGGTATGGCGCGGTGGTCGTCGCCGAGGTGCGCGTACGCCGCGGCCAGGTCGTCGAAGAGCGGCAGCTGGAGCAGGTGCTGCCGGGTGTTCCCGGCGGGGGAGCAGAGCAGCACCGGCGTGCCCGGCCAGCGGGCGGCCTGGCGCAGCACCACGGTGAAGGCGTCGAGGGCCGGAGGCTGGTCGACCTCGAGGCCGGCCAGGTCGATGAGAAGCGCGTCGGGCTGCTCGGCCAGGCACTTGAGCAGCCGATCCCGCAGCGGTACGACGTCGGCGAGCTGGAGCCGTCCGCTGGTGGACACGACCAGGCGTGCGCCGTCGGCTCGAACCTCGCACTGGACCGTCATGCCTCCGCCTTCCGAGGATGCCCGGGTACCCCCGGCGACGCGGACCAAAACGCCGGGCCGGTGAAAACGTCAGGCAGTACCCATCTCGACGATAGTGCCGGTCAGACGAGCTGTGTCCACACGACCTTGCCGTCGCTCACCGGGAGGACACCCCAGGCGTCGGTCAGGTCGCGGACCAGGCGCAGGCCGCGCCCGCCCGCGTCGGTGATCGACGGGTCGAGGGTCCGGGGCATCAGGAGGCTGCCGTCGCGTACCGCCATGATTATCCGGCCGTCGCGCAGGCCGAGGGTGAACCGCATGGTGGTGTGCGCGTGCCGGACCACGTTCGCGACGAGTTCGGTGGCGACCAGGGCCGCGGTCGCCGCCGCGTCGGGCCGCTGCCATCCGGCGCAGGCCTGGTCGACGAGGTTGCGGACCTGGCGGCAGGCTTCCGGCACCGGCCGCAGCCGGACCCGGATGGCGTTCTGGGCGGGCTGGGCGTCCGCCTCGGCGAGCGCCGTGGCGCAGTCGTCGGCCATCCGCAGCCCGAGACAGTCGGGCGCGGACGCCAGGGCGTCACGGGTCGCCCGGCCGGCGCCGCACACCACGATCGGCACCGCCGGGAATTCCGCGGTCTGGCAGACGACGGCGCCGAGCGTGGTGAGCGCGAGCGGGTCGGCGATATGAAGCCGCCCGACGTCGAGCAGCAGCCTGCTCGGAAGCACGGACAGACTCCGGCGCACCGCGGCGCCGAGGGCTTCGCCGGTGAACCGGTCGAGGGTGCCGCTGATCGTGAGGACACCCACCGGCAGGTCCCGTTCCGGCCGGCAGACGAGCTGGCTGGGCATCGGGTCCCGCCTCCCTTCACCTACGTCGTGCAGGGGGTGCCCTCGCTATCGGCCCGGCAAACGTCAGGCCGGGTTCCGGATCTGTTCGTAGAGCGCCAGGTAGGCCTCGGCCATCACCGCGGGAGTGAATCGGCGCTCCGCCTCGGCCCGGCAGGCACGCGGATCGATCGCGACGGCCTTGCCGACCAGTTCACCGAGGTCCTCCTCGGAGCTGGTGAGCAGACCGGTCCGGCCGTGTTCGATCAGCTCGGGCAGACAGCCGCGGGCGATCCCGACGACCGGGGTGCCCAGCGCGAGCGACTCGACCACGGCGGTGCCGCCCGGTTCCTCCCAGCGCAGCGGGAACAGCGCCACGCGAGCGCGGGCCACCAGCAGGTCACGCTCGCGTCCGGTCACCGTTCCGGCCCACCGCACGCGTACCCCGTCGACGTGCGGCGCGACCTCGTCGCGCCAGAAACGCACGTCGGGGTTGAGCGCCGCGGCCGGGTCACTCTCCGCGGCGGCGAGCTCTTCGGGGCTTTGGTACGGGCCAACCGGCCCCGCCAGCACCAGGTCGAACCCGTGCCGGTGGGCGAGACGGGCCGCCAGATCCTGTCCCTTGCCCGGGTTGATCCGGCCGAGGACCAGCGCGTACTCGTCCTTGGCCACGTCGATCGGCGGCTCGGCGGCCAGCGGCGTGGCGAGGTGGACGTGCCCGATCGCGTGGTCCCGCAGGGCCTGCGGGGCGCGGGCCAGCTGGGCGGCGGAGACGCCGTTGACGTGTACCCGGCCACCGCCGTCGAAGCGGGAGTAGAGCTCGGGGTGCTTGTGCAGGTCCCAGTGCAGGGTCTGCAGGCCGGGTGGCGCGTCGGCGCCGAGCGTGGCGAGGGTGACCAGGCCGGCCGCCTCGACGTGGTCGTGGATCAGATCGATGTCGTCGCGGCCGCGCAGCGCCCGCACCACGGCGTGCTGGTGGGCCTGCACCACGCCGACGGCCTGGTTGTACGGCCGCTGGATCGCCGCGAACTGGCCTTTCTCGAAGACCGAGATCCGCTCCTCCGTCTCGATGGTGCTCTCGCCGACGCTGGCGAGGACCACCTCGACGCCGAGGCGCCGCAGCTCCGGCACGAGCGCGGCGACGATGTTCTCGATGCCGCCGTACCCGGCCGGTGGCACCGGCAGCCATGGGCCGGCGTTCATCAGGACCTTCACGCGGCGACCGCCCGGTTGAGCGCGGGCAGGTCGAGCGAGATGAGCGGCGGCCGCTCGGTCACGCCGGTCTCGGTGATCGCGATCTGCCGGTCCAGATTGGGCAGCGCGTCGTCGCCGCCCCGGCGGAACTGGGTGAGCAGGGTGGACGGCGGCAGCGAGTCGCCGACCAGGCCGCGCCGGTGCATCCGGGACCAGGCGGTCACCATGATCTGCGCGGCCATCCGGCCGAGCGCCTCGGTGCCCTGGTGGCGGTGCTTGCGCTCGCCGAGGTCCACCTGGGCCAGGGCGTCCAGCCCGACCAGGTCGACGAGGTCGATCAGCATGCCGACCTCGACGCCGTACCCGGAGACGAACGGGATGCGCTCCAGGGTGCGGCGGCGGCCGGCGTACTCGCCGGCGAGCGGCTGAACGAATCCGGACAGCTCCGGGAAGAACAGGTTGAGCAGGGGCCGTGCCGCAAGCTCGGTGACCCGGCCGCCGCCGTCGGTCTCGACACCTGCCGTCCCGATCAGCGGCCGGTGGTAGAAGCCCTTGACGAAATCAACGGTGGTGTCGGTCAGCAGCGGGCCGAGCAGCCCGGTGACGAAGTGCGCGGAGAACTCCCGCAGGTCGCCGTCGACGAACGCGACGACGTCGCCGGTGCTGGCCGCGAGCCCGGCCCAGAGCGCGTCGCCCTTGCCCTCCATCCGGGGCAGCCCGCGGGTGAGCCGGTCCTGGCTGACCACCCGGGCGCCGGCCCGGCGGGCGACCATCGCGGTCGCATCGGTGGACCGGGAGTCGACCACGACGATCTCGTCGACCAGCGGTATCCGCTCGACCAGCTCCCGGCGGATCGTGGACACGATCGCGCCGATGGTGGCCTGTTCGTTGCGGGCCGGGATCACCACACTGACCCCGGTACCGCCCTTCGCCGCGAGCAGCTGCTCCGGCGTCCACTGGGAAGCCCGCCCGGTCCGGTACGTCGTCCACGCCTCGACGATCGGTGAGGCTGTGTCATTCGCCTGCCACATCAGCTTTCCCCCAAGCTCGCGATCTTCTGGCGCCGCAGGCCTTTCCCGGGATGTGGCTTTGTCAATCTTTCTGGATGGTTACAGATTGAATGCGGGTAGGTGTCCTCCCTTATGGATGGTTTGGGATCGCGTCCGCTGGTAATCCATCGCTGCGAATCGACCGAGCGGGTGGACGGAGAGCACGTGGCAAGAACCAGGATCGGCATCATCGGTGCGGGCGGCGTGGCGGCGCGTCATGCACGAGTCCTCTCCGAGAACACGGACGCGCAGGTCACCGGCGTGACCGACGTGCTGCCGGAGGCGGCGGCGCGACTGGCCGGCGACCATGGCGCACGGGTGTTCCCGACCGTCGAGGCCCTGATCGATTCCGGTCTGGACGCCGTTTACGTCTGCGTTCCGCCGTTTGCGCACGGCGACGCGGAACGGGCGGTGATCGCGGCCGGGCTGCCGATGTTCGTGGAAAAGCCCATTTCGATCAATAGTGAAATCGCTCACGAAATCGCTGCGTTGATTGCCGAGCGTGATTTGACAACTGCTGTTGGTCACCATTGGCGATATCTGCCGGTGGTCGAACGAGCCCGCGAACTGCTCGGCGGACGTCCGATCCGGCTGATCAGCGGCGCCTGGCTCGACAAGGTGCCGCCGGTCTCCTGGTGGGCGCGGGCCGACCGGTCCGGCGGGCCCGTCGTCGAGCAGGCGGCACACGTCATCGACCTGGCCCGGCACCTCGGCGGGGAGGTGGACGAGGTTTTCGCGTACGGGAACGGGACGCCGCCGGAGGCGCCGGCCACACCCGGGGCGGATGTCGACGGGGCCACCACGGCGGTGCTGCGGTTCGCCTCCGGTGCGGTCGGCACCCTCGCGGCGACCTGCGTGCTCGGCTGGAAGCAGCGGGCCGGCCTGGAGGTGTACGCCGACGGCCTGGCCCTGGCACTGACCGAAACCGAGCTGGTGATCCGGGACGGCTCGGGCACCGAGGTGATCGACTGTGACCCGGTGATCGCCCACCACGCCGTCGACCGGGCGTTCGTGGCCGCCGTCCGGGGCGAGCAGGACGACATCCGGGTGCCGTACGCGGAGGCCACGCGTACCCATGATGTGGCTCTGGCAGTGAGCGCGTCGGTGGCCGCCGGCCGCCCGATCAGCGTGAGCCGCACGGAGGCCGCGCGTGCCTGACCAGAATCCTGACAAGAATCTCGTCGTCACCGCGCCCGGCACGGTGGAGATCGCCGAGGTGGCGAGCGAACCGGTACCGGAGGGCGGCTTCCGGGCCCGGACGCTGTTCAGCGGCATCTCGGCCGGCACCGAACTGACCTTTCTGAAAGGCACCAACCCCGCGCTGCACGCCGGTTTCGACACCGCGCTCGGACTCTTCGGCGCGCCACCCGAGCAGGCCTATCCGGTGAACCGGCTGGGCTACATGGAGGTGGCCCGGGTCGAGGACAGCCGCACGCCGGCCTACCGCGACGGGACCGTGGTGGCGATGACCTACGGCCATCGCACCGGGTACACCGGGCATCCGCTGCGCGACCGGGTCGTGGTGCTGCCGGACGGCCTGGACCCGCTGCTCGGCATCTACGCCGCGCACATGGGCCCGATCTGCGCGAACGGTCTGCTGCACGCGGCCGCTGACCGATTCGGCCCATCGGTGCGCTCGCTCGGTGACGGGGTGCTGGGCGCCCGGGTCGCGGTCGTCGGCGCCGGTGTCGTCGGTGTGCTGACCGCGCTGCTCGCCCGCGCGCACGGCGCCGCCTCGGTGGTGGTCCTGGATCCGACCCCGGCGCGGCGCGCGGTCGCCGAGGCCCTGGGCCTGGCGACGCTGGACAGCTCGGCGGACGCGGACGACCCGGCGGTGATCCTGAAGACCCTCTGGCGGCACGCCGACGGCGACCGCGGCGCCGACGTGGTCTTCCAGTGTCGTGGGCAGGCGGCAGCGCTGCACCTCGCGTTGCGGCTGCTCCGCCCGCAGGCGACGGTGATCGACCTGGCTTTCTATCCGGGCGGCGCGGACGAGGTCCGGCTCGGCGAGGAATTCCACCACAACGGGCTGGGTGTCCGCTGTGCGCAGATCGGCAGGGTTCCGCGCGGATTGGCGCACTCCTGGGATCGGGAACGGCTCTCCGCCGCCACCCTCGATCTTCTTCGGTCCGACGGTGACGCGATCCGGAAACACCTGGTCACCGCCGTGGTGCCGTTCGCCGAAGGTCCGGAAGTGCTCACCGAACTGGCCGGGCGCAAGCGTCAGGAGACGCAGGTGGTGCTCTCGTTCTGAGCAACGGGCGGAGGTCCGTGGCCTGAGACCGGGGAAAATAAAGTACCGTTGCCCGCCATGGGTGTGTCGCAGCGGTTCAAGAACCGTTTCCGAAAGTTTCTGCAGCGTCCGGGTACGACGGTGGACCTGGGGCCGTTGTCGAAGCGGCTCGGTGCGATCGAAGCGCGTGAGGAAGCGCTGAAAGAGCTGGATGACGCGGCGCTGACCGAGGCCGCGCGGGAGGCGACCGATTACGTCGAGCTCTGCGCGATCGGCCGTGAGGCGTCCCGCCGCGCCATCAGCCAGAGGCCGTACGACGTTCAGCTCCTCGGCGCCATGGCGCTGCTCGACGGCCGGGTCGTCGAGATGGCCACCGGTGAGGGCAAGACGCTCACCGCGACACTCGCCGCGTACGGCCACACGCGTCTCGGGCACGGCCCGGTGCACGTGCTGACCGTCAACGACTACCTCGCCAAGCGTGACGCCACCTGGATGGAGCCGATCTACGAGCTCCTCGGGCTCAACGTCGCCTGGGTGACCGAGGCGATGACGCCGGAGGAGCGCCGCGAGGCGTACCTCGCCGACGTCACCTACGTCTCGGTCAGCGAAGCCGGCTTCGACTACCTGCGCGACCAGCTGGTCACCGACGTGGCCGACCGGGTGCAGCGCGAGCTGGCGACCGGCATCGTCGACGAGGCCGACTCGATCCTGATCGACGAGGCCCGGGTGCCGATGGTGCTCGCCGGTAGCGTCGCGACCGAGAGCGACCCGGTGCACGAGGCCGCCACGCTGGTGCGTGAGCTGCGCAAGGACAAGCACTACGAGGTGGCCGAGGACGGCCGCAGCGTCGCGTTCACCGACGACGGCCTCAAGCACCTGGAGTCCGAGCTCGGCGACGTCGACCTGTACGCCGACGAGCAGGTCGCCCACCTCTCCGCGCTCAACGTGGCGCTGCACGCGCACGCCCTGCTGCGCCGCGACGTCGACTACATCGTCCGCAACGGCAGCGTCGAGCTGATCGACGAGATGCGCGGCCGGGTCGCTCAGCGCCGCCGCTGGCCGGACGGCCTCCAGGCGGCCGTCGAGGCGAAAGAGGGCCTGTCCGCGACCGCCGAGGGCGAGGTTCTGGACACCATCACGGTGCAGGCCTTCATCGCGCTCTACAAGACGGTCTGCGGCATGACCGCGACCGCGGTGCACGTCGGCGAGCAGCTGCGCGAGTACTTCAAGCTCGAGGTGGCGGTGATCCCGCCGAACACCCCGAACATCCGCGAGGACGACCCGGACCGGATCTACTCGGCGCACGACATGCGCGACGAGGCCCTGGTCGAGGAGATCAAGCTGGCCCACGAGAAGGGCCGGCCGGTACTGATCGGCACCCTCGACGTGAAGGCCTCCGAGCGGCTCGCCCAGCAGCTGGCCGACGCCGGCGTGCCGAGCAGCGTGCTGAACGCGAAGAACGACGCCGAGGAAGCCGCGATCATCGCGGAGGCCGGCGCGCTCGGCGCGGTCACCGTCTCCACCCAGATGGCCGGTCGTGGTGTCGACATCCGCCTCGGCGGCAGCGACGAGGCGGACCGTGAGCGGGTGGTCGAGCTCGGTGGTCTCTACGTGATCGGCTCCGGCCGGCACGACAGCCGCCGCGTCGACGACCAGCTCCGTGGCCGGGCCGGCCGGCAGGGCGACCCGGGCGCCTCGGTCTTCTTCGTGAGCCTCGAGGACGAGCTGGTCTTCCGGCACGCCGGCGACATCCTGCCCGCCTCGCCGCGGATGGACATGGACGGCGTGGTGCACGACCCGCAGGTGGACTACGCGGTCGAGCACGCCCAGCGGGTCGCCGAGGGTGTGAACTACGAGATCCACCGCAACACCTGGCGGTACAGCGTCGTGATCGAGCAGCAGCGTCTGCTGCTGGCCGAGCGTCGTGAGCGGCTGCTCACCTCCGAGGTCGCCGCGATCATGCTGCTGGAGCGGACGCCGGAGAAGGCCAAGGAGATCGACGAGGACGTCCTCTCCGACGCGGCCCGGGCGATCGCTCTCTTCCACCTGGACCGGCTCTGGGTGGACCACCTGGCGTTCCTCTCCGAGGTTCGCGAGGGTGTGCACCTGCGGGCGCTCGGCAAGCTGGACCCGCTGGACGAGTTCCACCGGGCCGCCGTGCCGGCCTTCCAGGAGTTGCTCACCAAGGTCGAGTCGCGGACCATCGAGACGTTCGACGAGGTCGACCTGACCGACGGCTGGCAGCCCGAGCGCGCCGAGATCGTCCGGCCCAGCGCCACGTGGACGTACCTCGTGCACGACAACCCGTTCGGCTCCGAGCTGGACCGGCTGATCGCGGCCGTCGGCCGCCGCCTCACCTCCGGCGGCTGATCCGCGGCTGTCCGTGGCTGTTCCGAAGGGCTTTCTCCCGACTGGGAGAAAGCCCTTCTGCGTTTGTTCCGTTCGGCAATCTTTAATGAGGCTGACAGAAACCGTTCCCGGAATACGTTTCGGAGACGATGAACAATGTGGAACGTCTTTCCCACACTGTGGTTGGCGACTTGACCCGTGAACGTGCGGGCAGGAAATATCGTCCCCGCTTTACGCACAGTGATCGGTTGTATTCGCTTGCCGCAACAAATTCTGGGGGCCATATCAATGCCGGGCAGCGCATTGTCGCCGCGTGCCGATCGCCGTTCTGCCGGACCGGGCCGTGGATCCGCCCGTCGTACCGCCGAGCCTGCGCTCACCGTGACCTTGGCCATTCCGCTCACCGGGGACGCCGTTTCGCCGCAGGCACACAAACTGCTCACCGCGGTCCGTGAGCTGGTGGAGCTGAGCCGCGGCACGGTCACCGTGGAACCGGCCGTGCCCGCCGATCAGCCTCTCGCCGAGGGGCCTGAGGTGCGTCTGCTCACCGGGTCCCGGCAGGCGCTGCTGGACGGTGAGGCGCTGCCGCTCACCCGGCTCGAGTTCGACCTGATGCTGTACCTCGCCGAGCGGCCCCGCCGGGTCTTCTCCCGGGCGCAGCTGCTCGCCGCCGTCTGGGGGTACGAGAGGGCCGGAGAGCGCACCGTGGACGTGCACGTACGCCGGCTGCGCCTCAAGCTCGGCGCGAGCGTACCGGCGATCACGACGGTGTACGGGGTCGGTTACCGGCTGGCCGACGACGCCCGCATCGAGATCATGCCGCACGACTGACGGGTGATCACGCGCTTTCGCCAAGCTTGCCGCGAGCGAGGATCATGGACGAATGCGCGTCGTTCCCGTCACTTTCGAGAACCTGGTCGAGGGTCTCGCTGACCAGATCACGAGTCGGGAATCCGACAGCCGGGTGCGGGTGGCCGTCGACGGCCCCGGCGCCGCCGATCCGGCGCGTCTCGCCGACGCCCTGGTCGGCCCGCTGCGGCTCCGCGGCCGCCCGGCCGTCCGGGTGGACACCGGCGACTTCCTGCGGCCCGCGTCGCTGCGTCTGGAGTTCGGACGGACCAATCCGGACTCGTTCTACGCCGGCTGGTTCGACGAGGCCGGCCTGACGAGAGAAGTCCTGGTCCCGGCCGGTGCGGACGGCTCCGGCCGGATCGTGACCCGGCTCTGGGACGCGAGCACCGACCGGGCCGCGCGCCAGGCGTACCAGGAGCTGGCCGGCACCGCGATCGTGCTGGTCAGCGGCCCTCTGCTGCTCGGATCCGGCCTGCCGTTCGACTTCTCCGTCCATCTTGAGCTCTCGCCGGCCGCCCTGGAGCGCCGCACCGCCGAGGAGCAGCGCTGGACCCTGCCGGCCCTGCACCGGTACACCGCCGAGGTCGCCCCGGAGACGTTTGCCGACGTCGTCGTACGCCTCGACGACCCCCGCCGTCCCGCCCTCGTGATCGAGAGGTGAGTCTCGGCACAAGACCCGTGTGCCGAGTCCGTGGCGGATTCAACCACTGACAGTTATGCTCCGGTTACTTTTTCGCGGGGCTCCCGTTTGGGATCTCCGGCGGTGGGTATCGTCCGGCTCCACCGAGCCGGTCCGCGGGACGAGGATGACCTGCGGTAGATACCACCGGCTGGGGCTGAATGAAGGGCAGGGGGACTGCATGCTCGTCAACGGAGCGATTGTTGCGGGTAAGGGCGCTGGCTCGGTGAAGACGCGTTCGTCCGAGGAGACCGAGCAGATCCGGGTGATCCTGCGCAGCCGGTTCGACGAACTCAATGCCGAGTACGAGGAAGCCGCGGCGCAGAACCATCGACTCCGCCTTGTGGAGATCGGTGACGCGGCCGGCGACGACCAGGCCGACAGTGGATCCAAGACGGCCGAGCGCGACGCGGCCAGTTCGCTGCTGCGCACCCTGCTGGAGCGGCGGACGCAGGCGGAGCACGCCCTGCAGCGGCTGGACGCCGGCAGTTACGGCAACTGTGAGGGCTGTTCCCACCCGATCCCGGTGGAGCGGCTCGAGGTCTTCCCGTCCGCGACCACGTGCGTGAATTGCAAGGCGGTGCGCGAGCGCCGGGCGAGCTGACGTTTTTCCGGGGGCCCGGCTGAGGCCGGTTGGTACCCGGAAAACAACGACCACCTATTTCGAAAATCGTCATTGCCGCGCCGAAATGGGCACTCGTCAATGAGATCGTCGTCACCCCGGCGGCTGTCGAAGTATTTACTTCGACGGCCGTCGTTTCATTTCAGGAGCCACCTCCGGGCGGGATTAGACCTGATCATCGCGGGTATGCCGCTGATCGGTCATATCTGGCATAAGGAGCGAATCATGGCACTCAGCGATCAAGAGATCATCAGCTCGGACCCGGACGGCCTCGCCGGCGAAGGCCCGGCGGACGGCGGTGCCAACCCGACCGGCCGCGACGGCGGTGCGGACGGTGGCGCGGGCGAGGGCCCGGCCGACGGCGGCGCCGACCCGGCCGGGCATGACGGCGGCGCGGACGGCGGCGCCTCGGGCGAGGGCCCGGCCGACGGGGGAGCGAACCCCAGCGGGCGGGACGGCGGCGCCGACGGCAGCGCCTCTTGATGACCGCACTCTCCCGGGTCGTCGCCCTGGACGGCGACACGTTCGCCGGCGCCGTCTGGGGCCGTGAGCCACTGCTGTCCCGGGCCGCCGACCTCGGCGGCCCGGGCGGTTTCACCGGTCTGCTCGGCCCGGCGGACGTCGACGAGCTGCTCAGCCGGCGCGGGCTGCGTACCCCGTTCCTGCGGGTGGCGCGCCAGGGGGAGGTGCTGCCGGCGAGCCGGTTCACCGGAGGCGGCGGCGCGGGCGCGGAGATCACCGACCAGGTCCGCGACGAGGACGTCATGCGTCTGTACGCGGATGGCGCCACCCTGGTGCTCCAAGGATTGCACCGGCTCTGGCCGCCGCTGATCGCCTTCGCCGGTGAGCTCGGCGCCGAACTGAACCGCCCGGTGCAGGTCAACGCGTACCTGACGCCGCCGGCCAGCCAGGGATTCCATACCCACTACGACACCCACGACGTCTTCGTCCTCCAGGTGGACGGCGTCAAACGCTGGTGCGTGCACCCGCCGGTGCTGGCCGACCCGCTGGAGAAGCAGCCGTGGGGCGGCCGCGCCGACGAGGTGGCCGCGACCGCGCAGGGCGAACCGGCCCTCGACGTGGTGCTCGAACCCGGTGACGCGCTCTACCTGCCGCGCGGCTGGCTGCACTCGGCGCGCGCCCTGGGCGGCCGGTCACTGCATCTCACCGCCGGGATCCGCGGCCTGACCCGGTACGCCCTGGTCGAGGAACTCCTGACCCTGGCCGCCGCCGATCCCACGCTGCGCACCACCCTGCCGTACGGCCTGGACGTTGCCGACCCGGACGCGATCGAACCGGAGCTGGCGGCCACTGTCGCCGCCCTGCGCGACTGGCTGAGCTCGGCGGACCCGGCCGCGCTGGCCGGGCGGCTCCGCGACCGGGTCTGGCCGGCCGCCCGCCCGGCGCCGATCAGCCCGCTGGCGCAGCTGGACTTCGCCGACGCCCTCGCCGGCTCCGATGAGATCATCGTCCGGCCCGGCCTGCGATGGCGGCTGGCGTCCGTCCCGGACGACCGGGTGGAGCTGCGGGTTCCCGGCCGGGAGCTGACGTTCCCGGCATCGTGCGAGCCGGCCGTCCGGGCCGCTCTGGACGGAACCCCGCACGCGGTGGCCGGCCTGCCCCTGCGCGAGGCAGCCGACCGCCTGGTCCTGGCCCGCCGGCTGCTGAAAGAGGCGCTGGTGGTCCCGGCAGGCTCAGGCTGACTGGGCGAACTGGACCGCCGTGAACAGCAGGCCGGCGGTCACCAGCCCGGTCGTCAGCACCGTCGCCACCGCGGCCGTGTCCAGGCCGACGCCGCGGCGATCGGCCACCAGTTTCGCGGTGACCACGGCCAGCACCGGGCAGGCGAGCAGCACCAGCAGCGCCACCACCGGCGCGGCCTGGTGCCAGTCCCCGCCCGCGGCCTCGCCGGTCTGCCGCAGAGCGGTGTTCCCGATGACGCCGAGCACCCCGCCCGCGAACCCGAGGATGCCGAAGAGCACCGTGGTCCCGAAGGTGAGCGGCCGGGCCGGCGGCGTGTACTTCACCCGGGTCTCCACCTCGTCCAGGTAATCCTGGGCGCCGCGTTCGGAGCGCTGGCGCGGGATGCTGGCCGGCGGCAGGGTCCGCCCGAACCGTTCCGCGGCCGGGCCGACCCGGTGCACGAACTCCGACCAGAGGCCGGCCGCCCGCGCGTCGACGGTCTCCAGGTCACGTTGCGCCTCGCGGACGGCGTGCCGCGCTACGCGTACCTCGTCCTCCGCTTCCTTGACCGAGTCGGAGGCCGCGGTGGCGCGCTCGGCGTGCCACCGCTCGGCCTCCTCGCGCAGCGCCGCGGCGCGCTGGTCCAGCGTGGTGAGACGACGCAGGACGGTACGGTAGTCGGCCCGCTCGAAGTCGGACGGCTGCAATTCGCTCATGAGGTTCCGTAAGGGATGATGACCTCGGCGCCACGATGCACCGAGCGGTCGAAATGCAGGGCCCGCCAGGGCCGCGGGTACCAGTTCGGAGCGCCGGCGCCCGGGTAGAACGGCGCGAGCTCGCTGCCGTGCACGTCGAGGGCGACCCACGCGCCGATCGGATCGGTCCGGGACGCGTGCCCGCCGAGCGAGTCGCGCAGCAGGCCGGCGCCACGCCACCAGCCGAGCACGTGCAACCGTCGCTCCGGACCCTGGCGCAGCACGGTCCGCAGCTGGTCGGCGGCGGCCTTGCCACCGGGCAGCGCGTCGGCCGCGTAGATCAGGATGAAGTGCGGCCGATCGGCCGGCCAGGCCGCTGTCGCCTCGGCGGCGGCGTCCTCCAGCAGCCAGTCGACGTTCTCGCTGTCGTACCAGCCGCACTCCGGGATCCGGGCGTGCAGCGCCTCGGCGGCGGCCTGGGCGTCCTGGTCGAGGCAGACCACCGAGAAGCGGGCGCCGTCCGGCTCGAACTGCGCGGCGAGCGAGCGGGCCGCGGTGGCGAGCACCGCGCACGCCTCGTCGACCCGGGTGCCGAGCACGGCCAGGTTGCGGCCGGGCGCGCGGCGCAGCACGGTACGCGCGGAGCGTGCCGTCACGTCGATGGTCTCGCCGAGCAGGGCGATCGGCGCGGCCGGCGACTCGGACGGCCGCAGCGCCCGGAAGTCCGGGCTCTCCGCCAGGCGCGGCACCACGTCGCCGTCGAAGAGCCGGGGCGGCCCCAGCTCGGCCGGCCGTTTACGCCACAGCCGATGCTGCAGCGCGCTCCACTGGTCCCGGTCACCGGCCGCCGGCACCCGGACCACCTGGTTCGCCGAGGCCGCGCCGGAGTCGGCGTTGACCACGGCGTGGTAGCGAGGAAGCGTGTCGGCGGCGTTGTTCTGCTCGGCGAGCACCCGGCGGGCCTTGGGCAGCGCGATCCGCAGCGAGAACTGCGCGACCAGGGCGGGCCGGCCCCACAGCGCCTCGATGCCGGAGACGTCCTGGCTGGCGAGCACCAGGTGGATGCCCTGCGACCGGCCCCGGCGGGCGAGGTCCTCGAGCAGGTCGACGGCCTCGGCGGCCACCGCGTCCCGGCCGGAGAGCAGCACCTGGAACTCGTCGACCACCGCGACGATCCGCGGCCAGGAGCCTTCCGGGTCCTCGGCGCGCAGCTCGGCCAGGTTGGTGACCTCGTGCTGCTTGGCGGCGTCGGCCCGGCGGCGCAGCTCGCCGCCGAGGAACCTCAGCAGCGCCAGGCCGAACTCGCGGTCGGTGTTGACGTTGACACCGACCAGCCGGACGTGCGGCATCCAGCTCGGGTCCCGCCGCCCCGGCGCGAACCGGGCGAACGACACACCCTCCTTGAAGTCGAGCAGATAGAAGGCCAGCTCGGCGGGGGAGTACCGGGCCGCGAGCGCGCCCAGCCAGGCGTAGATGAAGTTGGTCTTGCCGGTGCCGGACGGGCCGGCGATCAGCGCGTGCGGCGGGTAGTCGCTGAGCGTCACCCGGACCGTGGAGCCCTGCGGGCTGTCGCCGAGCGGCGCGGTCAGCGCGGCCGCCGCGCTCTCCTGCCACTCCTGGCCGGCCTCCGGGAGCAGGCTCTCCAGCGCGACCGGCGCCGGACCGGCGGCCACCGCCTCGGCGATCTGCCGGCAGGTCGCGGTCAGCACACCCGGCGGCGGGCCGGGGTCCAGGCGGACCGGAAGATCGCCGGCGCCGGCCACCCGGGCGTCGTCGCCGGGCGCCGCGTGCACGAACTCGATGCCGGGACCGGGCTCCACCGCCAGCCCGTGGATGACCAGGTGCACCCCGCAGGCCGCGCCGGTACGCAACAACCGGTCCAGCTGGCTGCGCTCGTGCCGGGACAGCTCCGGCGCGCCCAGCAGCACTGCCACCCGCCACGGCTCCGGGCGCCGTTTGGTGACGGCGTGCAGTTCGCGCAGTGAGGCGTACTCGCCGGCCAGGACCTTCTCGTTGATCCGGCGGACGTGGCCGACCATGTCCTCGAGCAGGGCGGGAAGCTCGCTCGGGCCGGCGAAGGTGAGCACGCCCGCGGTGGCCAGGGGTGCGAAACCGGCCAGTCCGCCGCCGAGGTGCTCGGGGTCGTACCCGACGATCTGCACCATGCCGGCCGCACTGGTGCCCAGCGCGCGCAGCAGCAGGCTCGCGACCAGTTCGTCGGCGAGCCGGTCGTCGCCGCCGACCACGACGTGCCCGTGGTCGAGCAGCGGCACCAGCGCCGGAACCTCCGGCTGGTCGTCGTCCGGCAGCGGCTCGGCGGGTTCCCGGGGTGTGCCGGGCGCGGTCGCCCACGGGCTCGGTTCGGCCCGCTGGGTGCGCTCGGGGTGCGGATGCGGCGCCTCCGGCAGCAGCAGCCGGCCGACGCGCAGCTCGGCGGCTTTCGCCAGCGGGGTCACCTCCCAGCTGTGCCACGGCTCGCCGGCCGCACCGGGCGCGGCCCGATCGGCCGCGGCCGCCGCCGCGCCGGCGAGGGCCGCCAGCTCGGTGTCGTGCCAGGAGACGATGTCGGCGATCCGCTGGTCACGTGCCGCGGACAGCTTGCGCCGGCGGCCGGTCACCGCGTCGGTCACCCGGCGCCGGTGCTCGTCCGCGGCGGCCGCCGCCTGCTGTGCGTGCTGCAGCGCGGTCTGTGCGGCGCCGAGCGCGTGCGAGAGCCCGGCCCGGATCTCCATGACGCGCTGCTTGGTAGATTCCGACATTTCCTACCGTTTGGTCGTTTTCATGAGCGGTCCTCCTGGGAGTCGGCCCTCGGGCGTACCGGCTCGGGCGCATCGGGGTTCAGCGACCCGGCGTCACGGCCGAGCCTGGCCAGCAGGACGCCGGTCAGAACGCTCGCCGTCACCGCGTTGTCGGCGGGATGGTCGGGCTGTTGCTGCTGCTCCTTCATCGGTGCCCGGCAGATCCGGCCGATCAGCGTCTCCAGGACCGCCGGGGACGTGCCCGGGAGCAGCGACTTCACCCGGGCCTCGGCGGCGCTGCGCAACCGCGGAACGTCCTCCGGCCGCGGCTCGTGACCGAGCAGATCGCCGGCGAGGCGGTGCAGCACCTGCGGTGTCAGCGCGGCCAGGCCGAGCCCGGTGGACGCGGACACCGCGTGCAGTTCCCGCCCGAGACGAGCGCGGTCACCGGCCCGCACGCCGGCGGCGACCCGCCTGAGCAGCTCGGACGAGCCGGTCTTCTCCGGTTGCTGTCCCTCTTGCCGCTCCGGGGCCGGCTCGCCGGTCAGCTCGGCCACCCGCGCCTGCCACCACGGTCCCAGCGACTCGGATCGCTCAGCGGGAGGCTTCTCCGCCTGGCGGCTCTCGTCGTGTTTCAGCGCGGCCCGCCACTCCTGCCCGGGCGCGGCACCGGGCGTCCCGGCCAGGCCGGCCGCCGCCAGGTAGGCCTCGATCGCGTCCTGCGCGACACGCACGGCCGCTGCCGCGCGTTCCGCATGCTCGGTGGCATTTCCCAGCACGGGTACGCCCAAATCGTCGACCGACTGCTCGCGCACCCAGTTGAGGATCTCGGTGGCGTTGCGGAGCCGCTCCATCGCGGCGGTGATCAGTCCGCTGGGTAGCTCGTCGGAGGTCGCGCGAAGCTGGGCGCCGAGTTCCTGCAGCAACGACATCGCGTCAGAGCTGCGCCGTGTAGGTCTGCGCCTGCTCGACCGCCACCAGCGTCGCGCCCAGGCACTCTTCCAACTGCTGGTCGGCCTGCGACAGGGAGGCGTGCGCCGCTCCGACCAGGTCGCTCGCGCTGCCGTCGAGGGCCGCCGCGAGGCTCTGCTGCGCCTCACCGAGTCGTTGCCGAGCCGCCTCGATCGCCGCCTGCCCCTCGCGAACCTGCTCAAGTGCGGCGTCCACGGCGGATCTGACTTCGGCGACACTGGCCACGCTTTGCAGCCTCCTGTTACGAAACTCTGCTTCCAGTCGCAGCCTACCGCCCGGTTCCCGCCCGGCCGTCCTCGGATGCCCTGATTTGGCAGTGGCCGGGGTTACCGGGGTTCGGTGTGGACGCAGTGCGAAAGTAGCGATCCGCCCTGGTGATCGCCGTGTCCATTGTGGATCATGGCGTAGGCGGCGCCACATCGGGGTCCTACCCGGTCAGGGCTAGATCCACTCCTCGGTGGGGTGGTGGCCCGCACACCTGGCGTGTCGCTGCGCCGCTTTCCCGGGTTTTCCCGCCCCGGGGGTACCGGGTCGCGCGCTGTCACCAATCGACTGCGCAGTGCGGCTCCCGGTTGCGTGCAACGGCCATCAGCGGGGGACCGCGGACGGGCCCTTCGTCTCGGCGCCCAGGGCCACGGCCCGCTCCCGCAGGCCGCGGTCGGCGGTGATCACGATGACGCGGCGGCCCTGTTCCGCGCGTACCAAGTCAATGATCTTGTCGTCGCCGGAGCGCGACGCGCGCTCGATGCGCACGCCGCCGGGAGCTTGCGGGATGTCCCGGGCCTGACCCTCGACGACCAGGATCACCTCGACCGGGGCCGGGACGCCGTCCAGGCCCGCGGCGGGCACCGCCGCGAGGTTGTCGCGGAGCCGGACCGCGGCACCCGCCCGATCGCGCCACCAGCCGTCCGGCACCGAGCCGACGACATTCGCCCCGTCGACGATGACCAGCGCGACGTTGACCAGCGGAACGCCGGATATCGGTGTCGGAGCGCCCGGCTCCTGGAACGCTGGGGTCAGGGACCCGCGATCGTTGGGGGCGGGCTCCGATGCCTTCATAGAGTTGAGCCTACGTCAGTCAACTTTTTGGCCGGAACGGGAATCAGGAGGTCGGTGAGAGCGCTGTGATCCCCGGCAACGTCAGTTAGTTGCCTGGATGGGCCGGGTAGGCCTACATCCGCCTGAGTGAGGTACCAGAAGGAAAGAGACCCTGATGAGCATCGGACCGTTCGGACCAGCTGGGTCCGGCAACTGGGACGACCTGTTCGCGCGCTTCTTCGGAGCGGCCGAGTCGCACCGGCCCGCGCAGCGCTTCGACATCGCGCGTTACATGAGCAACGACGCCCGGCAGGTCCTCGCCGACGCGGCGCGCCGGGCCGCCGAGCTGTGCGGCGGCGAGCGCGCGCTGGCCGACCTCGACACCGACCACCTGCTCTGGGCCGTCCTCCAGCAGGAGCCGATGAAGCAGACCGTGCGCCGCGCCGGCACCGACCCGGTCGCGCTGCTGGCCGAACTCGACGCCCAGCTCGACAGCGAGGTCGCCCGCACCGCCGCCGCGAACCGCCGCGCCGACATGAGCGCCGCCACCCGCGAGACGCCCGAGCAGGTCGCGTTGACCCCGGCCGCCAAGCGCGCGCTGCTGGACAGCCTGCAGATCTCCCGGGCCGTCGGCGCCTCGTACATCGGGCCGGAGCACATCCTGATGGCGCTCGGCCTGAACACCGATTCCGCGGCGGGACGGCTGCTCGCCGGCCGGCTCGACCCGCGCAACATGCCGCACCCGGAGACGTCCCCGGGCTCGGGCGGCGGTGGGCACCACCCGCACCCGAGCAACCCGAACACGCCGACGCTGGAGCAGTTCGGCGTCGACCTGACCGAGTCCGCCCGGCGCGGCGAGATCGACCCCGTGGTCGGGCGTGCCGACGAGATCGAGCAGGCCGTGGAGATCCTGTCCCGGCGTACCAAGAACAACCCGGTGCTGATCGGTGAGGCCGGCGTCGGCAAGACCGCGATCGTCGAGGGCCTCGCCCAGCGCATCGTGGACGGCGACGTCCCGCTGACCCTGCAGGACAAGCGGGTGATCCAGCTCGACCTGGCCGGCCTGGTCGCGGGCACCCGTTACCGGGGTGACTTCGAGGAGCGCCTGCGCAAGGTGATCGAGGAGATCCAGTCGTCCGGCGACGGGCTGATCGTCTTCCTCGACGAGATCCACACCCTGGTCGGCGCCGGTGGCGGTGGCGGCGAGGGCGGCGGCATGGACGCCAGCAACATGCTCAAGCCGGCGCTCGCCCGTGGCAAGCTCCGGGTGATCGGCGCGACCACCCTCGACGAGTACCGCAAGCACATCGAGAAGGACGCGGCCCTGGCCCGGCGGTTCCAGCCGGTCCTGGTCGGCGAGCCGACCGTCGAGGACACCGTGGCGATCCTGCGCGGGCTGCGGGACAACTACGAGGCGCACCACCAGGTCCGGATCACCGACGAGGCGCTGGACGCCGCCGCGGTGCTCTCCGACCGGTACATCACCGACCGGTTCCTGCCGGACAAGGCGATCGACCTGATCGACCAGGCCGGCGCGCGGGTACGCCTGCGGGTGAAGACCCCGGACGCCGGCCTGCGCGAGCGGGAGCGCCGTCTCGAGGAGCTGTCCCGCGACCGTGACCAGGCCGTCGCGGCCGAGAAGTACGAGAAGGCCTCCGAGCTCCGCGACGAGATCAACTCGCTGAAGGAGCAGATCGCCACGGCCGGTGTCGGCCCGGACGGCATCCCGCAGGTGACCCCGGACGACGTCGCCGAGGTGGTGTCGCGCTCCACCGGCGTGCCGGTCGCGCAGCTCACCGAGGCCGAGCGGGACCGCCTGCTCCGGCTGGAGCAGCACCTGCACGAGCACGTCATCGGCCAGGAGGACGCGGTCGAGGCGGTCGCCGAGGCGGTACGCCGCTCGCGGGCCGGACTCGGTGACGAGGACCGGCCGGTCGGCAGCTTCCTCTTCCTCGGACCGACCGGCGTCGGCAAGACCGAGCTGGCGCGGTCCCTCGCGGAGGCGCTGTTCGGCGAGGCGGACAAGATGATCCGGCTGGACATGAGCGAGTTCCAGGAGCGGCACACCGTGTCGCGGCTGGTCGGCGCCCCTCCCGGTTACGTCGGTTACGACGAGGCGGGACAGCTGACCGAGGCGGTGCGGCGGCGGCCGTACAGCGTGGTGCTGCTCGACGAGATCGAGAAGGCCCACCCGGACGTCTTCAACATCCTGTTGCAGGTGCTCGACGACGGCCGGCTCACCGACAGCCAGGGCCGGACGGTCAGCTTCAAGAACACCGTCCTGATCATGACGTCGAACCTCGGTTCGGATCTGATCACCGGCTCGTCCCGCAGCGTCGGGTTCGGTGCGGCCGACAACGGCCGGTCCGCCGACGACGAGCTCCGCGACCGGCTGGACCGCCGGCTCAAGGACTCGCTGCGGCCCGAGTTCATCAACCGGATCGATGAGATCATCATCTTCCGGCAGCTGGAGAACCAGCAGCTCCACAAGATCACCGAGATGATGCTGGGGGAGACCCGCCGCCGGCTGCACGCGCAGGACGTCCAGATGGAGATCAGCGACGCGGCCGTCGACTGGCTGGCCGAGCGCGGGTTCCAGCCGGAGTTCGGCGCGCGCCCGCTGCGCCGCACGATCCAGCGTGAGCTGGACAACCGGTTGTCGAAGATGCTGCTCGCCGCGGATCTGGCCCCGGGCCGCAAGGTCCGTGTCGACGTGGCCGACGACAAGCTGACCTTCGAGGTGGAGTCGGCGGTCTCGGCTCGCTGATGCAGAGATGAGAAAAAAGGGGGGCCCCGGGGCCCCCCTTTTTTCGTCAGGCCGCGGCGAGCTGGGCGGGCACCGCACCGATGCCGCTGAGATCGGGGTGGGCGGCCATCCAGCTGACGTATTCCTCGTTGCGGGCGATGACGTCCTGGTACGCCTCATAGGCCAGGTACATCAGGTTGGGGGCGCTGCGGGCGGCGGGGGAGTCGGGGTGCCAGCCGACGGCCGTGCGCCAGCGCAGGGGCGCGCCTTTGAACGGGCGGGACGTCAGGCCGACGGGTGGGCGGAACGTCGGCTGGCAGAGGCCGACCGCGAGGCCCAGCTCGACCATGTCGACACAGGCGCGGGGGTCGGTCTCCAGGACCTTGCGCGGTGCGAAACCGGCGCGGGCGCACGCCGCGGCGAAGCAGTCGGCGAAGCACCCGTCACCGGCGCCGGCGACCCATTGCTCCTCGGAGAGCTCGGCGAGATCGACTTCGGGTTCCTTGGCCTGCGGGTGGTCTTCCGGCAGCAGCGCGCAGACGGCGTCGACCGCGATGGTCTGCCAGACCAGGCCGTACTCGGCGGAGGGCAGGGCATCGCCGCAGACACCGACCTGGGCGAAGTCGAGCTTGCCGGCGAGGACCATGGTGGCCAGCTCGTCGACGTAGTACGACGCGTGGGTGGAGATCTGGGCATCCGGCTGGTTGGCCGAGAGGCGGTGCAGCAGGTGGGCCACGACGGGTCCGCCGATCGCGCCGATGCGATAGCGGCTCATCGTTTCGTGACCACCCGCTGCCAGTCGTGCGGCCTCGTCCTGCAGGCCTTTCATAGCCGGCAACAACACCCGGGCACGGGAGAGCACCAGCTCGCCCAGCGCGGTCGGGCGTGCGCCGCGACGGTCCCGGTCGAACAACGGGCCACCCAGCGTCCGCTCGATGCGCTGCAGTTGCGCGGTGAGCGCCGGCTGGGCGAGGCCCAGCTGCGACGCGGCCTTGGTGACGCTGCCGGTCTCCGCGATGGCGCAGACCACCTTCAGGTGCCGCAGCTCGAGGTTCATAGCGTGACGTTAGGACCAGAATGGGATCCACGGCTAGTCCTGGGAGAGCTGGAAAGATCGGCAACCCGTGACAAACATATTAACGAACAGGACAAGGTGGGCGAATCGCCCGCCGCTTAGGTTTAGTTACAGATCACGTACATATGTTTTACGGCCAGTGACCGCATCGCGGGCTTTGTCGACCACTCCGATGAGCGGGTCGACGACCTTGTTCCACGGCGGCGTCGACGGGGTCGCCGGGTGCGGGCGGGTCGGTGCCGCCTCCTCGGCCGTCTCCAGACGGTTGCCCAGCCGGACCAGATCCTCGGACGGGACCATCTGCGACAGCATCGGCAGCAGCTCCTCGGCGTCGGCGGCCACGTGCCGGCGGATCGCCGCGGCCGTGGCGTTGATGTCGTCGCCACTCAGCAGGTGCATCAGCGTCTGGTCCTCGGCGAGCTCGCGGTCGGCCAGCTCGTCACCGCCGGGCACGGCGGTGCGGATCGCCGGGTAGAGGTACTGCTCCTCGGCGCAGAGGTGCCGGGACGCGACCGCGACCAGGACACTCTTCACCTTGGGGTTGTCGGGCTCGGACTCCATCTTCGCGATGAGGCCGAGCAGCTCCTGGTGTTGCTTGTTCACGACATCGACGATGCTCCGCCCGGGAGTCTTGCCACCGGTCGGCGGGAGCGGGGGGAGATTGACTTCAGACACGGCCGTCGAGTTCCCCATCGGGATCGTTGTTACACCTTGCTGGTAAGAAGGGCGGATGGACACCACCGCCGTGGACGAGGTCGTCGGCCTCTGCCGTGACCTGCTGCGCATCGACACCACCAACACCGGGGACCCGCGGACCACCGTGGGCGAGCGGGTCGCCGCCGAGTACGTCGCCTCTCGTCTGGAGGAAGTGGGTGTCGAGACCACGCTCCTGGAGTCCGCGCCGACCCGGACCAACCTGGTGGCCCGCATCCCGGGCGCGGACCCGTCGCGTGGCGCGCTGCTGGTGCACGGTCACCTCGACGTGGTGCCGGCCGACCCGAGCGAGTGGTCGGTGCACCCCTTCTCCGGCGAGGAGAAGGACGGATACCTGTGGGGCCGCGGCGCGGTCGACATGAAGGACTTCGACGCCATGGTGCTGGCCGTGGTCCGGGAGTGGAAGCGGGTCGGTTACACCCCGCCGAGGGACATCGTCCTGGCGTACACGGCCGACGAAGAGGCCGGCATGGAGTACGGGTCGCAGTGGCTGGTGCGCAACCACGCGGGACTGTTCGACGGGGTGACCGAGGCGATCGGTGAGGTCGGCGGGTACTCGTACACGGTCAACGACGATCTGCGCCTCTATCTCGTGCAGACCGCCGAGAAGGGCCTCGACTGGCTGCGCCTGCACGCGCACGGCCGCCCCGGGCACGGCTCGTTCATCCACGACGACAACGCGGTCACCGCGCTCGCCGAGGCGGTCGCCCGGGTCGGGCGGCACCGGTTCCCGACCGTGGTCACGCCGACCGTGCGACAGTTCCTGGAGCAGGTCAGCGACGCGCTGCAGATCGACCTGGATCCGGACGAGCCGGAGCTGGCGATCTCGAAGCTCGGCCCGATCGCCAACCTGATCGGCGCGACCATCCGCAACACCGCCAACCCGACGCGCCTGGAAGCGGGTTACAAGGACAACGTGATCCCCGGCAAGGCGTCCGCCACGATCGACTGCCGGACCCTGCCCGGGCACGCCGACTCGTTCCTGGCCGAGCTGCGCGACATCATCGGGCCGGACGTCGAGATCGAGCACGTCCACCAGCAGTCCGCGGTCGAGACCAGCTTCGACGGCGACCTGGTCGATGCGATGGGCGCGGCTCTGCGGGCCGAGGACCCGGGCGCGCGTACGGTCCCGTACCTGATGTCCGGTGGCACCGACGCGAAGGCATTCGCCACCCTCGGGATCCGCTGTTTCGGCTTCGCGCCGCTGCGCCTGCCGCCGGACCTCAACTTCAGTGCGTTGTTCCACGGCATCGACGAGCGGGTTCCGACCGAGGGGCTAAAGTTCGGCGTGCGCGTTCTCGACCGACTGCTTCGAAACAGCTGAAATCCGGAAGGAACCAATTTCCATGTCTGACCAGAATGCGGAGCTCGACGCCGCCCTGGAGTCCGTGATCGAGGCGGCCCGGGCGCACCTCGTGGCCGTCAAGGCCGCGGCCGGCCGCATTGACGACGACGACGTGTGGCAGGCGTACGTCCACCTGAACAACGCGTCGTACGCGTACGACGAGAAACTTCTCGACGCGTTCGGTGAAGTGACGCCGTGGGATGTCGAGTCGATCGACCCGGACGAGGCGGACCACCGGTTCGGGCTGGTCGGGGCGGGAGCTGACGGCTCCGGCGAGGACCCGTACGACCAGGTGATCTCGGTGCGGCAGCGTCGTGACTACCGGGTGCCGAGCGTGGACGCGCTGCTGAAGGTGGCCGAGACCGCCCGCCGCGGCTCGGTGCCGGAGGACGAGGACGCCGGACCGATCGAGTCGGTCGGCGAGGCCGTGCTGGAGCTGCTCCAGGCCGGCGACGGTTCGCTCGCGTCGCTGGACGTTCCGGAGCTGGAGCCGCTCGACGGCCTGCTCACGGTCACCGAGGTGACGGCGCCGCTGGACCTCGAGGCGTTCGACGACGCCGACGGTTCGGGCCCGTTCGCCCCGGTCGACGGCGACCAGCTGGTCGGCCGCCTGGACGAGCACCCGTTCCTCCCGGACGACGAGGACGACCACGCGGGTCATAACCACTGAGTGGTACGACCGGACAGCCCGGCCTCAGTAGCTGAGGCCGGGCTGTGGGGTGGGCGTTGACGCCCGGCGGCGGCGGAGCATCACCTTGCGGGTGCCGTCGGCGAAGAGCTGGACCTTGGCCAGTTCCCACCCGGAGAACTCCGCCTGGATGGCGAGCTGCGCCGCGGCGGTCAGACGATCAACATGCGAAGGCAGCCGGAGCGGCGCGTATTCGTAGTCCATCGAACTAATATGCGTCAGCTGCCGAGTCCTGCACCAGCCCCGACACGCCCTCCGGGCGGCCACAACGCGGGCACGGCGGGCGGCGGCGCAGGTGATAGGCGTACGCCGCCGCGCCGAGTGCCGCACCCCACAGCGGCCACAGCAGCCCGGGGATGGTCGCGGCGTTCAGCCCGCCGTGGACCAGCATCTCCGAGCCCTCCGCGGTGTACAGCGAGATCGACCCGGAGAACACGAAGAGCGCCACCAGCGTCGCCGGGACGGTGGCCAGCCTGATCGGCACCTCGCGGCCGGCCAGGCCGATCATCCAGCGCGGGAACCGCTCACCCCAGCGCTGCGTGAGTCCCAGTGTCAGCACCGCGCCGGCCAGCGCGAACGTACCCAGCCCGGCACCGGCCCAGACCAGACCGGTCTCCTGCATCTCGGTCAGGAACTCGCGCTCGATGCCGAGTGGGATGCCGGCCGCCCAGGCCAGCCGGACCACGGCGTACAGGCTCGGGATGATCACCGCGATCCACACCGCGATCCGGCCCCAGCGGGTCGCCGACGCCGGCGTGGTCCAGCCGGTTCCGGACTCGGTCCGGCCACAGTCCTCGCAGGCCCCGGCCGCGCGCCGCTGCCGGCGCAGCACCGCCCGGACGATCAGCAGGCCACCGGCGACGGCGAGCACCTCGTTCGCGAGCGTCCAGGTGAAGATCTCGGCGTAGTCGATCGGCGGCCATCCGAACGGCAGCCCGCCGATCAGCATCGGCAGATATCCGGCGACGGTCAGCAGCCGCACGTCCGGGACCAGGACCAGCAGCGCGGCCGCCACCAGCCACAGATATCCGAGCAGCACCCGGCGCGGCACCGCCGGCAGCCGCTCGGCGCCGATCGCGACCAGGGCCGCCGCGGCGGTCAGCAGCACCACCGCGAAGATCGGTGCGCCGATCGCCGGATCGAGCGCGCGCAGCAGGCTGGCGGTGTTGTGCGGCGCGTCCGGTCCGTAGGGAAAACCGCTCCCGGTCACCGTCCACACCACCGCGAGAGCACCGTATCCGGCGGCCCAGACGGCCGCCGCCTTCTCTTTGACATCGGTCATACGTCGATGCTTGTCGCTGCGCGACCTGCGCGGATCCCCAGGCCGAGGGGCGCGTCCCCCTCCTGCGAGGGAGATTCTAGAGAGAGACAAACCCCGATTTGTACGCGAGAACGACCGCCTGAGTCCGATCCCGCACCCCGAGCTTGCCGAGGATGTTCGCGACGTGTGACTTGACCGTCTCGACGCCGAGCACCAGCCGCCCGGCGATCTCGGCGTTGGACAGCCCGTCGGCCATCAGCGTCAGCACCTCGGACTCCCGGGCGGTCAGTTCCGCGCCGCCGACCCGGCCGTCCGGCGGGCCGTAGGCGGCGGCCAGCCGGCGGACCGCGGCCGGGAAGAGCAGCGAGTCGCCCCGGGACACCACGCGGACCGCTTCGGTGATCTGTTCCGGCCGGGCGCGCTTCAGCAGGAAACCGCTGGCGCCGGCCCGCAGCGCCTCGTAGACGTACTCGTCGTTGGCGAACGTCGTCACGACCAGGACCCGGGGCGGGTGGGTGAGGCGTTCCAGCAGCAGCCGGGTGGCCTGGATGCCGTCCATCCGGGGCATCCGGACGTCCATCAGCACGACGTCGGGGCGCAGCCGGACGGCGGCCGGCAGCACCTCGGTGCCGTCGGTGACCTCGCCGGTGACGGTGAGATCGGGTTCGGCGCCGACGATGGCCCGCAGACCGGCCCGGACCAGGGCGTCGTCGTCGGCGATCAGGACGCCGATCATGCCGGGCCGATCGGGAGTGTGGCCTCGACCCGCCACTGGTCGCCGTCCGGGCCGGCGGACAGCTCTCCGCCGAGCAGGCGGAGGCGCTCGCGCATGCCGCTTATCCCGTACCCATGGCCGGTTTTGATCGGGGTGTTGATGGGGTTGGTCACCGTGATCGTCAGCTCCTCGTCCTGGCGGATGCGCAGCGTGGCGGGTCCGGAGCCGTGCCGGGCCGCGTTGGTCAGCGACTCCTGCACGATCCGGAACGCCTCCCGGGAGACCGCTGCCGGCACGTCCACCGGACCGATCTCGGCCAGCACCGACGAGGTGAGCAGCCGATCCAGATCGGTCAGGGTGGGCGCGGCCCGCCGGTCCGCGGAGAGATCGTCCCGGAGGACGCCGAGCACGGTGTCCAGCTCCTCGGCGGCAGCTCGCCCGGTCTCCTCGATCGCGCCCAGCGCCTGCCGGGCGAACGCCGGGTCCGCGTCGAAGACCGCCCGCGCGGCACCGGCCTGCAGGGTCATCGCGGTCAGCGCGTGCCCGACCGAGTCGTGCAATTCCCTGGCCAGGCGGTTGCGCTCGGCCAGCCGGCGTTCCCGATCCCGCTCGGCGGCGGCGCGCTGGGCCGGCGACGGGCCGAGCAGCGCCGGCGCCATCGTCGCGGCGAGCCGGCCCAGACCCGCGGCGGCGCCGGCCGCGACGACCAGCAGCAGGAGGCCGGCGAGAGCCCACCAGGGGTCGCGGCTGTCCAGCAGGCCGAGATCAAGACCGGTCAGCGCGCCCTCGGTCAGCCCGATCCGCTCGGTGAACGCGAACAGCGCCACCGGGATCGCGATCAGTGCGACCGCGCCGATCAGCCCGCCGGTGAGCAGGTGCAGGGCGAACCAGATCGCGGTACGCAGCCGGGTCTCCACCGCCGGCGGCCGAGTCCGATCGTGATCAGGCAGGTCGACGCCGAGCAGTGCCCGGGCCGCGGTGATCTCCAGCTCCCGGGTGCCGCCGAGAAACGGCGGTACCGCGGCCACCAGCACGGTGACCAGGGTGATGGCGATCGCGCCGGCCCGGTTCGGCTCGCTGTCCGCGATCATCTGGCCCAGCAGGCCGGCGGCGAGCACGTACGGCAGCAGCAGCACCCCGCCGAGCAGCAGGAACACGGTCCGGCGCAGGATGCCCACCGGTCACTCGTCGGCGTGCGGGTAACCGGTGCCCTCACGCTCCGGGTAACCGACGTCGATGGCCGAGACGTCGTCCAGCGCCATCGCGATCTCGGCCGGCAGGATCAGCTGCTCGCTGCGGAGCGCGCCCTGCAGCTGCCCGGCGGTCCGGGCGCCGAGGATGGCCGACGCCACACCGGGCCGGTCCCGGATCCAGGCGAGCGCCACCTCCAGCGGTGAGACGCCGAGGCCGCCGGCCGCTATCACCACGGCCTGCACGATGCTGGAGCTGCGCGGTTCCAGGTACGTCTGCACGAACGGGGCCATGTGCTCGGAGGCGGCCCGGGAGTCGAGCGGGCGGCCGTTGCGGTACTTGCCGGTCAGCACACCCCGGCCCAGCGGCGACCAGGCCAGCACGCCGAAGCCGAGCGCCGACGCGGCCGGCAGCAGCTCACGCTCGATGCCGCGCTCCAGCAGCGAGTACTCCATCTGGGCGGCCACGATCGGCGCGCGCCCCGGGTACGCCGACTGCCAGGTCGCCGCCCGTGCGGTCTGCCAGGCCGCGAAGTTGGACACCCCGACATACCGCACCTTGCCGCTGGTCACGGCGTGGTCCAGGGCGGCCAGGGTCTCCTCGAACGGGGTGTGGTTGTCGTACCCGTGTATCTGCCACAGGTCGACGTAATCGGTCCCGAGCCGGCGCAGCGACGCGTCGAGCGAGCGCAGCAGGTTGCCCCTCGATGCGTCCCGCGGCCGGTAACCGCGCGGGGTGAGACCGGCCTTCGTGGCGATCACCACCTCGTCGCGGGGGACGAGGTGGTCGAGCAGTGAGCCGATCACCGACTCGGCGTCGCCGTCGCCGTACACGTCGGCGGTGTCGATCAGGGTGCCGCCGGTTTCCAGGAAGATCTTCAACTGGGCGGCCGCGTCATCGGGGTCGGTGTCCCGTCCCCAGGTCATGGTGCCGAGCGCGAGCCGCGAAACCGCTAGCCCGCTTCGGCCGAGCGGTCGCTGGTGCATGAGTGAACCTTATTCAGACCTGGTCTTGTGCGGAATGCTCAAGTACCCGCGCGGCGCGTCGGTTACCGGACGGAAATATGCTTTGCGGTGACGGACCATGATCTCGGGAGGGCACGTGCGGCTCGGACTCAACCTCGGTTACCAGACAGCGTGGAGTACGCCCGCCGATCATCTCGCGATGGCGCAGGAGGCGGACCGGCTCGGTTACGCCGTGGTGTGGGCGGCCGAGGCGTACGGCTCGGACACCGTCAGCATGCTCGCCTGGATGGCCGGGCAGACGCAGCGCATCGATCTGGGCGCCGCCGTCATGCAGATCCCGGCGCGGACGCCGGCGATGACCGCGATGACGGCCGCCACCATCGACACCCTCTCCGGCGGGCGGTTCCGGCTCGGCCTCGGCGTCTCCGGCCCGCAGGTGTCGGAGGGGTGGCACGGGGTCCGGTTCGCCAAGCCGCTCGCGCGTACCCGGGAATATGTGGACATCGTGAAGCTGGCTCTCGCCCGGGAGCGGGTCGCCTATGCCGGCGACCACTACACGCTGCCGCTGCCGGACGGCGCCGGCAAGGCGATCAAGCTGGGGTTCCACCCGCTGCGGCCGGACATCCCGATCTACCTGGCCGCCGTCGGGCCGAAGAACCTGGAGCTCGCGGGCGAGATCGCGGACGGCTGGCTGGCGATCTTCTTCGCCCCGGACGCGGTTGCCGATTATGTCGGACATATCGCTCGGGGCCGAGAGAAAGCTGGTCGTGACATGACCGGCTTCGACATCGCGCCGACCGTGCCCGTCGTCCTCGGCGAAGACCTGAGCGCCTGCGCCGACGTCATCCGCTGGTACGCCGCCCTCTACATCGGCGGCATGGGCAGCCGGGAGCAGAACTTCTACAACCAGCTCGCCGTCCGGATGGGTTACGAGAAGGAGGCGAAGCTGGTCCAGGACCTCTACCTGAGCAAGCAGGTCGCCGAGGCCGCCGCCGCCGTGCCGCAGGAGTTCATCGAACGCACCTCGATCCTCGGCACCAAGACCCAGATCAAAAAACGCCTTCAGGAGTACGCGGCCGCGGGCGTCGGCACCCTCTCGATCAGCCCCTATGTCGGCGACCGCGAGTCGGGCATCGAGACGCTGCGCGTGGTCGCCGAGGCCTTCGCGGAGTCGGGTCTCTGATGGCGACCGTCCTGTTGCTCCGGCACGGCCGGACCACCGCGAACGCGTCCGGCGGGCTCGCCGGCCGGCAACCCGTCGAACTCGACGACACCGGGCGTGACCAGGCTGCCCGGGTCGGTGAACGACTGCGGAAACTGCCGCTGGCCGCCGTGGTCAGCAGCCCGCTGATCCGCTGCCGGCAGACCCTGTCGATCGCGCTGCCCGACGTCGCCGTCGAGGTCGAGGACGGCCTGATCGAGTGCGGGTACGGCGACTGGGAAGGGCAGCCGCTGAAGGAGCTGTCCAAGGATCCGCTCTGGCCGGTCGTCCAGCAGCACCCCAGCGCCGTCGTCTTCCCGAACGGCGAGGCGATGGCCGACATGTCCGCGCGGGCGATCAAGGCGATCCGGGACTGGGACGCCAGGATCACCGCCGAGCACGGTGCCGAGGCGGTCTGGGTGGCGTGCAGCCACGGCGATGTGATCAAGGCCATCGCGGCCGACGCGCTGGGCCTGCACCTGGACCAGTTCCAGCGGATCGTGGCCGATCCGGCGTCCATCACCGCGATCCGGTACACCCCGACTCGCCCGTTTTTGGTGCGCCTCAACGAGACCGGTGACCTGGCGTCCGTCGTACCCCCCAAGCGGGTGGAGAGCGACGCCGCCGTCGGCGGGGGTTCGGGAGGCGGCGCCGTCTGACGACGCTCCGTGACCGGTGGTTAGCCGCAGGGTAGGGGTCGTTGCGCCCTCGGCGAACCCGCGATGGTGACCCGCGCGGTTACCGGCACGGATGGCTAGGGTTGTCGGTATGACCCACCAAGTACATGCCTTCGAGCCGCCGGAGCGGTTCGTCGCCGGGACGGTGGGCGAGCCGGGGGACCGTACTTTCTTTCTCCAGGCCCGCGGCGGCGGCCGGGTGGTCAGCGTGGCGCTGGAGAAAGTTCAGGTGTCGCTGCTCGCCGAGAAACTCGAGGAGCTGCTCCTCGAGGCGAACAAGCGTTTCGGCGTGATCCTGCCGGACGGCATCCTGCCGGCCACGCACGACAACGAGCCGCTCGACACCCCGGTCGACGAGGAGTTCCGCGTCGGGACGCTGGGCCTGGCCTTCGATGTCGACACCGGCACCGTCGTGATCGAGGCGATCGAGGCCGGTGAGCCGGATGCCGATCTCTCCGGCAGCCCGCTCGACGAGGACGACGACGACGATGACGAAGAAGTCGAGGTCGACGTCGAGGACGACGAGGACGAGCCCGACGACGACCTCGACCGGCTGCGCGTGCGGCTCACCCCGGAAGCGACCCGGGCGTTCATCGACCGCGCCCGCCGCGTGGTCGCCGCCGGCCGGCCGCCGTGCCCGCTCTGCGGCCAGCCGCTCGACCCGGCCGGCCACCTCTGCCCCCGGCACAACGGTTACCACCGGTGACCGCGGAGCCCACGGCAGTGCTGGCCGAGGCGGACGCCCTCGAACTGCTCGGCCGTGGCGCGATCGAGATCGAGGGGCGTCTCGTCGACGCCTCCAACACCACGCTGCGTGCCGAGATCTCGCTGGGCAACCTGACCCGCCGCTGCGTCTACAAGCCGGTCCGCGGCGAGCGCCCGCTCTGGGACTTCCCGGACGGCACCCTGGCCGGCCGTGAGGTCTCGGCGTACCTGGTGTCCCGGGCCACCGGCTGGGACCTGGTCCCGCCGACGATCCTGCGCGACGGCCCGCTCGGTCCCGGCGCCCTCCAGCTGTGGATCGACGAGCCGGAGGACGTCGACGGCCTGATCGGTTTCGTCCCGGCCTACGACGTCCCGGACGGCTGGTTCCCGGTCGCTGCGGCCCGCGACGACGACGGCGACGCGTACGCACTGGCCCACGCCGACGACCCCCGGCTGGCCCGGCTGGCCATCTTCGACGCCGTCATCAACAACGCCGACCGCAAGGGCGGCCACGTGCTGTACCCGGCCACCGGCGGCGTGCACGGGGTGGACCACGGCGTGAGCTTCCACGTGGAGAACAAACTCCGCACGGTCCTCTGGGGCTGGACGGGCAAGTCCCTGCCGGACGACGGGGTGGCCGTGCTGCACCGCCTGCTGGCCGACCTGACCGGCCCGCTGGGCGAAGCCCTGGACGACCACCTCACGATCTCCGAGGTGCAGCACGTGACGCTGCGCATCAAGCGCCTGCTGCGAGCGCGCAGATTCCCGCAGCCACCTCAGGAATGGCCCGCGATCCCCTGGCCACCGATCTAGGTCCTGGCGTACCGAAGCCTGGCGGTCGGTGTTGGAGGTTTAGGTCACGTGGTGGGCAAACGTGGTCATGGGCTGGTTAGGCTCCGGGGATGGATGCTTGGACCGGTCATGACGTGCCCCGCCTGCCGGAGACTCCGGGGCTCTCGCCGCTGCGGCTCTTTGACACGGCGCGTGGCTCGGTCGAGCCGAGCACGCCGGCCGGGACCGCGACCATGTATGTCTGCGGTATCACCCCCTATGACGCCACGCACCTGGGGCACGCGGCCACGATGATCGCGTTCGACCTGGTCAACCGGATGTGGCGGGACGCCGGGCGGGACGTCGATTACGTGCAGAACGTCACGGACATCGATGATCCGCTGCTGGAGCGGGCCGCGCGTGACGGTGAGGACTGGATCGTTCTCGCGATGCGGGAGACAGCGCTGTTCCGGGAGGACATGGAGGCGCTGCGGATCATTCCGCCGGCGCACTACGTGGGTGCGGTCGAGTCGATCCCGCGCATCGTCGAGCACGTGGTCGAGCTGGTGGGCAAGGGCGCGGCGTACCGGCTCGAGGACGGCACCGGGGACGTCTACTTCGACATCAGCGCCGCGTCGAACTGGGGTTACGAGTCGCATCTGTCCCGTGCCGAGATGCTCGTCCTCTCCGCCGAGCGCGGTGGCGACCCGGAGCGAGCGGGCAAGCGTGACCCGCTCGACCCGCTGCTGTGGCGCGGCGCCCGTGACGGCGAGCCGGTCTGGGACGGCGGTGACCTCGGCCCGGGACGTCCCGGCTGGCACATCGAGTGCGCCACGATCGCGCTCGGGCTGCTCGGCGACACCATCGACGTGCAGGGTGGCGGCAGCGACCTGGTCTACCCGCACCACGAGTGCTCGGCCGCGCACGCCGAGGTGCTGACCGGCGCGCAGCCGTTCGCCCGGCACTACGCGCACGCCGGCATGATCGGCCTCGCGGGCGAGAAGATGTCGAAGTCCAAGGGGAACCTGGTCTTCGTGTCCCGGCTGCGCGGCGACGGCGTCGACCCGATGGCGGTGCGGCTGGGGCTGCTCACCGGGCATTACCGCACCGACCGGGAGTGGACCGACGAGGTGCTCAAGGCCGGCCTCCAGCGTCTGGCCCGCTGGCGGGAGGCGGCGGCCGCTCCGGCCGGGCCGTCCGGCGCCGGGCTGCTCGGCGCGGTCCGGGAGGCTCTCTCCGACGATCTCGACGCTCCGGCCGCGCTCGCGGTGGTCGACGCGTGGGTCGAGGCGGCTCTCGCCGGTGTCGGTGATGATGCCGAGGCGCCCGCGTTGATGGCCCGAACTGTCGACGCATTGCTCGGCGTCCGTTTGTAGACGACGTTTCGTTTCCGGCCCCCGTTCGCGGGGGCCTTTCGTCTTTTCCGGCCCGGTCATGCCTTTATCGGCGCGCGGGATGGAGATCCCCGGACGGACCCTAGACGCCTCTGACCAGCGGCGTAGGAAAAATCGGGAAAAAATGCACCATTGTTCTTTTATGAGCGAAAATCCGCGCGTTATCCCGCGGGAAGGGACAGACTGGGTCGGTCAAAACAACTCCGAAAGGAAAAATCATGCGTCGTACGGCTCTGTTCCTCGGGGGTCTCTTCCTGGCCACCGGCGCGAGCCTCGCGCTGGCCGGCCCGGCTCAGGCTCACGACGGCAACTGCAAGAAGGACCACGGCAACGCGGCTTCCATCAGCTCGCACGGCGACCGTGGCTCCGCGGCTTCCATCGGCACGAAGGGTGACCGTGGTTACGCGGCCGCCGCTTCGCTCGGCGACGACGACGACACGAACGTCATCGTCATCAACGACCGCCAGTTCTACCGCGGTCACTACTACGGTGGTTACGACTCCGCTTACTGGCTCGGCTTGGGCTTCGACTTCCACCTCGGTGGGGGCAGCACCTACTACCCCGGATACGGTCGCGGGGGCTGGGGCTGGGGCTTCGGTGGCGGCATCGGTATCGGTATCGGCGGCGGATTCGGTGGCGGCGGCGGTTTCGCCTACAACGCTGCTGTCTGATCCAGCCAACACAGCTACTGTCAGGCCCGGGACGCCGCCGCGTCCCGGGTCTGCCACGTTCTCAGCAGTTCAGATCAGCTCCGCGTCGTGCACCAGCAGGGCTATCTGCACCCGGTTGTTGAGGTCGAGCTTGGTCAGCAGGCGTGAGACGTGACCTTTCGCCGTCGGCACGCCCATGCCCAGCGCGGCGGCGATCTCCGCGTTGGACCGGCCATGGCCGACCAGCACCGCCACCTCGGTCTCCCGCGACGTCAGCTCGGCCAGCCGGGCTCGCGCTCGCGCCCGGCGGTTGCCGGCCGCCGGATCGGCCACGTGATCGATCAGATGACGGATCACCATGGGCGAGAGAGTCGCGGCACCGGCCGCGACGGTGCGCACCGCCTCCAGGATCTCCCGGGGCGGCGTGTCCTTGAGCAGGAAACCGCTGGCCCCGCCGCGCAGCGCCTCCAGAACGTACTCATCCACGTCGAACGTGGTCAGCACGATCACCTGAGGCGCGTTCGCCCGGCTGCGGATCCGGCGGGTCGCGACCAGCCCGTCGACCCGGGGCATCCGGATGTCCATCAGGATCACGTCAGGCCAGTGCGCGTCCGCCGCCGTCACGGCCTGCGCGCCGTCACCGGACTCGGCGACCACCTCAATGTCGTCGGACCCACCGACCAGAATCCGCAGACCAGCCCGGACCAGGGGATCGTCGTCGACGATCAGCAACCGGATCGGTTTGGCCAGCCCTGAGGTCGGCCCTGAGGTGGCCGGCGCTGAGGTGGCCGGCCCTGGGGTAGCCGGCCCTGGCGTGGCCGGCGTTTGGGTAGCCGGCCCTGGGGAAGCCGGCGCTGGCGTGGCCGGCCCTGGTGTGGTCACGTCGGGTGCGGCCATGGCAGCTCCGCCTCCAGCCGGAACTCGTTGTGGTCGGCGCCGTATCGCACGGTCCCGCCGGCGATCGCCACCCGCTCGGTGATGCCGACCAGTCCCAGGCCCCCGCAGGGAGCCGGTGTGACGGGTGCTGGTGCTTCGCGCGTACCCGAAAGGGGGTTGGTGATCGTGATGCGCAGGCCGCGACCGGCGGCACCCAGCAGGCGCACCGACGCAGCCGGGCCTGATCCGTGCTTGCGCGCGTTGGTGAGGCCCTCCTGGACGATCCGGTAGGCCGTGCGGCCCAGCACCACCGGTGGCGCCTCGGGCGGGACGGCGCTGGTGAAATCGATCGTCATGCCGGCTTCCCGCACGCCCGCCACCAGATCGGGCAAATCGCCGAGCCCCGGCTGGGGCGGGTCAGGCAGCTTGCCGAATCCCGGCTGGAGTGGGTCGGGCGGCTTGCCGAGGCCCGACTGGAGTGGGTCAGGCAGCTTGCTGAATCCCGGCTGGGATGGGTCAGGCAGCTTGCCGAATCCTGGCTGGGGTGGGTCGGGGAGCCTGGCGCGGGTCGCGCCGACGACCGCCCGCAGCTCTTCGAGGGCCTCGTGCGCGCCGGTCCGGATCGCGCCGGCCGCGATCGACAGCTCGCCGGGCGAGACCGTCCCGCGCACTTCGAGGGCGCCCGCGTGCAGGCTGATCAGGGACATCCGGTGCGCGATCACGTCGTGCATCTCCCGGGCGATCCGCGCGCGCTCGGTGAGTTTCGCCTGCTCGGAGCGGAGTTGCTGCTCGGCCTCGAGCCGGGCCGCCTGCTCACGCAGCGATGCGGTGAGCCGGCGGTAGGCCTGGGTGAACAGGCCCCAGCCCAGCGCCGCCACGGTGACCACCGCGCGCAACGCGACGTCAACCCAGATGTCGAAGGCCGGCGCGCTGTGCAGCAGGAAGTAGACCCCCGCGGTGGCGACGTTGACCGCGCCGAGCGCCAGCAACAGGGGAGGGCGCAGCCGGATCGCCGCCGTGAAGAGGGTGATCAGAATCGGACCCGTCGCCATCACCGAGATCGCGCCGAGCGGCAGCAGCGCGAGCGTCAGCCCGGCCGGATGCCGGCGGCGGAGCACGAGCGCGCCGGCCGCGGCGACACCGACCGCCACGTCGGCCTGCCAGGGCAGGAACGCGCCCGGATCGCGCGCGTCGCCCAGCACCACCATGATCGCGCCGTAGGCCAGCGCCAGCACGATCGCGATGCCGTCGGCCAGCCGGTCTCTGGCACGCGCACGCCGGTCACCGGAGTCGGGGACCAGCAGCGCGAAAAGCATGGCCGAAGCCTATTTCGCGGCGAGGGGCGCGGACACCTACCAAAGTATTGCCTTTGGTATATCCCTTGGCCGCTGTGGACATACCCAGGTCGTAGGCACAGTCGCGTCATGAAGTGGTTGATTCCCCTGCTCCCCGCGGTCGTCTGGGGCGCGATCTCCGCCTGGTGGACGCCGCGCGGCCCTCTGACCAGCATCGAAGCGGTCGTGACGATCGCTGCCAGCTTCGCGGCCGGCACCCTCGCGGCCCGCTCACGCTGGGCGTTCCTCACCGCGCCCCTTCTGTACGCCCTAACGGTCGAACTGGTCCGCATCCGCGTCTCCGGCCCGTCGGTCGACGCACCACATCCGAGTCCGTTCGGGGCGATCGCGCTGGTCACCGGACGGGGCGTCCACGGGGTGCTGGCGCTGTTCCCGATGTTCCTCGGCGCCCTTCTTCCGCGGCGAGGCCGGGTGTTCGCGGCCGTGGCGCTGCCGGTGCTGGTCCTGCTGGCCGTGACGGTCGCGATCCCGGGCCGGACCGCCGGCATACCAGGTGGCGTGGCGGAGCTGACCAGGGTGGACGGGCTGAACCTGATGATCCGGGGCGCCGATCGGGCGCTGCCGGTGCTGCTCTTCGTGCCGGGTACGCCCGGTGGCTCGGAGATGGGCGCGATGCGCAAGCATCTGTCCGGTCTGGAGCAGAGGTTCGTGGTGGCGACGATGGACCGGCGTGCTTTCCCGCCGGCGGACGTGACGGTCGACGACGAGGTGGCCGACGTGCTGACCGTCACCGACTACCTGCGGTCCCGGTTCGGGCAGTCGAAGATCTATCTGGTGGCGTTCTCCGGTGGATCGATTCCGGGGGTGCTCGCCGTCGAGCGGGAGCCGTCCCGGTTTGCCGCCTACATCGGAACGGGTCAGGCTGTCGATCTGCGGGCCAGTGACCAGATCTTCTATGCCGACATCCTGGCGTGGGCACGGGCGGGTGGGCGGGCTGATGTGGTGGCGCAGCTGGAGGGTTCCGGTCCTCCTCCCTATGCGGATTTCTGGGGCTACGAGCCGTTTCTGCTCTATGAGAACCAGGCCTACGACCAGGGAGAGCCCGCCTTCGAGCTGGGCGCGTCCGAGTACTCGCCGCTGCGGAAAGCACACACCCTGACCGCGATCATGGACACCTGGGACGCGCTGTACCCCCGGATGCAGGACGTCGACCTGCGGCGGGACGTGCCGCGGCTCGGCGTACCGGCGTACTTCGTGCAGGGCGGTGCGGAGATGCGCGGGCTGTCCGAGCTCTTCACACCCTGGTACGAGGCGTTGCTGGCACCGTCGAAGCAGGTCGAGTTCTATCCCGGTGCGGGGCACCGGGCGATCTTCGAGGACCCTCAGAGATTCGTGGCGACGATGTCCCGGATCGCCGGGGAGGTCATGCCAGCGTGAGGCCGGGGTCCGGGTCGGGTTCCGGTGACGGGGCGGGGATCCGGTACTCCTCGGTCAGCGTCGTCATCGGGCCCGGCCAGGTCGCCTGCGCCACCTCGATCGGCTTGCGGGTCTCGTCGAACGCGATGTGCAGCAGGTGCAGCACCGGGGTGTCCGGCCGGATCTGGAGGATCTCCGCCTCCTCCCGGCTGGGCTGCCGTGCGCTGATCGTGTCGGTGGCCTGCGCGTACCGGCGGCCGATCACCTCCTCGGCCTCCTGGTACAGCGGCCGGCCGAACGCTTCCAGCCGTTCCAGCGAGGTCCCGCTCACGTCGGTCACCCGGAACCACGAGGCGCCGAGCTCGACGGTGGCGTCGTCGGTGCGTACCACGTGCCGGCGTACCAGCATCTCGGTGCCGTCGCGCACCCCGAACGCGTCCGCGACCTCCGGCGGCGCCGGCTCCCGGCCGACCCGGACGAGCTGCTGGCGGTACCGGGCGGCCAGGTCGGCGTGGTAGCCACGATGCGCGCCGTACCGGCCACGGGACAGGCGGTTCAGGCGGCGGCGGGTGCCACGGACATACGTACCCGATCCGGGTTTCGTGATCAGAACGCCCTCGACCCGCAGCTGATCGACGGCGCGCTGCACCGTCTGCTTCGCGACCCCGAACATCTCCGCCATCGCCGGAATCGAGGGAAGCCGCTCACCGGGCTGCCAGTCACCACGACGGACACGTTCCTTGAGCTGGTTGGAGATCTGCCGATGCGGAAACTCGGCCGCACCCGGATTGATCGTCATATGCCCTCCCGAGGCCCCAGCGAATTCCGGCTAGGTTCCTAGGATGCCCTACGGGGGGTGTGCCGTGTGTGCGCGACACGCGGGGTGCTAACAGCTACACAGCAAATAGACGTATAGCGATCATGTGATGTGGGCCTACATACTGTTGTTACAGAGAGTGGACTCACCGGCACACACGGAAATGGCGGCACCCAGGTGCAACTGGATGCCGCCAGGAGTTCCCTCTCGCGGAGGGGGCTCACTCATGTTTCATCCTACGCACCTCCCCTCCGTCGGCAAGCCCCGGCGAGAGGGAGGAGATGCTGTTGTCAATTTTCTATCGAGGTCCGCGAGCGCTGATCACCGACGAGTTCTTCGAGGTGGCGGGCTCGCGACGGTACCCGGTGTGCGCGCTGCGGGACGTCCACATCGTCCGGTACCAGCCAACCGGGGAGGGCCTGCATCAAGCGATGGGGCTCTCGGCCATGGCCGCGGCGGTGGTCGCGATTCCGCTGGTGGGACGGGAGTCCGCGATTCTCGGGGCGCTCATCGTCGTGGTGCTGCTGGCGCAGGCGGCCTTCTCGCTGAGCCGGCGCCCACCCCCGAGATGGGATCTGGTCGCGGTCTGCGACCGGGAGTACGCCGTGCTGTTCAGCTCATCGGACCAGCGCGAGTTCGAGCAGGTTTGCCGAGGCCTGCAGAGAAGTCTGGAACGGCTCGCGGAGGGGGCTGGCTGACAGCTGTGCAGCAGGTGGGGCAGGCTCGTTGCGCATCGCCGCAGCGAGCCTGTCTGTTCACCATTCGTCTCAGTGGAGCCGACCCGTCACACAGAGTGCTAGGTTTCTATCTGACATGTAGCAGATTGAGGTATGGCTGTTCAGCCGGGATGGGATGGCATGGGCGTGACGCAGGGAGAGCCTCCAGCCGTCGCCCGCCGGCGGGTCCGCTTCGCCCTCCGGCGCTTCCGGGCCGCGACGGGGCTGAATCAGTCGCAGGTCGCCAAGCGATTGAGCTGGTCGTTGTCGAAGATTCAGCGTATCGAGGGCGGCGAGGTGGCGGTCTCGGTAACCGACCTGCGTGCCCTTTTCGATCTCTATGGCATCGAGGATGGCCCGGAGACCGACAGGCTGGTCGAGGACGCTCAGATCGCCCGTCGGCAGCGGTGGCACGAAGCCGCCGAATACCGGCGGCATCTCAGCAAAGGCGTCCGCCAGCTACTCCAATTCGAGGCGGAAGCGAGGGTGATCAAGGTCTATCAGCCCGCTCTGGTTCCAGGAGTCCTTCAGACATCGGCGTACGCGAACTCCGTGTTGAACTGGTGGGACAAGAGCCTCTCGGCCGATGACCGCCGGGTTCGCTACGACGTTCGGATGCTGCGGAAGCGGCAGATCCTGGACCGCCGGGCCGGTCCCGAATATCACCTGATTCTCGATCAGTCCGCGCTTCTTCGTGAGGTCGGCGGCGCCAGAGTGATGGCCGAGCAATTGGAGTCGCTGGAGGAGGTCTCGCGGCTTGCGAATGTTCACGTTCGATGCGTGCCTTTCGACAAAGGTCCACATGCCGCCGTTCTCGGCCCCTTCCAGATCATCGATCTCGGGGAGGGCGATGACGACGACGCGGTCCTTTACCGCGAGTTCTACAACCGGGACAACGTGACGCACGACCCCGACGAGATCGAATTCTACCGGGTGGTTTTCGAGAAGTTGTGGTCGAACTGTCGGGATGAAGACAGCACCCGGCGGGCGATTCTGCTGGAGTCGCTTCGACTGCGCCAGTCCCTGGAAGGGTGAGGGTTTCCGGATAAACGCTGCAAATCGGACGCCATCCCCTGATAGTGTCGATCAGTTACGCCACCCGTATGGGGGATGTGCTTACCCCTATAGGCCGATAGCTTCGTTACGTTTTCGGGCAACGGATGCCCGATTTGTCCCGATTTGGCTTCTGGTGCACCAGTAAGCCCTCATGGTTGAGAGCGAGGCGCCGGATGACCCGGTCCGTAGAGCCCACGTCGGCGTGGACTCGAAGCACCTTCTGTGCAGACAGCGCATGCGTGGAAGTGGCAGTCGCGAGTGGCGGAAACGTATTGGTACGGGACTCGAAGAACCCGGACCAGCCGTATCTCAGCTTCACCCGCCAGGATTGGGCCGTCTTCGTCGAGAATCTTGCGGGCGACTCGCGCAGTCGGCGCGAAGTATAGCTCAGCCGAAGGTTGCAAAGCACAGGTCTCTTTAGGCCTGTGCTTTGTTTTGTCCCAAGGTGCTATGCCCGCTGAATGTAAGGGCGAGCAAAGGCTGACCGTCTTCGATGTGGGTCGTACCCTGAGGCATGTCCTTGGCTGACCGGAGGTTCGCCGCATGTCCGAGTCGATTATCTGGCAACGAAGCAGTCATTGTGCAGACAATGCATGTCTTGAGATCGCGCTTCGGGACGACGAAGTCCTAATCCGTAACAACAGCCGACCAGAGCAGGTCGTGATCGCCACCCGCGAGGAGTGGGAGGCGCTGGTCGCCGGCGTCGATGCCGGCGACTTCCGCGTCTGAGCTCCGGATTACCAGGAGCCCGCTGTCGGGCCTGCCGATCCGCCTCGGCGCCGCAAGTACTTCTCGAACTCGCTGGCGATCTCGTCGCCCGTCAGCGGCTGGATGCCCGCGTCCCCCACCCGCTCCTCCAGCTCGCGCACGTACTCGCCGAGCTCTGAGTCCTGCTCCGCCGCCGCGCGGACCCGCTTCTCCCACTCGTCCGCCTGCTCGGCGAGGTCGGCCATCGGGACCGGGAGGTCCAGGACGTCCTCGATGCGGCTCAGCAGGGCCAGGGTCGCTTTCGGGCACGGCGGGTTGTTCGCGTAATGCGGCACGTGCACCCAGAACGACAGTGCGTCCAGGTCGGCGCGTGTGGCCGCCTCCTGCAGCACCCCGACGATGCCGGTGGGCCCGTCGTAACGGGTCGGCACCACGTTGTACTTCTCGGCGATCTCGGTGTGCGAGGCGCTGCCGCTGATCGGCAGGGGCCGGGTGTACGGGACGTCGGCCAGCAGCGCGCCGAGCAGCACGATCCGGTTCACCTCGAGGCTGTGGCAGATCTCCAGGACGGACTCGCAGAACGTGCGCCAGCGCATGCTCGGCTCGATGCCGCGGATCAGGACCACGTCGCGGTCGCTGCCTTCCGGGCTCGCGACGGTGAACCGGGTCGTCGGCCACTCGATCTTGCGGGTTTCGCCCTCGGCCATGGTGATGGTGGGGCGGCTGACCTGGAAGTCGTAGAAGTCCTCCGGGTCGATGCTGGTGATCTCCTTGGCCGCCCACACCTGTTCGAGGTGTTCCACGGCCGCGGTCGAAGCGTCCGCAGCGTCGTTCCAGCCCTCGAAGGCGGCGATGGCCACGGGGGAGCGGAGCAGCGGGAGGCCGTCGAACTCAGTCATGGAACACAGCCTACGTGCGCCCTGGCAGACGCACCCGGCGGCCGCGCCGTGGATCAGGGTGGGCGGAGTCGTCCATCTATCGGATCAACCGGGTGATATCCGCGCATAATCGCACCATGACCGACCACGTGGATCAAGTGCTCGGGCCCACCGACGACACGGTGAGCTTCATTCAGGCGCGCGGCATGTTCTTCGTGACAACGCTCTGGGTGCTCGCCGCGGCCTGGGTGCCGATGCTCGCCGTCTACCTGCTCATCAAGATCGCGGCGGGGCATCGGCCGGAGCCGGCGGACATCGTCGTCTACGCCGAGGCGGCCCTGATCGTGCCGGCGATCACGGCGGCCGCGGTGATGCTGATCGTCTGGCGCCGGCTGGGCTGGCTGCACACCTCGGTGCACGGGCTGGACTTCGCGGCCACCGGGCGTCATCCCGTACACATTCCCTGGTCAGGTATCGCCTCGGTGGCTCTGCACGGCCGTGGGCCGTTCACCGAGCTGGTGGTGACGCCGGTGTCCGAGGACTACGCCACCGAGCTCGCCGGCGCCGGTGGTCACCCCCGGATCCGCCGCCGGGGCGCCGAGATCGCGTACGTCGTGGACGTCGGCCTGATGTCACCCGGCCCCGAGGTTCTCCTGGCCGAGCTGCACCGCCGGGTTCCCAGCAAGGTTTGACTCGCGAAGGCGACAGAGCTAGGTTCTTAACCCACTCGTTAATTAACGGAGAGGTTAAGTGACCGACCGGCTCAGTGTGATCTTCGCGGCGCTCGCGGACCCGACGCGCCGCGCCATCCTGGCGCGGCTGGCCGAGGGTGAGGCGACCGTGACCGAGCTGGCCGAGCCGTTCGACATCAGCCTCCCGGCGATCTCCCGGCACCTGAAGGTCCTGGAGACCGCGGGGCTGATCTCGCGCAGCCGTTCCGCGCAGTGGCGCTCCAGCCGGCTGGAGGCCGAGCCGCTGCGGGAGGCGACCGCGTGGATGGATCGGTACCGCCGGTTCTGGGACGAGAACTTCACCCGCCTCGACGCCCATCTCAAACGCATCCAGGAGAAACCATGACAGACCTGGTCATCACTCGCATCTTTGACGCGCCCCGCGCTCTCGTCTACCAGGCCTTCGTCGACCCCGACCAGCTCGCCGCGTGGTTCGGCCCGGTCGGCTGGTCGGTGCCCCGCGACAGCGTCGACATCGACGCCCGGGTCGGCGGTCACCAGCGCTTCACCATGGTCAACGACGACGACCCGGCCATGAGCTCCCCGCAGAACGCCACCTTCGTCGAGGTGATCGAGAACGAACTGCTGGTCGGCGAGGAATCGGTCGCCCACATCCCCGACTTCGGCGCCGACAAGCTGCGCCTGCGCCTGGAGTTCCACGACGAGGACGGCGGCGCCAAGACCCGCCTGGTGGTCACCCAGAGCCCGTTCCCCGAGCAGATGGCGGACGGCGCCCGCGAGGGCTGGGGCAGCAGCTTCACCAAGCTCGACAAACTTCTCTCCTGACAAAACCCTTCTTGGGTACGCGTACAGAACACCGCCCACCGGCGCCACAACACTGTGGCATCGGTGGGCGGTGTCGTGCGCAGCCGTGCGGGTCAGTCGTGAGCGATGGCGTTCAGGATGTTCAGCCGGGCGGCCCGGATCGCCGGTGCCACCGCGGCCACCACGCCGACCAGGGCGGCCAGCCCCAGATAGGTGCCCATCCGGCCCCACGGGAGCACGATCTGGCTGATCCCGTCGTCCTCCAGGGCGCGGGCCACCGCGCTGCCCATCCCGGCGCCGACCGCGACACCGAGCAGCGCCCCGAAGACCGAGATCACCACGGCCTCCACGGTCACCATCCGCATGGTCTGCGCCCGGCCCAGCCCGACCGCGCGGAGCAGGCCCAGCTCACGGGTGCGTTCCAGGACGGACAGCGCCAGCGTGTTGATCACGCCCAGCACGGCGATCAGGATGGCCAGCCCGAGCAGGATCTGGATCATCGTGATGATCTGGTCGAACTGCGCGGCCTGCGCGTTGACCCAGGTCTCCTGGTCGGTCGCGGACACCTCGGGACTGTCCGCCAGCAGGGCTTTGACCTGCGGCAGGACGGCCGAGACCGGCACACCGTCGTCGAGCCGGACGAAGCCGAAGGTCGGCTGGGTGATGCCGAAGTCCTTGATCGCGGCACCCGGCATGATGATGCTGCCGGGCAGCGTGTTCTCCGCGAAGATCGACGAGACCGTGTACGTGTGCTGTTCGCCGCGGGACGCCTGGATCGTCACCGTCGATCCGACCTGCCAGCCGCTGTCGGTGGCCTGCGGCCCGCTCACCGCGATCTGGTCGTCCCGCAGCGTCGCGGCGGTCGTCCCGTACGCCTGGCCCAGGATCGCCAGGTCCTCGGTGGCGGTCACGTACTCCTGATCGCCGCCGACCGCGACGAGGTCGTTGTACATGGCGGCCGCCGCGCGTACCCCAGGGATTTGATCTGTCTTCTGGATGACGGCCGGGTCGAAGGTCGGCGGACGGGGGCCGTTCTGATCCCCGCTGATCATGATCTGTGATTTCAGGATGCTCGCGGCCTCGGTCTTGAGGCTGCTCTTCGCCGAGTCCATGACCACCGTGACGCCGGTGACCAGGGCGATGCCGACCATCAGCGCGGCCGCGGTGATCGCGGTGCGGCGCGGGTTGCGGCCCGAGTTGAGCCGGCCCAGCCGGCCCGGCACCGACCAGGAGAAGAGCCGGCCGAGCAGCGACACCACCGGCCTGCTGATCAGTGGGGTGAGCAGGGCCACCCCGACGAACGTGACCAGTACGCCACCGAAGATCAGCCAGAGGTCGGCGTCGCCGGCGTCGGTGAACAGGCCGACGCCGAGAGCGGCCGCGCCGGCCGCGGTGACCACCGTGCCGGCCACGCTGATCCTGGTGAGCGGGCGGTCCGGGGTGGCGACGTCCTGCATCGCGGCGACCGGGGCGATCCGGGACGCGCGCAGCGCCGGCATCACCGCCGCGACCACGGTCACGACCAGGCCGACCAGGAACGAGCTGATGATCGCGGCCGGTGGCACGCCGACCGGGGCGAGGTCGAGACCGCCGCCACCGAGGCTGCTGAACAGCGATGCCAGGCCGGCGCCGGCGCCGACCCCGGCGGCCAGCCCGAGCACCGAGGCGATCAGGCCGACCACCACGGCCTCCACCAGCACCGAGTTGATCACCTGGCGGCGGCTCGCGCCGATCGCGCGCAGCAGTGCCAGCTCACGGGTGCGCTGGGCCACCACGATCGAGAACGTGTTGAGGATGATGAAGATGCCGACGAACAGCGCGATGCCGGCGAAGCCCAGCAGGATCTGGTTGAAGAAGCCGAGACCCTCCTTGATGCTCGCCGAGCTATCCTCCGCCAGATCGTCGCCGGTCTTCACGACGTAATCGGCGCCGAGTGCCGGGGCCAGCTGATCACGCAGTTGCGCGGGCGAGACGCCGTCGGCGGCCTCCACGGTGACCGAGGTGAACACGTCCTTCTCGCCGAGCATCAGCTCCTGCGCGACGGGCGTCGTGAACGCGACCTCCTGGGTGCCGCCGATGCTGTCCCGGTCGCCGCTGTAACCCCAGATCCCGACCAGCGTGAACTCGCGTTTCGGCTGCTGGGTGAGCACCGGGACGGAGTCGCCGATCCGGTAACCGGCGAGCTCGGCGGTGGTCGCGTTCACCGCGATCTCACCGGGCGCCTCCGGGCCGCGGCCCTCGCGCATGTCCATGACCGCGTCGACGCCGGTCCAGTTCGCACCGAGCCGGGGCGGGCCCATCGACGTGAGGACCTTGCCGTCGGACCCGATCACGCGGGCGCCGTCGACGTCGATGCGGCCCACCGCCGCGCGTACCCCGGCCTGGCTCTTGATCTTGTCAATTGCTGCCGCAGGCAGCGGGGCGGCGACCTGTTCGCCCTCGAATTCGGAGACCTCAACCTTGGGTTTCGCGCTGACCGAGACGTCGGTGGCCGAGTAGACATCGGAGAAAAGCGAATCAAAGGTACGGTTCAGCGTGTCGGTGAGCACGAACGTGCCGGACACGAACATCACGCCGAGCACCACCGCCAGGCCCGACAGGACCAGCCGCAGCTTGCGGGCGAGCAGGCTTTTCAGGGTCGCGCGCAACATCAGAGCATCACCGGGTCGGTGTGCTTGTCGAGGCGCTTCATCGTGTCGAGGACGGTCTCCGGGGTCGGGTTCGCCAGCTCGTCGACGATCGCGCCGTCGGCCAGGAAGACCACCCGGTCCGCGTAACTCGCCGCGACCGGGTCGTGGGTGACCATCACGATCGTCTGGTCGTGCTCGCGGACGCTGTCGCGCAGGAAGCTCAGCACCTCGGCGCCGGAACGGGAGTCCAGGTTGCCGGTCGGCTCGTCCGCGAAGATCACGTCGGGACGGCCGATCAGCGCCCGAGCGCAGGCGACACGCTGCTGCTGGCCGCCGGAGAGCTGGCTGGGCCGGTGCCCGAGCCGGTCGCGCAGACCCACCGTGTCGATCACGGTGTCCCACCAGGCCGGGTCCGGCTTGCGGCCGGCGATGTCCAGCGGAAGCTTGATGTTCTCCGCCGCGCTCAGCGTCGGCAGCAGGTTGAACTGCTGGAAGATGAACCCGATCCGGTCCCGGCGCAGGCGGGTCAGCGCCTTGTCGCCCAGCTTGCTGATCTCGGTCCCGCCGATGTGCGCGGTGCCTTTGTCCACCGTGTCCAGTCCGGCCAGGCAGTGCATCAGCGTCGACTTGCCGCTGCCCGAAGGGCCCATGATCGCGGTGAACCGGCCCCGTCCGAACTCGGCACTGACCCCCCGCAGCGCCACGACCTGAGCCTCGCCCGAGCCGTAGACCTTCCAGATCTCGTCCGCTCGCGCCGCTACCGGCCCGCCGGCATTCGTCGCTGCCACTGTCGTCCCCCTGGTTTAGACCGTCCCCTTGGTCCGGCCGGGGCATGTTGCCCCGACCGGCCAGCTCAGTCTGTCGGCGGAATCGGCGTGTGGCGTCCGTCCGGCGGCGTAGCCCTACGCGGAGATTTTGTGGGGGACTCACCCAGGGAGTTCTCAGGGTGGTCCCTGAGTGCTAGGGCGTTGGGTGTGGCTTTTGCGAGGCTTTTGCATGGCGCGCGGTTCTGGTGGAGTCCGTCTACCGTGGATCCATGCGCGCTTGTGCGGCCCTCGTCTCATTGGTGCTTTTGATGTTCGCGGCCGGTTGCGGACTTCCTTCCGATCCGGCCCCGGTGACTCCTGCTCCTGGCACGTCGTCCAACGAGGACGGCACCGACACCCCCGAGGAATTCAGCGCCGACATCCAGGCCGCGGAGGAGATCGCTGCCGAATACTGGGCCGAGCGGCTCGGCGCCGGCTTTTCGCCGGTCCAGCAGCTGATTGCGTACGAACGGGAAGGCGACGTCGACTGCTCCGGTGAGCCGTTGCCCCGCAACAACGCGGTGTACTGCTCGGCGGGGGACTTCATCGCGTACGACGTGAACTGGGCCTTCGACGCGTTCCGGCAGATCGGCGACGCGTTCCTGTTCTACCTGCTGGGCCATGAGTACGCGCACGGCATCCAGGCGCGGCTCGGCATCCGGAAGGAGTTCACCATCGAACAGGAGCTGCAGGCCGACTGCATGGCCGGTGCCTTCATCGGTGACAAGGCTCGCGAGGGCCGGCTGCTGATGGCGGACAACGACACCCAGGAACTCGCCGACGGCCTGGAATCGGTCGGCGACGAGCCCGGGCAGCCGTGGTTCGCCGAGGGCTCGCACGGCAGCGCCGAGCAGCGGATGGACGCGTTCGCCGGTGGGTACGAGAACTCGCTGGAGTCGTGCGGGCTGTAGGGGCCCTTTGTCTGTAGGGGTAGTCACATCTGATCCCGGTTTCCGGCCGCGGCCCGGAGAATGGCGGCGATGGACGCCGTACTTTTCGACATGGACGGGACCCTCGTCGACAGCGAGCGGGTCTGGGGCATCGGACTCGCCGAGCTGGCGGCCCGTGCCGGGGGAACGCTGTCCGACACCGCCCGCCTCGCCATGGTCGGCAGCAGCATGAGCCGCAGCATGCAGCTCTTCCGCGACGACCTGGGCCAGCCGGACCGGCCCGAGGCGCCGGACGTGGAGTGGCTGACCGACCGGGTCTTCTCCCTGTTCGCCGACGGCCTCGTCTGGCGGCCCGGCGCGATGGAGCTGCTGCTCGCCGTCCGGGCGCTCGGCGTACCCACGGCTTTGGTCACCTCGACCGGCCGGCGGCTCGTCGAGGTCGCCCTGAAGACGCTCGGCCCGGAGAACTTCGACGTCGTGGTCTGCGGCGACGAGGTGACGATGCCGAAGCCCGACCCGGAGCCGTACCGGACCGCTGCCGCTCTGCTCGGCGTACCGATCAACCGTTGTGTGGCGATCGAGGACTCACCCAGCGGTGTGGCCAGCGCCCTCGCCGCCGGTGCCGCGGTCCTCGCGGTCCCGGCCGAGCTGGAGCTCCCGCCGGTCGACGGGGTACACCTGCGGACAACGCTTGTCGGAGTCGATCCCGCTTTCCTGGCCGGTCTGATTCGTCCCTGAGGCACGATATGTGACGTGGACCTCGCACCTTATGTGACCTCACTGACCGCGCCCCGCCTCCAAGCCTCGGTGCGGGACGTACTGGTCCGCGCCCTGACCGAGGCGGCGACGGAGATAGCCGGTTCCGGGGTCGAGGTGCGCTCGGAGGGCCAGTCAATCGCCTTCACCCGCCCGCCAGCGCTGGGTTCTGGGGTGCCTGGCCCGGGAGCGCTTGGTTCGGGGGCGCTTGGTTCGGGGGCGCTTGGCGCGGTGGTGCTGAGGCGCGCGGTGCCGCTGGAACCGGTCGAGTCGCCGTCTGCCCCGGCTGCCAGGTGGTGGTCGCGGGCAGGTCGGCGGGCAAAGCGCGCCGCCGCCTCTCGTCGCGATACCGCTGTCTCTCCTCGCGCTGCCGCTTCTTCTCCCGCTGCTGCGAATACCTCCCGGGCATCCCGCCGGGCCGCCCGGTCCGCGGACCATTCCCGGGTCGCCGCTGTCTCCGATGCTGCCGAGCCGGGGACTTCTGCCGTGCCTACGGCTTCTTCCGCCCCGGGGGCTTCTGCTGCGCCGAGGGCTTCTGCCGCGCCGGGGATTTCTTCCGTGCCGAGGGCTTCTTCCGCGCCGGGGGTTTCTTCCGAGGTGGGGAAGATCGCGGCGGAGGGGAGCGGCGTCGGCAAGGCCGTGACGGCTGAATCCGGGGGTGACGTGGTCGCCGTCGGTCCGCCGGATGGCGCGATGGTCCGTTCGATGGGGCTGGTCGCGGAGCTGCACGATCACTTCGATCTGGAAGGCTCGGACGGCGAGCTGGCCCAGGTGATGCTGCGGATGCCGGAGTCACTGCGCATGCACGTCGAGCAGATCGCCGCCGCCGAAGGCATCTCGATCAACGCATGGCTGGTACGAGCCGTCACCGTAGCGGTCAACCAGCAACACGGCCCGCCACCGGTGGCCCACGGCTCGTGGTCGGGCAAGCGGGTAACGGGCTACCTGCCCTCCTGACCGCCGGCCCGCTGCGTCCCGCAGCCCTGGGTAAGCCGCGGCTGCGTGGTGGGTGGGGTGTGCCAAGAGCTGGACGGTCGGCAGCGGGTCAGGCCGGCGTGGCCTGATGGAGCCGCCGTAGCGTGCCGACTCCGGTTGTCCGTGAGCGCCTTCGTGACGCGCTGCCACCACAACGGTGGAGAGTTCCGGCTTTGTGGAGACCTGCGGGGGTCAGAGCATCCACGGGTTACCAAGATTCGGCTGGTGACGGCGGTGTCCCTTGCCGGACGTTCACCCTCAGCGACAATGCGATGAGACGAGTGACGCCAGCCGGTAACCCGGTCGCACCCGCGCGAGGGCCTGGGCGCCTATGGCCGGTAACCCGGTCGCACCCGCGCGAGGGCCTGGGCGCCTATGGCCGGTAACCCGGCCGCACCCGCGCGAGGATCTGGGCGCCTATGGCCGGCGACGCGGCCACGGGCGCGTGAGGATTTTCGGTGCCGCGCCGTCGGGCGGGACGTGAGGTTTCCGGGAACGGGCGACGGGCTAGGCGCCTGGCTTGATCAGGCCTGTTTCGTAGGCCAGGACCACAGCCTGGGTACGGTCCCGCAGTCGCAGTTTGGTCAGCACGTGGCCCACGTGGGTTTTCACGGTGGTCTCGCTGACCTGCAGGGTTTCGGCGATCTCGGTGTTGGTGCTGCCTCGGGCCACGTGGATCAGGACCTCGCGTTCGCGGCCGGTCAGGGCGTTCAGCACGGCGGCGTTGTCGCTCGGTGGCGCGGGTACCGCCTCGGCCAGGCGGGTGAGGATCCGGGCCAGCAGTTTCGGGGCGATTATCGCGCCGCCCGCGGCGACCGTGCGGACGGCTGTCACCAGGTCGGCGTGCGGTGCGTCCTTGCTGAGAAAGCCGGTGGCTCCCGCGGTCACGGCGGCCACGATCTGGTCGTCGCCGTCCTGGTTGGTGATCACCAGGATCCGCACCGGCAGGCGTGCCTCGGTAACCGCCCGGGTCACGGCGAGGCCGTCCAGGCGGGGCAGCGTGAGCTCGACGATCAGGACGTCGGGCAGCAGCCGCCGGGCCAGATCAAGCGCCTCCGCGCCGTCGCCGGTCTCGCCGGCCACCACGATATCCGGCAGCGGGCTGCCGGATATTTCCGTCATGTCCGCGAAGTCGAGCACCACATCGCCCGCTGGCTTGATGGCCTCCACCGGCTTAGTTGCATCCACCGGCTTGGTCGCATCCACCGGCTTGGTGGCGCGCGTCGGGTTGGTGGCGCGCGTCGGGTTGGCGGCGTGACCCGTGATGGTGGTGGCGACAGTCATGGGCGGGCTCAGCGGCGGTGCTGCGGCGAGCGGCAGGCCGTTGGGCGTGGGCGGGGAGGCCAACAAGGCCCGCAGCCCGGCACGTTGCAGCGGGGCCGGGTCGGCCAGCAGCACCCGAATGGGCGGGATACGCACCGCCGCCCCGGGGATCTGCGATGGTGTCGCTCCCGTCTCGGGGATGCGGGATGGCGTCGCCTCCGCCCTGGGGATCTGCGATGGCGTCGCCTCCGCCCTGGGAATCTGGGATGGCGTCGCCTCCGCCTTGGCGATCCGCGATGGCGTCGCCTCCACCTTGGCGATCTGCGATGGCGTCGCCCCCGCCTTGGCGATCTGCGATGGCGGCGCCTTCGCCCCGGGGATGCGGGACGGGCCCGGAGGGTCGGTGGGAGCTGATGGGGGGACGGAGGGTGAGGGCGAGTCCGGGTCTGCGGGCTGGGTCTGGTCAGCCAAGGGGATCGTCTCGCAGGCGGGGGCCGACTCGGTCGGGCTCGGTGTCGGCGGCGTCGGCGGTGGTGAGGGCGGTGGTGGCGGAGATGGGGGTCAGGGGGAGCTCGGGGAACGGGGGTGGGGTGCCGCCGAACTCGGGGCACAGGTCCTGGTGGCGGCACCAGCCGCAGAGGCGGCTCGGTTTGGGGCGGAAGTCCCGGTCGGCTTTCGCCCGCTCGATGGCTGCGGAGAGGGCCGTCAGGGTGCGCTCGAAGCGCTCCAGCTCGCCGGCCTCGGGGCTGTAGTCGAGGACCTCGGCGTCTTTCAGGTAGAGCAGCCGCAGGACACGGGGGACCACGCCTCGGGTGCGCCAGAGGACCAGGGCGTAGAACTTCAGCTGGAACAGGGCTCGGCCCTCGAAGGCCTCGCGGGGGGCGCCGCCGGTCTTGTAGTCGACGACGCGCAGGTCGCCGGCGGGGGAGACGTCGAGGCGGTCGATGTAGCCCCGGAGCAGCAGGTCGTCGCCGATCACCGTGGAGATCAGGGTCTCGCGCTCGGCGGGCTGGAGGCGTTGCGGGTCCTCCACCGCGAAGTAGCCGCTGAGCAGGGCGGTCGCGCTGGAGAGGAACGCGGCGATGCGGGCCACCTCGGCCTCGGCGGCCGGCACGTCGACCAGCACCGCCTGCCCGGTCGCATCAGCCTCGGCAGCGGCCGCCGCCGGATCGGCGCCGGCCGAAGCAGCGCCGGTCGAAGCAGCGCCGGTCGAAACAGCGCCGGCCGAGGCAGGCCCGGACGCTGCAGCGCCGGCCGAAGCAGGCTTGGACGCGGCGGTGCCGGCTGCTGGGAGTGGGGGTGGGGTGGTGAAGATCTCGGCTAGGGACGGCTCCTGCACGAGGAGCTTTTGCCACTCGGGGGCGACCAGGGCGGCCGCTGCCTCCGGGGTGCGGGCGGCGGCGGGGAGGTCGAAGAGGCGCTCCAGGACGGCGTGCACGAGGGTGCCGCGGATCTGGTCGGCGGTGGGCAGCTCGGGCAGCTTGTCGATGGTGCGGAAGCGGAACAGCAGCGGGCACGTCTTGAAATCGGCCGCCCGGGACGGCGAGAGGGAGGGCCCAGCCGGTGACTCGGGCCGCTTGCCGCGGGCTGCGGGGACCGCGGAAGGCTGGGAAGCCGTCAGGGATGGGTGCGCCGTCATGGGGAAGAGGCTAGGCCAGGGGTACGACGAAAACGCCGGGGTGGGTCGCGCGGCGGCGTGTCCGTAGCATCGACCGCGTGGAGGATCAGGGGCGCGCGACCCGTAATCAGCCGGCGGCCGGCCGGCCGGTCGGGCACGTCCTGGGCATCCCGGTGTTCGCCAACGCGTCGATGCTGCTGCTCGCCGGGCTGGTCACCGTGGTCTACGGGAACTACGCGCAGTCCGAGCTGGGACTGACGCCGCCCTGGTCGTACCTGGTGGGTCTGGGTTTTGTGGTGTGCCTGCTCGGATCGGTGCTGTTGCACGAGCTGGGTCACGCGGTGATCGCCCGCAGGCATGGCATCGGCGTGCGGCGGATCACCCTGGAGCTGCTCAGCGGCTGGACCGAGATGGACCGGGACGCGCCGACGCCGAAGGTGGACGCGCTGGTCTCGCTCGCCGGTCCGCTGGTGTCGCTGTTGCTCGGCGGGATCGCGACGGGCGCGGCGTTGCTGCTGCCGTCCGACACCGTTCCCGGACAGATCGCGTTCCAGCTGGCGGTCAGCAACGTCCTGGTGGCGGTCTTCAACGTGCTGCCGGGGCTGCCGCTGGACGGTGGCCGGGCGCTGCGGGCCGGCATGTGGGCGCTGCTGAAGGACCGTAACCGGGCGACCGTGGTGGCCGGCTGGGCCGGCCGAGTCCTGGCGTTGCTCACCGTGGTCGTCGTGGTGGCGCTCTACCAGCTGCGGATCCTGACCGTTTTCGGTCTCGTCTTCGTGCTGCTCGTGGTGCTCACCCTCTGGCAGGGCGCCGGGCAGTCGATCCGGCTGGGGCGGATGACCGGGCGGTTCCCGCTGATCGATCTGAACGCGCTGGCCCGGCCGATCATCGCGGTGCCGGCCGGCACGCCGCTGGGTGAGGCGCAGCGGCGCCGGGCCGAGGATCCGCGGCCGGACGTGGTGCTCGCCGTCGCCGACGCCGCGGGCATCCTGACCGCGCTGGTCGACCCGGTCGCCGCCGAGCGGGTGCCGGTGGACCGGCGGCCCTGGGTGAGCGTGGAGAGTGTCTCCCGGTCGCGGGACGCGCTGACCTCGTTGCCGCTCGGGCTCAGCGGTGAGCAGGTGGTCCGGGCGCTGCAGGCTCACCCGGGTGCGCAGTACCTGGTGACGGCAGGGGAGGATGTCGTCGGTGTCCTGCGGGTCGCCGACGTGGCCGCGGTCCTGGAACCGCGCACTGTGCCGAGCCCCAGAAAAGAAACCCCGGGAAAAGACACCCCGGGCAAAGACAGCCCGAACGAAGACAGCTGAGAGTAGATCTGTGACCACGACCCCGACCACCGACGTCACCGCCTCCGACGAGCAGGTCCCCGCGCACCGCGGACCGTTCCGGGTGGGCGACCGCGTGCAGCTCACCGACCCGAAAGGGCGGATGCACACCATCGTGCTGGAGCCCGGCAAGGCGTTCCACACCCACCGTGGCGCGCTGGAGCACGACGCGCTGATCGGGCTGCCCGACGGCAGCGTCGTCACCTCGACCGGCAGCACGGCGTACCTGGCGCTGCGGCCGCTGCTCAGCGACTACGTGCTGTCGATGCCGCGCGGCGCTCAGGTGATCTACCCGAAGGACGCGGCGCAGATCGTCGCGATGGGTGACGTCTTCCCCGGCGCGAAGGTCCTCGAGGCCGGCGCCGGCTCCGGTGCGCTCACCTGCTCGCTGCTGCGGGCCGTGGGCAGCACCGGCGAGGTGCACAGTTACGAGCTGCGCGAGGACTTCGCGAAGATCGCCCGCAAGAACGTCGAGGCGTTCTTCGGCGGCCCGCACCCAGCGTGGCACCTGCACGACGGTGACGTCGCGGGCAACGAGATCGGTGGCTTCGACCGGATCATCCTGGACATGCTGACCCCGTGGGAGACGCTCGACATGGTCGAGAAGTCGCTCATCCCGGGCGGCGTGTTCATCGGTTACGTGGCGACCACCCCGCAGCTCAGCGAGCTCGTCGAGGCGCTGCGGGAGCGCGGTGGCTGGACCGAGCCGCGCGCCTGGGAGTCGCTGGTCCGGGACTGGCACGCGGACGGCCTCGCGGTGCGCCCCGACCACCGGATGATCGCGCACACCGCGTTCCTGGTCTCCGCGCGCAAGCTCGCGCCGGGCGTCACGGCTCCGCCGCGCCGCCGCAAGCCGAGCAAGGGCGCCGAGGCGTACGCGGCCCGCAAGGCGACCCAGGCCGCACTGCACGCACAAAAAGAGAACCCCGCCGCAGAGCAGGAGAACCCCACCGGGGAGTGACCGTCATCGTGGCGTCGGGTAGGTTCCGTTCCAGCGTCTAAGGGGAGGGGCAGGGTGGCAGCATGAGCTCTCCGCCGTTCGGGGGAAGCAACGAAATGCCGGCGGTTTTCCCCGATTGGTCCCCGTACCCGGATTTGGATTCGGCGGCCCGTGCCTACCTGCGTGACCCCGATGTGGCGCTGGACGCGCTCTTCGGGGTCCTGCGCGGGGCCTCGGTCCTCTGCTTCACGCTGGAACGCTTCGTCAACGAGGTGAACGGCGTGTGGCAGGAGGTCGTGGTCTGCGACGGCAGCCGCCTGGTGCTCTGGCACGGCGAGGACGTCGCTCCCGGCGACGGCCCGGCCGGTTCGATGACCTCGTCGCTGCGGGTGGTGCCGCTCTCCACGGTGACCGAGGTGGGCTGCCGGCGGCGGCTCACCCGGACGCCGAACGGCCAGGCGCGGGTCGACAGCATCGACGTCTACCTGCTGCTGAGCTCGGTCGACGACGCGGTGCCGCCGCCCGGTGTCGGTGAGGACGAGGGCCGGGCGCCGCTGCGGCACGACGCGCTGCGTTTCGGCAAGACGATCGACGACGGCGGCGCGGGTCAGATCGCCCGGCTGGAGGAATTCTCCCGCGTGGTGGCCTCCCTGGTCGGGAGACCCACCCTCTGAAAAAGAGGGCCCACGCTTTAGCAGAAGACGTGCGTAAAGCGGCGAAAGATCACCCGTGGTGTTTCCCACGTAACCGATCACGTGCCCAAACCAGCCCCGATCTATCGAGGCACAGAGGTGCCCGGCAGTGTGCGCCGGGTCCCTCACCTCCCACAACAGGGCCGCGCGGACCGTACCCGAAGATCCGATACACCCATCGGCCACAGGTTGATCAATCGATCAAGAGTCGGTGACGAGGGTGTTGCAGGGGTCGAAAACCGCTTCGGAGCAGCTAGTGTTATGCCAAGACGTTCGAGCCCCCCGGGGAGGTGGGACGTGGCACGTAGCGACGAAGCGGACTCCCGCGCCGCACGATGGGAGAAAGAGGCCAACGATCTCTCGAGTCAGGTCGCGTTCCTGCAAGAGGAACTCGCTCTGGTCCGGAGGAAGTTGACCGAGAGCCCCCGACACGTCCGGCAGCTTGAGGAACGGCTCGCGGCAACGCAGGCGCAGCTGGCCCGAGTGACCGAGAACAACGAGCGGCTCGTGGCGACCCTCAAGGAAGCCCGGACCCAGATCGTCACTCTCAAGGAAGAGATTGACCGGCTCGCCCAGCCGCCCAGCGGCTACGGCGTTTTCCTGGCCGCACACGAGGACGGCACGGTGGATGTCTTCACCGGCGGCCGCAAACTGCGGGTGGCGGTCTCGCCGTCGCTCGCGGTCGAGGAGTTGCAGCGGGGACAGGAAGTCCTGCTCAACGACGCGCTCAACGTGGTGGACGCGTTCGGTTTCGAGCGCACCGGCGAGGTGGTCCTGCTCAAGGAGGTCCTGGACAACCCGTCCGGCGGCCCCCGCGATCGGGCCCTGGTGGTCTCGCATGCCGACGAGGAACGCATCGTGTTCCTCGCCGACTCGCTCGAGGTCGGCAAGCTCCGTGCGGGTGACTCGCTCATGATCGAGCCCCGTTCGGCGTACGCCTATGAGCGCATCCCGAAGAGCGAGGTCGAGGAACTCGTCCTCGAGGAGGTCCCCGACGTCGACTACACCGACATCGGTGGACTGCACTCGCAGATCGAGCAGATCCGCGACGCGGTGGAGCTGCCGTTCCTGCACGCCGACCTGTTCCGGGAGCACCAGCTGCGCCCGCCGAAGGGCATCCTGCTCTACGGCCCGCCCGGTTGTGGCAAGACCCTGATCGCCAAGGCCGTGGCGAACTCGCTGGCGAAGAAGATCGCTGAGCGTCGCGGCGAGGAGAAGCACACCAGCTACTTCCTCAACATCAAGGGTCCGGAGCTGCTCAACAAGTACGTGGGTGAGACCGAGCGGCACATCCGCCTGGTCTTCCAGCGGGCTCGGGAGAAGGCCGGCGAGGGCACACCGGTCATCGTGTTCTTCGACGAGATGGACTCGATCTTCCGGACGCGTGGCTCCGGTGTCTCCAGTGACGTGGAGAACACCATCGTTCCCCAGCTCCTCAGCGAGATCGACGGCGTCGAGGGCCTGGAGAACGTGATCGTCATCGGCGCGTCGAACCGGGAAGACATGATCGACCCGGCCATCCTGCGCCCCGGACGTCTCGATGTGAAGATCAAGATCGAGCGCCCGGACGCCGAGGCGGCGAAGGACATCTTCGGCAAGTACATCCTCTCCGACCTGCCGCTCAGTGGGGACGACCTCACCGAGCACGGCGGGAACAGGGACGCGACGGTCGCCGCGATGATCGAGGCGGTCGTGCTCCGGATGTACACGGAGACCGAGGAGAACCGCTTCCTGGAGGTCACCTATGCCAACGGTGACAAGGAGGTCCTGTACTTCAAGGACTTCAACTCCGGCGCCATGATCCAGAACATCGTGGACCGCGGCAAGAAGATGGCGATCAAGGAGTTCCTCACCTCCGGCAAGAAGGGCCTCCGGCTGCAGCACCTGCTCGACAGCTGCGTCGACGAGTTCCGGGAGAACGAGGACCTGCCGAACACCACCAACCCCGACGACTGGGCGCGCATCTCCGGTAAGAAGGGCGAGCGGATCGTCTACATCCGCACGCTCGTCTCCGGCGGCAAGGGCGCCGAGGCCGGCCGTTCCATCGAGACGGCGAACAACACCGGCCAGTACCTGTAACAACGCCTGAAGACAGGGCCGGAGGGGCAACTCTCCGGCCCTGCTCTCGTTCCACCCCCTGTGAGACAAAACCGCCTGGCGTGGCTTGACGCTCTCCGTGGGTACGCCGCGGTGGTCGTCGCCGCCTTCCACCTCAGCCCGGTGATCCTCGGATCCGCCACCCACCTGCAGATCTACCGCGTGTTCGACCTCGGTAAATACGCCGTGCTGCTCTTCTTCCTGGTGAGCGGTTACGTCATCCCGATGTCGCTGGAACGCCACGGTTCACTGCGCAGGTTCTGGGTGGGCCGGCTCTGCCGGATCTACCCGGCGTACCTCGCGACGATCCTTCTCGCCGCCGGCCTGACGGCCGCCGGGCTCTTCCGCCTGCCGGACCAGCTGCGCACGGAGACCACCGCGAGCGTGCTCGCGCACGCCACGATGCTTCAAGACCTTCTTGGGGTACGCGGAATCGTGCGGCCGTTCTGGACGCTCAGCTTCGAGATGCTGTTCTACCTGCTGGTGGCAGGGCTCTTCGCGTGGCGGCTGCACCGGTTCAGCGGGTGGTGGGCGGGTGGGCTGACGCTGGTCGCCGTTCTTGGTGGCAGCCGGTTGCCGGATGCCCTTGCCGGCGGTACCGGCGCTGCCCGGACGATCGTGGCGGCCGTGGTGGCTGTGGTGGTGGCGGGGGTCGTCTGGGCGTACCAAAGCAGTCGCTCAGGTCTCGTCCGGCTTGCCGGCGGCGTCTCGCTGGGTTTGATCTTTCTTGCCATGGCCAACGGCCATGCGACGCGGTGGGTGACCAGCGGGTCCTCGGCGCAGGCGATGCTGATGCTGGCGGTGATGTTCGCCGGGACGGTGGTTTATCGGGCCGAGCATCGTCAGATCGGGCGAAGCGCGGCGATCCTGGCGCTCGGGGTCGTCCTTGCGGGTGTCGCCGTGCATCCCTGGCAGGGGGGAGGATGGTGTGCGATAGCGGTCGCCGGGACGTTCGCGGTGATGTTCGCGCTGCGTCACCGATCGATGCCCGGAGTGTTGAGCTGGCTCGGGACCGTCAGCTATTCGCTCTATCTGCTGCATCTGCTGGTGCTCGCCGTGGTCACCCGGCTGACCAGTGACAAACCGCTGATCCTGCTCGGTTTTACGGTGGGCACGCTGGTCTCTGCCTGGGCGTGTCACCGCTGGGTGGAGCGGCCGGGGCAGCGTCTCGCGAAGATCTTTATCGCCACGCATGGTGAAACGACGCGTACTGGCAGCATCGGCAAGCAACGGGAGAGCGTCTAGGCTCAATACATGAGCAGGCTTGGCTTCGTGGCGGACAGGGTGGTCGCATGAGTGTTCGACGGATTATGGGAACCGAAGTCGAGTACGGCATCTCGGTGCCCGGCCAGCCCGGCGCCAACCCGATGGTGACGTCCTCGCAGGTGGTAAACGCCTACGGAGCCCGCCCCGAACTCAACCGTAACGGCCGCGCACGCTGGGATTACGAGGAAGAGTCGCCGCTGCGCGACGCCCGTGGCTTCACCTACTCCGGCGCTGCCTACGACCCTGCCGAAGCCCTCGCCGACGAGGATCTCGGCCTGGCCAACGTGATACTGACCAACGGCGCCCGTCTCTACGTCGACCACGCGCACCCGGAGTACAGCACTCCGGAGTGCACCAACCCGCTCGACGTCGTGAAGTGGGACAAGGCAGGCGAACGGGTGATGGCCGAGGCCTCCCGGCGCGCCGCCTCGATTCCCGGCACGCACCGGATCCAGCTCTACAAGAACAACACCGACAACAAGGGCGCGTCGTACGGCTCGCACGAGAACTACCTGATGCGCCGGCAGACCCCGTTCGCCGACATCGTCGCCCACCTCACGCCGTTCTTCGTCACCCGGCAGATCTTCACCGGCGTCGGCCGGGTCGGCATCGGGCAGGACGGCACCGGATCCGGTTTCCAGATCTCGTCACGCGCCGACTTCTTCGAGGTCGAGGTCGGACTGGAGACCACGCTCAAGCGGCCGATCATCAACACCCGGGACGAGCCGCACTCGGACGCCGACAAGTACCGCCGCCTGCACGTGATCATCGGCGACGCGAACCTCTCCGAGATCGCGTCGTACCTGAAGATGGGCACCACCTCGCTGGTGCTCAACATGATCGAGGAGAAGGTGTTCACCGGGGAGCTCGGCATCGCCGACCCGGTCACCGAACTCAAGGCGGTCAGCCACGACCCCACGCTGAAGCACCTGATGCGGCTGCGCGACGGGCGCCGGCTCACCGCGCTCGATCTGCAGTGGGCGTACTACGAGCGGGCCCGCGCGTTCGTCGACGAGCGGTACGGCACCGACACCGACGAGCAGACCGCCGACGTGCTCGACCGCTGGGAGGACGTGCTCACCAAGCTCGGCGACGACCCGATGCAGCTCTCCGACTCGCTCGACTGGGTGGCGAAACTGCGGCTGCTGGAGGGTTACCGGGAGCGCGAGGAGCTCGGCTGGAACTCGCCGAAACTCCAGCTCGTCGATCTGCAGTACTCCGACGTGCGGCCGGAGAAGGGCCTGTACCACCGCCTGGTCGCCCGCGGGTCGATGAAGACCCTGCTGGACCCGGACGAGACGCAGCGCGCGATGTACGAGCCGCCGGAGGACACCCGGGCGTACTTCCGCGGCCGCTGCCTCGCGCAGTACGCCTCCGAAGTGGTCGCCGCCAGCTGGGACTCGGTCATCTTCGACATCGGCCGGGAGTCGCTGGTCCGGGTTCCGATGATGGAACCGGAACGCGGCACCAAGAAGCACGTGGGCGCGCTCTTCGACAAGTGCGAGAGCGCCAAGGACCTGCTCGAGGTGATCACGAGCCGGTGATGCGTTTTGTCACAGGCGCGAGGTAGGTTTTTTCCAACCCGATGTTGCAGGACTTCGGGTGGCTGAGAAGGGGGACATCCATGGCAACCCGAGACACAGGTGGTCAGTCGCAGAGTGGCAAGAGCCAGAGCGACCAGGAGATCGAGGACGTCACCGTCGAGGCCAACCCCGAGGTAGCCGAGCGGCACGCGGAAATCACCGAGGACGTCGACGACCTGCTGGACGAGATCGACTCCGTTCTGGAAGAGAACGCCGAGGAGTTCGTCCGCGGATACGTACAAAAAGGCGGCCAGTGAGTTAATTGTCCGCTTTAGGAGGAGCGCCGGGCTTCGCATGCCAATGCGACGTCCGGCGCGCCATTCGATGGACAACACTTAGACCATGGTCATCGCACCGGGCACGGTGCGCGCGATAGTGTGCTTCAACTGCAGCGGTGGCCTTTCCGGCGCCGAAGCGATCACGTACCTGAAAGGAACCACGTGGCGACGGGCTTTGATCCATCCGGGCGTCTACCGGATTTCTTCACCAATACGGGGACGTCCTCCTTCACGCAGTTCCTGAGTCAGGCCGCGCCGGAGATGCTTCCGGGCCGGCGGCCGCTTCCGCCCGGGCTCTCCGGTGACATCGCGCCGCACGGCACCACGATCGTCGCGATCGCGACGGCGGACGGTGTGGTGATGGCGGGCGACCGCCGCGCGACCATGGGGAACCTGATCGCGAGCCGCGACATCAGGAAAGTCCACCCGGCGGACTCGTACTCGCTGATCGGCATCGCGGGTACGGCGGGCATCGGCATCGAGCTGATCCGGCTGTTCCAGGTGGAGCTCGAGCATTACGAGAAGATCGAGGGAGCGATGCTCTCCCTCGACGGTAAGGCGAACCGGCTGGCCGCGATGGTCCGCGGCAATCTGGGCGCCGCGATGCAGGGCCTCGCCGTGGTCCCGCTCTTCGCCGGCTTCGACCTGTCGCCGATCGACTCGGCCCGTGCCGGGCGCATCTTCAGCTTCGACATCGCCGGTGGCCTCTACGAGGAGACCGGCTACGAGGCGATCGGCTCGGGTTCGCTGTTCGCGAAGTCGGCGCTGAAGAAGCGGTACCGGGCCGGGGTGAGCACCGCCAACGCCATCAAGCTGGCGGTGGAGGCGCTCTACGACGCGGCCGACGACGACACCGCGACCGGCGGGCCGGACGTGACCCGCAAGATCTATCCGGTGGTGATGACGGCGACGGCAGCCGGCACCCAGCGGCTCAGCGACGAGGACATCACCACGGTGGCCGAGCAGGTCGTCCAGGGACGCATGGAGAACCCGGGCGGCTGATCCGCTCTTTCACGAAGACAGGAGAAGCCAACCGTGGCCATGCAGTTCTACGCATCGCCCGAGCAGGTCCAGCGGGACCGCTCGGAGTACGCCCGTAAGGGCATCGCCCGCGGCCGGTCGGCCGTGGTGCTCACCTACGAGGGCGGCATCCTGCTGGTCGCCGAGAACATCACCACCCTGCGGAAGATCAGCGAGATCTACGACAAGATCGCGTTCGCTGCCGTCGGGCGGTACAACGAGTTCGAGAGCCTGCGCCGGGCCGGCGTGCGGATGGCCGACATGCTCGGCCTCAGCTACGACCGTCGCGACGTGACCGGGCGGGCCCTGGCCAACGCGTACACGCAGACCCTCGGTGCGATCTTCTCGGAGACGCAGAAGCCGTACGAGGTGGAGATCTGCGTGGCGCAGGTCGGCGCGACGCCCGCCGAGGACGAGCTGTACCGGGTGACCTACGACGGCTCCGTCATGGACGAGCCGGGCTTCATGGCGATGGGCGGCCAGGCCGAGGCGATCTCCAACGTGCTGCGTGAGCGGCACGACACCGCCGCGGACCTGCAGACCGCGCTGGCACTCGCCGCCGAGGCGCTCGGCAGCGTGGGCGGGGAGAACGGTGCCACCCGCACCCTGGACGCCAAGCAGCTGGAGGTGGCGGTCCTGGACCGGCGCCGGCAGGGACGGGCGTTCCGGCGGCTCACCGGGGCGTCGCTGACCACCCTGCTCGGGCACGAGTCGGTGCCGGAAGCAGATCTGGGCGACGTCGACGCGGCGCCGCCCGCACCGGCCGAGGCCAAGCCGACGATCTCGGCGGCGTCCTCGGACAAGGAGAAGACTCCCGAAGCCGACTCCTGAGCTGACGGCGACGGCCGGGCGACCTGTGACGGTCCGCCCGGCCGTTGTTGTGCTTTTACGCGTACCCACGATGGAGCCTGCGCGGGCGCGCCTGGCGCGCCCGTCGCGGGGTGTGTGCGGGAAAGAGCGAGTTGTGACTGCCGCTGAACCGTTTTTTGAGGCTAGTGTTCTGACATGGAACGGCGAATTTTCGGCCTCGAGACCGAGTACGGAGTCACGTGCACCTATCGGGGGCAGCGGCGGCTGTCTCCGGACGAGGTGGCCCGCTACCTGTTCCGCCGAGTGGTCTCCTGGGGACGCAGCAGCAACGTGTTCCTTCGCAACGGCGCACGCCTCTACCTCGATGTCGGTTCCCACCCCGAGTACGCGACCCCCGAGTGCGACTCCGTCACCGATCTGGTCGCTCATGACCGGGCCGGCGAGCGGATCCTGGAAGGCCTGCTCGTCGACGCGGAGAAGCGTCTGCACGACGAGGGCATCGCGGGCGAGATCTACCTCTTCAAGAACAACACCGACTCGGCCGGCAACTCCTACGGCTGCCACGAGAACTATCTCGTGTCGCGGCACGGCGAGTTCGGTCGTCTCGCCGACGTCCTGATCCCGTTCCTGGTCACCCGCCAGCTGATCTGCGGCGCGGGCAAGGTGCTGCAGACGCCGCGCGGCGCGGTGTTCTGCCTCTCGCAGCGCGCCGAGCACATCTGGGAAGGCGTCTCCAGCGCGACGACGCGCAGCCGCCCGATCATCAACACCCGCGACGAGCCGCACGCCGACGCCGAGCGGTACCGCCGCCTCCACGTCATCGTCGGCGACTCGAACATGAACGAGGTCACCACCCTGCTCAAGGTGGGCGCCGCCGACATCGTGCTCCGCATGATCGAGGCCGGCGTGGTGATGAAGGACCTGACCCTGGAGAACCCGATCCGGGCCATCCGCGAGGTCAGCCACGACATCACCGGCCGCCGCAAGATCCGCCTGGCGAACAACAAAGAGGTCTCCGCCCTCGACATCCAGCAGGAATACCTGGCGAAGGCCACCGAGTTCGTCGAGCGCCGCGGCGGCGACCCGGTCGCGAAACGCGTCGTCGAGCTGTGGGGCCGCGTGCTCAACGCGGTCGAGACCGGCAACCTCGACGCCGTCTCCCGCGAGATCGACTGGGTGTCGAAGTACAAGCTGATCGAGAAGTACCAGGCCAAGCACGAGATCCCGATGTCGCATCCGCGGATCGCGCAGCTGGACCTGGCGTACCACGACGTGCGCCGCGGCCGCGGGCTCTACGCGCTCATGGAGAAGCGCAAGCAGGTCGACCGGATCGCCAACGACCTGCAGATCTACGAGGCCAAGGAGACGCCGCCGCAGACCACGCGGGCGCGGCTGCGCGGCGAGTTCATCAAGCACGCGCAGGAGAAGCGCCGCGACTTCACCGTCGACTGGGTGCACCTCAAGCTCAACGACCAGGCGCAGCGGACAGTGCTCTGCAAGGACCCGTTCCGGGCGTACGACGAGCGAGTGGAGCGGCTGATCGCCAGCATGTGACGACGGCGGTCGCCGCCGGTGGGATGGCAGGTGGTTTGCGGTGCCGCGGGGTTTGCGGTGCCGGAAACCACCTACCATCCCACCGGTTACAAGGCGACCGCCTGCGGAGCGAAGCGGAGCCGGTGGCTCAGTTACGCTGGCCAGGTTATGACTTACCCTGGCCAGCCTTCCCTGCCTCCCGAACCTCCTGAGAGCACCGAGCACGAGGTGCGCTGGGGGCGTCTTCAGCGCCGTCGTGAGCGCGTTTACCGCCAGATCCAGAAAGACCGCGCCGGCAATCACAAGATCCCGACGTGGGTCTATGTCACGGCTCTCGCGCTGCTGCTGGCCGGCTGGGCTTACCTGATCGTCACTTCTTAAGATCAAACTCCGGTCGCAGCGGGGTGGTGGGTACGGACCGCTGCTCCCGCCGAGGGCCCGGCGCGGCCTCGCTGCGCTCGCCGCACCGGGCGGCCTGCGTGAGCGGTTGCGCTCTTTTCTGTCACCCCCGTGGTTTCGTCCGGAGTGTGTGGCGTGCTTGTGTTCAGGTATGGCAGACATCGTTGATCCGGCCGTATCCGACTACCTGCTCGACCACTGCACCCCCGCGGACGAACTCCTGCGGGAGCTCGCCGCGGAGACGTATGCGAAATTTCCGCCCGGGGCCGCCGGCATGCAGGTGTCGCACGACGAGGGCGCGCTGCTGACGATGCTGGTCCAGCTGACCGGCGCCGATTACGCCGTCGAGATCGGCACGTTCACCGGGTACTCGTCGATCTGCATCGCCCGGGCGCTGCGGCCGGGCGGGCGGCTTCTCGCCTGCGACGTCTCCGACGAGTGGACGAGCGTGGCGCGGGCGTACTGGGCGAAGGCCGGCCTCGACGACCGGATCGAGCTGCGCCTGGCACCGGCGATCGAGACGGTGCGATCGCTGAACTCCGATCCCGTGATCGACTTCGTGTTCCTGGACGCGGATAAGACGGGGTATCCGGCGTACTACGAGGAGATCGTGCCGCGGCTGCGCCCGGGCGGCCTGCTGGTGATCGACAACGTGCTGCGCGGGGGCGAGGTCCTCGACCCGCACGACGAGTCGAGCCGCGCGGTGGCGTCCCTGAACGACGCGATCGTCACTGATGATCGCGTCGAGTCGGTGATGCTCCCGGTCCGCGACGGGGTGACGCTGGTCCGCAGGCGCTCGTAGCCAACTGACCGCCCGTCTGTCCGCCGTCTGTCCGCCGTCCGCCCTCCTGCCGCCGTTCGGCTGCGCGATCTTGTGAGTTTTCGGCTGGTATCTCGGCGAAAGCTCACAAGATCTTCGTGGGGGTGGCGGCGGCGTTGGGCTTCGTGCGGGATCTTGTGAGCTTTCGGCTCGCGTGGCGGCGAAAGCTCACAAGATCTCGGCCTGGGCGGCGGCGAGTGGCGGGTGGCGGGGTGCTGCGGGGCCTCGGGTGGGATGGCAACCTGATCGCCCCCGGTGGGGAACTTCGGGTTCGCCCTGGATGACGTCTCCTTGAACCTGTGTCGAGTGAGCGCGGTGCTGTGCGTCTCTTCTCGGTGGTCGCGGTGCTCGCGATCACCGGGTATCTGATGCTGCCGGAAAACGTCTGGGTTCGTACCGTCTGGCAGGTCACGACCGGATATGCGGCCACCGCCGCGATTCTCCTGGGCGCGCACCGGCTGCCGCGGGCCGACCGGCTGCCGTGGTGGTGTTTCGCGGCCGGGGTGTTCCTCAACACCACCGGGATCCCGGTGTCGGTGGTCGGTGAGATCTACTTCGGGTTTCTGGACCTGCCGACGCCGGCGGACCCGTTCTTCCTCGGGCTCTATCCCGCGTGCGCGCTGGGGCTCGGCGTGCTCGTGTGGCGCCGGGACCGGCGGCGGGACTGGACCGCGCTTGTCGACGCTGCCACGATCACCACCGGGTTCGGGCTGCTGGCCTGGGTCTATGTCATCGAGCCACAGGATCTCGGCGACCGGATGAACCGCTGGGCGCACGCCACTCAGGTCGCGTACCCGATCGGGGATCTTCTTTTGATCGGCATGATGACCCGGCTGCTGCGGAGCGGCGGCAGCCGCGGACCCTCGCTCTGGCTGATCACCGGCGCGCTCGCGGCGTTCCTGATCGGTGACACCGCGTGGGTGGTGCTCGGCAACCTGGGCGAGTTCGGGGTCATGCTGGAGAACGCGCGCTGGTTCCGCCGGCCGCTCGAGTCGGTGTTCCTGATCGGGTTCCTGCTGTTCGGGGTGGCCGCGCTGCACGCCGACGCGCGGCAGGTCGCGGCCGCCGCCGAGACGCCGCCGGCCCGGCTGGGACGAGGGCTGCTGGCGCTGCTCGCCGGGGCGTCGCTGATCGCCCCGGCGCTGCTCGCGGTGCAGCTGCACCACGGCACGGTGGTCAACGGCTGGGCGCTGGTGTTCGGCTCGACGACGCTGTTCCTGCTGGTCGTGGTGCGGATGGCGATGCTGGTCCGGGAGACCGAGCGGCAGGCCCGGCAGGTGCGCGATCTGGCGCGGTCGGACGAGCTGACCGGCCTGCCGAACCGGCGCGCCTGGAACGACGAGCTGCCCCGGGCGCTGGAGCGTGCCCGCCGGGACCGTACCCCGGTGGCCGTCGCGTTCCTCGATTTGGACCACTTCAAGGTCTTCAACGACACGCACGGCCACCCGGCGGGGGACCGGCTGCTCAAGGCGGCCGCCGCGGCCTGGCACTCGGCGCTGCGCGAGGTCGATCTGATCGCGCGCTACGGCGGTGAGGAGTTCGTGGTCCTGCTGCCGGGCGCCGGCGCGGCCGAGGCGCGGCAGATCCTGGCCCGGGCGCTGGAGTCCACGCCGCTGGGCCAGACGTTCTCGGCGGGCGTCGCGCTCTGGGACGGCAGCGAGACGTCCGACGAGCTGCTGAAGCGCTCGGACGCGGCGCTCTACGTGGCGAAGGCGAACGGCCGCAGCCGGGTGGAGCTGGCCTCCGACAACTGGACGATGCAGCAGGCCGGATGAAGACTAGGAGAGCAGCGACGCCGCGTGCCTGCCCGCGGCCGCGGCCGCCAGGAAATAGGCGTGGTCCTGGTCCAGCTTGCGGCCCATCGTCGACAGCGGCACCGGGCACTCCCGCAGCGCCCGATCCAGCCCGTCAACCCCCACGCGGACCAGGCGGTGCCTCTCGCCGAGCGGCGCGAGCGCCGCGTCGACCTCCGCGGCCAACTGCGACTCCAGACCGTCCGGCACGACCAGGTCCGCGCTCGCAAGAGCGACTTTCCCGTACGCCGTAACGCTGTGATGTGACACTCCACGATGCCGTTCCCGGCCGTCGGCGTCGGAGATCCGCAGTGAGCCGACAGCCCGGCCACCGAGGACGGCGATCGCGTTGATCGCCTCACCGAGGGCCACCCCGGAGAAACCCCAGGCGGTGCCGGTGCCGAGATTTCCGGGACCCTGGGCGACGATCGTGACGTCCGCGCCGAGCACGTGCCGGGCGGCGAGCAGCCCGGTGTGCACGGTGCTCGCTTCGAGGTCGCCGCCGAACGCCTGGCCGGTGGTGACGGTGCCGGCGAGGTGGTCGCGAAGCCCGTCGAGGGTCCGGGAGAACCAGGCCGGCAGGGCCCCGCCGTCGGTCATCACGTACGCGACCGACGCCTCCGGGCGGTCGGCGTGGATGCCGGCCAGGATCGCGGGCAGCGCCGAGTGCAGATCAGCGGTGACCACCGGCATGCCGTCGATCGAGGACGCGGCCTCCATCACCGGCCGGTGCGGCGAGGCCTCCTCGTCGACACCGAGCAGGATCGCCTGCAGCGGGGTGTACCGGGCTTTCACCAGGTGACCGCTGTCCCGGGTGCCGCCGTCCACCTCCGGGTCGGCGGGCAGCCGGTCGGGCAGGGTGACCACCAGGGCGTACCCGCCGGTGCCGAGGCCCATCACGAGCGCGCCGACGTTGAGCAGCACCCGGTCGCCGGGCTCGGGGGTGCCGACCAGGCCGGGGTACGCGAGGGCGCGCAGCGGGCCGCCGGTGGTCTCCACGTCGAGTTCGAGGGCGCCGCGCCAGCTCCGCCGCACCGCAAGGACCGTTCCGGACCGCCAACGCACCATGACGGCTGACCCTACAAGCCGGCCGAATCCTCAGAGCCGCCGCGGGTCGGGTCGAGGAACACGTACCGAATCTCGGGGTAACGGGCCCGCAGCCGGCGTTCGGCCTCGTCAGAGGCCTTCTCGATCTCGGAGCCGGGTGCGTCGTCGGCGAAGTCGACCTTCGCGGCGACCAGGATGTCGTCCGGCCCGATCTGCATGGTGAACAGGGTCGGCACCGCGGTCACGACGCCGATCGACGCGATGTCCTCGGCGATCTGGTCGTGCAGCCGGGGCGGGACCGCGCGCCCGACCAGCAGCGTCACGTTGCTCTTGGCGAGGACCGCCGCGACGACGAGCAGCAGCAGACCGATCAGGATCGAGGCGAGGCCGTCCCAGAGGGCGTTGCCGGTGATCTCGGCGAGGCCGAGTCCGGCGGCGGCGAGCACCAGGCCGATCAGTGCGGCGGAGTCCTCGAAGTACACGGCCTTGACCGTGGTGTCCGGAGTGAGGCGCAGGAACCGGCGGGTCGACACGTTCCACCGGCTGGACTCGGTGCGCACCTGCCGGCGGGCCTTCAGGAACGAGGCGCCCTCGGCCAGGAACGAGACGGCCAGGACGATGTACGACGCCAGGTACGGCCCGCTCTCCTCACCCTCGATGATCGTGTCGATGCCGTGGTAGATGGAGAATCCGGCGCCGCCGACGAACGTGAACAGCGCGGCGATGAACGCCCAGACCCAGCTCTCCTTGCCGTACCCGAACGGGTGTTCTTCGTCGGCGGGGCGGGAACCGCGCCGCAGCGCGACGTAAAGGAAGACCTCGGTGACGGTGTCGGCGAACGAGTGGGCCGCCTCGGAGAGCATCGCGGCGGAGCCGGAGGTGAGACCGGCCACCAGTTTCGCGAAGGCGATCGCCAGGTTGGCGGCTCCGGCGACGACGACGGTGCCGACGCTCTCGGATTGCGCGGGTTCAGTCACGGCTGCCATCTTCCCCCGCCCATTGGCGGATAACCGCCCGTGTGACGAGGCTGCTAGCGTTGCCTCTCGTGTCGCGCACTCGCACCGAGCGCCTGGTAAATCTGGTCATCTGTCTTCTCTCGACGCGACGGTTCCTGACCGCCGCGCAGATCGCCGCGACCGTGCCCGGTTACGAGCACGACCCCGCCGATCCCCGCGATCACGAGGCGTTCCAGCGCAAGTTCGAGCGCGACAAAGCGGAGCTGCGCGAGCTCGGTGTTCCCCTGGAGACCGGCACGGCCAGCATCTTCGACCAGGAGCCCGGTTACCGGATCGCCCAGCGTGAGTACGCGTTGCCGGACATCCTTCTCGAACCCGACGAGGCCGCCGCCGTGGGCATCGCGGCCCGCCTCTGGCAGCACGCCGGCCTCGCCGCGGCCGCCTCCTCCGGGCTGGCCAAGCTGAGAGCCGCCGGTGTCGAGGTCGACCCGCAGGCCACCCTCGGCGTGGAGCCGGTGGTCACCGTCGACCCGGCGTTCGGGCCGCTCACCACAGCGGCCCGGCAGCGGCGCGCGGTGACGTTCAAGTACCGCACACCCGAGGGCGACGAGCCGAACACCCGCCGCCTGGAGCCGTGGGGCGTGGTCTGCTGGCGCGGCCGGTGGTACGTGGTCGGCCACGACCGGGACCGCGACGCCGCCCGCTGTTTCCGGCTGTCCCGCATCGTCGGCGACGTGAAGGCGACCGGCCGCCCGGACGCGTTCGCGCCCCCCGAGGACGCCGACCTGATCAGCCACGTGGCCCGCTCGTCCGGCCCGATCGCGCGGAACGGCCGGGCCCTGGTCACGGTCCGCCCGGGGCGCGCGGCCGGCCTGCGGCGGATGGCCCGCGAGTCGGTTCCGGTCGCCGACGGCGACCAGCTGACCATCGCGTACGGGGACGTGGACTGGCTGGCGTCACGGATCGCCGGGTACGGCCCGGACGTGCGCGCCGACGGGCCGCCGGAGCTACGGGACGCGGTGATCCAGCACCTCAAGGAACTGGTCGCCCGGCACGAGCTGGTGACGCCGTGACCGCGCCGCGCAACAGCACCTCGGCCGACCGGCTGGGCCGGCTGCTGAACCTGGTTCCGTACCTTCTGGCCCGTCCCGGCATCCGGGTCGCCGAAGCGGCCGGTGACCTGGGTGTCACCGAGAAACAGCTGCGCGAGGACCTGGAGCTGCTCTGGGTGTGCGGCCTGCCCGGTTACGGTCCGGGCGACCTGATCGACATGGCGTTCGACGGCGACCGGGTGACGATCAGCCACGACGCCGGCATCGACAAGCCGCTGCGCCTCAACCCCGACGAGGCGCTCGCCCTGGTGGTGGCGCTGCGGATGCTCGCCGAGACGCCCGGCATCGGCACCCGGGACGCGATCGAGGGCGCCCTCGCCAAGATCGAGAGCGCGGCCGGTGACCTGGCCGACGCCCCGGTCGCGGTCCGCTTGCCGGCCAACCAGAAGAAGCTGGAGGAGGTGCGCTCGGCCGTCGACTCCGGGCACGCCCTGCTGCTGACCTATTACACGGCCGCCCGCGACGAGACCTCCGAGCGGGTCGTCGACCCGATGCGGATGCTGATGGTCGGCGGCACGGCCTATCTGGAGGCGTGGTGCCGGCGCGCCGAGGGGACCCGGATGTTCCGGGTGGACCGGATCGACGCGTTCACCGAGCTGGCCGAGCCGTCGGTGCCGCCGCTGGAGGCGAAACCGCAGGACGTCAGCGCCGGTGTCTTCCGGCCCGGTCCGGAGCTGCCGCTGGTCACCATGCGGGTGGGCCGGGGCAGCCGCTGGATCACCGAGTACTACCCGGTCGAACAGGTGCAGCGGGACGGCGCCGAGTGGCTGGTCACGATGCGGGTCACCGACCTGGGCTGGGCACAGCGATTCCTCGCCGGCCAGGGCCGCGACGTGACCGTGCTGGGTCCGCCGGAGCTGCTGGACCGGATCCGCGCGCAGGCCACGACTGCCCTCGACCAATACGCCGAGCCGAGCTAGCGGCTCCGCCTCGCTTCGTGGCAACCGCGGGCCGGGTAGGGTGGCCGGGTGCTGATGTGGGTCTGGATTGTTGTGGGCGCGATCGCGCTGATCGTCCTGGTTTCGGTCGCCATGCGCCTGCTGGGCCGGGTGCCGGAGCTCCGCCGTGCCGCGATGAAGCTGCAGCGCCGCCAGGAAGAGGCGCTGACGCTCCAGGCCGCGGCTGAACAGTTGCAGCAGACCGTGCTGGGCCTTCAGCAGCGGGCCGAGCGCTCTCAGGACTCGATCACGCAGATCAAGGCCAACCTGGGCCGCTGACGCAGGGGGTTCCTTCCCTGTTGTCCGAGACTTAGCAAGATCTTGAGAATCCCAGGGCATCCGGAAAGCAGATTCCCAGGAATCCACACGTACGATGGACCCCGCAACCTGATCCGACCGACTGGAGTCATTCCATGGGCGCCCTCAAGCCATGGCACATCATCGTTCTCGTCGTCGTGCTCGTGCTGCTCTTCGGCGCGAAACGACTGCCGGACGCGGCGCGTTCCCTCGGGCGCTCGCTGCGGATCATCAAGGCCGAGACCAAGGGACTCGTCGATGACGACAACAACGTCGCGGAGAAGGCGGAGCCCCAGCACAGCCGCACCCCGCTGAACGGCGAGGTCCAGCAGCCGTACCAGCAGCCCGGCTACCAGCAGGCGCCGCCGCCGCAGGGCTACCAGCAGCCGCAGCCGGGCTACCAGCAGCCGCAGCAGCCGCCGGCGCAGCCCTTCGTCGACCCGGTGCAGCGCACCAACGACCGCTGACCCGGCCCGATGGCACTGAGCCTGAGCCTGCGGCGGAAACCTAAGAAGCCGACCAAGTTCCAGCAGGCGGCCGACGGCTCGATGACGCTCATCGAGCACGTCCGGGAGCTCCGTAACCGGCTGTTCTGGGCCTCGATCGGCATCGTGGCCGGCCTGATCGTCGGCTTCATCGTGTCGAACTACGTCTTCGACCTGCTCAGTGGCCCGTATTGCAATCTGGACAGCTCCTGGGTGCTCAACGCCGACGGCGTCAAGGAGTGCCGTTACCTGACGCTCGGCGCCACCGACGGTCTGATCCTCAAGCTGAAGATCGCGTTGTGGGTCGGCCTGATCGTGGGCGCACCGGTCTGGCTGTTCCAGCTCTGGGCTTTCATCGCGCCCGGCCTGCACCGGCACGAGCGCAAGTGGGCCTACGTCTTCGTCGCGATCGCCGCGCCGCTGTTCGCCGGTGGCGCCGTCCTGGCGTACTTCGTGGTCGAGCACAGCCTGGCGTTCATCATGGAAGCCGGCGTGCTGGAGGAATCCCAGCAACTGGAGGTCACCGCCTACATCGGGTTCGTCACCACGATGATCCTGCTGTTCGGTGTTGCCTTCGAGTTCCCGCTCGTGCTGCTCATGCTGAACTTCACCGGGGTCGTCTCGGCCCGGCGACTGCTCAGCTGGTGGCGTGCGGTGGTCTTCCTGTCGTTCGCGTTCTCCGCGATCGCCACACCGGACCCGGGGCCGTTCGGCATGACGCTCCTCGCCGCGTGCATGTCGTTGCTGTACTTCATCGCGGTCGCTGTCGCGTTCCTCAACGACAAGCGCAAGGGCCGCGGCAAGGAGCTCTACGAGGGTCTCGACGACGACGCGATCTCGGAACTCCCGGAGGAGAAGGTGCCGGTCGGCGCCTCCGATCCGATCGAGGCGCCGTCGGCGGTCGACGGTCCGTCAGCGGTCGAACGGCCGTTGCCGATCGAACGCAGATTCGACGACATGACCTGAGTTAGGTCGCTGGTGGCGGGCGGTATACCGTCTGCCGCCATGACGAGCAGTTTCATCGCGGTGCTGGCCAACCCCTCGGCGGGGCGTGGCCGGCACCGCGGTTTGCTTCCCGGGGTTGTCGACGCCCTCGGAGTCTCCGGCCGGCCGGTGCGGATTCTCGACGCCGGCACCGGTGCGGAAGCGGAGCTCGCCTGCCATCGGGCGGTCGCCGACGGGGCCGCCGCGGTGGTCGCGGTCGGCGGGGACGGCACAGTGCACCGGGCATTGCAGGCGGTCGCCGGGACCGAGGTGCCGTTCGGGGTCGTGCCGGCGGGTACCGGTAACGACTTCGCGAGTGCGGTGGGCGTACCCATGGCCGGGTTGGAAGCTGCGGAGGCGATCGGGCTGGCGCTGCGCGAGGAGCGCGCCCACCGCTGTGATCTGGCCCGGACCCGGGACGCGCAGGGTGAGCAGCGGTGGTTCTGTGCGGTGCTGGCGGCCGGGTTCGACGCGCTGGTCAACGAGCGGGCGAACCGGATGCGCAGGCCGCGCGGGCCGCGACGGTACGACCTCGCGATCGTCCTGGAACTGGCGCGTCTGCGGGCGCGGGACTATGTGATCACCCTCGACGGCGTCGAGCACCGGTTCCGCGGCGAGATCGTCGCGGTGGGCAACTGCGCGAGTTACGGCGGCGGCATGCGGATCGCACCGGACGCCGATCCCACCGACGGGCTGCTCGACGTGATCTTCGCGTCGCGCCTGGGGAGGCTGGGCGTCGCCCAGCTCAAGCCGCGGCTGCGCCACGGCACCCACATCAGCGATGCGCGGGTCACCGTGCTGCGAGGGCGCGAGGTCCGTCTGGCGACGGCCGGGATCATCGGGTACGCGGACGGCGAGCGAATCGGCGCCCTGCCCCTCGACATCACCTGCGTCCCGGGCGCGCTACGCCTGCTGCGCTGAATCACCGGGAGAGCTCGCGCCGTGGCGTGTCGATTGCGGGCGCGATCCGCACCTCAACGCGACACGCGGGCGGGACAGTGATCGCCGGGTGGGCTGGGGGAGTGCGGTTAGGGGCAGCCGGCCAGGGACAGGGTGGCGGCCAGGCCGTTGGCGCGGCCGGCCTCGGCGGCCGGGATGACCAGGACCGAGCAGCCGGCGTTGACCGCGCCCGCGTCGGCCGGGGTGTCGCCGACCATCAGGGTGCGTTCCGGGTCGGCGCCGAGCAGGCCGCAGGCGCGCAGGAAGATGGCCGGGTCGGGTTTGGTGCGGCCGACCTCGAAGCTCAGGACGAACGAGTCCACCAGCGAGTCCAGGCCCCAGGCGGCGAAGTGCGGGCGGATGTCGAAGCCGACGTTGCTCACCACGCCGATCTTGATGCCGGCGTCGTGCAGCTTGCGCAGGGTCGGCTCGGTGTCCGGGTACGGCAACCAGCCGTCCGGCCGGAGCAGACGGTCGTAGAGGGCGTCGGCGAGACCCTCCACGTCGGTGTGCACGGTCGATGCGAGGCCGGTGTAGGCGGCGCGGTGACTGTGCTCGTAGAGATCGCGGTCGGCCCAGTACTCAGCGAGCTGGGGTGGCACCCGGTACGGCATCGGGCCGCCCGCTCGTCCCGCGGTCAGCAGCCGGTCGGCCAGAATCGTCGCCTTGCCCCGGTCGAGCTCGCGGCCACACGCGGCCGCTGCCGCGACGACCCAGGTCAAAGGATCCTCCACCTGGGCGAGCGTGCCGTGGAAGTCGAACAGGACCGCCTCGACCGGCCGCGCGGTATGTGGAGGGTGATTGGCATCCGGCACGTGGTGCACGATACCGATGCCCTGTGACCCTTCCGACGGCCACCACCGTGCTGCGATTTGTCATACGCACGAACTAATGTTGGGTCATGACGAGTCCCGCCGAACGGTATGCGGCTTCCAAGAAGCGGGCGGCGCGGGTCGCCGAGTTCCCGGAGCTCGAGGATTTCATGCTCGATGTCGGCTTCGACCTGGACGACTTCCAGCGTGAGGCCTGCCAGGTGCTGGAGCGGGGCAACGGCGTTCTGGTCTGCGCGCCGACCGGTGCCGGCAAGACCGTCGTGGGCGAGTTCGCCGTGCACCTGGCGTTGCGGTCCGGCCAGCGCAAGTGTTTCTACACCACCCCGATCAAGGCCTTGTCCAACCAGAAATACCACGACCTGGTGGCCCGTTACGGCGCTGACAAGGTCGGCCTGCTCACCGGTGACAGTGTGATCAACGGTGATGCCCCGGTGGTCGTGATGACCACCGAGGTGCTGCGCAACATGCTCTACTCCGGCTCCGACGCGCTGCGCAACCTGGCGTACGTGGTGATGGACGAGGTTCACTACCTCGCCGACCGGTTCCGCGGCGCGGTCTGGGAAGAGGTGATCATCCACCTGCCGGCGTCGGTGACGCTGGTCTCGCTCTCCGCCACGGTCAGCAACTACGAGGAGTTCGCCGACTGGCTGGTGACCGTCCGCGGCGAGACCGAGGTGGTGGTCAGCGAGCACCGGCCGGTGCCGCTCTGGCAGCACATGCTGGTCGGCCGCCGGATGTTCGACCTGTTCCACGACGCCGACGCGGCGAAAAAGCACGACGTCCACCCCGAGCTGTTGCGGTACACGCGGGAGATGGACCGGCGCCTCGACCTGGGCGACCGGGCCGCGACCGGGTGGAGCGGGCGCGGCGGCGGCGGGCGTGGCCGGCGCTGGCAGCCACCACCGCGCGCCGAGGTGATCGACCGGCTGGACCGGGCCGGGCTGCTGCCGGCGATCGTGTTCATCTTCAGCCGCAACGGCTGCGACGCCGCCGTGCAGCAGTGCCTGGCCGGCGGCATGCGACTGACCAATCCCGACGAGCGCGCCGAGATCCGCCGGATCGCGTCGGCGAAGGTGTCGAGCATCCCGGCCGAGGACCTGTCGGTGCTGGGCTACTGGGAGTGGCTCGACGGCCTCGAGCGCGGCGTCGCCGCCCACCACGCCGGCATGCTGCCCGCCTTCAAGGAGGCGGTCGAGGAGTGTTTCGTCCGCGGCCTGGTCAAGGCGGTCTTCGCCACCGAGACCCTGGCGCTGGGCATCAACATGCCGGCCCGCTGTGTCGTGCTGGAGCGGCTCGTCAAGTTCAACGGCGAGGCGCACGTCGACCTGACCCCGGGGGAGTACACGCAGCTCACCGGCCGGGCCGGGCGTCGGGGCATCGACATCGAGGGCCACGCCGTGGTGCTCTGGAGCCCCGACATCGACCCGCGGCAGGTGGCCGGCCTGGCCTCCACGCGCACCTATCCGTTGCGCTCGTCGTTCCGGCCGTCGTACAACATGGCGGTCAACCTGGTCGGCACGGTCGGTGCGGAGAAATCGCGGGACCTGCTGGAGTCGTCGTTCGCGCAGTTCCAGGCGGACCGGTCGGTGGTCGGCCTGGCCCGTCAGGTGCAGCGCAACGTGGAGACGATGCAGACGTACTCCGAGGACGCCTCCTGTCACCACGGCGACTTCGCGGAGTACTTCGCCATCCGGGTCGCCATCGCCGACCGGGAGAAATCGATGTCCCGTCAGGGTGTGGCGCAGCGCCGCTCGGCGGCCGTCGACGGTCTGGAGAAACTGCGGGCCGGCGACGTGATCCGGGTGCCGCAGGGTCGCCGGGCCGGGCTGGCCGTCGTGCTGGAGCCGTCCGACAGCGGGTTCGGCGAGCCACGGCCGCTGGTGCTCACCCAGGACCGCTGGGCCGGCCGGGTCAGCCCCGCCGAGTTCAGCGGGCCGGTCGACGTGCTCGCGCGGGTGCGCGTACCCAAGAATTTCAATCATCGCTCGCCGGCGGCGCGCCGCGACCTGGCCGCGCAGGTGAGCGCGACCGGTCTGGACCGTCATCCGGACCAGCGGCGCAAGCGTGGCCGGCAGATGCCCGGCGAGGACGCCGAGATCGCGCTGCTCAAGGTGCAGATGCGCGAGCACCCGTGTCACGCCTGCGCGGAGCGTGAGGACCACGCCCGGATGGCCGAGCGGCGGCAGCGGCTGCTGCGCGACACCGACGCCCTGCGGGACAAGGTGGCCGGGCGCACCGGCTCACTGGCCCGCACGTTCGACCAGGTCTGCGCGGTGCTCACCGCCCGGGGTTACCTCTCCGCCGACGGCGAGGTGACCAGTCACGGGCGGATGCTCGGGCGCATCTGGTCCGAGGCTGATCTGCTGGTCGCCGAGTGCCTGCGGCAGGGCGTGTGGGACGGCCTCGCACCGGACGAACTGGCCGCCGCCGTCTCGATGGTGCTCTACGAGTCGCGCCGCGAGGGCGAGGACCGCGCCTCGGTGCCGAAAGGCTCGGTCACCGCGGCCGTCGACGCCTGCGCCAAGCTCTGGGGTGAGATCGCCGCCGACGAGGCGGACAACGGTCTGTCGCTGACCCGGGAGCCCGACCCCGGTTTCGTCTGGCCGATGTATCGGTGGGCCCGCGGTGAGCCACTCGCCCGGGTGCTGGCCAGCGGTCAGCACGACGCGGACATGCCGGCCGGTGACTTCGTGCGCTGGGCGCGTCAGGTGCTTGACCTGCTCGGACAGATCAAAGAGGCGGGTTCGGCGTCGCCCAGCGTCAAGGAGACCGCCCGCAAGGCGATCACCGCGGTGAACAGAGGGGTGCTCGCGATGCAGCGGGGTTTGTGAGTGGTTTCCGTCCTGTTGCCTGACCGGTGACGTGGACTGCTTCGTGGCGGATGGTGAATCTCCGTTGACGCTGTCTTCCGGATAAATCAAGAATTGCGGCGGCAGTATCGACACAGCTGATTGCAATTCGCCGGAAGGCGGGCACATGGGGGCGGGTTCGCCGCATCTGATCGGCTGGTCCGATGACGCCGTGACCGACTCCGTGCTGGCCGTCATCGACTCCGAGACGGCGGTCATCGAGTTCTCGGTCTGGGGCGAGTGGGACCGGGCGCTGTCCACACAGGCACGGATGGTGCTGGACAAGTGCCTGGCCGAGCACCCGACCGGGATGATCGTGGACCTGCACGAGCTGAGCGACGCGCAGGCGGTCAGCGCGTCGCTCTGGCTGACGGCCTGCGCTCAGGGCGCCGCCATGCGGCCACCGGTCACGGTCGCCGTCTGCCTGAAGGCGAACGCGCCGCTGGCCAGCCGTCTGCGGCGTCTCGGCGCCCGGGACTGGCTGGTGCTCAACGCGACCGTCGCTCAGGCCCGCGCCGCCCTCACCCATCCGCATCCGGTGCCGGGCCGGATGCATCTGGCGTTGCCCCCCGACCCGGGCGCCGCGGTGCTGGCCCGCGCGCTGGTGAACGACGCCTGTCAGGAGTGGGAGCTCCAGCACCTGTGCCACCGGGCTCGGCTGGTCATCTCCGAGCTGGTGGTGAACGCGGCCGAGCACGCCGGCTCGGACATCGAGGTGATCGTGTCGATGCGCGGATCGGGACGGTCGGGCGCGCTGCACCTGGCCGTGTACGACGGCGACCTGATCCTGCCCAGGGTCCGTGACCCGGTCGCCGGCCCGCTCGGGCCGTCCCTGGTCGACCGCGGCCTCGGGCTGCGGATCGTGAACGCGGCGGCGTCGGCCTGGGGCGCGCTGCCGGCCCGCAGCGGCAAGCTGGTGTGGGCGATCGTCCGTGCTCGTCCCGAGGAGATGACGTGAGTCTTCCTGGAACTCGCATCGCCGGGGAACGTGACGGCGACCGGCTGCTGATCACGCTGCAGGGCAGCCTGGACGCCATGTCGGCGACGGCGTTGCAGTCGCAGCTCTACGACCTCACGCAGGTCCACGACCTGCTCGGGCTGGGTGTGCCGGTCCGGCAGATCCACATCGACCTGGCCGGGGTGGATTTCTGCGACGCGGCCGGGCTGCGGATGCTGGTCGCGGCCCGGCGGGTCGCCGAGGCGCGGCAGGCGACCTGCCACCTGCACGCCCCGCAGCCACATCTGCGGTGGCTGCTCCGGGCGACCCGCGCGGCCGACCTGTTCCACCTGCATTAGGGATCTAGTCCCAGGTGCGGGCCTCGCGGTCGAACAGGTCGCCCTCGCTCTGCACCGGCACCACGCAGAACAGGTGGCCGCCGGGCGCTCGCAGCGTCTGGTGGCCACCGTTGTCCACCTCGACGACCGCACCGAGCGCGATCAGCCGGGCCGCCTCGGCCGGGACGTCGTCGGTCTCGATGTCGAGGTGGTACCGCGGGGTGTCGTCGACCGCCTGCACGTCCACGGCCAGGCCGGGGAACGCGCCGGTCAGGGCGATGAACTCCTCCTCGCCGGGCACCGGCTTGGCGGTCGAGCCGAGCGCCGCCGACCAGAACGTGGCGGCGGCGCCGGCGTCGGCGAGGGGGGTGTCGATGAAGATGCCGAATAGGCGGCTGCGATGCATACCGCGACTCTACGTATACAGACTGTCCAATTGCGACTGATAACGCTTCTCTACAACTCTGCGACGGAGCTTGAGAGAAGGGGTCAGGTCGCCGCCCTCGATGTCCAGGTTCTCCTCGAGGACCACGAACTTCTTGATCGTCTCCCAGGAGTTGAGCGTGGCGTTCAGCGCGTCGAGGCAGCGGGAGATCTCCTCGCGGAGAGCGGCCGATCGGGCGATCTCGGCGTGCGACGCGTCCTTCATGCCGTGCGCGCCGGCCCACTTGCGGGCCTCGTCCGGGTCCAGGTCGATCAGGGCGGTGATGAACTTGCGGTTCTCGCCGTGCACCACGACCTGACCGGCGAGGGAGCAGACACCCTTGAAGCGGGCCTCGATCGCCTGCGGCGCGACGTACTTGCCGTTCGACGTCTTGATCAGGTCCTTCTTGCGGTCGGTGATCCGCAGCGAGCCGCGGGCGGTGATCTCGCCGATGTCGCCGGTGTGCAGCCAGCCGTCGACCAGGGTGGCCGCGGTCGCCTCCGGGATCTCGTGGTACCCCTGCATGATGCCGGGGCCCTGGAGCAGGATCTCGCCGTCCTCGCCGAGCCGTACCCGGGTGCCCGGCAGCGGCAGGCCGACCGTGCCGTACTCGGGCCGGTCCGGCCGGTTGAAGATCGTGGTGGCGCAGGACTCGGTGAGGCCGTAGCCCTCGGCCACCGGCAGGCCGATCGCGTCGAACCACTCGGCGATCTCGGGGGACAGGGCGGAGGCGCCGGAGATGAAGAAGCGCATCCGGCCGCCGAAACGGTCCCGGACCTTGGACAGCACCAGCCGGTCGGCGATCGGCAGCAGGACGCCGCGCCGCTTCGCGACCCCGATGGCCCAGGTGTAGAGGCGGGCCTTCAGCCCACCCTCGCGTTCCATGGTCGCGGCGACACCGGCGTACACCTTCTCGAAGATCCGGGGGACGGCCGGCATGATCGTCGGGCGTACCTCGGTGAGCCGTTGCACGATCTTGCTGACGTCGCCGTCGACGGCGAACTCGAAGCCCACCGAGAGCTGACAGGAGAGCAGCGCCTTGCCGAACGCGTGGGAGAGCGGCAGCCAGAGATAACCCAGGTCGTCGGGGTGCACGATGCCCATGGCCTGGATGGCGAGGCCCTGGTAGACCCAGGCGTCGTGAGCGATCCGCACGCCCTTGGGCAGCCCGGTCGTACCGGAGGTGTAGATCAGGGTGGCGAGGTCGTCCGGCCCGATCGCGGCGGTGGCCGCTGCGACCAGGTCCGGATTTTCGGCTAATTTCGCCCGGCCGCGCTCGCGCACCTCCCGCAGGCTGAGAGCGCCCTCGGCCTCGCCGTCGATCAGGATCGCCTGCTCCACCGGGGAGCCGTCAGCGAGGATCTTGGCGAGGTGGCCGGCGTTCTCCACGAACGCGAACCTGCTGCCCGAATCGGTGAGGATGTGCAGCACTTCCTCGGGCGAGGAGCTCGGATAGACCGTCGTGGTCGCGCCGCCCGCGCACATCACCCCGAAGTCCGCCTCGATCCACTCCACCCGCGTCGCCGAGCAGATCGCCACCCGGTCCTGCGGCCGTAGTCCGAGATCGATCAGGCCGGCAGCGATCTCGGTGACCGCTTCCGCGGTCATGGCCCACGTGCGCGAGACCCAGCGTCCATCGGCGCCGGGCGTGCGATAGGCAGGACCATCAGGGGTACGCGCGGCGCGGTCCAGAAACATCGCCCCGAACGAGGACGGACTGTTTCGTCGCAGCTCGGCGACGAGCGCTTCCTCGGCCGCCGGCGCGGCGCACTCCTGGGCCATCAGTTCTCCTTCGGATGTGTCACGTCCACCATGCGGCAGAGCCAGCTGGAAAGTTCGTCGACCAGCAACGAGAGGTCGGGTTCGGGGCCGGCGTCGAGGGCGTCCGAAGCGCTCTGCCGTAGTGCGTGGATGGCACCTAGGTAGGCACTGAACGGGACCTCTTCGTGCGTACCCGGGAAGCGCTCGGAGCGCAGGTCGCGCACGAAGCGTGCCAGATCGGTGAGCGCGGCGCGGCGGCGCTCGCGCGCCGCGCGTCCGAGAGCGTCCATCTCCACCTGGAAGGCGCGGGCCGCGACCAGGTCGCGTTGCAGGGTGCCGAGGTACGACGTGACGAAGGCGCGCACGCAGCCCGGCCAGTCGGAGCCGGCGGCGCCGCTGTCGGCGAGGTGGTGCAGGAAGACCGCGATGAAGCGGTCGTAGGCCGCGTAGACGCAGGCGTCCTTGTCGGCGAAGCACTCGTAGAACGCGGCCCGGGAGACCGCCGCGCGGGAGCAGATCTCGCGCACCCCGAAGCCTCGGTAACCCACGCCGGCCAGCAGTTCGGTCGCGGCGATCAGCATCCGCTCGCGCTGCGCGGCGGTCACCTCATCGCGGCTCAGCACGTGCCGGCCGCGGGGCAGCGACGGCGGCGTGGTGAAGACGACGCCGCTGGTGATCGGCTCCAGCAAGTTGTTCGCCCCATTTAAGTACGCGATGTTACTTCAATCTTGCCACGCTGTTCTCGCGTCACTGGACAAGCCCTCGACCGCGGCCCGGCAGGATGGGAACCGTGACAGAAGATCTGAAAATCGCACAGACGGCGGCGCTCGCCGGAGCCGAGATCGCCCTCCAGCACTTCGCCGCGGTGGCCGACCTGCCCCGTGAACTCAAGGCCGACGGGTCGGTCGTGACCGTTGCTGATCGGGCGGTCGAGACGGCCATCCGCGCGGTACTCGGCGAGGCGCGGCCGGACGACGCGATCCTCGGCGAGGAGCACGGCGCCACCGGCAGCGACAGCGGGCGGCGCTGGATCATCGATCCGATCGACGGGACGGCCCTCTTCGTCGAAGGCGACGACCGATGGCTCGTGCTCGTGGCCCTCGAGGAACAGGGCGCGATCACGGCGGGGGTCGCTGTCGTTCCCGCGCGGTCGCGCGTCTGGTGGGCCGCGCTCGGTTCCGGAGCGTACGAGGGAGGCCTCCGGGACGGGGGCATCGTGGATCCGGTGCGGATCTCGGTGGCCGGCGGGGCGGCGCCTTCGCTGGATGCGGCGACGCTCGGGGTCGTACCCGACTGGGGGCGCGAGCCGGCCGCCGCGCTGATCGCCCGCGCGGATGAGCGGCCGTGGCCGCTGCATCCGCCCCTGCTCGTGGCGCGCGGTGATCTCGATCTGGCAGCGCAGACCAGCGGGCAGATCTGGGACTTCGCAGCGACGTCGCTGATCGTGGCCGAGGCCGGTGGCGTCTACGCGGGGTTCGACGGGAACGAGCGGCCGGGCCCGGGAGCGTCGATCTTCGCTCGGAGTCGGGAACTGCGGGACGAAGCTCTGAAAGTCGTCACCGGGGGCGGTACGGTCCGGGATGGTTTTACTGGGCGGTAACCGTCGTTTAGGAGTTTTCCGTGACTCACGTCCGCAGGTGGCTCGGTCTGGCCACGGCCGCGGTCCTGCTCGTCTCCTCCGCCGGATGCGGTGACAGCGGCGACGACGAGGCGAGCACCAGTGCCAGCTCGTCGGCGACCGTCAAGTCGTACGAGAAGTCGGTGGCCGGCGTCGTCGAGGCGTCCGAGGCGTTCCTCACCACGCTGGACGACGACCAGAAGGCCGAGGTGCAGCTGGAGCTCACCGAGGAGAACGCGGTCGCGTGGTCGAACCTGCCGTGCGGGTCGACGTGCCGGCCGGGTATCGCGTTCTCCGACCTTGACGCGAGTCAGCTGGCGGCGGCCAAGAGTGTGCTGAAGACGGCGCTCGGGGCGGAGACGGATTCGGGGTATGCGCGGGTGGAGCAGTTGCTGCTCGCCGACGATTACCTGGCGGATGCGCAGTCGTCTTCCTCGTCGTCCTCCGGGGGTCCTGGCTCCTCGGGCGGGCCTGGCTCCTCCGGAGGGCCTGGCTTTTCCGGCGGGCCTGGCTTTTCCGGCGGGCCTGGCGGGGGCATGTCTGGTGGTCCGGGATCCTCGGGCGGTCCGGGTGGGGACAGCAGTGGTGGTGGCTACGGGAGCGGCCTCTACTACCTGGCCTTCCTGGGCGCGCCGAGTGTGACCGGGACGTGGCAGCTGAACTTCGGTGGGCACCACCTGGCGATCCACATGACGTACAAATCCGGAAAAGTCATCGGAGCGTCCCCGTTCTTCGTCGGGGTCGAGCCGACCAGCTGGACCGACGCCGGCACCACGCACGCGCCGCTCGCCGACATGAAGAAGGCGCTGCTCGCCATGACCGGCAGCCTCAGCGCCGCCGAGCTGAAGAAGGCGAAGCTCAGCCAGACCTTCACCGACGTGCTGGTCGGGCCGCAGAAGGACGGGCAGTTCCCGGAGACCAAGCAGGGACTCGCGGTCAGCTCGCTCACCGACGCCCAGAAGAAGCTGGTCCTCGCCGCGATCGAGCCGTGGGTGGCGGGCGCCGACGACGCCACGGCGACCTCGTTGCTCGCTACGTATGAGGAGGAGCTGGACAAGACGTACATCGGCTGGTCCGGCACGACGGCTCTGGAAGCGCACGCTGACTACGTACGCATCGACGGGCCGAGCGTGTGGGTGGAGTTCGTCTGCCAGGACGGCGTGGTCATCCAGAACCAGATCCACTACCACACCGTTTATCGCGACCACACCCGTGACTACGGCGGCGAGTTCTCCTTCTCATGATCGTTCTGGTTCTCGTGGCGGCGGCGCTCCTTCTCGGGTCGCCGCCGCCGGCGTATGCGCACCCGATGCCGGATTCCGCGGTCGTCCTGGAGATGGGGGAGTCGTCGGTGTCGGCGTCGATCCGGATCCCCGCTGAGGAGCTGATGCTCGCGAGTGGCGCTGACGTCCGGTCCTATCTGAGTGCTCACCTGCGGCCGGTCACCGAGGACGGTGTGCCGTGGCAGGTGTCGATCGACGAGGTGGGGACGGAGCAGTCCGGTTCGTACCGTGAGGTGGTCGCCTCGGCGAGGCTGACGCCGCCGGGTGGCGGGGCGGTGGGCCGGTTCGTGCTGGGGTACGACGCGGTGGTGCACCAGGTGGCCACGCATGTGGTCGTGGTTTCGGTGCGGGTTCGGGGTGGGCTGCGCGAAGTGGGCGTGGTGCGGATGGACAACCGCACGATGACGATCCCGCCGCTGGTGGTGGATGTCGGCGGGGGTGGTCGGGGGGCGGTGTCGAGCTTCGGCCTGGACGCCGAGCAGGTGGCGGAGTTGGCAGTGGCCGCAGTGGCCGCGGCGGCCGTCGTGATCGGCGGGTCAGCGGCGTTCGTGGCAAGGCGAAGGCGCACGTCCACCAGCTGACGGCCACGAAACCGAGGCGGCGTTGCCTGTTCTGCTCGGGGCGTGGGGAGCTGTGGGGGGCGTTGCCTGTTCTGGTCGGGGGTCTGGAGCTGCGGCGGGGCTGCCTGTCTGGTCGGGTCCGTGGTGCGTCGGGGCATGCGCGGAGCGCCAGTCGGACGGGGGCGTGGGTCGGGTCGCGGCGTGGGTCAGGTCGCACATAACGCCACCGTGTGCCCGGGTCTACGCCCTGGCCGTGATGAAGTCGCACAATCCGCAACCGTGCGACTTCATCCACGCAAATCCGAGCATCCGTGCGCTCCCAGCGACGTGCGCCCGAGCTCACCGTGTGCCCCTAAGCAGCGTGTGCCCGAGTCCACCGTGCGTCCCCAAGCAACGTGCGCCCGAGCCCGCCGGCACCGGCACCGGCACCGGCACCGGCACCGGCACCGGCACCGGCAGCACCGGCGCCGGCGGCAGCGGCGGTGGCAGCGGCGGTGGCGGCGGCGGTGGCAGCGGGTCAGGGGCGGGTGGCCTGGGCTATTGGGGTCCAGGCTGCGGCCAGGATTGCTGTCATTGCTGCTGCGGCCAGCCAGAACGGGAAGGTCAGGCCCCATGTCTGGGCAAGCACCCCGCCCAGCAGGGTTCCGATTGCCGCGCCGCCGGTCTCCAGCAGGGCGTAGACGCTGCTCACCCGGCCCAGCAGGTGGTTCGGGACCAGGCGTTGCCGCAGCGACGACGTGATCACGCCCCAGACCACCGTCTGGACGCCGAACAGGATCAGGACCGTGCCGGCTACCCACGCGTGTGTTGTTGTTGCCAGGACCACGTGGGTGAGGATCTCCACCAGCAGGCCGGTGCGCAGGACCGCCGCCGCGCCGAAGCGGGACGTCACCCGGGACGCCAGCGCCGCGCCGAGCAGGCCGCCGATGGCGAATGTGGTCAGCAGCAGGCCGTAGCCGACATCGGAGACGCCGAGGCGGTGCCGGGCGTAGAGGACGAACACCGCGAACGCCGTACAGAACGCGATGTTGCCGAGGCCCATCGCGCCGGCGAGCGTACGCAAGAGGCGATCTCCATGCAGAAAGCGCAACCCTTCGGCGATGTCCTTGCGCAGGGAGCGACGCGGCATAACGGACGAAACGCCGGGTGAGGGGAGGGAGAAGATCAGGGCGGCCGACACCGCGAAGCTCACCGCGTCGACGCCGAACGGCACGGCCGCGGCGATTCCGAACAGCCATGCGCCCAGTGGCTTCGCCGCGAACTGGTTCGCGACCGTGAACGTCGCGCTCAGCCTCGCGTTCGCGCGGGGCAGATCCGCCGGCGCGACCAGCTGGGGCAGCATCGCGCCGCCGGCCGTGTCGACCAGGGTCTCGCCGGTGCCGAGGATGAACAGCACCAGGTAGATCAGGACGACGGAAGCGAACCCGAATCCGACCGCGACGGTCAGGACGGTCAGCGCCGCCGCTCGGCCCAGGTTGGCCGCGACGATCAGGCGGCGACGGTCGAGCCGGTCCGCGAAAACCCCGCTGAGCAGGGAGAACAGCAGCCAGGGCAGCTGCTGGGCGAAGACGCCGCCGGCGATCAGGATCGGGTTGCCGGTGACCGAGGCGAGCAGCAGCGGGCCGGCCACCATGGTGAGGCCGTCGCCGAGGTTGGAGACCGCCGACGCGGTCCAGAGACGGTTGAAGCCCGCGCCGAGGCGCGGGAGGAGGGTACGCAAAACAGCTCCTCGAGCCAGGAGGGAAACGGTCGTCGAGAACCGCTCCACGAAGGCGAGGAACTACAGCCGCGCGGCTGTTCAGCGGGCGGCGAGCTCCAGCGAACGCGAAGCGGTGACCGTGACCAGGCTGAGGCGCATATCCACTCCCCAAAAAAGACGAAGGGGTCCCGGGGAGAAACCCCGGGACCCCAACCTATCAAGCGTTGTAACTGTTCAGGAACGCCAGCAGATCGTTGTTGAGCTGGTCCTTGTGCGTGTCGGTGATGCCGTGCGGCCCACCCTCGTAAACCTTCAGCTCAGCGCCCTTGACCAGCGCCGCGGACGCCTTGCCGCCCACCTCGAACGGCACGACCTGGTCGTCGTCACCGTGGATGACCAGCGTCGGCACGTCGAACTTGGCGAGGTCGCCGCGGAAGTCGGTGGCCGAGAAAGCGGCGATCGACTCGTACGCGTTCCGGTGCCCGGACGCCATGCCCTGCAGCCAGAACGAGTCACGGGGTCCCCGCGCCACATTCGCGCCCGGCCGGTTGTTGCCGAAGAACGGGCCGTCGGCGAGGTCCCGGTACAGCTGCGAGCGGTCGGCGAGCGACCCGGCACGCAGGCCGTCGAAGACCTCGAGCGGAACGCCACCCGGGTTGTCGGGCGTCTGCAGCATCAGCGGCGGCACCGCGGACACCAGCACGGCCTGCGCGACCCGCGAGGTGCCGTGGTTGCCGATGTACCGGCTGATCTCGCCGCCGCCGGTGGAGAAGCCGATGAGGGTCACCTCGCGAAGATCGAGACTCTCCACCAGGAAAGCCAGGTCCGCCGCGTACGTGTTCATCTCGTTGCCGTGCCAGGTCTGCGTCGACTTGCCGTGGCCGCGCCGGTCGTGGGCGATGACCCGGTACCCGTTCTCGGCCAGGAAGAGCTGCTGCGCCTCCCAGCTGTCCGAGTTCAGCGGCCAGCCGTGGCTGAGCACGACCGGACGTCCCGTGCCCCAGTCCTTGTAGAAGATCTGGGTGCCGTCCGAGGTCGTGACGAAGCTCATGTGGATCCTTTCCGTCCGGCGGCGCACCGAACCGGCGCCGCCGCATAGGGAAATTCCACCATCGCGGACGAGAGGAAACCACGCAGGAAATTAGGCAGAAGTAAGCGCGGCCAGCTGTGCACGGGCGAGCGCGATGCCCTTCTCGAAGTGTGCCTCTTCGAGAAGCTCCAGCGCCAGGGTCAGCGAGGTACGCGCCGCGTCCGGCGAACCCAGCGCGGAACGGGCCCGGCCCAGCGTGAGGTGGACCTGCCCGGTGAGGCTGTTGTCGCCGGTCTGCTGGACCATCGGCAGCGCCAGTTCGGCCTCCCGCAGGGCCTCCTCCCAGCGGCCCAGGCCGGCGAGGACCTCACCGGCGAACGTGTGCGCGCCGGCCTGGGCGCTCATCGCAGGCCGCGGTGAGACGGGCCGGATCGCCGCCTCGCGGATCGTCGAGGCGAACATCTCCAGGGCCTCCTCCTCGCGTCCCATCGCGGCGAACAGCAGGCCGAGACCCTGGAAGTGCTGGATGTACGCGTCATGATCGCCGACGTCCGAGGCCAGCTTCTGCGCCCGCTGGTACAGCGGCAGGGCCCGTTCGAGCTGACCGGCGAACCGTGAGGCGGTGCCCGCGTAGGTCAGCGCCCAGGCCTGCTCCTTCACGTCGCCGATCTCGACGGCCAGGTCGTACCCCCGCATCGCGATGTCGGCGCCCTCCTCCGGCCGCCGGGCCGCGTGGGTGGCCGCCCAGGCGAAGTAGTTGAGGTGGGTGACCTCCTGGTGGCGGTCGGGCAGCTGGGCGGCGGCGGTTTGGGACAGGCCGTAGACCTCGTACCAGCCGGCCCAGAAGACCATCGAGTCGGAGAACCAGTGCATAGCCTCGGCCACGTCGACGACGAGCTGGTGCCGCCCGGCCTCGGCCGCCCAGCGCAGCGCGCCGAGCCAGTTGTCCGCCTCGGAGCGCAGCCACTCGCCGGCCTCCGCCTCGTCGGCGAGCGGCACCAGGCCGTCGTAGTCGTCGGGGCGGCTGCCGTAGCCCGGTTCGAACCAGCGGCCGGCCACGATCGCGGTCTCCAGCAGCCATGTCGTCAATCGGGAACGGGTTTCCGCGCGTACCCCGGAAGGCTCTTCGGTGTTGAGTCTCTGCGCGGCGTAGAGGCGGATCAGGTCGTGGAAGCGGTAGCGGATCCAGCCGTCCGGTTCGGGCATCAGCATGCCCAGCTCGACGAGTTCCTCCAGGCCGTCGACGGCCTCGTCCGGTCCGATCCCGGCGAGCACCGCGGCGATCTCCGGGGAGAAGCAGACGCCCGGCACGTGCGCGAGACGCCGGAACAGCGCCCTGGCCGGCGCGCTGAGCTGGGTGTGCGAGAGCGCGAACGCGGTCGCCACCCCGGCGTCGCCCACCGACAGGGCGGCCAGCCGCCGGTCGGCGTCGGCGAGGCGGGTGAGCAGGTGACCGACGGTCCAGGAGGGCCGGGTGGCGAGGCGGGTCCCGGCGATCCGCAGCGCGAGCGGGAGGTGGCCGCAGAGCAGCGAGACCTGGTCGACCTCGGGTCCGACGGCCTGCGCGGCGATCGCACCGAGCAGCTCGGCCGACTCGGCGGGGGCCAGCGGCGCGAGGGGCAGCCGGAGCACGCCTTCCAGGCCGCCGAGGACCCGGCGGCTGGTCACCACGGCCACGCTCGCGCCGTCACCGGGCAGTAGTGGGCGTACCTGTGCCTCGTTGCCGGCGTTGTCGAGCACCAGCAGGCAGCGGCGTGAGGTGAGCGCGGCCCGCAGCTGGCTGGAGCGTTCCTCGTTGGTCTCGGCGATCCGGCGCGGGCTGACCTCCAGGGCGCGCAGCAGCCGGACCAGGGCCTCGCCGACCTCCATCGGGGCCTCGTCGGTGCCGCGCAGGTCGAGGTAGAACTGCCCGTCCGGGAACCGGTCCTTCAGATCGCCGGCGAGCCGCAGCGCGAAAGCGGTCTTGCCGAGCCCGGCCTGCCCGTGCACCACGGCGACGGGGGCGGGCCTTTCTGCCTCAAAACCCACAAAATCCCGAAAAATGCGAATTTCCGCCGCCCGGCCCACGAAATCACTGACCGCCCGCGGCAGCTCGCACACCCGCGGCCGGTCCGAAACCCCGCGCGACCTCTGCTCCTCGGCCGCGTCCTCCAGCTCCCGCAGCTTCGCCGCGTCAAGGCCGAGCCCACCGGCGAGCGCGGTGAGCGTGCGGGCCTGCGGCGCACGGCTGTGCCCGCGCTCCATGTCGCTGATCGCCCGGCCGCTCACCCCGGACGCCGCGGCGAGCTGCTCGATGGTCAGACCGGCGGACCGGCGGAGGGAACGAAGGCTTGCACCGAACGAGGACACGCCATTACTCAACCAAACGAGCTCACCCGGCCGCGTGCAGGGTGATCGTCGTCCAGATACCCACGTGCACCTGGTCACCGTCCTTGAGGGTGCGGGTCTGCCCGGCGGTGAGCGGGGCGTCCTCGTCGTTGATGTACGTCCCGTTCGTCGAGCCCAGGTCGGAGACCAGCCAGTCGCCGTCGATCGTGAGCGTCAGCAGCGCGTGATGGTGCGAGACTCCCGGGTCGTCGGAGAGGTCCAGGTCGGGTTCGATGCCCTTGGACGAGCTGCGACGCCCGATCCGCACCTGCGGCGGCGCGAGTGGCACGGTCAGCCGGGGAGCGTCGTCCGGGAACGTGACACCCTCGACGTCGTTGGCGTCGAAGTAGACGCGGTCCGCGAAGACCGTCCCGGTCCAGCCGGTGATCGGCGTGCCGGGCAGGCTGTCCAGCTGGGGTGCGCGGCCGGTGTCGTGGTCGTACCCGCAGTCCTCACAGAAGCGGCCGCCGCGCGGGGTCCCGCAGTGCGGGCACGAAGTTTCGGATATTTCCGAAATTTCGGAAACAACAGGAGCTGCGCCGATCTTCGCCCCGCAAACATCACAAAAGTCGCTCTCCGACGACTGATGTCCCTTCGGACAGACCCAGGAACTCACTGAGCCCGCCCGACCCGCACCGTCTTCGTCGACCGGGTGTCCAACGCCATCTCGTCCTCGGCGTTGACCTTCCGGCGCAACCGCACCGTCCCGGTGGCCGGATCCTCTATCTCCACGACCTTGGCGAGCAGCTCCGACGTAGCAGTGTTCCCACTCGCGTGCGCCAGCTGCGCGGCCCGCCCGAACTTCAGCGTCGCCGTGTGATCGTCACCGGTCTCCCGGGCGGCCAGGCCCTCCTGGATCGCCGAGGCGAGTTCAGCCTGCCCGGTGTAGTGCGCCACCTGCCTGTTGATCCGGGTGGACAGCGCCGTGTCGTCGGTCCACACCGCCTTGACCAGCGACTGCGAGTGCACGGTGTCGCCCTCGACGACGGAGACCCGGGCGGCGAGCATCTCGTCACCGGCCGCGCCCGGCGTCACGTCCACGCAGATGTGGTAGTCGCGGCTCTCCTGGCCCCAGGCGCCGAGCGGGTATCGGCCGGCCCGCGGACCGTCCTCGACCCGCTTGCCGGTCAGGTCGGTCACCTGCGGCTCGACCTGTTTCACGAACCGGACCGTGGTGTTGACCGGGGTCCAGACCTTGAGCTGCACGTCGGCGCTGGTCTTGCCCATCGCGGTGGTCATCATCTGCTGGAACGCGGCGGTCAGCTCGATCGGCCGGGCCACGATGTCCACGGTGCCCAGCATCGCGGTGGCGATCTTGCGGAGTTCGGAGACCTTCCAGTTCGTGCCGACACCCCGGCAGTCGACGCTGAACCGGCCGTTGATCGACTCCAGGACCTGTTCGAGGTACCCGTACCGCTCGCCGTTGTCACCGTCGGTGAGCAGGATGGCGTGCGCGATGTCGCCGGGACGCTGGGCGAACAGCTGCGCCGCGAGCAGCAGCCACGCGCCCATCGCGGTGCCGCCGGACGCCTGCAGCCGGTCGATCGAGCGCAGCGCCGTGGCGCGGGTCTCGGGCGAGGAGACCGCGAGCCGTCCCGGTTCCGGGAAGAGCTGCTGCGCGGTGCTCACCCCCGCGATGATCGCGAAGTGCACACCGTCGTCGATGCACTCCACGGCGGCTTTCGCGGCCTGCCGGGCAGCCCCGATCCGGCCTTCGGCCTGCATCGATCCGGACGCGTCCACAATGATGATCTCGGTGGCGCCGGCCGTGCGGACGCCACCCGCCGCGCCGGTCGACGTGACCGTGACGATCGCGTTGACCTCGCTCGCGCCCAGGGGGAGAAACTCGTTCTGGAACGCCTCAGCGGTGTACGACACTCGAACTCCCTCAGCTTTCGTCAACGGCGTGAACCGGGACCAGTGCGACCGTGATGTTGTCGGCGCCGCCGGCCGTGTTGGCGAACTTCACCAGCGCCCGCGCGGCATCCAGCAGCGTGCTGCCCGCGGCGATGCTCTCCCGCACGGTCGCCGCGAAGGCCACCGGATCGGGCAGGTAATTCCACAGCCCGTCGCTGCACAGCACCAGCAACCCGTCACTGGTCGCGGTGAACGCGCCGACCCGCGGCATGATCGGCCCGGCGTCCGCGCCGAGCCAGGCGGTGATCGCGTGAGCGCGCGGATCGTCCATCGCCTCGATCGGGTCGGCGCCCAGCTTGACCATGTGGGCGGCCCACGAATCGTCCTCGGTGAGCTGCTCCGCGGGCCCGTCCGCGCCGAGCCAGTAGATCCGGCTGTCACCCACCCACCCGAATCCGACGTGCGGTCCGCGCACCGCAGCCGCCACGATCGTGCAGGCCGGGTTCGACGCCGCCCTCCGCGGGTCGCCCGTGTGCGCGAGCGAGACCACGGCCTCGGCAGCGCCGGCTATCGCCGCCGCGACAACTCCAGCGACAGCGACAGCAGGCGAACCCTCACCCTCAGAGATCCGAGGCGGCTCGCCGCCGGCTTCCCCCTCGGGTACGCCCACCGCGCCCCCCGATCCAGCATCGCTGCCGCCCTGCGAGTCTCCATCGGCATCGCTACCCACGTGTCCAAGGCTGCCATCACCCTCTGCCGCATCGGAGCCGCCCGTGCTGGAGCCGCCCGAGCCGGAGCTTTCCGGACCGCCGGTGACGGAGCCGCCCGGCGCTCCTTCTCGGCCGGACAAACCCGACTTGTCGCCAGCGGGTCCGATATCCGAATTGCCGTCGGCGGCATGGCGAGGGGATGCGAACGGACCGGCGTCCAGCTCTCCGGTCGCCGCGGCCAGGTCGATCGTCGCGTCGGGGCTGAGGCCGTCCGCGGCCGGCGGATGCTGGGCGGCGGCGAGCAGTTCGCCGGCCGTGCGGGCCGCGATGTCGGAGGCGGCGTCCGGGTCGAACGACGCCGACACCCCGTCGCAGACCACGACGTCAGCGGCCGCGTCGCCGACCGCCAGCCACATGGCGTCCTCGTTGCGATGGTGCCGCCGCCCGCGGTCACTCACCGCCGCGGCGACCGCGCCGCCGTCCGCTTCGATGTGATCCCGGGGCCGACCGGCCAGCATCCCGCACTCCTCGCAGTACCCGTCGGCGCCGACCGTCCGGCCGGCACCGCAGTGCGGGCACCCCCGCCGGCGCCCGGACGACGGCTCGGAATCGCCGTCCGCACCCGGCCCGCCGTCAGCACCCAGCCTGCCGTCCACCGTGGCCTCGCCGGAAGTGGCCGAACCATCGATTTCCGCGTCTTTACCGGTTTCCCCGGCAACGAAAGCCGCGCCGCCGGCCGAAGCGCCCCCGTCGGCCGAAGCGCCCCCGTCGGCCGAAGCGCCCCCGTCGGCCGAAGCGCCGCCAGCGCCCCCAGCGCCGCCGGAACCGGCCAGGTCGGAGCCGGCGGAATCCAGGTGCCGCCCGCAGGCCTCGCAGAACGCCGCGCCCGCCGCCCGCTCATCCGCGCACGCGACGCAGTCCATAACGATCATCGATGCCTCTTTCACGTCCGCGTCCGGGGCCGTGCCGCGTTGGCCTGGTCGACCAGGCGGATCTTCTCCGGCCCATGGGCGGCCCGGGCCATCTCCCGGTACGCCGCCTCCAGCGCGAACCGTACGTCCCGCTCCCCGGCGGTGCCGCTCCCGGTCCGCCCGAGCACCGCGACCGGAACCTTGACGCCGGTGGTCAGCGTGCCGAGAGCCTGTTCGAGCAGTTCCGCGCGGAGTGCCGCGAGCTGCGCCGCCTCCACCGTGAGGCGCTCGATCAGCTGGGCGGCCGTGGTGAGCGCGTCCACGTCGACCCGGGCCGACGGATGCGGCCGGACCAGCGCGCGGATCGCACCGACCTGCGAGCCGGAGTACGCCGACGACGTGCCCGGCACCCGGTTGTAGGCCTCGACAGCACCGGCCCGGTCCCCGGCGGCGAGCCGGCAGCGGGCCAGACCGGCGGCGGCCGTGGTGTACGCCGGATCGGTCCGGCTGACCACGTCGTAATGGGTCAGCGCGGCGTCCCGGTCGCCGGCCAGCTCCGCGGTGAAACCGAGGGCCAGCTGCGGCGCCAGCTCGCCGGGCAGCACCGACCAGACCGCGTCGAACCGGTCCCGGGCCCGCACGTGATCACCGGTGGCGAGAGCGAGCAGCCCGTCGAACCAGGCCACCCGCCAGTCCGCGCCGGCCGACTCGGCGAGCAGCGTACGGAACGTGGCCGCCTCGTCGAACCGCCCGGTACGCGCACCGAGGTCGATGTGCGCCCGCAGCTCCCGCAGCCGAACCTCAAGGGTGTAGTGCGGCGCCTTGCCGAGCAGCGTGAGCACCTCGGCGGGGTCGGTGACGGTGACCGAGGCCAGAAACGCCGCCGCCGCGTCCCCGAGGTCGATCATCGGCGTGGGAAGGTCCTGCCACCGCACCCCGTCCGACTGCGGGTCGGTCCGCAGCTCGCCGGTGAACAGCTTCGACGGGGCAGGCCGCGCCTCCCCGCCGGCCGCCAGCACCTGCCGCAGCACCCCGAGCATCTGGTCGGTCATCTCGGCCGCGTCGACGAACCGGTCCGCCGGATCCGCGCTGGTGGCCCGATCCACGAGCCGGTAGAACGCCTCGTGCCGCACGTACACGTCGAACGACTGCCGATCGGGCAGGCTCTCCTTGAACGTGCTCTGATAGCCCCGGAAATCGGTGGTGAGCACCGCGAGGGTCCGGCCGATCGTGTACAGATCGGACGCGATCGACGGCCCGGCCGTCGCCATCTCCGGCGCCTGATAGCCGATCGTCCCGTACAGCGCCGACTCGTGGTCGTCGATGTGCACGACGCCGCCCAGGTCGATGAGCCGCATCTGGTCACCGGACTGGATCACGTTGTCCGGCTTGAAGTCGCAGAAGATCAGGCCGCGGTCGTGCAGATAACCGAACGCCGGCATGATCTCCAGGACGTACGCGAGGGCCTGGTCCACCGGCAGCGGCACCGAGGCCGCTTTGAGCAGGTCCTTGAGGGACTTGCCGCCGACGTACTCCATCACGATGTACCCGGCGCCGTCGTGTTCCACGAAGTTGTAGATCTTGACGATGTTCGGGTGCTCGACCTCGGCGAGGAACCGGCGCTCGGCCACCGCGGCGGCCAGGGCGTCCTCGTCGCCGGAATTGAGCAGGCCCTTGAGCACCACCCACCGGTCCGAGACGTTCTTGTCGACGGCCAGGTAGATCCAGCCGAGACCGCCGTGGGCGAGCGGGCCGGCCACCTCGTACTGCCCGGCGACGAGGTCGCCCTTGACCAGTTTCGGGGTGAAGTTGAAGGACTCGCCGCAGGTGGCGCAGAACCCGGAGGTGCGGCCGGGCCGGTCACCGCGGCTGCGGCCGACCGGGGTGCCGCACTTCGCGCAGTACCGTTTCGACTCCGGCACCTCGCCGGCACTCATCACGGCGGTGGCCGGGTCGGCCTGGACGATCGGCGCGATCTCGACGAGCCCGCCGCCGAAACGCCGCCGGGTCTGGCCGCGCGATCCGCTGCGCCCGCTGGCGCCGGTCCGGGTGGACAGGGCCGACGACCGGATCGAGGAGGACCCGTTCACCCGGGGCCGGGGCATGGTCGGCGCGGACAGCGCCGGCGTGGACGCCGCCGGCCCAGAAACCGCCGGTCCAGAAATTACCGGCCCAGAAACTGCCGGTCGGGAAACCGCGGGCGCGGAAACGGCCGGGGCCATGCCGCAGGTGTCGCAGTACCCGTCCTCAAGCGTGCCGGGACAGTTCCGCTGGCATCTGGTCACCGGGCATCCCTCGCAGCGATCGTGGTTGACAGAGCCTCCTGGTACGCACCGACCGCGGCCCGTGCCACGGTCAGATCGCACGGCGCCTCGTAGAGCGCGGCCCGCGCCGCCTCGGCGAGCGGCGTCAGCACGGCGTCCTCGCCGAGCCCGCGCCGCAGCGCCTTCGCCCGGTACCCGTCGAGCCGCCCGCGCAGCTCGCCACGCTCGGCGAGCAGACCGGTGTTGTGTGCGGCCGCCGCCCGTAACGCGGCCAGCCGCTCGTTCGCCTGCCGGTTCCACTGGGCCAGCCTCGGCGCGATCAACGCCCACTGTCCGGCGGCGGCCAGCGCCTCGATCGCCGCGAGCTCGGTTTGTGGGTCGGTTACGCGTACCGCAGCGATTTTGGGCTCGGGAAAACGCCCGGCCGCGAGGTGCCGCGCAGCGTCCGCGGCCCGCAGGGCCGTGCCGATCTCGGCCGTGAGCGTTCGGGCGTCGCGCAACCGCTGTTCCAGCCAGGCGCGCAGCTCGGTCGCGGAGGTCCGTTCCGCGTCGGCGCGGGTGATCAGATCACGCACCCGGGCCAGGATCGCCGGATCGGCGCTGAGCGGATCGGAGGCGAGCGTGCCGGTGAAGGTACCGAGCAGGCGGTTCGCATCGTCGAGCAGCGGACCGGAACCGAGCGCCCGGGCGTGTGCCAGCGCGGCAGCGGCGTCGGCGGCGCCGGGCAGCAGCCGCCGCCACCGGTCACCGGCCTGGGAGACGACGTCGACCGCGGTGGCGAACGCGGACTCCATGGCGGCGAGCAGATCACCGGGGGAGCAGACCGTGCTGACCTGGCCGGCGCCGGTGAGACCGCGCTGCGCGAGTGGAACCGTGCTGGTGGAGAGCGTGATCGAACCACCGAGGATCAAGCGGGTGAACGCGGCGGCGTCGACCCGGCGGGCTCCGCGCAACGCCCGGGCCTCGGCGATCAGCTCACCGAGACGCCGATGACCCTGCCAGAGCTGTGCCAGCGCGTCCTCGGCGTCGGCCCAGGCGATCGCGGTCTGCCCGGTCAGCCGGGTGGCGCCGAGTTCCTTGCGGTCCGGGTTCTCGTCGAGCTCGACCAGGTTCGCCGCCATCGCCGCGACGGCGCTCTCCAGTCGCTCCAGCTCGATGTCGGCGCGGGTCAGTGCGGGATCGGTCATCGGTATCGCGCCGCCGGTGGCTGTGGGGCCGGGCCGAGGGCGCCCAGCCATTTCTCGTAGGTGGTCTTCCAGGTGCCGTCCCGGCGGCTCTGATCGAGGACCGCGTTGACGAACCGGGTGAGATCGGGGTGCTGTTTCGAGATGGCGACAGCGTACGGCTCCTCGGTGAACCGCGGGCCGACGACCTTGGCGAACGGGTCCTGGGCAGCGAGTCCGGCCAGGATCGTGTCGTCGGTCGAGATCGCCACGACCTCGTTCTGCTGGAACGCGACGAGGCACTCGCCCCAGCCGTTGCGGGCCGTCGCACCGGTTCCGGCTTTCTGCAGGTTGGCCAGCGACGTCGAGCCGACCGCTGCGCAGACCTTCTGATCCTTGAGGTCGTCCAGGCCGTCCACCGTGGAGTCCTCGGCGACGAGCAGCCGCTGCCCGGTCTCCAGGTACGTCGTGGAGAAGTCGACCTGCTCCCAGCGGGCGCAGTTCGCGGTCATCGTGTTGATCACCAGGTCGACCGTGTCGGCACCGTCGCTGAAGATCGTGGTGCGATCGGCGTGCGGGATCACCCGGATCTGCAGCTTGTTCTCGTCACCGAAGATGGCCTTGGCGATGAGCTTGCCCATGTCGATGTCGAAGCCCTCGACCTTCCCGCTGAACGGGTTGCGCGAGCTGAACAGCGGACTGTCCTGGCTGGTGCCGAGGACCAGCCGGCCTCGTTTCTGGATGGTCTCCAGGTAGCTCCTGGCCGGCATCTTCCCCGGTGCGGGAGTGGCGCCTGACGGCCGGAGGCTGGCGCGGGCGTCGCAGTTGACCGGCGCCGGCGCCGTGGTCTCCTTCGTCGTCTCCACCGGGACCGGAGCCGCCGTTTGCGGCGCGTCGTCCGTGCACCCGGCCAGGAGCAGGACCAGCGCCATCGCTCCCACTGTGATCCTGGTACGCATCAGCGGTACTCCTCCAGACGCGCACGCAGCCCGAGCGCGGCCAGTACGCACGCCGCCAGCACCAGCAGCGGCGCGAGAATCGTCAGCGCACCGAGGCCCCGCCCGGCCTGATGGATCTCCTCGTCGAAGACCGCCCGACGCCTGTCGAGGGCCTCGTCCAGCGTGCCGGTGAGCGCCGCGAACGCGTCGGTGGAATCCTGCCCGACCGCGAGTTTCACGGCGCCGTCGTAATCGCCGTTGTCGTCGAGCTCGCGGACCTGCTGGTGCAGCGCCAGGTAGGCGTCGTGCTGGGCACGCGCCTGCCGCATCAGCCCCGCTTCCTTGAGCAGCTCCGGGTCGTCGAACGTGAGCCGGGCCTGCGCCGCCGTGAAATCCTCCTCGTGCGGGCCGTCGCCGGCCCGGGCCGCGAGCGTCAGAGCCTCCGAGGCCCGCTCGCGCAGCGCGAGGATGCGCCGCTCGGCGAGCGCGGTCACCGGCACCGAACCGTCCTCGCCGGCGCTGCGCAGATGGTCGCGCTGCAACGCGAACAGCACGCCGGTCGCGGCCACCAGCAGCACGGTCAGGCCGGTCGCGGCCACCAGCGGCAGGTTGAAGGTCCGGCGCGTGGCGCGGCTCAGATAGACCTGGGTGGCGACGAGCGCGCTGGTCAGGGCGACCACCAGGACCAGGAGCAGGATCAGCCACCAGGAGCTGCGGGCGACCTCGTAACCCGCGTCGACCTCGCGGGAGGCGAACTGGAACAGCGACTGCGCGGTCGGCTGCAGCGTCTGCTGGTTGAGCTCGGAGGCGGTGGAGAGGTAGGACGCGCCGACCGGCAGTCCCTGCCGGTTGGCGGCGCGCGCGGTCGCGACCAGCGCGGCGTACCGGGTGGTCCCGGCCGCGAGGGCGTGCACCGCCTCTGCCGCCTCACTGCCCTCAGGGGTACGCCGTGACGCCGAGGTGAGGGCCGTGGTGACCTGTGCCAGCCGCTCTTCGTACCGTGCGGTGAGCGCGGCCGGCTCCAGCCCGCCGGCGAGGAACGCCTGCGCGGCGATGGTGTCCGCCTCGGCCAGCGAGGAGTAGATCGTCTCCGCCTCGGCGAGCAGCGGCTGAGCCCGATCGCGCAGGTCAGCGGTGCCGGCCGCGGCCGAGGTCGCGGTCAGCCCGGCGACCAGGCCGGTCAGCGCGCCGAGAACGAGCAGCAGAACGAGCAGCAGTTGCAGCCGGCCGGGAGAGGTGTGCCGCAACTGGCCGGCCCGGCGCAGCGCACCCCGGCCGCCAGGGACAGGGTGTTGCGCCAAGAGTGTGGTCAAGCGGGCCTCCGTGTCGTCCACCCTCCACTGTGAGACACCCGCGCAACCGATCAACGGTTGCGCGGGTGCCGTTTTCACATGTGTCTATTTGAGCTCGCGCTTGAGCAGCTTCCCGGTGGCGGTCATCGGCAGCGACTCGACGATGCTCACCACGCGCGGGTACTTGTAGCTCGCCATCTGCTCCTTGCTCCAGGCGACGATCTCGGCGTCGGTGGCCTGGGCGCCCGGCTTGAGGATCACAAACGCCTTGATCTCCTCGCCGTGGCTCGGGTGCGGCACGCCGATCACCGCGGCCAGCGAGATCGCCTCGTGGGTGAGCAGGACCTCCTCGATCTCCCGGGGGTACACGTTGAAGCCACCCCGGATGATCATGTCCTTGGCGCGGTCGACGATGTAGTAGAAGCCGTCCTTGTCGCGGCGGGCCAGGTCGCCGGAGCGGAACCAGCCGTTGTTCATCACCTCGGCGGTCGCCTCGGGGCGGTTGTAGTAGCCGCGCATGATGTTGTGGCCACGGATCGCGACCTCGCCGATCTCGTCGACGCCGTCGATCGTGTTCCACTCGCCGTCGATCAGCTTCACCTCGACACCCCAGATCGGGATGCCGATCGAGCCGGGCCGGGGCTCCGAGTTCGGATCGCTGAACGTGGCGACCGGCGACGTCTCGGACAGGCCGTAACCCTCGAGGATGGTGACGCCGAAGCGCTCCTTGACCGCCTTGATGATCTCGATCGGGAGGCTGGAGCCGCCGGAGACCGCGACCCGCATGTTCCGCGCGATCCGCTCGACGTCGACGTCGTCACCGAGGGCGTTGAGCAGGCCCCAGTACATCGTCGGGACGCCGGCGAAGAACGTCACGTTCTCGCTCTGCAGCAGCTGGACCGCGGCGTTCGGCTCGAAGCGGGGCAGCAGCACCAGGGTGGCGGCGGTGGCGAAGCCGGCGTTCATGTTCACCGTGCTGCCGAACGAGTGGAACAGCGGCAGCACCAGCAGATGCGTGTCGGTGGCCGGCTGGGTGCCGAAGAGCCGGTTGCAGGTGAGCGCGTTCAGCACCAGGTTCGAGTGGGAGAGCTCCGCGCCCTTGGCCTGCCCGGTCGTGCCGCTGGTGTAGAGGATCACCGCGGCGTCGGTCTCCGCGCGCTGGACCGTCTCGAAGGCGGGTGACTGCCCGGCCAGGGCCTGCCCGAGCGTCTCGGCGCCCTCGACGCTCGACGCGGCCGCCGGGTCGGCGGTGATCAGGAAGAAGTGCTCGGTGCCCTCGGTCTCGGTGAACCCGGCCCAGCCCTCGGCGCCCATCGGCAGCTCCGGCGTGCCCTGGAAACAGAGGTACGCCTTCGCCTCCGAGTCCTTCAGGTGGTACGCGATCTCGCGGCCCTTGAGCAGCACGTTCAGCGGGACGACGACCGCGCCGGCCTTGAGGATCCCGTAATAGACGATCGGGAAGTACGGCAGGTTGGGGCAGGAGAGCGCCACCTTGTCACCGGGTTGGATGCCCCGGGCGGTGAGCATCGCGGCGACCTGGCCGGCCGCTGCGTTCACCTGCGCGTACGTCAGCCGCGTCGGACCGAGCACCACGGCGGCACGGTCCGGGTAGAGGCGGGCGCTGTCCTCCAGGAGTACGGAGAGGTTGAGCATCCGGTGGATCCTTTGCATCAGATTGTGACGGCCGTCTCATACCAACATGGGGACGGCTGTCCGAGGAACCCTCCGTTTCGACTTTGTTTCCTTCCGCCTGTTTCTCAACTGTCGTCTGTTACTGCCGATGGCCTCGACGTGGGAATCCCGACGTTGGACGCCGTGCATGTGGGACGTCAGCCGATCTTCGATGCCAAAGGTGTCGTTGTGGCTTACGAGCTCCTCTTCCGCGGTCGCATGGACGCTGTCGCGTCGGGTAGGCAGGACACCTATGCCACCAGCACGGTGATGGTCAACGCCTTCACCGAGTTCGGTATCGCCGAGGTCGCCGGCAACCGCCCGTGCTTCATCAACCTGACCCGTGAGTTCGTGACCGGGCGGCTGCCCCTGCCGTTCGGCCCCGAGCAGGTTGTCCTGGAGATCCTGGAAACCGTCGAGATCGACGACGAGGTGATCGCCGGCATCACCGCCCTCGCCGAGGCCGGGTACCGGATCGCCCTCGACGACTTCGTCTGGGGCTCCGGCCACGAGCGGCTGCTCGGGCTGGCCTCGTACGTCAAACTCGACCTGCTCGACGGCGACCTGAGCGACCTCGACCGGATCGTCGGCGAGATCCGGCAGCACCCCGGCCTGAAGATCGTCGCCGAACGCCTGGAGACCGCCGAGCAGCTGGCGATCGCCGACCGGTACGGCATGGAGCTGCGCCAGGGATACGTCCTGAGCCGTCCCCAGGTGCTGAGCACCCCGAGCCTGTCGCCGTCCCGGCTGCGCCGCCTCGAACTCGTCGCCGCCCTGATGCACCCCGACGTACGCCTCGACAAGGTCACCACGATCATCGCGAGCGACCCGGCACTGGCCCTGCGGGTGCTGCGGGTCAGCAACTCGGTCGCGGCCGGCGTCGTCAGCCGGATCTCTTCGGTACGCCAGGCGATCATGCTGATCGGTCTCACCCACATCCGCCGCTGGGCGACGCTGATGGTGGTCGACGACGTCGGCGAGGCTCCGGAGGAGCAGCTGCTGACGGCGCTGACCCAGGCGCGGCTGTGCGAGACGGTGGCGCCGCGCTTCGGCGCCGACCCGGCCGAGGCGTTCGTGGCCGGCCTGATCAACGGCATGGCCCAGGTGATGGCGATGACCCCGGCCGCGATGGTCGAGCAGCTGCCGTTGACGGCGGAGGTGTCGGACGCGCTGACCACGGGCAGCGGGCGCCTCGGCGAGGTGCTGCGGGCGGTTCGTGCGTACGGGGAGGGTGACTGGGGCACGGACGACCTGGCCGGGCCGTTCCTGGACGCGATGCGCTGGTCGACGCGGACGTTGTCGGCGGCCCAGCGCTTCACCCCGGCGACGACGGCACCCTGAGTTCTTTTTCGCCCACGGAACCGCACGGAACCGACGGCAGGGACACCGAAGAACAAATATCTCAAAACAGCGCTTTTCTGTAATCCCGCCTGCAAAGATCAACTGCGGTCCTGGTGATCGGGTGCGGGGGGAGTGGCTGAAGTGCGTAGCGATGAGAACGGCGGGACGCCGGTCATCAGCCGAGGTGAGAATCCGGCGGCCCTGCCGGGTGCGCGCCGCGCCGGGGAGCCGCCGGTGCTCCTGACGCCGGCGCCGGCCCAGGCGCCGGTCATCCCGGGGAGCAGCGGGACGGCGCTGCCGCAGCGGTCCGTCCCGGGTACCGCCTGGATGGCGGGTCCGGCGACGCGCGCGGTGAATCCCAAGACCGCGCTGCTGCTGACCCCGGACCTGGAGGGTCGCGCTCACCACCTGCCGCTGGAGCTGGTCCGCCGGGACATCGCCGGTGATCACCCCGGTGTGCCGCTCATGCTGCGGATCCGGGTCCTCGGCGACGAGTCCGGCGACCCGGTCGTCGGTGCGGTCCTGGACATCCGGCACTGTGACGCGCTGGGGCGTACCCAGGTCCGCGGCGCGCAGATGACCGACCACCAGGGGTACGCGGAGTTCCGCACCGTGCATCCCGGATGGCTGCCGGACGAGCCGGTGCACATCGCGGCCGAGGTGCACGTCGGTGGATACCTGGCCGGTGGGCGGTCGATCGCCCACTCGGGCCGGCTCTACCTTCCGGAATCGCTGGCCGCCCAGGTGGCGCAGATGCCGCCGTACCGGAACATCCGCACCACCCGGGCCGTCGACGACGAGCACGCCAGCACCCTGCACGTGGTGCCGCGGGATCGGTTCCACCTGGCGTCCGGGCTGCTGGCGTCGATCGTCATCGCCGTACAGAACTGACGCGATCCCTCAGATCGAGGCGCTCCGAGCCGATCCCCTCTTCGTGCGTTTCGGAAGCGAGTCACCTCTCGCCGCGGTCATCGAGTGGCTGGGCCGTCTGCCCAGCCGCACGCTGACCGCTGTCTCGGTCGCGCTGGTCGGCGTGATGGGTGTCGCCGACTTCTGGACCAGCCGGGACGTCTCGGTGGCGGTCGCGTACGTCCTGCCGGTGTTCCTCGCGGCGGCCGCCGGCGGGCGGTCCAGTACCCGGGTGGCGGCGATCGCGACGCTGACCTGGACCGGGATCGAGGTGCTCACCAAGGTGGGCGAGCCGATCCCGCCGGGCATCGTGATCTGGAACCTGCTCGCCAGGTTCGCGGTCCTGTGGATCGTCGGCGCACTCGGCAGCCATCTCGCGGAGAAGCTCGCCGAGGCCACCGACCTGTCCCGCACCGACGCGCTGACGTCGCTGCCGAACGCCCGGTCGTTCCGCGAGTCGGCGGACGAGGAGATCGAGCGGATGCGGCAGACCGGCACCCCGCTGACAGCGGCGTACCTGGATGTCGACGGCTTCAAGGCGATGAACGACACGAACGGCCACGCGGCCGGCGACCAGGTGCTGATCACGGTGGCCCGGGTCCTGGAATCGTCGATCGGCGAGCACGGGCGGGTGGCACGGCTGGGCGGCGACGAGTTCGCGGTGCTGCTGCCGGGCACCGGGCTGGACGAGGCGCTGGGCCGCCTCGGCTGGCTGCACCACAACCTGCTGGACGCGACCCGCCAGTGCTCCCCGCCGCTGGGCTTCAGCATCGGCGCCGTCACCTTCGACGCGCCCCCGCACGACGCCGCCGACCTGGTCGAACGAGCCGACCGCGTGATGTACGCGGTGAAACACCACGCCCGCAACACCGTCCGCGGCGAGCGTGCCCAGCTAGCCGCGCAAGTAGGCTAGAACGGCCCGGACCCGGCGGTGGTCGTCGGCGTCGGGTGGCAGGTCCAGCTTGGCGAGCAGGCTGCCGATGTGTTTCGCGACGGCCGCCTCGGTGACCACGAGCGCACGGGCGATCGCCGCGTTGGACCGGCCCTCGGCCATCAGCGCGAGCACCTCCCGTTCCCGCCCGGTCAGCCGGTGCAGCGGGTCACGGCGCCGCCCGAGCAGCTGGCGCACCACCTCCGGATCGACGACGGTCCGCCCGGCCGCGACCGCGGACAGCGCGTCGACGAACTCGGTGACCTCCCCGATCCGATCCTTGAGCAGGTAACCGACGCCGGCGCTGTGCCCGGAGTCGAGCAGCTCGGCGGCGTAGGTCTGCTCGACGTACTGACTGAGCACCAGCACCGGCAGGTCCGGATCGGCGGCGCGCAGGTCGATCGCCGCCTGCAGCCCTTCGTCACTGAACCCCGGCGGCATCCGTACATCGGTGACGACGATGTCCGGCCGGTGCTCACCGACCGCCGCTCGCAGCTCATCGGCGTCACCGACAGCCGCGACGACCTCGTGCCCGAACCGCCGCAGCATCCCGGCGACACCCTCCCGCACGATCAGCCCGTCCTCCGCGATGACCACCCGCAGTCCGGTACCGGCCGCTCCTCGCCGGACAGCACCGGGATCTCCGTTCACGATCGCTCCTCGCCGGACAGCACCGGGATCTCCGCCCGGAGCACGGTCGGGCCGCCCGGTGGGCTGGAGACGGTCACCGTGCCGTCGAGCACGGCCGCCCGGTCGGCCAGCCCGACCAGACCGGAGCCGGCGGACGGGTCGGCGCCGCCGCGGCCGTCGTCGCGTACCTCAAGAAGGAGCCTGCCGCCCACCAACCTGGCGGCGACCGCGGCGCGTGAGGCGCCGCTGTGTTTCGCGATGTTGGTGAGCGCCTCCACCGTGACGAAATAGGCGGTGACCTCCACGGCCGGAGGCAGCCGGCCGGGCAGGTCGAAATCCAGGTCGACCGGGAGCGGAGCGGTCGAGGCCACCTCGCCGACCGCGGCGGCCAACCCGCGGCCGGTGAGCACCTGCGGGTGCACGCCCCTGATCAGCTCGCGCAGCTCGGTGAGCGCCTGCTTGGCCAGCTCGTGAGCGGCGGCGATCGGCTCGGCGGCGGGCGAGCCGGCCGGCAGCTCCAGACGGGCCAGGCCGAGCTGCATGCTGAGCGCGACGAGCCGCTGCTGGGCGCCGTCGTGCAGGTCACGCTCGATGCGGCGGCGCTCCACCTCGAACGCGTCGACGAGCCGGGCCCGGGACCGGGTGACCTCGACGAGCCGCTCGTCGGTGCGCGGGGCGAGCATGGCGCGGGCCATCGCGGCGCGGGCGCCGGCCCAGGCGGTGATCGGGTACGCCAGGACGACGGTCAGTGGCACTCCCAGCATCGCCAGCGGCAACGTGTTGCTGAGCGGCTCGTCGTCGATGAACCAGGGAGCGCCGAGCAGGGCGATGATCGTGTAGCCGACCCCGCCGATGACCAGCGCGTCCATCCAGCACAGCAGGCCGGCGGAGAGCGCGGCGTAGCCCAGCTCGCGCCACGTCACCTCCTCACGCAGCCGTACCCGTACCCACGCGCGCACCCCGGGTGTCGTCACCGGTACGTGCGGGTCGGGCAGGTCCGCGACGTCGACGAGCCGGAGCCGCCGGCGTTCCAGCCGGGCCACCACGATCCCGGAGAGCACCACGGCGACGAACCCGGCGAAGCCCACCACCAGCACCGACAGCAGCGTTCCGGCGATCAGCAGGGCGACCACGGCGACGACGGTGGCCCAGCCGATCAGGGCGCCGCAGAGCAGATAGGCCAGCGAGCGCCACGGCCACGGCGACCGCAGGAACACGGTCGGCCGTAGCGACAGGGCCTCGAGGGCGTTGTGGACCGCCATGCCCTGGACCGTACCGAGAGCCTCCGGCAATGTCGGTAGTGCTGGGTATACCTTCGATCCTCGCTCCTGCGTGACTGTTTTCGGCGGCCCGCACGGCAAGGCTCGAAGTCATGACGACGAAGAGCACCCACGCTGTCGAACTCAGGGCGGTGACCAGGCGGTACGGCGCCGGCGAGCGCGCCGTGACCGCTCTGGACGCGATCGACGCGACGTTCGCGGCCGGCACGTTCACCGCGGTGATGGGCCCGTCCGGCTCCGGCAAGTCCACACTCCTGCACTGCGCCGCCGGCCTGGACCGGGTCACCGCCGGCGACGTTCTCATCGACGGGACTCCCGTCGCGGGCCTCGGCGAACGAGCGCTCACCCGGCTGCGGCGCGACCGGGTAGGTTTCGTGTTCCAGGCGTTCAACCTGGTCCCGGCGCTGACCGCGGCGCAGAACGTGGCGCTGCCGATGCGCCTGGCCGGCCGCCGCCCGGCCGCCGGCGAGGTGACCGCGGCGCTCGCCGAGGTCGGCCTGTCCGGCCGGGCCGGGCACCGTCCGGCCGAGCTCTCCGGCGGCCAGCAGCAGCGGGTCGCGATCGCCCGCGCGCTGGTCACCCGCCCGGCGGTGCTCTTCGCCGACGAGCCGACCGGCGCGCTCGACGCGACGTCCGGCGCCGAGGTGCTGCGCCTGCTGCGCGACGCGGTGGACCGGCACGGCCGGACCGTGGTGATGGTGACCCACGACCCCTACGCGGCGGCCCACGCCGACCGGGTTCTCTTCCTCGCCGACGGCCGGGTGGTCGACGCGCTGAGCGGCCCGGCTGACGCCGAACACATCGCCGTCCGCACCGCGCGCCTGGAAGCAGCGCGCGCGACCGGCGCCGCAGGCGACGCGACCAGCTCCGGAGGCCGTGCGACCGGCGATGCCGGCCGCTCGACCAGCGACAACGACAGCGCGGTGACCCGGTGAGCGCGGCCTGGGCGATGGTCCGGCATCGATTCGCGAGCTTCGCCGGGACCTTCGTCGCGGTCGCCCTCGGCGTCGCCGTCCTGGCCGCCTCGGCCACCCTGCAGCTCAGCTCGAAACCGCAGGCACCGGCACGATACGACGCCGCGCCGCTGCTGGTGCTGCCGCCCGAGACGGGCACGAACGATTACGGCGAGCCGGAACGCCCGAACTGGACCCCGTCCGAGGCCACCGACCTGGCCGGCAAGCTCACGTCGCTGCCCGGCGTCACAGCGGCCGTCCCCGACCCGTCGTTCTACATCCAGCGGCTGATCGATGGAAAGGCGACCGGCGACCCCCAGGCGTCCCGGATCAACGGTCACGCTTGGTCATCGGCAGCCCTCGGTGGATATCAGCTGGCCGCCGGTCGCCCGCCGACGAAAGCCGGTGAGGTCGCGGCCGCCGGAACCACACCCGGCGAGCGGATCGAGGTGCTCACCGCCCGTGGACCGGAGACCTGGACGGTCACCGGGACAGTGATCGACAACGGACATCACGCCGGCTTTTTCGTCGCGGATTCGGTGGCGTTCGCGCGTGCTTCGGGCGTACCCCTGATCGGTCTGACCCTGACCGGCGACGACGGGTGGGTGGCGGCAGCGGCGCGAGCGCTGATCGGGCCGGCCGGTGTGGTTCTGGCCGGCGCCGACCGTGATCAGCTGGAGCCCGGCAGCGTCAGCCGGATCCGCTGGATCGGCGCACAGTTGCTGATTGTGCTGGTGGCGCTCGGTGCTTTCGCGACGGTCTTCGTGGTGTCGTCGACGTGTGCGCTCAGCGCCGCCCAGCGGCGACGCGAGCTGGGACTGCTGCGCGCGGTCGGCGCGACTCCCGGCCAGGTGCGCCGGATGATGTACGCCGAGACAACCCTGATCGCCCTCTTCGCCGGTGTCATCGGCGCTCCGATCGGTGCCCTGTTCGCACCGCTGCTGGCCGACCCGATGGTCGAAACCGGTCTGGAACCGCCCGGCTTCGCAGCGACCTGGCAGCCCTTGGCTCTGGCCGGAGCCGTGCTGGTAGGCCTGTTCGCCGCCCTGGCCGGTGTGGTGGTCGCGGCCCGCCGAGCCTCCCGAATCTCCCCGCTCGACGCCCTGCGCGAGTCCGCCGCCGACCCCCGCCCGATGCCGCCATCACGCTGGGTAACGGGCATCGCGAGCGCGGCGGCCGGCGGAGCACTCCTCGCCGTGATGCCGTCCCTGTCGAACGCGTCGAAGACCACCGCCGGCCTGGGCGCCGCCATGCTCCTGATCACCGCGGCCGCGCTGCTGTCCCCGGTGCTGATCGTCCCGATCGTGCGCCTGCTCGCCGCGCCCTGGAGGAACTCGGCAACCGGGATGCTGGTCCGCGAGGGAACGCTCACCGGTGTCCGCCGGGTCGCCTCGACAGCCGCGCCGGTCCTCGCGACAGTGGGCCTGACCGTCCTGCTCACCGGCATGATCGCGACGATCGAGGTGGCATCCGGCATCGACGAGGCCGCGGAGTACCCGGTCGCGAACCTCCTGGTCCCCCTGAACACGCCGGGCCTGTCCGAGGCCGCGGTCGCGACCCAGAGCGGCACCTCCCGCTTACCGACGCGCGTCCAGGTCACCGTCCCGACAACGACCAGAGGGTACGACGGAGCAGGCCTCACCGGGCCCGAGTCTTCTCCGGTCGGGCCGGCGGGCGGCGTGGGGGAGCGTCCGGGAAGCGAAGCCGGGGCGGGCGCGGTGCTGCACGCTGACACCGCCGGCGAGCTCGGGGTCGCGGCGGGCGCCACGATCGCGCTGCGGTTCGCCGACGGCACCCGCGCCGAGCTGCCGGTTCTCGCCGTCGACCCGAACGCCGAAGCGCCCATCGTGCTCCCGCGTGCCCTGGTCCGCGCCCACGACCCGGACGCGCTCACCGACATGGTCGTCCTGAACGGCCCGGCCACCGAGGCAGCCGGCGCGGAGTCCCTGCCGGTAGCCACCTATGTCCAGCGGGAAGTAGACGACGAAGGCCGGCTGGTCGACCTGTTCCTGTGGGCGATGATCAGCCTGAGCGCGGGCTACACCGGCATCGCGGTCGGCAACACCCTGCTCATGGCGGTAGCCGCCCGCCGAGCCGAGCTGCGAGTGCTACGACTGGCCGGCGCCACCCGCCGCCAGATCCTGGGAGTCCTCGCCGCGGAGTCCCTGCTCGCGGTAGGCGTAGGCGCCGTACTAGGCGCGGCTGTAGCGGCGATCTCCCTGCTAGGCATCCGAGCGGCGGTGGAGTCCGAGCTGGGCCAAGCCGTCACCCTGGTGATCCCCTGGACCGCCGCCGCAGCGGTAACCACAGGCTGCGCCCTGATAGCCCTCGTAGCCGCAGCAGTCCCCACCCTGCACCGCCCCACCGGGCCTTGATTCCCGTCCGCCACCGCCCCGACGCAGGCTGATCCCACGGCGCAGAGCACCTAGTCGCCGTCACGGCCCCACCGCACCGAGATCTTGGCAAGTTTCGCCCACCTGTGGACCAGAGCTTGCCAAGGTCGCAGATGGGGCGGAGCCGCCGTGTCCACAGGCCACAGATCTTGTGCGGTTGGGCCGTTCCGCCGACCACAAACTCACAGGTTGACGTCCCCGCCACCCGCCACGCGAGAACGTGGCACCGCCTGGCGTCGACGCCGTGACCACGCACCGGATGGCACCGGCGAACGGGGCGCCCCACCACGAGATCTTGAGCGATTCTCCACGCCCGGCTGTACAGAATCACTCAAGATCCGGAGGGGGCCGCCCGGGCGGACGGGATCGTGCGGGCCGGCGTCGAGCCTCCCGCCCCCGCGACGCCAAGATCTCCGAGTGCGAACTGCTCCCGAACTCGACACGCTCGGGCGGCGTCCAGCACGCGTGTTGAGTTCGGGCGCGGATGGCGCCCCCATTTCGACACCGGCGGACGACTTCCGGCGCGCGTGTCGAACTGCGGCCCGCCGCACTGCGCCCACGTCGACCGGAACCCGCCAAGATCTGAGCGGGAGGGCTAACCCGCTGCCCTTAGGTGGGTCAGCACCAGCGGATCGATCGACCCTTTCACCACCCGCATCTCCAGGTTCTCGACGCCGGCCCACGACGCGAGCTCCTCCTCCAACTCCTCACCGCCGAACCCCGCCGCCGCCAGCAGCGCCCGTACCTCCTCCGCCACCGGCCCCGTCAAAGCGATCAGCGACGACGGCTCAGGGCTCTCGAAGTACAGACTGTGCATGGTCAGCAGCCGACCCAGCTCCGCCACCGGATCCACGTGGTCGTCCACGCGCAGATCCACCCAGACATCGCTCGTTCCGCCGTACCCACGCCCGGGAGAAACCACCAGCAAAGCCGCACTCTGCCGCCCACGGCGATCACCGCCTGCCTGATCGCCGGCGCGCAGCGCGGCGAGCAACCGATAGGGCAGCGCGCCGCTGGAGCCGAGCCACGTCTGCTCCATGCCGGCGATCACCGAGGGTCCGGCGAGCATGTTGCCCTGCGCGGCATATCCGTCGCCGGCGGCGCCGCCGGCCCAGTCGTGGCAGTCCGCGCCGGTGAACGTCGCGCCCGGCCCGGTCATCCCGACGATCCCGGCCTGGCGGTGTGAGACCGGCCCGTCGTCGGCCGCGATCAGCCCGGCAAGCGCAGCGGAAGCGGACACCCCGGTGCCGAGCAGAGCGAGCGCCTGTGGGCGATACGCCAGGTTCGCATATGACTGCGTGGCGACCGCGCCGACATCAGCCAGGGCTGCCGGGACGGCTGCGCCCACGCCGAGGAACTTGCTGGCCACGGCCACTCCGACGGCCTTGCCGTCGTCCGAGCGGCCCACGATCGAGAATGTCATGGCCGCACGGTATCTGCCGGAAACACTCCGGGCGCAGACTGCGGCCATGGAGTGGTTACCCGTCGCCGAGGCTTCCCAGGTGGGCACTCGCCCGCTCGCTGTGACCGCTGCCGGCATCCCCTTGGTGATCTTCCGGCCGACGCCGGACGCCGATCCGGTCGTCTTCGCCGATCGCTGCCCGCACCGGCTCATGCCGTTGTCCGCCGGCACGGTCGAGGACGGGCGGTTGCGGTGCGCGTACCACGGCTGGGAGTTCGACGGCTCCGGCGCCTGTGTCACGGTGCCGTCGCAGGATAGCGGCCCGCCGCCGCGCGCCAGCCTTCCCGCAGGACCACACATCAAGATCAAGAGCGGTCTTGTGTACGTGGCCGCGAACGAACTGCCTTCCCCGGACCCGACGGAGCTGCTGACCAACGAGGACCCCGCGTTGCTGCGTGCCTGGCACCCGGTGGGACTTGTCAGCGAAAATCCGGAAAAAGTGCGGCTGATGGGACGGGACTACGTCGTCGCCGACGAACGTACCCAAGAGCGCTGGGGCATGATCTGGCTCGCGCCGGAAGAACCGCGCACGTCGCTCTTCGAGGACCCCGACCTCGACGACCAGAACTACGTCGGCGCCTGGCTGCCGCCGGCCCGCACCCCGGTCTCAGCCGGCATCGTGGCCGACAACTTCCTCGACGTCGCCCACTTCCCGTTCGTGCACGAGAAGACGTTCGGCGCGGCCGAGGAGACCGTCGTCGAGAAGTACGACGTCATCGCCGAGCCGTACGGCTGCCGCAGCATCCAGGACCAGTGGTTCGACAACCCGGAGGACCCGGGTGTGATCGCCGGCCTGCGCCCGGTGCGGCAGCGGCGCCGGGCCACGTACGTCTACCGCGCACCCTTCCAGCTGATGCTCCGCCTGGAGGAGCTGGACGCCGGTGCCGTGAAGACGATCCTCTTCTTCGCCCAGCCGGAGTCCGCGACGAGCACCCGCATCTATACGAAGATGCTGTTCCACGGCATCGGCGGTGTGCCAGATCCATCGGCGGACGTGGTGGCCCGCGAGGTCGCGTTCGAGGAGGCGGTCCTCGAGGAGGACCTGGAGTTGCAGTACCGGATGCGGGTTCCGGGCTTGCCTTTGCGAATGCGCGATGAGCTGCACGTACGCGCGGATCTTCTCGGAGTGAGTTTGCGCAGGGTGCTCGCCGAGTTCAAGACTGCGGGGTAGAGCCACCGGTCGCGCCCGTTCCCCGCAGGGGCGCGCCCGGTTTCCCGGACCGCTCTGGCCGGAGCGCGGTCCACGGCCGAAGGGTCGCTTTCCGCCCGAAGCGTCCCCGGCCGGCGACGCTGCGGGCGGGAACGGTCGTTGCCGCGACCCCGCCCGCAGCGTCGCACTACCCTCAGCGGCCCAGTCGCCGGTAGCGATGCACCGCGAGGGGCGCGAAGATCGTGATCAGCACGAGCGGCCAGACCACCGCGAGCAGCATCGAGTGCTGCGTCGCCCACGAGTCGCCGGTCAGCCCCGGGTTGCCGAAGAGCTCGCGGATCGCCGCCGTGGTCGCCGAGATCGGGTTCCAGGCCGCGACGGTGCCGAGCCAGCCCGGCATCAGCTCCGGCGAGACGAAGGTGTTCGACACGGCGCTCAGCGGGAACGCCAGCGGGAACACGATCGTCGCCACCGTGTCCGCGTTCGGCGCGACCAGCCCGAGGTACATCCCGACCCAGCTCAGCGCGAGCCGCAGCAACAGCAGCAGGCCGAGCGCGGCCATGAAGTTGCCGATACCCCGGTGCCAGTCCCAGCCGACGAGCAGACCGCAGATCACCAGCACCGTGATCTCGAGCAGCGCACGTGCCTGGTCGGCCACCGCACGCCCGGTCATCAGCGCTGACCGGGCCATCGGCATCGACCGGAACCGGTCCACCACACCGCGGCCCGCGTCGGTGGCGATGCCGGTCGCGGTGGCGCCGATCCCGTACAGCATGGTCATCACGAACACGCCGGGCAGCAGGAACTCCCGGTACCCGCCGCCGCCCGGCACCTGCATGCCGCTGCCGAAGACGTAGCCGAACACCAGCACGAACATGATCGGCAGGCTGAAGTAGATGACGATCTCCTCCGGCGCGCGCACCACGTGCCGCAGGTACCGTCCGGTCATCACCCACCCATCCGCGACGGCGCGGCCTTTGTGGCTGGTCGCGCTCACTTCGTGGGTACGCGTCGGAGCGAGGGTGGTCATCGGGTTGCCCCTGTCAGCTGGAGGAACACTTCGTCCAAGGTGGGCCGGTGCAACCCGGCGTCGGCCACGGTGATTCCGGCGTCCTGCAATGCGCGTACCGTCGCAATGAGCGAACCGACCCGGTCGGTGACCGGTACGCGCAGCCGGCGCAGCTCGGTGTCGACGCCCGGAGCCGCACCGGTGAGCCGGGCCACGACGGAGGCCGCGTCGCCGAGCCGGCCGGCGTCCTCGACGACGATCTCGAGACGGTCGGCGCCGATCGTCGCCTTCAGTTGTTCCGGGGTGCCCTCGGCGACCACGGTCCCGGCGTCCACCACCGCGATCCGGGCGGCGAGCTGATCGGCCTCGTCCAGGTACTGCGTGGTGAGCAGCACCGTCGTGCCGTCCGAGACCAGGGCGCGGACCGCGTCCCACACCTGGTTGCGGCTGCGCGGGTCGAGCCCGGTCGTCGGCTCGTCGAGGAAGAGCACCCGCGGCCGGCGGATCATGCTGGCCGCCAGGTCGAGGCGGCGGCGCATGCCACCGGAGTAATCCTTGGCGGACCGCCCTTTGGCGTCGACGAGGCCGAACTGTTCGAGCAGCTCGTCCGCCCGCCGCTTCGCATCCCGGGCACTGAGGTGTTGCAGACGTCCGAAAAGGACCAGGTTCTGCCGCCCGCTGAGGATCTCGTCGACGGCGGCGTACTGCCCGGTCATCGCGATCCGGTCCCGGACCAGGCCGGGCTGGGTACGCACGTCGGCGCCGGCCACCTCCGCCCGGCCGGCGTCGAACCGCAGCAGCGTGGCGAGCACCCGCACCGCCGTGGTCTTGCCGGCGCCGTTCGGCCCGAGGAGTCCGTAGACCCCGCCGGCCGGGGCGTGCAGATCGAAGTCGTCGAGCGCGGTGACCCCGCCTTTGTAGCGCTTGAGCAGCCCTTCGGCCACAACCGCATATGTCATGCCGCTACCCTGCGACCCCCCACTGACCACCGGCGCACGAGTCGCGCACCGAGCGCGCACCGGCCCCGGTCAGCTGCTCAGGACGGACAGGGCCTGGTCCGGGGTGAGGGCGGAACCGCGGGAGCTCGCTGAGGCGTACCCCTGCTCGCCGAGCTCGGCCACGATGCCGGCCGCGACCTGCGCGGCGAGCTCGCTGCCCTCGGGGGTGGTGCGTAGTTGCAGGGCGGTGACCGTTCCGAGGAGCTCGGCCGCGCGGCGCGGGTCGCCGGTGGCGAGCGCGAGGGAAGCGAGGCGGTCGACGGCCTCGGCCATCACCTGATAACCCAGCATGCCGTTGTGGACCACAAAGACTGACCGGTAGTGATCGGCGGCCGCAGCCAGGTCGCCGCGTGTCTCAGCGATCCGGCCGAGCATCACGAGGATGGCCATCCGGGTGCCGTCGGCGCCGTACCAACCGGCCGGGCACGCGGCGAGCGCCGACTCGCAGCGGCGTGCGGCCTCGTCGAGGGCGCCCTGGCGCAGGGCGACGGCGCTGGAGCCCAGCCGGGCCGCGGCGACCAGTTCGAGCGCGCCGCACTCGCGGGCCAGCTCGGCGGAGCGGGTGAAGTCCTCCTCGGAGCCGGCCAGGTCGCCGGCGCTGAGCCGGCCCTCGCCGCGGCCGCGCAGCAGGTCCGCGACGTCGACAGTGGAGCCCAGTTCGGTGGCCAGGCGCAGCGCTTCGCCGATGGGTTCGATGGCGGCGGCCGGGTCGCCGCGCCAGACCGCGAGTTCGGCGAGGCCGGAGAGGGAGAGCATGGTGCCCCAGCGTTCGCCGATCGCCCGGAAACCGGTCAGCGCCGCGGCGAAGTCCGGTTCGGCGGCCTCCGGTCCGGCGCCGGCGAAGAGCAGCATCCAGCCGCCGCCGATGCCGCTGAGCGCGTTGATCCACGGGTCGTCGCCGAGCCGGGTGCTCAGCTCGTGGTTGAGCGTGACCACGTCACCGGGCGGGGAATCCGGCGGGCCGACCGCCATCGCCGACAGGTAGAGCAGGAACGGCTGCACCGGCGGCCGTTCCAGGCTGAGCAGGTAGCGATCCCACGGCGCCGCGGGGCGGGCGCCTCCGAGGGCGGCGTTGAACACGCAGACCACGTACTCCTCGGTCAGGCCCGGCGGCGGTTGCGGGCCGGCCTGGCGCAGCACGCGCTCGCCGAGCGCGGTGGCCTCGGCCCGCAGGCCGCGCAGCCACCAGTAGAACGACAGCGCGGAGACCAGCCGCAACGCGGTCCGGGTGTCGCCGCGCCGCAGGGCGGCATGCAGGTTGTCCCGGTCGGCGTCGAGCAGCGCGAGCCAGGAGAGCTGGTCCGCGGTACGCAGTCGCGGGTCGGCGGTCGTGGCCAGCCGCAGGAACCAGGCGGCGTGCGCCTCGGTCAGCCGCTGCCGCTCACCGGACTCGTCGAGCCGTTCGCTGCAGAAGGCCCGGATGGTGGCGAGCATCCGGTAACGGTCGCCGTCCCGCTCGATCAGCGACTTCCCGACGAGCCCGGCGAGGATGTCGAGGACGTCGCCGTGATCCGGATCAAACGAACAGACCGCTTCGACACCCTGGATGTTCGCGCTGCCCGCGAAGATGGTGAAGCGCCGGGCGAGCACCCGCTCCGGCTCGGTCAGCAGGTCCCAGCTCCAGGCCACCACGGCGTACAGGGTCCGGTGCCGCGACTCGGCGGTGCGGCTGCCTTTCGACAACAGCCGGAACCGGTCGTCGAGCCGCGCCGCCACCTCCTCGACGGTCAGCGCCTGCAGCCGGGCCGCGGCGAGCTCGACAGCGAGCGGCTGCCCGTCCAGCATCCGGCAGATCCGGCGCACCGCGGCGGCGTTCTCCGGCGTGACGCTGAACCCGGGCGAGACGTCAGCGGCCCGATCGGCGAAGAGCCGCACCGCCGGGTAATCGAGGAGATCCGGAGGTGCCGGTTTTTCGGGTGGTGCGGGGAGGCCGCCGACCGGCTGCAGTGATTCGCCGGTGATCCCGAGCGGCTCCCTGCTGGTGGCGAGCACCCGCAACCCCGGCGCGCCCGCGAGCAGCCTCCCGGCCAGCGTCGCGGCCGCCTCGATCACGTGCTCGCAGTTGTCCAGCACCAGCAGCAGGCGCCGGTCGGCGAGGGCGACAACCAGGCGGTCGGTCGCTCCAGGCGCCTCGGCGCCGGCATTGGCATGGGTACGCTCACTGAGCCCCGCCTCGCGAAGTCCGAGAGCCTCCAGAACGGCGCGGGGCAGGTCGTCCCCGGTCGTGGCGGCCAGCTCCACGAAACAGGAGTCCCCGGCATATCGCCCGGCGACCTCCGCGGAGAGCCGGGTCTTGCCCGCACCACCCGGTCCGTGCAGCGTGACCAGGCGCGCGGTGGCGAGGGCCGTGGTGACCCGGTTCAGGTCGGCGTCGCGTCCGACGAAACTGGTGAGTGCCACCGGGACACCGCGCCGGCCGTGCGTGACGCTTGGCGGAGTCGCCGTTCCGCGCAGGATCGCTGTGTGGATCTCGGTCAGCTCGGGAGACGGGTCGGCACCGAGCTCCTCGGCCAGTGTCCGGCGCGATTCGGCGTACACAAGAAGGGCCTCGGCAGGGCGACCGGCCGCGGCCAGAGCGCGCATGAGCAACGCTCGCGGCCGCTCGCGGAGCGGATGCGCCGCGACCAGCGCGCGCAGCTCGGAGATCGCGTCACCGTCCAGAGCGGTGCTGGTCAGGAGCAGTTCCGCGGCGAAGAGGTCTTCGGTGGCGGTGAGGCGCAGCTCGGTCAGGCGGTCGGCGTGCGCGGCGGCGAACGGCGCGTCCCGGACATCGGCGAGGGGCTCGCCGCGCCACAACGACGCCGCTTCGCGCAGGGTGGTCGCCGCCCGGTGCGGATCGCCGGCGGACAGGGCGTTCCGGCCTGTCGTGACCAGGGCGGCGAAGTGATGCGCGTCGACGTCGGCGGGTTCGATCGCCAGCCGGTAACCGGCCGGTTCCCGCTCCACCGGGAACGTCTGGCGCAGGCGGGACACCTGCGACTGCAGCGCGTTCGCGGCGCCGGCCGGCGGGTGCTCGCCGTAGAGACCGTCGATGAGTCGCTCGATGCCTATCGGACGGCCCGCGTCGAGCAGCAGCATCGCCAGGAGCGCGCGCAGCCTCGGACCGCCGAGCGGGATGGCCCGGCCGTCGGAGTGATCCGCCCGCAGGGGACCGAGGATGCCGAACCGCATGGCGACGATTCTGTCGGTTGTCCCGCCGCTTGTCGCACCCGGCGCGCTGGATGTCAGGCTGCCTGACTGGGGTATGACTCGACGGCGCTGGTCACGCGGTTGCGGCCGGCGTTCTTCGCGGCGTAGAGCGCCCGGTCCGCCGCGAGGACCAGTTCCGCCGTGGTGGCGGCGCCGGGCATCCCGGCCACCCCGGGCATCCCGGCGACCCCGACCGAGACGGTGACCCGGATCAGCCGGGAGTCGGCCACCGCGATCGGTGCGGTGCCGATACCGCGCCGTACCTGCTCGGCGATCTCGCGGGCCTGCTCAGGGCCGGTCGCCGGTAGCAGGACGGCGAACTCCTCACCGCCGTACCGGGCGACCACGTCACCGGCACGGACCATCTCCGTGAGCCGGTGGGTGACCTCGACCAGAACCCGGTCGCCGCCGTTGTGCCCGTGCGTGTCGTTGACGTTCTTGAAGTGGTCGATGTCGAGCAGCAGCATGCTCAGCGGCAGGCTGTGCCGGGCGGCGCGGGCGCTCTCGGTGCCGAGCGCCTCCTCGAAGAACCGCCGGCTGCGCAGCCCGGTGAGCCCGTCGGTGATCGCGGCGTTGCGCTGGGCCCGGACGAGGCCGGTCATGCGTACCAGGACCAGCAGGAACAGTGCGTTGCAGACGATCGCGGCAGCGATCGTGTCCGGGTCGTCGTGCCGGAGCTCCTGCACCAGCATCGACGTGGGCGCGGTCATCGCGGCCACGGCCAGAAGGCCCAGGCGTGCTGTCGTGGCGTCCGGGGTGGCCGTGCTGGACCGGCTCACCAGGGTCGGCGCGGCCGGGTGCAGGACCGCGGCGGCGAAGACGAAGCCGGAGGTCATCCAGAACGCGTCCAGGTAATCGCCGGCCTGGAACGTCTGGTTGATCGACTGATAGCTGTAGAACGTGTCGGCGAACAGCACCAGCGCGAGATAGAGCCCGATCATCCGCAGCGGGGTGCCACGCGGGCCGGCGCCGAGCATCAGCCGGGCACCCACCACGATCAGCATGAGGTCGCCGATCGGGTACGCCACCGAGACGAATCCGACGAGGTCGGCCGTCGAGCTCCGCATCATCGGGCCGATGACGAACTCGTACACCAGGAATCCGCCGCCGACCGCGACGATCGCCGCGTCGATCATGCTGGCGCCGTCCCAGCCCGGTGTGCGCCGCCGCACCATGAGCAGCATGCCGAGCGCGAGCATCGGGTATGCGGCCAGGTAGAAGACGTCGGCGACGCTCGGGTAGACCTCCTCGTGGTTGACCAGCGCCACGAAGTAGTACGTGACGTCGCCGGTCACGCCGCACAGCGCCGAGCCGGCGATCACCAGCATCACGGTCCGCAGCTCCGGGTGCCGGCGGGCGGCGACGAGGCCGCTCGCCGCGAGGGTGCCGTTCGCACTGCAGTAGAGCGCGACCTGGGCGCCGGCGAGCACGTCGTTGCCGACCAGCACGAAGTAGGCGAGCATGACCAGCACGCCGGCGGCGAGGCAGAGATGCCAGGCCTGGACGCGCCGGTGCTCGCTCATCCCACCAGGATGCCTACGCTCGGTTGCGGATCAGGCGCTGATGGTGATTGCGTTCAGGATCGTGTCGAGGTGGGCCATCGGGTCCGGCTGCTCCGAGGTGAACACGTCCTCGTACCAGACCCGGAACGCCGCGGTGGAACTGCCGACCAGCAGGCGCAGCCGCCAGTCCGTCGCGTCGCCGTCCGGCCGGCGGGCCGCCAGCAGGGTGGCGATCTCCGCTTCCTGCTCGGGCCGGAGCGCGATCTGGGAGACCCGCAGGTGATTGGAGCGCCGCGCGACCAGGCGCAGGGCGGTCAGCAGTTCCCGGTGCTCCAGGGCGAAGCGGCCCACCTCGCGCTGGGCCTGATGGAGGGCGTCGGCGTCGGAGATCTCCGGTGACGACGCCAGGAGGTGGTCGGTGAGCAGCGTGGTCATCCGGCGTACCGGCTCGACGACCACGTCCTCCTTGCTGGCGAAGTAGCGGTGGAACGTCCGCGGGGCGATGTCGGCGGCCGCGCAGATGTCGGCGACGGTGACGTGGTCGTACCCCCGCTCGATGAAGAGCCGCCAGGCGGCCTCGACCGCGCCGAGCCGGCTCTGCTCGCGCTTCCGTTCCCGCAACGTGGTGATCGTCTGCTCCTTCTGGTGCCTTCTGGCTGGTGACGCCGGTCTCAAGAAGCGTCTCACGCGACGCTCCGGAAACCTGGAAGTGGCAGTCTCTGCCTCGTGGCACATTCTGCCACGAAATCTTAGGAGTATTCATGTCCGAAGTCGCCGTCGCGGCCCCCGCCGAGGCCGCGGGCAAACGTGGCTGGTCGAGCCGTCAGGTGCTCGTCCTCCTGGTGATCGGCACCGCCGCGCTGATGGTCTCGCTGACCCAGTCCCTGCTGGTGCCGGTCCTGAACGAGCTCGGCACCGACCTGAACGCCGGCAGCGACGGCGTGGCCTGGCTGCTCACGTCCACGCTGCTGGTCGGCGCGGTCGCGGTGCCCGCCTTCGGACGGCTCGGCGACCTGTACGGCACCAAGAAGATGGTGCTGATCTCGCTCAGCATGCTGGTGCTCGGCTCGCTGGTCTGCGCGTTCTCCGACTCGCTCGCCCCGATGATCGCCGGCCGCGCGATCGTCGGTCTCTCGGTCGCCACCGTGCCGCTGAGCATCAGCCTGGTCGGCGTGGTCCTGCCCCGTGAACACTCCGCCGCCGGTATCGCCCTGATCAGCGCGATGCTCGGTGTCGGCGGCGCACTCGGCCTGCCGCTGTCCGGCCTGGTCGCCGAGTACGCCGACTATCACGTCCTGTTCTGGATCTGCGTCGCCGGCGGCCTGCTCGTCATCCCGCTGATCGCCCGGATGGTGCCGGCGCCGCAGCGGGCCGGCCAGGGCCGGATGGACATCCCCGGCACGATCCTGCTCGGCGGCGCGATGCTCGCCCTGCTGCTGCCGCTCGCCCAGGGCGACTCGTGGGGCTGGACCGACCCGCTGACGATCGGCCTGCTCATCACCTCGGCCGTCCTGCTGGCCGTCTTCATCATCGTCGAGCTGCGGATCTCGTCGCCGCTCGTGGACGTGCGCACCACGGCCCGCCCGGCGCTGCTGCTCACCAACGTGGCGTCGCTGTTCGTCGGCTTCGCCCTGTTCGCCACACTGATCGGCACCGCGACGTACGTACAGATGCCCGAGGTGACCGGTTACGGCTTCGGCAAGTCGATCCTGGTCGGTGGTCTGTGCATGCTTCCCGGCGGCATCATCATGCTGGTGCTCTCGCCCCTGTCGGCGAAACTAGCGCCCCGCACGGCCCTGATCATCGGCTCGCTGATCATCGCGGTCGGCTTCGCCTCCCGCATCTTCCTCACCGACAGCCTGTGGCAGGTCATTCTGGGTGCGACGGTTGCGGGTGCGGGCACCGGCATCGCGTACGCGGCCATGCCCGGCCTGATCTCGCACGCGACCCCGCTGTCCGAGCTGGCCGCGGCCAACGGACTGAACTCCCTGTTCCGCAGCGTCGGCAGCTCGCTGGCAAGCGCGATCGGCGGCGCCCTGCTGGCGGCCAAGACGGTGAGTTTGGGTGGGCATGAGCTGCCGTCGCTGGGTGCATACCAGTGGTTGTTCGCGCTGTGCGCGGGAGCCGCGGTCCTGGCTGCCGCGCTGGCCCTGCTGATCCCCAAGCACTCAGCCACAGCCGACGCCGCAATCCCGGAGTAACCAGCCCCCGAGCCTGTTCCGCCCGGCCCGCGTGGGCCCGGCCCGCGTGGGCCCGGCCCGTGCGGCCCTCGCGCGGCCGGCTTGCGCTTACGGTCGTTGGCTGTCGTCTACGGCGACCGTAAGCGCCAGCCGGCGACCGTGACGGACAGCCGGATCGTGCGTCTCGGGCTTGGCTTGCGCTTACGGTCGTCGGCTGTCGGCTGTCGTCTGCGGCGACCGTAAGCGCAAGCCGGATCGTGCCTCTCGGGACTGGCCGGCGGTTCATGGCTGGCGGGTGGCTCCTGCGGCGACCGTCAGCGCGAGCTGGGGGCGTGGGGTGGTGCGGTGGGTTCGGGCGAACACGAACGCCCTCTGCACCACGAAGCCCGCGGCGAACAAACTCAGCTCGGTCAGCAGCTTCGCGACCGGAAGTGATCCGAACGTGCCGGCCAGGGCGCGCAGCAGCAGAACGTTTGCCACCAGCGAAACCAGGGCCAGGGCGGCATAGCGCGGCGCCGCGTACCGGTGCGGTGCGAGCGGGCCGAAGACCGTGCGGCGGTTGACCGTGTAGTTCAGTGTCGCGCTGACCAGGCGGGCCGCCACCGCCGACGCGATCAGGTGGCCGCTCGCCGTGACGAAGACCGCGAGCAGCGCCGCGTCGGCCGCGAACGCCAGCAGGGACGATCCGGCGAACGCGAAGATCGAACCGAGCAGCGGGCGATAGATGCGCACCGAGTCCTGGAGCGGCCGGAAGTGTGACGACCGGTTGCCGTCCAGATAGACCGTGGCGATCTCCACCTCCTCGATCGCGAGGCCTTCGCGGACGGCGCGCAGCAGGAGCCGCAGTTCGTACTCGAAGCGGTCGCCCGGGGTCGCGCCGAGCCAGTTCAGCACCCACGACGGATACCCCCGCAGGCCGGTCTGCGTGTCCGTTACTGATCGGCCGGTGACGAGCCGGAACAGCACCCGTGTGGCGGTGTTGCCGAACCGGCTGCGGGCCGGCACGTTCCCGGTGAACCGCCGCACGCCGAGCACCATCGCCGCCTCGGTCACGGCGACGCGCGACGCCACCGCCGCGATGTCGGCCGGCCGATGCTGCCCGTCGCTGTCGGCGCAGACCACGTCCTGCCCGGGATGCCGCGCCGCGATATGGGCAAAACCGGTCTTCAGCGCGAAACCCTTACCCCGGTTGTGGTCCAGCCTGATCACTTCGGCGCCGGCTTGCCGCGCGGCTTCGAAGACCTCTGTGTACGCGCTACCGCTGCCGTCGTCGACAACGACGATGCGATACCGAGCCAGGTCCGAGCAGATCTGGACGAGCCGATGGTCGGGCTGATAGGCCGGAATGAGAACGATCATGGCGGTCAGCCCGCGACGTACAGGATGTCGCTGGTGCCACGTTCCTGGCCCTTGCCGAGCGGGTTGTTCACCAGCTCGTCGCGGAAGATCATCGCCGATGACCCGCCACCGTCCAGGTTGTACGCCACGGTCGCGCCCAGGCCTACGAAGATGTCCGCGAACTCCGGCATCGTCACGCCCCGGCTGTAACCCTGGCTGCGCCCGTCAACCACCACGAAGAGCAGGTGGTTCTCGTCGATCAGGCCGACGCCGGTGCGCGGCTGCTGACCCTGGATCGAGTGGTTGCCGAAATTCGTGTCGACCTCGATCTGGTCGACCCCGTCGATCGCCTTCCCGCTCTCGACCAGGCCGGGCCCGAACGACAGGGTGTTCCACACCCCGGCGGCGAGCAGCTTGTCGGCGGTCGTGGCGGTCTCGTCGTAGAGCTTCATCGACCCGTCGGCGTAGAACGCCAGCCCCTGCCGGGCGCCCGAGTCGCGGAACTTCACCCCGTTGCGGATGACGATCCCGGTGTCCCGGAACCCGTAGTAGTCACCGTTGATGGCGAGGACCGCGTTCACCGAGGAGGCGATCTCCGACGGGTTCGCCACGATGTTCTCGCCGAACTGATCGTTGGCGAACGCCGACCGTACGATCGTGGCGTCGGTGACCTGGACGTCCGCGACGAAGTAAGTGATCTTGTCGCTGCCCGATCCGGTCGACACCGTCTCGATCGAGATTTTCGAGGTGTCGCTGGACCAGGTCGTCGCGGTGGCGGTGCCGTCGCCGGCCGCCTCGGCCACCGAGACGTTCTGCGCGGTGAGGGTGGAGGCGCCGGTGACCTCGACGTGGTCGAGGACGTACCGGTCGAGGGCCCAGGCTCCGCCGCCGGCGGCGGCCGCCAGAACGCCGAGGCCGCCGGCCAGGAAACCACGCCGGCCGACGCGGCGAGGGGGACGCTGAGCTGCGGGATTGGCTGTCACAAGGGCTAGTGAACTGCCCTATCTTGTGGCCGCTCTGTGCGTCACCCTAGGAAAGGTCGTCGATTTTGGTCAGCATCCGGCGGAGGAAGTCCGGGGTGCGGCTGGGGTGTTCGGCCTCGATCGAGAGACGGCCGAACGCGGCCGCGTAATTGTCGACCTCCTCGCGCCTCTCCAGGTAGAGGCCGCTGGTGAGGTGTTCGATGTAGACGACGTCCGGCAGCTTCTCGTGCGGGAACCGCAGGATGCTGAACGCACCACCGGCGGCCGCGTGCCCGCCGGAGGAGAACGGCATCACCTGCAGCCGCACGCTGGGGGACTCGGAGATGTCCAGCAGGTACTGGATCTGCTCGCGGAGGACGTCGGGGCCACCGATCGGCCGGCGCAGCACCGCCTCGTCGAGGACTGCCCAGAGCCGGGGAGCATCCGGTCGCTCCAGCACCTGCTTGCGGGCCATCCGCAGCCGGGCGCGGCGGTCGATCTCGCCGGCGTCGGCGGTGTCGTGACCGAGACGGATCACCGCTCGGGCGTACCCGTCGGTCTGCAGCAGGCCCGGGACGAACTGCACCTCGTACGTGCGGATCAGCTCGGCCGCCTGCTCGAGGTCGAGGTAGTTCTGGAACCAGGTGTCGAGCACGTCACCGTACGCGTGCCACCAGCTCGGGGTGTTCGCCTCCCGGACCAGGCCCAGGACCCGCTGGTGCTCGGCCGGGTCCTCCACGCCGTACAGCTGGAGAAGGTCCGTGACGTCGCGTTCCTTGAAGCTGACCTTGCCCAGCTCCATGCGGCTGATCTTTGATTCGGACCCGCGTATTCGGTACCCGGCCTCGTCACGGGTGAGGCCCTTAGCCCGGCGCAGAGCGCGCAGATGCGCGCCGAGCTGCAACCGCCGCACGGTTGCCCCGCCGTTGTCGTTCTCGGTCACCCCGTCAGCCTCCCCTTCGGGGACCGGCGGTGCCCCCACGTGCCGGTTGCGCCGATACTACTGCGTTCCGGCGTGCCGGTTCCAGACGCACCCCCTCCAAAGTAGACGGATTCCGAAGCAGGAATGCCCGGAAATGGACATAACGCGGCCCCCGGTGCCGGAGGAGGTAGGTTCCGGAACCGAGGGCCGCGCGGGGGAGGGGTAAAGCCTGGGTCAGCGACGCCCGCCGCGACCGCCCGCGGGCGCCTCGCCGGCGGTCACCGTGGCGACCGTGGTGGCCGATCCGAGCGAACCGGAAGCGGCCAGGCCTCCGGTGCTGTCGCCGGTGGCGGTGCCGCCGATCTGGATCGTGTACTTCTCGCCGGACGTGATCGCCGACGAGGAGAAGACGATGTTCTGCACGGTCCGGCTGGTCACGTACGTGGCGACCACGTCGCCGGACGCGTCGACGATCTGCACGGTGGTGCCGGCCGCGATCGCGCTGTCCACTGTGGCGGACAGCCAGCCCTGCGCGGAGTCGGTACTCGGGGCCACCACCATGCCGGAGCTGCCGGCCGCGAGCAGCGTGCCGCCGCTGATCGTGAAGGTTCCGTTCACGTCGAGCGCGCCGTTGCCGTTGCCCTCCGGCCCGTTGACCACCACGGTGCCGCCGGTGATCGAGGCGGTGCCGTTGGAGTCGAGGCCGTCGCCGTCCGCGTCGATCACCAGGGTGCCGCCGTTGATCGTCACCGAGAAGTCGCCGACGTCCTCACCGCCACCACCCGGACCGCCGCCGAAGCCGCCACCACCCTGGTCCTCCGACGTGGAGGAACCGCCGGCGGCGTTGATGCCGTCGTCGCTGGAGACCACGTGCACGTCGCCGGAGTTCAGCACGATGTCGGCCGCCTCCAGGCCCTCGACCGACGAGGTCACCTCGATGGTGCCGCCGTCGATGACCTGCGCGCCCTCGGCGTGCACGCCGTCGTCGCCGCTGGCCACGCTGACCGTGGCACCGGTGAAGTGGATCGCGCCGTCGCTGTGCAGCGCGTCGTCGGCGGCGTCGACGGTGGCCGTGCCGCCGGCGAGGACGGTGATCACGCCGGACTTGAGGCCCTTGGCCGAGGCGTCGTCGGCGACCTTCGCGGTGTGCCCGCCACCCGAGACGACCGTGAGGGTGCCGTCGGTGACCACGATGTCGGTGGTGGCGTCGAGACCGTCGCCGCCGGCGGTGACATCGAGAACGCCACCGCTGACCGCGATGTATCCGGCATCGGCGTCTTCGTCGTTGTCCGCCTTCACGCCGTCGCCGCCGGCCGTCACGGTGATCGTGCCGCCGTTCACCACGACGTAGTCCTTGCCGCGGATGCCGTCGTCCTTGGCCTCGACCGTGATCGTGCCGGACTCGATGAGCAGGCCGTCCTTGCTGGTGATCGCGTCGTTGCCGTTGCCGGTGACGGACAGCGAGCCACTGCCGGTGATGGTCAGGTCACCCGCGCTGAACAGGGCCGCGTTCACGTCGGCGTCCTCGGCGTACGACGACGTGTCGGCGAGGGTGTTCGTGGTGCCGTCGGCCAGCACGACCACCAGCTGCTCGGCCTCGGTCGCGGCGATCGCGGCCGTGCTGGAGCTGGTGATCGTCACGCCGTTGAGGATCAGCGTGACGGTGGCGTCGGGTGCGGTCACCACGATCTGGCCGTCGGTCAGGGTGCCGCTGAGTGTGTACGTCCCGGCCGCCGTGATCGTCACCGTGGAACCGTCGATGGTGACGCCGTCGGCGGACGAGGACGCGGAGGTCCCGGAGAGGGTGATCGCGGCGGCGCCGGAAGCGCTGGACGACCCGGCCGTATGCACGGACTCGTTCGCGGCGAGCACGGCGGAAGCGCTCTGGGTGCCGTCGACGGTGGCGGTCGCGGCGGCGGTGACTCCCGAGGTGCTTGTCGAATCGGAAGATGTCGACGCGTCGCTGGAGCAGCCGGCCAGCATCGCGGCGGCGAGAACGGCCGAGCTGACGGCGGCGACGATTTTTCTGCGCAGTCTCATGGGAGCCCAATCAAAGGTGGGGAGGGAATCAGGAGGATCAGGGAGTGAAGTGCCGGCGCAGGACGCCGTGCCATTTGTTCGCCGGCAGGTCCGGGCGGAGCGCGGCGAGCCCGGTGGCGTACTTGGAGATGCGGGACGGGCGGTGGCCGAGTGACCAGAGCAGCCGGTCGACGTCCGAGGCGGCCCGCGCCGACTTGGTCTCCACCACGACGGAATCCGGCATCCGCAGCGTCGAGCCGTCCGGGAGCATCCAGGCCAGGTCGCTGTCGATGGTCACCCGGCTGCCGGTCTCCGGGACGAACAGCGTCGTCCGGCGGTAGTAGGTCGCCATCACCGGTGCGTACTCGTGCCCTTCGGCACAGATGCCGGCGCCGGTGAGCACCTCGGACGCGTACGCCTCGCCCTCGGACCCGAGGCGGGATCCGTCTCCGGCGTACGGAATCCGCTCCTTGATCGTGACACCGCGCGCGCCGCGCGTCTTGACCTCGACGAAGTCGAGTCCGCTGTCCAGGTACGTCCTGATCCGGATCTTGAAGCGGCGCCGGCGGCCGTGCGCGGCCGCGTGGTAACTCTCCAGGCCGGCCGTGTCGAAGTAGATCGACCGGTACGAGAAGGAGCGCCGGCTGTCGATCTCCAGCATCCGCACGCCGGACGGCATCCGGTCGAGCAGGCCGTCCAGTTCGGTGGCCGGAACCAGGTATTTGCGGTCCAGGCGGGTCAGCAGGGCGGCCTCACCGACGAGCTCGTCGAGGGTGATCGGCGGGAAGGCGGTCATGACGCTCATGCGGCGTTCACCCGCTGACGCAGAGCCGGCTCCTGCGGCGCGCGACCGGCGGCCGGCGCCGTGTAGCGGACGTCCACCAGGGTGCTGTCGTTGACCAGGTCCACCTGGCGCACCACCATGCTGGTCACCCGGCCACCGAGCAGCGTCTCCAGGTGGGTACGCAGAGCGTCCTCGTCGGTGTACGCCACATCCAGGCGCAACTGCTGGTTACGCGACCGCTTGAACAACGCGGGGTGGTCACCGACCCAGAGGCCCGCGATGATCAGCAGCATCAGGCCGATCGTGGTCGGGGTGGGCGTGCCGCCGAGCCCCGAGATCAGGCCCAGTCCGAGCGCCGCGAAGTAGTACGCGATCTCGTGCTGAGTGATCTCGTCGGAGCGGAGCCGGATGATCGACAGGACGCCGAACAGCCCGAGGCCGAGGCCCGCGCCGACGGTCGTCGAGCCGAGCACGATCGCGACCGCCAGAACCCCGATGTTGATACCGAGGAACGCGGTCACCAGGTCGCGGCGGCGGTGCCGGGGGTAGTAGACCCCGAACGTCAGGAGGGCGATCGCGATGAGGTCCACCGCGGCGGCTAGCAACGTGGTCACAGTCAGTCCTTCAGGCTCTGTTCATCTGGTGTTCCCATTGGGGACCCGCGACCTGTTCACCACCTGTGAACGCCGTAAGGCGTTGATGAAAGCTGTTCTTAGACAACCCTTAGGCTCGCCCTGACGGCCTCTTAACCAGGCGAGCCAGGGTTGCCGCATGACCGCCACCGCCGCACCCGGAACCGCCCGAACCGCCGCACATCGCCGGCCACGCGCCGCGCCACGATGGTGGAAAGACGCAGGTGGCGCCGCCGCCGGGCTGAGTCTGCTGATCGTCACGGCGCTCTGGGTCTACAACGGCGGTGTGCGGCAGATCGGTGACGGCGGGTCCACGGCGATCACCGCGGTCGCCCGGCTCGCCGGCCTCTGGGCCTCCGACCTGCTGCTGCTCCAGGTGCTGCTGATGGCCCGGATCCCGATGGTCGAGCGCGCGTTCGGCCAGGACAAACTGGCGCGCTGGCACCGGTGGACCGGGTTCACCTCGTTCTGGCTGATGCTGCTGCACATCGTCACGGTCACCATCGGGTACGCGGCCGGCACGACCAACGTCTTCGTCCAGCTCTGGGACCTGATCTGGACGTACCCCGGCATGCTGCTCGCCGCGGCCGGGACACTGCTGCTGCTCCTCGTGGTGGTCACCTCGATCCGCGCGGCTCGCAGCAGGCTCCGGTACGAGTCGTGGCACCTCCTGCATCTGTACGCCTACCTGGGCGTCGGTCTCGCACTCCCGCACCAGATCTGGACCGGAACCGACTTCGCCGGCAATGCCCTTGCTCGCGGGTACTGGTGGACCCTCTATGCGGTGTCAGCGGGGGCCGTTATCGCGTACCGTCTGGCTCTGCCCGCGTGGCGTAACTGGCGGCACCGCCTGGTGGTTTCCAAGATCGTGCCCGAAGGGCCGGGCTTGACCTCGGTGTATCTGAGCGGTCAGCGGCTCGGTGAGCTGCCGGTGCGCGCCGGGCAGTTCTTCCACTGGCGCTTCCTGGATGGCGCGGGCTGGACGCGGTCGAACCCGTTCTCGCTGTCGGCGACCCCGCAGCCGGACATGCTGCGGATCACGGTGAAGAACCAGGGTGACGGATCGGCGCGGATCGCGACGCTGAAGCCGGGGACGCGGGTGCTGATCGAGGGACCGTTCGGGAAGCTGACCGGGGAGTCCTATGCGGGCGGGCCGGTCGTGCTGATGGCCTGTGGAATCGGGATCACGCCGCTGTTGTCGCTGCTCGGTGAGCTGCCGTATCGCAGTGGTGAAGCGACGCTGATCTATCGGGCGCGTAGTGAGGCGGATCTGGCGTTCGGTGCTGAGCTGGAGTGGTTCGCGGCGCAGCGCGGGGTGCGGGTCGTGCATCTGGCCGGGCATCGGGCCGGGCGGGCGTCGTGGCTGCCGGCGAGTCTTGCCGGTCAGGCCGACGCCGATGTGTTGCGGCAGGTGGCGCCGCAGATCGCTGCTTCGCACGTCTACATCTGTGGTCCGGAGGAGTGGGCGGGGCTGGCTCGTGCCGCGGCTGTTGAGGCCGGGGTCAAGCCGGCGCGTGTCCACACCGAACTGTTCGCCTGGTAAGTCTGGAGATTTCCGAAAAATGCGACGAATTACGTTGTGGTTGTTGTCGACGGTGGCGGCGCTGGTGCTGCTGTTCAGTTATCGGACGAGTACCGGGCAGGCGGTGACGCCCTCGACCGTGGCGGCCGCGCCGGTCGCCTCCGAAGCGGGTTCCAAGGTCTATACCGGCGACACTGTGCAGACTCAGGAAGGCGACGTCCAGGTCTCCATCACCGTTGCCGACGGGAAGATCACCGCGGTGACCGTGCCCGTCTACCCCGGTGGCAGTGCCCGGCACGAGGAGATCAGCGCCCGTGCCCTGCCGGTTCTCGTGGAGGAGACCCTGGCCGCGCAGAACGCCGACATCGACTCGGTTTCCGGCGCCACGTACACCAGTGGCGGATACAAGGAGTCACTGCAATCCGCGCTCGACGCGGCCCAGCTGTCGTAGGCATCGGACCCGGTTGAAGAAGTTGTCGTACCCGGCTGGCAGGGTGGAGGGCATGAGGATCCTGGTGGTCGAAGATGACGCGGCGGTGCGCGACTCGCTCGCCCGCACCCTGCGCTTCGAGGGTTACCAGGTGGAGACCGTCGGTGACGGCCGGGCCGCGCTCGACGCGGTCCGCACCGGCGAGCCCGACGCGGTCATCCTCGACGTCAACATGCCCCGGATGGACGGCTTGGAGGCGTGCCGGCAGCTCCGGGCCGACGGGGCGGTGCTGCCGGTGCTGATGCTCACCGCCCGTGACACCGTCGGCGACCGGGTGGCGGGGCTCGATGCGGGCGCCGACGACTACCTGGTCAAGCCGTTCGCCCTGCAGGAGCTGCTGGCCCGGATCCGCGCGATGCTGCGGCGGTCGGCGCTGTCCGTTCCGGCGGTTCCCGACGATCCGGGGGAGTGGTTGTCGTTCGGGGACGTGCGGCTCAATCCGCGTACCCGAGAGGTCTGGCGTGGCGCCAGATCGCTCAGATTGACCCGCACGGAGTTCACCATTCTCGAAGCGTTCCTGCGGCACCCGCGGCAGGTGCTCTCCCGGGCCGCGCTGTTCGAGCAGGTCTGGGGTTACGACTTCGGCGAGGGGTCCAACAGCCTGCACGTCTACCTGGGATACCTGCGCCGCAAGCTGGAGGCGGAGGGCGAGACCCGCCTGCTGCACACCGTCCGGGGCGTCGGGTTCGTCCTGCGCGAGGAGCCGTTGTGACCCGCTGGTGGCGCGAGCGCACGCTGCACGCCCGGCTGTCCCTGCTCGTCGCCGGTGCGGTGGCCGCTGCCGTCCTGCTCGTGTCGGCGGGCGCCTGGTTCCTGGTCCGCGAGATCCAGCAGGACAAGATCACTGCCGAGCTGGCGTCCGACGCGGGCACCATCGCGGCAAACCCCGCATATTGGCTGGCCGCCGAGGGCAGCAGGACCGGTTACGGCGACGACCTCGGGTCGGGCCCGGCGCCGCACGGCAAGGAGCTCGGCCCCTGCTGGCAGATCCTCGACACCACCGGCTCTGTGGTCGGCGGCACCGCCACACCGCTGCCGGTCACCACCGCCGCCACCGAGGTCGCGGCGGGCACCCAGCGTGAGTCGGTGCAGGAAGAGGTCACGCTCGGCCACGGCGACTACCTGATGCTGACCATGCCGATCAAGGGTGGGGGAGCGGTCCAGGTGGCCGTCGACCGTTACCCCGACGACCGTCTCCTGACCATGTTCGCGGTCCTGCTCGCGGTCGGTTGCGCGGCCGGCATCGGGGGCGCGGCGCTGCTCGGGCGCACTGTGTCGCGCGCCGGCCTGGCCCCCGTGGACCGGCTCACCGAGGCGGTCGAGGATGTCGCCGTCACCATGGATCTGACTCGCCCGATCGACGTCGCCGGCAAGGACGAGGTGGCCCGGCTCGGCCGCTCGGTCAACGCGATGCTGTCCGCCCTCGACGCCTCACGCCGGGCTCAGCGGGCATTGGTCGAGGACGCGGGGCACGAGATGCGTACCCCGCTGACCAGCATCCGCACCAACGTCGAACTGCTCCTCTCGGTCGAGCGCCGCCCCGAGCTGGCCCACCGCCTCACCCCCGAGGACCGGGCGAATCTCCTGGAGGACCTCGACGCCCAGGTCCGCGAGCTGGCGACGCTGACCACCGAGCTGGTCGAGCTCTCCCGCGAGGAGGGCAGCCGCGAAGCGGTCGAACAGGTCGACCTCGCCGAGATCGTGACCGCCGCGATCAACCGCGTCCAGCTGCGCGCCCCCGAGCTGACCTTCACCACCGACCTGCGCCCGGTCACGGTGCTGGGCCGCCCCGGCGAGCTCGAACGCATGGCCGTCAACATCCTCGACAACGCGGCAAAATGGAGCCCACCAGCAGGAACGGTGACGATCCGCCTGACACCCGACGGACCCGGTCTGTGCCGCTTGACCGTTACGGACACCGGCCCGGGCATCTCCCCGGAAGACCTGCCCCACGTCTTCGACCGCTTCTACCGCGCAGCGGCCGCCCGCTCGATGCCCGGCTCCGGCCTGGGCCTGGCCATCGTCGCCCAGACAGCCGCCCAGCACGGCGGCTCAGCGACGGCAGCTCCCCACACCCCGCACGGCACCGAGATCACCGTCCGCCTCCCCGGAACCCCATCCTGACCTGCTCTTTCTCACGCTCCCCATTCAATACGCGTAACCGCAGGGGCACCGCCGCCCTCGACACCTGCGGCCCCTCCCGCCGGCCCCTCCCGCCGGCCCACCCCGCCGCCGGCCCCGCCCTTCCCTCACCCCGAGCCCTTGCGCTCGCGTCTGCCCTTGCGCTCGCGTCTGCCCTTGCGCTCGCGTCCGTCCTTGCGCTCGCGTCCGTCCTTGCGCTCGCGCCCGCCCTTGCGCTCGTGTCTGCCTTTGCGCTCGTGTCTGCGTTTGCGCTCGCGTCCGCCCCCGCCCCGCCCTCGCGTCCGCGTCCGCGCGTGCGTCTGCCCTCGCGCCTGCGTCCGCCGGAGTGGGTGCGAGGATGGCGTCTGCAAGGGCGGCGAGACGGATGATGTTGTGAGTTTGCGGCTGGCGAGGCGGCCCAAGCTCACAAGATCTGCACGCGACGGGGTCGCGCCGCGCGCTGAGCAGCCCGATTGCCCGTGATCCCGGCGTGCCGCAGCCGCCGCGGCAAAGCTCCCAGCCCTCACGGTCACGGACGGTGAGCAGTCTGCCGGGTGGCAGCCCGATCTTGGAGCCCAACAGGTGCCCTGACCCCACCAAACAACCAAACATAGGCCCGCAGCCAGCCCGCCCGGCCGTCCCATCACCGTCCGTAAAGCGCGCCGCCGACAAATGCGGGAGGCTGCTCTCAAATATCGAACCCGAGCGCCCCCAAACACCCAGACCATCGCCGGCGCCAGCCCCGGTCGAAAGCGTGTCGAATTGAGGCGCAATCCGAACCCGAAGTCGACACGTAAGTCGCCCGCCGCCCGCCCGTGTCGACTTGAGGTGCGGTCCGCGCCCGAAGTCGACACGCACACCAGCCGCCGTCCGCCTGTGCCAGCTCGGGGTGGAGCTCGCGCCTGAAGTCGACACGCGGGTCGGGGGCCGTCCGCCTAGGCCTCGTCGTCTTGAGGGCGAGCCGTAGTTCAGACAGGTCATGAGGGTGCGATGACCTATCTGAGCTACGGCTCGCGCCGACCAACCGTAGTTCAGACACCTCATAGCGGCCCGATGACGTATCTGAGCTACGGCTCGCCCCGGCGGACGGCTCGCCCCGGCGGACGGCTCGCCCCGGCGGACGGCTCGCCCCGGCGGACGGCTCGCGTCAACGGCCGGGTCGGTCCGTGTAGCGGGCTGGCGGCGACACGCCGTGAGCGCCCCGCCTGGTGTGTGTCGAGTTGAGGGGGGAGGGGCCGCAGGTGGCGAGGGGGCGGGGCTTGTCGTTACGCGTACGAAAGGGATTTTAGGGATTTTAGGGCTTCTGTGACGCTGGAGATGTGGGTTCGCATTGCTGTTTCGGCTGCTTGGGGGTCGCGGCTGCGGATGGCGGCGATGATGCGTTCGTGCTGGGGGAGGGACGTTTGGGGGCGGCCGGGGACCAGGGAGAGCATGTATTGGTGGCGGACCAGCTGGCCTCGGAGTGTCTCGACTATGCGGTCGGCTGTCTGGTGGCCGGCTATGTCGCGGATCAGGGCGTGCAGGCGTTGGTTGAGGTCGCTGTAGCGGCGGTATTCGCCGGCCTCTACGGCTCGGCGCATCAGCAGGCCGATCTCGTCGAGTTCGATGGCCTCGTCGTCTGTCACCCGCTCGGCGGCTCGGCCGGCTATCAGGCCCTCGACGACCATGCGCACCTCGGTGATCTCCACCGCCTCGGCCATCGAGACCTTGCGGACCTGGGCGCCTCGGTTGCGCTGGACTTCGATGAGGCCTTCGGCGGCCAGGTCCTGGAGGGCGGCGCGGACGTTGAAGCGGCTGGCTTCCAGGCGTACGCAGAGCTGGGCCTCGACCAGGCGCTCGCCGGGCAGGTACTCGCCGGCCAGGATGGCCTCGCGCAGGGCGTCGCGGACCTGGACGGCGGTGTTCGCGGCGCGGGCGGGGCGGCGCTCGTCGTGCGGCATGGGTACCCCCGATGTGGTTGAACCATCAATCATGCCGGAAGCGGGTTTGTTCAGACAACATCGTCAACAATTGCAGTGCCGGCGGCACCGGCCTAAGGTTCGTGGCGAGGGTGTGGCGCTGACAAAATTGTCGACAAAGTTGAGGCGAGCGGCTGATGGCTGGTGTGCCGGTTCTGGTGATGCGTGGCGGCACGTCCAAGGGCGCGTATTTTCTAGCCTCTGATTTGCCGAAAAATCCGGAAATAAGGGATGAGCTGCTACTGCGGATCATGGGCTCGCCTGATCCGCGGCAGATCGACGGCATCGGTGGGGGTCATCCGCTGACCAGCAAGGTCGCGGTTGTCAGTGTGTCCGACTCGCCGGACGCTGATGTCGACTACCTGTTCCTGCAGGTGCATGTCGATCGGCCGCTGGTCAGCGCGGAGCAGCCGTGCGGGAACATTCTGGCCGGGGTGGGGCCGTTCGCTGTCGAGCGCGGGTTGGTCGCCTCGGTCGGCGGGGGCATTACGAGGGTACGCGTACGCATGGTCAACACGGGTGCCCTGGCAACGGTGGAGGTGCCCGTTTCCGATGGCCGGCCGGTGTATTCAGGCGATACCGCGATCAGTGGCGTGCCAGGCCCGGCCGCCCGACTTCTCGTGGAATTTCGCGATTTAGCGGGATCCGTCACCGGCGCCCTGCTCCCCACCGGGAACCGCGTCGACGAGCTCGACGGCATCCGCGCCACCCTCATCGACAACGGCATGCCGGTCGTCCTCATCGAAGCATCGTCACTGGGTGTCACGGGTTACGAGTCCCCGACCCGCCTCGAATACGACGAGAGCCTGCGCGACCGAGTCGAAAAACTGCGCCTGCTGGCCGGCGAACTGATGGGCCTCGGCGACGTCCGCGACCAGACCGTGCCGAAGATGTGCCTGGTGGCGCCGCCGATCGACGGGGGAAGCCTGTGCACCCGGATGTTCGTCCCGCACCGTGTGCACAGTGGGATCGGGGTGCTGGCCGGCGCATCGGTGGGTGCGGCGGCGGCATTGCCGGGGAGTGTGGCGGCGGGAGTGGTCACGCCGGAGTTCCGTGGCCACGGGGCTGCGGCCGGCCCGGCTCCGCATCACACGTTCCGGCTGGAGCATCCGGCGGGGTGGTTCGACGTCAGGGCCGAGATGGATACTGGGCGGACGTCGATCGTCAGCACCGCTCGGCTCCTGCTCGACGGCATCGTCCACCCTCGTTGACGACAGGATTGTCGCCAATGCTGAGATTTCCCTGAAAAAGGCCGCTCACCTGTGGTGATGCGGCCATTTTTGTGCATCCACAACGCAGCGTCGTGATTTTGTTGACATTATCTCCGACGATTCGTAACGTCCCCGTTACGCCCGTCGGCCGCGCGCACCGGCCGGGCCCCATCTGGATCGCTGTTTCCAGGAAGGTCCCGGGTTCATGTCTGTGTGTTCAATCCCTGCCCATCTGATCCTGCGGCGACAGGTGCTCGACGGTGACCCCGGTGTCGGTGAACGTCCTGGTCACATGCCCCGACGTGTACACCCACAGGATGCGCAGCGGCTCATCGCCGACATTGCGGAACAGATGCGGGATCGGCGACGCGATGTACGTCGTGTCGTACTGGCTGAGCCGGGTCACCGAACCCTCGACGAGGACCTCGGCCTCACCGTCCAGGATGGTCACGTGCTCGTCGCAGTTGTGCGAGTGCATCGGCGCCCCGGTGCCGGCCGGGTACACGCTGATCCCGCTGGTGATCCGGTTCTCGCCGGCGGCCGACGTGGTGGTGATGAGCGGCGTCGTGGCGATGGCCCCGCCGCGATCGAGAACCTCGACCTCGGCCGACTTGATGATCACGGTCATGGCCCGAGCGTAGGCCGGTCTTGGCCGCGCGAGACGCAGCCTTACGTTGCGCTCGGCGACCTGTGAGGCCCTAACACCTCGTTGTTACGTTCCTGCGAAACACCCACCCCGAGTGCTCGGGATCACAAGCTAGAGGGCTGGCTGCCGATGAGACTTCCCCTGATCAATCCGGATGACATGACCCTGCGGCAGCGAGAGGTCGCCGAGCGCATCGCCGGTCGGCGGGGTGCTGTCCGCGGACCGTTCCGGGTCTGGCTGAACAGCCCGGAACTGTGCGACAAGGTCGAGTCGCTCGGAGCGTTCCTGCGTTTCGACTCCAGCCTCCCGTTGCGGCTGCGGGAGTTGTCGCTGCTGATCGCGGCCCGGCATTTCGACGCGCAGTACTCCTGGAACGCGCACTGGGAGAAGGCGGTCTCCGAAGGGATCCCGGTCGACGCGGTGCGGGCGATCGCCGCACAGGCGACACCCGTTTTCGACAACGAGGAAGACGCTGCTTTCTACGGATTCTGCACCGAGTTGCTGGAGAACCACTTCGTGTCCGCCGAGACCTACGAACGAGCGCTGGCGTTCTTCGGGCCGGAGGGGCTCGTCGACGCCGTCGGCTCGCTCGGGAACTTCAGCATGCTGGCGATGTGCCTGAACGCGTTCGAAGTGGACCTCCAGGCCGACCGTGAGCCGCCGTTCCCGGACATCCGCGGATACGCCCGGATCGCGCAGTGACCACGGCAGTGACCACGGCTATGACCACGGTGATCCGGGTCGACCGCATCACCAAGAGTTTCGGCGGCGCCGCGGCTCTCACGGATGTGTCGGTCGACTTCTTCCCCGGTGAGGTGCACGCCCTCATGGGCATGAACGGCGCCGGCAAGTCGACGCTCGTACAGATCCTGTCCGGGGCCTTGAACCCGGACTCGGGAACCCTGGAGGTGGGCGGGCTCGTCCAGAACCAGCTCAACCCCCGGCAGGCTCGCAAGGTCGGCATCTCCACCGTCCCGCAGCGCCGCGAGCTGGTGATGAGCCTGACCGTCGCCGAGAACATCATGCTGGGCCAGCTGCCGACCAGCGGCGCGATGGTGCGCTGGCATTCGGTACGCGAAACCGCACAGGAAGCCCTGCGCGCCCTCGGCATCACCATCGACGCGGACGCGATCGCCGGCGACCTGACCGTGGCCGAGCAGACCATGGTCGAGGTGGCCCGTGAGGTACGCCGAGGCGGCAAGGTGCTGATCCTCGACGAGCCGACCGCATGCCTCGGCCCGGAGGCGGCGCAGCAGATCCGCGACCTGGTGCTCCGGCTCCGGGACAGCGGCGTGGCGATTCTCTTCATCTCGCACCACATCTCCGAGGTCCTGCACCTCGCCGACCGGATCACCGTGCTGCGCGACGGCCGGGTGACGTGGGCCGGCCTGGCGACGGAGACCGACGAGAAAGGCCTGGTCCGCGACATGGTCGGCCGGGACGTGGTGTCGCGGCGCCCGGTCCGGCCGGCGCGGTCCAACGAGGTCGGTCTCTCGGTGCGCGGGCTCTGCGACGGCCGGTTCCTGGACTGCTTCGACATCGACGTCCGGCGGGGCGAGATCGTCGCGGTGCTGGGTCCGGCGGGTGACGCGCAGTCCCGGTTGTTCGACCTGCTCTCCGGGCGTCGGCGCTTCGACGGCGGGCAGGTCTCGGTTGCCGGAAAGAAACTGAAAAACGGCAAGATAACCGACTCGCTCGCCAGTGGACTCCGCTGTGTCACCGGCGACCGCCGCCGGCTCGGGCTGATCCCCGGCCTGACCATCGACGAGAACGTGATGCTCGCCCAGGACCGGCTCGACAAACGCCGCATCCACCGGTGGAGCCTGCTGACCCGCCGGGCGAAACCACTGCGCGAGCGGTACCGGGTGGTCTCGCTCGCCGAGAACCCCCCGGTCGAACAGCTCTCCGGCGGCAACCAGCAGAAGGTCCTGCTGGCCAAGTGGCTCGGCACCGCGCCGTCCGCGGTGCTGTTGGAGGACCCGACAAACGGCGTCGACGTCTCCGCGATGGCGGAGATCCACTCTCTCGTCGACCGGCTGGCCGGCGAGGGCGTCGCGGTCCTGCTGGCCTCGTCGTCCGCCGAGGAGGTCATGCGCCTGGCCGACCGCGTCGTGGTGGTACGCGACGGCCGGCGGATCGCCGAGTACCAGGTGGACCGGATCACCCGGGACGAACTGATCGCCACCACGCTAGGAGGAGCACTGTGAGCGCCGTCGCGACCCTGACCCGGCCCGTCCGGGTCGGAAAGATCCCGCACGCGGGCCTGCTGCTCGTCCTGGTCGGGATCATCGTCTTCGCCAGCGTGCGGACCGACTCGTTCCTCAACACGAACAACCTGCTCAACGTGGCCCGCCAGGTCAGCGTCGTCGCGGTCATCGCGGCCGGCCTGACCCTGCTGATGGTCGCCGGCGGCATGGACTTCTCGATGGGTGGCAACGTCGCGGTCACCACGGCGGTCGCGGCGCAGATGCTCTCGCACGGTTATGCGACCTGGTTGACGCTGGTCACCGCGATCGGCCTGTCGATCGCTGTGGGCCTGGTCAACGGCGCGGTCGTGACATTTACCAACGTGGCGCCGTTCGTCGCGACCCTGGCCACCGCGACCCTGCTCGACGGCGTGGCACTGCTGGTCATCAACGGCATGAGCATCTCGATCGACGAGCACCTGTCCGGGCTCGGCAGCGGCACCACGTTCGGCCTGCCGAACCTGGTCTTCGTGGCGGCCGCGGTGCTGGCCGTGGTGGCCTTCGTGATGCGGTACACCTCGTTCGGCCGGGACGCGTTCGCGATCGGTGGCAACGAGGACGTGGCCCGGCTCAGCGGCATCACCGTGTCCCGCGACAAGCTGGTCCTCTACGGTCTCGCCGGCGCACTCTCCGGGCTGGCCGGCATCATGCTGCTCTCCCGGCTCGCGGCCAGCAGCCCCGGCACCGGTGGCCTTCAGCTGCAGCTCACCGCGGTCGCCGCGGTCGTCATCGGCGGCACCTCACTGGCCGGTGGCAAGGGAACGATCGGCGGCACCATCCTCGGCGTCCTGCTGCTCGGTGTGGTCGCCAACGTGCTCAACCTGCTCCAGATCTCCTCCTATTACCAGCAGATCTCGGTCGGCGCGGTGCTCCTGATCGCGGCGATCGCGAACCTCCTCCAGTCGTCAAGGAAGCGATAAGATATGAAATTTCGGGCATTGATCGCGGTGGCACTCTGTGCGGCGTCGCTGAGCGCCTGCGGTGAAGAGGCCAGTGGCAGTGACAGCGTCACCCTCGGCTTCGTCAACGGCGCCAACACCGAGTTCCACACCTGCCTGCAGCGGGCCGTCGAGGCCGAGGCGAAGACCGAGGGCGCGGAGCTGATCACCGCGAACTCCAAACAGGACCCCGGCACCGAGCTCAACAACATCGAGGACATGATCTCGCGCAACGTCGACGCGCTGATCGTGCAGACGGTGAACGTCGACGCGCTGAAGAACGACATCACCAAGGCGAAGAGCGCCGGCATCCCGATCTTCCTGACCTCGGTGATCACCAGCGACACCTCGGACATCCTCGGCGCCGTCGTGGTCGACCTGAAGCAGGTCGGCGCCCTCGACGCCGGTTACGTCGCGAAGGACGCCGGCGACGCGCAGGTCGAGGCCGGGATCATCGCCGGCGCGCCCGGTGCCGCCAGTGATCTGCTGGTCGGTGGCTTCTCCGACGCGCTGCCGCCGAATGTCAGCGTGGTCGCGAACCAGCCCGGCATGTTCAACCGGGCCAAGGCCCAGGACGTCGCCGAGAACATGATCCAGGCCCACCCCAGCCTTCAGTACGCCTTCGTCGCGAACGAGGAGATGGCGTTCGGCGCTCTGCAGGCGTTCCAGGCGGCCGGTAAGAACGTCAAGATCGTCACCACGAACGGCACCGACGAGGGCCTGGCCGCGGTGAAGGACGGCCGGTTCGCGGCGACCGTGGCGAACTCCGCGACGGTCACCGGTCAGCTCGCCGTGAAGAACGCGATCACGCTGCTCAACAAGGGAACCGCGGAACGGATCGCGAACACCCCGATCAAGCTGATCACCAAGGACAACCTGGCCGACGCGCCGCAGTACTGCCTAGAGGGCTGACATTCATGGATCGCATTCTCGTCATGCGCAGCTTCGTCACGGTTGCCAAGATCGGCAGCTTCAGCGGCGCCGCGAAACAGCTGGGCACGTCGGGTTCGCTGATCTCCCGGCACGTCGCCGACCTGGAAAAACAGCTGGGTGTGCACCTCGTCAACCGCACCGCGCGATCGGTCAGCCTGACCGAACCGGGCCAGCGGTACAGCGAGTTCGCCCAGCGGATCCTCGACGAGATCGACGAGGAGGACTCGCGGATCGCGGAGCTGCACGACCGCCCCGAGGGTCCCCTCTCGATCATCTGTCCGAAATGGATCGGCGGCCTCGACCTCGGCGACGCGATCGCCGAGTTCTCGGTCGCCCATCCGAAAATCGCGGTGCGGTTCGAGCTCGGTGGCATGTCGGACCGCACCTACGACTTCCTCGACTCCGGCTTCGACGTCGCATTCCACACCCGTGACCTGCGGGACTCCAGCGTGCGGCTGAAACGGATCGCGTCGCTGCCGTTCGTCCTCTGCGCCGCCGATTCGTACATCGAGAAGCACGGGCTGCTCACCGATCCGAACGCGCTGAGCGACCACGACTGCCTCGTGCACGTGAACGACCCGGTGTGGCGGATCGGGCACGGGCACTCCAGCACGCTGCACAAGATCCGGAACATCGGGTTCCAGTCGAACTCGTACATCGCGCTGCACAAGGCTGCCGTGCACGGGCGGGGGATCGCGCTGTTGCCCACGCGATCGGCGTACGACGATCTGGTCGACGGGAAACTGCGGGTGCTCCTGCCCGAGTTGCCGGTGCCGAGCCGCTCGCTCTACGCCATTTACGGGCCGGCGCCGCAGGCCCCACGCAAGGTCGAGGTGTTCCTCGGTTACCTCACCAAATGGTTCGCCGAGAATCCGCTGCCGGTATTCGAACGCAGCCTGCAATAAAGGCTTGCGAAATCACGGGGGCTCGACTCCCGCATCCACTTCTAGGCTTCGTCCGACACCCCAGAAAGACACCCCAGAAAGGTAGGCGGCGGTGGGAATCCAGCGCATCGAGTCGGTGATTTACACCGTCGATGACCTCGACACGAACGTTCGCTTCTTCACGGATTTCGGGCTGACGCCGGTCTCCCGCGACGCGACGAGCGCGGTCTTCGAGACACGAATCAAACAGACCCTTCATCTGTACGCGGAACCGAAGCCCGGCCTGCCGCCCCCGGTGGAGCAGGGCCCGACTCTCCGCGAAATCGTCTGGGGCGTCGACACTCCGGCCGAGCTTTCCCGGCTGGCAAAGAAGGCGGGCGCGGATCGGGAGACCCCGGACGGCGTGGTGCACACCATCGACCACACCGGTTTCGGGGTGGGCCTCACGGTTGTGCGTTCGTCAGAACTGGAGCACGAACCACCTCGACGGGCCAACAAGTCCGGCTACGTGAACCGGGTCAACCAGGCGCTCGGCCCGGTCGGCCAGGTACGCCCGATCCGGATGTGCCACGTCGCGCTGAACATTCCGAAAGTGGGGCGCGAGGAGGCGGTGGCGTTCTACACCGACCGCCTCGAGTTCATCCCGACCGACGTGGTCAAGCCGATGGGCGTCTTCATGCGGGTCGAGGGCGACGCCGACCAGCACAACTTCCTGCTCTGTCACCGGCCGGACAAGGCCGGCGTCAACCACGTGTCCTATGAGGTCAACGGCTTCGATGACGTCATCGAGGGCGGCAACCACATGATCGAGCGGGGCTGGCAGGAGGCCCGCAAGCTCGGCCGGCACACGGTCGGTTCCAACGTCTTCCGGTTCGTGCACGCGCCGTGCGGCGGGCGGGTCGAGCTCGCCGCCGACATGGACCGGATCGACGCGTCCTACGGCACCCGGGTGCACGAGACGACGCCGCCGCATCACATCTGGACCCTGCGTACCAACCGGGAGAGCAGCTCATGAGTCTCTACATCGACGGGTCCTTCCTCTCCGACCGGCCGACAGTGCCGGTGCTCAACCCGGCGACCGAGGAGGTGATCGGTCAGGTTCCGCTGGCGACGCCGGAGGATCTCGACCAGGCGATCGCGGCCGCCGTCCGCGCCTTCGCGACGTGGCGCGACACCCCGATCGCCGAGCGCACCCGGATCCTGCTCAAGGCCGCCGACCTGCTTGTCTCCCGTGCCGACCACGTCGCCCGGGTGATGACCATCGAGCAGGGCAAGCCTCTCGCCGAGGCCCGCAGCGAGGTGCTGCGGGTCGCCGGGGCGCTGCGCTGGGATGCCGAGGACGCCCGCCGGGCCTATGGCCGGATCATCCCGTCGGCCGGGGACACCGTGCTGAGCGTGCGGCACGAACCGATCGGCCCGGTCGCCGCCTTCACCCCGTGGAATTTCCCGGCCGGATCCCCGATGCGCAAGATCGCCGGAGCGCTGAGCGCCGGCTGTTCGATCGTCATCAAGGCGTCCGAGGAGACGCCGGGTACGGCCGTCGAGCTCGTCCGCTGCTTCGCCGAGGCCGGGCTGCCCGCCGGCGCGCTCAACCTGGTCTTCGGTGATCCGGCCGAGGTGTCGCGGCACCTCATCGCGTCGCCGGACATCCGGCTGGTCGCGTTCACCGGCTCGATCCCGGTCGGCAAGCTGCTCGCGGCGCAGGCCGGCGCCGCGATGAAGCCGTCGCTCATGGAACTCGGCGGCCACGCCCCGGTGATCGTCTGCGAGGACGCCGACCCGGTGCTGGCAGCGCGTAAGGCCGTTGCCGCGAAGTTCGCGAACGCCGGCCAGGTGTGCACGTCACCGAGCCGATTCTTGGTACATGAAAGCCTATATGAGCGATTTGTCGAGGAATTTCGCGCCCAGACCAGCAGGGTCGTCGTCGGCGACGGCCTGACCGAGGGCGTCACGATGGGCCCGCTCGCCAACGAGCGCCGGCTCAAGGCCATGGAAGAGTTCGTCACCGACGCGGTCAGCAAGGGAGCGACGATCGTCGCTGGTGGCGAGCGCCTCGATCGGCCCGGTTACTTCTTCGCTCCCACCGTACTGACCGGCGTGCCGGGCGACGCACGGGTCATGCGGGAGGAACCGTTCGGGCCGATCGCGCCGATCAACTCCTTCACCGATCTGGACGACGCGCTGCGCATCGCGAACGAGCTGCCCTACGGCCTCGCGGCGTACGGCTTCACCCGGTCGTCGAAGACCGCCGAGAAACTGATCAGCGGGCTCGAAGCCGGCATCCTGTCGATCAACCACTGTGGTGGGTCGGTGCACGAGGCGCCGTCCGGCGGGGTCAAGTCCAGCGGGTACGGCAAGGAGGGCGGGCCCGAGGGCCTGGAGGCCTACCTGATCACCAAGCGCGTCTCGCACCTGCTGGTGGACTGACGTGCGATACAGCCGGATCACCCTGCACGGCCGGCCGGTCTGGGCCGAGGTCGCCGACGGGCTCGTGCACGTCCTGGACGGCGACCCGATCACCGGAAAGCCGAGACGCACCGCGGAACGCGTACCCCTGAATGGTGTTGATCTGCTGCCGCCGGTGATTCCGCCGGTGTTCTATGCGGTGGGTTTCAATTACCGCAGTCATCTGGAGCATTTCGGCAAGCAGGCGCCGGAACGGCCGGAGATCGGGTACCGCGCCAACAACGCGCTCACCGGGCACGGCTCGCCGATCGTCCGCCCGGCCGGTGTCGAAGGCCGATTCGAGGCCGAGGGCGAAGTGGTCGCGGTCATCGGCCGCACGGTCAAAAAGGCGACCCGGCAGGAAGCGCAGGAGTCCGTTTTCGGATGGACCATCGGCAACGACGTCAGCGCCCGGGAATGGCAGCACGCCGACCGCACTTTCTGGCGCAGCAAGAACAGCGACACGTTCAAGCCGATGGGCCCGTGGATCGAGACCGATGTCGACCCGCTCGCGCAGACCACGACGGTACGGATCGACGGTGACGTGAAAGCGAAATTCGCCACCGGCGACATGATTTTCGACCCGTTCGACTACATCGTCGAGGTCACGAAATACATCACGCTGCACCCCGGCGACGTGCTCTGGATGGGCGCCGACAGCACCGTCCAGCTGGAGCCCGGCAACACGGTCGACATCGAGATCAGCGGGATCGGCGCGCTGTCCAATCCTGTCCTGGAGGAACAATGAGTAACGCACCGAAGTACATTCACCACGTCAACTTCCCGACCACCGATCCGGAACGCACCAAGGAGTGGTACTCCAAGGTGTTCGGGCTCAAGGCGATCACCCCGAAGAGCAACACCAAGGTGGTCCTGATGACCCGGGGCAACTTCGACCTGCATTTCACGCCGGTCGAGGAGATGGACCGGATGGCGCCCTATCACTTCGCCATCGAGGTGGAGGACTGGGACGCATTCCTCGCGCATCTCCAGGAGCTCGGCATCCGGCACACCCGGCCGATCGAGCGCCCGGAGAACCAGTCCAAGTTCTGTTACATCCACGACCCGGATCACACGATGATCGAGCTCGTCTTTCACGGAAAGCGGCCCGCCTGATGCCAGTTGTCAGTTCGTTCGACGGTGCGAAAATCTATTACGAACGGCACGGATCGGGTCCGGCGATCCTTTTCGTGCACGGCTCCGGCGGGCACCACGCCGCCTGGTGGCAGCAGGTAACCGCGCTGCGTGACCGGTTCACTGTCGTCACCGTCGACCTGCGTGGGTTCGGCAAGTCCGACTCGTCGATGCCCGAATTCGACGGGCAGGACTTCCCCGGTGACCTGATCGCGGTCCTGGACGCCGAGGACCTGCGCGACGTGCTGCTGGTCGGCCAGTCGATCGGCGCGGTCGCCGCGCTGCGCGCCGCCCTGAAACGCCCGGACCGGGTACGCGGTGTCGCCCTCGGCCACTCCCTCGGCGGCCTCGACCACCCGGAGCTGTCCGAACTGGTCGCCGCCGACCGATCAGAAGCGGTCAAGCTGCCCGTTCTCGATCGGCTCCTGTCGCGGCGCTTCCAGGAGGAGGAACCGGCCAGGACCTTCCTCTTCCAGCAGATGGGCACGTTCAACGTCGCGAAGATGGCCGACCTGCGCAACCTGTCGGTGAACGGCCCCTCGATCGACGAGATCGTCGCGTCCGGCGTCCAGGTCTGGTTCCTCGCCGGCGAGACCGACGCGGTGCTTAGCGTCGCCACCGTGCGGCGGGCCCATGAGCTGCTGAAAGGGTCGTTCCTGAAGATCGTTCCAGGTGCACCGCACTCGATGTACTGGGAATCGCCCTCGCTGTACAACGCGGCCGTCGCTGAGATCCGGGAGGGGCTCTGATGTCCCGGCTCAGCCTCACTGCGGCCGAGGAGATCCTGGCCGGCGTGCTGGTCCGCGGTGATCAGCTCGGCAAGGCGCTCAGTGTCGCGATCGTCGACGCCGGCGGCCACCTGATCTCGGTGAAACGTTCGGACGGCGCCCGCGCGCTCACCCCGAGCATCGCGATCGCGAAGGCGTACAGCGCCGCGATCATGGAGCGCCCGACGAACATGCTCTACGACTGGGCGCAGAGCAATCCCGGCTTCTTCGCCCAGCTCTCGACCATGGCTGCGCACCCGATCGTCGCCACCGAGGGCGGCGTCACGATCAAACGCGACGGCGAGATCCTCGGCGGTCTGGGAGTCTCCGGCGGCACCCCCGCCGAGGACCAGCAGGCGTGCGAAGAGGTGCTGAAGGAGCTCGGGTACGAGCTGATTTTCGCAGCGTGGGGGAAGAATCGTGGCTGACACCTTCAAATTCCGCATCGACCACCACGGCAGCCTGGTCCGCCCGCCGGAGCTGCTGGCAGCCCGCGCCGCCTCCTCCGACGACCTGCGCGACATCGAGGACGCGGCCATCGCCGAAGCCGTCCGCAGGCAGCGCAAACTCAGCCTCACGGTGGTCACCGACGGAGAATTCCGCCGCGCCGACCTACGCAGCGCCGTCTTCGACGCGGTCCACGGCTTCAAACGCGCCGACAGCTCCAAGAGCGCCGATAGCTCCAGGAGCACCGACGGCTCCAAGCGCGCCGGCAGCGAAAGCTGGATCGCCGAGGGTGAACTCAAGCCCTACCGCTCGCTCGTCGCCGACGACGTCGCCGCCATTGCCACCCTGACGCAAATCCCCGCGAAGGCCACGCTTCCCTCACCGGCCTACCTCGCGGCGACCACCTTCCAGCCCGGCGGCGCCTGGGCGAGCGCGCGCGAGCTGGGCGAATTCCTCGCCCCGCTCATCCGCGACGAGATCCAGGCGATCATCTCCCGCGGCGTGCGCCTCATTCAGATCGACAACCATGGGTACGCCCAAAGCCTCTTCAGTGACCGCGAAGGATCACTGACATTCGACGACGCGCTGGCGGTCGACGCCCTGGCGGTGACCATCGCCGACAAACCGTTCAACGTCCGCATCGGACTGTGCCCGCTCACCCGGGCGGGCGGCGAGCTGAATGTGGCAGCCGCGGAGAAGCTGTTCACCACGATCCCGGTGGACCGCTGGGTCCTGCCCTACGACACCGGCGCCCCGGCCGAGGCCCAGCTGCTCCGCGCCGTCCCCTCCGGCCGCGACGTCTGCCTGGGAATCGTCTCCCCGCTGACGCCCCAGCTGGAGGATGTCGACACGGTGATGGACCGGATGGACCACGCCGCCACGATCCGCGACCTGGAAGACATCGCGATCAGCCCGAGCGCCGGCTTCTCCGAGCTGGCCGGCCACCCCACGATCAGCGCCGAGGACCAGTGGCGCAAGCTCACCCACGTCGAAACCTTCGCCCGGATGTGCTGGGGCAACGAACTCTGAGCGACGGCAGGCGCGGGCTGTCAGGGGTCGCGGGCGGATCTAGTGAGTTTGTGGCTGACGTGGCGGCCAAACCTCACAAGATCCGGGGCAGAGGACGACAGCGGCGGGCAGCATGCTCAGAGGGGTTCGGCGAACGTCACCCGGCGCTCCAGCAGGCGGGGGCGGACAACGCCGATGATGTGTTCGGCGAAGTGGGGGCTGGCGGCGTGGGCGTCGAAGCCGGCACGGTCCGTGTAGACCTCGTAGAGGACGAACGACGCCGGGTCTGACGTGTCGGCGTGGACCACGTACTCCAGGTTGGCCGGCTCGGCCCGGGTGTGCTCGCGCATCGTCAGCAGCGTCGCGCGGACCAGCTCGGCGTCCTGGAGGGCGCAGCGGTAATGGGCGATGACGGCGTAGGGCACGGGTTTACCTCCAGCTCGGGAAAGACGACCGCATTTGATCAGAGAAAACGGTGCGCCGGACGCAACCAATGCTTCTCTCTCAGCGCATGGCGCGCGCATTTCGCCGTTCCTACCATTCGCGATACCGATGCGATTTCCCCGAGGAGCTGTGATGTCCGTTCGCACCATGGAGACCCTGGCAGGCGGACGCTGGTTCGGCGCCGAGTCCTGGATCGACGTCTACGACCCGGCCGATGTGCGTACGCCGTTCGTCCGGGTTCCGGCGCTGACGCCCGCGCAGGTGACCGAGGTCTACGACGCGGCCGTGGCCGGCGCCGCGGTGTGGCGGGCCACCTCCGCGATCGAGCGCTCCAAGATCCTCGCGAAGGCCGCGGTGCTGCTGCGGGTCCGTGCCGCGGAGATCGCCGACGCGGTCGTCACGGAGAATGGCAAGACGCTCGCCGAGGCCCGGGTCGAGGCCGAGAAGGCCGCCGACTTCTTCGAGTACTACGCCGGGATCGGCCGCCAGGAGTACGGCTCGCTGCTGCACGACGTGCGGCCGGGCACCCGGGCCGGGTTCCAGCGCGAGCCGCTCGGCGTCGTCCTCGCGATCACCCCGTGGAACGACCCGCTGATCACCCCGGCCCGCAAGCTCGCGCCGGCCCTCGCCGCCGGCAACGCGGTTGTGCTCAAACCGGCCGGCGAGACACCCACGTCCGGCCTGCACCTGGCCCGGGCGCTGCACGACGCGGGCGTGCCGGCCGGCGTGATCAACGTGGTGACCGGGCGTTCCGCCGAGATCTCCGGCGCGCTGCTGGACGACCCGCGGATCGCCGCGGTCAGCTTCACCGGCGGCAACGAGGTCGGCGAGGCGCTGCGGGTGCGGCTCGCCGAGCGCGGTGTCCGCTTCCAGTCCGAGCTGGGTGGCAAGAACGCCTCGGTGGTGCTCGCCGACGCGAACCTGGAGAAGGCCGCCACCCTCGTGGTCGCCGCCTCGTTCGGCCAGGCCGGCCAGCGCTGCACCGCGACCAGCCGGGTCCTGGTCGACCGGGCCGTGCACGAGGAGTTCATCGCGCTGCTGCGCGCGAAGGTCGCGGCCCTGCGAGTCGGTCCCGGCAAGAGCGAGGGTACGAACGTCGGCCCCCTGGTCAGCCCGTCGCACCGGGACAGCGTGCTCGCGCACATCGCCGGCGCGGTCAAGCAGGGCGCCCGGGTCGAGATCGGTGGCGAGCCGGCCGGCGAGCCCACCGGCTGCTGGGTGGCACCGACCGTCCTGGCCGGCATCACCCCGGACATGGACCTCTGGCGCGACGAGGTGTTCGGCCCGGTCCTCGCGGTACGCGTCATCGACGGCCTGGACGAGGCCATCGCCGCCGTCAACGACAGCAGATACGGCCTCGCCGCGGCGGTGTTCACCGACAGCCTCGCGGCGGCCCACCGTTTCCTCGCGGAGGCGGACTGCGGTCAGGTCGCCGTGAACACCACGACATCCGGATGGGACGTCCACCAGCCGTTCGGTGGCTTCCGGGACTCCGGCTCCCCGTTCAAGGAGCAGGGTGCCGAGGCGCTGCGGTTCTATACCAAGGTCAAGACGTTCGCCATCGCGTTCGGCGGCTAGCAATCGGAGGCAACACACGTGTCGGACGAGACCATCGCGATCGTCGGGGCGGGCATCGTCGGCCTCGCGATCGGCCGGGAGATCACCCTGCGCCGGCCGGGCACCAGGGTCGTGATCCTGGAGAAGGAGGCCGCGGTCGCCCAGCACCAGACCGGCCACAACTCCGGGGTCGTGCACGCCGGCATCTACTACACGCCGGGCAGCCTGAAGGCCGAGCTCTGCACCCGCGGCCGGTTGCTGCTCCGGGAGTACTGCGCGGACCGGGGGATCGCGTACGACGAGTGCGGCAAGCTCGTCGTCGCGGTCCGTGCCGACGAGCTGGGCCGGCTTGACGACCTGGAGAAACGAGCCCGGGAGAACGGCGTGCCCGGCCTGCGCCGGGTGGATGCGGCCGGTATCCGGGAGATCGAGCCGCACGCCGCCGGCCTGGCCGCGCTGCACTCGCCGGAGACGGCGATCACCGACTTCCCCGGTGTCGCGACGGCGTTCGCCCAGGACATCGTCGCGGCCGGGGGAGAGGTACGCACGAACTTCGCCGTCGACCGCCTCACGCCCACCGGCTCCCGCATCGAGATCGCGGCGGGGGAGCGCCGCCTGCTCGCCGACCAGGTGATCGTCTGCGCCGGCATCCACAGCGACACGGTGGCCCAGCTCGCCGGCGACACCGCGGCACCCCGGATCATCCCGTTCCGCGGCGAGTACATGCGGGTCAAGCCGGCCAAGGCGGACCTGGTCCGCGGCATGATCTACCCGGTTCCGGACCCGCGGTACCCGTTCCTCGGCGTGCACTTCACCCGCCGGGTCACCGGGGTGGTCGAGGTCGGCCCGAACGCGGTCCTGGCGACCGCACGGGAGGGCTATCGGCGTACCCAGGTCAATGTTTTTGATCTTTTAAAAATCGCCGCGTGGCCGGGGACCTGGCAGATGGCCCGGCAGCACTGGCGCACCGGTGTGAAGGAGGTGCGTGGCTCGCTGTCCAAGCGGCGGTACATGGCCGAGGCGATGCGGTACGTGCCGGAGATCGGCGCGACCGACGTCCACCGTTCCGGCGCCGGAGTCCGTGCGCAGGCCCTGGACCGCGACGGCAGCCTCGTCGACGACTTCCGCATCCATCGGCTGGGCCCGGTCACGGCCGTCCGCAATGCGCCCTCACCTGCGGCGACGTCGTCGCTGGCGATCGCCGAGCACGTGGTCGGCCAGATCCTCGTCCAGTGAGCGCTTCGTGCAACAACCGATTGCGCCGCACGGACTCCGCAGGACGAGAAATCGCCAATAGCTTCATTCCCATCCCCGGCAGACAACCGGTACGGCAGGACAGCCGGTAAGAAAGGAAACGCATATGTTCGTCGTCGACTCCCAGGTTCACATCTGGAAGGAAGAGACCCCGGACCGCCCCTGGGTTCCGGGCGCTCGCGAGCGTATCCGGCTGAACGGCCACCGGGAGGACCCGTTCAGCTACGAGGAGTGCCTCGCGCTGATGGACGAGGCCGGCGTCAACCGGGCGCTGATCCTGCCGCCGTCATGGGAGGGCGACCGCATCGATTACGCCCTCGAGGCGTGCGAGGCACACCCGGACCGCTTCGGCATCATGGCCCGCATCCCGCAGAACAAGCCCGCCGAGGGCAAGGCCATGCTGAAGGACTTCGCGCAGAACCCGTACGTGAAGGGCACCCGGCTGACGTTCCACCGGCCGATCGACCGCAACTGGATGATCGACGGAACGAACGACTGGTACTGGCCCCTCGCCGAGGAGCTGAACATCCCGACGATGGTGCACGCGCCGATCTGGAAGGCCGAGCTCGGCGCCATCGCCGGCAGGCACCCCGGCCTGAAGATCATCATCGATCACATGGGCATCATGGCCCGCTGCGTGGACGACGCGATCGGTTACTGGGTGCAGGAGACCGCCGACCTGCACAAATACCCGAACATCTACGTGAAGGTGTCGGCGCTGCCCGGTTACTCGACGCAGCCCTTCCCGAACCTCAACATCGAGAAGTACGTCCGCGAGATGGTCGACAAGATGGGCCCGCGGCGCTGTTTCTGGGGCACCGACATCACCCGCCTGCTGGGCCACGGCCTCAGCTACGTGGAGACCATCGAGCAGTTCACCAAGCACTTCGACTTCTCGCCCGAGGAACTCGAATGGATCATGGGCCGGGGCATCTGCGAGGTCCTGGACTGGCCGATCGAGTCCCGGGACGCGAACTGACATGACCCACTCCACCGACGGCGGCGATGCGGTCATCAGCGCGTTCAACGCGGTCGGCGCGGATTACATCTTCTCCTCGCCGGGGTCCGAATGGGCCCCGGTGTGGGAGTCGCTGGCCCGCCGCCACCGGGACGGACTGCCCTGCCCCCACTACCTCGACCTGCTCCACGAGACCGTCGCGGTCGGCATGGCGACCGGGTACGCCTTGATCACCCGACGTGCCCAGGGTGTGCTCCTGCACGCCGGCCCGGGGCTGCTGCAGGGCTCGATGGCGGTGCACGGCGCGCTGCTGGCCGGCGCACCGATGGTGGTGACCTCCTCGGAGTCGATCACCTACGGCGACGGGCCGGGCCCGGACCCGGGCGGCCAGTGGTACCGCAACCTCTCCGTGGTCGGCGGCCCGCACACCCTCGCCGCGCCGTTCACCAAGTGGTCGAACCAGGCGGCCAGCGTGCACACGCTGACCACGATGATCACCCGTAGTGCCGAGCTGGCGGCCCGTGCCCCGGCCGGACCGGTGTACCTGAACATCCCGCTGGAGGTCCTGCTCGACGAGTGGGACGGCCCGGAACCGAAACCTCTCGCCGCCCCGGGCACCACGGTCAGCTCCGCCGAGGACATACAGGTGGTCCTGGAGCTGCTCGCCGGCGCCGGGAACCCGGTGATCGTCACCGAGACGACCGGCCGCGAGCCGGGCGGCCTGGAAGCGCTCGTCGTGTTCGCCGAGACGCTGGGCATCCCGGTCGTCGAGCCCAGCTCGGCGGTCTGCGTGAACTTCCCGCGCGACCACGAACTGCACGCCGGCGGCGACGTCGAGCCGTTCGTCGACACCGCCGACGTGATCGTGCTGCTGAACTGCCGGGCGCCGTTCTACCCGCCGAGCCGCCGCCCGGCGACCGCGAAGATCGTCGTGATCGACGAGGTGCCGCAGCGGCCGCACATCGTCTACCAGGTGCTGAACGCCGACCACTACCTGGAAGGCGGGGTGGCCGCGACGCTGCGGGAGATGGCGGTCCGCTGGACCGAGCAGGGATTGACGCGAGAGGCCGGGTTTGCCGGCTCGGAGCCCGCCGCAGTCCGGGCAGCCGAGGAGAAGGCCGCGAACAACAGCACCGGCATCGATCCGGTCCACCTCGTCGCCACCCTGCGCGACCTCCTCGGTGATGACTCCGTCGTCGTCGACGAGACCATCACGCACAGCCGGATCGTCCAGCGGCACCTGCGGCGTACCGCGCCCGACTCCTATTTCTACGTCCAGGGCGGCCTCGGCCAGGGCATCGCGGTGGCGCTCGGGGTGAAGCTGGCCGCCCCGGACAAACAGGTCGTCTTCACTGTCGGCGACGGGGCGTTCCTCTACAACCCGATCGTCCAGTCGCTCCAGGCCGCGAAGGCCAACGGGTTGCCCGTCCTCATCCTGGTCTTCAACAACACCGAGTACCGCTCGATGAAGATGAACCACCTGCGGTTCTATCCGCAGGGCGCTGCGGTCGCCACCGGTGAGTTCCTCGGCAACGACCTGAGCGACCAGCCCGAGCTGTCCGCGTTTGCCGAGCCGTTCGGGATGCACGGCGAGCACGTCACCGCCGCCGAGGAGCTGGTGCCGGCCCTGGACCGGGCCCTGAAGGCCGTCCGCAACGGCACCACCGCGATCGTCAACGTCCGCGTCTCACGCTGAGGAACCGTCATGCCGCCTCCCAAAGTCCTCGTGCCGGCCGCTGAGCTGCGCACCTTCACCACGGCGCTGTTCGCCGCCGCCGGTGTCTCGGCCGAGCACGCCGCCACCATCTCCGACGTGCTGACCTGGGCCAGCCTGCGCGGTGTCGACTCGCACGGCGCCTCCCGGGTGCCGCGTTACCTGGAGCTGCTCGACTCCGGCGAAGCGAACAAGGCGCCGGCTCTGGCGTTCGGCTCGACCAGCCCCGCCGTCGCGGTGCTCGACGCCGACCGGGCGCCCGGGCCGGTGGCGCTCACCGCGGCCGCCGACGAGGCGATCAGCCGGGCACGGGCCAGCGGCATCGGCGCGGTCGGCGTACGCCGGACCGTGCACACCGGCGCCATCGGTTACTACACGTCCCGGATCGCCGACGCGGGCCTGGTCGGCATCGCCTTCGTCGCCGGGATGCCGAACATGGCGTACCCCGGGGTGAAGGGCGCCGCCGTCGCGACCAGCCCTCTCTCCATCGCGGTCCCGGCGCCGGACCGGCCGCCCGCGCTGCTCGACATGGCGACGGCCGGCATCGCGCTCGGCAAGATCGCCCAGTTCCGCAACGCCGGAAAACAACTTCCCGAGGGTACGGCGGCAACGGCCGACGGCACCCCGACGACGGACCCGAACCTCGCGAAGATGCCGCTGCCCCTGGGCGGCGTCAAGGGCGCCGGCATGTCGCTGGTGTTCGAGCTGCTCACCAGCGTGCTGGTCGGCGCGCCGATCCTCAGCTCGTTCCACAGCGACGACCCGCAGGGCCGGGTGCACCGGCAGAACGCGCTGATCCTGGCGCTGGACCCGGCAGCCTTCGGCAATGCCGACGAGTTCGGCCCGGCCGTCGCCGGAACCCTGACCAGCCTCAAGGGGCTGACCAGGGCGGACGACGAGTCGGAGATCCGTTACCCGGGCGAGGGCAGCGCGGCCGTCGCGGGCCGGCGCACCGCCGAGGGTGTGCCGGTCGCCGCGAAGGTCTGGGCCGAGATCCAGGTGGCCGCCGAGAAGCTGGGTGTCCCGGCCCCGGTGTAAAGAGATCAGCGGTACTGGAAGCGGCCCACCAGGTTGTTCAGGTCGTCGGCCAGGGTCGCCAGCTCGGCGGCGGCCTGCTGGCCCGAGGCCACGGCGGTCCGGCTCTGACCGGCGGCGGTGGAGACGTACCCGATGTTCTCGGCGATCCGGGCCGCGCCGGACGCGGCGGTCGCCACGTTGCGGTTCATCTCCGAGGTGGTCGCGGTCTGCTCCTCGACCGCCGACGCGATGGTGGTCTGGAACTGGTCGATCCTCGCGATGACCTCGCCGATCCGGGTGATCGCGGCGACCGCGCTGTCGGTGTCGGCCTGGATCGCCTGAACGCGCTGGGAGATGTCCTCGGTCGCCTTCGCGGTCTCCTGGGCCAGCTCCTTGACCTCGCCGGCCACCACCGCGAAGCCCTTGCCGGACTCGCCGGCCCGGGCCGCCTCGATGGTCGCGTTGAGTGCGAGCAGGTTGGTCTGCTCGGCGATCGAGGTGATCGCCTTGACCACGTCGCCGATCTTCTGCGAGCTGGCGCCCAGTTTGCTGACCGTCTCGGTGGTCTCCGCCACCACGGACACCGCCTCCATGGTCACCCCGGCGCTGGCGCTGGCGCTCTGCGCGATCTCCTGGATCGCCAGCGCCATCTCGTCCGCGCCGGTGGCGACGGTCTGCAGGTTGAAGGAGACCTCCTCGGCGGAGGTGTTCGCCGACTCGGCCCGCTCCGACACCGCCTGCGAACCGGCCACCGTCTGAGCGTTGACCTGGGACAGGGCCTTCGAGCTCTGCGCCAGCGTGGCGGCACCGTCGGCCAGGGCGGACACCGTGTCGCGTACCGAATGGGTGGCCTTGTTGACCGAGCGCGCCATCGCGCCGATCTCGTCCTTGCCGGTCGCCGGGACGGTCCGGGTCAGGTCGCCGGCGGCGACCGCCTCCATCGCCTCGGCGACCGAGTCCAGCCGGCGGGTGATCGAGCGGGCGGCGGCGAGCGCGCACCCGATACCGATCAGCAGGCCGACGCCGAGGGTGGCGAGCACCTCGCGGCGGGCCGACGTGTACCGGTCGTGCGCGGCCTGCGCGGCCTGGGTGGCGGTCGCCGCGGCCTCCTCGGAGAGCACCGCGAGATTGGCGTCCATGCCGCTGACCACGGTCTCGAAGTCGATGTCGGCTTCCTTGCCCGCCGCGATGCTGGCCATCGCGGTGCTGTACTGCTCCCACCCGGCGGAAAACGTGGCAAGCGTCGCCGTTTCGGCGGCGCTCTTGGCCTGGGCCTGGTACGACGCCAGGGCCACGCCGAGGATCTCCATCGCGGCCGCCCGGTTCTTTCCGATGGCGGCCTGGGCCGTGGCGTCGCCGCCGGCCGAGATCGACGCGGCGGCATAGTGGTTGAGCAGCGACTGCGCGCCGCGCATCTCGCTCAGCAACGCCAGGTTGCGGACGTTGGTGGTCCGCACCTCGGTCATCCGGCGATCCATGTCGGCCATCCGCATGACCGCCAGCACACAGGCAGCCGTCACGACGACCGCAACAAGCAGCACAGCGGTGAGAATTTTGTTCCTGACCCGGAGGTTCGTGAACGACCGGGTCAGGAAATTACCGCTCGGGCTGTCCGGCGCTGCTTGAGGGGGCATGTCCCCTATATCGTCAGACAATCACCGGTGATGAGAGCTTCAGCCTGCCGCCGCCGTCTGGGCGCGTTTGCGGGCCGCCGGGACGACCAGCGGGGTGCCGGTCTCCGGGTCGTCGATGACCCGGCAGGGCAGGCCGAAGACGTCCTCGACCAGCTCGGCGGTGAGCACCTCGCCGGGCGGGCCGGTCTTCGCGATCTTGCCGTCGCGCATGGCGATCAGGTGGGTGGCGTACCGGGCGGCGTGGTTGAGGTCGTGCAGGACCGCGACCAGCGTCCGGCCCTGGGTCTCGTGCAGCTCGGCGCAGAGGTCGAGCACCTCGATCTGGTGCGCGATGTCCAGATATGTGGTCGGCTCGTCGAGCAGCAGCAACGGTGTCTGCTGGGCGAGCGCCATGGCGAGCCAGACCCGCTGACGCTGGCCGCCGGACAGCTCGTCGACGTTGCGGTCGGCCAGGTCACCGACGTGGGTGGCGGCCATCGACTCGGTCACCACCTGCTCGTCCTGTGCCGACCAGCGGCGGATCAGGCTCTGGTGCGGGTACCGGCCGCGAGCCACCAGCTCGGCCACGGTGATGCCGTCCGGCGCGGTCGACGACTGCGGCAGCAGGCCGAGCGTCTTGGCGACCTGCCGGGTGGGCACCGAGTGCACGTCCTTGCCGTCCAGCAGGACGGTGCCGGCGGCCGGCTTGAGCAGCCGGGACAGCGCCCGCAGCAGGGTGGACTTGCCGCACGCGTTCGGGCCGATGATCACGGTGAACGAGTCGTCCGGGATGTCGACGCTCAGCTCCTCGGCGATGACCCGCTTGTCATATGCCAGAGTCATTCCCGTACCGCTGAGGCGACTCATCTTCTCTCCTGAGTTAGACATTGATCAGATCCGCCCGGCCCGGCGTTCCATGGTGAGCAGCCAGACCAGATAGGCGCCGCCGATGGCGCCGGTCACCACGCCGACCGGGAGCACCCGGGGCGTGTGCTGCGCGATCCAGTCGGCGCCGACCAGCAGCAGCGCGCCCATGGCGAGGGCGGGAACCAGGTTCGGCCCGGGCGCCCTGGTGATCTTCTTGGCCAGGTGCGGTGCGATGAGCGCGACGAAGGCGACCGGTCCCGCCGCTGCCGCGGCGCAGGCCACGAGCAGGGTGGCGGTGAAGAGCGCGGTGGTCCGCAAGGCCTTCACGGGTACGCCCAGCGCGGCCGCCGAGTCGTCGCCCATCTCCAGGATCCGCAGGCCGGGACCGCAGGCCAGGAGCAGGATGGGCAACGTGAGCACCAGCACGCCGAGCAGCGGGCCGGCCTGCTGCCAGTCCCGGCCGTCCAGGCTGCCGGTCAGCCAGAGCAGCGCCCGGGCGTTCTCCATCTGCACGCCCCGGGTCAGCAGATAACCGCTGATGCCGGTGAAGATCGCCGACATCCCGATGCCGACCAGGATGAACCGGTAACCGTGCAGGCCGTGCTTGCCGCCGACCAGCTGGATCAGCACGGCCGCGCCCAGGCCGCCGGCGACCGCGGCGAGGGAGAGCTGGGTGCTGCTGCCGCCGAGGATCACCACGGTGAGCGCGGCGGTGCTCGCGCCGTTCGTGATGCCGAGCACATCCGGGCTGCCCAGCGGGTTGCGGACCAGCGACTGGAAGACCGCGCCACCGGCGGCCAGGGCCATGCCGACCAGGATCGCGGTGATCACCCGGGGCAGGCGCAGCTCGTTGACGATGAAGTCCTGCGCCGCGGTGCCCTGACCGAACAGGGTCTTCACCACGTCGGCGGGCGGGATCGGGAACTCGCCGGTGCCCAGGGTCAGCACCGCGATCGCGGCGGCGAGGAGGGCGGCGACCACCCCGACGACCACGGCACGCGGCCGGACGCCGACCCGGCTGCCGACCGTTTTTTCCAGAGTGAGGGTGGTCATCGGGCGGCTCGCACGAGGTAGAGGAACAGGGGACCACCGAGGACCGCGGTGACCGTGCCGACCTGCAGCTCGCCGGGGCTGCCGAGGATCCGGCCGAGCACGTCGGAACCGAGCAGCAGCACCGGCGCGAGCACCGCGGTGTACGGCAACAGCCAGCGCAGGTCCGGCCCGGTGAACGGGCGGACCATGTGCGGGACGAGCAGGCCGACGAAGACGATCGGGCCGCAGGCGGCGGTGGCGCCGCCGCAGAGCAGGGTGACCGCCACGATGACCGCGGTGCGGATCACCGCGGGCCGGGCGCCGAGGGCGCGGGCCGCGTCGTCACCGAGCGACAGCGCGTTCAGCGGGCGGGCCGCCGCGAGCGCCACCAGCAGGCCGGCCGCGAAGAACGGCAGCAGCCGGGTCACCGTGGCGAAGTCCGCGCTGGCCAGCGAGCCGGCCGTCCAGAACTTGACCTTCTCGATGGCCTGCGAGTCGGAGAGCAGGGTGGCGCTCACATAGGAGTACAGCGTCGCGTTGAGCGCCGCTCCGGCGAGAGCGAGCCGGGCCGGGGTCGCCGACCGTCCACCACCGACCGTGTAGACCAGGGCGGTGACGACCGCGGCGCCGAGCAGGGCGAACCAGATGTATCCGTAGAACGACCCGATGCCGAGGAAGACGGCGGCCGAGGCGACACCGGCCGAGGCGCCGGCGTTGATGCCGAGCAGACCCGGGTCGGCGAGCGGGTTGCGGGTCAGCGCCTGCATGATCGCGCCGGCCAGGCCGAGCGCCATACCGACCATCAAACCGAGCAGGGTACGCGGAAGCCGCATCTCGTGGACGATCCGGTAGTACGGCGAAGCGGGGTCGGTGAGTCCGGCCCAGACCTCGCCGATGCTGAGGAACCGTGCGCCGAAACCGATGCTGAGCACGAGCACCACGGCGAGCAGGATCACCGAGACGAGCAGGCCGGTGAGGCGTACCGGGAAGCGCCTGCCCGGGTGCGCGGGACCGGGTTTGTCCACGTCGCCGGGACCGGCCGGTGACGTGGTGCGGATCCCCTGGTCCGTCGGGGTGTCATAGGTGGACAGTTGATGCTCCCGTCACGGTTCGGTAGATCCTGTTGACGCGCGTTCGGTTCGTTAGGTTAGCCTAACCATTCACGCGGTCGAGTGACCGGTCGTACCCATGAGAAAGACTCGATGATGTCGAACTCCCACCTTTCTTTGTCCCGTCGTGGCCTGCTGGCCGCCGGCGGCGCCGCCGGTATCGGCGCGCTGCTGAGCGCCTGTGGCAGCAACGAGGAGACCGGGTCGTCTCCCGCCGCCTCCGCTCCCGCCGCCGCTGCCGGCCCGTGGTCGTTCACCGACGACCAGCCCAAGGAGCTGAAGGCCGACAAGACCCCCAGCAAGATCGTCGCGTTCACGGGTACCGCCGCCGCGCTGGTCGACCTGGGCCTCCAGGACAAGATCGTCGGCGTCTTCGGCGAGACCAAGAAGGCCGACGGCACCGCCGAGGACCAGGCCGGCGACCTGGACATCAACAAGGTCCAGATCATCGGCAACGCCTGGGGCGAGTTCTCCGTCGAGAAGTACGCGGCGCTCAGCCCCGAGCTGCTCGTCACCCACATGTTCGACCCGGGCGCGTACTGGTACATCCCGGACGAGAGCAAGGACAAGATCCTCGGCCTCGCGCCGACCGCCACGATCACCGTCGGCCGGGTCCCGCTGACCAAGCCGATCGAGCGGTACGCCGAGCTCGCCGCCTCCCTCGGCGCCGACCTCAACGCCCCGAAGGTGACCGAGGCCAAGGCCCGCTTCGAGAAGGCCGCCGCGGACCTGTCCGCCGCCGCCAAGGCCAGCGGTGGCATCAAGGTGCTCGCCGGCTCCGGCGCGGCCGACATCTTCTACGTGTCGAACCCGAAGGTGTCCTCCGACCTCATGTACTTCAAGGAGCTCGGCGTCGACATCATCATCCCGGAGAAGACCGACGGTGGTGACTACTACGAGTCCCTGAGCTGGGAGAACGCCGACAAGTACGCGGCCGACATCATCTTCCTGGACGCGCGTACCGGCACCCTGCAGCCGAACGACCTGGCGTCGAAGCCGGGCTGGTCCGCGCTGCCCGCCGTCAAGGCGAACCAGGTCTTCCCGTGGCAGGCCGTCCCGATCTACTCCTGGAACGGCGCCGCCCCGCTGCTCGAGGCGCTCACCGCCGCGATCAAGAAGTCCAAGAAGCTCGCCTGATTTCTCTGAATCCCCGTCGATGCCGGTGACAGCCGGCATCGGCGGGGATTTTGCCGACCCCCCGATGGAAAGCGAAGTCCGATGGTGAAAAGAGTTCTCACCTCTCTGATAGCCCTGACGCTCAGCGCCGGCGCGCTCGTCGCCTGCGCCTCCTCCGACGACGAGACCGTCACGCCGGAAGCCGGCTCGTCCGGGGCCGCCGCGGGGGCGTTCCCGGTCAGCATCACCCACAAGCTCGGCACCACCACCCTGGAGAAGGCCCCCGAGCGGGTCGTCGCGCTCTCCGACGCGGACCTCGACGCCCTGCTGCTGCTCGGCGTGCAGCCGGTCGGCGTGTACCAGTCGGTCGCCGAGGGCGGCGTCAGCCCGTGGGCCAAGCCGATGATCACCGGCAGCCCGAAGCAGCTGGTCCAGGGCGAGAACGGCGTCGACCCGGAAGAGATCGCCGCGCTCAACCCCGACCTGGTGCTGGCCGGCGGCGACTACTACATCGACAACGAGTACAAGGCGCTCTCGCCGCTCGTGCCGACCACCGCGTACGAGACCGGGCCGTTCGAGGACCCGTGGCAGACCACGCTGCGTCAGGTCGCCAAGCTGCTCGGCAAGTCCGAGCAGGGCGAGCAGATCATCGCGCAGGTGCAGGCCAAGTCGGACGCGGTGAAGACCCAGTACCCGCAGCTGGCCGGCAAGACCTTCACCATCTCCCAGGTGTACGAGGCCGGCACCATCGGCGTGCTGCGCTCCGACAAGGACGTCACCGTGAAGGCCTTCGCCGACCTCGGCATGAAGCTGGCCCCCGCGGTCGCCGCCCTGCCCGGTGAGGACTTCGCGGTCACCCTGAGCCTCGAGAAGATCGCTACGATCGACGCCGACGTGGTGCTGGTCTACTGCACCGAGCCGCAGCTCAAGACAGCGCTGGAGTCGAACACCCTGTTCAAGAACCTGAACGCGGTCAAGGGCGGCAAGTACGTGGCCGTCGGCACCGACGCGTTCATGGCGCTGCGCAACCCGAGCCCGCTCTCGGTGCCGTTCTTCATCGACAACACGGTTCCGGACGTCGCGAAGGCGGCCGGGGCCTGATGACGGCAGCCGGGACACTCACCCGCACCGGGCGAGGGTCCCGGCTCGTCGGGCTGGGCGCGTTGCTGCTGCTCGCGGCGGTCGCGGTGCTGCTCAGCCTCGGTCTCGGCGCGCAGGCCCTGCATCCGGCCGAGGTGTGGCAGGCCCTTGTTCACCCGGACGGCTCCGACGCCACCGCGGTGGTACGGGAGCTGCGCGGTCCGCGTACCGTCCTCGGGGTTTTGGTGGGGTTGGCTCTTGGCGCCGCAGGCGCATTGATGCAGGGGCACACGCGCAACCCGATCGCCGACCCCGGGTTGCTCGGGGTTTCCGCGGGAGCGAGCCTCGCGGTGGTGCTCGCCATCTCGATTTTCAAGATCAACGACTTCCATGGGTACGTGTGGTTCGCGTTCGCCGGCGCGCTCGTCGCGAGCGTCCTGGTCTTCTCGCTCGGCGCGGCCGGCGCCGGCGGGCCGACACCGGTCACGCTCGCGCTGGCCGGGATGGCGCTCAGCGCGCTGTTCGCGTCGTTCACCTCGTCGATTCTGATCAACGACCCGGACACGCTGTCGGTGTTCCGGTTCTGGGTGGTCGGCTCGCTGGCCGGCCGCGATTACGCGACCGCCTGGGCGGTGCTGCCGTTCATCGTGGCCGGGCTGATCGTCGCGGCGATCAACGCGCCGGCGCTGAACGCGCTCGGCCTCGGCGAGGACGTGGCCCGCGCGCTCGGGCAGAACATCGTGGTCGCCCGGACCCTCGGCGTGACCGCCATCGTGCTGCTGGCCGGCGCCGCCACCGCCGCGGTCGGCCCGCTCGCGTTCGCCGGGCTGATCGTGCCGCACATCGCGCGGGTCCTGACCGGTCCTGATCACCGATGGCTCGTTCCGTTCGCCGCGCTGCTCGGTGTCAGCCTGGTGCTGATCGCGGACGTGGCCGGGCGGCTGATCGCGAGCCCGGCCGAGTTGCAGACCGGGATCGTGCTGGCGTTCGTCGGCGCGCCCTTCTTCATCTGGCTGGTCCGCCGGATCCGGATGGTGAGGCTGTGAGCTCTCCCTTGCTGGTGCTTCCCGGGCGGCGGGTTCTCCGGGCCGGGCCGGTCTCCGCCGCCATTCCGCTGCGGACCGTCGCGGTCACCCTGCTCGCGCTCGCTGCCACCGTCGCGGCCGGAGTCGTGGCCGTCGGGCACGGCGACTTCCCGATCAGCCCGGAGACCGTCTGGCAGGTCGTCACCGGCGGCGGCACCCGCATCGAGCGGCACATCCTGCTCAACCTGCGGCTGCCCCGGGTGCTCTGCGGCCTGCTCGCCGGCGCGGCCCTCGCGGTCGCCGGAGCACTCACCCAGACCTTCGCCCGCAACCCCCTGGCCAGCCCGGACGTGCTCGGCGTGACCTACGGCGCGTCGGTCGGCGCGGTCGCCGCCATCGTCCTCGGCGTGGGGCTCATCCCGATCGCCGCGCTGGCCGGCGCGCTGCTCAGCGCCGCCGCCATCTATCTGCTCGCCTGGCGGCAGGGCATCGACGGCTATCGGCTCGTGCTGATCGGGCTCGGCGCCGGGCAGCTGCTTGCCGGCATCACCTCGTGGCTGCTGCTGCGCGCCGACGTGGCCGACGTGTCCCGGGCCAGCATCTGGCTCAGCGGATCCCTCGCCGGGCGGGACTGGTCACACGTACGCCCTCTCGCGGTCGCCCTGGTCGTGCTCCTGCCCGCCGCCGTCGCCGTCTCGATCGCGCTGCGCGTGCTCCAGTTCGGCGACGACACCGCCCGCGGGCTCGGTCTGCGCCTCCAAGGCGCACAGTTGGCCGTCGTCGTGGTCGCGGCCGCCCTTGCTGCCGCAGCGGTCGCCGCCGCCGGGCCGATCGAGTTCGTCGCGTTCGTGGTACCGCAGATCGCCCTGCGACTCTGCGGCGGCAGCCGGCCACCGCTGGTCGCGTCCGCGGTGCTCGGGGCGTTCCTCGTGGTCGGCTGTGACCTGCTCGCCCGGATCGTCGTCGCGCCCGAGGAGCTGCCGGTCGGCCTGCTCACGGCGATGGTCGGCACTCCTTATCTGCTGTGGTTGTTGTTGCGACGCTCCCGAAGGATCAGCGGATGAACGACCGGTTGCGCGGATCGGATCTGACCCTTTCCTATGGCGACGTCGAAGTCACGAAAAATCTGGATATATCCGTGACGGACGGGCGGATCACCGCGATCATCGGGCCGAACGGCTGCGGCAAGTCCACCGTGCTCCGCGCCCTCGGCCGGCTGCTGCGTCCCGGCGGGGGAGAGGTGCTGCTCGACGGGGTACGGATCGACAAGATGCCCACCCGCGACGTCGCACGGATTCTCGGTGTCCTCCCGCAGTCGCCGAGCGCCCCGGACGGCCTCACCGTCGCCGACCTGGTGATGCGCGGACGGCACCCGCACCAGACCTGGTTCCGCCAGTGGTCCAGCGACGACGAGGAACTGGTCGCCGACGCGCTGAGCTGGACCGGCATGCTGGAATTCGCCTCCCGCCCGGTCGACGCCCTCTCCGGCGGCCAGCGGCAGCGCGCCTGGATCAGCATGGCCCTCGCCCAGGGCACCGACCTGCTGCTGCTCGACGAACCGACCACGTTCCTCGACCTGGCCCACCAGATCGACGTGCTCGACCTGATCCGCCGTCTGCACCGGGAGAAACAGCGGACCGTCGTGATGGTCCTGCACGACCTCTCGCTCGCGGCCCGCTACGCCGACGTGCTGGTCGCCATGAAGGACGGCCGCATCGTCGCGACCGGCACGCCGGAGGAGGTGCTCACGCCGGAGCTGCTCGACGAGGTATTCGACCTCAAGGCGATGGTCGTCCCGGACCCGGCGACGGGAACACCCTTGGTCATCCCCGTACCCAGAGAGACGTAACCAGCCACGCCGCGCTGCCCGCCGCTGCTCGCTGCTCGCCGCGCTGCCCGGCGCTGCTCGCCGCGCCAGGTCGTCGCGGAGGGCGGACCACCCGAAATCGACACGCCACGGACGGCCGTCCCGGAAACTCGTGCGTTTGCGGTCGACCGGACGCCCAAACCGCACAAGATCTGTCCGAACGGCACCTCGCAACGAGCAGTCGGCGTGACCAGCGGTTGCCCGTCTTCCGGGACGGGGTCGCACGGAAGAGCCGCCCAGCGGGGATGCGCGCACACCGAAGAACCGCCCAACGCTGACGAGCGGCCACGCAACCCGTCTCTGGCCTCCCGGCCCGGCTATAGCGTTGCTGAACGCACACGGAACGGCTTGAGCCGATCTTGCCGCTGAAGCGGGCGTCGGCCTCTAGGGACGGTCTTTCTTGGGCAACGCCGCCACCACCGTCTCGTAGGACGCGTCGACGGCCTCGAGGATCTCGTCGTCTCCGATCGCGCCGCCGAAGCGCAGAGTGTTCCACCCGTGCCGCCCGATATACGCGCTCGCCGCCGCGTCGTCGGGGTAACGCGAAATCCACTCATCAGCCGCGTCCCGGCCCTTGCCGCACTTCACTCCGACGGTGTGACCGGCCTGCACATCACCCAGAAACGCGAAAATCCTGCTGCCCACCTTGACGACTACGTCACCTTCCCAGGGCTCGTCCTGCCAGGCTCCGGGCTTCGCGAGGCAGTGTCTCAACAGGTCAGAAGCGTTCATGAGGCCGGTTTACCACATCCCACCGACTCCATATAGATACGACTTTCTTTGCAAAAGGGACAAAAACTATTTTACGGTCTAAGTCATGTCCAGTGACCGCCCGATCTTCGTCGTCGGATGTCCCCGCTCCGGCACGACGATGCTTCAGCTGATGCTGCACGCCCACCCGCGGATCGCGCTGCCGCCGGAGAACCGGTTCCTGCTGCCGGCCTACGAGCGCCGCCACGAGTACGGCGACCTCAGCAGCCCCGCACAGAGGCGGGCGCTGGCGGAGTGGATCGTCGCGTCTCCGCACTTCGACGACCTCGGTCTCGAAGGACCAGCGGTGGTCGAGGCCGTCGTCGCGGCGCCGGCCACGCTCGGCTCGGCCTTCGGGACGATCTTCAAGCTGTACGCGCAACGCTTCGGCAAGCCTCGTTGGGGTGACAAGCGGCCGTCCTACCTGCGGAACCTGCCGATCATCCTCCGGTTGTTCCCGGACGCGCAGATCATCAACATCCTGCGTGACGGCCGGGACTGCGTCGCCTCCCTCAAGGAGACGCCGTGGCGCCCGACCGACTTCGGCAAGCTCGTCGACACGTACGCCCGTTCCGCCGACGCCTCGATGCGGGCCGCCCGGCTCTATCCGGCCGACGTCTACCACCAGGTGCGGTACGAGGATCTGGTCTCCGACCCGGCGCCGCACCTGCAGTCGATCTGCGCCTTCCTCGGCGAGGAGTACGACCCGGCGATGGCCCGCCCGTCCAAGCTGGCCCCGGTGGCCGTGCCGGAGTACAAGACGTGGCACTCGCTGACCCACTCCGAGGTGACCACGGCCCGGGTGGCGAGCTGGCAGACGCGACTCACGGCCGAGGAGATCGAGCTGTGCGAGGCGGTGTTCGGCGACCGGCTGACCCGACTGGGTTATCAGGTGTCGGCGGCGGCGCACCGGAGCAGCCGGGCGCGGGCCACGCGCACGTGGCTGGCGGTGCGGGATCGGCTGGGACCGGCCCGCCTGCGAGCCGACGACGTCCGGGGCAGCCTGCGCAGCCGCCGCCGCGGCCCAGCCCTGCCGGCCCGCCTGGAGTCCGCCGACCACTGACCCACCGAGCCGGCTTGACGTCACGGTCGCCGTGCGCGACAGCCGGCAGCCCTGACGTTAAGCCGGCCAGCCCGCCGAGCCCGCCGAGCCCGGTCTAGCGCGGAACCGGCGCCCACGCGCTCCGGAAGCGGTCCAGCCAGGCGTCGATCTCGCGCAGCGCGGTGTCGTCGACCGCGTAGAGGCGGCGGGCGCCGTCCGGGCGTACGGTGGCGAAGCCGTTGTCGCGCAGCACCCGCAGGTGCTGGGACACGGCCGGCTGGCTGATGCCGAACTCCGCCCGGATCGCGGCGGTCACGGCACCGGAGGTCTGCTCACCGGCGGCGAGCAGCTCGAGGATCCGGCGCCGGACCGGATCCCCGAGTACGTCGAACCCATGCACGAATGAACCTCGGATAAGACCGGGCACCGGCCCCTTACAACCGGTGCCCGGAGCAGTGGATCAGGCGCGGATCCGGTTCCGGATCAGTGCGCCCGACTCGGTCAGCGACCCGGTTCCGGAGAACGAGCCGGCGTTGCATGTGCCCGGCTTGAGCGCGGCACTGCCCTCGCTCGCGTCGGAGAACGTCCAGTTCGCATAGGAGATCTTCAGCCGGTCGAGCAGGTCGAGCCAGGTGTTCGTGCTGGCCGTGTCGACCGCGCCGCCGCCTGTGTAGTCGACCGAACCGAACTCGGTGACGAACAGCGGGATCGAGGCGGCCGCCTTCTCCACCTCGGCGCGGTAGTTGTCCTTGTGCGACGCCGCGTAGAAGTGGAACGCGTACATGATGTTCGCCGCGTTCACCGGGTTGCTGACGATCTCGGACGAGGTCGAGCCCTCGGAGACGCCCAGCGAGGACCAGCCGCGGCTGCCGACGATCACGACGGCGTCCGGGTCGTTCGTGCGGATCACCGGGATGACCTGCTCGGCGTAGCTCTTGATCTGCGCCCAGCTCACGCCGTTCGGCTCGTTCGCGATCTCGTAGATCACGTTGTTCTTCGACGCGTGTTTGGCGGAGACCTCCCGGAAGAAGGTCTTGGCACGCTCCAGGTTGTAGTTCGGGTCACCCGGCGTGAGCGTGTGGAAGTCGATCAGCGCGTAGAGTCCGCGGGCCGTGGCCTTCTCGACGAGGTTGTTGACCTGCGAGGTGAACCCGCTCGGGTTGGTCTCGTAGCCGCCCTCCTGGACGTACATCGAGATCCGGAACAGGTCCGCGTTCCACTCGTTCGCCAGGACGTCCAGCGAGGAATCGGTGTAGCAGCTGGGGAACCACTGCAGGCCGTGCGTGCTCATGCCCTTCAGCTGGACCGCCGCGCCCTGCGCGTTGCAGAGCTTGGTCCCGCAGACCTTCAGCTGCCCGTTGATCGCCACCGGAGTGGTCCCGGCCGGCGGCTGCGTCACGCTGGGGGTCACGCTGGGCGACGCACTCGGCGAAGAGGTGCGCGATGCGCTCGGTGAAGAGCTGGGCGACGCGGTCGCGCTCGGCGAAGAGCTGCGCGACGCGCTGGGTGACGAGCTGGGCGAGGCGGTCGCGCTGGGCGATCCGGTCGCGCTCGGAGACGTGGGTACGCCCAACCCGGTGCAAGCCTTCCCGTTCACGAGACAGCTCGTCGGCCGGCCGGTCCCGTTCACGATGAACCCGAAGCTGGTCGCCGCTCCACCCGCGATCGTCGCGTTCCAACCGGCCGGGGTGAACGTGTACGTGTTCCCGGCCACGCTCATCGATGAGCTCCAGGCCTGGCCGACCGTCGTCCCGGACGGTAGCGTCAGCTCCACCTTCCAGGTGTTGATCGCTGACGACGACTCGTTGCTGACCGTCACCTGGCCCTGGTAACCGCTGTTCCAGGAGTTCGTGACGGTGAACGTCGCGGTCTCCGCGCCGGCCGGCAACGCGAAGAACGCGGTTGCCGACGCGACGGCCACGGCGGCTGCCGTGGCCAGGAGGACTTTGGCTCTGCGTTTCACTGCTACACCTCGGGGGATGGTGTGGGAGAGGGGACTGGGAGCGCTCCCAAGGGTCCCGACTGTAACCCGAGCATCGAGGTGTGTAAAACCGGGCCGGCCACTGTGAACAGCGGCCGGCCCTGTTCATGTCAGTCCTGTAGCGCCACCGGAACCGGCTGTAGTTCCAGGCGTACCGCGGTGCCCGGTGTCAGTGACGGCAGCTGCCCGCTCGGCACCTGGGCGACCACGAGCTGATCGCCGGCCGTCACGGTGACCCGGCTGGTCGGCCCGAGGAAACTGGCGGTCAGCACCTTCGCCTCCGATGTGGCGTCCGGCGTGACCCCGACCGCCTCCGGCCGGACCAGCGCGGTCACCGCCGAGCCGCCGGTGTGCGGCGTGACCAGCGGCAGCCGGGTGCCGAGCACCTCGACCACGTCACCGTGGACGGTGCCGGCCAGGCGGTTGCTGAGCCCGACGAAGTCGGCCACGAACGCGGTCGCCGGCTTCTGGTAGATCTCGGCCGGCGCGGCCAGCTGCTCCAGCTTGCCGGATTTCATCACGCCGACCCGGTCGGCCACCGCCAGGGCTTCCTCCTGGTCGTGCGTCACGAACAGCGTCGTGGTGCCGACCTCGGTCTGAATCCTGCGGATCTCGTCGCGCAGCTGTACGCGTACCTTGGCATCGAGGGCCGAGAGCGGCTCATCCAGAAGGAGCACCTGGGGTTCGATGGCGAGGGCGCGCGCCAGCGCGACCCGCTGCTGCTGGCCGCCGGAGAGCTGATGCGGGAAGCGTTTCGCGAAGCCGGCGAGCCCGACCAGTTCCAGCATCTCGGCCGAGCGCGTGGCAGCGTCCTTGCGGCCGCGCAGACGCAGGCCGAACTCGACGTTGCGCTGCGCGTCCAGGTGCGGGAAGAGGCTGTACGCCTGGAAGACCATGCCCATGCCCCGCTTGCTGGCCGGCAGCCCGGTGACGTCCTTGCCGCCGACCAGGACCCGGCCGGCGTCGGCGTCGTCGAGGCCCGCGAGGATCCGCAGCGCGGTGGTCTTGCCGCAGCCGGACGGCCCGAGCAGCGCGATCAGCTCGCCCGGCTCGATCCGCAGGTCCAGGTTGTCGAGGGCGTGCGTCGCGCCGAAGGTCCGGCGCAAGCCCTCCAGATGCACGGCCACGCCGGTCATGACTTCTCCTTGGCGGTCGTCCGGCGGTCGCCGAACAGGGACAGGACGATCAGCAGGACGAACGCCAGCAGCAGTGCGGCGAGCGAGACGGCGACCGACATGGTGGCGCTGCTCTTGCCGAGGTAATCGATGGCGACCTGCAGGTTGGTGCGGTGCAGCAGCGACGCGATGGTGAACTCGCCGAGCACCAGCGCCACGGTGAGGAACGCCGCGGAGAGCACGGCCGAGCGGATGTTCGGCAGCACCACCCGCCAGATCACCGTCATCCAGCCGGATCCGAGGCTGCGTGCCGCCTCGGCCAGGGTCTTCACGTCGATCGCGGAGAGCCCCGCGTCGATGGCGCGATAGGCATAGGGCAAGACCAGGATTGTGTACGCGAAAACGAGCGTCAGTGACGAGCCGCCGATGAGGTAGTTGACCCACGCGTACACCGGGGCCAGGCCGACGACCAGGACGATCGCCGGGATGGTGAGCGGCAGCAGACAGAGGAACTCGACCAGCGGCCGCAGTTTCGGCAGTCGCAGCCGGACCCAGATCGCGGTCGGCACCAGCAGGACCAGCATGAGCAGCGAGGTGAGCGCGGCCTGGCCGAGCGAGGAGACGATGCCGTTCGCCAGGTCCGGGTACGTGGCGCTCAGCTGCGGCCAGTCCACCAGCAGCGGCCAGGTCTCGGAGTTGCGGGTGCTGAACTCGACCATCGCGGCGAGCGGGAGCAGGAAGAACGTGCCGAGCACGATCAGCACGGTCCAGCGGAAGGCGCGCTGCTTGCGGGCCCGCTTGGCGGCTAGCCCAGCCATTTCGCAGTCCTTTTCTGAAGCAGGGCGTACAGCGTCATGACGACCGCCACCACGATCACCATGCCGAGGGCCATGGCCTTGCCGAGGTTCGCCTGGCCGAGGACGACCTCGCTGGTCAGGGCGCCGCGGATCTGCAGCGGCACGATCGGGCTGCCCTGGCTGACCAGGGCGGCCGCGGTCGCGTACGCGGAGAAGGCGTTCGCGAACAGCAGCAGCGCCGAGCCGAGGAACGCCGGTGCGAGCAGCGGTCCGGCGACCCGGGTCCAGTACTGCCAGGTGCTGCTGCCCAGGCTCTCGGCGGCCTCACGCCACTGCGGCCGGATGCCGTCCAGAGCGGGCAGGAACACGATCACCATGAGCGGGATCTGGAAGTACGTGTAGACGAGGGTCAGGCCGGGGAGCTCGAAGAGCCAGACGCCATTCCCGTACAGATCAATGCCGTGGTCGGACAACCAGAGGGTGAGAAAGCCGGAGAGGCCGATGGTCGCCAGGAAGGCGAACGCCAGGGTGACGCCGCCGAACTGCGCGAGCACGCCGGCCGCCGAGGTGACGACCCGGCGCAGGATGCCGTCCGGGCGGGCGGTGACCAGGGCGTAGGCGAGGACGGCGCCGAGCGCCGCGCCGATCAGCGCGCTCATCGCGGAGAGCGCGATGCTGCGGCCGAAGGCCTCCACGATGTACGCGTCGCCGAGTGAGCGCACGTTGGACAGGGTGAACCCGCCGTCGTCCGAGGCGAACGCCCCGATCACCACGACCAGCGTCGGGATGATCAGGAAGATCGCCACGTAGGCGAAGAACGGCACCGTGCCGAGCAGGGCGGCGCCCCGCAGGCGTGGCCGCTTGGCCACGCGCTGCGGAGCTGCCGCGACGACCTCAGCCAATGGCCTTGGCCCAGTTCGCGGTCAGGTATTCCTTCGCCTTGGTGCTCTGCGCCTCGGTCGGGATCACCGGGGTGCCCTCGATCTTCGGCAGCGCGGCGAACAGGGCCGCGTCGATCGTGCCGGCCTTCTGCATGGCGTCGGCACGGACCGGGCGGGCGCCACCCTTGAGCCACAGGTTCTGGCCCTCGTCGGAGTAGAGGAACTCCTGCCACAGCCGCGCGGCGGCCGGGTGCGGGGCGTCCTTGCTGACGGCCTGGGCGTAGTACGAGCCGAGGACCGAGCCGGACGGGACGAAGACCTTCCACGTCGGGGTCTTCGCCGACTGGGCCGCGTTCAGGTAGTCCCAGTCGAAGACGACCGGGGTCTGGCCGGACTCGATGGTCGCCGAGGTCGGGTCGACCGGCAGGAAGTTGCCGGCCTTCTTGAGCTGGGCGAAGAAGTCCACACCGGCCTTGATGTCGTCGACGGTGCCGCCGTTCGCGATCGACGCGAGCTGCACGCCGCCGAACGCCGCGCCGGCCTGGGTCGGGTCGCCGTTGAGCGCGACCTTGCCCTTGTACTCGGCCTTCAGCAGGTCGGCCACGCTGGTCGGGGCCGGCACCTTGGAGCTGTCGTAACCGATCGACATGTAGCCGCCGTAGTCGTTGACGTACGCCCCGGTGGCTTCCTTGAGGTCGGCCGGGATCTCGTCGAACTTCTCGGTCTTGTACGGGGCGAAGAGCGCGGTGTTCGCGGTCGCCACGGACATGCCCAGGTCGAAGACGTCCGGCGCGGTGTCCTGGCCCTTGAGCTGGGTCGCGGCGTTGATCTCGTCCTGGCTGGAGCCGTCCGGCTGCGCCGAGTTGACCTTGATGGAGTACTTGTCGCCGAACGCCTTGATGATCTCACCGTAGTTCGCCCAGTCCGGTGGGAGCGCGATGACGTTGAGCGCACCCTCCTTCTTGGCCTCGGCGATCAGGGCGTCCAGGCCACCGAGGTCAGCCGCGCTGGTGGCGGTCGCCGCGCTGCTGGACGAGGCGGCGGACTCCTTCTCGGGCGGGGAGCACGCCGTGGAGAGCGAGACTATGGTCGCGGCCGCGAGAGTCACCGCGGCCGTGCGGGAAAACGTGCGCACTGTTGTTCCTCCTTCTGCGCCACCGGTAACGATGTGCGCTGGGTGGATCATGAAAGTGCTGGGTTGAGGGCAGGAGTACGGCAGGAAACCGGACGGCGACATTTGGCCGCGGCAGGGTTTCCTTTGCCTGGACCTCGGGTGAAGGGGGCTCTTTCCGCACCTTCCCACGTCGCCGCCGTGATCGAAAGTGATCTTTGATTACAAGACGGAGAAGGGCCCCGCGCCTCCTGGCGGGGAGGAACGGAGCCCTTCTCCGGTGCCGGCCGTTTTGCTGGGGACAAGTCCGGCCGGCGGGGGGTGCTGACGGCTAGTGGACCGGTGTCGCGGATTGGTTGCCCCGCTGTGACGCGGGTCTCGGTTGTGGCATGATCCGCGATCATGAATCCGGGACGGCTCGCCGCGGTTCTCGGGATCGCGGGCATCGCGGTGCACCTGGCCCTCGCCGGTGAGCACGCGGGACACGCACCGGCTGTCCTCGCCGGACTGGCCGTCCTCGCCCTGGTCTGCCTGCCGTGCGGGTTTCAGCTCTGGAAACGACCGTCGGATCGGGCGGCGTGGATGAGTCTGCTCGCGCTCAGTGTGCTGATGACGTTGCTGCACCTGGGCATGCGGCCGCAGGGAGCGATGCTGTTCACGGTCCTGGCGATCCCGGTGGCACAGCTGCTGCTCGGCGCTGTCTTCTTCGCGCGCCCTGTTACGCGATAGTCCGCGCCTCCCTACCGGTAACTGGCCATGGGTGGATTCCGCGTGTCTGGACACCTCTTGACTACGACCGGATCCATCGACATAGTCCGTATCCATGAATGTGACGTTGTTCCGTTCTTGGAAACAGCGGGCCGCGGCGATCTCGGCTGCCCTCCTCGCTGTGACGTTCGCCGCGACCCCCGCGACCCCCGCGGCCGCTGCGACCACGGCGGTCGCCAGCTACACGACGACCATCAACGGCGACAGTGCCGACGTGTACTACCCGACGACCGGGACCCGGTTGTCGGTGGCGCTCTTCCTCCAGGGCGCCAACGTCGACAAGTCCCACTACTCCACCTATGCGTCGACCCTCGCCTCGTACGGGTTCGTCGTCGCCGTCCCCAACCACACCCGATCCCTGTTCGGCGTGAGCGGCCTCTACCCCGAGGGTGCGCAGGCCGGCTGGGCCGTCGACTGGGCCGACGCCGAGGACGACAACCCGGCATCCCCGCTCTACAAGCGCATCAACGAGAACGAGCTGGTCCTGGCCGGCCACTCGTTCGGAGCCGCCACCGCGCTGAGCATCAGCGCCGGGCTCTGCATCATCCCGTTCTGCGCGATCGCGAACATCGCGCCGAGTGAGCTCGAGGCGGTCGTCACCTACGGCGGCAACAACGTGCTCTACGGCACCGACCTGGTGCTGCCGGTGCTCAACACGGTGCCGGTCGGATACATCCAGGGCACGGCGGACGGGGTGGCCACGACGAGTGAGGGTCAGACCACGTACAACCTGACCGCCGGCACGCCGAAGGCCTTCATCCAGGTCGCCGGCACCAACCATTACGGCATCACCAATGGCCAGAACCCGGCAGGCGCGCTGCCGGACGCCTCCGCGCAGACGCTGAACCAGGCCGTCGGCGTCGAGACGATCGCCCGCTGGTCCGCCCAGTGGCTGCTCGCCCAGACCGGCGACAGCGCGGCGAAGAAGTACGTCTACACCACCGGCGACGCCGCGGACGCGAACGTCACGGTCACGTACGTCAAGTAGGTCCTTCTGTTGACTGCGCGGCCGCGCCCTCTAGGTGCGGCCGCGCCGGCCGCGTTTCACCCCATGGGGTACCGGCATCGGCGCGACCAGATCGTCCGGCCACACCGCCCGGACCGCGCCGTGCGCCTCCCACTCGACGGCGAGCTCACCGAGCTCGGCCGCGGCCCGGGTCACCTGCTCGTCGGACCAGGGGAAGTCACCCCCGTCGAACGAGATCCACGCGTCCCGGGCCAGCGCGGTCACCCGGTCGGCGTCGCCGTCCTCGACCACCTGGTGCACCACCCCGGCCAGCAGCTCCGCCGTGGTCAGAGCGCGTTTGTGCGCTTCGAGCAGCAGCCTGCTGCGCTGCGCGGCGTCGTGCCTCGGTTTCCCGCTGATCAGTTTCATATTGGAGAAGACCCCACCGGCCGCGATAGAGCCGAAGACGCCGTCGCTCAGGCCGAGAGTGCGCTCGGTGGCGAAGTGCGCCAGATCGTGGGGAACCCGATGTTTCCGGTCGTAACCGGGTAGTTGAAGGACCACCCCGTCGCCGCGGTGCACCGTGGCGACGGTCGAGCCGGTACCGCTGTGCGCGAACAAGACCAACATTTCGTCATGCTGCCAGAGGCAACCTCCGCAGGTCATCGCACAGAAGTGACTATTGCGCCCCTCGCTGATTTATGGTCGAACTCATCATGGGGATCTTGCTGAAGGACGCCCCGGCGGCGCTACGGGCCGGCGTCAGCGTGGCGACCCCGCTGCTCGTCGTGCTGCTGCTCGACCGCCCGCACTGGTCGATGTACGCCGCCTTCGGCGCCTTCACCTCTCTTTACGGCCGCACCCGCACCGGTCGCGCCCGCTTCACGATGCAGTCCGGCGCCGCATCAGCCCTGGTCCTGGCGGTCCTGCTCGGCGTACTGATCAGCGTCCTCGACGACCGCACCTGGCTGGCCGTCCCGATGGCCGCCCTGATCGCCGGCGCCGGCACCGCCCTCGCCACCATCGCCGGCTGGCACCCACCCGGCGCCCTCTTCCTGGTCTTCGCCTTCGGCGCCGTAGCGTCGGTCCCGCACCACCTCACGGACCTGCCGGCGGCACTGGGCGTCGCCGCCGCGAGCGCGGCGTTCTCCCTGCTCGTGGGCGCGGTCCCCGCGCCTTCCGATCCAACCCCTTCTGGGGTACGCGTAACGCTGGCGCACGCCTTCCCCGCTTCGCTCACGTGCGCCGCCTCGGCGCTGATGGCCGGCACGATCGCGACGGGTTTCGGCATCGGCCACCCGTACTGGGCCACGGTCGCAGCGGTGGCACCCCTGTCCGCCCAGGGCCGATCAGCCCAGCTGGTCCGGGCGGGCCACCGCATCGCCGGAACATCGGCCGGCCTGGTCCTGGCGGCGGTGCTGCTGGCGCCGGGCTTCGACCCGTACCCGGCAGTGGCGATCCTCGCCCTCCTCCAGGTGGCGGCCGAGCTGGTGGTAGCCCGCAACTACGGCCTGGCGATGCTCTTCATCACCCCGCTGGCGCTGCTGATGAACCAGGTAGCAGCCCCGCGCCCGGCGGCCGACCTCCTCTGGGACCGAGGCCTGGAGACGGCAATCGGTGCAGCCGTAGCCTGCGCCGCCATCCTCACCACCCACCACCTCACCAAACCCCACCCCACCCCCTGACCCGCGTGTCGAGTCAAGGCGCCTATCGCACCCAAAGCCGACACGGCGCGGGGCCGCTTCGCCCGTGTGTCGAGTTGGGGTGCGTATCGCACCTGAAGTCGACACGCGGTCGTGCCTCCCGCGCCGTGTGTCGAGTTGGGGTGCGGACGGCGCCTGAAGTCGACACGCAACGGATGCCACTCGGGTTGTGTGTTGATTTCGGGTGCGGATCGCGCCCTGAATCGACACGCGGTTGGGGTGGGTTGCCTGTGTGTCGATTTCGGGTGAGGGGGCCGGACTGGGCCCCTGCGCTGAGCGCTGGCAGGACCGGCTTACCGGCTGGCGCTTACGGCTGTCCTGCAACGTTTCACAGCAACCACTAGCGCTAGCCGGACCGAACCGGACTGAACTGGCTGGCGCTCATGGCTGTGCTGCAACGTTTCAGCACAGCCACATGCGCCAGCCGGGCGAAACGGGCGGCGGCTATGCCCTGCTTGGCTGCGCGCCTTGCTTGTCTGCGGTGGCTGGCCGGCTCCGGGGCTGGGTTGCTGAAAAGTGAGCATGGAAGAGGGCGCCGTCAACGTGACGGCGCCCTCCGGGTGGAACTTGTTAGCTGGCGGGGTGGCCGTGGGAGCCGCCGCTGGCTGCGCCCTCGCCGGTGGTGGCCGGGGCTGCCGGGGACGCCAGGGCGCCCTTCAGGCGACCCACGGTGTAGACCGCGTGGGCTGCCGCGTCGCCGAGTTCGCTCAGCGAGCGGTTGTTCAGGTTGGAGATGTCGTCGCAGGCCGCGTGGTAGCACGGGTCGTAGGGCTCGCCCGCGACGCCGCCGTACTCCGCTGCCTGCTCGGCGGTCTTGACGCCTTCGGCGCCGCTGAAGAGGCCGCCGGCCGGGATGCCGACCGCGATGAACGGGCCGTAGTCGGAGCGGCCGTCGAACGCCGTCGGGTCGCTGGCGAGGCCCTGCGCGGTGAAGTAGTCGTTGAAGACCGCTTCGATCTGGCCGGAGCCGTCCGGGCCGGCGGTGCCGGTGTCCGAGCCGTCGCCGTCGTAGACGAACCGCACGTAGTTGGGTGAGCCGACCATGTCGAAGTTCAGGTTCGCGTAGATCTTGGCCTGGTCAGCGGCGCTGAGCGTGGTGACGTAGTGCTCGGAGCCGAGCAGGCCCGCCTCTTCCGCACCCCAGAACGCGAACCGCAGCTTCTGGTTCGTCTTCACCTTCAACTTCGCGGCCTGCTCGGCGATCTCCAGGATCGTCGCGGAACCGCTGCCGTTGTCGTTGATGCCCGGACCGGCGGTGACCGAGTCGAGGTGGGCGCCGACGACGAGAACCCTGTTCGGGTCGCCGCCCTTGCTGTCCGCGATGATGTTGCTGGTCGTCGCGTTCGGGTCGGTGAACGTGCTGGTCTGCGCGCGTACCGTCACGGTTCCGGCGGAAGCGGCGGCGGCGAGGGCGCTGCCGTCGGCGAAGCTGAGACCCACCACCGGCAGGTCGAACGGCTCGCCGAGGGTGCCGGTGAGCAGGTCGTCACGGCCCGGCTGGCCCTCGTTGAAGATGATCACCGCGTCGTACCCGGCGGCCTTCGCGTTCTGCGCCTTCACGATGAAGTTGCAGCCACCACGCTGGACCAGGGCGATCTGGGTGACGGTCGCCGACGCCGGGGCGTAGTCGGCAGGCGCGCAACCGGCCAGCGACGACGGCGCCGGGGTGGGCGGCAGCACGTTGTTCAGCGCCGGGACCACCTGACCGGTGACGTCGCCGGTGCCGGAGAAGTCGAACGTGTGGGTCTCGTACGCCGGTCCGGCCGGGGACACCCGGGTGAGCTGGGCCGGAGCGAGCTCGTCGAAGAACGGGAAGATGAACTTCTGCTCGGTGACCCGGTAGCCGGCCTTCTTGAGCGTCTTCTTCACGTAGGCGGCACTCGCCTCGAAGCCGGGCGTGCCCGAGGCGCGGTTGTCGTCATTGCGGTCGGCGATCTTCTGGAACGCCTTCAGATGATCACGCACACCGGAGACGGTGACCGCCTCGCGCAGACGCTTGGAGCTCTCGGAATGGTGGTGCCCGCCACCGGCGGCCGCTGGTTGGGCGGCACCCGCGACGAGCAGTGTCGCGATGACGGGGATGGCCAGTTTTCGCAACGAAACTCTCCTCCGTGCGATGGTCGCGATCCACGCCGGAACCGGCGTGAGCCCGCGACATCGAGGGTTGTCAGCGTCGCTGAGATTAACCCGCTTGGATGCCTGCGGGAAGCGGGGCGGAGTCGCTTGTGCACCGGCGTGTCACTCTTGGTGGAGCGGGTACTCCCCAAAACCTAGCCGGAACGCACCGAACCAGGCGGAGGACGGCATGTCGGAAGCACGGCCAGGCAGCGAGACCTTCGAGTACGCGGGCGCCACCGTCGAGATCGTCGACGCGGTCACCCTGCTCGCGGCGGCCCGGGTGAACCCGGTCGAGCTGCTGCGGCGCTCGACCTGGCCGTCGCCGGTGCAGAGAGTGGACATGACGGTGTCGGCCAACGGCGAGAACCACGTGTTCACCGCCCGGATCTCGGCCGGTGCCGAGCCGATGTCGACCGAGCGGATGCGCAAAATCGTGCTCGGCCAGGACCCGATCGGCCTGCTGCTCTCGAAACGGATCGCGGCCGGCGACCCGGTCGCCACCCGAATCGTCGATGGCGTCGGCACGGCGGCCGCGGCCGCGTACCGGAAATTGGGTCTTGATCGGCCCACCGGGCCGGCGGCCGAACGCGAACCGGGAGTGCTCGCCGACGCCGTGGTGGGTCTGCAGGCGACCGTGACGTACGAGGAGAGCGGGACCGTCGCGCGGCTCGAAGCGCGGATGCCGCGCGACGAGGCCGGCGCCGGCCACCTGCGCGCGTTCGTCACGCTGACGCTGCAGGCGGTGCTGGAGATCAGCGGACCGGACACGCTGACCGGCCGGCACTACGTGGTCAGCCGGGAGACCGTGTCGAAGACGCCGATGACCACCCAGGCGGTCACCCTCGACATGGTCGGTGGCCTGGCCGGCGTGGTGTCGGAACTACGCCAGGTGGCGGTCTCCTTCCGCCATCCGGAGGCGATGGCACGCTGGGGGGCACGCCGCCCTCAGGGCATTCTGATGTACGGGCCTCCGGGCACCGGCAAGACGATGCTGTCCCGGGCACTGGCGAACGAGATCGGCGCCGACTTCCGGGAGATCCGCACCCCGGAGATCCTGGACAAGTGGCTGGGCGGCTCGGAACGCAACATCAAGCAGATCTTCCGGGATGCCCGGCGTTACCGGGTGCCGACACTGATGCTGTTCGACGAGTTCGACTCGATCGTCAGTTACGCGGGCGCCGGTGGTGACGCGGCCAGCCAGGCGCTGAACGCGGTCGCCGGCATCTTCAAGCAGGAGATGAACGACCTCATCGAGGCGAACCCGAACGTGCTGGTCGTGGCGACCACGAACTTCCCGCACCGGGTCGACGAGTCGCTGATCCGGTCCGGCCGGTTCGACATCAAGGTCAGCGTCCCGAAACCGGACGAGACGGCCCGCTCCGAGATCTTCCGCAAGATGGTCCGGGCGCTGATCGCGGTGCACGAGACGCCGGGGTTCCGGATGTTCGCCGAGGACCTGGACTTCGGGGCGCTCGGGGTGGCGGCGACCGGGATGACCGGCGCCGACATCAAGGAGGTGCTGCGGCGGGTCCAGCTGACCAAGGCGATGCAGGACGCCCGGGGCGGGGGAGCGGACCCGATCAGCCAGCAGGAGCTGCTGACGGCGGTGCGCGAGCTGCGCGGAACCCCGTGACGGCTCAGGGCTCCCAGACCTGGACGTTGGCGAAGTGGACGAGCCCGGAGTCCGGGGTGCCGGTGGGCCGTGCCCGGAAGGTGTCGTCCCGCACGACACCGAGGGCGAGCCAGCCGTACTCGATGAAGTCTCCGGCAAGCCGCGTGTGAATCAGCGTCTCGCCGTCGAGGTCGGCTTCGATGTACCGGTCGCGGGCCAGAACGGTGAGCCGGCCGCGGTACGGGTCGCCGTTCGCGTTGCCGAGCGACACCGATCTCGTGGTGATCGTGCTGTCCTCGCCGGGGAAAGGGCGCTCGGCCACCAGCGTCAGGCGGTCGGCACAGACGGCGATCCGGTAAGCGCCCTGGGGCCCGACCCGTAGCCAGACGGCCGCGCATTCTCCTTCGAAAGGCAGGGCGATGTCGACGGCGACGATCGGGTTGGCGAAGTGCATGTCCGGGCCAGGGCAACGATAGAGCGAGCCGGTGGTCCGGCTCGCGACCAGCCCGTTCCATGCGAAGGTGCAGCCGCCGCTCGGGCCGGAGGACGAAGCGGGCTGCCACAGGCCCGGCCCGCTCAGCGGGTCGGCGACCGTCAGCATGCTCAGAGCGCTCGTGGAGTCAGGCCGGGGCTGGTCCGCGAGGACGGCCGCGACGCCGGCGCCGGCGGCTATCGCGAGGACGGCCAGGACGGTGACGGCGGCCATGGTGCGAAGACGGCGGCTCCGGCGCCGCCGGCGGGCGACCCAGGCCCACGCGGCCTCAGCGTCCTCGGCTCTCGCCGCCTCGGCCTCGGCGTTGTTGCGCATGGCGAGAGCGGCCCATTGGACCTGCGGCTGTTCCGCGAGGCTCGCGCCCACGGCCAGCAACAGGGTCAGCAGGTCGTGCGCGCTCGGCCGTTCCTCCGGATTTTTCGCGAGGGCGGTCAGGACCAGGTCCCGCATCGGGCCGTCGAGGCCGTCCAGGTCGGGAGGCTGGGTGAGGATGCGTGCGGCCGTCGCTACCGGTGAGTCCGCCGCGAACGGTGTCGTCCCGGTCGCCGCGTACGCCACCAGCACACCCCACGCGAACACGTCCATGGCCGGGCCGGCCGCCGCCCGTGCCTCGCCGGTCTCGAAGCGTTCCGGCGCCATGTACGCGATCGTCCCGACCATCTGATCCGGCCGGGTGTGCTCGGTCGGCGCCTCGGCCGCCCGCGCGATGCCGAAGTCGATCACTTTCGGGGTGCCGAGGGACAGCAGCACGTTCGCCGGTTTCAGGTCCCGGTGGATCACCCCGGCGCTGTGGATCGCGGCGAGCGCGGTGGCCACCCCGATCGCCACGCTGTGCAGGGCGCCGCCCCGCAGCGGGCCGTCCCGGCGAACCATCTCCTCCAGGCTGGCGCCCTCGACGTACTCGACGACCAGGTACGGCGTCGGATGCTCCGGGTCGGCGTCGAGGACCGCGGCGGTGCAGAACGGCGGCACCTGGCGGGCCCGGCGTACCTCGCTGCGGAACCGGGCCCGGAACGCCGGGTCGGCGGCGAGCTCGGGGCGGATCAGTTTGATCGCGACCCGGCGGTCGTCGGCGTCGTGCGCCAGGAACACCGCGCCCATGCCGCCTTCGCCGAGCCGGGCATGGAGGTGGTATCCGCCGAGGCGGCGCGGGTCGTCCGGCCGCAGGGGTGTGCTCACGGCCACGGACGCTACAAAGGCTCGCCCAGCGGCAAACCGCTATATGTCAGAACTTACTGGTGGATGCCTCATTACGCGCGAACTCCGGGACCCGGGCCGGATGACCGAAGTGGTACCCCTGCGCCCGGCGGTACCCGATCCGGTACAGCTCCTCGGCCTGCTCCGCGGTCTCCACGCCCTCGGCCACCGCGACCAGGCCGAGTCCGTTGGCGACCTGGATCAGCGACGTGGCGATCACCGCGTGCCTGCCGGCCAGGGTCACGTTCTCCACGAACGACTTGTCGACCTTGAGTACGCGTACCGGAAGGGTTTGCAAAAGTCCGAGCGACGAGTGGCCGGTGCCGAAGTCGTCCAAGGCGATCTCCACGCCGAACTCGGTGAGCTCGTGCACGGCCCGGACCGCCGCGCCGCCGCCGAAGACCGCGGTCTCGGTGACCTCGACGATCAGGTCGCCCGGCACCATCCGGGTCTCGGCCAGCACCGCCGCGACCATGCCGGCGAACCCGGGCTCGGCCAGCTGGCGTGCGGAGACGTTGACACCCATCCGGCGGGGTGCGATGCCGCTGCGACGCCACGCGACGTGCTGGGCGCAGGCGGTCCGCAGGATCCATTCGCCCAGCTCGACGATGAGGCCGGTGCGCTCGGCCACCGGGATGAAGTCGCACGGGCTGATCAGGCCGCGGTCCGGGTGCTGCCAGCGGATCAGGCTCTCGACGGCCTCGACCCGGCCGTGCGGCAGTTCCACGATCGGCTGGTAGACCATGAACAGCTCGCCGGAGTCCATGGCGGCGCGCAGCTCGGCGCCGAGGCGGGCCTCCTCGCCGGCCTGGTCGTCCAGGACGGCGGCGTACCGGCGGTGCCGCCCGCCGTCGGCCTTCGCCGCGTACATCGCCACGTCGGCGCGGCGGAGGACCTCCACCGCGGCATGGCCGACCGAAGGGAGGTCATGATCGCGTGGGTTTCGTCCGGGTTTCCCGGAGAGGCGGAACAGGCCGGTGTCGTCGGCGATGCCGACGCTCGCGCCGACCAGCAGGTCCTGGCCGCCGGCCCGCACCGGCCGGTGAATCGCGGCCCGCAGGTGCCCGGCCAGGTCCTCGGCGGCCTCCGCGGTGATGCCGGGCAGCAGCACGGCGAACTCGTCGCCGCCCATCCGGGCCGCGAGGGCGCCGGCCGGCAGCTCGGCACTGAGCCGCTGCGCGACCACGACGAGCAGCTCGTCGCCGACGGCGTGGCCGAACCGGTCGTTGACCGCCTTGAAACCGTTGAGGTCGAGCAGCAGCACGTGCGGTGAGCCCTCGGCGAGCGCGGCGGTGAGCCGGCGTTCGAAGCGGCGCCGGTTGGAGAGCCCGGTCAGCTCGTCGTGCATGGCCAGGTCCTCGAGCTGGCCGGCCTGCGCCTGCACCTGCTTCACGAAACCCCAGGTCCGGGCCAGGACCAGCAGGAACAGGGTGACCGCCCCGGCGCCGATGCCGGCCCAGGCGATGTTCGCCGGGTCCTGGACGCCCTGCATGACGAGCAGGCCGGGCGCGAGCAGCGAGCAGGTGGCGAGGATCGCGAGCCGGCGCCCGCCGACCCGGTTCGCCTCGACGCCGCTGCGCGGTCTCTGGCGCATGCTGGGATGCAGCGCGGCGGCCGCCCAGCAGATGTACGCCATCAGGAACCCCGAGTCGACGAACCCCCCGGTGTACTCCGCCGAGCTGGACATCGTCGTGTAGATGAGATCGCAGGTCAGCATGAGCATCGCGCCGACCGCGAGCAGCCGCAGGCTCGGTGTGCGGTTCTCGGCGCGGGTCAGCATCCGGGCGGTCGCGGCGGTCAGCAGCACGTCGGAGAGCGGGTACCCGATGGTGACGAGCCGCTCCAGCACCGGCGAACCGGCGTCCTCGAGCGTCGGCCCGACCACGAACACCCAGTAGATGAGCCCGATCCCGGTGGAGATCACCGCGGCGTCGATCAGGCCGCCACGGTCCCGGTCGCCGCTGCCGCGGCCCAGCCGCGACAGACCCGCGAAGAGCATCGGGTACGCGCAGAGATAGAGCGCGTCCGCCCAATAAGGGTACGGATATTCGCCCAGCCGCAACTCGGTGACGTCATACGTGACGTCCCCGGAGACGAAGATCGCCACACCGCTGCCGAAGAGCAGCCAGGCGCCCCGGTGCTCCGGGCGGTTCCGCAGGATGCCGAAGAAGAGCATCAGCACCGACGAGACGCCGACGGTGTTGACGTAGATCTTCGCCGGCACGCTGTCGTCGGGCACGAGCGGGAAGCACAGGGCAGCGATCGTCGCCACCACCAGCCAGCCCGACCAGAGCTGAACCCGAACGTTCCGCACGATTGGAGATCGTCCCAGGCCGCCGGTGTCTGAGGACGACCCGGGTTGCATGGTGGGTGCTCAGCAAAGTCCGGCCGGTGCCGAACAGGAGGCTGTGGGGTGGTTCCGTCCGCTTGCGGCGTTTCGGCGCGGAGAGCTGCCACCCACGTTGATGCTGGTCGCGCTGATGCTCGTGGTGCTCGCCGCGCCGGTTTACCTGATCACCCTGCGCGCCTTCGACCAGCTGGAACGCAACGAGCTGGGCCGCGAGGCGGAGGAGCTGCGGGTGGCGATCGCCGCGCACGCCCAGCGGCTGCGCGACTTCGGCGTCACGAACTCGATCTGGACGAGCCTGTACCAGGACATCGCGGCCGGTGACGACGAGCAGTTCGCCGTCGACCTGCCCCCGTCGGTGCTGGGCGACCAGTACGGCATCACCGCAGCGGTCGGCGTCGACGCCACCGGCACGATCCGGGTCGGCGGCACCATGCGGGACGGGAAGTACGCGCCGATGCCGTCCGGGTTCGCCGACCCGGCCACCATGCTCGAATACATCCGGCCCGCGGCCGAACCGGGCGACGGCTTCTGCGGCCTGACCAGCGTGACCGGCGAACCGGCCGAGTTCTGCAGCTTCGCGGCGTACCAGGACCAGGGCGCCGGCGACCCGAAGGGCGCCCTGCTGATCGTGCGGGCGCTGGACGCCGCGGCGGTGGCGTCGCTGGCGGGGCAGACCGACGACTCGATCACCCTGCGGTCCGCGCCGCGCGAGGGCGCGCAGGCGCTGCGCGAGCTGGCCAGTCCGTTCGGCACGATCGGGGTGACCACCACGACGGTCGGCGACAAAATCGCGGTGGCCTGCACGATCGTCGGGGTGGACGGCGTCGCGGTGACCCTGGAGTCGTTCAACGACCGGCCGATCCACGTACTGGCCCAGTCGACGCTGCTGCGGCTCGGCATCGTGGTGCTGATGACCGTCGCGCTGGCCGGGGCGATGATCGCGATGGCCCAGCGCCGGGCCGTCCGGGTCCAGGTGCGGCCGCTGCGGAAGACCACCGAGAAGATCCGGAAGTCCGGTGACCTGACGCTGCGGGTGCCGCCCGCGAACAGCCCGGATATCGACGCGCTGGGCGGCGCCATCAACGACATGCTCACCGCGATCGAATGGGACACCACCGAGATCGAGAAGATGAGGGTACGCGAGACCGCCGAACACGAGGACCGCCTGCACGAGCAGGAGGAGCACCGCCGGGAGACGGCCGAACGGGTCCGCGCCGAGTCCGAGCAGATCATCAGCGGGGTGTCCGGCCGGCTCGGCGACGCGGTGCGCGGTGTCGACGCGGTACGCGCCTCGGTGGCCGACATCAACGCGGGTTCGGCTGCCGCGCACGCCGCCACCGAGCGGATGGCCGGCAACGCGGCGCAGGCCGACCGGGCCGTCGAGGCGCTCACCGTGACCCTGCCGGCGACCCGTGACCTGGCGGCGCTGATCGGCTCGATCGCCGGGCAGACCCGGATGCTCGCGCTGAACGCCACCATCGAGGCGGCCCGCGCCGGACCGGCCGGTCTCGGCTTCGCGGTCGTCGCCGACGAGGTCCGCAAGCTGGCCGACGACACCGCCGAATCCGCCGAGCGGATCACCGCGACGCTCGGCATGCTGACCAGCACCGCCACCGACGTCTCCGGCGCGGTCGCCACGATGACCGAGGCGATCGGACGCGTCCAGGAGGCGATCGGCCAGGTCAGCTCGGTCGCCGACGACCAGCAGCGGACCATCAGCGCGCTGGTCGACCAGGTGCGTGACGCGCTCGGCGGCATCGGTGAGCTCGCGGCCGGACCGGCCCCACAGGTGCTTCGCAGCGGCGATGTGGGGTAATGAGCGCCTATGCCGACCACCCACTCCGACATCGACATCGCGGCCCGTAACCGGGTGGCCTTCCCGCTGCTCGTCCCGTTCGTGCTGATCGCGGCGCTGGTCGCGGTGCGCTGGGCGCCGCTGCACACCCTCGACGATACGGTTTCCGACCGCATGCACGCGGCGGCGCTCGCGGGTGCCGGCTGGGTGGACGTGTCGACGTGGCTGACCCACATCCTCAGTCCGACCAGCTGGCGGCTCGCCGTACTGGTTCTGGTGATCTGGCTCTTCCGCCGCGGCGCGCGGTCGGTAGCGCTCTGGGCAGCCGGCACGATGATCGTCGGCGGTGTGCTCGGCGCCGTCCTCAAGCTGGTGTTCAGCCGGGCCCGCCCGGAGTTCCTGGAGCCGATCGCGAAGGCGTCCGGATACGCGTTCCCCTCCGGGCACGCTCTCAACAGCGCCCTCGGCGCCGCGATTCTGTTGCTGGTCCTGCTGCCGATCCTGCGCGGCCGGCCCGGTGCCCGCGCCGCCCTGTGGACCGCGATGATCGTGCTTCCGCTGGTCACCGCCCTGACCCGGGTGGTTGTCGGCGTGCACTGGCTCAGCGACGTGACGGCCGGCCTCTTCCTCGGTGCCGCGATCGCTGTCGCTTCGGCTGCCGTCTATTCCCGGAGAGGTGTTCCGGAGCCCGTCACCGGGTAATGCGGCGGTCGTGGTCGCACTAGCTAAGCAAGCTCTCATCCGGATCGTGCTGCCGATCGGCATCCTGTTGCTGTTCCTGATCGGGCTCGGGCTGCTGCTCACCCATCAGGCGGCGCACTGGTGGCCGCTGACGATCGAGGACGGGGTGAACCGGGAGTTCGCCGGGGACCGCGTCGAGCCACTCACCCAGATCTCCGGCTGGGTCAGCGCGGTCGCCAACACCGGCTGGATCATCGCGGTCACCGCGGTCGTCGCGGTGATCCTGCGGCTGGTGCTGCACCGCTGGCGGGAGTCGGTCTTCCTTTGCCTCGCGGTCACCGCGCAGGCCCTGGTCTTCTTCTTCACCACGAAGGCGATCGACCGGCCGCGCCCGGACGTGGAGCGTCTCGACGCCTCGCCGCCGACCTCCAGCTTCCCCTCCGGGCACACGTCGGCCTCGGTCGCGCTCTACCTGGGTCTGGCGTTGCTGCTGGCCGGGCTGGTCCGGCACACCTGGCTCAAGGCGCTCTGCTGGGCGCTGGTCCTGGTACCGGTCGCGGTGGCGTTCTCCCGGATGTTCCGGGGCATGCACCACCCGAGCGACGTCGTCGCGGCGTTCATCAACGGCATCACCTGCGTGATCGTGATGTCCCGGGCGATATTGGATCGCGCGGTCTCCTGGCGACTGCCTAGGGTGAAGGGATGGCCACGCTCGATTTCCCTTCCCCGCCCGCGCCGAACGGATACAGCCACGTCGTCGCCGTCACGCCGGGCAGCCGTCTGATCGAGGTCGAGGCCCTCGCCGCCGTCGCGTCATGAGCGCGGCGATGCGGTTCACCAAGTGGGGCGGCTCGCTGCACTGGCACTATCCGCTGGAGCCTCTCGGCTCCGATGCGCACGGTCTGTGGTTCGGCGCGCGCTCCGGGACGATCATGACCAGAGGGTACGAGGAACCGGTCCGCCAGCCGCACGACTTCATCACTCTCGTGCCGAGGGTGGGGGACTGGATCGCCAGCTTCAACCCGTCGACGGCCGATACGGATGTCTCCGTCTACGTCGATGTCACGACGCCTCCATCGTACGAAGGTGGGGTGGTCCGTGCCGTTGATCTTGATCTTGATGTGGTCCGGCTCTTCGACGGCTCGGTGCGGGTGCTCGACGAGGACGAGTTCGCCGAGCACCAGATCCTGTACGGGTACCCGCCGCCGGTGATCGCGCAGGCCCGCGCGACCACCGACGACCTGGTCAGCCGGCTGACCGCGGCGATCGAGCCGTTCGAGACGGCCGCCGCGGCCAGGCTGGCCGCCTATGTCGATCAGCTGTAACTGAGCAGGCTCGCGTTGATCTCTTCCCACTTGGCGCGCAGCTCGGCGACGATCTCCGGGTGCTTCGCGGCGAGGTTGGCCTGTTCGCGAGGGTCGGTCTCGACGTCGTAGAGGGCGTCGCTGGTGGACAGGCGGAGATATTTCCACTTGCCGCGGCGCAGGGCGCGGTTGGCCCGGGTACGCCAGAACAGGTCCCGCTCCGGGGCGTCCGAGCCGCGCAGCAGGTAACCGGCGAGGCTGGAGCCGTCCAGCGGGAAGTCCGCGCTCGGCTCGGCGCCGGCGATCTCCAGCAGGGTGGCCGTCCAGTCGTGGGTGACGACCGGCTCGTGGCTGACCTGGCCGGGACGGATCCGGGCCGGCCAGCGCAGGATCGTCGGCACCCGGATGCCGCCCTCCTGCAGGCTGCCCTTGTTGCCGGTGAGCGGCCAGTTGTACGAGAACCGCTCGCCACCGTTGTCGCTGGCGAAGACGACGAGGGTGTTCTCCTCCTGGCCGGTCTGGCGCAGCGCGTTGAGCACCTGCCCGATCCGCTTGTCCAGGTTCTCCACCATCTTTGTGTACGTGTCGAGCGAGCCACCGTCGTAGTGGAAGATCGCCTGGGCGTTGCCGGCCTTGATCTTCGCGGTGATCTCTTCGCTGATCTTCTGGTCGCCAGGGGCTTCCCAGGGCCAGTGCGGGCTGGTGAAGTTGAGGTTCAGCAGCCAGGGCTTGTCATGCTTTTTACGGACATATTCTTCGGCCTTGTCGGCGATGACGTCGGTGTAGTACCGGCCGTCGTTCGGGACCTCGGTCTCGCCCTCGAACAGGTCATATTTGCCGGTGTGGCTGTACTTCGAGTAGTAGTCGACACCGCCGGAGTAGTTGCCGAAGAAGTAGTCCCAGCCGGTGCGCAGCGGGCTGAAGTTCGGCAGGAAGCCGCCGTGCCACTTGCCGATCAGGGCGGTCGCGTACCCTTTCGCGCGCAGGAGCGAGGCCAGCGTCGGGTGGGTCGCGGGGATGCCGTCGCGGTCGTTGACGGCGCCGATCGGCTCGGGCAGGCCGCCGGGCGTGCGGCCCGGGTACCGCCCGGTGTAGAGCGCGACCCGGGTGGGCGAGCAGACCGCGCCGGCCGAGTACCCCTGGGTGAAGCGGACGCCGCTCTTGGCGAGCCGGTCCAGGTTCGGCGTCGCGATGTCCGGCGAGCCGTAACTGCTCAGGTCGGCCCAGCCGAGGTCGTCGGCGAGGATGAAGAGAATGTTGGGGCGCTTGCCCTTGCCCTTGGCGGTCGTTGCCGCGAACGGCTTCTCATCCTGGCCCTTGTCCGGGCTGCCGGCGAAGGCGGCCTCGGCGGGCAGGGCGGTGGCGGCGGCAGCGCCGGCGAGCGCGCCGAACACGCCCCGGCGGGTGGTCCCACGGTCAGTCACGTCGTCTCCTGTGGATCGAGGAAGGCGCTCCGAGATTAACCACCATCTCGATAGGAGTAAAGGGTTATCCCAAACCGGGAATCCGGCCGGCGGAGAGCGCTGACGACAAGGGCCACGCCGAGCAGGAGAAGCGTCGCGCCGAGCGCCGACCAGAACCGATCCCAGCGGTTCGGCGCACTGTCCACGTCCACGTATGCGTACGTGGTGTAGGCGCCGTCCGAGTCCGCAGCGATCGTCTCGAAGGTGTCCACGCCGTACCGATACGCGTCGACGTGGAGTTCCCACTGCCGGATGTCCGGCGGGCCGGGCTGGGCCGACACCAGGTCGTTGCCGCCGGCTGAGGACATCGCGCCGACCACGAGCAGGGCCAGCGGCACCAGGCCCGCGGCGGCGGCCAGCAGCGGCCCGCGGCGCAGCACCGCGGCGTTGATGGCGAACCCGGCCAGGATGAGAACACCGGCCGGGATCAGCAGGAGGCTCGCCCGGTTCCCGATGTTCGGCGGAATCTCACCCGGCCCTACGTAGACGTTGACCACCTGCTCGGCGCCGAACATCACCACGGTCGCCCCGAACACGCCCGCCGCGATGAAGCCTGCGGCGGGGTGTTTGGAGGGACCGCTGTTTGGCGGGTTGTTTTTTGGCGGGTTGTTTTCCGCCGCGCTGTTTTTTGGCGGGTTGTTTTTTGGCGGGCTGGGCTGCGCCGGGTTGTTTTTCGCCGGGCTGGGTCTTGCTGGTCCGCGGCTCTGAGCCTGCTTCAGGACGGCCAGTGCGAGGGCTGCCACGCCGCCGGTCAGCAGGCCCAGTTCGATCAGGCCCAGGAGGCCGTCGCCGCTGGTCAGATCGGCGGTAGCGCCGGTACGCGCCTCCACCAGGCCGACGCCGGCCGCCAGCAGGGCCAGCCCGGTGACCAGCGCGGGGTGCGGGCGGCGCCAGGTCAGCACATAGGCCAGCAGCGCGCCCAGCGTCAGAGCCCCACCGAACGGCAGGAACCCCTCACCGGTGAGGAACAGCCCGAAGACGTACAGGGCGCCGGACGCCAGGAACGAGAACACAAAGAGCACCCGAGCATGCTCGCCCAATCCACAACGTGCCGCTATCCCGCCGAGGGCCGCCGCCACCCGGCCGCCCTCCGAAGCTGAGAGGAAACAGCCGCAGTACGCCACCCCGACAATCCGCCCGAAGCCGGCTGGCGCTTGTGGTCGCGTGCGGTGCTTCGGTGCTTCGGTGCTTCGGGCGGTGGGGCGGTGGGGCGGTGGGGCGGCGAGCCGTAGCTCAGCCCTGTTATGGGCCAGCGATAACGTGCCTGGACGACGGCTCATGTCCCGCGGCCGTCGTTCAGGCGCGTTATGAAGGTCCGATGACATCTCTGAGCTACAGAGAGGATTGGTGGTGAGCACCTCCCGCCCGGGGTCTGACCCACTGAGCTACTGACTTCGGGTCTTCGAGCCGATCTGTCGGCTT
>NZ_QLMJ01000003.1 GCF_003259845.1 Actinoplanes lutulentus
CGACTTGCATGTGTTAAGCACGCCGCCAGCGTTCGTCCTGAGCCAGGATCAAACTCTCCAACAAAATCTTTGGAAAAGCGTCCCGGCAACAAAAAGTTGCCAAAGGAATTTCCCTACCCATCCCCAAAGAGATAGGCCGGGGTAATGCCATAAATGGCACTGGCTTATCAAGCACCCTGTTGAGTTCTCAAAGAACAACCGCACATCGAAGTGAACCTCAGCTAAGAGGCTCGCAATCGAGGCAACCGTTCAAGATTACCTGGTCGGTTTTCGCCTCTCGGCATCGCCCAGGTCATGTGGCTCTAGCAGACGGCCGGATTTTCATCTCGCCCGTTTCCTGCTGGCTGAACCACTCTAGCCGGTCAGCGTCGCGGCCGCAAATCCAATTTCTTGGAACTCGCCGCACCACCCGGCTGTCGAGGTCAAGCTTAGCTCGCTCTCGACTGCTCCCGAGGCACCTTCCGGATTGTCACTTTCGTGCCGCTCCGTACCGGTTTCCCGCTTGCAGAGAAGAAGTTACGGGACTTGGGTAGCTGACTGCAAATCGACGTTCATGGTCCGTCCGGGCGGCGCGGCGACACACGGCGAATCGAAACCGTGACAGAGTGGCGTCATGGACGCTTCCGGGACGCTGGCGGTCGACGCGTTTCTCGGCCTCATCGTGCCGCTCTGGCAGATCGTGATCGGCTTACTTGTGCTGGTCACGGTGGTTGTCTCGGTCCATCGCATGTTCTTGCGAGGCCCCTCCCGGATGGGTGGGGCTCTTCTTTTGGTCGGCAGCGCGGTGGTCGGACTCGCCGTCGTCAGCTACCTCGTACAGAGTTTGTGACCTGGGCCTCAAAGCCGGCGATTAGCCAGGCTCGGGAGCTCGGCACGGATCGTTTCCAGCCTCTCCAGGTCCAGATCCGCGATCGCAACGCCCACCGCGTCCGGCGCCTGGGCGAGCACCGTCCCCCACGGGTCGATGATCATGCTGCGACCGAAACAGGTCCGTCCTGGCTCGTGGTCGCCGATCTGGCCGGCGGCCAGGACGTAACACTGGTTCTCGATCGCGCGGGCGCGCAGCAGGACCTCCCAGTGGTCACGCCCGGTGTGCAGCATGAAGGCGGCCGGGACCACCAAGACTTTCGCGCCGGCGATGGCGAGCTGCCGGTACAGCTCCGGGAATCGCAGGTCGTAACAGATGCTGAGACCGACCGGGACACCCGCCACCGCGGCGACCACGGTCTCCTCCCCCGGCGCCACGGTTCGTGACTCCTGGTAGGAGACACGACCCGCGATCTCCACGTCGTACAGATGGATCTTGCGGTAGGTGGCAGTGAGCGTGCCGTCCGGCGCGAAGAGCAACGTGGTGTTGTAGGTCCGGTTTTGATCGGGCCCGGTCTCGTGGAACGAGCCGGCGTGAACCCAGATCCCGAGCTCGCGGGCGGCCGTCGCGAAGAACGTGCCGAATTCACCGTCGACCGGTTCCGGCTCGGGCGTGTCGGACCCCTTCCCCAGGAAGTCCACGTACTCCGGGAGGATCGCGAGCTCGGCGCCGCCCGCGGCGGCTCGCTCAAGCAGGTCCCGGGCGACAGTGAGGTTCTGGGCACGCTCTTCGCGTGAGTTCAGCTGGCAGACAGCGACGCGCATAAGTCGAAGCGTACGACCCCGGCCGGTGAAAGAGAGCAGCAAAAAGCCGCCGCCCGGAGATCGGGCGGCGGCGTAGAGAACTCAGGCGGACTTTTCCTCGCGGTCCGGCCGGCGTCGCCGGCCGACGAATTCGCGCGGGACGATCGTGGGGTTCACGTTCTCCAGGACCACCTCGCGGTTGATCACCACGCGGGCCGCATCGGGGTTGCTGGGCACCTCGTACATCACGGAGAGGAGGACCTCTTCCATGATCGCGCGGAGACCACGGGCGCCGGTGCCACGGAGCATGGCCTGGTCGGCGATCGCCTCGAGTGCACCCTCGTCGAACTCCAGCTCGACACCGTCGAGCTCGAAGAGACGCTGGTACTGCTTCACGTAGGCGTTGCGCGGCTCGGTGAGGATCTTGATGAGAGCCTCACGGTCGAGGTTGCGCACCGTCGTGATGACCGGGAGACGACCGATGAACTCGGGGATGAGCCCGAATTTCAGCATGTCCTCCGGCATCACTCTGCTGAAGATGTCGTCGGTGTTCCGCTCCGAGATCGACCGCAGGCGAGCGCCGAAACCGACGCCGCTCTGGCCGACGCGCTGTTCGATTATCCGGTCGAGGCCGGCGAAAGCACCGCCCACGATGAACAGCACGTTCGTCGTGTCGATCTGGATGAACTCCTGGTGCGGGTGCTTGCGGCCGCCCTGCGGCGGAACGTTCGCAACCGTGCCCTCGAGTATTTTCAGCAGGGCCTGCTGGACGCCCTCGCCGGAGACGTCCCGCGTGATCGACGGGTTCTCACTCTTGCGAGCGATCTTGTCGACCTCGTCGATGTAGATGATGCCCTGCTCAGCGCGCTTGACGTCGTAGTCAGCCGCTTGGATCAGCTTGAGCAGGATGTTCTCGACATCCTCGCCGACGTAACCGGCCTCGGTCAGCGCTGTGGCGTCCGCAATGGCGAACGGCACGTTGAGCATCCGCGCCAGCGTCTGGGCCAGGTGTGTCTTACCGCAGCCGGTGGGACCGATGAGCATGATGTTGGACTTGGCAACCTCGACGTCACTGCCCCCACCGGGCGCACCGTTCGACTCGGCCTGAATGCGCTTGTAGTGGTTGTAGACCGCGACGGAGAGCGCCTTCTTTGCCTGCTCCTGGCCGACAACATAGTTGTCCAGGAACTGGCAGATCTCCATCGGCTTGGGAAGCTCTTCCCACTTCACCTCGCCGGTCTCGGCCAGCTCCTCTTCGATGATCTCGTTGCAGAGGTCGATGCACTCGTCGCAGATGTAGACCCCAGGGCCTGCGATGAGTTTCTTGACCTGCTTCTGCGACTTCCCACAGAAGGAGCACTTGAGTAGGTCGCCACCGTCGCCGATCCGTGCCACCTACGTTCTCCCTGCGTTCAATGGCCGATCGCCGACCGGTCCGTTTACGAGGACGGAATGCCTCGTTGCCATCTCATCGTCCGCCGACCCGCGTAACTGAGGATGCAGACTCGACGTTACCCGCTGTGGAGCTGTTCTCCGACCCCCCAAAACGGGCGTGTCAGGGGTCGGCCAGTCTAACCACCACCAGCCGGCCCCTCACGCGGCGCACTAGTTGCCGGCGCCGACGCCCTGCAGGCTCTTCTTACGCGTCGCGAGGACCACGTCGACCAGGCCGTACTCCTTGGCCTCGGCCGCCGTCATGATCTTGTCGCGGTCGATGTCCTTCTTGACCTTGTCGAGCGGCTGGTTGGAGTGGTGCGAAAGCATCTCCTCCAGCTGGGTCCGCATCCGCATGATCTCGCGGGCCTGGATCTCGATGTCCGACCCCTGGCCGTAACCACCCTCGGTGGCCGGCTGGTGGATGATGATCCGCGAGTGCGGAAGCGCCATCCGCTTGCCCGGCGTGCCGCCGGCGAGCAGGACGGCCGCGGCGCTGGCCGCCTGGCCGAGGCAGACCGTGCTGATGTCCGGCCGGACGTACTGCATGGTGTCGTAGATGGCCGTCATCGCGGTGAACGAGCCACCGGGCGAGTTGATGTACATCAGGATGTCGCGGTCCGGGTCGGTGCTCTCCAGCGTCAGCAGCTGGGCCATCACGTCGTTGGCCGACGCGTCGTCCACCTGGACGCCGAGGAAGATGATCCGGTCCTCGAACATCTTGTTGTAGGGGTTCGACTCCTTGATCCCCCACGAGGTGCGCTCGGAGAACGAGGGCAGCACGTAGCGGTTGTGCACCGGAGCGAAGCCGGGAGGCATAGAAAGGTCGGTCATGGTTCAGCTCCTCAGTTCAGCGTTCCGGCACCGTCCGGGACCTGAGTGGCCCCGGTGATCACCTTGTCGATGAAGCCATAGTCCTTCGCCTCCTGCGCCGTGAACCAGCGGTCACGGTCGAAGTCGGCAGCGATCTGCTCCTGGGTCTGTCCCGTGTGAAACGCGATGCGCTCCTGGAACATCCGCTTGGTGTAAAGCATCTGCTCGGCCTGGATGGCGATGTCGGCGGCCGTGCCGCCCATCCCGCCGGACGGCTGGTGCATCATGATGCGCGCGTGCGGCAGGGCGTAACGCTTGCCCGCGGTCCCGGCGCAGAGCAGGAACTGTCCCATCGAGGCCGCCATGCCCATGCCGACGGTCGACACGTCGTTGTCGATGAACTGCATCGTGTCGTAGATCGCCATGCCCGAGTAGACCGAGCCACCGGGTGAGTTGATCCAGAGGTGGATGTCAGCCTCGGGGTCCTCGGCGGAGAGCAGCAGCAGCTGCGCGCAGATGCGGTTGGCGACCGCATCGGTCACCTCGCTGCCGAGAAAGATGATGCGCTCACGCAGCAGGCGGTTGAAGACCGAATCGTCGAGGTTGCCACTGAGTGCTTCGCCCCGCCGCGCCATGGGGGTGGCGGGGATGTGGAGATCGGTCATGGCAGCCCTTCACAGCTGACTGTGTCGGCCGAGAGATCCGGCCGGCAGGTTGTCCGTCGTACGACCAACCTAACTGGTCGGATGCGCATCAGCTTCCCGCTCAGGCGGGTGTTCGCTGACAGCGCACCCGCCTCTGGGCGTACCCATGAAACGGCAGCGGCCACCGTGCAGCGCGAGCGCTGCACGGTGGCCGGCTGAACGGTGTTATCAGTGGTTGTGCCCGGCGTGCTCGTCCTCGCCCGCGGCACGCAGGTCGTCGAGCGAGAGGACGTTGCCCTCGCTGTCGGACATCGAGACCTGCTCCATGACCGACGCCAGCGCCTTGCCCCGGCGCACGTCGCCGAAGACGGAGGCCGCAGCGCCGGAGCGCACCAGCTGGTCGTAGTACTGCTGCGGCTGCATCTGGGCGCGCTGCGCCCGGTGCACGATCTCGTGACCGAACTCGTCGTCGGAGACCTGGACGTCCTCGGCGTCGGCGACGGTGTCGAGCAGCAGCTGGATCCGGACGCCTTCCTCGGCGGCCTCGGTCAGCTCCTGGTCGATCTGCTCCTCGGTCTTCTCCTCGGAGGCGAGGTAGTCCGTGAGCGTCGCGCCGATCCGCTCGAGCTGGTCGGTCATGGCCTGCTTGCGGCCCTCGACCTCGTCCTTGACGACGCCCTCGGGAGCCGGGATGTTCGCCGCCTCGACGAGCTGCTTGAGAGCCTCGTCACGGGCCGCGTAGATCTGCTCGACCTTCTTCACCTTGGTGAGACGCTCGCGCAGGTCGCCCTTGAGCTCCTCGAGGGTGTCGAACTCGCTCGCCAGCTGGGCGAACTCGTCGTCGATCTCGGGAAGCTGCTTGTCCTTGACGGTCCGCACGACGACCTTCACCTCGGCGTCCTGCCCGGCGAAGTCACCGCCCACCAGCTGCGTGGTGAAGGCGGCCTCCTCGCCACCGGAGAGGCCGACGAGCACCTCGTCCAGACCCGGCAGCAGCTGCTTGCTGCCGACCTCGTGGGAGATGTTGGTGGCAGAGCCGCCCGGCACCTCCTCGCCGTCGACGGTGGCGTTGAGGTCGAGCTGCACGTAGTCGCCCTCGGCGGCGGGCCGTTCGACGGTCTTCAGGGTGGCGAAGCGCTCACGCAGGCCGTTGATCTGCTCGTCGATCTCGTTGTCGCCGATTTCGACGGCGGGAACCGTCACGGCGATCGTGGAGAGGTCCGGGACGGTGATCTCCGGGCGGACGTCGACCTCGGCCGTGAACTTCAGCGGCGCGTTGTCGGCGAACTCGGTGATCTCCACCTCGGGACGGCCGAGCGTCTTGACGTCATGCTCCTGCACCGCGGCGAGGATCTGCTGCGGGATCGCCTCCTGCACGGCCTCGTTGAGGACCGCACCACGGCCGACTCGCTGGTCGATCACCGCTGCGGGGATCTTGCCGCGACGGAAGCCCGGAACCTGGACCTGCGCGCCGATCTCCCGGTACGCCTTCTGCAGGCTCGGCTTGAGCTCGTCGAACGGCACCTCGATGGCGAGCTTCACCCGAGTCGGGCTCAGAGTCTCGACGGTGCTCTTCACAGGCGTACTCCTTGTTGCTGCGGACAGTTGATTTCAGTCGGGGTGGCGGGATTTGAACCCACGGCCCCTCGCTCCCAAAGCGAGTGCGCTACCAAGCTGCGCCACACCCCGTGGCGTCGGCCAGTGTATGCGGTCGGCTTGCCCACGTGTGCGCTGGAGTCACCTGCTGGGGAATCCGGTTCGCGCGGACGGCAGATGATTCAGTAGAGTGTGCCTGTGCCCCCGGGTGAAACCAGGGTCATGCGGGCGTAGCTCAATGGTAGAGCTTCAGTCTTCCAAACTGACTACGCGAGTTCGATTCTCGTCGCCCGCTCGGTTACATCGGCCCTGGTCAGCGGAGATATCTCCGGACCAGGGCCGACGTGTTTCACCCCTTGGTGGATCTTGCGTGCCGATAGCGCTGCTAGTTGGCCCTCCGGGCGTCCGCGCCTCCATCGGGCCGAGGGCACCTGGTGATCCTCTTGCCATGCTGTCGGCGATCCCCTAGCCCCGGTCGCTGGATGCGCGCTGATAAATCAGCGCGGCCCGCCCATCCGGTGCATCAGCTCGCCGGTTCGAGCGTCTTGATCGGAGACGGTTGCGCTGTCGGCTCCGGCTGGACGGGCCGGGACGAACTTCGACAGACGGGGATGCCACGGCCGAGTCAGCCGCGAGCAGCCAGTTGAACGGGCTCGAGCAACAGCGAGTTGAGCTGTCAAAAGACAGGCACTCCGCGCAGACCCGCAGGAACATCGGATGGCCGGACCGAGCCATCGGTCCAGCGACGCCAAGCAATCACCGATGTCCGAATTTCGGATGACGCGATCACCAATAGGCAAGTCAGGATGCACGCTGCTGGCCGCTCTATCCATCCGGAATGGAGTGGCGCACCTGGAACGTCAGGCGGACCCTGAGCGTCGTGACAACGATCCCGAGCTTGCAGCCCCCGTACAGCCTTGCCCTTGGTCACGCCTGGCTCTGGGCAAAGGCCTGCGAGGTTCCGGCTGCTCGCCTACTCGGTGACGGCTTCGGTCTGCCGGACGCCCTTCTCCTCCTGGTCGCCCTACGTAACGTCCGGCGGGCCGCTGAGTTGGCTGGCAAGTCACTCACGAAGCCCGAGGCACAGCAGCACCTCGCGGATGCGCTGTCTAAGTTCGATGCGGCTTTGCCGGGGCTAAAGGAGGCTCGTGATGTCATCGAGCACCTGGACGAGTACGCCATCGGAGTCGGCACCGAACAGAAGAAGCTGCAAGCAGCGACACCGAGTCTCACCACGGCTGAACTTGCCGCTCGATACGCGCTTCGACTTGAGGGCACTTATAACGAGCCAATCGTGCGCGTCGGCCCCCACTCGATCGAGGCGATCAAGGTGCCGGGTGCAGCAGGCTGGTTGTTCGAGGGCATTCGGGCCGCTGTCTACGCGGAGCAAGGACACAAGAGCCTGTAGGGAACCCCGCCGAGCAGGACAGGGAGTAAAAAAAATCCTCGATCGCGTGCCGGCTCCCCGGCATCACGCTCAGCAAGGTGCGCCCGTCCGCGTTCAGGGCCACTTGGCGGTCAAGTTGGTTTGAGCGAGGTCCAACCGTTCTTGAAACAAAACGGCCGACAGGAAAACGCTCACTTGATATCCCTCATGCTCCGGCAGCCGGCTCTTGGCTCGAACAGACGTGGCCCATCACAGCGGACGAAGATCTCCCGGCGCTCAGTCGCGGCGCCTGAGCTGTCCAGGACGTATCCGTGGATCCAGGCCCACCCCTCATAGGTCGGCCTGCGGCTCACCGAGATCACCCGGAACACCAGTTGACGTAGGTCTGCGAATTGCACTGATGCCTGACGGTCAACGATCAGCACTTCACCCGGGCGCGGAATCACAGACATTTTGGTTTAGGCGGCACCGGGGCCAGCGGGCATCACTGCCAACACCTGCCTCGGTGCCGGATCATGAGAGCGTCGCCACCGACTCGCCGGTGTCCCCGGTAGTCCGCGCAGGAACGGCGTTCCATCAGCCAGGAATCACGGCGCGACTGGGCCACCATACGCAGCACGGTTCGGCGGGTCGTGTACTTCCGACCCGCCCCAGCGCATGAGCGCCAGGAGGAGGCAGCAGCGGCGGAAACAGTCATGGAGACAGGCTGTGGCCGAAACCGCCCCAGAACCCGGAAAATCATTCCGGGGTCGCCGATCTCCAAACGGGGAGGGTCAGCACATGCGCGGCATGACCATGAATCTGACAATCGGCGAGCGAGTCGCTTGGTACCGACGCAGGCGCGGCTTGTCTCAGGAGGTACTGGCCGGCCTCATCGGGCGCACCGCGGACTGGCTCGGGAAGATCGAGAACAACCGGATCGAACTGGACCGTCTGTCGGTCATCAAGTCGCTCGCCGACGTCTTGGACGTCTCGCTCGGCGACCTCCTCGCGGAGCCATCGCTGGTCGATTGGAACGCGGACAGCGGCATGGAGACCGTGCCGGCTCTGCGAACCGCGCTCATGGAGTACCAAGCGCTCACCTCACTCGGCACCCGGAACCAGGAAGCGGAGCCTCCGAGCCTGGACGGGTTGAAAACGGAAGCCGGCAAGCTCTGGGCGGCATACCAGGCATCCCGATTCGGGTACGTCACCGGCCAACTTCCCGGGCTCCTTCGTCGGGCGCAGGCAGCCGCAGACGTCCTCGACGGCCGAGACCAGGACGAAGCCCGGGGTCTCCTCGGACTGACCTATCAGCTGGCCGCTACCCAGCTCACGAAGCTGGGTGAGCCGGATCTCGCGTGGATCGCGGCCGATCGCGGCCTGTCTGCCGTGCGACCGGTCGGGGATCCGGCCATCACCGGCTCGCTATTCCGATCCGTCAGTCACGCGCTCCTGTCGACGGGGCGCTACCAGGACGCGGTGCGGTTGACCACGGACGCAGCTAACTTCCTGGATCAATACCTCACCGACGCCGGGCCGGAGTTGCCCAGTACTGCGGCGCGCACCGAGTCCGCGAACCGCCTGGTCCGCACCATTTCGCCGACCGGCACGCCGGTCGCCTTCTCCGCCTCGATGATTCGATCGAAGTCCGGTAACAGGCTGAGCACCGTCTGTTCTGCGGCTCCCGGGTTCCAGAGCAGATCCGCCAACTTCTGACACTGCGCCTTCGCAATCCGGGGGTTGGCAGGTAGTCGATCCGGACCGAGGATCCGCCATCTCAGCGCCGCCAGGATGTGATAGCGGGCCGGCCGGAAGGCTGCTCTGATCCGGCGAGTCCGGAGGAGCCACTCGATCCGGTAGTGTCCCGCCGCCGCGGCGTAGTACGGATCCGGAAGATGCTCCTCCTGGAACAGCTCGTCCCGACGCCGCAGCGTCAACTGCCGGTATCGAGCGGTCGCTGACGGATCGCCGAGGAACATCGCGGCATACGCCCTGGTGAGCTGGGCACGGTTCACAACCCTGGTCTTCTCCACGTCCTGCCGGGTCGCGTACTGCTTGGAGCGCCGTTCGTACCAAAGTCGGTGCGGCTGGGGCTGGGCGGAGAACCAGTCCTCGAGTCGGATGTGGAAGTCCTCCCGGACCGACAGGTCCTCCTCGCTGACCGCTGTCTGCCGGTTCGTCGCGGCGATGATGCCGGCGATGACCTGCTCCTCCTCGCTGTGCACGATCCGCACGCTGACCTGGACGTCCGGTGAGAGCCTTTCGCGTTCGTCGAACAGGACGTGGCAGGTCTGGCAGCCGTTCACCACCTGGAAGTCCCGGATGTGCACCTCGTCTCCGACAACGCTGAGGCTGCGGGTGACGATGGTGACCCCGTTGTTCAACACGGCGAACCGGCGATGACCGGACTCGTTCCGGATGGTGTCCCGGATCTGCGCGTTCACGCCGTTGTATCCCTGGAAGTCGCGGACGTTCTCGTGGAACAGCGCTTTCCTGATGTGACCAGTCGGATCGGTGAGCACCTTGGTGACAAGTTCCCCGGCCGGCAACAGGCCGAAGAGTGACTGCTCGACACCGGGCATCCTGGGTAGCGAGAGCTTCTTCGGCATCTCGAACGTCGCGTCGACCGCCTGAGTGGCACGCTTGTAGAGATCGCATAGCTCGTCACGTGTCACACATCGCACGTCAACCGAGTCGAACCGGCCAGACCGCATCAGCGACTTCTCGGCCGAGGTGCCCTTCCGGAACATCAGCAGTGCTACTTGATTGCCGGTCGTCGCGTACCGCACGTGCAGCCGGGGCCGCCCGCCGGCGAACTTCGCGATGTTCGCGTAGACGGCTTCCAGGCAGCCTCGGATGTTGTCGATGTCGGGCGAGGCGGGATAGGGCAGGTCCGATTTCGCTGTCAGGTGCACGAGGTTGTCGGCCAGATCCGAGATGACTTTGGCTTCGAACCGCGGGCTGGTCTTGGCCTGGACAACGATGATCCGTACGTCCAATTGCTTGGCCTGCTCGGTCGCGAGCCGGACGTCAGCCTCGTCATACATCAGCTCGCCGTTCACCATGATGCCGAAAGCGTCGATGCCCAGGTCGTTGCCGCCACCCATCCGATGCAGGTCAGGGGCGAAGTCGCTTTCATAGTACGAACTCAGTACGCAGAAGCCGGCGAACGCTTCGAACGCTTCATCGGGCGGCAGCGAGTCGAGGTCCTGGTCCGCCTGGAACCGCTTCACCAGGCTCTCGATGACGATGTCCATCCACTGCTCCTTGTAATGTCAGCCCTTGGCGCGGAGTAAGACCTCGTCCTCAGTCAGCGCGCTCTCCGGGTGATGGGACAGGCACATCGGCGTGTCCAGGCGGCGGAACGACATCCCCTCGGAGACCGCGTAGAACTGGCCGGCCTTGAGCCGAGAGATCTCGAGAACCGCGCTGCCTTTGGCCTGTGCCACCTCTTTCGCCGCGGCGATCTGTGTCGGGCTGTTGAGAAACCCGTAGAACTGGGTCGCGGCATTGCCGACGATCCTGTTGTGGATGCCTTTCGGCGCCTGCGTGGCGAAGACCAGGCCTAGGCCGTATTTGCGGGCTTGGCTGGCCAGCGCGAGGGTGCTCTCGGTACAGACGGTCGCCTGCCCGGAGGGTGCGAAGTTCTGGGCTTCGTCCATGACGAAGAGGCCGCCCAGCGGCCGATCACCCGCTGGATTCCGCTTAATCCAAGCGAAGAGGGCCATCTGCAATTGGTTGACGAAGCTTCGCCGCTGCTCGAGGTTCGGCAGCCCGATCAGGCTGATCACCGAGACTCGCGCCCTTCGCCCCGGCTCCGGGCGCAGCAACTCGCCGGGGTCCAGAGGGGTACCCACCCCGCCGAAGAGCGGATCGTTGATCATCGCCGCGCGAAGCGTTTCCGCCATGTCCGCGGCTAGATCCCGTGCACGGCCGAGCGCTGCGGCTTCGTCGGGTAGGTTGGCAAGCAGATCGATGAAGTCCGGTAGAGCCTGTCCCCCGCCCCGAGCGAAGTGTTCAAGCGCGACCCGGAGCACGGCGCGGCCCCGATCCGCTTTCGCCGTGCCGGCGTCCATCCGGGCGCGCGGCGCCAGTGCGGCCACCGAGCTGTCCAGAGCGAGGGCGAACTCGTCTGGTTCGCTGAGCACCGCGCCGAAGTCCGGCAGTGGTTGCAGGCTCAGCGGGCGTCCCGATTCGCGGCGTGGCGTCCAGACGACTACGTCCGTACCGGCTAGGTACCTGTCTGCGTCCTCGGCGTCACCCGGGAGCCACGACGCCGGCGGTTCCGGCCAGGAGTCGCCGAGACGGGCAAGGTCATTGTTCGGATCCAGCACAATCGTCGAAATGCCGCGCAACGCGCACTGCTCGATGAGCCGCCGGATCAGCACGGTCTTACCGGAACCGGAACCGGCGAAGATCGCCGTGTGCTTCCGCAACGCCGCTAATGGCAGCGGCACGATGCGGCCGTTCTCGGCCACCGTTCCGAGCACCAGGTGGTCGGCGGAGGCGACCACCTCCACTGGGGCGCGGCCAACCGCCGGCATCGGCTTCGGGCCGATGCCTGTCGCCGAACCGGGAGTCTGATCAGTGCCCGCCGAGCCGAATACCTCTCGGAAAAGGCTGCTCCGCCCAGCCGGATGGGCAGTGGTCAACCATCCGGGAAGCGCCGGATCCTGCTCCCTCAACAGCACGTCGAGAGCGGCGTAGGTGCGCAGATCGTCGGCCGATACTTTGGTCATCACCCCTCCCGCATTTAGGAACTCGCGCTTTACCCGCTGGCTGACCGGACCGTTCGGCCATTCCGGCTGACGCAGCAGGATCGCCCGGCGTTTAGAGATGCCCGGCGTCGGTTGAGCCAGTGAACGCAATCGCTCAAGACGTGCCTGTACCGCCCGCGCATGAGTGTGCGAAACCGCTCTGAAGTACCAATGCGCTTCGTCCTCGGTGTCGTCGTCCAGGATCTCGGAGAACCAGGCATGCATTGAGGGGTTTCCGCCCTCGCCGACGAGGACCCGGTAGCGGTCGGCGGGATCACCTCGCTCGATCGCCAACGCCCGAAGCCCCGCACCCAGCAGGCGGGACATCTCGCGGTCTTCGGTCGCAGGCGAGAGCGCCTGCTCGATGGTGGCCTCGGCGCGAAGCTGTTCGAACCTGCTGGTGAATTCGGTGGCCTGCTCCGGCGAGGGTGGTGGTGTTTCCGGACCGATGGGCACCGGCTCACGCAGGTCAGCAAGAGGGATCACCTCGTCGCGATCGAGGCAGACACGTACGTGCTCGTCAGCCCGTTGAAGCAGTGATCTCGGCGTGAAATCGGGCGCTGCGACGAAAGCCTCGGATAATAGCGGCCAGGTGGGGTACGGAGGATCAAAACCGGCAGCTTCGAAGAAGGGCCCGAACCGAGCCGCGACCAGAGCTGCGCCGACGTCCGCCGACGGCAGCCGGCTGAGCCGGGTCTCCTGCCGGAAACGTTGCGGCACCGGGGCCGAGGTCTGATCCCTGATCAGTGCCCAGGACGTCGGGAGGCACGCTACGACGGTCACCGTGCGGAGGAGTTTCTCCCGCAGGTCCATCAGCCCGTGCCCGAGATTCTCGGCAAGCGCGAGCGGCTCGATCGTGGCCGAGACCTGACCGGACACGTCGTCGATCACGGACGTGCGGGCCTGGGCGAAGATCGTGTCGATCTGGTCGACGGCGAGCAGCGCCGGCCCGGTGCAGGCCAGCAAGCGGGAGATCTGCACGGCGACCGACTCCGCTGATTCGTTGTCGGCCGGCAGGCCCCATCGAACGCGATCGGCGGCATCCTCTTCATCGGCTCCGGTGAGCCACGCCTCGGCAAGGTCGGTGGTGGCATGGTCCGCTGAACCGAGCATGGCCAGCGCGCGAAGGGCGTTCCGGCACTCCCGCCCGACGTCGGGTTCCGCACGGCGGAAGGCATCCACGAAGGCGTCGAGGGGTTCTCGGGCGAGCACCTGGCCGCCGCGTACCTGCTGACGCAGAACGGTCGGCACATTGGCGTGCTCGCACAGCCGGTCGAGCAACACGGCGAGTTGACTCCGCCGGTACGACCCGGAACGCCGCAGCCCTCGCAGCAGGGTCTGTACGAGGTTCGGCCAGAACATCCGGCCGTCAGAGATGCCGAGCAGAAAGAAGTACCCCCGGTTGAGCTGCACCTGTTCCCGTGCCCAGCGAAGCAGATGCGTCTTGCCGGCGCCCTGTTGGCCTTCCACGACCAGGCCGAGAGGGCTGCGTCCGCGGCTTTTCGCGGCCTCACCGAACGCCCGGAGCACCGCTGCTCCGGCATCACCGTTCAGCGCGTCAAGGTGGATGTCCAGCGGTGTCCAGACGTCCTCCTGGGTGGGTGCCCAGTCAAGGCGACGCAGCTCGGTGAGAGCTCGGCGCGCCTCCGCGTCAATCACGGCCGACCTATGGAAATCAGGTGCTTGTCCTCCCCGCCGATGGCGATCGCGGCTTCCTTCGCCCGGTCGGTCAGAGCCTTGCGGTTCGGATCCGGGTCAAGGTGAATCTCGCGCCGCCTGTCCATCTCGTGCAGGATCCGATCCAGTTCCGCTCGCGGGACGTCGGTGAGCTTCGCGCGCAGCGCGGCGAGGCTGACCAAGTCGCCGCCCTGTTTTGCGAGACCCGAGTACGCCTCCCGTATCCGCTCTTCGACACCGTCCGGTCCGGCGTACACGTCGGCGAGCCGGTAACCGGCACGCGCTGACAGCCGTGCGATGTGCCGGAGTGTGGCGTAGTGCAGCAGCCAAGGCGCGGTGAGCCCAGCCGGCGGCGGCGAGGTCAACTCGCGTTCCGCGACAGCCCAGCCCTCGTCTGTCAGTTCGTGGAAGTTGGCGTTCCGCAAACCCTTACGGACGGTGATGAGCCCGGCCTTCTCCAGCTCTTCCCGGGCCTCCCGCGTGATCGTGAACCGGTACCGGCTTCGCAATTCAGGATTCGACGCCACTTTCACGTGCACCATCAGCGCGACCAAGGCCTGACGGGCAGCTGTACCGAGCTCTTTGGGCATGTGCGTTACTCCGGATTCGAGTGGGCAAGCAGCGCCCCAGAATCATTTCGGACGCACTGCGCCTCCGCGAGACCTGAAAGGCTCGATCACTCATCGCACTTGTCCGGTAGCCGATAGTTGAGATGGCCTCGCACTCGATTGACACCTCACCCGAACGATGACCGGCTTGACAGGTGACCAAATGGTCACATAACTTTGCGTCATGACGGACGACGATCGGGTGTTCAAGGCTCTGGCCGACCCGAGCCGTCGCTTTCTGCTCGATCTCCTCTTCACGCGTGACGGCCGCACGCAGTCCGAGCTGGAGTCCGAGTTGGAGATGACGCGGTTCGGCGTCGCCAAGCACCTCAAGGTGCTGGAGGAGGCGGGTCTCGTCGTCGTGCGCCGGTCCGGCCGGGAGAAGTTGCATTTCCTCAACCCCGTGCCGATCCGGCAGATCCACGACAGGTGGATCGACAAGTTCACCGAGCACCAGGTCACCGCACTGATCGATCTCAAGCGACAACTGGAGGAAGAGCCATGAGCACGACCCAGGTTTTCCGCATCTGGATCAAGGCGACCCCGGAGAAGATCTGGACCGCTGTCACCGACCCGGAGTGGAACGCGCGCTACGGGTACGCGGCGCCCCAGTTCTACGAGCTGAAGAAGGGCGGCAAGTTCTACTCGACCGCCAGCCAGGAGATGAAGGACTACGCGGCCGCCAACAATTTCCCGATGGCCGACACCATCCTGGAAGGCGAGGTCCTCGAAGTGGATCCGCCCCGGCGCCTGGTGCAGACCTGGCGGATGCTGATGGACCCGAGCACCGCGAGCGAGCCGTTCACCACGCTCACCTATGACATCGAGGACTCCGGCCCCGGCGTCTGCCGGGTCACCATCACGCACGACGTCACCGGCGCGCCCTCGACCGGCACGATGATCAAGGGCAACCCGGAGGCCGGCGCCGAGGGTGGCGGCGGATGGGCCTGGGTCCTCAGCGACCTCAAGTCGCTGCTGGAGACCGGCACGATCCTGGCTTCCTGACGAACGAGCCTGCGGTGACCGGCCTTGTCCAGGCCGGTTACCGTCGGCGCATGACCACCTTCTTCATTCTCGCCGCGATCGCTCTGGTCGGTCTGGGAGTGTTCGTCTTCCTTCGCGACCGGCGCACCAGCAACGCCGGCGACCGCCCGACCGAGACCCGCAAGGCGGACTGGCTCCACAAATCGGAAGGCATCTGAGGCGCCTCCCACCGGGACTGGCACACTGGCCGCGTGAGTGACGGGGAGTTGGAGACGTACAGTCTCGTCGAGCTTGCCGTCGATCGACTGCGGCGAGACATCCTGAGCGGGCGCACCGATCCTGGTGAACGCCTGGTCGAAGAACAGCTGACCCGCCGCCTCGGTATCAGCCGCGCCCCTCTTCGTGAGGCGATGCGCCTGCTGGCCGAGCAGGGCCTGGTCGAGCACATCCCCCGCCGCGGCGCTCGGGTCGCCACCCTCTCCGACTCCGACGTGCGGGAGCTCTACGAGGTCCGTGACGTGCTGGAACGCCACGCCGTCTCGACGATGCCACCGGCGCCGGACCTGGCCCGGCTCCGCGTCGCGCTCGACACGATCCGCAAGGCCACCGAGGCCGACGACCGCCTGGAGCTGGCGAACGCGCACCGCCGTTTCCACGCCGAGGTGGTCGCCCTGAGCGGTAACCGCCAGCTCACCGGTTTGTACGAGTCGATTTTGGTACGCATCCAGCTGTACATGGCCGTCAACATGCGCCGTGAGGCCGAGACGGCGGCACCGGCGGACGGCGTGGTGCGCCACGAACGCCTCTTCGCGGCCATCGAGTCCGACGACCACTCCGAGATCCTCGCGGTTCTGGGCGCTCATGGAGCTCGCACCTACCTGAGCTGAGAGCAGCGCCTTTTCGGGCCCATCGTGCCTCGCCCCGCGAGTCAGGAGCACACAGACGGGTTGTGTGCGCGTTCATCAACGCTCGACGGCTCTTCCGTAGGCGCTCGGCCTCTCTGAACCGCTCTTGTGTGCGACCCCGCCGCCGCGACGAGCACTGGCTTGCGCTCGTGGTCGCGACAAGGGCTCATGCGCGACCACGGGCACAAGCCGACAACGACCGGCTTGTGCCTGTGGTCGTGAAATGCGCCCGAAAGCGACCACGAGCACGAGCCGACAGTTGTGGCGGCGCACGGCGGGCCAGCCTTGTGGCGGCGCACTGCGGGCCAGCTGTGCGTCGGCGCACGCGCGATGCCGCATACGGGGCGATGAGCGCACGACGAGAGGGCGCCCTGAACACAGCCTGGACAGGAGCCGTCCGCGCGAACACACGAGCTTCCGGGAGGCCGCCTGCGGTGCGCGGTCAACGAAGTGATCCGCTGCCACCACGACCGTGGAAGTGATGCCGCCGGCAGGTAGCTTGACCCGGCACCGGTAGCGATGGGCGCGCAGCGGCCTGGACCAGGCGATCAGGTCGCGGTGTAGTGCGGTGCGCACGTTGATGCGCTTGGGTCACGCCGAAAAGGCGTACCGAAGAAAGATCGCTCCGGGAAATCGGCGCGTAACCGGCCGTGCGCTTTTCCTGAAACGAAACTGTCGACAATCGACGATGTGAGTGTTGATGGGTCGGGTGTTTGGATCAGCCGGTTCGACGATGGCGAGCTGCGGAAGCGGGCCGCCGGAGTGGATCCGGGACTTCCTCTTGCGGGGCTGACGTTCGCGGTCAAGGACAACATCGACGTTGCCGGGCTGCCGACCACCGCGGCCTGTCCGGACTTCGCCTACCAGCCGGAACGCAGCGCCGCGGTGGTCACGCGCCTGGAGAACGCCGGAGCGATCGCGGTCGGGAAGACCAATCTGGACCAGTTCGCGACCGGCCTGACCGGCGCGAGATCGCCCTACGGATCGCCGGAAAGCGTCTTCGGCGGCGGGTTGATCTCCGGTGGGTCGAGCTCCGGATCGGCGGTCGCTGTCGCGAACGGATCAGTGGACTTCGCGCTCGGTACCGACACGGCGGGCTCCGGCCGGGTGCCCGCGGCGCTCAACGGGATCTACGGCATCAAACCCACCCGTGGCCTGCTCAGCACGCTCGGTGTGGTGCCGGCCTGCCGCTCGCTGGACTGCGTCTCGATCTTCGCGCGGGACCTGTCGACGGCGCGGCGGGTGATGCGGGTGGCGCGCGGGCCGGAGCGAGACGATCCCTGGTCGAGGGAAGGGCGCCGGCAAGGAAAACGAGGCCGGCCTCGGATCGGCGTTCCGGAGAGCATCGAGGCGGACGCCGGGCAGGAGAAGGCGTTCGCGCGGTTCGCCGGTGACACCACGGTGGACATCAGCCCTCTGCTGGAGGCCGGTGACCTGCTCTACCGCGGCCCGTGGGTGGCGGAGCGGCTGGCTGACCTCGGCGATTTCCTCGCGAGCAACCCGGATGCGTTCCTGCCGATCACCCGGGAGGTCCTCAAAACCGGGCTGGGGTACACCGCCGCTGATGCGTTCCGGGCACAGCACCGGCTTCAGGAACTGCGGGCGGCCGCCGACCGGATGTGGGAACACATCGACGTGCTGGTGCTGCCGACGATCGGGACCACGTTCACGCACGACGAGATCGCCGAGGACCCGATCGGGCACAACCTGACGCTCGGGCGGTACACCCAGTTCGCGAACCTGCTGGATCTGGCCGCGGTGACCGTGCCGAACGGGTTCACCGAGGACGGCCGGCCCGCGTCGATCACGCTGTTCGGACCGGCGTTCAGTGACGACACCCTGATGGAGCTGGCCCTGAGTCTTCCGCGGGAGGACGTGATGACGCTCGCCGTCGTCGGGCTGCATCTCCGTGGCGAACCACGCAACGACGAACTCCTCGACCGTGGCGGACGGCTGCTGCGGACGACGCGCACCGCGCCCTGCTATCGCCTCTATCAGCTGCCGAGCGGCGCTCCGGGTCTGGTCCGCGACAAAGGGGGCGCCTCGATCGAGGTCGAGCTCTGGCAGCTGCCGGCCTCGAAGGTCGGCGGCTTCCTCGCCGGCATTCCGGCGCCGCTGGCCCTGGGCCGGCTCGAGCTGGAGGACGGCGCCCAGGTCACCGGCTTCCTCTGCGAGGCGTACGCCGCGAACGGCGCACCGGACATCACCGCCAGCGGCGGCTGGCGGAACCACCGCCTGAAGGGATCTCACTCATGACCGCACGCATCGGCCCGGTCGAGGCCAACCCGTACACCTGGCCCTACGACGGCTCGGTCCCGGTGGAGCGGACCGCGCTGCTCTGCATCGACTGGCAGACCGACTTCTGCGGGCCCGGTGGATATGTCGACGCGATGGGTTACGACATCGAGCTGACCCGGGCCGGCCTGCCGAACACCGCGAAACTCCTCTCGCACGTCCGCGAGCTGGGGATGCTCGTGATCCATACCCGGGAGGGTCACGACGCGGACCTCTCCGACCTGCCGGCCAACAAGAAGTGGCGGTCGGCTCGGATCGGAGCGGGGATCGGCGATCCGGGCCCGTGCGGACGGATCCTGATCAAGGGCGAGCCGGGCTGGGAGATCGTGCCCGAGGTCGCTCCGGCGCCGGGCGAGGTCGTGATCGACAAGCCGGGGAAGGGCGCGTTCTACGCCACCAACCTCGACCTCGTTCTGCGTACGCATGGGATCTCGCATTTGATCCTCACCGGCATCACCACTGATGTCTGCGTGCACACCACCATGCGCGAGGCGAACGACCGTGGTTACGAGTGCTTGATCCTCAGCGACTGCACCGGCGCCACGGATCCGTCCAATCACACCGCCGCGCTGCACATGGTCACCATGCAGGGCGGTGTCTTCGGCTGCGTCGCCACTTCGGACGACGTGATCGCGGCGACAACAACGGAGGCCTGATGCCCAGCGTCGACGCCAAACCCGGAAATTTCACGTTCGATTTAGATAAAACCGCACTAATTGTGATCGATATGCAGCGGGACTTCCTGATGCCCGGCGGCTTCGGAGAGTCCCTCGGCAACGACGTGTCCCAGCTGCGCCGGACCATCGAGCCGCTGGCGGCGCTCATCGCGGCATGGCGCTCACAAGGCCTGCCGATCATCCACACCCGCGAGGGACACAAGCCGGATTTGTCCGACTGTCCCCCGGCGAAACTCAACCGCGGCGCGCCCAGCCAGCGCATCGGCGATCCCGGCGCCTTCGGCCGGATCCTCATCCAGGGCGAATACGGCCACGACATCATCGACGAGCTCCAGCCCGTCGGTGACGAGGTCGTGATCGACAAGCCGGGAAAGGGCGCCTTTTATGCGACCGATTTGTCGGAAATTCTCGAAAAATCGGGCGTCACCAGCCTCATCGTCACCGGCGTGACGACCGAGGTCTGCGTGCACACCACTGTCCGGGAAGCGAACGACCGGGGTTACGAGTGCCTGGTCCTGGCCGACTGCGTCGGTTCCTACTTCCCGGAGTTCCAGCAGGTCGGCCTCCAGATGATCGCCGCACAGGGCGGCATCTTCGGTTGGGTCGCCGAATCCCCCGCAGTGATCTCCGCCATTCAGGAGTGAAGATATGACCACCTCCACGGCCGCACCCGCCAAGCTGCCTTACTGGGTCCGGGGTGACACCAACGCCTTCTTCGGCTTCGGCGTCAACGTCCTGGTCAACGTGCTCACCCTCACCGGCCTCTGTATCGGCGTGATCGGGCTGCCGGCCGGCGACGTCTTCGGCGTCATCCTGCCCGCGCTCGGTGTCGCCCTGGTCGCCGGCAACATCTACTACACGTACCTGGCGCGCAGGCTCTCCATCAAAGAGAACCGCACCGATGTGACAGCTCTCCCGTACGGCCCGAGCGTCCCGCACATGTTCATCGTGATCTTCGTGATCATGCTGCCGATCTACCTGACCACGAAGAACCCGATCCAGGCGTGGACCGCCGGCATCGCGTGGGCGTTCATCATCGGCGTGATCGTGCTGATCGGCGCGTTCGTCGGCCCGTACATCCGCAAGTACACGCCGCGCGCGGCGCTGCTCGGCACCCTGGCCGGCATCTCGATCACGTTCATCTCGATGAACCCGGCCGGGAACATGTGGAGTTACGCCTGGATCGCCCTGCCGGTCTTCGGCATGCTGCTCATCGGCCTGCTCACCGACGTGAAGCTGCCCTACAACTTCCCGATCGGCCTGGCCGCGCTGCTGGTCGGCTCGGCGATCGGCTGGATCGGCGGCGCCATGAGCGTGCCGGACGTGACCGCGGCGGCACGCGACATCGCGTTCGCGTTCCCGCACCTGAAGTTCGACCTGCTGCTCGACGGCCTGCAGGACATGGCGCCGCTGCTGGCGACCGCGATCCCGCTCGGCGTCTACAACTTCACCGAGGCGATGACCAACGTGGAGAGCGCCGCCACCGCCGGTGACCGCTACAACCTGCGCAGCGTGCTGCTGGCCGACGGCGCCGGCGCGGTGATCGGTTCCTGCCTGGGCTCGCCGTTCCCGCCCGCCGTCTACGTCGGCCACCCGGGCTGGAAGGCGGCCGGTGGCCGTACCGGTTACTCGATGGCGACCGGCGTGGTGATCGCTCTGCTCTGCTTCTTCGGCCTGTTCGGCCTGCTCGGAGCGATCTTCCCGACCGCCGCGATCGTGCCCATCCTGCTCTACATCGGCCTGCTGATCGGCGCGCAGGCGTTCCAGGCGACACCACGGGCGCACGCCGCCGCCGTGGTGGCCGCGCTGATACCGAACATCGCGTCCTGGGCGACCGGGCAGATGGACAACGTGCTCTCCGCTGCCGGCACGTCGGCGGCCGAGGTCGGCAACGACGCGCTGGCCGGCGCCGGTGTCGTCTACGGGGGCCTGAAGACGCTCGGCGAGGGCGCGATCCTGGCCGGCCTGGTGCTCGGCGCGATCGTCGCCTTCATCATCGACAAACGCTTCTGGCACGCCGCGGTCTTCGCCGGAACCGGCGCGGTGCTCACCTTCATCGGTCTGATCCACGCCGAGAAGGTGCAGTGGAACGCCGACGGCCCGGTCTCGCTCGGTTACCTTTTCCTCACCGTCGTCTGCGTCCTCTTCGCACTCGGCAAGCCCACCCCGCGCGAGCCCGAGCCCGGCGAGGCCGAGCTGCTCGCCGAGGAGGAGCCGGTTCCCGCCAAGTGACACCCTGATCCGGCGCGGCCTCGCCCCCGGGGCCGCGCCGGCGATAGGAGACCTTCATGGAGAGAGATCTACCCGAAGTGATCACCGAGGTCACCGCGGCGTTCGAAGCCTACGAGCGAGCCCTGGTCGCGAACGACGTCGATGCGATCCTCGGATTCTTCGCCGCCGACGCGGTCCGTTTCGGCATCGCCGATCAGCAGTTCGGCATCGAAGAACAAACCCGGTGGCGGCGAGCGCAGAGCGCTCTGCCGCCGGGCCGCTGGCTGAAGGAGACCGACATTCAGGGGTACGGGCGAAGCACGGCGATCGTCACGACGATGTTCGGTTACCACGGCAGCGACATTCAGGGCCGTCAATCACAGACCTGGGTACGGCTACCGGAAGGGTGGCGAATCGTCACCGCCCACGTCTCCGAGCCCCGGTAAACGCTTATCCAGGCCTCCCCGGGGAATGCGGAGGGTCACGTTCCCCAACACAGGAGGCATCCGTGGACCCACGCGACCAGTACCCGAAGCCGGAATACGACGGCGGCGACCTGACACCGCCCGGCCTCACCTCGCAGATGCCCGACCGGCCCGATCACGGCGAGGAGACGTACCGCGGCAGCGGCCGCCTGACCGGCCGGAAAGCGGTCATCACGGGTGGCGACTCCGGCATCGGCCGGGCCGTGGCGATCGCGTACGCCCGGGAGGGCGCCGACGTGCTCATCTCGTACCTGCCCGAGGAGGAGCCGGACGCGCGGGAGACCGCCGCCTGGATCGAGAAGGCCGGCCGGAAAGCGGTGACCGTCCCCGGCGACATCCGCGACGAGGCGCACTGCCGGGCGATCATCGACCGGGCGGTTTCCGATCTCGGCGGCCTGGACATCCTGGTGAACAACGCCGCGTACCAGATGGCTCAGCCCGGTGGGATCGCCGACATCACCGACGAGCAGTTCGACCGGGTCATGAAGACCAACCTGTACGCGATGTTCTGGCTCTGCCGGGCCGCGGTGCCGCACCTGCGTCCCGGGGCCACGATCATCAACACGGCGTCGGTTCAGGCGTACCTGTCGTCGAGTGCGCTTGTTGATTACGCCACCACCAAGGGTGGCATCGTGGCATTCACCAAGGCGCTCGCCGAGGACCTGGCGGACAAGGGCGTGCGGGTCAACGCCGTCGCGCCCGGCCCGATCTGGACTCCGCTGATCCCGGCCACCATGCCCGAGGAGAAGGTGAAGTCGTTCGGCGGCGACACTCCGCTCGGCCGCGCCGGCCAGCCCGCCGAACTGGCCGCCGCGTACGTCTATTTCGCGAGCCCCGAGTCGAGTTACACCACCGGCGAGGTACTCGGCGTGACCGGCGGCAAGCCGGTCAGCTAGAGCCGGTCGCTAGCTCGTGAAGACTCCGGTGACCCAGTTGACAGCGGTCATCACCCACTCGGTCTGCTGCAGGTGAGCCAGGCCGACGCCGATCAGGAAGACGCCAGCGGCCATGTGGGCGCCGCGGGCGGTGTGCCGCTGACGGCCGAGCTGGCGTTCCAGCACAACGCGGCCGACGAGGCGGGACAGCGCGAACACGCCCGCGGCGACCACCAGCGACGTCACGAAGACGATGATCGGGGTGAGCATCGAGCCGTCCGACGAGAGCACCCAGATGCCCCAGGAGATGAACGCGAAGATCAGCGGCGCGTTGCTCCACTCGCTGCCCCGGCGCAGCCGGCGGATGTGCCAGCTCAGCGGCTGCCGTTCCGGGCCGTGACCGGTCTCCTGCGGCCAGCCGGTGCCGGTCGGCTCGTGCTCCGCCGTGTACTGCTCGGTGCGCTGGGTGACCCGGGCGCGGCCGCGACTGAACGGCGAGGCCTCCGGAGCGGCCGGATGCGCACCGTGCGGGCCGAACGGCGGCACCGAGGGGTTCTGCGCCTGGGTGTGCGGCGCGGGCGACTGAGGCGCCTCAGGGCGCTGGACGCGCGTGCGCTGATCAGGATGCTGGACCTGGGTTTGCGGCGCCTGGGTGTGCGGGGCCTGCTCGTGCTGGGACGAATGGGACACGGGCGTGGTCGGCGCCTCGGCCCACGGGTCCTGCGGCGGCATGTCGAGCGTCCGCTCGGACCACTGCGGTTGCTCCGGCATGGTTCCCCTCTCAACTCCGCGGTCGGCGACCTGCGTCAGTTCGAGAGTAACGAGCCAACAAATCGGTCGCCCTGGCCCACGCCAGTCCGTTACACACATGCCATGGACGAAGAGCTTTCGGTACGCCCCGCGACCCCTGCCGATTTCACCGCGATCTGCGATCTGCTGGGGACCGTGTTCCACGAAGAGGTCTTCCCCGACCTCGAGGCCGAGGTCTACGAGACCGAGCGTTCGCTGGTCGCGGATGACCGAGGAACGGTGGTCGGGCACGCCGACGCTTTCACCCGTGATCTCACTGTTCCGGGCGCTGTGGTCCCGGCCGCGCACGTCTCCGGGGTCGGCGTGCTGCCCACCCATCGACGGCGCGGGATCCTGACCCGGCTGATGCACCGGCAGCTGCGCGAGATCGCCGAGGCGGGGCGGGAGCCGCTCGCGGTGCTCTGGGCCAGCGAGACCAAGATCTACCCCAGGTTCGGGTACGGGCCGGCGAGCAACCGCCTCGTGCTGTCGATCATGAACCGTGAGGTTCGTCTCCCGGCGCCTCCGGCCGCACCCACCGGTCACCTGCGGATGGGCGATCCGAAAGAGCTGCTCGCCGACATCGGCAAGGTCTACGAGCAGCTGCGGCCGTCCCGGGTGGGCTGGGCGAGCCGGGACGACCGCTGGTGGCGGTACGTGCTGAGTGACCTCAAGGAGAAGCGTGAGGGCGCCACCCAGCTGCGTGCCGTGGTGCACGAGGGACCGGGCGGACCGACCGGGTACGCACTGTGGCGGGCCAAGGACCAGTGGACCGACCACGGGCCGGACAGCGAGGTGCGGGTCCGCGAGGTGGCGGCCGCCGACCCGGAGACGTACCAGGCTCTCTGGCGGTTCCTCCTCGGCATCGACCTGACCCGCCGGGTGAACTACTCGCTGGGCGCGCTCGACGAGCCGTTGCAATACCTGGTCGACGAGCCACGGCGGCTCGCGCCGAGAGTCTCCGACGGCCTCTGGATCCGCCTCGTCGACCTGCCGGCCGCGCTGGCCGCCCGCCGGTACCTGACCGACGTCGACGTGGTGCTCGAGGTGACCGACCCGATCCTGGAGCAGAACTCCGGCCGCTGGCGTCTGATCGGCGGACCGGACGGCGCGGTGTGTACGCGTACCACCGAGCCGGCCGACCTGGTCTGCTCGGTGACCGATCTCGGCGCGGCCTACCTGGGTTCGGCCTCGCTGTCCACGCTCGCGGCGGCCGGGCGGGTACGCCAGCTGACCGGCAACGATCCGGCGACCGCGTTCCGCTGGCACCGGCAGCCGAGTCCGACCGAAGTCTTCTGAGGTGGCGGGGGCAGCGGTACCGTCGGCGGCATGGGTCAGCCCGAACGCCGTCGCCGTCGCGTCCGTCCCCCGTCGGGGTCGGCCGCGCAAGCGGCCGACGCCCCGCCCGCCGAGACGGCCGACGAGGTACCGCCCGTCCCGAGGACCGGGCCGATCCCAGGCCCGCCTCCGGTCGTCAGCGCTCCTCCGGTGCCGGGGCCGCCGCCGGTGCCACATCCGCAGCCTGGGCCGCCCCCGGGGGCCGAGGTGAGCGCTCCGAAAGCTCGCGCCACCTTCCCCCGGCGTCCGGCGCCGGGTCAGGGCAGCGGCGGGCCGCCCGACGAGCGGGAGTCCGAGCGCGGGCTGCGCGGCCTGGTCGGTTCCGGGTCGTCGCAGGTCAGCGTGGGCGCGGCACTGCGCGCCCGGGACGCGTCCCGAGCGGGTGACGCCGAGATCGCCGCTGCCGAGCGCGACCTCGTGATCGTCCGCCGCAACTGGCTGCCCCGCGAGGAACTCCCCCGCCGCTGAGAAACGAAAAATCCGGCTGACTCCGCGGTGGAAGTCAGCCGGATAGGATCCTGGTCAGCTGGCGGGGAGCTCGGGGAGGACGCGGTCCTTCTCGTACGACGCGAGCTGGTCGATCCGGCGGGCGTGCCGGAGGTCGCCGGAGAACGGCGTGGCGATGAACGCCTCGACGAACGCGGTCGCCTCGTCGAGGGTGTGCTGCCGGGCGCCGATGGCGATCACGTTGCTGTCGTTGTGCTGGCGGGCCAGCTGGGCGATCTCGGCTTTCCACACCAGCGCGGAACGCACGCCGGGGACCTTGTTCGCCGCGATCTGCTCGCCGTTGCCGGAGCCACCGATCACGATGCCGAGCGAGCCCGGGTCGGCCACCACCTTGGCGCCGGTGTGGAAGCAGAACGCCGGGTAGTCGTCCTCGGGGTCGTAAGCGTGCGGTCCGACGTCGACCACGTCATGCCCCTGCTTGATCAGGTGGTTGACGAGGTGACCCTTCAGCTCGAAGCCGGCGTGGTCGGATCCCAGGTAGAGACGCATAATCCCAAGTCTTTCAGAAGGTGAGAGCGGATCGCAGGGCGGACGCCACCTGGTCCGCCGCGGCCCGGGCGGCGTCGATGGTGGCCAACTTTCGGGCGAAGCCGTGATTCACACCCATGTATCGGGTGTGCACCACCGGGACACCGGCGGCGATCAGGGCGTCCGCGTAATCCGCGCCCTCGTCACGCAACGCATCGTACTCCGCGGTGATCAGTAACGTCGGCGGCATTCCGGACAGATCGGCCACCGCGAGCGGGGCGACGTCCGGCGAGAAGCGCAGCGCCGGGTCCGGCACGAACGTCTCCCAGGCCAGCTTCATCGACGCGCGGTCCAGGCCGTACGCGCCGACCTCGTCGTACGACTCGGCGGAGGTGAGCGGGTCGAGAGCCGGGTAGACCAGCACCTGGTAATCGAGCGGAGTGGCCGCGTCGCGCTGCCGGCGTGCGGTGACCGTGGCGAGCTGGCCGCCGGCGCTGTCCCCGCCGATTGCCAGCCGCGACGAGTCCAGGCCCAGGTCGGACCCGGACTTGCGCAGGTACGCCAGAACGGCCTCGGCGTCCTCAAGGGCGGCCGGGAAGACGTGCTCCGGCGCGAGGCGGTACCCGACGGAGACCACGGCACAGCCGGACCGCTCGGCGACCCGGCGGCAGAACCGGTCCACGGTCTCGATGCTGCCGTAACACCAGCCGCCGCCGTGCAGGTAGACCAGGACCGGCGCGCCGATCTTGGTGGCGTACAGCCGGCAGGGCACGCCGTCGGCGTCGAAGTCGGCGACGACCGGCAGCGGCAGCGCCGGCCCGGTCTCCGCCTCGTTCGACTCCTCCATGGCGGCGCGCGCCGCGAGCAGCTGCGTGTAGGGGTCCGCGGCCAGCTCTTCGGCCGAGGGCCGCCGCCGCAGAGCCGCGGCGGCGGTGACCTGGGGGTGAAGCATCGGCTAGCCCAGCTGAGCGAGAACGAGACCGCCACGGGCCTTGGGGGTGAACCAGGTGCTCTTGCGCGGAAGCTTGAGCCGTTCCAGGTTCACCTCGACGAAGTCGTCGACGGTCACCGGCGCGATCAGCACGGCGAGCTCGGCGCGGCCGTTGTCGACCTCACCGCGCAGCCACTCGACCGGGTAATCGCCGCCGATGTACGCGATCCGCTTGTCACCCGGGTCCAGGCCCAGCGCGTCACGAAGCAGCACGCGCTCGACCAAGGCGTGGTCCAGGTTCTCCACAGATGTTCCGGACTTGTCCTCAGGAAGCCCGACCGCGAACGAGCGGCCTCCCGCGTACATCTCGATCGTGCCCTTGGCGGGCAATTGCGCGACGCGCGGCAGTTCGGTGACCGTCGCGCCTGCCTCGCGCAGGCGGCCCAGCAGATCGTCGAGCGATGCGGGAAGCTCGCTGACCAGGCGGTTGTAAGGCTGGATCGCGACCGACGCGGGCGTGGTCACGACGGCCAGGAAGCGCGGGATGCCACCGGTCTGCGCGGCGAGGCTGCGGTGGTTGCCGTCGGCGACCACCAGCTCACCGCCTCCGGCGAGAGCCAGCAGCCGGTCCTGAAGCTCGCCCGGACCGACCTGCCAGATGGCGTGGGTGCGGCCGGTCCCGTCCAGGTCGGTCGCGTCGGGCTCGCCCGCCGCATCAACCGCGTCGGCGAGGGCTGCGTGCAGCTCCTCACCCTTTCCGGTCTGGAGCAGGAGTACGGGAGACAGCAGGGTGCCGATCGCGTCAGCGAGAGCGACACGCTCACGCACCTTCGCGATGAACACGTCCTCGTTGCGGATCACCAGGCCCGGCTCGTCGGCGTTGGTCGAGATCTGCTCGGTCTCGACCGTGCTCCACAGGCCGTAAGCGGGCGCTTCGCCCGGACCGGTGATGCGGTACAGCACCACCACGTCCTCGGCGGCGCGGTACTTCCCCTCGGCCTTCGCGCGCTCCAGGCGGACGACGGCGTCCGGGAGGGAGTCGGTGAAGGACTTGCCGAGAGACTCGGGAGCCAGGTGCGGCATCTCGACGCCCAGAGAACTGGAGGCGTTGGCCTTGATGATCTCGGTGATTTCGGCGTCGTCGGCGAACTCGTCATAATTCTGGGCCCCGGTACCGCCATTGGTGACCCAGGCCCGGCTGATCGGGTGCACGACCGTCATGGGGGCAACTTACCCGGAGTGCCTGCCCAGCCCACCAACCGGCATCTGCCGGGGTGACCTGGTCGACGTCGATGCGAGAGGCGCGGTCGTGACGATCACCGGAGGCGCGATCAGGCCTGCGACATCAGGGGGCAGATCAGCCCAAACGCCACGCTGGACGCCGATCGTCGACATGGCGAACGATTCACTGTCGGGCATTTCCCTGCCTCCGCGATGAACGAGGTGATGTACACCTCATCCAACGACCGGGTGACGTCCGGGAGTCGAACTTTTGCCCGAACGCCACCCAATGGCAACCAAATCAGTCGAAGATCGGGCCCAGGTCGCGGCTGCGCTTCAACTCGTAGAAGCCGGGCGTACCGGCGACCAGTACGACGCCGTCCCAGAGCTTGCCGGCTGCCTCACCCTTCGGCGCCGGCGTGATGACCGGTCCGAAGAAGGCGACGGTCTCGCCCGGGTTCGGGCCCGGCGCGTGGATCACCGGGGTGCCGACGTCCGTGCCGACCGGCTTCATGCCGGCGTTGTGGCTGGCCCGCAACGCCTCGTCGCGGCTGTCGGTGTGCGCGGCGGCGGCGAGCTCCGGGTCGAGGCCGACCTCGGTCAGCGCCTCCCGGTACAGCTTCTCGTCGTCTACCTCGTACTTCTGGAGGTGGATCCGGGTGCCGAGCGCCGTATAGAGGTCACGCAGCACCTGCGGCCCGGCGGCCTCGGCGGCGGCGATGCAGACCCGGACCGGGCCCCATCCCTTGGACAGCAGTTCCTTGTAGCGCTCCGGGAGCTCGTCGCGGCCCTCGTTCAGGACGGACAGGCTCATCACGTTGAACCGGATGTCGAGTGGACGGACCTTCTCCACCTCCAGCAGCCAGCGGGAGGTGATCCAGGCCCACGGGCAGAGGGGGTCGAACCACATGTCGACGGTGGCACGTTCAGTCATGAGTTCGATGATCCTCCCTTCCGGGTGACCGGTCGGGGTGAGTTCGGTCGCCGTCGACGCATAGGCTTCAAGAAACGAACAAAAGTCAGCTCGAAGCTCGAAGGAGAGTGCACGTGGCCGGTGTTCACAACCTGACCCAGGTCGAGGCTGCGGAGCGTAGTCGTTTGCTCGAGGTGACCGGGTATGACATCACCCTTGACCTGACTGACGGGCACGGCAATCCCGGCTCCGACACGTTCCGGTCCACCACAGTGATCACATTCAAGTGCGCCGAGCCGGGTGCGGACACGTTCATCGAGGCCGCCGCCTCGACGATCCACTCCGCGACGCTCAACGGCGCCGCTGTCGACCTCAGTGCCTGGAACGCGGAGAAGGGCCTCGCGCTGTCCGGCCTGGCCGCCGAGAACACCCTGGTCGTCGACGGCGACTTCAAGTACTCGGCGAGCGGGCAGGGTCTGCAGCGCAGTCTCGACCCGGTCGACTCCGAGATCTACCTCTACAGCCAGTTCGAGACCGCGGACGCGCAGCGCACCTACGCCTGCTTCGACCAGCCCGACCTGAAGAGCGTCTTCACGTGGCGTGCCACCGTGCCGGCGCACTGGAAGGTCATCTCGAACATGCCGGTCGAGTCCGAGGAGGAGACCGGCCCGGGCGCCAAGAAGATCCACTTCGCCGAGTCGCCGCGGATGAGCACGTACATCACGGCGATCTGCGCGGGGCCGTACCACGAGGTGCGTGACTCGCACGACGGCATCGAGCTCGGCGTCTTCTGCCGCGCGTCGATGGCGCAGTACCTGGACGCCGACGACCTGTTCCTCGTCACGAAGCAGGGCTTCGACTTCTTCCACGAGCAGTTCGGCGTGCGGTACCCGCTGCCGAAGTACGACCAGCTCTGGGTGCCGGACTTCAACGCCGGCGCGATGGAGAACTTCGGCTGCGTCACGCACGCCGAGGCGCACTACATCTTCCGCTCGCAGGTCACCGACTACGAGTACGAGCAGCGCGCCAACACGATCCTGCACGAGCTCGCCCACATGTGGTTCGGCGACCTGGTGACGATGCGCTGGTGGAACGACCTCTGGCTGAACGAGTCGTTCGCCGAGTGGGCGAGCCACTGGTGCAACACCGAGGCCACCCGGTTCTCCGACGCCTGGTCGACGTTCCTGTCGATCCGCAAGTCCTGGGGTTACCGGCAGGACCAGCTCTCGTCGACCCACCCGGTCTACTGCGAGATGCCGGACCTGGAAGCGGTCGAGGTCAACTTCGACGGCATCACGTACGCCAAGGGCGCCAGCGTGATCAAGCAGCTGGTCGCGTACGTCGGGCTGGACCCGTTCCTCACCGGTCTGCGGGCGTACTTCGCCAAGCACGCCTGGGGCAACGCGACCTTCGACGACCTGCTTACCGAGCTGGAAGCGGCGTCCGGCCGGGAACTGCGCAAGTTCGCCGCGCAGTGGCTGGAGACCTCGCAGGTCAACACGCTGCGCCCGGTCGTCGAGGTGGACGCGGCCGGCAACTACACCAGCGTGGTGGTCAAGCAGGAAGCGCCGGTGGACTACCCGACCTTGCGTACGCACCGGATCGGCATCGGCCTGTACGACCTCGACGGTGACCGCCTGGTGCGGCGCGAGCTGATCGAGGCGGATGTGGCCGGGGAGCGTACCGAGATCGCCGCGCTGTCCGGTGTGAAGGCGCCGGACCTGCTGCTGGTCAACGACGAGGACCTGACGTACGCGAAGCTGCGGCTGGACGAGCGTTCACTCGCCACGCTGGTGGGGCACATCGCCGGGTTCGACTCGGCGCTGCCGCGTGCGCTGTGCTGGGGCGCCGCCTGGGACATGCTGCGTGACGCCGAGCTGCCGGCTCGCGATTACGTGGCCCTGGTCGTGGCGGGTCTGCCGGCCGAGACCGACATCAACCTCACCACGGCCACGCTGCGGCAGGCCGGCATGGCGCTGACCAGCTTCGCCGACCCCGCGTGGAACCCGACCGGCTGGAACCTGCTGGCCGGCCTGGCGCAGACGCAGCTCGCGGCTGCCGAACCGGGCAGCGGCTGGCAGCTCACCTGGGCGCGGGCGTTCATCACCGCCGCGCGTACGCCCGAGCAGGCGGCCGTGCTGCGCGCCTGGTTCAGCGGCGAGTCCCGTCCCGAGGGCCTGGTCGTCGACACCGAGCTGCGCTGGAGCCTGCTGCAGGCCCTCGCCGCGCTCGGCGCCGCGTCCCCCGAGGAGATCGAGCAGGAGCTGGCCGGCGACCTCACGGCGAGCGGCGAGCGGGAGGCGGCGATCGCCCACGCGCTCGTGCCGACGCATGAGAACAAGGCCCGCGTGTGGGCCGAGCTCACCGGTCCGCAGCTGCCGAACTGGAAGAACCGGTCGCTGCTGCAGGGTTTCCAGAGCACCCGGCAGGTGGCGCTCACCGAGCCGTTCGCGGCGAAGTTCTTCGAGGTGGTCGGGGACGTGTGGGCCCGCTCGGACAGCGAGCCGGCCCAGGAGTTCGCCACTCTGGCGTACCCGGCGTACCAGATCAGCGACGAGACGGTGGCGCTCACCACCGCCTGGCTTGAGCGTGACGGTCAGCCGGCGTCGCTGCGCCGGCTGGTGGCCGAGGGCCGGGACGGCATCGAGCGGGCGCTGAAGGCCCGCGCGAAGGACCGTTCGGCCTGAGTTGTCCTGACAACGCCCCCGCTTCGCAAGTGCGAGGCGGGGGCGTTTCACATGGCACGAGTTACGTCCCGATAACGCGCCGGAAACAACTCTGTGTGAGTAGGCTTGCACTCCCAGCGATGGAGGTGGCCCCGTGACGATGCTGAGCCAGGGCGCTCCGGCGCGGTGGACCGCGCCGGACGGCCGGTGGACCGAACCAGATCTGCACCTGTTCCCGCAGGACGGGCATCGGTACGAGATCGTCGACGGAAGCCTGCACGTCACCCCACCGGCCGACGACCGGCACGCCGCCGTGGTCGCCTCCCTCGTCGAGGTGCTGCGAGCGGCGGCGCCGGAGGGCTGGTGGGTGTGTGACCGGTCCGGCATCGACACCGGGTCGAGCAACCTGGTCCCCGACGTCACCGTGCTGCGGCCGCGTTCAGCCGGCCGGATCTGGGCAAACCCGGCGGACGTGGCGCTCGTGGTCGAGGTGGAGTCCGAGGAGACCCGGCGGTTCGACCGGCTGCTCAAACCCGCCGTGTACGCGGCCGCGGGCATCCCCGGGTTCTGGCGGGTGGAGCCGGGTCCGGTGCTGCGCACGTTCCTGCTGGACGGCGACGATTACCGGGCCGTGGACAGCATTGAGGGCGCCGACCACGTTCGGCTCGACGCCCCGTACCCGATCCGGGTGAAACCGTCCGGATGGATCTAGCTTCTCAGTAACGACCCGCGTGCGAAGCAAGCTGGTCGATGCCGATCAGCAGACCGCCCGCCAGGTCGCCGCCCGCGAACGACGCGGCCATCGACAGGCCGGCCAGTTTCGCGTCGCGGTCCGAAATGCGGTGCCGCGCGTCCGAGCCGGTGACGATCTCCAGCTTGCGCTGGTTCGGCGAGACCGCGATCAGCACCGACCGCTGCGGGGTCCGGGTCTGACGGTGCAGGCCCTCCGCCGTCTCACGCGAGGGATCGCCGAGATCGCCGAGGTAGATGCTGAAGTTCAGCCCGGTCGCCTGGTCGGCGATCCGGAGCGCCTCATCGAGACGCAGCAGCTGCCGGGTCGTGAAGGGACCGTCGGCGGGCTGCTCGACCTGGGTGAGTTCACCACTTGTCACTTGCGCCTCCTGTCGGGCCGGGCCGGACCGGAGCGCCGGAGCTGTCCTCGATGACGAGCCCGTGCTTCTCTGCGGGGCCGGAGATGGCCGGCGCGGCCGTTTTCTCCGGCGCGGCGCTGAACCACATCGCCGGGAACTCGAAGGTCTGGCCCGGACGGTATCGACGGGTGGGCTTGGCTCGATCAGAGTTGCTGAAGACGAGCGTCGCCACCGTGCCGATGACCGCGGCCGGAATGATCACAAAGACCAGAACGGTGCTGATAACTGACAACTGACACGCCCCCAGGCGCCGGATGATTCGCGATTCCCGAACAACAATCACGGTAGCGGAGCGCGACTCGTGTCGGAGCGTCGGGTCTCGAACCGGGGTCTCACGCCGTCGGGATCTACGCGGAATGTGCTCCGGGGTGCGAAAATCACCCTCACGCGCCGTCCGCGTCTTATTCGCCGCGGAGGGCAAGGAGGGGGGATTTCATGCGCCTGTCCATCCCCGCCGCTGCTGCGGCGCTCATCACCACGCTGCTTTTCGCACACACACCCGCTCAGGCCTCCGCTGCCGTCTTCGTGGAGCTCAACCCGAGTACGGTCCCGGCCGGCGACAACATCTCCCTACGCGCGTCCTGCGACGACAACCTCAAGCCGGCCACCGTCACCGCCGAGCCGATCGGCGAGGTGACCGTTCAGCCCGAGTTCGGCTTCCTCACGGCGACCGTCCGGGTGCCGGACGACACCGAGCCGGGCGATTACCCGGTGGCCCTGCGCTGCCCGGACAACGGCGGCGCCGCGACCGCCACCCTGCACGTCGTGGAAAAGGTGGAGCCGTCACGCGGACCGGCCACCGGCGGCGGTGGCACCGCACCGGGCTCCACCGCGTCGATATTCATCGGCGGCGGGCTGGCGGCGATAGTCGCCGGCCTGGTGCTCGCCGTCGTGTCCCTGCGCCGCCGCCGAATCGGCTGAGGCCGCCGTGGCGAGTCAGGACCGGGCGCCCGGCGGTTCCCGGGTGCCCGCCTCCGTGCAGCGCAAACGACCGGCTCAGGTGATCACCGCGCCTCCGCCCGGTGTGGTGACCGGACCGCTTCCGCCGACGCCGACTGTGCGGGGGCGGTCGCCCTTCCAGCTGCCCCTGCCCGGGCGCGGCCGTGGCCCTCGGCCCCGGCTGCGGCGGGGCCAACGGTCCGGGCCGATCGCGGCGATCGCGCTGGTGTTGACGTTCTTCGGGCTGTTCGCGGTCGGGCTCGGCCTCGGTTTCGCGACCGGCTTCAACGTCAGCGATCTGTTCCGGGGGTCGGACGAGCCGCCGCCCCGCGCTTTCCCGGTGCTCGACCCGAGCCGGCCGGAGCGGCTGGAGATCCCGGCTATCGAGGTGTCCGCGCCGGTTCTCGAGGTGGGCCTGGCCGACGACGGCTCGGTGGGCGTACCGCCGCTGAAACGGCACAACGAGGCGGGCTGGTTCGACGGCGGGCCGACTCCGGGTCAGTTCGGCCCGGCGCTGATCGTGGGGCATGCGGATACGCGTACCGGACCGTCGGTCTTCCATGACCTGCACCGGGTGAAACCGGGCCAGGAGATCAGGGTGAGCCGGGCCGACGGCACGGTCGCGGTCTTCGAGGTGAACTCGGTGGAGAAATTCGACAAGGACAAGCTGCCGGTGCAGCGGGTCTACGGCGATTACAGCCGGCCGTCGCTGCGTCTGATGACCTGCGGCGGGGATTGGCTGGGCGACTCCCGCGGCGGTTACTCCGACAACATCGTCGTCTTCGCCTCGCTGGTCGACTCCCAGTCATGAAACGAGGCCGGGCGGCTATGCCGCCTCGGCCTCGACAGGTGCGGACGGCATGTCCAGCCAGTCCATCCATCGAGGATCAGGGGTACGGTGCCCGAGCACCCGCCAGGCGACACCACGCGGGGCCGCGGGCAGGGAGTGCAGCCGCCACCCGAGCTCGGCCGGCGTCTTGTCACCCTTGCTGTGGTTGCACTTGGCGCAGGCTGCCACCACGTTCTCCCAAGCGTGCAGGCCACCTCGGCTGCGCGGGAAGACATGGTCGATGGTCTCGGCGGACCCCCGGCAGTACGCGCAACGGCCACCGTCGCGGGCGAAGATGGCCCGGCGGGAAAGCCCGACATGCGTCCGGTACGGCACCTTCACGTACCTCGTGAGGCGGACCACCGACGGGATCGTGAGGGTGTGGTGCGCACTGTGCAGAATGCCGTCGCCGTCGGAGACGGCCTCGGCCTTGGCGGTCAGCAGGAGGATGGTCGCTCGACGCACCGATACGACGCACAGCGGCTCGTAGGTAGCGTTCAGCACTAACGCGGAGGAGCCAACTCTGGGTCGTATGTCAGGCATCGCGAGTCACCCTCCGGTGTCAGTTGCTAGTAACCGCTCCCATAGCCCATGCGTGTGTGATTTGGCCCTCGATAACGAGGCCCGTGCGCCAATAGTCCCTGATGGATGACCTAATTGCCAGCACAATCTGTGGCCACGCGGTAAACGTCTGAGGTCTTCGCACAGCCGTACCCGGTACCTTGACTCCCCGTGGTTCAACTAGCTCCGACTCCTACTCCGTCAGGTTCCGGCTTCACCGTTCCGGAAGTGAACATCACCGACGCGTGCGGCAGCGATGTGCTGTGCAGCCGGTTGCTGGACTGGACCGGCAACCAGTGGCTCGCCAACAGCAGCTACGTGGTGATCATCAAGCCGCTCCGGCTCATCGGGATCATCCTGATCGCGTTGCTCGTCCGGTGGCTGCTGCACCGGGCCATCGACCGGCTGACCCAGAGCACCTCACGCGCCGCGATGCCGGCGCTGCTGAAGCCGCTCAGGGAGAAGGTGACGGCCACCGCCGAGGAGGGCCAGTTCATCCCGGAGCGGCGGCGCCAGCGCGCCGAGGCGATCGGGTCGGTACTGCGCAACTTCGTCAGCGCTGTGGTCTTCACGATGGCCGGCCTGTTGTTGCTGGGCGAGCTCGGCTTCAACCTGGCACCTCTGCTGGCCAGCGCCGGCATCGTCGGTGTCGCCATCGGCTTCGGCGCGCAGAGCCTGGTCAAGGACTTGATAGCGGGCCTCTTCATGCTGCTGGAGGACCAGTACGGCGTGGGCGACACGGTCGACGTCGGCGAGGCGACCGGCGTGGTGGAGAGCGTCGGCCTGCGGATCACCACGATTCGCGACGGCCGAGGCGTGCTCTGGTACATCCGTAACGGCGAGATCGTCCGGGTCGGCAACAAGAGCCAGGGCTGGGGCATGGTCGTGATCGACCTCCCGATCGGCTTCGTGAACGCCGAGGAGGCGGTCGTCGTGCTGCGCCGCGCCGCCGAGGCCGTCGCCGCGGAACCCGAGCACCAGACCGAGTTCCTGGAGCCGCCGGACGTGGTCGGCGTCGAGCAGCTGACCGTGGACGGCGCGGTGATCCGGACCATCGCCAAGACGACGGCCGACGCCCAGCCGGTCATCCAGGGCAGACTTCGCCGGGCACTGACCGAGGCGCTGGACGCTTCCGGTCTCTCGGAGCGGATCGCCGCCTCCCGGCTGGGACCGCGCAACGCGATCCCGCCGACCTGGATGACCGGGTCCGAAAATTCCTCATCTTCGATTTCCGAGCAGCGGCCGGGCAGCACTTCCTGACCAGCACATACTCCATCGTGCGGTAGGTGCGCCCTAGCCCGTTTGGCCGATTTTTGCCCTAACTGCCCTAGCGTGGACTAGGACGATCGGGCAGAATCCGCTAAAGCTGTCCGCATCAGACAGCTTGTTCGCGCCCGGGCAGCCCTCGGTGATCGTCGACAGCGCTGGAGGGCTCGGTGTCAGAACAACCCGCACGGCCAAGCAACACGGCCGACGCGGTCACGCAAAGCGAGCAACCGGTGACTTTCCGCGAGGTCTTCGGGTTGCCCGAGTTCCGGGCGCTGTTCTCATCGGGTGTGGTCGACCAGATCGGCGACTACCTCTCCCGGGCCGCGGTCACCGCTCTCGTCTACCAGCAGAGCCAATCGGTACTGCTCTCCGCGACCTCGTTCGCGATCAGCTACCTCCCGTGGCTCTTCGGGCCGCTGCTGTCGGCGCTCGCCGAGCGATACCCGCACCGCCGGGTGATGATCACCTCGGATCTGTGCCGGATGGTGCTGATCAGCCTGCTCCTGCTGCCGGGCCTGCCGGTGCCGGTCATGTTCGTGCTGCTCTTCCTCTCCGGGCTGGGCGCGCCGCCGTCCCGGTCGGCGCGCTCGGCGATGCTGCCGCTGGTGGTCGGGCGGGACCGTCTCGCGCTGGCCGTGGCCAGCACCCAGACCAGCGGGCAGGCCGCGCAGGTGATCGGATACCTGGCCGGCGCGACCCTCTCGGTGGCGCTCACTCCCCGGATCGCGCTCGGGCTCGACGTGCTCACCTTCGCGCTGTCCGCGGCGATCGTGGCGTTCGGCATCCGGCGCCGGCCGGCCGAGTCGGCCGGCGCCGAGCGAACCCACCTGCTCCAGGAGACATTCGAGGGCTTCCGCCTGGTCTTCGGCGATCAGGTGCTGCGGTCGATCACGATCGTGGTCTACACGGTGACCATCTTCGCCATCGTCCCCGAGGGCCTGGCCGCCGCGTGGGCCGCCGAGGGAACGTCCGGCCCGGACTCACACGGCCTCGACCAGGGCATGATCATGGCGGCCGGACCGCTCGGCTTCGTCATCGGCGGCATCCTGTTCAACCGATTCGTGCCCGCGGCCCGGCGGGTACGCCTCATCCCGCTGCTCGCCGTGATCGCCCCGCTGCTGCTGGTGCCGACCATCACCGGCCCGCCGGCCCCGATCGTGGCGCTGCTGGTCCTGCTCGCCGGGCTGCTGCACGGCTCGCTGCTGCCGACGCTGAACGCGACGTTCGTGCTGGCCCTGCCGCACGGGTTCCGGGCCCGGGCGTTCGGCGTGGTCAACAGCGGGATCCAGCTGTCCCAGTTCGGCGCGGTGATGCTCACCGGCATGCTGGCCGACCGTTTCTGGCTGCCCACGGTGGTGGGCCTGTGGAGCATCGGCGGCACCCTCGCCATGCTGCTGGTCGCGATCTTCTGGCCGCGCCCGGTGGCGTTCGCCGAGGCCGCCGAGCGGGCGAGCGCCTCGGTGCCGTCAGCCCGGCAACCCACGACGAGCGTCACAAGCGAGCAAGCCTGACCTGCTGGCAGGATGGAGCGGTGAGCGAACCCGCCAGTTTCTATGCCGCCGTCGGTGGCGAGCCCACGTTCCGGCGCCTCGTGGACAAGTTCTACGAGGGCGTCACCGAGGACCCGCTGCTGCGCCCGATGTACCCCGAGGAGGACCTCGGGCCGGCCGCCGACCGGCTGACGCTCTTCCTGATGCAGTACTGGGGCGGGCCGAACACCTACTCGGCCTCCCGCGGGCACCCCCGCCTGCGGATGCGCCACGCGCCGTACCAGGTCGACGCGGCCGCCCGGGACGCCTGGCTTCTCCACATGCGTGCCGCGGTGGACTCGCTCGGCCTGCCCGAGGAGCAGCGGACCACGCTCTGGGACTACATGGAGAAGGCGGCGTACTTCATGGTGAACACCATGGATCCCGTTTCCTGAGAGTGTCGCCTCAGCGGGTGACTCGTTGATCGGTTGACCACCTGCGACCGATCCCAGGAGCATCCCCATGCGCCGTCGTCTGCTCGCTGCCGCCGCTGCCGTGGCGGTCGCCGTGCCCGTGATGGCCGCGGCCATTCCGGCCTCGGCCGACCGTGCCCACCCGGCCGTGGTGTCGACCAACCCGGTCGACTGGACACCTCACGTCCTGGACGGCACGGTGTGGGCGCTGGCCCTGGTCGGCGACACCGTAGTGGTCGGCGGCGCCTTCACCCGGGTGGCCGACGCGAAACGCCGGGTCACCGTGGCACGCAAGAACATCTTCGCCTTCGGCCTCTACGACGGGGAGATCCGTACGTTCGCGCCGCAGGTGGACGGCGCGATCTACTCGCTGGCCGCCGGCGACGACTACACGGTGTACCTAGGTGGCGGGTTCAAGTCCGTCAACGGCGCGAACCAGCGCGGCCTGGCCCGGGTCTCGCTGCGGGACAGCGGCCGGGTCGCCCCGTTCAACGCCAAGCTCAACTGGGGTGACGTACGCGCCCTCGCGACCCGTGGCGGACACCTCTACGCCGGCGGCACGTTCACGGCCATCAACGGGGTGAACCGGGTCGCCCTGGCCCGGATGAACGCCACGACCGGCGCCGTCGACCAGGGCTTCGACGCCCGGCTGTCCGGTCCGGGGCTGAAGCGGGTACGCGTCGAGCACTTCGACGTCTCCCCCGACGGACGCAAGCTGATCGCCGTGGGGGCGTTCCTGAAGTCCGGCGGGTACGACCGGACACAGATCGCGCTCTTCGACGTCGGCGGCCCCTCGGCGATGCTGTCCAGCTGGTACACCACCGCGTACGAGCCGCCGTGCATGCAGGGCTTCGACACGTACCTGCGGCAGGTCAAGTTCTCACCGGACGCGTCGTACGCCGTGGTCGCGGCGACCGGCCGGGCGTCGTCGGCGCAGAAGCTCTGCGACTCGGCGGCCCGGTTCGAGACCAGCGGCGGCCGGCGCAATCCGACCTGGGTGCAGCGCACCGGCGGCGACTCGCTGTACGCCGTGGCGGTCACCGGCGCGGCCGTTTACCTGGGCGGGCACCAGCGGTACTTCGACAACCCGTACGGCACCGACAGCAACGGTCCGGGGCCGGGCGCGGTGTCGAGGCCGGGCATCGGCGCGGTCAGTACGAACACGGGCAAGGCACTGCCGTGGAACCCGACCCGTTCCCGGGGCGTTGGCGTCCGCGCGTTCCTGGCGACCGCACAGGGCCTTTTCGTAGGCTCCGACACCGACCAGCTGGGCCGCGAGTACCACGGCCGCCTCGGCATGTTCCCGCTGAGCTAGCCGGCTCCGCGGCGATTGCCTTGCCGCCAGCTAGAGCAGGGCGCCTTCGTCGTGCAGCCAGTCCACGAACGACGTGGCGACGGCTGCGCCGCAGTCCAGCATCTCCACGAGCAGGGTGTCGTGCGCCCCGGCCGCGAGCGGCACCTGCAACTCCGCGTATATCGGCAGCTGACCCCGCTCGGTGGGGTCGCCGACGTACGCCTTACAGAAGCGCCTCGTGTGGTTCCACTCGTTGACCACCCGGTATGCCCGGTCGGCCCAGTCCGGCGGGACCGTCGCGTGCGGGCGGGCCCGCATCACCAGGATCTCGTCGTCGGGGCCCTCCAGCGTGAACAGCACGGCGTGCCGCTCCCACATGGCCAGCAGACTGCCGCCACCGTCAGCGAGGAACCTTATGTCGAGCATGTCGAGCGCCTTGCCGATGCGCGCGAGCGACACCGGGGCGACCAGATCGGAGGACCCGGTCGTCGACAGCTCGGCCGGGACCGCTGACCGGGAGGGCTCGCGCTGGGCCGGAACTCCGACACGGACCGCGCTCTGCACCGCCACTTCGCCACCGGAATCAGGCTCGTTCGACGACGCCGATCCCGGACGCCATGACCACCACGGCATCGTGTGCACCTCACTCCCCAACAGATCCACCGCCGGACGTTGCAGTGGACCCGAGGGCCGACGGTACCCGTACAGTTCCTGAAGGTCATCCCCCCAACCGGAGGGCGGGCCCGTAAGAACGATGCCGTGTCACCCTTTCGGGTGACTTGACATCGGAGTAACGGTCAATTTGTGAACACTCTGTCGCCACGCCACTCCATATGGTGCGGAAATTCCCACCCAGCTTCCCGCCACCCGCACGCGCGCGTCGGGACCGTCGCCGAGCCCGGCGGCCGGGCGAGGGCCGAGGAATCCCATCCGCGCGACGGCCTGAACGAGTCGCTGCGAGACCTGAACGGGTGCGCCGTCGTCCGGAGTGACGACGAGGGCGACGTGATCGAGCAACGCGTCCCGGACCGCCCGCTGCCCGACCGCCCGGCCGGACATGCCACCGGTGGAGATCTCACGCAGTGTCCCGGCGGCGGCGCTCGCCAGCCGGTCCAGTTCGGCGCCGGACACCGATTCCACGGCCTGCGAGGCGGCCGGCGGCAACGCCCACCGCCAGAGCACGTCGCGTCGTTCCGGCAGGGTGTCTCCGCCTCCGGCGAGAACGGCGAGCAGCGCGGTCGCCGAGACCGTGGCGTCACCCGGCCCGGCACCGGCCACCTCACGGGTGACCAGCACGTCCCAGGGAAGATGTGCCCAGAGGGCGGTACGCCCACCGGACGACCGGAGTCGGACCGGAGCGGCCGGATCCAGGCGGGTGAGCCTCGCCAGGAACGCGCCTGCATCGGGGATCCCGAGCAGGCCGTGCTCACTCATGACCGGATCCAATAGGGCGTCAGGAAGTCCTTCTCCGCGGCCGAGAGCCTCCGCGGATGCCCCTCGGCCAGGTTGTAGGGCACGCAGACCGACCGCGCCCGGCTGGCCAGCTGGCCGTCGTCGAAGAGCTCGTAGTCCACCGTGAACGACGCTGCCTTCAGGCCCGAGATCCACATCTCGACGCGTACCGGGTCGCCGAAGTCCACCGGCCGCAGGTAGTCGATCTCGTGCCGGGCGATCACGATGCCCTCCTCGAACGAGCCCAGGCCGTGCGCACGGGCACCGACGAAGAACATCGCGACCCGGGCCTCCTCGTAAAGGGTGAGGAAGCGAGCGTTGTTGACGTGCCCGTACGCGTCCATGTCGGACCAGCGCACGGGCACGTCATATACAAAACGATCAGTCACGGGTGAGCTTGCGGTACGTCACCCGGTGCGGCCTGGCGGCGTCGGCACCCAGCCGGTCGACCTTGTTCTTCTCGTACGCATCGAAGTTGCCCTCGAACCAGAACCACTTGTCCGGCTCCTCGTCGGTGCCCTCCCACGCGAGCATGTGGGTGGTGACCCGGTCGAGGAACATCCGGTCGTGGGAGATGACCACGGCGCAGCCGGGGAACTCCAGCAGCGCGTTCTCCAGGCTGGAGAGCGTCTCGACGTCCAGGTCGTTCGTCGGCTCGTCGAGCAGGATCACGTTGCCGCCGATCTTCAGCGTCAGCGCGAGGTTGAGACGGTTGCGCTCACCGCCGGAGAGCACCTTCGTCGGCTTCTGCTGGTCCGGGCCCTTGAAGCCGAAGGCCGCGACGTACGCCCGCGAGGGCATCTCGACCTTGCCGACCATCATGTGGTCGAGACCGTCGGAGACGACCTCCCACACCGTCTTGGAGCCGTCGAGGCCGCCACGGTTCTGGTCGACGTACGACAGCTTGACCGTCTCGCCGACTCGCACCGAACCGGAGTCCGGCTCCTCCAGACCGACGATGGTCTTGAAGAGGGTGGTCTTGCCGACGCCGTTCGGGCCGATGATGCCGACGATGCCGTTACGCGGCAGCGAGAACGACAGGTGGTTGATCAGAGTACGGCCGTCGAAGCCCTTGACCAGGTCCTTCGACTCGATGACCGTGCTGCCCAGACGCGGGCCCGGCGGGATCTGGATCTCCTCGAAGTCCAGTTTCCGGGTCTTCTCCGCCTCGGTGGCCATCTCCTCGTACCGCTCGAGGCGGGACTTGCTCTTGGTCTGACGCGCCTTCGCGTTCGACCGCACCCACTCGAGTTCCTCGGAGAGACGCTTCTTCATCTTGGCGTCCTTGCGGCCCTCGACCGAGAGACGCTGGGCCTTCTTCTCCAGGTACGTGGAGTAGTTGCCCTCGTAACCGATCGCCCGGCCACGGTCCAGCTCGAGGATCCAGCCGGCCACGTTGTCCAGGAAGTACCGGTCGTGAGTGATCGCCAGGACGGTGCCGGCGTACTTGGCCAGGTGCTGCTCCAGCCAGGACACGCTCTCGGCGTCCAGGTGGTTGGTGGGCTCGTCGAGCAGCAGCAGGTCGGGCGCCTCAAGCAGCAGCTTGCAGAGCGCGACGCGGCGGCGCTCACCACCGGAGAGCTGGGTGACGTCGGCGTCCGGCGCGGGGCAGCGCAGCGCGTCCATTGCCAGTTCCAGCTTGGAGTCGATGTCCCACGCGTCTTCGTGGTCGAGCTCCTCCTGGAGCTTGCCCATCTCCTCCATGAGCTCATCGGTGTAGTCGGTGGCCATCTGCTCGGCGATCGCGTTGAACCGCTCCAGCTTGGCCTTGGTGCCCGCGACCGCTTCCTCGATGTTGCCGAGGACGGTCTTCTCCTCGTTCAGCGGCGGTTCCTGCGCCAGCATGCCGACGGTGTAGCCGGGCATCAGCCGGGCCTCGCCGTTGCTGGGGATGTCGAGACCCGCCATGATCTTCAGCAGGCTGGACTTACCGGCGCCGTTCGGGCCGACGACACCGATCTTGGCGCCTGGCAGGAAGCTCAGCGTCACGTTGTCGAGCACGACCTTGTCGCCGTGCGCCTTGCGCGCCTTTTCCAGGACGTAGATGTATTGGGCCACGTTGTGCCCTACCTCCAAGATCGTGAATGATCGGTGCCGAATCAAAGGGCAATCTTTCCAGGTACCCCCACGACTCCGAACGACGACCCCGTCAGGTTTACTCCCTGACCGCCTTCTGCTCCTCGCTCGTGCCGTCCGCGTACGCGATCGTCAGCCCGGTCTCGTCGACCGAGAAGACATTGCCGTCGACGGCGGTGGCCACGTACGACCCGTTGCTGTCCTGCCACACCCCGCCGAGGAAGAGAGCGGTCTTGTTCTCGATCCAATCGGCGTCGGTGCCGCCCTTGTTGGCGTGATAGAAGAGCTGGCCCGTCCGGTCCTGGCAGATCCAGATCACGGTCTTGCGGACGGTACGCACCCGCAGCACCTCGACGAGCTCGCCGGACGCCCCCTGGATCGCACCGGCTCGCTGGGTCTGCTCCGGGCAGAGCGGGCCGTCGACCAGCGTCACCGGCTCCGGCGTGACCTCGGCGCGGGGCTCCCGGTTTCGTTCCTCGCCGAGAAGATATCCACCGATCATCCCAATGATCGTCAGCAGCACCGTGGCAATGACCACAGGGAAGAACAACGGACGCCGCTGCTGGGAATGATCATCGAGGGGGGTCACCGGCTCAGGATGGCACCCCTGTTCCAGCCGGTCCATCGCCAGGCGTTGAACCGCGGGAGCCTACGCACAGTAGGCTCGCCTTGGGAACAGAAACCACTCGGAGGTGTACTCAGCGTGGCCGAACGAAGTTCCTTCGTCGTCGTCGCCAACCGTCTACCCGTTGACGAGATCACCACACCGGAAGGTGAGAAGCAGTGGCGGCCAAGCCCGGGTGGGCTGGTCACAGCCCTGCACCCGGTGCTGACCGAGCACCGCGGAACGTGGATCGGGTGGGCCGGCGGAGAGGGCGAAGCGCCTGAGCCGTTCGAGCTCGAAGGCATCAACATCCATCCGGTCCCGCTCAGCGCCGAGGAGCTGGAGCGCTACTACGAGGGCCAGTCGAACGCCACGATCTGGCCGCTGTACCACGATGCGGTGGAAACTCCGGTCTACAAGCGTCGCTGGCGTGAGACGTACCGGATCGTCAACCAGCGATTCGCGGAGGCCGCCGCCGAGGTGGCCGCCGAGGGTGCGACCGTCTGGGTGCAGGACTACCAGCTCCAGCTGGTGCCGTCCCTGCTCCGGGAGCTGCGGCCGGACCTGCGGATCGGGTTCTTCCTGCACATCCCGTTCCCGCCGATCGAGCTGTTCATGCAGATGCCGTTCCGCGCGGAGATCCTGCGCGGCCTGCTCGGCGCCGACCTTGTCGGTTTCCAGCAGCGTCTCGCCGCGCAGAACTTCGTACGCCTCGCCCGCCACCTGCTCGGGCTGCGTTACGAGGGCCAGTCGATCAAGGTGGACGGGCGCAGCGTCAAGGCCGGCGCGTTCCCGATCAGCATCGACACCAAAGACATGGAACGGCTCGCTGCCGATCCGGCCGTCCAGGCGCGGGCCAAGCAGATCCGCGCCGAGCTGGGCGACCCGGAAACCGTGATCCTCGGCGTCGACCGGCTGGATTACACCAAGGGCATCGAGCTGCGCCTCAAGGCGTTCCGCGAGCTGCTCGCGGACGGCAAGCTCAACGTCGGTGACGCGGTGATGGTGCAGGTCGCCACGCCGAGCCGGGAGCGGGTCGAGCACTACCAGACGCTGCGGGTGAAAGTCGAGCGCGAGGTCGGCCGGATCAACGGCGAGTTCGGCCGGGTGGGTGTGCCGGCCGTGCACTACCTGCACCAGTCGATGCCGAAAAACGAGCTGGCCGCGCTTTACGTGGCGGCCGACGTCATGATGGTGACCCCGCTGCGCGACGGCATGAACCTGGTCGCCAAGGAATACATCGCCTGCCGGGGTGACACCGGCGGCGCGCTGGTGCTCAGTGAGTTCGCCGGTGCGGCGACCGAGCTGCGCCAGGCGTTCCTCTGCAACCCGCACGACCCGGACGGCGTGAAGGACGCCCTGCTGCGCGCGGTCGGCGCGGAGCAGCCGGAACTCAAGCGCCGGATGCGCGTCATGCAGCGCCACCTGCGCACTCACGATGTGGCCCGCTGGGCGCACACCTTCCTCGATGAGCTGGGCGTCGACGAGACCCCGGACACCGAAGAGGCGTAAAACCCGTTGCTCGGCGCCGGGCCGTTTCTGGCCCGGCGCCGTGCTTGGGTACGCGTAAAAGAACGCCCCGTCAGCCCGCGGCCGGCGTGAAGACGTCGGACACGGCGACCACATCGCCGATCACGACGACAGCCGGCGGCCGGATCCCGGCCTCAGCCGTGTCCGCGGTGACCGCCCCGAGGGTGCTGCGCAGTGACCGCTGGTGAGCCGTCGAACCCTCCTGCACCACGGCGACCGGCGTCTCCGGCGACCGCCCCTCGGCGATCAGCCGCTCGCTGATCTTCGGCAGGTTCTTCAGGCCCATCAGCACCACGAGCGTGCCGCGCAGCCGCGCCAGAGCCGGCCAGTCCACCAGCGAGTCCGGGTGCTCCGGCGGGATGTGCCCGGAGACCACGGTGAACTCGTGCGCCACTCCCCGGTGGGTGACCGGGATCCCGGCCAGCGCGGGCGCCGCGATCGAGCTGGTCACGCCCGGCACGACGACAACCGGCACGCCGGCCGCCGCGCACGCGAGCGCCTCCTCGCCACCACGGCCGAAGACGAAGTTGTCGCCGCCCTTGAGCCGCACCACGAACTTCCCCTGTTGCGCCCGATCCACCAGAATCCGGTTGATCTCCTCCTGAGCCGCCGACGGCCCGTACGGAATCTTCGCGGCGTCGATCAGCTCGACCTCGGGGCGCAGCTCACCCAGGAGCACACCCGGGACCAGGCGGTCGGCGACCACCACGTCGGCCGCGGCGAGCAGGCGCCGGCCTTTCACGGTGATCAGCTCGGGGTCGCCGGGGCCGCCGCCGACCAGGGCGACGCCCTTGAGCTCGGGCGCGGCCGGCGGTGTCGCCTCCAGCGCGTGCGCGACCAGGTCACGGACCGCCATGGCCCGGCGGCGGTCACCACCGTCGGTCACCGCCACCGTCACCTGCCCGTGGCGGGTGACAGCCGGAGTCCACGCGGTCGCGGCGTCGCGGTCGTCCGCGCGTACGCAAAAGATGTGGTGAGCCTCCGCCGCCTCACTCACCTCGGCGGCAGCGATGGGGTCGTCGATCGCGACGTGGACCAGCCACGCGCCTTCGACATCGCCCGGCGTGAAGCGCCGCGGCGTCCAGACCGCACGCCCGGCGTCGACGTGCGAGCGCAACGCGGGGGTGAGCTCGGGCGTCACGATCTCGACCTGGGCGCCCGCCGCGATCAGCGCCGGCACCCGGCGGGTGGCGACCATGCCGCCGCCGACCACCAGGACGCGGCGGCCGGCCAGCCGCAGGGCCAGTGGGTAAAGGCTCATTTCTCGGATACTCCCGCGCTGTCGAATGTCGCCACCTCGTGCAGTACGCGCACCGCGGCCGACACGACCGGCAGGGCCAGCACCGCGCCGCTGCCCTCGCCGAGGCGCATGCCCAGGTCGAGCAGCGGTTCCAGGCCGAGGTGGGCGAGCGCCACGGTCGCGCCCGGCTCGGCCGACCGGTGCCCGGCGACCATCGCGGCCACCGAGTCGGGGGCGAACGCCGCCGCCGCGAGTGCGGCCGAGGCGGCGATCACGCCGTCCACGATCACCGGCACCCGGTGCACGGCCGCGCCCAGGATGAAACCGGCCAGCGCCGCGTGCTCCAGACCGCCGACCGCGGCCAGTACGCCGAGCGGGTCGGCGAGGTCGGGCGTGTGCCGAGCGAGGGCCGTGCCGATCACGTCGGTCTTGTGCGCCAGCGTGGCGTCGTCGATACCGGTGCCCCGGCCGGTCACGGTGGCCGGCTCGGATCCGGTGAAGACCGCGATCAGCGCCGCCGCCGGGGTCGTGTTGGCGATGCCCATGTCGCCGGTGAGCAGGCACTTCGCACCCGAGTCGACGAGCTGGGCGGCGACCGCGATGCCGATCTCGACGGCTGCCTGTGCTTCTTCGCGGGTCAGCGCGGGCTCGGCGGTCATGTCCCGGGTGCCGCGGCGCACGTTCACGTCCAGCAGGTTCGAGCCGCCGTGCAGCGGGATCCCGACACCCACGTCGATCACCATGACGTCCGCGCCGGCCTGCCGGGCGAACGCGTTCACCACGGCGCCGCCGGCCACGAAGTTCGCCACCATCTGCGCGGTGACCTCCTGCGGCCACGGCGTCACGCCCTGGGCGTGCACCCCGTGGTCGCCGGCGAAGACCGCGACCGTGGCCGGCGCCGGCAGCGGCGGCGGGCACACTCCGGCCAGGCCGGCCAGGCGTACCGACAGCTCTTCCAGGGCGCCCAGCGAGCCGGCCGGTTTGGTCAGCCGGGCCTGCAGCTCCCGGGCGGCGTTCATGGCCTGCTCGTCGGCGGGCCGGATGGCTGCCAGGGTGGTCTCCAGCGTCACGATCGCTCCTCGATCAGGTCGGTCAGAGTCTGCACGAATCCGTCAGTGATGGCAGTGTCGCGCACCGCAATCCGCAGCCAGTCGGTGCCCAGCCCCGGGAAGGTGTCGCCCCGGCGCACGGCATAACCACGTTCGCGCAGGTCACGGCGGATCTGGTCGGCACCGGGAAGGCTGATCGCGACGAACGCGCTCGCCGGGTTCCCGGCAACCGTGACGCTCGGCACGTGCCGCAGCCTGTCCACCAGGTGGGCACGTTCCCTCGCCATCTCCGCGGCGATCTCCCGTTCGGCAGCGACCGCAACCGGCGAGGCGCAGGCGGTGGCCGCTGCCAGCGCCGGGGTGGAGACCGCCCAGAGAGGTTGGGCTCTCGCTAGTTTTGGCAGCAGATCCGCCGGCCCGAGCAGATAACCGATCCGCAGGCCGGCCAGGCCCCACGTCTTGGTCAAGCTGCGCAGGACCACGAGGCCGGGCAGATCATTTCGTTCGGCGAGCGATTCCGGCTCTTTTTTGTTTCCCGGGCTATGGGTCGTGTCGGCGAACGCCTCGTCGACCACCAGGACCCGCCCCGGACGGGCCAGTTTCGCCACGTCGGCAGCCGGGTGCAGCACCGACGTCGGGTTGGTGGGGTTACCGACGAAGACCAGGTCGGAGTCCTCCGGCACCAGCGCCGGGTCAAGCCGGAACCCGTCCTCGGCCCGCAGCAGCACCCGGTCGACCCGGTGGCCGGCGTTGATCAGCGCGGCCTCCGGCTCGGTGAACTGCGGATGCACCACGACCGGTCGGCGCGCGCCGCGCAGCGCCTGCGCGAGCAGCACGAACGCCTGGGCGGCGCCGGCGGTGAGCAGGACCTCCGCCGGATCGCGGCGGTGCCGCGCGGCGACCGCCTCGGTCGCGGGCCGGGCATCCGGGTACGCGGCCAGCGCGCCCAGTGACGCCGCGATCGGCTCCGCCAGCCAGGCGGGCATGGGCTGGCGCCGCACGTTGACCGCAAGATCGATCAGGCCCGCGCCCACTTCGGCGTCGCCGTGATGATCAAGATCGAAGGTCATGGCCCCAGCATGCCGGATGTGGGTCCGCCGCCTCATTCCCCGGCCTTTTCACGCCTGACTTCTGCCGTTCCGGGGGAACATGAACCCTTTTGTCCTACCGTCAAGGGGTGACGAGCCGACGCCTCACCGTAGCCGGAAGAGTCGCCCTCCTGATCCGAGCCGGGCTGATCTCAGGCCTGGTCATCTCCGGCCTCTCCTATCCCCTGGCAGCACTTGCCGGGATGGGGGTCAAGGCCGGCACCGACGCGTTACAGGCCATGCCGGAAGAGCTCACCGAGGTACCGTCCGCGCAGACCACGTACGTGTACGCCAACGACGGCAAAACCCTGCTCACCATGTTCTACGAGGAGCATCGCAAGCAGACCGCACTGAAGCAGATGTCGCCGTACATCACGAAGGCGATCGTCGCCTCCGAGGACTCCCGCTTCTACGAGCACAACGGTGTCGACGCGAAAGGCGTGGCCCGCGCGTTCGTCGCCAACCAGAAGGCCGGCGGCGTCTCCCAGGGCGCGTCCACGCTGACCATGCAGTACGTCCGGATGGCCCTGCGGGACAGCGCGCGGACGCCGAAGGAAGCCCTCGAAGCCACCGAGCAGACCGCCGCCCGGAAACTGCGGGAGATGCGGCTCGCCATCGAGGTCGAACAGCGCCTCGGCAAAGGGCAGATCCTGGAGCGATATCTGAACGCCGCGTACTTCGGCCATCGCGCGTACGGGATCTTCGCGGCCTCCCAGGTGTTCTTCTCGAAACCGCCGAAGAACCTCACCCTCACCGAGGCCGCGCTGCTCGCCGGGCTGGTCAAGGCGCCTTCGGCGTACGACCCGGCGACCAAGGACCAGCGGGCGGCCAAGCAGCGCCGGAACTACGTCATCGACCAGATGCTCAAGATGGGCTCGATCACCAGCGAACAGGCCGTCTCCGCCAAGCGGGCGAAGATCAAACTGAAGCTGACGGCACCGCCGAACGACTGCGTGTCGATCGCGCGCAAGCACAACGACTGGGGCTTCTTCTGCGACTACTTCAAGAGCTGGTGGCGTGAGCAGCCGGCCTTCGGCCGCAACACCCAGGAGCGCGAGGAGAATCTGCGCCGCGGCGGATACCGGGTGGTCACCACCATCGACCCCAAGATCCAGGGGTACGCCATGGAGCACGTCCTGAAGAAGGAGAAGCGCGGCAGCCCGTTCGCGCACGGGCAGGTCGTCATCCAGCCCGGCACCGGACGAGTGCTCAGCATGGCGGTGAACCGGCGGTACTCGCTCGACCAGAAGGGCAACGGGCGGCACAGCGACTGGCGTACCGAGAGCGGCACCAAGGGCAATTACCCGAACACCGTGAACCCACTGCTCGGCGGCGGCAACATGGCCGGTTACCAGGCCGGGTCCACCTTCAAGATCTTCACGGTGCTGGCGGCGCTGGAAGCCGGGATGCCGCTGTCGACGTCGTACTACTCGCCGGAGCGCTTCTACTCGCAGTACATCACCGCGCCCGGGCCGGCCACCTGCGGCACACACTGGTGCCCGAAGAACTCCAGCAAGTCGATGACCGGCCGGCAGAACATGTGGAGCGGCTTCGGCAAGTCCGTCAACACGTACTTCGTGCAGCTCGAACAGCGGGTCGGCGCGGCGAAGGCGGTCAAGATGGCGGAACGACTCGGCCTGCGGTGGCGTACCGAGGTGGACAAGCAGCTCGCCACCCCGGACCACGCGAACGGCTGGGGCGCCTTCACCCTCGGCGTCAGCGACGCCACCCCGGTGGAGATGGCGAACGTCTTCGCCACCCTCGCCGCCGAAGGCAAGTACTGCGAGCCGCTGCCAGTGATGTCGATCCGCAACCCGGACGGCTCGCACGCCGTCCACGCCGGCAAACTGGTCGCCGCGCCGCGCTGCCACCGGGAGCTCAGCGTCAACGTGGCCCGCGCCGCCACCGACGCCGCCAGGTGCGTGACGGGTTACGGCTCGGCGCGCGGCAGCTGCGGCGGCTGGGGAACATCCGAGATGGTGCACGCCACGCTGGGCCGCCCGGTAGCCGGCAAGAGCGGCACGACGGACGGCAACAAGACGGCGTGGTTCAGCGGTTACACCCCTCAGCTGGCGGCCTCGGCCTTCGTCGCCGACCCGGACAACCCGGAGCACGTGGTGGGCACCAGCCGGGGAACGATTTCGAAATTCACCGTCGCGCAAACCCTGCGGGACGCCCTCAAGGGCGAACCCAAGAAGAAATTCACCCCACCCACCGAAAAACTGACCTGGTAAAGCCGGCCGGATGCGACCTCACCTGCGGCGGGGTGGGTGCCAGGTGGGGTCGCGGCCGGCCAGGCCCAGGGCCTGGCGCAGCGGGTCGTCGCCGGGGCCGGTCGGCAGTGCCGGACCGAACAGGCCCGGAGTGCCCTCGGCCGGGCTCTGGGAGAGGAACTCGATCAGCATTTCCAGGGTGCGCGGGTCGGCCGCGTAATCCTGGTCGGTCGCCCGGGCCAGGTCCCAGCCGTGCATGATCAACTCGTTCATCGCGAAGATGCCCATGTCAGTGGCCGGGAGGGTCACCCCGCCCACGGTGGCCGTGCCGGTCCAGGCTGACGGATCTTTCCACGCCATGGCCAGCTCCTCGAGGACCACCGGGAGGCGGCTGCGCCAGTGGCGGGACAGGTGCTCGGCCGACGGCTCAGGCGGAGGGCCGCCGGCGCCGATGTCGGAGCGCTTGCGGGCGCCCTGGGTGAACGCGTAGGCCAGGCCCATCAGATGGTCCAGCAACGCGGCGACCGGCCAGCCCGGGCAGGGAGTCGGCGTGGTCAGGTCTCTCTCGTCGACGCCGAGCAGCAGAGCCCTGATCTGACGAACCGGCGGATCGAAGTCCAGCGGCACACGATCGGCCACGATGCCCTCCTTCGGTTGTCGTATGCCTCACCGTACGAGGGGGGTACGACAACTTCCGGGTGCTGCCATCTGCTTTCGCACGCAGGGTTGTTTCCGGCTTTCGTGGCTGGTCACCGGCCACTCAGGAGTGAATCGGGATGTCCGCGGTCGGCCGGTTCTCCGGGTTGGCGGACTGGCCCTGGTTCGGCGGTTTGGCCGGGCCCTGGTTGGGCGGCGGCATCCCCGGACCGGGGCCGGACTGCATCCCGGGGCCGGACTGCATCCCGAGACCCGCTCCGGATCCCGGCATCCCCGGAGCCTGCATCCCCGGACCGGATCGAGGGCCGGGCATCAGCGGAATCTCCGGGCCCGGCATTCCCGGCCCGGGCATTCCCGGACCGGAACCAGGGCTCGGCATCGGCGGCATCATCGGAATCCCGCCCGGCGGCATTCCATTGGGCGGCATGCCGTTCGGAGACATGCCGTTCGGCGGCATCGGGGCGCCGTGCATGATCGGTCCCGGGCTGTGCTGAGTTACCGGTCCAGGGCCCTGCTGACGCATCGCCGGGGAACCCGCCTGCATGGGCACCGAACTCGCCGGCATCGGCACCGGACCGGTCGGCCCGTTCCCAGGCCCGCTTCCCTGCCCATTCCCGGGTCCGCCCGCGAACTGCTGGTCACGATGGTCCCGCTGGCCCTGCGGCCCGAGATTGGCCGTCGCCATGCCGGCGCCTGCCATGCCGGCGCCCGCCATCCCGGCCGGCGTCATCGCAGGCGGCTGCATCACCGGAGGCTGCGGCACCATGACCGGAGGCTGCGGCTGCATCGCGGGCTGCTGCATGCCAGGCCCGGACATCCCCTGCCCGGAACCCGGCGCACCGTGCCCGGAACCCGGCGCACCGTGCCCGGAACCCGGCGCACCGTGCCCGGAACCCGGCGCACCGTGCCCGGAACCCGGCGCACCGTGCCCGGAACTCGGCGAACCGGACGAGCCGGGCGACTGCCCCGGGCCCGCCAGGGCCGCCGCCACCAGGCGCTTGGCGATCTCCGGCGCCGCGGCCCAGTGCAGGCCCAGCTGCGAGGCGTGCACCTGACGCCACACGAAGCCCTCGGGGTTGCCGCCGGACCAGGTCCAGGCCGGCGTCGAGCCCGCGCGCGGGGTGACGATCGCGCGGTGCTGCTTGTAACCGGTGATGCGCGCGCCGGCCGGAGCGAGCACGGAGGTGCTCGGCGCGGTCGCCTCGCGGTAACCGGCGACGGTCTGCTCGGCGGTGGTCGCCGCGGCGTCCAGCACACCGCACATCTGCCGCCCGTCCAGCTCGCGGGTGAGCCACGGGAACGCGATGCCCTCGGCCACGACCGGCCAGCCCTCGCGGGCGAACTGGGCGACGACCGCGCTGAGCCGGTGGTTGGCGGAGAGCTCCTCGGCGTACCCCTCGGGCAGGCCCGCGCCCACCACCAGGGCACGCGTACCCGGCGGGAGCGCCTCGTCGCGCAGCGGGTCGACCACCGCGACGTCGGCGCCGGCGGCGGCGAGCAGTTCGGCGGTCTCCACGTACGTATAAGGCGCGCCCTGTCCACCGGCCAGGGCGATGATCGGGCGCTGGTCGCCGGCCTCGCCGGCCGCCTCGGACGGCGTCCAGATCGGGCCGGGGAGCGGCGGTGCGGACGCGGCGAGGGCCATCAGCCGCTCGATGTCGAGCATGGTGGCGACGGCTTCGCCGAGACGGCGGACCGCCCGGCCGGCCTCGACGGTGCGGTGCGCGACCGGCACCAGGCCGTGCGCCCGGGCCGGCAGAACGTTGGGCAGCTCGCCGCGGTGCAGCGCGCCGAGCACCGGCATGCCGATGTCGTCCATGGCGCTGCGCAGCATCTGCTCGTGGCGGGCGGAGGCCACCCTGTTCAGAATCACCCCGTTGAGGTGGACCATCTCGTCGAACATGCGGAACCCGTGGACCAGCGCGGCGAGCGAGTGGCCCATCGCGGCGACATCCACCACGAGCACGACGGGGGCGCGCAGCGCTGCCGCGACGGCCGCGGTGCCGTCCACCTCGGGCTGACCGGTGAGGCTGTCGAAGAGGCCCATGGCACCCTCGACGACGGCGAGCTGGGTGCCGGCCGCGCCATGCGCGAAAAGCGGCGCGACACGCTGGGCACCGACCAGGCGTGGGTCAAGGTTGCGGCCGGGGCGGCCGGCTGCCAGACCGAGGTACGCCGCATCGGTGTGATCCGGTCCGACCTTGAAGCCAGCCGTCGGGATGCCACGCGCCGCGATGGCGGCGAGCAGCCCGACAGCGATGGCTGTCTTGCCGTGGCCCGACGACGGCGCGCTCACGACCAGACGAGGCTGGGTGATCAATATCTCCCCCGAGGATTCCGCTATCGGCAGCCGCGTGATAACGACTGCCGGATGTCGCAGACTACCTGGCTGCGGCGGGCGTTACTGTCGCGCCAGGTAGCCTCTGGGGGTGTACCGGTTCCTGCTGACACCTCGCTGGCTTGCTGCTTTCGCGCTGACCGTCGTCGCTGCGGTGGTCATGGTGATGCTCGGCAACTGGCAGCTGCGGCGGTACCACGAGCGCACCGACATCAATGAACGGATCGATTCCGCGAGCTCGGTGCAAGCCGTTCCGTTCACGTCGATCCTCACCGCGCCGACGGCCGCCGGCACTCCGGGCGCCGCCCCGGGCAAGTCTCTGGCCTGGACAAAGGTGACCCTCACCGGTCGATACGACGCCAGTTACGAGATCCAGGCCCGCGGCCGGACGGTCGGCAGCGAGGTGGGCTTCGAGATCGTCACCCCGCTGGTGCTGGACGACGGCACGGCGGTCCTCGTCGACCGGGGCTGGGTGCCCGCCGGGGACACCGGCGCGCTCGCCGCGCCCGAGGTCCCGGCCGCGCCCAGTGGACGGGTGACAGTCGTCGGCCAGATTCACCTGTCGGAAAGCCGACCTGCCGCGGTGGAGCGCCGGGACGGCCGGTTGGACACCCGCCGGCTGAGTGTCCCGCGTCTCGCGCAGGAGCTGCCGTTCCCGGTCTACGGCGCCTACGTCCTGCTGAACGAGCAGACCCCGGCCGCCGATCCGGCCTTCGTGCAGGTTCCGATCTCGCACGAGGACTCGTGGCAGAACGGCGGTTACGCGGTCCAGTGGTGGCTGTTCGCCGTGATGGCCCTGTTCCTTTACGGGTGGCAGGCCCGCCGGGAGGCGCACGGTCTCAATACTCCGGACAACCAGCCTCGGGACAACCAGGCTCCGCGCGTACCCAAGAAGGGCGCAAGCGGGCAACGCCCGCTGGACCGGGTCGAAGCGGCTGATCTGAAACGGAAAGAGAAGGAACGGGATCTCGCGGCGCCCGGCGCCGGGGATTAATCTCGCGGCATGACCTTCCCGCCGGGAGACCCCTGGGGCACGGATTCCCCGCCGCCGAGTGCGGTGTCACCGACGGCAGCGGGCCCGGTGATCGTCCAGATCGCTGAGATCGAGGTCACGTCCTCGCTGGTGCGCACGCCTGTCGGCGATTTCCCGCTGGCCGGGTCGCATTGGCAGGTCACCGATCATTGGTACGGGCAGCGGCGCACCCCGACGTGGGCGAAACTCTTCGCTTTCATCGGCATCTGCCTGACTGCCGGTCTGAGCCTGCTGCTCCTGCTTTACAAGGAGACGGTCCCGCAGGGCACCGTCCACGTCACGGTGATGAGCGGCACCCGGCAGTACGTCGCTCGCGTCAAGATCCACCAGGAGTCCGACGCCGCCGTGATCAACCAGCAGGTCAACTATGTCCGGAGTCTCGCAGCCCTCTGACGGCATCGATCGTGTCGGCCTCCGACGCCGGTTTGTCGTCGCGGTAACGCAGCACCCGCGCGAACCGCAGCGCGACCCCGCCCGGGTACCGCGGCGAGGTCTGCACGCCGTCGAACGCGATCTCGACCACCTGCTCCGGCCGGACCCGCACGACCCAGCCGTCGTCGGAGACGGCCAGCTCCTTGAACCGCTCGGTCTGCCAGCGCAGCAGCTCGTCGGTCAGCCCCTTGAAGGTCTTGCCGAGCATCACGAACTCGCCGGTCTGCGGGTCACGCGCACCGAGATGCAGGTTGGACAGCCAGCCACGGCGGCGCCCATGCCCCCACTCAACGGCAAGAACCACCAGGTCAAGGGTGTGCCGGGGTTTCACCTTGACCCAGGCGGCGCCGCGGCGGCCGACGTCGTAGGCAGCCTCGGGTGATTTGACCACCACGCCCTCCTGGCCGGCGGCGAGCGCGGCGGCGAAGACGGCCGCGGCCTGCTCCTCGGTCTCGGCCGTGGACCGGCCGACGAGCAGCTCACCCGGAAGCGCGTCGGCGAGTGCCGCCCAGCGGACCCGGCCCGGCTCGTCGAGCAGGTCCGTCCCGTCCAGGTGCAGAAGGTCGAAGAAGTACGGCATCAGGGTCACCCCACGCGTCACCGTCTCCTGGAACGGCCGGGGCCTGCCGTCCGGGCCGAGCGCCATCGCCTCGCCGTCGAGCACCGCCTCACGCACTGGCAGCGCCCGGACGGCCTCGACCACGTCGGGCAGCCGGGCGGTGATGTCGTCGAGGCTGCGCGAGAAGACCGCCACGTCATCGCCGGATCGGTGCACCTGGATGCGGATGCCGTCGAGCTTGGTGTCCACGACGACCGGCGTGCCGGTGGCGAGCAGGGCGGCGCCGACGTCGGGCGCGCTGCTCGCCAGCATCGGGCTCAGCGGGGTGCCGACCCGCAGATGGATCTCGGCGAGGGCGGCCGCTCCCCCGGTCAGCGCCGCGGACGCGACCTGTTTGAGGTCGCCGCAGAGCAGCAGAGCCCGGCGCACCGCGGTCTTGGGAACCTCCGCGGCCGCGGCGATCGCGTCGGCCAGCAGCCCGGCCTGCGCGCCCTGCCGCAACTCGCCGCCGAACAGCCCGACGAGCAGCCGCTGCTCGTCGGCGGTGGCCGCGCCGAAGAGCGCGCCGACCAGATCACGACGCCGGGCCTGCGATCCGGCACCGGCGACCACCGAGATCTCGGCGATCGCGGCGTCGACCGCGGCGACGCTCAGCGTGGGCTCGGCCGCGGGTGGTGGCAGATCACGCAGGCTCGCATAACCGACGCCGGTCTGCCGCTGACGCAGCTCACCGGCGAGGAACGCCGCACCGGCCGTGATCTCCCCCGGCTCGAGGCGGCGCAGCGCATCAGCCAGCAGCTCGATCTTGGCTTTCCGGCCGGAGGTCGAGCTGACGGCGGCCGAGGTGGCAGCTATGTCGAGAAACCGCACGAGTCCCATCCTGGCAGGGTCACGCTGTTTCGGCGCTGGGGTCGCGCTGTTTTCAGCGCGACGGTCACGCTGTTTTCAGCGCTGGGTCACGCCGCTTTGGGCTCGGCGACTCGGAAGCCTCGGGCCCGCACCGCGTCGGCGACCCTGCTCAGCTCGGTGTCGAGCGCGCAGAGCACCTTGGAGAGATCCTCGAGATGGTCGTGGAGCGTGTCGTCGTCCCACCCGGAGACGTCGACGTCTCCCAGGGCGCTGGCGGCGGCACGAAGCCGGGCGATCGACTCGATCCGATCGCGGGTCCGGAGGCGAGCGAGCGTGTCCCGCGGGCCGGCGGGCAGAGCCCGGACCCCGCGGCTGGTCGGCGCAGGCGCAACAATCGAACGCATGTTCGAATCCTAACAGGATTGATCGCCGCACCAAAGGTCGATTTAAGTCACCGCGCCAGGGCGTAGCGGAACCGCAGCTCCGCTTCGGCGGGTTCGGAACGGGCCGCTACGAAGCCGTCCGGGCGTACCAGATAGAGCAGGCCGGGGCGCAGCGCCGTGCCCGGCGCAGCGGGGAAGAGATGCACGGATATGCCCAGGTCAGGCACCTCTTCGGCGGTCACTCCACCGTAGGCGTGCACCTGCCACTCGGCGGCGCGCAGCACGGCGTAGTTGTCGCCGCTCCACGGCAGCCGGCGACCCACCACCGGGTCGCGGCGGCCCTCGGACGAAGTCCCCCGATAGTGGATCCGCGTCTGCGACACGTATTGGAACAACCGCGTCCCGGTCGACGAGCGCGGCAGCAGCCGAACACCGATCGGCGCGATCAGGGGCACGGCGAGACGCCGCAGGGTACGCGCGGGAAGCCGGCTGGACGTGATCAGCCCGAAGAGACGGTCCGTGGTGGCGACGAGCTTGCGGGCCACCGGGCGGCGCTCGGCCTCGTACCGATCGAGCCAGGTGTCCTTGGCCTTGCCGCGCAGCACGTCGGCGAGCTTGAAGGCGAGGTTGTGCGCGTCCTGCAGGCCGGTGTTCATCCCCTGCCCGCCGATCGGCGAATGCACGTGGGCAGCGTCCCCGGCCAGGAAGAACGGCCCGTCCCGGAAGGCGGCGGCAACCCGGTGATGCACCTTGTACGTGGCGAACCACCGCGATTTTTCGTATTTAACATTGAATATCCGGCTCAACCGGTCGCGGGCGTCGTCCTCGTCGAGGTCGCCGTCGCGCACCGCCCCGATCAGCCGCCAGTTGCCGTCGCCCCGCATCGGGAACGCCACCATGAAATCCGTGCCGTTCGGCCGGGCGTTGATCGCCCTTTCCTGAAGGCCGCTGACGCCGGCAGCGTCCAGGACGAAGAACCGGTGCGGGTTGGTGACCCCGTCGAAACCGATCCGGCGAGCCCGGCGGACCACCGAGTTCGCCCCGTCGCACCCGACGCAGAACCGCGCGCTGACCGTGTCGTTGCCGATCTTCGCCGAGATCCCCTGCTCGGTCTGCACGACAGCGGTGACCGGGTTCTCCCAGTGCACCTCACCGCCGAGTTTGCGCAGGTTGTCGTAAAGGATCTCCTCGTTGCGGCTCTGTTCGAGGATCTCGATGAACGGGTACGGGGTCACCTTCAACCCGAGCGGCCCGAGCGGAACCCGGCCGAACGCGCGCGGGCCGAAACCCGGCGCGAACGCCTCAGCCCGCCGGGCCGCTTCCAGCACGTGGTCGCCGATGCCGAGTTGGTCGTATATCTCCAGACTCCGTGCCTGTACGACGAGCGCCCGGGACTCCCGGGTCGGCCCGTCCTTCGTGTCCGTGACGATCACGTCCACGCCCAGGCGCGTCAGCCAGTTGGCGAGCATCAAACCGGTCGGACCGGCGCCCACCACCAGGACCTCGCACGACAACTCGGCCATCGGCCACCCCGCTCCATTACTTCGTCAGGCTCTCCGCGACGTTCTTGAGCAGCAGCGCCTCGGCGACGCAGACACGCTCGAACTCACCGAGGTGCAGGCTCTCGTCCGGTCCGTGGGCACTCGAGTGCGGGTCCTCCACGCCGGTCACGAGAATCGCCGCGTCCGGGAAGAGCTCCTGGAACGTGGCGATGAACGGGATCGAGCCGCCGACACCCATGTCGACCGGCTCGGTGCCGTCCCAGGCGTCACGGAATGCCGCCCGGGCCGCGTCGTACGCCGGACCGGTCGCATCGATGACGCAGGGCGAGCCGTCGCTTTCCAGCTCGACCTTCAACGAGGCCCCCCACGGAACATTCCGCTCCAAGTGGGCACTGATGGCCTTGAACGCCGATGCCGGGTCCTCACCCGGCGCCAGCCGCACGCTGATCTTCGCCCGCGCCGACGGCTGCAGCGCGTTCGCCGCCTCCAGCGTGCGCGGGGCGTCGATGCCGAGCACCGCGATGGCCGGCTTCGTCCAGATCCGGTCGGTGATGGTGCCCTTGCCGATGAACTCGACGCCGTCGAGCATCCCGGCCTCGTGACGGAAGCGGTCCGCCGGGTAATCCACGCTGGCGCCCTCCCGGCCAACCAGGCCGTCGACCGCGACCTCGCCGGAGTCGTCGTGCAGCGTCGCCAGCAGCCGGGCCAGGGTGATCAGCGCGTCCGGGACCGGGCCGCCGAACATGCCGCTGTGCACGGCGCTTTTCAACACCCTGACCTCGGCGAACAGGTTGACCAGACCGCGCAGAGAGGTGGTCAGCGCGGGCTGCCCGATGTCCCAGTTGCCGGAGTCGGCGATCACGATCACGTCGGACCGCAGCTCTTCCAGGTGCTCGTGGATGATCGTGTCGAGGGAGTCGGAGCCGTACTCCTCCTCGCCCTCGACGAAGACGACCACACCGACCGGCAGCTGGTCGCCGAACGCGCGCAGTGCGGCGACGTGCGCCATCACGCCGGCCTTGTCGTCGGCGGCGCCCCGGCCGTACAGCCGGCCGTCGCGTTCCACCGGCTCGAACGGGTCGCTCGTCCACAGCGCGGGGTCACCGGCCGGCTGGACGTCGTGGTGCGCGTACAGCAACACGGTCGGTGCGCCGGCCGGGGCGGCCTTGCGCCCGATCACGGCCGGCTGGCCGCCGTGCCGCACGATCTCGGTGTCGAGCCCACACCCGCGCAACAGCTCGGCGACCGCTTCGGCGGACCGCTCGACGTGCGCGTGATCGAAACCTTCAAAGGCGATGCCCGGGATCCGAACCAACCGTTCCAGGTCGGCACGGACGCCGGGCAACTCGCGCCGGATCGCGGCGCGCAGATCGGATTCACTCAGGCTCATGCCGCCGATCGTAGGCCCGATCAGTTCTGCGGCGCGCCCTCACCACCGTTGTCGCCCTGACCGCGCCGCCGCGCGTCGCTCGCCCAGTTCATCGCCCGGCCGGCAGCCGCGCCGGCCATGTCCGACGCCCCACCGCCGACCCGGCGCAACAGCCCGACCAGCGGGTCCTGCGAGTCGGAAAAATCTTTTTTGTACGCCGAAGCAGCCGCTTTCACATCCTCGGAGACCGACGAGGAACCGTCGTCGTCGCGGCGCGGGTAGTCGCCGGCGAGGATCTGCGAGTACTCGCCCGAGTCGACCCACTTGCGCAGCTCGGCCGCGCGAGCGACCGGCACCGGGTGGGTGCTCCACGCGGTGATGCCGATCTTGTGGACGCTGTCCCGCAGGTCACCGCCGCCTTCGTACTCCCCGGCCTGCTCCAGGAACGCCGCGGTGTCGATCTGCGACAGGTCGCCGCCACCGGCCAGTTTCATCAGCAGGCGCAGCGAGGCGGCCGGGTCCTGACCGGCGAGCAGACCGGCCCGGTCGGCGGAAAGCTCCGCCTTGCGCCACCACTCCAGCATCGCCGCGATGATCGCCCGGAGCGCGATCGCGCCGACCGGGATCCAGCTGATGTTCGCCGCCCAGCTGGTCAGGATCGACATGATGGTCTTGTAGACGGCGTGGCCGCTGCGCACGTGGCCCAGCTCGTGCCCGAGCAGGGCGCGCAGCTCGTCGTCGTCGAGTTTCTCCACCGCACCCGTGGTGATCACGATGAACGGCTTGTCCAGGCCGATCGCCTGACCGTTGATGATCGGGTTCTGGGTGACGTAGAGCTCCGGCAGGTCGGGCACGTCGAGGGTGGCCGCGGCCTCGGTGAAGCGCTGGTAGACCCGTGGGTACTGCCGATGGTCGACGCGGATCGAACCGGCCAGGAACGTGAGCCGGAAACCCCGCTCGTTCCACATGCCGAAGAACGTCTTCACGACGTCGTCGAAGCCGCGCAACTCGCGCAGAGCGGAGAGCGCTCCGCGATCGGCCGGATGCTCCCAGGCACGCGAACTGATGCCGGTCAGGGTCACCCGTCGCCGCACCGGCTGGGTCGCGTCGTCGGAAGTCGTCATCGATCCTCACCCCGATCCCCGCCGCCCACGCGGCAGTCATGGCTGCGTGGGACCAACGTACGCGCGGAACGCAACCGCTGTCGTCAGGGACGAACCCCTACGGGGCTCCGGGCGCTCCGGGTGGCACGAACGGCAATCCGGGCGGTGCGCCCTTCTCGATCAGCCGCAGCAGTGCTCCGGTGTCCAGGTGCTCCTCGACCAGGTCGCCGAGCACGTCCAGGGCGCGCTCGCGGATCGCCGCATACCTGGTGTCCGGCGCGACAGTGAACCCGTGCCGGCCGGCCTGCGACGCCGCCCGGGTCAGGAACCGCCGCCGGAACTCGTCCGACTCGAACGCCCCGTGCCAGTGCGTGCCATGAACATTTCCGGACACGGCACCTTCCGGACGGCCGTCGTCATAGTGCAGGAACGGTTCCGGGGTGCCCGATGAGACGTACCCATGATGAATCTCGTAACCGCGCGCCGGCGCACCTAAGCCGGCGCCCGACGAACGTCCGAGGGTCTTGCGCGCCGCGAACGTGACCTCGACCGGCAGCAGTCCAAGACCGGACACCGAGCCGCGTCCGCTCTCCACCTCGTCGTGGATCCGCTCGCCGAGCATCTGGAATCCGCCACAGATGCCGAGCAGCGGTTTTCCGGCGGTGGCGTGTGCGCGGACAGCGTCGGCCAGGCCCTTCTCGCGCAGCCAGGCCAGATCACTCACGGTCGCCTTCGACCCGGGAAGCACCACCAGGTCGGCATCGGCGATCTCGGCCGGCTCGGTCGTGAGCCGCACCTGCACACCCGGTTCGGCGGCGAGCGCCTCGGCGTCGGTGGCGTTCGAGACACGCGGCAGCCGGACCACCGCGACACGCAGCCACTCGGTGCCGCGCGGCGGACCCGGACGGCCGAGAATCCGCCCATAAGCCAGCGAATCCTCCGCGTCCAGCCAGACGTCGGCGTGGAACGGGAGCACACCGTGCACCGGCCGCCCGGTCACTTCGGTGATCATGTCAAGGCCCGGCTGGAGCAGCCCCAGATCGCCCCGGAATTTGTTGACCACGAAGCCGGCGACCAGCTCCTGATCCTCGCGGGAAAGCAGCGCGAGGGTCCCGAAGAACGCGGCGAACACCCCACCGCGGTCGATGTCACCGACGACCAGGGCGGGCATGCCGAATCGGCGCGCCAGCCCCATGTTGACGAAATCGCCGTCCCGCAGATTGATTTCCGCGGGGCTGCCGGCGCCCTCACAGATCACCGCGTCATATTCGCTCCGCAGCTCGGCCAGGGCCGCGTAAGCGGTCTCGGCAAGCCGTGGCTTCATCGACCGATAGTTACGGGCAGTTGCCGTGTCGACGGCCTCGCCCATGAGAATCACCTGGCTGGACCGGTCGCTGCCCGGCTTCAGCAACACCGGGTTGAACCGCAGATCAGGCTCGACCCCACACGCCGCCGCCTGCATGGCCTGCGCCCGCCCGATCTCACCGGCCCGCCCGTCCGGCCCCAGAACAACCACCGAATTGTTCGACATGTTCTGCGCCTTGAACGGTGCCACCCGGACCCCGCTGCGATGCAGCCAGCGACAGATCCCGGCCGTGACAACGGTTTTTCCCGCGTCCGATGTGGTGCCGGCGATCAGCATCGTCGCCCTCTGAAAAGGGCGGTCGCGGCTGCCAGGGCCACCGCTGCCGCGCCCACCGCGCCGGACACCCGGGCTGCCCGGCGCAGGTGCGCGGCTCCCGGTCGGGGGCCGTCGCCGAGGAACGGCCGGGTCTCGCTCCGACCGAAATAGACGTTTCGTCCACCCAGCCGGACACCGAGCGCGCCGGCCATCGCCGACTCGCACTGGCCGGCGTTCGGCGACGGGTGATCGTTGCGGTCCCGTCGCCAGACCCGCAGCGTCTCCCGGGGCGAACCGCCGGCGATCGGCGCCACCGCGATCGTGAGCAGGCCGGTCAGCCGGGACGGCACCAGGTTCAGCAGGTCGTCGAGCCGGGCCGCCGGCGTACCGAAACGCGCGTAACGCTCCGACCGGTGGCCGACCATCGCGTCGAGCGTGTTGGCGGCCCGGTAACCGAGCAGGCCGGCCGGCCCGAGCAGCGCGCCCCAGAAGAGCGGCGCCACGACGGCGTCCGACGTGTTCTCGGCGACGGACTCGACGGTCGCGCGGGCGAGCTCCGGCTCGTCCAGCGCCGACGGATCCCGGCCGCACAGATGGCTGAGCCGGTCACGAGCGGCAGGCATGTCATTTTCGGTCAGGTGCCGGCCCATCGCGCGACTTTCGCGCCGCAGGGTACGCGCACCGAGCACCGTCCACGTCGCAGCGGCCGTGACCACGAACCGGGCCACCGGCCGTCCACGAGTGGCCCGCGAGGCGGCGTACCCGGCAAGCACCGGCACACCGACCGCCACCGCCGTGTACAGCGCCCCGGCAGCACGGCCAGGCCGATAAATCCGCCGCTCCAGCGCCCCCGCGGCGGTCCCGAACCCGGCGACCGGGTGGAACCGCCGTGGATCGCCGACCGCCGCGTCGAGCAGGTAACCGGCGATCAGCCCGGCAGCGTCAGCGGAGGTCACCGGCCGAACGGCGTCAGATCGAACGCCCACACGGCCAGCCCGGACGCCTCCTCCGGTCCCTCGGGGAACGGCACCGGCTCCAGCTCTCCCCACACGATCGAGCCGGGCGCACGGTCCTCGAGGAACTCGACGACGATGGCCCGCAGATCGTCGGTCACCTGGTACGGCGTATCGAACGGCAAATCGTTCGCCTTGCACGTCCCGGCCGAGCACCGCAGTTGCCCGGCGATGGCGTCGTGCCAGACGTAGAACGTCGCGGAGCCCTGATGCCCGGCACCGGCGATCTGTTCACGCAGCACGAAAGCCGTCTCCTCGAACGTGGCGACGACCTCGTCCGCTGACAGGCTGATGCGCTCGTGTGGCGGCGCACCGAACCAGTTGGTGTTCGCGTTCTCGGCGGCCGGGTCCTCCGGCGCGAGCACCACCGCTTCGCTCACGATGGCGCGGATGTCCTTCAACAGCACGCGTCCAGTTTGCCGGGTCGAGGCGACAGATACCCACTCGGGCCGCTCCGACTCGTGGGCGGAAGCGTCGGCACGATCGGCCCATCCCTATCGACGGAACATGTCCACGTGGGCAAAGTCGGCATACCGGCCCGCTTTCCGATGAGGTAAATCCGCAACCGGCGGCCCGGCCCGGTGACCCCTACCGGGCCAGGCCGCCGGGCGCCACCGCGCCGGAGATAGCGGGAGACAGTCTCCGGGCGGCGGCTATCCGGGAATGCCTCAGGCCGCGACCGGCTCGCGCTTGGCGCCGCGCCGGCCACGCCGCGGTTCGTCCATCGGAACCTGCGGGATCTCGGGCGTGTCGCCGGTCTCGTCCTCCTCGGGTTCGGCCAGTCCGGCCACTACCTCCAGGAAACCGGGCGGCACCTCGTCGGGAACGCCGTCCCCGTACGTCACCGGCACCTCAGCCCCGTCCAGCGTGACCGAATGCTCACCGAGCACCTGCGCCTCGTCCTCGGAGTCCTCGACCATGGCGAGCGAGGGCGCCGGCCTGTTGCGGTAGAACTTGCCCCGGCCCCGGCTCAGGTCGTGACCGACGGCAAAGGCCTCCATTTCGTACGAGACACGGTTCTTCTTCTCCTCGTCCACCCAGTCACGGGTGAAGATCCGGCCGTAGACGATCACCGGATCGCCGACGTGGACCGACGACGCCACCCCCTCGGCGAGTTTGCGCCAGGCGGTGACCCGCAGGCGCATCGTGTTGCCGTCGACCCAGCGGGCGGCATCCCGGTCGTACCGGCGGACCGTCGAGGCGACCCGGAAGTTCGCCACGAGCTGCTGGGAATTGGTGGTGCGCCGCCATTCCGGCGCGGTGAGCACGTTGCCGACGATCACGATGTTGGTCTCGTTCACGTTTCCTCCTCAGGACGTCGAGCGCATCGGACGGCGGCCAGCTTGGCCGTTCCCGGGCCGGGCCCGGGGATCTTGCGGTCGCGGCCTGTGGACAGCGCCGGATTGTGGACGACGCGCCGATACGGAGGTCGATCTGTTACGGCGCGCCGCCGCGTACTGGTGGGTAGCCTGAGTTCGTGGAGACCGATGTTCTGGGATGGCCGTACGAGCGGCACACGATCGACCTGGGCCGCGACGACGAAGGACCGGTCGTGGCAACCCTGGTCCGGCGCCGGGCCGAACAGCCGACCCGGCGGGCCGTGCTGCACGTCCACGGTTTCGTCGACTACTTCTTCCAGACCCATCTGGCCGACTTCTTCGCCGAGCGAGGCTGGGACTTCTACGCGCTGGACCTGCGCAAGTACGGCCGCAGCCTGCTGCCGCACCAGACGCCGAACTTCACCCGCACCCTCACCGAGTACTTCCCAGAGCTGGACGAGGCGACCCGGATCATCCGCGAGGAGGACGGGCACGACCAGCTGCTGGTCACCGGCCACTCGACGGGCGGCCTGATCACCTCGCTGTGGGCGCACTCGCGCAGCGGCCAGGGCCTGGTCGACGGCCTGTTCCTGAACAGCCCGTTCTTCGACTTCAACATGCCGTGGTTCATGCGCCGGCCGCTGATGTCGATGATCCTGGCGGTCAACGGCCGGTCCCCGTACCGAAAGATGCCGACCTCTTCTCTGGGCTTGTACGGCCAAAGCCTGCACAACGAGCACCACGGCGAGTGGAGCTACGACCTCAGCTGGAAGCCGATCACCGGCTTCCCGGTCACGATGGGCTGGCTGGAAGCGATCCGCCGCGGCCAGCAACGGCTGCGCGCCGGCCTGACAATCGACGCCCCGATCTTCGTCGCCTGCTCGGACCGCACCTTCCGCGGCAAGGAATGGCACGACGACGTACGCGTCACCGACGCGGTCCTTGACGTGGATCACATCACTCGCTGGTCACCCGGCCTGGGCCCGCGCGTGACGATCGCCCGCTTCGACGGCGGCATGCACGACCTGACCCTCTCGGGCAAGGAGGTACGCACCGAGGTGTTCCGTGAGCTGGCCCGCTGGACGGACGCCTTCCTCCCGGCGCCCGGCACTCCGGAGGTCGAGGTCCCGGCCGCACCCGAGGACCAGGCAGACGTGGCAAAGGTCCTGGAAGCAGCCGAGGCAGCAGTCGAGCACGCCGCAGCAGACGACGCGGACGACAGATCCGGCACGACCGCCTAGTATGTGCAGGCCAGCGCTCGTAGCTCAGCGGATAGAGCAACGGACTTCTAATCCGTCGGTCGCAGGTTCGAATCCTGCCGGGCGCGCCTCTCACAAGCGGCTTTGACCTTGCAATCCACGGCGGTTGCAGGGTCCCGCTTGGTCATTCCGCTGCGGCGCTCGTTGCTTGTGAGCCCGAGGTAAGCCGCTGTGCGGAGGTGGCAGTCACCCTCTCCCCGCTCGCGTGGCGTGAGCGATGACGACAAAATGCGGTCACGCGCGCTTCAGTACCTCGACGTCGGCCAGGTCTCGCCAGTCGGCATGAACCGCAGCGATCTCGGCCAAGGCATCCCTACCCAGCACACGGTATGCACCGATCAGCAGGTCACGGCCGGCCGCCCGATACTCGTCAAGATCCAACCAGTGCAACTCCATGCCAATCGCAAGCGCATAGGCAGGAAGCCCAGCAGCTAACTCATGTCGAGCATCCGCAATCCATCCATCACCTGCTGACGAGAGACTGTTGAACCCAGCCAACCGTTGTGCCGCTTGGGCCACACGAGGGTCTCCGCTGTTCGCCGGCAGGATCGGAAAGATCGAAATCAAACCGTCCGTGCGGTCTGTATCGATCCAACGTGGCTCCCCGTCCGCCGCCAGCGCCTCTTGGTCGGGGCCAGTGAACCACTCAAGCGCATCGGCCAAGGGCATCAGAAGCGATGCCTCCTGACCGGGGCGTTTGATGCCCTGTTCCAGTACAGACCACATCTCTCCAAGCATGGTCGTGTACCCGGATGTCCAAGTCTCAGCCGAATCACCGGCGTAGTTGTAGGCGATGAACGTCGGTAACTCAGCCGGGTCGTCGTACCAGAGCCCATAGTGCAATCCGTCTGAACTTCCTGACGCGACAGTGACGAACTCCGCTGGATCTTGGCGAAAGCGGCAGTGCAACCGTTCGTCAAGGCCGTCTCTGCCGGCCAGATCGACTCCATCGTTGCGGAAGTAGTCGCTGATTCCCCAGGGCGCAAAGCCGAGCTCGAAGAGCGCCTCGCGTTCGGCCGCATCCTGCTGAGCACTCGCCCATAACGCCGCAAAGACTGCGCAATGCCGTGGCAGCCGGAGCCCGAAAACCCGTTGCATCCGTGCCTCGACGGTCGGGAATCGGTCGAGCATCTCTTCAAGAGAGGCACGCCGACGCGAATCGCCACCCACGAAGAAAGACTAGCGATCTTTGAGAGGTGTCCAACTTCTAATCCGTCGGTCGCAGGTTCGAATGTGGTGGCGGCGAGCCACGGAGGTGCTCCCGGACCACCCGAAATCGATACGCCACGGCGGCCCGCTCCGGAAACTCGTGCGTTCCTGGTCGATCGGACGGCCGAACGGCACAAGATCTGAACAGCGCCGGCGCCGCCCGACCCTCTTCCAGAAAAGCGCTTCAGGGGGCTCGGGGGAGCAGCACCGTCACGATCAGGCCGCCCTCGTCTCGGGCTTCGGCTCGGGCCTCGCCCCCGTGGGCCCTTGCCACCGCTCGCACGATCGACAATCCCAGCCCGGCGCCCGGGGACGCCAGCCTCTCCGTGCCGTACCGGTGGAACGGCTCGAACAAGCCTGGCACCTCGTACCGTGGCACCACCGGGCCCGTGTTGCCCACCTGCAGCTCGACCCAGCCGTCGAGACGTGTTCGGGACGTCACCCTCACCCAGCCGCTGGCCGGGATGTTGTGGCGGATGCCGTTTTCGACAAGGTTCTGGACCAGGCGTTCCAGCAGGACCGGGTCGCCCAGGACCGCCGCTTCGCCGGGCTCGGTCAGGACCTTCACCGTGTCGGACACCGCCACGTGGTCGACGATGTCGGCCAGATCCACATATGACCTCTCGGTTACCTCTCGGTCCGAGCGTGCCAGCAGCAGCAGGCCGTCGATCAGCCTGCCGTGGCGGTCGTTGATGGCCAGCAGGGTCGTGCCGAGCTGGCGTATCTCCGGCGACGCGGTCTCTGGCTCCAGCGTCACTTCCAGCAGGGTGCGGTTCAGGGTGAGCGGGGTGCGCAGCTCGTGGGACGCGCTCGCGATGAATCGGCGCTGGCCGTCGAACGACTGGTCAAGGCGGGACAGCATCAGGTCGAACGTGTCGGCCAGGCGTTTCACCTCGTCGTCCGGGCCGTCCAGGGCGATCCGCTCGTGCAGGCCGCGGTCGGCGGCCGGGGACTCGGCGATGCGGCGGGCCGTCGCGGTGATCTGGTGCAGCGGTTGCAGCATCCGGCCGGCGATCAGCCAGCCCAGGGCGATCGTTGCCACGCTGACCAGGGCGAAAGCGATCGCGCCCCGGGTCAGGATGGTGTGCAGGGTGTTCGCCTGGGTGCCTTCGACCACCTTCTGCAAATAGCGTTCGCCGTCGTCGGGTGGTGTCACCAGACGGTCTGTCACCACAGCGCCGCCGACCGAAGGAGCCCTCTGGTCGACCAGGACGTAGATCGCGCCGAGCAGCACGAGCCCGGCGATGACGAAGAGTCCGCCGTACACGAGGGTGAGCCGGCCGCGCACGGTGAGTTTCATCGGATCTTGTACCCCACTCCGGGTTCGGTCAGCACCACCGGCGGGTCACCGAGCTTGCGGCGGAGCTTCAGGATCGTCATGCGTACGGCATGCGTGAACGGATCCGCGTTCTCGTCCCACGCCTTCTCCAGCAGAGTCTCGGCGGAGACCGCGATGCCGTCGGCGCGCAGCAGTTCGGCGAGCACGGCGAACTCCTTGCGCGAGAGCGGCACGTACCTGCCGTCGCGGTGCACCTCACGGCGGTACGGGTCAAGGCTGATCCCGGCACGGCGCAGGACCGGAGGCGCGGCCGGCCTGGCCCGGCGCCCGAGGGCCGCGACCCGGGCCGACAGCTCCCGGAAGGCGAACGGTTTCGGCAGGTAGTCGTCGGCGCCCAGGGCCAGACCGGTGACCCGGTCGTCGATCCCGGCGGCGGCGGTCAGCATCAGGATCCGGATGTCCGCCTTGCGTTCGGCGAGGACCGCGCAGACCTTGTCGCCGTGCACGACCGGCACGTCCCGGTCGAGCACCACCACGTCGTAGTCATTGACGTCGATCCGTTCCAGGGCCGAGCCGCCGTCGTAGACGACGTCCACGGCGTGCGCCTGCTGCCGCAGGCCGAGTGCCACCGCGTCGGCGAGCAGCGGCTCGTCCTCCACCACCAGGATCCGCATGTCTCCATAGTGGCCCGGCGGCGTGTCAATTCGCCGTCATCGTTTTCCGTGACGCCCGGGAAACCAGGCCATCGCTTCACTGGCGCTGCCAGATGACGCCAGCAAGAAAGAGCGAAGGAGACGACGCATGAGGACCAGCACGGTGCTCGCGGTCGGCGCGCTGTTCGTGGTGATGGCAGGCGGCTGCGCCCAGAACGACAACGGAAGCCCGGATGTCGCGACCGCGCAGAGCGGTCCCGCACCTGCCGCGAGCTCGACGAGCGCGAACACGACCGACGACGCGGACGCACCCCTCAAGTACGCGAAATGCATGCGCGAGAACGGGATGACCTGGTTCCCCGACCCGGACCCCGACAAGGAAGGCCGGTTCGCCATCAACCTGCCGCCCGGTGTCACGCCGAAGGACATGGAGAAGGCGGAGAAAGCCTGCCGGCAGTGGGCGCCGAACGGTGGCGAAGCGCCCGAGATGAGCGCCGAGGACCTGGAGAAGATCCGGCAGATGGCGAAGTGCATGAGGGAGAACGGCGTGCCTGACTTCCCGGATCCGGATCCGGACGGCCGCATCGAGGCCCACCACAGCGTGGGCGACGGTCCTGGCAACGACGTGTTCGACAAGGCACAGGAAATCTGCTCGCAGTACCTGCCGAAGCCGCCCGGCGGCGGCGAGGCCGATGGCCCGGCCACCAATGTCGATGGAGGCGGAGCATGAGCCGGCGGGGACGGACCACGGCGGCGGTCGCCGCGGTGCTGACAGCGGGAGCGGCAGCCGCGGCGGTGTTCGTGGCCGGCCTGCCCGAGGGCGAGGCCGGTGCGCAGCCGGAGAGCGACCTGCCGGCGGCGACCGCTGACGTCCGCAAGGAGACCCTTGTCGACAAGGAGACCCACAACGGCTCACTCGGGTACGGCGATCCGGTCGCCGTCGACACCCGGCTGACCGGGACGGTGACGTCGCTGGCGGCACACGGTTCGACGGTGAAACGGGGAAAGCCGCTGTACGCCCTCGACAACGACCCGGTGGTGTTGCTCTACGGCAAGCTGCCCGCGTACCGAAGTCTGTCGTCCGGGGCTGAGGGCGCTGACGTGAAGCAGTTCGAGAAGAACCTGTGGGCACTCGGGTACCGCGGCTTCACTGTCGATAACGAGTACACCTCGGCGACCGCCGGCGCGGTCGAGGACTGGCAGGACGACCTGGGTCTGCCGGAGACCGGCACGGTCGAGCTCGGCCGGGTCGTCTACCAGCCAGCCGCGGTACGCGTCGGCTCCGTCACGGCGACGAAAGGCGACGCGGCCCAGCCCGGCACCGAGATCCTGCAGATCGCCGGGATCCGTCAGGTCGCCACTGTCGAGCTCGATGTCGACGACCAGCGGCTCGCCAAGAAGGGTGCGAAGGTCGACGTCACCCTGCCCGACGGCACGTCGGTGACCGGCCGGATCGCCGACATCGCGAGCACTATCGAGACCGCCGAGAACCCGTCCGAGGAGGACCGGACCGTCCTCACCCTGACGATCACGTTCGACAAGGCGCCGACCGGCCTGGACGACGCCGGTGTGACAGTGGACTTCATGTCCTCCCAGCGGAAGAACGTGCTGACGGTTCCGGTCAGCGCGCTTCTCGCGCTTTCCGAGGGAGGGTACGGGCTACAGGTCGTCGACGGCACCACCACCCGGATCGTGGCCGCCGAGACGGGGTTGTTCGCGGACGGCCGGGTCGAGGTCAGCGGCACCGGCCTCACCGAGGGTACGAAGGTCGGTGTACCGGAATGACCGGCCCGGTGATCCACCTCGAAGGTGTCACGAAGCAGTACGCCGGTGGCGTGACGGCCCTGAGAGACGTCGACCTGATCGTCGAACACGGCGAGCTCATCGCGATCGTCGGCCCGTCCGGTTCCGGAAAGTCCACGATGCTGCACCTGATCGGCACGCTGGACCGGCCGTCCACCGGAACCGTGCGGATCGACGGGTACGACGTGGCCCGCCTCTCCGACCGGCAACTGTCGGCGTTGCGAGCCCGCAAGATCGGCTTCGTGTTCCAGTCGTTCCACCTGGCGCCGGGACGGGACGCGATCGCCAACGTGGCTGACGGTCTGCTCTACATGGGCGTACCCAAGAAGGAGCGGGAGCGGCGCGCTGAGGCCGCGCTCGTCAGGGTGGGTCTTGGTGATCGTCTGCGGCATCGGCCGCATCAGCTCTCCGGTGGGGAGAAGCAGCGTGTCGCGGTGGCGCGGGCGGTGGCGGGGGAACCGGCGGTGCTGCTGGCCGACGAGCCCACCGGCAACCTCGACTCGCATGCCGGTGCCGGGGTGGTCGAACTGTTGCGGGAGTTGAACGCGGCCGGAACCACCGTTCTGGTGATCACCCACGATCACGAGATCGCCGGCGCGATGCCCCGGCAGGTGCCGATGCTCGACGGGCAGGTGGTCTGAATGGCCCTGCGACCGGCGCCTCTCGGTGCCGCCGACCTGGTCAGGCTGGGTGGATATGGTCTTCGCTCCCGTCCGCTGCGTGCGGTTCTGTCCGCGCTCGGCATCGCGATCGGTATCGCCGCGATGATCGCCGTGGTCGGCATCTCGGAGTCCAGCCGGGCCGAGCTGGACCGGCAACTCGACGCGCTCGGCACCAACATGCTGCGGGTCTCGCCGGGGCAGACGATGTTCGGTGATGACGCCAGCCTGCCCGACGAAGCCCTCTCGATGATCAAGCGGATCGGCCCGGTGACCTCGGCGACCGCGACCGGCACGGTCTCCGACACGCCGGTCTACCGCACCGACCGGATCCCGGCGGGCCAGACCAGCGGCATCGCCCTGATGGCGACCCAGCTGGACCTGCTGGAGACGGTCGGCGCGGAACTGGCCGGCGGCACCTGGCTCAACGCCGCCACCGCGAAATACCCCGCGGTGGTCCTCGGCGCCACCGCGGCCAAACGGCTCGGTGACGTGCCGGCCGTTTACATCGACGGGCGGCGTTACCCGGTCGTCGGCGTGCTGAAGAACGTGCCGCTCGCCTCGGAACTCGACACCGCAGTGCTGATCGGCTGGGCCGCCGCCGAGTCCTACCTGGACTTTGACGGGCACGCCACCACGGTCTACACCCGGGCCGTCGAGGCGAAAGTCGAGGCGGTCCGGTCGGTTCTCGCGGCCACCGCCAACCCGGAGAGCCCCGACCAGGTGGACGTCTCCAACCCGTCCGACGCGCTGTTCGCGCAGCGCGCCGCCAGCCAGACGTTCACCGCCCTGCTGCTCGGACTCGGCGCGGTCGCACTGCTGGTCGGCGGCATCGGCGTCGCCAACACCATGGTCATCTCGGTGCTGGAACGCCGCGCCGAAATCGGTCTGCGCCGCTCCCTGGGCGCCACCCGAGGACAGATCCGCACCCAGTTCGTCGCCGAGTCACTGCTGTTGTCCCTGCTCGGCGGTGCCGCCGGGGTGCTGGGCGGATTCGCGGTCACACTCTTCTACGCCAGCACCCAGTCCTGGCCGACGGTGGTGCCGCTCTGGGCGATCGGCGGCGGCCTCGCGGCCACCCTGCTGATCGGCGCGGTAGCCGGCCTCTATCCCGCGATCCGAGCAGCTCGGCTTGCGCCGACCGAGGCACTCGCGGCCGCATGACTTTCTTGGGTACGGGAGATGCGCTTTCTCCCGTACCCAAGAAGGGTTTTAATCGGCCTGACCGACCGGGCGGGTGAGAGAGACGCCGGCGCCCATGCACAGGCCTGGCTCTTTGCTGAGTTTCTCGGCGATCTGCAGACAGCGGGCCACCTGGTCGACGCTCGCATCGGTGCGGGTGATCTCGGCGCGGGTCTTCGCGTTCGCCTTGTCGATCTCCAGGTTGCGGGCTTCGAGAATCTTCTGACCGTACGCGGCGATGGCCTGCGTCGTCGGGTCGTCGTAACGCGGCGACTCGAACGCCACCGACTTCACCACGATCTCGTCGCCGAGCTCACCGGTGAGCGCCGTGATCAGCGGTTCCTTGTAGGTCTTGTTCAGATCCGGCGCCGGCGCGTCATCACTGGTCACGTCAACCACGCCGAGCGGATCGAACGACGCGAAGATCGACGTCATCGCACCGTTGATCTGCGGGTTGACCCGGCGCTCGACGAACACCTCGAAACGGGACTTGCCGTCGACCTCGCGGTAGGCCGCCCAGTTCTCCGGAGCCTTCTCCGCCTTGGCCGACCACTCGATCTGCACCGGAATGCAGGCCCGGCGCTGCGCCGCGATCGTCACCCAGACGCAGTCCTCGCCGAGGTGCGCATAGGTCTGCCCGGACGCGTCCCACTCGTCCACGTCCTGCCACGGCGCGGTCCACTGGAGGCCGGCGCCGGTGGTACGGCCGGTCGGCTTGTTCCAGCTGGTGACGATACCGACGTTCCGGGTCGGAACGACGGTGATGCAGGAGGCGATGAGGAACCCGGCGGCGGCTACCAGGCTGATGGTGAAGGTCAGCCAGGCGTTGCGGGGTTTGGGAAGCTTGCCGCTGACGGCGGCAAGAAGGGCGATGAGTGCGACGGCGGCAAGAACGAGGCCGAAGACGAACAAAGGGGATCCTCACGATGGGGGTGCGTCGACCACCCACGGTAAGGCAAATGATCAACAGTGCGTGGCCGTCCGGGATCTGTTGTCTCTTCGTCGACGCTCAGCCGGCGAGGCGGCGTCGCGCCAGGCTGATGTCGTCGTCCGTCAGCCCACCGTGGCGGAGATAGGTGGTTACGTCGAGTGAGGAGACCACCGCGGCGATGGCCTGCGTGACTGAGGTGCCGTGTTCGGCCAGGGTGGCAGAGAGCCATTGCTGGTATTCCGGCTCGCGTGCGGCGAGCCGTGCGGCGCTGCGCGCGTAGTCAGCGGCGATATCGCCGGCGGACACCCCGGCGAGGGCCAACAGAATCAGAGATGCGATACCGGTTCGGTCGCAGCCGCGCCCGCAGTGCACCAGCACTCCGCCCGGGGCGGCGTGCGCGACTGCCGCCACTACCGTGGCGTGCCGGTCCGGCCAGCGAGCCAGCGCGTCCGCGTAATACAACGGCGTGCCCCACAGACCGTTGTCAGCCCACCGCGCGACGAATTCAGCATCGGCGCCGTCCTCGATACCGATCCGAACCTGGATCAGCGCCGGGTGATGATCCCGTACGTCGATGCTGGTGTTGGGGACGTTGTCGGTCTCCAGTGTTATGACGGTGCGGATGCCGTAGTCCCACAACGCGGCCCATCCCGACGGCGTCAGGTATCGCGGGTGATCGCTGCGCACCACCGCTCCCAGTCGGGTTTGTCCACCGTCTGTCGTTCGTAAGCCGCCGAGGTCGCGAACATTCAGGCAGCCATCCCACTCCAGCTCTCGCCGATCCACCATGCCGCCATCCTGGCGAACACGATCAAACCGGCGCGCGCCGGATTGGTTGTGGCCAGACCGTGGTGGCGGGCCCGCCGGATGCTGCCCTCGCCGTTGTTCAGATCTTGTGCCGTTCGGCCGTCCGATCGACCGCGAACGCACGAGTTTCCGGAGCGGGCCGCCGTGGCTTGTCGATTTCGGGTGGCCCGGGAGCACCTCGGTGACTCGCTGCCACCACAAAGGTGGAGAGCGTCGGCTTTGTGGAAACCCGCGGGGGTCAGAGCACCTACAGGTCTCCAAGATCGGGCCGGCGCCGACGGTATGCCGCGACGAGCGCGCACTCTCCGTGACAATTCGTGGAGAAGGGTGCCACCAGCCGGGTTGATCCCCATGCCAGTGCCGTCGTTTCGTCGAGGACTGGGAAATCATCAGGCCCCGCGGCGGTCAAGCGGGACCCTGCAACCGCCGTGGACTGCAAGGTCAAAGCCGCTCGGGAGAGGTGCGCCAGGCAGGCTTCGAATCTGCGACCGACGGATGAGAAGTCCGTTGATCGCAGGGCGGGCAACCCGTTCGGCATGGAGGCGGGTCACGCCGCGTGGATGGGAGCACACCGTTGATGTCTGTGTGCCTTCATCACGGCCAGGGCATCGACGCGGGCACACGGTACGGCTGTGTGCGACTCCATCCACCCTGCACACATCCAGCCTGCCGCCAGAGCGCAGGTCGAATCAGGGGCCTGTCACTTCAGGGGCTTTGACGCCGCGATCGGCCCGGTCGTCAACCTCGTTGCCATCCGCCGGACCCGGAACGACCGGCTGCCCGCCCGCGTCAGAGACGCCCGGCCGACCCTCGCCCTGCCGACCCTCGCCCGGCCGACCCTCACCCGGCCGACCCTCACCCGGAGCGCCCGGCCTCGAACCCGGAGCAGCCGTCCGGCGGGCCAGGCCCACCACTCCCCACCCCATCACCAGCGCCGCCACGCCCACCGCGACCAGCCCGAAAACCCCGAACCGCACCCGCTCGTCGAACAGCACCACCCCGGCCAGCGCCGCCACCAGCGGATTACTCACGCTGACCGTGGCGAGCGGCGCGGCCAGCCCGGCACCCTTGTACGACAACTGGCCCAGCAGATAGCCGCAGACCGAAAACGCCACCACCATCGCCAGCGCCAGCCCGGACACCGCGCCGAAACCGCCGCTCGTGAACGACGCCAGCACCGCCTTGGACAGCACCGACGCAATTCCAAAAGCGACGCCGGCCGCCCCGGCGAGCAGCATCGCCCGCGCGCGCGGCCCGGCCCACCGGTCCGTGCGGGACGCCACCCACCGGGCGGCCAGCGCGCACACGACGACCACGCCCGCCGTGATCACGCCGAGCACCCGCACATCACCGGAGCCCAGCAGCGCCGGGCCGGACGCTTCCACGGACAGCAACAGAATCACCGCGAGGCCGAAGACGGTCAGGCCCGCGTCGATCCAGGACGCCCGGCTGACCGGGGTCCGGTATCGAATCACCTGGATCGGCAGCGCGAAGATCAGGGTCAGGGTGCCGAGCGCCTGGACGACGGCGACGGTCCCGAAGTTGAGCGCCACCACGTGCAGCGCAACGCCGGCCCCGGTGAGCAGCAGCGCGACGGCCCAGCGGGACAGGCCACGATGGCCGCGCTCGGCGAGACGCTCCTGCGCGACGGCGGCGATCGCGTAACTGGCGGCGGAGAGCAGGGAAAGACCCACGGCCCAGCCCATCGACCCACCCCCGAAGTAATCCGCTCCATCGAACATACCGAGCGCCGCCCACCGAATTACCCGTCACCAAAGAAGCAAACCGACAAAACACTCACCCGGGAAATTCCGTTTCGCCGGCCACCCGCGACCTGCCAACATCGCCCGCATGGTGACGGCAAGTGGTGTACGCATCGGCTGGGCGGATCTGCCCGGCCACGTTCGCGACCGGATCGAGCGGATCATCGGCGGCGGACCGGTGGTCGAGGCGCTCTCCCAGACCGGTGGTTTCTCCCCCGGCACCGCTGACCGGGTCCGCACCGCCGACGGCCGCCGCGCCTTCGTGAAGGCCGTCTCCCCCAGCCAGAACACGGACTCCGCGACGATGGCCCGCCGCGAGGCCAGGATCACCGCGCTCCTGCCCGAGCACACGCCGGTCCCTCGGATGCTGGGAACGTTCGAGCAGGACAATTGGGTCGTTCTCATCCTGGAGGACATCGTCGGCTCGCATCCGCGTACCCCCTGGGTGGAGAGCGAGGTCGACGCGGCCGCGGCCGCGCTCGCGAAGCTTGCCCAGGCACTCACGCCGGCGCCTGATCTTGACCTTCCTCGGGTGACCGATTACGTGGCGTCCGATTTCGCCTGCTGGGCCAAGCTCGCCGCCGACCCGCCCGCCGACCTCGACCCTTGGCTGGTGGCCAACCTCGGCGCGCTGCGCGCGGCCTCGGAGCACGGCCTTGCCGCGATCTCTCACGGCGACACGCTCACTCACTGCGACATCCGAGCCGACAACCTTTTGGTACGCACGGACGGCCGCATTCTCATCGTCGACTGGCCCTGGGGCAGCCTCGGTCCGGCATGGCTGGACACCGTGATGCTCGCCATGAACGTGCTGGTGCACGGCGGCGACCCGAGCCGGCTGCTGGTGGGCCTCGACCCGGACGACGTGACCGGGGTGATCGCCGGTTTCACCGGTTACTTCCACTGGCAGTCCCGGCTGCCGCCTCCTCCGGGTCTGCCGACCGTGCGGGCGTTCCAGAGGTTCCAGGGTGACGCCCTGGTCCCGTGGCTACGCGCCAGGCTGACGGCCTGACTCACAGAAACACGACTGAACCACACCCGCTGCCGGGCCGTAACAGTTACCGCATTGACCGGCAGGTGGGACCTCAAGCACACCGCGCCGGACCGCCCCGCCTCCCGGACTAGGCTTGACCACCGTGAACTGGGCTTCGGCGTGGCGGCCCGGAAGCAGCCCACCGAAACATGGAACGGAAGATGATGATCGATCAGGCCAAGGTGCGAGTCCTTCTTCTGGAGAGCATCCACCCCGACGCGGTTTCCCGGCTCGAGGAAGACGGCTTCCAGGTCGAGTCTCTCCGCAACGCCTTCGACGAGGCTGAGCTGATCGAGCGGATTCCCGGGGTGCACCTTCTCGGCATCCGCTCCAAGACCCAGGTGACGGCAAAGGTGCTGGAGGCCGCAGACAGTCTGGTGGGCATCGGCGCGTTCTGCATCGGCACCGACCAGATCGACCTGCCGCACGCGTCAGCGACCGGCGTGGCCGTCTTCAACGCCCCGTTCTCCAACACCCGCTCGGTCGTCGAGCTGGCGATCGCCGAGATCATCGCGCTGACCCGCCGGCTCACCGAGAAGAACACGCTGATGCACAACGGCGTGTGGGACAAGTCGGCGGACGGCTCGCACGAGATCCGCGGCCGCCGCCTCGGCATCATCGGGTACGGCAACATCGGCACCCAGCTGTCGGTGCTCGCCGAGAACCTCGGCATGTCGGTCTCGTTCTACGACACCGCCGACAAGCTGGCGCTGAGCAACGCGCACCGCTGCGCCAGCCTCGAGGAACTGCTGGAGACCAGCGACATCGTCACCATGCACGTGGACGGCCGTCCCGGTAACGCCGGCTTCTTCGGTGCCGAGCAGTTCGCGAAGATGCGCCCCGGCAGCCTCTTCCTGAACCTCTCCCGCGGCATCGTGGTCGACCACCTGGCGCTGCGTGACGCGCTGAAGAGCGGCCACCTGTCCGGCGCCGCTGTCGACGTGTTCCCGAAAGAGCCGAAGGGCCGGGGTGACGAGTTCATCTCCGAGCTCCGCGGCCTGCCGAACGTGATCCTCACGCCGCACATCGGTGGCTCGACCGAGGAAGCGCAGTCGGACATCGGCGGCTTCGTGGCGAACAAGCTGGCGAAATTCGTGACCGAGGGCAACACCACGCTCAGCGTGAACCTGCCCGGTGTGTCCCTGCCGGAGTCGCCCGGACTGCACCGCATCGTGCACGTCCACAACAACACGCCGGGTGTGCTCGCCCAGGTCAACCGGATCATGGCGGAGCACAACGTCAACGTCGAGGGTCAGATGCTCAGCACCCGCGGCGAGTACGGGTACCTGATCACCGACATCGCCGCCGGTTACGCCGACGAGGTGCTCGTGCAGCTCCGCGCCATGGAGCAGACGGTCCGCCTGCGCGTTCTGGACTGAGATCGTTGTTGAGAGATGCCGCCGGGGTGTTCCCCGGCGGCATCTTTCATTTGGCGTTCTCGACAGTCAGCAGGGTTATCGGCGCGACCGCGTCCACGTCGTAACGGTCGGCGTTCTGCCAGTCCTTCGGCGTGAGCGTGGAGCCCGGCGGAACATCCCGGAGGGTACGAGCACCCGCCGTGACCGTCGACGCGCCGCCACCCACCTTGACCCGCACCGGGCTGCTGGCCGGAGCTCGCAGCAGCAGCTCCTCCACCCCGCCGGTGATCTTCATGGGCACGGTTCCGGTGGCCTTCGCGAGGGTCACCTCGGCCCGGCGGGTTCCGCCCACCACTTCGATTCCGCTGACCCGGCCCTCGCTGAGGTCCAGGACGCGTTCGGCCGCGTACCCGGAGAAACGCAGCGTCCAGCGCACCTCGGCGGCGAGCAGCACCTCGATCTCCCCGCCGGTGGCCTTGTCGGCGTCCCGGGTCAGGTCGAGGCGTACCGCGTCGTCGCGCAGTTCCGCGTTCGGGTAGATGCCGGCGCCCTCGGCCGCGCTGATCCGGTACAGGTCGGTGCCGAGGTCGGCGATCCGCACGCGGACCCGGTCGGTCGCCGCCAGCAGCTCGAACGATCCGATGGTCCGGCCGTCGAGCGGCGCGCTGACCGCCGCCTGGCTGGTGGTGCCACCGCCGTTGCCGAGCTGGAGCATCTCCGGGATCTTGGAGTCCGGCCCGGAGTAGTAGACGATCCCGGTCAGGGCGATCGCTGCCAGCGCCACCACGCCGAGCACCGCCATGCCGAACGTCACGGCCCGCGACTGCCGCGGCCTTTGCGGGGGTACGACCGGAGCAGGTGCCGTGTCGGACCACACGACCGGCTCGTCCCAGACCGGCGCCAGCCGGCCCTCGTTGTTCCCGGACCACGGCGGCGGGGAGTCGAATCCGTCCACCGAGGACGCCGGCCGGTTGGCCGGCTCGAAGGTGATCGGCGCCCAGGAGCTGGTGGCCCAGTGCTCGACGGGCGGGTCCAGGGTCTGCCCGGAGCCGCCCGACGCGGGCGCGGGCTCGAAGCCGGCCGAAGCAGGCGGCCACGGGGCTTCCGGAACGGGGTTCCAGGCGCTCTGCTCCGGCACGGAACGGGGAGCCGGAGCAGGAGCCGGGGCCGGAGCAGGAGCCGCCGCCGGAGTGTCCCGGCGGCGGATGACCGGCAGCGAACCAGAGGCGCCGCTGCTGCGCCGGCCACCACCGATCGGTCCGTCACTGAATCCGAACGAGGCCCGCCCGGGCCCACCGGGAGAGGCCGGCCCGAACTCGGGCGCCGGCGTGCCGGCGGGTGCCTGCTTGACCGTTGGTGCCGGAATAGCGGCGGGTGGCGCCGGCACCGGATCCGCGTCCCCGGAGCGGGATGCGAAATTAGAGCTGGAAGCCGAGCTTGAGGAGAAACCTGAGGGCGAGCCCGGAGCAGGGCTGGACGCCGACAGGGACGAGAATCCGCTGGATGACCGCGAGGAGGACCGGGGTGTGAGCCCCGAGGTCAGCCGCGCCGACGTCCGGGCGGGCAACCCGGTCGGAGCGCTTTTCTCAGCCGCCTTCTTGGCCGGCACGAACGGCTTGGGCATGAACGATTCGTCATCTGCCACAACGGGCACCTCAGACGACCCCGGCGCCCCCGCGCCGAACCATCCGCCTTCTGGTGCATCGGACTGTTTAGCCTCTGGCATCGTCGCCCCCGGACGACGCTGAGGCAGATCGGTGTCGGTCACGGCCGGATCGGACGGCGTGCCGACAGCGGTACGGTCCACTGCGATACCTCCCTGCGACGCCTCTCGGGTAAGGCCCCCGAATGGAGTACGGAAGGAATCGCCTGTCGGATGAGTGACCGGCGATTTACCGCGGGTCAGGTCGGACAAGTCCGCGACGATTGGCGATCGCGACCGCTTCCAGCTGGCTGTGCGCGCCCAGTTTGGCGAGCACGGCTTTCTGATATCCGCGGCACGTGTGCACGCTGATCCCGAGCCGCCGGGCCACCGCGCGAGCGTCCAGACCGGCCGCCATCAGCTGCAACACCTCGTCCTCACGAGCGGTAAGACCGCTGGCCCGGGGCACGCTGACCGGCGACGTGCTGCGCAGCAGACGCGCCAGGATGTCGGTGGAGACGGTCATGCCGCCGACGTGCGCGGTACGCAACGCGTTCAGCACGTCGCCGAGCGCACCGTTCTTGGACAGGAACCCGGCGAAACCGGCGGCGGTCGCCCGGCGTACCAATGCCTGTTCCTCGCTCGCAGTGAGGATCACCACACGCGAATCGGGCTGGCGCACCCTGATCAACTCGGCGATCGCGATGCCGTCGGCATCGGACAGTTCGGGATCGAGCAGGATCACGTCGGGCGTCAGCTCCGCCGCAAGGCTCAACGCCTCCTGCCCGGTACGCGCGTGGCCCACCCACCGAAGATCGGGTTGACCAGCCAAAGCATGTCCGAGCAGCTCTGCGAAGGTCTGGTGACCGTCGACGACGAGGACTCGTATCGTCTCGCCGTTGTCCATACGTCACCTTCCTCTATCCGCCCGTCTGGGCTCCGCGCAGTCTAAGGATTACCTGCCTCGATGGCGGCCCTACCAACAGACGGCCAATGCGGCACCGAGCCTGACACACCCGGTACACCCGACGCCGGGTTGCCTCCGAGCGGATGCGATAACCAGTCTTTCGGCCGAGTGTCCCCCTCGCTTTGGGGCCTTGCTGCCCCGGACTTCGAAGCGCAGAGTTTGTGATCATGTTCGAGATCCAGCTCTTCGGCCGTCTCGAGGTCCGCACGCGGGGCATCAGCCTCTCCGGCGACGACTTCGGCGGCGAGCGTCCCCGTCACCTGCTCGCCCTCCTGGCGCTGCGCGGGGAACGGTCGCTTGTGGATCTGGCGTACCTGGTTGGCGTGCCTGCCGTGACGCTGAAAGACGACCTCGCGGTGCTGCGCGACCGCCTCGAGCCGGGTGTCCGCAGCCGCGACTCGGTGATCGCCGGGCGCCGCAACCGGCTGTTCCTGGTCCCCGAGCGGGTCCGCGTCGACGTCGCCACCTTCGACGAGCTGATCGCGGCCGCCGCCGGCCGGACCGCCGAGCGCGCCGCCCGCCCGCTGACCGCCGCGGCGTACGTGGCCGCCCGCCCGCTGCTGGAGGACGTCGACACGCCGTGGGCCGCCGAGGCGCGGGGCGAATACCGGGCGAAGCTCGTGATGAGCGCACAACCCATCCGGAGCTGAAAAGATCGGTGGGGTGTTCTCCACCCAACTGAAACCGGTCCCGCTCACCCCGGAGATCAGCCTCCATCTGGCCGGCGATCACCAGGGCTTGTTCAGCGGCGACTTCCACAGCGATCAGCCACCCCCGTTCTGGGCCTTCGTCTGGGCCGGCGGCCAGTCCCTGGCCCGCTATCTGCTCGACGATCCCGCGCAGGCGGCCGGCAAGCGCGTCCTTGAGGTCGCCTGCGGTTCCGGAGTGGCCTCGATCGCCGCCGCCCGATGCGGCGCTTCCAGCGTCTGCGCCACCGACATCGACCCGGACGCGGTGGCCGCCGCGCGCCGCAACGCCGCCGCGAACGGCGTGACCCTGGCCGAGACCGAGGACGCCCCTGACCTGGTCCTGGCCGGCGACGTCTTCTACAGCCCGTCGGTCGCCCCGCAGATGACATCGTTCCTGCGTGCGGCCCGGAAAGCGGGTGCCACGGTTCTGGTTGGCGACCCCGGACGCGGGTACTTTCCCGGTCGTCTCTTCGAGAGGGTGGCCGAGTACACCGTCCCGGTGCCGGCCGCGCTTGAGGAGACCGAGTCTCTGGTCTGCGGCATCTGGAAGATGAAATGAGAATGCGTTCATCACGCAACCACTTGTAGGCTGCAACCAAACCTCGAGAGAGATGGCGAACGCTTGCATCACGACCACGACACCGGCCAGCTGGCCGACGAGATCGCCCGATTCATCCGATTGGGCACTCGTTTCCGGGGCATGCTCAAAGTGGGAGACCTCGGTGCCGAGTTCTCCGCGCTCATGCTGCTGCGGCCGCTGCGTGAGCAGGGCCCGATGCGAGTCACCGACCTGGCCGAGATCAAGCAGGCCGACCCGTCGACGATCAGCCGTCAGGTCGCGCAGCTGGTGAAAGCCGGGCTGGCCCGCCGTGAGGCCGACCCGGTGGACGGCCGCGCGTCGCGCCTCGCGGTCACCGAGTCCGGCGTGGCCGCCTGCGATCGGCTCCGGGACGCCCGGGTGGCGCTGCTCGCGAGCGCGCTGCACGAGTGGCCGGCCGACCGCGTCGCCGTCTTCACCGACATGTTCGAAGAATTCAACAGCTTGATCGAGACGCACCTCCGGCTCGATCCCACCGCACCCCCACGGGAGAATCCGTGAGTCACCCGAGCCCACCGGCTACCGCGCCGGTGGAATTCACCCACCGCCAGATCCTGACGATCCTCGGCGGCCTGATGATGGGCATGTTCCTGGCCGCCCTCGATCAGACGATCATGGCGACCGCGACCCGGACCATCGCTGACGACCTCCAGGGCTTCGACCTTCAGGCGTGGGCGACCACGGCGTTCCTGATCACTTCCACGATCTCCACGCCGCTGTACGGCAAGTTGTCCGACATCTACGGACGGCGCCCGTTCTTCCTCCTCGCCATCGGCATCTTCATCGTCGGCTCGTTCCTCTGCGGCCTCTCCGACAACATGTGGCAGCTGGCCGGGTTCCGGGCGATCCAGGGCATCGGCGCCGGCGGTCTCATGTCGCTCGCGCTGGCCATCATCGGCGACATCGTGCCGCCCCGCGAGCGCGCCAAGTACCAGGGCTTCTTCCTGGCCGTCTTCGGCACCGCGAGCGTCCTCGGCCCGATTCTCGGCGGCTTCTTCGCCGGCGCCGACGAGCTGCTCTGGTTGTCCGGCTGGCGCTGGGTGTTCTTCATCAACGTGCCGATCGGCCTCGCCGCGATGGCCGTCGTCGCGAAGGTGCTGCACCTGCCGCACCAGCGGGTCAACCACCGGATCGACTGGCCCGGCGCGCTCACCCTGATCCTCGGTCTGGTGCCGCTGCTGACCGTCGCCGAGCAGGGCCGTGACTGGGGCTGGGGTTCCGGCCGCTCGATCGCCTGTTACGTGGTCGGCGTGGTCGGCATCATCGGCTTCATCCTGGCCGAGAGGGCTTACAAGCACGAGGCACTGCTGCCGCTGCGGCTCTTCAGCAACCGGACCGTCGCGGTCGGCGCCGCGTCCAGCACGATCCTCGGCATGGCGATGTTCGGCGGCCTGATGACCGTCCCGCTGTACCTGCAGATCGTGAAGGGCTCCACCGCCACGATGGCCGGGCTCCAGATGATCCCGTTCGTGTTCGGCATCATGGCCGGCTCGATCACCTCCGGTCAGCTGATCTCCCGGACCGGCCGCTACCGGATCTTCCCGATCATCGGCAGCTCGCTCATGGTGGTCGCGCTCTTCCTCTTCTCCCGGGTCGGCGCGGACACCCCGCTGTGGCAGACCATGCTGGTCATGGTGCTGATGGGCCTCGGCCTGGGCAGCAACATGCAGCCGATGATCACCGCCGTGCAGAACGCTGTCTCGCCCCGGGAGATCGGCGTGGCGACCGGCGCGGTGACGTTCTTCCGCTCGATGGGCGGCACGCTCGGCACCGCGGTCTTCCTCTCGGTGCTCTTCAACGTCCTGCCCGGCAACATCGCCAGCTCGTACCAGGAGGCGGCGAAGGACCCGGCGTTCCAGCAGGCCGCGGCCGATCCGGCGCAGCAGGCGCTGCTCGCGCAGGCGAAGGGCGGTGACGCGCTCACCGACACGTCGTTCATCACCAAGCTGACCGACGTGGTCGCCCACCCGTTCAAGGTCGGCTTCTCGGACAGCGTGCACGTCGTTTACCTGATGGCGTTCTTCATCATGCTGATCGGCCTGATCGTGGTGTTCTTCCTGCCGGAGCTGCCGCTCCAGCAGCGCTCCGCGCAACAGGCCCGCGCCGAGGACGCCCTCAAGGCCGAGGCCTGACAAGATCAAGATCAAATTCCGAGGGTACGGGCGAAGCACCCCGTACCCTCGGAAAACTTACTTATGGACCGACTGGACGACCTCGAACTCCAGGAGGCTGGCACCGCTGGCGACCGGCTTGGCCCGCTCGCCGGAGTGCGCCTCCTTGGCGCCGCCGCTGGACCACGCCTGGAACGCCTCCTCGGACTCCCAGCGGGTGTAAACGAAGTACCGGTTGTCGCCGGACACCGGGCGCAGCAGCTCGAACCCGAGGAAGCCCGGTGAGTTCTCCACAGCGCCCTGCCGCGCGGCGAACCGCTTCTCCAGCTCGGGGCCGGCGCCCTCGGGAACCTCAATCGCGTTGATCTTCACAACAGCCATGCCGTCACGCTACTGCGCATGCCTGAGAGCCGCGGAGACCCGCCGGAGCGGCGAGCCCCGGCGTCACCCGCCGGATTTGCGGGCCGCGGCGGCCACCAGCCGCTCGGCGACGACGCGGCGGTCCAGGCCGAGCCGCTGGGCGCTCTCCTGCAGGATCGAGTACGCCTCCTGCACGCCGCAGCCGCGCTGAGCGATGATCACGCCGACCGCCCGGTCGACCTCGGCACCCTCGGTGAGTGCCGCGCGCCGGCCCAGCTCGCCGAGCAGCACCTCGGCCTGCCCGCCGATCGCCATCGCGGTGACCAGCAGTTCCGGGCCGGGGTCGCCGGCGTCCTCCAGGTACACGCTGAGCCCGCCGACCGCGGTGCGCCGCACGTCGAGCGGGATCGCCGCGACCGCGCGCAGCCCGCTGGCCGTCGCGGCCTCACGCAGCTGCGGCCAGCGCTCGTCGACGGTCAGGTCGCCGGAGGTCACCAGGGTGCGGGTCCGTGCTGCTTCGAGCCCGGGTCCGGTGCTCATCTCGTACTGTCGCCTGTCGAAGATCTCGCTCGCGGAGCCGGAGGCGGCCTCGGTGAGCGGGCCACCCTCACCGATGAGCGCGACCGAGCAACGGACCGCGCCCGGCAGGGAGCTCACCGCGAACGCGGTGAGGCGATCGAGGGCACGCGGCAGCGTGTCCGCGGAGAGCAGGCGGACGGTCAGCTCGTGCAGCATCCCGGCGAGCTCGACCGGGTGCGGGCCGGTGCCGGCGGGGATGTCGCCGGCGAAAAGGCCCGACGTGGATCGCCGTGACCTGCGGGAAGAGAGGGTGCGTCGGAGCGAGCGGCCGCCTGTCGAGGCGGCCGGGACGCGACGTTGCGGAACGGACACGCCAGGGATCCTGCCACGTCGATAAGAAATCGGGGTGGTCGAGGTGCCCCGTTCGAGGGGTCCTGTCCCGATAAACCTTCTCGCCCGCCGAAGACGAAAAAATGCCGGAGAAAGTAGTACGCCGCCCCCCGGCGAACCGGAAGGCGGCGCTGAGTGCCGGTGTGCAGGTCGCCTCGCGGCGAAAGGCTCAACACGGCTCCAGCCGAACTGGTATTCCGTGAAGGCAAAGGGTGAGGCCCGGGGACACTGGGCACACCGGCATTCGTTCTCAACTGTCGGTCGCCCCACGCGATTCCTGCAGTACTTGTGACCTGGATCACATCCAGATCAACCCTCCGCCTTCTCCTTCGCCATCGAGTACGCCATCTGGAGGAAGTCGGAGACCGCCGTGGCGGTGAGCACCGTCGCGACGAGCCGGGTGAACCGGGGAGCGAGCACCAGGCCGCCGGTCAGCCCGGTTGCCACCCAGACGGCCAGGCAGAACGGGCAGGTGACCAGCTCGCCGATGCCGTGCCGGACGCTGCTGCCCTCGTCCCGGACCTCCTCGTTGAGCTCCGCGGCGCCGGCCGGTTCGGCGTACCGGGTGAAGGGCGCCCGCAGCGGGCTGGTCACCGAGTCCTTGGCGATCAACCGGCTGAGCTTGTGTGTGGCGATCGAGATCAGCGCCACATCGGCGAGAGCCGGACGCTCCGGCACCGGGGCGCCGGTCAGCTTGGCGGCGGCCACCAGGCTCGCGGACAGGACGCCGAAGGCGCCCATCGTCACGACATAGCCGTCAAGCGGCCGGTGCTCGTGCGGCGAGTACGCCCGGGCCAAACGCGCTTGGGTCATCGTGCACCTCCGATCTATTCGGATTCCGTCCGTGAGCACCGTTGCCCGACCCGTCAGGCACCAAACCCACGCCGGTACGCTCGGGGCATGAGAGGGCTGTGGACACCCGCATGGATGGCCCGTCATCTGCTCGCGATCGTGCTGACCGCGGGCTGTCTCGGCCTGGGCTGGTGGCAGTTCAGCCGCGCGACCTCCGGCAACTCGATCAGCTGGGGCTACATGTTCCAGTGGCCGGTCTTCGGCGGCTTCGTGGTCTTCATCTGGCTCCGCGAGGTCCAGCTGGCCAAGCGCAAGGCCGCCGGCGAGCCGCTGGAGGAGCCCGACGCTCCCGCGCCGGAGACGCCGCGCGCTCCCGGCGCCCCGGTCACCTTCGGCCGCCCGGTGCGCGTCAGCGCCCGTCCGTCCGCTGCGGACGGCGACGACCCGGAGCTGGACGCGTACAACGATTACCTGGCCTGGCTCGCTGCCCACCCGGGCGCCCGGCACATCGATTACCCCGGCCGCACCCAAGCAGAGAAGTAGGAGACACCCGCCGTGCAGGGAGCCCTGACCCGTTACCGGACCATCGCCTGGATCGTCGGCGTCGTCCTCATCGCCCTGGTCGTGGTCGGCATGCCGCTGAAGTACCTGGGCGACAACCCGATCGTCGTCGAGACCGTCGGGCCCTTCCACGGCTTCCTCTACATGGTTTATCTGGTGCTCACGTTCGACCTGTCGCGCCGCGCGCACTGGCCGTTCAGCCGAATGCTGCTCGTGATGTTGTCCGGCACCATTCCGTTCCTCTCGTTCTGGGCCGAGCGCAAGGTCACGAAGAACTGGGTTCCGGTCGCTGACAATTCACGCTTAGCTGTTGTGGAATGACAGTCCGTTATCGGGATTAATCGCACAACAGCGACTATTGGCATAAATCACTCGGCCAGGTCTTGATTTCTTTTCTCCCGCCGATAAGTTGATGCGGTTGGTTCGGTCCGCAGCCACAAACCCTCCTGTGGCGCCGGCCAACGCCGCCGAATCAATCGCGGCCATCCGGCGCCTTCTCCCCCTACGGTGCCGGCAACCGCGAACCGAACCGGGGACGGCTGGGCCTTCTTCCCGCCCACGCCCGTCGGACCGCTCCCGGTAGGCGGCGCAGCGGAAGAAAGGCCCTCTGACCAGTGCCACACCCCCGTACCCGGCTCCGGGCGCTCGTGGTCGCACTCACCGCGTTCGCGATCACCCTGTCGGGAGCCAGTGCCGCGCATGCGGCGCCGTCCGCCGAGCTCAAAAAGAAGATCAAGGCGGCCGAGGAGAAGCTGGAAGACGTCGCCGAGTCGTACAACAAGATGCGGCTCGAACTCAAGGAAACCAAGGCCGAGTCGAAGCAGCTCGAATCTTCGCTGAAGCCGACCGAGATCGCCCTCGCCGCGGCCACCGCCAAGGTGGAGACGATCGCCACCACGACGTACATGCAGGGCCGTCCCGGTGGGATGACCGTCCTGGTCGCCGGCGACCAGGGCAGCCTCCTGGAGCGTCTCACGTTCCTTGAGCAGATCTCCCGGACGAACCAGCAGAACATCGACACGTACACCGAGACCACTCAGACGTTCGCGGAACGCAAGGCCGCTCTCAAGACGACCCAGGCCAAGCAGACCGCGCAGGTCAAGGAACTCGCCAAGCGCAAGGACAAGATCGAGGGCGACCTCGACGACCTGTACGACATGCGCGAGGCGGCGTACGGCAGTGCCACCGAGGACTCCGGGTCCTACACCGGCAAGATCCCGAGCATCGCCGGCTCGGCGGGCACGGCGGTCACCTACGCCTTCAACGCCATCGGCAAGCCGTACGGGTACGGCGACGACGGTCCCAGCTCCTACGACTGCTCGGGGCTGACCTCGGCGGCGTGGGCGGCGGCGGGCAAGTCACTGCCACACAACGCGGCCGCGCAGTACAGCGCCACCGCACGGATCAGCAAGGCCGACCTCAAGCCGGGCGACCTGATCTTCTACCGATCGAACGGGCACGTCGCGCTCTACGTCGGCGACGGCAAGATCATCGACGCGCCGTCGGCGGGCCGGGACGTGCTGTATCGCGGCATGAACATCATGACCCCGAACGGATACGGCCGAGTGAAGTAACACCAGGCACGAAAAGGCCGGCGCCCCTCGGGGTGCCGGCCTTTTTGTCTACTCTCAGGCGGCCTGGAGGCCCTCGGCCCGGGCCAGCTCACGCAGCCGGCCGAGCGCCTGGATCTCCAGCTGGCGGATGCGCTCGCGGCTCAGCGAGAAGCGCGAGGCCACCTCGGTCAGCGAGTGCTCGCGGCCGTCCTCGAGGCCGTAACGCGCCCGCATGATGCCGGCCGACCGGTCGTCCAGGTGGTTCAGCAGGCCCTCGATGCGCTGGCGCTCCAGGGCGCTCAGCACGATCTCCTCCGGGGAGGGGGCGTCGCTGTCGGCGACCAGGTCGCCGAGGTTGGTGTCGCCGTCGTCGCCGACGGGGGTGTCCAGGGAGACGGTGTCCTGAGCCCAGCGGGTGAGCTCGTTGACCCGCTCCACTGTCACACCGAGCGCCGCGGCGATCTGCTCCGGCTCGGGGTCGCCGCCCAGCTCACGGACGAGCTGACGGGTGACGTTGCGCATCCGGTTGACGTCCTCGACCAGGTGCACGGGGAGACGGACGGTGCGCTCCTGCTGAGCGATGGCCCGGCTGATCGCCTGGCGCACCCACCAGGTGGCGTAGGTGGAGAACTTGAAGCCCTTTTCGTAGTCGAACTTCTCGACCGCGCGGACCAGGCCGGTGTTGCCCTCCTGGATCAGGTCGAGCATCGGCATGCCGGACCGCACGTAGCGTCGTGCGATCGAGACGACCAGCCGCAGGTTGGCTCGGATGAACAGGTCCTTCGAGTGCTGGCCGTCGGAAACGATCCGCTCCAGCTCTTCCCGGCTCACACCACGCCGTTCCTCACCCTGATCGAGCAGGTGCTGAGCGTAGAGGCCCGCCTCGATCGCCCGAGAGAGCTGTACCTCTCGCTCGGCGTCCAACAGCGGCGTCCGGGAGATCTCGTGCAGGTAGACTCCGACGAGGTCGCGCTCCTCGGCGACCTGATCGGTACGCATCACGGTGTTCTTCTCCACGTTGCCCACGGTCCCCTCATTGCCGTCACTAACCCTGTTACGGGCATTACCTGCGTCCATCAGCCCTCTCCCGTAACGTCCGCAGCACGTGCATTGCGGTTGCTGACATCCACATAACAAATTGCAGCCTGCACTGATTCCGGCTGGCGGATCGAAAGTGTCACGAACGCCTGGGTGATAGCTGAGAACCCAGTGCGGGGAAGCTGAGTGCGGTCTCTTGCGGTCTGTCGTGTAGACAGCCGGATACCCGTCGCGCGTCTCTCATAACACCATCGGCCTCTCATCGATCACAGCGACGGGCATCACCCTGGGCTACGCGATGCTCGTCACCCCGAAGTACGGAAAACGCACTCGGCGGGTTCATGTGCAGCATCGGCCGGCCGATGACGGGCCTGAAACAAACGCCACGGGCAAAAGATCCCCGCACTTGGGCGCACGAACGGGACCACCGGTCACAATGCGCCACGCCGCCCCGCAGATCACTCGCCCACACGGGTGACGCCGCATCTAACGGGAACATTCCCAGGTGGCAGCCAGGTAGCCCGCACAAGTGAGCAAAAGCACAGACACCGCCGTGTGACAAGCTTCGGCGCATGACGGACACGCGTACCGCGCTCGTGACGGGCGGCACCGGCGGATTGGGCTCCGCGACGATCTCTGCGTTTCTCGCGGCGGGATGGCGGGTGGTCGCCCCGGCCCGCCCTGGAACAGCCGCGCGGCTTCCCGCGGGCGCGATCCCGGTGGATGCGGATCTCACCGACGCGGCTCAGGTCAGAGCCGCGGCCGAGGCGGCGGCAAGCGACCAGCGCGCCCCCCTCAAGGCGGTGGTCAATCTCGCCGGTGGGTACGCCGGAAGCGGGCTGATCGCCGACACACCGGTCGAGGAGTTCGAGGCGATGTTCGCGGCGAACCTGCGACCGACGTACCTGACCACGGCGGCCGCGCTGCCGCACCTGGTGGCCGCGGGCGGCGGCTCGGTCATCTGTGTCTCGTCCCGTGCCGCGGTGTCGCCGTTCCCCGGAGCGGCCGGGTACGTGACCTCCAAGGCCGCCGTGCTGGCGTTCGCCGAGACGGTCGCGGTCGAGTACAAGAAGCAGCACGTGCGCTGCAACACGGTCCTGCCCAGCATCATCGACACGCCTGCGAACCGGGCAGCCCAGCCGGATGCCGACGTCAGCCGCTGGGTCAGCCCCGAGGAGATCGCCGCGGTGATCCTCTTCCTGGCCTCGGACGCGTCCGCGCCGACCAGCGGCGCCCGGATCCCCGTTTACGGCGCGGCCTGAGTTTTCGGTCTCCGAGGGGCTCCAGCGCTCAGAGTGACTCCGCGAGCTGCAGTCCGAGCATCGCGAAGGCGGCCAGCAGCGGCGCGGCGGCGAGCACCAGCGTGCGCGTCGCCGGCCGGTGCCGCGGCGCGGGCACGACCACCGGCCGGGCCGCCATCCGGACTTTCAGCTCACGCTGGATCTCGGCGGCCACCTCGTCCGGAGTGCCGTTCGCGTCGATCACCACGAAGGCAGGGAACTCCGGCAGCGAGCGATAGGCGGCATCGGCGGCCCTCAGGTAGTCCATCTCCTCGTGGTCGTACCCGCGGCGGTCGATCCGCAGCTGGGCCGCGGCCGGGTCGACCGCGAGCAGGAACGTGACGTCCGGCGCCGGGAACAGCCGGTACGCGAGCCGCGCCCGGCGCTCGGCGACCGGCTTCGCCCCGCGGGCCCGCAGGCTCGCGTACTGGCAGTACGCGTACCGGTCCATCACCGCGATGTCCCTGGCGAACGCGCGGCGCAGAATCGTGCGCAGAATGGCGAGCCAGCGCAGCACCGACTCGATGCCGAGCATCGCCCGGCGGCCCACCAGTTCCTCGGCGTCGGCGCGTCCGAAGAAGCCCGCGACCCGGCCGACCCAGTGGCGGCCGCCGGCGTTACGGCGGTAACCCGCCGCGATCCCGGCGGCGGTCAGCTCATCGGCCAGCCGGTGTGCCTGGGTCGTCTTTCCGGAGCCGTCGATTCCGATGAGGGCGACGGTCCGGACGGCCGGGGACTTCTGCTGGGGAGCCATACCAACTTACGGTAGCGCCGGCCTGCACGTTCCGTTTCCACATCGTGGGGCGCCTCGGCCGGGCGAGAATGACCTCGGGGGTTCAAGGTGGGACGACTCCGGGTAGTCGTTCACAGACCGGACACGGGACCAGGAGGTCGCCATGCCACACCGTGTGGACGAGGGATTGGCCGTCACCTTGAAGCGCGTAGCGTCCACGCTCAAGGGCGCGGACATCCCCTTCGCGCTGGGCGGGAGCTTCGCCGTGTACGCACGCGGCGGGTACTCCAGCGACCATGACGTGGATTTTCTGATCCGCGAGCAGGACAAGGACCGGGCTCTGCAGGAGCTGGCGGCGGTCGGTTTCGAAACCGAACAGCCGCCGGAAGACTGGCTGGTCAAGGTATACGACGAGGGCCGGATGGCGGACCTCATCTACCGGCCGGTGGAGTCACCGGTGACCGACGAGACGCTTCAGGACACCGACCAGATCTCGGTCGAGGCGATATACATGCCGGTCATCTCCGCAAGCCAGCTGATGGTCCACAAGCTGCTCAGTTACAGCCAGCACTACTGCGATTTCGCCACCGGGCTGCCGGTTGCCCGCTCGCTGCGCGAGCAGATCGACTGGGACCGGGTACGCCGGGAGACCGCCAAGTCGCCGTACGCGGACGCGTTCTTCGTGCTCCTCGACCGGCTGGACGTGGCGTCGTTCCCGGCCCACGAGCTGAAGGTAGGGGGATGAGATGACCAACCAGATCGACCTGGAAGCCGAGATCCAGCGACTGCTCACCGAGCACGACCGGATCGCCGAGCAGGGAATCACGATCCAGCGCCGGGAGCACGCGATAGTCCTCGGCGGGGAGGTGGAGAGCGCTCAGCGCCGCGACGAGATCTGCCGGCAGATCACCGGCCATTTCCCGGAGATCGAGATCACCTGCGACATCGGCATCACCCGCGCACAGGCGCCCATCGAGGTGGAGGAGATTTCATGATCCGGATCGCCGCCGTGGGCGACGTCCACGTGGACAAGGACGTTCTGGGCCGTTACCGGCCCGCCCTGGAGGAACTCCCCGATCGGGCCGACGCGCTGCTGATCGCCGGTGACCTCACCCGGCACGGCACCGTCGAGGAGGCCCGCTGCTTCGCGACTGAATTCGGCGGGCTCGGCGTACCGGTCGTGGTGGTGCTCGGTAATCACGATCATCAGAGCGACCTTCAGGACGCGGTCACCGGCACGCTCACCGACGCGGGCATCACCGTGCTGGAAGGCTCGGCGACCGTCCTGGAGATCAACGGCCATCGGCTCGGCATCGCCGGCAGCAAGGGGTTCGGCGGAGGTTTCGCCGGGGCCTGCGCCAGCAACTTCGGCGAGCGGGAGATGAAGAACTTCGTCGGCACCACCGAGGAGATCTCGGCCCGGCTCGGCGAGGCGCTGCGCTCGGTCGAGTGTGACGCGCTTGTCGCGCTCACCCATTACGCGCCGGTGCCGGAGACCCTGATCGGCGAGCCGCTGGAGATCTACCCGTTCCTCGGCTGCTATCAGCTCGGCCAGGCCATCGACTCGGCGCCGACCGCGCTCGCCCTGCACGGGCACGCGCACCACGGCTCGGAGCGCGGCCGTACGCCCGGCGGCGTTCCGGTCCGCAACGTGGCGCATCCGGTCATCAAGCAGGCGTACAACGTGTACCAACTGCTGTCTGAAACCGTTGATACCGAACTGTTGCCTGCCTGATTGATCACAGGTTTTCGATTTCCCGGGTCCGGGTAATCGAAGGCCATGGCTCTTCTACTCTGGATTCTCGCCGTCATCCTCGTCGTCTCCGGCATCCTCGCGCTGTTCCGCAGGCAGGTCCTCTGGGGGGTTGTGCTGATCATCGTCGGCCTCCTCGTCGGCCCCGGTGGAGTCAGCATCTTCAACGTATGACGCCGTGACCCATCCACGGCCTTAGCGTCAACCGGGGTCGCCGCCGCTTCGTCCGAGATCGAAAGACTCGGGCGGGGCGACGGTGGTCCCGGTTCTCTTTGGCCTACTGACGCACATGAGGTGCGATGTACGGTCGCTGATTTCTGACTGAATCCCCCGCGGACGATCGCCGACTCCCGCGAGGTAACCAGTGGCTCACGTGCATCACTTCACCTATGGGGCGTTCAACCCGATAGCCGCCTATCTCCTGGCGTTCCTCGGTTCGTTCCTCGGCTTGCTCTGCACCGGACGGGCCCGCGACGCGCACAGTCGCGGCCGGCGCAACCGATGGCTGGTGATCGCGGCGTTCGCGATCGGTGGGGGCGGCATCTGGCTGATGCACTTCTCGGCGATGCTCGGCTTCGACGTCCCGGACAGCCCGGTCCGGTACGACGTCACGCTGACCCTGCTCAGCCTTGTCTTCTCGGTGCTGACCGTCGGCATCGGGCTGATCGTGGTCGGGCACGGCAAACGCAGTACCGCCCGGATCCTCACGGCCGGCGCGCTGACCGGCAGCGGCGTCGTCGCGATGCACTACACCGGAATGGCGGGCATGCGGATCGCGGCCACCATCCACTACTCCCCCGTGCTGGTCGTCGCCTCGGCGGCAATCGCGCTCGCGGCCAGCACTGTCGCGCTCTGGTTCGCCGTCTCGGTTCGTGGCTGGCTCAAAATCATCGGCGCCGCCGCCGTGATGGCCGTGGCGGTCTGCGGCATGCACTACACCGGGATGGCCGCCATGTCGGTCGAGCTGGACCCGGCCGGCACCCCGCCCGGCGGCATCCGCCCGCTCACCATGCTCGTGCCGATCACGGTGATCACCGCGGCCACGATCATCGGGGTGGCGCTGAGCGCGTTGCAGGCGATGACCGAGGAGGAGTTCACCGACGGTGCCGGCACACCGAAACGTGGCGTGCACGCGGAGAACCCGCCGCCCTGGTCGCTCAAGAACGCCTCGATGGGCGCGGTACGCCTCACCCCCGCCGCCCGTGCCGTGGTGTCCGGCCGTACCTCCGCCAACCGGCCCTCGCCCGGCCCGCGGCCCTCGCCCCGGCCGGTTCCGGCGGCGCCCGCGTCCACCCCTGCCGCACCACCGGCCACCTCGGGGGGCTGAGAGAAACCCACGAGCCGCCGTGATCGGGTATATCTGATCGGCATGGCACCACGGATGCTGCTCTCGATGCCACTTCACGCGATCACGGAGGTGTACGGCGAGGCCGGGTTACGTGACCGGTTCGCCCTGGAGCTGGAGTCCTTCCCCGACCCCGACCGCAAGCAGCTGACCGAGGCGCTCGACCTGGCCGCCGCCCTGCACGCCGAGGACCGGCGGGTCCGCGAGCCGTACCTGAACCATCTGCTCCGGGTCGCCATCCGGATCATCAAGTACTACGGGGTACGCGACCTCGACGTGCTCGTCGCGGCGCTGCTGCACGACGCCGTCGAGGACCATCCCGCCGAGCTCGGTGGCGTGCCCGAGCAGACCCCGTACCCGGAGGCTGTCGAGGCCGCGCTGGCCGAGCTGGGCCGGCGTTTCAACTGCCGGGTCGCCGACCTGGTCAGCTCGGTGACCAACCCGGAGTACGACCCGGGACGCGATCGGCACGAGCAGTACCGGGAGCACGTCGCGGAGAGCCTGGAACGGGATCCGTGGGCGCGCGTGATCAAGATCTCGGACTTCACCGACAACGGTGTCGGGGTCATCCACACGACGATGGACAAGGCTTTCCGGTCGGCCACGAAGTACCGTCCGCTGGTCCCTACGCTGCGCGAACTCGTCGGGCGGCCGGACACTCCGCTCTCCACCCAGGCCAAGGAACACATCCTCGATCAGCTCGACCTGGCCGAGGAGCGATTCGCGGCCATTCTGGACGTCTGAGGTAGGGCGCGGCCTAACCTTGGGCGCATGCCCTCCTCAGAAGCCTGGTGGCGTGACGCCGTCATCTACCAGATCTACCCACGCTCGTTCGCCGACTCCGACGGTGACGGCATGGGCGATCTACCCGGCATCACCGCGCGCCTGCCCCAGCTCCGCCGGCTCGGCGTCGACGCCGTGTGGCTGTCCCCGTTCTACCCGAGCCCGCAGCACGACGCGGGTTACGACGTGGCCGATTACCGGGGCGTCGACCCGCGGTTCGGCTCGCTGGGCGACGCCGACAAGCTCATCACCACCGCACACGAGCTCGGCCTCAAGATCATCGTGGATCTGGTGCCGAACCACACCTCCAGTGACCACGTCTGGTTCCAGGCAGCGCTGAACGCCGAGCCGGGCAGCCCAGAGCGCGAGCGCTACATCTTCCGTGACGGCAAGGGCGCCGGCGGAAACGAGCCGCCCAACTCGTGGCAGAGCGTCTTCGGCGGTTCCGCCTGGGAGCGGCTGCCCGGCGGCCAGTGGTTCCTGCACCTGTTCGACGTCTCCCAGCCGGACCTGAACTGGGACCACCCCGAGGTCCGCGCCGAGTTCCTCGACATCCTGCGGTTCTGGCTGGACCGGGGCGTCGACGGTTTCCGGGTCGACGTCGCGCACGGCCTGATCAAGGACGCCGACCTGACCGACTGGACCAGCCCGGCCACCGTGCTCGGCGGCCTGGAGCCGGCCGGCCCGCCGCCGCCGATGTGGGACCAGGAAGGCGTGCACGAGATCTACCGGCAGTGGCGTGCCGTCCTCGACGGTTACCCGGGCGGGCGCATCCTGGTCGCCGAGGCGTGGGTGCAGCCCGAGGAGCGCCTGGCCCGTTACGTACGCCCGGACGAGATGCACCAGGCGTTCAACTTCCCGTACCTGGAGACGCCGTGGAAACCGGCTGAGCTCCGCGCGGTGATCGACTCCTCGCTCGCCGCCAACAGCTCGGTCGGCGCGACCACCACCTGGGTGCTGTCGAACCACGACGTGGTGCGGCACGCGTCCCGCCTCGGATTTCCGATCGGCGAGCCCCGCAAGCCCGGCATCGGCGCCGACGACCCGCAGCCGGACACCGGACTGGGCCTGCGCCGGGCCCGCGCCGCGACGCTGCTGATGCTGGCGCTGCCCGGCTCCGCGTACCTGTACCAGGGTGAGGAGCTCGGCCTTCCGGAGCACACCACGCTCGCCGACGAGTACCGCGAGGACCCGGCGTGGGAACGCTCCGGGCACGCCGAGAAAGGCCGCGACGGCTGCCGGGTGCCGATCCCGTGGGAGGCGGACGCCCCGTCGTACGGTTTCGGCCCCACGGACGCGAGCTGGCTGCCGCAACCGGCGGTCTGGTCCGAGTACGCGCTCGACCGCCAGGTCGACGTGCCCGGCTCGACGTACGAGCTGTACCGCTCGGCGCTGGCCGCCCGGCGTGAGCACGCGCTGGGCTCCGGCGTGCTGACCTGGTCGGACACCAGCGAGAAGGTGCTGTCGTTCCGCAACGGCGATCTGCTGGCGCTCACCAACTTCGGTGCCGAGCCGGTCGGATTACCGTCCGGCGCCCGGGTCCTGCTGACCAGCGAGCCCTTGGACGCCGACGGCCGGGTCCCCTCCGACGTCACCGTCTGGGCCGTCGTCTGAGCGCTCGGCTGCCACGGCCAGCAGGGTGGTGTGCGTCTCGGCCATGTCCGCCGCCACCGTCCTGCTGGCCAGCCAGTACATGATCCCGGTCGGGATGAAGAAGAACTGGAACGCGGCAAGCCCGACGGCGTAGTTCAGCGGCGGCGGGAACGCACCGGCCAGCCCTCGGAAAGCGACGCCGACCAGCGCGTTGCCACCGGCTCGGCCAACCCCGTTGATCAGGTTGCCGAGGCTGTAGACGGTGCCACGGTGCTGCGGCGGGTTCACGTCGGCGATCATGGCGAACCAGTTCGGTGAGTTCGCCGAGGTCAGCATCAGCGCGAAGACCGCGATCGCCAGGCAGGCCGCGACGGTCGGCTCGGTCACCACGTTGGCCAGCACCGCACGGATCAGCTCACCGGTGCTCCCGCCGTCCGGCACGGTGATCTTCATGGGAACGAAGAAGAGCACCACGTAGAACGGCACGGCGGCGAGGACACCGACCGAGGCGACCAGCGCCCGGCCCCTCGGAGTGCGCCGCTGCAGCCGGTCACCGGCGAGCCCGCCGAGGATCGACAGCGCCGCGCCCAGCTGGAAGATCGTCGCGAAGATGCTGCCGACCAGCACCGCGGTGCCCGCTGAATATCCCTGGTCCTCGGCCCGCGCGCGGAACAGGATCGGCAACCAGACCAGCGATCCGAACGCGATCTGCGCGGTGCCGCCCTGAAGGATCAACCAGACATTGGTACGCCTTTTCAGGATCACCGGGATGTCCTGGTGGTGGATCCGCTCGTCGTACTCGACGCCGGCCAGTTCAGGCTGGCTGTCGCCGCGCGGCACGTTGTAGGTCAGCAGGTACGCGCAGGTGGCGATCACCCCGGCCGCCGCGGTCACCAGGAACGGCCGCCGCCAGTCGGCGTGCCCGAGCAGCCCGCCGACCAGCGTGCCGGCCAGCGTGCCGACGCCCTGCGACAGCCCCCAGAAACTCATCACCAGCCCACGCCGGCGCGGCGAGATCAGGTCACTGACCACGGCGAAGCTGACCGAGGCCACCCCGCCGAGCCCGAACGCCGCGACCACCTGCGCGGACAGGAACGCCGGATAACTCTCGGCGAGACCGGACCAGGCGGTGCCGATCACCCAGATCGTGGTGCCGGCCACCAGGACCGGCTTGCGGTCGGTGCGATCACCCACGTACGCGAAACCGATCGCCGCGACCGCGCTGATCAGGAACATGGCCGTGGTCGCCAGCGCGATATGTCCCTCGCCGACACCCAGATCGTCGCCGATGCTGCCGTACAGCGGCGGGACGATGCCGATCGCCACGTTGTCGAGGGCGGCCAGGATGACGAAGACCACCACGCTGTACACGCGGTGCACAGTCCCGCCCCGGCCCATCACCCGATGAGGCTATCCGCACCCGATGCCCGCCAGCGCCCCGCACGGTGGCCGTCCCAGGTTGTTGTTGATCGTTAGGGAGGGCGTCAGCGGTGTGTTGCCTGCCGGACCACGGTCCCGGTTCACCTATTGGCATGCTGATCGCCCGCATCGCCAACTTCGTGCACGCAACGTCGGGTGGGCTTCGTACCGCGCTCCGGGAGCTGGGCCGGGGGTACCTCGAAGCCGGCCACGAAGCGGTGCTGATCGTGCCGGGCGCGGTGGCTTCCGACGAGCAGACCGATTACGGGCGGGTCATCACGCTGCCCGGGCCGATGGTGCCGGGTCTCGGCGGATATCGCGTGCTGCTCAACCGGATCGCCGTGGGCGGGCTGCTGCGCCGGCTGGAACCGGATCGGATCGAGGTGCACGACCGGTCGACGCTGCGCTGGACCGGTGCCTGGGCGCGGCGGGCCGGGGTCCCGGCGCTGATGGTGTCGCACGAGAGTCTGGACGGGCTGCTGCGGCTCTACGGTCCGGGACCGGTGGGCCCGTGGATCGCCGGGGCGCTCAACCGGCGGACCGTGGCGGCTTTCGACACCGTGGTCTGCACGACCGGCTGGGCTGCACGGGAGTTCACCCGTTTCGGCGGGGCTCCTTTACGCGTACCCCTGGGAGTTGATCTTGAAAGGTTTTCGCCCGCGTTTCGCGATGAAGAGTGCGCGGGTGAGGTGATGTTGCTGCACTGCGGGCGGTTGTCGGCGGAGAAGCAGCCGCATCTCTCGCTGAACACGCTTGCCGAGCTGCGGGCGGGCGGGATCGACGCCGAGCTCGTGGTGGCCGGTGACGGTCCGTTGCGCGAGGCGCTGGAGGCCGAGGCCGTGGCGCGGAAGCTGCCGGCGCGGTTCCTCGGATATGTGGGTGATCCGCGCGGGCTGCTGGCGACCGCCGACGTGGTGCTGGCGCCCGGTCCGATCGAGACGTTCGGGCTGGCGGCACTGGAGGCTCTGGCGAGTGGAACGCCGGTCGTGGTGCGGTCGGAGAGCGCGCTGCCCGAGGTGATCGGGCAGGCCGGGGTGGCCGCGGAGGGTGACGGCGCGAGCTTCGCCGCCGCCGCACGGACGTTGCTGGACCGGCCGGAGAGCGAACGCCGGGCTGCGGCCCGCGCTCAGGCCGAGCGTTTTCCCTGGTCCCGATCGGTGGACGGCTTCCTCGCCGCGCACCGGATCCCGAAGGCGGCGCCGCGCTTCGCTCGCGGCGCCGCCCTCCCCTTGCCCCCGGGTTAGTTGCCGATGTTGGCCTGCGGCCCGGCGTATTTGGCGAGCAGCGCCGGGATGTCGGCTGCCGCGTCCAGGGTGTACGCGTAGAAGCTGCTCGGCGTGAAGGCCGAGCCGTTGGTGACCTGCTTGCCGGACGAGTTCTTCACGATGCTGCCGCTCTGCTTGAGCTGGCCCTTCGTGAGGTCGTCGACGTTGTACGGGTTGGCCACGTTGTCGAAGTAGCTGTTCTCCAGAACCATCTTGGTGCTGCCGCGCGACAGGTTGCCGTACGAGGTGATGTTCTGCAGGTAGTTGTTGTAGAGGTGGGCGTACGCCACGTTGTCGGTGCTGGGGTTCCGCTGGCTGGTGTTCTTGATCCAGTTGTGGTGGATCGTCATCCGCGCGGTGACGTTCTCGGTCCAGCCGATGCCGAACGCCTTGTTGCCGGTGTCCAGCAGGTTCCAGGACACGGTCAGGTACGTGGTGTCCTTCCGGCTGTCGATCATGCCGTCGTTCATCCGGGTGATCTTGTTGTGGTCGATCCAGATGTGGTCGGCCGTGTCCATCTGGATGCCGTCGTAGTCGTACGTCTTGTCGTCCGGGTCGTCCTCGGTCATCTGGGTGTCCCGGATGGTGAGGTTGCGGATGATGACGTTCTTGACGCCCGCACCCAGGAAGAACCCGCCGCCGACGATCTCGCCGCTGGTGCCGGAACCGACGATGGTCTTGTTCGACTTCACCTTCAGCTCGGTGCCCTTCGGCGTGATCGTGATGGCCTTGGCCACCTTGATCACGTAAGGCTCGGTGGCGGTGACGTACTTCGTCAGGTCGGCGAGGGTCGACACGGTGACCGTGGCGCCGGCCGCGCCGCCGGTCGTGCCGCCGCCGGTGGACGCGAAACCGTCCGGGGTGGACGCCCAGGTCCGACCGCTCGAACTGGCGGTCGGCGCCGCGGTGGCCCCGGTGACCGGGGTGAACGCCCACTGCTTGTTGCTGTTGGCCGTACACGTCTCCTGGATGATCGACGCGCCGTTCGCGGTCGACGCTGCCTGGTCGGAGATGCACAGGCCGGAGGCGATGTTGACGATCTGGAACGTGTCGGTGCCGCTGGCGACCGTCTTCCACTGCTGGTTCGTCTGCGAGCCGACACAGCCCCACTGCTGGAGCCGCAGGCCGGACGTCGTGGCGCCGGACGGCACGTCGACGCACTTACCGCTGTTCACGTTCTGCAGCAGGAAGTTGCTTCCCGACGCCACCAGCTTGAACTGCTGCCAGGTCGAACCAGTCGTACAACCCCACTGCTGGAGCAGAGCACCGTTGTCCTTCGACGCGGCCGGCACATCGATGCACTTGCCGCTCTTCTTCACGACCAGCTGATAGGTGCTGCCGGCTGCCGGTGCGGCGGCCGCGTTGGAGGGCAGCACCGCCCAGCCGATGAGCGCGGCGGGGACCGCGATGACGACAGCGGTCAGGGCCGCGCGCTTCTTGGCGATTTTCATGATCAACCCACCGGGTTCCAGTTGTCCGAGCCCGCGAGGTACTTCTGCGGGGTGTAGTTGGCCGCCGTCGACGCGCTCATCTGCGGGCGGTTGCTGTTCTTGGTGGCGCCCGAGCCGGTGTTCGCGTACTCGAAGAAGCGCGCGTTCTGCCAGGTGTTCGTGGACATGTTGGTCCACGGCTGTGCGGTCGCGATGGTGGCGCTCAGGCTGGTCTCGCGGTACAGCACCTGCGCGTCCTGACCCCACGGGCGGCCGAGCCCAGTGGTGTTGTTCGTCGCGCCGGTCACCGTGGACTTGTAGATCAGGAATCCGTACGCGTTGGCCGCGTCGGTCCGGGCCGCCGTGATCGGGCCGCCGGTGCTGCGCTTCTGGTAGATCTTCGTCGCGTTGATCACCGTGGTGCCGCCGCCGAAGATGAAGTCGACGGTGCCCTCGACGTACGAGTTCTTGATGTACGAACGGCCGCTGTTGAGCAGCAGGGTGTCCTGCGCGCCGAGGAACCGGACGTTGTCGAAGATCAGACGGTCGGCGTTGAGGTTGGCGGCCACGGCCTGGCTGCCTTCGCCGTAATCGTTCGAGATCGTCAGGTTGGTGGCGTTTGTCTCCTTGCCGTTGGCGAAGAAGGTCGCGCTGCCCGAGGTGCCGTAACCGCCGGCGTTGCTGCGGTTGTTGACGATCACCACGTCGTCGGACGAGTCACCGCCGCCCTGCAGCGTGATGAACGGCTTGTTCGACGGGATGGTCACGATCTCCCGGTACGTGCCGGGCTTGATGGTGATCGTCTTGCGGCTGGTGTTGTTCGCGGCGACCGCGTCGACGGCGGCCTGCACGGTCTTGTACGTCCCGGTGCCGTCAGCGGCGACCGTGAACGTGCCGGTGCTTCCGCCCGACACCAGATTGAACGCCCACTGCTTGTTGCTGTTGGCCGTGCACGTCTCCTGGATGATCGACGCGCCGTTCGCGGTCGACGCGCCCTGATCCGAGATGCACAGGCCGGAGGCGATGTTCACGATCTGGAACGTGTCGGTGCCGCTCGCGACCGTCTTCCACTGCTGGTTCGTCTGCGAGCCGACACAACCCCACTGCTGGAGCCGCAGGCCGGACGTCGTGGCGCCGGACGGCACGTCCACACACTTGCCGCTGTTCACGTTCTGCAGCAGGAAATTGCTTCCCGACGCCACCAGCTTGAACTGCTGCCAGGTCGAACCAGTCGTACAACCCCACTGCTGGAGCAGAGCACCGTTGTCCTTCGACGCGGCCGGCACATCGATGCACTTGCCGCTCTTCTTCACGACCAGCTGGTACGTGCTGCCGGCGGCGGGGGCGGCCGCGGCGTTCGACGGGAGCACGGCCCAGCCGATGAGTCCGGCGGGCACGAGCAGCGCGGTCGCGAAACCGAGCAGTTTCCGCCTGCGAGATCTTCTCTCTGCCATTGCGGGTCCTTCCTACATGCGGGGATGCCGGCCGGGGACAGCCGGGAGGTTCCGTGCATGTAGATGCCGCTGCGGCGAGAGGACAACAAGTTTTCGGCCGGCTCTTTTTTCGAGCTCTTCTTTTCGAGCTCGGACCCGAGCCGGCCGAAACCTGTCAGCGGGTGCGGTCGATCACCGCGTTCTGTGCTGCCGCGTACTGCTCCCGGATCAGCGGGACGGGTGCGTCCTCGTAGATCTCGGGGCTGGCCGCCGACCACGAGGGCGGGTTGTCCCCGCCGAGCACGACCCAGGCCGCCTGGCGGGCCGCGCCGTCGGCGACGTACTCGCCGGGCGGCGGGACCAGCACCGGCTTGCCGAAGAGCGCGGGCGCGATGCGGCGAACCGCCTCGCTGCGCGCCCCTCCACCGACCAGCACGATCCGGTTGGCCGCGGCGCCCTGCGCGACCAGGGCGTCCAGGCCGGCGGCGAGGGCGCAGAGCATCCCCTCGACGGCGGCCCGGGCCAGGTGCGCCGGGTCCGAGGTCTTGAGCGTGAGCCCGTGGATCGCACCGGTGGCGTCCGGCCGGTTCGGCGTCCGTTCCCCTTCCAGGTACGGCACCAGGACCAGGCCGTCGGCGCCCGCCGGGGCGGACAGCGCGAGCCTGGACAACTCGTCGTGGTCGACGCCGAGCAGCTTGGAAGCCGCGTCGAGCACCCGGGCCGCGTTGAGCGTCACCACGATCGGCAGGAACCGCCCGGTGGTGTCGGCGAAGCCGGCCACCGTGCCGCTGGGGTCGATCGGAGCCACGTCGGAGGAGACGAAGACCGTGCCGGACGTGCCGATCGAGACGATCACGTCGCCGGGCAGCGCGCCGGTGCCGAGAGCGGCCGCCGCGTTGTCACCGGCGCCGGGACCGAGCGGCGCACCGTTGGGGAGGCGACCGGCGATGCCGGTCGGTTCCAGCACCTCGGGTACCCGAATCCGCCGGCCGAAACCAAGTTCGAGCAGGTCCAGACGGTATTCGCCGGTCTTCGCGGACCAGTAGAGCGTGCCGCTGGCGTCGCTGCGGTCGGTCTTGATGTCCGCGATGTCGGTCGACCCGGAGAGTTTCCAGGTCAGCCAGTCGTGTGGCAGGCAGACCAGGGCAACCCGAGCCGCGTTCTCCGGCTCATTGCGGGCCAGCCAGCGCAGCTTGGTCAGCGTGAAGCTGGCGACCGGGACGATGCCCACGGCCTCCGCCCACTTCTCGCCGCCACCCAGCTCCTCGATCAGGTCGGCGGCCGCGCCGGCGCTGCGTGTGTCGTTCCACAGCAGCGCCGGGCGGACCACCTCACCGTTCTCGTCCAGCACGACCATGCCGTGCTGCTGGCCGGCGACCGAGGCGGCGACGACGTCGTCGAGACCGCCGGCTTCCTCGATCGCCTGCTGCAGCGCGGCCCACCAGGCGTCCGGATGCACCTCGGTGCCGTCCGGATGGCTCGCCCGTCCCTGCCGGACCAGCTCGCCGGTCTCGGCGTCGCGGATCACGACCTTGCAGGACTGGGTAGAGCTGTCGATCCCGGCAACCAGAGCCATGGTCAGCGGGCTCCGAGGAGGTGGTCGATCGCGAGCTGGTTCAGCTTCACGAAGCCGAAGCCCTTGGCGCCGACGGCGTCAGCGTCGTAGTCCTCGAAGGCGGACTTGTCGGCGAGCAGCTCGGCGTAGCCCTCACCCGGGTTCAGCGTCGGGGTCTTGAGCTCGGCGACCTTGCTGGCGGCGAGCGCCTCCTGCACCTCGGGGTCGGCGCGGAACGCCTTGGCCCGCTCCTTGAGCAGCAGGTACATCCGGATGTTGGCCTTGGCCGAGTCCCAGACGCCGTCGTAGTCCTCGGTGCGGGACGGCTTGTAGTCGAAGTGACGCGGTCCGTCGTACGCCGCGCTGCCGTCCGCGCCGTTCTCCAGGAGGTCGACCAGGGAGAACGCGTTGAGCAGGTCACCGTGGCCGAAGACCAGGTCCTGGTCGAACTTCGGGCCGTGCTGACCGTTCAGGTCGATGTGGAAGAGCTTCTTGTGCCACAGCGCCTGGGCGATGCCCTGGGTGAAGTTGAGGTTCGACATCTGCTCGTGCCCGGTCTCCGGGTTGATGCCGAACAGCTCGGAACGCTCCAGCTCCTGCACGAACGCGATGGCGTGGCCGGCGGTCGGGAGAAGGATGTCGCCGCGGGGCTCGTTCGGCTTCGGCTCGATGGCGAAGCGGAGGCCGTAACCACGGTCCTCGGAGTACTGCGCGAGCAGGTTGAGCGCCTCGCGGTAACGGTCGAGGGCAGCGCCGACGTCCTTGGCCGAGTCGTACTCAGCGCCCTCGCGGCCGCCCCAGAGCACCAGGGTCTTGGCACCCAGCTCGGCGCCGAGGTCCATCTGGCGCAGCACCTTGCGGATCGCGTAACGCCGCACGGAGCGGTCGTTGCTGGTGAAGCCGCCGTCCTTGAACACCGGGTGGGTGAACAGGTTGGTGGTCACCATCGGGACGATCAGGCCGGTCTCGTCGAGCGCCTTCTTGAAGCCCGCGATGATCCCGTCGCGGGTCTGGGCGTCCGCGCCGAAGGGCACCAGGTCGTCGTCGTGGAAGGTGATGCCGTAAGCGCCGATCTCGGCGAGCTTGTGCACCGCCTCCACCGGGTCGAGTGCCGCGCGGGTGGCGTCACCGAACGCGTCACGAGCCTGCCAGCCAACGGTCCAGAGACCGAAGGAGAACTTGTCATCGCGTGTGGCCTGGACAGACACGGTTACCTCCGGGAAACGCGGTTGATTTGTTTATTGGTTGAATTATTTGCCGGGGGTATGGCATTGTCAAGGGCGTGACGGCCCGCCTGACTTCTCGTTCCAGCGCACCCGTCCGGCAATCGAGCGTGCGAGCCCATAATCTCGCGCTCGTGCTGCATACCGTGGCAAACAGCACAGATCGGCCATCACGAGCGGGCGTCGCCGCCGTGACCGGGCTCACCCGGGCCACCGTCTCGGCGCTCGTCGACGACCTGGTCGCCGGTGGTCTGATCACTGAGATGGACCCGCCTCCGCGTACCGGCGCCGGGCGTCCCGCGGTCGGGCTCGCGCTCAGCTCGGCCGGTCCGGCCGGTCTCGGCTGCGAGATCAACGTCGACTACCTGGCCGCCTGCGTGGTCGATCTGACCGGCACGGTCCGGCAGCGATTCGTCGAGCACGCCGACCAGCGCCCCTCCGGCGCCGAGCGGTCCCTGGAATCGCTGGGCAGGCTCGCCGCCCGGGCCCGGCTCGCCGCCGAGGCCGAGGGCCTGACCGTGGCCGGCGCCGCGCTCGCCGTGCCCGGCCTGGTCGCCGGGAACGGCTCGGTGCGGGTCGCACCCAACCTCGATTGGCAGGATGTCGACGCCCCGGCGCTGTTACGCGCCGTGCCCGAGCTGGCCGACCTGCCGATCAGCGTGGACAACGAGGCCAACCTCGCCGCGCTCGGCGAGCTGCGGGTCTCCGGCGGAGACCCCACATTTCTGTACGTGTCCGGCGAGGTCGGCATCGGCGCGGGACTGGTGCTCGACGGCCGGCTCTACCGGGGTGTGCGCGGGTGGAGCGGCGAGATCGGGCATGTCACCGTCTATCCGGACGGCCGGCCCTGCCGGTGCGGCGCCCGCGGGTGCCTGGAGCAGTACGCCGGGCAGGAAGCCCTGGCCGGTGACCTGCCCCTGGCCGCGGCCTCCCTCGGCATCGCCCTGGCCGCCGTGGTCAACCTGCTCGACGTGCCGGTGATCGTGCTCGGCGGGGCGTACGCACCACTCTTCGCCGAATTGCGGGCCGGGATCTCCGAGGAGCTCAGCCGGCGGGTGCTGACCTCAGGACTCGCCGATGTCGTGCTGCGCCCCGCCGCGCTGGGTGCCGACGCGGCGATGCGCGGGGCGGCCGACACGGTGATCCGGGCTGTTCGTGACGATCCTGCGGCGTGGTTGCGCCGTTAGGGCGTACCCAAGGCAATGAAGAGCGACCGCCGTCCCCAGAGGGACGGCGGTCGCTGAGCGTGAGCACCGATCAGCTGGCGCCGGTACGCGTTCCGATCGCTTCGAGGAAGATGTCGCTGATGCGGGCCGGGTCGGGGGCGATGAAGACGCCACTGCCCTTGACCACAGCCGAGATCTTATCGAGCTCGGCCTTGTTGACCTCGTTACCGATACCGATCAGCACGAGCCGGACCGGCTTCTTCGGGTCGACCGCCTTCTTCAGCTTCTCCAGGAATTCGCCCTGGCCGAGGCCGTCGGGGTTCAGGTTCTCGCCGTCGGTGAAGAGGATGACCGAGTTGCTCCGGCCGGCCTTCCAGCCGTTCTGAACCTCCCCGTAAGCGGCGAGAACCGTGTCGTAGAGACCGGTCGCGCCGTCCGGCACCGGGTTGAGCTTGCCGATCGACTCCTGGAGCGCCTGGCGCCCCGCGGTGAGCGGCGTGATCGGGACCAGTTCCTTGTAAGGCTTGGTGCCGTCCAGGTTCGTGGAGAACCGCCAGACGCCGACCGCCCACTTGTTGTTGAACAGGGCCAGACCGCCCGCTGCCGCTTCCTGCGTCACCTGGGCACGCGTGGCGCCACCGGCAGTCGGCACGGCCTTGGACATCGAGCCGGACACGTCGAAGACCGCGAGCACCCGGCCGGGCAGCGTGGTCGCCACCCAGGAACCGACCGCCTGGCTCAGAACCTGGCCGCTGATCCCGGAGGCGGCCTTGCCACCCTCGGAGCTGCCCGAGCTCTTCACCGCGGGGGACGCGGCCGGAGCGCCGACCGGAGCCTGGAAGCTCGCGCCGTAGGTGCCATCCGGCGCACGCAGGCCGACCGAGGCGAGCGTCTCCTTGAAGGCGCCGCTGGACAGCTGGGCGAGCAGACCGTCGGACGCGGCGGCCTTCAGCGAGTCGACACCCTGCGGCATCACCGCGTACGGGTAGTCGAGCGGCGTCGGCGCCGGCTGCATGTAGATCGCGCTGAGCTGCACGGCCGGGCGCTGGGCGTTGTACGCCACCACGTCCTCCTCGGACAGCGGCGCGGCCTGGAGGCTGTTGCCCAGGTCGTTGGCGTCGTTCGACTTCGGGAACTGCTGGAGCAGCTCCTCACGCAGCGACGAGCGGTTCTCGGAGAGCGCGGTCAGCGCCTGCACCTTCTTCAGCTTGCCTTCCTGGCTGCTGCCGGCGATCGCACCGATCGCGAGCAGGCTCGTCAGGCCGGCAGCGTCGCGCGTCGGGTCGACGATGCCGACCTGCAGCGTGCTCTCCGTGCCGAACTGGCCGAGAAGCTGCGCCCAGTCCATGTTCTTCTCCGGCCAGCCGAAGTTCTTCGCCACCGGCTCGGGCATCGCGAGCACGATCGGGCTCTGCGCGACCGAAGCGATCTTGGTTGGCTTGAAGCCGGACGCCTCCTGCTGGAGACGCAGGAGCCAGGTCGACGAATCCGGGAGCCACACGTCGGGAACCGTCACCGTCTCGGGCGCGGTGCCCAGGCCGGCGAGGGCCACGTCGTGATCACGGGAGACGGCACCGGCGATGTCAGCGGGGTTCGCGGAGGTCACATCGACCGCGACACACGTCCCCGAGACCTCGGCACCACTCGCCGTCCACTGTTGAGCGACCTGTTGGACAGCAGGCGCGATTTCGGGAGCAGCGGCAACCGACAGGCGCACGGACCCGGTACAACCGGAGTCCGCCAACTGCTGATAACCGAGCCACGTCCCCGCAATTACGACGACTATCGCCATCGCACCTCCGACGACGCCCGCTCCCTTTGCGTTGAAGTTTCTACGATGGCGGCCAGACACGCGCTCTATAGTGTCGATCTCGGAAGCTGAATGCCATATACGTTCGGACGAAAATTACTCAGATTGGCGCTTCCCGATCTAAGAAACACTCTCCGTGACGACTCGGCTTCGATCGGTATCAACTTTTGGGTTTGTCGCGCCTGATTTGCTCCTAAAGATCACTGACATGCCCGGCTGACCGATCTCCCCTATGGCCTGATCATCGGGGGATTCCAGCGGAGCAGACAGGTGGGACTCGGTTCACCGGTCGGCTCACCTTGCACACCGGGAATTCCGGTGTCCGGATCGATACGGAAAACCGTCACGTTGTGTGAACGCTCATTGGCTACGTAGAGGTGATCCCCGAGCAAGATCATGTGCCGCGGCCACACCCCACCGGTCGGCACCTCGGCGATCAACTCGGCCGTCTCACCGTTCCAGGAGAACGCGGAAACGGTGTCCGGTCCCCGGTTAGCCACATAGACGAACCTGCCATCGGTACGAATGGTGAGCTCCGACGGATAGACCGGGCCGGACAGCCGGCTCGCCATGACCGATCCGGCCTGTTCGAGCGTCGGACCGCCCGCCGGGCGGTACCAGGTCACGTCACCGGTCAGCTCGCCGGCGAGCAGCAGCGTCCCGCGGGAGCCCTTCGCCATGTGCCGCGGGCCGGTGCCGGGCTTCGCCTCCACCGCCGGCTCGGGCAGCCCCAACCGGCCGGAGATCGGGTCGAGCCTCGACCGCCACACACGGTCCGAACCCAGATCGGAGATGAGCACATCAGGGCCGTTCGGATCCGGAACGACCTGGTGGGCGTGCGGCGAAGCCTGACGCTCCGTGTTCGGACCGGAACCGGAGAGCTGGAGGAGATCACTGCGCTCGGCCGGCACACCCTCGGCGTCAAGCGGGAAGACCGCGACCGATCCGCTGCCGTAGTTCGCCACCACCAGGTGCCGGCCATCCCCGGTCACCGCGAGGTGGCAGGGGTCCGAGCCGCCGGTCGGCCGGGTCGCCAGCGGGATCAGCGAGCAGTCCGGCGCCACCGAGAAGGCGGTGATCGTGCCCTGGTCCAGCTCGTTCACCGCATAGAGCACCGGCAGGGCCGGGTGCTGGGCGAGGAAGGATGGCGACGGGGTGCGGGCGGCGAGCCCGAGCCGGGTCAGATCACCGGTGGCCGGGTCGCGGCGGAGCAGCGTGATGCCGTCGCCCTCGCCTCCCTTGTCACCGGTGTAACAGCCGACGAAGACGTACTCAGCGCTCGTACCCATGCCCTGATCCCATCACATCAGGATGTCCCCGCAAGTTCGCCTCGCCTTCTTGACCGGTACAGAAGACGCGGTTACTGTACCGGTACAGATCGCATCTGGAGGTAAGTCATGGAACTACCTGCCGCGTACATCCGTGGCGTCCAGGACATGACCCGAGAGGTTCTGAGCGCCCGGCCCGACGCCCCGGTCGTGTCACCTGCGAAAACCTCCGCTCGCACACCACGGGTGCGGCTGGCCCTCTCGCGCGCGCTCTACCGTGCGTCGTGCGTGGTGGCGCCTGCCGGCCACCGCCCGGCCTGAGCTTTGTTCGATCAATGGGCCGGGATCGCCTTCCCTCACCGTCCGGCGGAAGGCGATCCCGGTTCCCGGCGCTACCGTGTGGACATGCCCCGGGTGACGCTGCAAACCATCGCCGACCGGGTCGGCGTGAGCCGGATGACCGTGTCGAACGCGTTCTCCCGACCCGACCAGCTCTCCCCCGCCCTTCGCGAACGGGTTCTGGCCGCCGCGCAGGAGCTCGGTTACGCCGGCCCTGACCCGACCGCGCGGGCCCTCGCCAAGGGCACCACCGGCGCGGTCGGCATCCTTCTCACCGACTCACTGCGGTACGCGTTCACCGACCTGGTGGCCGGCGGTTTCCTCGCTGCCATCGCCGAGGAGCTGGCGCCGACCGGGCTGGCGATCACCCTGCTCACCTCGTCCGGCTCCGGCGACGTGGTGCCCGCCCGCGATGTCGCGATCGACGGCGCGGTGGTCTACTCCTGCGACCCCACCTCGCCGGCCGTGTCCTGGTTGCGTCGCCGGCACCTGCCGATGGTCTTCGTCGATCAGGACCAGGTGGACGACGTGTCCAGTGTCAACATCGCCGACCGCGAGGGTGCCCGCGCCGCCGCACAGCACCTCGTCGACCTGGGCCACCGGCGGTTCGCCATCGCGATGAACGGTGAGAACGGCCGGCACGGCTTCATCGCGGACCCGTCGACGCTGGTCGAGGGCCACGCGTCACGCCAGCGCCGGCTCGGCTGGTTCGACGTCCTGGAACCCGCGGGCCTCAAGCCCGCGTTCATCCGTCACCCTCTGGAGCAGACCGAGGACGTACGCCGGGACGCCCGCTTCCTGCTGTCCGCGGACGACCGGCCGACGGCGTTCCTGTGCTTCTCGGACACCACCGCGGTCGGCGTCCGGCAAGCCGCCGAGGACCTGGGCCTGCGGGTCCCGGAAGACCTGTCGATCGTCGGGTTCGACGACGGCCCGGTCGCGGTCCGGATGCAGCCGGCCCTGACCACCGTGCGGCAGGACGTGGTGGAGAAAGGTCGCGCGGCCGCGGCGGCGCTGACCGAGGCCATCCGCCGCTCCCGAGATGGCGCGCCGGCGGCGGTGTCACACGTTGTCCTGCCTGCCGAGCTGGTGGTACGCGGCAGCAGCGGACCGGCGCCACGGACCCCCGTCTGACCCGTGGCGCCGGACCGCTGCGTTTTCCCGGTGTGTCTCAGCCCTTCAGAAGGTCGTAGACGTCCGCCGTGGCCTTCACCGCGTCCGCCGGTACCTCCAGAGAGGCGGCCGAGCCGTACTGGTCGTAGGTGACCTTGTAGGTGCTCGCCTTGGTCTTGCCGGCGGCCGGGATCTTCACGGTCGCCGTGGAGATCCGGCCCTCGCCGTCCACGACCACCTCGAGCGGAACGCCCTTGGCCTTCTCACCGAGCGCGGTGAGCGTGGCCCCCTCGACGATCTCCGCCTCGGTCGACTTCGTCAGGTCGGTCGTGCCGGCGTAGTGGCCGGGTGTGGTCTCTTTCAGATCGTCGGCCGCGGACACCAGCGCCGCGACCGAGCCCGGGTCGACCTCGGCCTCGCTGTACTTCATCTCGGTGACGAAGGAGTCCTCGGTCTTGGCCGGGTCCAGGGACATCCACTTCTTCGGCAGCTTCGGCAGGCCCATGTCCGCCGTCGCGCCCTTGAAAGCGATCTTGGTCCAGATCTTCTCCTCGATGACGAGGAACTTCATCGACAGGGTGATCGGGGTGTCCGGCACCTTCTGCGCGATCTCGGCGGTCAGCGCCTTGCCGGCCGGGTCGATCACACCGCTGAACGGCGACACACCGCCCTTGACCGTGTAGTGGAACGCCGGCGAGGACTCGTCCGGCACCGCGTCGAGCAGCGTCTCGCTCACGGTCGGCGCGGGGCTCTGCGCCGCGGTCGTCTTCTCGGTCACGCTCTCGGTGCCGGTGGCCGCACAGGCGGCCAGAGTGGTGCCCGCCAGCAAGAGGGTTCCTGCGGCGGCGATGCGGTTGCGGATCATGGCTGTCTCCTACGTCGGGGGTAGCTGCCGAGAAGACTCCACAGCACGACTGCCGATGTGCTGCGGCTATGCTGCTGCCGGCTGCGGTTCTGCTGCCGTCGACAAAAGCGCTGCTCAACAGGAGGGTCGCCGGGGTGAGTGACAGCCTCGCTGCCGTCCCGCTGCGGTTCGAGATCCTCGGTCCGGTGCGGGCGTTCCGAGGTGCCGAACGCGTTGACCTGGGCCCGGCCAAACAACGCGCCGTCCTCGCTGTCCTGCTGCTCAGCCCCGGCAAACCGGTGCCCGTGCACCGGATCATCGACGCGGTCTGGGGCGACGATCCGCCGGAGAACGGCCCCAACGTGGTGCAGAAGTACGTGGCGGGACTGCGCCGCGTACTCGACCCGGACCGCGTGCCACGCACTCCCGGCGAGTTGCTCGCGCTCACCGACGGCGGGTACGTACTCCGTGCCGTCACCCTCGACGCGGACGACTTCCGGGCCCGGCTGGCCCGCGCCGACGCCGAGCGTCAGGCCGGCAATGTGACCGAGGCGGCCGGGATCGCGCACGACGCGCTCGATCTGTGGCACGGCGAGGCACTCGGCGGGCTGACCGGCCCGGTCTTCGAGACGGCCCGCAACCGGCTCGCCGAGGAGCAGGCCAGCGCCTGGGAGCTGTGGGCCGAGATCGAGCTCAGCCAGGGCACCGACAGCGGACTGCTCTCCGAGCTGGGCCGCCTGGTCGAGGAGTTCCCGCTGCGCGAGGGGTTACGGGCGCAGCTGATGATCGCGTTGCAGCGCGCCGGGCGGCAGGCCGAGGCGCTCGCCGCGTTCCGGGACGCCCGGGAGTACTTCCTGGACCAGCTCGGCGCGGAGCCGGGTGAACGCATGCAGGAGGCGCACCGGCGGATCCTGCGGGACGAGGCGGTCTACGTCGAGGCGGTTGACCCGTGGGCCGGGCGGGACGTGACACCGCAGGTGACGGTGGTGCCCGCTTTTGCCCCGCCTCCGCCTGTGTCTCTGCCTTTTCCTCAGCCCTTGCCCCCGGTTTTTTCGCCGCCTCATCGATCGGAGGTGCGGTGGCTCGAGGTTCTGGCCGCCGCGGCTCTGCCGATCGTCGTCTGCACCTTCGGCAGCTGGATCTGGTTCGCCTGGGCGGCGGCACAGCGCAGGACCCGGCACGAGCTGGTCGCGGCGATCGTGTACTTCGCCGGGTTCATCGCGGTGATCGTCCTGTTCGCGATCAACCCGGCCCCGCTGGAGAGCGACGATGTCAGCGGCGCCGAGGAGGCCGCGGTGCTGCTCGCGGCGATCCTCTCGCTGACCGCCTCGGTGCACGGCGCGATCCTCGCCGCGCACGGCGGCGACAACCGGCAGGCGCGGGCACGACGCCAACTGGCCCGCCAGTTCGCGGCGGTCGACCCGGCCGGCGCCCGGCAGGCCGGCATCGGACGGCCAGACCTGCTGCGCGCGTTCGACGACGGCGGGCTGCTCGACCTCAACCACGCGCCGGTACAGGAGATCGCCCGGTTACGCGGTGTCGGGCCGGCCGAGGCACAGCGGATCGCCCAGGACCGTTACCAGCGCGGCCCGTACCTGCAGACCTCGGATCTGGTGACCCGGGGGCTGCTGGCCCCGGCGACGCTGCGGCGGATCGAGCCGTGGCTGATCTGCGTGCCGCCGGGCTGAGTGGCCTTACCGACGTCCCGCTGCTGTCAGCTGGCGCCGGGCAACGTATTCCACGAGCTCGATCAGCACGTTGCGGGCAGCAGCCTGGTCACGGGCGTCGAAGAGCACCACCGGGACACCCGGGTCCAGGTCGAGCGCACGGCTCACCGCGTCCGGCGCGAAGCGCTGGTGGGTGTCGAAGCAGTTGACCGCCACCACGAACGGCGTGCCACGCTGCTCGAAGTAATCGATCGACGGGAAGCAGTCGGCCAGCCGCCGCGTGTCGGCCAGCACCACGGCACCCAGCGCACCCTGCGACAACTCGTCCCAGAGGAACCAGAAACGGTCCTGCCCGGGAGTGCCGAAAAGGTAGAGCTGGAGATCCTCGGTGATGCTGATCCGGCCGAAGTCCATGGTCACCGTGGTGGTGGTCTTACCCTCCACCCCGGAGACATCGTCGGCGCCCTCGGCGCCGGTCAGGACCTCTTCGGTCTGTAGTGGCCGGATCTCGCTGACCGAGCCGACCATCGTCGTCTTACCCGCCCCGAAACCTCCGGCTATGAGGATCTTGAGCGCGGTGGGAATGCGCGACGAGCCGCCGTTGCGGTCAGAGCGCACGGAGTCCATTGACAACCGCCTTGAGAACGTCGACGTCGTGCGGCGCAGTCGCCGCCGGAGGTTCGTACAGCGCGATGAGGCCCGCTGAGCGTAGATCACCGAGGAACACTCGGACCACACCGATCGAGAGGTCCAGTTGGGACGCCAGCTCGACCACCGAGATCGGCTCCCAGGCCGCGGCGACGATGCCGTGGTGCTCCGGCTGGAGCTGCGGACCGATCGGCAGATCGGGAACGGTGGCGACCACGAACGCGACCAGGTCGAAGTCGCCACCCGACGGCGCGACCCGTCCACCTGTCATCGCGTACGGCCGGACCACCGGTCCCGCGTCGGAGTCCAGCCAGTCGTGTGTCACACGCGGCTGCTCAGAGGGCATCGGACGGCGCCAGAACCGACCGATCCGGCGCGCTCATGATCTGACCGACCCGGGTCACCAGCATCGCCATCTCGTAAGCGATCAGGCCCAGATCCGCGTCGGCGGACGCGAGCACGGCCAGGCACGCTCCCTGGCCGGCGGCCGTCACGAAGAGGAACGCCTCCTCCATCTCGACCACGGTCTGGCGTACCTGACCGGCGCGGAAATGCCGGCTCGCTCCCTTGGCGAGGCTCTGGAAGCCGGCCGCCATGGCAGAAAGGTGTTCGGCGTCCTCACGACTCATCGCCGCCGAGGCGCCGAGCATCAGCCCGTCGGCCGAAAGCACCACGGCCTGCTGCGCGGTTGGCACCCGTTCGACGAGGTCGTCGAGGAGCCAAGTGAGGTTCGCGCTCTGCTTAGTCTGTGCCACTATGCGTCCTTCTCCAGCCTGAGGTTCTCACCGGTGCCGTGCGCGCGGTCGCCATCCGCTGCTTCGGTCCCGGATGCTGCGTTGTCCCGAGCCGCCGCGACATCGACGAGGGCCGGGAAGCTGACGGTATCGTCCGGATTCACCGGAGGTTCGGTGCCTTCGGACTCGGTGCGGGCCGCAGCGACACGGCCACGGGTGGTGCCGAGCTGCAAGGCGCTCATGAGCGTACGGACCTGTTCCGGGCTGCGTTCCGGCGCGGTGGATTCCCGCTCCACAACGGGTTTGCGCAGCTGCGGCGCGAGGCTCGCCTGGCGTACCCGCTTCGGCAGTCCGTCGAGGCCGATCTCGCCGGTCGGCTCCTCGTCGAGCATCTCCAAAGGAGACGGTCCCCGCTGAGCGGGAACCCGCGGCGCCCGCGGCGCCTGCGGCGCCGTCTCACTCTCGCTCACTGCCGGACCGGAGTTCCTGGGTACGGAACGCGGCGCCACCGTCAGCTCGGAGGGCATCTCCAGAGCCTCGTTGGGCGTGCGGCGCACCCGCCGGCGCTGGACCAGTCCCTCGACGCTCAGCTCCTCGGCGACGAGGCTCGGCGCCGGGCCGCCCGGGTCCGCGGTGACGTGGTGTGTCTCCTCGTCGGTGGATGCCCGGCGACTGGCGACGGTCACCTCACGCAGCTCTTCGCCGCCCTGCCACTGGAGTTCCGCCAGCGATTTCCGCAGCGGGTCCTCGTCGCCCGAACCGACCAGCGGCGCGTTCCAGCCACCGGACGATCCGCCGCCCGGCCCGGCCGGCAGTGCGGGCGCGCTGGTCACCAGGTCGCCGGGGATCAGCACGATCGCGGTGATGCCGCCGTACGCGGAAGCGCGCAACGAGACCCGGATCTGATGCCGGCCGGCGAGCTGGGCCACCACGAAGAGGCCGAGGCGGGCGCTGTCGGTCGGGTCGAAGTCCGGCGGCTCGGCGAGGCGGCGGTTCGCCTCCTCGATCGCCTCGGGGCTCATGCCCAGGCCACGGTCCTCGATCTCCAGGGCGTACCCGTTCGGCAGCACCTGGCCGATCACCTGGACGCGGGCGTGCGGCGGGGAGAACGACGCCGCGTTCTCGATCAGCTCGGCGAGCAGATGGATCACGTCGCCGACCGCGCGGCCGTAGACCGCCGAGGAGGTGATGGCCCGGATGTCGACCCGCTTGTAGTCCTCCACCTCGCTGATCGCGCCGCGGACGACGTCGATCACCGGGACCGGGTTGCGCCAGCCGCGGCCGGGTGCCGCACCGGCGAGAATGACCAGGTCCTCGGCGTGCCGCCGCATCCGGGTGGCGAGGTGGTCGACCCGGTACAGATCTTCGAGCTCCTGCGGCTCGGTCTCGCGGCGCTCCATCCGGTCCAGCAGCGAGAGCTGGCGGTGCAGCAGGGTCTGGCTGCGCCGGGCGATGTTGAGGAAGACCTCGTTGATGCCGCGGCGGACGTTGGCCTCGTCGACCGCCGACTGCACGGCGGTGCGCTGCACCTCGTTGAACGCGCGGCCGAGCTGGCCGATCTCGTCGCCGCCGTACTCCAGCGGGGGCGTCTCGACCACGACGTCGACGGGCTCGCCGCGCTGGAGCCGGCGGACCACCGAGGGCAGCCGCTCCGACGCCATCTCCAGGGCCTCGCGCCGCAGCCGGATCAGGCGGCCGACGATCGACCGTCCGAACCGGACCGAGACGAGGATCGAGAGGACCAGGGCGGCCAGGCCGAGCAGGCCGGCCACGCCGAGCCAGAGCAGCACGCTGGCGGCCAGCGGCGTGGCGTCCTGCGCGACCTTGTCGACCTGGCGCAGCACGAAGTCGCTGAGCTCGGCGTTCGTCCGGTCGTACGTCGGCTGCCAGTCCTCGCCGGAGACCGGCGGCGGCCCGCCCGCGTAGCTGTCGCCGATCAGCTTGTTCTGCATGATGTCGAGGACGATGAACGACGAACTGGTGACGACTCGCGCGTACTCACCGCGGGACGCGTCCGGCATGTCGTCGACACCGGATTTGAGCAGGTAGCGCGAGTTGGCGATGTCCTCGATCAGGACGCCGCGGTTGATCGCGTTGATGAATCCCGCGGTGTTCGCCCCGGCCAGCATCGCGTCGACGCGGCTCAGGTGCTCCAGCCCGCGGAGCGCGTCGATCAGGCCGCGGACCTCACGGTCGACCCGCTCGTGGAAGAAGATCGCCGCGGAGGTGGACACCTCGAACGCGGCGTCGATCATGCTGCTGAAGTCACGCATGACCGGGAGTACGTCCTTCTCCACCCGGTCGTCGACCCGGTTGCGGGCCGCCGGCAGGCCGTCCAGCAGGAGAGTCAGGTCGTTGACCCGGGCGGTCACCGTCTCGGTCAGGTCCGCGTCGCCGATGGCCTCGCGGAGCACGCTGACCGCCTGATCGGTCGCGGCACGCTCGCGGTTGAGGTCGGTCGCGGACGGCTTCGCGGCGGAGACGTAGATCGTGGAGAAGTGCCGCTCGCGCTGAAGCTGAGCGATCAATTGCAGTCCCGGGTTACCGAGCTTGTGTACCGCGTCGCGTGCTTCGAGCAGGTTCAGAGCCGGTCCGGCGGTCACCACGGTCGCGAACACCCATAGCGCGAGCAGCGCGACGAGAGGCACCGCGACCATCGCGGTGATCTTCGAACGGATCGACCAGTTACGGCTTCTCATCAGGCTCCGCCCGAGGGGTTCGGTAGGAAACGATCAATGCGCCGGCCTGCCCCGACGGCCGATCAGAATGGGACGGCCGCCGCGTCCGGGCGCACGCGCTCCGGAAGAATACGTAATGACGTGCGTCTCAGCTAGCTCCCCGGTCTCCCGGATGCTGGGCATCCGTCCCGTTTGTCCAGCCAGATCGGCGTGCGATCTTTTTAAAGAGATCGTCGGGGTTACGACAGTGCGCCCTGACGCGGAACGTGAACCCGAGGGTTGGCGCCCGGTATCAGGTGGGAATACCTCCTATGGAAGAAGGAGGAACCCGATGTCCGCCACCGTCACCATCATCCTGATCGTCGTCGTCCTGCTGGTCCTGGCAGCGGTCGCCGTCGTCGCTGTCCCGGCACTGCGGCGCCGCCGGCTCCAGCAGACGTTCGGCCCCGAGTACGACCGTGTGGTCGCCGACACCGGCAACCGCACCGAGGCGGAGCGCGAGCTGAACGAGCGCACCAAGCGGCACGCCCAGTTCGAGCTGAGCCCGCTGTCGCCGGAGTCGCGGTCGAAGTACTCCGCCGCGTGGGAAGAAGTCCAGATCCGTTTCGTGGACGACCCGAAGGAAGCGGTCTCCACCGCCGACGAGCTGGTCACCAAGCTGATCACCGAGCGCGGGTACCCGACCGGCGATTACGACGAGCACCTCGCCAACCTGTCGGTCGAGCACGCCTCCACGCTGGAGCACTACCGGTCCGCTCACGACATCAGCGTGCGCAGCAAGAACGACGAGACCGAGACCGAGGACCTGCGTCAGGCCCTGGTCCATTACCGCGCCCTGTTCGCCGACCTGCTCGGCGAAGAGCCGGTCGCAGGCACCAGCACCAGCACCCCGGCCCCTCGCACTCCTGCCGACGACACGATCGCGGACGATGCGCCGGCTCGCACCGTGACAGACACTGAGGACACCGCCCCCGAACCCGGCGTCGCGCGCTCCCGCCCCGACGCCACCAGCCGCTGAGGAGCACCAACGATGCGCTTCTTCTCCAACGATGCCAAGGACAACGTCGAGGACCAGGACACCACCGACCGGGCCGGGCAGGACACGCCCGCGGCGGAGGTTCCCCAGCAGCGGGCCGGATCACCGTGGCAGCACGGCCCGGCCGACACCCGGGACCCGCTCGATTCTCGTGACCCGCTCGATGCCCGCGATTCTCGGGACTCGCTCGATTCTCATGACTCGCTTGACGCCCGCGATTCGCTTGACGCCCGCGATTCCCTTGATGACCGGCTGCCGGAGTCGGACGCCGACCGGACCGTTGCGATCGACACCGCCGACCAGGACAAGACTGTTCCGATCGGTGCGCGAAGCGACAAGCCCGCCTATTCGGACGAGACGGGCCGGCACGTGCAGGACGAGACGGTCGACCTGCCGCTTGAGGACAAGGCCACCGCGATCGACGAGCCTGCCGGCACCGGCAAGCGTGACGATGCCTACGAGCCCGCCGATGCCTACGAGCCGGTGGACACCTACGAGGAGAAGGACGCCGACGCGTTGAAGCGGGACGATGACACGGCGTTTGAGGACAAGGCGTTTGAGGACAAGGCCGCAGTGGTCGACGAGCCCAAGAGCGAGCCCGAGCACAAGCCTGAGCACGAGGCCGTGACCGAACCCGTGACTGAGCCCGAGGCCAAGACTGAGCCTGAGCTCGTGACCGAGCCCGTGATCGAGCCTGAGCCCGTGGTCGAGCCGGAGTCCACCACCGAGACCGCGCCCGTCGTTGTTCCCGTTGCCGACGGTCCTGTGGCGTTCTTCCCCACCGGTGAGACCCAGGCGCTGAAGGACCGCTGGCGTGACGTGCAGCTGCGTTTCGTCGACGACCCGAAGGCCGCCACCGGCGAGGCTGCCACGCTGGTCGACGAGGCCGTCGACAAGCTCACCACCGCGCTGCGTGATCACCGCGGTTCCCTTGCCAAGGGAACCGATGACACCGAGTCGTTGCGGGTGGAGCTTCGTGCGTACCGAGACATCCTGGACCGGCTCCTCGGCCTGTAGATCTCGCAAGGCAGAAAGGGAGGGGAGCCGAATGGCTCCCCTCCCTTGATGTTTCTGTTTGTCAGTTGATCGTGAAGCTCGACAGCGGTGCGCCGCCACCGGCGTCCTCGGACGGCTCCGGATCCTCGCTGACCTCGCCGGTCGGCTCCTCGGAGGGATCCGGCACGGGCTCTTCGTCGAGCGACGGGCTCGGCGAGGCGCTGGGCTCACCGGGTGCGCCGGACTCGCTGGGTTCGCTGATGGACGGCACGGCTGACGGGCTGGACGGCGCGGCCGGCGACGGCGACGAAGAGCTGGGTGTCACGACGATCGCGGCCGCGGAGCTCGACGACGAGCGCGCGGGAGACGGGCTCGGCGAGGTCGTGGTGGCGGTCGGGTTGGGGTAGACCTGGATCCAGTCCGCCTGGTCCGGTGTCTCACCGGCGCCGACGCCACCGAAGTCCATGTCCGTCGCGGGGTACTGCTCCTCGCCAACCGGGGCGGGACGCTCGTTCGGCGCGACGTTGACGGTGCCCAGCTGAGCGCCGAGCCAGAGGGCCGGGCCGAGCCCGACCGAGACGATTGCCCCGAAGAGCGTCAGTGGACCGCGTTCCATGAGCGCCCTCCCCCGGTATGGAGACGATCGTCGCGCCTCAACCGCTGACCCTGCTACCCAATTCAGCCGACGGTGAAGCGAACATCTCCCGAGGTTATTGTGACCCAAAGTGACGTAATGATTGCTCATCCGTCGGGGATGAGACTGTCTGGCCCTGGGTACGCAGGTCCGGCTCAGAGGGTTCAGTCGATGCCTCGATCGAGGAGCGTTGATCCGGGATCGCCGGCCGGGTGCCGGTGAGGAACGTCACTGCTTCGTCCCAGGCTTTCCAGCCTCCGGGGAGTTCGTCGGCGTCGAGGGCCGGGCGCAGGGTCACGGCATCACTGTCACGCAGGCCGATGGTCCAGCCTTTCCGGCGACCGGGGAGGGTGGTCACGCCGGTCACGTCGGCGTACGGAAGAAAGCGCTCCCCGGGCGTGCTGGTTTCCCCTGCTCCTGCTGTGACTCCGCCCACCGCGAGCTTCGTCAGCCGCCGCTTCGCCTCGTTTCCCCGGCCGCGGGGCAGGCCCGGCACCAGCAGCAACCCCAGATCCGTGATCAACAGATCGGTGCGCACACCGTCGGCCGTGAGATTGACCAGCCCGCCGAGAATCTGGCTGCGCGCGGGCCCGCCATCACCAGCCGTCGCCGCGAGATCAACACCGATCTTCTCAAGGTACTCACGCACCTCCTGGACCATCTCCGGCTCGGCCGCCGCCCGCGCGAGCTCCGCGAGATTGAGATAGGAGCCGTCAACACCCACCACCTCGGCCGCCCCGGTCCAGCTGTGCCGCCACCGCACGACACCGCTGCGCAGCGCCGCGAGCGCCAGCATCAACCCGAGCAGATCGATCATCCGCTCGGTGGTCTCCTCCGGTGAGTTCCCGGGGAACAACTCCTGCGCCGCGGTTCGCAACCGGCCGTCCGCGGCAAGCTCCAACACCTGGGCCGGGCCGGTCACTTCGCTCCCGGCAGCGCGGGACACGGTCGCGAGCGCGGCCTCGGCCTCCCGCTCCATCTCAGCGGTGCGAGCCAAGCTGAGAAATTCATCCCAGGACACGACGGTACGCCCACCGGCCGGGTACGCGACGTCCTGAAGCGCCCGCCCGAGCCGCGGAAGATCGGGCACGAGTTCGGGGTGAGGTTCGTCTTCCTTGGCGGGTGTCGCCTCGTCCTTTTTGCCGGGTGTCGCTTCGTCTTTCGTGGCGGGTGCCGGTTCGTCTTTCGTGGCGGGTGCCGGTTCGTCTTTCGTGGCGGGTGCCGCTTCGTCGTTTTTGTCGGGCGCCGGTTCGGGCTCCGGCGTCGTTTCCGCGGCTGGCTTCAGTTTTTCCAGCTCGGCGATCCGCTCGCCGACCAGCGGGTGGGTGTCCCACGGCCCGGCCGGTTCCGGCTCTTGCCCGCGCAGCTGTGCCATCTCCGCCGACCGGGCGGCCAGCACTCGCAGCAACCCGCCGAAAACGTCGTCCGGCACCAGACCGGCCTGCCAGCCCGGGGCCACATATTCGGCGTGGAACAACCGCTGCATCCCGGCCAGCGCGGGCAGGTCACGCAGCACCGCGACGACCGCCTCCGCACCGGCGTGCTCGGCCGCGATCCGGTCCGCGGCGAACTCCTGCGCCCGGCTGAACGGCGCGTCGACCCGCCGATAGAACCCGGCATAAGCCCGCAGCGCCACCCCGGCCGGGTTCCGCCGGTTGATCCGCGGAATCACCCGGCCGGCAGCGACCCGGCCCCGGTACGCCACCGGCGCCCACCGGCTGAGCCGCGGCGAGTAGTGCGCCAGCTCGTGCGTGGCACCGGCCCGCAGCAGAGTGGGTTCCCACGCCTGAAGAAGCGGAAGCCCCAGGTAGAGATCACGGGGCCCGCCGACGATCCCGAGCAGCCGGGTCCGTTCACCGACCGCGACGGTAGCTTCGGCAACCACGATCAAACGGTCCGGCGACGTTACCGAAGCAGCCTTGGCCGCGCCGTCGACCAGCTCCCACAGCTTCGGGGCACGGTCCCGCGTCACCTCCACCCCGGCCGGCAGTCGCCTCCGGGTTTGAAGGGCGCGCCAGGTCGCGTACCCAAACGCTCCGAATGTGGCAATGCTCAGCGGAACCCCCGCGCGGACCGCGACCGTGCTCGGCAGAATCGACAGCACTGCCCAGAGGATCACCAGTACGACGGCCAGCTGCGCCGCCACGACCAGCAGAAATCCTGCGAGGGCAGCAACCGGGGCCGCCGCTGATCGCGCACTGTTGCTCAAATCCGTGTTCCTCCTTCGAACCGGGCCCAGACTAGGGCCAATTCGTTGCCGGACACGCCTCACGGTCCCGCAGCGGGTTATACGTCCGCCACAGCCACCACCGATCAGAGCCCTTCAATCGCCCCCAAGAGGTACCGCTCCCGCCCGGCCCGGCCCCGCCAACACAGCAACCGAACAAGCCACCCAAGCCAGCCACCGCCACACGAGACGTCCCGCGAAAGGGCGTCCCGTGGAAGCGCGCCCGCGCGGCGGTGGCTCCCGCGATCTTGAGCGACTTTGCACACCAGGCTGTAGAAAATCGCTCAAGATCGCGGTCGGTCTCAAGCCACAGGCCGCGCGGCGAGTCGAATCACCACATTTGTCCGCACGAAGCACCCGCATTGAACACTCGCCTTGCCATGGCGCGGAGCCCATCGCCCAGAGACGCCGGCCGGACGCGGGAGTTCGCCAAATCTCGGCGTACGTCAGGTCGCACATAACGCCACCGTGCGCCCGGGTCTATGCCCTGGCCGTGATGAAGTCGCACAGTCCGCCACCGTGCGGCCCCATCCACGTCAATTCGAGCATCCGTGCGCCCTCAGCCACGTGCCCCAAAGCCCACCGTGTGCCCCCGGCCCGTCAGCGGCGGGGCCAAGCCGACTCCCGGCGGGGCGAGCCGTAGCCCATCCGCGTCATCGGGCCCGCATAAGGTGGCCGAGCGACGGCTCAGCGGGGCGAGCCGTCGTCCAGGCGTGTCACCGGACCCGGATAACAGGTCCAGCCGACGGCTCGCATCGGGGCAACGCGAACTCGACCGCAGAAACGAGCCCCAACTCAACACGGCGGGGTCGGCCCACCAGTGCGTGTCGACTTTGGGTGCGGATTGCGCCTCAAATCGACACACACAGACGGACGCCAGCCTGCGTGTCGACTTTCGGTGCAGAGCGCGCCTCAAATCGACACACACAGACGGACGCCAGCCTGCGTGTCGACTTTCGGTGCAGAGCGTGCCTCAAATCGACACGCTCGCGGCTTGATCGAGGGCTGCGGCCACCCCCGGAACCGCGGCCACCCCCGGAACTGCGGGCACCCCGACGCTGCGGGCACCCCGGAACTGCGGAAACCCTCTGTCTGCCTGGCCGGGAACTCTACGGCCAGGGGATTTCTGGGGATTTGTAGTACGACACGCCTTCTGCGTCCCACTTCGGGCCGAACGTCGCCACGCGAGCGCGGAACGACTCCCAGTCGCGGACGTCGCGCTTGGACCAGCCGATCTCGGCAATGGCCGGCAGCCGGGGCAGCGTCAGGAACCGTACGTCCGCCACGCTTCGCAGCGTCTCGGACCACAGGGGCGCCTCCACCCCCAGCAGCGCCTCCTCCGGGACACCCGGCAAGCGGTCCGCGGGATCCCAGTCGTACGCGCGCCGCACATCCACGTACCCGGCCCAGTCCAGCCCCAGAGCGGTGTCCGAGTCGTACTTCATGTCGAGATAGGCCCGGTCCGCCGGGGACATGATGACGCGCCGGCCCTCGGTCGCGGCCCGGGCGGTGTCGGCGTCGGCGGCTTCGATGCGCCAGTACTGCACGACAGCGGTCTCCGGCAGATCCACGGCGGCCATCTCGTGCCAGCCGATCGCCCGCTTGCCGTACTTGCCGGGCAGCGGAAGCACCCGCGCCAGGAACGTCCGATAGTCCTCCGGCGGCGTGGACAGGCACTCGTCGCCGCCGATGTGCAGATAGGGCCCGGGCGTCACATCGGCCAGGGTCCGGATCACGTCCTCGACGAAGGCGTACGTCTCCTCCTTGCCGGCGACCAGCGAGCTGTACCCGACCTCGGCATCAACCCGCTGCGGAACCGGCTGACCGTCGGAGGTCAGCGACGGGTACGCGTAATGCACAGCATTGACGTGCCCCGGCATGTCGATCTCCGGAACGATCGTCACGAACCGCTCCGCGGCGTAAGCGACGACATCGCTGTAGGAGGCAAGCGTGAGAAACCCCGGCCCCACCCCGTCAACACCGGTGCCCGCGCCGCCGCTGACCTCGGTGAGCAGCGGCCAGCCCGGGATCTCGATCCGCCAGCCCTGGTCGTCGGTGAGATGCAGATGCAGATGATTGATCTTGAATTGGACGAGAAGGTCGATGTGCGCCTTGATCTCGTCAGCGGTGAAGAAGTGCCGGGCGAGGTCCAGCATCGCGCCGCGGTACTCATAGCGAGGCGCATCCGAGATCAGCCCGCCGGGCAGCGACGTCCCCAGCTGCAGCAGCGTCTGCACGCCCCAGAACAGCCCCTGCGGACTTCCGCCGCGCAGATCCACGCCCGCATCAGTGATCTCCAGCGTGTAGCCCTCGAAATCCAGCGACGGATCCACCGAGAGCCGGATCGCCCCGTTGGGACCGATCGGGATCGGGCCGCCGACAACTTTCTCCAAGGCACCAGCGAGATGCTCGGCGACACCGGCGGCTTCCGGCGCGCAGTCGAGGACCGTACCGGGAATGATCGTGAATGATGCGGCCGGGACGGGCCGCACCGAGGCCGGGTGAGGGATCACATCGCCGAGTTGCTTCGTGAAAGCGCGCACTCTGAAGACTCTAAACTGTTTCCCCATGACGATCACCACGCGTCACGGCGTCCTCGGCGATGAGCGGATCCTGCATGATCTCGCTGCTCGCACGTTCGGGCTGGCCTGCCCGCCGGGGACCGCCCAGACGGACATCGACGAGTTCATCGCGAAGAACCTGTCGGAGGACAGCTTCGTCCAGTACCTCGGCGACCCGAATCGAATCATCGTGCTGGTGTCCGAGGATGATCAGCCGGTGGGTTACGCGATGCTGATCCGCGACCGGATCACCGACGCCGATGTGGCCGCCGTGGTCGACGAGGCGACAAGCATCGAGCTGAGCAAGTTCTATCTGGCCGCCGAGCGGCACGGCTCGGGCGCGGCGCAGGCGCTGATGACCGAGACGCTGTCCAGCGCGGCGCGGACCGGTGCGGTGAGCTGCTGGCTCGGCGTCAACCAGAAGAACGTCCGGGCGGCGAGGTTCTACGCGAAGCACGGTTTCGAGATCGTCGGCGTGAAACGGTTCCTGGTCGGCTCCGAGTGGCACGACGACCACATTCGCCAACGGGAATTATCATCCCAAAATGCCTAAGGTACGAGCGGCCCGCGAAGCCGACGTGACATCGATCGCCGGCATCTGCTCCCGGGCCTACGCCGCCACCTACCAGGGGATTCTCCCGGCGGGGTACCTCGATCGGATGCTGGCGGAGTTCTACGTCCCGGAGCGGATCACCAAGGACCTCGCCCCGGCGCCGCCGAGCTGGCTCGGATATCAGGTGGTCGAGGAGGACGGCCGCGTCCTCGGGACCGCCGCCGGCAGCCTCACCGCGCCGGGCGTCGGCGAGCTCGCCATGATCTATCTGGAGCCGGGCGAGCGCGGCCGCGGCCTCGGTTCGCTGCTCCTGGACCGGATCACCGAGCAGGTCCGTGAGCTGGGCGCGACCGAGATGTGGGTCGCCGCGGTGGTCGGCAACGAGCTCGCGCTGCCGTTCTACGAGGCGCGCGGCTTCACCATCCAGGGCAAACGCCGCGCTTACGGCTCCACCGACGATGAGGACGCCTGGTCCCTGCGGCTGCGTCGCGAGATCTGAGCGTTCCGCTCACGCTCCATTCCCGGGTACGGAAAAAATGTCGTACCCCATCGATACGTTGACCGTGCGGATCGGCGCCACGGGGGCGCCGATCCGTCCCATCACGACGCCTCGGCGGCCCGCATCAGCGTCTCGCCCGCCGTGCGGACCCGTTCGCGCAGCTCAACGGGTGACTCGATGACGAACGGCGAGGCCAGCAGCCCCAGCACCATTGTCGGCCAGCCCAGGTCGTCGACGTTCATGCGTATCCGGCAGGACGTGGCCGTGACCTCCTCCACGTTGCCCCAGTGCCCGAGAAACGATCGGACCGCCTCGGCCGGGGTCTCGATCAGCACCGACACGTCGTACTTGTTGGGGATCGACGCCATCCGCGAGCGCATCCAGGTCACCGGGTCGCCGCCCGGCAGCTCGCGCGGGCGGAAACGCGCTCCGGTCGGCGCCGGCGAGGTGAGCCGGTCGACTCGGAAACTGCGCCAGTCGCCCCGGTCGAGATCCCAGGCCACCAGGTACCACCGCCGGCCGAGCGAGACCAGCCGGTGCGGCTCGACGTGCCGGAGCATCGGCTCGCCGGCCCGCGGGGTGTAATCGAAACGCAGCCGCTCCTCACCCCGGCAGGCCATCGCGATGGTGGTCAGCGAGATCGCGTCGAGCACCGGGCCGCCACCGAAGACGCCGGGGGCGGTGACCGCCTGCAACGCGTCGATGCGGCGGCGCAACCGGGGCGGGAGCAGTTGGATGACCTTGGCGAGTGCGCGTACCGAAGTCTCCTCGAAACCGGCGACGGCGCCGGCGGCGCCGCTCCGGAGCCCGACCGCGATGGCGACCGCTTCCTCGTCGTCGAGCAGGAGAGGTGGCATCGCCGCGCCGGCCTGGAGCTGGTAACCGCCGGCCACACCCCGGGCGGCGTCGACCGGATAACCCAGATCGCGGAGCCGGTCGACGTCGCGGCGCAGGGTACGCGGACTGACCTCGAGCCGATCGGCCAGCTCCGAACCGGGCCAGTAACGATGGGTCTGCAGCAGCGACAGGAGCCGCAGCATCCGTGCACTCGTGTTCGCCATGTCCTCAGACTCCATCGGATTGCGGTCAGGAAGTGGCCGCTTCGAACTCTAGTGTCGAGAGCATGATGATTGAGACGCGAGAGCTGACGAAGCTTTTCAAAGACGTCCGCGCGGTCGACGGCATCAACCTGACGGTGGCCCGCGGTGAGCTCGTCGCGCTGCTCGGCCCGAACGGCGCCGGCAAGTCCACCACTCTTCGCATGCTGACCACGCTCATCCCGCCGACCTCGGGCAGCGCCCAGGTGGCCGGCTTCGACGTGGTCCGCCAGCAGCGCGACGTGCGGCTGCGGATCGGATACATCGGACAGGGCAACGGTGCCGGGCACAGCCAGCGCGGCCGCGACGAGCTGATCAGCCAGGGCCGGGCGTACGGAATGACCGTCCGCGCGGCCCGCACCAGAGCCGCCGAGCTGATCGACTCACTCGGGCTCAGTGACGTCGCGGACCGTACCGTCTCCACCCTCTCCGGCGGCCAGCGTCGCCGCCTGGACATCGCGATGGGGTTGATCCACGCCCCTGAGCTGCTTTTCCTCGACGAACCGTCGACCGGGCTGGACCCGCAGAACCGGGCCAACCTGCAGGAGCACATCGTGCGCCTGCGCGCCGAGCACGGCACCACGATCGTGCTGACCACGCATTACCTCGACGAGGCGGACTCGATGGCCGAGCGGGTGATCGTCATCGACCACGGCCGGGTCATCGCGGACGACTCGCCGCAGCAGCTGAAGGCGAAACACGTGGGCGACCGGGTGATCCTGGGGTTCGCCGGTTCTGAGGAAGCGGCGCGGGCCGCAGCGGCGATCGGCGCACAGCACGAAGGCGGATTTATCCGGCTCACAGCCGAGGACGGCCCCCGCGAAGCTCCGAAGATCTTGGCGTCATTGCCGATCACCCCGACCTCCATCGAGGTCACCCGCCCGACCCTGGACGACGTCTTCCTCACCCTCACCGGCCGCAGCCTTCGTGAGGACAGCAGCACCCCCGCCGCCGAGCTCGTGGAGGCCTGATCATGACTTCCCTCGTCACCGACACCCGTGTCGTCTTCAGCCGTGAACTGCGTCCGGTCATCCGGGACCCGTTCTCGGTGATCTTCTCGATGATCCAGCCGCTGTTCTTCCTCGGCCTCTTCGCGCCGCTGCTGCCCGGCGACAACTCGCTGCAGTGGTTCGTTCCCGGGATCATCGTGATGTCCTGCCTCTTCGGCTCCTCGATGACCGGCTCCAACCTGCTCTTCGAGATGCAGACCGGCTCGCACGAGCGGATGCTAGTCACCCCGCTGCGCCGGCCCGCCCTGCTGATCGGCCGGGCGCTCAAGGAGATCGTCCCGATGATCGCGCAGGCCGCCCTGATCGTCGCGGTCTGCATTCCGTTCGGTTTCGAGCTGCACCTGCCGGGCGCGCTGCTCGGCCTGCTCATCCTGGCCGCGTTCTGCATCGGCCTGGGCGCGCTCTCCTACACCCTGGCGCTCGCCGCGAAGAACAAGGAATGGCTCTTCTGGACCGTCCAGCAGACGCTGATCTTCCCGCTGCTCCTGCTCGCCGGGGTTCTTCTCCCGCTCGACAACGGACCGGGCTGGCTGCGGGCGCTCTCTCACATCAACCCCATGACGTACGTGGTCAACGCCGAACGAGCCCTCTTCAACGGCGACGTCCTGACCCGCAGCACCCTGGAAGGTGTGATCGCGGCCACTGTCGTAGCGGTGCTCGGTCTTCTCATCGGCGTGCGAGCCATGCAACGGTCCGACTGAGCGATACCGTTCTCGCCCATGAGAGGTGCGCTCGGGCGGCTGCTGGAGAACATCGTCCGTCCCCCGAAACCGGTGACCCCGGCCCGGAGCGGCAACCCGGACGCGGTGGTGGACTGCGCGGTCTACGCCGGCGGGTCACGCCGGTTCGGGTCGCGGCAGATTCCGTACGCGGAGGCGGCCCGTCTGGCAAGCCGGCGGGGCGCTTTCGTCTGGCTCGGCCTGCACGAGCCGAGCCTGTCCACGATGAACGCGGTGGCCCAGGTCTTCGGCCTGCACGAGCTGCACGTGGAACAGGCCGTCTCGGGCGGGCACCGGCCGGGTGTCGAGGTGCTCGGCGAGGTGACGCGGCTGGTTCTGCGCACCGCACGGTACGTCGAGCACGACCGGCTCACCGCCGATTCCGAGGTGGTGGAGACCGGTGACGTCACGGTGCTGGTCGGCCCGTCGTTCGTGATCACCGTGCGGCACGGCCCGGTCGGCCCGCTCCGCGAGGTACGCCAGGAGCTGGAGTCCCGCGCCGAGGTCCTGCGACAGGGCCCGTGGTCGGTGGCGTACGCGGTCGGCAACCGGATGGTGGACAGCTACCTCGACGTGGCCGAACACGTGGAGCACGACCTGGACCGGATCGAGGAGGAGACCTTCGCGACCGAGCGGTCCTCCGAATTCGCCCACATCTACCAGCTGAAACGCGAGATGGTGGAGTTCAAGCGGGCGGTGCTGCCACTGGCCGAGCCGATGTCGCGCCTGCTGGAGCTGTCCGGGGTGCCCGAGGAGCTGCGTCCGTACCTGGTGGACGTTCGCGGCAAGCTGGCCCGGGCCGCGGACCGGGTGGCCGGTTTCGACGAGCTGGTCACGTCGATCCTCCAGGCCCGGCTCGCACAGGTCTCGGTCGATCAGAATCACGACATGCGCAAGATCGCTTCATGGGCCGCGATCGCCGCGGTGCCGACCGTGATCGCCGGGATCTTCGGGATGAACTTCACGATCATGCCGGGGCTCGGATCCCGGTTCGGATTCGCCGGCGCGATCATCGCGATGATCGTGATCGGTGGCGGAGTCCATCGCTCATTGAAGAAATCCGGATGGCTTTGATCAAATACAACGCGCGGCCGGAGAATTGCACTCCGGCCGCGCATCGTCCTATTTCCCGGTGACAGGATCAGTGGCCGCCGCCACTGTTCCCGTGACCACTGTGGCCACCACCATTGCCGCCCTGGCTACCCCCGTTGCCGCCCTGGTTTCCACCAGAACCACCCTGGTTGCCGCCCTGGCCGCCCTGGTTGTTGCCCTGGCCGCCCTGGTTTCCACCAGAGCCACCCTGGCTGCCACCGGAACCACTCTGGCCGCCCTGGCTTCCACCGGGAGCGCCCTGGCCACCGCCGTGACCGCTGCCCGGGCCACCCTGCCCCGGAGCGCCGGGGCCGTTCTGACCCGGCCCGTCGGAGTGGCCGTGTCCGGGGCCGCCCGGACCGCCGTTGCCACCCGGCGAGGTGTTGCGCGCCACCACCGGCAGGGAGAGAACCGTGGTGCGCGTCTGGGTGCGGGCCTTCCATCCGCACTCGTCGTACGAGATGGTCGCCCACAGCTTCGTCACGCTGTTACGCCGCGCGATCGGCGTGACGCGAACCTTGGTGAAGTCGGTGCGTCCCGGCCGCAGCGAGTCGCCGCGGGAGAACGTCGTGAACCGCCGCGCGCCGAGGTAGTCGACCTTGATGGCCTCGCCGCGGACCCGGATCTGCGCGTCGCAGATCGGGCGGTCGGTACGCCAGTTGATCGTCACCCAGCTGGTCGTGTTCGCCGGGACCGCCTGCAGCCAGTTGGAGACTGGGGCCGGACCGCGGCCGATGGCCGCGGCCGGAGCCGCCGCCGACACCGCTGCCATCCCGGCAGCCGCCGTGGCCAGGGCAATCATCGCTCCGAAACGCCGCGTCTTCTGCATGAGTTCCTCCAGTGACTGTGATGTCCGCCGCGGGGATCCGGCGGGCAAAAAGGACACTAAGGGAATTGCAGACATGTCGCCATGTTTTGCCGCGCGTTTCAGGGCAAAAGTCCATTGTTGTACAAAATGTTTAGGTGGCCTCAGCCGAAAAGATGATGTTGGCTAGCGATGCTGAATCGACTGGTTTCCGGGTAAAGGCAACAGGCATGAGCGAGAACGGCGAAGACCTCGGCGCACCCGTGTCCTACCTGGTCCTGAAGGAGGGCGTCCCGGTCTACGACCGCTCCGGCGGCAACGTCGGCACGGTCGAGCACGTGCTCTCCGACGAGCGCGAGGACGTCTTCCACGGCCTGCTGCTCAAGACCGCCGACGGTCACCGGTTCGCCGGTGGCGACCAGGTGGACGGCCTCTTCGAGCGCGGCGTGATCGTCAGCGAGCCGGTCGACAAGCTCGCCACGCCGAGCGCCGACACACCGGCCGGCCTGGCCGAGAGCCGCGTCTCGGCGCTGCGGAAGGCCTGGGACTGGCTGATCCAGCCCAAATGACAAAAGGCCCGCCCCGAGTCCCGGGACGGGCCTTTCGCTATGAAGATCTACTGTGCGCGGTCGCGGTCCCGGTACGTCCACTGACCGCCGCCGAGCGTCGACCGGCCGGCCTGGCCCTGCTGACCTTGCTGGCCCTGACCCTGCTGGCTCTGCTGACCGAATTGGCCCTGCTGGCCGTACTGGCTCCGCTGACCACCCTGCTGGCCCTGCGGCTGCTGGCCCCAGAGCTGGCCGGGCGGGGTGGCGCCGGTGGCCGGAGCCGTGCGGGAGTCGAGCCGGGCCGCCAGATAAGCAGCCGCCTCGCGGTCCTCCTCGCTCGGTGCTGCGGCCAGCGCGTACACCATGCCGAGGATCGCGAAGACCACCGCGGCGCCGACCGGGACGAGCAGGCCGCTCGCGGTCGCGCCCTCGACCGAGCCGAATGACTGCTCGGAGAGCACCGACATGGCAGCCATGCCGGTGAAGTGCATGCCGTTGACCGCGACACCCATCACCAGCGCGGCGCCGAAGATGGCGATCGGCTTGCTGACGTTCAGGGTGAGCCAGAGCGCGACGGTCGCGGCGACCACCGCGATCACCACGGAGAGGATGACCTCGCGGCCCGCGTAGTGGATCTCGCCGCGGAGACGCATGGCGGCCATACCGGTGTAGTGCATCGCGGCGACGCCCAGGCCGGCGAGCACGCCGCCGATCAGGATGCGGGTACGCGGGGCGGCGGTGCCCAGCAGCGCGATGGCGAGCCCGACGCCGACCGCGACGAGCGCGATCACGGCGCTGGCCACGGTCAGGCCGATGTCATAGCGGATCGGCGTGCCGGTGACGCTGAAGCCCATCATGGCGACGAAGTGCATGCTCCAGATGGCAGTGGCGCCGATGGCGATCGCGGCGAGCGTCAGCCACCAGGCCCGCTCACCGCCGGTCTTCGATTGGCGGAGGCGCACCGCTGCGGTCAGCCCCAGAAGTGAGCCGAGCACGGACAGTACGTAACTCACCGTCGGAGTTACCCATCCGTGGTCGAAGTGATGGATCTCCGCCATAACGCTGTTCCTCTCACGTACTCATTCCGCCGGGCTGCATCCTGCCCTCACCACCGCCATGGGCGTGACTGATTGTGACGCACCTTTCGTTACGAGAGAACGAGCAGCACATCTCGATTTAGATCTCGTCCGATCGGCTGATCAACGTTTTGTGCCTGCAAATACCCTAATCCGCATATACAGAGGCAGATGTCCGAGTGTAACCATGCCGCTACAAAAATATAGTGGTTGCCGTTGATATAACCTTGGGTTACATCTGGGCGATTCGCCGCCGGATTTTCCTCGGTACGGGAGTAAAAGTCGCTCAGCCCGCGCGGGACAGCAGACCGAGCGCCGGAGCCCGCTGCGAATGCAGCATCTGCACGGTGTCCTCGGTGCAGGTGCCCGGCTTCTCGCCCATCACGCAGAGGGTGCCGACGACATGACCCTCGGACGAGTTCAGCGGCACGCTCGCGTACGACCGGATGCCGCTGATCGAGAACAGCGGCGTGGTCGCGAACCGTTCCCCGGAGGTATGGCTGTCGACGATCAGCACCGGTACGTCCTCGGCCACCACGATGGTGTCCGGTGACCATTCGACCGGCACCCCACCGGCCTCCTGGACCCAGGTGGGCAGCCCGAACGACCCGGCCAGCGCCACGCTGTCGTTGAGGACCAGGGTGATCGCCGCCATCGGGGCGCCGGTCAGCCGGGACAGCCCCTCGGCGAAACCGTCGAGCGCCGCCGTGTGGACGTTCCGCTCGTCCGTGCGGCCGGGCCGGGTCAGATAACCCGAGACGGCGAGCAGCCTGTCGACGTCGACCAGGTGGTTCGCCGTGCCGGCGACGGCCTCGCGGGCGGCCAGCAGGACGTTCATGGCGTCGAGGACGTGCTTGGGGCGGACCGGCTTGGAGATCGTCACATCGACGAGACCACGGGCGGCGGCCGGCGCCCCGGCGGACAGCATGATCACCGGGATGGTGGCGGTCGGCCCGCCGGCGCGCAGACGCTCGGCCACCTCAAGGCCACTGAGTTCGGGCATGTGGTGGTCGAGGATGACCAGGTCCGGCAGCGTCTCGGTGATGACGGCGAGCGCGTCGAGCCCGGTGAACGCCGTACGCACGGTGTGCCCCTCGTTGCCCAGCACGGTGGCGAGCAGCTCGGCGACGTCGATGTCGTCCTCCGCGACGACGATCAACGCCATGTGCTGCTCCTCCTCACGCTCGGCCCGCCCAGACAGCAGAACCTTAACCCCTCCCAGCCGGGCGAATCAGTCGTTTGACCGCCCCTGATCCGGGCCCCCGGCCTCGTTCCAGGCGAGCTCTCCGGACCTGATCCGCCGGGCCAGACCGGTGATCCACTCGATCTCGGCGGTCACCATGCCGCGCCAGTACTCGTTCTCCAGCGGGCCGCGTCCCGGCGCGTCCCCGGAAGCCAGCAGCCGGGCGGCACGGTCCTCAAGGATCAGGGCAGTGCGCTCGGCGGCCAGCACCTCGGCGTACCCGAGGGCCAGCACGAAGTCCATCGACGCCGCCGGTGCGTCGCGCAAGCCGGCCTCGACCTTGTCGTGAAAACCGGTGACACCCGCCGGGGTCGTCTCGTACACCGTTCGTGGCGGCCGATTGCCCACCCGGCCCGGCTCGCGGGCGGTGACCAACCCGGCCCTCGCCATCGACTTGAGCAACGTGGCGACCGTACTGCGCGTGACCGGCAGATGACCGCAGCGCTCCCGCAGCCGCCCGGCCAGGTCATACGCGTGCGCCGGCCGCTCGGCCAGCAGACCCAGAATGGGGAGCACCAGGCTGTTCCGGGATGCATCCAGAGGCATCTTCCCAGCGTATACATCTAATGAAAACGTTAAGGTGAAGCGATGCACGAACGACTGACCAACTGGGCCGGCAACATCGTCTTCAGCACCGAACAGGTGCATCGACCGAAAACGATCGCCGAGGTGCAGGAGACCGTCGCGGCCGCGGATTCGCTGCGGGTGCTCGGCAGCGGTCACTCGTTCAACCGGCTCGCCGACACCGACGGCGCTCTGCTCTCGCTGGCGGGCCTGCCGCGTACCGTCGAGATCGGATCCGATCGCACGTCGGTCCGGGTCGACGGCGGTCTGCGTTACGGCGATCTCGCCGCTCCCCTCGCCGCCGCCGGTCTGGCCGTGCACAACATGGCGTCGCTGCCGCACATCTCGGTCGCCGGTGCGGTCACCACCGCCACCCACGGTTCCGGTGTCCGCAACGGCAACCTCGCCACCGCCGTCGCCGGCCTCGAGATCGTCCGCGCCGACGGCGAGCTGGTCACCCTGACCCGCGCCGACACCGACCTGGCCGGAGCGGTCGTCGGCCTCGGCGCCCTCGGCGTGGTCACCGCGCTCACCCTCGACGTGCAGCCCGCGTTCGAGCTGCGGCAGTACGTCTACGAGAACCTGCCGGCGGCCGCCGTGCGCGACGCGCTCGCCGAGATCCTCGCCGACGGATACAGCGTCAGCCTCTTCACCCGCTGGACCGGCGCGACCATCGACCAGGTCTGGCTCAAGCGCCGCGACGAGATGCCGGCCGGCGACTTCCACGGCGCCACGCTCGCCGGCGGACCGCGTCACCCGGTCCCCGGCATGCCCGCCGAGAACTGCACCGAGCAGGGCGGCGTCCCCGGCCCGTGGCACGCGCGGCTGCCGCATTTCCGGATGGAGTTCACCCCGAGCAGCGGCGAGGAGCTCCAGTCCGAGTGGCACGTGCCGCGCGAGCACGCCCTCGCCGCGATCGAGGCGGTGGGCGCGCTCCGCGAGCGCGTCGCGGTCGTTCTCCAGGTCTGCGAGATGCGTACGATCGCCGCCGACGAACTGTGGCTGAGCCCCAACCACCAGCGGGACAGTCTCGCGCTGCACTTCACCTGGATCGCCGACACCGAGGCGGTGCTCCCCGTCGTCGCCGATCTGGAGCAGGCCCTCGCGCCGTTCGCGGCCCGTCCGCACTGGGGCAAGGTCTTCACCACGCCGCTCGGCGATCTGCGGTCCGCGTACCCGCGCTTCGCCGATTTCGCGGAGCTGGCCGGCCGTTTCGACCCGGACGGCAAATTCCGCAACCCCTGGCTGGACGCCCTCCTCGGTTAGTTTCAGCAGCCGCAGGCCGCTCCGGTGACGGCCGGGGCGGTCAGGTCGTCGATCGGGCGAGCGCTGACGCCCTGGTCGTCGCGGACCGGGAAGCCCTCGCGGACCCAGTACTCGTAACCGCCGAGCATCTCCTGGACCGGGTATCCCAGCTTGGCGAACTCGAGCGCTGCCCGGGTGGCGCCGTTGCAGCCCGGGCCCCAGCAATAGGTGACCACCCGGCTGCCGGGCGGGATCAGCTCGGCGGCCCGGGCGGCGATCTGGGAGTGCGGCAGGTGGACGGCGTGCGGCAGGTGGCCCTGCTGCCAGGACACGTCGTTGCGGGCGTCGATCACCACGACGCCGGGTGTGCCGGCTTCCAGGTCGGCGTGCACGTCGCTCACGTCGGTCTCGAACGTCAGGCGGGCGGAGAAATGGGCGACAGCGGCTGCGTTGGTCATGCTGTTGATCGTGCCGCCTGCGAAAATCCCGGCCCAGTGGCGTGAACGACGATGACCGCTAAGATTCCGCCATGCTGACGATCGGCCGCCGGGGCCCCACCGTGTCGGTTCTCGCGTACGAAGGAATGTCGGTCTTCGAGATCGGCATCGTCACCGAGGCCTTCGGCCTCCCCCGGCCCGAATTCGACTTCCCCTGGTACGACCTGACGATCTGCGCCGAGACACCGGGACCGGTTCGGGTGGTCGGTGGCGCCACCCTGCACACCGACCACGGCCTGGACACGTTCGCCGCCGCCGACACCCTGATCGTCCCGGGAGTGCCGGACGTGCACGCTGATCCGTCGCCCGCCCTGGTCGAGGCGCTGCGTACGGCTCACGCTCGGGGCGCACGGGTCATGTCGATCTGCTCGGGGGCGTTCGCCCTGGCCGGCACGGGTCTGCTGGACGGACGCCGGGCCACGACCCACTGGCGGTACGCCGACCAGCTGCGCGCCAAGCACCCGTCGATCCAGGTCGACGCGGACGTGCTCTACATCGACTCCCCCGAGACAGAGACCGGCGGGCCCATTCTCACCAGCGCCGGCAGCGCCGCCGGTCTGGATCTGTGCCTGCACGTGATCCGTCTCGACCACGGCCCGGCCGTGGCGAACGCGGTGGCCCGCCGGCTCGTGGTGCAGCCGCATCGGGACGGCGGTCAGGCCCAGTTCGTCGAGGCGCCGGTGCCCACCGATCCGGACGACGACCGGGTGGCCCGCAGCATGGAGTGGGCTCTGACCAACCTGACGACCGGCATCACTGTCGACATCCTGGCCCGGCGTGCCCACATGTCGTCACGCACGTACCTCCGGCACTTCGCGCGGGCGACCGGCACCACCCCGATCCGCTGGCTGATCACCCAGCGGGTGCACGCCAGCCTGCCGCTGCTGGAGGCCGGCGCGATGCCGATCGAGGAGGTGGCGGCGTCGGTGGGCTTCGAGACGGCAGTGACGTTCCGCCACCACTTCACTCAGGCGATGCGGACGTCGCCGTCGGCGTACCGGCGGGCGTTTCCAGTCGGGCCACCAGCGCTTCCCCTGACCGGATCGTGATCTCCGCCGGGAAAGAACCGCCGTTCACCGCGTCGACGGCGGCCGTGGGGAGCTTCACGCTCGCCTCCGATTCGCTGTGGTTGAACAGGAACAGCAACTCTCCACGGCGGACCGCCTCGACCCGCGGCGGCAGACCTTCCAGCACCGGCGACACGTCCGCCTCGGCCACGATCGTGCCCAGCAGCCGCTCCCAGCCGGTGTCGTCCAGGCCCGCCGAGACGTACCAGGCGTTGCCGTTCCTGGTCACCGCCGGCTCGCCGGCCAGCGTGCCTTCGGTGTACCGGGCCAGGGCCTGCGCGCCGGTCAGCTCGACTCGTTCCGCCCAGCCGAAGGCCGTGGAGCCGTCGTCCAGGTGCACCGGGACACCGGGGTCCTGCGGGTGCCATTCGGTTACCCGTACCCCAAGAATCTGCCGGAAAGCCGCAGGGTAACCGCCTGGACCGACCCGGGCGAAGGGGTCGGCGATGCCGCTCAGCGGACCCACCACCAGGTGGCCGCCGGACGCGACGAAGTCGCGGAGAGCGGCCGCGACCTCGTCGGACACGAGATAGAGGTGCGGCACGACGATGATCCGATAGCCGGTGAGATCCAGCTCCCGGGTCGGGAAGATGAAGTCGGTCGGGATGCCGGCGCGGAACAGCGCGCGGTGCGCCTGCTGGACGGCCGCGAGATAGTCGATCCCGGCGGACGGCAGGCCGGCGCCCTGTAACGCCCACCACGACGGCGCGTCCCAGGTCACCGCGACCTCGGCGGTCCGTCCGGCGGGCTTGAGCTGGGACGACAGTGCTCCGAGCCGGGCGCCGAGATCCACCGCCTCGCGGAAGACCGGGCTGTCCGGGCCGGCGTGCGGCACCAGCGCCGAGTGGAAGACCTCCGCTCCGCCGCGCGGCTGCCGCCACTGGAAATACATCGCGCCGTCCGATCCGCGCGCCACATAGGACAGACTCTGCCTGGTCAGGCGGCCGGGTTCCTTGGCGTGCATCCGGCCGCGCGTGTAGATCAGGTTCGGTGCGGTCTCCATGAGCAGCCAGGAGCCGCGACCCCAGCTCCGGGCGAGATCACCGGCGAAGGCGGTCTGCTCTTCCGCGGAGACATCCGATGAATCGGGGTAGTGATCCACCGCCACGACGTCGACGACCTCGGCCCAGCGCGCATGATCAACACTCACCCAGCCGCCCTGCACGAAGTTCGTGGTGATCGGGATCGACGGGTTGACGCCTCTCAGCAGGTCACGCTGCTCGACATAGGCACTGAGCAGCTCGTCGGAGAGGAACCTGCGGAAATCGAGAACCTGCGCCGGGTTCGGCAGGTACTGAGTGGCCCGCGGCGGCATGATCTGCGCCCAGTCCGAGTACCGCTGACTCCAGAACGCGGTGGTCCACGCCTCGTTCAGCGCGTCAAGACTGCCGTGCCGTTCCCGCAGCCACTCACGGAACGCAGCGGCGGTGAGGTCACAGCGGCAGTCGGTGCCATATTCGTTGTGCACGTGCCACATCGCGAGCGCCGGGTGATGGGCGTACCGCCTGCCCAGCTCACCGGCGATGCGCCGGGCGGCAAAACGATAGGCCGGCGCCGAGACGCAGTACGTGTCCCGGCTACCGTGCGTGAGCCGGACACCGTCGGCGTTCACCGGCAGCGCCTCCGGGTGAGCGAGCGTGAACCACGGCGGCGGTGATGCGGTCGGCGTTGCCAGCACGACCTTGACACCGCCGTCGTGCAGCCGGTCCAGCACCCGGTCGAGCCAGGCGAAGTCGTACTCCCCCTCGGACGGCTCCAGGTGCGACCATGCGAAGACGCCGACGGTCACCGCCGTGACGCCGGCTTCGCGCATCAGCTCGACATCGGCGTCCCACACCTCTTCAGGCCACTGCTCGGGGTTGTAGTCGCCGCCGAAGAACATCCTGCCGCCTTGACTTTAGTTTGATGTCTAAACAAAGTATGAGGAGTGCAGATCCATGTCAATCCGTCGTTCCATGACTCGGCAAGCACCGAGGACTGGGAGCACGCGCTGATCACCGGCAACGGCAGGCAAGGCGCGCTCTGTTACGGATCCCCCGCCGCGCTGCGCTTCACCCTCGCCCACGAGGGCCTCTTCCAGCCGGTCACCGAACCGCTCCCGGCGCCACCGACCGCCGCGGCTCTGCCGCGATTGCGCGAGCTCATCGCCACGTCACGCTTCACCGACGCGGCCCAGGCGGTCTGCGACCTCGCCGTTTCCAGCCAGCCTGGGTACGCGGAAACGCGCTGGCAAGACCCGCTGATCCCCGCCGGGACTCTGGTTTTCACACCGGACGTCGACCGTAGTGACGACTATGTCCGGGGCACCGACTTCGCCACGGGTGTGGTCCGGCAGTCGTGGGGCGGGGTGGTCTGCGACGCGTTCGTCTCCCGGCCCGACGATGTCGTGGTGATCCGGGTGGTGGGCAGCGGTGGCACGGTTTCCGTCAGGTTGGCCGACGGTGAACCGGAGCGGCCGATCGATGCCCTGGTCTCTTCGGTGGATGACGGGCTGGTTCTTACCGGACGATTCCCCGGGGTCACGTGGGCTGCTCTTGAGGGGTGGACTGTTGCGGTGCGCTTTACGCGTACCCAAGAAGGGGTCTTGATCGTGGCCCGGGTCGCGCCTGGCTTGCGGTCGCCGTCGGCAGCCGTGGCGGAGCTCCCTCGCGGCGACTTCGACGGCCTGCTGCGCAAGCATGCGGCGGTGCACGGTGATCTCTTCGAGCGGACGCGGCTCGACCTGGGCGGCGACGTGGTGGAGCGGCTTTTCGACGCCGGGCGTTACGCGATCATCAGCAGCACCGGGACGCGGCCGCCGACGCTGCAAGGGGTGTGGAGCGGGAGCTATTCGCCGCCGTGGCGCAGCGGCTGGACGGTTGACGGCAATCTGCAGGCGGCGCTGCTGGCGGTGCACTCGACGGGTACGCCGGAGCTGATGCCACCACTGTTCGACCTTCTCGACTCGTTGATGGACGACTTCCGGGCGAATGCGTCGGATTTATACGGCATGCCGGGCATTGCGGTGCCGGCGCATCTCGGCACCCATGGCCGGCACAACCACTTCGGGCCGATCTGGTGCCTGACGTTCTGGACCGCGGGGGCGGCGTGGCTGGCCCGGCTGTATGTGGATCACTGGCAGTTCACCGGGTCGGCGTCGTTCTTGCAGAATCGGGCGCTGCCGTTCCTGCGCGAGGTGGCTTCGTTCTACTCCAGTTTCGTGCGGATCGTTGACGGGCGGGCGCGTTTCAGCCCGTCATATTCGCCGGAGAACCATCCGGCCGGGGCCGAGTCGCAGGCCTGCTTCGACGCGACGATGGACATGCAGGTGCTGGGTGACCTGCTGCGCACGCTGGTCCGGTTCGACGACTCGCCGCGCTGGCGGGAGTTGCTGGACGCGCTGCCGCCCTATCGGATCAACGCTGACGGCGAGTTGGCGGAGTGGCTCGATCCGAGTTTCGATGATCGTCACGAGCATCGGCATTGCAGCCATTTCTTCCCGTTCTGGTATGCCGGCGATCCGGCCTTTTCCGACCCCGCCCTGCGGGCCGCCGCGGTGCGGGCTGTGCGGGCGCGGTTGCGGTGGTGGCTGGGGACGGAGTCCGACGAGATGGGGTACGGGCTGGCACTGGTCGGCGCGGCCGCCGCGCATCTGGGGCTGGCCGAGGAGGCGTATGCGGCGTTGCGGCGGATCGTTTCGTCGTATTGGCGCCCCAACCTCGTGCCGACGCACAACCGGGACCATATGTTCAATGTGGACCTGGCGGGTGGGTTGCCGGGGCTGGTGGTGGCGATGCTGCTGCAGAGCGGTGATGCCGGGGTGGACGGGGTTGCCCGGGTGCGCGTCCTGCCGGCGCTTCCGGCGGAGTGGCCGTCGGGGAGCGTGCGAGGTCTGGTGGCACGGGGGCCGATTGGTGTCGATTTGTCGTGGGGGCTGGGGGTGGTGACGGTGGTGCTGAGATCGGAAGTCGACCGCAGGGTGGAGTTGACGGTTGCGGAACGGCGGCCGGTGACACTCCATCTGCGGGCCGACATCCCCTTGACCACAACTTTCCGCGTCGGATGAGGCCGGCACCTTTCGCGCTTGTGGTGGCGGGTGCCCTAGACCCTGTGCCCTGAAGCGCCGCTGCTGCCTACCCGATCTTGGAGGCTTGCGGGTGCTCTGACCCCACCTTTGCGGTGGCAGCAGGTCACCAGAGGGCGCCCGGACCACCCGAAATCGACACGCGACAGCGGCGGCCTCCCGGGAACTCGTGAGTTTGTGGTCGATCGGATGGCCGTACCGCACAAGATCCGTGAGGATGCCTCGCCACGAGAGCCGCCGCGCCGACACCTCAGGTTCGCCATTTCGGGGCATACGGGGACCACCGCATGCTGCAAAGGCTGGGGCTACGCGATCTTGTGAGGTTGCGCCGCTGCCTCCACCACAAACTCACAAGTTTCCGGGGGCACACGCCGCTACCGCACTGTCACCAACGCCCAAAGTGGACATATGGCTCGGAATTCCACTCGCAGCGGCACCTGCGCTCGTAATTTCACGGCTTTTTTCCGCTCCGCCTGTCGTGCCCGACCGATCTTGAGCCTCTGTTCACCACCGGGTGTGCACAAAGGCTCAAGATCGGCATGAGGGGCTTCTTTCCGGCGGCACTGCGGTTAGTCGTCCCTCAGCCTTTGACTGCTCCGATGATCACGCCCTTGGTGAAGTGGCGCTGGACGAACGGGTAGACCAGCAGCGCCGGCACGATTGTCACCACCACGACAGCCATTTTGATTGCCAGCGTCGGCGGGATCGCTGAGCCGAGGCCCGGCACGTAAACCGCTGTGCCCGACGACGACGGCGTCTGCCCGGCCAGGATGAACTGCTGCAGAACCCGCTGCACCGGCTGCAGATCATTGCGGTCGATGTACAGAACAGCGTTGAAGAACGCGTTCCAATAACCCACCGCGTAGAACAACCCGACCACCGCGGTGACCGCTTTGGACAGCGGCAGCACGATCCGGAGCAGAATCCGCAGCTCCCCGGCGCCGTCGATCCGGGCGCTGTCCAGCAGCTCGCCCGGGATGCCCATGAAGAACGCCCGGAGCACCACCAGGTTGAACGCACTGATCGCGGTAGGCAGGATCAACGCCAGCAGGTTGTCCTTCAGCCCGAGCCCGGTGACCACCAGATAGCTCGGAATCATGCCCGGATAAATCAGGAATGTCAGCAAGAAATAGAACAACAGGGGCTTGTGTGCCAGCGACCCCGGCCGCGACAAACCGTAAGCCGCCAGCACCGTCACCACCAGGCTCAACACCGTCCCTGCCAGCGCGACCACCGTGCTGACCAGGATCGCGTCAGTGATCTGCCCACCGGTGAAAATCACGATATAAGCGGACGGGTCGAACTCGCGCGGCAGGAAGACGTACCCGCCCGCTTCGTTGATGGTCGTCTCCGACGAAAGGCTGGTGACCAGCACTACCCAGAGCGGCACCAGCACGGCCAGCAACACCACGGACAGCACGGTGCCCTTGCCGAAACGGCCCAGTGCGCTGGGCTTCTCCTCCCAGACTTCTCTGACACTCATGACTTCGAATAGATCCCTTGCTCGCCGAACTTGTGGGCCACCTTGTTGGCGCCCACGATGAGCAGCAGCCCGATCACGGCCTTGAACAGGCCCGCGGCCGCGCCGACGCCCCACTGCTGGACAGCGATGCCCTGGTAGTAGACGTACGTGTCGAGCACCTCGGCGGCGTCTCGGCCGACCGCCTCGCGTTGCAGGACGAACTGCTCGAACCCGACGTTGAGCGCGTCGCCCAGACGCAGGATGAGCAGCAGCACGATGACCGGGCGCAGCCCTGGCAGCGTGATGTGCCAGAGCCGGCGCCAGCGACCGGCGCCGTCGGCCGCCGCTGCCTCGTACAGGTTGGTGTCGATCGCCGCGAGCGCCGCCAGGAAGACGATCATTCCCCAGCCGGCGTCCTTCCAGAGCGCCTGCGCGGTGATCAGGAAAAGGAACGTGTCCGGGTCGGTCATGAAGTTCGGCATCGCGAAGCCGGCCTCGGACGCGGTCTGCACGATCAGGCCCGCGCCGCCGAGCATCATCTGGAACAGCGAGACCACCAGCACCCAGCTGAAGAAGTGCGGCAGGTACACGACGCCCTGCACCAGAGCGCGTACGCGTGGCGACATGATGCTGTTGAGCAGGATCGCCAGGGCGATCGGGATCGGGAAGTAGAAGACCAGCTGGAACGCCGTGATCGACAGCGTGTTCACGACGGCGTCCCAGAACGCCGGGTTCTTGAAGAGGTACTCGAAGTTCCCGAACCCGATCCACTCGCTGTAGAGGAATGCTTCGAACGGGTTGTCACCGACGTACGGGTTGTAGTCCTGGAACGCGATGACGTTGCCGAGCGCCGGGATGTAGTGGAAGACCAGCAGCAACGCCGTCGCCGGCAGGCACATGAGAAGGAGCGGCCAGTCCCGCCGCAGCCGGGCTCCGAACGAGAGCCGCTGCCGCGGGACCACCACTGCCTTCTTGAAAACCGATGGGATGGCGCTCATCGGCCGTTGTCTGCCAGAACCTTGGCGTAGAAGTCGCGGGCCTTGTCACCGCCGCCGTTGCGCCACTCGGTGACCACCTTCTCGAAGTCGGAGATCGGGCGACGGCCCCGCATGATGTCAGTGACCTTGTCCTGGGTGGGCTGCTCGATCGCTGCCTGCTCGGTGGGCACCTCGACCTTGATGCCTTCCCACGGGTTCTTCTCCAGGTACTTCGTGGCGTCGTTGCCCCAGCCGACGAAGGCTTCGGCGTACGTCGGGATGTCCGGTCCACCGACGATCACCGGCGGGCGTCCGCCGAGGAAGATGAACTGGTTGGCGAACTCCTTGACGTACAGGTCATTGGTGACCGGGGCGCCGCTCGCGTCGCGCTTGAAGTGGGTGCCCTCGACGCCGTAGTTCTGCAGCTCCCACTCCTTGGTGCCGAAAGGCGCCGCGACGTAGTTGAGGACCCGCAGAAGTTCCTGGGTACGCTCCTGCCCCAGCCCCTTCTTGATGAACGTCCACATGATCGACGGGGTACCGCCCCAGCGCACCGGCGGCGTGCTCGCGTCCGCGCCGAACACCTTGATCGCCTGCATGTCGAACTTCGGGTTGGTCTGGATCGCCGGGCGCCAGACCTCTTTCCAGGCGCCGCCGCCGTCCCAGAACATGAAGATCTTGCCGCCCTTGAAGAGCGTCTTCACGTCACCGCCCTTGCTGCTGGCGATGTCCGGGTGGATCAGCTTCTCGGCGTACAGCCGGGTCATGAACTCGACGGCCCGCTTGTAGTTCTCGGTCTCGTACCGGTGGTAGACCTTGCCGTCGGCGCCCTTGGCCCAGCCGTTCTGCGAGCCGGTATTGCCGCAGATCTGCAGCACCTCCTGGAAGAGATCACCGAACGCCCACTCACCCTTGTCCGGGTTCGTCATCTTCTTGCCGAAGTCGTAGACCTCGTCGAGGGTCGTCGGCGCCGCGACACCGCGCTGGTCGGCGACGTCCTTGCGGTAGAAGAGCAGCGACGGGAACGGATTGTCCGACGGGAACGGGACGCCCATCAGCTTGCCGCCCCACACCGAGTCCGACCACGCCTTGGTGTCCAGACCGGCCAGCAGCGGGTACGCACTGATCTTGTCCCCGGCCAGGTACGGCGTCAGGTCCTCGAAAAGCACGTGGACCGCGTCGTTGAACCGGGCCAGCTTGTTGATCTCCCAGCCCGGGATGCAGGTCAGGTCGGGTACGTCCCGGGCGCCGAGCATCGTGTTCAGCTTGTCGCCGTACGTGACGCCGTCCTGGATGCTGAAGTTGATCGTGCCGCCCAGATCGGCATTCACCGCGCCGACCAGCTTGTTGTCGGTCGGCGGGGCCGGACCCCACCACGGCGTGGTGGCCGAGATCGGCTGCCCGCTGGTGATCGCCTTCTCGCTGACCGCGTCGGCCAGGGTGGTCGGGTATTTCGCGTACCCGTCGGCAACCGGCCGGATGCCCTTGATGTCCGGCGGAACGAGCGTGGAGTCCTTGAACGTCGGCACCACGCCGGCCGCCTGCTCGGCTGTGGTCGCCGAGCCGGTGGTGCCCGGTTCCTTGCTGCATCCGGTGAGAAGCCCGCCGCCGGCCACGGAGGCCGCGCCGAGGCCGATCAGCCCTAGAAAATTCCGCCTGTTCGTCGACGCGCCCACGGCGCACCTACCTTCCGAAATGGCTTAAGTTTGGTTAGCGTCTAAACTAAGTACATCGAAGACAAGCTAACTGACGTGTGGTGCAGGCGACAAGAACGAACTGGGAGCGCGCCCACGGCGGGGTGGTTAGATGACCGTGAAGACGGCTGAGAGCGGAGCTTGACTTGAGGACCATGGGCTTCACTGACGTCCGGGCCACGAACCTCGCCGTGGTCCTGCGTCATCTGCGGACCAACGGGCCGAGCTCGCGCGCTGCCATCGCCGCGTCCACCGGGCTCAACAAGGCGACCGTCTCCAGCCTGACCAGCGATCTCATCGACCATCGGCTCCTGCGTGAGACCGGGTCGAGCGGCAACCGCATCGGGCGGCCGGGAACCGCGGTGGCGCTGGACGGTTCCGCGTACGCGGCGATCGGCCTGCAGGTCGCGGCCGACCGCCTCACCGCGCTCGCCGTGGACTTCGCCGGCGAGCAGGTCCTGCTCTGGCATCGCGCGCTCGCCGCGGAGGGCGGACGCGCCACCGGCGAGATCATCGCTCTCGCTCAGCGAACCGCGACCCGGGTACGCCAGCAGGGCCGCACCGTCCTGGGCCTGACCCTCGCGGTCCCCGGCCTGGTCGACGAGGACGGCACGGTACGCCTCTCCCCCGCCCTCGGCTGGTCCGACGTGGACCTTCGAGGGCTGGTGGCGTCATCCCTGCGCCAGCCCGGACTCGTGGTGACCGCAGCGAACCAGGCCGGACTGGCAGCCATAGCCGAACGAAGAGCCGAAAACATGATCTTCGTGACCGGCACCGCCGGCATCGAAGCGGGCCTCATCGTCGACGGAAAACTCCTGCACGGCGCCCGCGGCTTCACCGGGCAGATCGGCCGCTTCGCACTCGGCCCGGCCGGCTCTCCCACCCTTCACGACCTGGCCGGCATCGAGCCGCTGGTCCGCCGCGCCCTGCCCGGATTCGACCCGGATTCGCTGACCGACCTGAGTCCCGCCGTCGAACAGGTCATCGTCCAGGCCCGCGCCGGGGACGCCGCCGTACTCACCGCGCTCCGGGACACCGGCCGTCACCTCGGGCAGGGCCTGGCGATCCTGTCCAACCTCACGGACCCGTCGGTGATCGTTCTCGGCGACCACTACGCGGCGCTGGCCGAGTGGATCATCCCCGCGGCCAACCCCGAGCTGGCCGGCCATCTGCTCGCCCCGGGCGGAGCCGAGTTGGTCGCGTCCGAGCTGGGCCTGCACGCCGCCGCGCTGGGCGGCGCGATCTCCCACCTGGAGCGGGTGGACAGCGGCAGATCGATGCCGATTACTGCCTAGACGCAGATCAGATCGATGCCGATTACCGTCTCGGCGCAGATCAGATCGATGACTGCAACTCCTTGACCCGGGCGGACCGGGGATGCGAGCCTCAGGGAACCCCGACCGAAACATCTGCGAAACCCACTCGCGCGCTCGGTTGTCGAAGCGCTTCGACATGCCGGCCCATCCCCTCGGCCTTCGAAGGAACGCGTCGTGACCGAATCCCCTGTTTTTCGGGACCCGCACCATAAGGTCGCCGCCCGGGTCCTGGATCTCCTGAGCCGGCTGAGCCTCACCGAGAAGATCGGCCTGCTCAACCAGCACCAGGCCGCGGTACCCCGGCTCGGCGTCGACGCCTTCCGTACCGGCACCGAAGCGCTGCACGGCGTCGCCTGGCTCGGCGTCGCCACCGCGTTCCCCCAGGCGATCGGGCTCGCCAGCAGCTGGAACCCGGAGCTGCTGCGCCGCGTCGGCGAGGCGGTCGGCAGCGAGGTACGCGCAATGCACCACCGCGACCCGCAGAACGTCGGCCTCAACGTCTGGGCCCCGGTGGTCAACCTGCTCCGCGACCCGCGCTGGGGCCGCAACGAGGAGGGGTACGCCGAGGACCCGTGGCTCACCGGAACACTCAGCACCGCGTACTCACGGGGTCTTCGCGGCGACCATCCACTGTGGCTGCGGACCGCGCCGACGCTGAAGCACTTCCTCGCCTACAACAACGAGACCGACCGCTGCCTTACGTCGAGCAACATGCCGCCGCGAGTGCTGCACGAATACGAGCTGCCCGCGTTCCGGCCCGCTCTCGCCGACGGCGCGGCGGTCGCCGTGATGGCGTCGTACAACCTGGTCAACGGCCTTCCCGCGCACCTCAGCCCGCTGATCGAGGACACCCTTCGATCATGGTCCGAAGAGGACATCATGGTCGTCGGTGACGCCTGGGCGGTGCACAATCTCGCCGGCGACCAGCATTGGTACGACGATCACGTGGAAGGTTTCGCGGCGGCTCTGCGCGCCGGCATCGACTGCGTGACCGAGGACCTTCCGGCGACGCTGGCCAACTTCACTGCCGCACACGAGCGTGGCCTGATCACCGAGTCGCACATCGACGCCGCCGTCTCCCACATCCTTTCGATCCGGGTGCGGCTCGGCGAGTTCAACCCGATCGAGGATCCGTACCGGCACATCGGCCCCGAAGTGATCGACTGCGCCGAGCACCGGGAGCTTGCCCACGAAGCCGCCAGCGCCTCGGCCGTACTGCTCACCAACGACGGGATCCTGCCCCTCGATCCGGATTCCGCGGACCGGATCGCGGTGATCGGTCCGCTCGGTGACCAGGTCTTCGACGACTGGTACAGCGGCACGCCTCCCTACCGGAAGACATTGCGCGCCGCCTCCGGCGCCACCCTTTTCGCCGAAGGCGTGGACCGCGTCGCCTTACGCTCCGCGTCCGGCTTGCTCTGGGCGTCCGACCATTTGCGGGTACGCCCGAACGACGCCGAAGTGGTCCCGAATGAAGCCCTGTTCGACGTCCTCGACTGGGGCGAGGAGACCATCTCGCTGCGGTCCGTGTCGACCGGCCTCTTCATCGGCGCCGACGACGACCACCTCGTCACCGACCGCCCCGGCCCGAACGGCTGGGAGGTCCGCGAAACGTTCCGCCTTAATTCCGTACCCCATGGTGTTGTCCTGAGGCACGCCCAGAGTGACCGATTCCTGAAGGCCGGCGAAGACGGCCTGATCGGTTTCTCCGCTGACGAAGGCACCGTTTTCACCGTGGATGTGCTGGTGGACGGGGTGGCCGCGGCCGCTGAGGTGGCGGCCTCGGCGGACGTGGTGCTGCTGGCTCTCGGCAACCATCCCCTGGTGGCCGGCCGGGAGACCGCGGACCGGCGCGACCTGGACCTCCCCGGCACCCAGGACGACCTGATGCGTGCCGTGCGGGCCGCCAACCCGCGAACCGTGCTGGTGCTGACCAGCAGTTATCCGTACGCGATCGGCTGGGCCCGGGACAACCTCCCGGCCGTGCTCTGGTCCGCGCACGGCGGCCAGGAACACGGCGCCGCCCTCGCCGACGTCCTGTTCGGCCGCGCCGAACCCACCGGCCGGCTGACCCAGACCTGGTACGCCGACGACGGCGAACTGCCGGACCTGCTCGATTACGACATCATCGCGTCCGACGCCACCTACCTGTACTTCCGTGGCGTCCCACTGTTCCCTTTCGGCCACGGACTCGGGTACACGACGTTCGCATACGAGAACCTGGCGCTTGACGAGTCCTCGGTGGACCCGTCCGGCACGGTGACGGCGACCGTCGACGTGATCAACACCGGCTCGCGCGCGGGTTCTGAGGTGGTCCAGCTCTACACCCGCCAGCAGCGCTCCCGGGTCAAACAGCCGTTGCGCCAGCTCCGCGACTTCCGCCGGATCCACCTCTCCCCCGGCGAACGCACCACGGTGACGTTCGCCCTGCCCGCGGACAGCCTGGCCTTCTGGGACGTCACCCGCTCCCGCTGGGTGATCGAAAACGCGACGGTCACCATCGCCGTGGGCCGCTCCAGCACCGACTGGCGCCAGACCGCGACGCTCCGCGTCCGCGGCGAACACATCCCACCCCGCTGCCCCACCTTGCGCTTGATCGACAACGATGGGTACGCGGGAACAACCCCAGTCCCGGGCGAAGGCTTACAAAGCGTGACACCCGACGCCTGGGCAGTCTTCACCAACGTGGACTTCGGCCAGGGCCGGAGCCAAGTCCGAGTGCAGGCCGCAGTCGCAGCCGCAGTCGCAGTCGCGCCGGCAGCGGCGGACTCGCCCTCGACGGCGCTGATCACGATCCGGCTGGACGACCCACTGGCCGGCCCGGTGCTGGCAACCCTCCCGATCCCGGTGTCGGAAAAGCGTGACGAACCGACCGAAGTGTCCGCCGAAATCCCCCGAATCCCGGGCAACCACGACGTCTTCCTCCAGTTCAACACCCCACACATAATCGCCACAACACTCCACTTCGACTGACCCAGCCGGGCGGACGAGGGCCCACGGAGTGCCCCCACCCACCCGAGACCAGAGCCCACGGAGTGCCCCCACCCACCCGAGACCAAGGCCCGCCGGCCTCCGAAAATCGCGGCCGGCCCCTGGCGCAAGAACCGTCGCGCACCGACCCAGCCGCCGACGAACCCGACGGGTGAGCGAGCCGTCGTTCAGCCACGGAATCGGACCCTCATAACGTGCCTGGAGGACGGCCGAGAGGCGCGAGCCGTAGCTCAGACACGTCATCGCGGTCCCATGACATGGCTGAACTACGGCTCGCGCCTCTCGGCAACGGGACCTGCGGCACCAGAACACGCCGTGACCCGACAGGCCGGCGCGGGCAGCGTGGATGCGGTCCCACACAACCGTTCCGTGTGCGTTCATCAACGCCATAGCCGAGCCAGGAGCCCACAGACGGCTTGCGTGCGTCCTCATCACGCCATCACCGATAACCTGCGGCCCGGCTCGCGCCAACGGTCGCGTTTGCCGCCCTCACGCGACCACAAGCGCAAGCTGGGCCCCTATCCGCCCAGAACCAGAGCACACGGTGGCCCCCGGCCCACCCGAGACCGGAGCCCACGGTGCGCCCCCGTCCACCCCGAAACCAGAGCACACCGTGCGCCCCCGTCCACCCGGGACCAGGGCGCACCGTGGGCTTCTGCTCGTGTTCAGGCCGCGGGGGTTCCGGTCACCTCGGCGCCCACGCGGGTCACCGTGTAACCGACCGTCTCGCCGCTCCAGAAGTGGAACGTCAACGTCACCGGCTCGCCCTCGCGGACCTCGGCGAAGAAGTCCGGCGTCAGCCTGATCGTGCCGGCCGAGTAGTCCGGGGCGAACGCCCTGTCGAACTCCTTGTAAGCGGTCCAACCGTGCGGCCCCGCGTTCGACCCGTCCGCGTAGACCGCCGTCATCGTGGCCAGCCTGTCGCCGCTGAAGGTGACCGGCACCGCGAAATCACCGCTGACCCCGACGACACCCGAGGCCGACGGCCTGTCGAAGGAGACCACGTCGAGGCGCCACGGCACTCCACGGGAGAAGCGCAGTGACAGCGAGGCCTTCACCCCGTACCCCTGGGTCCTGGTCAGTCGCGTGAGCAACGCGGCAGTGAGGGTGAGTTGATCGCCGGAGATCTGGTAGTCGGGTCCGCGTCGCAGGGTGCTGTTGCCGAGGCGGATCTGGGTGAAGCCGGTGCCGTTCAGGTTCAGCTTGATCGTCTGCGAGAGGACCGGCGTCGCTCGGCGCACGAAAACCAGGTCGCTTGCGGCGGTGCCGGATCGGGTCTGCCAGCTGGAGCGGATCTGGGCGAAAAGTTCAAGATCATTCCAGACCATTTGGGTACGGTCGAAGTGCTGGCCGTTGTCCCACAGCATCGTGGTGACGCCGCGGGCGCGGGCCTGGTGGCCGAAGAGTTCGAAGAACTTCAGCTTCTCGCCCTGTTCGATCGTGCCGGTGTGCCGATCGAAGCCGAGCAGGCCGTACTCACCGATGATCACCGGGATGCCGCGGGCGACGAACGTGGTGTGCACCCGGGTGAACGTGTCGAGCAGGTCCTGCTGAGCGGTCGCGTCGAAGCGGTATCCGCCGGCGACGTTCACGCTGAACGGCCAGTATCCGTAGTAGTGGACCGTGGCGATCAGGTTCGGATCGTCCAGCGCGGCCATCTCCGAAGCCAGGTTGTCCAAATGCACCTGGTCGGCCGAGGTGTGCAGGGTGGGCAGCACCAGCAGCCGGTCGGTGTTGCCGCCACCCGAGGCGCGCACGATCCGGTGGAAGTTCGCGTTCAACTCGGCGAGCAGAGCCGCCGGGTCACCACCGGCGAACTGTGGCTCGTTGACACTCTCCAGCACCAGCTTCGACGGGGCATCCCGGAAGGTCGAGGCCACCTGGGTCCAGATCGCGTTGAACCGGGCCAGCACGGCGTCATGATCCGACGCCATCCCGTTGATCCACTGCCAGGAGTCGTGGTGGATGTCGAGCATCACGTAGAAGCCGTCGTCGATGGCCCAGCCGATGACCTCCTTCACCCGGGCGAGGTACGCCGCATCGATCGTGTAATCCGGGGCGGGTCCCTGGTGCTGGACCCACGTGACCGGGATCCGGATGCTCTTGTAGCCCTGCGCCCGGATGCCGTCGAGCAGCTGCGGGGTCACCCGCGGGTTGCCCCATGACGTCTCGTCGTCGCCGGTGGAATCGAACGTATTGCCGAGGTTCCATCCGGGCTGCATAGCAGCCACCGCCTGGGCCGGCGTGCGAGCGGCCTGGGCCGAGGTGCGGGCGGATGGCGCGCCGGCCTGGACAGGGCCGGGCGGGGTGAGGATCGAGCCGGTGATCAAGGCGAACGCGAGGCCGAGGCCTCCGAGTCTGCCGAGTAAGCGCGACATGACGCTCCTGCCGGGGACGGGCGGGTGCGGGAGATCGGGAGCGCTCCCACTCTGATCACGGCAGACTAAGTATGGACGTCAAACTATGTCAATGAACGCATGGAGGCGGGCCACCCGAGGACGAGAGGGGGATGCGCACCTCGCCGGGATGGCCCGCGACAACCAGTCGCAAGGCGACCCGCCGCGCCGTCGAAGGGCGCACCCTGGGCGAGCACACGGTGCTCATAACGCGGAGGCTAGTACTCGGTGCATTCCGCAGAAAGGCTGATCCACGAAATACTGAACTTCTTTAAAAACCGATTCCAGCGGCTCCATCGTGAATTGCCAGCAAGGGCTCGGACGGGTTGATCTCTGCGACCACCTGCAACTACGCAAGTTGCATGATCGTTTAACGAAAGGCATCCCTCCAAACTGGATTGGCACATGATTTTGAGGATTACGCATTGTCGTGGCCCTATTGCAGTTCGTACTCTGTGGTCACCTGTTATCGATCGACTTGAGTACGAGAAAGCGGGACCGCTCGGCACGGTCCCGCGGGGGAGCTGCCATGCTTGTCAAAGTCATCGACCAGATCACCGACGAGATGAACGACGCCGCATGGGACCTGTACGAGGGCGCTTTCAAAGACGTTCGTGCCCTCGCGGTCCAGCGCCACCTGATGTACCGGGCGGAGTTCGACCAGGTGATGTGCGATCCCCGAGTCGACAAGTACCTCTGCCTGGACGACGGCGGCAAACTCTGCGGAGTGTCCACGTACACAAATGATCTGTATGCGATGCCACTGATCGCACCCGAGTACTTCGAACGCCGCTGGCCCGACCTCTACGCGCAGAACAAGATCTGGTACTGCGGTTTCGTAGCGGTCGCTGAGGACGCCCGATCCACCCGGGCATTCGCGGAACTGGTCGAAGCCATGTACCGCACTGCCACGGATCGGAACGGGATCATCGCACTCGACTTCTGTTCCTACAACGATGACGAACGCAACATGTCCAAGGTGATCCGGTTGATGTTGCGCCGGCTCTCCGGTGGCACGTTGGAAGCCTCGTGCATGGACCAGCAGTCATTCTGGATCTACGAGTTCCCAGCGGCTGCGTGATGAGCCTTTTTCAACGTGGCAAGGGCCTCGCTTGCCGGCGCCGAACAACGGCCCGGCGGCTTCAGGCCCGATGCCAGGTTGAAAATTGCTCACAGGATTGAGATCAGGCCATCGGCGCCCTCCACATGCACCACAGCGGAGGTCCGTCGGGTAGCTCGATCACGGACCGGACCTGGTATCCGTGCCGGAGGTAGAGGTCGCGGTTTCGCGGATCGTTCGCCTCGAGATAGGCCGGAAGCCCGGCCCGGTCCAGCCGGGCGTGGTGCCGGTCGAGCAGGGCGCTGCCGATGCCGCGGTTCTGCTCGCCCGGACGCACCGCGAGGAACGCCAGGTAGTGATGCGGCTCGAGCGGGTGGTTCTCGTCGAGTACGGCGTCGAGTTGCTGGGCGCGGTCGAACGCGGTGTCCGAGGCCTCCTTGAGCCGGCGCTCGTAATCCACCGGCGGCGGGATCATCGCGGTGAGCGGGAACCAGAGCGCGACCCCGCTCATCCGGCCGTCGTCGGCGTCAGCGGTGCTGTAGACCTCGCCGTGCCGCAGGGCGTGCTCCACGAAGATCTCGAAGTACCGGGACGTGTTGTTCCGGCGTACCAGCATGTCCGGCTGCATCCAGCGGGCCACCGGGCCGTCCCACATCGCGTCGGCCACAAGATTGGTGATCTCTTCGGTGTCGAACGGCGACACGTGCCGGATCACGAGTTCCTGAATGGCGTACGTCATGGATCTTCCCTACTTGATCGACGGAAGTTGTTGATCGCGGTATTCATGCGGGTTCTGCGAGTTCGTCTGCGAGTGCGAGTGCGGACGAGCCAGCGCCGAGTAATCGATGACGTTGCGGCCGTCGGCACCCCGGCCGATTCCCGCGTACACGTCCGGCCTGGTGCGCCGCATGATCAGCGCCCAGATGAATCCGATGCTCGCGCAGATCAGGTACCCCACCTGGAACACCCAGTGGAAGACCGAGCCGGACTCCACCTGCAGCAGATCGCCGAGACCGATCACGGTCGCCAGCAGGATGATGCTGAGCAGGAAGAACGCGACGATCGGTGCGATCCGGCCACGCCAGATGTTCTCGCCGCGGGAGTGCTGGACGAAGAACGCGATCACGGCTGCCGAAGCGGCCCACATCAGGATCAGGATGCCGAGGCCGCCGATGACGGTCAGCCACGCGAACAGGTGAACCAGCGGATCGATCTTGAGAGCCCCGTACGCCAGCAGCACCACGAGAGCCAGCGCGCTCTGCGTGATCGAGCCGACCACCGGCGCGCCGGTACGCGGATGCGCATAACCCCAGCGACTCGGCAGCACCCGCTCACGGCCCAGTGCGTACTGGTAGCGCGAGACAGCGGCGTGGAAGGCGAGCAGGGCGGCGAAGATACTCGTCATGAAGAGCAGGTAACCGATGCTGATCAGCGTCGACGGCACATGTGGCGCGACCAGGCTGAAGACCAGGTTCGTCTCCTCGCGCCGGGCGTCCGCCACGATCTGGGTCGGGCCGGCCGCGACCGACATGGCCCAGGCCGACACCGAGCAGAGGATGCCCGCCAGGATCACGCAGAGGTGGGTGGCCCGGGCGATGGTGCGTTTCGGGTCCTTCGCCTCCTCGGAGAGCACGACGGTCGCCTCGAACCCGGTGAACCCGCCGATCGCCAGCATCATCATCGCGACGACCTCGGGGCTGAGCAGCTGTGACGGCGCCAGCGAGGCGAAGCTGACCGAGCCCTCCGCCGGGTTGCCGACCATCACCAGGTCGTAGATCACCACGACCGCGATCTCGGCGATCAGCAGCACGCCGAGCACCTTGCCACTGAGGTCGACCCAGAGCATGCCGAGCACCGCGATCAGTGCCCAGGCGACCAGCGCACAGGCGAGCCAGGACGCTTGCAGACCGACCGCTTCCAGGACCGCCGAGGCCACCACCCCGAAGAGCCCGAAGAGCCCGATCTGCATGAGCGAATAGGAGACCAGCGCGACGAAAGCCGCCGAGACACCGAGCTCACGACCCAAACCATGACTGATGTACGAGTAGAAGGCGCCCGAGTTGACGATGTGCCGGCTCATCGCGACGAACCCGACCGTGAAGATCGAGAGAATGCCCGCGACAACGAGGTAGACCAGCGGCACCGCCGTGTTGCCGACCACCGCGTAGATCGTCGAGATGGCCCCGATGATCACGGTGAGCGGCGCCGCACCGGCAACGCCGAAGAAGACCACCGACGAAACGCCGAGCCGGTTGCTGGCCAGCGCCTGACTCACGATGTCGGGGCCGGTGCCGGTGTTCCTCTGCAGGTCCATCAGCATCGTGCCGGCCCACTGATCAACGTTGTTGCGCCGGCGCTGGTGGCGGCCGGCCGGGCTCACCGGCGGCCCACCGCGAGCGCGGTGCCCACCGACTGCTCGGTGCACTCGACGATCTCACGCAGATCGTTGGGCAGCGAGGAGATCATGGCGGGCAGGGCATGGTAGATGTGCGGGTAGTTCTCGAATCCGTACATGACGTGCCGGGTCAGGCCGGTCGCCACCACCAGTCCGACGAGCATCCGGTCGGCGATGTTGAGGTCCATCCCGCGAACCAGAATGTTCGCGATCCGGGTGGAGGCCCAGGCGGCGGCGTTGCGCTGCCGCGCGGTGTTGGGCATGTAGAGGGTCTGTGTCGAGCCCAGCATGCGGCGGCGGGTCACCATCTCGACGGCGCCCACACGCATCAGTCGCTCGGCCACCCGCAGGCCCGCGTCCTGGGACAGGAATGCCAGCCAGGTCCGCACGTCGGTGTGCTGCGACTGGGCACTGAGAAGGTCCAGAACATCGTGGGTCAGCGCGTCACGCGGCGGGTGACGATCAACGATGAACAGTTCGCCGTCGGCCACGCCGATGCGGCCTTCGAGCACTAACTCCGAGAGCAGCGCGGCGGCCAATCCGAGGCCGGTCGCACGGGGATGAAGCCGGGATCGCCCGGTGCGGTCCTCGTGTGCGATCAGGTAGTACTGGTCAGCCAACACTTGCGCCACGCCCCTTAGACGCCAGTTCCAATGATCATTTCTCTATGTGTAGGAAAGAAGACAGAACTCGATGTCCGCAGCATCATGTACCCAACATCAAGGTCAATACAAGAAGTACTAGACTTCTTATTCAGGCCCTGCGGTGTCACACTCCTAATTGGATCATGCATATTCGCGATCATGAGGAAGTGTGATCTTGAATGGGTTGTTCGACCACGAGGAACCGACCGTAATATCGACTTCATCAGGACGGTAGGGAGTCCAGGTGTCCGATATAGAGGGTCCGACGCTGCGACGCCGCCGACTGGGCGCGGAGCTCAAAAGATGCCGGGAAGCAGCCGGCCTGACGCAACAGGACGTGTCCCGGCACTTCGAATGGCACGCCGCCAAGGTCACCCGGATCGAGACCGCACGGGTGGCGGTGACGCCGCGCGACGTGCGGGACCTGCTGACCCTTTACAACGTGCGCGACCAGGGATATCGCGAGGCGCTGGTGGAGCTCGCCCGGCTCTCACGCGAGCGCACCTGGTGGACCGATTACCGGGACATCCTGCGCCCCGGCAACTTCGTCGGGCTGGAGGCTGCCGCCTCGTCGATGCGCGCCTGGGAACCGATCATCGTCCCGGGTCTGCTGCAGACCGAGTCGTACATGCGGGCACTGATCAGGACCGGTCGTTCATCCGACACGGCTCAGCAGATCGACCGGCGCGTCGCGCTGCGCATGACCCGGCAGAGCCGGCTCGGCGGCGAACGCCCGCTGGAACTCTCCGCCGTCATCGACGAATCCGTGGTGCGCCGGGTCATCGGCGGCGAGGACGTCATGGCAGAGCAGCTGCAACATCTGATCGATACAGCTAGATTACCGAATGTAATGCTGCAGATCCTGCCGTTCAGCGCCGGGGAACATCCGTTCCTAGGCGGCTCAGCAGCGCTTTTGGAGTTCCGCGAGACCACCCATTTGGATGTTGTCTACCTTGAAGGCATTGCGGGAGACTATTACGAAGAGCAACCAGACGAGGTTGCCCGGTACCGACAGGAGTTCGAGCGAATGAGCGCTAAGTCGCTCGATCATCGGACTACGATAAAGATGATCGAGAGTCTGCTCGTCGCGTAGCGCTCCCGAAGAAATCTCATATCGAAGGGAGGTGCTCGAGTATGCTCGCGCACCAACTCGACGGTGCCGTCTGGAAAAAAGGCAGTCGCAGTAACGGCAGCGGTGGCAGCAACTGTGTCGAGGTCGCATTCCTCGACAAGGAAATCGCCGTCCGTGACAGCAAGGACCAGGCGGGCCCGGCTCTCATGTTCACGTTAGCGGAGTGGACCGCTTTCGTGGACTCCGCCAAGGACGGCGAATTCGATATCAACTCGTGAGAGCCTACCGATAGGCGCGCACCGATGGAAGTCCTGAACAGCTAGATCGACTTTCGCGATGTGCGACTTGAGGAATGCCACGGCGTCTCCCCGTGAGGCGCCGTGGCATCGTCACATCTGGCCGGAACCTCCGGCAGCCGATGATGACAATCGGTCAGCGCCCGCTCACGCGAAGGCGGGGCGGAAGGCCTCGCGGGTGGTGACGCGCGGCGCCGGGATCAGGTGCTCGACCGCTGCGGCCCGGGCCTGGGCGACGGCTGCCTCGCGGATCAGGCTGTCCCGGTTGCGGCAGGCGTCCAGGGCGTCGTGCCAGGCCGCGCGCTCGTCGGCCACGGCCCGCTCGTACACCTTGGCCAGGTACTCGGCGCTGACCCGCTGCACCACCAGCTCCTGCTCGGCCGGGTGCAGGCGGGCATCCCAGCCGTTACGCCCGCTCAGCGCGTCGGCGACCGCCTCGGCGGGCAGCTCGCCACGGCCGGCGGCCTCCTGAACGGCACGGTGCAGGAAGCGCTCGCGGTACGCGTACTCATGGGTGGTCCTGGCCGTGTAAGGCGTGCCGAAGGCCGCTGTGGCCCGTCCCCTGGCCCAGCGCGCGTCCGAGGCCTGCCAGGCCTCCCAGGCCGCGTCCACCGCCGCGTCGGCCGACTCCCAGTGTCCCTGCCAGCGCTGCGACGCGTACCCGGCCTGATCAGCCGCGACCTGGATCTCCTCGGCGTAACGCACCGCCTGGACCGCCTCGTCGAGGCGCCGCTGGCGCAGCTCGTCGCGCTTCTCGGCGCGGCGGCGCAGGAAGCCCACCGTGTCGATCAGGGCGCGCCCCGGGTTGCGCACGTTATGCGGGCTGGCCAGCACCACCAGGGCCGGCAGCGTGAGCAGCATCAGCGCTGCCCAGATCGCCATCGGGGCCGGTTGGGTCAGCATCTCAGCAACGATGTTCATGGTTCGGTTCCGTCCGCTCGTCTCGCGTTTCCCGCTCTCTCCTGGCATGCGTCGACCCCCGGCAGCGCAGCACGCTGCCCGAAAAGGGTCAGGCGAGAGAAGCGGGCGGCGCCCGCGAGCCGGCCGCGCCGGCGACGGTCTGAGCGCGCAGAACGCGCTCGAACGCGGTGGTCGAGCAGAGGCGAACCGGCGCGGACGCCGGATCTTCCTGGGTACGCGCGGGAGCGTCACACGCGTCGGCGGAGGCCGTTTGCACCGCCGTGGAGGAGGCGGAGATGCTGTTTGCGCTCGGGCGCCGCACGGCAGAGGCCGGTGCGGTGAAGAAGGCCAGAACGAGCGCCAGCAGAACAGGCAACGACCGGAGCAGAACGCTGCGGTGTGTCGTGGCCATGGGATGAAAGTACCGATTTGCTCCCTAGAGTCCGATCTTGGCGCGCCGGACGGTCACCCGTTCCGGCTACGTGAATCGGATAGATCCTGCGCGGAAAGGATCACTCAGTTTCGCGCTTGTCCCGCCGATGGTGGAGATCGACCGGAAGCCATCCGGGGCACCCGGACAGGAGCGATCATGCAGATGCGCGCCGCGGTCAGAGACCCGGTTCTGCTGGCGCTCCTGACGACCGGTCTGCTGCTCGCCCCGTGGTTCCTGGCCGGGCCGGGCGGCACCACCATGCCCTGGGTCATCCAGGCGGCGCTCGACGTGCTGATGGCGTACATCGCGTGGCGGCTGGCCCGGCATCCGGAGATGCCCGCGGCCGGACGGCGGTTCTGGCAGGTCGTGATGATCGCCTGCGCGTCCTGCGCGATCGGTGACACGTACCAGTGCCTGATGGTTCTCGCGAACCCCGGAACCACCCGGATCAGCCTGGTGCAGACGACGTTCGTGGTCGCCGGCATGGCCACCGTGGTCGTGGCCACGCTGCGGCACCCGCTGGGCGGCGCCGGGCGGCAGCGCCTGCGGCTCTGGTTCGACACGGCCACCGTGCTGACCGGCGTCGCGGTCTTCCTCTGGTACTTCCTGCTCGCCGAGGAGATCGGCGGACGACACGACTCGGACCGCTGGGCCGCCTCGGCCACCGCGGTGGTGATGCTGCTGATCGCGTTCGGGGTGCTCAAGCTGATCCTGAGCGGGACGGCGCCGTTCACCCGGGTGTCCGGGTCGGCGGCGGCGCTCGGCGTGGCCGGCACCGCGCTGGCCGCCCCGATCACCACCGGGCTCGTCGGCGACCCCGGCCTCGGGCTGATGACAGTGGTGCAGCTGCTGCCGTGCGTACTCACCACCGCGGCGCTGCGCCTGCAACAGCTACAGGCCGGGCTGCTGGCGCCACGGCTGCCCGGACCTCTCGGGCCGCGGTCGAGCCGGTTGCCGTATCTCGCGGTCGTCGCGACCCAGCTCCTGCTGGTCTGGTCGCTGCGGGAGAAGACGATCGACAGCCGGCTCTGGGGCGTCGCGATCGGCGTCGTGGTGATCACCGCGCTGGTGCTGGGCCGGCAGCTGGTGGCGTTCCGGGACAACGAGCGGTTGCTCGGCGAGCTCGACGAGCAGCGTGAGCGGTTCCGGGCCCTGGTGCAGAACACGTCCGACCTGACGCTGGTGGTCGACCCGCTCGGGAAGATCGACTATGCCAGTCCGGCCGCTGAGCGCGTGCTCGGCCTCACGCCGGAGCAGCTTCTGGAGACGAACCTTTACGACCGTACGCATCCGGATGATCTCTCCGCCGTGAACGAGCTCTCCGAGCAGCTCGCCGCGCGCCCCGGCCACGGCGTCACGACGCAGCTCCGGTGGCGGCACGCGGACGGCACGCACCGGTGGCTCGACGTGGTCAGCACCGACCTGCGCAACAACCCCAGCGTCGGCGGGGTGGTGCTCAACGCCCGCGACGCCACCGAGACCCGGGCGCTGCACGACGAGCTGCGGCGGCAGGCCAGCCACGACGCGCTCACCGGGCTGGCGAACCGGGTGCTGCTGCACCGCCGGCTCCAGGAGTCGGCGGCCGTCACGGTCAGCATGCTGCTGATCGACCTGGACGGCTTCAAACAGGTCAACGACCTGCATGGGCACCACGCCGGCGACGTCGTGCTCCAGACGGTCGCGGAGCGGCTCACCGGCATGCTCGGCGCCGGCGAGCTGGCCGCGCGGCTGGGTGGCGACGAGTTCGCGGTGCTGCTGCCCGGCACCGCCGAGGCGGAGGCCACCAACCTGGCCGAGCAGATCGCCGCGGTGGTGGCCGAGCCGATGATGGTCGCCGGCCAGTGGCTGAGCGTGGGCGCCAGCGTCGGTGTCGCGACCGGAACACCGGGCGAGGGCGACGGCCTGCTCCGCGAGGCGGACGCGCTCATGTACGAGCGGAAGAAGGCCAGAAAAGCCGGAGGGACCGCCCTCACGGACGATCCCTCCGGTCTAGCTACGACACATCACCAGCGACGGTAGTTGTCCTGGGTCTGCGCGTTGAACTGCCAGGTGCGCTCACGCTCGGCCTTGTCGATCCGGCGGTCGCTCACCTCCAGGACGTCCAGACCCTTCTGGATGTCGTTGGAGTAGATGAAGCCGTTGTACCAGTACGCGGACCACGAGCCACCGACGATGAACCGGTCGGCGCTGAGCGGGCCCCGCTCCCAGTACGCGATCTCCTTGGGCTTCTTCGAGTCGGTGAAGTCCCAGATCGAGATGCCACCCTGGTACCAGGCCTGGACCATGATGTCCTTGCCCTTGACCGGGATCAGCGAGCCGTTGTGGGCGACGCAGTTCTCCAGGGCCGAGTTCTCCCGCGGGATCTTGAAGTAGCTCTGGAACTCGAGCTTGACCTTCTTGCCCTTGCCCTTGAGGTGGTAGATCGCGTCGGCGCCACGGTTCGGGCCGATCTCCGGGTTACAGGTGGCCTGGCCGCCGCCGCCGAGCTCGTCGGTGAAGACGACCTTGGTGCCGTCGTTGTTGAACGTGGCCGAGTGCCAGAACGCGAAGTTCTCGGTGTCCCGGACCGTGGTGAGCACCTTCGGCGCCACCGGGTTCGAGATGTCGAAGATCGCGCCGTCACCCATGCAAGCACCGGCCGCGATGTCCTTCTCCGGGTACGCCGTGATGTCGTGGCAGCCCGTGGTCGGGTAACCGTCGGCGTCACCGGGGTAACCGCCGTCCGGGAAGAGCACCGGCGTGGCGACGACAGCCGCCGCGGTCGGGTTCTTCAGCGGAACCTTGACGATCGAGATCTTGTCGTGCGGCAGCGCGCAGTTGGGCACGCTGGCACCGGACAGGTTGTAGGACGACACGTACAGGTAGACCGACTTGTCGCGGCCCTTGCCCGGCACGATCGTCTGGGTGTGCGAACCGCAGTCCGTCTTCACCGCCGCGACGTACTGCGGGCTCTTCGGGTTGCTGATGTCGAAGACCTTGATGCCTTCCCAGCGCGGCGTCTCAGCCGGCGACGTCCCGGGCACCGAGGTGCTCGCGCAGGAGTCGTCGGAGCGCTGCGCGTCGGTGGCGAGGAAGAGCAGGTCTCCCCAGATCGAGATGTCGTTCTGCGCGCCGGGACAGACCACGACGGCGGCGACCGACGGCTTCCGCGGGTTGCTGATGTCGTAGACGGTGAACCCGTTGTAGTTACCGCCGTACGCGTATTTGCCCTGGAACGCCCAGTCCGAGTTGAGGGAGTTCTCGGCCGCGAACGGAGCGGCTTTCGGGATGTTGGCGATCTGCTTGAGGTTGGAACTGCTGCGGATCTCGTCGACCGCCGGAATGTCGGCCGCCGCGGCCTGGGCGGGCGCCACGGCCAGGAAGCTGAGCAGGACTGCCGCAGCACCAATACTGGACAGGCGCTTGAACCGCCCTCGTGGGGCAGGGTGCTTCATGGAGCTCCTTCCGGGTACGGAGCCACCGACGACACACCGCGAGTCGTGTCGCGAGCACCCCCGGTGACAGCGATATCGGTCGTTACGATAGCTGTCGAATGTTGCGTTGGGGACCCTTACCGAAAAGGAAGCAATGAATCGCCGACACACACGGAGCCGGGCGGCCGTCGCCCTCGCGGCCGTCGCCGCCGCCGGGATCGCCCTGACCGCCTGCTCAGCAGAGGACAAGGAGCCCGTGGCTCAGTCCTCTGCCGCCTCATCCTCGCCGATTCCGGTGCTGCTGCCGGGCCGTCCGGGAGAATCGGCAGTGGTGTCCGATTCTGATCAGGTGAAGGCGCCCGACGGGACGGCGTACAACTCGATCGACGTGGCGTACGTGCAGATGATGATCGCCCACCACGACCAGGCTGTCGCGATGGCCGACCTGGCGCCCGGGCGAGCCGGCAACAGCGCGCTGAAGCGGCTCGCCGAGCGGATCAGCGTCGGCCAGAAACTCGAAGTCGATTACCTGAAGTCCTGGTTGAAGGACCGGAACCAGCCCAAATCCGATCCCAGCCACGACCACTCGACGATGCCGGGCGGGCAGAGCCCGGAGAAGATCGCGGCTCTCACGGCGGCCACCGGCGCCGGCTTCGACCGCCTTTTCGTGGCCATGATGACCGAGCACCACAAGGGCGCGCAGCAGATGGCCGGCGATCTTCTGAAGAGCGGCGTGGACGAGCGACTGTCCGAATTAGCCAATGAATCGGCGGTCGAGCAGATCTCCGAGATCCGGCGGATGGCCGAGCTGGGACTCAGCTGATCGTTTCCCTGAAAAGGATCAGAGGAGCATGCCGCCCGAGGCCTCGACGCGCTGGCCGGTGATCCAGCCGGCGCCGTCGCCGAGCATCGTCGCGACCGCCGCGGCGATCTCCTCGGGCCGAGCCACCCGGCCCAGCGCGGTCACGCTGCCGATGTGGGCGCGTACCTGCTCGTTGTCACGGAGCGCGCCGCCACCGAACTCGGTGCCGGCCGGTCCGGGCGCCACCACGTTGGCGGTGATGCCGCGCGGGCCGAGCTCCTTCGCCAGGTACTTGGTGAAGACCTCGACCGCGCCCTTCATCGCGGCGTACGCGGCGTAGACGCCCTCGCCGGTGAAACGGGTCAGCCCGGTGGAGAGGTTCACGATCCGGCCGCCGTCGGCGATCAGCGGGAGCAGTTTCTGGGTCAGGAAGAACATGCCGCGCCAGTGCACGTTCAGCATCTCGTCGAAGGCTTCGACCGAGGTCTCCGCGATCGAGCCGGCCGCGCCGACGCCGGCGTTGTTGACCAGGAAGTCGAAGTCGGTCCGGCCGAACCGGTCGGCGAGGACCTGACGCAACGAGCCGGCGAACGCGTCGTACGAACCGAGGTCGCCGACGGTGAGCGGCAGTGCGACAGCGTCGATCTTCTCGCCGGGGTCGCCGCGGTACGTGTAGATCACTTCGACGCCGGCGTCGATCAGAGCGAGGGCGGTGGCCCGGCCGAGTCCGCGGTTACCACCGGTGATCAGGGCGATTTTGGGCATGGTGATGCCTTTCTACGGGTTTTTTCAGACTTAAGCGTTTACCGCGGCGAGGAGCTGGAGCTTCTCGTGACTCGCTGAGCCGGGCACCGCGGTGAAGACCAACAGGGTCTGCATCTGGTCCGGGTCGAGCAGGTTCTGGCAGTACAGCTCGATCTCGCCGAGCTGCGGGTGCAGCAGCGTCTTGCGGTCGGTGTGCGTGAGGCCGACCTCGTGATCGGCCCAGATCGCGGCGAACTCCGGGCTCACCGCCAGCAGCGCCTCGACGATCTCGCCGGCCCGGCTGTCCGGCGCCGCCGCGTACGCCCGCCGCAACTGAGCAGTGAGGATCCGCGCGTGCCTCGGGTGGTGCTCCTCGGGGTAGGTCCGGCGGCACTCCGGCACGGTGAACCACCGGTACCACGCGCTGCGCGCCAGGCCGGTGAACCGGGTCTCGTCGCCGACCAGCGCGACCGCCATCGGGGTCTGCACCAGCGTCTCGCCCCACCGGGAGATGACCATCGCCGCGGTGTCGTCGAGCCGGTCCAGGATCCGCATCACCCCGGGGTTGATGTGGTCGTCGCGCAGCGCCCGCTGCGGCACCGGGTGGCCGCCCAGACGGAACAGGTGGTCCCGCTCCTCCAGGCCGAGATGCAGGGCCCGGGCCAGCGCCGCGAGCATCTGCTCGGACGGCGCGGGGCCGCGCTGCTGCTCGATCCGGCCGTAGTAGTCGGCCGACATCCCGGCGAGCGACGCGACCTCCTCGCGACGCAGGCCACCGGTCCGCCGCCGGGCGCCCCGGGGCAGCCCGACGTCCTCCGGCTGGAGCGCCTCACGGCGAGTCCGGAGAAAGTCGGCCAGCTGGTCTCGATCCATGTGACCAGTCTGGCCCGGGTGTGCGTACGGATGAAGGCCGAACTTATCCGGGGACGACTGATCCCTGTTTAATCGTCGTCGTCGCCATCGTCGTCGCCCGAGGTGGGCAGGACCGCGCCGATCTGGGTGGCGCCGGCCGCGAGGGTCTGGAATCCAGCCTCGCTGATGTCACCCTTCTCGCGCAGTTCGGCGAGCTTCTTGACGAACTCCTCCAGCTTGCGGGAGGCCTTGTCCGGGTCCTTGCGGAGCCGGTTCTTCAGCTGCTCCAGGCGCCGGTTCAGCGCGTCCGCGCCCCTGCGGTCCAGCTCGCCGCGCTTCTCCAGTGCCCGCACCACGGTCGCCAGCTGGGTCACCAGCTCGGCCGGACGGGCCGGGGCTGCCGTGGTGGGTCTCGGCGTGGGCGACTTGCTGGCCGGCGCCGCCGAGGGCTCCTCGACCGGCGCGTCCTCGGTGATCACCGTGCTGGGCGCGGCGATCGGCACGGCCGGCGACTCCGGGTCGTCGTCCCCGCCGGACGAAATGATCGTCACGGCGACGGTCACGAACAGCACGGTCGCCGCCGTGACCGCACCCAGGATCTTCAGACGCTGGCTCGCGCCCTGCGGCTTGACCACGGGCAGCTTGGTCGTCGGCGAGTAGTACGGATCATGAGGGACGGACACGGCCGTCATCATGCCAGGTCTACAGCGACACCGGCAGATCGTGCAGCCCGCGCAGCAGCAGACCCGGACGCCACCGCAGGTCCTCCGCGGCGATCGCCAGCCGTAGATCCGGGTGGCGGGCCATCAGCTGGGTGAAGGCGATCTGCGCCTCCATCCGGGCCAGCGGAGCGCCGAGGCAGTAATGGATGCCGTGGCCGAACGCCAGATGCGGGTTCTGCGTGCGGTCCAGGCGCAGCGCGTCGGCGTCCGGGAAACGGGCCTCGTCACGGTTCGCCGACAGCAGCATGACCACGACCGGGTCGCCGGCGCGCACGGTGACGCCGCCGATCTCCAGGTCCTCGGTGGCGACCCGGAACGTGGAGGTCTCGACCGGCCCCTCGTATCGCAGGAACTCCTCGATCGCGGTGGGCAGCAGCGACGGCTCGGCACGCAGCCGTTCCCACTGGTCGCGGTCGCGGAGCAACAGGTATGTCCCGTTGCCGATCAGGTTGACCGTGGTCTCGTGGCCGGCGATGAGCAGCAGGAAGACCATCGAGGAGAGCTCGGACTCGGTGAGCTGGTCCGCGGAGTCACGGACCTGGATCAGCCCGGAGAGCAGGTCGGTCCCGGGGGTCGCGCGGCGCTCGGCGATCAGGGCGAGGATGTAACCGACCATGGCACGGATCGCCGGTTCCAGCCGGGAGCCGGACTGTGATCCGGCAACGATCACATTGGACCAGTCGCGGAACGCGTCCCGGTCGTCCGGCGGCACACCGAGCAGCTCGCAGATCACCTGGATCGGCAGCGGGAACGCGAACGCGTCGATCAGATCGACCTGGTCCTGGCCCTCCATCGCGTCCAGCAGGTCGCGGGTGATCTCCTCGATCCGCGGACGCAGGCTCTCGATGCGGCGGGCCGTGAAGGCTGCCGACACCAGGCGGCGCAGCCGGGTGTGGTCGGGCGGGTCTGCGGCCAGCATGTGCCGGGAGAGGATCGCGGCGGGGCTTGCCGCCCGGTTCGCCGCCTCGGACGAGCCGACCGAGAAAGCGGACTGCTTGGAGAGGCGCGGATCGGCCAGGGCCCGGCGGGCGTCGTCGTAACGCGTGACCACCCAGGCGCTCAGCCCACTGGGCAGCCGGGTGCGCCGGACCGGGCCGGTCCGGCGCCACGCCGCGTACGTGGGGTGCGGGTCCGCCTGAAACGCCGGATCAGTGAAGTCGACCTCAAGTCCCCGTGTCACCCCACCACGATACCCGTCAATATCTACAGAGTGCGGCCGGTTCGTTCGGGGGCGTAACGGGCCAGGGTGAGCTGCTCGGCGAAGCTGATCAGCGTGTAGAGCACGATCGACGCGACCGTCACGATCGTCACGCCGGTCCACATCCGGTCCAGCTCGAACGTCGTCACCGAGGCGAGCATCAGGTAACCGAGGCCCTTGCCAGTGGCGAGCCACTCGGCCAGCAGCGCGCCGACCAGAGCCAGCGGCGCGGCCACCCGCAGCGCCGCGAAGAGCGCCGGCAACGCGCCGGGCAGCTGTACGCGGAACAGGGTGGTGTACGCCGAGGCGCCGTACGCCCGCATCAGATCGAGCGACGACGGGGTGACCGCCCGCAGCGCCAGCGAGACGTTGACCAGCACCGGGAAGAACGTCACGATCCCGGCGATCACGGTGACCGCGACGAGGCCGCGCCCGAAGATCAGCGCGATCAGCGGGGTCATCGCGACCAGCGGTACCGCGCGCAGAGCCATCGCGACCGGCAGCAGCGTCTGCTCGACACCCTGCCACAGCGCGAACGCGATCGCGGTCGCGAGGGCCGCCACCGTACCGAAGGCCAGGCCGAGCAACGCGTCCACCGCGGTGACCTTGAAGGCTTCCCACAGCAGCGCGCGTTCCGCGTCGTTGGCCGGATCGGTCACGAAGTTCCAGACGTCGATCGGGCCCCGGGTCAGGAACGGGTCCAGCTCCAGGCCCTTGACCAGCAGCTGCCAGACACCGCAGATGACCGCCACCGACAGCAGCGCGCCACCGATCCCCTTGAGGAACTTCCAGGCCGCCTTCATCGGGGCGCCCACGGGGTGAGCAGCCGGCCGGCCAGGCCGGTCAGCGCGTACGCAAGACCGGAGAGTGCAGTCGCCACCAGGGCGATCCCCCACGTCCGTTCGACAGCGAGGCTCTGCTGCGAGTTGATCATCGCGACTCCCAGTCCGGACTCCGCACCCAGGTACTCACCGATGATCGCGCCGAGCATCGCGGCCGGCGCGGCGATCCGCAGACCGGCGAAAAGGCTCGGCAGACAGGCACGCAGCCGCACCCGCCACAACTGCGTCCACCGCCCTCCGCCGTACGCCCGGATCAGGTCGAGACTGGTCGCGTCCGCGCTGCGCAGCCCGACCAGCGCGCCGACCAGGGTGGTGAAGATGACCGAGATGGCGGCCAGGATCACCTTGGAGGTGTCGCCGCTGAACAGCACCGCGAGCACCGGCCCGATCGCGATCACCGGCAGGCAGTAACTGACCAGCGCGAGCTGGAGCAGCGCCCGCTCGATCAGCGGGATCTGCACGAAGAGCACGGCCAGCACGATCGCGATGGCGTTGCCCCACAGCCAGCCGAGGCCGGCCTCGCGCAGGGTCGCCTCGGCGTTCGGCCAGTAGAAGCCGAAGCCGTCGGTGCCGAGCTGAGCCAGGATCGCGGTGGGCGGCGGCACCGCACGGCTCTCGGCGAAGACCGTGCGGCCCAGCAGCTCCCAGACGGCGAGCAGGCCGAGCAGGCCCGCCGCGCCTTTGAGGGACTTCATTCGCCGTTCCCGAACAGCAGCGCGCTCAGCTGGTCCTCAAGCTCGTGGAACCGGGCCGTGCGCATCATCTCGGGCGTACGCGGCCGGGGCAGGTCGATGTCGACCTGTGCCACGATCCGGCCGGGCCGGGCGCTCATCACGGCCACCGTGTCGGCCAGGAACACCGCCTCGGCGATCGAGTGCGTGACCAGCAGGGTGGTCGTCGCCCGCTCGCTCCAGATCCGCTGCAGCTCCAGGTTGAGGCGCTGGCGGGTCATCTCGTCGAGCGCGCCGAACGGCTCGTCCAGCAGCAGGATCCGCGGTTCCACCACGAGCGCGCGGGCGATCGCCACGCGCTGCCGCATGCCGCCGGAGAGCTGGGACGGGCGGGCCTCCTCGAAGCCCTCCAGCCCGACCAGCTTGATCAGATCGGTGATCGTGGAGTCGTCCACCTTGACCCCGCTGACCTCCAGCGGCAGCCGGATGTTGGCTTTCACCGACCGCCACGGCAGCAGCGCGGCGTCCTGGAACGCGATGCCGAGATGGTGGTTGCGCCGGGTCGCGGCCGGGCCCTCGCCGTGCACGAACGCCTCACCCGAGGTAGGGCTGTCGAGGTCGGCGAGGATCCGCAGGATGGTGGACTTGCCGCACCCGGACGGCCCGAGCAGCGCCACGAACGCGCCGGCCGGAGTGTCCAGGTCGACGTTGTCGAGCGCGGTGACAGTCGACCGGCGGATCGTGAACTGCTTGGTGAGCTTGCGCAGCACGATCCCCCGGTCGGACTCGCTCAGGACGCCGCCTTCAGGTTCGGGTTCTCCTCGTAGACCTCCTTGATCACGGAGAGATCGAAGAGCTGCTCCTTGGTGATGGTCACACCGCCCAGCGCCAGCGTCGCGATGGTCTCCTCGACGTGCGCGTCGGTGATCGTGAACAGGCCGTTCGCCTTGGTGTCCTCGGTCTGCACGACGGTGTTCTGCGCCTCGGACTCGAGCACCTGCTCCTTCTCGTCGAGGCCCAGGTCCTTGCCGTACTTGGTGGCGGCCAGGTTCGCGCCCAGCGCCGGGTCGGCGAGCGAGTCGGTCCAGCCCTTGATGTCGGCGACCAGCAGCGCCTTGAGCTTGTCGCGGTCCGAGGTGAGGCTGGAGCGCTTCACCACGTAGACCTCGGAGACCATCGGGTAACCGTGGTCGTTGAGGAGCATGACCGCGGTCTCGACGCCCTTGGTCTTCAGCAGGTTCGGCTCGTTGGTGAAGAACGAGAACCAGCCGTCGACCTCTTTGGACACCAGCGGGGTCGGGTCGAACTGGGCCGGCACCTTCGTGACGCTCGCCGGGTCGATGTTGTTGGCCTTGAGGAACGCGTTCCAGACCGGCTCGTTTGTCGCCTGGACACCGATCTTCTTGCCGACCATGTCCTGCGGCGTGTTGATCGGGGTGTCCTTGAGACTCACGATCGCGAACGGGTTCTTCTGGTACTGGGCGCCGAGGATCACCAGGTCGGCGCCCTTGAGGATCGCGGCCGCGGTGATGTCCGGCGAGGAGATGCCGACCAGAGCCTTGCCGGCGGCAACCACTGCGTCCTGGCTGACCGTCGGTCCACCGGACATCAGGTTGACCGAGCTGAAGCCGGCGTCCTTGTAGTAACCCTTGGTGTCCGCGATGTAAGCACCGGCGAACTCGACGTTCTTGATCCACGAGAGCTGGTAGTTCAGGGCGCCGAGGTCCTTCACGCCACCGGACTCGCCGCCGGAGGACGTCGACTCGTCGCCGTCGCCGCACGCGGCGAGCAGGGCAGCGGAGATGCCGAGGCCGGCGAGGCCGGCTCCGCCGCGGAGGAGGGCACGCCGATTTATGTACGCGGTCACGCGATGCTCACTTTCCCTCAAGAAGGAGCAGACGCTAACCACGGATCGTTTCGACGCAGTTTCCTTGTGTTTCGCGTTCCAGCCTCAGGGAAGCCGCCGCCTTTTCGTTAGGAAACCGCTGCTCAGATGCCGCTTCGGCGGGGAGTGCGCGGTGGCCGCAGCGGCAACCGTGGCCGAGGCGGCCGTTGCGGGCGGACGCGGCGCGGGCGTGGCTGGGCGCAGACGGCGACGATGGCGAACATGGATGCGACTATCCATCGATTCCGGGCCGCGAAGGCCTCCGTTGAGGGATTCTTAAAGATCATCTCACCAGGAGGTAAGCAACCACCGATCGTGGGGGCACTCCAGCCGACTACCCTCCGGTGGTCACCCCTTCCTCGGATGGAGTCACCGCACCACATGTCTTCTCGTTCCCGCCGCGCGCTGTCCGTCGCCGCCGTGGCCGCCACGCTCCTGGCCGCGACCGCGTGCACCACCACGGCGGCCTCCCCGACGACCGCGAGCCCGGCCCCGTCAGCGAGCCGGCCGAGCCCGGCGGAGATCGAGTCGGCGGCGACCCAGCCGAACATCGTGCTGGTGCTCACCGACGACCTGTCGAAGAACCTCGTGCGGTACATGCCGAACCTGCGAAAGATGCAGCAGGACGGCACGACGTTCACCAATTACACGGTGACCGACTCGCTCTGCTGCCCGTCGCGGGCGTCGCTCTTCAAGGGACAGTTCCCGCACAACACCGGGATCTACAAGAACCACGGGTCGGACGGCGGTTTCCGGCTCTTCCACAGCCGGGGCCAGGAGAGCTCGACGTTCGCGACCGACCTGAAAGCGGCCGGGTACCGCACCGGGTTCTTCGGCAAGTACCTCAACGAGTACCTGCCGGCGACCAGCTTCAACGGCGGTAAGCCGTACGTGCCGCCGGGCTGGGACCAGTGGTTCGCCGGCGGGAACGCGTACGACAACTTCAACTACGCGCTGAACGAGAACGGGACGGTCAAGAAGTACGGGAAGAAGCCGGCGGATTACCTCACCGACGTGCTCTCGGCCAAGGCGACCGGCTTCATCACCAGCTCGGCGGCGACCGGTTCGCCGTTCATGCTGGAGGTCTCGACGTACGCGCCGCACGCCCCGTACACCCCGGCGCCACGGGACGCGAAGCTGTTCCCGGGGCTGACGGCTCCGCGGACGGCGGCGTACGACAGGCTGCCCGAGGACGCGCCTGCCTGGCTCGCCACCCATCCGCGGCTGAACGCGGCGCAGAAATCCCGGATGGACGCCGAGTTCCGCAAGCGGGCCCAGTCGGTGCAGTCGGTGGACCGGATGCTCGGCGCGCTGCGCGACACCCTGACCACGGCCGGCGTCGCCGACGACACGCTCGTGGTCTTCGCGTCCGACAACGGGTACCACATGGGCGAGTACACGCTGCCCTCCGGCAAGCAGACCGCTTTCGACACCGACGTCAACGTGCCGCTGATCGTGACCGGGCACGGCGTGAAGGCCGGGCAGACCGTCGAGGCCGTCGTGGAGAACACCGACCTGCGGCCCACCTTCGCCGATCTGGCCGGTGAGCGGGCGCCCGCCGAGGTGGACGGGCAGAGCCTCAGGCAACTGCTCGCCGGCGAGACACCGGCGCTCTGGCGCAAGGCCGCGCTGATCGAGCACCGCGACCCGGCCACCGACCCGGCCGACCCGGATTACGAGCACGACAGCATCAACATCCCACCGGCGTACGACGCGATCCGGACCGCCGACTTCACCTATGTGCAGTACGTCGACGGCACCCGCGAGTACTACGACCGCCGCGCCGACCCGGACCAGCTGCGCAATCTGGCCGGCTCGCTGCCGGCCGACCGGCTCACCCAGCTGCGAGCTTCGGTACGCACGATGACCAAGTGCGTCGGCGCCGAAGCCTGCCTGCGAGCAGCGAGCGCGATCAGCTAGGCACCGCGGGCCCACGGCGGCAGCTGGGCGCCGCGCGGGAAGCCCGGCCCGTCCTGGCGCTGCACCACCGGGTACACGCTGGAGTGCGCCTGCCACGAGGGCTGCGGCGCGGCGGGCCGTTCGGTCAGCGAGCGGACCAGCGCGTGCACCATGTCCTGCAACGCCATGTGCAGGCGCGCATCGGTGATCAGGCCGTCCGCGCCGATCGTCGCCATGTCCAGCGGGATCCGCACGCAGGCCGGGCGCAGCAGCCGGGCGCTGCCGTGGCCCAGCACCGACTCCAGCGAGGTCCGGGCGCCGTCGTCGACGCCCGGCTCCACCACGGAGAGCCAGGCGACCGGCTTGCCGCGCAGCTCACCGCCGTCGATCAGCCAGTCCAGCAGGTTCTTGAGGCTGCCGGGCAGCGATCCGGCGTACTCCGGGGTGCTGATCAGCAGGGCGTCCGCCATGGTGACCTGGCGGCGCAGCTCGGACACCGACGACGGCGGGTACACCTCGCCCGGTACGAACGCGGGCAGTGCGACGAGGCCTTCGTACAGGTCCGCGGCGATTCCCTCGGCGGCGTGCCGGGCCGCGGTACGCAGGGCTGCGGTGTGCAAGGAGCCGCCACGGGTGCTCCCCGAGATCAGCAGGACACGCGTCATGGTTGCCGACGATACGGGCAGGCACGCCACATCACCGTACGGCCGACCCCGATCGGATTTTCGTACCGAATGAGGCTCGACGAGTAGCCATGGGCGGCGCCGGACGGCAGCATGAACAAACGGTCCAAAACAGGAACTCGGAGCTCATGTCGCACCCCACGCCGCAAGACCCGTTCGAGCCGACCACGCCGCTTCCGCCGGCATACCCGGCTCCGGATAGCGCGCCGCCGACCACCCCGTTCCAGCAGGCCCCACCGCCGTACCCGGAGGCGCCCGCTTACCCGCCGGCGTCGCCTTACGAGCCGACCGCGCCGTTCGACCCGACGGCGCCGTACCAGCCGCCGGCCAGCTCGCCGCCGTACCAGCCCCCGGCCAGCCCGCCGCCGTACCAGTCGAACACGCCGTTCCCGCCGCAGCCGTACGCGCCACAGCCGTCCTACGAGGCACAGCCGTTCTCCGGCCCGCCGGCCTCCGGGTACGCCGACAAGGGTTATCCCCAGGGTTATCCACAGCCGGGTTACGGCCCGCAGCCGGGTTACGGGCCGGCCGGCGGGGCACTGCCCACCTCGGGCTGGTCGGTGGCGTCGCTCGTGCTGGGCATCATCGGCGTGCTGATCGGCTGGTGCACCTACGCCATCATCCCGCTGCTCGCGGTGGTCTTCGGCCACATCGGACTCGCCGAGACCAAGGGCGGGCGCAAGTCCGGCCGGGGCATGGCGGTCGCCGGTCTGGTCATGGGTTACCTGGTCATCGCCGTGACGCTGCTCATCATCGTGGTGCTGGGCGGCATCGGCGCGTTCAGCGAGCTCTCGACGTCGCCCTGATCTGACGGAGAAGGCCCCGATCCTGATCAGGATCGGGGCCTTTCACGTGTTGTGCGCCGCGTAGGACTTGAACCTACAACCCGCGGATTAAGAGTCCGCTGCTCTGCCAGTTGAGCTAGCGGCGCCGGCCAACGAGAAAGAACGTTAGCACACGGCTGAACAGGCCTTAACGGGACCTGGGCAGGCAACACCTCTTGTATTTCGCCCCGGAATCGCACCAGCACGCGTCGTTACGACCGGGCGGCCAGACGGCTGCCGGACCGTGTCCTTCGAGCTGCCGTGCGTACCCGGCGCGCACCTCCGTGTCGCCGGGATCACCGCCGTGCCGGCCCACGTATTCGGCGAGACCGTCGGCCGTCCCGGCGTAGAGGCGGAAGCCGGATTGCCCGGATTCGGTCCAGAGGGTCAGCGCCTTCTCCAGGTCGGCCCGATGCGCGTCCCAGGTGTGCCCGTAGACGTCGGCGAACGCCGGCCAGCGCAGCAGCACCTTGTCGAACTCGGCGTGCGGCCAGAACATCACGCCCTGGCCGGGCTGTGCCCGCTTGCGGTCGACGACGTCGTCGTACTCGTCGGCGGGCAGCTCCAGGTCACGGCGGATCCGGCGGCGGGACTGCAGCAGTGAGCCGGTGAGACGCTGGTTGAGCGCGGTGTCCGGACGGTCCAGGACGGTGGTCAGGGCCGCGGTCAGCCACTGCTCCGCGATCTCGCCCTGGCCGCACTCCTCCAGAGCCTCACCGAGGTATGACGCGGCCTCCGGGTCCCGGACCAGTTTCGGCCGCAGCGCGGTGAACGCCGCCATCGCCTCGTCCTCACGGCCGAGCCGGGACAGCAGCTCGCCGCGCCGTGCCCGCGCGAAACCGCCGGCCGCATCCTCGACCTGCCGGTACACCTCGATGGCACGGTCGACGAGCGCCAGCGCCGGTGGCAGCTCACCCTGTTTCTCGGTGAGCTCGGCGGCCAGCATCAGCGCGTACCCGGTGTCGGCCGGGTCGGCGAGCCCCTGTTGATCGACTGCGGCCAGCAGCTCGGTGACGGCCGCGCGAGGATCACCGCCGCGCAGCGCGTCGTAGCCGATCATGTCCAGATCATCACTGGTCAGCAACTGAGTGGATGACACAAATCACCCTAACCCGTGGGCGTGGATCCCCACGCCCACGGAGGGTTTTCCGTTACGTCGCAGTACAGGTCAGCGCAGGCCAGGACCAGTTTCCGCCGTGCTGGACGGTGAATCCGAACGTGTTGCCGCTCCCGTTCGGCCTGGCCGTCATCACGGTGGCCGACGTCCAGCTCACCGCCGCGTTCCAGGTCGCGATGATCCGTTGCGGCGAGGCGAGCGTGACGGTGACCGTCCAGTTGTTCGACCCGGTCACCGTGACCTGGCCGTTGAACCGGTCACTCCACTTCTGCCCTTCCGCGTAGCTGGCGGCACACGGTGAGCCGCCGCCACCGCCACCTCCGCCGCCACCGGACGTCGACGGCGCCACCGCTCGGCCCGTCGACGGGGAGATCATGCCGGCGCAGAGGCCGCGGTTGCGCAGGCCGGCCGCGATCTGTGGCACGGCGGCCACTGTCGTCGCGTACTGGTCGTGCATGAGGATCACGCCGCCGTTGGTCAGCGTGCTCGCGGCCTGCACGATCTGCGCGGTGCTCGCGCCGTTCCAGTCCTGCGAGTCGACGTCCCAGGTGACCGTTCGCAGGCCGAGGGCCGACGCCGCGGACTGCAGGGTGGCGTTCGTCTCCCCGTACGGCGGGCGGAACAGCACCGGGGTGCCGCCGCCACCGGCCTGAATCGCGCTCTGGGTCCGGGAGAGCTCCGAACTCATCTGCGCCGAGCTGAGCGTCAGCATGTGCGGGTGGGTGTAGCTGTGGTTGGCGACCCACATGCCGGCCGACACCTGGGCGGCGACGAGCCCGGGGTTGGCCGCCGCGTTCTGGCCGGTGTTGAACATCGTGGCGCGTACGCCCGCCGACCGCAGAGCGTTCAGCAGGGTGCTCGTGTTGCCGGGGTTGGGGCCGTCGTCGTAGGTGAGCGCGACGTAACCGTTGGCACAGTCGGCAGCCGCCGCTGCCTGGGCCGGAGGATGCCCGAGCAGGAGGGGGCCGGCCACGGCCAGGACGGCGGCCGCGGCGAGGGATCGACGCATGGGGGATCACCTTTCGATGGATTGGGGATGGCATCGATTGACGATCGTCGTTTTCATTGTTCGGAGCGGTCATGGTCAAGTCAACCGGAACTTTTCGAAACTTTCGGAGGTGCGCGAGCTGCTTTGCGCGTACCCAATGATCTTGAAAGGGCCGAAACTATCGGAGCGTGACCGGCGCAGCGAAAAGGCCCTGACCAAAGGTCAGGGCCTGATGTTGATTGGTGAGAGTGCGTCGCGTAGGACTTGAACCTACAACCCGCGGATTAAGAGTCCGCTGCTCTGCCAGTTGAGCTAGCGACGCTCGCCGTGCAACGAGAGAAACGGTAGCACGGCCTCCGGAGATCCTTGAAATCGGTTACTTACCACCTCAAGGAGGACCCGTGACTTGCGCGCATGCGTCAGTATGGCTGCGCTGAGAACTCCAGAACGGGGCCACGACGATGGTTGACCTCCGCCGCTCCCTGGCGGCGATCCTGGCACTTGCCGTGATCGCTCCCCTAGCCGCCTGCGGCGACGACCCGAAACCGAGCTTCGCCGAACCGGCGGTGGCGAGCGACGCGTCCGCGGCGCCGGTTCCGGAAAGCGCCACGATCACCGAGCCGGTCGCGCTCGCCGTCACGCCGGCCAAGGACAAGAAGAACGTGCCGATCAGCACGGAGATCGGTCTGAAGGTCAGCGGTGGCGAGATCACCTCGGTGACCCTCACCGACGCCAAGGGCAAGAAGGTGGCCGGCGACTTCCGCGAGGACGGCTCGGCCTGGGTGCCGGGCAAGCCGCTGAAGGCGAAGCAGAAGTACGCGGCCGAGGTCGTCGCCACCGGCAAGGACGGCACGACGACGAAGCAGACCACCGCGTTCACCACGATGAGCCAGCCGGGCCGGACCACGGACACCGGGCTCTATCTGTTCGACGATCACACGTACGGCGTCGCCATGCCGATCGTGGTCGAGTTCGATCCCGGCATCAAGAAGAAGGACCGCGCGGCCGTGCAGAAGCGGTTGTTCGTCGAGATCACTCCGGCACAGCCGGGCACCTGGTCGTGGACGCCGAGCGGCACGCAGGCCTACTACCGCGCGCCGGAGTACTGGCAGACCGGCACCCAGATCAAGGTGCGTGCCGCGCTCGCCGGCCTGCCCACCGGCGACGGGATCTACGGCGACAAGGACCGGTCGGCGACCGCGAAGATCGGCCGCAGCTTCGAGATGAAGGTCGACAACAAGACCAAGAAGATGACAGTGGTCCGCGACGGCAAGACGATCAAGACGATGCCGGTGAGCCTCGGCAAGAAGAGCACCCCGTCGTCGAGCGGCACGATGGTCGTCATGCAGAAGATGGCGCAGACCGTCTTCGACACCACCGACACCGACGGCGCGGACGGGTACCGCACCGAGATCGAGTACGCACAGCGACTGACCTGGAGCGGTCAGTACATTCACTCGGCTCCGTGGTCCACAGGTGATCAAGGTCGCCGAAATGTGTCACACGGGTGTGTCAATGTTTCTCCGACGAACGCACGGTGGCTCTTCGACAAGACTCTCGTCGGCGACCCGATCACCGTGCTCGGCACCGGCGACAAGCTGGAGTACGGCAACGGCTGGACACCCTGGGATCTCAGCTGGGAAGAGTTCGTCAAGGGCAGCGCGTTGAAGGTTCCGGCGAGCCTCGGCTGAGTGTCCCGATCCCGTCCGCGGGGTACTACGGCACAAAACCGGGATTGGTCGCGAGAGATTTTTGGAGCACTATTGGGCGCCGGGAGAACGACGCCTTGAGGGGACCATGGACATGGATGCAATTCGGTCGGGTCGCCGCAGATGGCGCGCGGCCGTGGTCACGGTGCTGGCGGGCACCCTCCTGCTGACTGCCGCGTGCAGTGGCGGCGGCGATTCGCCGTCCTGGCAGGGCGGCGGAGCAGAGGGCGGCAGCAGTGCCGGTCCAGCCGCCGAGGCCCCGTCACCCGAGCCCACGCTGAGCACCGTGGCGGTCACCTCGCCCGCACTCGACGCGACCGATGTCGAGGCATGGTCCGAGGTCAAGTACAACAGCGAGGACCCCGAGAACACCGACCTCAAGGTCACCAACGCCAAGGGTGACGAGGTCAAGGGCACGCTCGACAAGGACGGCAACGTCTGGAAACCGAGCGAGTCCCTGGACTGGGGCACGAAGTACACGGTCACCGTCACCACGCCCGAGGCCGAGGGCAAGGGCAACACCGTCACCAGCAGCTTCACGACGATGAAGAAGCCGGCGAACCTGGTTCGCGTGACGAGCTTCCTCGGCGACAACAACGTCGTCGGCGTCGGCATGCCGCTGATCATGAGGTTCGGCCGCGCCATCCCGGAGAAATACCGGGCCGAGGTCGAGCGCCGCATGGTCGTCACGGCGACGCCCGCGCAAGAGGGCACCTGGCACTGGATCAGCTCCACCGAGGTGCACTTCCGCCCGAAGACGTACTGGAAGGCCGGCTCCAAGGTCTTCTACAAGGTGCAGCTCAAGGGCGTGAAACTCGGCGACGGCTGGTACGGCCGCTCCGACCTCACCGTCGACATGAAGATCGGCCGTTCGCTGATCATGAAGGTCGACAACAAGAGCAAGAAGATGACCGTCACCCAGGACGGCAAGGTCATCAAGACCATCCCGGTCAGCCTCGGCAAGCCGAAGACCCCGTCCTCCAGCGGCACGATGGTCGTCATGGAGAAGAAGGCGAAAACCGTCTTCGACACCACCGACACCGACCCCGACGGCGGTTACCGCACCGACATCGACTGGGCTCAGCGGATCACCCACAGCGGCCAGTTCATCCACGCCGCCCCATGGTCCGAGGGCCAGCAGGGCAAGCGCAACGTCTCGCACGGCTGCGTCAACGTCTCCGAGGCGATGGGCGAGTGGCTCTTCAACCGCACGATGATGGGCGACGTGATCACCGTCTCGGGCACCGAAGAGAAGCTCAAGAACGGCAACGGCTGGACCGACTGGAACGAAAGCTACGAAGACTACAAAAAGGGCAGCTACCTCTAAGACCCTGTTGGGCGCGGGCTTGGTCGATTCCGACCAGGCCCGCGCTTTTTTCATACGCCTTTTCGGTGCACCGTGGCACAGATCGCCTATATCAGCCTCGCGCCCGCAAAGGCATCGCAAACCTACGATTTACGGGGCATCACCGTATAACTGAACGAGATCACGAAGTCGATCACCAGCACCACGGTCCACGGGCCCATCACTCCCCACAGTGGCGCCGCGTTCTCCATCCCGCCGGCGATCAGGGTGAACAGGCCCAGAAGTCCGGCGCCTAGGGCGTACGCAAGAAGGTGCTCAAGCCACGCCCTGCGTTCCGTTGCCGCATGCTCGCGCCCGGCGCGCGGTCCGCGCGCGGGTGCCGGACCGCCGGCGAATCGGTGCGCGACCCGCACGTCGGCCCAGCGGATCATCCGATGACCGAAAACAACCGTCACGGCGAGGTAGACCGCGGCCAGCCCGTGCGCGAGGCTCGCCTCCGCGCCGCGGCGCAGGTCGATCGCGGTGGCAACCAGCAGCAGGACGTCGATCAGCGGGACGGCGACGAGCAGGGCCGCGCTGGTGCGGCGCCATCGCAGCACATAGCGGACCAGCAGGCCGGCCACGAGCAGCACCCAGAAACCGATCTCACAGGCGACGATGAGCGCGATCATTTCTCCCCTTTTTCGCACGTGTGTGTTTTTTCTTTTATAACACGACCGTGCGATGATCGGTACGTGCCAAAAGTTGTCGACCACGAGGAACGCCGCCGCGAACTGGCCGCCGCCGTCTGGCGAGTGATCACCCGCGACGGCGTGGCGAACGTGTCCATGCGAACCGTGGCCGCCGAATCAGGCTGGTCCTCAGGAGCGCTACGCCACTACTTCGCCACCCGCGACGAGCTGCTCGCCTTCGCCTGCCAGCAGGTCCTGGCCCGGGTGACGGAACGGATCACCGCGCTGAACCCACAGGGCGAGCCGCACGAGGTGGTCCGGGTCCTGCTGCTGGAGACCATGCCCATCGACACCGAACGCCACGTCGAGGCATCGATCACGTTCGCATTCCTGGCCCTGGGCCTGGGCGACCCGAAACTGGCCGCGGTGCAGCGCCAGATCCTGGTCGGAATGTCCGGGCTATGCCTGAATCTGATCAGCCACCTGTTGCCGATGGAGTCCCGTGAGCGGCAGGTTTCGCTGGCCCGCCGCCTGAACGCCGTAGTGGACGGCCTGAGCGTCCACATCCTGGCCAGCCACCTGACCCCAGCCGAGGCAGTGTCCGAACTGGACGCCCACCTGGCCGACCTACCCACCTGACACCAGCCCCTTTACCGTCATCCACGGACCCAGCTGTCACCCACGGACCCCAGCTGTCATCCACGGCGACCGCATTGTTCAGCCGACGCAGACCGGCTGTCACACACGGCCCCCAGCTGTCACCCACGGCGACCGCCACGTCCAGCCGACGCAGACCAGCTGTCACACACGGCCCCCAGCTGTCCCCCACGGCGACCGCCATGTTCAGCCGACGAGGGCAAATGCCGCTCAGCTTTTGCCGGTCCCGCTCGGTCAGTCACAACGGCCGCTCGCAAGCTGCCGGTCCCGCGATCCAGAGGGCTAGTGGCCGCTATGCGGGGCCACGTGGCATTGCGACACGACCTGGCTTGCGCTCATGGTCGCCCGGAGGCCGAAACGGCGACCACGAGCGCAAGCCAGTCCAGCCCAGCTTGCGGTCACGGTCGCGCGAGGGCCGCAAACACGACCCTTAGCGCAAGCCGGCCCGGACCAGCTTGCGGTTACGGTCGCGCGAGGGCCGCAAACACGACCCTTAGCGCAAGCCGGCCCGGACCAGCTTGCGGCTATGGTCGCGCAACAGCCGCAAACACGACCCTTAGCGCAAGCCGGTCCAGACCAGCTTGCGGCTATGGTCGCGAGCCGCCGCCTTGGATCTGGGCAACTTGTGGTCGCTACGGGGGTGGGAACTGCCTCGATCTTGATTGGCGCCGGGTAGCTGTCGCGTACGGACCCTGGCTGTCGTCTGCGGCGGCCGTCACGTACAGCTGGGGTGGATCAACGGGTCTTCGTGAGCTGGTGTCGCTCGGTCTGCCGCGGCGGACCTAGCGGGCGGCGGGCGACCGGCTATGTGAAGGCTCGGCGGACCTTGGAGAGTAGGCGGGGCCACTCTCGGTCGTCGGTGTCGCCGTCGGGTTCGTCGGTGTCTGGGTCGGACCAGTCGTCGTCTTCGGCGGGGGCGTCGTATTCCTCGTCCCAGCGTTCCGGGCGGGCGCTCGGCCTGCGGGCCTCGGCGGCCGACTGCCCAGCGACGCTCTGGGCTGCAACGCTCTGGGCTGACGGGATTCCTGCGGGGGCGGGATGCCCGGGTTCGTCGTGGGTGGGCAGGGTGGCGCAGCTGAAGGTTGCTGCTTCCAGAGCTTCCAGCGTTATGCGTACGCCGGTGAGCTGCTCCGCGAGAGCAAGGGACCGCTCCCGGTGGCGAGCGGCGTCGCCCCAGCCCGCGTCGCTGTCGGTGCTGCCCGCGGTAGTCGGTTCGCCTGTGTCGAAGCCCAGGCGGTTCAGGGCTGGGGTCAGGGTGTTCGGGTCGGTGCCTGTGCGGTGGGTGGGGTCGGCGGGATCGAATTGGAGGAGGATCTCGCCGTCTCTCGCCCAGAGGAACGACTCGGCCGAGTGGGCCACCAGCACCGTCTCGCGGGAGAGCTGCCGGCTCGCCCTGGCGTCCGGCTCATCGTCCCGGCTCGCCCTGGTGTCTGACTCGCTGTCCCCGCTGGACCTGGCGTCTGACTCGCTGGCCGGGGCGCGGTCTGGCTCCACCAGCAGGGTCCAGCCGTCGAATGCCGCTGCTGCCGCGAACCGGGCTGTGGCTGGCGTCAGTTGCTCGGTCAGGTGGCGTACGCCGATCGGGCTGGCCTGGGCCGAGCCGCCCAGCTGCTCGAGCACTTCGGTGGGCGTGCGGCCCCGGACAAGGGTGAGGCGGCACGTGCCGGCGATCTCCGCGTACTGCTCGGTGAACCAGGCGTAGTCGTCCGCGCTGACAGCAACCATCGGGAGATCATCCAACATGACGCTGTGCCCCCGCTGTCCGGAGCCGGTCGATCAGTCCGTGAATGCCCCGCTGATCTCCACCTTCTTGCCGCCGGCGCCGCCCGTGGCGATCGCGCCGTAACTGTCCGCGTCCTGATCGCGCTCTCCCGTGGCGTGCAGGTACTGCGCCGCGAACGTGTACGCGCCCGGCGCCAGGGTCGCGCCCTCGTGCAGGGTGAAGCGGTAGAGCAGCGCGTCCTTCTCCTCGGACACGGTCATCGTCAGCATCTCGGCAGGGATCGAACTCCACTGGCCGGCGTTTGCCACGCCGTCGGTGCGTACCACGCTGACCAGGACGTCGAGTGCTGTGACGGTCTCGGTCGTGGTGAGGACCAGGTTGCCCTGCGCCCAGGTCGCGTTCGAGTGCGAGTCGACCTCGGCGGCCGAGCTCAGGTAACCGGCGACCGGCGTCCACTTCGGAGCCGGCGGGGTGCCGGTGGTCGCCTGCGGCTGGTGCGGCCGGGTCGTCGTGCCCACCGGCGGATCATCCACAGGGGACGGATCGGTCGACGAGGCTGAGGGGGACGGCGACGGAGCCGGTGACACCGGGGCGCTGGTGCCGGTCGCGGCCGGCGGCTGTGCGGGCTCCCGGTCGCCGACCAGTTTGATGCCGGCGAACCCGACCACCAGGGTTGCCACCACCGATGCGGCGGCCGCCACCGGGCGCAGGGTCAGGAAGGCCCATCGGCTGCGGGACGGCTCACCGCGGCGGCGGGCGACGCGGGTGAGGATCGCGTCCCGGTCGGGCACGTGCCGGTCGGCCTCCTGGCGCAGCACCCGGCCGAGATCCGGGTGTTCAGCCATGAAGGCCTCCCATCATCAGCGGCATGCCGCGCAGGAACTCGCTCAACTGTGCGGCGCCACGCGAGGTGTGACTCTTCACCGCACCGACCGAGATACCCAGGATCGCTGCTACTTCCTTCTCCGGCACGTCAAAGGCGTACCGAAGAATGACGCACTCGCGACGCCGCTGCGGGAGTCGCTGCAGGGCAGCGCGCACGTCGAGGACCGCGGAAGTGTCGCTCTCGCCGCGCTCGCGGCGCAGGAGCCCGAGCCGCAGAACGCCGGCGCGCTCCCGGCTCTGCCGCTTGATCCATTGACGGGCCAGGTTGGTCACGATGCCGCGAGCGTACGCGATCGGGCTCTGTGCCGACTGGACACGCTCCCAGTGACGCCATACCTCCACGAACGCGTCGGCCGCCAGGTCGTCGGCGGCCTGCGAATCGCCGGTCACCAGGTAGGCGAGGCGGGACAGGTCGGTGTGATGGTCGTCGAAGAATCGCCGGAAGGCGTATTCAGTCTCTAGGTCGGACAAGCCACTGTTCCTGACCGTCAGGGGATTTTCCGGGGAAAGCCGGCCGCCCCGGGCCGTGAGGGACGAACCCGGGGCGGCCGTAATCAGCCGATCTTCACGGAGTACGCGGTGGTGTCCAGACGGCCCTGACCGGTGAAGATCTCGGTGCCGGCCTGGACGCTCGACAGGTACTTGGTCTTGGCGAGCCAGCCGCGGGCGGCCAGGTCATTGGTGAAGTCGGTGAGGTTCAGCGACGCGGAGGAGGTGTTCGAGGTACGCACGAACGAGTACACCTCCCAGCCGATGTTGCCCTTATAGAGGTCCCAGGTGGTGCCGGCGATCGTCACGGTGGCCTGCTTCGTGCCGACCGGGCCTGCCCCGCCGGACTTGTAGAGCCAGACCATGACCTCGTCGGTCGGGTTGTTCTGCCAGTCCGGGTTCGCCATGTCGTGCAGCCACAGGTCGTACGCGACGTTCATGACGTTGCTGGTGGTCTGGGTGACCTGGAAGTTCCAGGAGGCGTTGACCGCTTTGCCGGCGCTGAGCTGAACCGGCAGCCCGGTTCCGGTGGCCTTCCAGCCCCAGTGCCAGCCGAGCACGGCACTGGCGTACGACTTGACCTTGGTGTTGTCGCCGGCCCAGGTCCAGCTGGTGCCCCAGCTCAGGTTGTCGCCGCTGAGGCCGTTCTCCCAGACGCACTGGGAGCCGGTGCCGTCGGCCTTGCCCCAGACGTTGTTGTTGACCCAGTACTTGCCGCGGACGAGGGCGGCGTAGTCGGTGCAGTTCTCGACACCCTTGGAGACGGTCGCGGTCGGCGTGGCGGTTGCCGTTGCGGTGGGGGTTTTTGAAGGGGTCGGGCTGGCGCTCGTGGCTGTGGGAGCCACGGTCTTGCTCGCGCTCGGACTCGCCGTCGCGGTCTTACTCGCGGTCGGAGTCGCGGTCGCGGTCGGACTGGCCGTCGCGGTGGCCACGGCACCGCCGCACGCCACCCCGTTCACGGTGAACCCGGTCGGCGCCGTGTTGCTGCCGCTCCAGGTGCCGTTGAAGCCGAGCGCCACCTGCGCGCCCGCGGCGAGAGTCTTGTTCCAGCCGGCGTCCTTCACCGTGACCGCGCTGCCGGTCTGGGTCCAGGTGCCGTTCCAGCCGCTCGCGACCTTCTGGCCCGAGGGGAAGGTGAAGCCCAGCGTCCAGCCGTCGATGGCCGTCCCGCCGCTGTTACGGATCTTCACGTCGCCGGTGAAGCCGCTGCTCCACTGGTTGACGACGGAATAGGTGACGGAGCAGGAGGTGGCAACGGCCGCGTCGGCGTTCAGAACGCCGACCACCGCGGCCGCGGCGCCGACGGTCAGTACCGAAAGCGGTACGACGATGCGCTTGGCAAGCATGAAGGGTGTCTCCTGGGGAACGAGGATTGATCCACACCCCAGTGGTCCCTCAGGCCCGAAAGGTTGCTCTGTTCCCAAAAGTTTTTCGGAGCGCTCCCAGAAGGCTCCCCGACACGAAAAAGGCCCGGCCAATCGGCCGAGCCTTTCGTTTTTACTTGGGGTGATCGACGGGACTTGAACCCGCGACATCCGGCACCACAAGCCGGCGCTCTACCAGCTGAGCTACGACCACCATGCTCACAGGGCGAACCCTGTGTTGCGGGACAATCATAGCCACACCCGCCAGGGGCCTGTCGAGCGGGTTGGGTCTAGAGGCCGGCGGCGATGGCCTTCGCCGTCTCGACGTCCGGGCCCGGCTGCGGGACGAAGATGGCGCGCCGGTAGTACTCCAGCTCGCGGATGCTCTCCCGGATGTCGGCGAGAGCGCGGTGCGACAGACCCTTGGCCGGCTGACCGAAGTACACCCGCGGGTACCACCGCCGGCACAGCTCCTTGATCGAGGAGACGTCGATCATGCGGTAGTGCAGGTGCGCGTCGAGCGCCGGCATGTCACGAGCCAGGAAGCCCCGGTCGGTGGCGATCGAGTTGCCGCAGAGCGGCGCGGTCCGCGGATTAGGAACAAACTCCTTGATGTACGCGAGGACGGCTTCCTCCGCCTCGGCCATCGTCACCGTGGACCGGCGAACCTCGTCGGTCAGACCGGATTTGGCGTGCATGTCACGCACCACCGGCGGCATCGCGTCAAGCGCCGCGTCATCCGCGTGAATGACCAGGTCGACGCCCTCGCCGAGCACGTTGAGTTCGGGATCGGTGACCAACGCCGCGACCTCGATGAGCTTGTCCTTGCCCAAATCGAGACCGGTCATCTCACAATCGATCCACACCAGAAGATCCGCCACGGTGTCAGCCTACGCCCGGCACGGCGACATCGTTTGACGCCTACGGTGGCTCCCGGCCCGAGTTCCGGCCGTTTGTCCCCTTTGTTGCTGGGACTTCCCACTTGGCCGATTGTTGGGTAAAGTGAACTTAACGGACGAAGCCCCCCTTCGGTTACTCCGTTCCCCCCGGTAAAGGGCCCTTCGCGTCGGCAGCGCGGAGGGCCTTTTCGGGTCTGTTGCCCCAGCGGACACCCGGCTGCTCCCCCGCCCACCGGATCTCCGGCTTCTCCCCCGGCGCCACGAACGCCAGCAGCCGCTCACCCTCGGCCTCCACCGCTGCCTGGTCTTTACCGGACAGCGGGCGGAACGGCGCCACCCTCAGAACCGCTCCCTCGATCGACCAGGTTGCCGCCACGAACCCGTCCACCAGCACGGTCGGCCGCACGATCGACCAACCCGGCGTCACCAGGGCACGGTCACCCGGATGGATGATCCGGTCACGGTCGGCGTGCCCGAGCAGCGCGTTGTCGAACTCGGGGAGGAACACCACCGGCGCTGGAAGGTCAGGATCGGCCAACGGTGCTTCCGTTAGGTCGTACAGATCAATGTGGTTTTGATCTTTGAAGACCCGCAGCTGATCACGCAGCTCGGCCATCAACCCGCGCAAGCGGGTCAGACCCGACCAGACCTGGATGTCCTTGATCGAAGCCGGACCAAACGCCGCCAGGTATCGCAGAACCAACTTCTCCGGCGCCGGCTCGGCAGCCAGAGGCTGCCCGAGCCAATCTTCGGCGAGCACACAGCCCACTCGCCCTCGGTGCCGCCACATCCCGGCCGGCGGTGGGTGCAGCAGAGCCAACCGCAGGTGTACGACCAGCTTGAGCCACTGTGGGTCCGGGCCGGGGAATCGATCCGTCAGCTGCCGGGTCAGCTCCGGGCGGCTGATCTGCTTACCGTCCATGATCTCCCGGGCCGCGGCGATCAACTCGTCCTGCGGAAGGCCGTCGAGCCGTCCGCCGCGGCCGGCGAAGCGGTCCAGGTACGGCTGAAGCGTCGGGCGCAGCCAGACGAAGTCGTCGCCGGTGCAGAGGTGCTGGGTGCCGCGGAGGAGCGCGCTGCGGACGACGGTGCGGTCGTGCAGGAGCGTGGTGAGGTCGTCCTGATGGAAGCCGGGGATGCGGGCCCAGAGGCTCAGGTACGGGGAGTCGGACTCCTGGCCCTGCAACGCCACCAGGTGAGCGATTACCGCGGCGGCGGTGGTGGGGGGTGTGGTGGGTTCGGGCTCGGGTTTGGTTAGCAGTTGGCGGATCAGGTAGGTCCGGTTCAGCTCGCGCGGGGAGAGGGCTCGCATGGGTTGACGGTAGGGGTCAAAGAGGCCAGGAGTTGACCGCAATGCGGGCGCTCACCGTGTGCTCTTGTCTCGGCGCGCCCAGGGCTCACCGTGTGCTGCCGTATCGGTCAGCGGAGACCAGGACGCACCGAGCGGTTGTGTGCGACCTCGGCATCGCTATAGCCGTGACGTGGGCACACGCAGCGCCAATGTGTGACCTCGTCTCCGCTGAACGGCGTTGTTGTGCGCCCCTGTCTACGCCTTCCGTCCGCGATGTGGGTCTTCGGCTTCGGAGGTGAGCGGTCCCAAAAGGGTCGGGCCGCTGACCATGGTGGTCAGCGGCCCGAGCTCGTCGTTTTCGGCTATTCCGGAGTGTGGTCTCGGTCAGGTGCTGGGCTGCCGGACACGGTGCGCCGGCGGCGGCGTCCGGAGCTGGCGGCCAGTAGTTCGGCGGCTTCCTCCCGGTAGCTCAGCGGCCGTGCGTTCGGGTCCGATGGCGTGGTCTGCTGCGTGACCGTCACCTGGGCGGTTTTGGCTTGGGCTGCCTTGGCCGGGGTGGGCTTGGCTTGCACGGGTTTCTCTTGCGCGGGCTTCGCTGGCGTTGGCTTGTCCGGCTTGCTGTTGGGCTGCTCGCTCTTGGCTTGCTCGCTCTTGGCTTGCTCGCTCTTGGCTTGCTCGCTCTTGGCCTGCTCGTTTTTGGCCTGCTCGTTTTTCTGCTGAGCCGGCGGCTTGGGGCGTGGCTTCTCGCTGCCGGGGCGGGGCTTTCGAGCCGGGTTCGATGCTTGCGGGCGAGCCGGGGTCTGAGCTGCGGCCGGGGCAGCGTTCGGCGTCTGCGGCCTAGGAACGCTGCGGGTCCCTGCGGATGCCTGAGCCGGTGGCTGCTGGGGCGCGGTTTCGGCGTTCACCTGCTCCGCTTTGCGTTCCGGGACCTCGGTCGCGGCGCCCTGGATCGCGGCACCCCGGATCGCGGCACCCTGGGCCGCTGGAGTCGGGGCCTCGGCCGGTTGGGCCGCCGGGCTCTCAATCGCTGGGTTCCCAGTTGCAGGGTTCCCAGTTGCAGGGTGTTCGGCTGCAGGGTTCTCGGTCGGCTGGGGCTGGGGGTCGGTGGGCTTGCCTGCTACGCGGGCGGCTACCGACTCGGCGGCTTTGATCCAGGCGGCTGGGGCTCGGCGGGTGGTTCCCGGTTTGGCGGGGGTGGTGGCTACGGGCTTACCGGCGAGCCGGCCCTGGGCCCGGGCCAGCGGGTTGTTCTTGCGGGTTTTGCCGCTGTTCTCCGGCTGGGTCGGGACCTTGGTGTCGCCTAGTTCGCCCAGGCCGTTGGCCTCGACCGCGTGCATTGACGCACGCGGCTCAGCGGATGCGACCTCGGTGGAGGAGGGCTCACCGTGGGCTGCCGTCTTGGGGGGTGAGGGCTCACCGTGTGCCGGCGTCTCGGTGGGCTGGGTCGGTAGCGGGTTCGCTGTGGGCGGGCGGTTTGCCTCCGTCGCGGGCGGGAGGCCTGCCTCCGCTGCGTGCAGGGATGCTCGGGGCTCGGACGGCGTCTTGGCCGCCGGAGTTTGGGGCTTCGGGGTCGGGGCTGCCGGGTTCAGCGGGCGGGCGGGGATCGGCACGATCGGTGCCTTCGGAGCTGGGGCGTCGTCCGCGTTCGGCTTGTCGCTCTCCGGCTTCGTGCGCTTGTCGGCCGGTTCGCTGTTGAGCGGGTTCGGCTTGCTCTGCTCGCCGGGGCGGGTGGTGGCCGGCTGCTTCTTCGGCTCCGGCTTGCTGGTCGTCTTCGCCTCGACCGGCGTCGTCTTAGCCTCGACCGGCCGGCTGCCTGCCTGTGTCGCGGCGGCCTTTGCGGGGGTGGTCGAGGTTTCGGCGGTGCGGGCGGCGACCTTGTCGGTCGGGGCCACTAGCGGCCATGCGGGCGGTTGCGATGCGACTGCGGCGGGCTTCTCAGGCTGAATGGTTGCGGTCGCGGGCGACTTATCCGAGATTTCCGACTCGATATATGTCGTCGACTGAGCAGACTCAGAGACCGGCTTAGTGGACGCCTTGGAAGCGGGGGCTGGCTGGGTGGGTGGCTTCGGGGCTGACTGGGTGGGAGCCTTCTGCGCCTGTGTCTGCTGGGTGGGTGGCTCAGTGGTCGTCGCGTCCTTGGGGGTCGTGACGGTGGCCGGGTCAGCCGCAGGGCCGGCGGTTGCGGAGCGGGCTGCAGCGCCTGCGGTTGCCGGGCGGGCTGCTGGGATTGGCATGGGCATGCTCGGGATGGGGCCGAGCCTGGTCAGGCCGATGGCGGTCCAGTCGGTAGCTGCCGGGCCGGTGTGCAGGGCGATTCGGGATGCGGTCTGGGGTCGGGTGCTGCCCGAGGACTGGGTGCTGTCCGGGGATGCTGATCCGGGCTGGTTGTTGCCGCCCTTGCGGGCCTGCTTCTTGAACTGGCGGTTGCCGGACCCGCCCTGCCGTGGCGCTTCAGCGAGAGTGGCCGGGCGCGAAGCAACTGGGCCGGGACCCGCCGTCTCTGGGCCGGGACCCGCTGTCTCTGAGCTGGGACCAGCGGTTTCGGGGCGTGGCGTTGAGTTCGCGCCGCTCGGGAGAGACTCTGTGTGGACCTGAGGTGTGGACTGCTGGCCGGCCTCTGCGGACGGGACCTTGTCCGCCCCGGACTGTTTCTGGGCAGCCATTTTGGGCTCTGCCTGCTCGGACGCCGGCTTTGCCGCTGGTTGCTCGCTCTCCGCGGACGGAGCGGCGGCCTCGGCCACCTCGCGCGGCTTGCCAGGCGCGGTCTGCTTGCCAGGCGCGGTCTGCTTGCCCGGCGCGCCCTGCCGAACCTGCCCAGCCCTGACCGGCTGCGCTGCCGAAACAGACGCTGACTCGGCCTGCGCGGGTGAGGGCTGAGTGGGCTCGGGTTGGCGTTCGCCTGGCTGGCCCGGCAGGGTGTTCGGGCGCTCGGGCAGGCCTGCGCCGTCGCCCCTGCGGGCTGCTGCGGCCTCTCGCAAGCGGGCGGCTGCTCGGGCCTCTGTCTGGCGGGCGCGTTCCGGGGCGGTTGCCGCGACCCAGGCGCCTACCGCGGTGGCGTGGAATTCCGGGATGTCGGTTGCGGAGGGCTCTCGGCGGTTGCGGCGGGCCGGGATCGGGCCTGGCGGCAGGCTGGACGTCGCGGGGGTTTCGCCGAGCAGGTTGAGCGGGCGGCCTGGCGCAGGGGTGTGCGCACCGATCGCCCGGCCAGGGGAACCCGGAGAACCGAGAAAACCGGGAGAACCAGGAGAGCCGGCCACAGAACCGGCCACAGAACCGCTCAAAGGACCAACCGGTGAACCAACCGGAGAACCAACCCCAGAACCACCCACAGAGCCACCCGCAGAGGACGAACCAGCGGCCGGGGCCGCGGACAAAGCCAGCGGCGCGCCCGGAGACGACGGGGGCCAAGCGAACTGCGGTAGCGCCGGCGGGCGGACCGGGCGCGAGTCAGCGAGGGTACGCGGGCGGTGCGCACCGCCATGCCGGGAACCACCCGCGCCGTACGGAAGTGGCACCCCGATGGCCTGCATCAGCTCGGGAACCTGGCCGGGCGAGACGACGTAGACGACTTCGCGGCGGCGGCCCGGCCACACCAGGATCACGATGCTGGCCATGATCATCAGGGTGCCGAGGGTGAGCAGGCCCCAGGTGCTGGAGTTCAGCCAGCTGGGCCGGACCTCAGCTACCGTGGCGAGCCGGTTCACCGGGCTGCCCCCGGCGCTCATCATGACCAGGCTGTACGGCCCGCCGACGAGTTCGCCCGGCACGAGGCTGATCTCGCCGATACCGGTACGCGTCCAGAACGCCTGCTGCCCCGGGATGCCGAACGGCACGCGGGGCCCGTTGACCCGGTCCGACGTGACCGGAAGCGCGCCGGTGCCGATGTCGACGGTCCGTACCTGGGAATGCGGAACTCCGGCCAGGTATCGGTCGACGTCGGCGGCGGGAGCGAGGCCGAAGAAGGCCGGCCCGTCGGTGGTGGCCGCCGTGAGCCGCAGCTCGGTGGCGCCGATCCGGGCGAACGGCGCGTCGTCGCGCAGCAGCCTGTCGATGTCGCCGACGACTACGGCGTACCCAGGTACGCCGATTTTTTGCAGCTCACCGGTGAACGCGCCGCCCGGGTCGCGATGCTGCATAGCTGTCCACAGTCCGCCCCCCGCCAGTAGCGCGGGCAGTCCGATGGTCAGTAGGAGCATGCCGAGAATCGTGCGGAACACCCGCATCTGAATCTCCCCCTTCCCGGGCCGGTACCGCAAGACCATACAAGTGCAAATAACCCCAAAGTGGTCAAATCGGTACGGCATCCCCGATTGATATGCGAACGGCCCGGTTCCCCATGAGAACCGGGCCGTTAGAGGAAGTCAGTTGACGGTGGCGGTCATCGTCACTGTCGACTGGTCGATCTCGCTGGTCCGGGCGGTGAACTTGAACGTCCACTCACCGGCGACCGGCAGCGCGATGTCACCGATCGCGTGAAAATCGGTGATCCGCAGCAGCGGAATCTCGATCGGCTCGATCCCCTTGCTCGTCAGCGCCGCGGTCGCCTTCCACTCGACGACTGGGAGCGGCTTGTTGTCCAGCGTGTACGCGTACAGATGGATGGAGTTGTTGCCGACCGCCGCCGGGAAGATGTCGACCTGCATCGCCATCTTGTCCGAGGTGATCGTCTGGGTGACCGTGGTGCTGGTCGCCGCGGTCTCGGCCGCCTCGGCGGTACGCGGCGGCGAGATCTGCACCAGCGCCGCGGTGACCGCCAGCACCACCGCGGTGATCCCCAGCTCGATCGAGACGATCCGGCGCAGCGGGCCGGGCGACTCCTCGGCGCTGCGCTGTTTCACGAGCTTGCGGGAGTACGCGGCCACGCCGATCACGATCGCCGCGAGAGCCACCTTCACGAGGATGAGCCGGCCGTACGTGCTGTTGATCAGCCCGTCCAGCGACGCCACCTCGATCAGCGCCTGCACCACGCCCGCGAAGATCAGCGCACCGACCGAGGCGGCCGCCCAGCGGGACCAGATCGGCAGGATCGCGCCGAGCTCGCGCGCGTTCGCCCGGGGCAACAGGAAGCCGAAGAGCATCACCAGGCCGCCGAGCCAGACCGACATGGCGGCCAGGTGGATCGCGTCGATCACCACGGAGACGCCGGCCACCGGGGAGGCGGTCGGGTGGCCGGTCAGCGGCCAGGTGGCGAGCGCCGCCACCCCGAGCACGCCGAGCAGGGCCAGGTCGAGCTTCGACTCGGCTCCGGCGCCGCCGAGCAGTGGCCGGAGCAGGAACGCGGCGGCGATCACCACGCCGAGGCGTACCAGCATCACCGCGCCGAACGTGCTGCCCAGCACGTCGCGCAGGTCACCGACGCGGACGTCGAACAGCCCGGTGCCCAGGGTGTACGGCGCCTGCAGGTAGATCGCGAGCAGCGTGCTGCCGGTGACCAGCCCGATGCCGGTCCAGATCAGCCGGCCCGGTCCGCGCCGGCTCAGTCGCTGCGGCCACAGCAGGGCCAGCACGAGCACGGGCCCGACCAGAAGAACCAGTCCCGCGTACCCAAGGAATTTGCCGACCGGGATGAGTGAGCGGACCACGGGATCGACCCGGACGGATTCTTCTGTCGCCGTAGGCGGCGTGGAGGCCGCGCCCACCGAGAAGGTGATGGTGCCGGCGACCGGGTGGCTGTCGGCGGAGATCACCCGGTAGCTGACCAGGTATGTCCCGCGGCCCGCGCCGGAGCGCAGCGGGATCGTGACCTGGCCGCCGTCGACGGTCGGATCACCCTGGTCGGCCTGGGATCCGTCCGGGGCGATCACCCGGATCTTGCCGGCGACGAGTTGCACGGACTCGCTGAAGTTCAGGGTCACCCGGTTCGGGGCGTCCGGAACGATCGTGCCGTTGCCCGGATCGCTGGCGACGAGCGCCGCGTGCGCGCTCGCCGGGGCCGCGGACAGCAGCGTGCCGAAGAACCCGAGCAGTAACCCGGCCAATACAGCCAGTACTCGGCGTCGGTCAGTCACAGCACACTCCGTTTCCACCCGAGGACGATGAAGCCATTGCATGGTTCCAGACGCGGAGCGGAACCGCCGATTCGCGTACCATCTGCCTCGTGACGGCTGGTGAGCAAGAAACGGACGAGACCACCGCGCTGGCCCTGGCCGCCCGCGACGGTGACCGGGCGGCGCAGTCCGCGTTCGTGCGTGCGACCCAGGCCGAGGTGTGGCGTTTCACCGCCGCGCTGATCGATCCGGGAACTGCCGACGATCTCACCCAGGAAACCTATCTCCGGGCGTTCCGCGCGCTGGACACGTTCGCCGGGCGCTCCAGCGTGCGCACCTGGCTGCTCGGCATCGCCCGCCGCACCTGCGCCGACCACCTGCGGTCGGTGGTGCGCCGCCGCCGGCTCGACGCCCGGCTCGCCGCGCAGGCCGTCACCGAACTGCCTTCGCCCGACCCGGCACACCGGCTGACCAGCGCCGATCTGCTGGGACGGCTCAGCGACGAGCGCCGGACGGCGTTCGTGCTGACCCAGGTGATCGGGCTTTCGTACGCCGAGGCCGCCGAGGTCGAGGGCGTCCCGGTGGGCACGATCCGGTCCCGGGTGGCACGTGCTCGCGATGAGCTGGTCACAGCGGTTTCCCAGGCACAAGCCAGCTGATTCAGAGTCTTTCGACCCTGTTTGTGACGCCCGTCCCGGACTAGACATGATCGGGAACTGGGTCGTGACGACGAGCGTCTAACGGGGCGTGCGCATGCAGAAAACCATGCCGTGGATCTCCACGGCCGCTCGGCTCGCCCTGGCCGCCGTCTGGCTGGTGGCCGGCGGACTCAAGGTCGGCGATCTCGCCGCTTCGGCGCGCGCGGTGAACGCGTACGACCTGATGTCCTACGACACCGCCAAGGTCGTCGGCGCGGTCCAGCCGTTCCTGGAGATCGCGCTCGGCCTGCTGCTGCTGATCGGCCTCGCGACCCGGCTCACCGCCGGGATCTCCGCGGTCCTGCTGGTGGTTTTCATCGCCGGAATCATCTCGGCCTGGGCGCGCGGTCTGCAGATCGACTGCGGGTGCTTCAGCTCCGGTGGTGAACTGGCGGCGGGCAAGAATGCGGCATATTGGCTCGATATTTTGCGAGATATCGGATTTCTAGCGCTCGCCGGGATTCTGTTGTGGAAGCCGCGGACCAGGTTCTCAGTAGACGGCCTTCTAATGGGGGAAGAGCGATGAGCAAGGGGAAACGGGACCGGACCGCCCAGGCCCGGGCGGTCGTCGCGAAACAGCAAGCAGCTGAGCGCCGCCGCAAGGTGACGCTCTGGACCTCGGTCGGCGTCGTCATGGTCCTCTTCCTCGCGGGCCTGGTCGGGTACACCGTGATGTCCCGCCAGGACGACGGCAAGGTCACGACGCCCACCGCCGCGGTCGACGACGGGACCGCGTTCGCGATCGGCACCGGCTCGGTCGTCGTCGACGTCTACGAGGACTTCATGTGCCCGGCCTGCGGCAACTTCGAGCAGGCAAGCGGCGAGAGCCTGCAGAACATGGCGGAAGCCAACAAGATCACGTTGCGGATCCACCCGGTGGCGATCCTGGACAAGTACTCCAACGGCACCGAGTACTCGACCCGCGCGGCCGGCGCCGCCGCGGCCGCCGCCGAGGAGGACAAGTTCCTCGAACTGCACAACGTGCTCTACGACAACCGGCCCGAGGAGAACAGCGACGGCCTCAGCAACGAAAAGATCATCGAGCTGGCGAAGTCGGTGGGCCTGACCAGCGAGACTTTCGTGAATGCGGTGAACGAGGGAACCTACAAGACGTGGGCGACCGACGTGACCGAGAAATTCTCCGATCGCGGCTACAACAGCACGCCAACGATCCTGGTCGACGGCACCAAGCTGATCGGTCCGAACGACACCGTGCCGACCAGCGAACTGCTCACCCAGACCATCGAGAAGGCAGCTGGGTGAGGCGTTTCCTCGCCATTTCAGCGGCGGTGGCCGGCCTGATCCTCGGGCCGGCCTCGCCCGCTCTCGCCCATGCCGGCGACGCCACCGAGGTCAGTAAGTACCGGGTCGTGGCCACCGGGTTCAGCAGTCCGCTCGACGGCCTGAGCGTGCGGGTCGTCGAGGGCGGCTCGCGACTCGAACTGGTCAACGAGAGCAGCCGGTCGATCGAGGTGCTCGGTTACTCCGGCGAGCCCTATCTCGACGTCCGCCCGGACGGCACCTATCAGAACGTGAACTCCCCGGCGACGTACCTGAACGAGACCGCCGCCTTCGACACCGCGCTGCCGGCGAACGCCGATCCCACCGCCGCGCCCGCCTGGCGCCGCGTCGACACCAGCACCACGGTCCGCTGGCACGATCAGCGCACCCAGTGGATGGCGTCCGGCCTTCCGCCGCAGGCCGTCGCCGATCCGGACGCCGAGCATCGGCTCCGCGAGTGGGTGGTCCCGCTGCGCGACCAGGCCCGCACTTTCGAGATCCAGGGCACCCTCGATTACGAACCCGCGCCGCGCACCTGGGCCTGGTGGGCAGGCGCGGCTCTGCTGGCCGTCGCTGTCGCCCTGGCCGCTCATCGGTGGTCGCGCTCCACCGGGTCGCTCGCGCTCCTCGGCGGTCTTTCTTCTCTTGGGTACGCGTACCTGCGCACCGCCGACGGGTCGGGCTGGTCCGGCGTCCTGATCCTGGCCGGGGTGCTCGCCTGCGCGGCCGCGTACCGGCATCCGCCGTTCTATCTGGCGCTCGCCGGTTTCGTGCTGGCCGCGTTCGCCGGTTTCGGCAGCGCCGACGTGTTCTTCGCCCCGGTCGTCCCGGCGGCCGGGCCGGGCTGGCTCGCCCGGGGCGCCGTGATGATCGCGATCGGGGCCGGCACCGGGCTGGCGCTGACCGGGGTGCTGCGGATCCGGGCCGCCACCGACTCAGATGTTGATGTCGTCCACGTTGACGTTGACCGCTAGGACCTTGAGTCCGTAACCGGTCAGCGCCTCGGTCACCGCGCGCTGAACCTCACCGGTCACCTCGGCGACCACCCGGCCGGCCTCCAGGACCAGCACCACGTTCACCGTGACGTTGCCGTCGGCGACCTTCGCCGAGACGCCGCGGCTCGCGTCGCCGACCTGGTCCAGGCCGACCTTGTCGAGGACGCTGTTGAAGAACCGGGACACGTCGCCGCCCAGATCCGCGACGCCGGGGACCGCCCGGGCCGCCGCGACGGCGATCTTCTCCACGACCTCGCTGGAGACGCTGGTGGTCCCGCTCGTGGGCTCGCTCATGATTGATCTCCACTCTCGACGGCTACGGCTGACGCAGCCTACTTTCGATCACCATGCGGCCGCTATCCCCGAGTACTTAACACGGTGTGCACAGCACCACTGAAAACACTTTCTTTCGCTATTTCAATGCGCCGATCGATTGCGATCAGACCATTTCCTCGCGGATTCCATACCCGCCCTGAACTGCGGAAACTTTAAATGTGCCAATCCCCGACTGAGGGATTCCAACGCTGCGCATCGAGCCGGTAACGTTCAGTTATTCCGTCTAGGGGGATCCGATGGACCATTACGGTGACGAACTCACGCTCCGCCTCTCGGCCGTGTCCGACATCTCGCCGCTCGACGACGAGGCGACCCTCACCACCTTCATGCGCGACCTGGTCGCCCGCATCGGCATGACCGTCATCGCCGGGCCGCTCGTGGCCACCGAGGGAGGGCCCGCCGAAAAGGCCGGCAAATCCGCCGTGGTGATCCTCGCCGAGTCGCACGCCGCCGTGCACACCTACCCCCACCTGCGCGAAGTCCTCATCAACGTCTTCTCCTGCAAACCGTTCCTCGAGTCCGACGTGCTCGACGAGTTCCACCGCCTGCTCGGCGACTTCGAGATCACCGAGCGCCGGCTGTCCCGGCGCGGCGAGGAGTGGCCCCGAGACCTCACCGCCGCGCGCCGGCTCTGGAGCGGCCAGCGAGCCGCCGCCTGACCCGCACTATCGTCGGTCCCATGACTGAAAACGTGCGCCTTGCCGCCGGCGACGCCGCGCCCGAGTTCACCCTGCCCACCGACAACGGGGACAGCCTCTCCCTCAAGGATCTGCGCGGACGCAAGGTTGTTCTGTACGCGTACCCCGCGGCCATGACGCCCGGCTGCACCAAGCAGGCCTGCGACTTCCGTGACTCGCTCGCCTCACTGCAGGCAGCCGGTTACGAGGTGGTCGGCATCTCGCCCGACAAGCCGGCCAAGCTGGCCAAGTTCCGTGAGCACGACGCCATCACGTTCCCCCTGGTCAGCGACGAGGACAAGAGCGTGCTGATCGCGTACGGGGCGTACGGGGAGAAGCAGCTCTACGGCAAGACGGTGACCGGCGTGATTCGCTCCACCTTCGTCATCGACGAGAACGGGGCGATCGAGCGGGCCTTCTACAACGTCAAGGCAACCGGCCACGTGGCCAAACTCCGCCGCGACCTAGGCCTCGACTGACACGACCTGGGCCCAGGCTGACGCAACCTCGGTCTCGGCTGACGTCCCAAAGGCCGGAAAAGTCCGGCAAACCATGCAACTCCGGGCCCACCCCGCCGATGGGGAGGGCAATCGCCACTGCCCACCCCGTCTGTTCGGCGGCGCGGCAGCCCGGAGCTCACGGCGGCCGTCATGCGGTAATCAACCCGCAAGGCGGCCGCCGTGCATGGCGGCCGCCTTGCATGGCGAGCCATCTGCGCGCACATGCCTCGCGGCGAGCGTGCCGATTGAGGTCATGCATGGGCCCGTCGAGTGAGCGTGGTCACGGGTCACAGATCTTGGAGCTACCGGGGCGAGCCGTAGCTCAGATATGTCATCAGGGTCCCAGAACAGTCCTGGACTACGGCTCAGGCGGGCGAGCCGTAGTCCAGACACGTCATGCGGGTCCGATGACATATCTGAGCTACGGCTCGCCCACGACAAACTCGCCACCGAGCACCGAGCACCGAGCACCGAGCACCGGCCACCGGCCACCGAGCACCGAGCACCGGGCCAGCCGATCCGGAGCGGCTAGCGCTTGCGGTCGTTGACAGGGCTCAAACACGACCACGAGCGCGAGCCGAGCGACCCACGGCTGTCACGTACGGCTGCCGGCTGTCACGTGCGGCGACCGTGGCGTACAGCCGGATTGGGCTGGCTGCACACCAGGGCTGCCGGCTGTCACGTGCGGCGACCGTGACGTACAGCCGGATTGGGAGTCGACACAGGCGGGGCCATTCACGGTGGGTGTGTCGAGTTGGGGCGCGCATCGGAGCCGGGATCGACACGCCTGGCCGGCCCGTGCAGCGGATCTCGCACCCTGATCGGTGGTGACCGAAGTGCCGCAATTGGATCTGAGCGATTAGACTCCTCACAACGAGTTGCCCGGGTGGGCAAAACGGGCGGAAGTGGCGAAATTGGCATACGCGCGGGCTTTAGGTGCCCGTGCCCGAGAGGGCGTGGGGGTTCAAGTCCCCTCTTCCGCACCAGAAATACGACGAGATCCAGGCAAGTTCGGCCCGCATGGGAGCCGGAATTCGCCTGGATCTCGAGGCAAGAAGTGGTGTGTCAGCAGCGCGGTTCGGCAGCTGCCAGGTCGACTGCCGGGCCGGCCAGAGCGGCTTCCGCTTCCTCAGCCGTGGTCGTCGACTCCAGCAGAGGCGCAGCAGCAGCGGTCGTTGCCGAAGGCGAAACGGCGGCCGAAGCGGACGCCGATGCTGACGACTTGGCGGCGGCCGGCTTGGACGGCGACGCCTTCGCGGTAACGGTGGGCTTCTTCGACGCGGACGTCGTCGACTCCACCTTGGCGGCCGTGCCTGAGCTCGATGCTGATGAAGCACGGACGCTTGTCTTCTGGACTGATCCGGGGTTCATCTTGATGCCACTGACCGTGCTCGTTTTCCCGTACACATCAGTGATTTTGATTTTGAATGGGCCTGGACCTGCGCCGCTGTCGATCAGCCAGTAGTTGAAGTCGGTGCGGTGGGCGCTCTTGAAGCTGCCGCTGCCGCTCGCGACCTTGACCGAGGAGAGCAGGTTCGCGTGGTTGTCGATGCGGGCCGCGAACCAGTACTGCGACGCGCCCTCCTTGATCCGCACGCTGATCGGGCCGGGGACCGAGGGGTTCGTGACCAGCTTGTATTTGATCGGGATGATGCCGTCGATCTCGGCGCCGATCTTCTTGAACGCGGTGCGGCTCAGGTCGAGGTGACCGGCGGCGCATTCCGGGCAGGAGTCGAAGACCTTGACGCGGACCTTGCCCTTGGGGCCGGTGACGTCCAGGTACGCGCCACAGGAGGTGCCCTCGGAGTACTGCGACGGGCCGAGCGCCACGTAAAGATCGTCGGCGGGCACCTCGAACGAACAGTTTCCGGAGGTGCCGGCCAGGTCGTAGAACGTGGCCTTGCCGGTCTTCGCGGTGGTGCTCGGCGGCGCGGCGCATGCGGACCCACCGGTTTGCAGGACCAGGGCGACACCGATGATTCCGGCGATCACCGCGGCGCCGCCTGCGGCAAGCCATCGGATCGAGAACGGGTTTCGATGAGCACTCACCCGGGCGATCCTGGTGGGAGCGCACCCGCAGGGCAAATTTCCTAAGACTCCCCTAAGACGGATTCACTCTTCGAGGACATCGAAAGTGTCACCTGTCCGAATAAGACCGGTTCGGCCGGCGCCCAGGTCGGGGATCAGGTTGATCGCGAAAAGCAGGCTGCCGCCGATCCTCCGGTGCTTGCCGAGAACGTGCAGCGGCTGCCGCCCGGTCTCGCCGGTCTCCTGGTCGATCGTGGTGACGCGGCAGCGGGCGCACGATTTCGCCGCGCGGAACGTCATCTCGCCGATCCGCAGCCGCCGCCCGATCCACGTGTCCTCGTCCCAGGCTTGCGCTCCGGTGACGACCACGTTCGGCCGGAACCGGTGCATCGGGATCGGCTCGTCGCCACCCTCGGTTAGCCAGTCGTTGACCGCGTCCAGTGACGCCGTGTTGGCGAGCAACACCGGGTAACCATCGGCGAAACTGACCCGGTCATCCGGCTCGGAGAAACCGTCGACGGCCCGGCTGGTCGGATCGGCCTGCCAGGTGAGACGCGCCTCGCGCCCCAGAAGCGAGCTGACCCAGTCGCTGCCTGCGGAAGCGACCCGCGCCGGCACCGGCTGCTTGCTCTTGAAGACCCGCACGGCGACTTTCTCGCCCTGCACCGGCTCGTCCAGATCGAGCTGGTCGAGCCCGGGCGCGCTGAGCGTGAGCCCGCCGGGGCGCGGCCGGGCGGTCAGCTGGGTGAGCAACGGCGTCTCACGCTGGGTGATCCCGACGCCTTCGGCGTCGACAATCATCCACCGCCGGTCACCGGTCAGGCCCCAGGGATCAACTCCGGCTTCGTCGTGGTCCAGCCGATGACAACCCTTGACCGGGTACGTGTGAAGCGAGGCGATCCGCATCTCGCCAGCTTGTCATATGCGCTCATACGCTGAATCGCATGATTGCGCGCATGTGGCGAGGCAAGGTTCACACCGATCGGGTGGCGGAGTACGTGACCTACATCGAGCGGACCGGGTTGACCGGATATCGGCAGACTTCGGGCAACCGGGGTGCCCAGATGTGGACCCGGGACCTGGGCGACGGCCGGTCCGAGGTGACGACGCTGAGCTGGTGGGAGTCCCTGGAGGCAATCCGCGGCTTCCCCGGCGACGACATCGAGCAGGCGGTGTTCTACCCGGAGGACGACACCTTCCTGGTCGAGCGAGAGACCACGGTGACCCACCACGAGGTGGTCGCGTCCTGAGCCGCGCGTGGGCTCAGAACGACGGGTAGAAGTTCTCGCAGCCGGTGGTCCGTGCGCCGGTCTTCACCACGCACGAGTCGCCGAACTCGTCGTGGGCGCCGCCGTCGAACAGGTCGGTGACTGTGTCACGGTCGCCGTCCTCGCGGCCGTCCAGCCAGTCGTCGCCGGCGCCGCCGTACATCTTGTCCGCGCCGCCGAAGCCGGTCAGGTCGTCGACGCCGCCGTGGCCGTACATGACGTCGTTGCCGTCGCCGCCGTCCAGCCAGTTGCCGGCTCCGTTGCCGATCAGACGGTCGTTGCCGCTGCCACCGGCGAGGTCCTCGACGTCGGCCGCGATGGTGTCCTTCTCGCCCTTCGCCCCGTCGTCGCCCTTGACGCCGTCGAGGTCGAGGCTGACCGCTTTGCTGTAGCCGCGGTAGTCGACGCCGTCACGGCCGCTGCCGCCTGAGAAGTAGTCGGCGTCGGCCGCCCACTCCTTCTTCCCGTACGGCTGCATCGGCGAGAACACGTCTCCGCCCGCTTCGCCGTACCACTTGTCGTTGCCGCTGTAGCCGCCGAACCAGTCGTTGCCGTTGCCGCCGCGGATCACGTCGGTGCCGGAGCCGTCCAGGATCTCGTCGCGGCCGTCACCGCCGTACAGGGTGTCGTTGCCCTCGTCGCCGAAGATGTGGTCGTCGCCGGCCAGGCCGTAGATCTTGTCGTTGCCCTCGTCGCCGTAGAGGTAGTCGCCGCGCGGGCCACCGGTGACCTTGTCGTTCCCGGTGCCGGCGTACGCCGTCATGCCGAGACCGGTCCGGTTGACGATCGAGTCCTTCCGGTCGTACGTCCAGACGCGTACCCGGGTGGGCGCGGCCGACGTCCGGCACTTGGCTTTGGTCTTGTCGCCCTTGACCGCCTTGCAGCCCTTGCCGATCTTGATCGCGACCCGGTCGTCGATCGTGACGGTGTTGCCGGAACGGGTGAGCACGACCGCGCTCTGCTTGCCGCGGGCAGACTTGTACTGCACCTTCGTGCCGCTCACGGACGCGAGCCCGGCGGAGCTGACCGCCTGGGCCGGCACGCCGGTCACCGAGATGTAGACGGCGGCGGCGGCGAGCAGTGCCAATCCGGCACGGGTCGACCGGCGGGTACGCGGCATGTGGATCCTCCCCCGAGAGCAGCGCCGTGATCATAGAGGATCTCGTCGATTCATTGCTCAGCCACTGGCCCGCCCCGGTCTCGCACGCGGAACCGGCTGCGCCAGCCGGCCCTTGCCGACGCGGCCGCCTCTTTCGGCGGAAGCTCTGGTTTCTGAAATTTTTTATGCATAAGCTGCGAGAGTGAATGACGGAGTAGTCAAGCTCGTTCAGGGCGCTCGGCTCACCCCGACCCAGCGGCGGATCGCGCACTGTCTGGTGGAGCACGGGGCGAAGGCGGCGTACCTGTCGGCGGCTGAGGTGGCTGAGCTGGCTGGGGTCAGTCAGCCGTCGGTGACCCGGTTCGCGATGGCGCTCGGCTACTCCGGTTACCCGGCGCTGCGGCGGGAGCTGCGCACGCTGACCGACGGCGAGCCCGCCGAGCCGGCCGGGCGGAACGCCATGCAGCGGGCCGTCGCGGCCGAGACCGATCACCTGCGCCGCCTCGGTGAGCAGCTGGACCGGCTGGACGACGTGCGGGCCGCTGCCGAGCTGCTGGTCGCGAGCCGGCCTCTGCCGGTGCTGGGTCTGCGTGCCGCCGCGCCGCTGGCCGCGTACTTCGGCTATTTCGCCGCCAAGGCGTTCCCGGACGTGCGGGTGCTCGACGGCGGTGGCACCAGCCTGCTGGACCGGCTCGATCAGGCCCGCGCGGCCGGTGCCAGTGCGATGCTGGCGATCGTGCTCCCCCGGTACCCGCGAGAGACAGTGGAAGCGGTACGCGAGGCCAAGGCGGCCGGCCTCGCCGTGGTGGCGATCACCGACTCGGCGGTCAGCCCGGTCGCCGAGTCGGCCGACGTGGTGCTGCCCGCGGCCGTGGGCACCCAGTTGGTCTTCGACCTGCACACCGGCCCGATGGCGATGGCCATGGTCCTGCTGCAGGCGATGTGCGACGCGGCGCCGGAGCCGGTGCAGCGCCGCCTTGAGCAGTTCGAAGCGACAGCCGCTCAGCGGCACATATTTCTGGCGTGACAGGAGAGCCGACAATGTCCGAGATTCGCGCGCCGCGCGGTACGTCGTACACCGCTCAGGGCTGGCCGCAAGAAGCCGCCAAGCGCATGTTGATGAACAACCTCGACCCGGATGTGGCCGAGAGGCCGCAGGACCTGGTGGTCTACGGCGGCACCGGCAAGGCGGCCCGCGACTGGCCGTCGTTCCACGCGATCGTCCGCGAGCTGGACGTGCTCAAGGATGACGAGACGCTGCTGGTGCAGTCCGGCAAGCCGGTCGGCGTGCTGCGCACCCACGAGTGGGCACCGCGTGTGCTGATCGCGAACTCGAACCTGGTCGGCGACTGGGCCAACTGGCCCGAGTTCCGCCGCCTGGAGCACCTGGGCCTGACCATGTACGGCCAGATGACCGCCGGCTCGTGGATCTACATCGGCACACAGGGCATCCTGCAGGGCACGTACGAGACGTTCGCCGCCGTGGCGGCCAAGCGCTTCAACGGCACCCTCGCCGGGACGCTGACCCTGACCGGCGGCTGCGGCGGCATGGGTGGCGCGCAGCCGCTGTCGGTCACCATGAACGGCGGCGTCTGCCTGATCGTCGACGTGGACCGGACGCGGCTGCAGCGCCGGGTCGACACCCGCTACCTGGATGTCATCGCCGACAACCTGGATGAAGCGGTGAAAATCGCGCTGGCCGCCAAGAAGGACCGCAAGGCCCTCAGCGTCGGTGTCGTCGGCAACGCGGCTCTCGTCTTCCCTGAGCTCCTGGTCAAGGGCGTCGAGATCGACATCGTCACCGACCAGACCAGCGCGCACGACCCGCTGAGCTATCTGCCGGTCGGTGTCGAGCTGGAGGACTCCGCCGAGCTGGCCCGCACCAAGCCCGAGGAGTACACCGACCGGGCCCGGGCCAGCATGGCGAAGCAGGTCGCCGCGATGGTCGGGTTCATGGATGCCGGCGCCGAGGTCTTCGATTACGGCAACTCGATCCGTGGCGAGGCGCAGCTGGCCGGTTTCACCCGGGCGTTCGACTTCCCCGGGTTCGTTCCGGCGTACATCCGGCCGCTGTTCGCCGAGGGCAAGGGGCCGTTCCGCTGGGCGGCGCTCTCCGGCGACCCGGCCGACATCGCCGCCACCGACAAGGCGATGCTCGACCTGTTCCCGGAGAACGAGCACCTGGCCCGCTGGATCAAGATGGCCGGCGAGCGGGTCGCGTTCCAGGGGCTTCCGGCCCGGATCTGCTGGCTGGGGTACGGCGAACGGGACAAGGCCGGTGTCCGGTTCAACGACATGGTGGCTTCCGGAGAGCTGAAGGCGCCTCTCGTGATCGGCCGGGACCACTTGGACTCGGGTTCGGTGGCGTCGCCGTACCGGGAGACCGAGTCGATGCTCGACGGCTCCGACGCGATCGCCGACTGGCCGCTGCTGAACGCCCTGGTGAACACGGCGAGCGGTGCCAGCTGGGTCTCGATCCATCACGGCGGCGGTGTCGGCATCGGCCGCAGCATCCACGCCGGTCAGGTGTGTGTCGCCGACGGCACCGCCCTCGCCGGGCAGAAGATCGAGCGGGTGCTCACCAACGACCCGGCGATGGGTGTGCTGCGGCACGTCGACGCCGGTTACCAGTCCGACTCGGCGGACGGCGTGCACATCCCGATGGCCCGATGAGCGCGTTCACCCACCTCTGGAACCAGATCGCGCCGATCGGCCGGGCGGCCAGCGGCGGTTACCTGCGGTATGCGCTGACCGAGCCGGAGTTGACGCTGCGCGACTGGTTTCGCTCTCAGGCCGCGCGAAGAGACATGCTGGTCACCGACGACGGCAATGGGAATCTCTTCGCATGGCGGGGCGAACCGTGGGCGCCGGGAACGGTTCTCACCGGATCGCATTTCGACTCGGTTCCGCACGGTGGCGGCTATGACGGGCCACTCGGAATCGTCAGTGCATTTCTCGCCGCCGATAAAATAGACAAGTCACGAAAAATTGCAATCGCCGCCTTTGTCGAAGAAGAGGGCGGGCGGTTCGGCGTACCGTGTCTGGGGTCTCGGCTGCTGACCGGCGCGATCGCGCCGCAGCAGGCCGCAGCGCTCGAAGATCGCGATGGCGTCTCGTTCGGTCAGGCTCTGGGTTCGACGCCGTCCGGCGCGCAGCTCGACAAGGTCAAGAACCTGAAGGCGTTCGTCGAGCTGCACGTCGAGCAGGGGCGGGCGCTCGACGTGCCGGTCGGGGTGGCGTCCGCGATCTGGCCGCACGGGCGCTGGCGGATGGACTTCGCCGGGGTCGGTGACCATGCCGGGACGACTCGGATGGCCGATCGGCACGACCCGATGCTGACGTTCGCGTTCACCGTGCTCGCGGCCAACAAGGAGGCCCGGCTCACCGGTGCGCACGCCACCGTCGGGCGGGTGCAGGTCGAGCCGAATGCCACCAACGCGATCCCGTCGCTGGTCCGCGGCTGGCTCGACGCCCGCGCCGCCGACACCGCCACGCTGGACCGGCTGGTCGACGGGGTGGTCCGCAAGGCGACCGAGCGGGCCGGGCGGGACGGCACGACGTTCACGATCAGCCCCGAGTCGGTGACCGGTGAGGTCGCGTTCGACACGGCGCTGGCCGAGCGGCTCGCCAAGACGCTGGGTGACGCCCCGATCCTGCCGACCGGCGCCGGGCACGACGCCGGGGTGCTCTCCGCGCACATCCCGACCGCGATGCTCTTCGTGCGCAACCCGACCGGGGTGTCACACTCGCCGGCCGAGTACGCGGAGGACGCCGATTGTGAGGCCGGGATCGAAGCGCTCGCCAAGGTGCTGGAGGAGCTGTGATCTTCTCTGCTGAGCACGCCTGGGTCGGCGGCAAGGTAGAACGGAACGTCCGCATCGAGGTGACCGACGGGCGGATCACCGACGTCGCCCTGAATGCCAACAAAACCGGCACGCTCCTCCACGGCCTCGTTCTTCCCGGCTTCGCCAACGCGCACTCGCACGCCTTTCACCGGGCGCTGCGCGGGCGCACCCACGGCGATCGCGGCAGCTTCTGGACCTGGCGGGAGCTGATGTACCAGGTGGCCGGCCGGCTCGACCCGGACAGCTACTTCGCGCTGGCCAAGGCGGTTTACGGCGAGATGGCTCTCGCCGGGATCACCAGTGTCGGCGAGTTCCATTACCTGCACCACGGGCCGGACGGTGTCGCTTACTCCGACCCGAACGCGATGGGCAACGCGCTCATCGCGGCCGCCCGCGAGGCCGGGATCCGGATCACGCTGCTGGACGCGGTCTATCTGACCGCCGGTGTCGACGGCAAGCCTCTCGAAGGCGTGCAGCGGCGGTTCGGCGACGGCGACTACGACGGCTGGCACACCCGGTTCGAGCAGCTGAAAGGCGGCGACGGCGTCAAGATCGGCGCGGCTCTGCACTCGGTACGGGCGGCGCCCGCCGACGGCATGGCGACGTTCGCGCAGCGCACCGACGGGCTCCCGGTGCACGTCCACCTCTCCGAGCAGCCGGCCGAGAACGAGGCCTGCCAGGCCGTGCACGGCTGCTCCCCCACCGAGCTGCTGGAAAGGATGGGCGTCTGGCAGCCGATGACCACAGCGGTGCACGCCACCCACCTGTCCGCCGCCGACATCACGATCCTGGGCCGGGAGCACTACGCCTGCTTCTGCCCGACGACCGAAAGGGATCTGGCCGACGGCATCGGACCGGCACGGACCCTCGCCGACGCCGGCGCGATCCTCACCCTGGGCAGCGACAGCCACGCCGTCATCGACATCTTCGAGGAGGCGCGCGGCGTCGAACTCGACGAACGGCTCGCCACCCGGCAGCGCGGTCATTTCAGCGCCGCCGAGCTGCTGACCGCGGCGACCAGCGCCGGGCACGCCTCGCTCGGCTGGAGCGACGCCGGCGAGATCGCGGTCGGTCAGCGGGCCGATCTGGTCGCCGTCGCACTGGACAGCGTCCGCACCGCCGGGATCGACCCCGGCGGCCTGATCTTCGCGGCCACCGCCGCCGACGTCACCGACGTGATCGTGGACGGGCGGCCGATCGTCACCGAGGGCAAGCATCGTGCCATGGACGTCCCCCGGGCCCTTCGAGAATCGATCGCTGAGGTGTTGTCATGAGTCTTGTCGTCACCAGCATCGGTGAGCTGGTCACCAACGATCCGCACCTCGGCATCGTGCACGACGCGGCCGTCGTGGTCGAAGGCGACCGGATCGCCTGGATCGGGCCGTCGTCGCAGGCGCCGGACGCCGACTCGCGCCTCGACGCGGACGGCGCCGCAGTGCTGCCCGGTTTCGTCGACAGCCACGCCCACCTGGTCTTTGCCGGGGATCGGGCGGCCGAGTTCGGCGCGCGGATGGCCGGTCAGCCGTACACCGGCGGCGGGATCCGGACCACCGTCGCCGCGACGCGCGCGGCGTCCGACGAAGATCTGCGCCGCAACGCGCGGCGCCTGGTCAGCGAAGCGCTGCGGCAAGGGACCACCACGATCGAGATCAAATCCGGGTACGGCCTGAGCGTGGCCGAAGAAGCCAGGTCCCTGCGCCTGGCCGCCGAGATCGTCGAGGAGACCACGTTCCTCGGCGCGCACGTGGTCCCGGCCGAGTACGCGGGCCGCGCCGACGAATACGTCGACCTGGTCCGTGGCGAGATGCTGGACGCCGCCGTGCCGTACGCGAAATGGGTCGACGTGTTCTGCGACCGTGGCGCGTTCGACGGCGACCAGGCCCGCTCGATCCTGAAGGCCGGCGCCGAACGTGGCCTCGGGCTGCGGCTGCACGCCAACCAGCTCGGCCACGGGCCCGGCGTGCAACTCGCTGTGGAACTGGGCGCCGCCAGCGCCGACCACTGCACCCACCTCGACGACGCCGACGTGGCCGCTCTTGCCGGGTCGGACACCGTCGCCACGCTGCTGCCCGGTGCCGAGTTCTCCACCCGGTCTCCGTACCCGGACGCGCGGCGGCTGCTCGACGCCGGTGCCACTGTCGCCCTCGCCACCGACTGCAACCCCGGTTCGTCGTACACGTCCTCGATGCCGTTCTGCATCGCGCTGGCCGTACGGGAAATGCGCATGACCCCCGCGGAGGCCGTCTTCGCGGCAACCGCCGGTGGGGCCGCGGCCCTGCGTCGCGACGACCTCGGCGTCGTCCGGGTCGGCGCCCGCGCTGACCTGGTCATCCTCGACGCGCCCTCACACGTGCACCTGGCCTACCGGCCCGGTGTTCCCCTGATCCGCACCATTCTGCACAACGGAGTGCCGCAGTGACCGTCATCGTCCAGCCCACCGGCGTCAGCGCCGCCGACGTCATCGCCGTAGCCCGCGGCGACGCCCAGGTCGAGATCTCCCCCGCCGCTGTCGAAGCGATGGCCACCAGCCGTGCCATCGTCGACGGCATCGAGGCGTCCGGCCGGCCCGTGTACGGCGTGTCCACCGGATTCGGCGCGCTCGCCAACACCTCCATCGCCCCGGAACGCCGGGCCGAACTCCAGCACGCGCTGATCCGCTCGCACGCGGCCGGGATCGGCGCGCCGATGCCCCGCGAAGTCGTCCGGGCCATGATGCTGCTGCGGGTGCGATCCCTTGCCCTGGGCCGCTCCGGCGTCCGGCCGGTCCTCGCCCAGGGCCTCGTCGACCTGCTCAACCACGACCTCACCCCGTGGGTGCCGGAGCACGGCTCGCTCGGTGCCTCCGGTGACCTGGCTCCCCTCGCCCACTGCGCGATCGTGCTGCTCGGCGAAGGCTGGGTGCTCGGCAAGGACGGCTCCCGGCTGTCCGCCGCCGAGGCGCTGCGCACGGCCGGGCTGCAGCCGCTGGAACTGGCCGCCAAGGAGGGCCTCGCGCTGATCAACGGCACCGACGGCATGCTCGGCATGCTGCTGCTGGCGATCGCCGACGCGTCGCACCTGTTCGCCATGGCCGACGTGACCACCGCGCTCGCGATCGAGGCGATGCTCGGCTCGGAACGGCCGTTCCTGCCCGAGCTGCACAGCATCCGCCCGCACCCGGGCCAGGCCGCGTCCGCCGCGAACATCCATCGGCTGCTGCAGGACTCGGCGATCATGGACTCGCACCGGGATGACCTGGCGCATGCCGTGCAGGACGCGTACTCGATGCGGTGTGCCCCGCAGGTGGCAGGCGCGGCCCGGGACACTCTCGACTTCGTCAGCGTGGTCGCCGGCCGGGAACTGGTGTCGGTCGTGGACAACCCGGTGGTGCTGCCGGACGGCCGGGTCGAGTCGACCGGCAACTTCCACGGGGCGCCGCTCGGATTCGCCGCCGACTATCTGGCGATCGCCGCGTCCGAGGTGGGTGCCATCGCCGAACGCCGGGTCGACCGGCTGCTCGACGTGACCCGCTCCCGCGACCTGCCGCCGTTCCTCTCCCCGGACGCCGGGGTGAACTCGGGCCTGATGATCGCGCAGTACACCGCTGCCGGGATCGTCGCCGAGAACCGGCGGCTCGCCTCACCGGCGTCGGTCGACTCGCTGCCGACCAGTGGCATGCAGGAGGACCACGTCTCGATGGGCTGGGCCGCGGCGAAGAAGCTGCGGATCGTCCTGGACAACCTGACCAGCCTGCTCGCCGTGGAACTGCTGTCCGCGGTCCGCGGGTTGCAGCTGCGAGCGCCGCTGGCTCCGTCGCCGGCCGGCCGGGCCGCGGTCGCGGCGGTGACGCCGTTCGCGGGCGGACCGGGTCCGGACGTCTTCCTGGCGCCGGTGCTGGAGTCGGCGCGGGCCGTGGTCAGCGGGCCGGAACTGCGCGCCGCCATCGAGGAGGCGGTCGGCCAGCTCCGCTAGATCTCCCAGAGAGCGCTGACCGGCAGGGCACGCATCCGATCACCAAACGGCAGTGTGGTCGTGCCGGTGTAGAGCACGATTCCGGCGAGCAGGTCGTCACCAAGTCGCTCGGCGAGTTTGCGCAGCCCGGCGAAGTCGTCGGACCGGACCGTCGACGCCGCCTTGACCTCGATGGCGACGACCTGCCGCTGCCGGTTCTCCAGGATGACGTCGACCTCGACCTTCTGCTGGTCGCGGTAGTGGTACAGATCAACGAGCTGGTCCGACCAGGTGGCCTGGCGGGCCAGCTCGGACACCACGAATCCCTCCAGCAACTGCCCGAACGGCTGCCCGGGGCGCAGTAGCTGGTGTGCGTCGATCGCCAGTTGCTGAGCGGCGATTCCCGAGTCGACGAAGACCAGTTTCGGGGCGTGGGTCGCCCGGCTCCCCAGGTTCCGCGACCAGCCAGGTATCCGCTTGACCAGGAAGACCTCTTCGAGCAACCGCAGATATCGGGCAATGGTGGGCCGGCTCAGCTGGAGATCGGACTCCAGTGCCCCGGCCGCGATCAGAGTGGCGGAGCGGGCGGCGAGCAGGCGTACGAGTGTCCGCAGCGCGGGTGCCTGCTCGATCCGCGCCAGCTCCTGCACGTCCCGGTCGATGAGGGCCTGGACGTAGCTGTCCAGGAAGCGGCCCCGGCGGCGCGGATCATTGCGTGCCACGGCCTCGGGCAGTCCACCACGGACGATGCGCGCCGCGTAGTCAGCACGGCTGATCGCGGACTCGTGACGAAGGTCCGGTCCTTGTGCGAACACCGCGTCGATGAAGCCGTCCGGTGCCCCGTCGATCTCCCCCTGCGAGAACGGCCAGAGCTCGACCGTTTCCATCCGCCCGGGCAGTGCGTCCGGGGCGCCACGCATCCCGAACAACCGCGACGACCCGGTAAGCAGGAACCGGCCGGGACGAGGGTCCTCGTCGACGGTCGCCTTGATGGCGAGCAGCAGCTCGGGAACCCGCTGAATCTCATCAATCATCATGAGATCCCCGAAGGAAACGAAGCCGGTCGGATCCGCGATCGCCGCGGCACGATCCTGCTCACGGTCCAGGTCACGGCGCTCCACCGACCGGTCCCCGGCGAGCACCCGAACAAGAGTGCTCTTGCCGGCCTGGCGCGCACCACTGATCAGGACGACTCTGGTGTCCTCCAACGCGGCGGACACCAGCTTCTGTGCGCGGCGTGGTACCAGGTGCGTAGCGGTCACGGCACCGAGACTACCGGGCCGGACTTTCGATTCGCGAGCGTTCGACTTTCGATTTGCGGGCGCTTGGCTTTCGATTTGCGGCGGGGTCGGCTTTCGATTTGCGAGCGGTTGGCTTTCGATTCGCGGCAGGGCCGTTTGCGCGTACCCAAGGAGGGGCGTGCGCGGCGGGTCCTGCCGCGACCGTCAGCGGGGTAGTTCTTTGGCGATGACCTTGGCGAGCTCGCGGAAGGCCTTGCCGCGGTGGCTGATCGCGTCCTTCTCGGCGGGGGTGAGCTCGGCGTTGGTGCGCTGCTGGCCGTCGCCGATGAAGATCGGGTCGTAACCGAAGCCGCCCTCGCCGCGGCGGCTGCGCAGCAGCGTGCCGGTCTGGCGGCCCTCGACCAGGTGCTCGCGGCCGTTCGGCAGGACCAGGGCCGCGGCGCAGACGAACGCACCGCCGCGCTGCTCGTCGGAGACGTCGGAGATCTGCGCCAGCACCAGGTCCAGGTTGGCCTGGTCGTCGCCGTGCTTGCCGGACCAGCGGGCGCTGAAGACGCCGGGCATGCCGTTAAGCGCGTTCACCGCGATGCCGGAGTCGTCGGCCACCGTGGGCAGGCCGGTGCGTTTCGCGCCCTCACGGGCCTTGATCAGCGCGTTCTCGCCGAACGTCAGACCGGTCTCCGGCACGTCCGGGTAACCCGGGAAGTCGCCGATGCCGGCCAGGTCGATCTGGGCACGGCCGAGAGCGGCGTCCAGGATGCGCTGGAGCTCGGCGAGCTTCTTCTTGTTACCGGTCGCGAGCAGCAGCCGGGCGCTCACGCGGCCAGAGCCTTCTGCTGAGCGGCCGCCAACTCGGAGCAACCGAGCACACCGAGGTCGAGCATCGCGTCCATCTGGGCTCGTTTGAACACGCCGTTCTCCCCGGTGCCCTGCACCTCGACGAAGTCTCCGCCGGCGGTGCAGACGATGTTCATGTCGACCTCGGCGGCGACGTCTTCGAGGTACATCAGGTCGAGGCGCGGCTCGCCGTCGACGATGCCGACGCTGACCGCCTGGATCGAGGTGTGCAGCACCTTGTCCACCTTGCCGGCGAGCGACTTGCGCCCGGACAGCCAGGTCACCGCGTCGTGCAGAGCGACATAGGCCCCGGTGATCGCGGCGGTGCGAGTGCCGCCGTCGGCCTGGAGCACGTCGCAGTCGAGGACGATCGAATTTTCCCCGAGCGCCTTGAGGTCGATGCAGGCACGCAGGCTGCGGCCGATCAGCCGGGAGATCTCTTGGGTACGCCCACCGAGCTTGCCCTTGACACTTTCCCGATCGCCACGAGTGTTCGTCGCCCGGGGCAGCATCGAGTACTCAGCCGTTACCCAGCCCTGGCCCGAGCCCTTGCGCCAGCGCGGCACCCCCTCGGTGACACTCGCGGTGCAGAGCACTCGGGTGTTGCCGAACTCCACAAGGACCGAGCCCTCGGGATGGATGCTCCAATGCCGGGAAAGCGTCACCGGTCGCAGCTGGTCGGCCGTACGGCCGTCGGGTCGCGCCATGCCCCCAACCCTATGCGTAACGCGCCGCGCCGGCTTCGTCCGCCCCGGGCTTCCGGCTCGGCGGCACCGCGGAGCGCATCAGCGGCGCGGCAGGACGCAACAGAGCGGCCACGCGGACCGCCGCCGGTGACGGCTCCGGGATCGCGTCGTGGGCCCGCAGGAAGCCTTCCACAGCGGCCGGCCAGCCGAAGTTCTCGGCGCGGGCGCGGGCCGCCGCACGGCGTTCCACCCGGGGACGTTCCATCAGGTTGCTGACCGCGTCGGCGAACGCGTCAGCGGTGCCCGGCACGGCGATGCCGGCGTCGCCGACCACCTCGGGCAGGGCGCTCTGCTCGTTCACCACGACCGGTGTGCCGCAGGCCAGCGACTCCAGCGCGGTCAGGCCGAACGTCTCCACCGGCCCGGGCGCGAGGGTCACGTCCGCGCTGGCGAGCAGCGCGGCCACGTCGGCGCGGTCGGAGATGTGCCCGGCGAAGCGAACCGGCAGCCGGGCACCCCGGTACGCCAGAGCGGTGCGCCGAGTGCCGTCACCAGCCATCACGAGGACCGCCGGGATCTTGCCGTTGCGCAGCGCGGCGACCGCGTCGACGGCCAGCTCCGGCCGTTTCGCCGCGGACAGGCGGCTGGCGTAGACGAGCAGCAGTTCGTCGGGTCGTGCGTACCGGGAGCGGACGTTGACGTCCATCCGGCTCGGGTGGAAGAGGTCGAGGTCGACGCCGAGCGGAACCTCCACCAGGTTCGGCACGTCCAGCCGGCGGAACTCGGCGGCGGCGAACGAGGTGGTGCAGACGATCGTGTCGAAGGCCTCGGCGGTACGCCTGTTGAACCGGTCGGCGAGGGCGTCGCGTTTCGGCATGCCCCAGACGCCGAGGACGCCGGCCAGGCTCTCGTGCGAGACCATCATCGACGGCACGCCGCGTTGCCGGGCCCAGTTGCCGGTCCAGCGCAGCGTGGTGCGGTCGGAGACCTCGATCCGGTCCGGCTCCAGGCTGTCCAGCAGCTTCGTGATCTCACGCCGGCCGGCGAGCACCCGGTAACCACCGGTGCGCGGCAGCGGCGCGCTGGGCAGGGTGATGACCCGGCCCTGCTTGGTCATCTTGTCCGAGTGCCGACGGCCCGGAATGATCAGAACGGCTTCGTGCCCGGCCTGCTGGTAACCGCGGCCGAGCTGGCGCAGAGCGGTGCGCAGACCGCCGGTGTGCACCGTTACGAAGTTGGCCAGGCGAACGATGCGCAATGCGACAACTCCAAGATCACGACCCGTGGTGCATCGGTGCAGCCGACTCCGCCCCCGCACTCCGGCTCAGAGATCGTATCTGGCCCCGGGGCGGACGACTTCGACCGGTCCCGCGTACGCGGCGCTGGCCGCTTCCACAATAGATGCCTCGCTGGCCCAAGCCGGCACCAGATGGGTCAGCAGCAGGCGCCCGACGTCCGCTTTGGTGGCCGCTTCGCCCGCCTCGCCACCGGTCAGGTGCAGGTCAGGCGGGTTGGGGGCGCCGTCGAGGTAACTCGCCTCACAGAGAAACAGATCGGCACCCGCGGCCAGCCGCAAAAGGGCGTCACACGGCGCGGTGTCCGACGAGTACGCCAGAACCCGCCCGTTGTGCTCGACCCGGACCCCGTAGGTCTCGACGGGGTGGTTGACCCGATCGACAGTGACGGTCAGCGGGCCGATCGGGAACGTGCCCGGCTGAAGTCCGTAGAACGTGTAGACGTCGTCGACCGGCTCGCCCTCGGTGCTGTACGCCGCGGCGATCCGCTCGGCGGCGCCCAGCGGCGCGTAGACCGGCACCGGCGGCAGCGGGCCGGCCGGGTCGTAACGGCGGACCACGACGTAGGTGCACGCGTCCAGCATGTGATCGCAATGCAGGTGGGTGAGCAGGATCGCGTCGATCTTGCGCATGTCCGAGTACCGCTGAAGCGCGGACAACGAACCGGAACCGAAGTCGATCAAGAGTCGGTATCCCTCGGCCTCCACGAGATAGGCCGAACATGCCGACTCGGGGCCGGGGAAACTGCCGGCACAACCGAGAACGGTCAGTCGCATGCGGTTTCCTCTGGCTCACATCGGGTCGAACAACACCGGGTTACCCACGCCGTTGTCCACTCCCCGCCCGACGGGTCTGCGCTTGACTTGTCAGACCAGTCAATCACGGTGCGAAGCGTACGCCCCGACCAGCGCTTCGCGGAAACAACTGATCGATTTGTCGTCAAATCGACAACGTATGTCACAAGCACCGTGACCTCGGTCATCACGATTTCTACCGTCACGTCCGGTGACCTCTTGGCGTTGCTCAGGGTAGTACGTCGAAGGTCATCTGATGGAGGCGACGTGACCGCGGTCGAGCAGACCCGCACTACCCGTACCGAGCCCGTGGAAAACGCCCCGATTCTCGCTTCTGGCGACGATCCCGGCGTCTTCCGTTTCCCTGCTCCGGAGGATCCGGCACCCCGCCTCGCCAAGATCCTTGCGATGGCGCTGTACGGCACCGCGCTCGGTCTCACCGGCGTCGGCGTCGGCCTTTACGCGGTGATCGCCGTCTTCGGAGGCGCGCCCGGCTGGTATCTGCCGGTACTGGGTCTGCTCACGGTGCTGAGCGTGGTGCCGACAGCGGCCGCGTTCCTCGCCATCCACGAGCGGAACCTGCCGTGGTGGCTGCTGTTCGCGGCCGCGCCGCCGATGGCCGCCGCCGTGGCAGTGGCCATCTCTTACTAGGCCCTTCCTCAGGCCCAGAGCTGCCCTTCGAGGGCTTCTTCCGCGTCGTTCAGCGTGCCGCCGTACGCGCCCGTCGACAGGTATTTCCAGCCGCCGTCGGCGATCACGAAGGCCACGTCGGCACGCTCGCCCTTCTTGACCGCGTCGTGCGCCACGGCAAGCGCCGCGTGCAGGATCGCGCCGCTGGAGAAGCCCGCGAAGATGCCCTCGACCTCGACCAGCTGACGGGTACGCAGAACCGCGTCCCGAGTGCCGACCGAGAACCGCCGGGTGAGCACCGAGGCGTCGTACAGCTCCGGGACGTAACCCTCGTCGATGTTGCGCAGGCCGTAGACCAGTTCGCCGTACCGAGGCTCGGCCGCGACGATCTGGATGCCCTCGACCTTCTCCCTCAGGAACCGGCCGGTGCCCATCAGGGTGCCGGTGGTGCCCAGGCCCGCCACGAAGTGCGTGATCGTCGGCAGGTCGTGCAGCAGTTCCGGACCGGTGGTCTCGTAGTGCGCACGGGCGTTCGCCTCGTTGCCGTACTGATAAAGCATCTTCCAGTCGGGATGCTCGGCGGCGATCTGCTTCGCGGTCGCGACGGCCTGGTTCGAGCCGCCGGCGGCCGGCGAGAAGATGATCTCAGCGCCGTACATCCGGAGGATCTGAATGCGCTCGCCCGAGACGTTCTCCGGCATCACGCAGACCAGCCGGTAACCGCGCAGTTTGGCCACCATCGCCAGGGCGATGCCGGTGTTGCCGCTTGTCGGTTCCAGGATGGTGTCACCGGGACGCAGGTGGCCGGACTCCTCGGCCTCGCGGACCATGAACAGCGCCGCGCGGTCCTTGATGCTGCCCGTCGGGTTCCGGTCCTCGAGCTTCGCCCAGAGCCGCACCGGCGGCGCCCCTTCGGGCACCACCGGGGACAGCCGGGGCAGGCCGACGAGCGGCGTGCCCCCGCATGCGTCGAGAAGGCTCTCGTAACGAGCCATGATTCTTAGAGCCCGAGGTACGCGGCCGCGGCCGCGAAGCCCAGGGCGCCACCCGCGACGGCCGGCAGGATGGTGATCGAGTCGCCGTCCTTGACCTTCGCGTCGAGCGCGCCGAGGAAGCGGACGTCCTCGTCGTTGACGTAGATGTTCACGAACCGGTGCAGGTTGCCCTCGGTCGTGATGAGCCGGCCCTTGAGGCCGTTGTGCTTGGCGTCGAGGTCGTCGATCAGGCCGGAGAGCGTGTCGCCCGCACCCTCGACGATCTTCGAACCGCCGGTGTAGCTGCGCAGGATGGTGGGTACGCGGACTTCGATAGCCATGACTGCATTGCTCCTAAAGAGTGTCGTTCACGAGGGAAAAGCAAAACGGGTCGGGACGGTCGCTCAGCGACACTCGTAGACCACCGACACCGGGCTCTGCCCGAACATGCACGACTGCACGGCACTCACCTTCACGCGTCCACCGTCGCATCCACGATGTTGACCTTTTCTTCGGTCACCACACCGTCCACGATACGGAACGATCGGATCTCTTCCGCATCCGGCTCACGGGTCGAGACGAGGAGATAGTGCGCGTCCGGCCAACCGGCGATGTCCGCGTCGGTCCGCGACGGGTACGCCTCGGTCGCGGTGTGCGAGTGGTAGATCACCACTGCTTCCTCGTCGCGGTCGTCCATCTCGCGCCAAACCCGCAGGTATTCCATCGAGTCGAACTCGTAGAACGTCATCGAGCGGGCCGCGTTGTCCATCGCGATGTGCCGGCTGGGAACGTCGCTGCCGATCGGCCCGGCGACGACGCCGCAAGCCTCGTCCGGGTGGTCCCGGCGGGCATGGGCGACGATCGCGTCGATGATCGCCTTGTCGATGGTCAGCACAGCGTTCACATTACCGAAGTATTTCGGCCGGCCGGGCGTGGCAGTGCACACACCGGCAGCTACTTGATCTCCGGCAGAGCGTTCAGCAGCGACTCCTGGAGATAACCCAGGTACGCGTAGACCGACAGCTGGAAGACCCGGCTGGAACCCGCGTCCTCAAGGACCGCGTCGTCCAGCTCCTCGCCCAGATCGGTGTCGGCCTGGATCTCCAGACGGGTGCCCATCGCCAGCCGGGCGTCGTTGATCGCCCGGAGCCAGGCCTCGGCGGCCTCGCCGTCCAGGCGTACCTCACCCTCGCCCTCGTCCGGCAGGGCCGCGAGGATCGCGCCGGCCTGGTCGATCTTGCCGGTCTTGAGATCGCCCTCGGTGTAGAGGCGGAACTCCTGCGAGTCGTCCGGCAGCTCCGGATAGATGTCCGGAAAGAGCCGGGACACCACCGGATCGGTGTGATCCATACCCTCGGTCAGCAGACCGACCACTTCGGCGGCCACTTTCCGCAGCACGCGTACCTCGTCGTGCTCGAAGGTGGCCACACATTGACCGCCGACGCGTCGGAACATGCTCTTCCCCACCCGCTTTTTGTTGGCCGGCTCTGCGTACAGGCTTGATCAGGCCCGGTCGACCGTAGCCCAGAGACCGTATCCGTGCAGTTGGTTGGCGTCCATTTCCATGCGCTCCCGGGCGCCGGTGGAAACCACCGCCTTGCCCTTGGTGTGCACATCCATCATCAGCTGCTCCGCCTTCTCCTTGCTGTAGCCGAAGAGCTTCTGAAAGACCCAGGTCACGTACGACATGAGGTTGACCGGGTCGTCCCAGACGACGGTCACCCACGGCCGGTCAGCAGCCTGTTCTTCCTCGATCTCCGGCGTCTCGACGGGAGCGACCTGTGGTAACGCCATGCCCCCATGTTGCCACCGGATTCGGCGGATCGGTGAACCGGAGCGCCGAACCGCAGGTCAGGAACCGTTCCGCGCCCGCGCGCCGCAGTTGTCGGTCCGGCGCAATAGGGTAGGTCCGTGGAGACGAGCACCCCCGCCTTGATGACGGATCACTACGAGCTGACCATGATCAGCGCCGCGCTCAAGGACGGGACAGCGTCACGCTCCTGCGTCTTCGAGGTCTTCTCCCGCCGGTTGCCCACCGGCCGGAGGTACGGCGTGGTGGCCGGCACCGGCCGTCTGATCGAGCTGCTGAAGGATTTCCGGTTCGACCCGGCCGAGGTCGGTTACCTGCGCTCGGCCGGCATCGTGGACGAGACGACCGCCGCCTGGCTGACGAGTTACCGCTTCACCGGCGACGTCGAGGGTTACCCCGAGGGTGAGCTCTTCTTCCCCGGTTCGCCGATCCTGACCGTTTCCGGCACATTCGCCGAGTGCGTGGTGCTGGAGACGCTGATCCTGTCGGTGCTCAACCACGACAGCGCCATCGCGGCGGCCGCGGCCCGCATGGTCACGGCGGCACGGGGTCGTCCGATCATTGAGATGGGCTCTCGGCGTACCCATGAGCATGCGGCTGTCGCGGCCGCGCGCGCGGCCTATCTCGCGGGTTTCGCCTCGACGTCGAACCTCGCGGCCGGCCGCGCCTACGGCATTCCGACCACCGGCACGTCGGCGCACGCGTTCACACTGCTGCACGACGACGAGCCGACCGCGTTCGCCTCGCAGGTGGCGGCCCTCGGCAAGAACACCACGCTGCTCGTCGACACGTACGACATCAGCCAGGGCATCCGCAACGCGATCGCCGTCGCCGGGCCCGATCTGCGAGCCGTGCGAATCGACTCGGGCGACCTGTCGGTGCTGGCCCAGCACTCCCGTGAGCTGCTGGACTCGCTCGGCGCCACCGAGACGAAGATCATCGTCTCGGGCGACATGGATGAGTACTCGATCGCCACCCTCGCCGCTGAGCCCGTCGACATGTACGGCGCCGGCACCGCGGTGGTCACCGGCTCCGGCGCGCCCACCGCCGGCCTCGTCTACAAGCTCGTCGAGGTCGACGGCCGCCCGGTCGTGAAACGCTCCGAGAACAAGGCGACCGTCGGCGGCCGCAAGATCGCCGTCCGCCGGCACAAGCCGACCGGCACCGCCATCGAGGAGATCATCTACTCCCAGGGCGTGCCCGACCACCAGGCCAACGACCGCATGCTCCAGCAGTCCTTCATCACCGGCGGCGAGGTTCAGCCGATGCCGTCGCTGGTCGAGTCCCGCGAGCACCTGCGGCAGTGCCTGATCTCCATCCCGTGGGAGGGCCTCAAGCTCTCCTCCGGCGATCCCGCCATCCCCGTAGTCATAGTTCCCACCGCATAGGGGTTTCGCTGTGTCTCGTGCGCTGATCATCGTCGACGTTCAGAACGACTTCTGCGAAGGTGGCTCGCTGGCCGTTGCCGGCGGCGCCGCGGTCGCCAAGGGCATCTCGCTGGTGCTCGACAAGGCCGGCAAGCGATGGGACCACGTCGTCGCCACCAAGGACTGGCACATCGACCCGGGCTCCCACTTCAGCGACAACCCCGACTACGTCGACTCCTGGCCGGTGCACTGCGTGGCCGGCTCCACCGGTTCGGAATTCCACCCCGAGCTCACCACCGACCGCATCGAAGCCGTCTTCCACAAGGGCGAATACGAGGCGGCGTACTCCGGCTTCGAAGGCCGCTCCGAGTCAGGCGAAACCCTCGCAGCCTGGCTGCAAGGCAAGGGAGTCACCGACGTCGAGGTCGTGGGCATCGCGACAGACCATTGCGTACGCGCAACCGCCCTGGACGCCGTCACAGCGGGATTCGGGACGACGGTGGTCCTGGAGCTGACCGCCGGCGTCGCCCGGGCCACCACCGACAGCGCTCTGGAGCAGCTGCGCGCCGCTTCGGTCGCCACGACGGGCTCGCCGGTTGTCGACGCTTGAGATAAGGCCGTTCACCGACGCGGACTGGCCTTCCGTCTGGGAGATCATCAACGAGGTCGTCCAGGCTCAGGAGACTTTCGTTTACGACCCTTCCCTGGATTCCGCGGGCGCCCGCGGGATGTGGATCGAGCGGCCGCCGGGTCTGACGGTGGTGGCCTGTCTTCTTGGAAGAGTTGTCGGGACGGCCAAAATGGGCCCGAACCGGGGTGGACCCGGAAGTCACGTCGCCACGGCCAGTTTCATGGTCGCGGCGTCCGCCCGGGGCCGTGGTGTCGGTACCGCGCTGACCTCGTTCGCCATCGACTGGGCACGGCGCTCCGGTTACGCGGCCATGCAGTTCAACGCCGTCGTGGAGACCAACAAATCCGCCGTCGAGCTGTACCAGCGCCTCGGCTTCCAGATCATCGGCACGGTGCCGCGTTCGTTCGAGCACCCCTCGCACGGGCGGGTCGGCCTGCACCTGATGCATCTGGAATTCTGAACCGATGCTCGTCGATCTCTGGCCGTTCTTCGGCCTCGTCGTCCACACACCCCGCCTGGAGTTGCGCCTGCCCCGCGAGGAGGAGCTGGCCACGCTCGCCGAGGTGGCTCGCCGGGGCGCTTTCCAGCCCGGTGAGCAGCCGTTCCTCACCCCGTGGGGCGACGGCACCCCGGACGGACGAGCACGGGCCGTGCTGACCGGCCAGTGGAGTGCCCTCGCCGGTTGGAAGGCTTCGCGGTGGGAGCTGCCGCTCGCCGCCTTCGTGGACTCCTCCCCCATCGGGATGGTCGCCCTGATGGGCCGCGACTTCCCGGTGGTCCGCCAAGTGAGCACCTGGTCGTGGCTAGGGCTTTCACACCACGGTCTTGGGTACGGGACTGAGGCGCGGGCCGGGCTGCTCGCACTTGCTTTCGATCATCTGGGTGCGGCGTCCGCGCGTACCGACGTCTTCCAGGACAACCACGCCTCCCAGGCGGTGTCCCGCAAGCTGGGCTACGAGCCGGACGGCATCTCGATCGACGCCCGCGGCGACGAGGCCCTGATCTCCGACCGCCTGCGCCTGACCCGTTCACGCTGGGCGGCTCTCCCGCAGATCCCGGTGGCGGTCTCAGGCCTGGAACCCTGCCTGTCGTGGTTCGGCGATCATTTTTCCCAGGAGGGATGATCAAGGAATGAGTGAGAGCTTCCTTTTGCTGCACGGGTGGCAGAACCGCCGTCCCCCGGAACACTGGCAGCACTGGCTGGCCGGCGAACTGACCCAACTCGGACACTCGGTCGACTACCCCCAGCTGCCCGATCCGGACTTCCCCCCGCTGGAGGACTGGCTGGCCGAGTTGCGTACCCGGCTGACCGCGATGCGCGGCGACCGGCGCACGGTGCTCTGCCACAGCCTGGGCTGCCTGCTCTGGCTGAACGCGGCGGCCCAGTCGGAGGCCCCACTCCAGGTGGACCGGGTTTTGCTGGTGGCACCCCCATCCCCGTCGATCACCTTGAGCAACCCGGAGATAGCCGCCTTCGCCATCGAAGCAGCAGCCCCTGCCTCCGAGCCCTCGGCCTCGACACCCGGTTCCGGTCTCCCGGCGGTGACGCCCGCGCAAGTGGCGGCGGCGTCCCGCTACACGCGCTTGGTGGGCACCGACAACGATCCGTATTTCCCCGAGGACATCCGCGAGGTTTTCGGCATCCCGCTGAACGTCCCGACCGACGTCCTCCCGGGGGCGGCGCACCTCAACATGCACTCGGGCTACGGCCCGTGGCCCTCGGTCCTGGCGTGGGCCGTAGGCCCAGACGACACCCCGATCGAACTACGCCCCAACCCCTGACGCGAGGGCCCACGTCGTACCCTTCTCCACCCGAGACAGGGGCCCACAGTGCGCCGCCCTCCCACCGCGACCCCAGTGAATCTTGAGCGATTTCCACCACGCGGGGGTGCAGAATCACTCAAGATCCACGGCGGGTGCCACCACGGCCACCTCGGCTACCAACCGCAGCACTATTGCCACTCCTCGCGGCCCCCGCGCCACTCCCGCGCCGTTCCTGAGCCACCCCTGAGCTGCTCCTGTGCCACGTGCCGCCCTGGACCGTCGCCACACCCGCCTGCGTCATGCGGTCGCATCTCTACAAGGGCGGTGGGCGCATACGCAGAAGTTCCGTATGCGCCCACCGCTCCTGCGCAAAGCCCGCGCGCCTCTCGCTCCGGAGAGCGCGCCGGGGTAACCGGTCCGCGAGTCCGACCCAATCCGCGAGGGACGAGACGACACGCTCGCCCAGAACGAAGCCACACACAACGGCATCGCCCGGGTAGATCAGGTCACACGCAACACCACTGTGCGATTTCATCCCTGCCTGGGCCGAGACAGGAGACCACACAAGCACTCGGTGGGGCCTCATCCTCGCTGCCGACACCTTTGTGTGTGCCCTCGACCCGACCAGCCTCTCGGCCGCCGACCTGCCTATCCACCCACCTGCTCGCCCGCCCGACCGACCCGCAGACCTGCCGACCAGCCTGCACTTGCCGACGAGCTGGCCCTGCCGACAGATCGACCTACCTGCCCTTGCCGACCAGCTGGCCCGGCCGACCGACCTACCTGCCCTGCCGACCTGTCCGCCCGCTCCGCAAATAGCGAAGCCCGAAATGAGAAGAAAGCGCCCAACCGACTAGTGATCAGCTGTGCTTGACGAGACCGTTCACAGGCTCCGGATCCGCGGGCAAGCGCTCAGCATGAGCGGGCACCGGCTCGGTCGCTGCCACCGGCCCTGTCGCTGCCAACGGCTCTGCCTCTGCCGCCACCGGTGTCGCTGTCGCTGTCGACTCCAGCAGCGCGGTGCTTCGCCTGTGCCTCAGCTCGGCCGGTAGCACCGCCAGCGCCACCAGGACGCCGACAGCGCCGACGGCGGCGAAGCCCCACGCTGCGCCCTTCGAGTCGATGGCCAGGCCGGCCAGTGGGCCGCCCAGGGCGACTCCGACGGTCAGCGCCGAGTTGTGCAGGCCCATTGCCTCGCCGCGGGCGGCTGCCGGGATCATGCGGCTGATCTCGGTGGAGCTCGCGGTGATGGTCGGTGCGCAGAGGGCGCCGGCCGGGATCAGCAGCAGCGCCAGCAGCCACCAGTGGTCGCCGCCGAGGCCGACCGGGATGGTGAGCACCGCCATCGGGGCGAAGAGGGCGACGGCGGGGAGGCCGCGCCGGATCGTCCCGTACGCGAAACCGCCCACCAGCGAGCAGAACGCCCACAGGGACAGCACCAAGCCGGTCCAGTGCACCTCGCCGGACTCGCGCAGCACCGCGACGACGGCCACGTCGGTGCCGGCGAGCACCAGGGTGGCGGCCATCGTGACGGCGAGGATGGCGACGAAGCGCGGCTTGAGCCAGCTGCGCCGGGGCACCCGCTCGCCGCTGGTGACCGGTGCCTCGTGCGCCGCCCGGGTGGGCGGGTTGAGCAGCCAGAGGCCGATGCCGGAGAGCAGGATGCCGCCCGCGATGGTCAGCATGGCGACGCGCGGGCCGGCGGTCGTGGCGATCAGCACGCCGAGGGCGGGGCCGGCCATGAACGAGATCTCGGTGGTGATCGAGTCGAGGGCGAAGGCGGGCAGCCGATGCGACTCGGGGGTCAGGGCGGCGATCGACTGCCGGGCCACCGAGAACGCCGGCAGCGCCAGGAATCCGCCGACGACGGCGACCGGGAGCAGAGCCCAGTACGGCAATGCCTGCGCCACCAGCCAATAGATCACCTCGGCCACGGTGGTGAGCACGAGCACCAGGCGCAGCCCACGCCGGTCGATGAGGCGGCCCATCACCGGGGCGCCGAACGACCCGCCGATGGTGGCGGCCGCGCCGACCAGACCGGCCGCACCGTAACCCCGGCCGAGATCGGTGACGACGTGCAGCGTGAGCACCACCGCAGCGGCCGCGATAGGTATGCGGGCGAGCGTGGCGACCACGAGCAGCGACGGGATCTTCGGCAGAGCGAGGGTTTCCCGGTAAGGCGTGAGCAACATGACGATCCTGACCTCCGCCGCCGATCCTCCCTCAGGGGTACGACAAGACACCACCGGGTTTGACGAGGGTCACGTAACACGACGGAAACGGGCCGGCCCAATTGGGCCGGCCCGTTCACAAAAGCAAAGATCAGATCAGCTGCGGTCTTCCTGGTACGTCGCTCCGCCGTCCGACTCCGCGGTCAGCGGTCGAGCGCCACCCTCCGGCGGGCCGGCGAGCGAGTGACCGGCGGCCAGCTCCGGGAACTTCTCGTCGAACGCGGGGCGCTCGGAGCGGATCCGCGGCATCCGGTCGAAGTTACGCAGCGGCGGCGGGCTCGTGGTGGCCCACTCCAGCGAGTTGCCGTGACCCCACGGGTCGTTCGCCGTGGCGATCCGGCCGACCTTGTACGACTTCCACACGTTGTAGATGAACGGCAGAGTCGACAGGCCGAGGACGAACGAGCCGACCGTCGAGAACGTGTTCAGGAAGGTGAACCCGTCGGACGGCAGGTAGTCCGCGTACCGTCGCGGCATGCCCTTGGTGCCCAGCCAGTGCTGCACCAGGAACGTCGCGTGGAAGCCGATGAACGTCAGCCAGAAGTGAATCTTGGCGAGGCGCTCGTCCATGTAGCGGCCGAACATCTTCGGGAACCAGAAGTAGATGCCCGAGAAGACCGCGAACACGATCGTGCCGAAGAGCACGTAGTGGAAGTGCGCGATCACGAAGTACGAGTCGGAGACGTGGAAGTCGATCGGCGGGGCCGCGAGCAGCACGCCGGAGAGACCACCGAAGAGGAACGTCACCAGGAAGCCAACCGCGAAGAGCATCGGCGACTCGAAGCTGATCTGGCCTCGCCACATGGTGCCGATCCACACGAAGAACTTCATGCCGGTCGGTACCGCGATGAGGAAGCTCAGGAAGCTGAAGAACGGCAGCAGCACCTGACCGGTGGCGAACATGTGGTGCGCCCACACGCTCATCGACAGCGCGCCGATCAGCAGCGTCGCGGCGACCAGGCCCTTGTAGCCGAAGACCGGCTTGCGACTGAAGACCGGGATGACCTCGGTGATGATGCCGAAGAACGGCAGCGCGATGATGTAGACCTCAGGGTGGCCGAAGAACCAGAAGAGGTGCTGCCAGAGCATCGGCCCGCCGGTCGCCACGTCGAAGACGTGCGCACCGAGCACGCGGTCCGCGGCGAGCGCGAACAGCGCGGCCGCCAGGAACGGGAAGACCATGACCGCGAGCAGCGCGGTGACCAGCATGTTCCAGGTCATGATCGGCATGCGGAACATCGTCATGCCGGGCGCGCGCAGGGTCAGGATCGTGGTGATCAGGTTGACCGAGCCGAGGATCGTGCCCAGACCCGAGATGGCCAGGCCGACGACCCACATGTTTCCGCCGACACCCGGTGAGTGCAGCGAGTCGCTCAGCGGCGTGTACGCGAACCAGCCGAAGTCGGCCGCGCCGCCCGGCGTCAGGAACCCGCCGATGGTGATCAGACCACCGAACAGGTAGAGCCAGTACGCGAACGCGTTCAGCCGCGGGAACGACACGTCGGGCGCGCCGATCTGGATCGGCACCACGTAGTTACCGAACGCGAACACGATCGGTGTCGCGAAGAAAAGCAGCATGATCGTGCCGTGCATCGTGAACAGCTGGTTGAACTGTTCCGGCGACAGGACCTGCATGCCCGGGCGGGCCAGCTCGGCGCGCATCAGCAGGGCCATCAAGCCACCCAGCAGGAAGAACACGAAGGCCGTGATCATGTACATGATCCCGATCTGCTTCGCGTCCGTCGTGCGCAGGATCCGAGCAAACGCCGAACCCTTGACCTGCCGTCGCACCGGATACGGTCGGGTCGCGATCGGCGACGGCGCAACGGTCGTCACGAAATGCCTCCGTTGTCTCGTTCGTCCCTCTAGGGATTACCTGAAGATCCGGGCGTATCCCGTGGGCAGAATAGTCCCCCTGATGACCTTCGGCTGGCGCGGGGTGACCAACCGCCCCCGATGGACAGCACCCCTCAAAGACGCCCGACCCTCTAAACCGGAGACACCAGCTCGCGATAGTGGTCGGTGAAGATCCGAAGGCCGCGCCGGCGCAACATGGGGTCGCGCAGCGTGGGCGGTACGTCACGGGTCCGGTCACGTTCCCTGGTCCGCTCGCGCACCTCGGCGCAGCGCGGCCGCCGCCGATCCTCGTATTTGCGCAGGGCAGCGGGGATGTCCTCGACACTGGCGCGGAGTTCCTGGCCGAGCACGTATCCGTCCTCGAACGACATCGCCGCACCCTGGGCCAGCGTCGGCGCGGTGGCGTGCGCGGCATCACCGAGCAGCACGACCGGGCCCTTGGACCAGCTCGGCAGCACGACCTCGTCGGTCCGCGCCACCTGTACTTTCTCCACCTTGTCCAGGATGGCCGCGACCGGGCCGCCGAACGAGCCGAAGAGCTCGATCAGCCGGGCACGGGGGTCGTCCGGGTTCGGGCTGTCCGGCGCGGTCTCGTCGGCGTAGCAATAGATCCTGCGGCCGCCCATCGGCATCGCGACGAACGACGCGCGCCGGCCGAGCACCGCGGTCCAGTCGGTGAGCGGCGGACCGCCGCTGACCACCGAGCGGTAGACGATCTGCCCGGTCGGTACGGCCGGTCCACCGAGACCGACTTTCTCCCGGACCGTGGAGCGGCGGCCGTCGGCGCCGATGACCAGGTCGTACTCGGAGATGGCGCCGGTTGAGAACTCGACCTTGGCGGCGCCGTCGACGATCTCCAGCCCGGTGACCTCGGTCTCGAAACGCACCTCGCCGCCGACACCGGTGAGCAGGACCTGCTGGAGGTCGGCCCGGGACAGCGCACGGGACTCGCCGACACCGGCCCAGAGAGCCGCGACGTCCATCTCGAAGAGCTGGCGGCCACGGGAGTCCAGGAAGACCTGACGGAAGATCAGATCGCCGAGCGGACGCAGCGGGACATCGAGTCCGAGCAGCCGCAACGCACGTGACGCGTTGCCCGGAAGATAGATGCCGGCACCGGGCACGACGGTGGCGGGCAGAGCCTCCACCACCTCCGGCCGGAAGCCGGCGACGCGTAGTCCCCGCGCCGCAGCCAGGCCGGCAATGCCGGCGCCCACCACGAGGATGCGCAAGGTCATCGCACCAACGCTTTCTTGTCGATGGATACGCGTCGGAGCCAAGACACTACCCCCCGCCATCGTCGCGGGGGAACACCCGCGATCAACATCGAGTCCGATTTGTTCGTACCGTCCCGCTCGTGTGCATGTGGACACACCCTCCCGCCTGTGGACACACCCCCCTCCGCCTATGGACACACCCCCTCCGCCGAGTTACACCGGTGTATTTCTCGATTCGCGCGGGCAGACAATCAACTCATGACGGACCGCCTCGACGAGTACCGCAGCAAGCGGGACGCCCGGCGCACCCCAGAACCCGTGCCGACGTCAAGAACAAGCAACACCGAACAGAGACGCTTCGTCATCCAGCAGCACCACGCCCGCAGCCTGCACTGGGACGTCCGCCTCGAACACGACGGCGTGCTGGTCTCCTTCGCCGTTCCCCGTGGGCTCCCCCGCGACCAGGCCCGCAACAACCTGGCCAAACACACCGAGGATCACCCACTCGAATACCTCGATTTCGCCGGCGTGATCCCGGCCGGCGAATACGGCGGCGGCCGGATGACCATCCACGACCACGGCACCTACGAGATCGACAAGTGGCGCGACGACGAGATCGGCGTGACCTTCCACGGCGAACGGACCAACGGACGCTACGTGTTTTTTCAGACGGATAAAACGGATAACCGGGACTGGATGGTCCGCCGGATGGACCCGCCCGACCCGGGCTGGGAGACGATGCCCGAGCCGGTCCAGCCGATGCTCGCGACGAGAACCACTGGACTCCCCGCCGACGACGCCGACTGGGGATACGAGATGTCCTGGGGCGGTCGCCGTGTCTCGGCGTACATCAGTGGTGGAAGGTCTCGACTGATCGACGCCGACGGCGTCGATGTGACCTCGTGGTTCCCTGAGATCCGGCCTTTGGGTCCGGCGCTCGCGCCGGTTGACGCCGTGCTCGACGGCGAGATCGTCGCGTTCGACGGCGCGCGACCCTCACCTGATCTTCTGGCGCGGCGCAACGCGCCGAAAGACCCTGCCGCGGCACGGCGCGCGGCGGAGCGCACGCCGGTGCAATTTTTGGTGTACGACCTGCTCTGGCTGGAGGGTCACTCCACGATGGAGCTTGTCCGGTACGCCGAACGCCGCGAACTTCTCGACGGACTGGCCCTGGCCGGCGATCACTGGCAGACGCCGCCGTTCTTCGCGGGCGGCGGCGATTTCGCGCTGGAGGCCGCCCGCGCGCAGGGCCTGCCGGGCGTGGTGGCGAAGCGGCTCGATTCGCCCTACCTGCCAGGCCGCCGCAGCCGCCTCTGGCTGAACATCCCGGCGGATTAATCCTTCAGATCCGGCCGATACATGCCGATCACAAGGTTTCCACCGGACACCACAGGGAAGGGTCGTCATCACCATGCACGCCGACGTCTCCGCCGAGCTCTGGAAGTCCGCGACCTGGGTGCTCGACACCGGCCGCGCGAATCGCCCAGCCCGCACGAGCTGGGACATCGCGGTCACCTCGATCGGTTTCGCCTACACCGACCCCGCGCGCGCCTGGGGCGAACTTCGAGGCCTCTTCGAGGCCCAGCGACCCGACGGCCAGGTGCCTCACCAGACCTTCATTCCCGGGTACGCCCAGCGCCCCGCCCGTCCCGTGTCACCACCTCTGCACGCCGTGGCCGCCTGGGAGGTCTACCGGCGTTCGGCAGGACACGGCGCAGCGCCTCTCCGTCATGCCCTCGCCGAACTCGACTGGCTGTACCCCCGTCTCTCCGCTCAGCAGGAGTTCCTGACAGACGAGGTGGAGAACCCCGGGTTCGACGCGATCCTCGGTGCCGCCGACCTCGCCCTGGCCCAGATCGCCGGGGCGCTGGGCCGGCCCTCCGACGCTGACCGGCACCGCGACCGGGCGCATGCCGTGACGGCCGCGATGGTCCGGCGGCTGTGGGATCCGGCGACCCGCACGTTCCGGTCTCGGGACGCGCGCACCGGCGAGTCCGGGCCGGCGCACACGGCCGGTGGGCTGCTGCCGCTGCTGCTCCCGGATCTGCCCGGCGAGCTGGCCGAGGCGATCGTCGACGAGATGGCGTCGGAGCGGTTCGGGCTGCCGGTACGGACCGGGCTGCCGGTACCGGAGCACGACGGCACCCGGCGCGGACCGATCCGGATCGACCTGAACTGGCTGCTGTGCCGCGGCCTGCTGGTGCACGGCCGCCGCGCGGAGGCGGAACAGCTGCGCGCCGCCGCGACCGGCCTGGTCCACGCGAACGGCCACCACGCCGGATACGACCCGGACACCGGCGAGGGCATCGGCCCGTCGTCGGACGAGCGAACCGCGGCGCTCAGCCTGGACCTGCTGGCCGACCGCTCAGCCCCGGCATACGCCCGCGCCTAGCGGCGGTCGCGGACTTCGAGCGGGTCTTCCAGCAGCGCCTCGGTCACCCGGGTCAGCTGGCGTGCCTGTGCGGCGGTCAGACGATCGAAGACCAGCTGCTGGACGGCCTCGGCGTGGCCCGGCGCGGTCGCCACGACCTTGGCCCAACCCTCGTCGGTGAGCACCGCGATCTGCACGCGGCCGTCGGCGGCGTCACGTTCCCGGCGGATCCAGCCCTTCTCCTCCAGCCGTGCCACCACGTGGGACAGCCGGGACAGCGACGCGCAGGCCCGCTGCGCCAGCTTGCTCATGGCGAGCCGGCGGTCGGGGCGCTCGGAGAGGGTCACCAGGACCAGATAGGCCATGTGGGTCAGCCCGGCGTCACGCTGGAGCTGAGCTTCGAGCGCGGCCGGCATCTTGACGAGCACCTCGACCAGCTGCCGCCAGGTGTGCTGCTGCTCGTCGGACAGCCAGCGAGGCCCGCCGTCGATGGGCTCAGTCATGCTGGCAGGTTAATGGTGATCGAACGGCCTGGGCGAAGCCGGTCAGCAGACATCCGCCAAGATCCATATATCGCGCGTCGATTCGATCGACTTACGTGAACCTGGACCGGTAGTCTGTGCGGGGACTTTCACCCCGACACGACGCCGGAACCGGCTGGCTGGGGGGCCTCGGCCGGTTCCGGCGTCGTTTAAGCGGGCCGAGCATTTGAACAACGCTCACGCCGACGGCGGCTCGTCCTGCCCGGCCTCTTCGGCGGCGTCCGCCTCTTCCTTCGTCTTGTGCACAGCGCCGTCCGCGTGCTCCGGCGGGCCGTAAACCGTGTACAGGACCAGCGGGTTCGGACCCTCGTTGGTGAAGTTGTGCTTGCGGCCGGCCGGCACCACGACGAGGTCACCCTGCGCGACGTTGCGGGTCTCGCCGGAGATGATCGCCTTGCCGACCCCGCTCACGAACGTGAGGATCTGGTCGACCTCGTGGATCTCCTCGCCGATCTCGCCGCCCGGCGGGATCGTCATGACCACGAGCTGGGTGTGCTTGCCGGTCCACAGGACGCGGCGGAAGTCGGGACTGGTTTCCGCGACGGTGGCAATCGTGAAGTGCTCCATGCACCGCACGTTACCCCCGTCAGGCGCCGCGCAATCGGAGCGGCGAAACAGGTGACGGACGACCGATCAGATAGCCCTGTACGTAATCGACGCCCAGCTCACGCAGCATCCGCAGGGTCGGCTCGTCCTGCACGAACTCGGCGACGGTGTGAATCCCGTACGCCTGGCAGACCTGGACCAGAGCACGGACCAGGACCTGGTCCTGTGGGTTGTCGACCAGATCCACGACGTACTCCCCGTCGATCTTGACGAGGTCGATCGGGAAGATCCGCAGGTAGCGGAAGGACGCGTACCCGGAGCCGAAGTCGTCGAGGGCCAGCCCGCAGCCGAGGTCACGGACCCGGTCGGCGAAGCGGCGCGCCTCGCTGAGGTTGCCGATCAGCGCGGTCTCGGTGATCTCGAAGGTGAGCTGCGCCGGGTCGACCCGGTAACGCTCCAGCAGCTTCTCCACCTCGGTGGTGAGCCGCGGGTCGCCGACCGAGCGGCCGGAGAGGTTGACCTGCAGACAGAGGCCGGGCTCGTCGGCGGCGAGCCGCATGGCCCGTTCCACCACCCAGAGGTCGATGTCGAAGATCGCGTCGAGCCGCTCGGCGGTGTCCAGCACCTGGATCGGGGACTGCGGGCCGTCCGCCTCGTCGATCACCCGCAGCAGCAGCTCGTGCCGGGTCACCTTGTTCGACTGGAGTTCCAGGATCGGCTGGGAGTAGAGGGTGAACCGGTCGGTGCCGAGCGCGTCGGCGACCCGGCTGCGGTACGAACCCTGCCGGTCGCGTACCGGAACCGGGTGGGCGACCAGGGTGAGCGGGCGGCCGAGCTCGCGGGACTGGCGCCAGGCCTGCTCGGCGTCGATCAGCAGGCCGTGGCTGCCCGCTTCGGCGTCCTGCTCGAACCGGACCAGGCCACCCCAGGCGCCGACGGTCAGGCAGTCCTGCTCCAGCCGGAACGCTCGCAGCGCGTCGACCAGCTGCCGGGCGTGTTCGTGTGCCGCGTTCCAGCCGGCGCCGGCGAGCAGCACGCCGATCTCGGTCGGACCGACGCGGCCGAGCAGGTGTTCCGGCCGGACCTGGTCCTCCAGCAGCCGTGCGGCGCCTCGGAGCAGCTCGGCGTTGTGCTCCGGGCGTACCCCCTCGGCGCCCTCACCGTCGACCTGGACGCGCAGAACGAGCACCGCGCCGGCCGCGCCGCGCAGCGCGCGGTCGATCTCGTCGGCGAACCTGGCCCTGGTGAGCAGGCCGGTGCCCGGATCCGGTTCGACAAGTGACGCCTGCACGGTCTCGCCGCGGCGGGTGAGCCGGGCGTTCTCCCGGCGGGCGCGTTCCCGGGCGGAGACGTCCAGGACGGTGCCGCGGATGCCCCGGACCGTGCCGTCGGAGCTCATCATCGGCTCGAGCCGGCAGTCGACGTCGAACCAGCCGCCGTCGGTACGCATCAACCGAACCGTCGTGTGCACGGTGTTCCGGCTGGTCCACGACCCGGTGATGGCGCCGAGCGCCTTCGCGTGGTCGTCGCGGTGCACGTAACGAGCCAGGATCTGGCGGGTCATCTCCTTCTCGGCGGGTGGTCGGCCGAGCATCGCGGAGAGTGCCGCGGACCAGACGATCTGATCACCGGTCGCGGTGTAGGTGAACCAGGCCGCACGATCCTCGGCGGACTGCCGCGGCTCGGGCAGCGCCTGCTCGGGCAGCGCGGTCGGGGACGCCGGCGACCAGCGTTCCCGTTCTTCGGGCACGGTCATCCGCCGACACCTCCCCCCTTGCGCAACGCTGTTCCCCCCAGCAAGCCAAGACCCCTCACCTATTACGACCCGTCACCGGGCTGTAGTAACAGTGGACGCAAGCGTCAAAGTTTTGACGGTTTCGCCAGCAGGGTCATGAGCAGGGAATTATCGCCCATCCAGAGCAGCGAAACAACCGAACGGACGACCGCGTCGCACCACAATTCCGCCGAAATGCCGCCTCCAACTCCATGACAGACAGTCACTGCAAGTGTCCGCCTTGGAACCTTCCGCATTGTTCTACCCGGCAGTAGTCGTCCACATGCACTCAGCGTTCCATCAAGAGTGCACAATGTGATCCTCAGTCAGCGTCGGTGGCGACGACCGAGGCGATTTCGAGCTCCTCGATCCGCTGCCAGAGCGGCCGCATCGCCGCCTCCGGCTCCCGGGCGAAAACACTCCCCCGGATCCGTACGAAGACGCAGTTGCCGACCCGTTCGAGCACCGACTGCCGGCGCATGTCGCTCTCCCAGCGCTCCGGGCCGTGGTACGCGTCCCCGTCGCACTCGATCGCGAGCCGCCTGCCGTCCGGCGCGTTCAGCACGAAGTCGATCCGGTACCCGCCGATCCGGAACTGCGGCACCGGCCGGAAACCCCGGGCCACCAGCAGCTTGAGCACGTCACGCTCGAAGTCGCTCTCGCAGCGGGCGGCCAGGTCGGCCGCGCCGGCCTCGGTCGGCAGGTTCAGGGCGTACGACAGGAGCAGTCCCCGGGCGTCGTCGGCGGCCAGAGCGGACGGCCGTACCGAATGGAAGATCCAGAGCTGGTCCCGGGCGCGGGACGCCGCCACGTTGATCCGCCGGTGGTAATCGCGCTTCGTGAACGCCGCCACCCGAGGATCGTTTTCGGACACCACCATCGACACCAGCATGACGTCACGCTCGTCGCCCTGGAACGTGTACGCGTCACCCACCCGCAGCCGCCGGGCCTGGATCTCGTCCTCGCCGATCGCCTCCCGCAACGCCGCGATCAGGTGCCCGGCCTGCCCACTGCTGCTCAGCAGGCTGATCACGCCAAGCGTCTTCCCGTCGTACCGCGGGTCGGCCACGATCTTGGTGATCCGCTCGGTGAGTGCCGTCGACTCCTCCAGGTTGACGTCGCCAAAACCGGCCAGCGACTGGCGTACACCGGTCGCGCAGAAGACCGTCTGGATCGGCGGCAGCACCGGGCGGTCGGCCCGCAACGGCATGATCTTGTTGTCGTAGTAGTGCCGCGACGAGAACTCGATGATCTGCGGCACGCAGCGGAAGTGCTCGGTCAGCAGGATCCGCTCCGGCGAGCGGCGGACCGCGTGGTCGTACAGCGACGACTCCGGGTCGAAATGCTCGGCCGACGGCACCCCGTCCAGGTGCCGCTGGATCAGACCGGAGACCGCGCCGACGAAACCGAGCTGCGGACCGATCTGCTGATCGTCGCCGACCACCACGGCCCGCTCCGCGAGCGAGAGCACCGGCAGCGCGAACAGGTCCGCCTGCGAGGCCTCGTCGACGATCACCACGTCGAACTTGGCGCCACCGGCGAACTGCTCGATCGCCCGGTCCACCGACATGACCCAGACCGGCACCGCGCTCACCGCGGACTCCATCGCCCGTTGCGCGTGCGCCTGCCAGGCCGCGGCACCCCGGCCGGTGCCCTTGCCGATCTTGCGAAGGGCCGTGGTCCAGTCCGCCAGCGCGGCACGGCGGCGGTCGTCCAGCGCACGGGCCACTTCCAGCCACGCCGACCCGACCACCAGCTCACCGGTCAGCCGCCGGATCTTCGCGCGCGCCCGTTCCACCCGCCGCGCCAGCATCGCCGGATCCACGTCACCGACCACACCGTCGAACCAGGTCTGCGCGCGCCGCCACTCCCACGCCTCCAGGCACGCCTGGCCGGAGACGACCGGATGCTCCCCGCTCGCGATCCGGGCAGCCCACTCCGGCGCCGACGACGTGAGCCGGTCGTGCGCCGCATGGAACCGCATCACGTCCGGCTGCATCAGCACCAGCCGACGCACCTCGGCGACCGCCTCGTCCCACCCCTCCAAGGTCTTCCACGCCTCGGCCAGCTCCGGCCAGGGCGCCACCCGCTCGGCCACGGCGCGCGCTTGCGCTTGCGCCTTCTCCAAGGCGAAAACCCCGGCCGCGCTCTCCAGAATCCCGGCCACGTCCGCCAGGCACGCTGCGTCGAGCGCAAGATCTTTCTGGGGTACGAGTAAAGCGATGCGCTCCTCCAGCGGAGGCCACCGGTTCAGGTCGAAGTCGAGCGACTGGTTCGCCTCGGCGAGCAGTGTTCCCGCCCAGATCTCCGGGTCGCCCCAACCGGTCGCCGGAGCCGGCACCGACAGCCGCTCCACCCACTCCGCCCACGAGTCACCCAGCCGCTGACGGGCCTGCGACCGGCGGACCCCGGAGGTCACCAGGTCGATGTCAGCCACCGTACGCAGCGGTTCGCCGTCCACCCGGATCTCGTCGGCCAGCCGGTACAGCCCGGCCTGGAGCAGCCTGTTCAGTCCCCGGCCCGCCTCGAACCGCTGCCGGATCTCGCCCAGCCGGGTCAGCAGCAGTTTCGGCTCGGCCAGGATCGGCTCCGGCACCGCGATCCGGTGGCCGGTCACCTCCCGGGCCAGCGTGGCGAGCTCGGCGAAGAGCGTCTCGGTGGCGACCACCTGGTCGTTCCAGAGCCGGCGCCAGTGCGGATCGTCGAGCAGCCGGCCCAGCCGGTCGGTCCAGGTACCCTCGCGCCGGCGCAGCCAGGCCAGGGCGTCCTTCAACTCGGCGAGCAGTTCGGTCATGCCGGCCCGCTGCTCCGTGCGTACCCTCGTGATGTCGAGGCCTTGGTCCACCAAGCGGGAGAGGGCCGCTTCGATCTCGTCGCATCGCTGCCGGGACGCCGCGACAGCGGCGGCATCCGGCAGGTCCTGGATCTCCGGTGACGGACGCATCGCGGCCGCGCGATCCTCGGCCGTGAGCCGGGCCGCCAGCTTGAGCATCGTCGCGAATTCCTCGATGGTCAGCGGCGGCGGACCGGTCAGCGGATCCGGGATCCCGCCGTGCGCGGCGGCACGCTCCCGCAACCACGCGCCCACCTCGGCGGGGAGCAGAGCAACCCCACCGATCTGGTACGTGGCCGCTTCGCTCTCGGCGATCAGCCGCAGGCCGGCTGTCGCGGTGGCGAGCTCGCGTTCCGCCTCCTCCAGCGAGCGGGTGAGCCGATCCACCCGGCGTGCCTCGGCCTCCTTGTCGAGCGTCGCCGCCCGGTCCGACAGCTCCCGCGCGGCGAGTTGCAACTGCACCAGCTGATCGGTGGTACGCCCGAGAACCGCGAGGCAGAGCGCCTGCACCTCCTCCGGGAGGCCGTCCCGGAGAACCCGCAGCGGCTCCTCTTTCTGCGCGACCACGAGGACCCGCTTGCCGTTCGCCATCAGATGGCAGATCAGGTTGCGGATCGTGTGCGTCTTGCCGGTGCCGGGCGGACCCTGCACGGCGACGTTCCGGTGGTGCGCGAGCCGGCGGGCGATCGACTCCTGAGCCTCGTTCGTGGGCAGCGGCATGAGCAGGCGCTCACCCACGCGCTCCCAGGTCTCCGGCTGGTCGTCGGGCATCTCCAGGCGGCTCGGCTCGTGCGCCACGATCGCGGCGAGCGAACCGACCGCGCCGAAGTCGCCGGTGGTGAGGCGGTCCCGCAGGTTTTCCAGGAAGGCGCGGAGGTGGCGCTGGCGAGGGCGCGCGAAGAGAACGGCGACGTCGCGGATGCCGTCCTTCTGGGTCTTGTCGGCTTTTTCGATGATCGTCTTGTCGAAGCCCAGCCTGGTGAGCGCTCGTTCGAAGAATTCGCGGCGCTCGAAGTCGTTCCAGAGGTCGACTTCGAGGGCGCCGCCCGGGCCGGCCAGGTTGGTGAGCTGGTTGATGTATCGCTCGTCCAGCCCGGTGAGCGCCTCGACCTGCAGCCGGGACGGGCCGGCCGGGGAGACGCTGATCAGCGCTTTGTCGGGGTCGTACTCGATCAGGACCGGGGTGGCGACCAGCGGGTAACGCACCCGGCTGCCGTCGATCGTGGTCTCCAGGATGCCGTGACCCCAGACCAGCTCGGTGGTGGCGGTGTCCATGTCGAGCTGATGCATCCGGTCGAAGAGGCGGCGGTGAAGCTCACGGGTCTGCTCGGCGACCGCGGTAGCAAGGGACCAGGGGCGCCAGGTTTGATCACGCCAGAGCTCGAAGTCGTCCGGGTTCTGCTGGCCGTCCGGGCTTTGTTGGCTGTCCGGGCTTGGCTGGCCGTCCGGGCTTTGTTGGCTGTTTAGGTTCTGCTGGCCGCCGCCCGCATCTCCCTTCGCCCCGTTTGGGGGATTTATGAGCTTATTGCGCGGTTTTTCATCCACGGGCTCGGCTGCTGCGGACACGTCGCCGCGCAGCCGGCGGCGCAGGGCGGCCGGGACCGGGACCGGAGGCGGGAGCTCGGGACGGCCGACGCGCAGCCAGGACGTGCCGTCGGCGCCCGGGCCGGTCCGGCAGTCCGGGTGCTGAGGGAGATCGCTCAGCCAGTGCGCGTCGGACGGAAGGGTCCGCGAAGGCCGCTCCATCTGCGCCCGGACCGCAAGCAGGTAGTCGGCGACAGCCACGGCCCGATCCCGGATCGTCGTGGGTGACTCCCGCTGCTCGGCCATCCCACGGAGTCTAGGGCCTGCCCTGCTGATCTTCGCGGGGCTGCTGCGTACCCCGGCACCCGCTATGGTGGCGCGCACTGATCTTGGATCGATGCCTTGGGGACCACGTGAATCACGGCTGGGAGAACTTGGACGGCAACGGCCATTACTGGCCTTCGCAGACCCCGGGAGTTCCGTCGTCCTTCCACGCCGGGCCCTCCGACCCGCTGGTCAGCCCGGACTTCAGCGGCTGGTGCGCCCGGGGCACCGCGCTGGTGAAGCTGATCTGGAAGCCGGCCCTGCTGCTGCACGTGATCGTGGCCGTGCCGACTCTGGTGATCAGCCTCCCCGCCCAGAACCTGCTGGAGCGGGAGCAGAGCACCTTCACTATCGCCCTTGATGCCCGCCCCACCGGATTTCCGCCGGTCGGCGACCTGGCCGTGGCCGTTCTCGTGGTGCTGCTCGCCGCCCTCTTCACCGGAGCGCTCTACCTGATCGCCACGTCGGCCACCGTTCAACTGGTGATCCAGGCCGCCACCGGCCGGCCCGTCGAACTCGGCAACGCCCTGAAAGTCGCGCTCCGCCGAACCCCGGCACTGTTCGGCTGGGGCGTCCTGGCGATGCTGCTGAGCGTCGTGGCGGTTCTGTTCTGCATCCTGCCGGTCATCTACGTCGCCGCCGTCCTCGCCGTCCTGCCGGTGGTGGTCACCGTGGAACGCGGCGCCGGCATCGGCCGCTGCTTCCAGCTCTTCCACGCCGACTTCGGCGTATCGGCCGGCCGGGTGGCGACCGTCTACGGCATAGCACTCGGCGCGTCATTCGCCCTGCTCGTCGTCTCCACACTGGCGCACGCCGGCCTGGGCGCAACAGCCGGCTCAGCGACCGAGGTCATTCTGAACGGGCTGTTCTCGGTGGCGTTCGGCGTGGTGGGCACAACCTTCCTGGTCACCACATACGCCGACATGAGATCAAGAAAAGAACCATTCTCAACGGCGTATCTGACGGCCCCCTAAGCACTGAGCCGGCCGACCCCGGCTCCGGCCCCAGCCCCGGCCCCGCGCGACCGCCAGGGCGAGGACCAAGAGCGTCGATTAGCGGTTCAATACGCACCCAAACGCGACACGCAAGCCGCAGAGCGCAAGCCGCACGCCGCAGAGCGCATGCCGCACGCCGCAGAGCGCATGCCGCAAGCCCGTGTCGACTTCAGGTTCGATCCGCGCCCAAACTCCACACGCATCGGCGGGCCGCTCACACCGTCTCGACTCCGCCCCACCACGCGGAAATCCGGCCCGACTACTGGCCGAGCCGAGCCGCTGGCCGAGCCGAGCCGTAGCTCAGACGTGTCATCGGACGCTCATAAGGCGCCTGGGCTACGGCTGAGTGGCACGAGCCGTCGTTCAGGGACGTTATCGCTGCCTCATGAGGTGTCTGAGCTACGGCTCGCCCTCGGCAGCGGGACCTGCGGCGGGAGAACACGCCGTGGCCCGACCGGCCAGCGCTTCCGGTCGGCGCCTGCTTGTGTGTCGAGTTCGGGTGCGGAGCGCACCTCAAATCGACACGCCCGGGCCAGCGCCCGCCTGTGTGTCGAGTTCGGGTGCGGAGCGCACCTCAAATCGACACGCTCGGGTTGGTGGGGGGTCAGGTTTCTTCGGGGTCGCGGCCTTGGGCTGCTCGGCCGCCGTCTACCGGGATTGTGGTGCCGTTTATGAAGGAGGCCGCGTCGGAGAGGAGGAAGGCTGCTGTTTCGGCTACCTCGGACGGGCGGCCCATCCTGCCCAGTGGGTGGAGCAGGCGGATCTCCTGGTGAAAGTGGTCACGTCCGGGTTCGGAGAGTGCTGCCAGGTGGGATTCGGATCGGTCGGTGGTGATCGAGCCCAGGGCGAGGGCGTTCGTGCGTACGCCTGACGGGCCGTAGTCGACGGCCAGCGCTCGTGTCAGGCCTTCGATGGCGGCCTTCGCGGTCGCGTACGGAAGAGCGGCCCGGACCGCGCGGCTCGCCTGGTGTGACGAGATGTTGACGATCGAGCCGCCGGACTCGGGCGTGGCGAGGAAGTGGCGGATCGCTGTCGCGCAGCCGGTCAGGACGGGGTCGAGGTTCTGGCGGATCAGGGTGGAGACCTCGGTGGGTGACTCGTGCAGGGCGGCGTCGCGGAAGATCGCTGCGTTGTTGACCCAGCCTTGCAACGGTGCCTCGGATGCCGCCGTCGCTGCTGCTTGCTCGGCGGCCTGCGGGTCCGCGGCGTTGCCAAGCACCGGGATGATCCGGCCGGGGTGATCGGTGGTCCAGGTCAGGGCTGCCGGGTCGAGTTCCAGGACCACTACGGGGCCAACGGTGGCCAGGCGTTCGGTGATGGCTCGGCCGATACCTCGGCCTCCGCCGGTGACGACGAATGACGGCATCCGGCCATCCTTCCCCCAACGGCCCGCCCCGAAAAACGCCTCGACAGATGCCCCGGAAGGCGCCTCGAATAGCGACACCTTGAAGAGATAAGGCCCTTCGAAGGACGATCAACGGCCACCTCGGCGGCGGCTGCCTGAGGTGGCCGTTGATGGGTGGAGTTACCAGGGTTGTCAGGGGAATTGCATGCGCCTCGGGCGCGGGATCACCGGCGGCGGGAGCGGTAGGTCGTCCATGTGGCTCCAGTTGAGAGTGCCGTTGTCCGTGGACTTGACCTCGCCCAGGCACGCGCGGAGCAGGCCCAGGTTCGGCGCGCCGGCGAAACCGGCGATCACGACCTCGGGTTTTGTTGCCATCTGGGCGATCGCCGCACAGATCTTGGCTACTTCGCGCTCGTCGACGGCGTCGAGCGGGAGTGGGGCCTCAACCGGTGAGCGGCGCCACGGCGGGCCGAACCGGCGGAGCAACTCGCGGGCCAGGCGGCCGAAGGAGCGGCCGACCTCGGCGTCGCGCATCGAGATCCGCGCGGACTGGCCGTAACACCATGGCACCACGACGTGCCCATTGATCAGAACGAGCTGGTACACCGATCGGGGCACCGCGATGATCTCCGCGCCTGGGAGTGTGCCCAGGAAGAGGACCAGTTCCTCATAGGGCAACGCCCAGCGCGGGTTCGCGAGCACACGCTCCACCGTCTGGGTCATCGCCGGGTGCGCGTGTACCTCGCGGTCGATCGCGGTGCTCAAAGCCTCGGGTACCCGGGTCCAGAGCTCGTCGGCGATCTGATCACCGAACTGCTCGATGAGCCATTCACTCGGACCGACGAGAACGTCTGGGCGCATTCCCCACCACCACCGTCCGTGTTACTGACGTCACTGCTGGCTAGAAGAGTTGCACTTCCGATGATCGACTGGAAGGGGTCGCAACGAGATCATAAAAACAACCGTGAATGAACTCGCGCATGTCGACCAACAGGCTGCCACGACGTTGGAGCGAGCGGCCGGGGATCGACGAAACCTGCAACTTGCGCAAGCGAACCGCATGCGCAAGTTGCAGGCCGGCTTCGCTATTCGCCCGTACTGAATATTGAAGCCGAGAGTTATTTCCATGCGATGACGGAGAAGCAAACATCGTTTCACTCATAGTGATCGAATGCTGTTTCACCTGCGACGAAGAGTCGCCCTTGATCGTTTAGCCGGGCGGTTACCGGGCGAATCCGGGGCGTTCCAGGACCTCATGCAAGTGGCTGCAACGGGCTCACCCGCGGATCTCCTCGCGCTGGCCCCGCGGGGCCACAAGATCGCTAGATGGCGCACGACGATGCGAGTGTCAGATTCCCGTCAGATCATCCGCGAGTAGGTGCAGCTAGCGGCGCGACGGCCTCAGCGTGCGCTCTCCCGTCGGCGACCAGGGCGCGCCCGAAGCCCCAGCGCACGAGAGCAGTCATCTATAAACACGAGAGAAGTCATTTATAAAACGCAAGACTGAACCGTGAAATCGCGTACCCGGAAATCATTTAAAATGGCGTGGCAATCACCTTTGGGCTGCCCAGCGCCGACCTACCCGCCGGGAACCATCATCAGACGATCGAACGTGAACGGCCACCGGCTGAACCGTTCAGATATTTCCGGAAGACGGGCCGACGGTGTCCCAGGAGTGCTCGAAATGGTCCGGCCGCAGTCGCCATTCGCGCAGGACGGCCAGGAGCGCCGCCTCGTCGGCCGCTTCGGCGTGCCGGATCCGGACGGCACCGAGGTCGTGGTCGTACCCCTCGAGCCGGTCGGCCTCGAACTCCCAGTGGGTGACCCGGAAGCTGCGCGTGTCGTCGCTGCGTGCCCGGCCGGCGCGCAGCGAGGCCTTGTCGGCCGGCCCCGAGCTGGGCACGATGTGCACGAACGACCACCGGTTCGGCTGCGACGCGGGCACGAGCACGCCCAGCCGGCGACCGAGCCGGAGCGCCGACAGCTTCACCGCCGGCCAGTCCCATTCGCTCCCGTCCATGATGCCGGGCAGCGTACCCATCCAAGGCTTCGCCCACGCTAACGTGCCGGGGTGAGTCTGAACGTGTCACCGGTAAAAACCGCTTCACCAGCGGAAAGCGTGTCACCGGCTGAGGAGGCCGCCGCCGTCATCGCGGCGGTACTGAGCGACCTGCGGTCCGGCCGCCACCGCGGCGTGGTGGTGGACTCGCCGCCCGGCGCCGGCAAGTCGACCCTGGTGGTACGCGCAGCCGGCGAACTGGCCGAAACAGGCGAGCCACTGATGATCGTGGCGCAGACCAACGAGCAGGTGGACGACCTGATCGACCGGCTCGGCACCCGCTCGCCGGAGGTCTCGGTCGGCCGGCTGTCGGCGGTCGACTACGAGGCGTCAGCCCGGGTCAAGGCACATCCGAGCTGCCGGGTCGCGCCGAAGGTGACGGACCTGGGCTCGCCGTCGGTCACCATCGGCACGGCGGCGAAATGGGCCACGGTCACCGAGGGCACCTGGCCGTGGGCGATCGTCGACGAGGCGTACCAAATGCGCTCGGATGCACTGCTGCGTGTCGCTCCCCGGTTCGAGCGGGCGCTGTTCGTCGGTGATCCCGGCCAGCTCGATCCGTTCTCGACGGTCGAGGTGGACCGGTGGGTCGGCCTCTCCTGGGACCCGATGCAGAGCGCCGTCGCCGTGCTGCTGCGCCACAACCCGGAGCTCCCGGTGCATCGCCTGCCGGTCTCCTGGCGGCTGCCCGCCTCGGCGGCACCGGTGGTGGCCGAGGCGTTCTATCCGTTCACCGGGTTCCGGTCCGGCACCGGTCCGGGTGATCGCTCGCTCGTGTTCGGGCAGCCCGCGCAGGGCCCGCTCGACGAGGTGCTGGACACCGCCGCGGCGACCGGCTGGGGGCTGTACGAGCTTCCGGCCCGCTTCACCGTGCGTACCGATGCGGAGGCTGCCGCCGCGTGCGCCGAGCTGGCCGCACGGGCCTTGACCCGGCAGGGGGTCGCCTCCTCGGAGTCCGGGACCGGACCGCTCACTGCGGACCGGATCGCCATCGGCGCCGCGCACCGGGACCAGGTCGCGGTGATCCGTTCGCTGCTGCCGCCGGAGGCCGCCGAGGTCACCGTCGACACGGCGAACCGGCTGCAGGGCCGGGAGTACGACCTGACCGTGGTCCTGCACCCGCTCTCCGGCCGGCGCGACGCCACCGCGTTCCACCTGGAGTCCGGCCGGCTGTGCGTGCTGACCTCGCGGCATCGGCACGCCTGTGTCGTGGTGGCCCGGGCCGGCATCGCCGAGCTGCTGGACGCGCACCCGTCCACCGAGCCGGTGCACCTCAACGTCCCGGTGAAATTTCCGGACGGCTGGGAGGTGAATCAATCGATGCTCGCGCATTTATACAGAGCGTAACACTATGGTAACCGTCAATAAGGTTACCGTTGATTCATGGATCTCTATGCCGACTACCAGCCGATCCTGCGCCCGCGGCGCGGCGAGCTGACCGCGCTGGCCCACCTGTCGGCCGAGGAGGCCGCGCGGGTCACGCCGATCGTGGAGCTGGAGTCGGTCGAGGGGATTCTTCCGTTGTTACGGGAGCTGCGGCCGCGTACCCAAGTAGTCGCTCTTGATCTTGGAAGTGTTCCTGGGCCGCCGGAGCTGCTGCTGGCGCTGGCCGGGAGGCTGACCGAAATGGATCTCGGTCTGGTCCCGGTGATGCGTCCGCGGGAGAGCCTCCAGCGGCTCGCCGCTCATGGCGCGGCGGCCCGGATGCATCGGCAGCGGGCCGTTCTGCGCCTCCAGCCGCACGCCGACGCCGGCAATCCGGCCGAGGCGAACGCCGTCGCCGAGCGCGTTCTCGAAGCCTCCGGGCTCGACCCGCGGCAGGTCGACCTGCTGATCGACCTGGCCGAGACGGCCTGCCTGTCGCACGCCGACATTGTCGAGGAGCGGGCCCGGCGGGTGCTGCGCTGGGCTCGTGGCTCGGCGTGGCGCTCGGTCAGCGTGGCGTCCGGCGCGATGCCGCCTAACCTCGACGACCTGCCCACCGACCGCCCGGTCGCGGTGGGACGGCTCGATGCCCGGGTCTGGGCGCGCCTCGGCGAATCCGGGGTCGGGTACGCGGACTACGGCGTCACGTCGCCCGTCCGCCGCAACGGCGTGCAGCATCACCGGCAGCTGCCGACCCTGCGGTACACCTCCGAGCAGGAGTGGTGGATCTACCGATGGGCGCGCCGGGGCGGGCGCAGCGACGACCGCTGTCACGACCTGTGCCGGACCCTGGTCAGCTCGCCGCAGTGGCCGTCCACCGGCGCCCGGTTCTCCTGGGGTGACGCCGAGATCGCCCGGCGGGCGCGGACCGCCCGGGGCGCCGGCAGCTCGGCGAGCTGGATCGCGTGGAGCACCTCGCACCACATCTCCCATGTGCTGCGGGCGCTGCCCTGTCCGTAAAACTGTCGTACGCTTGTTCTAATGTCGCTCATGGCTGCCCTTTCGTACGCCCGGCACGGCATCCCGGTCCTGCCGGTGCACGCGCCTGACCAGGGTGGCGCCTGTTCGTGCGACAAAGGAGTGCGATGCGACCGTCCCGGCAAACATCCCCTGCTCCGCCACGGCCTGACCGACGCCTCCACCGACACCGACCAGATCCGGCTCTGGTGGACGCACTGGCCGCGTGCCAACGTCGGCCTGCGCACCGGCGTGATGATGGATGTCGCCGACGTCGACTCGGCGGAGGGCTGGCACGGGCTTCGCCACCTGCTGCACGACGAGGTCCCGGCCGGCCCGCGGGTGCGCACCGGCCGGGGCGGCCTCCACCTCTGGTTCCGTCCGACCGGTTTCGGCAACCGGGTCCGCCTGCTGCCCGGCCTCGACTGGCGCGGCGCGGGCGGTTACGTCCTGGCCCCGCCCTCGCGGCACGCCAGCGGCGTCGACTACAGCTGGATCCGCCGTCCGACATCCGGCCTTCCGGCCGGCCCACCCGCATTGCTCGCGCTCATCGAGGGCCCCGCTCTGCCGCCGGCTGGGCGGCGGGTCACCCACCCCATTCGGTACGCGGAAACGGCCCTCGAATCCGAGTCCGACAAAGTGGCCCACGCGCCGGTCGGTGCCCGTAACGACACGCTGAACCGGTCGGCGTTCATCCTCGGCCGGCTCGTCGGCGCCGGGCTGCTGGACGAGGCGGCGGTGTGGCACGCGCTGACCGCGGCGGGGCTGTGGGCGGGGCTGAGCCATGCCGAGATCCGGGGGACGCTGCGATCCGGGCTGACAGCCGGCATCCGGCAGCCGTTCGCGAGCAGCGGCCGAGACGCGGCGTGAGCGCCGGCGTCATGCGCCGGAGGGCTGAGACCGCTGCGGGCCGACTGCCGCGCGGGCTGAGACCGCTGCTGCCCGACTGCCACGGGCTGAGGGCGCTGCGGGCCGGCTGCCGCGGGCTGAGGGCGCCACGGGTTGACGGCCGGGATACTTCCGCCGTTGGACGATGGCAGCTGTCTGGGGGTGTCCGTTCGGGCAGGGTTGAAACGGATGATCGGGTCAGCTCCGGAGGAGCCCGCATCCGGACACCGCCGGTAACCTGGCGGAACGGACCGGGGGGCGATGGTGCTGCACGAGGAAGTGATCGGCGACGCCGGGCGCGGTGTGCTCGCGGACCCGGCACGGCTGCTGTCGGTCCGCCGGATCATGGGCGGCCCCCAGCCGGGCGACGCGGCCGGCGACGAGGCGTTCGACAGGCTGGCCATGCTGGTGAACAAGCTGGTCGACGCCCCGATGGGCGCGGTCTGCCTGGTCGACGCCGAACGGCAGCACCTGGTCGGCCAGGTCGGTGTGCCGGAGCCGCTCGCCACGAGCCGCGAGATGCCGCTGACCCACTCGTTCAGCCGGCACGTGGTGGTGGCCGGCGAGCTGCTGTCGATTCCGGACGCGCGGACCGATCCCAGGACTCGGGACAATCCGTCGATCCATGAGATCGGCGCGGTGGCGTACGTGGGAGCGCCCATCACCGGTCCGGACGGGCAGATCGTCGGCACGCTCTGCGCGATCGACCAGGAGCCCCGGGCCTGGACACCGAGCGAGATCACCCTGATCAGCGAGCTGGCCGAGGTCTGCTCGTCGGAGGTCTGCCTGCGGATCTCCCGGGCCGCCGCGGACGAGGCCCGGGCCGCCGCCGAGTCGGCGCATCAGCAGCTCGAGGTGCTCGCCGAGCTGACCGAGTCGCTGGCCGCCACGATGGACGTCGAGGAGGCCATGCGGCGGCTCGGCGGCGTCGTCACGGCCCGGCTCGCCGACTGGTGCGTCGTGACGGTCGCCGACGAGCCGCGCGGTTCCGCGTACGTGTCGGCCGCGCACCGCCTCCCGGAGCGCGCCGCCGACATGGCCCGGCTCGGCGAGCTGGGCGTCCGATCCCGCGCCGACCTGCGCGCCATGGTCAAGGCGGTACGCCGGACCCGCTCGTTGCGTACCCCGGACGGCGCTGCCGACCTGCAGAGCCGGCTGCACGACACCGAGCTGGCCGAGATCACCGCACGGGCCGGGTTCGGCGCGTCGCTGCTGGTGCCGATCACGTCGCCGGTGCGGCGGGAGACGCTCGGCGCGGTGCTGCTGGTGAAGCATCCGGAGCGGTCGGCGTTCACCGCTGCCGAGGAACGCACCGCCGCCGAGATCGGCCGCCGGGCCGGGCTGGCCGTGGAGAACAGCCGCCTCTACCGCGAGCAGCGGCACATGGCCGAGGTGCTGCAGCGCAGCCTGCTCACCGACCTGCCCAGCATCGACGGCATCGGCCTGCACGCGCGTTACGTGCCGGCACAGGACGGCGCGGCCGTCGGCGGCGACTGGTACGACGCCTTCGCCCAGCCCGACGGCAGCGTCATGGTCGCGGTCGGTGACGTGGCCGGGCACGACATCGAGGCGGCCGCCACGATGGGCCAGATGCGCAACCTGGTGCGGGGGAACGCGTACGGGCGGGACGAGGAGCCGGGTGAACTGCTCTTCGCGCTGGACCAGGCGCTGCACGGCCTGCACGTGCCGGGTGCGGCCACCGCGGTGCTGGCCCGGGTGAGCCGGTCCTGGTCGGGCTGGGTGGTGTGTTTCGCGAGCGCCGGGCATCCGCCGCCGCTGGTCCTGCTGCCGGACGGGACCGTGCAGGCCTGGTGGGTGCCGCCGGAGCCGCTGCTGGGCCTGCCGCCGAAAGAGCCGCGGAGCACGAACCGCCGGTTCGTCCCGGCCGGGTCGACGCTGGTGCTCTACACCGACGGCCTGGTGGAAAATCGCCAGCGCCTCTTCGACGACGGCGTCGCGACGATCTCCGAGGTGCTGCGGGCGAACGCCGCGAGCAGTCCCGACGAGCTGTGCGAGCGGCTGCTGGCCGCCGCGCCTCCCGGCAACGACGACATAGCCCTGTTACTGGTCAGCCTCACCTGATGCAGCGGCCTCCGGCGCGGCGGTGACATCAGCCGGCGGGGCTGGTGGGCCGCCGTGGGTCCATGGGGTCTCGGCCGGCTCGGGGAAGGCGCCGCCCGGGCGGAAAGCCTCGCTCAGCGTGGTCAGGATCAGCCGCTCGCCCACCTCGGGCACGCTGCCCGGCTCGGCGACCAGCTTGCGTCCCATCCCGCCGGAGAGCTCCAGCAGCACGTCCACCCCGTCGCCGGCCGGTGTCACCGAGACCACCCGGGCTTTCTGCGCGGTCCGGGACGGGGAGGTGAGTGACGTTCCGGGCTCCATGCGCACGGGTTCCGTGGTGTGCACCATGATCCGGGGGCGCAGGACCGGCCGTTTGCCGCTGTCGTCGACCCGGTTCGGGTTGGCGAGGGTGACGACGCCCGCGAAGGCCGCGCCACTCAGGCGGTATTCGGCGAGGACCAGCGGGTCGTCGAAGGCGCGCTGCACGGCGTACCGGGAGGCGGCGTTCTCCAGGCGTTGCAGCCGGGCCGCGGCGGCGACCGCCCCGTCGCGGCGGGGCTGTGGTGCGCCACCTTCGGCGATGTACTGCGCGAAGGCCGTGTACGCGTCCCGGTCGGAGTCCCAGCGCAGCGACACCCGCTCACCCGCCGGGAGACCGCGCAGCAGGTCCAGCGTGCGCCACATCCGGTCCCAGGTCGGCAGCAGCAGTTCCCGCAGGACGTCGGGCAGTTCGGGCGCGGATCGCTCGATCAGCGGCGCCAGGACCTTGTTGTCGAACTCCGGGTCGGTGGCCGGCCCGGCGACCGGTCCGTTCTCCGCCTCGCGGGCCTCGGCCGCTCCGGACTCGATCCAGGCCAGCTGGGTGCCGAACTGGGCGTCCTCGGTGGCGCTCTGCCCGGTCGCCCAGTGCAGCCCGAGCGCCTGCACGGCATTGAGCAGCAACGACGAGCCGGGGATCTCGGCCGTCCCGGCGAGGAACGTGAGCCAGCGGCCGAGCAGCGGCACTCCGATCGGCACCGGGTACTCGCCGTCGACCGTACGGAATCGGGTGGAACGGCCGAGCATCCGCAGGAAGTCGATGCCGCCCGGGTTGGGCACCCAGATCTGCGGCGCGTCCAGATAGCGCTGGCGGACGTCCTTGCCGCGATCGATCGGGACGTCCTCGCTCTCGGTCGCGAAGCTCTCCAGATACGGAAGAAGCTCCTCGGCGAGCTCGGCGAAGAACGCGAACCGCAGGTCCCGGTCGCGCGGCTGGGTCACCACGAGCAGACGCGGAGCCTTATGCGAAGCGCCGACCATGGCCGCCAGCGGCGCGTTCGCCTCGCCGGCCATGGCGAGCGGGATGAGCACCAGCGGATGGTCCTGAACGTGCAGGTGCCGCACGGTGGCGATCGGCTGGGCCCGGCCGGCGACGAGGGCCTGAGCCCGCGCCAGCGCGGTCAACGTACTCAATAGAGAGCCTCGTTGCGCAACCTCAGCGCGGCCTGCAGCAGCGCCGCCGACTCCGCCTGGTCCTCGGTGGGCGCCTGACGCCCCTCCGCGAGCGCCAGCACCTCGTCCACGCTCTCGATCCCGCCCAGCGCCTCCCGGACCGTACGCCCGAGCACCGCCGTCCCTCCGGCGGCCTCGTGCCGGCAGTACACCGACAGCTCGCACGCCGACAGGCACTCCGGCGCGTACCGCGGCTCGATGTGCCCGAGCGCCTCGACCAGCGCGGCCGGCTCAAGGGTCACGTCGAAGCTCACGAAGTCCGGCAGCTCGGCGATCAGCGACGACACCGAGGACAGCCGGGACAGCTGGCGGCGCAGCGTGGAGAGCTGCTTGCGGACGTCGAGCACTACCGCTTTCGGGCTGAGCGAGAAGTTCTCCGGGCAGACCAGCACGACCTCGTGGCTGACCAGCATCGGATCCTGGCCGAGGCGGGTGAGCAGCTCCCGGAGCGCCAGCACGTAAACGGCGGCCTGCACGGCGGCCGCCGAGACCTTGGCGCTGTCGGCCTGGTCGTCGACGATCGCGAACGACTTGATCTCGACGACCTGGAGGCGGCCCTGGTTCGCGTACGCCACAAGGTCGGGTTCCAGGTAGACGGTCTGGCCGGCCACGTCGAGGGTGAGCAGCGGGTGGTCGATCAGGGCGGCCCGCGCGCCGGCGATCGCCTTGACGGTCTGTGCGTGGCGGTCGTCGACCGACGAGGCTCCAAGATCTTGATAGGCCAGCGACGAGGAGGCGCCGAGCACCGAGCGCAGCAGCTCGCAGTCGTCGGCCTTCAGCATCGCCTCGAACGCGTTGCCCCGGGACAGCGCGAAACGGGACTGGCCGAAGCTGCCGGGGAAGCCGAGTTGCTCGCCGAGTTTCACCTTGTCGACTCCGGCGGCGTCCAGGACGGCCCGGCGGGAGCAGCCAGGGTTGCCGGTGAGCGCGGCGATCGTCCGCGCGTTGTGCCGCTTGGCTTTCGCCGGTCCGCGCAGCTGATTGAGCCGGTCATCCATCAAACGCACCCCAAAAAACGACAGGCGAAACTGGGGACCCACTGTAGATCTTCACACGCGTGTTTTCCTACGTTTCACCCACGAGAGGTGAATAAAACGCACGTATCGGACACAAATGCCACGGCGCGCTACGTTCGAGGAATGCCGAAGGCTATCTGGAACGACGAAGTGATCGCGGAAAGCGACGACACGGTGGTTGTCGAGGGCAATACGTACTTCCCCCTCACCAGCGTGCGTGAGGACGTGCTCGTGCCGTCGGAGACGCACAGCGTCTGCCTATGGAAGGGCAAGGCGTCCTACTACTCCCTCCAAGCCAACGGGAACACAGCGCCGGATGCCGCCTGGTACTACCCCGACCCCAAACCGGATGCCTCAGCGGTGCGTGACCGCGTCGCGTTCCGGAAAGACGTCCACGTCGAAGCGTAAGAAAACCTGACCGGAGGCCCGCTCACGTGATGCGGGGGTGGGCCTCCTCGATCGCACTGACCTCCAGGTAATCCAGCATGTCCCGCTGTTCCTCCGGGTCCAGCGCCGCGAAAGCCGCGTACGCCTCGTCCCGCGCGTGCCCGGTCTCCGCCGCCAGCAGCGCGATGATCGCCGACCAGGCCAGCGAGACCCGGTCGAAGAGCCGCGCCCGGCGCAGCGAGTCGAGCCGGGACAGCATCCCGATCTTGGTCGCCGCGTCGTCATCGGTCGGCACCCGGTCGCAGAGCTCGAAGAGCGCCTTACCCCGGTACGGATGCTCGGCCTCGACCATCCTCGCCAGCTCCGAGTTGTTCATCTGATCCACCGGCGGCGCCGGGCCCCGACGGGGCAGCGACGGAGTGGGTTCACCTGGCACGACTGTCACGTCCGCTCTCGAATCCGTTGCCCGGCGACTGATGCGGCAACGTGGGGGTGTTCTGAAAGGTGGGGAATGGCGGCGCCGGCATCACCGGCTCGTCCGCCTCATCCTGGCCCGCCGGTGGAGCGGCCGCACCGCCACTTTCGGCGCCTGGCTCTACACCCAGCACGATTTCGCCCTCCGTTACCGCTTGCGGTCGTGTTGTCCCATGAGATCACGGCGACGCAACCCTGTGCGAGCACCCACGGTAGTGACTCCCGCCGGTCACCCGACCCGACGACCGCCGTAACCTTGCGGCAACGCATCGACCGACACCGAGGCAGCACCGGAGGAGAAGGCCCGTGGACGCAGGCCAGGACGGCGGGGGGACGCCGGAGGAGTGGCGATCAGTGATGATCGACATTTCCGGGGCCACCCTGGCGGAACTCGTCGAAGAGGACACATCTGCCCTCGCCCACGCCTTGCGCCGTGTCACCGACGAGCTGGATCGGCAGGGTGAGCCGATCGCCGGCTTCAACTCGGCGATCTGATGCGACCACAGCCCTTCCTGCTCACCGACACCGCTTTCGCCGCCCTCGGCGCCGGCCGCCCGGACTCGGACACCCTCGACACGCTCCGGCGCGCCCAGCTCAGCCGCACCCTGCTCCTGCTGCGCGAGATCCGCCGCCGCCTCCCGCACACCCCCGCGTGGTACTCCCGCCTCACCACCGCCGCCCCCGACGAGGCGAATCGGCTGATCGCCGACCCGATGACCGCTCTCTGGGCCGCCCAGGCGCTGCGCGCCGGCAACGAGGCGACAAACCATGACCTCCCCCAGCCAGGACTCCCCCTCACCGCCACTGCCCAAGATCAAATTCTTGGGGTACGCGTAGAGGACTCCAGCTCCGTGCGACACGGACTGGGTCTTCCGCCTTCGGCACCCCTCACCACCGCCGAACGAGACCACTGGCAGCGCTGCCTCGACGGGGCCTGGCAGATCCTGGCGAGCCGGCACCGCCCGGCCGCCGAGATGCTCGCCGCCGTCCTGAAAGTGATCGTGCCGGTCCGGCCCGACCCGGCGGCCGAGGGGATCAGCGCCACCTCGTCCGAGGCGTTCGGCGCGGTCGCCATGTCCTCGCCGGCCGGCCCGGCCGCGCTCGCCGTGGGCCTGCTGCACGAGACCCAGCACAGCGTGCTGAACGCCACGAACCTGCTCTTCGACCTGGTCCGCCCGGGTGGCGGCCCCGGCTATTCGCCGTGGCGTGACGACCCGAGGCCCGCGTCCGGCGTGCTGCACGGCACCTACGCCTACCTGGCCGTGACCCGGTTCTGGCGTACCGAGCGGACAGCGGGCGGCGGCAGCGGCCGGGCGGCCGAGTTCGAGTTCGCCCGCTGGCGGGTCGCGGTGGCCGAGGCGGCCGAGCTGCTGATCGGCGGTGGGGAGCTGACCGAGGCCGGCGCCCGGTTCGTGGCCGCGCTGCTCGACGAGGTGCGGCCGTGGCTCGCCGAACCGGTCGAGCCGGAGATCGAGCGCCTCGCCACGCTGGCCCGTACCGACCACCGGCTGCGCTGGCGCCTGCGGAACCTGACCGTCGCGCCGGACGACACCGCCGAACTGGCGGCCGCCTGGCGAGCGGGCCGCCCGGCACCGGCGGTCACGTCGGTCCTGGCGCCGGGCACCGGCCGGGCGCTGGAGAACAGCCCCCGGCTGCGGCTCGTCCGCTCGCTGGTCAAGGGCCAGGACGCCGGACAGGACGAGTTCGCGGCGGACGGCGACGCCGCCTGTGTGCGGGGCGATGACGGTGCCGCGCTTCGTGCGTACGAAATGGGCCTGGAAAAAGAGCGGGACCATGATCTGACCTGGGCGGGCCTCGCCCTGGTCTCCCCGCGCCCGGCCTTGCGCTCGCGACCGGAGGTGGTGAAGGCCGCCGCGATGGCCGCGCCGGAGGCTCCGGTGGACGCGCTCGCCGATTGGCTCTCCGGATAGCTCATCTGCAGCGCTCCCGGACCGATCTGTCTCGCCGGAGGTGGATCGTGGCTCGCAACGTTCTCTTGGATCGGGTACGGCTCGGTGTCGACGACACCGTCGTCATCGCGTCGCTCGTGCTGCTCGCCTGGCCGGCTGCCGGACCGCAGCAGCCCGGCATGGGTGACGGGCGGATCGTGCCGTTGCTGGCGGCGCTCTGTCTCGGCCTCGCCGTGCTGCTGCTCGACGGCGGCCGTCCGATGCTGCGTCATGCGGTGACCGCCGCGGCGCTGCTCGCCGCCGGTTTCCGTCACCTGAACACCGAGCTGGCGCCGGCCGCGATCTGGCTGGTGCTGCTGATCGCGGTGGCGGTGCTGGTCCGGGAGTTGCTCGGCCGTGGCGCCGAGACCGATCTGAACCGGCAGCAGAGCCTGCTCGCCCAGCACGCGTTCCGCGACCCGCTGACCGGGCTCGGCAACCGGGCGATGTTCCTGGAGTACGCCGAGGGTGTCATCGACGAGCCGACCCGCGGGCAGACCGCGGTGATCATCGTGGACCTGGACGGGTTCAAGGACATCAACGACTTCCACGGGCACGCGATCGGCGACGACCTGCTGCGTGCCGCCGCCGACCGGCTCTCGGTGAACGTCCGCGCCGGTGACACTGTCGCCCGGCTCGACGGCGACGAGTTCGCGGTGCTGCTGCCCGGCGTCGAGGACGAGCAGGCGGCTCTCGCGGTCGCCGAGCGCGTCCTGGCCGAGCTGCACCGGCCGCTCAGCGTGGCCGGCATCCCGATGAGCGTCCGGGTCAGCGCCGGTGTGGCCGTCGCCCGCGACGGCGACCGGCTGGACTCCGTGCTGGGCCGCGCCGACCAGGCGCTGTACCGGGCCAAGCAGGAGGGCGGCGGCCTGGCCCGCCGGTTCGACCCGGTGCTCTTCGCCGCGGCCGAGACCCGCCGCCGGGCCGAGGCCGACCTGATGCGCGGGCTGGACGCCGGCGAGTTCGAGGTCTACTACCAGCCGATCGTCGACCTGGACGGCGGCGAGCAGACCGTCGGCGTGGAGGCCCTGATCCGCTGGCGGCACCCGGAGCACGGCCTGATGGCGCCGGCCCAGTTCCTCGACCTCGCCGAGTCACTCGGCCTGCTCCCCCGGATCGGCGGCTGGGTCCTGGAGGAGTCCTGCCGGCAGGCGATCACCTGGCAGAACCGGTTCCCCGGGTTCGAGCTCAACGTGAACCTGTCCGCGTCGCAGCTCGGCAACCCACGGCTGATCGACGAGGTGCAGGCGGTTCTCGACCGTACCGGCCTGCCCCCGCAGGACCTGGTCCTCGAACTCACCGAGTCGGTGGCGCTCACCGACCTGGAGGAGTCGGCGCGGGTGCTCGGCGCGCTCAAGGCGCTCGGTGTCCGGCTCGCCCTCGACGACTTCGGCACCGGTTTCTCCTCGCTGAGCCACCTCAGCACCCTGCCGGTGGACGTCGTCAAGATCGACCGCTCGTTCGTCCAGGCCATGCCGGCCAGCGGCGGGGCGTCGGTGGCCGAGGCCGTGCTGCACATCGCCCGGACCTTCAACCTGGCGCCGGTCGCCGAGGGCGTCGAGGACGCGGCGACGGCGGCGTGGCTGCGGGAGCTGGGCGCGGGACGGGCGCAGGGTTACCACTTCGCCCGGCCGATGCCGGCGGCCGACGTGACCGAGTTGCTGGACCGTCAGGCTGTTGAGGTTTTCAAGGCGATCGCTTAGAGAGGCGGGAGATCGATATCGGTCTCCAGCCGCTCGCCGGCGGCGGTCCTCCGGAACACCGGATGGCCGTCGCCGAACACTTTCCGCAGCTCGTCCAAGGCCTGCTGCTGTGATCCCTCGTCGCCGTCGCCGAGAGCCAGGTTCCACGCGCAGGCCACCGTGTCCGGGTGGTCCGGGCCGCGAACCGCCCGGGACCGGCGCAGCGTGTCGGCGGCCAGCTCGCGGGCCGGCTGCGCCTCCCCCACCGCGGCCAGGTCGCCGGCCAGGCCGTTCGCACAGCTCAGCGTGAACGGGTGGTCGGCGCCGACACTGCGGCGCAGGCCACCGAGCACCTCCTGGTCGATGGTGCGGGCTTCGGCGTACCGGCCGCCGGCGCGGACCACGGCGGCCAGCCCGGCCGAGGCGGCCAGGGTGAACGGGTGCTCGTCACCGAGCACCGCGTGATAGCGGATCACGGCGCGTTCCAGCAGCTCGTGCGCCCCGGCGAGATCACCCTCGGCACGGGCGCAGTGCGCCAGCGAGACCCCGGCCGCGAGCGTGTCCACGCTCAGATCGCCGAACCGCTGCCGGCAGGCCGCGAAGTTCGCCGCGGCCAGCTCGCGGGCCTCCGGCTCACCGCGGCGGCGGGCCGCCATCGCGGCGAACCGGCCGGCCCAGAGCGCGAATGGGTGATCGGCCGGCACCCGGCCGGCCGGCTCACCGGCGAGCAGTTCGGCCGCGCCGGCGTAATCGCCGAGGCCGTACAGGTCGAAGGCGAGACCGGTCCGCGACGACAGCGTCTCCGGATGCCCGTCAACGAAGATCGCCTGGCGGTGCCGCAGGGTCTGCTCGTCGAGCGCCCGGGCGCCCCGGAAGTCGCCGAGCAGCCGCAGGTCGGCCGCGAGGTTGTTGGCGCAGCGCAGCGCGGTCGGGAAGCTCTCGCCGAACAGCCGCCGGTAACGCACCAGGTTGTCCGCGTCGAGCTGCCGGGCCTGCCCGAAGTGGCCCTGCATCCGCAGGTCGCCGCCGACGCTGTTCGCGGTGGCAAGCGTCGCCTCGTCGTCGGCGCCGAAGACCTCCCGCTGGGTACGCAACGTCTGCAGGTTCAGATTGCGGGCGTCGGCCGTGCGGCCCACCGCCCGCAACGCGTTCGCCAGGTGGAACGCGGCCAGCAGCGTCTGCTCCGCCGTCTCGCCGAGCCCGTCGCGCCAGCGGGCCACCGCCGAGCTCGCGAGGTCACGGCTGGAGTCGTAGTCACCCCGGGCGAAATGGAACCGGATGCAGTTGATGACGAGCTGGCGTACCTCTTCGGCGTCGCCGCCCAGCAGGTCGGAGTGGATCAGATGCGGGGCCAGTTCGGCGTACCGGTACCAGCCGGCCGGGTTGTCCGGGTCCCCCGGGTCGGCAGCGGCCAGCATCCCCCGGACCGTACGCAGCAGCGCCGCGTGCCGTTCCGAGGTGAGCTCCTGGCCGAACATGCCCCGGACCAGCGGGTGCACGGTGAGGCTCTCGCCGGCCGGGTCCAGATCGGCCAGACCGTAACGGCCGATCCGGCGCATCGCGGCGCGCAGCCGGCGCTCGACCCGGACCGTCCGGGACAGCTCGCCCTCCAGCGGCAGGGTGCGTGCCGCCCAGAGCAGCCGCCACGAGATCGGCGCGCTGGCCAGGAACGTGCAGAGCTCCAGCAGGATCCGGTCGGCCGGCGCGTTCTCACCCAGCGCCTCGGCGGCCAGTCCCCAGGCGACCCGGATCGGGGTGGGGAAGGCCAGCTCGGCGGCGCGTTCGTCGTACCGTCGCAGGTAATCGGCGAGCGGCCAGCCCGCGGCGTCGCGAACAGCCGAGGCCAGGTCGAGGGCCATCGGCACGTCGTCCAGACGGGACGCCAGCAGGTCGGCATCGGACGCGGACAGTTCCGGCGCCCGGGCCCGCAGCAGGTCCACACTGTCCGACCGGTCGAAGATCGGCACCGGCATCGCCTGCGCCACCTCGGCCGTCCAGCGCGGGTTGCGGCTGGTCACCAGCACATGCCCGGCCCCGCTGGGCAGGTACGGCATGATGTCCTCGGGCCGGTTCGCGTTCTCGAAGACGACCAGCCAGTTGCGGTACGGCTCCCCCCGGCTCAGCGCGTCGCGGACAGCGCCGAGCGTCCGGTTGAGATCGCGGGCCTCGGGCACACCCAGGCGCTGCGCCAGGCCGGCGAGGGCGGCGCGCATCCCGGCGTTCTGCTCGGCGGGGATCCACCAGACCAGGTCGTAACTGTCGGCGTGCCGGTAGGCATACTCCACAGCCAACTGGGTACGCCCAGTACCGCCGAGTTGGTGGTCCGGGCTCGGCAGCAACACCACCGGACCGTTGCCGAGCAGGCCACGCACCCGGGTCAGCAACTCCTCCCGGCCCACGAAGCGGGGGTTGCGCGGCGGCAGACCGCCACGGATCGGCACACTGTGCTCCTCACGTGTTGGTGATGCCGATTACCGTACGTGGAACCCCCGCCAACGCAAAGCGGGCACCCGCCCGGAACGGAAGGTCCCCCCGTGACCGATGAGATCGTGACGAGCCTGGATGTCGTCGATGGCACGGCGACCGTGTCGTTGCAGGGCGAGATCGACATCCTGACCGTGGAGCAACTGCGGGTCATCCTGGGCGAGGCGGTCGCGAGCCGTCCGCAGGAGATCGTGGTGGACATGGCCGGTGTCGCGTTCATCGACTCGACCGGGCTGGGCGCGCTGATCTCCGGATTTCAGCGCGCCCGGGACAAGGCGATCGCGTTCCGGCTCACCCGGCCGAGCGTCAACGTGCGGCAGATCCTGGTGCTGAGCGGCCTGCTGGAGGTCGTCCAGGTCACGCCTTGAGCGTTGTCAGCCCGAGCTCGGGTGACATCGTCTTGATCTTCTTACCCGCGAAGAGCATCAAACTCAGGATCGAAGCTCCGATGGCCAGGGCGCCGGCGCCGTACCACGCTGCCGTGTAGGTGCCGAGCTGGTCGCGGACCAGGCCGGCGGCGGTCGCGGCGATCGCCGCGCCGAACTGGTGCGAGGCGAAGACCCAGCCGAAGACGATCGGACCGGCCGCGCCGAAGTACTCCCGGCACAGCGTCACGGTCGGCGGCACGGTGGCCACCCAATCCAGGCCGTAAAAGAGGATGAAGACCAGCATGCTCGGGTGCGCGGTGGCGGCCAGGATGGACGGCAGCACCAGCAGCGACAGCCCGCGCAGGAAGTAATAGCCGCCGAGCAGGATCCGGCTGTCCACCCGGTCGGTCAGCCAGCCGGACGCGATGGTCCCGGCGATGTCGAAGAGCCCGACCAGCGCCAGCAGGCTCGCCGCCGTGGTCTGCGGCATCCCGTGGTCGTGCGCCGCCGGGATGAAGTGCGTGCCGACCAGACCGTTGGTGGTCGCCCCACAGATCGCGAAACCGCCGGCGAGCAGCCAGAACGCCCGCGTCTTCGCGGCGTCACGCAGGCCGCGCAGGGCGTTGCGTGCAGCACCGCCGGTGTTACGGGCCGGCCGTTCGGTGAAGGTGCCGCCCAGAGCGCTCACGCCCAGGTCGGCCGGGTGATCCCGCAGACGCCAGAAGATCAGCGGCACGACGAGAAGCGCCGCGATCGAGACCGTCAGCGCGGCGGTACGCCAGCCGTCGGACACCGCGATCCGGGAAAGCACCGGCAGGAAGATCAGGTTGCCGGTGGCGCCGCCCGCCGTGAGCACTCCGGTGACCAGGCCGCGGTGCTTCACGAACCAGCGGCCGGTGATGGTGGCGACGAACCCGAGGGCGAGCGACCCGGTACCGAGACCGACCAGCACACCCCAGCAGAGGATGAGCTGCCAGCTGTGCGACATCCACAGGGTCAGGAAGGAGCCCAGCGAGACCAGGAACAGCGCGGCCATGGCGACCCGGCGGATGCCGAACTTGTCCATCAGGGCCGCGGCGAACGGCGCGGTCAGGCCGTAGAGCAGCAGGTTCACCGACACGGCGGCCGAGATGGTGCCGAGCGACCAGCCGAACTCGTCGTGCAGCGGCTGCAGCAGGACCGACGGGGTGGCGCGGAAGCCGGCGGCGCCGATCAGCGCGATGAAGGTCACCGCGGCCACGGCCCAGGCGGGATGGATTCGTCTCACGACACAGATCCTGCTTGTTTTCCAACACGGAGACGAGTGGCCGGGAGGCCATGATGCGTAAGAATCGAGCCATGGCGCATGTGATCGGCATCTTGGTCTGCGACGGTCTGGTCCCCTTCGACCTGGGGGTGCCGACCCAGATCTTCCTGACCGCCCGGGACGAGGACGGCAACCGCCTCTACGAAGTGATCGTCTGCGGCGCCGGGCCGGTGCGGACCGAGGCGGGGTTCACGGTCATCCCGGAATTCGGCCTGGATTCACTGGCCCGGGCCGACACAGTGATCGTGCCGGGGATTCACAGCGGTGGCCCGGTCACCGACGGGACGCTGCCCTCCCCCGTGCGGGACGTGCTCTTGGCCGCGTCCGCGCGTGGGGCTCGGATCGTCTCGATCTGCACGGCCGCCTCGGTGCTGGCCGCCGCCGGGCTGCTCGACGGGCGGCCGGCCGCCACCCACTGGGCGTGGGCCAAGCGGATCGGCGGGCTCTATCCGCAGGTCGACTGGGACTTCGACGTGCTCTTCGTGGACGACGGCAACGTGCTGACGTCGGCCGGGGTGGGTGCCGGGGTGGATCTGTGCCTGCACATCGTGCGTACCGATCACGGCGCTGACGTGGCGAACCGGGTGGCCCGCCGCTGCGTCGTCCCGCCGTGGCGGGACGGCGGGCAGGCGCAGTTCATCGAGCGTCCGGTGCCGGCCGCCGGCGGCGCCGGCACCGAGGCGACCCGGACCTGGGTGCTGGAGCGGCTGGCGGAACCGGTGAGCCTGGAGGAGATGGCGGGACACGCGAGGATGAGCGTGCGCACGTTCACCCGCCGATTCCGCGATGAGACCGGGCTGAGTCCCCGGCAGTGGCTGCTGCGGCAGCGGGTGGAGCACGCGCGGATCCTGCTCGAATCGACCGACCTCGGCGTCGACGCGGTCGCCCGGCGGGCCGGCCTGGGCAGCGCCACCGCGCTCCGGCAGCATCTGCACGCCACGATCGGGGTGGCGCCTTCGGCGTACCGGAGGACATTCCGGCACACCGGCTGATCTCCCTACGGCTCAGTTCCATGGCTGATCGCCCGATGGGTCCGATACAGGACCTGTGCCGCGCTCCGCTGAGGACTCCATGGATCAGACGTTCCGCCCGTTGCTCGATGCCCTCAAGCAGATCGGTGTCGACGCTCACGCGATCGACGCGGCATCTGAAGAGGCGCAGCGCAGCGGGCGGTCCGTGCGTGCCGTCCTGATCAACGACCAGGTGGTTACCGAGGAGCAGCTGACCCAGGCGGCCGCCGCCGCGTTCGGCATCAACACCCTGGACCTGGTCGGTTTCACCCCCGATCCGACCGCGCTCAAGCGGATCCCGCTGCCGGTGGTGCTCCGGCACCGGGTGCTCGGCCTCGCCATCAACGACGGCGAGCTGGTCGTCGGCGTGACCGACCCGGCCGACGTGGTGGCCCTCGATGACGTCCGCGCGGCGACCGGCATGACCATCCGCCCGGTCGTGGTGGCCCGCAGCGAGGTCCGGCGGATCATCGAACGCCTCCAGCGCGAGGGCGCCGACCTCGCCGATCTGGCCGACGACGCTGAGGAATCCTCCGGCATGTCGGCCCAGGCGACCAGCGCCGACGACGCCCCGATCGTCCGGTACGTGAACAGCCTGATCGAGCAGGCCGTCATGAACCGCGCCTCCGACCTGCACCTGGAGCCGACCGAGGACGACATGCGGGTGCGGTACCGGATCGACGGCGTACTGCACGAGCTGGACGTGGTGCCGCGCGGCGTGATGGCCGCCCTCACGTCCCGCATCAAGATCATGTCGGGTGTCGACATCACCGAGAAGCGGCTGCCGCAGAACGGCCGGATCAGCGCGCTCATCCGGGATCGGACGGTCGACCTGCGTACCGCGACGCTGCCCACGGTCTGGGGCGAGAAGATCGTGCTCCGTGTCCTGGACACCGGCGGCATCGACCTCGACCTGGCAAAACTCGGCTTCACCCAGCACAACCTGGACCGGTTCAGCGCGTCCTTCACCAAACCGCACGGGATGGTCCTGGTCACCGGCCCGACCGGTTCCGGCAAGTCCACCACGCTGTACGCCACCCTCGGCAAGATCAGTCGGCCGGAGGTCAACGTGATCACGGTCGAGGACCCGGTCGAGTACCGGCTGCGCGGCGTGAACCAGGTCCAGGTCAACGCGAAGGCCGGGCTTACCTTCGCGGCGGTGCTGCCGGCGATTCTGCGTACCGACCCGGACGTGGTGCTGATCGGTGAGATCCGGGATGGCGCCACCGCGCAGATCGCGGTCGAGGCCGCGCTCACCGGTCACCTCCTGCTCTCCACGCTGCACACCAACGACGCCCCCGGCGCTGTCACCCGGCTCACCGAGATGGGCATCGAGCCGTTCCTGGTCGGCTCCTCGCTGGACTGCGTGCTGGCACAGCGGCTCGCCCGGCGGATCTGCGACTGGTGCAAGGAGGCGTACGCACCGACCGAAGAGGAGATCGTCGGCGCCAACTGGCCGCTGGAGGACCTGGCGTTCCCACAGGTGCTGTACCGGCCGGTGGGCTGCCGCAACTGCGCGAACACCGGTTACAAGGGCCGGATCGCGGTGCACGAGGTCATGCCGATCAGCGCGGAGATCGAGTCGTTGACCATCAAACGGGCCTCGACCGGCGAGATCCGCGAGGTCGCCCTCGAACAAGGCATGTACGAACTGCGGGCCGACGGCCTGGCCAAGGCCGCCGGCGGGCTCACCTCGATCCGGGAAGTGTCCCGGGTCGCCATCTGACGCGGCGCCGCACCTGATCGGTACTAAACACCGTCCCTTCGGTGCCGAATCAAATGTCGTCGGGACGACGGGTCATCGGGACGCCGGGTCGTCGGGACGAGGAAAGGACCGGAGCGGGAAATGGACACGATCGAGCAGGTTCGGCAGCCGGACACGGCCGCCACCTCGGACGATCTGGACGTGCTCGACCAGTTGCTCGTCACTCTGGTGGAATCTCGTGGCTCCGACCTGCACCTGACCGTCGGCTCACCGCCGATGATGCGGGTCGACGGCTCGCTGCGGCCGGTTCCCGGTTACGGCAAGCTCAACGCCTCGGACACCGAGCTTCTGGCCCACGCGGCGGTCTCGCCGGAGCAATGGGAGACCTTCCTGCGTGTGCAGGAGATGGACTTCGCGCACAGCATCGTGGGCGTCTCCCGTTTCCGCGGCAACCTCTACCGGCAGCGAACCTCCTGCGGCGCGGTCTTCCGGGCCATCCCGCACAAGATCAAGCCGCTGGACGAGCTGGGCATGCCGGAGTCGGTGTCCCGGTTCGCGCATCTGCCGCGTGGCCTGGTGCTGGTCACCGGCCCGACCGGCTCCGGCAAGACCACGACCCTGGCCTCGCTTCTCGATCTGGCGAACCGCACCCGGGCCGACCACATCATCACGATCGAGGACCCGATCGAGTTCCTGCACCCGCACAAGCGCAGCGTGGTCAATCAGCGCGAGGTGGGCACCGACACCGACAACTTCGCCAGTGCGCTCAAGCACGCGCTGCGGCAGGACCCGGACATCATCCTGGTTGGCGAGCTGCGTGACCTGGAGACGACCGCGACCGCGCTGACCGCCGCGGAGACCGGTCACCTCGTGCTGGCGACGCTGCACACGCAGAGCGCCACACAGACCATCGACCGTGTCATCGACATCTTCCCGCCGCACCAGCAACTCCAGATCCGCGCCCAGCTGGCAGCCAGCCTCCAGGGCGTGATCACCCAGGCGCTGGCGCCGAAGGCCGACGGAAAAGGACGCGTCGTGATCGCCGAGATCCTGACCGCGACCCCCGCCATCCGGAGCCTGATCCGTGAGGGCAAGTCGCACCAGATCCCGTCCTTCATGCAGGCCGGTGCCAGCGAGGGCATGCTCGCCTTCGATCAGCACCTGGCCGAGAAGGTCCGGGAGGGCTCGATCAGCCTGACGACCGCGCTGGAGATCAGCCACTCACCGGACGAGCTCAAACGGCTCGTGGGACGGGCGTGATCAGATGCCGGCCACCAAGGTCTGGAACTACAACACGATCGACGCCCAGGGAAAGAAATCCAAGGGCACGATCGAGGCGCCCAACGAGGCCGCCGCCACACACATGCTGCGCCAGCGTGGCGAGGTTCCGCTCGGGCTGACCGAAGCGGGCCAGGGCATGCAGCGCGAGGTCAAGATCCCTGGCTTCGGCAACCGGGTCAAGATCAAGGACGTCGCGGTCTTCGCCCGGCAGTTCGCCACGATGACCGCGTCCGGCATGTCGCTGCTGCGTTCGCTGTCGATCCTTGAGGAGCAGACGTCCTCGCCACCGCTGAAGAAGGCGATCGCCGAGGTTCGTACCGACGTCGCCAGCGGTTCGGGACTCTCCGTCTCGATGGCCAAGCACGATCGGGTCTTCCCACGCCTGATGATCGCCATGATCCGGGCCGGCGAGACCGGCGGCATGATCGACAAGGCTCTCGAACAGATCGCACAGAGCCTGGAGAAGGACACCGCGCTCCGCGGCAAGATCAAAGGCGCGCTGACCTACCCGGCGATCGTGCTCGGCTTCACCTTCGTCATGATCGCCGCGGTTCTCGTCTTCATCGTTCCGATCTTCGAGGCGATGTTCAAGAACCTCGGCGGCGAGCTGCCCGGAATCACCCAGTTCCTCGTGACGACCAGCCACAACATGGGCTGGATCGGCCCGCTCGTCATCGGCATCGGCGCGGGAACCAGCTTCGCGTACAAGCGCCAGATGCGGGCGAGCGCCGATTTCCGGTACAAGGTCGACGGAATCAAGCTGCGCATGCCGGTCTTCGGGTCGCTGCTGCGCAAGCTGGCGATGAGCCGGTTCTCCCGCAACCTGGGGCTTCTGCTCAACGTCGGCGTCCCGGTCATGCAGGCGCTGTCGGTGGTCGGCGAGACCACCGGCAACGAGGTCATCAACGTCGCCATGAAAGACGTCCAGGCCACCGTCCGTGACGGTCAGCCGATGTCCTCGGCCCTGCGCAACCACAAAATCTTTCCCGAAATGGTCACACAGATGATCGAAGTCGGTGAAGAAAGCGGCCAAATCAGTCAGATGCTGGACAAGGTTGCCGACTTCTACGACAGAGAGGTCGACGAGGCAGCCGAATCACTGACGGCGTCGATCGAACCCATCATGGTGCTCGTCATGGGCGCCGTGGTCGGCGGCATGGTCGTCTGCCTCTACCTGCCGATGTTCACGATTTACCAGAACATCCAGACGAGCTGATCCTCAGCATTCCCGGCGGCTCCCGACTGCCGGTTTCGCACCACCTTCCCCGCCCCACCCTCATGCCCTGGAGGCACCCCGAATGCAGGACGTCATCGCCAAGCTCCGCGCCAAGAAGGCCGACGAAGGCTTCACCCTGATCGAGCTCCTCGTGGTCGTGGTCATCATCGGTGTCCTCGTCGCCATCGCGGTCCCGGTCTACCTGAACTACCGCCAGGGTGCGGCCGACAAGTCGGCACAGTCCGACGTGCGCGGCGCGATCAGCGCGGTGGAGCAGTTCTACACGAACAACGGCAACGCGTACCCGACCGACAAGGCCAGCGCCACCGCTGCCACTTCGCTGGACCTGCCGGCCATCGGCACCGGCACCAAGGCCACCATCACGCTCTCTGACAAGACCCAGCTGGCCTACGTCCCGAACGGCACCACCGCCTACCTGCTCTGCGCGAACAACACCGGCGGCAGCGGCAAGTGGTACCTCTACGACAGCTCCACCGGTGGCTCCGTCAAGACCGTCAGCGGCACGCTCTCGCTGACCACCTGCAAGACCGCCTGATTCGCCACTTCGGTCCCGGGCATCGCGCCCGGGACCGAAGGCACCGCAGGGAACCCCGCCGCGAGCCGATAGGAACGACATGACGGAGACGGTGCTGCTGTTCTGCCTGGCCGGCGTGCTCGGTCTTGCGGTCGGCTCGTTCCTCAACGTGGTGATCTACCGGGTTCCTCGCGGCGAGTCGCTGGTACGGCCCGGCTCGCACTGCCCGCACTGCGACAGCGCGGTACGCCCGCGGCACAACGTCCCGGTGCTCGGCTGGCTGCTGCTGCGCGGCCGGTGCGCGGACTGCCGCACCCCGATCAGCGTCCGGTACCCCCTGGTCGAGGCCGGGACGGCCGCCCTGTTCGTGGCGGTCGGCGCCCGGTTCGGCTGGTCCTGGGAACTACCCGCCTACCTCTATCTCGCGGCCGTCGCGATCGCCCTGGCGCTCATCGACCTGGACGTCATGCGACTGCCCGACAAGATCGTCCTCCCTTCGTACGCGGTGGCCGTCGCCCTTCTGGTGCCGGTCTCGCTGGCCGCCGGTGATCTGAGCGCGGTCATCCGGGGCCTCGTGGCAGCCGTCGCGCTCTACGTCTTCTACCTGGTCATCTCCTTCTGGGGGATGGGCGGCGGTGATGTGAAGCTCGCGCCGCTGCTCGGCTTCTATCTCGGCTGGCTCGGCTGGGGCGCGGTCGCGATCGGCGCGTTCGCCGGCTTCCTGCTCGGCGGGCTGGTCGGCGCGGTCCTGCTCGCACTCAAGCTCGCCAGCCGCAAGAGCAAGATCCCGTTCGGCCCGTACATGCTGGCCGGCGCGTTCCTCGCGGTCTTCGCGGCGACGCCGCTCGGCGACTGGTACAGCAACCTGCTCGTGGCACCCACGCTCTGACCGCTGATAGGAAGGAAGGCCGATGGCCGGCGCAACACCGATCGGGCTCGACATCGGCTCGTCCTCTATCCGGGCGGTCGAGGTACGCCGCTCCAAAGACGACTACACCCTGATCAATTTCGGGCAGTTCCCGCTCCCGCCCGGCACCGTCACCGGCGGCGTCATCCAGGACCCGATCGCCGTCACGGCGGCGTTGAAGCAGCTCTGGGCCGCCTGCCGGTTCGGCACCAAGAAGGTCGCCATCGGCGTCACCAACCCGCAGCTGGTGGTCCGTGAGATGTCGATCGCCAACCTGCCGGCCAACCAGATGAAGCAGGCCCTGCCGTTCCAGGTCAAGGAGGCTCTGCCGCTCGCGGTCGAGCGCTCGCTGCTGGACTTCCTCCCGCTGGAGGAGCCCGGCGACAACCCGACCGTCCGCGGCCTGCTGATCGCCATGCCGAAGGACTCCGTGGTGACCATGGTGCAGTCCGTGGAGAAGGCCGGCCTCCAGGTCACCGGCGTCGACCTGGCCTCGTTCGCGCTGCTGCGGTCCGCGTCCCGGCTGGACGCGCAGGTCGAGGCGATCGTCGACATCGGCGCCAACATCACCAGCGTCGTGGTGCATGCGGACGGGGAGCCGATCTTCGTGCGTACCCTCCCCCGCGGTGGCACCGAGGTGACCGAGAGCATCGCGACCCGGCTGGGTGTCGACACGGCCGAGGCCGAGGCGATCAAGTGCCGCAACGGGCTGCACGGCGACGGCAACCCGGACACCGTCGCGGCGCTCACCGACGCGGTCCGGCCGCTCGCCAGCGAGCTGCGCAGTTCCTTCACCTATCTCGCTTCCGGCGAGCGGCAGAAGCAGGTCACCCGGGTGTCGCTCTGCGGCGGCAGCGCACTGATGCCCGGCCTCGCCGAGCACCTCCAGGAGCAGCTCGGCGTCGCGGTGATGTACGCGGACTCGACGGCCCGCCTGCGTGACACCCGGAAGGCCCGCGAACGCGGATTCGACAGTTTCGTGCCGTCGGCGGCGGTGTCGATCGGCCTCACCCTGGGAGCGTCGCGATGACCACGGTCCTGATGCCGCTCGACCCCTCGGTCTCCCCCGCGCAGGCGGCCCGGGTGCTGAGCATCCGCGCCGACCTGCTGCCGCCGGAGATCCGGGACGGCCGGCGCGCCCGGCGTACCCGCGGGTTCGTCCTGGTCTCGCTGACGGTCGTGCTCGCCCTGCTCGGCGGCTGGTACTGGCTCGCCGTGCAGGACCTGGACGCCGCGCGTACCGAGAACAACGACGCCTTCGCCCAGCTCACCGACGCGCAGCGGGCCCAGCAGAAGGACCCCGAGGTGCAGGGCCTCATCAAGGTCGAGAACGGCACCACCCTGCTCGCCAACGAACTCAAGGCCGCACTCGCGAACGACCTCTCCTGGGCGAACATGCTGGACCTGATCCGGGACCGGGCCGACGACGTGGACGTGACGGTCGGCGAGATCACCGGGTCGCTCGACAGCGCGAACAGCGACACCAGCGTCGCCGGTGAGGTCGGCAGCCTGACCGTGACCGGTTCCGCCAAGAACAAGAAGGTCGTCGCGGCGTACGTGGACGCGCTCAGCGACCTGGAGGACGTCTCGAACCCGTTCGTCAGCAGCATCGCCGGCAACAACGGCAAGGTCTCCTTCAGCATCACCGTGACCATCACCGAGGACGCGCTCTGCGGCCGCCTCGTGGACTCCGACCACGTCTGCCCGAGCGGAGGAAAGTGATGACCGCGCGTCGCATCGACAGCATCTGGCTCATCGGCGGGCTCTCGCTGATCGCCGTCCTGATCATCGCCAGCTGGTTCATCCTGATCAAGCCGAAGTACGCCGAAGCGGACGGCGAGCGTGAGCAGGCCGGCACCATCGCGGCCCAGGTGAGCACGCTGAAGAGCAAGTACTCGCAGCAGCAGAAGCGCGCCGAGAACCTCGACCAGTACATGACCGAGCTGGCCACGTACCAGGCCGCCCTGCCGCAGAGCAGCAACAACAACAGCATTCCGGCGTTCCTGCGCGAGCTGCAGGCCCTCGGCACCAAGCTCGACGTCGACGTCAGCGGTTACAGCGCCGCCGAGCCGGAGACCTCCGACGACGCCGGCACGGTCACCGAGCTGCCGATCACGCTCAACGCGTCCGGCAAGACGACGAACCTGAGCAAGTTCCTCAAGCAGTTGCAGAACACGCAGCCACGCGCGGTGCTGATCGAGAGCGCCTCCCTGACGATCGAGAGCAGCACCGCGGCATCGGTGACGCTGGCCCTGAACGCCTTCATCACCTCATCCGAGACGGTCGACCTGGACGAGCTGAAGAAGGACCTGGAGGAAGCCTCCTGACCCGCGGCCGGATTGCCGTACCGCCCGGCGGGGCATGGATCGACGTATGGCTGTGCTGAATCGCTTGATCACGGTGGACGGTGTCGTTTACCGCTGGCGCGTCCGCAAACGCCCATCCCACCCGTCCCCGCTCTCCTTCGCCGTGGAGCGAGCCGACCGCCGAGGCGCCATCCTCCTGGCCACCGTCGGCGGCACCCCCGGCGACTGGATCGGCACAGCCACCGTCCCAGCCCTGGTAGCCACGATGGTCCGGCAGGCCCAGGACCAGGGCTGGCACCCCGACCAACCAGGCCCAGCCTTCGCTTTACGCGTACCGGAAATGAAGCCGGCGCAGAAGCGCGAAGGGTGACCATCGCAACGCGGGGTTTCCGGGGGCTCGGCCCCCGGAGCAGAAATGACGAAGGGCGGCCGATGTTCGCGCACTCGCGAACACAGACCGCCCAACCGCTCGGAGTGGAGCTGAGGGGACTCGAACCCCTGACCCCCACACTGCCAGTGTGGTGCGCTACCAGCTGCGCCACAGCCCCTTGCGGTGTCCCCGGCGTTTCCCCCGGGCACGGTGGAAATACTACACAACCTTCGGGCGAGGCTTCAGCCACCCCCTCAGTTGAGGGCTGGGTCCGGTGGGAAATGGGCGACCGCTGCGAGGATGTCGCCCTGGCGTTTCAGGACCATGGCCCAGAGGTCGTCGGGGCGTTCGACGAAGGGGTCGCCGGGGAGCGCGTCGAAGACGAACCAGGAGCCGGCGGCGATCTCTTCTTCGAGCTGGCCGGCTGACCAGCCGGAATAGCCGGCGAAGACGCGGATGCCGGCGACGTTCTCGCGCATCCGGTCCGGGTCGGCGGAGAGGTCGAGGGTGCCGAGGGATCCGCTGACCGTGTGGAAGCCGGTCACGCGCTTTTTCACCTCGGGACGGGTACGCGCCAGGCAGATGGCCGACTCGGGCTGGACCGGGCCGCCCTCGAAGAGCACAGCGGGGTCACCGGCGAGCTCACCCCAATTGCCGAGCACCTCGGCGACCGGCACCTCGGTCGCCCGGTTGAGGACGACGCCGAGGGCGCCGCCGGTCTCGTGGGCGACCAGCAGCACGACCGTACGGTCGAAGTTCGGGTCTTTCAGGGTGGGCGTGGCAACAAGCAACTGACCGGTCATCGACTCCACAGACCGGCCTCCCACCCGCTGCCCTTCACCGAACACGTGATCCCGCCGTCCGCTCGACGTAGCCATGACTCGCACATTAGCTTGCGTTTCCGGCCACGGATAAGGTCTGGACATGAACCCGCCACCTACGGCAGCAGAGATCGGTGTCATCGGCGGATCGGGGCTGTACGCGCTCCTCGACAACGCCACGGAGTTCGAGGTGACAACGCCGTACGGCGCGCCCTCCGACAAGGTCACGATCGCCGAGGTGGGCGGGCGCCGGGTGGCGTTCCTGCCGCGGCACGGGCGTGACCACCGGTTTCCGCCGCACAAGATTCCGTACCGTGCCAACCTGTGGGCGCTGCGCTCGCTCGGCGTACGCCAGATCGTCGCCCCGTGCGCGGTCGGCGGGCTTCGCCCGGAGCTCGGCCCGGGCACGTTCGTGGTGCCGGACCAGCTGATCGACCGGACCAGCGGCCGCGAGCAGACCTTCTACGACCAGGGCGCGGTGCACGTTTCCTTCGCCGACCCGTACTGCCCGGCCGGCCGCGCCGCGGTGCTGGATTCCGCCGCGCGGGTGAACGCCGTCGACGGCGGCACCATGGTGGTCGTGGAAGGACCGCGCTTCTCCACCCGCGCCGAGTCCCGCTGGTTCACCGCGATCGGCGGCACGATCGTGAACATGACCGGTCACCCGGAAGCGGTCCTGGCCCGCGAGCTGGAGCTCTGCTACACGGCGATCGCTCTGGTGACCGATCTGGACGCGGGCGTCGAGGGCGGCGAGGCCGTCACCCACGAGGAGGTCTTCCGGGTCTTCGGCGAGAACACGGCCCGGCTGCGTGAGGTGCTGCTGGACGCGGTGGTCAAGCTACCTGCCGAGCGTTCCTGCCCCTGCAAGGATGCCCTGGCGGGCATCAAACTGCCGATTCAACTGCCTTGAGGGTACGGGAGTGAGCGCCCGCTGAGGACGCGTCTCATCCCCGTCCCGGATCCGCCGGGTCCAGTCCGGCGATCGCGGCCAGACTCGCCGCCGGTAGGTCCAGCGCCCGGGCCACCTCTTCGACCATCGCCCGTTCGGGGGCCAGATATCCGGCCCGAAGCCCTCGGATCGTCGAGATGGCCCGGCCGGTCAGCATGGCCATGTCTTGGTAGGACAGGCCGCGCATCTCCACCAGCATCTGGAACACGGCGCCGAAGGGGTGCGGCTCCGGTTCGCCCGCCGGCGCGAATCCGGGCCCGATGACCCGATCCCCGATCTTGATCTGCCAACGGAGGAGCCGGTTCTCCAGCAGCCTCACCCGGGCCGAGAACTCCTGCACCTCGCCGGCGTCCGCGGTCACGGAACCGGGCACGGTCACCTCGACGACCTGCACGGCGCCGGGCCGCAGACCCCGGGATGGCGAGCTGGGAAGCACCGCTCCCACCTCGGCGACCCGCCAGGCCCGATTCCACCACGGCAACTCGCCCAGCAGGTCGTCGAGAAACGTCGCCAGCACCGCCCGATCAGCGGGCGACGGCCGATCCGAAGAGACACCTCGCCGATCGGTCAGCGCCTCGACCACGGCGGCGTCCAGTCGATGACCCTCATTCATCATCGTCAAATGGTAAGGCGCTCGCGGCGGCCGTCGAGAAAGCGCGACCGCCACCTCAGCCTTGGCCGGCGTGGTGAGAAACGAAAGCGGCGGCACCATCGGTGCCGCCGCTTTCCGGTGAACTCTCGCCCGCTCGCGGGCTCAAGTAACCCTCCAACTGGTGGAGGTGCCGGGAATCGAACCCGGGTCCTTCGTTGCTTTGTCAGGGCTTCTCCGAGCGCAGCTCACTATGTCTCTACTCGGCCCTGCCAATCACGTGAGCGAGTTGGCATGACAGGCCCAGCCGTGTTTAATCTCGCCGCCCGGTCCTCACGACTAGAACCGTTTGGCCAGCCTTCTAGCTTATGCCGACAAACCGGGTCGAAGGCGACCCCGGGTCGACAGACTCGCTACTTACCTCAGGCGGCAAGGGCGAAGTCAGCGCGGGAGTTATCCTTGGCGCTTATAAGTTTCCAACGACCGATTCTCGAGACGACGTTGGCTTCCTCGGCTCGCTTCCCCTGTCTCCACGTACGAAGTCGAAACCAGTCACCCCCTGGCATGTGTTCCACAACCCGGCAATCTTAGCTCACCCGACAGGTTCCGCCACCGACGGAGCAGCTTGGTGATCTGACGTTGCGGTCGCCGTCCTTGCCGCCCTGGAATCCGGCGGTGATCGCGGCGCCCGCGTTGAGGGTGCCGCTCAGGGTGACCTGCTCGCCGCCGCCGCTGGCCCGGGTGTTCCAGACGCCGTAGACCTTCACGTCGGAGCCGGACGGATAATTGATCGTCACGGAGTAATCGCGGCTGGCGGAGGCCTCGTTCTCGATCCGCACCGAAGCGATGAAGCCGCCCCGCCAGGTGGCGGTGGTGGAGTACGTGACGGCGAGATCGTTGACCGGCGCCGGCGTGGTCTTGGTCGGCTTCGGAGCGGCCGGGACTGTCGTCTTCTCCGGCGTCGGCGCAGCCGTGGTGGGCGCCGGCGCACCGGGCACGGAGGCGGCGGGCGAAGCCGCCGGAGACGACGGCGAGACTGACGCGCCCGCCGACCGGCTGGACGAGGCCGACGGTGAGGCTGAGGCAGAAGCCGACGAGGCCGACGGCGAGGCGCCGGCCGCAGCCGTCGCGGTCGTCAGCGGCTCGTCCAGCGGAATGTGGTTCTCCACCGCCTGAAGGTCACCGGCGGACGGGTGAACGAGTAACGGGTCACCCGCGGCGGAGGCGGAACCACCGCCGCCGGACCGGACCACGATCAAGCCGACCAGAGCGACCAGTACGGCAGCGGCCAACCCGAGGATGAGTCGTGCCGGGGTGAACCGGCGTTCGGCATGCTTGGACAACGACCGGGTCTCCTCGCGCGACAGAGCCAGCGGACGACAGGAAGCGATAGATCAACAGAACCAGGCTGGGCAGGATACCCCGTCAGTCCATGCCTTTGGCACGGCGGCCCATCGCGCGGTTGATCTCCCGCTGGGCGTCCCGGGCGGCCAGGTCGTTCCGCTTGTCGTAGCTCTTCTTGCCCTTCGCGACGCCGATCTCGACCTTGGCGTAGCCGTTCTGGAAATAGAGCGAGAGCGGCACCAGCGTGACACCGTCGTCGCGCAGCTTGCTGAGCACCTTGTGGATCTCTTCGCGGTTCAGCAGCAGCTTGCGGACCCGGCGCGGCTCGTGGTTGGTCCAGGTGCCCTGCGTGTACTCCGGGATGTGCAGCCCGTGCAGGAAGATCTCGCCGCGGTTCTCGTGGCCGAACGCGTCGACCAGCGAGGCACGCCCGAGACGCAGCGATTTCACCTCGGTGCCGGTCAGCACCATCCCGGCCTCGTACGTCTCGAGGATGGAGTAGTCGTGGTACGCCTTGCGGTTGGAGGCAACCGGCTTACGCCCTTGTTCGCGCGGCACGTCGGCCCTCCCTATTGACGATGGTGGAACCGATCAATCCTACCCGGGCCCGCCCGGCAAAGCCTCAGCAGAGGCAGCCGGGCAGATAGTGCAGCGGATTGCGCGGGACCCCGCCGAAACGGGTCTCGAAGTGCAGGTGTGCGCCGGTGGACGCCCCGGTGCTGCCGACCCGGCCGATCACCTGGCCGCGGCGCACGTAGGACCCGCGATGGACGTACATCCGGGACTGATGGCCGTAACAGGTGGTGAACCCATATCCACCGAGCTGCCCGTGGTTGATGCACGTGTAGTTGCCGTACCCACCGGCCCAGCCGGCCTGGATGACCCGTCCGGTGGCCGCGGCCCGGATCGCGGTGCCCGATCCGGCCGCGAAGTCGGTACCCGCGTGCAGCTGCCACACCCGGTAGTAGGGGTCGTACCGATTCCCGAAGTCGCTGCTCTTCCAGCCCTGCACCGGCATGGTGAGCCGGCCGCCGCCGTAACCCTTCACCCCACCGGTCCGGCTGTCGTAACCGCGCAGCGCTGCTTGGACCTTGCGCTCGGTCGCGAGCGCGGCACGGTAGTTCGCGAGCACGGTGACCCGTTGCGCCTGTGCGGCGCGCAGCGCGGTCTGCCGGGCGAGGACCAGGTGGTACATCGCCTGCCGGGCCTCGACCGCGGCCGTCTGCGCCGCTTGCGCGGCACGCAGCTTGGTGAGGGCGACGCGCTCGAATTCCTCCGCGGCGCGCTTCGCGGCGCCGGCTCGGTCATGCGCGGCGCGGGCGTCCCTGCGAGCACCCACGAGGGTACGCACTTCGGCCTGCTCGTGGTCCATGAGCTGCTCGACGAAGCCCATCCGGTCCAGCATGTCCTGTGGTCCGGAGGCGGTGACGAGCACGTTGACCCGGGAGAAGGTGCTGCCCATGTAACTGGTCGCGGCGATCCGGTCGACCCGGGAGCGGGCCTCGCTGACCCGGTCCGCCGCGTTGGTGTAGTAGTCGGCGACCTCGCGGTACTCGGCGCGGGCCCGGTTGGCCTGCCGCCGGGCGGTGTTGGCCTCGACCTTCGTGGCGACGACGACGCCCCGGGTGGTGGCGACAGCGCGCTGTGCGGCGGGCATCGACGCGGTGGCGGCGGCGAGGCGGCGGGCTGCGGCGCGGGCGGTGACGCTCGCACTCTCCAGCAGCGCCTCGGCCTTGCGGACCGCCCTGGCGGCGTCGTCACCCCGATCAGCGGCGGCCGGCTCCTCGAAGAAAGCCAGCAGACACAGACAAATGGTGAGCAGAGCAGCAGAACGGCGATACCTCACGGGGAGTCACCGTACCCCCACCAATCGCCCGCAATGCCGTAAATCGCCCGACGGCCGCGACCCCGTCAGGGATCGCGGCCGTCGAATTCAGCTCGTTTTCGTGCTTTTACGTGCGGGAACTACTTAGACCTTGAGGTAGAACCGCAGGGTGACCCATGCGGTGACAGCGCTGACCAGCGAGCCGACTCCGGCGAGCAGCGGCAGCATGAGCCACACGTTGCCGTTCGGGATGGGCGTCAGGATCGTGGTCAAGGCCTGCAGCTTGTTGTCGAGCAGCACGACCTTGCCGATGAACAGGGCGACGAACCCCAGCACCGAGCCGATCAACCCGGCGACCACCGCCTCGAGGACGAATGGTGCCTGGATGAACCAGTTCGATGCGCCCACCAGCTTCATCACCGCGACTTCTCGGCGCTTGCTGTAAGCGGCCACCTGGATGGTGTTGCCAACCAGCAGCAACGCGGCGAATGCCATCACCGCCGCCACGACCAGTGACATCACCTGGATCGAGTTGAAGATCTTGAAGACCTTGTCGAGCAGGGTTCTCTGGTCGATGATCTGCCGGATCCCGGGCAGACCCTCGATCTCCTTGGCGAAGTCCGCGTACTGCTCGGGGTCGCTCAGCTTCACCCGGTACGACTCGGGGAGGCTGCTCGCGCTGATCGAGTTGACGAAGTCAGGAGAGTCCTCCCAGAGCACCTTGAAGCGCTCGAAGGCCTGCTCCTTGTTCTCGTACGTCTTCTCCTTGACCAGCGGGTTGCTGTCGATCGCCTGATCGATCGCCGCCCGTTGTGCATCGTCGACGTCGTCGTTCAGGAAGATCGAGACCTCGATCTCGCCGTAGTAGAAGGTCTTCATCCTGTCGACCTGCATGTACATGAGCACGCTCGCGCCCAGCATGGTCAACGAGACCGACATGGTGATGATCATGGCGACCGTCATCGTGACGTTTCGCCACAGGCCCACCAAGACCTCGTTGAGGACGTACTTCACGCGCATCGGGGGGATCCTCCAAGGACTCCGCGTTTTGCTGTGTCAGCTGCCGGCACGAGCACGGAGCCGGGCCTATCCGTAGACACCGCGGGCCTGGTCACGGACGATCCGTCCGCTTTCGATCTCGATGACCCGCCGGCGCATCTGGTTGACGATGTTGGAGTCGTGCGTGACCATCACGACGGTCGTGCCAGTCCGGTTGATCCGATCGAGAAGACGCATGATCTCGATCGAGGTATCCGGGTCGAGGTTACCGGTGGGCTCGTCGGCGAGCAGGATCAGCGGCCGGTTCACGAACGCCCGGGCCACCGCGACTCGCTGCTGCTCTCCACCGGAGAGCTCGTGCGGGTAACGGTGCTCCTTGCCGCCGAGGCCGACCAGTTCCAGCACCTCGGGAACGACGCGCCGGGCGACGGCTTTCGTCTTGCCGATCACCTCAAGGGCGAACGCCACGTTCTCGTACGCGGTGCGGTTGGGCAGCAGGCGGAAGTCCTGGAAGACACAACCGATCGAACGCCGGAAGTGGGGGATCTTCCACGAGCGCAGGGAGGTCACGTCCTTGGCGTTCACCACCACTTTGCCGCTGGTCGGAGCGACCTCTTTCAGCAGCAACTTGATGATCGTCGACTTACCGGAACCGGAGGGGCCGATGAAGAAGACGAACTCACCCTTCTCGATCCCGACGCTGACATTGTCCAACGACGGCCGAGACGCCTTCGGATACGTCTTCGTCACGTTCTCGAGCTGAATCACGGGACTGGAGTCTACGCGGTGTAACGAATTCGCCAAGTCCGCCGGGGGCCGGAATATTTGCCACCTGCGGTAACAGCCGAACCGGGCACTCCTCGCCTGACCCAGCGTTCAGGCGAGGTAGCGCTCAGTGACGAAATTGGGCTAGGCGCTCATCTGGTTCTGTTTGCGCCACCGGACGCCCGCCTCGATGAAGCCGTCCAAGTCGCCGTCGAAGACGTTCGTTGGGTTACCGACCTCGAACTCAGTGCGCAGGTCCTTCACCATCTGGTACGGGTGCAGGACGTACGAACGCATCTGGTCGCCCCACGAACCGGTGGTGTCCTGCCTCAGATCGGCCATCTTGGCAGCCTCTTCCTGGCGCTTGCGCTCCAGAAGACGGGCCTGGAGCACCCGCATGGCGGCCGCCTTGTTCTGCAGCTGCGACTTCTCGTTCTGGCAGGACGCCACGATGCCGGTCGGGATGTGGGTCAAGCGGACCGCCGAGTCGGTGGTGTTGACGCTCTGCCCACCCGGGCCGGACGACCGGTACACGTCGACCCGGATCTCGTTTTCCGGAATGTCGATGTGGTCGGTCTGCTCCACAACGGGCATAACCTCGATGCCGGCGAAGCTGGTCTGCCGGCGGCCCTGGTTGTCGAACGGGCTGATCCGGACCAGGCGGTGGGTCCCGGACTCGACGCTCAGGGTTCCGTAGGCGTACGGCACCTTGACCGCGAAGGTGGCGGACTTGAGGCCGGCCTCTTCCGCGTACGACGTGTCGTAGACCTCGGTCGGGTAACCCTTCCGCTCCGCCCAGCGCAGGTACATCCGCATCAGCATCTCGGCGAAGTCGGCGGCGTCCACACCACCCGCTCCGGCCCGGATCGCGACCAGGGCCTCCCGGGAGTCGTACTCACCGGAGAGCAGGGTGCGGACCTCCATCTCCTCGATGGCCTTGCTCAACGTGACGAGCTCGTCGCCGACCTCGGTGATCGAGCCGGCGTCACTCGCTTCTTCGGCCATCTCGAGGAGGAGGCCGGCATCGTCGAGACGGGAGCGCAGGCGCTCCAGCTTGGAGATCTCTCCCGAGACGTACGCGAGGCGGCTGTTGACCTCCTGCGCGCGAACCTGGTCGTCCCAGAGGTCCGGGGCTGAGGCCTGCTCCTCGAGGTCGGCCTTGTCGCGGCGCAGCTTGTCCACGTCCAGGACGGTCTCGATGTTGCGGAGGGTGGCGTCGAGGACTTTGAGTTGCTCAGGAAAGTCGGCAGCGGTCACGACACCCAAGACTACGCCGCCCGGCCAGTCAACTGGCCGGGCAGGTCGTATATCAGCTCGTCGGCACAGCCTTGAGCCATGTGAGAGCGGCCTTGTGATAGGCGACGGCGAACTCCAGCGCGGCCGCGCCGTACGGATCACCGTTCTTCTTCGCCTCCTTGGCCTGCTCCTTGGCCATCGCCATGGCTTCGGAGTGGTACTGATTGGCGGTGCTGTAGAGCACCTCCAGCTGCTCACCACTGTGCTGCTGACCGAAAGCCACCCGCAGCGCGATCGGATTGCGCAGAGCGTCCCGGCCGGGCGACTCCGCGAGCCAGCGGCTGAACGCGCGCTTGCCAGAAGCGGTGATGGCATAGGGCTGACTGGACCTGGGACCCGGCTTGCCGAGGCGGACGTACCCCATTTCGGCCAGTACGGGCAATTCGCGGTAGACCTGGCTCCGCGTCATCGACCAGTAGGGCCCGAGGCGGCGTTCGGCAGCCGCCATCAGCTGACCACCGGTCATCGGCCCCTCGTGAAGGAGTCCGAGGAGGGCAGCCGCCGTCGGATTGATTTGGAAGTCGGGCATGCCTTCTAAGCTGCCACTTTGTAGCTCTGGCGTCCAGGATTTCGCACGATCCGTCCAGTTTGCGCCTCCACAAACGACTGTCCCGCACAGACAGTCCGACAACGAGGGTGCAGACCCGGCGTTTCGCCGTTGAAACCGCCCTTGACCAGGTAGGATGGAACACCTATTCGGTCAGACGGCACGTGCAAGGCAGGAAACCTCCCAAACAGGGCAAACGTCGCGTGCAAAAAACGACACTTGGCTCATGTGCGGATAGTTCTACGGGACCGGCCGATCGGGTGGCCGCAGGTTCGCCCGCTACCCTGACCTCCATGACCGACCGTGACAAAGCTCCGGAGAGCTCCGAGGGATCCCGGCTCACCGTGATGCTGCTCGCGGCCGCCGCCCTCGCATGGACGGCCGCGATGCTCTGGTCCGCCCGGGTGACCATCACCGGCCGGGCGAACGCCGAGATGGAGGTGACCTCCACTGCGTACGCGTTGCCCGGAGCCGTCTCCGCCGACCTGGTGGCCGGAGCCGCCGTGGCCCTGCTCGTCCTGACCCTGATCGGGTCGCGGCGGACGCTCGGCGCCACCGTCCGCTTCGCAGTCGCGACCGGCGCCGGCCTGCTGGTCGGCGTGCTCAGCGCGGTCACCATGATCACGATCAACACGGCCGGGTCGCTCTACGCGATCGTCGGCGGCACCGTGGCGGCTGCCGCCACGATCGGCGGCGCGCTCGCCGGGTTCCGGATCCCGCGGGTCATCACGGCTGCCGTGGCCGCCTCGGTCGGCGTGTTCGTGCTCGGGTTCGTGCTCAACCTCTTCCAGTCGCCGGTGCTGGACCTGCTCGGCGCCGACGACACCGCGTCGTCAGCCAACGCGGCACAGTGGTTCTCGTACGGGCAGGCGGCGCTCAGCGGTCTCGCGGCCGGTCTGATCGCGTACTTCCTGCTGCGCAAGGCCGAGGTCAAGTGGCCGTTCTACACCCTGGCGGGCGCCGGTCCCGGCCTGGTCGTGGTGATCGGCGAGATCCTCTCCCGGACCGCCGGGGCCGAGGTGCTCGAGCTGGCCGGAAAAGTCAGCCCGTTGGACCAGCTGGCCCAGCAGATCCTCAGCACCGCGCGGCTCAACAGCGGCCTGGTCGTCCTCTTCGTCGGCGCGATGACCGCGATGCTCGCGGTCGGACGAACCCTCTCCCCCACGGACGAGGACGAGACCGAGGCCGCGACCGAGCAGAAGGCCACGGAGAAGGACGAGCCCGAGGAGAACGAGGGTCAGGTCAGCTCGTCGAGCTCCGAGACGGCGTACCACTCCAACTCGTGATCCTCGGCGCTGTCGACGGTGAACTGCGCGTCCGGGTCACCGGCCAGCGCCTCCTCGACCACGCCGGCCGCTGCCTCGACCGCCTCGGCGGCGTCAGCGCTGTCCACATGGATGCTCGCGACCTCCTTCAGCGTGATCGGCTGCGGCAGCCGGACCGTGCTGGAGCCGAGCTCGGTGTCCTCGCGTACCAAAGAGGTCGTAGGCACGTCGGCCGAGACCACGACGCGCCGGTGTGGCGCTGAGGGGTCCTGCCGCAGCAGCCTCAGAGCGTCCTGGGCGGCGCGGGTGAAGGCCACGTACTCCAGCTCCTCCTCGTCGCCCTCCGCGTACCACTCCCGCAGATTGGGAGTCACCGCGTGGGCGGCCGTGGTCGCCTCGCCGAGTCGCCCGGCTGCTTTCAGGGCCGCGAGCATCGGCACGGTGGCCGGCACGTAAACCCGGACCAGGTCGGTGATCGGCACGTCTTCCTCCTGCGCTTCGCGAGTCCGGCCCTCATTCCACCAGGCGTCTGTTCATCGTGACGATCCGGGATCCAACTCGGCCGCAAACGGTGGCAAACTCAGGCTATGGAACCTCGATTCCTGTTGCTGGGCGACGTCGCCACCGAGCTGAACGTCTCGGATTCGCAGGTCTACCACATGGTCCGCAGCGGTGAGCTGCCCGCGATCAAGATCGGTGGCCGCGGCCAGTGGCGTGTGGAACGCGCCAAGCTGGAGGAATACATCCAGCAGAAATACAGCGAGACGGCCACCTGGGTCCGGGACAACCCGTTGACCGAGCGTGAGCCCGACTGAGGCGTTTTGCCTCTTCGCTCGCATCGTTCGCCGCGCATTGCCCCGCCGATCGTCCATGGGCGACAGTCGAAGGCAAACGTAGGCAAACACAAGGAACGGAGGCCTTCATGCGGTCGACGATCCACCTGCGCCCCGCGCCTCGGCACGATCCACCGTTCGACGACGAGCTCGCCCCACAGGTCTGGAGCCCGCCACGGCAGCAGCTGGCGCTGGACTGGACCGTCCCGGCCCCGCCACCGGCACCGGCCGGCGTTCCGCGGCCACCACCGCCACCCGGCGCCTCCGGCGACGCGCGGCTGGCCGTCCGACGTTTCGTGCACCTCTGCGTGGAGGTCCTCAACGGATTCCGCCCGGCCGGGCACCTGCGCCGGCTCAGCCTGCCGGCCACCGCGGCGGAGGTGGTCGACTCAGGCCTGGCCGGCGCGCAGTGGGTCGGCCGGCTCCGCAAAGCCAAAGGCGGCAAAGCCAAGGGGATGCGGCGCCCGGATCCGGTGATCGTGCTGCGCGTGCAGCTCTGTGAGCCACGGGCCGGCGCCATCGAGGCCGCGATCGTGCTGGTGACCGGCGACCGGACCTGGGCCTTGGCCCTGCGGATGGAGCTCCATGAACAGAGCTGGGTGGCGACGACCCTGTGCCTGATCTGAGCCCCCGGGGCGTCCGGCGAGCATCACGGGCGGTGGGCGTCCCGGGCAGTGCCCCTGGGGGCAAACGAAACGGCCCGCAGCGGATGCCGCGGGCCGTTTCGAAACGAGACTGTCAGGCGGTGCCGGGCGCGCCGTGGCAGCGCTTGTACTTCTTGCCCGAGCCGCAGTAACACGGCGCGTTACGCGACGGGCCGTTCGACTCCTGGCCGGCCACGCGGTTCGCCGCGGTCCGGGCGCCGGTGTGTGCCGGGTTCGCCGGAACAGGCGTGCCACCGGGGCCGATGTTGACCTGGCCCTGCGGCTGCTGCTGGATCACCGGGCGACCGGTGCCGGCCTCACCGTCGATCGCCGGAGCTGTGTACTGAAGGTTCTGCTGACGGCCGGGACCGCCGAGGCCCTTCGCACGCACCTCGACCCGCTCCGGCTCGTCGCCGTCATCCAGGTCGTCATCGTCGCCGCCGACCTTGGGCAGCTCGAACGCCTGGGACGGGTCGACCGTGATGGTGGGCTGTTCCTCGACCTGAGCTTCGAGGTTGAAGACGAAGCCGACGGCTTCCTCCTTGATGCCCTCCATCATCTGGTTGAACATGTCGAAGCCCTCGCGCTGGTACTCGACCACCGGGTCGCGCTGCGCGTAGGCCCGCAGGCTGATGCCCTCCTGGAGATAGTCCATCTCGTAGAGGTGCTCACGCCACTTGCGGTCGATGACCGCGAGCAGCACCTGACGCTCCAGCTCGCGCAGACCCTCCTCGCCCAGCTCTTCCTCGCGGGCCCGGTACGCCGCCTGGGCGTCCTGCTTGAGCTGCTCGGCGAGGAACTCCTGGTCGACCGTGTTCCGCTCGCCGCCGGACTCCTCGACGATGTCCTCGATGGTGATGGTCATCGGGTAGAGGCGCTTCAGGTCGGTGAAGAGCTGTTCGAGGTCCCAGTCCTCGGCGAAACCGTCGGCGGTGGCCGCCGAGACGATGTCCGCGATCACGTCGTCGATCATGTGCGTGACCTGGTCGTGCATGTCCTCGCCATCGAGCACCCGGCGGCGCTCGGCGTAAACGACCTGGCGCTGCTTGTTGAGCACCTCGTCGTACTTGAGGACGTTTTTCCGGATCTCGGCGTTCTGACCCTCGATCTGGGTCTGCGCGCCGCGGATCTGGCGGGTCACCATCTTGGACTCGATCGGCACGTCGTCCGGGATGTTGAACCGCTCCATCACCGCTTCGACCGCACCGGCCCGGAACCGCTTCATCAGGTCGTCCTGCAGCGACAGGTAGAACCGGGACTCACCCGGGTCACCCTGACGGCCGGAACGACCACGCAGCTGGTTGTCGATGCGGCGGGAGTCGTGGCGCTCGGTGCCGAGCACGTAGAGCCCGCCCGCGGCCTGAACCTCGGACTGCTCCGTCTCGCATGCCTGCTTGACGGTCGGGAGCACCTCTTCGAGCGCTTTCGCGTACTCCTCGGGGTTCTCCACCGGGTCGAGCCCGCGCTGGGTGAGCTCCTGGGCGGCGAGGAAGTCCGGGTTGCCACCGAGCAGGATGTCGGTGCCACGGCCGGCCATGTTGGTGGCGACGGTGACGCCGCCCTTGCGGCCGGCCTGCGCGATGATCGTGGCTTCCTGCGCGTGGAACTTCGCGTTCAGCACGCTGTGCGGGATGCCCCGGCGGCGCAGCAGCGTCGACAGGATCTCCGAGTTCTCCACCGAGACCGTGCCGACCAGCACCGGCTGGCCGGTGACGTGGCGCTCGGCGATGTCCTCGATGACCGCTTCGAACTTGGCCTTCTCGGTCTTGTAGATCACGTCCGGGTGGTCGATGCGGACCATCGGACGGTGCGTCGGGATGCTCACGACGCCGACCTTGTAGACGCTGTTGAACTCGCCGGCCTCGGTCTGCGCCGTACCGGTCATGCCGCCGAGCTTCTCGTACAGACGGAAGTAGTTCTGCAGGGTGATGGTCGCCAGGGTCTGGTTCTCCTGCTTGACCTCCACCCCCTCTTTCGCCTCGATGGCCTGGTGCATGCCCTCGTTGTACCGCCGGCCGTGCAGGATGCGGCCGGTGAACTCGTCGACGATCAGGACCTCGTCCTCAGGACTGACGATGTAGTCCTTGTCCTTCTTGTAGAGCTCCTTGGCCTTGATGGCGTTGTTCAGGTAACCGACCAGAGGGGTGTTCACCGACTCGTACAGATTGTCGATGCCCAGGCGGTCCTCAACCTTCGCCACACCACGCTCGGTGATCGCGACGGTGCGCTTGGACACGTCGACCTCGTAGTCGCCCTCGCCGTCCTTGCCGGCCTTGAGCCGGTTGACGATCTGGGAGAACTCGCCGTACCACCGGGCGGAGTGCTCGGCCGGGCCGGAGATGATCAGCGGGGTCCGCGCCTCGTCGATGAGGATCGAGTCCACCTCGTCGACGATCGCGAAGTTGTGCCCACGCTGCACCAGCTCAGCTTTCGACCACGCCATGTTGTCGCGCAGGTAGTCGAAGCCGAACTCGTTGTTCGTCCCGTACGTGATGTCGCACTGGTACGCCGCGCGGTGCTCGATCGACGGCCTGTTCGGCAGGATCACGCCGACGGTCAGGCCGAGGAAGACGTGCACCCGGCCGACCCACTCGGCGTCACGCTGAGCGAGGTAGTCGTTCACCGTGATGATGTGCACGCCCTTGCCGCTCAACGCGTTGAGGTAGGCGGGGAACACACCGGTCAGGGTCTTGCCCTCACCGGTCTTCATCTCCGGGATGTTGCCGAAGTGCAGCGCGGCGCCACCCATCAGCTGGACGTCGTACGCCCTCTGGCCGAGCACTCGCTTGGCACCCTCACGAGCGACCGCGAAGGCCTCGGGGAGCAGCGAGTCGAGTGCCTCGCCCTCCTCATAACGCTCCTTGAACTGCTGGGTGCACTCGCGCAGCTCGTCGTCGGTGAGGTCGACATAGTCGTCCTCGATCGAGTTGACCGCGTCCGCGATCGCTTTGAGCCGTCGCACCATGCGGCCTTCGCCGGCGCGAAGAATCTTTTCCAATATCGACACGGGTCAGCGCTCCCCTAGACAGTCTGCCGAACCATCGTAGGCACCTTCGCCCGGGACCTGTGACCCGAGCCTCCAGTGAAACTGGCAAACAGGGCGAAAGGTGTCAGTAAGTTCGCTGACAGCGTCATTTCAAACCAGTTTGGCGTCCCGGGCGCGTCACGGCGAGGATGACCGAGTGGATCAAAAGATCAGGGTGCTGCTGCGTGAGCTCCGGCCGGACGACGCCCCGGCGATAACCGAGGGCGAGACAGACCCTGCGTTCCAGCGCTTCCTGGGCACAAACCGGTTCGCCGGCGCCGGGAACGGCGAGGAAAAGCTGGTGATCGAGGGTCCGGACGGCGATTTCCTCGGTGTCATCACCGTCACACCCGAGCTCACCTTCTGGGTCGCACCCGGCGCCCGGCGCCGCGGCGTCGCGACCGCGGCCCTGCGAGCGCTCGGCGAGCGCGGCTCCGAGGGCCGCCTCGAACTGCTGATCGGCTGGGACAACCCGGTGGCGCAGCGGGTGGCGATGGCCGCCGGTTACACCCGGGAGGGCGTACGCCGCGAACCTGGCGGTGAGCAGCAGGTCTGGTCGCGGCTGGCCGGCGATCCGGCGGAGCCCGCCCCGCGACTGCTGCCCGATCTGCCCGGCGGGGAACTCAGCGACGGCGTGGTGAAGCTTCGACCGCTGGGCGTACAGGATGTCGGTTTTTACACCGAGCTGCACAATTTGCCGGAAGTGGTGAACACCAGCGTCCCGCCGGTGCCGCCGACCCCGGAAGAGGTGCTCCGGCGGTGCTCCCGGTCGGACGCGCAGTGGCTGGCCGGCACGCGCGCCGATCTGGTGATCCTGGACGAGGCCACCGGTGAGCCGGTCGGCGAGATCGACCTCTACTACCAGGAGCCGCCGACCCAGCAGGCGATGATCGGGTACAGCATGCTGCCCGGTCATCGCGGGCGAGGCCTGACGACCCGCGCGGCACAGCTCGTCGCCCTCTGGGCGTTCGCCGAGACCGACATCGTGCGGCTGATCGCCGGGGCGGCCCCGGACAACACCGGATCGCAGCGGGTGCTGGAGAAAGCGGGTTTCCGGCGGGAGGCGTACCTCAGCTCGCGGCTGCCCGGCCCGGACGGCACCCGGATCGACGACGTGCAGTACGTCCTTCTCGCTGGAGACCTGCTCGCACAGGCCTCCAGCGGCGGATCGAGTACCTAGGCGCCCAGGCTGAGAATGCCGTAGTCGTAACCGCGACGGCGGTAGACGACGCTGGGCCGGCCGCTGTCCTTGTCCTGGAACAGGTAGAAGTCGTGGCCGACGAGCTCCATCTGGAACAGGGCGTCGTCGACGGTCATCGGCTCAGCCGGATGCTCTTTCTCCCGGACGATGCGCCATGGCTGGTCCGCGTCGTGCTCGCTCAGCTCGGTGTCGACCTCCGGCTCCGCGACCAGGGTGCCGGTCCGGCCGGGGTGAACGTCGGTGGGGAGGTTGGCGGTGGCCGCCGCGACGGAAACCGGCGCGTGCCGGCCTCGGTGGACTCGGCGGCGGTCGGCGGAACGCCTCAGCCGGCCGTCGAGTTTGTTTATGGCGCAGTCCAGAGCTGCGTAGAAGTCTTGCGCCTGGGCCTCGGCTCGAACGACCGGGCCGCGCGTCATGACGGTGATCTCGACTCGCTGGCAGGTGTCGGCCTGCCGCGGATTGCGTTCGTGGAAGAGCTCGACGTCGACTCTCATCAGCTTCGGGTCGTAACGCTCGACCTTGCTCAGCTTCTCGGCGACATGCTCTCGGTAATGATCGGGAACCTCTACGTTGCGGCCCTTGACGACAATGTCCACTCGTGACCTCCCCCAACGTTGTGCTTGCGGGCGCCGAACCACGGCGCATCCTGCATAAAGACGCCGCGTGACTTACCACCGTCGCGGCCTACGTGGGTGGGACGACTCCTTTCCGGTGCGGGGAACTGGCCCGTCGGCGCTCCGGTGGCGGGTAACGATTCCGCTAACCCTCGTCACCTAGACGCTAACCTGCCGCTGCCTGTCCGTCACCACTCGTTTGGGATAACCGATGGCTGACATTCGCCTCTATCGGCACCCCGGGACGGCATGGGAGTCAAATGCGGGGAGTGATTTTGCGCAGTTGTGTCGCTGCCAGCACCGCAGCACCCGTGACCTGCATGTCCGCCTCCTCAAGCCGGCGAACCACCGCCGCCAGAGTGGCACCGGTGGTGACGATGTCGTCCGTCACCACCAGGGTCCCCCTCATCCGATCGCCACGCCGACGAACGCTGATTCGAGGATTGATTCGCAGGGAATTGACAGCTGCCGCGTGCCGTCCGGCAGCGTCCAGTGACGTGGAGTCAGGGCGGGGCAGCGCTCGCAGCGGCTGAACCATCCCGGCCGTCCAGCCGGCCGCCCGCAGCCGCCGCACCGCGTGACCGGTCATCCGGGCCATGTGGTCGCCGTGCCGCTGCCGGCGGGCGGCAGCCGTGGACGGGACCGGGATGAGGACCACCGGGCGGTCACGCGGCGCAAGCGCCGCTACCGCGCCGGCCAGGAGCGTGCCGAGCGGCCGGGCGAGCCGGTGCCGGCCCTTCTCCTTGTACGCGAGAAGAGCGCCCCGTAAAGGCCCCGCATAGGGCCCGACAGCCGCGCAGGCCGGAAAACCCGGTGGTGGCGGCGTGGGGGCCGCCGGATGCGGTACCAGGGCTTCCAGGTCGGCCACGCAGACCGCGCAGGTCCCGTACCGAAGTCGCACTCGTTCGGTCTCGCACCCGGCGGCCAGATCACCGAGAAGAGCGAACATCTCAGTTCAGGAAGAAGGGCGCTGCCGGCACGGTGTTCGCCGGCTGATCGCCGGGCGGCTGAGCCAGGTCGGCCGCGTCGATCCGGACCGGGGTGGAAAGCGCGTCCCACGCCGCGTCCGCCGTCGTGTACGAGACGTAGTCGGCGTTGCCCAGCTCGTTGCTGACCGGGTTGGTGGGGTTCGCCGGGTACGCCGTCACGTAGTTCACCGTGTCGTCGCCGAGGTCCGCCAGCCGCGGGTCCTGGAGCGCGCCGTCGATCGTCACATCCATCACGCTGACCCGCCCGTCGCCACCGCGGGTGCCGGCGACGGTGAGCCAGCCCTCGCCGCTGAAGTCGGCCGCGGTGACCGGGTTCAGCGGGGGACGCAGCAACTCCGGCTCGCTGAGCGACACGCCGTCGCCGCTGACCGCGAGGACCGCCCGGTAGAGCCGGCCACCGGCCACGATCGCCACCCGGTGCCCGTCCGGCGCCACGGTGATCGCGGTGATCTTGCCGATCACACCGGACACCTGGACCTGCCGGGCCGCGCCGCCCTCGGCGCGGAAGCTGTAGAGCCCGCCGCTGCCGATGATCAGCCCGATCGAGGACCCCGGGCGGTCGTCGCTGGTCATCGCCCAGACCGGGTATCCGAGGCCGGACGGCAGGCCGCTCACCTCACGCAGGGTGGCGTCCTGACCGCTGCTGTCCAGCGTGACGCCGACGCGCAGCGCCTCGCTGCCGCCCGATCCGGTGACCAGGGCGGCGTAGGTGCTCGTCGCCGTGGAGCTCAGCGCCGCGGTCCGGACGTCCTTGTTCGCCTGCGGCGGGACCGCCGGGATCGCCTCGACCGCGCGCGGTGACTCGGACAGCCGGACGATCTTCCCGCCGTACACCGCGAACCGTTGCGGAAGACGTTCCAGCCGGGAGGCGGCGTTGCTGGTCTCGTAACCGGTGCCGTAGTAGTTCTCGGTCTCCTGGTGGCCGATCTTGAGGGCCAGGTTGTCCGGCAGGAGCGTCCGCAACGACCACTGGAGCTGCCGGCGGAGCCGGTCCAGCGCCTCCGGGGCGCCTTCGGTCGGCACCGCCTGCGCGCTCAGGTTGATCGACAGGGTCTGGTTGGCGATCGCTGGCACCTTGCCGAGCAGCGCGGTGCCCTCCGGCAGGAGCTCCACGGCGCTTTTCAGCCACGGCGCCGGGCCCTCGATGAGCCAGCCGATCACGGTGGTCGGCACCTGCTCGATCGGCACGTCGCGCAGCATGTACCGCACGTCCGGGATCAGGCCGGTGTGCTCGGTGTTCCAGAAGTAGATGGTCCGCTGCGTGTACCGGCTCGCCAGCGCGGTGTCGGTGATCAGCAGGAACGGCGGCGCTTCCAGTACGTACAGCGAGATGCCGTCCTCGGCGGTGCCGAGGGTGATCTCGTACTTGCCCCGGACCGGCTCTTTCGGCGGCTCCAGCAGGCCGTTCTTGCCGAGCGTGCCGACCAGTTCGTACGTGATCTTGACCTCGGGGTCTCCGGGCGAGACCAGCGGATTACCGACCAGCCGGATCACCCGCGGGATGGTCACCGGCTTGAAGTCGGCGCCCGCCCGCGGTGACATGAACTCCTTGACCCGGTCGATCGCGCCGTCGTAATCGCCGGCTGCCGCGGCCAGGTAGTTGTCGACGAACTCGGTCCGGTCGCTGGTCGTCGTCCGGGTGGCCTGGTCCGGCGTGGCGTCGCTGCCCGACGTGATGCCGGTCGACGGGCCGGGGCCGACCACGGTGACCCCGGACTCGTCCGGGATGCCACAGCCGCTCAGCACCAGCAGGGAGACCACCACGAGACAGGGAAGGGAACGGCGCATCAGCTGCTGACCTCCGCCGGACGATCACGGGGAATGAGCGGGAGCGGCGCCGCGACCAGCCGGTCACCGGCACGCACCGGCAGGGTCAGGCGGAACTGGGAGCCCTCGCCCGGCGATCCCCACGCCTCGAGCCAGCCGCCGTGCAGGCGGGCGTCCTCGACGCTGATCGACAGGCCCAGGCCGGTGCCGCCGGTCTGCCGGGCACGGGACGGGTCGGCACGCCAGAACCGGTTGAAGACCAGGCGCTCCTCCCCCGGTTTCAGCCCGATCCCGTAATCGCGCACGGTCACCGCGACGGCGGCCTCGTCGGTCGTCATCGTCACCACGACCGGTTTGGCCTCGGCGTGCTCGATCGCGTTGCCGACCAGGTTGCGCAGCACCCGCTCGACCCGGCGCGGGTCGACCTCGGCGATCACCGGGGTGTCCGGCAGGCGTAGCTCGACCTCGACGCCGGCCCGCTCGGCCAGGCCGGCGAGCCGCTCGGTGACCCGGCGCACGATCGGGACCAGGTCGGAGTGCTCGGCGTCCAGCGCGGCGAACCCGGCGTCGAACCGGCTGATCTCCAGCAGGTCGGTGAGCAGGCCTTCGAACCGGTCCAGCTCGGCCTGGAGCAGCTCGGCGCTGCGAGCCACGGCGGGCTCGAAGTCCTCGCGCTCCGAGAAGATCAGGTCAGCTGCCATCCGTACCGTAGTGAGGGGTGTTCGAAGTTCGTGAGAGACGTCCGAGGTGAACCGGCGCTGGAGGCGGGACATCTCCTCCAGCCGGACGATCTGCCGCTGGAGGTTCGCCGCCATCTGGTTGAACGCCGCGGCGAGCAGCGCCAGGTCGTCCTCGCCGTCCACCTTCATCCGCTGGTCGAGCAGGCCGGCCGAGAGCCGCTGCGCGGTCCGCGCGGCCACCCGGACCGGGGTCACCACCATGCGGGTGACCAGGCCGGCCACCACCCCGAGCAGGATCACCAGCGCGATGCCGGTGACCAGCACGGTCGTCCGTATCTGGTTGGCGGCCCGGTCCTCGGTGGTGAGCGGGACCATGTAGTAGAGCTCGAGGTGACCGAATTTGGTCGGCACCGGGGAGCCGTAGACCAGATATTTCGTCGTGATGCCGTTGAGGTCGGCGGTCCGGATCTGCTGCGCCACCTGACCCTGCTCGGCGACCGTCCGGATCATGTCCGGAGTGATCAGCTGGCGGGTGTCCACGTTCGGCAGGGTGACCGCGGGCAGGTCCTGGTAATGCTCGGCCCGGATCGAGATCACCGAGCCGCCGTCCTCGGCCTGATCGCCGTCGAAGAGCTCGTTGACGGTGTCGTTGATCGTGTTCGCCAGCTCCGGGTCACGGGCCTGCGGGTGCACGGTGAGCTGGCTGTACGCGTACGCCACCTTGCCGCTCATCGACGAGGAGATCTCGTCCTGGGTGCGGCTGAGCAGGATGTTGGCGCTCTGCGCGGCGATGAACCAGCCGAACGTGCCGACCAGCAGGCTGGAACCGACCAGGGTGAGCGTGACGACCCGCAGGTGCAGCGAACGACGCCAGGCCCGCCGGGCCGGCGCCGTGTATTGCTTGCCGTGCCGGGCGACCACGCGCCAGTAGCGCCGCACCACTCGAAGGGCACGGCGCACGGGCATCGGGAGCCAGGAAGGAGCACGCATCTCGCGGCAACATTAACCGCTCGGACGACCTAGCCGGTGCCCGCCTTGTAGCCGACTCCACGGACCGTGAGGATGATCTCCGGCCGCTCGGGGTCCGGCTCTATTTTCGCCCGCAGTCGCTGGACGTGCACGTTGACCAGACGGGTGTCGGCCGCGTGCCGGTAACCCCAGACCTGCTCGAGCAGCACCTCGCGGGTGAAGACCTGGCGCGGCTTGCGGGCGAGCGCGACCAGCAGGTCGAACTCCAGCGGGGTCAGCTTCACCTCCTCGCCGTCGCGCGACACGGTGTGCGCCGGGACGTCGATGGTGATCTGGTTCCCGGGCGGGCCGATGGTGAGCATCTCCGGCGCGGCGTCCTCGCCCCGGCGCAGCCGGGCCCGCATCCGGGCCACCAGCTCCTTGGGCTTGAACGGCTTGACCACGTAGTCGTCGGCGCCGGACTCCAGGCCCAGCACCACGTCGACGGTGTCGCTCTTGGCCGTGAGCATGACGATCGGGATGCCCGACTCGGCTCGGATGGCGCGCGCCACGTCGATGCCGCTCATGCCGGGAAGCATCAGGTCCAGCAGGACGATGTCGGGACGGCTTTCCCGGAAGGCCGCCAGAGCTCGTTCACCGTCCGCGACGAAGGAAGGCAGGAATCCTTCGCTGCGCAGGACGATGCCGAGCATCTCGGCCAACGCTGGGTCGTCGTCGACGACCAGTACCCGGGCTCTCATGCGGTCCAATATTGCACTGTCCTGCCGATGTCCGCGCTACCCGGGGGTCGATCTTGCCCCGAGAACGGCCGATCTTTTCCGGCACCCCCGCACGGAGGCATAGAAAACGGGCGGTCCCTGACCCGGGACCGCCCGTCGTGGCACACGATCTGCGATCAGATGCCGGGCCGGTCGAACTCTCCGGCTCGGACACCGGCGATGAAGCCGGTCCAGTCGCCCGCGCCGAAAGTGAGCACCGGACCCGTGACGTCCTTCGAGTCACGGACCAGCACTGCGGCCGGAACGTTGGCGACCTCGACGCAATGCCCAGCAGCGCCACTACGGCTGCTCTTACGCCAGGTGAGCGTGGCGTTCTGCATGATCATCTCCTTCCGTGGAATACCTTCTCCATTGGACCCCACGGCGAGGGCTCACCGAGCCAATCGATCCCTCGTCTCAGCGATGGCCGTTCGGCTCTCTTCTAGCGACAATGCGCGTTCCTGCAGGTCATCGAATGCGTCTTGATAAACGTCGATCTCCTCGGGCTTCACCCGGAAGAGGCCGCCCGTCAGTCCCTCGATGTGCACCACCGGGTTACGCGTGCCCGGCGCGAACTCCATGACCAGAAAAGACTCGACGAGACCCGCGTGCGCGCCGGCCTCGAAAGGGAGGATCTGGAGCTCCACCTCAGGACGGCTGCTCGCCTCGTAGAGCCGGCTCAGCTGGCGCTGCTGCACCTCCCGGCCACCCACCTCGCGCAGCAGGACACCCTCGTCGATGACGATCCGCAGGCTGGGCGGAGGGTCCCGGGCCAGCACCTCCTGACGGCGCATCCGCAGGGCGAGACGCCGCGCGATGATGTCCATGTCGTCGATGTCGGCGCCGGTCTCGATCACCGCCCGCGCGTACTCGTCGGTCTGCAGCAGGCCCGGCACCACCTGGGCCTCCCACTCGGTGATCAGCACCGCTTCGCCCTCCAGGGCGAGGTACTCGTCGTACGGATCCGGCACCGACGATCGGTACGGTGTCCACCAGGCTCGCGCCCGTCCGCGGCGGGCGAGATCACGCAGCCGCCCGCGGTCCTCGACGGCGACGCCGTACAGCGTGAGGAGCCGGTCGAGGTCGGCCTCGGTGATGCCGGTGTGCGCCGTCTCGATCCGGCTCAGTTTGGACTCCGACCAACCCAGAGCGGTCGCCACGTCGACCGCGCGGCGTTCACCGCGGAGCCGGCGCAGTTCGCCCCCGAGCTCCTGACGTGCTGTCGATGTCGGCCGAGCCACGGAGCCACCATATCGGCGTATCGATGAGCCGTTGCAACTTGCAAAGGATGCATTGCGCTTGCAGTGCCTCCGCCTGCGTGAAGTAATGGTGGGAGACAGCCGACCCCCGGTGGCGGCAACCCCCGGGGAGACAACGAGCCCCCGCTCGGCGGGCGAGCGGGGGCTCCGGCATGTCTAGACAGCTGTCTAGTAGCGGTAATGGTCCGGCTTGAACGGTCCGCCGACCGCGATGCCGAGGTACGCCGCCTGTTCCTTGGAGAGCTCGGTGAGCCTCACGCCGAGGGCGTCGAGGTGCAATCGGGCGACTTTTTCGTCCAATTGTTTGGGGAGCACATACACCCCCACGGGGTACTCCTCGGTCTTCGTGAAAAGCTCGATCTGAGCGATCGTCTGGTTCGAGAAGCTGTTGCTCATGACGAACGACGGGTGCCCGGTGGCGTTGCCGAGGTTCAGCAGACGCCCCTCGGAGAGCACGATGATCGAGTGCCCGTCGGCGAACCGCCACTCGTCGACCTGCGGCTTGATCGTCACTCGCGTCACATCGTCACGGCGAGCCAGGCCCGCCATATCAATTTCATTATCAAAATGACCGATATTTCCGACAATTGCCTGATGCTTCATCTGGGCCATGTGCTCATGGGTGATCACATCGAAGCAGCCGGTCGCGGTGATGAAAATATCCCCATAACTCACGACATCTTCAATGCGAGCCACCTGATAGCCGTCCATCGCGGCCTGGAGCGCGCAGATCGGGTCGATCTCGGTCACGATCACCCGGGCGCCCTGCCCGCGCAGCGACTCGGCGCAGCCCTTGCCCACGTCGCCGTACCCGAAGACGACCGCTACCTTGCCACCGATCAGCACGTCGGTGGCCCGGTTGATGCCGTCGATCAGCGAGTGCCGGCAGCCGTACTTGTTGTCGAACTTGCTCTTGGTCACCGAGTCGTTCACGTTGATCGCCGGGAAGAGCAGCGTGCCGTGCAGCTGCATCTCGTAGAGCCGGTGCACCCCGGTGGTGGTCTCCTCGGTGACACCCTTGATCCCCGCCGCCACCCGGGTCCAGCGTTTGCCGTCCTCTTTCAGGCTGCGGGCGAGCAGGCCGAGGATCACCGCGTACTCCTCCGAGGACGCACTCTCCGGCGGCGGCGCCACGCCGGCTTTCTCGAACTCGGCGCCCTTGTGCACCAGCAGCGTCGCGTCACCACCGTCGTCGAGGATCATGTTGGGCGCCTCGCCGTCCGGCCAGAGCAGCACCTGCTCGGTGCACCACCAGTACTCCTCGAGCGTCTCGCCCTTCCACGCGTAGACCGGCACACCCTGCGGTTTCTCCGGCGTACCCTCCCGGCCCACCACGATCGCCGCAGCCGCGTGATCCTGCGTCGAGAAGATGTTGCACGACGCCCACCGCACCTGCGCGCCGAGCACGGTCAGCGTCTCGATCAGCACCGCGGTCTGGATCGTCATGTGCAGCGACCCGGTGATCCGCGCCCCCCGCAGCGGCTGACTCGGCCCGAACTCCGCCCGCAACGCCATCAAACCGGGCATCTCGTGCTCCGCCAGCTCGATCTCCTTACGCCCGAACCCGGCGAGCGAGAGGTCAGCGACCTTGAAATCACCCTCAGCCAACATCAAAACCCCTTTTTGGTACGACCTAAGGGCGCCCCAACCGCAGCCACGCCGCCCGTGACGACCCTGCGCAAGCCCCTTGCCACTAATCCTGGCTGCCGCGCCGCCACCGCGCGCCCTTACGGCCGCTTCGCGCCCGCCCAATCCCGCAAAGGTCTCCAGACATAGCGAACGGGGCGACAGGCCTAAGCCCATCGCCCCGTTCATCCCCCCGGTTTGGTACCGCGCGCGTCCGTGGGACCCCCCGATCACCAATGACGCTGCGTGTTTCTAGATTCACACTCCGCAACCACTATGTCAAGCTATTTCCCCAAAATCCGGACGAAAGCCGCCGCCAAACACCCCAAGCACCCAGCACACACCGCCACCATGTCGGGGTGCTCCCGGTGTGATCCACTCACCCCCGCCAAGCAGGCCGCACCCAGCCGCCGAACGACCCGACCGCTGAACACGAGCCGTAGCTCAGATAGGTCATGAGGCTTGATGACCTATCTGAGCTACGGCTCGCCCCACCCAGCCCCGCCAGCGTGTCGAGTGCAGGCTCAATACGCACCTGAACTCGACACGGGCGGCGTGGTGGGCCCTCCTTCGGGCTGGGTGCTGTGTTGGGCGGAGAAGGCCTCGCCGGGAACGGAGCAGCCGTGAACCCCCACGATTGGGGTTCACGGCTGCGGGCTGTGCGCGATTGGGCGTACCCAAGAATTAAGCAGGAACCGAGGCGACGAAGAGGACGCCTACGCCGGCCGCGGTGAGCGGCCCGGCGCTGGCCGGGGCGTAAGCGGCCTCGCCGGGACGCACCTCGACCGGTGTGCCGTGCCCCTCGCCCACGTGGATGTCGCCGGACGCGCCCAGAATGACCCGCGGGCCGCTGCCCGGCAGCTGCGCCGGCGGGCGGTCCTCGGTGAGCGTGACGCGGTAGAGCTCGAAGTCCGGCACCGGGACCTTCCACGATGTGACGCCGGGCGCGAGTTCGGTGGGGTGCAGCAGCGGGTCGTCCAGGACTTCGAAGCGCAGAACCCGCAGCAGTTCGTCGACGTCGACGCGTTTCGGGGTGAGGCCGCCGCGCAGCACGTTGTCGCTGGAGGCCATCAGTTCGACGCCCAGGCCACCCAGGTACGCGTGGAGGTTGCCGGCGGGCATCCAGATCGCCTGGCCGGGCTGGAGCCAGACCAGGTTGAGCAGCAGCGCGACCAGTACGCCCGGATCGCCGGGATAGTTGGCGGCCAGGTCGACGGCGAGGACGAACGACGGGGTGTGCCCGTGGTCCTCCGGCACCTGCTGGGCGGCCGACGAGACCTGCTTGATCAGGTCGTCGCGCTCGGACTCGGGCCAGCTCAGCAGCGTGCGTACGGCGGTTTCGAGGTCGCCGTCGTGCAGGGCGGTGACGACCGGCGCCAGTTGCGGCAGGTTCAGCTCACTGAGCACCTCGGCGGATACCTGCGGCGACCGGAACCCGCAGAGCGCCTCGAACGGCGTGAGCGCCACCAGCATCTCGGGCTTGTGGTGGCCGTCCGTGTAGTTCTTCGGCGCGGCCGGGTCCTGCTCCTGGCGGGCGAAGGCAGCCTTCGCGTAATCGGCGTCGGGATGGGCCTGCAGGGAGAGCGGGCCGGCCGCGGCCAGAACCTTCATGAGGTACGGCAACCGGTCGCCGAACCGCTCGACGATCGGCGCGCCGAGCTGGCCGGCCGGGTCGCCGGAGATGAGTGCGTTCAGTGCGAGCGGACCGTCCGGCCCGGGCACTGTCGACGGGTCACCCGGGTGCGCGCCGAGCCACAGCTCCGCCTCCGGTCCCTCGGATGCTGGGCGGCCCTGCAGCTCGGCGATCGCGGTCCGGGAGCCCCAGGCGTAAGTCCGGATCGCTCCGTGAAGCGGGTACACGGTCATACCCGGCAAAGTAGCAGTTATCAGACGGCCGCGGGGGGTGCTGCCTGCTCTTTGCCCGCCCGGTCGATGTCCGGCTCGATGTAGATCACGCGGGCGATCGGAACCGCCTCGCGAATCCGTACCTCGGTCTCGTCGATGTGCTGCGCCACGTCCGCGGCGCTCTCCGACTTCGGTACGGCGATCTTCACGGCGACCAGCAGCTCCTCAGGACCGAGGTGCAGCGTCTTCATGTGGATGATCCGGTCGACGCCGCCGCCGTTCAGGATCGCCTGCTCGATCTTGCGTACCGTCTCGGGGTTGGCTCCTTCGCCGAGGAGCAGGCTCTTGGTCTCGACCGCCAGGATCCCGGCGATGCCGACCAGCAGCAGGCCGATCGCGGCGGTGCCGGCCGCGTCCCACCGGCCGTCGTCGGTGATCAGCGTCAGCCCGACGCCGAACAACGCCAGGACCAGGCCGATCAACGCGCCGAAGTCCTCCAGGAGCACCACCGGCAGCTCGGGCGCCTTCGCCCGGCGTACGTAATCAACCCAGGAGGTCGTGCCGCGGGTCTGGTTCGACTCCTTGATCGCGGTACGGAACGAGTAACCCTCCAGGCCGATCGCGACCACCAGCACGGCAATCGGCACCCACTTGTATTCGGTGATCCCGTGCGGGTCCTGCCACTTGTGGTACGCCTCGTAGAGCGCGAACAACCCACCCAGGCTGAACAGCACGATCGAGACGATGAACGCGTAGATGTAGCGCTCCCGCCCGTACCCGAAGGGGTGCTCCGGGGTGGCCGCGCGTTTCGCCCGCTTGCCGCCGATCAGCAGCAGCAGCTGGTTGCCGGAGTCGGCCACCGAGTGGATCGACTCCGCCAGCATCGACGACGAGCTGGTGAGCAGGTACGCACCGAACTTGGTGACCGCGATGCCCAGGTTCGCACTGAGCGCCGCGATGATCGCTTTGGTGCCGCCTTCGGCGCTCACGCGATCCCGTCCGGAAGCGGGTTCGCGAGCTCCTTCATCTCGCTGATCGCCGGGACGGCCATCGGGTCGAGGCCGTGCGCCAGCGCGAGGTAGAGCGATGCGAAGTCGGGGACCGCCACCAGGGACGCGAGCCGCTCCAGCGCCGAGCCGCCCTCGGCGGTCAGCACGTCGCAGCGCACACCACGCCGGTCGGCGATCGTCTGGATGGCGTCGGCCCGGCGTTCCTCGACGGCGACCGGCTCGTCGGCGTCGTCCTCCGGGTTCAGCCCGCCGTCGCGAAGCAGCACGAGACGCAGCCGGGTGACGTTCTCGTCGACCTCTTCCGGGTCGGCGAAGATGTCCCGGGTGCCCTCGGCGAGACCGCCGAAGACGCCGTCGAGCAGGCCCACGCGACCACGACCGGCCTCACCGAGCGCGCCGGCCATGACCGGGTAACGCGCGTTGGCGGCGAGCGTGTCGCCGAAGCGCCGGGCCGCGACCGTGGCCAGCGGCGAGGAGCCCCAGACGATCGGCACCGAGCCGGCCAGGCCGAGCGCGAGCGCCTTTGCCGGGTTCACGAACGCGTCGGCGGCCGGACGGCAGCGCTCCGCGTCCGCGTCGAGCCGGGTCGCGGTCTCGGCGATGTCCGCCTCGGTGACCTTGACCAGGCCCAGGGCCCGGCCGGCGAACAGCACCGGAAGGATCAGGCCCCAGAGCGTGGCGCGGGCCGGAGCACGGCGCGGCACGCCGATGAACGGCGCGCGGGCCCGCTCGGCCATCGCCTCCAGCTCCGAGCCGGGGTTGCCGATCGCGACCAGCCGGGCGCCGCGGCGGGACGCGGCCTCGGCGGCGGCGAGCGCCTCCGGGCTGCGACCGGACGCGGAGACCGCGATCACCACGTCGGCGGCGCCGACCCAGCCGGGCACGCCGGCGCTGCGGTGACCGATGATCGGCACCGGGCAGCGTGGCCCGGCCACGGTCGCCAGGATGTTGCCGGTGAGGCCCGCGGTGCCGATGCCGGCCACCACGACGGCCCGTGGCCGGCCCTCCTCGGCGAGCATGCTCAGGTCGACCTCGCCGGCGAGCGCCGCCGACTCACGGACCTGGGCGCCGGCCGACGCGGTGGCGCGGAGCATGCCACCCGGGTCGTTGCCCAGCATCGTCTTCTCGTCGTCGAGCAGGGACTCGTCGGCGACGCGGTGCCCGTTAACCCCGGCGGAGCCGTCCATCGGGTTCACCATCAGGACGCCTCCGTCGTGGTTCCGTTGTTGCTCGCAGACTTGCGCGCTTCGTCCAGCAGGAGGATCGGGATGTCGTCCCGCACCTCGAAGATCAGACCGCAGCCCTGGTCGGTGCAGGTCAGCGTCTGAGCGTCCTCGTCGTATGCGAGCGGCGAATGATGCGTGTCCGGGCAGGCCAGAATCTCCAGCAACTGCTGATCGAGCGCCACCGCTCTACTCCTTTGTGCAAACGTCGAGTGTCGAGGCGATCCTATCCACGAACGATGGCGAGCACCTCGTCTCGCAGTTCGGCCATCCGCGCCGCGTCGTGCGCCTCCACGTTCAAGCGGAGCAGCGGCTCGGTGTTCGAGGCGCGCAGGTTGAACCAGGCACCGTCGCCGACCTGGAAGGTCAGACCGTCGAGCTCGTCCACCTCGGCCTGCGGGAACGCGGCACGCACCTCGGCGATCTTGGCGGGCGTGTCGGTCACCGTGGAGTTGATCTCACCGGAGGCGGCGTACCGCTCGTACTCCGCGGCGAACTCGCTCAGCGGCAGGTCCTGCCCGCCGAACGCGGCAAGCACGTGCATCGCGGCCAGCATGCCGGTGTCGGCGAACCAGAAGTCACGGAAGTAGTAGTGCGCCGAGTGCTCGCCGCCGAAGATCGCGTTGGTCGCGGCCATCTCGGCTTTGATGAACGAGTGGCCGACCCGGCTGCGCACCGGCTTGCCGCCGTTCTCCGTGATGATCTCCGGAACCGCGGCCGAGGTGATCAGATTGTGGATGATCGTGCTGCCCGGGAACTTCGCCAGCTCACGGGAGGCGACAAGCGCCGTGATCGCCGACGGGGAGACCGGGTCGCCCTTTTCGTCGACCACGAAACAACGGTCGGCGTCGCCGTCGAACGCCAGCCCGATGTCGGCGCCCTGCTCGCGTACGGCTTTCTGCAGGTCGACCAGGTTCTTCGGGTCCAGTGGGTTCGCCTCGTGGTTGGGGAACGAGCCGTCCAGCTCGAAGAAGAGCGGGACGATCTCCAGCGGCAGCGCCGGCAGCACCTGGTCGCCGAGCACCGCCGGAACCGTGTAACCGCCCATCCCGTTGCCGGCGTCCACGATCACCTTGAGCTGCCGGATACCGGCCAGGTCGACCAGCGAGCGCAGGTGGGCGGCGTAATCCTTGAGCGACTCACGCTGCTCGACCCGCTCCGGGCCCTCGGCGTCCGCGTTCAGGTCGCCGAGCAGTTTCTGAGCGCGCTGGCGCACCACCGCGAGACCGCTGTCCTGGCCGACCGGGCGGGCGCCGGACCGGCAGAGCTTGATCCCGTTGTACTGAGCTGGGTTGTGGCTGGCGGTGAACATGGCACCGGGAAGGTTCAGCGAGCCCGATGCGTAGTAGAGCTGGTCGGTCGAGGCGAGACCGATATTGATCACCCCGGCACCGGCCGCGTTGACACCCCGCGCGAAGGCGGCGGCCAGGCCCGGGCCGGAGTCGCGCATGTCGTGAGCGATCACGATCTGGTCCGGCTCGCTGCCGGACTCGCGCAACATCTCGACGAACGCGGTGCCCAGCGCCCGGGCCACCGGTTCGTTGAGCTGGTCCGGAACGATGCCCCGGACGTCGTACGCCTTGATGATCTGCGACAGATCGGTCACCACTCGCTCCTCCATGAGTCCCCTTTGGGCTGAGGGTATCGGAGCGATCAGTACCGAAAAGCTTCAACCGCGATGCCGCCCAGTTAACTCAGAAGATCACGACAGGCACGGTCAGCTACCCGGGTGGTTTCCGGCAACCGGAACTTCGGCGTCAGCCGCAGGGTGATCGCACACGCGTTATCAAGATCAATCCGGTGCCCCGCCGAGACGAAGACCGGCTTCACCCCGCTCCGGGTCCGCAGCACCGCACCGACCGTCTCCCCCGCGTCCACCAGCGGCGACCGGTCACCACGCTCCGCACCCACCGGTGCGAACTCCCCGACCAGCCGGGTCTTGCCCACCCCGAACGCCGGAAGATCCGTCAGCACCCCGAGATGCGCCGCCAGCCCGAACCGCCGTGGATGCGCCAGCCCGTGCCCGTCACAGATCAGCACATCGGGCCGCACTGTCAGTTTCTCCAGCGCGTCCAGCAGCGACGGCACCTCCCGGAACGCGAACAGCCCCGGAACATAAGGAAACGCCGGCCGCCCGATCACCAGAGCGGTGTCGCGCACCGAGAGATCCGCGTAATCGAGCACCACGACCGCCGCACCGAGCCGGTCACCGTCGTAGGCCACGTCCAGCCCGGCGACGGTCACCGGAGACGCAGGCCCGGGGGCGGAGACCACCCGGGAGCGCAAGACCTCCTGAGCGGCGAGAGCTTCCTCTTCGGTACGCGGCCAGAACTCCACTGCCGAAGCATAGAACCGCCTGGATCACCCCCACCCGCCCGAGCGCAGCCACCGCCCCACCGTGTGCCCCCGTCTTCACGGAGCCAGAGACCACCGTGTGCCCCCGTCCCGCCAAGACGAGTCGCCACCGTGTGCCCGCTCATCGCCGGTTTCGAGCTTCAGGTCGGCGCTCAGCACTCTTCGTGACTCTTCGTGGTCGCCGAGCAGGATGTGACCGAGGCTCGGGCGCCGATCTTGGAGTCGCGTGGGCGCTATATGCCCCGCAAAACTCCACTAACGCGCGAATTCACGCTGTCGATCATTGCCTTCGACTACGCCCCGTCACCGCCAGCACTGGATACCCCTTGGGTCCAGCCCTCTGAACTGGGCTGGGGCGCACGCACGAGCCTGAGCCGTAGCTCGGCCACGCTATCGACCCGGCATTCCGTGGCTCAGCTACGGCGGACAGGGCCGAGCCGTAGCTGAGGCACGTTCACAGACCGCTATTCCAGGCCTCAGCTACGGCTCGGGTGCGCGAAACTCGCTCGGCAGCCCCTGCCAACCGGCAAACCCGCGAGCCCACCAACCCACGAACCCGCCAACCCGGCGAACCCGGCGGACCCGGCAAACCGGCAACCCGGCGGACCAGCGGACCGGCGAACCCCGTGGGCGAACTCGTCTCGGCGGGCCGGCTGAACAGTGGGCCGTCGAGTGGGTGGCGCGCCGGCCCCGGACTCTCGAATTACCTGGGTGGAAGCTGAGTGCTCTGTGCTGTTGTCTCCTGGCGTGACGGGGGTCACGATGGGGATCTGGAGGTGCCCCAGGTGAACCCGTGGCTTGCCCTCACTCCTGGAGATGACCCGGCCGAGCGGATCCGCCAGGTCGGCCGTGCCCATGAACGGTTTCTGGCCGGTGATCGCCGGCCGGAGCAGCCGGACCGGCCGGGCCGGATGCGCTCGGTTGTCGCTGACTCCTGGGCGAGGTCGGCCGCGTCGATCGGGGCTGACAACACCGCTCCGATCGATCTCTCCGACGACGACCTCGAGGCGTACCGGTCGGGGCATCCGCTCGCGCAGGTCATGCCGATCTTCCGGGACCTGCTGGGCGGGCTGGCCGAGGACGGCGAGCACATTCTGGCGGTCTGTGACGCGACCGGGCGACTGCTGTGGGTGGAGGGACGGCCGGCCACGCTGCGCGGCGCGGCGTCGATGAACTTCGTGCCCGGCGCGCGCTGGGACGAGGCGCACGCCGGCACCAACGCCCCGGGGACCGCGCTCGCCGTCGACCACGCCATCCAGATCTTCGCGACCGAGCACTACAGCCGCCCGGTGCAGCGGTGGACCTGCGCCGCAGCGCCGATCCACGATCCGGTCAGCGGGCGGCTGCTCGGCGCCATCGACGTGACCGGTGGAGACCATCTGGCGAACCCGCACAGTCTGGCGCTGGTCCGGGCCACGGCGCTGGCCGCTGAGGCGTACCTGGGCGCGGCGAAGCCGGTGAGCGACCGCCCGGCGGTCGCGGCACTCGGCCGGGACGAGGCGATGATCGCGGTGGGTGGGAAGCGGTTGCGGCTGGGCCGGCGGCATTCCGAGCTGCTGGTGCTGCTCACCCTGCATCCGGAGGGTCGCACCGGCGACCAGCTCGGCATCGATCTGTACGGCGACGACGTGAACCCGGTGACGATCCGTGCCGAGCTGTCCCGGCTGCGCCGCATCCTCGGTCCGGAGCTGCTCGACTCCCGGCCCTACCGGCTCCGCGCCGAGATGGACGTGGACTTCGTGACCGTGAGCCGGCTGCTGGATGCCGGGCGGGCGGCGGAGGCCCTTTCCGCGTACCCAGGGGTGTTGCTCCCGGCGTCGGACGCGCCGGGGGTGGCCAGGCTGCGCCGGCGCCTGGACGACCGGCTGCGGGCCGCTGTGCTCGCCACCGGCGACCGGAGGCTGCTGCAGACCTGGCTGGGTGGCCCGCTCGGCGCCGAGGACCTGGAGATGTGGGAGGCGTACGCCCTCCTGGCCCCGGCCGACCCGATCGCGGCCCGCCGGGTCGCCCAGCTGTCCGACGAATACGAGATCTGCAACGTTCGCGCAACGTCGCCGTAACTAGCGTCCGCCTCGAAGAGGAGGCGAGACTATGACCATCTACACCCCGCCCGGTTCCGACGGCTCGATCGTCAGCTACCAGTCGCGCTACGACCACTACATCGGTGGCGAATACGTCCCGCCGGCCAAGGGCCAATACTTCGAGAACCCCTCACCGGTGAACGGCCGCACCTTCTGCGAGGTCGCCCGGGGCACCGCCGAGGACGTGGAGAAGGCGCTGGACGCCGCACATGGCGCGGCCGACGCGTGGGGCCGCACCTCGCCGACCGAGCGTGCCAACATCCTCAACAAGATCGCCGACCGGATGGAACAGAACCTCGAGAAGATCGCGGTCGCCGAGGCCTGGGAGAACGGCAAGGCGGTACGCGAGACCCTCGCCGCCGACATCCCCCTCGCCATCGACCACTTCCGCTACTTCGCCGGGGTGATCCGGGCGCAGGAGGGCACCGCGGGCGAGATCGACGAGGACACCGTGGCGTACCACTTCCACGAGCCGCTCGGCGTGGTCGCCCAGATCATCCCGTGGAACTTCCCGATCCTGATGGCCGTCTGGAAGCTGGCGCCCGCCCTGGCCGCCGGCAACGCGGTGGTGCTCAAGCCGGCCGAGCAGACGCCGGCCTCGATCCACTATCTGTTCTCGCTGATCGGCGACTTGATCCCGGCCGGCGTGGTGAACATCGTCAACGGCTTCGGTGTGGAGGCCGGCAAGCCCCTGGCCAGCTCGAACCGGGTCGCCAAGGTCGCGTTCACCGGCGAGACCACCACCGGCCGCCTGATCATGCAGTACGCCTCGGAGAACCTGATCCCGGTCACGCTGGAGCTCGGTGGCAAGAGCCCGAACATCTTCTTCGACGACGTCAGCCGGGCCGACGACGACTTCCTGGACAAGTCGCTCGAAGGCTTCGCGATGTTCGCGCTCAACCAGGGCGAGGTCTGCACCTGCCCGTCGCGCGCGCTGATCCAGCAGGGCCACTACTCCGACTTCCTCGCGGCCGGCGTGAAGCGGGTGGAGAACCTGAAGCAGGGCAACCCGCTGGACACCGACACCCAGGTCGGCGCGCAGGCCTCCAACGACCAGCTGGAGAAGATCCTGTCGTACCTGGACACCGGCCGGCAGGAGGGCGCTCGCGTCCTGGCCGGCGGCGCTCGCGCGGAGCTGTCCGGCGACCTGGCCGGCGGTTACTACGTCCAGCCGACGATCTTCGAGGGCCGGAACGGGATGCGGATCTTCCAGGAGGAGATCTTCGGCCCGGTCGTGTCGGTCACACCGTTCGCCGACTTCGACGACGCCATCAAGATCGCAAACGACACTCTGTACGGTCTCGGCGCCGGCGTGTGGACGCGGGACGGGAATCAGGCGTACCGGGCCGGGCGGGCGATCAAGGCCGGCCGGGTGTGGACGAACTGCTACCACCTGTACCCGGCACACGCCGCGTTCGGTGGCTACAAGCAGTCCGGCATCGGCCGGGAGAACCACAAGATGATGCTCGACCACTACCAGCAGACGAAGAACCTGCTGGTCAGTTACTCCCCCAAGGCGATGGGCTTCTTCTAGGCCATGGCCACCAGAGTTGATGTCACTCCCGCGGCTGCCGGCATGATGCGACAGCTGCGGGAGCAGCACGGTCCGCTGATGTTCCACCAGTCCGGCGGCTGCTGCGACGGCAGCTCGCCGATGTGTTACCTGGAGGGTGAATTCCGCACCGGCCAGTCCGATGTGCTGCTGGAGTCTCTGGTGATCGAGGGGGTACCGGAGCCGATCACGTTCTGGATGTCGAGCTCGCAGTTCGCACTCTGGAAGCACACGCATCTGACGGTGGACGTGGTACCCGGTCGTGGCGCCGGCTTCTCGCTGGAAGCGCCGGAGGGCGTCCGGTTCCTGATCCGCTCGCGCCTGCTCACCGAACAGGAGCTGGCCGAGCTGGCAGCGTAATTTTGTTCACAAAGAAAGGGGCTGAGGCGACTCGGCCCCTTTCGGACATTTACTGCCATGCGCAGCAGCTTGCGCCGGTGCGCGATGATACGCCGACATACCTGAGCGCATTACCGTTTTCGAACGAAGCATGCGTACGGGACTGGCGGCCGGACGCACTCCTGAGGCATCGTCGTCAGTCGCCGACGAACCTGGGGAGGAACACTCGATGCGGCTGTCGCACACCAGAAAGGCCGTCACGCTCAGCACTTTGCTGATCATGACAGCTCTTCTCGGACAGGCCGCAGCGGCCCAGACGACGTCGTCACCGGTTCCGGTGACCTCGACGCCTGCTACACCGACCGCTCCGTACTCGGAGGCGGCGACAAGCCCTGAGGTCGCGGCTGATCCTGAGGCCGAGACAGACCCCGCCGCCACAAGCCCTGAGGCGGCACCCGCGAGCAAGCCCGCCGCGGCGAAGCCGAACCCGGCCAAGAGCAGCGATCGCACCGAGAGCACGACCGGTGGCAAGCATCACGGCCGCCCGCGCATCAACGGGCCGGCACGCAGCATCACCACCACCGGCACCGAGGGCGTCGCGCTGACGTTCGACGACGGGCCGGACCCGACGTACACGCCGCAGCTGCTGGAGATGCTCGCCAAGGAGCGGGTGAAGGCGACGTTCTGCGTCGTCGGCACGAACGCCAAGAAACACCCGGAGCTGATCCGCGAGATCGTCAAGGCCGGCCACTCGCTCTGCAACCACTCGTGGAACCACGACCTGAAGCTCGGCAAGAAGCCGCCCAAGAAGATCAAGGCTGACTTGGAGCGCACCAACGCCGCGATCCGCGCGGCCGTGCCGAACGCGAAGATCAGCTTCATGCGGGCGCCCGGCGGCAACTTCACGCCGAACCTGGTGAAGGTCTCCGGCAAGCTCGGCATGGCGCCGCTGTACTGGCAGGTCGACCCGCGCGACTGGGACCAGCCGAAGGGCGAGTCACACGCCGACCACCGCAAGAAGATCGTCAAGATCGTGCAGAAGCGCACCCGGAAGGGCTCGGTGATCCTGTCGCACGACAACGCGCAGCCGGACACGATCGAGGCGTACAAGACGCTGCTGCCCTGGCTCCGCCGGCACTTCACGCTGGTAGCCCTGTAAAACGCCCCTCAGGGCTAGTGCGAGGGCGGGATCACGCGCAGGTGGCCCCGACGGCCGGTCTGGTGCCCCGGAGCGTGCTCGGACTCGTCAGGGCGCGGGTGCACCGGACGGGCGGCCTCACGGACGGCGTCAGCGAGGGCGACCAGGTCGTCGGTGGTCGGGGGCGGCGGCGCGAAGTCGCCGTCGTGCCGGACCAGTTCCCAGCCGCGCGGGGCGGTGAGGCTGCGGGCGTGCGGCTCGCACAGGTCGTACGTGTGCGGTTCGGCGAACGCCGCGAGTGGACCGACCACGGCCGTGGAATCGTTGTATACGTAGGTCAGGGTGGCGACCGCCTGTCGGGGACAGCCGTTCCTGGAGCAGCGCCTTGGTGACCTCACGGCGGCACGTTATCTCTCCATCGGCCGATCCGGGGAGCGTTGCCCTCGCGACACGCCGACCCACAACGCATCACGATTCGGCCATGGCGGCAGGACACGCCGCCCCGTTGGGGCGAATTAACAGGTGAGACACACGATGAGAACAGCCTGACCACGTATGTCGCCCGCGTGGGGATACGCTGGCCGCGTGACCACCAGCCCTGAACGCCGCCGGACGGATCCGAAGGCGACGCGCAGCACCGGCCCGGGTCATCCGGCCCGGCGCGACCGGCACGGACGAGGCCTGCGCGGCCGCCTGGTCCCTGCCACCGTGCCGTTGGCCCGCACCAAGGCGGAGATCTTCGACGACCTGGTGCTGGACACGGTCGAGAGCCTCGAGCGGCGGTACGCGAAAGAGCTGGCCGGCGTCGAGTTCGCAGTCGAGGACGTGCCCCCGGAGCTCAACGTCTACGACTCGGACGTGCTCGAGGACGGCGAGGTGCCCCTGGCCCGGCTGCTGCCCGGCCGCCCCGGCCGGCACGAGTTGCCGCCGCGGATCGTGCTGTACCGCCGCCCGCTGGAATTCCGGGCGATGGATCGGGAAGACCTCGCCGACCTCGTCCACGATGTGATCATCGAGCAGGTTGCCAACCTGCTCGGCGTCGACCCGGACGAACTGGCTTGAGACGAACCGGCTGGAGTGGCCTCAGGCCACCCGCCGCTTCAACTTCCGACGTTCACGTTCGGACAGTCCACCCCAGATCCCGAAGCGTTCGTCGTGGCCGAGTGCGTACTCCAGACAATCGGCTTTCACGTCGCAGCGGCCACAGATGCGCTTGGCCTCGCGCGTCGAGCCGCCCTTCTCCGGAAAGAAGGCTTCCGGGTCGGTCTGCGAACACAGTGCTCGCTCCTGCCACTCGGGGGCGTCCCCGAGCAGGTCGAACCCTTCAACCTGCGTTTCCATCGGCGTGCCTCCATTTTCCGCGTCGGCTGTGAAGCCGACGCTGACCCCCCACGCACGCGGCGTGTTTCTGTGGGTTCGATGCGAAATGAGCACATCGTCCCCACAACCCCACCAAAATTACACGCGTGTAAGACGTGCGTCGTCAAGCCGAACCTGATAAATAGGCCCGTTCCTGCAAGCGTCGAGGACGCTTCGCGGCCCCCGTTCCTGCCCTATCTCCCGGAGCCACCGGAAGGTAACGCGGGCTCGGGCGGTCACGTCCAATTTAACCCGTTTTGTAACTTAGTGGCAGGGGGTCCCCCGGAGCGGGTCCGCCGAATGGATCAAGTGGTCAGTGGTCGCCGTAGACAGTGGCCTGTCCCGAGACCGGCAAAAGCGCACGCCAGGGCCGGGGGTCGGGGCTGATCTCCAGCGCCAGTCCGTCCGGACCGGACAGCGCGGTGACGTGCGCGGACAGGTGAGGATCAAGCCAGCCCTCATCGGCGCGGCGGACGTACTCCGGGTAGATCGTGAGCCGTTCTCGCAGTTCGAACCCCGATCGGGCGGACAACTCGCGCAGGTTGTCGATCTGGGGCCACGGGCGCTCGGGGTTCACGTGGTCCGGCGTCACCGGCGAGACGCCACCCCAGTCGTCGATCCCGGCGCGCAGCAGCAGCGGGAACTCCTGGTCGATCAGGTTCGGCGGCGCCTGGATCCGGGCTCGCGGACCCATCAGGATCCGGGCCACGGCCACCGTGGCGGCCAGCTCCCGCAGCTCGGCGTCGGGCATGCCACGCATCGCCGTGTCCGGCTTCGCGCGGAAGTTCTGGATGATGACCTCTTGGATGTGCCCGTACTCCTGGGCCGTCCGCCGGATCGCGAAGAGTGAGTCGGCTCGCTCGGCGATGTTCTCCCCGATGCCGATCAGGATGCCGGTGGTGAACGGGACACCGGCGCGGCCGGCGTCGTCCAGGACCCGCAGCCGGACCGCCGGCTCCTTGTCGGGCGAGCCGTAGTGCGGTCCGCCCTTCTCCGACCAGAGCCGGGTGGCCGTGGTCTCCAGCATCATCCCCATGCTCGGTGAGACCGGCTTCAGCCACTGGAGCTCGTCGAAGGTCATCACGCCGGGGTTGAGGTGCGGCAGCAGACCGGTCTCGGTGAGGACGGCGACCGCGCAGGCACGGACGTAATCGAGGGTCGACTCGTATCCACGCTCGTCGAGCCACTGCCGGGCGGCCGGCCAGCGCGCCTCGGGACGGTCACCGAGGGTGAAGAGCGCTTCCTTGCAGCCCTGCGCGGCGCCCTGCCGGGCGATCTCCAGAACCTCGTCGAGCTCCAGGTACGCCGACGGCAGTCGATGCGGCACGGTCGCGAACGTGCAGTAATGACATCGATCCTGGCAGAGCCGGGTGAGCGGGATGAAAACCTTGCGAGAGTACGTGACCACGCCGGGCCGGCCGGCCTCCCGCAGACCGGCATCGCGCACACCGCCCGCGATGGCCAGCAACTCGTCGAATTGTTCGCCGTCGGCCCCGAGCAGCGCGATCGCGTCGTCCACATCGATCGTCTCGCCACCCGCGGCGCGGCGCAGGGCTCGCTGGATGCTCGCCGGTACCGGTTCCACGTTGACCTCTACCACGCAAAGCAGCCTAGGCCGGAATCGTTTCTGTCGCCCCCATGGTCAGCGGGCCAGGCAGTGTCGTGGAACACGGTGGCCCCGGGACGAGATGCCCCGGGGCCGGGTGCTCACTGACGCGGCGGGTCCTGGTCGGCCGGGCCGAAACCGGGCCGGTCGGAGGGCACCCCACCGGGCTGGTTCTCGGTGGTGGGAACGACCTGGGTGGGATCCGAGAAAGAAGCGGGGGCAGGAGCGGGCGCGGGCACGGCGGAGACCGGCGCGGCCGGGACCGGAGGCTGCCCATAAACCTGCGGCTGGTTCCACCCGGGCGGCGGACCCTGCGGCGGGCCGAATCCCTGCGGCGGCGCCGGCTGACCCTGCTGCGGCTGACCCCACGGCTGCTGAGGCGCACCGAAAGGCGGCTGCCCACCAAAACCTTGAGGCCCGCCGAAACCCTGCGGCGGCCCATTGAATCCCTGCGGCCCGTTGAATCCCTGCGGCCCACCGAAACCCTGCGGCTGCCCGTAAACACCCTGCGGCCTCGGCACCGTGAACACCCCGCGCCAGATCTGCCAGACCGCGTACGCCGCCAGCCCGAACAGCGCCAGCCAGGCGACCCGCTCCAGCAGCTCCAGCAGCGCCGAACCCGGCGAGGTCGACGCGATGTTGCTGACCCCGAACAGCACGCCGAAGACGAGCCCGAAGAAGGCCGCCACCCCGTACTCCACCAGGGCGACCAGCGTGATGGTCCGGGCCTGCGGGTGCACCGGCTTCACGGCGAGGGAGAGCACCACGGCGGCGATCGGGAAGAAGATCGTCGCGAGGTTCACAAAACTGCCGAAGCTGTACTGGGTACGGTTCAGGAAGTCCTCGCCGAACATGTCGAGGACGGCCACGAACAGGATGACGGCCGGGACCCCGGCCAGCGCGTACACGGCCCAGTCGCGCAACGGCCGCAGGAACTGCCCGATCGGCTTCTCCCCGGCCTGCGGCGGCGGTGAAGGCGGCGGTGATGTGGTCACGGTCACTCCCGGTGCGTATCTGACGGAGGGCCAGCGTAAACCGGCACCCACAACCCGTCGCGCCGACGCGGGTGCGGGAGGATGTAGGAATGCGGATCGTGGTCCTTACCGGGGGTATCGGCGGCGCCCGGTTCCTCCTCGGCGTGCGTGAGCACGCCCGCGCCATCGGCGCCGACGTCACCGCCGTGGTCAATGTCGGCGACGACGTACGCATGCACGGCCTTCAGATCTGTCCCGACCTGGACAGCGTCATGTACACGCTGGGCGGCGCTGCCGACCCGGACCGTGGCTGGGGCCGGGTCGGCGAGACCTGGGTCGTCAAGGAGGAGCTGGCGAAGTACGGCGTGGAGCCATCCTGGTTCGGGCTCGGCGACAAGGACACCGCCACCCACCTGGTACGCACGACGATGCTGAACGCCGGGTACCCCCTGTCCGCGGTGACCGCGGCTCTCTGTGAGCGCTGGCAGCCCGGCATCACGCTGCTCCCGGCCACCGACGACCGCCTGGAGACGCACGTCGTCGTGGACGTCGACGGCGAGCGCAAGGTGATCCACTTCCAGGAGTGGTGGGTACGCCACCGGGGCAACGTGCCGACTCACAACTTCGTCTTCCGCGGCGCCGACGTGGCGAAACCGGGCGCGGGTGTCCTGGAGGCGATCGGTCAGGCCGACGTCGTGCTGGTCGCCCCGAGCAATCCGATTGTCAGCATCGCGCCGATTCTTGCCGTACCCGCTCTGCGAGAGGCCGTGGCGAACGGCCCGGCGCCGGTGATCGGGGTGTCGCCCATCATCGGTGGCTCGCCGGTGCGCGGGATGGCCGACAAGTGCCTGGCCACGCTCGATATCGAGGTGAGCGCGGCCGGTGTCGGCCGGATGTACGGCCCACGCGCCGAAGGCGGCCTGCTGGACGGCTGGCTGGTCGACACGTCGGACGCCGGCGCCGAGGTCCCGGGCGTGCGCACCAAGGCGGTGCCGCTCTGGATGAAGGACGAAGCCCTGACCGCCCGGATGGTCGCGGAAGCACTGGAGCTGGCGAAGTGAAGCTCGAAATCCTCCCGGTGCAGGGCATAGGCGACGTGACCGCCGGCGACGACCTCGCCGAGCTGATCACGAAGGCCGCGCCCTGGCTCGCCGACGGCGACATCCTCGTGGTGACCAGCAAGATCGTGTCCAAGGCCGAGGGACGCCTCGTCGAGGTGCCGGCCGACGGTCCGGAGCGCGAGGAGGCCCGGCAGCGGGTGCTCGCCGGCGAGACCGCCCGGGTGGTGGCCCGCCGCGGTCCCACCACGATCGTGCAGACCCACCACGGTTTCGTGATGGCCGCGGCCGGCATCGACGCGTCGAACGTCGACAAGACCCATCTGGTGCTGCTCCCCGTCGATCCGGACGCCTCGGCCCGATCCCTGCGCGACAAGCTGCTTTCCCAGAACAAAGACGTCGCGGTGATCATCTCCGACACGATGGGCCGGGCCTGGCGCAACGGTCTCACCGACGTGGCGCTCGGAGCCGCCGGCATCGAGGCGATCCGCGATCACCGGGGCGAGCTCGATCCGTACGGCAACGAGCTCGTCCTCACCCAGATGGCCGTCATCGACGAGCTCTCGGCCGCGGCCGAGCTGGTCAAGGGCAAGTCCGACCAGGTGCCGGTGGCGGTGATCCGCGGTTATCCGGGCACCGGCGAAGGCAGCGGCGCGAAAGAACTGATCCGCGACACCGCGAGCGACATGTTCAGCCTGGGCACCGCCGAGGCCCGCGCCCAGGGCCTCCGCGACGCCGCCCTGCTGGACGCCGATGACGAGGCCACGACCCAGCGGGCGCTCGACATCGTGCGGACCGGCGCTCTGCGCCTCACCCCCGCCGGTCCCTCTCCGGCGGACTTCTTGCGCTTGGGCGCCGAGACCCATCGGGTACGCACAATGCTCGCGGCCGATGGACACAGGACAACCGTGGTCTTCGACGACGCCGGAGCCACCATCGAGGTGATCAAGTGAGCGCCCTTTACGACGACGCGGCCAAGGTCCTCAGCGCCTGGTCCGCCACCTCGGAAGACGCCGAGCTGGCCCGCAAACGCACCCTCGACCTGCTCGCCGACGGCCCGGAGGCGATGACCCGGGCACACCGGGCCGGCCACGTCACGGCCAGCGCGCTGGTCGTCGACGACGCCGGCCGGGTGCTGCTCTGCCTGCACGGACGGCTCGGCATGTGGATGCAGCTCGGCGGGCACTGCGAGCCCGGTGACACCACCCTGGCCGCCGCCGCACTGCGCGAGGCCACCGAGGAGTCCGGCATCGACGGCCTGGTCATCGACCCGGAACCGATCGACATCGACATCCACGAGGTCCGCTGCGGCGCGGCCGACGGCGCGCCGGCCGAGCCGTCGGTCCACTTCGACGTGCGGTTCCTGGTGCGCAGCCCGGCCGGCGCGACCGAGCGGATCAGCGAGGAGTCCGCTGATCTCGCCTGGTTCACGCCGGACGACCTGCCGAGCCCGCTGGCGTCCGGAACCGTCCGCCAGATCGCGCCCGCGTTGAAACGGATCGGCTAGATGTAACCGTGGTGGCCGAGCTCCTTGAGCTCGTCCACCAGGTGCTTGACCTCCTGAGCCCGCTCACGGGGGCAGACCAGCACCGCGTCCGGGGTGTCGACGATGACCAGGTCGCGGACGCCCATGGCGGCCACCAGCCGGCCCGACGACGGCAGCACCACGAGGTTTTCGGTGTCGCGCAGCAGCACTGTCGGCCGCTCCACGTCGCCGTCCCTGCCGACTATCACGTTGCCCGCCGGGTCAGCGGTGAGCACCTCACCGAGGGTGTGGAAGTCGCCGACGTCGTTCCAGCCGAAGTCGCCCGGGATGGTGCCGACCCGGCCGACGGTGGCCGCGCCTTCCATCACCGCGTAATCCACCGAGATCCGCGGCAGGGTCGGCCAGACCTCGCCGAGGACCTCCTCGCGGCCGGCCGTGTCCCAGGCCTGCGCGATCCGGCTGACACCGGACGCCAGCTGCGGCTGCTGCCGGGCCAGCTCGGCGAGGAACACGTCGACACGCCAGACGAACATGCCGGCGTTCCACAGGTAGTTGCCGGACTTCACGTAGCTCTCGGCGACCTCGTAGGACGGCTTCTCCTTGAACTCCTCGACCACCAGGACCGGGCCGTCGACGGACTCGCCGCCGCACTGGAGGTATCCGTACCCGGTTTCCGGGCGGGTCGGGGTGATGCCGAGGGTCATCAGCAGACCCTGCTGCGCGCCGGCCATCGCCTTGCGGATGACCGAGGCGAACTCCGCCTTGTCCGCGATCAGGTGATCGGACGCGAAGGAGCCCATGATCGCTTCCGGGTCGCGGCGGGCGATGACCGCGGCGGCCAGGGCGATCGCCGCGCACGAGTCCCGCGGCGACGGCTCGACCAGAACGTTTTCCTCGGGGACCGAGGCGAGCTGGCGGGAGACCGCCGCGGCGTGCGCGACACCGGTCACCACAAACATCCGTTCGGGTGACGTCAGGGTGTCCAGCCGGTCCACCGTGGCCTGCAACAAAGAGGCCGGTGTACCGGTCAGAGGGTGAAGGAATTTGGGATGACCGGCGCGGGACAGTGGCCAGAGACGGGTTCCGGTGCCCCCGGCCAGAACCACGCCATATAGCACAGACTGTTCGTCGTTCATGTGCGGAGAGTGTAGTAGATGATCATGCGACGACCCGATTCCACGTTGTTACATGTACCTCCGCGCTGGAGGCCCATGTGAACTCCTTCGCACGGTCGAAACCTGCCTTCGCGAGGGTCTGCCGGCGCTGCTCGTCATGCAGCAGGTCAGCCAGGTCCTCAGCGATCCGCTCGGGCGCCTCGGTGGTGTAGGCGACCGCGTCGCCACCCACCTCGGGCAGCGAGAGGCGCGGCGTCGTCAGCACCGGGGCGCCACAGGCCATCGCCTCCAGGATCGGCAGGCCGAAACCCTCCCCGAAGGACGGATAGCAGGCCACCAGGGCGCCACCGAGGAAGCCGGGCAGGTCCGCGTACCGCAAGTAGCCCGGCCGGAGCAGGCGCAGGTGCGGAGGCATCTCCGCGACGGCCCGGTCGATGTCGTCGTCGTGACCCTGACCGCCCGCGATCACCAGGGCCGGCGGGTGCGGCCAGTCGGCCACCGCGCGAGCCCAGCCACGGATCAGGTTCGGCACGTTCTTGCGGGGCTCCTTGGCGCCGAGGAACGCGACGTAACCGGAGTCGCCGAGGCCGAGGCGGGCGCGGACCCGCGCCTTCTCCTCCTCGGTCGGCCGGTGGAAAGCGCCCTGGTCGACGCCGTGGTACGCCACGTCGATCCGGGTCGGGTCGGCGTCGAGCAGCCGGATCAGCTCGTCACGGGTGGCCTTGCTCGGCACGATCACCCGGGCGGCGCGCCGCATCGACGTCTTGATGGCGCTCCGGAAGAACGTCCGCTTCGTGTTGTCGTAGTGCTCCGGCTCGGTGAAGAACGTCGCGTCGTGCACCGTGACGGTGACCGGGCAACCGGCACGCAGCGGGCACGTGTAGAACGGCGAGTGCAGCACCTCGGCGCCGACCTGCTGGGCCAGCAGCGGCAGACCCGTCTGCTCCCAGGCCAGGCGGGCCGGGCGGTGCACGATCGCGGCCGGGGCCGGGATCACCTCCGCCGACGGCAGCATGCGGCGGTAACGCTCCGCGTCCGCCCGCTGGGCCACCACCGCGAGGTCCACACGGTCCGGGCCGAGCTGCCCGAGGGCTCCGAGCAATCCGTCGACGTATCTGCCGACACCACCTCTGTCAGCGGGCACACTTGTGGCGTCGACCAGCACTCGCGGGGGGCGACCGGGGGTCACGAGGCATCTCCTTGGCATCTCTGACGTACCGAAGCTGCGTTGGATCTCAAGAGCAACGTCATCACCGAGGGTACGCCCGGATGGCTTCAAGGAAGTGTCCGCGACACCGCGACATCACGGTCGTTCCGCCGTCATCACGGACAGTGATCCATCTATCGTGAGGACGGTGACGAACACGATCCCCCAGGCATTCGCGGCCGCAGTCCGGCGTGATCCGACCGCACCGCTCCTGACCTGGTACGACGATGCCTCCGGAGATCGCACCGAACTCTCCGGCGCGACCCTGGACAACTGGGTCTCCAAGACTGCGAACCTGCTGGTCGACGGCGTCGGACTGGGCCACGGCGACATCGTGGCCCTGGTTCTCCCGCCGCACTGGCAGACCGCGGCGCTGCTCCTCGGCACCTCGGTGGCCGGCCTCGCCGCCGACCTCGGCGAGGAACCGCAGCCGGTCGAGGCGGTCTTCACCACGCCCGACCTGGTCGTGCGGGCGACCGCGTGGTCCGCCCTGGACCGGTACGCCACCGGCCTGCTGCCGCTCGCCATGCCGCTGCGCACCCTGCCCGAGGGGTACGCCGATTACGTCACCGAGGTCCGCAACTACGGCGACCACTTCCGGGGTGGCGCACCCGTCGACCCGGCCGACCTGGCCCTGTCCGGCCCTTATGAACTCAGCCACTCCGACGTGATCGAGGCCGCCACCGAGCGGGCCGCCGAGCTCGGTATCGCCGCCGGCGACCGGGTGCTGGTCGACACGGCGGTGCACCCGGAAGCCGCGGACTGGCTGCTCGCGCCGCTGGTGGCCGGTGCCTCAGTGGTGCTCTGCGCCAACCTGGACCGCGCCAAGCTGGAGTCCCGGATCACCAGTGAGAAGGTCAGCGTCTCGCTCGCCTGATTGCCAGGTCGGAAAATTCGGTCAGCGACTCCGGGTTGGCCAGGGCACCCTTGGCCGCCGCTTTTTCCACGGGAGTGCCGGTGAGGATCCGCTTCACCGGCACCTCCAGCTTCTTGCCGGAGAGAGTGTGCGGCAATGCGCGTACCTGGTAGGCGGCGTCCGGGACGTGGCGCGGTGAAAGCGCGGCACGGAGCTCTCGCGCGATCCGGCCGCGGAGGGTGTCGTCCAGTTCCAGGCCGTCGGTGAGGACCACGAAGAGCAGCAGCTCGCCGTTCGGGTCGCCGGGGGTGTCCAGGTGCACCACCAGCGAGTCGGCGACCTCGGGCAGGCTCTCCACCACCGAGTAGAACTCGGCGGTGCCCAGGCGCACACCGCCACGGTTCAGCGTGGCGTCCGACCGGCCGGTGATCACGCAGGTGCCGTCCTCGGCGATGGTGATCCAGTCACCGTGCCGCCAGACGCCCGGGAAGACGTCGAAGTACGCCTCCCGGTACCGCGAGCCGTCCGTGTCGCCCCAGAAACCGACAGGCATGCTCGGCATCGGCGCGGTGATCACGAGCTCGCCCAGCTCGCCGATGACCGGTTTGCCCTCGCTGTCGTAAGCCTCCACCCGGGCGCCGAGGATGCGCCCGGAGATCACCCCGGCGCGGACCGGCAGCAGCGGAGCGCCACCGACGAACCCGGTGCACACGTCGGTGCCGCCGGAGAGCGAGAGCAGCTGCAGTTCGCTGCCGACCGCCTCGTAGACCCAGGCGAAACCCTCCGGTGGCAGCGGCGCGCCGGTCGAACCGACGCCCTTGAGCCGCTTGCGCGGCGTCAGGCCCGCCTTGCGGCAGGCCATCAGGAACGGCGCCGAGGTCCCGAAGTACGTGATCCCGGCAGTGTCCACCAGGTCCCAGAGCGTCTCCAGGCCCGGCCAGCCCGGGTTGCCGTCGAACATCACGATCGAGGAGCCCACCGCCGGGCCGCTGACCAGGAAGTTCCACATCATCCAGCCGGTCGTGGTGAACCAGAAGAAGCGGTCGTCCGGGCCGAGGTCGTGGTGCAGGGCGAGGGTCTTGAGGTGTTCGAGCAGGATGCCGCCGTGACCGTGAATGATCGGTTTCGGGAGGCCGGTGGTGCCGGAGCTGTAGAGCACGTAGAGCGGGTGATCGAAGGCGACGGGTTCGAAGGCCATTTCGTCGTCGCCGTCGAGCTGATCCCAGTCGCCGTCATCCGGGTTGAGATAGCCGATGGTGATGACGTGCTCGATCGACGGGATCGCTTGCGCAATATCCGATATTTCGGCTTTTCTGCTGATCGCTTTGTCGCCGTAGCGATACCCGTCCGTCGCGACCAGGACCTTCGGCTCGATCTGGCTCCAGCGGTCGATCACGCTGCGCGCCCCGAACTCCGGCGCGCACGACGAGAAGATCGCGCCGAGACTCGCGGTCGCGAGCATCAGCACGTAGGTCTCCGGGATGTTCGGCGCATAGGCCGCGACCCGGTCACCCTTGCCGACACCCCGGGCCTTCAGCCCGGCACGGACGCGGGAGACCTGGTCACGCAGCTGCCGGGCGGTCAGTTCCACCGGCTCACGGCTTTGTGAGTACGCGTGAACGACGACGTCGTCATCGGATCGGCCGGGGATCCGCAGCACGTTCTCCGCGTAGTTCAGCGTCGCGCCGGGGAACCAGCTCGCACCCGGCATCGTCGCGTCACCCAGCACCGCCGCCGGCTGGTCGTGGGCCACCACGTCGAAGTAGTCCCAGATCGACTGCCAGAACCCGGTCAGGTCGGTGACCGACCACTCCCAGAGAGCCGCGTAATCGGCGAAGACGAGACCGCGCTCGCTCTCCAGCCACGCCAGGTAACGGCCGATCCGGGACGTCTCCCGGATGTCGGCCGGCGGCTCCCACAACACTGTGTCCGTCGTCACCGTCATGCGGCTCACATTAACGCCCCGAACGGCTTTCGCCTTTGGGGATTTGATCACGCTATTCGTCGTTGTCGCTCTCGGCGCGGGCCTTCTGGATGGCCGTCCGGCGGGCCAGCCGGTGGTCGCGCCGGATCATCGCTTCCTGGAAACGCCGCTGGTCCTCGCGGTCGCCGGGCAGCACCGGCGGAACCTTGCGCGGACGGCCCGCCACATCGATCCCGACGAAGACCAGATAGGCCGTCGCCACCGGGATCGGCGTCGGCTCCTCGGCGTCCCAGCGTTCCGCGGTCAGGCGTACGCCGACCTCCATCGAACTCGACCCGGCCCAGTTGACCTGCGCGTACGCATGCACAAGGTCACCCACCCGCACCGGCTCCAAGAAGACGATCTCGTCGATCGCCGCAGTGACGGCCGTGCCGCCGCTGTGCCGTGCCGCGCTGGCACCGGCCACGTCGTCCACGAACTTCATCAGCACACCACCGTGCACCGTGCCGTACAGGTTGACGTCGACCGCGCTCATGATCCGGCTGAGCGTGACCCGCGAGCGCGCCGTAGGGCGTCCTTCTTCCATGCGGGTACGTTACGACGGCATTCGCAGACGGTTGCCCGCCCGGGGTAGCGTGCCGGATCATGCGCCACCTCAGGTCGATCCTCTATGCCCTCGTACTGGCCCCGTCCATCTGGGTCCTGGCCGCTGTCGGGTTCACCGACGACCTGAGCACCCGAGGGCGCGACTTCTTCGCCGCCGAGTCGATCAGCGGGCTGCTGCTCGTGCTCTTCGCCGGCATCCTCTACACGATCCTCACGTTCGCCCCGGTTTCTCCGGCGGGCCCGGTGCTGGCCGGTTTGGCGTACCTGAGCGTGACGATCTGGGCGTGGACCTCACCCGCCGATTACGCCGCGCTGTGGGCCCCGGAGGTCTCCAAGGAGGGCTTCGACCTGAGCCGACCCGGTTACGGCCTGGTCGCTCTCTTGGCGATCCCGCTGCTGGGCACCGCGTTGAGCGCCCGCCGCTGGGCCCGTTACGAGCCGCCGGTCCTCCCGATCATCGGTGAGATCGGCCGCTTCCGCGGCAAGGCCACAGTGGTCGGCGAACCCATGTCCATCTCCGAGACCACGGTCCTGCGAGCCGGCACCCCGATCGGAACACCAGGCTCCCTCATCCCCCCGAGCGCCGACCGTACGATCGCCATCCCCAGCAACGACCGCACAGTGGCGATGCCAGGCGGCGACCGGACCGTGGCAATGCCGGGTGCCGATCGGACCGTGGCGATCCCGAACGCCGACCGGACCGTGGCAATCCCGAGCGCCGACCGGACTGTGGCCTTCCCGACAAACGACCGCACGGTCGCGATCCCCAGCAACGACCGGACCGTCGCGATGCCGGGCAACGACCGCACCGCCGCCACGCCGAACGCGGACGAGACCATCGCGATCAACGGCCTGACCAGTCCCGCCGCCGCCGGCCCTGCCGCTGCCAGCCCTGCCGCCGCCGGCCCTGCCGCGACCAAGCCGACGGTGACCGCGCCTCGCGAGGACACCACGGTGTTCTTCACAGCGGTGACCGAGGAGAAGACCGCACCCCTCTCCCCCGCACCCCCGGCCCCAGCAGCCGAGTCGGACCGGACGCAGCTGCTCCCGAAGGCCGTCCCGGATTCCAGTAAATCCGGCATCACCGCTGATCCGGCTGCCTCGGCCACCCCGGCAAAGCCCGGACCGTCCACCCAGGACGAGCCGACCGCCCTGATCCCGGCTCAGCGCAACGCCTCCACCACCGAGTCCTGAAGATCCAAGCCGCCCGCCGGGCCGAGCCGTAGCCCAGATACGTCATCCGACTCTCATAAGGTGGCTGAGCTACGGCCGCGCGACGCGAGCCGTAGTCCAGCCATGTCATCGCAGCCCGATGACCTCACTGAGCTACGGCTCGCCCAGAGGCACCAAGATCTCCGGCGAAACCGCGCCCGAACTCGACACACACACCGCACACCAACCACCCGTGTCGACTTGAGGTGCGATCCGCGCCCGAACTCGACACACACCGCGCACCACGGCGGTGCCGGATCGCCGGACGGTGGTCAGGCTGCTGTTTCGGTTCGGCGGGCGAATACGGCCGCGGCTGCGGCGCCCACGCACAGCACCGCGCACATCAGCCAGACGAGGACGTAGGCCGTCTCGGTGGGCGTACTCTCGCTGCCCGTGACCAACGCGGCCAGGATGGCCGCGACCACCGCTCCCGCGACGGCGCCGCCGAGGGTTTTGACATTGTTGTAGAGGGCTGTGGTGATTCCGGTGCGAGAGGCGTCGGCGGTCTCGGCGATCACCGTGGGCATCGCGCCGAGGGCTACGCCGGCGGCCAGGCCTACCGGGATCTTGAAGAGCAGCAGCTGCCACAGCTGGTCGTGGAAGAGCGCCTGGGCCAAGAATGTCACGGCGATCGTCAGGAACGCGGTGATCAGGGTCGGGCGGTACCCGAAGCGGCCGGCGATCACGGCGGTCAGGGTGGAGCCGATGACGGCGGCCACCGCGGCGGGCAGGGCGGTCAGCGAGATCTGCAGGGCGGTGAAGCCGAAGCCATAGCCGGCGTCGGCGCGGTCGGCGGCCAGGAACGTGGCGTCCGGGGCCTGGCTGCCGAAGTAGACGATGCCGAATACGAACGAGCAGAGGAAGAACGGCGCCACGTGCCGGCCGGCCAGGGCTCGCAGGTCGACGAGCGGTTCGGCGGTGCGCAGCTCCAGGACGATCCAGCCGGCGAATCCCGCGACGCCGGCCACCACGAGAGCGGCACCCACCAGCGCGACCGAGCTGAGCAGCGAGATTCCGGACAGCAGCGTGACCATCGAGACGCTGAGCAGTGCCACACCGGGCAGATCCAGCTTGCCCGACGCCAGCTGGGAGGTCTCCGGCACGGCGAGGAACGACACCGGTACGCAGATGACCGCGAGCACTGCCGGGACCAGCAGCGTGAGCCGGGCGTCGCCGATCACCTGGTAGAGGCCGGCCGTGATGACGCCGCCGAGCAGCCCGCCGAGGGTCAGCGCGCCGACGAGCCGGGCGATGGCTCGCCGGGCCAGTTCGACGGGCAGGCGGTCGCGTACCAGGGCGATCTCCAGCGGGAGCAGCGCGGCGAGCGGGCCCAGCAGGGCGCGGCCGGCGAGCAGGACCGGCAGGTTCGGCGCGATCACGACCAGGATGCTGCCGACCGCGACGCAGGCGAGGGCGATCCGGAGCATCCGGCGGTGGCCGTACAGATCGCCGAGCCGGCCGAAGGCCGGTACCGAGACCGCCGCGGTGAGCAGCTGGACCGAGATCACCCAGTTCAGGTTGGCGTCCGAGATGTTCATCTCGGTGCCGAGGTCGGGCAGCAGCGGCGCCACCCCGCCCTGGATGAAACCGCTGGTGATCTCGAAGAGGACCAGCAGGCCGACGACGGCGGAGACCTTCTGCTTGTCCAGGACGGCGGTCATCGGGCGAGCCGGGCCGCGGCGAGGGAGGCGAGCGCGACGGCGGCTTCCGGCACGGCACGGTCGTCGAAGACCGCCTGCGGCGCGTGGTTCATCGGCGCGGTCACCGGGTCGGTGCCTGGCGGCACCGCACCGAGCATGAGGTACGCACCCGGAACCTCGTCGAGCACGAAGGAGAAGTCCTCCGAGCCCGCGAGCGGCCTCGGAGCAAGGAATGTCCGTTGCGCTCCGAACGTCTCCTGCAATGTTCGGTACGCGAAATCGGCCTCGACCGCATCGTTCACAGTGACCGGGTAGTTCTCGTCGTAATCCAGTGACACCTGCACACCATGCGCGTCCGCGATGCCCCGCACGACGCGTTCGACACCGGCCCGGACCGCCTTGTGCGTGGCGACCGAGAAGGTACGCACCGTCGCCTGGAAAGTCCCGCTCTCCGGAATCACGTTGGAGGCCGAACCGGCGTGGATCGAACCGACGGTCAGTACGGCCGGGTCCCACGCGTCGGCGGTGCGGGTCACCATGGTCTGCAGTGCGGTGACCATCTCGCAGAGCGCCGGCACCGGATCGATCGCGAGGTGCGGCGACGAGCCGTGCCCGCCCTTGCCGGTGACCGTGACGGTGACCGAGTCGGAGGCGGCGAGCACGGTGCCCGGCCGGGTGGCGAACACGCCGAGCGGCAGCGCGGTGGCCGCCACGTGCAGGGCGTACGCCGCGACGACGCGAGAACCGGCGGCGTCCAGCACGCCCTCGTCAATCATGATCTTGGCGCCGCGCTGGCCCTCCTCGCCCGGCTGGAACATGAAGACCACGTCGCCGGCCAGCTCGGAGCGCCGCGACGCGAGCAGGTGGGCGGCGCCGACCAGGCCGGCGGTGTGCAGGTCGTGCCCGCAGGCGTGCATCACCCCGGCGATCTCCGAGGCGTACCCGACCCCGCTCTCCTCCTGAACCGGCAGCGCGTCCATGTCACCCCGCAACAGCACGGCCGGCCCGGGACGCCCGCCGCGCAGCACGGCGGTGACCGAGGTCAGTGCCGTACCCGTGGTGACCTCCAGCGGCAGGCCGTCCAGCGCCGCGAGCACCTTGGCCTGGCTGAGCGGAAGGTCGAGACCGAGCTCGGGTTCGCGGTGCAGCGCCTGGCGCAGGCCGATCAACCGCTCGGCGTGGGGAAGCGCGTCGGAGGAGGTGAACATGCCGGTATGGTCGCCAGAATGAACGCTGCGGCGTGGAAATTGCAGAGATCGGCCGCTGATGGCCGTTGAGACGCCGGAAACGCTCACCCTCGACGAGTTGGACTATCAACTCCTGACCGCCCTGCAACTCGCGCCCCGCGGCGACTGGCAACGCATCGGTGACGCCATCGGCGTGGACGGTTCGACCGCGGCGCGGCGCTGGAACCGGCTCTTCCGGTCCGGGCACGCGTGGATCAGCTGCCTGCCGGCCCAGCTGGCACTGCCGTCCGCGGTGCTCGCCGTCATCGAGGTGGACTGCGTGGCCGGGCGGCTGCCCGAGGTGGCAGCCGGACTGGCGAACGACGTCAACATCGTCACCCTGGAACACGTGACCGGCGCCCGTGACCTGCTGATCCAGGCCGCTTTCGTCGACCACGTGCAGCTCGGGCGGTACCTGAGCATGCGGCTCGGGATGTTGCCCGGGGTGGCGTCGTCGCGTACCCAGATCGCGGTGACCGTGCACATCGAGGGCAGCCGGTGGCGGCTCGAACGGCTCAGCGACGAGGCACGGCAATCCCTCACCGAGGGCCGGGCGGATACGCGTACCAAAGGCCGGGTTTTCAGTGACGAGGACATCCGCCTGATCCAGGCGCTGAGCGAGGATCCGCGGCAGTCGGCCGTGCGGATCGCCGAGCGGACCGGGCTCAGCCCGACGACAGTGCGGCGGCGGCTGGACCGGCTCGACGCGGAACGGTCGATCGTCTACCGCTGCGAGGTGGCCCGGTACGTCTCCGGCTTCCCGATCTCGGTGTCGCTGTGGTGCACGCTGCCGCCGGGCGACACCGGGCGGGTGGTGAGCAAGCTGAGTGGCATGCGCGAGACCCGGTTCTGCGCGACGCTGTCCGGCTCGGCGAACCTGATCCTGGTGGTCTGGCTGCGGTCGGTGCAGGAGGTCGCCGCGTTCGAGGCGCGGCTCAGTGTGCAGGTGCCGGAGCTGACGATCACCGACCGGGCGGTGGCGCTGTGGGTGATGAAACTCGGCGGCCACCTGCTGGATCCGCTCGGGCGCAACCTGCGGACCGTACCCCTGGGGTTTTGGAATGACCCCGCGTCCGACGCTGCCGAAGGCGAGCTTTTGGCTCGCCTCCGGCAGGCGGCCGGCTGACCGCCCCTACTCAGTCAGCCGACGGCAGTCCAGATTGAACCCACCAGCCCTCACACTAAACCGCACCGCCGGTTAATTGAGCGTCCATTTCTGGTTCGCGCCGGTCGTGCACGTCCAGATCTGCAGCCGTGTGCCGTCTGCCGAGCTATTCCCGGTTACATCAAGACATTTCCCGGAATATCCGTTGACCAGCCGCTGCGTCGCGCTGTCGTAGGTCCACTTCTGTGAGGTGCCGGTGTGGCAGTCCCACAGGTGCGTGACCGTCCCGTCAGCGTTGCTCGGCCCGCTGATGTCGAGGCATTTGCCCAGCGAGCGCAGGGTTCCGTCGGACGCCCGGGTCCACTGCTGGGCCGTGGATCCGTTGCAGCCGTAAAGCTGGATGGCCGTCCCGTTGGCGGTGGCGGCGCCGGCCACGTCGACGCACTTACCGCCGAGTCCGACGATCTGACCGTTCGGCACCGGGCCGGTTGCGGAGGACCAGGTGAACGTCGCGGTGGTACGCGCCGGCAGGTTGTACACGAAGGACTGACCCGACCAGTTGACCCGCACCGACTGCGCCGACGTCCCGCCGTTGTGTGCGATCAGCGCCTTCGAGCCGTCCGGGTTGCGCCAGGCCACGTTCTGCACGGCGGTGTTGTTCGACTCGATGCGTACCGCTCCCGGCTTCACGAACTTCGTGAGGTGCCCGGTCGTGTAGTACTCGATGGTGTAGTCGACCTGACCGGCCCGGCTGCCGCCCTCCTGCACGGTGATCAGCCCGGTGCAGGTGCCACAGCCGCCGTTGTGCGGGCCCATGTTCTGGTTCAGCGCCAGGCTCCACTTGACCAGGCTGCTGCTCCAGTTCCGGGTGTAATTGACGATGTCGGCGAGGTCCTCGTTGTGCTGGTTGGTGATCCAGGTGCCACCGGAGTGCTCGGTGCTGAACTGCTTCACTGACGGATATTGATCGTGCACCTGCGTGCCGACCACCGGGTCGCCGAAGTACCCGTGCCAGGCGATGCCGCCGAACAGCGGGTCGTTGCGCACGCCGGCGTCGCCGAGGATGGCCGCGCCGAAGTTCGCGTAATCGCCGTAATTCCAGTCGTGGATCAGCACCTTCGTGGTGATGCCGGCCGCCCGGAACGCGGGGTAGACGAAGTTCTTGGTGAACTCGACCAGGCCGGAGGGGTTCCAGCTCATACCGGGGTAGTTCATCGCTGTCGGGTTCGACGCCTGGCAGCAGTTCGGCTCGTTCTGCACCGAGATGTAGTTGATCGGCACACCGGCGGTCTGGTAGCTCTGGATGTACTTGACCAGGTACTGCGCGTACGTCGGGTAGTGCTCGAACTTGAGCCAGCCCATCTGGTCCATCCGGCCGTTGTCCTTCATCCAGCCGGGCGCGCTCCACGGCACACCCTTCACCCGCAGTGCCGGGTTCAGCTGGCGGGCCTGCTGGGTGAGCAGGCGGACGTTCGTGTCGTACCCGTTGGCGCCGAAGTCGTTCAGGTCGCAGCAGGTGTCGTCGAGCGAGACGTTGCCGGGCCGGGACAGGTCGGAGGCACCGATCGGGTTGCGGACGAACGAGAGACCGATGCCCTGGGTCGGGCTGAACAGCTTGGTCATCACGTCGTCGCGGGTGGCCGCACTGATCGGCCCGCCACGCATCAGGTACGCGGTGGTGTCGGTGATCGACGCGCCGCCGCCTTCGAAGGTCTGGTAGCTGACGCCCTCGTTCACGTTGATCGTCTGGTTCGCGGTGCCGCCGGCCGGGCCGAACGCGACGGCGGCCTGCTGCTGGAGACCACGGGCGACGGTGCGGCCGCCACTGTCCGAGGTGGTGGTGAGGTAGACGTTGACGGTCTCGCCGACGGCGAGCGCGGGGGAAGCCGGGGATGAAAGGAAGGCGGTAGCACCAACCACCGCTGCGAGTAACAGCCTCATACCGGAAGGAAACCTTCATTAATCCAGTGAGGTCAATGGAATCAAGCCGCTGATTGTTACATCCCGGTTCCGGAACCGTGAAACACGTCAGACCGGCCCGGTCGAGCCTCGGACCACGAGCGAGGTGGCGAGCTCCACGTGCAACGCCTCCAGCCGGTGCCCGCTGAGCATCCGCAGCAACAGGTTCACCGCCATCCGGCCCATCTCGCCGAGTGGCTGGCGGACCGTGGTCAGCATCGGCCGGCACGCCTCGGCCAGCTCGATGTCGTCGAAACCGGCCACCGACAGGTCCTCCGGCACCCGTAGCCCACGCTCGGCCGCGGCCCGCAGCGCGCCGATCGCCATCTTGTCGTTGAACGCCAGCAGCGCGGTCGGCCGATCCGGCAGGTCGAGCAGTTCGGCGGCGGCCCGATGCCCGAGTTCGACGGTGGGCTCGGCGACGAACCGGGTCAGCTCCGGCGCCTGCAGCACCCCGGCGTCGGCCAGAGGCGACAGATATCCGGCAAACCGGTTCTCGCTGGCCAGCCAGTCGCGCGGGCCGCCGATGATGCCGATCCGGCGATGTCCGAGTTCGACCAGGTGCGCGGTGAGCATCCGGGCACCGGCGAAGTGCGCGGCGGAGACCGCGGCGATGTTGCGCGGCGGCGGCGTACGCGGATCGACCACCACGAACGGGAAACCCCGGTCCCGCAGCCGGACCAGTTCGGCGCCGGGCTCGGGCGGCAGGATCAGCACCGCGCCGGCCACGTCCCGGCGGCCGGTCAACTCGCCGAGCACCCGCTCACGCTGCGCGGACACACCGGCGTTGAGAATCACCTGCAGGCCGTGCGGCTCCAGCGCCTCGGCCAGCGCCGAGACGATCAGCCCGAAGTAATCGGTGAGCACGTACGGGCAGCGCACGAAGATCCCGGTGGCCCGGTCACCGCGCCGCCGCGGCGCCTGCCGGCCCAGCCCGCCCATCGCACTGAGCACCCGATCGCGGGTGTGCGGCGCCACGTTGGCCCGCCCGTTCAGCACCCGGGAAACCGTGGCGATCGACAGCCCGGTCTGCGCGGCCACGTCGCGGACGGTGATCCGCCGTGGCGATGTTTCATCGTCATGTTTCACGGCCGAAGCATAGACACTGATACCTGGGTCCTAGGGGTTTTCTGGCTCTGCGGACCGACTCGGAGCGACCCACCGGCTCCCTACCTTCCGGTCCATGACTCGACTGTGGATGGTTTCGCTGCTCCTGCTCGCCGCACCGGCGATGTGGCTTTTCGGTCCCACCCACGCCACTCCCGAGGTGGACGGCGCCGACCGGAAGATCGAGGTGGTCGGCGATCTCACCACCGCACGCCGGGTCGCCATCCTGATCCCCGGCGTCGCCACAAAGGTGTCCAATTTCGATCGGGGCCTCGGCGGCGTCGTCCGCCGCGCGCCCGCCTGGCAGGCGCGTCGCTTACGCGACGAGATCACCGCACTCCAGCCAGGCGCCCCGGTCGCGGTGATCGCCTGGCTGGGCTACGACACACCCGATGGGGTACGCGTAACCGCGCTCCGCGAGGACCGGGCGGCGGCCGGCGCTCTGGCCCTGGAGCAATACGTCGCCGACCTGATCAAGGCACGGCCACAGTTGGAGATCACCGTGATCGGGCACAGTTACGGATCCATCGTCGCTGGTCAGGCCGCCGCGAAACTCCCAACCCAGGTGACCGACATCGTGGCGATCGGCAGTCCCGGAATGGGCGTCTCAAAGGCAGCCGACCTGGGCTCGGACGCCCGGGTGTGGGCCGGCAGCGCCCCGGACGACTGGACCCGCCGCCTGCCCGGCATCCGGATCTTCGGCGTGGGCCACGGGCGTCTGCCGATCGACGCCGCGTTCGGCGCACTCCCCCTGCCGGCCGCCGACGTCGCGGGCCACGACGGATATTTCGTGCCCGGCACGTCGTCCCTGACGGCGATGGCCGAAATCGCCCTCGGTCAGCCGGCGACCAGCCGCAGCGGCTCGGACAGTCCGCGCAGCGCCACCTCGGTCGCCGCGTCGGCCGGGAGGTAGACCAGGATGCGCTGGTCGTCGTCGGCGGAGAGTTCGAGGGTCTCGTACGCCAGGCGCAGCGGGCCGGCCGCCGGATGGGCCAGCCGCAGCACGCCGGTGGCCCGGGGAAGGCCCGGCACCCGCTCGACGCGGCCGGTGAACTCGTCCCCCGCCGTGACGGTCAGCTCGTCGGCGAGCGCGGCCACGTGGCGGTCCGCTCGGAACGGGCCCTGTTTCAACGCTGCCACCTGCTCGTCGGCGACCTGGTCCCAGTCCGGGAACGCCGTCCGGGCACGCGGGTCGCCGAGGACGTACCGCACGATGTTCGCCTCCGGGTCGTCCAGCAGTCCGATCGGGCCGGTCAGCCGCCGGAAGCCGCGGGTGAAGGCCAGCACGTCGCCCATCTGGTTCAGCAGCACGGCGGCGGCCGGCTCCAGCTGGTCGAGCAGGGCGTGCACGGTCGGGCGTACCGTCCGGGCCGGCCCGGCGTCGCCGCGGCAGGTGAAGCCGGCGTCCGCCGACTTGACCAGGCGGTGCAGGTGGACCCGCTCGACCGGGGTCAGCCGCAGCACGCCGGCGAGGGCCGCGAGGACCGGCGGCGACGGATGCCGGTCACGGCCCTGCTCCAGCCGGATCAGGTATTCCACGCTCACCCCGGCGAGCATCGCGACCTCGGTGCGGCGCAGGCCAGGCGTACGCCGGCGCGGGCCGGCCGGCAGTCCCGCCTCGGCCGGGCTCACCGATTCCCGGCGGCTGCGCAGGAAGAGGCCGAGCTCGTTGTCGCTCACCCATCGACCGTAGCAACGCGCGCCGCCCGCAGGGTGTCCCCCGCGCTACCACCCTGACCACGGTCTCCCCCGCCGGCCGCCCGCCGCCGAGAGTCGATCTCGTCTCCTAACGAAAGGCGCATGAGATGACCCAGAACGTAGTGGTGATCGGCGGCGGATACGGCGGCATCGCGGTGGCGAAGGCCCTCGACGACATCGCCCGCGTCACGCTTGTCGAACCGCGCGAGGCATTCGTCCACAACGTCGCCGCGCTGCGAGCCGTGGTCGACCCTGCATGGCAAGAAAAGATCTTTATTCCGTACGGGGGTCTGCTGGCGCACGGCAGCATCCGGCGGGATCGGGCCACGCTGGTCTCGGCGACGTCGGTCGAGCTGGCGTCCGGTGACCGGCTGCCCGCCGATTACGTGGTGCTCGCGACCGGCTCGTCCGGCCCGTTCCCCGCCAAGATCGAAGACCCTTCGCGGGGTGGTGCCGATCTTGCCCGGCTGCGTGACAACCTGCTCCGCGCGTCGCACGTTCTGCTGCTCGGCGCCGGTGCGGTCGGGCTGGAGATGGCCGGGGAGATCACGTCGGCCTGGCCCGGCAAGACGGTCACTGTGGTCGATCCGGGTTCGGACCTGCTCGCCGGACGTTTTCCTGCCGAGTTCCGGGGCATCCTGCGGGACCAGTTGAGCGCATTGGGCGTACATCTGAAGTTGGGAAGTCGGCTGCGCACGCAGCCGGAACCGGAGGCAGGGAGCGTGCGCCCGTTCACGGTGACCACCGATGAGGGTGAGGTGATCGCTGCTGATCTGTGGCTGCCGTGCTTCGGAGGGTCGGTGGACACCGGCTATCTGGATCCGGCGCTGGCCGCCGCGCGGCAGCCGGACGGGCGGCTCGCGGTAACCCCGCAGCTGAACGTTTTCGGACAAGACCGGGTTTACGCGGTGGGTGACGTGACCGCTGTGCCGGAGATGAAGATGGCGCGCAACGCCGGGCAGCACGCCGAGGTGGTGGCGGCGAATGTTCGTGCGCGGATCCTCGGGCAGGGTGATCCGGTGGCCTATGAGCCGGCGGCGGACGCGATCGTGTTACCGCTCGGGCCGGCCGGTGGAGCGAGTTACGAGGCGAGCGTCGGTGTCCTCGGCGCCGCTGACACGGCTCGGTTCAAGAGCACGTTTTACCTGGAGCGGTATCGCGAGATGCTGGGCACGGCCGATTCGCTGGCCGGGTAGCTCGATGTATCGGTAGGTCAGCGTGCAGATGCCGAAGAGCACGGCCAGGAAGGCGAGCGCTCCCGGCAAACCGTGCAGACGAGGGCCGACCACCTGCAACAGGACATAGTGGACCAGATACAGCGAATAGCTCAGTACGCCGATCCGGGCGAGCCAAGCGGGCGTGCGCCAGCGTCGTGTCGCCATGCCGGCGGCGAACGCGCCGCCGAAGACGAGCAGCGTGATCACCGAGCGGGCCATGTAGTGCGGGGTGAGCGCGCCCAGCGACCGCAGCTCGGCGAACCAGTTGGCGAGCAGCGCGGCCGCGACAATCGACGTAGTGATCAGAACCGGCCACCAGGGGATCTGGCCGGTGTCGGCGCGGTAGATCGCGGTGCCGGTGAACATCACGGCGAGGATCAGCAGGCCATCCCAGGCGTGCGACGGGTCCATGTTGGAGAGAAGCAGGATACTGACGAGCGCGACCAGGGTGAGCCCGCCCGCGATGACCGCCCAGCGGCGTCGGCTGCACACTCCGGCGAGTCCGGCGGCGAGGGCGATCAGGGCCGGGACAAGCTTTGTTCCGGCCGGGTTCGTGAGGGGTGCGGTGATCACCGCGAGGACGACCAGGAGCACGGCGACCGGCGCCTCGACCCGGCGCAGCCTGAGTGCGAAGAGCGCCGAGACGAGGAGGTAGAACGCCATCTCGAAGGTCAGCGTCCAGAGAACCGCGGTGACCAGCGGGACGTCCAGCAGGAACGGCAGCATCGAGGCGTGGGCGGCGAGGCTGCGCGCGGATATCTCCGGACTTGCCGGCAGAAATGCGGCTATCGCGACGACCGCGATGTAGAGCGGCCAGAGGCGGCAGACGCGGCCTGCCCAGAACGTGCGCAGGTCGCCGTGCCGCTCCAGCGAGGCCGGGATGATGTATCCGCTGACCAGGAAGAAGAGCATCACCCCGGCGGTGCCGGCGTGCAGCCACTCACTGGTGACCGCGCGGGCGCCGGTGAAGACGTACCGCGTCAGATGGGCGTAGAGGACGAGCAGGACCGCGACGGCCCGCAGCGCGTCCAGCCACCCGAGCCGCCGGACGGTGGGGATTCCTTCCGGCATTCAGCGAAGAATACTCAGGAATTGACCTTCGCCACCTCGGCCAGGATCTTCTCGTTCTGAGTCCGCACCTCGTCGAGTGCGGCCCTGTTCGCCTCGACCTCCCGCTGCTGGTAAGCCGTCTCCACCGCGGCCCGGGTGTTGACGTAGTTCACGTTGGTCTTGCACGTCACGTCGATGGTGGCCACCTCGATCTCCAGCCCGGTAGCGGCCTCGGTCGTGAACCTGGGGTCACCAGCGATCTCCAGCGGGTCGGGGTAGTCATGGCCGGCCGCTTTCAGACATTCCCGCCAGCCCTCGGTCGCCTTGCTGACCCGGCTGTCCGCCATCCCCTGCGCGTACGCCTTGTGACTCAGCGACTCGACAAGGTCGGAAAGTCCCCAGCCGCCCAGCCTCCGCGCCACCTCCTCGTTGCACCCGGCACCACCGTCCGGGCCGTTGAGGGTGACCTCCTGCTCCTCGGTCATCGTCTGCTCGACGGCGAGTCTGCGGCTGCGCTCGTCCTCTTCCGGATCGTGGTAGCCCACGGTCGCCGCCCGCTTCGGATCAGCCAGCCCGAACCGCTTCTCGTTCGGCCCCAGGAATCCGGGAATCGACGGCGGCAGCGGATAGGCGTACCCAAGCTTCTCCATGCATTGCTTCACCAGCCGCAGGCGCGCCTCGGTGAACTCCTGCTGCTGCCGACCGTCGAGCCGGTAGGCATCAAGCGGAAGTGCGAACGTCTTGACGTCACCCACCCGGAACGAGGAGTCAATCGAAGGCTCCGGCGAGGGCTGCTCCTCAGCGCCACATCCGGCGACGAGGGCCAGCATTGCCACTACAAGCAGTCGGTGTGTTCTCACGGACAGCAAGCCTGCCGATCAACACCTCGGCGGTCCACGTCCACATCAGACCGTGGCACGAATCAGTGACGAGGGCCCCGGCGCTTGAAGCGCCGGGGCCCAGGGCTAACGGGTTGGATACACCATCTACCGACACGTTCGTCGGGTTGTCTTTTCCGCGCTTGCCGCTGTGAGCGGGTTGCTGCGCGAGGATCGCATAAGCGTGACCGGAGACCACCTCACGTTCGATGGAGACTGCGGTGTCCACCCCAGAACCGGTACCGCGTCCTGACGGGCGGGCGATCCAACGGTGCTCGGCCCTCCCTTTCCTCTGATTCCTGCAGTGCTGTCGTGCCACCTGCCGGTGCCGGAGCCCCACGCGAACTTCATGGCCCCGCACACGTGCGGCAGATCCTGCCTCATCAAGCAGAGCCCCGAAAACCGCATCAGCCCTGCCTGCGTCTTCCACGATCTCCGTGTCCGACGAGAGAAACATTAGCCAACCCTCGCGAGAATGTCTAGTCCCGCCAACCCAGATTTTCTCGGCGGTTAGTCACAGACACCGGGTCGGACCTATCGATGATGGAAGCCCTCGGCTCCTACGGCAGACCGTTCCACCAGCGCGGCAAGGAAATGGCCCTCGGGCCGCTGAACCCGGCGGAGGTCGGTGAGATGCTCCGGCTGGACCCGGCCGCCGCCTTCGACGCGGCTCTGGTGACCGGCGACCTTCCGCTGATCTGCGCCAGCTGGCGGCATGACGGTGCGCCACGGTCTTCACACGGCTTCACATCACTTCACACATTCTTCGCACACTGCTTGCGAGGTGTGAAGCTCGGGTGATGAGATGGACTCATGAGCGCTGAAAGCGTCAGGGAAGCCCTTGCCACGTTGCGTCGGATGGGCGGCGAACCGACACGGATCGAAGCGAAACGTGCCGCAGGCGGGCTACCCAAGGCGGTGCGCGAGACACTGTCTGCCTTCTCGAACACCGACGGCGGGACGATCCTGCTCGGCGTGGACGAAGCGAGCGGCTTCAGCGTGGTCGAGCTCACCGACCCCAGCTCCCTCCGTGATGCGCTGGTGCAGATGTCACGAGACGACATCACACCCCCTCTGCAGATCAGCACCGAGATCGTCGACGTCGAGGACCAGCGGCTGGTCGTGGCCGAGGTCCCCCCGATATCGGCGGACCGGCGGCCCGTCTACGTCACCGCGCAAGGAATCTCCGGTGGTTCCTACCTACGCGGGGGAGACGGCGATCGACACATGACCGAGGCTGAGATCGCCCTCATCATGGCGGCCCGAACTCAACCGGCCTACGACCGCGAGGTCATCGACGGAAGTTCTGTGGAGGACTTGGACGAGGAGGCGATGCGGCGCACCCTGCGACGGGTTCGGGCCGGGTTCCCCAAACTCGCGCAGTCTGACGACACGACGGTCCTCTTTCGCCTGGGCATCACCGCCGGGCGTTCCGCGGACGCCCCGCTGACGCTGGCGGGGCTGTTGGCCTTCGGCCAGTTTCCACAGCAGTTCTTTCCCCAGCTGATGGTCTCGGTCGTCGTGCACAGCCCGGACTCCAGCTCCGGAACCCGGTTCCTCGACAACCAGACAGTCCGTGGCCCCATCCCTGAGATGGTCGAGACGACGCTGGCCATGCTTCGCCGCAACCTCGCGGTCCGAGCAGTCATCAGCGAGCACGGCTCACGCGTGGACGAAGTCGAATACCCCCTAGAAGCGGTACGCGAGGCGGTCGTCAACGCCCTGATGCACCGCGACTACAGCCCGGTAACCAGAGGCACTCAAGTACAGATCGAACTGTTCCCCGATCGCCTCGTCGTCCGCAGCCCCGGCGGACTCTACGGCGGAGTCATCGTCGACGAACTCGGCGAGGAAGGCATCTCGTCATCTCGGAACGCGGTACTGAGCAGTCTCCTCGCAGACACCTACCTCCCGTCATCGAACGAACTCGTGGCGGAAAACAGATCCTCAGGCATCCCCGCGATGCTGGCCGTGGCCCGGCGCCGAGGACTCCCCCGGCCGAGCTTTCGCAGCTCGATCGCCAGCTTCGTGGTCACCATGGCCCGGTCCGAACTCCTCAGCCCTCAAGTCCGCGGCTGGATCTCCCGGCTCGGGGCCCACCTGCCCACACAGGCACATCACCTCGCTCTCGCCATGCTGCGCGACGACTACCTGACCAACGAAATGCTCCGGCAGTGGGGAGTGGACCGCGTAGCAGCCGGCCAGGTCCTCCGCGACCTTGTCGATCAAGGATTGGCAGTGAAGGAGGGCGGCAGACGCTATGCGCGGTATGTCCTCGACCCCGCAGCCTCGGGCCGGTCACGAACTCCCGATCTCTTCTCGGCGCTTTCCCTTCAACCGCCGCCCGATGTTGCTCAAGCGCTCAAGGCACGTGGAGAAGCGACAGCAGGCGAGCTCGTTGAAATGACCGGGCTGTCCCGTAATGCCGTCCTGAACCATCTCCGCGCTCTGGCCAAGACCGAGACCATCGAGGTCGTCGGGCCTACCAAGAGCCCCAAACGTCGCTACCGTTGGGTTGCGCCCGAAGCCTGAGAAGCCCCGATCGCCGGCGTGCTGTAGCCGGATCCCCAGCCGCAAGGTTCGGGCACCGCAGTAGCCACGACCGTCCACGTATTTCCTGGAACCGGCGACCGACCCGCGCAAACCAGAGTTCGGGTCGAGTTCTCGTAGCCGAAAACGGGGCCGACTGTAGACAGTCGGCCCCGTTTTAAATCGCTCTGACCTGCGGAAACTCGCCTGCCTCAGCCCTTCAGGAGCTGCCGCGCCATCACGATCCGCTGGACCTGGTTCGTGCCTTCGTAGATTTGGGTGATCTTCGCGTCGCGCATCATCCGCTCGACCGGGTAGTCGCGGGTGTAGCCGTACCCGCCCAGGATCTGCACCGCGTCCGTGGTGATCTCCATGGCCGCGTCGGACGCGAAGCACTTGGCGGCCGCGCCGAAGTACGTCAGGTCCGCGTCGCCGCGTTCGCTCTTGCCGGCCGCCACGTAGGTCAGCTGGCGGGCCGCTTCGAGCTTCATGCCCATGTCGGCCAGCATGAACTGCAGGCCCTGGAAATCGGCGATCGGCTTGCCGAACTGCTTGCGCTCTTTCGCGTACCCAAGGGCGAAGTCGAGCGCGCCCTGCGCGATGCCGACGGCTTGCGCGGCGATGGTGACCCGGGTGTGGTCCAGGGTCTTCATCGCGGTGGCGAAGCCGGTGCCCTCGGCGCCGATGATGCGGTCGGCCGGGATGCGTACGTTGTCGAAGTAGACCTCGCGGGTCGGTGAGCCCTTGATGCCGAGCTTCTTCTCCGGCGCTCCGAAGCTGACGCCCTCGTCGGACTTCTCCACGACGAACGCGGAGATGCCCCGGGAGCGGGCGGCGGGGTCGGTGACCGCGAAGACCGTGTAGTACTCGGAGACGCCGGCGTTGGTGATCCAGCGCTTGACGCCGTTGAGCACCCAGTGGTCACCGTCGCGGACCGCGCGGGTGGTCATCGAGGCGGCGTCCGAGCCGGCGTCCGGCTCGGAGAGGCAGTACGAGAACATGCCCTCGCCGGCCGCGACCTTCGACAGATACTTCTGCTTGAGCTCCTCGGAGCCCGCGATGATCAGCGGCATGGTGCCGAGCTTGTTCACCGCCGGGATCAGGGAGGACGAGGCGCAGGCGCGCGCCACCTCCTCGATCACGATCGCGGTGGCGAGGGCGTCCGCGCCGGCGCCGCCGTACTCGACCGGGATGTGCGGCGCGTGGAAGTCGGACGAGCGCAGGGCCTCGTACGACGCCTTGGGGAACTCGCTGGTCTCGTCGGCCTCAGCGGCGTTCGGCGCGACGCGTGCATCACAGACCTCGCGCACGGCGGCACGAATGGTCTCGTGGTCCTCCGGCAGCCGGTATGCGTCGAAATCAGACATGACCTTAACCTTCCCTAAGGGGTCCCGAGGTCATGTTACCGGCGCGTAGCGCAGCCGATGCAACAGTCGGAAGTGTGCGGAAGATCCCCCTGCGAAGTAACCCCAGGAAAAGTGCCGGGTTCCGCGCCGTTTCCGTAGATCTCCACCCGGTTGAGACTGTTCTAATGAGGTGTCCGACCGGCATGCTCTAGTTACCAAGAGGAGTCGAGGAGGCCCCGTGGCGCAGGCTGACGAGTCCGGCTATGCCGACGATCTGGCTCGGATCGACGCCTCGATCGCGGAGCTGAAGATCAAGGACATGCAGGCCGCGTCCGAGCGGACCAAGATCGCCAGCAAGATCCAGGCCGCGCAGTTCCAGCGGGACATCCTGGCCCATGCGAACAAGGCGAAGGGCGCCAAGAGCAACAAGCGGTCCGCGCGGCGCCGGCCACCGGACGGCGGCGACTTCCCGCCTCCCCCTCCGCCGCCAGCGGCGGGCGGGCGCCCGCAGCACGACGACCCGCCGCCACCACCCCGGGGTGGCGACCGTGCCGCGCCGCGACCGAGCCGCAATCCACGGCCGGACCGCAACCCGCCGCCGCCCGACTGGGCCGAGCCCGGCGCCCGGCACACCGGTCCGCCCGGTGTCGCCACCGACGGCGTCACGCTGCTTGTCGACGATCCGCCGCCGACCGAGCGGGTCACCACCGCGCCGCGCCGGCCGCCGCCCGCTCCCCCGGGCCACCCGCCCGAGGCGTCCACCCAATCGGTGCAGAACATCCTGCTCGCCCTCGGCGCGCTGCTGCTCGGCATCGCCGCCGTGGTGTTCGCCGGTGTCGCGGTGGACAACCCGTTCGCGCGTACCCTGATCCTCGCGATAGCGACAGGCATCGCTCTCACCGTCGCGCCGGGCGTCGCCCGGCGGGGTCTCACCTCGACCGGCGAGACGATCGCCGCGGTCGGCCTGGTGCTGTTCCCGATGACGCTGTTCGCGCTGCACGGCAGCACGATCGTCGGCGGGCCGGACGTGCCGGTCGCGCTCTACCTGGGCATCACGTTCGCGATCACGGCGGTGGCGGGCTTCGTCTACGCCGGTGTCACCCGCCTGGCCGCTCCGCGGTACGCCACGGTCATCGCCACACAGCCGGTCGCGCCGCTTCTGGCGTACCCGATGATCCAGAGCCCGGCCGGCTGGGGCCTGGCCCTGACCGCCGTGGCCGTGCTCGACCTTCTGCTTCTCACCACCGTGATCCGGACCGGCCGGCTGGTGCCGCGCTGGCCGCTGGGCCGGCCGACGCCGGCCGACCGCGCGCCCGCCGAGATCGACCTGGATCCCGACGCCCCGCCGCGCCCGGAGTCCCACCCGGAAGAGCCCGACCTGATCATTTCCGGTCTGGCAAAGCCCCGGCGCCGGTGGCTGCCGACCCGGATCTTCCCCGGCCCGCGTCCCGAGGGCGCGCCGGCGGCCGGTTCGGTGCCGCTCGCGCCGCCGACCAGTCCGCCGTCCGCCGACTGGCTCCGCGAGCTGACGTTCGCGCTGCTCTGCTTCGCCTGCGCGGGCGCGCTGATCTACTCCTCGGTGGCCCTGCTGCAGGCCCAGGTGCTGGCGGACGCCCTGCGTTCCGGCCTGATCCTGGTCGCGGCCGCGCTCACCGGGGTCGCCGCCGCCCGGCTGCTGAAAAACCCGCTCGCCATGAACATCGCGGGCGCCGTTCTCACCCTCGCCGTCATCGGTACGACAGCCCGGTTGGCCGATGTCGTCGCACCCCGCTGGACCCTGGTGATCGCGGCGGCCACCGTCGCGCTCACCGGCGCGGTCGTCGGGCTGCTGGCCGAACCGATCCGCCGCGGCCCGCAGTACGCATCCACCGGCGCCCTGACCATTATCGGACTGATCGTCTCGATCGACGCGCTCCGCGCCGCGTTCGCCCCGGTTGCCGCTGCTCGCCCGATCTGGAACGCCGACACCGCCACTTACGCGCAGCAGCTCGCCGACGCGGTCGGTCCGTCCGGCTGGCTGCTGGCGTTCAGCGCACTGCTGCTCACCATCGCGGCGGCGCTCGCCCTGCCGTCGAGCATCCGGCACGAGGGCGCGGTGGCCGGCATCGCGCTGACCGCGCTCGCCGTGCCCGCCTCGCTCGGGCTGCCCTGGTCCGAGGCACCCTGGCCGCTGGTCCTCGCCGCGATCGGCCTGGGCGCGGCCGGCCTGTGGGCGAGCACCCGGCGGATCGCCTTCGCGCACATCATCGCGGCCGGCATCGTCGGCCTGTTCGGTGCGGCCGCTTCGCTGAGCGCCTCCTGGCTGACCGCCGCGGTGCTGACCGCGATCGCCGGCGCCGGCGTGATGGTGGCGATCGCCGCGCGGCAGATCCCGGTCCGTCTCTTCGCCTGGGTGATCGGCGACTGGGCCGCCGGTGCCGCCGCGCTCGCCATCCCGGGCGCCGCGGTGACCGCCGCCCTGGCGATCGCCGACACCGGCGGCGGGCCACCGGCCACCGCCCAGGCGACAGTGCCGGCGCTGGCAGCCGGGTTCCTCGCGGTGGCCGGCACCCTCAGCTACGCCGCCGTCTACCAGGTCGCCCGCCGGGAGATCAGCCTGCCGCTAACCCTGGGTACCGGGCTCGGCGCAGTGGCGATGGCCCTCGCGGCGCTCTTCGCGCCCGGTGCGGCCGCACCCGACATCTGGGTCGGCGCGCTGCTGCTCGGCGCCGCCGGGCTGCTGTTCTTCGCCAAGTCGATCGACGAGCGCGGCCGCAACGACCGGCTGCTGGACGGCGCGGACATCGCGGCCGCGGCCGCCACCGTGGCGATCTGCGGCGCGCTGGCCCGGGTCGCGGCGCTCGCCTTCCCGGACGCCTCGCTCGCCGTGGCCGGCGTCGTGGTGCTGCTGGTCGGGATGGCCGTCACCGTCCTTCCGGAGGACTGGAAACGCGGACCGTCCCGGGGGCTCGGCATCGCCGCCCTGGTGGTCGGCCTGATCGCCGGCGCACAGGCGGTGGTCGGCGGTCTGCGGATCCTGGCCGCGCCCGGCCCGATCTGGGCCGCCGACCTGAGCCGGTACGCGCAGGAGCCGCCCGCCGGCGCCTGGCAAGCACCGTTCGCCCTGGTCATGGTCGCCATCACGGCTGCCATCGGGATGTCCAAGCCGTGGTCGCACTACGCATCCGGCCTGGCCGCCGCGCTGGCGACAATCGGTGCGCCGTACGCGTTCGGCATGCCCTGGTGGGCCCCGCTGATCGTCGGCGGCGCGGTCGCCATCGCATACGGCCTGGCCGCCGTGGCCGCTCCTTCCCCGGCAGCCGCCCGGGCCCGGGCCGGCGTGGCCGCCGTGGTCCTCCTGCACACCGTGGCGACCTGCCTGGTCCGGCCCTGGGCGACCGCCCTCGGCCTGCTGCTCGTGGTGCTCCTCGGCGTGCTGGTCGCGGTGACCGCCCGGATCCCGATCCGGGGCACGGCCCCGGAGGCCCTGGAGTCCGAGGACGCCGAACTGCCGAAAAGCGCGCTGCCCCGCCACCGGGCACAGATCGGTGGCGCGGCCACCGGCGCGATCCTGCTCGCCCTGCCCGGTGTCTTCGCCGCGACCGCCGCCGACCAGGGTTTCCCAACCCCGGTCGTGCTCACCGCCGCGCTCGCCGCGTCCGCCATCGGCCTGGCCGTGCTGGCGGCGCTCGGCCAGTACATCCCGCAATACCTGCCGTGGGCCACGATCGGCCTGGTCCTGGGCGCCACGATCACCGCGCTCACCTCGGTGCCGAGCGATTACCCGACCGCTCTGTACGCGGCAGCGGCCGCCCTGCTCGGTGTGCTCGCCGAGCTGCTGCGCGGCGCTGTCCCGGCCCCGGTGCAGCGGGTGGCGCCGCTCGAATATCCGGCGCCACGATATGTCCGGGCCCGCCGCGGCACCCTGCGGTCGAGCGGCCTGACCGCCGGCGGGCTGGGCGAACGCTGGCTGGCCGACCCGGCGACCGGCGCGGTCTGGCTGGCGCTGCTACCGACCCTGCTGGCTCTCTTCTCTCTCGCTCCGGCCCTGCGGGCCGCCCTGATCGACCCGCTGAAGCAGATCAACGCGATCTGGGAGGGCCCGATCGCGGCGCTGGCCGTGCCGGACGCCGGGACCGTGGACGCCACCAGCGCCCTGGCCGCGATCCTGCTCACCGGCGCCGCGGCGCTGGCCGCGCTCGGTTTCGGCGGCAAGGCCTCCGAGACGGTCCCGGTGATCCTGCCGGGTGTGGCACTGACCCTGCTGATCACGCCGATCGCGCTGCACGCCGGGTTCCCGGCGGCGACCGGGGCGGCGCTGGTGGTCTTCACCATCTCGATGCTCGGCCTGGCGCTCACCCCGCCGCCGGCGGCCACCCGGGCGCCGCTGCTGCGGACCACGCGCAGCATCGTCTTCGTGGTCGGCCTGCTGGCCGGTGGTGCCGGGCTCGCCGGCAGTCTCGCCGAGGAGCCGCTGACCCTGTTCACACTGGGCAGTGCGATCGGAGTCGGGCTGGTCGCGGCGGTCGGTGGGCGTACCCAAGCAGCTCGGATCTTGGGTTGGCTTTTCGCCGCGCTGATGGGTCAGATGTTCGTCCTGACCGTGGCGATCTCGGCGGGGCTGGCGCGGCAGTGGGCGGCGTTCGGTGTGCTCGCGGTCGGTGCCGTGCTGCTCTCGCTGGAAGCGGCGCTGCCACGGCTGGGCCTGCCGCAGTACCGTGCCGAGGCGGTCACCGTCGAGTGGTGCGGTTACGCGTCCGCGCTGATCGCCGGCGTGCTGGCGTTCGACTCCCCCGCGCATCTGGCGGCGCTGCTGGCGGCCTGGGGTGCCATTCTCGGCCTCACCGCGTCCCGGCCGGACCGCACTCCGCAGCAGCGGCGCACGCTGTTCTGGGTCGCTGTCGGTTTCGAGATCGTCGGCTGGTGGCTGTTCATCGCGCTGGCCGAGGTCGCGGTCCCGGAGGCGTACACGCTGCCGTTCGCCACGCTGGCGCTCGCGGTCGGCGTGGTCGAGGCACACCAGCGGCCAGATCTGAGCAGCTGGGCGGCGTACGGTCCGGCGCTGATCGCCGCGTTCGTGCCGACGATGGGCATCGTGCTCGCCGACGCCGGTGGCGACACCCGTCCGGTGCTGCTGCTGCTCGGTGCGGTGGCGACGCTGATCGTCGGTTCGCGTACCCAGCAGCAGGCGCCCGTCGTGATCGGCACGATCGCGACCGTCTTCGCGGCGCTCTGGTTCGGCTTCAACCTGGTCGGGCCGTGGCTCGTGCTGGTGCCGGTCGGTGTGGTGCTGCTGTTCCTGGGCGCGACGAGCGAGAACCGCCGCCGCACCCAGGACATCAGGAACGTTCTTTCAAAGATGCGTTAGCCCAGCAGCTGGTTGCGGAGAGCAGCGTCCTTCTCCGCGACCAGCTTCTCCAGGCTCACCTGGAAATCGCTCATCCGCTGCCGCAGCACCGGGTCCGAAGCGCCGAGGATCCGCACCGCGAGCAACCCGGCGTTCCGCGCCCCACCGATCGACACCGTGGCGACCGGAACCCCGGCCGGCATCTGCACGATCGACAGCAGCGAGTCCATCCCGTCCAGGTGCTTGAGCGGCACCGGCACCCCGATGACCGGCAGCGGGGTCAGCGCCGCGACCATGCCCGGCAGATGGGCCGCGCCACCGGCGCCCGCGATGATCGTCTTGATGCCCCGGTCAGCGGCCGACTCGGCGTAATCGAGCATCTTGCGCACGGTCCGGTGTGCGGAGACGACGCCGACCTCGAACGGCACCTCGAACTCGGCGAGCGCGATCGCGGCGGCCTCCATGGTCGGCCAGTCGGAGTCGCTGCCCATGATGATGCCGACGACGGGTGCCATCAATTGCCTTCCTGAAGCCACTTCGCGGCCCGCGCGGCGCGCGCCCGCACTTCTTCCAACGAGGAGCCGAGAACCGTCACGTGCCCGATCTTGCGGCCGGGCCGGACCTGCTTGCCGTAGAGGTGCACCTTCGCGTCCGGCACCTCAGCGAACAGGTGGTGCAACCGCTCGTCGATCGAGATCCCGCCCGGCTCACCACCGAGCACGTTCGCCATCACGACGACCGGCGCGGTCAGCGTGGTGTCACCCATCGGGTAATCCAGAACCGCCCGCAGGTGCTGCTCGAACTGCGACGTCCGGGCACCCTCGATGGTCCAGTGACCGGAGTTGTGCGGGCGCATCGCCAGCTCGTTGACGACGATGCCGTCGTCGGTCTGGAACAGCTCGACGGCGAGCAGGCCGACGACGCCGAGCTCGTTCGCCAGGTCGATGGCGAGCTGCTGCGCGTCGAGCGCCAGCTCCTCGTCCAGGTCCGGCGCGGGCGCCAGCACCTCGACGCAGATGCCGTCCCTCTGCACGGTCTCCACCACCGGGTACGCCGCGACCTGCCCGAACGGCGACCGCGCCACGAGCGCCGCGAGCTCCCGCCGCAGCGGAACCTTCTCCTCGACGATCAGCGGAATGCCGGTCGACACCAGGTCAGCCGCAGCCTCGGGCGATCCGACCATCCAGACGCCGCGTCCGTCGTACCCACCGCGGGTTGCCTTGGCGACCACCGGCCAGGACCCGGCCGCGAAGGTCTCGATGTCCTGGGCCGTGCTCACCCTCGCCCAGCGCGGGACGGGCGCGCCGAGCGCCGCGAGGCGCTCCCGCATCATGCCCTTGTCCTGCGCGAAGACCAGCGCCTTCGACCCCGGGAAGATCTTCACACCCTCGGCCTCAAGCGCCTCGATGTGCTCGGTCGGCACGTGCTCGTGGTCGAAAGTGACCGCGTCGCACCCCTTGGCGAACTCACGCAGAGCGGAAAGATCGGTGTGCGTGCCGATCGGCACGTCAGCCGCGACGAGCGCGGCACTGTCATCAGGCTTCTCACTGAGCACACGCAGTGACTGGCCGAGAGAAATGGCAGCTTGGTGGGTCATCCGGGCCAGCTGGCCGCCACCCACCATGCCGACTACAGGCAGACCGGTTCGGGTATCCATCGCCAGGCCAGCCTAGCGACGCCACCCCAAAGACCGAAAATCAACCCCTTTCTTGGGTACGCCCTACGCCTCCCCAACCGCACCACGGGGCCGGCCGCCCTCCGGGCGCTACCGCCGGTGATCTCGGCCAAAGCAGGTCATCGCGAGTGCCCCACATCAGGCGTAAATTTCCACCATGCCGGCCGAACCGTTCATCAGGTCGCTCCCCATCCACGTGACGCCACCAACATGGTGACCATGCGCCGGCTCTCGGACGGCTCCTACCGAATTACGGAGGAAATGCCGCTGGACCAGCTACTGCGCCACGAGGGTTTCAGCCTGGCTCAACCGGGTGGTGAGGTCAGCTGCAGTGGTGACCGGGCGGTCGCACACGAAGCCCCGGCACACGTAAGCCGCCGAGGCCCCGCCGATCAGCGGCCGGTCGGCCAGCAGAGCCACACCCTCGCGATCCGGCTCCCCCGCGACGATCACGGTCCCGCCCGGCGCCTGCCTCCACGCCGCTTCCACCAGCGGATCCTCGTCCACCGGCCCCGCGGTGACGATCGCGATCTCGTACGGCCCGGTCAGCGCCGCCTCGGCCACCGCCGCCGCATATCCGGCGAACCGCGGATGTCCCCCGATCAGCGGCCCGGCAGTGGCGAGCGCCTTGTCGGCCGCCTCCCGATAAGCCGTCTCCCCGCTCAGCGCGGCGAACGACACCAAAGCCGCGCACAGCGCCGACAGCCCGGACGGCGTGGCGTTGTCGGTCGGGTCGGCCGGGCGGGTGAGCAGTTTCTCCGCGTCGTCGGCCGTGTCGTAGAACCCGCCGTCCCCGCTGGCGAACCGCGCCAGAGCGACATCGAGCAGCTCCCGAGCCAGGGACAGCCACCGAGGGGCGGCGGTCACCTGGAAGACCGCGAGGAACCCCTCGGCCACGCACCCGTAATCCTCAAGCACCCCGGCCGGTTCGCCCGCCACCCCGTCCCGGGAGACCCGCCGCAGCCGGCCGCCGACCAGGTGCCGGTCCGCCAGGACCTCGGCAAGCGCGATCGCGGCGTCGTGGGATTCCGCCGATCCGGTGAGCGCGCCGTGCTCGGCGAGCGCCGTGACGGCAAGGCCGTTCCACGAGGCGACCACCTTGTCGTCGCGGGCCGGCTGGGGCCGCCGCGCACGGGCCGCGAGCAGCCGGGAGCGCACGTCACGCCACCGGTCGACGATCGCCGGGTCGGCCTCGTCGATGTCCCGGGCCAGGACGAGGACGCTCGAGCCGTGCTCGAAGGTGCCTTTTTGCGTGACACGGAACAGGTCGGCGGCCCAGGTCCCGTCATCCGCGCCGAGCGCACCGATCAGCTCAGCGGGCGTCCACGCGTACGTCAGCCCCTCGGAGCCCTCGGTGTCGGCGTCCAGCGCGGACGCCAGGCCACCGGACGCGGTGCCGAGGTCACGCAACAGGAAGGCGGCCGTCTCGTCGGCGATCCGGCGGGCGAACAGGTCGCCGGTGAGCCGCCACAGCTGGGTGTAGACCCGCAGCAGCAGGGCGTTGTCGTACAGCATCTTCTCGAAGTGCGGCACGGTCCAGGTCTCGTCCACCGCGTACCGTGCGAAGCCGCCGGCCAGCTGGTCGTAGATGCCGCCGCGAGCCATCTGCTCGCACGCGTGCCGGACGATCTCGAGGGCCTCGGCCGAGCCGGTGCGCTCGTGGTGGCGCAGCAGGAAGAGCAGGTTCATGTGCGGCGGGAACTTCGGCGCGCCACCGAAACCGCCGCGCTCCCGGTCCTGCTCCTTCTCCAGCCCGGCGGCCGCGGCGGCGAGCAACTCGGCGGAGATCGGCGCGGTCGGACCGCCGATCATCTGCGCCCCGCCGACCGCCTCGACGACTGCCGCACCCTGCTTGAGCACGTCGTCACGCTGCTCACGCCAGGCGGTGCCGACGGACTCGAGCAGCTTGCCGAACCGCTCCCGCGGAAAGTAGGTCCCGCAGAAGAACGGGTCGCCGTCCGGGGTCGCGAAGACCGTCATCGGCCAGCCGCCCTGCCCGGTCATCGCCTGGGTCGCGGTCATGTAGACGGCGTCCACGTCGGGCCGTTCCTCACGGTCCACCTTGATCGAGACGAAGCCCTCGTTCATCTGCTTCGCGATCGCGGCGTCCTCGAACGACTCGTGCGCCATCACATGACACCAGTGACAGGCCGCGTAACCCACCGAGATGATCACCGGCACGTCCCTGCGGCGCGCCTCCTCGAACGCCTCGGCCGACCACTGCCACCAGTCGACCGGGTTGTCCCGGTGCTGCAACAGATAGGGCGACGTGGCATCGGCGAGACGGTTGGCCATGCCGCCAAGCCTCTCACGCCGGCTCAGGAAGCGCCGTCAGCCCGCAATCGGGTGACCGGGGCCGGCGCGTCCTCCATGAGCTGCGTGAGCGCCTGAACGATCTTGTCGGCCGGCATCGGTTTGCAGAAGTGATAGCCCTGCGCGGTCGGGCAGCCCAGCTCGATCAGGGCGGCCCGCTGCTCGATCGTCTCGATGCCCTCGGCGACGACCCGGACGCCGAGACGCGCGCCCAGCTCGACCGCACCGCGTACGACGGCGCCGGCGGCCGGCTTGTCGATCATCTCGTCCACGAACGACCGGTCGATCTTGATTTCGTCGACCGGGATCCGGGTGACCGAGGCAAGCGACGAGAACCCGGTGCCGAAGTCGTCGAGCGACATCTGCACGCCGGAGGAACGCAGCCGGGCCAGCACCTCGTCGACGACCTCCTGCTCACTGACCGCGACCGACTCGGTGATCTCCAGTACGAGGCGGGAGGCCGGCGTCCGATGCCGGCGCAGCGCCTCGGTGACCTGGGCCGGGAACGTCGGGTCGGTGAGGCTGCGCGCCGACACGTTCACCGAGACCGGGATGTTGATGCCGTTCGCCGTCCAGTCGGCGGCCGCGGCGAGCGCCAGGTCGAGCACCCGCCGGGTGAACGGGATGAGCAGCTCGCTGCGTTCCACAGCGGGCAGGAAGGCGCCCGGCGAGAGCTGTCCGCGGCGCGGGTGCCGCCAGCGGACCAGCGCCTCCACACCGGTCGGCGCGGCGGTCACCAGGTCGACGGCGGGCTGCAGGTGCAGCACGATCTGGTCGTCGGCGGCGAACGCGTCCTGGAGCTCGGCGAGCAGCGCCAGGTGGTCGGTGCTGCTGGCGTCCTGACTGCTGTCGTACGTCCCGACGGTGAGACCCAGCTCCTTGGCCCGGCCGACCGCGAGCGAGGCCCGCCGGAGCAGCTCGCTCACCTCGATCCGGCCCGGCTGCTCGGCCACGACACCGACGGTCACCTCGACGGCGAGGCGTACCCCGGCGACCTCCATCGGCAGCCGAAGCTGCTCGACCAGTTCCCGGGCCCGGCGCAGGGCCGGCGGCATCGAGCCACCCACCCGCCCGGCCGGCTCGCCGAGCGCGGCCATTGCCGGGAGCAGCAGCGCGAACTCGTCGTCCCCGGTACGCGCGACCAGCTCAAGCGGCCGGGCCAGCTCGGTGAGCCGTTCCGCGACCAGCCGCAGCACCTCGTCGCCGCCGCGGTGCCCGAGAGTGCGGTTGACCTCGCGGAAGTCCACCACGTCGAGCAGCAGCAGGGCGACGTGCTGACCCCGGTCGACCGAGCGCAGCAGCAGGTCGCCCTGGTCGGCGAAGGCGGACCGGTTGATCAGCCCGGTGAGCCGGTCATGCACCCGATCGTGCGCGGCGCGGGCGTCCAGCTCGGCGATCCGCTGGTGCGCGGCGGCGTCGTGCAACGCCCCGGCCAGCGCTTCCCCGTACGCCACGATGGCCGCCTCGTCCTGCGGCACCGGCATGCTGGGCTCGCCGAGCCAGACGGTGAGCTCACCGACCGGGTGCCCGGCGACCGCCATGCTGCGGGTGATGGCCGGCCCGGATCGGGCGGCGGTGGTGTCGTTCTGCCCGGGGCCGTCCTGCGAGTACCGCCGGTGGCCGCTGCCGAGCCGCACCTCCAGCTCGGCGCGGCGGGCCCCGAAGACGTCCAGGGCGCCGCGCAGCCCGGCCCGGGCCACCTCGGCCTCACTGGCGCCGGGAAGACGGGCGGTGGCGGTCGCGAAGGCCTCCCACATCCGGCGTTCCTCGGCGGCACGCAGGTGGAACCGGTACGTCCGGTGCAGCAGCCAGAGCGCGGGCCCGAAGGCGAGCAGCCAGAGCGGCTCACGGACCAGGGCGAAGACCACGCCGAGCCCGACCAGCACGTTGCCGACGGACATCGGCAGCTTGGCGTAGAGAACCCGGGTGGCGATCCGGCCCGGCGCGGCGTCGCGATGCAGCACCAGCGTGAGCACGACCAGGCCGAACGTGATCAGCAGGTAGGTGGCGGCGCCGGCGACCAGGGCGAGTGGCAGCCGAGCGCCGCCGATCGGGGCGTCGCCGGCCAGCAGCGAGGTGACCAGGGCGGCGCCGGCGACGCCGAGGGTCATCGAAGCGACCAGGTGGACGATCTCGGCCACGTTGCGCAGGCCGGTGAACCAGGCGAGCAGCAGCCAGGCGGCTCCGGTGCCGGCCAGGGTCGCGGCGGGCAGCCAGCCGGCCGGCGCCACGACGAAGCCGACCACCACGGCCGCTTCGGCCCAGCTGACCGAGACCGCGTCCGGTCCGAGACGGAACCGGAGGCCGGCCAGCTGCGCGATGGCCGCGAGGACGGCCGCGACGCAGATGCCGTCGACGGCGGAGAGCGGCCGGCCGGCCGGGCGGCTCACCGGCTGCAGGACGCCGAGCACGACGGCGGCGATGGCGGCCACCACGACGGCGACGGTCAGCAGGCGCACCGGACGCGGGCGGGCCAGCCACGAGGGGTTGTGGAACTGCTCGGCGGTCACGAGACAGTCCCACACAGCGCGTGCACAGGAAGATGCACGTGCAGATGCTTCGCGGAGAGTTCGCGCCGGAAAGGTGTCATCTCGGCGCCCCCTTCCGCGCAGGGTCCAGGGGCCGTATGGCCCCCGGCGGAAGGCTAAATCAATACCGATGAACGCAACAGGGCTTGACGGACCCGAGACCGGCACACTCGGCCCGGACGGGTCGACACCACCGGGTCGGCGCCGGGTGCCCGCGCCGTCAGGCGCGGGCCGCTCCGCCACCTGAGGTGGTGTCACGTTTCTCGTCGTCCACGCCCGCCACCTCGGGTTCCTCCAAGGTCACCGGAGCAGCCGATCGACCCGCTTCGACGTCGCTCGCGGCCGCGGCGCCGGAACGCTCGAGATCAGCATCGAGACGGGCGATCTCCGCCACACGTTCGCGATCGACCGGAGGCGAGAAACTGTCGGGAAGCCGACGAATGCGCTTGTTCATGTTGCGGATCAGCAGAACCGTGGCGACACACATGAGGACGATGAGGAACAGCCCCATCGGTCCGGCCAAGCCGCCCGAACGGGTGTCACCGAAGTTGTTGACAGCGAAGACGTCCACAGCCTCAGCGTACTGCCTCAGTGGGCGTCGACTTTCTCCCGGATGCCCGCGAACAGGTCGGACTCCGGAATCGGGCTGTCCACCAGGGAGCGCGCCAGCTCGAAGTCCTCGGTCGGCCACACCTTCTGCTGCAGCTCCAGCGGGATCTTGAACCAGAACCCGTCCGGGTCGACCTGGGTGGCGTGGGCGCGCAGCGCGTCGTCCCGGATCGAGAAGTAATCACCGCACTCGATCCGGGTGGTGAGCTTGTCGCCGCGGTCCTGCCGGTCGGACGCTTTCTCCAGCCACTCCGTGTACGGCGACTCCAGCCCCGCCGCCAGCATCCCCTCGTGCAGCGCCAGCATCCGCGCCCGGGTCCAGCCGGAGTTGTAGTACAGCTTCGACGGCTGCCACGGCTCGCCCAGCTCCGGGTAGAGCCCCGGGTCGCCGGCCGCGTCGAAGGCGATCACCGACACCTTGTGGCACATGATGTGGTCGGGGTGCGGGTACCCGCCGTTCTCGTCGTACGTCGTCATGACCTGCGGCCGGAACTCGCGGATCAGCTTGATCAGCGGCTTGGCCGCCTCGTGCGGGTCCTGGAGGCCGAAGCAGCCATCGGGCAGCGGCGGCAGCGGGTCACCCTCGGGCAGCCCGGAGTCGACGAAGCCGAGCCAGGCCTGGTCGACGCCGAGGATCTCGCGCGCTTTCACCATCTCGGCTCGGCGGATGTTGGCGATGTCCGCGAGCACCTCGGGCCGGTCCATCTTCGGGTTGAGCACGCTGCCGCGCTCTCCGCCGGTACAGGTCGCGACGAGAACCTGGACCCCCTCGGCGACGTATTTCGCCATGGTGGCGGCGCCCTTGCTCGACTCGTCGTCGGGGTGGGCGTGCACGGTCATCAGGCGCAACTGCTCGGCCACGTTATTACCCTCTCGACCAGGCCTGCCGACGGCGGCCCAGGATCGGCTGCGAAGATGGACTCTGCCATTCTGGCCGATCCCACCGACAACAAACGCACGAGAGGTCGTCAGGTGAGCGAGACGCACGCCACAGCGCCGGTCTTCCCCGCAGGCCGTTACGGCCGCCGCCGGGAAGGTTCACGCCGCCGCTGGCTGCCGATCCTCGTCACCGTGCTGTTCGGCATCGGTGTGGTGGCCCTGTCGCTGCAGTACTACAACAAGTTCGGCGAGGGCGATTACGACCCGCAGATCATCGGCTGGAGCGACCCGACGCCCACCGAGCTGGTCATCCAGTTCCGGGTCCTGCTGCCGGACGACGGCAGTGCCAGCTGCATGCTGCGGGCCCGCGACTACGACGGCTTCGAGGTCGGCCGCCGCGAGGTCGTCGTGCAGGCTCCGCCCGGTGGCGGCTCGGCCGAGGTCAGCGAGTCGGTGCCGACCACCGCGCAGGCTTCCGTGGGCGACGTGATGGGCTGCCGCGCCGGCGGTTGATCCACAAGCTGACGCGATTTCACCTTCCGGGCGGCGCGCATACCGCTGGTAAGCTTGGTGATTCGCTGCGTTGAACATGCTGCTTTTCTCGCGGTGTGTCCTGACCCTGCCCAGTTCTCTCAAGAACTGCCCAGTACCAGCAAGGAGATCGACCGTGCCCAGTTCCGAGGCGCCGAAGACCTGGCTCTCCCAGGACGCTTACGACCGGCTCCAGGCCGAGCTCGACGAGTTGATCGCCAACCGGCCCGCTATAGCCGCGGAGATCAACGCTCGGCGCGAAGAGGGCGACCTCCGCGAGAACGGTGGCTACCACGCGGCCCGCGAGGAGCAGAGCCGCGAGGAGGGCCGGATCCTGTACCTCAAGGAGTTCCTGCGCAACTCCGAGGTGGGCGAGGCCCAGGTCGCCGACTCCGTCACGCCCGGCTCGGTCGTCACCATCTACTTCGACGACGACCAGGCCGACACCGAGACGTTCCTGCTCGGCTCGCGCGAGATCTCCTCCACGACCGACCTCACCGTGTACAGCCCGGAGTCGGCCCTCGGCAAGTCGATCCTGGGCGCCCGCTCCGGCCAGACCGTGACCTACACGGCCCCCAGCGGCGCCGACATCAAGGTCACCGTCGTCAAGTTCGGCGCCTTCGAGGGTTAAAAACCCCTACACGCTTCATCGGGCTCGCGGCGGGATTCCTCCTGCCGCGAGCCCATTTCTGTCCGCAACGGCGGTCAGGGAGTGGCGTCGGCCAGCAGGGCCACTCGGTAACCCGCGTCGCGCAGGGCGCTGATCAGCGCCGACGAGTGGGCCGGCCCGCGGGTCTCGACCGAGAGCGCCACCTCCACCTCGCCGAAGCTGAGCCGGGGGCTCTGCCGGGAGTGCGAGACGTCGACGATGTTCGCCCGCTGCTCGGCGATCTCCCCCAGCAGCCGGGCCAGCTGCCCCGGCCGGTCCGCGCAGCGCACCGCGAGCCGCAGGAACCGCCCGGCCGACGCCAGCCCGTGCTCGATCACCCGGAGCAGCAGCATCGGGTCGATGTTGCCGCCGGAGAGGATCGCCACCACCGGCCCGCCGCGCGGAGGCACATATGCCCCGGTCAGCAGGGCCGCGACAGCCGCCGCACCGGCCGGTTCCACCACGGTCTTGTGGCGTTCCAGCAGGATCAGCAGAGCCGCCGACAGATCCTCGTCGGAGACCGTGACGACCTCGTCGACCAGCTTCTCGACGTGCGCGAACGTGAGGTCGCCGGGACGCAGGACGGCGATGCCGTCCGCGATCGTCGCGCCTGCCGCAAGCTTCTGCGGCGCGCCGGCGGCAAGCGAGGGAGGGTACGCGGCCGCGCCACTGGCCTGGACCCCGATCACCCGGATGTCCGGGCGCAGCGCCTTGGCCGCCACCGCGATGCCGGAGATCAATCCGCCGCCGCCGACCGCCGTGATGATCGTGGCGGCGTCCGGGCACTGTTCCAGGATCTCCAGCGCCACCGTGCCCTGGCCGGCGATCACGTCGGGGTGGTCGAACGGGTGGATCAGGATCGCACCGGTGCTGCGGGCGAAGTCGTGTGCCGCTTCCAAGGCGTCGTCCACGCTGGTCCCGGCGTACTCGACCGCCGCGCCGTACCCCTTGGTGGCCGAGACCTTGGGCAGCGGCGCGCCCTCCGGCATGAAGACCGTGGCCCGGGTGCCGAGCAGGCCCGCCGCGAGCGCCACACCCTGCGCGTGGTTGCCGGCGGAGGCGGCGACCACGCCGCAGGCGCGCTCGTCATCGGAGAGCCGGGCGATCCGGGTGTACGCGCCGCGCACCTTGTACGACCCGGCACGCTGCTGGTTCTCACACTTGAGCCAGACCGGAACCCCGGTGATCTCGGTGAGCGGCCGGGAGGTGATCAGCGGCGTCGTCTTGGCCACGTCGGCCAGCAGTTCGCGGGCGGCTTCGACGTCGGAGAGGGAGAGCAGGTCCAGTGGTGCGGTCATGGGCACCAATCGTGCCACTGCCCTCTCAGACCAGGTTCTGCCGCTGCCAGGGGTTCTGAAGTTCGAACTGCCCGGCCACCGCGAGCAACAGCATCTCCGAGTCCGGCGGGCCCACGAGCTGGACCGCGAGCGGCAGCCCGTCCGGCCGGGAACCGACCGGCACCACGATCGCCGGCAGACCGGAGTAGTTCCACGGTGCCTGGTACGGCGCGTACGCCGCGTTGGCCTGCATGTTCTTCCACCAGGAGATGCCCGAGTACAGCACCGCGGGCGGCGGCGCGGTGGCCAGCGCCGGGGTGAGCAGCAGGTCGATCGAGCGGTCGGCGAAGAACCGGATGCACCGCTCGCGCCACGCGTCCCGCTGCGACTGGCGGACCAGACCGGCCCGCATCGCGGCCTTGCCGAGCGCGATGTGCCGCCGGGTACGCGGCTGCAGGTCCTCGACCGGCAACCCTTCCGAGTTCACATAAGCGCCGGCGAACCAGGTGGCGAGCACCCCGAGCGCCACACCCGCCGGGTACGTCGGGTCGGCGGTGACCGTGTCGTGTCCCGCCGCGGTGAGCAGTTTCGAGGCCGTGGTGACCGCGCCGACGTTCGGCTCATCCGGTTTCACGCCGGCGACCGGTGAGCGCAGCGAGATGCCGACCCGCAGCCGGCCCGGCTCCTTCAGCGTCTGCGGGGTCAGCCCGGCCAGCACCGAGAAGCCCAGGGCGGCGTCGGCGACCGTGCTGGTCAGCACGCCGTTCTCGACCAGGCCGAACCAGTCCTTGTCACCGAAGTCGACAGGCACCACGCCACGGCCCGGCTTGAGCCCGACCAGGCCGCAGCAGGCCGCCGGGATCCGGATCGAGCCGAGTCCGTCGTTGCCCTGCGCGATCGGCACGAGCCCGGCCGCCACCGCGGCCGCCGAGCCACCGGACGATCCGCCAGGGGTCCGCTCCAGGTCCCACGGGTTGCGAGCGGCGCCGCTCGCGTCGTCGCTGGTCGCCCAGAGACCCATCTCCGGCATTTTGGTCACCCCGACCACGACGGCGCCGGCTCCGCGCAGCCTCCGGACCACTTCGTGGTCCTCTTCAGCCACCTCAGGGGTACGCGCAGCAGCGCTGCCGTGCCACGTCGGAAGCCCGGCCACAGCGGTGTTCTCCTTGACCGCCACCGGCACACCGGCCAGCGGAAGGTTCGCCAGGTCCTCCTGGTCGTCAACCTTTTCCGCCTCGGTGATCGCCTCGACGCCACGAACCACCCGGAACGCGCCCAGCTCCGGATCGGAGATGGCGATCTGTTCCAGATGGTCGGCAACGACCTGGGTGGCACTCGCGTCGCCGCGGCGCACCGCACGTGCGATCTGTTTGGCGGTCGCTCCCACCCAGGTCGTCGTCATCGCGCAGATTCTCCAGCGTCGGTCTTATCCGAGTGCCTGCTCGAGGTCGGCGAGCAGATCGTCAACGGTTTCGATGCCGACAGACAGTCGCACGAGATCGGCGGGAACTTCAAGCGCTGAGCCCGCAGCCGACAGATGTGTCATCTGTCCCGGGTGCTCAATGAGCGATTCGACTCCACCGAGCGACTCCGCGAGCACGAAGAGCTTCGCCCGGTTGCAGATCTCGATCGCCTTCTCCGCACCGCCGGCCGCGCGGAACGACACCATGCCGCCGAACCGGCTCATCTGCTTGGCCGCGACCTCGTGCCCGGGGTGCGTGTCCAGACCCGGGTAGAGGACCTGGGACACGGCACGGTGCTCGCTCAGGTAACCGGCGATCCGCTCCGCGTTGTCACAGTGGCGGTCCATGCGTACCCCAAGGGTCTTGATCCCTCGAAGGGTGAGCCACGCGTCGAAGGGGCCGTTCACGCCGCCCATGGCGTTCTGGTGGAAGGCCAGCTCGTCACCGAACCCGGTGTCCGCGGTGATCAGCGCGCCGCCCACCACGTCGGAGTGCCCGCCGATGTACTTGGTCGTCGAGTGGATCACCACGTCGGCGCCGAGGGCGAGCGGCTGCTGCAGGTACGGCGAGGCGAACGTGTTGTCCACGGCGAGCAGCGCGTCGTACTCGTGCGCCAGGCCCGCCAGCAGCGGGATGTCGGCGATGTTGAGCAACGGGTTGGTCGGCGTCTCGGCCCAGATCAGCCGGGTGTGGCCGGGCCGGAACGCGGCACGCACCGCGTCGATGTCGTCCAGCGGCACGGCGGTCCAGTCGAGGCCCCACCGCTCCGCGACCTTCGCGAAGAGGCGGTACGTGCCGCCGTACGCGTCGTTCGGGATCACGACGTGGTCGCCCGGCCGGCAGACCGTACGCAAGAGGGTGTCCTCGGCCGCGAGACCGCTCGCGAAAGCGAGCCCGCGCCGTCCGCCCTCGATCGCCGCGAGGCACTCCTGGAGCGCGTCCCTGGTCGGGTTGCTGGATCGGCTGTACTCGTAACCCAGGCGAGGGGCGCCGACGGCGTCCTGGGCGTACGTGCTGGTCTGGTAGATCGGTGGCACTACCGCGCCGGTCCGCGGATCCGGATCCTGGCCGGCGTGGATGGCAAGGGTGTCGAACCCGTACTGGTTAGCCGTCATGTAGCGCAAGGCTAGTCTCACGTGGTGGCGGACTGCGTGTTCTGTGGCATCGTGGCGGGCACCGTCCCGGCATTCATTGTCGCCTCGGTCCCGGCCGGGGTGGCTTTCCTGGACATTCGCCCGGTTTTCAAGGGTCACGTCCTGGTTGTTCCACGGGCACACGTGGTGCAGCTGGCTGATTTGCCGGCCTCCGAGATACCCGGGTACTTCCGGTTTGTTCAGCTGCTCTCCGTCGCCGTTCCCGCCGCGCTCGGCAGTCAGGGCACCTTCGTCGCGATGAACAACATCGTCTCCCAGTCGGTGCCGCACCTGCACAGCCACGTCGTCCCGCGTACCAAGGGTGATGGTCTGCGTGGGTTTTTCTGGCCGCGCCACAAGTACGCGAGCGATGACGAGGCGGGTTCTTTCGCTTCCAAAGTTGGTAATGAATATCGGTCTCTCGACGTTGCAGAAGGTGGACGAAGGGAGTAACCGTGTTCCTGCGGTTCAAGAAGCTCGACCTGCCCACCGCCGACTCCGCCCTGCCGGGCCGCGACGCCGAGATCCAGGTCGCGTCGACCCACACCGTGCTGGGCACCCCGATGAAGGGCCCCTGGCCGGCCGGGTACGAGACCGCCGTCTTCGGGATGGGCTGTTTCTGGGGCGTGGAGCGCATCTTCTGGCAGCTGCCGGGGGTCCACTCGACCTCAGCCGGCTACGCCGGAGGCTTCACCACCAACCCCACCTATGAGGAGACCTGCTCCGGCACCACCGGGCACACCGAGGCGGTCCAGGTCGTCTACGACCCCAGCAAGATCTCGTACGAGGATCTGCTGAAGGCGTTCTGGGAGAACCACGACCCGACCCAGGGCATGCGCCAGGGCAACGACCGGGGCACCCAGTACCGGTCGGCGATCTACACGACCACCGAGGCGCAGGCGTCCGTGGCGCAGTCGTCGCGGGAGGCCTTCCAGCCGGTGGTGACAGCAGCCGGCCACGGCGCCATCACCACCGAGATCAAGCCGCTGACGAAGTACTACTACGCCGAGGACTACCACCAGCAGTACCTTTCAAGTGATAAAAACCCCAACGGGTACTGCAACCACGGACCGAACGGGATGACCTGCCCGATCGGTGTCGCTCGGACCAACTGATCCGACAGCACGGGACGGGCGCCTCTCCGGAGTCCGTCCCGTGTGACGATGGGGGAGAAGGAGGTGGCTGGAGATGCGCCGATACGCCAAACCCATCGTCGTCGCGGACGATCTCAACCTGTTGCGGGGACGGACGACCGGAGTCATAACCCTGCCGCGTCACCTCGACTGGTCCGGCGCGGCCGACTACGACCTCGACAGCCCTGGCCGGATCGTCGACCTCTACCGCACGGTCCTGATCGAGGCCACCAAACCGGACGATCTCCACAGCTTTCTTGATCGGACGGTCCTGGAAAGGCTATGGCCATCGATCTGGCTCCCGCCGGAACTACGCCGTGCGTGGGAACAGGGCTTCCCCGAGCTCCGGCGGACAGTGTCAGAGGCTCCTGCCGCGTAAGGTCGGCGGTATGGATCCCCGTCACCGCGAGCTGGCCGAGATCGCCCTTCGCGCGGCCGGAGGTGGTTACGGACTCGCGCTCGCCGGTGGCTATGCCGTTCGGGAGCACGGTATGGGTACCCGGCCGAGCGGTGACGTCGACCTGTTCACCGACTGGCAACGCCGCGCCGACTTCCCCGACGCCGCTGATCTCGTCATCCAGGCTCTGACCAACAACGGATTCGTGGTCCACGTCGACGCCCGGGCGGACACCTTCGCCCGGCTGCTGGTGTCCCGGCCCGACGAACCGAACACGGAACCGCAGAAGATGGAGCTTGCAGCCGACTGGCGCGCCCATCCACCGGTGACACTGAGCGTCGGCCCCGTCCTGCACCCAGACGACGCCGTCGGCAACAAGATGGCAGCGCTCTACGGCCGTGCACTCGCCCGCGACTTCCTCGACATCGATGCCGTACTCGCGAGCGGCCGTTACACGAGCGATCAGCTCCTCCGACTGATCGAGGCCGCCGATCCCGGTTTCGATCGCGCGACCTTCGCCGATGTCCTGGGAGCGGCAGACCAGATCAGTGAGGCCGCATTCGCTCCCTACGGCATCGACACGGAATCTCTCCGAATCCTGCGCCAACGATTCGCCGAGTGGCAAAAGGAACTACGGCAGGGATAACGCGCCCTCAGACCTGAACGACAAGCACCAGCAGTACCTGTCCGATCGGCGTGGCCCGCACCAGCTGACGCTCCAGACGGAATCAGAGGGGGTGTGAGTAGCGGAGGTGGGTCACCGGGTGGTCGTTTACCGTGTCGGCTCGGGAGACGCCGTCTGGGCTCCAGCCGCCGCGTTCGTAGAAGCGCCGCGCCACCTCGTTGCCCTCCAGGACCCACAGGACGGCCCGCTTCTCGCCGAAGGATTTCAGGTCGGTCAGGGCCTGGATCATCAGTAGGCGGCCGGCGCCGGTGCCCACCCTCGACGGGTCCAGGTGGATGGCGTACAGCTCGGCCGCGCCGGGAGTCTCGCTCGGGCCCACGTAGCTGAAGCCGATCAGGGCGCCGTTCTCCTCGGCGATCGTCATCCGGTGGGTGTCCTGCTCCCAGCGGTAACGCTCCACCCAGTAGTCGGACATCATCTGTGGGCCGCGGGCTTCGAACGAGGCGGGGTCGACCAGGTCGGCGTAGGCGGATGCCCGGGAACGATGGTGCAGCGCGCCGACGGCGGGCTGATCAGCTTCGGTCGCCGGGCGCAGAGACGCGGTCATGCTGCCGACCGTAGCCCGGCCCGCTCACCACCGGCACGGCCAGCCCCGCCCGCTCACCACCGGCACGGCCCGCCCGGCGCGCTCACGAACGGCGCGGCGGAAGTGGGACGCGCAGCAGGTCCTCGGCTATCACGATCGGGCCGTCGAACTCCTTGCGCGCCTCGTCCAGGAACCGGGTCGAGTCCTGGTAACGCTGCGAGAAATGCGTCAGAACCAGCTTTCGTACGCGTGACTCGCGCGCCACCGAAGCCGCTTGCCCAGCCGTCAGGTGGCCGACCTGGGCTGCCAACGCGGAGTCCTCGTCCAGGAACGTGGACTCGATCACCAGCATGTCCACGTCCTCGGCCAGTGCGTAGACGTTGTCGCACAGGCCGGTGTCCATGATGAAGGCGAAGCTCTGCCCGGGCCGGACCGTGCTGACCTGTTCCAGCGTGACCTCGCCCAGCCGGCCCGCGCGCTGGAGTTCTCCGACCGCCGGGCCGCTGATGCCGTGCTCGGCCAGCAGGGCGGGTAGCAGTCGCCGGGAATCCGGTTCAGCCAGGCGGTACCCGTACGCCTCGATCGAATGTCGAAGTGGCAGCGCCGTGAGGCGCCCCGCTGAGGTCTCCGCGACGAAGGCCGCGTCGCCATCAGAGCCGCTGCCGGCAGAGACCGGGGACGGCACGATCTCGGCGTTGTCCCAGTAGCTCGTGGCGTGCCGGAGCCGGTCGTAGAACTCCTGGCCGCCGGCCGGGTAGTGGACCGTGACCGGATGCGGCACCCGGTCCAGTGAGACGCGCTGCAGGATGCCGGGCAGGCCGAGGCTGTGATCGCCGTGGAAGTGCGTGATGCAGATCCGTTTGAGCGGGGTGACGGCCTGGCCGGCCATCAGCATCTGGCGCTGGGTGCCCTCGCCCGGGTCGAAGAGGATCACCTCGTCGTCCCAGCGCAGGAGGTATCCGTTGTGGTTGCGGTGCCGTGTCGGCACCTGGCTGGCGGTCCCGAGCACGAGTAGTTCACGCATCTCGGAACCCCCGGCGGAAATTAGGCGACCCCCGGGGGATCTTCCACGCTCGCGAACGAACGTGGTCCGGTCGGACAAGGCCGGATCCCCGGGGGTCGGATGGCTGTCTGTTACTCGCCGGGCCGTTGCCACACGGTCTCGACGTTCTCAAGACGAAGCTGTCGAGGACAGCGGCTAGCGGACAGCCACCTCACGAGTCCCGTTGCTATACAACTTCGGACCACCTCCCTTCACGTGTACGGTCACGTTAACCAAGGTCGGCGCCGTCCGCCAACGCTTTTAAATCACTAGAGGCGTGGGAATACACGAGGCGACATTTCGGTGCTCTCCACGACCAGCGAGGCGGGCCCGACGATCTCCGGATCCGGGCGGCCGACGATGTCCGGGTCCTTGCCGGTGTAGTCGAAACGGTTGAGCACGTGCCGCATCGCGGCGACCCGGGCGCGCTTCTTGTCGTTGCTCTTCACCACGGTCCACGGTGCGTCGGCGGTGTCCGTGTAGAAGAACATCGCCTCTTTCGCCTCGGTGTAGTCGTCCCACTTGTCCAGGGACTGCAGGTCCATCGGGGAGAGCTTCCACTGCCGGACCGGGTCGACCTGGCGGATCGCGAAGCGGGTCCGCTGCTCGCCCTGGGTCACCGAGAACCAGAACTTGACCAGGTTCACCCCGGACCGGACGAGCATCCGTTCCAGCTCCGGGGTCTGCCGCATGAACTCCAGGTACTCGGCTCGGGTGCAGAAACCCATCACCCGCTCGACGCCGGCCCGGTTGTACCAGGACCGATCGAAGAGCACGATCTCACCGGCGGACGGCAGGTGCTTGATGTACCGCTGGTAGTACCACTGGGTGCTTTCCTTCTCGTTCGGCTTCTCCAGGGCCACCACCCGGGAGCCGCGCGGGTTCAGGTGCTCCATGAAGCGCTTGATCGTGCCGCCCTTGCCGGCCGCGTCCCGCCCCTCGAAAAGGATCACCAGGCGTTCGCCGGTGTCCTTGCACCAGTTCTGCAGCTTCAGCAACTCGATCTGCAGCAGCCGCTTGTCATGGTCGTAGTCCAGGCGGGGCAACCGCTCTTCGTACGGGTAGTCCTCCCGCCACGTGTCGATCGGTGTGCCGTCCGCATTGATCAGACGCGGGTCGTCGTCCTCGTCGTCGACCACCCGGTAACCGCTCAGTTCGGCGATCGGACCCGCGTAGGGCTGCGTCATCGATTCCTCCGCATGCTCATGATCGTCATGCTCGGGACCGGCCTGTTCGGGATCAACCTGTTCCGGATGAACATCAGTGGTCATGTCTTCGCCAGCCAACGCCGCACCTTCTTGCGCCGTGACGCCCGCACCAGCGCGGGCACCTCCCGCAAGGTCTCCTTACCCACTTGTTCCTGCCGGCCGTACAGCACGCCGAAATAGAAGCTGTCCGGGCCGATCTCGTGCAGGACCTGGCGGGCGATCGTGGAGTCCTGGTGCGCGCCCAGGCCGTCCTGCAGGTCGGTCAACGCCTTCACCAGCTGTTTCGCTGGCTTGCCGTGCTCCGGTTGGATCACCTCGACGGCGTATCGAGCCTTCTTGTAGGTCTTGCGGGCGTCGTGCAGTTCCTCGTCGACACCGCTCTTGGTGGCCGCGTCGAGCTCCTCGTCGGCCTTGCGCAGGATCTTGCGGGTGCGCTCGGCCGGGTCGCCGCCGTTCTGCCGCGGGTGGTCGGCCAGGGTGTCGATGGCGTCCAGCAGAGCGAGGTAGCGGTCTGACTCGAGCGCCTCGGCCAGCTCGTCGAGGCCCTGCGCCACCCGATGCTCCAGGGCGGCGCGGATCCGCTGGGCGGCCGGCTCGAACTCCGGCCCGGACTCCTCGACACCGGCGAGCAGCTTGCCCTCCAGCACCTGCGGGTCGCGGACCGCACCCAGCATCCCGGCCAGCCAGCGCAGCTCGTCACTGGTCGCCGGTCCCTCTTCAGGAAACCAGCGTTTGTACGTCTTCAGCGTGCTGCGGAGCCGCCTGGTCGCCACGCGCATCTTGTGCACACCCTCGGCGTCGCCACGGCGGGCCGGTGGGTCGTACTCAAGGATGGCGTCGCGTTGCTCTCGTGCGTACCGAAGGACGGGGTTGACCTTGGTTTTGACCTTGGCCTTCTCCTTGGCCTCGGTCAGCCTCTCGGCCAGCGCGCGGGAGACCTTGGACGGGCCTGCGGCGAGGGTGGCGCCTGCAGCGAGAAGGGCCTGCTCAACGGCGTCGAGGACGGCGGCGTCACCGTCGACCAGCTCGACCTCGATCTCCTGCCAGGCGCTTTCCTGGCCCTCGGACTCGGCGTGCACCTGGTCCTGTGCGATCAGCGCGAGGGTGCGGCCCTCGCCGTCACGCAGTGGCGTCTCCACCCGGTGCGTGCGCAGGCGGCACACCGGGGCCAGCGGCGCGCGGCGGACCAGCCCGCGCACGATGCTGACGAGCTCGTCGGGAACGGCGTCACCCTCGTGCCCGGAAATCCGGTGTTCGGTACGCCCGGTGCCGTCCCCTGGCGTCTTCAGATGCCAGCCGGCGTCGTTGCCCCCGGCTCGGCGCCGAAGTGTCCGGCGATTTCTCATCAACCGGAGGTCGTCGGTGTCGAAATAGGTGGCGTCGAGATCATGTATCTCGGTGCCGTCCACGCCGGTGATGCCGGCCACCCCGGTCAGCTGCGGAAGTTCGAATGTCGCAGGGACGTCGTACTTGCGTTCGGTCTCGGTGGCGATCTCCACGCGTTAATGGTGCCCCGTTGCGGGCCCCTGACACAGTCAGGTCTCAGGTTCGAATGTCATCGTGGGAAATCCGGCTTGATTGGAGTGTTGTATGGAGAAGCCCGAGCGTCGCCCCGTCTCGCTGTCCGCGTCCCTTGCCGGTCTGCGCCTGATCGGTGCCGGCACCGTCCTCGGCCTGGCACTTACCATCCCCGCGTCGCCGGCTCAGGCCGACTCGCCCCGCCCGCAGCCCGGCCCGGTGGCGGAGCACGAGACGCCCGACTCCCCCGACGAGTGAGTCGTCAGCGCTGGTTGCGGAAATACTCCGCTCGCGCGTAGTTCGCGGTTGCCGCGCCGTAATACATGGTTGCCAGCGACACGTGGAAATTGTTGTTGGTGATCGCGTTCTTCGCGCTCGACGAAGCTGCCCAGCGGATCTCGGCATCGGTCTGATTGATCCCGCGGCGCGCGCAGCGCTGCCGGTTCATCTCCTTGCCGAGTTTCCAGCTCTCCAGCGACTTCTCGGCCTCGCGCATCATCGAGCGAGCCTGCTGGATCATGAACTCGGCCAGTTCCCAGGCGGCTCGCTCGTCCTCGTTGTGAAATCGGGGCGACATGATGACCTCCCGCTCTCCTCGGTAAGAGTGTGAGCGGGATGTCAGGACATGTCGATTCTTTTCGACCGGTGGCGTGAAATGTGGGGCGTGGACTTGCCATGTGACCGATTGCTGTCCCCAGCCTGTCTTTCAGGGGGAGAGAGTCGTCGATGACGGGAGCGGGTCGTGCCGGAGCATTTGAGGGAACTGTTCGATCGGGCGCTCGACGACGAGCCGCTGTTCCCGGACGGTGATTTCGCTCAGCAGACGATGGCTCAGGGCAGGGGGATCCGCCGCCGGCGTCGCGGCCTGGTGATCGGCGGGTCGGTGGCGGCGGCCGTTGTCGCCGTCGTGGCGGTCAGTTTTATCCCGGCGCTGAATCACGCCCCGGCGTTCAACCCCGCGGCGACGCCGGCCGGTCTGGCAGCGCAGGCGCCGGCCGCGACACTGGCGTTGATCGCGCAGGCCGAGCCGCAGTGCACCCTGCCGGCACCTGGCGACCCGACCGATGTCTGGATCTCTCTGCGGCCGGACATCACCGATCCGCAACGCTCGGCCCTCGCCGGGTCGCTGGGCTCCGACGCGCTCGTCCGGGAGATGACCTACGACAGCCCGGAGCAGGCGTACGAAAGATTCAAGGACCTGTGGCGCGACAGCCCGGAGTTCGTCGAAGCCATCGACGAGACGTCGTTGCCCAGCTCGTTCCGGCTCAAGCTGGTCGAGCCGGCCCGGTTCTCGGAATTCGTCGCGAAGTACGCCGAGCGCACCGGCGTCGAATACATCTCCGGCGGGGTGTGCCGGTGAAGCGGCCGGAGCGGGGTGTGCCCGTGAAGCGGCCGGAGCGGGGTGTGCTGATGAGGCGGTCGGAGCGGGCTGTGCGCGACGATGACTTCGCCGCGTTTGTGGCCGCCGCGACACCACGGCTGCGGCGTACCGCGTACCTGATGTGCCGGGACTGGCACCTGGCCCAGGATCTGACTCAGCTGACGCTGGCCCGGATGTACGCGTCCTGGGGCCGGATCTGGGGCACCGCCGACTTGGAGGCGTACAGCCGCCGGGTGCTGATGAACGCGGTCTTCGACCAGCGCAAGCGGCGCAGCAGCGGCGAGGTGGTCTCCGCCGACCTGCCGGAGCGCCCCGGCCACCCGGCGGAGGAGAGCGCGGAACTGCATGTCACGTTGATGCGTGCGTTGTCCACGCTGCCGGTACGGGACCAGGCCATCGTGGTGCTGCGGCACTGGGAGGATCAGAGCGTCGAGAAGGTCGCCGAGATTCTGGACGTCTCCGTCTCGGTGGTGAAGATGCAGAGCATGCGGGCGCTGGCCCGATTGAGGGACCTGCTGGGCGAGGACTTCGTCCGACAGTGAGGGGTCGGCGGTCGGCTTAGGCCGGGCCGCGCACGGTCCTGTGGGTCCTGGAGGGCAACGAGGTAACGCGGTGTGGTGGCAGCGCGTGACCAGGGCGCTCGTAAGGCACCAGTAGTCGACACGCCACGGGCGGCCGTGCCGGAAACTCGTGCGTTTGTGGTCGATCGGACGGCCGAACCGCACAAGATCCACGCGAGCCAAGCAAGCGTGTCGACTTCAGGTTCGATACGCACCCAAACTCGACACGGCCCGGCTGCCCGGCTGCCCTGCGAATGGGTGCGGCATGACGCGGTGCGACACGACGCGATACAACGCGGCACGGTGCGACGCGCGTGAGGGACACGCCTAGAGCGTGAGGGAACGCCCGGGCCGGCAGCGGAGCGCTCTCGCGTGAGGGACACGCCTGGAGCGTGAGGGGGCGCCGGGGCCGGTGGCGGGACGCGCCGGCGGGAGGGGCGTCAGGGGCTCGGAAGCACGGGACGTGTCGGCTGCGGTTGGGCGGCCTCGTTGGGCGTACCAAAGCAAAGGAAGAATGTGCGGGAGCACGTGACCTATGAATGCGGGGGAACCTGTGATCACGTGCTCCCGCCCACCGCCCCGCCCGAACCGGGTGCGCCTGGCCGGAGGCGCGGATCAGCGGAGGCGTGCTGATCCTTCCGAGCCGGTTCATTGGGCGGGCTTGGGCGCGGGATGCCGGAGCGCTGGCGGGGCGCCCCGGCGTCACCGCCGGTTGACGTCGGCCGGGCCGGGAAGCCGTTGCTTGCCGGGGGACGGTCAAGCTTTTTCGGCGACGTCCAAGTTGTCGGGTTACCTCCTATAGCGGTGCGAACCGGGGACGTTGTCCTCGAGTCCGCGGCCTGGCAGGGAACGCATGCTGTTCACGTCGTGTCGCAGGGTCCACGCTTCGCGCCATGGCCTTCTGGCCGCGGCGTCGGCGCGTTCCGCGAGACGGCGTGCCGAGCAGGGCCAACGCCAGCCGCACCAGACGCATGTGTCATCCACAGTGGACGCCATGTGGCGACCTAGCGTCTGTTGCGCGTCCCGCCATAACAGGCGGTCCACGATTTCGGCGGGCGCCGCCTCGTCGACGTCGACCATCCCCTGCCCCTTCATCCGGGTGTGGTTCATAGCTCCGTCACGACACATACAACCGCAGCGGACCATCTGCTGGTCGGACTGTGTGTGCGATTGCGGCGACTATCCGTGACGATCCATGTCCGGAAGACACAAAAAAGTCGCTGCGGGCCCGGAAAAGGGCCCGCAGCGACTGCGACAAGACCACTCAGGACAGATGAGCCAGCAGGTCCTGGCGGGTGAGAACCCCGGCGGGCTTGCCGTCCACCAGAACCATCGCGGCGTCGGATTTCTCCAGCAGACCGACCGCCTCGGCGACCGGCTCGCCGCCACCGATCATCGGCAGCGACTCGCCCATGTGGCGTTCGATCGTGTCGTGCAGGTGGGCCTGGCCGGTGAAGAGCGCGTCCAGAAGCGCCTTCTCCGAGATCGAGCCGGCCACCTCGCCGGTCACGACGGGCGGTTCGGCTTTCAGTACCGGGAGCTGCGAAACGCCGTACTCCCGCATGTAGTCGATCGCGTCGCGCACCGTCTCGGTCGGGTGCACGTGGATCAGCGGCGGGATCTCGGCGCCCTTGCCCGCGAGGGCGTCCGCCACGGTCGGCGTCTCCGACGACGTGTGCAGGAAGCCGTACCGCGCCATCCACTTGTCGTTGAAGATCTTCGAGAGGTAGCCGCGGCCACCGTCCGGCAGCAGCACCACGACCACGTCGTCCGGTCCTGCCTTGCGGGCCACCGCGAGCGCCGCCACCACGGCCATGCCGCAGGAGCCGCCGACGAGCAGGCCCTCCTCGCGGGCCAGCCGGCGGGTCATCTCGAACGAGTCCGAGTCGCTGACCTCGATGACCTCGTCCGTGACGCTCGTGTCGTACGCGCTCGGCCAGAAGTCCTCGCCGACGCCCTCCACAAGGTACGGCCGGCCGGTCCCGCCGGAGTAGACGGAGCCTTCCGGGTCGGCGCCGACGACGCGGACGTCGCCCTGCTCCTTGAGGTATCGCCCGACACCGGTGATCGTGCCGCCGGTGCCGACACCCGCCACGAAGTGGGTGATCTTGCCGCCGGTCTGCTCCCAGAGCTCCGGCCCGGTCTGCTCGTAGTGCGAGCGGGGGTTCGCCGGGTTGCTGTACTGATCCGGTTTCCAGGCGCCGGGAATGTCCCGGGTCAGCTGGTCGGACACGTTGTAGTAGGAACGCGGGTCCTCAGGCGCCACGGCGGTCGGGCAGACCACCACTTCGGCGCCGTACGCCCGCAGGACGTTCTGCTTGTCCTCGCTGACCTTGTCGGGGCAGACGAAAACGCACTTGTAACCCCGGAGCTGTGCCACGAGGGCCAGCCCGACTCCGGTGTTGCCACTGGTCGGTTCCACGATCGTGCCGCCGGGTTTGAGGAGGCCCGCCTTCTCGGCGTCCTCCACCATCCGCAGCGCGATCCGGTCCTTGACCGAGCCGCCGGGGTTCAAGTACTCGACCTTGGCCAGCACGGTGGCGCTGATGCCTTCGGTCACGCTGTTCAGCCGGACCAGCGGAGTGTTACCGATGATCTCGACGACGTTGTCGTAATAGCGCACAGTTCACTTTACGACCACGCGCGGGTTGGTCCGCTCCCACTCCAGGAAGCGATCCGTCTCGGCGAGCACGGCCCCGGCGAGCCAGGTGACCGCGACAGCGTCGTCGATCAGCCCGAACAGGAAGACGAACGCCTCCGGGACGGCGTCGATCGGCGACACCACATAGACCGTCGCGGCCGCCATCAGCGCCAGCCGCATGCCACCGTCGTACTCGCCCCGGCGTACCGCACCGAACATCCGGGGCAGCGCGCCGAGCCGCTGACCGACTGACGGTCCGCCACGGGCACCGGCGGTCAGCGCACGGGCGAGCGCAGTGAACGCCGCCGCACGTTTCAACGTCTTGGCCATCTTTGTTCCCCTCTCCGCCACTCCAGCATGACTTGGGCACGCCATGATTGCCTCTCGCCATCGCGAGTTAGCCTCAAGTACCCACTTTCGGTGCCGATCATGGACCAACACGAACCCTTCCCTGCGAGCCACAAGCGAGGGAAACGATGAGCTCGATCAATTTCCTCACCGCCGACGACTGGCGTCGGATCAAGCTGGCCGGCCGGATCGCCGGGCAGCTGACCGGCATGCTCGCCGGCCTCACCGCCGTCTCCGCCGGACTGCTGATGCGCCAGGCCGCCGAAGCCCGCCGGATCATCCCGATGGCCGAGGCGCCCCCGCCGCGCGGCGACGGCGTGTACGGCGCGAAGTTCGGCGGCAAACCGCTGAACCTGGTGATCCTCGGCGACTCGTCGGCGGCCGGTTACGGCGTGCACCGGCCCCGGGAGACCCCCGGCGCCCTGTTCGCGACAGGTGTCTCCCGCCGCCTGCACCGCCCGGTACGCCTGCATCGGCTGGCCGTCGTCGGCTCGATGTCGTCCGGCCTGCCGTACCAGGTGGACGCCGCCCTGGAGTACGAACCGGAGCTCGCCATCATCATGATCGGCGGGAACGACGTGACGCACGCTTCGGCCCGCGACTCGGCCGTCCGTCATCTGGGTGACACGGTGCGCCGGCTGCGCGACGCCGGCTGCAAGGTCGTCGTCGGCACCTGCCCGGACATCGGCGCCATCCAGCCGATCAAGCCGCCGCTGCGCTGGCTGGCCCGGCGCTGGAGCCGCCAGCTCGCCGCCGCGCAGACCATCGCGGTGGTACGCGAAGGCGGCCGGACCGTCTCGATCGGCAACCTGCTCGGCCCGATGTTCGAGGCGGACCCGGTGCGGATGTACAGCTCGGACCGTTTCCACCCGTCCGCCGAGGGGTACGCCCGAGCTGCGGCCGTGATGATGCCGACGGTGATGGCCGCCCTCGGCGAGGACGCGCGGACTCCGGTCGCGGAGAGCGTGCGGACACTGCCCGAGGCCGCGGACGCCGCGGTCCGGGCGCCGGGCACCGAGGTCAGCCCGGCCGGGCGATGGGCGCAGCTGCGGCGGCACCCATGGTTCGGCGAGCCACGCCACTGGTTCGGATCGAGGGCGGGCACGGTCAACCCGGTTCCGGCCGTAGGGTATACGCCAGAGGATCATCAAGTCGGCTGATGCAGGGAGGCGTGACATGGCTGGTCTGCCAAGACAAATAGGCAAGGCCGCGGCCACGAGCCTGTTGGCCGGCGCGGTGGGCGGTGCCGCCCTGATCGCCGGTGAGCTGCTCGCGGCCAAAGCCCGCCGTTACGCCAAACCCACGATGGGCCTCGCCTTGCGTACCTCGATGGGCCCGGCGACCGCGCCTCCGCTGCGGCTGGTGCTGCTCGGCGACTCGGCCGCGGTCGGCGTCGGCGTGGAGTGGCTGTCCGACACGGTCGGCGGCCAGCTGGCGCGTCTGCTGGCCGACGGCACACCGGAGTCCGGGCCGCGGCACGTGCTGCTCAGCAGCGTCGGTGTGGCCGGTTCGCGGTCCAGCGATCTCGCCACCCAGGTGGCCCGGGCGCTGCTCCACGACCGGCCGGACGTGGCGGTCGTGCTGATCGGGGCGTACGACGCGACGACCGGCCGTGCCCCCGAGGACGCCGCGATCCACCTGGGCCAGGCCGTCCGGCGTCTTCGCTCGGCCGGTGTGCAGGTCGTCGTCGGCACCTGCCCGGACCTGGGCGCGGTCCGCTCGATCGCGCCGCCGCTGCGGCAGATCGCCGGGCTGTTCGGCCGCCGGATGGCGAAATCGCAGGCCCGCGCGGTGACCGAGGCCGGTGGCACGGTGGTCGACCTGGCCGTCGAGACCGGCACGGTGTTCCGCGCGGACGCGGGGACGCTCTGTTACGACGGCTTTCACCCGTCCGCCGACGGCTATCGGGTGTGGGCACACGCGTTGTTTCCCGCGGTGTCCAAAGCCGCGATGACCGGCGTGTGACAAATTCGCACTTCCGACCATGTTACCGGCGAGTAAACTGTCCGGCATGCCGGAAGCTGTCATCGTTGCCACTGCCCGCTCCCCCATCGGCCGCGCCCACAAGGGCTCTCTGAAGGATCTGCGACCCGACGATCTCGCCACGACGATCGTCGACGCCGCGCTGAACAAGGTGCCGCAGCTGGACCGCACGCTGATCGAGGATCTCTACCTCGGCTGCGGTCTCCCCGGCGGCGAACAGGGCTTCAACATGGGCCGCGTGGTCGCCACCAAGCTGGGCCTGGACGGCCTGCCGGGCGCGACCATCACCCGTTACTGCTCGTCGTCGTTGCAGACCACCCGGATGGCATTCCACGCGATCAAGGCCGGCGAGGGTGACATCTTCATCTCGGCCGGCGTGGAGACGGTGTCCCGTTTCGCGCGCGGTTCCTCCGACGGGCTGCCGTCCGAGCTTCAAAAAGCAGTGGGCCCCTGGACCAACCCGTTCTTCGACGCGGCCCAGGCCCGCACGGTCGGCTCCGCCCAGAGTGGCCAGACCTGGCACGACCCGCGTGAGGACGGCGCGGTTCCGGACATCTACATCGGCATGGGTTACACCGCTGAGAACCTCGCGCAGATCAAGAACGTCACCCGCGAGGAGATGGACGAGTTCGGCGTACGCAGCCAGAACCTCGCCGAGAAGGCCATCGCCAACGGCTTCTGGGACCGCGAGATCACCCCGGTCACCCTGCCCGACGGCACCGTCGTGTCGAAGGACGACGGCCCCCGCGCCGGCGTCACCATCGACGCGGTCTCGCAGCTCAAGCCGGTTTTCCGCCCGGACGGCCGGGTCACCGCCGGCAACTGCTGCCCGCTCAACGACGGCGCCGCCGCGCTCGTCATCATGAGCGACACGAAGGCCCGCGAGCTCGGCATCACCCCGCTCGCCCGGATCCTCTCCACCGGCGTCACCGCGCTCTCCCCGGAGATCATGGGCCTCGGCCCGGTCGAGGCCTCCAAGCAGGCACTCAAGCGCGCCGGCCTGACCGTCGGCGACGTCGACCTCTTCGAGATCAACGAGGCGTTCGCAGCCCAGGTCATCCCGTCGTACAAGGACCTCGGCATCCCGCTGGACAAGCTCAACGTCAACGGTGGCGCGATCGCTGTCGGTCACCCCTTCGGCATGACCGGCGCCCGCATCACCGGCACCCTGCTCAACTCCCTCGACTTCCACGACAAGACCATCGGCCTCGAGACGATGTGCGTCGGCGGCGGCCAGGGTATGGCGCTGGTCATCGAGCGCCTGTAAAAATCAAGATCAAATTCAGGTCGCAGCGGGGTGGTGGGTACAGACCGTCGCTCCCGCCGAGGGCCCGGTGCGGATTCGCTTCGCTCTCCGCACCGGGCGACCTGAGTGATCGGTCTCGCTCTTTTCCTATCAGTGCTCGTGGTCACCTAGGGTGATCTCCGTGCCCGCCAGCCTGCTCGGACGTAACCGTGAACTCGGCGAGGTCCGGCGGCTGCTCGCGGCCGACATCCCGGCCGCCGTGGTCGTCGGTCTGCCCGGCGCCGGCAAGACCTCGGTCCTCACGGCCGTGGCTTTCGACAGCCCGCTCGTTCTCACCGCGACCTGCGCGCCCGGTGACCAGCAGATCCCTTTCGGACTTCTGGCCGACCTGATCTCGTCGGCACGCGGCCCCGCCGACCTGCTGGACCGGGTAGCCGCACCTTTTCCGCCGGATCCGTTACGCCTGCGACTGGACGTGCTGTCCTGGTTGGAATCGGTCACCCCGGCGCTGCTGATCGTCGACGACGCCCACTGGGGTGACGACAGCTCGCTCTCCGTGATCGGTTACCTGGCGCGCCGGCTGTCCGGCCTCGGCGTCTCCATCCTGGCCGCCGCCCGCGACGGCGAAGTCCCGGAACATCTGACCCGCATTCCCGCCGTACGCCTCTCCCCACTCGGCGAACCCGACGCCACCCGGCTGCTCCGCGAGGCCGGCCTCACCCTGGACCGGGCCGCCTCGGCGAAGGTCCTGGAGAAGGCGGCCGGCAACCCGCTCGCCCTGCTGGAGCTGGGCCGCGCGGTCGCGGCCGGCGACACGCTGCCGTCCAGTGTCGAGCTCGCCTTCGCCCAGCGGCTGACCGCGTTGCCCGCGCCGACCAGGGAAACGCTGCTGCTGGCCGCGGCCGGCGACGGCGACCTGCGGGTGCTCAGCCGGATCGAGGAACCCGACGTCCTGCTCGCCCGGCTGGCCCCGGCCGAGATCGCCGGGCTGGTGTCGGTCACCGGGCGTACCGTCTCGTTCCGGCATCCCCTCGCCCGCGCCGCCGCGCACTCCATCGCCACCACCGAGGAACGCACCCGCGCACACCGGCGGCTCGCGGCAGCCCACGTCGACGACCCCGAACGGCGGGTCCGGCACCTCGCCGAGGCGACGATCGTCGCGGACGAGGAGGTCGCCGCGGCACTGGAGGAGATCGCCGACCGGGCGTACCAGCGTGGGGCGAACACCGAGGCGGCCGGCGCGTACGTCAAAGCCGCCGATCTCAGCCCCGACTCCGGCCCCCGGGAAAGACGCTCGCTGCAGGCGGTCGTGACGGCCTCGGCCGGCGGGCTCTTCACGTGGGCCATCGAGCTGGCCAGGCCGCTCCGGGACCGCGCCGCCGATCCGTCGACCCGGGCGCTCGCCGGCCACACGATGGCGTACGCCATGGCACAGACGTCCCGGCAGCACGAGGCACGCCGGGTTCTCCGCGAGGCGCTGGAACAGCTGCTGGACCACGACGAGCACTGGGGCTGGGCGTCACTGACCACCCTCGCGGTACTCACCTTCCGCAGCGGCTCCGGCGTCCACGAGCTGCGCGAATGGCTGGACCGCTACGAGACGGCCGGCCACCGGTCCGACAGCTACCCGGAGATCACCGTCGCCTGCCGCGCCTGGGTCCGCGCCCTGGTAGACCCGCTGGTCCGGCCCGCCGACATCATCGAGCTGGTGCGGACCGCACCGGTTCCGGACTTCCCGGCCAGCATGACGGCCGAGCACGAGATGATCCTCGGCGCGGCGGCCTGGATCCTGGACGAGTCCGAAACGGCGCTGACCCGGCTCGGCCGCTCGATCGAGCTGCGCCGGGCCGACTCCCCGGCGAAAACCGTCAACTCCCTGATGACCATCGCCCAGATCCACATCGACGTCGGCGACTACGACGCCGGCGATCAGGCCGGCCGGATGCTCGCCGAGATCGCCGCCGCCGGCCGTCACCCGTACGCCGTCGAGCACGGCCTGGAACTGCGCGCCCGGGTCGCCGCGCTGCGCGGTCAGGCCGGCGCGGCCCGGGGCATGGCCGACCGGATCCTGCGCGACCTGGAGATCGGCGAGTTCGTGTCGGTGGAGAGGAATCTCCAGGTCACCCGCTCGTACCTGGCCTTCGCCGAACGTGACGCCCAGGGCGCCTGGGAGGCGCTGCGGTCACTTTTCGGCGAGTGCGGCGAGCCGGCGCACACGCACATCTCGTACCGCGAGCTGGCGCACTACGTCTCGACCGGGGTCCGGGCCGGGCTGCTCGACGAGCTCCGGCCCGTCGTCGCTCTCGCCGGTGACCGTCTGTCCACCGCCAGCCTCCGGCTCCGCCTCCAGCTGGCCCGGTCCCGCGCGCTGCTCGCCGGCGACGAGGCGGAACCCTTCCACCGCTACGCGACGACCGCCCCCGAGGCCGCACAGTGGCCGTTCGAGCTGTCCAGGGCCCACCTGGAGTACGGCGGCTGGCTTCGTCGCCGGCAGCGGCCCACCGATGCGCGTACCGAGCTGCAGGCCGCGCTCGCCGGCTTCGAACGTCTCGACACCCGGCCGTGGGCCGAACTGGCCGCCACCGAGCTGCGCGCGGCCGGCGGCGCGACGGCCGCTCCCCAGCCGGCCGCGTGGACCGAGCTGACCGGCCAGGAACGCGAGGTGGTCCGGCTGGCCGCCGCCGGCATGACGAACCGCGAGATCGGCGCATCCCTGTTCCTGTCACCACGAACCGTGTCGACGCACCTCTACAACGCCTTCCCGAAACTGGGCGTGACGGCGCGCAGCCAGCTCCGTGATCGGATCCGGGACCTCTGACAGGCTTCTGACCGGCAGTTACGTCAGCCGACGTATGCCGCCCGATACCCCGGATTTCGTACGGTTCTCAGGCGATGAACGAAAGGAACCTCATGCGCCGAACCGACATTCCGGGCTGCTCGTAACCAGCCTGTCCTCATAGGATTTCGCACGTGGAGATCATTGAGGTGAACCCCGGCCACGACGCGTTCAAGCCGGCCGCAGAACTCTTCGACGATTACCGGGTCCATTACGGCCAGCCGTCCTCCCCTGCCCGAACCCAGGACTGGCTGTCGGACCAGCTCACCACCGGCCGCCTGAGCCTGTCCGCGGCGATCCAGTCCGAGGCTGGCCAGTCCGAGGCGGGCCAGTCCGAGGCGGGCCAGTCCGAGGCGGGCCGCTCCGGGGTTCGGCCCGTCGGCTTGATCACCAGCGCGATCCAACCGGCGTCGCTGCGCTTGGGCGTGCTGTGGTTCGTACAGGATCTGTTCGTAAAGCCCGAGTCCCGCCGAGCGGGCGTCGCCCAATCCCTGCTGAACCACATCGTGGATCGCGCGGCGTCGGCGGGCGCGTTACGCGTCTCCCTGCGAACCGAGAGCGACAACATCCCGGCGCTGAAGCTCTACGCAGCAGCCGGCTTCACCCAGGTAAACGGCCTAACCACCCTGAACATCCCCCTACCCCACTAACCACCCCCGAAGTCGACCCGGGCGGACGGCGAACCGAGCGCTCCCGACCCGAGCCGACCCGCCCCGCCCCGCCCCGGATCTTGTGAGCTTTTGGCTCCAATGGCGGCGAAAGCTCACAAGATCCGCGAGCGAGGGCCGTCCTCACGCGTTTCGGGCGCGCGCTATTTCAGGGTTTGGCTGGTTTTGCGCACCGCGTTGGCCGCTCGGGTCAGCAGCTCGGGCGGCGGGCCTGCCGCCAGGATGTCGGTCGCCAGGACCCGAAACTGATCAGGCAGGACCAAGTCGTGGATGGGCAGGCCGGGGGCTCTCTCCGCCTGATCTTGTGAGGTTGTGGCTGGAGTGGCGGCGCAAGCTCACAAGATCCGCGAGCGAGGGCCGTCCTCACGCGTTTCGGGCGCGAGCTATTTCAGGGTTTGGCTGGTTTTGTTCACCGCGTTGGTTGCTCGGGTCAGCAGCTCGGGCGGGGGGCCTGCCGCCAGGATGTCGGTCGCCAGGACCCGGAGCTGGTCGGGCAGGACCAAGTCGTGGACGGGGGGCAGCTCGTGGGCCGGAACCTTTTCCGCCTCGGCGCCCAGCGCCGCCAACTGCTTGGCCAGGCCGTGGACCACCTGGGCGCGCGTCTGGCCCAGTGCGCCGGCCGGCAGTGACCAGCGGCGCTCCTCCCAGTGACGGACCTGGTTGAGCAGGCGATCGATCGACGCGGCGAAGTCAGACATCAGCCAGAGATTACCCCGGAACGGGACAACGCCCGGTCCGCGGGGAGGCGGGCCGGGCGTTGCTGGGGACGACGGACGAACCGTCAGTCGTCGCCGCCTTGCAGGAAACTGAGCAGACGCAGGATCTCGATGTAGAGCCAGACGAGGCCGACCAGGATCCCGAACGCGGCGGTCCAGGAGTAGCGCTGCGGAAGACCCATCCGCACGCCCTCCTCGATCTCGTTGAAGTTCAGGATGAAGCTCAGCGACGCGACCACGATGCAGACGATGCTGAAGATGATGCCGATGGCACCGTTGTCACGCAGGCCCGTGTTGACGCCGAAGAGCGCCAGCACGAAGTTGATCAGCATCATCGCGAAGAGGCCGGCCATGATCGAGATGATGGCGCGGGTGAACTTCGGCGTGGCCCGGATTACTCGGGCGCGGTACAGAATCGCCATCAGGAAGAAGACGCCGAATGTGGCGACCACCGCCTGGAGAACGATCCCGTCGTAACCCAGGATGTTCTGGAAGTACTTGCTCACCATGCCGACGAACACGCCCTCGATCACCGCGTACGCGATGACGAGCGCCGGGTTCGCGACCCGCATGAACGAGATGACCAGACCCAGCACGAGGCCGACCAGTGCGGCGCCGATCCAGGCCGCGCCGGTCGCCGAGGCGGGAATGACGTTCCACGCGACCACCGCGGAGATGCCGGTGAGTCCGAGCAGTGTGACGGTCTTGACCACGACGTCGTCGATGGTCATCGGTCGAACGGCAGGCGGAGAGGCGGGGTAGCCTGTCGCCGTCGGGTAGGGCTCGCCGTAACCCGGCTGACCGTAACCCGTCGGCTGCCCGGCCGGCCCGTATGGCCCGTACCCGGCCGCCCGCTCCCGCTCAGCCGCCTGGCCGAGGCGCGAGAGCACCGGGTTCGATGTCTTCACTGTTTCCAGCCTCCCTTAGAGGTCAGGGCACCATGCCTGTTGTTCAAGGGTACGGGGTGAACGCCCGAACCGTCGCCCACGGTCGCTGTGAGCAGACTGAGAACCCATGGTCAGATACGGATTCCCAGCGGGAAATGACGATACGACGGTCGTGACAATGACGAAAGGGATGCTCCACGTGGAGCATCCCTTTGCTGTGCCCGGGGCGGGTCTCGAACCCGCACGCCTTGTGAGGCAGCCGCTTTTAAGGCGGCCGTGTCTGCCATTCCACCACCCGGGCGGACCTGCGAACACCGTATCTGGTGCCGCCCGGATGGTGGAACCGGCCTCAGCGAGTGCCGGCAGAAACCTTGTCGGCGGCCGGGGTGACCGGCGGGGTCACCTCGACGAACTCCTCACGCGGGTGGTGGAGCTGGCCCAGGGCCACGGTCTCCCGCTTGAGAAGGAAGGCCAGCACCCAGTCGGCGAGCACCCGCACCTTGCGGTTCATCGACGGGATCCGGCTCACGTGGTAGAAGCGGTGCATGAGCCACGCCGGGTAGCCCTTGACCTTGATGCCGTACACGTGGGCGACGCCCTTGTTGATGCCGAGGCCCGCGACACCGCCGACGTGCTTGTGGCGGTATTCCTTCGGCGCGCCACCCAGGACGACCTGGCGGATGTTGTCGGCGAGCACGGTGGCCTGCCGGACCGCGTGCTGAGCGCTCGGCGAGCACCAGCCACCCGGGTTGGTCAGGTCGGGGACCTGGGCACAGTCACCCGCGGCCCAGGCGCCCTCGAGAACCTCACCGGTCTCGATGCTGGCGACCTGGAGGGTGGGCAGGCAGTTGACGTGCCCACGCGGGCCGAGCGGAAGGTCGGTCTGCTCCAGCATCGGCGACGGCTTGACGCCGGCCGTCCAGACCAGGGTCTCGGCGCGGAACGAGTCTCCGTCGGAGAGTTCGATCTGCCCGTCGACGCAGGACTTCAGGAAGGTCTCCAGGCGCAGGTCGATTCCCCGCTTGGAGAGCTGGCGAGCCGTGTAGGCACCCATCTCGGGGCCTACCTCGGGGAGGATCCGGTTGGATGCCTCGACCAGGATGAAGTGGACCTCTTTGGGGTCCAGCTCGGGGTAGTACTTCAACGCCTCGGCGACGACGTCCTGCATCTCGGCGAGTGCCTCGATGCCGGCGAAGCCACCACCGACGAAGACGAAGTTGAGCGAGGCCTTACGAACTTCCTCGTCCGGCGTCACGGCTGCGACGTCCAGGCGGTCGAGGATGTGGTTACGCAGGTAGATGGCCTCGCCGATGGTCTTCAGGCCGATGCCCATGTCACTCAGGCCGGGAATCGGCAGAGTGCGGGAGACGGAACCCGGAGCCACGATGATGTGGTCGTATTCCATCTCGAAGGCGGGCCCGTCGATCGGCTGGATCGTGACGGTCTTACGAGCGTGTTCGAGCTTCGTGACCTCACCAGAAACGATGCGGCACTTTTTGAGCTCCCGGCGCAGCGGCACCACAGCGTGTCGCGGCGAAATGTTACCGGCCGCTGCCTCAGGCAGGAACGGCTGGTAAGTCATGTGCGGAACAGGGTCGATCACGACGATCTCGGCCTGGTTCCGGTTCAGCTTCTTGGACAGGCGGAGGGCGGCGTAAAGGCCGACGTGACCTGCTCCAACGACGACTATGCGCGGCGGATTCACGCCCCTATTCTCGCGCGTGAGAGGCACTTCATGCGTTGTTCTGTGACGATCGCAACGGTGAAAGTCAAGTGTCGTAACTAACAGATTTCACTCGCGATGGGCCATACGTGCTAGGAGGATCGTCACAGCCGTCGCTCCGGCGAGCCCCACGAGGGTGGCCAGCTGGAAGGCACTCCCGCCCAGGTCGGCGGTAAGACCGAGGGCCAGGACGATCAGCACCGACGAGATCAGAATGACCACCGCGGCACGACCCAGCCAGGTTCCCGGCACGTCCAGGTTGACGATCGAGTCGATGGGCAGAACAGCGGCGAGCGCGGTCAGCGTGTGCGCCAGATAAAGCAGTGCGGCCAGAGCGAGCACCCGCCACAGCGCGATCCGGGAGTCGAAACCGGCCGTGTCCAGCAGCCAGCCGCCCACCGCCGTCAGTGCCACCGCGGTGCCGCCGCGCCCGGCCGGCGCGAGCGCGGGCCAGAGCGCGAGCAGCGCGATCAGGACGAAGTACCGGCTCACCAGCAACTGCGCCGGCCAGGCGACACCGAGCGCGAGCACACCGGTCAGAAACGCCGAACCCCGGATCATGATGGGTACGGGAGTAGCCCTGCTCAGCGTCTTGCGAAGGTGCCCGGCACGGGCCGTGATCCCGGTCAGCATGTCAGCCTCCCCTCGGCGCTGAGGCCATCCGGGCCACGTCACGCAGCACCAGGTCGAGGCTGCCGGCGCCGGCCCACTGCACCACCGGAACACCGTGCTCGCGCAGACGGCCGAGCACGTTCTCCCGTTCGATCCGCCAGAGCCGGGTCGCGGCCGGGGTCCACTGGTTGCGGACCGGCGGGGCGGCGTCCTTCGGCAGGGTGTCGACCGCGACCGTGTACCGGCCGGACTTGGTGAGCTGGGCGAGCATGTCGGCGGCCCGCGGGTCGACCAGCGGGCTGAGCACCACGACCAGCGCGGACGACGAGACGTGGTGCGCGGCGAGGAGGTTCTCGTACTGCTCGGTCTCGTCGGCCGGGTTGGGGCGGACGTCGAGCAGCCATTCCAGGACGGTCAGGTACTGGCGGCGGCCGGAGCCGGGACGCAGCCGGCGCGCGCCGGAGCCGTACTCCAGCAGTGAGACCCGGTCGCCTCGGTGCAGATAGTGCTCGGCGACAGCGGCGGCCGCGCGAACCGTGGTGTCCAGAACAGAGGAGCCTCCGCCTACGCCACCCGGCAGACCAACCTCGCCGAGCACGTCGAGCAGGAGCAGCACCTCGGCGTCGCGGTCCGACAGCGTGTACGCCACATGCAGGTCACGGGTACGCAGAGAGACCCGCCAGTCGATGCGGCGCAACCGGTCACCGGGCGCGAACTGGCGTACACCGGCCAGCTCACCACCCTCACCGGGCCGCCGGGAGCGGTGCGCGCCGACCAGACCGGCCGCGGCCGGCATCGCCTCGGTCGCGTTGAACGGCTCGGTGACCGGGTAGACGCGTACGCCCCGGGCCGGGGTGACGACCGGGCGGCAGGCGAGCAGCCCGCCGCAGGCCGCGGCCCGGGCTGCGGCCGGACCGACGTCCTGCCGACCCCAGCGCAGCGCCTCGCCGGTCAGGTCGATCGCGGCCCAGCCGTCCTGCGGCACGGTCAGCGCGAACGGCCGATCGGCGTGCTGCAGGCGTAGCCACGGCGAGGTACGCGTACGGACGACCACCAGGTCGTAACCGATCACGTCCGGGTTCGCCACGGTGAGCCCGGCCTCGACCTTGCCGCCCTCGACGACGTGCTCGATGTCAGCGGTGATCGTCACCTCGGGCACGGCTTTCGGGCGCCGATGCAGGTTGATCGCGGCGCCGATCGCGAACGGCGACGCGAGAAGCACCAGGTCGACGCGGCCGAGCGCCACCCCGAGCAGCAGGAGCAGGCCGGTGAGCAGCACCGTCCGCCCGAGTGCCCGGGTCGGCACCCACACTCCGGCGACGGGTTCAGTCATGCCGCGCGTAGGTGGGCAGCGCGCCGCTGGCCGGCGCCGGAACGGCGGAGAGCACCTCCTGGACGACGAACGACGGGTTCACCTGGCGCAGCCACATCTCCGGGCGCAGGGTGATCCGGTGTGCCAGAGCCGGTACGGCAACGTCCTTCACGTCTTCCGGCACCACGTAGTCACGGCCGGCCATCGCGGCGCGGGCGCGGGCCAGCAGCAGCAGCGCGAGCGAGCCACGCGGTGACGAGCCGACCAGCACGGCACCGTGCTCGCGGGTGGCCGAGGCGAGCGCCACGATGTACCGGCCGATCGAGTCCTCGACCGCGACCGATTCCAGGGCGGACTGCATGGCCTGCAGCGAACGGGAGTCCACCACCGGCGAGATGACGGCCTCTTCCTGACGGCGCGACATCCGCCGCTGGAGCACGTCCCACTCCTCCTCGGCGGTCGGGTAACCGAACGACACCCGGAGCAGGAAGCGGTCCAGCTGCGCTTCGGGCAGGGGGTACGTGCCTTCGTACTCGATCGGGTTCGCTGTAGCGAGCACGTGGAACGGCGGGTCCAGCCGGTAGGTGACGCCCTCGACCGAGACCTGCTTCTCCTGCATCGCCTCGAGCAGGGCGGACTGGGTTTTCGGCGGCGTCCGGTTGATCTCGTCGGCGAGCAGCATGTTCGTGAAGACCGGCCCGGCGCGGAACGCGAAGTCGCCCTTGCGCTGGTCGTAAAGGAAGGAGCCGGTGACGTCGGCGGGCAGCAGGTCCGGTGTGAACTGCAGACGGCGGAAGTCCAGGCCGAGCGCCTGCGCGAAGCAGCGGGCGGTAAGCGTCTTGCCGAGACCGGGCAGGTCCTCCAGCAGCACGTGCCCGCCGGCGAGGATGCCGGCCAGCACCAGTTCGAGCGAGTCCCGTTTGCCGACCACCACGGTGCCGACCGCGTCGAGGATCGCTCCGGATAGCCGCCCGACCTCGTACGGGGGAAGAGCCTGCGTCACCGGCACACCTTTCTCACAGTCGTTCCAACGCGTCTAGCAAAGTATCGACATCACGTGCCCGCAGGCCGTGCCGGCCGGGATCGGCCAGCGCCGTCCACAGCGGCTCGCCGAGCAACTCCTGGGCACGGCGCGGGTCGCTGGCCCGGGTGATGCCGTGCCGCAACCGCAGCCGTTCGTCGGTGAGCTCCGCGAGCACCGGCAGAACGTTACGCGCATACAGATCCGGGTCCGAGTGGGCCTGCTCCAGGTTTCGCTCCCACCGTTTCACTGAGGAACGCAACGCGTCAGGGGCAGGTTTCGCGTCCCGCCCGATCCGGGAGCGCAGCTTCGGCGCGGGCGGCGGCGAGACCGCGGACGCGGCCCAGACCACCAGGCGGAGCCCGATCAGCGCGGACACGAGCAGCAGCAGCGGGATGCTCACACCGCCGGCTCGCAGACCTGCGGTGATCACCACGGTGGCCAGGATCAGGACAGCGACCTCACCGATCAGCCGCGGGATCGGCGAGCGGCGTTTCTCAACCGGCGCGACCTCCTCGACGGGCTGCTGATATCCAGGCCCGAAGAGATCGTCAAGACTGCCGTCGCTCATGCCCGGCCCCCGAACCCCGAAGAACACCACAAAACCCACGGTATGAACTCGCTGCGCTCGCTCATACCGTCACCCCACCGAGATCCGCGCGGAGACGCTCCAGAGCGGACCTCGCCTGTTGCCGCATCTGATCGTCCACCGTGTGCGTGGCGTACCGCGCCTCCCGGTAGACCTCCAGCAGCGCCGCGAGCACCGCCGCGTCCACCCGCTGCTCGGCAAGCAGCCGGCCGACCAGGTCGGTGGGGCTGTCACCCGGGTGCCGGGGTGTGCCGGCCGCGGCGGCCGCGTCCTCCAGCCGCACCCAGCAGGCGATCACCGCGCGGCGCGGGTCACGGTCGGTGTCGGAGAGCTCCTCCAGGCCGGCGTCGAGCGCGGCCACCAGATCCTCGGCGGTGCGTGGCCGCCGCCGGGAGTCGAGCTTGCCGCTGCGCCGGCCACGCCGCCGCAGGAAGTCGTGCACGAGCGCCCAGGAGAGCAGCACGACCATGCAGACCACCACGAAGGCGAGCACGACGAGAGCTGCCTGCCCCGCCCAGCTCGGCAGATTACGGGCCGCTTCGGGCACGGCGGTGTTGACGGCGCTCGGCTCCGGCGCCGGCTCGGTCCGGGGCGGTAGCAGTGGTGGCGCCGTCGTGGTCGGTGTCGCTTCCGGAGTGATGTGGTCCAGCTGCGGCGAGGAACGTGTCGCAGCCAGCGAGATCACGAAGAGCAGTGTGACGACGGCGGCCAGCGGCCACCATCGGCGCAGTGCGGCGAGGTCCATGCGGGGGGCTCAGATCCGTGACTCGGGGATGGTCGTCAGAGCTCGAATCATGCCAGGCCCGCACGAGCCTTGGCACGGGCGAACACCTCGTCCAGCATCACGGGTGTCAGCCTCCCGGTGAAGGTGTTCTGCTGACTCACGTGGAAACACCCGATCAGGTCGGGCGCGCCGTCCAGCCTGACCTCGGCCCCGTGCCCGAATTTCGGACGGGGGACGGGCGGCCTCAACCCGTACACATCAATGAGAGCGGGCCACCACGCAGCCCAAGCGAAGGCACCCAGAGCGACGACCACCCGCAGTGTGGGTCTGATCAATTCCAGCTCTCGCCGCATCCAGGGCGCGCAGGTGTCGCGCTCCTCGGGCGTCGGTTTGTTGTCCGGCGGCGCGCAGCGGACCGCCGCGAAGATCCGGGTGTTGCGCAGCTCCAGGCCGTCGTCGATCGAGACGCTGGTCGGCTGGTTCGCGAGGCCGGCACGATGCAGCGCGGCGAAAAGCACGTCGCCAGAGCGGTCGCCGGTGAAGATCCGCCCGGTCCGGTTACCGCCGTGCGCAGCAGGCGCCAGACCGAGGATCGCGATCTCGGCACCCTCCGGCCCGAAACCGGGCAGCGGCCGCCCCCAGTACTCCTGATCACGGAAAGAGGCACGCTTCGTCGATGCGATTTCCGTGCGCCAGGTGACCAATCGCGGACAAGCGAAACAATCCGCGATCTCCGCGTCAAGCACGCTGAGTGAGGCGGCCTCGGCCGCCTTGGCGACAACGGCTTCTGGGGTACGCGCGGAAGCGCCGGACGGGAGCATCGGATCAGCACAGCATTCGCCGGTGATCGTCGTGTACCCGGGTCGGCGCTTCCGCGGTTGTTGCGTCTCGTCAGTTCGCTTTCAGGCAGAGCAGGTAGCCGTCGCCCTCTTCGCTGGCGATGATCGCGCCCTCGCCGCCCTCGGCCAGCTTCTCGTTGAAGGTGGCGTCGCACGCCGTGCTGTTCACGTCGGTGACCTTGTCGACCCGGCCGAGGACGGTGAACTTGGCGTCCGACGCGGAGCACTCGACGATCTTGGCCTTGACGTCGGTGGCCTGCTCGCCGAGGTTGTTCGCGACCGAGATGCAGTCGCCGGCCTTCGCCTCGGCGGTCGGGTCCTTCTTCAACAGCGCGCCGAGGCCGCCCTTGATCACCGCGATGATCACGAAGATCACGATGGCGCCGATGATGCCGAGCGCCTTCTTGCCCTTCTTCTTCTCCGGCTTCTGCTCGGGCGCGGGTGGGAAGGCGGGGGCGTCACCCTCGATCTTGCCCGCGAAGCCCTGCGCGTAACCGCCCTGCTGCGGCTCCTGGGGGTAACCGCCCTGCTGAGGCTGCTGGGGGTAACCACCCTGCTGCGGGTAGCCGCCCTGCTGGGGGTAACCGGGCGCGGCCGGCTGCTGGTAGCCGCCCTGCTGCGGGTAACCCTGCTGCTGGGGGTAACCACCCTGCTGGGGCTGCTGGGGGTAACCGCCTTGCTGGGGCTGCTGCGGGTATCCCTGCTGCGGCTGCTGAGGGTAACCACCCTGCTGGGGGTAGCCCTGCTGCGGCTGCTGCGGGTAGCCGGGCGTGCCACCCTGCTGCGGGTAACCCGCGGGCGGGTAACCGCCCCCGGGAGCGGACGGGTAGCCGCCGCCGGGCGGGGTCGGCACAACCGGGTCTGTCATGGGGTCTTCCTCTCGGGGGCACGGCCGAAAATCGGCCGTCGGCACGCGAGAATAGCGACCGCCACAGGGCTTGCGCGACCCCGTAACCAGGCTTTATTCACCGCTGGGTGAGGCGTTCGCAACACTTGGAGCGTCGGCCGGCTCGACAGTCGGCCCGGTGTCCGTTTTCGTGCGGTTCTCCGCGGTCGCCGCCGGGTCCGGCTTCTGTTCCAGCGGAGGCGTGCTCTCCGAGCCGTCCGGGGTCTCGCCGGGGAACGGCGCCTGGTCCGGGCAGAACGGGTAACCGAGTGAGCGGCTCGCACTCCAGTTGCCCGTCATCGGGTCGATGCAGCCCGGCTCGCCGAACCGGATCGGGTTGCCCCACTGGTCGTACAGCTGAGCGTTGCTCACCAGGTTGCCCTGGCCGTCGTAGACGAAGACGTCCTGCACGCTGCTGTACTGGTTGCTCACGTAGTCGCCGACGAAGGCGGTCTGCCGGGTCGAGTAGTCCATCTCGTAGAAGCCCACCACCGCGAAGATCGCCAGCGCGGCCGAGCTGCCGCGGAGCAGCAGGCGCGGCACCCGGCCGGCCGGCTCGCCACGACGGCCCAGCCAGATCGAGCCGAGGATCGCCACGACCAGGAACGTCATCGCGAACAGATCGATGCCGACGCCGCCGACCCGGGGCAGCAGGCCGATCGGGCCGTGGTTGTCGTCAAAGACGTAGGCGAACGCCATGGCGGCCAGGTAACCCCGCAACACCCACCATGCCGGGCGCAGCAGCACCAGGAATTCGCTCGCTCTCGCGTACCCAAGAAGTGGCCCGACCCGCACGTCGGTCCGCTTGATCGCCTCGCGTGCCCGGCCGCGGAGATGAGCGAAGCGCTCGCGGCCCGGAGGGCGCGGCGCGGAACCGTCCGCAAGCCCGGCGCTCGCGATCAGCTCCGCGGCATAGGCCGACGGCGAACCGAGACGCTCGACCAGCGTGCCGTCGCCCTCGGCGAGCACTTCCGCCAGATGCTCCGGCAGATCTTCCAGCAGCTCCTCGCGAGTCGTGGCCGGCAGACCCCCGAGCGCCTGCCGAACCTCCTCGACATAGCTGCCGATCTCGTCCTGTGCCGTCAGGTTCACGCCGTCCCCCGCTCGCGAAGCAGATCGTCCATGATCAATGCGAAGCCCTGCCAGACCTTGCCGGAGCGCTGCAACTCTTCACGGCCGGCCACGTTGAGGGCGTAGTACTTCCGGTGCGGACCCTCGTCGCTGGGCACGACGTAGCTGGTCAGCAGGCCGCTGTTGAAGAGCCGGCGCAGGGTCCCGTAGACCGAGGCGTCGCCGACATCCTCCAAGCCGGCCGCTCGCAGGCGTCGCAGAATGTCGTAGCCGTAACCGTCGTCGTCGCGGAGGACGGCAAGGACGGCAAGGTCAAGCACGCCCTTGAGAAGTTGCGTCGGATCCACGCGTGGCACACTACTGCGCAATCCGAAGTACCGTCAACAGCAGACTACCCATGCTGTCAGGCAGCCGGGTCGAACCGGGCGTGCGCTGGGCAGCCGAGGCCGTGTCGATTTACGAAAGATCCGAACCGGCCGGCTGTCACGGCTGCCTCAAGCTCCGTGCAAACAACCGTGAGAGCCAAACCCTGCACCCGAAACAACGGGTCAGGCGGCTTCTGCCAGGCCGAAAGCTATCCCATCCAAAATGTCGTGCTCGGAGGCGATCACCACGTCGTGCCCCGACCTCTCGACGATGATTTTTTCGATCAGGGCTCCGGCTCCGATCACGTCGGCTCTGCCTGGGTGCATCACGGGCAGAGCGCGGCGCTCCGCGACCGTCATCGCCAGCAGTGTGTCGGTCACCCTCGCCACGTCCGCGGCGGAGATCCTGCTGTGGTGGATGCGCTCTGAGTCGTACCCAGGGAGCTCTGAAGCGATAGCAGCGACGGTCGTGACCGTCCCGGCGAGGCCGACCAAAGTGATAGCTGGTGAGACGGCTGCCAGGGCGGTGTCGACGGCCTTGGTGATGTCGGCTGTGGCCGCCGCGATCTCGGCGGGGGTGGGCGGGTCGCTGTGCAGGTGGCGTTCGGTCATGCGGACGCAGCCGATGTCCATCGAGATGGCGTGTTCGACGGTTGCCGTGCCGGTGACGAATTCGGTGGAGCCGCCGCCGAGGTCGAAGACGAGGTACGGACCGGGGGCGTCGAGGCCCTGGACCGCGCCGAGGAAGGAGAGGGTCGCCTCCTCCTCGCCGGTGATCACTTCCGGGTCGATGCCGAGAACGCCGCGCACCATGTCACGAAATATCGCGGAATTTTCGGCGTCGCGCGTGGCTGACGTCGCGCACATCCGCACCCGGGTCACGCCCAGCTCGGCGATCTCAGCGGCATATCCCAGCAGTGCCTGCCGGGTTCGCTCGATCGCGGCGGGTGCGAGCAGCCCGGTCCGGTCGACGCCCTCCCCCAGCCGCACGATCTCCATCCGGCGGGCGACGTCGACCAGCTGACCGCCGGCCACATCAGCGATGAGCAGGCGAATCGCGTTGGTCCCGCAGTCGATAGCAGCAACTCTCACAAGACCCTCACAAAAAGATCTTCACAGATGCAGCAGCATCCGTGTGTTTCCCAACGTGTTCGGCTTGACGCGTTCCAGATCCAGGAACTCCGCGACACCCTCGTCATAAGAGCGCAGCAACTGCTCGTAAACCGAGTGCGGCACCGGCGCCCCATCGATCTCGGTAAACCCGAACGACCCGAAGAACCGGGTTTCGAACGTCAGACAGAAGACCCGGCGTACGCCCAGTTCCCGCGCCTGATCGAGCAACACCGAAACGATCCGGTGCCCGATCTTCTGCCCCCGTCGCGACGGATCGACAGCGACGGTCCGGATCTCGGCGAGGTCCTCCCACATGACGTGCAGGGCGCCGCATCCGGCCACCGTGCCGTCCTGCTCGTCGACCGCCACCCAGAACTCCTGGACGGCCTCATAGAGCGTGACCGTGGCCTTGCTGAGCAGCCGCCGGTCCGTGGTGTACGCGTCAACCAGGGCCCGGATGGCTCGCACATCCCCCGTGCGAGCGCGCCTAATGATCATCGGCGGAGAGCGCAGAACGCGAAACACAGGAACCACCGGACCAGTACGGCCCGATCGCATCCCGCACCTCGTCACCGAACGGATTCACTCCCGGCCCGGCGGCCAGCGCATGCCCGAGATGAACGTGCAGGCACTTCACCCGATCAGGCATGCCGCCCGCGGACACGCGCGCGATCTCCGGCACGTCCTCGATGGCGGTCCGCCGGTCCAGGTAGTCCTGATGCGCCTCGGCGTACCGTTTCGCCAGCTCAGGGTCCGTACTCAAGCGTTCTTGCATGTCACGCATCACGCCGGCCGACTCCAGCCTGCTGCACGCGGCCGTGGCGTGTGGACACGTCAGGTAATACAGCGTGGGAAACGGTGTGCCGTCGTCAAGACGCGGCGCGGTCTCCACCACGTCCGGATTGCCGCAGGGGCAGCGGTGCCCGATCGCGCGAGTGCCGCGCGGGGACCGGCCAAGCTGGGCGGCGACGATGTCGAGGTCTTCGGGGGTTGGTGCTTCAGCCATCAGTTCGCGGGCTCCGCATTCGCGGCTTGGACGCTGCTCCACAGCGTGTCGTACCAGCGGTCCGGAGCGGCCGCCGGCGTCTTCTCGTCGGCGTCGCGAGCGGCGCCCGCAGCATCGTAATAGACCAGCAGCGGCGTCTCACCGGGACGGACGTAGAAGTACTTCTCCCGAGCCTGGATGCGCAGGTACTCGTCGTCCTGCCACTTTTCCAGCTCCTTGGCGGTCGCGGCGATGTCGCCACGCTGCCGGTCCTGATCGTTTTCCATCTGCGCGATCTGCGTCTCCTGCTCAAGGTAGACACGCAGCGGATAGGTGTAAGCCAGCGCGAGAGCCACAAAAACCGCGATCAGGATGGTGGCCCGGCCGGTCAGCGCGCGCGGGCGAGGTGCGTCGGTGCGCTCGGCGGCTGCGCCGCCTTTCTCAGACCCGGACCCTTGGGTACGCCGAGACGACGGCACCCGGATCGGCCCGGTGTTACGGGTCCGCGAAGCCGTCGGGCGTCCGCCGGATCCGGGGCGACGGGTCGGGCCCTGCCCGCTCGGCAGGCGACGCTGCGTCATGTTTGCCCCTCCCCCCGCTCACCAAGATTTGTGGCGCCCGATCGAACCTACGTCGGCTGGCACGGGCGCCACAACTCCATGATCTGTCGCCGAGTCGTCAGCCGACGCGGTAACGCGGGAACGCGCCCGCACCGGCGTACCGGGCGGCGCTCTCCAGCTGCTCCTCGATGCGCAGGAGCTGGTTGTACTTGGCGACACGGTCCGAACGGGCCGGTGCGCCGGTCTTGATCTGGCCGCTGCCGACCGCCACCGCCAGGTCGGCGATGGTGACGTCCTCGGTCTCGCCGGACCGGTGCGACATCATGGTCTTGAAGCCGGCCCGGTGGGCCATGTCCACAGCGTCCAGGGTCTCGGTGAGCGAACCGATCTGGTTCACCTTCACGAGCACCGCGTTGCCGGCGCCCTCGGCGATGCCGCGGGCGATGCGCTGCGGGTTGGTGACGAACAGGTCGTCACCGACGATCTGGATCTTGTCGCCGAGCTCCGAGGTCATCGCGGTCCAGCCGGCCCAGTCGTCCTCGGACAGCGGGTCCTCGATCGAGACGATCGGGTAGTCGGCGGCGAGCTTCGCGTAGTACGCGATCATCTCGTCGGTCGACTTCGGCGAGCCCTCGAAGACGTACGCGCCGTCCTTGTAGAACTCGGTCGCCGCTACGTCCATCGCCAGCACGATGTCCGTACCCAGGTTGAAGCCGGCGGCCTGGACGGCCTCGGCGATCAGGTCCAGCGCGGCGGCGTTGGCCGGCAGGTTCGGCGCGAAGCCGCCCTCGTCGCCCAGGCCGGTCGAGAGGCCCTTCTTCTTCAGCACCGACTTGAGGGCGTGGTAGACCTCGGCGCCGGTCCGCAGCGCCTCGCGGAAGGTCGGCGCGCCGATCGGGGCGATCATGAATTCCTGCACGTCGACGTTCGAGTCGGCGTGGGCGCCACCGTTGACGATGTTCATCATCGGCACCGGCAGGACGGCGGCGTTCGGGCCACCGACGTAGCGGAACAGCGGCAGCTCGGCGGAGAGCGCCGCGGCCTTCGCGACGGCGAGCGACACGCCGAGAATCGCGTTGGCGCCCAGCTCCGACTTGGTGTCGGTGCCGTCCAGGTCGAGCATCTTCTGGTCGATCAGGCGCTGCTCGCTCGCCTCGTAACCGATCAGCTCGTCGGCGATCTTGTCTTCGATGTTGGCGACAGCCTTCTCGACACCCTTGCCGAGGTAGCGGCCCTTGTCGCCGTCGCGGAGCTCGAGCGCCTCGAACGCGCCGGTGGATGCACCGGAGGGCACCGCCGCGCGACCCACCGTGCCGTCGTCCAGGCCGACCTCGACCTCGACGGTGGGGTTGCCCCGGGAATCGAGGATCTCGCGGGCGACGATCGCTTCAATGGTGGCCATTAGTCGTGTCGCTCCCTAACAGTTGGGAATTCAGTTTCGGTCCGCGACCCTGCGGGCCGACCACGCACTTGAGCCTATCGAGTGAGGCGATGCGGCGTTCGCGGGGCCGGTCAACTTCGCACCCTGTTTACCTCAAACCCGCACCCGGCCTGCCGAACCTTTGGGCACTATGACCAGTGATCTCTTTCCCGCAGGCTTCCTCGCCGAGGGCTCGCGCATCGAGTTCGACAACGGCGAGGAACGCATCCCCGGTATCCGGGTCCTCCGTGCCTCCGACAAGGCCGCGACGCTGTCCATGGCCCTCGACGACGTGCCTCCGGCCGGCGCCACGGTGACCCTGCGCGGCCCGGCCGGTCCCCGCGGCCGATATGCCGTGCGCTGCTCGGTGACCAGCACCGACGAGAACCGTGTCGAGCTGCGGCCACTCGGCCCGCCCGAGCTGGAGCAGCTACGCCATTACGTGCGCGGCGGCGGTGGCGAGAGCGTGGTGCTGGTACGCCCGGGTGAGCGCGAGGCGATCGGCTGGGTGCACGACATCAGCGAGAGCTCGATCCGGGCGCACTTCACCGACATCGACCTGCGGCCCGGCGCCGAGATGACCCTGCGTGTCCAGCTCGCCGAGGACGTCGTGGAGTTCACGGCGATGGCCACCAAGGTCAGCGCGATCCGCCAGCGGGTGCCGGTCCGCGGGCCGCTCATCGTGGAGCTGGTGGCCGTCTTCGAGCAGGACGAACGGCAGGCCAAAATGATCCGCCGATATGTTCTGCGCCAGCAGGTGGCCCGGGCAAGGGAGACGGCCTGAAGCATTGCGAATGTGAATGCGAATCGAATGACGGCATTCGTGTCGGTTACGAGATAACTCGATTGCGCGTCGTCGATGAAGTGGGCGAGGGTGGAGGTCGTGCCCGCTTCCGTGAGATCAACATCTGTCGTGGTGATCGGTCTGCTCGGGCTCCTCGCCGGATGCGGAGGGCTCGATCAGGCCAACGCCGCCGGTGTCACCCAGGGTGACCTCGTCTCCGAGGTGGCCTCGCAACTGGCCACGCCCGGCCCCGAGCACACCGCGACCTATCGGCTGGCCGGCGGCGACACCGCGCGGGTGACCCGCAGCCTCACTCCGGACCGCACGGCGTACGCGTTTCCCGACGGCCGCCTGATCCGCACCCCGGCGGCCGTGACCCGCTGTGCCGGTGACGTCTGCACCGCCTCCGACCCGGATCCCGGCGCTGCGCTCCCGGCGGGGACCGGCCTGGTGACCGACGCCGAGGTCGTCGCGCTGCTGGAGGCGGCGGCGATCGACGCGGACCCGGAGGTCACCCAGACCGACACCACTCTCGCCGGACGGCACGCCACCTGCCTCGCGCTGACCGGTGTGCAGGCCGCCGAGTCGTCGTCGTTCGACGTGTGCGTGACCGTGGGCGGCACGCTAGCCAGTTTCCGCGGCCGGTTCGACGGTGCCGAGGTGGACGTGGTGCTCACCGAGTACGCCGATGAGGCCGACGAACGCGATTTCCAGGTCTCACCAGGCACGAAGCTGGTGGACCGCCGCTCGGAGTAAGAGCTCTCAGACCCCGAGCAGCGTGCGCAGGTGCCGCGGCGGCGGGGAGCCGTGCGCCAGCATCGCGTCGTGCCACGCTTTCGGCGTGGCGCCGAACGGCCGGGCCGCCGCGATGGCCGCGACCTCGCTGTAACCCACGAAGTACGTCGAGAGCTGGGTCGACGTGAGCAGCGCGCGCCGCCACTTGCCGGCCGCCTCGCCCTCCTCCTGGAAACCGCGCCCGGTCATCAGCTCCATCGCCTCCGCCTCGGTCAGGTCGTCGCAGTGGACGAGCTGGTCGATGACGGCGTTGAGGCTCATCCGCAACTGCATCTTGAGCTGCTGCAGCCGCACCGGGAGGCCGCCGAAGCCGAGGCCGACCATCGCCGACTCGGCGTAGACCGCCCAGCCCTCGACGAACGGCCCGGAGAGGCCGAGCGATCGGACCCGGGTGGCGGCCCGGAACCGGCGGGAGTGCGCGAGCTGCAGGAAGTGGCCGGGCATCGCCTCGTGGACGGTCAGGCCACGGATCATCTGGTCGTTGTACTCCCGGTAGAAGCTCTCCACCCGGTCGGCCGGCCAGTCCGCCGGGGCCGGCGAGATGCAGTAAAACGTGGGCACGTCGGCCGTCTCGAGCGGACCGGGCGGATCGCAGTAGGCCACCGCGACGCCCCGTGCGAACTCCGGCATCTCCTCGATCACGCAGGCGTCGTCGATCAGCGAGACGACGTCGTGCTCGCGGACGAACGCGGTCGCCTCGTCCATCGTCAGCTTCGCCAGCCCGACGATGGACTGGTTGTCGGGGTGCTCGGCGGCGATCGAGTCCAGCGCGCGGCGGACCGTGTCGTCGTCGGCCGGGCCGCCGACCAGCTCGGCCGCGGCCACCCGCAGCTCCTCGCCGACCCGGTCGAGGTTGGCCCGCGCCCGGGAGAGCACCTCGGACGCGGAGAGCTCGGTGTCCAGGGTGTGCCAGAGCCGCGCCTCCCACAGGCGGCGGCCCAGCCGGGGATCGCGGCCCGGCTCGCCGCTGTCGAGCCGCTCGCGCAGCCAGCCGTCGAACTCGCCGAGCGCGGCCAGCGCCGCGGCGGCCGCCGGCTCCACCCGGTCGCGCAGACCGGGCTCCTGAGCCAGCAGGGCGGGCACCTCGTCGCGGATCAGCGCGGCGGTGCCGGCGAACTGGCCGGCCGCCGTCTCGGCGTGGATGCGGGGCACGTCGCGCAGCACGGCACGGGCGGTGGCGAGCGCGTCAGGGATAGCGGTGAGCCGGCCGGTGAGGCTGGTCAGCCGCTGATCAGCCGGCGCGAACGGCCTGGCCAGCAGCGCGTGCAGCAGCGGGCCGGGGTTGTGCTCCAGAGGGTTCCACTCGTGCTCGCGGATCTCGGTCAGCTCGAACGCGGCACGCTCCACCATGGCGGCCAGGATCGCGTGGTCGACCTGGTCCTCCGGGTCGAGGCCGTCGGGATCGACGCCGCTGAGCGCGTCACCCGCGTCACGCAGCATCGCGACGCGGCCCGCCACGCCGTCTCCGGAGAGATCGGGCAGACGGTCGTCGAAGCGGTGGTCACCCGCGTAGGTCGCGGTTGCGGGATCGCTCTCCAGGAGAGCGTCGACGATGCGCTCGGCGAGCGGCACGAACTCAGCCATGCCGAGAAAACTACTCGGACGGACCGACATTTTCCGCCGCACGCACCGCGTCGGCGTATTCCAAAGCGGCCCTGCGCAGCTCGGCCTCCGGATCGAGACCTGCGGCACGCGCGTCGGCCACGACCTTCAAGAGCGAAGAACCAAGATCAAGAGCCTCGGGCAAGGGTACGGACAACGAGCCCCGCTCCACCCGATGCAGGATCTTGGCCGCCAGTGCGAGAGCGGGCTGACTGAGCGCGATCCCGTCCAGGACCGACTCCCGCTCCTTCTCCGCCTGCTTGATCCGCTCCCAGTTGGCGGTGATCTCCTCGATGTCCTGCACCTGCTCGCCGGCGAACACGTGCGGGTTGCGCCGGACCATCTTCTCGACCAGCCCACCGGCCACGTCGTCGATGCTCCAGCCGTGCCCATCCGGCTGCTCCTCGGCGAGCCGCGCGTGCAGCACCACCTGGAGCAGCACGTCACCGAGCTCCTCACGCAACGCTTCCGGGTCGTCCGACACGATCGCGTCGTACGCCTCGTAGCTCTCCTCCAGCAGGTAGGGCGCGAGCGTCTGATGCGTCTGCGCCCGTTTCCACGGGTCACCGCCGGGTGAGACGAGCCGGTCCATCACGGTGACCGCGTCGAGCAGCCGGGCGCCGGGCGGATCCCACGAGCCGTAGATCAGCTCCAGCTCGGCGAGCCCCGGCTCGCGGGCCAGCCGCAGACCGAGCTGCCGGGCGAACGTCTGGTCACCGGTCGGCCCGGCGAGCCAGACCGCGCCCGGACCGTCCCCGATGGCATCGAGCAGACCCTGCGCGTCGGTGTCCAGCACCGTCACCTCGACCCCCGCCACCCGCAGCGCCGCGGCCTGCTCACTCTCCGCGTGAGCAAAGACCGGGTACGCGCGAACCGCATCCCAGGCCTCGGCGGTGAGCAGCCCCGCGGGCAGCCGTGGCGACGTGACGAGAAGGAGGATCCTGCTGGTCAAGCGACGTCCACCACCAGCGGCTTGGCGTCCGGGTCACCGAACGGCACGCTGACGATCGGGAACGACCGCCCGCTGGCCTGATCGGTGTAGGAGTAGATGCCCAGCACCACGTCCTCGTACCGCGGGCTGATCTCCACGTCCAGCTCGCCGACCAGCGACTCCACCTCGTCGCGCAGCGTGAACGCGCCCTGGAGCTCCTTCTTGTCGGCGGCCTGCAGGCTCTTCTTGAACCCGGCGAAGTCCAGGTTGATCGCCTGGTTGTCGGCGAACTGCTGGTACACGCCGCGCAGGTCCTCGTCGCTGGGCTCGGCGGCGGCGGCGGAGACGCTCTGCAGCAGGTTCTGCCGCAGGACCAGGTTCTGCGTGTAGATCCGGGTCAGCTCGGCCGAGTCGGGCAGGCCGATCTGCTCGGCCACCTCGGCGTACGGCATGGTGGCCGGCAGGGTGACCTTCTGCTGTTTCGCGACCCGGTCGTAGAGCTCGTTGGTGAGCAGCAGGCCGACGATGTCGACGCGGGCGATCGGCATCCGCGCGGCCTGGCCGGCCGCGGCGCTGGTCACCAGCTCACTGGTCTCGTCCCAGATCTGCTGGACATGGTGCTCGGTGATGTGACCGCTCTGCCCGATGTAGACGGCGACGGCCGGCTGGGACCGGCAGCCGGAGAGCCCGCCGACGGCGAGAGAAGCGGCAACGACGACGGAGACGAGTGAGCGGGCACGCATCATGGTCATGACTGTCTCATGGTCAATGTGATCTAGGTCGCCCGCCCTCAGCGTGTCGCGCCGGCCGGAGCCGGAACATCGCCGAGGACGTCCTTGAGCAGCTGGGCGCACCACTCGAGCAGGGCCTGGTCGCGCAGCGGCTCGCCGCCCACCCGGCGGGTGCTCGGCCGGGGCACGCTGACCTGGTCGTTCACCGTCTTGTAGACCGAGTCCGGGTGGTACCGCTTGAGCCGCATCTGCTTCGAGTCCGGCAGCGGCAGCGGCGAGAACCGGATGTGCTTGCCCTGCATCGTCACGTCGGTCAGACCGTACGCCCGGGCCACCTGGCGGAACCGGGCCACCGCGATCAGGTTGGCGACCTGGGCCGGCGGCTCGCCGTACCGGTCGGTCATCTCGGCGACGACCTCGGTGAGGCGGGCGTCGTCGCGCGCCTCGGCCAGCTTGCGGTACATCTCCAGGCGCAGGCGCTCGACAGCGATGTACTCGGTGGGCAGGTGCGCGTCGATCGGCAGGTCGATCTTGACCTCGGGCTCCTCCTCCGGCCGCTCGCCCTTGAACTGGGCGACCGCCTCGCCGACCATCCGGACGTACAGGTCGAAGCCGACGCCCTCGATGTGGCCGGACTGCTCGCCGCCGAGCAGGTTGCCGGCGCCGCGGATCTCCAGGTCCTTCATCGCGACGTACATGCCGGCGCCGAGCTCGGTGTGCTGGGCGATGGTGGCGAGCCGCTCGTGCGCGTGCTCGGTGAGCGGTTTCTCCCGGGGGTAGAGGAAGTACGCGTACGCCCGCTCGCGCCCACGGCCGACCCGGCCGCGGATCTGGTGCAGCTGGGCCAGGCCGAGCAGGTCGGCGCGCTCGACGATCAGCGTGTTCGCGTTCGGGATGTCGATGCCGGACTCGACGATCGTGGTGCAGACCAGGACGTCGAACTCCTTCTCCCAGAAGCCGACCATCACCTTTTCCAGCTGCTCCTCGCTCATCTGGCCGTGCGCCACCGCGACCCGGGCCTCGGGGACCAGCTCACGCAGCTTGCGGGCCGCCCGATCGATCGACTCGACCCGGTTGTGCAGGTAGAAGACCTGACCGTCGCGGAGCAGCTCGCGGTGGATGGAGGCGGCCACCTGCTTGTCGTCCTGGGCGCCGACGTAGGTGAGCACCGGGTGCCGCTCCTCCGGCGGGGTGGCGATCGTCGACATCTCCCGGATGCCGGTGATCGCCATCTCCAGGGTCCGCGGGATCGGGGTGGCCGACATGGTCAGCACGTCCACCGAGGCCCGCAGCGCCTTGAGCTGTTCCTTGTGCTCGACGCCGAACCGCTGCTCCTCGTCCACGATGATCAGGCCGAGGTTCTTGAACCGGGTCGACTTGGCGAGCAGCCGGTGCGTGCCGATCACGATGTCGGCGGTGCCCTCGGCGGCGAGCTCCAGGGTCAGCGCCGCCTCTTTCGGCGTCTGGAACCGGGACAGCTGCTTGATCTGCACCGGGAACTGGCTCATCCGCTCGGTGAACGTGTTGAAGTGCTGCTGGGCGAGCAGCGTGGTCGGCACCAGCACGGCCACCTGCTTGCCGTCCTGCACCGCCTTGAACGCCGCGCGTACCGCGATCTCGGTCTTGCCGTAACCGACGTCGCCGCAGATCAGCCGGTCCATCGGGACCTGCAGTTCCATGTCGTGCTTGACCTCGATGATCGCGGCCATCTGGTCGGGGGTCTCGGTGTACGGGAAGGCGTCCTCCAGCTCCTGCTGCCACGGGGTGTCCGGGCCGAACGAGTGGCCCTGGGACGCCTGCCTGGCGGCGTATAGCTGGATCAGCTGGGCGGCGATCTCCTTGACCGCCTTCTTCGCACGGGCCTTGCTCTTCTGCCAGTCGGAGCCGCCCATCTTGTGCAGGCTGGGCGACTCGCCGCCGACGTACCGGGAGAGCTGGTCGAGCTGGTCGGTCGGCACGTAGAGGCGGTCGCCGGGCTGGCCGCGCTTGGAGGCGGCGTACTCGATGACCAGGTATTCCCGGTCGGCGCCGTTGACCGTGCGCTGCACCAGCTCGATGTAGCGCCCGATGCCGTGCTGCTCGTGCACCACGAAGTCGCCGGTCTTGAGCTCCAGGGGGTCGATCGTGTTGCGCCGCCGGGCCGGCATCTTGCGCATGTCCTTCGTGGACGCGCCGCGGCCGCCGGAGATGTCGTTACCGGTGATCACCGCGAGCCGGGACGCCTCGTCGACGAAACCGTGGTTGAGCCCGCCGCAGGTGACCAGCAGCTGGCCGTCCTCGATCGGTGTCGCGATCGAGTCGACCGGCGTCACGCCGAGGCCGGCGTCGCGGAGCAGCTCGGTGGCCCGCTGCGCGGTCCCCTTGCCCTCGAAGACCAGCGCGATCGCCCAGCCGGCCCGGGCCCACTCGGCCAGGTCACCGGCCAGTTTCGCGGTGTCGCCGTGATAGAGCGGTACCGGCTGCGCCGCGAGGGCGATCGCGTCACCGGCGTCCGGCGAGACCTCCACCGCCTCGGACGAGTCCTCCCACGGCAAGGACTCCGCCGCGGCCTCGGAGGAGACCAGGCCGAACGGCGACAGCGTCCACCAGGGCTGTTTCAAAGTCGCGGCGTGCGCCCGGATCTCGGCGAGCGTGCGGAAGGCCACCGCGCCCACGTCGATCGGTGCCTGGCCGCCGACGGCGGCCGCGGCCCAGGACGCTTCGAGAAACTCATCCGAGGTACGCGTGAGGTCGTGCGCCCGGGTCCGGATCCGCTCCGGGTCGCAGAGCAGCACGTGGGTGCCGGCCGGCATGCAGTCGATCAGCAGCTCCATGCTGTCGGTGCCGTGCAGCAGCGCCGGCGCCAGCGACTCCATGCCCTCGACCGGGATGCCCTCGGCCAGCTTGTCCAGGATCTCGGCGAGCTCGGGGTGCTCGGCCGCCAGCTCGGCCGCTTTCGCCCGGACGTCCGGAGTCAGCAGCAGCTCGCGGCAGGGCGGCGCCCAGAGCCGCTCCACCTTGTCGATGGTCCGCTGGTCAGCGACCGCGAAGGTGCGGATCTCCTCGACGTCGTCGCCCCAGAACTCGACCCGGGACGGGTGCTCGTCGGTGGGCGGGAAGACGTCCAGGATGCCGCCGCGAACAGCGAACTCACCACGCTTGGTGACCAGGTCGACCCGCGCGTACGCCATGTCGGACAGCCGGCGGGCCACGTCCTCCAGCTCGGCGCCGCGGCCGGTCACCAGCTCCACCGGCTCCAGGTCGCCGAGGCCCTTGAGCTGCGGCTGGAGCAGTGACCGGACCGGCGCCACGATGACCTGCAGCGGGTGCTCATCGGGGTGGGCGAGCCGGCGCAGCACGGCGAGTCGCTTGCCGACCGTGTCCGAGCGGGGTGAGAGCCGTTCGTGCGGCAGCGTCTCCCACGACGGGTAGACCGCGATCCGGTCGGCGTCGATCAGGCAGCCGAGCGCGTCGGCCAGGTCGTCGGCCTCCCGCGAGGTCGCGGTGACGGCGAGCACCGGGCGCTGCGCGCCGCCGGCCTCGGACGCGCCGGCCACTGTCGCCACCACGAACGGGCGAAGCGACGCCGGAGCGGTCAGATCCAGCGAGTCGGAGTCGACGAAACCCTTGCGCGCCAGGTCCCGGGCACGGGCCAGGCCACGGTCACGCAGGGCGGCAGGAATCAGACCGGCGAGCTGCATTGCGAGATCCCCCTGAGGGCACGACGAACGACCCCGAACGCCTGAAGGGGCGGGGGGTAACGCCTTCAGCTTAGTCCGACCCGCTGACACTTCCGGGACCGTGCGCCTTATCGCACAGCATGTCCGACTTGGGCGGCGAGGTGTCCGCGAGAGTCCCCACTGCTTTCGTGCCGATTGGCGGTGCCACTGCAAGGGGGAGAGGGCAACGTGCGGATTCTGCTGCTCGTGTCAGCGTTCAACGGCTTGAGCCAGCGGGTCTGGTGTGCCCTGCGTGAGGCGGGACACGAGGTCGGAGTGCTGCTGGCGACCAGCGACCGCGACGTCGTCGACGGGGTGACGGCCGTCAACCCGGACCTGGTCCTCTGCCCGTACCTCAAGGAACGGATCCCGGACCAGGTCTGGCAGCGGTGGCGGACCGTCGTGCTGCACCCGGGACCGGTCGGCGACCGCGGTCCGTCCTCACTCGACTGGGCGATCAGCGAGAGCGCGCCGTCCTGGGGTGTGACCGCCATCCAGGCCGTCGAGGAGCTGGACGGCGGGCCGATCTGGGCCACCCGGACGTTCCCGATGCCGGCCGCGGCGCCGCGCAAGTCGGCCCTTTACGCCGGCCCGGTCTCGGACGCCGCCATGGAGTGCGTCTTCGAGGTGGTGGCGAAAGCCGGCGACCCCAGCTTCGTCCCGGCGTCGGCGGAGGACACTCCGGCCCAGGCGCCCGGCGCGCGTCCCCGGCCGCCGATGCGGCAGGCCGACCGCGTCTTCGAGTGGTCGGAGCCGTCCGAGACGATCCTGCGGCGGATCCGGGCCAGCGACGGCTCCCCCGGGGTGCGGGCCATGATCGGCGGGCTCGATGCGTACGTCTACGACGCGCACCCGGGCATGACCCGTGGCGCCCGTCCCGGCCGGATCCTCAAGCGCCGCCAGGGCGCCGTGCTCGTGGCGACCGGCGACGGCAGCCTCTGGATCGGTCACCTGCGCCCGGCCGAGGACGGCGGGATCAAGCTGCCCGCCACGACCGCGCTCGGCGCCCGGTTGCACGGTGTGCCGCACTCGCAGGCCGGCCCGGCCGACGACCCGGAGACCCCGTACGCGTACCGCCAGGTCCGTTACCGGCGTACCGGCGCGGTCGGCTGGCTGAACTTCGACTTCTACAACGGTGCGATGGCGCCCGGGCACTCGCGGCGGCTGCTGGCCGGCCTGCGGCACGCGGTCGCGCAGGACACCCGTGCGCTGGTGTTGCGGGGCGGCACCGAGGCGTTCAGCAACGGCATCCACCTCAACGTGATCGAGGGATCGTCGGATCCGTCCGGCGCCGCGTGGGCGGCCATCCGGGCGATCAACGAGGTGTGCCGGGAGATCATCACGTGCACCCGCCAGGTGGTGGTGGCCGCGTACGCGGGCAGTGCCGGCGCCGGCGGGGTGATGCTCGGCCTGGGCGCGGACATCATCGCGGCCCGGGACGGGATCGTGCTCAACCCGTACTACGACATGGGTCTTTTCGGCTCCGAGCTGCACACCTTCTCGCTGCCGAGGCGGGTCGGCGCGGATGCCGCCCAGCGACTGATCGACGACCGCCTCCCGGTGAGCACCGCCGAAGCCGCCCGGATCGGGCTCGTCGACGAGGTCGGTCCGCGCCACCCTGAGGCGTACGCGGGCTGGCTCGCTGCCCTGGCCGAGAAGCACGGTGACGTGCGCGCCTCGCGCAAGCGACGCGCAGCGAAAGCGAGGCGGCTCGCCGCCGAACGGATCCCCCTGGATGTGTACGAGACCCGCGAGCTCGCCGAGATGAGCCGGGACATCTACACCGACCGTTCCGGATTCGCCGCGGCCCGCCACGCGTTCGTCCGCAAGCTCCAGCCGGAGGCGACGCCGAGGCATCTGCTCTTCGCGGCGAACGCCGGCGCCGTCACCGGCGGACCGGCCGTGAACAGCGGTCCGGTGACAGCCGGCCGGCAGCGGAACAATTCAGGCCCGGCCGTCGAACGACGTCCCGCCCTGCGCCCTTCGGTCCCGGTGTCGGCCTGACGGATGAGTTTGCTGCACACCCCGGATTCCGGGGCGAACAGTCCTGCCCACACCAAGAACAGCGTTCCCGCTCAGCGGCCGCCCACCGGCCGCGCGGTCATGCCGGACGACGAGCTCGGCAGCACCCTGCTGTTCAACGCGCAGTACGAGTACAGCGCGTACAGCGTCCTCGCCGGGCCGGCCGACCCGGAACCGCCGGACGACTACCGGGTCCAGATGCGCCGGATGGCTCGCCGCCGTCCGATCCGGACAGTCCTGATCACGCTGTTCGCGTTCGCTTTCGAGAGCACGTTCTTCGGATGGCTGCTCACCTCGATCGAGCTGCCCGACCAGCGGCTGCAGACGATGCTGTACGCCGCGACCCTGTTCATGATCGGCGCGACCGCGACGATCGAGCTGTTCCGTCTGGTCAACGTGGTGGCGCTCTGTTTCGCAACGCTCTGGGCCCGTGATCCGGCCCCGGTCGTGCCGGACACCGCCACCCGGGTCGCGTTCCTCACCACGATCGTGCCCGGCAAGGAGCCGATCGCGATGGTGGAGAAGACCCTGCGTGCGGCCCGGAAGATCCGGTACGGCGGCACGTTCGACGTGTGGCTGCTCGACGAGGGCGACGACCCGGTGGTCAAGCTCATGTGCAAGCGGCTGGGTGTGCGGCACTTCTCCCGGCGCGGGCGCGACGACTACAACACCCGCACCGGCGCGTTCAAGGCGAAGACCAAGCACGGCAACTACAACGCCTGGCTGGACGCGAACGGCGACGAGTACGACGTCTTCGTCTCGGTCGACCCGGACCACGTGCCGCAGCCGAACTTCTGCGAGCGGCTGCTCGGGTACTTCCGCGACCCGGACGTGGCGTTCGTTGTCGGACCGCAGATCTACGGCAACTACGACAACCTGGTGACCCGCTGGGCCGAGTCGCAGCAGTACCTGTTCCACTCGCTGCTGCAGCGGGCCGGCAACCGGCGCGGGATCGCCATGCTGGTCGGCACGAACAACGCGGTCCGGATCAAAGCATTGCAATCGATCGGCGGTCTCCAGGACTCGATCACCGAGGACATGGCGACCAGCCTGCGGATTCACGCGACCCGCAACCCGGCGAGCGGCAAACGCTGGCGCTCGGTCTACACCCCGGACGTGCTGGCCGTCGGCGAGGGACCGTCGTCCTGGACCGATTACTTCACCCAGCAGCACCGCTGGGCACAGGGCACCGACGAGGTGGCGGTACGCCGTTTCGCCCGGATCGTCTGGCACCTCGGACCCGCTCGGGCGCTGCACTACACGCTGCTGATGTCGTATTACCCGCTGACCGCGGCGGCCTGGTTGCTCGGCGCGCTGAACGCGGCCTGCTTCCTGCTGCTCGGCGCCAAGGGCGTGCAGGTGCCGCAGTCGGTCTGGCTGATGCTCTATGTGGACGCTGCGCTCTTCCAGGTCGGGCTCTACCTGTTCAACCGGCGGCACAACGTGAGCCCGCACGAAGGCTCCGGCTCATCCGGCCTCGCCGGGATGCTGGCGTCCACGTTGTGCACACCGGTGTACGTCTCGTCGTTCATCAGCGCGGTGCTGCGCCGGCGTTCCGGGTTCGTGGTCACGCCGAAAGGCGACTCGGCCAGCCCGGACCGGCTCGCCACGTTCGGGCCGGGCCTGCGCTGGGCCGGTCTCTACACCGCGCTGCTGGTCGTCGCGCCGTTCCTCGACAACGTCGACCCGGCCATGTACGCGTGGCCCGCCCTCAACCTCGTCATCTGCCTGGCACCCACCCTCATCTGGTTGATCAACCGTGCAAAGGAGCCGCCCGCATGAAGCCCCGCTCGCGTCCCACCCTCGTTCGCCGTCTGGTGAGCGGTCTGGCCACGCTGGTGGTGCTGGCAGTCGTCGTGGTGGCCAACCGGCCGATGGTCGCGGCCGGCTCCGAGGCGCTGCACACGTACCAGATCAACCGTCAGGCGTACAAAGAGAAGTTCGGGCATTGGGCTCGGCTCTCGGTGCCGCACGGGTTCCGGGTCAACGCCATCCACGCCGCGCTGCTGCACACCGGCAAGGTGCTGATCGTCGCGGGCAGCGGCAACAACCGGGACGCGTTCGAGGAGGAGTCGTTCCGGACAGTGATCTACGACCCGGCCTCCGAGAAGTTCACCGAGGTGGAGACGCCGACCGACGTCTTCTGCGCCGGTCACACGTTCCTGCCGAACGGCAATCTGCTGATCGCCGGCGGTACGAAGTCGTACGAGGTGCTCGAAGCCGACGTCGAGCACCCGGCCGGCGTCATGAAGATCAAGAACGAGTCCCCGGACGGCGGGCCCCGCGAGTTCGCGAAGGGAACGCCGCTGGTCTCGGCCACCGGGTACGTCTACCGGACCCGTACCGATGTGACAGTTCCGGCCGCGAAGAAGATGACGCACGGTGGCACCACGATGGTCCACGCCGGTGAGGCCGAGGTCTGGGTGGACGCCGTGATCAAGGGTGACCGCGCGATCGTCCGCGAGCCGGCCCAGTACACCCTCCAGGGGCTGTCCGGCACCGACGCCCGCAACCTGTACGGCGTCGCCGACAAGATCACCCGGGAGAAGCAGGAGTACGGCGGCGACAAGACGTCGTACGAGTTCGACCCGGTCCAGGAGAAGTACGTCCGCACCGGGGACATGAGCGACCATCGCTGGTACCCGACCCTGGTCGGGCTCACCGGCGGCGACATCCTCGCCGTCTCCGGCCTGGACGAGTTCGGCCGGATCCTGCCCGGCCGCAACGAGCGGTACCTGCCGCGGGAGAAGCGCTGGGTGGCCGCGCCCGAGTTGAAGCGGTACTTCCCCACCTATCCGGGCCTGCACCTGATGGCCGACGGGAAGGTCTTCTACTCCGGTTCCAACTCCGGGTACGGCTCGGACACCGAGGGCCGCACGCCGGGGATCTGGGACGTGAAGCGCAACAGGTTCCGTGAGGTGCCCGGCCTGCGTGACCCGCGGATGACCGAGACAAGCTCGTCGGTGATGCTGCCGCCGGCACAGGACCAGAAGGTGATGCTGCTCGGCGGGGGTGGAATCGGCGAGTCGGAGGAGTCCACGGGGCGTACCGCGATCGTTGATCTGGATGTGAAGTCGCCCGCGTACCTGCCCGGCCCGGACCTGCCGCGGCCCGCCCGGTACCTGTCCACGGTCGTGCTGCCCGACGACACCGTGCTCACCACCGGCGGATCCTCCGGCTATCGGGGCGGGAAGTACCGGGGGCGTGAGCGCAGCGACCTGTTCAACTCGCAGATCTACCGGCCGGCCGACAACGCGTTCGTCACGACTGCCGAATCCACAGTGGGCCGCAATTACCACTCCGAGGCGATCCTGCTGCCGGACGGCCGGGTGATCACCATGGGTGGCGACCCGCTCTACGACCGGACCGGCAAGAACGCCGGAACGTTCGAGCAGCGCATCGAGGTGTTCAGCCCGCCGTACCTCTTCGGCGGCAAACGACCGGTCGTGACCGGCGGCCCGGCGGAGCTCACCCGCGGCGGAAAGGCCCGGTTCAGCACGCCGGACACCGCCCGGATCGCCACGGCCCGGCTGCTCAAGCCGAGCTCGGTCACCCACGTGACCGATACCGATCAGCGGTCCGTCGCGCTCCCCCTGAAGCGCTCGGCCGCCGCCGTGGAGGTGACCGTTCCGGAAAAGGCCGGTTTGGTGCCCTCTGGGTGGTACATGCTGTTCCTCGTGGACGACAAGGGTGTGCCGTCGGTGGCTCGCTGGGTGCGGGTGCGCTGATTCATGCCCCGGCACCTCAAGGTGACCGGTCGTCGCCGCCGTGCCGCGATGATCGCCGCTCTGGCGCTGGTGGCGACCGGGGTCCTGCTCAAGGACCGTGAACCGGCGCCGGCGGTCCGGGTACCGGAGGCGGCGACCATCGGCACCCCGCCGCTCTACGTCGACCCGCAGGGCGCCGCCGCCACCTACGTCCACCGGCTGGAACGAGCCGGCCGGCGGGCCGACGCGGCGATCATCCGGCGGATCGCGGACCGGCCGGCCGCCACCTGGTTCACCGACTCGGCGCCGGGATATGCCGACCGGGCCCGGCGGCTCGTCGTCGCCGCGACCCAGGCCGGCCGGACGCCGGTGCTCGCCCTCTACTACATCCCGCAGCGGGACTGCTCGAATCACTCCCGGGGTGGCGCGAGCAGCGCTGACGCGTACAAAAGATGGGTCTCGGCCTTGACCCTCGCGATGCGCAACACGCGCGCGCTGGTGATCCTCGAACCGGACGCGGTCGCCCACACGGTTCGCGGCTGCCTCAAAGGGAAGGCTGCTCAGCAGCGTCTCGCGCTGCTGAGCTGGGCGGTCGCGACGCTGCGCACCCAGCCCGGCGTGCGCGTCTACCTCGACGCCGGCAACCCCGGATGGGTCCCGGCCGCGCGCATCGCTCCCGCTCTGCGCAGCGCCGGCGCGATGCGCGCGCACGGACTCGCGCTCAACGTCGCCAACTTCCAGACCACAACCGACAATCTCGGGTACGGGAATGAGCTCTCCCGTCTGCTCGGCGGCCGGCACTTCGTGGTCGACACGAGCCGCAACGGCGCCGGACCGCTGAAACGGGGCAGCGCCGAACGACGCTGGTGCAATCCGCCCGGCCGCCGGTTGGGCGCCGCTCCGACGATGAACACCGGGCACCCGCTCGTTGACGCGTACCTCTGGGTGAAACGGCCTGGAGAGTCGGACGGCGCCTGTGGCGCCGGAGCCCCGCGCGCAGGTCAGTGGTACCCGGCGTATGCCTTCGCACTTGCCAGGTGATGGCACGAGCCCGAACCACGCATGAGACTCTTGACTCAATCCGCCCCCGGTCGGGGGTACGCCGATACGATCGGCGAAGTCGGGACAGCGCCGTCCTGGAGCCACCTGAGTCTAAGGAGCGCCCCGATGACAGAGCAGCCTGCCCATCTCGATCGAGAGGGTTCCGACGCAGCACTCCGTGCCGACATCCGCCGGATCGGCACGCTGCTCGGTCAAACCCTGGCTCGCCAGGAAGGCCGGCCCCTCCTCGACCTGGTCGAGGAGATCCGCGCGCTGGTCCGCCAGGACGCCCGCGCCGCCGCCGACCGGCTCTCGGCCATGGACATCACCACCGGTACGAAACTGGCACGCGCCTTCTCCACGTACTTCCACCTCGCGAACATCACCGAGCAGGTGCACCGCGCCCGTGACCTGCAGCGGCGTCGCGCCCGCGACGGTGGCTGGCTGGACCAGGCCGCCGAGCGGATCGCTGAGAAGGGTGTGCCCGCCGACGAGATCGCCGCGGCCGCCCGCCGCCTCGCCGTCCGCCCGGTCTTCACCGCGCACCCGACCGAGGCCGCCCGCCGCTCGATCCTGTCGAAACTGCGCCAGGTCGCCGACTCGCTCGACGCCGAGTCCGCCGCCGCCGCGCTGTACGGCGCGACCGACACGACGGTCTCCACGAAGCGGTTCGCCGAGCTGATCGACCTGCTCTGGCAGACCGACGAGCTGCGCCTGGACCGGCCGGACCCGACCGACGAGGCCCGCAACGCGGTCTACTACCTCAAGGATCTGTACGCCGAAGCGGCGCCGCAGGTCCTCGACGACCTGGCCGAGACGCTGCGCCGGCTCGGCGTGGAGACGGCGCCCACCTCGCGGCCGCTCACGTTCGGCACCTGGATCGGCGGTGACCGCGACGGCAACCCGTTCGTCACGCCGAAGGTCACCCGCGACGTCCTGCTGATCCAGCATGAGCACGGCATCCAGGCCACCGAGCGGGCCATGGACAAGCTGATCGACGAGCTGAGCGTCTCCCGCCGGCTTCGTGGCGTCTCGCTGGACCTCTCCGCGAGCCTCGCGCAGGACATGGACAACCTGCCGGAGATCGCCGACCGGTTCCGCCGGGTCAACGCCGAGGAGCCGTACCGGCTCAAGGTCCGCTCGATCAAGGCGAAGCTGGCGAACACCCGGGCCCGCCTCACGAACAACACCCCGCACGTGCCCGGCCGCGACTACCTCGGCAGCGACGAGCTGATCTCCGACCTGGAGCTGATGCGTGCCTCGCTGGCCCGCAACTCCGGTCAGCTCCCGGCCATCGGCATCGTCTCCACCGCGATCCGGCAGGCCTCCGCGTTCGGCCTCCAGCTGGCCACCCTCGACGTGCGTGAGCACGCCGAGAAGCACCACGAGGTGCTCCAGCAGATGTACACGCAGGTCGGCGAGATCGACGATTACGCGACGCTGGACCGGGCCGAGCGCACCAAGCTGCTCGCCACCGAGCTGACCGGGCGGCGGCCGCTCTCCAGCGCCGACACCCCGCTCACCGACTCGGCGCGCAAGACCTTCGACGTGTTCCACACGATCCGCGAAGCGCAGGACACCTTCGGCCCGGACGTGATCGAGACGTACATCATCTCGATGACCCTCGGCGTCGACGACGTGCTCGCGGCGGCCGTGCTGGCCCGCGAGGCCGGTCTCGTCGACATCCACACCGGTCGCGCGCGGGTCAACATCGTGCCGCTGCTGGAGACGCCGGCCGAGCTCGACGCCGGTGGTGACCTGCTCGACGAGATGCTGTCGCTGCCGGCGTACCGGGAGATCGTCCGGGCCCGCGGCGACGTGCAAGAGGTCATGCTCGGATATTCGGACTCCAACAAGGAGGCCGGTATCACCACGAGCCAGTGGCGGATCCACAAGGCGCAGCGGTCGCTGCGTGACGTGGCCGCCCGGCACGGTGTCCGGCTGCGCCTCTTCCACGGCCGGGGCGGCACGGTCGGCCGTGGTGGCGGTCCCACGCACGAGGCGATCCTGGCTCAGCCGTACGGCACCCTGGACGGCGCCATCAAGGTGACCGAGCAGGGCGAGGTCATCTCCGACAAGTACACGGTGCCCGCGCTGGCCCGGGAAAACCTGGAGCTCACCGTCGCGGCCGTGCTCCAGGCGACCCTGCTGCACACCAACATCCAGGTCGACCCGGTGCGCCTGAAGGTCTGGGACGCGGTCATGGACACCGCCTCCGACGCGGCGTTCGCCCAGTACCGCACGCTCGTCGAGGACCCGAACCTGGCCGCGTACTTCTGGGCGGCCACGCCGACCGAGCTGCTCGGCGCCCTGAACATCGGCTCCCGCCCGGCGAAGCGCCCCAACGCGGACGCCGGCCTGAGCGGCCTGCGGGCCATCCCGTGGGTGTTCGGCTGGACGCAGACCCGCCAGATCGTCCCCGGCTGGTTCGGCGTCGGCACCGGCCTCGCCGCGGTCCGCGCGGCCGGCCAGGGCGGCGAACTCGACGCGATGCACGAGAACTGGCAGTTCTTCCGCACGTTCCTCTCGAACGTCGAGATGATGCTGGCCAAGACCGACCTGTCGATCGCCCGCCGGTACGTCGAGACCCTGGTCCCCGAAGAACTCCACCCGATCTTCAACTCGATCGAGCGCGAGTACGAGCTGACCGTCCAAGAGGTCCTCGCCATCACCGGCCACACCGAGCTGCTGTCGTCCCAGCCGGAGCTGAACCGCACCCTGGGCGTCCGCGACACGTACCTGGAGCCGCTGCACCACCTCCAGGTCGCGCTGCTCCGCCAGTACCGCGAACTCGGCGAAGCCGGCCGCCAGATGCCGACCGCCCCGGGCGCCCGCCGAGGCCCGTCCGACTCGACGGCCCTGGAACGAGCCCTCCTCACCACCGTCAACGGCATCGCCGCCGGCATGCGCAACACCGGCTGATCACTTCCGATTCACCGCGACGGCCGGGGCACGGTGTGCCCCGGCCGTCTCTGTCTCATCGCTCCAGGTCAGGCGCGGCCTGCAGCCTCGACGGATTGGTCAGATAGAGCCGAGTCCCGCGTCGCACCAGGTCACCGCGAACGGAAACCGGCTGCATCTCCTCGTGGGCGCGGGTCGCCATGGAGTAATCGGTGTCCGGCAGATTCATCCAGACCCGGCGAAGCCGTTCATCATCGTCGATCGTGCCCGACACACTGATCTCCCCGGAGCCGGTTCCCTCTCGGTGCAGCCGGACGACATGACCGGTGACCAGCACATCCTCATCGGGCACGCGCTCCCGCAGTTCCTGCGCCGCCGACTCCAGCACCGGCAGGTGATCCCGCCGAAATCGGATGGGCCGCAACTGCCGCGCCCGCATCGGTCGCGAGGGAGCCAGCCGGAGTGCGACCTCGAACGCATGGCCGGCCTCGCCGCCGAGTCCCACCAGAGCCTCACACAGGTTGGCGCTGACGCCTGCCGGGACCGCCTGAGTGAAGCCATCGAGTCCGTCAGCGGTCATCAGGGCATCGCCCGCGGCGGTGTGCGCTGCGCGCACGGCGTCGTACAGCTTGAGGGAGACCTGCCGCTCGAACGGCTCGGCGGGCTCCAACGCATCGGAGACCTCGTCGTCGAAGAAGGTCGCCTGCTGCGATGAAAGCCTCGGAGGCACCGGTGTGTGCACCGACAGGACAAAGCTTCCCTCTGACGGCGAGCCGATCCGGACCTCGCGCAGGAACCGCAGCACCTCCGCCGTTTTCCGGGCTGGGTGGACCGCACGAGGCTGCTCCGCGCTCACCGCCGACGCCGCGGCGGCGACCAGGTTCCGGAGGCTCTCGAAGGCCTGGACCCCGTCATCCAAACCGATGGTTCCGGGAGCCCGGTCCGCAGGGAACGTCCGGACCGAGTGCACATCAGCTGACACCGTGGAGATGTCACCGAGCACGTCCAACTCGGAACGGTCCTCGGTCAGCGCCAGCACGGAGAGCAGATCCCGGACCCTCAGGGCGTAATCCCGCAGGCTCGAATCCTGCGGCTGCAGAGCTTCGAATTCGTCGCCGCCGACCGATTTCACCCAGTGAATTCCGCCGCCATCGCGGTCACGGATCACCCAGTCATTGGCCCGCAGGTACATCGCAAGCTCCGACGGCGACCGCGCCGCGAGGGCGGCCTGGTCGGTGACGTGAGCCCGGATCATTGCGCCGCTCCTTCCAGGTCGCCGGTCAGCAGGTGCCCGAGTGCTTTCACCGTCAACAGGTTGCGCAGAGGAACCTCGACCAGAACGCTGCCCGGAGAACCTTCGCCGGTCGGGAGGATCTCCCGGTCCGCCAATGAGAGCCAGTTTGCGGCGGTCGACAGCCGCATGTGCTCATTGGTACAGACTGCGTAGTCGGCGGCGTCCGAAGGAACGACGACCACAGCCAGGAATCTCGGGACCTGAAATCCGGAGCCGGCGAGATGGTTGTAGTGGCTGACCTGAAGCCTTTGCAGGATGATCGCGTCTCTGAGCACCGGCCCGGATGACGACTTGACCTGGACCTCGATCCGGGGTGATCGGAGTGAGCCGCGTGGCCCCGGGTGGGCGATCTGCCAGTCGACTCCGTCCAGGTCCAGGTTCATCCGTGCTGTCGTGAAGCCGCCCGCGCATGCCAGAGCATGAATGAAACCTTCACCGTGCAGGCCCTGATGAACGTTGCTGTTCAACGCTGATGACCCCCGACCACCGACAACAAGCGTCATAAGCCTAGTTGTCGGACGCCTAGATCACCAGCGGGAGATCTCGAGCGATCTGCCAGCGTCACAGGGGCGGCAGATCGCTCAAGATCTCGGGTTCAGCTGGTTTCGCCGGCGAGGCTGAAGCTGCCCAGGCGGTTGATGGCGGCCAGGGTGCAGCCGACCACGAAGACCGCGCTCATGATTACCGCTGTGCCCAGGCCGACCTCGGAGTCGAGGATCGTCGAGGGGTTGATCTTGTTGGCGATGGTGATGACGTACTGCTCGATGGAGAGGACCCTGGTGCCGCTCAGGAAGCGGCCCAGCAGGCCCTCCCAGACCAGGATGTAGACCAGGCCGAGCAGCACCGGGCGGCGGGTCACCAGGCTGAGCAGCACGAACAGGGCCGAGTACGCGAACGCGCCGACCACCGCTGCCACGGCCAGGGCCGCGCCGAACTTGGCCGAGTCGGCCAGGACACCGGCCACGAAGAGCGGCACGGCTGAGGTCACCGCGGAGGCACCGGCGGCCACCGCGTATTTCGCCAGGATGATGTCCCGGCGGGGCAACGGCTTCGTGAGGATGTGGACCAGCGTGCCGTCGTCCACCTCCGAGCCGAGGACGCCGGTGCCGACGATCAGCGAGACGACCGGGAGCACCACGGCGAAGCCGAGGCCGACGATGACCGCTTCGCCCCACTGGTCGCCGGGCAGGTCGTACGCCCGGCAGATCGCCGCCAGGCCGATGAGCAGCAGGGGCAGCGGCAGCAGGATCAGTGCCCGGCGCCGGCCGAAGAGGCCGCGCGCCGTGATGAGTGCGACGGTCGACATCAGGCCTCCAGCAGGTAGGAGAAGACGCTCTCCAGGGATTCGTCGGAGGGCACCAGCTTGTGCAGCCGGATGCCCTGCTCCAGGGCGATACGCGGCAGCGCGCGGGTGAAGCTGCCGTAGTCGGAGGCCCGCACGGTCATGCCGCCGGCTTCCATCTCGATGCCGCTCACCGATTTCTCGCCGATCAGCGCGACCGCGAGCCGGCGGTCGTCGGAGCTGCGCACGGCGAACACGTGCGGCCGGTTCGTCATCAGGCGACGGATCTTGCGGTAGTCGCCGGAGGCGGCGAGGCGGCCCGCCACGATCACCTGGACCAGGCCGGCGACCTGCTCGACCTCTTCCAGGATGTGCGAGCTGAACAGGATGGTGTGGCCGCGGTCGCCGAGCGAGTGCAGCAGCTCCATCATGTGCATCCGCTGACGCGGGTCCATGCCGTTGAACGGCTCGTCGAGCAGCAGCACCCGCGGGTCGTGCACGAGCGCCGCGGCGACCCGGGTGCGCTGCCGCATGCCCTTGGAGAACGTGCCGATCCGCCGGTTGGCGGCGCCGGTCATCTCGACCAGCTCCAGCGCCTTGCGGGCCGCGCCGGCCGGGTCCTTCAGCTTCTGCATCTTGGCGCAGGCCAGCACGAACTGCTCGGCGGTGAGGAACGAGTGGACCGCCTCGCGCTCGGTGACCAGGCCGAGGTCGCGGTAGACGGCCGGGTTGCGCCAGGTCGGCTTGCCGTCGATGGTGACGGTGCCGCGCGACGGCGCCAGGAATCCGGCCATCATGTGCAGCACTGTGGTCTTGCCGGCGCCGTTCGGCCCGAGCAGGCCGGTCACGCCGCTGCCCAGCGACATGGTGATGTCGTTGACCGCGACGACGTTGCCGTACCAGCGGGTCACGTTCGTCAGGTTGACCACGTCGGTGCCGGTGCTGGTCTCGGGGGTGAGAGTTTCGGTCGTCACAGCGCGGCCACCTTCCGGTAACGGGCGAGCAGCAGCAGGAGGCAGGCGGCGATCAGACAGACCGCTTCGATGCCGTAGATCGGGCCGAAGCGGCCGAGGTCGAGGCCCGACATGCTCTCCGGCTCGTTGGAGAGCCACTGGCCGACGCCGGCGATCAGCGACATCGGGCTGGCCAGCCCGGCCATGTGGTTGGCGGCGCTGGACGGCAGCACGCTGAGCACCACCACGATGGGCGTGGTGAGCAGGAAGATCGCGACGATGCCGCCGGCGGCGAACGCCCGCTTGCCGGTCAGTGACGCGACCAGCAGGCCGATGCTGCTGAACAGCAGCGCCCAGAGCAGGCTGTAACCCCAGCCGGGCGCCAGGTCGAGGAACTCGTTCCACACGCCTTTCGCACCGTCGTCGGTGGTGAACGCGGCACCCAGGAACATGATCAGCTGCGGTACGCCGAGCAGCAGCCAGACGGCGGTCACCATGGCGGCGAACTTGGCAGCCACGTAATCGGCGGCGCGCAGCGGGCGGCTGAAGTAGAGCGGCAGCGTGTTCGACCCGATGTCACGGGACATCAGCTCCGGCCCGAGGATCGCGACGAAGAAGATGATCAGCCAGGCCATCTGGTCGTCGAACTGCACGTACGTGAAGATCGTCTGGCCGGTCTGCGAGCGGACGGCCGCCAGGATCACCGCGACCAGCAGCATGATGCCGGCCACCATCCAGGGGAAGATCTTCGCCTTGGCCGAGCGGCCGAAGCCGAACGAGGCACGCAGGCCGTGCACGTAGAGAGCGAGCACGGCGGCGCCGCGGCCCAGCCGTGGCCCTTCGTACCGCTGGTATCCAATGTCGTGGATGACGCCGGTCTCAGACATCGGCCGTCTCCTTCGTGGTGAAGAGCTCGGCCACCCGGTGCCGGCGCTGGTCCAGGCGGTGCAGGGACAGGTCGAGATCGCTCACCGCGCGCAGGATCTGGTCGTAAGCGGCGTCCGAGTCCAGCGGGACGAGAAGCATCCGCCCGTCGCGGGTCACGGCCATTCCCCTCTCACTCAGAGCGGCGGCCAGTTCGTCCGTACCCTCGCTGACCTCGACCGCGAGAACGTCGGAGGCCTCGGTCATGCTCGAGATGCGGTCGGCGCGAAGCAGCCGGCCGCCTTCGATCGCGATGAGCGAATCGCAGATTCGCTCGACCTCGCCGAGCAGGTGCGAACAGACGACCACGGAGATGCCGAACTCGGTGCCGATGCGGTGGATGAGCGCCAGCATGGCGTCGCGGCCAGCCGGGTCGAGGCCGTTGGTCGGCTCGTCGAGCAGCAGCAGGTCAGGGTCGTGCACGAGCGCCTGGGCCAGCTTGACCCGCTGTTTCATGCCGGTCGAGTAACCGCCGATCTGACGGTACCGCTCCTCGTAGAGCCCGACGTGGCGCAGCGCCTCGGAGGCGCGCTCGCGGGCTGCCGTGCGAGGCAGCCCGCTCATCCGCCCCAGGTGGGTGACGAACTCGGCGGCCGAGACGTCCTGTGGCAGGCAGTCGTTTTCCGGCATGTATCCGACGCGCGCACGGACCTGGTCGGTCTGGACGACCGGGTCCAGGTCGAAGACCCGGACCGAGCCCGAGCTGGGCGCGATCAGCCCCAGCATGATCTTGATGAAAGTGCTCTTGCCGGCGCCGTTGGCGCCGACGAGCCCGATTACTCCCGCATCGACGGAGACGGTCAGGTCGGCTAGGGCGGTCACCCCGCCGCCGTACGTCTTGGTCAGCGCCTCTGTAGCGATGATGGTCACGGCCTCAGCCTAGAAAGGCATCGCACCCCAATGGATCCGGAAGTAACCCTGAGCGCTCTCAGGGTCTCTCAGGCTCCTCACAGCAAACCTAACCACCGACCGCCACCTGAAAGACCGGCAACTTGCCCAGTTTGCGGTATTCACGCAGGGCGGCCGGGGTGCTGTCGACCGACGAGTTCTGCCCCTTGTGGTTGTGCGGGGTCTCGAAGTGCACCATCGCCTTGATGCCTGGATAGCGGGTGATCCCCCGGCCCACCTCACGGTAGAACCGGGCCATGTGACCCGGGTTCCGTTTCGAGAACCAGACACCCCACTCGGCGACCATCAGCGGTTTGCCGGGGTGCTTCGCGCGTACCCAGTTGTAGAAGCCGGGCCAGCCGGGCTTGCTCGCCGACCGGCGGTTGAGCAGCTCCTCGAAGCCGCCGTGACCGTAACCGGGGTCGCTGTACGAGTACGTGTCGAACCCGATCCAGTCGACCACGTCGTCGCCCGGGTACATCTGGGTGAACCAGCTCTTCGTGGTGTGCGGGACATACGCCATGTGGATCAGCACGGTCACCACGTTGGTCGCGCCCCTGGCCCGCAGCCGATTCACCACGTGCCGGAACATCGCCGCGTAATCGCGAGCCGTGTAACCGGAGCCGGGCCTCTCGCGTACCTGGTCCTCGGCCTCGTGATGGATCGCGAAGAAGAACCGTTCCCGATAGTTCTTCCGCAGATGAACAGCAAGACGATCAAGAAAGGCATCGGTACGCCGATCGCCCCGCGCGATTCCGGCCCAGGTCGTGCTCTCCGGCTTCCAGTTGAGCAGCAGGATCCGCTTGCGACCCGGCTCCCGGGAGATCGAGATCTCCTGCTCGGTCGGGAAGACCCCGTTGATCCCCCGGTGGTACGCGTGGAACACCGCCTGATGCCGCCCGGTCTTGCGCTCGAACTGGCGCAGCGCCTGAAGCCCCCGCGACTCGGTCTTGGCACCCGGGGCGACACCCCAGAGCACCCCGCAGGTCGGTACGAGTTTGGCGCCGGCCTGGCAGCGCCGCGCCTCGACCCGGTCGGCCGCGTTCCGTACCCGCACCTGGGTGTCGTTTCCGCGCAGCACGGGGGCCTGGAACGGCCGTAGGCCCGCGCCGGGCTCGCCGGCCGAGCCCGGGCCGATTCCGCCGTACCCGTCCGGCAGCGGGGCGTACGGCGCCTCCAGAGGGGCCAGCATGCCGGGCATCGGCACGTCAGCAGCGGGGGCGCTGGCAATCGGGGTGCTGACCGTGGGGTCACCGGGTGGGTTGTCGCGCAGGCCGAGCTGGTCGATGCCGCCGGTGAACGCCCAGGAGAGCGTGACGATCACCGACATGGCGAAGGCCGTGATCATTGCTGCCAGATGCATTAGCCGGGGTTGGGTCAGTCTCACAACCACGCAGTATCAAACGAACACCCTATTTTGTCCAGAAATGACGCGAAATAATGCGTTATTGGGTTTAAGTCGTTTTCACTGCCTCGGCCGGGCTTCTCGTCAAGAAGATCCGCAGAAGGTAGTGAGCCCATCTCGACCGACTCGATCGAGGCTGCGAAACTGTCCCCCAAGTCGGGAGCAGGGGGATGCGAAGGTGAATGGTTCGGTACTGCCCGAGGACGTGCTGAGGGACGCTCCGTCCTTCACACCACGTCCGTACGAGTTGGCGGACCTCGAACTGCTGCTCTCCGGTGCCTACACACCGCTGACCGGCTTTCTCGGACGCGCTGACCTGGTGTCTTTGTCCCGCACCGGCCGGCTGGCCGACGGCACGCCGTGGCCGGTCGCGGTCACGCTGGAGATCCCGGGTGAGCTGGCACAGACGCTGGATCCTGGTGATCCGCGGCGGCGCACGGTCGTGCTGACCGACCCCGAGGGCGCACCGGTCGCAGCGATCGAGGTGACCGACGCCTGGCAGACGGGCGTCAACCGGTTCGGCATCGGCGGCCAGGTGCGCCGGATGGGCGACGGCGGGCACGGCCCGTTCCAGCGCCTGAGGCGTACGCCGGAAGAGGTGATCGCACTGCTCCCGCCGGGCCGGGTTCTCGGCGTGATCGCCGACCGGCCGCTGCACCGGCCACAGCTGGCGCAGATCGCGCACGCGGCCAAGACCCTCGCCGCGCACCTGCTGATCCTTGTCCCGGTGAGCGGCCCCGGACCGGACGGCCTGCCACCGGAGGCACTGGTCCGCTCGGTCTTCGCGGCCCGCGACCGGATGCCCCCGGCAACGATCGTGGCGGTGCCGTTGCTGACCCGCGGCGACGAGATGCGTGACGCGTTGCTGCGCGCGAAGGTCGCTCAGGCGTACGGAGTGACCCACGTCCTCTCCACCGAGCACACCCTCTCCGGCGCCGGAGTGCGGGTGCTGGTGCCCCGGGAGCTGGCGTACGACAACCGGGACGGCCAGTGGCGCTGGCGCGACGACATCCCGCCGCGCAACCGCCGTCTCGCGATGACGCCGGCCGAGATCGACGACCTGCTGGACCGCGGTTTCCCGCTGCCCGAGTGGCACACGCCGCCGGCCGTCGCCAAGGAACTGGCCCGGGTTCGCCCGCCGCGCCGGCACCGCGGCCTGGTGGTCTTCTTCACCGGCCTCTCCGGCTCCGGCAAGTCGACGATCGCCCGCAACCTGGCCGACGCCATGCGGGAGAACGGCGACCGGACCATCACCCTGCTCGACGGCGACGTGGTGCGCCGCGAGCTGACCGCCGGCCTCGGCTTCAGCAAGGCCGACCGGGACGCGAACGTGCGCCGGATCGGCTGGGTCGCGGCCGAGGTGGGCCGGCACCGCGGCATGGCGGTGGCCTGCCCGATCGCACCGTACGAGGCGGCGCGCGCGGCGGCCCGCCGGATGGCGGTGGAGGCCGGAGCCGGGTTCGTCCTGGTGCACGTGGCCACCCCGCTGGAGGTCTGCGAGCGACGGGACCGCAAGGGTCTCTACGCCCGGGCACGTGCCGGGCAGCTGCGCGGGATGACCGGGATCGACGACCCGTACGAGGAGCCCGGCAACGCCGAGTTGACCATCGACACCACCACCATGACCGTGCCGGAGGCGGTCGAGGTCGTGCTGGCGCACCTGGTGGAGAACGGCTGGGTGGAGCCGAAACTGGCGTAAACCCATCACTCGCGGCAGGAGTGTGACGTTAGCCCCCTGGGGCGAAACGCCCGAAACACTCCTATACCCGGAAGGGCCGCCGAACTCTGATGGAAGCGTCTCGTCCTGCATCCACCGATGTCTCTCAGTACCTGGGAGCGTTCCGCCGGCACTGGTGGATCGCCCTGGTGGCCACGGGTGCGGGACTGGGCGCGGGCACCGCCCTGTCACAGACCATGCCCAAGGTCTACGAGTCCTCGACCTCCGTGCTCGTCCAGTCCGTCGACCAGGACACCAACGCCCAGGGCGGCCGCACCAAGGGTGCGGTCAACCTGGACACCGAGGCACAGCTGGTCGGCTCCGGGGCGGTGGCCGTGAAGGCGGCCACCCTGATGCGCTCCGGCCTGTCACCGATCGAGCTGGCCCGCTCGGTGTCGGTGCAGGTGCCGGCGAACACCACGGTTCTGGTGATCACCTTCAAGGCGGAGAGCCCGCAGAACGCCCAGTTCGGGTCGCACGCGTTCGCTGAGGCGTACCTGCGCAACCGTGAGGAGACCGCGCGGGCCCAGCTGGACCGGCAGATCAAGTCGCTGAATCTGAAGGTCAAGCAGCTGACCGGCGCGCTCACCGGGATCAACACGAAGCTGGCGGCCGCCGCGGCGGGCAGCTCCACCGAGAGCAACCTGCTGAGCCTGCGGAACAACTCGCAGAACCAGCTGAACTCGCTGACCGGCCGTCTGAACGAGCTGACCACCACGATGGTGGGCGGCGGCAGCATCATCAGCGACGCCCGGCTTCCGGACCGCCCGACCAGCCCGAACACGATGATCAACATCGGTACCGGCGGGATGATCGGGCTGCTGATCGGGCTCTGTCTGGCGTACCTGCGGGAGCGCTTCGACCGGCGTCTGGTCACCGCGGCCGACGTGCGGGACCGGGGCCGGGTGCCGGTACTGGCAGCACTCGACGACCGGAGCACCCCGCACTTCGACGACGTGGTGCAGCCGTACGGTCCGGGCGGCCGGGTCTTCAACCGGCTCCGCAACGAGGTACTGGCGAGCCTGCGCGAGGGTGACCAGATCATCGTGGTCACCGGCATCAGTCGTGGATCGGCGAGCACGCTGGTCGCCGCGAACCTGGCTGCCGCGCTGGCGCGTACCGGAAGTGATGTGATCCTGATCGGGGCGCACCTGCCGGACAGCGTGGTGGACGCCGCGCCGCTGGCGCGGATGCTCGGGGTCTCGGCCATGCCGGGCCTCTCCGACCTGCTGGCCGGGCGGGTCACGCTGGCCCGGGTGCTGCAACGCACGCCGCGCATCCCGTCGCTGCGGGTGATCACCACCGGTGGCGCCGCCACCGCCGCCGGGCTGATGCAGTCGCAGCGGCTCAAGGACACCCTGTCGGCGCTGCGTCAGCACGGTGGGTACGTGGTGATCGAAGCGCCGTCGACCAGCAGCAGCGCCGACGCGCAGAGCCTGGCGAGCCTGGCCGACGCGGCGATCCTCGCGGTCGAGCTGCGCCGGTCGCGCAATCCCGCCCTGATCGACGCGACCGAGCAGTTGCAGCGGGTCGGCACCCGCCTGCTCGGCGCGGTGGTGATGCCGAGGCTCGCGCCGATGAAGCCGGGCGACTTCGTGGCCCCGGCGGTGACCCTGGCACCGGAGGAGGGCCACACCCAGCGGCTCCAGTTCGCCGGCTCGCCCCGCCAGCGCCCCGCCGAGAGCGCCATGGACGAGACAGCCATCATCGAACGCATTCCGGGCTCCGCGGACGGCGACGAGAAGTGACAACGGTCGCGGCGGTTCCATTCGCCGGGCCGGCCCACCGCAGCGTCAAGAACCGCTCTCTGCCGGCCTGGCCGGTCGCCGGCATCCTGCTGCTCTACCCGCTCTGGTGGGCGCTCGGCCTGGGCGTGCTGATCTTTCCGCTGATGGCGGCGCCGATGCTGTTCATGCTGGTGCGCCGCCGTGCGGCCGGGCGGCCGCTGCGCCTGCCACCCGGTTTCGCCTGGTGGGCGATCTTCCTGATCGCGGTGGTGGTCAGCGTCGCGGCGCTCGGCGCCGACCCGGCCGGCACGGTGGCGGAACGGGCGAGCGCCCGGCTTCCAGCCGTCGCCTACAAGCTTTCGATGTACCTCTCGCTCACCGTTCTGCTGATCTACGCCGGCAACCTCACCGAGGCGGAATTGTCCCGCCATCGTTTGGTACGCCTTCTCGGCGGCATGTTCGTCCTGACCGTGGCCGGCGGCCTGCTCGGCATGGTGGCCGGCAATTTCGAGTTCACCTCGCCGGTCGAGTGGCTGCTGCCCACAGGTGTCCGGAGCAAAGGTTTCGTGCGGTCGCTGGTGCACCCGTACGCCGCGCAGATCATGGACCTGGTCGGCGGGGAGAAACCGCGACCGGCCGCGCCGTGGGGTTACACAAACACCTGGGGCAACAACTTCTGCCTGCTGGCCGGATTCATGCTGGTGGCCGCCTGGGCCAGCCGCAGCGCCGGCAAGAAAGCCCTCGCGCTGCTCTGCGTCGCGATCTCGATCATCCCGGCGGTGGCGTCGCTCAACCGGGGCCTGTGGATCGGCATCGGCGTGCTTGTCGCGTACGTCGCGATCCGGTACGTCCTGGCCGGCCGGCTCTGGATCATCGCAGCGGTGCTGGTGGCGGGCGGCGCGCTGTGGGCCGCCATGGTCGCCACCCCGCTCGGCACGACCGTGCAGGCCCGCCTCGACAACGGCAAGTCCAACGGGGTCCGCTCGTTCCTCATCGAGAAGGCCGTCGAGGGTTTCGTCGCGTCACCGGTGATCGGGTACGGCGGCACCCGGAACACCCTCGGCGGGCGCAACTCGATCACGGTCGGCGAGAGCGCCGGATGCGAGCGCTGCGGCAACTTCACGGTGGGCGGCAACGGACAGATCTGGCAGTTGCTCTACTCGCACGGCGCGGTGGGCACTGTCGGATATCTCGGCTTCTTCGGGTACGGCCTATGGCGTTTCCGCCGCGACCGGAGCCCGATCGGGGTGGCCGCGAGCGGCGCGATCGTCACCTCGTTCTCGGCGATGCTCTGGTACAACTCCCTGGTCACCCCCCTTGCCTTCATGGTTCTGGCGTACGCGCTGCTCTGGCGCGACTGGATCGAGGGGAACGACCGAACATGAGTCCAGTGAGGACGGCACCGGCGGCGTTGAGCGCGGGCGACGCCGCGCTGCGGACCCAGTACCTGAACGAGGTGCTCGGGCTCCTCTACCCGCCACCATGTGACACCGGCGGCGGCCCCGGCCCTGTGATCACCGAGTATCTGGTGGTTCCGAACGCACGCCGGCCTCGGCTGCTCGTACCGTCGCTGAATCCCGCGGTCGCCGCGGCGGCCGTCCGCCGGTACGCCGAACCGCAGGGCCGCCTGGCCCGGCTCAAACGCGATGCCGTGGTGGCCGCCGTACACACCCGTGCCACCGGCCTCTTCTTCCGGGACCGGATCAAGATCACCGGACCGTCCTCGGCCGGCATCGACGGGTACCTGAGCGACGCCCTGCGCCGCGACCTGGCGGTGAGCATCCACATCGGTCCGGCCCGCGCCAACCGCAAGCCGGTGCTCCAGCTACTCAGCACCGAGGGCGAGACGTTCGCCTTCGGCAAGATCGGCACCGGGCCGCTGACCCAGGGCCTGGTACGCGCCGAGACCGCCGCGCTCTCCGTGCTGAACGACTGCGAGCTGACCAAACTGGCCGTGCCGCGCGTCCTGCACGCCGGACAGTGGCGTGGCCTCGAAGTGCTCGTCCAGTCCGCGCTGCCGGTCTGGCTGCCCCGGGCGCCTCTCACCCAGAAACGCCTGACCGCCGCGATGCTCGACGTGGCCGGCTGCCAGGGATTCACGTCCGGGCCGCTGACCGGCAGCGCGTACTGGCAGAAGCTGCGGGCGCGGCTGGCCGCCGTGGCGGACCGGCCGGAGGGCGCCGGGCTGGCGGCGGCCGTGGACGTGCTCGCCGCGCACTCCGGCGACACCACGCTGCGGTACGGCGCATGGCACGGCGACTGGGCGCCGTGGAACATGGCGAACCTCGCGAACGCGCTGCTGGTGTGGGACTGGGAACGGTTCGCCACCGGTGTGCCGGCCGGGTTCGACGCGGTGCACCACGAGCTGCAGCGCCGCATCCAGTCGACCGGGGACGCCCGGGCCGCGGTCGAGGCGACCGTGCGCAGCAGCGACGAGTTGCTGGCCCCGTTCGGCGTCGCGCCGGTGTCTCGCGAGATCACCGCGCTGCTCTACCTCGTCGATCTGGCCGTCCGTTACCTGACCGACCGGCAGGCCGAGGCCGGTGCGCGGCTCGGCGTGCTCGGCACGTGGCTGCTGCCGGTGCTCATCCGCCGCGTAGAGGAGCTCTAGACACCATGGACGTACGCAAACTGCCCGCACCGGTGAAGCGGGTCGTCCACCTGGGCTCCCGCTCGTACGGCCGGCTCACCTCGGAAAACCGGATGCTCCCGTCGTTCCTGATCTGCGGCGGTCAGCGGGCCGGCACCACCTCGCTGTACCGCGCGCTGGCCGCGCACCCGGTGGTGCTCAAGGCGGTGCTGCACAAGGGCGTGCACTACTTCGACACCGGTTACCACCGCGGACTCGACTGGTATCGCGCGCACTTCCCGCTGCTGCGCAGCGCCGAGAAGATCGCCGAACGGTACGGGGTACCGGCACGCACCTTCGAGTCGAGCCCGTACTACATGTACCACCCGCAGGCGGCCGCCCGGATCGCCGGCGATCTGCCGTACGCACGGCTGCTCGTGCTGGTCCGCGACCCGGTCGAGCGCGCGTACTCGCAACACCACCACGAGGTGGCGCGGGCCTTCGAGACGGAACGCGACTTCGGCGCCGCGCTGGCCCTGGAGCCGGCCCGGCTGCACCGCCAGGAGGAGCGGCTCACGATCGACCCGGGCTACTACAGCTTCGCCCACCAGCATCACGCGTACCGGGCCCGCGGCGAGTACGCCCGGTACCTGAGCGTGATGGCCCAGCACGTCGGCCGCGAGCGCATCCACGTGGTGGAGAGCGAGCGTTTCTTCACCGACCCGGAGCCGGTCTACGACGAGATCTGCGCGTTCCTCGGCCTGCCCGCCGGTCTCGAGAAGCCGGCGTTCGAGCGGCACAACGCCCGTCCCCGGGCCGGCGACATGGATCCCGGTCTGCGCCGGGAGCTGAGCGCGTACTACCAGCCGCACGACGAGGCGCTGGCGAGCTGGCTCGGGCACACGCCGATCTGGCGCCGCGCGTGACGGTGACAGCCCGGTCCCGGGATCCCGACCAGGCGGCCCGCGGCGCGGCGCGGGGCGGGCTCGCGAACATGGCGGGCTCGGCGCTGGCCGGCGGCACCGGCGTGGTCGTCACCTGGATCGTCGCCCGCGCCCTCGGGCCCGAGCCGGCCGGCGCGTTCTTCGCCGCCACCGCCGCGTTCGTGCTGGCCGGTGGCCTGGCGAAGCTGGGGACACAGACCGGCCTGGTGTATTGGCCGGCCCAGCTGCGCGCGACCGGGCGCAGCCATCTGCTCGGCGCCTGCCTGCGCACCGGCATCCCGCCGGTGGCCGTGTTCTCCCTGCTGCTGGCCGTGGTGATGTGGTACGCCGCACCGGAGATCGCCCGGCTCACCGCGGCCGAGTCGCCGCACGTGGTCGCCGACCACTCGGCCGGTCTGCGGGTGCTGGCCGTCTTCATCCCGTTGCAGGCGATGACCGACGTGCTGCTGACGGTGACCCGTGGTTACCGCATCATGCGGCCGACCGTGCTGCTGGATCGGGTACTGCGCAGCGGGCTGCAACTGCTGGCCGTCACGGCGGCCGGGGTGGCCACCCTCTGGATCACGGCGTCACTTCCGGTCTTCGCGCTGGCCTGGGCGGCGCCGTACCTTCCGGTGGCGATCCTCGCCGGGTGGGCCGCTCGTCGTGCGTACCGTGAAGGTCGTCCGGAGACGGTGACCACCCACCCGGAGGAACGCCGCCGGCTACGCCGGGAGTTCTGGCTCTTCACCGGGCCGCGCGCGGTCGCGGCGGTCGCGCAGCTCGCCCTGCAGCGAGTCGATGTTCTGCTGGTGGCCGCGCTCGGCGGCCTCGCGCCGGCGGCGGTCTACGCGGTCGCGGGCCGGTTCGTGGTGCTGATCCAGTTCGCCAACCAGGGTCTGTCCCAGTCGGTGCAACCGCGGCTGGCCGAGGCGCTGAGCACCGGCGACCAGGCGGCCGCGAACCGGCTCTATCAGACCGCGACCGGCTGGCTGGTGCTGGTCACCTGGCCGATCAACCTGCTGGTGATCGCGTGTGCGCCCTGGTACCTGCGGCTCTTCGGCGACGGTTATGCCGCCGGGCGGCCGGTGGTGCTGGTGCTGGCCGGCGCGATGCTCGTGGCGACCGGCTGCGGGATGGTCGACATGGTGCTCGCGATGGCCGGCCGCACCTCGCTGAACCTGGGAAACGTGCTGGCCGCGCTGGTCGTGATGGTCGGCATCGACCTGCTGCTGATCCCCCGCTGGGGCGCGCTGGGCGCGGCGACCGGCCTGGCCTGCGCGATGGTCGTGAACAACCTGTTGCCGCTCACCCAGATCTATCGCAGCGCGCGCCTGCACCCCTTCGGACCCGGAACCCGCGCCGCCGCGCTGCTCTCACTCGGCTGTTTCGGAGTGCTGCCGGCGGTGGCCGGCCCTCTGACCGGTCTCCTGCCGGTGCTGGCGGTGGCCGTGCCGGCCTACTGCGTGGGCGCCTGGCTGCTGCGCCGCGAGCTGTGCCTCGCCGCGTTCGCCCGACGATCTCATTTGGAGGACAGTTGACCAGCGATTACACCCAGGTGTTCCAGGACACCGACGCGGTCGAGAAGTACGAGACGGTCACTTACGCGCCGGACAGTTACGCGTCGCGGATCAACGAACGACAGCGGAACTACCTGCGTACGCTCGTGCGCCGCGAGTTCCCCGAACATCCACCGGTGCAACACGACTTCGCGTGCGGCACCGGGCGGGCGGTCCGGGCACTGCACGGACTGGTCCGGGAGGCGCATGGGTACGACACCTCGGCCGAGATGATGGCGAAGGCCGCCGACGTGGGATCCCGGGCGTACTGGCACCAGATCCCGATGGACGGCCCGGTGCCCAGCCCGGTGACGGCCGGATTCCCGTCGCTGGTCACCATCTTCCGGCTGCTGCTCAACGTCAACGACGGGGTACGCGACCGCGCCCTCGCGTTCGCCGCCAAAGCACTGCCGCACCGGGGCTCCGGCCTGCTCGTCGTGGAGAACCACGGCAACGCCGGCTCGCTGCGGCACCTGCGCGCCCGTCGGCACGACGGCGAGCGCTGGTTCGCCGAGCTCTCCCATGAGCAGGTCGAACGGCTGCTGGCCCGGCACGGTTTCGAGATCGTCGAGCGGCGCGGGTTCTCGATGCTGACGCCGTCGCTGCACGATCACCGGGTGGCCCGGATCGCCGACGCGGTGGGCCGCCGGCTGCCCGGCACCGACGGTTACGCGGTGAACGTGCTCTACACGGCGCGGCGGGTCCATGCGTAAGGCAGCGGTCGCCGTGGTCCTGCTGTCGCTGCTGCTGGCGGGCTGTACCGGCGACGACGAGAAGAAACCCGAGCCGGCGCCACCGCCGGATCTGAAGCGCCCGCCGGCGGCCGTCGCGGTCAACCCGGGACCGTACGAGAACGGGCCGTTCGAGCCGCCGGAGAAGGGCGCGTACCTGGGCGCCTGGATCAAGCCGGACGAGCTGACCCACGTGGGCCGGCTCGCGGCGGTCGGCGGCCTTGAGGAGTCGCTGGGGCGCCGGCTCGACTTCCTCAACACGTACCGTCGCTTCGACCAGATGATGGGCACTCCGTCGGACAAGGAGTTCCTGTCCCAGGGCGCGAACCTCATGATCAGCTGGGCGACCGGTGACAATCGGTCGATCCTCGCCGGTGATCACGACAAGCTGATCCGCAAGCAGGCGCGGGCGGTCCGGCGGATCAAGAAGCCGGTGATGCTGCGGATGCGCTGGGAGATGGATCGACCGAACCTGCGGGCCACCATGTGGTCCGGCGCCGATTACATCGAGGCCTGGAAGTACGTCCGGAACATCTTCCGCGAGGAGCGGACGAACAATGTGTCGTGGGTGTGGTGCCCGACGGCCGAGGGGTTCATGCGGGGCGAGGCGCCGGACTTCTACCCCGGCGACGACCAGGTGGACTGGACCTGCGTGGACGTTTACGCGGGTGCGCAGTTCCAGCCGATCGGCTCGCTGATGGGCCCGTTCCTGGACTGGGCGGCGAAGCGGCCGAAACCGATCGTGATCGGCGAGTTCGGTGTCGCCAAGGTGTGGGGATCGGCGAGCCGGGCGGCGTGGCTGAAGGACGCCGAGCGGACCTTCAAGGCGAACCCGCAGATCAAGGCGATCGCGTACTTCGAGTCGAACCCGGATCGGAACAAGGAGAACCAGCATTTCCAGCTGACCGGGGATGCTCCGGCGTTCAAGGCGTTCCACACGATGGTGAAGGACCCGTACTTCAACCCGTGAGTCCGATCGTCAAAAAGTGTCGTACACCTGTTCCAAGATGATCCTATGGACCTGGACGACTTCTTTGACGAGCAGAGCAGGCTGATCGACAAATACGGGTGGACCGTCGTGCACGTCGAGCCCACCGAGGAGGACCCGCCCGAGACGGTCCCGTTCGGCTACACGGTCGGCCTCACCGAGCTCGGGCATCCCGAGATCGCCATCGCCGGGGTCACCCTCGACGTCACCGGCTCGCTGCTGAACGAGGTGGCCTGGCAGATCCGCCACGAGGGCCTGCGCCTGGGCCACGGCCGGCGGCTCACCGGCCTGATCGCCGGCCACGACCTGCTGGTCGTGGCCGGCGAGCCGACTGACGAGGTCTTCCCCGGCTCCGCGATGTATCGGTACGGCGAGGACCGGGTTCGCCTCTGCCAGCTGGTCTGGCCCGATCCGGACGACCGTTTTCCGTGGCAGACGGGTTACCAGACGGCGGACTGGCCGCAGCCGACGATCGGCGTGGCACCCGTGCGGGCGGCCCGGCGGTGCGCCGGTTTCCGTGGCTTCCCTCAGGGCCGCACCCGCCGTGTGAGGTTTTGAGAGCGGGCCAGCAGCCGCAGGGCATAAGGCGCGTCATGTCGCAGATAACGTCCGGCCAGCCGGCGGGGCTCGGCGCCGAGGCGGTGTGCCCATTCCAGGCCGGTGCGCTGCATCCAGCGCGGTGCCCGGTGCACGTCACCGGCGACGAAGTTCACCGCGGCCCCGCACCCGATGAACCAGGTGGACGGCAACCGCTCCCGGAGCCGTTCGATCACGTGCTCCTGCTTGGGGAAACCCAAGCCGACGAAGACCAGGTCCGGGCGGGCTTCGATCACTTCGGTACGGAATCGCGCGTACCCGCTCTCGCGCCGCTCGAAGCCGAACGGCGGGCTGATCGCCCCGGCGATCCGCAGGCCGGGCGATTCGGCAGCGAGCCGGGCCGCGGCACGGGTCGCACCGCAGGCGACACCGTCGCCGGCCGGCGCGCCACCGATCACGAAAATCGACCGCTGGTCACGGCCGAGACCGCGGGACAGTGACCAGATGAGGCTGCTGCCGGCCACCCGTTCGGGCAGCGGGGCGCCGCCGAGCCGGCTCGCCCAGACCAGGGGCATGCCGTCGGCCACGATCAGATCGGCGTCGTCGAGATGGCGGCGCGCCCTCGGGTCAGCCGCCGCACGACGCAGGATGTCGATGTTCGGGGTGATGATCCGGCCGCCTCGCCCGTTCGCGAGCGCGTCCCTCACCACGGCCACGACCTCGTCCTCGGTGATCCGGTCGATCCCGGTGCCGTCCAGGTGGACGCGGTCGAAAGCCTCGATAGACACGTAACGCCTCCTTTTGCCTGCTTCACTCGTTACCAGAGCGAAACGAGCGAAGGCAGGCCAAAGTGGCACAGGTGCTTTTTCTGGGCGGATTAGGACGAAGCGGAACGACGCTCGTTGAACGCCTGCTCGGCGAACTGCCCGGGATGTGCGCTCTGGGGGAGGTCGTTCACCTGTGGCAACGCGACGTTCGCGACGACGAGCGATGCGGCTGCGGTGACCGCTTCTCCGCCTGCGAGTTCTGGAAGCGGGTCGGCAAGAGCGCTTTCGACGGGTGGGAAAACGTCGATGTGGACCGGGTTCACCGGTTGCGCGAGGCCGTCGAACGTACCCGGCACATCCCCCGGCTGGCCTCGGCCAGCACCGCGAGCGCCGAGGTCCGCGAGTACGCCTCCTTCTACTCCAAGGTCTACGCCGCCGCCGCCGAGGTATCCGGCGCCCAGGTGGTCATCGACTCGTCCAAGCACTCCGCTCTCGCCCATGTCCTGCGCTGGGCCGGCGACATCGATCTGCGCGTCGTGCACGTGGTCCGGGACGCCCGGGGTGTCGCGTACTCCTGGACCAAGAAGGTGGCCCGTCCCGAGTCGGACGGCACCGACGAGATGACCCGGTACTCCCCCGGCCGCTCGGCGCTGCTCTGGAACGCGCACAACGCCGCGTTCGGGCTGCTCGCCCGCCGGGGCGTTCCGGTACGCCGGATCCGGTACGAGGAGTTCCTCGCCGATCCACGTGCCGGGCTGATCCGCCTGGCCGACTTCGCCGGCGTCCCGCTGCACCCGGAGGACCTGGACTTCCTCCGCCCGGAGCACGCGGACCTGCGACCCGGGCACAGCGCCGCGGGCAACCCGATGCGGTTCACCGTCGGCCGCCTGCCGCTGCGCCACGACGACGCCTGGGTACGCGCACTGCCCAGCTCTCAGCGCCGGCTGGTCGGTGCCGTCTGCGGCCCGATGCTGCGCGCCTACGGCTACCCGATCAACGTCGCATCGGAGACACCATGAACTGGCCGTCCGTCGGAGTCGTCATCCCGACGCGCAACCGCCCCGAGCTGGTCCGCCGCGCGATCGCCGCGGTACGCGAACAGCGGTACCCCGGCGAGATCCGGATCGTCGTGGTGTACGACCAGACCGAGCCGGATTACCTGCTCGCCTCCACTCCGGCCGCCGCCTCCTCGGAGGGCGTACCGGTGCTGGTCCTGACGAACTGGCGCGCGTCCGGCCTGGCCGGCGCCCGCAACACCGGCCTGCTGGCGCTCGACACCGAGCTGGTGGCGTTCTGTGACGACGACGACCGCTGGCTGCCGGACAAGCTGCGCCGCCAGGTCGCCGCACTGCTGGCCGACCCGGACGCCGAGTTCGCGACGTGTGCGATCGAGGTGGAATACGAGGGTCACACCACGGCCCGCCTGGCCGGGCGCAGCCGGGTGACAGTGGACGATCTGGCGCGATCCCGGATGGCGATGCTGCACTCGTCGTCGTTCCTGATCCGCCGGGATTCCCTGGTCGACGGGGCGGTCGGCCTGGTCGCCGAGGACGCGCCGGGCAGCCAGAACGAGGACTGGGACCTGCTGCTGCGCGCGGCCCGCCGGGCGCCGATCGTGCACCTGGACGAACCGCTGGTCCAGGTCCTGTGGGGCCGCTCCTCGCACTACGCCTACGAGTACGCCACCAAGATCACTTCGCTGCGCTGGATGATGCGCCGGCACCCGGAGATCAGCGGCTGCCGCCCCGGCGCGGCCCGGGTTTACGGCCAGCTGGCCTGCTGGTCGGCCGCGACCGGCGACCGCAGCCAGGCCTGGCAGTACTCCAAGGAGGCGGTACGCGCGAACTGGCGGGAACCGCGCACCGCGATCGCCCTGGCCGCGATGACCGGCGCGGTGAAGGTGGAGAACGTGCTGTCCGCTCTGCACAGGCGCGGCCGCGGTATCTGAGCCCTTCCGCACTGACCCGAGCACAAGGTAGTGTTCGAGTGTGTTCGAATTAGTGCGGTATCGCTGATGCTAGCCCAGCAGCGTCAGTCCGCGATCCTCGATCGGGTGCGCTCCACCGGTGGCGTCCGGGTCAGCGAGCTCGCTGCGGAATACAACGTCTCCGACATGACGATCCGCCGCGACCTGGAAACTCTCGCCGACCGGGGCCTGCTCGCGAAAGTACACGGCGGAGCGACAACGGTCAGCCCAGGCTCGGCGCACGAGCCCGGCTTCGCGGCGAAATCGGTGCGTCAGCGTGGTGAGAAGACCGCGATCGCCATGCGAGCCGCTGCCATGGTCTCGCCCGGCGACGCCATCGCGCTCTCCGCCGGCACCACCACGGCCGAGCTGGCCCAGCGTCTCGTCGACGTGCCGGCGCTGACCGTGGTGACCAACTCGATCCCGGTGGCCGACGTCTTCTACCGGGGCGGCCGGCCCGACCAGACCGTGGTGCTGACCGGCGGTACGCGTACGCCGTCCGAGGCGCTCGTCGGCCCGGTGGCGGTGGCCGCGATCGGGTCCCTGCACCTCGACCTGCTCTTCCTCGGTGTGCACGGGATGAGCGAGCGCGCCGGATACACGACACCGAACCTGATGGAAGCCGATGCGAACCGAGCACTGGTCGAGGCGTCCGAGCGCCTCGTCGTGCTCGCCGACCACACCAAGTGGGGCACCGTCGGCATCTCCTCGATCGTTCCCCTCAACCGCGCGGATGTCCTGATCACGGACACCGGGCTGGAGGAGGACGCGCAAGCCCTCCTCTCGGAAACCGTTCCTGAACTCGTGGTGGTGACCCCCCAGTGACACCCATCCGCTCGACCGTCCAGCTCTCCGACGGCCGGGACCTCTTCTATTACGACGAGACCCCGGACAGTGGCCGGTCCGCGTACCCCGACACCCGGCACCTGCCCCCGCCCCCGCCCGCCTCGCAGCTGCGGTACGACCCGCTGGTCGACGAGTGGATCGCGATCGCCGCGCACCGCAACACGCGCACGTTCCTGCCGCCCTCGGACGCCTGCCCGCTCTGCCCGACGAACGAGCACTTCGCGAGCGAGATCCCGGCGCCGAGTTACGACGTGGCCGTCTTCGAGAACCAGTTCCCGTCGTTCAGCGACCGCATCTCGCCCGACGAGATCACGTCGCTGACCGATCTCGTACCGGTCAAGCCGGGTCTCGGCCGCTGCGAGGTGGTCTGCTTCACCAGCGATCACAACAGTGCGTTCGGTTCACTGCCGCCGTCGCGTGTGCGTACCGTCATCGACGCTCTCGCCGACCGGACCAGCGAGATCTCGCAGATGCCGGGCGTCGCGCAGGTCTTCCCGTTCGAGAACCGCGGCGTCGAGATCGGCGTGACCCTGCACCACCCGCACGGCCAGATCTATGCGTACCCGACAGTGCCGCCGCGCACGGCGGCGATGCTGCGGGCCGCTGCGAAGCACTTCGAAAAGACCGGCGGGCGCAATCTCTACGCGGACGTCCTCGCCGCGGAACAGGCAGCGAAGGTACGCGTCATCGCGTCCAACGAGCACTGGACCGCATACGTGCCGGCCGCCGCGCGCTGGCCGTTCGAGGTTCACCTGGCCCCGAACCGACAGGTTCTCGACCTGCCCGGGCTCACCGACGCCGAGCGGGACGCGTTCGGGCCGCTCTACCTCGACGTGCTGAAGCGTTTCGACGGGCTGTTCGGCAAGCCGATGCCGTACATCTCGGCGTGGCACCAGGCGGTCGTCGGTGAGGGCCGCGAGCTGGGTTACCTGCACCTGCAGCTGTTCAGCATCCGCCGGGCCGCCGACAAGCTGAAGTTCCTGGCCGGCTCGGAGTCCGCGATGGGTGCCTTCGTCAACGACGTGGTCCCGGAGAACGCGGCCCAGATGCTGCGCGACGCGGTCTAGCTTCGGCGTTTGGCAGGGGTCGTTCGACAAAGAAAGCCCGCCGGCATCGCCGGCGGGCTTCTTCATGTGTGCTGTCAGGCGCCGAGCTTGCGCGCCAGGTTCTCGTCGAGCGCGTTCATGAACTCGTCGGTCGAGAGCCACGGGGCGTCCCGGCTGATCAGCAGCGCGAGGTCCTTGGTCATCTGACCGCCCTCGACGGTCTCGATGCAGACCCGCTCCAGCGTCTCGGCGAACTCGGTCACCTCGGGGGTGCCGTCCAGCTTGCCGCGGTGCTTGAGGCCACCGGTCCAGGCGAAGATCGAGGCGATCGGGTTCGTCGAGGTCTTCTCGCCCTTCTGCCACTGCCGGTAGTGCCGGGTGACAGTGCCGTGCGCGGCCTCGGCCTCGACGGTCTTGCCGTCCGGGGTCATCAGCACCGAGGTCATCAGGCCGAGCGAGCCGAAGCCCTGCGCCACGGTGTCGGACTGCACGTCACCGTCGTAGTTCTTGCACGCCCAGACGTAGCCGCCCTCCCACTTCATCGCGGCGGCGACCATGTCGTCGATCAGGCGGTGCTCGTAGGTGATGCCGGCGGCCTTGAACTGGTCCGCGAACTCGGTCTCGAAGATCTCCGCGAACAGGTCCTTGAAGCGGCCGTCGTAGGCCTTCAGGATCGTGTTCTTGGTGGAGAGGTAGACCGGGTAGTTACGGGCCAGGCCGTACCGGAACGAGGCGCGCGCGAAGTCGCGGATCGACTCGTCGTAGTTGTACATCGCCATGCCGACGCCACCGGCCGGGAAGTCCGCGACGTGGAACTCCAGCGGCTCGGAGCCGTCCTCCGGCGTGAAGGTGACGGTGAACTTGCCGGCCTTCGGCGCGACGAAGTCGGTTGCCTTGTACTGGTCACCGTGCGCGTGACGGCCGATGATGATCGGCTTGGTCCAGCTCGGTACCAGGCGCGGTACGTTGCTCATGATGATCGGCTCGCGGAAGACGACGCCGCCGAGGATGTTGCGGATCGTGCCGTTCGGCGACCGCCACATCTTCTTGAGGCCGAACTCGTCCACCCGGGCCTCGTCCGGCGTGATCGTCGCACACTTGACGCCGACGCCGTGCCGCTTGATGGCGTTCGCCGAGTCGATCGTCACCTGGTCGTCGGTCTCGTCGCGGTACTGGATCGACAGGTCGTAGTACTCGAGGTTCACATCGAGGTACGGCAGGATCAGCTGCTCACGGATCTGCTTCCAGATGATCCGGGTCATCTCGTCGCCGTCGATCTCAACGACCGGGTTTTTGACCTTGATTTTCGCCATCGGCCGGCGCTCCTCTCCCGAAACACATGCTTAGCAGTACGAGCGTACTGCCCACCCGCAGAAGATCACCGGGCGGCCCTGTCATAGCGGTCCCCCTCCACCATTCCAGGAGATGGCTACGAAGGCGCTCCATGCGGTGAACTCGGGTGCTCCGTGCGTACAGAATCGGGCAAGAAGGACCACTGATCAGCGCGCGCCGTGCGCTGGGGCGTTGGGATCGAGCAGGCGGGTGCCCGGCTCGTAACAGACCAGGCCGTGCCGGGCCGCCAGGGTGCGGACCGCGTCGCCGAACTCGCCGGCGCGTGACCAAACACACGAGAGTGCCAGCAGCGAATCCGACTCTTCGGGCGTCGCGGCCCAGACGCCCTGTGGCGGGAAGTGCCGGAGCAGCTCGTCGCGCAGCTTCGGCACGGCCGGGTGCGAGCGGAAGATCCCCTCACGCACCTTCGCCTCAGCCGCGTCCGCACTGATCGGAGCCGGCTCATGCCAGACGAAGAGTTCGAAGCTCATCGCTCTGCCCGGTCCAGATTCATCGAAAATCCTCACGGCACGTCGACGACGTTGAAATGACCAGCGTAATTGCCGAGAGCGGGAACGCGCTTTCCGGCGCGGCCCACGGTAAGCCCGCAATTGGATCACCGTCAATATCCACAGGGCGGGGTTATCCACAGGCCTCGCACAGGATCACACCGAAATCCGCCATGCTCCCGGCCGTGCCGCGCTCTCCCCGTGTACCGCCCGAACTGACAACCGGCCCGTTCCGCGGCTCGCCGGTCGTCGCTTCCGGGCTGATCACCACGTCGATGCTGGCCGGCGCCTCGTGGCGCCGGCTCCTCCCCGATGTCTACGCACATCGGGACACCCTGCTCGACCACGGCGCGTGGTGCGCCGCGACGATGCTGGTCCTGCCGCCGACGACAGCGATCGGCGGGCCGAGCGCCGCACATCTGTGGACCGGCGAGTCACCGCCGGATCCCACCCCCGTGCACGTGGTCGCACCACGTGGCATCCGGTTGCGCCGGGATCCACGGATCGTCGTGCATTACACGGGGCTCAGTGCCGCCGATGTTTGCGTTCGAACTGAGCTCCGGCTCACCACCCCGGAACGAACCGTCTTCGACATGGGCCGCCGCGCCGCCCGCGCCGACGCCCTCGTGGCGCTCGACGCCCTGCTGCACCAGCACCTGATCGACCCGGCAACGTTGCGGCGGATGATCGCGAAGCGGAGCGGGTGGCCGGGCACGGCTCGCCTCGGCGCGCTACTCGCGCTGGCCGAACCGCGCAGCGAGTCACCGATGGAAACCCGGCTTCGGCTGATCCTCATCGATGCCGGAGTACCCCGGCCCGTCGCCCAGTTCGAGGTACGCGATCCCCTCGGCGGCCTGCTCGCGAGGGCCGACCTGGCCTGGCCGGAGCTACGGCTGGCGGTGGAGTACGACGGCGATCATCACCGTGATCAACGCCAGTTCCGCCAGGACGTGGGACGCCTCAACGCGCTGCGAATGGCGGGCTGGACGGTGCTCCGGTTCACCGCGGATGACGTGCTTCGGCGACCGGCGACAACGGCCCGGCTGGTGACGGCCGCGATAGCCGAGCTGAGCGGACACGCAAGCCGCAGCAGACACGCGGCCCCACCCCGCAAGCGCGAGCCGTAGCCCAGCCGCCCAAACCCGCGAGCCGTAGCTCAGCCCTGTTTTCAGCCCCGCATAACGTGCCCCAACGACGGCTCGCACGCCCGAGCCGTCGCCCAGCCACGAAATCAAGCCCTCGAAACACGCCTCAGCGACGGCTCGCACAACCGAGCCGCCGCCAGAGCGCACCCCCGCGAGCCGCCGCCGGAGCACGTAACAAGATCGTCAGTGGTAGAAGTGGCGCGTACCCGTCAAATAGACCGTCAACCCGGCCTTCTCCGCCGCCTCGATCACCAGGTTGTCCCGGATCGAGCCACCCGGCTGCACCACAGCCTTGACCCCAGCCTCGATCAGCACCTCAAGCCCATCCGGGAACGGGAAGAACGCATCCGAAGCCGCCACACTCCCCACAGCCCGCTCCGAACCCGCCCGCGACACAGCGAGGCGAGCCGAGTCGACCCGGTTCACCTGCCCCATGCCCACACCCACTGTCGCCTCGCCGGACGCCAGCAGGATCGCGTTGCTCTTCACGCTACGAATCGCCCGCCACGCGAACGCCAGATCGGCCAGCACCGAAGGCGAAGCCGCGTCTCCGCAGGCCAGCGTCCAGTTCGCCGGGTCGTCCCCGGAAGCGTCGATCCGGTCGGCCATCTGCACCAGCACACCGCCACCGACCTGCTTGATCTCCGCGGGCGGCGGGTTCCAGGCCGGCGCGACGAGCACGCGCAGGTTCTTCTTCTCCTTGAAGAGCGCGAGCGCCTCGGGAGCGAAAGCCGGCGCGACGATCACCTCGGTGAAGATCTCGGAGAGCTGCTGCGCCAATTCCACGGAGACCAGCTGGTTCACCGCGACGACGCCACCGAAAGCCGACACCGGGTCGCACGCGTGCGCTTTCCGGTGCGCCTCGGCCACGTCAGCGCCGATCGCGATGCCGCACGGGTTGGCGTGCTTGATGATCGCGACACAGGGCTGAGTGAAGTCGTTCGCACTGCGCCACGCGGCGTCCGCGTCGACGTAGTTGTTGTAGGACATCTCCTTGCCGTGCAGCTGCTCGGCCTGGGCGAGCCCGACCGGCGCCTCGGCATCGGAGTACAGCGCGGCCTGCTGGTGCGGGTTTTCCCCGTACCGAAGAACCGAGGTCCGACGCAGCGCGAGCCCGGCGAACTCAGGCCACTCCGAGGGCGCCAGCACTGTCGCACACCAGTTCGCCACCGCTACGTCGTACTCCGCGATGTCCGCGAACGCGCGAGCTGCCAGCAGCTTGCGCTGCGTCAGCGAGAATCCGCCGTCCTTCAAGGCCTCCAGGACCAGTGGGTACGCGGAAACGGCCGTGACAACAGCGACAGAGGCATGGTTCTTGGCGGCTGCGCGGACCATCGCCGGTCCGCCAATGTCGATCTTGGCGATGCACTCCTCTTCGCTCGCACCGGACGCGACGGTCTCGGTGAACGGGTAGAGGTTGCTGACCAGCAGATCGAACGGCTCGATGTCGAGTTCGCGCAGCTCCTGCACGTGGCCTTCGAGCCGCAGGTCGGCCAGCAGACCGGCGTGCACGCGCGGGTGCAGCGTCTTGACCCGGTCGCTCAGGACCTCGGGGAAACCGGTGAGCTGCTCGACCCGGGTGACCGGCACGCCGGCCTTCTCCACGGTCGCAGCGGTCGAACCGGTCGAAACGATCTCCACACCGGCGGCGTGCAGCGCCTGGGCGAGTTCGACGATGCCGTCCTTGTACCAGACGCTCAGCAGCGCCCGCTTGATCGGACGACGTCCCTCGTCGGAAGACGTGCTCACGGGATCCGTACCTTTCTGTCCTCGATGGTCCAGCCGTCCCGGACCAGCCGGCCGACGTGATCCACCAACTGGGCTCGTTCGGCCACCTTGATCCGCTCGGTGAGCGTCTCTTCCGTGTCGTCGTCGAGCACGGGAACGCTGACCTGGGCGATGATCGGGCCGGTGTCGACGCCGGCGTCGACGAAGAAGAGCGTCGCTCCGGCGATCTTGACGCCGTACGCGAGGGCGTCACGCGGGCCGTGGATGCCCGGGAACGCCGGCAGCAGCGCATTGTGCGTGTTGATGTACCGGTCGCCGAACGCGTCCAGGAACTTCTTGCCGACCAGCTTGAGGAAGCCGGCCGAGATGACCAGGTCGGGCCGGTGCTCGGCGACGTGCTCAGCCAGGGCCGCGTCCCAGTCGTCGCGAGTCGGGTACGCCTTCACCGAGTCCACGAAAACCGGTACGCCGGCGGCATTAGCGTGATCGAGTCCGGCGATGCCGTCCCGGTCCGCGCCGACGGCGACAACCTCGGCGCCGTACGCCGGGTCCTTCGTCGCTTCGAGAAGAGCTTGCAGGTTGCTGCCCGATCCGGAGATGAGGACGACCAGGCGGGCGGGCGCGGGGTCAGTCACCTGTGCACCCTATCGCCGCAGCCGGAACCGGCCGTTTCCAGGGCAGCTCAGCGGCGGGCCGACGGGCCGAACATCCGGGCCACCGCGGCGCCGACAACGATCGCGACACCGGCCACGATCGCGCCGACGACACCCATCGCGAGCGGGTCCGGCCCGATCTGGGAGAGCCGTCCGGCACCCAGCGAGCCACCGGAGAGCCAGGCGAAGACGCCGAGCGTGAGTCCGGCGACCGGGCCGGCGAGCACACCAGCGCCGATCAGCAGCGACCACGCCGGCTCGTCCGCGGAACCGCCGCCACGCCGGGTGGTGCGCCGGGCGTCACCGCGCCCGTGCCGCAGCCGCTGGGTGAGCAGCCAGCCCGCGGCGGCGCCGGCGATCACCGGAAGGAGCAGCAGCGCCGTGCCGGCCGCGCCGACCGGGCCCTCAGGCAGGCCGGCGACGAGCGGCAGCATCGGCAGCGGGCCCACCGAGACCTCGGTGATGCTGATCGCCGACGAGGTGCCGAGCGCGAACCCCGGCCCGAGCAGGTAGGCAGCCGCCCAGACCGAGGCGTTCACCGCGTACCCGATGCTGATCAGCGTGATGCCGGCCTGGCCGGCCACGCCGGTCTGATATGCCGCGATCATCTCGGCGGCCTGACCGCCGCCGAGCGCGACCGAGAGCCCACCGGCGACCGCTCCGGCGCCGAGGATGAGGAACGCGGCGACCAGCCCGGCCCGCAGCGCGTGCCGCAGGACCGGCGGGGAGCGCCGGGCCAGCGCGACGAGGGCGTCGGTGCCGCGCAGCGAGCCGATCAGCGCCCCGGCGATGCCGAGGACGAAGAAATGCAGCGCGGCCCGGGCGGCGGAGATCTGCGTGCCGCGACCGTCGGCCAGGACCGCCGCGAGCGCTCCCACCAGTGCGTACGCGAGAGCGATGGCACCGGCGACGGCCAGCGCCTTGCCGATCGAGCCGGTCCGGCGGGCGCCCACCGCGCGGGTGACGTGCAGCCCGGCCCGGTTGAGCCGCCAGATGATCAGAAGGGTGAGCAGCAGCGGGGTGACCGCGAGCGGGCCGATCGAGGTGCCGATCGGCAGTCCGTGCCCGAGCAGCCAGCCGGCCAGCCCGGCCTTGGCGGCGCCTCCGAGCCCGCCGGCGCCCTCGACGGTGCGAGCCAGGCCGATCACGGCGGCGATCGGCAGATAGCTGAGCAGCGCCGCCCAGAGGGTCGCGAACGCGGCCGCCACCGCCATCGGCGCCCGTTTCGGCGGCGGGGCGGGCCGGCGCTGGCTGGGCAGGCGAACCGTGTCCCGGCGGCCGAGCAGCTCGTCGTCGACGATCACGGTGTCCCGGCGGCCGGCGGCTTCCGCCTCGTCGCCACCGATCTCGTGCTCGGCGGGCCCTGCGCTCCGGCCTGGTCTGTCGCGGTCGATCTCCATGCCTTCGGTGTCCCGCAGAACAGACGGCAGCGCCTCGGCGACCGCGAACGGGTCTTCCGAGCCATCAGGCCGGTCGGTTGTGCTGGGCATCGCGACTACTTTTTCACGCCGCGGCGGTTCCGGCGATGCAGAAACAGCGGCGCGCCGCCGATCGGGTCTTCTCGACCTGTCCGGCGGCGCGCCATTTGTGCTGCTTCAGCTCATGATCTCGCGCATGAGGCGAGCGGTCTCGCTCGGCGTCTTGCCGACCTTGACCCCGGCCGCCTCAAGAGCGGTCTTCTTCGCGTCGGCGGTACCGGCCGAGCCGGAGATGATGGCGCCGGCGTGGCCCATCGTCTTTCCGGGCGGCGCGGTGAAGCCGGCGATGTAACCGACGACCGGCTTGGTGACGTTGGCCTTGATGAACTCGGCCGCACGCTCCTCGGCGTCGCCGCCGATCTCACCGATCATGACGATCGCGTCGGTGTCCGGGTCTTCCTGGAACGCCTTCAGCGCGTCGATGTGCGTGGTACCGATGATCGGGTCGCCACCGATGCCGACGGCGGTCGAGAAGCCGAACTCCCGCAGCTCGTACATGAGCTGGTAGGTCAGCGTGCCGCTCTTGCTGACCAGGCCGATCCGGCCCTGCGGGGTGATGTCGGCCGGGATGATGCCGGCGTTCGACGCGCCCGGCGAGGCGATGCCCGGGCAGTTCGGGCCGATGATCCGGGTCTTCTCACCCTTGGCGACGTTGTACGACCAGAAGGCAGCCGAGTCCTGCACCGGCACGCCCTCGGTGATCACGATGGCGAGCGGGATCTCGGCGTCGATCGCTTCGAGCACGGCGGCCTTGGTGAACGCCGGCGGTACGAAGATGACCGATACGTCGGCGCCGGTCTCCTTGATCGCCTCAGCGACCGTGGCGAACACCGGAAGCTCGGTGCCGTCGAAGTCAACCTTGGTGCCCGCCTTGCGCGGGTTCACACCGCCGACCACCTGGGTGCCCGCGGCGAGCATCCGCTTGGTGTGCTTGGAGCCCTCACCACCGGTGATGCCCTGGACGATGACCTTGGATTCCTTGGTGAGCCAGATAGCCATTAGTTCACTTCCCCGCAGCCGCGAGCTCGGCGGCGCGCTCGGCCGCACCGTCCATCGTGTCCACCCGCTCGACGAGAGGGTTGTTCGCACCATCGAGGATGGCACGGCCGGCCTCGGCGTTGTTGCCGTCGAGGCGGACCACGAGCGGCTTCGTGACGGACTCGCCGCGCTCGGCGAGCAGGGCGAGGGCCTGGATGATGCCGTTCGCGACCGCGTCACAGGCGGTGATGCCGCCGAAGACGTTGACGAAGACGGACTTCACGGCCGGGTCGCCGAGGACGATCTCCAGGCCGTTCGCCATCACCTGGGCGCTGGCGCCACCACCGATGTCGAGGAAGTTGGCGGGCTTCACGTTGCCGTGCCGCTCGCCCGCGTAGGCCACCACGTCGAGGGTCGACATGACCAGGCCCGCGCCGTTGCCGATGATGCCGACCTCGCCGTCGAGCTTGACGTAGTTGAGGTTCTTGTCCTTGGCCGCCTGCTCGATCGGGTCGACGGCGGACTTGTCCTCGAGGGCCTCGTGGTCGGGGTGCCGGAAACCGGCGTTCTCGTCCAGAGTCACCTTGGCGTCGAGCGCCAGCACGCGGCCGTCGCCGACCTTGGCCAGCGGGTTGACCTCGACGAGCAGGGCGTCCTCGGCCACGAAGGCCTGCCACAGCTTCACCGCGATGTCGACGACCTGCTCGGCGACGTCGGCCGGGAACTTGGCGAGGGCGACGATCTCCCGCGCCGTGGCCTCGTCCACGCCCTTGCTGGCGTCGATGGCGACCTTGGCGACCCGGTCCGGGTCGGTCTCGGCCACGGTCTCGATCTCCATGCCGCCGGCGACGCTGGCGATGCAGAGGAAGGTCCGGTTGGCCCGGTCCAGCAGGTAGGAGAAGTAGTACTCCTCCTTGATGTCGGCCGTCTCGGCCAGCATCACCTTGTGGACCGTGTGGCCCTTGATGTCCATGCCCAGGATGTCGGTCGCGCGGGCCTCGGCCTCGTCCGCGCCGTCGGCCAGCTTCACGCCGCCGGCCTTGCCGCGGCCACCGACCTTCACCTGCGCCTTGACGACGACCTTGCCGCCCAGCCGCTCAGCGATGGCCCGGGCTTCCTGCGGGGTCTCGGCGACGCCGCCGCCCAGCACGGGCAGCCCGTGCCGTTCGAACAGGTCGCGCCCCTGATACTCGAACAGGTCCACGTGTCTCCTTTCGCTCGCGACGCCAAGCGCCGGCAAGCCGCACCGTTGCGTCCCGACCTGTGTGCGCGGCGCGTCGCAGCTGCGCCGCCAGCGTGAGGATCGTTCGACCTTCCGCAGGATTACGGAACGGTCGTCATCCGCAGACTAGCGACCGTTTGGACCCTTGTGAGCGCGCGGGTGCGCGGTGTGCAAGACCGCACACCAGAGGTACGAAAACGCAGCTCCTGGGCGCTTGGGGAGGTCGTGCACGGTGTGCACACAGAGAATTCGCGAAGCGTTGTCCACAGGTCGTCCACAGGGGCTCGGTAGATCGATCCACTCAAGATCGGCATGCACGGGAGAGTGAACGAAAAAAGCCGCGCGGCCGTGCGTAACCCGGCCGAGAAGGACGTCGTTGAGTGTGATGTCGGAGCGCTCAGGCGCCCGCAAGGAAAGCGGCCGATGCCCTGTCGGTCGAGGGGTGGCGGCGGGGCATCGCGCATAGAGGGGCCGGACGTGTGAGGGGTGCGTCCGGCCTCTCCCCTTGCGGTGGCAGCCCGTGCCACCAGGGGTCCTATCGCTCAGGACACCGGGGTGGCGACATTGGCGCGAACCCATTCGACGATGGATCCGGTGGTCGCACCCGGAGTAAATAGCTTCGCTACGCCGAGTGTTTCCAATTCCTTGATGTCGTCCTCAGGAATGATGCCTCCGCCGAAAACGACGATGTCCTGAGCATCACGTTCCGCCAACAGCTCAATTACTCTCCGGAAGAGCGTCATGTGCGCCCCGGAGAGAATCGAGAGACCGATCGCGTCGGCGTCCTCCTGAATCGCGGTCTCCACCACCTGTTCGGGCGTCTGGTGCAGCCCGGTGTAGACGACTTCCATGCCGGCATCACGCAACGCCCGCGCCACAACCTTGACGCCGCGGTCGTGACCGTCCAGTCCGGGCTTCGCCACCACGACTCTGATCCGTGCTTGCATCCTGACCCCTTCGGGCTCCGACCCCGGTGCCGAGCGCCTCGTACGGGCAGCCCCCGCGGTCACCTGAACGAACGGTAACCCCCCAGCGCCGGAGCGGGGTAGCGGTCCGCCCGGGCGGGTGGCTGACGGAATAGTTCCTTGGGTCACATTACTTTCTGCATTCCAGGCCATTACACAGGGTCGCGATATCGCCAACCTGGAAAGGTAACCAATTCGGACAATCACTGATCAACCCTGACCAGGAACTGTCATGAAAATGGCGCTGCGACTTGTGACTCGGCGGCCGTTTCGTTACCGTGGCCCACGGCTGTCGCACAGGTTCACTCCAAAGCGATGGTCCGGCAAACCACCGTTCACCGTTGTTCCTGGTGCGTGATGCCGCCGCAATGCCACTGACCGGAGGGTTGTTCGTGCGCCAGCGCTTGTCGTCTGAGCCCGATCGATATCGCGGCCGTCGCCGCGTTCCGACCCCTCCCCGCAGCCGTTACGCCGCGGTCGTCACGTCAGCATTCGTCGGTGCCGGTGTCGTCGCTCTCGGCGCCGCCTCGAACCTCCCGGACGCGAAAGACGTCAGCCCCGAGGTCCTGCAGAACCTCAAGAGTTCGCAGATCGCGGCCGACGCACTGAACAGCCGCACCGACGACGCCAACCGCGCCTCCCGGAGCAACGACCGGTCTGAGGGCGCCGAAGAGGTCAGTGCCGACGTCTCGGCGGAGGACATCTACCTCCTGCCCCTCGACGACTACCAGTTCACCTCGGCCTACGGGGTCCGCTTCGGCAAGCTGCACGCCGGCATCGACCTGGCCGCCGCCGACGGGACGCCCTACAAGGCGGTTCACGCCGGCACGGTGACCAGCGCCGGCTACAACGGCGGCTACGGCTACTCGATCACCGTCCTGCAGAAGGACGGCACCGAGATCATCTACGCGCACTCGCGCCGCCTGCTGGTGAAAAAGGGCGACGAGGTGAAAGCGGGCCAGGTCATCGCCGAGGTCGGCAACACCGGGTACTCGTACGGGACGCACCTTCACCTCGAGATCCACGAGAAGGGCACCCCGGTCGACCCGATCGTCTTCCTCAAGGAACGCGGCGTCGACATCAAGCTTCAGATCGAATCGGTGTACGCGGGCCTCGCTGCTGCCGAAGCAGCTTCCTGACCTTTCCCGCCATATCGATCGCTACCCGGCAAGCCGGTGATCAAACTCAGCCCGGTTGCATTCCGGTAGAAACTCTCCCCCAGGCTTCACGAACCAGCCTCACCAGGCCGACAGGAAACGTGACAGGAAAAAGTCACGTCCGTCGGGAGGCACACGCGTGGGGCAGCAGTCAGGACGGCACCGTCAGGAACGACTGCACCGTCACCGCGCACCCGCGCTTCCCGCGCTCTTCGCCTCCCGGGGCCGTACCGCGCTCTTTGCCTCCCGGGGCCGTACCGCGCTCTCGGTCACCGCGCTGAGCGCCACCATCGTCGCCGGAGTGGGCGCCGCCGGTGTCGCCGCCTCGGCCGCGCCGAACGTCGTGTCCAACCCGATCGCGCAGACCGTCGTGTCGAACCCCGTCGCCCACGTCACCGCCTCACATCCGTACGTCGAAGCGCCGATCGTGGCGCCGCCCGGCGACGAGGCCCCGGGCAAGCAGTTCCCGCGCAGCGCCGTTGCGGGTTCCGGGGACGGCGGCCGGCTCGGGCTCGGCGACCGGCTCGGGCTCGGCAACCGGCTCGGCGAGGAGTCGGCCGCGCCGGCCGGTGTCGCTGTCCGGCTCAAGAAGCGCCCGGCCGTCACCGCGAAGGCCGCCATCGCCAGGTCCGCCACCAGCAGCGCCGCGGCGTGGGTGCACCCGATCCCGGCGGCCGGCGTCACCTCATGCTTCGGGCCGCGCTGGGGCCGGCTGCACGCCGGCGTCGACCTGGCCGCGGCGTTCGGCACCACGATCGTCGCCGCCGGTGCGGGCGTCGTCGTCACCGCCGGACCGGATGGCGGGTACGGCAACGCCGTGCTGATCCAGCACAACAACGGGTACCTGACCCATTACGGTCACATGTCCGAAGTCCTGGTCGTCGCCGGGCAGACGGTCGACGCCGGCGAGCGGATCGGCCTGGAAGGCTCGACCGGGCACTCGACCGGCCCGCACCTGCACTTCGAGGTGCACGCGGGGCACTACAAGAACCCGATCGAGCCAACCGCGTGGATGCACGCCCAGGGCGTCGAGATCTCCGGCTGCGCGGGCTAGAACCGTGCCGGCCAGATCTGGCCGACTGGATCTGGCCGGTTAGATCTTCTCGATCGGCGCGTGCCGGAGCACGAGCCACATCACCTGGTCGCCGAAGTCGATCTGGGCGCGGGCGCCCGGGCCCTGCCCCTCCACCGCGAGCACCCGGCCCAACCCGTACCGCTGGTGGTTGACCCGTTCGCCGGGCTCCACTTTCGGCACCGATTTCAGGTCGCTGGCCGTGGCGAGTTTGCTGGCGTCGATGCCGAGTCGTTCGGCGATGCGCTGGGCTTTGGGCGTACCCCCGGCGAAGCCGCCACCGCGCTGGCGGTCTCCCCCAGCGCGACCACCCACGCCCCCGCCGGTGCCGGACCAGGACGTGTACGACCCTCCGGTGCGCTCCCATCGCAGCAGCTCGGGAGGCATCTCGTCGGTGAAGCGGGACGGCGGGTTGTACTGCGGCTGGCCCCACGCCGAGCGAGTCACCGCGCGGGAGAGGTAGAGGCGCTGCCGGGCGCGGGTGATCCCCACGTAGGCGAGGCGGCGCTCCTCCTCCAGCTCGCTGTTGTCGCCGAGCGCCCGCATGTGCGGGAAGACGCCGTCCTCGAGCCCGGTCAGGAAGACCACCGGGAACTCCAGGCCTTTCGCCGTGTGCAGCGTCATCAGCGTGACCACGCCCTGGTGGTCGGGGTCGTCGCTGGGGATCTGGTCGGCGTCGGCGACGAGCGCCACCTGCTCCAGGAAGCCCGCGAGGGTAGCCGCCTGAACTTCGTCCTCATCAGCCAGCGACTCGACGCGCTCGGTGTACTCCCGGGCGACGCTCACCAGCTCCTGAAGGTTTTCCACCCGGCCCTGGTCCTGCGGGTCGAGGCTTTCCTCCAGCTCGCCGAGCAGGCCGGAGCGCTGGAGAACCGCTTCCAGCACCTCCTCGGGCGGGGCGGTTTTCGCCAGCTCGCGCAGGTCGTCGAGGAGCTGGACGAAGTCGGCGATGCTGTTGGCGGACCGGGTCGAGATGCCCGGCGCGCTTTTCGCCCGGCGCAGGGCCTGGCCGAACGAGACCCGGTCGCGGGACGACAGCGCCTCGACGCAGGCCTCAGCGCGATCGCCGATGCCGCGGCGAGGGGTGTTCAGCACCCGGCGGATGCTGACCGTGTCGTCGTCGTTCACGATCGCGCGCAGGTAGCCCAGGGCGTCCCGGACCTCCTTACGCTCGTAGAAGCGCACCCCGCCGACCACCTTGTAGGGCAGGCCGACCCGGATGAACACCTCCTCGAACACACGCGACTGCGCGTTGGTCCGGTAGAACACCGCCACGTCGCCGGGGCGCACCTCGTGGTTGTCGCTGAGCCGGTCGATCTCCCGGGCCACCCAGTCGGCCTCGGCGTGCTCGGTGTCGGCCACGTAACCGACGATCTGCTCGCCGGCGCCCTGGTCGCTCCAGAGCCGTTTCGGCTTGCGGGAGGTGTTGCGGTCGATCACCGCGTTCGCCGCGGAGAGGATCGTCTGCGTCGAGCGGTAGTTCTGCTCCAGCAGGATGGTCCGGGCGTCCGGGTAGTCGCGCTCGAACTCCAGGATGTTGCGAATGGTCGCGCCGCGGAACGCGTAGATCGACTGGTCGGCGTCACCGACCACGCAGAGCTCGGACGGCGGCAGCTCGGCCGCCTGGTCGAGACCGACCAGCTCGCGGATCAGCGTGTATTGGGCGTGGTTGGTGTCCTGGTACTCGTCGACGAGCACGTGCCGGAACCGCCGCCGATAAGCCTCGGCCACCAGCGGGTGCGACTGGAACAGGTGCACCGTCGTCATGATGATGTCGTCGAAGTCCAGCGCGTGCGCCTCGCCCAGACGGCGCTGATAAAGCTCGTACGCCTCGGCGACGGCCCGCTCGTTGGGCCCGGTCGCCTTGGCCTTGAACTCCTGCGGGTCGGTCAGCTCGTTTTTCAGGTTGGACACCTGAGCGGCCAGGCCACGGGCGGTGTACCGCTTCGGGTCCAGGTCGAGCTCGCGGGCGACGAGCTGCATGAGGCGGCGCGAGTCGTCAGCGTCGTAGATCGAGAACGTGCTTTTCAGACCCACGTGCTCGTGCTCGGCACGCAGGATCCGCACACACGCCGAGTGGAACGTGGACACCCACATGAGCCGGGCGCGCGGGCCGACCAGCTCGGCCACCCGCTCTTTCATCTCGCCGGCGGCCTTGTTGGTGAAGGTGATCGCGATGATCTCCCCGGGATGCACGTCACGCTCGGCCAAGAGGTACGCGATCCGGTGCGTCAGCACCCGGGTCTTGCCCGAGCCGGCGCCGGCCACGATCAGCAGCGGTGTGCCGGAGTGGGTCACGGCGTCGCGCTGAGGACCGTTCAGCCCGTCGAGCAGGGCCTCCGGGTCGAGCCTGCGCGGGCTCGGCCGGGCGGCCGGCCTGACCGGCGTCTGGGCAGCCTGGGCAGGCTTCTCCGGCGCCCGCACGGCGGGCCCATCCGGCACCCGCCCAGCAGGCATGGAGAACAGGGTTTCGGCAGGTTCTGAGGAAGGTCGCATCGCGGGAGCAAGTGTATGCCGACCCCCCGACAAGAATTCTCCGCCGACCCGCCCGTCGCATCGGTCGCAAGCAATCTATTTGTCACCGCGAAGTGGTGGCGATGAATCAACTGATCCACCAGGCTGTCCAGGTCGGCGAAAAAATCACTCCGATCGGGGGACCCATTGAAACGGTTGCGTCTCGCCCTACCGGCTGCCGCACTGGCTGCCGTCGCCACGCTTGCTGCGCTGCCGGCCGCCCCGGTCGCGGTCGCTGCTCCTCCGGCCGAGTTCAACCCGGTTTCCGCCTCGTTCGGCGTACCCAAGGGGAAGGTCGTAAAGGGTCAGTTCCTGAGCTATAACGACTTCCACGGCGCGATCGACCCACCGACCGGCAGCGGCGCGGTGGTGAACGCGAGCGGCACCAGCACACCGGCCGGCGGGGTGGAATACCTCGCGACCTGGCTGAAGAAGCTGCGCGCCGAGGCGAAGACCGAGGGCCGTCAGACGATCACGGCCGGCGCCGGTGACCTGATCGGCGCGACGCCGCTGGTCAGCGCCGCGTTCCACGACGAACCGACGATCGAGTTGATGAACGAGATCGGGTTGCAGGTCAGCTCGGTCGGCAACCACGAGTTCGACGAGGGCGTGACCGAGCTCCTGCGCATCCAGCGCGGCGGCTGCCACCCGACCGACGGCTGCCAGGACGGCGACGGTTTCCGGGGCGCCAAGTTCAGCTACCTCGCGGCGAACACGATCGACAAGAAGACCAATCTGCCGATCCTGCCGCCCATCGAGATCAAGTACGTCGACGGTGTGCCGGTCGGCTTCATCGGCATGACCCTCGAAGGCACCCCCGGCATCGTCAACCCGGCCGGCATCCAGAACGTGCGTTTCACCGACGAGGTCGAGACCGCGAACAAGTGGAGCAACCTGCTCAAGCTCTTCGGCGTGAAGGCGCAGGTGCTGCTCCTGCACGAGGGCGGTTCGCAGGGCAGCGCCACCCCGACGCCGGGTGTCTCCGACTGCACCGGCTTCACCGGGCCGATCGTGCCGATCGTCGCGGGCCTCAACCCCGAGATCAGCATCGTCATCTCCGGGCACACGCACCGCTTCTACTCGTGCAAGCTGCCGAACAGCAAGGGCGCCGACACGGTCGTCACCAGCGCCGGCACCAACGGCCAGATCGTGACCGACATCGACTACTCGCTGGACAAGCGGACCGGCCGGTTCACCGAGATCACCGCGAAAAACGTGATCGTCGAGAACGGCGTCCCGGACGGCAAGGGTGGCTGGCTGCGTGACGCGGCCGGGGCGTACCTGCGCAACCCGGACACCGTCGACGCTGCCGCCAAGAAGGTGGCCGACAAGTACCGCACCGCGGTCGCCCCGATCGCCAACAAGATCGTCGGCAGCATCAGCGCGGACATCGTCCGGACCACCACCCCGGCCGGCGAGAGCCCGCTCGGTGACGTGATCGCCGACGCGCAGCTGGCGTACACGTCCGCCGGCGGAGCACAGATCGCCCTGATGAACCCGGGCGGCATCCGCGCCGACCTGGACGCCGACCAGACGTCCGGTGAGGCGTACGGCCAGGTCACCTACGGCGAGGCGTTCACCGTCCAGCCGTTCAACAACCTGGTGGTCACACAGACCTTCACCGGCGCGCAGATCAAGAACGTGCTGGAGCAGCAGTTCATCGGCTTCAGCGGCCAGACCGCCCAGCGCATCCTCCAGGTGTCAGCCGGCCTGACCTACACCTGGAGCGCCTCGGCCGCCCCCGGCTCAAAGATCAGCAACCTAGCCCTCAACAGCGTGCCGATCGACCCCGCCGCCAGCTACCTGGTCACCACGAACGACTTCCTGGCCAACGGCGGCGACGGCTTCAGCTACCTCGCCCAGGGCACCGGCCGGGTCACCGCTCCGGGCTTCGACGTGGACGCCCTCGTGGCGTACCTCGCCACCGGCCCGATCGCCCCCGGCCCGGCCAACCGCATCAGCACCACGTCCTGACCAACGGGGATGGGAGCCCACGGTGGGTTCCCATCCCCCGACCACAAAAGCCCACCGTGTGCCCTCATCCCCCGGCCACGAAAGCCCACCGTGTGCCCTCGTCCCGGCGGGCCTCCGGCCCACCGTGTGCCTCTGGTCGCGCTGGGCGGCTCGCTTCCAGCTCCCCTTTCGGTACGCCCGGAGCACGGTGTCCCACGGTTCGGGCGGTTTCCTTGCGGGCTGGTCCGCGGCGGGGGCATACTCGGCTCGTGATCCAGCGGGCGCGATTTTTTTACTACGGCACCGGAAGTCCGGCAGCCGTAGGTCGCGTCTGATCCACAGACCTACATCAAGCCCCGGGCCTTCCAGCTCGGGGCTTGCTGCTGCCCGGGCCGGGTCGACCGGGGCGCGAGCACCCGAGGAGCACGACATGACCGCCGAGACGGTGGACCAGCAAAGCGCCGAAACGGCCGGCGAGGAAAGCGCCCCGACTGCCGGCAATCAAAGCGCCCCGACCGCCGGCGAGGAAAGCGCCCCGACTGCCGGCGAGCAGAGCGGCCCGACCGCTAGCCGGGAAAGCGGCCCGACCGCCGGCCAAGTCACCGGCGAGGACCTTGACCAGAAGACCGGCGCCGGCGCGGCGCCTGCCGCTGCGGCGATCCGTGCGAAGCGTGAGCGCATCGACGCTATCGACCAGGCGATCATCGACCTCTGGCTGGAGCGCGCGAGCCTCTCCCAGGAAGTCGGCAAGACCCGCATGGCCAGCGGCGGCACCCGCCTCGTCCTGGCCCGCGAACGCGAGATCGTCGAACGCTTCCGCAGCGCCCTGGGCCCCGATGGCACCCAGGTAGCCCTCCTGCTCCTGCGCTCAGGCCGCGGCCCCCTGTAACCACCAGCTCTCGCAGCCCGAACTCGACACGCACCAGCAGCCGTGTCGACTTCGGGCGCGCTCCACACCCCAACCCAACACAGGCCGACGAAAGCCCACTCCCGTGTCGAGTTGGGGCGCGCTCCACACCCCAACTCGACACACCACGAGTACAGGCGTCCTCCGTGTTGAGTTCGGGTTTGAATCGCACGTGTTGCCGCCAAAGTCGACCGGTGGTCGGCCCATGGCGGCGGTGAACGGACGCGAACAGGTTTTGCGTCCGTTCACCGCCCCTGGGAACGGCTTTTGGGTGCGTTCATCGCGCCGGCGCCGGCCCGTGTGGGCGTCAAAGCGCCTGTCCGGGTTCAAGCCCGACGCCAGCGCCGCGCTCGGTCTGGACTAGATCGCACGTATGCCGTGATCGGCGAGATGAGGTCGCACAGATCGAGGCGATTGGCGAGATCAGGTCGCACGTAGTGGCTCGGTGCGACTTCATCAGCGCTATAGCCGAGATGGGAGCACACGCAGGGGTAACGTGCGCCCTCATCTACGCTGCTGGCCGCTTGCATGCGCCCCCGTCTCGGCCAGTGCCTCGCCAGCCACAACCAAAGCCGGAGCCGGAGCTCGCGCCCGAATCCCGTGTCGACTTCGGGCGCGAATCGCACCCTAAATCGACACAGGCCAGCCGCCCCCGGAACGCGTGTCGACTTTCGGTTCGAAACGCACCCCCACTCGACACGGCACTTGGGCGGAGGGCTTGGGGTTGCGGGGTTTTGGGGGCTGGGGTGATAGGAAAAGGAGCGCTACCGCTTGCTCAGGTCGCGCGGTGGCTGGGCGCGGGATGGACGCGTAGCGGCCAGCGGCCGGTGCCGGGCCCTCGGCGGGAGCGGCGGTCTGTACCCACCACCCCGGTGCGACCGGAATTTGATCTTAAAAAGACTCGGCGGCGGTCCAGAGAGCTGGACCGCCGCCGTTGTCATTTTCGGTCAGCGACCGTGGACCACGTCGCGGATTTCGGCGAAGTGGCAGGCGCTCGGGTGGGGCGAGCGGTCGCGGAGTTGCAGCACCGGGTCCTGCTGGGAGCAGATGTCCTGCGCCTTCCAGCAGCGGGTCCGGAAGCGGCAACCTGACGGCGGGTTGGCCGGTGAGGGCACGTCGCCTTCGAGAACGATCTGGTCGCGGTGGCCGCGCAGGCGCGGGTCCGGGACCGGCACCGCGGAGAGCAGCGCCTGGGTGTACGGGTGGGTCGGCTGCTCGTAGATCTCGCGGTCGTAACCGTGCTCCACGATCCGTCCCAGGTACATCACGGCGACGCGGTCGGAGATGTGCCTGACCACCGACAGGTCGTGCGCGATGAAGATGTAGGACAGGCCGAACTCGTCCTGCAACCGCTCCAGCAGGTTGATGACCTGGGCCTGGATCGACACGTCGAGCGCGGAGACCGGCTCGTCGCAGACGATGATCTCGGGCTTGAGAGCAAGCGCGCGGGCGATGCCGATGCGCTGGCGCTGGCCGCCGGAGAACTGGTGCGGGTACCGGTTGATGTGGTCCGGGTTCAGACCGACCGTGTCGAGAAGGTCCTGCACAGCGCGCTGCCGGCCCTTTTTCGGTACGACCTCGGGGTGGATCTCGTACGGCTCACCGATGATGTCGCCGACCGTCATGCGCGGGTTCAGCGACGTGTACGGGTCCTGGAGCACCATCTGGATGTTGCGACGGGCCCGGCGAAGCTCGTTGCCCTTCAGCCGGACCATGTCCTGACCGCGGACCATGATCGAGCCGGAGGTCGGCTTGTCCAGGCCGACCAGCAGTTTCGCCAGCGTCGACTTGCCACAGCCGGACTCGCCGACGACGCCCAGCGTCTCGCCGCGGCGAAGCTGGATGTCGACGCCGTCGACCGCGCGGACCGCGCCGACCTTCGTCTTGAAGACGATGCCCTGCGTGATCGGGAAGTGCTTGACGAGATTCTTGGTCTCGAGAACGACGTCACTCACCGAGGACCTCCCGGAAGAAGTGGCAGCGGGCGGTACGGTGCGGCGCGACCGAGTAGGCCGGCGGCGCCGGGTCCTGGCGGCACGCGTCCTTCGCGTACCGGCAGCGGGGGTTGAACGCACATCCACGCGGGACGTCGGTCAACGCCGGCGGCAGGCCGCGGATGACGTTGAGCTGCTGACCCTTCATGTCGAGGCGAGGAATCGACTCGAGCAGGGCACGGGTGTACGGGTGTGCCGGACGCGCGTAGATGTCGTAGACCGGCGCCTCTTCGACGACCTTGCCCGCGTACATCACGGAGATCCGGTCGGCCACGTCGGCGACCACGCCCATGTCGTGCGTGATCAGGATGAGGCCCATGTTGCGCTGCTTCTGCAGGTCCGCCAGCAGGCCCATGATCTGCGCCTGCACGGTGACGTCGAGCGCCGTGGTGGGCTCGTCGGCGATCAGCACCTCGGGGTCGAGCGCGAGCGCCATGGCGATCATGACGCGCTGGCGCATACCGCCGGAGAACTGGTGCGGGTAGTCGTTGATCCGGTCCTTCGCACCCGGGATCTTGACCTGGTCGAGCAGCTCGATGGAGCGCCGCTTGGCCTCCGCCCGGGACATGCCGCGGTGCATGCGGAACAGCTCGGCGAGCTGGAATCCGACCGTGTAGACCGGGTTCAGCGCGGAGAGTGCGTCCTGGAAGATCATCGCGATCCGGTTGGCGCGCACCTTGCGGCGCTGCTCTTCCGGGATGCCGAGCAGGTCGACACCGCGGTACATGATCGAACCCTTGGTGATGTATCCGGGAGGGCTCTCCAGGATGCCCATGATCGCCTGAGCGGTCACGGACTTGCCACAGCCCGACTCACCCAGGATCGCGAGGGTCTCGCCCGGGGAGAGCCAGAAGTTCGCGCCGTTGACGGCCTTGGCGACGCCGTACTGGGTGCGGAACTCGACGTGCAGGTCGGTCACCTCAAGAAGAGGTGCGCGCGGATCAACGCCGGGTACGACGTCCATTTGCGCCTTGATATCAGTCACAGGGTCACCGCAACTTCGGGTCGAAGGCGTCGCGGATGGCGTCGCCCAGCATGATGAAGGCCAGCACGGTGGCGGCGAGGAAAATCGACGGCCAGACCAGCGGTTCGGTCGCCACTCGAGCGTACGGCGAAGCCTCCGAGATCGAGATGCCCCAGCTGATCGCGTCGTTCTTCAGGCCGACGCCGAGGAACGACAGGGTCGCCTCGCTGGCGATGTTCGTACCCAGCAGGATCGTGAGCACCACGATGAAGGATGCGATCGAGTTCGGCAGGATGTGCCGCGCCATGAGCCGGTACGGGGTTGCCCCGAGCATCCGGCCGGCCGCCACGTAGTCCTGGTTCTTCGACGCGATCACCGCGGAACGCATCACCCGGGCAGCCGAGGTCCAGGTGAGCAGGCCGAGCGTGAGCGTCACCGCCAGCACACCGTCCGACTTCTCGGTGACCAGACGGTTCGACAGCACGATCGCGCCGAGCAGGAACGGGATGCCGAGCATGATGTCGACACCACGGGACAGGACCGCGTCGACCCAGCCGCCGAAGTAACCGGCGGCAAGCCCGAAGAACAGGCCGATCACGCCGGCGAGCAGCGTCGACATGATCCCGACGATGATCGAGTTCCGGGCGCCGTAGACGGTCTTCGCGAAGACGTCACAGCCCTGGAAGTCGTACCCGAAGTACGCGGTGCCGGTGGCGCCGCCGTGCTGGTTGGCCAGCGTGCAGGCGCGCGGGTCGGCCGACGTGAAGAGCGTGGGCCAGGCCGCCATCAGCAGAATGACGGCCACCAGGACGACCGACACCCAGAAGATCTTGTTCCGGCGGAGGTCGATCCAGGCGTCACCGGCAAGGCTTCGTGGCTTGTCGGACGACTTACCCCGCCGTCCACGAGGGCCCGCGGGTTGTAGCGAGGGCGCCTCGACGGCGGTGATGGCGTTGGGGTCACTCATAGCGGATCCTGGGGTCGAGGGCGGCGTACAACAGGTCGACGAGAAGGTTCACGACCAAGAAGATGATCACCAGCACGCTGACGAAGCCGACCACGAGCGGGCCGTCCTCGGTCGTGATCGCGCGGGCGATGTTGAAGCCGACGCCGGGGATGTTGAAGATCTTCTCGGTCACGATGGCGCCGGACATCAGGCCACCCAGGTCAACGCCGATGAGCGTCACGACCGGGATCAGCGAGTTGCGCAGCACGTGCACCCAGATGACGCGCCGGCGTGTCAGGCCCTTGGCCCGCGCCGTACGCACGTAGTCGGCACGAAGATTCTCGACGACCGAGGTACGGGTGACCCGCAGCTCGGTGGCGATGACGAGACTGCCCAGCACCAGGGCCGGCAGCAGCAGGTCCCAGAGTGAGGCGTCCCGGGTCGCGGTCGGCGGGAACCAGCCCAGCTTGATACCGAAGATCAGCTGCGCCAGGGGCGCGAGCACGACGATCGGCATCGCCAGGACGACCAGCGTCGCGATCAGCGTGACGTTGTCGAAGAGACCGCCCCGCTTGATCGCGGAGTAGACGCCCGCGGTGACCGCGATGGTGGCCGCGATGACGATCGCCAGCAGCGCCAGCTTCACCGTCACCGGCCACGCGTTGGCGAGCATGGCCGAGATCTTCTGACCCGTCAGCGACGTACCGAGGTCACCGGTGAGCAGGCCCTTCATGTAGTACCAGTACTGAGTGAGGAAGCTCTCGTTGAGGTGGTAACGCTCGGTCAGCGCAAGACGCTGACTCTCAGTGATGGGGCGTTCGCCCGCCAACGCCTGGAGGGGGTCGTCCTGGTTGGCGAACGTCAGCGCGAAAACCACAAATGTAGCCCCGAAGAATGTCAGGACCATCTGCAGTAGGCGCCGCACGATGTAGCGGAACATACGGGTTCTAGCCTCTTCCGCGGAAGAGCGCCGGCCTCGTGAGCACGGCGACGAGGAGGTTGGGGTTAACGCAGGCTAACGCAGCGGTGGCGCCACGGTTTCACATGCTCCGTGACGCCACCACCGTTCAAGCGGTTAAATCAGCTGACTACTTCGATCTCGTACAGGTTCACCTTCTGGAAGAGGTCGACGTTCACGTTCGTGACCTTCTCCGAGAAGCCGAAGACGTTCTGACCGTTGCGCAGCGGGATCACCGGCATGTCCTTCGCGAGGATATCCTCAGCTGCCTGCCACTTCGCGATGGCCTCCTCCGGAGTGGCGGCCGAGCGACCCGCGGCGACCAGGTCGTCGAAGGCGGTGTTGCTGTACCCGTAGTAGTTGGAGGAACCGTCGGTCGCGTACAGCGGGCCGAGGTAGTTCTCCATCAGCGGGTAGTCCATCAGCCAGCCGAGACGAATGAGGCCAACCGGCTCCTTCTTCTCGACCTTGGTCAGCAGGTCAGCGAACTTGGGCTCGCCAACACCGGTGCAGTTCACGCCGAGCGAAGCCTTGATCTGGTTGCACGTCGCGTCAACCCACGCCTTGTGCGGGCCGTCAGCGTTGTACGTGATCTTCAGCTCGGCCGGGCCCTTGGCCTCGGTGTAGAGCGTCTTGGCCTCAGTCGGGTTGTACTCGCAGTTCTTGCCACAGGTGTTCTCGCGGTAACCCGCGACCACCGGGGAAACGAACGAGGTAGCCGGCGTCTGCGAACCGAGGAAGACCTGGTCCGTGATCTCCTGGCGGTTGATCGCCATGGAGATGGCCTGACGCACCCGGACGTCCTGGAACTCCTTCTGGAACGTCGGGAAACCGACGAACTGGAAGGCGGAGTTCGGGGACTTCTGGAACCGGTCGCCGAGGTCGGCGGAAGCCGACGCGAGGCTCTCGATCGGGATCTGCGTCTGCACGTCGAGGTTGCCCGCGACGAGGTCAGCGTACTGAGCGGCGTCGTCCTGGTAGATCTTCCAGGTGATGCCGTCGACCTTCGGGACCTGGCCCTTGAAGTCGGCGACCTTCTCGACGACGATCTGGGCGTCGTGCTCCCACTTGCCCTTGATCTTGAAGGGGCCGTTACCGATCACGGCGTCTTCGAAGCCCTCGGCGAGAACGCCGTCAGCGGAGAAGGCGGCCTTCGGCAGCGGGTAGAAGACGGTGTAGCCCAGCAGCGAGGCGAAGCTGGCGAACGGCGCCGCGAGCTTGATCTCGAGGGTGCTGTCGTCAACGGCCTTCAGACCGGTGAGCTTCTTGGCCTTGGGGTCGGGGGCCGTCTTGGGGCCCTCTTCGCCGTCCGGGTCTTCGCTCTGCAGGTCGGCGTAGCCGGCGATGCTCGAGAAGAAGTAGGAACCGCCCTGACCGTTCGGACCGTAGGCGCCGTAGTTCCAGGCGTCGACGTAGTTCTGTGCGATGACCGGCTCGCCGTTGTGGAAGGTGAAGCCAGGCTTCAACTTCACGGTCCAGGTCGTGTTGGTCTTGTCCGCCGTGATCGACTCGGCCGCGACCGGGGTCGGGTTGTTCTTGGCGTCGAAGTCGACCAGCGGGTAGAACAGCGAGTTCAGAACCTCAGCACCGTTCGACTCCGTCGTGTTCGACGGGATCAGGTGCTGGGGCTCGGCGATTCCGATAACCACAGTATTGGAAGTACCGGACGACTCGTCTGAGTCACCGCTACCGCAACCGGCGGCCAACAAGGCGATGGCGGTCGCTCCGACCGCCATCTTCCATGGGCTTTTCCCAAGCATGGGAGTGCCTCCTTCAGGGGCGCTCACGAGGGGTTGTGTGAGTAGCTGCCACTGTGACACAGAGGCACGGAAACCAATGAGCGCCGTTATCAAGCCGATATTAGCCGTTTACGTCCGTACGCAGACCCAAAGATCGTTCTTTCGCCGGATTCGACCGGCCTGAGCTGCGCGTACGTCCGCACGTGTCCGCTCGGATACCCAGAGCGGCGAAACGGTTGAAGTTCGGCGACGGGAGGCGGAGGTCAGACCAGGCGCCGGTCGGCGGCCCATCGTGACAGCTCGTAGCGGTTGCTCATCTGAAGCTTCCGAAGCACGTTGGAGACGTGCGTCTCCACGGTCTTGATGGAGATGAACAACTCTTTAGCGATCTCCTTGTATGCGTAACCCCGTGCGAGCAGTCGCAGAACCTCGCGCTCGCGGTTGGTCAGCTGGTCCAGCTCGGGGTCGGCGACCGGCACGTCGGGCCGGGAGGCGAACGCGTCCAGCACGAAACCGGCCAGCCTCGGGCTGAACACCGCGTCACCGTCAGCGACCCGGCGGACCGCAGCGGCCAGCTCGTCCGGCGAGATGGTCTTCGTCACGTAACCACGCGCGCCGGCCCGGATCAGGCCGATCACGTCCTCGGCCGCGTCGGAGACCGACAGCGCCAGGAAGCGGACCTGAGGATGGGTACGCCGAATCGTCTCCAGCACCGCGCGGCCACCGCCGTCCGGCATGTGCACGTCGAGCAGGACCACATCGGGGCGGATCGTCTGGATCCGGCTGATCGCCTCGGCCACCGTGCTCGCCTCACCCACCACGTCGACGTGCGCGCCGAGCTCGGCGCGCACCCCGGCACGGAACATCGCATGGTCGTCGACGAGGAAGACGGTCAGCCTGCTTGTCTCGCCGGCAAGCTCGGTGGGCTCCACGGGCTCGGTCATCGTGCCTGCTCCTTACCAGCGGTCACGCTCTCTCTGGAAACGGAGAGCATGAGCCGCACCTCGGTACCGTCGCCGGGCGCGCTGCGGATCTCGGCGCGCCCGCCGTGGCGTTGCATTCGCCCGATGATCGACCCCCGGACGCCGTGCCGTGTCTCCGCCACGCCGTCCAGCTCGAAGCCGGCGCCGCGATCCCGGACGAAGACACTCAGCTCGTCCTCCTCCACCTCGGCGTAGAGGGAGACGGTCTGCACACCAGCATGACGCGCCGCGTTGACGAGCGCCTCCCGAGCGGCCGCGACGAGCGCCGCGACCCGTTCGTCGCACTGGGTGTCGCCGACCACCACGGTCTCCACCGTGATCGCGTAGGTGTCCTCAACCTCGGCCGCGGCCTGCTCCAGGGCCGCCGCGAACCGCTCGGTCGGCGAGGCGGTCGGTTTGTACAGCCAGTTACGTAGGCTGCGCTCCTGGCCGCGGGCGAGCCGCTGGACTTCTTTGATGTCGGTGGAGTTGCGCTGGATCAGCGCGAGCGTGTGCAGCACCTGGTCGTGGATCATCGCGGCCAGCTCGGCGCGCTCCTGCTCCCGGATCCGGCCCTCACGCTCCGCGCGCAGCTGCCCGAACGTCCGCCAGAGCAGCGGCGCGACGACCACGCCGACGCCGGCCAGGCCGACGAACGCGAAGATCACACCGTTGAAGACCGCGGCGATCGAGTTGTCCGGAGCGTAGACCGCGACCACACCGATCAGGCCGACCGCGACGAGGATGCCGCCGCCGATGAAGCGGAAGATGAAGGAGCGCCGATCATTCTCGGACACGATTGCGGCGAGCCACGGTGTCGAGGCGATGTTGTAATCGGCGTCGCCCCCGCGGCGGCTCGGGTCCGACTGGTGCCAGATCACGCCGGCGCCGACCGCGATCACCGCGATCATCCAGCCGGCTGTGGTGGCCACCTGGTCGTCGAAGACCAGGGCCTGCAGCAGCACCACGCCGAGGCCGATCGCGGCGAAGGGCGCCAGCGAGGAGAGATCACGAGGGGCCGGTTCCTCGTCGCCGCGGGCCTCCTGCGGGAGGACTGCCCAGTACGCGGCGTACAGAAGAAGGCCTAGAGCGTTGAAGCCCAGAAGGACCACGAGGGCGATCCGGACCGCCAGCACCGGCAGGCCGAGATGGCGCGCCAGTCCGGCGGCGACACCCGCGACGATGCGGTGGTCACGCGGCCGGTACAACCGGCGCAGCTGAGGTACGGCGGTGGTGGTGATCGCACTTCTCCCTTCCTGCCCTTCGATCGTCACACGTCCTGCCGCCGTGAGCCACGGGTTACCACCCTGGGAAAACGGGCGCCCGGATCTCAGGGTGGCCTCAGGGTCGGTTCCGGAAGCGACTGGGGTGACGAGTCGAGCACGATCGAAGCATGAACGACGAAGCTGCCGAGTCCCGCGGACCTTCCACGCCGGGCGCCGGTCCACAGGGCGCCACGGCACCTTCCTCTCCCACGCCCACCGAACCTCCGCCCTATGGTGCGAACGTCCCCCCGTGGCTCGCCAACGCCGGCGCCGCCTTCGCCCGCCAGCAGCTGGTGCGGCCGCGTAACGGGCGATACGTCGCCGGTGTCTGCGGCGCACTCGCCCGGGCCACCAACACCGACCCGATGCTGTGGCGGGTGCTGCTCGGTGTGCTCGGCATCCTCGGCGGCACCGGCGTGCTGCTCTATCTGATCGGCTGGCTCGTCATCCCGTCCGAGGGCGACACCGCCTCGCCGGTCGAGTCGCTGCTCGGCAAGGGCCACTCCGGGATGGCGCCGCTCTCCGTGGTGCTGCTCGGCAGCGCCGCGCTGCTGACCTTCGCGTTCATCGTGGATTCCGGCGCTCGGGCCAGCATGCTCGCGGCCGCCGTGATCCTCGGCGCGTTCCTGCTGATCAAGCGTGGCGGGGTCAGCAGTCCGGGGCAGGCACCCCCGCCGCCCCCGCCGCCGGCTCCGGCACCCACGGAGGATCCGACGCTCGCCTTCACGCCGCCGCCGGCTGCTCCGGAGACGCCGGTGGCGAAGGCCCCCGAGGCGGAGATCCCGCCGCGTTACGAGCCGCCGCTGTTCAGCCCGCCGGCCCCGCCGGCCGAGGGATACCGTCCTCCGTTCGCGCCGCACGGCCCGTACGCGACAGCGACCGTTCCGCCCACGCCGCCGATCCCGCCCAAGCCCCCGAAGCCGCCGAAGCCGCCGAAAGAGCGCTCGGTTCTCGGCCGCCTGACCTTCTTCGCGGTCGTCGTGGTGATGGGCCTGCTCGCCGTGCTCGACATGGCCGGCCTGAGCGTGGCGGTCTCGGCGTACTTCGCGGCGGCCCTGGCCACCATCGCCCTCGGCCTGATCGCCGGCGCCTGGTTCGGCCGTGCTCGCGGCCTCATCGCGCTCGCCCTGATCGCCAGCCTGGGACTGTTCGTCTCCACCGGCACCGAGCGCTGGGGCGGCGAGTTCCGCGACAGCGTCTACCGGCCGGCGAACCTGACCGAGCTCGCCGATCAGTACGACTTCACGTTCGGCAACGTCACCCTCGATCTGCGCGACGTCGACTTCACCGGCGCCGACCAGATCACCGGGGTGAACATGACGTTCGGGCAGCTGCGGGTGCTGCTCCCCCCGAAGGTCGACACCACAGTCGACGTCTCGGGCGGCGGAATCCGTACCGTGCTGTTCGGCACCGAGAGTTCCAGCTCCGACTCGGGGCACCAGACCGTGACCGACCTCGGCAACGAGGGACCCGGCGGCGGCAAGCTCCAGCTCGACCTGCGTCTGGACACCGGCAACCTGGAGGTGGCCCGATGAAGCCGCACCGCATGGATGGCGTTTCCCTGACCTTCGGCCTGATCTTCCTGGGCATCGCCTTCTGGTGGGCGATCTCCCGGGTGATCACGGTCCACCTGCCCGCCGTCGGCTGGATCGTGGCCGGCGCCCTGATCTTTTTCGGGTTGATCGGACTGCTCGGCGCGATCCGCTCCAACCGCCGCGAGGAGCCCGTCCTGGTCCCGGTCGCCGCCGAGGCCAGCATCAGCACCCCGGGCGATCTGCCCCCGGAGATGCACGCCTCGATCGTGCAGGAGCTGTTGGACGACCCCGCCGTCAAGTTCGCTCAGGAAAACCCGGAAGACGCCCCGGCCCGGCCCCGGCAGGACTGATCGGCACGCCAACGCCCCGCCCACCGGGAAACAACCGGCGGGCGGGGCAATATGCTCGCTGGATGACCCCGTATCCCGCCGTGTCCACCACGCCCGTAACCGGCGTGGGTGCCCGGGCCGCCCGTGCCCTGACCGCCGAGTTCGCCCGGCAGAACGCGGCCGCGTCCGCCCTGCTGATCGGCGCCGACCACGCCTCGACCGTGGTGGCCGCCGCCGTCGAGGCTCTTCTGCCCGGCGACACCCTGACCCTCGTCCCCGGTGAGCACAGCAGCGCCGACCTGCTGCGCGGTCACATCACCGGCCTGGGCAGCTGGGTCGCCGAGCGGGTGAGGATCGTTGAATCGCTGGACGAGGCGCAGCCCGCGGACGTCGTCATCGTCACGGAGCCGCTCGTCGGCACCGCCGAGGAGACCCGCACCCTGATCGACCGGCTCGGCAAATATCTGGCCGACGGCGGCGTGCTGTCGGTCGCCACGCCGGCCGCGCCGGGCCGTACCGGAGGCGCCGCCGCGGAGCTCTTCCGCCAGGGCGCTCTCTTCGGTGTCGGCTCCGACCTGGTGGTGCGCAACCAGCCGCCGCTGCGCGTGCACAAGTTCCGCTTCTCGCCGGCCGACGTGTCGGCCGCGGCGACCCTCGCGCCCGCTTACCGCACGTCGAGCGTGCCGGTCACCCGGACGATGCACATCGACTCCAACGGCGTGGCCGCCGCCGGCATCGCGCTCGGCCTGGCCGTCCTCGCCCGTCGCGCCCGGCCGAAATCAAAGCTCTGGCTGCTGCCGGCGATCGCCGCAGCGCCGGTCGCCGCGTTCTTCCGGGACCCGGAGCGTGACGTGCCGACCGACGCGTCCGCCGTGGTCGCGTCCGCCGACGGCAAGGTGCTGTCGGTGGAGCGGATGCACGACGAGCGGTTCGGGCCCGGCGAGTTCCTGCGCATCGCGGTCTTCCTGTCCGTTCTCGACGTGCACGTGAACCGCGCGCCGGTGGCCGGCCGGGTGGCCGACTACTTCGTCGAGGAGGGCGGGTACGCGAACGCGATGACCGCCGCAGCCGAGCACAACGTGGCCGCGTACACGGTTCTCGACACCGAGAACGGCACGGTCGTGGTGGCGCAGCGGACCGGTCTGATCGCCCGCCGCATCGTGCAGCGCGCACCGGTCGGCACGCTGCTGGCCAAGGGCGAGCGGTACGGCCTGATCCGGTTCGGCTCGCGGACCGACATCTACCTGCCGGCCGACAAGGCGGAGTCGCTGGTCAGCGTCAACGAGCGCGTGGTCGGCGGCTCGACCGTGATCGCCCGCTGGAAGTAAGCCCAAGAAAAAACCGCCTCCCCTGAGTCAGGGGAGGCGGTTTTTTCTATGCGGAGAAGATCAGACCCGCTTGGCGCGCATCCACAGGACCGGGCCGCTGGCCAGGTACGTCGCCACGATCAGCACGAACGCCATCCGCGGCTCGATCAGCGCGCCGACGACCGGCAGCAGCAGGAGCCACGGCGGCAGCTTCACGATCCGGGCGAGTTTCGCGTAAGGGAAGCTCGACACCATCGCGAAGGCGAGCAGCGTCACACCGCCGACCAGGGCCATGCCGGGCAGCTCGTCGAGCCCGATCAGCACGGTGAGCGCCAGCACTGCGGCGGCCATCGTGGTCGGGACGCCGCTGAAGAAGCGGCCGTCTTTCGGCGAGACGTTGAAGCGGGCCAGGCGGATCGCGGCGCAACCGGCCACGAACGCGCTGGCGATGCCGGCGGCGACCGGCGGAACCGAGTCGGCCAGCGAGGCGTAGACCACGACGGGCGCGGCCAGGCCAAACGAGCACATGTCGGCCAGCGAGTCCATCTGGGCGCCAAACGGGCTGGAGACACCCAGCTTGCGGGCGAGAGCGCCGTCCAGGCCGTCGAACACGACGCAGGCGACGAGGCAGGCAGCCGCGATCCGGACGTCGCCGTCCATGGCCAGGAAGATCGCCAGGAGGCCGAGGCCCAGGCTGGACAGGGTGCAGGCGTTGACGAGCGCGAAGCTCGCCTTGCGGGAGAGCGTGTGCTCTCCGGGAAGCAGCGAGATCGAGTCAGGCTCCGGCTCGGGGGCGGTGACCGTGACGGGCACCGGAACAACGAGGGTCCGCACCGGCTCGGCCGGGGTGTAGAGCACCTCGGCGCGGGTCGCGGTCGCGGCGCGACCGGTGTCGGCGGAGCGGCGGCCCACCCGAACCATCAGGGCTTGCCGCGCGAGAGACCCGCCCCGGCGCAGCCGGCCAGTCCAGCGACGCCCGGCCGGACGGGGACTATCCGTCGATCGGCGCCGGCGCCAAGGGGTACTCGGCACGCTCTTCCTCCATGGAGTTCAGGTGTTCCACCGGTGACCGGCGAAATTGCGGGTTACACCATCGCACAGCGGAACGGCCTTGGCGAGTGGCGACTGATCCTGGAGTACAACGCCGACAGCCGACGGTTTCATCCCCCGCGACTGCCGGAGGACACTCCCTCAACCTTCCGTGCCCTTGATTTTAGCCCTTCCGGGCCAGCGCATCCCGTGACAGTTCGGTGAGAGACAGTCCGGCGACCTGATCCGGGGTGAACCAGGCGGCCTCGGAGGTCGAGCCGCCGGCACCCTCGGTGACCGCGGCGGCGGTGGGTTCGTCCACTCTGACCTCGTACAACACTCTGATCACATGCCAGTCGATCGGTACGCCCTCGGGTCCGAGCGCGGACGGGTCGTATCGATGCGAGGTGCCCAGGAGACCGACGACACGCCCACGTTGCGACGTCTCCTCGAACAGCTCGCGGGCCAGGCCCTGCTCGGGGGTCTCACCGAGGTCGGTGCCGCCGCCGGGCAGGTGCCACAGTCCCCCGCCCGGGTACCCGTCGGAGATCCGGGTCAGCAGGATCCGCCCGTCCGGGTCACTCGCCAGGGCGTAGGCGCCGAAACGCTGCACCGGGCCCGGCGGCCTCTCGCGGGACATAACCGGCAGATCAACGACATAAGCCTCGAAAGGGACGCCGAGGACATCCGCCGTAAACGGCAGCAACGGCACATCATCCGGGGCCACCCACGCCGCCAGGTCACTGGTGCCGTCCGCCTCGGGCCGCAACTCCCCGCCGATCACCTCGACGTCGTAGATGATCCGGTCGGTGTGCTCGATCGAGTCGTCGGGCAGCCGGGCCAGGTCGGCGGTGGCGGAACGCACCCCGGCGATCCGTACCGCAAGGCCGCTCTCCTCGGCGAACTCCCGGACGACGGTGTCGTCCGGGTGCTCACCGTGATCAATGCCACCGCCGGGCAGCGACCAGAGGCCCGGGAACGCGGAGGCGTCCGAGCCACGGGTCAGCAGCACCCGGCCGCCGGTGTCGCGGCAGACGCCGTACGCCGCCGCCCTTCTCCTGATCTTCACCGGACGAACACTAGAGGACTAGATCAGCCGTGCGGCCCGGAGCGCGTCCGCGGTGACCTCGGTGAGCTGCTCGGCGGCGAGCTCGGCCACCTCCTTGAGCGGCATCCACCTGGCCTCGTCGGTCGAGCCACCCACGTCGTGGATGGTGACCTCGGTGGGGTGGTCGACGACGACCCGGTAGAAGGCGCGGACACCGTGCCAGTCGATCGGGTAACCCTCCGGGCCGAGCGAGGCGGCGTCGCGGTGGCTGGCCACGCCGAGCAGCTCGATGAGCCGGCCCTCCTGACCGGTCTCCTCGACCAGCTCACGGATGAGCGCGGCGCCCGGCTGCTCGCCGTAATCGGTGCCGCCGCCGGGCAGGTGCCAGCAGCCGGCACCCGGATATCCGGGCGAGATCCGAGTGAGAAGCAGGTTCTCGTACGGATCGGTCGCGATCGCGTACGCGGCGAAGCGCTGCGCCCGGTGCAGCCCGTCCGGCCCTTCGTACGCGTAGAACGACGGGAACGTCGGCGGCACGTCGGGACGCAGGTCCGCGGAGGCGGCCGGTAGCCCGAGCGCATCGGCGGCGAACGGCCGGAGCTTGAGCCGCCCGGCCTCTTCCAGCGTGTGCCAGCGCGCCAGGTCGGTGGGGTGGCCGACCCGGTCGATCAGGTTGCCACCACGCACCGACACCGAATAGATCAGGCGGTCGGTGTGGATGGTGACGCCTCGGTGCGGCATGGAGCGCATGTCGGCGAGGACGTCGTGCAACCCGGTGACGGCGACCGAGAGCCCGGTCTCCGCCGCCGTCTCGCGAACAACGGTGTGATTGGGGTCTTCGCCGTGATCAACGGCGCCGCCGGGCAACGACCAGACTCCGGGGGTGCCGGATTTGGACGAAGCCCGGACCAGGAGGACGCGGCCCTCGTCGTCGCGAGCGACGGCGTAGGCGGCGATCCTGCGGAGCGGTTCCAGTGCGGGGGTCACGGGCGGCAATTCTGCCCGGAATATGTTACCTCTCAAGAACTTCTGTCGGGTTCCTGACAGTGGGATAGCGGTGCGTAATCGCAGCTCAGGGCGATTTTACCCGCCCTGAGCTATTGATCCACTACGGAGCGTCACTCCCACTCGATAGTGCCCGGCGGCTTGCTCGTGACGTCCAGAACAACCCTGTTCACCTCGCGGACCTCGTTCGTGATCCGGTTGGAAATCTTGGCGATCACGTCGTACGGAAGGCGCGACCAGTCGGCGGTCATGGCGTCCTCGCTGGAGACCGGGCGGAGCACCACCGGGTGACCGTAGGTGCGGCCGTCGCCCTGGACGCCGACGCTGCGCACGTCGGCGAGGAGCACCACCGGGAACTGCCAGACATCGCGGTCCAGGCCGGCCTCGGTCAGCTCCTCGCGGGCGATCAGGTCGGCCGACCGCAGGATGTCCAGCCGGTCACGGTCCACCGCGCCGATGATCCGGATCGCGAGACCCGGACCCGGGAACGGGTGCCGCTGCACCATCGCCTCGGGCAGGCCGAGCTCGGCGCCGAGCGCGCGCACCTCGTCCTTGAACAGCGTCCGCAGCGGCTCGATCAGCGCGAACTGGAGGTCGTCGGGCAGGCCGCCGACGTTGTGGTGGGACTTGATGTTCGCCGTGCCGGTGCCGCCGCCGGACTCCACCACGTCCGGGTAGAGGGTGCCCTGCACCAGGAACTCGATGTGCCGCTCGGCATCCAGCTCGCGGGCCGCGGCCTCGAACGTCCGGATGAACTCACGGCCGATGATCTTGCGCTTCTGCTCCGGGTCGGTGACGCCGGCCAGGTGCCCGAGGAACTGCTCCTCGGCGTCGACGGTGATGAGCCGGATGCCGGTGGCGGCGACGTAGTCCTTCTCCACCTGCTCACGCTCGCCCGACCGCAGCAGGCCGTGGTCGACGAAGACACAGGTGAGCTGGTCACCGATCGCCTTGTGGACCAGGGCCGCGGCGACCGCCGAGTCGACGCCACCGGAGAGCGCGCAGAGAACCTGCTTGTCGCCCACCTTCTCGCGGATCAGGGCGACCTGGTCCTCGATGATGTTGCCGGACGTCCAGGTCGGTTCGAGGCCGGCGATGTCGTACAGGAAGCGCTTGAGCATTTCCTGGCCCTGCTCGGTGTGCGCCACCTCGGGGTGGAACTGCACACCGGCGCGCTTGGTGGTCAGGTTCTCGAAGGCGGCGACCGGTGCGCCCGGGGTCGAGGCGGTGACCGCGAAGCCCTGCGGGGCGACCGCGACGCTGTCGCCGTGGCTCATCCAGACCGGCAGGTCAGCGGGGAGATCGCGAAGGAGAGTGCCGCCCTGTGCGGCGAGAAGCGTCCGGCCGTACTCCCGGGAGCCGGTGTGTGCCACCGTGCCGCCGAGGGCCTGGGCCATCGCCTGGAATCCGTAACAGATGCCGAAGACCGGGACGTCGCTGTCGAACAGCCCGGCGTCGAGCGAGGGCGCGCCCGGCTCGTAAACGCTGGAGGGGCCGCCGGACAGGATGATCGCGGCCGGGTTTTTCGCCAGCATCTCGGCCACCGGCATCGAGTGCGGGACGATCTCGGAGTAGACACGGGCCTCACGGACCCGGCGGGCGATCAACTGGGCGTACTGGGCGCCGAAGTCGACGACGAGAACGGGACGCGGTGTACTCACCCGGCGAGTTTACCGGCGGTGCGTCACGGCCCCCTGTACGGGGCCGTGACGCACCAACGGTCAGCGACGGTAGTAGGTACGCGTCGCCAGCTTCTTCACGTTGCCCGCCTTGTCGTACGCGCGAACAACGACCTTCATCGTCTTCTTCTGCTTCGACACCTTGAAGGACAGGCTGTAGCCGGCCTTCGTGTCGGTCGCCACGACCTTGCCGTTGACCAGCAACTGGACCTTGGCGACCTTGTACTTGTCACTCGCCTTGACCTTGACGGTCACCGTGCCCGACACCTTGGCCTTGTTCTTCGGGGCCTTGGTGATCGTGACCTTGGGCGGCGTGTTGTCCGCGACCACCCAGGTGGCCGGCGTCCAGCCGATGTTGCCGGCCTTGTCGGTGATCCGCAGCTGAATCTTGAGCGGGCCGTTCTTGCCCGCGGTGTTCAGCTTCGGCGCGAACGGGGCGACGTAATCCCAGCTGTGCCACTTGCCGTTCACGTACAGGTCGACGTTGCGGATGCCGGAGTTGCCCGGCTCCTTCACGCCGGTCGCGCTGATCGCGCGAGAGCCACGCACCAGCGTGTTCTTCGCGATCCCGATCCCACCGGTCGGCTTCGCGGTGTCGACAGTCTTGTAAGCGACCGCCGCCGACGCGTCGACCAGGCCCCTCTCGACCCAGCCACCGATCGGACGGGCCGTGTTGCGGATCGCCCGCTGCACGCTCCATCCGCTCCACGACGGGTTCTTCGACTGCACCAGCGCGGCCACACCGGCGACCAGCGGGGCGGAGAACGACGTGCCCTGGACCTCGTACTCGTTGTAGTACCAGTCCCAGCAGGCGGCCGTGTTGCCGTCCCAGCAGTACGCGCCGTTGTTGCGCATGCCCGCGGTGATGGCGGGCGCCGCGACGTCGACCCAGCTCGCGCCGTAGCTCGAGAAGTCGACGCGCTCCTTGCCACCGGTCCGGGTGTTGGTGCCACCGACAGCGAGCACGTCGGCGTACGCCGCCGGGTACATCCGCTGGCTGGTGCCCTCGTTGCCGGCTGCCGCCACGACGAGTGCTCCACGGCCGTTCGCGTACGCGATCGCGTCCTGGAGGGTGGTCGAGGTGTCCGCACCACCGAGCGAGAGGTTGATGATCTTCGCGCCCTGCTTGGCCGCGTAGACGACACCCGCCGCGACGGCGGCGTAACTGCCCGAACCGTCCCAGTCCAGCACCTTCACCGGGAGGATCTGGCACTGCTCGCACACGCCGGCCAGGCCGGCGTTGTTGTTGGTCTTGGCAGCGATCAGCGACGCCACCACGGTGCCGTGCGGGAAGTCGCCGTCGTCGGAGGCGTTGTTGTCGCCGTTGACGAAGTCGTACCCACGTAGAACCTTGCCGGACAGGTCACCGACCGACGAGACGCCGGTGTCGACGACCGCGACCTTGATCGCGCCACCCTTCGTGGTGTTCCACGCCGCGGGCACGTTGAGCTGGGCGAGCTCGGGCTGGTGACCGCCCGCGTAGACCGGGTCGTTCGGCGTCACGGCGAACGACTTGGCGGTCGGGTCGACCTCGACGTACGAGACCTTCGGGTCGGCCTTCAGCGCCGCGATCACCGACGACGACTTGTCGGCCGGCACCTCCAGCGCCTTCGCCCGTACCTCGGCGAGAGCGGAGCTCAGCGCACCGCTCTTCTCCACCGCGCCCTTGAATCCCCAGCCGGAGAGGGCGGAAAGCGGAGCCTCGGCGTCCACCGAGGACTTGAGTCCCACCACGAGCCGGATCGGCTTGGAATCCCAGGCCTGGGCCGGGCCGGCAACACCGGCCACGCCGAGACCGGTCGCCAGGCTCGCGGTGACGATGCCGGCAAGAACGCGCCGGCTGGAAGAATTCATGCTTGGAGACCTCCCCCGTTGCGACCGCCGGGGGGTCGGCGAATCGCCGGGCCAGCGTACTTGCGATCTCCAAAAAGGCAATACCAGGTTCATTGAACGAGATATGTATAGGCATTGAGCACTACAACAATGTCCTTTACTGTTCCGCTATGCGGAACAGCAAGATCACTTGGGCGGTGATCGCCGGCGCGGTCGTGGCGCTGCTCGCCGGCGTGGGCGTCGCCATCGCGATGAATCGGAGCTCGAACAACACGGCCGCCGCGCCGGCCAGCTCCGCGGGCGCGTCGTGGGCGGCGACCGCCCCGTCGGCCTCGGCGGCACCGGCCGAGTCGCCCGGCGCCGACATCAAGGGCCCGCTCGACCTGGTTCTCATCGGCGTCGACACCCGGACCAGCATTCCCGGCTGGGAACCACACGCCGACACGGTGATGCTGCTGCACGTGGACTCCGGACTCGAGAACGCCTACCTCTACTCGCTCCCCCGCGACCTCCGGGTCGACATGCCCGCCTACAAGAAGGCGGGCTTCTCCGGCGGCCGTTACAAACTCACCGAGGCGATGAGCCGCGGCTCCCGGATTCCCGGCGAAAAGACCAAAAAGAGCACCGAGCAAGGGTACGAGCTACTGACCAAGTCGCTCAGCGAATACACCGGGATCAAGACGTTCCAGGCGGGCGCGATCCTCAACTTCGCCGGCTTGTCGAAGCTCGTCGACGCGCTCGGTGGCATCGACATGAACATCGACCAGAAGGTGAAGTCGCGGCACCACAAGCCGGACGGCACGAACCGGCCGATCGCGCCCGGCGGCGGTGACCACACCGGACCGCAGATGATCTACCAGGTCGGTGAGCGGCACCTGGTCGGCTGGCAGGCGACCGACTACGCCCGCCAGCGGTACGGGCTGCCCAACGGCGACTACGACCGGCAGCGGCACCAGCGCCAGATGGTCAGCGCGATCATGACGAAGGCGCTCGCCGAGGGCGCACAGGACCCGGCCAAGCTCGGCGACGTCATCAAGGCGCTCGGCGACTCGCTGGTCTACGTGGGCGGGCGTACGCCTTTCGAGTACGCGTACGCGCTCAAGGACCTCACGCCCGAGAAGATCACCCTGGTCGACCTGCCCGGCGCCGGCGTCTCCAGCGGCGGCAAATACGTCGGTGAGCAGCTCAAGTCCGAGGGCACAGGCTTCCTCAAGGCGCTCGTCAAGAACAAGGCGGCGGCGTACCTGAAGGAGCATCCCAAGCTGGTCAACAAGCTGTAGAACGTAACCTCGTCTGCATGAGACGACGGGGTATCGGCGCACTGGCCGTCCTGGCATTGATGGCCGGCTGCACGACGGGCTCGGATCCGGACACTCCGGAACCGAGCCCGTCGCCCAGCGTGGACTTCCAGCCGGGCGCGGACGGCGCCGGCGACCCGTACTTCCCGAAGTACGGCAACGGCGGGTACGACGTGGCCGGTTACGACCTGGCCCTGAGGTACGACCCGAAAACCGGCAAGCTGGCCGGGACGGCGACCATCACGGCGACCGCCACCCAGGACCTCTCCCGGTTCAACCTGGACCTGGCACACCTGAAAGCCACCGAGGTCGCCGTCGACGGGACCGCCGCGACCAGCAAGGCCGAGGGCAACGAGCTGGTGATCACGCCGGGCAGCGGCATCGTCTCCGGCCGGACGTTCACCGCCCTGGTCCGGTACGAGGGCACCCCGTCGCTGCTGGAGAACAAGGCGCTCGGCAACGGCGGGTGGATCCGTACCCCGGACGGCGCCCTCGCGCTCGGCCAGCCCGAGTCGGCCAGCACCTGGTTCCCGGTCAACGACCATCCCTCCGACAAGGCCACGCTGAAGCTGGCGATGACGGTTCCGGACGGTGTCGAGGTGCTCAGCAACGGCGTACCCGGTGAGCGGCCGTCGAAGGACGGCTGGACCACCTGGAACTGGTCGGAGAGCTCCCCGATGGCGAGTTACCTCGCGACCGTCGTGATCGGTCAGTACCGGATCACCACGAGCAAGCACAACGGCCTGCCGATGGTGATCGCCATCCCCGAGTCGCTGCCGGCGAACGGCCCGTCAGCCAAGTCACTGGCCCGCACCGGCGAGATCACCGATTACCTGGCTACCCAGTTCGGGCCGTACCCGTTCACCTCGAACGGCGGCGTGGTGGTCGACGAGGACAAGATCCAGTACGCGCTGGAGACGCAGTCCCGCCCGGTGTACGGCCAGACGTTCTTCACCAACGGCGAGAACCTGGGTGTCGTCGCGCACGAGCTGGCCCACCAGTGGTTCGGCGACAGCGTCGCGCTCGACCGCTGGCAGGACATCTGGCTCAACGAGGGCTTCGCGACGTACGCCGAATGGCTGTGGTCCGAGCACTCCGGCGACGCGACAGCCGACGAGCTGTTCACGACCTCGTACAACACGTTCAACTGGGCGGAGATCCCCGGCGACCCGAAACCGGCCCGGATCTTCGGCTCCGCCGTCTATCAGCGCGGCGGGATGACCGTGCACGCCCTGCGCGAGACCATCGGCGACGAGGCGTTCTTCAAGCTGGTCAGGTCCTGGACCGCCGACCACCGCGACGGCAACGTCACCACCGACGAATTCATCAAGGCGGCCGAGGCGGCATCCAAAAAGGACCTGACGAAGTTCTTCCAGGACTGGCTTTACGGGACCGAGAAACCCCCGGTCCCGTAAAGGCTCACTTGTCCAGGACGAGGGAGACCTTCTGGAACTCCTTGACGTCGCGGTAACCGCACTTGGCCATCGCCCGGCGCAGGCCACCGAAGAGGTTCAGCTGGCCGTCCGGGCGGTTCGCCGGGCCGTACAGCACCTCTTCGAGGGTGCCGTCCGGCTCGCCGGCCACGCAGAAACCGCCGCGGGGCAGCGCCGGGTGGCTGGCCGCCGAGTGCCACCAGGCACCGCCGGCCGGGGCGCCCTCGGCGAGCGACAGCGGCTCACCGAGCATGACCGCGTCGGCGCCGCAGCCGATCGCCTTGGCGATGTCGCCGGAGGTGGCGATGCCACCGTCGGCGATCAGGTGAACGTATCGCCCACCGGTCTCGTCGAGGTAGTCACGGCGGGCCGCGGCCGCGTCAGCGATCGCGGTGGCCATCGGCACCCGGATGCCGAGCACGGTGTCCGTGGTGGCCCACTCGTCGGCGCCGACACCGACGATGACGCCGGCCGCGCCGGTACGCATCAGGTGCAGTGCCGTCTTGTAATCGGTACAGCCACCGACGATGACCGGCAGGTCGAGGTCGGCGATGAACTCCTTGAGGTTCAGCGGCTCGTCCGTCGTGGACACGTGCTCCGCGGAGACGAGCGTGCCCTGGATGACCAGCAGGTCGACGCCGGCGTCGAGCACAACCGGCGCGAGGGCCAGGGTGTGCTGCGGCGAGACCCGGACCGCGGTGGTGACACCGGAAGCACGGATCTGCCGGACACGCTCGGCGATCAGGTCCGGCTTGATCGGCTCCGCGTACACCTCCTGCAGGCGCTTGGTGGCGTCCGCGTCCTCGTCGAGCGAGGCCAGCTCTTCGAGGATCTTGGTGGGGTCTTCGTACCGGGTCCAGAGGCCCTCGGCGTTGAGCACGCCCAGGCCGCCGAGGCGGCCCAGGGCGATCACCGAGTCCGGGCTCTGAGTGGCGTCCGACGGATGCGCGACGCAGGGGATCTTGAAGGGGTACGCGTCGAGTTTCCACTCGGTCGACACGTCGTCCACGTCGCGGGTGCGGCGACTCGGAACGATCGCGATGTCATCCAGGTGGTACCCGCGCTGAGCGGTCTTTCCGAGACCGATCTCCACGACGTCACGCATGTTGGGGCGCCTGTTCTATTTAGCGGGAGTGATAGTTGGGAGCCTCGACCGTCATCTGGATGTCGTGCGGGTGGCTCTCCTTGAGCCCGGCCGCAGTGATCCGGATGAGCTGTCCCCGCTCCTGAAGGTCGGGGATGGTCTCCGCGCCCACGTAACCCATGGCCGCGCGCAGCCCGCCGATCAGCTGGTGCGCCACCCTGGACAGAGGACCACGATAGGGCACCTGACCCTCGACGCCTTCCGGGACCAGCTTGTCCTCGTTCACATCCTGCTGGAAATAGCGGTCCTTCGAGTACGACTTGGCCTGACCGCGCGACTGCATGGCACCGAGGGAGCCCATGCCGCGGTACGACTTGTACTGCTTGCCGTTCATGAAGATCAGCTCGCCGGGGCTCTCCTCGGAGCCCGCCAGCAGGCTGCCCAGCATGACCGTGCTCGCGCCGGCCACGATCGCCTTGGCGATGTCGCCGCTGTACTGGATGCCGCCGTCACCGATCACCGGCACACCGGCGGGCGCGCACGCCCGGGAGGCCTCCATGATCGCGGTGATCTGCGGTACGCCGACACCCGCGACGATCCGGGTGGTGCAGATCGCGCCGGGGCCGACACCGACTTTCACCGCGTCAGCGCCCGCCTCGACCAGCGCCTTGGCGCCGGCGTAGGTCGCGACGTTGCCGCCGATGATGTCGATCGGGACGTCTTTCTTCAGCCGGGCCACCATCTCGAGGACGGCCCGCTGGTGCCCGTGCGCCGTGTCGACGATGACCACGTCGACGCCCGCGTCGACCAGGGCACGCGCCCGCTTGTAGGAGTCGTCGCCGACACCCACCGCGGCGGCGACCCGGAGCCGGCCCTGCGCGTCCTTCGCCGAGTTCGGGTACTGCTCGCTCTTGGTGAAGTCCTTCACCGTGATCAGCCCGCGCAGGCGGCCACCCTCGTCGACGAGGGGAAGCTTCTCCACCTTGTGCTTGCTGAGCAGCTCCAGCGCCTGGTCCTTGGTGACACCGACCGGAGCGGTGATCAGCGGCGCTTTCGTCATCACGTCGCGCACCTTGGCGCTGTGGTCGCTGACGAAGCGCATGTCACGGTTGGTGACGATGCCGACCAGCACGCCCTGTGCGTCGACCACCGGGGCGCCGGAGATGCGGTAACGCCCGCAGAGGGCGTCCACCTGGTTGAGAGTGTCGTCCGGGCTGCACGTGATCGGGTTGGTGATCATGCCGGACTCGGAGCGCTTCACCAGGTCGACCTGGGCCGCCTGGTCCTCCACCGAGAGGTTGCGGTGCAGCACTCCGATGCCGCCCTGGCGGGCCATGGCGATCGCCATCCGCGCCTCGGTGACGGTGTCCATGCCGGCCGAGAGCAGCGGGATGGAGAGCTCGACGTTGCGCGTCAGCCGCGTCACGGTGTTGACCCGGCTGGGAACGACATCCGACTCACCGGGCTGAAGCAGCACGTCGTCGAAGGTCAGACCGAGCGGAACGGTGCGGGCGCTGTCAGTTTCCACAAATCATCCCTAGAGAAGAGGCGGAGTCCAATCATCCTACCCATCCCAGCCGGGGCACCCGGGCGGCGGACAGAACGTGCGGGCCAGCACACCTCGGCTCGGGGTGAGTACGGTATGGGGGTGCAAGAAGAGCCGATCGACCCCTTCAACGGCGATCCCGCCGACCCGGCCGCCGGGCTCGACGACCTCAACGAGGACGCCGAGGCCGAACCGCTGACCGAGGAAGAGCGGCAGGACGTCCTGGAGGACCTCTCCGACCTGGAGATCTACCAGGCGCTGCTGAGTCCGACGGGCATCCGCGGGTTGGTCATCGAGTGCGAGGATTGTCACGAGCCGCACTACTTCGACTGGGATCTGTTGCGCGGCAACCTGCGCCACCTGCTCGACAGCGGGCGGCCGAGGGTGCACGAGCCCGCCTACGACCCGGACCCGGACCACTACGTGACGTGGGAGTACGCACGCGGCTACGCCGACGGCGTGCACGACACCCTCACCGAGGGCTCAGAAGAAGAGCAGAGCTAGCTGGCTCCGCTGCGCTCCGCGGCAAAACGCCTTTTAACCGGTGAGGAGTCGGGCGATTTTCCGACACCCGCAAACCCCGCGGGCGTCGAAAAATCACTCGCCTCCTCACCGGCGGCGTTTTGCGGTCGTGGGGCACCGTGGTGAAACCCCACGTATAACTAAGCGACCAGACCCGCCCGGAAACCCGCCGCCACCGCGTGAGCGCGGTCGCGGGCACCCAGCTTGCGGAACAACCGCCGGGCGTGGGTCTTCACGGTGTCCTCGGAGACGAAGAGCTCACGGCCGATCTCGGCGTTGCTCTTACCGTCCGCCATTCCTCGCAGGACTTGCAGCTCCCGCTCGGTCAGCGTCAGCCGCCGGCCGGTCGGTGCGGCTTCGCCCATCTCGTTGCCGGGCCACGCCGCCATCGGACGGCCGGTCGCCGGATCGATGGGCGCGTCGCCTCGCTGCGCGGGAACCATCGGGGCGTTCGGGCCGAGCATGGCCGGGACGGCAGCCGCGTTGGCGACACCCAGACCGCCGGGACCGTTGTGGTACGCACCACGGACCGCCGGGGAGTTGTTGTTACGAGCCCCTCCGGCCACGGTGGCCGGCTGAGCGTTCGCGCCGTTGATCGGCATGCCCTGCGGGCGTACCGGCAACAGCAGCAGGAGCAGCGCCTTGGCGACGACGCTGACCAGGTCGTGTTCGACGCCGCGGATGACGCCCCGGGCGCCTGCGGCGACGGCTGCCGCCGCTACCCGCGGGTCTTCCGCTCCGAAGAGCACTACTTGAGCCTGTGGGGCGCGTGCGAGCACGCGCCGGGTGAACCCGACGCTGTCGGGCCGGGTCACGGCGGTGTCAGCAAGGACCACTTCGGCCGGCCGTTCCGCCAGTCGGATCATGGCCTCGGTCTCGCTGACCGCGGTCCGGACGACACCGGTCATGCCGAGCCGGGCCGCGGTGGACGCGACGGTTTGGGCCGCCAGCGGGGTTCGGACGCACACGAGGACGGTACGCACAGTGATCCTCCTTCTCTCTCAGAGGAGATCACGCGAGGGCCGCAGCATTACGCGCTTTAGATGGAAAAAATGGGAAAGATAGGTATGACTTGCCACCCCTTTGCCATACCGCTCACGAAGACATCGACATGTTGCGTGTGAGCCGGCGGCCGCCGGGGTACACCCGCGGGAGGCCTGGGCACAGGCCCTCATGACGAACGCTCCGCGGCGCCGCGCGGGAGGAGGGTGTTGATGTCGAACGTTCGCAGACTGCCCGGGCCCATCGCAGACCTGTGGGACTGGCAACGGCTCGGCCTCTGCCGTGGCCGGGACAGCACGCAGTTCTTCCACCCCGATGGCGAGCGCGGGTCGTCCCGCAATCGTCGCGAGGCCAAGGCCAAGACCATGTGTGGCGCGTGCCCGGTTCGGGCGGAGTGTGCCGCACATGCCCTGGAAGTTCGCGAGCCGTACGGAGTATGGGGAGGCTTCAGCGAATCGGAGCGGCTGCGGCTGCTCGCGGTCGGCTGGGAAGACCTCGTGGATCGTCACGGACGGGTAGACCTGCTACGGCTTGAGGCACGCCTCGGCCGGCCCCACAAAACGGCGGTTCCCGTGCAACGGCAGGCTCCGGCAGCCTGACGCCGACCGGCGCGTGGCAACACCACACGGCTGGCGACACGGTCCTCAGCGGAGGACCGTGTCGACTGGTTCAGCGGTTCTCCAACCGCATTGGTGGACATGCAAGCCACCGTATGAGCGACTTGCGTTTTCGAGTCGGACCGAAAGTGCGGCTTCGACTTACTCGACACCAACCTCGACCTGGTGCCATCCAGTCGCGCCGTCCGGCGCCGGAGGCGCCTCGTTCGCAATCTGTGTCACCCCGTCGATATCTGTCGCCCGGACGCGCACGACATGACGGCCCGCAGGGGCCTGCCAGGTGTGACTCCACTGCCGCCAGGTGTCGGCCGAGACCGTCGGAGCGAGCGTCGCCTCCTCCCAGGCACCGCTGTCCACCTGCACTTCGACCTTGGCGATGCCGCGGTGCTGCGCCCACGCCACTCCGGCCACGACGACCGGACCGGCGGGCCGGGTGGCGCCGTTGCGCGGTGAGTCGATCCGCGACTGCGTCTTCACCGGCGCCTGCGCCGACCACCCTCGCGGCACCCAGTAGGCATCGAAGTCAGCGAATCTCGTCAACTCGATCTCGGTGATCCACTTGCACGCCGAGACGTACCCGTAAAGTCCGGGAACGACCATCCGCACCGGGAATCCGTGCGCCACCGGCAGCGGCTCGCCGTTCATGCCGACCGCGAGCAGCGCGTCACGACCGTCACGCAGCACCGAGGTCGGCGCGCCGCAGGTCCAGCCGTCCGACGAACGCTGCACCACCTGGTCCGCGCCGGGCAGCGGGTCGGCCTCGTCGAGCAGCGCCTTGATCGGCGTGCCGAGCCAGAGCGCGTTCCCGATCAGATCGCCGCCCACCTCGTTGGAGACGCAGGCGAGCGTGACGTACCGCTCCACCATCGGCCGCTTCAGCAGCTCTTCCCAGGTGATCTCGATGGGGTTGCGGACCATCCCATGGATGCGCAGCCGCCACGTCGCGGGATCCACCTGCGGCGTGACCAGGGCGGTGTCGATGCGGTAGAAATCGCTGTTCGCAGTGACATAAGGGACGGCTCCCTGCGCCTGCACCCCACTCGGCACCACCGGCGCGCTCCCCTGCGCCGCCGGCAGCGCGACCTCCTGCCTGGCGACGCTCACCGCGCGACGCGAGCTCAGCCACCTGCCGCCGGCTCCGGCGCCTGCGGCGACCGCCGCCACGATCCCCAGATCCTTCAAAAAACGCCTTCTTTGGTACGCGTAACCGCCCTCGTCGTGACCCGCCACAACACTGCCGGCCGTGCTCGGTTCGGCCCGCTCGGACAGCCGCAACAGGTGACGCAGCACGAAGATCGCCGCGGTCGCCCCGATCACCGACGGCAACGCCCCAGCGAGTCCCACGTCGTCCCGGCTCACCGCGGCCACCGCACCGACCAGGCCGAAGACGCCGATCCCGACGACCGCGAAAGCCCACCGCCGAAGGGCGGCCACGCCGATCCCGTACGCATAAAGGCCCAAGAGAATCGCGGTGCCGGACAACAACGCGGTCTTGTCGTGCACCCCGAAGACGGCGATGCCGAAGTCCTTGACCGGCGCCGGCACATGATCGACCACCACGCCACCGACCGCGACCAGCGGGCCGGACGCCGCCCCGGTGCCGACCGCGACCAGTTCGGCGACACCGAGAGCGACTCCCGCCGCCACCACACCGGCCAACCCGGCCCGAACGCTGACTCTCACCCCACCATCCTCCCTCGCGCCGCCCCACCCGGCTTAACGTCACGGCCCCCGGCTTAACGCCACGGCGACCCTGCCGTTAAGCCGGGCAAGAGCGGCCGGCACGAAGGGTGGGGTCAGCCGCGGCGGAGGCGGCGGATGGCCCAGACGACGCCCCAGCCGGCGAGCAGCGCGAACGTCAGGAAGACCACCGAGATGGTCACCTCGGTGGCAACGTCGATGTCGTCCTCGAACGCGACGGCGCCCATGATCAGGCCCAGGCCGCCGAAGAAGAGCAGCACCGGAGCGAGCGCCACCAGCACGACGATCGGCCAGGCCTTGCCGCCACCACCGCCGGACGCACCGGCGGCCGGGACAGCGGCCGGGCTCGGCTTCGGGATCCGCTCCAGGTCGCGGGCCGGCATCGCAGCCCACAGGCCACGGGGCACCCGGGCGTCGATCGCCGGGACGACGGCGTGGCCGTTCGGGAACAGCGTGGGCTCGAAGTGCACCACCATGCCGTCATGGCCGATGAACCGGCGGGCGCCGTCCGGCCAGACCAGCAGCACCGAGCACTCGTCGTAGAAAACGGTGGCGGCCGAGTCCTCCTGCACAAGGCTGACGCCGCGATCTCCGGCCACGAAGGACACTTCTGGGTCCTCGAGCGAGGCGTACTTCGTACCCTCCACGATCGACGCCGAGTCCTGGGGCGCCTGCGCGTATCCGGCCCAGTCGGCGGTGTTCCGTCCCGGTGTCATCAGCAAGCCATCGGCAAACGCCGCCGCAGCGACTGCGGCAACCTCATCCCGGGTTACCGCACGCAGCTCGGCGACGAGTTCCTCAGCGCTCTGCACCGGACGGCCGATGAGCAGGTTGAACGCCAGACCAGGCAGCCGGCTGCCGTCCTCTTCGGCGTGCGTGAGCTCCTCGACCCGATGGTTCACCTCAGCAGTAACGTCGGCCTGCTCCACCAACCCGAGCCGGAGCGCGGCCAGCACGTCGATGAATCCGCCCAGCACGGCGCCCTGCTTCTCTGGCAACGCGTCGGCGATTGCCGTGATCACGGCACGGCCGTCGGAGCGCGGCGAGTAGTCGGTCTGCACCGCGTAGGAAAGACCACCTTCCTGCCGCAACGACCGGAAGAGTGCCCGCTTCAGCACGCCGGTGAAGACCCCGGCACTCACCGACCGGTCGACGACGGCGTCCCAGGCAACACGCTTCGGCGGGCCGGGGAAGTACGCCGGGCGTACCGGAAGAGCCGACGACGGAGCCGGCGCCGGGCGACGCTCGCCGTGTGGCAGGCGAAGGTCCAGACCGGCGGGAACCGCCGGGCCGGCGATCCAGAGAGCGGCGTTCTCGGCGGTGAAGTACCGCGCCACCCAGGCACGGAGGTCGTCCGGGGTGATCCCGGAGAGGCCCCACTCCGGATAGGTGCCCACGCCGTAGTCCCGGGCGCCGTGCCGCCATAGCGCCAACCCCTCGGTCGGGTTGTCACCACGCGTGCTCGCCTCAGTGCGCAGGATCTCCTTCTCGGTGGTGAGCCGATGCATCGGGAGATCGGTCAGCGCCGCGCTCACCCCGTTCAGGAACGCGACGATGTCCGTCTCGGCGCCCTGCATATGGAAGTACGTGAACTCGTCGCCGGTCGCGCCGTTGTAGTGATAGTCGGCCACGCCGAAAGCGTGCAGCGCCAGATGTTCGAGCAGGTGCGTGATGCCCCGTCTGGCAAGCGGCTCGTCCACCCTGCCGACCCGGAAGACGAGTCCGGCGTGCATCGGGCCGGTGGTCGGCGAGAGCACCACTGGTATCCCGCTCACCTCGAGCTGAGTGATCATCGCGCTCCTCCGAACGCCCAGGCGCGTGCTTGCCGGATCTTCGGCGCCGCGTCTTCCTCCGAATGGCCCCACGGATCGACAGTGGCGAGGTTGCCGAGCAGCTCGAACATCCGCGCGGCCTTCTGCTGGTCGCCCTGCAGGCTGAAGAGGGCCGCGTAACTGCTCGCCGCGCGTACCCAGCCGTACTCCCGGTTGAAGCGCGGGTGCAGCACGCTGTGCTGGGCGGCCTGGTCGAGGTCGGCACGCAGCCGGGGGTCGTGCAGCAGACGGGCGCGTTCGGCGTCGTCGTCCGCGGCGCCGTACCGGGAGAAGAAGGCCTCGGACACCAGCAGGCCGTGCGGGCTGCCGGGCAGCGCGGCGAGGGCGGCGTCCCGGGCGAACGTGTGCAGTTCCTCCCAGGTGCCGGACCACTTGGGCTCCAGCGAATAGCTGAGCTCCATCTGGCCGGGCAGGTGGTGCGGCACCGCGGTGGAGAGCCGGTCGTACCGGCGGCGGATCTCGGCGATGCCCAGCGACAGACCGCGGGCCGAGAGCAGCCGGCTGGTCCAGACCGCCGGGTCACCCGGGTTGTACGCGCTGGCGTCGATCAGCACCAGCTCCGCTTTCCGCAGGTGCTCGCGGAACCCGGCCCACTGCTCCTCGGTGACGTCCTTGGCCCAGGCTGCGGTCCGGATCTCCCAGCCCAGGTCGATCAGGTGGAAACCGAGCAGTGCCGCCGCGGCGCCGTCGCGGGGATCGCCGCGCAGCACGTACCGGAGGAAGTCCTCCAGGTCCTTCTCGTCACCGCAGGTACGAATCAGCGAGGTCCGGTCGGCCGGGGTCACCGAGTCGAGCACGGCCCGGGCGCCCGCCCAGTCCCGGCCGGTCAGTGCGGCCCGCAGAGCGGTGAGACCCGGGTACGGGACCGCCGGGTCGAACACCACGTCGGAGGGTTGAGACATGGCGCGCAGCATAAAGGTCGATCACCAGATCCGCGACGCCCATCCCAAGGTCAACCGACCGGCCTCAACCGTTCGGCCGGTTGAGCCAGCCGCGCCGGGGCTGCGGGATCGTCTCCGGGTCGCGGGCGGGCATCTCGATCCGCAGCGCGGCCGGCGTCCGGGCGTCGATCCCGGCCACCACTGCGGTGCCGTCGCGATAGAGGGTCGGCTCGACCGGAACCGCGATCGCGTCGTCGCCGATCAGCCGCCGGCCACCGTCCGGCCAGGCGAGCACGGCGGCGCAGGAGTCGTACCGGACCGTGCGGATCGCGTCGCCTTCGACGACGCTCACCCCGTCCTCGCCGTGCACCAGCCGGGAGCTCCGGTCGCGGCGCGCCCGGACGGTACGCCCGGTCACCGCCGCGGTGGAGACAGCGGGCGCCGCCACATATCCGGCCGGGCCGGTCGTGGTTCCGGCGGGCGTCATCAGCAGGCCGGACTCGTAAGCGGCGGCCGCGACCTCGGCGACATCGTCCACTGTGATCGCCCGCACTTCCGCGATCGCCTCGTCGACGCCGCGTACGCCACGGCCGGCGAGCACGTTGAAGGCCTGGCCCGGCAGCCGGCGGCCGCGGACCTCGGCGTCGCGCAGCCCGGCGCAGGTGTCGTCGACCACTGTGGACACATCGGCCGCTTCGATCCGGCCGTCGCGCATCGATTCCAGCACTCCGGTCAGGCCGGCCAGCACGGCGGCGTGGTGCTCCGGCGCGGCCTCGGCGACCGCGGTGATCCGGGCGTTACGGGAGGCGCGGGGCTCGTACTCGGTGTGGGTCTCGAAGTTGATCAGGTCCCGGGTCAGCTGACGGTCCAGCACGTTCGCGAAAGCGGCGGCGCGTGCTTCCCGGCGAACCACGGTGTCCCAGGCCACGCCGGTACGGTGCGCGGCGAACCAGGCCGGGGTGACCGGCAGCGCGGAGGACGGCACCGGCGCGGGCTGGCGTACGCCTTCCGGCAGGTTCAGCCGCAGGCCGGGCGGCACCTCGTCACCGGCCACCCAGAGCGCGGCGTTCTCCCTGGTGAAGAACTGTGCGATCCAGGTGTGCAGGTCCTCGCCGGTGAGGCCGTTCAGGCCCCGCTCGCCAAAACTGGGCATGCCGTAATCGCGGGCGCCGTGCCGCCACATCGACCGGGGCTCCAGCGTGCGGCCGGCGCTTTCCGCGCGCAGCACCTCTTTCTCCCCGTCGATCCGGTCCGCGGGCAGGTCACGCAGCGCCGAGCAGACACGGTTCAGGAAGGTGCTGATGTGTGCGGCGGATCCCCGCACGTGGAAGTAGGTGTGCTCGACCCCGGTCGTGCTGTGGGTGTGCGCACCGATCTCACCGAGGCCGTACACCGCGAGGTGCTCGACGAGGTGGGTGATGCCCCGCCGGACCAGCGGCTCGTCCGCGACACCGACCCGGAAGACCAGGCCGGCGTGCATTTCTCCGGTGACCGGCGCCAGCACCGCCGGCACACCGTCCACCTCGAGCTGCTTGATCATCCCGCGCCTCGGCGGGCGGCACACGATAAACGAAGCGGGGGCATGGCGGGCAGCATAGATCTTCCGCGATGACCCTGGGGATGGTGGGTGAACCCGTTTCAAGAAAGCAACGGATCGTCCAGCAGATGCTCGAACGCGAGCTCGGCCGCCCCGATCAGGGCCGCGTCGGTGCCCAGCTCCGGAGTGCGCAGCCGGACGTGCTCCCGACAGGCCGGCAGACCGACCGCGTTGAGCCGGCTGCGGATCTGCGCGGCGGCGCCCAGATACACGTCACGCAGCGTGCCGCCGAAGATCACCACCTCCGGGTTGAAGATGTTGACCAGGTTCCCGACACCGAATCCGAGCCAGTCGCCGACCTGACGCAGCGCGTGCTGCGCCTGGCTGTCACCACGCATCGCCGCGTCGACCACCGCGAGCACCTCGTCCCGCCCGGTGCGCCCGGTCCGCCCGGCGAGGCGCAGCAGTGCGTGCTCACCGATCTCGGTCTCCCAGCACCCCCGCGAGCCACAGGAGCACGGCCGCCCGTACGGGTTGACGACCATGTGGCCGACCTCGCCGCTGTAACCGCCGTGCCCGGTGACCCGGTGCCCGCCGGCCACGATCCCGGCGCCGACACCCACGTCGCCGTACAGGTAGATGACGTTGTCGCAGCCCACGGCCGCGCCCCGGGCGTGTTCGGCGAGCGCGCAGACGTCCGCGTGATTGCCGATGCTGAGCCGGCCGGACTCACCGAGCGCGGCACTCAGCGCCGGGCCGACCGGTTCCTCGACCCACCCGATCGTCGGGGCGAGCCGGACCATGCCGTCCTCACGCCGGACCATGCCGGCCACGGCGAGGCCGCTGCCCACACACCGGGCGTCGTCCGGAACGCTCGACCGCATCTGCCGGATGAACCGGGCCAGCGGCTGGACCGCGTCGTCGACACCCATCCCGGGCGGGCGCTCGGTCTCGTACTGCTCCAGGATGCGGCCGCCGAGCCCGACACGCGCCGCGCGCAGCCGGTCCACCTCGATGCTCAACGCGTACGCGTAGACCCGCCCCGACTCGGGCCGGACGACCAGTGACGGTCGTCCGGCCCGGCCGGTCTCGCGCGGTACCGCCTCGCTGACCAGCCCGACGCTGATCAGCTCGGAGGTGAGGGCCCCGATGGTGCTGCGGTTGAGGCCGAGCCGGTTGGTCAACTCCGCCCGGGACGTCGCGCCGTGCACATGCACGTAACGGAGCAGCGTCCCTAGGTTGTGCCGGCGTACCTCTTCCTGGGTGGGGCCGGCACGCATCAGCTTCCCGTTGCGGATGCTCTGCGCCGGGCCAGGGCGTCGACGCTTGCCGCCGCCAGGAGGACCAGTCCGGTGAAGATGTACTTCTGACCGGAGCTGAAGCCCATCAGACCCATGCCGTTGTCGATGACCGCGATCACCGCGCCACCGATCACCGCGTTGATCACCTTGCCCTTGCCACCGAAGAGGCTGGTGCCGCCGATGACCGCGGCGCCCACCGAGTAGAGCAGGATGTTGCTGCCACCGGTGTTCGGGTCGACCGAGCTGGCCCGGCTGACCACCAGGATGCCGCCGATCGACGCCATGAACGAGCAGATCACGAAGACCGAGATGCGGATCCGGTCGACCGGGATGCCGGCGCGGCGGGCCGCCTCGGTGTTGCCACCGACCGCGTAGACGTGCCGGCCGTACGTGGTGCGGCCGAGCACGAAGCTCCAGATGATCATCGCGATCGCGATGATCGGGACGACGATCGGCACACCCTTGAGCGAGTTGATCGCCGGGTTGATCGCGCGTTCCTGGGTGAGCACCGCGGTGGCCGCGAAGAGCAGCACAGCGAGCCCGCCGATGCGGAACAGGACGATGCCGATCGGGTCGGTGATCAGGTTGCGCGCCGCCCGGCTACGAACCCGGTTCAGCTGGATGCCCGCGTAACCGACCACCGCCAGGATCGCGAGACCCCAGCTCCACGCCGTCGAGAGGTTGCCGTTGTTCAGCGACTTCACGAACTCGTCAGTGATCGAGATGTTCTGACCGCCCTTGAGCATGGTCAGAAGCACACCCTGGAAACCGAGGAACGCGGCCAGCGTGACCACGAACGACGGGATGCCCAGCTTCGCGACGAGCACGCCGAGCATCAGACCGATCACGATGCCGGCGAGCATCGCGGCCGGGATCGCCACGTACCAGGGCAGGCCGTGGTTCGTGAGCAGGATGGCCATCACCGCGCCGCAGACACCGCTGGCGAAGCCGGCGGAGAGGTCGATCTCGCCGAGGAGCAGCACGAAGACCAGGCCCATGGCGATGAAGACCACCTGGGCGCTCTGGGTGAACAGGTTCGCGAAGTTGAGCGCGCTGAGGAACGTGTCGCTGCGCGCCACACCGAAGATCAGCGCCAGGACGAGGAGGCCGAGAACGGCCGGAAGGCTGCCGAGATCGCCGCCGCGGACCCGGCCCCAGTAGTCACGGATGTGGCTCGCGACCGTGGGCTTGACGGCCTGGATGCCACCGGCCGTGGTGGTCGTGGTGGTGGTCACTGGGCTTCTCCCGGCGTGATGTCGATGAACTCGGAGGGCTTCTCCGCCGGAAGGCCGAGGTTGCCGCTGCGCCCGCCGGTGATCAGCTCGACGATCTGGGAGTGGGTCACGTCAGAGGCCTTCACCTGCGCGGCCATCCGGCCCAGGTAGAGCGCCGCGATCCGGTCCGAGACCGCGAACACGTCGTTCATGTTGTGCGAGATCAGCACCACGCCGAGGCCGTTGTCCGCGAGCCGGCGGACCAGCTCGAGCACCTGGGCGGTCTGCGCGACGCCGAGGGCGGCGGTCGGCTCGTCGAGGATGACGACCCGGCTGTTCCAGAGGACAGCCTTGGCGATCGCCACGGTCTGACGCTGACCACCGGAGAGGCTGGCGACGAGCTGGCGCAGCGACTTGACCGTGCGTACCGAAAGGCTGCGCAGGGTCTCGCCGGCCATTTCCTCCATGGTCGCCTCGTCGAGGACGATGCCGGAGGTCTTCTCCCGGCCGAGGAACATGTTCTGGACGATGTCCAGGTTGTCGCAGAGCGCGAGGTCCTGGTACACGACCTCGATGCCGAGCGCGGAGGCGTCACGAGGCGAGTGGATCGCCACCTCGTTACCCTCGAAGGTGACAGTGCCGCCATCGATCGGGTAGATGCCGCTGATGCACTTCACCAGCGTGGACTTACCGGCGCCGTTGTCGCCGACCAGGGCGGTGACCTCACCCGGGTAAACGCTGAGCCCGACGTCGTGCAGGACCTGGACGGGACCGAAGCTCTTGTCGATCCCGCGCAGTTCCAGAAGGGGTGTCGCGGCCACTGATGGTTCTCCTTCGTTCGGTGACCGGTTTCGCCGGGGGCTCGGACACGTCGTCGTGACCGGCCGACTGCGGGAGGGGTGCCGCAACCGAGCCGAGCGCCGCTCACGCGTGAACGTGAGCGGCGCCGTAGCCCAGCCGTTGCGGCTTCAGTGCGTCAGCGTCAGCTGATGCCCGCGTCGGTGCATGCCTTGGCGAAGTCCGCGGTGCAGAGCTCCTCCTTGGTCACGAAGCCGTCGGTCACGACGTCCTTGACGTTCGCCTTGGTGATCGACTGCGGCTTCAGCAGAACGGACTTGACGTCCTTCTTCGACTCCGGGTCGGTGATCGAGCCGGTGGCCGAGGTCGGCGCCTGGCCCTTGGCGAGCGCGATCGCCAGCTCGGACGCCGCGTCGGCCTCCTGCTTGATGGCCTTGTAGACCGTCATGCACTGGTCGCCGACGAGCACGTTCTGGAGACCCTGAACGGTGGCGTCCTGGCCGGTGACCGGGACCTGGCCGTTCAGCTTGTTCTTCTTCAGCACCTGGATGGCCGCGTTGCCGAGACCGTCGTTGGCGGCGAGAACACCCTTGATGTCCTTGTTCGTGGTCAGCATCTGCTCGAAGAGCGTGCCGCCCTGAACGTTGTCCCAGTCCGGAACGTCCTGGTCCGGACCCTTGGTGTACTCACCCGAGTCGAACTTCGGCTTCAGGATCGAGTCGTAGCCCTCCTTGAAGAGGGTGGCGTTGTTGTCGGTCGGCGACCCGTTCAGGTACGCGACGACCGGCTTCGTCACCTTCTTCTCGGTGAGGCAGTCGATCAGACCCTGGCCCTGCAGCTTGCCGACCTCGACGTTGTCGAACGACACGTAGTAGTCGGCGCCACCGTTGAGGGTGAGGCGGTCGTAGTCGATGGTCGCGATACCCGCGGCCTTCGCCTTGTCCAGCACGGCCTTGCCGGTGCCGGAGTCCAGGTTGACGATGACCAGAACCTTGACGCCGCTGGAGATCATGCCGTCCGCGATCGTCTGGAACTGGGTCTTGTCACCCTGCGCGTTCTGGATGTCGGCCTCGACACCGGCCGCCTTGAAGGCGTCGGTGAGGTACTTGAGGTCGGCGGTCGCCCAGCGAGCGGAGCTCTTGGTGTCCGGCAGGATCACACCGACCTTGCCGACCGACGAGCCACTGCTGCCGCTGTCGCCGTCACTGCCACTTTCACTGCCACACGCAGCCATGCTTCCGGTGGCCAGGAGGCCGACCGCGGCAAGGGCGAACAGTCCCTTACGCATTCCTTATGTCCTTTCGGGGGGTAAATCCGGGGCCTTGGTTCGGATTTGTCAGGGGTCGCTTGATGCCCGAGAAGGGCGCTTCCCCTGTGACGCCGATGGAGGAGGAACCGGTTTGTTGTGCCCGGCAACGTATTCCCATGGTGGCCGAGAACACAAGCCGCAACGGAGGTCTATCTCGTAACGAGGGATAACAATCCGGCAACACAGCTCTGTTACCAGCAGGTACCTTGTCGTACGAAAAACGCCCCCGGATACACACGGGGTAACGCTAAGTAATGTTGGGCCCTGAAGTTGGCAGATCCCGGAAGAACAGACGTTTCCTGACTCGTACTAGGATGCTCCGACTTCAGCTGCGGATCGGTGCCACTGTCGCGCTGGTCAGACGAATCAGGTCGGCCGGTGCCAGGGAGACCTGGAGACCGCGGCGGCCCGCTGAGACGTACATCAGGTCGAGATCGTGCGCGGTGTCGTCGATCACCGTGGGGAGTCGGCGGCGCTGGCCCAGCGGGCTGATCCCGCCCCGGACATATCCGCTGCTGCGCTCGGCGGCGGCTCGATCGGCGAGGGTGGCCCGCTTGCCTCCGGCGGCCTGCGCGAGCGCTTTCAGGTCGAGGTCGCCGGTCACCGGTACGACCCCGACGATCAGTTTCCCGTCGACCTCGGCGATCAGCGTCTTGAAGAGGCTCGCGGGCGCGACGCCCAGGAACTCGGCGACCAGAGCGCCGTAGTTCGGCGAGTCGGGCGACACCTCGTACGGATGAAGGGTGTGCGCGACCCGCTCGGCGGTCAGCACGACGGTGGCCGGCGTGCCGGCCGCTTTCTTCGCCATGCGGGGCACGCTACCCCGCTACGACTCGGTGGTGATCAACGCCACCGGCGCGCCCGCGACCCGGGTCAGCACCAGGCCGGCGCCGTTCGGCCCGGAGAGGCGCAGATCCTTTCGCAGCTGGTCCGGCACCAGGGCCGAGCCGCGCTTGCGGATCTCCAGCCGCCCGACGCCCCGCTCCCGCAGCAGCGCCCGCAGCTTCTTCAGGGAGAACGGCAGCACGTCGGTCACACCGAGCCGCCGGGCGAACGGCGTGTCCACCGGGTCGTCGGTGTAGACGTACGCGATGTCCGGATCGCCGAGCCGCCCGCCGACCGTCTCGGCGAACTCGGCCACCAGGTGCGAGCGGACCACGGCCGGGTCCGGGTCGTACAGGTACGCGCCGACCGGGCCCACCGGCGCGGCCTCGACACCGGATCCGGTGAGCTCCGCGACTCCGGAGGCGCCCAGCAGCGACGCCCGGCGCGGATCCCGGGCGAGCGGCCCGCACCAGAAGGCCGCCTCGACCAGGTCACCACCGACGCTGACCCACTCACCCTCGGCGCCCGGCGGCAGCAGGCCGTGGTCGATGCCGGGCGCGAGTTTCAGCACGGTCCGCGGCACCCGCTGCGGCAGCGCCGCCACGAAGTCCCACGGCGGCGAGTACGACTTCGGGTCGAACACCCGCCCCCGGCCGGCCTGACGGCGTGCCGGGTCGGCGAAGACCGCGTCGTACGCCTCGACCTCGACAGTGGTGGCGTCCGCGCACTCCACCGTGATCATGTCGGTCAGGCCGAGCGCCTCGACGTTGGCGGCGGCGACAGCGGCGGTCAGCGGGTCGGCGTCGACCGCGTACACCCGGATGCCCCGGCGTGCCACGGCGAAGGCGTCGGTGCCGAGACCGCAACCCAGGTCGGTGAGCGAGCGCACATCCGCGGCGGCGAGCCGCTCCGCCCGGCGGGCCGCGACACCCCCACGGGTGGCCTGTTCCAGCCCCGGGCGGGTGAAGAACATCCGCGCGGCGTCCGGCCCGAACTTCATCGCCGCGCGGCCGCGCAAACTAGCCTGGGTCAAGGCGGCTGCCGCGAGTTCCGCGCCGATGCCCCGGGCCCGGACGGCCGAGGCAGCGGCGAGAGGCTCGATGTCAGCCACCTCAGCCGCCACGGCCAGGGCTTCGACCCCTTCCGGGGTACGTAATGCAGAGAGCAGCTCAGGTGTCACGACAGGCATTCTCCCTGGCGTGACAGGCTGGCACTCTGGTTGACGGAGTGCTAGTTCCGGAATAGTCTCCGATTAGCACTCTCAACATGAGGGTGCCAATCGCCCGGCCCGTCCGGACGGTTAGGCACCAGGCGGACCGGCACCCGCGACGACGGCCCCGCCCGGTGGCATGAGGCATGAGACCGGCCTGGTTCATGGCCGGCAAACCTGTACCCAGGAGGGTATGCCCGTGACTACCGCGACCAAGGTTGCGATCAAGCCGCTCGAGGACCGCATCGTGGTCCAGGCGAACGAGGCTGAGACCACGACCGCTTCCGGCATCGTGATCCCCGACACCGCCAAGGAGAAGCCGCAGGAGGGCACCGTCCTTGCTGTCGGCCCCGGCCGGATCGACGACAAGGGCAACCGCGTTCCGCTCGACGTCCAGGTCGGCGACGTGGTCCTCTACTCGAAGTACGGCGGCACCGAGGTCAAGTACGCCGGCGAGGAGTACCTGGTGCTCTCCGCCCGCGACGTCCTCGCGGTCATCGAGAAGTAAGACCTAACTGATTGCGCCTGCGCCCTGTTCCGATATGTCGGGGCAGGGCGCCGGTGCGTGAAGGGACCATAGATGGCGAAGATTCTCAGCTTCTCCGACGACGCCCGGCACCTGCTGGAGCACGGCGTCAACACGCTCGCCGACACGGTCAAGGTCACCCTCGGACCGCGCGGTCGCAACGTCGTCCTGGACAAGAAGTTCGGTGCGCCCACGATCACCAACGATGGTGTGACCATCGCCAAGGAGATCGAGCTCTCCGACCCGTACGAAAACCTTGGCGCGCAGCTGGTCAAGGAGGTGGCGACGAAGACCAACGACGTCGCCGGCGACGGGACCACCACCGCGACCGTGCTCGCGCAGGCGCTGGTCCGCGAGGGCCTGCGTAACGTGACCGCGGGCGCCAACCCGATCGGCCTCAAGCGGGGCATGGACCTGGCCGCCGAGGCCGTCTCCAAGGCTCTGCTGGCCAAGGCCGTCGAGGTCGCCGACCACAAGGCGATCGCGAACGTGGCCACCATCTCGGCCCAGGACGCCACCATCGGCGAGCTCATCGCCGAGGCGATGGACCGGGTCGGCCGCGACGGTGTCATCACGGTCGAGGAGGGCTCGGCCATGCTGACCGAGCTCGACGTGACCGAGGGTCTGCAGTTCGACAAGGGCTTCATCTCGCCGAACTTCGTGACCGACGCGGAGTCTCAGGAAGTCGTCCTCGAGGACGCCTACATCCTGATCACCACGCAGAAGATCTCCAGCATCGAGGAGCTCCTCCCGCTGCTGGAGAAGGTGCTCCAGGGCGGCAAGCCGCTGCTGATCATCGCCGAGGACGTCGAGGGCCAGGCCCTCTCCACCCTCGTGGTGAACGCGCTCCGCAAGACCATCAAGGTCGCCGCGGTGAAGGCGCCCGGTTTCGGTGACCGCCGCAAGGCGATCCTCCAGGACCTGGCGATCGCGACCGGTGGCGAGCTGATCGCCCCCGAGCTCGGTTACAAGCTCGACCAGGTCGGCATCGAGTCGCTGGGCAGCGCCCGGCGGATCGTCGTCGACAAGGAGAACACCACGATCATCGACGGCGGCGGCAACAGCTCCGACGTCACCGACCGGGTCTCGCAGATCCGCAAGGAGATCGAGGCGTCCGACTCCGACTGGGACCGTGAGAAGCTCCAGGAGCGGCTCGCGAAGCTCTCCGGCGGCATCGCGGTGATCAAGGTCGGCGCGGCCACCGAGGTCGAGATGAAGGAGCGCAAGCACCGCATCGAGGACGCCATCGCGGCGACCAAGGCTGCGGTCGAGGAAGGCACCGTCCCCGGTGGCGGCGCCGCGCTCGCGCAGGTCTCCAAGGAGCTCGAGGGCAACCTCGGTCTCACCGGCGAAGAGGCCATCGGTGTCGCCATCGTCCGCAAGGCGCTGGTGGAGCCGCTGCGCTGGATCGCGCAGAACGCCGGCCACGACGGTTACGTCGTGGTGGGCAAGGTCGCCGAGCTGGGCTGGGGCCACGGCCTCAACGCGGCCACCGACGAGTACGTCGATCTGGCCGCGGCCGGCATCATCGACCCGGTGAAGGTGACCCGCAACGCGGTCTCCAACGCCGTCTCGATCGCCGCCCTGCTGCTGACCACCGAGAGCCTCGTGGTCGAGAAGCCGGCCGACGCGGCTCCGGCCGCCGGTGGCGGGCACGGGCACGGTGGCCACGGCCACCAGCACGGCCCGGGCTTCTAAGTACTGATATGAAAGGGCGCGCCGTCATCGGCGCGCCCTTTCTGTTTCTCGGCGCCGCCCTGCCACGAACGCCACAGAGCCGCGTACGCCCCATCGGCCGCCAGCAGCTCGTCATGTGACCCGATCTCGGCGATCCGGCCGTCCTCCACCACCGCGACCCGGTCGGCGTCGTGTGCCGAGAAGAGCCGGTGGGCGATCGCCACGACCGTGCGCCCACGGACCACGGCCGCGAGGCTCTGTTCCAGGTCCCGGGCCGCCCGCGGGTCGAGCAGCGCGGTCGCCTCGTCGAGCACCAGGGTGTGCGGGTCGGCCAGGATCAGCCGGGCGAGAGCCACCTGCTGTGCCTGCGCCGGCGAGAGGGGCAGACCGCCGGCGCCGACCACTGTCGCCAGCCCGTCGGGCAGGGCGTCCACCCAGTCCAGGGCGTGCACGGCGGAGAGCGCCCCGCGTACCTCGGTGTCCGCGACGCCGGGACGCACCAGCGCGACGTTCTCGCGCAGCGTGCCGATGAAGATGTGGTGTTCCTGGCTGACCAGAGCGACCTCGGCGCGCAGCCGCTCCGGCGGCAGCGCCGCCAGCGGTACGTCACCCACCGTGATGATCCCAGCGGTCGGCTGGTGCACGCCGGCGAGCAGACGGCCGAGGGTGGACTTGCCGGCGCCGGAGACACCGACCACGGCGAGCCGCTCGCCCGGTTCCAGGGTGAGGTCGATGCCGTGCAGCACCTCCCGGTCCGGCCGGTACGCGAACCGCACCCCACGCAGCTCGATCCGGCTCCCGGATGGTTCCGGCCCGGTGGCCGCCGGTGACGCCTCAGCCGTGACGCCGAGCAGCCGGGCCAGCGAGGCGGCGCCGACCTCCAGCTCGTCGAGCCAGGCGGAGAGCCGGTCGAGCGGGTCGACCAGCTGCTGCACGTAGATCACCGCGGCGGTGAGCTGACCCAGCGTCACCACGCCGCGCAGATAGAGCCAGCCGCCGGTGAGCAGGGTGACCACGACCGGCAGGACGTAACTCGTCTCGATGATCGGCCACCAGACGGTCCGCAGGAACAGCGTGTGCCGCTCGGCCTTCCAGGCCCGCGAAAGGTCCACGTCGGTACGCGCGACCCGCTGCCGCCCCCGCCGCAGCGCCTCGACCGTCCGAGCACCCTCCACCGTCTCGGTGAGCCCTTCAGTCACGTCGGAGTACGCCGCGTTCTGCTCCAGATAGCCCTCCGGCGCCCGCCGCAGGTACCACCGGGTCCCGGCCACCAGGATCGGCACCCCGATCAGCAGCGGCACCGCGAACAGCGGACTGACCAGCACCAGCGCCACCACGAACAGAGCCAGCGTGATCAGCGCGATCATCGTCTCCGGCACCGCGAACCGGACGCACTTGGAGAGCGCGTCGACGTCCCGGGTGGCCCGGGTCAGCAGGTCACCGCTGCCGGCGGCCTCCACCGTGGACAGCGGCAGGGTGACGACCCGGGCGACGAACTCCTCCCGGAGCCGGGCCAGCACCCGCTCACCCAGCCGGGCCGAGGCCAGATGGGCGAACCGGGTCAGGATCGCCTGCACCAGCACGAACCCGGCGAGAGTGAGGACCAGCCGGTTCAGGTCGACGATCGGCTCGTGCTTCTCGATCGCCTCGACCAGCTCGCCGAGCAGTCGCGGGCCGGCCAGGGCGGCGAGTGCCGCGGCGACGTTCAGCCCGACCGCCGCGCGGAACATCCCCGGGTCGAGGCGGATCAGGTCACGGGCGTACCGGCGAGCCTGCGACGTGCTCGCCACCGGAAGCGGGCGGGTCATGGCTGATCCTCGCGCAGCACCATCCGTGCGTACCCGGGTGTGGAGCGGAGCAGGTCCTGGTGCGGGCCGGCCGCGACCAGCTGTCCACTCTCGACGTAACAGACGTGGTCGGCGCGGCTCAGCAGCAGCGGGCTGGACGTGCAGACGACAGTGGTACGCCCGGACCGCGCCGCCCGCAGCCGGTCGGCGATCAGCGCCTCGGTGTGCGCGTCGACCGCGTTCGTCGGCTCGACCAGGATCAGCACCTCCGGGTTCACGATCAGCGCGCGGGCCAGGCGCAGCCGCTGCTGCTGGCCGCCGGAGAAGGACTGGCCGCGTTCGGCGACGACGCCGTCCACCCCGTCCGGCAGGCCGTCGACGATGCCGGTCGCGGCCGCCGCCTCCAGGGCCTCCGGGAGGGCGCCGGTCGCGTACGGGTCCAGATCGGACACCAGCGGGCCGGCGAACAGGCGCGCGTCGTTGTCCGCCACCAGGATCCGCTTCCGGATCTCGGCGAGGTCCCCGGCGGCAAGCGGGACGCCGCCAAGAGTGGAGCCGTCCTCATACCGGCCGAGGCGGTCGGCAATCCGGGCAGCCTCGGACGGGAGGGCCGCGACGATCGCGGTCATCAGACCGGCCGGCACACACACTCCGGATTCCTGGTCACGAAGCTCACCGGCGGGCAGCGGCACCGGATCGTCCGGTTCGGTCAGCTCCGGTTCCACGGTGAGCATCGCCACCACCCGGCGGCTCGACACGTGCCCTCTGGTGATCTTGTCGACCGCCTCGGTGAGCTGCCGCAACGGCGCCACCAGGAACGCCGCGTACGCGTAGAACGACACCAGCTGACCGACCGTGATCTCCCCTTTCCAGGCGGATCGCGCGCCCAGCCACGTCAGCAGGACCAGGAAGACTCCGGGCAGCAGCACCTGGGCCGCCTCGAGAAGTGCTTCGACCTTCGCTGTGCGTACCCCCGCCGCGCGCAGCGCCTGAGACGCGGCGCGATAGCGCGCCGCCATGATTGGCTCACCACCCACGCCGCGCAGCACTCGCAACCCGGACACCAGGTCGGCGGCCTGGCCGGTCAGCCGGCCCTGAAGCGTGCGATACGCCCGCTGGCGGCGATGCAGCGGACCGATCAGCAGGCCCACCACCATCATCATGATCGGTACGCCGATCAGCACGATCATCCCGATCGGGACCGAGATCCGCAGCAGCAGCACGGTGACCACACCGACCGCCAGCAGCGACCCGATCCCCCGCGAGACGAGGTCGACGGCGCTGCCGATGTGGCTGATGTCCGAGGTGCCGATCGCCACCACCTCGCCGGCGTCGAGGCGTCGCGGCAGTGTGGCGCCGAGCCGGTTCGCCTGGCGCACCACCACCTGGACGGTCCGGAACGCGGCGCCCAGCCAGTTGGTGACCGCGAACCGGTGCCGCATGATGCCGGCGACCGCCTGCACCGTGCCGACGCCGAGCAGCAGCAGCGTCCAGCCGGCGAGCTCCCGGCTGTCATAGGCGACGGCCGCGTCCACTGCCTCGCCGACCATCGCGGGCGCCAGCGACTGGCAACCCATCCAGATGACCGCGAGGACGGCCGCGGCGACGACCGTCAGTCGGGAACGCCGGACCAACCAGAACAGAAATCGGGCGGCGGACCGGGAGTCGGGAAGGCCGGGTTCGTGCTCGGGCAGTCTTCGCATCAGGCCCCGACGGTAAATGCCGGGTGCCCTGACTGCGACCGGTCAGCGATCGACGGGTGTGAAATCCCAGACGTGCGGAGTGCGTGCTACCAGCTTCTCCGGCGGGGTCGGCATGCTCTCCGGGGTGTTACGCCATTTGGTGATGACGACGATGCGTTGATCGGTGGACGAATAGACGTCACTCGACACATGTTGTGGCAGCACCTCCAACGAGGGCACCGCCGTGTCACAGACCCAGCTCAGCAGCTCGTCGAAGCCGCTGCGCGAGGCCCGCACCTCCCACATCCGCGCGATCATGCCCGATTCCTACCCCGCGACACTGACCTCGGTCAAACTCATGGCCGAGTCAGCCGGAAGATCAAGACGGCTCGGGGCGACGCCGGCCGCGACGAGATGCGAGCCGAGTGCCGCGACCATCGCGCCGTTGTCGGTACACAGACCAGGCCTGGGTACGCGTACCAGAATCCCGTGCTTGGCCGCGCGCTGTTCAGCGAGCACCCGCAGCCGCGAGTTGGCCGCCACGCCACCGCCGATGACCAGCGTCTTCACGCCATTCGTCAGGCAGGCATCGATTGCTTTCGCGGTCAGCACGTCGCAGACCGCCTCCTGGAAACTGGCCGACACGTCGGCCACCGGCACCGGCTCGCCGGCACGTTCCCGGGCCTCCACCCAGCGCGCCACGGCCGTCTTGAGCCCCGAGAAGGAGAAGTCGAACCGGTGCGCGGCCTGATCCTTCGGCGCGGTCAGCCCGCGCGGGAACGCGATCTTCCGGCTGTCCCCGGAGACGGCCGTCCGATCGATGATCGGGCCGCCCGGGAAACCGAGCCCGAGCAGCCGGGCCACCTTGTCGAACGCCTCGCCGGCCGCGTCGTCGATGGTCGCGCCGAGCGGCGTGACACCGGCCGTCAGGTCGTCGACCAGCAACAACGAGGAGTGCCCACCGGAGACCAGCATCGCGATCGCCGGCTCGGGCAGCGGGCCGTGCTCCAAAGTGTCCACCGCGACGTGCGCGGCCAGGTGGTTCACGCCGTAGATCGGCTTCTCGGCGGCCAACGCGTAACCCTTTGCCGCCGCCACGCCGACCAGCAGGGCGCCGGCCAGGCCGGGACCGCTGGTCACCGCGATCGCGTCGATGTCGGCGAGGGTCACCCCGGCCTCGTCGAGGGCGCGCTGCATGGTCGGCACCATCGCCTCCAGGTGCGCGCGGCTGGCCACCTCGGGCACCACCCCGCCGAACCGGGCATGCTGGTCCACACTGGATGCCAGCGCGTCGGCGAGCAGGGTGTGCCCGCGCACGATGCCGATGCCGGTCTCGTCGCAGGAGGTCTCGATCCCGAGAACCAGGGGTTCGTCACGCATCGCGCATCATCACCAGGGCGTCCGTGTTGCTGGGTTGGTAGTAACCGCGCCGGATTCCGACCGGCTCGAAGTCATAACTCGCGTACAGCGCCTGCGCCGGCGCGTTGTCGACGGCGACCTCCAGCAGGGTCTTGCGTACCCCGCGCGCGGCCGCCTCGGCCAGCAGCGCCTCGAGCAGCCGGCGTCCGAGGCCGCGGCGTTGCGCGTCCCGGCGTACCGCGATGTTCTGCACCCAGGACTCCTCCGGGTCGACGACCGAGAGCCCGGCGTAACCGAGCACCTTCTCGTCCTCGACCGCGACCAGGTAGTGATGCCCCTGCGCCAGCTCGTTCCAGAACATCGCAGCGGACCATTTCTCCGGACCGAAGAGGTCCTCCTCGACCGGCAGCACCTGACCGATGTGCCACCAGCGGAAACGCTCGATCCGCATCAGGTCAGCACCGGCTTGCGCGCGGCCGGCTCCACCGCATCGGGCCGCCGCAGATAAAGGGGCGTCAGCACCTCACTCGGCGCTTCGCCGCGGATCTTCGCCGCGGCGAGCGCCACGAGAGCGGCTCCCGGCGGATAGAGGAGATGCTCTTCCACGGGTACGCCGAAAAGGTCGCCGTATTTCAGCGCACCCTCGCCTGCAGCGCGATCGACGAGCCCCGCAAGGCCGCCACCCACCGCGTCACCCAGCAGCCCGGCAGCCAGCGGCCCGGCGCCCAGCGAGCTGGCGCCCAGCGAGCCGGCATCCAGCGGCCCGGAGCCCAGCGAGTCGGCGGGCAGCGAGCCGGCGGCGAGGAGGGCGGCCACGTCCGCCGGTTTGGCTACGTCGGGGCCGGTCAGTCGCTCGCCGTCCTGATATGTCGCGAAATAGACCTCGCGGCGCCGGGCGTCCGTCGCGATCAGCACCCGGCCCGGACCTGCGGCGCGGCCCAGACCGTCGAGCGAGCAGACGCCGTAAGTCGGGATGTCCAGCGCCTGGCCCATGCTCGCCGCCGTGGCGAGACCAACCCGCAGGCCGGTGTACGGCCCCGGCCCAAGACCCGCCACGATCGCCGTCAGATCACGCGGCCGGTAACCCGCCTCGGCCAGCACCGCGGCGATCTCCGGGGCGAGTTTCTCCCCGTGCGCCCGCGGGTCGACAGTACGGCTTTCCGCAACGCCGAAGAGGCCGTCAGCGGTCACCTCGACGAGCGCCGCCGTGGAGGCGGGTGTGGCGGTGTCCAGAGCTAAAACGAGCACACCTGACCCTAGCGCGGGCCCGATCCAGTCAGCCGCCACCCGGCCCACGCGCGAGGCACCCGGCCCACGTACGAGCCGCCCGGGCCCACGCGCGAGCCACCCGGCCCACGCGGCGGGGCGCCAGCACACGCGCGAGGCGCCGGCCCACGCGCGAGGCGCCCGGGCCCACGCGCGAGCCACCCGGCCCGCCGCTGTGCTTAGCGCGGGTCCCAGTTGATCAGCGGGCGGCCGCCGTCGGCGAGGGCCTTGTTGGCGGCGCTGAACGGCCGGCTGCCGAGGAAGCCCACCCGGTTGAGCGGGCTCGGGTGCCCGGCCTCCAGAACCGCGTGCGCCGGGTTGGTGATCAGGGCTGCCTTCTTCTTGGCGTAACTCCCCCAGAGCATGAAGACGATCCGCTCGTCGCGCTCGTTCAGCGCCCGGATCGTGGCGTCGGTGAACGCCTCCCAGCCCTTGTTGCCGTGCGAGCCGGCCTTGGCCGCGCGGACCGTCAGCACCGCGTTGAGCAGCAGCACACCCTGCCGCGCCCAGCCGGTCAGGTCGCCGCTCGCCGGCTTGGCGATGTTGACGTCCTCGGCGAGCTCCTTGAAGACGTTGTTCAGCGACGGAGGCTTCCGCACACCCTCGCGCACGCTGAAGCTCAGCCCCTGGGCCTGCCCCGGACCGTGGTAGGGATCCTGACCCAGAATCAGCACCCGGGTCTGCTCCGGCAGGCACAGCCGGTACGCCGCGAACAGATCCTCCACCGGCGGGTAGACGGTCTCGCTCGCATATTCAGCGGCGACGAACTCGCCCAGTTTCGCGGTGGCGTCCGCGTCGAGGAACGGCGTGAGCTCGGCACGCCACTCCGCGGGCAGCAGTTCGGTCAGGTTCACAGGCTCTCCAGTCGCTGTGCCCAGTCGCCGCCGTGCGGCACCAGGTCGATCACTCGGGTGTCGTCGTCCAGCCGGTCGATGCGGACCCGCAAGTATTCGTCGTTGAGCTGCTCGACCAGGCCGGCACCCCACTCGACGACGGTCACCGCGTCGTCGGCCGAGGCGTCCAGGTCCAGGTCGTCGATCTCGGCACGCGGGTCGGGCCGCGCACCCAGCCGGTACGCGTCCGCGTGCACCATCGGCAGCGGTCCCTTGTGCACCCGGGCGATCACGAAGGTCGGCGAGGTGATCGGCCCCTGCACGCCGAGGCCGGCGCCGATGCCCTGGACCAGCGCGGTCTTGCCGGCGCCGAGCGGGCCGGTGAGCAGCAGCAGATCGCCGGCCCGGAGGATGCCCGCCAGGCGGCGGCCGAAGTTCTGGGTGTCCTCGACGGTCGCGAACTTCACGTGATCTTCTCCAGGAAGGGGATCAGGGCCGCGTTGACCTGCTCGGATTTCTCCAGCATCACCACGTGGCCGCTGTTCTCTATCTTCAGCAACTCGGCCTCGGGCAGATGCTTGAGGATCTCCTCGGAGTGGGTGACCGGTGTCAGGTAGTCACGGTCGCCGACGACCACCAGAACCGGCACGCCGCGCAGCGCCGACAGCGCCGGGAACCGGTTGTGGGTGTACAGCGTGTGCAGGTATTTCGTCAGCGTCTCCACCGACGTCTTGGAATTCATGCTCTCCACGAACGTCACAAGCGTCGCGCTCGGTTTTGCCTCGCCGAACCCGTAACGCCGGGTGAGCAGCCAGGCCAGATCGGAGGACGCGACCCGGGCCCGGTCGATGGTGCCGCCGCCCAGGTGCGCCGCCTTGTCCCACAGCGGGAAGAAGGGTGCGCTGGCCCGGGCCACCAGGTTCGTCACGCCGAGCTGGGCCTTGTCGATGAGCCCGGCCGACGTGGACATCAGGACCACGCCGGTGACCCGGTTGCCGAACCACTCCGGGTACTGCTCGGCGAACGCCATTATCGTCATGCCGCCCATCGAGTGGCCGACCAGAATTATGTGGCCGTCCGGCACCGTCGACTCCAGCACCGCGGCGAGCGAGCGGCCCAGCGCGGCGATGTCGTACGTCCCTGACTGCAGCTTGCCGGACCGGCCGTGACCGGGCTGGTCGTAGAAGACCATCCGGTACTCGCCGCGCTCGGCGAGCTCCTTGCGCTGGAAGTAGAACGTGCCCATGTCGAGCGCGAAGCCGTGCACGAAAACGATGGTGGGCCGATCATTCGGCTCGTCCGGCTCGACGATCTCGACGTGCAGGTCGGTGCCGTCTGCTGCGGTGACCGTCCGCTCCGCGTCGAACTGCTGGTCGCCGAACGGCTCCTCGACGTACGGGTCGCCGGGCGCGTTGACCGACCGCCGCACCAGCACCCGCTCCACGGCGAACGCGGTGGCCAGGCCGGCCGCCGCGACACCGACCGCGGCGCCGAATATGCCGGCGGTCTTGGCAGCCCTTTTCACGGCCGGACCTCCCCGTCGTAGTGCCTTGGCACCCGGCTGCTCCCGAACCGGGTGACGATCTCGTAATTGATCGTCCCGGTGGCGGCGGCCCAGTCGTCGGCGGTCGGCTCACCGTCGTCACCCGGACCGAAAAGGGTCGCCACGTCGCCGGCCTCCACCGGCTCGTCGCCGACGTCGACCACGAACTGGTCCATGCAGACGCGCCCAGCGATCCGGGACACCGCGCCGCCGATGCGCACCGGGCCGGTGCTGGAGGCGTGCCGGGGAACCCCGTCGCCGTAACCCAGCGGCACGACAGCGAGAGTGGTCTCCCGATCAGTCGTGTAGGTCAGGCCGTAGGAGACGCCCTGACCAGCCGGAACCCGTTTCGCCAGGGTCACCCGGGCGCGGGCCGTCATCGCCGGCCGCAGACCGTAGGTGTCCCCCGCGATCGGCGACAGACCGTAGGCCGCGATGCCGACCCGGACCAGGTCGAAGTGGGAATCCGGGCGGCTCAGGGTGGCCGCCGAGTTGGCGATGTGGCGGAACCGGGGGCTGATCCCATAACGCCCGGCCAGCTCCAGGCCCTCGCCGAAGGCGGCCAGCTGCCTGTCGACCGACTCGTGGCCGGGGTCGTCGGCGCAGGCGAAGTGGCTCCACACACCGACCACCTCGACGTCGCCGCCGGCCTGCGCCTTGGCCGCGGCCTCGAACAGCGCCGGCCAGTCGGCCTGCGCCGCGCCCCCGCGGGCCAGGCCGGTGTCGAGTTTCAGGTGCACCTGGGCGGTGCGGCCGGCCTGCCGGGCAGCGGCGACCAGCTCGTCGACCAGCTCCGGCGTGGCCGCGCTCAGGTCGATGCCGGCGGCCACACCCTCGTGCAGCGGCAGACCCGGGCTGAGCAGCCAGGCCAGCACGCGCGACTCGATGCCGGCCCGGCGCAGGGTGAGCGCCTCGTCGAGGGTGGCGACACCGAGCCAGGTCGCCCCGCCCGCGATCGCCGCCCGGCCGGCCGGAACCATGCCGTGCCCATAACCATCCGCCTTGACGGCGACCAGCACCTCGGCGGAGGTGCGGGCCCTCAACGCCGCGACGTTGTCCCGGATCGCGTCCAGATCGACGCGGACTTCGGCCTGCCACATGCCTCTAACCCTACTGAGGCGTATGACAGTTCTGGTCACCCCGCAAGATCATTGAAGGATCCGGCCGAGCACCGGCCGGATCGCGGCCGCAACGTCCGGCGCGGTCACCGGGCCGTCCAGCGCCGCGTGCCGCCCGGCCAGGCCGTGCACGAAAGCGGCGGCCACCGCGGCCTTGACCGCCGGAAGGCCGGCTGCCAGCAGCGAGCCGAGCAGACCGGCCAGCACGTCGCCGGAACCTGCAGTGGCCAGCGCCGCGCTGCCGGTCGGATTGACCCAGATCTCACCCGCCGGAGTGGCCACGATCGTCCGGTCGCCCTTGAGCAGCACGACCGCGTTGGTCCAGGCCGCGAGCCGGGCGGCCGCGCCGGCCCGGTCGGCGCCCGGCGACTCACCGGCCAGCCGCTTGAACTCACCGTCGTGCGGGGTCAGCACCACCGGAGCGTCCCGGCGCAGATCCTCCGCGTGCTTACCGCCGACCAGCAGGGTGATGGCGTCCGCATCAAGAAGCACCGGCAACGACGTGGCAAGGACACTGCGCAATTCGGTACGCGCATCCGCCCCCGTCCCCAACCCGGAACCGCAGACCCAGGCCTGCACCCGGCCGGAGTCGGCAACCCGGGGCGCCGCCACCACGGAGGGGTGTGCCCGGACCACCTCGGCGTGCGCGCTGCCCGCGTAACGGACCATCCCGGACGGCCCGGCCAGCGCGCCGGTGCAGCCGAGCAGGGCCGCGCCGGGGTAACCGGCCGATCCCGTCGCCAGCCCGACCACGCCCCGGGTGTACTTGTCCGAGGTCGCACCGGGTACCGGCCACCACTCGGCGATGTCGGACGTCTCGGCGAGCTGGACCGCTGGGCTCATCACCAGTGCCGGGCCGAGACCGATGTCGATCAGCTCGACCTCACCGCACCGGACGGCGGCCGGGCCGATCACGTGTGCCGGCTTCAGGCACCCGAACGTGACAGTGACGTCCGCGTCGACCGCCTCACCGGGAACGTCCCCGGTGTCCACTGCCACTCCGCTCGGCACGTCGACGGCGACGATCACCGCGCGGTCACCCGTACGCCCGCGAAGTGAGCCGAGCCGGCGCACGATGGCCGCGGCAGGCGGCCGGAGTCCCCCGCTGGCGCCGATGCCGACGATCCCGTCGAGGACCAGGTCGGCGCGGTCCGGAAGGTGTGAGGTGGTGAATCCGCCGGAGGCGCGCAGGGCGGCGAGGCCGGCCAGATGAACGCGTTCCGGGGTGAGCAGCAGCGCGCGGACCTGCGCGCCCCGGCGGGCCAGCGCGGCGCCGGCGTAAAGCGTGTCACCGCCGTTGTCACCGCTGCCGACGAGGAGCACGACCCGTGCGCCGTAGACGTCGCCGTCCAGAAGGAGTGCGCATCGCCGGGCCAGACCGGCCGCGGCCCGCTGCATCAGCGTGCCGTCCGGCAGCGTCGCCATCAGCGACTTCTCGGCCGCCCGAACGTCCGCCACCCGCCATGCCTGCCGCATCTCGATCTCCTGTCACTCACCGGTCTCGGCGACCACCATCGCGGAAGCGATGCCGCCGTCGTGGGACAGCGACAGGTGCCATCGATGGATGCCCCTCTGGGACGCCGCGGCGGCGACCGTACCGGAAACGGTCAACCACGGCCGCCCGTCCGGGTCGGTGACGATCTCGCAGTCGTGCCAGCGCAGGCCGGCCGGAGCGCCGAGAGCTTTGGCGACAGCCTCCTTGGCCGCGAACCGGGCCGCGAGCGACTCCGCCGACCGCGGATTCCCGGTTCCGGTCAGCCGTTCCGGCTCGGTGAAAAGACGGTCCCCGAGGAGCGGAGTCCGCTCCAGCGCACGGGCGAAACGATCCACCAGGACGACGTCGATGCCGACAGACACGATCACACCGGTCACCTTAGTGGTGCCCCCGACCCCATTCCCACGTACGAGAACCACGGCGCGCGCCACCCCACCGGCCAGGCCGCAGGACCAGCCCCGACGCGCCGGCGCTCGACCCCCCGCCGCCGCAGGTCCCCAAGGCCGGCTGCACACCACGGCCACCACACATGACAGCCGGCAGCCGTGCCGTACAGCCAGCCCGGACCGGCTGTTCAGCACGGCTGCCACACGTGTCAGCCGCCGCCCGGTTGTGGGTCGTGGTCGTTCGGCCGGCGCTCATGGTCGTGGCTGAGCCCTGCCAACGACCGCAAGCGCTGGCCAATCCGGGTATCGCTGCTCGGCGACGAGCTTGTTCGCGGGCGAGCCGTAGCTCCAAGATCCGCGACCAGCGAACCAGCTCTCGTTTCAGCATTTAACGCATAAAGCCGACGTCGGGGCCGCATACGACACGGGCCGACGGAGCCAGCCGGCTTCAGCAACCCCGCCGACTCGTTGCCGGTCGGCTTTTAGCAAGCCCGCCGGCTCGTCGCAAGGGCTGTGGACAAAGCCCCGTCCGCTTGTCCACAGGCCGGTCCACAGGGCTTCGAACAGCCCTAACGTCGACGCATCCCGTTCCGCCGCTCTCTGGAGGCAGCCGATGAACCCCGATTTCCAGGTCGACGCCGACGAACTGATTCGTCAGGCCACGGCCGCCGACGACATCGCGGCCCGGCTGAACGGCACGGCCGACGCCGCCCCGCACCTCCACCCGTCACCCCGCTGGGCCGCCACGACCGCGACGGCTCTGGTCGCCGACGCCCTGCGCCTGCAGCTTCGCCAGCTCGGCGGCGACGTGTCCGAAACCGCCCGGCTGATCTCAGCGGCCGCCGCGGCCTATCAGGAGGCTGACGCCCGCGCGGCCGCCCGCTTCCGGCTCTCCCGATGACCACCTGGAACGTCCCATACCCAGCAAGCACCTATGCCCGGCTCCGCGTGACCGATCCTGATCGCTGGCGGGCGGCCGCTTCCGCCTGGCGGCGATGGGCGGCGCTCGCGGGTGCGCTCGCCGCCGAGTTCGGGACGCTGACCACGCGCCTCCGGTCCTCCTGGTCGGGCACAGCGGTCGCCGCCGCATCGGCTGCCTTCGCTGGGTTCCGGCGGCGGCTCGCGCTGTTCCGGGTGCTCTGCTGGCGCGCTGACCAGGCGTTGAGCGAGCTCGCCGCCTCACTCGCGCGAGCGCGCGAGCTCCTCCGCCGGGCGCAAGGCCGTGCGAAAAGCGCCGGCTTGGTGATTGATTCCTTGGGTACGGTCCACAGCACCCGCCCCACCGCCCATGCTCCGATGGCCGAGGTGACGGCCGACCTGTCAGCGGCTCTGGAGATCGCAGCCCGAGCCGACGCACAGGCCACCGCCCGCCTGACCGCGGTCTCAGCCTCCACGGGGTTCGGCGCGCACTCGGACCGGCCGGACTGCACCGCCGGGCCGGTCGAGGTCAAACAGTGGTGGGACAGCCTCACCCAGCAGGAACGGAACTGGCTGCTCGCCACCGATCCAGCCACCCTCGCCTCGGCCCGCGGCATTCCGGTCGCCGACCGGGACGTCGCGAACCGCCTGCTCCTCGATGACCAGCGAGTCGCAGATCGCCGGCTGGACGAACTGACGGCACGTCTTGACGACGACGGTGCGCTCAGGGCGTACCTCATCGGGGTTGATCTTGGGGGTGATGGTCGCGCTGTTGTCGCTCTGGGTGACCCGGATCGGGCCTCGCACGTGCTGACTCACGTTCCCGGCATGACCAGCGATCTGGAGTCGCTCGGCAGTGAGCTGACCCGGGCGGGCCGGGTCGCGCAGCGAGCCGCCGAGCTGGCGCCGGACCAGGCCACCAGTGCGGTGTTGTGGCTGGATTACGACGCGCCGGACTTCCTGCACGAGGCGTTCTCCGACCGGCAGGCCCGGGAAGGTGCGGCTGAGCTGCGCCGATTCCAGGAGGATCTGCGGGCCACGCATGACGGGGAGCCGGCGCATCAGACCGTGCTCGGCCACAGTTACGGCTCGCTGGTGACCGGGTTGGCCGCTGCCGGGCCGCTCGCCGCCGATGACGTCGTGCTCGTCGGGTCGCCCGGGACCGGCGTGGACTCGGTGGACCGGTTCACCGTCCCGGCCGATCGGGTGTGGGCGTCGACGTCGCGGACCGACGTGATCCAGTACGCCTCGGTGTCGCCGAAAAGCCTGCTCCAGGACCTGCCGATCGCGGCCGTGCTGCCCGGGACCGGCCCGATGCTGGCTTTCGGTACGCCCGAACGGGATCTCTGGTTCGGCCGGAACCCGAGCGATCCGGGCTTCGGCGCCCAGGTCTTCGCCAGTCAGGAGGACGCCGGTCACCTCGGGTACTGGGATCCGGGCCGGCCCGCGCTCGACGCGCTGGCCCAGATCACCGTCGGTCAAAAACCGATCACTCGACCGTGACGGACTTCGCCAGGTTGCGCGGCTGGTCGACGTCGTGGCCCCGGGCAGCGGCGATCTCGCAGGCGAGGATCTGCAGCGGAACCGTGGTCATCAGCGGGGCGAGCAGCGTCGGCGTACGCGGAACCACGATCAAGTGGTCAGCGAAAGCCTTGACGCTGTCGTCGCCCTCCTCGGTGATCACGATGGTGCGGGCGCCACGGGCACGCACCTCCTGGATGTTGGAGACGACCTTGTCGCGCATCACGCCACGACCGGCCGGGGACGGCACCACGCAGACGACCGGGGTTCCCTCGTCGATCAGCGAGATCGGCCCGTGCTTCAGCTCGCCGGCGGCGAAGCCCTCGGCGTGCATGTACGCGAGCTCCTTGAGCTTGAGCGCGCCTTCGAGAGCCACCGGGAAGCCGACGTGCCGGCCGATGAACAGGATCGTCGAGGCGGTCTTCAGGTCACGGGCCAGCGCCCGGACGTCCTCCATGCCGGCCAGCAGCGTACGCAGGCTGTCCGGGGTGGCCTGGAGCTTCTCGACCACGGCGGCGACCTCGTCGGCGTACATCACGCCGCGGATCTGGGCCAGGTGCAGGCCGATCAGGTAACAGGCGACCAGCTGGGTGAGGAACGCCTTGGTCGAGGCGACAGCGATCTCCGGGCCGCCGTGGGTGTAAAGGACGGCGTCCGACTCGCGCGGGATCGTGGAGCCGTTGGTGTTGCAGATGGCCAGCACCCGGGCCTTCTGCTCCTTGGCGTGCCGGAGCGCCATCAGCGTGTCCATCGTCTCGCCGGACTGGCTGATCACGATCACCAGCGTGGAACGGTCCAGGATCGGGTCGCGGTAACGGAACTCGCTGGCCAGCTCGACCTCGCACGGGATGCGTACCCAGTGCTCGATGGCGTACTTCGCGACCATCCCGGCGTGGTACGACGTGCCGCAGGCCACGATGAAGACCTTGTCGACGTCACGCAGGTCCTGGTCGGTGAGGCGTACCTCGTCCAGGATGATCTCGCCGCGGTCACTCAGGCGGCCGAGCAGGGTGTCCGCGATGGCCTGCGGCTGCTCGGCGATCTCCTTGAGCATGAAGTACTCGTAGCCACCCTTTTCGGCGGCGGACAGGTCCCAGTCGACGTGGAACTCCTGCCCGGTTGCCGGGGCGCCGTCGAAGTCGGTGATCTCGATGCCCGCCGGGGTGATCAGGACGACCTGGTCCTGACCGAGCTCGATCGCCTCGCGGGTGTGCTCGATGAACGCGGAGACGTCGCTGGCCAGGAAGTTCTCCCCGTTGCCACGGCCGACCACGAGCGGCGAGTTGCGCCGGGCGGCGACCACCGCGTCGGGCACCTCGACGTCGACAGCGAGCAGCGTGAAGGCGCCCTCGAGCCGCCGGACCGTACGCCGCATGGCCTCGGCGAGCAGCGCCGGGCCCTCCAGGGCACCGGTCGCGCGCAGCGCGCGCACCTCGGCGGCGAGCAGGTGGGCCGCGCACTCGGTGTCGGTGTCGCTGCGGAACTCGATGCCGTCGGCCTCAAGCTCGGCGCGGAGGCGGGAGAAGTTCTCGATGATGCCGTTGTGGATGACCGCGACGCGGCCGTCGGCGGAGAGGTGGGGGTGGGCGTTGCGGTCGGTCGGACCGCCGTGGGTGGCCCAGCGGGTGTGGCCGATGCCGGTGCTGCCCGCGGCGATGCGGTCGCCGCTGCGCTCGGCGAGGGCCTTCTCCAGGTTGGCGAGCTTGCCGGCCCGCTTCTCGGTCTGCACCACGTCTTCGTCGATGACGGCGATGCCGGCGGAGTCATATCCGCGGTACTCCAAGCGGCGGAGTCCATCGAGAACGATGCTCAACGCCGGACGATTGCCTACGTAACCCACGATCCCACACATGACGGGCAGCGTAGCCGAACTTCGCTCAAACGTCATGCTCGGGAAAGGCACTTTCGAGCATCGTACGTGATCGGAACTATAGGCGACAGGCCCGTGTACTGCACAAGCGCGATTTGCCGGACGACAGGTGAACACCCCGTACGGGTGGGTGACACGCCAGGTGCGTCGCTGGCGTACCGTCGTTCACGGCAGCGCCTCACCGGGAGGGAACCCATGAGCGATCCAAGCGAGCCGCGCCAACCGCCCCGGCCGCCGCAGTTCGCCCCGGGCATGGCGACGCCACCGGAGCCTCCTCCCTACGATCCGACGTCCGCGTTCCCGCCGGTCGGATACGAGCAGGTCAACTACGCGCCGCCGGGATACACCCCGGAGCCGGGTTACGCGCCTGACTACACCCAGGGCGGCTATCCGCCGCCTCCGCACCCGCCTTACGGCGAGCCCATGCCTGGGTACGGTCCGCCGCCCCCGCCCCGGAAGAGCAAGGCGCCGCTGATCGCGCTGGTCGTGGCCATCTCGCTGCTGCTCTGCGGCGGCGTGGTGACCTCCGGTGTGCTGATCGTGCGCAGTGTCACGGACAAGGCGAAAGAGGTCGTCGAGCCGATCGCCAATCCGACACTGCCCGAAGTGCCGGACCTTGGTTTGCCGACCGATGTGCCGGACCTTGGTTTGCCGACCGATCTGCCGACCGTCCTCCCCACCGGTCTGCCGGGCCTGCCCACCGATCTGCCCGACCTCCCGGGCGTCGATGAGAACAAGGAGATCTCGGTCGTCTACGAGATCACCGGTGACGGGCCGGCCGAGGTCCTCTACACCGAGCAGCTCGGCACCGCGCCCAAGGTGGTGAGCGGCGTGAAACTGCCGTGGAAGGTCTCCACCACGATGAAAGGTGTGGCCCTGATCTCGGTCTCCGCGCAGCGGACCGACGGCACCGAGGGCGACATCACCTGCCGGGCCACCGTGGACGGCAAGGAGGTCGCGAAACAGACCGGCTCCGGGCCGTACGCGACGACGACCTGCAACCAGCTCGTTTTCGACTAAGGGGTCGTGTTGCCCGCTTCTGATCCACTGGTCGAGCGGATGCGCCCGTTCGGCACGACCATCTTCAGTGAGATGTCCGCGCTCGCCGCGCGTACCGGGGCGGTCAACCTCGGGCAGGGCTTCCCGGACACCGACGGGCCGGCCGAGATGCTCGCGGCGGCCGCCGAGGCGCTCGCCGGCGGGGCTAACCAATACCCGCCGCTGCCCGGCATCCCGGTGCTGCGGCACGCCATCACCGCGCACGAGCAGCGGTTCTGGGGGCTCACCCGGGATCCGGACTCCGAGGTCGTCGTGACGGCCGGTGCCACCGAGGCGATCGCCGCTGCCATCCTGGCGCTCTGTGAGCCCGGCGACGAGGTGGTCTGCTTCGAGCCGTACTACGACTCGTACGCCGCCTCGATCACCCTGGCCGGTGCGATCCGGCGGCCGGTGACGCTGCGGCCCGGCCCTTCAGGGCGGTACGAGTTCGACGAGGCGGAGCTGCGGGCGGCTTTCGGTGGGCGTACCCGTCTGGTGCTGCTCAACACCCCGCACAACCCGACCGGCAAGGTCTTCACCCGCGCCGAGCTGGACCTGATCGCCGAGCTCTGCCGGGAGCACGACACCTACGCCGTCACCGACGAGGTGTACGAGCACCTGGTCTTCGAGAGCGAACACGTGCCGCTGGCGAGCCTGCCCGGGATGCGGGAGCGCACCCTGCGGATCTCCTCGGCCGGCAAGACGTTCTCCTGCACCGGCTGGAAAGTCGGCTGGGCGACCGGCCCGGCGCCACTGGTCTCGGCGGTGCAGCGGGTCAAGCAGTTCCTGACGTTCGTCAACGCGGGACCGCTGCAGCCCGCCGTTGCGGTCGCGCTGGGCCTGCCGGACGCGTACTTCACCGGGTTCACCGCGGGTCTGCGGGAGCGCCGGGACCGTCTGGTCTCCGGGCTCACCGACGCCGGCCTGGCCGTCCTGCCCTCGGAGGGCACATATTTCGTGACGGCCGACATCCGGCCGCTGGGTGGCACCGACGGCATCGAGTTCTGCCGGGAACTGCCGGACCGGTGCGGTGTGGTCGCCGTGCCGACCCAGGTCTTCTACGACCATCAGGACGCCGGCCGGCATCTGATCCGGTTCGCGTTCTGCAAGCGGCTCGACGTGATCGACGAGGCCGTCAGCCGCCTCAAGAAGCTGACATGAAAAGGGCCGGCTGGCAGCCGGCCCTTTCAACGATCGAATATCAGGCCGGGCTGGCGGCCCTTACCTCTTCGGCGATCCGCTCGGCGACAGTGCGCGCCTTCTCCTCGGTGGCGGCCTCGACCATCACCCGGACCAGCGGCTCGGTGCCCGACGGGCGCAGCAGCACCCGGCCGGTCTCGCCCAGCTCGTTCTCCGCGAGGGCGACCGCGGCCTGCACGGTCGGCGCGGCAGCGCCGGCTTCCCGGTCACCGACCTTCACGTTGATCAGCACCTGGGGCAGCGTGTGCACCACGGAGGCCAGGTCGGCGAGCGACTTGCCGCTCGACGCCACCTGAGCCATCAGGTGCAGGCCGGTCAGCACGCCGTCGCCGGTCGTGGCGAAGGCCGGCATGACGATGTGCCCGCTCTGCTCGCCGCCGAGCGCGAGGCCGCCGCTCTGCAGCTCCTCCAGGACGTACCGGTCGCCGACCTTCGTCTCGATCAGCTTGATCCCGGACTGCTTCATCGCGATCCGCAGGCCGAGGTTGCTCATCACGGTGGCGACCAGGGTGTCGTCGGTGAGAGTGCCGGCGTCGCGCATGGCCAGCGCCAGAATCGCCATGATCTGGTCGCCGTCGACGACGTCACCGGCCGCGGTGACCGCGAGGCACCGGTCGGCGTCGCCGTCGTGGGCCAGACCCAGGTCGGCGCCCTCACGCAGCACGGCTTCGCGCACCTTGTCGAGGTGCGTCGAACCGCACTCCTCGTTGATGTTGAGACCGTCCGGCTCGGCGTGGATCGCGATGACCTCCGCACCGGCCTCCCGGTACGCGACCGGCGCCACGTCGCTCGCCGCACCGTTGGCGCAGTCCACGACGACCTTGATCCCGGCCAGCGGGTGCGGAGCCGACTCGACCAGGTGCCGGATGTAGTGCTCGGCGCCGTCGAGAAGGTCGTGCACCCGGCCGATCGCAGCGCCGGTGGGGCGCCCGACCAGTCCGTGGCCGTCCGCGACGGCCTGCTCGATCCGCTCCTCCAGCTCGTCCGGCAGCTTGGCGCCGCCGGCGGCGAAGAGCTTGATCCCGTTGTCCGGCATGGGGTTGTGCGACGCGGAGAGCATCACTCCGAGATCGGCATTCGTCTGCCCCACCAGGTACGCCACCGCCGGCGTGGGTAGCACGCCGACCCGTACCACGTTGGCCCCGGCACTGGTCAGGCCGGCCACGACGGCCGCCTCCAGCATTTCTCCGCTGGCCCGGGGGTCGCGCCCCACTATGGCAAGCGGCTGGTGGCTGCTGTCAGCCTCGACCAGAACCCGCGCGGCCGCGACAGCGACAGAGAGCGCGAGCTCGGGGGTGAGCAGATCGCCGTTCGCGAGACCGCGAACGCCGTCGGTGCCGAAGAGTCGCCCCATGGCGGCTTCCTTTCGCCGGTGACACGTCAAACAAGACTGCCTCAGGGCGCGCCTGTTTCCGAGTACCGGAACGGCTGGTTGGGGAGGGAGGAAAAACAGCGACGGCCGAGCACGCCCCTCGTGAACAGGGGTGCGCTCGACCGTCGGTCAGAAGCGGCGCAAAAATCAGCGCTTCGAGTACTGCGGAGCCTTACGGGCCTTCTTGAGACCGTACTTCTTGCTCTCCTTGACCCGGGCGTCACGGGTCAGGAAGCCGGCCTTCTTCAGGGCCGGGCGGTCGTCCGGGTCGCTCGTGATGAGCGCACGGGCGATGGCGAGGCGCAGCGCACCGGCTTGGCCGGTGATGCCGCCGCCACGCAGGTTCGCGATGACGTCGAACTGCTCGGCGCGCTCGGTGGTGACGAACGGCTCACGGATGAGCTGCTGGTTCACCTTGCTCGGGAAGTAGTCCGCGAGCTCGCGACCGTTGCAGGTGATCTTGCCGGTGCCGGGCACGAGACGCACCCGGACGATGGCCTCCTTGCGGCGGCCAACGGTCTGGATCGGGCGGTCACCCGGACGCGGGGCGCGAACCGGAGCCGGAGCCGGCGTCTCGACGACGACAGCCGTCTCGGCGGCGGGCTCTTCGACGGCCTCAACGGTCTCGACGGTCTCGACGACCTCGGTGACCTCGGGCTCGATGTTGTCGGACACGTTGTTGCTACCTTCTCCCGCGCTCACTGCGCGATCTGCTTGATCTCGAACGGCTGCGGCTGCTGGGCGGCGTGCGGGTGCTCGGCACCCGGGTACACCTTCAGCTTCTTGATGATCTGCCGCGCCAGCTTGTTGTGCGGGAGCATGCCCTTGACGGCCAGCTCGATCGCGCGCTCGGGGCGCTTCGACAGAAGCTCCTCGTAGCTGACCTGCTTGAGGCCACCCGGGTAACCGGAGTGCCGGTAGGCGATCTTGGTCTGACGCTTGTTACCGGTCAGAGCGACCTTGCCAGCGTTGATGATCACCACGAAGTCGCCGGTGTCAACGTGCGGGGCGAACGTCGGCTTGTGCTTGCCGCGCAGAAGGGTCGCGGTGTGGGTGGCGAGCCGGCCCAGAACGACGTCGGAAGCGTCGATAATGTGCCACTGACGCTCGATCTCACCCGGCTTCGGGCTGTACGTACGCACAGAATTACCTTGTCTCGTCGTCGGTCTGGGGGCGCGCGCTGGTCGCGTCGAACACGATCGTCAAGCGTCCCCGCATAGGGACCACTCGCAGCTGTCGCACAACAGCAGGCAACAATACCCGCCCGCGCAGCGCGTGGTCAAAACAGCCAGTGTTTAGGGCACTGACCGTCCGGCGAGCGTTCTGGTTGCAAACACTCAGCCCTAGCGGAACCCCAAACATGACCAGCATACTCCGCGCTACGGACACGCCCGAAGCGGGTGGAGCAACCCGAGTCTGCCTGACTTAGCAGGCTTGAAACAAATGGGACGCTCTTCCGAAATTCGCCCCCGGCACTCTTCGGTCATGGCCAACGGTGCGGTTCTCCCAACGATGCGGTTCGGGATTCGCCGAAGCCGCCTCCGGGGGCGCACCATGGAAAGACCATCGTCAGGGTTGAGGACGGACCTGACGATGTCCGCCGGACCGGCTCGCCGGTTCGGCGAGGAGGAGTCGCGGCGTGCCCCGGACGGAGGTACGGCGAAGAACGCAGGCGTGACGTGGGAGCGGGTCGACGCTGAGGACGGCGGGCTTCGAGCGTGCCCTTCGGTGGACCGTTCGGCCACGCCGCGACTTCTCGCCTCGGGACTGAGTTCTCTCAAGCCAGGTCTTCTCAAGCCAGGTCTTCTCAAGCCAGGTCTTCTCAAGCCAGGTCTTCCCCAGCCAGGAACAGGTCTTCTCAAACCGGGTCTGGGATGACGGATCGGACCCCGGGCTCTCGCCGGGCGGTGCTGACCGCTGCCGCGCTCGCTGAGCCGGCCGCGGCCCTCTCCGGTTATACGATCGGGGTCACCGCCGACGGGCGTAAGGACGAGCTCGCCACCCTGCTCGAAGCACGTGGCGCCCGCGTGGTGCTGGCGCCGGCGTTGCGCATAGTGCCCATCGCCGACGACGCCGAGCTGCGCGCGGCCACCCGGGCCTGCCTCGACACACCACCCGACATCGTGCTGGTCAACACCGGCATCGGCATGCGCGGCTGGCTCGAAGCCGCCGAGAGCTGGGGCCTGGCCGAGCCGCTGCGCTCGGTGCTCTCCCGGTCGTACCTGGTGGCTCGCGGACCCAAGGCCCGCGCCGCGGTCCGCGCCGCCGGCCTGCACGATCAGTGGACCCCGGACGGCGAGGGGTACGAAGAAGTCGTCGACCACCTGACCACCAGAGGCGTGGCCGGTCTCACCGTGGCACTGCAGCTGCACGGGGAGAGCCAGCCCGAATACACCGACGCCCTGCAGCGCGCCGGCGCCCGGGTCATCGAGGTACCGGTCTACCGCTGGGCGCCGCCGATCGACCCCGCACCACTGCACCGGCTGGTCGACCTGATCCTCGGCAGGCTGGTGGACGCCGTGACGTTCACTTCGGCCGCCGCCGTCCAGGCCGTGCTCCGCGCCGCCGGCACGGGCACCGACACGGTCCTCGACTCGCTCCGCGGCGACGTCCTAGCCGCCTGCGTGGGCCCGGTCACCGCGGCCCCGCTGCGCCGGCAGGGCATCCCGGTTGTCACACCCGGCCGGGCCCGGCTCAGTGCCATGGTCCGCACCATCGTCGACGAGCTGCCCAAACGTGCCGTCTCCCTGGAGGTGGCCGGGCACTCCCTGACCCTGCGAGGCCACGCGGCAATCGTCGACGGTGAGCTTCGACCACTGGCCCCGGCCCCGATGGCCGTACTGCGAGAACTCGCCGTCTCACCCGGACGAGTACTCTCCCGCGCTTCGCTGCTGCAGGCCCTCCCCCGCGGCGCCGACGAACACGCGGTCGAGATGGCCGTGGCCCGCCTGAGAGCCGGCCTGGCAGTCCCAGGCGTAATCCAAACAGTGGTAAAACGCGGCTACCGCATCCCCGCCTAGCCGTACCCATACCCACACCACCGCCACCCAGCCCCAAGCCCACCGCCGCCCAGCCACCACAACCGCCGGGCGCCACCACGCACCCCCGCTACTTCCGCCGCGCGCCGCCGCTACTACCACTGCGGGACGCCACCGCGCCGCCGCTACTTCCACCGCGCCGCCGCTACTTCCACCGCGCGGCCGCCACCACCGCGCGGCCGCCGCTCACCGGGGATGCCGCTCACCGGGGGATGCGAGACGTGTCGACCTGTGGTCAGGCGTGTCCTCTCGCCGCAGGCCCTGTAGCCGCGGGTGAGCCGTAGCTCAGATAGGTCATCGGGGCTGATGACCTATCTGAGCTACGGCTCGTGTCCATAAGCCGGCTCGGTTCAGCGAGCCGGGTCCGGGCTGCTTGGCGGAGCGTCACCCCGTGAACACTCCCGCCCGGTGTGTGTCGAGTTGAGGCGCGTATCGAACCCAAAATCAACACAGGGCAGGTGATCCGCGGGGTGCGTGTCGAGTTTGGGGGCGTAGCGAACCTGAAGTCGACACGCTGGTCGGGGTCGGGCGCATTCTGGGCAAACCCCGCCGATGCTTCGGCTGGAACTTGCCAAGATTTGCGGCGGGCTGGGGTTCGAAGCGACACCAGCCTCCCGTGGGCCTGGGTGCGCTGGGCGCCAGCCTGTCCGGCTGGCTGGCTGTGGCGTCAAACTGCCCGTGACGCAGCACTGACCCTGCTGGTCGATTGAGGTAGCCGTCTACCCGGGGATGCGTGACGTCGAATCGTGGTCGAGTGTGTTCTGCCGCCGGAGATCTCATCGTCGCGGGGGCGAGCCGTAGCTCAGACACCTCATGAGGGCGCGATGACCTATCTGGCCTACGGCTCGCACCCACCAGCCGTAGCTCAGACACCTCATGACAGCCCGATGACCTATCTGAGCTACGGCTCGCCCCAGCGGCCGGCTCACGCCGACGGCCGGGTTCGGTCCGTGCAGCGGGGCCGACGGCAACATGCCGCGGGCACCCCACCCGGTGCGTGTCGAGTTAAGGCGCGTATCGAACCCCAAATCGACACACGGCAGGTGATCCGCTGGGTGCGTGTCGAGTTTGGGAGCCCAGCGAACCCGAAATCGACACAGGGCAGGTGGTTCGCGGGGTGTGTGTCGAGTTTGGGGGCGCAGCGAACCTGAAGTCGACACACTGGTCGGGGTCGCGCGCATTCTGGGCAAACCCCGCCGATGCTTCGGCTGGAACTTGCCAAGATTTGCGGCGGGCTGGGTTCGAAGCGACACCAAGCGTTCGCCGGCCCGGGCGCGCCCGCCCGCCAGCCAGCCCGCCTGGCTCGCTGTGTAATCAAACTGCCCGTGATGCAGCACTGAGCGCCAGCCGGACCAGCTGCAGCGACACTGCGAAACGCTCCGTGACCACGGGAACGCTCCGTAACCACGAACGCTCCGTGACCACGGGAACGCTGCGTAAATCGGGTACGCCGGGCAGCCTTGGCGGGTGGCGGGGGTGACAGGAAAAGGGGCGCAACCATTTACGCAGGCCGCTCGGGGCGCGGAGCGTTCTGGACGCGTAGCGGCCAGCGATTGCGCCTCGAGCCCTCGGCGGGAGCAGCGGTCCGTACCCACCACCCCGCTGCGACAAAGATCTAAAGGTCTGTCGGGATTCGGCTGTAGATGACCAGGTCGACGCGGGTGCCGTGGATCTGGCCGGCGCTGCGGGCGATTCCCTCGCGGGCGAAACCGGACTTGATCGCCACCCGGTTGGAGGCCGCGTTTCCCGGGGCGATCCGCAGCTCGACGCGCTCGAAGCCCGCGTTGTGCAGGGCCCAGTGGGACAGCGCCGTCGTTGCCTCGGTCATCACGCCGCGGCCGCGGAAAGCGGGCATCGCCCAGTAACCGATTTCGGTCACGCGGGCGACCCAGTCGGTCCGCTTCAGGTCGATGACGCCGGCGAAGGCGCCGTTGTGTTCGATGGCGCGGACCACGCCGTGGCCGACCGCGTGCAGGCCGGGCGCCAGGCGGTTGATGAAGGCGCGGGCGTGGTCGACCGTGTACGGACGTGGCAGCGGCAGCCACTGCTGGGTGACCGGATCGGAGGCGCCGGCCACCACGTCAGTCGCGTCCGAGTCACGCAGTGGCCGCAGGACCAGGCGCTCCGTCCGCAGGATCAGGTCGGGGAACCTAACCGACCGTGGCTGGGTGGCCTTCGTGTTCGGCCACAAGGGTCGCCATCGCATGCTCGACCACCCCGATCAGTACGGCCTTGGCGGACTCGCGATGCCGCGCGTCACACATGAGCAGCGGCACCCGAGCCGGGATGGCGAGCGCCTCACGGACCTCCTCCGGCTCGTAACGCGGCGCGCTCTCGAAGCAGTTCACCGCGACGAGGTACGGAAGATGCCGGTTCTCGAAGTAGTCCAGCGGCGCGAACGCGTCGGTGAGCCGGCGGGTGTCGACGAGAACCGCCGCACCGACCGCTCCCCTGATCAGCTCGTCCCACATGAACCAGAAGCGGGTCTGCCCGGGCGTGCCGAACAGATAGAGGATCAGGTCGTCGGCCATCGTGATGCGGCCGAAGTCCATCGCCACCGTGGTCGAGCCCTTGCCGGGCACCTTCGAAGCGTCGTCGATGCCCTCGCCGGCCGCGGTCATCACGGCTTCCGTGGTCAGCGGTTCGATCTCGGAGACGGCACCGACGAGAGTCGTCTTGCCCACGCCGAACCCACCGGCGACGACGATCTTCGCGGACGTGATCTCCGTGGGACGCGCTCCGGCCCCCTCAGAGCTTGCGTAATCCACCTAACACCCTTCCCAGAAGGTTCATCCGATCCGCGAAACCAGTTCGAGGAGCGGCACTGTGCAGCGTCAACAACCCGTCGGCCACCATGTCGGCGACGAGCACCCGAGTCACCCCCAGCGGTAACCGGGTGAGCGCCGCGAGTTCAGCGAGCGATTGGGCCTTCGGCTCGCACAACACGGCTAGGCGGTACTTGTCGTGCCCGGCGAACCTCGATTCCTGTACGGCCGCCGCGCTCGCGACCAGAACCGCTTCGATCGGGATGTCCCGGATCGGCTCGGTCCGGCCACGGGTGACCGCGTACGGCCGCACCAGGTTGCCCCTGGGATCATGCGGCTCTGACATGTCGCGGTCACCTCGCCATTTTTGAAAGGTCAGTAACTGACGGCCTCGCGTGGCGCCGGCGACAGTGCCGCGCCGACCCGTTCCACCACGAGGGCCATCTCGTAACCGACCTGGCCGACGTCGCAACTGCGCGCCGCCAGGACAGCCATCGATGATCCGTCACTGATGGACATCAGGAAAAGATAACCGCTGTCCATTTCGATAATGGTCTGCTGCACCTTCCCGGCGTTGAACATCCGGGACGCGCCGTCGGTCAGGCTGACCACGCCGGAGGTGATCGCGGCGAGCTGATCCGCCCGGTCCGCTGGCAGATCACGCGACGAGGCCAGCAGCAGACCGTCCGCCGAGACGGCGATCACGTGCGCGATGCCCGCGATGCTGTCGGCGAAGTTGCTGAGCAGCCAACCCATGTCGTGCATGGTGGGGGGCCTGGTCACTGTTCATTCTCCTTAGGAGCTGTGGCGCCGGAGTCGGCAACGCCGTCCGTCCGCCCTCTTTGCACCCCGCGGTGGTACGAGGAAAGCAGGCCCCGCACGTCGTCCGGATTGCGACGGTGCTGGGTCCGCGGCTGGGTCTGCACCCCGCCGGGCACCAATTGTGCCTGCGGGACTCGTTTGGGAAGTCCGGATCGGGTGATGCCGGCGTCCTGAGGGACGGCGGCGGCAATCGCCCGCTGCCAGCCCTCGTCAGCGGTGGTCCGCCACCGGTCCTCCGGCGACTGACGAGGCTTGGGAACAGCGGCGGCCGGCGGTGCTGAAATAACCGGCGGAGCCGAGACGGGAGCAGGGGCGGGCGGCGGCGCATATCCCGCCGTCGGCATCCCCACCTGACTCTGCGCGTCCTCGGTCTGATCGAACCAGTTGGTCTGCATCTCCAACTGGATTCGATCATCGGTGGAAGGAGCAACCGGCGCCGCCCGTGTCGGCAGCGGCGGCCGATCCGGCGTAGGCGCGAGATCCAAATCGGACACCGGCCCGACGGCGAGCTGCTGCCGGAACAACGGCTCGGCCGGCATCGGCGCCGACCGGACCGGCGGCCGCACCTCAGCCCGCGGCTCGGGCCGGCCGGCAACCCGGCCAGGCCCCAGCGGCGCCGGACCGGGACGCGTCCAACTCGCGGCACGGGCCGGAACCGACGGCTCCCCGCCCGGCACCACGGCGACATCGGACGGCAGCGTGATCTCGGCGATCGTGCCGCCCTCACTACCGGGCCGCAGCTCGACACCGATGCCGTGCCGGGCGGCGAGACGGCCGATCACCGCGAAACCCATCAGCCGGAACGCGCTGACGTCCACTTCGGTCGGTTCGTCGAGACGCCGGTTGATCTGGTCCATCTGGTCGGCGGTGATGCCGAGACCGCGGTCCTCGACCTGGATCACGGCCTGGTCGCCGACCCGTCCGCCGTGCGCCATCACCAGCGTCGACGGCGGCGAGAAGCGGGTGGCGTTGTCGAGCAGTTCGGCGAGCAGGCGTACCACGTCGTTGACGGCCGCGGCGGAGACCAGCACGTCGGTGTCGATCGAGCCGAACTCGACGCGGTGGTAGAGCTCGACCTCGGACTGGGCGGCCCGCAGCGCGTCGATCAGCAGCGCGTCCTCGCGGCGCGGCGCACCGACCTCGGCACCGGCCAGGACCAGCAGGTTCTCGTCGTTGCGGCGCATCCGGGTGGCGAGGTGGTCGAGTTCGAAGAGGCGGGCCAGCCGCTTCGGGTCCTCCTCCAGCCGCTCGATCTGGTCGAGTTCGCCGATCATCCGGTCGACCAGGGCCTGACTGCGCCGGGCGAGGCTGAGGAACATCGTCGAGACGCTGGTGCGCAGCGCGGCCTGTTCGGCGGCGACCCGGATGGCTTCCCGGTGCACCATGTTGAAGGCCTCGGCCACCTGCCCAAACTCGTCGTGCTCGGTGACCAGGATCGGGTCCCGGGTCTCGGCGAGGATCCGCTCGACGCCGCCCTCGCCCAGGTTTTCCACGTCCTGCAAACGAGTCACGGCCTCGGGAAGATCCCGGTTCGCCACCGCGAGCGCGCCCTCCCGCAGCCTGCGTACCGCGAGGTGCATCGATCGCCCCAGGTAGATCGCGACGGCGACGGCGAGCAGCAGCACGAGCAGGACCAGGACGAACTCGATCGTGGCCCGCCGGGAGGCGTCGGTGCCGCTGTCCTGCGCGACCGCCACGGCCTGCTCACCGAGCTGGACGTCAGCGGCCCGGAAGAGGCCGGTCACCGTACCGAAGGCATCAACGACCTCGTTGGGCGCGGTCGCACCGAGCCCGCGCCCGTCGCTGGAGAGGGTGTCGGCGCGAGCCACCGCGTCGTCCTGGACGACCGATTCGACCAGCGCGATCTGCCGCTCCGTCGCGACCGACCGGAGGTCGGTCAGCGCCTCCGCGCGACTTGCTTGCGCCGCGACGATCGCTTGCTGCCGTGCCGCGTCCAACCCCCCTTGGGTACGCGCTAAAAAGGTGACCGCCGCCTGCTGTGCCGCCGCCGACTCGATCCGTGCGAACGCGGCAAGGGTCCGCAGTCCGTCGGCGACCGTTCCGGGTTCGGCGACCCGGCTCAGCGTGTTGTCGAAACCGCCCAGGCCGGCGAGCGCGTCGCCGTACCGCTGGGTGGTGTCGGTGATCGCGGCGGACCGGTCGGAGACGCCATCGCGAGCCGCGGGCAGCCCGCCGATCGCGGTGTCGACGACCGTCAGCCGGTCGGTCACCAGCGACGGGATCTCGTCGATCGCCGCCCGTTCGGTACGGAAGACCTGCACCTGCGCGTCGACAGCCTTCACGGCTTCCCGATAACCGGTGTCGGCGGCGTCCGGCACGGCCAGGTACGCGAGCGCGGCCATCCGCTCGTCGTGCAGCAAACCGGTCAACCGGGACAGGTCGGTGCCGAGCGCGGTCAGGTCGGCCACTCGTCCGGCGTCACCGGCCCGCTCGCCGACCTCTGCCAGCCGCACGGTCGCGAGGACCAGCACAGCGGCCAGCGGCACGAAGAGCAGTGCGGCCAGTTTGGCGCGCATGCGCGCGTCCCGGAGCCCTAGGAGGCCACCGCGTCGTGCAGCCTGGGCCGAGGATCCCGTGCTCACGACATCTCCTTCGTGGTCGTCCCCGATCGGCTCCGGCTGGGTGGCCGGCGCACAAGGGTCCGCGGTCCGGCCCCGTCCGGTGCCCGCAGCAAAGCCCGCGCCGAATTCGGCACGGCGGCGATTTCACCAGAACGCCGGTCCTTTTGGGAAGTGCGGATCCTCCCCGGAAATGCCCGGCTGTCCGGGTGATAACAACGCGCGGACGCGGGAAACGAAGGTGAAGTCCGGTTTGACGTGCGCGAATGCCTCACCCGCGACCTTCCAAGAAGTCACCGCCACCGTTCCAGCCACTGAGATTTCTGTCCCGTGACCTTGTGAGGTTCTCACGTTCGCAAGGATTGGCACGACGCGACGGACTCGCTGTCCGGTGCGGCAATAGTGTCCACTGCGGACGGTGCACGTGGCAACCAATCCCTACGTCGCCTAACGATGACTCTGAGTGACAGTGAACATAGTGACACAAGTCGATACTGATGATCCAGACTTTAGGGTGTCTTAATAAGCGGGCCCCGGACTGGCGTGTCAGCGTGCGGATTCCGTAACGTGCGCGGCATGGGATTTCGGAGCTGGGTGAAGCTACTGGCGACGACAACCGCGGCAGCCGCCGTGGTCGGCGCGGGACAGCTCGGCCTCGCCTACGGGCTCAGCATGGTTCGGCTCGATCGGGATCTCGACGTCACTGCGAGTGATCAATGGACGTCCCAGCTCGCCTGGGTCGCCTGGATCGCGATGACAGCGGCCGCGGTCGGCGCGATCGTCGGCACCGGCTTCCGGCCTCGCTGGCTGCCGCAGCCGGTCGGCACCGGCGGCGCTCTCGGCGTCGGCCTCGCCGGCGGTCTCGGCGCGCTCGTGGTGCTACCGCTGACCATGCAGCCCGCCCGGTCCGCATCGGTCGCCGGCGTCAATCCGGTCTTCGTCATCGGCGTGTGCGCGGTCCTCGGCGCCGCGGTCGGCATCTTCGCGGCCTGGGCCGCCGCCGCCCGGGCCGTCGCCCGGTGGAACCTCGGCACCATGACCGTGCTGGTCTGGATCGTGGCGCTGATCGCGGTGACGCCGTCGCTGCTGCCCGGCCACACCCCGGCTCCGGTGCGCCTCGGCGTACTGGACGGCAGCCTCATCCCGGGCGCGATCGCCGAGCACACCCCGTTCGTCACCATGCCGGTGCTCGCCCTGCTCGCCGGTCTGATCCTCGGCTGGGCGGCCCGCGGCCGCCGGATGCCGATCACCACGGTGGCGCTCACCGGCCTGGCCGGCCCGGCGCTGCTGACCGTGGCCTACCTGATCGCCGGGCCCGGCGAGTCAACCGGCTTCACCTTCGACCCGTACTGGGCGGCGATGACCGCGAGCGGCGCCGGAGTGCTCGGGTCGGTGCTGGCGGCGATCGTGCGCGGCCAGCCGGGCGCTTTTGAGGGTGACACGCCCCCAGCGGCTTCCTCGGCCGTTAGTGACGCGCCCGCTAGTAACGCGGCCTCTGACAACGCGGCTTCCAACAACCGCGCGCTGAACACCGCGCAGGCGCTGGACGCCGAGTTCCCGCCGCTGCCCCGCCGCGACCCGGTGCCTCAGCAGCCCCAGCAACAGCAGGCCCAGCAACAGCAGCCACAGCAGCCCCACTACGCCGACTTGGCGGCGACCGCGGCGCAGCGCCCGGACGCGCAGCTGCGGCCCTCGGACACCGGCGTGATCGGTTACGCCGGCGACCGCCCGCACCCGTTCGCCGACCTGGCGAACCAGGCCCCCGCCAACGCGCCAGCCTCACCCTTCTCCTCCGGCACGGGTACGCCGTTCGGCCAGCAGCAAAACCAGCAGCAACCGCAGCCGCAGGCCCCCGCGCCCCGGCACTCCGGTGAGGCCGAGCCCCCGGCCCGCTTCTCCGGTCAGCAGGAACCCACTCCGAGCCCTCGCCGCGGCTGGCGGACCCGGCGCCCGGCACCGGAGAACCCACCCTCCCCAGGTAACTCGTTCGACGGCTTCGCGACTACGAACCCCAGTCCGCGTACCGGGATCGACACCGCCGAGCTTCCGCGGGTCAACGCCGCGATGCCGCGCCCGCAGGTCGTCGAGCCGACCTCGATCAGCGGCCCGCCGCCGCACCGGGGCCCGCAGGGTCAGCAGGAGTCGGAGTACGTCAACTGGGTGAACGGTCTCGGCAACTCGTAAAGCTTTGCCGAACTCCGGTGGAATGACCGGATCGGGAGGTACCCGACAGCCGTCATCACAGTGAAGATGGTCGATGTCCGGGTCAATCCCCCCACGGCATCGGAGTCCGATCATGATCACTGACCGGCAAACCCGCCCGCTGTCCCGAATCGGCCGCCTCTTCGCAGGCGTCGCCCTGGTCTTCGCCCTCTCGGGCACCGCACTGGTGGCACCCGCCATCGTGGCGCCGACCACCACCGACGCGGCACAGGCGGCGGTCTACAGCAGCTGCACGATCAGCCGCTGCTCGGCCGCGCGTACCGCTTTCACCGGCTGGAAGTCCCTGGGCTGGCCGACGAGCGCCGGCTGGTACTCCTGGCCGTACGGCAACTACAACTACACCGGCGGCACGTTCCAGAACCGCGAGGGCCAGCTCCCCTCGGCCACGTACAGCGAATACGACGTCTACTCCCGCGCCCGAGGCGCCAGCCGCGACGCCTACCGCATCGTCGTCAACCGCAGCACCCGGGTCGCCTACTTCACCCCGGACCACTACGTCACGTTCTACAAGCTCTAAACCCTTCCCGCGTACGCGCGGCGGCCGTCCTCCCGACGGCCGCCCTGCGCCGTTTCTCCCCCGGAAACGACGGCCTCGCCACCTCTTAGCACCCGAGCTGCACTCAGGTGGAAAAACCCCGAGAGAATGCGCCGGAAAAATGGCTTCTAACGCTTAGCGCCCAGGGGCGCTGGCCGAACAACCTGGCGTAAGCGAGATCGGGCAACCGCTCGGGCCGCTCGGACACGGGGAGAACTTCTATATGCGCAGCATGATGCAGCTCGTTGGTGGCGTCGCCGTCGCTGGGGCCGTCGCGGCCGGCAGCACCGCCTTCACCGGCGCAGGTATGAGCAGCGGCCTCACCAACGCCTTCATCGGTGGCGCTGTTTCTAAGACCGTGGTTAGCGGCGCCGATCTCACCGGAGTTCAGGGCACGGTGAACAACGGCACCGACCAGATCGCCGAGGTGAAGCTGACCTTCGCCACCGACACCAACATCGTCGGTCGGACGGTCACCCTCACGACGAACGGCTCGGCCGGCGGCGGCAGCCCGACCGGCTTCTACTGCCAGGTGGTCCAGTCGGACTACACCGCCCTTTGCAAGGCTGGCACCGCTTACGCCAACCCGGTGGGTTACTACACCACCATCACCTCGATGACGGCTGCGGTCCTCTAACGGATTCCGCCACCGGCCGACTCCATCTCGTTTACCGTCTGCCCTGTCGCAGGCTGTGAATGGGGAGTCGCATCCGCCCGGTCAAACGTAACGCTGTGGCCGCCATCATGATGATGGCGGCCATCGGCGTGTGGGCAGTCAGCACCGGACGCCTCTCGTACGTCATTACCCATGGCATCAGCATGAACCCGGTCTACTACGCGGGCGACTTGGTCATCATCACCAAGTCCGATTCCTATCAAGTAGGGCAGATCGCCGCATATTATGGCCCTGGAGGCAAGGTCAAAGTCCTACATCGCATCATCGGCGGTGATGGCGAGACCGGCTTCGTCTTCAAAGGGGACAACAACAGCTCCGTCGATGTGGATCGGCCGACTTCGGGCCAGATGATCGGCCAGGCCGCCGTCCACATCCCCAAGGTCGGTGCGTGGATACAGCTGCTGCTCAGCCCCACCGGTCTGGGCATGCTCAGCTTCCTGTTCATCAGCGGTGGCGCTGCCACGGTGAAGAGCCGCCGGGATGTCCCACGCGGTCACCGGAAAAAGAAAGTGAAGGGCATGTCTGGCCAAGGCAGCTCTTGGGCAGCGGCGACAGCCGTGGTCAAGGCAGTCAGTCGGCTCCACCCCGCACTCCGGGTTGTTGCCGCGCTCTCCGTTGTGGTGGCAATTTTTGGTCTCGTGCTCGCCGTGCTCGGGTGGACCAAACCGGCGACTCAGCTCACCGACAGTTCATCGCCAACCGGCGAGTCGATGACTTTCTCCTACTCCGCCGATGTGCCTCGCAGCGCCGCTTATGACGGCACGACCGCCTACTCCCCTGACCCGATCTATCGGAATCTCGCCAAGTTCGTCGTTCTCCGGATGCAGTACCTCGGGCAGCCAGGCAAGGCGGACGTGAGCGCCCGCCTCTCCTCCCCGACCGGTTGGCACTCGACCATGCAGCTGGCCCAGACCAGGGAATTCTTCTCGGAACGATTCACAGGAACTGTGTCACTCGATCTGGAGGGCATGGAAAAGCGGGCCCAGGAGGCCAGCGACGCGATCGGCGCGGACGTCGGCGCGGTCACGGTGACGGTCACCGCACGAATCAGCCACGACGACGCGACATTCGAACCACAGGTGGCTTTCTCGCTCAGCAATGTTCAACTGGCCCTCGTCGGCGGAGCGGACAGCCTCGTGGCCGACCGATCAGGCACGACGTACAGCGGCGGGACCTACCCTCGCCAGATCTCGGTGCTTGGCAACGAGCTGCTCACTGCGGCGCAAGCTCGCAAATACGCAACAATCCTCGTGCTCATCGCACTGCTCGCCGCCGCCGCCGTGGCTGTGGTCGCCGTCCGGCGGGTGCCACTCAAAACTCGGGAGCAGATCGAGCGCCGCTATCCGCATCTCCTGGTACCGGTCGAGCCGATGCCCAGCCCACCCGGGAAACCCGTAGTCATCGTCGACAAGTTTCCTGCGCTGGTGAAGCTCGCCGAGAAATACGGGCAGATGATTCTCACCTGGACTCGGCCGGACGGGGCCGAGGACTTCGTGGTGCGCGACGACGGGGTCACCTATCGCTATCGGATCGAGGCTCCGGTCGTACCCTCGCCCTCGCAGCCCGAGTCGAAGCCGGCGCCGGCCCGCAAGCCGGCGCCGCGCAAGGCCGCCCCTCCCCCGCCGGAAACCCCGCAGGAGAGCCCGCCGCCCCCGCCGGAAACCCCGCCTCCCCCACCCGACAAGCCCACGGCCGCGCAAGAGCCCACGGCCACGCAAGAACCCGCGGTCGAGGCAAAGCCCGAACCCACCGCAGAAGAGCCCGCGGCGGAAAAGCCCGAACCCGCGAAACCAGCCCGCGCGCCAAGGAAGAAAGCCACACCGAAAGCAGCCCCGAAAGCAGCCACCCCCGAGGAAATGCCGCCCAAGCCTCCCCTCAAACGACCCATCCGCCGCAAGCCCGAAGCCGATCGCGAAGCCATCGAAACCCTCGCCGAGCTCAACAAATCGGTGGGCGGCGCCCCGGAAGGCAAATCCGAGACGCCCCACGAGCCGATCTACGACTTTCTGCCGCATGCCAAACACGCGGCAGCGGATCCCGATCAGGCAGACGGCGTGACCGGCAGATAGACCCGGCCACCCGCATCCACGAACTCCTCAGACTTGGCTTTCAGCCCCGCCGCCCGCAGCTCATGGCTGATTTTCATGGAGCAGAACTTCGGCCCGCACATCGAGCAGAAATGCGCCGTCTTGGCGGGCGCCGCCGGCAACGTCTCGTCGTGATAGGCCCGGGCCGTCTCCGGATCCAGCGACAGCTCGAACTGGTCCTCCCACCGGAAATCGAACCGCGCCCGGGATAGCGCGTTGTCCCACTCCTGCGCACCGGGATGACCTTTCGCCAGGTCAGCAGCGTGCGCCGCGATCTTGTACGCGATCATCCCCGCCTTGACGTCCTCCTTGTTAGGCAGACCGAGATGCTCTTTCGGGGTGACGTAACAGAGCATCGCCGTCCCGAACCACCCGATCATCGCGGCCCCGATAGCCGACGTGATGTGGTCATAGGCGGGCGCGATGTCGGTGGCGAGCGGCCCCAGCGTGTAGAACGGCGCTCCGCCACACAGCTCGACCTGCAGATCCACGTTCTCCTTGATCTTGTGCATCGGCACGTGGCCGGGGCCTTCGACCATGACCTGCACGTCGTACTCCCACGCGATGTGCGTCAATTCGCCGAGGGTACGCAGCTCCGCGAACTGCGCCTCGTCGTTGGCGTCAGCGATCGATCCGGGCCGCAGGCCGTCGCCGAGTGAGAACGTGATGTCGTACTCCCGGAAGATCTCGCAGAGCTCCCGGAAGTGGGTGTACAGGAAGTTCTCCCGGTGCTCGGCGAGGCACCAGGCCGCCATGATCGAGCCGCCCCGGGACACGATGCCGGTGACGCGTTCGGCGGCGAGCGGCACATACGCCAGCAGCACGCCGGCGTGGATGGTCATGTAATCGACGCCCTGCTCGGCCTGCTCGATCACGGTCTCCCGGAAGATCTCCCAGCTCAACCCCAGCGGGTCACCCTTGACCTTCTCCAGCGCCTGGTAGATCGGTACGGTTCCGATCGGGACGGGCGAATTCCGTACGATTGCCTCTCTTGTCTCGTGAATTCTCGGCCCGGTGGACAGGTCCATCACGGTGTCGGCGCCCCACCGGGTGGCCCAGGTCAGCTTCTCCACCTCCTCGGCGACCGACGAGGTGACCGCGGAGGTGCCGATGTTCGCGTTGACCTTCACGAGGAACCGCGAGCCGATGATCATCGGCTCGCTCTCCGGATGGTTGCGGTTGGCCGGCAGCACGGCCCGGCCGGCCGCGATCTCGTCGCGCACCAGCTCGGGTGCGACGCTCTCGCGGACCGCGACGAACTCCATCTCCGGCGTGATCACGCCGGCTCGCGCGGCGGCGAGCTGGGTCTGCCCGGTCCACCAGGGTTCGCGCAGCGGCGGTAGCCCCTCCGACGGTTCGCTGCCCGGCCCGGACGTGTCGTAGAGCCGGAACGGCGGCTCGTCACCGGTCAGCAGCACCTCGCTGAACGGCACCCGAATGTCCGCACGCGAACCGTCCACATAGACCTTTTGCCTCACGTCGATCCTCCCCAAACTAGGATAAAAACGGCAGCACAAGGCAGCACTGAACCCAGTGCCGAACCCTGTAGATCTCTAGATTGACCAGCCGAAGTGGTCCAGGGGGCCCGGGCCCGCGCCCAGCCGCCACGAGCTGCCACCGCGCAGCCCGCGTCGCACGTACTCCTTCGCCGCCACCACCGCGTCCGGCACCGGGTCACCCGCCGCGAGCCGCACCGCGATCGCCGACGAGAACGTGCAGCCCGAACCATGGTTGTTCTCGGTCATCACCGGCTCACCGCGCAGCAGGGTGACCTCTCCCGCGTGGTACATCGCGTCGACCGCGAGCTCACTTCCGGTCACCACGACGGTCCGCGCCCCGAGCTCCGCGAGCTCGGCCGCGGCCGAGACCATTTCCTCGGCCGTCTCGATCACCCTCCCGAGGAGGGCGCCGGCTTCGTGCCGGTTCGGCGTCAGGACACTTGCGTACGGAATTAGCAAACCGACCACTCCAGGCTCACCAAGTCTGCTCCCGGCGGTGGCCACCAGAACCGGGTCGATGACGAGTTCCGGCAGACCGGCAGCCCGTTCCGCGATCACCTTGGCGACCGCCGGGTCGGAGATCATCCCGATCTTCACGGCCGCCACCGGCAGATCGGACAGCACGGCGTCCAGCTGCGCCGCCACGATGTCCGCCGGGACGGCGTGGATGGCCGTGACGCCGAGCGTGTTCTGCGCGGTGATCGCGGTGATCACCGACGTCCCGAACGCACCGAGCGCCGCGAACGTCTTGAGATCCGCCTGAATCCCCGCTCCCCCACCGGAATCCGACCCGGCGATCGTGAGCACCACCGGCGGCGTCACAGCGCGCCTTCCAGATCCCTGGCAGCGGGGTCTCGCCCGGCGACCCTTCGCTTGGCGGCGGCGAACGCGCCGGCCAGCTCGCTAGCCACCCGCGCCGGGTTGGCGGCCCGCATGATCGCCCCGAGAACCGCGATGCCCTCGGCTCCGGCTTCGGCGCACTCGGCCGCCCGCGCCGCCGAATCCACCCCGCCGAGAGCGAGCCACGGAATCCGGCCGACGGCAGTGCCTCCGCCTGCCGGCGATCGCGGAACCCGGTTCACCAGTTCCGCCGCACCTGCCGGACCGAGCGCCGGCCCATATCCCGGCTTCGTGGCCGTCAGATACACCGGCGACAGCGTCACGTAATCCACATCGGACAACGGTTCGGTGCCGTGCCAGGACCGGCCGACCAGTGGCACCCCGGCCGGCACCGGATCGGCGGCCGACAGGTGGACGGCCGAGCCGCCGAGCGGGTCCGGCCCCGCGACGATCAGCCGGCCCGGTGGCAGCAGCGGTCGCAGTTGAGCCGCTAGTGCTGTGCGTTCCGCGTACCCAAGGTCTCTCTCCCGGAGGATGACCCACGCGGCGCCGCCGCGGATCGCGGCCGCGACCACCTGGACCAACGGCCCGGCGGCGGACCGCCTGTCGGTGAGTACGACGAGCCCGCCCGGTGTCACCATGCCGCGATCCCTTCGTCCGCTGTGGACGCGAGTGCGTGGAACCGCCGTGGGATCCGGCCGGCGGCGCGAGCGAGCCGGCCTGCCGCGACCGCGTGCCGCATGGCCGACGCCATCGCCGCCGGATCGTCGGACCGGGTGATCGCGCTGGCGACCAGCACCGCGTCGCAGCCCAGCTCCATGGCGAGCGCGGCGTCCGAGGCGGTGCCGATGCCGGCGTCCAGGACCACCGGGATGTCGACCATCTGGCGGATCAGCTCGATGTGATGCGGGTTGGAGATGCCGAGACCGGAACCGATCGGCGAACCCGCGGGCATCACCGCGGCGCATCCGGCGTCGGCGAGACGGCGAGCCAGAATCGGATCGTCGGTGGTGTACGGCAGAACCGTGAACCCGTCCGCCACCAGCGTCTCGGCGGCCCGCAGCAGCTCCACGCCGTCGGGCAGCAGCGTCCGCTCGTCGCCGATCACCTCAAGTTTGATCAGGTCGGTCTCGAATGCCTCGCGGGCCATCTGCGCGGTCTTCACCGCGTCACCGGCCGTGTAACAACCGGCGGTGTTCGGCAGCACCCGCACACCGAGCCGGTCCAGCATCGGCAGCAGTCCCGGACCGGCCGCGTCGACCCGGCGCAGCGCGACGGTGACGAGAGTGGTCTCGGATGCCGTGATCGCTTCTTCGAGCGCGGCGAGGCTCTGTGCCCCGCCGGTGCCCAGGATCAGGCCGTTCTCGGGCAGGAACATCCTCAACCGCCCTGCGCCGCGGTCAGTACCTCGACCCGGTCGCCGTCGGCGAGGTCGACGTCCGCCCAGGTGGAACGCGGCACCACGGTCCCGTTGACCGCGACCGCCACACCGCGCTGCGCGGCGATGAGCTCGGCGACCAGGATCGCGACAGTGCAGCTCTCGGTCCTGCTCCGGTCCTGGCCGTTGATCGTCAGGCGCATCCGAATCTCCCGGGGGTGAACGCGTCGAGCAGGGGATCCGCGGTTCCGGTCAGCACCAGATCGGCGATGAGCCGCGCGGTGATCGGGGTGAGCAGCACCCCGTTGCGGTGGTGACCGGCGGCCACCACGGTTCGTTCGTCGAGGCGGCCGAGTCCGAGCCTGCCTAAAATCGGGGCGTTGTCGGGTGTGCCGGGGCGATGCCCGGCGGTGATCTCGGTGAGTTCGTGCTCGGACAGCCCGGGCACGAGGTCGAGGGCAGCGCGCAGCAGGTCGTGCACACCACCGGCGGTGGTGAAGTGGTCGGACCGCTCTTCCATCGTCGCGCCGACAACAACCTCACCGTTCGCACGGGGCACCAGGTAGACATGCCGTCCGTCGGCCTCACCGTCGATCACGTGCCGCAGCAGACCCGGTTCGCCGTGCAGCCGCAGAACCTGGCCTTTCACCGGACGGATCGGGAGTCCGGTGAGTGACGCCGTGCCAACCCCGGCAGCGACAACCACGATTTCCGCGTCTATTTCCGATAAATCGGTTACCTGCCGCGCGACAATCCGACCTTTGAGGACTGTCCGCAGCACGGAGACCACCTTGCGCGGATCAACCTGCCGCTCAGTCGGCGAGAAAGCGCCGGCCCGCACCCGAGGCGACAACGCCGGCTCCAGCTCGCGCACCTGAGAGCCGGTCAGAGTGCTGAGCTTCTGGTGCTTCCACTCCCGGGAGGCACTGGCCACGTCGTCAGCCGTCAACGCCACGCTCAGGGTGCCGGCATCGTCATAACCGACATCCCCCAGAGAAGCCGCATAAGACGGCCACAGCGCGTTGGACGCTTCCAGCAACGGCTCCAGAAAAGGGAACTCGAACGCCGACTCCCCACCCGGCGCCAGCATCCCGGCCGCCACATGCCAGGCGCCGTCATCACCACCCGGGTCGAAGACGGTGACATCTGCTCCACGCAGCAACAACTCGCGGCCGATGGCCAGCCCGATGATCCCGCCGCCGACAACAGCGACCCTCATCGCAGTGCCTCGATGAACTCGGCAACCGCCCGCTTCGGGTCGACCACGAACGCGCCGATCGCGGCAACGCCATGGGATGGAAGCACCGGCACCCGGTCGGCCGTGATCCCGCCGATCGCCAGCACCGGAACACCCGGCACCGCGTCGACCACAGCCGCCACGCCGGCCGGGCCGATCGGTGGTGGCAGACCGTCCTTCGTGGAGGTCAGGAACGCCGGCCCGGTGCCCAGATAGCTCGCACCGGCGGCGACCGCTTCCCGGGCCGCCGTCGGGTTCCGGCAGGTCGCACCGATCACGGCGGACGGGCCGAGCACCCGCCGCGCCGCATCGATCGGCAGATCGTCGGCGCCCAGGTGAACCCCGTCCGCGCCGGCCGCGAGTGCCACCCCGATCCGATCGTTGACCAGGCACAACGTGCCGGCCGGGCGAAGGATTTCCAGGGCTGCGAGGGTCAGTGCGTACGCCTCGGCGTCAGTTGTCTTGACTCTGATCTGAACGGCCACGTCGTCTTGACCGGCCACCGCACGGATGACGTCGAGCGAATCGGTGATGACGTGGATCCGAGGAAACGACTCGTGCATGAAGCACTCCTCCCTGCGCCGGCATGACCCGGATCAGGTTCGACGGTCGGGGGCCGCATCAGCCCCCCTCTCAGCCCGGTGCCCGGACTCCCGTGGGTTTCTTGTAATCGGACCCTAACCGGTCCGTGACGAGAAAAGCTAGCGCACGTCCCAGACCGGTTCAGGAACCTCGACAACCTCGTTGTCGGCCCCGAACAGCACGAAACGGTCGAAAGACCGGGTGAACCAGCGGTCGTGGGTGACCGCTATCACCGTGCCGTCGAACGCCTTCAATCCCTCTTCGAGCGCCTCGGCGGACGCCAGGTCCAGGTTGTCCGTCGGCTCGTCGAGCAGCAGCAACGTCGCGCCGGAGAGCTCCAGCAACAGCACCAGGAACCGGGCCTGCTGCCCACCGGAGAGCGTGCCGAAGCGCTGGTCGCCCTGTGCCGCGAGCTCGTACCGGTTGAGCGACTTCATCGCGCCGGCACGGTCCATCCCGGAGCGATGTTCATCACCTCGCCAGAGGATCTCGACGAGCGTCTTCTCGGTCAGCTCGGGCCGGTCGTGGGTCTGCGAGAAGTGCCCGGGACGGACCCGCGCCCCGAGCCGGGCGACACCCTCGTGCATCACGTGCGTCAGTGGCGCGCCGTCGACAGGTTTGTGCTCCAGGTCGGGCTCGGAGCCGCCGGCCGCCAGCAGCCGCAGGAAGTGCGACTTGCCGGTGCCGTTCGCGCCGAGGACCGCCACCCGGTCGCCGTACCAGATCTCCAGGTCGAACGGGAACGTCAGGTTCTCCAGTTCGAGCCGTTCACACATGACCGCGCGTTTGCCGGTGCGGCCGCCGCGCAGGTTCATCCGTACCGACTGGTCCTTCGGCGGCAGCGGCGGCGGGCCGGCCTCCTCGAACTTGCGCAGCCGGGTCTGCGCGGCCTGATAACGCGACGCGAGGCCGTCGTTGAAAGCCGCCTTGTTCTTCAGCGTGAAGACGAGCTCGCGCAGTTTCTCGTGCTCCTCCTCCCAGCGCCGGCGCAGTTCCTCCATGCGCTCGTGCCGGTTCACCCGGGCCGCGTGCCAGGAGGCGAAACCGCCCGGATGGGTCCAGGCGCCGCCACCCTCGACGGCCACCACCCGATCCGCCGTCTGCGCGAGCAGTTCCCGGTCGTGCGACACGAAGAGGATCGACTTGGACGACTCCCGCATCCGCTGTTCCAGCCAGCGTTTCGCGGGCACGTCGAGGAAGTTGTCCGGCTCGTCGAGGAGCAGCACCTCGTCGCCGCCGCGAAGCAGCAGGTCCAGGGCGAACCGCTTCTGCTCACCGCCGGAAAGCGTCCGCACGACGCGGTCCTTCGCCTCCTCCCACGGCTTGCCGAGGATCGAGACGGTCACGGTGTCGAAGAGGACCTCAGCCTCGTATCCGCCGACCTCACCCCAGTGCGTGAGCGCGTTCGCGTACGCGATCTGGCTCTTCTCGGTCTCGCCAAGAGCCGCGGCCGCGGCGGCAAGTCGCGCGCCTGCCGCGCCCAGCGCGGGCGCGACCAAGGACAATGCAAGATCTTCGAGGGTACGGTCGTCGCCGATCATCCCGATGAACTGGCGCATCACACCGAGCCCGCCGGACCGGGCGATCGTCCCGCTCTGCGTCGGGATATCGCCCGCCACCATGCGCATCAGCGTCGTCTTGCCGGCGCCGTTCGGCCCGACCAGCGCCACTTTCGCGCCCTCGCCGACCCGGAAAGCGACGTCGGAGAAGAGCTCCCGCCCATCGGGGAGCACAAAGCCGACTCCGGCGACATCCACGTAACCCATGGCGGCATCCTCCCGTGCGACGAGCCGTCAGTCAGCCGAATTTCGGGTGACCCGAAGCACCCGGAAACCGCGCTGGCTGGCGGTTCTCTCCACCTGCCAGCCGAGCCCGGTCAGCCAGGTGTGCAGCGAATCACCGCCGAGGTTCCGGTTGATCACCAGCCACGCGGTGCCGTCCGGTGCCAGGCGCGGCAGCCAGCGTTCCATCAGCGCGCGCAGCTCGGCCTTGCCGACGTGGGTCGGCGGGTTGCTCCAGATCTGGTCGAACGTGACGTCCGCCGGAACGTCGTCCGGCGCGGCCACCTTCACACCCAGTTTGCTGGTGTTCTCCGCGGTCAGCTCACGCGCCCGGGAGTTCACGTCCACCGCCCACACCGTTGCGGCCGGCGCCTCGGTGGCCAGCACGCACGCGATCGGACCGTACCCACAGCCGAGGTCGAGCAACGTACCCTCGGTCGTCACGGTCGGCAGGGTGGCCTTGCGCAGCAGCACGGCGGTGCCCGGGTCGAGCCGGCCGGCCGAGAAGATCCCGGAGGCGACGGCGAGCCGGTAGTTCTTGCCGGCGACGCTGAACTCGATCTCGCTGCGTCGCAGCGGCGCGTCCGGCTCGGCGGTGAAGTAATGGTCGGCACTCACCCGGCCAGTCTCCCGCCGCGCAACGAGCGGCAGCACGGCGGGGTGCCGCACATTGTGTGCGTTCATAGATCAGCGTCCCCGCCTAACTTGGGGTCCATGCGGTACGCCACCTCGACGCGCTCCGCGCACGCCCTGATTCTGCGACCGTTCCCGGGACCCGCCGGACAGCACCGCACCCCGGCCCGTTCCCGAGCGCGCAGCCAGCGGCACCTGCGACGGGAGCCTCTCCGGACAGCCCGTCTGCTCACCCACGGCCTGGCTGCCCTGATCGTGCTCGGCATCGTCGTGATGGTGGGCGTCCTCATCCTCTCCGACGACCGCCTGCCCTCCACCCCCTCGACGCGCGGTCCCCGCACGCCTCTCACCACAGCGGACGTCTTCCCCGATCAGGCGTCCCTCTTCCGGGTCAGCCAGTCGCGGGTCGAGGCCGATTGCCCGCTCGCCGTCACCGGCGGCCTGCGCTCACTTCTTCAGGGGTACGGGTGTACGCAGGCGGTCCGCGCCGAGCTGTCCGTCCCGTACGCCCCTCACCAGGTGACCGCAGGGGTTCTCAACCTGCCGGACGCCCAGAGCGCGGCGTCGGTGAGCGAGCTGATCCGAGCCCAGGTGGAGACCCGCGACGGCGGCTTCAGCAGCCTGACCGGCGCCGAGACTCCGCAGGGCTCCCCGGTCGCCTGGCGAACCCTGGACCACTACCTGCTCTACAGCGTGATCGTCAGCCCTGAGGGCGAGCCGCTGACCAACGACGACCCCGCGGTGACCCGCATCATGACCGAGGTGCTGGAAACCCACCTGCCCCAATCGCTGACCCAGGACAGGTCCTAGGCCCGCAGGCGGCGGGTGGCTTCGGCTCGGGCGGCGTAATCGGCCTCGTCGGCGTACCCGACCTGCACCAGGGTCAGGCCGTGGGCGGCGGCCACCGTGACCTCGCTGGAGCGTTCGCGGAGGGTCAGCAGGCGGGCCGGCCACCCGGGCTCCTTGCGGCCGTCGCCGACGAAGAGCATCGCGCCGACCAGGCTGCGGACCATGGCCTGACAGAACGCGTCCGCCTGCACGGTCGCCACCAGGATCCGGTCCGGGTCGCGGCGCCAGTCCAGGCGGCTGATCGCCCGGATCGTGGTGGCGTGCTCCTTGCGCTTGCAGAACGCGGCGAAGTCGTGCTCCCCGAGCAGACCGGCCGCGGCGGCGTTCAGCCGGTCCAGGTCGAGCGGGCGCATCCAGCCGAGGGTGTCGTGTCGGCGGAGCGGCTCCGGACCCCACTGGTCGTCGGTGACGCGGTACTCGTACCGGCGGAACGTGGCCGAGAAACGGGCGTCGAAGGTGTCCGGGACGGGGGCGACCGCGCGTACCCGGGCGTCCGGCGGCATCAGGGCCGCTAGCCTGCGCAGCAGTGAGCCGGTGAGCCGTTCCCAGTCGTCGACGGGCAGGTCGATGTGGCAGACCTGGCCGGTGGCGTGCACGCCGGCGTCGGTGCGGCCGGCCACGGTCAGTCCGAGCGGGGTGTCCGGGCCGACCAGCCGGCCGAGCGCCTCGATGAGCACACCGGCGACAGTCCGGCGGCCGGGTTGAACGGCCCATCCGGAGAAATCGGCGCCGTCGTACGACACGTCCAGTCGAAGGCGGATCGAACTCATCCCGCTGGGTGCTCCTGTGGTTAAGGCGTACACAAGAAGATCTTGGAAAGCGAAAGGCCCGGCACCCAGAGTGGGCACCGGGCCTTTCAACGTGGCACTCAGGCCTTGGCGTCGTCGCCCTCAGCCTTGTCGCCGGAAGCGCTGACCGGCGCCTCGGCGTCCTGGTCGGCCTCGGTCTCCGCGGCCGGGGCGCTCTTGGGCGCCTCGTCCTCGGGCGCGAGCGCCTCGACCTTGGCCTGCTGCGCGGCGGCCTTGCGGGCCGACTTCGACGGCGCGGCGGTGGTGGCCGCGACCTGCAGCTCCTCGACCAGCTCGATGACCGCCATGGGGGCGGCGTCGCCCTTGCGCGGGCCGGTCTTGGTGATGCGGGTGTAGCCACCGGGGCGGTTGGTGTACCGCGGAGCGATCTGCTCGAACAGGGCGTACACGACGTCCTTGTCCTTCACGGTGGCCAGAACCCGGCGACGGGCGTGCAGGTCGCCGCGCTTGGCCTTCGTGATGAGCTGCTCGGCCAGCGGGCGGAGCCGCCGGGCCTTCGTCTCGGTGGTCTTGATCTTCCCGTGCCGGAAGAGCTCGGTGGCCAGGTTGGCCAGGATGAGCTTCTCGTGTGCCGGGCTGCCGCCGAGGCGGGCACCCTTGGTGGGCGTGGGCATTTCAGATGCTCCTTGGTTATGGCGCGGCAGCCGGACTTACAGCTGCTCGGTCTCGCGGTAGTCGTCGGTGTCGTAATCCACGTCGCCGAACGAGTCCACGACGTGCGCCGGGTCGAAGGACGGCGCGCTGTCCTTCAGCCCCAGGCCCATTCCGGCGAGCTTCATCTTGACCTCGTCGATCGACTTCTGGCCGAAGTTCCGGATGTCCAGAAGGTCAGCCTCCGTACGCCCTATCAACTCGCCCACGCTATTGATGCCCTCGCGCTTGAGGCAGTTGTACGACCGGACGGTGAGGTCCAGCTCCTCGATCGGCAGGGCCAGATCGGCAGCCAGCTGAGCATCCTGCGGCGACGGGCCGATGTCGATGCCCTCAGCGGTCTCGTCCAGCTCACGGCAGAGACCGAAGAGCTCGACGAGGGTCGAGCCGGCCGAGGCCAGCGCGGTCCGCGGCGAGATCGACGCCTTCGACTCGACGTCGATGATCAGACGGTCGAAGTCGGTGCGCTGCTCGACACGAGTCGCCTCGACGCGGTAGGTCACCTTGAGAACCGGCGAGTAGATCGAGTCGACCGGGATCCGGCCGATCTCGGCGCCGGCGCTCTTGTTCTGCGCTGCCGTGACGTAGCCACGGCCCCGCTCGACGGTGAGCTCCATGTCGAGCCGGCCCTTGCTGTTCAGGGTGGCCAGCTTCAGATCGGGGTTGTGCACGGAGACGCCAGCCGGGGGCTGGATGTCACCGGCGGTCACGTCGCCCGGGCCCTGCTTGCGCAGGTACATGCTGACCGGCTCGTCGTGCTCGGAGCTGACGGTCAGTTCCTTGACGTTCATGACCAGCTCAACCACGTCCTCCTTGACACCGGGGATCGTGGTGAACTCGTGCAGCACGCCGTCGATCTTGATGCTGGTGACAGCCGCGCCCGGGATGGACGACAGCAGAGTCCGGCGGAGGGAGTTACCGAGGGTGTAGCCGAAGCCCGGCTCCAGAGGCTCGATGGTGAACCTGGAACGGGTCTCGCTGAGCGACTCCTCCGAGAGGGTCGGCCGCTGGCTGATGAGCACGCTTTTCTTCTTTCTGTCAGGCCACCCACTATTTGATGGCCGTCTGGTGTTCTTTTTTCGCCGGTGCCGGCCCGAAGGCCGGCACCGGCGAAAGAGCTGCTACTTGGAGTAGAGCTCGACGATCAACTGCTCCTGGACCTGCGTGTCGATGACAGCGCGCGCCGGGATCGAGTGGATCAGGATCTTCATCTCGGCCGGAATCGGCTCGAGCCACGCCGGAACGCCGCGGGAGCCGGCCTGAGCCTGCGCCACGACGAACGGGGTCATTTCCTTCGACTTCTCACGCACGGTGACGATGTCGTGTTCCTTGACCCGGTACGACGGGATGTCGACCTTAACGCCGTTCACCAGGAAGTGACCGTGCTTGACCAGCTGCCGACCCATGTCCCGGGAAGCGGCGTAGCCGGCCCGGTAGACGACGTTGTCGAGACGCGTCTCGAGGATCTGCAGCAGGACCTCACCGGTCTTGCCCTGCTTCTTGACGGCTTCCTCGTAGTAGCCACGGAACTGCTTCTCGAGGACGCCGTACGCACGACGGGCCTTCTGCTTCTCGCGGTGCTGAAGCAGGTATTCCGTCTCCTTGGTCCGTCCACGCCCGTGCTGTCCGGGCGGGAACGGCCGGGACTCGAACGGGCACTTCGGACCGTCGCACTTGCTGCCCTTGAGGAAGAGCTTCATCTTCTCTCGGCGGCAGCGCTTGCAGTCGGCACCGGTGTAACGAGCCATCTCGGTACCCCCCTTAGACCCGGCGACGCTTCGGCGGACGACATCCGTTGTGCGGCTGCGGCGTGACGTCGGAGATCTGACCGACCTCGAGGCCCGCGGCCTGCAGCGAACGGATGGCGGTTTCCCGGCCGGAGCCCGGACCCTTGACGAAAACGTCGACCTTGCGCATGCCGTGCTCCATGGCACGACGCGCGGCAGCCTCGGCAGCCAGCTGCGCCGCGAAGGGAGTCGACTTGCGGGAGCCCTTGAAGCCCACCTGGCCGGAAGAGGCCCAGGAGATGACAGCACCGGTCGGGTCGGTGATCGACACGATGGTGTTGTTGAAGGTGCTCTTGATGTGCGCCTGCCCGTGGGCGACGTTCTTGCGTTCCTTGCGCCGGACCTTCTTGACTGCGGCCCCTGCGCGTGCCTTCGGTGGCATAAGTCAGTGCGCTCCTATTACTTCCGACCGGGCTTCTTCTTACCGGCGACCGTGCGCTTCGGGCCCTTACGGGTACGAGCGTTGGTCCGGGTCCGCTGTCCACGCACGGGCAAGCCCTTGCGGTGGCGGATGCCGGCGTAGCAGCCGATCTCAACCTTGCGGCGGATGTCCGCGGCGACCTCGCGGCGCAGGTCACCTTCAACCTTGAAGTGGGACTCGATGTAGTCGCGGAGCTGGACCAGCTCCTCGTCTGTGAGGTCCTTGGCGCGCTTGTTCAGGTCAATCGCGGTAGCAGTCAATGCCTCGACGGCACGGGTGCGACCGATGCCGAAGATGTAGGTGAGCGCGATCTCCATCCGCTTGTCGCGGGGAAGATCAACGCCGACGAGACGAGCCATAAGTGGGCGTACTCCTCAGGGTCTCTCACGGAGGTCTGTGCCTGTCCCATCCCGCCTGCCCGGGCGGGCCCCGGCCTCCGACCGGGGGTATAGCCACTCATGCCTGCGCACGGATGACTGGGACGAGCTTGTTCAGTGGTGCGGATCCTGCGTTGAGGCTGAAATCAGCCCTGACGCTGCTTGTGGCGCGGGTCGGTGCTGCAGATGACCATGACCCGCCCGTGCCGCCGGATCACCCGGCAGTTGTTGCAGATCCGCTTGACGCTCGGCTTGACCTTCACGGTTTGCCTTAACTCTCAGTCAGACGGGAAGTGGATCCCCCGCGACCCGGGTTACTTGTAGCGGTAGACGATGCGCCCACGGGTCAGGTCGTACGGCGAGAGCTCGACGACGACCCTGTCCTCGGGAAGGATGCGGATGTAGTGCTGCCGCATCTTGCCGGAGATGTGTGCCAGGACCTTGTGACCATTAGCGAGCTCAACGCGGAACATAGCGTTCGGCAGAGGCTCGATCACTCGGCCTTCGATCTCGATGGCTCCGTCTTTCTTTGGCATGTCCTCCGCTACCTGTACATCGGGTTCATGGGGCTGGCTTTTGCAACGCCTCATCCGAGCCGAAAATCCGCCTCGAACCAGCCGCGGCTCCCCCGCCCTCGAAGCGCTTGAGGGCATGGAGAGAGGACGCTGCGCGCCAGCAAGCTAGTCTACGCGCCCGTTACAGTGACGACAAACCGAGGGTTCCGTAACCCGGGGTCGGGCGTGTCTGCACCGGACAAGTACCACTTTATCGCCTCAGTGGCGGTGCTTGTCCCGATCTCCGAGTCGCGCCAGGACAGCGAAGGCAACCGGGATCAAAACCCACATCGGCCAGAAGTAGTGAGCGTCGCCGGAAGTCAGGCTCGTGATGCCCCAGATGATCGTGCAGATCACGAAGATGCCGAGCATCGGACGGACGCCGTGCTTGCGTTCCGGGGCGCCCGTGGGTGCCACCGGTGCCTTGTGCGCGGGCTCGATCCGGGATTTCCGCAGCGGGACCGTGCCCGGCAGATCGTCCAGCAGCCCGTCCAGGTCGCCGTAGGTCCTCGCCCCGTACGCCTTCTGGATCCGGTCGTCGTACTCGTTCAGATCCAGCCGGCCCTCGTCGAGTGCGGCCTTCAGCTGATCCGCGACCTGTTGGCGGTCGGCATCACTCGCACGCATTCCCTCGCGCCCCATGAGCCCCAGCATGCCAGCCGCAATCCACCCAGGCCACGGCTGAGTGCCACCGGGCATGGTTTTACGGCTGGCAGGCCGATAAAGGGCTTCTTACGGCTGGCGGGCCGATTAAAGGGCTTCTTACGGCTGGCGGGCGGTCACGAGGTCGCCCAGGCGGCCGCGACCGCCGTCGTGGGCGGTCGTCACCCAGACGCCGTCGTCCAGCAGGGCCATCGTGTGCTCCACGTGCGCGGCCCGCGAGCCGTCCCGGGTCACCACGGTCCACCCGTCGTCGAGCTCCACCGTGCGCGGCGAGCCCATCGTGATCATCGGCTCGATCGCCAGGGCCATGCCCGCGATCACCCGGACGCCCCGGCCCGGCTTGCCGTGGTTCAGCACGTGCGGGTCCTGGTGCATCTCGGTACCGATGCCGTGGCCGCCGTAACCGTCGACGATCCCGTACCGGCCGGCCCTGCGGACGACCTTCTCGATGTTGAAGGAGATGTCCGTCAGCCGGCCACGGCCGTTGGCGACGCCACGGGCAGCCGCGGCGATGCCGGCCCACATGGCGTCCTCGGCCACCTCGGCCATCCGCAGCAGGGCGGGGTCCGTCTCGCCGACCCCGACGGTGATCGCCGAGTCGCCGTGCCAGCCCTCCAGGATCGCCCCGCAGTCCAGGGAGATCAGGTCACCCTCGCGCAGGATCTGGTCGGTGCTCGGGATCCCGTGCACCACCTGCTCGTTGACCGACGCGCAGATGGAGGCCGGGAAGCCGTGATAGCCCTTGAACGACGGGACCGCCCCGGCGTCGCGGATCACTTTCTCCGCGACCGCGTCGAGGTCGGCTGTCGAGACACCCGGCGCGACCGCGTCGCGCATCGCGTCCAGCGCGGCCGCGACAACAAGGCCGGCCGCGCGCATCAGCTCGATCTGCTCCAGCGTCTTGAGCTGGATGCTCTGTTCGTTACGCCCCACGTCAGCCCCCGTAGGAGCGCAGCGCGTCGATCGCACGCACGGTGACGTCCTCCACCGGGCCGGTCGCGTCGATGCCCACCAGCTTGCCCTGGGCGCCGTAGAAGTCGACCAGGGGCGCGGTCTTGTCCGCGTACTCCACCAGGCGGTTGGCGATCGTGTCGGCCTTGTCGTCGTCGCGCTGGAACAGCTCGCTGCCGCAGCGGTCGCAGATGTTGTCCTTGCTCGTCGGGTCGAACTCGACGTGCCAGATCTTTCCGCAACCACGGCAGGTCCGCCGGCCCGAGAGCCGGCGGATCACCTCGTCATCGTCGACCACGAGCTCCATGACCAGGTCCAGGGCGGTGCCCAGGTCGGCGAGGAGCTTGTCCAGCGCCTGAGCCTGCGGCACCGTCCGCGGGAACCCGTCCAGCAGGAAGCCGTCGCTGGCGTCGGGCTCGGCGAGCCGGTCGCGGACCATGTTGATGGTCACCTCGTCCGGCACCAGCTGCCCGGCGTCCATGTACCGCTTGGCCTCGACACCCAGCGGCGTCCCCTGCGAGACGTTGGCCCGGAAGATGTCCCCGGTCGAGATCTTCGGCACGGCGAGATGGGCGGCGATGAACTCAGCCTGGGTTCCCTTGCCGGCCCCCGGAGGGCCCACCAGTACCAGCCGCACCTACATCGCCTCGCTTCGGTCAGGAGAAACCACGCCCACCTGAGACGCCAGAGCCCCCCGGCCCTGCGTCCCCACTACCGGAGGAACCCTTCGTAGTTCCGCTGCATGAGCTGGCTCTCGATCTGCTTCACCGTCTCCAGACCCACGCCCACCATGATCAGCACTGCGGTACCACCGAACGGGAAGTTCTGGTACTGCTGCTGGTTGAGCCAGATGAAGAAGAAGTTCGGCAGAACCGAGATCAGGGCCAGGTAAAGAGCGCCCGGCAGCGTGATACGGCTGAGGATGAAGTCCAGGTAGTCGGCGGTCGGCTTGCCCGGACGGATGCCCGGAACAAAACCACCGTACTTCTTCATGTTCTCCGCGACCTCAGTCGGGTTGAACGTGATCGACACGTAGAAGTAAGTGAAGAAGATGATCAGCAGGAAGTAGAGGCCGATGTAGATCGGGCTCGTCGGGTCAGCCAGGTTGTTCTGGATCCAGATCTGGTAACCCTTGAGATTGTTCTGGTCGAAGAACTGCAGGTACAGCTGCGGGAGGTACAGCAGCGAGGACCCGAAGATGACCGGAACGACACCAGCCTGGTTGACCTTCAGCGGGATGTAGGTGGAGGTCCCGCCGTACATCCGCCGGCCGATCATGCGCTTCGCGTACTGGACCGGAATGCGTCGCTGAGCCTGCTCGATGAAGACGACCAGAGCGATGATGACCAGGACCAGGCCGATGACCAGCAGGAACTTGCCGGTACCGCTGGAGGTCTTAATCGTCCAGCCCTCGCCGGGGAGGCGAGCAGCGATCGAGGTGAAGATGAGGACCGACATGCCGTTGCCGACGCCGCGGTCGGTGATCAGCTCGCCGAGCCACATGACCACGCCGGTGCCGGCGGTCATCGTCATCACCAGGACCATCAGGGTCAGCCACATCGGCAGGCCCGTGCTCTCCGGAATGATCTGGTAAGCCGGGTTGTCCTGGTCACACACGTTACCGAAGAGCTGGCCGGTACGGGCCAGAGCGACGAACGCGGACGCCTGAAGGACAGCGAGGCCCAGGGTCAGGTACCGGGTGTACTGCGTGATCTTGGCCTGGCCGCTCTGGCCCTCCTTGCGGAGCTGCTCAAGTCGCGGAATCACGACCGTCAGCAGCTGCAGGATGATCGATGCCGTGATGTACGGCATGATGCCCAGCGCGAAAACGGAGAGCTGGAGCAGCGCACCGCCGGAGAAGAGGTTGAGCAGGTTCAGCACGCCGTTGCCGGAGGCCTCGGTGAGGGCCAGGCAGGCCTTCACGTTGGCGTATGACACACCGGGACTGGGGAGAGTGGCACCGAGACGGTAGATCGCGACAATCGCTACCGTAAAGAGTAGCTTCTTCCGCAGGTCAGGCGTCCGAAGCGCGCTCGAGAAGGCGGACAACAACTGATCCTCCTGCGTAGTCGCCACACTCTGGGTTGCGTTATCCCGGAAGTTCGGGCACACATCATTGGGCAGCCATATAGGCCGCCAGCGGAGCACTGTATCAGCAACGCCGAGAACTCAACCACCGGCGTGGCATGGTCCGATGCATCAGTACAACACAAGTGTCTGACTCAGTGGCCGAACCGGGCGTGCTCCACCTTGGCCGGTCACCCGTTCCCGGCCGGTTCCCACCATACGGCAGCGCGGCCCGTTCAGAACGCCTCTGAGGGCACCAGATGTTACGACCGTGTTCCGCCCGGTTCCGGGTGCATTCGCCGCCTCAGGCGACGCACAGGGCCACCTGCGCGTCACCAGTCACTCACCCGACGCGGGTGAAAAGCGAAGAGGCCGTGGCGCCGGACGAATCCGGTGCCACGGCCTCTGCCGTTGTCACGTACTACAGCTCGGTGACGGAACCACCGGCGGCAGCGATCTTCTCCTTGGCCGACTCGCTGAAAGCGTGCGCCGTGATGGTCAGCGACACACTTCCCAGCTCGCCCGTGCCCAGAACCTTGACCGGCAGGCCCTTGCGGACAGCGCCGGCCTGGACGAGCTCGGCCGGGCCGACCTCGCCGCCGTTCGGGAACAGCTCGGCAAGGCGGTCCAGGTTGACGACCTGGAAAACGACCTTGTTACGCGGCTTGTTCCGGAGACCCTTCATCTTCGGCAGGCGCATGTGGATAGGCATCTGCCCACCCTCAAACGATGCCGGAGTGTTCTTGCGGGCTCCGGTGCCCTTGGTACCACGACCGGCAGTCTTGCCCTTGGAGCCTTCACCGCGACCCACACGGGTCTTCGCGGTCTTGGAACCGGGCGCCGGGCGCAGGTGATGAACCTTGATCGCCATTACTCGACCTCCTCAACACTGACGAGGTGGTTCACGGCGAAGATCATGCCCCGAATCTCGGGGCGGTCCTCCTTGACCACCACGTCGTTGATCCGCTTGAGGCCGAGCGAACGCAGGGAGTCCCGCTGGTTCTGCTTACGGCCGATACCGGACCGGACCTGGGTGACCTTCAAGCGTGCCATCAACGCACCGCCGCTTCGGCACGCGCCGCCAGCATCGCAGCCGGCGCCACATCCTCAACCGGGAGACCGCGGCGAGCCGCGACCATCTCCGGCGACTCGAGGCCCTTGAGAGCAGCCACAGTCGCGTGCACGATGTTGATCGGGTTCGAGGAGCCGAGGCTCTTCGAGAGGATGTCGTGGATGCCCGCGCACTCGAGCACGGCACGCACCGGGCCACCGGCGATAACGCCGGTACCAGCGGAAGCCGGCTTGAGCAGGACGACACCCGCGGCAGCCTCGCCCGTGATCGGGTGCGGGATTGTCGCACCGATACGCGGAACCTTGAAGAAGTGCTTCTTGGCCTCCTCGACGCCCTTGGCGATTGCCGCGGGCACCTCCTTGGCCTTTCCGTAACCGATACCGACGGTGCCGTCACCGTCGCCGACGATCACCAGGGCGGTGAAGCTGAAGCGACGACCACCCTTGACGACCTTCGCAACACGGTTGATCGCGACGACCCGCTCAAGATGCGGGGTCTTCTCGACGGGCGCGTTACCGCGGCCGCCCTCGCGACGGTTGTCGCGGCGGTTGCCACCCTCGGTGTTACCGCCGGACCCGCCGCCTCGGCGCTGCTGACCAGGCATTGGTCAATTCCTCCTAGAACTCGAGTCCGGCTTCGCGGGCGGCGTCCGCAAGCGCGGCAATCCGCCCCGCGTACTTGTTGCCACCGCGGTCGAAGACGACCTTGGAAATGCCCGCGGCCTTGGCCCGCTCGCCCAGGAGGGCGCCGACCTTGCCGGCCAGGGCGCTCTTCGCGCCCTCGCCACCACGGATCGAGGTGTCGAGCGTGGACGCCGAGACCAGGGTGTGACCGGCCAGGTCGTCGATGATCTGCGCGGTGATGTGCCGCGTGGAACGGGTGACGACCAGGCGCGGACGCTCGGCCGAACCGCGAACGTTCTTGCGGACCCGGAAGTGCCGACGCGCCTTGCCAACGGCACGCGCGGCGGAGACCCCGCCGCCATTGCGGCGCTTGAGCAGCGTGGCGGTCACTTCTTACCTGCCTTTCCAGCCTTGCGGCGGATGACCTCGCCCTGGTACTTGACGCCCTTGCCCTTGTACGGCTCCGGCGGGCGGATCTTACGGATGTTCGCTGCGACCTCACCGACAAGCTGCTTGTCGATGCCCGCGACCGTGAACTGGGTCGGCTTCTCCACGGAGAAGGTGATACCCGTCGGCGGCACGATGTTCACCGGGTGCGAGAAACCGAGAGCGAACTCCAGGTCCTTGCCCTTGGCGGTCACGCGGTAACCGGTTCCGTTGATCTCGAGCGTCTTCTTGTAGCCCTCGGTGACGCCAACGATCATGTTGGCGACCAGCGTGCGCGAGAGGCCGTGGAGTTCCTTGGCCTTGCGCTCGTCGTTGGGGCGGTTGACGTGCAGCTCGCCGCCGTCCTTCTCAACCGTGATCGGTTCAGCGACGGTGTGCGAGAGCTCGCCCTTGGGGCCCTTGACCTTGACGGTCTGGCCCGTGATGGTGACGTCGACGCCGGTCGGCACCGGGATCGACTTACGTCCGATTCGCGACATTGTCTAAGTCTCCAGTTACCAGACGAAGGCGAGGACTTCCCCGCCTACGCTCCGCTTGCGGGCCTGCTTGTCGGTCAGCAGTCCCTGGGACGTCGAAATGATCGCGACACCGAGACCACCGAGCACGCGGGGCAGCTCGTCGGACTTGGCGTAAACCCGCAGGCCGGGCTTCGAGACGCGCTTGATGCCGGCGAGGCTGCGCTCACGGTTCTGGCCGTACTTGAGCTCAACGACCAGACGCTTGCCGACCGCGCCCTCTTCGGGCTCCTCAGACGACCACGAGGCGATGTAACCCTCAGCCTTGAGGACCTCGGCGATGTTCGCCTTGATCTTCGAGTAGGGCATCGTCACCTTGTCGTGGTACGCCTGGTTGGCGTTACGCAGACGCGTCAGCATGTCTGCGATCGGGTCCGTCATCGTCATGGGTATTCGTCAACCTTTCTCGCCGGGGTTCCCGCGAGCGGGCCTACGGCGAAGCGGTATTGCACAAACCCAGCCACTGTTCCGCTCAGGAGCGGCGGGCGGGGCGGTTGGATGGTTACCAGCTGGCCTTGGACACGCCGGGGAGCTCACCGCGGTGGGCCATGTCCCGCACGCAAACCCGGCAGAGGCCGAACTTGCGGTACACCGAGTGCGGGCGACCGCACTTCTGGCAGCGGGTGTAGGCACGCACGGCGAACTTGGGCTTCGCGGCAGCCTTGATGATCAGCGCCTTCTTAGCCATGCTCAGTTCTCCTTGAACGGGAAGCCCAGGAGCTTGAGCAGCGCCCGGCCCTCGTCGTCGGTCTTGGCGGTGGTGACCACCGTGATGTCCATGCCCCGCGGACGATCGATCCGGTCCTGGTCGATCTCGTGGAACACCGACTGCTCGGTCAGACCGAAGGTGTAGTTGCCGTGGCCGTCCAGCTTCCGGCTGTCGAGGCCGCGGAAGTCACGGATACGCGGCAGCGCGATCGACAGCAGCCGGTCCAGGAACTCCCACATCCGGTCGCCACGAAGGGTGACCTTCGCGCCGATCGGCATGCCCTCACGCAGCTTGAACTGCGCGATCGACTTGGTCGCCCGACGCACCAGCGGCTTCTGACCGGTGATGGTGGTCAGGTCCCGAACCGCGCCGTCGATCAGCTTGGCGTCACGAGCGGCCTCGCCGACACCCATGTTCACGACGACCTTGACCAGGCCGGGGATCTGCATGGGGTTGCCGTACGTGAACTGCTCGTTGATGGCCGGCGCAACCTCGGAGCGGTACTTCTGCTTGAGGCGCGGCAGCGTCTTGGTCTCGGTGGCGGCAGTCATCAGAGTTCCTTACCGGTCGTACGCGCGATGCGGACCTTGTTGCCGTTCCCGTCGATCTGGTAACCGATGCGGGTCGGCTTGCCCTGGTCGTCCAGCACCTGCACGTTCGAGATGTGAACGGGGGCTTCCTGAGTGACGATGCCACCGGTCTTCGAGCCCCGCTGGTTCGTGCGGATGCGCTCGTGCTTCTTGACTCGGTTGACGCCCTCGACCAGGACCTTGTCCTGCCGCGGGAAGGCCGCAATGACCTTGCCCTTGGCACCCTTGTCCTTGCCGGCGATGACGACGACCGTGTCGCCCTTCTTGATCTTCACGGTCAGAGCACCTCCGGCGCCAGGCTGATGATCTTCATGAACCGCTTGTCGCGCAGCTCGCGCCCGACCGGGCCGAAGATGCGGGTGCCGCGGGGGTCCCCGCCGTCCTTGATGATGACGGCGGCGTTCTCGTCGAAACGGATGTACGAGCCGTCCGGACGCCGCTTCTCCTTGGCGGTGCGAACGATGACCGCCTTGACGACGTCACCCTTCTTCACACCGGCACCCGGGATGGCGTCCTTGACCGTGGCCACGATGACGTCGCCGATGCTCGCGTAACGGCGACCGGAGCCGCCGAGTACGCGGATGCACAGAATCTCCCGTGCACCCGTGTTGTCGGCGACACGCAGTCGCGACTCCTGCTGGATCACGTCTGTCTCCTATGTCTGCCAGTTCTCCGGAAAAACTCGCCCGAAGCTTGGCGGAACGATGGGCCGCTGGGCCGGCCGAAGCCGGCCCAGCGCGCTCACTTGGCCTTTTCGAGGATCTCCACGATCCGCCACCGCTTGGTGGCGGAGAGCGGCCGGGTCTCCATCATCAGGACCCGGTCACCGATGCCCGCAGCGTTCTGCTCGTCGTGCACCTTGAGCTTGCGGGTCCGGCGGATGACCTTGCCGTACAGGGCGTGCTTGACCCGGTCCTCGACCTCGACCACGACGGTCTTGTCCATCTTGTCGCTGACCACGAGGCCCTCACGCACCTTGCGCTGGGCGCGCGGTGCAGCCGTGTCTTCACTCATGCTGTCACCTCATCCGGCGCAACCGAGAGCCCCAGCTCGCGCTCACGCATGATCGTGTAGATCTTCGCAATGTCCTTGCGAACAACCTGGAGTCGACGGTGATTGTCGAGCTGCCCGGTCGCACGCTGCACGCGAAGGTTGAACAGCTCCGCCTTGGCCTCCTGCACCTTCGCGACCAGCTCCTCGTCGGAGAGTTCGCGCAGCTCGGTTGCCTTAACGCCCGCTGCCATCAGCTTTCACCCACTTCGCGTGTCACGATGCGGCACTTCATCGGGAGCTTGTGAATCGCGCGGCGCATCGCCTCGCGCGCGACCGTCTCGTTCGGGAACGACATCTCGAAGAGAATGCGTCCCGGCTTGACGTTCGCAACCCACCACTCGGGAGAACCCTTACCGGAACCCATGCGGGTCTCGGCAGGCTTCTTCGTCAGGGCCTGGTCCGGGAAGATCGAGATCCAGACCTTGCCACCACGCTTGATGTGGCGGGTCATCGCGATACGCGCCGACTCGATCTGCCGGTTGGTTACGTACGCGGGCTCCAGCGCCTGGATACCGAATTCGCCGAAGACGACCCGGTTGCCGCCCTTGGACGCGCCGTGGCGGTCCGGGTGGTGCGGCTTGCGGAAGCCCTTCGGGGGCTTACGCGGCATCAGCATGGCTCAGCCCTCCTGCTGCGTTTCGGCCGCAGCCGGAGCAGCGGCGGTTTCATCAGCGGCCGACGCGGCCTGGGCCGCACGGCCGGCCTCGGTGCCGCCGGCGGTCGTGCCGGACGAACCGGAACGGCCACGGCGCGGACGCTCGGGGCGGTCAGCGCGGTCGCGGCGGGGGCGCGCAGGCGCCTCAGCCACAGCCTCACGACCCGGAACGGCGTCGCCCTTGTAGATCCAGACCTTCACGCCGATCCGACCGAACGTGGTACGGGCCTCGAAGAAGCCGTACTCGATGTTCGCGCGGAGCGTGTGCAGCGGAACGCGACCCTCACGGTAGAACTCCGTGCGGCTCATCTCCGCGCCGCCGAGGCGACCGGAGACCTGCACACGGATGCCCTTGCAGATCGGGTTCTTCATGGCCGACTGCATGGCCTTGCGCATCGCCCGGCGGAAGCTGACCCGGCTGGACAGCTGCTCGGCGACGCCCTGCGCCACGAGCTGAGCGTCCGACTCGGGGCTCTTCACCTCGAGGATGTTCAGCTGGACCTGCTTGCCGGTGAGCTTCTCGAGCTCGCCACGGATCCGGTCGGCCTCCGCACCCTTCCGGCCGATGACAATGCCCGGCCGGGCGGTGTGGATGTCGACGCGTACCCGGTCGCGGGTCCGCTCGATGTCCACCTTGGAGATGCCGGCGCGCTCGAGGCCCTTGGACATCATGCGGCGGATTTTGACATCCTCGCCGATGTAGTCCTTGTAGAGCTTGTCCGCGAACCAGCGGCTCTTCCAGTCGGTGGAGATGCCGAGACGGAACCCAGTGGGGTGAACCTTCTGACCCATTACTCGGCACCCTCCGTGCTCTGGGACTCGGCAGCCTTCGGCTCAGCGGCCGCAGTGGCCTTCTTCGCCGTGGCCTTCTTCGCCGGACGGGTCGTCTGAACCGCCTCGACCGCAATGGTGATGTGACACGTGCGCTTGCGGATCCGGTAAGCCCGGCCCTGCGCCCGCGGACGGAACCGCTTGAGCGTGGGACCCTCGTCGACGAACGCCTCACTGATGAGGAGTGCGTCGGGGTCGAGCCGCTCGTTGTTCTCCGCGTTCGCGATAGCGCTCGCGACCACCTTGTAGACCTGCTCGCTCGCCGACTGCGGCGCGAATTGCAGGACCGTCAGGGCCTCCTTCGCGGGCAGACCGCGGACGAGGTTGACGACACGGCGTGCCTTGCTCGCCGAGATGCGCACGTGCTTCGCAACTGCGCGAGAGCCCGGAAGCGCGGGAGCGTCGTTCTTTACTGGCATCGCTGTAACCCCTTTCTTATCCGTGGACTGACTAGCGACGACGGCTCTTGCGGTCGTCCTTCTCGTGACCCTTGAACGTACGGGTCAGAGCGAACTCGCCGAGCTTGTGACCGACCATGGCCTCGGTGATGAACACCGGGACATGCTTGCGACCATCGTGAACGGCGATCGTGTGCCCGAGCATGTCGGGGATGATCGTCGAACGACGAGACCAGGTCTTGATGACGTTCTTGGAGTTCTTCTCGTTCTGGACTTCCACCTTCTTGATGAGGTGGTCGTCGACGAACGGGCCCTTCTTCAGGCTGCGAGGCATCTTCTACTCCCGTTACCCGCGCTTGCGGGTGGCGTAGCGGCGGCGAACAATCAGCTTGTCGCTCGGCTGGCCCTTGCGACGGGTACGGCCCTCAGGCTTACCCGCCGGGTTCACCGGGTGGCGACCACCCGAGGTCTTACCCTCACCACCACCATGCGGGTGGTCGACGGGGTTCATGGCGACACCACGGACGGTCGGGCGCTTGCCCTTCCACCGCATACGACCAGCCTTGCCCCAGTTGATGTTCGACTGGTCAGCGTTGCCGATCTCGCCGACGGTGGCGCGGCAGCGCACGTCGACGCGACGGATCTCGCCGGAAGGCATACGCAGCGTGGCGTACACACTTTCACGGCCGAGAAGCTGGATGCCCACGCCGGCCGAACGGGCCAGCTTGGCGCCACCGCCGGGACGAAGCTCCACGTTGTGGATCGTCGTACCGACCGGGATGTTGCGCAGGGGCAGGTTGTTACCGGGCTTGATGTCGGCGCCAACGCCCGACTCGACCCGGTCACCCTGCTTGAGGTCCTTCGGCGCCACGATGTAGCGCTTCTCGCCGTCCGCGTAGTGGAGCAGCGCGATGCGCGCGGTGCGGTTGGGGTCGTACTCGATGTGAGCGACCTTGGCCGGCACGCCGTCTTTGTCGTTGCGCTTGAAGTCGATCAGCCGGTACTGCCGCTTGTGGCCACCGCCCTGGTGCCGGGTGGTGATCCGGCCGTGGACGTTGCGGCCACCCTTCTTGGGCAGCGGAACCAGCAGAGACTTCTCCGGCGTCGACCGGGTGATCTCAGCGAAGTCGGCGACGCTCGAGCCGCGGCGGCCCGGCGTGGTCGGCTTGTACTTACGGATAGCCATGATTCGTACCCCTTAGCTGACCGGGCCGCCGAAGGCCTCGATGCGGTCACCGTCAGCCAGCTTCACCATCGCGCGCTTGGTGGCCTTGCGCTGGCCCCAGCCGGTACGGGTCCGCTTGCGCTTGCCCTCACGGTTCGCGGTGTTCACGGACAGCACGCGGACATTGAAGATCTGCTGGATCGCGATCTTGATCTGGGTCTTGTTCGCGTCCGGGTCGACGAGGAACGTGTACCAGTTCTGGTCGAGAACGCTGTAGCTCTTCTCGGAGACCACCGGGGCGACGATGATGTCGCGCGGGTCGGCGATCGTGCTCACTTGTCGCCCTCCTCGGACGTATCGGCCGAACCGCCCAGGAATTCGTCGAGCGCGACCTTCGTGAAGACCACCTCGTCGGCGACCAGCACGTCGTAAGTGTTCAGCTGGCCGGCCTCGATGAGGTGCACGGACGGCTCGTTGCGCAGCGAGATCCAGTTCAGCTCGTCCTGGCTGTCCAGGACGACGAGAACCTTGGTCGTCTGGACGACCTTGCGCAGCGCGGCGACGGCGACCTTGGTCGACGGCTTCTCGCCGCTGACGAAGGACTCGACGACGAACACGCGGCCGTCACGGGCCCGGTCGGAGAGGGCGCCACGCAGAGCGGCGGCCTTCATCTTCTTGGGGGTCCGCTGGCTGTAGTCGCGCGGCACGGGACCGTGCACGACGCCACCGCCGGTGAACTGAGGCGCGCGGATCGAGCCCTGACGGGCGCGACCGGTGCCCTTCTGCTTGTACGGCTTCTTGCCGCCACCGGCGACCTCACCGCGCGTCTTCGCCTTGGCGGTGCCCTGGCGGGCCGCGGCCAGCTGGGCCACGACGACCTGGTGCATCAGCGGGATGTTCGCCTGGACGTCGAAGACGTTGCCGGGCAGGTCGACCGAGCCGGCCTTGTTGCCCTCGGCGTTGATCACGTCAACCGAGCTCACTTGGCACCGCCCTTCTTCGCCGCGGTACGGACCAGGATGAGAGCGCCCTTGGGACCGGGAACCGCGCCGCGGACCAGGATCAGGTTGCGCTCGGTGTCGACGGCCTGGATGGTCAGGTTCTGCACGGTGAAGCGCTTGCCACCCATGCGACCCGCCATCTTGACGCCCTTGAAGACGCGACCCGGGGTCGCGCAGGCGCCGATGGAGCCGGGCGAGCGGTGCTTGCGCTCGACACCGTGGCTCGCGCGAAGACCGTGGAAGCCGTGCCGCTTCATGACGCCGGCGTAGCCCTTGCCCTTGGTCTTGCCGGTCACGTCGATCGAGCCGCCCGCGGCGAAACCGTCGACAGTGACTTCCTGGCCGAGCTCGTACTCGCCGGCGTCGGCGGTGCGCAGCTCCACGAGGTGGCGCCGCGGCGACACACCGGCCTTGGCGTAGTGGCCGGCCTCAGGCTTGTTGACCTTGCGGGGGTCGATCGAGCCGTATGCCAGCTGGACAGCGGAGTAGCCGTCCTTCTCATCGGTGCGGACCTGGGTCACGACGCACGGGCCGGCCTGCACCACGGTCACCGGAACAACCTTGTTGTTGTCCCAGACCTGGGTCATGCCGAGCTTGGCGCCCAGGATCCCCTTTACTTGCCTGTCCATTTGTCGGATCCCTACAGCTTGATCTCGATGTCGACCCCAGCCGGCAGGTCGAGGCGCATAAGCGAGTCGACCGTCTTCGGAGTCGGGTCGATGATGTCGATCAGTCGCTTGTGCGTGCGCATCTCGAAGTGCTCGCGCGAGTCCTTGTACTTGTGCGGCGAACGGATCACGCAGAAACGGTTGATCTCCGTGGGCAGCGGCACCGGGCCTGCGACCTGCGCCCCGGTGCGCGTCACCGTCTCGACGATTTTCCGCGCCGAGGAGTCGACGACCTCGTGGTCATAGGCCTTGAGCCGGATGCGGATCTTCTGTCCCGCCATGGTGGCTTCTGTTTCCTTCTCTCGATGCCGCTACGTGCGGAAGCGGGTGGCTTCCGCATGCCCGCAGGACCGTTGATCCTGCGTTGTCCGACCCCCGCGGTCGGGCGTGTCGCGCCTTGCCTCAGAATGCTGGGCACTCTGATTCCGCCTCAGTTGCCTGAAGCGGGTTGATCACGGGGATCTAAGAGTGGCGGGCGGCAAAAGAACACACCCGGACACCCTGCGAGGGTGGGCAACTGAACGAGCAGCTGCCCACCCCGCGCGGACGCAACCTGACTAGTATGCCGGATTCTCTCCGACAACGCTAATCGGGGTCACCGATGAGGGTTGTTCACGACATCACACCGTGAACATCCGTCAATTAGTTGGTGATCTTCGTGACCGTTCCGGCGCCGACGGTGCGGCCACCCTCACGGATCGCGAACTTCAGGCCCTGCTCCATGGCGATCGGCTGGATCAGCTTCACGGACATGGAGGTGGAGTCGCCCGGCATGACCATCTCGGTGCCCTCGGGCAGCGTGACGACGCCGGTGACGTCCGTGGTACGGAAGTAGAACTGCGGGCGGTAGTTCTGGAAGAACGGGGTGTGCCGGCCGCCCTCTTCCTTTGAGAGGATGTAGACCTGGCCCTCGAACTCCGTGTGAGGAGTCGAGGTACCCGGCTTCACGACGACCATGCCGCGCTCGACGTCCTCGCGCTTGATGCCGCGGAGCAGCAGGCCGACGTTCTCGCCAGCGCGAGCCTCGTCGAGCAGCTTGCGGAACATCTCGATGCCGGTGCAAACGGTCTTGGTCGACTTCTCGCGGATACCCACGATCTCGACCTCCTCGTTCGGCTTGAGGATGCCACGCTCGGCGCGACCGGTCACCACGGTGCCACGGCCGGTGATCGTGAAGACGTCCTCGATCGGCATGAGGAACGGCTTCTCGGTCTCACGCTCGGGCTGCGGGATCGCGGTGTCGACCGCGTTCATCAGCTCGAGGAGCTTGCCGGTCCACTCGGGGTCACCCTCGAGGGCCTTGAGCGCCGACACGCGAACGACCGGCAGGTCGTCGCCCGGGAACTCGTAGGTGCTGAGCAGCTCGCGAACCTCGAGCTCGACGAGCTCCAGGAGCTCCTCGTCCTCGACCATGTCGCTCTTGTTCAGGGCGACAACGATGTACGGAACGCCGACCTGGCGGGCCAGGAGCACGTGCTCCTTGGTCTGCGGCATCGGGCCGTCGGTCGCGGCAACCACCAGGATCGCGCCGTCCATCTGCGCGGCACCGGTGATCATGTTCTTGATGTAGTCGGCGTGGCCGGGGCAGTCCACGTGCGCGTAGTGACGCGCCGCGGTCTGGTACTCGACGTGTGCGATCGAGATCGTGATGCCGCGGGCCTTCTCCTCCGGCGCCTTGTCGATCTCGTCGAACGGGGTGTACGGGTTCAGGTCCGGGAACTCGTCGTGCAGGACCTTCGTGATGGCCGCAGTCAGCGTCGTCTTACCGTGGTCGATGTGACCAATGGTGCCGATGTTGACGTGCGGCTTAGTCCGCTCGAACTTCGCCTTCGCCACTGGTGTCCTCCTGTGGACTGATCAATACTTTTCGCCCGGCACGCCCGATAAGGCGCCTCAGGACTCTGTCGACTGCTAGTGCACGTGCGGCTCTCGACGAGCCGCACGTGCCTCAACGCGTCAGGCGCCAGTGGCCTTAGCGATGATCTCCTTCGCGACGTTCCCGGGAACCTCGGCGTAGGAGTCGAACAGCATGCTGTAGCTGGCCCGGCCGGCCGTCTTCGACCGGAGGTCGCCGACGTAGCCGAACATCTCCGACAGCGGAACCAGAGCCTTGACGACGCGGGCGCCGGAGCGCTCCTCCATCGACTGGATCAGGCCGCGGCGGGAGTTGAGGTCGCCGATGACGTCACCCATGTTGTCCTCAGGGGTGGTGACCTCAACGGCCATCATCGGCTCGAGCAGCGCGGGGTCGGCCTTGCGGGCCGCTTCCTTCATCGCCATGGAGCCAGCGATCTTGAACGCCATCTCGGAGGAGTCGACCTCGTGGTACTGACCGTCGATCAGCGTGAACTTCACGCCGACGAGCGGGTAACCGGCGAGGACGCCGTACTGCAGGGAGTCCTGCGCACCCGCGTCCACCGAGGGGATGAACTCCTTGGGGATGCGGCCACCGGTGACGGCGTTCACGAACTCGTAGGTCGGGCCGTCAGCCTCGAGCGGCAGCGGCTCGACGGTGACGACGACCTTCGCGTACTGGCCCGAGCCACCGGTCTGCTTCTTGTGGACGTACGAGAGCTTCTCCACCTTGCCGCGGAGGGTCTCGCGGTACGCCACCTGCGGCTTACCGATGTTCGCCTCGACGTTGAACTCGCGCCGCATGCGGTCGACGAGGATGTCGAGGTGGAGCTCGCCCATGCCGGCGATGATGGTCTGCCCGGTCTCCTCGTCGTTGAAGACGCGGAAGGTCGGGTCCTCCTCGGCCAGACGCTGGATCGCGGTGCCCAGCTTTTCCTGGTCCGACTTGGTCTTCGGCTCGATGGCGACCTGGATAACCGGCTCCGGGAAGGTCATCGACTCCAGGATGACCGGGTTCGCCGGGTCGCTCAGCGTGTCACCGGTGGTGGTCTGCTTGAGACCCTGGACGGCGATGATGTCGCCGGCCTGCGCGGTGGCGCGCTCCTCACGCTTGTTCGCGTGCATCTGGTAGATCTTGCCGATCCGCTCCTTACGGTCCTTGGTGGAGTTGACCACCTGGGAACCGGAGTCGAGCGTGCCGGAGTAGACCCGGACGTACGTGAGCTTGCCGAGGTGCTTGTCGGTCTGGATCTTGAAGGCCAGGCCCGAGAACGGCTCGGAGTTCGACGGCTTGCGCAGCATCGGCGTCTCGCCGTCGGTGGCAGTGCCCTCGATGGCCGGAACGTCCAGCGGCGACGGCAGGTAGTCGACGACGGCGTCGAGCATGGGCTGAACGCCCTTGTTCTTGAACGCCGAGCCACACAGGACCGGGTTGGCCTTGCTGGCGATCGTGGAACGCCGGATGGCGGCCTTGATCTCGTCGATCGACACCTCTTCGCCCTCGAGGTACTTCTCCATCACCGCGTCGTCGACGTCGGCGAGGGTCTCGATGAGCTTCTCGCGCCACTCGGCCGCGGAGTCGGCCAGATCGGCCGGGATCTCCTCGATCGCGTAGTCGTCACCCTTCTGGGTTTCCCCGCGCCAGGTGAGCGCCTTCATGTTGATCAGGTCGACGACGCCGATGTGGTCGCCCTCGAGCCCGATCGGGATCTGCAGCACGAGCGGCGTGGCGTTCAGCCGGTCGATCATCATCTGCACGCAACGGAAGAAGTCCGCGCCGGTCCGGTCGAGCTTGTTGACGAAGCACATCCGGGGGACGTGGTACTTGTCCGCCTGGCGCCAGACGTTCTCGGTCTGCGGCTCCACGCCGGCAACGCCGTCGTAGACCGCAACCGCGCCGTCGAGCACACGCAGCGACCGCTCGACCTCGACCGTGAAGTCGACGTGGCCGGGCGTGTCGATGATCTGAATCGTGTAGCCCTTCCACTCGCACTTCGTGGCGGCGGAGGTGATGGTGATACCGCGTTCCTGCTCCTGCTCCATCCAGTCCATGACGGCTGCGCCCTCGTGGACCTCACCGATCTTGTACGTGATGCCGGTGTAGAACAGGATCCGCTCAGTCGTCGTGGTCTTACCAGCGTCGATGTGCGCCATGATGCCGATGTTGCGAACCTTGGCGAGCGCGTCTGCGGCGGCCACTTCCATCCCTACTTTTCTTCGTCGTCGTCTCGTGGACCGGTACGACTGCCGTGGCCCGGCACATGGCCGGGCCCGCAGCAGGTCTTACCAGCGGTAGTGCGCGAAGGCCTTGTTGGACTCCGCCATCTTGTGAGTGTCCTCGCGCCGCTTGACGGCAGCACCGAGGCCATTGCTGGCGTCGAGCAGCTCGTTCTGGAGGCGCTCGATCATGGTCTTCTCACGGCGGGCCTTCGAGTACTGGACGAGCCAGCGCAGGCCGAGCGTGGTCTGACGCGGGGTGCGAACCTCGACCGGAACCTGGTAGGTCGCGCCACCAACGCGGCGGCTGCGGACCTCGAGGGTCGGCTTCACATTGTCCATCGCGCGCTTGAGGATGACCACCGGGTCGGTGCCACCGCTCTTCTCGCGAGCACCCTCGAGGGCGCCGTAGACGATGCGCTCGGCGAGCTGGCGCTTGCCGCCCACCAGGATCTTGTTGACCAGCTGAGTCACCAGCGGGGAGTTGTACACCGGGTCTGCGACCACAGGGTGGCGCGGAGCGGGTCCCTTACGCGGCATATCAGCTCTTCTCCTTCTTCGCGCCGTAACGGCTGCGGGCCTGCTTACGGTTCCGGACACCCTGGGTGTCCAGAGAACCGCGGACGATCTTGTAACGGACGCCCGGAAGGTCCTTAACACGGCCGCCGCGCACGAGCACGATGGAGTGCTCCTGGAGGTTGTGACCGACGCCCGGGATGTAAGCCGTGACCTCGATCTGGCTGCTCAGCTTCACACGAGCGACCTTGCGCAGCGCAGAGTTCGGCTTCTTGGGGGTAGTGGTGTAGACGCGCGTGCACACGCCGCGCCGCTGGGGGCTTCCCTTCAGCGCCGGCGTCTTCGTCTTGCTCGTCTTCGCCTGGCGGCCCTTTCGGACCAGCTGCTGGATCGTGGGCACCGGGTTTCTCCGCTCCCTTCGGCCGTTTCCTTGTGTTACGGCCGCACCGAGTAAGTCTGCTTCTGTGTGTGGGGGCCGCCCAGGAGGGGCGTCTCCCACACCCGCGGTCGGGCGTGTCGTCCGGCTCACGGTCCCATTACGCGTGGTACCCACGCGCTCCGGGTCTTTCTTGTCTTTGTCGGGACAGGACCCTCACCGGGTTCCGCCCGTCGTGCTGCAATACCCGTCGCACGTTCCGAGTCGGGTGCACGCACGAGTTGCCCGGGCTAGCCCGGGCACGAAGGGAAAGATTACCCATCACGAGCACCCAGGTCAAAATGAGGGCCGGGCTCCCATGATGGACATCTCCGTATACCAGTGTACCGGGTGCTTCTGCGTGACATCGTCGCGGTGCCGGAACACGGGGTCGCACGCTCCCGGACGGCGCTCGCCGAGGGGCCGTTCAGGACATCTGCAACACCAGTCCCAGCAACAGACCCAGCAACCCTATTCCCGCGCCCACCCCTCCGCAGATGATGCCGGCGATGCCGACACCGCGGCCGGTGAACCGGACCCGGCCGACCTGGCCGGAGCGGCGGATCTGCCGCAGGGCGATCATCCCGGCCGCCACCGCTCCCCCACCGGCCAGGACGCTGAGGAGAGTGAAGGCGCCACCGACCCAGGCACCCCAGCCCTCGGCGGCGCCGACAGCGTTGAAGCAGAGAGCCAGCACCGAGACCAGGATCGCGCCGATGCCGGCCACCAGCGAGCCGATCGCCAGCCCGGACGTGATGGGCGCGACACGCAGCTGCGCCAGGCCGAACCCGGTGCCGCTGACCGCATCGACCCGTTCCAGCTCCCAGCCCGCTGAGGGCGGGGCCACCGGCGGCGGGCCGTAGTGGTGCTGTGGCGGCGGGCCGTAGTAGGGAGACTGCGGCGGCTGGGTCATACCGAAAGCATGTCACCCGTATGAGCCGGGGCGCAGCCCGGCATCAGTCAGTGCCGGGCGCGAAGTCCTGTCCCCCGGGCGCCGTGGCCAGATGCAGCAGGGCGACGATCACGGCGACCACCAGCGACGTCAGCGCCAGGACCAGGCCGGCCCAGGCCAACCGCCGGCCCCGCAGGATCCACGCTGAGCCGGTCAGATAGCCACCTGCCGCATAGGCCTCACGATGCGCCTGCCGGGCCAGCAGCAGCGCGAGGGTGGCCGGGACGACCCCGCCCACAAACACACCGGTGAGCAGCCCCACAAGACCGAGCACAAAAACCGCCCGCGATTTCGTGGAGGCCACCGGGTCCGGGTCCATCGGGTGCCGTGCCGGCACCACGGAGACAGTCATGAAGCCATCCTAGAAACACTGATGGGGCGGTCGCGCTGTGCGCGACCGCCCCATCAGAAAGAAACCCTTAGCGGTACGACCCGAAGTCGAAGTCGTCCAGCGGCACAGCCTGCCCGCTGGCCGGCCCGAAGCCATAGTCGGTCTCGGGGTACCCGGTCATCGAGTACACCTTGGCCTTGGCCTCCTCGGTCGGCTCGACCCGGATGTTGCGGTACTTGGAGATACCGGTACCGGCCGGGATGAGCTTACCGATGATGACGTTCTCCTTGAGGCCCACCAGCGAGTCGCTGCGCGAGTTGATCGCAGCGTCGGTGAGCACCCGGGTGGTCTCCTGGAAGGAGGCCGCGGAGAGCCACGAGTCGGTCGCCAGCGAGGCCTTGGTGATACCCATCAGCACCGGACGACCGGCGGCGGGCTCGCCACCCTCGCCCACGAGCCGGCGGTTCTCCGACTCGAAGAGCGCCCGGTCGACCAGAACACCCGGAAGGAATTCGGTCGCGCCGGAGTCGATGACCGTCACCCGCTTGAGCATCTGGCGGATGATGATCTCGATGTGCTTGTCGTGGATGAGCACACCCTGCGAGCGGTAGACCTCCTGGACCTCACTGGTCAGGTGGACCTGGACCGCGCGCGGACCCATGATGCGGAGCAGCTCGTGCGGGTCGATGGTGCCCTCGGTGAGCTTCTCGCCGACGCCGACGTGGCCGCCGTCCGGGATGCGCAGCTTGACGCGCTTCGAGATCTTGTCGTAAACGATCTCTTCGCTGCCGTCGTCCGGCACCACGATGATCTTGCGAGAGCGCTCGCCGTCCTCGATGCGGACGCGACCGGGGGTGTCGGCGATGGGCGCCTTACCCTTCGGCACGCGGGCCTCGAAGATTTCCTGGACACGCGGCAGACCCTGGGTGATGTCCTCACCCGCGACACCACCGGTGTGGAAGGTACGCATCGTCAGCTGCGTGCCGGGCTCACCGATCGACTGGGCCGCGATGATGCCGACGGCCTCGCCGATGTCGACAGCCTTGCCGGTCGGCAGCGAGCGGCCGTAGCAGGCCGCGCAGACGCCCAGCTTCGACTCACAGGTCAGGACGCTGCGCACCCGGACCGTCTCGACGCCGGCCGCGACGAGCGCGTCCACCATGATCGAGTTGAGGTCGTCACCACGCGACACCACACGGTTGCCGTTGGCGTCGTCGATGTCGTCGGCCAGGGTACGAGCGTGCACGCCGGTTTCGGCGTGCGTGTGCACGACCAGCTTGCCGTCGACCCGCTCCGCGTCGGTCACCGCCATCGGGATCGCGCGGTCGGTGCCGCAGTCCTCCTCGCGGATGATGACGTCCTGCGACACGTCCACCAGACGACGGGTCAGGTAACCCGAGTCGGCGGTACGCAGCGCGGTGTCGGCCAGACCCTTACGGGCACCGTGCGTGGAGATGAAGTACTCCAGAACGGTCAGACCCTCGCGGTACGACGAGGTGATCGGGCGCGGGATGATCTCGCCCTTGGGGTTGGCCACCAGACCACGGATCGCGGCGATCTGCCGGAGCTGGAGGAGGTTACCGCGAGCGCCGGAGTTGATCATGACCCAGAGCGGGTTCTCCTGCGGCAGCGCGGTCTCCATCTCCTTGGAGATCTCGTTGGTCGCCTTGGTCCAGATCTCGATGAGCTCGCCGCGGCGCTCCTCACCGGTCATCAGACCACGCTGGTACTGCTTGTCGATCCGGTCGGCCTCGGCCTGGTACTTGGCGAGGATCTCCGGCTTACGCGGCGGCGCGATGACGTCGCCCATACCGATCGTCACACCGGACCAGGTGGCCCAGTGGAAGCCGGCCTCCTTGAGCGCGTCCAGGGTCGCCGCGAGGACGACCTTCGGGAAGCGCTCGGCGAGGTCGTTGACGATCGCCGACAGCTGACCCTTGCGGATCTCGTAGTTGACGTACCGGTACCCGACCGGGAGCGTCTCGTTGAAGATCACGCGGCCGAGAGTCGTCTCGACGGTGACCTGGCCACCCTCGGTCCAGTCCTCCGGCGCGACCCAGGTCTCGCCCTTGGCACCGTTGTCGACACCGACGACGTTCTGGAGACGGAGCTTGATCGGCGCCTGCAGGTGCAGCTCGCCGTTGTCGAACGCCATCCGCGCCTCGGCGTCGGAGCTGAAGACCCGACCCTCGCCCTTGGCACCCTTGGTCATGTGGGTCAGGTAGTACAGACCGATGACCATGTCCTGGGTAGGCATGGTGACCGGCTTACCGTCAGCCGGCTTGAGGATGTTGTTCGACGACAGCATCAGGATCCGCGCCTCGGCCTGAGCCTCGGCGGACAGCGGCACGTGGACCGCCATCTGGTCACCGTCGAAGTCGGCGTTGAACGCCGTACAGACGAGCGGGTGGATCTGGATCGCCTTGCCCTCGACCAGCTGGGGCTCGAAGGCCTGGATGCCGAGGCGGTGCAGGGTCGGCGCGCGGTTCAGCAGCACGGGGTGCTCGCTGATGACCTCTTCCAGGACGTCCCACACGACGGGGCGCTGACGCTCGACCATCCGCTTGGCCGACTTGATGTTCTGCGCGTGGTTCAGGTCCACCAGGCGCTTCATCACGAACGGCTTGAACAGCTCCAGCGCCATCTGCTTCGGCAGGCCGCACTGGTGCAGCTTGAGCCGGGGGCCGACGACGATGACGGAACGGCCGGAGTAGTCAACGCGCTTGCCGAGCAGGTTCTGACGGAACCGGCCCTGCTTGCCCTTGAGCATGTCGGAGAGCGACTTGAGCGGGCGGTTACCCGGACCGGTGACCGGCCGGCCACGACGGCCGTTGTCGAACAGCGCGTCGACGGCCTCCTGGAGCATCCGCTTCTCGTTGTTCACGATGATCTCGGGCGCGCCGAGGTCGATCAGTCGCTTGAGGCGGTTGTTCCGGTTGATGACCCGGCGGTACAGGTCGTTCAGGTCGCTGGTCGCGAAGCGGCCACCGTCGAGCTGCACCATCGGGCGCAGGTCCGGCGGGATGACCGGGACGCAGTCCAGCACCATGCCGAGCGGCGAGTTACGGGTGTTCAGGAACGCCGCGACGACCTTGAGCCGCTTGAGCGCCCGGATCTTCCGCTGGCCCTTACCGGTGCGGATGATCTCCCGAAGGTTCTCCGCCTCGGCGTCGAGGTCCATGTTCTCGAGCAGGGCCTTGATGGCCTCCGCGCCCATGCCACCGGTGAAGTACTCACCGAAGCGGTCGCGGAGCTCGCGGTAGAGCAGCTCGTCCGTGACCAGCTGCTTGGAGTCGAGCTTGCGGAAGGTGTCGAGCACCTCGTCGAGGCGGTCGATCTCGCGCTGCGCCTTGTCACGGATCTGGCGCATCTCGCGCTCGCCAGCTTCCTTGACCTTGCGGCGCACGTCGGCCTTGGCACCCTCGGCCTCAAGCTCGGCCAGGTCCTGCTCCAGCTTGGCGGCGCGCTTCTCGATCTCGGAGTCGCGGCCGTTCTCGGACTGCCGCTTCTCGGCGAAGATCTCGTTCTCGATCGTCGACATGTCACGGTGACGCGACTCGGCGTCCACGCTGGTGATGACGTACGAGGCGAAGTAGATGATCTTCTCAAGGTCCTTGGGAGCCAGGTCGAGCAGATAGCCCAGCCGGCTCGGCACGCCCTTGAAGTACCAGATGTGGGTCACCGACGCGGCCAGCTCGATGTGACCCATGCGCTCACGGCGGACCTTGGACCGGGTCACCTCGACGCCGCAGCGCTCACAGATGATGCCCTTGAACCGGACCCGCTTGTACTTGCCGCAGTAGCACTCCCAGTCCCGCTGAGGACCGAAGATCTTCTCGCAGAAGAGTCCGTCCTTCTCGGGCTTGAGGGTGCGGTAGTTGATCGTCTCGGGCTTCTTGACCTCGCCGTGCGACCACTGCCGGATGTCGTCAGCGGTAGCAAGGCCGATGCGCAACTCGTCGAAGAAGTTGACGTCGAGCACTTGGACTATCCCTCGTGTTTCGTTGCTCGGGTGAATTCAAGGCCGGCGGGTGCGGCCCCGGCCCGGCTGAGTTTCCTCAGACCGGCGGGGCCGCTTCCGTCAGATCTCTTCGACGCTGCTGACGCCCTCGTTCGGGCGCCGTGACAGGTCGATGCCGAGTTCCTCCGCGGCCCGGAAGACCTCGTCGTCCGTCTCGCGCATCTCCAGGGCAACACCGTCGCTGGAAAGCACCTCGACGTTCAGGCACAGCGACTGGAGCTCCTTGAGAAGCACCTTGAAGGACTCCGGGATTCCCGGCTCCGGGATGTTCTCGCCCTTGACGATGGCCTCGTAGACCTTCACTCGGCCCAGGACGTCGTCGGACTTGATGGTCAGCAGTTCCTGGAGGGCGTAAGCCGCACCATAGGCCTGCATCGCCCAGCACTCCATCTCACCGAACCGCTGGCCACCGAACTGGGCCTTACCACCGAGCGGCTGCTGCGTGATCATCGAGTACGGGCCGGTCGACCGAGCGTGGATCTTGTCGTCGACCAGGTGGTTCAGCTTCAGGATGTAGACGTAGCCGACCGAGATCGGGTCCGGCAGCGGCTCACCGGAGCGGCCGTCGAACAGCTGCGCCTTGCCGTCACCGTTCACCAGGCGCTTGCCGTCCCGGTTCACCAGCGTCGACTCGAGCAGGCCCTTGATCTCCTCCTCCTGAGCACCGTCGAAGACCGGGGTCGCGACGTTGCTGTCGGCGGAGGACTCGTGAGCCTCGATGGCGCGGAGCTGACGCTTCCAGTCCGCGTCGTCGCCCTCGACCTCCCAGCCGGTCTTGGCGATCCACCCGAGGTGGGTCTCCAGAACCTGGCCGATGTTCATACGCGAGGGCACACCGAGCGGGTTGAGCACGATGTCGACCGGGGTGCCGTCCTCAAGGAACGGCATGTCCTCGACCGGAAGGATCTTGGAGATGACGCCCTTGTTGCCGTGACGACCGGCGAGCTTGTCACCGTCCTGGATCTTCCGCTTCTGCGCCACGTAGACGCGGACCAGCTCGTTCACGCCCGGGGGCAGCTCGTCGCCGTCCTCGCGGGAGAACGTGCGGACACCGATGACGGTGCCGGTCTCGCCGTGCGGAACCTTCAGCGAGGTGTCCCGGACTTCCCGGGCCTTCTCACCGAAGATGGCGCGGAGCAGACGTTCCTCGGGGGTGAGCTCGGTCTCGCCCTTCGGCGTGACCTTGCCGACCAGGATGTCGCCGGGGACGACCTCGGCACCGATCCGGATGATGCCGCGCTCGTCCAGGTCGGCGAGCATTTCCTCGCTGACGTTGGGGATGTCGCGGGTGATCTCCTCCGGGCCGAGCTTGGTGTCCCGAGCGTCGACCTCGTGCTCCTCGATGTGAATCGAGGTGAGCACGTCCTGCTGCACGAGGCGCTGCGACAGGATGATCGCGTCCTCGTAGTTGTGGCCTTCCCAGCACATGAACGCGACCAGCAGGTTGCGTCCGAGGGCCATCTCGCCCTCGTCGGTGCAGGGACCGTCAGCGATGACCTGGCCGGCCTCGATGCGGTCACCCTCGAAGACGACCGGCTTCTGGTTGACGCAGGAGCCGGCGTTGCTGCGACGGAACTTGTGCAGCAGGTAGGTCCGGCGGTGGCCGTCGTCCTGGTGCACCGTCACGTAGTCGGCGCACAGGTCCTCGACCACGCCACCGACCTCGGCGACGACAACGTCACCGGCGTCGACCGCGGCGCGGTACTCCATGCCGGTGCCGACCAGCGGCGCCTCGGCCTTGACCAGCGGAACGGCCTGACGCTGCATGTTCGCGCCCATGAGGGCACGGTTCGCGTCGTCGTGCTCGAGGAACGGGATCATCGCCGTCGCGACCGAGGTCATCTGTCGCGGCGAGACGTCCATGTAGTCGACCTCGGTGCCAGGCACGTAGTCGACCTCACCGCCCTTACGGCGGACCAGGACGCGGTCCTCGGCGAACGTGTTGTCACTGGACAGCACGGCGTTCGCCTGGGCCTTGATGAAGCGGTCCTCTTCGTCAGCCGTGAGGTAGTGCACCTCGTCGGTGACGATGCCGTTCTCAACCTTGCGGTACGGGGTCTCGATGAAGCCGAACGGGTTGACCCGTGCGAACGTCGAGAGCGCGCCGATCAGACCGATGTTCGGACCCTCAGGGGTCTCGATCGGGCACATCCGGCCGTAGTGCGACGGGTGCACGTCACGGACCTCGAAGCCGGCCCGCTCACGGCTCAGACCACCCGGGCCGAGCGCCGAGAGACGGCGACGGTGGGTCAGACCCGCGAGCGGGTTGGTCTGGTCCATGAACTGCGACAGCTGCGACGTACCGAAGAACTCCTTGATCGCCGCCACGACGGGACGGATGTTGATCAGGGTCTGCGGCGTGATCGCCTCGACGTCCTGGGTCGTCATCCGCTCGCGAACGACGCGCTCCATCCGGGACAGGCCGACACGGACCTGGTTCTGGATGAGCTCGCCGACCGTACGCAGACGCCGGTTACCGAAGTGGTCGATGTCGTCCGCCTCGTAGCCTTCCTCACCGGCGTGCAGCCGGCAGAGGTAGTCCACGGTCTTGACGATGTCTTCCTCGGAGAGCGTGCCCCGGACGATCGGGACGTCGATCTCGAGCTTCTTGTTGAACTTGTACCGGCCGACCTTGGCGACGTCGTACCTCTTCGGGTTGAAGAAGAGGTTGTCGAGCAGGGTCTGCGCGTTCTCCCGGGTGGGGGGCTCGCCAGGGCGCAGCTTGCGGTAGATGTCTAGCAGGGCCTCGTCCTGCCCTGCGATGTGGTCTTTCTCAAGCGTCGTCATGAGCAGCTCGGACCAGCCGAACCGCTCGCGGATCTGGTCCGCCGACCAACCGATGGCCTTGAGCAGGACGGTGACGGCCTGCCGGCGCTTGCGGTCGATGCGGACGCCGACGGTGTCGCGCTTGTCGATGTCGAACTCGAGCCAGGCACCCCGGCTCGGGATGACCTTGACGCTGGTGAGGTCGCGGTCGGAGGTCTTGTCCGGCTCCTTGGTGAAGTACACGCCCGGCGAACGGACGAGCTGGCTCACCACGACCCGCTCGGTGCCGTTGATGACGAACGTCCCCTTGGGGGTCATCATCGGGAAGTCACCCATGAACACGGTCTGGCTCTTGATCTCGCCAGTGGTGTTGTTGGTGAATTCCGCGGTCACGAACAGCGGGGCACAGTAGGTCAGGTCCTTCTCCTTGCACTCCTCGATCGAGGCCTTGACCTCGTCGAAGCGCGGAGCTGAGAAGGACAGCGACATGGTGCCGGAGAAGTCCTCAATGGGACTGATCTCTTCGAGGATCTCTGCGAGGCCCGAGTGGGCGTGCGGGTCGTCCGTCGTCCGGGCCTGCCAAGCCTCGTTGCCGACCAGCCAGTCGAACGAGTCCGTCTGGAGGGCGAGGAGGTTGGGGACCTCTAGCTGCTCGGTGATCCGGCCGAAAGAGACCCGGCGGGGTGCGTAAGCGCTCGACGTACGGCTGGTCTTCGCAGGGCGGGAAGCTGCCAAGATGCGTCCTTCCGAGGACCGGTGCTGCTATGCGGCTGAGTTGCTGATGCAACTGGTCTGCGTGCACTCCAATGAGCCCCCGGGAATTAATCCTCACGGATATCCCGACAGGCATCAAGACAGAAGGCAGCGCAAACTAGCAGTGTAGCCGCTCGGCTAACCGCTGTCCAGCCCACACCCAAGGTGGTCCGCGGAACGTGCTCCCACCAGCGATGGGGCCGCTCAGAAACGCGGTAACTCTTCCTCGGGTGCCGGTCTGTGGAGGATCGGCAGGATCACCGATTACCCACAGCGCGACTGTCGCAAGCGCGGAAACTTGCTGATGTCAGCGTGCCTGTCAGGGGACACACAGTCAAGGGCTGTGCCGCGGGTCGAACCGGTGCGGTCGTCCACCCGGCACACCCAAGGGACCATAACGCATGAATAGCGAGCTTTGACAGTCTTTGCCACGTGTGCCGGTCAGGCGCTGATGAGCTGCCGAAACCGGCCGGCGATACACCGATGGCGGAGATCCAGCACGGATCTCCGCCATCGACAAGCAACGCTGAGGAGCGTTAGATCACTTGAGGGTGACCTTGGCGCCTTCGCCCTCGAGCTTGGCCTTGGCGGCCTCGGCCTTCTCCTTGTTGACACCCTCGAGGATCGCCTTGGGGGCGCTCTCGACGGCGTCCTTGGCCTCCTTGAGGCCCAGGCCGGTCAGCTCACGCACGACCTTGATGACCTGGATCTTCTTGCCGCCGTCGCCCTCAAGGACAACGTCGAAGGAGTCCTTCTCAGCCTCGGCCTCAGCGGCGGCCGGGCCGGCCGGGCCGGCAGCGGCAACAGCCACGGCGGCCTTGACGTCGAAGACGTCCTCGAACTGCTTCACGAAGTCGGACAGCTCGATAAGCGTCATTTCCTTGAACGCGTCGAGCAGCTCGTCGGTGCTGAGCTTCGCCATATCAGGCAACCTTTCCTAAGTACTGAACTTGACGTCTTACGGGTTCACGCGAGGCATCAGGCCTCGGCAGAACCGTCCTTCTCGCGATCGGCCCGAAGAGCGTCCACGGTCCGGACCAGCTGCGAGAGCGGGGCCTGGAACGTGGCAGCGGCGTTGCTCAGGCCGGCCTTCATGGCGCCGGCCAGCTTGGCCAGCAGCACCTCACGGGACTCGAGGTCAGCAAGCTTGTTGACCTCGTCCGCCGAGAGGGCTTTGCCCTCGAAGACGCCGCCCTTGATGATGAGAACGGGGTGGGCCTTGGCGAAGGCACGGAGGCCCTTGGCCGCCTCGACCACATCGCCCTTCACGAAGGCGAGCGCGGTAGGACCGGTGAACAGAGCGTCGAGACCCTCGATGCCCGCATCGGTCGCCGCACGCTTCGCGAGGGTGTTCTTCGCGACCACGTACTTCGCTTCGCTGCCCAGCGAGCGACGGAGCTCGGTGAGCTCCTTCACGGTGAGGCCGCGGTATTCGGTCAACACGGTGGCCGCAGAGGCACGGAACTGATCCGTGAACTCGGCGACGGCCGAAGCCTTGTCGGCCCGGACCGGCTTGTCCGCCATGTCCCTCCTCTCTCAGTGATACAGCCACTGGTCGAGAGGGTCCGTACAAGCAAAAACGCCCCGGCGCAGGGGCACGGGGCGGGACCAGGCACGCTTGCGCTTGCCGGAATCACAACCGTTTCGCCCTGCGCAGGTCGCCCGCTTGTGCGGGACCTTCGGCCGCGGCGTCCGTCGTGGTGACGGTCACTGCGGCGACCAGCGGTCTATGGGTGGAACTTCAAGAAGGAACAGTACGCGGACCGGCCACGAAAAACCAAATCGATGTGCGCTTCGTCCTTTCTAGGCACGGGCTCGACGCAGCCGGGCATAGATCCCGAGGGCGGCGGCGCACCAGAGCAGCGTCCGGATGACCAGCCACAGCAGATCCCCGGCAGCCGGGGCGGCGTCCTCGCTCAGCGCCCGGGCCGTCGCCATCACCGGCGGCACCAGCCACGGCGCGATCGAATCGCTCAGACCCAGCACGACCGCCAGCACCCCGCCGCTGACCAGGACCGCCACTCCGGGCATCACCCGGCGGGTGACGGCCCGGCCGGCCAGTGCACCGAGCGCGAGGGCGCCGGCCAGCGCCAGCAGGTGGGCCAGCACTCCGAGCAGGATGCCCACCCCGATCGCCGGTCCGCTGATCCCGCCGAACGCCCAGGGCGCCAGCATCGCCAGCGCGCACACCCCCGCGCCGAGAAGGCCGGCTGCCAGCAGACCCGCCGCTGCCTCCCGAGCCGGGCCGACCGCAAGTCGGGCCAGGCGGCGCTGCACGTCCGGCTCGGTGTCCAGCACCAGCTTGGTGATCCAGGCCAGCACGGCGAAGAGGGCGGCGGCCGAATATCCGTACGCGGCGGCGGCTCGTGAAGGGCCGCCTCCGTAGAGGATCGACAGGACCACCAGCACGGCCACCAGGGGTGCGAGGCAGCGGCCACTGCGGACGAAACCGGCCACCCGCATCCAGGCCAGCGCGATCATCGATCCTCCTCGACGGTGGTGTGCTTCTCGCGTACCGAAAGGCCGTTTTCGCGTACCCCAAGAACGCGGTGACCGGCCGCACGCAGCTGGACCACCGCGGCGGCGGCCTCGTGCCGCCGGACGGCGACCTCGACGATCAGCTCGTCCGTCTCGGGTTTTGCCTGCGTGGTGGTGGTGCGCAGCTCGCCGGCGGCGAGGGTCCAGTGGCGAGCGCCGGGGAGGTTGGCGATCTCTCCCCTGTGGTCGCTCACCAGGACCACTCCCCCGGCGTCGGTGACCTCGGTGACGATCTCGGGGATCAGGGTCCGGGAGGCGGCGTCCAGGCCTTCCCATGGCTCGTCGAGGACCAGCAGGCCGGGCGGGGTGAGCAGGGCCTGGGCCAGACCGACCTTCTGCGCGGTGCCCTTGGAGAGATCGGCCAGTGGGGTGTCCGCGTGGGCTGCGAGGCCGAGGCGCTCGATCCAGGGGTCGGCGGCGCGGGCAGGCAGGCCGCGGACCGCGGACATCGCGTGCAGGTAACCGAGCGCGGTGAACGGCTGAGCGGCCGGGAAACGCTCCGGAACCCAGCCCACGACGGACGGGCGGTCCCGGATCCGGCCCCGCGTCGGGCGCAGGACGCCGGCCGCGAGCTGGAGCAGCGTGGACTTGCCGGCGCCGTTTGGTCCCAGCACCACGATGGTGTCGCCGGGTGCGGCGGTGGCTTCGGCGCCGCGCAGAGCCCAGGGTGCGCGGCGGGAGTACCGGAACCAGAGGCCTTCGAAAAGCATGGCCGGAAGGATGCCACGAAAAAGGCCCCCGGGGTGTCCCCGGAGGCCTCAATCATGTCGCTTTGGGCTGAAATCAGCTCTCGGCGTCGCCGCGCAGGTTCTTCACAGCGTTCGGGTCGATCTGGACGCCCGGGCCCATCGTGGTGGCGACGGTGACCTTCTTCAGGTACTTGCCCTTGGCGGCCGACGGCTTGGCCCGGAGGACCTCTTCGAGCACCGCGGCGTAGTTGTCGAGCAGCTGCTCCGGCGCGAAGGAGGACTTGCCGATGATCAGGTGCAGGTTGGAGTGCTTGTCCACCCGGAAGGTGATCTTGCCGCCCTTGATCTCGTTGATCGCCTTCGTGACGTCGACGGTCACGGTGCCGGTCTTCGGGTTCGGCATGAGGCCACGCGGGCCGAGGATCCGGGCGATCCGGCCGATCTTGGCCATCTGGTCCGGCGTCGCGATCGCGGCGTCGAAGTCCAGCCATCCACCCTGGATCCGGGCGACGAGCTCGTCGGTGCCGACCTCGTCGGCGCCGGCCGCGACAGCCTCCTCGGCCTTCGCGCCCTGGGCGAAGACGATGACGCGGGCGGTCTTACCGGTGCCGTGCGGCAGGTTGACCGTGCCGCGGACCATCTGGTCCGCCTTGCGCGGGTCCACGCCGAGACGCATCGCGACCTCGACGGTGGCGTCGAACTTGACCGGGTTGGTCTCCTTCGCGAGAGCGACCGCTTCCTTGGGCTCGTAGAGCTTGTCGGCGTCGATCTTCTCAGCGGCGTTGCGGTACGCCTTGCTGCGCTGTGCCATTTCAATTACTCCTGTGGTAGTTGGCGGGGCCGCCGAATGCAGCCCCTCCCACTGAAATCGCCGCGTTGTCGTGCTCTCGCGACGATCAGATCTTGGTGACCTGGTTGAAGTTCAGCTCGACCGGAGTCTCGCGGCCGAAGATCGAAACCAGGACCTTGAGCTTCTGCTGGTCGGCGTTGATCTCAGAGATCGATGCCGGCAGCGAGGCGAAGGCGCCGTCGGTGACGGTAACCGAGTCGCCGACCTCGAAGTCGAGGACCTTGATCTCGGGCTTCGACTTCTTCTCCTCGGACTGGACGGCCGGTGCCAGCCACTTCAGCACCTCGTCCAGCGAGAGCGGCGCCGGCCGGTCGACCCGGTCGGTGGCGCCGACGAAGCCGGTCACACCAGGCGTGTTGCGCACACAGGAGTAGGACTCCGGGGTCAGGTCCATCCGGACCAGGATGTAACCCGGGAAGACCTTGGCCTGCACCTGGTTGCGCTTGCCGTTCTTTACCTCGACCTCTTCGCGGGTCGGAACCTCGACCTGGAAGATGAACTCCTCCATGTCGAGGCTCGTGATGCGGGTCTCGAGGTTGGTCTTGACCTTGTTCTCGTAACCGGCGTAGGAGTGCACCACGTACCAGTCGCCGGGCGCGTAACGCAGCTTCTGCCGCAGCTCCTTGACCGGGTCGTAGTCCTCGTCCGCTTCGGGCGCCTGGATGTCGGCGGCCTCGTCGGCCACCTCCACCGTCTCGTCCACCGACTCCTCGGTGACCAGCGACGACTGCTCGTCAGCAAACTGCGCGGTCTCGTCGTCGTACTCAGGCACGCTCGCTCACTTCTCCAGATCAGATCTCTTCGGTTCGGAACTCAGGGCCCGGCGGATCAGCCGAGGGCCCAGAGGATGCCCTTCCCGAAGACCCAGTCCAAGCTCGTCACGATTGAGGTCACGACCACCACGAAGACGATCACGACGCTCGTGTAGGTCAGAAGCTCCCGGCGGGTCGGCCAGATGACCTTGCGCAGCTCACTGACGACCTCGCGGAAGAAGCCACCCACCCGGCCGATCGGGCCGCCACGACGCTTCTTGGCTTTCGGGCTGTCCGACGTGGCCGAACGCTCGGCGAGGGCGGTGTCGCCACTGCCGGTCGCCTTGTCGACACCGTCGTCCGGTACGTCACCGCCGGCAGAAGCGTCGGCGAATACCTCGTCGTCGCCCGGGACGTCGTCACCGGGCCGGTCCTTATCGGCCACTTCGCGCTACTTCCGTCGTCGGTGGGTGTTGATTGTCCCGTCAGGGCTCGACCGGACGCGGAAGTCGTGCGAACCGCGCACCGGGCGGGCACGTCGAGGAGGAATGCGCAGGGGTGACAGGACTTGAACCTGCAGCCTGCGGTTTTGGAGACCGCTGCTCTGCCAATTGAGCTACACCCCTTTGCGGGACCTGGGCCTATGACGGCTCAGTGCCCCACGGCGCACCAGTGTACGGGTACGCCCGGCGTTATCCCAACCCGGGTGTTACCGCTTCCTGATGAGCGCCTGCGCCAACGACAGTACCTTGTCGCCGTTGCAGGTTGCGGTCAGGCTCAGCCGTGTGTGCCCCGCGTCGGTGATCTCCTTCACCATCCCGCTGACCACGACCTCGGTTCCCTCGTCGGTGTCCGGCACCGGAACCGGCCGGGCGAACCGGACGCTGAACTCCACGACCGCGTCCGCGGCGCCGGCCCACGTGGTGACGGCCCGGCCGACCAGCGCCATGGTGAACATGCCGTGCGCGATGACACCGGGCAGCCCGACGCCGACGGCGGTGCGGTCGTTCCAGTGGATGGGGTTGAAATCGCCCGAGGCGCCCGCGTAGCGCACCAGATCCGCCCGGGTGACCCGGAACGTCTGCGGCTCAAGAACGTCGCTCATTTGGCCTCCTCGCCCCGCTGAACCAGTTTCGACCAGACGGTGACGACCGGGTCGCCCGACTCGGTACGCACATCGGTCCGGGTGGTGATGAACTCGTGCCCGCCCCGGCTGGTGATGTCCTCGACCGAGTTCACACAGACCAGCGCGTCGCCGGCGACGACCGGCCGGTGGTAGGTGAACCTCTGGTCGCCGTGCACCACACGGGTGTAATCGAGGCCGAGCTCGGGGTCCGCGATGATCTGCCGGCTGCTCGACATGGTGAACACCACGGGGAACGTCGGCGGAGCCACCACGTCGGCGTAACCGATGGCACGGGCGGCCGCGGGGTCGTGGTACTCGGCGTCGGTCGCGCCGATCGCACGGGCGAATTCGCGGATCTTCTCCCGGCCCACGAGGTAGGGCTCGGTGGCCGGCCAGCTGCGGCCGACGAAGGATTGGTCCAGGGACATGCCCCACAAAGTACTCTGCGCCGCCCGGAAGAATCCGGACGGCGCAGGGTGAAAACTGTGGAGCGCTAGATCAGCGCGTCTCGCGGTGCAGGGTGTGCTTCCCGTCGCGGGGGCAGAACTTCTTCAGCTCCACGCGGTCCGGGTCGTTGCGCCGGTTCTTCTTCGTGATGTAGTTCCGGTCCTTGCACTCCGTACACGCCAGGGTGATCTTCGGACGGACGTCGGTCGCCTTGGCCACGGCGGGGTGCCTTCCTGCTAACGGGGTTCAAACTGTCGACGTTTCAGCGTAGACGCTGAGGCGGTCGCTCTGCAAAGCGGGCCCCGGGAGGGGTCCACCTGGAAAATCACAGTAGCGGTGGCCGGACTTGAACCGGCGACACAGCGATTATGAGCCGCTTGCTCTGCCATCTGAGCTACACCGCCGAGCCAGGCTCATCGTTCAACGCCGGCGGGGCGGGAACGAACCCGGTGGAGCCCCCTTACGGAATCGAACCGTAGACCTTCTCCTTACCATGGAGACGCTCTGCCGACTGAGCTAAGGGGGCTTGCCGCTTCGCGATCACTCGCTCGCTGACAGAGGTAAGAGTACACGGCCCGTCAGCGGGGGTGAAATCGGCACCCCGAAACAGGTTGAACTCCTGGTCAGATCACGACTCGGAGCCGCCGGACCTCGCCCGTCGGCGTCGATTCGGGCTCGGTTTGAGCGCTCAACCAGGCCTCCAGACGCTCGAACGGAAGCGGGCGGCTGAAGAGGTAACCCTGACCGAGTTCGCAGCCCATCTCCTCGAGCAGATCCAGGGTGAGCTCGCTCTCCACACCCTCGGCCACGACCGTGAGGCCGAACTCCCGGGAGAGCCCGACCACCGCCCGGACGATCGCGAGATCACCGGAATCGGTCGCCATCCCCTGCACGAACGTGTCGTCGATCTTCACCTCGTGCACCGGCCACTGCCGCAGGTACGCCAACGAGGAAGCGCCGGTGCCGAAGTCGTCGACGCTGAGCCGGACACCGAGGTCCCTCAGCCGGTACAGCGACGGCAGGACACGCTCTATGTCGTTGAGCATCCCCGGCTCGGAGATCTCGAAGGTCAGCTGACCGGGGTCGACGCGGTATTCCGCCAGCATCTCCTCGACCATCTCCGGGAACCGGGAGTCGAGCAGGGTCCGCGCGGAGAGGTTGATCGCGACCGACAGCGGCCGGTCGGCTTCCGCCCAGTCCCGGCAGCGCCGCAGGCCCGCGGCGAGAACCACCTCGGTGAGCCGGGCCAGCTGACCGGTGTGCTCGGCCACCGCCACGAAGTCCTCCGGAGCGACCTCGCCGTGCGCCGGATGCACCCAGCGGGCCAGGCACTCCACCCCGACCACGTGCCGGTCGGCGAGCGTCACCAGGGGCTGGAACCAGACCTCGAGCTGACCGTTGTCGAGCGCCCGGCGCAGGTCCGCCGCGATGCCGAGCCGGCGAACCGCCCTCGACTCCAGCGCCGGGTGGAACGGCTGCACGCCGTACGGCAGCGCTTTCGCCGCGTTGGCAGCGAGCTCGGCGCGCTGGAGCAGGGTTTCCGGGTCGCTGCCGTGGTCCGGGTAGACCGCCACACCGACCGCGGTGTCCACGTCGAGGGTGAGCGAGCCGACGGCCATCGGGCCGCGCAGCCGCTCACGCATCTCGGTGGCGAGCGCGATCGTCGATTCAAGGCTTTCGGTACGCAGGGTGACCACGAACTCGTCGCCGCCGATCCGGCCGACCAGCGCCCCGGAGTCGGCGATGCCCCGCAACCGGGCCGCCACCTCGGAGAGCAGCTTGTCGCCGGCCGCGTGACCCATCGACTCGTTGACGTTGCGCTGGCCGTCCACGTCGAAGAGGACCACCGCGACGACCTCCTGCTCGGCGTGCACCTTGACCGACTCGGCCAGGGCGTCGACGATCCGGCGCCGGTTCGGCATGCCGGTGAGGCGGTCGTGGTACGCGTCGTGGCGCAGGCGGTCGACCAGGCGGGAGTTCTCCACCGCCGCCGCCGCGTGTGCGGCGATCGTCTCGAGCACCTGGATGTCGCTGTCCCGGAAGCTGCGGCTCTCACCGATCCGGTTGGCCACTTCGAGCGTGCCGATGATGGCCTGACCGGAGCGCAGCGGGACCACAACGGTGTCCTTCACCCGGGCCGGACGCAGTTGGTCACGCAGGTGCTCGGTCTCGGTGAAGTGCTGACCGACCGCCACCACCTGGTGGTCGTCGACTGCCAGATCACGAATCTTGGCGGGCACCGGGGACATGTCTAGCAATCCCTTGTTGTCCACCTGTGCGGTGAGCAGCACCTCCGGATAGCGCTCCTGCGGCGCGAGCCAGAGCGTCGCGTACTCCGAGCGCATCAGGTCTCGGACGCGGCCGAGCAACACGTCGGGCAGGGCGCTGTTCGAGGTCTCGCGGCGGACGGCCTGGGTCAGCTCGTAGACGTCGGCAAGGGTGCGGTGCTGCCGGAAGAAGCCGGCGAACGAGCGCAGCAGCAGGGTCAGCGCCACGGCCAGGACCGCCAGCAGGACCGCTGACCACTTGGTCGCTTCGAGTGCGATCAGGAAGAGCAGGCCGACCGCCGCGTTGACCCCGGCGATCATCTGGTTGGGGAGGCTGGCCCTCAGTGTGTCGGGGCCGGCTCGGCCGCCCTGGACCACACTCATCACCCCGGCCAGACAGGCCAGTTGGACCAGCACGTTGACCGCGACGGCGACCGCGAGAACGCCCCAGGTGCCGGGGCCCGCGTTGACGATCGGCGGGAACGCCGCGATCACCAGCAACGACGCGCAGATGCTCGCCGCTTGCTTGGCGACGTTGAACCACGCCTTGACCGGAAGCTGGGTGGCCCGCAACTGGAGGCAGAGCGCCCCGGTGACGACCACTCCGATCATCAGCACGGGCGAGACGTAGTAGAGACCCAGGACGAGCGGGACCTCGGTCACCGTCACGGAGAAAGCGTTGCGCCTGATGACGACGTTGAACTCGGCGAACTGAGTGACCAGGTAGAGCACCAGCAGCAGGAGAGCGGGCAGCCAGTCCTGGTACCAATCAGGCTCCTCGAACCAGAACCCGATGGTGCAGGCGATCGCGAAGATCGCGAGGGGCCCGGTGATGAGCCACGCATAATCAGCAGAACGCCGCCGGGATCGTGAACTGCCGGCCATGGCGCTCCTATGCGGGTCGCGCCCAAAGGTCGCTGGGCGATCAGTTCCAGTCGAAGTCGAGCGTGGTGTAGCGAACCGCCGAGGAATCCCCGGACGAGGTGTGTCCGACGGACAATCCGCCGAATGCAGCTGCCAGCACGAGCACCAAACCGGCCAAGCGGCTCAGTTTCTTTGCAGACATGCGTGACTCCTGTTGGCGCGGTGCTCAAGTTCGGTGTCCTGATGTTGCCACACCCTTTGTGCGACAGGGAGCGCCGATCGGCGGGTCGGACCCACACTTCATCAAACAATGGCCGAACGGTTGAGTGAAGCCCGCGACTCACAGCCCAAGAATTGAGGGCTTTGCGCCGGATTTAGAGGCAGAAGTGAGGGCAATTCGCCTCTCATTGTCAAGGTCACTTGACGTCAAGGCAGCCTGACGAGAGGATCCTCCAGTGACGACACCGGAGGAGCTCGAGCCGCTTCACACGCTCGTGACAGCCACCGCTCGGTACAACGATCTACGGATGCGCGACGCACTGGCCGCGATGGACCCGGAAGGCACACCCGGCCTCACCCGGGACGAGTCGCTGGAGATGCTCGCGCTCAGCGAGGTCGTGATCCGCAAGGCCGGGTACGGACGCCAGCCGATGATCCGCACGGCACGAGGCGCCGGCGCGTCCTGGTCGCAGATCGGCGCGGCGGTCGGCAGCAGCAAACAGGCAGCGTGGGAAGCACACCAACGCTGGATCGACGCCCAGGGCTAAGGCTCTTCGTCTCGGACCCGGCCTCGGGGGCGGAAGCGGACCACGGCGACCGCGACCAGCGCGATGGACAGAATCGTCGCGGTCGTGCCGGAGGCCTCGCCCGGAAGACGGGCCCCCACCACGAAGATCACCAGTGCCACGCCGAAGAGCAGGTGGTACCACCCGGCTTCCCGATCGGCCCGAAACGATCGGGCGATCACCGCCGGGGCATGCCCGCTGACCAGGATGCGCGCCCCGAAACCCAGCAGCGCGAGCCCGATCAGGCCACCCAGAAACGCGGTACCCACCACACCAGTCTGCGGCGCGGCGGGACGGCGATCAGCGGTAATTCGTGAACTGGAGCGCGACTCCGAAGTCCTCCTGCTTGAGCAGCGCGATCACGACCTGGAGGTCGTCACGCTTCTTGCCGGTCACCCGCAGCTGGTCACCCTGGATCTGCGGCTGCACACCCTTGGGACCCTCGTCCCGGATCTTCTTGCTGATCGCCTTGGCCTTTTCGGACTCGATGCCCTCGACAACCTTAAGATCGATTTTGTACGTCTTACCGGACTGCCGCGGCTCGCCGGCATCCAGCGACTTCAGCGAGATGTTGCGCTTGACCAGCTTCTCCTTGAAGACGTCGAGCGCGGCGACGGCCCGCTCCTCGGTCTCCGACGTGATGGTGAACGCCTCACCCGACTTGGCGACGACGGTGCCGGTGCCCCGGAAGTCGAACCGGGTGCTCAACTCCTTCTCCGCCTGGTTGAAAGCGTTGTCGACCTCCTGCCGGTCGACCTTGCTGACGATGTCGAACGACGGGTTGGCTGCCATGATCAAACTCCTGCGACTGGGATCGTGTCGATGTCTTCAGCGAGGCGTTGGAGACCCCGCGACATGCCGACCGTACCCGGTTGCGGAGGGGCTCTGCGGTACGGCTATTCTGATGTCCGCTGCTGCGGGAAACCGCGGTGGTTCCCAGGCGGGTTGCCCGAGCGGCCAATGGGAGCGGACTGTAAATCCGTCGCGAAAGCTTCGAAGGTTCGAATCCTTCACCCGCCACTGGGAAGTAAAACAGCCCCGTAACCTGCGGAAACGCAGAACGGGGCTGTTCCTGTTGTGATCCAGAGAGTCCGGCAAGATCCGGCCGTCTATGGCGGTCTACGGGAACATCGCGGGAACGCCCAGCGGGCACTCTTCTTCCCCACCGCCATCCCGTCCGCCGTCGACCCACCCACCGGGGAGCGGGCCGGCGCCGGGGCCGCCACTGATCACTACATAGAGATAGGTGCGGACGCTGGCGGTCCCGGCGTCGGTCTGCTCGGCTCGCCTGGGGCGACGGTGGACGGGATGGCACCCATCCCAGAAGCCAGAGATCCCCGCCGGAGGCAACTGATGCCTTCAGGACATCGACGTGTCCTTACGGGCTTGCTTCTCCATCTCTGTGATCAGCTCGGCCAGCTCGTCGATCATGTCCGTCAGGTAGGCAGCCTGCTTATCTCGGAGCGCGTACTCCGATGAACTGGTTGCCCGAAGATTGCGCTCCGTCTGATGCAGGGTCTCGTAGGCATCGAGCAAGGTACGGAAGGTTACCGGCCACTGTCTTAGAAGCTCCCGGAACTGAGGGCCCGTGTCGAGCTGAGACAGTGCGCCAAGGCTCGCCTGCTCCCGCTCATCTACCAACGCGTGGTTGAACTCGCGGCGGCCGTCGATCGTCCGGCGGAGTTCGTCCTTGATATGCGTCACCCACGTGAGAATCCTGAGGTAGGCCTCGCGTGCTCGAACCTCTCGGGCCATCCGCGCGTCTCGGGCAGCCTTCCGCCGGTCGAGCGTGACAGTCACCGTCAGCGTGAGGATGGCTCCCAAGAGAGTGAAGAGGCCAGCGATCACTACCGTCGCCCACCAGGGAGGGCTGACTGCGACTTGCTGCGCAACCCTGAACATGGGCCTCACCGTAGAGATCCGGCGTGACCGGTGCCAGAGTGCACATTGCCACGCAGCCCAGATGCGGTCCGCATTCGATGCGCGTCTGGCCGGCGCGCCGGCCGATGCCGGCGCTTGCGCCGCCAGCAGGCCGAGCGCGACCGGCCGCGCCACGCTTGCGTGGCGCCTTGATCTAGTAGAGCCAAATTCGGCAGTCCACAGCCCAGCAACTTTGAGTATTAGGCAACCCGAATGCCCTGCTAGACAGCAAGCCCGGGTAGCCGCTCGGCAGCCACCCGGGGACACCCCGACCCACTCTCCTTAGAACATTGGCGAAATCACCCCTCGGACTTACGCTCCGGGAGCTTCGCTGCTTCCCCGCCTGTCGCGGTACTCGGGTGTCCAGCCCTAAAAGCGACGACTGCGAGAGCGGTCGTCACCCCTAAGACGAGGATTGCGAGAGCGCACCCCGGGATCATGACCACGAGCGGCTCGACAACGAACTGCAAGCCGAAGACGCAGGCGATCACGATTGCGGCCGCTGCACTGACTCCTATACCGCTAAGCATCACGGGGCTGGGCAACGCAGCCGCCCCTTTGACCTTCAGACCGATGATCCGCAGCTTGATCTCCAACCCAGCCCTGCCAGTGGGGTAGCCCTCTGTCTGGGTCAGATCAACTTCGAGCGGCGGAGGCTCCCGACGGTCCGGTGTTGTCATCTTGCGGCCCTTCTCCTACGTACAAACCCACATCAACCACGGAGGCGATCACCTGAAGCGGTACGCGAGGCTGCCCGGTTGTGCCGGCCCGCCGTCGGAAGAACTAGGTGCCATCGGCTAGATGGCGCCGGGACCAGTGTACGCACTTGAGTACACAAGTACCTTACGACCCACTGCGAGACCCCAGGCGCACAGCTAATCGCCATATGACGTACGTCACAGCCGGTGACTGATTTGCCCGTTTCATCGTGTTCTAAAGAACTAACGGCTACTCTTCGTGGGACCTAACGTCTACAGTGAGTAGTAAGGGCGCTGGTCCGAGTACAGCTTTCATCCATATAGCGAGTTGATACGTACTGGCAGCCGAGACATAGTAGGTCCCTGGTCTGACCAGTCCTACCGAAGACGCTTGTACTCGTCTCGACCAGTTGCTCCACGGACTAATAGTGGGGCAAGCCCACGTTGGAAGGGAGCCGGTGTGGCACGCACATCAACACTTACGAGTTCGACGCAGAGTGGCGATGAGCTCGAAAACCAGGACGACATGGCCTCGGACTTGGACGGCTCGCCGACCCCACCTGATACCTCGTCGAGCGGGGGGCGAGCGAAGCCGGTGAAGATCACTGTCAACCTTATTCAGCGGGCTTGGCGAGCACTCGGTCAGGTCTGCGGATTAACAGGGGAGAGCAAAACCGATGCGATCAACCGTTCCGTCTTGTTGTACTCTTTTGTTCAGTCTATGATTCATAGTGGACATGTGATCAAACTCGTCGGACCAGACGGGTCAGAAAAAGAGATACATCTTTTTTAGTGGCCGCCGATTAGTAAAGTCCGATTAGCTTCGGGCAAGCGGCCTGCAATACCTTTGCGATTCGGGTTTGCCACCGTAAGGAAACGGCATTCCCCTGGAGATGTGAAGGCGGCCCCTTTGTTAAGAACGACGGGCAAAGCACAGGTCATGTCGACGGCGGTCCTGATCTCCAAGATCCGACTGAACAGGACGCCGTTCCGACATCTGAAGCTGGTCCCCAGGTCGAGCCTCATAATCTGCTTGCAGAGAGGCAGTACGGCGTCCGCCGGGATCAGTGCCGTCTCGCCGACCCCTCAGTCCGTCAGATAGGCGACAGGCATCAACGCAGGGTGGGCCATGCTCATGGCCCACCCTGCGTATTTATGTCCGAACACGCCTACAATGCGGCTTCACGATGCAAATCAAGGCGATCACGTAGACGCGCGATTGATCATGATTTGACGGACAGACCGTCCGTCGCGAAGCATTCCACCCCCGTAACGTACGGCCAAATCAGTCGTTTCGGAAGGCAGCGGTCTTGACGCACTCCCAAGCACAGGGATCACGTCAGAGACGTTTGGCAGATTCTATTCGAAACGACGCAGTCAGGGCTGGAACAGCGGCGGACGATAGCCGTATCGTGCTCACATGACCACGAAGCGCCATCCTGATCCGGATGTGCGGACCGTCCTGAAGGAGGCGGAACGCGCTGGCTGGCGCTTGAAGCTGAGTACCGGCGGCAACTCCCACATCTTCGGCTCACTCATGTGCCCCGGCGAGCAATGCACGCCGGTGTGGGTACTGAGCACCCCCAGTGGCAGCTCTCAAGCCAAAATTCTGCGCCGAAATATGGCACGTTGTCCTCATAACGATACATCGGACAGTGATGGTCGCTAGATTAGGGGTGTACGCAAGTGAGTACGGTCGCTACCGTGGACGTACCAGGCAGGAGGTGGGCGGTGAAGGACGACACGACACAGGTATTGCCCTACCTGTTCACGCTGTTCGTGGGCGGTATCGACCTCGCATCGGAGACCACAGTTGCCCGGCTGCTCGATGACGGGAACATCGAGGTTTACCCAGCGGTCATCGGCGGCAAGCCACTACTCACATACCGTATCGCGGCAGAGAACAGCTACGACGCAGTGCTAGATGCTGTTGGGCGCCTATGCTGCGCATTCCCGAATGTCCAAATTCTCCGAGTGGAACCCGACCTTGTCAATATCACCGATATTGCGGCACGGACAGGCCGGCCTCGCGAGACGATTCGCGCATGGGCGCTGGGCACCAGGGGCAAAAAAGACTTTCCATTGCCGGTGTCCGTGGTTGGAGACGGAATTCGAATCTGGGATTGGACGAGTATCAACTCTTGGCTACGCCGCAATGAGTTGAACGGCTACGACGAGGACAATCTTCTCACTCGGGAAGAGATTGACGAACTAAACGTCATGCTAGTCCGGAAGCTGTGTGGCAATACTGGAAAAGCTTTCCAACAGTCCCGGCCAATGAGCGAGTCGAGCACCGTAAAACTAAGGAAGCCGAGCATTATCAAGGCTGCCGGTGTTACCTATCCCAAGTCGGTACTTTCAGGCTCCGGAGCCTGAGAACTCATGGCTGCCAGCAATGTCACTGCAGAGTTGTTTGGCCAGGCTGACCGCCTGTTCAGACAGGTCGAGCTTACGACCATTTACTTTGATCGGATCTCGGCCGAAGTGCACGACCGGTCAGCATTCGACCTTCCGGACGGCACGAGTATCTCCACACGAATAACCGTGATTCTCGGTCATAGACTTCTTGATGAGAAAACGATCGAATTTCGACATGAGACACGAGTTGCTATTTGCCCCGGAGGCGCCGACGGATCGGCAGTTGTAAACACAACAATTGCCGTTCAATTTGAGTCGAACGACCCTATCATTGCAGAGCCAGACGCGTTAAGTGCATTCGGCGAGATTTACAGTCACAGAGTCATGTTTCCTTATCTCAGAGAAGCAGTCCAATCGGCTCTCACCAGAGTCGGAATTATTGGCGCGACCATGGCCCTTTTCAAGGGCCCTGGCTTGGAGAATCTGGATCCGCCGCATTGATGCACCGCCTTCATACATGCTAAATCTGCTCCCCTGCCACCTTGTTCCTGCGGGGAACAGCGCAGCTTGGTTGAAGCGCCCTCGGCACGCGTATGTAGGTAATGATGGGCAGCGTCGATAACTGGCGTGTACTCCAAGACGGGTACGTCGACCCCGGCTAGCGCTCAGCGTTAGCCGGGGATTTTCGTTGAGAGCCCCTGAGCCGGTTGCGTGAACCGGCAAACACAACCCTTTCACGAGCTATGTTTTCGATCCTCATGCGACAGTGGACTGGGTGCTAGTCATCCTTGAGGGACCAGTCGGCGTCGCCGTCCTTGACCGTCCCGTCGCTGTACTGCGCGCTGTTCGACTTCGGCCATGCGCCGTTCGGAAAGCTCGTGGGATCGGCGGCTTCGCCGTGCAAGGTGACTAGGGCGTTGACCTGCGTGCCCAAAAATGCTGAGAGCAAGCCAAGAGCAGTGACGATCGCTGTCACGTTGACGACTCCTGATTCAAGGAAGATCATCGCGCCGACCGCGGAAAAGACCGCTGTGCTAATCGCGGTGGTCGCTGCAACAACCTCGACGATCAGCTTCGCAACGACGCCGGCGACCAGAATGTAGAAGGCCAGACCGGCACCGGCGCACAGCAGCAGGTTGTCGGATGCGGTCTTGGCGATCGACCCGATGCGTCCAGCGGCGGTGGACTGGGCCGCAGCGGCGTTGAGGTAGGCGTCATGACCCTGTCCGGACCAATCCGAGCTGTTGATCACCAGATTCTGGACCGTGACATCGGTAGAAACACCGTTCGCAGTGGCCTTGAAGTCGATCCACTTGTACGCATCGATGAACATGAAGACGGGTGCGGTCGCGCCCTTGAGCACGTCCAAGATGAAGTTCAGGATCTCGGTCCCTACTTCAACTGTCCTGCGGGCGATCCACTGAAGCAGATCACCGAGAACCTCGCCCACGTACCACTGGCTGGAGACCCTGTCCGCGGCGGGAATGACCTCGGCAAGCTTGGCCTCGAAGGTCTTCGTCCCCTGCTCGATCTCGCTGATCACTGCCTCATACTGCGCCGCGCTGAACATCGCGTCCCCCGTCAGTAGACATTCTTGATGCGGTGCGCGCCGGCCTGGTCCTCGGTCTCGTAGACATCCGCCACCTTGCGCAACGTGCCTGCCATGTCCGTCATCGCGGCAGCACCTTCAACACAGCGGGCAGCGACAGCACGAACGACCTCGTTGTACGGGCTCACCATCATCTGGAAGAGGCCGGCTTCAACACGGCCGAACTCCATGGCGCCGACCTCAGCGCTGAGCGCCCGCAGCGCCTCGCCCTGGGTGTCCCACACCGTTGCCTCGGCGCGCAGGGCATCGGTAGCGACCAAGACCTCTTCTGAGCTGGGAAGACCCATCACACATCACCTCAGTTCGACGACCGCTGGACCAGGGTGGTCAACGTCGCCAGAGCGTCGCTCACCAGCGCGTCGAGCTCGGCGCTCCGGTGCGCGGCCGACGGAAGTCCGTGTCTCGCTCGCCACAGTGCCGTCGAGAGGGCTTCGGTGATGGTGCCGCCGGTGCGGTTGCGCGCCCACTGCGGCTCGATAAAGCATTCCGTGAGGCCACCGCTGTTCAGCCTCACGGCCACGTGGTGCCCGCCGTCGACGCCGTCCGTATCGTCGGCGGGCTGCGGTCGGCTCGCCTGGTCCACCGATTCGCGCAGAGCCCTCATGACCTGCTCGTTGAATTCGCCGTCGGGCTGTGGCCGGCCTGGACCGAGCCCTGACGGCTGCTCGCGGCTCTGGGAGTTGGCTTCGCCGGCGTACTCGTCCGCGTCTCGCTGCCGCGTCCACCAGCGGCTGTTGTCCAGGCTCCCGGCCCACGCTCTGGTCGCTGCCTGTCCAGCGGCAGAGGAAGCGTCCAGAACCGCGGAGCCGAGTTCTTCCGGCTCCAACCGCTCCTGCCACTGGTCCCGCACTCGGATATCGACCGGCAATCCGTCCCGGCCGAGCAACACGAGCACACATCCGCTCGCGTCATAGCCTTCCGACTCCTCGGGTGCGGCCGACGCCAGTTCACGCGTCAGCTGACCAAGCTGGTTGACGCGCTGCTGGATTCGCTGAAGGCGTTGCGTTAGGTCCGGTTGCATCTCAGCGCGCCTCCCTCGTTCCGGACGCGTGCGCGACCTCCCGCCCGCCTAAAGCGACCAGCACAGCGGCACAGACCAACAGGAGTCCCGCCCCGAACTGGGTGTTGTCGGAAAACAAGAAGAGGTACGCCAGCGTCGCCACGAGAACGGCCGCAACGATCGACATCCCTACCGCTACAGCACGCACCGCAGATCCAGAGCCACGCCAAGCGATGACGGCCGAGACGCAAACCACGATGGCAGCTCCGACGGTCACAGCCACGGTCCCGGCCTTCCCGAACACCGTCGCTTCGGCAACATCCTCTGATGCGGCGACCAGCAGCGTCACGGTGAGCAGCAGGATTGAAGCGGTTGTGCTGAGCATCAGCAGGGTGAACCCGCCTGCGCTGTCACGCCGGCTCGTTTGCTCGACCATGGCCTACTCCTCATCCGCGAGCATTCGACAGGACGGTCTCGAACCAACTACTCAGCGCAACATAGCTACTCAAGTAGTCATGTCCTCGCGCCCCTACCCCGAGGTTGGACGCTACTTCCATCCACAGTGGTACACGCCCTCGGAGCCAGGGCGGTTCACCAAGCCCCAGAACATCGCTCGCGGGAATCTGACACTCGGTGGAGCGACTACACCCGTGCGGCCTGCGCGATCTTCATCCAAGCGCGGAGTCGATCACTATCCACTCGGGTGAGATCGGCGATGAGGCTGACTAAACCAGGCGAACTGCGGACGACACTGACTCGGAGTGCGAGCACAGCAACGTCGTAGCCGTGCTCGCCAGTCATGCCCCGGGGGTCGATGAGCATCCAGCCACGTCGACCACGGGCGAGGATGTTCCCGCTGGATGCATCGCCATGACACAAAGCTGGGGTGTGGTCGCGAGCTAGATCGGTCAATTGCGCCAAGGCAGCTCGGCGCTCACTTGCCGGAGCCACAGCGGTACCGGGACGCAAATCGGCAAGATCGTCGTTCTCAAGACGATCACGCAACCAGTCCAAGATTGAGGGCAAATCCGGCGAGGCTGGCGGCTGAGCAGCCATCGCCGCGAGCGGAGCAAAGAGTGCTTTCGGGTCAACGGTGGCAGGATCAACCTGACTAAGGGGTGTTCCGGGCAGCACTCGATCGAGCACGGTCCAGGTGCCTCGTTCATCGCTGAATGCCTCGTGCACCGGCGGTGCGGTCCCCAGGTTCGCAAGCGCGACCGAGACGGCGGCTTGATCGCGCCCGTGAGGGTCCGGGCTACTACGAATGACGAGTGGGCCGTCGGTGGCATCTACCGCGACTACGAATCCATACCTCGCTGACAGCACCTCACGCGGAATGGCTTGGTAGCGCTCACAGATAGCACGGAACTGCACCGGGACTTGGGCAGCCCAGGACTCAGCTGTCTCCGGCCAACGACGGCGAACGTTCGCAAGCACCGCGGCAGGCACCACGAACTGATCGGTCATCGCATCGGCCTGGTTGCGGTGGAAAGCAGCTCGGCTGCCAGCGCTCGCATGGAGTGGATCACGATGTCGGCGCCGGCATCGGTGAGTCGCTGCTGTTTGCCTGGCTTGTTGGCGTACCCGATCGTCCGGATGCCTGCGGCCCTGCCGGCCTCGACGTCGGTAACCGAATCGCCGATAAAAACCGCCCTGTCGCGCGGCACGCCCGCGGAGGAGAGCGCACGTTCCAGCAGGAACGGATGTGGCTTGAGCAGGCACGGGTCCATTCCGTCGAAGCGCGAAGCGATGCCGTCCACATAGGAGGCCATGCCATGCAGCGCGAGGTATTCGCCGATAGCCGTGGTGGCGTTGTTGCTGACCACGGCCACTTTTCGCCCGGTCAGGGACGCGGCGCGAAGTACCTCGTCTGCACCCTGCGTCGGTGCGGCGGACTGTACGGCGGTCACTTCCGCGTCTCGACTGGCGTTTGCGACCTTGCCGGTGAGCTCGTCGTCTCCGAGCTCACCGACGTCGACCAGGAGGCGCAGCGGGTCGCCGTGAGGTTCTGCCAACTTGGTTGGCAGCTCGCCGCCGTTGTGTCGGCGGATCACGTCGCGCAGGTCGTCGGCGACTACGGGGGCCGGGTGCCCTGCGAAGACCGAACAGATGGGTCCATCGAAGTCGATCAGGAAGAAACCCGCAGAACCGACCAGGTCGGCGAGCGTCACGGGATGTACTCGTGAGCGATGGTGTCCCACACGCTGTCGAACCAGCCGCGAGACTGCTGCACGAACTGGTCCCCGGCGTCGCCCTCGTCACCGCTCGTCACGAAGTGGAAGAGCGGTACGTCTTTGCCCAGCACGTCGAAGATCGGCACGGCCTGTTTGTCGACCGAGACGGTGTGGCGGACGACCGGGTAGAAGCCGAAGAAGACCTCTTCGCGGTTAATGATGTAGAGCTTTGACAGGACCGTGGTGCCGTAGGCGCGGATCTCCGTGGTGGCGTTACGCACCAGGCCCAGGGTGCCCAGCTCGCCTACTGACTCAACGATGGCCTCGGTGTGACGGCGCGCTATCCGGGCGGCGCGTTCACGGACTGCGGGATCATCGCCGGCTGGCTCCGCACGGGAGGGCACGATCGCCGGTTGACCTAAGTCCGGCAACAGGATGCGGATCGCGATGGACTCCGGGTTGAGCCGGCCCGCGCGGATCTTGTCCAAGGGCTCCTGGATGGCGCCGTGCAGGGTCTCGCTGGAGAAGCCGGCGAAGTCGATGCTGATGTGAGCCTGCTCAAATGCGGCCTCGATGTGCGGGCGTAGACCAACGGGTCGATCGGTCTGGGCCCGGACGAATGCTCCACTCCCCTGACGACTGACGATTAACCGGTCGTCCCGCAGGATGCGCAAGGCGGTCTTGACCGTCTCGCGCGCTACCCCGTAGCGCTCCGCCAGGTCGGTCTGTGAGGGCAGGCGCTCACCAGGAGCGAAGCGTCGAGTGAGGATCGCCGCGCGCAGCACGTTAGCGATCTGCTGGGAGGCCGGGCGGGCGTCGTCCGGTTCCAGGTCGTCAAGTTCGCGGGCTTCCACGTTCACTCCAGCAGCGTAAAGCCTGGCTAGCCAGGTTAGGAAATATCTCGTCTGTCTGCTTGCGTAGGTGAGCACCTACCCTTACGGTCAATTTGGCTAGCCAAGCTAGCCAAATCTGTTGCGCTCGACGTTACTCGCCACCCCAGCAGGGCGATCTTGTCTAGCGGAACAGTAGGTGCCGGAGCGGCGGTGCGGACAAACGCGCCCCTTTCGCGATCCGCCCGCTCCGGCGCCACCCCAAACCATCGGGTGGAGGTCGTGATGCCTGAACTGCTCGACGCCACATCATCGGCGTCCGCAGGGTGGCCCGCTCCCCTGAGTGCTCGGGCATGACCGGGATGCGGATCGATCCGGCGCCCGCGAAGTACGCGATGATCGCGAACACGCTCCAGGCACGCATTGACAGCGGCACCTACCCGACCGGCTCGATGCTGCCCAGCGAAGCCCAGTTGGTTCGCGAATTCGAGGCCTCCCGGTCAACCGTGGTCCGCGCGCTGGAGTACTTGCGGCAGCTCGGTTACATCGAGGGCGTTCAAGGCAAGGGACGCGCGGTGCTCGGCACTCCGCGGCCTCGCTCCCCTCGCTTGCCAGGGCGCATCTTCGCAGCTCTACACGGGGCCGAGATCGGCGTTGGCACGCTGATCGGTGCGGGCCGGGCGCCTGCGTCACCTCGGATCGCTGCGGCTCTCGCCATCCCGATCGGCGAGGCGGTCATCGCTCGCCAGCGGATCATGCCCGCAAGTGACTCGGAGCAGACTGCGCTATCAACGGTTTTCCTTCCGGCAATCACTGCCGGCGGAACCGCGCTCGGCGGTCCGAATCGTCTCCGTGAGGGCATCCTCGACCACCTGGAGCAGCGCCGGCAGTTCGTCGCGGGCGACGTAATCGAGCGACTGACCGCGCGGACCGCTTCTCCCCGCGAGGACGACTTGCTCCGACTCGGTCGGCGGACGCTTGTCCTGGCGAGCCTGCTGATCGTCCGCAACACCTCCGGCCACCCGGTCCTGGTGTTTGACCTGGTCATTCCTGCGGGGCCGCTAGGTATCGAAGAACTCTTCATCGTCCATTGATTTCAGACTATGAACAAGCTTGGCTAGCCAAGCTGTCCATCTGATAATTTCTGTCCAACTTGGTTAGTCAAGTAGCCAAGCTTGGACGACAGAGGGAGCAGCTCGGTGATTCCGAACGCGATCAAAGTGCCGGTTCCGTGGGACTACGTCGCGCCGCATGGTGCGCTCTGCCTCGGTGTCGAGCCGGCCACCGACTTCGACAAGCGCGGACAGGGTGACGATCAGCTCCGCGACAAGGACACCGGCGAGCGGGTCTGGCTCGTCCGGCTCCTTGACTTGGACCCGGAGGCCGGCAAGTTCGGCGGCTCGAAGGAATTCAAGGTCAAGGTCGTCGCGCCGCAGCAGCCGGTGCCGCCGGCGTCGGCCGTGCCGGGCTATCCGCCGATGGTGGAGTTTGTGGACGTGACGTTGACGCCGTACGTGGATTCGCAGAAGTGCAAGGGCGCCGCCGCTAAGTGCCGTGCGCGGCTGGGCTGGTCGGTGCGTGCGACCGCGATGACGGCGCCGCAGTCCGCCGGGCGCGCGAAAGCCGCCTAGATCTCGTCGCGTCCGGGAGCGGGGCCAACAACCGCCAAGAAGTCATCCCCGCCCCGGGCGCTCAACCACTGACCTGCGAAGGAGAGGGCTGTGATGCCCAAGGTAGTCGACGCTGCCCGCGTCACGACACGAGATAACACCGTATGGCGTACCTGCACCGAGTGCGGCCAGCTCAGGCCGATCCCGGACGGCGTCGAACGATGCGATGCCTGTCTCCAGCAGCGCGAGCGGGAAGCCCTACAACAGCACGCTCTGAACGGCTGGGAGTACGCGCACCGCTATACCGGCGTCATCGGCAGGATCGAGGCTTGGGCGCTGCTGATCCCTAATGTCAGCGATGCCGAACGCCTCGACCACATCCGGCAGGCCCTGAGCACCCTCGACCAGGCTAAGGCGGTGAGCTAGATGCCGCTGGTCAACATAATCCGGGGCGAAACGATCCCCGTGGCCCCGCTCAACGTACGCACGCCGATCGTCAAGCTCCCGATCTGGCTCGTCGTCACTTGGGAGATCATCAAGGCGGTCGCCAGGCTCGTCACCACCTACGTCCGACACTGGTACGCCACGCTGCCGATCACGCTCCTGACCGCCCTCTACGTCGTCTACGGCTGGCAGCGGCTCGCTCTGGTTGTCGGCGGGGTCGCGCTCGTCGCAACTGTATGGGCATTCGCGCACCGGCCGTCGTGGCTGCGGTTCGGATGGTGGCCGATCCTCGCGAGGGTTCGCAGGCTGGTCTACCGGCGGCGGTGGATGGCCGCGATGGTCACCGCAAAGCTGTCGATCTCGTACGACAAGCGCACGATCATCCCCGAAATCGTCCGGGTCCGGTGCCGGGCGGCCTGTGATGAGGTCACGGTCCGGATGGTGACTGGGCAGATCCCCGATGACTTCGCCAAGGCTTCCGAGCGGCTCGCCCACACCTTCGGGGTTCGCCAGGTCAAGGCCGTGCCCGGATCGACTTACGCAACCGTGGTCCTGGTTCTCATGCGCGGCGACGCTCTGCAAGAAACGGTGCCGCCTCTGCCGGTGCCGGACCTGCCGGACTTCACCGCTCTGCCCATTGCAGTGCAGGAGGACGGCGACCTGTACCGGATGCGACTGTTCGGCACTCAGGTGCTGATCGTCGGGGCTACCGGCTCGGGTAAGGGCTCGGTGATCTGGTCCATCGTGCGTGCCCTCGCCGGGGGCGTGGCGGCCGGCGTGGTCGAGCTTTGGGGCCTGGACCCCAAGGGCGGCATGGAACTCGGCATCGGCCGGCCGTTGTTCGCCAAGTTCGCCTCGCGCGACTTCGCCGAAATGGCCGACCTGATCGAGCAGGCGGCAGCCAAGGCCCAGCAGCGCGCCGCACGGCTGGCCGGCCGAACACGCCAGCACACCCCGACCGAGGACGAACCGCTGATCGTCCTGGTCATCGATGAGCTGGCGAACCTGACCGCCTACCTGACCGAACGGCAGCTCAAAGATCGGATCAAGGCCGCACTCGGCATCGTCCTCACCCAGGGCCGCGCGGTCGGCGTGCACGTCGTCGCCGCGATCCAGGACCCCCGCAAGGAGGTGCTGCCGGCACGCGGACTGTTCCCGACCCGCATCGGACTGCGCCTCTCAGAGCCCGCTGAGGTCGACATGGTCCTCGGCGACGGTATGCGTGACCGTGGCGCCCTCTGCGACCGCATCCCGCAGACCCAACCCGGCACCGGCTATGTCGTCCTAGAAGGCGACCCGACACCGATGCGGGTCCGGCACACCTACTGCGACGACGACACCGTGCGCGACATGGCCGACCTGTACGGCGAACCGGTCGGGGGTGCGGCATGAAGTTGCACGTGGAACGGATCGAGGGCCTGACGCTGGCCGCCATCCTCACCACCGTCGCACTGGCCGCGGGGTGGGCATCCTTCTCCCACGTTCACGACTGGACCATGCGCCACACTCCGGCCGGCACTCTGGACGCGTTCGGCTGGGTGAACGCGGTCATCTCCGAACTCGTCCCGGTCGCGGCGCTGCTGACCATCAAGCGGCGCCGCCGGACGGGGGCGCCGATCGGCTACCCACTGTTCCTGCTCGTCGCGGCCGGCACGCTGTCGCTCTCCGCTCAACTCGCCGTCGCGCAACCCAGCCCGTCCGGTTGGCTGCTATCCGCAGTGCCAGCCCTGGCGTTCATGGCCCTGGTCAAGCTGGTCTTCACCGGCACCACTCCGGCGCCGGCGGAGCAGCACACGCCCGCTGTCCCGGTACCGGCGGCCGTAGCGGCCCCGGTCAAGCCGATCACTCGCCCCAACGGCGTCCCTGTCATCGGGCAGGTGACCCGTTGACCGCTCCGACCCTGCCCACCCCGGCCGTGACACCGACGCCTCGGCCGGGCTCCAGGGCCGCCCGCCTCGCCCTGCCCCGCGCCACCGACGCGCTCAAAGACCTCGCCATCGACCACGGCGTCTGCATTCGCCCGATCGCACTGCGCCGCACCGACCTGACCACCGGCAAGACCGAACTCGTTGACCTGCCCTGCGGCGCCACCCTCGAAGTCAAATGCCCGCCCTGCGCCAAGCGAGCACGCAGGCTGCGGCAGGTCCAGATCCGCGAGGGCTGGCACCGCACCGACGAACCGCTCCCCGCACCGGCCCTCGCCACCCCACGGCAACGCGACCTCATCACCGCACGGGCACACCTCGAATTCGAGCGGGCCGCACTCCAACTCGCTGCGATGGACCCGGACGACAGAACGACGGAGCTCCACCGCATCGACACCGCGATCGGGGCAGTAGAGCAGGAGATAGCCGCCGAAGGACTGCGCGGCAGCATTGCGCCCAGCCACGCCAGCGACGACCAAGTCGGCGACGACAACGCACCTCGACGGGTCCGGTCCACCAAACGGCGGCCAGACGTGCCCGAGCTGCCTCGGCAGAAGGTCGACCCCCGCACCGTCGGCCGCACCTACACCGGCCCGGACGGTGTTGAGCATCGCCCCTCGATGTGGCTGACCCTGACCCTGGACAGCTACGGACCGGTGCACTCGATCCACGCTGGGCGCTCGTGCGCCTGCCGTCGCCGACACACCGAGGACGATCCGCAGCTCGGCACACCGGTCGACCCGGCGCGGTATGACTACCGGCGCGCAGCCTGGGACGCTGTCCACTTCCCCCGATTGCTCGATCGGTACTGGCAGAACCTGCGTCGAGCGGTCGGTTGGAACGTGCAGTACGCGGGCTGTGTCGAGCCGCAACGGCGCCTCGCTCCGCACGCGCACTTCGCCATCCGGGGCACTGTTCCCCGAGCGATGCTGGAACGCGTCGCCACTGCGACCTATCACCAGGTGTGGTGGCCGGACGCCGATCGGCTGAGGTACCCGATCGATCGGCCGCCGGCCTGGGATGCCAAGGCCGAAACGTGGGTGGACCCGGACACCAGTCGGGCGCTGTCGACCTGGGCTGAGGCTCTGGATGCGATCGACGACGATCCCGACGCTGAGCCAGCGCACCTGGTCCGCTTCGGTGCCCAGGTCAAGGCCAAGGGCGTCGACCCTGGTACCCGCGTTGCCGAGCGGACGATCGGCTACATCACGAAATACATCACCAAATCCGCGGTGGACTGCCACTCGACCAGCGGCGACCCGCAGCGCGCTCACCTCGACCGGCTCTGGCACGAACTATGTGTCACCCCGTGCTCGGAGCGATGCGCGAACTGGTTGCTCTACGGCGTCCAGCCGAAAAAGGCGCACGGGCGACTCCGGCCCGGCCATTGCAAGGGACGTGTGCACCAAAAGACCACCCTCGGCATCGGTGGCCGACGTGTGCTCGTCTCCCGTGACTGGTCCGGCAAGACTCTCTCCGATCACCGCGCCGACGCCCATGCCTGGGTCAAGGCCCTGCTCGGCGTGATCACCGATGACACGGAACCCAGCGCGGAAAAGCCAGCAGTCGCCTGGGAAATGGCCCGCAACGACGATCCCGACTTACCCCCGCTCGAACACCGACTCCTACGAGCGATATCTCAGCGCATCCAACGCCGCGCGCAGCTGAACACCGCTCGGCAACGCGCCAGCGGTGACCCACCGACAGCTCCTTTGGCAACCGGCCAGGCGCCCGACCAACGCGGAGGGGAACAGAGCAATGGATGAGCTGCTGACCGTGCCGGAAGTGCTCGCCGAACTGCGGGTGCCTCGGTCGACCTGGTACCAGTGGCGGCAGACGGGTCGGGCACCGCGCGTGTTCAAGCTGCCCAATGGTGAGCTGCGGGTCCGACGCTCGGTGTTCGAGGACTGGCTCACTGGCCTCGAAAGCGATGCGGCATGAGGAGCTACCAGGTCCGTATCTGGGATATCGGCAAGCGAACGATCCGGAGCAAGCTCTGGTACCGGGTCCGCTGGTCCGTGGAGGGCGCCGCCCGGCCGTTCGAGGAACTGTTCGCCAAGAAGGCGCTCGCCAACTCGTTCCGCTCGGAACTGGTCAAGGCCGCGAACGACGGGCAGCCGTTCGACACGGAGACCGGCCGCCCCATGTCAGAGATCCGCGCCCTCAACGCGGTGACCTGGTACGTCCACGTCCGCGAGTACATGAAAGCCAAGTGGCCCCGGCTGGCCGCCAAGTCCCGCCGGGGCACGGTGGAGGCACTGACCGATGTCACCGCGATGCTGACGGCCAAAAGTCGACGCGGGCGCCCAGACAAACAGGTTCTTCGCGAGGCCTTGTACCGATACGCGCTCAACCCGATGCGCTGGGATGAGGAGGTTCCGGAGACGCACGCCGCCGCGCTGGCCTGGCTCGAACGCTCCTCGATCTTGGTCACGGAACTGGAGACAGCGGCGACCGTGCGCCGGGTCCTCGACGGGCTCTGCATTCGGCAAGACGGCACGGCTGCTGCTGCCAGCACGATCAGTCGAAAGCGCGCGATCTTCTACAACGCCGTGGGCTACGCCGTCGAGCTGGGCCGCCTCGACGCCAATCCGATTGACCCTCTCCAGTGGACCGCTCCTCAGGTCGCCTCGGCCGTCGACCGCCGGGTGGTAGCCAACCCCACCCAGGTCAGTTCGCTCCTCGATGCGCTGGAATCGCTCGGCAAACGGGCCGACCGGGTGCGGGCGTTCTTTGGCTGCCTCTACTACGCCGGTACGCGCCCGTCGGAAGCGGCTGATATTCGGCAACCTGACTGCGAGCTACCGGGCCGCTGCCTGGACTGCGATACCGATCTGCCCGACGTGACCGCGCCGCCGCGGGGCTCGTGCCAACACGAGAAGATCGAGTACGGCTGGGGCCGGATCACCTTGGCGGAAACCGCACCCCGATCGGGCACCGCCTGGACCGACGACGGCAAGCCTCACGAGCGACGCGGTCTCAAGCACCGGGCTCGCCACGACACCCGCGTTGTGGCGGCCCCGCCCCAGCTGGTTGCCCTGCTGCATCACCACATCACGGAGTACGGCGCGGCTCCTGACGGCCGGCTTTTCCGCGGCCTCCACGGCGGTCCGCTCTCCGAGTCGGTCTACGACCGGTGGTGGAAGATGGCCCGTCGCGCGGTGTTCACTCCGCACCAGGTCGCCTCGCCACTGGCGAAGCGCCCATACGACCTCCGCCACGCCGCCGCCTCGCTCTGGCTAAACGCCGGCGTTCCGGCAACCGAGGTCGCCCGGCGACTCGGGCACAGCGTCGCGGTGTTGCTCCGGGTCTACGCCAACTGCATCGACGGCGGCGAGGATGGTGTCAACGATCGCATCCATAACGCACTCAGGTAGCGTGCAGTTCCGGTAGCTTCTGGACCTTGTCGGTCGCGATCTTCCATTGATCGGGCCGACTCCTTGTTCGAGCCTTAACTCGCCAAGTCCTGGACGGTACGAATTGGCCCGCAACCAACAGAGCGAACCCCGATGCTCTCGCGTCCCCCTTAGTGACCACACGAAGCGTCGCCTATGGTCCGAATCGGGAGGCTACTGCGCTAATCCGGCCTGCGAGATCGCCCTCTTCGACACTGACAACAGTGTCGACTTCGCGGAAATGGCGCATATTATCGCAGCATCCAAAGGTGGGCCGCGCGACGACAAAGGCGTGACCCTGACTGCGGATGAGCGAGCGAATTCCGATAATGTCGTTGTACTCTGCGCAAATTGCCACACTAAAGTAGACAAGGTTCCAGGAAACTATCCCGCCACGCTACTTCAATCTTGGAAAAGTAGACACCAAGATGAACTACGCCGAGCTTTTGGAACTCCCGAATTCACTGACCGGAAATCCGCGCGCGCATTCATCGAGCCCTTGCTAGAAGAAAACCGTGCAATATTCCTACGATACGGGCCTGCGGACGGCGTTTTTTCTGAGGCTCGCGCTAGCCAGTGGAGCCGACATGCCAAGGGGACAATCATACCCAACAACGCCAGAATAAAGCGCGTACTACAAAGAAACAACGCACTACTCGACCCAAGCGAGCGTCGTGTCGCCGAGGAATTCTCAATTCACGCCCTAGAATTCGAGGAGCGCCACCTGTTCGATGATTGGACCGCCGGCTCTAGCCGTTTTCCGGCCGAAATGGATGACGTCCTCCGAGGAGATGCACGGTGACTATGCGGGATTGGGCGGCCGGAAAACTCCGAGAGGACGGGTACCCCACTGTCACACCAGTAGGCGTGCACGGTTTACAGATCAACCGTAAGGCGCTACCGCCAGCCTTCGTCTACTGCGTGGAAAAAAAGGGGAATCTCTCTTTTACTGCCAGAGATCTGGATGACGCGATCCGCGAAATGCCAACAGCCGAGGCTTTCCTGCTAATAAGGCGTTCCGCCGATGGCAGCGCCTACGAGATGGCAGAGACACGTGGCGTCCTCCTTGCTCGCATGGGTGACTTGAAGGGAGCCCTCCTCCGGAGTCCGAGGATCTCCGAATACGTCAGCTCCGAACAACAGTACGTTCACAATAGGCTCAACTCAAATTGGCACGTCGCAAATACACGGCGTTGCGGCGAGTTCACCTATGAAGTCAGTCGTAAGGGCGGCCTTAGTCCGCTCGTCGCAATCTTTTACTCCGACTACGAGCTAACCTCAGACAGCGTCTACTCACTCTTGGCAGCTGAGCCTCGGGTACCAGTCGATGCAATCGTAAACACCAATCCTAGCTGCCGCGGGTTCGCGTCCGAGGTCTACGAGGCCGGGAAAGTATCCAATACAAAGATCCTGCTCCTAACAGATTTCCTGAAAAGCCTGGGCCTAGAATGGAAATGATCGATCGCTGGCCACATCTTCGGGCACTCTACAAGGAGTTGAGCAAATACCCATTCGTCGAGGCGTGGCTATTCGGTTCAGCCCTAGTATCACCCATTCCGGAAGACATCGACGTATTGCTCATGTATAGCAACCGGGATAACATCAAGGCACTTCGCGAGGCCGACTACTGGCGAGACTACGTTCCACCAATCCACATCATTGCTATGACCCATAGCGAGGAGATGCACTACCACTTCAAGACCGTAACCAGGGCCGTACGGTTGCTACCGGCCGCGGGACTGCAAGCAGGCAGTACGGGAACATGACGGGAACATACCCGCGATGGCTACCCATCGCCGACTAGATGCGCAGGTCGGGCCATTGTCGATCTTGCCTTCAGGCGCTCCCTGTAAATCCGTCGCGAAAGCTTCGAAGGTTCGAATCCTTCACCCGCCACCACTGGGAAAAGAAGCCCCCGACCAGGCGTTATGCCGGTCAGGGGCTTTTTTCATGCGTATCACTCGGTCTCCGCCGGAGCTGATCAAAGCTGGCTCGCCCGGTGTTCGCTCGGTGTGTGAGGCCATACAACCCACCCCTGTGAAGTCGCGTCTATTTAGTGGGCAGCAGAACGGGGAGCGGGGATGGACAAGGACTTTCTGGTGGACGACGAGGATTGCGGGGCGCTGCTGTTGCGGCCGCTCGGCCACGGGACACCGGACGGGGTGGCTCGGGTTGACGTCGCCAAAGCTATGCGGGACGGCCTCAGGGCTCGGCGAGCGCGGGCCTGGTCGACCGCGGTGGCGGTCACCGCTGGGGTCGCGGTTGTGGTCACCGGTGGGTTGCTGGTGTTGCGGCCGCAGAATCAGGCGTTGCCGCCGGTGCTTCCGGCGGATCCCAGCGTGCCTGCGTCCTGCACCGCCTCGGCGCTGCCTGCAGGCGACGCGAAGTCGGCTGAGGTCAACGCTGGGGATCCGAGTGGCCGCTATCTGGTCGGCGCCTCCGAGCCGGTTGAGGGCGGGGACCACAACGTGCTGGTCTGGCGGGACGGGAAACTGGTCGCGGATGTGGCGTACCAAGGTCCTCGGGTTTCGATGACGGACATCAACGCGTCCGGGGTTGCGGTCGGGGCCACCACCGGCGGGGTCACGCTTCCGTACGCGTACGAAAGCGGCAGGGTGACCCGGATGAAGGGCGCGGGTAACGCGGTCGCGATCAACGACGCGGGCATCGTCGCCGGTGACACCGAGCCGGTGATCAAGGATCCGCAGCCGCAGCGATGGGCCTCGTGGGACGCCGAGCCCGAGCTGATGCCGATGCCGGCGGGGATGACCGCCGGGCAGGCCTTCGACATCACCGAGGACGGCACGATCCTGACCTCGCTGTGGAGCCGGAACGTCGGCGGGATCTATCTCTGGCATGCGGACGGGACTGTCGAGAAGGTCGAGCCCCCGAAGGCCGCTCCGGGGCACGAGGTGTTCGCCGGGCCGCTGGCGTTCCATTTCGGCTGGCTCTACGCCGAGGTACGCACACCGTCGCTGAACAGCAGCGAGTCGACGCCCGAAGCGAGGACCGTCGGGTCGAACTACCGGTATGACCCGGCGAGCAGGACCTGGCAGGACCTCGGCACCAAGTCGTACTCCGTGCAGGTGCCGGCCGTGCAGCGCCGAGGCGGCGGTTTCCTCCAGAACAAACCGACCGTTTACGTCGGCAAGAAGGTTCTCACGCTGCCACCGCTGGCGAAGTACGACGACGACGCTTTCAAGGTCGCCTTCATCAGTGCGGACGCCCGCGTCGTGGCCGGCTCCAACCTGAGTGGCGTCGCCGCCGAACGCCCTGTCCTGCCGATCATCTGGCGGTGCCGGTAGTCCGGGACAGGCGTTCCTCGATCTCCCTGCGGGCTGACGGGGGCAGGGAGTCAGCGACCAGCAGCCGGGACAACCGGCTCGGGTCGTGCATGTAGATATCGAACGCCTCGGCCACGGTGAGACCGTGACCGGGGCGTTCGGTCACTTCCACCCGGTCGCCGGCGCGGATCTCACCGGGTTCCAGAATCCGCAGGTACGCCCCGGTGCGGTTGGCCAGGGCGAACCACTTCGTCCAGCGCTGCTCGCCCATCCGGTGCTGGAACGTGGCGCACGGGATCCGGCCGAAGGTGGGCTGCAGGACCACGCCGGACGGGAAGGTCCACCGTTCGCCGATCACCGCACCGACCAGGTCGAGGCCTTCGGTGGTCAGGTTCTCGCCGAAGAGCCCGTTCGGCAGCTCCCGCCCGAGCTCCGACTCCCACCAGGCGTAATCCTCCCGGGCGTACGCGTAAACGGCCTGATCGTCACCGCCGTGGTGCTCGACGTCGCCGATGTAGTCGCCGACCACGCCGCTGTGCAGCCCGGTGGTTTTCTCCCCCGGTGGCCGCACCGTGATGGCGTGGTCGATCGGGCGCTTGCCGATGCCGGTCACGCCGACGGCCTTGGCCGGGTTGGGCTCGGCCGAGCCGACGTTGACGGTCAGAACAATACCGATACTCATGAATACGACTCCACCACGACCGGTGAGCGGCGGCAAACGATTACAGGCCCCACACCTTCGCGATCCGGGCCAGGCTGTCCTTGCGGGTCGCCGGGTCGTACACCGCGCCGGCCAGGATCAGCTCGCTCGCTCCGGTGCGTTCGACAAGCGTGTCGAGGCCGGCGACGACCTCATCGGCGGTGCCCGCGTACTGGGTGCCGGGCAGCGAGTCGAGGACGGCGCGGTCCATGTCGGACAGTTGCCGGGTGGCGGCGGTCTCCGGCGAGACCATCGGGCCGAGCCGGCCGGTACGCAGACTGAGCGCCATGATCCGGCTGGGCCCGGCCAGGTACTGCGCTTCCTCGGTGGTCTCGGCCGCAAGCACCGAGGCGCTCACCATGAGATGCGGCTCGGGGAAGCGTGCCGACGGCTGGAATCCGTTCCGGTAGAGCCGGGCCGCACTGTCCACGTCGGAGCTCATCGCGAAGTGGTACGCGTAACAGAACGGCAGACCGAGCGTCGCGGCCAGCTGAGCGCCGTACGTCGAGGAGCCGAGAATCCAGATCTCCGGGAAGGTCTCCGCCGCCGGGGTGGCCGAGAGCCGGGCCGGCGCGGATCCGCGAACGTCACCGAGCAGCGCCATCACGGTCTGCAGGTGATCGGGGAACTGCTCCACGGTGAGGTAGGGCGAGACACCCCGCAGCGCGGCCGCGGTGGCCTGGTCGGTGCCGGGCGCCCGGCCGATGCCGAGGTCGATCCGGTCCGGGTACAGCGCTTCGAGCAGGGCGAACTGCTCGGCCACCACGAACGGCATGTGGTTCGGCAGCATCACGCCGCCCGAGCCCACCCGGATGTCGCGCGTGTTGGCGGCGACCGCACCGATCAGCACCGGCGGCGTGGTGGACGCGACGGCGGGCATGTTGTGGTGCTCGGCGACCCAGAATCGGGCGTACCCAAGCTCGTCCGCGGTTTTGGCGATCTCGATCGTGCCTCGCAGGGCGTCGGCGCTGCCGTGGCCTTCCCTGACGGTGGCGAGGTCGAGGACGGAGAGCGGGACGCGGTTCGGAGCGCTCATGACGGAATCCGTTCTGAAGATTGCAGTAGGTCGAAACCCTCCCCGAACGTAGCTCGGCTCGCACCGAGTGCAAGTGATACCGGCTACTTGAGGGCTGCGGCCAGGTGCGCGGCGGCCACCCGGTCCGCGCGGGCCATCGAACCTTCCGGCATCGCCGCCACCGCGGCCGCCACCAGCACCACGCCGCCCGCGAACGCGAACGCCCAGGGCAGTCCGCCCGGCTGGTCGACGATCACGCCGGCCAGCGCGCCTCCGGCCGCGCTCCCGGAGACCGAGACGGTCACCATCCAGGTGTACGCCTCGTTCAGCATCCCGGCCGGGGCGAACCGTCCGACCAGGCTGTTCTCCACGGTGAGAGCCGGCGCGATGGTCGCCCCGCCGATCACCAGGGCGGCACCGAGCCAGAGCGGGCTCGGCATGAGCCCCAGCACCGCGAAGCTCGACCCGACGGCCGCCAGCAGCCAGGCGAACTGCCGGGTCAGGGTCATCGCCGGGCGCCGGGTGCCGAACCAGATGCCACCGAACACGCTGCCGACACCCCAGACGCCGAGCAGGACGCCACCCAGCGCCTCTCCCCCGCCGTGCTGCGATGCGTACGCCGGGACGATCACACCGGCCGCACCGAACGCGATGCCGAGAGCGGTGACACAGAGCAGCAGCTGCGGGAAGCCGCCCGAGCGCAGCGGGCCGAGACCCTTCGCCGCGTGCTCACCGCCGGCCGCCGTGCGGCGCCGCATCACCGGCAGCCGGGAGATCCACACGGTGCCGGCGAACGTCGCCGCCGCAGCACTGATCAGCGCCGCCGCCGGCTCGCCGCTGACCACCATGAACACCGCGACCAGCATCGGGCCGAGCACGAAGACCAGCTCGAAGAGCGACGTCTCGGCCGCGAGCGCGGCCGATCGCAAACCAAGACCACCGGTGGTCACCGAGGTCATATCGGTCCAGGCCCTGCGGATCGCCGCGGTCAGAGGAGGGTACGTGGCACCGGCCACCGCGGTCGCCGTGAAGATCCATGGGAGTGCGTTCGCACCTCCGCGGCTGGCCAGGATCAGCGCGCCCAGTGCGAGCGGGTGCAGCACGGCCGTCGCGAGCAGGATGGGCCCTGGGCCGATCCGGTCGGCGAGACGGCCGGCGATCGGGCTCAGCGCGGCGCCGGCCAGCGCGTACACACCACCGGCCAGGCCGGCCGCGGCATACCGCCCGGTGGCCTGTTCGACCAGGAGCAGCAGGGCCAGCGGGGTCATGCCGATGCCGAGCCGGGCCAGGATGCCGACGGCCAGCAGGACCTTTCCGCCCGGGAGTTGCCACACGCCAAGGTACTGACGCAACGCGGTCACGGGCGGGACCTCCGGAGTTGATCGGTAACGACTGAAACGCGTTCCGACGCTAACTCCGAAGCATTGATCAATGGAAATGAAATACGCCCGTGGTGTCAGGACTCACCACGGGCGTATCCGTTAGCTTCCGGTCATTGCCGGTACGGGCGTGCCGCGCTTCCGCTGAGCGACGCCTGCTCGTGCAGACGGCGGATCCGCTCCTGCATCGGCGGGTGCGTGGCGAACAGCGACGACAGGCCGCCGGCCTTCAGCGGATTGGCGATCATCAGGTGTGCGCTACTGGCGAGTTGTCCGTCGGCCGGCAGAGGCATTTTCTGCGTACCGTAATGGATCTTCTCTAGAGCGCTGGCAAGCGCGAGAGGGTCGCGGGTGAGCGTGGCGCCGGAGGCGTCCGCCTGGAATTCGCGGTTGCGACTGATCGCGAGCTGGATGATCGACGCGGCGAGCGGGCCGAGGATCATCATGAGCAGCAGGCCTGCCGGGTTGGGGCTGTCCTCGTCGTCCGAGCTCAGGAACGGCAGGAAGAACGCCAGCTGCGCGAGCATCGTGATGATGCCGGCCAGACCGGCAGCGACGCTCGAGATCAGGATGTCCCGGTTGTAGACGTGCGACAGCTCGTGGCCGATGACTCCGCGCAGCTCACGCAAGGTCAGCAGGCGGGTGATCCCGACGGTCACGGCGACCGCTGCGTGCTCCGGGTTGCGACCGGTGGCGAACGCGTTCGGCTGCGTCGCGGGCGAGACGTAAAGGCGCGGCATCGGCTGCCCCGCCTCGCTCGCCAGCTCGCGAACCATCCGGTGCAGCTCGGGGAACTCGGCCTCGCTGACCGGTCGTGCGCCCATCGATCGCAGCGCGATCTTGTCGGAGTAGAAGTAGCTGATGGCGTTGGTGGCCAGCGAGACGATGACGGCGAGCACGAGGCCGCCGCTGCCGCCCAGCCAGTAGCCCACGGCCAGGATCAGACCGGTGAGCAGACCCAGCAGAGCGGCAGTCTTGAGGCCATTGTTATGGCTGGACAACGTTCACTCCTTCGGTTTGCGAGCTTGTGGCCCGCATCCGAGAGAACGTCGGCGACCTGCGCTTTCATCCGGTTGGCGCTGTGAGTTCGCTGGGGGGTTCTACCGGCAGCTCCAGATGATCGGGTCGGGCGGGTTGTTGTCGCTGGCCGTCAGGCTGAACTTGTTTCCGGCCACCACTTTGGCGTTCTCGCTGATGAAGTCGACCGTGTAACCGTCGTCGGGTGTCTCGGTCATATCCGGCAGTTCGAGGATCTGCCGGCCGACGAACACCTGGGGAATCTCGGACTGGAAGCCGCCGATGTTGGTCGGGGCGGGAACGTGCGCCTCCCAGGTAGCGGCGCTGACCTGCTGCCAGGTCCGTGTCGGCACGTGATACCGCTGGATTCCCGAATCAGACCTGCCCGCCGCACTGGATTGACCGCCTCGAACCTCGGCGTACAGCCATCCGAAATGGAACGCGATCGGCTGCACATTGCTGCGGTCGAGCCGATCGGGCCCGGCGATCGGCTCGACCGATCCGTCGGCGTGCCAGAGGAACGCTTTCTCACCCTTGGTCGTATAGAACGAGGTGACGACCGTGCCGTTCTCGTCGATGTCCACCGTCCGGCCGCCGTTCGCGCCGGCCGGCACCGGCATCACCTCCGGCTCGGCGTCCGGTGACGCCCAGCGCTGCGGCGCGGCCTCGCCACGCTTCTCGTAATTGCCGGCGATCTCGCCGGCTTCGTTGATCGCGATCGCGGTCCCGTCACCCTTGAGGCGGGTCACCTTCCCATCCCGCAGAAAGAACGGCAGGCTGGGCATCTCGGCGGTGCCACCGACCGCGATCCCGGATCCATTAATGTCCGACATCACCGGCATTCGCTCGGGAGTGGGCACGGAAGCGGTCAACTCACCCTTTTCCCAGACCAATACCGTACGGGATTCAGCACCGGCCCACGAGTTGGTGGTGCCGACCAGGTACGTCCCGGTGGGGTCTCCACCGGTCACCTCGGCCGACGCCGCCTTGCCGAACTCCAATTTCTGCGCCACGCAGGACGACGGCTTGACCGGGTCGGGCGGCAGGGCGGGCAACACGTGCTCGGTGGTCGGGCGCAACACGAGCGCGCCGGCGGTGGCCACGACGGCTGTTATCACCGCCGCCGTCGAAACGGTCCGCACGCGGCGGGCTCGCCGGCCGTCGCCCATCGCCTTGGCGACGTTGATCCGGCTCGGCCCGTCCGGGACGCCGGTGTCCAGCGGCCGCAGCAGGCTGGTTCCGTATTCGTCGTCGTTCACCGCGGTCCTCCTTCGCCGTTCGGATTGGCCGGGACGGGGTCGCCGATGATCCGGCGCAGGGCGTTGAGTCCGTGGGAGGTCTGGCTCTTCACGGTGCCTTCGGAACAGCCGAGGATCTGGGCGACCTCGGCGACCGGACGGTCATAGAGAAAGCGCAGGACCAGGACGGCCTGCTGTTTGGGCGGTACCTGTTTCAGCGCGGCCCGCAGCATGGTGCGGTCCTCCAGGCCCGCTGCCTTTTCTGCCCGCTCCTCGGGAATCGAGCCGAACAACCCGACCCGCCACCAGCCCCGCCGTTTCTCGTCCAGGAACGCTCGGACGATCATCGTGTGCACGTAGGCGTCCACATTGTCGGCACGGGAGATCTTCGACCAGCGCGCGTACAGCTTGGTGATCGTCTCCTGCACCAGGTCATCAGCCTGGTCCCGGTCGCCGCTGAGCAGGTACGCGAGCCGCCTCAGCGCCGGAAGACGCCCGTTCACGTACGCCAGGTATTCGTCGTCGGCCGTGCTGTCGCGGCTCATCGGCAACGCCAGATGATCGGGACGACCGGGCGGTCCGCAGCGACGCCGCTCATGTTCGATCCCGCGATGACCTGGGCGTCCTCGCTGACGGACTCGATCATGAAGGAGTCATCGCCGTACTTCTCGACGGTCGGCAGCTCGAACATCTCCTTACCGATGTAGACCTTCGGCCTGGGCCCGAGGGCCTGTGGTCCCCCGGCCGGCAACTGGGCGCTGTACGGCTCATCGTTGATCTTCTGCCAGACCTTGCTGACCGGGTCGTAACGGAAGAGCGACTGGATTTCGTCAGTGCCCGCCACCGCGTAGACCCAGCCGTATCGGAAAGCGATCGGCTGGACGTTGACGGGCTGCTCGATGTCCATCTCCGGAGCCCCGATCGCCTCGATCTCACCGTCGGCGTGCCAGAGGTACGCCCCCCTCGTCGATGCCCGTGACGTATAGGACCCGGTGAACAGCGCGGTGAGGATGGTGCCGTCCTCGGTGATGTCGTAGGCGGCCCCGCCGGTGATCCCGTCCGGCAGCGGCATCGCCTCAGGCTCGGCGTCCCACGACGACCAGCGCTGCGGATGCGGCTCCTCCGTCACGTGCTCGGTGTCACCGGCGATCATGCCGGCGTCGTTGATCGCGATCGTGGTGCCGACGCCTTTCATCGGGCGGACCTTGCCGTCCCGGTACGCGTACGGCTTGATGGTCCCGGCATTGGTGCTACCGACCGCCTCGCCGACTCCGTTGATGTCCTTCATCTCCACGCGCGGGCCTTCGTACTCGACGTCCGCGACCAGCTTGCCGTCCTTCCACACGAGCAGGTCGAAGTCGCCCTCGAAGACCGGCTCGGTCGCGCCGACCAGGTACGTCCCGGACGGGTCACCGCCGGTCACCCCGGCTGACGTGGCGTCTCCGACCGGCAGAGTGTCCACTGTGCAGGCGGCCGGCAGAGCGACATCCGCCGGAAGCACCGGTTGCGGCAGGTTCTCGTCGTTGTGCCGGGGTGGCGTCAGCACCAGCATGCCGGCGGTGACGATCGCCGCCATCCCGGCGGTGACGGCCATGGCTGTCGACCAGGTTCGCAGCCGGCGAGCGCGCAGGCCGTCGCCCATCGCCTTGGCGACATCGATCCGGGTCGGTCCGTCCGGGTTTCCGGCTTTCAGCGGCTGCAGCAGAAGTACGCCGTAGTCTTCGTCGTTCATCACAGTCCGCCTTCCTGGATTTTTACGGCCGGGAAGAGGTTCGCGGCGTGAGCGGTCGGGCCCAGGATTCGGCGTAGTGCGCTGAGGCCGTGGGACGTCTGGCTTTCGACGGTGCCCTCGGAGCACCCGAGGATCTGTGCGACGTCGGCGACGGAGTGGTCGCCGAGAAAGCGCAGCACGAGTACGGCTTGCTGTCTGGCCGGGATCCGCCTGAGCGCAGTCCGCAGCATGGGTGCTTCTTCTTCTGCCCGCTCCGGCGGGGCGGGCCGGTTGGTACGCCGCCACCAGCCCCGCCGTTTCTCCACCAGGAACGCCCGGACGATCGCCGTGTGCACATAGGTGTCCACATTGTCGGTGCGGGAGATCTTCGGCCAGCGCGCGTACAGCTTGGTGATCGCCTCCTGCACCAGGTCGTCGGCTTGGTCCCTGCTGCCGCTGAGCAGGAACGCCAGCCGTCTCAGCGACGCCAGCCGCCCATTCACATAAGCCAGATACTCGTCGTCCATCCCCGCTCCCCGTTCTGCAGCCCATTAGATAGACGCGGGTTCACACGGGTCGGTTGTATGCCTCGATCCGATTGCCAGAAGACATCGGGACGCTCCAGTCGCCGCCGCCGCCCGCCGCGTAGGCCGCGTAGGCCGCGCAGGCCGCGTGAGGTCCCAAGATCGCGCAGACCGTGCGCGTGTCGATTTAGGGTTCGATCCGCACCCGAACTCGACACACGCGCAAGAAGCCGCCCGCCTGTGTCGAATTGAGGTGCGCCAGCGACCGGCTCGCGCTCACGGTCGTGTTTGCCGCCTCCGCACGACCACAACAACAAGCCGAACCGCAACGGCTCGCGCTTACGGTCGCTTTCCCGGCCTCCACACGACCCTAAGCACAAGCCGGCCCTGCGTGGCTCGCGCTTGCGGTCGCTATTTCGGCTTCGGTGCGACCGCGAGCACAAGCCGGCCCCGCGATTGGTCGGCCCGCGGGTGGGTGGCGGTGGGTCGGGCGGGTTGGTGGGTCAGGTTAGGGCGTTCAGGAGGAGTTGGGGGGCGAAGCCCAGGGCCACCGCTGCCGTCACCGCTGCTGCTACCGCAATCGCCACCGGGCGTGGGACCGGCAGGTGGGGGTGGATGGCCTCGTCCAGCAGGACCGGGTCGGCCACGGAGAAGCCGACTCTCGGCGGCAGCGTGTACAGGGCTGCCGACACCCGGACGTAGTAGGCGAGGGCGATCACCGCGTTCAGGACGACTACGCCGGCGAGCCAGGTCCAGTTCGCGTCGATCAGGGCGTCTACCACCGAGAGCTTTGCGAACAGCCCGGCCAGGCCCGGGGGCAGGCCCGCCAGTCCGGCGAAGGCCAGGATCAACGCTGCGCCCAGCCAGGGGCTGCGGCGGCCCGCGCCTCGGAAGTCGGCCAGGGTGCCGCCGTCCCCGCCCTGCGGGCGCAGCGCTACGACCACGCCGAACGCGACGAGCTCCAAGACCACGAAGAAGCCCGCGTACGCGAGAGCGGCCACCGCGCCCGGTTCGCCGATCGCCAGGGCGGCCAGGATGTAGCCGGCCTGTGCCACCGATGACCAGGCGAGCAGGCGGACCATGCGGGTCTGGCGGAGAGCTACCAGGTTGCCGATCGTCATGGTCAGGATGGCGAGGATGGTGACCACGGCACGGGTTTCCAGGCGGGACACCACGGTTACCAGGGCCAGGATGCCGCCCAGCTTCGAGGCGGTGGACAGATAGGCGGCCACCGGCACCGGGGCGCCGTCATAGGTGGCGGGTGCCCAGGCGTGCAGGGGTACCGCGGCCACCTTGAAAGCCAGCCCGATCACCAGCAGAGCGGCGCCCACCCCGGCGATCGGCGCGAACACGGATGCTTGTGCCGGGCCGAGCGAAGCCAGGTGTACGACGCCGGTCGCCACGTAGTTGAGTGCTACGCCGAGCAGGGCGATCGCCGTGGAGACGACGCTGATCAGGAAAAACGTCAGCGAGGCGGCGGCCGGGTCGGAGGTGACCCGTTCGGTGGGGGCGAAGCGGCGCAGGCCGACCAGGACGTACAGCGGCAGGGTCAGCGTCTCCAGGCCGACGATCAGGGTGATCAGGTCGCCGGCGTACGCGACCGTCACGCCGCCGGTCATCGAGCACGCCAGCAGGAAGCAGAACTCGCCGGCCGGTGCCGTGCCGATCCGCAGTGCGGGCAGCGAGAACGCCAGAACGCCGGCGGTCAGGCCGGCGAAGAGTACGGCCGTCGTCGCTGCGGCGCCGGTGGGAATCCAGGAGCAGCCGCCGGTGGCGCAGAAGGTGGGTTCGGCGTTCGCGGCCAGGACGGCGCAGACCGCGGTGGCGAGGGTGCCGAGCAGGGTGACGCCGGTGATCGCGGCGCGGCGGCCGGTGAACAGGTCGGCGAGCAGGGCGAGAATCGCGGTGCCTGCCGCCGCATAAAGCGGCAGAAGAGCGAAATGTCCGACGCTCTGGCTACTCACGGGCGGGCTCCGATCAGGCTGACGATCGGGATGTCGGTTCCGGACAGGACCAGCGCCGGCATCAAGCCGATCACCAGGCTGAGCACCACCAGCGGGCCCCACGCAACCCATTCCACCAGCGATATCGAGTGGCGCGATGCGCGTACCCCTGGGGTTGACGGACCGTGAGTGACGCGCCGGAGCAGGCGCAGGAAGTAGGCGGCGGTGAGGGCGCCGCCGCAGGCGGCGATCACGGCGAGGGTGACCCAGAACGGGCCGCCGGCCTGGACCGCGGCCACCACCGCGAACGCCTCACCCCAGAAACCGGCCAGACCCGGCAGGCCGAGCGACGCGATCGCGGCGAAGCCAAGCAGGCCGGCCAGGCGCGGTGCCTGTTCGCGCAGGCCGCTGAGCTGGTCGAGGGAGCCGGTGCCGGTGCGGTCCTTGATCGTGCCGACCAGGAAGAACAGCAGGCCGGTGATGAGGCCGTGCGCCACGTTGCCGATCAGCGCGGCCTGGATGCCGGTGACCGTCAGGGTGGCGATGCCGAGCAGGACGAAGCCCATGTGGCCGACGCTGGAGTACGCGATCAGCCGTTTCAGCTCGCGCTGCCGCAGACAGATCAGCGAACCGGCGATGATCGCGACGACGGCCAGGACACCGAGGACCGGAGAGGCCCATTCGGCGCCCTGCGGCGCTACGCCGAGACCGACTCTGATCAGTCCGTAGGTGCCCATCTTGAGCAGTACCCCGGCCAGGATCACCGAGCCGACAGTGGGCGCCTCGGTGTGTGCGTCGGGCAGCCAGGTGTGCAGCGGCCAGAGCGGCGCCTTGATCGCGAAAGCCACCGCGAGCAGGGCGAAGACCAGGCACTGCGTGTTCCGGCTCAGGTCGAACGAGCCGGTCAGGTCGCCGCTGCCGGTCTGCGACACCACGGTCACCACGCCGATCAGCAGCAGCACCGAGCCGGCCAGCGTGTAGAGGACGAACTTGCGGGCCGCCGCTCGCCGCTCCGGTCCGCCCCAGCCGGCGATCACCGCGAACATCGGCAGCAGGACGACCTCGAAGAAGATGAAGAAAAGGATCAGGTCCAGCGCCAGGAAAGTGCCGAGGACGCCGACTTCCAGAACCAGGAGCAACGCGGCCAGGGTGCGCCCGGCGCCACCTTCCGGGACCTTTTTGACCGTGTACGCACAACACAGCACCGTAAGCAGCCCGGTAAGCACCACAAGCGGGTACGAGATCGCGTCGACACCGAGGTGGAATTGCAGCCCGAGCGACGGCACCCAGTCGGCCTGGACCCGCACCCACGGGATCAGTGCCGGCACGGGTCCGTAGGAGAACCAGCCGAACTCCCGGGGCGCCGCCACCGGCAGGGCCAGCGTCAGCAGGAACGTGACGCCGGCCAGCCCGGTCGCGAGAACCCGGGCGGCGCGATCCCGGCGGGCCGGAACGGCGAGAACGGCGACCGCCCCGACGGCCGGGACGGCCAGCAGCGCGATCAAGAGGATCTGGGCGGCATCCATCAGGCCAGCGCTCCCACCCACGCGACGATGCCGAGCACCAGAGCGCCCAGGCAGACCAGCAGAGCCGCCGCCGGCAACGCCACCCGGTGTCCTTCGGCGAAGACTCCGCCGAGGTTCCGGGTCCCCTCGCCCGCGCCCATCACCGCGGCGTCGACGACATGCTCGTCGGCGGCGGTGAAGAAGCGGGCCAGCACCCGCACCGGCACGACCACGAGCCGGTGCTGGACGGCGTCCAGGTGGAAGCCGGCCGCGAAGAGCGGGCGGGCCCGGCCCAGCGCCAGTGCCGGGTCGACGCCGGGAACCGCCCACCAGATCCACCACGCCGAGACGGCGCCGGTGACGAGCAGCAGCATCGGCAGGGCGACCGCGACACCGAGGTGCGGGTCTTCGAGCTCCAGCGAGGTACGGAAACCGGGCGCGTAGGCGGCAAGGCCGAGTAACGCCGACGGGACGAGCAGCACGAGAAGAGGCCCGCGCATGGCCCACGGCGGGTCGTGCGGCGTCGACGGAGGCTGATAGCGGGCATCGTCGAAACCGATCTCCCAGGCCGGCCCGTCCGGACCGTGTGCGCGGGAGACGCCGAAGAAGGCTCGGAGCAGCAGGCGGGTCGCGTACCAGGCGGTGATCCCGACCGCGAGCAGCGCGGCGAGCCAGACCACCCAACCGGCCCAGACCGGAACAGCTTCGCTGCCCTCGGTGGCGTGCGCGGCAGCGGTCAGCACGGTCTCCTTCGACCAGAAACCGGCGAGCGGTGGCAGCCCGGCGAGCGCGCCCAGGCCGATCACGAACGACGCGAACGTCACCGGCATGTGCGCGCGCAGGCCACCCATCCGGGACAGGAACCCGGTGCCGGCCGTGTGGATCACCGCGCCGGCCGCGAGAAAGAGCAACGCCTTGAACGCGGCGTGGGTGAGCAGGTGGAACAGCGCGGCGGCGGGCGAGCCGACGGCCAGCGCGGCGGTCATGTAACCGATCTGGGAGACCGTCGACCAGGCCAGCACCCGTTTCAGGTCGTCCTGCGCGGTCGCGGCGAGCGCGCCGAGCAGAATCGTGATCGCGGCCATCACGCCGAGCACCGCGAGGGTGGCCGGCGACTGTTCGAAGAGCGGGTACAGCCGGAAGACCACGTAGACGCCGGCCGCGACCATCGTGGCGGCGTGGATCAGGGCGGAGATCGGGGTCGGGCCGGCCATCGCGTCCGGCAGCCAGGTGTGCAGCGGGAACTGGGCGCTCTTGCCGGCCACCCCGGCCAGGATCAGCAGCAGTGCCGCGGTCAGCGTGCCGGCGTCGTAGGGGAAAGTCAGCACGTCGGAGATCCGGGCGCTGCCGGCCTGGGTGATCAGCACGGCGATGCCGAGCAGGAAGCCGACGTCACCCACCCGGGTGACCAGGAAGGCCTTCACCGCGGCGGCGGGCGCTTCCGGCAGCCGCCGATCGTGGCCGATCAGCAGGTAGGAGCAGGCGCCCATCACCTCCCAGCCGATCAGCATGAAGATCAGGTCGTGGCTCGTCACCACCAGCAGCATCGCGCCGGTGAAGAGGCTGATCTGGGCGGCGTAGGGCGCGTACCGCGGGTCGTCGTGCAGGTAGGTGACCGAGTAGATCTGCACCAGCAGCGCGACCAGGCTGACCGCGAGCGCCACGTAGACCACGGCCGGGTTGATCGCGACGCCGAAACTGACCGCGAGCGGGCTGTTCAGGCTGTCGCCGAAACTGACGATCTCCAGCCCGGTCTCGAACGGGTCGCCCTGCCAGAACAGCAGCCGGATCGCGAGGGCCAGCGCCGCTGCCGCCCCGGCGATGCCGAGGGCGGCGGCGATCTTTCTGCGTGGTCCCTGTCCGTCGCCCGGCGGCAGCAGGAGTCCGAGCAGGCCACAGAGCAGGGGTACGAGTGGAAGCAGCGGCCCGGCGACGTCGACGCTCACCCGGCGATCCGTTCCTCTTCGGCGTCCAGCCGCACGTCATCGGTGATCACGGCGTTACGCATCCGGTAGTACTGCAGCACGATCGCGAGCCCGACACCCACCTCGGCGGCGGCCAGCACGATCACGAAGAGGGTGAAGACGCCGCCGGTGCCGGGTGCGGCCGCACCCGGGTTGGCCCACGCCTCGATGACGACACCTTCCAGGGCGGATCGCAGGCTGACGTCCGCGGTCACGAAGATCAGGTTGACCGCGTTGAGCATCAGTTCGACCGCCATCAGCACCAGGATCGCGTTCCGCCGGCGCAGCACGCCGTAAACGCCCAGGCCGAACAGGAGAGCGCCGACCACGTACGGAATGACCACGTGCATGTCAGGCGTCCTCCGTTTCGGGCTCTGTCGCCGGCTCCGGCTCGGGCTCCGGCTCTGCCTGTCGCGCGCCGATGTCGGGGCGGGACAGCACGATCGCGCCGACCAGGGCGGAGAGCAGCAGGATCGACAGCACCTCGAACGGCAGCACCCAGGCGCCGAAGATCTGCTCGCCGACCCGCTCGGCGGTGCCCGGTTCCGGCTCCGGGTAACGGACCCAGTGGAACGCGTCGGCGAACAGGCCGGCCAGGCCCAGGCCGACACCGCCGCCGATCAGGGCGGCTGGGAAGACCGGGCGGTCCAGGTCGGCGGACGGGCCGATCGGCGCTCGGGTCAGCATCACCGCGAACAGCAGCAGCACGACCACCGCGCCGACGTAGACGAGGACCTGCACCCAGGCGACCAGCTCGGCGCCGAGGACCAGGTAGAGGCCGGCGATCGCGCCGAGGCTCACCACCAGGTAGAGCCCGGCCCGGACCAGGTGTTTGCTGGTCACCACGAGCGTGCCGGAACCCACCGCGAGGGCACCGAGCGCGAGAAGCAGCACGTCGGAGACGGTCACTGCTCCCGCTCCGGGTTCGCGCCTGAGCCGGGGGCCCGGTCGGGGGCCGGACCTGCGGTTGGGGGGCTCGTCGTGCGTACCGAAGAAGGTCTTGAGGTCTTGGCCGCAGTGGCCGCGCCGGGGCCCGCGGCCTTGCGTGCCGCGGTGGCCTCCTCTTTGCTCGGCTCGCCGAGCACGTCGTGAGCCGGCGGCGGAGGAACCGTGCGCATCCATTCACCCAGCCGGTTCTTGTCGTGCAGCAGGGAGAGGACGTCGGTTTCGGCGTATTCGAACTCGGGCGTCCAGTGCAGCGCGTCGAACGGGCAGACCTCGATGCAGATGCCGCAGTACATGCAGAGGGCGAAGTCGATGTCGAATTTGTCGAGCACGTTGCGCTGGCGGGAGCGCGCGGCGCCGGGGACGACGACCTCTTCCTTGTGCGAGTCGATGTAGATGCACCAGTCCGGGCACTCGCGAGCGCAGAGCATGCAGACCGTGCAGTTCTCCTCGGAGAGCGCGATCACGCCGCGGGAGCGCGGGGGGAGATCGGGCTGGACGTCCGGGTACTGCTGGGTGGTGGACCGCTTGGTCATCGTCTTGAAGGTGACCGCAAGCCCGTCGAGCAGTCCCTTGCCAGGCACGTCGCGGTCGCCGTTATCAGTCACAAGGGCATATCCTGCCCGCTCCGGGCGGGTGACGCGACCTCGGGCTCGCCGGTTTTTCGGGTACCGTCGGTGGGACGGGTGACATGACCCCTTCCCCGGAGGCCGCTATGACCGCTGCGATCGAGTTCCCGCGCGCTGGCGGCTGGACCACTGAAGATCTTGAAGATCTACCCGATGACGGCTTGCGCCGCGAGTTGCTCGATGGAGTGCTGCTCGTGTCACCCTCCCCCACAGATATTCATCAAATCATCGCCATGCGCCTCGGTGTCGCACTCGAAGAGAGCTGTCCGAATGACCTTCAGGTGACGCAGGGCGTGGAGATCAGGCTCAGTCCGACCCGGTCGTTCATTCCGGACGTGCAGGTGGCGACGGACGAAGCGGCCCAGCGCCGCGGGCGTTATTACACCCCGAAAGAGATCATCCTCGCCGTCGAGATCGTGTCGCCGACGTCGCTCGCCATGGACCGGGTCACCAAGCCTGCGCTCTACGCCTCCGCGGGGATCCCCTACTACTGGCGGATCGAGACGACCAACGGGATCGTCGTGCACGCGCAGAAGCTGGACCCGGAGTCCGGGGTCTACCTTCCGGTCGAGCTCTTCGACGCCCGGATCCGCACCGTGGAGCCGTGGCCGATCGACATCCCGATCGAACGGCTGACGCCCCGCCACCTGCGCTAGGTCAGGGATTTCACCGCTACGGTCAGGACCAGCTGGGCCAGGGCGGTCGGGACCAGGATCAGCCAGCAGAGGCGTTGCAGCTGGTCCTCGCGCAAGCGCGGGTAACTCACCCGGATCCAGATGATCACGAAGGACAGGGCGAAGACCTTCAGCATGGTCCAGAGCCAGCCCAGCTGATCCGGGTTCGGGCCGTGCCAGCCGCCCAGGAACAACACAGTGGTCAGGGCGGCGATCACGACGATGCCCACGTATTCGGCGAGCAGGAAGAACGCGAAGCGCAGCCCGGTGTACTCGGTCATGTACCCGAAGACCAGCTCGGAGTCGGCGATCGGCATGTCGAACGGCGGGCGGCGGATCTCGGCGAGGCCGGCGATGAAGAAGACCAGCGCGGCCGGCGCCTGCCAGATCAGCCACCACGGACGCCACGCCTCGACGATGCCGGGCAGGCTCAGCGTGCCCGCCGCCATCGCGACGCTTGCCGCCGACAGCACCAGCGGCAGCTCGTAACCGAGCAGCTGGGCGGCGCCGCGAACGCCGCCGAGCAGGCTGTACTTGTTCGCCGACGACCACGCCGACATCAGCACGGCCACCACGCCGATCCCGAGCACCGCCAGGACCAGGAACAACCCGATGTCCAAGCTCTGGGCGACCAGGCCGCCGGGTCCGAGCGGCACCATCAAGAGCACCACCAGGTACGGGAACAGCGCCACGATCGGAGCGAGCCGGAAGACGACACGGTCCGCGTCCCGTGGAGTGACGTCCTCCTTCTGTACGAACTTCACCCCGTCGGCGACGAGCTGCGCCCAGCCGTGGAAGCCGCCGGCGTACATCGGGCCGAGCCGGCCCTGCATGTGCGCCATCACCTTGTGCTCGGCCTGCCCGACAACAAGCGGCAGGACCAGGAAGGCGGCCATCACGGCGACGACCCGGATCAGCAGGTCGAGCCAGAGCGGCATCAGGTGGCCTCCCGTGCTTTTGGTCCCCACTCGTTCGGGTCGGGGACACCCGGCGGGCGCATCGGTGCGCGTTTTGCGGTGCCGGCCTCCGACTCGCCCGGCTCCTTCGCACCCGGCCACGGTTTGGCCACCCGCGAGGCCAGCACGAACTCCTTGCGCAGCGGATGCCCCTCGAACCCCGGCGGCAACAGCAGCGGGCGCAGGTCAGGGTGGCGGGCGAAGGTGATGCCGAACATCTCGTGCGTCTCACGCTCGTGCCACGCGGCGCCCGGATAGAGGTCCACGAGCGACTCGATCTCCGAATCGGTACGCGGAACCCGGGCGCGCAGCAGCACCCCGTGCTTGCGTCGCGTCGACCAGAGGTGGGCCACCACGGTGAGCCCCTCGTCCAGCTCGTCCACGGCGGAGAGCCAGTCGAAGAAGTCGCAGCCGATCGCACCCGGGTCGAGGGCCACCTGAGCGGCGTGCCACCAGCGGGCCGCCGACACGTCGACCACGGCGCGGGCGTGCCCCGGCCCACCACCGGAGACACCGGCCGTGACGGTGCCCGAGGGCTCGTCCGTCGTGAGCAGGGCGACCAGGCGGTCACCGACCTCTTCGGGCGTCATGGGCCACATCCTATGGTCCTCGAAGGCTTCGCAACGTTCCGCCGGGCACAGGCGTGTATTCCTCGTGACCGCCATCGTCGAACCGGAGACACCCATCAACGCCCGAGACGACCCGCCCTCGTTCGACGAGGTCTACGCCGCGCACTACACGGACCTCGCTGTGCAGCTGTACGCGTACTTCGGCGATCGGCAGGAGGCTCAGGACGTCGCTCAGGAGGCGTTCTGCCGCGCTCTGGCCCGGTGGAACAGCATCGCCGAGTACGACGATCCGGTCGCCTGGATCCGCCGGGTCGCCTGGAACCTGGCGGTCAGCCGGTGGCGCCGGGCGCGTACCGCATTGAACTTCCTGAGCCGGCAGCGTCCGGCCGAACCACAGACCGACGGGCCCGACCCATCGCGCGTCGCGCTGCTGGCCGCGCTCGCGACGCTGCCGCCCACGCAGCGGCGGGCCATCGTCCTGCACTACCTCGCTGACCTGCCGGTCGCCGAGATCGCGGCGCGCGAGAGGGTCGCCGAGGGGACCGTCCGATCCTGGCTGTCCCGGGGACGTGCCGCGCTCGCCATCACGCTGAAGGGGGTGTCGCTGTGACCGACATGCTGGATGAACTCCTCGCCGACCTGCGGGAGTCGGCGGTCCGCGAGATCCGGCCGCCGGGGGCTGCGGCAGCGCGGCGGACGGTTCGGCGGCGCCGGGTGACCGGTGCGGTGGCGGTGGGGTGTGCGGTGCTCGTGGCGATCGTCGGCGGGTTCTCCCTGATCCGCGGGCCGGCGGCGGCTCCGGTCCTGCCGGCGGTTTCTCCGACGGCTTCTCCGGCGCCTTCCTTCAGTGCCGCGGAACGGCTCGCGAGAGTCGCCTACCAGAGGATCAGGACCGACCAGCCCGCTCTTGAGCAGGTCGGACCGGTTCAGCCGATCGACATCCAGAAGCGGGTGTACCTGACCCGGCTCACCCTCACGGTGGCCTGCGCCGGCACCGGCCAATTCACCCTGGTGGTGACAGGCGACGTTTCGGGCGACCGGAACAACACCTTCAAAGACAAAGAATTGGTACGCGTAAAGGTCCCCTGCAGCGCCGATCCATCCCCGATCACCCGCAAGATCAACGCGAACACTCTGCCCGAGCTGACGTTCGAGCTGGAGGGGACGAAGAGCGCCGTCGAGAAGGCCGGCTACGCGTTCCGGCTCACCGGCGACGGTGATGCGCCTCTGGCTCCCGACGACGAGACGGCCAGCGTCGACAAGGCTCTCGGCGTGAATTTCGAAGCGCCCACGACCGTGCGGGCCGGCGGCGGCGCCCCGGAGGACGAACCCTTCGACGGCAAGTTCCACTTGGGTGGCCAGGATGCCGAATTCCCGGCCGATGAGCGCTACACGCTCGCGCTGGCCTGCCGGGGCGAAGGCACCTACGCTCTCCAGATCCGCCGCGGCGGCACCGGAAAGATTCTCGCCGAGCACTCGGTCCAATGCTCCTGGCCACCGCGGCGGAAGAACTTCGAGGTGCCCGGCGCGCTCGGCAAGAACGTGGAGTTCTGGAGCCGATACGAAGCGCCGCCCTCGGAAGTGGCCGAGACCGGGTGGGCGCTGCACATCCGGTGAGAATCTCCGGCGGCCGGGTGCAACCGGCCGCCGGGGCGCGGCGTGTTGTGGCCGTGACAGCCATCGCCGGATATGGATCGGAGACGCTGACCGCCGTGCGCCCATCCTTTGACGAGGTGTACGCCGCGCACTACGCCGATCTCACCGTGCAGCTGTACGCGTACTTCGGTGACCGGCAGGAAGCGCAGGACGTGGTCCAGGAGGCGTTCTACCGCGCCCTGGTCCGGTGGAACAGCGTCGCCGGGTACGACGATCCGGTCGCCTGGATCCGCCGGGTCGCCTGGAACCTGGCGGTCAGCCGGTGGCGCAAAGCGCGTACCTCGCTGAGTTTTCTGCGTAAGCAGCGACGGATCGAGCCGCAGGCAGAAGGCCCCGACCCGGACCGGGTCGCGCTCGTGGCCGCACTCGCCGCGTTGCCGGCGGCGCATCGCCGGGCGCTGGTGCTGCACTACCTCGGTGATCTGCCGGTGGCGGAGATCGCCCGCCGGGAAGGCGTGGCGGCCGGAACGGTGAAGTCCTGGCTGCATCGGGGGCGTGCCGCGCTCGCCACCCAGCTCGACCTGACCGACAGCACCGGAGGTGCGTGATGACCGACCGGTTCGAAGAACTCTTCGCTGACCTGCGCGCCGAAACCCTGCCCACGGTCCGGCCACCCGGTGCCGCGACGCTGCGGCGGGCAGCCCGGCGTCGGCAGGCCGCTCTCTCGTCCATCTCCGCGGTGGTCGCGGTGCTGATGATCGCCGGCCTGATCGGGATCGTGGTCCGGCCGGGTGGCGGGCAGTCATCTTTTAACCAGGAAGCGCCTGAGCCCGAGCACTACAGCCAGGCCGTTCTCGCCGAGAAGGTGGCCGGGTTCCTGAACGCCGGCGAGGAGGCGATGCGGTCCGGCAAGACCTTCACCTACATCGGGCCCGAGATGGTCACCTCGCGGCACGAGCTGCTCGGCGGAACGTACGAAATGCCGGTGACCTGCTTCGGCTCCGGTGACGTGGCCGTCGCGGTGCACACCACAGCGGTCGGGAAATCGCCGATCAGTACGACGTACGACCATCCGTGCGTGACCCAGAAGCTCACCACGGAGACGCTGCTGACCGTGCCGCAGCCGAGCGGCATGGTGTCCGTCGAGGTGACCGGCGTCGGGGTCGAGCCGGGCGAGGCCGCTTTCGGCTATCTCCTGCAGCTCAGCCAGGACGACCGGATCCGATATCAGAAGGCCGCCGAGTCGGTGCTGCCGAAGCAATGGCACACCATGCAGTCGACCTTCCTGGATGGCGCCGACGGCGCCCAGCTGCCGGTACGCCCGGTCGAACAAGTGATCACGGTGGCTTGCGTGGGATTCGGCTCGCTGACCCTCACCGTCGGGCCGGTCGACGAGAACGAGACGTTCGCCGACCGGATCGACGTGCCGTGCACCCTGACCAGCCCGGCGAAGTGGGAGTTGCGCTACACCCCGCCGGGGAAGAGCCTGCGCACCACGATCACGCCCGACCGAACGGCGATCGGCCGCAGTGCCGCGGCCGTCTCCATCGCCGAGGCGGGCTGAGCCTTTCGTCGTTCGAGCGGCCTTTCTCAGAGGCCGGGAAGGCGGCCGTTGCGGAAGACGTCGACGAAGTCCTGGTGGTCCTCGCGGGCCTGGTCACCGTACTTGTGCGCGAACTCGACCAGGTGGCGTACGAAACCGGCCTCGTCGGAGTCGATCACCGCGACGATCGCCTCCTCGGTGGAGAAGTCGACCAGGTCATGGCTGGACTCGTCGTCGGCGACCGAGTGCATCCGGGCCACCGCGCGGCCCAGGTCGGCAATCACCCCGGACAGCTCCTCCGGCTCGTTCACGTCCGACCAGTCCAGGTCGGCGGCGTACGGGGAGACCTCGGCGACCAGCTGGCCGACACCGTCCAGCTCGGTGAAGCCGAGCCACGGGTCGGCGTGCGCCTGCAAGGCCCGCTGCGACTCGGCGGTCCGGTGGCCCTGGTGCTTGAAGTACGACCGGACCCGGTCGTCGTCGATCCAGCGGGCGACGGCCGGCACCTGCGCCTGCTTCATGTAGATGATCACGTCGTTCTCAAGCGCCTCGGTGTGGCCTTCGAGCAGCATGTTGTACGACGGCAGGCCGGCCGACCCGATGCCGACACCCTTGCGCAGCTTGATGTCCTTGATGTTCGTGGACACCGGCCGGCTCTGGTCCGGCAGCGTGCTCAGGTACTGCTGGAACGCGGCACGGACCCGGTCCCCGGTGTTGTCGTCAACGTCGTAGACGCCGTCACCGAGCGAGAACCGCCGCTCGTAGTCGTCGATCGTGGTCTGGCCCGCGAGCAGGTCGACCCGGGTGTTCAGCCGGGCCTCCTGCAACACCCGGCGCAGCACACCGTCCGCGTTCTCCAGGGTGATCGAGCCGATCGCGTCGTCGCCGCCGTGCGCGATCGCCCGCAGCTCGGTGAGGTACGACCCAGCGAACGTGGTGACCAGCGCCGTGATGCTGTCGTCGGAGAGCGCCTTGGAGTATCCGATCAGGGCCACGCTCGCCGCGAACCGCTTCAGATCCCAGCTGTACGGGCCGACGTACGCCTCGTCGAAGTCGTTGACGTTGAAGACCAGGTGGCCGGAGGAGTTCATGTAGGTGCCGAAGTTCTCGGCGTGCAGGTCACCGTGGATCCACACCCGGCTGGTGCGCTCGTCGAGGTAGCTGTCGTCGCGGTAGTCGCCGGTGAGGTCCGCGTAGAAGAGCGAGGCACTGCCCCGATAGAACGCGAACGGCGACGCTGCCATCTTCCGGAATTTGCGACGAAACGCCGCGGGGTCGATCGCGATCAACTCACCGAACTCGCGGGTCAGCACGTCGATGATGAAATCCGCCCTCGATCGGGCAGCGGAAGACTCAGAGCCCATGTCCGATCACGGTACTCACCCGAGGCCATCGGAGGGCTACCCTTTCCGCTATGTCCGCTTCACGCTTGCTGCGTATCGGAACACGGTCCTCGCCGATGGCTCTCGCCCAGGTCGAACGGGTCCGCCGGCTGCTCGCCGAGCGGCGCCCCGAGGTGACCGTCGAGGTGCTGCCGCTGTCGACAAGCGGCGACCGATGGCAGGGCTCGCTCGCCGACCTCGGTGGCAAGGGCGCGTTCACCAAGGAGGTCGACCAGGCGCTGCTGGACGGCCGGGCCGACCTGGCCGTGCACTGCGTCAAGGACGTGCCCGGCGACCGGCCGGCGCCGGCCGGGACGGTGCTCGCGGCGTACCTGACCCGCGACGACGTCCGGGACTGCCTGATCCACCCCGGCGGCGCCTCGCTCTCCGAGCTTCCGGCCGGCTCGAGGGTGGGCACTTCTGCCGTACGCCGGATCGCGCAGCTCTCGTTGCACTTCCCGCACCTGACCGCGGTGCCGATTCGCGGGAATGCCAATTCCCGCCTCGCAAAACTGGACGCCGGGGAGTACGACGCGCTGCTCCTGGCCGTCTCCGGCCTCGACCGCATCGGCGAGCAGCACCGGATGACCCACCCGATCGACGTTGACACGTTCGTGCCGGCGGTCGGCTCCGGCACGCTGGTCCTGCAGTGCCGCGACGACGACGCGGTCACCCGGGAGCTGGCCGAGGCGCTCGGCGACCGGCGGACCCAGCTGGAGACCGAGGCCGAGCGCTGGATGCTGCACATCCTCCAGGGCAGTTGCCACTCCCCGATCGCCGGTTACGCCCGCATCGAACCGGACGGCCGGATCGGCCTGCGAGCCCGCGTGATCAGTCTGGACGGCAAGACCGTCCTGGACGCCCACGAGTGGGCGACGGATCCGATCGTGCTGGGCACGTCGGTGGCGGCGGCTTTGCTGCGCCAGGGCGCCCGCGAGATCCTGGACGGAGTCACCCGGTAAAGACAGCTGCCAAGGGTGCGTGTGGGGGCGCGGCTGTAGGGAGCGCGGCACGCATTTTGGGGGATTCCGGGCGCGGCACCGCCCCAGATGGCTGTCACGGTTGCCTCAACTGACCCGTTGGCCCCGGCGTGCGCTGCCGTCGCAGGCCTCGTCGTCACGGGGGCGAGCCGTCGCTCAGACATGTCATGAGGCTGCGATGACATGTCTGGCCTACGGCTCGTGCCGCTCAGCCGTCGCTCAGACATCTCATAAGAGCCCGATGACCTATCTGAGCTACGGCTCGCCCACTGGCCGGGTCGTCAGTAGCTCGGTCGCCCAGTGATCGGGTCCGGATTCCCGGGCAGCATGGCTGAGGCCAGCGTGCCGCGGAGCCCACACCGGTGCGTGTCGAATTAGGGCGCGTATCGCACCCGAAGTCGACACAGACAGGCACATCACGGCGTGCGTGTCGAACTAGGGCGCGCAGCGAGCCCGAAGTCGACACAGACACGAAAGTCCCGGTGTGCGTGTCGAATTTGGGGGCGTATCGAACCCGAAGTCGACACACTCTCGTCGGGTCTACGCGATCTGGGGCTGCGGTTCCCCTCGGACCCCCGGTCCAGGGACTACGGGCGGGTCGCGGGCGACGCGCTGCGGGCGGGCGCTCGGGCGCTCAGGGCCGGCCGCGCTCAGGGCCGGCCGCGCTCGGGATCTTGGGCGATTTTCTACAGCCTGCTGTGCGATATCGCTCAAGATTCGCTGGTTGTGCGCTCGAACGGCTGCTTGGACAGCGCCGTTTCAGAGGGGTGGCTTGACCAGTGGGGCGGTGAGGGCCAGGGCGTCGGGGCGGGGGACGCCGCCGACGCCGGACTGCTCGGCGGCGATTTTTTCCTGGAGTTTGAGGATGCCGTGCAGCAGTGCTTCCGGACGGGGCGGGCAGCCCGGGACGTAGACGTCGACCGGGATGATCTGGTCGACGCCCTTGGTGACCGAATATGAGTCCCAGTAGGGTCCGCCGCAGTTCGAGCAGGAGCCGAACGAGATCACGTATTTCGGCTCGGGCATCTGGTCGTACAGCCGCTTGATCGCCGGGGCCATCTTGTCGGTGACCGTGCCGGAGACGACCATGAGGTCGGCCTGGCGCGGACCGTGCGCGAACGGGATGACACCGAGCCGCATGAAGTCGTGCCGGGCCATGCTGGAGGCGATGAACTCGATGGCGCAGCAGGCCAGACCGAAGTTGAACACCCACAGGGAGTAACGGCGCCCCCAGTTCAGCACGAACCGGATCGGCTCACCGAGCACTCCAGGAAGGGCCATCCGGTCAACCTACCGCGTAAGGCTCGGCCAGGGTCATCGGCGTGCGGGCCACCTCCAGCACGGAGTCCGGATCCGACAGATGACGTTATGACGCAATCATTGCGTCATAACGCAGTCGGGCGTTGTAGGAGGCTGAGGAAGCCGGTCAGGAGTGCCTCGCGTAAGGCCGGCGGGGCGGCGTTCAGGATTGAATTCACCGCTGCCATCTGGGAGAAGTCGCCGCCGCCCAGGCCCAGGCCCTCGGCCAGGGACGCGATCAGCTCTGGGGTGATCATTTCGGGGGTCAGGGGTGGCAGCTGCGGGATCTCCACCGGGCCGCGGGCTCTCGCCGATGAGACCGCGGACTTCAGGTCGGCCGCGAAGGACGGGGCGGTTGCTCGCACCGAGGCTGTCACGGTCAGGTGGATGGTCGGGGGGAAGTCGCCGTACGCCATCTGGGGCTGGGTGTGCCAGCCGCGCGCGGCCAGTTCGTCGGCCAGCACGAACAGGTCGACGCCGTCGGACGCCAGGCAGACGACGCTGGTCTCCGCCGGCGCGTACAGACGCACGCCGTCAGTTTCGGTCACGGCGGCGGCGAGGATGCTTACCGCTTCCTGGACGGAGACGGCCAGGTCTCGGTAGCCGGCGTCGCCGATCGAGCGCAGCGTCGCGACCGCGGCGGCGATCGGGCCGCCGGAGCGGGTGGACGAGATGATCGGGTTGATCATCGTGTAGCCGGGCCAGTCCGCGTAGGCGAAGTACTGCGGCCTGCGCAGCGCCTCGTCGCGGTGCAGCAGGACCGAGACGCCCTTCGGCGCGTAGGCGTACTTGTGCAGGTCGACCGAGATGCTCGTGACGCCCGGGACCGACAGATCGAAATCGGGCAGGTCGGCGCCGAGCCGGCGCAGGTAGGGCAGGATCCAGCCGCCGAAGCAGGCGTCGACGTGGAAACGCACGCCGCGCTCCGCCGCCAGCGCCGCGATCTCCGGGATCGGGTCGACCACGCCGTGTGCGTACGACGGGGCCGAGGCCGCGACCAGGACGGTCTCCGGCCTGACTGCCGCGCCCATCGCTTGCGGGTCCGCTTTCAAACCCTTCGTCGGTACGACATCAAGCTCGACCCGTAGGTAGTGCGCGGCCTTGGCGAACGCGGCATGAGCCGTGGACGGGATCACCAGGCGAGGTGACGAGATCTCGGGGTGGGCGTCGCGGGCCGCTTTCACCGCGAGGATCAGCGACTCGGTGCCGCCACTGGTGACGCTGCCGACCGTGCCGTCTGAGCCGCCGAGCAGCCGGGCCGCCGCGCCGACCAGTGCGTTCTCCATGGCGAGCAGCGACGGGAACGCCGTCGGGTCGAGGCCGTTGACGTGCGACGAGATCGCGTGCGCGGCGCGGGCCAGCTCGTCCAGGCCGTCCAGCGCCGGGTCGTAGACGTACGCGAAGAGCCGCCCGCCGTGCGTCGGCAGGTCGGAGCCGCGCAGCTCACGTAACTCGGCGAGGACCTGCTCGGCGGGGACGCCCTTCTCGGGCAGCGCGTCGATCACGCTTTCATCCTCTCCTGATATCCGCGGAGGAGCACCAGTGCGGCACCGACCAGGGTCGCCGGGACGACGGTGAAACCGAGCAGGACGCCGAGGCGGGCGCTGTCGCTCTGGGTGGCGGCCTCGCCGGTGGCCGAGGAGGCGTACCCGGAGATCTGCAGCAGCGCCGCGTAGATGCCGGGGCCGAGCGCCAGGCCGAGGGTCTCCCCCGCGGTCCACAGGCCGGTGAAGACGCCGGCCTGGCGGCGGCCGGTGCGTTCGGTGTCGTACGCGATGCAGTCCGGCAGCATCGACAGGGCGAACACCTGCTGGCCCGCGTACCCGGCGCCGATCACCGCGACGATCAGGTAGACCGCGAGCGGCGGCAGGGCCGGCGAGGCGAGCAGCAGCAGGGCGCCGGCCGCGAACAGCAGCGACGAGACGATCAGCGAGCGGAGCTTGCCCCAGCGGTTGCCGACCGCCGTCCACAGTGGCATCACGAGCAGGGCCGGGCCGACGAACGCGGCGAACAGGAACGTCGCGCCGGAGGCCTGGAAGAGCACGTGGTCGGCGAAGTACTGGACACCGGCCAGCATCGTCCCGATACCGGCGGATTGCACCACGAAACAGATCAGCAGCACGCGGAACGGACGGTTCCCGGAGGCCACCCGCAGCTGGGCACGCAGGCTGGGCTCGGATTCAGCGGCCGTACGAACGTCTGCTTTGCGCGTACCCAAGAATGTCGCAAGCGTGCCCACGACGATGAGTGCGCCGACGAAGGCGCCGGACCACCGGTGTCCTTCGCGGCCGCCGCCGGTGAGGTCGACGACCAGCGGCGCGAGTGCACCGGAGATCAGGATCGCGAGGGCCAGGACGGCGACGCGCCAGGTCATCAGGCGGGTGCGTTCCGCGTAACCGTCGGTCAGCTCGGCGGGCATCGCGACGTAGGGGACCTGGAAGAACGCGTACGCGGTGGCGGCCGCGAGGAACGCGACAGCGACGTACGCACCGGAGGCCGCGCTGCCGCCGAACGGCGCCAGGAAGATCGCGGCGAAGAGCACGCTCAGCAGCAGACCGGCGATGAGCAGGAACGGGCGTCGCGAACCGCGCCGGTCGGAGATCCGGCCGGCGACCGGATTGACCAGAACGTCCCAGGCCTTCGGCAGCAACACGAGTAGTCCGGCGACACCCGCCGCAACACCGAGCGTATCGGTCAGATAAGGCAGAAGAAGCAAACCGGGCACCGTGCCGAAGGCGCCGGTAACCAAGGAGCCCAGGGCATATCCAGCCAAAACTCCGCGTGGGAGTACGCCCGTCCGGGGTAACACGGGAGAGGGACCAGGTGTCGTCATCGACGCGCATCGTAACCATGATCGGCCTCTGCCGCCTACGCTCGCCGCATGAAAAGCGTTGCGGCCGGCGTCGCCGCGAGCCACCCGGCGACCGCCCGCACCGGGGTGCGGATCCTGGAGGCCGGAGGGTCCGCCGCGGACGCCGCGGTCGGTGCGGTTCTGGCGTGCTGCGTCGCCGAAACGGTCTACACCGGACTGGGCGGCGGCGGGTTCGCCACCTACTTCGATGCGCGTACCGGTGAGGTCACCTGTCTCGACTTCTTCGTCGCGGTGCCCGGACTCGACGGCGATCGCAAGGCCGAGCCGATGGTCGCGGTCGACGTGTTCTTCGGCGGGCTGCCACAGACGTACTCGATCGGTGGTGCGAGCGTCGCGGTCCCCGGCGTACCGGCCGGGCTCGGCGAGGTGCACCGGCGCTGGGGGCGTCTGCCCTGGCCGGAGGTGGTGGAGCCGGCGGCCGGGCTGGCGCGTACCGGGGTGCTGCTGCCGCTCGCGCACGCCCGCACGCTGGAGGCGTGCGCGCCGGCCCTGGCGTACGGCGACGGGGCCGAGCTCTATCAGCCCGGTGGGCGGCTGCTGCAGGGCGACGAGCTGCTCTTCCACCCGGGGCTGGCGACCGCGATGGACGTGCTCGCGGAGCGGGGACCGGACGTCTTCTACACCGGCGAGTACGCCCCCGTGCTGGTCGACTCGGTCCGAGCCGCCGGTGGCGCGCTCGGGCTAGCCGACCTGGCGAGTTACCGGGTCGTCTCGACCGGCGTGGACCGGGCCCTGCTGGCTGGGCACCAGGTTTTCGCCCGGCACGACCTCAACCGCACGATCGACACGATCGCGGCGCTGCCCGAGGACCTGTCCCGGCCGAAACGGGCACCCGCGGTCGCCACCGCGCTGCGCAACCGGGGCGCGCAACGGCTCGGCGACACCACGAACGTGTCCGTCGTCGACGCCGACGGCAACGCCTGCGTGATCACCACGACGCTCGGTCTCGGTGCCGGGGTCTGGCTGCCCGGTCTCGGCATCAACCTGAACTCGATGCTCGGCGAGGGTGAGCTGCTCACCGAGGAACTGCTGCCGGGGCGGCGGATGGCGTCGTACATGTGCCCGCTCGTGGTGATCGCCCCGGACGGCGGGCTGGCCGTGGCGGCCGGGTCAGCGGGGGCGTCGCGAATCCGTACCGCCCTGGTGGACACGCTGCTCGGCCTGCTGGTCGACGACCTGACCGTGCCGGAGGCGATCGCCCGGCCGAGGTACCACGTCGTCGCGGACACCGTGCACGCCGAGGCGGGCTGCCCACCGGAGGAGCTGGCGGCGCTCGTCGACGCGGGCTGGGAGGTGGTCGAGTGGCCGGAGCTGAACCATTACTTCGGCGGGGTGACCGCGGTGGGCCTGGCCGGCGCGGCGGGTGATCCCCGCCGCGGTGGCGTCGGCATCATCGTCTGACTCCCGGTGCATCACATCGTGCGGGCGGCGGTCTCGTCGGCGGCGGTCGCGGTCTCGCGCAGGGCCTCGTCGAGGCTGGTGGGCGTGAGGCCGAAGGTGCGCTCGGTGAGCGAGCTGTCCATCACGAACGGCGCGTAGAACTGGTAGTCCATCTCGGCGAGCTCGCGGGCGATCGGGACGGCCAGGCCGGCCGTGCGCATCACGAACCGGGGCATGCTGTGCACCTTGAGCGGCGGCTGGCCGGTGAGCTCGCAATACCGCGCGGCCATCTCGCGGATGGTGATCGGCGCGGGTGACGGGACGTGCCAGGCCTTTCCGTACGCCCTCTCGTCGCGGGCGAGGGTGGTCAGCGTGCGGGCCATGTCGCCGGTGTAGGTGAACGAGTGCGGCAGGTCCATTTTCGCCGGGCCCCAGGCGGGCCGGCCCTTCTGGATGGCCGGCAGCAGGACCGTGGAGAAGATCCCGGCCGTGCCGGCGCCGACGTAGTCCGAGCCACGGGCCTCGATCGTGCGCACGCCGCTGGCCAGGGCGTCCTGCCACATCTTGATGCGGATGCGGCCCTTGCGGCCGGTGGCGGCGAGCGGGCTGGCCTCGGTCATCAGGCCGCCGGGCTGGGGACCGTATCCGTAGAGGTTGCCGGTGATGGCGTAGACCGCGCCGGCTGACCTGGCCGCGGCGATCATCGCGTTGTTCATCGGGAACCAGAGCTTGGCCCACTCGGTGTATTTCGGGTTCGCGCAGTTGTAGAGCACCTCGGCGCCCTCGGTGACCTCGGTGAGGCGGCGGGTGTCGGAGGCGTCCGCGGCGACGCGCTCGATCAGCTCGTGCTCCGGGCCGCGGCCGCTGCGGGTGACGACGCGGACGCTCTCGCCCTGGTCGGCGAGGAGAAGGGCGACCTTGGAGCCGATCGGGCCGGAACCGACGACGACATGCTGAGCCATGACGATGATCTCCTTTGCGAGCAGTGCTCTCTGTCGAGAACAACAGTCGCACATGGCATGTCAGATTTGCAAGAGCAGTGCTCTCGTTGTGGCACACTGGGCGCATGAGCGCCGCGAACCTGCGAGCCCGGGTGCGGGCCGAGATGACCGAAGAGATCAAGAACGTGGCCCGCCGCCACCTCGCCACCGACGGCGCGAACCTCTCGCTGCGGGCGGTGGCGCGCGATCTCGGCATGGCCTCGTCGGCGGTCTACCGGTACTTCGCCAGCCGCGACGAGCTGCTCACGGCGCTCATCATCGACGCGTACAACGAGGTGGGTGACGCCGCTGATCGGGCCGCCGCGACCCAGGTGATGCCGCTTGGCAAATGGCTCGCCGCCGGGCACGCCGTCCGGGACTGGGCTCTGGTCAATCCGCATCAGTGGGCGCTGATCTATGGGAGCCCGGTGCCTGGTTATCAGGCGCCGCAGGACACCATCGGGCCGGCTACCCGGGTCATCCTGCTGCTCGGGGCCACGCTCGGTGACGCGTACCAGAGGGGTTTGATCCCGGCTCGGGAACCGATCAGCGCGAGTTTCGCGCAGGAGCTCGCGCCGATCGCGGAGACGTTCCAGGCGGGCATGCCGCCGCACGTGGTCGCGGACACGCTGGCCGGCTTCTTCCAGCTCTGCGGCGCGATCAGCGCCGAGCTGTTCGGCCAGCTCAACAAGTCGGTCGACGAGGACCGGCGCGGCTTCTTCGAATACCAGATGCGGGCCGCCGCCGCCGCTGCCGGCCTGAGCTAGCGGCGGGCGTGCAGGACGTGACCGCCGGGCGTCTCCGGTGGCACGTCGGGGCGATCGAAATAGCGCGCCGCGAGCGCCGACGGGCCCAGGTCCTCGATCTCAGTGAAGCCGCGTTCGCGCAGGTCAGCGCCGATATCTTCGGGTTCGAAATAGGTCAGCCACGGCTCGCCGAGCTTCGCCACCCGCGCGGCGCGCTCCTCCAGCGCGGCTCGGCGCGCACCCGCCATCCGCTCCGGTGACTGCGCGTAATCGAACGCCACCTCGTTGCCCTCGCCGGCCGCGACGAAGGCGAGCGTCTCGGCGAAACCGTCAGCGCTCAGGTAAGGCACAACACCCAGCCAGAGGAAGAACGCCGGACCGTCCAGACCGATTTCGATCGTCTCCTTCTCGAAGTCGACGCCGGCGTAACGCACGCTCTCCGGGATCGCGATGCCGGTCTCAGCGAGCCGCTTCCGCTTCCAGGCCTGCGTGTCCGGATGATCAACCTCGGTCACGCGCAACCCCGGGTGCGGATTGCGATAGGCGAACGTGTCCAGGCCCGCACCGAGAATCACCAGCTCACGAACGCCACGCCCGACCGCCGCGGCAATCGCGTCCTCCGCGAACCGCGTCCGCGCCGCGATGAAAAGCCGCATCGCGCGCCGCGGTGCGTCAGCCAGGAGATCCGCTTGCGCTTCACCGAGCATGGGTACGGCGAGAGGGTCGGCGAAGATCCGTCCCTGCTCGATGATCTGGTGTGCGGCCCGATACCGTGCGGCACTCCAAGCGGTCTTGCTGGGTTGTCCGTTCTCCATCACGGCTGCCACTCGGCTTTCGTCATCTGGACGCGTTCTCCGCGCATCGGAACACCTTCGGCGAGCAGCCGGGCCCGCGCCTCCCGTTCGTTCCCCGGTGGCAGGCGTCCGGCGCTGTTCACCACACGATGCCAGGGCACACCGCCACCGTGCCGGGCCATGATCGTGCCGACCTGACGTGGTGAGTTGCGGCCGGAGCGCTCGGCCAGCGTGTCGGCGATGCCGCCGTACGACATGACCCGGCCCTCCGGGATGCTCTCGACCAGCGTCAGAACCTGTTCGACGTACTCCTCGGGTGTCATCACACGCCAAGATATGGGATCTGACGACGGTTGACACCGCCCTGCCGAGCACAATGGGCCGGGTGCGAGATGTGGTGACCGGTGCGCGCCGGATCGTGGTGAAGGTGGGTTCGTCCTCCCTGACCACCGCGGCGGGCGGTATCGACGAGCAGCGGATCGACGCCCTCGTCGACACCCTCGGCGGTTTGGCGACGTCCGGCCGCGAGGTGGTTCTGGTGTCCAGCGGCGCGATCGCCGCCGGCCTGTCCCCGCTGAACCTGCCACGGCGACCGCGTGACCTCGCCACCCAGCAGGCCGCTGCCTCGGTGGGCCAGGGCCTGCTGATCGGGCGGTACACGACGGGTTTCGCCCGGCACGGGATCACCGTCGGGCAGGTGCTGCTCACCGTCGACGACGTGACCCGGCGGGCGCATTATCGGAACGCGTACCGGACGCTGCGGAAACTGCTCGACCTCGGCGCGCTGCCGATCGTCAACGAGAACGACACGGTCGCGACCGAGGAGATCCGGTTCGGCGACAACGACCGGCTGGCCGCGCTGGTGGCCGCCCTCGCCGACGCCGACCTGCTGGTGCTGCTCTCCGATGTGGACGCGCTGTACACCGGCAACCCGTCGGATCCGTCGTCGCGGCGGATCGGTTTCGTCGGCGACGAGTCGGATTTGTCGGGCATCAACATCGCGACGCCGGGCCGGTCCGGTGTCGGTACCGGCGGCATGGTCACCAAGGTCGAGGCGGCCCGGATCGCCACCGGGTTCGGCATCCCGGTGGTGCTGACCGCCGCGCCGCTGGCCGCGCGGGCGCTGGCCGGCGAGGACGTCGGCACGCTGTTCCAGGCGGCGTCGTCGCGACCGGCCGCCCGGCTGTTCTGGCTGGCACACGCCACCTCGCCGCGTGGTCGCCTGCACCTGGACGCCGGTGCCGTGGCCGCGGTGGTGGCCCGGCGCAAATCACTGCTGCCGGCCGGGATCACCGCGGTGGACGGCTCGTTCGCCGCCGGCGATCCGGTCGACCTGGTCGACGCCGGCTCCGGCACACCTGTCGCCCGCGGTCTGGTCAACTATGACGCGGTGGAGCTGCCCGCCCTGCTCGGACGCTCCACTCCGGAGTTGGCTGCGGCGCTCGGCCCGGGTTATGAACGAGAGGTCGTGCACCGGGACGATCTGGTGCTTCTTTAGGACGATTTGGTTCTGCTTAGGGCGATTTGGTGCTGCTTTAGTGCGTACCCAAGCAGGTTTTTGATCTTAGAAAGGTTTGCCATGAGCGTGCTGGAGCAGGCTGCCGCGGCCCGGATCGCGGCCATCGACCTCGCGGGCGCGACCCGCGCTGAGAAGGACAAGGCGCTGCTGCTGATGGCGGACCGCCTGGTCGAGCGGTCGGACGACATCGTCGCGGCAAACGCGGTGGACATCGCCAACGGCCGGGAGAACGGCATCGGCGAAGCGATGATCGACCGGCTCACGCTGACCACCGAGCGGGTCGCCGCGATGGCCGACGGGCTGCGCCAGCTCGCCGCGCTGCCCGACCCGATCGGCGACGTGGTACGCGGCTCGACCTTGGCGAACGGCCTGGAGCTCCGGCAGGTCCGGGTGCCGTTCGGCGTGGTCGGCATGATCTACGAGGGCCGGCCGAACGTGACCGCCGACGCCGCCGGGATCTGCCTCAAGTCCGGCAACGCGGCGCTGCTGCGCGGGTCCGGCTCGGCCTTCTCGTCGAACGCGGCGATCGTCTCGGTGCTGCGCAAAGCGGTCACCGACGCCGGGCTTCCGGCCGACACGATCCAGCTGCTCGACGCCACCACCCGCGACTCGGTGAAGGAGCTGATGCGGGCCCGCGGCCTGGTCGACGTGCTGATCCCGCGCGGTGGCGCCTCGCTGATCAAGACGGTGGTCGAGCAGTCGACGGTTCCGGTGATCGAGACGGGCGTCGGCAACTGTCACGTCTATGTGGACTCCGCCGCCGACCTGGAGAAAGCCCTCGCCGTCACGGTGAACTCGAAGACCCAGCGCCTCTCCACCTGCAACACCGCGGAGTCGCTGCTGGTGCACACCGAGATCGCCGAGCGGTTCCTGCCGCTGGTGCTGGAGGAGTTCGCGAGCCACGGCGTGACCGTGCACGGTGACGCGCGGGTCGCCGGTTACAGCGACGACGTGGTCGCCGCGACCGAGGATGACTGGGGCACCGAATACCTGGCCGCCGACATCTCGGTGGCCGTCGTCGACTCACTGGACGACGCGCTCGACCACATCCGCCGGTACGGCACCGGGCACACCGAAGCCATCGTGAGCGAGTCGGTCACCGCGACGCGGCGCTTCGTGGCAGGCGTCGACGCGGCGGCTGTGATGGTTAATGCGTCGACTCGGTTTACTGACGGCGGCGAGTTCGGGTTCGGCGCGGAGATCGGGATCAGCACGCAGAAGCTGCATGCACGGGGTCCGATGGGGTTGCCGGAGCTGACGTCGACGAAGTACGTGGTGACCGGGAATGGTCATACGCGCTGAGGTTTGCGCGGTTGGGCTGGGCTTTGCGCGGTTGAGCTGAGCTTTGCGCGGCTGGGCTGAGCTGGGCTGGGCTGGGTTTACGCGATCCTGGCAAGCTCTGGTCGTTTGGCGTGCGCTCACCGCCCTTGCGTAGGCGTTCTGCATGCGCCGGTCGCCCCGGATGCTGGCCGCTCCAGATGCTGGCCGGCCCGGATGCTGGCCGGTCGATCGTGATGCCGCGCCAGCGAAGTCCGGCACGGTCAGCGGGAGCGGACGAGGTCGCACATAGCGGTTCGGTGCGACCTCGTCTACGCCAGAGCGGGGGCAGGAGCTCACGGACACACTCGGTGCGGCCTGGTCATCGCCACCAGCCGCCTGAGTGTGCTCGCGACTGATTCGCACCAGAGCGCCGACCCGTGCTCGATCTTGCGGAGTTTGCCGCGAACGGGGCCGCGTAACTCGACAAGATCGGCAGCCGGGCGACGGGCCAACCGGGAGACCAGCGAATCTTGAGCGATTGTTGACCGCCCCGTGTAGAACATCGCTCAAGATCGCGGGACCGGCGCGGGAGCTGGCGCTGGCGCGGGAGCTGGCGCTGGCGCTGGCGAGCGACTTCGCCGCTGTGGTGGCGGGTGCGGCCGGATGTCTGGCCGGTGCCACTCGCTCCACCGAACCGTCACGGAAGGTGAGCACTAAGCAGGCGTCGCCGGCCAAATCTTGGTAACCCACGGGTGCTCTAACCCCCACGGATTACCGCAAAGCCCAAACCCCTCACCCCTGCGGTGGCAGCGCGTCACCAGCAAACTCGCGGATCGCCCAAAATCGACACGCCACGGGTGGCCTTCCCGGAAACTCGTGCGTTTGCGGTCGATCGGACGGCCAAACGGCACAAGATCTGAACGACGCCTCGCCACGAGAGCCGCTCCAACCCGCCACCGGCCACCGGCCACCGGCCACGGAACGGCGGAACCGCGGAACGGCGAAACACGAGCGGACGCGGTTTGAACCACGATCCCGCGGTGAGGATCAGCGGCAGGCTCGCAGCGCCGTCAGGGTGATGTTGACGTCGAAGAGCGGGCCCTCGTTGCTGTCCCAGCCACCGTCGATCCGCTGCGTCTCGGCGAGACGTTTCCGGGCGCTCTGCAGCAGCCAGTCGTCACCCAGGTTGACCCGGCGCAGCGCGGCCGCCATCGCCGCCACGTCGGCCGAAGCCATGTTCGGAAGGCGGTCGCCGAGGACCTGCTGGACCCTCGCCGACTCGTAGAAGAACTGGCGCTGGTGCAGCAGCCCGGCGGCGTGCCAGCCGACCGCGAGGAAAGACGGCCAGGTCCCGTCCGGGTTCAGCTGGGAGACCACGAAGGCGGCGGCACGGCCGATGGCCTCACCGAACGGCGAGCGGGTCTGATACGGGTCGGCCTCCACCGCGGCGGCGGTCAGCCAGAACCCGGCCACCGAGGTCAGGTACAGGGTTGCTTCCGGGTCGCCGGGCATCGCCCACGGTGGGGCCTCGCCGGCGAGGGACTCGTGCTCCTGCCAGGTGCCGTCGCCGCGCTGGGCGGTGGCGAGCCAGTTCAGCGCTCGCTCCACCACCGGGCCGCGCAGGCTGCCGAGGTCGTCGAGTTCGGCGAGGCGGAAGCAGGTCGCGTCGATCGATGGGACCGCGCCCTCGGCGGAGGCGGACCAGCCGCCCTCCAGCATCTGTCCGGCGGCGATGCGGTCCACAACCTCCTCCGGCGCCGGCTGACCGGTCCGGAGGTAAGACAAACGTGCTCGCTCGACCGGGTCACCGTGGGCGACCACGTACCCGATGGCGGCGTCTATATCGACCACTGTGGTGACGCTACAGTCCGCGCCTGTGATTCGCTGTGCCGATTCGACATCTGTGACGTTCGTCCGTTTCGGTCACTTGTTCATCACTCTGAGGAGCTGCAAAAGCAACCCCTCAGAGTGACAACTGAGCTAACCCGCGGCGGAAAACCGAGGCCAAATCGCGTTTCAGTACGAGGGCAACGAAGGGTCAACTGTGCTGACCCAGGAGACGATGCCGCCCTGGACGTGCACCGCGTCCTTGAACCCGGCCGCCTTCAGCGCGGCGAGCGCCTCGGCCGAGCGGACACCGGACTTGCAGTGCAGCACGATCTGCCGGTCCTGCGGGAACTGCGAGAGCGCCGCGCCGGAGAGGATGTCGCCCTTGGGGATCAGGACAGCGCCCGGGATCCGGTTGATCTCCCACTCGGCGGGCTCACGGACGTCGACCAGGAACACGTCCTTGCCGGTGTCCTGCCAGTCCTTCAGTTCGCGAGCCGTGATGGTCGCGTTGAAGGTGGCTTCCTGCGCCTCGACCGAGACCGCGCCGCAGAAGTCCTCGTAGTCCTCCATCAGGTCGGTCAGCGTCGGGTTGTCCCCGCAGAGCACGCAGTCCGGGTCCTTGCGGACCTTGATCTTGCGGTACTCCATCTCCAGGGCGTCGTAGACCATCAGGCGACCGACCAGCGGCTCACCGATGCCGGTGATCAGCTTGATCGCCTCGTTGACCTGGATCGAGCCGATCGACGCGCAGAGCACGCCGAGGACGCCGCCCTCGGCGCAGCTCGGAACCATGCCGGGCGGCGGGGGCTCCGGGTAGAGGCAGCGGTAGCAGGGACCGTGCTCCTCCCAGAAGACCGAGGCCTGGCCGTCGAAGCGGTAGATGGAACCCCAGACGTACGGCTTGCCGAGCAGCACCGCAGCGTCGTTGACCATGTAGCGGGTCGCGAAGTTGTCGGTGCCGTCGACGATCAGGTCGTACTGGCTGAAGATCTCTTTGACGTTGTCACGGTCCAGCGCGGTGTTGTGAATGACCACGTTCACCAGCGGGTTGACCTCGGCGATGCTGCGTGCCGCGGACTCCGCCTTGGGCGTACCGATGTCGGAGACGCCGTGAATGATCTGGCGCTGGAGGTTGGACTCGTCGACCGTGTCGAAGTCGATGATGCCGAGTGTGCCCACGCCGGCAGCGGCGAGGTACAGCAACGTCGGCGAGCCGAGGCCGCCCGCGCCGACCGCGAGCACCTTCGCGTTCTTCAGCCGCTTCTGACCGTCCATCCCGACGTCGGGGATGATCAGGTGTCGCGAATAGCGGCGGATCTCGTCGATGCTCAGCTCAGCGGCCGGCTCGACGAGCGGGGGCAGAGCCACAGTCACTCCCCGGGGTTCGGTGGTAAGGATCGCCGCCCATTGTCGCTCGTTCGGCGCGGATATGCCCATGACGTCGGACACCGGCCCGACATGCGGGATCTGGGAATATTCAGACGGTCGGCTCGCCCGCGTACCGCTTGCCGCTCAGATAGGGCCAGGCGTTGCGGGTACAGCCCTTCAGACCGTACGTCTGCTGCATCATCACCGGAGCCTTCTCGCCGTCACCCGGGCACGCCTCGTGGCCGCGTCCCAGCTCGTGGCCGACCTCGTGGTTGATCGCGTATCGGCGGTACTCGGCGAGGTGCCCGTCGTAATCGACGACCCCGTCCACCCACCGGTCAGCGTTGATGATCACCTGGCCGGGCACCCGGCACGAGGTGAACCCCTCGGTCTGCAGACCACCGGTCGCGCACATCTTCTCCGAGGTGGCGGCCGACGCCAGGTAGATCGTGAAGTCCGCGTTGCCGGCGCTCTGCACCCGCCGCATCCGCAGCCGGCCGTCGTTGGTCCAGCTCCGGTCGTCGCCGAGCGTCTCGTCGATCATCTCGGCGAAGGCGGCCGGCGCGGTGCCGTCCACTGTCTCCTCGACGGCCACCCGGAATCGGTGGAGTTGTCCGCCGGTGCCGAGCATCGGGCCGCGGCCTTTCGCGTATCGGAACTCCCCCGCGTCGCCGGTCGTGACGGCCTCGGCGGTTCCGGTTTGCTCTTCGGTGGCGGCGGGCGCTTTCGCGTCCGTGTCGTTCGGCACGATGCCCTGCGCGGCTGTCGCCGCTGCCGTGGGCTCCGCGGCCGTCGTGGGCTGAGCTGCCTGCTCCGCCGCCGGCTGCGCGGCCTCTGGCGCCGCTTCTTCTCGATCGCGAAGCTCATGCCCGGCGACCAAGATCCCGGCGACCACCAAGAGGTACGCGAGAAGCACCGCACGCCTCCTGCGCCGAATCGTCTGCCGGACGCGCGGGGAGGGAGCGCCGTGACGGGCGGTCTCGGAGTTCTCGTAGGCGTCGTCGGTGCCATCGCTGCTGCCGGTGCCGTCGGTGTCGTCCTGGGAGAGGACACCGGGGAGGAAACCGCGGTCGTGGCCGTGGTCGGCCGGAAGCCCGTTGAGACGCTGGCCGAGAGCGGACATCTGGTGCTCGGTGGCCGGGTAGATCCGTTCGGCGGTCGTCTCCTCGGGCGCGTCCGGGTAGGCGACAGTGCCGTGCGGCTCGGCGGCGCTCAAGGGCTCGTGGGTCTCGGCCGGAGCACCCCAAGCATCGTCGGGTGTGGTTCCCCAGGCGTCTTCGCGAAGGTTCTCGGCGTTGTCGAAATCGGTCAGACCGGCTTCGCGGATTTCAGCCGGCTGGGCTTCGCCTGTCTCGGGCCGGTCGGCTGTGTCGAATTCGGGCTCGGTGGCCGCGTCGTATCGGGGCAGGGCGGCTTTGTCGCTCTGCGGCAGGGCAGCGGGTGGCCAGAGGTTGTCAGGCACGTCGACCGGAAGCCGGAGGCTCGGCGGAAGGCCCACCGGCGGACGGTTGCCGGTCTGGTCGTAGTGGTCGTCGAAGTCCTGCGGCCACTGCGGCTCGAAGTGCTGTTGCTGGTCCGTCGCGTCCGCGCCCGTCCAGCTGATGGCGGGCAGGGCCACCTGGCCGGCTGTCCAGGCGGTACCGGGGTGGGCTGGGTGCCCTTGCTGGGCCTTCAGCTGCTGGGCCTGCTTGTAGTTGGCCTGACGTCGCGCGGCAGGAGTCTCGCCGGGCGTCCTCCGCCCAGGCGTGCTCTCCGCAGGCACTGTTTCGGCGGGGCGTGAGGCGGCCAACCGTTCGGCGGCCAGCTCGACGATCCCCCGGGTCAGCTCGGTACGCTCCGGCACCGGCGCGGCGGCCTCGGCTGGCTTCGCAGCGGCGGCCGAGCCACGGGGACGCCGGGTTTTGCTTGCTTTGGCTGCGGGATCCGTCCTGGCGGCGAGTGCGGCCTCGACGGACTGGACTCGTGCCGGTGTGGCGCGGTTGTCCGGGACAGCTTTCGCCGGTCCGGCACCTCGTGCGGCCAGGGCGGCCCTGGTGACAGCATCGCGCGTCGTCTTGGCGTCGGTCTGCTGGGACTTGGCGGCCGGTGCCCGGCGAACCGTCTTCGCAGGTGGGGGCGTCGCCTCCGGTTGCGAGGCGGCTGACGTGCTCTTACGCGCGGTACGGCTCGTGGCCTTGCCGGCCGGCTCGTCGTCCGCCGGCCGCGCCGAGGTCGACTTCACGGCAGGCGACTTCACCGCAGGCGGCTTCACAGCAGACGGCTTGACCGCGGAAGACTTCGCCGCAGGCGGCTTGACCGCGGGTGACTTCGCCGTGGGTGGCTTGACCGCGCGTGCCGGCTTTGCCGGGATCGAGTCGGCCGGGATCGAGTCGGCCCGCGGCGGCTTGGGCGGGGTGACCTTGACCGGGGTCGACTTGACCGCCGGCGGCTTTGCCGGGGCCGTGGTCGCTGAAGTCGACTTGACCGGCGTTGACCTGGCCGACGCCGGCTTCACCGGCACCGATGCCCGGGCGACCACCGCACGCGGCTTGGCGCCACTCGGGGCGTCGCCGTCCGGATCCGGTCCGGGCCCCGACGGCGTGTGGCTGGCCGTCTTGCGGGCGGGCTCGGCGGGCGGCGTCACCGCGGCCCGGCCGACGGTCGCCCTGGCGGCGACCGCAGTCGCCGTGGGAGCCGCGGCGGTTGCCGTGCCGCTGTGGGCCGGGGTTTCGTCCGGTTCCGGGTCGGCACGGTGTGCGCCCACCCGCCGCACCGATGGCAGGCCGGCCATCAGCGCGGCCTCGGCCCGGGAACGCTCTACGGAACGTCCGGCGGAGGGGGCGCTGGTATCAGCAGAACCATTTGTCGCGTTTGCCATAACATGCGCAAGCCTGCCACGACTTACCGCTTGTCACAGGACTTTCGCATTTCCCCAGTGAAGATCAGATCGACGGACCGGCGAAGTTCCGGTTGTCGCGGCGAGGCCATGCGTACGGCACACAGCCGCGCAACGTCAGCGTCTGCTGCACCATCACCGGGGCGGGTCCGCCGGCCTTCGGGCAGCCCTGGTGACCGTGGCCGAGCTCGTGCCCGACCTCGTGGTTGATGACGTACTGGCGGTAGGTGGCGAGGTTGATCTTCGCGTCCAGGTACGGCTTGGCCGACAACCGCCAGCGGTCCAGGTTGATGATCGCTTTGCCGGTGGTGCGGCAGGACGTGTACGGCACCCCGCCGACCCGGATGTTGGTGCCGCCCTGTGCGCACATCTGGCCCGCCGTGTCCCGGGTCGCCAGGTACACCGTGAAGTCGGCCTTGTCGGCGCCGGTGACCATCTGCAGGCGCACGTTGCCGTTGCCGATCCAGCTCCGTTTGTCGCCGAGGATCGCCTGCACCTGGGCCGCGAACACCTCGGCGTCCTCGTTGCTGCCCTTCTCCACGGCTACCCGGAAACGCCGGACCTGCCCTTTGCTACCGACGATCGGCCCGCGCTGAGACGCGTACAAAAAATGGCCTGAAGCCTTGGTGGGCACCGAGCCGGAGAGGCGCAGCAGGCCGGCCGCCGGGAAGGGGCTGGTGGGCGAAGGCGAAGCCGAGGCCGATTCGAGGATCGGAGCCGACGGCGAGGCGGCGAGCGAGGGCGCGACGGAAGCGACCGGCGGCGTGGAGACGGCGGGCGACGGTGAGGCTGCCGCTGCGGCGTTGCCGACCGGGGACGGGTCGGCGGTCATCTGGTTGCCGATCACGACGGCGATGAGCAGGACCAGCGTCGCCGCCAGGATCACCAGCCAGGACTGACGCCATCGGTCTGCGGTGGGCGGGGCTGAAGAGATCATGGGCTTTCCACATTGGCACATGTCGTCGATGCCGGGCGCGGCGAGTTGATCAAGTGCGGCGAGGCCCACAGAGGGCGGGTGAAAGGTTTGAACCTCAGCGCACGTCGTCGAGCAGGCCGACGATCCCCCGAGCAACCAGCCGGGGCACTTCCATCTGGGCGACGTGACCCACGCCGGGCAGGATCAGCAGCCGGCTGTCCGGGATCGCTTTCGCCACCTGGGCCGGCACCCGCGGGTCGACCAGCTTGTCGTTGAGACCACCGATCACCAGCGTCGGAGCCTGCACCCGGGCCGCAAGCCGCCACTGCGAGTCCTCACCCGGCAGATAGGCCCGCAGGAAGCTGCTCACCAGCCCGCGCAGCGTCCCGAGGTACGCCTTCGGGTAGTGCGCCACCGTGTAGCGGAGCTGGATCTCCTCCATCGCCTCGGCGCGGCGCTGCGGATGCACCTTCGTGGTGTCGCCGAAACACGCGGCGAGCACCTGCTCGGCCATCTGCTCGGCGGTGACCCGGGTCAGCGCCCACGCCATCAGGCGTTCCGCGCCGGGCAGGGCGAGCAGCGGCAGCACCGGGCCCTGCGCGGTGCGGCGCGGGTTCAGGAACGGCATCGCCGGCGAGACCAGGGTGAGAGTGCGTACCAGGTCAGGGCGCAGCGCGGCGACCCGGACCGAGATCGACCCGCCCAGCGAGTTGCCGATCAGGTGGACCGGACCACGCCCGGAGTGCTCCAGGTAATCGATCAGCGTGGTCGCGAACGCCGGGATCGAATATCGCGGGATCGCGTCGCTGTAACCGAATCCGGGCAGGTCGACGGCCTGGCCGTCGAGGCGGTCGGCGAGCAGGCCGGCCAGGTCGGTGAAGTTCTGCGACGAACCGCCGAGGCCGTGCACGTACACCGCGGGCTCGGCGCCGGGGTGACCCGGCGTGTCCCGGACGTGCAGCATCGAACCGCCGACCGTGACCCGGCGAGCGGGCCAAGGCGACGGGATCTCGTCGGCCGGCAACAGCACGCTGTCGTCGGCAAGCATCGCGCCTCTCATCAGGCCAAGAGTGCCTCAAGCCGGCGGTTCACCGCGGCGAGAGTGGCGCGGACCATGGCGTGCCGGTCATCACCACTCACCACGGCGGAGCCGGCCAGCTGCTCGACCCAGCCACCGTCGCAGGACAGCAGCAGCACGACGACCGCGACCTGCATCTGGCCGAACGAGACCGAGGCGGCGTGCTCGACGAAACAGCGAGCCGGGCCGTGCTCATGCTGCGAGGAGGCGAGCAGCTCGTCGACCGCTCCGGCGGTGGCCGTCGCGCAGAGGCGCAACAGGTAGCCGTCGACGGCGGGGCCGGTCGCGACGCCGGAGGCCGCCCGGCCGCCGGCACGCAGCCGCACCTCGACGCTGGCGTCCGCGCCGAAGGTGTTGACGTGCACGTTCTCGATGACCACGCGCGGGCCCGGGTTTTCGCCCGGGTCGAGCGGGCGGGGCCTGCTCGAGTCGACCGGGACGAGCGAGGCCCGCTCGACGAGGGGGTGGTTGCGCGGCGCGGGCAACGGGGACGGCTCCGACGAGATCGGGGCCGCCGAGATCGGGGCGGGCGGTGCCACCGAGATCGGCGCGGCCGGCAGAACCGGCGGAGGTGCGGAGACCGGCGCGGCCGAAATCGGCGACGCCGAGACGGGCGCCGGGACCGAGGCACGGCCGGACCGGGTCTGACCGGGAACGATCGGCGACGACACCGGGGCGGGCGCGAACCGCGGCGGCGCCGAGGTCGGTGCCGGTGCGAAACGCGGCGGAGCGGAGACCGGAGCCGGCGCCGGACTATCCCCGGGCATCGCCGCGTCCAGGCCCATCCGGTCCTGGAGCAGGCGGGCCACCCGGCGGCTCACCTCGGCCGGGTCGGCGCCGTCGGACAGGTCCAGCCGCAGGCTGTGCGCGCCGGCCGGCGTGGCACGCAGCGACGCGTCGCGGACACCGGAGACCTCACGCACGGCGGCGAGGATGTCCTGGACGTCGAAGCCCTCCTGCCGTTCCTGCACCGGCACGACGTCACCGCGACGCAGATGCGTCGCGATGCGCGCCAGGGCGGGCGCCTCGGCCGATGGCTCCACGGAGGGCGGCTCCGGAACTCGGGGGACGTCAGGCTGGGCCGGAACCCGCTGGGGCAGCGCGCCGCTGTTCTCGGTCACGGCCGCGACGAGGGCTTCGTCCGGTTCCTCGGGACGACCAGGCGCGGGGTACGGGCTGAGGTCGTCGGTGGCTGGCGGGAACGCGACCGGCCCCTGCTCGTAGCGGCGCTGGTAGCTCGCCGAATCGTACGACGGACGGGCCAGGGCCGCGCTGTTGTCCGCGGCGACGACCTGGGGCAGACCCTGGGCGAGGGTGTCGGTGACCAGGGCGTGCCGGGAACGCTCGGCTCCGGCGGCAGGCTCGTTGACCGGAACCCAGTCGGGCCTGGTCACTGGCGGTGCGGAGCGCGGCGCGGGACCGTCACGGTAGTTGTCGTCGAGGTCACCCTCGTACGGGTACGGCGGTGCGCTGCTCGGCGCCGGCGCACCGATGGGCGCCGGGGAGGACGGCTGAGGCGCGCGGCGGGCGCCGAGAATCTCGGCGAGGCGGCTGCGCTCACCCGGCCACGGCGCGGGCGGCTGCTCGGCTGACCCGTTAGGGGGAATCTCGGATGAATTCTGAGCGGGCACCGCGGAGGACGGCACGGATCCGAACGGGCGCTCCGGCGGGAACTGCTGACGCCCGAACGGGCGACCGTCCGACGGGCGACGCCACGACGGCACGTCCGTCTCCTGCTCCACTGCCGCTCCTGCGTTCGACCACGGACTATCGGCGTTCGCCCACCCGTTCACTCGACTGCGGTCTCGCGAGTCGGCGCCGTTGCCGCTCCCTGTGGCCCCGGCGTCTCCGGAATGCCCTGATTCATCCACCGCGTGCTCCTCGCTCGCCCCAGCTGAGGCTACCGTGTGGTTGCAGTGGCGATAAGTTGCAGCGTCGCGACAATTGCCCGCACGACCGCGACAAGCGCCGATCCGGGCAATCCACGACGACAAACCGCGGGGACCGACCCCCTGGAGGTTCAGAGAAATGACCGCTGCGTCCGGCGGGGCACAGACCGCCCGACCCACCCGCCTGCCACGTTCGGCCCGCCGCAAGCAGCTCCTGGCCGCCGCGCAGCAGGTCTTCGTCGCCCATGGCTACCACGCCGCGGCGATGGACGACATCGCGGAGCGGGCGGGTGTCTCCAAACCCGTTCTCTACCAGCACTTCCCCGGAAAACTCGAGCTCTATCTGGCACTGCTGGACACGCACTGCGACGCGATAATCGCCAAGGTGCGTGGCGCGATGCTGGCAACCCCCGACAACAAGGAGCGAGTCAAGGGCGCGGTCCGCGCGTACTTCGACTTCATGGATCACGAGAGCGAGGCCTTCCGGCTCGTCTTCGAATCCGACCTGCGCAACGACCCCCAGGTTCGCCAGCGGGTGGAGCGCGTCGAGCAGGGCTGCATCGCCGCTGTGACGGACACCATCATCTCGGATACCGGGCTCCGCCCGGATCAGGCCGAACTGCTCGCTTCCGGCCTCGCCGGAGCGGCTGGGCAGGCCGCTCAGTTCTGGCTGGCGAACGGCCGCCGTACGCCGAAAGCTGAAGCCGAAGCGCTCGTAGCTGCACTGATCTGGCGCGGCATAGCCAGCTTCCCGCTCCAGGGCGGCTCAACGGCCGGTACGCCGCCGGAAATCGGATAGCCTCATCGGCGGTAGACGGTTTGACAAAGGAGGGCCCCGTGGAGGTCAAGATCGGCGTGCAACATTCGCCGCGTGAGCTGGTGCTGGAAAGCGCGCAGACCCCGGCGGAGGTCGAGGAGGCGGTGTCCGAGGCGCTGGCCAAGGACGGCGTTCTGGCGCTCACGGACGAAAAGGGCCGCAAGGTGATCATTCCGGTCGCCAAGGTGGCTTACGTGGAGATCGCCGAGGCGTCGCACCGCCCGTTCGGTTTCACGACTCGCTGAAAGTTTTACGGCTCGCTGAATACGACGAGTGGGGACCCTGATACACAGGGTCCCCTCCCGTAACTTGCTCTCGGGTGCGCCCGGCCGCTGGTCGGGTAGACTTGTGCCGTTGCCGTCCTCGTCGATTTGTCAAATCGACCCGCCAAGACCCGGATTACCGGGTCCGCGATGTACGGCGATCGCGTGTGCGGCCCGCTTCACAGCGTGTGGCCCGCGCCAAAACAAGACCGCGCCCCTGACTTCGACGGGCGCACCACGAGAGGGCACCCGTAAAACTTCATGACCGACAATGAGCAAGCTCTAGTACCCGTAACCAGCCGTGCGCCGGTCCGCCCGGACAGCCCCACCTTCGCCGAGCTCGGCGTGCGTGCCGAGACTGTCGAGGCGCTGGCCGCGGCCGGCATCACCCACGCGTTCGCCATTCAGGAATACGCGCTGCCGATCGCCCTGCGCGGCACCGACCTGATCGGCCAGGCGCCCACCGGCACCGGCAAGACCCTCGGCTTCGGTCTGCCGCTGCTGGAGCGCATCCTCGCCCCTTCCGAGGGCGCTGACGGCCTCCCCCAGGCCCTGATCGTCGTCCCGACCCGTGAGCTCGGTCTCCAGGTCGCGCGTGACCTCGCGGCGGCCGGCAGCACCCGCGGCGTCCGCGTTCTGCCGATCTACGGCGGCGTGGCGTACGAGACTCAGGTCGACACCCTGAAAAAGGGCGTCGAGATCCTGGTCGGCACCCCCGGCCGTCTGCTCGACCTCGCCAAGCAGAAGCAGCTGAAGCTCGGCTCGGTCAAGGCGCTCGTCCTCGACGAGGCCGACCGGATGCTCGACCTCGGCTTCCTGGAGGACGTCGAGAAGATCCTGGCGATGCTGCCGGAGAAGCGTCAGACGATGCTCTTCTCGGCCACCATGCCGGACCCGATCGTCGCGCTGTCCCGCCGGTTCCTGCACAACCCGGTGACCATCCACGCCGGCCACAGCGCGGAGAGCGCCGCTTCCCCGCTGACCAAGCAGGTCGTGTACCGCACCCACCCGCTGAACAAGCTGGAGATGGTGGCCCGGATCCTGCAGGCCCGCGGGCGTGGCCTCACGATGATCTTCACGCGGACCAAGCGGGCCGCCGACCGGGTCGCCGAGGACCTGGACTTCCGTGGCTTCGCCGTCGCGGCCGTCCACGGTGACCTGGGCCAGGGCGCCCGCGAGCGCGCACTGCGGGCGTTCCGCTCCGGCAAAATCGACGTGCTGGTGGCGACCGACGTCGCGGCCCGCGGCCTCGACGTGTCCGGCGTCACCCACGTGATCAACTACGACTGCCCGGAAGACCCGGAGACCTACACGCACCGCATCGGCCGGACCGGCCGCGCGGGCGCCACCGGCGTCGCGATCACGTTCGTGGACTGGGAAGACATGCCCCGCTGGGTGCTGATCGACAAGTCCCTCGGCCTGGGGATGCCGCAGCCGCCGGAGACGTACCACACGAGTCCCGCGCTCTACGCCGACCTGGACATCCCGTCCGACATCTCCGGCACCCTGCCGACTGCCGACCGCAGCCGGGTCGGTCTGTCCGCCGAGATCGAGGAAGACCTGGGCAGCGTCGGTCGCCGGGGCCAGTCCCCGCGAGGCCGTGGCCCGCGCGTCCGTGCCGGTGGTCCTGGCCGTGGTTCGGATCGCGGCTCGGACCGTGGATCAGACCGCGGATCGGATCGTGGCTCGGACCGTGGTTCCGCGCCTTCCGAGGGCGTCGGCTCCGCTGACGAGACGTCGACGATCGAGCGGCCCAAGCGCCAGCGCCGCCGCCGCCGGGTCGACGAGGACCAGCCGGGCACCCAGGTGTCCGTGGACTCCGCGCCCGTCGTTGATTCCGCGCCGGCCGTGGACTCCAAGCCGGCTCTGGACTCGGCGCCGGTCGCCGACACGTCTGTCGCTGAGGAGGGGACGGCCGCCCCGCGCGCCCGGACCCGTCGTCGTCGCCCTGCCGCGACCGCGATCCCGTTCTCTGACGGCTCCGCCGACGCCGCACCGGCCGTCGCGGAGGTCGCACCCGCTGCCTCCGTCGCGACCGACACGGTTGATGGTGACGGGCCGTCCGAGGGCACCGCTCCTCGCCGCCGTCGCCGCCGCAGCCGCACCGCCGGTTCGGACGCGCCCGCCGAGGCCGGCGCCGGCGCTGCTGACGCCTGATCCATCGCATTTCGTGGCACGGGACCGCGTTGGTCCCGTGCTCCGGGACGGTCAGCGCGCTTCGATCTTCAGCGGCGGCGCGTCTCGATCCTCAGCACCAGCGTTCCTCCAGCTCGGCCAGCAACTCCAGGTTGAGCCGGTACGCCGCTGACACCTCGTCGAGGAACGCGTTCTGTTCGGCCCGCGACCAGGGCACCGAGTTGAGCTGGTCGCGGTACCGGGCACGGAACAACGGCGGATCCACACCCTCGAAGACGAAGAACCGGTACCCGTGCCGGTTGAACCCGTACGCCGCGACGAGCTTGGCGCCCAGCCACTGCCCGCCGGAGAGGTCGCCGAGATATCGGGTGCAGTGATGCGCGACATATCCGGTGGCCCGGTCGAACGCCGCGGATCGGATGCGGGTGCAGTACGTCGTCGTGGCGGGCAGCGCGGTTATCCGGCTCTGCCACCGGGCCCCGTACAGAAATCGCAGGTCGGCTTCGAGCGCCGGGATCCGGAACAGCTCCGGGTAGACGAAGTGCCGGGCGATCGGGTCGTCGGCCATCGCGGCGGCGGACAGCTCCAGCGTCTCGTAGACGAACCAGTGCTGTGCGGCCATCTCCGCGTACGCGGCGAGGGGCAAACGGCCGGTGGCGAGGCCCTCGACGTACCGGCTGCGCCGCGCGATCTCACGGCCTTCCCTGGTGACTTCCCGCAGGCGGGCGGAGAGCACGCCGGCCATCAACGACATCGCGTGGCACCTCCCTTCGCCCGCTGATCAACTTAACCGCGCCGCGCGAGATCCACAGCCCCCGGGCGACTCCGCGGCCCCGGGCAGAATGGACGTCATGCCAGAACCGCTCGATCAAGTACTTGCCGAGGTCCGGGAGCTCCTGCTCGCTCCCGGCCTGACCCGGGCCGTCGCGGCCGGGAAACGCCGCGGTCTCGTACCGTCGGTGACCAGAGCGCAAGTGCGGCCGGTAACCCTCAAGACCGGACAGAAACTACAGATCGTCACTGACGACGGCGTCCGGCCGTTCACCCGCAACGTCGCGCCCGGTTCCGAGGCGGCAGCCGCGGCGCTCGACGAGCTGCTGGCCGAGCCGTTCGGCAACTGGCACGTGGAGACCGAGTCCGCCACGGTCCAGGTGCGGATCACCAAGAAGGGCGATGCCCAGGTGCACCGCGCCGCGGTGAAGGACGCGGCCGGGAAAGCCCAGCCGCAGGCTCACGACCGGGCGAAACAGTGGCTCCTCGACCCGGGCGACCCGCTCTTCGAGGTGATCGGTGGCAACGCCGCGAAGCGCCGCCAGATCGACGCTTTCCTGCGCGCGCTCGCCGCGACCCTGCCCGACGAGCTGCCGTCGCCGCTGCGTGTCGTGGACCTGGGCTGCGGAAACGCGTACCTCACCTTCGCCGCGTACCGCTATCTGGCCGCGCGAGGCGCGGACGTCCAGGTCGTGGGCGTCGATGTCCGAGAGGACCAGAGGGTACGCAACACCGCCGTCGCCGAGCGTCTCGGATGCGCCGCCGAGGTCAGCTTCGTGGCCGGCACGATCGAGGACGCGCAGCTGCCGTTCGCACCGGACCTGGTGCTCGCGCTGCACGCCTGCGACACCGCGACCGACCAGGCGCTGGCCCGGGCCGTGCGCTGGGAGGCAGCCTGGGTCCTGGCCGCTCCCTGCTGCCACCACGACATCGCGGCGCAGATCAAAAACAGTCAAACCCCTTTCCCGTACGCGGAAACGACCCGCCACGCCATCCTCCGCGAACGCTTCGCCGACGTACTGACCGACTCGCTGCGCGCCGCCCTGCTGAAACTGCACGGCTACCGCGTCGACGTGGTCGAGTTCGTGGATTCCGCGCACACTCCCCGCAACCTGCTGCTCCGCGCCCGCCGCACCGGCGCCGAGCCCACCGAGGCCCAGCAGACCGAGTTCACCGCCCTGACCACCCAGTGGGGCGTAACCCCAGCCCTGGCAACAATGCTCAGCTAACAAGCCCAGCCCAGCCCAGGCGGGCGGGCGGGGCCAGCCGGACCGGGCCGGACCGGGCGGACCGGGCGGGGCCGGGCGGGGCCGGGCGGACGTTGCCGGGCGGGCCGGGCGGGCCGGGCGGGCCGGGCGGGCCGGGCGGGCCGGGCGGACGTTGCCGGGCGGGCCGGGCGGACGTTGCCGGGCGGGCCGGGCGGACGTTGCCGGGCGGGCCGGGCAGGCCGGGCGGACGTTGCCGGGCGGGCCGGGCAGGCCGGGCGGACGTTGCCGGGCGGGCGTTGCCGGGCGGGCGTTGCCGGGCGGGCGTGTCGATTTCGGGTTCGATACGCACCCGAACTCGACACGCACACTGCGATTCGCCTGCCTGTGTCAACTTTGGGTGCGATACGCGCCTCAACTCGACACGCATCGGCGGGGAACTCTCGGAACGCCGCTTCCGCCCCCCGCCGACCGAAATCAAGACCCGGCCACTCGACGAGCCGACCGCGAGGCGAGCCGTAGCTCAGGTGGGTTATCGGGCTCTTATGAGGTGGCTGAGCTACGGCTGATGGGCGCGAGCCGTAGGCCAGACACGTCATCGCAGCCTCATGGCAGGTCTGAGCTACGGCTCGCACCGCGGGCGACTAGGCCGGACCGGCTGGCGCGTGAGGGCAGACCGGCCGGCGCATAGGCACGGACCAGCCGGCACATCGGAGCGGACTGGCAGGCACATCGGGGCGGACCCGCCGGCGCATGGGGGCGGACCCGCCGGCGCTTGGGGTGGTTCCAGGGCCCACCGTGTGCCGCGGTCGCCGCGCCGAGGTCTGTGTTTGTCGAGCTGTGGGAGGGGGCGCGCTGGTGGGATTGGGGGGATTGGGATCGGTCAGCTGACTACGACTGTCCAGGCTGCCGTGTGGACTTTGCCGGTGGTCTGGAAGTCGAGGAACATCCGGTAGGTGCCTGGGCTCGGCGCGGTCAGCCAGAACTTGATTTTGCCGTCGATCAGCTGGCTTTCCGGGTGCACGTGGACGTACGCCAGGTCGTTCTGGCGCAGGACGACCAGGTGGCCGAAAGCGCCCAGGTAGGGCTCGACCGTGACGGGCTTGCCGGAGGCGTCGGTGACCGTCATCAGCAGTGGCTGGGTCGACTCCGTGCCGGGCGTTCCTTCGTACCCAATTTTGTAGCTCTCGGTGGTGGTGGCGCGCGCCGGATCGGGGAGGGTGACCGGAGCGTAGTTTCCGGCGACCGTCAAGTCGCTACCTAGCGTGGTGGCGAGCTGGGTGCCGCCGACCAGGGCGGTGAAGTCCGCGATCATGCGGTAGCTGCCCGGGTCGGCGAGGGTGAGGTCGACGCTCCAGGTGCCGTCCGGGGCCATCGTCGGGTGCACGTGCTGGAAGCCGGTGAGGTCCCGGCGGATCACGATGAGGTGCAGTGGTTTGTCGTGCACGATGGCGTACGTGGTGACCGGTGCGCCGCCCGGGCCGTGGATCACGAACTCGAGTTTCTGCGAGCGGCCCGGCTCGAACGTGGTGCTCACGGGGGTCAGGGTCAGCCCGGACGAACTGAGTGAGAGGCCGCCGACCGCGGCTCCGGCCGTGTTGGCTCCGGGGACCGGGACGGTCACGCCGTGTGTGTGCGGCTGACTCTCGTCGATGACCGTGGCGGACGGCGCCGGGGCCGCCGGGTTCGCGCCGGCCTGCGAAGCCGAGCCAGTCGAACCGGCCGAACCGGTCGAACCGGTCGAACCGGTCGAGCCAGTCGCACCGGTCACGCTGCTTGCACCGGTCGCGCTGGTCGCTGCTCCGTTGTTGAGGCGGCCTAGGCCGTAACCGGCGAAGAGCACGACGACCAGCAGCGCGCCGAAGGCGGCCAGCCGGAAACCCGCGTTCGGCGGAATCGCCGGAGCTGTCGAAGCGGCACCAAGGATCGGCTCATCGTCATGCTGCGCTTCCGCGACCGCCTCAGACGCCGGCAAACCCGGATCTGACACCGGCAAACCCGGATCTGACACCGGCAAGCTCGGATCTGGCACCGGCGAACTCGGGTCAGGCATCCGTTAGCTCGTAGCCCGCCTCGTCGACGGCGTCGCGCACGGCGGCGTCGGTGAGCGGTGTCGCGCTGGTCACGGTCACGCCGCCGGAGGCCAGGTCGACCCGCACCTCAGCGACACCGGGCAGCGCCGAGATCTCGCTCGTCACGGCCTGGACGCAGTGCGAGCAGGTCATGCCCTTCACCTGATAGGTGCTGGTCACCGCCATCGTCGACCCTCTCCCGTTCTCACCGGACACATCGCGACTTTACCCCCACCTGTATCACGCATTTCGCCGCTGTGAATTGGTCGTGCCCCGGCCCTCATGAGTTCCCGGCGGTCTTCGCGGATGGGTAGATTCTCCGGATGTGACGGATCGCGAACATGGGCAGTACGTGCTGACCGAGGACCGGGAACGGGTCGACCTGGACCAGGTGCACCGATGGCTGTCCGAGGAGTCGTACTGGGCGGCGGGGCGGGAACGCGACGTCGTGATGCGGTCGGTCGAGGGCTCCCTGCCGTACTCGATCTTTCTGGGTGACGAGCAGGTCGGGTTCGCACGGGCGGTGACCGACGGCGCGACGTTCGCGTGGATCTGTGACGTGTACATCGATCCGGCGCACCGGGGTCACGGCCTCGGCACCTGGATGATCGACTCCATCGTGGAGAGTCTCACCGAGCGGGGCATCCTGCGGTTTCTCCTCGCCACCAGGGACGCGCACGAGGTGTACCGGCGGTCCGGGTTCTCCGAGCTCGCCGGCGCGCAGCGCTTCATGGAGATCGACCGCCGGCCCACCCGCAACGCGATCCTCGGCCACAGCTAGCCGCCGAGAAACGGCCGGCCGGCGACAGCAAAGCGCCGCTAACCGGCGATGGCAAAGAGCGCCGTTAACCGGCGACGGCCAGTGACAGCGGGAGGACGGACTCGGCGCCGGCCCGGCGTAGCGCCCGGCCGGCCAGCGTCATCGTCCAGCCCGAGTCGACCAGATCGTCGACGAGCAGGACCGGGCCGGCCAGGTTCGCCAGCTCGGCGGCCACGTCAGCGGGGACGGCGAAGGCCTCGTGCAGTACGCGTACCCTCTGGGCGCTGTTGCCTCGCGCCGAGGTCTCCCCCGCTGCTGTCGAGGTCAGAGCGCCGAGGAGCGGCAGCCGCCCGACCCGCGCGATGTGCTCGGCGAGGCTGTGGACAAGTTGTGGATGACGCTGTGAGCCGACCGCCACGACGGCCGCCGGCCGCTGCCGCCAGGCGTCGTCGCCGCGCGCCCACGACTTGAGGACCTCGACGACCGCACCGGCCAGATCGTCCGGAATCGGAGCGTCCGCGGCGTCCGCGCTCACCACACCCCGCAGCCGGCTCCCCCAGCCGAGATCGGAGAGGCGGCCGACCGCCCGGCCCGGCTCGATCTGCTCCGCCGGCGGGATCTTCCCTTTCAGGCTGATGCCGATCGCGGCGAGGCCGGTGGGCCACATCTTCTTCGGCGCGATCTCCATGCCGGGACGGCCCAGGAATGCGTCCGCCGCCGCCAGCGAGGCCGACGAGACATCGGCGTCGAAGAGTGGCCCGGCGCAGTTGTCGCAGCGTCCGCACGGGACGGCCTCCGGATCGTCCAGACAGAGACGGAGGAATTCCATGCGGCAGGCGGTCGTTTCCGCGTACCCAATCATGGTTTTCTGCTCGGCGGCCCGTGCCTCGGCGACCCGGCGCAAGCGCGCGCTGTCATAGGTCCAGGGCTCGCCGGTGGCGAGCCAGCCGCCTCGCATCCGGCGCACAGCGCCGTCCACGTCCAAGACCTTCAACATCAACTCCAGACGGGTACGCCGAAGGTCCACCAGTGGCTCCAGCGCCTGCGTGGACAACGGCCGGTCCGGTGAGAGCTGCGCCAGGACCGACCGCACCTGGTCCTCCGGCGGGAACGCGAGCGAGGCGAAGTAACGCCAGATCGCGGCGTCCTCCGGGCCCGGCAGCAGGACCACCTCGGCGTGCTCGACGGCACGACCGGCGCGGCCCACCTGCTGGTAGTAGGCGATCGGCGACGGCGGCGCGCCCAGGTGCACCACGAAGCCGAGGTCGGGTTTGTCGAAGCCCATCCCCAGCGCGGAGGTCGCGACCAGCGCCTTGATCTTGTTGTCCAGCAGGTCCTGCTCGGCGGCGCGGCGATCCGCGTCCTCCACCTGCCCGGTGTACGAAGCGACGGGGAAACCGCGCGACCGCAGGAAATCCGCCGTCTCGGTCGCTGCCGCCACGGTCAGTGTGTAGACGATCCCGGAACCCGGCAGCCGATCGAGATGGTCGGCAAGCCAGGCCAGCCGGTGTGCCGGATTTTCCAGCTGGAGCACGGCCAGCCGCAGCGAGTCGCGGTCCAGCGTGCCGCGCAGCACGAGCGTGTCACCCTCGCCGAGCTGGTCGGCCACGTCGGCGGTCACCCGGGCATTTGCCGTCGCGGTGGTGGCGAGCACCGGAGTCCGCGATGGGAGCCCGGCCAGGAACGTGCGCAGCCGCCGATAGTCGGGGCGGAAGTCGTGCCCCCAGTCCGAGACGCAGTGCGCCTCGTCGACCACCAGCAGGCCGGTGCTCGACGCGAGGCCGGGAAGAACGTTGTCACGGAAGTCGGGGTTGTTGAGCCGCTCCGGACTGATCAGCAGGACGTCGACCTCGCCCGCGCGGACCTCGGCCTCGATCAGTGACCACTCGTCGAGGTTTGCCGAGTTGATCGTGCGGGCTCGGATGCCTGCTCGGGCGGCGGCGTCCACCTGGTTGCGCATCAGGGCCAGAAGGGGCGAGACGATCACTGTGGGGCCGGTGTTGCTCGCCTCGCGCAGCAGGGCCGTCGCCACGAAGTAGACCGCCGACTTGCCCCAGCCGGTGCGCTGCACGCAGAGGACCCGCCGTCGGTCGACGGTCAACGCCTCGATCGCGCGCCACTGGTCCTCGCGGAGCCTCGCGTGCTCACCGGCCAGGCGGCGGAGAACGGCCTCGGCGCGGTCACGCACGGCGGCCCGGTCCTGGGTCGAGACGGCTCGGTCCTGGGTTGCGTCAGTCACCCGGCATGTCTATCAGGAGGGTGAGACAGGTCCGGAGTTATCCACAGTCCGGAAGTTGTCCACAGGCAGGCAAGCGGGCGGGCCGGGGTCGGCCCGCCCGGAAAAGGCGAAGTCGATCAGAGCAGCGGGTCGTTCTGGCCGAGGGCCTCGCGCAGCAGGCGGATCTCCCGGTCCGCGATCGTGCCGCCGGTGATGGGCTCGGCCGCCGGCGGGTCCTGCCCGGGCCGATCCATCCGCATGTGCCACGAGGTGTGCACCGGCGTGTTCACCACCCAGCTGCCGCAGCTAGGGCAGGTGTAACCGGTCGGCTCGGTGATCGCCGCGATCGTGGCGGCCGAAGTGCCGGTCGCCGCACGCACCGGATCTTCCGAACTCGCCGGGCTTCCCCCACTCGCCGGGCTTTCCCCACTCGCCGGGCTTTCCCCACTCGCCGGGACCAGGCCGCCCGCCAGTGCGGCCTGGGCACCGGGAGCGGGCACCTTCGCCGTGCCGCGGACCGCGCCCAGCCGCTTGGCCCGGTGCATCTCGGCAGCGGTCCACAGCGGGAACCACTCCTGCACGATCACGCCGGTCGGCACCCGCAAGGCGGTGCCGAGCAGCTGGACCAGTTTCCACGAGGGCATCATCTTGCCGGTGAGCACCTTGCTGAGGGTGGCCTTGCTGTAGCGCACCTGCGCGCCCAGCACACTCAGCGAAGGCTTGCCCGCCTGCAGGTGCGCGAAATTCAGCTGCTCGACCAGGTCCGGCCAGGCGGCCTGCCCGTTGACGAATTTCGCCCGCATCCGCGCCAGCTCGTGGTCACGGACCAGGTTCGCCGCGACGTCCCGGCTCGCGCTCGGGCGGCCGGTCGGCGGCGGCTCGGTTTCCCGGTGCCGGCCGGCGACGTACCGCCCGGCGGTGCCGGGCGCCGGGGCGTACTTGAACGGCTCGCCCGAGTCGTCGAGGTCGTGCCGGTGCCTCGGCATCAGAATCGCCCTCCCACTGGCAGCTCGGTGATCGCGGGCAACCGGACGCCGTCGACGACCCAATCACAGTGTGTGACCGGGTCCTTCCATTCCGAATTCGGTTTCTCGAAGCGAAGTGGCATGACATGCCTCCATTGATTCAGTGGTCCCGGGCCGAAGCTCGAAAAGTGGATATGAAGAGCGACAGGCCCCGATGGTGGGCAGGGCCTCATCGCCGTTCCACATTCTGCTACACACGGACACCGATGCACCAACACCGAATCGGGCGCCGCGAATTGATCATTTTGGTGCCGCGAAACGTGCAACTTGCACCCCCGGGCCTGTAGATCTTACGAACCTCTATGGGTAACCGCTCCAGAAAATGATTAAGGGGCCGGCATGAGCGTTTGATCGCTCGCACCGGCCCCTCAACCTGCCAGGAAGACTGCCACCATAGCGGCTTCCTGGATATCGCTTTACCGAAGTGGCCCGGGACCAACCGAACACAACATCGGGCGGGACCACTTTCGTCGTCCACGGACGCAACCTTACTCGCCATCGCCTCGATGTAGCCAGATCAACTTCGCCCGAAGATCATCTTAAGCAGGAGATAAGGTTCGACCACGTAAGGAGATCGTGCGGCCGGGCATCCGCTCGCAGCCATACCGAGTCACCAACGCGAAACGACCATGGGTCACCCGAGGCTGCCACCTGGCAACTCCCAACCTAATGATCGTACGGTTGCGAAACGCCACGAAACGCGAGGCAACGATATTTGCGAAGATCACTGCATGTGTCCGACTTGATCCAGCATTTCCGAGGCGGTGAGTCATCCTTTTGGTGGCGTCGATCCGACTTCCCGGGGGATGCAGGGTGACCAGACCACAGAAGAACGAAAGACTCACTGTGAGCATTTCATTATCCAAAAACACATCGCTTAGCTCGATGAATGCGACCGTTCGGCAATATGCTTTTCAATAAGCAATGCGATCTCCGGGCCGGCGCTCATTTAGTGAAGCCCGAAAGGCCTCCCGCACACGCAAAAGTTGGAGGCGCGGACAAACTCCGGCACAGGAAAACCCGCTTAAGGTTTGTATCCGGCAAAACACTATAAGTCAGACACCGAGACGTCACCCTGAGTAGCTGTCAACACGGCTTCGCGTATTGAGTTGCGCAGATTTTCGTCAGAGATTTTTCGGCGTGTCGATCTTCCGGGGGACAGCTCCGGCCAGCCGCGGCACTGCGCGGCGGGGAGGACGCTTCGACGAAAGCGCCGAAGCGAACCCGCGGGGATGGAAATGTCGAGGCCATGACCGAGACGATCGCCGAAAAGCTGCTGATCAAGTCGAACTCGACTGTCTGGCTCAACGAGCCCTCGCGGCTCCCGCTGCTCACGCCGATGCCCGACGGAGTACGCGAAACCGGCATGCTGGCCACCGCCGGAACCGCCGTGATCTTCGCCGAGGACGCGGCCGGCGTGCGGGGCCAATTGGCCGAGCACCGGGCTGACCTGAACAAACCCGGTGCGTTCTGGATCGCGTACCCGACGGGGAACAAGGCCGGCATCAACCGGGACACGCTCTGGCCGATCGTGGCCGACTACGACATGCGCCCGTGCGGTCAGATCGCGATCGACGAGCGCTGGTCGGCCCTGCGATTCCGGACCAACCAGCCTGGCGAGGGCCGCTTCACCGGCACCTCCGAGTAACACGCGCGCACCACGCCCCAAGATCTCAGCGCCCCAGCACCGACCCACCGTTCACGTTGATGATCTGGCCGGTGACAAAACCGCCGCCCGGCCCGGTCAGCCAGCGGACCGTCTCCGCGATGTCACTCGGCTCGCCCGCCCGCTTCACCAGCGTCGCGTCGACCCGGGACTGATGGCCCTCAGGTGTCATCCGGCCAGCGAAGAACTCGCTGTCCGTGACGTATCCGGGTGCGATCACATTCGCCGTGATCCCCTCGGTTCCGAGGCTGGTGGCGAGGTCCAGTGCGTACCCGTGCAGTGCGGCCTTGGCCGCGGAGTACGGCCCGCCGCCGCCTCGCTGCGCCGCGATCGAGCTGGTCAGAATGATCTTGCCACCGGGGCGGCGGAGTTTCGGCAGCAGAGCCGTGGTGACCAGGACGGCGGTGAGCACGTTCGAGTCGAGGTTGGCGCGCCAGCGCTCGGCGACGCCGTCCAGGGTGCTCTCGTCGTGGGCGATGTACGCCCCGGCGTTGTTGACCAGCACGTCGAGCTCTCGGTCGCCGACCGCCTCGACGAGCCGGGGCACCTGGGCGGGATCCGAGACGTCGGCTGTCACGGCGCTCGCCTGCGGGCCGATCCACTTCACCGCGTCGGTGAGGACATCGGTGCGCCGCCCCACGATGATGACGTCGAATCCTTCGCCGGCGAGCATGCCCGCCGTCGCCTTCCCGATTCCGGTTCCGCCGCCGGTGACCACTGCGAGTCGTGTCATCCCCAGACCCTAACGGTCACAGTGCCAGTGAGAAGCCGGCCCCACGCTTGGACACCGGCGCCGGGGCACGACCGGCCGGCTCCTGGGCCGGCGCCGGTTTGCGCGACCCCGCTCCCCGCCGCGAAGGCATCCGCTTGCGCTTCCCGTTCGAGGACTCAGACGCCGAACCGGTCTCCGCGCTCACCGAGTTGTTCTTCACGGTGCCCGGGTTGGTGCTGCCCAGAACCTCGGTCCGGCAGGGCAGGCCGTCGACGGCGAACGCCAGCGGCAGCGGGTTCCGGCCTCGGTAACCGCCGTGCAGCATGACCGATTTGGATCGGCCCTTGCCGCTCACGACGACCCGGCGGCCCTGCTGGCTGACGGCCTTCGACACCGGGGCGAGGCGCTGTGTGCCGGGGTACCGGAACTCGACCCGCCAGCGGGTGCTGTCCGCGGCCGTGGTCACCACGGTGAGCCTCGCCTCGAAGTCGGCACCCGAGTCGGTACGCACCTCGTAGGTGACCGCGCATCTACCCCGCGGCGTGCTTCCGACGACCGCGCCGCCCACCACCGCGCCGGCCGCACCCGCTGCCGTGGCCTGTGCCGCCTCGGTGTCGCGGGATTCCTCCCGGGCCGACCAGCTGAGCGCGGTCGAGCCGAGCAGCACCACGGTCGCCAGCGCGGCGAACGCCGGCATCCGGTTGCGGGGTGTGGTGTCCCGCAACTGCATGTGGGGGAAGAGCCCGCCCAGGAAAAGCCCACCGCCGAGCGGCCGCACGCCACCGAGCCGCAGGGCGTTGCGAATCTTCAGTCCCGCCCGCAGCTTGAGCTTCACACCGTTCCAGGAGCGCTGCGTCCGCTCCGCCGGGATCGAGACGACGCCCCGGGCGCAGGGGACGGTCGGGCCGTCCCCGGAGCGCACCGGCGGAATGACCGGGCGGATGCCGGCGATGGCGGACAGCACGCGAGCGATCTCGGCGGCGCCCGGCCGCCCGGCCGGGTCCTTGGCGAGGCAGCGCAGGCACATGGTGGCGACTCCGGCCGGCATCCCGGGCAGGTCCGGGATCGGCTCGGGGTCGGAGTACAGGTGGGCGCGGAGCGCTTCGGCGGTGTTCTCGGCGGGCCACGGCATCCGGCCGGTGAGCGCGCGATAGAGCAGCAGGCCCAGGGCGTACACGTCGGTGGCGGGTGAGACGGCTACACCGGCGAGACGTTCGGGGGCCAGGTACGCGGGTGTGCCGAGCAGGCTGCCGTCCGGGGCGGCGTCACGCTGGCCGACGATCGCGGAGATGCCGAAGTCGACGACTTTCGCACCGGCACCGGTGAGCATCACGTTGGCCGGGGTGACGTCGCGGTGCACAAGACCCCGGGCGTGCGCGGTGGCCAGCGCCGACGCCACCTCGGCGGCGATGGTCACGGCCTCCCGCCACTCCAGCGAGCCCTGCCGTCCGATCCGTGCGCCGAGCGACTCGCCGTCGTTCAGCTCCATCACGACGAACGGGACCGTCAGCTCCTCCGAGATCCGCGCCTCGCCGAAATCGTGGATGCCGGTGATATGCGGATGGCAGAGCCGGGCGGCGGCCAGCGCTTCCTGGCGCAGCCGGTCGCGGAACGTGCGGTCCTCGGCGAGCTGCGGCGAGAGCACCTTGACCGCGACGTCACGGCCCAGCGTCTCGTCGTACCCGCGCCAGACGACCGACATGCCGCCGGTGCCGAGCTTCTCGACCAGACGGTAACGGCCGGCGATGCGGAGCGGTTCGCCCTGACCGTTTCGCTCCGTTCGCGCCATGCGCCGATTCTCGCCCGATCAGCAAGCCCCTCGTTGCCGCACTCGGAAACCCGTCGGATCAACCCGCCAATAGCTGGTCGACCGGGGCGTAATCATCGGTCAGAACTCGGGCATCGGCCACGAAATCGGCCAGCGAGTCACCGGACAGCACGGTCACCGGTTCTTTGGCCAGGGTTCCCAGCCCGGTCCGGACCTGGTCCAGCGGCAGCGGGCTCTCCGACGCGAGGATCACGAAGTTCGAACCCCGCCCGCCGGCCAGCGCTTCCGGCGGCGCGATCAGCGCGACATGCGCGAACGCGGCCGCCACCGTCGCCACCTCGGCCCGGATGAATCGGTTCGGCGGGTAGTCGATCACGTTCTGCGCATAGATCCCATCGGTACGCAGAACCCGCGCCACGTCGACAGCCATCTCCCTGGTCGCCAGGTGCCACGGCACCACCAGGTGACCGAACGCGTCACCGACGACGAAGTCGTAGGAGTCCGTGGCCTGCCCGGCCAGGCGGACCCGGGCGTCGCCGACCTCGACCCGCAGGTCCGGGCCGGTGACGAGACCGAGCTTCTGCTTGTCGAGGTCGACAAGGCCGCCGTCGAGCTCCAGCACGAGCTGGTCGCTGCCGGGCCTGGTGGCCCGGAGATAGCTGGGTACGGTAAACCCGCCACCCCCGATGTGCAGAGCATCCACCGGACCCGCGGGGAGGGTGCCGGCGGTCGCGGCGATCCACTGGACGTACTCGAATTCCAGGTATTCGGGGTCGTTCAGGTCGACGTACGAGTGCCGGGCCGAGTTGAGGATCAGCGTCTGCCCACCGGGCCGCGCGGGATCAGCCTGGACCTGGGCGCAGTGGTACGCGGTCTCCACGTCACAGGGGTTCGGGGAGGTGGCGCCGAGTCCGGCGCCGACCAGCCCGACCGCCGCGAGGGCCGCCCGGGCGCGGGGTGAGCCCGGCATGTCGCGGCGCAGCCACCAGCCGAGCGCCAGGCCGCCGACGCCGAGCAGCACCGCGAGGCTGAGCACGATCACGCTGCTCGGCATCGCGGCGACGAAGACGAACCCGGTCACCAGGGTCGCGGTGATCGCGCCGAGGGTGCCGATGCTGGACAGCCGGCCGACCACGCTGCCGGCTTCCCGCAGGTCGCCGAGCTGGAGTTTCACCACCATCGGCGCAACAGTGGAGAGCACGAAAGCGGGCAGGAAGATGGCCAGCGCGGCGAGCATCAGCACCGCGGGCGCCGCGCCACCGCGCAGCAGCTCACCACCCCAGCGAACCAGCGGCAGGGTGATGGCGGTGCCGATGGCGCCGAGGATCAGGGCGGGTGCGAGCAGGGCCCGCGGGTCGTACCGGTCGGCGAGGCGGCCACCGAGCCAGGCGCCGTACGCGATAGCGGCCAGCGCGACGCCGATGACCGAGCTGCTCACCTGGAGGGTGACACCGACGTACGGCCCGACGAGGCGCAGCGCGACGATCTCGAGGACGAGGACGGCTCCGCTGGCCCCGAAGGCCAGGGCGGAGGCAAGGGCCGAGGGAAGGGCGCGCGGCGGGGTCTCCACCGCGCGGATGCTACCGGCGCCCGCCGGACCGGATGTCCCTCGACAGGCCGCTGGAACCGATATCCAGCAGGTTCACAGCCTGGAGAAGACACCCAGGTGCATGTTCGGCTCCGACGCGGACAGGGCGAAGTCCGGCATCTCGATGACCTCGACGCCGGCGGAACGCAGCATCGACACGCCTTCGCAGGTCACGAAGATGTCCGGCTCACGCCAGGCGATCACCACCCGCGGGATCCCGGCCGCGATGATCAGGCTGGTGCAGGTGGCGTGCGGGCGGCTGGCCCGCTCCGAGCACGGCTCCAGGGTGCTGTAGATCGTCGCGTCCAGCAGCCGGCTGTCACCGGCGGCCTTGAGCAGCGCCGACTCCTCCGCGTGCACCCGCGCGTCGCCGTCGCGGGAGAACCCCGAGGAGATCTCCCGGCCGGACTCGTCGACGATCACCGCACCGACGGCGAACGCGGTCTCCGAACGAGGGCAGCGGTGCGCCAGGTCGACAGCGCGGCTCATCCACCGGTGGTGGTCCATACGGCTCCAGTCTGCGGTCACGGGTTCGGCCCATGCCTCATCGGAACGCTAGCGCCGCACTTTCGGTAACGAACCGAGAGGGTACGTAAAAGCAACCATCAGAGCATGGATAGATGCACGTGGTTGGTGTGCACAGCGGCCGGTCCACCACTCGCGCTGTACGCACGCCAGCCGGTGCTCGGCATCCAGATCTGCCGATACCAGATCACGTACATCACGCCCAGCTCCGAGGCGTTCTTGACGAAGTACGCGGCGAGCCGGTCACCGTACGCCTTGTCACCGCCGGTCGCCGCCGCGTTCTTGAACGTGCTGGAGTTCGACGAGAAATCGCAGGCCCGGCCCTTCGGGTGCTCACCGGACGACCGGGAGCTGTAACAGACCGTGTAGCGCTTGAAGCTGTCGGCGCGGGACTCCTGGTAGGCATGCAGCGTCCGAGGCGTAATGCAGCCGGTGGAGGTCGGGTCGTTGACCGTGCACGACTCCTTGGGCCAGGAACCGTCCGAGTTGCGCGGCGCCGGCTTGGCCGCCGGTGAGTTGGCGTCGACGAATCCGCCTGCTGCTCCACCACCGACCTCGGCGAGCGCGAGCTCGGCCTGCTTCTTCTTCCGGGCCATCACGGTGACCTGCTTCTTCTGCTCCTTGATCTCGTTGTCCAGCGCGGTCTTGGCGCGCTTGGCCGTATCGATCTCGTCGCGGTAATCAGCGAGCGTGCCACTGTCGACCTGGGCGAGCATGTCGAGGCTCTGCACCCGCTCCATGAAGCCGTCCGGCGAGGCGCTGTTCAGCAGCATGGTGACCGTGCTGATCCGGCCCATCTGGTACGAGCGGTTCGCCAGTTCGCCGACCTGCTCGGTCAGGGCCGCGGCGCCCGCCTGGGACTCCTTGAGTTTCACGGTCAGCTGTTTCTGCCGCTTCTTGGAGCTGGCGAGTTTTGTCTGCGCCTGGTCGTAACCCTTGGCGGCGGTCTCGAGAGCGTTGCGCAGCTTCTTGGTGCCGCCCTCCGGGTCGGCGGCGGCTGGTGACGCCCCGACGAGGGTCACCGCGACGGCGGCGACGAGCAGAGCCAATAGGGCGGTGCACCGGCGCGGGAATCTGGCCGCCACGAAGACCTCCAAGTCGTAAGCGCCGGTACTTTACCGTGCCGGACCAGGAGAAAGGGAGATCCATCAGGTAGCCGAATATCCACCATCGACGAAGAGTGTCTGGCCGGTTACCGCCTGGGATGAATCACTCGCCAGGAAAACCGCACAACCGGCGAAATCCGCCGGCAGACCGTTGCGGCCGATCATGGTCCGGGCGGCGTGCGCCGCCACTTTGGTGGGATCCGAGAACACCGGTTCGGTGAGTGGTGTGTGCACCACACCGGGCGCGATCGCGTTGCAGCAGACGCCCTGACGCGACCACGCCTCGGCCTGCGAGCGGGTCAGCCCGACCAGTCCGGCTTTCGCAGCGCCATAAGCACCGCTGTTGCCGTAGGCGCGGAACGCCTGCTGGGACACCACGTTGATGATCCGGCCCCAGCCGCGCCGGGCCATCGCCGGCCCGAACGCCTGCCCAAGTAGGAACGGCGCCGTCAGGTTCGCCTCCAGGGTCACGTCCCAGACGTCGTCGGTCAGCTCGCCGAGCGGCGGTCGCAGGTTCACCGCCGCGGAGTTCACCAGCACGTCCGGTTCCCCGTACGCTGCAATGATCTTGGAGGAGGCGGTCTTGACCGCCTCGCGCACGGTGAGGTCCGCGGAGATCGCGTGGGCTTCGGCTCCGTGCTCGTGCAGCTCGGCGACGACAGCGGCCATCGGCGCCTCGCGCCGGGCGACAAGCACCACGCGCGCGCCGGAACGGCCGAGAGCCAGGGCGATCTCTCTGCCGATCCCGCTGCTGCCGCCGGTCACCACCGCGGTGCGACCGCTCAGACCAAAGAGCCGATCAAGGTACGACGTCACGCGCCGACTTTAATCCGTCGGTACGACAGGAGGGCCGTCCGGGAACAGCGTGCCGTGCACGGTTTCCCAAATCTCGTCATTCGGCGCCACCAGCAGGCCGCGCTGCCGATCGGTCGGCCGGTACGGGCTGCCGTCGAAGTGACGCACGGTCCCGCCGGCCTCGGTGATGATCAGGCTGCCCGGCACGTGGTCCCAGGGCAGGATCCGCCAGAACATCGCGAACTGCTGCTCGTCGGTGGCCAGCGCCGGGTACTCGTACCCGGCGCAGTGTTTGCCGGCGGTGAAACCGCCCAAGCCGGCGGCGTTCGCACGGACCTGATGCCGCAGGTCGTCGGGGAGGTATTTGTGGGAGATCACGCCGTGCAGCGCGGCCGCGCCCGGGTCGTCGGTGCGGGTCTTGACGCGCACACCGTCGCGATAGGCCCCGGAACCGGCCTCGGCCACCGTGAGGTGATCGCCGACCACGTCGAGGATCCAGGCGGCCTGCGACTCGCCGTCGCGGACCAGCGCGACCATCACGCAGAACGGCGTCTTGCCGGCGGCGAAGTTGTTCGTCCCGTCGACCGGGTCGACGATCCACACGGCGCCAGCGGAGGCGAGCCGGTCACGGACCGACGGGTCGGCGGCGACCGATTCCTCGCCGACCACCAGGGAACCGGGCAGCAGCGCGGTCAGGCCTTTGGTCAGCGCCACCTCGGACTCCTGGTCGGCGACGGTGACCAGGTCACCCGGTGCCTTCTGGGACACTTCGCCCTCGGCCAGGTGTTTCCAGCGGGGCAGGACGATCGTGTGCGCGACCTCGCGGATGAGTTCAGCGACCTGATCAAGCACGCGGCGGCAGCTTCACGACGCTGACGAAGAACTCGTCGATCTGGCGGATCACCGCGATGAACCGCTCGAAGTCCACCGGCTTGGTCACGTACGCGTTCGCGTGCAGCTGGTAACTGCGCAGGATGTCCTCGTCGGCGGAGGAGGTGGTCAGCACGACGACCGGGATCCGGCCCAGCTCGTCGTCCTTCTTGATCTCCTCAAGAACCTCGCGGCCGTCCCGTTTCGGCAGGTTCAGGTCGAGCAGGATCAGGTCGGGGCGCACCGCGCCGGCGAACTGACCCTCGCGGCGCAGGTACGCCAGCGCCTCCGAACCATCCTGCACGACGGTGAGCCGGTTGCGGACCTTGTGCTCCTCGAACGCTTCCTGGGTCATCAGGACGTCGCCCGGATCGTCCTCGACCAGCAGCACCTCGATCGGGGTACCGCCCTCCCGGGATTCCAAGCTCATGCTCCCACCACTTCCCGTGTGTCGGCCTGTGTCTGGGGGTCCTCGGTGCCGGGCAGCACCGGCAGCGTGAAGTGGATCGACGCGCCCTCCGGCACGTCGACGTCCAGCCAGACCCGCCCGCCATGGTATTCGACGATCTTCTTGACGATCGCCAGTCCGATGCCGGTCCCCTCGTACGCGTCCCGCGAGTGCAGGCGCTGGAAGATCACGAACACCTTGTCAGCGAACTCGGCCTCGATGCCGATCCCGTTGTCCCGGACGTTGAGTTGCCACTCCTCGCCGTCCCGTTCCACCGAGACGTGGATCGCCGGAGCGACGTCCGGCCGGCGGAACTTCAGCGAGTTGCCGAGCAGGTTCACGAAGAGCGTGGTGAGCAGCGGCTCCTCGCCCTCCACAGTGGGCAGCGGGTCCCAGGTGATCTCGGCGTCCTCGCCGGCCCTGGCCTCCAGCTGCGATTTCACCTCGGTCAGCACCTTGTTCAGGTCGACCTCGGCGAAACCGCTGGTGAGCCGGCCGATCCGGGAGAACGCCAGCAGGTCGTTGATCAGCCGCTGCATGCGCTGCGCGCCGTCGACCGCGAACGCGATGTACTGGTCGGCGCGCTCGTCCATCTGCCCGGCGTACCGGCGCTGGAGCAGCTGGCAGAAACTCGCCACCTTGCGCAGCGGCTCCTGCAGGTCGTGCGAGGCGACGTACGCGAACTGCTCCAGGTCACGGTTGGACCGGGTCAGCTCCTCGGTCTGCGACTTGAGCTGCTGGTTCACCCACTCGACGTGGCTACGCGCCTCGCGTACCTCGGACAGCTCGCTGGCGATCTGCTGGCGCATCCGGTCGACGTCCGCGGCAAGCAACACCAGGTCGGACGAACCGCGTTTGCTCTCGATGTGCCGGTCGTAATCGCCGGCCGCCACCTGACGCACCTGCTCGGCCAGCTCGGTGATCGGCTTGGTCACCACCCGGTCCAGCAGGAAGAGCAGGAACGCGCCGGTCAGCACGATGATCACGGCGGCGGCGACCTCGATCGCCACCATGGTGCGGCTGGAGTCGCGGGCCGCGTCCGCCGAGGCGGTCCGCAGCACCTGGATGTGCGACTGCATCTCGGCGACCGCCGTACGCACCGCGTCGAAATCCGCCGTGTCGGAGGCCTCGACCAGCGCCTGGGCGGCGTCCGGCCCCTGCTCCCGGGCGGTCTTGATGATCGGGTCCGCGACGTCGGTCCGCCAGGTGTCGGCCCGTGCCTTGACCATGGCGAGCGCGTTGCGGATGTCGTCGTCATCGTGGTTCAGCAGCGTCTCGATCCGGGCGATCTGCCGTTCCTGGTCGGCGAGCCCGGTCTCGTACGGCTGGAGGTTGCGCAGGTCACCGGTGATCGCGTAACCGCGGATGCCGGTCTCCTGGTCGACCAGGGCGGTATTGAGCGTCTCACCGGCGGCCCGCATCGGGCTGGCCCGGTTCAGCACGTCGTCGACCTGACGGTTGTTCGCCGCGGCGGTGGCCGCGGCGAAAACGCCGAGCCCGCCGAGCACCACACCGACCGCCACGCAGAGCGCGATGATCCGCTGGCGCAGCGTCCAGCTGCGCACCTTGAACAGGGTCACCGTCCACCACCTCGGGAGATCAGCAGCATCGCCACGTCGTCGGTGAGCGGCCCACCGTTGCCCTGGTCAGCACGGGCGACCAGCCACGGCGGCAACCCGGTCAGGGACACCTCACGGGCGGCCGGCTCGTCCAGCAGTTTGCAGAGTCCATCCACATCGAGCCGCTCGTTTCCCGCCCCGGTGTGCCCCTCGATGAGGCCGTCCGTGTACATCAGCAGAGACCAGTCATGCCCGGTGAACTCCAACTCGGTCGCGGGTGTCGGCGTGGGACGTACCCCGAGCACGATCCCGGTACGCGCGTTGACCGGGTGGGCCTGCCCACCGGAGAGCACGACGGGCGGCGGGTGGCCGGCCAGCCGGACCGTCGCCCGGTTCGCCGGCAGGTCGATGACGGCGGCTGCCACCGTGGCGAACACCTCGCGAGCGCGGCGCTCGGACATCAGCACCTGCTCCAGCGAGGGCAGCACCTGCTCTTCGGGAACGCCGGCGAGCACCAGGGCCCGCCACGCCACCCGGAGCTCGACACCGAGCGCGGCCTCGTCGACACCGTGGCCGCAGACGTCGCCGACGATCACGTGCAGCCGGTCCTCGCCGATCTGCACCACGTCGAAGAAGTCGCCGCCGAGCAGGCCCAGCGCCCGCCCGGAGCGATAGAACGTCTCGACCGACACTTCGTCGGTCTGCATCAGCGGCTGCGGCAGCAGGCCCCGCTCCAGGCGAGCCGACTCGGCCTGGAGCAGCTCCACCTCGCGCAGCCGGCGGGCGTTCTCGTCGGCGCGTTTGCGCTCCACCGCGTACCGCAGTGAGCGGATCAGCAGCACGCCGTCGACCTGGCCCTTGACCAGGTAGTCCTGGGCGCCCTCAGCGACCGCCTGGACACCGAGGTGCTCGTCGGAGCGCCCGGTGAGCACACAGACCGCGGCACTGCCGGCGACCGCGAGCAGCTTGCGGAGCCCGTCGATGCCCTCCGCGTCGGGCAGGCCCAGGTCGAGCAGCACGCACTCGACACCGGTCAGCCGTTCCCGCGCTTCGCGCAGGCTGCTGGCCACGGTCAGCTCGAAGGAAGTGTCCGCCTCGCTGAGCAGCTCACGAACGAGAAAAGCATCGCCCTCGTCGTCCTCGACGAGCAGGATCCGTAACCGTTCCAGCTGGTTCGCCGCGTACCGAGAGGGCGCGAGCGACCGCTCCGTCATTCCGATTCCCCACTCGACGCATAGGTGACCCGCAAATCGTCCACCACTCGGAGCGGGACCACAACTCTGGTCATCAGCTCGTGACCTGGGCTCATTGTGAGCTGTCGTTCTCGGTCGCCACCCGGCGGGCGTGCTCGGCGATCACCTGGCCCAGAATGCCGTGCAGCTGCCCGCAGTCGCGGCAGTGCAGGTTCTCGTCGAGGTGGCGGCCGCCACAGCCGATGCAATTGCCCCGGTCCTCAGGGTCCCGATAGGACACCAGCGCCTTGCACATAGCGCGCACAACGTGATCACTGAGGGTGAAGACATCCTCCCCCAAAGCGGTACGGACCCCCACGACAGCGACAGGGGCCGCATCGGGATGCGGGTTGTACGGAGACACCGCGTCGATGAATTCCGCGATGACTGCGGCCGGGTCGAGCGGAGTAGTCACCCGGTCCACGCTATTGCACGCGCGAATGGATCTTCGGGGTACCCGCCGGAGGCCGTGGGCGCTTAGATGTCACCCATGCGTGACTTCGCTCTCACCCGACCGGCTCGCCGGGGGATCGCCGCGGCGGTGGTCCTGGCCGTTCTGGCCCTGGCCGGGTTCTTCGCCGTCCGGTCGATCACCCCGCCGGCGGCCCTGCCCACGTCTGCCCCGGCCGGCGACTTCAGCGCCGAACGCGCCTTCGAGCAGGTACGCACGATCGCGTCCGAGCCGCACCCGGCAGGCAGCCCGGCGAACGCGAAGGTCCACGACCACCTGATCGAGACCTTGCGCGGACTGGGCCTGTCGCCTGAGTCCCAGGACACCGTGACGATCCAGGGCGGCACGCTGTCGGCCAGTGCGGGCGGCGCCGGGCTGGCCCGGGTACGCAACGTGGTCACCCTGATCCCGGGCACCGCCTCGACCAAACGGATCTTCCTGGTCGCGCATTACGACTCGGCGCAGGTCGGCCCGGGTGGCAACGACGACGCGGCCGGCACCGCCTCGATCCTGGAGATCGCCCGTGCGCTGACCAGCGCCGGCGACAAGCTGCGCAACGACGTGGTGCTGGTGCTCACCGACGCCGAGGAGGCCTGTCTCTGCGGCGCGAAGGCGTTCGTCGACCAGCACCCGCTGGCCCGGGACGGCGGGGTGGTGCTGAACCTGGAGGCTCGCGGCAGCGACGGCCCGGCGATCATGTTCGAGACGTCGGAGAACAACGGGCGGCTGGTCGGGGCGTACAGCGCCGCGCCGCAGCCGGTCGGCACGTCGTTCGCCGTGGAGATCTACCGGCTGCTGCCGAACGACACCGACTTCACGCCGTTCCTGGCCGCCGGCTTCCTCGGGCTGAACGCGGCGTACATCGACGGCGCGGCCGTTTATCACGCGCCGACCGACACCCCGGAGTCGATGAACCGGGACAGCCTGCAGCACCACGGCGAGAACACCCTGGCGGTCCTGCGCGAACTCGGCGGACGTGACCTCGCCGGCATCGGTGACGGCGGCGACGCCACCTATTTCCCGGTGCCCGGCCTGCTGGTCCGGTACCCGGGTTCGCTGGTCCTGCCGCTCGCCGTGCTGGCCCTGGTCGCGGTCGCCGCCCTGGCCTGGCTGGTCCGCCGGCAGGGCCGGGCCGGCGGCGGGCGGATGGCCGCGGCGGCCGGGCTCACCCTGATCCCGATCGTCGTCGCTCCGGCACTGGCACAGGGCCTGTGGGCGCTGCTCACCGTGATCCGGCCGGCGTACGCCGCGCTGCCGATCGACCCGTACCGTCCACTCTGGTATCGCCTCGCGGTGATCGCGATCGCCGCGTGCACGGTGCTCACCTGGTACGCGCTGCTGCGCCGCCGGATCGGACCGGCCGCCCTGGCGGTGGCCGGGTTCGGCTGGCTGGCCGTGCTGGGTGTGGTGCTCGCGGTGCTGACGCCCGGTGGCGCGTACCTCGCGACCCTGCCGGCCCTGGCCGGCGCGCTCGCCGCGCTCATCGCGATCACCGTGGAGAAGACCGGCACGCTCGCGATCGCCGCGGGCGCCGTCGTCGCCGTGGTGATCCTGCTGCCCACCGTGCTGATGCTCTTCCCCGCACTGGGCATGCCGATGGCCGGTGTCGGCGCATTCCTGACCGTGCTGCTGGCGCTCGCGCTGCTGCCGGTCTTCGACCTGATCCATCCGGCGGCCGGTGGCGCTCGCGGCACGGAGGCGGCGAAGGCACGCCGGCTCGGCGCTCTGCCCGCGGTCCTGGCCGCGGTGACCGCGATCGCCTGCACCGCGACCGGCCTGGCCGTCGACCGTTTCGACGCCGAGCACCCGTCGCTCACCCACCTGATGTACGCGCTCGACGCGGACACCCAGCAGGCCCGCTGGCTGAGCCACGAGGCGGATCCGCAGGAGTGGACGTCGCAGTACCTCACCGAGCCGGCCGGCACGATCACCGCGCTGCTGCCGGCTTTCGGTGACGAGGAGCTGCGGATGGGCCCGGCGCCGGCCTGGTCCGACCTCGCCGCGCCCGCGCTCACCGTGACCGGGGACAACACATCCGGCACGGAAAGGACCCTGCGATTGCTGTTGAAGCCGCAGCGGCCCGCCCGGTTCGTCACCCTGCACGTGGCGGAGTCGTCAAAGGTCACCCAGGCGACGGTCGGCGGCCGTCCGGTCGACGTGACCGGTGTGGCCGGCGCCGGCTGGGGTTTCGGCTTCGTCTTCCACGCGCCGCCGGCCGAGGGCGTGGAGATCACCCTGACCGTGAGCGTTACCGGCCCGGTCACCTTCCGCGCCATGGACGCGACCGACGACGTCACCACGATCCCCGGGTTCCAGCCCCGGCCCGCGGGCGTCGGCGTCCTCGGTTCACACAGCAGCGAGATGGTCGCGGTGGCGAAGACCTACACCCTTTAAAGACCTTCTTGGGTACGGGTTAACGACCGCGCCCGCGACGTCCGGTGGACACGTCGTGCCGGAAGTGGATGAAGAGACGGCCCCAGTTGTCGCCGTCCTTCTCCACCCGGTGATAGAGCTGCTTGATCTCCTTCTGGTCGAGGAAGCGGAGCACCTTTTTCTTCAGTGCTCCGCTCCCCTTGCCCGGGATGATCTCGACGAGGGACGCCTTTTTCTGGATCGCCTCGTCGATGATGCCCCGCAGGGCACGGTCGATCTCGTGCCCCTTGTTGAAGATGTCGTGCAGATCCAGCTTCAGCTTCACGAGACGAAACCCTACGCGGACTCGTTCTTGCCGAGCCAGGTCTCGACCCGGCGCAGCGCCTCCTGATAGTCCGGCTGCGTCTTCATCGCGGCGGCCAGCCGCAGGTGCGGCAGAGCCTCACGGAAACGGCCGGCCCGCTCCAGGGTCCGGCCGAGCACGTGGTGCGCGTAGTGGTCGGACGGATCATGGTCGACCAGCGCGCGCAACTGCGTCTCCGCGCCTTTGAGCTGGGCCGAGTTGAAATAGGCCCGGGCCAGGAGCTGCCGGACCGCGGTGTTGTGCGGCTCGGCCTCGACTATTGGCTCCAGCAGCTTCGAGGCGCCGAGCGGGTCGCCGGACTCGAAGAAGAAAGTCGCCCTGCGGTACTCCTCGAGAAGATCCACGTCACGCTCCCCACGCCTCGGCGCTGCCGACATTGACCAACGCTCGCACAAACACCGGCCAGTCGGCGAGTGTTCCCACGCGTGATTCCGCCGGGCCATCCGGCGGATGTCGTCAGCGCTTCAGCAGGAGCAGAGCGATCCCTCCGGTCAGAAGGAGCATCGCGAGCAGTTTGGATTCCACTCTCACGCGACCATTATGTTACTTTTACCCGTTTGGCGGGCAAGCCTCGCCGCCAATGCTCGTGACCTAACTGTGTCCGTACCGCACAGCTGCTACACAGGAAACGAAAAGCCGGCGCAGAGCGTCGCCCAGCAAAGTAGGGGCATGACGATGGCGAACGCAGACACCAGCACCGAACTCCGGCGTCCCGACGGGACCCCGGTCCGGGTTCTCGTGGTCGACGACGAGCCGACTCTCGCCGAGCTGCTCTCGATGGCGCTGCGATACGAGGGCTGGGAGGTCAAGAGCGCCGGTGACGGCATGACCGCCGTGCGTACGGCCCGGGAGTTCCGCCCCGACGCCGTCATCCTGGACATGATGCTGCCCGACATCGACGGGCTTGAGGTCCTGCGTCGTCTGCGTGGCGAGTCTCCCGAGGTCCCGGTGCTGTTCCTGACTGCCAAGGACTCGGTCGAGGACCGGATCACCGGCTTGACCGCCGGCGGCGACGACTACGTGACCAAGCCGTTCAGCCTGGAAGAGGTCGTGGCCCGGCTGCGCGGTCTGATGCGCCGGATGGGTCACGCGCCGATGCGTACCGAGTCGCAGCTCGTCGTCGGTGACCTCACCCTGGACGAGGACTCGCACGAGGTACGCCGCGCCGGTGACCTGATCACGCTGACCGCGACCGAGTTCGAGCTGCTGCGCTACCTCATGCGCAACCCGCGCCGGGTGCTGAGCAAGCCGCAGATCCTCGACCGCGTGTGGAACTACGACTTCGGCGGGCAAGCCAACGTCGTGGAGCTCTACATCTCGTACCTGCGCAAGAAGATCGACGCCGGCCGCGCGCCCATGATCCACACCATGCGTGGCGCCGGTTACGTCCTCAAGCCGGCTGACTGACATGACCGCCGCCGACACCCGCCCCCGCCCCGCCCGCTGGCGCAGCCCAGCGGGCTGGCCCCTGCGCACCCGGCTGGTCGCCACCATGATCGCCCTGCTCGCGGTCCTGGGCCTGGTCGTCGGCAGCACCGCAGAGATCTACCTGCAGAAATCCCTCTACAGCCAGCTCGACGGAAAACTCGCGGACGCGCAGAAGTTCGCGGTCCGCGGCGGAGGCGGCTGGAGCAAGTCGCCTGGCGAACCCCCATCACCCGAAGACGTGCCCTCCACGCGGCTGGGCAACACCAGCCCGCTGAACTCGCCACCGCCCAACATCTCGCGCGACTCGATCCTGCTCTTCCTCGACCCGGCCGACACCACCACGGCGGCCGGCGGCGGTCTGATCGCGTTCAAGGACGCCACCAGCGCCACCGACGGCGGCGGCAACGAGTACACCTCGCTGACCGGCACGGCGCAGACCACGCTGACCACGGCGGCCATCGCGGCGAACGGTAACGAGATCGACGTCGACCTCGGCGACGCCGGCGAGTTCCGGGCCATCGCCTGGACCACCGAGGTCGGTGGCTTCGGCGGCCAGGGCGGCACCGAATACCTGGTCATCGCGGCGCTCCCGCTCGCCGACGTCAACCACACGCTGGTCACCGTCGCGATGTTCACCGGCTGCGTCATCGTCGGATCGCTGCTCATTGCCGGGTGGGGTGGTGCGCTCATCGTCCGGCGTACCCTCAAGCCTCTGGATCGAGTGGCAGCGACCGCGACCCGGGTCTCCGAGCTCAGGCTGGATCGCGGCGAGGTGCAACTCGCGCAGCGAGTGCCCGAGCGCGACACCGATCCGCGCACCGAGGTCGGTCAGGTCGGCGCGGCGCTGAACGCGATGCTCGACCACGTCGGCAACGCCCTCGAAGCGCGGCACGCCAGCGAGATGCAGGTGCGGCAGTTCGTCGCCGACGCCAGCCACGAGTTGCGCACGCCGCTCGCCGCGATCCGTGGGTACGCCGAGCTCAGCCGGCGCAGCCGCCAGGTGATCCCGGACGAGATCGCGCACGTGCTGACCCGGGTCGAGTCCGAGGCGAAACGGATGACCGCGCTCGTCGAGGACCTGCTGCTGCTCGCCAGGCTGGACGCCGGCCGGCCCCTCGCGCAGGACCCGGTCGATCTGACCATGCTCGCCGTCGACGCGACCAGCGACGCGCACGCCGCCGGACCGGGCCATTACTGGCAGCTCGATCTGCCGGAAGAGCCGGTGACGGTGATCGGTGACGGCGCCCGGCTGCACCAGGTGCTGGCGAACCTGCTCGCCAACGCGCGCACCCACACGCCGGAGGGCTCGACCGTGACGGTCAAGGTGGGCGCGGTGCCGAACGCCGCCGTACTGCAGGTGATCGATAACGGTCCGGGCATCCAGCCCGAGCTGGCGTCGCGGATCTTCGAACGGTTCACCCGGGGCGACAGCTCCCGCTCGCGTGCCGCCGGCAGCACCGGTCTCGGCCTGTCGATCGTGCACGCGGTGGTCACCTCGCACGGTGGCAAGGTCGGCGTGCAGAGCCGGCCCGGGCAGACGGTTTTCACCGTGATGCTGCCGCTCGGCCCACCACCGGTCGTCCCAACAGCTGAACAACATGTCCAGGAGCTGCACTCCGTACGGTGATGTGGCTATGCTGGCGGCGTGTCTCCGATCCGTGCGTTCTATTGGTTTACGAGGCCGGCTTTCGCCGGTGACTCGGCCATGACCGCATGACCTGAGACACCCGCCAGAGCCGGCCGAGGCAGCGACGCGACGTCGCTGCCTTTTTGTTTGCCACGAGCAAGCCGGCTCTCGCCTCGGGCGCCGGCGAAGGAGAGAGAAACCGCCATGACCGCCCCTGAGGTGCAGCGAGTTCGCGACCAGCGCATCGAGAAGGTCGTCCCGCTGATGAGCCCGGCGCTGCTGCACCACGAGCTGCCGCTGACCACCGAGTTGCATGACACCGTGCTGGCCGGCCGCAAGCAGGTCGAGGACGTGCTGAACGGCCGAGATCAGCGGCTGCTCGTCGTCGTCGGACCGTGTTCCGTGCACGACCCAATCGCCGCCGGCGAGTACGCCGACCTCCTGCAGAAGGAGGCCGAGCGGCTCAGCGAGGACCTGCTGATCGTGATGCGGGTGTACTTCGAGAAGCCGCGTTCCACTGTCGGCTGGAAGGGTCTGATCATGGACCCGGCCCTGGACGGCACCGGCGACGTCGGCACCGGCCTGCGGGTCGCCCGCAAGCTGCTGCTCGAAGTCCTCGGCCGGGGCCTGCCGGTCGCGGTGGAGTTCCTCGACCCGATCACCCCGCAGTACATCGCGGACACCGTGGCGTGGGGTGCGATCGGCGCGCGTACCGTCGAGTCGCAGGTGCACCGCCAGCTCTCCTCCGGGCTGTCGATGCCGATCGGCATGAAGAACCGCCCCGACGGCAGCGTCTCCACCGCCGTCGACGCGATCCAGGCCGCGGCCGCGCAGCACGTCTTCCCGGGGATCGATTACTCCGGTACCCCGGCGATCCTGCACACCACCGGCAACCCGGACTGCCACCTGGTTCTGCGTGGTGGCGGCGGCAAGCCGAACTACAGCGCCGCGGACGTCGCCGCGTCGGTGGAGCTGCTGCGCAAGGCCGGCCTGCCCGAGCGTCTGGTCATCGACTGCTCGCACGGCAACAGCAACAAGGACCACCTGCGCCAGCCGATCGTGGTCGAGGACGTGTCCGCCCAGGTGGAGGCCGGTCAACAGGCCATCAGCGGCGTGATGCTGGAGAGCTTCATCGAGCCGGGACGCCAGGACCTCGGCGGAACGCTCACCTACGGCCAGTCGGTCACCGACGCCTGCATGGGCTGGGACGCCACGGTCGCGACGCTGGAGCGGCTCGCCGCGGCATCCGCGAAGCGCCGCGCCCTCTGAGGCTCTTATCCCTGTGAGTCCGCTTTGGACTCACAGGGATCACACAGTTCGGGCACAAGTCAGCGACAGAACATCCGTCAATCGTTCATCGGGTACGAATCCGCCAGCTCTCCCTGGGGAGTACCTAGATGACCACGACGCTGCCGCCGCCCGTTATCGAGGAGCCGGCGGACCCGCCGGCTCCTCCACGTGACCGTACGGGCGCGGCTCGCCTCTTCCTGGGTCGCAACGACGCTGCCTGGATCCGTCCTTCGCTGATAACTCTCCTTGTGCTGACCGCGGTCCTCTACATCTGGGGACTGGGCGCGTCCGGCTGGGGCAACGCCTTCTACTCCGCGGCTGTGCAGGCCGGTTCGGAGAGCTGGAAGGCCTTCTTCTACGGCTCCTCCGACGCGGCAAACGCGATCACCGTCGACAAGACGCCGGCCGCGCTCTGGATCATGGCCCTTTCGGTACGCGTCTTCGGCCTCAGCTCGTGGAGCATCCTCGTACCGCAGGCACTTCTCGGCGTCGCCACCACGGGACTGCTGTACGCCACGGTGCGCCGCGCCGGATTCGGTCCGGCCGCCGGCCTGCTCGCCGGTGCGATCTCCGCGCTCACTCCGGTCGCCGTGCTGATGTTCCGATTCAACAACCCGGACGCGCTGCTGGTCCTGCTCATGGTCGCCGGCGCGTACGCGACTCTGCGTGCCGTGCAGACCGGCTCCACCAAGTGGGTCGCGCTGATCGGCGTCTTCGTCGGATTCGCCTTCCTCGCCAAAATGCTCCAGGCACTGCTCGTGGTGCCGGCGTTCGGTCTCGCGTACCTGATCGCCGGTCCGCCGAAACTCGGCAAGCGCCTCATTCAGCTGGTGCTCGCCTTGGTCGCGCTCGTGGTGTCGGCCGGCTGGTACATCGCCATCGTCGAACTCGTCCCGGCCTCGATGCGGCCGTACATCGGTGGCTCGCAGAACAACAGCCTGCTCGAACTCACCCTCGGCTACAACGGCCTCGGCCGGCTCAACGGCGACGAGACCGGCAGCGTCGGCGGCGGAGGTGGCGGCGGGAACGCCGGCGGCATGTGGGGTGAGGGCGGACCACTGCGCCTCTTCGAGAGCGCACAGGGCGGTCAGATCTCCTGGCTGCTGCCCGCCGCACTGATCCTGCTCGTCGCCGGCCTGGTGATCACGGCTCGCCGCGCCCGCACCGACGCGCAGCGCGCTGCTCTGATCATCTGGGGCGGCTGGCTGATGACCACCGCACTGGTCTTCAGCTTCATGCAGGGCATCTTCCACGCGTACTACACGGTGGCGCTGGCCCCGGCGATCGGCGGTGTGGTCGCGATGGGCGCCACGCTGCTGTGGGAGCGGCGGCGCAACATCTTCGCGGCGCTCACCCTGGGCGCCACGATCGCGGTGACAGCCTGGTGGTCGTACACATTGCTGGCCCGCAGCTCCGACTTCCTCCCCTGGCTGCGGCTGCCGGTCCTGATCGCCGGCATCGTCGCGGCGGTCGCGGTGGTGGCCACCTTCCGGCTCGGCCGGCGGCTGGCCCTGGTCGCGGCAACGGTCGCGGCGGTCGCCGGCCTGGCCGGACCTGCTGCCTACGCGGTACAGACCGCCTCCGAACCGCACACCGGATCGATTCCGTCCGCGGGCCCGGCGGTGGCCGGCGGCTTCGGCGGCGGCCCGGGCGGTGGCGGCGGCCGCGGCGGCTTCAACCGCGGCGGCGGCGCTCCCGGTGGCGGCGCTCAGGGCGGCGCTCCTGGTGGCGGCGCTCAGGGCGGTGCTCCCGGTGGCGGTGCTCAAGGCGGCGGTTTTCCCGGCGGCAACCAGGGTGGCGGTTTCCCTGGCGGTGGTCAGGGCGGTGCCCCGGGCGGCGGCTTCGGCGGTCAGAACGGCGGCGGGCAGACCGGCGGCGGTGGCATGCGCGGCGGTGGCGGCGGCATGGGTGGGCTGCTCAACGCGGTAGAGGTCAGCGACGAGATGAAGACGCTGCTCGAAGCGAACGCCGACCAGTACACCTGGGTGGCCGCCGCGATCGGCTCGCAGAGCGCTTCCGGGTATCAGCTGGCGACCGAGAAGCCGGTCATGGCAGTAGGCGGCTTCAACGGCACCGACCCGTCACCCACCCTCGAGGAATTCCAGAAGTACGTGACCGACGGCAAAATCCACTACTTCATCGGCGGCGGCAGCTTCAGCCGTGGCGGCGGTAACGGCGGCAGTAGCTTCAGCAGCCAGATCAGCGAGTGGGTGGCCGCCAACTACACCGCCAAAACGGTAGACAGCACCACCATCTACGACCTGACCTCCCCCACCACAACCGGCACCGCATAACCAACCGCCTACCCGACCCGCGCGGACCGCCCGATCTTGGCAAGTACCGGTCGAAATGCCGGCCCAGCTCGCCAAGATCGCGCGGTTCGGGCGGGTGTGTCGATTTCGGGTGTGAATCGAACCGTTAGTCAACACGCTCCGGGGGGCTGCGGGGTGAGCCGTAGCTCAGGCCTGTCATGGGGTCGCGATGACGTGGCTGAGCGACGGCTCGTGTCCCGCAGCCGTCGTCCAGGCACCTTACGAGCGTCCGATAACGCATCTGAGCTACGGCTCGGCTCGCTCAACAGCCCGGCAGCGGGCCGGCGGCGGGGGATGGGGCTTGAGTTCGCGCAGCGTGTCCGGCGGTAGCCGCCGGAGGCGGGGTGCTGGATTGCTGCGTTTGGGGAGGCGTAGGGCGTATTAAATGGGCTGGGTTTCATAGGGTTTCAAAGGGACTGGATACGGAGGGCTCAGAAGGGCGGCGGACGCTTTTCGGCATGAGTCTTTCGACCGCGCCTTCGCAGGATGCCGGGCCGCGCATTGTGCGTTCGCCGGTTCTCGATGTGGTGATTCCGGTCTACAACGAGGAGGTCGACCTCGGGCCCTGTGTGCGCCGATTGCACGGATATCTCGCGGCTGACTTTCCTTATCCGTTCCGGATCACGATCGCGGACAACGCCAGCGTGGACGGGACCGCAGCGGTTGCGCAGGGGCTGACCAGGAGTTTTCCTGAGGTGGACGCGGTTCGTCTGGCCGAGAAAGGGCGCGGGCGGGCACTGAAACAAGTCTGGACGCACTCGGACGCCGCCGTTCTGGCCTATATGGACGTCGACCTGTCGACCGATCTGGGCGCGCTGCTTCCGCTGGTGGCGCCGCTGATTTCCGGGCATTCGGATCTGGCTGTCGGATCGCGGCTGGCGCGTGGTGCGCGGGTCGTGCGTGGCGCCAAGCGGGAGCTCATCTCGCGCGGTTACAACCTCCTCCTGCGCGGCACTCTGGCGGCCCGTTTTTCGGACGCGCAATGCGGATTCAAGGCCATTCGGGCTGATGTCGCCTCCCGGCTGCTGCCGATGGTGGAGGACACCGGCTGGTTCTTCGACACCGAGATGCTGGTGCTGGCGGAGAAGGCCGGGCTGCGCATCCACGAGGTGCCGGTCGACCGGGTGGACGATCCGGACAGCCGGGTCTGGGTGTTCCGGTCCCGCACCTGATCAGTTTCAGCCAAACACGGCGGCAACCCCGGGCGAGGGGGTGCCGCCGTTCCGTACATATCTGATCTTTCCGGTGAACCCGGCAGCAGGTGGGCGCGGTGAAGTGAAGCGCGCGAAAAAATCGGCACACCGAGCCGTATCACAAATGCAACTCAGAGGTAACAATGGCTGTGACCGAGATCGCTGTATCTCGATCAGCTGAACCGGCGCGGCGGGACCGGAAGGTGGCGGCATGCTCAGTAAAGAGGACAACCGGCGGCTGGCGCAGCTTGAGCGTCAACTCCAGAGGGACGACCCGGAGTTCTGCGCCCGCATGGGCGGCGGCAACTTCAGCGTCTCGGCGACCGGACGCCCTCCCCTACCGCTGTTCATCATCGCTGCCGTGATCGCCGTCGCCTCGCTGGTGCTCGGCCTGGTGGGCTGGTGGATCGCCGCGGCGGTGGTGGCGGCCTGGTCGGTCGCAACCGCGATCGCGGGCGCGTTCCGCTGGCGCAACTCTCGGTAAACGTGAAAAGGGCCCCCACCGGAGCGATCCGGTGGGGGCCCTTCCTTACCTCAGGGTCTTACTTGGTGATCCGCACCGAGTAGGTCTGGGACTTCGAGCTGTTGCCAGCCTTGTCCTCGGCCCAGTACGCGATCTTCAGGGTGCCCTTCTCGACACCGGCGGTCTTCACGGTCCAGCCACCCTTGGCGTCCGGAACCGTGCTGACCGTGGCCGCCTTGGCAGCCGCGTCCCGCTCGGAGCTGGCCTTCACCCAGGTGGTGCCGGTGAAGTAGTACCACTTGCCGGACCGCTCCTGGATCAGCTCGACGCTGACCGAGGCAACACCGGTGCCCAGGTCGTACGCCGTACCGCTGACCGACTGCCAGGACGAGGCCCGGTCGTCGTTACGCGGCTCGGAGATCCGGGCCTCCGGCTTGAAGCAGTCCGAGAGGACGGTGACCACACCGACCGTGACGGTCTTGCCGGCACCGGCCGGGTTCGACGGCGTCACCTTGACCTGGAAGAAGCCAGGCTTGGTGTACGCGTGCGACACGCTGGTGCCGGTCGCCGACGTCTTCGTGGTGGTGCCGTCGCCCCAGCTGACGGTGAGCTCGGTCGCGCCGGTCACGCCGGAGAAGGCGAGATCGGTGGATTCGGTCTCCCAGATCAGCTTCGGGTTCAGCTTGTACTTGCCGGCCTGCGCCGCGACCACCACAGTGGCCGAACCGCTGAACGTGGCCGGGCCGGTGTTGCCGACCTCGTCGGTCAGTGCGACCGACACGGTGTAGCTGCCCGCCGCCGCGTACGTGTGGGTCGCGGTGGTCGTGCCGGCGGCGAGGGTCTCCGCCGCGCTGCCGTCGCCCCAGTTCACCACGCGGGTGACCTTGGCAGCGGCACTGACGTCGTCGCTGAGCGCGACCTCGGTCAGGGTGACCGACTGGCCCGGCCAGAGCGCCGCGGCGTTCAGGCTGTAGGTACCGGTCGGCGCGGTCACGTCGGCCACACCCGGGGTGCTGCGGAACGTGGTGTCCGCGGTGATCGGGGTGTACTTGGCGAAGTAGTTGACCAGCATGGTGAGGTCGTTGTCGCCGGTCGTGATCTTGTTGGTGCCCTGGCCGAGGGTGGTGAAGTTGTCACCACCGGAGGCGAGGAACGAGTTCGACGTGACCCGGTAGGTACCGGTCGGGTTGAGCACCACGCCGTTGAGCTTCAGCGAGGACGCGATGATCTTCGAGCCGCGGTCCTTGCTGAGGTCGTAGGAGTAGGTGAGCCCCTTCGACGAACCCAGGTGCAGCACCGGGCGGGAAGCACCGGTCGGCTGCCACTGCTCCTCGAGCACCTGCTTGATCTGGGCGCCGGTGAGGGTCTGGGTCACGACGTCGTTCGCGAACGGCTGGACGGCGAAGGCTTCCGAGTAGGTGGTGATGCCACCGTCGGTGCCGTACAGCAGGTCGGCCCGGAGACCGCCGGCGTTCATGAACGCGATCTGGGCGCCACCACGGCCGGCGTCGCTGGTCTGGTCCAGCTGCACGTCGGCGATGAAGTTGCCCAGCACCGACTCGGCGCCACGGTCCTCGGCGCCGGCGGCCGTGACGGCCCGCTTGATGTCGCCGGTGATCTTGCCGAGCTCCGCCTTGCCGAGCTCGGTCGCGGTCACCTTGGCCTTCGCCACGATGTCGGCGACGGCCTGGTCGGACGGGTAACCGTTGACGTTGAGCAGCTCAGCGGTGGAGTTCGTGACCGTCTTGGTGGTCGGGTCGAACGTCAGAACCGCCTTGCCCAGCTTCAGGCCGTAGTCCTCGGCCTGGATGACCGGACGGGTCTTGTCGGTGCCGGGGACCGGAACCTGGAACGCGTACGGCTGGTGGGTGTGACCGCTGAAGATCGCGTCGATGTCAGCGCTGACCCGGGTGAAGTCACCGAAGACCGAGTCGGCCTGAAGGGCCGCCGCGGAGCTGATGTTCTCGGTGGCCGCGCCCTCGTGGGCGAGCAGCACCAGCACGTCAGCCTCACCGTTGGCCTCGTTGCCGTCGGAGAGCTGCGTCGCGAGGCCGTTGGTCTCGGCGATCGGGTCGCGGAACTCCACGCCCTTGATGCCGTCCGGGCTGACCAGCGAACCGGTCTGCTCGGTCACCACACCGATGTAACCGACCTTGACGCCGCCCACGCTCTGCACGACGTAACCGGGCAGAACCCGCTCGCCGTCCTTGTACACGTTGGCCGCCAGGTACGGGAAGTTCGCCCGGTCCTCGACGCGACCCAGCAGGTCGGAGAGGCCCTTGTCGAACTCGTGGTTGCCGACCGCGGAGACGTTGAGGCCACCGGCGTTCAGCACGTCGAGCGTCGGGTTGTCGTTGTCGATCGCGGAGATGAACGTCGACGCGCCGATGTTGTCACCGACCGAGACCCACGCGGTGTTCGGGTTGGCCGCCCGGAGCTGGTTGACCGCACCGACGAGCTGCGCGGCACTGCCGTTGCCCGTGGTCGGCGCTTCGAGGCGACCGTGGAAGTCATTGATGCTCAGCAGCTGCAGGTCCACCGGGCCGGCGGCCTTGGTGTCCAGGCCGACGACGACCGGGTCGTGGTCGCTGGAGCGGTACGCGTCAGCGGAGAAGAACGGCGCGTAACCGTCGTACTCGAAGGCGAACGACTCGACCGAGTTGATGTTCCAGATGTCGACGCCGGTGATCCGCTTCGAGAACTCCTCGGTAACCAGCGCGTGGTCCAGGGAGCCCGACTCGCCGCCGAAGACGTACGAGGACTTGTTCGGCGCGAACGTGACGTGCGCGTCGGAGTAACCCTTGTCGTACAGGGCCTGGAGCGGGTCCTCCTGGCCGTACGAGTTGAAGTCACCGAGCAGGATGACCTTGTCGGTGCCGAGGCTGTCGACGAAGGTGGCCAGCGAGTTCGCCTGACGGATCCGGTCGCCGTTGTAGGCGCCCTGACCGTCACCGGTGTCCACGTTGTCGCCGGTCGGCACGACCGAGGCGCTCTTCGACTTGAAGTGGTTCGCCACCACGGTGAAGTCGATCGCGCCAGAGGTGAAGGTCTGCGCGATCGGCTCGCGGGCGTTGCCCCAGACCGTCTCGTCGTTGACCGACTTGGACGCGCCCTTCGGCGTGGCCACGGCCGGCTTGTAGATGATCGCGCTGGTGATCACGTCCTGCTCGGCCGCGCTGGGCAGCTCGGCGGGCGTACGCACGTAGTCCCAGGTGCCCGCGCCGTCAACCGTGTTGAGCGCGCCGACCAGGGTCTTCAGCGCCAGCTGGGTGTCGGTCGTCTCGAAGCGGACCGAGTTCTCGATCTCCATGAGAGCGATCACGTCGGCGTCGAGCGCGGTGATCGCCGAGACGATCTTCGCTTCCTGCTTCGCCAGAGCGGCCGCGTCGGTCGCGCCGCGCGCCTCGCCACCGAAGTGGACGAAGTAGTTCAGCACGTTGAAGCTGGCGACCTTGATGTCGCCGCCCACGGCCGCCGGACCGGCGGTACGCGGGTTGGTGTGCTTGAACGTGGTCCGCGTGGCGGCCGGGGTGCTCGCGTCGACCGGGGTGGTCGGCTGCAGGCGCCACTCGCTGAAGCCGTAGCTCAGCACGCTCGGGCCGAACTGCTCGACGGTGTCGCCGACACGCAGCGGCTCGTCCTTCGAGAAGTACGGCGGCGCGAGGCCGGCGGTGGCGAGGTTGGTGGTCTTGGCGTCGTCCAGCAGGATCCGGCCGGCCTTGTTGTCGGCCTTCACCTTCGCGGCGGCCGCGGAGCCCGGGCGGGCCACGTCGGTCGGGATGCGGGCGGGCGCGTCGCCGGCGGCCAGGACGATCTCGCCGTACCGGTTGGTGTTGTAGTTGTCCGAGACGGTGTAGGCGCCGAGCGGGGCGACCAGCATCGACTCGAGCGACTCACGAGCGTCGTCGGAGGCCGGCAGGGTCAGCGCGACCGGGGTCGGCAGAACCGCGCCGGTGGAGCAGATCTGCACGTCGGCCTTGGCCGCGATGCTGACCTGGGTCAGGCCGCTGTACTCGCTGACCGCGCCGGTGACCCGGACGACGTCGCCGATCGCGACGGCCGGGTGGTTCGCGGCGGTGGCGGTCAGGTAGACGAAGATGCCGTCCGACGCGGTGCCCGCGGTGCCCGCGGCGACCGGGCGGTCGCCGCCGCTGCCGGCCGTCTGGATCGCGATGCCGTTGTATCCACCGGTGCGGTAGTCAGCGGTGACGACGCCCTCGATGGTGACGGTCTGGCCGGCCAGGCCGGTCGCCGTACCGGTGCCCTGGACTCCGGCGATCGTGTGGGTGATCGTGGTGGTGCAGCCCAGGGAGGGCTCCTCCGGCTCCTCGGGCTCCACGACGACGGCCTTGTTGAGCGAGCCGAAGCTGCTCACGGCCGGCGCGAGCCAGGTGCCGTCGATCTTCTGGAGCGACTGGCCGACCGGCGTGGTCGTGGTCTCCGCGACGCCGATGTCGGTGCCGGTCAGACCGACGGCAGGGCCACCGGTCGCGGCGAAGGTGCCTTCGTAGGTGAGGAACTCGACGACCGTGCCGTCCGGCTTCACCAGGGCGACGCCGTCAGGCGCGCCGTTCTGGATGCCGTCGGTGGCGTAGGTCGCAACGACCACACCGGACGCCGGCACGAGGCCGCTGAGCGTCGCGGTGTTGTACGCGGCTCCACCGTTGCCGTTGTAGAGGACGATCTGCCAGCCGGTCAGGTCGAACCCGACCGGAGCCTCGATCTCGACAGCCTCGCCGCTGTCGGTGCCGGTGTTGTCGTAGTGGATCTCGCTGATGAACGGCGTGTCAGTTGCCGCTACGGCAGGGCCGGCCAGGGAAAGGCCGAGCGCGGTAACCACGGCGGTGGCGCCCAGCGCACGCAACCCGGAACGGGTCAGCAGTGCGGAGCGGGACCGCGCGGGGGAAACCACGCTGCGTATGTATGGACGCATCGAGGTGGATCCTCCGAAACGAAGTAGATCCGCCGGAGCGTAGGTACGCCGAATGACGATCAATTCTCTTTCAGGTAACGAAAAGGCATTCAGTCGATGAGTTCGGACTCCTTATTGTTCGTTTTTGTTCGGCCCGAGCAACCTTTTTGGATGGTGGATCCACTTCCTGTGTGACATCCCCAACTCTCGAAAGGCGACTCCCCGTGTTCTCAAAGATCCGGAAACGTCGCATCGCATGGTTCGCCGCCTGCCTGGCAGCCGCGTTCTCCACGGTCGCCGTCGTGCAGACCGCGTTCGCCGCCACCGGCTGCCGCGTTGATTACGCGGTCACCTCCCAGTGGTCCGGCGGTTTTCAGGGCTCGATCACGCTTGTGAATCTTGGCGATCGGCTGGAGAACTGGACGCTGAACTTCGCGTTCCCCGACGCGAATCAGAAGGTCGACCAGGGCTGGAACGCCGAATGGACCCAGTCCGGAACCGCGGTGACCGTGCGCAACGCGGGCTGGAACGGAACGGTCGCCGCCGGCGCTTCGGTGACCGCCGGTTTCACCGGCCGTTTCAGCGGCGCGAACCCCGTGCCGGCGTCGTTCAGCCTGAACGGCACGACCTGCACAGGAGCAGTGGCCACCTCCCCCACGCCGTCTGCTTCGGTCACGCCATCTGCTTCGGTCACGCCGTCGGCCTCCCCCTCTTCCGCTGACCCCTGGAACCCTCCGTCCACTCTGGTCGCTCCCCTCGCCGCGGTCTGGGAACACCAGGAAGACACCTACAGCGATCTGTACGGCTTCAAGAACTACGGCTGGGACCAGCTCTTCGCGAACAACGGCACGATCAACTACTGCGTACGCTGGGACTCCGCCAAGCAGGTCAGCACGGCACAGCGCGACGCCGTGCACGCGGCCCTGCAGAAGCAGTACCAGAAGTGGATGGACCAGCTGACCGGCTGGAACGCGTGGCCCTACCAGCAGGTCAAGGTCAACGTCGTCGGCTGGGCGGTACGCGACCGGGCGCAACTGGAGTGGACCGACTCCTCGGTCGACATCTACGTGAACGACATCCGTGAGGACGCGCCGCAGTGCTCCGAGCCGTGCGGCCGGTTCTTCCACCAGGACGGCAACTACTCCGGGTGCACCGGCGGCACGTCGCGGCACTACGACCACTCGCTCTGGCTCACCGACGGTTTCAACGGCGGCGCCGGCGGCGACTGGGGCCAGCGGATCGGCACCGAGTACTTCATGAGCAACCTGACCACCGAGAACGTCCACGTGCTGCTGCACGAGATCGGCCACACGTACGGCCTGGACGACTTCTACGACTGGGACCCGCTCGACGGCAAGCAGGGCTTCATCATGATGGCCGGCAGCGCCACCGAGATCACCGAGTTCGACAAGTGGATGCTCCGTGACTGGTGGCGCCACCTGAAGAGCCGGTACGGCCTATAAAGGCTCGACCCCGAAAGCTACATCGAGCCGGTAACGCTCACCGGCGTACCGGGACTCGCTCAGCTCCAGCGGCCGTCCTGTCTCGTCGAGGATCAAGCGCTCCTCGACGAGCAGGGCCGAGCCCACCGGAACACCCAGTTCCTGGGCGTCCTCCTCGGTGGCGGGCTGGGCCGTCAGGGTGGCGGTGCCGCGGGTGGGCACCCGGCCGAGACTGACGATCGCCTCGTGGACCGAACCGGAGACGTCCGCGTCGAGCAGCGCGGCGAGCGTGCCCGGGTACATGGCCCGCTCGAAAGCGATCGGCTCGTCGTCGGCAAGGCGTACCCGATGGATCGCGACCACCGCGTCGTTGTCGCGCAGGCGCAGCCTGGTCGCTTCCATCCCGGTGGACGGGCGCAGCTCGGCGAGCAGCACCCGGGCCGAGGGTTTGCGGCCCTGCTTGCGGATCTCCTCGCTGAGCCGGATCAGGTTGTCGGCGCGACGCGGGCCGGCCGGCACGGCGACGAACGTGCCGCGGCCGGGGGCACGGTAGACGAGACCGTCGTTGACCAGCTGGGTCACGGCGGCGCGGGCGGTCATCCGGCTCACGCCGAACTCCCTGGCCAGCTCCGGCTCGGAGGGCAGCGGGTCGTGCGGGCGGGACTGGGCGATCCGTGCGCGCAGTGCCTGTTCGATACGGAAATAGCGCGGCACGAAGTCGGGCATGGGCCACACCCTACCGATGCGCCAACCTGTCTAGACAACAGGCTGTCTAGACAGCTACGTTTCTGTCATGAACTTCACCGTTGCGCAGATCGCGAAGATGATCGACCACTCCATCCTCCGGCCCGAGTTCACCGTCGAGGACGTGCGCACCGGCTGCGCGATCGCGGCGAAGTACGACGTCGCCTCGGTCTGCGTACGCCCGAGTGACGTGCCCACCGCGGTGGCGTTGCTGCAGAACACCAACGTGCGGGTCGGCACCGTGATCGGGTTCCCGCACGGGGACAGCGCGACGCAGATCAAGGTGGCCGAGACCGAGCTCGCCGTCGACCAGGGCGCCACCGAGATCGACATGGTGCTGAACATCGGCTGGCTGCGCTCCGGCGACATCGTCTCGGTGGAGAACGAGATCCTCTCCGTGGTGAAGGCGGCCGGCGACGCGCACGTCAAGGTCATCCTCGAGACCGCGTACCTCACCGACGAGCAGAAGCTGGCGGCCTGCTGGGCGGCCGAGCGGGCCGGTGCGGCGTTCGTAAAGACCTCGACCGGTTTCGCCCCGACCGGCGCGACCATCGACGACCTCGCGCTGATGCGCTCGGCCGTCTCCACCGCCGTGCAGGTCAAGGCGTCCGGCGGCATCCGCAGCCTGGACACCATGCTGGCGATGGCCGCGGTCGGTGTGTCCCGGTTCGGGACGTCGTCCACCGCCGAGATCCTCGACGACCTCGCCCGGCGCCAGGTCAATGTTCCGGGCGGGCGAGCTTAAGAAATTCTGCTGAGCCGCCACCACGCGGACGGACTTTCCACTGCCTCATCAGTGCGCAGCTCCACGCGTACCGAAGAGGCCTCGACCTGGCCCACGACCAAGCCGGCGGCGATTGACGGACCCGGCGCCGTCGTCGTGACCGTGACCGGGACCGAAAGTCCTGGCCAGCCCACTACTTTCAGTGGCGCCGCAGGCGACACCGTGGTGGTGCCGCCCCACGCGGTCGCCACGCGCCCAGCCGGATCGGTGCCGATCAGCTGGTATTCCTTAACGGTCTTGCGGACTGCGGCCAGCAGTTTGCGGACGTGCGTGTTGACCTCGGCGAGCTGCTGCGGGGTGTTCGCGCCGGGCTGGTTGAAGACCGCGCCGACGATCGTGAGCGTGCGGCCGCCGACCTTCAGCCGGGAGGCGAAGACGAGGTTGCCACCGGCCTCGTCGGTGGAGCCGGTCTTGATGCCGAAGACGCCTTCGACGCCGAGCAAGTCGTTGTAGTTGCGGATCGTCCCGACGACCGGAATGGTCGCCTCACGCAGTTCGACAATCTCCGCGAAGACCGGCATCTTGATCGCGGCGCGGGCGAGATCTACCTGGTCAGCAGCGGTGCTGACGGTGGTCGGCAGGAAGCCGCTGGGGTCGGTGTACTCAGTTTCGTCCATGCCCAGCGAGTCCGCCGCGGCGTTCATCTTCGCGACGAAGGCCTCCTCGCTGCCGGCATCCCAGATCGCGAGCTGATGCGCGATGTTGTTTGCCGACGGCAGCATCAGCGCCTCAAGGGCGTCCCGCTCGGTGAGCTGCTCGCCCTCGACGACGTGCACCAGCGACTGCCCGGTCGCCTTGCGCCCCTCGTAATCCTTCACGTCAGCATCAGAAACGGTCAGCGACGGGCCTTCAGCAGTTCCGGTAAGCGGATGCTCCTTGAGAATCACATAGGCAGTCATCACTTTAGCGACGCTGCCGATCGGTTCGGCCCCGTCACCGCCTGTACCGCCGAGACGGCCGAGTCCCTCGACCATGAGCTCTGCGTTACCGGTCGACGGCCACGGCAGGCTGGGTGCCTTGCCGGGAATCGCGAGTTTCGCGGCGATGCTGGTGGTGATCGTCGCCGCCGGAAGATCCCGGACGAACTGAAAAACCGCGACGAGAGCGACGAGCAGGCTGACTGCCGCGGCTACCGCCGCGATGATCAATCCACGGCGCTTGGGTACGGGCGCAGGGGTGCCGTAGACGGTCATCGGCCCAGTAAAGCCGGGCGGATCAAGCTAGAGCCCCGCAACAAGGTATTCCCGCACATGCCCGCGAGCCTGATGAATCCGCGATTTCACGGTCCCCTCGGGGATACCGAGATGCAACGCGATCTCCTTGTAATCGAGCTGGCAGATGTCGCGCAGAACCATCGGCGCCACCAGTTCGGCCCGGCGGCCCTCCAGCTGCTCCAGCGCGTCCAGCAGATCAAGCCGCGACCCGGCGATCACGCTGGTGGTCCGCGCGTCCGGCACATCGACCGGCGCCTCGGCATGCGACTGCTCGGCGGCGCGGCGCTTCAACGACCGGTAGGTCTGCCGCGAGCCGTTCGCGATGATCACATGCAGCCAGGTGCTGAACTTCGACCGGCCCTGGAAACTGCCGATGTTGCGCGCGACCTGCAGAAGGACGTCCTGGCAGGCTTCCTCGGCGTCCTGGTAACAGGGTAGGAAACGGGCACAGCGCCGCAGCACGTTCGGCTGGATCGACGCCAGCAACTCGTTCAGCGCCGATCCATCACCGGCCGCTGCTCGAACCGCGAGCGCTTCCTGCTCCTCTTCGCGTGTGCCCATGCCATTCCCCCTGATAGACGCGCTCATAATACGAGCGTGTCGCTTCCCACCATGATCGGCCGATATCGCGTCGTGCAGCGCCTCGGCTCAGGCGCCTTCGCGACAGTGTGGCTTGCCGAGGACGACGTCCTCGACTCGATGGTCGCGATCAAGGTGCTGGCCGACAACTGGGCGCACCACCCGGACGTGCGTGCCCGGTTCGAGCAGGAGGCCCAGGTTCTGCGCCGGGCCGACTCGGAACGGCTGGTCAGGGTGCATGACTTCGGCGAATTGCCGGATGGGCGGCCGTACCAGGTCATGACATATGCGGCCGGCGGGACGCTCGCCGAACGTTTGGAGCAGGGCCCTATGCCGGTGGGCGCGGCTCTGCGTACCGCGACCGATATCGCACAGGCCGTCACCGTGCTGCACGAGTCCGGCGTACTGCATCGCGACCTCAAGCCGTCCAATGTGCTCTTCGACACGGTTCGTGGCGCCGAGCGAGTCCTGGTCGCCGATCTCGGCCTCGCCAAGGAGATCGCGCAGGCTTCGGGCTTCACGGTGGCCGCCGGAACGCCCGGATACATGGCCCCGGAACAGAGCCTGCCCGGCGGCGGATTGGACGAGCGCGCCGACGTGCACGCGATCGGCGCGATGACCTACCAGATGCTGACCGGGCGGACGCCGGTGCTGCGTGCGCCGGTTGCCCCGTCGAAACTGCGGCCTGGGATTCCGCGTCAGCTCGACCGGGTGGTGCTGCGCGCGCTCGACGCCGACCGGAACCGCCGCTGGGAGTCCGCGGCCGCCTTCGCCGCCGCCCTCGACATCTCGGTCCCGAAACGAAAGCGACGATTCGCCCGCCGCGCCGGACGCCTCCTCGGTGCGACGCTCGCTCTGGCCGCCATCGCCGCCACCGCGGGCGCAACGGTCCCGGACGCAACCCCACCTTCTTGGGTACGCGTAACCGACAGCACCCGCACGATCTCGCTGTCCGTTCCTGAACAGTGGGGACGGCAGCTGCACGACAGCGGCTGGGACAGTGTGGATGGACAGCGCCCCGGCTTGCACGTCTCCGCGGATCTGAACGCGGGTGACGCACCGGGCGTGTTCGCAGGTCTCGGAGCTCCGGAGACGCCCCGCCATGAGGACTGCACGCGCCTGCCCGAACGCCGGGTCGTCGCGGCAGGCCGGGCTGGAGTGGCTCAGCGGTGGACGGGGTGCGAGGCGGCCTATACCGAGGTGCTGCTGGAGGGCGTCTACATCCAGATCACCCAGGTCGACGGAAAGGACCGCACCGACGAGGTGCTGCGCACGCTCCGGCTGGGAGTTTCATAGCGTCCGGGTCTGGGGGTTTCATAGAGGCCGGTTTTGTCGCGGGTGGCCGGGTTTGTAGCGGGTGGCCGACCAGAACTGTGGAGTCGGCCGCCCCCGTATTGCGGCCGTTCCCACCAGCACTGGTCGGTCATCCCCCGCGGAAAACCCCATGCTTTCCTCCAGTGCGATGCACCGGCCCGCCACTTGGTTCTCGGTTCCACGTCACGGATAGATAACGGAGTACCGAGCGCTGATGGCAGCGGCCTGAGCCGCGCCCTCGCAGCTCAGGACTAACTCACCACGTGCGCGCTTTACTCAGCGCTCGCAACCAACCACTGTGTCGAGTTTGCCGGCGACGCATTCGTCGCCAAGCGATCCGTTGGCACCGCCGTCGAGCCGGTCCGGGACGTCCGGACGATCGTTGCCCTCAAGCCAGTCATCGCCGGCCCCGCCGTAGATCTTGTCGCGGCCGTCCTCGCCGAACAGCCAGTCGTCGCCCCCGCCGCCGTACACGATGTCGTTCCCGGTGTACGCCTGGATCACGTTGTTCGCCGCGTTACCGGTGAGCCGATCGTTGCCCCAGCCTCCGGCGATGTTCTCGACATCGGCGCCGACCGTGTCGTGCTCACCCTTGATGCCGTCGTCACCGGGGGAACCGTCGAGGTCGACGGTGATCGCCTTCTCGTGGCCTCCATAGTTGACGAAGTCCGTGCCGGTACCACCCAGGAGAACGTCGGCAGCAATGCCGTCGGAGTACACATCCCCGGACAGCGAGTCGTCGCCGGAACCTCCGTCGAGGTAGTCACGACCCTGATAACCCTCCAGGTCATCGCGACCGGCCTCGCCGTAGATCTTGTCGCTGCCTTCCTCGCCCCACATGAAATCGTTGCCGTCACCGCCGTGCAGCACGTCTTTGCCGAACCAGCCGTGGATCGTGTCATGCCCGGCGCCACCGTAGATCGTGTCGTTGCCGAACCGACCGTTGATGTAATCGTTCCCGGTGCCGCCGTAGAGCCGGTCGCCCAGCGAACCGCCGGTCAGGACGTCTTTACCGGTGCCGCCGTCCGCGGTCATCCGCACGCCGGTCTTGTTGGTGATCGAGTCGTTGCGGTCGTACGTGTAGACCCGCAGCCTCGTAGGCGCCTTCGCCAAGGTGCAGCGGACCTTCGTCTTGTCGCCCTTGACCTTCTTGCAGCCCTTACCGGCCTTGACCGCGACCCGGTCGTCGATCGTGATCGTCCGCCCGGCCCGGGTGACGACGACAGTGTTCTTCGCGCCGGTCGCGGATTTGTACTCCACCGTCGTCTTGCCCACGACCGAGACGACTCCGGAGGTGGCCGCCTGCGCCGGTGCCGCGAGGACACCCGCCGAGACGGTGGTGAACATGACGACGCCGACACGAGTCAGCCAGACAGAACGCGACATGGAAGTCCTCCCCCGAGATCCAGCGCCAGGATCATAGAACGGCACCGTTACGACGTCGATAGGAGAAAAGCCGCGTTCAGAGCTTCCGGGCGGTGATCTCCATTCCTGAGGTGCGCAGCCTGTCGACCAGGGCGTCTCCGATTCCCGTTGCCGGGGTCAGGACGCCACCCTCCGACGGCGGCAGCTTTTCCCTGTCCAGGGCCAGTGCCAGCGCTGACTCGCCGAGCATCACCGCGGTGGCCGCGTATCCCGGGTCGCCCTTGGCCCGGAAACGGGACGTGTAGCGCGCCCCGGTGCTCGTCGTGGTGAAGATGTCCATGGTGAAGTGACCCGACTGCTGGCGCTGCTCGCTCGGCCCGGTGCCCGGTTTCGGAAGGATGCGGTCCAGCACGAACCGGACCGGCGGCACGACGAATCCGACGAACAGCGCGCCGAGCCCGATCTTCGTGCCGTGCGCGATCACTGGAGACAACGGCGAGGCGCCGACACTCATCACCTCGCGGTATCGGAACCGCCGGCCGTAGGCCCACTCGCGCAACGCGTTGCTGCGCCGCACCACCCGCGTGTTGTAGGACGCCATTACGAACGGTGCCAAATGACCACGCAGTGAGGGGTCCACCTCGGAGGCGGTAAGGACCGGCATGTCCTCCTGCCGGCCGAGGTCCGGTTCCGCCGCGCGGTCCGGACTCAACGAGTACGGGCTGGCGCCGATTTTCCGCAGCGCACGGTCCTTACTCATCACGTCGGCCTGGTAGCGCATCGAGTCGATCGTGCCGCCACTCACGCCGCCGCGCAGGCTCGTCACCACGAGTGTGGTGTCAGTCAGCTCGCCGGCGTCCTCGGCCGCCACCAGCGAGTGCAGCACGTGCACGCCGATGTCGGACGGGATCGAGTCGAATCCGCACGAGTGCACGATCCGCGCCCCGGTACGCCGTGCCGCCTCATGGTTCTCGTTGATGCTGTCCCGGGCGAACAGCACCTCACCGGTCAGGTCGACGTAATCGGTGCCCGCTTCCGCGCAGGCGTGCGCAAGAATCCGGCCGTATTTCGCATAGGGCCCAGCGGTCGTGATGACCACCCGGGTGCGTGCGGCCATAGTGTCCAGCGCGGCCGTGTCGGTGGCGTCAGCAACCACGATCGGCCAGTCCACGTTCAGCCGGGTGCGGACTGCCTCCAGTTTCTCCGGTGACCGTCCGGCGAGGGCGATCCGTGTGCCCGCGGGTGCGAACCCGGCCAGGTGCCGTGCCACAAGGACACCGACGAAACCCGTGGCCCCGTAGACGATCACGTCGAACTCGCGCGCTTGATCGCTCATGGGTGCCGATTGTGCACCCTTGGTGGAGGGTGCGCAGCACATCAGTTACCTCCTGGTAGGTGGGTTGGTGAAAATCTGCCGAGTTATCCATACAAGCTCGGATCAAAGGGCTAATTTGGGGGAACAAGTCCATCGGACCGGCATGAAGGCGTAGCGCTCGTGAAGGCGTGGCACCGCGTGACCGGAGGGTGAGACACCCGTTGGTAGCCCGCATGAGGCGGGCACCGTGGCCGGAACGCCGAATCCTGCCGCCGACCACGGATCACAACTCAAAGGCATGGAGCGGGGGACCCACAGGTTCTCCGGCGCTTATGCGTCTTGGGGTGAAGCCGCACCGTGCGGCCGGGCCACTCTGCCCGAACCCGACAGCTGACCTCGCAGGCGTGGAGGACAACTGAAATGGTGCAAATCCGAAAGCAGGTCCACCTCGCGATCGGTGTAGCCGTCGCGAGTCTCGTCGGAACCGTGGGCCTGCTGGGCTCCAGCGTGCCTGCGCACGCTGTGCCGTCCGACGTGAACTGGGACGCCATCGCCCGCTGCGAGTCAGGCGGCAACTGGCGCATCAGCACAGGAAATGGTTATTACGGCGGCCTCCAGTTCAGCCACAGCACGTGGCGCGCTTATGGCGGTGCGCGTTATGCCCGGACCGCGAACCGGGCCACAAAAACCGAGCAGATCCGCGTCGCGGAACGCGTGCTGCGCGGACAGGGAATCGGCGCTTGGCCGACTTGCGGCAAGCGTGCGAGCGTCAAGGTGAGCCGCAAAGCAGTCCGCAAAGCCCCAGCTCGGACGGCACGCAAGGCGCCGGCACGAGTGGCGCCGACGCGAGTGGCGCTGGCGAGCGCGATGATCAGCGGGCGGTCGGCCACACGGACCTACGTCGTCCGCCGGGGCGACACGCTTGCTCGCATCGCCAGCCGGAACGATGTCACCGGTGGCTGGCGGGCCCTTTACCGGGCCAACCACGACATCCTCCGCAGCCCGCACCGCGTTTACGTCGGGCAGCGCATCAGGTTGTAGCGCACGGGACACCTTTCTTATCGCCCGGGACGCCGGGCGTCCCGAATCCGGGACGCCCGGGATGCTGCCGTGTCTCCAAGCCACGGCGGCGGCATGCCGCCGTGTCAGTCCGGCCGGGTGAACTCCGGCTGATCCAGCACGCGCAGCCACGTGCCGTCGTGTCAGTCCGGCCGGGTGAACTCCGGCTGGTCCAACACACGCAGCCACGTGCCGTCGTGTCAGTCCGGCCGGGTGAACTCCGGCTGGTCCAACACACGCAGCCACGTGCCGTCGTGTCAGTCCGGCCGGGTGAACTCCGGCTGGTCCAACACACGCAGCCACGTGCCGTCGTGTCAGTCCGGCCGGGTGAACTCCGGCTGGTCCAGCACGCGCAGCCACGTGCCGTCAGGCTGTCGCCTGGCGACCTGCGCCCGCGCGCCTGAACCGTCGCTCGGCGGCGTCGACGTGAGCGCGAGGTCACCGCTGATCAGTGTCGGTAGCGGTGGCTCCGGCTCGAACGCGGGCATGAGTGGCAACAGCTCGGCCCACAGCTTGCGGATCGCCTCGCGACCACGCGTCTGGCTGCCCGGCGGGTAAGCCATCACGGCATCCTCCTCATAGAGATTCGCGAGCCCGTCGGCGTCCTTCGCATTCGCACGCTCGACGAACAGGCTGGTCAGATCTTCAGGTCGGTGCGCTTTCCCGGTCATGGATCCAGCCTCTCGGAGAGGCGGAAACAAGTCCAACGCATAGTTCTTCTGATAACCAGTAGAATGACTCATGGACTTGCGCCAGCTCGAATACTTCGTGGCCGTCGCCGAGACGGCCAGCTTCACCCGTGCCGCCGAGCGCGTGCACATCACCCAGTCCGGGGTGAGCGCCCAGATCAAAGCACTGGAGCACGAGCTCGGAGCACAGCTCTTCGACCGGTCCGCGCGTACCGCGCGCCTCACCGACGCGGGTGAGGCGGCGCTCCGGCACGCCCGCGCGACCCTCGACGCGGCCGCCGACATGCGTGACTCGATCGACGACGTGTTCGGCCTGGTCCGCGGCCGGCTCACGGTCGGGATGGTGATCGGCTGCGAGGTGGCGCCCCTTTTCGATGCGTTCGCAGCGTTCCACTCCGAACACCCCGACATCGAACTCGAACTCGTGGAGGCGAATTCGGACCAGCTCGTCGCCGGCGTGCGATCCGGCGACCTAGATTTGGCGCTGGCCGGCCTGGCGGGCGAGCCTCCCGAGCACCTCGCGAGTCACGTGATCGCGAGCGAGCGGCTCGTCGCACTGGTCCCGGCCGACAACGAGTTAGCAGGTCAAGCGCGTCTCTCGGTCACCGCGCTCTTGGCGTACCCAATAGTTTGTCTGCCGGTGGGAACCGGCATCCGCAACGTGCTCGACCAAGCTCGCGCCGCACTGGGTGTCGATCTTTCGGTCGCGCTCGCGGCCACCTCGCCGGACACGGTCGCCGGCCTGGCGCGCCGCGGCCTCGGCGTGGCGGTGCTCAGCGAGTCGATGGCCGCCGGCTACCCGGATCTCACCGCGATCCCGATCGACGGCATCGACATCCCGGCGCTGCTCGCGCTGGTCTGGCAGAACCGCAGCAGCCCGGCCCTGGCCGCTTTCCTGCGGCACTGCAAGGCGGCTTTTTGAAAACTGGATCAAGTCAAGAAAAGCGTCACCAGAGATGACGCAGGCGCCCTCCCGGGAAGTCCGGCAAGACGCCTGAGCAGGTGAAACGTGGTGCCCCCGGTAGGAATCGAACCTACGACACACGGTTTAGGAAACCGATGCTCTATCCCCTGAGCTACGAGGGCGCGAAGCGTCATGCTACCGGACCAGCGACCGGCCACGGGCGACCGCCACTGCCCCACCAGCATCCAGCGCTGATGATCCGGGCCACGCGATCACATCCGGAGCAAATGGATCAGCGGCGGGCAGCAGGGCCCGCAGGCCAGACGCCGGTCATGCGACGCGTCTCAGCCGTTACGACGGTTCGGTAACGGCTCGTCCGTTCGACTGAGGTGTTGTTGTTGATCTTCGATATATCCTCGTGCGCTACTTCGATATTTACATCCCTGCACCACGAGGATCTGAATGCGTAACCGAAGGATCGGTGCCGCCACCCTGGTGGCCGCTCTGGCCGGATCCACTGTGCTCGCGGCCGGTGCCGGCCCGGCGATGGCCGACTCCGGCAAGTCTCTGCCCATCAAGTCCGTCGGCGACCTGGTCGTGGACAGCGCACGCCAGCGAATCTTCGTCAGCGACCCTACCGGCGGCAAAATCGTCGAGACGACGTACGACGGAACCGTTGTCGCGACCGCAAGCGGCCTGCCGCGGGTCACCGGCTTGGCGCTCTCCGCCGACGGCTCCAAGCTCTACGGCGCATTGGAGTCAAGCCGGGCGATCGTCGCCCTCTCGGCTGCCACCCTCACCCAGCCCGTCCGGTACGACCTGGGCGCCGGCGTCTACCCGTTGTCGCTGGAGAGCACGGCCGGAAAGCTCTGGTTCAGCTACGACGACTACGGCCGCGACCCGTTCATCGGCTCGGACGGGAACATCGGCTCACTCGACCTCAGCGGCGCGAAACCGGTGGTGACGCCGCAACAGGACACCACTGGCGCGTACGGAATCTGGCGCAGTGCGCCCCACTTGGCCTCCGCGCCGGGAGGCAGCGGGCTGCTCGCCGCCTTCGACCCGCACACCTCCGGTGGTGTCGTCGCGGTCTACAACGTGTCCAGCGGCATCCTCACCCGGACCGGGGTCAAGCAGGTCACCGGGGGATACACCCGGACCGCGGCGTTCACCCCGGACGCCACCCAGGTGGTTGCCGCCGACGCATCCGCGGTGACCGTCGCCCGCAGTACCGATCTCGCGCGTACCGGCTCGTACCCGGTCGACGGCTGGGTCCGAGCGGTGGCCGTCGCATCGGACGGCACGGTGGCGGCGGGTGGGGTAACCATGCGGATCTTCGCGGCCGGTAGTGCTGTGCCGATCCGCGATTACGCCCTCCCGGACACCGACCCGACCACGACCGGCGGCGACGAGGTGGCGGACCGGGCGCTTGCCTGGGAGCCGGCCGGCAACCGGCTGTTCGCCATCACCGAGAACCACGCGGGCATCCACTACCTGCGGGTCTACACCGAGCCGAAGAAGTCCTTGCCGGTGCTGAAGCTGGCCGGCCCGGCTTCGGCAACCCGGACGAAGCCGATCACCATCACCGGCAAGCTGACCGCTTCGGTCCCGTTGCCGGCCGGCACCCCGGTGACCGTCACCCGCACGGACCTGGAATATCCGTCCGGCAAGCCGCTGGGGACCAGAACGACTACCGCCAACGGTTCGTTCTCGTTCACCGACACCACGTCGGCCGGCGGCACGGTGACCTATCGGGTCTCCTACGCCGGGGACAAGAAGCATTCCGCCGTCACCGCGACCAGGTCGGTGGCGGTCTCCCGCACAGCACCGGCCCTGTCGCTGACCAACAACGGCAAGATCTATGGGTACGGCAAAACGGTCACGTTCACAGCGCGGATCGGTGCCACGTACAAGAACCGGACCGTGGAGATCTGGGCCGACCCGAGCGGCAGTGACCAGAAGCGGCGACTGCTCAAGCGGGCCGTGGTCAGCAAGGCCGGATCCGTGTCGGCGAACCTCCGGCTGACCCGCAACACCACGGTGTCCGCGGTCTTCACCGGTGACGCCCGGACCGCGCCGAAAACTGTCTCGGCGTCCGTCGGCACCAAGGCCAGCGTCTCGCTGAAGCTGTCGAAGTACTACAAGACCGTCAAGATCGGCAGCAAGAAGTACCGCTATTACCACGTGAAGACCAAAGCGAAGTTCAACGTCAAGATGACCGCCGCGCCGACCGCGCGAAAGGCGTACATCTCGGTGCAGTTCTATTACAAGGGCAAGTGGCTCGCCTGGGGTGACGGGTATTTCCCCGCTACGAAGGCGATCTATCTCAGTGGCACCGGGTTCAAGGGCTACAAGATGCGAGTCCGGGCGGCATACGTCAAGGGCGGCTCGAACTCGGGCGACAGCCTGAACACCACGACCTGGACCCCGTACCAGTACCTGTACTTCACCAAGTGAGCAGGCCCCGGTGCCTGGACGAGGCACCGGGGCTCCTCGCCGCAACTGGACTGCTCCGGTTGCGACTCGATGTGCACCAGGGTTAACGCCGGGAAGGCTCGGCCGGCCGCCGATGGGTGAGTTCGCTGGACACCCTGAGATGCGCCGAGGAGACCTAGACCGATGGCTGAGCGAGCCGAGACCACCGGAGTCAACCCCCTGCGGCGTCTGCTGGGGAACCGGCGGGTCAGCACGAAGATCATGACGGCCGTCGGCGTCATCGCGGTTTTCAGTGTCGGTGACGGGTTGTTCGCGCTCAACAGTCTCAGCGCCACCAACGACCAGGTGAAGTCGGCCTATGTGATGAACAGTGAGCTGAACACCATCGGCAACCTGCGCAGCGCCGTCAACCGGGTGTGGCTCGGCATGGACGAGTACCAGCTGGCCACGACCGACGCGGAGCGGGCCACCGCCGAGAAGGCGATCACCACGGCACAGAGCCAGGTGAACGAGTACGCCGAGGCGTACCGGACGTTCCCGGTCAGCGCCGTGGCCAGTGCCTCGATCACGTCCTTTGAGGACGACTGGACCGCGTTCAGCGACGTACTCCAGGACGAGCTGTTGCCGCTCGCCGCAGCGGGTGAGACGGGCCGGCTCGCCGAACTGCGCGGGGATGAGCTCGCCGCGACGATGAAGACGGTTCGCGCCGATCTGACCACGCTCGCTGACGAGACGGTGAAGGCCGGTGTCGAGCAGGAAGCCGTGGCGCAGAGCCGGTACGACTCCACCCACACCTGGGTGATCGGGCTCCTTGCCGCGTGCACGGTTCTCGGGCTGCTGCTGGCGGCTGCCATCGCTCGCCTGATCGTGAAGCCTTTGACGCGTACCGTCGAAGCTCTTGCGCGAATCGCCGGCGGCGATCTGACCGCGCGGGTGCCGGTGGAGAGCACCGACGAGGTCGGCCGGATGTCCGAGGCGCTCAACTCCACGGCCGAGTCGATGGCCGGCATGGTCGGCCGGATCACCGAAAGCTCGACGGTGCTCGCCTCCGCGTCGGAGGAGATGTCGGCGGTGGCGTCGCAGCTGTCCGTCTCGGCCGAGCAGACCGCGGCGCAGGTGGGAACGGTGTCGTACTCCGCCGGCCAGGTCTCGGACAGCGTGCGGACGGTCTCGGCCGGCGCCGACGAGATGGGCACCTCCATCCGCGAGATCTCCACCAACGCGAACGAGGCCGCCGGTGTCGCGGCCGACGCGGCACGGGCCGCGGCGACGACAAACGCCAGCGTCGCGCGGCTCAGCGAGGCCTCCGCACAGATCGGTACGGTCGTCGCGATGATCACGTCGATCGCCGAGCAGACCAACCTGCTCGCCCTGAACGCCACCATCGAGGCGGCCCGCGCCGGTGACCAGGGCAAAGGCTTCGCCGTGGTCGCGTCCGAGGTCAAGGACCTGGCTCAGGAGACCGCCCGGGCGACGCAGGAGATCACCGCGCAGGTCGAGGCCATCCAGGCCGAGAGCGGTGCGGCAGTGATCGCGATCCAGGAGATCAGCGGGGTCATCGGGACGATCAACGACTACACCACGACGATCGCGGCCGCGGTCGAGGAGCAGACCGCGACGACCGCGGAGATCTCCCGCAGCGTCAGCCAGGCAGCCCAGGGCTCGATCAGCATCGCCGACACGATCGCCCACGTCGCGGAGGCGTCCCGCCAGGTCACCGACGGCGCCACCGAGACGCGGCAGACCGCCGCGGAGCTCGCCCGCACAGCCGCTGAGTTGCAGCAGACGGTGTCCGCGTACAAAGTCTGATCAGCGGGTGACGTCGGAACGGTAACGTCCTATGATCTTGCGATCGCGGATCGCCGTTCCGGCTGCCGCATCCGGGGAGGATTCAGATGACTCGCTCTGTGTGGCCGGCTCGTGTCGGGCTCGCTCTGCTGTCCACTGTCTCCGCGGGGATTCTCGCCGCGCCGGCACAGGCCGCCGGCGCCGGCGCCACTTCGGTGAGCGGCACGAAAGTGCAATACAAGGCGGCAGCCGGTAAGCAGAACAAGGTCGTGATCACCCGCTCTGGCAACACGATCGTCATCGACGACAAAGTCGCGATCAAAGCGGGCAAGGGCTGCAAGGCGGTCAAGGGCGACAAAACAAAGGTCAGGTGTACGCCGCCGAAGGCACCCACTCGAGTGCTGGTCTACACCTACGACCGGGTCGACTCGATCGTCAACAACACCGACGTGCGGATGACCGCGGACGGCGGCACCGCCGGCGACACGATAACCGGTGGAGCCCGGGGCGACCGGATCAAGGGCGGCTCAGGCGCTGACCGGATCTCCGGGCTGGGCGGCAACGACTATGTCGACGGCAACACCGGCAACGATGTGATCTCCACCGGTGACGGTGACGACACACTGCACGGCGCGGCCGGCAACGACACGCTTCGCGGCGGCAACGGTAACGACGATCTCTGGGGTGACGAAGGCAACGACAAGCTGTACGGCGGCGACGGCCGAGACGATCTCATGGGGTATGAGGGTCGTGATCATCTCGACGGCGAAGCCGGCCCGGACCGTCTCAGCGGCGAAGAGTCCGGCGACGGAGCCTCCGACGTGGTCGAGCCCGATGTCATGCTGGGCGGATCAGGCGTCGACGTGGTTAGTTACGGCGGTTACCTGAAGGCGGTCCGGGTGGACCTGGACGGCCTTGCCGACGACGGGGTCCCGGGCGAGAAAGACCTGGTCGGCGCCGACGTCGAGGGGATTTGGGGCAGCATCCGCAACGACGTCCTCACCGGGAATGCCGCGGCCAACTACATTCTCGGCGGTGTGGGTGACGACGTCATCCGCGGCGGAGCCGGCAATGACGAGCTCGATGGGCACTCGGGCCGCGACAAGGTGTACGGCGAAAGCGGCGACGACATCCTGTACGGCGAGGATGACCCGGTCGCCGCGGACCGCCTCGACGGCGGCTCGAACGGCGCAGCCGGCGACACCTGCGACGCACGCAAGTCCGACACCGCCGTCAGGTGCGAGCGCTAGAGCGGGCGACTACGTCGAAGACTGGTGAGGCAGCGAATATCCGGCGTAGATGAGGTCGGCCGGCGGTAGTTCCGACAGATCTTCGAAGCCGCAGACGCGTACCCTCAGGCGCTCGTGCGTGCCCCCGACGGTGCGCGAGATACGCAGCTGCGTGCCCGGCTCGCTGTCGTGGGCGACCACCCGCCAGCCGGCGGCGAGCAACGCGGCTGTCTCCCGACCGGCGCCGCAGCCCAGATCGACAGCGGTCCGCCCAGCGCCCGGGCCGGTGAGAGCCATGGCCTGCCGGCACAGTTCGCGGATCGGACGGGTGGATTGGCGGGAGTTGTAGAGGGCCCAGTGACTCACCGGGCAATCATCCGGAAGATCCGGCAAAAGGTCACATAGGTTTCCGAACGCTGGTCAATAGGGGTATCGACAAGCCGACTGGATATCGATCGCGACTAGCACCAACCGGGTCTTTGTGGGCAGGATTCGGAGGGTGACCGCCGATCCTCTGCCCTACCCGCTGAGGTTGACGGGAACCGGCATCATCCTGCGCGAGTGGCGTCCGGACGATTTGGACGATCTGGTCGCATTGCTGGACGAGCCGGAAATCGCGCGCTGGACGCCGATGCCGTCACCCTTCGACGCCGAAGCCGGCCTCGCCTACCTCAAGCGTGCCTTCCATGGGCGCGCCAACGGCAGCCGGATCCAGCTCGCGATCACCGCCGACGGCGTGCGCCCGGTCGGCGAGGTCCTGCTCTTCGCGGTCAACCCCGAGCTCCGCGAGGCGGAGCTCGGATATCTCATCGGTCACCCTTATCGGCGCCGCGGCCTCGCGTCGGGGGCACTCTCCGTGCTTTCCGGGTACGCCTGCCAGACGCTCCGCCTTCGACGCCTGCTGCTCCGGATCGATCCGGCGAACGTGGCGAGCACGTCGGTGGCCCGCCGATGCGGTTACTGGCTGACCGGCGAACCCCTGATCCACCAGGAAGGACCGTACGGCCCGACCAGGCTGGAGACCTGGGAGTACGTCGACGGCCGGGCCGGCACCCGCCAGGATCGCCTGAGAAATGTCGCAGCCCGGCGGTACGGTCGGCGGACCTAGAGAGACCTAGGAGGAACCGCATGATCAGCGTGGATCGTGTCCAGGTGATGGCCTATCGGGTCGCCGCGCAGGGGCTGACCGAGCGGGCTGCCGCGCGCCCTGCCGACCTGCCGGTGCTCGACCTCGGCATCCAGCAATATTCGCCGGATTCCACACAGATCGCGCTCACCGCCCGCAGCAGCGCCGACCCGGCCGACGACCGGCTGCTCGTGGTCTGGGCCGCCCGGGGCGCACCCCACCTGCACCGGCGCGCCGATCTTCCGGCCCTGGTCCGGCAGCTCTGGCCGCTCACCGACGCCGACGCGGCGAGCCGCGTCAAGAGCGCACAGATCCCCGGCGCTCAAGCCCTCGGGATCCGCGCGTTCACCGTGACGGCCGAGGCGCTCCGCGATGTGGTGACCGCTCCGATCCCCCGCGGCGAGGCGAGCACCGAGGTGAGCCGGCGGGTTCCGGTCGAGCTGACGTTTGAGTGCCGCCCCTGCCAGGCCCGGCACGTCTCGGGCAACGTGTGGCAGCAGGCCGGGCTGGCCGGCGGCGTCGAGATCCTTTCCCGGGGCAAGGACGCCCAGCTCGGCCCGATCGACAACGCACCACCACTGCCGGCGGCGACCGAGGGCGTGGATCGGCTCATCGAGACCTACCTCCGGTTCCTGGGTCCGGCCGGGCCGGCCGAGGTGGCGAAATACCTGGGCAGCTCGACGACCGAGATCCGCAAGGTCTGGCCGTCCTCCGGTCTCGTCGAGGTCAGCGTCGACGGCCGTAAAGCCTGGCTGCCCGAGGCGGAGGTGCCGGCGCTGGAGTCGGCCGCCCCGGTCGACGGGGTCCGCTGGCTTCCCGGCATGGACCCGCTGCTCCAGGCCCGCGACCGTGACCTGCTGCTGCCGGAGCGCGCAGCACAGAAAGAGGTGTGGCGTCCGCTCGGCAACCCGGGGGTTCTGCTGGTGGACGGCGAGATCGCCGGCGTGTGGCGTGCACGGATGGCTGGGCGGAAAAGGGTCGACCTGACAGTGAGCCCGTTCGGCGAGTTGAGCGCGGCCCAGCGGAAACGGGTCGAGGAGGAGGCGCCGGAGGTGGCCCGCGCGCGCGGCGTTCCGGAGGCGGTGGTGACCTTCGATTGACGTGCGAGACCGGGCAGAAAGCCGAACTGAGCCGGTGCCAGACTGGGCGGATGCCGACGATCGGTTTTCTGCACACGGCGGACGTTCACGTCGAGACCTTTGAGCGGCTCGTGGCGGAACTGGCGCCCGGCTGGGCGGTCCGGCACGTGGTCGACGAGTCGCTGCTGGCGGACGCCCGGGTCGACGGGGTCACCCCGGCGATCGCCGAGCGAGTCCGCGGGCGGCTGGCCGAGCTGACCGAAACCGACGTGGTCGTCTGCACCTGCTCGACCATCGGCGCGACGGCGGAGCAGGACAACGCTCTGCGAGCAGACCGGCCGATGGCTGACGCCGCGGTCGCCATGGGCAGGCGCATCGCGGTCGTCGCCACCGTCGAGTCCACTCTGGAACCGACGATGGCGCTGCTGCGCGAGAGCGCTACGAACGCCGGCGTCCAAGTCACGCTCCTGCCGTCACCGTGCCTGTCCGCCTGGCAGCACTTCGAGTCAGGCGACCACGAGAGCTATCACGCAGCAGTCGCCGACCACGTGCGCACGATCATCGCCGGCGCGGACGCCGACGTGGTGGTGCTGGCTCAGGCGAGCATGGCCCCGGCCGCCGACCTGCTGACCACGCCGACCGGGCCGACCGCGCTGACCGCGCCAGCCGGACTGCCGGGACTGCCTGTGCTGACCAGCCCTCGGGCAGCCGTGAGTGCCGCGATCAGCAAGGTCAAGAGCGTCACCGCTTGACGGCACGCTCCACGACCACGGTCGTTGACTTGATCACTGCGACGGCGACCGAGCCGACCCGCAGATCGAGCTCGTCGACCGCTTCCCGGCTCATCAGCGACACCACCCGGAACGGCCCGGCCTGGATGTCGACCTGAGCCATCACGGTGTCCTTGACCACTGCGGTGACGATCCCGCGGAGGCGGTTACGGGCCGAGGACTCCTCCGAGCGCGCGTCCGGATCAGCCGCCTGCGAACGGACGAAAGCCGCCAGGTCGACGCCATCGATGACCCGGTGTCCTTGATGGTCACGGCTGGCGGAGAGCCGGCCCGCGTCGACCCATCGGCGGACCGTGTCGGGGCTGACGCCGAGCAGTTCGGCCGCCTCACCGATCTGAAATGTCGTCACGTCGATCACCCTAGCGGACGTCACACTAGCGATATATCGTTACCGTCATGAGAGGTCACGGAAGGCCCGGCGGTTACGGCAGACCGGGTGGGCATGGGAGACCACGAGGCAGCGGCAGCCGGATGCCCCGTGGCGACGTGCGCACCGCGGTCCTCATCCTGCTGGGCGAGGCCGAGCGGCCCATGCACGGTTACCAGTTGATGCACGCGATCGCCGAGCGCACCGGCGGGCGCTGGCAGCCCAGCCCCGGCGCGATCTACCCGACGATCAGCCAGCTGGAGGACGAGGGCCTGGTCACGGTCACCGCGAGCGCCGGCCGCAAGCTCGTCACCCTCACCGACTCCGGCCGCGCCCACATCGCGGCGAGTGGGAGCGAGGACCCGTTCACCGCGTTCCCCGGCGGTTTCAGCTCGATCGACCTGCGCCCCCTGCTGGAGCAGGTGCACGACGCGGCCCGCCAGGTCGCCCGCACCGGGACGGACGCGCAGGCCGAGGCTGCCGCCCGCATCCTGGCCGACACCCGAAAAGCGCTTTACCTACTGCTTGCGGACGGCCCTGAAAGAACAGAACAGACGGACCCGAGGAGAACTGAAGAATGAGCACCGCAACCGCCAGTGTCGCCACCACCGCTGCCCCGCGTTACGCGAAGCAGCTCGCCTCCCACCTGGGCCGCCGCAGCGAGATCCGCGAGATCGGCGAGGACATCGCCATCGTGCTCACCGTGGGCGAGTGCCGGCTGCACAGCACCGAGACGGCACTGGAGATGACCGCCACCGCCGCCACCGAGGACGACCTGCAGACCGTCACCAAGGTCGTCGGTTCGCACCTGGAGCGTTTCGGCCAGCGCAACGAGCTGACCGTGACGTGGAATTTCGAGAAGTAGAGCAACCTTTCGGCCCGGGACAGCCACTGACAGGGCATGTCCCCCAACATCATCTCGCACCGGCGACCGGCGGACCGGCCGAAGAACACCCGGACCAAGCGGAAGGTGCTGGCCGGCGGCCTCACCACCGCTGTGGTGCTGGCCGGCGCCGGTCTGCTGGGCTTCGGCCAGCCGTGGGCGAGCGCCGCGGCGAACGTCAGCTTCGACACCGGCACCGGGCTGTCGTTCATCGTGAACGGCACGAACGGCAACATGACGTCGCTGAAGCACAACGGCACCGAGCTGACCGCTTCCGGTTACGCGGCCGGCCAGTTCGAATCCGGATGGTCCTCGGCCACGGTGACCAGCCAGACGTTCAACAGCGGCAGCTCGATCCTGGTCAGCGCGGCGAACACGTCGATCGGCGTGACGCAGTACTACTTCGCCCGCAAGAGCGACAACACGATCTACATGGCGACAAGCATCACGAAGGCGCTGAACCCGGGTGAGGCCCGGTTCATCACCCGCTTGAAGCCGTCGTTGCTGACGACGTCGCCGGAGGCGGCGCGCACAAAAAACGCGACAACCACGGTCGAGGGGAGTGACGTCTTCGCCTTCGCCAACGGCCAGACCGCGTCGAAGTTCTACAGCTCGCAGCGCCTGATCGCGCAGCAGCCGTTCGGCGCGAGCGGCAACGGTCACGGTGCGTACATCATCCCCGCGTACACGGACATGACCTCGGGTGGACCGTTCTTCCGGGACATCGAGGTGAACGACACCGGCAGCGCCGTGAACATCACCCACTACATGTTCAGCGGCCACCAGCAGACCGAGGCGCTGCGCCTGGGCCTGCACGGTCCGTACGCTCTCGCGCTCACCGACGGCGCCGCCCCGGCCGCCCGGAGCATGGACTTCCTCGCGGCCTTCATCCCCGGCATGCTGTCGAACGCCCAGCGCGGCGGCGTCAGCGGCACCGCGAGCGGCACCTGGAACGGCCTGAAGGCGACGGTCGGCCTGGCCGGCACGAACGGTCAGTACTGGGGCCAGGTCAAGTCCGGAAAATTCGTGATCGGCCACGTCAAGCCGGGCACCTACACGGCGACGCTCTACGCCGGTGAGCTCGCGGTCGGCACCAAGACGATCACCGTCGCTGCCGCCGCGACCACCACGCTCGCGATGACCGGCAGCGTCCCGGCAGCGGGAACGCTCTTCCAGATCGGCACGTTCGACGGCACCCCGGCCGGCTTCACCAACGCCGACAAGATCGAAACGATGCACCCGTCCGACACCCGGATGGCGGCGTGGAAGAACACCGCGACCACGTCGACCTTCCCGATGGCCGAGTTCAAGTCGGTGAACTCGCCGATCGCGCTCAGCTTCAACCTCTCCTCGGTGCCGGCGAACGGCGCGAAGCTGCGGATCGCGACCACCTCGAACTTCGCGGGTGGCCGTCCCGCCGTCTCGATCGGCGGCTGGACCTCACCGACCTCCGCGTCGCCCACCCCGACGAACCTGAACTCACGCAGCGTCACCCGCGGCACCTGGCGCGGCATCAACACGACCTACACGTTCACGGTCCCGGCCAGCGCCCTCAAGGCCGGCAGCAACACGCTGTCGATCTCGGTGCTGAGCGGCAGCAGCGGCGAGACCTTCCTCAGCCCCAACTTCATCTTCGACGGCCTCGCCCTCGACCCCGCCTAAACCAAGATCAAGATCAAAACCCAGCGAGGGTACGGGTGAAAAACCCGTACCCTCGCTGGTTCTGTTATTTGGTGAAGGTGAAGTACTGCCAGGCGCCGTACGTGGTCTGGTTCGCGCTGTCGCCGGAAGTGCCGGTCAGGTAGACGGCCTGCACCCGGTACTTCACCCCGGTCTTGTGCGTGCCGGTCAGCGTGAAGGTGTACTTGCCGGCCGCCGAGAGCTTGTAGGTGCCCGTCTTCCAAGCCTTCCACTTGCCGCCGGAGTACTGCTGGAAGACCAGTTTCTGCTTGCGGCCCGAGTACGCCGTCATCGTCGTGGCGAACTTCGGGTGCTTGGTCTTGCGCACGTAGTAGTAGGACTTGACCTTCTTGTAGTGCTTGCTGACCGTGAGCGAGACCGCGGCCTTCGTCTTGACCGCGGATGTGACGGTCCGGGCCGCGAACCGGGTGTCGCCCGCGAAGACCGTGCTGAACGTCGTGTTCCGGGTCAGCTTGAAGGCCACGCTCAGATCGCCCGAGCTGTTGACAGTGCCCTTCTTGATCAGACGACGGGCTTGGTCCGAGCCGTACGGGTCAGCCCAGATCTCCACGGTCCGGTTCTTGTACGTGCTGCCCAGGTGCGCGGTCATGGTGACCGTGGTGCCGTACGCGAAAACGCTCCCGTTCCGGTTCAGGGTGAGCGCCGGCGCGCTCTTGGCAACAGCGATCGAGACCTTCGCCGACGACGCCTTGTGCGTGGCGGTCCCGGCGAACGCGACCGTGTAGGTGACCGTCCCGCCCACGCCCGGGGTGTCGGTGATGGTGAACGTCCCACTCGAGGTGGTGGTGCGGCTCGCCAGCGCGAAGCCGGCCGTCGACTCGGCGTCGGTACGCCGCACCGTGACCGGGACCCCGCCGTAGAACTCGTAACCGGCGATCGTGCCCTGGATGGTGACCGCCGCGCCGCGGCTGGCGGTGGCCGGCGCCTTCAGCGTGATCGTGGTCGGGATGAGGCTGGGGGTCGGCGTTTCGACGACGACCGGGATCGACACCGTCGCGGACGACGCCTGGTGCTTAGCGGTACCGGCGAACGTGACGGTCCAGGTCGCCGTGCCGGCCACCGGCGGTGTGTCCATGAAGATGAACTGGCCCGATCCGTTCGCGTTCATGGCCGGGAGCGTCACTCCACCGGGCGACGCGGAGTCGGTCCGGCTGATCTTGATCTCGGTGCCCATCGGAACGCCGCCGGTGATCGTGCCCCGGATGCTGACCAGCTCGCCGCGAGGTGTGGTCGCCGGCCCGGCCAGCGTGATCGCGGTCGGTGTGGCAGCCGGGACACTGGGGCTCGGGATCACCGTCGGCTGGGCGATCGTCCAGAGGCTCTGTGCGCCGGTCTCGTCGGTGGTGATCACGAAGAGCCGGTCACCGCTGGGTTCCCATTCGAGGTCGACGAATTCGGGCGCCGCGCCCGTGATGGGGAAGTCGAACTCCCGAGCCGCGCTGAGCTCGCCGGCTCGGTAGAGGCGCAGGTCGGTCTGGTCCGCGGCGGGCGGTAGGGCGGCAGCGAACCACCCGTTCGATGCCGCCTCGACGTCGAGCGCCCGATTCATCGAGATGGTGCGGCTATCGAAGGATGCCAGCGTCCGGGACGGCGTGACGTAGACGCCGTTGATGCCACCCGAGTAGATCGTTCCGCCGTCGGCGGCATATTCGAGGGCGAAGTTTCCGGAGACGAGCCCGCTCTGGGTGGTCGCGACCAGCGCGGGCGTGGCACCGCTGATGTCGTAGAGGAAGAGGTCGCCTCGGTTGTCCGCGCTGGACAGCACCAATCGGTTCGGATCGGTGGGGCTGGCCGCGATCAAGGGCTGGGCCGACGTGGCCGACGTGTTGTTCCCATTGCCGAGGACGTGGTTGACGACCTCGCCGGTGACCGGGTCGAGCGAGCCGAAGCTGTTCTTGTTGTTGCTGAACCAGACCTTGTCGGCGGTGAGCGCCAGGTGGCCCGGGTCGAACACGGCGATCGGGTACCGCTCGATCTCCTCGAGAGTCGCCGCGTTCCACGAGACGATCAGCTTCGGATCGGGGAGGATCGCCCAGAGCGTGCCGGAGTCGGCGGAGAGCTTGAAGTCGCCGGCGTTCGCCCCGTCCGGGAGCGCCACCTCGGAGGCGACGTTGCCGTCGTAATCCACGGCCAGGATGCGGTGCGCCACGTCGTCAGCGACGAGCAGGCGCTGGCGGACACTGTCGACGATCATGCGGTCGGCGTGGTAACCGGTCACCGGATGCCGCTGCTCGCCGGTCAGCAGCGTCGGCGTGACCGCGGCCGACGCGGACCCGGTGGACAGGTCGACGAAGAACATCGAGGCCGCGGCGAGCACGCTCGCCGCCAGCACTGATCGTTTGACGCGCTTGGACAATTGACTCTCCCCGTGGCCTGCTGAAGCGCGCCGAGTCTAGTCAAGAGATCAACTTTTCTAAAGGACGAGACGGTTACGACCTGTCGACGCGGAGATAGCGATCGCATCGAGGACTTCGGCTGCCCTGATCGCGTCGGTCAGCGTCGGGCCGTGCGGAACATCGTCCACAATCGAGCGCAGGAAAAGCGACGCCTCGATCACCTTGAGGTCGTCGTAGCTCATCGCGATCGCGGCACCCGGCTGGAACGCGCCGAAGTCGCCGTCGCCCGGGCCGGCGAAGATTGTCGCGTCGCGGACGCGTAGCTCGCCCATCCGGCGAAAATCCCAGCTCAGCGAGCCGGTGCGGCCGTAGATCGTGAAGCCGTAGGCGTTCGGCGAGTCCACGGCGACCCGGCTGGCCTCGCAGGAGACCCGGGCTTGCGATGCCATCCGGAACTGGGCGCCGAACCAGTCCTCGTTCTCCACGGTGCCCAGTTCACCCGTACCCCGCTCGTGGCCTGAAGTGACGCCCAGAGGGCGGCGCCGCTCGGGAATGAGGATCGCGGTGTCCGCGCGCACTTCGGTGATCTCACCGAGCAGGTGCCGGATCAGGTCGACGGCGTGCGAGCCGAGGTCGCCGAGCACGCCGTTGCCGCCGCGCTCGCGCTCGAAACGCCAGGTCAGCGCGTCGTCCGGAGAGGCGGCGTAATCGCTGCAGAAGCTGAAACGGGCGTGCGTGACCTCGCCGATCGCACCCGCGGTGAGCAGCGCGTGCGCCTTGGCGACGGCGGGCGCGTGGCGATAGTTGAAGCCGACGGTCACCTGCCCGGGGCCGGTGATGGCACGAGCGTCATCGGCGGCGAGACCGACCGGTTTCTCGATCCAGAGATGCTTGCCGGCGGCCGCGAAGGCGACGCCCATCTCGCGGTGCAGGAAGTTCGGCGCGGTCACGCTCACCGCCGCAACACGCGGGTCGTCGACGAGCGTGCGCCAGTCCAGCGTGGACTCACCGAAGCCGAACTGGGCCGCGGCGGCCTCGGCACGACCCGGAACACCGTCGGCCACCGAGATCAGGACCGGCTGCGGAAGATCCGGGTAGTGGTGGCGAACCCGCAGGTAGGACTGGGTGTGCACGCGACCCATCCAGCCCATTCCGATCACCGCGACACCAATGGTCATCAGCCCTCAAATCAGGCCGGCACTGCCGGCCAACGCCGCCGCCTCGGTTCTGCTCGCCACCTTCAACTTACGCAGGAGCGAGGCGGTCAGGCGTTTCACCGTACGCTCGGAGACGTGCAGCAGGCCGGCGATGTCGCTGGTCGACGAGCCTCCGGCGATCATCCGCAGCAGGCGGCGGTCCTCGTCGTCGAGATGGGTCGCGACCGGGTGCGGCTGCCTCGGCCGGGCCTGTTCCAGCAGCGCGGCGAGCAGGGCCGGCGGCACGACCGCCCACCCCTCCAGCGCCGCTAGCAGCGGTTGCCGCAGCTCGGAGACGTCCATGCCGCGACGCAAGAGCGCGGCCGCGCCGGCGTGCAGCGCTTCGACGGCCATCGCGTGGTCGGGGTCGTCGGCGACGGCGACGATCCGGGCCTGCGGGGCTGACTCATGCACCAGCGTCACCGGATGCCGGTTTCCTGGTGGCTGCAGCATCGGGTCGACCAGCACCAGGTCGGGGACGGCGGCGCGCATCACGCTCGCCACCTTCCCCACCTCACCGGTGGTCGCCACCACGGTCGCTCTTCCGCCGCTGACCTCGGGAATCAAACTCTCCAGGGCGCGGACGAAGGCGGCGCGGCCGTCCACCACGACTACCCTGATCCCGTTCTGCATGCAGGCGGGATGCCCCAACCGGGCAAAAGCATTCCTGCGAATAATCCGATGTCAGCGCGGGTTGGCCGCCACGAACCCGGCGACGTACTCGTCGAGGCGTCGCTCGGCCTGCCAGCCCAGCTCAGCGGCCTTCGCGGTGTCCGCCTGACCCCGGGTCCGCTCCCCGCGCAGCGCCGGGACCAGCACGAACTCGGTGCCGAACAGCTTGGCGACCTCGGCGAGCGGTCGCTCGTTGCCGGCGCCGAGCAGGTATCCGTCGCCGGTCCCGCCACGAGCCACCAGCACCAGGCCGCGGACGATGTCGTCGATATGGGTGAAATCGCGGGTCTGGGTGCCCGGGGAGACCACGGTGAGCGGTTCACCGGCGAGGTACTGCCGCTCGAAGATGCCGATGACCGTGGCGTACTTGCCCGTGGTGATCTGTCCCGGGCCGTACACGTTGTAGAAGTACGTGATCGCGTAGTCCAGGCCGAACCAGTTCGAGTAGTTCTTGATGTACTCGATGTTCTTGGCCTTGGTCCAGGCGTACGGGTTGAGGTTCTCGTCCTCGCCGTCGTTGCCGAACTTCGAGCTGGAGCCCGCGTAGATCAGCTTGGCGCCGTGGCCGGCCGTGAACTTCACGACCTCCTTCGTGCCGAGCAGGTTGAAGTCCCAGGTCAGGTCGTGGTCCTCGAATGACTGCACGATCCGCGAGTACTCACCCAGGTGGAAGACGATCTCCGGCGCGGGCAGCCCGCGGCCGGCCCAGATCTTCGCGATGTCGACGGTCGAGCCGTCGATGTACGTCACCCGCGGATCGTTGACGTGGTTCTCCGGCGAACCGGTGAAGTAGTTGTCCAGGGAGATGATCACCGCATCCGAATATTCAGTCAGCAGTGACTTGATCAGGGCGCCGCCGACAAATCCGGCGCCACCGGTGACCAGCAGGGTTCGGCTCAACGTGTTTCCCTTTTCTCCCGGTGCTCGAAGCGCCGACCAGGCTACCAAGGCACCCGCACGTTCTCCGATTCCTCGCCGTTAACCCGCCATACATCGGCGCCCGGACCGTTGCCGGGCCGGGCGCCGATGTACCCACTACCAGGCGGACGGGGCCGGCGGTGGGACCACCGTGGGGCGGTCGTTGCAGGTGATCACGTTCGGGACGTAGGGGCCCAGCCAGCCGCCGTCGTTGCCGCCGAGGTCGGTGAGGCTGAACTCGGAGCCGCCCGGCGGGAAGCCGAACCGGCCGCAGTTGTTCACCCCGGCCGCGCCGACGTTGCGGGCGTCGACGTTCTCGAACGAGGCCGAACCGCCGGCTCGGGCGCTCAGCACGCTGGTTCCCGTACCGTCGATCTTGAGGTCTTTGAACCTGATGTTGTTGATCGAATAGAGGTCCTTTACCGGCCAGTCGGCGACCAGCATGATCGCGTTATAGGTGTTGTCGAGGTAGTTGTCCCCGGTCACCTGGACGTCCGCGTCGATGCTGCGTTCCAGCGCGAACATCCAGATCGCGCCGAGACCGATGTTCCAGTTCAATTCGTACGTTCCGGCGCGCACCGTGGTGTTGCCGGTGAAGCGCAGATGCCCGGTGAACGGCTCGGCACCGAATCGGGTGCCCGCGTGCAGGGCGCTGCCCTCACGGATCGGGTCGGCGATCAGGTTGTTCGACACCGTGGTGTCGTGGCCGCCGTAGATCGCGATGCCGTTCGCCAGGGTCGGCGTCTGGACCGTGTTCCGGTCGAAGACGTTGCCGGAGTTCGTGGTCTTCTCCGCCCACATGGCGAGCGCGTCGTCGCCGGTGTTGCGGACGAAGTTGTTGCGGACCAGCGATCCGGTGACCCCGGTGTGGAAGTTCAGGCCGTCGGCGATCTGGTCGACGATCACGTTGTTCGTGACCTTCACGTTCGACATCGGGCCGTCGAACCAGAGGCCCACCTTGGTGTGCTGGATGTGCAGGCCGTCGATGGTCGAGTCGCTCATCGCGCCGCCGACGCCGTTGACCTGGTCGGTGTCGATCCGCTCCCGGACGTCACCCTGGATCGCGAAGCCGGAGAGGTGCACGTTGCGGCTGCCACCCTCGGCGGCGTCCTTGCCGTAGAAGCCGACGCCGGTGTGCACCGAGCCGTCCGGCGCCGGGGTGCTCAGCGCGACCTCGCGGCCTCTGATGATCGTGTACCAGTTGCCGGCCCCGGTGATCGTCACGTTGTCGACGACGATGTGCCGGTTCACCTGGAAGACGCCCGGGGGCAGGTAGACGTTGCGGTGCGCCTTTTTCGCGTACGCGATCGCCTTTTCGATGGCGGGCGCCGCGTCCTTCCGGCCGGTCGGGTCGGCGCCGAAGAGCAGCACGTTCACCCCGGTCAGGTCAACTTTAGGCAGGCCCACGAGCTCGGAGTCGAGCAGGTCGATCGTGGTGGGCACGCTGCGGCCGGTCAGCCGGATCTTGTCACCGGCCTGATAGGTACGCCCGAGCAGGAGGCGCTGCTCGTCGTAGAAGTGCGCCGGCCGGAACGGCTTCGTGATCACCGGTGCCGGCGTGGTGGCGGCCGGGACACAGGCGCACTCGGTGATCCACCAGTCCGGGTGGAGCAAGTCGGCCTGCGGGTCGTTGGTGAACGAGTACTGGTTGTAAAGCCAGGAGTACTGCGAGGTCAGCCGCATGGTCCGAGTGCCGTGCTTGGTGCTCACGGTCAGCGGGGCGGTGATCCCGCCGCCGGTCGGCGCGTCCGGAATGCTGTATCGCACGGTGATCGCGTTGGCGGCCCGCGGCAGGGTGAACTCCACCCACTCCCCCGGGTCGAGGGTGACGGCGGAACGGCCGGAGGCTTCGGCCGGCAATGTGTACGCGGTCCGGCCGGGTCCGATGACGGTGCCGTTGGTGGTCGCGTGCTCGGCTTCCTGCTCCAGGAAGGCGACGCTCGCACCACGGCCGACGGTCAGCGACGGATCGATGGCAGCGCGAGTGATCTTGGTGAAAGAAGCGGCAGCAGCTGGGTCGGCGACGACAGCGGTCCCGGTGACACCCAGAACCGCGCCGAGAAGCAGGGCGGACCAGCGCGGTGGAACGCCGGACCGCCTCATGTCCACAGACATCGAGGGCTCTTTTCGTGGAAGGTGAGCCCGACGATAGATGTCCGGTGATCTAACTCACAAGGTCCCGTAGATGTTTTCCGGGAATCTGCTCGATTCTTGCAAGGAAGGGTCAGAATTCGGCAGGCGGCACGTTGAAAGGTGTGATCACCTGGACCGCCGACGGATGCGAGCGGATCGGACCCGGCATCGCGCCCTGCGCCCGCAGGATCGCCTGGCAGGCGTGCCGCAGATCGGCCCGCAGATCCTGATGCAGCACCGCGGAGATCTGATGTGCGCGCAGCAGCGACACGTTCTCCTCGTCCAAGCCGTGCGCCACGAACACGTCGTAGTTGCGGCGCTCCGCGGCGAACGCCTCGACGATCGCGGCATTGCCGCAGGTGCCGGCCGAGTACACGGCCCGGATCGACGGGTTGCCGGCCAGAATCTCCCGCAGCGGCCCGTCCTCCGAACCGGTCGTGACGAGCCGCCGGGCCGGCAGCACCGAGCGGAAGCCCTGCTCCCGTTCACCCCGCCCGTTGATCACCAGCACGTCGCCGGCCCGGTCCGCGAGCAGACGCTCGACCAGGTACGCGGCAGTGGCCCCGGAATCGAAGTTGTCCACACCGACGTGCGCGATCCGTTTGCCCGCCGGCAGGTCGGCGTTGAGCGTCACCACCGGCACGCCGAGCCGCGCGACCGCGTCGGCGACCTCCTGGGTGGGCGGGGCCAGCACGATGAGCCCGTGCGAACGGGACCGGCCGACCCGGTCCAGAGCCGGGATGGGCTCGTCGGTGACGTGCAGCCGAGTGCGGACCGCGACCGGGATCTCCGATATCTCGGCGTCCAGCGCGACCCGAACGGCCGCGCCATAGGTACGCGAGGTCTGCAGCACCACGTCGATCACCAGCGCCCGGCCGGATGACGACTGCTGCCGGTCCAGATCGGCGATGGCCTGGTGCACCTGGCGGACGGTGCTATCCCGGACCCCGCCGCGGCTGTGCAGCACGCGATCCACTGTCGCTTGGCTCAACCCGGCTTGCCCGGCGATCTCGCGAATGCGGTACGGGTGCTTCACGCGTACAGAATGATGGGTTTTTGATGTTCTATGGAAGGTCTTTGATGTTTCTCCGCCCTTTCGCGTGACCCTTTGAACCCCGGCTAGGCTCCGGGAGTGCGCGTGATCTCCCGTTTGACGGACCGCGGTGTCGAGGTCTTCGACGCCTATCTCGATCTGGCCGGCGCCTTCGAGATCCCGGAGCCCGACGCCTACGCCGTGGCTCCGAGCCGGGACCGGCTGGTCTACACGACCGGTGAGGCCGCGATCTGCGTCGGTGCGGACGGCCGGGAGTTGTGGCGCTTCCCGATCCCGGCGGGAGATCCGGCCGACTGCGCGTTCTCCGGCGACGGCGTCCACGCCTGGCTCTACATCGCCCCTGACCAGTGGCTGGCGCTGGATGCCGGCACCGGTGAGGTCCGCGCCCGGCACATCCTGGGGACGGACGGGCACGGTGGTCAGCAGATCGCCTTCCCCGACGGGGAGCACATGATGCTCGACACCGGCTCCCGGACCTTCCACGCCGGGCCCTCGACCGAGCTGCGGACCTGCCCCTGGGATGACCGTTCGGCGATCGCGATCGCACCAGACGCCCGCCTCCTGATGACCGTGGCGCACGACCAGGAGGACGTGTCGTTCCACCAGGTCCCGGACGGCGAGGCCAAGGTCACCATCCGGGTGGCGGATTTCGCCGAGGTCCCGGCCAGCGCGGGGATCGAGTGGACCGGCGGCTTCCTGGACGAGGACACCGCCATCGTGGTGCTCTCCTGGGAGGAGGGCGAAGAGGCCAGGTGGCGGCATTTCCGGGTCGACGTCCACACCGGCGAGGTGATCGGCGACCTCGGCATCATGACGATCGACGAGTACGACCTCCAGCCGCTCGGTGATGGGACATATGTCATCACCGACACCGACGGAACACTGCGCCGGATGTGATCATGCCGCTGTTCGGCTAAAGTTGACTCGCCCTTCCGAGAGGCGCTGCAACGGGTCACTGAACCCGCCACGCTCGGTGGGGTTCCATGACGCAAGGGCGCCTCCTGAGAGGGAGGGCCCTCTTCTGTGAGTGACAAACTTCGATCCATCAACGGTCTCGACTTCGCCGTTGCCGATCTGAGCCTGGCCGAGGCCGGCCGCCACCAGCTGCGTCTCGCCGAGCACGAGATGCCCGGCCTCATGTCGCTGCGCACCGAGTTCGGTGACTCGAAGCCCCTCGCGGGCGCCCGCATCGCCGGTTCGCTGCACATGACCGTGCAGACCGCTGTGCTGATCGAGACGCTGATCGCGCTCGGCGCCGAGGTCCGCTGGGTCTCCTGCAACATCTTCTCGACCCAGGACGAGGCGGCCGCCGCGGTCGTCGTCGGCCCGACCGGCACCGTCGACGCCCCCACCGGCGTCCCGGTCTTCGCCTGGAAGGGCGAGACCCTCGAGGAGTACTGGTGGGCCACCATGCGGCTCTTCGAGTTCAGCGACGGCCAGGGTCCGAACATGATCCTGGACGACGGCGGCGACGCCACCCTGCTGGTGCACAAGGGTGTCGAGTTCGAGGCGGCCGGCGCGGTCCCCGCGACCACCGCCGAGGACAACCACGAGTACTCGATCATCCTCGACGCACTGCGTGACAGCCTCGCGACTGACAAGCAGCGCTTCACGCGCATCGCGGCCGAGATCAAGGGCGTGACCGAGGAGACCACCACCGGTGTGGCGCGTCTCTACAAGCTCGCCAAGGAGGGCACGCTCCTCTTCCCGGCGATCAACGTCAACGACGCGGTCACCAAGAGCAAGTTCGACAACAAGTACGGCATCCGCCACTCGCTGGTCGACGGCCTGAACCGGGCCACCGACGTGATGCTCGGCGGCAAGCTCGCCGTGGTCTGCGGTTACGGCGACGTCGGCAAGGGCTCCGCCGAGACCCTGCGCGGTCAGGGCGCCCGCGTCGTCGTCACCGAGGTCGACCCGATCTGCGCGCTGCAGGCCGCGATGGACGGCATGCAGGTCGCCCGCCTCGAGGACGTGGTCGGCGAGGCCGACATCTTCATCACCACGACCGGTGGCACCGACATCATCACTGTCGACCACCTCTCCGCGATGAAGCACAACGCGATCGTCGGCAACGTCGGTCACTTCGACGACGAGATCGACATGGCCGGCCTCGCCCGCGTCGCCGGGATCGAGAAGGTCGAGATCAAGCCGCAGGTGCACGAGTGGCGCTTCCCGGACGGCCACGCGGTGATCGTCCTCTCCGAGGGTCGCCTGATGAACCTGGGCAACGCCACCGGCCACCCCAGTTTCGTCATGTCGAACTCGTTCACCAACCAGGTGATGGCCCAGATCGAGCTCTGGACCAAGCCGGGCGAGTACGACAAGCAGGTCTACGTCCTCCCGAAGCACCTGGACGAGAAGGTGGCCCGGCTGCACCTGGACGCGCTCGGCGTCCGGCTGACCACCCTCACCAAGAAGCAGGCGGAGTACCTCGGCGTCGACGTCGAGGGCCCGTTCAAGCCGGAGCACTACCGGTACTGAGTCGTTCGTGAAAGGGCCGCTCCTCACCGGGCGGCCCTTTTATTATGCGATCATGCCTTTACGTCGCTTTTTCGCCATTCTGAGTTCAATCGTCCTGATCGGCCTCGCTTCGCCGGCCCAGGCCCGTCCGATCACTCCGGACGCCGACTTCCTGATCGCCGCCCACCAGGGCAACCTCACCCAGATCAAGCTCGGCAAGATCGCAAAACACCAGGGCACCACCGATTCCGTACGCACCATCGCCCGTGACCTGGCCGCGTACCACCGCAAACTCGACGTGGCCGTCCGCACCACCGCGACCCGCCTCGACGTAAAGCTCCCCGCCGAGCCGAACTCCGAGCAGCGGACCCTGATCCAGCAGCACGAGTCGACGTCCGGCGCCGCGTTCGACACCCTCTTCCTCGGCAGCCAGCTGATCGCACACGAGCGGGCGATCAAACTGGCCTTGGTTGTCATCGACACCGGCGCCGAGCCGAAGATCACCAGGCTCGCCGCCAAGGCGCTGCCGATCGTCCAGAGTCACCAGCAGGTTCTCGTCGAGGCCCAGCAGAAGTTAACGGGTCGTTAAACCGCGACCTCGGCGACTCACGTGTGCAGGTCAACAGCGAGAATGATCGAATGAGTCTCGAGGAGATCCTGCTTTTCGCCCTTGGCGCGGTCGCGGTGATCGTCGCCGTGCGCTGGGTCACCGAGAAGACCGGCCTCCCCGCCGCGGTCCTGCTCACCCTGATCGGCATTGCCTACGCGTACTTACCGGGACCCAACCTCGAGTTGGAACCCGAACTCGTTCTGACCTTCATCCTGCCGCCGCTGCTCTACAACGCGGCACTGGATTCATCACTGCTGGACATCAGGCGCAACATGCGTACGGTGATCAGCCTCTCCGTGGCGTTGGTGCTGGTCACCGCGCTCCTGATCGGCCTCGGCTTCTCGCTCTGGGTGGCCGGGGCCACCCTGGCCGCCGGTGTCGCACTCGGTGCCGCCGTCGCACCGCCCGACCCGGTCGCGGCCCTCGCCGTCGGCCGTAAGGCCGGGCTGCCGAGCAAGATGGTCACGCTGATCTCCGGCGAGGGCCTGCTCAACGACGCCACCGCGCTGACCATCCTCACGGTCGCGGTGACCGCGCACTCCCGCGGCGACTTCAACTTCGACAACGCGGTGGGCCAGTTCGTCATCTCCGCTTCCGGCGGTGTGCTGGTCGGTGTCGCGGTCGCGTACGCGGTGCGGTTCCTCAAGGCGCTCCGGTCCGACCCGCTCAACGCCAACGCGCTGTCGCTGATCACGCCGCTCGCGGCATACCTGATCTGCGAGAACGCGTTCGTCCACCACTACGTGACGATCTCCGGCGTGCTCGCCGTGGTGGTCGCCGGCCTGATCGTCGGCCACGACACCCCGCGGTACACCACCGGCGCGTCCCGGCTGCAGACCAGCGCGGTCTGGCGTCTGATCGACTTCCTGCTGGAGGGCCTGGTCTTCCTGCTCATCGGCCAGCAGGTGCCGAAGGTGATCGACGGACTCACCAAGTACGCCACCAGCACGATCATCATCGCCCTGGCGATCACGCTCGGCGTGGTCCTGCTGCTGCGCCCGCTCTGGTTGATGGTCACCCAGTGGATGCCGCGTTCGCTGCACACCCGGCTCGGCGGCCAGATCGACGATGACGACAACGACGACGCGCGCGAGGTGCCACTCACCGGCAAAGAAGTGACGATCATGAGCTGGGCCGGCACCCGTGGTGTCATCACGCTCGCTGCGATCTTCACTCTGCCGGCCGGTTTCCCCGACCGCGAGTTGCTGCACTTCTGTGCCATCTCGGTCGTGCTGGTCACCCTGGTCGGCCAGGGCCTCACGTTCGCGCCGCTGGTACGCAAGCTGGGCCTGCGGGCCAACCAGACCGACCGCGCCCGGGAACGCAACGAGGCCCGCTCGGCGGCGGTCCGCGCCGCCCTGGACCGGCTCGACGACATCCAGGAGCAGCAGCACGACAACGTCGAGGACGAGGCGATCGAGACGATGCGCCAGCAGTTGGAGGTCCGCCTCGACCGGTACCGCCGCCGCCTCGATCTGCTGGAGCAGGGCGGGTCCAGCGAGGTGCCGATCTCACCGCAGTACGAAGCGGCTCTCATGGTCCGCCAGGCCGTCATAGACGCCGAACGCGAAGAACTCCTGCGCTGGCGCGACGCGGCCCGCCTGGGCGACGACAGTCTCCGGGTCTTGAACCGCGAGCTGGACCACGAAGAGCTGATTCTCCCGAAACGAGGCAGCACCGGCCACTGACGGTGTCGCGGTGTTTTTCACGCGATCTAGGCAGGTTGCGCCCGCCCAGCGGCCACAACTTGCCTAGATCGCGCTTGTTTCAGCCGGACACCGCCGCTCAGCGTGACGCCGCCGCTGGGCGTGACACCGCCGCTCAGCGTGACACCGCCGCTCAGCGTGACGCCGCCGCTCAGCGGGGGACGTCTCGGCGGCGCAGCGCCAGCAGGCCGACGCCGCCGAAGGCTGCGGCGACCGCGGTGAGCAGCACCAGCGGCAGCGGGGTGAACGTGCCGCCCGGCAGGTGCGGGACATGGGTGAACGGCGACAGGTCGAGCACCCACTGATCGAACTCGAGCAGCGACCCGACCAGCAGCAACAGCACACACGCGGCGATCGCGCCCCAGGCGAGCGACGCCATTTTCGGCCATGTGCCGACCAGGAGCATGGTCACGCCGGCGAGGACCCAGACGGCCGGCAGCTGCGCCAGCGACGCGGCCAGCACCGGGCCGACAGTGCCGTGCACGACGCCGGCCAGCAAACCCTGCGCGAGCAGCGCCACGGCCGGGCCGAGCAGCGCGAAGATCAGGTGCGACGCACCCCAGGTGAACCGGCCCACCGACGTGCTCAGGACCGCCTCGGCATGACCGCTCTGCTCCTCGTCACGCATCCGCAGGGCCGCCTGCACGGCGTAACACGCGGCGATCAGACCGCACACCGCCGCCGTCGTCGCGAAATAGGCATCGGTCACCGCGCCGGACCCGCCGATCCGGCTGAAGACCTCGTCGACACCACCGGAGTCGGCGGCGAGCTGCACGACACTGCTGCCGACACCGCCGAAGACCAGGCCGAGCGCGGCGAACCCGGCAGTCCACCCGAAGAGCAGACCCCGATGCAGCCGCCAGGCCAGCGCGAGCGGCGAGCCCAGGGACGCGGCCGCCGTCGCTGGTCCGAGCCGCGAGGCGAGCAGGCCCGCGCCCATGTCGCGGTGCGCCAGAAGGTACGCCGAAACGCCCACCGTCACGATCGCGAAAACCAGTGCCAGCACAGCAGGACCTCCGTTGTTCTCCCCATAAGGAAAGACGCGGTGGACCCAGCCGATCGGCGACAACCAGGCGAGGAATTCCCGATCGTCCGAGACGTCCCCGCCGAGGCGCAGCACAAAGGACACACCGAGCGCCACCACGCCGAGGGTGCGTGCGCTGCGGGCACTGCTGGTGAGCTGGGCCGCGATCGCGCCGACACCGGCGAACATCCAGCCGCTGAGCATGAAGACGACGCCGAGCGCGATCGAACCGGCGACCGGCTGCCCCGCGCCGATCATCGTGCCGGCCACGACGAGCCCCATCAGCAGCGATGCGCCGGCCGTGGCGATCAGGGCGGCGGCGAGCTGGGCGTACCGGCCGACGACGGTGGCCCGGACCAGTTCGGTACGCCCGGACTCCTCGTCGGCCCGGGTGTGCCGGACGACGGTGAGCAGCGCGGCCAGGCCGATCATCAAGGGCACGAAGCCACCGCGCCAGACGGCCAGCTCACCGAGGCTGTCGCCGTGCAGCGGGCCGTAAAGGGCGATGAAACCGGTGTTGGCAGCGCTGACCCGGGCGTAATCGACGCGCTCCTGCGCGGTGGCGAAGAGCGTCTCGAAGCCGGCGATGTAAACGTACGGAAGAATGCCGAACCCGAAGATCCACAGTGGCATGATCCACCGGTCGCGGCGCAGAACGAGCCGGAGCAGCCGGCCGGTGCCGGTCATTTCTCGCTCTTTGTGTAGTGCCGCAAGAACAGCTCCTCCAGCGACGGCGGCTGGCTGATCAGGCTGCGCACACCGGCCGCGACCAGCGTCTTCAGCGCCGGCTCCAGGGCGTCCGCGTCGACGTCGAACGCGACCCGGCCGTCCTCGCTGGTCAGGCCGTGCACCCCGGTGATGCTCGCGAGACCGTTGACCGGGCCGGTCAGCTCGGCGCGGATCGTGGTGCGGGTCAGGTGCCGCAGGTCGGCGAGGGTGCCGGTCTCCACGGCCCGGCCGGCCCGGATGATGGTGAGCCGGTCGCAGAGGGCCTCGACCTCGGAGAGGATGTGGCTGGAGAGCAGCACAGTGCGGTCGCCGCGCCGTTTCTCCTCCAGGATCACCTCGCGGAACACCTCTTCCATGAGCGGGTCGAGCCCGGAGGTCGGCTCGTCGAGCACCAGCAGCTCCACATCGGAGGAGAGTGCGGCGACGAGCGCCACTTTCTGCCGATTGCCCTTCGAGTACGTCCGGCCCTTCTTGCGCGGATCCAGCTCGAACCGCTCGATCAGGGCGTCCCGGCGTTTCGGGTCGAGCCCGCCGCGCAGCCGGCCGAGCAGGTCGATCACCTCGCCGCCGGTGAGCTGGGGCCAGAACGTGACGTCGCCGGGCACGTACGCCAAACGCCGGTGCAGCGCGGTCGCGTCGGCCCACGGGTCGCCGCCGAGCAGCCGCGCGGTGCCGCCGTCGGCCCGCATCAGCCCGAGCAGCACCCGGATGGTGGTGGTCTTGCCGGCGCCGTTCGGCCCGAGGAAGCCGTGCACCTCGCCGGTCCGGACACGCAGGTCGAGCTGGTCAAGGGCGGTGACGGCGCCGAACCGTTTGACCAATCCCTCTACATCGATGGCCTCTGTCATGACAACTCCGTTTCAGAGATTGCCGTGCCGGTCCAGCGTCTTGAGCGCCAGGTCGGCCTGTTCGGGAGTGAGCAGCGGCTGGGAGAAGATCTCGACCGACGCGCGCAGGACACGCAGATAGCCCGGCAGGGCGCCGGCGTCCTCGCCGAGCACGGCCGACAGCTGGTCACGCATCAGGAACATGCCCAGCTTCATCGCGCCGAGGACCGCCACGAACGCGCGCGCGTCGCCGGTCTTCAGATCGGTGGAGGCCAGCCAGTCCTCGCCGCGGGCGGCGGTCTGCGTGAACATCGCGAGACCGCGCGGCGAACCGTCCATCAGGGAGCGGACCAGGTATTGCTGCATGACCAGGACTTCGGGCGTGATCGGCCCGATCGCCTGCGACTCGGTGAACCGGATCTGCAGCTCGGCGACCCGGGCCAGCGCCCACTCGTCGCAGGCGTCACGCAGGCCCTCTTTCGACCCGAAGTGGTGCCGCAGCAGGCCGGACGAGACGCCGGCGGCCTGTGCGATGTCACGCACGGTGGCGCCGGCGATGCCGCGCTCGGTGAAGAGCGCGATCGCGGCGTCACGGATCCGGGCACGGGCGGTCAGGTCATTCGCAGTGCTACTCACATGTGTAGGCTACTACACGCCCGTGTAGTTTTCAGATACCCGTCGATGTCCCGTTCACCGTGGCGCTCAGCACAGCGCTCGAATCCAGGCTCCAGCGGGACAGCAGCTCGGCGTAGACCCCGGAGTCGATCAACCGCTGCAGCGCACCGCGCAGGCAGTCCCGCAGCGCGACGTTGTCCTTCGCCACGGCGATGCCGAAGAGGCCCGGCTCGTACTGCGCCTCCGAGGCCAGCTGGTAGAAAGCGCTGGTCCGGGCGTCGCTGACCAGGTACGACGCGGGCGGGAAGTCGATCGGGACGGCGCTGACCCGGCCGGTGCGCAGCAGCACCAGCGCGTCCGCGTTCGTCGGCTCGCTGTCGATCACGATCGGCCGGTCACCACACTTCGCCTGCAGCCGCTGGAGCATCTCCTCCTGGTATGTGCCTTTCTCGGTGCCGACGGTCTGCCCGCAGAGATCCTCGAAAACCCCGATCCTCCGCGGGTTGCCCCGCTGCACGACGATCGACGTACCGGTGTTGAGGTAGTTGACGAAGTCGGCCTTGACCTGCCGCTCGGTCGTGTCGGTCATCGACGACAGAACCCCGTCGTACTCACCCGCGGCGACCTCGTCCAGCGCGCTGCTGAAACTGCCGGTCACCATCTCGGCACGCACACCGAGAACCTCACCCAGCGCGGCGGCAAGATCAGGAGAAAAACCGATGATGGTACGACCGTCCGCCGCGAAGTACTCCATCGGCGCATAGCTGGCATCGGTGACGAGACGGATCGAGCCACGAGCCCGGACCGAGTCCGGCAACTGATCGTGCAGCGAGACGTCGACGGTCACCCCTCCGGTGATGTCGAGCGCGCCGGACGACGGCTGCTGAGCGGCGGCGGTACAGCCCCCGGCGGCAGCCAGCAGAACCGCGGCGAGTGCCCAGTGAACAACCTTCATCGGGTGACTCCTTCAACGTGGGCGGTCTGCTCATTCACCGAGATCTGCGGCCACGGCACCGGCCGGCCGAACAGATATCCCTGTGCCTCGTCGCACCCGGCCTCGGCGAGCCAGCGGCGGACCTCGGGCGTCTCCACACCCTCGGCGGTGGCCCGGCTGCCGAGCCCGTGCGCCAGCTCGATCACCGAGCGGACGATCGCCTGGCTCTGCTGGTCACGGGCGACATCGGCCACGAACGCCCGGTCGATCTTGATTTCGGTGATCGGCAGCCCGCGCAGGTGGGACAGGCTGGTGTACCCGGTGCCGAAGTCGTCCACCGAGATGCCGATGCCGTACCGGCCCAGCTCGGTGATCGCACGGACCACCTCGTCGGTGTCGCCGGCCAGCGCCGTCTCGGTGATCTCCAGGATCAGCCGGTGCGGCGGGATGCCGGACGCGACGAGCAGCTCCTCGACGAACTCCGGGAAGCCGGGCACCTCCAGGTTGCGCGGCGACACGTTCACCGAGAGCGTCCACTCCTTGCCGGTCGCGGCCCAGCCGACCTGGTCGGCGAGCGCCCGGCGCAGCACCCACTCGGTGAGCGGCACGATCAGGCCGGAGTGCTCGGCGGCGGGCAGGAACTCGCCGGGCGGGAGCAGCCCGCGCTGCGGGTGCTGCCAGCGGACCAGCGCCTCCACCCCGCACACCTCGCCGCCGGGCAGGGCGACCTTGGGCTGATAGTGCAGGATCAGCTCCTCGCGCTCCAGGGCGTGCCGCAGCTCGGCCTGGATCACCAGCCACTGGTGCGGGTGCCCGGCGCCATCGCCCGAGTAGACGACGATGCCGGCGGCGCCGCGCTTGCCCTGGTACATGGCGAAGTCCGCGTGCTGCTTGAGCTCCTTGAGCTGAGTGCCGTGCTCCGGGTAGACCGAGACACCGAAAGCGGCCTCGATGTTCAGCGGCACACCGTCGAGGATCATCTCCGCGGTGATCCGGTTGCGGACCTCGTTCAGCAGGGCCACCGCCTCGGCGGCGCTGCGACCCGGCAGCATGATGGCGAACTCGTCGCCACCGAGGCGGGCCAGCAGGTCGTCCGGGCCCAGTGCGGCGCGCATCCGTCCGGCGACCATCCGCAGCAGCTCGTCACCGGCGTGGTGGCCGAGGGTGTCGTTGACCTCCTTGAAGCGGTTGAGGTCGCTGAGCACGATCGCACCGGTGCCGCCCTCACGCAGCACGGCCTCGGCCCGTTTCCGGAACGCCGCCCGGTTCGGCAGGCCGGTCAGGATGTCGTGCATGGCCTGGTGCTCCTGACGGGCCGCGTACCGGCTCAGCGAGCGGGTGGTCCACCAGGCGAGCAGCGCCAGCACCAGGTAGAGGGCGGCGAGACCGCCGCCGATGCGCCACCAGGTACGACTCACCTGCGCATGGAAGCGGTCAGCGATCGCACGGTACGGAAGATAGAGCTCGATCACCCCGACGGACTGACCCGACGCACTGGCCACCAGTGGCTGAAGCACCCGGATCACCTCGGTGCCGATCACCGTGGCCCGGGACTCGCCGTTCGCGGCGGCCTGGAAATCGGCGTCGGCGACCGGCACTCCGCCGCTCGTCGACCCGTCGTCGGAGAAGAGCACCCGGCCGGAGAAGGAACGCAGCCGCAGCCGCAGCACCGAACCCCGGAAGATGGCCTGCTCGGTCGCCTCCCGCATGCCGTCGGACTGCTCCGTGGTGAGGCCGTCGTCGATCCCGGCGCCACCGGTGCGATCCTCGGTGTTCAGCGCCGGCGCGACAGCCATCTCCGCGATCACCGCGGCCTGCGCCAGCCCCTGGGCCCGGCCCTGCTCCGCCGCGTCGTTGCGATAGCTGTGCAACACCAGCGCCCCGAGGGCGACCACAGGCACCAGGCTGGCCGCCGCGTACGTCGCGAACAGCCGTGAGCTGGTGCGAGCGTGCGGGCGCCGGCGTGCACGGCGGAGCAACATGCGCCCTTCATCGTCGCGGCGTGCTGCCCCTTGAGGGAAACCGTCAGGTCGCGAGTGCCGGAGCGAGAGTGCTGGCCACCCACGAGGCCAGGGTGGTCGGTGTGGTCGTCGCCGCGGTGCGCGGCTGCTCCGGCGTGAACCCGTCGCGCAATCCGGCGGTCATCCCGATCAACCCGGCGACCGCGGCGTCGGTGAGACCGGCCTGGCGCAGTCCGGCCGCCACCGCCTCGTCCGGCACCACGTCCAGGCTGATCTTCCGGCCGATCACCAGGCCGACGATCTCGGCGACCTCGGCCCAGGTCAGGTCGCGAGGGCCGTGCACGGCTTGGACCACGGTCCCGGACCAGTCACCGGCGAGCAGCCGGGCGGCCGCCACCTCACCGACGTCCCGAGGGTCGACCCACGGCATCGGCCGGTCAGCCGGCATCGTGGTGGTGAGCCGGCCGTCGCGCAGCTCGTCGAGGTTCCCGAGCAGATTACTGAAGTAGTAGCCGTTGCGCAGCACCGTCACGTGCGCCCCGATGTCGGTGAACGCCTCCTCGGACCGGGCCAGCCCGTCGATCAGGCCGGCCCCGTGACCGCGTTCCGCGCCGACACTGCTGATCAGCACGATTCGGCGTACCCGATGGTGTTCTGCCGCGGCGGCACCCGCCGCCGCCATCGCGCTCATCTCCGCCAGCGGGTCCGCGGCGGTGAAGTTCTCCGGCGTGATCCAGAGCAGGGTGTCGAGCCCTTCGAACGCGGCCGAGAGCCCTTCCGGGTCGAGCAGATCGCACTGGGCGATTTCGGACAGCTCCGCGGTGCCGGGATCCAGCCGCGCCGGATCCCGGACCAGTAACCGTGGGCGGACACCGGCTTGGATCAGCAGACGGACCGCGCGTGATCCGACGTTTCCGGTGGCGCCTGTGATTCCGATAGTCATGCCGTACGCATTACCCCTCAGGTGGGGGTGCGGCACCTGTCATGATGGCGACCGCGTCCGACATGCTGTGCGAGTTCGGGGTGATCACCGCGACCCGCCGGCCGAGCCGCTGGATGTGGATCCGGTCCGCCACCTCGAAGACGTGCGGCATGTTGTGGCTGATCAGGATCACCGGGAGGCCGCGGTCCCGGACGTCGCGGATCAGCTGGAGCACCCGGTTGCCCTCCTTCACGCCGAGGGCCGCGGTGGGCTCGTCGAGGATCACCACCTTGCTGCCGAACGCCGCGGACCGGGCCACCGCGACCGCCTGCCGCTGACCGCCGGAGAGTGACTCGACGGCCTGGCGGATGTTCTGCAGCGTGCCGACACCCAGGTCGCTCATGTGCCGTCTGGCCTCCGAGCGCATGTGCTTGCGGTCCAGCATCCGGAAGATCGATCCCAGTGGGCCGGCCCGGCGCTCCTCCCGGCCGAGGAAGAGGTTGTCAGCGATGTCCAGGCCCGGCGCGACCGCGAGGGTCTGGTAGACGGTCTCGATGCCGGCCGCACGAGCGTCCATCGGATTGCGGAAGCGGACCGGCTCGCCGTCCAGCCGGATCTCGCCGCTGTCCGGCACGAGTGCACCGGACAGCGCCTTGATCAGGCTGGACTTGCCGGCGCCGTTGTCGCCGATCACCGCGAGGATCTCACCGGGGTAAAGCTCCAGATCGCTGCCGTCGATCGCGACGACCCGGCCGTACCGTTTGGTCAGGCTCTTCGCTTCGAGCACCGGCGTCGTCATGCCTTCACCTTCCTGATCCACTGGTCGAGGGAGACGGCGATCAGCACGAGCAGGCCGATCGCGAAGCCCTGCCAGACCACCTCGACGCCGGCCAGTTGCAGGCCGTTGCGGAAGACGCCGACGATCAGCGCCCCGATCAAGGTGCCGATCACGCCACCGCGGCCGCCGAAGAGGCTGGTGCCGCCGAGCACCACCGCGGTGATCGAGTCGAGGTTGTACTCGGTGCCCACGTTCGGGCTGGCCGACGCGAGCCGTCCGATGAGGATCCAGCCGGCGGTCGCGTACAGCAGGCCCGCGATCGTGTAGACCGAGAAGAGGACCCGCCCGGTACGGATACCGGCCAGCCGGGCCGCCTCCACGTCGTCACCGGTGGCGTAGACGTGTTTGCCCCAGGCCGTCCAGCTCAGCGCGTAGAAGAAGAAGCCGAACAGCACGAGCATCACGATCGAGCCGTAGGTGACCTGGAACTGCCCGAAACGGATGCTCTCGCCGGTCCAGGTCATCAGACTGGGCATGTCGGCGCCGCGTACCGTCTCACTCTGGCTGACCACCGCGTTGAGCGAGAAGAAGATGGTCAGCGTGCCGAGTGTGACGATGAACGGTGGCAGTTTTATTCGCGTCACCAGGAACCCGTTGAGCGCGCCCATCGCGGTGCCGCAGGCCAGGCCGAGCAGCAGCGCGAGGACGCCGGGCATCCCGGCTTTCACGCAGAAGTTCGCCATCAGGATCGACGAGAAGACCGCGATCGCGCCGGCCGACAGGTCGATGCCGGCGGTCAGGATGATCAGCGTCTGGCCGAGGGCGAGCGTCGCGATGACGGTCACCTGCGCGAGCACCAGCGACAGGTTCGCCGCCGCGATGAAGCGCTGGTTGACGATGGAGAAGGCAACGGTCGCCACGAGGAGCACGGCGAGCGGGCCGAGCACCGGGTTGCCGTGCAGCACGTGCTGTACGCGCAACCCGATCGAGTCACGGTTCCGAACCTCGAAGTCGGTGGCGGTCGTCATCACTCAGCCCCAGCAGTTCTGCGCGCCCCACGCGGAGTCCTTGGCCTCCACGCCGGTCTGCGGGTCGTCGGTGATCAGTTGCACCCCGGTGTCGACGAACGTCTTCCCGGCGGTGTTCTGCGGTTTGGTGCCGTCCTTCGCGTACGCCGCGATGGCCTCGACACCGAGTTGCGCCATCTTGAGCGGGAACTGCATCGAGGTCGCACCGATCACGCCGTTCTTGACGTTGTCCACACCCGGGCAACCGCCGTCGATCGAGACGATCGTGACGTCCTTGTCCTTCCCGGCCGACTTGAGCGCCTGGTAAGCGCCGGCCGCCGCCGGTTCGTTGATCGTGTAGACCAGGTTGATCGACGGGTCCTTCTGGAGAAGGTTCTCCATCGCGGTACGCCCGCCGTCCTCGTTGCCGTCGGTGACGTCGTGCCCGACGATCCGCGGGTCGCTCTCGTCGCCGATCTTGTTCGGGTCGCCGTTGGTAATACCGAATCCTTCGAGGAATCCCTGATCACGCTGCACGTCGACGGAGACCTGGTTCGCGTTGAGGTCCAGCATCGCGATCTTCGCCTGCTTGCCGCCGGCGTCGAACTTGGCTTTCGCCCACTGCCCGATCAGCTTGCCGGCCTGATAGTTGTCGGTCGCGAAGGTGGCATCGGCCGCGTCCGCCGGATCTGTCGGCGTATCGAGCGCGATGACCAGCATGTTCGCCTGCTTCGCCTTGTCGATCGAGGGAACGATCGCCTTGGAGTCGCTCGGTGTGATCAGGAAACCCTTGGCACCGGCGGAGATCAGGTTCTCGATCGCCTGCACCTGGGCCTCGTTGTCGCCGTCCTGCTTTCCGGCGAACGATTGCAGCTCGACGCCCTGCTGCTCGGCCGCGGCCTGGGCGCCTTCTCGCATCTTCACGAAGAACGGGTTCGTATCGGTCTTGGTGATCAACCCGACCACCGGTTCGCCACCGGCGCCGTCGCCACCGCAGCCTGCTGCCGCGGCGACCATCACCAGGGCAAAACCGGCCTGTAGGACTTTGGATCTATTGCGCATCTCTCCTCCCAATCCGGGAGACAACGTTGTCTTGGAGTAGACGCCCAGGCTCCCGGAGTGTCAACAATGAGTTTCCAATGTGTTGCGTTGCGTAATGATCCACGGGAGTCGCTATGAGTCGGCCGACCATGAACGATGTGGCGCGTACCGCCGGCGTGAGCCTGAAGACCGTCTCCCGGGTGGTCAACGGCGAACCCACCGTCACCCCGGACCTCGCCGCCCGGGTACGCGCCGCCGTCGAGACCCTGGATTACCGGCCCCACCTGGGCGCCAGCCTGCTGCGTCGCAACGACCGGCGTACCAGGATGATCGGCGTGCTGCTGGAGGACGTGTCGAACCCGTTCTCCGGTGTGCTGCACCGGGCGATCGAGGAGGAGGCGCACGCCCGTGGCGTGCACGTGCTGACCGGCAGCCTCGGCGAGGACGAGCGGCGGGAACGGGAGCTTGCCCGGGCGTTCCGGCAACGGCAGACCGACGGACTGATCATCGCGCCGACCGGTTCTGATCAGACGTACCTGAGCCGTTTCACCGGCACCCCGATCGTCTTCGTGGACCGGCAGCCCTCCGGATTCCTTGCCGACACGGTGGTCTCCACCAACGTCGCGGGCGCGGCAGTCGCGGTCCGGCATCTCGCCGCGCACGGGCACCGGCGGATCGCTTTCCTCGGCGACAACCAGCGGATTCCGACCGCGCGGGAACGCTTCCGCGGATATCTGCAGGCGCTCGGCCACCGGCCCGGCCCGGTCGTGCACGAGCTCCGCGGCGAAGCGGCGGCCGAGCGCGCCACGATCGCGCTGTTACGCCGCGCCGACCCACCGACGGCCCTGTTCACCAGCCAGAACCTGATCACCATCGGCGCGGTCCGGGCACTGCGGCGACTGGACCGGCACCGTTCGGTCGCGCTCGTCGGATTCGACGACTTCCCCCTCGCCGACCTGCTCGAACCGGCGGTCACCGTGGTGGCGCAGCACCCCGCCCGGATAGGACGCGTGGCCGCCGGCGCGCTCTTCGAGCGCATCGACGGCCACGACGGCCCCCCGCGCGAGATCCGGGTGGCGACAACCCTGATCGCGCGAGGCAGTGGAGAGATCTTCGCTACGGGAAATTGACCACGTACGACGGTACGGTCGCAGTCCCCTGAGCAGGACCGCCGGTGTTGTTGACGACGTGGTCGATGACCCCGTTACCGCCGAGCGAGACGGTCAGCAGGTTGTGCAGCTTCACACCGGCGTTCACCGGCACCTCGAAACCCCGATCCGCGTGGATCGACGGGTTCACGTTGAAGTAGCAGTAACTACCCATGCCCCACGCCTCGTGCGTGGTCACCGAGTCCGCCACCTTGTACGCCGCGTACCCGTTCGCACCGGTACGCCAGGCCGCCTGGGTCGGCGGGTCGTACGGCTTCTCGTTCTGCAGGAAGTACGTCCGGCCGCCGTTGCCGTTCCACTGCACCTCGTACTTCTGGTAATGCTCGACGAACAGGCCGTACGCCGTGACGTTCTGCCCGTTGACGATCAGGCCGGAGTCAGCCGTGTTGATCGTCCAGCCGTACGTGCCGGCGTTTCCGTGGTCGGCGCGCCACGCCCAGATGTGGTCGATGATGGCGTTGTTGCTGTTCACCAGCAGGCTGTTGGTGGCCTTACCCGCGACGTAACCGCCGATCCGGAAGAAGACGTCCTGGACCGTGGACGGGTTCGCCGCGTGGTTGGCGTTCGAGCCCGCCGGGCCGAGCACCAGCAGGTTCGCCGAGTTGGTGGTGCCCGCGTCGAAGAGGATGCCGGCGATCTTCACGCCGTCCACATCGGCCACCTGCATCGGGGTGACGCCGCCGACCGGGATCAGCGTCGCGTAACCGAGACCGAGGACCACGGTGTTCGCCCGGGTCACGTTGATGGTCTGGTTGATCTGGTAGATGCCCGGCGTGAAGAGCAGGTTCAGGCCCTGCGCCAGCGCCGCGTTGATCGTCGCGACCGAGTCACCGGGCTTGGCGACGTAGAACTGCGACAGCGGGATCGTGCTGCCCGGAGTGTTGCCGTTCGCCCAGCTCACGCCGGAGGAGTTCGACTGGAGGCTCGGCACGAAGACGCCGCCGTTGTAGAGGTACGGCTTCTCCCGGATCACCGGAGTGGCCGGGATCGTGGTGTACGGCGGGTTCGGGAAGCCCTGAGCCGGCGCACCCTGCACACCGACGAACATCTGGTTCCAGACCGCGTTGGTGTTCGAGCCGATCTGGCTGTTGCGGGTGAACCACTGCTGCTGCGAGTACTGCCCCTCGGAGCCGCTGATCCGGGAGTCCGAGATGTAACCGCCGGACGCCCAGCCGTACCCGTTGGGCGCCAGGTTCAGGTCGCCGTGGATGTCCATCCGGCGGAACGGCGCGGCCTGCGAGACGGCCCAGCGGTTGGCGCCACTGACCGGGTAGACGGAGATGTTCTCCACCGAGCGCCAGAAGTTCTGGGTGGCGTTGCCCTGGAACCAGCCGGCGTCGACGGTGATGTCCCCGTTGATCCGCACGTCCTGCGGGTTCTGACCGAGACCGATCACCGAGGTGTAGAAGCCGACCTGGATGTTCAGGCCGTTGTAGGTGCCAGGTTGGAACGCCAGGACGTACCGGCCGGTGCCGAACTGGGCCGACTCCTGCTGGGCGAAGATCTGGTCGGCGCGGGCCTGGATGCTGGCCGACGACATCGACGGGTCGAAGACCACGACGTTGGCGCCGAGGCTGCCGCCACCCGGAATCGTCGGCGTCGTGGTCTCGCCGAAGACCTTGAACTCGAAGAGCGAATATCCGTATCCGGTGGTCCGCTGAGTGCCGTACATCCGGACATAGCGGCCGGTCCCGCTGACCGTCAGCGACTGGTTGCCGCCTGTCGCGGTGGTCGTCGAATAGATGGTGGTCCAGCTGGTCGCGTTGTCCGAGACCTGGATTTGGTACGCCTTGGCGGCCGCCGTCTCCCAGTTCAGCTCGACCCTGGTGATCGGCTGGGAGGTACCGAGGTCCACCTGGAGCCACTGCGGATCGGCGAAGACCGACGACCAGCGGGTGCCGGTGTTGCCGTCGACAGCCTCGGACGCCAGGTACGCGCCGGCCGCCTCGGTGGAGGAGGCGGCGGCCGGCTTGCCCTGGGACAGCAGGACCTCGGCGGCCTGTGCGCCTGTCGCGGTGATCGCGGTGAAGCCTGCGACCAGGACGGCGACCAGGCCGCCGGCGGCGCCGAGGCGCCAGGGAGAGCGTCTCCGTGAGACGTTCATGGGAACTCCTAGGACGGGGAGGTGGGAACGGATCTTGGGAGAGCGCTCACCCAAACCGACGCTAGAAGTCATTACCGATCGATGTCCAGGATGTTGCCGGGTTCCGGAACCGGTACCGGCTGGGGCGCGTTTCAGCCCTTCGCCGGGAGATCAACGGGGTCGGCGCAGGTCATCGCGGTTCCGTTTCGCGCCACGACGGTTGCGGCTCTGCGCGATAACAGCTTGGCCGGAACCGGTTCCGCTGGCGGCCGTCACAACTGGCACTTTGCGCGTACCGAATAAAGATGCACAAAGAGAAGCCGCCCCCGCGAGCGTGAGGCTCGCGGAGGCGGCGTTGTCGTGTGGGCGGTCAGCCCAGGGTGACCGACGGGTAGAGCGGGAACGGGGCGAGCAGCTCGGTGGCCTGCTTGCTGACCCGGTCGGAGAGGGCGGCGTCCAGGCTGAACTTCGCCTTGGAGCCCTCGGCCGGTGAGGTCGCCGACAGAACCGTGTGGATGAGCTCGGCGATCTGATCCATCTCGGACACGCCGAGGCCGCGGCTGGTCAGAGCCGGGGTGCCGACGCGGATGCCGGAGGTGTACCAGGCGCCGTTCGGGTCGGACGGGATCGCGTTGCGGTTCGTCACGATGCCGCTGTCCAGCAGGGCCTGCTCGGCCTGGCGGCCGGTGATGCCGAACGGGTGCACGTCGATCAGCACGAGGTGGTTGTCGGTGCCGCCGGAAACCAGCTGCACACCCCGCTTGAGCAGGCCCTCGGCGAGCGCCTGGCTGTTCGTGACGATCTGCTGGGCGTAGGTGGAGAACTCCGGCCGGCGGGCCTCGGCGAACGCGATCGCCTTCGCTGCCATGACGTGCGGCAGCGGGCCACCGAGAACCATCGGGCAACCGCGGTCGACCTGCGACGCGAGCTCGGGCTGGCAGAACACGGCGCCACCACGCGGGCCACGCAGGCTCTTGTGCGTGGTCGTCGTGACGATGTGCGCATGCGGGATCGGGTTGAAGTCACCGGTGAACACGCCACCGGCGACCAGACCGGCGAAGTGCGCCATGTCGACCATGAAGGTCGCGCCGACCTCGTCGGCGATCTCACGCATGGTCGCGAAGTTCACCTTGCGCGGGTACGCCGAGTAGCCGCCCACGATCACGGCGGGCTTGAACTCCTTGGCGCTCTCCCGCAGCTTCGCGTAATCGATCTGGCCGGTGGCCTGGTCGACGCCGTAGCTGCGCTGGTCGAACATCTTGCCGGAGATGTTGGGACGGAAGCCGTGCGTGAGGTGACCGCCGGCGTCCAGCGACATGCCGAGCAGCCGCTGGTTGCCGAAAGCCTGACGCAGCTCGGCCCACTCGGCGTCGGTCAGGTCGTTGATCTGCCGCTTCTCGAACTTCTTGAGGTACGGCACCTCGACCCGGTCGGCGAGGATGGCCCAGTAGGCGACCAGGTTCGCGTCGATGCCGGAGTGCGGCTGGACATAGGCGTACGGCGCGTCGAACAGCGCCTTGGCGTGCTCGACGGCAATCGACTCGACGGTGTCGACGTTCTGGCAGCCGGCGTAGAACCGGCGGCCGATGGTGCCCTCGGCGTACTTGTCGGAAAGCCAGTTGCCCATCGCGAGCAGCACGGCCGGCGAAGCGTAGTTCTCACTCGCGATCAGCTTCAGCGACTCACGCTGATCGGTCAGCTCCTGCGCGATCGCGTCAGCGATCCGCGGCTCAACCGAGCGGACAACCTCAAGCGCAGCCCGAAAGGCGGTGGATTCGGCATTAAGCTCAGACATAGGACCTCCCTATCACGTAGCGAAGAGGCCCAGGCGCACGGCAAGTCGTCACAAGACGGAGCCGCTCCCCGATGGTCAACCATCCGAACGCGCCAGTCACGGCCCACCCAAAGCATACCGTCCCCCCCAACCCTCACACCCCCATTCCCACCCCACCTCCCACCCACCAGCCACCAGCCACCAGCCAGAACCAACACACCCAGCCAGACCCCCACAGCCCAACCAAAAGAGGCGCGCGGGATACGGCAAGCGGAACCAGGGCTGCGAGCCGGACCAGTACGGCGAACGGGACCAGGGCGGCGAACGGGATCAGGTGAGCGGTGTCGGCGCGTGAGAAGCCCGGGCCGAGGCGCCGGCTTGCGCCCGTGGTCGCGCAAAGCCCAAAAGCACGACCCTAAGCACAAGCCGCCCACCCGCCAGCCGACCTGCGGATATGGGCAACCGGCCGGCAGCCCCAGCTGTCCGAAGGCGAGCCGTAGCTCAGCCATGGAATGAGGCAGCGATGACGTGGCTGGACTACGGCTCGGGCCACTCGGCCGTACTCCAGCCACGTTAAGACGATCCGATGAGATGTCTGAGCTACGGCTCGGCCCGGCCAACAAAGAGAGCCACAAGCCACCCAAGCCCTGGTAGGGAATGGCAGCGTGCGGGAGTCGCATCGCGCTGAAATAGCGCAGGCAGCGACGTGGCCGGCGCGGACCAGCCAAAGATCGAGGAGTTTCCTCGACCACCAGGCGTGAGAGAAAGTCGGCCAGGCAGGCAAGGTTGTGGGGCGGGGATGGGTCACGCAGGGATCAAGCCTGACCGCCCTGCGTGGCCCATCCCCGCCCCACAACCGTCCTAGCCGGCAGCAAAAAACGGCCTCAGCCGCAGCCGGCAACACCACGGCCTACAAATGCAGAAAGCCCACCCGGGATGCCCGGGTGGGCTTTCATACAAGTTGAGTCCGGCGGCGTCCTACTCTCCCACACCCTCCCGAGTGCAGTACCATCGGCGCTGGAGGGCTTAGCTACCGGGTTCGGAATGTAACCGGGCGTTTCCCCTCCGCTATGACCACCGAAACAACGGTCAGCGGTAGACCAACCAACAACCCAATTTCTGGGGTGGTTGTTCGTTTGCTGTGAATCACACAGTGGACGCGTAAGCATAAAATTTAGGGTGGTTAAGCCCTCGGCCTATTAGTACCGGTCAACTCAA
>NZ_QLMJ01000004.1 GCF_003259845.1 Actinoplanes lutulentus
ACCGCCACCGCCACCGCCACCGCCACCGCCGCCACCGCCACCGCCACCGCCACCGCCACCGCCACCGCCACCGCCGACCGTCGCCCCGCCCGCGCTGTCGCCCCCCGTTGCCCCGCCACCGCCCGCGCTGTAGCCCTCGCCACTTTCATTTGTCCGCTGTCACCCTTCGCCGCTGGCGCCCGCGTTGTCGCCCCTCGCCACCTTCTCTCGTCCTGCTGTCGCCCCTCGCCGCTGCCGCCCGCGTTGTCGCCCTTCGCCGCAGGCCGCTGTCGCCCCTCGCCGCAAGCTGCTTTCGCCGCGCTGCCGGCCGCTGTCGCCCAAGCAGCTGCCCGCCCGTCAGCGATCTGGCGATCTTGTGCGGTTTGGCCGTCCAATCGACCACAAACTCACGAGTTCCGGGGGGCCGCCGCCGAGGCGTGTCGATTTCGGGCGGCCCGCGGGCACCTTGATGACGCACTGCGGGCCACTGTCGCCTGAACCGGGGCCGCAGCTGCCCGCCCATCAGCAATCTTGGAAGCTTGCGCCGCCATCCCCACCCAAACCGCACAAGGTCGCCGAGTTGGCGGCTACCGACAGGCGATCTTGTGCGGTTCAGCCGTCCAATCGACCACAAACTCACGAGTTCCGAGCGCCGCCCCCGTGGCGTGTCGATTTCGGGCGGTCCGCGGGCACCTTGATGACGCGCTGCCACCACAACAGTGGGAAGTCACGGCTTTGTGGAGCCCTGTAGGGGTCATAGCACCCACAGGTCTCCAAGATCAGGCTGCAGCCGACAACATCTTTGCCGGGCGCCCACCCTCCGTGACAGTTCGATGAGACAAGCGGCGCCCAGCGGTGACAGGCGTAGAGAGTCCGCGAGCTTGAACCGCCATCCCCGCACAAGGTCGCGGAGCTGGCGGACGAGAGGCGATCTTGTGAGCTTCAGCCACCCGAGCCACCCGAAACTCACAAGATCGCGGCGGGCCCGCGGCGCCGGCCGGCCTGTGCCGGCCGCACAGGCGGCACGGGCGGCACGGCAGCACGGGCAGCACGGCAGCACGGCAGCACAGGCAGCACGGCAGCACGGCAGCACAGGCAGCACAGGCAGCACAGGCGGCACAGGCAGCACAGGCAGCACGGCCAGCACAGGCGGCACGGGCGGCACCTGCTTGGTTGGGCATGGCGAAAGGCCCCGGAACCAAGCGATTCCGGGGCCTTCGTTCGTTCTGCTGGGTGGGGTCAGGCGCGGGCCAGGGTCCCCAGGTAGAGCTCGATCACCTTCGGGTCGTGGATCAGGTCACGGCCGGACGCGGTGTACGCGTTCCGCCCCTGGTCCAGCACGTACCCACGGTCACAGATCTGCAGGCAGCGACGGGCGTTCTGCTCGACCATGATGACCGTGACGCCGGTGTCGTTGATCTGCTTGGTGCGGAAGAAGACCTCGTCCTGCATCGCCGGCGAGAGGCCCGCCGACGGCTCGTCGAGCAGCAGCACGCTGGGCTCCATCATCAGGGCCCGGCCCATCGCGACCATCTGCCGCTCGCCGCCGGAGAGGGAGCCCGCCCGCTGCTTGCGCCGGGTGCCCAGGGCGGGGAACAGGCCGGCCACGAACTCGAAGCGCTCCTTGAAGCGCTTCGGCCGCAGGAACGTACCCATCTCCAGGTTTTCCTCGATGGTGAGGGTTCCGAAGACGTTGTTGGTCTGCGGCACGAAGCCGATGCCCTTGGCGACGAGCTTGTTCGCCTTGACGTTGGTGATCTGCTCGCCGCGCAGGGTGACCTGCCCGGACCGGATCGTCACCAGGCCGAAGAGGGACTTGAGCAGGGTCGACTTGCCGGCGCCGTTGGGGCCGATGATGCCGACCAGTTCGCCCTCTTTGGCGTACAGGTCACAGCCGTTGAGGATGTTGACCCCGGGAAGGTAACCAGCGGTCACGTCGTCGACGCGGACCAGGGCGCCCTCGGCCGCGGCCAGGTGCTCGTCGCGGCCCTCGATCTCGTTGCTGGAGGTTGCGTCACTCATCGGTCTTGCCTCCCTCCGACTTGGCGCCTTCAGCAGAAGACGGTGCGGCGTCCACCGAAGACGACGACGGCGCGTCGGCGCCCGGCACCTCGGCAGCGACCTCGGCGGCGTCGTGCTCGGTGCCGTCGTGGTGCGAGCCCAGGTAGGCATCGATGACCCGCGGGTCCGCCATCACGGTGTCCGGCGTGCCCTCGGCGATGACCTTGCCCTGGCCCATGACGATGACCCAGTCGCTGATGTCGCGGACCATGTCCATGTCGTGCTCGACGAAGAGCACGGTCATGCCGTCCTCGCGCAGGCTCTTCACGTGGCCGAGCAGGGACTGCGTCAGCGCCGGGTTAACACCGGCCATCGGCTCGTCCAGCATGACCATGTCGGGCTGCACCATCAGGGCCCGCGCCATTTCGAGCAGCTTGCGCTGGCCGCCGGAGAGGCTGCCCGCGAAGTCCTCGCGCTTGGCGTCGAGCTTGAACCGCGCCAGCAGCTCGTCGGCGCGCTCGGTGATCTCCTGTTCCTGCTTCTTCCAGATGCCGGGGATCAGCGCCTTCCAGAAGGACTCGCCTTTCTGGCCGGTGCCGCCCAGGCGCATGTTGTCGATCACCGTCAGCCGGGACAGCGCCTTGGTGAGCTGGAAGGTGCGGACCATGCCCTGCTTGGCGACCTTGTGCGCGGCCACGCCGGCGAGCGGCTTGCCGTTGAACTTCCAGTCGCCCTCGTCGGGGCGATCGAAACCGGTCAGCAGGTTGAAGAACGTCGTCTTGCCGGCTCCGTTGGGGCCGATCAGTGCGGTGATCGCGCCACGCTGGATCTCGATGTGGTCGACGGAGACCGCGGTGAGTCCGCCGAAGCGGCGTACCACGGAGTCGGCGACCAGGATCGGGTCCTGCTTGGGCGCTCCGGGCTCGTGCGGAACGTCCTTGAGCGCGGCGCGTGCCTTTGCCACGCCGGGCGGAACGGTGACGTCATCGGCCATCGAGCATGACCTCCTTCTTGTCGCCGAAGATGCCCTGCGGACGGAAAATCAGCAAGAGTACGAGTCCGAGGCCCACCAGGATGTAACCGACCGCACCCGCCTGGTTCGCGTCCATGAGCCACGTCGGGATGTAACCCTGCGAGATCAGCGTCGGCAGCAGCGCGTTGACGAACGTGAGCAGGAACCAGAAGATCATCGAGCCGACGACCGGGCCGAAGACCCGAGCGGCGCCACCGAGGATCACGATCGTGTACATGTAGAACGTGAACTCGGTGCCGTAGGTGTCCGGCTGCACGGCCGCGTTCTTCAGCGCGATGATGAAACCACCGAGCGAGCCGAGGACACCACCGAGGATGAGCGACTGCATCTTGTAGGACACGACGTTCTTGCCGAGGCTGCGCACGGCGTCCTCGTCCTCGCGGATGGCCTTGATGACACGGCCCCACGGGCTGCGCATCGCCAGGAACACGATGGTCAGCGCGATCGCGACGAGCGCCCAGCCGACGGTCATGACCCAGAGCTCACGCTCGTCGAAGCTGATGCTCCAGAATTCCAGCGAGCCGCTGTACGGGTTCATCGCGTAGAAGTCGTCGGAGAACTGCTGCAGACCGTCCGAGCCACCGGTCCACTCGCTCAGCGAGACCGAGCGGAAGAGCAGGCGGACGATTTCCGCGGCGGCGATCGTCACGATCGCCAGATAGTCGGCGCGCAGGCGCAGCGTCGGGATACCGAGCAGCAGTGCCAGCACGACCGCGCCGAGCAGGCCGACCGCGATGCCGATCCAGAACGGAAGGCCGAAGGTCGACACCATCATCGCGAGACCGTAGGCCGCGACGCCGAGGAACGCCGACTGACCGAAGTTCAGCAGGCCGGTGTAGCCGAAGTGCACGTTCAGGCCGATCGCGGCCAGTGCGTACGCGATCATCGTGCCGTTGATCAGCGACTCCAGAGAGACGCCGAAAATGATGTCCCAGTTCATCAGGCCCCCCTCAGCCGATCCGCTCGCGGCGGCCCAGGATGCCCTGGGGACGCACGAGGATGATCACAATCAGCACCGCGAGGGCGCCGACGTTCTTCAGCTCAGTCGGGATCCACAGCGTCGACAGCTGTGTGGCGAGACCGATGACAAGGCTGCCCAGCAGGGCACCGAAGGCGGTTCCGAGACCGCCGAGCGTCACGGCCGCGAACACCAGCAGCAGGATCTGGAAGCCCATCTGGTAGTTCACGCCCTGGAAGATCGCGAGCATCACGCCGCTGAGCGCGGCGAGCGCGCCACCGATCGTCCAGACCAGCCGGATCACCGAGTCGACGCTGATGCCGGAGGCAGCGGCGAGCGACGGGTTGGTGGAGACCGCGCGGGTCGCCTTGCCGAGGCGGGTCTTCACCAGCGCCAGCGAGACCACGATCAGAACGATGATCGCGATACCGTCCATGACCAGGTTCTTCGGCGCCACCGAGATGAGGCCCAGGTCCATGCCGGGCTGCGCGACGTACTGCGCGAACTGCCGGGTGTCGCCGCGGAAGACGTAGAGGAACAGGTACCGCAGGATCAGCGCGAGACCGATCGAGATGATCATCATGCCGATCAGGCCGGTACGGCGGTTACGCAGCCACCCCCAGAAGAATCTGTCCTGGAAGTAACCGAACAGACCACCGAGTGCCACGGCGAGGACCGCCGCGATCTCGAGCGGCACGCTGGCCGTCACGTTGATGAAGAAACACGCCACCGCGCCGAAGGTGATCAGCTCACCGTGGGCGAAGTTCGTGAGGCCCATGGTGCCGAAGATCAGCGAGAGGCCCAGGGCCGCCAGCGCGATGATGAGACCGAAATGGATTCCCGTATAGACGAGGTCGGCCACCCGCTCCAGCTGAGAGGTGCCACCCTCTGCAGGCTGATCGGCGCCGGGACTGCCGGCTGCCGCGCCGAGCGGGAACAGCACGTTACGCGCGGCGCCCTCGAAAACGCTCAATGTCAGGCTCGTGCGGCCAGTGGTGACAGCAACGCCCTGAGGAAGGGTCGCGGCGTCGAGGTCGACCTTGTAGGTACCCGCGGCAGGGACGGAGACCGACCACTTGCCTTGAGCGTCCGAAGTCGCCTCGCCGACCGGAGTGCCGCTCTCTTCCGCCACCTTGATAACCACGCCGGCCACTGGCTGGCCCGCATTGATCAACGTGCCCTGTAACGACTCGCCCTCAGCCAAGGCGCTTGTGGCACCCAGACCCAGGGAAGTGAACAGGAATCCGAGAACGGCCGTGAAGATGATCACGGCTCTACGCAACGATGCTCCTTGTGTTTAGCAGCAGAAATCCCCGCCATACGTCACGCGAAGGACTGGCGGGGATCATAGCTTGCTCAGGAGCGTCGAACCCGGTCGTAACAAAGCCGTTACTGAGCCTCAACCTTTGGTCAAGAGCCAATATCGGAACGGTGGCTCGACAAGCCGCTAACCAGCGGGTTCGGCCTCGCCCTCGGACTCTTTGATGATCCGGTCCGCGACCTCGCGCATCGTCATCCGGTGATCCATCGCGGTCCGCTGGATCCACTTGAACGCCTGCGGTTCGGTCATCGAGTACTTCGTCATCAGCTCGCCCTTGGCGCGCTCGACGGACTTGCGCGTCTCGAGACGGTCAGTAAGGCCGGCCACCTCCGCCTCGAGGACGGAGATCTCCGAGTACCGCGAGAGGGCGATCTCGATCGCCGGCACGAGGTCGGATTTCTGGAACGGCTTCACCAGGTACGCCATGGCGCCGGCCTCGCGAGCCCGCTCGACGAGCTCCCGCTGACTGAAAGCGGTCAGCATGACCACCGGGGCGATCCGCTTCGCGGCGATCCGCTCGGCGGCTGCCAGGCCATCCATGATCGGCATCTTGATGTCCAGGATCACGAGGTCCGGCTTCAGGTCCTCGGCCAGGCGAACCGCGGTCTCCCCGTCGCCGGCCTCGCCGACGACGTCGTAGCCCTCCTCGACCAGCATCTCGGCGAGGTCGAGCCGGATCAGCGCCTCGTCCTCGGCGATGAGCACCCGCTTGCGCTCGGCACCAGCCTGCGTGTCGGCCACGGAAACCCCTACTCCCAGAACGTCGATGTCGCGACACCCGGGTATGTGGGTGTCGCCGCCCTAAGCCTAGTAGGTAGGCTGTCGGGGACTCATCCTGGCGTGACCATCTCACGTCGTGATCAGTCGTGCCGCCCAACGTCATGCTGAGAACGCTCAGGCATGCCGCGATGAGTGGTGTAGCCCCTGTATTCCAACCGGCAGAGAAGATGGTCTCAAACACCATACAGTGTGGGTTCGAATCCCACCGGGGGCACAAAATCCGCGTTAAATATTCGTCACGCCCGATCAAGGGCGCTTGACCAAAACCCCATCTTGGGTACGCCTTTTCGCACGCTCGTCAATTTCCGTGCGATAGCCGACGCGTTACCGGCATGAAATAGGCGAGACAAAAGACGGGCCTGCGAATCTGGGCGAACGCCGGGCCACGGCACGCACCGGATGCTGTCATGACAGGGACAGTTGCAGCGGGAGGCCTCATGTTGTCGTCCGGTTCTTCGCCCCTCACCGTCGCACGCGGGAGCATGTGGGGATTCCTCATGTTCGCCGGTGCGGCGTGGCTGGCGATCGCCTGGGCGGTGATGCGACTGGAACCCGCGGACATCGCCGCGGTGGCCGGACCGATGCTCCTCTTCGGGGCGGTCTGCGAGCTACTGCGCACCCTCGCCGGCACCCGGACCTGGTGGCTGAACGCGGGCCTCACCGTGATCTTCGCGGCGACCGGCGCGGCGATGCTGGTCCCGGACGAATCGTCCTTCACCACGGCGGCGGCGCTGACCGGGTGGTACCTGATGGTCCGCGGCGCGGTGGACGTCGCCGTCGGGATCATGACGCGCGGCTCGGACCGGGTGTGGAGCCTGATCGTGACGATCGGCGTGCTGGAGACGGGTCTCGGATATTTCTCGGCCGGCCCGTTCGCCCGGAGCGCCGATCTGATCGTCGTGACGCTCGGCGCCCTCGCGGTGCTGCGCGCGGTCGCTGACCTGGTCACTTCGCTGCGGCTACGGGAGATCGCGCACACCACGCGCAAGGACGTCCTGGAGCTGCCACCGGAACGGTCGGCGGGCCTGGTCGGCTATTCGGCCGGCCGCGCCGACTTCGAGGCCACGCCGGTACGCGCCCGGCATCGTGCTCCGGAAGGCGCCTCGACCAAGCTGAAGCGGGCCCAGGATCTGCCGTCGGTCTCCCCCGAGGGCGGTGTCGGCCACATCCCTGGGGACACGTACCACGAGCATGTCGTGCGTACCACCGCGGATCTTGACGCGATGCTGGTGCAGGCCGGTATCACCGGGCCGCGCGCCGGAGCCAAGCAGCCGGAACAGACCGACATGCCGCCGGTACCGGACACTCCGGAGATCGCGGCCGACGCGGAGAGCGCCTCGGCCGGGCGGTCGTCACGCGACGACCAGCCGGGCAACCGATAGAGAAGCCTGTCCCCGGCCCCGCCGGTTGATGGATCAGTCAGCGGTCAGTCGCCAGACCGCGATCCACCACCGGCGGGGTGCCCGGAAACCGGAAAACCGAAGACCAGAAACCGGAAGAACGGAAATCAGGCCCCGATCTTGCGGAGCAGGCCTTCCTGCACGGCGCTGGCGATGTGCCGGCCGTCGCGGGTGAACATCCGCCCGCTGGCCAGGCCCCGGGACCCGCTCGCGGACGGGCTCACGCTGTCGTACAGGAACCACTCGTCGGCACGGAACGGCCGGTGCAGCCAGAGCGCGTGGTCCAGGCTCGCACCGATCACGCCGCCCGGTCCCCACACCTCGCCGTGCGTGGAGAGCACCGCGTCGAGCAGCGACAGGTCCGACGCGTAGGTCAGCGCGCAGGCGTGGATCAGCGGATCGTCCGGCAGCTTGCCGTTGATCCGCATCCAGACCCGCTGCAACGGCTCGGCACCGCGGTCACCGGGCGGGACCCAGCCGGGCACACCGACGTAACGGACGTCGACGGCCTGCGGGGACGACTTGAACATCGCCATCCGCTCCGGGTACCGCTCCACCCAGTCGAGCATGGTGGCGACGTCCTCCGGGGCGGGTACGCCCTCGGGCGCCGGGGTGTGGTGGTCCAGCCCCTTCTCCGGCACCTGGAACGACGCCGACATGAAGAAGATCGTCTTCCCGTGCTGCTGCGCCGTCGACCGGCGCACCGAGAAGGACCGCCCGTCCCGGATGTGCTCGACCGTGAAGGTGATCGGCACGGTCGGGTCGCCCGGCCGCACGAAATATCCGTGCAGCGAGTGGACCAGCCGGTCGGGGTCGACCGTACGCCCGGCGGCGACCAGCGCCTGGCCGGCGACCTGGCCGCCGAACACTCGCTGGGCGCCGGTCTGCGGGCTCTCGCCGACGAAGGTGGCCGCGTCGACCTTCCGCAGATCCAGCAGATCCAGCAGTTGGTCGACGGCGGCCTGTCCCTGCAACGGCAAGGTCACACTGTTGCCGGATCGACGAGCGTTCCGAGCTGGTGCACCCGCAGGGTGTTGGTGGAGCCGGGCGCGTTCGGCGGGGAGCCGGCCACGACGACGACGTAGTCGCCGGGCTTCGCCAGGCCGAGACCCAGCATCTTCGCGTCGACCTGCCGGAACATGTCGTCGGTGTGCTCGACGAAGTCGGTCAGGAAGGTGTCGACACCCCAGCTCAGCGCGAGGGTGTTGCGCACCTCGGAGACCGGGGTGAACGCGTAGAGCGGCAGGTCGCAGTGCAGGCGGGCGAGCCGGCGCACGGTGTCGCCGGTCTGCGAGAACGCCACCAGGGCCTTCGCGCCGATGTTGCGCGCGATCTGCGAAGCGGCGACGGTCAGCGCGCCACCGTGGGTACGCGGGTCGTGCTGCAGACGCGGAACGCCCATGCCACCGGCCTCGGTGGTGGTGACGATCTTCGCCATCGTGCTGACCGTGAGCACCGGGTACTTACCGACCGAGGTCTCACCGGAGAGCATCACGGCGTCGGTGCCGTCGAGCACCGCGTTCGCGACGTCGGACGCCTCGGCGCGGGTCGGACGCGAGTTCTCGATCATCGAGTCGAGCATCTGGGTCGCGACGATGACCGGCTTCGCGTTCTCCCGGCAGAGCTGCACGGCACGCTTCTGCACCAGCGGAACCTGGTCCAGCGGGAGCTCGACGCCGAGGTCACCGCGGGCGACCATGACGCCGTCGAAGGCGAGAACGATGGCCTCGAGGTGCTCGACGGCCTCCGGCTTCTCGACCTTGGCGATGACCGGGACCCGGCGGCCCTCCTCGTCCATGATCTTGTGGACGAGGTTGATGTCCTCCGGCGCGCGGACGAACGAGAGGGCGATCAGGTCGACGCCGAGCTTCAGCGCGAAGCGCAGGTCCTCTTCGTCCTTGTCGCTGAGCGCGGGCACGCTCACCGCGACGTTCGGCAGCGAGACGCCCTTGTTGTTGCTGACCGGGCCGCCCTCGGTGACCAGGACGTGGATGTCCTCACCCTCGACGTCGGTCACCTCGACCGCGACCTTGCCGTCGTCGATCAGCAGACGGTCGCCGACCTTGACCTCGTGCGGCAGCTTCGTATAGGTGCAGGAGACGCGCTCCCGCGTGCCGAGGATGTCCTCGCTGGTGATGACGACCCGGTCGCCGGTCTCCCAGCGGTGCGGTCCGTCCGCGAACTTGCCCAGCCGGATCTTCGGACCCTGGAGGTCGCCGAGGATGGCGACGGCACGGCCGGCCTTCTCCGCGGCGGCACGGACGAGGCCGTACATCTCCTTGTGGTTCTCGAGGGTGTCGTGGCTGAAGTTCATCCGGGCCACGTCCATGCCCGCCTCGACCAAGCCGAGCATCCGCTCAGGAGACTTGGTGGCGGGTCCCATCGTGCAGACGATCTTTACGCGGCGTGTCACGGCCATCAGGCTAGTCCTTCTCCACGGTCGGCTCGGCGGCCGACCCCCGGCAACGTCATGAACTGCGGGTGTCGACGGCGAGGTCAGCCCATGTCACCACGGGCAGGCTGCGTCGTCCGGCGGGCGTCGGCGACCGCGGGTCCAGCCTAACGGGCGGCCTCCGGAGCCCGTCGGCACATGCCCGACCCCCTCCCGGGAGCCACCGGACGGCCGCTGAACTTAACGCTCGGTAACCATATTCGAATTTGCTCCGGCCACGCGCAAAATGGTCGCAAGATATCGACGCCCATCGAAGACAACCAACCAAAAACGGCCCGCCGCTAAAAGCGGCGGGCCGTCCTGAGAAAACCGTTCAGACCGACAGCGGCTGCGAATCCGACCGGACCGGTGCCGGCAGTTCGCCGGCCGCGCCCAGATAGGAGTGGATGGCGCTGGCCGCCGCCCGGCCCTCGGCGATCGCCCAGACGATCAGCGAAGCGCCCTTGTGCATGTCGCCGGCGACGAAGACACCCTCGGCGTCGGTCTGCCAGTTCCGATCCGCGTCCAGCACGTTGCGCCGGGTGCGGTTCAGGCCGAACTGGGAGAGCAGCGGCTGGTCTTCCGTACCCTCGAATCCGATGGCGAGAAGGACCAGGTCGGCGCGCAACTCGCGCTCCGAGCCGGGAGTGATGACCACCGTGCGCACGCCGTCGATCCGCTGGACCTGCACTTCCGCGATCCGGATCGCGGTGAGGTTGCCGTTACCGTCGCCGACGAACTCCTGCACGGCCACGCCGAAGACGCGGTCGCCACCCTCTTCGTGAGCGGCGTAGTTGCGCAGGATCAACGGCCAGGTCGGCCACGGGTCCTTGATGCCGGTACGCGCCTCCGGCGGCAACGGGTACTGGTCGAGCTGGGTGATCGACGCGGCGCCCTGGCGGTGGGCGACGCCGAGGCAGTCAGCACCGGTGTCACCGCCGCCGATGATGATCACGTGCTTGCCCTTGGCGTCGATCGGCGTGGTGTCCTGCAGACCGGCGACGATCCGGTTCGCGGGAACCAGGTGCTCCATCGCCAGGTGCACACCGTTCAGCTCACGGCCCGGCGTCTCCGGGGTGTCCCGGCCGGCCAGCGCGCCCGCCGCGAGCAGCACCGCGTCGTAACGTTCCCGCAGGTCATCGGCGGTGATGTCGACGCCCACGTTGACACCGGCCTGGAAGACGACGCCCTCGGCCTCCATCTGCGCCAGCCGGGTGTCGATCACGTCCTTCTCGATCTTGAAGTCCGGGATCCCGTACCGCATGAGACCGCCGATGCGGTCGTCGCGTTCGTAGACGGTGACCGAGTGACCGGCTCGCGCCAGCTGCTGGGCGGCCGCGAGGCCGGCCGGGCCGGAACCGACCACCGCGACCGACTTGCCAGACGCCACCGGCGACGGCTGCGGGACCAGGCCACGCGCGAAGGCGTGGTTGGCGATCTCCACCTCGACCTGCTTGATGGTCACCGGGTCGTCGGCGATGCCCAGCACGCAGGCCGCCTCACACGGCGCCGGGCAGAGCCGGCCGGTGAACTCCGGGAAGTTGTTCGTCGCGTGCAGCGACTCGATCGCCGACTCCCAGTTCCCGGTACGGACCAGGTCGTTCCAGTCCGGGATCCGGTTGCCCAGCGGGCAGCCGTCGTGGCAGAACGGGATGCCGCAGTCCATGCAGCGGGTGGCCTGGTCGCGGATGAGCTCCTCGCCCGCGGGCGGGTACACCTCTTTCCAGTCCATCAGCCGCAGCGGAACCGGGCGACGTTTCGGGAGCTGCCGCTCGTAGCGGAGGAAACCGTTCGGATCAGGCACTGGTGACCCCCATGACCGCCTCGTCCACATTGCGACCGGCAGCCTCGGCGGTCCTGATCAGTTCCATCACGCGCTTGTAGTCGCGCGGCACCACAGCGGTGAACCGCTCGGCCGACGCCGACCAGTCCTTCAGCAACCGGCCGGCCACTGCCGAGTCGGTCTCCGCGTGGTGCTTCTCGACCAGCGAGCGCAGCACCTCGCGCTCGTCGTCGGTCAGCGGCGCGAGGTCCACCAGCTCGGGGTTGACCAGCGACTGGTCGAGGTCGAGCAGGAACGCCTTGCCGCCGCTCATGCCGGCCGCGAAGTTGCGCCCGGTCGGGCCGAGCACGACCACAACACCGCCGGTCATGTACTCGCAGCCGTGGTCACCGACGCCCTCGACAACCGTCGAGGCGCCGGAGTTGCGCACCGCGAACCGCTCGCCGACCCGGCCGCGGAGGAAGACCTCGCCGCCGGTGGCGCCGTACAGAATGGTGTTGCCGGCGATCGTGTTCTCCTCGGCGACGAACGGCGCGTCCTCGGCCGGGCGCACGATCACCCGTCCGCCGGAGAGGCCCTTCGCGACGTAGTCGTTCGTGTCGCCGATCAGCCGCAGCGTCACACCACGCGGCAGGAACGCGCCGAACGACTGGCCGCCGGTGCCCCGCAGGGTGAAGGCGATCGTGTCGTCGGGCAGGCCGTTGCCGCCGTACCGGCGGCTGACCTCGCCGCCCAGCATGGCGCCGACGCTGCGCTGGTCGTTGCGGGTGGGTACCTCGGCGCGGACCGGCAGGCCGTCGACAAGCGCCGGCTGGGCCAGCGCGATCAGCTCGTTGTCCAGGGCCTTGTCCAGGCCGTGGTCCTGGGCCACCACACCGCGGCGGGACGCGCCCTCGGGCAGCTCCGGCACGTAGAGCACCGGCGCCAGGTCCAGGCCCTTCGCCTTCCAGTGGTCGACCGCCTTGACCACGTCGAGGATCTCGGCCTGGCCGATCGCCTCGTCGATGGTGCGGAAACCGAGCTCGGCCAGGATCTCCCGGACCTCCTCGGCGAGGAACATGAAGAAGTTCTCGACGAACTCCGGCTTGCCGGTGTAACGCTCGCGCAGCACCGGGTTCTGCGTGGCGATGCCGACCGGACAGGTGTCCAGGTGGCAGACCCGCATCATGATGCAGCCGGAGACGATCAGCGGAGCCGTGGCGAAACCGAACTCCTCGGCGCCGAGCAGCGCCGCGATCACCACGTCCCGGCCGGTCTTGAGCTGGCCGTCGACCTGCACGGTGACCCGGTCACGCAGCTTGTTGAGCAGCAGCGTCTGCTGCGCCTCGGCGAGACCGAGCTCCCACGGGGTGCCGGCGTGCTTCAGCGAGTTCAGCGGGGACGCGCCGGTGCCGCCGTCGTGCCCGGAGATCAGGATGACGTCGGCCTTCAGCTTCGCGACACCCGCCGCGACAGTGCCGACACCGATCTCGGAAACCAGCTTCACGTGCACCCGGGACTTCGGGTTCACCATCTTGAGGTCGTGGACCAGCTGGGCCAGGTCCTCGATGGAGTAGATGTCGTGGTGCGGCGGCGGGGAGATCAGGCCGACGCCCGGGGTGGCGTGCCGGGTCTTGGCGACCCACGGCCACACCTTGTTGCCGGGCAGCTGGCCACCCTCGCCGGGCTTCGCGCCCTGCGCCATCTTGATCTGCAGATCGTCCGCGTTGACCAGGTACTCGCTGGTCACGCCGAAGCGGCCGGACGCGATCTGCTTGACGCTGGAACGACGCTCGGGGTCGTACAGACGCTCGACGTCCTCGCCGCCCTCACCGGTGTTCGACTTGCCGCCGATCCGGTTCATCGCGATGGCGAGGGTCTCGTGCGACTCGGCGGAGATCGAGCCGTAGCTCATCGCGCCGGTGGCGAAGCGCTTCACGATCGCTTCAGCCGGCTCGACTTCGCTGATGTCGACGGGGGTCCGGTCCGACTTGAACCGGAAGAGACCGCGGAGGTGGCCGGCCTCGGCCGACAATGCGTCCACCTTTTCCGTATATTTACGGAAAACGTCGTACTGCTTGGACCGTGTCGCGTGCTGGAGCAGGAAGACCGTCTCCGGGTTGAACAGGTGCAGCTCACCCTCGCGGCGCCACTGGTACTCGCCGCCGACTTCCAGGCGCCGGTGCGCCCGCTCGGCCGCGTTCGCCGGGTACGCCTTCTCGTGGCGAGCCTTGACCTCGGCGTGAATGCCGGCCAGACCAACGCCGCCGATCCGCCCGGATGTCCCCGCGAAGTACCGCTGGAGCAGCTTGTTCTCCAGGCCGACAGCCTCGAAGACCTGAGCGCCGCAGTACGACGAGACGGTCGAGATGCCCATCTTCGACATGATCTTCAGGACGCCCTTGCCGAGCGCCTTGACGTAGTTGCGGACCGCCTTGCGCGGTTCGATGCCGACAAGCGCGCCGGTCGCGATCAGGTCGTCCACGCTCTCGAAGGCGAGGTACGGGTTGACCGCCGCCGCGCCGAAGCCGATCAGCGTCGCCGCGTGGTGCACCTCGCGGCAGTCACCGGACTCGACCACCAGCGCGACCTGGGTACGCGTCTGCTCACGAACCAGGTGCTGGTGCACCGCCGCGGTGAGCAGCAACGACGGGATCGGCGCCAGATCAGCGTTGGAGTCGCGGTCGGACAGCACAAGGATGCGTACGCCGTCCTCGATCGCCTCGGAGACGTGCCGGCAGATCTGGGTGAGGCGGGCCTTGATGCCGGCCGCGCCGTCCCGCAGCGGGTACAGGCCGGAGACCCGTACCGCCTTGAAGCCGGGCAGGTCGCCGTCCTCGTCGATGGAGAGCAGTTTCGCCAGCTCGTCGTTATCGATCACCGGGTACGGCAGGACGATCTGACGACAGCTCGCCGGACCCGGGTCGAGCAGGTTGGCCTCGGGGCCGATCGTCATCGAGAGGCTGGTGACCAGCTCCTCGCGGATGGCGTCCAGCGGCGGGTTCGTCACCTGCGCGAACAGCTGGTGGAAGTAGTCGAACAGCAGCCGGGGCCGGGTGGAGAGCGGCGAGATCGGCGTGTCGGTGCCCATCGAGCCCAGCGGCTCGGCGCCGGTCCGCGCCATCGGCGCGACCAGGATCTTCAACTCCTCCTCGGAGTACCCGAAGACCTGCTGGCGGCGCAGCACCGAGTCGTGCGTGTAGATCACGTGCTCACGGGCCGGCAGGTCACTGAGCTCGATGAGACCGGCGTGCAGCCAGTCCGCGTACGGCTCGGCGGCGGCCAGCTCCGCCTTGATCTCGGCGTCGTGCACGATCCGGCCGGCGGCCGTGTCGACCAGGAACATCTTGCCGGGCTGGAGGCGGCCCTTGGCCACCACCTGGTCCGTCGCGAAGTCGATGACGCCGGCCTCGGAGCCGAGCACCACGAGGCCGTCGGCGGTGTGCCACCAGCGGCCGGGGCGCAGACCGTTGCGGTCCAGCACCGCGCCGATGACCGTGCCGTCGGTGAACGCCACGGCGGCCGGGCCGTCCCACGGCTCGATGAGGCTCGCGTGGAACCGGTAGAACGCGCGGCGCGCCGGGTCCATCTCCGAGTCGTTCTCCCACGCCTCGGGAATCATCATCATCACCGAGTGCGGCAGGCTGCGGCCGGCCAGGTGCAGCAGTTCGAGCACCTCGTCGAAGCTCGCCGAGTCGGAAGCCTCCGGCGAGTTGATCGGGAAGAGCCGCTTGATGTTGCCCGGGAGGTTCGGCGAGGACAGCAGCGCCTCACGGGCGGCCATCCAGTTCTTGTTGCCCCGGATCGTGTTGATCTCACCGTTGTGGGCGATCAGCCGGTACGGGTGCGCCAGCGGCCACGACGGGAACGTGTTCGTGGAGAACCGGGAGTGGACCAGCGCGATGGCGCTGTCGACCCGCTCGTCGGTCAGGTCCGGGAAGAACGCCGGCAGCTGCTCGGGCGTGAGCATGCCCTTGTACGTGATGGTCCGCGAGGACAGCGACGGAAGGTACATCGCGACACCACGCTGCGACGTCTCCCGCTCGGCCTGCTTGCGGATGCAGAACGCGACCCGATCCAGCTCGATGCCGGACAGCCGCTCACCGGCGGGGCCGGCGGCCGAGTTGCTGAGCCGGTCGGCGGCCAGGAAGACCTGCCGGATCGCCGGACGCGCGTCCTCCGCGGTGGCGCCCAGGTCGGACGGGTCCACCGGGACGTCACGCCAGCCGAGAACCTCGCCGCCCTCGACGAGGACGTACTTCTCGAAGACCTTTGTCGCCCGGGCGGCGTCGTCGGGGTCGGTCGGCAGGAACACCAGACCGGCGGCGTACGAACCCGCCGGCGGCAGCTCGAAGCCGACGACCGCGCGGTAGTACTCGTCCGGGACCTGGATCATGATGCCGGCACCGTCGCCGGTGTTCTGCTCGGCGCCACGCGCGCCCCGGTGGTCCAGACGGATAAGCGCCGAAAGGCCCTTGGCGACCACATCATTGGAGCGACGTCCGTGAATGTCGGCAACAAAGGCCACACCACAGGCGTCACGCTCGTATGCCGGGTCGTACATCCCCTGGGGGTGCGGATATGCCACCGGGCCTCCTGTCGTCACTGGTGTTTCATTCTGAGGTCGGGACGACGTCGGCCCTGCAAAGTCTCTTGAGTCTACGTTAAGAGACACTGATCTCCGCCAGATGCGGATTGATCACACCTCGCACCGGATAGGCGGAGGAACTGAATAGCACAGCCGGTGCGGAGACCGGTAGTCTCGCGCGATGGCGCCAGTGGATTCCGGCCTCTTCGACCGACTCGAACGGTTCTACGACGCTTTGCCCCGCCCCTGGGCGCGGGTCGAGGAGATCGGCTCGCTGAGTCTCTTCGTCCGCGCGGGAGAGGGCTGGCCCTACTATGCCCGCCCGACACTGGGTTCGCACACCCCTTCGGCCGCCGACATCATGGCCACCCGCCGCCTGCAGCGTGAGCTCGGTGTGCCGGAGACGTTCGAATGGGTCCACGAGACTACCCCCGACCTGCTCGCGATCGCCCGTTCCGCCGGACTGGACGTGCTGCTCGCGCCTCTGCTGGTGCTTGAGCCCGCGGCACTCGTACCCGATCTGCCCATTCCCGGCGCCAAGATCCGTTACCTGGACCCGGCGTCGGCGGGTTTCGCCGGCGATCTGCGCGCGGCACGCGCCGTCGCCCGCCTCGGCTTCGGCGCGCCCGCCTATCGGGCGCCCATGGAGGTCGTGGAGAACACGCTGGTCATCGACGGCGCCGGCCCTGCCGAACGGGACGCGAGCGAGGCGCTGAGCCCGGACGCGGTCCGGCAGGCGCAGGCGATGTTCGACAGCGACGCTTACGTCACCGCGGTCGCCGAGTCACCCGAGGAGGGCATTCTCGCGACCGCGACCAGCCAGCGAGTGGGCGCGGTCGCCGAGATCGTCGGGGTCGCGACCCTGCCGTCGGCGCGCAACCGTGGGTACGCGTCGCAGCTCACCGCCACCCTCACCGGCCGGCTGCTGGCCGCCGGGGTCGATCTCGTGCTGCTCTCCGCAGGCGACGACGACGTGGCGCGCCTCTACACCCGCGTCGGGTTCCGCCGGGCGGGTACGGCATGCATCGCACAACCAGCGGCTCTGCCGCTGTGATGTGAGAGGCCTCAGCGACTCGCTCACAGTTCCCACCATTTGGTACGCGGTAAGCACCCGGACCGTCGATGAACCTTACCGTTCGCAGCAGTGATCGAGCTGAGGGCTTCGCACACCGACTGTGTCGAACGGGTGAAATCCCATCCCGCATCCTGATCTTGCAAAATCCAGCCGCCTCGACAGGGGCCCACCGTGTGCCCCTGTCCCGCAAGTCGTGGTCCCAAGGCCCAGCGTGTCGACTTGAGGTTCAATACGCACCCGAACTCGACACGCACACCGCAAACCGCACGGCCGTGTCGACTTGGGGAGCAATACGCGCCGCAACTCGACACGCACGGGCGATCCCCTCGCGCCGTGGTGAATGTCGGCTGCTCTCCGGCGCCGGGATCCCACCACCGGCAGGGATGAGCCGTAGCTCAGCAGGGTTATAGGACAGCGATGACGCGCCCGAGCTACGGCTCGCGCCCCGCGGCCGTCGTTCAGGCACGGTATGCCGGTGCGATAACCCGCCTGAGCTACGGCTCGCCCAGCATCGTCGGCCGGCCGGGGTAGGAGTGAGGGCCGGCCGGGGTAGGGCTGGGTCAGTCCGGTGGGGTCCAGTCGGCTACCGGGTCGAGGGTGCGGCCCAGGATTCGCGGGCGCATGTGGTTCAGCGCGGCGTCCCGGGCCCGCAGGGCGAGCCGGCCACGCGCCTGCACCACCGCGGACATCCGCCGGTTCTGCCGTATCACCGTCGTGGTGCGCGGACGGCGCAGCCGGCTGTATGACTCGACCGCCGCGCACAGGCCCTCGCCCGGCTCGGCGTCCACCATCAGGGTCCGCAACGTCGCGGCGTCCTCGAACGCCAGGCAGGCGCCCTGGCCGAGGTGATGCGGCATGGCGTGCGCGGCGTCGCCGATCAGCACGACACCACCGGAGCCGGAGCGGAACCCGTAATCCCTCGGCAGCGGGCGCAGCTCCCGGACACCCTGCGGGATCAGATCCTCGGGGCGGGTCGCGGCGAGCAGCTCGCCGATCGGTTCGTGCCAGCCGGCGAACCAGCGGCGCAGCAGCGCGAGCTGAGTGGCCGCCGGCTCCGGCCGGGGCGCGCCGGCAGCCGTCGCGACCCAGTAGACACCGCCGACGCCGGCCGCCCGGGTACCGAGCGGGACGGCGACGAAGCGGTAACCGGCACCGAGCGTCTCCCCTCCGGCGAACGTCCCGTCAAGCTCGGGGGTCCGGAAACCGGGGATCACCGCCTGCCACGCGGCCAGGCCGGCACCGAGGGCCACCGCTTCCGGCGCCACCACGGCACGCACCCGGCTGTCGATCCCGTCGGCGCCGACGATCAGGTCGGCCTCGATCACGGTCCGGCCGTCACCGACCACCGGCCGCATGCCGCGGCCGGTGACCACGGTGGTCACCTCGAACCCGGTCCGGATCTCCACGCCGTCGCCGAGACCGGCGATCAGCCCGTCGTACAGGTCCTCCAGATGGACCGCGGCCGGCGCGGGGCCGGTGCCGGCACGCGTACGCGGCGCCACCAGCCATTGGCCGTCCGGCCGCCGCACTCCCCCGTCGGGCAGCGGCGACCAGATCGCCGACCAGCCGCCGTCCGGGTCGAGGGACGTGAGCGCCCGCTGCCCGTTCGGCCAGAGCACCACGGCGGTGGGCGGCGCGACCACACGCTCGGCCCGCTCCAGGACGACGACCTGCCAGCCGGAGCGGGACAGCGCACCCGCGGCGGCAAGCCCGGACATACCCGCGCCCACCACCACGGCCGTCCGCATGCCGGGCCCGGCGATCAGTTCTCGTCTTTGGCGGAGGACGCCGCTGGTACCGGCTCCTCGGACGCCGGCACGGGCGGGAGGATGCCGGTCCGCTGGTATTCCCGGAACCGTTCCTCGCTCACCACCTGATAGGCCACCGGCAGTTTCGGCTCGGTCTTGGCACCGGCCTCGACGTCGACCTGCGAGATGTCGCCCGCGGCGTTCTCGGTCGCTGCCTCGGCTGTGCTTTCCGCCGCGGTCTCCGGCGCGTCGATCGGCACCACGTACGCCCGGGGGCCCTTCGCCACCACGAAGTAGATGGCCGCCGCGACGAACAACACAATCGCGGTGAAGACGTTGAGCCGTACGCCGAAGAAGTGGTTGGCCTCGTCGGTCCGCAGGATCTCGATCCAGGCCCGACCCGCGGTGTACGCCATCACGTAGAGCGCGAACGCCCGCCCCTTGCCGAACTTGAACTTCCGGTCCAGCAGCCAGACCAGGCCCGCGACGCCGAGGTCCCAGATGACCTCGTAGAGGAAGGTCGGGTGGTACAGATCCGGTTTGGTCACCGGCTCGCCGTCGATCACGGTGGCGTGGCCCGGGTTGGCCGAGTCCATCTCGTGGATCTCCAGGCCCCAGGGCAGCGTGGTGATCTTGCCGTACAGCTCGTTGTTGAACCAGTTGCCGAACCGGCCGATCGCCTGGGCCACCGGCAGCGCCGGGGCGAGCGCGTCGGCGAAGACGCTGAACGGAAGGCCGATCTGCCGGGCCGCGATCCAGGTGCCGAGGGCACCGCCGATCACCGCGCCCCAGATGCCGAGGCCGCCCTCCCAGATGTAGAGGGCCCGGATCGGGTCGCCACCGGCGCCGAAGTAGTCCTGCGGCGAGGTGATCAGGTGGTAGATGCGGGCGCCGACGATGCCGAACGGCACCGCCCACACCACCATGTCCAGCGAGACCCACGGCGCCACGCCACGGTTACGCAGGCGCTTCTCCATCAAGAGTGTGGCGACGACCATTCCGGCGATGATGCAGAGCGCGTACGCGCGCACCGGAAACGGCCCGAGATGCCACACGGATGTCGTGGGACTGGGGATGGCGGCGATGTTCACGGGTGCACACGCTACCGGCGCTCAACAGGAAGGGAAGTCCCGGGCAGGGCCCAGTTCGATAAAGAGACCGGGCCCTTCCTCAGCAAGATCTCAGCGCGAGCGGACACCCTCGGCGAGCTCGGCGGAGAGCGCTCGCAGCCGGTCCAGGCCGGTGGCCCGATCCGGGGCCTCCAGCACGCACCGGATCAGGGCGCTGCCGACGATCACACCGTCCGCGAACGCGGCCACCTCGGCGGCCTGCTTGCCGTTGCCGACACCGAGACCGACGCCGATCGCGATGTCCGGGTCGGCCTCACGGATCCGGGTGACCAGCTCGGGAGCCTGCGACGAGACCGAGGTACGCGCGCCGGTCACACCCATCAGGGCGGTGGCGTAGACGAAGCCCCGGCAGTTCGCCACGGTCATCGCGATCCGCTCAGCGGTCGAGCTCGGCGCGACCAGGAACGTCCGGTCGATCTTGTGCTTGTCCGAGGCGGCGATCCACTCCTGCGCCTCGTCCGGGATCAGGTCGGGCGTGATCAGCCCGGTCGCCCCGGCCGACGCGAGGTCACGGGCGAACGCGTCGACACCGTACTTCTCGATCGGGTTCCAGTACGTCATCAGCACCACGGTGGCGCCGGCCGACGAGACCGCGTCGATGATCTTCAGGGTGTCCCGGGTGCGGACACCGTTGGCGAGCGCGATGTCGCTCGCCTTCTGGATCACCGGGCCGTCCATCACCGGGTCCGAGTACGGCAGCTCGACCTCGATGACGTCGCACCCGGCCCGGTGCATCTCGATCATCTGCTCGATGCTGTCGTCGACCGTCGGGAAACCGGCCGGCATGCAGCCGACCAGCACCGAGCGGTTCTCGACCTTGGCCTTGTCGAAGACAGAAGAGATGCTCACGTGTTCTCCCCCGGGACGACGGTCTCGACCGGGTCGAGGATGCCGAAGTAGGCGCCCGCCGTGTGCACGTCCTTGTCGCCGCGCCCGGACAGGTTGACCACGATGGTCGGGGTCCGGCCCAGCTCCTCACGCAGCCGCGGCGCGATCTTCGCGGCCCCGGCCAGGGCGTGCGCGCTCTCGATCGCCGGGATGATCCCCTCGGTACGGCAGAGCAGCGTGAACGCCGCCATCGCCTCCGCGTCGGTGACCGGCTCGTAGACGGCGCGCCCGGTGTCGTGCAGCCAGGCATGCTCCGGTCCGACGCCCGGGTAGTCCAGGCCCGCCGAGATCGAGTGCGACTCGATGGTCTGGCCGTCGTCGTCCTGCAGCAGGTAGGTCCGGTTGCCGTGCAGCACGCCCACCGAACCACCGGTGATCGACGCCGCGTGCCGTCCGGTCTCCACGCCGTCGCCGCCGGCCTCGAAGCCGTACAGACGCACGCCCTCATCGGGGACGAACGCGTGGAAGATGCCGATCGCGTTGGAGCCGCCACCGACACACGCGGCCACGGCGTCCGGCAGCTTGCCGTTCATCTCCAGGACCTGCGCCCGCGCCTCGACGCCGATGCCGCCGACGAAGTCGCGGACCAGCTCCGGGAACGGGTGCGGACCGGCCGCGGTACCCAGCAGGTAGTGGGTGTTGTCGACAGTGGTGACCCAGTCGCGGAGCGCCTCGTTCAGCGCGTCCTTGAGGGTCCGCGAGCCGTTCGTCACCGGGATGACCGTGGCGCCGAGCATCCGCATCCGCGCCACGTTCAGCGCCTGCCGCTCGGTGTCCATCTCGCCCATGTAGACCACGCACTCGAGGTCGAGCAGCGCGGCCGCCGTGGCGCTCGCGACACCGTGCTGACCGGCGCCGGTCTCGGCGATGACCCGGGGCTTGCCCATCCGCTTGGCGAGAAGCGCCTGGCCCAGCACGTTGCGCACCTTGTGCGCACCGGTGTGGTTCAGGTCCTCCCGCTTCAGCAGGATCTCCGCGCCCAGTTTCTCGGAGAGCCGGGTCGCCCGGTACAGCAGCGACGGCACACCCGCGTAGTTGAGCAACAGATCCTGGAACCGTGCCTGGAACTCCGGGTCCGCCTTCGCCGACCGGTACGCGGCGTCCAGCTCGTCCAGCGCCTTGACCAGCGCTTCCGGGACGAACCGGCCACCGTACCGGCCGAAGTGTCCGGCGAGGTCGGGCAGCGACGGCAGCGCGGGCGCGGTCATCGCACCGGCCGCGGCGTTGCCGGGTGGTTGCCGGCGTTGACCAGCTCGGCGACCGCGTCGCGCGGGGACTTCTGGGTGACCAGACCCTCGCCGACCAGCACTGCGTCAGCGCCCGCCGACGCGTACCGGATCAGGTCGTGCGGGCCACGCACGCCGGACTCGGCGATCTTCACGACGTTGTTCGGCAGGCCGGGCGCGATGCGCTCGAAGACCGACCGGTCCACTTCGAGGGTGCGCAGGTCGCGGGCGTTGACCCCGATGACCTTCGCGTTCGCCTCCAGCGCCCGGTCCGCCTCCTCCTCGTTGTGCACCTCGACGAGGGCGGTCATGCCCAGCGACTCGATGCGCTCCAGGAGGCCGACGAGCACGTTCTGCTCAAGGGCGGCGACGATCAGCAGCACCAGGTCGGCGCCGTGTGCCCGCGCCTCGTGCACCTGGTAGCTGGAGACCACGAAGTCCTTGCGCAGGACCGGGATCTTCACCGACTTGCGCACGGCTACGAGATCGTCAAGCGAACCGCCGAACCACCGGCCCTCGGTGAGCACGCTGATGCAGCGCGCGCCGCCGGCCGCGTACTCCCCGGCCAGCTCGGCCGGGTCCGGGATGTCGGCGAGCGCGCCCTTGGACGGCGACGACCGCTTCACCTCGGCGATCACCGCGACGCCGGGCTTACGCAATGCCGCGTACGCGTCGATCGCCGGTGGCGTAGCCGCCGCGAGCTCACGCACCTTCTCCAGTGGTAGCTGCGCCTGACGTGCCGCTACGTCCTCACGCACACCAGCGAGGATCTCCTCGAGAACGTTCTGCGGAGCCGCTCCGCGCTGCGCGGTGCCGCCACTGCCCGCTTCCGCCTGATCGGATGTCACGTAATGACTCCCCTCTCCGGGTGTCTCCGGCCCGATGCTAGGAGGTAGCGACGGTCACCGGGCTCCCGGGGTATGGCGCGCCTCACGGATTGGGCTGGGGCATAATGCCAGGCTGCCCGGCGCTCTGTTCGTTCGATCACATCGGTTCCGATGCTGTCAGGCCGCTGTGCAGGGACCCCTCCCCCGAACGGTGGATAGCACTGCGCGTTGACCCTGTCGTCACCGTGCGGAAATAGGACTCCACCATCATGACTCTCGGGCAGACTTGTCCCGGCACCGAGTACCAGCAAGCGTGCCGCCAGCCGGACGATGATTGCGGAGTCGACCTCATGGCCACTGCCTCCATGACCCAGGTTTCCCTTACCCAGGCGATGGGATTCGCCACCGTTTCCCGGACCCTCGTTTCTCTCGCGGCCGAAGTTTTCACCGGCGTGCAGAAAGCGGTGGTGGGCCCGGACAACGTCCGCACCGCGCGGGACAACGCGTGGGCGGCCATCCAGGCCGACCGTGCCCGTGCCGAGGCCCGGGCCGAGACCAGCCGAGCCGTGGCCGCCCTGATCGCCACCCGGCCCCGCCGGACCCGCGCGAAGAAGCTGGCAAAAGCCCGATAAAACCCTAATGGGTGAATCAGCGGACCGTGGGGTCGTCACCCCGGTCGAGTGCGTCCCACAGGGCCCTCGTATCGGCCGGCGACTCGGGCACCTGAGCCTTTTCCGGGGAGACCTGCGGCGCTGTGCTCCGCTCGTACCGGGAAGACATGGCCGACCACAGATGGCCGTGACGCGCCGCAAGCACGCCGCCCACGGCGACGGCCGCGCCGCCCAGCACGCAGAGAAACGGCCAGATGGCCGCTGAGGCGCCGGCGTCGCCGGCGTCCAGACCGAGGCGCGCCAGCGCCGCCCCGGCCACGATGCCCGCACCGATCAGCGTGAGCAGCACGCCGAGACCGCGCCGCACCCGGCCCCGGGTGGCGAGCAGCGCACCCGTTCCGGCGAGCGCGACCAGCGCGAGGCCGATCAGCCACGGCTGGGATTCCGCGCCGGTCTGTTCGGTACGCAGATCGGACAGGCCGGTCCGGTGCTCGACCTGGACCGACCAGACCCGCGTCACGGCGTAAAGGGTGAGCCCCGCACCGGCCAGGCAGGCCACCACCGACAACAGATGAGTGCGGCGGCTGGTCATCGGGCCGCGCGCAGCGTCTCGGCGGAGGCGATGGCGGCGAGCACGGCAGCCGCCTTGTTCCGGGTCTCCTGCTCCTCGGCGGCCGGATCCGAGTCGGCCACGATGCCGGCGCCCGCGCCGACGTAGGCCACACCGTCCTTGAGCAGCGCGGTCCGGATCGCGATCGCCATGTCCATGTCGCCGGCGAAGCCGAAGTAGCCGACCGTGCCGCCGTAAAGGCCGCGCCGGGTCGGCTCCAGCTCCTCGATGATCTCCATGGCCCGGACCTTGGGCGCGCCGGAGAGCGTGCCGGCCGGGAACGTCGCGGCGAGCGCGTCGAACGCGCTCCGGTCGGCACGCAACCGCCCGGTCACCGTGGAGACGATGTGCATGACGTGGCTGTACCGCTCGATGCGGGCGAACTCCGGCACCTCGACGCTGCCCGGCTCGCAGACCCGGCCCAGGTCGTTACGGCCCAGGTCGACGAGCATGACGTGCTCGGACCGCTCTTTCGGGTCGGCGAGCAGCTCGGCGGCGAGCGCGGCGTCCTGTTCCGGGGTGGCGCCACGCCAGCGGGTGCCGGCGATCGGGTGCAGCAGCGCCGTCCGGTTCGCGCTGACCTTGAGGTGCGCCTCCGGCGACGAGCCGACGATGTCGAAGTCGTCGAAGCGCAGCAGGTACATGTACGGGCTCGGGTTGGTGGCCCGCAGCACCCGGTAGACGTCGAGCGCGTTCGCGTCGGTCGGCCGCTCGAACCGCTGCGCCACCACGATCTGGAAGCACTCGCCGGCCCGGATCGCCTCCTTCGCGATCTCCACGGCCTTCTGGTACTCGCCCGGCGCGGTCCGGCTCACCGGCTCACCGGCCGGTCGCCGATCCACCGTGGAGACCATCGGCGGGGTCGGGCGGGACAGCGCGGTGGTCATCGCGTCCAGCCGGCCGACCGCCTGGTGGTAAGCGGCGAGCTTGGCCGTGTCGTCCGCGTCCTCGGCGAGCACCGCGTTCGCCACCAGCAGCGCCGAACCCTCGTGGTGGTCGAGCACGACCAGGTCGGTGGCGAGCATCATGCCCAGCTCGGGCAGCGGCACGTCGTCGGTCGCGGTGGCCGGGAGCCGCTCGAAGCGCCGCACCAGGTCGTAACTGAGATAACCGACCATGCCACCGGTCAGCGGGGGCAGATCCTCGTTCGGCTCGGCGCCGCCGGTCAGCGCGGCCACCGTCTCACGCAAGGCCGCGACAGGATCACCCCCCAGGGGTACGCCTTCAGGCGGCGTACCGAGCCATTCCGCCTGCCCGTCCTTCTCGACCAGCGTGGCGACACTGCGGACGCCGATGAACGAGTACCGCGACCAGGCGACGCCCTGCTCCGCCGACTCGAGCAGGAAGGTGCCCGGCCCACCGGCCAGTTTCGTGTAGACGCCGACCGGTGTCTCACCGTCGGCGAGCAGCTTGCGGGTGACCGGCACGACCCGTTTGCGGCCGGCCTCGCCGAGGAAACCGGCCTCGTCGGGAACCACGGCTCCGCTGGTCATCACGCCTCCACGGGCAGGTCGTCGGTGAAGCAGGTGTGTGTGCCGGTGTGGCAGGCCGCGCCGGTCTGCACGACGGTCAGCAGCAGCGCGTCGCCGTCGCAGTCCAGCGACACCTTGGTGACCTGCTGGTGGTGGCCGGAGGTGGCGCCCTTGACCCAGTACTCACCGCGGCTGCGGGACCAGTAGGTGGCCTTGCCGCTGGCCAGCGTGCGGCGCAACGCCTCGTCGTCCATCCAGGCCAGCATCAGGACGTCGCCGGTGCCGTGCTCCTGCACGATCGCGGCGACCAGTCCGTCAGGGGTGCGCTTGAGCCGGGCGGCGACCGCCGGGTCGAGGAACGTCTCTGCTTCGGGTACGGGCACGGACTGGATTCTCCCCCATCGGTTCGCGGAGCCGTAACGGCCCGCAGATCGCCCACGATCTGAGTAACCGGGGATGTGCTGGGCGTTGCTGAGCGGTACCGTCGCCGAAGCGCGGTACGTGCCTGACTGCCCGGCGCCCGCCGCTTTGGGTGCGCCTGGACTGATTCGGACGGCCTTCGGTGGGCGCGCACTCGCAACGGGAGTGGTGAAAACCGAGATGGACCCGACGTCCAGCCCCGACAACACCCGGCCTTCACCCGGCCTCGCCCGGTTCTGGCAGGTCCGGCCGGACCCCGACGGTCCGGCGCCGGCATCACCGGCGGACAACGCTGGACAGAACCCTGAGATGGTCGCGCTCGGCTCACGCCGTAAGCCGGAACCACCCGAGACGCCCGCCGACCTGCTGAACGGCTACGGCGTCCGCCCTGCCGCCCCACTACCGCCGGTCACGCCCGCCGACCCGTTCGGCCTGAACCGGGCAGCCCGGCGGTCCGGGCCACGAACCCCCGCCGGTGGCCGTCCGTTCTCCGGACCACCGGCCCGCGATCCTGATCACTCAGGCCCAACGGACGACCAGCCCACACCGGATCAGGACGTAAAGTCCCATGAGCCGGAGGCCGGCGACCCGTCCCCGAGCCGGGACGGCGCCTTCGGAGGTTTCCGCCTCGGCGGGACCGGGCGATTCCTGTTCGGCAACCGCAGCACGGCGGCCGAGGAGGAGAACCGCGCCACGGCGGCAGAAGAGGAGAAGGTCGCCTCGGAGCCACCCGGGGCGCCGGAGTCCGGGATGCCGGAGTCCGGGGAGCCGGGGTCCGGGGAGCCGGAGTCCGTGCCGGAGGCATCTCCGGAACCGGATGAGACTCCGGTTGCGGAAGTCGCCGAACCCGGCGACTCTCTAGTCGCCGAAAAACCGGCCGGCGACGAGCCGGACGATGCGACACCGGCGGACGAACCCGTGGCGGAGACGCCGGCGGACGCCGACCAGGACGCCGCCGACAGGGCGGGGCCCAGCGACGAGAACGGACGTGAAGACATGAACGGACGGGCAGGGGCGCCCGGTTACGCCCAGACCGGCGAGGCGTCGGGCCCGGACGGCACGACGTTCCCCGCTCCTCGGGAAGCTCTGTCGACGCGGGATGGATCGCGGGATGGATCTCCGTCGGCCGGCGACGGGATCGAGGAGCAGCCCGTTTCGGGTGGCGCTCCGCGTACCGCCGCGGGCTGGGCCACCGTGCCCAGCGCGAACCACCCGGTCACGCCGACCTCGGGCAACCCGGCGAACGGGCAGGTCTCCGGCATTCCGGTCTCGCCCGGGTTCGCGTACCCGCCGGTGCCGGGCGGCTTCACTCCGGATCACCCGGCCGCCATCCTCGAGCCGGTCTCCGGCGCGCCGCACGCCGACGCGCCCGAGCAGCCGCAGCACCAGTCGCGGCAGCAGGAGCAGACCCGGCCGCAGGAGCACGAGGAGCCGGCCGCGCAGAGCAACCCGACGTCCGGCGCTCCGGTCTCCGGCGCCACCGTCGCGGCGATCCAGTTCCCGACCGTGCAGATTCCGGCTACGCGTACGCCGCCGGACCTCACTGTCGACCGTTCGAACGAGACCGCGTCTCTGCCGTCGGTGGCCGATGGCGGGTTCGGGTTCGGCGCGACCGGTTACAGCCTGGGCCGCTCCGGCGGCGAGGCGTTCGGCGTCGCGTCGGTGACCCCGGCCGCACCGGGTGCCGGTTCGGTGACCCCGCCGCCGGCCGAGTTCCCGTCGTTCCCGTTCCCGGACAGCAGCGGTGTGACCGGCATCTCCGTCGGTGGCGCCCGCCGCGTGCCGGACGAGGACGACTTCGGCGCGCCCCGGCGCTCGGCGAGCCTCGAGGACGTCGAGCCGGTACGCCGTACCGGCCGCCGCTCGTCGCGCGACGAGGAGTCACCGGCCGCCGAGATATCCCGGACGGTCTGGGACGAGGACGCGGCCCGGCACTTCCGGGCGGCGTGGCACGAGGTGAAGGCGGAGTTCGTCGACGACCCGGTCAACGCGCTCACCCGGGCGCACGACCTGCTCACCGACGCGGTGAACGAGCTCACCGAGGTACTGCTGGCCGAGCGGGACGACCTCGACCCGCTGCGCGGCACCGGTACGCCGGACACCGAGAGCATGCGGATGGCGATGCGCAACTACCGCGAGTTCCTGGAGCGCATCCTCTCGCTGTGACGCGGTAAATGTGAGAACAGCAACGACGGGCGACACCCGGAGGTGTCGCCCGTCGTCGTTTGTGGTTCGGTGTGCTCTGCCGGCCGCGGCACCGGCCGGCAGAGCACAAGGTGGGATCCCGCAGCCCGACGGCGGCAGAAGGGGGCTGCGGGATCCCACCCGTTCAGGGGAGCACTCCCGAAAAGGTGCTCAGGCGGCCGTGTGATCGGCCGCGGTGTCGGAGTCGGCGCAGCGGCGGCACAGGATCGGGTGCAGCAGGTGGGCCAGGTCGTGCCGGTCGGTGACCGGGCGCGGGAAGGCCAGCCGGGCGCTGCGTTTGCCCATCCGGACCAGGAACCCGTACCGGTCCATCCGCACGACGCGGGGCTCGTCACCGGGCCGCGCGGCCGATCCGAGCTGGCGCTTCACGTAATCGCTCATCTCGTCGACGTGGTGGTCGGCGAGGTCGGCGATCAGGTCGAACTCGACGGCGCGCAGCGGGTCCGGGGTGGCCTCCGCGTAGTCGTCCGGGTCGATCTCGACGAGATTCTCGCCACGTTCGTACCGGACCTCGGCGACGTCCATCCGGTACAGCATCTGGCTCTCGCCGATGTCGAGAAGATCGCCGCAGGCGTCGGTGTCGGCGTAATCCAAGGCTGCGGCCCTGGCGTCCTCGCCGGTCAGCTTCGCGGCCCACCCGGAGACCCAGGCCCGCCCGAGCGACGGTGACGTCGCCATGGGAGGTACGTCACGAATATCCAGGACCAGCGCGGTGTCGTCATTACCGTCTTGTGGCCGAAGCGCGGCCGCGAGGGTACCCTCGGCGGGCACGAGTAGTAGCACGCGACCCTGCGCGTCAGTGACATGACGGATCGGAACCGGTCCGGGACGGCAGGCGATGTGGGCCACGGCGGGCAGGTGACCGGCGGCGAGCGTGCGCGCGATCTCGGCGGGACTGGGTTGCATGACGAGCACCTCCGGGCACCGGTTAGGCTTACCTAAGTTAGGCAAGGCTTACCGTAACAGGAGATCTCAGTTGAACAACTCTCGACCCAAGGCGAAGCTCTCGCGAGCTCTCGGCATCCCACTGACGCGTAAGTGCGTCAAGTACTTCGAGCGGCGCCCGTTCCCGCCGGGCGTCCACGGCCGTGGCCGTCGTAAGAGCTCGGACTACCAGGTCCGTCTGCTGGAGAAGCAGCGTCTTCGCCACCAGTACAACATCAGCGAGGTCCAGATGCGGGCCGCGTACGACGCCGCGCACAAGGCAGAGGGCAAGACCGGCGAGACGATGGTCACGCTGCTCGAGCGCCGCCTGGACGCGACCGTTTTCCGCGCCGGCTTCACCCGGACCATCTACCAGGCCCGCCAGCTCGTCGTGCACGGTCACTTCACCGTGGACGGCAAGAAGGTGGACCGCCCCGGCTACAAGCTCAAGCCGGGTCAGGTCATCGAGGTCAAGGAAACGAGCCGCTCCAAGCCGCCGTTCCAGATCGCCGCGACCGGCACCCACATCGATGGGCCGACCGCGCCGTACCTGTCGACGGTTCTTGAGGAGCTGCGCTCCACCGTGGTCCGGGCGCCGCAGCGCTCCGAGGTCCCGGTTCTCTGCGACGAGCAGCTGGTCGTGGAGTACTACGCCCGCTGACGCGGGGCTCATGAATCGCTGAGATGGCGGGTTTCTCGCCGCGGTTGCTCCTGGGATGTTCCAGGAAGCAGCCGCGGCGGGCGACGCGCTCATCTCACCGGCGCATGTATTTGCCGGTCAGCGCGTCTGTTCCAACCAGCTGGCGTAGAGCTTGGCGTAGATCGAACCCTCCTCGGCGAGGAGGCGTGCATGCGGGCCGCGTTGAACGACGCGGCCCGCATCCACCACCAGGACCTCGTCGGCGGCCTGTGCCGTCGACAACCGGTGCGCGATCGCCACCGTCGTCCGGCCCCGGGTCACCAGGTCGAGTGCGTGCTGCAACCGCACCTCGGTCGCCGGGTCCACCGCGCTGGTCGCCTCGTCCAGCACCAGCAGATCCGGGTCGGCCACGTACGCCCGGACCAGCGCCACCAGCTGGCGCTCCCCCACGCTGAGCGCCTCACCGCGCTCACCCACCGGCGTCTCCAGGCCCTGCGGGAGCCCGGACAGCCAGTCGGCGAGCCCCAGCTCCACGAACGCCGTCCGCAGCTGGTCATCGGTCAGATCCGGCTCCGCGAACCGGATGTTCTCCGCGACCGTCGCGTCGAAGAGGAAGCCGTCCTGCGGCACCATCACCACCCGCGAGCGCAGCGACGAGAACCGCACCGACGTGAGCGGCACCCCACCCAGCAGCACCTCACCCTCAGCGGGGTCCATCAACCGGGTGAGCAGCTTCGCGAACGTGGTCTTCCCACTGCCGGTCTCGCCGACAACGGCCACTTTGGTACGCGCCGGAATCTCCAGATCCACGTCATCCAGCACGAGAGGGCCTTTAGTCCGGTTAAGGGCGGTGGTGGGGTGGTTGGATGGGGGGCCGCCGGGATAGCGGAACGAGACGTTCTTGAAGGTCACCGAGAGCGGGCCGGCCTGCAGGGGAACACCTTGGTCGTCCGGGTCCGCCACGTCCGGTTCCACGTCCAGCACGTCGAGGATCCGGCGCCAGCCGGCGACCGCGTTCTGTGCCTCGTTGAGCATGTCGGTGGCGATCTGCACGGGCTGGATGAAGAGCGTGACCAGGAAGAGGAACGCTGTCAGCTGCCCCACGGTCAGCCCGCCGTCGATGCCGATCAGGGTGCCGGCGACGACCACGCCGGCCAGGGCCAGCCCGGCGCCGATCTCGCCGCTGGAGAAGCTGGTCACGCTGGTCTTCAGCGCTTTCTGCTGCGCGGACCGCAGGTCGTCGATCGCGCTGTCCAGACGCATCCCGGTACGCCCGGCCACCCCGTACGACCGGATCACGGTGGCTCCCACCACACTTTCCGCGACCGCGCCGAGCATCACACCGGTGCGCTCACGAACCGTGCGATAGACAGCGGCGAGGCGATTCTGGAACAGCCGGATCACCAGGATCGCCGGGCCGAAGGCGAGCAGCACCACGATGGTGAGCTGCCACGAGTAGATCGCCATCACCACTGTCGAGACGATCAGCTGGCCGCTGGCGAGCAGCAACTGGATGCCGCCGGTCTGCAGGAACTGGGAGATCTGGTCGACGTCGCTGGTCACCCGGGAAACCATCGAGCCACGCCGCTCGGACTGCTGGTGCAGCATCGACAGATCGTGGATGTGCCGGAACGTGCGCGAGCGCAGCGCGCCGAGCGCGGTCTCGCTGACCGTGAACAGCCGCCGGGTCATCAGATATCCGCAGACCGTCGAGATGACCAACGCGAGCAGGGTCAGCACCACGATGGTCAGCACGATGCCGGGGTTCGGCCCGCCGGGCGCGTTGATCCCCTTGTCGATGCCCTGCTGGATGGCGATCGGCACGGCGACCCGGCCGGCCATCTGCAGCAGCGCCAGCCCGATCGTCCCGGCCATCCCGGGCCGCAGCTCCGGACTGAGTGCCAGGCCTCGGCGGATGGTCGCGACAGTGCCTTCGTCGGTCATCGCTGTTCCGCCTTCTCGTACGCGGTCACCAGATCCCGGTAACCGGGTTCCGCCGCCATCAGCTCCAGATGGGTGCCGGTCGCCACGACCCGGCCCCGATGCAGGTAGACCACCTCGTCGGCGAGCGCGATGGTGGCCCGCCGGTACGCCACGACCAGGACCGACGTGTTCGCGTCCCGATCACGAAGCGCGCCCAGGATGGCCGCCTCCACTCTCGGGTCGACGGCGCTGGTCGCGTCGTCGAGCACCAGCAGGCGGGGCCGGCCGGCGAGCGCGCGAGCCAGGGTGATCCGCTGCCGCTGCCCGCCGGAGAGCGAGGTGCCGCGCTCACCGACCTGGGTGTCCAGCTCCTGCGGCAGCCCGCCGACGAAGCGGTCGGCCTGCGCCAGCCGCAACGCCTGGCGTACGCCGTCGTCGGTGATCTCCGGGCGGTCCAGGGAGATGTTGCCGCGGACCGTGTCGTCGAACACGAACGGGATCTGCGGGACCAGTGCCGCGGCCCCGGCCAGGGCGACGGCGGACAGGTCGGGCAACTTCACCCCGTCCAGCGCGATGCTGCCGGATCCCGGGTCGACCAGACGGATCGCGAGGGAGGCGATCGTGGACTTGCCGGAACCGGTCGCGCCGACCAGGGCCACCGTCTTGCCGGCCGGAACCGTGAAGGTGACCTCGTCGAGCACGGCGGGACCTTCGGCGTACCGGTAGCTCACCTGCTCGAAGCGGAGCTCTGCCGGTCCGGTGCCGGGGACCCCGGCATCTCCGTACTCAAGATCTCCGGTGGCGGAGAGGACGGCCTGGACCCGCTCCCAACCGGCGACGCTGCGCGGCAGCTCGCCGATCACCCACCCGATCGCGCGCACCGGAAACGCCAGGACGGTGAACAGGAACGCGACGCTGACCAGCTCGGACACGTTGATCGCGCCGCTCTGCAGACGCCAGGTGCCGATCAACAGCACGGCGAGGGTGCCGACGCTGGGCAGGCTGTCCATCAGCGGGTCGAAGATGCCGCGCAGCCGTCCCACCGAGACCAGGGCGTCACGCAGTTCGGAGACGAAGACGCCGAACCGGCGTGACTCGTCCGCTTCCCGGCCCATCGTCTTGACCACGAGGGCGCCGTCGAAGCTCTCGTGCGCGACCGCGCTGACCTTGGCGCGCATCTGCTGGGCGTGGATCTGCCGGGGTGCCATCCGCCGCGAGTAGGCGAGGTTCAGCGCGAACAGCGTCGGGAACAGCGCCACGCCGACCAGGGCAAGGACCCAGTCGGTGAGGAAGAGCGTGATCACCGCGCCGAAGATCATCACGATGGTGCCGACGGCGAACGGCAGCGGCGCGATCGGCCCGAACGCGGCCTCCACGTCGGAGTTCGCGTTGGAGAGCAGGGTGCCGGTGGCGTGCCGCTGGTGCCAGGACGGCGGCAGCGAGAGATAACGCCGGGTCACCGCGCGCCGGTAGCGGGCCTGCAGCCGGAACTGCATGTAACCGGCGCCGAGACGACGGCCGAAGATGCTCGCCACCCGCAGCCCGCTGATGCCCACCAGGATCGCCACGACCCCCGCGAGCGAGGCGGTGCTCACGCTCCCTGCCGCGAACGCCGGCACGACGATGTGCCCGGTCACAAATCCGACGACGTACGAGTTAGCAATGATCAGTAGACCGAAGAGACTGCTGCCGATCGAGCTGACGACGAAGAGCCGTGGTTCCGTACGGATTGCCTGGCCGAGCACCCGCAGTCCCCGTCCCAGCACGTCATTGCTGGTTCTGCCGCTCAATTTCCTACCTGACTGGTAAGTGTTCGCCGGGGCTTCCGGCCTTACCTGTCCATCCTGCCGAACCCAGCAACTGTTTACATTGTGTGCACAATTACAGCGACTAATATCAACGGGTGACCAACTATGCCCGGCAGGAGCGTGCCCTCCTCGCCGACCTGCTGCTGCTTCAAGGTCCGGACGCCCCGACACTCTGCGAAGGCTGGACCACCCGTGACCTGGCCGCGCACCTCGTGGTCCGCGAGCGCCGGCCGGACGCCTCCGCCGGGATGATGATCAAACCCCTGGCCGCGCACGGTGAGAAGGTCCGCCTGGCCCGCGCCTCTCTTCCCTACCCCGAGTTGATCGACCAGGTGCGAAATCCACCCTCCTGGGGGCTGATGACCAACCCGGTGGTCGACCCGCTCGCCAACACCGCCGAGTTCTTCATCCACCACGAGGACGTGCGCCGCGGCGCACCGGGCTGGGAGCCACGCGCCCTGTCGCCGGATTTCGAGGCGGCCCTCTGGCGCCCGCTGAAACTGATCTCCCGGGCGTCGCTGCGCAAACTCGGGATCACCGCCGAGATCACCCCGACCGGGCAGTCCCCGGTCCGGACCGGGGAGAACCCGCAGGTGCACATCTCCGGGGACGTCGGCGAGCTGACGGTCTTCTTCTTCGGACGGCAGCGCGCCGCCCGGGTGAGCGTCGAGGGTGACCCGGCCGCCGCCGAGCGCGTGCGGACGGCCCGCCTCGGCGTCTAAGAATTGGCCCATTCAAGCTGGGTGAAATTGGCTCGTTGGCGACGCCAATCGAGCCATAGGTTCAGGGCATGACCACTCGAACCGGGCTGTCCGTCTCCCAGGGCGCCGCCCTCTCCGTCGGCGCCGTTCTGGGCACCGGGCTGATCTCGATGCCCGCCCTCGCGGCGGAGGCCGCCGGACCGGCCTCCCTGGTCGCCTGGCTCGCGCTGATCCTGCTCTCCGCACCGCTGGCCTGGACGTTCGCCGCTCTCGGCGCGCGGTACCCGGACGGCGGCGGCGTCTCCACGTACGCCCGGATGGCGTTCGGCCCGCGGGTCGCGGCCGCTGTCGGCTGGTGCTTCTACTTCGCGGTCCCGCTCGGCGCGCCGGTCGCGGCCGCGTTCACCGGCGGGTACGTGGCCGACGTGCTCGGTGGCGGCCGGACCACCGAGTTCGTCACGTTCCTGGCGATCATCGGGACCGCGTACGGAATGAACTGGTTCGGTCTGCGGATCTCCGGCAAGGTCCAGCTGGTCCTCTCCGCCTGCCTCGCCACCCTGCTCGTGGTGACAGTGGTCGCCGCCCTGCCGCACGCCCGCTGGGAGAACCTGCAGCCGTTCGCGCCGCACGGCTGGACCGGCATCGGCGCGGCCGCCGCCATCCTGGTCTGGGGTTTCGCCGGTTGGGAGGCGCTGTCCTCGCTCTCCGGCGAGTACCGCAACCCGCAGCGGGACGTGCCCCGGGCCACGCTGATCGCGGTCGCCGTGGTCGGTGTCCTCTACCTGGCCGTCGCGGCGGTCAGCGTCCTCGCCCTCGGTCCCGCCCTGGCGGGCAGCCGGGCACCGCTCGCCGATCTTCTCGCGATCGGCGTCGGCGGGCCGGTCCGGGCGATCACCGCGGTCGTCGCGGTGGTGCTGACGCTCGGCGCGGTCAACGCGTACTTCGCCGGAGGGAGCCGGCTCGGGGCGGCTCTGGCCGGCGAGGGCGCGTTGCCCGCCCGGGTCTTCGGCAGCCAGCGCAAGGCCATGACGTTCATCCTGGTCGCCAGCGTCGTGTCGGCACTGCTGCCGCTCGGGCTGCACACCGCCGCGCTGCTGGTGACCGGCTGCTTCACCCTGGTCTACGTGATCGGGACGGCGGCCGCGCTGCGGCTGCTGCCCGCCGGATGGTCCCGGGTGGTGGCCGGGGTGGCGTTCGTGGCCGTGGTGGCACTGCTCTGGCTCAACGGGTGGCCGGCGCTGCTCAGCCTGGCGATCGCGGCCGGCGCGGTGATCTACCAGGAGTGGAGCAGCAGGTCCCGTGTGCCGGCCGCGGCGGATTCACAGGAGACCTGCCAGGTGGGCTAGCCCCTCCTCGATCAGGTCGGGGTCGACCGCGCCGAAGCCGAGCACCAGGCCCGGCACGACCGGCGTACCGGGCGGCACGTAATCGCCCAGGTGGTCGATCGCGACGCCGGCCCGGCGGGCGGCCGCCACGATGGCGACCGGGTCAGGGGCGCCCGGGCGCAGCAGTGCGGTGACGTGCAGGCCGGCCGCGGACGGGACGACCTCCAGCGCGGGCATCGCGGCCAGCCCGGCCAGGATGCGGGTACGCCGGTCCGCGTACGAACGCCTCGCCCTGCGGACGTGGCGGGCCAGTTCGCCGTCGTCGACGAAACGGGCCAGGGCTGCTTGGGTGGCCGTTTGACCGTACCCATCGCTTAATTGCCGAGCGGCGATGAGCGCAGGCCGCAGGCCTGGCGGGACCAGCACGAAGCCGGTGCGCAACGCCGGAATCGTGCATTTGGAGAAGGTGCCGACGTACAGGACGCGGCCGTTGCGGTCGAGCGTGCAGAGCGGTTCGAGAGGGCGGGCCGAGAAGCGGAACTCGCTGTCGTAGTCGTCCTCGACGATCGCGGCGCGGCGGCATCGCGCCCAGTCGAGAAGCTCGCTGCGGCGCTCGCGGCTCATCACCCGGCCGAGCGGGAACTGATGCGACGGCGTCACGTAGACCAGCCGCGCGTCGTCCGGCAGATCCGCGACCACCAGGCCCTCGTCGTCGACCGGCACGCCGGCCACCCGGACGCCGAGCGACGCGAAGAGCCGGCGGGCCGGTGGGTAACCGGGCTCCTCGACCGCCACGACGTCACCGGGACGCAGCATCACCCGGGCGATCAGATCGAGCGCGTGCTGGGTGCCGTTCGTGACCACCACGTCGTCGGCGGTGGTCCGCACCGACCGGGAGTACCCGAGATAGCGGGCGATCGCGGCCCGCAACGCCGGATGACCGGAGGGCTCCGCGTAGGTACCGGGATCATTCGCCCGCAGCCGCAGCTCGGCGCCGACCAGCCGCCGCCAGGTGTCGAACGGGAACAGCCGCGGATCCGGGATGCCGGTACGGAAGTCGTACCGCGGCGCCGCCGACTCCCCGCTGGTCGGCAGTGGGGTGAACGTCCAGGCGTCGTGCGGCCGCAGCGGATCCGCCCGCGGCCGGACCGGCAGGTCACCGGTGTGCGCCTCGGCCACGAACGTCCCGGCGCCGACCCGCGCGGTCAGATAACCCTCGGCAGTCAGCCGCTCGTAGGCACCGGCCACACTCCCCCGGGACACGCCAAGGTCGGCGGCCAGCACCCGGGTCGCGGGCAGCCGATGCCCGGCGGGCGCCCGGCCGTCCATCACCGCGGCCCGCAACGCCCGGTAAACGGCGGCGGTGGTCCCACCGGCGCCCGGCTCGATCTCGATGACCAGATCCACGAGGCCATTTTGCTCTGAGAAGTAGCTGTGAGCCCGCCTGCGCTATGGACCCCGCGAGCGTGCTGACTAGGATTAAGAAGTTCCGGTCCCGTTAACGGGGACCACCCGGGCCGGTGAAGTTGGTTGATGCGGCACTCTAGCCGTGGTGCCGGACGCGCATTACCCTCCGGTAACACTGACGTTACTTGCTCCCCGTTTCTGGTCTTCTAAGGCGGCGCCCGATATGGCTCTCGAGGTTCCCTACCGGTCAATTCCGGACATGCTCTTTCAGCGCGTGGCGAAAACCCCCGATGCCCGGGCGCTCGCGAAGCCCAACGCGACCGACACCGGTCCCGAGTGGCTGACCTGGCGCGAGGTCGGTGAGCGCACCCGGGCCATCGGCGCCGGTCTGCGCGAGCTCGGCGTCGGCCTGGAGGATCGGGTCGCGATCCTCTCCAACACCCGTCTCGAGTGGATCCTCGCCGACCTCGGCATCAACGTGGCCGGCGCTGCCGCCACGACGGTCTACCCGACCACCGAGCCGGAAGACACCGCGTTCATCGTCACCGACTCCGGCTCCAAGATCCTCATCGCGGAGAACGCGAAGCAGGCGCTGAAGATCGCCGGCGCCGAGACCGCGGTGACCAAGGTCGTGATCATCGAGGGTCCCGCCGACGCCGGCGCCACCCCGCCGCAGATCACCCTCACCGAGCTGGAAGAGCTCGGCAAAGCCGCGCTGGCGGCCAACCCGTCGCTGATCGACGACGTGCTCGCCCAGCTCACGCCGGACAACGTCGCCACCCTGATCTACACCTCGGGCACCACCGGCCGCCCCAAGGGCGTCACCCTGCTGCACAAGGGCTGGACCTGGGAGGGCGTGGCGCAGGAAAACCTCGGCCTCTTCTCGCCGCAGGACCTGCACTACCTCTGGCTGCCGATGTCGCACGCGTTCGGCAAGACCCTGCTCTGCGGCATCCTGCACGTCGGCGTGCCGACCTATGTCGACGGCCGCGTCGACAAGCTGATCGACCTGCTCGCGGTGATCAAGCCGACGCTGATGTGCGCCCCGCCGCGCATCTTCGAGAAGGTCTACAACAAGACCGTCACGAGCGGCCTCTCCGGTGGCGGCCTCAAGCCCAAGATCTTCAGCTGGGCCGTGGCGACCGGGAAGAAGAAGGTCGCGCTGGAGCAGACCGGCAAGCCGCTCCCGCTGGCACTCAAGATTCAGTACGCGATCGGCGAGAAGCTCGTCTTCTCGAAGCTCCAGCAGAAGCTCGGCGGCAACATCAAGGTGCTGGTCAGCGGCTCCGCGGCGCTGAGCCGGGACATCTCGGAGTTCTTCGCGGCGGCCAACCTGCCGATCCTTGAGGGTTACGGCATGACCGAGGCCTGCGCGGCCAACTTCGTGAACCGTAACGGCCGCCTGCGGATCGGCACGGTCGGCGAGGCGATCGGCGACCTCGAGGTTCGCATCGACACCGACGGCGAGGTGCTGCTGCGCGGCGCGCCGGTCATGCGGGGTTACCACAACCTGCCGGAGGCCACGGCCGAGGCGTTCACCGAGGACGGCTTCCTGCGTACCGGTGACATCGGCGAGCTCGACGCCGACGGCTACCTGAAGATCACCGACCGGAAGAAAGACCTGGTCAAGACGTCCGGTGGCAAGTTCATCGCACCGTCGGCGATCGAGGGCGCGTTCAAGGCCGTCTGCCCGTACACGTCGCAGGCGATCGTCGTCGGCCAGAACCGCAACTTCGTCACCATGCTGATCGCCCTCGACGAGGACGCGATCAAGTCGTGGGCGGCCGATGGCCCGCTCGCCGGCAAGAGCTACGCGGAGATCGTGGCCGCTCCGGAAACGGAGAAGCTGGTCGCCGACTTCATCGCCGAGCTCAACGCCAAGCTGAACCGCTGGGAGACGGTCAAGAAGTTCGCGATCCTCCCCCGCGACCTCAGCATCGAGTCCGGCGAGGTCACCCCGTCCATGAAGATCAAGCGGCGCAGCGTCGAGACGAACTTCGCCGAGCAGATCGACAAGATGTACGCGGGCTCCCTCGCCCAGCTCTGACAGTCACTCTTCTTCAGCGAGGCCGGACTTCTGTCCGGCCTCGCTGCGTTTTCCTGAAGTCAGGTGATGACGACGGGGCTTCGCCAGGTCGGCCGGGGTGAGTGGTCGAGGTCGTGGCGGACCGCGGCGATCCGGCGTACCGACTCGATCAGGTCGTCGGCCGCCAGGGTGAACGGCAGCCGCAGGAAACGCTCCAGAGTGCCGTCCAGGCCGAACCGCGGGCCCGGGGCCAGCCGCACCCCGAGATCCTCCGCCGCCCGCGACAGCGCGCTCGAGATCGGGCCGTCCAGCTCCGCCCAGAGCGTCACCCCGCCGGCCGGCACGACGAACCGCCATTCCGGCAGCATCTCCCGCAACGTCTCGACCAGCGCGTCCCGCCGGAATCGCAGCTGCGCCCGCCGGGCCGCAACGATCTCCGGGGCCAGCCGCAGCAGGTGAACCGCGACGAGCTGCTCCAGCACCGGGCTGCCCATGTCGACGCCGACCCGGATCGCGGCGAGCCGCTGGACGAGCGGCGCGGAGGCGCGAACCCAGCCGATCCGCAGGCCACCCCAGTACGCCTTGCTCATGCCGCCGATCGACGTCACCCGGGAGTGCCGGTCGAAGACGGCCACCGGTGGCGGCATCTCCTGACCCTCCAGCGGCAGATCGACGAAGGACTCGTCGACGACCAGCTCAGCCCCGGCCGAGTGGGCGCCGACCACGAGGCGTTCGCGCAGCTCGGCCGGCATCAGGTGACCGGTCGGGTTGTGGAACTCCGGAATCACGTACGCAAGTCTGGGTCTGGTCTGACGCAGCGCGCCGAGCATCATCTCGCCGTCCCAGCCGGTCTCGATGTCGAGGCCGTGCGTGCTGATCCGCGCGCGGCGAGCGGCGAGCGCGGCGAGCGCGTTGGGGTACGTCGGCGTCTCCACCAGCACCGGCGCCCCGACCGGAACCGAGAGCCGCAACACCAGGTCGAGCGCCTGCTGCGTGCCACTGGTGATCATGATCTGCTCGGCCGACGTGGTCACACCCCGCGCCGTGTACGCCTCAGCGACGGCAGCCCGCAACTCAGGAAGCCCGGTCGGGTGGTACCCGGCACTGCCCAGATAACGCGGCAGATCGTCGGCCGCCGCCCGGGCCGCAGGCACCAGCTCGACCGGCGCTGCCGACGCGGCACAACCCAGGTCGATCATGTCGAGGTCGTCGTCGGGGGTCCAGAGCCCGGACGTGGCGACCCGATGGCCGTTCGGCAGCGTGGTCCAGCTCCCGGCCCCACGCCGGCTGGTGAGATGACCCGTCTCGCGCAACGCCCGGTATGCCGCCGACACCGTGGTCCGGCTGACCGCGAGGGCTTCGGCGAGCTCCCGCTCGGCCGGAAGCCGGACACCGAGGGCGAGCCGCCCGTCAGCCAGCAACCCTCGGACCGCACCGGCCAGAGCGGCGTAGTCAGGGTTCCGGTGCCGGCCGGGCAGCGAGTGCCACCGGCCCAGAAGCCGGGCCAATTGATCGCCACGCACTGATGTAGTCATGCCACCCTCCAATAATTGGCACTTTAACATCAGCTAATTGGCATCGAGAGTGGCTACATGGACTTGTTTCGGCGCGTGCCACAACTCTTCGTCGGGCTCTTCCTCTATGGGGTGAGCATGGCCCTGATGGTGGAGTCGGACCTCGGGCTCAACCCCTGGGACGTCTTCCACCAGGGCCTCTCCGAGGTGACCGGGATCAGCTTCGGCTGGATCGTGCTGATCGTCGGGGTGCCGGTGCTGCTGCTGTGGATCCCGCTGCGCCAGCGGCCCGGCTTCGGCACCATCGCCAACCTCGTGGTGGTCGGCTTCTCCGCCGACTTCGCCCTCTGGGTGCTGCCGATGGGCGAGGGAATCCCGGCCAAGGTCGGCTACCTGGTCGGCGGGATCCTGCTGAACGGGTTCGCGACCGGCCTCTACATCGGCTCCCGGATGGGTCCCGGCCCCCGCGACGGCCTGATGACCGGCCTGGCCGCCCGGTTCCCCCGGCTCTCGCTGCGTCTGATCCGCACCGGCATCGAGCTGATCGTGCTGGGCGCCGGCTTCCTGCTGGGCGGAACGGTCGGGATCGGAACCATTGCGTACGCCCTGGCGATCGGCCCCCTCGCGCACCTGTTCCTGCCGCTGCTGACCGTCCCGGAACGCCGCCGCGGCGACCGAACCGTGAGACTGCCCGACCCCGATGCGCACCCTATGCCGAGCTGACCCCACTTGATCCACTTCTGGCCCGGGCAACGGCCCGGTGATCATCCGGACACATTCGCTTCCGGGTGAGGCGACGGCACGGCATCATTGCGGCATGGGGGTCGGCGGCTGGCACTGGAACGACGCTTGGATCTTCGTCTCCGCGGTCATCGCCGAGCGGCTGGAGCGTGACAGGGCGATGCACGCCGCCCTGCCGGTGGCCGGCGCGACCTTGGCCGACCTGCTGGCCGCCGCGGATTTCCTGCACCACAGCGTCCCGAGCCGCGAGGACATCGAGGAATCGGTCCGCCGCCTCTCCGGCGCCGGCCTGATCACCGTCGAGGACGACATGTTCGAGGTGGCCCCGGCCGGCGAGCAGCTCTGGCGGACCCGCCCGTTCAGCGGCCTCTCCTCAGCGGTGATGACCCTGCAAACCCAGCTCAACCGATCCGCCGAACCCGGCGACGGCGACTGGCCCCTGACCGAGCAGGCCTACGCGTCAGCCCTCCGCGAATACCGCCTCCGCCTCGCCGACGGCCGATAACGGCTCCCGTACGGTTAAATGGCGTCGGGAAGGCAGCCCGGCGATCCAGGGGGTGAGGGAATGACGCGAGCCGCGTCGGAGCCATTCTCCCTCACCGTGCGGGAAGTCCTGACGCTCATCGAAGACGGAAAATTCCGGACGCCTTCCTTCCAGCGTCCTTTCGTCTGGACCGCACGGCAGGCGGTGCCGTTTTTCGAAAGCATCCTGGCGGGCTTGCCGATCGGGGCGATAACCCTCGTCGAGGGGCCTGCGGACGGCGGACCGGACCGCGTCGGCCCGATACAGATGGCCGTTTCTTCCCGGGCGGACGCTTGGTGGATCGTGGACGGCTCACAACGATTGGGGACGCTCGCCGGGGCTCTGTCGCACCTCGGCGGGATCGGTCCGGAGGCCATCCGCCTGGCCTACGACCTGGAAGCGGATGCGGTGATCCCGCAGAGGGAACCCGCCCGCCCACTCGATCTCCCGTTTGACCTGATGGCGGATCCAGAGTCCTTCTACGCCTGGCGGGATGAGCGCGAACCGGCTGACCCCTACAGCCGACGCGCCACGGACGTGCGGAGCCGCATCCTCGATTATCCGCTGACACTCGTCCGGCTGCTCAACTCGCCTGTCGAAGCAGCGGCGGAGATCTTCCTTCGGCTCAACGACGCCGGGGTCGGGCTGAGCGCCGTGGACCTGACCCATGCGCGGCAACCTCACACCGATTCTCTTTCGGCACGGCTGGCGGCCACCGGTTTCGGTCGCATCCCCGAAATCGCCCTGACGGAGGCGGCTCAGGGAATTACCGACGCCGATCGAGCCGTGACGCGAGCGATCCTCTGGCTCCGCGAGGAAGCCGGAATTCCACACATCTCGGTCTGGGAGAAGCATCTCGATCTTCTCAGCCCGCTGGTCAGGTTCTTCCATCTGAATCGAGCGCCGTCCGCTCGCGCTCGCATCCTCCTGATCCGGTGGCTGTGGCGTTCCATGGGAGCCGCCGAGCGCCGGCCTTCACAGCCGCTACGCGGCGCCGACTCGCTGGATGCCATCAGGTTGCTGGAGGCAGCGCCGGCCGAGAAACCCGGCGCCGAATATTTAACGCAGGTCGGCGAGCGGCTCGCTCTGATCACCCTGGCTCCGCGCTCGCTGCTGACCGGTGATCCGCTGGCGGTGGCCAGTGTCTTGCAGGCGCACGGCCACGCGGCTTTTCATCGGCTCGCTGGCAGCCTCTTCTTCGGACTGCCGGACGAGGGGCCTCTCCCCGATCTCCTCGCCGGAAACCATGATCCGGCGGTGCTGGCATCACAGGCTCTCGACGTCACAATGATCTCGCGGCTGCAGGCCGGCGACATCGACGGGTTCGTCACCCGGCGGCGGCGGTTGCTGGCACTCAGCTTGATCGAGGCCGCGCAGCCCTTCGCTCAGTGGGGAGCATCCGATCGCCCGGCAATCAGCGACCTGATGGTCACCGATGATCCCGAAGAAGCACACAGCCATGCCGGGTGAATCGTCGTGGGCCCTCACCGTCCGGCTTCACGACGTCGTCGTCGGCGAGATCGTGCTGTCCGGAAACACCGCACGCCTGACCTTGAACGGTGAGTACCTGCGGATGCCGTCGCGCCCGGTGCTCGGTCAAACCTTCGAGGACGATCCGGAACGGGCCCGGAACACACATCAACGTCTGACCCCGTGGTTCTCCAACCTGCTGCCCGAAAAAGGCGGCCCGTTGCGGGACATCATCGCGCGGCAGCTCGGCATCCACCCAGAGCGCGAGTTCTTCCTGCTCGCAGGGCTGGGCCATGATCTGCCGGGAGCGGTCACCGCGCTCCCCGCCGAACCCTGGACGGATGTACCGGACACCCATCAGACATCCCTGGAGTCCGAGCTTCTGGACCGGGTCCGGCTCAAGTTCTCTCTGGCCGGCATTCAGCTGAAGCTGTCACTGCTCAAGACGCGGCGGGGACTCACCCTCCCTGCCAGCGGCGAGGGCGGCGACTGGATCGTCAAACTGCCGTTCCACGACTTCGGCAAGGTGCCCGAGAACGAGTATTCGATGATGCTGTGGTTGAAGGAGTCGGGGGTCGACGTTCCGGCCATCGATCTCTTTCCCGCGGCCGAAGTGCAAGGTGTTCCCGAGGGCTTGGTCGATCGGCCGGATCCTGCTGACTCTCGCGGGCGAGGATGCGATCAAGGAGTTCGTCCGGCGGTTGGTCGCCATCGTTCTGATGGGTAATGGCGACGCCCACCTGAAGAACTGGTCGTTGCGATACGCACGATCCGGATCGATCACCCTGGGCCCCGCCTACGACTTCGTGTCGACGATCGTCTACCAGCCATTCCGCGCGGACACGCTGGCGCTCAACCTGGACCGTTCCAAGGAATTCACCTCGGTCACCCCAGCCACCTTCCGCCGATTCGGCGAACGGATCGGGTACCCGCAGCCCGAGTCGCTGGCGACGCTGGCAGCGGAGTTCGTCGAGAAGATGCGCGAGACATGGTCCGCGCTCTCCCCCGACCTGCCGCTGTCAGCCGAGATGTCCAACCTGATCAACGGCCGGCTGCGTGACCTGCCGCTGGCTCGGACCGTCTGACGTCAGCGGACCGGGTTGCCGGCCTCGCGGAGGGACTCCTTGACCTCGCCGATCGTCAGGTCGCCGAAGTGGAAGACGCTCGCTGCCAGCACCGCGTCGGCGCCCGCGTCGACGGCCGGCGGGAAGTGCTCGACCGCTCCCGCCCCGCCGCTCGCGATCACCGGGATGTCGACGACGCCGCGGACCGCCCGGATCAGCTCCAGGTCGAAGCCGGCCTTGGTGCCGTCGGCGTCCATCGAGTTCAGCAGGATCTCGCCGGCGCCCAGGGAGGCGACCCGGGCCGCCCACTCGATCGCGTCCAGGCCGGCGCTGCGGCGGCCGCCGTGTGTGGTGACCTCCCAGCCCGACGGCTGGTCCGCGGACCGGCGCACGTCGAGCGAGAGCACCAGCACCTGGTTGCCGAACCGGGTGGCGATCTCCTCGATCAGCTCGGGGCGGGCGATGGCCGCGGTGTTCACACCCACCTTGTCGGCGCCGGCTCGCAGCAGCACGTCGACGTTGTCGGCCGAGCGCACCCCGCCGCCGACGGTGAGCGGGATGAAGACCGACTCGGCGGTACGCCGAACCACGTCCAGCATCGTGCCCCGATCGTCGGAGGACGCTGTCACGTCGAGGAACGTCAGCTCGTCGGCGCCCGCGGCGTCATAGGCGGCGGCCAGCTCCACCGGGTCGCCCGCATCCCGCAGGTCGACGAAGTTGACACCTTTCACCACCCGTCCGGCGTCCACGTCCAGACAGGGGATAACACGCACCGCGACCGTCATGCCCCAACCCTAGCCAAGGGCCGGGAGGCGACCGGCCGAGCCCGGACCAGTCCCAAAAGCACCCCGCCGACGACGAGCACGCCCCCGGCGATGTCGACCGGATAGATCGGCTCTCCGAGGACGACCGCAGCCGACGCGATGCCGAAGAACGGGACGAGCATGGAGAACGGGGCGACGGTCGCGGCCCCGTACCGTTGCATGAGGAATCCCCAGCCGGCGAAGCCGGCGAGAGTGCTGACCAGCGCGATGTACAGCAGCGAGAGCAAGGCCTCGGTGTTGATCGTGCGAAGCGCGGCGAGGTCAGCGGACGGTCCGTCGAAGAGCAACGTGAGCACGATGAGCGGCCCGGTGGCGAGGGCGCTGACCCAGACCATGAAGCGCAGGCTGTCCGGCGGCGAGGCCTTGCGGGTGGCGACGTTCGACAGTCCCCAGGCCACCGCCGCGCCGATGACCAGCAGGAACGCCGGGAGGTTGGCGCCCATCCGGGTGGCGACCAGCAGGACGCCGACGACCGCGACGGTGAGGCCGGCGATCTGGAGACGGCGGGGACGTTCGCGCAGGAACAGCACCGCGAAGAGCATCGTGAAGACGGCCTGGCTCTGCAGCACGAGCGAGCTGAGGCCGGCCGGCATCCCGGCGTTCATCCCGGCGAAGAGCAGCGAGAACTTGGTGACGCCGAGGACCAGCGCGACCGCGATGATCCATCGCCACGGCACCTGGGGACGGCCGACGAAGAACAGGGCGGGGAAGGCGGCGAGACCGAAACGCAGCGCGTTGAACATCAGTGGCGGGAAGTGGTCCAGCCCCGCGTGGATAGCGACGAAGTTGAAGCCCCAGATCGCCGCCACGGCGACGGCGAGGGCGAGGTCACGCGGTCTCATGCTCATCAGCCTCGGACAGACAACCGTTAAGCACCAGCAAAATAACCTACACCCACGATGTAGCATCGCTACATGATTGACCTCGGGAGGCTGCGCGCCCTGCACGCCGTGGCGAGTTACGGCACGGTGCTCGCGGCCGGTGAGGCGCTGCACTGCACACCGTCCGCGGTGTCCCAGCAGATCGCGAAACTGGAGCGGGAGACCGGCGCGGTCCTGGTCGAGAAAGACGGCCGCAGGCTGCGGCTCACCGACACCGGCCGGGTTCTCGCCGACCACGCCGAGCGGGTGCTGACCAGCGTGCAGGAGGCGGAGTCAGCCCTGGCCGCGCATCGGGACACGGTCACCGGGCGGCTCACCGTGGCCACGTTCGCCACCGCCTGCCGGGCGTTGATGCCGCACGTGCTGAAAAAGCTCGCCATCGAGCACCCGCAGCTGACCACCGGCCTGATCGAGGTGAATCCGCACGAGGGTCTGGAGCTGCTGCGCCGGGGTCACGTGGATCTCGCGGTGCTGGATGATTGGCCCGAGGTCGGCCTGCGTTACCCGGAGACGGTGACGAAGATCGAGATCGGCCAGGACCACGCGGATCTCATCGTGCCGACAAACCACCACTTAAACGGAAAAATTGATTTAAAAGCGGCGAAGGACGAACGCTGGATCGGCGTCCGCGCCGGCGACGTCTGCTACGAATACCTCGTCCGCAGACTCCCCGGCCTGGTCCCCGACTTCCAGGTGGGCGAGTTCGAAACCCAGCTCACCCTGATCGCCGCCGGCCTCGGCGTCGGACTCATCCCCCGACTCGCCCGCCCGGCACTGCCCGACGGAGTCCGCGTCGTCGAGGTGACACCACTACCCACCCGGCGCGTGGTGATCGCCTGGCGCGACTCCTCGGCGGCCCGTCCTGCGATCAAGGCCGCCGAGGAGGCGTTACGCGAAGCGTGGGATCAGGAAGCCAGCGCGACAAGCGCCTCACGGACGGTGAACGCGCCCGCGTAAAGCGCCTTGCCCGCGATCACACCCTCCACACCGATCGGCTCCAGCGTGGCGAGGGCCCGCAGGTCCTCCAGCGTGGAGACGCCGCCGCTGGCGATCACCGGCTTGTCGGTCGCGGCGCACACCTCACGCAGCAGGTCCAGGTTCGGCCCGCGCATGGTGCCGTCCTTGGTGATGTCGGTGACGACGTAACGGGACGCGCCCGCCTTGTCGAGCCGGGCAAGAACCTCGTACAGGTCACCGCCGTCGCGGGTCCAGCCCCGAGCAGCGAGGGTACGCCCACGCACGTCCAGTCCGATCGCCACGCGGTCGCCGTACTCGGCACAGATCCGGTCGCACCACTCCGGGTCCTCCAGTGCGGCCGTGCCGATGTTGACGCGCTGGGCGCCCGTCGACAGTGCCCGGGTCAGCGACTCGTCGTCGCGGATGCCACCGGAGATCTCCACCTTCACGTCGAGCTGGCGGACCACGTCGGCGAGCAGCTCAGCGTTCGAACCCCGGCCGAAAGCGGCGTCCAGGTCGACCAGGTGGATCCACTCGGCGCCATCGTTCTGCCAGGCCAGCGCGGCTTCCAGCGGGTCGCCGTACGCGGTCTCCGAGCCGGCGGCGCCTTGCACCAGGCGGACGGCCTGGCCGTCGGCGACGTCGACGGCGGGCAGCAGTTGGAGGGTCATTTCTCTCCCATTAGGAACGACTGAGGCACATAGGAACGACTTAGGCCCGGCGGCCGAGCACCACGACAACGAGGGCCGGCACGGCGAGGACGAGCAGTGCGGTGAGGATGACGCGGAGCGCCAGTTCCGGGATGAACGTCCAGACCGCGGCGATCGCCAGCAGCGTGACGACGGCGATGCCGATCCGCTCACGACGACTGCGATGGTAGATCCGGCCGTTCCGCCCGAATCGCGGAGTCAGTTTCTGACGAAAGGTGCGAACGCCGTTACGCCGGGCGACCCGCCGGGCACGGACGGCCTTCTCCTTCTCCAGCACGACGAGCCTCTCGGCCCGCCGCCGCGCGCGTTCCTTGCTCACCTCAGTCCCGCGACCCAGTTGGTGAGCAGCAGGAATCCGGCGTCCGACGATTTCTCCGGGTGGAATTGCGCGGCGCTCAGAGCGCCGGCTTCCACCGCGGCGGCAAACGGCAGGTCGTGGGTCGCGGTGGTCACTTCGGCGCCGGCTTGCGCCAGCAATTCAAGATCTTGAGCAGCGTACGAGTGAACGAAGTAGAACCGTTCGTCCCCGGTGAGTCCGGTCAGCAGCCGTGAGCCGGACGGCACCTGCACCGTGTTCCAGCCCATGTGCGGAATCCGCTCGGCGGAGAGCTTGGTGACCGAGCCGGGCAGCAGGCCCAGTCCCTTGGTCTCCACACCGTGCTCCACACCGGACTCGAAGAGGATCTGCATGCCGACGCAGATGCCGAGCACCGGCTTGCCGGCCGCCACCCGTGCGGCGATCACCGGCCCGGCGTTCAGCGCCTCGATCCCGGCCATGCAGGCGGCGTACGCGCCGACGCCCGGAACGACCAGGCCGTCCGCCTCGGCAGCCGCGCCCAGGTCGCTGGTCACTGTCACCTCAGCACCGGTACGCGCGACCGCCCGCTCGGCCGACCGGAGGTTCCCCGAGCCGTAGTCCAGGATGACGATGTTGGCCACCACTTACGCCTCCCCCATCGGCCACCAGGCGAAGCCGCCGGCCGTGGCGAGCGCCGCCAGCACAGCGACCATCCCGATGCTGAACTTCGTGGCGTCCGCCTTGACCAGCTGGACCACGCCGCCGACCAGGATGCCGGCCGCCGCGAACAGAACCAGGGAGATCACAGAACCCCCTTCGTGGACGGCAGCGAGCCGGCGTTGCGCGGGTCGATCTCGACAGCCTCGCGCAGCGCCCGGGAGAACGCCTTGAACTGGGCCTCCACCACGTGGTGCGCGTCCGGGTGACCGCCCGGGCGGCAGGCCCGCAGCACGTCCACGTGCAGGGTCACCTTCGCGGCGTGGCCGAACGCCTCGAAGATGTGCCGGGTCATGCTGGTCGCGTAGACCGGCCCGATGTACGGCGTGAGCAGCGGCTCGTCGTGCACCACGTACGGCCGGCCGGACAGGTCGACGGCCGCACGGACGAGCACCTCGTCCATCGGGATGGTCGCTGACCCGTACCGGCGGATGCCTCGTTTGTCGCCGAGCGCTTGCGCGAAGGCCTCGCCGAGCGCGATCGCGGTGTCTTCGATGGTGTGGTGCGAGTCGATCTCAAGATCGCCTTCGGTACGCACGGTGAGGTCGAATCCGCCGTGCTTGGCGAGCTGGTTGAGCATGTGGTCGTAGAAGCCCACGCCGGTGCTCAGATCGCCCTTGCCGGTGCCGTCGAGGTCGATCTCGACGAGAACCTTGGTCTCGTTGGTGACGCGGTCAATCCGCCCGGTACGACTCACAGAGCCTCCTCACTTCGTTCGTCGGCGCTGTGAGCCGGAAAAGCGACACTGAACTTAATGCGCTCGCTTCGCTCGCTCATGGCAGGATCTCCTCAGCGGCGTTCAGGAAAGCGGACGTCTCGGACTCGGTGCCGGCGGTGACCCGCAGCCAGCCGGCCAGGCCGACGTCGCGGATCAGGACCCCACGGTCGAGGAAGGCCTGCCAGGCTGCCTTCTGATCGGGATCGGTGGCGAACAGCACGAAGTTGGCGTCGCTGTCGGCGACCCGCACACCCCGGGCCCGGAGCGTGGTGACGATCCGGTCGCGCTGCTCCTTGATCGCCTCGACAGTGGCGAGCAGCGAGTCCCGGTGCACGACCGCAGCCCGCGCGGCGGCCTGGGTGATCGCCGACAGGTGGTACGGCAACCGGACCAGCTGCACCGCGTCGACCACGGCCGGGTCGGCGGCCAGGTAGCCCAGCCGGCCGCCGGCGAAACCGAACGCCTTGCTCATGGTCCGGCTCACCACGAGGCGCGGGTGGTGCGGCAGCAGGGTGAGCGCGCTGATCGTGCCGGGCCGGGCGAACTCGGTGTAGGCCTCGTCGACGATCACCATGCCCCGCGCGGTCGCCAGGATCGCGTCGATCACCGACGGGTCCAGAGCGGTGCCGGTCGGGTTGTTCGGCGAGCAGACGAAGACCAGGTCCGGGTCGTGTCTCTCGATCTCGGCGACGGCGGCATCGGGGCGCAGCCCGAAGTCCGGGTCACGCAGCGCGCCGATCCAGCGAGTGCCGGTGCCCTGCGCCAGCAGCGGATGCATCGAGTACGACGGGCCGAAGCCCAGCGCGGTGCGACCCGGCCCGCCGAACGCCTGCAGCAGCTGTTGCTGCACCTCGTTGGAGCCGTTCGCCGCCCACACGTTCGCCGTGGTGAGGCCGTGGCCGAGGTAGGACGCCAGCTCGGTGCGGAGCGCGATCGCGTCCCGGTCCGGGTAACGGTTCAGATCGCGGAGCTCGGCCTGCACGGCCTTGCCGATCGCCTCCACCACGTCGTCCGGCACCGGGTACGAGTTCTCGTTCGTGTTCAGCCGCACCGGCACGTCCAGCTGCGGCGCGCCGTAAGGCGTCGTGCCGCGCAGATCGTCCCGGATCGGCAGATCGTCAATCGTGGTCATCAGGAGAACCGTGCCTTCACTGCGTCACCGTGGGCGGGGAGATCTTCGGCGTTGGCCAGGGCCACCACATGGCCCGCCACGTCACGCAGAGCCGCCTCGTCGTAATCGATGATGTGCACACCGCGCAGGAACGACTGCACCGACAGACCGGACGAGTGCCGCGCGCAGCCACCGGTCGGCAGCACGTGGTTCGACCCGGCGGCGTAATCGCCGAGCGACACCGGCGACCAGGCGCCCACGAAGATCGCGCCGGCGTTGCGGACCCGCAGGGCCCACTCCCGCGCGTCCCGGGTCTGGATCTCCAGGTGCTCCGCGGCGTAAGCGTCCACCACCCGCAGGCCCTGCTCCAGGTCGTCGACCAGCACCACACCGGACTGCTCGCCGGTCAGCGCCGTGCGTACCCGCTCCTCGTGTTTCGTGGCGGCGACCTGCACGGCCAGCTCCGCCTCGACCGACTCCACGAGGGCGAGCGAGTCGGTGACCAGCACACTCGCGGCGAGCGGGTCGTGCTCGGCCTGGCTGATCAGGTCGGCCGCGACGTGCCGCGGGTCGGCGGTGTCGTCGGCCAGGATCGCGATCTCGGTGGGGCCGGCCTCGGCGTCAATCCCGACAACGCCCCTGAGCAGGCGTTTCGCGGCTGTCACCCAGATGTTGCCGGGCCCGGTGATCACGTCGACCGGCTCGCACCGGTCGGCTTCGTCGGCGCCGGTCGATCCGTACCCCAGCATCGCGATCGCCTGGGCGCCGCCCACGGCGTAGACCTCGGTGACGCCGAGCAGGGCACACGCGGCGAGCACCCGGGCATCCGGCAGGCCGCCGTTCTCCACCTGCGGCGGGCTGGCGATCACCAGGCCCTCGACGCCGGCCTCCTGCGCGGGAACCACGTTCATGACCACGGTGGACGGGTAGACGGCGAGGCCGCCCGGCACGTAGAGGCCGACCCGGCGGACCGGGATCCAGCGCTCGGTGACCGTGCCACCCGGGACGACCTGGGTGGTGACCTCGGTGCGGCGCTGGTCGGCGTGCACCTTGCGGGCCCGCTTGATCACCTCGAGCAGCGCGGCGCGCACCTCGGGGTCGAGGCTCGCCTCGGCGGCGGTGATCTCCTCGACCGGCACCCGCAGACGATCCAGCTGGACACCGTCGAATTTCGACGTCGCCTCCTGGATCGCGCTGAATCCATGCTGATGAACCGCCTCGACAACCGGGCGAATCCGCTCGACGGCAACAGAGACGTCGAGCTGGGCACGGGGCAGCAGTCCGCGCGGGTCACGAGAGGAGCCGCGCAGGTCGATCCGATTCAGCACCCGCCCAGTCTAGGCCGCCGGCCGTACCGTCAGCGAAGCCGCCGCACCCGGCCCAGGCGTTGGGACACCGCGCCGGGTTGACCAAGGTCGGTCGGCGACTAGGCTGAACGCGTGAGCGATCGGCTGCCGGTCTTCCCGCTGAGCACGGTGCTCTTTCCCGGCCTGGTGCTGCCCCTCCACATCTTCGAAGAGCGATACCGCGCGCTGGTGCGGGACCTCGTGGCGCTGTCCGCCGACGATCCGCACGAGTTCGGCGTGGTCACCCTGCGCCACGGCAGTGAGGTGCCGCCCGATCCCGGTGAGGGCCCGGTGCCGGCCGTGCCGCCGATCCGCGCCGAGGATCTGTACGAGGTGGGCTGCACGGCGGAGCTGCGCCACGTCACCGAGCTGCCGGACGGCCGGTTCGACATCATGACCGTCGGCAAGCGCCGGTTCACCGTGCTGAGCATCGAGCAGGGCGCGGAGCCTTATCTGAGCGCCCGGGTCCGCTGGCTGACCGACACCGACGAGGCCGACGAGTCCGCCCACATCCTGGCGCCGCGGGTGCTGGCCGCGTTCCGGTCATACCTGGAACTGCTCCGGCCGAACAGCGAGGTGCTCGACCAGGTTCCGGACGACCCGACAGTGCTGTCCCACCTGGTCGCGGCGACCGCCCAGCTCACCGTCGAGGAGCGGCAGCAGCTGCTCGCCACCCCCGACACGGCGAGCCGGCTGCGCGCCGAGCTGCGGCTGCTCAACCGCGAGTCAGGCCTGCTTGCCCGGGTCCGTGCCGTCCCGGTGCCGCTCTCCGACCTGGCTCGTCCCGCCAGCCCAAACTGAGTCGTCCATCGCCGGCACGGGTGCCACATAGGGATGGTTCGGGCCGTAACCGGGCGCGGCTCCCGGCTGGTCCAGGTCCGGGTCGTTCGACCAGCCGGCCAGCAGCGTCAGCACGATCGCCGCGGCGAACGCCGGCACCAGCGTCGGGCCGAGCGAGTGCACCTCCGGCGGGGCCAGATAGGTGGCGCCCTGCGCGGCCGAGGCACGCCACTGCTGGTACGCGTCCCGGCCGATCAGCTCACCGACCCACGGCGCCACCCAGTGCCCGGCCACGTACGTCCCGCCGACCACACCGAGCAGCAGGAACGGCCCCCGGTCGCGGCGCAGCGCCAGCCAGGCACCGACCGCGGCGAGCAGCCCGAACGCGAACCCGAGCAGGGTGAACCAGCCGTCCGAGGCGATGTACTGCTCGGGTGACGGATCGTTCACCACGATCCCGTTGTCGCCCACGTTGATCACCGGCACACCCGGGGCGAGCCACGCCCAGAGAAGGCCCAGCGGCGCGCCCAGCACGCCGAGCACCACCAGGCTGACGATCGTGGCGGTCACGGTCCGCCGCAGGGGCCGGCGGCTGTCACGCTGGAACTGCCACCACTGTGCCGAACGCCACGTGGGCGGGCCGGGATCGTAGGGCGGTTCGAGATCGCTCGGTTGCACCCTACGATCCTTCCAGATCAGCGCTGATCGTCAGGCGACGGCCGATGGCCCGAGAATCATCTTGAGATCGGCTCGCAGCGCCGGGGTCGGCGCGACCCGCACCCCGCCCAGCCGCATCACCGTCGTACGTTTGCCGTTCTGCAGGTGGACGTGCACCTCGGCGTCGCCGGGGTGACTGATGAGGATCTCTTTGAGCTCGTCCACGAGCGGCGGCGTGCACCGGGTCACCGCCATGGTCAGGGTGACCGGCTTGTTGTCCGGGTTGTGGGTCACGTCCGGCATGGACATGTCCATCGCCATGATCCGGGCCTGGTCGTCGCGCCGGTCGATCCGGCCCTTGACCACCACGATCGCGTCCTCGGCGATGTACTGCCCGACCAGCTCGTAGGTGTTCGGGAAGAACAGCGCCTCGACACCGCCGGCCAGGTCCTCCAGCGTCGCCGACGCCCAGGCCCGGCCCTGCTTGGTGATCCGGCGCTGCACACCGGTGAGGATGCCGGCCAGGGTGACCACGGCGCCGTCCGGCACCGAGCCCTCCTCGCCCAGCGCGGCGATGCTGGTGTCCGCCGAGTTCTGCAGGAGCACCTCGAGGCCGGCGAGCGGGTGGTCGGAGACGTAGAGGCCGAGCATCTCCCGCTCGAACGCGAGCTTGTCGCGCTTGTCCCACTCGCTGTCGCCGATGATCGGCATCGCGACCGTCGAGGAGACGCCGGAGTCGCTGTCACCGAACGCGCCGAACAGGTCGAACTGCCCGGCCGCCTCGTTGCGCTTGACGTCCGCGTACGCGTCGATCGCCTCGGCGTGCACGGCGAGCAGGCCCTTGCGGCTGTGCCCCATCGAGTCGAAGGCACCCGCCTTGATCAGCGATTCGATGGTTCGCTTGTTGCAGGCCACCGCGTCGACCTTCGACAGGAAGTCGTAGAAGTCGTTGTAGTCGCCCTTTTCCTTACGGCAGCGGACGATCGCCTCCACCACGTTGCCGCCGACGTTGCGGACCGCGCCGAGGCCGAACCGGATGTCGGTGCCGACCGGGGTGAACGGCCCGGCCGACTGGTTCACGTCGGGCGGCAGCACCTGGATGCCCATCCGGCGGCACTCCGCCAGGTAGACCGCCATCTTGTCCTTGTCGTCGCCGACGCTGGTCAGCAGACCACCCATGTACTCGGCCGGGTAGTGCGCCTTCAGGTACGCCGTCCAGTACGACACCAGGCCGTACGCCGCGGAGTGCGCCTTGTTGAACGCGTAGCCGGCGAACGGGACCAGGACGTCCCACACCGCCTGGATGGCCTCGTCGGAGTACCCGTTCGCCCGGCAGCCGTCGCGGAACGGGATGAACTCCTTGTCGAGGATCTCCTTCTTCTTCTTGCCCATGGCGCGGCGGAGCAGGTCGGCCTGGCCGAGCGTGTAGCCGGCGAGGATCTGCGCGGCGCGCTGCACCTGCTCCTGATAGACGATCAGGCCGTAGGTGGGCTCCAGGATCTCCCGCAGCGGCTCCTCCAGCTCCGGGTGGATCGGGGTGATCTCCTGGAGCTTGTTCTTGCGGAGCGCGTAGTTGGTGTGCGAGTCGACGCCCATCGGACCGGGCCGGTACAGCGCCAGGACGGCGGAGATGTCCTCGAAGTTGTCCGGTTTCATCAGGCGCAGCAGGGACCGCATCGGGCCACCGTCGAGCTGGAAGACGCCCAGCGTGTCACCCCGGGCCAGCAGGTCGTACGCCGGCTGGTCGTCCAGCGGCAACGCGAGCAGGTCCATGCCGTTGCCGTGGTTGAGCTCGATGTTCTTCACGGCGTCGTCGAGGATGGTCAGGTTCCGCAGGCCGAGGAAGTCCATCTTCAGCAGGCCGAGCGTCTCGCAGGTCGGGTAGTCGAACTGCGTGATGATCACGCCGTCGCTGGCCCGGCGCATGAGCGGGATGTGGTCGATGATCGGCTCGGCGGACATGATGACGCCGGCGGCGTGCACACCGGTCTGCCGGATCAGGCCCTCGATGCCGCGAGCCGTGTCGATGACCTTCTTGACGTCCGGGTCGGTCTCGTAGAGCCCGCGGATCTCACCGGCCTCGTTGTACCGCTTGTCGTCCTTGTTGAAGATGCCGCCGAGGGTGATGCCCTTGCCCATGACGTCCGGCGGCATCGCCTTGGTGATCTTGTCGCCGACCGCGAACGGGTAACCCAGCACCCGGGCCGAGTCCTTGATCGCGGCCTTGGCCTTGATCGTGCCGAACGTGGCGATCTGGGCGACCTTGTCCTCGCCCCACTTCTCGGTGACGTACCGGATCACCTCACCGCGCCGGCGCTCGTCGAAGTCGATGTCGACATCGGGCATCGAGACACGCTCGGGGTTCAGGAACCGCTCGAAGATCAGGCCGTGCGGCAGCGGGTCGAGGTCGGTGATACCCATCGCGTACGCGACCAGCGAGCCTGCCGCCGAGCCACGACCCGGTCCCACCGCGATGCCGTTGTTCTTCGCCCACTGGATGAAGTCGGCGACCACGAGGAAGTACGCCGGGAAGCCCATCTGGATGATGACACCCAGTTCGTACTCCGCCTGCTTCACGTGGGTGTCCGGGATGCCGGCCGGGAATCGGGCGCGCAGCCCCTCGAACGCCGTGTGCCGGAAGTACTCCTCTTCGGTGTACCCGTCCGGGATCGGGAACCTCGGCATCAGGTTCTTGAAGGTGAACATCCCGTCGGTGTCCACCTTCTCGGCCACCAGCAGCGTGTTCCGGCAGCCCTCCTGCCACGCCTCGGAGGAGTCCACCGCGCGCATCTGGTCGGCCGACTTCACGAAGTAGCCGGAGCCGTCGAAGCGGAACCGGTTCGGGTCGGCGACGTTGCTGCCGGTCTGCACGCACAGCAGCACGTCGTGCGCCGCGGACTGCTCCTCGTGCACGTAATGCGAGTCGTTGGTGACCAGGGGCGGGATGTTCAGCTTCTTGCTGATCTCCAGCAGGCCGTCCCGGACGCGCTTCTCGATCGACAGACCGTGGTCCATGATCTCGAGGAAGTAGTTGTCCTTGCCGAGCGCTTCCTGGTACATCGCGGCGGATTTCAGGGCCTCGTCGAACTGGCCGAGCCGCAGCCGGGTCTGCACCGAGCCGGATGGGCAGCCGGTGGTGCCCATGATGCCCTCGGCGTGCTCCGCGATGATGTCGAAGTCCATCCGCGGGTACTTACCGAGCTGGCCCTCGATCGAGCCGCGCGAGTTGAGCCGGAACAGGTTCTTCAGCCCGACCGCGTTACGCGCCCACATCGTCATGTGCGTGTACGCACCGTTACCGGAGATGTCGTCCGATTTCTGCTCCGGACGACCCCACTTGATCCGGCTCTTGGTGAGCCGCGACTCCGGCGCCACGTACGCCTCGACACCGATCACCGGGATCAGATCCGCGGCTTTCGCCTGCCTGTAGAAGTCGTAAGCCCCGTGCATGTTGCCGTGGTCGGTGATCGCCGCGGCCGGCATGCCGAGCCGTTTCGCCTCGGCGAGCAGTTCCTTGATCCGGGCAGCCCCGTCGAGCATCGAATACTCAGTGTGAACATGAAGATGCACGAACGAGTCGGACACCCGGACCCCCCTATAAGTCGACGGCCCAGAATATTACTCGGCGAACGGCTCCAGCATCGTCGACGCGGCACGCAACCAAGCCTGTCGAGTTTCGGCCTGGAGGTCGCCGTACTCGATCGAGGAACCGACCTCGAGCGCGGGGTCGTAAGGCACCACCGCGACCGCCCGGGTCCGCGTGGCGAAGTGCTTCTTGAAGTCCTCAAGCAGCGGCAGGTGGCCCGGCGACGGGCACGAGATCAACGTCACGGCGTTTGCCACCATGTCGCCCATCCCGCTCTCCTCGAGCACGTCGAGCATCCAGTCCGCGGTGAAAGCCGCGTCCTCCCGGGGCACCGTGGTGATCACCAGCTGGTCGGCGGTGCGCATCACCGTCTGCCAGTTGACGCTCTCCACGTTGTTGCCGGTGTCGACGCAGATCACGTCATGGGTACGCCGCAGCAGATCGGTCACCCGCCGCACGGTGCCCTGGTCGAGCCGCTGGGCGAAGCGCGGGTTCTCCTCGCCGGCGAGGACGTCGTAGGAGCCGTCCGAGGCGTGCCGCAGATAGGCGTCGAGCTCCTGGAGCAGCGCGTCGCCGTGCAGGTTCTCGATGCGCATCAGGTCGGCGAGCAGGTGCTTGATGGTCCGGGCGTGCCGGGCCGAACCGGCACGCAGACCGAGCGTGCCGCGCAGCTCGTTGTCGTCCCAGGCCAGCACGCCACGACCGCGCACGCTGCCGATGGTGGCCGCGGCCAGCACGGTCGCGGTGGTCTTGTGCACGCCGCCCTTGGGGTTGGCGAACGCCAGCACCCGCGGCTTGCCGAGCTTGCGGCGCAGCACCGAGGCGGCCCGGTCGCTGCCGTCGTCGTTGCGCGTCTGCCGCCACTCGATCCGGGCGCCCGCGGCACTGGCGGCAGGCGAGATCGGCGCCGGCTGCGGCGCGGGGATGCGCGGCGCGGCCTGCGGGGGCACGACCGGCCCCTGCGCGGCCGGATTGCGAGGGTACGCGGGCGCGGCCGGCGCCGGCGGATAAGCACTCGTCGCCGGAGGCTGCTGAGCCAACGGCTGCGGCGCCAGAGACTGCGGCGCCAGAGACTGCGGCGTCATCGGCGGGGCGGGCGGTGCCACGGGTGCCGCGGCCTGCGGAACGACCGGCGGGGCCGGCGGAGGCTGGGCGGCCGGAGCGTATGCCCCACCGGCGTAGCCGTTCGCGAAGCCGCCGGCCGGCGGCGGGGCCGCGTAACCGTTGGCCGCGGGCGGCGGGTACCCGTTCGCCGGATAGTCGCGCGCCGGTGAGGCGTACCCGGAAGGGGCCGCACCGAAATCACGCACCGGAGGTTGTGGGGGTTGGGCCGGAGGCTGCTGATGCGCCGGAGGCGCAGCGCGGCCACCCGGCTCGAAGAAGCTGCTCGGCTGCTCGGGCTCACGCCGGGCCTGCCAGCGAGGGTCGAGCGGGTTGATCGGACGCTGCGGAACAGCGCGCTGCTCCGGCGGCGGTTCCGGTGCGCGGCGCTCGGGAGCGGGCTGCTGCGCCCGGGGATCGAGCGGGTTGAAAGGCCGGCGCTCCACCGGGGCCGCGCCCCGGCCTGGCTGCTGCTGGCCCCATGGCGCCTGCTGTTGAGGCTCCTGCTGCTGCGGAGTCTCTTCCGGCTCTTCGCTGCGGTTGCCATGCCGAGCCCGGTCGAGCAGCGCCCGCCAGCGCGGGGCTGGTTCCGCAGGCCGGCCCCAGCCGGTCTCGGTCCCGTCCACGGCTCGTCCTCTCTGCGCCTACCCGATTGTCATCCTCGGCGATGGTCTAAGCCTTCAGGCGATGTTCTCGCCCCCTGACAGGCTACGGACGAGACCCAGTTCGGGCCACCGGCCGACCGCCCATCCTCGGGTCATTCTTGATCACATAGCGGCACGCTGGTCGTGCACGTGCATCCACCCGAACGTTTCGGGGTCGGAAAACCTAACGGCCGGGCACTTCGGAGGGCGTGCTGTACCCGTCGCGAACAGGACTCGCGTCCGCCGCCGAGGGTACGGCAACCGGAACCTCGGAGGGGAATACGGACTGCGGTGCGGCGGTAGTCGAACTTTCGGGTGAGGCGGATGTCACAGCGGCCTCGATCGACGACGGTATAGGCGTAGGTGTGGCGGAGGCAACGCCTGCTTCGAGGGATGGCACGGCCGGCACCGACGGCTGTTCCGAGACGGTGTCCGTCTCCTCGGGCAGCGGCGGCCGGAACTCCGCCTTGTCCAGCTGGCGCACTTCCGGCGCCGGGTCGACGACCCGGACCACCGGGGTCGCGGCCAGGCCGCTCAGCACGTTCGGCGCGGCACGCACCACGACCGCGAAGACACAGTCACACCCGGCCCGGTACGCGGCCGCCTCCTGAGCCGCCGTGCGGGCAGCGCTCTGATAGGCGGCCCGCAAGCGGCGCTCGTTGCGCCCGTCGCCGCTCAGCGCCTCGCTCAGCCGGAGGTATTCCGCCTCCTCCTGGTCGCGGGACACCGCGGCGGCGAGCATCCCGCCGATCACGTCGGCGGGCAGCTGATAGACCGGGATCCGGGTCACCTGGGTACGCGCGTCCGGAAGCGGCACCCGCGTGTAGACCTGGGCCACTGTCGCGCCGGCCAGCAGCGCCGGGAGGCTGCTCGGTGACGCGTACGACCGGAGGGTGACCAGCGCCCAGGTGTCGCCGGAGGTGCCGAGCGTCTCCACCTCGTGCTTCGCCGCGTCGGAGTAACCACCGACGGACTGGCCCTCCACCACGCCGACCCGGACCACCTCGCCGGTCGACTCACCGGCGGGCAGTTCGCGGTCGGCCCAGATCAGTGCCGAGACCAGTGCCGTGATAGCCGCCAGCGCGACTCCGGTCATGATCAATGACCGGAGTGAGCCGCCCCCGAACCTGACGAGGACCGCCCGCAGACCAGGCGCGGGGCCCACGTTTCACTCCCGACTGCTGTGGCTAGCTGCTGGCGTCCTCCAGGACGTCCAGCGCGTATTTCAGGTCGTCAGGGTAGTCGCTGACGAACCGGACCTCATCGTGCGTCCGGGGGTGGACAAACGCCAGTTCGCGGGCGTGCAGCCACTGACGGTCCAGTTTCAGCCGGGCGGCCAGGGTGGGATCCGCACCGTACGCCGTGTCACCGACGCACGGATGCCGCAGCGCCGAGAAGTGCACCCGGATCTGGTGGGTACGCCCGGTCTCCAGCCGCACGTCCACCAGGCTGGCCGACCGGAACGCCTCAAGCGTGTCGTAGTGCGTCACGCTGGGCTTGCCGTCCGACATCACCGCGAACTTCCAGTCAGCGGTCGGGTGCCGGTCGATCGGGGCGTCGATGGTGCCGCGCAACGGATCCAGGTGCCCCTGGACCACGGCGTGGTACCGCTTCTCCACCTCGCGCTCCTTGAACGCCCGCTTCAGCTCGGTGTACGCCACCTCGCTCTTCGCCACCACCATGAGGCCGGTGGTGCCGACGTCGAGGCGGTGCACCACGCCCTGCCGCTCGGCGGCACCGCTGGTCGCCACGTTCTGGCCCATCGCGGCCAGCCCGCCGATCACGGTCGGCCCGGTCCACCCGGGACTCGGGTGAGCCGCGACACCGACCGGCTTGTCCACCACGACGATGTCGTCGTCGCTATAGATGATCTTCATGCCGTGCACCGGCGCGGCGACGATCGTCGGCGCGGCCACCGGCGCGGGCAGGGTCACCTCGAGCCAGGCGCCGGCCGTGACCTTCTCCGACTTGAGCCGGGCAACACCGTCCACCAGCGCGTCACCGGACTCCACCAGGTCGGCCGCGGCCGTCCGGGAAAGCCCGAAGAGGCGGGAGACGGCCTGGTCCAGGCGCATGCCGTGGAGCCCGTCCGGGACGGGCAGGGATCGCTGACTCATGCTGGCTCCTCGGCCTTCTTTTTCTTGGCGACGAGCCGGCTGCCGTCACGCTGCCGGCCGGTCAGCTCCAGCAGGACCGCGAGCACCACACCGACGCTGAGGCAGCTGTCGGCGATGTTGAAGACGGCGAAGTACTCACCGTACGGACCGAAGACGCTGATCATGTCGACCACATGGCCGTGCAGGAAGCTGGGCGCCCGGAACAGCCGGTCGCCCAGGTTGCCGAGCGCGCCGCCGAGCACCAGGCCGAGCGCGATCGCCCACGGCACCGAGCGCAGGCGCAGCGCCATCCAGCCGATCCAGCCGACCACCACGATGGTGATCAGCGGGAAGACCCAGGTGAAGGAACTGCCGAAACTGAACGCGGCTCCGCTGTTGCGCAGCAGCGACAGATAAACCAGACCACCGAGGATCCGGACCGGCTCGCCCGGATCCAGGTTCTCGGTGGAGAGGTGCTTGACCCACTGGTCGAGCGCCACGGCGATCACCGCGGTCGCGCCCAGGACGGCCACGGCGCGGGGGGCGAACCGCGGTCTCGCGGTCACCGGCTCGTCGGCGTTCAGCGTCGTTCCTCCAACTGCTTGCACGGGATACAAAGAGTCGCGGACGGGAACGCCGCCAGTCGTTCGACCGGGATCTGGTTACCGCACCGCTCACACCAACCGTAGTTGCCCGCTCCGAGCCGATCGATGGCGCGTTCCACCTGTGTGATCCGCTCGAGCAGGTTGTTGGCCAGCGTGATCTCCTGCTCCCGCTCGAACGTCTTGGTGCCCGCATCGGCCTGGTCGTCCCCGGCCGAGTCGGCGACCCGCTCGCGCTGCAACTCGGTGATCTCGCTGAGCGACTGATCGTACTCGGCCTGCAGCTCGGTGAACCGCGCGACCAGAGCCTGCCGGATCTCCTCGGTCTCCGCCTCGCTGCGGCTGCGCTCCGCAGCGGACGAACCGGACCGGACTTCGGTTGCCTTGGCCATCGTCGCTCCCTCGGCCGCGCCCGGCGCGGCGATCCGCGGTCTGCGGGACTCCTCGTCCCTTGGTCTGTTACCCCGTGAGCCCGGTGGGGTCCCCGGCCGTAGATCTTCCCCCACCTGCACAAACGGCGCGGCAGGAAACAGCCGCGCACGCGTTGAGGTTGGCAAGGATACGGAAGGTGAAGTGGCCCGACAACCCACCATCCCACTCGGTTCCGACAAACCGGCTGAAACGAGTCAGCGGGCCGTCGAGTTACCGACGATACACCCCACGTGACTCACCGATTACCAACAGTCATTGAAGTAGAGCCGTGAGTCGTTGTTCCCACTCACCCGCCGGTGCCGTGACCGTGAACACCTTGTCCCGGCTGGTCGCGCCGAGCCGCAACTCGACCGCCGCCGGGCGCAGGCCCAGCGCCTCGGCGAGGGCTCTGCGGACGGCCTCGGTGGCCCGGCCGTCCACCGCCGGGGCACTGACCGCGACGATCACCGCGGGGCCGTGCGGGCCGTCGTAACGGCCGCCGACCTTGTTGCGACCGGCGCCGGGGCGCACCCGGACCGCGACCGATCCGGGCCTCACCGCCGGACCGGCTCTGATCGCCGGCCAGGCCTGATCGCGCGACCGGCTTTGATCGCCAGGCCGGGGTCATCACATCGCCGGGCCGGGGTCATCGCATCGCCGGATCGAGAGTCATCGCTGGGAGACGGCGGCGACCAGCCGGTCGACCGGCCGGCACAGGCCGCACGGGCTGAAGCCGAGCTCGACCGCCTCGTTCACCGGCAGCGGCTCGGTGAGCCTGCCGACCAGATGCGGGCAGTCCGCCATGTGGTACCGGGGGCGGCCGTCGACCACGAGCACCTCGGCGTCCAGGCGGGCCACCAGGACCGCGTCGGCCGGGCGCACCGACTGCGGCAGCGGCTCGTCGTCCGGGTCGTCGTCGTCCGGCTCGTCGAACTCGTCGTCGGCCTCGTCCACGAGATCGGCCGTCTCGGCCGGGCGGCGTTCCTCACCCGGACGCCGCCAGGGCGGGTCGTCGGCGTCGCTCACCCGGGCCGCGCCGATCGTCGAGGCGGCACGGTCGTAATCGGCCGCGGCCGGCTCGTCGGCGAAACTGGGCGTGGGGCCGAAATCAGACCTGGAGTCGGAATCCGCGTAGTCTGCGGCACGGGACGGAACGCCGTCCGATTCACCCGTGAGATGGTCCGCCGCGTCCCGTTCGCCGGCCGCGCGAGCGGCTTCCGGGGAGTCGTCGAAGTGTTCCGCGGCGCCCGCATGCGGAGTGGCCGCGCCGGCCTGATCGGCGAAGCCGGATTCGGCTGCGAACACCGGCCCGGCCGAGGCAGAATTTTCGGGGTACGGATCCTCGTCACCGGCGTACCGCGCGGACTCGGCGTACTGCGCGGAGCCGGAGTACTGAGCTGACTCTGAATATTGAGCCGACTCGGAGTATTGGGCTTCATCCGCGTAATCGGCGGACTCCGAGTACTGGGGGCCGGGCTCCGGGTACTCAGCGGGCTCTGCGTAATCAGCAGGATCGGGCTGGCTCCGGGACGGCGTCTCGGGCATCGGACCTGGGCGTTCCCAGTTGTCCTGCTCCGCGGCGCGGCGGGCGGCCGTCTGGCGCAACCCGAGAACGAGGGCAGCCGCGACGAGCAGGCTGACCACGATCGAGGCTATGAGCAGATTGCTCGAGCCGTTGATCAGCCCGAACGCGAGAAACAACACCGCGACGGGGATGAGCAGGAGACTAGCAACGATCATGGCTCATCCTCGTCGCGGTTCGGTTCTCGATCGCGGTACCGGGAGGGTGTCCGGTCAGCGACCCGATTCGATGGAGTTGGTCCGGCTGCCGCCGTACGAGCCGGCGAGGCCGGCTGCGGCGAGACCACCCGAACCACCAACAGCGCGGCCCGCGTCGGCCCTGGTCAGCTCGGCCTCAAGGCCCTGACCACGACCGTCCAGGTCACGCAACTGGCTCTCCAGGTACGCCTTCAGGCGGGTGCGGTACTCCCGCTCGAACTGCTTCAGCTCCTCGATGTGCTTCTGCAGCGCGGTCCGCTTGGCGTCCAGGCCGCCCATGGCCTCCTGGTGCCGCTGGCGCGCGTCCCGCTCGAGGGCGTCGGCCTTGGCCCGCGCCTCGCGGGTGACCTCCTCCGCCTTGGAACGAGCGTCGGAGAGAAGCTTGTCGGCCTCGCGGCGAGCGTCCGACACGTGGTCGTCGGCGGTCCGCTGGGCCATCATCAGGACGCGCAGCGCCTGCTGCTCGCCATCGGCGGCGGTCTGGGCAGCACCCGGGCCGGGGCCCTGGGCACGGACCTGCTCAAGCTCAGCCTGCATCTGCCGGGCAGCCTGCTCGGCTGCCGACTTGTCCCGCTGCACACGGTCGAGCTGGGCTTTCAGGTCGTTGAGCTCGGCTGCCATGCGGGGATCGGCACCCGGGGCCACTGGTGCGCCACCCCGGCCGCCGCGCTCCACCTGGGCGCGCAGCTCGTTGTTCTCCTCGATCAGACGGGCGAGCTCGCGCTCCACCTCGTCAAGGAAGGCGTCGACCTCCTCCTCGTCATACCCCCGCTTGCCGATCGGGGGCTTCTTGAAGGCGACGTTGTGCACGTCGGCCGGGGTCAGCGGCATCGAAACTCCTCGGGTCAGTCGCGGCCGCGGTTGGGGCTGCTGCTAGCTGTATGTGTTGATCAGTGGAACCAGCACGAAGTTCATGAGCACGAACAGGATAACCAGCAGCACGATGGAAGCCAGGTCCAAACTCACGTTACCAATGCGCAGCGGTGGGATCACACGCCTCAACGCCTTGAGAGGTGGATCCGTGACGCTCCACACCGATTCGAGTCCGGCGGACGCACCCCGGCTGGGCTGCCATCGGCGTCCGTACTGGAGTACCGCACCCAGCACGAATCTGGCCAGCAGCACCATGAAGAAGAGGTACAGCAAGATATAGAGAGTCTGGAACACGATCGACAGCACGTTCGGCGGATCCCTCGTTCGGGTCAACTCTGAGTGAAGAAGCCGCCCTCAGCGATCTTGGCCTTGTCCTCTGCGGTGACCTGGACATTCGCCGGTGAGAGCAGGAAAACCCGGTTGGTCACGCGCTCGATCGTACCGCGAAGACCAAAGGCCAGCCCGGCGGCGAAGTCAACGAGGCGGCGAGCGTCGGATTCATCCATCTCGGTGAGATTGATGATGACCGGAACGCCGTCGCGGAAGTGCTCGCCGATCGTGCGCGCCTCCCGGTACGTGGTGGGGTGCAGCGTGGTGATCTGGTAACGCTGCTCCTCCTCCACCGGACGCGGCTGGACCTGGGGCTGGACCTGCGGCTGCGGCTTCAGCGCGAGGTTCTCCCGGGTCGAGTAACTGAGCGCGTTGCCCTGGTCCGATGCCGCCTGCGGCCGGGTGATGGAGCGCACGCTCGCCCGATCGAGGCGCTCGCTCTCTTCCCGTTCGAGGTCGGCACGAGCCGCGGACACCCGGTCGAGCCGGGTGCGCTCGGAACGCGCACGCGGAACGGCGCGCTCCTCTTCTTCGTCTTCCTCGGCGAACTCGTCGGCGTACCGGTCGCTGGAGTAACGCTCGCGATCCCGGTCGCGCTCACGACCCCGGTCGCGGTCACGGTCGCGGTCACGGTACGAGGTCTCGCGGTAGCCGCGGTCGTCGTATCCGCGGTCGTCGTCCTCCTCGACGAGGCCGAGCCAAACGCCTGCCTTACGCAACGCGCTCATGCCGCCCCTCCCTGCCGAGCGTCCATGCCCCCACCTCCGTGTCCGCTGTGCGGCCCGCGCCCCCTCGGCGTGCCGCGTCCCCCCTTGTGCGAGCCGAACACACGGGTCCGATTCGGACCCACGACCCGCTGCGACGCTGCGTCGTCGGACGCGTCGGCCGTCGTGCTGGTGGCGCGTCGCGTAAAACAACACCTGTGTAGTTTGCTGCCCGGCGCAAGGCTACCGCAGCGAGTTTCGCATCCCGAGTAAAGATGTACCGATCCGTACGTGTGTCGCCCCGTGCCGGACGGCCGCCTCAAGATCGCCGCTCATACCCGCGGAGACCGTCGTGGCGCCCGGATACCGTTCGCCCATCTGTCCAGCCAGTACGGCCAGACGTCCGAACGCACGATCCGGATCCCAGCCCAGTGGCGCCACCGCCATCACGCCGGCGAGCCGGAGACCGTCCGATGAGGTCACCGTGTCGGATACCCGCCAAAGATCATCTTCAACCACGCCGCCACGTGATGGATCTCCGTCGAGACTGATTTGGATCAGAATGTCGAGCGGAACCTCGCGGGTCTGCGCCGCCCGGCCCAGCGCCTCGGCCAGGCGCTCGGAACCGACCGACTCGACCACATCGGCGTACCCGGCAACGGATTTGACCTTGTTGCGCTGCAGTTGGCCGACGAAGTGCCAGCGCAGGCGTACCCCAGCGGCCTGTGCCTGCGCTGCCTTGGCAGCCGCTTCCTGGTCTTTGTTCTCCCCGACGTCGGTGACGCCGAGCCCGGCGAGCAACAGAACGTCGCTCGCCGGGTACGTCTTGGTCACCGCGGTAAGGGTGACGCCGCCCGCCGGACGACCGGCCGCCTCACAGGCGCGCGCGATCCGGTCCAGCACTTGCTGAAGGTTGGCGGCGAGCTCGGCCCGCCGCCCTTCACTATCACGATCCATCGACGGTGCTCAGGAACCGTTCTTGAGGAAGTCCGGCACGTCCACATCGTCGAAGAGCACCCGACGGGGCGGAGGGGTCGTGTTCTGCACCGGAGCCACCGGGGCCGGCGTGCTGACCGGCGGCGAGCTGGGCTGCGGAACGACCTTGCGCACCGGCTCGGCCGGCTTGTACGAAGGCGTGCCCCCGTCGAAGCCCGCCGCGATCACCGTGACACGCACCTCGTCGCCGAGAGCGTCGTCGATGACCGCACCGAAGATGATGTTCGCGTCCGGGTGGGCCGCGTCGGTGACCAGCTGCGCCGCGTCGTTGATCTCGAACAGACCGAGGTCCGAGCCACCGGCGATGGAGAGCAGCACGCCCCGTGCACCGTCCATGCTCTGCTCCAGCAGCGGGCTGGAGATCGCACGCTCGGCCGCTTCGACCGCGCGGTTGTCGCCGCGCGCGCTGCCGATGCCCATGAGCGCGCTTCCCGCGTTGCTCATGACGCTCTTCACGTCCGCGAAGTCCAGGTTGATCAGACCCGGCGTGGTGATCAGGTCGGTGATGCCCTGAACACCGGAGAGCAGGACCTGGTCGGCCTGGCGGAACGCGTCCATCATGGAGATGCCGCGGTCGCCGAGCGCGAGCAGCCTGTCGTTCGGGATGACGATGAGCGTGTCGCACTGGTTGCGCAGCTCGTCGATGCCGGCCTCGGCCTGGACCTGGCGCCGCTTGCCCTCGAACGAGAACGGGCGGGTGACCACGCCGATGGTGAGAGCGCCGAGCTTGCGCGCGATGTTCGCGACCACGGGCGCGCCGCCCGTGCCCGTTCCGCCGCCCTCGCCACAGGTGACGAAGACCATGTCGGCGCCCTTGAGCACCTCTTCGATCTCGTCCCGGTGGTCCTCGGCGGCGTTCTTGCCGACCTCGGGCTGTGCGCCGGCGCCGAGGCCCCGGGTCAGCTCGCGGCCGACGTCGAGCTTCACGTCGGCATCGCTCATCAGCAACGCCTGGGCGTCAGTGTTGATCGCGATGAACTCGACGCCTTTCAGCCCGACCTCGATCATGCGGTTCACGGCGTTAACGCCGCCGCCGCCGATACCGACGACCTTGATGACCGCAAGGTAGTTGTGTGGTGGTGTCATCGGTGTCCAGCCTTCCCTTCCAGGGTGGTCGAATGTCGACGGCCCCTGCGGCCCAAGAACCGCACTTCAACATTCGCTGCCGTACAAGGGAGGGCGAGGAAACCCTCACCCTCTACTAGAGGTCTAGAGTTATGTCAACTACTCAAACCTCTCGACGCAACGTAAGCAAACATCTCGCTGCGACCAAAGACCCTGGACGGCGTGTCGCGTCCGCTTACGTGGCGAGTATCCGACTCACCCGTAACCTTAGACGTATTGTTCCGTTTCTGCGGGCTTGTCCGGTTAACCGGATTTCTACCTGATCGTCACGACCGTCGGAGCGCTGACGTCGATCTCCTCGCCCTTCTGGCCGAGCAGTTCGGTCGCTACTTTGCTCTTTTCGTCGCTTTTCGTGTCGTCGCCCCAGATGACGACACGACCCTTCCGCAACTCCAACCGGATCTGCACCGGCGAGGGGACGGCCACGGCGACGAGTTGTTTGCGAAGTTCGTCACTGAGAGCGCCCAGCACGGTCAGCGCCGAACCGGTGTTCGTGTCCAGCGGCCCCGGCGCCGAGAGACGCGCCAGCGGCAGGCCGGCCGGCTGCTCCGCCACGGCCCGGAACGGCACACCCTCGTCGTCGATCAGGATGAAGCCCTGCTTGGCCGGCACCGCGGCCACCGCCACCCGTTCGACGACCTCGATCACCACGGTCGACGGCCAGCTGCGGTTGATCAGTACCCGGTCCACCGCCGGCAGGCCGCGTACCCGGGCGCTCGCCGCGCCCAGGTCGACCCGGGCCAGCGGGCGGTCCGGCTCGATCGCGGCGGCCGCGCGGATCTGCTCCGCGGAGAGCAGCTCGGCGCCGACCACGTCGACCTCGCGCACACCCAGCACCGAGGTGCCGTAGACCAGCCAGACCAGGCCACCGGCGACCAGGAGCACACCGGCGGCGACCATCCACGGCATCGCGGCCCGCAGCTTGCGCTGACGTGCCCGGGCCATGAACCGGCGTGCCGACGACGGCACGGCGTCGGTGTCCGCGCGTACCAGGCGCCAGTTGCGGTTGCCCCCGCCCGCCACTGCTACCCCGCCAGGTCGGGTTGCTGGTCCGCCTCGGCGAGCGCGGCCAGCAGCTCGTCACCCATCAGCGAGATCGGCGGCGCGCCCATCGTGACCACCACGTCGCCGGGACGGCTGCGGCGGACCACCTCGGCGGGCACGTCGTCCCAGTCCGGCACGAAGACCTTGCGGTCGTCCGCGAGGTCGATCGCCGCGGTCAGCGCCCGGCCACCCTCGCCCGGCCCGCGGGTCTCCCCCGGACCGAAGACCTCCATGCAGATCACCTCGTCGGCGACCGCGAGACCCTCGGCCAGCTCGGCCTGAAGGTCGCGGGTGCGGTACACCCGGTACGGCTGGAAGACCACGAGCAGCCGGCCGTCGCCGGCCACCTCGCGCAGCGTCCGCAGAGCGGCCTTCACCGACGTCGGGTGGTACGCGTACTCGTCGTAGACCCGCACGCCCGCGGCGACACCCTTGCGCTCGAACCGGCGGCGCACACCCGGGAACGACTCCAGGGCCTCGGTCACCTTGTCCAGCGGCAGGCCGAGCTTCAGGGCGGTCAGCACGGTGGCCGCGCTGTTCAGGCCCATGTGCTTGCCGGGCAGCGCCAGTTTCAGCTCGCCGAGCGGCTTGCCGTCCAGCTCCGCCTGGTACCGCACGCCGCTGGTCGAGGAGACGATCTCGCTGATCCGCAGATCGGCGCCCTCAGCCTCGCCGTACGTGTAGACGGTCTTGCCGGCCGCCCGCAGATCAGCGATCAGCTCCTCGGTGCCCGGCCCGTCCGCGCAGGTCACCACGAACCCGTCGGCGAGTCCGCCGAACTGGAGGAAACCGGCTTTCAGCGACTCCAGGTCGCCCCAGTTGTTGAGGTGGTCGCCCTCGATGTTCGTGATGATCGCGACGTGCGGCCGGTAGATCAGGAACGACTTGTCGCTCTCGTCCGCCTCGACCACGAAGTGCGGCCCGCTGCCGTGGTGCCCGGCCGCGCCGGCCGCGGAGATCTCGCCACCGATCACAAAGGACGGGTCGTGCCCGGCGTGCTGCAGGATCACCGTCATGATCGAGGTGGTGGTGGTCTTGCCGTGGGTACCGGCGATCGCGATGCTCTGCCGGTTCGTCATGGCCGTCGCGAGGGCCTCGGAGCGGTGCAGCACCCGCAGACCGCGGCGGCGCGCCTCGGCGAGCTCGATGTGGTCCTGCGGGATCGCGGTCGAGTAGACGACCGTGTCCACACCGTCCAGGTTCGACGCCACGTGCGACATGTGCACGGTGCCACCGAGAGCCCGCAGGGCCGCCAGGGCAGGCCACTCGCGCAGCTCACTGCCGGAGACCGGCACACCACGGGTCAGCAGCAGGCGGGCCAGGCCGGCCATGCCGACCCCACCGATGCCGATCAGGTGCACGCTGCCCAGGTCCTCGGCGGTCAACTCACCGGCCGGACTCAACTCCGCCGTGCTCACGATTTAACTCCCTTGACGAAGATGAGATGCATCAGCCGACCGCTTCGAGCACGTAGCGCAGCAGCGCCTCGTCGCCGTCCCGGCGTCCGTACCGGGCCGCGGCGGCGCCCATCCCGGCGAGCCGCTGCCGGTCCCGGGCCAGCGGGATGATGTTGCGTTCGATCCAGTCCGGGGTCAGCTCGCTGTTGTCCACGAGCAGGCCGCCACCCGACTCCACCACCGGCAGCGCGTTGCGGCGCTGTTCCTGGTTGCTGAACGGGTACGGCACGTAGACGGCCGGCATGCCGAGCGCCGTGGTCTCGGCCACCGTGATCGCCCCGCCCCGGCAGAGCATCAGGTCCGCGGCCGCATAACCGAGTTCCATCTCGGAGAGGTACGGCACCACCACGTACGGGACGGGCAGGTCGTTCGGCACCTCGAACGGGTCGTTGCGGCCGCCCTGCACGTGCAGCACCTGGATGCCGGCGTGCGCGAGCCGCTTGGCGGCCGCAGCGACCGCCAGGTTGACCGTACGAGCGCCGGAGGAGCCACCGGAGACGAAGAGCACCGGCAGGTCCGGGCGCAGCCCGAAGTGGTACAGAGCCTGCGGGCGCAGCGCCGGCCGGTCCATGTGCGTGATGCCGGTCCGCAGCGGTACGCCGACCAGCCGGGCGTTGCGCAGCGACTCGGCCTGCTCCAGCTGGTGCGGGAAGCCCACCGCGATCCGCTTGGTGAACTTCATGCCCATCCGGTTCGCGACACCCGGCGGCACGTTCACCTCGTGGATCACGATCGGCAGCTCGCGCCGCCAGGCCGCCAGGTACGCCGGCACCGACACGTAACCGCCGAATCCGACGACCACCTCGGCCTGCACCTCGTCGATGATCTCGCCGGCCGCGTGCGCGGACTTGTACATCCGGTCCGGCGTGCGCAGCAGGTCCAGGTTCAGCGACCGGGGAAGCTGGAACGCCGGGATCGAGCGCAGGTCGTAACCGGCCGCCGGGATGAGCGTGTTCTCCATGCCCTTCGGGCTGCCCAGCGTGGTGATCCGAATGTTCGGGAAGTGGCGTCGTAACGCGTCGGCGAAGGCGAGCAGCGGATAGATGTGCCCTCCGGTGCCTCCGCCGGCAAGCACGACCGACCGCAGCGAGCTCATCTCACCGTCTCCTTCCGTCCCCCGCACCGACAGGCTTTTTCTGGGCCGGCGGACGCGCCGAACCCGTGCGCCGCGGCGGGGGCAGCGGCGGCAGCGGGGCCCACACTAGTCGTACCCATCTCGGGGTCGGACGGGCGTTCAGCGCTCGCGCCGCGTCGGGTTCCGCCCGGGCGAACGACGCCAGCATGCCGATCGCCGCCAGAGTCACCACCAGAGCGGTTCCACCTGCGGAGATGAACGGTAGCGGAAGGCCGGTGATGGGCAGCAGCCCGACCACCCCACCCATGTTGATCACGGCCTGGGCGACCAGCCACGTGGTGATCGCGGACGCCGCGAGCCGCCGGAACGGGTCGCTGGAGCGCCGCGCGATGCGGAACCCGGTGTACGCCAGCACGGACAGCAACGCCAGCACCACGGCACAGCCGACCACGCCCAACTCCTCGGCGACGATCGCGAAGATGAAGTCGTTGTCGGCCTCCGGCACCCAGCCCCACTTGAGCGCGCCCTTGCCCAGCCCGACGCCGAACCAGCCGCCCTCGAAGATCGCCGAGCGGCCCTGGATGATCTGGTAGCAGGTGCCGTTCGGGTCACACTTGTCCAGCGGCGTGAGGAAGCTGGTGAGCCGCTCCAGGCGATAGTTCGGCTCCCCCGCGGTGCCGGAACCGGCGCCCCGGGACGCCGCGGCGATCAGCAGACCGACACCGGCGAGGCCGAGCACTCCGAGCGCGGCGAAGAACCTCATCCGTACGCCCGCCGCCCAGAGCAGGCCGACGATCAGGGAGAGCAGCACCAGCATGGTGCCGAGGTCGTTGTAACCGACCAGCACGAACAGCAGCCCGATCACCGGGAACAGCGGCATCGCCAGCTCACGCCAGTGCCCCAGTTTCGGACCCTTGCGGGCGATCACGTCGGCACCCCAGAGCACCATGCCGACCTTCGCGAGCTCACCCGGCTGCAGGCTGACCGGCCCGAAGTACAGCCAGTTCAGCTCGGCCTTGATCGGGCCGATCGAGCCCTTGCCGATCTTCGCCGACGCCAGCGCGTGCAGCACCGCGAGGATCACCAGCAGAACGATGGCGATGCCCATGATGTATTTGCCGAGCGTCCGCAGGGTCTGCGCGGGCAACCGCTGGCACACCCAGAACCCGACGAGCCCCAGCAGCGCGTAGACAGCCTGGCTGGAGATGTCCGCGAAGGCGTTCCCGCTCGCCGCGAACGCCTTCACGCTGGTCGCCGAGAACACCATGGTGAGCCCGATCAGCAGCAGCAGGCCGGAGCTGGCGATCAGCAGGTAGTAGGACGAGAGGGGTCGAGCCAGCAGCCCGTGCACCGCGGGCATCAGCTGCCGGCTCAGCGACGGGCGGGCCTTGTGAATACGGTCGTCCGCCATGACCCCATCATCGTCCGATGTCCACATGCCGGACGGTCACATCCCGGGCGTGTCGCGATTGTTCCCCGTCACCCCCGGCCCTCGGTACGGGACACGACCGAGGGGCGGGAGTGCGGTCACGCGTACCCAAGAAAGGGTTTTCAGCCCATGACCGCGAGGTGGTCGCTGTAGAAGAGGCCCAGGCCGATCGCGGCGCAGATGCCGGCGATGATCCAGAAGCGGACCACGATGTTGACCTCGCTCCAGCCGGCCAGTTCGAAGTGGTGCTGGAGCGGTGACATGCGGAACACACGTTTACCGGTGGTCTTGAACGAGATGATCTGGATGACCACCGACATCGTGATGATGACGAAGAGGCCGCCGATGATGACCGAGAGCAGCGTCGTGCGGGTGGCCACCGCCAGGCCGCCGATGAGGCCGCCGAGGGCGAGCGCACCGGTGTCGCCCATGAAGATGCGGGCCGGGTTGGTGTTCCACCAGAGGAAGCCGACGCACGCGGCTGCTGCCGCCGCGGAGATCATCGCGATCTCCAAGGGGTCGCGGACCTGATAACAGTGCGCTTCGGTCAACGCGCTCGTGCTGCGGTAGTTGTCGTCACCGCACCAGTGCCGGTACTGCCAGAAGCCGATCAGTGAGTACGCGCCGAGCACCAGGATCGACGCGCCGGTGGCGAGACCGTCCAGGCCGTCGGTGAGGTTCACGCCGTTCGACATCGCCATGATGACGAAGACGAAGACCATGACCGAGCCGACCTTGCCGACGTCCAGCCAGCTGACGTCGCGGATGAACGAGATGTGCTCGCTCGCCACGGTCTGCCCGTTGGTGCTCGGGAAGTTGAGTGCCGCGATGCCGAAGCCGGTACCGATCAGCAGCTGGCCGAGGAGCTTGCCCTTGGCGCTGAGACCGTCCGAGTTCTTCTTGCGGACCTTCAGGAAGTCGTCGAGGAAGCCGACGGCGCCGCAGAAGACGAACAGACCGAGCAGGACCAGGGCGGTCATGGTCGGCTTCTCCTGGGCGATCTGCCGGTCCGGCAGGGTCGTCAGCGCCAGATGACCTGCCACGTACGCGAAAACCGTGGCAAGGATGAACGCCACGCCGCCCATCGTGGGGGTGCCCCGCTTGCCGAGGTGGCTCTGCGGGCCGATGGTGCGGATCGGCTGTCCGGCCTTGAGCGCCGAGAAGACCTTGATCGCGATCGGGGTGCCGAACAGCGAGATGAGAAAGGCGACCGCGGCCGCGACGATTACTGCCCTCACGTGGGCTGAACCTCCCCGAGACGCAGCCAGTCGGCGACGTCCCATGTCCGGTACCGGGAACCCTTGACCAGCACGACATCGTCGGCGCGCAGGTCCTTTCGCAGAATCTCGATGGCGGCGGCCTGGTCGGCGGCGAAGTACGCGGTGCCGCTCCAGCCGCTCACGGTAGCGGCGCCGTCCAGGATCGGACGGGCGTTCCCGGCTACCGCGATCAGCCGGTCCACACCGAGTTCGGCGGCGAGCCGGCCGACGTCGTTGTGCCCGGAGATCTCGTACTCGCCGAGCTCGGCCATGAAGCCGAGGACGGCGGTGGTGCGGCGTTCGGCGCCCATCGACGCCAGGGCGCGCAGCGCGGCCGACGTCGAGGAGGGGTTGGCGTTGTACGAGTCGTCGATGACCGTCACGCCGGCCGGATTCTGGAAGACGTCCATCCGGCGGCCGGAGACGATGCCCACCTCGCCGAGGGCCGCGGTGAGATCGTCGAAGTCCATGCCGGCGGAGAGCGCCACGGCGGCAGCGGCCAGGGTGTTGGAGACCTGATGCCGGCCGACAACGGCCAACCGGACTTCGCCCGATTTTCCACCAAATTTCAGCGAATATGTGGCTCGGCCTTCGGAATCCAGCGTCACGTCAGCCGCGTGCACGTCAGCCGCCGCCTCCCCGGTGGAGACAACCCGCGCCGACGTCCGCTCCGCCATCCCGGCCACCAGGGGATCATCGGCGTTCAGCACCGCCACCCCGTCGGCCGACAACGACTCGACCAGCTCGCCCTTGGCCAGAGCGGTCCCCTCCACCGACCCGAACTCCCCGATGTGCGCTGCGCCCACATTGAGCACCACGCCGATCCGCGGGCGGGCGATATCGGTCAGATAGCGAATGTGCCCCACACCCCGGGCGCCCATCTCCAGCACCAGGAAGCGGGTCTCGGCGGTCGCCTGCAACACCGTGTACGGAAACCCGAGCTCGTTGTTGAGCGATCCGGCCGGAGCAACGGTCGGCCCGAGACGGGCGAGAAGCTGCCCGATGTAGTCCTTGGTCGTGGTCTTCCCGGACGAGCCGGTGAGCCCGACGACGGTCAGCTTGTCCAGCCGGCCGACAACGACCCGGGCCAGCTTGGCGAGAGCTTCCAGCTGGTCGGTGACGACAACCGTCGGCACGCCGGTCTCCTTGGTGCCGAGCACACCGGCGGCGCCGGCCGCGACGACACCGGCAGCGTAGGAGTGACCATCCACCTTCTCACCGTCGAAGGCGACGAAGAGACCACCGAGGCCGACCTTGCGGGAGTCGTACTCGACAGCACCGGTGACGACGTCATCCGCCGAAGACACCGGTGAAACCCGGCCACCGACGATCGTGGCGATCTCGCCGAGAGTCATGGGGATCATGAACGGCCTCCCAAAGCGGCTCCCAAAGCAGCTGCCAGCTCGATGCGGTCGTCGAACGGCAGCACCTCGCCGCCGACCTCCTGGCCCTGCTCGTTGCCCTTGCCCAGCACCGCGATCACGTCACCGGCCGACGCCAGCCGCACGGCCTCGTCGATCGCCGCCCGCCGCCCGCCGATCTCGATGACCTTGGCGGCTCCGGCAGACGACAGAGCACCCTCACGCACGGCGGCCCGGATCAACCCCGGATCTTCGGTACGCGGATTGTCGTCAGTCACGATGACCAGGTCCGAGCCGTGTGCGGCGGCCTCGCCCATCAACGGACGCTTGCCCTTGTCCCGGTCCCCGCCGGCCCCGATCACGCAGATCAGCTGCCCGCCCCGGACCCCGGCGAGCTCGCGCAGCGCCGCCAGAGCGGCCACGATCGCGTTCGGCTTGTGGGCGTAATCGACAACGCCGAGGATCTCGCCGGGGGCGTCGACCTGTTCGAGCCGGCCGGGCACGCCCTTGCACGCCAGGATTCCCTCACCGGCGACCACGGGGTCGATGCCGGCCCCGGACAGCAGCGCGAGGGCCAGCAGCGCGTTGGCGACGTTGTGAAGCCCGGGAAGGGCCACTCCGGTCTCCACGGTGACGCCGTCCGGGCCGTGAGCGGTGAAGAGCTGCCCGAAGGCGGCCGGCCGCACGTCAGAGGCCCACCAGCTCGCCCCGACATTCCCGGAAGCAGAGTAAGTGACCGACTTGTCGCGATTTAAGCGCATAACCGCATCGTCGTCGTAGTTAAGAACCTCAACAGCCGCTCTACCGTCAAAAAGTCGAGCTTTAGCCTCGAAATACTCTTCGGACGACGGATGGAAATCCAGGTGATCCTGCCCGAAGTTCGTATAACCGGCAGCCGCGAAAGCGATCCCGTCAGCCCGCCCCATGACAAGAGCGTGACTGGAAACCTCCATCACCACGGCGGTCACCCCGCGCTCGACCCCGGCCGCGAGAATCGCCTGCAGATCAGTCGCCTCCGGCGTGGTCCGCACGCTCTTGACGACGAAGTCGTCGAGCCGCGTCTCCACCGTCCCGACCAGCCCGGTGACCAGCCCGGCCGCACGCAGCCCGGCCTCCACGAGATAGGACGTGGACGTCTTGCCCGCCGTCCCGGTCACCCCGATCATGGTGAGCCGCCGCGACGGCTCCCCGTAGATCGCCGCCGAGACCGCGCCGAGCACCGCCCGGGGATCGTCGACGACGAGTACCGGCAAGCCGGCTTCGAGAGCCGGCGCCAGCCCATCAGAATCGGTCAGGACAGCCACCGCCCCCGATGCGGCAGCGGACCCGACAAATGAGGCGCCATGCCGGTTCGCACCGGGCAGCGCGGCGTAAAGGTCGCCGGGGCGCACGGCCCCGCTACTGTGAGTGACCCCAGTGACATCGATGTCACCGCCCGCCGCATCCGCGCTGATCAGCTCTGCGAGCTGGCTCAACGGGACCGGCGTGACGTTCATGGGTCGGGGAATGCCTGACACGGCGTCAGACCCTACCCGGTGCCGCACAGGTTCCCGTCAACGCCATGCGGCATGGGTTCATGGATGGATCTTGAAGGTCGGCTGCTTCGTACCGGACGGTGGCACACGGTAATGAAGCAGGGTGTACGACATCATCTCGCTGAAGGATGGCGCCGCCACCTCACCGCCACTGCCGGTGGCGACGTCCATCGACACGGCGATGACGTACCGCGGGTTGTCGGCGGGCGCCATGCCGATGAACGAGCTGGCGTTGTGACTGGTGTACTGCCCGTCGATGAGCATCTTGCCGGTGCCGGTCTTGCCGGCGACCCGATAGCCGGTCACCGCGGCGGCGCCACCGGTGCCCCCCTTCGTGTCGACTACGGCCTCCATCAAGGTCCGCAGCTGCGAGGCGACCTGCGGGTCGAGCACCTTGTGCGTCTCCGGCTCGGCGGCCGGGGTCACCTTGCCGTCCACACCGGAGATTGTCGACTTGATCAGCTGCGGCTGGATGTAGGTGCCGTCGTTGGCGATCGCGCCGTACGCCGCCGCCATCTGGATCAGCGTGGCCGAGACACTGTGGCCGATCGGCACCGAGCCGGACGCCGAACCGCTCCACTCCTCCGGCTTCAGCAGCAGGCCCTCGGCCTCACCCGGCATGCCCTCGCCGGTCGCCGAGCCCAGCCCGAATTTCTGCTGGTACGCGTAGATCTTCTCCTTGCCGAGCATGTCCCCGATCAGGATCGTGCCGACGTTGGAGGAGAGCGCGAGCAGACCGGGCATGGTCATCTCGGTGCCCTTGTCCATCGGGTGGGAGTCCTTGAAGTCCTCGCCACCTCGCTCCAGACCGGGGCCGATCTTGAGTGTCGAGTCCGGCGTGATCAGACCCTCCTGCAGGGCCGCGCCGAAGATGAACGCCTTGTGGCTGGAGCCCGGGTCGGTGACGACGCTGGTCGGCACGTCGATCCGCTCCTGCGAGTCGTAGTCCTCCGGCTTCGCCGCGTTGTAGGCCGGGTAACTCGCCTGGGCGAGCACCTCGCCGGTCCGCGCGTCGAGCACCACGGCACCGGCCACCGTCGCCTTCTTCTTCTCCGCCTCGGCGTCGAGGATGCGCTGCACCTCGTACTGCACGTCGCGGTCGATGGTGAGCTGCAGCGAGTTGCCCGGTTTGGCGGCGGTGAACTGCTCGTACCCGCCCGGGATCGCCGCGCCCAGGGTGCCCTTGCCGACCTCGAAGACGCGCTTGCCGTCGGTGCCGTGCAGCAGTTCGTCGTACCGCGCTTCGAGGCCTTCCAGGCCGTGGTGGTCGTCGCCGGTGAAGCCGATCAGGTTCGCCGCGAGGTCCTTGCCGGGCACGTCGCGCCGCTCGTCGCTGTGCGTGTAGATGCCCGGGAGCTTCATGCTCACGATCTTGTCGGCAACCCCGACGTCGACGCCGCGAGCGAGGTACCGGAACTTCAGCCAGCGACCCAGCGACTGCTTGCGCTGCATCAGCTCGATCAGCTTGGACTGCTGCACACGGAGCAGCGGCGCCAGTTGCGCGGCGACTTCCGGGATCTTCTTCTGGAGCTTCGCGTTCTCCGGGTCGACGTAGACGTACCGCGCCTCGACACTGTGCGCCAGCACCGCGCCGGAGCTGTCCAGGATGCTGCCTCGCGGCGCGGGAAGCTCGACAGTGCTCAGCCGCCGCTCCCGCAGCGCGAGCAGACTGGCGGCCTCCTCCGGGGACGTCGCGACCTGCAGCACCACGAGCCGCACGCCGATCGTGACGAACAGCGAGAGCGCCAGCACCGTACCGAGTCGCAGCCGCCGGGTCCCGCTCGCGAGCTTCGGCGGCTCTGCCGCCACCCTCTTCTCCGGACGCTTCGGTCGCGCGGGCGGCCTTTTTTGGGTACGGGGGACAGCACGGTCCCGCGGAGTCCGGCGTCCACCCACCCCGTCGTCCTGGGCAACGCGAACACCGTCACCACGGCCACGAGTGCGCGGCTCGGTGTCGCCGCCGGCCGGCTTGCGCTCACGAGCCCGCGGTGGCGCCTCGGTGCGCCGGGCGGTGTCCTTGGTCCTGGCCTCAGCGCGACGGCCGGCGTCCTTGTCCCTGGCCTCGGCGCGGCGGGCGGTGTCCTTGTCCCTGGCCTCCGCCGGGTCCTTGTCGTCCACCGGCTTGCGGCCACGGGCCCGGGACGGCGTCTCGCCGCCGTCCAGCACCTGCAGAGCCGGCCGGAACGGGTCGGCGTTCCGCCCGGAGCGCGGCGCCCGGCCCCGCTCGGCCACGGTCCGTCCGCGCGGGGTGTACGCGCGGGCGTCACCGATGCTGGAGCGGCCACGGCGGCCCGGGTTCTCCTCGGGCTCCTCGGCGGGGAGGTCCCGCGACGCACCGCGCCGGGGCTGCGTACCCCGGCGCGGTGTCTCGTCGTCTGCTCGCGGCGACATGGTCGGTTACTGCCCAGCGCCCGCGGTAGCGGTGCCGGCCTTCTCAAGACCGCCCTGAGCGGTGACGCCCGGCTGGCCCCGGCCCGGCGTCGGAATCCGGCTGATCTTGCCGTCCGGAAGCCGGATCATCGCCGGCGACTCCGCCATGACCAGGCCGAGCCGTCGAGCCGCGGCGTGCAGGTTGCCCGGGTTGGACGCCTGGATGAGCTGCTGCTCCAGGCTCTGCTGCTGCTTGTCGAGGGTCGCCTGCTCCTTCTGGAGCGCGTTGAGCCGGAAGGACTGTTCCATCGTCTTCGTGTTGATCAGGAGGATGCCGAGCACGCCGACGAGCACCAGGGCGATCACGGACGCGGCGAACGTCGCACGCGGTGCCCGCATCGGCAGCGGCGGCGCCACCCAGAGCCGCGGACGGCCCGTGGTGGACGGCTCGGCCGCTGTCACCGACAGCTCGGTCACCTCGAGTGCGAGCGCTGCGGTGCCGTCGGCCTCCGGCTTGCCGCGGCGCGTTGTGCGTACCGACTCGGTCTCCCGGGCGCGGCTGGTCCGGCTCACCCCCCGGGTGCCCGTGTCACGGGACGCCGCACGGCCCCCCGACCGCGGCGCTTCGAATCGCTCGCTCATGCTCACCCCTCCCCCTCGTTCGCCCCCGGGCGTAACCGCCCTTGTTTCCCGCGCGTTGACAGTCGGGACCGTTCGCGGCCGGTCCCCGATGTCTGGTCCTGCTCGTCGATCCGTTCCACCGCGCGCAGTTTCACCGAGGCTGCCCTCGGGTTCTCCGCCACTTCCGCCTCGCTGGGCAGCTCCGACCCCCGGGTCAGCAGCTTCAGCGTCGGACCGGTACCGGGAAGCTCGACCGGAAGGTCGATCGGCCCGGTGCTGCGCGACCTCGCGGCAAGGGCGCGCTTCACGATCCTGTCCTCCAACGATTGATAACTCATCACCACAAGCCGGCCCTTGGGCGCCAACGCATCCAAAGCAGCCGGAACCGCACCCTCAAGAGCGTCCAGTTCGGCGTTGACCTCAATGCGTAGTGCCTGGAAGGTCCTTTTTGCGGGATTTCCACCCGTTCGGCGCGCGGCGGCGGGGATCGCGTCCTTCACCAGTTCGGCCAGGCGAGCCGTCGAGGTGATCCGGACCTTCTGCCGTTCCCGGACGATCGCCGAGACCACCCGTGGCGCGAACTTCTCCTCGCCGTACTGCCGGAGGATGCGAACCAGCTCACCCGGCTCGTACCCGTTGACCACGTCCTCGGCGGTCGCACCCCGCGACTGGTCCATCCGCATGTCCAACGGGGCGTCCTGCGAGTACGCGAAACCGCGGTCCGCCTCGTCCAGCTGCAACGAGGAGACACCGAGATCGAACAGTCCGCTGTGGATCATGGGAATGCCGAGCTCGCCCAGTACCCGGGGAAGCTCGTCGTAAACGGCGTGCACGAGGTGTGTGCGATCACCGAAACGGATCAGCCGGTGACGTGCGTGAGCGAGCGCCTCGGTGTCCCGGTCGAGTCCGATGAGGACCACATCCGGGAACCGCTCCAGGACTGCCTCGGCGTGCCCGCCGAGACCCAGCGTGAAGTCGACGTGAACGGCGCCCGGCAAGGTGAGACCCGGGGCGAGCAGCTCAAGACAGCGCTCGAGCAGCACCGGCACGTGTGTGCCTCGCGGCTCCCCCATATTGACCCCCATAGCCCTGCCCGTTCACGTAGCACCCTGGTGTTGCCTTGTACTTCGGCCGTTCTCGCCGGCCCGGCCGCCAGTCCGTACCGCCAGATCCCCATCCGCTCTGTCCTGTGCGGGCCTTTCCCTGACAGGAAGGCCAGCCCCGGACACGCGCCTGGCGCCGGGGAAGAGGCGCCAGGAGCGGGAGCGGCTGGAGATCTCGCAGTACGGCGGCAGTGGCGTCCGGACCGCACAGCGGCCCACCGAGGTGCCACGCCTTACAGTCCGCCGGGCAGCACCCCCTCCTCGATGTCGGCGAAGTCTTCCTCGCTCGCCATGAGGTAGTCATCCCAGGACTGCTTGTCCCAGATCTCGACCCGGGTGCTCGCACCGATCACCACGAGGTCGCGGCCGAGGCTCGCGTACTCCCTCAAGTGCGCCGGGATGGTGACCCGGCCCTGCTTGTCGGGAACCTCGTCGTGCGCGCTGGCGAAGAACACCCGGCTGTAAGCCCGGGCCGCCTTGTTCGTCACCGGCGCCTCACGCAGCTGACCGGCGATGCGCTGGAACTCCGGCATCGGGAACACGTACAGACAGCGTTCCTGCCCTTTGGTGATCACGACACCTCCCGCCAGCTCATCACGGAACTTCGCCGGGAGGATCAGCCGGCCTTTTTCGTCCAGGCGCGGGGTGTGTGTGCCGAGGAACATCGGCCCAACCCCCCTTGCCTTGGCGTCGCGTCCCTTCGCGGTGGAACGGTCTCGCCTGTCAACTCGGGCCGGCAGTCCCAGGTCGGTTCCTCGGCCCTGCCACTGCGCCCCACTCTACTCCACTTCCCTCCACCTGCAACCCGAATGAGGTCGCTCGCGAGGCCTTTTCGCGGACGTAGTTCCTGGTCAAAGGCGGTGGGCCGAAGTGGAGGGCCCGACCATGATCAACGGGGTCTGGTTTCCGACATCGAGCACAACAGGTCCGATATCTCCCCGTTCACAGTGTGGGAGTGGCCCCTGAACCACCTAGGTGGAGGAAAAGGGAGGCCTCCGGTGGAGCACAGTGGAGGCCTTTCGGCAACGCGTACCGAAGCAGAAACGCCTGTGGGGCGTGACCCAGGATCGGGCCACACCCCACAGGCGTGATCTCAGCCACGGCACCACCATGCCGCCGCCGGTCTTTCCTTACTTACTGCGCTGTCCTGCTGGTGCCTGTTCTGATAGATCAGGCGACAAGGCGGCGCACGACGTAGTTCGAGTTCCAGATCTTGTGCTTGCCGACCCGGGCGCCGGTGTGCGGCGAGTCGTAGACGTAACCGTTACCGGCGTAGATGCCGGCGTGGTACCCGTACGAGCCGTTACGGAAGACGATCAGGTCACCGATCTTCTTGTTGCTCTTGGCGACCTTCTTGCCGTAGCTCTGCTGCGAGTTCGCCTTGTGCGGCAGCGACTTGCCGGCTGCCTTCTTGTAGACGTACTTCGTGAACCCCGAGCAGTCGAAACGCTTGGGGCCGGACGCGCCGTACTTGTAGAGCGCGCCCTTGTGCTTCTTGGCCTCGGCGAGGATCTTGGCGCCACTGGCCTTGACCTTCACCGTGGTCTTGACGGTGGTCACCGTCTTGTAGCCCGAGCCGTTGAAGATCGTCCGTACCTTGTACGTGTTCTTCGGCGCGTACTTGAGGGTGACCGTCCCGTTCTGGTTCTTGACGGACTCGGTGTCCCACGTACGCCACTTGCCACCGACATAGCCCTGAAGACGGACCGTGCCCTTGGCGATCTTGCCGGTACGCGGGTCGATGACCTTCGCGGTCACCTTGAGCGTGGAACCCCACTTGAGGTTCCGGGTGTTGGCCTTGGCAGACAGCCTGGGCGTGACCGTCGCCGCCGCGGCCGAAGCCGTGGTGGTGCTGGCGACCTTGATGACCGGGGTGGTGCTGGCAGCCGCGGCGGGTGACGCGGTGACCAGCTGCCCGGCGCAGAGGCAGAGACCCAGAGACAGTGCGACAGTGCCGGCAGCGCGCGAGGAGTTGCGGCGGCCATGGCGCGAACGAAGTTCGTGCACGGTTGAGAATTCCCTCCGGCACGCCTGCGAGGTTAGCTGTCGGGTTCGGGCGGGAAGGTGTGCCCGGTCGCCGAGGCGACTTCACCCCAAGGTCGTCCCGTGATCGCCACGTGGAGCCGCGGCGCGGGACGGACCACAAATGGGTCCCCCGTCCCTGCCCCCAGATGCCTGTTTGGTGTTTCAGGTGTTCCTGCGGTCGCACCATCCAGCTCGGGGCAGGGCTCGGCGTTAGCCAGGCTGGTGCGAACCGGCGAGCGGATGCCGCCGGCTCACCCTTGGTACCCGACCGTCCGCGTGATCGTTAGCCCCGAAAATGTGACGCAGAGTGATTGGCACATTTGTTGATGTCCAGTTTGTTACCGGGAGGAGACAAATGCCATTACGCACCGAGGTCGCGCGATCACGATCAGTCGAAAGTTACGGGTGAAACAGAACACACAATTAGTCGTCACTCCAACCGGAACCTTGGTCAAAACGACGAGACCGGCACAAACACAAGTCGCACGCGATCTTGACCGGTCGGCAACTGGACGTAACCTTTCGGTCCGGTACCCTCGCTGGCGTGACGGACGGGAAGATGCCTCTTATCGCCAAGGTCGCGACCACCGCGTCGAAGACCGCTGCGGCGCTCTCCAGGGCCGCGGGACGCGGCGACGGTTCGGTGATCGGGGGCTGGATCGGCCTCAAGATCGATCCGGACCTCCTGGCTCACCTCTCTTCCGGCCGGGCAGTGGCGCTCGTCTCCGGGACCAACGGGAAAACCACCACGACGCGACTCACCGCGGCCGCCGTCGGCGTGCTCGGCCGGGTCGCCACCAACTCGTTCGGCGCGAACATGCCGACCGGCCACACCTCGGCACTGGCGAAAGAGGGTCACACCCCGTTCGCCGTGCTGGAGGTCGACGAGCACTACCTGGCCCAGGTGATCGAGGCCACCCGGCCCAAGATCGTGGCGCTGCTCAACCTCTCCCGGGACCAGCTGGACCGGGCCAAAGAGGTGTCGATGATGGCGCAGCTGTGGAAGACCGCGCTCGCCAGCCAGCAGCACATCAAGGTCGTGGCGAACGCCGACGACCCGATGGTGGTCTGGGCGGCCAGTGCCAGCCCGCAGGTCACCTGGTTCAGCGCCGGCCAGCGCTGGCTCGACGACTCGTTCGTCTGCCCGGAGAGCGGCCACCCGATCGAGCGGGCCAACGGCGACTGGTGGTGCACCGGCTGCCCGCTGCGCCGCCCCCGGGCCAACTGGTCGGTCGAGGACGAGGGCGTGATCGACCCGCGCGGTGACTGGCACCTGGTCAAGCTCCAGCTCCCCGGCAAGGTCAACATCGGCAACGCGGCCACCGCGCTCGCCGTCGCCGCCGAGTTCGGCGTACGCCCGATAGAGGCACTGCCCCGGCTGGCCCGGGTGACGTCCATCGCAGGCCGGTACGCCCAGGTCGACCGGGACGGCCGCAACATCCGGCTGCTGCTCGCCAAGAACCCGGCGAGCTGGCTGGAGGCGTTCGACATGGCCGAGCAGGCCCCGACGCTGCTCTCCATCAACGCCCGCGACCCCGACGGCTTCGACACCTCATGGCTGTACGACGTCGACTTCGCGCCCCTGCGCAACCGCCCGGTGCTGATCACCGGCGACCGCGCGTACGACCTGGCCGTCCGGCTCCAGGTGAACCAGGTGCCGTTCCGGCACGTACTCAGTTTCGACGAGGCGCTGCGGGCCGTTCCGCCGGGCCGCCTCGAAGTGATCGCCAATTACACGGCGTTCCAGGACATCCGAGCGGAGTTGGACCGTGTCAACTGAGTCTCTGCGGATCGTGTGGATCTACCCCGATCTGCTCTCGACCTACGGCGACCGGGGCAACCTGTCGATCCTGGCCCACCGCGCGGCCGCCCGGGGCATCCCGGTGGAGACCTACGAGGTCCGCTCCGACCAGCAGATGCCCACCTCCGCCGACATCTACCTGATCGGTGGTGGCGAGGACGGGCCGCAGGCTCTGGCGGCACAGCGGCTGCTCACCGACGGCGGTCTGCACCGCGCGGTCAACCAGGGCGCCGCGGTTCTGGCCATCTGTGCCGGTTACCAGCTGTTCGGCCACTCGTTCTTCGCGAAGGGGGCCAAGTGCGCGGGACTGGGACTGCTGGACATCTCTTCGGACCGGGGCGTCACCCGGGCCGTCGGCGAACTGCGGGGCGACATCGACCCGCGACTCGGGCTGCCGCCTCTCACCGGATTCGAGAACCACGGTGGGCGTACCCACTTGGGAGCGCAAGCGGCTCCCCTGGCGCGAGTGACCGCGGGAGTGGGCAACGACGGCCAAACCGAGGGAGCATGGGCCGGGAAGATTCTCGGAACGTACTCACACGGACCGGCGCTCGCTCGCAACCCAGCTATAGCCGATCTGCTACTGCGCTGGTCAACAGGCGCGGATAGGCTTGCGCCGCTTGACGACACCTGGGCCGACCGGCTCCGGCAAGAACGGCTGGAAGCAGCAAGCGCGGTCTGATTTATTGTTCGGAACCGACGACAGTTGGGGCGGTACGCCTGCATGACCGACATCCTGATCGCCCCGCGGGGCGTAGTGACGAACTCCGCGGACCCTCAGGACGCTCCGATCAGCTGGAAGCGCCGTCTCATCCGTTTCGGCACGCTGGGCGGCGTGGTGGGAGCTCTCGCGATCGCAGCGGCGACGCTCCCACTGCGCGAGATCGGCGACAGCGTCGAGACCCTCGGCGCGGTCGCGCCGGCCGCCGTCGCGGTGGTCGGTGGCCTCCTGCTGTCGGTCCTGGTCCCCCGCACCATGATCACCCTGCTCTGCGGCCTCCTGCTCGGCGCGGCAACCGGCGCGCTGGCCGCCCTGGCCGCGGCGATCATCGCGGCGACGGCGACGTACTACGCCGGCCGCTGGGCCGGACGCGGCGCCCTGAAAGCCCGCGCCGGCAGCAAGCTGGACCGCCTGGACGGCTGGCTGAACCGCCGGGGCCTCGCCGCGGTCCTGCTGGTCCGTTTCCTCCCCCTGGCCCCGTTCGGCCTGGTCGGCTACGCCTACGGCACGACGAGCGTCTGCCGCAAGCGCTACCTGCTCGGCACCACGATCGCGGCGATCCCGTCGACGGTGACGTACGCGGTGATCGGCGCGGCAGTGGCCGCACCGGGTTCGATGAGCGCGGCAACGCTGGCCCCGGCCGCGATCGGCTTCGCCATCTCCACGGCGATCGTGCTGCGCTGGCGCTACACCTCCCGCCGCGACGCAACGGCCGCTGCCGCCGCCGTGCCGGCGATGGCCTGACCCTCCGGCGTTTCCCACTCCCCGGGGTTTCCTCTCCCTTCTTGCTTGCTGCCCGGCTTTCTTGTGAGATCCGCGCGCGGATCTTGAGCGTCTCTCGCCGGCAAGCGCCTGGTGGCCGACCGACAGGTCGGCACGGCACGGCAGCCACGCGGCCTGGGTCCGATCATGGCCGTGCTGGCAGGGTCCTTGTTTCGGCGGCCGGCAGAGGCTTTGTCCACCAGTGGGCAGATCGGGCATACACCAGCGGCTCCCGCATGCTCAGCAGCGTCGACAACGATGCCGCCTCCCGCTCCAGCTCCTCCCACACCGCCCTCGGCCACTGGTGGAAAGCGGTCACCTCGATCCCGCCCGGCACCGCGCGCCACACCCCGGCCACGAACCCGTCGACCAGGACGCACGGCAGGACGTCGCCGTTCATCCGGATCACGGCTTTGCGGTACTCAGGTGGGATCACCCGGGAGCGGTCCGCGTAGGCGAGCAGCATGTTGTCCCACATCGGTAGCAACCGGGGCGGAGCGGGCGTGTCCTCCGGCGGAATCAGGCCGCCTGGTACGTCGTACCCCTGGGAGGTGAGCGTGAGCGAATCGCCCAGGGCGGCCACCGCGGAGCGCACGACCGCACCCGGCAGCAGGGTGAACTGCCGGATGTCGGCGAGCGTTGCCGGACCGAAAGCGGTCAGGTATCTGAGCACCAGCTGCTGCGCCGACGCGGAGCGCGACGAGTCCGGCAGGCTGACCGGCGCGGCGCTGAACGACCGGCTGCCGAACAACCACGGCCCGGGCATCGGCACGTGATGGAGCTGGGCAAATGTCCGCAACGCCCACCACAGGCCGGTACTGTCGCCGCCGAAGCGCTCGGTCAGCATCGCCGAGATCTCGGGCACCGAACGAGGGCCGGAGGCAAACTCGATCAGCGACGGCAGGAACGCATCCACGTCCGATATTGATAAGCCGGAGCGGACGAATCTGGCGTCGCCCAGGCGGGCCGCGCGCAGCACGCTCACTACGGCGTTGTGAAGGAACGGATAGTCAAGAGCGTGCACGGCGTGCAGCGTGATCCGCATCAGGGTGGCTTTCACGATGGTGCCGCCGGCGAACGCGGCGTCCAGGTCGGCGGGATCGAAATCGGCCACCCGGTTCCAGAGCGCGAGGTACGGCGAGGCCGGTGACTGCGCCTGCAGGCCGACCAGCCGGCGGATCGCCGAGGCCGGCGGGACCGGCGCGCGCTCCAGCAGCATCTGACGCGCCAGCATGGCCCGGTTCAGCCCTCGCGCACTGATCATCGAAATCCCATCAAAAAGGCCCGCCGCACATGATGCGACGGGCCCATCGAACGAACGTCAGATCACGACCGAGACCAGGCGGCCCTTCACCACGATGACCTTCTTGGGCTCGCGGCCCGCGATCACCTCGGCGACGGCCTCCAGCGCTGCCGCCCGCACTTCGGCCTCATCCGTTTCCGGCGAGACCTCGACGCGGCCGCGGACCTTGCCGTTGACCTGCACCGGGTACGTGATCGAGTCGGCCACCAGCTGTGCCGGGTCAGCGACCGGGAAGTCCGCGTACGCCAGTGTGCCCGAATTGCCCAGCTTGCCCCACAGTTCTTCGGCCATGTGCGGGGCGAACGGCGCCAGCATCAGCACCAGCGGTTCGATCGCCTCGCGGGAGACGGTGGGCAGCGGGGTCAGCGTGTTGGTCAGCTCGATCAGCTTGGCGATCGCAGTGTTGAACCGCAGCTCGGCCATGTCCTCGCGTACCCCAGCAATGACCTTGTGCAGCACCTTGCGGGACTTGACGTCCAGCGGCGCGTCGGAGACGCGCGAAGCGCCGGTCTCCTCGTCGACGACCAGGCGCCAGGTCCGCTGCAGGAAGCGCTGCGAACCGACCACCGCGCGGGTCTCCCAGGGGCGGGAGACGTCCAGCGGACCCATCGCCATCTCGTAGACCCGGAACGTGTCGGCGCCGTACTGGTCGCACATCTCGTCGGGGGTGACCACGTTCTTCAGCGACTTGCCCATTTTGCCGTAGGACCGGGTCACCTTCTGGGAGCCGTGGAAGTACTCGCCGTCGCGCTCGACGACCTCCTCGGCGGGCACGTAGAACCCACGGTCGTCCTGGTACGCGTACGCCTGGATGTAACCCTGGTTGAACAGCTTCTTGAACGGCTCGAACGACGAGACGTGGCCCAGGTCGAACAGGACCTTGTGCCAGAAGCGGGAGTACAGCAGGTGCAGCACGGCGTGCTCGACACCGCCGACGTACAGATCGACGCCGCCGCTGTCACCCGGCTGACGCGGGCCCATCCAGTACGCCTCGTTCGCCGGGTCGACCAGCTTCTCCGCGTTGTGCGGGTCCAGGTAACGCAGCTCGTACCAGCAGGAGCCGGCCCACTGCGGCATCGTGTTGGTCTCGCGGGTGTACATCTTCGGGCCGTCGCCCAGGTCCAGCTCGACCTGCACCCAGTCCTTCTTACGGGACAGCGGGGTCTCCGGCTCGGTGTCCGCGTCCTCCGGGTCGAAGGTGCGCGGCGAGAAGTCGTCCACGTCGGGCAGCTCGACCGGCAGCATCGAGTCGGGCAGCGCGATCGGCAGGCCGGTCTCGTCGTAAACGATCGGGAACGGCTCGCCCCAGTACCGCTGCCGGCTGAACAGCCAGTCCCGCAGCCGGTAGGTGGTCGCGCCGGAACCCTTGCCGTTCTCCTCCAGCCAGGCGATCATCGCGGCCTTCGCCTCGACGACCTCCTTGCCGTCCAGCCACTCACTGTTGATCGCCGGTCCATCTCCGGTGAAAGCACCTTCACAATCCTCAGGAGCTTCGACCGTACGGATGATCGGCAGTTGGAAGACCTCCGCGAAGGCCCAGTCGCGTTCGTCCTGGCCGGGCACCGCCATGATCGCGCCGGTGCCGTAACCGGCCAGCACGTAGTCGGCGATGAAGACCGGGATGCGTGCCCCGTTGACCGGGTTCTCCGCGAACGCGCCGGTGAAGACACCGGTCTTGACCTTGCCGTCGGCGGTCCGCTCTTCCTCGGTCTTGGCCGCGGCCTGCGCCCGGTAAGCGGTGATCGCCTCGGCGGGGCTCTCGTAGCCACCGGTCCAGACGTCCTTCGTGCCGTTCGGCCAGGCACCCGGGGCGATGCTGTCGACCAGCTCGTGCTCGGGCGCCAGGACCATGTAGGTGGCGCCGAACAGCGTGTCCGGGCGGGTGGTGAAGACGGTGATCTTGTCGGATCCCGCCGGGAAGTCCACGTGCGCGCCCCGCGACCGGCCGATCCAGTTGCGCTGCATCAGCTTGACCGGCTCCGGCCAGTCCAGCGAGTCCAGGTCCTCGACCAGCCGGTCACCGTACGTGGTGATCCGCATCATCCACTGCTTCAGGCTGCGCTTGAAGACCGGGAAGTTGCCGCGCTCGCTGCGGCCGTCCGGCGTGACCTCCTCGTTGGCCAGCACGGTGCCCAGACCGGGGCACCAGTTGACCGGGGCCTCGCTCATGTACGCCAGCCGGTGCCCGTCGATCTGCTCACGCCGCTGCGCCGGGGTCAGATCGGCCCACTCCGGGGTCGCCTCGAACTTCTCGATCAGCTCGCTGATCGGCCGCGCCTTCTGGACGGACGGGTCGAACCAGGAGTTGAAGACCTGCAGGAAGATCCACTGGGTCCAGCGGTAGTACTCCGGGTCGGTCGTCGAGAACGAGCGCCGCTCGTCGTACGCCAGACCCAGGCGGCGCAGCTGGTGCTTGTACCGCTCGACGTTGGCGGCGGTGGTGACCGCCGGGTGGGTGCCGGTCTGCACCGCGTACTGCTCGGCGGGCAGGCCGAACGCGTCGAAGCCCATCGGGTGCAGCACGTTGAAGCCGGCCATCCGCTGGAAGCGGGTGTAGCAGTCGGTCCCGATGTACCCCAGCGGGTGCCCGACGTGCAGGCCGGCGCCGGACGGGTACGGGAACATGTCCTGCACGTGCAGTTTGGGTGCTCCGGCACGCGGGTGGGCCGGGTCGGCCAGCTCGCCGACCGGGTTGGGTGCCTGGAACGTCCCGTTCTCGGCCCAGTAGGCCTGCCAGCGCAGCTCGATCTCACCGGCCAGCGCAGCGGTGTAACGGAACGGCGGGGTCTCGGTCTCGCTCATCTTCACCATCTCGTCTTTCAGCAGCTCTTCTTGTCGAACAGGGAGCTGAAGGGCATAAAAAAGCCCCTCACGCAGGAGGGGGCGCCGTGCCTGGTCCGTCTTAACGGATCAGCACGGCCGGCTAAGGAGCAGAACGGACCGAGCCATGCGTTGGATGATACCCGCCGCCCGTCACGCACGGCGACCGGTATCCCGACGGGCGAAATAGCCGGAGCTGTCCACAGGCGACCGTTTCTTTATCTCGAATCGGTCTCGATCAGGCCTTTCGGTGATGTGCACGTGCGGGGCTAACCTGTGGGGACGGGCGGCGAGCGCCGGAGGCCCACGGCCGCTGGGTGCCCGCAACCTTCGATGCCCCTTGACGGTGGGTGATATTCACCCAGGGGGTAATAACAACTTGGAGGAGGCCCGTGACAACGCCGACCTGGGGCGAGCCGGCAGGCCCGCTGACGAACGCCGAGTTCGCCACCGCGACGCAGGCCATCATGGCCAACATCGAGCAGGTCATCGAGGGCAAGAGCGCCACGGTGCGGCTGGCGCTCGCGGTGCTGCTCGCCGAGGGGCACCTGCTGATCGAGGACGTGCCTGGCGTCGGGAAGACCAAGCTCGCCAAGGCGCTCGCCCGGTCCATCGACTGCTCGGTGCGCCGCATCCAGTTCACGCCCGACCTGCTGCCCAGTGATGTCACCGGAGTCAGCGTCTACAACCAGGAGACGCGCGACTTCGAGTTCAAGCCGGGCGCGGTCTTCGCGAACCTGGTGGTCGGCGACGAGATCAACCGGGCCTCGCCGAAAACCCAGTCCGCGCTGCTGGAGTGCATGGAGGAGCGGCAGGTGACCGTCGACGGCACCACGTACGAGCTGCAGGCTCCGTTCATGGTGATCGCGACGCAGAACCCGATCGAGATGGAGGGCACCTACCCTCTCCCCGAGGCGCAGCGTGACCGGTTCACCGCCCGCATCGCGATGGGCTACCCGGACCCGCGCGCCGAGCTCGCCATGCTCAGCGGCCACGGTGACCACGACCCGCTGACCGACCTGCGCGCCGTCACCGACGCCGCCATGGTCCGCCGGCTGATCGCCACGGCTCGCGACGTGCACGCGGCCGAGGCCGTCCAGCAGTACGCGATCGCCCTGGTCACCGCGACCCGGGAGGCTCCGGAGATCCGTCTCGGCGCGTCGCCCCGGTCGACCCTTCAGCTGCTGCGTACCGCCAAGGCGGTCGCCGCGCTCGAAGGCCGCGACTACGTGCTCCCGGACGACCTCCAGGCGCTCGCGGTTCCGGTGCTCGCCCACCGGATCATCCCGACCGCCGACGCCCAGCTGAACAGGCGTACCACCGACACGATCGTGTCGGAGATCGTGCACCGGCTGCCGCTCCCGCACGACCGGGCCCGCAACCCGTACGACACCCGTGACGGGCGTACGCCGACGTCGTACGAGTCCCGGGGGCGGTGAGGATGCGGGAGGCGCTGCGGGGGCTCACCACACGCGGCCGCTCGTTCCTGGCCGCGGGCATGGCCGCCGCGGTCTCGGCGCTCATCCTCGGCGAGCGTGACCTGCTGCGGGTCGCGGTCCTGCTCGCCGCGCTGCCGCTGCTGGCCGCGTGGTACGTCAGCCGCAGCCGCTACAAACTGGCCTGCACCCGTTCGCTGGACCCGGGCCGGGCGCCGGTCGGCTCCAGCGCGCGGGTGATCCTGCGCCTGCAGAACATGTCCCGGCTGCCCACCGGCACGATGCTGCTGGAGGACCGGCTGCCGTACGCACTGGGCAGCCGGCCCCGGGTGGTTCTCGAACGACTCGGGGCACAGCAGGCCAGCTCGGTGGCGTACACGGTCCGTGCCGACGTGCGCGGCCGGTACCCGATCGGCCCGCTGATGATCCGCCTCACTGACCCGTTCGGCCTCTGCGAGCTGACCCGATCGTTCCCCTCGGTCGACAAGCTCATCGTGATCCCGCAGGTCACCGCCCTCCCCCGGGTGCGGCTCGCGGGTGAGTACGCGGGAACCGGCGAGAGCCGCGCCCGCTCGGTCGCCGTGCACGGCGAGGACGACGCGGCCACCCGGGAATACCGTCGTGGCGACGATCTCCGCCGGGTCCACTGGCGGTCGACAGCGCGTACCGGTGAGCTGATGGTCCGCCGCGAGGAGCAGCCCTGGGAGAGCCGCGCCACCGTGGTCCTCGACACCCGGCTGTACGCGCACCGCGGCGAAGGACCGACCGCCAGCTTCGAGTGGGCGGTCTCGGCCGCCGCCAGCATCGCCATGCACCTGCGCCAGGAGGGCTACAAGCTCCGCCTGGTGACCGGTTCCGGCACCGACCTGGACGCCTCCGAGGCCGGTGGGGAAGGACTGATTCTGGACACCCTGGCCGACGTCAAGCTCAGCCAGACCGGCGACGTCGCGTCCCTGGTCGAGAACGTCCGGCGCCGCTCCGACGGCGGCCTGGTGATCGGCCTGTTCGGGGCGCTCACGGTCGCCGAGTCGGAGTTGCTCGCCGGCCTGCGCGGCAACGGCGCGACCTGCATCGGGTTCGCCATCGACAGCTCCACCTGGGTCCCGATGACCAACGGTGACCGGTCCGAGTCCGATCGGGAACACGCGGCCGCGTCGGTCGCCCTGGTCCGCAGCGGCTGGAAATCGGTGCCGGTGACGCACGGTGACACCCTGCCGGCACTCTGGCCCTCGGTGGCCCGGGGTTCGCAGGGCTTCGCGTACCGGGCGGCGATGGCCGAGACCGTGAGCGGGGTGGTCCGATGACCGGCCGCCGTCGTCTCGGGCTGATCGCGGCGGCCGCGACCCTCCTCGCGGCCGCACCCCTGTCGTCCATCTTCGATTCCTGGACGTGGCTGTTCCAGAGCATCCTCACGGTGGTCCTGATCGCCGGCGCCGCGGTCGCGGCCCGGACCCTGCGGTTCCCCACCTGGGCGCAGACGATCGCCATGATCTTCGCGCTGGTGCTCGCGCTGACCTGGATCTTCCCGAGCGGCAAAGAGCTCCTGATCCCCCAGCCGGCCACCTTCACCCACTTCGCGGACCTGATCCGGCAGGCCGGCGAGGACACCCGTTCATACGGTGTCCCGGTCCCCGACCGGGACGGCCTGCTGTTCGTGGCGGTCCTCGGCATCGGCGCCGTCGCGATCGTGGTCGACCTGCTGACCGCGGTCTTCCGCCGCCCGGCCCTCGCCGGGCTGCCGATGCTCGCGATCTACTCGATCCCGGTCGCGGTCTACCTGGACAGCGTCCCGGTGTTCCCGTTCATCATCGGCGCGACCGGCTACATGTGGCTGCTCGTCGCCGACAACGTCGATCGGGTCCGCCGCTTCGGCCGCCGCTTCACCGGCGACGGCCGTGACGTCGACGTCTGGGAGCCGTCACCGCTCGCCTCCGCCGGACGCCGTCTCGGTATGGTGGGCGTACTGGTCGCGGTGCTGCTGCCGCTGGCCGTGCCGACCGTCTCCGGCGGCCTGCTCACCCGCCTCACCCAGAGCGGCAGCGGGATCGGCCTCGGACCAGGCGGCACCGGCAACGGGCAGATCAACCTCTTCGCCGCGCTCAGCGGTCAGCTCACCCAAAATGCCACAATCAACATCATTAAGGTACGCACAAACGAGCGCGAGCCGTTCTACCTGCGGTTCGGCGTGGCCGACGTGCTGAACGCGGACGGTGTCGGCAACACGGCCCCGCGCGGCAACCCGATGTCCGAGGGCCTGGCGGACCCCTCGACACAGGCCTCCACCGACCGGGCGACCTACACCGAATACGAAGCCGAGATCGAGGTAGCCGACGGACTGCGGCAGAACATGCTGCCGGTCTACAACTACCCGACCGGCGTCGACGGGCTCAAGGGCAACTGGTCGTACGACGGCGGGCAGCAGGTGCTCTACTCGACCAAGTCCACGACCGGCAACCAGAAGTACAAGGTCACCTATCTGCGTCCGCGGTACACCGCCGCGCAGCTGCGCACCGCGGAACCGCTCGACGAGAGCAACGGCCTGTACCGGGAGTTCACTGCCGTACCCGCCGACGAGGCCGTGCAGACCAGGGTCGACGAGCTGATCGAGGACGAGGACACCGACTACGACAAGGTGCGGGCCATCTACGACTCGTTCTCGTCGAAGAACGGGTTCAAGTACAACCTCTCCACCCAGAACACCGGCACCGCCTCGGACATCGCGGCCTTCCTGCAGAACAAGTCCGGGTACTGCCAGCAGTACGCGGCCGCGATGACGTGGATGGTGCGTGCCGCCGGCATTCCGGCACGGGTGGCGTTCGGCTTCACCCGGGGCACGGCGCTGGACGACAACACGTACCAGATCACCAACCGGAACGCGCACGCCTGGACCGAGGTCTACCTGGACGGTTTCGGCTGGGTCCCGTTCGACGCGACCCCGGCCGGCAACGTGCAGGGCTCGACCCGATCGTCGTGGGCGCCTGATGTCGAAAGCCCTGCCCCCGAGGCTTCCAGCTCGGCCGGCGCAGCCGCTCCGGGCGCCGAGTCGTCCGCCGCACCGGGCGGCGTCGAACGTCCCGAGCAGGCGAACGACGGCGGCGGCACCGCGCTCGACGAGGGTGTCGTCCCGGACGACGGTTCCTGGACGCCACTGCTGGTCGTCGCCGGCATCGCGCTGTTCCTGGCGATCCTGCTGATCCCGGCGTTCCGGCGCGCCCTGCTCCGCCGTCGCCGCCACGCGGCGACGACGGGCGGCCCGGCACCGGCGGTGTCGAGTACGTCCGGCGTGGCCGGCGACATCACGGTGACCACCGAGTCGGCCCGCGCCCGCGAGGACGCGCACGCCGCCTGGGACGAACTGATCGACACGATGGTCGACTTCCGCGTACCGGTGGACCCCACCGAGACGCCGAGGGTGACCACCCAGCGGCTGGTCAGGGACAACCTGCTCACCGACAACCCGGCCGAGGCAGCGGCACTGCTGGGCCGGGCCGAGGAACGCGCACGGTACGCCCGCCAGCCCATGCAGGGCGCCGAGCTGACAGCCGCCCTGCGCCAGGTACGCACCGGCCTGGCCGGAACAGCGACGTTCCGGACGAAGGCCCGGGCCACGCTGATCCCGCCGTCGGTCCTGCTGAGCTGGCGCCTGACCATCGCCGACCAGTCAGGCCGGGCAGCCGAGGCAATGAGCCGGCTACGGGAGTCAGCCTCCCGCTTCAACCCCCGCCGCCTCCTGTCCCGATCCCGCTGACGAGTTCCAAGCCACCCCACCAACCAGTTCCGAGCCCACCGACCAACCAGAAAGGGCGCCACCTCGACGAGGTGGCGCCCTTTCCGCACGTTCCCAGCCCCCGACCCCGCCAGCCTCGGCCAGCCTCGCCCGAACTCGACACGCACCCGGGTTTCGCCGTTCTGTGGACCAGTAGTGGGCTCGATCGGCCCGACGCCTCTCGCGGCGAGGCGTTGCTTCACAGATCTTGTGAGGTTCTGCCGTCCGATCGACCACAACCGCACGAGTTTCCGGGAAGGCTGCCGCTGTGGTGTCAACGACGGCTCGCCTCCGAGCACCCTGGTGACGCTCTGCCACCGCAACGGTGGAGTATTCCGGCTTTGTGGAGTCCTGTAGGGGTCAGAACACCCCAAGGCCTCCAAGATCAGGCCGCACCCCTAGCCGGACCCCCACACTCCGTAACCATTCGATGAGACGAGCCACCCCAACTCGCCAAGATCGCAAAAGAGCCGGCCCACCCACCCGCCGAGGCCGGGGCAGGGCACAGGACGCGAGCAGAGTGGGACGGGCAGGGCAGGGCGGGACGGGGGCAGGGCGGCGGTCAGGCAGCCGGCACGCAACGCGGCAACAGGCGACGCGGCCAAGCAGGCAGCGCACGGTTGAACGAGCAGGCAACCCACGACCAAGCGAACAGACACCCCCCACTGCGCCGGGCGCTACGGCGGGGTCAAGGCATGGGGATATGACGAAGGCGGCCGGGGTGGCCGCCGTTCGTCGGGCGCCGGTTGTCCAGCCGGCTCGGCTGGGTCAGCGATGACCCTCCGGGCGCTGGCGCCACCGGTCTTCGAGCCGGTCGATGAGGCCGCCCTTGCGTCCGCCGCCCTGCCTCGTGCGCCGGGTCGCTGTGCCGCCGACTGACTTGAGGTCGGGTGCCTGGCCGCGCCGGCGCGACTGCATCGCGAAGGCGGCTGAGCCGAGCATGACGACGAATCCGGCCACGCCGAGAGGCGTGTTCTGGCTCACGGTCCCGAAGACGACTAGTGCGAGACCAAGGACGATCACGAACGCGGCAACGAGGAGCCGGCGCCGTGCGTGGAAACGCGGGTCGCTGGCCCGCACAGCCGAGGCGAACTTGGGGTCCTCGGCAAGCGACCGCTCGATCTGATCGAACAGCCGCTGCTCGTGCTCCGAGAGCGGCACGGCATTCCTCCCCGGGCGCTTTGCCGGCCCCGGTTCGCGGGGACGGCGGTGGTGCAGGTGTGGTGATGCGGGGCAGCCGTCGGCTGCCTTATCACGCAAGTCTACGAGCGGGGTGGCGGGTCGGAAAGCCGGACGACCGCCGAGTGCGGGTGATTTTCCGTGCCCTCAAGATTGGTTCGTCCCAAAAGACCGACTGCACGCGCCGAAGTGGCAATGATCACGCCCAGTGAGTTAGCGGACGACCAACAGTGGGATCGTCATCTCTGCCGCTGTGGCCGAGCCGTGGTATGCCACCAATCGTCCCGCTGCGGCCGGCTCCCACTCGGAGGCGAGCGCGACGGCCCGCCCCTGGCAGAGCACCACGACGTCGCCGATCCGCCCGGCGTGCGACGGCGGCACCTCGCCGAACCAGCCCTCGCCGATCGCCTGGTCACGGGTCATCACCCGGGCGTCCGCGCCGAAAACTCCGCGCCAATTGGCGATCACGTCGGCTTCGGCGCCCTCGGCCGCGTACAGATAACGCACCCGAGGCTCGCCCGCGACCGCGACCACACCCTCGCGCAGGGCCGAATTGTCCGCCATGTCGTATCGACCGGCCAGCGGAACATTGAGCTGGCCGTGATCGGCGACCACGAGCAGAGCGGCGTTCGGCGGGAGGCCGTGCACGATCTGATCGAGGATCTTGTCGACGCCCCGGGCGGCGGCCTGCCAGGTCGGCGAGTCGATGCCGTCCTCGTGGCCGAAATGGTCGAGATCCGGGTGATATCCGTAGACGAGCCCCGGCGAGCGCCGCAGCGCCGCGAGCATCCCCTCGGCCACCGCGTTCCCGTCGTCGGCGCCGACGTAACGGCCGCCGCGGTTGGCGGCGAGGCTCAGTCCGCTGCCCTCGAACGCCGATTTGCTGACCACGGTGACGTCGACGCCGGCCGCAGCGGCGGTCTCCAGCCTGGTCGGCACCGGCTGCCACTCGCGGGGATCCGGGTCGTCACCCCAGGCGATGTGGGTGAGCACCCGGCCGTCCGGCCTGCGCACCGTGAAACCGAGAACGCCGTGCGCGCCCGGCGGCACACCCGTGCCGAGCGTGACCAGACTGACCGGGGTGGTCGACGGAAAGCCGGCCGTCAGCGTGCCGGCGTGGCCACGACCCCCTGCCGCGAGATCCGCGAGCACCGGCGCGTGCTTCGAGGCCAACGGCAATTGGTACGCCCCAAGCCCGTCCACCAGCAGCACACCGACCCGGTCGATCCCGTCGAGACGGGCGGTCAGCCCGAGGACGTCGACGGCGCCGGGCACCCCGAGCACGGCCGACACACTGGGCAGCAGGTCGGCGAGGCTGCCCGTGCCGTACGCCGGCGGCACGATCCGCAGCGCGTCAGCCGGGAGCCCGTCCGCCGGGACACTCATGGCAGCGCCCTCACGACCGGCGGGCGAACAGGTGCAGCTGGGAGGCGATGTCCCGGAACGGCGGCTGGGAACTCAGCTCCAGCTCCAGATCGAGCACGGCCTGCGGGTCGTCCTCGATCACCGTGGCGGGCAGGAGGTCGGCGACCACGCGTACCCCATGGATCTGCTCGACCTGGAGTCCCGCGGCCGTGAGAAGAGCAGTGGCGCTCGCCGCGTCGAACCTGCGAAGCAGGGTGTCGCGCGGGCCGGCACGGCCCGCCGGATCGGTGACCAGCGAGGCGGCCGCACGCAGATGGCCGTTGATCGCGCGGCCGAGGATGGCCGCCGCACGGCTCGCCACCAGCAGGCTGACCGCGCCGCCGGGCCGGAGCGCTGTCGCGATCGCCGAAGCCACACGGGCCGGGTCGTCGACGACCTCGAGCACCGCGTGGCAGAGGATGAGGTCGGCGCTGCCCGGCTCGACGAGGGAGGCGAGCGCGTCGCCGTCACCCTGCACGGCGTGGATCCGGTCGGCGACGCCCGCGTCACTGGCCCGCCGGGTGAGCGCGGCGAGCGCGTCCGGGCTCGCGTCGATCACGGTGACGGTGTGCCCGGCCTCGGCGAGCGGCACGGCGAACCCGCCGGTCCCGCCGCCCACATCGAGGACGGTCAGCGTCTTGCCGGCGTGCTGTTCCAGCTCCTTGCGGAGGACGGCCCAGACCGCGGCGGTACGAGCCGTGACGAGGGGCCGGCCGGTGCGCGCAGAAGTTTCCACCCCGGCAGCCTAGCGACCTTCAGAACTGGAACAGGACACCCGTTGCACGGTTCATCTCGCAGGTATTGCCGTAGGTGTGCCGCCAGCTCACATCGCGGCCCTGCCAGACGCCTTTGAGCTCGGCGGTCACCGGCTGGTAGAGCAGGATGCACATCCGGTCGCCGGCCGGCAGCCTGGCCGGGTCGGCATCGATCTTCCGCAGCAGGGCGCATGCCTCGGCGCCCTTGGGGTGGCCGCCACCGACCGGGTCGCAGGAGAGTTTGACCGCGCTCGCGAAGCCGGCTTTCGCCATGTAGGTGAGCGTGAGGTCGCTGCCCTCGGGCAAGCCGTACGAGCCGGCCTCCGGCCGGGGACCGGGTCCGCCGCCGAGGATCGCGGCACCGGCCACCACGAGGCCGAGCACTGCCTGAATCATGATGCACCCCTAAAAAGGCGCACCTTACCTCGCAAATAGTGCAATTTATCGGAAATCGCGGGACGCCGGGCTGACCGGTGGTGTCACCGCGTCGAGCCGGTCCGCCACCAGGTTCAGTACGCCCTCCACCTTCTCCAGCCGGCCGCGTACCAGCAGGGCCGTGCTGCTCCGGGCCACTCGCCGGTACCGCATCCACAGCCCCGGCGAGCAGGTCACGTTGAGCATCCCGGTCTCGTCCTCCAGGTTCACGAACGTCACCCCGCCCGCGGTGGCCGGCCGCTGCCGATGGGTGACGATGCCGCCGACCCGGATCCGGGTGTTCGCCTCCACCTCGGCCAGCTGGTTGATCGGCAGCGCGCCGGCCGCCTCCAGCTGCTCCCGGATGAACTTCGCCGGATGCGTGTCCGGCGACAGCCCGGTCGCCCAGACGTCCGCGACCAGCACGTCCACGTCGCTCATGCCGGGCAGCATCGGCGCCTCGGTGCCGGTCACCGTGCCGGGCAGCCGGTCCGGCTTGTCCTGGGAGGCGGCGCCGGCGGCCCAGAGCGCCTCCCTGCGGGACAGCCCGAAACTCGCGAACGCGTCGGCCGTGGCGAGCGCCTCCAGATGCGTGGTGGAGCAGCCGGTACGCCGGGCCAGGTCCGTCATTGACCGATACGGACCATGGTTCAGGCGCTCCTCCTCGATCCGCTCGGCGAGGTCGGCTCCGATCGTACGAATGCTGGAAAGGCCTTGGCGGACGGCCGGGCCGCGCAGTCCCCAAGCGTGCGGAGGCTCGGCGGCCGCGGCTTTTCTGCGGGTTGACGGGGTGCTTTCCAGCGTCGCCGCCGCGTCGCTGAGGTTGATGTCCGGCCGGCGCACCTCGACGCCGTGCCGCCGCGCGTCGTCCACCAGGGACTGTGGCGAGTAGAAGCCCATCGGCTGCGCGTTGAGCAGGGCCGCGCAGAAGGCCGCCGGGTGGTACCGCTTCAGCCAGGCGCTCGCGTAGACCAGGTAGGCGAAGCTCATGGCATGGCTCTCCGGGAAGCCGTAACTGGCGAACGCGGACAGCTTGTGGAACAGGTCGTCGGCCAGCTCACCGGTGATCCCGTTGCCGGCCATCCCCTCGTACAGTCGCTTTTTGATCCTTTCCATCTTGGTGATGGAGCGTTTTGAGCCCATCGCGCGCCGCAGCTGATCGGCTTCGGACGGGTCGAAGCCGGCGACGTCGATCGCGAGCTGCATCAGCTGCTCCTGGAAAAGCGGCACACCCAGCGTCTTGGCCAGCGCGTTCTTCATCAGTGGATGCGGCACGTCCGGCGCCTCCAGGCCGTTTTTCCGCCTGATGTACGGGTGAACAGAACCGCCCTGAATCGGACCCGGACGGATCAGGGCCACCTCGATCACCAAGTCGTAGAACGTGCCCGGCTTGAGGCGGGGCAGGGTCGCCATCTGCGCGCGGCTCTCCACCTGGAAGACGCCGACCGAGTCCGCCCGGCAGAGCATCTCGTAGACCTCGGGGTCGTCCAGCGGCATCGTCCCCAGGTCCAGCTCGTCCTCGATCATGTCGTACGCGTAGTGCAGCGCCGACAGCATCCCGAGCCCGAGCAGGTCGAACTTGACCAGGTCGACGGCGGCGCAGTCGTCCTTGTCCCACTGGAGCACCGAGCGCCCGGGCATCCGGCCCCACTCGACCGGGCAGACCTCGATGATCGGCCGGTCGCAGATGACCATGCCGCCGGAGTGGATGCCGAGGTGGCGGGGGAAGTTCTGCACCTCGTTGGCGGCGTTGATCACGCTCTGTGGTATGTCGTTGTCACTCGTCGCCACGTCGCCCCAGCGGTCGATCTGTTTGCTCCAGGCGTCCTGCTGTCCCGGGGAGAAACCGAACGCTTTCGCCATGTCGCGGACCGCCGATCGCGGGCGGTAGGAGATCACGTTGGCGACCTGGGCGGTGTGCTCGCGGCCGTATTTGGCGTAGACGTGCTGAATGACCTCTTCTCGGCGGTCAGATTCGATGTCGACGTCGATGTCGGGTGGGCCGTCACGTTCGGGGGCGAGGAAACGCTCGAAGAGCAGGCGGTGTTTCACCGCGTCCACATTGGTGATGAAGAGGGCGTAACAGACCGCCGAGTTGGCCGCTGAGCCACGGCCCTGGCAGTAGATCCGACTGTCCCGGCAAAATCGGACTATGTCGTAAACGACGAGGAAATATCCGGGAAAGCCGAGCTCCTCGATCATCTTCAGCTCGTATTCCAGCTGGTCGTAAGCCCGCCGGTCGTCGTCCTCGTATCGCTGGCGGGCGCCGCGCATGGTCAGCTCGCGCAGCCAGCTCATCTCGGTGTGCCCCTCCGGCACGTCGTAATCGGGCAGTCTCGGCGCCACCAGGTTCAGGTCGAACGCCAGGTCCTCGCCGTACATCGCGGCGTTCGCCACCGCGCCCGGGTAATCGCTGAACCGGCGGGCCATCTCATCGCCGCTGCGCAGGTGGGCGGCGCCGGCCGCGGGCAGCCAGCCGTCCATGTCGTCCAGGCTGCGCCGGGCCCGCACCGCGGCCAAAGCCGTGGCGAGCCGGCGTCGGGACGGTGCCGCATAGTGAACGTTTCCGGTCGCGACCACCTCCAGTTTGCGGCTGCGGGCCAGCGCGTACAGGTAGTCGTTGCGGTCGCCGTCGCACGGGTCGGCGTGGTCGGTCAGCTCGACCGCCACGTTCGGAGCGCCGAACAGGTCGGCGAGACGATCCAGCTCGTACGCCGCCTCTTCGACACCGTGCGTGGCCAGGGCCAGCGGGACCGTCCCCTTGCGACAGCCGGTCAGCACCAGCACGTGGTCCTTCAGTACCTCGGCGATCTGCTCCAGGCTGCCGTAATCGGGTTTGCCCTTCTCGCCGCCTCGCAGGTGCGCCTGCGAGATGACTCGGGCCAGTCTCGCGTACCCCTCGTGGCCGTGCGCGAGAGCGAGCAGGTGGGCGCCTTCCGGGTCTGGCTCGCCGTTCTGCGGGCGGGTCAGGCCCAGCGACAACTCGGCGCCGAAGATCGTCGGCAGACTCAGCTCGCGGGCCGCCTGGGAGAACCGGACCACGCCGTAGAAACCGTCGTGATCGGTGACGGCCAGCCCGGTCAGGCCGAGCCGGGCAGCCTCCTCCGCCAACTCCTCCGGGTGGCTGGCGCCGTCGAGGAAGCTGAAGTTGGTGTGGCTGTGCAGTTCGGCGTACGGCGTCGAGCTCTCCGTGCGGATCAGACCGGGAGCCGGACGGTACGGCTCGCGCTTGCGGGACCAGGCCGGCGAGTCACCGCCGTCGCCGTCGATCGCGAGGGGGTCGAGCACCGCCGGGCCGGTGCCGGACAGTGCTCGTTCCAGCTGTGCCCAGGGCACGTCCGGGTTGTGGAAGCCCATCAGTCGTCCTTGTCAGTCATAGATTGCTTCCACCTGCCAGCGGCCCCGGGAGAGGGAGAGCAGCAGTGCCCGGCCGCTCTCGGTCGTCATCTGGAAGCGGGCCCGCCGGCGTGCTTCGTCCGGCGCCCACCAGCGCTCGTCGACCGGCCAGGGTCCGGCCCAGCCGGTGATCTTCTCGGGCCGGGCGCGGTCGATGGCGAGGGTTGCCGGTTCGCCGGTCAGTTCGAGGCGGGCGCTGACGCCGACCGGGTTTCCGGCGGTGTCGCGGACGGTCGCGGGGAGGGGTTCGGGGAGGACTATCGCCGGCGAGGGGCGAGGGAGGCGGCCAGGCCAGGAGGGGTTTTTCCGCTTCTCCTTCTCTTTGGGCTCACTTTTAGTGGCTCGCGCGGCCATTTCCGAATTTTCGGATGTGTCGATCTGGTGGATCGGGCGCAGGTGCGTCACCGGCGCCATCCGTCCCAGCAGCGGCTCCGTCACGATCCCCGGGATCGGCTCACGCTGCTCCGCGGCCGGACGCGACGGCTCCCGCTCGTCACCCCACGGCACCAGCCGCACCTGATCATCCGCCGACCGTCCCCCGCCGAGCACGACCGTCACCACCGAATCCGGCCCGAGCAGGCCCTGCACCCGGCTGAACGCCCGATGCGCCCGCTCACGCTCCGCCCCGGTCTCGCCCCACAGTCCGGGCTGGAGTCCGAGATGGACCATCACGCCGTCCGGAACGAGCCGCATCCGGACCAGCCCCGCCGTCGGCCCGCCCGGACCACCACGCCGAGCACCGGTGAGCCATCCGTCCAGCTGCCAGCGCACCCGTTCCGCGATCGCCGCGGAGGTGAGCGTGCCGTCGTGCCGCCACACCCGGTACAGCTCCTGGCCGTCCGCGGTCACCGCCTCGATCCCGAGCCGGGTGCAGGCCAGCCCGTGCGCGGCGAGCCGGTCATGCAACTGCTCGGCAAGCGCCCGCCCGGCGAACGCCGCCACGTCCACCCGATCCAGCGCCTCGTCGTAGGTCTCCTCCACCGCAAGATCAATCGGCGGCTGCCGCACCGCCAGCGGCCGATGATCAGAACCGGACGCCAGCCGATGCGCCAGCGCCCCCTCGAACCCGAATCGGCTGAGCACGTCACCAGCCGGCAACGCCGCGAACCCACCCAGCGTCTTAACCCCGAGCCGCTTCAGCAGGTCGGTCAGGTCCGGCTTCTCCAAAGCCGAGATGGGTACGCCGGAAAGAAACTCCCGTGTTTTCCCGGCTTCGACGACAAGCCCGGTGCGCGCCGCGATCCCCGCCGCGAACACCCCGTCGGCGATCCCGACCTGGCATTCCACGGCGCAGGCTTGAGCAACCTGTTCGACGATCCGCTCGGCGGCGGCTTCTTCGCCACCGAAGTAGCGGGCCGGTCCGCGTACCGCCACGGCACAGGCGCCCGGCCGGATCACCTCGATCCCGGCCACCACGTCCTCAATAGCGGCGACAACCGGTTCGAACGCCCTGGCATCCCGCCCCGGATCATGCTCAACCACGATCACATGCGGACACAGACTCTGCGCCTCCCGCCGCCGAATCCCCCGCCGAATCCCCTCCCGCCGAGCAGCCTCGGAGCAGGCCAGAACCCGGTTCCCGGCGAGCACCACCACAGCAGCCCCGGAGGACACCCCGTCCACGATCTCCGCGGCCACAACCGGCCAGTCCGGACACCAGACCAGCAAAGCTCGAACAGCCGTCTCCACTAGCCCCCACCTCCGGCAACCCGCTCCCACGGGTCCACCAGCCGCAGCCCACCGCCGCCTCGACCCTCCACAGTGGCCATCTCGCGAGAGCTCGCCGACTCCGGGACGGCTGGGCGTTTCGTGCGAATCGGGGGGATTGCCGCATGGGCGGTGACGCCGGGCATCCACATGACGACCTCGCGGGGGCGAGCTGCCGCACCCCGGCCTCGGGCCGTGACCGTCACTTCGCGGCGGCGCAACCGGCCGCGGCCGGCGCCGAGTCCTTCCCAGTGGCCGTCACCCACGCGCAGGGTGACGTCCGCGCCGGACCAGTCACCGAACGGGACGAGCACACTTCCACGCTGCCGGGCCCGAGCCGCCAACCTGCTCACGATCGGCCCCGAGACCGTGCCGGGAACCGCGGTGACCACCACGTCCACACCGTCGATCAGGGCGGCGACGACGGTGGGCCAGTCCGGGCCGGGGTTCGGCACGAGCGCGAGCCGGTCGAGCACGATGCCACTCTCCGCGGCGGCGAGCGCCCCCAGCGCGGGCACACCGACAACCGCACACCAGGAGCCGGCCCGGGAAGCGGCAGCGAGCAACGCCAGCATCAGCGAGGTGCCACCACCAGCGGGCGCGGCCCGCCCGGCATCCACCGACACCGTGCTCCCCCGGCGCAAACCCTGCCACGGAAGCAGCCCACCCAGCTCAGGCGCAACCGGCAGCACGCGGTGTGCCCCGGGTTCATCGGTCTCGGTAGCCGTCCGGACCATCCCCGCAAGGGCAGCCGCACCACTGATCATGCGCCCCGCCACGTAACGCCCCGCTCCACCTAACTCACAAAAGACTCAAACCAGCCGCCCAAATCCCACAACCACCGCCCCACCTCCCATCACCACCACTCCCGTCGCGATCCCCAGGCAAGCCGAGCCCACGTATCGACCAGCCATCAACCAACCCCGCTCGATCTTGAAGAGCTGTGCGAACACGCATCCGCGAAAGCCAACAAGATCGCCGCCATCCGAGCGGACGGACGAGCGGACGGACGAGCGGACGGCGAGAGCAGGAACGGCGTGGAGAGCGGGAAGGAGAGAGAGCCGAGCAGCGCGGAGAGCGACACGGCCAGGAAAGCGGGAAACGGGGAAGGCGAGAAGGGGATGCCGCCGCCGAGGCCCGCGCGAAAGTGCGCCGGCGACGACCCGAACTTGCCAAGATCCGCAACGGGAGCGCCGCGAGCACAAGGCGGCGACCAGGACTTGCCAGATCCGCGTGCGAAGAGCGCCAACCCCCGCCTCGACCTGGACAGAACACCACCCGCCTTGGCTCGGACAGCGCAGCGACTGCTGTGCCCGGGCAGGACGGCCTTGCTTGTGGCCGGCTCGGCCTGGCTTGGGTAGGCGTCGGCCATGACGGTCGGCTCTGGCTGGGCCCGCGGGCGGGGGGTGGTCAGGCTGCCAAGGGCGGTTGGTAGGTCAGGCCCAGGGAGGACTCCGCCACTGTCACGAACTGCTCGGCGGCGCGCAGCAGGTCGTCGGCCTCGCGGGCGCTCACCACGCGGAGGATGCCTGCCTCGGCGGCTGCTCGCTTGCCGGCGCCCAGGGCGAAATAGCCCGCCCAGTCGCTGAACTCGGGCGCCACCAGGGAGAGCAGCGACCAGACGCTCGTCTCCCGGGCTCGCCGGCCGCCGGCGGCCGGTCTCGCTCTTGCCGCCAGCAGGGCCGCCGCGGCGCGCAGGGCGGCCAGGTGCGCTGCCGCGTAGCGAAGACCGTCAGGCTTGGTGTGTGCCGCCTCGATCAAGCCCGCGCGGGCGATCGCCAGCAGCTGCGCCGGTGTGCGGTGCGGCAGCATGTGCGCCGGGACCGTGGGCGTTTCCGCCTTGCCGGCCTCGCCGGGCACCTGTGTTAGACCGGGAGCCGACCTGAGGCCGGGGGCCGTGGTGCTCGCCATGCGCATTTCTCCTCGCCTTTTCCGCAGCCGACGTGTGGTCGAACCGATTGCTGCGGAGGAAGACGCAGCGGGTGGAACCAAGCGGTAACGCCGACCGGGTGCGAAGCTTCCCCACACCACACCCGGCCGGCACCGCCGGCGGGTCCGTCGCCCGCCACCGGGGGTCGGGGGCGGCGAGCGACGGCCTGCCATGTGCGGACCCGGGCCCGCGAAAACCCGGGTCTCACGTGCGGCACTTCGCGGGCGCCGCACCGGGAGGCGAGCCGCGAAACACGCTCCCGGGATCAGAACGAGCGCCCTTTCGAACATCCGTTCTAACTACAGCCGACACTAGCACCCGCCTCCGACAAAAACTCGCCCCGCCACCTACTTTTTCGAACGGATGATCGAACGAAGGTCTAGCCGGCTGCCTTCACCACGGCATCCCCCGCGGGCGTACGCGCGTAAAGAACACTCCGCCCCGCCCGCCGCCGCAGCACCAGCCCGGCGTCCAGCAGCACCTTCAGATGCCGGCCCACCGAGCCGAGCCCCTGCCCGGTGATCGCCACCAGCTGAGTGGTGCTCTTCGGCGGATCGAGCTCCACCAGCACCCGAGCCCGCCCCGGCCCCAGCAACCGTCCCAGCGCACCGGGCAAAGACGCCCCCGACCAGGACGCGAGCTGCCCCGAACACCGGTAGATCACTGCGGACCGCTGCTGCACACCCGAAGACCAGCCCCCGGCCACCCAGCCCCCGGACATGGTCACCGGTACGAAGAGCAGACGGTTCCCGGAGATGTCCTGCGGCGGATAGTCGAGCGCGTTGATCTGCAACCGCCCTTCGCCGAGCCAGCGCATCCCGTCCCGCATCCGGTCCAGCGCCGCCGCCCAGCCGCCGAGGCTGAGCTGCCGCGTACGCGAGAGAATGTCCGCCTCGAGAATCCGGCTGCGCCGCGCCCAGTCCGGTTCCACGGCCCGCTCCCAGATCCAGGTCAGCAGGTCCGCCATCCGCTCGGCAAGATCGTCGCGTTCCCATAGAGCAGCAAGCCGCGCAGCACCGGCCGGCAGCGAGGACGACCGCCCCGCCGTGAACGCCATCGTCAAATCCAGCCGCACCTGCGCAGGCGACGCCGAGCGGACGACCGAAACCTCCTCGGCGAAGCTCGTCTCGACCAGCGGCGGCGCCGGCGACGCGAAATCGGCGACCCATCGAGGCCGCAGCACCGCGCCGACCAGAGCCGCATCGATCGGGTCAGCGTCAAGCCGGGCCCGATAGGACGAAAGGTGCGAGCGCCGGAACTCCGGGTCGCCCACCCCACCCTTGTGCAGCACCATCAACCCGGCCGTCACCTCAGCCAGCGGCGACCGGACGAACCGGCTGCCGGCAAGCGTGTCGGCGTCAACATTCCACCAGCCCACAACAGCACCACCTTTCGCCGGCACGCGAAACATTAACCGCCTGAACCCCCGCCCCCGAAGACTCACGGATCATGCAGACCTATCGGGAGCTGTTCCGCAACCGCGAATTCGCGGCCCTCTTCACCACCGCGTGCGCGCAGAACGCCGCCGGCACGGTCACCGGCTTGGCGCTCGCCACCGAGGTCTACTCCCGTACCCGATCGCCGCTCTTCGCGGCCTTGAGCATGTTCGGACCGTCACTGGCGCAGCTGGCCGGCGCGACGCTGCTTCTCTCCGCCGCGGATCGGTTGCCGCCGCGCGCCGCCATCAGCAGCCTCGCGCTGGTCACCGCGACGCTGGTCGGCCTGCTGTCCACCGGCCCACCGATCTGGCTGATCTTCGTGTTGTTGCTGGGCATGGGTCTGGCCGGTTCGCTCGCCGGCGGTGTCCGGGGCGGGCTGCTCACCGAGATCGTGCCGCCGGACGCGTACGTTCTGGGCCGCTCGGCGCTGAACATCGCGACCGGGACCATGCAGATCGTGGGTTTCTCGGCCGGTGGCCTGCTGGTCACGGTGCTCTCGCCGGGACAGACGCTGCTGGTCGGCGCGGGTCTGCATCTCACGGCGTCCGCGGTGGCCCGGCTCGGCCTGTCCCGTCGCGCTCCGCGCGCCTCGGGACGGCCTTCGGTCGTGGAGACCTGGCGGGTCAACCGTCGCCTATGGACGATCACTTCGGTACGCCCGGTGTACCTCGGCCTCTGGATCCCGAACGGCCTGATCGTCGGCTGCGAGGCCCTTTTCGTCCCGTATTCGCCGACCGGTGCCGGGGTGCTGCTGGCGTCGGCGGCGGTCGGCATGCTCACCGGTGACGTGCTGGCCGGCCGGTTCCTGCCGCCGTCGTGGCGGGATCGTCTCGCGCCGTTTCTCCGGCTGCTTCTGGCCGTACCGTATCTGGCTCTGGCCTTTGATCCTCACCTGGCGATCGCAGCGGTGGCGGTGGTGATCGCGTCGATCGGGTACTGCTCCACGCTGCTGCTTCAGGAACGTCTGGTCGCGCTGGTGCCGGCCGACGCGCGAGGGCAGGCGCTGGGTCTGCACACGTCCGGCATGCTCACCATGCAGGCGGTCTGTGCGGCGCTGGCCGGAACGGTCGCCGAGTTCACCACCCCGGCCGTCGCGATCGGGGTGATGTCGGCCGCCTCGATCACCGTCACCCTCTTACTCGCGCCGGCATTGGGTAGAGGAAGCAGAGAACATGCGACCATGACACCCGCGTAAAAGAAGGAGGCCCGCCATGGGACGGACGATCGTGGTGACCGGCGCGAGTTCGGGTGTCGGTCTCGCCGCCGCCAAGCAGTTCGCCGCCATGGGCGACGACGTCGTCCTGGTGGGACGCGACCCGCAGCGCCTGGCGAACGCGGTCGCCGAGGTACGCGACGCCGGCAACGGACGCGAACCAGGCCGGTACCGCACCGACTTCGACTCCTTCGCCGAGGTACGCGCCCTCGCCGACCACCTGCTGACGAACCTGCCCCGCATCGACGTGCTGGCGAACAACGCCGGTGGGATGGTCGAGCATCACCGGAAGACCACGGACGGCTACGAGGCGACCATCCAGGGCAACCACCTGTCGCCGTTCCTGCTCACCAGCCTGCTGCGGGAACGGCTGCGCGACGCCCGCGTGGTGAACACCGCGTCCCGCGCACACATGCAGGGCAAACCGGATCCGGACCGGCTGGCCGGCGACCCGGCGAAGTACAGCACCTGGCAGGCGTACGGCGCGAGCAAGGCGGCGAACATCCTCTTCGCGTCCGAGGCGGCCCGCCGCTGGCCGGACATCACCAGCGTGTCGTTCCACCCGGGTGTGGTGCGCAGCAACTTCGGCGTGGGCCGGGTGACCCGGTTCTTCTACAAGTACGCACCGGGCCTGGTCACCCCGGAAAAGGCCGGCGCGCTGCTGGTCTGGCTGTCCACCGCGCCGAAGGACGAGCTGGTCCAGGGCGGTTACTACGTCGACCGGGACTCCCCGGCCACACCCGCCCCGCACGCCCGGGACGATTCGCTGGCTGCGAAGCTCTGGGAAGCCAGTGCCGAAGCGACGGGATAAACGATGCTGAACCACCCCAATGTGATCGCGGTCCGGGACGCCCTGGAGAACGCGGGCGCCACCGTGGAGATCACCATCCTGAGCGAGGCCGTGCACACCGCCGCCCTCGCGGCCGCCGCGCTGAACATCGAGGTCGGCCAGATCGCCAACTCGCTGATCTTCGACGCGGACGGCGAGCCGCTGCTGGTGCTCACCTCGGGCGCGCACCGGGTCGACACCACGCGGGTCGCGACGCTGCTCGACATCACGAAACTGCGCCGGGCCACCCCGGAATTCGTCCGGCTGCACACCGGCCAGGCGATCGGCGGTGTCGCGCCGCTCGGCCATCCGAAACCGGTCCGCACCCTGATCGACGTCGACCTCGAGCAGTACTCCGAGGTGTGGGCGGCGGCGGGCGTACCGCAGTCGATCTTCCCGATCACGTACGCCGAGCTCGTCCGGGTGACCGCCGGGACACCGGCGACCGTCGCCTGAGCCCATGTCCGACGACCTGGTCAGCCTGCATGTCTGGCGCATACCGCACCGCTTCGTCGGCTCCGCCATGCTGCGCATGGCCTTCGCACGCCGCCATCTCCCCGGCGTCCGTTTCGCCAAATTCCTGGGTACGGGTACCGGCCTCACCTTCGGACCAGGAGACAGCGACCTGACCCGATGGGCGGCGATCTCGGTCAGCGACCGGCCGGTGCGGTTTCCGGGGTGGGATGCGATCGCCGTGGCACAGGCCCGGCTCGACCTGGAACCGCTGGTCAGCCGGGGCAAGTGGTCCGGCCGGGAACCGTTCCGGCCGACCGGCTCTTCCCGCCGGGTCGTGGACGGCCCGGTTCTCGCACTGACCCGGGCCCGGCTGCGGCCGGCCCGCGCTCTCCGTTTCTGGAACGCCGTCCCACCGGTGGTCCGGGAACTCGCCGCCGCGCCCGGCCTGCTCGCCCGGTTCGGGATCGGGGAGGCGCCGATCGGCTGGCAGGGCACGGTCAGCGTGTGGCGCAGCGCCACGGACCTCACCGCGTTCGCGTACCGTCAGCCGGAGCACCGCGCCGCGATCGCCCGCACACCGACCGACCGCTGGTACGCCGAGGAGCTCTTCGCCCGTTTCGCGGTGCGCCACATCAGCGGCGACCGGTCCGTCCTGGGGTGGTCCTCGGCTGCTGAATCGGAAACCGCCGAGTACAGGGAGCGTACGTAAGCGATGAGGCTCGTTGCTTGGCAGCCGGACGACCTGCTGCGACGGCTGGACGACGTGGTCGCGGTGTACGGAGCGGCGATGGGCTACCGGCCCGAGCTGCTGCAGACCCGGCGTGGCTACATCGGCTCGCACGTACGCCGGCCAGGCTTCCGCGCCGTCGCCACCCTCACCCCGGAGGGTGGCGTCGCCGGTTTCGGGTACGGATACACCTCGGTGGCCGGCCAGTGGTGGCACGACCAGGTCAAGTCGGCCCTGCCCGAACCGGACCGCGAGCACTGGCTGACGGACTGCTTCGAAGTGGTGGAACTCCACGTCCGCCCGGTCGCACAGGGCCACGGCCTCGGCGCACGCCAGCTGCGCGCCCTGCTCGCCATGGCGAAAGGCAAGACCGTCCTGCTGTCCACACCGGAGGCTGACGAGCAGACGTCCCGGGCATGGCGGCTGTACCGGCGGTTCGGGTTCACCGACGTGCTGCGCAACTTCTGGTTCCCCGGCGACGAGCGGGCCTTCGCGATCCTCGGACGGGAGCTGCCGATCGCCGACCGGCTGACCGAGGACGCGGCATCCTGAAGACACGTTTGTCCTGGTGGCTGCTGGGTGTGCTGATCCTGGCCCAGATCTGTTACCCACTCACCGGGGGTTCGGTGCGGGCCGGCCTGACCGTGGCCACGGTCCTGATCGGCGTGCTCCTGTCGGTGACACACGCGCTGCTGTCACGGGGTCTGCGGGCGGCCGCGGCCCTGGTCGGCACGGCGACGCTGGGCGGGTTCGCCGTGGAAGCGGTCGGTGTGGCCACCGGCTTTCCGTTCGGCACCTACGACTACTCCGGTGAGCTGGGGCCGAAGCTGCTCGGCGTACCGCTGATCATCCCGCTGGCCTGGACCTGGATGGCGTGGCCGGCGTGGCTCGCCGCGATCCGGGTTGTCCGTGGCCGGGCGGCGCGGGTGGTTCTCGCCGCGGCCGGGCTCGCCACCTGGGACCTCTTCCTCGACCCGCAGATGGTGGCCGAGGGATATTGGCGCTGGCACGATCCGGTGCCGGCGCTCCCCGGGGTACCGGGCATCCCGGTCGGCAATTATCTGGGCTGGCTGGGGTTCGCCCTGGTCCTGATGGCATCGTTGTCGGTGGCGTCCCGGGTGTCCTCGCCCGTCGCCGGTGACGCGCCGATGTACGCGCTGTGGCTCTGGACGTATGCGTCATCGGTCCTGGCCCACGCCGTTTTCCTGGGGCTGTGGGCGTCGGCGCTGTGGGGTGGGGTGTTGATGGGGGCGGCGGTCCTGCCCCTCGCCCTGGCTCTGGCTCCGCGTCGAAAGCCGGTGCCGGTCGCGTGATCGGCTGGGTGCTGGTCGTCGCGCTGGTTCTGCTCACCGGGCACACCGCGGTCAACGCGCTGCTCCTGCGCCGCCCTCGTCGTGGGGCGACCACTGCCGAACGGGTTGCCGTGCTGCTGCCGCTGCGCGACGAGGCCGCTCGGGTCGGGCCCTGCCTGGAGTCGCTGCTGGCTCAGCGAGGCGTCCCGAACCTCACGATCCACGTCTTGGACGACGGCTCCACCGACGGCACCGCGGACGTCGTCCGGAAGATCGCCGGCGATGCTGTTGTGCTGCACACTGGGGAGCCACTGCCGCCTGGCTGGCTCGGGAAACCGAACGCCTGCCGTCAACTCGCCGACAAAGCGGGCGACGCGGACATCCTGGTCTTTGTCGACGCCGACGTCACCCTGGAACCGGACGCGATCGCCGGTGCGGCCGACCTCCTGCGCCGGGCCGGCGTGACCTTGCTTTCGGCGTACCCTCGAATAGCGGGAGCGGGCCGCCTGGCCCAGCCATTGCTGCAGTGGTCCTGGTTGACGTTCCTCCCGCTGCGCGCGATGGAACGCTCCCCGCGCCCCTCCCTCGCTGCCGCCGGCGGCCAATGGCTGATCGCCGACCGAGCCGGTTATCAGAAGGCCGGCGGCCACGCGGCCGTCCGCGCCGACATCCTGGAAGACATCGGCCTGGCCCGCGCGGTGAAACGCTCCGGCGGCCGGATCACCCTGGCGGACGGCTCGCGCCTGGCCACCTGCCGGATGTACAACTCCTGGTCAGAGCTGGTGGACGGCTACAGCAAGTCCCTGTGGGCGTCCTTCGGCTCCCCACTCGGCGCCACCACCGTCGTGGTCCTTCTCCTCCTTCTGTACGCCCTACCGCCCCTGCTCCTAACCACAACACTCCTAACCGGACTGTTCCCCACGACCGAGCCTCCGCTACTGGCCACACCTCCCCCGCCGCTGTACACGTCTCCCCTACTCTCGGCCGCGTCTCCCCTGCTGCTGGACACGTCTCCCGTGCTCTCGGCCACGTCTCCCCCGCTGCTGTCGGCCCCGTCTCTCCCGTTGCTGGACACGTCTCCGCTGCTGTCGGCCGCTGCGCCGTGGGCGATCGCCTATCTGCTCGGGGTGACCGGCCGCATGATCAGCGCGGCGGCAACGGGCGGCCGAACCTTCCCCGACCCACTGCTGCATCCGCTCTCCATCGTCACGTTCGCCTGGCTGGTAACCCGCTCCTTCCACCGAAAACGCCTGAACCAGCTGTCCTGGCGAGGCCGCCCCGTCTAACCGGGACCACGATCGCCCAGACCAAAGCGGGTGTGTCGATTTCGGGTTCGATACGCACCCAAACTCGACACGCACAACGCATATCGCCTGCCCTGTGTCGACTTCGGGTTCGATACGCGCCCCAACTCGACACGCACAACGCATATCGCCTGCCGTGTGTCGATTTCAGGTTCGATACGCGCCCCAACTCGACACGCACAGGCGGGTCCCTCGTGGCGCGCCGACGTCGGCCCGACGCGAAACCGATCGCCGACCAAGCCGCCCACTGAACAAGCCACCACCAGCCGAGCCGAGCCGCCGGGCGAGCCGAGCCGCCGGGCGAGCCGAGCCGCCGGGCGAGCCGAGCCGCCGGGCGAGCCGAGCCGCCGGGCGAGCCGAGCCGAGCCGTAGCTCAGACATGTCATCCGAGCCTCATACCGTGGCTGAACTACGGCCGAGAAGCACGAGCCGTCGCTCAGCCACGTCATCGCGGTCCCATGACATGTCTGAGCTACGGCTCGCCCCGGCGGCGGTGAGGGCACGGCGGCGGAAGACACCGTGACCTGGCGGGCCTGCGGGCGCTGCCGCCACACCGGCATCGCGCCCGCTTTGACACCACAAGATCGCGGGCAGGGCGGCCGGCGAAGCGCAACCGGCGACGACGGCACCTTGAAACTCGGGCGTCTGCGCCGCCCCGACGACCACATACTCACAAGATCGCGGGAGGGCTGGCCGGCAGAGCGCTGCCGTCGACGGCGGCACCTCGAAACTCGTGCGTCTGCGCCGCCCCGACGACCACAAACTCACAACATCGCGGGAGGGCTGGCCGGCGAAACGCAACCGGCGGCGGCGACACCTTGAAACTCGGGCGTCTGCGCTGCCGCGGCGGCCACTAGCTCACGCGATCGGGCGGGGGTCTGGCGTTGCTTGGGGTGGCGCGGCGGGGCTTCTGCTGGAGGCGGCTTGTGGTGGGGGGTGACGGAGGGCCGGGGCTGGCGGCGGTAGGCGCCGGCGGGAGGGGCCGCAGGTGGCGAGGGCTGGCGGGAGGTGTGGTTGCGGTTGTCGGGCCTGGTTGGGCGTACCCATGGAGGTTGGTGGGGAGAGGGGGCGGAAGATCAGGGGGTGAGTGACATCGTGGTGATCGGTGCTGGGGTTGGCGGGTTGGCGGCGGCGGCGCGGCTGGCGGCGGCGGGGCATCGGGTGGTGGTGCACGAGCGGGCGGAGCGGGTTGGCGGGAAGCTGGCCGTTTTTGAGCGGGACGGGTATCGGTTCGACACCGGGCCCAGCCTGCTCACGCTGCCGCAGGTATTCGATGATCTCGATTTGGATCTGCGGCCGGAGCCGTTGGATCCGGTGGTGCGGCATGTGTTCGCGGACCGGACCGTGCTTGATTCGTCGCCGGTGCACAGTGTTTTTCTGGAGCGGATCGCGGCGGCGATGGGTACGGCGGCGGCTGATGACTGGGACCGGTTCTGGGGTCGGGCGGCGCGGATCTGGCGGGCCTCGTGGGATTCGGTGCTGCGGCGTCCGGTGAGTGCGGCGTCGCTGGCCCGGCTCTCCTGGCGGGTTGGTGATCTTGCGGCGATCGCGCCCGGGAGGTCGCTGCGGTCGCTCGGGCGCACCTATCTCCGGGATCGACGATTGCGGATGTTGCTTGACCGATATGCGACATATACCGGGACTGATCCGCGTCGCGCGCCCGCTGCGCTCGCGGCGATCCCCTACGCGGAACTCACGCACGGCGGGTGGTATCTCCCCGGCGGATTGGGCACGCTCGCGGACTCGCTGCGCGCTCGCTGCATTGATCTTGGGGTACGCGTAGAGCTCAGCTCGCCTGTCGCACGGATCTCGGCCGATCGGGCGGTGCGGGGGGTGGTTCTGGAGTCCGGTGAGTTCGAGCGGGCCGACGTCGTGATATCCGATGTGGACGCCTCGGTGCTCTATCGGGACCTGCTTCCGACGCCGGGGCGGCTGGCCGGGCTTGCCGATCGGAGCCTTGGCGGGTTCGTGCTGTTGCTCGGGGTACGCGGGGAGACGCCGGAGCTGGCGCATCACACGGTGTTCTTCCCGGCAGACTACGACGCCGAATTCGATGCGGTTTTCGGCTCGTCCTCGCGCCGGGCGCGGCCGGTGAACGACCCGGCGATCTTCGTTACCCGGGCTGCCGATCCGGCGGTGCGGCCCGCGGGTTGTGAGGCGTGGTTCGTTCTGGTGAACGCGGCTCGGCACGGGACGGCCTGGTCCGCTGTGGACTGGCAGCGGCCCGGGTTGGGTGAGGCTTATGGGCGGCATGTGCTGGATGTGCTGGCCGGGCGCGGGGTGGATGTGCGGGGGCGGCTGGAGTTCATGGAGGTCCGGACGCCCGCCGAGTTGGCGGGGTCGCCGGACGGGTCGATCTACGGGAGTGCCGGAGGGTTGGTGCGGGCTTCCAATCGGGGGCCGGTTCGGGGGTTGTTCCTGGTGGGAGGGTCGGCGCACCCGGGCGGAGGGTTGCCGATGGTGACGCTGTCCGCCCAGATCGTCGCGGAGGAGATCGGGGCCGCCTGAGCGGAGCGCCGGCCTGGTTATGAGGTCGTGTGGGCTGCCAGGAAGGCCTGGGCCATCGCGGATGCCAGGTCGGCCGGGTTGCGGGCCGCTATCGCTTGGCCGCCGGTCGCACCGGCCATGCTGGTCAGTGCCGTCATGTTGGCGTCCGGGCCGTACCCGACCGCGATGACCGAGACCGGCTTGGCGGGGTCCTGGCCGGCTTCCAGTTTCTGCAGGAAGGTGGCCTGCGGCATCGCGTACTTCGTGCCGCCGTCGGCGCCGTCGGTCAGCACCACCACGACCGTCGCGGTCTGTGCTTTCACCTGGCCTCGCATCGCTTCCACGCCGTCGAGGACGGCCTGGTAGAGCGGGGTACCGGCGGCTTTCTCCGGCTTGTAGGCGCCGATGCCGGCCTGCAGCGCCTTGCGCCGGCTCTGGCCGTCGACGAGGCCGTTGACCGGTCCCAGCGGGACGACCTCGGTGTGTGCCGGGCCGTTGCGGGCGGCAGTGCCGAAGTACCACATGCCGATCGTGGTGTCGTCGCCGAAGAGCTCGGCCGCGCTCACCCCGGACTCGCGCAGCAGCGATGCCTTGGTGCTGGTCCGGCCGGCCTTGTCGGTGACGGGCTCGTTCATCGAACCGGACGAGTCGATCAGCAGCAACACCTGGAACGCCAGGTCACGGTACTGCGCCCACTGCTGAGCGGGGCCGAGCAGCTTGCCCGCCGACTTCGGCAGGCGCAGCACGCCGGCGGTCGGTTCGGTACGGAAACCGGCCTCCACCACAGCCGGCTCGGTGATCGCCTCACGCAGCTGCGCGGCGAGTTTCTTGTCGGCGCCCTTGCGCAGCGTGAACGGGTAGTCGGCCTCGACCCGCCCGTCCACCGGCGGCACACCGGCGAGCCGGACCACGTGCCGCTGCTCCTGGTACGCGGTGAGCTGCTGCTCCAGCACCGGGAAGACCCCGATGTCGTAGACCGCGGTGGTGGCGTCGGTCGCCTTGCCCATCCGTTCGAGCAGCTCGATCGGGTCGGCGCTGGCCTCCTCCAGCCGGCTGCGCAGGGTGAGCGCGCGCAGCTGGGCGATGCCGGCGTCCTTCGTGGTCCGGGCCGTCGCGGCGTGCACGGCATGGACGCTGAGCAGGCCGGCGGTGGTCCGCAGCGGGTCCGGCATGCTGATCGTCGGGAACTTGCTCTCGGTCGCTCCCTGGATCAGCCCGGTCCACGCGGTCTGGCCGTCTTTCGCGTACAGGCTGGTGATGCCCTCCGGGGCGGCGATCAGCACCGGGGAGTACGCGATCGGCTTGCCGGAGACCGCGTACGCCTTGTCGGCGGCAACCGTGAGCCAGGCGCTGCTGGACGGGATCCAGACGTCCGGTTTCTCCTTGCTGACCGCGGTGACGCCGGGTTCCTCGGCGCGGACCACGACCGGCGGGCAGCGCAGCCCGGACGGGTTGAGGGTGGCGGCGGCCTCGCTGATCAGCGGCGCGATCTCCGGCGCGGCGGCGACGGTCAGCTCCGAGTCGGGGCAGGGCGCGACGCTCAGGGACGTGGCCGAGGGCACCGGGGCAGCGGTCGGCGCCGCGTCCGGGGAGCGGTTGCCGTTGTTCATCAGCTGCCAGGTGATTCCGCCGGCGGCTGCCAGGACGGCGAGGACCAGTGCTGCCGCGAGAAGTGCCCTCCGGGGCCGGTGCGGAGGTTCGCTCCACTCACCGGGACCGGCCGGAAGCTCCCTTGGCCACTCGTTGTCGGACATGCCACCTTACCCGTCGTTAACTTCGACATCGATGCGAGGCGGATACTAGTCCGGGATTCACGTTTCGCAATGCGAGTGACGGCATCTCGGCACACTTAATGATCATTTAAAAGACAGCAGAAAATGATCATTAATCCGCTGCCGCGATCACGATCAGTTCTCCGTCGAAGCTGAGGCCGACCGGCTCCCGCCCCCACCCGCCGTACATCTCGTCCACCCGGAACCCGGCTGACTCCAGCGACCGCCGAAGCTCGTCCTCGGTGCGAAACCGCAGCGTAGCCGAGCTGGTGAGCTCCTCACTACCGGGGAAGAGATAGTGATGCGTGAGTGAAACGAGCCCGTCGGCCTCGGCGCCGGCCTCGGTCCACGCCTCGACCACCTCGCCACCGGCGAGCACGATGATCCGCCGGGATTCCTCCGGGTTCCACCGTTCCCATTCCTTCGCCGCCGGGTCTCTGCTGTCGAAGATCAGACGCCCGTCACCGATCATGGAACGACGCAACGCGCGGAGCAGCGCCGACCATTCTTGATCTTCAACGAAGAACTGCGCGACGTGCCCGGTCAGAAAGGCCGCGTCGTACGCGCGGACACCGATCGCCGCGACCGACCCCTCCACCCAGCGGACCCGGGCCGCGCCGGTCTTGCGGCGAGCCGCGTCCAGAGCCGGGCCGGCCGGGTCGATGCCGGTGACCTCATGACCGGCCTCGGCCATCGCGATCGCCAGCCGGCCGGTGCCGCAGCCGAGGTCGAGCACCCGCGGCGCCGAATGCTCGGCGAGCACGGCCATGAAGAAGTCGTCTTCCCAGCCCCAGGGGCATTCGGCGTCGTAGACCTCGACGAGCCGTGGATGCCGATACTCGCCATGCCACACACACGGATGCTAAACGGCCGATAGACAGCTGACTAGTCGAAGTGGACAGTCGTTGCCACGCCGGCGTCAGAGGGCGCGTACCCCGAAGGGAAGCCGGCCCGAAGCGATGTGCTCGACCAGCACCTCGCGGAGCGCGGCCGCCGCGTGCGGCAGCACCGCGCCGCGACGCTGCGCGATGGCGATCGTCCGGCGCATGCCCGGCGGAGCCAGAGGGGTGGCCCGTAGCAGCGGGCGGTTGGCGAGAACCATGCTCGGCACCAGGGCGACGCCGAGCCCGGCTTCGACGAAGGCGAGCACCGCGTCCATCTCGCCGCCCTCGACAGCGAATTTCGGAGTGAACCCGGCCCGCTCGCAGGCGTGCAGGGTGACGTCGCGGATGTCGTAGCCCTTCCGGAACATCACCATCGGCGTGTGCCGCAGCTCGACGAGGTCCAGCTGGCGGGCCACGGTCAGCGGCGGGCCATCGGCGACCGAAGCTACGACCAGGCTCTCGCGTACCAGATCGGTGGTTTCCAGGGCGGGATCCAGGGCGTGCTCGGGCTGGACGATCAGCGCCAGATCGAGCCCGTGCGCCAGCAGATTGGCGATCAGGTCCTGGGAGCTGCCTTCGCTGACGTGCAGCTGAATGTCGGGGTGATCCTCTCGGTACGTCCGGAGCACGGCCGGGACCAGCGAGGAGCAGAGACTCGGCGTGGCACCGAGGCGCACCTCGCCACGGCGCAGGCCGACGATGTCGCGGACCGCGTCGAGGGCCGCGTCGGCATCGGCGACCATGCGTTGCGCGAGGGGCAGGAGGGTCTCGCCGGCGACGGTGAGGGTGATGCCGCCGCGGATCCGTTCGAACAGCGGCGCGCCGAGTGAGGACTCCAACGTGTGAATCTGCTTACTCAACGTAGGTTGCGAGACGCCCAAATTGTCCGCCGCATGGGTGAAATGTCGGGTCTCAGCCACCTCTACGAAGTACCGGAGTTGTTGCAGCTGCACGGTAATAGACTATCGCTATCACTAGCCGCGCGTTCATGCATTAGACGAATGCTCCGGGACTTTCTACCGTCCAGGTTGTGGCGGTAGACACTCCTATTCCGAAGACGACCAACGCAGCGGGTGCAACGGCACGCCCCGCGCCGCGGAAGTCAGTGCGGCCCTCGTCGGTCGTCCTTAAATTTGTCATGGCTGCCAGCGGCATCGTCCTGGTGGGGTTCCTGTTCGCGCACGCGGCCGGCAACCTGAAGATCTTCATCGGCAATGAAGACTTCGACCACTACGCGCACTGGCTGCGCACGATCGGAACACCCCTGCTCCCGGACGTGTGGTTCCTCTGGATCATGCGGATCGGCCTGCTCGTGGCGATCTTCGCGCACATCTGGTCGGCGACGGTACTGACCGTGCGGGCCAAGAAGGCCCGGCCGGTCAAGTACGCCCACCGGCCCAAGGTCCAGGGCAGTTACGCCGCCCGGACCATGCGCTGGGGCGGCGTGATCGTCCTGCTCTTCATCATTTATCACATCCTCGACCTGACCACGCACACCCTGAACCCGGTCAAGGACTCGGCGAACCCGCACGCCAACGTGATCGGCGACTTCGCGCCGGAGCGTTGGTACGTGACGGCGTTCTACGCCATCTCGGTGATCGCGGTCGGCCTGCACCTGCGGCACGGCATCTTCAGCGCCGCCCGCACCCTGGGCCAGCAGACTGCCAAGGGTCAGCGCCGGGCACAGGCGATCGCGCTGGTGCTCTCCGTGCTCCTGGTGGTCGCGTATCTCTCGGTGCCGTTCGCGGTGACGGTCGGATTGGTGAAGTGAAGATGACTGACTTCTGGGCCGAAGGCGAGCCGATCGTCGACAAGGCCGCTCCGGACGGGCCGGTCGAGACCCGCTGGGAGCGTCGCAAGTTCAACGCCAAGCTGGTCAACCCGGCGAACCGCCGGAAGCTGACCGTGATCATCGTGGGCACCGGCCTGGCCGGCGGATCGGCCGCGGCGACCCTCGCCGAGGCGGGGTACCACGTCAAGTCGTACTGCTACCAGGACAGCCCGCGGCGGGCGCACTCGATCGCCGCGCAGGGTGGCATCAACGCCGCGAAGAACTACCGCAACGACGGCGACTCCGTCTACCGGCTGTTCTACGACACCGTCAAGGGCGGCGACTTCCGGGCGCGCGAGTCAAACGTGTACCGGCTCGCGCAAGTCTCGGTGAACATCATCGACCAGTGCGTCGCGCAGGGCGTCCCGTTCGCCCGCGAGTACGGCGGCCTGCTCGACAACCGCTCGTTCGGCGGCACCCAGGTGTCCCGGACGTTCTACGCCAGGGGCCAGACGGGACAGCAGCTGCTGCTCGGCGCGTACCAGGCGCTGGAGCGGCAGATCGGCCTCGGCAACGTCGAGATGAACGCCCGGCACGAGATGCTCGAAGTAATCATCAAGGACGGCAAGGCGCGGGGCATCGTGGTCCGCGACATGGTCACCGGCGAGATCACCACCGAGTTCGCCGACGCGGTAGTGCTCGCCTCCGGTGGTTACGGCAACGTCTTCTTCCTGTCGACGAACGCCAAGGGCTGCAACGTCACGGCGGCGTGGCGGGCGCACCGCAAGGGCGCGCTCTTCGCGAACCCCTGCTACACGCAGATCCACCCGACCTGCATCCCGGAGTCCGGCTCGCACCAGTCGAAGCTGACCCTGATGTCGGAGTCGCTGCGCAACGACGGCCGGGTCTGGGTGCCGAAGGCGCAGAAGGACACCCGCAAGGCCGCCGACATCCCCGAGGACGAGCGCGACTACTACCTGGAGCGCATCTACCCGTCGTTCGGCAACCTGGTGCCCCGTGACATCGCGTCCCGGGCCGCCAAGAACGTCTGCGACGAGGGCCGCGGCGTCGGCCCCGGCGGTCTCGGCGTCTACCTGGACTTCGCCGACGCGATCAAGCGGCTGGGCCAGCCCGCGGTCGAGGCGAAGTACGGCAACCTCTTCGAGATGTACCAGCGGATCACCGGCGACGACCCGTACGAGACGCCGATGCGTATCTACCCCGCGGTGCACTACACGATGGGTGGCCTGTGGGTCGACTACGACCTGCAGTCGACGGTCCCCGGCCTGTTCGTGGTGGGCGAGGCCAACTTCTCCGACCACGGCGCCAACCGGCTCGGCGCGTCCGCGCTGATGCAGGGCCTCGCGGACGGCTACTTCGTGCTGCCGAACACGATCAGCAACTACCTCGCGGCCGGTCCCTTCCCTGCCGTTTCGGAAAAGGATGCCGAGGTCGTCGAGGCTCGCAAGCTCGTCGAGGACCGGATCGCCAAGTTCCTCTCGATCGACGGTGACCGCACCGTCGACTCGTTCCACCGCGAGCTCGGCCACATCATGTGGGAGTACTGCGGCATGGAGCGTACGGAAGAGGGTCTGACCAAGGCGATCGGCCTGATCCGGGCGCTCAAGGAGGAGTTCTGGACCCGGGTGAAGGTGCCGGGCAAGGGCGAAGAGCTCAACCAGAACCTGGAGAAGGCCGGCCGGGTCGCCGACTTCATCGAGCTCGGCGAGCTCATGTGCATCGACGCGCTGCACCGCCGCGAGTCCTGCGGCGGCCATTTCCGGGGCGAGAGCCAGACCCCGGACGGTGAGGCGCTGCGCCACGACGACGAGTTCAGCTACGCCGCGGCGTGGGAGTACTTCGGCGCCGACGGCAAGCCGACCCTGCACAAGGAAGACCTCAACTTCGAGTACGTCCACCCGAGCACGCGGAGTTACAAGTAATGAACATCAAGGTACGGGTGTGGCGTCAGTCCAGCGCTTCCTCCTCCGGGAAGATGGTCAGCTACGACGTCAAGGACATCTCGCCGGACGCGTCGTTCCTCGAGATGATCGACGTGCTCAACGAGACGCTGATCCTCTCCGGCGACGACCCCATCGCGTTCGACCACGACTGCCGTGAGGGCATCTGTGGCGCGTGCAGCATGGTCATCAACGGTGTGGCGCACGGCCCGGAGAAGGCCACCACCACCTGCCAGCTGCACATGCGTCACTTCTCCGACGGCGACGTGATCGACGTCGAGCCGTGGCGTGCCGCCGCGTTCCCGGTGATCAAGGACCTGATCGTCGACCGCGGCGCGTTCGACCAGATCATCCAGGCGGGCGGTTACATCAGCGCGCCGACCGGCACCGCGCCCGACGCGCACGCCGCGCCGGTGCCGAAGAAGGATGCCGACGCCGCGTTCGAGGCAGCGACGTGCATCGGCTGCGGTGCCTGTGTGGCGGCGTGCCCGAACGGCTCCTCGATGCTGTTCACCGCCGCGAAGATCACCCACCTCGGTCTGATGCCGCAGGGCCAGCCCGAGCGCAACAGCCGGGTGATCGACATGCTGCAGGCGCAGGATGACGCCGGCTTCGGCGGGTGCACGAACATGGGCGAGTGTGCCGAGGTCTGCCCGAAGGGCATTCCGTTGAGCTTGATCGGCCGCCTGAACAGCGATTACCGCAAGGCTCTCAGCAAGAGCTGACGCAGTCTGCCGGTGGTGGGGCACAACGGCGTGCTCCACCACTCGGTTCCGCGGTTATCCACAGTCGGGGGTTGTCCACAGGGCGCCCGGCGAAGATCACCATTTCCGGCCACACTGTCCGAGGGGGCTCCCCCAGGGAGGGTGGGCTTTTTTTTACGCCAGCGCCTGCGCGATCGCCACCGTGTGCTGATACTCCCGCCAGTTCGCCAGCTTGCCGTCCCGGGCCGTCAACACCCCGATGAACGGTGCCGCAGCGCTAACCCCGGTCCCCGTGTGGGTGCCGGCCAGTTCGTACTCCACGACGATCACCTCCGGGTCCGCGGTCTCGTGCACCACCACGTTCCGGCAGTCGTCGAAGCGCACCGGAAACGCAGCCCGCCCGGCCTCGGTGAAGGCCAGCACCCGCGCCTTTCCCTCAATCCGCCCCGGTCGCCCCGGCGCCGCGAACGGCGTCTCCACAATCACGTCGTCAGCGAGCATCCCGCCGTCGAAGGTCGTCTCGCCGGCCAGCCAGTGTGCCCGCATCCGCTCGAAGATCTCGCTGGGTGTCACGGCCGCGCTCCTCGCTAAGATGAGTCAGTACTCGACTTGTCCGAGGATAGTGAGTGGAGACTCATCTTGCTAGAGGGTCCACCTCTGCGCGCTGACGCTCAGCGCAACCGCGTACGCATCCTGGACGCCGCCGAGACGGTCTTCGCCGAGCTCGGCCCCGGCGGCTCGACCGAGGAGGTGGCCCGGCGGGCCGGCGTGGCCATCGGCACTGTCTTCCGCCATTTCCCCACCAAGGACGACCTGCTCGCGGCCATCATGAAACGCCTGCTCACCCAGCTCATCGCGGAAGCCGCCGAGCTCGGCGGACCCGACGGGCTGTTCCGCTTCCTGCGCGACCTGGTCGCCCAGGCCGCCGCGAAACGGTCCGTCGTCGACCTGCTCGCCCGCTCCGGCGTCGACGTCCGCCTGCCCGAGGTGGTGAGTCATCTCCAGGATGCCGTCGGATCACTGCTGAGCCAGGCCCAGGACGCCGGCACGGTGTCACCGGACGTGGCATTACCCGAGGTGATGGCGCTGCTCGTCAGCCTCTGCCAGGGCGCACTGCACGGCGGATGGGACGCCGGCCTTCAGGAACGTACCCTCGCTGTGGTCTTTGCGGGCTTGAGCCCGCGCTGAGCCGGCGCCGGACCGCCCAGGCCGGCATGCAGGAACGACGTGAGCGTCTCGATCGCCTCGTCGTCGGGGATCCGGCCGAGCATGTTCTCCGCGAAGGCCGCGATCGTCGTGGTGAACAGCGACGCCATGACGAGCCGATCGCCGGGCAGGTCGAGGCCGTCCAGGTGATCGGCGATGTGGTGCACGTCCGGTTCGAGCATCTCCTGGCTGCGCTGCGCGAACCCGGCGTCGACGATGGCCGCCTGCCGTAACGCCGTCATGATCGTGCCGTGCTCGCGATGGAAGTTCCAATACATCGCCACGTGCCAGCGGATCGCCTCGCGGTCGCGGAAGTCGGTGGAGTGCCCGGCCAGGCCGACGCCGGCGTCACCCTCGGCGAGCAGGTCCGCGAGCAGCGCTTCGAGCAGTTTCTCCTTGCTCGCGAAGTGCTTGTAGAACGAGCCGGTCGCCCGGCCCGCCTCCGCGGTGATCTCCGCGATCTTGGCGTTCAGGTAGCCCACCCGCGCGAAGACCCGGATCGCGGCCGCTTTGAGCTCCGCCTCGGTCGTCGCGGCCTGCTGCTGACGAATCCCCACTGCCACCTCCTTGACGGGAATCTACCAGCGATCCTATGGTGAACTCATGTTCACTGAATCAAGATTCACCGTAATCGTGGGCGCCGGGCCGACCGGGCTGACCCTGGCGCGAGTGCTGAGCCGGCACGGGGTGCCCTACCGGATCCTGGAGGCGTCACCCGGTCCGCCGGCGGGTTCGCGGGGCAAGGGCTTACAACCTCGTACGCTCGAAGTTCTTGACGATCTGGGGTTGATCTCGGATTTTCAGGCCATCGGCGGGCCCTATCCGTCGCTGCTGATCCACGCGCCGGGCGGCTCGTTCGCTCAGCGGATGGACGAGCTGCACGAGCCGACACCGTCCGTGCCGTACCCGAACATGCTGATGCTTCCGCAGTGGCTCACCTCGTCGCTGCTCGCTGATGGGGTGCCCGTCGAGTACGGAATCCGGGTGACCGATCTGGCCCAGGACCCGTCCGGTGTGCGGGTCACCCTCGACAGTGGCGAGACGATCGAGGCGCGCTATGTCGTCGGGGCCGACGGCGGGCGCAGCACGGTGCGCAAGGCGCTCGGCATCGAGTTCGAGGGCTCCACCCACGAAGAGGAACGGATGCTGATCGCCGACGTGTCGGTGACCGGCCTGGATCGCGATCACTGGCACATCTGGCCCGGCGCGTCAGCTTTCCGGCTCGGCCTCTGCCCGCTGCCGGGGACCGACCGCTTCCAGCTGACCGCGCCGGCCGGGTTGTCGGTGCCGGAGGCGGTGGCTTTCCTGGACCCGTCGATCACGATCACCGACGTGGGCTGGACGTCGGAGTACCGCGCCAACATGCGGATGGCGTCCCGCTTCCGCTCCGGCAACATCTTCCTGGCCGGGGACGCGGCGCACGTGCACTCCCCGGCCGGCGGGCAGGGGCTGAACACGGGCGTTCAGGATGCCTACAACCTGGGCTGGAAGCTGGCGTACGGGGGTTCGGCGTTGCTGGACACCTATGAGGCCGAGCGTCTGCCGGTGGCGGCCGGGGTGCTCGGCATCAGCACGCGTCTGCATCAGCGGCAGGTGGACGGAGATGAGGACGCCATGCGGCGCGATGATCCGGTGCTGCGCCAGCTGTCGCTGAATTATCGGGGCGGGGTGCTGGCGGCGGAGCACCGGGCGGGGATGGGCTCTGCGGGGCTGGGTTCTACGGCGCCGGGCTCTATTCGGGCCGGTGACCGGGCGCCGGATGCCGTTCTCGGTTCGGGGCGCCGGATGTTCGACCTGCTGCGCGGCCCGGAGTTGAAGCTGCTGACCTTCGGCTGGCCGGCCGGGTTGCCGGAGCTGCCGGATTCGGTGGTGGTGCATCGGCTGGAGCTGAACTCGGCCTACGACATCCAGGTGCCGACGCTGATGCTGATCCGCCCGGACAACTACGTGGGCTGCGCGACCCATGCCCCCGAAGACATCCTCACCTACCTGAAGCTGCTAACCGCCTGATCCGGCCGGACCGATCTTGCGAGGCTTGCCCTTTGACTTCGCCGACGCCGACGCCGATGCCGATGCCGATGCCGGCGCCGACGCGCCGGGATCAGGTCGCGAGCCGTAGCCCAGACGGGTTATCCAGCTTCCATTCCAGGTCTGAACTACGGCCGGCCGCGGTCGGCCGTAGTCCAGACACGTCACAGACCCGCCATTCCAGGTCTGAGCTACGGCTCCGCACCCCGGTAAGGGCCGACCGCCGTTCGTGAGCCCGACCCGCCACGAATAACGCCCGAACACCTTCCACCTACGTGTCGAGTTGAGGTCCGGATCGCACCCAAACTCGACACACTCTCGATCGGAGCGGAGGACTACGGCGCGGAGAGCTTCGACCCGACGATCGACCCCGGCCCTACGACCGGCGCCGCCGGCGGGGTGCGGAGGGCTGTCACCGTCACCACGAACGCCGCTGCCACGAAGCCCGCTGCCAGCAAGAACGCCAGGGAATAACCCTCGCGCAGCGCCGTCTCCGCGCTCACCCCGTCCGCCACCAGACCCGACGTCCGCCCCGCCGAGACTGCTGCCAGCACGGCCAGGCCCAGGGCCATCCCGGCCTGCTGGGCGGTGTTGTTCAGCCCGGACACCAGGCCCGTGTCCTCCTCCGACGACCCGGCCATCGACAGCATCATCACGGCCGGGACCGCCACGCCGATGCCGAGGCCCATCACGACCAGCGCCGGCAGCACATGCCACGCGTAAACCGGCGACGACGGCGCCTGCGACAGCATCACCAGACCGCCCGCCACCAGGGTCAACCCGCCCAGCAGGACCGGCCGTACCCCAAACCGAGACGTCAACCGGGCCGCCACCAGCAACGAGACCAGCCCGATCATCAGCGGCGTCGGCAGGAACGCCAGGCCGGTACGCAGGGCGTCGAAACCGAGCACCTTCTGCAGGAACAGCGTGTTGACGAACTGGAACCCCAGCCCCGCCGCGACGATCAGCAGCACCGCGCTGTTGGCCGCGAGCAGCCACGGGCGGCGGAGGAGGCGGAGAGGGATCAGCGGGCTGGGCGCGTACTTCTGGCGTACCAAGAAAGCAATGAGCAGCAGCAGCGCGAGCGCCCCGACCAGAATGAGTCCGTCGACGATCGCGTAGACGCCGGCCGAAAGGCCGGCGGTGATCAGGAGCGCGCCCGGAATGTCCAGGCCACCACCCACCACAAGAACGGAAACCGGCAGCAGCCGCAGACCGAAAATGAATGCGGCGATCCCGATCGGGACGTTGATCAGGAAGATGGCGGGCCAGCCGGCCAGGTCGGTGAGTACGCCGCCTACGACGAAACCGATCGCGGCGCCTCCGGCCTGGGTGAAGCTGAAGATGCCCATGGCTCGCGCCTGCGGGCCGGGCGCCGGGTAGAGGCGGACGATCATGCCGAGGATCACCGCGGAGGCGAACGCGCCGCCGGCGCCTTGCAGGAAGCGGCCGGCTATCAGCAGCTCAGCGGTGGGTGCGAAGCCGCAGAGCAGGCTCGCGACGGTGAACAGGGCCAGGCCGGCGAGGAAGACCCGGCGGGAGCCGATGAGGTCGCCGAGCCGGCCGGCGAGCAGGAGCAGGCCGCCGAAGGCCACCAGATAGCCGTTGATCACCCAGGCCACACCGGCCGGCGAGAAGCCCAGATCCTGCTGGATGGCCGGGATCGCCACGGCCACGATCGTGCTGTCCAGAACGATCATCAGGCTCACCGTGTTCAGCACAGCGAGCGTCGCGCCACGAGAACTCATAGCGCTACGCTAACAGATAATCCGATAGCGGACTATCTACAAGAAGATCACTTGCCCCGTGCCCGGCGGATCGGGCCCGGGCCTGAGTCACCGGCCAGCAACGTGAGCAGCTCCAGGAACGACTCCCGCTCGGACGGCGCCACACCCGCGAGGGCCTCGCCGTGCACCCGGTCGACGATCTCCTGGCCCTCGTCGGCGACCCGGCGGCCCTTCTCGGTGACCGCGATGATCCGGGCGCGCCGGTCGGTCACCGACGGGCGGCGCTCCGCGAGACCGCGTTTCTCCAGCTCGTCGACGGTGCTGACCATTGTCGTCTTGTCCATGAAGGAGAGCGCGGCGAGCTGGATCTGGGTCCGCTCCTCCTCCAGCGCGTGCAGCAGCACGCACTGCATGCGCGGCGTCAGATCAACCTCGGCGAGGGCTGCGGCGAGGCGGTTGGAGAGGGAGTGCCCGGCCGCGTTCAGCAGACCGGTGATGTCGCGCTGGGTGCGCTCGGGAGCAGCCATGCAGGCAAGTCTACCTGCGGATAATCCAGCAACAGACGATCAGCGAAGAGAGCGCCGAACGACGACGACCAGCTGCGCGAAGCCGACGATCTGCAGGACAAGCCACACGCTGACCGGCAGGAAAGCGGGAAGAGACAGCGCGCACACGAGCAACCCGACGATCGAGACCGATACCCGGGTAGGCCTCTCCCCCACCGTCACGGCGCCGATCTCCGCCATGCCACTGGCTGCCGCGCGGGCGCGGACATATTCATGAAGCCAGCTCGCCGCACCCGCCGCGACCACCAGCGGCCCGGGCGCGCCCGCCACCCAGAACGCGGCGAGCCAGCCCAGCTCACCCACCCGATCCGCGACCGAGTCATAAACGAACCCGGCCCGGCTCACCCGTCCGGTCACCACCGCCACCGCGCCGTCGAGCCCGTCCGCGACCGCCGCGAGCAGCACCAGCAGCGCACCCGCCACGAGACCGCCGCGCCCGGCCAGCGCCGCGAGCGGCACGGCCAGACACAAGATCACCCCGGCGATGGTCACCGTGAGCGGCGAGATCCGCTTACTGCCGAGAAAAGACCCGATCCTGTACGCGCAAAGCACCCAGCCTCGGACAAGAGGCGACGCCCGCCGTGGATCGAAGCCGCCGTGCAGCGCGGACCAGGCTGTCGCGTACTCGTCCCAGGTCACGATTCTTCTAGGCGGCTGTCGCGACCTCGGCAGGTGCCAGCCGCTGCCAGACCTCCCGGGTCGCGGTCGATCGATTCAGGGTGATGAAGTGGATGCCCGGCACACCCTCGTCGAGCAGCCGCGCACACATCTGGGCACACGTCTCGATGCCCAGCTCACGGATCGCGGCCTCGTCGTCGGCGACCCGCTCGAAACGCCGCAGCAGAGCCTGCGGGAACGGCGCGCCGGAGAGCTGCTGGGACCGCTCGATCGTCGCCATCCGGGTCACCGGCATGACGCCCGCCACGATCGGGGCGTCGCAGCCGGTCGCCGCGACCCGGTCACGCAGCCGCAGGTAGTCGTCGGCCTCGAAGAACATCTGGGTGATCGCGAAGTCGGCACCGGCCCGGCACTTGCGGACGAAGTCGCGGGTGTCGCTCTCCACGTCCGCCGAGCGGGGATGTTTGTACGGGAAAGCGGCCACCCCGACGCTGAAGTCGCCGGACTCCTTGATCAGCCGGACCAGGTCCTCGGCGTAGTGCACGCCGTCCGGGTGCCGCACCCACTCGCCCATCGGGTCGCCGGGCGGGTCGCCACGGACCGCGAGGACGTTGCGGACCCCGGCCCCGGCCAGCCGGCCGATCACGTTGCGCAGCTCGGCGACCGAGTGGTTGACCGCGGTGAGGTGAGCCATCGGCAGCAGCGTGGTCTCGGTGGCCACCCGCTCGGTGACCGCGACAGTGGTGTCCCTGGTGGTGCCGCCGGCCCCGTAGGTGATCGAGACGAAGCTCGGTTTCAACGACTCCAGCTCGCGGATCGCCTGCCAGAGCAGACGCTCGCCCTCATGGGTCTTGGGCGGGAAGAACTCGAACGAGAAGGTCGGCGCCGGCTCACGGATCAGCGCGCCGATCGACGGCGTGCCGGGCAGGCGGGAGGGAAGACCGAGAGACACAAACGCACTGTACTAGCGTCTGGGGCGTGACGACTTCACCTCTCGAGCTGGCCGGCCTGCGTCAACGGGTCGACAAGGCCCTTGCCGGGTTCCTGGCGACCCAGCGAGCCCGGCTACTGGAGATCGATCCGGCGCTCGACGAGGTGGCCGGGACCGTGTCGGCGTTCGTGCTCGGTGGCGGGAAACGGCTGCGGCCGGCGTTCGCCTACTGGGGGTTCCGGGGCGCCGGCGGCACCGACTCCGACGAGGTCGTCGCGGCCGTCAGCGCATTGGAGTTCGTGCAGGCCAGCGCCCTGATCCACGACGACCTGATGGACCGCTCGGACACCCGCCGCGGCGAGCCCTCGGTCCACCGGCGGTACGAGTCACGGCACATCGCCGCGGGCTGGCGTGGTGACGCGACCGGCTTCGGCGACTCGGCGGCAGTGCTCCTCGGCGACCTGGCGCTGGTCTGGTCGGACGAGATGCTGCACGGCTCCGGGCTGCCGCTGGCCGACCTGGCCCGGGCGCGGCAGGTCTTCGACCAGATGCGTACCGAAGTGACGGTCGGGCAGTACCTGGACGTGCTCACCCAGGCGACCGCCGACACGTCGCTGGAGCGCGCCGGCAAGGTGGCCCGGTTCAAGGCCGCCAAATACACAGTGGAACGCCCGCTGCTGCTCGGCGCGGCGCTGGCCGGCGGCGGCCCCGAGGTGTTCGCCGCGTACGCCGCGTTCGGCCTGCCGCTGGGTGAGGCGTTCCAGATGCGCGACGACGTACTCGGGGTCTTCGGCGACCCGGAGCGCACCGGTAAACCGGCCGGTGACGACCTGCGCGAGGGGAAGCGGACGTACCTGGTGGCGTCCGCGTTCGCCGTGATCGACGAGCCGGCCCGGGCCGAGCTGGACGCCGGCCTGGGCGCGCCCGGGCTGGACGACGCCGGGGTGGAACGGCTGCGCGCGATCATCCGGGACTCCGGCGCCCTGGCGGCGACCGAGTCCCGGATCGACACGCTGGGCGCCGAGGCCCTGGACGCGCTGAAGCAGGCCCCGATCGAGGACGAGGCCCGTTCGGTCCTGTTCGCCCTCGCCGAGGCCGCTACGCGCCGCCTCTTCTAGGTTTTTCTTTCTGAAGATCGTTCAGAAGCCCAGCGCCTGCGCACGGCGCTTGACCTCGCGTGCCTGCCACGTGCCGAGGGCGATCGCGGCATTGCCACCGAAGGCCTCATCCGGTTCGTAGAGCCACTTGAGGGCCTCTTCGTCGTTGTACCCGGCGTCGCGCAGCAAGTTGAGTACGCCGGGCAGATGCTTCTGGACGGTCTCGTTCGCCACCAGTTCTGACGGGACGAGCCGGACGCCGTCACGCCGGACGGCGAGCAGGCCGCCGTCACGGATCAGCTGGTGCACCTTGCTGATCGACAGGCCGAGCTTCTCGGACACGTCCGGCAGGGTGATCCATCCGGCCGGGCCGGCGATTACGGGTTCGCTCACTCGTACAGCGTGCCAGACCAGATCGGAGAACTGTTGATGAGCCTGTTGCGGAGGATTCGCGGCGAAGTCGCCGGGGCGTGGCGTTCGGTCGGTTATGACCTGGGCCGGCGTCCTTCCGAGGCGGAACCGGCGGAGATCAGAGAGCTGGACGTCACGTCGACCGGGATGAACACCTTCCCGGGCGCGCTGGTCGACCTGCCCTCGTCGCCGCTGAGGACCGACGCCACCCCACCGAGGCGATTTGTCGCGGTTACGGTGTTCTGCCTACTTGCTATGTCCGGGGCGACCGGTTCGTACTTCGTCGCCACCAGCATTTTCAGCGCGCCGACCGGCAACGTGGCCGAGTCCGCCGAGTCCGCTCCGCAGGCCGCCGCCGAACGGCCGATCCCGGTGGATCAGGCCGCCGGTGGCGAGGCCGGGATGGGTTCCGCGCTGCGGCCGGCGGGGAAGCCGCGGACCACTCCCCCGTCGGCGTCCCCGACGGTTGCCGGCGCGGCCGGCACTGTCGGCACTGCTGGCGCGGCCGGCCCTCAGAAGCCTGTCGCGAAAGTCACTCGCGGCGTTCCCGCCGATGCGGCCGCGCCGGCCACCTCGCGCCAGGAGCGCCCGACGACAGTGGCTCCGGAGCGGACCCGGATCACCGAGTCGCCGTGCGACTGCATGACCCCGCCGGTGCCCACCCCGACGGCTCAGCCGGTCGGCACCTCGCCGTCAGCGTCGGTCCGGCCGTCTGAAAAACCCGACAATTCAACCTCCCCGGCGCCCAGCGGCTCTGTGGGTCCCGCCCCGAGCGACGCCGGCGACGGGCATCACCGTCGCCGCGCACACCGGAATTAGCCGGATAAATCATGCTTCAGGGGGTGGGCCGGGCACGGCCTGGGACAAGTCGTCGCAGGTCAGCGCCGTCCAGGTACCCGTTTGGACTCAGCTATGACATCCTGGTCTACCCCCACGGGAAAGACACATACACTTCACGCCGATGGACACGACAGTCGCCGATACGTTGATCGGCACAACGATTGACGGGCGCTACCGGATCACCGGTCGCGTGGCCCGTGGTGGCATGGCGACCGTCTACCGCGCCACCGACGAGCGACTCGGGCGCGATGTCGCGCTGAAGATCATTCACCCGTCGCAGGCAACGAACGTCCACTTCGTCGACAGGTTCACCGACGAAGCGAAGACGATCGCCCGCCTCAGCCACCCCAACGTCGTCGCGGTTTACGACCAGGGCCGTCACCAGGGTCTTCCCTACCTGGTGATGGAGTTCGTGCAGGGCCGCACCCTGCGCGACGTGCTCAGTCAGCGCACCAAGCTGAGCCCGGTAGAGGCCGTCGCGATCCTCGAGCAGATGCTCGCCGCGATCGCCGCCGCCCACCGCGCCGGCCTGGTCCACCGGGATGTGAAGCCAGAGAACGTGCTGGTCGCCGAGGCGCCCAGCGGCGGCAGCGCCAACCTGGTCGACGCCGTGGTCAAGGTTGCCGACTTCGGTCTGGCCCGGGCCATCGAGGCGAGCACCGTCGACGACTCCGGGCAGCTGATGGCCACGGTGGCCTACGTCGCTCCCGAGCTGGTCCAGACCGGCCAGGCCGACGCCCGCACCGACGTCTACTCGGCCGGCATCGTGCTCTTCGAGATGCTGACCGGCCGGGTGCCGTTCGACGGCGACGACCCGGTCGAGGTGGCCTGGCAGCACGTCGACAACGACGTGCCCGCCCCGTCAAGCGTCGTCCCCGGCTCGCCGGTGGTCCTCGACAAGCTGGTCGCCCGGGCCACCCGGCGCGACCCCGGCGCCCGCCCCACCGACGCGGGCGCGCTGCTCAGCGAGGTGCAGGCGGTCCGCGACGGCCTCGGCGCGGCGAACGTGGAGACGGCGCTGCTGCGCCAGATCCCGTCCCGCCCGATCCCGGCGGACGCCACCTCGATCGTCCCGGCCGTGCCGGCCGCCGACGCGACCGCGTTCGTGCCTCCGGTGCCCGGGGGTTCGTACCATCAGGCCTCGCACCGGCCCTCCTGGGCCCGGCTGCCGGAGCAGGGTGGTGGCGGCCCGCACACCGCGCCGCACCGCCGTTCCGTCGCGCCGTCCGGCGGGTTCTTCGCCGACCGGCGCCGCGTCGTGCTCGCCTCGTTGATCGCCGTGATGGCGCTGGTCATCATCGGCAGCACCTGGTGGGTGACGGCCGGGCGTTACTCCGAGGCACCGACCCTGCTCGCCATGCCGCTGGCGCAGGCGCAGGCGCACGCCGAGGAGAAGGGCTTCGAGTTCCTCGTCGGCGACGGTGTCTACAGCGACACCATCCCGAAGGACTCGGTGGTCACCCAGAGCCCGGGCGCCCAGGAGAAGATCGTCAACGGCGACACCATCACCGTGAACCTCTCTCTCGGCCCTGAGGTGCACCCGGTCCCCGACCTGGTCGGCGTCGAGCTGGCCAACGCCAAGGGTGAGCTGGAAGGCCTCGGCCTCAAGGTCAAAGAGGGCAAGGCCCAGTACAGCGAGACCGCTGCCGAGGGCGTCGTCCTCTCCACCAACCCGAAAGCCGGGACGCAGCTCAAGCCGGGCGAGACCGTCACGGTGGTGCTGAGCCGGGGCCGCGCCCCGATAACGATCCCCGACCTGACCGGTCTCAACATCAACGACGCCCGCGCGCAGCTGGCGGCGAAGGGTCTGACCAGCGTCGAGCGGTCCAAGGACAGCGACGAGCCGGCCGACACGGTTCTCGGCCAGTCACCCAAGGCCGGCACCGGCGTGGAGAAGGGCGCCGAGGTCACCCTCGACGTCAGCAAGGGCCCGCCGCTGGTCATCGTCCCGGACCTGACCGGCCAGCCCTGCCCGCAGGCACAGGCCACGCTCCAGGGGATGAACCTGCAGGTCCAGGTCAACTTCAACCCCAACGGTACGGTCCAGGCGCAGAACCCGGGTGGCAACACCCAGGTGGCGCCGCAGAGTGTGGTGCAGCTTCAGTGCTTCTAGACCGCCGTATCGGGTCGCACACGAAGACGTCGGGCGGGCTGGCGAAAGCCGCCCTCCCGTACGTCGACGCCGCCGGCTCGGAAACACTGCAGGTGTACGTCTCCAACTCGCGGGGCTGGGCTCTCCCGGCCGGCGACCCGAAACAGGACGTCCTGTTCCGGGACGGGTGCGGTGAGCGCGGGATGCCGGCGTTCATCCACGCGTCGCTGCTGGTGAACCTGGGCTCGCCCACCGAGCTGACCGTGGAGCGCTCGATCGCGACCCTGGAGCACGCGCTGCTGCGGGGTAAGGCGATCGGCGCGACGGCTGTGGTCTACCACGCCGGCAGCTCGGTCGACGAGGCTCACGCCGACAAGGCCATGCACCAGCTGCACGAGTCGCTGCTGCCACTGCTCGACCGGGCGGCGGCCGAGGGCCTGCCACGGCTGCTGGTCGAGCCGAGCGCCGGCGGCGGCCGCAGCCTGGCGTCGAAGGTGCAGGACCTGGAGGCATACCTCGAAGCGGTCGAGGGCCACCCGTGGCTCGGCGTCTGCTTCGACACCTGCCACGCCTGGGCGGCCGGGCACGACCTGGCCACCCCGGGCGGCATGACCGAGACCCTGGACGCCCTGGTCATCGCGGCCGGCCCGGGCCGGCTGCAGCTGATCCACGCGAACGACTCGAAGGATGCCTGCGGCTCGACCCGCGACCGTCACGAGACGATCGGCAAGGGCACCATCGGGGCGGCGCCGTTCGCCGAGCTGTTCGCCCACCCGGCCACCACCGGCGTCCCGATCATCGTCGAGACCCCGAGCGTCGAGCATGAGGGCCACGCGGCCGACATCGCCCTGCTCAAAACCCTGCGGGATTCGCCGGCCGGTCAGTAAGACGAGCGGCGAGCCAGGCCGCCGGCTCGTCGCCGGTCCGGGTTGCCGGCGCTCGCAGCATCTCGACCCGGTGGACCAGCCGGGGTGTGCCGACCGGCACGCCCCGCAGCCCGGTCCGCCCGGCCAGCACCGACGCCGGCAGCAGCGCCAGCCCGTGCCCGGCCGCGACCAGTCCGAGCAGGACCGTGACGTCGGCACCCTCATACCGCGGACCTTTGGACACCGCGGTGCCGGCCCTCGCGACCTCGGACACCGTGACGCCGGCCGGTGCCACCTCGGGTGCGTCGATCCAATACGCGTCGGTCAGGTCGGCCAGGTCCAGCGCGGCCCGGCCGGCCAGCGGGTGCCCGTCCGGCACCGCGACCACGGCCGGGTCCTCGGCGATCCCGGTCGCTCCGGCGCCGCCGGGTTCGGGCAGGCGCAGCGGGTCACTCGGCGCGGCGAACCCGTCGACCAGCCCCAGATCGATCTTCCCGGTGGCGGCGTCCGTGACGATCCGGTCCTTCCCCGCGGTGATCACCCGGAACCGGAGCCGGGGCATCGCGGCACGCAGCCCGGCCAGCGCCGCGGCGACCTGCCCGGACCACGCGAGCGGTGTCAGTCCGAGGGTCAGCCGCCCGGGTGGTGCCACGGCGCGGATCACATCGGCGCGGGCGGCTTCGAGGCGTACCAGAATGAGCTGGGCGTGCCGCAGCAGCCGCTCGCCCGCCGGGGTGAGCGTGACCGGGCGGCGGGTGAGCAGCGGGGTGCCGAGGTCGGCTTCCAGGGCCGCGATCTGCTGGGAGACCGCGGACTGGGTGTACCGCAGCCGCTGCGCGGCGAGCGAGAAGGAGCCGGTCTCGGCGACCGCGACGAAGGTGCGCAGCAGGTTCGGATCCACATCACGAATGCTAATGCCGCAGTCACTGATCATCGTTGGACGCGATGCCGGGATCGGCCGAGGATGTCCACATGAAGACGATCGCCCTGGTCGGAGACCGTTCACCGGCCGTACGCGCGCACACCCGGATCCCGCAGGCGCTCGACGCGGTCCGGGAGCTCGAACAGCTGGATCTGGACGTGTACTGGGTGCCGACCACGGCGGCCGCGGAACCTGACGCACTGAACGGTTTCGATGGCATCTGGTTGACGCCCGGTAGCCCGTACCGAAATGAAGCCGGCGGCATCGCCGCGGCCTGGACCGCACGCAGCGCCGGGATTCCGTTCCTCGGCACCTGCGCCGGCTTCCAGCACGCCATGCTCGAGTTCGCGCGCGGGGTCTGCGGCCTGAGCGACGCGCGGCACGCGGAGAACGAGGGGCCCGCCGGCGAGGATCTGATCGTGGAGCTGTCCTGCTCGCTCGCCGGGCATGAGGCGGCCGTCGATCTGGCGCCCGGATCGCTGGTGGAGCGGCTGATCGGCGCGTCCCGGACCGTCGAGCGGTACCACTGCGCCTACGGTCTCGCGGCCGGCAGCCTGGACCTGCTGCGCGCGCACGGCATGCGTTTCACCGGGCACGACGACGACGGCGAGGTACGGGTGGCCGAGCTTCCCGGCCACCCGTTCTTCCTCGTGACGCTCTTCCAGCCGGAGCTGGCCGGCGACGACCCGCACCCGCTGATCCGCGGTTTCGCCCGGGCCGTCGCTCTCAAGACCCCCTAGTTCTGGGTGTACGCGAACGCCGCGGCCGGAGTGAAACGGCTCGGGGTGCCGGCGGCGGAGGTGAAGGCGACCACCACCGGGCCGGGCTCGGCGGCCGGCGGGACCACACAGAAGAACTGCGGGTTCGTGGTGCTGCCCTGCCGGACGCAGTCGGCGTCCTCGCCGCCGAACGTGAAGCCGGTGGCCCCGCTCGGGTTCGCGCCGGACACCTTGACCATGGTGGTGATGCCGCCGGCAAGCGGGCTGGACTTGACCGTCAGGTTGGTCACCACCGGCGCCAGGGTGACCGTGGCCGGGGCACCGGTGATCGTGTCGTGCACGACGGTGAGCTGCGCGGACTCGGCGGCGGTGGTCGGTACGTTGATCTTGAGGCGGCTCGCGTCGACCCAGGTGGCGGAAAGCTTGGTCTTGTTGTCGAGCAGCACCGAGACGAGTTCGGCGCTGAACTCCTTGGCGGTCGCGCCGAGCGTCCCGCCGGTGACGGTGAGCACGAGCGGGCCGCCGCTGGCCTTGGCGGTCAGGTTCCCGGAGACGCCGAGCGGGCTCCGGTAGGTGATCCGGCTCCGGGGTGACGCGGCGCTCTCGGCAGAGCCGGACGCGACGCTGATCGGGGTGAGGCCGTTCGTGCCGACCGGCGCCACGGCGGTGATCTTGGTGGCCGAGACGATGCTGAACGAGGTCGCGTCGGTGTTGCCGAAGCTGACCGAGTCGACGCCGGTGAAGTTCGTGCCGGTGATCGTCACGGTGGCGCCGCCGACCGTACTGATCTTGTTGGGGGTCACCGTGGAGACGGCGGGGGCGGCGACCGCGGCCGATGCGGAAACACCGGTGACGGCCAGCAGTGCCATGGTCGCGGTTACCGCGGCGGCGCCGCGGAGCAGGTTGTTCACGGTGTCACCCATCAGTCGAGGTCGGTGTAGCTGAACATCGCGGCCGGGGTGAACCGGCTGGCCGTGCCGCTGCCGGCGGTGAAGCTGACCACCACCGGGCCGGCCTGGGCCGCTGACGGCACCGTGCACAGGAAGTTCGTGGCGCCGGAGGCGGTGCAGGTGGCGGCGGCGCTGCCGAACGTGAAGCCGGTCGCCACCCCCGCGCCGGCCACCGTGATCTTGACGGTCTTGCCGCCGGCGAGCGCGTCGCTGGTCACCGACATCGCGGTGATCACCGGGACCACGTTCAGCGTGGCGGCCGGACCGTCGAGGGAACCTCGCACGATGCGCAGATCCATCGTTCCGGACATCCGTGACGGCAGGTCCACCCGCAGCCGGGTCGCGTCGACCCAGACGGGCGTGAGCGGGTTCTTGACGCCGGTGACGCGTACCTTGATCTGCTCGGCGGCGAACTCGGCGGCGCTGGCACCGAGCGTGCCGCCGGCGATCGTCAGGACGTGCGAGCCGCCGCCGGCCCGGACGAACTGATCGGTGGCGACGACGCTGAGCTCGCCCCGGTAACCGACCTTCGCGGCGTCGCTGTCCGGGCTGACGCCGGCCGCTGTGGTGATCTTGACGCGGGCCGGGCCGGCCGCACCGGGCGGCGCCCCCGCGACGATCTGGGTGGCCGAGACCACCTCGAAGAAGGTCGCGGGAACATCGCCGAACATGACCGCGTCCGCGTCGGACGGATCCACGCTGAGGAAACCGGCACCGGTGATCGTCACCTCGGAGCCGCCGGCCGTGCCGATGATGGCCGGCGAATTCCGGCTGATCTCCGGGAGGTAGGTGACGGTCCCGGTGGAGGCCGGTCCGGCGTACCCGTTCTGCACGAGCCGGATCGGGACCGCCCCGGTCCGAGCGGACTTCGGAACGGTGATCCAGACGTGCTCGGCGTCCTTCCAGGCGGCCTCGGTGGAGAGGTCACCCACCTTCGCGGTGACCTTCAGGGCGGCGAAGGCGGCCGCCGTGCTGCCGGCGCTGCCCGTGGCGACCGTGGCGAGGACCCGGGAGCCACCGGTGGCGGCGGCCGTGGTGTCGTCGATCTCGGCGGCCAGGGTGGTGCGGTACCCGAAGGTCGCGGCGCCGGTGTTGGTCCCGAGGATGTTGACCACGTTGACGGCGACGTTCCCGGCCGTTCCCGGCGGCACCATCGCCACGATCCGGGTGTCCGAGGTGACCACGAACATCGATGCCGGCACACCGCCGAACGTGACCGAGCCGGGATAGGTGGCGTCGACCGTCCGGAAGTTCTGGCCGGTCAGGACGACAGGTGTGCCGCCCTCGATCGGACCGGTGGCCGGGGAGACCCCGGTGATCACCGCGCGGGTGAGAGCCGGCTTGGTCAGCGTCGGTGACGGTGTCGGGTCGCTGGCGGCCCCGGCACGCGGCCGGGTCTGTCCTGCGGAGTAGGCGGGCTGGGCGATGAGCAGCCCGAACCCGGCGACGGTGGTCACGGCGGTGGCGATGGCGGAGGCCCGGCGGGCACGAGATCGGTTTCTCATAGCGAGGGCACTTATCGGCGGTCCGGCCGGGCACTTGAGGCCCGGCCGGCAGACAACGGGTCAGTTATCGGTGTACGAGAACAGCGCGGCCGCCGTGTAGACGCTGTCCACGTCGGTGCCCGAGGTGAAGCTCACCGCCACCGGACCGGCCTCCTCGGCGGCCGGCACCCAGCAGATGAACGAGGGACTCGCGACGCTGCCCTCCTTGGTGCAGTCGGCCGGGTTCTCGCCGAACATGAAGTCGGTCGAGTCGCCGATGCTGGCGCCGGCCACCTTCACGACGGTCTTCACCCCGCCCGCGAGGGTGCTGTATCGCACGCTGAGGCTGGTGATGACCGGGGCCAGGGTGATCGTGGCCGTGTCGCCGACGATTGAGTCGTGCACGACAGCGACCTGCGCCGTGTCGGCCGGGGTGGCCGGCACGGTGATCTTCAGATGGGTCGCGTCGACGTACGACGCCGTGACCTTGACCTTGTTGACCAGCACCGAGATGGCTTCCTTGGCGAACTCCTGAGGGGTCGCGCCCATCGTCCCGCCGGTCACCGTGAGCACGAGCGGGCCGCCGGCGGCCTTGGCCACCGGGTCGCCGGAGGTGTCGATGCCGAGTGGTGCGCGGTACGTGACAACGCTGATCTTCGTGACCAGGCTGTCCCCTTCCGCAGCGGCGACGACCACCGGTACGGCACCGCTGAGCCCCTCCGGCGCCACTGCGGTGATCTTGGTGCTGGAGACGACGGTGTACGAGGACGCCGGTGCGTCGCCGAAGCTGACCCCGGAGACATCGGTGAAGTCCTTGCCGACGAGCGTCACGGAGGTGCCGCCCGCGGTGCTGACCCGCGACGGGCTGATGCCGGAAATCGTCGGCCGGCCGACCTGCTGAGCCGCGCCGGTGGTGATGGCGGAACCAAAGGCCACGCCGCCGGCGGAACCAGAAGCCACGCCGCCGGCGGCACCGAAAGCCGCGCTGGACGCCGCACCGGTGAGGACGAGAGCGCCTGCCGCCACTGCGGCCGCGCCACGAAGGATGACGTGCACGGTGACCCTCTCAGTCGAGTTCTGAATAGCTGAATGCCGACGCCGCGGTGTAGCGGCTCGATGTGCCGCCACCCGTCTTGAAGCCGACCGCCACCGGACCGGCAGCGGTGGCCGCCGGGACGGTGCAGACGAACGCGGTGGTGGTCCGAGGTGCCGGCTTGCAGGTGGCCGGGTTCGCGCCGAACGTGAAGTCGGTGGCCGAGTCGGTACCGGCCACCGAGATCTTCACGGATTTGCCGCCGGCGAGGGCGTCGCTGGTCACCGACATGTTGGTGATCACCGGCGCGACCGGGAGCGTGGCCGAGGGCCCGGCCGTCACGTCCTGCAGGATGGTCAGGGTCAGGGTGTCGGTGGTCATCGACGGCAGGTTCACCCGTAGGTGGGTCGAGTCGACCCAGGCGGTCTGCAGCTTCGTGGTGCCCCACTTCACGCTGATCTTCTCAGCGGTGAACGCCTTCGAGCTGTCACCGACCGTGCCGCCGGTGACCGCGAGGGTGTGCTGACCGCCGTTCGCCCGCAGGAACTGGGTGCCGCCGGCGTTGTCGAAGGTGAGCGGGCCCCGATAGATGAGCTTGGCGGCGTCGGAGGCGCGCGACGCACCGGTGGCGGTGGCGACCTGCACCGGGACGGTACCGGCCTCCGCCTCCGGGATCACGGCGTTGATCTGGGTGGCCGAGACGATGGTGAACGAGGTCGCCGGTGCGTCGCCGATGGTCACCGCGGACTCGTCGGTCTCGTCCACGCCGAGGAAGCCCTCCCCCACGATCTGCACGGTGGCGCCGCCCGCGGTGCTCACCCGGGTCGGCGACACCCGGGTGATCACCGGGTAGTAGTCGACAGTGCCGGTGGAGGGCGGACCGGCCACACCGGCCTGGATCAGAGTCACCGTGGCGGAGGCCGCAGTGCCGGTCGGCGGGACGGTGATCCGCACGTGCGTGGCGTCCACCCAGGCGACAGTGGCGCTCTCCTCGCCGACGGCGGCGCTGATCCGCATGCCCCGGAACGCCGCGGCGGTGGCGCCGATGGTGCCGCCGCTGACCGTACCGATGATCTTGGCGCCGCCGGCCGCGCTGGCCTGGACGTCCGCGATCTCGACGCCGAACCCCTGCTGGTAGGTGAACTTGCCGGTCGACTCGCCGGAGCCGTCCGAGCCGGTCACCTTCACGGTCACCGGGCCGGCCGTGCCGGGCGGGCTGACCGCGGTCAGCTCCTTGTCCGACCTGATCACGAACTTGGTCGCCGCGACATCGCCGAACGTGACCGCGTCCGGGTTCGTGCGATCCAGCGTGAGGAAGTTCGTCCCGCGCACGGTGACGGCGGTGCCGCCGGCCTGTGCGCCGCTGGTCGGCGTGAAACTCGTGACCGTTGGGAGGGCGAGGACGCCGGCCCGGGCCGGTGAGGACGCCGGGGCGCCCGCGGCCGCGAGGACCGCGCCGGGATGCACCACGACCACCGAAAATCCGGTGACCGCGGCGGCGACGATAGCGGTGGCCCTGCGGGCCCGAGTTCTGTTACCCACGAGGACCCTATCGGCCGCCGAGGCCCCGAATTTTGCCTAATCCGGCGAGCAGCCTGATCAGGCCAGCAGCGAGCTGAGCACGTCAATCGCGTGATCCACCGCGGCGTCGTCGACGTCGAGGTGGGTGACCAGCCGCGCCGTGCGCGGCAGCATCGCCGCGATCAGGACGCCCTGCTTGGCTGCCTCCGCAGCCAGCGTCGGCGCGTCCAGCGCCGATTTCGACAGATCCAGGGGTACGAGGTTCGTACGCACCCGGTCCGGCTCCACGACGCCGAACTCGGCGAGTGCCTCGGCGATCTGGTGTGCCCGCTCGTGATCCTCGGCGAGCCGCTGCACGTGGTGGTCGAGCGCGTACCGGCCGGCGGCCGCGAGGACGCCGACCTGGCGCATGCCGCCGCCCATCCGCTTGCGGAGGATCCGGGCGCGGGCGATCTTCTCCCGGCTGCCGACCACGAGCGAGCCGATCGGCGCGCCGAGGCCCTTGGAGAGGCAGACCGAGAGGGTGTCGAAGAGCGCGCCGTACTCGGCGAGCGGCACACCGTCGGCGACGTGCGCGTGCCAGATCCGGGCCCCGTCGCAGTGCAGGGCGATGCCGTGGGCGTCGGCGGCCGCGCGCAGGTCCTGCAGCACCGAGAGCGGGACGACGCCGCCGCCACCGAGGTTGTGGGTCTGCTCGACGGCGATCGCCGAGGTCGGCACCGACGGATATCCGGCCGGGCGGATCATCCCGGCGATCCGCTCGGGGTCCAGCGCGGCGCTGTCCGGGCTCCAGGTGCGGGTGGAGATGCCGCCGAGCATGGCGGCCGCGCCCAGTTCGTACGTCACGACGTGCGCGTCGGCCCCGGCCAGCAGCTCGCCGCCGGGCGCGACGACGAGCTGGAGCGCGATCTGGTTGGCCATCGTCCCGGACGGGGCGAACAGTGCCGCCTCGTGCCCGAAGAGGGCCGCGACGTGCAGTTCCAGCGCGTTGACCGTCGGGTCGTCGCCGAAGACGTCGTCGCCGACGGCCGCGGTCGCCATCGCCTCCCGCATGCCCGCGGTGGGCCGGGTGACGGTGTCCGAACGCAGGTCAGCCACGGAGCATCTCCGCGACCAGGAACGCCAGCTCCAGGCTCTGCTGGGTGTTCAGCCGCGGGTCGCAGGCGGTCTCGTACCGGCCGGGCAGGTCGAGGTCCTCGATGCCCTGTGCGCCGCCGAGGCACTCGGTGACGTCCTCGCCGGTCAGCTCGATGTGAATGCCGCCCGGGTGGGTGCCGAGGCCGCGGTGCACCTCGAAGTAACCGAGCACCTCGTCGACGACCCGGTCGAAGTGGCGGGTCTTGTACCCGTTCGAGGACTCGTGGGTGTTGCCGTGCATCGGGTCGCACTGCCAGACGACCTTGGCGCCGGTCGCTGTCACCTTCTCCACGATCGGGGGAAGGGCGTCGCGGACCTTGCCGTTGCCCATCCGGCTGATCAGCGTGAGCCGGCCCGGGATGTTCTCCGGGTTCAGCTTCTCGCAGAGCTCGATCGCGGTCTCCGGGCTGGTGCCGGGGCCGAGCTTCACACCGATCGGGTTGGCGATCCGGCTGATGAAGTCGATGTGCGCGTGGTCGAGCTGCCGGGTCCGCTCACCGATCCACAGGAAGTGGCCGGAGAGCCCGTACGCCTTGTTGTCCGAGACCCGGGTGAGCGCCCGGTCGTACTCCAGGGCGAGCGCCTCGTGCGAGCAGTACAGGCTGACCGTGCGCAGCGCCTCGGCGTCGGTCATGCCGCAGGCGCGGATGAAGTCGAGGGCGCGGTCGATCTCGCGGGCGATCGCCTCGTAACGCTCACCGGCCGGCGAGGCACGGACGAAGTCCTTGTTCCAGTCGTGCAGGCCGTTCAGGTCGGCCAGGCCACCGGCGAGGTACGCCCGCAGCATGTTCATGGCGGCCGCCGAGTTCGCGTACGCCCTGATCATGCGCTGCGGGTCGGCGACGCGGGCCGCCTCGTTCGCGTCCAGCGAGTTGATCAGGTCGCCCCGGTACGCCGGGAGGCCCAGCGAGTCGGTCAGCGACGACCGCGGCTTGGTGTACTGCCCGGCGACCCGGGCCACCTTCACCACCGGCATCGACGCGCCGTACGTCAGCACGACCGCCATCTGGAGCAGCGTGCGCGCGTTGGCGAGCAGGTGGCTCTCGGTGTTGTCGGCGAAGGTCTCGGCGCAGTCGCCGCCCTGCAGCAGGAACGCCCGGCCCTCGCAGACTTCGGCGAGCTTGACCCGGAGCTGGTCCACCTCGTACGGCGCGACGATGGACGGGACGTTGTCGAGGACCTTGCAGACCTCGGCGACCTCGTCCATGTCCTGCCACGGCGGCATCTGCAGACGCGGCAGGCTGCGCCAGCGGTCGAGGCCGAGGGCCTCGTCCTCCGCGGAGTCGGTGGAGGGGCGGGACGTCTGCAGTGCCGGGTTGCCCACCCCCGGATGACTGAGCTGGTGCCACTCACGGCGCATAGGCAAAGCGTACGGAAGAGGGGCACCGAGCTTGCGCCCGGTGCCCCTCTGTCTCACTACCTAGCTATTACAGGTTGCCCTTGATCGCGGTGATCAGCTCACCGTTGGTGGTGTCACCGGAGAGCTCCCAGAAGAACGCGCCGCCGAGACCCTGGTTCTTCGCGTAGGTCATCTTGCCGGCGATGGTCGACGGGGTGTCGTAGCTCCACCAGTTGTTGCCGCAGAAGGCGTATGCCGTGCCGCCGACGGTTCCGGTGGCCGGGCACTTGGTCTTGAGGACCTTGTAGTCCTCGATACCCGCCTCGTAGGTGCCGGTGGCAGCGCCCGTGGCCGAGCCGCCCGGCGCCGCCTGGGTGACCCCGGTCCAGCCGCGGCCGTAGAAGCCGATGCCGAGCAGGATCTTGGCCGCCGGAACGCCCTTGCTCTTCAGCTTCTGGATCGCGGCGTCGGAGTTGAAGCCGGCCTGCGGGATACCGGTGTACGAGGTCAGCGGCGAGTGCGGGGCGGTCGGGCCCGCGGCGTTGAACGCGCCGAAGTAGTCGTACGTCATCGGAAAGACCTTGTCGAGCTTCGCGATGCCGGAGGCGTAGTCGGCGACGTCGAGCTTGCCGCCGTTGCTGCCGTCGGCGGAGATCGCCGAGGTGATCAGGTTGCTGGAGCCGAACTTGGTGCGCAGCGCCGAGATGACGTTGGCGTACGCGGCCGGGCCACTGGTGTCACAGGTGAGACCACAGGCGTTCGGGTACTCCCAGTCGACGTCGATGCCGTCGAACACGTCGGCCCAGCGCGAGTCCTCGACCATGTTGTAGCAGGACTCGGCGAACGCAGCCGGGTTCTTGGCCGCGTCGGAGAAGCCACCGGACCAGGTCCAGCCACCCATCGAGTAGATGACCTTGAGGTGCGGGTACTTCGCCTTCAGCTTGCGGAGCTGGTTGAACGAGCCACGCAGCGGCTGGTCCCAGGTGTCCGCGACGCCGTCCACGCTCTCCGCGGCGGTGTACGCCTTCTCGTAGTCCGCGTACGAGTCACCGATCGAGCACTTGCCGCCCGTGGTGTTGCCGAACGCGTACAGGATGTGGGTCAGCTTCGAGGCGGAACCCGACGTGTCGATGTTCTTCACGTGGTAACCGCGGCCGTAAACGCCCCACTCGGCGAAGTAGCCGACGACCCACTTGCTGCCGGTCGGCGGGTTCGTGGTCGGGCTGGTCGTCGGCGGCGTCGTGGGCGGCGTCGTCGGCGTGGTGGTGGGCGGCGTGGTGGGGGTCGTGGTCGGAGTCGTCGTCGGCGGCGTGGTCGGCGTGGTGCCGCCGTCGCAGACGCCGTTGTCGATCCAGACGGCCCACTGGGTGCTGTTGGTCGCCGGGGACTCGTTCTGGGTCCACCACTTGGCGGTGTAGTTATGGCCGCTCTGCGAGGCGACGTTGTCCTTCACATAAACGGCGGTGGAGCTCCAGGGGGTGGCGCATGCTGCGGCGGCTGACGCGGACACGACCGGGACCGCGACACTTGCCGCGAGCACGACCGCGCCGGCGAAGATCGCCCGGCGGGCGGTTTTCTGCACGGGGATGTCTCCTCAAACAGTTAGGAAACTTTCCAAAGAGAGGGATGCAGAGACCGTAGTCACATCGATTAACAACAGTCAAGCAAGGTGGGGACCTTTAAGGTCTGTTTAACATCGGGAAGCTGGCGATGACGGCGTGCGTTCATACGGGCACTGCGCGTAGTCTTAGATCATGACCATCTTCGACGTCAGCATTGGCGCCCCCACCCACTGCGCGACCGATTTGGACTATCCCCGCCGATGAGCATCCACGTGATCGGGGTCGACGCGTACGCGCTCGGCTGGGTCGGCGTCGAGCTCCGGGACGGCGCCTTCGGGCGCGCGGTGCTGGCGTCCACTCTCTACGAGATCGTCGCGGGCAGCTCCGGCGCCGCGGTGATCGGCGTCGACATCCCCCTAGGCATGCTTCCCGACCGATGGCGATCCGCCGACACCCTCGCCGCCGACCAGCTCGGACCACGCCGCAGCAGCGTCTTCCGGGTGCCACCCCGTCCGGTCTGGATGGAGCAGGACTTCACCTCGGCGAACCGGCTCTGCCGCGAGCTGACCGGCGCCGGCCTGAGCCGCCAGTCCTGGGCGCTGCGGCCCAAGCTCCTGGAGGCGAACGCCATCTGGGAGAAACACCCGAGCCTGCTCTTCGAGGCCCACCCCGAGCTGTCCTTCCGGACCATGGCGGGAGAGCCTCTTCCGTACGCTAAAAAGACCTGGAGCGGTCAGGCCCGGCGCCGGGAGCTCCTGGCCCGTAACGGGATCGTCCTCCCGGACCAGCTCGGCCCGGCGGGGCAGGCGCCGCCGGACGACATCCTGGACGCCGCCGCGGTCGCCTGGACCGCGCACCGGGTCGCGACCGGCACCGGGCTGAGCCACCCGAGCCCGCCCGAGGAGGACAACGGCTCGCGGATCGCCATCTGGTATTGATCCACTTTCGGCCGTGGAGCGCGGATTGTAGCCTTTCGGTTACGATCCGCGCTTCCGTCGTACAGGCGGATCACCGGCGAGCGTCTACTTTGTAAACTGGCGTCTCACCAGGCCCCTACTCCGCGAGCGGTAGGTGACTCCGCTATGAGGGTTCAGCCCCGGCAGCAGCTTCTGGAGATCTGGCAAGCGGTGGTCGAGCACTCCTATCGCGACGGCGAGTGGCAGTGGGGCGGCCGCGACGGCCGTAACTCCATCAGCGATGCGGAACAGCTGCTCTGTGTCCTCGGCCCGGCCACCGGGATCGAGCAGTTCGCGCTCGACTCACCGGAGCGTGTCGCCGACGACGTCCAGGCCGCCATGAAACCGCTCGGTGGCGTGATGGACATCCCGCTCACCCTGCTGGAAGCCGTCGAGGCGTACCTGACGACGTACACCGACAAGAACGGCACGCCGATCTTCGCGGCCGAGAGCTACTTCCGCGGGCTGCCCGGCGAGGACATCGCGTCGCTGAACCCGCAGCAGCTCGCCCAGCCGGTGGTCGACTCGTTCGCCATCTCGCTCTCCCTGTCGCTGGCGACCATCGGTTTCGCCCGGCAGTTCCGCAAGAGCCTGAAACGCCGCAGCTCACGGTCCGAGATCGACCGCCTCGAAGCGATGGCGAGCAAACGGCTCTCCGCCGCGATGGTGGGCCTGCTGCGCAGCTTCACGGTCAACATCTTCGACGTGGACTCCCGCGACGGCCGCGCCCTGTGCCGCACTGTCAACCAGCGCAACCTCTCCACCCGGCGGATCGTCCCGATGATCCAGGAGACGCTGCGGGAGATCCGGGCCAGCCTGCGCGACGTGACGATGGGTTCCGGCGCCGGCGTGGCCGACGAGCTGGACCACCCGGACCGGCTCTTCGAGTGCGGCTGGAGCTGGGGAGTGGTCCGTGACGCACCGGCCATCATCACCAGCCAGGAGGTCGGCGACCAGCTGCCCGGCCTGGCCGAGCCGGCGCCCTACATCTACTTCACCACGGTGGCGCTGGACGCCATCGAGGCGCTCTTCTCGACCCGGACCCGGCAGCTGGGCCTGCTCAACGAGGAACAGCTGCGCCTCGCACAGGGACTTCAGCTGCGCTGGGACCTGACCCAGTCGTACTGGTCGAAGATCGCGGTGCCGAGCGGCGGCGGCCGCTGGCCGCTGGAGGACATCCCCTGGCAGCGCACCACGGAGAAAGAGTCCGAATACTTCTCCCTGCACGTCTCCTCGATCGTCGTCCAGGACCTGGTCCGCAAGCGTGCCGGCGACGCCGACCTGGACCGGGTCGGCAAGGTGCTCGAAGAGCTGGCGAACCGATCCCGGATCAACCGCCGGGTCTTCGCCGGCGACCAGTCCTATCTGCTGCATGCGCCCGGCTTCCCGATCAACCTGGGCGGCAGCGACGACCAGGGCGGGCCGCAGCTGACCTGGATGATGTCCGACTTCGCACCGCTGCTGCTGAAACGGACCATCAGCCTGGCCGGGCTGCTCGGCGACCCGCAGCTGCGCGGCCGGATGCTCGCGCTGGCCGACGAGATCTGGAGCCACCTGGACTCCCGGCGCCTGCTCGACGACCGCCGCCGCGGGCTCTGGGACCAGCCGGGCCTGGTGTTCGAGGAGTACGACAACATCTTCGACGCGCCCTCCTGGTACCACACGAAACGTGTCGTCGACTGTCTGATCACCGCGGCCCAGGTGATCACCGAGCCACCACTGCGCAGCGACGAGCTCGCCGGTTTCGCCGGTGACCTGCTGAGCGAGGCCGAGCACATCTACGACCAGGAGCTGCTACAGGGCTCACCGAACGGCGGGCACGCCATGCAGATGGACCTGCTGGCACTGGCCGCCAAGCTCAAGCGCGGCCGGGCCATCCGTGACGAACGGCCCGGCACCGCGTCGGCCCTCGCCATCGACGTGCTGCTCACCCTGGACCGGTTCGCCGCCGCCCGCAGCGATCTCGACGGCGAGTCGTGACCATGCTGGTCTTCGCCACCTCCGACAAGGGGGGAACCGGTCGTTCGGTGACGACGAGCAACGTCGCGTACCAGAGCGCGCTCGCCGGCAACGACGTCTGCTACCTGGACTTCGACTTCGGGTCGCCGACCGCGGGTTCGGTCTTCGACGTCGACTCGGGGCGTCTCGGCGTGCGGGGAGGCGGCCTCCATTCGTACCTTCTGGGCAACGTGGCCGAGCCGCACCGCATCGACGTCTTCGCCGAGACCGAGCGGGACAGCGTCAAGGACCGGGCGTACGACGCGGGCCGGCTGATCCTGATGCCCGGCGACATCGGCGTCGGCGAGTTCCCCAGCAGCCCCGAGCAGGTCCGCCGCTGCGCGACCCTGATCAAGCGGCTGATCGTCGAGTTCGACATCTGCTTCGTCGACCTGAGCGCCGGCCGGTCGTACGCACTGCAGATGGCACTGGCCGCGGCGAAACAGCTGAACGGCGTGAAGACCCGCTGGCTGGTCTACCACCGGTGGACGAAACAGCACGTCATCGCGGCCGCCGCCCTGGTGCACGGCGATCACGGGATCCTGGAGGCCGGCGAGGACCTGGGCTTCGATCGGGAAGAACTGCTGTCGTCGCTGCGGTTCGTGCGGACCGCGCTTGTCGACCCGTCCCGGCCCGGCCTCACCTCCCAGCAGGCCGTGTGGATCACCGAGTGGGACGGCAAACTGCAGGCCATCGCGCAGGCCGAGGGTGCCGGGCCGCTCTGGCTGCTGCACACCGTGCCGCTCGATCCGGTTCTCCAGTGGCGCGAGCAGCTGATCACCGCCCACGACGTGAACAACATCGGCATCGCCAACGAGCGGACCGCCGACGCGTTCAAGCGGCTGTCCGAGCTGCTCCTCGACGACAAGGCCTGGGAGGTCCGGTGACCGGCCCGGAAACCACGTTCCAGGAGCGGTCGGCGCAGCCACGGGTCGAGCAGCTTCCGCTGGCACACGTCTCGATCGAGCTGGGCCACCTCTACATGGAGGATTACGCCGGCGGCATCGAGCAGCTGCGGCGGCACTTCCGCGAGGTGCGGCCCTGGGTCGCCGCCGCGCACGACCGCATCGCCGGGGTTCTCGGGCCGGGAAAGAGCCCGCGGATCAGCACGTGTTTCCTGGTGGACGACTACTTCACCACGTTCAGCAGCCCGGACGAGGTGATCGCCCAGCTCGTCGAGGCGGCCGGCGACAACGGGCTGACCATCGATTACGTGGCCCGCGAGGCCGGCTGCGCCGACGCCGGTGATGTCCGCCCGGCCGAACTGGTGCTGGACCGGCTGGTCGCCGATCCGCAGCCCGGCACCGACGGCGTGTGGCCGCCACCGCAGGACAGCGGCTGGCTCACCAACGGCGACCGGCCGCCCGGCTCGTCCACGCAGCCCGCGATGAGCCGCCGCCTGGGCTGGCAGCCACCGACGGAGAACGCCAAGAACCGCCACTCGATCTTCCTGGCCGTCGAGATCTTCTCCGAGGAACCCGGCGGCCGGCAGTGGTCCTGCCCCTACCTCGCGTCGGTCTGGCAGCTGCTGCGGCTCGGCATGCTTCGGTACGAAGGACGCCCGGTGGCCCCGCCGCAGCCGGTCGGCGATCGGTTGCCGTCCAGCTGGGCGGAGATGCCGGCGATCCTGCGGCTCAATCCGCATGCTCAGCCGTTCAGCGCGTACCGGACGTTGTCCATGCTGGCCCGGCGCTTCCAGAACATCGAGGCGGCGGTCGGCGTGGTGCTCAGCCAGGTGAACGTCGACGAGGAGGTACGTCTCCAGATCAGCAAGCGCGCCGCGGGTGAGAGCTTCGCGCTCCCCCACGATCTGGTGCAGCGGATCTCGTACGTCTTCGACGGCGACACGACCCAGGTGCTGTGACTATCGGGGTGTCGCCACGTCCCACAGCTCGCGGAACCGGTCGCCGCGCTCCTCGACCCGGCTGGGACGCAGCACCAGCCGGGTGTTGACCACGATCGGCGGGTTGTTCTCGTCAAGCCAGGTACCGGTCGTCACCTCGTAACTGATCACGCCGTCGAACAGCACGAAGTCGAAGAGCGAGGTGCGGCGCAGGTCGGTGGCGGTGGAGAGGTCGAGGACGCGTACCTCGACGCCGATGTCCGCGTGCTGGCGGTAAATCTTGTCGAGCGCGGTCTGCCCGCCCGGCTCGGGCCGGTCCTGGATGAATATCCGGCGGATCTTCACCCCGCGCTGCACCGCGTCACGTTGCGAGTCCAGGTACCGCTGGCCGAGGTCGGTGGCCCACATCCCGCCGCCGTCCACCGTGGTCAGGCTGGTCGCGTCGATGCCCCGCCCGGCCGAGTGGGTGAGGCTGAGCAGCCAGTCCCGGTCCTCGCCGTCGTAGATCGCCTCGGCGCCGTCACCGAGCTCCTTGAGGAACTCCGACATCCGGGCCAGCTCGCGCTGGGCCAGCCGGTGGGCGAGCGCCGGTGATTCCGTACCGATCTTGGTGGAGTGCCGGACCAGCTGGCTCAGCAGCTCGGTCTGCACCGCGGACTCCTCGATCAGGCCGAAGAGCTCGGTCGCCTCGCTGATCGCCCGGAACCGCTCGTCGACGCATTCTTTTATCTGGATCGCCTGATCCACCTGGCCGATCTGCACCTCGCGCAGCCGGCCCTCGAACTCCACCAGGAACTGCACCACCAGCGCCGACCCGCCGACCAGCACGGAGAGCGTGACGGACAGCAGCGGGTCCTTCTGCGCGAGGTTGGTCAGGGCGTACGCGATACCGCCGGTGATCAGCGCGACCAGAACCTTGCGCATCACCTCCGACAGGCGGCGGCCCGAGCTCCCTGCCTGCATGGACAGCCCGCTCACGACGCCGGCCCGGCCAGCTGACCGAGCTCGCGCAAGGTGCTCAGCTCGCGCAGCGTGCTCAGGGCCAGGTGGTCGCGGATGCGCTGCACCGAGGCGGCCCACTGCACCCCGAACCCGGCGCGCTGCTCCATCTGCTCCCAGAACCGCCGGGTCCGCACCTCCAGGCGGGCACCGGGCATCCACAGGTGCAGCAGATGGTCGACGGCCGGCCGGATCCGGTCCGCCGCCACCGACGGTTTCGGCGTGGCCAGGGAGGCCCGGGTCACGATGCCGGTCAGCGTGGTCAGCAGCCAGTCGTGCAGGGCCAGGTCCTCGCAGAGCGCCACCACGTCGCCCAGCTCGGTGGCGTGCGTCTCCAGCCGCACGGTCCGGTGGTCGGCGCGCTCCACGGTGAACGTGAACGCGTCCTCGTCCGAGGACAGCTGCGCGGCCCAGCGCAGCGTGGTCTGCCGGCTCCGGAACGGCACCCGCGAGTCGACGAGCGAGCTGGCCCGGACCCGGTCGGCGGTGTGCCCGGCGATCGACGCGAGGTTCAGCATCGGCGGGGCCGGCACCGCGTCCAGGAACGCGTCGGCCAGGGCCCGCTCCTTGTATTTCCCGACCACCTCGACGGTGCTCGGCCGGGCCAGATAATAGGACCATGGCAGCCGCCGGTTGTGCGAGCTGCGCACCGCCACGGTCCGCGCCGACGCCTGCAGGACGTGCCCGCCGGTCAGCACCGCCCGGGTGGTGACCGTGCCGATCGCCCGCGCGGTGCCGTGCGGGCCGGTCGGCACCTGGCAGTCCACCCCGGTCAGTCGCTCCGGCGACACCACGTACGACATCGGGCGGTCGGATCTGCGGACCTGCGCGCCGGTGGTCAGCGCCAGCAATCGCTCGCAGGCGTCGGCCGGCAGCGCCGCGGAAGAAGGCAGCAGGGACGTGAGCACCTCACCGAGAACCAGCATCGCCCCGTGTTGCTCCCGTCTGGAGACTCGTTCCAAGAGTCGATTGGACCGCACCGACCCCGATAGCGCAACGTCCCCGTATTGTCACCTTCCGCATTCATCTCATGTTCATCACCATCGATCACATGGCCTGGTTCGGATAAAATGTACAGATGATCCACGGGACGGACGTGGTCGTTGTCGGCGCCGGAGTCTCCGGCCTGACCTGCGCGGTGCGCCTCACCGAGGCCGGTCATCGAGTGCTCGTCCGCAGTGCGCAACTCCCCGGGCGCACCTCATGTGCGGCCGGCGCGATCTGGGGGCCGCACCTGGTGGCGCACGACCGAGCCGAGGCGTGGGCGCTCGAATCCCTCGCCGTTTTCCGTGACCTGGCCGGCGACCCGGCCACCGGGGTCCGGATGACCAGTGGCGTCGAGGCGAGCCGCAACGGGCTGGTCACCCCGAGACCCGGTCCCGGCGCCGAGGACGTGCGCCGGTGCGAGCCGGGGACACTCCCGGTGCCTTATACGGACGGCTGGCGATTCCGGGTGCCGCTGATCGACATGACCAGCTACCTGGCGTACCTGACGGCGCGGCTTCGCGACGGCGGCGGCGAGATCGCGCTCACCGCGCCGATCACCCGGACGGAGCTGCCCCGGCTCGGCCCGGTGGTGGTGAACTGCACCGGCCTCGGCGCCCGCGCACTGGTGCCCGGCGACACGATCGGACCGGTCCGCGGTGACCTGCTGGTGGTCGGCAACCCGGGCGTCGACACGTTCTTCGTGGAGCACGACGAGGACGACGAGGACGGCCTCACGACGTACGTGTTACCGCAGGGCGACAAGGTGATGCTGGGTGGCAGCCGCCGCTCCGGCGTGTGGTCGACCCGGCCCGACATGGCCGTCCGCGAAGCGATCCTGGAACGCTGCACCCAGGCCGAGCCGGCCCTGGCCGGCGCCCGGCTGCTGGAGCACCGGGTGGGCCTGCGACCGGTCCGCGACAAGGTGCGCATCGGACCGGACGAGCGTCATCCACACGTCATCCACAACTACGGGCACGGCGGCGGCGGGGTCACCCTGTCCTGGGGGTGCGCCGGCGAGGTCCTAGAGCTCACGGACGCCGCAACACATACCATCCGTCGGGGGTGAAGCCCGTTACTTCGTACCCCTCGGTCTCTGCCTTGGCGAAACCGGCGCGGACGCCGGACCGCCAAGCTTGCGCCCGCTCGGGTTCGTGGAGCCGCAGCTTCTCGATGTCGGCCGGGGTCGGCACCAGCTGATGAACGCCGTCACCCAGATCGAGCAGGGCCGCGGGCCGCTCGGTGAAGTCCCACGAGTCGGCCTCCATCGGGGCGGTCAGCCGCATCGGCTCGCCGTCGGTGAACTCCCACTCGATCATCAGCCGGTCGGTCTCGTCGTTGTCGTTGAGACCGTCGTTCAGCTCGCCGTAGTAGTTCCTCTTGTAGCTGAGCACCTTGCTGCTCAGCTTGGCGAGGTTGAAGTACGCGTTACGGCGGACCAGCGGGTCGTAGGTCCACCGGATCACCCGGAAACCCTCGTCCTTGGCCCACTCGGCCTCGTCCTGTTTCAGCAGGTAACCCAGGCCGCGCCCCTGATGACCGGGGCGCACGCCGACGAAGTGCGAGTGGAGGGCGTCCTTGCCGCGGATGGCGACGGCCGCACCGATCATCTCGTCCTGGTCGGTGAACATGCCGACGATGTATCCGTCCGCCTCCACCATCAGTTTCAGGTTGGATGCGTTGATCAGATCGACCGGGGACTCCGCCTCCCAGACCTCGCACAGCAGGCTGACCACCCGTTCGAGATCCTCGATCCGCTCGAGTTTCTGGAAACGCACGGGCTGCACGGGAGTCATGAGTGATCACCACAGTCGATGAGAGCTGGCACCGGCCGCGCTAGTTTGGCGCATGCCGATCGATATTGCGAGAGCACGAACGGGTTGAGTGCTTTCCCCCAACGTAACTCGCCCTGCTCGAAAGGGTTACGAACTACTTCATTTCTCCCGCGATCTGCCTGGCGCGGTCCCGAGCCGCCTCCAGCGCCGTGAGCATCGCCGCGCGTACCCCATGGTTTTCCAGCTCGCGGATCGCCGCGATCGTCGTCCCGGCCGGGGACGTCACCGCCTCGCGCAGCTTCACCGGGTGGTCCCCCGAGTCGCGCAGCATCACCGCGGACCCGACCGCGGTCTGCACGATCAGCTCGTGCGCGGTCCGCCGTGGCAGGCCCAGCAGAACGCCCGCCTCGATCATCGACTCGACGAGCAGGTAGAAGTACGCCGGACCGGAACCGGACAGCGCCGTCACCGCGTCCTGCTGCGACTCCGGCACCCGGATCGTCGCGCCGAGCGGCTTGAACATCTGCTCGGCGATGTCCAGGTGCTCGGCGGTGGCGTGCGGGCCGGCCGAGATCGCCGTCATCGCCTCGTCCACCAGCGCCGGCGTGTTCGTCATGACCCGCACGACCGGGGTGCCCTCGGGCAGCCGGGCCGCGAAGAAGCCGGTGGTCAGCCCCGCGCAGAGCGACACCACAAGCTTCCCGGCGCCGACCCGCCCGCCGATCTCGTCGAAAAGCGTGCCGGCGTCCTGCGGCTTGACCGCGACGGCCAAGATATCCGCTTTGTCGGCAGCTTCAGCGTTGCCGACCACCGCGACGCCGTATTTCTCCGACAAATCCGACGCGCGCTCGGCACGCCGCGCCGTGGCCAGCAACCGATCCGCCGGCCAGCCGGAACGCAGCAGGCCGGAAAGGACGAGCTCGCCCATCTTGCCGGTACCGAGGACTGCGACGGTCTGCACGTTTTGCCTCCGGGCATGAGAAAAGGGGCCGGGAAAGCCCCGGCCCCTTTTCTAACAGGCTCAGTTACCGAAGAAGACCTCAGCCTCTTGGTACCGCTCCAGCGGAACGGTCTTCAGCTCGCCGGTGCCCTCGATGAGCGGGATCCGGACGATGTCGGTGCCGCGCAGCGCCACCATCTTGCCGAAGTCGCCCTCGTTGACGGCGTCGATCGCCTGCAGGCCGAACCGGGTGGAGAGCACCCGGTCGAACGCGGTCGGGGTGCCACCGCGCTGGATGTGACCGAGGACGACCGTGCGGGCCTCCTTGCCGGTCTTCTCCTCGATCTGCTCGGCGAGCCACTGGCCGATGCCGCCGAGGCGGACGTGGCCGAAGCTGTCCAGCTCCTGGTTGTGCAGGACCATCTGACCGTCGAGCGGCTGCGCGCCCTCGGCGACCACGACGATCGGCGCGTACTCGACCTGGAAGCGCTTGGTCACGTACGTCGCGACCTGCTCGACGTCGAACTTGCGCTCCGGCAGCAGGATGACGTTGGCGCCACCGGCGAGGCCGGCGTGCAGCGCGATCCAGCCGGCGTGCCGGCCCATGACCTCGACGACCAGGGTGCGGTGGTGCGACTCGGCGGTGGTGTGCAGCCGGTCGATGGCCTCCATCGCGATGTTGACCGCGGTGTCGAAACCGAACGTGTAGTCGGTGCCGTTGAGGTCGTTGTCGATCGTCTTCGGCACGCCGACCACGTTGACGCCCAGGTCGTGCAGCTTCGTGGCGACACCGAGGGTGTCCTCGCCGCCGATCGCGACGAGCGCGTCCACGCCCTGCTCGGCCAGGTTGGCCTTGATCCGCTCGACGCCACCCTCGATCTTGAACGGGTTGGTCCGCGAGGAGCCGAGAATCGTGCCGCCACGCGGCAGGATGCCGCGGACCTCAGCGATACCCAGCGGCTTGGTCAGCCCCTCGAGCGGGCCCTTCCAGCCGTCGCGGAATCCGACGAACTCGTGGCCGTAAGCGGTGACGCCCTTGCGGACGACGGCCCGGATGACCGCGTTGAGGCCGGGGCAGTCGCCGCCGCCGGTCAGCACGCCGATACGCATTTTTCTTCCCCCTGGATCGGGTCGAGCGAGATGCGGATAGCCCGTAATGGCCCCAGGGACGAACTCGTCGGCAACATTGCCGGGCCCGGGGCGGGCCGCACCCGAACTGTAGTCGCCCTCCTCACACCGGTCGAACGCGCCCCGCTAAAGCCTGACTGTTTCGTTCTCCCCCGCCTCCGGGGTCTTTCCGGTTACCGCCGGGTACGACAGGACGGGTCAGAGGAGGAGCTCGACAGCTCCCAGAGCCTCGGCGTCGAAGCCCAGCTCGGCTCGGACGACGGTCAGGCCGGCGGCGGCGCTCGGTGCGCTGTGGCGGAGCAGCGCCTCGCGGATCCCCTCGACCACGAAGGCGCCCGCCTCCACGAAACGGCCGCCCACCACGACCACCGCCGGGTTGAGGACGTCGCAGAGCGGCGCGACGGTACGCCCGATCAGCCGCCCCGCGTCGAGCAATGCCCGCTGAGCAGGACGATGCCCCTGAGCCGCCAGGGTAAGCAGCCGGTCCTCGCCCTCCGTCGACGCTTTGGAGACCGGCGAGCCGGGCGGGACCGGCGATCCGGGCGCACCGGGCGAGTGAGCGGCAGGGCGGGGCTCGATCAAAGCGCCGAAATACGCCGGCGAAAGGAACGCGGACAGGCATCCCCGACTACCGCAGATGCAGAACGGACCGATCTCCCGCACGTTCAGATGGCCGACCTCCCCGGCATATCCGATCGCGCCCCGGTGCATGCGCCCGCCCACCACGATGCCGGCGCCGGTGTGCTGGTCGGCTTTCAGATAGAGCACGTCCTGCGCGCCCCGGGCGGCGCCGCGGCGCATCTCCGCCAGAGCCGCGAGCTGGGCGTTGTTCTCGACCCGGACCGGACGGCCGACGGCTGCGGCGATCTCTTCGGCGGGTGCGAAGCCGGAGAACATCGGGAGGACGCTGCGGACGCCGAAGCGTCCGGTCCGCGGGTGTACGGGCGCCGGCACACTCACCGCGATCCGCGCTTCCGGTCCGTGGCGGTCGAGCAGCTCACGGGCGAGATCGCCGGCCGCCCGCAGCATCGGGTGCGAGTCGTTGGACATCGGGAACGGCACCGTCATGGTCTCTTCGATCCGACCGGCGCCGTCCGCGACCACGGCACGGATTCCGGGTAAGGCCAGCGCGATGCCGATCAACCGGCCGGAGCCGACAGTGAGCCGGAAATGCGGCGACGGCCGGCCTGCCCGGGTTTCCACCGGAGCACAGAGTTCGACAAGGCCCTCGTGCCGGAGTTCGGCGAGGAGTTCCACGACGGCGGCCCGGGGCAACCGGGTGATCTTCACGAGGTCGCTGCGCGCGGTCGGCCCCTGCCCGCGCAACGCGTCAAGGATCATGTCGCGCCGGACGAGCCGCTCCCGGCGTCCGGGAGAAGGAACCGCGGGGCCGGCCTCGGAGGCCGCCGGCATCGGCAGGAACGCCCTCTCCCCGCGTGCCGCCGGCGTGACCCGCAATGCCGCACCCACCGCTCCCAGCAACGCGGCCCGCCCACCCAGCGCACTGACCCGGACCGCGGTGCTCTCCACTACTTCCGGCTGCGCGTACCGATGCAGTGACTCGGTGACGCCCGCCAGAATCGGCCCGTCCGGCGTGATCAGCGGCCCGTCGAGGACGACAAGCGACGGGTTGATGCCGTTGGCGAGCGCCGCGACCACCCGGCCGATCATGCGTCCGGCGTCGGCGAGGATCCGTTCAGCGGTGGCGTCGGTCCGGGCGAGTTCGACGGCCTGCGACGCGGTCACCGGGGACCCGTAACCGGCCGACAGCGCGGCCAGGATCTGCCGCGGCGACGCGATGGTCTCCAGACATCCCCGGTTGCCGCACTGGCAGAGCGCCCCGGTCTCGTCGACCTGGACGTGCCCGATCTCCCCGGCCACCCCGGTGGCGCCGTGGTGCACCGTGCCACCGAGGAGCAGGCCACAGCCGATGCCGGTGGCGACCCGCAGATAACAGACGTCCTGGTGACCGGCGGCCACGCCGTACCCGACCTCGCCGAGGAGGCTCAGATCGGCGTCGTTTCGGACGATCACACGGTGGCCGAGACGGCGACCCAGCTCAGCGGCGGGTGAGGTACCGGCCCAACCGGGCAGGACGCTGCTGCTCTGGATGACGCCGCCGCTGATCGGTGCGGAGAACCCGGCCACCGTCGACCAGATCCGCCCGGTTCCGGTGATCACCTCGGCAATGGCGTCCAAGGCAGTCGAAGGGTCGGAGGTGTCGATGTCGTGGTGCCGTTCACGCAGGACGTTCCCGGCCAGATCAGCCTCGGCTACGCGTACCCCATCCGCTCCGATGAGAGCGCCCACGACGCCGCCGGCGGCGGGTCCGAGGGTGAGGGACCGCGCGGGGCGACCGGCTCGCGTGCCGGAGTGGGCAGCGGCTTCCTCGGCGAGGACACCGGCGGTGAGGAGTTCGGCGACGAGGCCGTTGACGGTCATCCGGGCCATGCCGGTGCGGCGCACGAGATCGGCGCGACTGATCCGGCCGGCCTCACGGACCGCCGCGAAAATCAGGTCGCGGCGGACCAGGTGGACCCGGCGCCCTGTCACGGGTTCGAACCTAGGCCTTTTGCCGAGTCTGGACATAATCCGGCCCAGGGTGGGATCGGCGTCACACCCACTGGGCTACAAAAGCGGCATAACGCCGGCACAAAAAGCGGAGACACAGGCGAATCATGGCTCTGACCAGGCCTTCCAGCCTCTGGTTTACCGCAAATCGAGTCGATACCTTCAGAAAACAAGCTGTTAACAAAAAGCCCCCGCGAGGTGTGCGATGACCACCATTCAGTCCCGTCCGGCAGCGGTTCAGCAGCCGGCCTCCCCCGCACCGGACGCACCGACCCGGCTGATCGTGGCGATGGCCCTGGCTCAGCTCGGCGCGTACCTCACGATCCTCACCCCGGTCGTCGTCACGATGTCGATCCGGGTCGCGCAGATCGCCCCGGACAGCAAGGCGTCCGCCCTCGGCACTGTCCTGAGTGTCGGCGCGGTGCTGGCGCTGATCGGCAACCCGTTCTTCGGCGCCATGTCGGACCGCACGACATCCCGGTTCGGCCGCCGCCGCCCGTGGCTGATCGGCGGCATGCTGCTCGGCTTCGCCGGTCTGCTGGTCGTGGCCCTCGGCGGCAGCGTCCTCGCGCTGACCGTCGGATGGGCGATCGCACAGCTCGGTGTGAACGCCACGCTCTCCACGCTCACCGTCCTGCTGTCCGACCAGATCCCGACCCAGCAGCGCGGCAAGGTCAGCGGCATCCTCGGCCTGATGACCTCGGTCGCGATCCTGTTCGGCAGCGCGCTCGCGGCGGCACTCTCCGGCAACGCCGTGCTGATGTTCATGGTCCCGGCCGCGATCGGTGTCGCGACGGTGGCACTGCTCGTGGTGATCCTCAAGGACCGTCCGGCCGAGAAGGGCCACTTCGCCCCGTACCGGTTCAGCGAGTTCCTGCGCACCTTTTACATCCACCCGCGCCGGCACCCCGACTTCGCGTGGAACATCGTCAGCCGGTTCCTCATCTGGATGGGCCTGGCCTGCGTCACCACGTACCAGTCCTACCTGCTGATCGACCGCTTCGGTTACACCACCGACAACGTCGCGAGCGGCATCCTGGTCGCCACCCTGATCACCACGGTCGGCCTGGTCGCCGGCTCCACGTTCGGCGGCATCCTCTCGGACCGCACCGGCATGCGTAAGCCGTTCGTCCTCGGCGCCGGCATGGTAATCGCCGTGTCGCTGGTGATCATCGCGCTCGGCAACACCTTCGGCGTCTTCCTGGTGGCCTGCGCGATCTTCGGTGTCGGCGAGGGCGTCTACCTCGCGGTCGACCTGGCGCTCGCCACCGACGTCCTGCCGAACCCGGACGACGCCGCGAAGGACATGGGCGTCATGAACATCGCGAACGCCCTTCCGCAGTCGCTAGTCCCGATCCTGGCCGCGCCGGTCCTCGCGATCGGTGGCGGCTCCAATTACAGCGCCCTGTTCCTGAGCGGAGCGGTGATGGCCGTCGTCGGATCCGTCCTGGTCCGCATGGTCCGCGGCGCACGCTGAAAATTTCTCGGAGGTTGTCATGAGCACCATCGAAGACCGGGTCACCGCCCTGCTCTCCCGCCTCACCCTCGCGGAAAAAGCCGGCCTCATGTTCCACACCATGATCGCGGTGAACCCCGACGGCACGCTGCACGAGGGCGACGGCATGTTCGCCTCCGCGTCCGACCTCGTCGCCGGCAAGCTGATCAACCACGTCAACATCCTGACGATGGCCCCGGTCCCGCCCCAGAAGATCGCCGAGTGGCACAACCGCATCCAGGAACTGGCGGAGAAGACCGGCCACGGCATTCCGGTCACCGTCTCCACCGACCCTCGCCATGGCGTCATCGACAACCCCGCGGCTTCCGCCGCTGCAGGCGGTTTCTCCGCCTGGCCGGAACCGATCGGCCTGGGTGCCACCAAAGACCCGGCATTGGTACGCGAATTCGCCGACATCGCCCGGCAGGAGTACGTGGCCGCCGGCATCCGGGTGGCCCTGCATCCGATGGCCGACCTCGCGAGTGAGCCGCGGTGGGCGCGTACCAGTGGCACCCTCGGGTCGGACGCCGACATGGTGGCGTCGCTGCTCGTGGCGTACATCCAGGGTCTGCAGGGCCCGTCGCTCGGCCCGGACTCGGTGGCGGCGATGGTGAAGCACTTCCCGGGCGCCGGGCCGCAGAAGGACGGCGAGGACGCGCACTTCGCCTACGGCCGGGAGCAGGTCTACCCGGGCGGCATGTGGGATTACCACCTCAAGCCGTTCGAGGCCGCGTTCAAGGCCGGCGTCGCGCAGGTGATGCCGTACTACGGGATGCCGGTCGACACCTCTTTCGAAGAGGTCGGCTTCGGCTTCAACAAGCAGGTCCTGGAGGGTCTGCTGCGCGGCCGGTACGGCTTCGACGGCGTGATCTGCACCGACTGGGGCCTGGTCACCGACGCCGAGATCATGGGTACGCCGATGCCGGCCCGCGCCTGGGGCGTCGAGCACCTGGACCGGCACTCGCGGGTCCTCAAGATCCTGGAAGCCGGCGCTGATCAACTCGGCGGCGAACAGTGCCCCGAACTGATCGTCGACCTGGTCGAACAGGGCCGGATCAGCGAAGAGCGGATCAACACTTCGGTACGCCGAATCCTGCGCGACAAGTTCCGGATGGGACTGTTCGACGACCGCCGGTACGTGGACCCCGCCGCGGCCGGCCGCATCGCCGGGCAGGCGGCGTTCCGGGCAGCCGGGCTGGAGGCCCAGCGCCGCGCGATCGTGGTCCTCGCCGACCGCCCGGCTGGGGTTTCCCCGGCAGGGGTTTCCCCAGCCCCGGCTGGGGTTTCCCCAGCCCCGGCTGGGGTTTCCCCGGCGGTTGCGCCGGTGCTTCCTCTCATTGAGGGGATCGCGGTCTACCTGGACGGCGTCGACCCGGCGGTGGCGGCGTCCTACGCCAAGGTCGTCGACGACCCGGCGCTCGCCGATGTGGCGATCGTCCGGCGGGCCGCGCCGTTCGAGCCCCGTGGCGGCGGTTTCGAGGCGTTCTTCCACGCCGGCCGGTTGGAGTGGACCGAATCCGAGCTGGCGCCGATCCAGGAACTGGCCGCCTCGGTACCGACCGTGGTCGACGTGCTGCTGGACCGGCCGGCCGTGCTCACCCCGCTGGCCGGAACCGCGGCGGCGCTGATCGGCAGCTTCGGCTCCAGCGACGAGGCCCTGCTGGACGTGCTGTTCGGCCGGGTTCGGTCAAGCGGGACGCTGCCCTTCGAACTCCCGTCCTCGATGGCAGCCGTCGAGGCCTCCCGCGAAGACGTCCCGAACGACACGGCCGCACCCCTCTACCCGTACGGACACGGCCTGAAGATCTGAAGAGAAGCCCCGGTAGCACCGGGGCTTCTCCATGCCCAAAGCCGCCCGGCCCCTGACGCGCGTGTCGAGTTCGGCTGCGGATCGCACCCCGCACGGCCGCTCGCCCGCTCACTCGTCCGGCCACTCGTCCCGAACCACAGCGGAGCGGGACCCACGGCCCAAGATCCCCAGGTCGAGGACGATTGTGTCGATTTCGGGTCCTCTACGCCCCCAAACTCGACACACACGCCACAAGTCCCCCGGCCGTGTCGACTTCCGGTTCAATACGCGCCCTAACTCGACACGCATCGGTGGGCCATCCGCTCTGCGTCGACGGGCCACCCGCTCCGCATCGGTGGGCCATCCGCTCTGCGTCGACGGGCCGCCCGCTCCGCGTCGGCTTCGGCTCCTGTCCAGGCGGAGCCCAGGCCCGACCGGTCGGCGAGCCGTAGCTCAGACACGTCATCGGACCCTCATAACAGGGCTGGACTACGGCTCCGCGACCCGAGCCGTAGTCCAGACACGTCATCGCAGCCCCATGACATATCTGAGCTACGGCTCACCTCATCGGCACCGTGAACTACCGCACCAAAACACGCCCAGCAGCCAGAGCCAGCCGGCCAGGATCTTGCTGCCCGGGAGCGCAGGCCCACGAAACCGTCCGATCACAGGGCCCAGCTTGCGCTCACGGTCGCACACGCGCCGAAAACACGACCGCGAGCGCGAGCTGGGAAAGGCCAGCTTGTGCTCGTGGTCGCTCGGAGGGCGAAAACACGACCACGAGCGCGAGCCGGGAAAGGCCAGCTTGTGCTCACGGTCGCTCGGAGGGCGAAATAGCGACCCTGAGCGCGAGCCGCTCCGGTCCTGCATCAGCGCGGGCAGACGTCGGCGGGATGCCTCCTGCCAGCAGAACAGCGTGTGGACCTCGGGCGACAAACCCGAAGTCCACACGCTGCCAGTAACGAAGCACGCTGCCAGTAGAGCCAGTAGAGCCAGTAAAGCCAGTAAGGCCAGTAAAGAAGGAAAGGTCAGTGGGCCATCGCGGGCGGGGCGTCCGGGTCGACGTCCAGCGGGCCGGTGCGGAAGAGCACCGCCGCCACGATTGCCGCCAGCAGGAAGAAGCCGGCCGACCACCAGAACACCGTGTGGTAACTCTGCATCGCGGCCTCCGCCTGCACCTGCGCGGACGGCGTCTTACCGATCATGTAGTCGCTGGCCGCGGTGGCCGCGAAGGAGCTGAGCAGCGCGGTGCCGATCGAGCCGCCGATCTGCTGCACTGTGTTGATCATCGCGGAGGCGACGCCGGCGTCGCGGTGCTCGACGCCCGCGGTGGCGGCGTTCTGCGTCGGCGCGAAGACCAGACCCAGGCCGAGACCGATAATGATCAGTCCGGGCAGGACGCCTGAGACGTACGTCGAGTCCAGCTCGAGCCGGGTCATCAGGACCATGCCGCCGGCGGCGATCAGCGCGCCGAGCGGAACCAGCGGGCGGGGGCCGATCTTCGGCGTGAGCATCGAGCCGGCAGTGGTGGCGGTGAGCATGATGCCACCGAGCATCGGCAGGAACGCCAGGCCGGTTTCGACCGGGGTGAACGCCAGGATCGCGGTCAGGTAGTAGGTGAGGAACAGGAAGATGCCGAACATGCCGGCGCCGGCGATCGCGATCGAGGCGTACGAACCGCCGCGGTTGCGGTCGAGGACGACGCGCATCGGGAGCAGCGGGTGCTCGACGCGGCGTTCGATCGCCACGAAGATGCCGAGGATGACCAGGCCGGCCACGATCGGGCCGAGGGTCATGGCGTCGGTCCAGCCGTCGGTCTCGGCGTTCGCCAGGCCGTAGACCAAGGCGACCAGACCGGCGATCGCGGTGACCGCACCGGGGACGTCGATCTTGCCTTCGGCCTTGATCGGCTCGTCCTTGAGCTTCAGGAAGGCGCCGGCCACGGCGATCGCGGCGATCACCAGGTTGACGTACAGGCACCAGCGCCAGGAGACGTACTCGGTGAGCACGCCGCCGAGCAGCAGACCCATGCCGCCACCGGCGCCGGAGATGGCGCCGAAGATGCCGAACGCCTTGCCGCGCTCAGCGGGCTCGGTGAACGTCGTGGAGAGCAGCGACAGCGCGGCCGGGGCCAGCGCGGCACCGAAGGCGCCCTGGAGCGCACGGGCGAAGATCAGCACTTCGAGGTTCTGCGCGGCACCGCCGAGGGCGGAGGCGAGCGCGAAGCCGATCAGGCCGATGACGAACATCCGCTTGCGGCCGAAGAAGTCGGAGAGCCGGCCGCCGAGCAGCAGCAGGCTGCCGAAGGCCAGGGCGTAACCGGTGACGACCCATTGCCGGCCGGCGTCGTCGAACGCCAGGTCGGCCTGGGCGGTGGGCAGCGCGATGTTCACGATCGTCGCGTCCAGCACGACCATGAGCTGGGCCAGTGCCAGGACGACGAGGGCCCACCAGCGCCCGTTGGACGCCTGGTCCTCACGTCCGGCGGGACGTGGTCGATCAGTAAGCGTGCTCATCGCTGCCTTCCAGGAAGTTGAGGAACATCCTCCGTTTCGGAGGCTAGCAGCAGAAGCTGAGGGATTACCTCCACTTAGTTGTAGGCTTCGACACATGACGGAGACGCAGGTCCGGCCATTGCGGCGAGACGCGCAGCGCAATCGAGAGCGGATCATCGAGGCTGCGCACGAGGTCTTCGCGACCCGCGGCTTCGCGGCCACGCTCGACGACGTGGCCCATCACGCGGGTGTCGGGGTCGGCACCGTCTACCGCCGTTTCCCCACCAAGGAGGCACTGGTCGAGGCGGTCTTCACCGACCGGCTGGAAGACATGATCACGCTTGCCGAGGAGGCGCTCGCCGCGCCGAGCGCGTGGGACGGCCTGGTGGACTTCTTCCGCCGCGCGGCACGGATGCACGCCGGCGACCGCGGGCTGCGCGACGCCGCGCTGACCATGGATCAGCACCATTTCGCGCGGATCGGCGAGCTCATGGTGCCGCTGCTACATCAGATCATCGATCGGGCGCACGCCGAGGGCACGCTGCGGGCGGACGCCAGCATGCACGACTTCCCGATCATCCTGGCGATGATCACCGACCTCGCGCAGAACAGCGCGGCCTGCCGGCCCGAGCTCTACGAGCGGTACCTGCAGCTGATCGTGGACGGGCTGCGCGCCCGGCCGGACAACGGCGACCTCGGCCCACAGCTGACCGAGGACGACGTCCAGGCCGTGATGAAGGAGTGCGTCCCCCCACTGAAAAGCCGCTAAAACCCCACCGAAAAGCCGCTAAAACCCACTAAAAGCCGCTAAAGCGGCTGCGGAGTACTGGCGAGCACCTGCCAGCGCGCCAGGTTGTGCTTGGCGTCGACCAGCGCGTCGTGCCGCCCGGCCATCTCCGGCAGCTTCGGGCGACCGAGGTCGTCCCACCGCTGGCGCAGATCCTTGGTGAACCGCGGTATCTCCCGGGGCAGCGCCGGCATGGCGCCCCACAGCTGAGCGAGCGCGACGTGGTCGTAAGCCGCGTACCAGGCCCAGAGCTCCATCTGCTCGGAGCGGCCCTTGATCGGCTCGATCAGGAACTCGTAGAGGTCCGCACGGATTCGCTCCCGGCTGCGCCACGCCTTGTCGGACGGGGACGGCAGCTTGTCGAGCACGTTGCGGCGCACCCAGGGCACGGCGCGAGAATCGTCGAACTCGGTGCTGACCGCGTAGAACTCGCGGCCGAACTCGTCGACGACACCGATCGAGACGAGGTCGACGATCCGACCGTCCTCGATGAATTCACAGTCATAAAAGTAGCGATAGGCCATCACCGCACATCCTGCTCCATCGTCATCCGGGCATGGACTCCAGGGCCTCCTTCGCCGCACCGAGCCCTTCCGCGCACTCCCAGCGGGCCGCCCGGTCGGCCTGCATCGCCCAGCGCAGCCTCAGCAGCACCGGCAGAGCCGCGTCCAGCTCGTCGGCACGCACCGGCCCGGCGGCCAGGTAACCGTCGAGCATCTCGGCACAGTGATCGGGTCCGCCCGCGTGGGCGACGGCCGCCGCTATGTCGTACACCAGTGGTCCGGTGCCGCAGGCGCCGCAGTGCAGCGGGCCGGAGCGTCCGGTCTCCGGATCGAGGACGAAGGCGTCAGCGGCCGGGTCGCCGTGCAGCACGCCGTAGGTCAGCTGATCGGTCACGGTCAGCCGGGTCGCCGCGGAGACCGCCGAGGAGACCGCCGCGCGCACCCAGGGCTCCGCGTCGAGATGGGCCGCGTCGGGGTCAGGCAACTGCCATGGGCGCAGGCCAGGATGCCGAAAACCTTGAAGAGCCTTGTGTACGACCCCAAGCCGCTCGCCCCACCATTGCTGATCGACCGGATCGCGCCCGTCGAGGTGCCGCCCCGGCAACCGGCGGGACACCGCGAACGCGCCCTGCTCGGTCTCCACGGTCAGCGCTCCGGCGAGCGTGCGTACCGGCTCCCCCGCGTCGATCCGCCGCCCGCGCAGGTGCTCGGCCGCCATCAGGCCGGCCTCCATCGGTTGCCGGGCGCCGGCCTCGGCGAGCCGGGCGATGTACGCCCCGGAGGCCGCGGTGATCTCCCAGCCGCGCGACATCAGGGCCCGCGACTGTTCGGTGATCTTCGATGGAACGAGGTGCCACTGGTCGCGCAATGTCGATTGAAGGAGCTCATCATCCGGCACTGCGGGATTATCTCGACACAAGCCACCAAAGCGACGGACAGCGGGGGCGACAATCACAGTAGGCGATGGGAGGTTTACAGAAAGCAACCGAAGGGACATGATCGTACGGGAGTGAGCTTCGATGTCCGACGAAGGAATGGCGTTCGGGGCGCGCTTCGTGCTAAGAGTGATCGTTCGCGTCGTGGGGCCGGCGCCGGCCGGATCGACGCGTCCCCACCGGGGGAGGGATTAGCGCCGTGGACCATCGCTTGCCGGATTCCGGCGACGCGCTCACCGGCGTGGAAATGTTCGCGGGACTTGAGCCGGACGTACGGCAGCGGGTCATCGCCACGGCCGTTCCGCGTCACTATCGCAAGGGTCAGATTCTTTTCGTCGAGCACGATCCCGGCGACTCTCTGATCATCATGAAACGAGGCGCGGTCGCGGTCTTCCGCACCGCGCCGACCGGTGAGCGCGCCGTGCTCACCGTCGTGCGCCCACCTGACGTGCTCGGTGAGGTGTCCCTGCTGGACGCCTCGACCCGCAGCGCGTCCGCCGAGGCGATCGAGGACTCCCAGGCGCTGTCGCTGTCCCGGGCCGCCTTCATGGACCTGGTGCACTCGAACCCGCGGATCCTGGACGCCGTGATGCGCTCGGTGGGCGGCCTGATCCGCCGCCTCACCGAGCAGAACGCCGATCACGTCTTCCTCGACCTGCCGGGCAGGGTGGCGAAAACCCTGGTCCGACTCTCCGGGGAGAGCCAGGCGCCGATGATCACCATCGAGCTCAACCAGAGCCAGCTCGCCGAGATGGCGGGCGGCTCCCGGCAGAGCGTGAATCAGGCGATCGGGTCGTTCGCCAACCGGGGCTGGCTGCGCACCGAGGGCCGGCGCATCGTCGTCACCGACGTGCAGGCCCTCAAGCGGCGCGCGGGGATGAACTGACGGGGCTCTTCAGGGTGGCCGCGTAAACGTCGACGTACTCGCGGCCGGAGAGCACCATCAGCTCGTACATGAGCTCGTCGGTGATCGCTCGTTCGACGAAGCGGTCACCGCGGCTCTCGGCGTACCGGGAGAAGTCCAGCGGCTTGCCGATCCGGATCCGGACCCGCTTCACCGTCGGGATCAGCGTGCCGGTGGGCTGGATCTCGTCGGTGTTCAGCAGGGCCACCGGCACGACCACCGCGCCGCTTTCCAGCGCGAGCCGGGCCACGCCCGTCTTACCGCGATAGAGACGCCCGTCCGGGGAACGGGTGCCCTCCGGGTAGATCCCGGCGATGTTGCCCTCCTTGAGGACTCTCAGGAGGGTGTCCAGGGCCGCCTGGGCGGCCTCACCACCCGAACGGTCCACCGGGATCGTCCCGGCGCCCACGAAGAACATCCGGGAGAGCCATCCCTTGATCCCCTTGCCGGTGAAGTATTCGGCTTTGGCGACGAAGGTCACTTTCCGCCGGACGATCAGCGGGGTGAAGATCGAGTCGGAGAACGAGAGATGATTGCAGGCCAGGATCACCGGACCGGAGCGGGGAACATTCTCGAGGCCGTCCACCTTCGGGCGGAAGACCAGCTTCAGCAACGGACCGAGGATCACCAACTTGAGTAGCCAGTAGAACACTGACGTCCCTTTCAGTGGATGCCACCGGCGTCCCGGGGCGGGGAGAAGCGTACGAAGCGGGAGCGGCGCGCCACAACGCACTCCCGCAACAGGCGCCTGCCGTGTCACCATTCAAGGCACGGTCGGCAAGGGGGTGCATCGGTGACAACGGGTGGCGCCCGTCGGGGGCGACGCGACAACGGGCTCGACGCGGCGGATTACGCCGTCGCGGGTGACGTGGATCCGCGGGTGGGAGAGCATCTGCTCGATGTTCTGGCTGCCGGCGGCATCGCGGCATACCTTCAACCGACGGCGGATCTGAACCCGATTCTGCGGGCCACGACACTGCCGGCTCGGCCGATCGACCGGCTCTACGTGGATCGCACACGACTCGACACCGCTCGCGAGCACCTGGAGAAGGTGACCGGCGGGCTTCCGGCCACGCCGCCCGCTCCACCGGTGACGACGGACGCACGGCCGCAGGCCGAGGTGGACGCCGAGTGGGACAAGATCATTGCCGGCTTCCACACCACCGACGGCACCGGCGGCACGCCCTGGCCGGACGCGGAGAGCGTGGCCAAGGAGGAGCCGCCACAGACCGGCGGCCGCCCGGTCGGCGAGGACGGCCGCCCGCTGAACAGGCGACGTACCGATCCGCCCCCGGAGGAGCAGTCCCTCCTCTACGGACTCGACACGTTCGGCACCGACCTGCCGGACAGCCCGGACGACGACGAGGACGAGCGTTACGTCCCGCCGCCGCCCCCGCCGATGCCGAAGATGTCGAAGTACGCGGTGGCCGGCCTGCTGAGCGTGGTGGTCGGCTTCGTGCTCTTCCTCTTCCCGCGCCTGATCCCGCTCATCGAAAGCACGTACGTCACGCTCCTCGGCTTCGCCGGGATCGTCGGCGGCGCGGTCACGCTGGTCTGGCGGCTGCGCTCCGGCGACGATGACGACGACTTCGACGACGGAGCCGTGGTCTGAAAGACCCGTGTAACGGATCACATAGACGATCATGGGTGTTCAACCAGTAACCTTCGGTGATGCGCCAGAGTTCGCTCGTCGTCGTAGCCAACCGTCTGCCGCTGGATGACAATGCCGCCCCGGACGGAGCCTGTGAATGGCGCCGCAGTCCGGGCGGCCTGGCCAGCGCCCTGCACGCGATCCTGGAGCAAACTCCGGCCACCTGGGTCGGCTGGGCCGGCGGGATCGGCCCAGCGCCGCAGCTGTCGGACATCGGTGGCCTGCGGTTACGGCCCGTGTCGCTGAGCGCGGCCGAGCTGCGCGGCTATTACGAGGGGTTCGCGAACTCGACGCTCTGGCCGCTGTACCACGACGCCGTCCAGCAGCCGGTCTTCGATCGGGGCTGGTGGGAGACGTACCGCATCGTCAACCGCCGGTTCGCCGAGGCCGCCGCCGAGGTGGCCGAGCACGGCGCCGCCGTCTGGGTGCAGGACTACCACCTGCAGCTGGTGCCGCAGATGCTCCGGGACCTGCGTCCCGACCTGCTGATCGGCTTCTTCATGCACGTGCCGTTCCCGCCGCCCGAGCTCTACATGCAGCTCCCCCGCCGGGTCGAGCTGCTGCGCGGGATGCTCGGCGCCGACCTGGTCGGTTTCCAGCGGCCGCAGGCGGCCCACAACGTCGCCCAGCTCGCCCAGAAGCTGCTCGGCGCGCACGCCACCGACGACGTGATCACCGTGGACGGGCGGACCGTGCACACCGGCGCGTTCCCGGTCTCCATCGACGTGGCCGAGATGCGGGCCCTGTCCAGCTCACCCGACGTGCTCAGCCAGGCCAAACAGCTGCGCCACGATCTGGGCCAGCCGAAACGGGTGCTGCTCAGCGTGGACCGGCTGGATTACACCAAGGGCATCGAGCACCGGCTCACCGCGTACAGCGAGCTGCTGCGGGACGGGCACGTGAAGGTACGCGACACCGTCATGGTCCAGGTGGCCGTTCCCAGCCGGGAACAGGTCGACAGCTATCAGGACCTGCGTGACCGGATCGAGAGCGAGGTGGGCCGGATCAACGGGGAATTCGGCCGGGTCGGCGAGCCGGCCATCCACTACCTGAACCAGCCGTTCGCCCGGTCCCAGCTGGCCGCGCTCTACCAGACCGCGGACGTCATGGTGGTGACCCCGCTGCGGGACGGGATGAACCTGGTCGCCAAGGAGTTCGTGGCGGCCCGTGAGGACGGCGGTGGCGCGCTGGTGCTCAGCGAGTTCGCCGGGGCGGCCGCCGAGCTGGAGCAGGCCTTCCTGGTCAACCCGCACGACGTCGACGGGCTCAAGGAGACGCTGCTGCACGCGATGAGCGCCGAGCCGGCCGATCTGAGCGCCCGGATGACCGCGATGCGCGAGCACCTCGTGGGACACGACATCCTGGCGTGGGCGCGGGCCTATCTGACCGCTCTTGATCACACGGGCCGGCTTGCCGAACGCCTCCCCGACACCGCTGAGAAGGCTCCGGCCGCCTCAGTGCCCTGGCATAGGTAACTGCTTTTCCAGCCAGTCCAGGATCGCGTCGATCGGCTCTTCCCAGCCCTCCTCCAGCATCAGGTCGTGACCCATGCCGGGGAAGAGCAGCGGCGCGCCGCCGTAACCGGCCGCCGCCCGGTCCAGAGCCTTCCGCTTGACCGCCCGATCGTCCGGGCTGCCCGCGACCAGAACCGGCGGATCACCCGCCGGAGCGGGCAGCACGGGCCGGGAGAACAGCGAGAACGCCCGGGCCACCGCCCAGCCGCTCAGCACCGGGGCGGTCAGCACGGCCGCGCGGGCCGGGTAACGCCCCAGCGCCCGGGCCACCACCAGCGCGCCCAGGCCGTGCCCGATCAGCACCGCCTGCCGGGGCAACGACGCGGCAACCTGCACCGTGTCGTGAACCTGGGCCCGCAGATCGCCGCCAGGGCGCGGGCTCAAGGCGTACGAAGAAAAACCGCGACCGGCGGCGTGGCCGAGCCAATGCTCAGCAAAAGAAGGCGACGAGGTTCCCGGCACGAAGAGCAGCGGCGGGTGACCGATGTCGTCCTCGGGCAGCCGGGAGACGACCTCGCGCGCGGCCGGCGGCACCGGGTCGGTCCAGTCCTCGAAACGCACCAGATCGGACTTCACCGGACTGAGCCCATCTCGTTGAGCAGACCTTCGACGGACCGCAGGTAATCCACGTGATCAACCTCGAACCAGTGCCGCTGTGTCGGGATCACCCGGCGGCGTGACCAGCTCTGCACCGGCCGGGTGGACTCCTTCTGCTGCACGGCGGCGGCGCGCTCCGGATCGGTGACCCGCAGCCGCAGCCAGCGAGCCACCGCGACGCTCTGCCAGTGCGCGAGCGGGAACACGCCCGAGTCCGGCTGGAGCAGGCCGATCACCGCGAGCGTCGGGTGCCGCCGGGCGAAAGCGTGCAGGTGCAGGTCGGGCCGGCCGTCCTCGTCGGTGTCGAGCAGCTCGGGCGCGAGGAAGTCGAAGCGGGGCCGGTACCCGGTCGCGGTGATCACCAGATCCGGTTCGATCTTGGTGCCGTCGGTCAGGATCACGCTCGCGCCGTCGTACCGTTCCACGTCCGGGACCGGCTCGATCGTGCCGTGCCCGAGGTAGTACGGCAGCTGGCTGTTGACGATCGGGTGACTCTCGTACGGCCGGTGGTCGGGTTCGGCCAGGCCGTACCGGGTCAGGTCGCCGCTGGTCAGCTTCACCGTCCGGCGATAGAGCCACTGCCGCAGCCGCAGCGGCAGACCCCAGCGGAGCAGGCGGTCGTTGACCTGGTCGGCCGGGCGGCCGAAGACATATTTGGGCGCGAGCCAGTAACCGCGCCGGGTGGAGTGCCAGACCCGGGTGGCCTGCTGGGCCGCCTCGACGGCGATGTCGCAGCCGGTGTTGCCTCCGCCGACGACGAGGACCTTGCGGCCACGCAGCCGGGCCGGGTCCTTGTACGCCGAAGCGTGGATCACCTGCCCGGTGAAGTCCCCCGGCGCTTCGAAGGCCGCGGGCGACCAGTTGTGCCCATTCGCCACCACGATCGCGGCATACCGCTGAACCCGCGACGAGCCACCACCGGTCGACCGGATGGTCACATCCCACTTGCCGTCGCCGGCCGGCACCGCCGACGACACCTCCATGCCGAACCAGATGTCCTGATCGAGGCGGAAGTGTTTGGCGTACCGCTCCAGGTATTCGAGAACCTTCGAGTGGTGCGGGTAATCGGGCCAGGTGTCCGGCATCGGGAAGTCGGGGAACTCCGTCAATGGCCGCGACGAGATCAGGTGGGTGCCGGAATAGATCGGGCTGCGATCGTGGCGCCAGTTCCAGGCGCCGCCGACGGACGTCTCGCGCTCGTAGCAGTCGACCGCGAAACCCTGCTCACGCAGGCTTTTTATCGCGGCCAGTCCGCTGGCGCCGGCGCCGACGACACAGACGGCGTCGCCACGGTCGCCCGGGTCGGGGGTGTCGTGCACCCGGCGATCCTTGCAGAACCGAGGCTTACGAGGAAGGGAGCAGAAGGTCCGTTACGACCGGTAAATGATCACTCGCTCGACGTGCTCGCTCATCGTCGATGATCTCGTAACGGTCGATGGAGATGTCCGGGCTGACGAAGAGCGCGTCGATGCGCCGCTGCGGCAGCGTGGCCGGGAACGTGGGCACGTCCTTCTCCGAGGTGACCAGCCCGTCGGCGACCGTCCGCCAGGCGCCGCCACCAGGGCCTTCGTTCAGGTCGGCCGCCACGATCAGCGGCCCGGTGATCTCCGACGTCTCGGCTTTCCACTCGGCGGCCTGCGCCGGCCGCTCCGCCGGATCCGTCGCCAGGTGCGAGCCGGTCACCACGAACCGGCGCGCGCCCAGCACCGAACCCTCGGCGAACGCCGCGCCGCGCAGGTGCCGGCCCGGTGTCAGCGGAAAGCGCACGCACCAGGTCCGGTGGATCGCCACCCGCAGGCTGACCAGGATCAGGTTGCCGAGCGCCGGTTGACCGCCGGCCGCCACGACCAGGCCGGCCTCACCGGCGAACGCGGCACACCGGTCCCGCCAGCGGAACCGGCGCGGCGCTTCCTGCACCACCAGGACGTCCGGGGCAAGCTCGCGGATCAGCCCGGCCAGGGCCGGCCGGTCGTCCCGCAGCCCGTGCACGTTGTAGCTGACCACCCGCAGTTTCGCCCCGGTCATCGTCAGGCCAGACGTGCCAGGTCAGCGGCACCGACGACGCCTGCGGCGTTGCCCATCTCGGCCGCGCGAACCTCGGCCACCGGGAACCGGTTGCGCTGGGCGAGCTGGTCACGGTACGTCTGCTCGGCCGGGCCCATCAGCAGGTCCCCCGCCTCGACCACACCGCCGCCGATCACCATGATCTGCGGGTCGAGACTCTGCGCGAGGTCGGCCAGGGCCACCCCGAGCCAGTACCCCACCTGGGCGAACGCGTCTTTCGCGACACCGTCGCCGGCCTGCGCGGCCTCGGTGATCTGCCGACCGGTGATCGCCAGGGCGTCGCCGCCGGCCAGTTCCAGGAGCTGACTCGCGCGCTCCGGCTGCTGCCGCGCTCCGGCTCGGGCGAACCGGACCAGGGCACTGCCCGCCGCGTACTGCTCCAGGCAGCCGAGCCGGCCGCAGCCGCAGGGGTGGCCGTCCGCGACCGACTGGATGTGACCCAGCTCGGCGGCGATGCCGTTGGCACCCCGCCAGAGCTTCCCGTTGATCACGATGGCTCCGCCGATGCCGGTGCCCACGGTGATCATCACCATCGAGTCGTCGGCGTGCTTGGCGACGCCGAACCGGAACTCGGCCCAGCCGGCGACGTTCGCGTCGTTCTCCAGGACGGTCGGCAGGCCGGTCGCCTTGGTCACGTAATCGCGCAGCGGCTCGTCACGCCAGGCCAGGTTCGGTGCGAACAGCACTGTCGAACCGGCGGCGTCGATCCAGGCCGCGGCGCCGATGCCGATCGCGGTCGCGTCCGGGTACTGTGCCGCCAGCTCGGCGGCGACCTCGACGATCGTGTCCCGGGTCGCGGCCGGGTCCTCCGCCGGCGTCGGCCGGCGGTTCGACGCGAGCACGTTACCCAGCTCGTCGACCACCCCACCGGCGACCTTGGTGCCGCCGACGTCGATTCCGATGGTCAGCGTCACGCTGCCCGTCCCCTCTGCGAAGTTCACACCGCGTCGCCTGGCCGGGCGCCGTCGCCCGGACCGGCGCTGCCACGGTCCTCGGGCGCCGAAGCGCCCAGGTCATGATCCACGCTACGGTGCCCGCCCGAGCCACCTGCCCCGGCCTCCGCCACTTCTTGGGCAATGGCCGCGGCCTGCGCGCCGGCTTCCGCCTCTGCCGCGGCCTCGGCCTGGGCGATCGCCGAGGCCCAGACATCATGGGTACGCGTACGCGAAGCGCCGAAAACGTCCTCAAACGGCGCCGGCTCCCGCTCCGGAGCGGCCTGCGCCCGGGCCGCCTGCTCCTGAGCTCGCCGGTCCCGGACCGCCTTGGCCGACGCGACGGCTCGGGCCACCGCCTCCTCGGCGGCTGCCGCTCGCGCTTTCGCAGCGGCAGCGGCTTCCCTCGCGCTCTCCGCCGTGGCCGTGGCCCACGGGTCGTCGCCGGCTGTTTCCGCTGGTCCCGGCTCGGGCTCGGCTTGGTGAGTGGCCGCCGCCCAGACGCCGTCCGGGTTTGCCGGCCGCTGCTCGGGTGATCTCGGTGCCGGGGCCGGCTTGGGCCGCTCCCCCGCCATCGTGGAGAAGGCGCGCATCAGCCCGGTCACCCCGGTGACGATGTCGCCGGCACTGCTGGCCAGCCGCTCGGCCGTTTCCGGACTCGGGTCACGCAGCGTCGCGATCACCCGGCAGAGCGGGCAGACACAGCACTCCGCGCTGCCGTTGGCCATCGCGTGCGACCCGGCAGCGCCCCCGAACAGGCCGGAGACCGAATCACTCAGACCGCCCGCCGCGGCCCTCGCGAGGAACGTCGCGACCAGCCGCTCGGCCTCATCACGTGCTGAACCGGCCATCTGCGTTCCTCTCGTCGCGGTGGCGGCTCAGGCCGCCGGCAGGCTCTCGACACGGCGCTTGAGCTCCTTCAACGCCGTATCCATGATCACTTTTTCCGCTTTGCGGCGGAACATGCCGAGCATGCCGATGGCGAGATCCACCGCCAGTGAATACGTCACCGTGGTCGTGCCGCCGGCGGTCTCCACCAGGTCGTAGGAACCGTCCTGGGAGCGCTGCGTCTTGGACGGCGCGATCAGGTGCCACTCGATCCGGGAGAGGTCGTCGGCGTACGCGTACTCCAAGGTGTACTCGTCGACGAGCACCGTCGCGTCGATCTGGAAGCGGACCTGGGCGGCGTAACCGTCCTCGTACTCCTCCACGACCTCGGCGAGTTTGATCGACTCGGCCCAGTCCGGGTAACGCGGGAAGTCGCAGATCACCGCGGCGACACGGGCCAGCGGCGCATGTATCTGGATCGACTGCGTCGAGGTGTCGGCCATGCAGGGAGGTTACTCGCTGGGTGCGACAGACTCCGGATGAGGGCCGCGACGGACGAGCCGATGTCAGCCCCTCCCGATACCATCCCTCACGTGCCAGCTCCAGCAAATGGTCCCGCGCGTCTGCGCCCGGCCGAAGCCGTCGCCCGCGTCGTGATGCTGGCGCTGGTCGCCGTCCTCACCCTGACCGCCACCGAGGACCCGCGACAGCTCGGCTGGATCGTGCTGCTCGCGATCGCCGCGGCGCCCGCCTTCCTGGCGCCCCGGCACCACCTGTGGGCGCCCGCCGGCCGGGCCGCCGAGGTGGTGGTGACCAGCCTGGCCGCCGGTTTCGTGGCGTCCTCGGCCGACACGATCGGGCGGGTCGACGCCGGGTTCGGCGCCGAGGCGGTGCTGCCCTACCTCGCGGTGCCGCTGCTCACCGCGGCGCTGCACCGTCGCTCGACCGAGGGACCCGTGCTGCTCGGCGTCGCCGCGGCGACGATGGTGGCCGGCGGCCTGATCTCCGACTCGTTCGGTGAGCCGGGTTACATCGCGGCCTGCGGGCAGTGGCTGGTCCTCGGCGCGATCGTGACGTTCGCCGCCGAGACGATGCGCCAGCTGCTCCAGCCGCCCGAGCCCACCCCGCAGCCTTACGCGGAGGCCACCCGCCTGCTCACCCAGCTGCGCAGCGTGGCCCGTTCACTGCCCGGCGCGACGCTCGACCCGGGCGGCATCTCCGAGCACCTGCTTGAGGAGCTGCGCGCGGTCGCCCCTGGTCACCGTGCTGCCGTGCTGTCGGCGAGCGGCGGCGGCCGGCTGGTCGTGCTGGCACAGAGCGGGGCCGAGCGGGTCGACTGGGAGACCACCCTCGACGCCGACTCGGCGATCGCGGACGCCTGGGCCACCCAGCAGCCGCAGACGGCCAGCCGCTCGCAGGCGCGCACGCACTCAGGCGGCGAGGCGTCGTCGCTGGTGGTGCCGCTGGTCGCCGGGGTGCGGACGATCGGGTTGGTCATTCTGGAGACTGATGCCGCTGGGGCGTACCCATCGGGGGTGGTCCAAGGGGTGACCGAGGTGACCGGGCCTGCGGCGCTGCGGCTGGAAGCCGCCTTGCTCTTCGACGACGTGCGCTCGCTCGCGACCAACGAGGAGCGCCAGCGGCTGGCCCGGGAGATCCACGACGGGGTCGCGCAGGAGCTGGTCATGGTCGGTTACGGCATCGACAACGCGCAGGCGACGCTGCCGGAGGGCGCCGAGGAGACCGCCGAGGAGCTGCGGACGCTGCGCGGCGAGGTCACCCGGGTGATCACCGAGCTGCGGCTGAGCCTCTTCGAGCTGCGGTCCGAGGTCGATCGCAGCGGCGGTCTGGCCGCGGCCATCGCGGAATACGCACGGACTTTGGGGACGAGTGCCGGCCTGCGCGTGCACTTCACCTTCGACGAGTCGACGGCCCGGCTGCCCGCCGCGACCGAGGCCGAGCTGCTGCGCATCGCGCAGGAGGCGATCACCAACGCCCGCAAGCACTCGGGCGCGTCCAATCTCTGGGTCACCTGCACGATCGACCCGCCGTACGCGGAAATCGAAGTGTCCGATGATGGCAAGGGGTTCGCGGACGAGCGCCCCGATGGCCGATACGGTCTTACCATCATGGCCGAGCGTGCCGAACGCATCCGAGGTCGTCTCAAGATCACGCCGAGACACCCGAGCGGGACAACCGTCGCCGTAGTGCTCGGAACACCGCCTCGGCGCGATAGCGTGCGGGAGAGTGTTTCCGCTCCAGAAGGGGAGTAACCCGACCATGACCACCCCTGCGCCGACCGGGCGCACCAAGGTCCTGCTTGTCGACGACCACGACCTGATCCGTAAAGGGCTGCGACACGCCTTCGAGCGCGACCGGCAGTTCGAGGTCGTCGGCGAGGCTGCGACCGCGGCGGAGGCGGTGCGCCAGGCCGGCGCTCTGCAGCCGGACGTCGTGATCATGGACCTGCGCCTGCCCGACGGCAGTGGCCTGGAGGCCACCCGCGCGCTGCGCAAGAACAACTCGAACATGGGCATCGTGGTGCTGACCATGTACGCGGGCGACGACCAGCTGTTCGGCGCTCTTGAGGCCGGTGCCAGCGCGTTCGTGCCGAAAACCGCCCCCGCCGACGAGGTCGTGGCGGCCGCCCGGCATGCCGCGTCCGCTCCCAGCGCTTTCACCGCGGCCGACCTGGCCGAGGCGATGAAACGCCGGCTCGCCCCGTCCGGGCCGCAGCTGTCCCCGCGTGAGGGTCAGGTGCTCCGCCTGCTCGCCGACGGCATGAGTGTCGCCGGGATCGCGAAGCAGCTGTTCGTCTCCGAGTCGACGGCGAAGACCCACATTTCGAAGCTGTACGAGAAGCTGGGCGCGGCCAACCGGGCGCAGGCTCTCATGACCGCGCTCCGATTGGGCCTGCTGGAAGCTCCCGACGCTCCGAAGTTCTAAAGCTCCGAAATTCTAGACCTTTCGGACATTTTCGGCGGTTCTGTTGCTTAGGCGGCGAATCGCAAGATAGGCCTCGCACCCCAGACAGAGGCCGAACGCGGCGTTGAGGAACGCCGCAAGCAGCCCGAACGCGGCTGCGACGGTTCCCAGTGTCTCCGCGCCCCCGAGGTATCCCCCCGCGGAGACGCTCAGGAACGTGAATCCGACGAGCTGGGCGAAACGCACCGGCGCGGCCGGCTCCCGCTCGGCGGGCGGCCCCAGCCGGGGCAGCACGAGCGCCCGGAAGATCAGGGCGTACGGGCCGCGCCGCGGGTCGTACGCGGTGATGGCGAAAACGACGGCCTGCGCGAGGGCGAGCCAGCCGGAGCCGGTGATCAGCACGAGGGCGATGACGATGCTGGTGAGCGTGGCGGCGAAACGCTGGCCGCGAGGATCAAGTTCCACGACTCCTATTATTCCCCTAAGGAAAGTAGGATTTTGCGTAGCAGGTCGTTGAGTTTTCCCAGCTCTTCTCCGGATAGCGCACCGAGCGCCTGCTGATCGCGGGCCATGCCCTCGAAGATGTATCGATTCCACATGTCCCGCCCCTTTTGGGTGGGCCGGATCAGCACCCGCCGACGATCAGCGCCGTCCACCTGCCGCGTGATCAACTCGGCCTCGGCGAGCCGGTCCAGCCGGCTGGTCATCGCGGCCCGGGTCACATTCGCGGCTTCGGCGAGCTGCGCCGGGGTCGCCTCGGTCGGCCACGGCTGAACCATGAGCACGTGCAGCGTCTTGTAGTCCTGCAGCGTGAAGTCGTCACTCTTGGCAAACTCGGCCGCGTCGGCCCGCTCGATCCACCGCAGGATCTGTTTCATCCGGACCAGGGCGCCCTCGACCTCGGGCACGAAGGCGGGCTCGTCCTTCCAGAACGCCCCCCACCGGGCAACATGCTGATCCACTCCGTCTCCCATGGCCCGATTCTGCCATGCTTCTGATTATTAGTTGCCTGATAGTTAGACGGTGAACTAGTTTCAGGGGCATGACGCGTGACTTCCGTCTGCTCGCCACCGGGCAGGCCCTCTCCTGGCTCGGCAACGGCTTCCAGACCGTGGCCCTCGCGGTGGCCGTGGTCACCACCGGCGGCGGCGCCCGTGACCTCGGACTCGTGATGGCCAGCTCGGTCGCCACGATGCTCGTCTGCACCCTGTTCGGCGGCGTCTGGGCCGACCGCCTCCAGCCACAACGGGTGATGGTCTGGTCCGATCTGATCCGGTTCGCCGCCACCGCCGGCATCGCCTGGATGTTCGCCGTCTCCGGATATCAGCTCGGGCTGCTCTGCGCGCTCTCCGTCGTCTCGGCCGGCGCCGGAAGCTTCTTCACTCCGTCGATGGTCGCGCTCAAACCGATGCTGGTCCCGGCCGACCGCCGCCAATCCGCGAACGCGACGCTCAGCATGCTGCAAACCGCGTGCGGCATCGCAGGCCCCACTCTGGGCGGTATCACCGTCGCCGCCTTCGGCGCTCCGGCCGGATTCGCCGCCAACGCGGTCAGCTTCCTCTTGTCACTGGTCGCGGCCGCGATGATTTCGGTACGCACGGAGCGCGGCCCCCGCCACCCCATGCTCGCCGAGCTGGCCGCCGGGTGGCAGGAGATCCGCAGCCGGGACTGGCTGCTCGGCGGCCTGTTCGGCGCGACGGTCTACCACATCGCCAACGGCATGATCCTGGTCCTGGTGCAGGTGGTGGCCATCGAGCGGCTCGGCGGCGCCCACGCGATCGGCCTGATAGCCGCGGCGGAGGGCTTCGGCGGCTTCCTCGGCGCCGCGATCGGCATGCGGTTCCGCCCCCGGCGCCTGCTGCGGGCGGGCTGGCTCGGCCTGATGCTGATGCCAGTGTGGGCGCTGTCCTACGTCTGGCCCGGCCTGCTCGTCGCCGTCATGGCCGGCGCGGTGATCGGCTACGCCGGCCTGATCTTCTTCGACGTAGCCTGGGAAACCGCGATCCAGGACAACGTCCCGCACCAGATGCTCGGCCGGGTCGCATCCTGGGACTACGTCACGTCGTTCCTGGCGATGCCGATCGGAAACGCCCTGGCCGGCCCGATGTCCGAACGCTTCGGCACCGACCGGGTACTGACGTGCTGCGCAGCGGTGCTCTTCCTGGCCGCGGCGTCCCAGCTGCTGATCCCAGGCTCCCGCACCCTGACCCGAACCCCAGCGTGCCGACCAGAGACGCAACCCGCACCCAACCCATCCACCGTGTCGAATTAGGGCGCAAATCAAACCCCAAATCAACACACAAACAGCGCCAGCCCTCCCTGTGTCGACTTGAGGCGCGAATCAAACCGCAAATCGACACGCAAGCAGTGCCACCCGCAGCGTGCCGAAGCCAGCGTCAGCGCCCACCCTGCGTATCGATTCGAGCGAGCACCCACCCGCGCGCCGACTTGAGGCGGCCGCGACAGCCGCGTGTCGACTTCAGGCGCTCCGATGTTCGGCCTCAAGGGCGGTGAGCACGCCGAGCCAAAGACCCACCGTGAGCTCTCAGCACGGCGGCACCACCAGCACACGGCGGACGGACGGCCGGCGTTCGGGCGTCCGCGGGCGGTCAGTCCCTCGGACGGGCAACGGCCAACTGGCGGGCAACGGCCGAGCGAGCGGTCCGCCGGCCGGGCGGGCGGTCCGCCGGCCGGGCGACGGCAGGCGGGCGGGTGCTTGGCGAGCGGGTTGGCGGGTTTGGCCGAGGCGTGGGCACACGCAAGGGGCCGGCAGCGGTGATCAGGCCGCACAGAGAGCGTGTGTGAGCTCCCGTCTCGGCCCTGGCATGGACGAAGTCGCACCGAGCCGTTGTGTGCGACCCCATCCACGTGGAAACCACGATCGGTGCGCCGCTGTCCACGCCGTTTATTGATGTCGGCAAACGCGCACCGATCGCTCGCGTGTGCGTTCAGCCGCTGGGCCCCGCCTCGTGTCTCAGCTCTTTGGCAGGATTTCGGCCAGTGTGGCTATCAGCTGTGGCTTTGAGGGGACTCCGGTTGCCCTTTTGATGACGCGGCCGTCGGCGTCGAGGACGAACAGGGTTGGGGTGCGCCAGACGTCCAGTTCGCGGACCTCGGTCAGGTGGCTTTCCGCGTCTACTTCGATGTGCTGCACGCCGGGGAGCAGCGCCGCCACCTCGTCGCTCACGCGCCGCACCGCCCGGCACGGCGCGCAGAACGCCGTCGAGAACTGGAGCAGCGTCGCCGGGGCCGACTCCACGCCGAGTCGTTTCAGCAGGTCAGCGCTGAGACGCGTACCCGAAATGTCGGAAGAGTGAGCGGAATCGCCTGGCTCGGCCACCGCCGGGACCGCGGCGGCAGCCGCAACCGGATCGCCCGCGAAAGCCGCATCCGCGCTAGAAGCCAAACCCACCAAACCCACCGCACCCGAACCCGCACCGGCAACCGGAGCCGCCGCCTGGCTGAGGACCGGACTCACCGCCGTCAGCCGGCCATCGGTGCGGCGGCGCCAGAGGCCCACGGCAACCCCGGCCACCAGCACCACAGCGACCGCGCTCACTCCCACCGGATCCATGGGACTACTTTGACACGCGCCTCACGCCGACTGGTAGGCGCTGGCCTGGAGCGTGAACAACTGCGCATACAGCCCGCCGGTCGCCATCAGCTCCTCGTGATCGCCCTCTTCGACCACCGCGCCGTGATCCAGCACGAAAATGCGGTCGGCTTCGCGGACGCTCGCCATCCGGTGGGTGATCAAAACGACGGTCCGGCCGGCGGCGAGTGAACGTAACCGCTGGTAGACGTCGTGCTCGGCGCGGGCGTCCAGGTTCGCGGTGGGTTCGTCGCAGATCAGCAGGGGCGCGTCGCGGTGGAAGGCGCGACTGACCGCGAGCCGCTGCCACTGCCCGCCGGAGAGATCGGCGCCGTCGGTGAAATGCCGGGAAAGCAGAGTTTCGTACTCCCGGGGCAACTCCATCACGAACTCGTGCGCGTCGCCGGCCCGGGCCGACTCCCGCACGTTCTCCAGCGAGGCGACACGGTCGTGGCGGCCGATCGCGATGTTGAGTCTGGCCGAAAATGGCCAGCGGGTCGGCTCCTGCATGACGACTGCTATCTGTTCGCGAAGCGATTCCGGGTGCAGCCTGTTCACGTCCACACCGTCCCAGGTGACAGTGCCCTGCTGGGGGCGGTACAGCCCGGCAAGCACTGCCGCCAGCGTTGATTTGCCCGATCCGTTCTCGCCGACCAGGGCGATGATCTGGCCGCGCCGCAGCGTGAGGCTGACGTCGGCGACGGCCGGGCGGGAGGCGTCCGGATAACTGAACGTCACCCCGTCCAGCACGATCTCGGTGAAACGGGCCGGTACCGCCAGGTCCGGCGACGGCTCGGCCCGCTGCTGGGACAGCTCGCAGAAGCCCTGGAAATCGGCGAAGTACAGGCCGTACTCGTAGACCCGGTTGACCGAAAACGCCAACTCACGGAGCCGGCTGATGCCGATGTTGATCGCATAGGCGGCGGCACCTCCGGCGGCCAGCTCCATCCGGCCGGTCCAGAGCAGCCAGAGCAGCACCACATAGGCAAAACCGGTCAGCAGGCCGCTGAGCGCCTGTCCGTACAGATTGCTGCGTACCGATCTCGTCACCACCCGGATCTCCTCCACCGTGGAGATCCGCAGGAGCCGGCCGACCTCGGCGAGCAGGAATCGCCGTACCGTGAAAGCCCGCACCTCGCCGGCCGGTTCGCGCGCCGCGAGCAGTTGGGCGAGCATGTGCTGGCGCCGCCAGACCGCGACGAGCCGCAGCCGGCTGCGATAGCTGAGCCGGGCCGCGCGCACCGCCGCCCACCCGGTCGGCAGGGCCGCCAGCACCAGTAACGGCAGCAGGACAGGGTGCAGCACGGCGAGCACACCGGCCACCGCGGCCAGGCCGATCACGTTGGTGAACACGTCGATGCCGAAGTCGACGATCCGCTGCGCCGCGTCGATGCCGCGATCCCGGGCCCGCTCCATGGCGTCCCGCCAGTCCGGATCGTCGAATGTCGCCAGGTCGACCCCGGTCGTCAGATCCAGCAGACGCATCTCGGCGGCCTCGAAAACCTGCGGCGACAGCCGGCCCTGCGCCGCTGCCGCCGCCGACGTGAGCAGCCCACGCGCCGCAAGAGCAATGATCAAAATCAACAGCGAGGGTACGGCGGACCGCACCCGTTCCGGAGTCGGACCAGCTTGCAACAGGCCGTCGAAGACACCGACCACACTGATCAGCCCGAGTGCGGCCGCGGCGCCGGCGGCCACCTGCAGCACGAGAACCGCCGCGGTGGTTCGGGCGCTGGCCCGCCACGCCAGCAGCCAGGCGTCCCGAAGCAGCCGTGGCAGACGACGAGCCATCTGCAGAAACGTGGTGTTCGCCGCCTCGGCCGTGCTGGTCAGCCAATAGGGCAGCTCCAGCTCGCCGTCTTCCTCGGTCTCCAGCAGCGTGGCGTTCTCCGGCGCGGGCTCAGCGGTGTCCGGCATCGGCGGCCTCCTATCGGGAGGGGTCCGTCAGCGGCCGGCGCAGGCCGGCTCGAGGCTCCGCAAGCGCGACTGGGCGCGCGACGCACGGACGGCGCGCTGGCATGGCGCGCCGGAAGCCCTGCATTCGTTACTACGCTGCCTCACGAGCGGGTGTCCACCGGGATTCCCCCTCACTCACGAATGTCGCCGGCCAGCAACGAGGTGAGCCGAGCCGCCTGCCGCTCCCATCGCCACTCCTGCTCCACCCAGGACCGGCCGGCCTTGCCCATCGATTTCGCCCGGTCGGGGTCGCTGAGCAGGTCGACGATCCGTCCCGCGATGGCCGGCACGTCACGGCCGCCCACCACGAACCCGGTCTCGCCCTCGCGGACCGCGTCCGGTGCGCCGCCCGAGTCGCCACCGACGACCGGCAGCCCGGTGGCCGAGGCCTCCAGGTAGACGATGCCGAGGCCTTCCACATCGAGCCCGGCCGAGCGGGTCCGGCACGGCATCGCGTAGACGTCGCCGGCCGCGTAGTGCTCGGGCAGCTCGGCCCACGGCACCGAACCGGTGAAGACCACGTCGGCCTCGACGTCGTTCTCCCGGGCCAGCCGTTCCAGCGTCTTCCGGTACGGCCCGCCGCTGACCAGCAGCAACGCGGCCCCCGGGACGCGGCGCCGGATCTGCGGCAGCGCCCGGATCAGCATGTCCTGGCCCTTGCGGGGCACCAGCCGGGAAACGCAGACGACCACCGGCCGGTCGGTGAGCCCGTGCCGTCCGCGCACCTCGGAGCCGTCGACTCCGGGGTGGAATGTGTCCACGTCCACGCCGGGCGCGAGCCGCCGCAGGTCGGTGAGCCCGTGCAGTGCCTTGTCGAGCCGGGTCCGCTGGAAGTCACCGAGGTACGTGATGACGTCGTTGCCCCGTGCGATCCGCCGCAGCAGCCCACGGGCACCGGGCAGGGCCGCCCACCCGATCTCGTGGCCGTGGGTGATGCCGACCGCCCGCTGGATCCCGGCGTTTTTCCGCAGCCCCTGAGCGAGCAGGCCCAGCGGTGCGGCAGCGCCGAAGAGCACGGTGTCACAGCCATGCTGTTTCGCCAGCAAAGCCGCTTTCCTGGCAACCCCGGCGGTGGGCAGCAGTACCCCGGTGTCCTCGCGCACCACCTCGAAAGGCTGCTCCGCGTCGAACGGAGCGGACCCGCGCCACTGCGAGGCGTAAACCACGATCGACCCGGCCGGCTGGCGCACCGCCAGGTTGTGCACGAACTGCTGGATGCCGCCGGGGCGCGGCGGGAAGTCGTTCGTCACGAGCAGGGTGCGGGTCATCAGCGGGCACCCCGGGCGTACGCACGAGCCGCGGCCATCCGCTGCACGGTGGACGGATGTGAGGCGAACATGGCGTGCTCCCAGTGCGGCGGGTCGGGGTCGGAGAGGTTCACGGTGCCGAGACGGCGCTGCATCGCCTCGAAGGTCTCCGGGTCGCCGGTCAGGTCGAGGGCGTGCGTGTCGGCCCGGGCCTCGACGCGGCGGGAGACGAACGCCTGCGCCGGCCCCGCGACCAGCCCGGCGATCGTGGTGAGGACGAGCAGCAGCCCGATCGCGCGCGGCTCGCCGATCGACTCGACGTCGGCGAGCCGCAGCAGCCCGCCCCACGAGCCGATCAGGTAGAGCACGATCACCGAGGCGGCGGCACCGAGCGCGCCGATGACCGTGCCGGTGAGCACGTCGTTGTCCTTGGCGTGGCCCAGCTCGTGTGCGGTCACCGAGACCACCTCGTCGGGCGTGGCCTCGGTCAGCATCGTGTCGTAGACGACGATCCGCCGGGTCGGCCCGAGCCCCGAGACGTACGCGTTCACCGCCCTCGTCCGGCGCGACGCGTCGGCGACCAGCACGTCACGGACCGGCACCCCGTCGCGCTCGGCCAACGCGAGCAGCTCGGTGCGCAGCGGCCCCTCGGCCATCGGCGTGAACTTGTTGAAGATCGGCTCGACCAGCACCGGCAGCACGAACGACAGCAGCACGACCAGCCCGGCCACCCCGGCCGAGGCGAACGCCCACCACCAGTCGGGCGCGAAGTGGGTGATGGTGAAGAAGCCGGCCAGCACGAGACCGCCGAGCACGGCGCCGACCGCGTACGACTTCAGCATGTCGACCGCCCAGCCGGACCAGCTCTGGGTGGAGATGCCGTAACGCACCACGACGGTGTGCCGCCAGATCGCGATCGGCAGGGTGACCAGCTCGGTGACGAGGACGACGAGCAGCCCGCCGAACACCGCCTGGACCAGCCAGTGGTCGCCGACAGCACTGACCAGGCGGGCGCCGATCGGGGTCAGGCCGAGCACCGCCGCCATCGAGAGGCCGATCGCCATCGCGGCGTACCGGCCGGGGCGCAGCTCGCCGTGGAAGTCACGGGCCCGCTCCACCTGCTCGGCGTCGAGCCGGGAGAGGGCATCGAGCTGGTCGGCCCGGGGTGCGGGCGCGCGATGCCACGGGATTTTCGCCGCCGCGAACGCGGCCACCGCCGCGAACAGCACGACGAGCGCGGTTACGGCCCAAGCTCTCGGCGACATCTGATTATCCTAATCATGATCACGCTACGTGCTTGCGGACCATGACCGGCGGCGGTGGTGTCTCCAGCAGCTCCACCTCGAATCCGGCGAGCTCGAACGTCTCGATCGCCCGCAGCTCGGCCGGTGTGAGGTCGGCCAGGCCGTCCGGGGTGTCGATGAGCGCGCTGACCAGACAGCCCTGGCACTCGGCGGTCCGCTCGGCGCAACGACCACAGTCAATGATCATTACCCCTCCAATGTCGCGTGACAGTCACGCTAAGCGAGGGGTATGACACTTTTCCTTACGACCGGGACAACCTGCGGATCAGCGAGTCGGCACCCATCGGGTACGCCCCATGCCGGCGCACCCCGTCGGCCACCTCACGGTCGGAGGAGACCACGACGACCGGGCGGCCCGGTGGCTCGGCTCGCACCAGCTGCCGGATCAGTTCGTCGGCGGTCATCCCCTTGCGGGAGAAGAGCACCCGGACCCCACGCGGGGCCGGCGGCAGCCCGTGCACCCGCTCGGCGCCGTCGAAGACCACGGTGATCTCGTCGCCGGTCTGCGCCGCGATGCCACCCAGTCCGGTGATCAGTCGCTTGCGCTGCTGTTCCAGCGACATGTCGGCGAAGCCGCGCTTGGTCACGTTGTAACCGTCGACGACCAGGTGTGCCCGCGGCAGCGCGAGCAGCTGGTCGAGCCGGCCCGGGTCGTCGGTGTCCTGCGCACGGGCGCGGGAGCGCTCCGGAGCGCTCGGTGGCTCGGCCGACGCCTCGGCCACGAAGTCGGCGGGCAGCTTGTCGGCCGGGCCAAGGGCCAGCTCGCGGCGCAGCCCGCTGGCGGCCTGCCCGATCGTTTCGAGCAGCAGCCAGAGGCGGGCGTCGTCGACCGACCGCGCGTCCTTGGCGGCCTGCTTGCCGGTGGCCGCGGCGGCTTCCGCATCGGCCAGCCGGCCACGCATCCGGCGTAGCTCCGCATCATGGTCGAGGGCGGCCCGCGCCGCCCTCCCCTTTTCCGTCGCCAGCAGGTCGGCGGCACGTTTCTGGGTGGACAGCGCCTCACGCAGCGCCTTGCCCGTCGAGCGGGCCTCCTCGCGGAGCTGACCCATCTCCTCGCGGACCCGGGCGAGCTCGTCACGGAGCTTGTCGGCCTCGACCCGGGCGACCGTCCGGTCGTGCTCGGCGCGGACCGCGCGCTGTTCGGCGGCGCGCACCTGCCCGGCGATCGCGGCGCTGTCCGCCTCGGCGCGCACCGCGTCGCCGGCCGCGTCGATCAGCTCGCGCCAGCCGTCCGGCCTGGCCAGGTATGCCAGCGCGGCGACCTCGACCGGGTCGGCGGCGGCCGGGGCGACACCGTTGGTCACGGCCGCGCCGAGATCACCGGCCTCGGTGACCACCCGGGTGCCGATGCGCTGCCGGAAGAGCGGGTCGGCGACGAGCTGCGCGGCAATGTCACGGCCACCGAGCCGGGCCCGGCGATTCGGGGCGAACCGGGCGACCCGGCGCAGCGGCACGGGCAGCTCGTCACCGGGAAGGCCCGGAAGGGCCGCGGCGGCCAACACCATGATCCGCTGCCGGACGGCCTCCGGCAGGACCGGTTCGGGCACGAACTCCTCCGCCGCCTCCTCATCGGGGCGGTCTTCGGGCTCGAGCGGCGCGGACATCTCCCCATTCTCACACCGGCCATGACCGATTGGCCTCTTGGAGCAAGTGATCTTTTCAAAGGGAACTGTCATACCCCTTGTCTAAGGTGCCGCCCGTGACACAACCCGCATACGTGCAGGGCACTCTGGACTCGCTGCTGACCGCTGACGGATCGGTCGACCCCGCGGCCGTGTCCCTCGCGGACACCACGTTCGTCGTGCTCGACCTGGAGACCACCGGCGGCGCCGCGGACGGCGCGGGCATCACCGAGATCGGCGCCGTCAAGGTCCGTGCGGGCGAGCAGCTCGGCGAGTTCGCCACGCTGGTCAACCCGGGTGTGCCGCTGCCGCCGTTCATCACCGTCCTGACCGGCATCACCGAGTCGATGCTGCGGCCGGCCCCGCCGATCGAGACGGTCCTGCCCACCCTGCTGGAGTTCCTGCGCGGCGCGGTGCTGGTGGCGCACAACGCGCCCTACGACGTCGGCTTCCTCAAGGCCGCGTGTGCCCGGCACGGTTACCCCTGGCCGCAGATCCGGGTGCTGGACACCGCGGCGCTGGCCCGCCGGGCGCTGACCCGTGACGAGGTGCCCAACCGCAAGCTCGGCACCCTGGCCCGGTTCTTCCGCTCCGAGGTCGAGCCGAACCACCGGGCCCTCGACGATGCGAAAGCCACCGTCGACGTGCTGCACGGCCTGATCGAGCGGCTCGGCAGCTTCAAGGTCCACTCGTTGGGTGACGCGATCGAGTTCGCCAAGGCGGTCACCCCGGCGCAGCGCCGCCAGCGCCATCTCGCCGACGGCCTGCCGCACGTGCCCGGCGTCTACCTGTTCCGGGCCGCCGACGACCGGCCGCTCTACGTCGGCACGTCCAAGGACATCGCCACCCGGGTCCGCAGTTACTTCACCGCGGCGGAAAAGCGGGCGCGGATCTCCGAGATGCTCACCGCCGCGGTCCGGGTCGAGGCCGTCGAGTGCGCCCACTCGCTGGAGGCCGAGGTCCGTGAGCTGCGGATGATCGCGACACACGCCCCGCCGTACAACCGCAGGTCCAAATACCCGGAGCGGGTCGTCTGGCTGAAACTGACCGCTGAGGCGTACCCGAGATTGTCGGTTGTTCGTCGTTTCGCCGACGATGGCGCGACCTATCTCGGCCCGTTCTCGTCGCGGCGCACCGCCGAGCTGGCGGCCGCCGGCGTCTACGACGCCGTCCCCTTGCGGCAGTGCAACCACAAACTCTCCCTCAAGACCAAGACGCCGGCCTGCGCGCTGGCTGAGCTCGGGAAATGCCCGGCACCCTGCGAGCACGAGATCTCCACCCAGGAGTACGACGTACGCGCGGCGCTCCCGTTCCGCACTGCCACCTCGGGCGATCCCGGCCCGGTCGTCGACGCGCTGATGTCCCGCATCGACGTGCTGTCCGGCAACCAGCGTTACGAGGAGGCCGCGACCGTTCGCTCCCGTCTGGTGGCCCTGCTGCGCGCCCTGATCCGGATGCAGAAACTGGAGGCGCTGACCAGCATGAGCGAGCTGGTGGCGGCCCGCCGCGACGACAAGGGTGGCTGGGAGATCTCGGTGGTCCGGCACGGCCGGCTGGCCGCCGCGGCGACCTCGCCGCCCCGGGCGCATCCCCGCCCGACGCTCGACGCCGCGCGGATGACGGCCGAGACGGTCCTTCCCGGACCGGGCCCGGTGCACGCCGCGTCGGCCGAGGAGACCGAGCGGATCCTGGCGTGGCTGGAGAAGCCTGACACCCGCTTGGTGGAAACCGCCGGCGACTGGGTGTCACCGGTTCGTGGCGCCGCGCGTTTCGCCACCCTGCTCAGCAGGGCTGAGGGTGCCTCTTCGGCCTAAGACTCGTCCGTTCGCCTATCCGTAACTGACCGTTCGGATGACGCTTGCTCGCTTAGGCTGTAAGGCACGCGCGACCCTCGTGGTGATTCACCTCATTTGGCGGCTTGATGCCTTTGGCGATCAGCCGCCTCGGTGCTTCGCTAGCAGGGAGACGCGGGGCGACTCCAAGCTTCAGGTGGAGCTGGACGATCGGTGAGGGGGTGTCCGGGTGGACGTCGACGCCGGCCACGGCGCCGCTCTGGGGCGTGCCTTGCCGACTGCCCCTTTCACCCGGCGGTTGCGCTCGATCTTCAGCTTCCAGAGCAACGAGGACGATCCGGTCGCCACCCTGACCCGGACGCATCGGAGCATCCACCCGTCCGCTGACGTGGCAGTGGTCCGCCGCAGTTACGCCATCGCCGAGAGCATGCACCGCGGCCAGTTCCGCAAGTCCGGCGATCCGTACATCACGCATCCGCTCGCCGTCGCGCAGATCTGCGCCGAGCTGGGCATGGACACCACGACGATCGTCGCGGCCCTGCTGCACGACACGGTCGAGGACACCAGTTACACGCTGGAGGCGCTGCACGGCGACTTCGGGCCCGAGGTGACCCACCTGGTCGACGGTGTGACCAAGTTCGACAAGGCTTATTACGGCAAGGCCGCCGAGGGCGAGACGATCCGCAAGATGATCGTCGCGGCCGGCAAGGACGTCCGCGTCCTGGTGATCAAGCTGGCCGACCGGCTGCACAACATGCGGACGCTCGGTGCCCGCTCCACCGCCTCCCGCGCCCGGATCGCCACGGCCACGCTCGACGTGCTCGTCCCGCTCTGTGACCGGCTCGGCATCCAGGCGCTCAAGCGCGACCTCGACGACGTGGTGCTCTTCCATCTGGAGCCGGACTCCTTCGCCCGGATCGACGCCCACGTGAAAAACCGTCCCGGCTGGAACGAATACCTCGCCGACGTCTCCGGAAAGGCCCGCACGGCGCTGCGCCGCTCCCGGGTGGACGCCGAGGTCACCCCGCGTCCCCGGCACTATTACTCGATCTGGAAAGACACCGTCGCCGGCGGTGGCGGCATCCCGCTCGACCTGCCCCGCATCGCGGTCATCGTCGACGGCCCGGACACCGACTGTTACGCGGCGCTCGGCGCGATCCACGGCAGATGGCGCCCGGTCGCCGGCCGGTTCAAGGACTTCATCGCCTCGCCGAAAAACAACCTGTACCGCTCGCTGCACACCACGGTCGTGGGTCCGGAGGGCAAGCTGGTCGAGGTGCTGATCCGGACCGAGACCATGCATCGGTACTCGGAGTACGGCGTCGCCACCAGCTTCCGATATCCGAAGGTGGCCGACGAGCCACCGGGCGCCGACCAGCTCACCTGGCTCAAACGAGTACTCGACTGGCAGCAGGACACGACCGACGCGGCACAGTTCCTCGATTCGCTCCGATGTGACCTCGCCGAGGGCCAGATCACCGTTTTCGCCCAGGGCAACGCGCACGAGCTGCCCAGCGGCTCGACTCCGGTCGACGTGGCGTACGAATTGAGTCCCCGCAAGGGTGACCAATGTCTGGCCGCGACCATCAACGGACGTCTTGCCCCTCTCAGCTCCCCCCTTCGCGACGGTGACGTCGTCGAGATCTTCTCCGAGACCGACGAGCAGATCGAGATCGAGCCGAACGCCCCCCGAGGCCCCCGCAAGGAATGGCTCGGATTCGTCAAATCCAGCCAGGCGCAGATGCAGATCAACCGCTTCTTCGATGAGAAGAACGAGCCGGGCATCAGCATCGCCGACAAGGTCCGCCTCGGCCGCGCCACCATCGGTCTCACCCTTCGCAAACATGACCGCGGCCTGGCCAGCGAGGTTCCGCTGCGCCGCCTCGCCGAGGAGCTCGGCTACCCTGACCTGGAAACTCTGCTGGTAGCGGTCTGCGAGCGCAGCCTCGAACCGGACGCTGTGGTCGAACAGCTCATCGCCCTGGTCGACCACCCGGACTGAGCCCGGATAGCCTTACCCGCGTGAAAACTCCTCGGCAATTGCGCGGCCTCGCTTATCAGGTCTTCTATGGGCTGCCGTTGCCGCTGCGCCGCCAGATCGCCCGCGCGGTCTCCCCCAAATACCTCGTCGGCGCGGTCACCGTGATCCGCGATGCGGAGGCGCCCGAGCGCCTCCTTCTGCTGCGTCAGCCGCCGGGCCGCGGGTGGGGACTTCCCGCCGGTTTACTCAAGCGCCGCGAATTGCCCGCTGTGGGTGCCGCGCGCGAGCTTTTCGAAGAGGCTGGGGTACGCCTGGAGCCAGGCGACCTGACACCCGGTAATCCGAACGCCATCGTCCACCCCAACGGCGGCGTGGTCGACACGGTCTGGTTCGGTTCCGTCCCGGCGTCGAGCACCACCCTGACCGTCGACGGCGGCGAGGTGATCGAGGCGGCCTGGTTCTCGATCGACGACCTGCCGAAACTCACCTGGCCGACCGAGCGGCTGCTCGGCATCTACGGCATCGGCCCGCGCGCTGTCGCGCCCTCGCACGAGGATCAGAAGTGACAGCCGAAGTCTGCGGCGTCGTTCTCGCGGCCGGTGAGGGCCAGCGTCTGCGCCCGCTCACCGAGCTCGTTCCGAAGGCTCTCTGCCCGATCGGCAACATCCCGCTGCTGGATCTCGCCCTGCGCCGCCTGTCCGGTGTCGGCCTGGCCGGTCCCGCGTCGATCGCCGTCAACGCCGCCTACCTGGCCGACCAGGTCGTCGCCCACGTCGGTGACCGCGCCCACCTGTCGGTCGAGCCGGACGGCCCGCTCGGCACGTCCGGCGGCATCGGCCGGATGAAGAACTGGATCGACGGGCGGGGCGCGCTCGCCGGCAACGCCGACGCGTACCTGACCGACCCGGCCCGCGAGCCCGGCAAGGACATCGCCGCCCTGCTGGAGGGCTGGTCCGGCGAGACCGTGCGGATGCTGGTCCTGCCCTGCCGCGACGGCGAGACCGGCGGCTTCAGCGGCATGCGCTTCGGCGGCTTCTCCCTGCTGCCCTGGCGGTACATCAAGGACCTGACCGACGAGGACAGCAGCCTGGTACGCACAGCCTGGCGCCCCGCCGAGGCAGCGGGCGAGCTGGAGCTGGTGCCGTACGAAGGCTTCTACCTGGACACCGGCGTCCCTGCCGATTACCTGGCCGCCAACCTGCACGCGGCGGCCGGGGCGAACCTGGTGGCCGAGTCAGCCACGGTGACCGGCGAGGTGACCCATTCAGTGGTCGGCAGCGGCGCCCAGGTGGCCGGCACCGTCTCGAACTGCGTGATCTGGCCCGGTGCCACCGTCGCGGCCGGCGAGACCCTCACCGGCGTGATCCGGGCGCACACCGGCCTGACCGTCCCAGCTCTCTGATCCACGTGGTTAGCATGGGTCCGACTGGTTTTCGCTCAATGCTGAGGAGCCCGCAGGTGAACACCGCGATCGTCCACATCGACTGCGCCACCGACTCGATCCCCGAGGTTGCCGAGGCGCTGGCCTCGCTGGAAGGCGTCAGCGAGGTCTACTCGGTCGCCGGCGGCGTGGACCTGATCGCGATCGTGCGAGTGCCGCGCTTCGACGACATCGCCGAGGTGATCGCCGGCAAGATCTCGAAGACGCCCGGCGTGATCAACAGCGAGACGTTCGTGGCGTTCCGGGCGTACTCCAAGCACGACCTGGAGGACGCCTTCGCGATCGGCCTCCCCGACGCCGACTGAATTCTTCAAGACCAGCGAAAAGGCCCGCCGCATCCGCGACGGGCCTTTCGTGTGGAACCTGTGGATCAGCGGCCGGACTTGATCTCTTCCCGCTTCACCGGACCGCCGACGGCCGGGGAGACCGGCACCTCGGCGGGCTTCTCGACCGGGAAGAAGAAGCCCTTCACCGCGGGAGCCAGAGCGCCGACGCGGTTCATCTTCTTCGGTACGACCCAGCCGGCGTACTCCAGCGGCACCGGGTGGCCGTGCTCGTCGACCGGGCCCAGAGGCTGGTGGACCTCGATGAACTGGCCGTTCGGCAGGCGCTTGATGATGCCGGTCTCGACACCGTGGGCGAGTACCTGACGGTCGTGCTGCTGGAGACCCAGGCAGATGCGGACCGAGATGTAGTACGCCAGCGGCGGCAGGATCAGCAGGCCGATGCGGCCGGCCCAGGTCATCGCGTTCAGGCTGATGTGGAACTTGTCGGCGATGACGTCGTTGGAGCCGGAGATCGTGGCGACCATGAAGAACGAGAACGCCATCATGCCGATGCCGACCCGCTCCGGGTTGTCACGAGGACGCTCCAGCAGGTGGTGCAGACGCTTGTCCTTCAACTTCCGCGCTTCCAGCCACGGGTACGCCAGCGGCAGCGTGAACAGCGCGCCGAGGCCGACCACGGCCGGCCAGAACATCGGCGGGAGGCTGTAGTTGAAGATGTAGATCTGCCAGTTCGGCATGAGACGGACCAGGCCGTCCATGAACATGACGTAGAAGTCAGGCTGCGAGGCCGAGGAGACCTCGGACGCCCGGTACGGCCCGAACAGCCAGATCGGGTTGATCTGGAAGAGGCCGGCCATCAGGGCGATGACGCCGAAGACGGCCATGAAGAAGCCGCCCTGCTTCATCGCGTACCGCGGGAACATCCGCTCGCCGACGACGTTCTCGTTGGTCCGCATCGGGCCCGGCCACTGGGTGTGCTTCTGCTTGAAGACGATGCCCAGGTGAGCCGCGATCAGGCCGAGCAGGATGCCCGGGATGAGCAGCACGTGCGCGATGTAGAACCGGCCGATGATCAGCTCGCCGGGGAACTCGCCGCCGAAGATCGCGGCGGAGAGCCAGGTGCCGATGACCGGGAGGGTCAGCATGATCGCCGAGGCGATGCGAAGACCGGTGCCGGAGAGGCCGTCGTCCGGGAGCGAGTAACCGGTGAAGCCGGCGAAGAACCCGAGCAGGAAGAGCAGGATGCCGATGACCCAGTTGACCTCACGCGGCTTGCGGAACGCGCCGGTGAAGAAGACACGGGCCATGTGCACGATGATCGACGCCATGAACAGCAGCGCTGCCCAGTGGTGCATCTGCCGCATGAAGAGGCCACCACGGACCTCGAACGACAGGTGCAGCGACGACGCGTACGCGGCCGACATCTCGGTACCGCGCAGGCCCAGGTAGGACCCGTCGTACGCGATTTCCTTCATCGACGGGTCGAAGAAGAGCGTCAGGAACACGCCGCTGAGCAGCAGCACGATGAACGAGAACAGGGCGATCTCGCCGAGCAGGAACGACCAGTGGTCGGGGAAGACCTTGTTCAGCAGGCCCCGCAGAGGGGTCGCCCCCTGGAACCGGTCATCAGCGCCCTTGGCGAAGTTGACCGGAGCCTGTGCGAGGTCAATTTTTCGGCGCTTCACGGCCGCTCCCAGAAGTCAGGTCCGACGGTGTCCTTGAAGTCGGACGCTGCCACGAAGAAACCTTCCTCGTCCACTGTAAGCGGCAGCATCGGCAGACGCCGGGTCGCGGGTCCGAAAACCGGCTGCGCGTTGTTGGTGATGAGGAACTGCGACTGGTGGCACGGGCACAGCAGACGGTTCGTCTGCTGCTCGTACAGGCTCGCCGGGCAGCCGGCGTGCGTGCAGATCTTGGAGAACGCGACGAAGTTGCCCCACATCGAGCCGACGTTTCGGCCGTTCTTGTCGGATTCCGCATTTCGCCGCGTCTCGGCCGCGTCGTCCGCCCGCAGGTGGATCAGCAGCGTCGGAGAGTCGGCCCAGTGGTTGGTCGCACCGTGCGGGATGCCGGGGAACACGGTCATCTGACCGCCGGTGGTGACGTCCTCGGGCCGGATCGGGCTGCCGTCCTCGCGGGTGAGCCGAACCAGCTCGCCGCCGTTGTTACCGGGGTTGAAGCCGGTGGTGTACATCATCGGGAGATCACCCTTGTGCGGGTTCTCGATGAGGCCACCGACGATCGGCGCGGCGATCGCGATACCGACCGGCGCGAGGCCGAGCGCGATCGCACCCTTCAGCAGGGGCCGCCGCTGCACACCGAGCTCGTCGGCGACGAACAGCGCCGTCTGCCCGGTGATCAGCCGCTCTTCGTCCGACGACGGGTCGCCGTGCCGCTGCTGGATCGAGAGTTCGTGCGGCAGCAGCTTCTTGGCCCAGGCCAGGATGCCGTAGCCGAGCGCCAGCAGGCCGAAGCCGAGCGTCAGGCCCAGGATCGGCGTGAAGTAGTCGCTCCGCGTGTGGCCGAGCTCGAACTCCCACGGCCAGACGATGTAGAAGACGATGAACGCCAGGGTGAGGACCCCGGAGATGGCGAACAGCAGGGCGATGTTGCGGACGACCCGCTTCTCCGCCTTGGAGTTCTGCCCGTGGAACTGGGACTCGTACGTGACGATCTCGATGTCGTCGCGCCGGAGCCCTTCCTTGACGATGTCGAATCGCGTCAGGTGCGGGTCGTTCACGTCGACCGGCGGGGTGCCGGCCTCGCCCGCGTGGTGCACAGCCGTCATGACTTCCCCGCAATCCAGAGCGACGTGAAGACAAGGAGGACGATGCCGACCAGGAAGATCGCCATGCCTTCCGTCGACGGGCCGTAACGACCGAGGTTGAACAGACCGCCCGGGTCCCGGTCGTCCTGGAGCTGAACCGTGATGTACGTGATGATCTCGCGCTTCTCATCCGGCGTGAGCTGGTTGTCGCCGAAGACGGGCATGTTCTGCGGGCCGGTCAGCATGGCCGCGTAGATCTGCTCTTGCGTCGCGTCGTGCAGGCTCGGAGCGAACTTGCCGGACGACAGAGCGCCACCGCCACCGCCGAAGCCGTGGCAGGAGGTGCAGTTGATCCGGAAGAGCTCACCGCCGCGCGCCAGCGCGTCGGGGTTGGTCTTCAGATCCTCGACGAGTTCGCCCTCGGGAAGCTCGGGGCCGCCACCCAGTTCCTGGATGTACTGCGCCAGCTGCTTCGTCTGGGTCTCGTCGAACTGCGGCGTCTTCTGCTCCGCCTGGGCCTCCTGGCGAGTCATCGGCATGCGGCCGGTGCTCACCTGGAACTCGACGGATGCGGAACCGACACCGATCAGGCTGGGTCCGCGCTCCTCGACACCCTGACCGTCCCGCCCGTGGCAGGAGATGCAGCTGTTGTCGAAGAGTGCCTTGCCCTCCTGGGCAGCGGCGGACAACTGAACGTTGTCCTCGGCGAACGCGCCAGGAGTGAAGGCGGTGTACACGCCTCCGGCGAGCGCGAGTGCCGCGATCATGCGTACCGCTGCACCGAGCCGCCGGCGTGCCCGGCTCGGCGCGCTGCGCCGCCGGGAGAACACCCGGGCACGCCTGCGGGCGGGGGTGTCAGAAGTCATCTGATATGTCCCTTTGGGTGTTGTTGAGATCCTCGCCGTCGGCGCTGGTCACTACTGCAGCCAATAGATCATGGCGAACAGCGCGATCCACACGATGTCCACGAAGTGCCAGTAGTACGAGACGACGATTGCCGACGTCGCCTGCGCCGGGGTGAACCGGCCCATGGTCGTCCGGATCATGTAGATGATGAAGGCGATGAGGCCACCGGTCACGTGAAGTCCGTGGAATCCGGTGGTGAGGTAGAACATCGAGCCGTATCCGTCGCCATTGAGCGTGACGCCGTCGTGCACGAGGTGGCGGTACTCGTTCGCCTGGCCGAGCACGAAGATCAGCCCCATCACGAAGGTGATCGTGAACCAGCGCCGCAGCGCGAACACGTCACCCTTCTCCGCCGCGAAGACGCCCAGCTGACAAGTGACCGAGGAAAGAACCAGGATCACCGTGAACGTGGTGGCGTAAGGGATGTTCAGTGCCTCGGTGTGCTTCTCCCACATGCTGTAATCCGCTGCGCGGATGGAGAAGTACATCGCGAACAACGCCGCGAAGAACATGAGCTCGCTGGAGAGCCACACGATTGTCCCGACGCTGACCATGTTCGGTCGCGTGAGCGAGTGGATCCGGCTCTTGTCGATGGCTGCCGCTGTCACGGCCTCATTATTCATCCGAACAAGGTCCAAGGTCCCCCGGGGTCCCTAATCCGGCACGAGTTGCAGCCCGGAATATTCTGTGACCAGCCGGTAGGCCTAGCCTCGGGGGGTGCTTCTCGACAAAATGGCCCCACTCGCGGCCTCCCGAGGGGATACTGGACTCCCTCCGTTCAGCCCGGCGGCCATCTTCACTCAGTTCAACCTGGTCAGTCTGATCGCACTGGGTCTGGTGATCTCCGCATCGCTGTACCTGTACGGCGTCTGGCGTCTCCAGCAGCGCGGTGACCACTGGCCGGTCGGGCGGACCGTGGCGTTCGTCGCTGGTGGACTCGGCTCCATCGCGGCGGTGTCGGTGACCGGCATCGAGGCGTACGACACCACGCTGATCTCCGTACACATGGTCCAGCACATGGTGCTCTCCATGGTCGGGCCGATCTTCCTGGCTCTGGGCGCGCCGACGACGCTGGCCCTGCGCGTCGTGCGACCGGCACCGCGCAAGCTCCTGTTGAGGACACTGCACAGCCGCTTCGTCCGGGTGCTGACGTTTCCCCTGGTCGCGTTCGGACTGTTCATCGCGAACCCGTTCGTCCTCTACTTCACCGGGGCGTACCGGCAGACCCTTGAGCACGCCTGGCTGCACGAGTTCGTCCACCTGCACTTCGTGGTGACCGGCTGCCTCTTCTTCTGGCCGCTGCTGGGCCTGGACCCGCTGCCGAACCGCTGGCCGTACCCGGGTCGCGCCCTGCTGATGGTGCTGAGCGTCCCGTTCCACACCGTGCTCGGCCTGACGATCATGCAGAGCAAGGAGCTGCTCGGCGGCGACTGGTACCCGAACCTGGGCCTGACCTGGATGGATCCGCACGCCGACCAGGTCACCGCGGGCGGCATCCTGTGGGCCGGCGGCGAGATCGTCAGCGTCACGATGCTCGGCATCCTGGTGGTGCAGTGGGTCCGCCAGTCGGAGCGGGAGGCCAAGCGGATCGACCGCGCCCTGGACCGCCAGGAGGCCGAGGAAGCCCGGGAAAAGGCGAAGATCACAACCCCCGGAGACCCGGCGCCACCGGAGCCTTACGCGAGATAACAGATTCGGTACGATCTGCGGGACCTACGACGTGAGGCGGGGCACATGATGAACGAGTACACCGTTCTGCTCTACAGCGACGACCCAGCTGTCCGCGACCGGATCCGGCTCGCCATCGGCACACGGCCCGCCGCCGACCTGAAAGTCGAGTTCACCGACGCCTCCACCTGGGAGGACTGCCGCCGGCTGCTCGACGAGTACGAGATCGATCTGATGGTTCTGGACGGCGAGGCCTCGCCCGCCGGTGGTCTCGGCATCGCCCGCCAGACCAAGGACGAGTACCTGACTCCCCCGCCCACCTGCGTCGTCATCGCCCGGGCCGCCGATCGCTGGCTGGCGGCGTACGCGCAGGTGGACGCCACGCTGCTCGACCCGCTCGACCCGGTGACCACCGGGCAGACCGTGGCCGGGCTGCTGCGTGCCCGCCGTGACGGCGCGATCCCGCTGGGCACCCAGGGCATCACCGCCCGCTGACAGCTGACGAAAAAAGCAGAAGAGGAAGGCCCTTCCATGGCCGCACGTACCTGGCCCAACCTGACGAGTGCCCTGCTCCGTGGCGACGAGCTCGCCACCGAGGACACCGCCTGGGCCATGGGCGAGATCATGGCGGGCAACGCGACGCCGGTGCGGATCTCCGGCTTCGCGGTGGCGCTGCGTGCCAAGGGTGAGACGCCGGCCGAGCTGGCCGGCCTGGTGCGGGCGATGCTCGCCAACGCCACCCTGGTCGAGCTGCCGGAGAAGACGCGTACCAGCGCGGTGGACGTGGTCGGCACCGGCGGCGACCGGGCCAACACGGTCAACATCTCCACCATGGCGGCGATCGTGACGGCCGCCGCCGGGGTGACAGTGGTGAAACACGGCAACCGGTCGGCGTCGTCCACCACCGGCACGGCGGACCTGCTGGAGCACTTCGGCATCCCGCTGGACCTCGGTCCGGCCGGCGTGGCCCGGACCGTCGCCGAGGCCGGGATCGGCTTCTGCTTCGCGGCGCGGTACCACCCCGGCATGCGGCACGCCGCGGTCACCCGTCGCGAGCTGGGCGTTCCGACGTTCTTCAACGTCCTCGGCCCGCTGACCAACCCGGCCCGCCCGACGGCGGCCGCGGTCGGCTGCTTCGACGCGCGAATGGCGCCGGTGATGGCCGAGGTCTTCGCCGGCCGCGGCGACTCGGCGCTGGTGATGCGCGGCGAGGACGGCCTGGACGAGTTCACCACCGCCGCGCCGACCCGGGTCTGGGTCGCGAAAGACGGCAAGGTGGAGGAACTCCTCATCGACGCGACCGAGCTGGGCCTGCCGCGCAGCGCGCCGGACGCCCTGCGCGGTGGCGACGTCGCGTTCAACGCCGACGTCGCGCGGCGGACGTTCGCCGGAGAGCACGGCGCGGTACGCGACGCCGTGGTACTGAACACGGCAGCGGCCCTCGCGGCACAGAGCGGCTTCCCCGGCGACTTCAGGGACACGCTGCGGGCCGGAATCACCCGGGCCCAGGAGACGATCGACTCCGGCGCCGTGACGGCTCAGCTGGACCGCTGGGTGGCAGCGGCCCAGGCTGCCAAATCCGCCGAATGAGCGAAAACCTTCCAACACGCCGAGCCTAAATGACCGAAATTGCCCGAAATGCGTGACAACGTCTGAATGACATTCGGGTAATAACACCCTCCGGGGTGACAGCACAGGCGAAGGCGAAGGAGACACCCGTGCGCGAACGTGAACTCCGCTGCGTCATCTGCGACGGCGACATGCTCTTCGAGGTTCCGCCCTGCGACGACGGCCACGACGACTGCCCCGAGCTGGTCTGCACCCGATGCGGAGCGGCCGAGGTGGTCGCCCCGATCGTCGTACACATGTGGCTGCCGCCGAAGAGTCGCAAGGTCGCCCCAGAGCAACGCCGGGCGGCATGAACCAAAAAAGCCCGTCTCCCCTGGACCCAGGGAGGCGGGCTTTCTCAGATCGAACTCAGTGGTGCGACGACGTCTCCGGGTGCCGCGTGCCCGAGTAGTACTCGAACAGCATGCCGCAGGACGTCATGACGACCGCGATCAGGCCGAGGGCCAGCAGCCACCACATCCAGAAGACCAGGCCGAGACCGGCGATCGCCGCGGAGAGCGCGATGCCGAACGGCCAGTAACTGCCCGGGCTGAAGAAGCCGACCTCGCCGGCGCCCTCGAAGATCTCGCCGTCCTCGCGGTCCTCCGGACGCAGATCGATGCGGCGGGCGACGAACCAGAAGAAGCCCCCGCACATCGAGCAGAGCAGTCCGGAGAGGATCAGCGCGATGACGCCGACCCACTCGACACCGCCCGCGTACGCCGAGCCGCTGCTGACCGCGCCGTCGGTGGCGGTCGCGTGCGTGTAGAAGCCGTACACCGCAGCCGCTCCGAAGAGGAACACCGCGACGCCGGTAAAGATCTTGTATTCGGTACGCACGTCGCCCTACTTCCCTGCCGCTACGGTCTCGGGCTGGTTCCAGCTGTGGGTCTGGCGGCGGGTGTTGAACGGCGACGTGGTGGTCGCGTAAGCGTCCGCACCGGTGAAGCCGATGACCGCCATCGCCTCCTGGGTCGAGGCGCCACCCTTCTTGGACTCCAGGAACTGGTTGAACTTGGCCTCGGAGACCGTGACCAGCTCGAAGTTCATGAAGGCGTGGTACGTCCCGCACAGCTCGGCGCAGCGGCCGACGTAACGGCCCTCCTTGTCGAGCGTCACCTCGAAGACGTTACGCACGCTGCCCGGGAAGACGTCCCGCTTGAACAGCATCTCCGGCACCCAGAACGAGTGGATGACGTCCTTGCTGGTCTCCTCGAAACGGATCTTCTGACCGACCGGCAGCACCAGGATCGGGATGACGTCCGAGGACCCGATGGTCGAAGCCACCGTGTTGGCCTCTTCGCCCATACCGTCGCGGTAGTTGAACTGCCAGTTCCACTTGAACGCGACGACCTCGACGACCTGGTCGGGGTTCTTCGAAAGCTTGTCCACGCTGGTCTGCACGATGGCGGTGTAGTAGAAGAGCACCGCGACGATGAGAACCGGCGTGACTGTGTAGAGAATTTCCAACGGCATGTTGAACCGGGTCTGCACGGGCAATTCCTCGCCGCGCTTGCGGTACCGGATCACACACCAGAAGATCAGACCCCACACACCGACGCCGACCACGAGGGCCGCGATCGTCGATGCGATCCACAGGTCGTACATCTGATGTGCCTGCAGGCTGATGCCCCGGCCCGGCCATCCGAAGTGGCCGAACGCGCTTCCCCAGTCCTCGATCGAGCACCCCGAGAGCAGCGTCAGCAGCGTCGCACCGCCGAGACCCAGCCCGGCCGCCCGGCCTAGTGCCCGCGGCCGTGTGGCCGAACTCCTTGCGCCCACCTGCTTCTGCCTCCTTAGCAGTTGCCGCCTGCCCAAACCGGACACCTGGCGGCAAGGCTCACCGACGGTCGCACACTACTCGACCAAGAACGGACCGCCCGCGACCGGGGGGCCGAGGCCCTCCGCAAAGCAAACTCCCGGACATCCGGACGATACCGTTCCCTGTGTGGATTACACAGGCGATCCGGCCGGGCCACCGGTATACCTGGACGCGGCGAGCGCGGCGCCCCTCCATCCGGTGACACGAGAAGCCCTGCTGGCGGCGCTCGCCGACGGCTGGGCGGACCCCTCGCGCCTCTACGCGGCAGGCCGCCGGGCCCAGCAACTGCAGGAGGCGGCCACCGCGGTGGTCGCCGAGATCCTTTCGGTACGCACGGACGAAGTCTCCTTCTGGCCCTCCGGAACGGCCGCCGCCCAGGCCGCCGTCCTGGGTGGCCTGGCCGGACGGCAGCGAGCCGGCCGCACCCTGGTCCACTCGGCGATCGAGCACTCGGCCGTCCTGCACGCCGCGCGGTCCACTGAGGCTGCCGAGGTGGGAGTGAACCGTCTCGGCCGGCTCGACCTGGACGCGTGGGACCGGGCCGTGTCCGCACCCGGCGTGGCCCTGGCGAGCCTGATCAGCGCCAGTCACGAGGCCGGAACCGTGCAGCCCGTCGAAGAGGCGGCGGCGGCCTGCGCCACGGCCGGCGTGCCGCTGTTCGTCGACGCCGCTCAGTCGGTGGGCCGGTTACGCGTACCCAAGGGGTGGTCTCTGTTGAGCGCGAGCGCGCGCAAATGGGGTGGGCCACCGGGGGTTGGGGTGCTGGTGGTGCGCAAGGGTGTGCGGTGGCTCTCACCGCAACCACAGGATGATCTTTATCGCCCACGCGCGCAGGGCGCGCTCGACCTGCCCGCGGTGGTCGCGGCCGCGGCAAGCCTGCGGGCCGTCGTGGCCGAGGCCGAGGCCGAGAGGGTACGCCTGACCGAACTCACCAACCGGATCCGGAACCGTGTCGCCGAGACCGTGCCGGACGTGGAGATCGTCGGCGACCCGGTCGACAGGTTGCCGCATCTGACCACGTTCAGTTGCCTCTACGTGGACGGCGAGGCCCTGCTGCACGCCCTGGACCGGCACGGGTTCGCGGTGTCCTCAGGCTCCTCGTGCACGTCGTCGACGCTGCGGCCCAGTCACGTCCTGGAAGCGATGGGCGTGCTCAGCCACGGCAACGTCCGGGTCTCGCTGCATCGCGGCACCACCTCGGCGGAGGTGGACCGTTTCCTGGCGGTGCTGCCCGGGCTCGTCGAGGACATCCGGAAGGAGGCCGGGTTCTGATCACGCTGGACTGTCTCGGACAGCGCTGCCCGCTGCCGGTGATCAAACTGGCCAAGGCCATGCCGGGCGTGGCGGTCGGCGAGATCGTCCGGGTACTCGCGGACGATCCGGCCGCGGCCAACGACATCCCCGCCTGGTGCCGCATGAAGGGGCAGGAGTTCGTCGCCGGCCACGGCCATCAGTTCGACGTCCGCCGGGTTGTCTGAGCTAGCTGGCTCCGCTTCGCTCCGCGGGTGATTGCCTTTTAACCGGTGAGATGGCAATCACCGGAGGTAACTGATCACCTGGGGAGCCGGGTCCTTCGCCAGGAAGGTGTCGACCACCAGGCGCGGGCCCAGGTACGGCTCGTACTCCGCCTGCCGCTCCAGGACGCGCACCCAGTCCGGCACGCCGTCGTGGTCGCGGGTCGCGTAACGAGCCTCGACCCGGCGGCGGTGCTCCGCGTCGTCGCCGCAGACCACCTCGACGACACGCAGCGGCACATCCATCCGCTCGGCCAGGTCCACCCAGAGCTGGCGGGCCGACTTCACCGGATTGACCGCGTCGATGATCACGTGGTGGCCGATCTTGAGCTGTTCCTCGGCGAGCGCGGCGACCACGCCGTAAGCGGCGAAGCCGGGGCGATGCTCCTGCACGTCGTAGCGCTGGAGCGTGAAGTCGACAGTGTCGACGGCGAGCACCGCCGCCGGCAGCTCGGTGGCGACCTGCGCGGCGAGGGTGCTCTTGCCGACGCCGGGAAGCCCGGCGAAGACCGCGAGAACCATGGTGTTTCCCTGTTTCCTAGCTGGGGAGGTGGGGTGCGATCTCGGCAGCGGCGTCGTCCCCGTACGCGGCAGCGAAGCGCTTGCTGAAATCGCCGGCCTTGATGTCGTACTCCTGGGTGCCGACGGTCTCCAGGACCAGGGCCGCCACCAGGGAGCCGACCTGCGCCGAACGCTCCAGGCCGAGGCCCCAGGAGACGCCGGCGAAGAAACCGGCCCGGAAGCCGTCGCCGACACCGGTCGGGTCCTCGCCGATCACACCGGGGACGACCGGCACGTGGATGCGCTCGATCTCCTTGCCGGTGATCTCCACGCCGTCCTTGCCGAGCGTGGTGACCCGGATCTTCACCTCGTCGAGAACCTGGTCGGAGGTGATGCCGGCCTTCGTCTCCAGCAGCGAGCGCTCGTACTCGTTCGTCATCAGGAACTCGGCGCCGCGGATCAGGCTGATCACGTCCGAGCCGTCCATCCGGGCGAGCTGCTGCGACGGGTCGGCGATGAACGCGTAACCACGGGCACGGCACTCCTGCGAGTGCCGGAGCATCGCAGCCGGGTCGTTCGCGCCGACGAGCACCAGGTCGAGGCCGCCGGCCCGCTCGTTGACCGGGGCCAGCTCGATGTTGCGGGCCTCGCTCATCGCGCCGGCGTAGAAGGAGGCGATCTGGTTCAGGTCGTCGTCGGTGGTGCAGACGAAACGGGCGGTGTGCGCCACGTCGCTGATGTGCACCGAGTCGCAGTCGACCCCGTGCCGCTCAAGCCAGGACCGGTAATCGGCGAAGTCGGCGCCGACCGCGCCCACCAGGATCGGCCGCAGACCCAGCTTGCCCATGCCGAACGCGATGTTCGGAGCCACACCGCCGCGCCGGACCACCAGGTCGTCGACGAGGAAGGAGAGCGAGACCTTGTGCAGCTGGTCGGCGATCAGCTGGTCGGCGAACTTGCCGGGGAAGTGCATCAGGTGGTCGGTGGCGATCGAGCCGGTGACGGCGATCTTCATTTCGGCCCTCGAGGATAGGAAACAGGGGGCTGTTACGTCCTGAGACTACCGGCCGGTGAAGCACAACAGGCCGTCCCGTTAACGGGACGGCCTGTTGATCGATAGTTCTGGTGGCTCTTAGTGGAACGAGTCGCCACAGGCGCAGGAGTTCTGCGCGTTCGGGTTGTCGATGGTGAAGCCCTGCGCGTCGATGCGGTCCGCGAAGTCGATGGTCGCGCCCGCGAGGTAAGGAGCGGACATGCGGTCGACGACTACGCCGACTCCGTCGAAGTCGTTCACGACGTCGCCGTCGAGCGAACGCTCGTCGAAGAAGAGCTGGTAACGCAGGCCGGAGCAGCCACCGGGCTGTACGGCGATGCGCAGGCGCAGGTCATCGCGCCCTTCCTGCTCGATCAGGGCCTTGACCTTCACCGCGGCGACGTCGGTGAGGTTGATGCCGCTCGGGGCAGTCGCCTCGGTCGACTCGGTGTGCGCTTCTGTGGTCACGTAGGTATCTCCCTGCCAGGTGCGGTCATGTGCCGTACAGGACCAACGCTAACCCCATAACCCGGGATTCCCAATCTCAGGGATCACAGATCACCTACTCCATTGGGCGGCCAGTGCTCCCGAAAGTTCTCGCAGGCCGCGCGCGGGTTCCGCGAGGGCCGTCTCGACCGAACCGAAATGCTCCACGAGCGTGTGCGTCTCGGTCACCCCGGCCGCCGCGGCCTCCCGGTACCCGGTCTCGTTGCGCCCTGCGAGCACCACGCACGGCAGGCCGCGGTCCCGCGCGCCGGCCGCGATCCCGGCGACCACCTTCCCGCGCAGCGACTGATGGTCGAACGACCCCTCCCCCGTGATCACCAGATCGGCGGCGTCGAGCTCGGCGTCCAGCCCGACCAAATTCGTGACCAGGTTGATACCCGAAGTCACCCGGCCACCCAGCGCGATCAGAGCGGCCCCCAGGCCGCCTGCCGCGCCTCCACCTGGTTCTTCTTTCAGATGGGTACGCCCGAACGCCTGCTCCAGCACACCCGCGAAATGTTCGAGAGCGGCGTCGAGCCGCAGCACGTCCTCCCGCGAGGCGCCCTTCTGCGGGCCGAACACATTGCTGGCGCCGTGCAGCCCGGTCAGCGGGTTGTCGACGTCGGTCGCGGCCACCAGGCTCACCTGACGCAACCGGGGCTCACCGGCCAGACCGGCCGCGGCGATCAGCGGGCCACCGCCGTACGGAAGGGAATTGCCGGAGACGTCGACCGGCCCGGCGCCGAGCGCGGCCAGCATCCCGGCCCCCGCGTCGTTCACCGCCGAGCCGCCGAGGCCGACCACGACCTCGGCCGCGCCGGACTCGACAGCGGCCGCCAGAAGCAGGCCGAGCCCGTACGAAGTCGTTGATTTGGGGTCTCGCTCGGAGGTCGCCAGAAGATGCAGGCCGCAGGCCTGCGCACTTTCCACGTAGGCGGTGCTGCCGGTCAGGAAGATCTCGCCCTGGACCGGCCGGCCGAGGGGGTCGACGGTGTTCACCGGTATCCGCCGGCCGTCGAGGGCGGCCGCCAGTACATCGACGAAACCTGGCCCCCCGTCGGCGAGTGGCCGGCGAACGAGCACGTCATCGGGGACGGACCAGCCCTCCGCGATCGCATCGGCGACGGCGGGGGCAGAAAGGGTGCCGGCGAACTTGTCCGGACAGATCAGTACGCGCACACCCGCGAGTGTGGCAGCACACCCCGTCCGGGCGCAGCTTCTGTCCGGCCCCCTGTGTAACGATGAGGGACGTGACGTCGACCTGGACCGAACCCGCGAACACCCCCCTCGCCCTCCTGCTGCTCGGTCAGAACACCGACCCGGCCAGCGAGCGGGGCGTCGACTGCCCCGGCGATCTGCCCGCGCCCAGTGACCCCGGCCTGGTGGCCCGGGCCACGGCGGCGAAAGAGAAGCTGGGCTCCCGCGTCTTCGTTCTCGGTCACCACTACCAGCGCGACGAGGTCATCCAGTTCGCCGATGTCACCGGCGACTCGTTCAAGCTCGCCCAGCAGGCGGCGGCCCGGCCGGACGCGGAGTTCATCGTCTTCTGCGGCGTGCACTTCATGGCCGAGAGCGCGGACATCCTCACGACTCCGGATCAGCAGGTGATCCTGCCGGACCTGGCGGCCGGCTGCTCGATGGCCGACATGGCCGTGCTGGGCCAGGTGGAGACCGCCTGGGAGCACTTCGAGGACCTCGGGATCACCGACCAGATCGTCCCGGTGACCTACATGAACTCCTCCGCCGACATCAAGGGCTTCGTCGGCCGCAACTCCGGCGTCGTCTGCACCTCGTCGAACGCCAAGCGCGCCCTCGACTGGTCGTTCGAGCAGGGTTCCAAGGTCTTCTTCCTGCCCGACCAGCACCTCGGCCGCAACACCGCGGTCCTGGAGATGGGCATCGACCTCGACGACTGCGTCCTCTACGACCCGCACAAGCCCAAGGGCGGCCTGACCGACGAGCAGCTGCGGAACGCTCGCATGATCCTCTGGCGCGGTCACTGCTCGGTGCACGGCCGGTTCACCATCGAGAGCGTGCGTGAGGTGCGGGAACGCGTACCCGGCGTCAACGTTCTGGTGCACCCCGAGTGCCGCCACGAGGTGGTCCGGGCCGCCGACTACGTCGGCTCCACCGAATACATCATCAAGGCCCTGGACGCGGCGCCTGCCGGGTCGTCCTGGGCGGTCGGCACCGAGCTCAATCTGGTACGCCGGCTCGCGCTGGCCCACCCGGACAAGCAGATCATGTTCCTCGACCGGGCGGTCTGTTACTGCTCGACGATGAACCGCATCGATCTGCCACACCTCGTCTGGACCCTTGAGGAGCTGGTCGCCGGCCGTGTGCCCAACGTCATCTCGGTCGACGAGAAGACGGCTCGCGAGGCACGCGTGGCGCTCGACCAGATGCTCGCCCTGCCGTAACGCACAGTAGTCAAGTGAATCCACCCGTCCGGTGGATTTTTTAAGGCTGCCTTAGTCAACAGCATTTAACGGCGTTTCGCGCCGCGCTACGACTGGCGTATTTGTCACTCAGCGCTATGCTTCCCCGGTTGCAGAATCGGGTACCCCCACCCTTGCTCTGCCCCTCGTACACCGGGCGGCCCACCGCCCGCCGGCTGGAGGTTACGTTGACCGACGATGTCCTGATCGTGCACGGCGGTACGCCGTTGCAAGGTCAGATCCGGGTCCGTGGCGCCAAGAATCTCGTTTCCAAGGCAATGGTCGCCGCCCTGCTGGGCGAGACCCCGAGCCACCTCTACGACGTGCCGGGCATCCGGGACGTCGAGGTCGTCCGCGGCCTGCTCGAACTGCACGGCGTGAAGGTCAGCGACGGCGTCGAGGACGGCGAGTTGGTGATGGACCCCACGAACGTGGAGAGCGCCAGCACCGACGAGATCAACGTGCACGCCGGATCCAGCCGAATCCCGATCCTGCTCTGCGGGCCGCTGCTGCACCGCCTCGGCCACGCGTTCATTCCCGACCTGGGCGGCTGCCACATCGGGCCGCGCCCGATCGACTTCCACATCCGGTCGCTGCGGGAATTCGGCGCCGTCGTCGACAAGACCCCGGAGGGCATGCACCTCAGCGCTCCGAACGGTCTGCACGGCGCCAAGCTGGAACTTCCGTACCCGAGCGTCGGCGCCACCGAGCAGGTGCTGCTCACCGCGGTCCGCGCCGAGGGCGTCACCGAGCTGCGCAACGCCGCCATCGAGCCGGAGATCATGGACCTCATCTGCATCCTGCAGAAGATGGGCGCGATCATCACGGTGCACACCGACCGGGTCATCGAGATCCAGGGCGTGCCTCGTCTGACCGGCTACGAGCACAAGCCGATCCCGGACCGGATCGAGGCCGCCAGCTGGGCCGCCGCCGCGCTCGCCACCCGTGGCGAGATCGAGGTGGTCGGCGCCCGCCAGGCCGACATGATGACGTTCCTGAACGTCTTCCGGTCCATCGGCGGCGAGTTGAAGATCACCGACGACCGGATCGCCCGTCCCGGCGTGACCGGCGCCGAGGGTGGCATCAAGTTCTGGCACCCGGGCGGCGAGCTGAAGGCCGTCGCGCTGGAGACCGACGTGCACCCCGGCTTCATGACCGACTGGCAGCAGCCCCTGGTCGTGGCGCTCACCCAGGCACGCGGCATCTCGATCATGCACGAGACGGTGTACGAGCAGCGGCTCGGCTACACCGACGCGCTGAACTCGATGGGCGCGACCATCCAGGTCTACCGGGACTGCCTCGGCGGCACCCCGTGCCGGTTCGGCCGCCGCAACTTCATGCACTCCGCGGTCATCGCCGGCCCGTCCAAGCTGCACGCCGCCGACCTGGTCATCCCCGACCTGCGGGCCGGTTTCGCGCACCTGATCGCGGCGCTGGCCGCCGAAGGCACCTCCCGTGTCTACGGCGTCAACCTGATCGAACGCGGCTACGAGGACTTCGAGGCCAAGCTGGCCGCCCTCGGCGCCCACGTCGAGCGTCCCTGAGCTGCATCTTTGTCACGATCAACGGCGCGGTGTGTGTCACACCGCGCCGTTTGGCTACGCTCGTGGCGTGTCCCCGCTGTTTCGCCGCAAGCCAGCTGACGTCGCCCCCTCCCAGGTGGAGGAGGAGGTGAACGCTGCCGACAACCGGCCCAGGAGTTACACCCCCAGCAAGAAAGAGCTGGGTGTCGCCACTCCGAAACGCGCCGCCACCGGCCGCCGCGTGCAGGACAAGGCCCCGGAGAACCGCAAAGAGGCCTACAAGCAGATGCGCGAGCGGCAGCGGTCCGAGCGCGCCGAGGCCAACGCCGGCATGCGCGAGGGCGACGAGCGTTACCTGCTCGCCCGCGACCGCGGCCCGGAGCGTTCCCTGGTCCGCGACATCGTCGACTCCCGCCGCACCGTCGGCTCCTGGTTCATCGCCGGCGCCGTGGTCGTGCTGATCGGCTCCTCAGTGCCGAACCGCACGATCCAGAACATCAGCACCCTGATCTGGGCCCTGCTTGCGTTGGCCGTCCTGGTCGACAGCATCCTGATCGCCCGCAAGATCAAAAAGATGGTGTCGACCCGGTTCCCGCAGAGCACGCAGCGGATGGGGTCCCTCTATCTGTACGGCATCATGCGAGGCCTGACCTTCCGCCGCATGCGCATCCCGAAGTCCAAGGTCGAATACGGCGCCAAGCTGTAAGAGCAGTTTTCCCCCCAGCGCGCGCCAGGCGTCCACAGCCGGCGCGCGCTACCCATTCCAACAACCAACACCCAGCCCCGCCGTGCCGGGCCGGGCCGGACAGGCCGCCGTGCCATGCCGTGCCGCCCCGCCGTGCCGGGCCGCCGTGCCGTGCCGGGCCGCGGCGCGCTGGGCCATGCCGGGCCGGGTCTTGCCGGGCCGGGCCGCAGCGCGCCGAGCTGGGCCGGGCTGGGTCGCGGCGCGCCGGGCCGGATTGCGACGCGCTGGCTGGACCGGGCCGGGCGAGGGTGGGCCGGGCAGGGGCAGGCCGAGGGGCGGGGCGGGGTCGCACCGAGCAGCGTGTCGATTTCAGGTGCGAATCACACCTCAACTCGACACACACAGGCTGGATCCCCACGAGCGTGTCGACTTCAGGCGCCCTCCGCACCCCAACTCAACACAGCCTGGCAGGAACCGCCGCACGCCCTCGCCCTCAGTCAGCCGCGCTCCGATCGCCCCGTTGGCCCGCCGCACGGTGCCGCCACGCCGTCGCTCGCAGATCTTGTGCGGTTCGGCCGTCGGATCGACCGCAAACTCACGAGTTTCGGGAGGTCGCCACCGTGGCGGGTCGATCTCGGGTGGTTCGCGAGTTCCTTGGTGACGCGTTGCCACCACAACAGTGGAGAGTGCTGGCTTTGTGGATACCTGTGGGGGTCAGGGCACCTACAGGTATCCAAGATCGGGCCGCCGCCGACAGCGCACCTTGTCGGGCGCCCACCCTCCGTAACTGATCGGTGAGACCCCGCTCGCCGCTGGTCTGCTGGGCCGCTGCGGATCTTGAGTGATTTTCTACGTTGGAGGGTGTGGGGCGGCACAAGATCTGGATGGTGGGGCTGTCAGGGGATGCCGGCCAGGCGTAGGAGTGCCGCCACTCCCGCTGCTGCTACTACGACCACCACGAAAGGCGCTCGGCGCCAGGCGAGCAGGCCGCCTACCAGCACGCCGGCTGGGCGGGCCACCCCGGCGAACTCGCTGCCGGCCATCAGCGCGGCCGTCGCCGCCAGCGCGGTGAGCAGGGCGGCCGCCGCCATTGGCAGGACGCGTTGCAGGGAGTCGGAGAGTTCGAGACGTTCGCGCAGGAGTACCCCGCTGAGACGGATGATGTAGGTACCTACGCCAAGCGCCACAATCGCCGCGATCAGCATCGGGTCTCCTCAGCCGACGAGCCAGCGACAGCCGACCAGCCCGTGGCAGCCGACCAGCCCGTGGCAGCCGACGAACCAGTGGCTGCCGACGAACCAGTGGCTGCCGAAGCGGCAGTGGCCTGTGACGTGACCGCGCCCGCGTCATCTACGGCCGACGAACCCGTGGCAGCCGACGAGCCCGTGGAACCAGTCGACGCCCCGGCATCGGCCGACGACGCCGCCGGCTCCGGGCCGGCGCCACCCCGGCCGTGCAGGAAACGCCTCGGGAACAGCAGCACCAGCAGGCCGAACAGCGCGCACAACACCGGCAACCCGGCCGGCAGAACCGGAGTCAACCCCACCGCGATCACGGCTCCGGCCAGCGCTACCAGCCGCGTGACCCGGTCTCGCAGCGACGGCAGGATCAAGGCGATCAGGGCCGCCGGGAACGCCGCGTCCAGGCCGAACGCGTCCGGGTCCCCCGTGGCGCCGCCCAACAGAACGCCGAGGATCGTTCCGACGTTCCAGGTGATGAAGAGTGTCGTGCCGACCAGCCAGTAGATCCGGCGGCGCTGCACGGGATCCCGCTCCGCCAGGGCGAACGCCACGGCCTCGTCGGTCATGATGTGGCTGCCCACCAGACGATCGCGCCAGCGGCCGCCGATCGTCGAGGCGATCGTCAGGCCGAACGGCAGGTGGCGGGCGTTCAGCAGCAAACCCGCCAGGACCGCCGCGATCGGGTTGCCGGCGGCGAGCAGGCCGGCCGCGAGGAACTGGGAGCCGCCCGCGAAGACCACTGTTGACATGGCGATCGGCGCCCACGTCGGTAAGCCGTACGCAATCGAGATGGCGCCGAACGACGCACCCACCGCGACCATGGCCGCGCCGAGCGCGCCCACGTCCCGCAGCGTTCGTTTAAACGTACTCATGTTCGCTACGATGAACGAGCGCGAAGCGTTCGTCAAACCGAACAACCCGTCCGATGGAGCGAACATGCAGCAGCCGGCACCGCCGCTGGCCGTCATCGCGGCCGCCCTGCGCCGGGAGCGGGACCGCGCCGGGATCACCCTGACCGAGCTGGCTCGACGCGCTGGACTGGCCAAGTCGACGCTCTCCCAGCTTGAAGCCGGCACCGGCAACCCGAGCATCGAGACGCTGTGGGCGCTCGGGGTGGCGCTCGACGTGCCGTTCAGCCGGCTGGTCGAGCCGCCCACGTCGCCGGTACGGATCATTCGTGCTGGTGAAGGGCCGAGACTGCGGTCGGATCACGCGGATTTCGTGGCGACGCTGCTGGCTACCGGATCGCCGCAGACCCGGCGCGACATCTACATGATGGAGCTGGAGCCCGGTGAGCCGCGGGAGGCCGCAGCGCACATTCCGGGCAGCGTCGAGCACATCGTGGTCTCGAAGGGGCGGATCCGGACCGGCCCGGTGGACGAGCCGGTTGAGCTCGGTCCTGGGGATTACGTGACGTTCCCGGGAGACGTGCCGCATCGGTACGAAGCCCTGGAGCCGTCATGGGCAGTTTTGATCATGGAACATCGCTAGGAGTCGGTGTAAAGCCGCGCCACCACGTCCTCGATGTCCGGCTCCAGCACCGACAGGTCCCGCACCCCGACCGCCGCCACCAGCCCCGCCACCGCGGCGCCCGCTGCCACCGACTCCAGCGCGAACGTCACCCGATGGCCACCCGCCTCCACCGACGTCACGACCGCGCCGGGCAGCGAGAAGTCCGCGGGCAATGGCCGTTCCAGATCAGCCACGAGACTGCGCCGGGACCCGTAGCGCGAGTGCAGCGCCTCGATCGTCCCGTCGTGCACGACCCGGCCGTGGTCGATCACCACGAGCCGCTCGCACAGCCGCTCGATGTCAGCCAGGTCATGCGTGGTCAGCACCAGCGTCACGTCACCGGTCGCGCCCAGCTCACCGAGGAACGCCCGCACGGCCTGCTTGGACACGACATCGAGGCCGATCGTCGGCTCGTCGAGAAACAGCACTTCAGGGCCGTGCAGCAGGGCCGCCGTCAGCTCACCGCGCATCCGCTGGCCGAGCGACAACTGCCGGACCGGCGTATCCATGAACGAATCCAGGTCGAGCAGCGCCCGGCATCGCCGCAGCCGCGCTTCATGATCCGCGGCCGGCACCCGGTAGACGTGCCGGAGCAACCCGAACGACTCGCGCAGCGGCAGGTCCCACCAGAGCTGGGAGCGCTGACCGAAAACGACACCGATCCGCAGCGCCAGCCGGGTGCGCTGCGGCACCGGCGTGAACCCGCACACCTCGATGAAACCGGAGGACGGCGTCAGCACGCCGGTCAGCATCTTCAGCGTTGTCGACTTTCCGGCCCCGTTCGGACCGATATATCCGACCATCTCGCCACGTTCGATCGACAGGCTCACCCCGTCGACGGCAGTGACGACACGTTTCTCTCGCCGGAATCGGCCCGCTTTTACGCGTACCGAAAAGGTCTTTCGCAATTCACGAACTTGAATCATGAGCCTGTGCTCCGATAGTGGCGGATTCCGATGCGCCAGACGACGGCGGCTACAGCCGCTGCGGCGAGCGCGACCAGCGGTGAGAGATAGCCGGCCACGGCCGGCAAACCCAGCGGATCGGCTCGGCCCAGGAGCGCCAGCGCCGGCTGATAAGCGACAAAACCAAACCCCATCGCGTACGCGAAAAGGCTCCTGAATCCAGCGCCATAAACCGTGATCGGGTACGAAGTGAAATCCCGCCCGCCATAGGTGAAGGCGGAGCCGATCTCCCCGGAGTCGACCCACCAGAAAGCGAGCGTGGCACTGATCACGAAGATCGAACCGAAGAAGGCAGCCGCGGCCAGTGGCGTCACGACGATCAGGACAACCCGCGCCGGCGTCCAGTCGATGTGGTTCATCACGACCGCACCGCCGAGCACGGTGAAGCCGAACACCACGCGCAGCGCCTTACGCAACGGCAGGTCCATGAGCAGCAGCTGCGGCAGGGCGGGCAGTGGCCGGACCAGCACGGCGTCGAGCGCCCCGGTCCGGACATAGGTCTTGAGGCGATCCACGTTGCCGACCAGCATGTCGGCCAACGCGAACCCGGCCGAGCTGAGACCGACCATGAGCACCGCCTGGGCCAGAGTGAATCCGCCCACCTGCGGCGTCGCGCGGAACAGCACGATGACCGTGATCACGTCGAAGACCGTGGCGCCCATGTTGCCGACCAGCTCGACCACGAACGATGTCCGGTAACTGAGCACCGACCGGGTCTGCGCGCCGAACAGCGCCGCGTACGCCCGCAGCTCACCCACCCTGGACCACCAGCCGGCGTTCGGCCCGGCGCTGCACCAGCACGGTCAGGCTCAAGGTCAGCACTGCCCAGAAGGCCTGCACTCCGACCAGTCCGGCCTGCATGGCCGGACCGTCACGTTCGGTAATCACGTCAAGTGGCGCCTGAAGGAGGCTCGGGAGTGGCGTACCCAGCCAAAGAGTGACGGTGGCCCAATCGGGCAGAAGTCGCAGCGGGAAGTAAAGGCCGCCGAGGACGCCCGAACCCAGCGTCCAGAGGATCATCGGCCCGCGGGCGTCCTGGAGCCAGTAAGCGGTCGCATTCACGACATAACGGCAGGCGAAGCAGATGACCACGGCGAGGATCACAGAGACCGCGAAGAGCGGGACGGTCTGCCAGCGAGAGGGCACGTGAAGTGGGAAGAAGATCGCACCGGCCACCAGCGGCGGGCCGAACCGGGTGAGCATCGCGTGCAGGGCCCGGCCCAGGTCAGCAGCGAGATAGCTGGTCACCGGGGAGACCGGACGTAACAGGTCGGCGGCGATGTCGCCGGTGCGGATCCGATCGGACAGCTCGGTCCAGCCCCACATCCCGATCACCGCGAGTAACCCTTGACCCACCCAGACGTACGTCGCGAGCTGCTCCACGTCGTAACCCCCGGGCCGCTGCCCCACCGCCCCCGCCGCGACGGCCAGCAGCACGTAGCAGCGCAGGAAGCCGAAGACTATGTTGGTGAACGATCCGGCTATGGTGGCTTGCCGGTAGGTGGAGTACCTCCGGAAACCCGACCTGATAAGCACACCGAAAGTAGTGGCCGAGCCGCGGAACGGACCGATTCGAGAGATCGTCAGCACTCTGGCGTCGATCCGGCTCACGCCGTTAATCTCCTTTCGAATACCCCCCGCAGTGGAGCCGGGCGACTCTAACCCGGTCCCCGGCCTGCCACCGCACGATTTTTGGACAAGGTGGAGTACGCCGTGACGGAGAGTCGCCAACTGCCGGGCCGCCCGTTGGCCGCCCGATGAACGGTTGGAGCTCCCGGCCGGGCCCGGACAGCTGGGACGACGAGCCGGCGTGGGTCTACGAGATCACCTGGGAGTGGGAAGCCCTCCCCGGTCAGCGCTACCCGGGCGACCCCGGACGCCGAAAGGCCGTGCAAACCCCGGTCTACGAAGCGTCCCGAGGCAGCTCCGCCCCGGTCAGCGCCGCGCCGATCAGCTCGGTGCCGACCAGCTCGGTGCCGACCAGCGCCGCACCCATCAGTTCCATCCCGACGAGCAGCGTCCCGACAAGCTCCGTCCCGATGAGCGCCGCGCCGGTCAGCCCGGGCGCGGACGGTCGCGGCCGAGGCCGCGCAACGGTCGGCCCAGCGCCGGTTCCGGCTCCGTCGTGGCCCGAGGATCAAACCCAGCGAGGGTACGAGGAACCGCGCGGCCCTCGTGACGATCCGTCCTGGAACCGGCCCGTCAACGCTCACAACCGCGTCGACGACCGCCCGTGGCAGGGCGGCGGCGATCAGCGTCGTGGCCCGGGCCCGGTCTACGGCCAGGGGCCTGGTTCCGCCCCCGGCTCCGGCTCCGTGCCTGGCTCTGGTCCTGGTTCTGGTCCTGGTTCCGCTCCTGGGCCTGGCTCCGCTCCTGGTCCTGGTCCTGGGCAGCAGGGTCCGGGTCAGTACGGTTCCGCGCGTCCGGCGGCGGCCGCAGGGCGTGGGGTGCCGGTGAATCCTGGGCATCCGCAGGGTCCCGGCGGGATGCCGTCCGCACCTGTCTCGCCCGGCCGCTCCGGTCGGCCGCCGGCAGGGCGGGCTCCTCAGCAGCCGAACGCTCCCGAGGGCCAGGGTCAGCCCGGCCAGTGGGGCCGTGGTCCGGTCCAGCCGCAGGGTTACACCGGCCGTCCCAGCGGTCCCGGCTATCAAGGTGGCCCGGTTCCGCCCGGTTCCGTTCCGCCTGGTCCGGTTCCACCCCAGGGTCCCGGCCGTGGTGGGCAGGTCCCGCAGCAGCACCCGGGTGGTCCCGGCATGCCGCCGCAGGGGGACGGTAGGCAAGGGCCGGGTCCTCAGGGCCGGTTCGGCGGTACGCCGCAGCCTGGTGGTCCTGTCGGGCCGCCGCGTCCGCAGCAGGATCCCGGGTTCCGCGAGCCCGGTCTCCAGGGTCGTCGTCCCGAGCACCAGGGTGGCTGGCCCGGCCAGGACGGCCGGCCTGTCTCCGACCAGCAGGGTCTCCGGCTCGGTCCGGATGGACGGCCGATGTCTGAGCAGGGCTCTCGTCCGGCGCACGAGCAGGGTGGGCGTCCAGGGCACGAGCAGGGTGGGCGTCCGGGGCACGAGCAGCAGGTTCCGCGGCTGGGTCTGGACGGGCGTTCGGTGCCGGGTCAGGTTTCGCCGGCTGGGCCGGCCTACGGCAGTGCCCGCCCGGCACCGCCCGAGGCTTTCCCGGCATATGCCGACGAACGCCGTACTCCACGCGAAGGCCGCACCCCGGAAGCGCCGTTCGACCTGCGCCCGGTCCCCCAGGATCGGAACGCGCCGGCTCCGTCGCGCCCCGCACCGCAACCGACACGCGTCACTCCGCAGCAGCCGGTCATGCCGCCTGCCGCGGTCTACCCGCACGCCCAGCCCTCACCGGCCGGCCCCGGCGTTCCCCAGCCCCACCCCGCCTCCGGCCCGGTTCGCCCGGCCGCCGGTCCGGGTGGGGGTGGCCTTCCTGTGCAGCCGGGTTCTGGGCCGGCGCGGCATGGCGTGGTTCCGGTGGTTCCTGGTAACGGCGGCGAGGGCATCCGGCCGGCTGGTTCGGGTCCGATCGCGCCTGTTTCCGGGCCGGGATCTGCCGCTCCCGTGTCCGGGCCGGCGCCGATCTCCGGCTCGGGCGTTTCCTTCCGCCCGGAGGAGTCCGGCGACAGTCAGAACCGTTTCCACGCCGGGGAACAACTCCGGGGCGGATCCCACTTCCAGGGCGGCGAGCCGCCACGCCACGGCGACCGCTTCCCGACCGGCGCCCAGCCGCGCGGCGAGGAGCGCTTCCCGGGCAGCGAGCAACCGCGCCGCGAGGAACGCTTCCCGACCGGCGAGCAGCCTCAGCGGGAAGAGCGTTTCCCGACCGGGGAGCAGGTGCGCCGGGATGAGACCGGGCGCGCGGTTGACGCGCGGCAGGCTGATCTTGCTGGGACGCAGGAGGCGGACTACGAGCATCGGCAGGTGATCGACCCGCGCCGACTGGGGACGCACGCTGCCGGCCCTGATCTCGGGACTGTTGCTGGTTCGCCGGCGGAGGCAGTCATTCCGCCGGTGGAACGACGTCCCGCCGCGCACTCTCGGCCTGACGAACCCGTCGCGCCGGTCCGTCGTGAGGAGCCTGCTGCTCCCGGGGTTCCGGTTGAGCCCGCTGCGGCTGAGGAACCGCACGGTCTTGGCTGGTTGCTTTCGATGAGTGGGCTCGGCGCGACCACGCCGGTTCCCGAGGCGGAAGCCGAGCCTGAAGCTGAGCCGGAGGTCGCGCCCGAGGTGCGGCCGCAGGGCTGGTTCGCGCCCGCCATCGAATCCGACGAGGAAGCCGAAACCGACAATTCGGCTCTGGAAGAGCCCGCCGCGGGGCATATCGTCGCGGAGGAGTTGGTCGCCCAGCAGTCCATCGCCGAGGAGCCGATCGCCGAGCAGTTCGTCGCCGACGAACCGGTTCTCGTCGCTGAGCAGTTGGACGTCGAGGAGCCGGTCGTCGCCGCTGAGCGGTTGGACGTCGAGGAGCGGGTCGTCGTCGAGGAGCCGGTTCTCGGCGAGGAGCCGGGCGTCTTCGACGGGGCTGTCAGCGATGGGGCTCTTCTGGCGGAGACTCTCACCGTTCGGTCGATCGCGCAGGATCTGCCCAGCAGTGAGCTTCCTGTCGAGGAATTCGTTGTCCAGCAGCCCTTCGGTGAAGAACTGGTTTCCGAGGAGGCCGTTGACGAGGAAACTGTCGCCGAGGAGCCTGCGGTCGACGTCGCGCCCGTTGTCGAGGAGCCTGCGGATCGGCTCGCCGACGCGGTGATCGTCGACATGCCGGTACCCGCCGCGTTTGTCGCTGACGAGCCCGTTGTCATTCGGCACCTCGCGCAGGCGTCGCTCGATGACGAGCCTCTTGCCGAGACGCCGGTCGCGGGCGGCCCGATCCCGTTCGAGCCGGACGTGACCGAGCCCGAGCCGATCGAGCCCGAGCTGACCAGGCACGAGCCGATCAGGCACGAAGCGATCGAGCACGAGGTCGTCGGCTCAGAGGTGGCCGGCTCAGAGGTGGCCGGTTCAGAGGTCGCCGGGCCAGACCTGAGCGAGCCGGACACGGACGCTGCGAACGTGGACGTGCTTGAGGCTGACGTTCCTCAGGCCGTTGACGCGGGCGCCATTGACGCGGGCGCCATTGACGCGGGCGCCATTGACGCGGGCGCCATTGACGCGGGCGCCATTGACGCGGGCGCCATTGACGCGGGCGCCATTGACGCGGGCGCCATTGACGCGGGCGCCATTGACGCGGGCGCCATTGACGCGGGCGCCGCTGACGTGGACGCCGCTGGCGGGTCGGGGGGCGAGGCTGGCTTCGGTGGTGGGGTCGCTGTTGAGGAGCCTGATTTTGACAAGGACTTCGCTGAGTTCCAGTCCTTCGGGGAGCTGACGGCCGAGGAGCCGGCCGACGGTCGGCCGGGCTTTGACCAGCCTTTTGCTGACTTCCAGTCGTTCGGCGGCTCAGCGCCTGCCGATGAGGTCTCCGACGAGCCGGCCAGCGAGATCGTCACGGCGCCGGTCGCTCTGCTGGAGCCGGCTACCGAGCCGATCACCACGCCGACCACCACGCCGGTCGAGGCAGCGGCGGTCGAGACAGCCCCCGTCGAGACAGCCCCCGTCGAGACAGCGGCGGTTGAAGCAGCGGCGGTTGAAGCAGCGGCGGTTGAAGCAGCGCCGGTTGAGGCGGCTGTTGTTGCCGCTTCGACTGCTGAGACGGCTCCGGCTGGGGAGCGTGCGCCTGTCGCCGCGGTCAGGGCTGAGAGCCCCGTCGACGCGGTGTTGGAATCCCGTCTGTCCGAAAAAGGCCAGGCGGCCTCGGAGGGCTCGGATCGGCCTGCTTTGGGCGTACCCAAGCGGGAGCCGGTGCGGCAGCGCCGGGACCAGCGGTCGGTGGGTGACCGGCGGCGGGCTGATCCTGAGGAGATTTTGGCGTCCTACGCCTGGACCTTCGATCCGGAGACCCTGCGTGAGCAGGTCGATGAGCCGGACCGGCTCGGTGATCTGATCGATCGGCTGACCGACCGGCTGGAGTTCGCCGAGCGCGACAACGTGCGGGCTGGGCTGCTGAGCCTGCGGGCTGTGGTGTCGCGGGTTCTCGGTGACCTGGACGAGGCGCTCGAGGACGCGCGGGAAGCGGTTCGGCACGCTGAGGCCAGCGGGGAGCTGCGACCGGTTTCGATCGCTCAGGCTCGGTTGGCGCACGTGTTGCAGTGGCGGGGTGAGTTCGCTGAGGCGGACCGGCTCTACGCACAGGCCGATTCGGTGGAGCTGCCGTCGCGGACCCGGGCTGAGATCTTCGAGCTGGCCGGGCGGTCGGCGTTTGAGCAGGGGCGGTTCCTGGAGGCGGTGAATCACTTCGAGCGGGCGCTCGACGTGCGGCAGGGCGGTGACCCGGAGCTGATCGAGCGGGCCGAGATGGCGCTGGACGCGATCACTAAGAAGACCGCGTCGCAGAGCTGGGGGCCCTATCCGCGCAGTCGCGACGAGCTGCTGGGGCGGGTCACCGCGCCGATGCCGCTGCTCGACGACGGCGCCGGGTTGTGGGGATTCGCGGCCGCGGTCGAACCGAGCTTCGCCGAGGTGCGACCGTTCGCCGAGGGCGCGGCATGGGTACGCCGACCCGACTCCCCCGCGTGGGAGCTGATCGACCCGTCCGGAAATCCCCTGATAAATCGGGAATATCTCCAGGTGCAGTCCTTCGCCGAAGGGCTGGCCTGGGTTTCCCGGCAGCCCCAGGGCGGCTGGTTCGTGATCGACCGGCAGAACCGCGCGGTGGTGAACGGACAGTTCGAGGACGCCCGGCCGTTCCGGCGGGGTATCGCGCTGATCCAGCAGGGCGGCGTCTGGGGCGCCGTCGACCGGCACGGCCGGATCGCGGTGCCGCCGGGCTGGCCGGCGTTCGCGACGACGCTGCACATCGGCGGCGACCTGGACGGGTTCAGCGACGAGGGCCTGGCCGTGGTCAGCGCCGGCGAGCGCCTCGGTGTGCTGGACCGGACCGGCCGGCTCGTGGTGGAGCCGTTCTTCGAGAAGCTCGTGATCCACCCGTCGGCGTTCCTGGTGTCGCAGAACGGCCGGTGGGGTGCGCTGACGCGTAAGGGCGAGCCGCTGGTCGACCTGGTCCACGAGGACCGGGCAGCGGCGGTGGAAGCGATCGAAGAGGAAGCACGACCAGTCCTGTAGAAACAGGGGATGAAGCACCGTCATCTCGGCCGCTCCGGCCTGCTGGTCAGCGAGATCGCCTACGGCAACTGGATCACCCACGGTTCCCAGGTCGAGGAGGATGCCGCGCTCGCCTGCGTGCGCGCGGCCCTCGACGAGGGCATCACCACGTTCGACACCGCCGATGTGTACGCCGGAACCCGCGCCGAAGAGGTGCTGGGCCGAGCCTTGAACGGCGAACGCCGCGAAGGGCTGGAGATCTTCACGAAGGTCTACTGGCGTACCGGGCCGGGCGCGAACGACAGCGGGCTGTCCCGCAAGCACATCATGGAGTCGATCGACGGTTCGCTGCGGCGGCTCGGCACCGAATACGTCGACCTGTACCAGGCGCACCGGTTCGACCACTTCACGCCGCTCGAGGAGACCATGGAGGCCTTCGCCGACGTGGTGCACCGGGGCAAGGCGCACTACATCGGGGTGTCCGAGTGGACCGCCGGTGAGATCCGGGCCGCCAAGCCGCTCGCCGACGAGCTGAAGATCCGCCTGGTGTCGAACCAGCCGCAGTACTCGATGCTGTGGCGGGTCATCGAGGCCGAGGTGGTGCCCGCCTCCGAGGAGCTCGGGCTGGGCCAGATCGTCTGGTCGCCGCTCGCCCAGGGTGTGCTGACCGGCAAGTACAAGCCCGGTCAGCAGCCGCCGGCCGGTTCGCGGGCCACCGACGAGAAATCCGGCGCCGGGTTCATCGCCCGCTGGCTGGAGGACGACGTGCTCACCGCGGTGGCGCGTCTCGAGCCGATCGCCGCCGAGGCCGGGCTCACCATGGCCCAGCTCGGCGTGGCATGGGTGCTGCAGAACCCGAACGTCTCCGCCGCGATCATCGGCGCGTCCCGGCCCGAGCAGGTACGCGACAACGTCAAGGCATCCGGCGTGGAGCTGGACGCCGGCCTGCTGAAGGCGATCGACGAGATCCTGGACCCGGTCGTGACCCGGGACCCGTCGCTCACCTCCAGCCCGGCCAAGCGTCCTTGATCAGGTGCTGCTCCAGAACCGCATGAGGTCGAAACCGAGTGCGTAGAGCCACGGCTCCACGTTGATCAGCCCGGCGAGCCAGTTCACCGCCACGTAGAAGTACTCACCCACCTGCGTCTGCCAGAGCAGCAGGAACAGCAGGAGGAAGCCCCACGGGGCGACGAGGTTCCAGGCGCGCTGGTACGCCGGGCTGAACCACGGCGAGATGATGCTGCCGCCGTCCAGGCCCGGCACCGGGAGGAAGTTGAGCACGCTCGCCGTCACCTGGAGGAACGCGAGCAGCGCCAGCGCCGCCCAGAACTCCAGATGCCCCGAGTCGCTCAAGCTGTACTGACCGGTGACCGTCGGTGCCAGTTCCGGTGCCATCCCGGCCAGGAACGGCACCGCCACGACCAGCGCGAGGACCACGTTGGTCAGCGGTCCGGCCGCGCTGATCAACGAGTCCTTGAGCCGGCTGCGGATGTACTGATGGTCGATCCAGACCGCGCCGCCGGGAAGGCCGATGCCGCCGAGGATCACCACGATCACCGGCAGCACGATCGAGAGCAGCGGGTGGGTGTACTTCAGCGGGTTCAGCCGCAGGTAACCCCGGTCGGCCACGCTCAGGTCACCGGAGAAGAACCCGGTGAGCGCGTGCGCGTACTCGTGCAGGCAGAGCGAGATGATCCAGCCCGAGATAACGAAGAGAAAGACGTCGATCCGGACGTTCCCGAAACTGGTCCAGGTCATGACGCCACTGACCGCGAAGACCGCGACGATCCCGACGAAGACCGGGCTCGGCAGGAAGGCGTTGCGCGGTGTACGCGTGAAGACCGGTTCGTAAGTCACGTCAGTCCGCCGGCGTGAGACTCATCTGGTAGTCGACCCGGTCGTCCTCGACCAGCACGACCGTACTGACGCCGGTGGTCTGCAGCTGGCGCCACTCCTGACCGATCCAGGACTCGGCGTCCGCCTGGCTGCTGAACGTCTCGGCGGGTCCTTCGACCGGCTTACCGTCGACGTCCTCGTACCGCCAACTCCACGGCATAAGCCGCCCCCTCACGTCGTCTGCGTCGGTGGGCTTCCACCCTACGGCTTGTCCGCGTGCGGACCGGCTCTAAGGTACGGGGCATGTCCGAAGATCGGTGGAACACGGTCCTGGTGCTCGGCGGAATCCGCTCCGGCAAATCCGCGTTCGCCGAATCCCTGGTGGCAGACGCGCCGTCGGTACGGTACGTCGCTACCGCGATCGGCGGCGAGGACGACCCTGAATGGCTGGCCCGGATCGAGGCGCACCAGCGCCGGCGTCCGCAGTCGTGGTCGACCGAGGAGACCGGACCCGACCCGACCAGGCTCACCGCGCTGCTCACCGAGGCCAAGCAGGACGAAACGCTGCTGGTCGACGACCTGGGCGGCTGGGTCGCGGCGGTGCTGGACCCGGCCCGGCAGCCCAACGACGACGAGGCCGACGTGGCCGCGCTGGCCGAGGCGGTCCGCGGGTGTGCGGCGCGTGTCGTGCTGGTGAGTCCCGAGGTGGGTCTGTCGCTGGTGCCGGTCACGCCGATCGGGCGGGCGTTCGCTGACGCGCTGGGTGTGACGAACCAGGCACTCGCGAGCGCGTGCGACGGCGTGGCGCTTGTGGTGGCCGGGCAGACGACGTGGCTGAAGAGGGAGATCCCGGCCGAGCGTCTCGAGCCGAAGCCGGCGCAGCCGGTGGCAGCGGCCACGCCGGCCCCGCCTCCCCCGCCGGTGCGGACGCCGGTGGTCGTGACACCGGCCAAAGAAGAGCCGGCCGAAGAAGAACCGACCGCGAATTTGAGCGCCGCTCTCTCCGGCGCCACCATGACTCTCCCGCTCATCTACTCCGGTCTCACCGAGATCGCCCCCGGCATGGACCTCCCCCTGCCCAGCAGCGACGCCGGCCCGGACGCCCGGGAACGCCTCGGCACCCTGGACCTGCCCGGCGCCGGCATCGGCGCGCTGGCCGAGGCCGTCGAGTTCGCCGCCGCCACCCAGGACACCACGACACCACGGCCGTGGTCCGCGGTCCGGGTCGTGCTGATCGCCGGCGGCCACGAGGGTGACGCCACCGCCGGAAGCGACCTGGCCGACATCGAACGCCGGGTCACCGAGGCCGAACTGGGCACCGGCCTGCTGGGCCGGCTCGCCGGTGAGGCCGGCGCGGACATCTCGGTGCTGCGTGCCGGAGCGGCCGGCGCCATGGAGGACGGCCCGGTCACCGGCGACGAGACGGTCGAAGCCTCGCTGCGTCAGGGCTGGCAGCTCGCCGACGCCGCCGCCGACGCGGGCAAGGACGCGATCGTGCTGGCCGGCCTGGGCGCCGGCCTGGAAGCGGTCGCCACCGCGGTGCTCTCCGCCACGACCGGCGCCGAGCCGGTCGCGATGCTGCCCCGGGTGCTGGTGCCCGGCGGCCGGTACGACGACCACGCCTGGATGGTCCGCTGCGCGGCGGTACGCGACGCCCTGCACCGCATCCGCCAGGAACCCCGTGGCGCCAACGACATCCTGCGCGAACTCGGCGGCCCGGCCCTGGCCGTGGCGACCGGCGTGCTGCTCGGCGCGGCCGCCCGCCGCATCCCGGTGCTGCTGGACGGCCCGCTCGGCATCGCGGCCGGCCTGGTCGCCCGGGACCTGGCGAGCCAGACCCGGCACTGGTGCCTGCTGCCGGAGGCGGGCACGCTCGCGCTGGTCAAGCAGGGCGCCGACGTGCTGGGCCTGACGCCGGTGCTGCAGATCGGCCTGGACCTGGGCGAGGGTGCCAACGCTCTCGCGGTGCTGCCGGCGTTGCGTACCGCGATCGGTCTGGCCTCGATCCTTCCGGTGCACCCGGGGATGATGGCGGATCACGAGGTTGTTTGACGGGCTCCGGCTCGCGATCACCACGCTGACCGTTCTGCCGCTGCGGGCCAGTCGCTGGGACCGCCCCACAGCCGCCGTGGCGATGTCGCTGGCCCCTCTGGTGGGCGCGATGATCGGCGTGGCTCTCGCGGGCGTCTCCGAGGGTCTCCGGGCGCTCGGATCGCCCGCTCTGGTCGCGGCCGGCGTGACGGTCGCGGCCGGCGCGCTGCTGACCCGCGGGCTGCACCTGGACGGCCTGGCCGACACGGTGGACGCGCTGGGGTCCTATCGCTCCGGCGATAAAGCCCTAGAAATCATGAAAAAAGCAGACATCGGACCGTTCGGCGTGGCGGCGGTCGCGACCACCCTGCTGATTCAGGCCGCCGCGCTCACCGAAGCCGGCGCCCTCGCCGTCATCACCGCCTGGGCCACCGGCCGCCTCGCCATCACGGTCGCCTGCCGCAAGGGAGTGGAAGCCGCCCGCCCGGAAGGCCTGGGCGCCATGGTCGCGTCCACTGTGCCGCTCCCGGTGGTCCTGACGGCCGCGGCCGCCGTCGCCGCTCTCGCGACTGCCGCGACACCGGGCCGTCCCTGGCAGGGGCCCCTCGCCGTCGCCGCCGCACTCACCGTCGTGGTCCTTCTCGTGCGCCATTGTGTACGCCGATTCGGCGGCATCACCGGCGACGTCCTCGGAGCAGCAGTCGAGTCAGCCACGACGGTGGCCCTGATCGCCCTGACCCTGGGCTGAAATCAGCGGACCGACGGGGTCACGAACGGCAGCTTGACCAGCTTGGCCTCGACGCGGCGGCCGCGGATGTCGATCTCGACGACGTCGCCCTCGGTCAGGCCGGCCGACGTGTCGAGCAGCGCCAGGGCGATGCCCACCTTCTTCGTCGGCGAGAACGTGCCGCTGGTGGTCTCACCCAGGTCGCGCTCCCCCGCGTACACATGCATGTGACCGCGCGGGATCCCGCGGCCGGTGATCTCCAAACCGGTGAGCCGGCGGCGGGGTCCGGCGGCTTTCTCCGCGATGAGCGCGTCCCGGCCCCAGAAGGCGGGCTTGGTCCAGCCGACTGCCCAGCCGGAGCGGGCCTGCACCGGGGAGATCTCCAGGGAGAGTTCCTGGCCGTGCAGCGGGTAACCCATCTCGGTCCGCAGCGTGTCGCGGGCGCCGAGGCCGCAGGGGCGCACGCCGGCGTCGATCAGCGCGTCCCAGACCGCGACGGCGTCGTCCCAGCCGACCACCAGCTCGTAACCGTGCTCGCCGGTGTATCCGGTGCGGCAGACGATCAGCTCGGCGCCGTTGAGCGTGGCGGTCTCGAACGACATGTAGTCGTGCGCGGTCGGCAGGCCGAGTTTCGCGAGGACCTCGGCGGACTGCGGGCCCTGCACGGCCAGGACCGCGTGCGAGCGGTGCTCGTCGGTGACCGTGATGCCGTCCGGCGCGGCCTCGACGAGGCGGCGGACGACCTCGGCCGTGTTCGCCGCGTTCGGGATCAGGAAGACGTGGTCGTCGCCGTACAGGTACGCGATCAGGTCGTCCACCACGCCGCCGGAGGAGTCGCAGCAGAGCGTGTACTGCGCCTGGCCGGGCTGGATGCGGCCCAGGTCGTTGGTGAGGCAGGAGTTCACGAAATCGGCTGCGCCGGCGCCGCGTACCTGGGCCTTGCCGAGGTGGGAGACGTCGAAGACACCGACGCCTTCGCGGACCGCGGCGTGCTCGCGCAGAACGCCGCCGCCGGCGTATTCGAGCGGCATGTCCCAGCCGCCGAAGGCGGCGAACTTCGCGCCCAGCGCGGCGTGGCGTTCGTGCAGCGGAGAGTGGAGAAGCTCGGCAGACATGAGACTCAACTTACCGGTGACCTTGGGGCTGGTTAGAGTCGCGGGGACAGCTACTTGCTTTCCCACCAGCCGGGAGCGCGCCCACCGGTGGCGCCCGGCCCCGACGTCCCGGAGTGCCCGAGTGACCCAGCCCAGCCTCAGCCTGGTCGACACCGACCCGGCCGAATTGGCGGTCGATGCCATCGTCATCGGCCTGCACAGCCAGCCCGAGGAGGACGGCGCGCTGCTGCCCGCCGCCGGCGCCGAGAGCATCGCCGCGGCGTTCGACGGCAAGCTGACCGCGACGCTGGCTCTGCTCGGCGCGAGCGGCGCCCCCGGTGAGGTGACGAAGCTCGCCACGCTCGGCACGGTCGCCGCGCCCCTGCTGATCGCCGTCGGCCTCGGCAACGAGCCGACCGGCCCCGCCCCCGACCTGGAGACCCTGCGTCGCGGCGCCGGCGCTGCGGTCCGCGCGCTCGCCGGCAGCGGTACGGTCGCGCTGGCCCTGCCGTCCGCCGACGAGGACGCCGCGCCGGTGCTGCGCGCCGTGCTGGAAGGCGCGCTGCTCGGCGGATACCGGTTCGCCGGTTACAAGACGAAGCCGCAGAAGAACCGCCGCGACCCGGTCGCCGCGCTCCAGGTGCAGGTGCCGGACGCGTCCGACGAGACCGCGCTCGCCGAGGTACGCCGCGCCGAGGTGGTCGCCCGCGCCGTGCGGCTGACCCGCGACTGGGTCAACGAGCCGCCGAACGTACTGCGCCCGGCCGACTTCGCCGACCGTGTCGTCGCCGAGGCCGAGGGCACCGGCCTGGAGGTCGAGGTCCTCGACTTCGAGCAGCTCAAGGCCGGCGGTTACGGCGGCATCGTGGCGGTCGGCCAGGGTTCCGAGGCCCCGCCGCGGCTGGTGAAGCTCACCTACACGCCGGAGGGCGTCACCGACCCGAAGCGGGTCGCGCTGGTCGGCAAGGGCATCACGTTCGACACCGGCGGCGTCAGCATCAAGCCGTCGGCCGGCATGTGGGAGATGAAGTCCGACATGGCCGGTGCGGCCGCCGTCGCCTCCGCGCTGCTCGCGATCGCCGCGATCAAGCCGGGCGTCGCGGTCTCCGGTTATCTCGCGATCGCCGAGAACATGCCGTCCGGGTCGGCGTACCGGCCGGGTGACGTGATCACGATGTTCAACGGCAAGCGGGTCGAGGTCTTCAACACCGACGCCGAGGGCCGGATGGTGCTCGGTGACGCGATGGCGCGGGCCTGCGCCGACGGCACCGATTACCTGTTCGAGGCGTCCACTCTGACCGGCGGGCAGGTGATCTCGCTGGGCAAGCGGATCTCCGGCCTGATGGGTTCGGACGAGGCGACCGCGCTGGTCGAGGCGGCCGGCGCGGCGGTCGGCGAGCCGGCGTGGCGGATGCCGCTGCCGGACGACGTCCGCAAGGGCATGGAGTCGGAGATCGCCGACATCTGCCAGACGAACGCGAACCTGGACCGGGCCGGCCACATGCTCCAGGGCGGCGTGTTCCTGCGGGAGTTCGTCACCGAGGGTGTCGAGTGGGCGCACATCGACATCGCCGGCCCGAGCTATCACACCGGTGAGCCGAACGGTTACTGGACGAAGGGCGGCACCGGCGTGCCGATCCGCACGTTCCTCCAGCTCATCGACGAGCTCTAGAGACGTTTCTGCCGCTCGTTGTAATCACGCATCCGCTGCGGGTAGCCCATCAGCTTGACGTCGTAGATCGGCATCGAGAGCTGGTGGGCGAACCGCCGGGCGATCTCCGGTGATTCGATCCGGCGCCGGGTCCACTCGCCGTCGTGTGCGACAAGCAACACGGTGGTCTCGGTCACTGTGGTCTGCGGTTCGATGAATGCCTCAACACCGCGCCTGGAGCGTACGAATTCCGTAAGATGTTGCAGATCTGCCTGGTTCACCGGCCGGCCGCTGGGGCCACCGGAACTCCGACGTCGCCGAAACCAAGCCACTGTGCCTCCCCGCGTACGATCCGCCAAGCGTACGGCGACGCGCCGAGTCCAGGGGCACCTGACTGCATTGACCGGGTCCGCAAGTGACAAGATGTCAGTGACGGGACTGTGACCGTTTCCATTGTGTGACCCACACGGAGACGATGCGACCACTGGAGTCAACGTGAGCCAGCCCAACGGCGAAACCTTCGACATCGTCATTCTCGGCGCCGGTAGCGGTGGGTACGCGGCCGCGTTGCGTGCGGCCGAGCTCAACCTCTCGGTAGCCCTGATCGACAAGTCCGAACTGGGCGGCACCTGCCTGCACCGCGGTTGCATCCCGACCAAGGCGCTGCTGCACGCCGCCGAGATCGCGGACCAGACTCGCGAGAGCGAGCAGTTCGGCGTCAAGGCAGATCTTGTCGGCATCGACATGGCCGGGGTGAACGCGTACAAGGACGGCGTCGTCAGCCGCCTCTACAAGGGCCTCACCGGCCTCCTCGGCCACAACAAGAACATCACGGTCGTCGCCGGCGAGGGCAAGCTCGTCAGCAAGGACACCGTGGAGGTTGCCGGCCAGCGCTACACCGGACGCAACATCATCCTCGGCACCGGCTCGTACTCGCGCTCGCTGCCCGGCCTCGAGGTCGACGGCAAGCGGGTGCTCACCAGCGAGCACGCTCTGAAGCTGGACCGCGTACCGGCCTCGGCGATCGTGCTGGGCGGCGGCGTGATCGGCGTCGAGTTCGCCAGCGTCTGGAAGTCGTTCGGCGCCGACGTCACCATCATCGAGGCCCTGCCCCGACTGGTCGCCGCCGAGGACGAGGAGATCTCGAAGCAGGTCGAGCGCGCCTTCCGGAAGCGCAAGATCAACTTCAAGGTCGGCAAGCCGTTCGAGAAGGTCGAGAACACCGAGAACGGTGTCAAGGTGACCATCGCCGGCGGCGAGACCATCGAGGCCGAGGTCCTTCTGGTCGCGGTCGGCCGCGGCCCGGTCACCGCCAACCTCGGGTACGAGCAGCAGGGCATCACCCTCGATCGCGGCTTCGTGATCGTCGACGAGCGTCTGCGCACCGGCGTCGGCAACATCTACGCCGTCGGCGACATCGTCCCCGGTCTGCAGCTCGCGCACCGCGGCTTCCAGCAGGGCATCTTCGTCGCCGAGGAGATCGCCGGTCTGAACCCGGCCGTGATCGACGAGGCCGGCATCCCGCGCGTCACCTACTCCGACCCCGAGGTGGCCTCGATGGGCCTCACCGAGGCGAAGGCCAAGGAGAAGTACGGCGCCGACAAGATCTCGTCGTACAACTACAACCTCGGCGGCAACGGCAAGAGCCAGATCCTGAAGACCGCGGGCTTCGTGAAGCTGGTCCGGGTCAACGAGGGCCCGGTCGTCGGCATCCACATGGTCGGCGCCCGGATGGGTGAACTCGTCGGCGAGGCGCAGCTCATCTACAACTGGGAGGCCTTCCCCGAGGAGGTCGCCCAGCTCGTACACGCCCACCCGACGCAGAACGAGGCGCTGGGCGAGGCCTTCCTCGCGCTCGCGGGCAAGCCCCTGCACGCGCACAGCTGATCTGCACGTTCATCGCGTTAAGGAGTTTGGGGAAAAATGCCGGTATCGGTAACCATGCCGCGGCTGGGAGAGAGTGTCACCGAGGGCACCGTCACCCGCTGGCTCAAGCAGGAGGGCGAGCGGGTCGAGGCGGACGAGCCGCTGCTCGAGGTCTCCACCGACAAGGTCGACACCGAGATCCCGTCGCCAGCGGCGGGCGTGCTGACCCGGATCGTGGTGGGCGAGGACGAGACCGCCGACGTCGGCAGCGAGCTCGCTGTCATCGCCGGTGACGGCGAGGACGCCGGCGAAGCCGCTCCCGCCCCGGCCCAGCAGGAAGAGGCCGAGCCGGAGCCCGAGCCCGCTGCTCTCGACACCCCGTCGACCGAGAAGCCGGTCGAGGAGGAGGCCTCCGCCCCGCAGACGGCGGCCCCGTCCGGTGGTTCCGCCGAGGGCACCGCGGTCAAGATGCCCGCACTCGGTGAGAGCGTCACCGAGGGCACCGTGACCCGCTGGCTCAAGCAGGTCGGCGAAACCATCGAGGTCGACGAGCCGCTGCTCGAGGTCTCCACCGACAAGGTCGACACCGAGATCCCGTCGCCCGTCGCCGGCACCGTCCTGGAGATCAAGGTCGCCGAGGACGAGACCGCCGACGTCGGCGCCGAGCTCGCCATCATCGGTACGCCGGGCTCCGCGCCCGCCGCCGAGACGAAGCCCGAGCCGAAGCCCGAGCCCAAGGCGGAGCCGAAGCCCGAGCCCAAGCAGGAGGCGCCGGCGCAGCCCGCACCTCAGCCGCGGATCGAGTCGGCCCCGGCACCGCAGCTGGCTCCGGCCGCCGAGGCCAAGCCGGCCACCCCGGCCCCGTCCCAGCCGGCCGCTCCGGCCGCCGAGACGGTCAAGTCGAACGGCGCCGGCGACGCCGGTTACGTGACGCCGCTGGTCCGCAAGCTGGCCGCCGAGAAGGGCGTGGACCTGTCCTCGCTCGCCGGCACCGGTGTCGGTGGCCGCATCCGCAAGCAGGACGTGCTGGACGCCGCTGAGAAGGCCGCTGCCGCCAAGGCCGCTGCCGCCGCTCCGGCGCCCGCTGCCACCCCGGCCGCTGCCCCCGCCAAGGCCGCTCCGGCCAAGGCGGAGCCCAGCCCGCTGCGTGGCCGCACCGAGAAGCTGACCCGCATCCGCGCCACGATCGCCCGGCGCATGGTCGAGTCGCTGCAGGTCTCGGCGCAGCTCACCACGGTCGTCGAGGTGGACGTCACCAAGATCGCCAACCTGCGGAACAAGGCGAAGGCCGACTTCCAGGCCAAGCACGGCGTGAAGCTCACCTTCCTGCCGTTCTTCGCCCTGGCCACGGTCGAGGCGCTGCAGCAGCACCCGGTGGTCAACTCCTCGATCGACGTCGAGGCCGGCACGGTCACCTACCACGGCTCGGAGCACCTGGGCATCGCGGTGGACGCGCCGAAGGGCCTGGTCGTCCCGGTCATCAAGGAAGCCGGCGACCTGAACCTGGCCGGGCTGTCCAAGCGGATCGCGGACCTCGCGGACCGGACCCGCAACAACAAGATCGGCCCGGACGAGATCGGCGGCGGCACCTTCACGCTGACCAACACCGGCAGCCGGGGTGCGCTCTTCGACACCCCGATCATCAACCAGCCGCAGGTCGGCATCCTCGGCCTCGGCGCGGTCGTCAAGCGCCCGGTGATCGTGAACGACCCGGAGCTCGGCGAGATCATCGCGCCGCGCTCGATGGTCTACCTCGCGCTCAGCTACGACCACCGGATCGTGGACGGCGCGGACGCGGCCCGCTTCCTCGGCACGCTCAAGGAGCGGCTGGAAGGCGGCCACTTCGAGGCCGATCTCGGTCTGTAAACAGCACGTGTGACCGGGGGCATACCGAAAGGTGTGCCCCCGGTTTGTTTTGCGGTGAGAGATCTTCGGGAAAGAATCAGCACATGCGGATCGTCATGGCGGGTGCCTCAGGCTTCCTCGGCACCAGGCTCGTGGACCGGCTGCGCCAGAGCGGCCACGACATCACCCGGTTGGTACGCCGACCGACCCAACGTCCCGACGAGGCCACCTGGGACCCAGCGCAGGGCCGGCTGGACCTCTCGGTGCTGGCCGGCGCCGACGCGGTGATCAACCTGGCCGGGGCGAACATCGGCGACCACCGCTGGACAGCGCGCTACAAGCGGGTCCTGCGCGACAGCCGGCTCAACACCACCGGCACCATCGCGCGCGCCCTGACACAGCTTCCGGAGGCCGATCGCCCCCGCACCCTGCTCCAGTCCTCCGCCACCGGCTGGTACGGCGAGACGGGCGAACAGGCGGTCACCGAGGACGCCTCGGCCGGTTCCACGTTCCTGGCCGACCTGTGCCGGGTCTGGGAAGCCGCCGCCCGTCCCGCCGAGGACGCCGGTGTCCGGGTGGTGCTGCTGCGTACCGCGCCGGCGATCGATGCGGGCGGCTCGCTGATCAAGCCGCTGCTGCTGCCGTTCAAGATGGGCGCGGGCGCCCGGATCGGCGGCGGACAGCAGTGGATGGCCTGGGTGGCGCTCGCCGACTGGCTCAACGCGGCCGAGTTCCTGCTGGAGCGTGAGGACGTGGCCGGCCCGGTCAACATCGTCGCGCCCAACCCGGTCCGCAACATCGACTTCACCAAGGCCTTCGCCCGGACGCTGAACCGGCCGGCCCTGCTGGCGGTGCCCGGCCCGGCGCTGGACCTGGTTCTCGGCGAGCTCGCCGGTGAGGCTCAGCGCAGCCAGCGGATCCTGCCGGGAGTGCTGTCCGGCGCCGGTTTCGCGTGGGCGTACCCGACGATCGAGGGTGCTCTGTCGGCCGCGCTGCGACCCGATCACGCAACGGTTACCTGAGCGTTGGCCATGAAGGCAGTGATGGCCCCCTGATTGCGGGGTCGCTCTTGCTAACCTGCCGCTGATGTCCGTAACCGCCCCCGCCCCCGCCGCGTCCGCCGATCCCCCGTCCGACTCCGCGGCGTCACCGCCGAGATCTCGGCCGTGGCGTGCGCATCTGACCGTCGCCGTGATCGCTCTGGCGCTCGCCGTCTATGTGACGAGCGGGCTGTGGCGCGCGCCGTACCAGCATGTTCTCTCCGACAACGTCGGTGACCAGGCATGGTTCGAGTGGCTGCTGGGCTACGGCGTCTACATGCTGAGCAACGGCGCCAACCCGTACTTCACCGACATGATGAACGCGCCGCTCGGGGTGAACCTCGCGGCGAACACGTCGATCACGGTGTACTCGGTTCTCTTCGCTCCGCTGACCCATGTGGCCGGGCCGCAGGTCACATTCGTGACGATCCTCACGCTCAACCTCGCCGGGTCGGCCTTCGCGTGGTACCTGTTCTTCCGCCGCTGGCTCGCGGTGAGCCCGATCGCCGCCGGGCTGGCCGGCCTGTTCTGCGGGTTCGCGCCCGGCTTCGTCTCGCATGCGAACGGTCACCTGAACTGGTCGGCCGGCTGGGTCGCCCCGTTCGTGCTGTGGCGGGTGATGAAACTGCGCGAGGAGGGCCGCTGGCTGCGTAACGGCCTGCTGCTCGGCGTCTGCCTCGCGGTCGGCTTCTCGATCGCGCCGGAGGGCCTGTTCTTCACCGCGATCGCGAGCGGCGTGTTCATCGCCGTGTGGTCGTTCGCCAAGGCGGTCAAGCACGAGGCGATCGCCGCGGTCCGGACGGTTCTGAAAGCGCTCGGTGTGGCCGCCACGGTGGCCGGTGCGCTGCTGGCGTACCCGCTCTACATGCACTTCGCCGGGCCGCAGTCGTTCTCCGGCACCGGCTTCAACCAGCGGTACTTCGTCGAGGACGTAGCGGCTTACCTCGCCTTCCCGAGCCGGTCGGTGGCGGCACTGTTCGGACTCGGCTCCGAGCTCGGCCCCAATCGGACCGAGGAGACGTCCTTCTTCGGCGTACCGTTGCTGATCTTGATGCTTGTCGCTTTTGTGATCCTCTGGCGGCGGGCGGAGCCCGGCCGCCGCGCCACGCTGCGCGCGGTGGGCGTGACCGGTGCGGTGTTCCTGGTCCTCTCCTGGGGCCCGCGGCTGAACTGGATGGGCGCTGAGCTGCCCATCCCGCTCCCCTACGCCGCGCTGGCCTACGTGCCGCTGTTCGACTCGGCGCTGCCGCTGCGGTTCGCGCTCGCCTTGGTCGGCGTCTTCGGGATCCTGCTCGCGTTCCTGGTCGACGACCTGCTGCGCGGCCGGGAAACCAAGAACACCCGGATCGGCCTCTGGGCCGCCATCGCGGTGAGCCTCATCCCGATCTTCCCGCTTCCGGTACGCGTCCAGGACCGCGCCACCGAGCCGGACTTCATCGCGAACGGCACCTGGCAGCAGTACGTCACCGAGGGCGGCGTGCTCACCGCGCTGCCGTTCGCGCTGAACGTGCACGCGGACGGTCAGCGCTGGCAGGCGTACACGATGGCCCGCGGCGGCGCGCAGTTCCGGATCCCGGACGGGTACTTCCTCGGCCCGATGACCACCGGCGAGGAGGGTCGCAAGGAGATGGGGCGGATCGGCGCCCCGCCGCTCTCCACCGACTGGCTGTTCACCCGAGCGGCACTTTATGGGTACGTTCCACGGCTCACCAACGCCGATCGGGAACGCGCCCGGTCCGACCTCGCGTACTGGGATGTCGAGGCGATCTTCCTGGCCGACGAGATCACCGGGTCGGATCACAAGATCCTGTTCCGGGAAGCCGTGAAGACGGCCGCGATCCAGCTGTTCGGCGAGCCCGAGCGGGTCGACGACGTGCTCCTGTGGCGGATCCGCCCGGGAGTCGACCCGGTCAGTAAGTGAGTACGCTGGCTGCTGTGACTACTGATGTGCTGACCGTCCTCCGACCCGGTCTGGTCGATTACGTCCAGGCGTGGGAAGAGCAGAAGCGTGTCCACGAGGCTGTCGCCGATGGTTCCCGGCCGGACACGATCCTGCTGCTGGAGCACCCGAGCGTCTACACCGCGGGCAAACGCACCGAGGCCGCCGACCGGCCGTTCGACGGCACACCCGTCGTCGACGTCGACCGCGGCGGCAAGATCACCTGGCACGGTCCGGGCCAGCTGGTCGGTTACCCCATCCTGAAACTGCCGGACCCGGTCGACGTGGTGGCCTACGTCCGCCGCACCGAGCAGCTGCTGATCGACGTGTGCGCCGAGTTCGGCGTCATCGCGGAGCGGGTCGAGGGCCGCAGCGGCGCCTGGGTCCGAGCAACTGACGGCGGCCTCGACCGCAAGATCGCCCAGATCGGCATCCGCGTCGCCCGTGGCGTGACCCTGCACGGCTTCGCACTGAACTGCGACTGCGACCTGCAGAACTTCAACAACTTCATCCCGTGCGGCATCCGCGACGCCGGCGTGACCTCACTGAGCGCTGAGGCCGGCCGCCCGATCACGGTGGCCGAGGTGCTCCCGGTCGTCGAGCGGCACCTGCCTACGCTGTTCTGATGGCTCTTTACCGCGATCCCCGTGACAAGCGGGTCTTCGTCCCGAAACAGGGTGGTGGGGTGGCGCTCAACTTCGGCCACCCCGTCGCCTGGACGATCCTGGTCATCACCACCATCGTCCCGTTCACCATCGTCGCCGTGGTAACCCTGGCAGTGCTCCTCTAGCCCCACCCCCGCACACAAGATCCGACCCAGCGGGCTGTCGCTGCTGGCCCGGCTGCGGCCCGGCTGCCCGGCTGTGGCGCTGCTGGCCACAGCCGGCCCGGCTGTGGCCCGCTGGCCCGGCTGTGGGCCCGCTGGTCAATTGCGGTAGCTGCTCAGCGAGGGCTGCGTGAGTTGGAACCGCGGTCGGGCGTGTTCTGCCGCCGCAAGTTTTCGTCGCCGTGGGGACGAGCCGTAGCTCAGACACCTCATAGAGCCCGATGACCTATCTGAGCGACGGCTCGCCCCAGCAGCCGGTTCGCCGCAACCGAATCCGGTCCGCCCGCCGGGCAGCGCCGGGCAGCGCCGGGCAGCGCCGGGCAGCGCCGGGCAGCGCCGGGCAGCGCCGGGCAGCGCCGGGCGCATCAAACCGCGAGCGCCCCGCCCGGTGTGTGTCGAGTTAGGGCGCGTATCGAACCCAAAATCGACACGGGCAGGCGATTCGCAGGGTGCGTGTCGAGTTGGGGCGCGTATCGAACCCGAAATCGACACACTCGTCTGGCCTGCGCGATCTTGGGCCTTGGTTCCCGTCGGGGTGTGGTTGGGGGACCACGATCGCCACGGAAGGACTGAGGGCGGACCAAACGAAGCCAGCGTGTCGACTTTGGGCGCAATCCGCACCTCAACTCGACACACAGCTCACAAACGAAGCCACCGTGTCGACTTTGGGCGCAATCCGCACCCCAATTCGACACACGGTCGGTGCGCCAGCACGGTCAGCGCGGCCAGCGCCGTCAGCACAGCCAGCACGTCAGCTCCGCCGGCACGGTCAGCGCAGTCGGCGCGGTCGGCGTGGTCCGCGCGGGTTGTCTGTGTTTGGGGGGTGCTGGTGGGCGGGACCTTGACCCGGCAGCCGTCGCCGGTGGGCGCGCAGCGGCCGGGAGTGGGCAATTGGTCGCGGTGTAGGCCCGGTGCGGCCGTTGATGCGTTTGTCGGGCCCCGGTCACGCGTACAAAAGCGTAAGCGTGACCGGAGCTCCTGGAATGACCCGCGTCAGGGTGCGAGCCGCTGCAGGTCGCGGGGGAAGGCCGTCACCTCGCGCACGTTGGCGGCGCCGACCAGGCGTGCGACCAGGCGTTCCAGGCCGATCGCCCATCCGCCGTGCGGTGGCATGCCGTAACGGAAACCGTCGAGGTAGCCGCGGTAGGGCTCCAGGGACTCGCCTTCCAGCGCCTTCACGTAGTCGTCGTAACGATGCAGCCGCTGGCCGCCGGTGACGATCTCCAGGCCGCGGAAGAGCAGGTCGAAGCCGTTCGAGTACCGAGGGTCGGCGGACGGATGCGTGTAGAACGGCCGCTTGCGCATCGGATAGCCGGTCACGTAGACGAATTCGGAACCGTGCTCGCGCAGCGCCCACTCGCCGAGGGCCCGCTCGTGCGCCGGGGCGAGGTCCGGCTCGTCCGCGGGCGCGCCCGCGATGCGCAACGCCTCGGCGAAGTGCACCGCCGGGATCTCGGCCGGCACCGGCGGAGGCACGAAGCCGGTCCGCGTGGTGATCTCCTCGAACATCCCGGCGAGGGTGTCGCGCAGAGCGGCCATGACGTCGCGGTGGTCGGTGATGAAACCCATCTCCGCGTCGAGTGACGTGTACTGCGCGAGGTGCCGCGCCGTGTCGCTCGGCTCGGCGCGGAACACCGGCCCGACCTCGAAGACCCGCTCGAAGACGCCGACCATGAGTTGCTTGTAGAACTGCGGCGACTGCGCCAGATAACCGGGCCGTCCGAAGTAGTCCAGTTTGAACACGTTCGCGCCGGACTCGGTCGCCGACTCGACGATCTTCGGCGTCTGGATCTCGATGAACCGCTGCGCTTCGAGGGCCTTGCGGAACCCGGCGGTCGCGGCGGCGGCGATTCGCAGGTTCCGCGCGCGCGCCGGATGCCGCAACGCCAGCGCGGCATGGTCCAGCTGGGCGGGAAGGCCCGCGCTCAGCGCGGGTCGATGCAGTTCAAACGGCAGGGGTACGTCGACACGGCTCAAGATCGCAATCTCCGGACCGGTCAGTTCGACGCCACCCGGCGCCTGCTCGTTGGCCGTGACCGTGGCCGTCACTTCGACGACACTGCCCTCGGTGAGCTGCTCCGGCGCCTCCGTCATGATCACCTGACTGAACCCGGCGGCGTCGCGGACGATCAGGAACGCCACTTTTTTCAGCTGCCGTACTCGATGGACCCAGCCGGCGATGGTGACTTTTTCGCCTTCGTGCGCGGCGAGTTCGGTGGAGAGGATGCGTTGCATCGCGGGTTACCTCCTCTAGGTGCTGCAACGCGGCCCCAGGGAGGTGTGGGCGAGCGGGATCCTCGCGGTGCCACCACACCTTCACGCCCGCTTGTCGCGGGCGCCTCTTGGTCTTGCTCGGCTCAGGGGTGTCTTCGCGCTCCGGCGTCGGGCCACCATCACAGCTGTCGGTGGCTCTCTCGGCCGGCGGATCGGAGCGGTACTCGGTCCCATCACTGCCGTGACCGGAAGGTTAACGGGGTGCTTCCAGGGGCGCATCCGATTTTGCTGCGCTTACCGTGATCGCTCTCACAGAAACGGCTACGTGAGCCTCGTCGCCCACGCGATACGACCGGCTGTCTCGGGCGTAATCTCGGGTTGTGACTATTGCTCCCGAGGGCCGCCGCATGCTGCGCATCGAGGCGCGCAACGCCGAAACTCCCATCGAGCGGAAGCCGCCGTGGATCAAAGTCAAGGCGAAGATGGGGCCTGAATACACGCAGATGCGTGGCCTCGTCCAGAAAGAGGGCCTGCACACGGTCTGCCAGGAAGCCGGCTGTCCGAACATCTACGAGTGCTGGGAAGACCGCGAGGCCACCTTCCTGATCGGCGGTGACCAGTGCACCCGCCGCTGTGACTTCTGCCAGATCGACACCGGCAAGCCGGCCGAGTTCGACGCCGACGAGCCCCGCCGCGTCGGCGAGTCCGTCGCCACGATGGGCCTGCGGTACGCCACGGTCACCGGCGTCGCCCGCGACGACCTGCCCGACGGTGGCGCCTGGCTCTACGCGGAGACCGTCCGCCAGATCCACAAACTTCAGCCGGGCTGCGGCGTCGAGCTGCTGATCCCCGACTTCAACGCGGACCCGACGCAGCTCGCCGAGGTCTTCGGCTCAGCGCCCGAGGTGCTCGCGCACAACGTCGAGACGGTCCCGCGCATCTTCAAGCGGATCCGTCCCGGCTTCCGTTACGAACGATCCCTCGACGTGATCACCCAGGCCCGCAAGGCCGAGCTGGTCACCAAGAGCAACCTGATCCTGGGCATGGGCGAGGAGCGCTCCGAGATCTCGGCGGCGCTGCGCGACCTGCACGCGGCCGGCTGCGAGCTGATCACCATCACGCAGTACCTTCGCCCGACACCCCGCCACCACCCGGTCGAGCGCTGGGTGAAGCCGGAGGAGTTCGTCGAGCTGCGCGAGGAGGCCGAGCAGATCGGCTTCGCCGGCGTGATGAGCGGGCCGCTGGTCCGTTCGTCGTACCGGGCGGGCCGCCTCTACAAGCAGGCCCTCGACGCCCGAGGCTGACACGTTTTTCGCACGAGTGCCCCGGAAGCTGCCCAGCTTCCGGGGCTTTCGTTACTTCTTCGACTTCTTGCCCTTCTTCCCGGAGCCGGCGCCCGCCGGGTCGGGGGCGACCATCGGCATCAGCTGGTTCGCGAAGATCAGCACGAAGGGCGCGACCCAGGCCCACCAGGGCACAGCGGAGTCCGGCCCGAACAGGGCTTCAACAACCTGGTACGTCATGTCGAGAGCGTTGTCCACGATCGGCCTCCGAAGGGGTGAAGGGCTTCAGCCCTATGTATCGGAGGTCACCCGGCCGCTCTTTAGGAATCCAGTAAACCCAGCCTGCGGGCCACCGCCGCTGCCTCACCCCGGTTGCTGACCTCGAGTTTCGCGATGATGCGGGAGACGTGCACGCTCGCCGTTTTCGGTGAGATGAACAGCTGCGCGGCGATCCGGCTGTTGCTCTGGCCCTCGGCCACGAGCCGCAACACCTCCCGCTCCCGCGAGGTGAGCACGTCAGCAGGCGCGGGGTGTCCCGGACGTCCTGGCGTCTCGGCTGCCCCAGCGCCTCGGCCGCCGCCGAGGCGGACCCCGGAGCCTCGGCTGCCGCCGGGCCGGATCCCGGTGCCTCGGCCGCCGAGGCGGACCCCGAGCCGCCGGCCCAGCACATCAACGGCCGCGAGCAGTGGCGCGGCACCGAGCTGCCCGGCGATCTCGGCCGCCTCACCGAGCGCCTCGGAAGCCGCCGGCCGATCAGCGGCCACCGCTTCGGCGTAGGCCAGCAGAGCCCCGGCCAGCTGAAACCGCTGCCCGTCAACCCGCCAGGCAGCAACCGCCGCAGCCCACAAAGCCGCCGAGTCAGCCACCGAGCCGCCTTGTGCGGTCCGCCAGGCATCACGATCCCCGCCCTGTGCGGCCCGCCCGGCATCATGCTCGCCGGCGGCATGGGTCGGCTCGCTGCTCAGGAGTGCTGCCACCTCTGCCGCGGAAGCCAGCTCGGCCGGATAGCGGGCCGGCAGCACCGCCGCCGTCTCGCGGATCGCCGCGCGCGTCTCGTCGTCGCCGGCCACCCGGGCTGCCGCGATCAGCAGCGCCCACCCGTATCGCGGCCGCTCCAGGATCCCCGGCTCATGGACCGCTGTCCGGGCGACGGCCCTCGCACCCGCCACGTCGCCGGACGCCAGATCGGCGACGATCCGCAGCTCCAGCAACGGCACCCGGTGCTCGGCGGTGAGGAACGGTTTCGCCAGGAAGCCGGTGGCCCGGCTGACCAGGGGCGCCGCCCCGTCGTGCCCGCGGGCCAGCCGGATCCGGGCGCGCAGCCACAGCCACGCCACGGCGAGGATGCCGGGTGGGTCGAGCCGGGCCGCCTGGGCGAGGCAGGCGTCGGCCTCGTCCCAGCGGCCCTGTGCCATCAGGGCCTCGGCGTGGTTAGCCAAGAGGTAGACCCCGGTCGTCCGGCTCACGCCGACCCGGTCGGCGTGCGGGATGCCCTCGGCGGCGGCCTCGGCGGACTCCGTGTAACGCCCCAGCTCGAAGAGTGAGTCGGAGATGTTGACCAGCGCGTGAGCGAAGTTCGGCAGGTCGCCGGCGGCGCGGGCCCGCTCGACCGACCGCCACATGTCGGGCAGGCCGTCCTCGGCGGCGATCCGCCCGGCGCACACCTGGCCGAGCGTGATGTCCGCGGCGACCTGTGCGGCCTCGTCGCCGAACTCGGAGGCGGCCGCCTTGATCTCCTGCGCGATCCGCCCCGCCTCGTCGCCGTCGATGCCGGCCATCTGGTAGGCCACGTCGCCCAGCAGCTGCAGCCAGGCCAGGTCGCGGGGCGCCGACTGCAGCAGCCGGTAGGCCTCGCGGGCCTCGGGCGCGCCGTCGCTCTTGCCCGCGTTACGCAACAGCTTGGCCCGGCGGATCAGCAGCCGGGCCGCGCGCAACGGCTCCGCCTCACAGTCCAGGTCGCCGATCGCCGCCCGGGTCAGGCTGAGCGCCCGCATGTGGTCGCCGGAGTCGATCGCGACGAGCGCTGCTTCCTCCAGCAGGTCCAGGTGCGTCGTGTCGAGCCGGGCGGCCGCGTCGGGCACCTGCTCCCACAACTCGAGCACGCGCTCCAGGAGGCGGGCCTGCTCCGCGTACGCATAACGGCTGCTAGCGGCATCAGCAGCGCGACGCGCGGCAACCAGCGCGCGGGGATGATCGTGGGCCGCGTGCCAATGATGGGCGATCTCGGCCGGCGCGCGGTCGGGCGCGACCAGGTGCGGCGAGGCCTCGACCACCTCGGCGTAACGCGCGTGCAGCCGGGCGTGCTCGCCGGGCAGCAGGTCGTCGTGGACGGCCTCACGGACCAGGGCGTGCCGGAACTCGTAACCCCCGGCCGGATCGAAAACGATCAGCTGGGCGGCGACCGCGGCGCGCAGTGCGGACTCCAGCGCCGGCTCGTCCACCCCGGCGACCCGGGCCAGCAGCTCGTGGCCGAACTTGGTGCCGCCGACCGCGGCCACCCGCAGCACCCGCTGAGCGTCGTCGGGCAGCAGGTCGACGCGGGAGAGGAGCAGGTCGCGCAGCGTCTCCGGGATGTCGCCGCAGCGCGGGTCGGCGGTGGAGGCGAACTGCTCGATGAAGAACGGGATGCCCTGGGCCCGCTCGCAGACCGCGTCGACGGTGAGCGGGTCGGGCTCCAGGCCGAGCAGGTGGCCGAGCAGCTCGGCGGTGCCGTCGCGGCCGAGCCGGTCGACCTCGAGGCGCTGCACGCCGCGAACCCGGTCGAGCTCGGCGAGGAACGGCCGCAACGGATGGCCGCGGTGCAGCTCGTCGGTGCGATATGTCGCGATCAGCAGCAGGCGCCGCACCCGGACCGAGCGAAGAAGGTAGCCGATCAGATCGCGGGTGGACCGGTCTGCCCAGTGCAGGTCCTCAATCGCCAGGATCAGCGGGCGCTCCTCGGCAAGCCGGGCGAAGAGCCCGCCGACCAGCTCGAACAGGTGCCCGCGGCGGGTCTCGGCGAGATCGGGTGGCGGGCCGAGCTCGGGCAGCAGCCGGGCGAACTCGGCCTCCCGCCCGTCGAAGACGCCCCGGCCCTCACCGCGGGCCAGCTGCCGCAGCGCGGCCGCGAACGGCGCGAACGGCAAGCCCTCCTCACCCAGCTCCAGGCACTGCCCGTGCAGGATGCGGACCGGTTCGTCGCTCAGTGACCGGCAGAACTCCTCGACCAACCGGGTCTTGCCGACGCCGGCCTCGCCGCCGACCAGGACGGCCGACGGCTCGGCGCCGCGCACACGCTTGAGCGCCTCGTGCAGCGCGGCCAGGTCGGCCTCGCGGCCGACCAGAACCGAGCTGTGGGCACCCACCGTCATGAGGTCGAGCATGCCACGCGGGTACGACAGATTTTCCTGCCCGATCACGCGACTGACTGCCCGGACGGCCTTTTGAATCGGGGCCAATGGCGTGGTTTTTCCGGCCGGAGCGCCCGCGCACGCCGGTACTGCGCGGCCTCCCGGGCCAGCTCCTGCCCCTGCTGACGGATGAGTTCGAGCTGGATCTCGGGGTTGGTGAACGGGATCATCGTGCTTCTCCTCGCGATCGGTGCGTTTCTTGCACCACTGACTCTTCGCGCGAAGGCAGGACCCGGACATGGGTACGACGCCCGATTCCCGGACCCACCCCTCCTTACCGGAGGACTCCTGAGGTGCCCGGGACGCCGTAAGGTACCTGAGCACCACTACACTTTGCGGCTATGGCAAAGCCCCAGGAGAAGGTGTCGTTTCGCGAGCGCCTGAAGCAGATCGGCCAGGTGTTTTCGTTCACGGCAAAGCAGGACAAATGGTTCGTTCCGCTGGTCATCGCGGCAGTTGCGATCCCGGTGGCGCTGACTGTGGTCGTCGTGCTGCTCACCGGGGGCTGGGTCTGGATCCCGGTCGGCGTCCTCTTCACGCTGCTCGCCGTGCTGATCGTGCTCAACCTGCGCTCGAACACCGCGATGATGAACGTGGCGGAGGGCCAGCCCGGCGCCGCCGCCTCGCTCATGGAGAACATGCGCGGCGACTGGCGGGTCCGCGCCGCGGCCAGCTCCACGACGCAGTTCGACATGGTCCACGTGATCGTCGGCCGCCCCGGCGTCATCCTGCTCGCCGAGGGTGACCCGCAGCGCGTGCGCTCCCTGCTCGGCCAGGAGAAGCGCCGCCTCGTCAAGGTGATCGGCAACGCGCCGCTCTACGACTACATCATCGGTAGCGAAGAGGGCCAGCTCCCGGTCCGCAAGTTGCGTTCCACGATGCTGAAGCTGCCGCGCAACCTCACCGGCAAGGACGTCAACTCCCTCGACAAGCGGCTCGGCGCCCTGATGGCCCGCCCGCAGATGCCGAAGGGCGCCATCCCCAAGAACATGCGCCCCAGCAAGGGCGCTTTCCGCCAGCAGCGCCCTCGCTGACCCCAGGCCCACCGCCGGCCCGCGTTCCCCTCGCGCTTCACAGCGCTGGGGTACGCGGGCCGCGCTATTTCTCCTCAACCCACGCGATCGTGGCAAGTGGCGATCGACAGGGGCCTCCATGATCGGTCCGGGGCGATAGCCTCGATTCACGCCCCGTGCGGAGTCGCAACCGGACGGTGATCAACCGGACGCATGAAGGAGTTCCGCTCGTGGTCAGCACCCTGGCGGTTCCCGGCAGCTATCCGACTCTGCGCGATGCCCTGGAGGTCGCGCCGGACGGGGCGGTCGTCGTGATCGCGCCCGGCACCTACAAGGAGCGGCTCGAGATAGCCGGGCGGCGACTGACACTGCGAGCCGCCGGCGGCGACGGTGGTGATGGCGGCGGTGTGCTTGTTGACGCGTCCGAACTCGATGGTCCGGCGCTTGAGGTCACCGGGGGCGCGGTCGTCGTCGAAGGATTGAGCCTCACCTCGGGCGACTACCCGGCCGCCGTGGTCAAAAGCGGACATCTGACGATCAAAAAGTGCGAGATCACGGCGGGCTACGGCGCCGGGGTGCAAGCCAGCGACGGCGCCACGATCGAGGCCGATGAGATCAGGATTCTGCGCGCGCAGTACGGGTTCGTCTTCTCCGACGCGGGCGGCACCGTCGAGTCCAGTGAGATCAGAGGGATCTCCGACGACGGGGTGATCGTCCGGCTCGGCGCGGACCCCACCATCAGAGGCACCACCGTGGCCGATTGTGGTTATCGAGGCATCTACATCTATCAGTCCAGCCGGCCGGTCATCGAGCGCTGCGACATCTCCGGCACCGGTGACGCCGGCATCGTGGCGGCGCACGGCAGCTCGCCGCGGATCGTGGAGACCTGGGTGCATCAGACGATCGGTTCGGGGATCGTCGTCGGGCCCGGCTGCACCGCGACGATCGAGAAGTGCCGGGTGGAGCAGACCGCCGAGCCCGCCGTGTACGTCGACGAGAAAGCGACCGCCACCGTCGACCTGACCGGCAGCGGCGGCCTGACCCGGGCCAAGACCACCGCACAGGACGACGCCGAGGTGGATCGACTGCTGTCCGAATTGGATTCGATGATCGGCCTCGACGGGGTAAAAGACGAGGTCCGCTCCCTGATCGACGAGATCCAGGTGAACGAGTGGCGGCGCGGCGCCGGGCTGAGCGTCGGCGCGGTCAGCCACCACCTGATCTTCACGGGCGCTCCGGGCACGGGCAAGACCACGGTCGCCCGGATCTACGGCCAGCTGCTGAAAGCGCTCGGCGTGCTGCCGCTCGGCCAGTTCCGCGAGGTGTCCCGGCGTGACCTGGTCGGACAGTACATCGGGCACACCGCGGAGAAGGCGACGTCGGTTTTCGAGGCGGCGATGGGCGGGGTGCTGTTCATCGACGAGGCGTACACCCTCGCCCGGGCCGGTGGCGCGGCGGCCGATTTTGGTCAGGAAGCGATCGACACCCTGGTGAAGCTGATGGAGGACCACCGCGATCAGGTCGCGGTGATCGTGGCCGGGTACACCAAGGAGATGTCCGACTTTCTGGACGCCAACTCGGGTCTGGCGTCCCGGTTCGCCAAGACTCTGGAGTTCGAGAACTACGGCCCCGACGAGCTCGTGATGATCGCCGACCGGATCGCGCGCAACGACGACTACATCTTCGCCGCCGGGCTGCCGACCGCGTTGCACGAGCACTTCTCCGGCCTGGAGCGAAATCGCAACTTCGGCAACGCCCGCGAAGCCCGCAAGCTGCTCGAAGGCATGCGCAAAGCCCAGTCCGGACGGCTGCGGGCGATGGGCCGGATGCCGAGCCGCGACGATCTACGGACGCTGATGCTCGACGACCTGCGAGCGGCCACCCGACGATCATGACTACGCGGATAGGATGTGTCCACTACGGATCGTAGGGAGAGGGTGTGGCAGACGATACGGTCAGGGCCGTCCCCCGGCGCGGCCATCTCGGTTCGCTGTCCTTGAGTCAGATTTTGATCGCTGAGGGCGCCCTCCTCGCCGTCATCGCCGCCGCCACTCAGGGCGTCATACCCGCACTGGTCACCGCGGTGCTGGCGGCCGGCCTGCTGGCCGCCGCCTTCGCCCGACGGCAGAACCGCTGGTGGCTGGAACACCACGCGCTCACCCGCGATCACCGCCGCCGCCGCGCCGCACGCCGCCAGGCCGGCGAAGGTCCGATTTTGGCCGCTCTCCGGACGATCGCGCCCGGCCTGACGATCACCGACATCGCCGGAAGAAACCCGCACGAGGAAACCGGCATCGCCCGCGACGAAGCCGGCTGGTTCGGCGTCGTCGCCCTCGATCCCCAAGCCGCGGTCCCCCTCGAAGCCCTGGTCAGCACCATGACCGCTACCGGTCAGCCCGGCGTGATCCTGGAACTCGTCACCCACACAGTCCCGGCCCCCAGCACCGATCTCCCGCCGGCCTCCCCGGCCGGCGCCTCCTACCGCCAGCTGCTGGGCTCCGCGCCGATCCCCTCCCACCGGGAGTCCTCGATCAGCGTCCGGCTCGACGCCAAAGCCCTCGCCGAGTCCGTTCTCGATCACACCGCCGACCTCAACTCGGCAGCCGCTCTGACCGCCGCGCTGACCCGCAAGACCGCGACCGCGCTGCGTCGCCTCGGCATCCCCGGACGCGTCCTCGACGCCGAAGAGCTGCTGGAGCTCCTGGCCCGATCCTGCGATGTCGAACCCGCCTCCCTCGCCGACGGTCCCGGCGTCGACGAAGGCTGGACCCACTGGCGCTCCGGCCGCCTCGTGCACCGCACCTACTGGCTCGAGACCTGGCCGAATTCGGTCACCGAAATCGGACCACTGTTCGCCTGGGCCGCGACCGCGCCGGCCGCGCAGACGACCGTCGCGCTGATCCTCGACCCGAAAGGCGACGACGTGGCAGTCCGCGCGTTCATCCGCCTCGCCACCAGGCCCGATACCGACCTCGACGCCCTCGATCGGGTCCTTCTCGAGGGTGTTCGCCGGGCCGGCGGCGAGCTTCGCCCGCTCGACGGCGAGCAGGGCCCCGCGACCTACGCGACGGCTCCCACCGGAGGTGGCGCGGGATGACAAACCCGCCCGGCGCCAGCCAGTCGCCTCGCGACAGCTCCCCCTTCAGCACGACCGATTTCGGCACGACCGATTTCGGTACGCCCGAACAACCCGCCGTCCCCACCCAGAGGCCGGCCGACCCCCAGCTCGCAAAGGCATCGCACCCCTACGCCCAGGCGGGGCAGCAGACACCCACCGCCCGCGCCTCGGCCCCGCTGGTCACCACGGCACCCCTGGCCCGCCCGACAGCACCAGCACCGAACCGCCCGCCGGACGAACCGAACAAACCCGGTGACACAGAACCCGCCGGACCGTCCGGCCGTACCTCGCGGCTGCGGATCGGCTGGCACTCGATGCCGCGTGCCGGTCTGCGCCGGATCACCGTCACCCCGGTCACCGGAGCGGGGCTGCTCCTCGGGCGTAATCAGCAGCAGATTCCCGTACCCCTGAAGCTCTTTTCGCCGAGGCCGGAGCGCGTCGCTCTGATCGGTGGCGCCTGGGCCGCGCAGCTGTTGATCTTCCGGGCGTTCTCGATCGGCGCCCGTGCGATCGTGGTGACCACCGAGCAGCGGGCCTGGTCCGGGTTCGGTGAGCGGGCCACCGGGCAGTACAACCGGCTCACCGTGCTCGGCGGCGAACCGAGCAGCCTGCCGTCCGGCACCGCGCAGACGCCGTCGCTGATCGTTTACGACCTCGGTGTGACCGGCCCGGCCACCGCACCGCCGCTCGGACCGTGGTCGACGCAGCTCACCGTGCTGCGGCAGCTGGACCGGCCGGGCGTCGCGGCGCTGCAGGAAGCCGGCCTGACCCTGATGCAGCGGCTCGGCGGCGACGAGGCCACCCTCGCGGCGGCGACGCTGCGGCTGGACCAGCAGAACGGGCAGCTGCTCCAGTTCATGACCGACGACATGCTGGCGGTGGCCGGCAACGGCCCGGACCAGTTCGTCTTCCTGAACCAGACGGCGCTGGAGCAGCAGTACGTGGGGATGCCGAGGCGTTAACGGCTCGGCGGCGTCCACGCCAGCTGGACCAGCCGGGCGCCGTGTTTGCGGGTCACCATCCAGGCCCGTCCCGGCGGCAGGGGCTGCGGTTTCAACGTGCCGAACAGCGGACCCTCCTCGCGCGGGCCGGACATCACGATGCCCGGCGACGCCAGCTCCCGGATCCGGCCGATCATCGGCTCGAAAAGCGCCCGGCTCGCCCCACCGACGCGCCGGGTGACGACCACGTGCAGGCCGATGTCGCGCGCCTGCGGCAGGAACTCGATGAGCGGCTGCAGCGCCGTCTGACCGACCAGGTCGTAGTCGTCGATCAGCACGTACAGCTGCGGGCCTTTCCACCAGCTGCGGCTGGCCAGCATCTCCGGTGTGACGTCCGGGCCGGGCAGCCGCTCGCGCATCGCCACTGCCACCTGGTTGATCAGGTCGGTGGTGATCTGGGCGGACGTTCCGTACCCAAGGGTGTGCTCGGCCGGGACGCAACCGAGCAGGCTGCGCCGCAGATCGACGAGGAGAATCCTGGCTTGCGCCGGGGTGTGGCTCGCCGCGATCGACTTGGCTAGGCCTCGCAGGAACGAGCTCTTGCCGGACTCGACGTCGCCGAAGAGCAGCGCGTGCGGCTCGTTGTCGAAGTCCAGCCAGACCGGCTGGAGGTCGGCCTCGGCGACGCCGATCGGGATCTTCTCACCCTCGGCGGGCGGCAGACTTTCGTACGGAAGCTCCGCCGGAAGCAGGCGCACCCGGGGCGCCGGAGCGCCGGGCCACTGTTTGATGGAGAGCTTGACCAGCTCGGCGACCGCGGCGGCGAGGTCCTCGTTGCGCTGCTCCCGGTCGATGCGGGGCAGCGCGGCGAGGAAGTGGTAACCGTCCGGGGTGAGACCACGTCCCGGCGCGGACTCCGGCACGTTGACCGCTTCACGCCGGTTGATCGCCGAGTCGCTGGGTTCGCCGAGCCGCAGCTCGATCCGGGTGCCGAAGACGTCGCGGATCTGCGGGCGGATGTCCATCCAGCGGTTCGTCGCGGCCAGGATGTGTATCCCGAAACCGAGGCCGCGGTTGGCGATCTCGTGAACCATCGGTTCCAGGTCCTCGAACTCACTCCGCAACGTCGACCACCCGTCGACCACCAGGAAGACGTCACCGAACGGGTCCTCGGCGAACCCGCCCTGCACCTTGGCCCGCCGGTACGCCGCAGCGCCCTCGACGTTCTCCCGGGCGAACAGCTCCTCACGGGCGCGCATCAGCCCGTGCAGTTCGGCGATCGTCCGGCGTACCCGATCCACGTCGCGCCGGGTCGCCACACCGCCGACGTGCGGCAGGTCGGTGAGCGCGCCGAGCGGCCCGCCACCGAAGTCCAGGCCGTAGAACTGCACCTCACGCGGCGTGTGGGTCAACGCCAGAGACACCATGAGCGTACGCAGGAGGTTGGATTTTCCGGACTGTGCGGAACCGACCACGACCACGTTGCCGGCCGCGCCGGAAAGGTCCAGCCAGAGCGGGTCACGGCGCTGCTCGAACGGCTTGTCGACGACCCCGCCGAGAGCGTGCAGTGATCCGAACCGGTCAGCCGCGTCGACGGCCAGCCCCCGCTCCGGAAGGGTGATCGTGGGCGGCAGCATCTGGCCGAGGGTGGGCGCCACGTCGAGCGGCGGCAGCCACACCTCGTGCGCAGGGCTGCCGTTGCCTTCCATCTGCCGGACGAGGATTTCCATCAGGGTGTCGCCCGTCAGGGCTTTTTCCGCTTCTTCGGCTTCTTGCGGGGTCGACTTTTCGTCCTTTTTGGGCGGAGCCGCATAAAACGTGGAGAACTCCCGGATCGGATTGCTGGTCCGCATCCCGCCGGCGATGGACGCGCCGTCCCGCCGGACCGGGCCGGAGACATATGCCGCCTTCAGCCGGATCAGCCCCTCGGTGCCGGTCCGCAGATATCCGTGACCGGGCGACCGGGGCAGCTCATAGGCATCGGGCGCACCCAGAACGGCCCGGCTCTCCATCGACGAGAACGTCCGCAGCCCGATCCGGTAGGACAGGTGCGATTCCAGCCCGCGCAGCCGCCCTTCCTCCAGTTTCTGCGAGGCGAGCAGCAGGTGGATGCCGAGCGAGCGGCCGACGCGTCCGATCTGGACGAACATGTCGATGAAGTCGGGCCGCGCGCTGAGCAGCTCGGAGAACTCGTCGACGATGAAGAGCAGGCTGGGCAGCGGCGCGAGCGGCACACCCGCTGAGCGGGCCCGCTCGTAATCACGCTGCGAGGCGTAGTTGCCCGCCTTGCGCAGCAGCTCCTGCCGCCGGGTGAGCTCGCCGGAGATCGCGCCGAGCATCCGGTCGACAAGCGACAGCTCACCCTCCAGGTTCGTGATCATCGCGGCGGTGTGCGGCAGCCGGTCCAGCGAGGCGAACGTGGCACCGCCCTTGAAGTCGACAAGCACGAAGTTGAGGATCTCCGGGCTGTGCGTCAGCCCGAGCGCGATCACCAGCGTGCGCAGCAGCTCGGACTTGCCGGAACCGGTCGCACCGACCAGCAGACCGTGCGGGCCCATCCCGTCCTGGGCCGACTCCTTCAGGTCGAGCTCAATCGCCCGGCCGTCCAGCCCGACGCCGATCGGCACCCGCAGCCGGTCCCGGTTCGGCCGGCTCGCCCACAGATCAGACAGATCAATTCCGTACGGGTCACCGACCTCCAGCAGCTCCGCGAGACCCATGTCCTGGTTCACCGCGGGCTGATCGGCGAACGACGCGGCGGAGAGCCGGAGCGGGGCGAGCTCCCGGGCCAGCACCTCGGCCTGCTCGGCGCCGAGCGCGTCGGCCCGGCCCACCTCGGCCGGACCATCCATCGTGGTCCCGGTGATCGTGCCGTCGGGTGCGATCTCAAGGACCACCGAGCTGTCGTCGAGCAGCCGGGGCGGCGGCACGGACAGGTCGATCAGGGTCACCCCGGCGACGCCGCCCTCGGTCATCAGGTGGTCGGATCCGGCGGTCGAGCCACCGTCGATGACCACCACGACGTGCGCGCCGCCGGGTGTCACACCGGGGTCGAAGCGGGGGCGGTTGACCAGCACGTCGTCGAGCATCGCCTCCAGCGCCGGGATGCTCGGGGCGACCAGGCGTACCGGGCCGACCGCGTCGGTCTTGCCCGGGTGCTGCGAGTGCGGCAGCCATTTCGCCCACTCCCAGCCGGCCCGCCGGTCATCCGGCACGCAGATGCCGATCCGGAGATCGTCAGGAGCGTGGAAGACGGCCATCTGGGCGATCAGCGCGCGGGCGAGGTCGTGTTGCTTCTTCTCGTCGCTGCCGCGCAGGTAGATGTGCGAGAAGTCGCGCAGCGACACCGAGACCGGCAGGTCGGGGACCACCGAGTACGCGTTGACGAACCGCCGCAACGCCGTCGCGCAGAGCGGCTCCAGCTCGTCGACCGGCCGGGTCTGCGGCGGCACCAGACGGGTCGCCACCTCCTGCGGGCCGACCGCGACCCGGATCACGGTGAAGTCGGCGTCTCCCCGCCGGCGTTCCCAGAGCCGGCCGCTGTCCGGCAGGCTCCACAGCGTGTCCGGGTCAGGGTTGCGGTAATACAGCGCCTCACGCTGCTGCCGGATGGTGTCGCGCAACTGGGCCCGCAACTGGGAGAGGTGCCGCAGGTACTGCCGGCGGGCCTCGACCATCTCGCGTTTGCCCGGGCCACCCGTGTTGGTGGCCATCATCGCCATCATGCCGAGCATCGAGACGCCGTACATCGCACCGGCCACATAGGTGATCGGTCCACCGCGCTGCGCGCCCATCATCAGCGCCATCGCGGCAGCACCGGCACCCATCGGCAGGATCATCATCATCCTGGTCCACGCCTTGCCGGTGGGCTGCGGAACCTCGGGCGGCGGGTCCAGCAGGACCTCACCGGCGGGCATGGCGGGCGCGGGCCTGCGCGGCGGGCGCTTGATGATCGTGACAGTCACACTGGGCTCCCCGTTGGTGACGGATCGCATCAATCCTATCCGTCCAACTTGATCGCCGCTGTGATCCCCCATTCGTGTCGGTGGATGCTGCTACGTTGAGTGCGCGCAGGAACGCAGGAGGTGATCATGACCGCTCCGGGAGGGCCGAGCCTCGCCCGGGTGACCATCGCCGCACCGACCCGCCGCATGGATCTGGCACTGCCGGACAACATGCTCGTCGCCGAGTTGCTGCCCCACCTGCTGCGGCACGCCTCACCCGGCGAGCCGGCCGATTTCGCCGGTGGCTGGGTGCTGCGCCGGGCCACCGGGACCGTGCTCGAGCCGGGCCGCAACCTCGCTGCCCAGGGCGTGCGCGACGGCGAGCTCCTGCACCTGAGCCCGGCCCGGGAGGACTGGCCCGAGCTGGCGTACGACGACGTGGTCGAAGTGATCGCCAGCGGTTCCCGCCGCGCCGGGCGGACCTGGAGCGACAGCGCCACCCGCCGATGCGGGCTGGCCGTCACCGCGGGCGCGTTGCTGCTCGGCATCGCCGGCCTCGCACTCGACGGTCCACCGTGGGTGGTCACCGCCGTCGTCGCCCTCGGCGTGGCGCTGGCCCTGACGGTTTCCGGCATCCTGCTCTCCCGCGCGTTCAGCGACGCCGGCGCCGGCGCGATCGTCGCGGCATCCGGACTTCCGTACGCGTTTCTCGGCGGCGCCTGGCTGCTCTCCGCCCCGTCGATCGGCGCGCCCGGCCTGCTGCTCGGCTCGTCCGCCCTGCTGGTGCTCAGCGTCCTCGGCCATGTCGGTGTGGCCGGGCTGACCAGGCTCTTCGTGGCCGGCACGGCGGCCGGGCTGACCGGTCTCATCGCGGCTGCTCTCGCGTTGGCCGGTGTCTCTGCCGATGGCTCGGCGGCGGTGGCTCTGACGGCGGCTATCGGGCTGCTTCCGGCGTACCCGGTGCTGGCCGGCTGGCTCGGCCGGCTGCCCTTCCCCGAGCTGCCGAACCGCGCCGAGGAGATCCTCAAGGACAAGCCGGTCCCCCGCCGCGAGGACGTCTTCACCGCGGTGGTCCGATCCGGCGAGGTGCTCAGCGGCCTGCTGCTCGCGGCCGCCCTCTCCAGTTTCGTGGCGATGACGTTCCTGGCGCTCAACGATCCCGGCGTCTCCGCGGTGCTCCTCATGGTGGCCGCCGTGTCCGCCCTGCTCCTGCGCGCCCGGCTGCTGCCCACCCCGACCCAGCGGGTGCCGCTGCTGGTCGCCGGTTTCGCCGGCCTGGCCGGTCTCGGGGCCGGACCGGTGATCAGCGGTGCCGTGCCGGGCCTCGTGCTGCTCGCCGGTGCCATCGCGGTCGCGGCGATCGCGCTGCCCGCGGCGCTGATTTTCAGCCGCCGGCCGCCGTCGCCCTATCTCGGCCGGGCCGCCGACATCCTCGACGTCGTGGCGATCATGGCGTTGATCCCGCTGGCCTTCGCGGTGATCGGGGTCTTCGACAACATCCGGGGGCTGTTCGCCTCGATCGGCGGGTGAGCCCGTGACGTCCCGTCGCGATCAACTTCAGTCGTACCAGTTCATGAACCAGCGAGTGATCTCCGCGTTCGTGATGCGCGAAACCGATCCGGCCCAGTCACCGCTGCGGCGGGGCATCGGCGCGCTCTTCGGCGGCCTGATGGTCGCCCTGCTGATCGCGGCGGGTTTCGGCATCTACGGCGTGCTCACCCGCACCGGCCCGGACCAGTGGCAGACCGACGGCTCGGTGGTGGTCGAGCGGGAGACCGGCGCCAGCTTCGTCTACCTTCGCGACAGGCTGCATCCGGCGTTGAACTTCACGTCGGCGAAACTCGCCGCGGGCCGGCCGAACCCTCGCGTTTACCGGGTCTCCGCGAAATCACTCATCGATGTGCCGCGCGGCGTGACAATCGGCATCGCCGGCGCCCCGGCCTCGCTGCCGGACCCGAAACAACAGGTCCGTCTGCCATGGACGATGTGCGCAGCGCCCGGGGCGGACATCGCATCGGTGCTGCTGGTCGCATCCGCCGGCCCGGCCGGTGACCCGCTCGGCGACCGTGCGTTGCTGGTCGCCGGTGACCCGGCCGGCGGCGTCAACCTGATCTGGCAGGGCCGCAAACACCTGATCCGCAACGCCCGGGTCACCGTCCCGGCGCTGTTCGGCGCGGCCCAGCCCACCCCGGTGCCGGTCGCCTGGCTGAACACCCTGCCCGCCGGCGCCGACATCGCACCCGCCGACGTGAACGGCCGTGGCGACAATTCGGACGCCGTCGACGGCTTCGACAACGGCGACGTGCTCTTCACCGAAACAGCCAGCGGCCGCCAGTTCTACCTGGTGCTGAACGACAGGCTGGCCCCGATCACCGCCCTGCAACAGGCGGTTCTGAACGCCGCCTCACCCGGCGACCCGCAGGAGATCTCGGTCAACGACCTGTCCCGCTTCCCGGTGCAAAACCTGGACCCACCGGCAAACCCGGACCCGTCCGCCGACCCCTCCGTCCTGGGCCCGGCAACAGTGCCGACTCTGTCCGCCATCGGCCAGAACCAGGCAGCATGCGCCATCACCCGCGACGCCGCCGCACCCCCGGAGGTAACGACGGCGGTGCCGGTGGCGGCCCTGTCAGCGGCCGTACCGACAGGCGGCGGCCGCACCCTCGCCGACGCGGTCCAGGTCCCCGCCGGACGCTTCGAGCTGGTCAAGGCCGCAGGCGGCCTCCAGCTGATAACCGATTCCGGGGTACGCCACGCCTTGGCGGACCCCGATGTCGCAGCGCTTCTGGGTTATCGCCCAGAGGACGCGATCAGCATCCCGACGCAGCTGCTCAACACGATCCCCGAGGGCGTGACCCTGGACCCGGCCAAGGCCCTGACCCCAGCACCCCCCACAGCCGAGTAACAACCTGCCAGCAGCCGTTCCGAGAGCCCGACACAGGCCAACGTCCACCCGCCCGGAACCGTCCCGCCCGCCTGTGACGTTTGGATTGTCGGCAATGTTGCGCTTGCGAGCGAGTTCCGCTTGCGAGCGAGGCCGGGGTTTGCCGGCAAGCCGGGGTTTGCCGACGAGCCGGGCGTTGCCGACGTCGCCCGCGAGCCGAGCCTTGCCGGGTTTGCCGGGGAGGCGGGGTTGCCGGAGTTGCCCGTGAAGCCGGCGTTGCCCACAACGTCCGCTGGCCGCCCGCGACCGTACGACCGCTGCCATCGCCCGCCGGACTTTCGACCCCAAACGGCCGACCGGCGCCACTCTTCTCCCCGAACCCTCACGGAGAGTGCGCGCCCGGCAAGGAGTGCCGTCAGTGCCGGCCCGATCTTGGATACCTGTAGGTGCCCTGACCCCCACAGGTCTCCACGAAACCAGCACTCTCCACTGTTGAGGTGGCAACGCGTCACCAAGGAACTCGCGAACCACCCGAAATCGACCCGCCACGGTGGCGGCCTCCCGAAACTCGTGAGTTTGCGGTCGATCCGACGGCCGAACCTCACAAGATCTGAACGATTCCTCGCAGCAAGAGCCGCCGCACCGCCCGAACCCACTACCGGTCCACAGAACGGCGAAAGTCGAGCGGCCAAGGCTCGCCAAGATTTGCCCAAGACTCGAAGCGGCGCAATCAGTCGCCGCGCCAGCCCTCGACGGGCCAGACGCAGACGAGCGACGCTGGCTTATCCGGCACAGCGACGCTGGCTTATCCGGCACAGCGACGCTGGCTTATCCGGCACAGCGACGCTGGCTTACGCGGCGTGAGAGCGAGCTAGCGGCTTCCGGTTTCGACCGGAGCCCAAAGCGTCCGGTTCCGGCAGGTTGAAGCACCGGCTAGCGGCGTCCGGCTTCGGCTGGTTGGATGCGTTCGTCGAGCAGCATTACCGGTGGGCCGGGTTCCAGGGGCTCGTCGCGCGCCGGCGGGGGTGACGCCATCGCCGGGCGCCACTGCTGTCGGCGACTGCGACGCATCGCTGCCGCCGCGACGACGACCGCCACCGCGAGGATCCCCGCGAACAGCGCCCCGATCAGCGCAAACGTCCGCCTCTGACTCTCCGCCGCGGTGTCCGGCAGCGGCGCGGGCTCGACCTCCGGCAGCGCACGGTCTTTCGCCGGCGCCAGCTGACCGGTGATCGCCGCATACGGGTCGACCACTCCGGCTCCGAACGCGGGCCCCGACGGCGCCGGCGCTGCCGTTCCGGCAAGCAGCCGTCCGACCGCCCGGGCACTGAGGTCCGGTTTCCGGTCGTGGAGCAGTGCCGCGGCGGCACCCACGAACCCGGCCGCCACGCCGGTCCCACTCACCTCGACGAAGCCTCGCCCGGTCTGCAACACCGGAACGGCGACGCCCGGCGCGACGAGATCCACGAAATCACCGCGTTGCGAGTCAGGCCAGATCCGGCCGTTCTGGTCGATCGCACCGACGCCGATCACGTCCCGGTACGCCGCCGGATACGGAGTCGGATTCCCCTCGTCAGCACCACCCAGATCACCGACGGCCGCGACCACGACAACGCCCTGGTCGATCGCGGCAGCGACGGCCGCCTCAAGATCCGGATCGTCCTCGTAGACCGGACTGACGACAACCGCGACATCAGCACCGTTGCTTACCGCCTGATTCAAACCGACAGCGATCGCGTCCGGGTCAGGCTCAGAACCGGCTGGATCATCGAGCTGCACCCGGATTGGCAGGATGCGCGAATTCGGCGCCAGCCCAACCACGCTGGCACCGCCATCGCCGTCCCCGCCACCGCCGTCCGCCCCGCTGTCCCCGCCGCCGTCACCCGCGCCGCCGTCACCCGCACCGCTGTCACCCGCACCGCCGCCGGCCGCGCGGCCGGCGACCACGCCCGCGACCTGGGTGCCGGTCCCGGTGCAGTCCTCATTTGCCAGGCCGCCGTCCACGGTGTCCACTCCGTTGAAGACGCGTTGTCGCAGCTGCGGCTGCCCGGCATCCACACCGGTGGAGAGAATCGCGACCCGCGCCCCGGTTCCGTCAGCGACGGTTCCGATCGCGGCAGCCCGCAGCGCCGATCGCGCCCAGGAAGCGACGATCTCGTCAGCACCCGGTTCCGCGCAGTTCACGCCAGGAGCCGCGAAGGCAGGAGCAGGCGCGAGCACACCCACCAGAGCGGCGACGGCGACGAATGCCACGTGCCTCATGGCGACCCCTTCCAAAGCGCTGTCCAGAACCGGCCGAATACCACTGCTATCTCGTTTCAGGCCCGAGCCGATCCCCGTCAAGGCAATCGGCCGGAAGGTTGTGGAGACGGACCGGCCGCCGGCTCGGCACCGGCGGCCGGTCATCCGTCTTCACGGAAATCACATGTTGGCGGCGATCTGCTGGTCGACCTGCTGCATCCGCTCGGCCGACGTGCCCAGACGGACACCGACGCCGGCCAGCGCGGCCTTGATCTCGGTGGCGCCCTGGTTCCACTTCTGCCGGGCCTCGTCGCAGGCGGTGCCGGCCGAGCCGGTCCAGTCCGCGGCGAAGAGCTGTGTGAACGCCGTGTACAGGTCGTTCAGCTGCTGGTCCATCTGGTTCTGGAAAGCGTTGATCGACGACGAGGTCTCGGTGATCTGGCCGAAGTTGTAGGTGATGTTCATTGCTGATCTCCCCGGTCTCGGTCGCGTGCGCTCAGCCGCGAAGGATGCTGACGACGGAACTGTCGGTGCCGGCGGCGGCCCCGCGGATTGCCTGCGCGGCCTCTTCGTCGTTCACGCCGTAGGTCGTGGACGCGGCGGACATCTTGCCCGCCAGTTCGTCGAGAGCGCTCATGATCTTCGACAGTCCGTCGTTGAGCTGCACGGAGACGTCCTGGAGCGCGTTGTTCGCGGTGCCGGCGAAAGCGCCACCGCTGAGGGCCTGGATCTGACCCATCACCCTGTTCATGCCCTGCGAGATGTTCTGTCCGGTGTCACCGCAGCGGTTCGCCATCGCGGTGAGCTGTTCCTGTGTGGCGTGGACCTGCCCGATACCTGCCATTGCCTTTCTCCCCAGTCTCTCGAAAGTGGGTTATGCCCTCCCGTACGCCTTCCGGACTGACTCGGTTCGAACCAGTTCCCGAAAGAGTGCGTACTCTCCAGCGTCACCCGATCACGGCAAGCAACAGTGATCATGATTGATGCGGGGAGGCGTGATGGGTACCGAGAACCCCTATCCGGAGCAGACCTCGGCGAACGCAACGGCACCGTGGCTGCGCGGCGGCCCTGCCGTGGACGTCGATCTCGACGGCCTCCGTGAGTACGCACGGCTCCTCACGAGTCAGCAAGCCGACATGGCGGCACGTTCCGGATATCTCACCCCGCTGACCGACATGCCGGCCACTGCCTTCGACGGTGACGTGCTGGGTGAAGCGGACGCGGTCCGCGCCGGTTTGCAGGCGAACGCCGCCGAGCTCGGGTCGTACCTGAGCAAGCTCGCCGAGTCGCTGGGCAACGTGGCGAACGCCGCGCAGACGATCGCCGAGAGCTACCGATCCGGCGACGCGGTGTCCGCGGCCTCCCTGAACGACGTGCTCTTCGCCTTCGGCGACAAGAGCGTGCCCCGGCCGGCGGGCCTGCCGGAGAATCTCGGTGCCACGTACCTCGAACAGCAGATGGCCGTCACCGCCGCACCTCCGCCCGCGGACAGCGCGCTCTGGCAGCAGGGCCCGATCACACCGGTCTCGGCGTATCAGACCATACAGACGTCGACCGGCCCGAACGGCGAACGGCGCGAAGTGTCCACAGTGACCGCTCCGGGCGGTGTCACGACGGCCACCACCACGATCGTCGATCGCAACGGCGAGACGGTCTCCACCTCCAGCACACGCACATCGGCCCGCGTCGACGGCCCGGTCCGGACCACGACGGTGGAGACCTTCACCGCGGACGGCAAGCTCACTGCCACCACCGAGACAAAGACACGGTACGAGGGAACGAGCGTCACCGAGCAGTCCACCGAGACGGTCGACGCCGAGGGCCGGACCACAAGCCTGACCACGGAAAAGGTTGATCCGGCGACACGGGAGAGCACCACGAGCACGTACCGGCCCGATGAGAGTGGCCTGCTCGAGGAGACGAACCGGGTGTCGACCGGCACGCGTACATCCGGCCCACACGTGAACGGCTGAGTCATGGGCGAGTACTGGGGAGCCACCGCCGATCCGAATTACGGGTACAGCCCGTACAGCGGGCAGCTGCATTACGGCACGCACCCGCCGTCGCGGATCCCGTTCACGTCGCCGCCCGGGGCGGGCAACCCGCTCACCGTGGAGGCGGTCTCCGTCAAGATCCGGAACCTGCACCCGGAACAAATGGCGGCGCTGGCCGACCAGTGGCAGAACGCCTGGTCGCTCATGGCCGACGTACGGAATTTCGTGGTGCAGCAGAGCACCGTGCTCCAAGACGAGCACTGGAAGTCGCCGGCTGCCCGTGACGCATTCCTGCGCCGTGGTCCCGGCGAGGCTCTCACCTATCTGGACGTCTGGATGGATGCCGCCCAGAACAACATCACCGCCCTGCGCCACCTGGTCAACGTCTCGCTGGACGCCCGCCGCGACCTGGACCAGCTCCTCCTCCGTTACGAACGCGAGCTGCGCGAGGCGCAGAACGTCAGCTTCGGCGAGAACCTGGGCTCCTTCCTCACCAGCGGCGTCAGCTGGAGCGCAGCCCGCGCCGAGGAGATCGAGGAGGACCAGACCGAGATCCGCGAGAGGTACCGCCGCGAGGCACAGACCCTGGCACAGCGTTACGGCAACCAGTTCTTCGATTACATCGCCGTGGTCGCCAACGGCGTCGGACCCCCGGTCCAGCCGATGAATGCCGTACTCAGCCAACCCTCTGCCCTCCCTCCTGCCGGCACGCCGGGCGGCCTGCCCGGCATCGGCCAGAACAACCCGGGTTTCATCAACGACCCGGTCTCCAACCAGCCCGGCCAGAATCAGCCCGGCCTCAACCCGCCCAACCTCAATCCCCCAGGCCTCAACCCGCCCGGCCTCAACCCACCGGGAGTGACTCCCCCCGGCCTGACTCCCCCAGGGCTGGTCCCGCCGGGACTCACGCCTCCCGGTCTGAACCCGCCAGGCGTGACCCCGCCCGGTCTCAAACCCCCGGGTGTAACGCCCCCACGCCTCACACCGCCTGGCCTCACGCCGCCCGGAGTCCTGCCGCCAGGCGTTCTGCCGCCAGGAGTCGTGCCTCCGGGCACGCTGCCTCCCGGCGGCCTGCCCGGATCCGGCAATCTGCCGCCCGGCGGCCAGTTCCCGAGTCCTGGAGGGCTGCCTCCGGGAACCTCGATTCCGCCCGGAACGATCCCGCCCGGCGTCACACCGCCCGGGACGCTTCCGCCCGGCGCGACTCCCGGAACCGTTCCGCCGAACGTGCTCCCCCCAGGCCAGGTCGCTCCTCCGGGCGCCTTCCCGCCCGGATCGCTTCCGCCCGGAACGTTCCGCCCGCCGCTGCCCGGCCAGTTCGGCCGGCCCGGCCGCGCACCTGGCGCCGTGCCCGCGCCCGGCACTCTGCCTCCACCCGGCAGCGCCCCGCCGCCGGGCCGATCTCTTCGCCGCCCGACTGGACCCACGCCAACTCCCCTCCCTCCGACCGGCCGCGAAATCCGTCGCCCGAACCAACCGCCCTTGCCAGCCACCCCTCCGACCGCCCGCCCGAGCACCGGACGCCCGGGCGCCATTCCGGGCACCCCCGGCGCCAGCCGGCCCGGCGCCACTCCAGGTGCCCCCGGTGCCGGTCGTCCGGGCGCCGTTCCGGGCGCCCCCGGTACCAGCCGGCCGGGCGCCATTCCAGGTGCCTCCGGCACCGGACGGCCTGGCTCACCCAGCGGCGGCCGCCCTGGAACCCCGCCGGGCGCCGGACGCCCCGGAGCTCCAGGTACTGGACAGCCCAACACTCCGGGCAGCGGACGCCCTGGCACGCCGCCCGGACTCGGACTACCTGGATCACCAGGCAGTCGCCGCCCCGGTGAGCAGGGAGCTGGCCGCCCCAGCGCTCCAGGCACACCCGGTGCAGGCCGGCCTGGACTCTCGTCCGGCGCACCCGGCGCACCCGGCGCACCCGGCGGACCTGGTCGACCCGGCGGACCTGGTCGACCCGGCGGACCTGGTCGACCCGGCGGACCTGGTCGACCCGGCGGACCTGGCGGACCTGGTGGGGTGCCTGGTGGGGCGGTGCCGCCTCGTGGTGGCCGGAGTGGGCAGGGCGGTGCTTCGGGCGTACCCCCGCAGGCGCCTCAGGGTGGACGGCCTGGAGTGGGCGACGCAGGTCGGCCGCCGGCTGGCTCGCCCGTTCTGAGGAATCCCACCGGGGAGCGTGAGCGGCAGCCCGGCAGTGCGGAAGAGACGCGCCCGGGCGCAGCCCGTGGCGTGGGAAACCGGCCCGGAACCGCGCCTCCGGTGCTGAACCGGCCGGTCTCACCCGCCGCGCCGGATGCGCGAACGGCACCTGCCTCAGGGCGGGAGCGGAGCTCGGCCTGGTCGGACTGGCTCGACGAGGAGACCCGGGCTCAGGCGCGGCCTGGTGTCATCGGTGCGCCCGAGCGGGCGCGTCCGGAGGAGGGACCGTGGGGACTGCGCAGCCCGGCGGTCACGCGGCCGGATAGGGCTGTCGCTCCTGAGCTGGGCAGGCGACGGTTTGGCGATGAGCCTGTGCCGGTGCGGGAGACCGGTGATCTGGTCACGCATGAGCAAGCCTTCGGGGTGCGGACGCCGGGTGGCGGCGTGGTCGGGAATTCGTCCGCCCCAGCGTTCCCCGAGGACGATCGCGACGGCCAATAAATTTTGCTTGTGGCCGCCATCAATCATTGTCATGGCCTGCGGATTGTCAGCTCCGTGGAACTCCTGCCACGATGGAACCCGCGGCACGATCGTGCAGGCCGCGACCTTGACCATCCATGATCATCGCGGGGATGAAGAGGCCGAGCAGCACGCCGCGGATCAGCCCGCGGCGCAGGCCGATCACACCCCCATCTGGATACGACGCGCAGCGGATGCGGGCGAGCCGCATTCCCGGCGTCTGACCGAAAAGTCCGAGGAAGAAGGTGTTCGCCACGACCAGGATCAGAACCGGCGGCCAGGCCACCTCGGCCGGGCTGGCGAAGATGCTCGCGATCAACAGGCAGAGCACCCAGTCGACGACGATGGCCGCCAGTCGCGGGCCCAGGCCGGCAGGCGCCAGGCCAGCAGGTGTCACGGGGGATTCGTTGACGGAAGCAGCCACGTCTTCGGAGCGTACGCGATAGTGTCCGGATGATCAGCGCGCGCTCTTGCCGTGCCTTGCCGACTCAGTCCGTAACACGGCAGAAACAATAGGGATACGCCAGGGCAACCCCGTACCCATAACGTCGCGACCAGCCTTGCCAGGTGGCGGCCCATGCCGCCCGGTATCGGAAAACTGTGCCAGGAGGACGTGTGTTCGCCAATCCCGAGGAACTCCTGCGATACCTCAAAGACGAGGACGTCAAGTTCGTCGACGTACGTTTCTGTGACCTGCCGGGTGTTATGCAGCACTTCAACATCCCGGTTGAGTCGTTCGACGACAGCGTTGTAACCGACGGCCTCGCCTTCGACGGATCCTCGATCCGCGGCTTCCAGGCCATCCACGAGTCCGACATGATGCTTCTGCCGGACGTCGCGACCGCGTTCATCGACCCGTTCCGCATCCAGAAGACTCTGGCGCTGAACTTCTTCATCCACGACCCGTTCACCCGCGAGGCCTACTCGCGTGACCCGCGGAACGTGGCCAAGAAGGCCGAGGCGTACCTCGCCGCCAGTGGCATCGCCGACACCGCCTTCTTCGGTGCCGAGGCCGAGTTCTACATCTTCGACTCGATCCGGCACGAGACCTCCGCGCACCAGGCGTTCTACTACATCGACTCGATCGAGGGCGCGTGGAACTCCGGCCGCGAGGAGGAGGGCGGCAACCGCGGTTACAAGACCGCGTTCAAGGGCGGCTACTTCCCGGTCTCCCCGGTCGACCACTACTCCGACCTGCGTGACGCCATGGTGCGCCGCCTGATCGACACCGGCTTCACCGTCGAGCGTTCGCACCACGAGGTCGGCACCGCGGGCCAGGCCGAGATCAACTACAAGTTCTCGACCCTGCTGCACGCCGGCGACCAGATGCAGCTCTTCAAGTACATCATCAAGAACACCGCCTGGGAGCACGGCAAGACGGCGACGTTCATGCCGAAGCCGCTCTTCGGTGACAACGGCTCCGGCATGCACACCCACCAGAGCCTCTGGCTCGGCGGCGAGCCGCTGTTCTACGACGAGACCGGTTACGCCGGCCTGTCCGACATGGCCCGCTGGTACATCGGTGGCCTGCTGCACCACGCGCCGTCGCTGCTCGCGTTCACCAACCCGACCGTCAACTCGTACCGGCGCCTCGTGCCGGGCTACGAGGCCCCGGTCAACCTGGTCTACTCGCAGCGCAACCGCTCCGCCTGCACCCGCATCCCGGTGACGGGCAGCAACCCGAAGGCGAAGCGCGTCGAGTTCCGCGTGCCGGACCCGTCGGGCAACCCGTACCTGTCCTTCTCGGCGCAGATGATGGCCGGCCTGGACGGCATCAAGAACAAGATCGAGCCGCCGGCTCCGATCGACAAGGACCTGTACGACCTCCCGCCGGAGGAGTGGGGCACCGTCAAGCAGGTGCCGGGCTCCCTCGACGGCGTGCTCACGTCGCTCGAGTCCGACCACGAGTACCTGACCGCCGGTGGCGTCTTCACCGACGACCTGATCTCGACGTGGATCGACTACAAGCGCGCCAACGAGATCGACCCGGTCCGTCTGCGCCCGACCCCGCACGAGTTCGAGATGTACTACAACGTCTGATCCGCGAATAGCGGTAAACGGCGGTCACCCTCGGCTTCGGCCGGGAGTGACCGCCGTTTCGCGTACCCGCCTCGATGCGCCGACCACCTTGAACCCTGGCAGTCGCCGCATCGAGGGATTCGGATCGGCGGATGCGGCATTAGCTTTCCGGCCATGACGAAAGCGAACCCACTCCGCTACGAGATGCGCATGAAGCCGGAATTCGCGCGTGAGTACACCCGCGAGCAGGTCGTCGGCGCGCCCTTCCGTTACCCGATGGGCGGCCACATGATCTCCACCGGCCTCGTCGTCGGCTGGATCGACGAACCTGACGGCGCCGTGACCCTCACCGTGGAACAGGGCTGAGCTGCCTGACAAACACCAGCACCCAGTAACTGACGCCGCCTGGACGAACGCCAGCACTCAGTAACCGACCCCGCCTGACGAACGCCAAGACTCAGTAATAGTCGCGTTTGCCCAGGTGTTCGGCCGTACGCCATAGGAGCCTGGACCGGCGCTCGACCGCAGCGATCGCGGCTCTGGCGTCGCGGGGCAGGGCCGCGCCGACCAGCCAGCTCACCGGTGCGGCCAGCGGGCTCTCCCGGGGCTCGCCCGGCGCCACCACCCCGAGGTACGGCCGCCGCAACGTACGCGGGGCGATCACCGACAGAATGCGGCTCAGGTGGCCGCGCTGGGCGACGATGGCGACCGGTTGGCCGCCGCCGAAGTGGCCCTCGTGCTCGGAGCGGAGCAGGTTGGAGACCGTGTCGACGGAGTGGCGTTCGACGCCGATGACCTCTGGTGGCACTCCGGCATCCAGGAGCCATGACCGCATCAGATCAGCCTCGGGGATGCCTTGGAAGACCTCGCCCTCCGGCGAGGTCCAGGCCCGGCCCTTGTGGTCGATCGGGGACTTGTATCCGGAGCAGACGATCCGGCCGGGCACGGCCAGCTCGACGGCTAGGCGGCAGCGGGCCTCGCCTTCCAGGTTCAGCCCGGTGCCGTCGCGGTTGCGGCCCCGGCCGGGCACCAGCACGTGCCTCACCTCGGCAAGCGTGAGTCCGGGCGTCCCCGGCAGCACTTCCAATTCCACCCACCCAGCATGAGACCCGGCGCTGACCAGAAGATCAGCGCCGGGTCAGAAAAGCAGCAGAACTACCGGACAGACCTCAGAGCAGGCGGCCCAGGTTCAGGAAGACCGTCTCGCCCGTCGAGTCGTCGAGGCCGTCGTTGTCGGTCACGGCGTAGGTGCGCCCGTCGCCGGCCACCGCCAAGCCCTCGACCTTGTCCTGCACCCAGCCACCACCGGCCTGCAACAGCGGCAGCAGGTCCTTGCGCAGTTTCTTGGTGACGACCGGAGTACCCGTCCACGTCGCCGGGACGTCGAACGTGTAGATCTTCTTGACCGCGGCGAGCGTGCCCCGCTGGTTGTCGCGCTCGATCACCGCGAACGTTTCGGCGTCGACCGCTACCAGCTCGGACAGGCCGACCCACCCCGTCGGGGCGGTGTCGAGCGGGTACAGCAGCCACGACCAGGTCTTGGTCACCGTGTCGTAGCGGCCGATCCGGGCCGTGTTCGCCGGGTCGCCCTTGATCGCGCGCTGGACGGCAACCCAGACGTACTTGCCCACCTCGGCGACGCCTTCGAGGCCGTTGCTGGTGATCGCGGCGGCCACGTCGGCGGAGAGCGGAATCTCTTCCTGCACCACGCCGGTGGCGTTCAGGCGTACCAAAAGGTTGGGGGCTTTGCCGGCGCCGGTGCCTTCGACGGACAGCCAGTAACCGCCCTGCTTGCGAGCGACGATGCCCTCGGCGTCATAGCCGGTGGGCGAGCCGTCCTTCGTGACCGTGAGTTGCTGGGAGATGACGCCGTCGGTCGACAGCGTCAGGATCCGGGTCGGGGTGTAGACCGAATCGGTCACCGACACGAGCTGGTCACGGCTGCCCGGCACCGGGGAGAGCGCGGAGAGCGCACCCCACGGGATGGAAGCGACCGACGAGACCTGCGTGTCCGAGCCCGGCGCGTCCAGCTTGAAGACCTGGATGCCGCCGCGGATGCCGATCGACGGGTCCTCCTCCTCGCTGGCGACGACGACGAGGCCGCGGGACGGCACGGCGACGACACCCTCGGGGGCGTTCGTGGTCGGCATCAGCTGCTTGAACTTCGGCGCGGACGGCTTGGAGACGTCGTAGGCCGCGGTGAAGTTGCCCCGCTCCGAGTTCACAAAGAGGTAGGGAACGCCGCCCATCCGGGCAAACGCCACGTTCTCCACCTCGATGCCCTTGGCATCCGAGCGCTTGTCCGGGTACTGGCCGTGCTCGACGGCGATGTGCTCCAGCGTGTTGCCGGCATCCCAGACGACCTTGCCGGTCTTCTTGTTGAAGATCGTCCAGCCGCGCGAGCCGCCCTCGTAGTCGCCCTCGTTCGCGGTGGCGAACAGGTCGTCGTTGATCCAGGCGACGCCGTCCGGCTCGCGCTTCGCGGTGATCGAACCGTCGAGCGAGATGGTGTCGTCGTCCAGCGTGTCAACGCCGCTGACCGTGACGGTTCCGGCGGAAAAATCAGAAACGACCTTTTTGGTACGCAGGGAGACCACCGCGAGATGATTGTTCTCCTGCAGAGACACGACGGCCTCGTCACGCGAGTTGATGCTCACGTACTCCGGTTCGGGGTCGGTCGGAGCGACCGCCGAGAGACCTTCCAACGAGACCTTGGTGACCTTCCAGGTCGCCACGTCGATCACGGACAGCCAGCCGGGCGGCGCCTGCGGGATCGCGCCGTCGTTGACGTCCTCGTCGCGCTCGTTCTCGATCGCGACGGCGATGTACCGGCCGCTCGGCGCGACGGCGACCGAGTCGGGCTGTCCGCCGAGCTCGATCGACCGGACGACCGCGCGGGTCTTGGAGTCGATCACCACGAGCTTGCCGGACGGGTCGGTGAAGCTGGTCCGGGTGTTGACACCGGCCAGCAGCAGACGGCCCAGGTGGGCGACCGACGTGGGCTCGCCGCCGACGGCCAGCGTCCCCGCCGGGGCCGGGCGCGACGGGTTGCTGATGTCGACGAAGCCGAGGCGCTTGCCGGGGCTGTCGGTGTAGACGACAGTGCGGCCGTCCTCGGTGACGGTCGAGATCTCGGCCGCCGCCGTGTCGTCGATCGACGAGTTCAGGTATGCGGGGAACGTGGAAAGGCGCTGGAACGTGTTGGCATAACCGTGCGCGGCCGCCGCGGTGGGCACGCTGCCGACGGCAGCCAAGGCCACGACGGTGGCAACCGCCGAGGTGGTACGGCGAATGGACATGCGCTCTGACTACGCGATGATCTTGTCGCTTTCATGGATTTCAGACGAACTGCGGGTGCCGAGGGGTGTCCAGAAGAGCAGAGCCAGGCTGAACCAGACATAAATGTTGCCGCCGAGCAGCTCCAGGGGCGGCCGGGGCCGTTTCTCCCACAGCCAGGTGAGGTGCGAGGTCATCAGTACATAGCCCGAAATACCGAGGTACGGGCGTCCCATCTCGACACATCGCACCAACGCCGGAATCAACCAGACACAGTGGTGGATCCAGGTGACCGGGCTGATCAGGCACCCCAGGACACCGGTCAGGGCGAGGCCGCCGACGACGTCGTCCGGCGCGCGGAAGACCCGCCATCCCCAGGCCGCCAGCGTCGCCACGACACCGACCAGCCAGACCCGGGACTCGACCGTCTCGATCGGCAGGCGCGCGAGCAGACCCCGCTCGGACTGGTTCGACAGGTAATACAGCAGCCCGACCCGGTTGGTGTCCCAGAGCGCCGACGTCCAGAACTCCCGGGACTGATCCGGGAAGAGCGCCCCGGCCAGCAGCGTCGCGGCCGCCGCCGATCCGATCGACGTGGCGAGAGCACGCCAGCGCCGGGTGACCAGCAGGTAGAGGATGAAGACGCCGGGTGTCAGCTTGATCGCCACGGCCAGACCGATTCCGACACCGGCCCACTTCCGGCCACGGGCCACGCCGAACAGCATGTCCGCGGTGACGAGGGCGAGCAGCAGCGTGTTGACCTGACCGAAGGTGATCGTCTCGCGTACCGGCTCGAAGAGGAGCGCGAGCAGCATGGCGATCGCGATCGCGTAGCGGAACGGCCAGCCTTTCTGCCGGATGTACGGCCCCGCCAGCCACCACATCAGCGCCGCGGTCGTCGCGATCGTCGCCACGCTCGCGACCGCCGCCACCAGCCACAACGGCAGGTAGGCCATCGGCGACATCACCAGGCCCGCGAACGGCGGATAGGTGAATCCGTACGGCGTACCCGGTCGCAGAAAGTCGTAGACCATCCCGCCGTCGCGGAACCAGTACTGGACCGCCCCGTAATAGACCTTCGAGTCGAAGTACTCGTTACGGAGCCCGGTGAAGACGATCGCCCCCACCGTGAGCAGCGCCAGGCCGACGAGAGTGCTGATTCGCTTCATGCAGGACTTTCCACGCTAGACAGCCGGCGAGCACGGTCATGCCGACGGCGCCCTGCGTCTTCGTGACGAGGGCCAGGTTGTATCCATCCGGCAGGCAGAGCGCCGCGGCCACCGCGAACGGGGCGACCAGCCACCGGGTCTCCTTACGCACGGTCGCGGCGAGCACGGCCAGGGGCCAGAGGGCGTACCACGGGTGGAACACCGGAGCGAGCAGCACGGTCGCGGCCAGCGCCAGGCCCGCGTAGTGCACCGCATCCCTGGAAAAAGCACGCACCCAGAGGACCACCAGCACCACGGCCAGAGTGATCATTCCGAGCACCCGGGTCACCGGCACCGCGCTCGGCACGCCGAGCACTTCCAGGGTCAGGCCCACCGCGGTCGGCAGCGCGGTCCACTGCACCGACACGCCGCTTCCGGACAGGCCGGTCACCCAGCCGAGGCCGAGGCCGGCGCCGAGCGAGACACCCACGAGAGCCGCCACCGCTCCCCCGCCGAGCGCGACCGCCGCACGCCACCAGGGCTTCGGCAGGAGCAGCAGAGCGAACGGCAGCACCACCACGGCGGTCGCCTTCACACCGACGGCGAGGCCGAGCAGCACGCCTGCCGCGATCATTCGCGGCCAGGTGATCGCGGCCTGCGCCACGGCCAGACCGGCCACCAGCAGGGCGACCATGACCGCGTCGTTGTGCGCGCCGGAGATCAGATGAATGGGCACGAGCGGACACGCGAGGAACAGCCACACCGCACGTTCCGGCGGCACACCGGCGCGCCGCGCCAGCATCGGCAGGCACCAGCCGATCACCGCGACACTCAGAACCGCGATCAGCCGGAGCACCGCCACGGTCCCGGCAAGCGACCCACCGACCGTCGCCGCCAGCGCCGCCAGCACCAGGAACACCGGCCCGTAAGGCGCCGGAGCGTCACTCCAGGTAGGCGAGACGGCGTCGGCCCAGGGACAACCCAGAAGATCAACCCCGCCGGAGTACGGGTCGAGGCCCGCCGCCTGCTGCCAACCCTGACAGGCGTACGAGTAGACGTCGTAACTGGCCAGCGGCAGGAACGGCACCAACGGCGCAGCCCAGAGCGCCGCCGTGAGATAGGCCCAGCGTAACGACGGCACATCCCGCCGGCCCACCCACCACGCGCCGATCAGCAGCACGGTGCCGGCCAGCCAGCTGACCGGGAGCAGCACACCGTTGTCACCGGAGAAGATCGTGCCCGGTGTCACGTTGGGTTTCCACGGGCTGGAGGCGCCGCCGAGCCAGGCGGCCACCGCCAGCAGCAGACTGCCTGCCAGCCCCGTGTATCGGACGAGGGACGGACGGGGCATGGCGACGACCCTACCGTGACAGGCTGCTACCTCCGGGAAACCGGTAGGGTCGGCGGGATGTGGGCCCGGCACCGGCTGGAATGGATCACCGCGCTGGGAGCGGCGATCCTCGGCGGCATCTACCTTCTGCTGCCCCGGATGGGCTCCGACCTCGCCGCTCAGGTGGCCCGCGCGGACTTCTTCGCCGGGCACGGCCTCACCCCGGTCGACCTGAGCTGGTACGCCGGCGTCGAACAGTTCGGCTACAGCCTCGTGTCGCAGCCCGTGATGGCGCTGCTCGGCGTACGCGTCACCGGCGTGCTCAGCCTCGTCGCCGGATCGGTGCTGCTCGCCGTGCTGTTCCACCGGACCGGAGCAGCACGGCCCTGGCTCGGCGCGGTGTTCGGCACCGTCGCGTTCACCGGCAACCTGGTCAGCGGCCGCGTCACGTACGGACTCGGCGTTTGCTTCGGCATCGCCGCACTGGTCCTGCTCACGGTTCCCCGGCTACGCCGTTTCGCCGCGGTCGCCGCGTTCCTCGCGTCCGCGACCAGCCCGGTCGCCGGCCTCTTCACCGGCCTCGCCGGCGCGGCACTACTGCTGACCGGGCAAAAGCCGGCACCCGCCGGACAAAGGCCAGCACCCGCCGGGCAAAGGCCAGCACTCGCCGGACAATCGCTGGCCGAAGGGCAATCGCCGGCCGAAGGATCGCCGGGCCGGCACCGGCTGGGCAGGTGGGACGGGCTTCTGCTCGCCATCCCGGCGGCCGTGCCGCTCGCCCTGACCGCGCTGCTGTTCGGCGACGGCGGCTGGATGAACATCAGCCGGACGGACACCGTGCGCGCCGTCGTGACCGGCCTGGTCGTGGCCGTTTTCGTGCCGATCCGGGCGGTGCGCGCCGGGGCGCTGATGTCGTCGGCCGGGGTGCTCGCTGCCGCGTTGATCCACACTCCGGTCGGGCTCAACGCGACTCGGCTCGCGGTGATGTTCGGGCTGCCGATCTTGGCGGCTTATGGTGCGGCGCTCACACGCACGGCAAACGCGCATATTTCGGAAACGGGCGCCCCGAAAAGGCGTACCCATGAAAAGCGTGACCGGATCGCCGGGATCGCGCTGCTCGCGGTTTTGATCTGGTGGCAGCCGCCGGTGGTGATCGACGATGTGCGCGACATCGGGAATCCGGCATCCGATCCAGCCTATTTTGAACCGCTTCGCGACCGGCTCGCCGCCGAGAAGTTGACCGGGCGCGTCGAGATCCCGCCGACCCGCGCCTACTGGGAAGCCGCCTCGATGGGCGATGTCCCGCTGGCGCGAGGCTGGCTGCGTCAGGCCGATATTGATCGGAACCCGCTCTTCTTCACGACGGTGCCCGGCGCGTCCGGAACCGGCGTCGAACTGACCGCCGACAGCTACCGCACCTGGCTCGACGAACAGGCCGTCCAATTCGTCGCGGTGCCCGACGTCACCCTCGCCTGGCCGGGAAGATCCGAAGCTCAGCTCGTGACCAGCGGATTGCCTTACCTCACCCTGATCTGGTCGCATTCTCACTGGCGTCTGTACGCCGTAACGAACCCCCGCCCGATCGTCCCAGGCTTGGTCCACCAGGACGCGGCATCAGTGATCTTCGACGCCCCGAGTGCGGGCTCGGTGGATGTGCGCGTCCGCTATCACCGCTGGCTGACCGTTTCTGACGGTGCAACGGTTAGCGCCGCCGGCGACTGGACCCGGGTGAACGTCCCGGCACCCGGCCGCTACACACTCACCAGCAGCCTGCGGTGAGGTTCGCCCGCCGCCGGTGACATCGACTGTCGATGCTCAGCGCGGGCGCTCGCCGATGTCGTGAGTTTGTGCCGCCATATCGACCACAAACTCACAAGATCACGCTCTGCGGCGCTGGGTTAGCGGGCGGCCTTGCGCCTTGCGCGCTGTTCGCGGGTGATGCGCTTGCGGTTTTCCAGGTCGCGTTTCCACTGCTCACGGGCGTGTTCGTCGCAGCCCTGCACGGCGCCCTTGGTCTGTGCCGGGCCGATCAGGGACCGGAATGCCCAGTCGTCGAACGTCTGGTGGAACCAGTTCGAGAACTTCGACATGGAGCTCGCCTCCGACACTTTGCGGGCCAATGGTTGGTACACCAACTATTGGTAGACTAACCGCTGACCTGAGGAGACACGAACCGTGAGTGATCCAGACCACTCCAGCACTGACCCGCTGGCGCTTGAGCAGCAGGTTTGTTTCGCCATGTCGGTGGCTGCCCGCAGTGTCGTGGCGATCTACCGGCCGCTTCTGGAGCCGATGGGTCTGACCCACCCTCAGTACCTGGTGATGCTCGCTCTCTGGCAGCACGCCCCGCTGTCCGTGCGCCGGCTCAGCGAGCTGCTGCAACTCGACCCGGGCACCCTGTCGCCGTTGCTGAAGCGCCTTGAGGCGATCGGATATCTGCGGCGGGAGCGGGATCCCGCTGACGAGCGCAGTCTCGCGATCACGCTGACCGAGCGGGGCCGGGCGCTGCGGTCCGACGCCGAGCGCATTCCGCCGGCCGTTGTAGAACGGCTCGGGATGCCGCTTGAAGAATTGAGAAGTGTTCATGCCGCGCTGACTCGGGTAATCGCTGCCGCTACTCGCTGAGACTGTCTCGCAAATCGGCTAGTAATCCGTCACCCGTATCGGTTGATCGGCGGAAACGTCACCCTTAGCGGCCTATCGCCATCCTCTGCGGCGCGATTCACTGAATTCCCGGAAATTTCCCGTTGTCCTGGGATCCGGCGAGGATGACGGGAGTCGACCAGCCGATGTGGATCTGCGGCAGCTGTGGCGAGACGAACGACGGCGATCCGCACGCCTGCGAGGCGTGCGGCCGACCGGCCCGGAGCACCGAGCCGACCCGATGGGACGCGTTACCGCCGAGGCCACAAAGACCGGAACCCCGGAAAACGGAGACCCGGCAGACCGAGCCCCGGCATGCGGAGCAGCCGAAACGCAACGATCTCCCGGAACGCTGGGAGCCGAGGAACGCCCGCAACGCACCACCCTCGGTAGCCGGCCGCCCATGGCCCCCGCCACCCGAAAACCCGCCACTCGAAAACCCGCGATCTGAAAACCCGCCACCCAAAACCCTGGCACCCGGGAACCCGGGACCCACCTGGATCCCGGAACCCGCCGACCCCGTCGACGACGAGCCATCCGGCCGCCGGCTTGTCCCCGCCGTCCCGATCGTCGTTCTCGTCGCGGCCCTGGCCGCCGCCGCGATCCTCGGTGGACCCCGCCTGATGGAATCCACCGCCGAGCAGGACAAGAAGACGAGCAGCAACGCACAGCGGCAGACCAAACCACCGCCGCCAACCCGCGAAGAAAGCGTCATCGAGCCGAAAAAGCTGGTCACGGTAGCCGACGACGTGACGCACGAACGCGCCCCCGAGGTCGCCGCGATGCTGGAAACCTATTTCACCGGCATCAACACGAAGGATTACGCCAAGGTGGCCGAGGTCCTGGACCCGGCCGGCGAGCTCGACCCGGACGACCCCGACCAGATGGCCCGGTTCACCGACGGCACCGCCACCGCGAAGGACTCCGACATCGTGCTGCGCGAACTGTCCGACCTGGGCCCCGGGCGACTCGGCGCGGACGTGACGTTCAAGAGCGAGCAGGACGCCGGCGACGGCCCGGACGACCGCCTCGACGAAACGTGTACCGACTGGCGAGTCAGCTACACGCTCACCGAAAGAGCCACCAAGGACGGTTACCGGATCTTCAACGGCGAGGGCACCTCAAACGCCTGCTGAGAAGAAAGATCATGACTCCAGCACCCGTTCCATCGCCGCCCGGGACCGCCTGGTCAGCCGCAGATACCGGTCGACGAACTCACCCGGATCGCCGCCGCCCAGAAGGAGCACCGCGCCCGCCAGCTCGACCCCGTGCCGGGGCAACTGGTCGGTGGGCCGGCCGCGGACCAGCGTGAGCGCGTTACGCACCTGAGCCGCGAGGGTCCACCCGGCGATCATCGCGGACGCGTCCGACGAGTCGACCAGGCCGGCCCGGCACTCCGCGTCCAGCGCCTCCATGGTCCGGGTCTTGCGCAGTTCCGGTTCGGCGTGGGCGTACCGCAGCTGGAGCAGCTGGACGGCCCATTCGACGTCGGCGAGGCCGCCGCGGCCCAGTTTCGTGTGCGTGTTCGGGTCGGCGCCGCGCGGCATCCGCTCGGTCTCGACCCGGGCCTTGATCCGGCGGATCTCGATGACCTGCTCACGGCTGAGACCGCCGGACGGATAACGGACCCCGTCGGCGAGCTGCTCGAACTCGGCGCCGAGCGACGCGTCGCCGCAGACGAACCGGGCCCGCAGCAGCGCCTGGGCCTCCCAGACCTTCGACCAGCGGGCGTAGTACTGCTCGTACGCCTGCAGGCTGCGAACCAGCGGACCCTGACGGCCTTCGGGGCGCAGATCCGCGTCGACGCCGAGAGCCGGGTCGGGCGCCGGTGTCTGCAGCAGCCGGCGCAGTTCCTCGGCGATGCCCCGGGCCGCCGTGCTGGCCTCGCCGTCCGGGGTGCCGGGCGGAGCCGTGTACACGAAGAGCACGTCGGCGTCGGAGGGGTAACTCATCTCGTACCCGCCGAGCCGGCCCATCCCGATGATCGCGAAGCGGAAGCCCGCCGGGCCGGGTTTGGTACGCCTGACGATCCGCAGCGCGGCACCGAGCGTGGCATCGGTGACGTCGGAGAGGGCCATGCCGATCATGTCGACGTCCAGCGGGCGCTCCGGGGCGAGCTCCTCGTCCTGACTGAGGATGTCGGCGCAGGCGATCCGGAACAGCTCCCGGCGGCGCAGGGCGCGGACCGCGCTGATCGCTTGAACAGGATCGGTGGCGTGCCGGTCACCGGCCGCGGCGAACCCGTCGAGCAGCGCCTGCCGGGGCCGGGGCAGCAGCTCGTCGTCGTCAGCGAGCAGCCGGAGCGCTTCCGGGTCACGGGTGAGCAGGTCGGAGGCGTACCGAGAGAGGCTGAGGACCCGGGCCAGGCGGCGGGCCACCGGGCCGCCGTCACGCAGCAGCCGGAGGTACCAGGGTGTGCTGCCCAGTTTGTCGGAGACCTGGCGGTAACTGAGCAGGCCACGGTCCGGTTCCGGGGCGTCGGCGAAGTCCTGCAGCAGCATCGGCAGCAGGGTCCGCTGGATCGCGGCGGTCCTGGTCACGCCGCCGGTGAGTGCCTCAAGATGCCGCACCGCGCCGGCCGGGTCCGCGAAACCGAGGATCACCAGGCGTTTGCGGGCCGATTCCGGCGTCATCCGCAGCTCTTCGGTGGGCACCCGGGCGACGGCTTCGAGCAGCGGCTGGTAGAGCAGTTTCACGTGCAGGCGGCGGACGTTCGCGGCATGGCCGACCCAGTCGGACCGGAACGCCTGGACCGCGTCACGCCCGGGCAGCGCGGTGTACCCGAGGGCGGCCGCGAGCCAGCGCAGACCGGCCGGATCGTCGGGCACGGTGTGCGTACGCTTGAGCTGTTGAAGTTGCAGTCGATGTTCGACGCCGCGCAGGAATCGGTACCCGCGGAGCAACGTCTCGCCGTCCTGCCGGCCGACATAACCGCCGGTCACGAGCGCGCGCAGCGCCGGGAGCGTGCCGGGAGCGCGCAGCGTCTCATCGATGCGCCCGTGCACCAGCTGGAGCAGCTGCACCGCGAACTCGATGTCGCGCAGCCCGCCCGGACCACGCTTGATCTCGCGCTCGACCTCTTTCGGCGGCACGTTGTCGATGATCTTGCGGCGCATGTCGCGGACGTCGGCGACCGCTTCCGGACGCTCGGCCGCGTGCCACACCAGCGGCGCCAGATCGGCCAGCCAGTCCTGCGCGAGAGCCAGATCGCCGGCGGCCGGACGCGCCTTGAGCAGCGCCTGGAACTCCCAGGTCCGCGCCCACCTGCGGTAATAGGCCTGATGACTGGCGAGGGTGCGGACCAGCGGGCCACGACTGCCCTCCGGGCGCAGCGCGGCGTCCACCGGCCAGGCGACCAGGCCGCCGATCTCGATGAGCCGCGCCGCGACGGTGGTGCCGGCCGCCAGATCCTCGTCGCCGGCGGCCACGAAAATCACGTCGACGTCGGACACGTAGTTCAGCTCGTTGCCACCGCACTTGCCCATCGCGATCACCGCGAGTCGCGGCTCCGGCGTCCCGGCCGGCAGACCGGCCACCGCTATCGCGTACGCCGCCGCGAGCGTCTCATCAGCCAGGCGCGACAGCGCGGCCATGGTGGGTTCAAGACCACGACCCCCGGTCAGGTCCGCGGCCGCGATGCGCAAGAGCGAGATTCGGTACGCGGTACGAAGCGCCGGAACAGTAGGAGGACGATCGCCCATCGAGTCCTCAAGGGCAAGGCGACCCTCTGCGTCCGGGGGAAGACCGCTCTTGCCGGTCGCGAGGGTGCGCCACTCGTCGGGGTTGGCCACCAGGTGGTCGCCGAGCGCCGACGAGGCGCCGAGCACGGCCAGCAGCCGGCGTTTCAGGCCCTGGTCGCCGTAGAGCTCGCCGAGCAGTTCCGCGGTGGCCGCGTTGTGCACGAAGACGCTGCCCGGACCGGTCGGCCGGGCGCCGTTGCTGCGCTCCGCGGCCCGGCTCACCGACTCGGCGAGGCGGTGCAGCTGACGCAGTGCGAGGTTCGGGTCGGCGGTCTTGGAGAGCGCGTCGAGCAGATCGGCGGCGGCCGCGTCGACCGGGCCCTGGGTCGTGGCGTCCCACAGCCGGAGCCCGTCCTCACCGAGCAGGTCGGTGGCGCGGGCGCCGTTGTCGGCGAAGCCGTACCGGGCGAGCCGGCTGGGCCTGGTCATCATTGCCCCAGAAGTGGCAGGGTCCGGCCGGTTCCGAGGTTCGGTATGTCGGCGTCCGGCAGGGTGCCCAGCGCCAGCGAGGCGAACCGCTGGGCGAACGGCTGCCAGACCTCCTCGACGTCAGGCAGCGACTCGGCCGTGGCCAGCACCACCGACTCCTGGTCGTAACCCAGCTCGTCCAGGGTGGCGGCGTCGCTGCGGGCCCAATTCTCGATCATCGGCACGTCGCACTCGATGTGGAACTGGGTGCCCCATGCCCGATCGCCGATCCGGAACGCCTGGATCGGAAACCGGCTGGAGGCGGCGAGCAGCACCGCGGTGATCGGCAGCTCGGTGATCTCGTCCCGGTGCCACTGGGTCACATCGGGCAGCAGCGGCACCCACTTGAACAGCGGGTCGGTGTCGGCCGCGTCCCGCTTGCCGATCAGGCCGGGACCGATCTCCGGGCCGGAGGTGCTGAGCTGCACTCGGCCGCCGTGCGCGGCCGCCAGCAACTGGCCGCCCAGACAGATCGCGAGGGTGGGCACGCGGTAGCGCACCGCTTTACGCAACAGCCCTTCCAGCGCCGGGAACCAGGGCGCGCCGGGCACGCCCGCCTCATCCGCGTACGCGTTCTGGTCGCCACCCAGCACAATCAGCGCCGCGAAACCGTCGAGTGTCTCAGGCAGCTCGTCACCGGCATGCGGGCGCAGCACGGTGAGCGGAAGGCCGGCCTCGGTCAGCCAGTCACCCAGCCGGCCGGGGCCGTCGGACGGATCGTTTTCGATGACGAGCGCAGCAGTCCCCACGCCGTCGAGGCTAGTCGCTCCGGCGGGCCAGGACCGCATCAGCGGCAGGTGCGGTCTCCGGTGCGGTTTCCGAGCCGGTTTCTGATGCGGGCTTCGTTCTGGCGGCAGGCACCGGAGCGGGGGTGCCACCACGCGGGCGGTCCACTCCGACCAGCCAGCCGGCCAGACCTGGTACGCGGCTCAGCGTGTACGCGATCGACCAGGACAGGACGACCAGTGCGGTGTAGAAGAACGGCATCCGCAGGTCGGTCCAGGTGGACAGTCCCCAGATGATCGCGGGGTGGATCAGCACGACGACCAGGCCGCTCTGCGCCACCGCGATGACGAACCGCTGGATCACGGCCGGCACGGCCGGCGTCAGCACCTCGGCGACAAGGACCAGGCCGGCGCCGATCAGCACCGCCACCAGCACGCCGAGCACCGGTGTGCCGAGCCGGGCGTACTTCATGTCGACGGTCTCGGCGAGCCCGGTCGCCACCAGGGCGGCGCCGGCCGCGATCGCCAGCAGGCCGGTCACCAGCGGCACCGGGATGCGCTCGCGGAAACGCTTGAGCTCCTGGCCGACCAGGATGAAGAAGAGCGACGGCAGGGCCAGGCCGATCCAGAGCGGCAGCGACGACAGCGACTTGCCGGTCAGGTAACCGGCGACCAGCCCGAGCAGGCCGAGCGCCCAGGCGGCGGAGCGCGGCGCCGGCTCCAGCAACCGGGCCAGAATCGCGGCGAAGAAGAGCGCGGCCAGGAACCAGAACGTGGTGAAGAGACGATTCGCACCGACCAGGGTGAGGGTGCGGCGCACCTGGTCGACGAACTCGTACTCGTTCAGGATCAGGCAGCCGATCACCAGGAACGGCACGCCGAGCAGCGCCAGCCAGGTCACGTACGGCCGGCCGATGCTGAGCCAGCGCCGGTTGATCTCGTCGCCGGCCGGGCGCCCGTAACGCCACAGGTACCCGGTCAGGAGGAAGAAGACCGGGACGTGCCACGCGTACACGGTGGGCGGAAGCCACGGCGGACGGTACGGCAGGTGTCCTGCCAGGACTGCGAGGATGGCGAGAACCCGGATCGCATCGAGGGCAGCGGATCGGGGCGGCCGGGAAGAGCCAATCACCGGCGCCACTATAGCCGCAACCTGTGGTTGTCCTGTAGACAACCTTTCGGTCAGCCTTGATTCAATGGGGGCATGCTCGCCGCGATGATCACCTCATTCGGCGGCCCCCATGTGTTCGCTCTGGACGAGGTGCACGAGCCGGTGCCCGGCCCGGACGCGGCCGTCGTCGACGTGACGCTGGCCGGCGTGAACTACGCCGACGTCGCCCGCCGCCGGGGTGTCTACGAGAAACCCGAACTCCCGGCGATCCTCGGCGCCGACGTCGTGGGCCACCTCCGCTCCGACGGCCGCCGCGTCGCCGCGCTGCTGCGTACCGGCGGCGGGTATGCACAGGTCGCGGCCCCTCTGCGGCGGTACGCCGTGGACGTCCCGCCCGGTGTCACCGACGAGCAGGCCCTGGCCGTGCTGGAGCAGGGCCTGACCGCCTGGCACTGCCTGCAGACCCTGGGCCGGGTCGGCGGCGACGACCTGGTCGTGGTGACCGCCGGCGCCGGCGGGGTCGGCCACCTCGCGGTGCAGCTGGCACGCTGGGCCGGCGCACGGGTGGTAGCGCTCGCCTCGTCGGAGTCGAAACGGGCGTACGCCGTCGAGCTGGGCGCGCACGCCGCCGTCGACTCGAACCACCCGGACCTGGGTACGGCCGTACGGCAAGCCCTGGGCGAGGCGCCGACGCTGGTGCTGGACGGTGTCGGCGGCCGGACGTTCGAGCAGCTACGGGCGGCTCTGGCGCCGTTCGGGCGGGTGGTGACCTACGGCGAGGGCGGCAGTGGCGCCGTGGTCGCGGTGGAGGATCTGATGACCGCGTCGACCGGGGTCCTCGGGTTCCGGCTGCAGCGGGTGCTGGACGACGAGGAGCTCTACCGATCAGGAGCGGCCCGGCTGTTCCACCTGGCTGGACGGGGTCTGCTGCGAGCCCGGATCGGCGGCCGGTACCCACTCACCGCGGTGTCCCGAGCCCACGCCGACCTGGAGAGCCGCAGAACCAGCGGAAAGCTGGTCATCGACGTACGCAAACTGCACTGATCGACGCGCCCGCGCGGGGCCGTGATGTCCAGCCCGTGCCATGTCATCGCAGCCTGAACACCGCTCTGAGCTACGGCTCGCCCCCGCGGCCGGGCAATCTCGGACCGCTGTACCCGCCGGAGTGTGCCTCCGAGACCAAGATCGCGCCTGACCTCCAACCCCGCACCGCGGTCACGGCCACACCCCGCCGTGGTCACCGCCGCGGTTCAGACGGGCGTGTCGATTTCGGGTTCGATACGCCCCCAAACTCGACACGCACCCCGCGAATCGCCCGCCCGTGTCGATTTCAGGTTCAAAGCCCGCCCAAACTCGACACGCGCTGGCGGGGTACTCGCGGCGTGCCGCCTCCGACCCCGCCACGCAGACCAGCCCCGGCCACTGACGCGAGCCGACCGTCAGGCCCGAGCCAACCGCGACAGGGCACGCCCGACCGCGGTTCGGCGTCACGCCTGACTGTGGTTCGGCGTCACGCTTGGCCGGTGAGCTGAAAGCTGGCTGAAAAGCTGCTGTTTTAAGCTCCCCGCCATGACACTGCAGCAGGAGACGCCCGGCATCCGGGTGTCCACGCTCGAGCTCTTCTTCGACCTAGTGTTCGTCTTCACGGTCATGCAGCTCAGCGAGACTCTTGCCGACGACCTGACACCGCACGGACTGCTCAGCGTCCTGTTGATCCTGGCCGTGCTCTGGTGGATGTACTCGGGGTACGCCTGGCTCACCAACGCGGTCGGCCCGATCACCACGACCCGGCGCACGCTGCTGCTCGCCGGGATGTCCGGTTTCCTGGTGATGGCGATCGCCATCCCGGAGACGTTCGGTGAGTACGGCTGGATCTTCGGAATCGCCTACGTCGTGGTGACGATCGTGCACTCGGTCCTGTTCCTGCGCGCCGGCCCGCACGCGGTACGCATGCTGCGGCTCCTCGCCCCGATGAATCTGCTCGCCGCCCTGCTGGTGCTGGCCGGCGGCCTGCTGCCGGAGCCGTACCGGCTGGCTTGCTGGATCGCGGCGCCGCTCGTGCAGATCGCCGCCGGGTACGCGCACCCGCTGGAGATGCACTCCCTCGCGGGCGGGCACTTCGTCGAGCGGCACAGCCTTGTCATGATCATCGCGATTGGCGAGTCGATCATCGCGATCGGGCTGGGGTTCCGTGAGGTGCCGCTGGACGGCGGGGCGATCCTGGTCGCGGTGCTGGGACTCTGCATCGCGTACTACCTGTGGTGGTGCTACTTCGCCGGTGACGATCGGCGCTCCGAGCGGGTGCTGGCCGGGTGCGTCGACCCCCGCCGCCGGGGCCGGCTCGCGCTGAACGCGTGGGGCTGGGGGCATGTGCCGATGCTGCTCGGCATCGTGGTGACCGCGGTCGGGATCAAGAAGACCGTGGGGTACGCGTTCGAGCCGATGCACTGGGGAACGGCGCTGGCGCTCAGTGGCGGTGTGGCGATCTATCTCGTCGGGCACGCCGTTTACCTGCGGATGCTCGGGCTGCCGGGCATCGGTTACCGGCTCGTGGTCGCGGCCTCGGTGCTCGCCGTGATCCCGCTCGGGCACTGGGTGGCGGTGGCGCAGCTGGCGGCGATTCCGATCATCATGTCGGCCGGTGCGATCGCCGAGGATCTGCCTCGGGTGCGGCGGCTCGGGATGGTGGCCGCCATCGGGGATTTCGGGCGGACGGAAAGTGTGCCCGACTGAGGCCGTTGGACCGGGTCCCGCAATGCCTTTGCTTGCGGGGCCCCGGCCGCGGTCTTCGCGAAACGTGAGGCTTGGAGCGTACTGAAAAAGGTTTTAGGAAATGCAGGCGCAGACGATCAAGGCGGCGCCGAAGTGCGAGGCCGCGCTGACGAGGGCGCCGCCGTGTCGGTCCGGGGTGCAGATGACCTCGCCGAGTTTGCCGGGAGTCATCCAATCCAGGACCAGGAATGCCAGGCCCATGATGCCGATGCCGAGCAGACCGAAAATGACCGTCGAGGCCAGGCCCTGCCCGAATGAGTCGTAACTGGTGAAGATGGCGGTGAAAACGATCGCCGCGATGCCGAGCTGGTTCGACGCCAGCAGCAACGATGCGTTCGGGTTGCGTTCCACCCAGATCAGGTCCCGCAGCTTGCCGGGGGTGAGCAGATCGATCAGCAGATAGCCGACGGCCATGAGGCCGATCCCGACCAGCCCGAAAACGATGCTGCGCCCGGCGCCCTCAAGCAGGTCTTCCAGCACGGCCTCTCCCTTGTCGCACGATGTCAGCACCCGACCGTATCGGAGACGATCTACCACGTCTTCAAGCGCATCCGAATTGTTGTCGCCCCAGTTCTGTGACAGATTCTCGCGTCGCGGCGCTGTAAGTACGGGAGGTCGCCTGTCTGGCGTCTCCCGCAGTGCTTAAACGGGGAGAGGCGCGGAGGTCGCATGCTGGCACCGGAGGAGCTCGACGCGGTCGTGCGCGCTGCGCAGACCGGCGACGAGAACGCGTTCCGGCAGCTCTACCGCCTGCAACAACCGGTTCTGCTTCGCTACCTGCGCGTGCTGGTCGATGAGGACGCCGAGGACGTCGCGTCCGAGGCCTGGCTGCAGATCGCGCGCGACCTGCACTCGTTTCGCGGTGACGGCGACGGGTTTCGCGGCTGGACCGCGACGATCGCCCGGCACCGCGCCATGGACCTGCTGCGAGCCCAGCGCCGCCGTCCGCAGCCGGCCGGTCCGGCCGACGAATACCTGAAAGAGATACGCGCGGACGACGACACCGCCGACCGCGCGCTGGAACTCGTCACCACCGATGCCGCGCTGGCGCTCATCGCGACGCTGCCGCAGGAGATGGCCGAGGCCGTGATGCTGCGGGTCGTCGTCGGCCTCGACGCCAAGAGCACCGGAAAGATCCTCGGCCGCCGCCCCGGAGCGGTACGGACCGCCGCCTATCGAGGCCTGCGTCTGCTCGCCCAGCGCGCCGCGGTGACACATTTTCCGGTACCGGCGCTGAAGGAGATGAGATGAGCAGCCCTGAGAGAGGAGGCCCGATGGACCGGAAGACAGCGGAGAGTTTGCTGCGCGGCAGCGTCCCCGGGCACCCGCTGGCTGACCTCCTGTCCGCGGCGAAGGCGCCCGCCACGGACCGGGAACTGGCCGGGGAAGCAGCCGCGATGGCCGCGTTCCGGGTTGCCGCTCACTCCCCCGACACGGCAATCACCCGGAGAAATCCCATGCTCAAACTTCTGAGCCTCAAGGTCGCGGCGGCCGCTTTCGCCACCACCGCGACCGTCGGCGGCGTGGCCCTCGCCGCATCCACCGGAACGATCCCGAACCCGATCTTCGCGTCGTCCTCGGCCAAGCCGTCGCACTCGAAGGCGTCGCCGAGCGTGTCGCCTCACTCGAAGCCGTCGTCCGCGCACCCGAAGCCGTCCGGATCGGCGTCGGGTTCGCCTTCGCCCAAGCGCCTCGCCGATCTCTGCAAGGAGTTCGACGGCCGTGACTCCGACGGCCGGCGGCGGGCCCTCGACGACGATCACTTCGGTGATCTGGTCCGGAAGGCCGGCAAGAAGGACCGGGTCGAGCGCTTCTGCTTCGACTTCGGCAAGCCGCGGCCCAGCGGCAGCGTGAAACCCAGCTATTCCGGCAAGCCTCAGGTCAGCTTCAGCGCACGGCCCGGCGAGAACGGCGGCGGGGATAACGGCGGCGGGGAACAGCCCGGCGGCGGGGACTGGGACAACGAGGGCAAATGAAAGCTGGCACCCGGTGGATCGGATCAGGGGAACGGGCGATCCATCGGGTGTCTTTTAAGGTCGGCTGACAACGGGGTCGCCCCCACCCCAGCGTAGGCAGCCGAACCAGTCAGGCGGCGGTGATCCTCACTCTCCACGGGGAGGATCGCCGCCGCCTGGCGTATCTGGCTCTTACAGCGCGCCGAGGTAGCGCTGGCGCTCGTACGGCGTGACCTCGCGGCGGAACTGCTCCCACTCGGCCCGCTTGTTGCGGAGGAAGAAGTCGAAGACGTGCTCGCCGAGCACCTCGGCGATGAGCTCCGACCCGGCCATCACGTCGATCGCCTCGGCCAGGTTTTCCGGCAGCGCCTCGTAACCGGCGGCCTTGCGCTCGGCCGGCGACAGCGACCACACGTCGTCCTCGGCGCCCGGAGGAAGCTCGTAGCCCTCCTCGATGCCCTTCAGGCCGGCGCCGAGCATGACGGCGAACGCCAGGTAGGGGTTGGCGGCCGAGTCGATCGAGCGGACCTCGACGCGTGCCGAGTTCGGCTTGCCGAACGCGGGGACGCGGACCAGCGCCGACCGGTTCAGGTGGCCCCAGCTCACGAACGCCGGCGACTCGGTGATCCGGTCCGGCAGCTGCAGCGGGAAGAGTCGCTTGTACGAGTTGACCCACTGGTTGGTGACGGCCGTGTACTCCCGGGCGTGCACCAGCAGACCGGCGATGAACGACCGCGCTGTCTTGGACAGCTTCTGCGGGTCCTCGCTGTCGTAGAAGACGTTGCGCTCGCCCTCGAACAGCGACAGGTGGGTGTGCATGCCCGAGCCGGGCTGGTCGGTGTACGGCTTCGGCATGAAGGTGGCCTTCACCCCCTGGGAGAGCGCCACCTCCTTGACCACGTGCCGGAACGTCATGATGTTGTCGGCCGTGGTGAGCGCGTCCGCGTACCGCAGGTCGATCTCCTGCTGGCCGGGCGCGACCTCGTGGTGGCTGAACTCCACCGAGATGCCGATCCGCTCCAGGGCCAGCACGGCCTGGCGGCGGAAGTCGCGCGCCACGGCGTGGGTGGTGTGATCGAAGTAACCGCCGGTGTCCACCGGGATCGGCACCGAGCCGTCGTTGGTCCCGTCCTGGATCAGGAAGAACTCGACCTCGGGGTGGGTGTAGAAGGTGAAGCCCTTCTCGGCGGCTTTCGCCAGCGAGCGGCGCAGCACGTGGCGCGGGTCGGCCCAGGCGGCGCTGCCGTCGGGGAGCAGGATGTCGCAGAACATCCGGGCGCTCTCGCCGCTAACGCCGCCCTCGAACGGGAAGACCTGGAAGGTGGTCGGGTCCGGCATGGCGACCATGTCCGACTCGTAGACCCGGGCGAAGCCCTCGATCGCCGAGCCGTCGATGCCGATGCCCTCTTCGAACGCCGACTCCAGTTCCGCCGGGGCAACCGAGACGCTCTTGAGCGTACCCAGCACATCGGTGAACCAAAGACGGACAAAACGGATGTCGCGCTCCTCGAGCGTGCGAAGCACGAACTCCTGCTGTCGGTCCACTTCCACCCCTAGTGCCGTTATCGATTCTCATGCCGAGACTACGCTGACCACCGCCTGTGACGTGCTCCTGGGTCGGGATCGAAAGGCCCGGTCTGGGGGAACAATAAGGGCCATGCCCACGCTGCGCATCGCCCTTGCTCAAGTGAACTCGACAGTCGGTGACATTCACGGCAACGCCGAGGCGGTGCGCCGCTGGTCCCGCGAAGCGGCCGGCGCCGGAGCGCACCTGGTGGCCTTCCCCGAGATGATGCTGACCGGGTACCCCATCGAGGACCTGGTCTTCCGCAACTCGTTCGTCGCGGCCTCCCGGCAGGCCCTCGACGACCTGGCGATCTCCCTGGTCGGGGACGGCCTCGGCGAGCTGGCCGTGGTGGTGGGATACGTCGACGCCGACGGTCCGGCGCACACCAGCTCCGACGCGGTCTCCGGCAAGGGCCGGCGGGACGCGTCGGCCCTGCTCTACGGCGGCCAGGTGGTCGCCACGTACTTCAAGCACCACCTGCCCAACTACGGCGTCTTCGACGAGGACCGGTACTTCGAGCCGGGCTCGTCGCTGACCGTCGTGCGGCTCGGCGGGGTGGACGTCGCGCTGACCGTCTGCGAGGACATCTGGCAGGCCGGAGGCCCGTTCACCGCGGCCCGGCGGGCCGGCGCCGGCTTGGTCGTCAACATAAACGCCTCACCGTACGAGTTGAACAAGGACGATGTACGCCTTCCCCTGGTCCAGCGGCGAGCCGCCGAGGCCGGGGCGACGGTCGCGTACGTGAACGCGGTCGGCGGGCAGGACGAACTGGTCTTCGACGGCGACTCGATGATCGTCTCGCGGGACGGCGAGCTGCTCGCCCGGGCGGGGCAGTTCACCGAGGGGCTGCTCGTCCACGACCTGGATCTGCCGGCGGCCGACGCGGCGCCCAACGCGGAGGGCTCGACCGACGCGGCGAAGCCACTGGTCGAGCAGTCGATCCCGGACGAGATGGCGATCCACCGGGTTTCCGTCCTTTCCTCCTTCGCCGCCTTGAACACTGCTAAAGACGGCGGCATCGCCGAGCGGATCTCCGACGAGGCCGAGATCTGGGCGGCGCTCACCCTCGGGCTGCGTGATTACGTCGACAAGAACCGCTTCCGCTCGGTGATCCTCGGGCTCTCCGGCGGCATCGACTCGGCGGTCGTCGCCGCCATCGCGGTGGATGCCCTCGGGCCGGAACGCGTCTTCGCCGTCTCGATGCCGAGCGGGTATTCGTCCGAGCACTCCAAGGACGACGCCGCCGAGATGGCCAAGCGCACCGGCCTCGACTATCGGACCGAGGCGATCCAGCCGATGGTCGACGGGTTCCTGGCGAACATGTCGCTCTCCGGCCTCGCGGTGGAGAACCTGCAGGCCCGAGTGCGCGGCGTGATCCTGATGGCCCTGTCGAACCAGGAGGGCCACCTGGTGCTGACCACCGGCAACAAGAGCGAGCTGGCCGTCGGGTACTCCACGCTCTACGGCGACTCGGTCGGCGGATTCAATCCGCTCAAGGACGTGCCGAAGACCATGGTGTGGAAGCTGGCCCGCTGGCGGAACACCCAGGCGAACGCCCCGATCCCGGAGAACTCGATCACGAAGGCCCCGAGTGCCGAGCTGCGCCCGGACCAGAAGGACTCGGATTCGCTGCCGGATTACGACGTCCTCGACCCGATCATCAAGGGGTACGTCGACCAGGACCTCGGCCGGGCCGCACTGGTCGAGGCCGGCAACGATCCGGCCCTGGTCGACCGGGTGCTCCGCATGATCGACCTCGCTGAGTACAAGCGGCGGCAGTCAGCGCCCGGGACCAAGATCTCGGGCAAGGCGTTCGGCCGTGACAGGCGCCTGCCGATTACAAACTCGTTTCGCGAAGGTGCAAAACCCTTGTGAAAACCTCCACTGACCTCTGACGGGCGGGCGGTTTCCGGTGCGATTATTTGCGCACCCGGGGACCGCATCCGCGCGGCCTCGAGGGAAGGAGATTTACGAAATGTCGGAAATTGCCACGCTGTACGGCGGTCCGCCTACGCGCCGCGTCCGCACCCGCGACCTGATCAATGCCAAGGTCCGCGGCGACCGCTGGCCGATGCTCACGTCGTACGACCAGTACACGGCCTCGATCTTCGACGAGTCCGGCGTGCCGGTCCTGCTGGTGGGCGACTCCGCCGCCAACAACGTCTTCGGGCATGAGACCACCCTGCCGATCACGGTCGACGAGCTTCTGCCTCTGGTCCGCGCCGTGGTCCGGGCCACCAAGACCGCGCTGATCGTCGGCGACCTGCCGTTCGGCAGCTACGAGGAGGGCCCCACCCAGGCCCTGCGCACCGCCGTCCGGTTCATGAAAGAGGGCGGCTGCCACGCGGTCAAACTCGAGGGCGGCCGGCGCGTCGCCCCGCAGATCGAGGCGATCACCGGCGCCGGCATCCCGGTGATGGCGCACATCGGCTTCACGCCGCAGCGTGAGCACACCATCGGTGGGTACCGCGTACAGGGCCGGGAGAACGAGGGCGCCGAGGTCATCTCCGACGCCCGCGCGGTGGCCGATGCGGGAGCGTTCGCGGTGGTCCTGGAGATGGTCCCCGGTGACGTCTCCAAGCAGATCACCAAGGAGCTGCAGATCCCCACGGTGGGCATCGGCGCCGGTCCGGACACCGACGCCCAGGTGCTGGTCTGGCAGGACATGGCCGGTTTGCGGACCGGCAAGGCGCCGCGCTTCGTGAAGCGTTACGCCGACCTGTCGGGCGCGCTCAGCGAGGCCACCCGGCAGTTCGCCGCCGAGGTCCGCGGCGGCGAGTTCCCGGCCGCCGAGCACACTTTCTAAGTCAGGCTTGTTCGAACCGCACCGTCCGGGTAACCCGGTCCGCTGTCACCAGGCGGACCGGGACTCGGCGGCCCAGCGGCAGATCACCCGTGCACCGCGCCCGCACGGCCGGCTCGTCGATCGCGATCATCGCGGACGCCGGCCGTTTCGCACCGGCCTCGTCCCGGTCCAGCACCGCCGCCTCGAACGTCTCACCGACCCGGTGCTCCAGCAGCACCGCCTCGGCGAGATCGATCGCGCCCCGATCCGCGGCCGAGGCGACCCGGTCGGTGCTGGACATGGTCTTCGGCAGCTGAGGCAGGGCCTCGCGGGCCCAGTCCGGAACCTCGCGTCCTTCGTGCAGCGCCAGGCAGACCTCGGTGGCGTACCGGTCGGCCAGCCGCCGTAGCGGAGCCGTCACGTGCGCATAGGGCGCGCCGACGCCACCATGCCCCGCCTCCGCCGGACGCTCCTCCTGGCCCGGCACGCCGAAAGCCGTGTAGCCGGCACCTCGCAGCAGGTCGGCGGCCTGGTTCAGGAACGCGGCGCCTCGGGGTGTGCCCGGGTCGACCGCCGCGATCACCCCGCCGACCGAGGAGCCGTCCGGCCACGGGATCCCCAGCGGGGCCGCCGCGGCGCGCAGCTTGGCGACCGCTTCCGGTTTCGGGGCCGGCATCGTCCGGAGCAGCCCGATCCCGCCGTCCAGCATGATCGATGCCCCGGCCATGCCGGTGAGCAGCGAGATCTGCGCGTTGTGCTCCTCGGCCGCCAGCGGCGCGCGCAGCACCAGGCGCCAGCCGTCGCCGTCGCGTTCGAGCTCCTGGGACGGCAGCGGAAGGTTCACCGCACCCCGGTCCGCCGCCCGTTTCGCGAGCAGGATGCCGATCTCCGGGAGCAGCGCGTACGGCTCCGCGGCCGTGCCGGCGTCGATCTCCTGCTGCACGCTCACATAGTCCAGCTTGGCGCGGCTGCGGATCCGCGCCCGCTCCAGCGTGACCCCGATGGTCCCGCCGTCCGCGTCCAGGTCGATCGTCCAGACCACCGCGGCCCGCTCCGCGTCCGGGAGCAGGCTCACCGCATCCTCACTGAGAACCGGCGGATGCAAAGGGACACGTCCGTCGGGCAGGTAGATGGTCTGTCCGCGTACCCAACTCTCCGCCGCAACCGTCCCGCCTGGCGGGACAAAGGTCGCAACGTCGGCGATGGCGTAACGAACCCGGTAACCGCCACCTTTACGCCGGCTCAGGTGCATCGCCTGGTCGAGGTCGCGCGACGTGGCCGGATCGATCGTCACGAACGGCACGTCCGTCAGATCCGCACCCGCCGGCCGCGTGGCCCGGGCAGCGGCCTCCGCCTCCGCGAGAACAGCGGCCGGGAACTCGTCCGGCAAATGCAACTCCTGCCGCAACCCGGAGAAGTCGATCTGCGGCGCAATGACCTTCTTGATCGGCACCCGACATTCCTATCAGGCCGGGAACGACGAAGCGGGCCACGCCTCCCGACGCGGCCCGCTTTCTGCTTGCGCTTTATCGCCTGCGTTGCGCTTTTTCAGGGGTACGGGTGACCCGCGCCGACTTGGCCGCATTCCCGGCCGGGCTGCCAGTCTTGGCGGCGGCGGATTTGTTGGAACTGGTCCGGCCGGGGGCGCTCTTGGTTGTAGAGGCTTTGGGCGCGGCAGTTTTAGCGTTGGAGGCCTTGGCTTTGGCGGTCGTCGCCTTGGCGGTGGTGGCCTTGGCGGTGGCGGCCTTGGCGGTGGCGGCCTTGGCGGTGGCGGCCTTGGCGGTGGCGGCCTTGGCGGTGGTCGCCTTCGCTGCGGTCGTCTTTACCGCGGTTGGCCGGGTGGCTTTTGCGGCTGTCGCCTTGGTCGCAGCGGCCCTGGCGCCAGTGGTTTTCGCCGCTGTCGCCTTGGTCGCGGTGGCCTTCCTCGCGGTGGCCTTGGTCGCAGTCGCCTTAGCGGCTGTTGCCTTGGCTGCCGTGGTCTTGGCCGCTGTCGCTTTAGTGGCCTTTGTCGGTGCGGCCTTGGTCGCCTTGGCAGCGGTCGCCTTCGTGGCGGTCGCCTTCGTGGCCTTGGTCGCCGTCACCTTGGCCGCACTCGCCCGGGTCGTCTTCGCTGCTTGGGCCTTCGTGGCTCTGGCCCCGGTGGTCTTGGCAGCAGTCGCCTTGGTTCCGACAGCCTTAGCCGCAGTCGCCTTGGTACCAGTCGTCTTCGCAGCAGTCGCCTTAGCCGCAGTGGCCCTGGCACCGGTAGCCCTGGTCGCGGTGGCCTTGGCAGCGGTTCCCGTGGCCTTCTTCGCCGCAGTCGCCTTAGTGGCGGTGGCCTTAGCCGCTGTCGCCTTAGCCGTGGTCGCCTTAGCCGTGGTCGCCTTAGCCGTGGTCGCCTTAGCCGTGGTCGCCTTAGCCGCAGTGGCCTTGGTCGCGGTCGTCTTCACAGCCTTGGCGGGAGCAGCCTTGGCGACTCGGCCGCCGGAAGCCCTACCAGCCGCAGCCGTCTTAGCGACCGGCGCCGCCTTGGCAGCAGCCGCCTTGGTCCCAGCAGTCTTGGTCACCGCAGCCTTGGTCGCGGTCGCCTTGGCCCCCGCAGCCTTGGTGCCGGTGGCCTTGGTGCCGGTCGCCTTGGTCGTAGCCGCCGTAGCCTTCGCAGCAGCAGCCGCAGCCTTGTTCGCAGCCGCAGTCGCCTTGACCGCAGCCGTCTTCGCAGCAGTCGCCTTAGCAGCAGTCCCCTTAGCCACGGTCGTCTTCACAGCCGCGCTCTTAGCCGCAGTCGCCTTAGCCCCAGCGGTCTTGGTCGCCGTCGCCTTGACCGCAGTCGCCTTGGCAGGAGTTGCCTTGGTCGCGGTTGCCTTGGTCGCGGTTGCCTTGGTCGCGGTCGCCTTCGCTGCCGTCGTCCTGGGCGCTGCCTTCGCACCCGCCGACTTCGCAGCCGTGGACTTCGCAGCCGCCGACTTCGCAGCGGTGGACTTCGCAGCGGTGGACTTGCGCACCGGCTTCTTCGCGGCGACACCAGCAGCCGGCTCAGGCGCCGCGTTGCTCGCCGACGGTTCGGCGACGGACGCTGTCCCCCGGGCCACCTTTGCGCCGGCGGTGCGGGCCGGGCCGGCCTTCGCCACCCGGGCGCCACCCGACCTGGCGGACGAAGCGAGCGTCGCGCCGTGCCGTACCTCGAAGTCGCCGTGCGCGAGCGGAGCCGCGTCCTCCTGCAGCACGGGCTCGACGAAGACCGCCGACGTCCGCCGTCGGCTGGCCGCCCAGTCGTCATCCTCGTCATCGGCGACCGGAAGCTCCGGCGTCTCGTCGTCCTCGTCGTCATCCGACGGCGGCTCGTCGCCGACCCGCGTCCCGTTGCCCGCGTCCGGCCCGTTTCCGCCGACGGCCTCAAGGTCCGGACGGTCGGAACCCCACTGGTCGGAACCCGCGTCCGGCGTCGCCGGCCCGGAGTGCCGCGGGAACCAGCCACCCGCGTACTGCACGTCCTCCACCTGGCTCGGGTCCACCTCGTCGAGCTGACGAAGCTCGTCGGTGGAGACCGTCACCTGCGACTTCGGCGAACCGCTCATCGCCGCGGCAACCCGCCGACCGGCCGGCCGAGCGGCACCGACCTTGGCCCGGCCGGAACGCGCCGCCGGAACAACAGCCTGCTTAGCGGCCTTCGGAGCAACCTTCGGTGCAACAACCTTCGGCGCTGCGGCCTTCGGAGCAGCCTTCTGCGCGACGACCTTCTGCGCCGCGGCTTTCCGCGCGGCCGGCTTCGGCACGACGGCCTTGACGGCCGCCGGCTTCGCCGCGGCCGCCTGCTTCTGCTTCACCACGGCCGGCTTGCGCGCCGCGGTGGTCCGGCCACTCTGGGGTACGCCCCGAGCAGCCCTGCCTCCAGCAGTAGAACCGCCGGCACCAGCCACCACCCGGGCGACCTGCTTAGGAGCAACCGCCCGGCCCCCGGCAGCCTTCACCGCAGCGGCCTTGGTGGCGGGCGCCTTAACCGCGACGGGCTTCTTGGCAACAGGCGCCTTGGCGACAGGCGCCTTGGCAACGGGCTTCTTGGCAACAGGCGTCTTGGCAGCGGAGGCCTTGACCGCAGCGGCCTTGCCCACCGGCGCCTTGACGACAGCGGACTTCCCGGCAGCAGCCTTGGAAGCAGCGATCACCTTGCCGCCACTCGCGGACCGTACCGTCGTGGGCTTGGCAGCCGCGGACCGTACCGTCGCTGGCTTTGACTTTGTGGCCGAAGGCCGGACAGAGGCGGGCTTGACTGCCGCACTCCTGCTCGCGGCAGCGCTCTTGCCCGCGGCAGGCCGGACAGCGGGCTTCGCGGCCGGCACCCTGGCGGTCACGGTCTTACCGCGGCCCGGTGCGGCGGCAACGGTCTTGGCCCCTGCCACTGTGGACCCATTTCTCGCGGCAGCACCCTTGGACACGGCCGCAACGGCCCTGCCCGTCTTCGACGGTGCGGCCGCGCGTGCGGCGGGCGCCGAACGGGCGGGCGTCGCCTTACCGGCCGGCGTCGCACCCTTGCGGGCGGGCGCGGCGGACACAGCGGGTCTCATCGTTGCCTTTTTGGCAGCGGGCATCGAGGTGTTCCTCCTTGCGAATGACTGCGGGCACGTCGGCGCCTGGAGACGGCACGACTCCGGTTAGGACAACGAGCCGTGAACCGGATCGATCCGTGCGATTAGCTGGCTTCCCCCGTCCAGCGGGCGTCCTCGGCATCCCATTCGGCATTGCGCTTCTCGACGTTGTCGAGTGCCCGCGTAGCTTCGTCCGCCGTGGCGTAGGGACCGAGCCGGTATTGGGCGGGACACACCTGGTCGCCGCTCTCAACCCGGTGGTCGCGGAGGCACCAGAAGTGGCCTGCTCCGCCGAGCCCACTGTCGTTCATTCCATCACTGTGCAGCCAAAAACGGCCATGCGCTACCGATTCGGGCAAAAAGTCCTAAATTTCCATCGAAAAAAGGCACCACCCGTTTCCGGGCAGTGCCTTATTCGGAGAAAAGTCAGCGCAACTCGGCGGCGACCAGCTCGGCGATCTGGACCGCGTTCAGTGCGGCGCCCTTACGCAGGTTGTCGTTCGAGATGAAGAAGGCGAGGCCGTTCTCCGCCGTCGGGTCGACCCGGAAACGGCCCACGTAGGACGGGTCGCGACCGGCGGCCTGCAGCGGCGTCGGCACCTGGGAAAGCTCCACACCGGGCGCCGAGGCGAGCAGCTCCTGTGCCCGCTCGGGCGACAGCGGACGGGTGAAGCGGGCGTTCACCTGGATCGAGTGTCCGGTGAAGACCGGTACGCGTACACAAGTGCCGGAGACCAGCAGCTCGGGGAGATCGAGGATCTTACGGCTCTCGTTGCGGAGCTTCTGCTCCTCGTCGGTCTCGAAGCTGCCGTCGTCCACGAACGAGCCGGCCTGCGGGACCACGTTGAACGCGATCGGCTTCGGGAAGACCCGCGACTCGGGGAACTCGACAGCGGAGCCGTCGAGGGTGAGCTCGGTGGCCCGATCCGCCACCTTCTTGATCTGCTCGTCGAGCTCAGCGACGCCGGCCAGACCGGCACCGCCGACGGCCTGGTACGTCGTGGCGACGAACGAGACCAGCCCGGCCTCGTCGTGCAGCGGCCGCAGCACGGGCATGGCCGCCATGGTGGTGCAGTTCGGGTTGGCGATGATGCCCTTCGGCCGGTTGCGGGCCGCGTCCGGGTTCACCTCGGCGACGACGAGCGGCACGTCCGGGTCCATCCGCCAGGCGGAGGAGTTGTCGACGACGACCGCGCCGGACTCGGCGACGCGGGGGCCGTACTCCTTGGAGCCGCCCTTGCCCGCCGAGAAGAGCACGATGTCGAGCCCGCTGTAGTCAGCGGTCGCGGCGTCCTCCACGGTCACCTCGCCGGTGCCCCAGGGCAGGGTGCGGCCCGCGCTGCGCGCGGAAGCGAAGAGACGGAGCTGGTCCACAGGGAAGGAGCGCTCGGCCAAGATCCGGCGCATGACGCCACCGACCTGTCCCGTCGCACCCACGATGCCGATCCTCATGAGCACCAAAGTACGGCCTGAACTGCGAACAAAGAAATCTCGTTGTTCAAAATGTGGGAACCATGTCCCACATTCAAGGACGACAGGGCTAGCTTCGAAGGCATGGCGACGTACACGCACGGACACCACGAGTCGGTCTTGCGCTCCCACCGCTGGCGCACCGCAGAGAATTCGGCGGCCTACCTGTTGCCGCATCTTTCCTCCGGAATCTCCCTGCTGGACGTCGGATGTGGTCCCGGCACCATCACGGCCGACCTGGCGACGCGCGTCACACCCGGTCGCGTCACCGCGCTGGAGCGCACCGCCGCGGCGCTGGACCTGGCCCGGGCCGAGGTGAGCCGGCAGGCCCTGACGAACGTGGACTTCGCGGTCGGCGACGTGCACGCGCTCGACCTGCCGGACGACTCGTTCGACGTGGTGCACGCCCACCAGGTGCTGCAGCACGTCGCCGACCCGGTGGTGGCGCTGCGCGAGATGCGCCGGGTCACCCGTCCGGGTGGCGTGGTGGCGGCGCGGGACAGCGACTACGCGGGCTTCCACTGGTACCCACTGGTGCCCGAGCTGGACGAGTGGCTGGCGCTGTACCAGCGGGTCGCCCGGGGCAACGGCGGCGAGCCGGACGCCGGACGGCGGATGCTGGCCTGGGCCCGGGCGGCCGGCTTCACCGACGTCACCGCGACCGCGAGCGTCTGGGGCTTTGCCACCGACGAGGACCGTCAGTGGTGGGGCGGGATGTGGGCGGACCGCATCCTCAAGTCGGACATGGCGGAGACCGCACTGCGGACCGGTGCCGCGACCGAAAATGATCTGCGCCGGATCTCCGACGGGTGGCGCCGCTGGGCGGACGACCCGGACGGCTGGTTCGCCATCCCGCACGGCGAGATCATCTGCCGCGCCTGACCGTCACGGCCCTGTTTCACCGAGGCCTGCTCGGGTAGTGCGGCGATAGACCCGGCGGCGGGGGTGCGATCCGCCGCCGGGCACGCCGTTATCCGATCGGATGACGGCGTGGCCGGTCCAGCAGGCCGAGCAGCAGCTCCAGAACCTCTTCCTCGTCCAGGCCGTGCAGACTCCGGCAGGTGAGCGCGGGTGTCGACGCGTCGAGACACAGTGGGACGAGATCACCGCCGGCGTCGGTGATCCGCTGCCAGTCCGCGGCGACGCCGGGATGCTCGGCGGAGAGCAGAACGAGAACCGGATCAGAGCCGGAGAGCGCGGCGAGTAGCCGTTCCACGAAGTCGGTGCGCGCGATGTGTACATCAACCGCGTAGCCTGCCGCCCGTAGTTCATGGGTGATCCACTCCGCCCATGGCCCGTCAGGGACGGCGTGCGAGACGAGGATAGGCACGTCCACAGCATGACGCAGGCGAGTCCACATTGCTTCCCGGGCTTAGATGTACGTCGCTGGGGTGGTGTGAGAATGTCGTCCGTTGACGTGCAACTTGCACAACTCATAGTGTCGGTGTCGTGACGCGCGGTGGACCCTTGAGGGAACAGGGCGACCTGGTCACGGAAAAAATGCTGACAAAGCATCCGCAATCGAGGAGCGCTCGATGACTGTCGCGATCGGGATCAACGGGCTCGGACGGATCGGGCGAAGCTTGACCCGGATCGTGGCTGCCATGCCACAAACCGGGGTGGAGATCACCGCGGTGAACGACATCGCGTCGACCGAGAAGCTGGCGTACGGGTTACGGCGGGACAGCCTCCGCGGCTCGTTCCCCGGCACGGTGACGGCCCGGGGTGAATACCTCGTGGTCAACGACCGCCTCATCAGGACCTTTCACCACGAGCGTCCGGAGAGGATCCCGTGGGCCGAGGAGGGTGTGGACGTCGTCATCGAGGCCACCGGCCGGTTCCGGGCCGGAGGGGCGGCGCGGTCGCACATCAGCCACGGCGGCGCCCGCAAGGTGGTGATCAGCGCGTCGGCCGACGACCCGGACGCGTTCCTGGTCTTCGGTGCCAACCACAACAGCTACAACCCCGCGGTGCACGACGTCGTCTCGCCGGCCTCGTGCGGGGTCAACGCGCTGACCGTGATGGCGAAGGTGCTGCTCGACCGGTTCGGCCTGCGTTCGGTGCACACCTCGGTGATGCTGGCGACCCAGGGCTGGCAGCGGGTGCAGGACGCATCGGTCGGCACGTCCCGGGACGATCCGCGGCTCGGCCGGGCCAGCGCGGACAGCATCATCCCGCACAACCACGTGGTCGGTGACCTGGTACGCGTGGCGCTGCCCGAGATCGGCGAGATGCGCTACAGCTACTACTGCGTGCCGACGCCGATCGGATCGCTCGCCGAGATCTCCGGGATGACCGACCGGCCGGTCACCGTCGAGGAGATCAACCGGGCGATGGCCGAGGCCGCCGCCGGGCCGTTGCGCGGGATCCTTGCGTACGACCCGGATCCGACCGTCTCCATCGACGTGAAGAACAACCCGGCCTCCTGCCTGTTCGACCCGTCCGGCACACAGACGACAGCGGACGGCGGTGTGAAGGTGCGCGGCTGGTTCGACAACGAGTGGGGCTTCTCGAACCGATTACTCGACTTGGCTCGGCTGGTAGGCGAACGGTTACCCGTACCGTCGAGCCATGTGAGCTGGAGCGCCGCTTAGGGTTGGCGTCATGATCTCTTCGGAAGATGTGCGAGCGGCAGCGAAGCGCATCGACGGCCGGATCCGGCGCACCCCGGTGATCAACGCCGGGCCGGACCGGTGGTTCAAGCTTGAGCACCTGCAGCACGCCGGGTCGTTCAAGACCCGCGGCATGTTCAACCGGATCCTGGCCGCCGCCGAGCGTGGTGCGTTGCCCGCCGCCGGCGTGGTGGCCGCGTCCGGCGGCAATGCCGGGCTGGCCGCCGCGTTAGCAGCCCGTGAGCTGGGCGTTCCGGCCGAGGTGTTCGTCCCGGTCACCGCCCCGGCGGTGAAGGTGGCGAAGCTCGGAAAACTGGGCGCCCGGGTGGTCCAGGCCGGCAACGAGTACGCCGAGGCGTACGCGGCGGCGACTTCTCGCACGGACGCGCTCTTCTGTCATGCCTATGACGATCCCGAAATGGTCGCAGGTAACGGGACAATCGGGCTTGAGCTACTTGATGACGTGAAAAATCTGGACACGGTGGTTGTCGCGGTGGGCGGTGGTGGGCTCATCGCCGGAGTGATCGCCGCCCTGCGTGATCAGGTCCGCGTGGTGGCCGTCGAGCCGTCGTCGTCGCGGGCACTGAACGCGGCGCTGGAAGCAGGCGAACCGGTCGACGTCGCCGTCTCCGGGGTCGCGGCGGACTCGCTAGGGGCGCGCCGAGTCGGAAATATCGCCTTCGAGCTGGCCATCGACGCGGATATCACCTCGGTGCTCGTCGACGACGACGCGATCGTCGAGGCCCGCCGCCGGCTCTGGGAGGACTACCGGATCGTCGTCGAGCACGGCACCGCGGCCGCCCAGGCGGCACTGTTGTCCGGTTCCTATCAGCCGGCGCCGGGCGAGAACGTCGCCGTTCTGCTCTGCGGAGCCAACACGAATCCGTCTGATCTCGTCTAAAACGCCCGCCCGAGCTGCAAAGCTCGGACCGTGACCAGTTTCCGCCGCTTCGCGCTCGCGGTCTGCGTGATCGGGATGCTCGTCCAGCTCCTGCTCACCGCGTACTACCTGGGTATGGGGCACAAGGCCGCGCCGCACCACCTGCCGGTCGGCCTGGTCGCCACCGGGGAGCAGGCCGAGCAGGTCACCACGATGCTCGAGGCCGAGAAGAAGTTCGAGGTCAACGAGTTCGGCTCGGCGGACGCGCTCACCACCGCGATCCGCGAGCGCGAGGTGTACGGCGGTGTCGACCTCACCGAGGACACCCCGATGCTCTACCTGGCGAGCGCCGCCGGGGCGTCCGCCGCGAGCCTGCTGCGCGCCACGTACGTCAGCGTGATGCAGCAGCAGACCGCGAAACAGCTGACCGCTCTCGCCGCGGACTCCACCGAGATCACCGTGGCCCAGGCCGAGGTGCTGATCACTCCCCCGTCGGTGACCGACGTGGTTCCGCTGCCGGCCGACGACGTGAACGGCGTCTCGCTCGGCTTCCTGACCCAGGCCCTGTCGCTGGGCGGCTCGATCGCCTCGATGGGTCTCGGCCAGCTCATCCCGAAGGCCCGCCGGTCGTGGAAACGCGGCGCCGCCCACCTCGGCCTGCTGATCCTGTACGCGATCGGCTCAGCCGCCGCGGTGCTCTGGTCGATGAGCTGGTTCAACGTCGGTGAGGGCGCCGACCGGGTGGAGATGCTGCTGATCTTCTCGCTGATCTCGCTCGCGATCACCGGGTCGACGGCCGGGGCGGTGGCCCTGATCGGTCCGGCCGGCGCGCTGGTCGGCATCTTCTACTTCACGATCGGGACGGTGATCTCCGGCGCCAGCATCCTCCCGGAGTTCCTGCCCACGTTCGGCCGCCGCCTCGGCGAGAACCTGCCGACCGGCGCCGGCGTCCAGGCCGTCCGCGACAACCTCTACTTCCCGGACGCGCCGATCGGCAGCCACCTGCTGGTTCTCACGTTGTACGCGGTGATCGGCTGTCTCGTCGTACTGATCACCAACATCCTGCCGAACCGGCGGAACAGTACCTCCGAGATCGATCTGGGGCTGTCCGAAAAAGCCTAATGAACCGGAGCACGCTGTCGATCCGTACTTGACTTGAAGTATCAAGTGCAGGGGAGAAAGCATGCCGGTCCGTACGCGCGTCACCGTTCCGCTCGAGTTCGCCGATGGCTACCAGACCACGGCCGAGGTGATCACCTTCACCGGTTTGGCCGACGGCAAGGAGCACCTCGCCCTCGCGCTCGGCTCCTGTGCTGACGGGGATGTCCCGCTGGTCCGGATGCACTCGGAATGCATGACCGGCGACGTCTTCGGCTCCCAGCGCTGTGACTGCGGCCCGCAGCTGCGCGAGGCCGTCGAGCGGATCGCCACGACCGGCGGATACCTGCTCTACCTGCGCCAGGAGGGCCGGGGCATCGGCCTTTACGCAAAGCTCGACGCGTACGCCCTCCAGGATCTCGGCATGGACACCTACGAGGCGAACCGGGCTCTCGGCCACGGTGACGACGAGCGGGACTACACGGCCGCGGCGCAGATGCTCGACGCGCTCGGCGCGCGGTCGATCGACCTGCTCACCAACAACCCCGACAAATCCAGCCAGCTGCGCGACCTCGGCGTCGAGGTCCGTTCGGTACGCCCGACCGGCGTGCACGCTTCGGCGGCGAACGTCCGTTATCTGCAGGCGAAGGTGTCGCACACCCAGCACACGATCGACCTGGGTGTCGGGGTCGGCTTGGCTTCCGCGTCCTGACGCCGGCTCGGCTTTTTCCGGGCGGAGGCCTCAGGTTTCCGCCCGGGAGCCGAACGGTTAGGGCGTGGGTATCGAGGGAGTGAACCAGCGCATCGCCGACATTCAGAGCCGGATGATCGCGATGCAAACTCAGCAGGCCGCCACCACGGCGACCCGGCCGGCCACGCCGAACGCCAGTGGCGCGAACTTCGCCAGCCAGTTGCAGTCGGCTGTCGCCTCTACGCAGGGCACGCCCGCGGCGGAAAAGACGTACAAACTCAACAGCAAGGGTGTCCCGGAGGAGCTCGTCGCGTACGGAAACGGCAAGATCCCGGACGAGGCACTCACCAAGGTGGGCGAAACCGGCCACAAACTGTGGGCCCCGGCCGCCGAGAACCTCAACCGCATGATCGAGGACGCCAAGCGCGAGGGCGTGAAGATCGGCATCACCGACTCGTACCGCCCGTACGAGGAGCAGGTGGATGTAGCCCGCCGCAAGGGCCTGTATTCACAGGGCGGTCTGGCCGCCAAACCGGGCACGAGCGAGCACGGCTGGGGCATGGCCACCGACCTGGACCTGAACGCCAAGGCCCTGAACTGGATGCGCACCCACGCCAAGGACTACGGCTTCACCGAGAACGTCCCCCGAGAGTCCTGGCACTGGGCCTTCCGCCCCAAAACCACCTAGACACCGTACGGCTGTCACAGACGGCTGCCGGCTGCACAGCACGGCGACCACCCTGTACAGCCCGAGCCCGGCTGTCGCTCACGGCTGCCGGCTGCACGCGAGGGCGGCCATGCCGTACAGCCGGTCTTGGGTGGCTGTCCCTCACGGCTGCCGGCTGCACGCCGCGGCGACCGTGCCGTGCAGCTGGATTCGATCAACGGGCTGCATTTGCCGTCCGGCCGCATCGGGCCTGATCAACGTAGGCCGAGCGGCGTGAGAGCGCGCCGAGCCGTCGCTCAGCCACGGATTCGTGGGCCCATGACATGCGTGAACTACGGCCGAGCGCGGCGAGCCGTCGCTCAGACATGGAATCGCAGGTCCATGACGTGGCTGAGCTACGGCCGGCCCCACGAGCGCGCGCCACCCGGTGAGCCCGCCGGGGCCCGCCCGGGGCCCGCCGGGGGTCCACTAATCACCCGGGTGGAGCGCAGGCCCGGACTCGCTGGGTTACCCCGTTGGCGGAGGCCGGAGGCCTTGAGACGTACCATGGCAAGCGCGACGGACGAGTCGGCTGGGCGGTCGCGTTGGTGCCTTCGGGCACCGCCGAGGAACGTCCGGACTCCGCAGAGCAGGGTGGTTGTTAATGGCAACCCGGGGTGACCCGCGGGAAAGTGCCACAGAAAACAGACCGCCGGCACGCACCTAGGTGCGGCGCCGGTAAGGGTGAAACGGTGAGGTAAGAGCTCACCAGCACCCCGGGCGACCGGGGTGGCTCGGTAAACCCCACCCGGAGCAAGGCCAAGCAAGGCCGCTGCCGCAAGGCGGTGGCCGGCGCAGGCGTTCGAGGGCTGCTCGCCCGAGCCTGCGGGTAGGCTGCTCGAGCCTGCCGGCAACGGCAGGCCTAGATGGATGGCCGCCACCGGGGTCTCGACTCCGGCCACAGAATCCGGCGTACAGGCCGACTCGTCCGCCGCCCTCAAGGTAACGATCATCGAGGCGGCTTTGACCTCGCCTTATAGATAGGCGTTGTTGGTCAATGTTGGTCGGCTTTGGCTGACATCCGACGCCCTGGTGACGCCCTGACGCCCTGGACGCGCCCTGCGCCACACCCCCTGAGGAGTCATCCCGGTCGCCTGGGCTCCGCCATGCTGGATCACCGCCAGGGCGTCAAATAGCTTCACCGTTTGACGCCCTGGCGGTGATCTGGCATCCCCCTCGGGCAGGCGACCGGGATGACTCCGAACCTGGACACGACGACCTGCATCGCTCACTCATGGGAATGCGTCATCCCGGGAGCCAGCCTGTCCGGCGAGGACAGGATATTGACGGTGCCCTTGGTGCCGGTCGCGCCAACCAGTGGTTGAACGCCTAGGTACGATTAGAGCGTGGACGTGGTCGAAGCATTCAACCTAATATCAGCCGTTATTTCGACTGTTCTCGCAGTGGTGGCTCTATACCTCTCTATCGTTTTTTATCGGATGAGCACATCTGAGGCACAGAGGTCACAGAAAAGTGCGGATGACATAGCCGCCAGCGTTCAACGACTGGAGGCATTGTTCTCAAGCCTCTACTCCGACACGTTCTCAATGATGCGTGAAACCGTTACGGACATGCGAGCGCATGCTTGGCCGACTGAAAAAAGTTCCAACAGAGCCAAAGAGGAGGAGCGCCGAGATTCGGAGGTGCTGATGTCCGCCCAGAAAGACATCGTCGATTCCGTTTCCGAAATTTCGAAGCGCCTCGGCCTAGCCGAGGGCAGCCTTGACGCGCTAAAGGCACAGGTAGACCCCGTCGTGCACGAGGCGATTGAAAAGGCCCGGCGCAGCATTCATCAGCCAGCAAAGGACATTCTCGTGGACATTCTAACGAACAACGGACCCACGAGAGCTGCGCGACTTCTATCGCTTTATGACGATGAGACCGGGCAATCATCAGGGACTAACCCTGAGCTATTCAGAAGCGGTCTTCTCTCAGGGCTCAAAGATGGATCAATCATTTCTAGCGTAGGCAACTCAGGGTTTCCGAAAGCGGGCGACATACTTGCAATTCCAGAAGATCAAGAGCGCATGAATTTATTGCTCCCGAAAAAAAGCGTGCCAGCTAGATCCGGCCGCCGCAAAGAAGATTGATCATCTCTGTCCGCGACATAACTGGGGCCCTCGGAGATGCCCGAAACAATCGGCACCCCCGAGGGCTCCTGCTCGTTCGCGTCTGCCGCCGGGCTGAAACCCCGGTGCCAAGGCGAAGCCGGCGGCACCGGGGCGGGCCTCCGCCCGGCCCTGCTTTGGCGGCGCGAGCGGCTCGCGAAGCGGGCCGCCTTGAACCCGTACAGAAACTTCTCACAAGATGCGTGCTCTCCACCTGCTGTAAATCCATGCTCCGCACTGGACCTCTTCAGCGGTGGTGCAAGGTCCGCATCACTTGGCATAATGCATGCGTGACGACGAAACCTGACCCGGATGCCGAGTGGTGGACCACCACTGACGTTGCTGCATATCTTGGCGTCTTGGTCGGCACGGTTAGCTCGTACCGCAATCGGGGACAGATGCCAGAACCGACTCAGACGCTCGGTCGCACTCATCTGTGGAGTCCTAGCACAATCATCTCATGGCATGAGGCGCGAAATCCTCGGCAACAGCCTGAGGTGGTATCCGGATACGAATTTATCCAGGTGTCCACTGCGGTCGAAAATCGAGTCGAAGCAGAGAAGATAGCTCGTTCCGCGGTTGAGCTGCGACTTGCAGCTGGAGCACAAATCACAGGTCCCGTGGTGTCGGCCTTTTGGCATCTCGGTGAATTCGGAACGGGCGAAGAGTGGCAGGTTCTACTTAAAACGCACGTAAGTAGATACACTGAGCTTGAGGCCTACCTGCTTGAGCATCACCCGTGGAAAAACCCGGAAATTCTTGCAACACCGATTATTGCTGGATCCGCCGCGTACTTGGATTGGTTACGCAAGAGCATTCTTGAGGACCACAAGGCTAGCTAGTACGAGCTTGCTCTAGGACTTGCCGAACCTCAGGCACTCCCGGCTGTAGCTCTAGCTGCTCAAGGATTGGCTGAAGCCGTTGCCGAGGGCGAACAGAGGCGACACCTTCAGAAAGTGTCAAGACCTGCGATGCTGTGGCCGCTGCGGCTTCTATCTCTCCAGCCATGAGATATGAGTCTGCAAGCCAGCAGGAGTACAGGGCCTTATCTCTAGCGTGGGCGTCGTCGAAGCCTCCAAGGACAGCCTCCAGCACTGGCACGGCTCGGAGCGGCCGACGCAATTCAGTCCAGCACCGGCCGGTCATGATGTCCAGTTCCTTGTGGTCGACCCACCTGGACCAGTCGGGCTGGAGGCTGCCATCGTCGTCAGACAGCGCTTGACGTGCCGCATCTAGAGCAGCGTCCGCAGCAGCAGCGTTGCCCGCTACAGCATGAGCCAATGCCCGGCGCTCGTGGAGCAATGCTCTTGCGCTACTGGGCGCCTGCGCTCTGATCAAGGCGCAAGACTGCTCGGCCGTCTTTACAGCAATGAGCGGGCTGATCGGCAACTCCTGGTAAGCAAGGAACGCCAAAGCATTTCCGGTTAGCGAGTCACTGCCAGCTTCTAAGGCTATCCCATGAGAGTCGCTATAGAGCTTTTTGGCAGCTACGTGGTCACCCATGTCAAATGCGGCCCAACCAGCTTGCTGAGCTTGCTCGGCAAGGACCGAAAGTAGGTCTTTTTCGATCGCAGTCGTCTTACTTGCACTCTTTATTAGAGCCTTAGTGTTTTCATACTCAGAGAGATAGAGCTTGAACGTGTCTCCGCCTCCGAGCACGTCGTCAAGCCGTCGAAGCCGCGCAGCCCGGTTCCGGAGAATCGCGGGGAGGTCCGAACCAACTCGACCTCTTATGAGATGCTCAAGCGTCTCACCTAGGCCTAAAGCGACCGTCGCTCCTGCCAGCGAGACCCGTAGGAAGTCCCTGCGTAGCACCGAATCACCTCCACCCGGATTGGCGTTTCCGTAAATTAACGCCTCACTATTCTCCCATGGGCGTGGAGCCAAACCGAGCATGCCTCCAGGAATTCTCATGCCATCAGCTATTGCGGCAATCTTCTCGAATGTCGTGATACTTCCTTGACCCCTAGCGAGCGTGCCGACCCTCTCCGGCTTTATTGAGCATGACTCTGCGATTCGCGAGTAGCTGATCCCTGCCCACTTCCTGACCAACACGAAGAGCCGGCCGAAGTCGTGTCGCGCGATGGCATCCCGCACGTCATCTCTTTGTAGTACCGCTGGCGGGATGGCTGCCTGCGGATGCGGGACATGCATCTTGCGCTCTCCCCGTCGCCAGAACCAATTCATGGACTTCACTTCACTGTACCCATGATGGGTACCGCCCCCATGGGCAAGAACTTGTGCCATGTTGCGGGGCATTCTGGCTCTAGTCAGCCGATCTGGTTGACACAGACTGACTCAGTCAGCATGCTGAGTCAAGGCCATCGCCCGCAGTGGGCGCGCCCTACCTCTTGAGGAGCCAGATATGCCGAACCAGCCCCGCGTGAGCTCGCAGCCGCGCCTTCTGCTGGACACCAGGGACGTCATCTTCGAGCTGGCGGACGACATCGTGCCGAAGCTCGACGGTGACGGCGTGCAGAAGCGCGACACCCGTGACACAGGTCTGCCGATGTGGACTGCGCCGGTTTTCGGTCGTGGTCGTGCGGTCGGCAAGAAGTGGACCGCTCAGCTCAACATCACGATCGTCAGTGCCGAGATGCCGGACGTTCAGGACGGCGACCAGGTCATCCCGCGTGACCTGGAGGCGCTGCCGTGGGTGTCGGAGCAGAACGGTAAGACCCGCAGTGGTGTCGCCTTCAAGGCTTCGGCCCTGGAGGTCGTTGCTGGCCCGACGGCCATGAAGGCCGCCGCCTGATCCCGTATCCGTCTGGCTCCTGAAGCCACCGACTCGCAGACGCGGGGCCGCCAGAGATTGGCGTCTAGGTGCGGCCCCGCACCTGTTCAACCCAACTCCAACCCTCCGGAGAGGGAGGAATCGTGGTGTCCAAGCCTACCCGCCGCACACTCGGTGGCGGAACCAACAAGGGCCAGACCGTCACGGTCATCGAGGCTCCGACCCGCTACAACCAGCGCCGCAAGGCCATCATCACGTTCTGGGTCACCCTGCTGGTGACCGCACTGCTGGGCGGCACGGTCGCCTCGCACTACCTGCACCCGATCCTCGGCATCTTGGTCGGCATCGCGGCCGGCGTCTTCGTAGGTGCCTTCTTCGCGGCCTTGGTCATCATCTGGCCGATCGTTCGGATCATCTGGTGGTGGCTGCCGGAAATCCTGCTCGGTGGCTTCCTGGTCTACGGCTGGACGTGGCTGATGTTGTCCACTCCGCTGTGGCTGTCGCTGGCCGTGGTTGCTGGCGTCGCCGGTGGTATCGCTGTGGTCCGGGCTGCCCGGCTCGCCGTGATGTCGGCGTACTGGTGTCTGGCTGTTCGGCATCGTCTGCGGCTGTGTTTTGCCGCGTTCGTCGCCAACAACCGGCAAGGCACCCTGCCGATGATCCTGTTCGCCAGGCCGACCCCGGCCGGTGAACGCGTGTGGATCTGGCTGCGCCCTGGCCTGTCCCTGCACGACCTGGAACAGCCCGGTCAACTCCAAAAACTGGCGGTCGGCTGCTGGGCCAACGAGGTCCGAGTAATGCCTTCCGGCCGCAAATACGCTGCGCTTCTCCGGTTGGATGTGATCCGGCGCGAGCCGCTTGGCGACACGGTCCTGTCGAACTTGCCGGATCTGGTTCCGGATGACATGCCGGCCAATGCGCCGACTTCTCCGGCTGTTCCGCCGCTAGGCGTGAACCTGGTCGACGTACCGGTGAGCCCTCGCCGTTCACCTGACAACAAGGAAACCCGGCCGCGCCGCGCGCGCCAGCCGGAAGCGCCGTCGTCGAACGGCATCGATCCGAGCGACTACGCCTAAAACCGCGCTGACACGTACGTGTCAAGCCCTTCACCGGCGGCTCCGGCGCGGTCCCGACCGTCCTGGTCATCAGCACCGCGCCGGCCCGTCTCCGTATCCGATCGGAGCCACCGCGCTATGACGTCTCCACTAGCCCGGCCGAACTTTCCGGTCGGACCCCTCATGTCCATCTTCGACCCTCTCTTCATCGGCATCGACGAATTCGGCCACGCCGTCAACCTGTCGCTGATCTACCGCAACATCCTCATCGGCGGGGAACCCGGCGCAGGTAAATCCTCGCTGCTCAATACCGTCGTCGGTCACGCTGCCCTCTGCTACGACACCGATCTTGTCCTGATCGACGGCAAGCAAGTTGAACTCGGTCTCTGGCGGGACTGCGCCGACGTGTTCGTCGGACCGAACCTCGATCACGCCATCGACACGCTGGAGCGGCTGCAAGCAGTGATGGACAACCGCTACACCTTCCTGCTGGATCACCGCCGCCAGAAGATCGAAAAGGCCGATGACATCCGGTGCATCCTGCTCGCCATCGACGAACTGGCGTACTTCTCCGCCACTGTCGGTACCGAGACCGAACAGAAGTACTTCTCCGCGCTCAACCGCGACATCGCCGCACGGGGCCGAGCAGTCGGCATCATCGACGCCTCTGCCACCCAACGCCCGAGCTCGGACATCATCCCGACTTCACTGCGATTCCTGTTCGGCTGGCGCTGGGCCGGCCGATGCGTCGACGACTCCTCCTCCGATGTCGTACTCGGCCACGGCTGGGCAGCGAAGAACTTCTCTGCCGCTCGCATCGATCCGAACAACCGCGGAGAGGGCCTACTTCTCGCCCACGGCGGAGTGCCCATGTCGATGAAGGGCGCTCACATGAGCAACACCGACATCATCCGCGTCGCTGACTACGCCGCATGCATCCGCCGAGGTCGAGCGGAACTCGTGGCCGAAATGAGGGCTGCCGCATGAACACCAGCACCTTGATCCCGCGCGTGCGCCGTGACTCCTCCGGCTGCGCCGTCGCTGTTCGCTGCATGGCCTGCGGCACCTGGCGCAAGCCGTTCCGCTTCTCCCGCAATACCGTCACCTGCCGCCGCTGCCCGTACGGCATGACCGGCAGATACCTCGCTAAGTACGCGGCGAAGCGCCGCTGATCAACGGCACCACCAGCACTGCCACATAGGAACAGCCGACGAACCGGGATCACGCCCTAGGAAAGCTGCCCGGCCCGTCGGCCACCACCACCGCCCACGAAAGGACGTGGCGTCATGAACCGTACCCAAAACCCGACCAGCTCCGCCGCCGACACCACCACCGAACCCACGGTGACCCTGGCCGACACACTGCGCGGAGCCGCCCGCTACCTCGAAGTCCGAGGCTGGCATCAAGGCGACTACTACGCCTATAACGACCGCGCCTTCCCTGGTGCCTGTGTCGTCGGCGCTATCGGCATGGCCGCCCACGGCGAAGTCCGTTTTTGCCCCATCCTCGACGGCCCGAACGTGCGGGACTGCAACCGCGCCGTCGCCTACCTCACCGGTTATCTGATCGATCAGGGCGTCATCGTCGCGGACGGCGATGAGTGGACCACCGAGTCCATCAATCCGTCCGAGTGGAACGACCGCGATGGCCAAACCCCCGGAAACGTCATCGCCACGCTGCGGGCCGCTGCCGACGAATACGACTGGCAGCACGCCTCCGACGACGATCTCAAGGACTACTGCGACTGGCACTACACCCGCACTGAGGAACCGTGCACTCGTGAGGGTTTCCTCGCTTGGCGGGCCGCCCGATGACCGCGCCGAGCTGCCGGCCGACGCTGCCGGTCCGCGACGTCGACGACCTTCTCTACCGGGCCGCTGCCTACCTGACCTGTCACGGCTGGACTCCTAAAGGTCTGTACAAGACCCACGGCCGCTGTTTCTCGATCTGCCCGGAGCACGGGCCGTTCTGCTACCCGGCGTCCACGCTGGGCGCGATCCGCGTCGCTGTGTTCGGTCACAACGTGGTCCGGCTCGACAACATCAGCGCCGAGGCACGGCACACCTACACGGCCGCTGTCGAGTGGCTCAACACCTACCTTCTCGCGGTCGGCTACGCCGGGCAGCACGCCTCGGTCTTCGATTGGGAGACCGCTCCGGCACGCACCCGAGTCCACGCGATCGGCGCGCTTCAGGAAGCTGCTTTCGCCTACCGGCGGCAGGCCGAGCAGGTGGCGGCATGAGCACCGACTCGTTCCTGGAAGCGCTGGGTGCTCGCACCGGAATCAAGGTCGAGTTTTATGACCCGACGGGCAGCCGCTACGGCTTCCCAACCTTCCCGTACCGCTACGCACCGGATGGTCTGGCGACTCGACGCCAGCTGCGCCGTGACGGGCTACGCCCCAACGGCCAAGACCCGGTCGCGCAAATCCTCTGGCGGCACCGCAAACAGCAGCGCGTCGCCTTCCTTTACCGCCGCGATCTCGCAGCGGCCAAACGCACCGCCACGCCCGCGCAGCTCGTCGCGCTCGGCAAGGCCCTGCGTGCCCGCCGCACCTGTCCCGCCTGCGGCCAGCTCAAGGACTACTACATCCCGCGCCGGACCGGCGCTTGCCTCGACTGCGACGGAGGCCCTCGATGAAAACCCCCGTGATCGCTGACCTGACACGTACGTGTCAACCCTTCACCACCGCCGGACTGCTGTCCGCCCTCGAAACCGCTTGGGCCGCGATCCGCGGTCGCCACCCCGAGGTCCCGGAAGTCGTCCTGATCGTCGGCTCCGGCTCGCCGGCCAAACCGAGCGCCGCCCTCAAATACGGGCACTTCGCTTCGCTGCGCTGGCAGCACGGCGACCGCCAACTCCCGGAAGTCCTGATCTCCGGTGAAGGACTTAAGCGCAGCCCGGCCGAAATTCTGGTCACCCTGCTGCATGAGGCCGCGCACGGTCTCGCCGACGTTCGTGGTGTCCAGGACACCTCCCGGCAGGGCCGCTGGCACAACAAGAAGTTCGCGACCCTCGCCAAGGAACTCGGCCTCGTCGCCGAGAAGGACGACAAGCTCGGCTACTCGCCCTGCAAGCTGTCCGACCAGGCCGCCGCCGACTACGCGGCCACGATCCAGACCCTTGGTAAAGCGCTGAACGTCTTCCGCCACCCCGAAGTGATCGGGGAGGGCAAGAAGCGGACGAACAACAACAACGGTGTGTCCTGCGAGTGCGAATGCCCCCGCAAGATCCGCCTGTCGTTGGAGGTGTTCGACAAGGGCGCGATCGTCTGCGCTAGCTGCGAGGCGGCGTTCCTGCCTGAGGACGTCGACCGGGACACCTACGAGTTCCCGACGTTCGGCCAGCCGTGCACGCACGGCGACGACCAGGCCGACCCGGTGCCGGCCGACGCCAACCTGGACGACCCGATGGTGTTCTTCGACCCGTCTGGTGAGCGGTACGGCATTCCGACGTACCCGTTCAAGCTGGCCCCGACCGGCCTCGCCACCCTGCGCCAACTGCGCGCCGATGGACTGCGCCCTGGCGGTCAGGAGATCGCCGCACAGCTGATGTGGCGTCGCGGCCATCGCCGCGCCTTCCTCTACCGCATCGATCTCGCGGTCCCGAAACGCACTGCCACTGCCGCTCAGCGTGCCGCCTTGGACAAGGCAATGACCGCACGCCGGACCTGCCCCGAATGCGGGGTTTTCCAGGACTACTACATCCCGCGCCGCACCGGCGCCTGCCTCGACTGCACCCCCGGAGGTGCCCGATGACCCGCACCCACCGTCGCCTCGCCGAGGTCCGTGACCTGGGCGAAAACCTGCACTCGGACTACTACGAGACCGTCTACATCCTGGACCAGCTCGAACAGCAGACCGCCGACCTCCTGATGGCCGCGACACAGATCCAGGAACTCGCTGCTGAAACTGCCGAGGACATCCGGCAAGCCTCCTTCGGTAACCGCCGCGAGGCGTGCACCCACTGCGACGGCACGATCTACGTCGACCGAGACGAATTCGGCCCACTCTTCTTCTGCATCGGCTGCGCCGGCGCGGGCTGGGCTGCCGCCTACTTCGCGGGCGGTGCCCGATGAGCCTGATCAACCAGCAGCGCATCCGCATCGCCAGCACCGCCGTTGGCTCCCGCGACCCGTGGGCAGGCTTCTGCCCGTGCTGCCAGTGGGGCGGAACCTTCCTCTCCTGGCTCGACGCGATGACCTGGGCTGCACTCCACGCCCGGCAAGACCACTGCCGTTTCTGCATCGACACACAGATGCCCGCCGGACGCGAAGACGTCCTCGGCGAACTCTACGAACGCTGCCCCGTCTGCACGATCCCGTGCGCCGACTGCGACGGGCTCGCCGTCTACCCGGCGAACTACAACACCCCGACCGAACTGGTCGATGACCTCGCGGTTCTCCGCCTCACCCCGATCTTCTGCGACGGCTGCCACGGCGTCGCCGCCGTCATCCCTCTCGATCCGGAGGTCCTCGCATGACCACGATCGCCGTCACCTTCGCCGCTGTCGCGGTGACGTTGCACGCTGCCCATCAACTGGGCGACCACATCATCCAGACCGACACCGATGCCGGTAACAAGGCCGCGCCTGGCCGGCATGGCTGGCGTCACGTGCTCGTGCACGTCGCGACCTATCACCTCACCGCTTTGGTGATGCTCGCCGTCACCGCCTGGCTTCTTCACCTGCCGATCACGGCAACCGGTCTCACCGCCGGAATTGGTTTCTCCGCCGCGACTCACGCGGTTATCGATCGCCGCTGGCCTGTGCGCTGGCTGCTCAACAACACCGGCTCCGCCGCCTTCGCTGACCGGCAAACGCCGATCTGCGGCATGTACCTCGCCGACCAATCCCTCCACTACGGCTGCCTCTGGGTCGCCGCCCTCCTCATCGCCTGCCTCTGACGAAAGGACACCGCCATGTACCGCTACATGCTCTCCTACACCTCTCCTGAGGCTCAGGGCTTCAAGAACGGCAACTGCGAGGTCACCCTCCCCCTGCCGATCCGCACGATGGACGACGTCAACACCGTCACCAAGATGCTCAAGGAGCACTTCGGGCTCAGCAGCCCGCTGTTGCTCGGCTTCTCTCGCTTCGAAGACATTCCGCCTGCTCGGCAGGCGTCATGACGACCGCCGTGTCCGCAACGGACACCTCCCAGCCCGCGCCGCGTAAGCGGCTCAACGCTGACACTCTCCAGGTCGGCGTCCTGATCCTCATCGTCTTGTCCGTTGGCCTGATGGCCGGTGCTGCTTCCTTCACCCACGTCCATGACTGGACTCTCGACAACAGCCCTGCCGACACCCCGGAATGGTTCGGCTGGGCGAATGCGGTCATCTCAGAGTTGATCCCGACCGCATCCATCATCGAGATCGGCCGTCGCCGTCGCCGTGACCCGCACGCGAAGGTCGGCTACCCGATGCTCCTGTTGTTCGGCGCTGTCGGCTTCTCGCTGACCGCGCAGCTCGCCGTTGCCAAGCCTGGCGTCTCCGGCTGGGTGGTCTCCGCCCTGCCCGCGCTGGCCTTCCTCGGCCTGTCCAAGCTCGTCTTCTCCGTCACCAGCAAACGGCCCACCGACCCGGTCGCGGCTGACATGCCGGCCACCTCACCCGCCACGTCTCTCGACACCACGCGCGTAGAGGACCGCCCGGCCGCCGCATCCAAGACCAGGGCCACCACACCCCGTAAAAGCACACCGGCGAAGAAGACCCCAGCGAAACGGACCCCGGCCAAGAAGACCAGCCCGGCAGTACCGAAGCCCATCCCGGCTCCGCCGCCTGAGGCTGACGTGACGGTTCCCGCTGCGCCGGTCATTCCGCGGTTCCCTGAGCCGCTGCTGACCAACGCCCGGAGCATCGCCGCCTCGCACCGCGACGTCTACGGCGAGGACATCAACGCTGGCCAGCTCGCTGTCCGGCTGCGTGTCCCCAGCTCGCAGGCGACCGACATCCTCACCCAACTCGAAACGAACCCGCCGATCCCGGCCACCACCCGGCCGCACAACGGCAGCACCGTCACGACGGTCACCGCATGACCAGCTCGACGCTGCCTCTCGCGCCCACAACCACCACGGTTGTGGGCACGGGGGAGAACGCCGATAACTGGCCCTGGGCCACGTCCACCACCACACCCGCCACGCCGCACCGCGATGCCCGGCTCGGCTTCGAACCGGGCGAAGTCGCCACCGCCCGCCGCCGCGTCCGCTCCGGCGAATTCCCCGACTGGCTCGATCACGTCAGCGCCGCCGCCGCCTGCACCCGGCCGATCCGGCTCTCCGGGCAGATCGACGTCAAGAACCGCGACGGCTCGATCATGCACTCCATCGACACCGACACCATGCCCGACGGCGTCATCTACACCCCGTGCGGCAACCGCCGCGCCAGCGTGTGCCCGTCTTGCGCCGAGGTCTACCGCCGCGACACCTTCCAGATCATCCGCGCCGGGCTGGAAGGCAACCGCTACGGCCTGCCGCCGCTCGGCGAGCACATCGCGATCTTCCTGACCGCCACCGCACCCTCGTTCGGGCCGGTCCATCACCGTGTCGTCAAGACCCACGCCGCCGACTGCCGCAGCCGGGAACGCTGCACCTGCCGCGCCTCGCTCTGCCGGCCTTTCGGCAAGGCGTGCCCGCACGGCGTCGAGATCCGCTGCACCGCCCGCCACAAGACCACCGATCCGGCGGTCGGCACCCCGTTCTGCCTGGACTGCTACGACCACGACGGGCAGGTCGTCTGGAACCACGAAGCCCCCGAACTGTGGCGTCGCACCGTCCAGGAAGCCGACCGGGAACTGGAACGGCTCGGCAAACGGCTCGGTGTCACCCTGCGCCGCCGCTACGTCAAGGTCTTCGAATTCCAGGCCCGCGGCGTCATCCACTACCACGCGATCTTCCGCCTGGACGGCTACCACCCGGACTGCCCCTCCGCGATCGTCCCGGCCGACCGGGCGGTCACCCGGGCCATGTTCGCCAGCGTCCTGGACACCGCATTCCGCAAGACCAGCTACACCAGCCACACCCATCCGGCTCACGGCGGCAAAGGGTGGCGGATCGCCTGGGGCACTCAGGGCCTGGACCTCAAAGACATCAACGCTCCTGGTGGCGACGACAACCTGACCAAGCTGACTGGCTATCTCGCGAAGTACGTCACCAAGAGCACCGAGGTCACCGGGCAGGTGTTCCGCCGCGTCGATGACATGACCGTCGAACTGCACGCCACCCCGGACACCCACCTCGGCCGGCTGATCCGATCGTGCTGGGACCTCGGCATCGCCGACGGCTGGCAGCGGCTGCGCCGCTACGCCCACCAGTTCGGGCACGGCGGCCACATCACCACCAAAAGCCGGGGCTTCTCGGTCAACTACACCTTCAAGCGCCTCGAACGCACCATCTGGCGGCGCACCCAAGGCTTCCCCCATCTCTGGGATGAGCAGGAAGCCGACCTCGTCGTCTACCGGCTCGGCTACCACGCCACCGGCTGGATCACCACCGGTGATGCCCTGCTCGCCAACTCCGCCGCCGACGCTGCCCGCCGACAAGCCGACACCGCCCGCGACTACGCCGACCCGGACCCGGCGCCCAAGGTCCAGCCTCTCGCCGCCTGACACGTACGTGTCAACCGTTCCTTGACAACTCCACAGCGATACGACCCCGCGCCGCCCAGGCGCGCCTGGGCCCAGACCTCTCGTCTGCCAACAGAAGGAGCACCACCATGACCACCACCCGACTCCGGCCTCTGCTCGCGATCCGGCTCATCGGCCCCGCCGAGACCGTCACCGCGCAGAAGGCCCATCTCATTGGACATCTGGCCGCCATCACTGGCGACCGGGCAACCTGCCGCGTCAGCACCCACCCGGCCCGGCACACCGGAGAGATCCGCGTGTACCTCACCGTCACACCGAAGGGAGACGGATGACCACCACACCCACCCGCGAAAGCCTCTGGGACATCGAACAGGCAGCCGCCTACCTCGGCGTCCCGGTCCAAACCCTCTACGCGTGGCGCAAGCGCCACTACGGCCCGCCCGCCGGCCGCGTCGGACGGCATCTCCGCTACGACCCGGACGACGTCCGGGACTGGTTCCGAGTCCAGCGAGAGGCGGCGTAATGGGCCACGTGGAAGACCGATGGTTCAAAACGGTCGAAGGGCCTGACGGCAAGACGGCCCGCGTCAAAACCAGCCTGTACGGCAAAGGTCTCCGATATCGAGTCCGATACACGGATCCCGCCACCGGTCGCGAACGCAAGAAGTCGTTTCCCGACCGCGCCAAGCGGGCCGCCGACGACTACCTCATCTCCGTCGAGTCCGACAAGCTACGCGGCACCTACATCGATCCGGCCGCCGGCCTGATCCTGTTCCGCGACTTCGCCGAGACATGGATGCGGACCCGCCGATTCGACGCCTCCACCCGAGAGACCGTCGAGATTCGGGTACGGCGGCACCTCTACCCGTTCTTCGGCGACAAACAGCTCTCCTCGATTCGGCCGAGTCATATTAGGGAGTGGGACACCCAGATAACCGGGGTCATCGGACCCGGCACCCGCTCGGTGACATTCGCGCACCTGCGATCGATTCTGGGTGCCGCTGTCGACGATGAGCGCATCGGCAAGAACCCGTGCTCGGCCAAGTCCGTGGAACCGCCCCGGCCGGATGAACGCAAAGTCGTTCCATGGACTCTGGAACAGGTCCAGGCCGTTCGCGCGGCGATTCCCGCCCGCTATCAACCGGTAGTCGATCTGGGCAGCGCCTGCGGGCTGAGACAAGGCGAGATCTTCGGCCTGGCAGTCGAGGACATCGACTTCGTCGGCGGCTGGGTTCACGTCCGGCGGCAAGTCAAACGGGTGCGTTCGCGACTCGTCTACGGGCTGCCGAAGAACAACAAGGAACGTCGGGTGCCTCTCGCCGAAGCGATCCTGGACGTGCTGGCACAGCACATCATCGACGTGCCACCACTGGCCGTCACCCTGCCGTGGGAAGACCCCGCCAGCAATAAGCGGGTTACGGCAACACTGCTGTTCACCACAACCCGTAAGAACGCGATCAACCGGAGCGATTTCAACCCGGACTTCTGGCACCCGGCCGTCGAGAAAGCCGGACTGCCGCGTGACCGAGCCAACGGGATGCACGCACTGCGGCACTTCTACGCCTCGGCCCTACTGGACGCCGGCGAAACCATCAAGGCACTCGCCGCGTACCTCGGCCACGCCGACCCCGGCTTCACACTGCGGACCTACACCCATCTCATGCCGGCCAGCGAGGAACGCACCCGCGCCGCCATCGACGCGCTATTCGGGAAGCCGCGAACACCTCTCACGCCCCAGAGACGCCCTAGAAGGGCCTGGAAGCGGCGTTTCCGCAGCTCAAAGCCTGTCTAAGGAACAATGTCCGGCGTACAGGCCGACTCGTCCGCCGCCCTCAAGGTCATGGCCTTGGGCGCGGCGCTGACCAGTATCTATACATAGGCGCTGATGGCCAACGGTGAGCAACATTGAGCGGCATTTGATGGCCCCATGATGGCCCCATGGCCCCATGATGGCCCGAAGCTCGACACCCACTCAATACAAGCCATCGACCCGGCGCCCATCCTTATCCGTGACGGTCACCTTCTTGACGTTCATACACCGCCAGATGCTGAGGCCGCCTGGGTATGGATGTACGAGGATCTCGGGTGGTGAAGGTCCCGCCATGATTACCGTGATGCGGTCTCCCGGTTTCATGCGAACGATGCCGCCCTCGGGCTCAAATTGCGCCTCGTAGCCGGGAAGATCCTGCGGCGCGTCTACCACCAGGGTGACCGTGTACTGAGCGCGTTCCGCGCCGTCGGCGACCATCCGAGAAGTCTAGAAGGGTCGCCGAAGCACGCGGGGACTAGAACCCCAAAGATGGATCATGGGTGTCAGCGGCACCGAAACCGCCCATGACCTGGCGTTGCTCCTCGTCGCCTCACGGTGCCTGACACCGCTTTACAGCACCAGATGTCCCCAATGTGTCCCCGATGATCTTCCTCGGCAGGCGGCATGAACCGCGTCCGACCTGGCTCGATCAAGCTCACGGTCTACCTGGTCTTCACCAGTGGCCGTGGCGGTGCGCTCAACCGAACGACGTTCAACCGCTTGTCCTGGCACCCGGCCATCGCCGCCGCCGGGCTGGAGCAGGTCCGGGCCAACGGGATGCACGCCCTGCGGCATCTGTTCGCCTCCACCCTGCTCGACGCCGGCGAGAACATCCGCGCGATCTCCGAGTGGCTCGGCCACTCCGATCCGGCATTCACGCTGCGCGTCTACACCCATCTCATGCAGTCCAGCCAGGGCCGCGCCCGGACCGCGTTGGACCAGATGCTGCACGAGCTGATGGCCCGGCCGTGGCCCCAGGGACGAGATGATCAATGAAATGCCAGCTCAGGCCGTCTGTACTACGCAGAATCCGGCGTACAGGCCGACTCGTCCGCCGCTCCCAAGCTCACGACCGCGAGCTGCCTACTGAGCAGGCAATATTGATGGTGGCCAATGGGCACTGTTGGTCATCTTTAGTCAGCGTCAGACGCCCTGGAGACGCCCTGACGCCCTGAAGGTCATCGATCACCGCGGATAATGCGAGCCTTGGAGCCAGCTACTTGGCCTGCGGAAAAATCTCCTCGTGGGTAGCCCTCGATGCGGGTCCACCTGTGTTCGCCAATACTGGAGTGCCATTGCCGCTTCCAATGGCCGCTGACCCAGTGACCACGACTCGTGCCACTGCAATGCCACTTAGCTTAAGTTGATCTTGCTGGTTGTCGGGTGACGGGATAGAAGCGGATTGTTGCTGGTCCGGGGTGGCGGATGCTGGCGGGTTCGTCGCGTTGTTTGGTGCGGTATCGGTTGTGGCGTGCGCGTTTGACGGCGCGGGGGCAGGTGCGGTGGCGCCGGGTCGGGTTGAGCCGGGCGGTGATGTGGGTGTGGATGCCGGGTAGGGCGTCAGTCCAGTCCTGAGGGGGGAATGTCCGCCGTTCCGGTGGCGGAGCGGCGGACCAGGCGCAGGACTCGGGTGAAGCTGATTCGGTCGGGGTCGATCGCGGCGGCGTCGGCGGCTTGGACTATCAGGGTGGTCAGGGCGTGGTGGACCAGTAGCCAGGCCCAGATTTCTTGGTGCACAAGGTCGGGCAGTTTCGATCGCAGGACTTTGCCGGGGCCGCGGAGGTGGGTTTTCAGCTGGTCCTGGGCGGTTTCCTGTTCCCAGCGCAGGTGGTAGGCCTCGGCGAGCTCATCGGCGCGGGCGGCTTTCGGGTTGAGGATGGTGGTGACCAGGGTGATTACCTCGCCGGTGCCGTTGCCATCGCGGTCCGGGACGTCGTACTCGATCACCCGGGCCAGCCGGGCCCGGGGCCAGCCGCGGTCGTCGACGGCGTCGGGGCAGTCGCCGAAGTCGCCGGACCGGGCCGCGGCCAGGATCCGGGCCCGGCCGGCTTTACTCACGTGTTTGTCGACCAGCACGCTCAGATAGGTGCCGTCGGCGAGGACCTCGACCACGTCCAGGCGGACCCCGGCCTGAATACGCCAGAGCAGGTCAGCGCCGGTCGCCGCGGCCCGGTCCCACGCCGGATAGGAGTAGAAGTTACGGTCCGCGGTCAGCAGTTCGCCACGACGCAGCCGTGAATACAACGCCATCGCCAGAGTCTGTTCCCCGTGCGCCCACGGCCCGACCCGGGCGGCCATGAACGCATGAGTGCCGCACTCGGTCAACGCCACCACCCGGGCTTTCGGGAACGGCGACACCCCGGAGCCGCTGCTCGATCGACCGAATTCCGCCGCGTTCGCTGCGGTGTCCGGCACGTCGACGACGAAACCGTCGACTGCCAGGACCCGCCAGGACCGCAGCCACGCCCCGACCGTCGCCGCCGCAGCGAGAGGCCCAGCGACCTGCTCGAACACCTCCTCCAACACGTCGCGGCCCAGCCGTTGCCGCGCTTGGCTGATCCCACCGGTGGTCGGCGCCGACCACGACGCGTCCCAGCACCCGAACCGATCCAGCGACCCGGTCACCTTCGCCGCGACCTCGGCATAGTCATCGTCGGGGAACAGCCACAACCCCATCGTCAAATACGCCGTCACATGCGGCGGCAACTTCCCGCCCGAACGCTGCGCCCCGACCCCACACGCCGCTACCGCGGCATCGACCGCGTCTCGCGGCACCGCGGTCACCAACACGCCGACCGACACCTGATCCGCCGTGACATCCACACCCGACACGGCGGCCATCACACCAGAACCACCCGCCGCCACCCACGACCAACACCCCAACCCAGCAAGATCAACTTAAGCTAAGGGGCATTGCGTGCCACTGGCCCGGACGTCCCTCGCCGCTTGCAGTTCGGCGACGGCGTGTTCCGGATGACGCAGATACACCCTGCGAATGCGTGGATCGGTCATGCCTGAGCGAGCTGCCACCTTGCGTGCAGCCTTGGATCCGCTGTACTCGCTTTCGCCGGTCAATGGTGACCTGATGAGCCCGGTCAACACCTGAAGTAGCTGAACGGCGACCTCACCCTCACGAGGGGATCCGATTTGGCGGATGCCGAGGGTGGATGGGCTGAGGCCAGGCGCGAGGATAGTGTGTCTCGGCTGGTCGCTCCAGCCCACCTTGTCCAGTCCTCGATGCTGATTCCACGTCAGAAGAATGACTGTGCTGCCGTCACGGCCGGTGGTGGACCAGGTGATCGCGCTGATTTGTTCCTTCGGAAGCTGGGGCTGGCCGGCGTCGAGGATGCGCGGCAGGGGCTTGGCCAGGATGACGATGCCGTCCGGGTCCAGTAGTTGATGGGCCTCTAGAGGCTCGTCCGGGTAGCTGTCTGCTGCGGCGGCCCACATGTCCACCATCGGTGGATCGCACCATACGAGCGTTGCAGCGGCGATACTCTGGCTGAAGCTGCTGGCCTCTCGCTTAGCGCGCTCCCAGTCGGGCGGTTCGACCGCTGGGAATCGTGAGTGGATGAGCTCGCCGACGGCGTAGGCACATTTTGCTCCATCTTTGGCGGAGAGCCAGCGGGCCAGCGTCGCTTGCATCCGGAGAGCGTCGTCTACGGTCAAAGAGTTCACCGCATCGATCCTCCAGACAGGACGGCTTCACCACAACGTGCCAGGTGGTGGCGAAATCTTGCATCTTGCCGATGCCGCCAACAGGGACTTCAACCTTGTAGGCCCAGCGGCACCCTGCCTCTCGGTGTTCCGATCATCGTGCCCGGTACATTGCCTCTGTGGCAGACGAGGTGAAAGTCTCCGTTCCCGGTGTCGCGAGCCTGCCGCCGGCGACTCGCGCATCCGTTGTTCAACACGTGGAACGGTGGGCACGCGATCTGCTAGCAGAAGCGAGCCGTGTAGAAGCAAGCGATCGAACGGGCGGCGGTCCGGCGCAGATTACCGTGACCCACGTTGAGATTGCCGCCTTCTCCAAGACAAGAGGTTTAGGCGGAGGGAAAAAGGATCTCGCAGGAGCGACGTTGTCTGCCGTAGCTGTCGTATTTGGCATCGCAGCGGGCTGGTTTGGCAACCATACCGATGAAGTTTATGGCGTTTGGGGACTGGTATTTAGCGCCGTCGTCGCCGCCACCGCCGTCGTCTGGGGGTTCAAGCGATGACCGACTTCGAGGACCAGGGGCTTCCGGCTATTTCGCAAGACGCCGAAGAGTTTCTAAATGCAGCAATGGAAGAAATCAAGAATGATGTCAGGAGCAGAGCACAGGTTGCGGCCAACCTCGGGGGGTTAACGTCAGAGCCAGCTGGCGTTCGCGACGTGGCGCTTGCAGTTGCGCAGGTGCGCATAACTGACGAGGTAGCCGAACGGCGCGCCAGGCGCGAACAGCGGCTCATCCAATTGACGGATTGGGTGACCGCCGTTTACGCAATTATCGGTGCAGCCTTATTAACCGCCTCGAACCTTGGGTGGTTAGCCACAAATAAGGATCAATACGCCTACATTGGCGGCATTCTCTTGGGTTCTGCGGTGCCCACTTTCGTGCGAGCTATCATGCTGAACAAGAACCCGTGGCGACGTAGACCGACTGCACCCGAAATATCGACCGGCGGCAGCATCGGCTCAATGTTCCTGGAACGCTGGATTGCAATTGAGCAGATAATCAGGAAGTCGTCTGATTCACAGGCCACAATCGCGCAACGTTCGGCTTTGCCACTCTCAGTGCTGATTCATGAATTCGCAGCGGCCCGCAACCTGGGATCCGCGTCAGCGGACACTATGATTGCCTTACTGAAATTCAGAAATAAGGCTTTACACAACCCTGACGAAATCCGCCCAGGGGAGACCGCAAAAATGCTAAGGGATGCGGACAAAATGTTGCGCAAGCTGCGCGCAACGTCCTAAGCTTGCACCATCCCGTCGGCCTTCGTCCACACATCGTGGTGCACCGACCTTGCCCAGGCAGGCCCCTGACTACTCGGCTTCGCCTGGACGAAGGGTGACGGGATGGCACCACCCATCCCAGAGGGCAGAGTCCCCGCCGGAGGCGTCACGCCACCGAGAGTCAGAAGCCCCGGACTGCCGGCTACTTCGGCGGCCCGGGGCTTCTTCATGTGTCGCGCCTGCCGCAGGGCTGAAACCGTCGGGGTGCGCCCTTGCGCTTGCGCTAAGGGCGCGGGGTCCCCGATCGGCGGGCCTCCGGTCCGGCCCTGCTTGGGCGGCGCGAGCGGTCGGCTTTGGCCGGCCGCCTTGAACCCGTACAGAAACTTCTCACAAAGTTGGACTGCCTACTCGGCGACCACGTCCATAACGATGACTGTCACGTTGTCTAGACCACCCTGGCTGAGAGCAGCCGCCACGAGTTCATCGGCCACTTCCTCAACGTCGTCGCGCTTGCCCACGATACGTTCGATCTCCTCGCACGGGACATAGGAACTTAGTCCGTCGGGGCGCAACAGAATTCGGTCCCCTACCGCAAGATCCAACAGCGTCAAGTCCGGTGAACGACCGCCCTTCGACCGTCCAGGAACCGGGTCAATTTCTCGCCAAGGCTGGGAACAGCGTCGACACCCGCAACTAGGTTCTTGTAGATGTGGTCATCGCTTAGCTGCACCAACTGACGGATACCGGAATCGATTTCGCGCATACGGTACGCGCGAGAATCTCCGATATTGGCTAAGCCAAGGAAGCCTCCGACGCCCCAGAGACGCCCTGGAAGGGCCTGGAAGCGTCGCTTTCGCAGCTCAGGGCCAACCTGAGGAATAATGTCCGTCGTACAGGCCGACTCGTCCGCCGCCTGAAAGCCGAAGGAACCCCCGGCAAACCCCGGGTCACGAGGTTCGGTGGGCTCCCACCTCTTCGGTGTACATCACCCTTGTCTGGTTGAGCATCTGGTCCAGCTCGGATTGCTCCGCGCGTACCCTCGCTGCTCTCTCCGCGGCCTTGGCCGCGCGTGACCTTGCGCTTTCCTCTGCCACCCTGGCGGCCTTGGCCGCCGCTGCCTGATTGGCGCGCCGGGTGGCCGCGGCTTTCGCGGCGCGTGCCTTCGCCACCTCGGGATCAAGGCGGCGGGCGGGGCGCATGTCGAGCGTCGCCTCCACCTCGCGGGCCTCGATCGCGGCGAAGTCGGGGCGGATCTTGGCGGCTACCCATTCGACGCCGGCTACCAGGCCTACGACCAGGGCGAAGATGACGCGCAGGCCCAGCGGGCCGGGCGCCGCGAAGTTCACCGCCGCGGAGATGATCACCACCACGGCGAGGATCTTCATGGCGGCGCGTTTGGCGTCGGTGGCCATGCCGGCGGTCTGGCTGACCGTGAGCATGGAGAGCATGGCCAGGTCGAAGACGGCCGGGACGATCCAGGCGAACATGCCGGCGCCCAGGCTGACCAGAAAATGTGCCTGGTGCAGGTAACTGGCGGCCAGGGCGCCTACCAGGATCAGGTTGTTGGCCCGCTTGATCGTGCGGATGGCCCTGAGCATGCCGGGGACGGCGCCCTTCGCGTACTCAGCGGCGAACTCCTGGGTCAGGGTCATCATCAGGTAAGGACCTCGAAACGAAAGATAAGGCCTTGACACGAGAAAACGAACCAAAGGCGACGCTTGGGACAGACGCTACCGGAGGGACGTGAGCTGCACTCCGATTCGGAAGCAATCGTGAGCGACAATGGCCGCCGTGAGCAGGGAGAGTTCGCTGGCACGAGCAGCCGCGACGTTCGAGTGGGGCTGGTCGGCCGACGAGCTGGAGCGGCTGGTCGAGGCTGCCGGCTGGACCTGGCGTGAGCCGTCCGAGGGTGCCGTGACCTGCGACTTCGGCAGCAGCGCCGGGGCTTTCGTGTTCCGCGGCGAGGTTACCGCCGTCTACCAGAGTCTGGTGGAGCACGACGATGCCGATGTTCTGGCCCGGCGCGACGCGTTCTATCGCGCGGTCACCGGCATGACCCGGGTACTCGGTCCGCCGCCGACGCGGGTTCCCGGGCCGGATCCGAGTGTCGGATGGCACCTGGCGGCGGGGGTGCTCGACGTGGTGGACCGGCCGGGCGCGCTCGATGTGTGGCTGCGTCCGGAGCCCCGGCGAGCGGCGACACCTCAGATCAGCCCGTTGGAAAATCCGATCACCAGTGCGGCGCTGGCCGCCGCGGCCGCGTCGCTGCCGGTGAACACCGTGATGAGGATCGGACAAGAGATCGCGATCGCGCAGGAGCCGGACCGGCTCACGATCACCGTGGCCGGCGACCGGACGGTTCTCGGCTGGCCGGCCGCCGGGAAAGACTACGCGGAAATGGCGGCCGGCCTGGTCACGCGGTTGCCTGACCAGGCCGGCGTCACCTACCAGCAGATCTAGGTCGACGAAATCTTGTCCACCGGAGAAGCCGGAGAAGCCGGAGAAGGAGAAACGATCCGCGGATCACCCTCGTCGGCCAGATAATCGTCGGGCGAGGTCGCGTCCACCCCCTCCGGCGTCTTCGCGGCCCGCAGCACGAGCGTCACGATCGCCGCGACCAGCAGATTCACCAGCACGGTCACGAACCCGACGTAGATCGTCTTCTTGGTGTCGAAACCGAAATCGGACAGCGGGAACGCGGAACCGCCGAAATGCGCCCGCCCGGTCGCGGCGTTCGGGATCTGCCAGAGCATCCAGAAACCGAGCGCCATGCCGGCCGCCCAGCCCGCGATCAGCGCGCCCCGGTGCAGCCATCGGGTGTAGAGGCCGACGACCACGGCCGGCGCGGTCTGCAGGATGATCACGCCGCCGATGAGCTGCAGGTCGATGGAGAACTGCGGGTCCAGGAAGACGATGCAGGCCACCGCGCCGACCTTCACGACCAGCGAGGTGATCTTGGCGACCGAAGCCTCCTGCGCGTGAGTGGCGTCCTTACGCAGGTATTCCTTGTAGATGTTGCGGGTGAACAGGTTCGCCGCAGCGATCGACATGATCGCGGCCGGCACCAGCGCGCCGATGCCGATCGCGGCGAACGCGATGCCGGTGAACCAGGCCGGGAACTGCTGGTCGAAGAGCAGCGGCACCACGGTGTTGTTGTCGAGACTGCCCTCGCGGGCGCCGGGCAGCGGTTTCACCCCGGCCGCGATGGCCATGTAACCCAGCAGGGCGATCAGACCGAGCAGGAAACTGTATGCCGGAAGCGCCGACATGTTCCGCTTGATGACGCCTCGGTTCTTGCTGGCCAGCACCCCCGTGATGCTGTGCGGGTACAGGAAGAGCGCGAGCGCCGACCCGAGCGCCAGAGTGAAGTACTGCACCTGATTGTTGGCGTTCAGCAGGATGCCGTCACCCGGCGCCGGCGAGGCCTGGAACTTGGCGTCGGCGGCGTCGAAGATCGCACCCCAACCCCCCAATTTGTACGGCAGATACAGCACCGCCACCAGGATGACGATGTAGATCAGCGTGTCCTTCACGAACGCGATCAGCGCCGGCGCCCGCAGCCCGGACTGGTACGTGTACGCCGCCAGAATCGCGAACGCGATGATGATCGGCAGGTGCCGGGCGATCGCGCTCTCCCCGGTCACACCCATCGTCTTGAGCACCGCTTCGATGCCGATCAACTGCAGGGCGATGTACGGCATAGTCGCCACGATCCCGGTGATCGCGATGACCAGCGCAAGCGTCGGCGACTCGAACCGGCTCCGCACGAAGTCGGCCGGCGTGACGAAACCGTGCCGGTGCGACACCGACCAGAGCCTGATCAGAATCAGGAAGAAGAGCGGATAGATGATGATCGTGTAAGGCACCGCGAAGAACCCGGCGGCACCGGCCCCGAAGATCAGCGCGGGCACCGCGACGAACGTGTACGCGGTGTAGAGGTCCCCGCCGACCAGGAACCAGGTGACCCACCCGCCGAAGCTGCGCCCACCCAGGCCCCACTCGTCGAGGTGTGCCATGTCCTTCGGCCTGCGCCACTTCGACGCCACGAATCCCATCCCGCTGACCAGCAGGAACAGGAACGTGAAGATGACGATCTCGGTGATGTGATCGCTCATCGCTTGCCCCGCTTGGTCATCTGGTAGACCAGCGTCGTGGTGCCGACGCCGAGCAGAATGAAGGCGAACTGCAGCCAGTAGAACATCGGGAAGCCGGCCAAGCGCGGCTCGTCGTGGTTGTAGAGGAACGTCAGCAGCGGCACCACGATCGGGATGATGAGCAGCCAGTTCCAAGGGCTTTTATCGGTACGAGGACGATCCGGCTCAGCCATGTAACTCTCCCGTCACGCAACGGTGTGTTGTCCGTCACGTTAACGAGACATCGGTTGATCGGGCGATCCCCTATGCGCCGAAAGATAGATGGGGTGCGCCAAACGGCGCACCCCATCCCTTACAGAGCCGCCGTGATCGCCTTCGTCAGCGACGCCTTGGCGTCATCTCCGTCGAGCGACCACATCATCGCCCCGCCAAGCCCCTTGGCCCGGATGTACAGCGACTTCTGCAGCAGCACAGCCGGGTCGTCGTACGTCCAGAACGTCGTACCGTCGAACAGCCAGGCGTGCCCGTTCCGCAGGTCGCGGTGAACGGTGTACCCCTGCGCCGGCAGGTTCTTCAGGGTCTTCCAGTCCTCGGTCCCACCGCCGAAAACGCTCGGCGCCGGCCCGGTGGCCGGCTTGAAGAGGCCGTTGCCGCCACCGGTCACCCCGGTCCAGCCCTGGCCGTAATACGGCACGCCGAGCACCAGCTTCTTCTTCGGTGCCCCACCGGCGAGCCACGCGTTGATCGTGTTCTCGACCGAGAAGTCGGGGTTGTCCGGAGCGCCCGCGGGCACCCGCAGCGCCGACTGCTGGTTGGTCACCGGCTCCCATGTGCCGTGAAAGTCGTACCCCTGCACGGTCGCGAAGTCGAGGTACTTGAAGATCTTGCGCACCTCAAAACCGGCGTCGATCTTGGCCGGAGCGGCGGGCACGAATGCCGTCAGATCGTAGTGTCGACGGTTAGCATGGCCCAGCCTGTCCAACTGCGACCGGAACTCCGCGAGCAACAGCGTGAAGTTCTGCTTGTCCTCGGGCCGGATGACGTTCCCGACGTTGCCCGACGACGCGGGCCACTCCCAGTCCAGGTCGATGCCGTCGAAGATGCCGGCCGCGACGCCCGGGGCCAGCCCCGGCAGGTTGCCCTTGATCCACAGGTCGATGCAGGAGCTGACCAGCTTCTTCCGGGACGCGTCGGTGAGCACCGCGTCCGAGAAGTAGGCCGAACCACTCCACCCACCGAGCGAGATCAACGGCCGGATCTTGGGGTTCTTCTTCTTGAGCTCGGCGAGCTGGTTCAGGTTGCCGGCGATCGGCTGGCCGGCCACGTCGGCCACACCGTCCACGCTGTTCTCGGCGGAGAACGACGTCTGCCAGTCCGCCCATGGGTCGGCAGACGCGCAGACGCCATCGGCGGTGACCGGGCCGAACGCGTAGTTGATATGGGTCAGCCGCGCCGCCGCACCGGAGGTCTGGACGTCAGCGAGCTGGAAGTCACGTCCGTAGATCCCCCACTGCGTGAAGTAGGCGACCGCGACATGTTTCGAAGAAGACGAAGAATGAGCCTGTGCAGGGGACGGTGCCGCGGCCACGACGGACGCGGCAGCGGCCGCCACGGCAACGAGGCGACGGGATAAACCGCGCATCAGCCCTCCAGGGCGAAACGTTGAAGAAAGTTTCCTAATTGAGGAAGCTAAACGTCTCGCCCCGGGAGGGTCAATATCTACTTATCGAAGATGAGCAGTCTCGTTGACGGTTCGCACCGCTATGTTCCCATCCGGCCACACATCCATCGTGGACACACCCGCGGCGTCCAGGAAGAGCCGATGCAGGAACGCGTCGCCTGCGGCGAGCGCGTCCCTCAAAATCAGCTTGATCGGTGAGACATGCGAGACGATCACAACAGCTTTCCCTGGGTACGCGGAAAGCACTGTCGCCATCGCCCCACGAACCCGTTTAGCGACGGTCTGGAACGACTCGCCACCAGGCGGAGCGACGCTTGTCGACCCGAGCCACGCCTGCATCTCGGACGGCCACTGCTCCTGCACCTCGGCGAACGTCCGGCCCTCCCACAGGCCGAAGTCACACTCGATCAGGTCGTCCATCACCGTGACCGGCACACCACCCACCTCGGCGGCGATCAACTCAGCGGTACGCACACACCGCGACAACGGCGAGCTGAGCACAGCCGCCACATCCCGGTAGATGCCGGCCACCCGACCGGCCGCGGCCATCGCCTGAGCCTCGCCCTCGTCGGTGAGCGGCACGTCGCCGCGCCCGGAGTACCGGCCCTGCGACGTGAACGGCGTGGAGCCGTGCCGGACCAGTGCGATCCGGGTGGCGTTCTCCAGAGCCGGCGGCGCCCAGGACTTCGGGGTCGTGGTCGCGGCCGGAGCAACGGCAGCCGGCTGCGGCGTCTTCGGCGTCTTGCCGGCCGCCTCGTCCATGGCCCGGTTCGCGAGCGCGTCGGCGTCCTTGTTGCGCTCCCGAGGAATCCAGTCGAACGTCACCTCAGCGAACTTGCTCACCAGGGTCGCCGCCTCGGCCGCGAGCGGGCGCAGACCGGCGTTCTTGATCTGCCAGCGGCCGGACATCTGCTCGACGACCAGCTTCGAGTCCATCCGCACGTCGACCCGGGTGGCGTTCAGTTCGGCGGCGGCACGCAGGCCCGCGATCAGCCCGGAGTACTCGGCCACGTTGTTCGTGGTGATACCGGCCGAGTCCCAGCGTTCCAGCAGGATCTCGCCGGTCGCCGCTTCCTTGACCACGGCGCCGAACCCGGCCGGCCCCGGATTGCCCCGGGACCCGCCGTCCGCTTCGACGATGACGTGGAGCGTCACAGGCCGGACTCCGCGGTACGCACCATGATCCGGCGGCACTCCTCGCAGCGGACCACGTCGTCGGCCGGGGCCGTCTTCACCCGGTTCAGGTCGGCGCCGTACAGCTCGATCCGGCACCCGCCGCAACGGCCCGCGTAGACCAGGGCGGCGCCCAGGCCGGATTCCGTACGAATCTTGTCGTAAAGGGTGACCAGGTCGGCCGGGAGGTCAGCAGCGAGAGGGACCCGCGCGGCGGTCTTGAACTCCTGCTCCTTGGTGATCTCCGCGAAGGTCTCGTCGCGGCGGCGCTCCGCCTCGGTACGCCTGCCGATCGCCGCCGAGATCCGCGCCTGCACCTCGGTGAGCGTGGCCTCCGCGGTCTCCCGCTGCTCCATCAGCTCCAGCTCGGCGTCCTCAAGCTCGGACTGGCGCCGGTTCAGCGAGGTCAGCTCGTGCTGGAGACCCTCGATCTCGCGCAGCGCGCCACCGGCGTCGAGCCGCTTCTTGTCCCGGTCCTTGCGGAGCCGCACCTGGTCGATGTCCTTCTCCAGCCGGCTGATGTCCCGGTCCAGGTCGTCGACAGCGACCTGGGCGCGAACCCGGTCGTCCTCCAGCGCGGAGACCTCACGCGCGACGGCGTCGATCTGGGCCAATTCGGGCAGGGACTTACGGCGGTGCGCGAGCTGAGCCAGAGCGGTGTCGACGGCTTGCAGGTCGAGCAGGCGGCGTTGGGCTTCCGGGGCGGCCTTCACGGGTGGTTCTCCTTCTCCTCAGAAGCGGAATGAACGGTCCAGGGATCGGTGTCCAGGTCGGACACCACGACGTCGACTCCGAACTCCTCGCGCAGCCAGGACGCCACGTCGTCGAGCCAGGGCCGCTCGCTCGCCCAGTGTGCGACGTCGAGCAGGGCCGGGCCACCACTCGCGAGATGCTCGCTGACCGGATGGTGGCGGAGGTCGGCGCAAAGGTACGCGTCGACGCCGGCTCGCGTCGCGGCGGGCAGGAAGGAGTCGCCCGCGCCACCACAGACCGCGATGGTACGGATCACCTGTGCCGGGTCGCCGGCAGCGCGTACCCCGGCGGCGGTGGCCGGAAGACGGCTCGCGGCAAGGCTGGTGAGCTCGGTCAGGGTGAGCGGTACGGGCAGCTCGCCGATCCGGCCGAGACCGCGGCCATCACCGGCAGCCGCACCCTCGGCGGGCACGAGCGGGCGCAGGGCGGTCAGGCCGAGACGGGCGGCGAGGGAGTCGGAGACGCCGGGGTTCGCCACGTCGGCGTTGGTGTGCGCGGTGTAGAGCGCCACGTCGCCCCGGATCAGCCGATGAATGATCCGGCCCTTGAACGTGTCCGGGGCGATCGACGACACCGGTTTGAGCAGCAGAGGGTGGTGGGCGACGATCAGGTCCGCGCCGATGGCGAGGGCCTGCTCGACCGTTTCCGGCACGCAGTCCACGACGCAGAGGACGCGTTGCACGGGGACATCGAAGTCGCCGAGCACCAGCCCCACGCGATCCCAGGATTCAGCCCAAGCTCGTGGGTAACGCGCGTCGAGGGCTTCGACCAAAGAGCGGACTGTCACGACCGCCAACTCTATATGGCTAGGAAACCGCTCCAGGCTCGACTCGGCTGCCCACCCCAACCGGCCCGCTCACAGCCTGCAAGGCTCGCCTCCAGGGGAACTGCGGACGGTAGCGATCGGTCTGCCCCGGGGCGCCGAGGCGGCAGACGTCCTCGCCGTAGAGCACCTGCACGCCCCAGTCCCGCAGTTTCGCCAGGCTCTCGTGCAGGGAGGGGTGCAGCGCCATGACCTTGTTGGTGTACGGGACGACGGCGGTCGGCACGCCGTACCCGTACCCCTCGACCAGCAGACCGAGCACCAGGGTGTCGGTGATCCCGTGGGCCCATTTGTTTACCGTGTTGACCGTGGCCGGCGCGACGATCATCGCGTCGGCCTGCGGCAGCACGTCCGGGTCGCCGGGACTCTTGTAATCGGAACGGACCGGGTGGCCGGTCTGTGCCTGAAGGGCCGCGACATCGACGAACTTGCGGCCGTCCGGGGTGGTGATCACGCAGACCTCCCAGCCGTCGCTCTGGGCGAGGCTGACGAGGATCCCGACGTCCCGGGCCATCGGTGAGCCGCACACGAGTACGTACAGCACACCGGGTGAGGGGTTACCCGTAATCACGCCCGAACCCACCTCATACGCCGACTCCCATCTGTTCTGCCAGCTCCGCGATCGGAGCCGGTGGCGCGCCCCGGGTACGCCGGAGCACGTCGGAAAGGACTTCGTGGGCGAGTGGGCGGCAGCGGATCTCCGACGGGGCGAGCCGGTCGCCCTCGAGCAGCATCTCGCCTGCCCTCTCCACGTCGCCGATCTGTGTGTAGCCGCGAGCGATGTCCAGGAAGTGGTGGGCACGCCGCTCCGGGAGCATGGCGTTGAACCCTTCCTTGTTCATCCGCTCGTGGGCTTCCACAGCCAGGCGACCGTCGCCGAGCTCGACCGCGGTCGCGCAGCGATGCAGCTGCACGTTGGTCGGCCCGAAGCAGGTCCAGTAGTGGTTGAAGTCGCCACCCAACTCCAGCGAGGCCTGTTCGGCACCGCTGAGCAGGTCGCGCACGGTGGCGGCGTCGCCGATCCGTGCGGCCGACATGGCGCCGTTGAGCAGCAGCATCCCGTAAACGGACAGCTGTTCCCCACGAGCCCGTTCCGGGCCCGGCGCGAGCCGATTAGCTATGTTGACGTTCACCTCGAGCGACGGCCGGACCCGGCCGAGCGCGAGCAGAGCACTGCCGACCCGGTAACTGGCCAGCCCGGCGAGCAGCTGGTCGCCGGCCCGCTGGGACACCGCGATCGAGCGGTCAGCGGCGAGCCACGACAGTTCGTGCTCACCGACCTTGCGCAGCGCGGAGCTGGCGATCTGATAGACCTGCCCGAGCAGGTGCGCGGCGGCAGGTGCCTCGTCACTGTTGGCATGGGCGCTGTCCGCCGCCTGCGCGTCACGCAGCAGCTTGGGAAGTGCCCGGGCCAGCACGCCGTACTTCGCGTGCTGGTACGTCAGCCAGGCATGGCTGACCGCTTTGCGCATCTCCGCGAGCGGCGGCGAATGTGGCACCGCCTGGAAGAACGCACTCATCTGGTCATAACGCTCCAGAGCCGCACGAATCTCCTCGACCTCAACCTGGTCGATGCAATTCTGCGTCTCCGGCTTGCGCTCCACTTCCTTGCCCAGCAGAAGCTGGACGTCGACCTGGAGCACATCCGCGATGTCGTACACCACTGAGAACTTGTCGAGTCGGCGAACTCCCCGCTCCACCTTGTCGACCCAGCTCTTCGATTTGCCCAGCCGGTCCGCGAAGACCTGCTGGGACATCTTGCGTCGGCCACGCCAATAGGCGACGCGGCGGCCGATCGGCAGCTCGTCCACGGTGCCTCCCCCAACTCAACCGGCGGCCCGTCCGCCGATGAGCCATCCGGTGTCAATCGCAGTGTGGACTATTCACGTGTCCACAGATCGCACAGCGTGTGTGATCGCCTGCTCACCGATGCTCGTAGTTTTTGTGCAAGTTGCAAAGGGTGGATCTGCCCGTCCCAACGACGTTCATCGTCATCGGATACGGCTGTTTCGCCCGCGACCGCAGCCGCAGACCCGGATACGGGGGTTATCGAGCCATGCAGTGGACCAGCCGTCAGCCGTTCGTCCCACCCGCGCTCCTCGATCGTCTCGACCGTGTGCGCCTGCGCCGTGCCGCGCTGCGGTACGCCGCACACGGCTGGGACGTGACACCCGGCGCGTACCTCGCCGGACATCGATTCCACTGCGGCCGACCCGGATGCACGATCACCGGATGCCATCCGGCGCTCGATGCCTGGGCCGAGTCGGCCTCCGGAGATCCGATCAGGATCTCCGCCTGGTGGCGCCATCAGGCGCACACCGTTCTGTTGCCCACCGGGTCGGCCTTCGACGTCCTGGAAGTGCCGGCCACATTGGGCAGTCGAGTGCCTGACCTGGGACCCGTCGCGGTCACCGGAGCCGGGCGATGGATGTTCCTGGTGAGCCCCGGCCAGTCGCTGCGCCCGGAGTTGGAGCAGCGACTCGACGTGATCCTGCACGGCCTCGGCTCGTGGATCCCCGCGCCGCCGAACCGCCTGCCCGACGGCCAGGTCCGCTGGACCGTCACGCCGGAGCAGGTGGATTGGCGACTGCCCGACGCGGAACGCGTGCAAGACCTGCTCGCCGCTGCCGCCGGACCGGTGCGTGCCCGCCCGGCGATCCCCCGGCAGCTGTCCACTGCGCGCCGCGCGGCGTGACCGTCGTCGCCATGAGCGGACGGTCTGCCTGATGTGGGCACGCGAACACATGTCATTCGACAAGTTAGCCCGTCAGGACCCTGTGGCGCGAGTCACCCGAACAGGTGACCACCATGAGTGAATTCAGCTAGCCAGATCACGGTAAGCGGCGATCACGGCCTCGGTGCGGTCGGCCAGCTCCGGCCCGCTCTCCGCGACGGCCGGAGAACCGGTCACCCGGGCGAGGGTCCGCTCGGCGTACCGTGCGGTGGCCGCGACCTGGCGCTCACGCAGGAAGCTCTCCCCCGCGCGGGCTGCCGTGTCGATGCTGCGCAGGATCCGGTTCGCGGCCTCGCCGGTCTCCCGCCACAGCGCGTCGGCGCGCTCCGACTGCTCGGCGACCGCGGCACGGGCCGGGCTGTCCGCCGGGATGTCACTGACCTCGACGCCGCTCAGATCGGCACGAAGCCGGCGCAGATCCTGCCGCCGGGTGAGCACGGTGGCGAGTTCGTCCAGGGCGCGGGTCAGCGAACGGTCGGCCAGCACCGGGTCGACCATCCCGTCCAGCGCCGGCCAGGTGCCCCGAACCCGGCGCGAAGCGGCCAGCGCACCGTCGAAAGCAGTCCGCTCGGCAGCCGTCCACAGCACCCGCGACTCCTGGTCACGCGGCACCGCGAACGCTCCCGGCTGCGCGGCACGAGCCTGCCGGCGCCAGACGTACCCGACCAGCGCGGCACTACCCGCCATCGCCAGCCACCAGTTGATCCCGAAAACGCCGGCCACCGCGGAGAGAAGCAGCAGCGGCAGCGCGAGGCGCGCCACGAAGACCACGCGCCGCTCCCGGGTGCGCCCGCTGGGCGCGCACGGCACGGTCTCCACCAAAGACCCGACTCTGGTCCGTCGAGCGCGCCCGCTGCGGCTCTTGATCGGGTACGCGCAAACGACAGTCTTCTCACCGTCAATACCGACGTGCAGTTCCGTGCCCACGGCAGTCCTCCGTCACGTCGAGACATCCAAGCAGCCCAAGCCGCGTTTTCCAGGCAGCCCAAGCCGCGTTTTCCGGGCGACCCAAGCCGGGCTTTCCGGGCGACCCAAGCCGGGCTTTCCGGGCGACCCAAGCCGGGCTTTCCGGGCGGGCCCAGCCGCCAGGGGTACCGGCCGCGACCCGCCCACCAGCAGGTCATCCCGCCGGCACCGTCCCATTCGGTCCCGCCCACGCCGGCTTGATCCCCAACCCGGTGCACCAAGGTTGCCGTTCCGGCGCAGCCCCCGCCCCGCGTCAGCAGCGAGCAAGCCCGGCAGATCTCGTGAGTTTGCGGCTGAGACGGCGGCGCAACCTCACAAGATCTCCTGGGTGGATCAGGTCGCAGGGTGGATCAAACTCCACCGTGTGCCCGAGTCCACGCCCCGGCCGAGATGAAGTCACACCGACCGCAACCGTGCGACCCCACCTACGCCGAACCGGGCAACCGTGCGACCCCACCTACGCCGAACCGAGCATCCGGGGGCAGCCGTCCACGCGCAACGTAGCTGCGAGCCCACGGTGGGCCTTCACCCCGCTGCTTTTTCGGAGAGAAGAAGATCGCATGGGTGGCTATTTGCCATGATCTCCGCCGGTGTGTGGCGAAGCTTCCCGCGAACGCCGACGTTGTCGCACTAGCCTCGGCCAGGTGACTGGGCCTGGTTCGGAGCGTGTCGAGTTGGTGCTGCGTAAGTACGACGGGCGGCCGCACCGGCGGGTCACCGGCAGGCTGCTCGGTGACGATGAGCACGGCACCTGGATCGGCACGCCACGGGGCACGATCGTGCGGTACAGCTACGGCTGGCGGCGGTTCGAGCGGACCCGGGAGGACTCGGTCCGGCTGCTGCCGCGCGACGCCTGGTGGATGGCGATGTTCTCGGCCGCGCCGGGCCGCTCGGAGATCTACTGCGACGTGATCACCCCGCCGGAGCGCACCGGCCCGGCCCAGTTCACCGTGATCGACCTGGACCTCGACGTGATCCGCCTGCGCCGCGACGGCCGCGTGGTCGTCGACGACGAGGACGAGTTCGAACAGAACCGGGTGCGTTTCGGTTACCCCGCCGACGTGGTGGCCGGCGCGACCGCAGCGGCCGAGACCCTGCGCTCAGCCCTGTCCACCGACACCGAACCGTTCGCAGGCCAGTACCAAAACTGGCTCTCCCGCCTGCGCTGAAGATGATGGTGGGCGCGGCAGGTTTCGAACCTGCGACCCCCCGCTTGTAAGGCGGGTGCTCTCCCACTGAGCTACGCGCCCGGCTCCTGAACCGGAGTGGTCATCCTACCCTGCCGACCCGGCCAGGGCCTTGAGGGCTGCCCGCCATGCGTTCTGGTCGCGGGCCTCGCCGGGGCCGTTCATCTCGGCGAACCGGACCAGGCCCGTGTCGTCGATGAGGAACGTCCCCCGGTTGGCGAATCCCCTGGCGTCGTCGAAGACGCCGAACGCCTCGGCCACCTCGCCGTGCGGCCAGAAATCGGCCAGCAGCGGGAAGCCGAAGCCTTCCTGCTCAGCCCAGACCTTGTGGCTGTAGATCGAGTCCACGCTCACGGTGAGCACCTGGACGTCGCCATTCGCGTACGCCGCCAGGTTCTCCTGGATCTCGGTGAGCTCGCCGTGGCAGCGGCGGCTGAACGCCAGGGGATAGAAGATCAGCAGAACCGCCTTGCGGCCCCGGAAATCGGCGAGCCGCACCTCTTGGTTGTTCTGATCCTTGAGGGTGAAATCCGGCGCCGGCTGGCCCACCTCGATCGGCATGAGCACAGCCTAGCCAGGGCCGGCGCCGTCGTGGGCGCCGACCTTACGTTGAGGTGGCAGCGAGCTCTACTTCTTCTTGGCGCCCCGGGGGGTAACCAGGCGTGCGCCCGTCCAGTCCTTGCCGGCGTTGACCGTCGACGTCTGCTGCAGACCCGCGGTCGGTGCCGACTCGCTGATCTCGCTCGGTTCGACATGGCCGTCACGGCCGGCTTTCGGGGTCAGCAGCCACACCACGCCGTTGTCGGCGAGAGGGCCAAGTGCATCGGTGAGTATTTCGAAAAGGTCACCGTCGTCGTCGCGGTACCACAACAGCACCGCGTCGACCACCTCATCGGTGTCCTCGTCGACCAGCTCTCCGACGCGTTCGGTCAGGGCTTCACGGAGATCCTCGTCGACATCGTCGTCGTAACCCATCTCCATGACCACCATGCTCGGCTCGAAGCCGAACCGGTCCGCCAGGCTGCGTACGCCGTCGGCCTGACCCGCGGTCGCGCTCACTGTCCAAATCCTCCTAGCCGTGAAAAGTCCCCAAAACCTTTGGGGTAGTCCACACACTCCGGGCCCCGGGCGCAAGTGGCGCACCGAGTGTGTGGCAATTTACCGCGCCAGCAGCGTGTGGGCACCCTGGGTAATGGCATCCTCTCCCACCAGGACCTGCTGAGCGGCCGGACCGAGCGGAACGGGGACGTCGGCGGCGGCCACACGGCGCACCGATCCGACGAAAGCCCCGTCCACCAGAGCCGCGAGGACGCCCTCACCGACCCCGCCCGAACGCCGCGTCTCGTCGACGATCAGCACCCGGCCGGTAGCCGAGGCCTCCCGTACCAGGTCAGCGACGGGCAGCGGGTTGAGCCAGCGAAGATCGACCACTCGGGAACCGTACCCGTCGGCGGCGAGCTGGGCAGCGACACGGAGCGACATTCGCACTCCGTTGCCGTACGTCACGATGGTCAGATCCTGGGCTGTGCCCATCCCGTAGATGCGGGCCCGGCCGATCGGGACGTGCTCGGCGGACCAGTTCGAGGGCTCCGCGTACGCCGACAACCACTCGCTGTCGCCTTGTTGATAGAGGTCCCTCGTCTGGTACAGCGCGACCGGTTCGAGGAAGACGCTGACCGTGCCGTCCACCGCCGCGGCGGCCAGGCAGGAGCGCAGCATCGGCCCCGCGTCAGCGGCCCGGGAGGGCACCGCGACCACGATCCCCGGTACGTCGCGCAGCATCGCGACCGAGTTGTCGTTGGCGAGATGCCCGCCGATCCCGAGCGGCTGGGCCAGACCCGGCACCCGCAGAACCATCGGGTTGCGGTACGACCCGGATGAGAGCAACGACATGGTCGCCGCCTCCACCCGCAACTGCTCGGCAGCGGTGTGCAGGGCGGCGAGACCGGTGATCTCCGGCACGCCGATCAACCCGGCCGTGCCGGCGCCGAGAGCGAGCCCGAGCACCGTGGTGGCGTCCGCCGGGGTGTCGAGCACCCGATCGGTCTCCCGGTCCCGCAGACCGGCGGTGACGCCGTTCGGACCGCCGGAGGCGACGTCGGGGCCGAAGATCAGCACGGTCGGGTCGGCGGCGAGCGCGTCGGCCAGCGTCGCGTTGATCGCCTGCGCGAGCGTCATCGGGCCGGCGTGCTCGGGCAGCTGCCCGTCGAAGATCCGGACCCGGGCGGCCGCGCCGGGGCCGGCGGCCCGCTCGGCGGCCTCGGTGACGGCGTTCGACACCCGCAGCGGGCGGCGCGGCGCCAGGGACGCGACGATCTCACCGATCGAGGCCAGTTTCGGTTCACCGAGCACCTCCTCGGCGGCCTGGCGGACCTGCCAGCCCACATGGTCGTACCGGTTGAGCACGTCGTCCGGGCCGAGCAGCCCGGCCTCGACGAGCAGCCGGGCCGTGCCGACCAGCGGGTCACGTGCCAGGTCGAGGTCCAGGTCCGCTTCGGTTCCCGAGCCGAGCAGGTTGCCCGCGCCGAGCAGGTTGACCGCGGCGAGGCGGAGCACCGCGGGCCGTCGCTCACCGCGCACGTAGCCGGCCAGGTCCACCGCCACGTCGTACGCGCTCGCCAGGTCGGCGGAGTCCGCGTACTCGTAACGCAGGCCGGGCCGGTCGCGCAGCAGGGCCGCCACCCAGCCGTCCGGATCGGCCGATCCGGGTCCGTTGTCCTCGCAGATCAGCAGGAGGGGCACCGGTTTGCCCTCGGTCGCCGCCCGGCCGGCCATCTCGATCGCCGCGGCCGCCGCCGGGCCGCTCGCCCCGGCGTCGCCGAACGAGGCGACCACGATCGCGTCGTCCGGCCAGGGCGCCGTGCTGGTCCGGGTCAGCGCCCTGGCCAGCCCGGCCGCCCTGGGCAGATGCCCGCCGGGAGTGGAGAGGGCCGGCAGCAGGTGCAGGTCAGGGTTGCCGAACAGTTTGTCCCGGCCGCCGGTGGCCGGGTCGCGAACCGAGGCGACCACGCCACGCAGCACGTCCCGGGCGGCGTCCTCCAACCGGCGGGCCGGATCGGTACCGGCCGGCCCGTCGCGCCCCGCTGCGCGTACGCAATAAAAGGCCGCGGAGCGATGGTGCAGGAAGGCCGGATCGTCGCCGCGCAAGGCAGCCGCGACAGCGGCGTTGCCTTCGTGGCCGGCCGAACCGGTGGTGGTGAAGCCTTCGTCGAAACTTCGCAGCCATCGGGCCGCGAGGTCGAGGTGGCGGGCGGTGAGCTGGGCGTCGAAGAGTTCCCGGGCGCGGGTGCCGGTCAGGGTGCTGTCCTTACGGACCGGATCGCCGGGTTCGCGCCGGTTTTCCGGTGGCCGCAGGGCCGAGACCGCAACGCGGAACCGCTCGTCGAGGTTTTGCGGGGTGGTCACGGAAGTCAGCATCGCCGAACCATGCTGGCCCTGCCAATGCAGATCGGCCGATCAAGCATGTCGATCTCTGCGCGCGTGCCCGCTCGCCGGTGGTGTACTCAGGACATGATCTTGAGGTACGCGGCCGCCCGGCTGGCGGTCTGCCTGTGCTGGCTGACCGGTACCGCCGGGGTGTTCCTGCTGCTCGATCTCTACACGTAGAAGATCTATACATAGACCATGCGTACCGAAATGATCACGGTCCGGACCGGCAGCACTCCCGTGGTGCACGACATCACCGCCGAGGCCGAACGATTTGTCGCGTCCGAGCAGGACGGCCTGTTGCACGTCTTCGTCCCGCACGCCACGGCAGGTTTGGCGATCATCGAAACAGGCGCCGGGTCGGACGACGATCTGCTGACCGCGATCGACGACCTTCTGCCGACCGAGGACAAATGGCAGCACCGGCACGGATCCCGGGGCCACGGTCGCGACCACGTGATGCCCGCCTGGATACCGCCGTACGCCACCCTGCCGGTCATCGGCGGCCGGATCGCGCTCGGCACCTGGCAGTCGATCTGCCTGGTGGACCCGAACGGTGACAACCCGATCCGCCAGGTGCGTTTCTCCTTCCTGCCCGGCTGAGTTGTGCACCGCGACGGTGGCGAGAACCATCCGGACACCTACCGAGATCACCGAAAAGTTACTGGTCAGTAAACGTGTCGCGCGTCGCTGACAGGTCGGGTAGGCGTGACGAGGCCCACCGAAAGGGGGCAGGATGGAGTTCCTGACCGAGCGATTCGCCACCTAGGTCGCCCGGTGTAAACGACACTCAACCAAGAGGATTGCCTGTGGCCACGGAGCGCAAGCGCCCGGTGATCAGCGATGGCCTGCCGAGCCAGCTTCCCGACATCGACCCTGAAGAGACCAACGAATGGGTCGAGTCGCTCAACGGAGTCATCGACGAACGCGGCGCCAAAAGAGCCCGTTATGTGATGTTGCGCCTGCTGGAGCGGGCCCGGGAGCGACAGGTCGGCGTTCCTCCACTGACATCCACGGACTACATCAACACCATCCCGCCGGAGCGTGAGCCCTGGTTCCCCGGTGACGAGTTCGTCGAGCGGCGGATCCGGGCGTACATCCGGTGGAACGCGGCGATGCTGGTGCACCGCGCGCAGCGGCCGGAAATCGGCGTCGGTGGCCACATCTCGACGTACGCGTCGAGCGCCAGCCTCTACGAGGTCGGCATGAACCACTTCTTCCGGGGCAAGGACCACCCCGGCGGCGGCGACCACATCTTCTACCAGGGTCACGCCTCCCCCGGCATGTACGCCCGCGCGTACCTCGAGGGCCGCCTCACCACCGACCAGCTCGACGGTTTCCGTCAGGAGCTGTCGCACCCGGGTGGTGGCCTGCCGTCGTACCCGCACCCGCGGCTGATGCCGAACTTCTGGGAGTTCCCGACGGTCAGCATGGGCCTCGGCCCGCTGAACGCGATCTACCAGGCGCGGTACAACCGTTACCTGCACAACCGCGGCATCAAGGACACCAGCCAGCAGAACGTCTGGGCCTTCCTCGGCGACGGCGAGATGGACGAGGTCGAGTCGCTCGGCGCGATCGGCCTGGCCGCCCGCGAGGAGCTGGACAACCTCACCTTCGTGGTGAACTGCAACCTGCAGCGCCTCGACGGCCCGGTCCGCGGCAACGGCAAGGTCATCCAGGAGCTGGAGTCGTTCTTCCGCGGCGCCGGGTGGAACGTCATCAAGGTCGTCTGGGGCCGCGAGTGGGACTCCCTGCTCGCCGCCGACACCGACGGCGCGCTGGTCAACCTGATGAACGCGACGCCGGACGGCGACTACCAGACCTACAAGGGCGAGTCCGGGGCGTACGTGCGTGAGCACTTCTTCGGCCGTGACCCGCGGACCCGCAAGCTCGTCGAGGGCATGACCGACGACGAGGTCTGGAACCTCAAGCGCGGCGGTCACGACTACCGCAAGCTGTACGCGGCGTACAAGGCGGCCACCGAGCACACCGGCCAGCCGACCGTGATCCTCGCCAAGACGATCAAGGGCTGGACGCTCGGGTCGCACTTCGAGGCGCGTAACGCGACGCACCAGATGAAGAAGCTGACCCTGGACGACCTCAAGGGCTTCCGGGACCGGCTCTACCTGGACATCAGCGACAAGCAGCTGGAAGAGAACCCGTACCTCCCGCCGTACTACCACCCCGGCGAGAAGTCCGACGAGTACCAGTACATGATGCAGCGCCGTCGTGACCTGGGCGGTTCCATCCCGTCCCGGCGTACCAAGGCGAAGTCGCTGGCGATCCCGGACTCCAAGGCGTTCGGCGACATCAAGCGCGGCAGCGGCAAGCAGAAGATCGCCACCACGATGGCGTTCGTCCGCCTGCTCAAGGACCTCATGAAGGACAAGGAGTTCGGCGCCCGCTGGGTGCCGATCATCCCGGACGAGGCCCGCACGTTCGGCATGGACTCGCTCTTCCCGACCAAGAAGATCTACTCGCCGCACGGCCAGACCTACACCTCCGTGGACCGGGAGCTCTTCCTGTCCTACAAGGAGGCGACGAACGGCCAGATCCTGCACGAGGGCATCAACGAGGCCGGTTCGACCGCGAGCTTCATCGCCGCCGGTACGTCGTACGCGACGCACGACGAGCCGATGATCCCGCTGTACATCTTCTACTCGATGTTCGGTTTCCAGCGGACCGCCGACGAGCTGTGGGCTGCCGCCGACCAGATGACCCGCGGCTTCCTGCTCGGCGCGACCGCCGGGCGGACCACGCTCAACGGCGAGGGCCTGCAGCACGAGGACGGGCACTCGCTGCTGATCGCGGCGACGAACCCGGCCGTGGTGGCGTACGACCCGGCGTTCGCGTTCGAGATCGCGCACATCGTCGAGAACGGCCTGCACCGGATGTACGGGGCGCAGCAGGAGAACATCTTCTACTACCTCACCATCTACAACGAGCCGGCCATCCAGCCCGCCGAGCCGGCCGACGTGGACGTGGAAGGCCTGCTCAAGGGCATCTACCTGTTCAGCAAGAGCACGGTGGAGAAGGGCCCGAAGGCTCAGATCCTCGCCTCCGGCACCGGCATGCGCTGGGCGCTCAAGGCGCAGGAGCTGCTCGCTCAGGACTGGGGTGTGAGCGCCGACGTCTGGTCGGTCACCTCCTGGACCGAGCTGCGTCGCGATGCCATCGAGGCCGAGGAGTTCAACCTGCTCCACACCGGTGACGAGCCCCGCAAGCCGTACATCCAGCAGAAGCTGGAGGGCACGCAGGGCCCGTCGGTCGCGGTCAGCGACTGGATGCGCGCGGTACCCGACCTGATCAGCCGCTGGATCCCGAACGGGTACACCTCGCTCGGCACCGACGGCTTCGGCATGAGCGACACCCGGCACGCCCTGCGCCGCCACTTCCACGTGGACGGCGAGTCGGTGGCCGTGGCGACGCTGCGCCAGCTCGCGCTGCGCGGTGAGGTGCCGAAACACGTGCCGGCCGAGGCCGCGCAAAAGTACGCCATCGACGACGTGAACGCCGCACCGGTGGGCGAGACCGGCGGCGACAGCTAGGCACCGGGGTTTTTTCGAGGCGGCCCGTCACTTTTGTGGCGGGCCGCCTCAGTGTCTGGCCCCCGGGTGCCGACTGGGAGGTTATGCGCCTTCGCATGCTTCATCAGCTGCTCATCCTCGGCCTCGGCAGCGTGCTCGTCACGGCGCTGGTCCTCGTGCTCGTCGGCGCGTGGCAGAGCGGCCGGTTCGCCGACAGCACCCGCGACGAGGTGCTCCGCCAGAACGAAGCCGAGCTGGACCGCACCACGGCGTCGGTGACCACGCTGGTGCGTACCGTCGGCGACGAGGTCCAGAACGGCGTGGACGTCGGGATGAACAGCGCGGACGGCCTGCTCGACCAGCGCGGCGGGGTGCGCCTCGCGTCGCGTACCGCCACATGGACCGCCACGAACCAGGTGAGCCAGGACAAGACCACGGTGACGCTGCCCCGGGTCACGGTGAACGGCCGCTGGCTGGGGCAGAACACGAATCCGAAGACGACCACCCCGTTCGTCGACGACGCGCAGGAGCTGGTCGGCGGCGCGGTCACCCTGTTCCAGCGGATGAACACCGCGGGTGACCTGCTCCGGGTCGCCACCACGGTCCGCGGCAAGACCGGTAACCGGGCGATCGGCACGTACATCCCGGCTGTCGGCGCGGACGGGAAGGCCAACGCGGTGGCGGCCGCGATCAAGGCCGGGAAGTCGTACCGGGGTGTGGCTCAGGTGGTCGACACCTGGTACATCACCGCGTACGACCCGATCAAGGACTCCTCGGGTGACGTGATCGGCGCGCTCTTCGTCGGTGTGCCGCAGGCCGACGCGCTGGCGAACCTCACCTCCGCGATCGCCGGCCAGCGTGTACGGGAGAACGGCTGGGTCAGCGTCTACAGCACCCTGGCCGCCGACAAGGGCCGGGTGATCGCCTCCAGCCTGGACGGCCTGACCGGCACCACCGACCTGGCTGCTGTCGACGCCGACGGCACCAAGTACGTCGAGGAGATCGTCACCAAGGCGCCGGATCTGGCCGACGACGCGACCTGGCGGACCACGTACCAGCTGCCCGGCGCGGCCGGGGCGGACGCCGGGGACACCACCACGACGGTGGCGTACTACGCGCCGTACCAGTGGGCGATCACGGTCGGCGGGTACGACGCGGACGCCGAGAGCGCCGTCGCCGTGGTCCAGGACGGCCGGCGCACGATGCTGACCGCGTTCGTGATCGCCGCCGTACTGCTGGCGCTGGCCGGCGCGGCTCTCGCGTACTTCCAGGCGGCGCGCCTCTCCGGCCGGCTGGGCCGGCTCACCGGGGCGCTGACCCGCCTGGCCGGACGGGATCTGACCGTCACCGCCGACGACAAGGGCCGCGACGAGATCGGCGAGGCGGCCACCGCGCTGAACACCGCGGCCATCGAGCTGCGCGCGGTGATGCGCGACGTGACCAGCGCTTCCGACGAGGTGAGCGGGACCGCCCGGCAGGTCGCGGCGACCGGCGGCGAGCTCTCCGCCGCCTCGGACACGACCGCTGACCGGGCCGGGACGGTGAGCGCCTCGGCCGACACGGTCTCGCACGTGGTGCAGACGGTGGCCGCCGGCGCCGAGCAGATGGGCACCTCGATCACCGAGATCTCGCACAACGCCCAGGAGGCGGCACAGGCCGTCCGGGACGGTGTCGGCCTGACCGCCGCGGCGGCCGGCGTGATCAACGAGCTGCGCGCCTCCACCTCGGCGATCACCGAGGTGGTCAAGCTGATCGCCAACATCGCCGAGCAGACCAACCTGCTCGCGCTCAACGCGACCATCGAGGCGGCCCGGGCCGGCGAGACCGGCAAGGGCTTCGCGGTCGTCGCCGGCGAGGTGAAGGAGCTGGCCCAGGAGACCGCCCGGGCCACCGAGGACGTGACCTCCCGGGTGGCCGCGATCGAGGCGGACACCGCCCGCGCGGTCACCGCGATCGACGCGATCTCCGAGCGGATCGCCCAGGTGAACGACTTTCAGACGGCGATCGCGGCGGCGGTCGAGGAGCAGGCCGCCACGACCGCTGAGATGGCCCGGAACATCGCCGAGGCGGCAACCGGGAGCCGGGACATCGCCGACGGCATCGGGACCGTCAGCGGCGCGATGGAGGGCACCAGGCGGTCGGTTGCGGCGGCACACCGGGCTGCCGACGAGCTCACCGCCACCGCGACGCGCCTGACCGGCCTGGTAAACCGCTTCACCGTGTAGCCGAATCGGTGTAGCCGGAGAGGCCCGGAAAGCGATCGGTAGTCTTAAGGCGTGACTGTTCGCGTGCGTTTCGCCCCCTCACCCACCGGCATGTTCCACGTCGGCGGCGCTCGCTCGGCGCTGCAGAACTGGATCTACGCCAGGCAGCACGACGGTGTCTTCGTGCTCCGGATCGAGGACACCGACGCGGCCCGCAACAAGCCCGAGTGGACCGAGGGCATCATCTCGGCGCTGGACTGGATCGGCATCGAGCGCGGGAGCTACGAAGGCCCCTACTACCAGTCCTCCTACGCCGCCGACCACACCGCCGCCGCGACCCGGCTCTACGGCGAGGCACGGGCCTACTACTGCGACTGCAAGCGCGACGACGTGATCGCGCGGACCGGCAACACCCACATCGGTTACGACGGCTTCTGCCGCGACCGCGCGCTCGGCCCCGGCGAGGGTCGTGCGCTGCGTTTCCGTACGCCGGACGTCGGCGAGACCGTCGTGGTCGACCTGGTCCGCGGCAAGCCCACCTTCGAGAACAAGCTGCTCGAGGACTTCGTCATCGCCCGCAGCGACGGCTCGGCGGTCTTCCTGCTGGCCAACGTCGTCGACGACATGAGCATGGGCATCACCCACGTCTTCCGGGCCGAGGAGCACCTGCCGAACACACCGAAGCAGCAGCTCCTCTGGGAGGCGCTCGGCGCCACTCCGCCGGTCTGGGGTCACGTGCCGGTGATCGTCAACGAGAAGCGGCAGAAACTGTCGAAGCGGCGCGACAAGGTGGCCCTGGAGTCGTACCGGGACGAGGGTTACCTCGCTGCCGCGATGCGCAACTACCTGATGCTGCTCGGCTGGGCGCCCACCGGCGACCGGGAGATCGTCCCGTGGTCGGTGGTCGAGGATGAGTACCGGATCGAGGACGTGAACCACGCTCCGGCATTCTTCGACATCAAGAAGCTGCGCGCGTTCAACGGCGAGTACATCCGCGCCCTCAGCCCGGACGAGTTCGCCCAGGTCTGTGCGCCGTGGCTGACCGGGACCGAGACGATCGCCGCGCCGCCGTGGTCGCCGGAGGCCTTCGACTCGGCGGTCTTCACGGCGATCGCCCCGCTCGCGCAGACCCGCATCGCGGTGCTCTCCGAGATCGTGGACTACGTGGACTTCCTCTTCCTCGACGAGCCCGTGCACGACGAGGCATCCTGGGCGAAGGCTATGAAGGAGGGCGCAGCGGACATTCTGGACGCGACTGCGGCCGCCTTCGGCGCACTCTCCGACTGGTCGGCGGAGCCCCTCAAGGCTGCTCTTGAGCAGGTCGGCGAGGAGCGAGGTCTCAAATTGGGCAAGACTCAGGCGCCGGTTCGCGTCGCGGCCACCGGCCGGACGATCGGCCTGCCGCTTTTCGAGTCGCTCGAAACGCTCGGCCGTGACCGCACGCTGACCCGTCTTGCCGCAGCTCGCGCCCGTCTCTGACACGTTTACCGCATTCGACGGCCGGCGCGCCATAGCCGGTCGTCGAATCCGGTGACGCTCTCCGTCACCAGGGTGGCCACCACCCCCACGCGTTGCGGGGAGTAGGTACTATTCGGCCGCTGATCAACGGTCACCGGTTGTCTCAGCCGTCCCCCAAATGGCTCCAATTCACCCTGCCGCGAGATGCGGCCGGGCCGGAGTCCGGGAAGGCTATGGGTGTGTGGGCCACGAGCAGTGGGTCAGTGGTCCATGTGCATCCACGGGCGGGGGAGGTCGGATGGTGCGAGGGACGATCACCAGGCTGGTGTCGGCGGCCGGTGCGATGGTGATTGCCGTCGTGTTGACGTTCGGCGTCGCGCCCGGTGCGGCGGCAGCGCCGAAAAAGGACGAGCCCAATGCCATGGAGATCAAGGGCAAGGGCATCAGCAAGTCGATAGTGATCCGGCAGGCCGACGAGCCCCGGCTCTTCGAGATGCTGTTCACCGAGGTCGACTGGCTGGCCGCGGCCAGGCCGCAGACGTCAGCGCCGAAATCCGGTAAGCTCGGCGAGAAATACACGCTGACCATCCTGGTCAAGGACGCGCCGAGCCAGACCTACGATCTCTATCCGCAGGCGGCGGGCGGCCCCCGGGCATACCGGCCGGCCAAGCAGCCGTCGGGCAAGAAAGCGGCCGGCTGGTTCTACGGCCGGCTCTCCATGTCGGAGTCGCTGCGCCTGTCCGGCGCGCCGCTGGAGGCCAAGCCCGACGTGGTGAACGGCGGCATCGGTGGCGGCGTCGGCGAGAACCTGAACGCCGATGTGAACCCGGTGGAGAGCGCGAGCGAGGTGTTCGGCGAGATCCGCCGCCTCTTCCTGCTCAACGGCGCGGTTCTGCTGGCGATCCTGGTCGGTCTCGCCGGGATGGCGTTCCTGATCCGCCGCCGGATCTGACCGAGACGCTCTCCACCAGGGCGATCAGGTCGTCCAGGTCGGCGTCGAACTCGTCGTCCGGCTCCAGCGGGTTCTCGGCGACCGGCAGGCCGCCGGTCACCTCGCCGGTGAGATAACCGAGAAGCAACGCACAGATCATCCGCGCGATCCGTGGCACGTCGGACGCGCGGACACCGGCGTCGTGCAGGATGCCGCGCAGCGCCGCTGCCAGCCACGACGCCGAAGCGCCGGCCGCCGATCGGGTCAGCAGCAGAGGGAAAGCGCTCGGGTGTTCCTGGGCGAGAGCGCGCACGGCCCGGCTCAGCGCACGTAAGCGCCGGCGCCAATCGATATCGGCCGGATCGTCGTCGAACGCGGTTCCCAGCTCAAGATGCAGCAGGTCGACAAGGCCGTCCAGCAGCGCGTCCTTGCCACCGACATACGGGTAAAGGGCCATCGAGGTCAGGCCCACCCGCTCGGCGACGGCCCGCATCGACATCGCAGCGAGGCCACGCTCGTCCACGAGGGCGAGCGCCTGGTCCAGGATCAGCCGTCTCTTGTCATCCACCGCACCTACCTGACCAGGCGCATGGGCCGGCCCGGGCGAAACTCGCCCGGGCCGGTGTGGCACTCACCCGTTCGGGGCCCCAGCTCCCCGCCCGGTTTTCCGCATCACCAGCGTCTAGCACCAGCGGCCGGGTGGCCGCCCTCGTCCAGCCGCGCGCCGCCTCGGGCGCACAGCACCGTGCAGATGAGCACCAGCCCACCCGCGCAGTTCGGTACGGCAACCAACCCGTCCCGATCCCAGATCCAGGATCGGCTCCTCGTCGACCGGTGCGGGCACCGTCACATCGTCGAGGACGGAATCACCGTCGGTACGCGTCAACGCCTCGTCCCGTTCCATCATCTCGCCTCCTCGATCCGCGTCCTCGACACCAACACCAGCATTCCTCGGCACCGTCTCTTCATCGGCACCGCGACGCCCTGTGTTAACCCCCCGGCCCGGACCGCACTAGTCCGACACGATGCCAGGTCACCGACCGAAATCGCGGAAGGGGCGCACTGCTACACCGGTCAAATGTCGTAAAACGGCATAAACCTACTCAGCCCAACCCGGCATTCGGTCCGTGACACGCTTGGCACGTGGCAGACAGCACCACCAACCCGCTAGCGCCCGGCACATTACGCCGAATCGAGCGGCATGCCGGGGCGCTCGCGACTTCCGCCGTGGCCCGCATGGAAGAGACGTTGCCGTGGTTCCGCGCGCTCCCCGCCGACCAGCGTTCCTGGGTGATGCTCGTCGCACAGGCCGGCGTCCGATCTCTCGTGGAGTGGCTCAGCTCCGGCGCTACTGTCGCCGCCAGCACCCAGGAGATCTCCGACGAGGTCTTCGCGGCGGCGCCTCGCGCCCTGGCCCGGGCCATCACGCTGACCCAGACCGTGCAACTGATCAAGGTGACGATCGACGTCGCCGAGGCCGAGGTGCCGGGGTTCGCCGAGGAGGGCGAGACCGGCGCGCTGCTCCAGGCGATCCTCCGGTTCTCCCGGGAGATCGCGTTCTCCGCCGCCCGGGTCTACGCCAGGGCCGCCGAGTCCCGGGGCGCGTGGGACGCCCGCCTGCAGGCCCTGCTCGTCGACGCGCTGCTGCGCGGCGACTCCTCGGACGTGCTCGCCAGCCGGGCCGCCGCCCTGGGGTGGACCGACGCGCCACCGGTGACCGTCGTGGTGGGCCGCTCGCCGGGCGGGGACATCACCGCGGTGCTGCACGCCGTCTATCGGGCCGCCCGCCGGGCCCGGCTCGAAGTGATCGGCGGCGTACACGGCGACCGCCTGGTCGTGGTGGCGGGCGGAGCCACCGATCCGGTCGCCACGGCCACCGCGCTCTCCGGCACTTTCGGCGAGGGGCCGATCGTGGTCGGCCCGGCCGTACCGTCGCTGGACCAGGCGACCGAGTCGGCCCGGGCGGCGCTGAACGGGTTCCGGGCGGCGCCCGCCTGGCCGGCCGCGCCATCCCCGGTCGCCGCCGACGATCTGCTGCCGGAACGCGCGCTCGCCGGCGACCTGGACGCCCGGCGCAAGCTGCGCAACGAGGTCTACGGAGGGCTGACCCGGGCCGGCAGCGGGCTCATCGAGACGCTCGACGCATTCTTCGGCTCCGGCGGGGTACTGGAGAGTGCGGCACGCGAGCTCTACGTGCATCCGAACACCGTGCGATACCGCCTGCGCCGGGTGGCCGAGGTCACCGCCCTGTCGCCGTTCGACGGCCGGGACGCGTTCGCTTTACGCATCGCGCTGACAATCGGCAGGCTCGACCCCGCAACCTGAGGGACGCCTGCCTCGTACCTCATGTTGGTCGTATTGTCCGCTGATTACGTGTCGCGGGGGGAAATTCCGCTTCCGTGGCGAATATGGCTAAAGTGTCCCAAGCCAACGGCGGCTTTGTAGGTTTCCTACAAACATCGTCGTAGGGTTTCGTCGCGCCCAGCAACCCCCGAACCTCCCCCGATCCGGAAGAGTCAAGACGTGCTCGCCGTACTCTCCCCCGGCCAAGGCTCACAGAAGCCCGGCTTCCTGATCCCATGGCTCGCCCTACCCGGCGCCGAGGCCCGCCTCGGCGAGTGGTCCGCGCTCGCCGGAGTGGACCTGGTCCACCTCGGCACCAAGGCTGACGCCGACGAGATCAAGGACACTGCCCGTACCCAGCCTCTGCTCGTCGCGGCCGCGCTGCTCGCGGGCGAACAACTGCCGCTGGGCGACGTCGACCTGGTCGCCGGCCACAGCGTCGGTGAGCTCGGAGCGTCCGCGCTGGCCGGCGTGCTCTCCCCCGAGTCCGCGATCAGCCTCGCCGGTGTGCGCGGCCGGGAGATGGCAGCCGCCTGCGCCCTCGAGCCCACCGGCATGAGCGCGGTCCTCGGCGGCGACCCGGACGAGGTCGTCGCCGCGATCGAGAAGCACGGGCTGTACCCGGCGAACCGCAACGGCGCCGGTCAGATCGTCGCCGCTGGGGCGCTGCCCGGCCTCGCCGACTTCGCGGCCGCCCCGCCGGCCAAGGCCCGGGTCATCGCTCTGGCGGTGGCGGGTGCGTTCCACACTCCGTACATGGCTCCGGCCGAGGCGGCTCTGGACGCCGTCGCTGCCGGCGTCACCGTGACCGACCCGGCCCGGACCCTGCTGTCGAACCTCGACGGCAAGCCGGTCGCGGACGGCGCCGAAATGCTGCGCCGCCTGGTCCGTCAGGTCACCGCGCCGGTCCGCTGGGACCTGTGCATGGCGTCGCTACGCGAGCTCGGCGTCACCGGCGTGATCGAGCTGCCGCCCGCCGGCACTCTGGCCGGCCTGGTCAAGCGCGAGCTCAAGGGCGAGGGCGCGCCCGAGATCGTCACCCTGAACACCCCGGACGACCTGGACGCCGCCCGCGACCTGATCGCCCGCCACGGCGGACACCAAGGAGGAGCACGATGACCGCGGGTTCCCGCATCGTCGCGATGGGGCACTACCAGCCCTCGCGCGTGGTCACGAACGACGACCTGGCCATGAACCTGGACACCAACGACGCGTGGATCCGGGACCGGGTCGGCATCGCCGAGCGCCGCATCGCCGAGAACGAGTCGGTCGCCGACATGGCGACGTACGCGGCCGAGAAGGCACTGGCGAACTCCGGCCTCACCGCCGCCGACATCGACCTGGTGACCGTCGCGACCTGCACCTCGATCGACCGCTGCCCGAACGTGGCGGCCCGGGTCGCGAGCCGGCTCGGCATCGCGGCACCGGCGGCGTACGACCTGAACACCGCCTGCTCCGGGTTCTCGTACGCGCTCGGCACCGCGGACCACGCGATCCGTGCCGGCGCCGCCCGCAACGCTCTGGTCATCGGCTCGGAGAAGCTCTCCGACGTCGTCGACTGGTCCAACCGCACGACCGCCGTGCTCTTCGGTGACGCCGCGGGCGCAGCGGTCGTCTCCGCGGTCCCGGACGGCGAGGAGATCGGCATCGGCCCGGTGCTCTGGGGTTCCGCCCCGGACAAGGGCGACGTTCTGCGGATCGAGGGCTGGCAGCCGTACATCGAGCAGGAGGGCCAGGCGGTCTTCCGCTGGGCCACCACCGCGCTCGCCCCGTTCGCGATCGAGGCCTGCCGCCGCGCCGGCGTCGACCCCTCCGACCTGGCGGCTTTCGTGCCGCACCAGGCGAACACCCGGATCATCGACGGCATCGTGAAGCGGCTCGGACTGAGCCCGGACGCGATCGTCGCCAAAGATCTGGTCCATTCCGGCAACACCTCAGCGGCCAGTGTGCCGTTGGCACTGTCGAAGCTGATCGAACGGCGCGAGGTTCCCTCCGGGTCCCACGTACTGCTCTTCGGCTTCGGCGGCGGCCTCACCTACGCCGGCCAGGTTGTCCGCTGCCCTTGAGCAGCACCTGACGGCGTATTCACCACCCACCGAGAGAAAGAACGAGAATGGCAACTCGCGAAGAGATCACCTCTGGCCTCGCCGAGATCCTCGAGGAGGTCGCCGGGGTGAACCCGGACGACGTCGCCGAGGGTAAGTCCTTCACCGACGACCTGGATGTCGACTCGCTGTCCATGGTCGAGGTCGTCGTCGCGGCCGAGGAGAAGTTCGGCGTCAAGATCCCCGACAACGAGGTCCAGAACCTGAAGACCGTCGGCGATGCCGTCACCTACATCGAGGCGAACCACTGACATGAGCAACGTAGACGTCGTCGTCACCGGGCTCGGCGCGACGACCCCGCTGGGCGGGGACGTCGCGTCCACCTGGGACGCAATGCTCGCGGGCCGCTCCGGGGTCGGCCCGCTCACTCAGGAGTGGGCGGGTCAGCTCCCGGTGCGGATCGCCGCACAACTCGCGGTCGACCCGGCCACGCTCATCGAGCGGGTCAAGATGCGCCGTCTTGACCGTTCCGAGGCGATGGCGCTGATCGCGGCGAAGGAGGCCTGGGCCGACTCCGGCCTGGCCGGTTCGGGCCTGGACCCGGAACGCCTCGCGGTCAGCATCGGCAGCGGCATCGGCGGCGCCACCACGCTGCTGGAACAGGACGACATCCTCGAGCAGTCCGGTCCGCGCCGGGTCAGCCCGCACACCGTACCGATGCTGATGCCCAACGGCCCTGCCGCCTGGGTCGGCATCGAGCTCGGCGCCCAGGGTGGCGTCCGGGCCGTGGCCAGCGCGTGCGCCACCGGCGCGGAAGCCGTCGCCCTCGGACTCGACCTGATCCGTGCCGGCCGCGTCGACGTGGTGGTGGCCGGTGGCGTCGAAGCCGTCGTGCACCCGCTGCCGCTCGCCGGTTTCGCCTCGATGCGCGCCATGTCGACGCGCAACGACGAGCCGGAGAAGGCATCGCGCCCGTGGGACAAGAACCGGGACGGCTTCGTCCTCGGTGAGGGCGCGGGAACGATCGTGCTGGAGCGTGCCGATCACGCGATCGCTCGTGGCGCGAAGATCTATGCCCGGCTCCTCGGGGCCGGCATCACCTCGGACGGTTTCGACATCGTCCAGCCCGACCCGGAGTGCCGCGGTGGCATCCGTGCGATGCGGATGGCTCTGACCGACGCCGGCCTGACCGGTGCGGACATCCAGCACGTCAACGCGCACGCCACTTCGACGCCGGTCGGCGACATGAGCGAGATCAAGGGGATCCGGACCGCCATCGGCGATCACCCGATCCTCACCTCGACCAAGTCGATGAGCGGACACCTGCTCGGCGCGGCCGGAGCGGTCGAGTCGATCGCCACCATCCTCGCCCTGCGTGAGTCCGTGATCCCCCCGACCATCAACCTCGACGACCCGGACGAGCGTCTCGACCTCGACGTGGCAGCGCACAAGGCGCGGCCGCTCGAGATGACCGCGGCGATGAACAACTCGTTCGGCTTCGGCGGCCACAACGTGGCGTTGGTCTTCGCCCGCGCCTGATCGCAATGACACGACGGTGCCGTGTCCGCCGAACGAGGCGGGCACGGCACCGTCGTGTCGTTCAACGGATCACTTGACGCAGGCGCTCCGCTTCAGCCCGGCAACCTCGATCGGCGACTTGCCCGGCGCCTTGGCCTTGCCGGCGATGACCGCGGCCAGGGCGGCCAGCGAGAGCTTGCTCGACGAGTACGTGGCGACCAGCGTCGGCGACCGGGACAGTCCCAGCAGCGACGGGCTGTCCATCGCCACCGTGATCGCCGCCGAGTCGTCCAGATCGACCTGGGAATCTCCGAAACCGACCAGGCGGATTTTCGCCCCGTTGTCGGCCTGGACGTTCACACCGGCCTCCTGAAGGGCCCGGACCATGGCGACCCGGGCGACCTCGCGCGAGGCGGGCGCGGTGACCGTGACCGGTCCCTCGGCCAGCGGCCCGGAGCACTTGCCCCGGAAGACCGTGACGGCGGCGGCGTCCAGGGCGCCGACCGACCGGGCATGCGCCGGCGAACCGATGACGTCGAGGTCCGGCTGGTTCCTGATCTCGGTACGGAACTTGAGAGTGAGAATCCGGGTGACCGCCTCGACCAGGCGTTCCCGCTTGAGGCTGCCGCTCTTGAGCCCGGCCACGATGCCGTCCCGGGCACCACCGATATCCGGCGGCATGAGCAGCATGTCGTTGCCCGCGTTGAGCGCGCGGACCGCGGCCTCGCCGGCCGGCCACTTCTTCGCCGGGGCCATGTTCATCGCGTCGCTGATCGCGACCCCGGTGAACTTGAGCTGCTTCCGCAGCACGTCGGTCATGATCTTGTGGGAGAACGTGGCGGCGTTGCCCTTGTCGATCGCCTGGAGATCCAGGTGACCGGACATCACCAGGCCCGCGCCGGCCTCGATGCCCGACTGGAACGGCGGCAGGTCCTGCGCCTCCCAGTCCTTGCGGCTCTGCTTGATCACCGGGAGCTCGTCGTGGCTGTCCCCGCTGGTGTGCCCGTGGCCCGGGAAGTGCTTGAGGGCGGCCGTGACGCCGGCGCCCTGCAGGCCCCGGACGGCCGCGGTGACCTGCGTGGCGTTCGCCTTGGCGTCGGAGCCGAACGAGCGCGAGCCGATCAGGCCACCACCCCGGGTCGCGAGCGTGTCGGCGACCGGGGCGAAGTCGACGGTGATGCCCATCGCGGCCAGCTCCTCGCCGGCCGCCCGCCAGGCCACCTCAGTGAGACTGGGCTGCCGGGCGGCACCGACGGCCAGCGCCGACGGAAGCATCGTGACGCCCTCGGTGATCCGGGTGACCACGCCGTACTCCTGGTCGGTGCCGATCATCAGCGGCGCGGTGGCGGGCAGCTTGAGAGCCGCCTGCTGCAGGCCCCGGGTCAGCTCGCGGACCTGTTTCGGGTTCTCCACGTTCGTGGTCGGGTTGGTGTCGCCGGTCGGGTCGTCCGGTGTGAAGCCGACCAGGATGAGACCACCGAGCTTGTATTTCTCGATCATCTCGGCCGGCGTGTTCACCCCGGCGAGTTGCTGGTTGCCGGCGGAGGCGCCCTTGTCGACGGTGGTGGCGTAACTGCCGTAGGCGTACGGCATCAGCACCTGGCCGGCCAGGTCCTCGTCGCTGAGCCTGGTCACCACCTCGGCCGCGCGCGCCGCCGGGTCAGCGTTGATCACCAGACCGGCGCTGGCCGAAGCCTCAGGCACGAGGGACGGCGACGCCGGAGGCGTCGTCGCGGTGGTTGCCGACGGCGCCGGCTCATCGTTACCGCATGCTCCGGACAAAAGCAGCAAAGGTACGGCCAAAGCGACGCGGAGCAGGTTTTTCACGCACGCCATCGAACCAGTTCACGGCGACCGTCGCCACTTTATCCCCGAGAACCACCAGTCGCGGTTTTCGCCCGATCAGCCGGATCGCACGTCAGCCGACCCTGGTGAGCAGGGTGACCGGCGCGCCGTCGCCGGCGTACCGGTACGGCTCGAGCTCCGCATCCCATGCGGTGCCCAGCGCCTTGTCCAGGGCGTGCGCCAGCGCCTCGGGCGCCCGGACCGAGGTCATGATGGAGCGCAGCCGGTCCTCGCCGATCTGGATGTCACCCGAAGCGCCCATGACCCCATGGAAGAGGCCACGCCCGGGGACGTGCATGAACCGCTCGCCATCGAGGCCCTCGCTGGGTTCCTCGGTGACCTCGAAACGGATCATGGGCCACTGCCGGAGGGCAGCAGCCAGCTCGGCGCCAGTACCAGCCCGGCCGGTCCAGCTGCACTCAGCTCGGCGCATGCTGGGATCGACCGGTTGCACGGTCCATTGCAAATTGACCGGCGCGGTCAGGACGCGCGCGATCGCCCACTCGACATGCTGGCACACGGCGAGTGGGGTCGAGTGGACGTATACGACGCCACACGTTGGCACGGTGACCTCCCGGAGACCGAGGTGCGTCTTCCCCTACGACCTCGACCGCGGTTGATCGTGTCCCATGATGCCGGGTGGTACGGATGGTGCGCCAGAGAATCCGCAACATCGACTATGGGACCTGCCGTAGTGGCGTACCCAGTGCAACGCCCGTACCTGCTCCGACGGCACGGTCCAAGGGCTGTCGTGTAGAGTTGCCACGGCCCTTTTTCTACTTTCTCAGCTTTCCTTCAAGGAGTGCCGCCGTGGCGAGCAACACCTCAAAGACCGCCCGCGCATCAGTCCGCGCCGGACAGAGCACGTCCGGCGCGCTCAGCGTGCTCGGTGAGTACAAGTACCTCATCCCGCTCGGCACCGGCCGCTTCGCGTACGTGCGCAACCTGACCAACGGCAAGACCACGCACCTCAGGACCGACTCCGACGCTTTCGTCGAGGAGATCCGGGTGCTGGCCGCGGCCGGCCACGGCGCCAAGATCCGCGCCGAGATCAACTCGCTGCACAGCGCCAGCCCGCAGGACGGCTGGGACGCGACCGAGAAGCGTCTCGCCGACGCCGGCGTGTTCGAGGGCTGAGAACGCCTCTGACAAGAAAGGCGCCTCCCGGTTTGTGCCGGGAGGCGCCTTTTTGCACTTCATGAAGATCAGGACAGGCTGAGCCGCCGAGAAATCAAGAAAGAAATTCTACCCACCCGCTGTCCAGGTCATAGATGGCGCCGACCACGTTGATCCGCCCGGCCGCCATGGCCGCGGCCAGGCTCTCCACCTTGTGCAACCGGTCCGTGGTCCGGATCACGTGGGCGCGGATCGCTTTCTCGGCGGCGTCCGGGTCGTCGATGCCCACCTCGCGTACCGCAGGGGCCAACTGGTCGACCAGATAGCCGATCTCACCCTCGGAGACCGTGCCGGCGCGCAAGGCCTTCACCGTGGCGTTCACGGCGCCGCAGCGCTGGTGCCCGACCACGACCACCAGCGAGACGCCGAGTTCGGCGACCGCGAAGCCGACCGAGCCGATCAGCGACCGGTCCAGCACGTGCGCACCGGAACGTGCCACGCAGATCGAGCCGAACGGCTGGTCGAAGATCGCCTCGAGCGGAACCCGCGAGTCGATGCAGCCGAGGACCACCGAGTGCGGCTGCTGGCCGCCCGCGGTGGCGGCCGCCTGGGTCACGTCGTGGCCGTAACGGGGATTTCCGTAGACGAACCGCTTGTTGCCCGTCACGAGCCTGCTGAGCGCTTCAGCGGGCGTGATGACCTGCGCTTCTCGGGTAACAGCCATGAAGAGATTTTCGCTGCTGAAGTCCGGCGGGAAAGTGATTGCGAGGTAACTCACTGTCCGACCGGATCTGACCAAAAGCCTTGACGAAACATGCTGGTAATACACGTGATCGGGAGTGATGATTATTACCCGTGGGTACAACGGGGACCGTGACTCTCACGGAGGTGCCCATGCAGACGCGTTCAGAGATCACTCTCGCCGACGGCGTACGCCTGCACGTGACCGTTTCCGGCCCGGCTGACGCTCCGGTGACCGTCGTGCTGCTCCACGGCTGGTGCCTGGACCGGCGGATCTGGCATGACCAGGTCGCCGCCCTCGGCGGCATGGGCCGCAAGGCGCCGCGGGTGATCGCGTACGACACCCGGGGGCATGGGCGGTCCGGGCACACCGGTCTCGGCGGGGCGACCCTGGCCCAGCTCGGCGACGACCTGGCCGAGGTCCTGCGCCAGTTCGCGCCGACCGGCCCGGTGGTCCTCGCCGGCCACTCGATGGGCGGCATGACGATCATGGAGTACGCGCACCGCCACCCCGAGGAGTTCACCGCCCGGGTGGCCGGCCTGCTCCTGGTCTCCACGACCGCCGAGGGACACACGCACACCCGGTACGGCCTGCCGGCCCGGGTGGCCGCCCTGCTGCGCGCCGGCGAGACGTTCGGCGCCGGCCTGCTCGCCCGCTCCGGCGCCTGGTCACCGCACCGCATGGTGCTGCCCGCCCTGCGCCCGGCGGTCCAGTGGCTGCTCTTCGGCGAGGACTGCGCGGACGCCGCGCTCAAGGTCGCCCTCGGCGGCATCGGCCGGGCCTCACTGCGCTCGATCGGCGGCTTCCGCGCGTCGGTCGGCGCGCAGCAGCGCCTGGACACCCTCGCCACCATCGCCGACGTGCCGGCCACCGTCCTGGTCGGCGACCGGGACCGGCTCACCCCGACCGCTTGCGCCGAGTCGATCGCTCAGGCGCTGCCCGGCGCCCGGCTGGAGATCCTCGAAGGCGCCGGGCACATGCTGCCGCTGGAGCGGCCGGAGCAGGTCTCGTCGGCGCTGGTAACCATCGTCCGGCGGGTCGCCCGGTCGGCGAAACGAGAACGACGCGCCGTCCGCGAGACCGTTACCCGCTGCCGCGAGGCCGCTTAAGTCGTTTCCCGTTTCAGCTGAAACGCCTGTCCGGCGGTGCCCCGGCGGCGATCCTGAGAGATTCGAGGCCCCGGCGGAGGGTAGTGCGGAGCAGTGCGGTTCGACGCGGCCAGCCGGACAGGAGTAAGTTCGATTGCCCCCTTCGCGCAAGCGCTGGTGGTGCGCAGAGGTTTTTCGCCCCCCGTCGCGCTGAGTGGTGTGGTGGGCATGAGAGGAAGACAGCGGACTTGAGCGACGCCACCGTCCTGCAACAGGAGATCGCGGTCGAACAGCAGCACGTGGACCGGGTCTACGCCCGGCTCACCGAGCTGCGCCGGGATGCCTCCCGAGCCGAAAAAGAGGGCTACAGCCTGGCCGGGGTGGGCACCTTCGGCGCCCTGGTCGAGCGTGACGCGATGGTCTTCCACGCGGCTCGCCGCCGGCACGCCCTGGACACCGAGCACGAGGGCCTGGTCTTCGGCCGGCTCGACCTCAAGACCGAGGCCACCCATTACGTCGGCCGGATGGGAATCCGCGACAACGAATCGAAACCGCTGGTGGTGGACTGGCGTGCGCCGGCCGCCGCGGCGTTCTACCAGGCCACTCCGGCCGATCCACTCGGCGTGATCCGCCGGCGGATGATCCAGTCCAGCCGCGAGCGGGTCACCGGGATCGAGGACGACCTGCTCGATCCCGACTCCGCGCCGGACGACATGCGGGTGGTCGGCGACGGCGCCCTGCTGGCCAGCCTCGCGAAAGCGACCGGCCGGGGCATGCGCGACATCGTCGCCACCATCCAGCGCGAGCAGGACGAGGCGATCCGCTCCCCCGCCGGCGGCGTGACGATCGTCACCGGCGGCCCGGGCACCGGCAAGACGGCGGTGGCGCTGCACCGCGCGGCGTACCTGCTCTATTCCGACCGCAGCCGGTTCGCCGGCGGCGGCGTCCTGGTGGTCGGCCCGTCCGGGGTCTTCGTGGAGTACATCGCGACAGTGCTCCCCTCGCTCGGTGAGGAGACCGCGACCCTGCGCTCGCTGGGTTCGCTGGTGCCCGGTTACGACGCCATCCGGGTCGACTCCGGCGAGGTGGCCTCGATCAAGGGCTCGCTGCGCATGCGGCGGGTGCTGGAACGTGCCTCGCACGACGCGGTGCCGGGCGGTCCCACCGAGCTGCGCCTGCTCTACCGGGGCACGCTGCTGCGGCTGGACGCCGCAGCGCTCGAAAAGATCCGCCGTGCGGCGCTCCAGCGCGGCGCCCGGCGCAACGAGGTACGCAGCCACGGCTTCGACCGGATCTTCGACGCGCTCTGGGCACAGTTCCGCGACCACAAGGGCACCGGCCTGCCGGAGAAAAAGGAGTTCGAGGCCGAGCTGGCCGACCGCACCGAATTCCGGGAGTTCCTCAAGGCCTGGTGGCCGAGGTTCACCCCGATGCGGGTGCTGCTCTGGATGGCCGACCGCGAACGCCTCCGTTCGTACGCGAACGGCATCCTCTCCCGCGACGAAATCGCCACCCTCCAGGGCTCGTTCGACGCGCTCGCCACCGAGGGGCCGACGATCGCCGACGTGGCGCTGCTGGACGAGCTGGACGAGCTGATGGGCCGCCCACGCAAGCCGGCCAAGAAGTCGAAGAACCCGTTCCACGTGCGTGACGGCGTCCAGGAGGTCAGCACGTTCGCGGACCGCCAGGCGGCCGCCCGCACGCAGCACCTGCAGCGTGAGGACGACTACCGGGACTACGCGCACATCGTGGTGGACGAGTCCCAGGACGTGTCACCGATGCAATGGCGGATGGTCGGGCGCCGGGGCGCGTACGCATCCTGGACGGTTGTGGGTGACCCGGCACAGACCGCATGGTCGGGTGACGCGGATGAGCTGGACCGTGCGCGCGATCGCGCGCTGGGGTCCCGCAAGCGCAACAGTTACTCGCTGACCACCAACTATCGAAACTCCTCGGAGATCTTCGCGGTGGCCGCTCAGGTCATCCGCAAGATCATGCCGGACCTGCCGCTGCCGTCGGCGGTGCGCAGCACCGGCGTCGACCCGGCCGACCTGGTGACCACTGTCGACGGGCTGCCCGGGGTGGTTCGTGAGCTGACCGAGAAGCAGCTCACCGAGGTGGACGGCACGATCGGCGTGATCATGCCGGTGCCGCGCCAGGGCGAGGTGGCCGGCTGGGTGGCCGGTCTGCCGGAGCGGGTGCAGGTGGTGACCGCGCTGGAGGCCAAGGGCATGGAGTACGACGCCGTGGTCCTGGTCGAGCCGGCGCAGATCGCCAGCGACCCGGCCGGGATCCGCACCCTGTACGTGGCGCTGTCACGTGCGACGCAACGGCTGACCACGGTGGGCACGAACCCCGGCTGGCTCTAGGAATTATGGGATGGGGACGGCGACCGCGTTGTACGTGGTCGTCGGCTCCGCCGGTGTGGTGAATCGCGCGTTCGGCAGGTAGAACCGCTTGCCGAACTCCGCGATCGTGGTCGGCACGTCGAAGCTCGGGTCACCGGTCCGGGACACCACGGTCCCGGCGGTGCCCTTGCGGTTCAGCTCGACCTTGGCGATCACGTTGAGCCGGTTCTGCACGGCGTACAGCGTCTTGCCGCGCAGCCAGAGCCCGTCGCCGTTGACCAGCGTCTCGGTGGCGCCGAGGTCGACCTTCGTGGCCACCCCGGAGTACGAGACCCGGAACAGCGAGCCGGTGTTGGACTGCACGACGATCAGCGCACGGCCGTCGGGCGTGGTGGTGATGCCGTTGGCGTTGTTGCCCTCGCCCTGGACGAAGTCGCCGGTGATCGGCACCGCGACGGCCTGCGCCGGCAGCTTGCCGTGCCGGCCGAACGGCAGCTTGAACAGCACCGCGTTGCGCGAGTCGGTGAACCAGGCCGCGTCATCGGTGACGATCACGTCGTTGATGAAGGCCGTCGTGCCCACCGGCTGAAGCTGATACGACTTCAGGACCTCGCCGGTGCGCAGATCGAGAACACGGGCATTTCCCCCCGCGCCACCGGCCACGAAAAGCCGGTTGTCGTCGATCTTGAGGCCGAGTGACGCGGTTCCGGGACCCTCACTGAAGGTCCGGCCGGCTCCGGTACGCAGATCGACGCGGTAGATGCCACCGTCGACCCGGGAGCCGAAGTAGGCGTACGGCTTCTTCCCGATGGCAATGCCTTCGGGCTGGAAACCGCTCGGCAGGGTGATTGTGCTGGGTAACGGGCTTGTCAAAGCCCTGGACTGAGCCGCCTGCGCTGGCGCGGCGGTTACCGTCACCGCGAGGGCGGTGCCGAGAAGAGCGTTCGCAAAGGTACGGCGAAGCACAAAACTTCCTTTCCGTTGCGGACGGGTCATAGGTGATTCCAACCCGCGATGGTCATCCACACAACCGATTGCACATATAGCAATGTCCGCATACATTGGCGACGGCCCGCTGGACGACGGAAGGTAGAAGACATGGGAGCCGGCCACGACCACGGCACCGCCGCCCAGCTCGGAGGGGCCAAGCACCGCAAGCCACTCTGGTGGGCAGCGGGCCTGCTGACCGCCGTCATGATCGTCGAGGCGGTCGCAGCCGGGTTCACCGGTTCACTGGCTCTTCTCTCCGACGCCGGTCACATGTTCACCGATGTTCTGGCGATCGCCATGACGCTCGCCGCCATCACCGCTGCCGGCCGGGCCGGCGGCGGCGACTCGCGCCGCACCTTCGGGCTCTACCGCCTCGAAGTGCTCGCCGCGCTCGCCAACGCCGCGCTGCTCACCGTGGTCGCCGGCTTCGTGGTGGTCCAGGCCGTGCGCCGGTTCACCGACCCGCCGCACGTCCCGGCCGGGTGGATGCTGCTGGTCGCGGTCGGCGGCCTGCTCGCCAACCTGGTCGCCTTCGCGCTGCTGCGCTCCGGCGCCAAGGAGAACATCGGGGTACGCGGGGCGTACATCGAGGTGCTCGGCGACCTGCTCGGCTCGGTCGGCGTCATCGTGGCCGCTCTGGTCATCTGGTTCACCGGCTGGGCGTACGCGGACCCGATCGTCGCCGTGATCGTGGCCCTGATGATCCTGCCGCGGACGTTCGCGCTGGGCCGCTCGGCGATCCGCATCCTGGTCCAGGCCGCGCCCGAGCACCTGGACATCTCCGCGGTCCGCGACCGGCTGGCCTCGGTCCCCGGTGTCTGCGACGTCCACGACCTGCACGTCTGGACTCTCACCTCGGGCATGGACGTCGCCTCCGCACATCTTCGCCTCGACCCGGCGGCCGAGCTCGGCGCGGTGCTCTCGGTGGCCCGCGAGGCCCTGCACGAGGACTTCGCGATCGACCACGCCACCCTGCAGGTGGAACCGGCCGGGGCGAGCCGGCACTGCACGCCGACTGGCTGGTGACAGGTATGGCGATCATCACACCCGGCGCGCGATGATCGAGCCATGTCGACGCACGTCATCCACCAGCCACGTGTGATCTGGGACGCCGCGCGGGCCTTCGTCCAGGCCGCGTCCGGGCCGTCCCACCACGAGTTCGCCTCCGCCGCCTACCACCGGCTCGGCCCTGAGATCTTCGAGGCCCTGCTCGCCACCCACGACTACCTGGTTGCCGAGGCCGCCCGCACCGGGGGCGACAGATCCGCCACCGACCTGGAGGCCGGCAAGTGGCGCATCCGCCTCGAGGAGCTGCTGCGGGCCCAGCCCGAGCTCACCGATCAGGTCCGCGACCTGACCTCAAAGGGGTTCGAGTCGTAAAGCGGGGCACTTGTTCTTTTTGCGATCAGCCACGGCGGATGCGCAAAAAGATAACAATGCGAGACATGAGTGACGGCCGGGTCATGGTCTTCGCACCGGCGCCCCAGCTGACGGTGACCATCGAACAACACCACGACGAGCCTGAGTTGCACGTCCACCCGGGGGGCCAGGGCATCTGGCAGACCCGGATGATCACGTCGCTGGGTGCGCACGTGACGCTGTGCGCGGCCGCCGGGGGCGAGGTCGGCCGCGTGCTCAGTCCCCTGCTCTCCGACCTGCCCGGCGTCACGCTGCGGCTGGTCATGCGCGAGCACGGCAGCGGGTGGTACGTGCACGATCGCCGCGGCGGCACCCGCCAGGAGATCGCTGAACGGCCCGGGAACCCGCTGTCGAGGCACGAGCTCGACGAGCTCTACAACCTGACGCTCGCCGAGGGCCTGCGGGCCGGGATCGCAATCCTGAGCGGCCCGGCACACCCCTCGGTGATCAAGCCGGAGGTCTACGGCCGGCTCGCTGCCGACCTGCGGGCCAACGGCTGCCGGGTGATCGTCGATCTATGCAGCAACCACCTGGCCGCGGTCCTGGACGCCGGCGTCTCGGTTCTGAAGATCAGCCACGAGGAACTGATCGCGGACGGGACCGTGCCGGACGGGTCGACGGAGTCCCTCACCAAGGCGCTCGCCCACCTGCACGAGCGAGGCGCTGAGACGGTCCTGATCTCCCGGTCCGACGAGGGCGCTCTGGCCCTGATCGACGGCGAGATCTACAGCGTCGCGCTCCCCCGGCTGATCTCGGCCGAGCACCGCGGCGCCGGCGACTCGATGACGGCCGGTGTCGCGGCCGTTCTCGCGCACGGCGGCCCGATGGAGGAGGCGGTCCGGACCGGCGCCGCCGCCGGTGCGCTCAACGTCACCCGGCACGGCCTCGGCACCGGGCACGTCGACGCCGTACGAGTCCTCACCGAACGAGTCGTCCTGACTCCGATCAAGAAGGCATCATGAGTTCGATCTCGGGCAATCAGCCCCCGATGAGAATCCTGATCACCAACGACGACGGCATCGAGGCGCCCGGCATCCGCTGGCTGGCCCGTGCCGTCGCCCACGAGGGTTACGACGTGGTGGTGGCCGCCCCGTTGAGCGAATCCAGCGGCAGCAGCGCCGCGATGACCGCGGTGGTGCACGAAGGCAAGATCGTGTCGGAGCCGCGAGAGCTGCACGGCGCGAAACACATCCCGGCGTACGGAGTGGCGGCCTCGCCCGCGTACATCGTGCTGCTGGCGCTGCGTGAGGCGTTCGGCCCGGTGCCGGACCTGGTGGTCTCCGGGATCAACCGGGGCGCCAACGCCGGCGCCGCGGTGGTGCACTCCGGCACCGTCGGCGCGACGCTCACCGCCTCGCACGCCGGCCTGCGCGGCCTCGCCGTGTCGCTGGACGTGCTCACCCCGGCGGCCGCGTCAGCGTCCAGCGGAGGGGCCGCGATCGCCGCGCTCGACACGATCGACGACGAGTTGCATCACTGGGCCAGTGGCGCCGCGGTGGCGGTTCGGATCCTCCCGGCGCTGCTGCACACGCCGCCCGGGACGGTTTTCAACCTGAATGTGCCGGACCTGCACCTGGACGGCATCCGCGGGCTCCGTCAGGCGCACCTGGCCCGTTTCGGTCAGGTGCAGATGAGCATCGCCGAAGCCGGCGAAGGGTTCGTCCGGACGGCCGTGCAGGCCGCCGAGGAGGAGCTGGAGGCCGGTAGCGACCTGGCAGCCCTCGCTGAGAACTTCGCCGTGGTCACCCCGATCCGGGCCCCGCACGAGGACACCGACATTCGGATCAATGTCGAAGCGGTCCGGGTGCAGAGCCCGGGGTTCTAACAGGTCTGTGTTGGTTTCGTCACGCGCCGGCGGTTGTCACCGCGTCCTCGTGCGGCTGGGGATTGCCGAAGAGGCCGAGCAGACCGGTCACCCACAGCTGTCTGTGCGCGAAACGGCTCGGCTGCGTGACGATGAGTTTGACTCCGCTGACCCCGGCGAGCTGGAAAGCGGCCACAAGAGCGCTGATCCCCACAGAGTCGATAAAAGTCACCTGTTGCATGTTGAGCTCGATCCGGCCGGGGCTGGCGTCAGAGAGCTGCGCACCCACCGCCTCGCGGATCTCGTACGCGTTCTCGACATCGATCTCGCCTCGCGGCGAGATTTCAATGGCCCCGTCGGCCAGCGTCGACGTCGTTATCGACAGCGTCACGCCTCTTCCCTCCACCCGCCCGGCTGGTCCAGGCGTTGTTCCTCTGTTCGTGGGTCAGCCAGGCCAGTTGAGAAGACCGGCAGGACTACCCCCGGAAGGTTCGGTGAATCCGACCGAAAGGTTAGGCCCTGAACCTGTCAGTCGCCTGAGTGGCCCGTGTGAACGAGGTCAACAGTACTGCGGCCCGTCAAATCGTTTTCGAACCGTGATGCCGTCCATACCGGACGTTTGTCGAGCTCCGTTCCGGGGCATGCTGGCCTTGAAAGGCCATCGCAGGAGGTAGTGATGTCGTGGAGCAGGAAAAACCGGGCCGAACGGACCGCGGATCAGGCTTGGGAGTACCTCACCTCGGCCATGACGGCGGCCAGTGAGGGCGCCGGCGCAGCGACCGACCTCGCCGGCAAGGCCGGCAACAAGAGCCGCAAGCTGGCTAAACGTGCCAGCCAGAAGAGCTCGACGCTGGCGAACCAGGCCGGCGGCAGAGTGAGCTCTGTCACAGACGAGGCATGGGGCCGGGCGAACGCGGCGGCGAACGCGCTGGCCGGGCGCAAACCGTCCCGTCCGTGGGGCTTGATCGCCGCGATCGGGCTGGTCGGCCTGGCTGCCGGCTGGGCCGCGGCCAGCACCGCACGGGCCGCACAGGAGCGTCAGGCGGAGAACGAGGAGCTCGAGCTCGCCGAAACCGCCATCGTCGTCACCCCTACGTACGACGAGCGCTGAGGCTTTCAGGCCGTACCGTATGAGCGGAAGTGCCGGCTGGTCGCCGATCTGGCGGCCGGCCGGAGTGCTTTCGAGCACATTCATCGTCGTACCGGAGAGCCTCGATGCGCTCCGGTGGTGAACGCTGAGCGCGCGGACACCCGGGAACCCAGGCTCAAACAGCTCATTGAGGACTCCGCGGCCGGTCGGAGGCCGCCGTCGCTGACCTCCCGCGCAGTGGCGGTGATCTGTACTCTTGAGCGGCATTCGGCTTCCCTCCGCGGCACCCTCACGGGCCGCCCGATACAGATAAGGTCCCACTGGTGCTCAGTGCCGGAGATCTCCTGGACAACCGGTACCGGTTGGACGATCGCATCGCGACCGGCGGGATGGGTGACGTCTGGCGCGGCACCGATGTAGTCCTCGGACGCACGGTCGCCGTGAAGGTGCTGCGCACCGCGATGCTCGAGGATCCGGAGTTCGCCACTCGCTTCTACGGCGAGGCCCGGATGATGGCGACGTTCCGGCACCCCGGCGTCGTCGAGGTCTACGACTACGCGAGCGACGGCGACTTCGGCGGCCAGGAGAAGGTCGCCTATCTGGTGATGGCCTTCGTCGAGGGCGAGCCGCTGTCCAGCCGGGTGAAAGAGGGACCGATCCCGGTCACCGAGACCCTCTCGATCGTGGCGCAGGCCGCCGACGCGCTGCACGCCGCGCACCAGGCCGGCATCGTGCACCGCGACATCAAGCCCGGCAACCTGATCGTGAAACCGACCGGCGCGGTCATCCTGATCGACTTCGGCGTCGCCCGGTCGGCCGCGCTGACCAGCGTCACCGGCCTCAACGCGATCGTCGGCACGGCGCTCTACATGGCGCCCGAGCAGGTCGCCAAGGGCGACCTCACACCAGCCACCGATGTGTACGCGCTAGGCGCCGTGGCGTACCACTGCATCGCCGGACGGCCCCCGTTCGACGGGGAGAACGCGCTCCAGGTCGCGCTGCGTCACCTGGAGGACGAGCCGCCGCCGCTGCCCGACCACGTGCCGGTCGAGGTGCGTCACCTGATCGCCAAGGCGATGGCGAAACAGCCGTCGGACCGGTTCCAGAGTGCCGCCGAGTTCGCTGAGGCCGCCTTCGCCGCCGCCGGGCCGATGGACTGGAAACGTCTGACCGGTACGGCCATGGTCGCCCCGCTCAGCCCGGCCGCGCCGACCCGCGCGGTGCCGCGTCCCCGCAACTTCCCGCCGCAGGCCCCGGTGGGCCCGCCCCCGGTGCCGTACACGGCGGCCCGGTCGTCGCAGCCGCTCGCCCAGCGCGGGCTGATGTTCGCGATCCTCGCGCTCTTCGCGATCGCCGGCACCCTCGGCGTGGTCTTCCTGCTCAACCCGACCGGCGACAAGCAGCCGACCACCTCACCCACCCAGCAGAACGAGCAGGTGGTGGAGGAGTTCCCGACGGAGGCGAGCGAGGAGGCCGAGCCGTCGACCGAGGTCACCAGCCGCCGGCCGGTGAAGCGGTCGCGCAGTGCGTCGGCGAGCCCGTCTCCGTCGCTGTCGTCCGCCTCTCCGGAGCCGAGCGAGACGACCCCGGCGACGACCGAGCCGACCACCCCGGCCACGACGACGCCGGCGACCACGACGCCGGCGACCCAGCCGACCACGACGGCGCCCACCGAGACCGAGGAACCGGAGCCGCCGGTCGCGACCACCACGACGGCCGGCGCCGGCGGGGGCACCGCACCGTAATCCTCAACTCGTGAGGGCCCGCGCCGATGAGCGAGACGGTTGCAACCGTGCCGCTACCCGGAAGGTCCTCACATGACAGAAGCTCCACCGTGGGCGGTCACGCCGGAACAGGTCCAGCACGAGCAGGTCGCGCAGCCGTTCGGAGGCGTCGTTCCCCCGTACGGCTCACCGGAGAACAAGCACGGTCAGCTGCTGGTCCGGTTCCCCGGTGAGGTGCACGGCTCGGCCCGGCCGCCGGCGCCGTCCTGGCGGCCGGTGGTGGGCTGGACGTTCTTCTTCAGCGTCCTCGGCGTCGTCCCGGCGATGCGGCGCGCCGGCCGGGCCCGCAGGTACGGCCGGGAACGCGCACCGTACTGGATCGCGTTCGGCACCACGCTGGTGATCGCTACGGCGTTCTGGTCGGCGCTGACGTACAGCGTGGCCCTGCCGGTCTATGACCACTTCGAGGAGAAGTCGCTGACCACGGCCCTGGAGGACACCATCCTCGACGACGGCCGGATCGCGAAGTCGGTCGGCGCGACCGTCTCGAACCCGCAGTGCACGCCCGAGGGCGACCGCGGCTCCGACGGCCTGCGTACCTATGTCTGCACGTTCACGCTTGTCGCCGACGGTGAGACCACGTCGCTCTTCGTGGACGCCGACCTCAACAGCAACTGGGAGATCAACGACTGAGCCATGGGGCCCGGTCACCCGGGCCCCATGGGATCAGAACGTGATCGGCACGCCCGCGCGGACGAGCTGCCAGTTCTTGACGTAGAAGTCGGCCGGGTTGATGGCGCCCTTGGCCTGCGCCCAGTCGATCAGGAGCTGGCGGATCTCCTGCTGCGCGTTGTAGACCTGGGTCTTCACGATGCCGGGGAAGCTGCCGCCGCCGGAGCGCCGGTAGTTGTTGACCGCCACCACGAACTGGGCGTCCGCCGCGACGTCCACGCCGGCGATCTGCAGGCGGGTGATCCGGCTGCCGACCGGCTTGCTGATGTCGATGTCGTAATCGACGCCGGAGAAGACGTCGTAGTTGTAGTCCGGCACCGCCGGGTCGCTGATCGTCTCCGTGTTGACCGGGGCGTCCGCCGCGAGCGTCACGAAGTACTTCGCCGAGTACTCCAGGTACGCCTTCACCTCGGCGCCGGTCAGCACGACCGCTTCCAGGGTGTTGTCGTAGATGTAGAGCCCCGCGACGTCCTTGATCTTGACTTCGCCCTGCGGGAACACCGCGGTACGGCTGAACGGCGCGGCGATCGAGAGGACCGGCAGCGACGCGTACGCGGTGCCGGCCAGCGCCGCCGTGACGGTGTCGGTCTGCACCTTGTTGATGTAGTCGAGGATCGGGGTGTCCTCGTACCGGGAGGTCTCCGCGGAGAGCGTCTCGGTGGAGTTCGCGACCGGCTGGTTCACGTACGCCACGGTCTTCTCGTGCTGCTTCTTGACGACCGCGAGCACCTTCGGGTCGGCCTCGACCGTGTTGGTGTTGAGCATGACCGCGGCGCTGGTCGTGATCTTCCAGTCGCCCTTGTCCCGGACGATGTCGAAGTCCATCTTGGTGAGGCGCTGGCCCCACTTCGACGGCTCGGAGAGCAGCACCTGCTTGCCGGTCTTCAGGTTGGTGACGAACCGCTGCGGCACCTCGCGGTGCGCGTGACCGAAAAGGATCGCGTCGATGCCGGGCACCTGCTCGGCGATCAGCGCGGTCGGGTTCTCGTTGGGCAGCTCGGTGCCGTAACTCGACGTGCCGCTGTCGCCACCGTGCGCGGAGATCAGCACGATGTCGGCGCCGCGGGCCCGCATGATCGGCACCCACTTGGCCGCCGAGGCGATCATGTCGGTGAACTCGATCTTGCCTTCGACGTTCGCCTTGTCCCAGATCGCCGAACCCGGGTTGGTGAGACCCAGGATGCCGACGCGCAGCGTCGGCGCGTGCTTGCCGAGCGAGACCTTCTTGATGATGTACGGGGTGAACGCCGGCTTACCCGTCTTCACGCTGATCGCGTTCGCGGCGAGGGCCGGGAAGCCGAGCTGGCGGATCCAGAGGTTCAGCAGCGGCAGGCCGTAGTTGAACTCGTGGTTGCCAAGCGTGACGGCGTCGTAGTGCAGAACGTTCATGGCACGGGCCATCGGGTGCTTCTCACCGGTCGAGGTGATCGGCTCCTGCTTGGCGTAGTAGGTCGCCAGCGGCGTGCCCTGAATCGTGTCGCCCGCGTCGAGGACCAGCACCGGGCCGGTCGCTTCCTTACGCAGCTTGTTCACCAGCGCGGCCAGCTTGGCGACGCCGATGTCGTTCTTCGCGCTGTCGTCGTACTCCGCGTCCTTGTAGTAATCCCAGTTGTAGACGTTACCGTGCGTGTCCGAGGTGCCGAGCACGGTGAGCCGGTAGGTCGTCGACGCGGGAGGCTTGTGGCCACCGGCCTGTGCCGCTTCCGAGACGACGAGCGGCGCGGCGACGGACGCCGCGGAGGCGGCGAGCACACTACGGCGCGATATGCCGGAGAGAGGGGTCATTCCCCGGACCCTAACGGCCGATAGGGTCATCGGTCGATCGGTGACACGTTGCATGGAGATCAAATCTGCTCCAACGCCGGGATACCCAACAGAAACATTCCACGATGGAGCGTCCGCGCGGTGTGCCCGGCCAGCGCAAGCCGGCTCGCCCGCACCGCACCCTCCGACCGCAACACCGGACACTTCTCGTAGAAGACCGAAAACGCCGCTGCGAGCTCATGCAGATAACCGGCCAGCCGATGCGGCTCCCGCGCCTGAGCCGCACCGCGCACCGCCGGCTCCAGCCCGAGCAGAGCAAGACCAAGAGCACGCTCCGCCGGCTGCGTGATCATCACCCTCCCCGGCTCGCCGCCGGCTTTCACCGTCAAAGAGCAGATCCGTGCGTACGCGTATTGCAGGTACGGTCCGGTGTTCCCGCTGGTCGCCAGCATCCTGTCGATGTCGAAGACGTAATCACCCCGCCGATCGCCGGACAGGTCGGCGTACTTGATCGCGGCGAGCCCGATCTCCGGCGCCGACGCCCGGTCGACCGCCTCGTCCAGCAGGTCGGCGAGCCGCAGCGTCTCCCCCGCCCGCGTCTTGAGCATCTTGCCGTCGGCGCCGAGCACCGAGCCGAACCCGATGTGCTCGGCGCTGACCGATTCTGGCAACCATCCGGCCGCCCGGGCCACGGCGAAGACCATCTGGAAGTGGGTCCGCTGCGGTGCTCCGACGACGTACAGCAGCTCGTCGGCGCCGAGGTCGCGTACCCGATGGTGGAGAGCCGCGAGGTCCGTCGCGGCGTAACCAAAACCGCCGTCGCCCTTGCGCACTATGAGCGGAACCGGCGCGCCGTCCTTGCCGGTGAAACCGGCAGGAAACGCGCAAAGCGCGCCGTCGCTCTCGACCAGCAGGCCCTTCGCGCTCAGCTCGGCCACCACCCCGGCAAGATCGTCCTGATAGCGGCTCTCCCCCGCGAAGTCCTCGGGCCCGAGCGTGACATCAAGCCGGTCATAGACGGCCAGAAATGCCTCCTCGGACCGCTGAACCAGCCGCCGCCACAACTCCCGGGTGTCCGGATCGCCGGACTGCAGCGCCACCACCCGCAGCCGCGCCCGGGTCCGGAAGCCCTCGTCAGCGTCGAACTCGGCCCGCGCAGCACGATAAAAATCGGTCAAGTCACCGAGCGAATGGTCCCCGTCCACGCCCTCTGTGGAGATCAGATGCTCGATCAGCATCCCGAACGGCGTGCCCCAGTCGCCGAGATGATTGACCCGCACCACCTCGTGCCCCTGCCAGTCGAGGATCCGGGCCAGCGCATCCCCGATGATCGTGGACCGCAGGTGCCCGACGTGCATCTCCTTGGCGACGTTCGGCCCGGAGTAGTCGACAACGATCCGCCGCGGCGTCTTGGTTTGCGCGACACCGAGCCTGTCGTCGCCGGCGAGCGCGTCCAGCGACGCCACGATCAGATCATCAGAAACGGTCAGATTGAGAAACCCAGGCCCGGAGACGGTGACCTCGGCGAGGCCGCCGAGGTCGGCCTTCCCCGCTACTTCAGCTGCGATCTCCCGCGGCGGCTTCCCGAGGGTACGCGCAAGCCCGAGAGCCGCCCCCGACTGAAAATCCGCATGCGGCGAGGCCCTGACGGCGGGGTCGGCAGGGGCGCCGGCGACCGCTTCGAAAGCAGGCGCAAGCCGGTCGTGCAGAAGTTGTTCAAGATTCACAATCGACCCCATCACGAGAAACGAGACGGGTCGACGCGGCGCCCAAGCGCTCTCCAGCACCGGCGGGCAACGACCCGCCGGCAAAAAGGCAAACTTCAGCGGCGGCCAGGAAGAAGCCGGCGTCGCACACCAAAGCAGCACATGCGCCGAACTATAACCACACCCCCGACCCCGTCGCCCCTCTTTTCCGCCCACCCCCATCTCGGCCCCGCCCCGCTCCGGGCGCCCACCGATCTTGTGAGCTTGGGCCGCCCGGGCAACCACAACCACACAAGATTCGAACGCCACCTCGCCAGAGCCCCCGCTACCGGCCCACAGAACGGCGAAACTCAGGGTGCAAATTCGCTCAAGATCCGGGGTGGTTGGCGGATCTTGTGACTTTCGGGTTAGTCGGGCGGCTCAGCCTCACAAGATCCGGAACCGAGCAGGCCACACAGGGACAGACGGTCCGGGGCGGCGCGGGGCGGGGCGGGGCTCGGCGCGGCGGCGCGGGGCTCGGCGCGGCGGCGCGGGGCTCGGCGCGGCGGCACTCGGCGCGGCGGCACTCGGCGCGGCGGCACTCGGCGCGGCGGCACTCGGCGCGGCGGCACTCGGCGCGGCGGCACTCGGCGCGGCGGCACTCGGCGCGGCGGCACTCGGCGCGGCGGCACTCGGCGCGGCGGCACTCGGCGCGGCGGCACTCGACGCGGCGGCACTCGGCGCGGCGGCACTCGGCGCGGCGGCACTCGGCGCGGCGGCGCTCGGCTCCGTGGGGTGGGCTGGTTAGTGGGGGGTGTGGGCTATTCGGGTCATTTGGGGCCATAGGAGGATCAGGAAGAGGGCTGAGCCTGCGAAGGCGACCCAGAACGGGGCTGCGATGCCGTAATGGGTGGCTATCGTGCCGCCGAACGCGGAGCCGATCACCAGGCCGCCGTAGACGCAGATGGTGTTCACGCTGCCTACCCGGCCCTGCAGGTGGGAGGGGACTGCTCGCTGGCGGACCGTTGTGGAGGTGGTGCCCCAGACGAAGGCGTGGGCGCCGAAGATGAAGAAGACCGGCATCGCCACCCACGGTGAGGTTGTCGCGGCCAGGGCCAGGTGCACCAGGGTTTCGATCGTCAGGCCGATTCGCATCAGGTTGCCCAGGCTGATGCGGGCGGTCAGCCAGCCGTACAGGCCGGTGCCGAGGATTCCGCCCACCGCTGAGACTGTCGTGATCAGACCGAAGCCGATCGCGCCCAGGCCGAGTTGAACGCTGGCATAGAGGACCAGGACCGACCAGGCCGCGCCGAACGTCAGGTTGAAGATCAAGATCGTCAGGCAGAGGGTACGCACCGGCGGGTGGTGCAGCACCCAGCGGAAACCCTCGGCGATGTCGCGCCACACGCTGGCCGAGCCCGGATCGGAGGGAGCGCGGCCGTGCGGGGGCAGGACCACCCGGGCTACCAGGAACATGCCGGCTATCACCAGAACGGCCTCGGCTACCAGGGGCCAGGCTCGGCCGGCCGCGAAGACCGCTGCGCCGATCGGTGGGCCGGCAAGCTGGTTCAGGGTGATGAAGCCGGTCTGCAGGCGGGCGTTGGCGAGGCTCAGGTCGTCGCGGTGGACCAGCATCGGGGTCAGCGTGCCGGTGGTGTTGTCGGCGAAGACCTCGGCTGTGGCGATGAGGCCGAAACCGATCAGGGCGCCCTGCACTGTCAGGTGGTCGGTCGCCAGGAGGGCGACCATCGCGGCCAGAACGAGAAGGCGGACCGCGTTGGCCAGCAGGATGATCCGGCGGCGGTCGTGGCGGTCGGACAGGACGCCGGCGAAGAGACCGCAGATCAGGGGTGGCGCCCAGGTCAGCAGGGCGGCCAGGGAGATCAGGAACGGGTCACGGGTGAGTGACGCCACCAGCAGCGGGCCGGCGGCGACCGCGATGCCGTCGCCCAGGTTGGTCGTCCAGGAGGATGCGAGCAGCCAGCGGAAACCGGTGCCGAGCCGTGCGGGCAGGAGGGTCTGGATCAGCGTGCTCACAAGGGGTGCACCCTACGTGCCCGCAGCGCTGGATACGATCGAATAATGACCGTCGCCTGGGAGCCGACCGGCGCCGGCGTGATCCGGCTGCCGTCGGGGCGGCTGATCCGGGGCCGGGGCCTGCGGGATCCGATGCCGTCCGGGCATCCGCCGCAGTTCGGGGTCTATCTGCTCGGCTCGGCGCCGCCCGAGTTCGGCTGGACCGCCGAGTGGGTGCGGTGGCCCGACTTCTGGTTGCCGCGCGATCTCGCGTACGCACGAAGGGTCTTGATCGAAGCCCTGCGCCGCAGTGAGGGTGAGCGGGTCGAAGTGGCTTGCGGCGGAGGCCGCGGCCGGACCGGGACCGCGCTGGCCTGCCTCGCCGTCCTGGACGGTGTCGCGCCGGGCGAGGCGGTCGGGTTCGTGCGGCGGAATTATCATCCGCGGGCGGTGGAGACGCCCTGGCAGCGGCGACTGGTCGAGCGCTTCGCCTGATCAATCCTTGTCGGCCGCGCCGGTCTCGCCACCCGGTCCAGCGACGGTCGATGCGGCAGCGGCAGCGGCCGCATCGGCGGCGCGGGCCGATCGCAGCTCCGCCGCCAGGCGAACGGTCTCCTGGTATGAGCGCCAGGCCAGCCAGACGCCGGCCGCCGCGAGCGCCGCGGCGGTGACGCCGGCCAGCTGGTCGGCGAGTGCCGGACCGAGCGCGGCCACCGCCATGATCAGTGCCAGCACCGAGAGCAGGACCAGGCCGCCGGTGCGGATCCACTTGTTCGACAGGCTGCCGGCGCTGGTGGCCGGATCCTTGCCGCGCGCACGCAGCACGAGGTAGACGACCCCCTCGACCAGCAGGATCACGCCGGTTACGAAGATCGGGATCTGCCACGCCTGCAGTCCGGAATCGATCATTGCAACGCCTCCCGCAGGTCCTCGACGAACCGCTGGGTGAGTTCCTCGCCGCGGTACAGATAGGCGAAGGTGTGGTCCTTGAAGGCACGGGCAAAATCGGGGTATCCCGGATGTATCGGGCGGGGCCGAGCCGCCTCCACCGCGGTACGGATCGTGCTCACGTGCGGGGCCACCGCCTGGACGCCGGCGTCGATGTACGCGTCAAGACCGGGCGGCGCGAACCCGAAGGAGGCCAGCAGTTTCTGGGCCGGCTCGTCGGTCAGGAACTGGATCACCTGCTCGGCCTCCTCGCGATGCGGCGAGTCCTGAGCCACCGCGAGGCTCTGCCCGCCGAGCACACCCGTCGGCAACCCGCTGAGGCGGATCTCCATGGTGCCGGCCTTGCTACCGCGCTCGGCGCGATCCACCGACGGGAACCAGACCGGCCAGTTACGCATGTAGCGCAGGTCGCGCACGTTGTAGGTCCGGAGCGTCGTCTCCTCGCTGGACTCGGCCAGGACACGGCGGCGGCGCAGCGCGTCGGCGAGCGGGGCGAGGGCGGTACGCCACTGCCCGAGGCTGAACGAGACAGTGCCGGCGGCGTCGAGGATCGCGTCGTCCTGGGCGAGCGCCTGCTCCAGCACGTTGATCACGAACGCCTCGTCGGTGGCGATCCCGTCGGTGTTGAGCTGCGCCGTGAAACTGCCCTGGGCGAGCACCTCACTCATGCTCGGCGCGAGGTCGGTCGCACGCTTGTCGGTGATCCGGCGGTACAGCATCCCGACGTCGGTGTTGAACGGGATCGCCCAGAACTCGTCCGGCGAATTCTCGACCTGGCACACCCGGCGCACCGGTTCGAGCAGGGAGATGTCGTTGCGCGGCACGACCGGCGCGATCCGTCCGGCCTGGGCGAACCTCGGGATGTGGATGACGTCGAGGTTGTAGATGTCGGCCCGGGTCTCGGTGAATTTCGCGTACTGATCCATGGTGGAGCTGTTGACCTCCACCACCTCGATGGTGATGTCCGGGTGGAGGCGGTTCCACATGCTGACCAGCAGTTGCCGGGCGCCGGTCGGGTCGGCGCCGGTGGCGAGCACGAGCGTGACCGGCTCGCTGCGGGTGAGCAGATAGCCGGTCGCGGTGGAGAGCATCCCGGCGGTCAGCGCGCCTGCGACGAACGACCGCCGGGAGTACAGCTCTACCATGTGATCTAAGTTACTCGATATCAGGCCTTCGCCGGGGGCCGCCAGACGGTGAAGTCCTCGACGTGGAAATGGCTGGCCACGGTGCGAAGCGCAAACCAACCACTTCGGTACGGGTCAGCGTCGGTGTAGTCGAAGACCAGTTGACCGTCGCTGTAGTACCGGATCTTGTCGCCGTCCACCGAGATCTTCACCTTGATCGGGGTGTTCGCCTCGATCAGCGGCGACGTGTAGTCGTAGATCAGTGGCCGGTTGCCCTTTTCCCCCACGTACTTGCGGAACCGGGTCGTGGTGTTGAGGTTCGCGCCCTGGCCCACGTAGTACGTCTTGAGGTAGTCGTACTCGGCGAAGCCGCCGCTGCGGGTGGTGGCGAAGATGTCGTCGGGCGAGCGGACGTCCCGGGCGTTCCAGAACGAGTTCAGGTCGGTGACCAGGTCGTTCGGGCCGCCGGCGGAGATCGGGGTGGCGGTGTACTCGATCTCGTAGGGTCCGTCGAGTTCCTGCTTGAGCCAGATGGTGGCGCCGTTGGGGACGTCGATGTCGAGGACGCCGTTGGCGGCGTTGACCGTGCCACCGGACTGCAGCTCAGACTGCCATTTGCCCGAATTTTTCGTGAAATTGTCCGATGCGATGACCTGCCAGGCGTTACCGACGGACGCGGTCGTCTGGATCTTCGGGCGCGCCGGCGGGTTGCTGCCGAACCCGAAGTAGAAATCGGTCAGCGTCGACTGCAGGTAACCACGAACCGTCCAGCCCAGCCGGTAACCCGGGTTGTGAGCCAGCGTGTAGAGCTTCACGTTCGTCGGGATGTTCGTGGTGAACAGCCGCAGCGCGGTGTGGTCGCTGGTCTCCGCGAAGTACTCCTCACGCCAGTCGCCGAGGATGTCGCCGTAGAACGGCACCGCGTTACGCCACGAGGAGACGACGCCGGACGGCTCGAAGAGCTTCTTCGTGGTCGAAGTCTTGTAGTTCCACTTCTCGACGTACGTGCTGTCGAGCAGCTCGGATCCCTTGTCGCCGTCCCACCAGATGCGGAAGTTCACGCTCGGCGTGGTCTTCGACAGCTGGGTGCCGTCGACGCTCCACACTCCGGCGCCGGGCAGCTCGGAGTTGGCGGTGGCGGCCCAGAACTCGTACCCCTCGTGCGTCGGGTCGATGTCGGCAGTGGTGCCGCGCGGTACGTCCCAGAGGGTCGCGTCCTGCGGGACGTCCGGGTGCGAGCCGGTGATCAGGCGCTCGCCGGTCGAGGCGTCGTAGTAGTACCAGGGGAAGTTGGTGAAGACGCCGCCCTCGGTCTGCTGGATGGCGTAACCCTCCAGGCCGGGACGGTTCGGGTCCAGGTCACCGATGTGGAAACGGTCGCCGTGGATCGACTGCGGCACCACGTACCGGAAGGTGCCGTCGCTGTTGACGACGTAGTTGCCGTCCGCGATCTCGTCCTTGCCGTCCTGGTCGACGTCGATGATGCGCAGCTGGTGGAAGCTGGTGCCCTGGTCGGTGCCGCGGATGTACTTCCACCGCTGGGTCAGGCTGCGGCCGTCGTAGTCCCAGGCGGCGAACAGCACCCGGAAGTCGCCGCGCTTCGCGCCGATCCGGACGACCTGCTTGGTGATCAGGCTCGGGTGCACACCGTCCAGGTACGCGATCCCGTACTGACCACCGGAGGGGCCGTCCGCGGCGAAGTCGGCGGCCACGGCGGCACGGGACCGTTCGACTCCGGTCCAGCCGTCGATCACCGAGACGAACTGGTCCAGCGGGTTGGCCGTCTTGATCACCGCGCCGTCGGCGAACGTGGTCCCGTTCGCGGTCTTCACGAAGACCTCGGAGCGGCCGTCGCTGTCCACGTCGAAGACGGTCACGTTGTCGTCGTTGCGGTAACCGGCGACCTCTCCGTACCCGCTGATCGCGGCGAGTGGCGGGTCGTTCGCGGCGTTGCCGCCCTGGCGGACATAGGAGGCCGGGCCGAGGTCGACCCGCCACAGGTTCTCGCCGGCGAGCGTGTAAGCCTCGATGTAGTTCGGCTTGTCCAGGTCGTACGAGAGCCGGGAGACCACGATCTCGTAGCGCCCGTCGCCGTCCAGGTCACCGGGCCAGGCGTGCTGGATGTAGTAATTGGGCGCGTCGAGCAGCGGGATGTCGCCGGGCGTGATCGCCGGGCCGCTCGGCGCCTGCTCCTTGTTCTTCACGATCGCCCGGACCGTGTAGACCCCGGAGCCGGCCGTGGTGTCGGTGAAGTTCGTCGACTCGTCGATCGGCTTCTTGTTCAGCTTGCGGGAGCCCTTGTAGACGTTGAACTCGACGTTGTTGCCGTACTCGGTGCCGAGCAGTCGCCAGCTCAGGAAGGTGCCGCCACCTGTCGCGGGCACCGCCACGAGCCCGCGGTCGAGAGACTCGACGATGCGTTTGAGCCCGGAGTCTGGAGCAGCGCCACCGGCGTACGCCGGAGCGGAGAGGAAGCCGGCGGCCAGCGTGAAGCCGGCCGCGGCGGCGAGGACGCGTTTCATGGGCCGGAAGTTAAGGGGCCACTGTGTATCGACGTTTGCACAAGTTTAAACGTGATCGACTCGGTGACCACGTTCGATGAGGTGAGGGCATTTCCGCGCTGCAAAGGGTGACGGGCGCTACACCCGTACCCTCGCTTCTCGGTCTTTGGGATCGAGGGCCGTGACCAGCTCACCCAGCAGGACCACCAGATGGTCGTCGATCTCCAAACTCTGGATGCGCGATCTCATCTGCTGCGACACCCGCTCGTGCAGACGACGGCCGCGCGCCGCGAGATGGACGCGGATGCGCCGGCGATCCACATCGTCGCCCCGGCGGTAGACGAGGTTCTCCTCGGCGAGCTGGTCGATCAGCCGGGTGAGACTGCCCGGCGGCAGGAACGCCAGCTCGGAGAGCCCGGTCATGAAGTGACCCTTGCCGTCCGCGAGCACCTGCAGGACGCGCCAGGCATCCGGCGTGCAGCGCTCCGCGTCAAGGATGTCGGACAGGTGCCGGGCAAGCAGGCGCTCGGCACGGTTGAGCAGGTACATCAGGTCGTTCGGTCCCCGCATCGAAGGGATGTTACCGAGGCTCTACAAAGTTCGGCCACGATAAGGCCATGCGGCGGCCGACAAACTTCGATGTGGCCCTCGTCGTGCCGCTGCGGGGACCTGCCGGGATCTTCGGTCCGAGCGCGGAGTTCTGCGCCCAGCTCGCCGCCGAGGAGATCAACCGATCCGGTGGCGTGCTCGGCCGCGAGCTGCGGCTGATCCCGGTGGACGGCGGCGCCCCGCCCGAAGTGGTCGCGGACGAGGTGGCCGCGCTCGTCGGGACCGGCCGGGCGCACGGCGTCACCGGCTGGCACATCTCGACGGTCCGGCAGGCCGTCGCGCCACGGGTCGCCGGCCGGGTGCCCTACGTCTACACCGCGCTCTACGAGGGCGGCGAGCGGGCCGAGGGGATCTTCCTGACCAGCGAGACGCCGGACGTCCAGCTCTTCCCGGCGATGCGCCTGCTGGGCGAGGAGCGTGCGGCCCGCCGGTGGTACCTGATCGGCAACGACTACATCTGGCCACGCCGCACCGCCCTGGCCGCCCGGGGGTACGCGGCCGGCACCGGTCTGAACGTCGTCGGCGAGAGTTACGTCCCGCTCGGCACCCACGACTTCACCGGCACCCTGGCGGCGATCGAGCGCTCGGCCGCCGACGCGGTGCTGATGCTGCTGGTCGGCACGGACGCGGTCCGCTTCAACCGGGCCTTCGCCCGTTCCGGGCTGGCCGGGCGCTGCCTGCGCCTGAGCACGCTGATGGACGAGAACATGCTGCTGGCAAGCGGCCCCACGGCGACCGTCGACCTGTTCAGCACGGCCGGCTTCTTCGCCTCGATGATCACCCCGGAGAACCTGGACTTCCACGGCCGGTACGCCCGCCGCTTCGGGGCCGAGGCGCCGCCGCTGGGCAGCCTCGGCGAGTCCTGTTACGAGGGTGTGCTGTTGCTGGCGGCACTTGTCGAGCAAGCCGGCGCGGTCGACCTGCGCGCGATCGGGGCCAACGCCGAGTCGGTCTCGTACGAGGGACCCCGCGGACTGTTGCGGCTGCGCCAGCGGCACGTGAACCAGCGCATCTATCTGGCCGAGGCCCGCGGCGTCGAGTTCGACGTGATCACGCAGCTGCCCTGACCGGATCCGTCAGGAGGATTGACCTTCCTCCGCGAGCACCTTCTCCACCTCGACGCGCAGCTCCTGGATCTCCGTCTCGATGGTGTGGTGCTCGCTGGAGGTGTACCGCAGGATCGAGCCGGCCTCCTGGAGGCTCGGCTTCGCGCCGGGCTGCACCGCGATGTTCAGCTTCGTCTTCCAGACCCGCTCGGCGGCCTTCGTCGCGGCCGCGTCGATCTGGGCGGAGAGCCACTTCTTGTCAGCGTCGGTCAGTGCCACGGGGATGTCCTCCAGGTGCCAGGAAGCCGTCGAGGCTTCGAGCTTCGTGTCATACGAGGCGGAGAAGTGGGCATGCTCGGTGTGCGGGCTGGCGCCGGTGTACGCGCGCTGTTTCCAGCTGTTCGACGCTTCCCAGATCCGGCGGTTGTAGATCATGTAGCGCAGCCGTTTCTCGGCGCCACTACGGCACCGGCGCAGAATGTGCTGCACGACCATTTCCATGGTCAGGCTCGGGGTACGCAGATCGTCGTCCGCGTCGAACGCGTGCACCTCGTGTTTGGAGTCCGCGTCCCGGATCGGCACCGAACCGACCTCGTCGTCATTGTGATCGGAGACGCTGGATTGATGCGCCCGGTCGCCGATCGTGCCGTCACTGGACTTGTCACGGCCGGGGGCGATGGTGTTCAGCTCCGAACGCAATCGCACCAGGCACGGCACCAGAACCCAATCTGCCATCGGGGGCCCTCTCAGCGCTGTCGTCGGTATCGGTACTCATTGCTGATTCCCCCGCGTTACAGGTCAATGCTTACCGATAAGCGGCCTCACCAAAACGCTCCGATTAGGTGAGAGGTCACTACAGCGGGTGAATGAATGCGTGAAGTCCCTGGTCGGCACGACAGGGCAGAGGTGTGCCAACGTCCCGCGCTGTGACGCGAGTCACCAGTCGATTCGTCCGGGATACACCACATCGGCCAGTTCGTTCTGACCCTCGACGTTCGGATGGAAGTAGTCGATCTCGTTCACCAGATCCAGGGTGAACCGGACCTCGTGCGCCCGGCCACCGTCCCACCGGCACTTCTTTCCGTACGCCTTGCACGCCTTGCGCAACTGCGTGTTGTACGCGTCGATCCGGTCCCGGACGGCCCGCCTGCGCTCGGCGTCCGCACGCGCCGTGGACGTGGGATCGGCCAGCATGGACGGGCAGATCCGGCCCTCGCTCCAGACCCCGGCGGCCCGCTCGTCCTTGTGGCCGACCTCCCAGAGCCGATAGAGGTCCGGGATGCTGACCATCAGCACCCGCGTCTTGGGCAGGCCTTTTTTCAGCCGGCCCAGGCCGCGGTCGACCTCCTCGCGGAACCGCCGCACCGGCGTCATGTTCTCCACCCGGCCGGCGCAGGCGTCGTTCGCGCCGATCAGGATCGTCACGTACTGCGCCTTGGCGTCGACGGCCCGGTCGGCCTGCCCGGCCAGCGCGTCCGCCTCGGCGCCCGGCTCGGCGAAGTTGTCCGCGTGATTCTTGATCTTCGAATTCTTGTCGAGGATCCGCCGGTAATGGCTCTCCACCGCGGAGCCCGACCCGGTCGACCAGGAGTTCCGGCCGCACGCCAGGAACGCCAGGCAGCTGCCGACGCCGGCGGTGATCGAGTCACCGAGGGCGGCCATCGAGGACGGGTACGCCCTCGTCACCGGCTTCGAGCTCTTCGTCGGCTCGGGGGCGGCCTCACCCGCGCCGTCGCAGGCGATCGCGACGACGGCCAATATCACGAGTACCACGACGTGCCAGCGGCGAATCATAGTCATCGAACAATATGACAGGTTCCGCATTCATGCACAGAGCCTGCTGATGATTGGCATAGCTTTCCCTCAGAAACTCTTTCTAACTTGCTGGGCCGTGGGATTTCCGCATTTCCGAGGGGACCAGCACCATGATCTACGCCTCCACCAAACTGAACGAGCCCGTCGACGCGAAGGTCTTCGTCGATTCCACAGGTAAGCGGAAAAAGATCCTCATGATTTCCGGAATCGCCGCGGCGGCGGCCGCCGTGCTCTATATCGGTGTCGTGGTGTCCAGTTTCGTTCAGTCGCCGTCGGCGGATCTGACCACCAGGGCGACCGTCTCCGGGACGGCCGCCTCCACCTCATCGGCCAGGCCTCGCTGAGCCCGGCATGCCCCCGCTGCCCAAAGGCCCGCTCTCGTCACTCGAAGTCGGCGAACAGCTTCGTGAACGCGTAGTCGGACTGCGAGATGCCACTGCACTGCCCGCTGAGCTCGCCGTCGCCGCAGTCGCCGTTGTCCCGGTTGACCGACCAGAACCGGACGAAGCCCAGCCCTTTCTCCTGCGCGAAGTCGAGCACGGTACGCGCGTTCGCGACGGTCGTGACCGGTCCGGTGTCGTTCACGCCGATCATCGGGGTGACACCGAGCATCGCGTACAGCTCGGAATCGCTGCGGCCGGGCCAGACCTTCGCGAGGTCGGCGTGCACCGCCTCGGTGGCCTCGGTCATCGCCTGACCCCAGCCGCTGTCGTAGCTGAAGTTCATGGTCATCGCGTTGACGGTCACCTCGACGTCGGCGTCGGCGAGCGTCTGGAGCAGCGCGACGTCCTCGTCGGTGAGCCCGCTCTCGGTGCCGCCGACCGGCAGCGTGAGGCTGATCTCGGTGCCCTGCCCGGTCTGCAGCGCGGCGAGCGCCGCAGCGACGGTCCCGTAGTCGACGTCCTGCTCGATGTCCACGTCAAGGTGATTGCTACCAGCAACTTCAAGAGCCTTTTGGTACGCCTGAGCAAGGTCGTCCGCCGAGCACACGTTCTCCAGATAGGTGCCGGTCGCGCCACCCGTGGAGACGATCGCCTCGCCGCCGATGTCGCCGATCGCCGCGATCTCGTCAGCGACCGTGCTGCTGTCGATGGCCGTCGTCCCACCCCAGGTCGGCGTACAGGTGCCCTCGGCGTCGGCCAGCACGAAGGCGAGCGAGAAATCGGTGAGCCCGGTCTTGGAGTGCACCTCTTCGAGATCAGCGGTGCCGCTGACGACGTCGACGTACGGCGCCACGACCGGCCCCGCGTCCTGTTCTGCCGCGCTGGGACTCGCCGTGGCCGTGGCGTCCGGGGCGGTGGTCGTGCTTGTGGTCGTGCTTGTGCTTGTGCTTTTGCTCGGCGACGCGGTGGCGCTGGCGCTGGGCGCACCGCTCGGCGGGGCGACGGCACTGGCGCCGGCCGACGCGGAAGCCACCACGGCCGGCTGGGCCTGAGCCTCGGCCTCGCTGCTCTTACAGGCTCCGGTGAAGAGCAGCCCGGCGACCGCCAGGCCGGCAAGGGGACGACTTATGGGGTGCATACCGAGATAGTTGCATTTCTCGGTCATATCAAGCTTTAGCTATTACCTCCTAAGCCATCAATCCGGACACAGCAGGCGCACATTAAGTGCCCGTTTCGACCCGTAAACAACGGAAGGAAAAGCCACTGGGCAACGATTCTTGTGTCTTGACTCACACGACCGGCAGGCGCAATTCGGCGCCGGCCGGCACTGAAACGTGAAAGGGAAATGCGTGAGTGTCTACACGTCGGGAAAGGCGAGACCGCCCAAGGATTCGCCGCCGATCCTGCGACGCATCCGCGTACCCGAACCGCGGTGGGTGGTCTTCGCCGTGCTGCTCACCCTGTTCGCCAGCATCCTGCTCGTGAACGGCCTCGTCGAGGGCGAGTTCACCCAGGACGGCGCGATCGAGTCGACAGCGGAGACCGACCAGGTCCCCGCGGAGGCTCTGAACGGCGGCCCGATCATCCAGACCGACGGCAGCACCACCACGACCGTCGACGCCGGGACGAAGCAGATCGTGCTGACCTTCGACGACGGCCCGGACCCGGAGTACACCCCGGAGATCCTGGACGTACTGGCGAAGTACGACGTCCCGGCGACGTTCTTCATGATCGGCTCGGAGATCAGCAAACACCCCAGCCTGGTCCGCCAGGTCGTGGACGCGGGCCACGAGATCGGCATCCACACCTTCACCCACCCCGAGATGTCCGGCAAGAACGACTGGCGGCGCTCGGTGGAGATGCAGGAGACCCAGTACGCCCTGGCCGGCGCGGCCGGGGTGACCAGCGTGATCTTCCGGCCGCCGTACTCGTCGACGGTGGCGGCGCTGGACAACACGAACTGGGCCGTCATCCAGGAGATGGGGCAGAGCGGTTACCTGACCGTGGTCAACGACCTGGACAGCCGTGACTGGGAAGCCGACGTCACCATGGACGACATCGTCGAGGCGGTCACCCCGGACGACGGCGCCGGCGCGGTCCTGCTCTTCCACGACGGCGGCGGCGACCGGTCCGACACGGCCGAGGCGCTCGCCACGGTGATCCCGGCACTGCAGGCACAGGGTTACACGTTCACCACTGTCGCGGCGCTCAGCGGCATGGCGACGGTCAACCCGAAAGCCACCGCCCAGGAGCTCGTGGTCGGCACCGGCCTGGTCGGCGCGGTGCAGATCGCTCGGAACACCACCATCTGGTTCTCCTGGCTACTGCTCGCCTTCGGTGTGCTCACGGTCGCCCGGCTGGCACTGATGCTGGCCCTCGGACGCCGCCACGCGAACCGGCACAAGCAGGGCCGCCGCCGGGTGAAGGGGGTGGCGCCGCACACCTGGGGCCGGCCGTACACCGATCCGGTGACGGTGATCGTCCCGGCGTACAACGAGAAGGAGTGCATCGCCGACACCGTGCGATCCCTGGCGGCCAGCACCCACCCGATCCGGATCATCGTGGTGGACGACGGCTCCACCGACGGCACCGCGGAGATCGCCGAAGGGCTCGGCTACCCGAACGTCACTGTCATCTGGCAGCCGAACAGCGGCAAACCGGCGGCGCTGAACACCGGCATCGCGGCGGCCGACACCGAGGTCGTGGTCATGATGGACGGTGACACGGTCTTCGAGCCGGACACCGTACGCAATCTGGTGCAGGCTTTCTCCGACCCGGAGATCGGCGCGGTCGCCGGCAATGCCAAGGTCGCCAACCGCAAGGGCCTGATCGCGCTCTGGCAGCACATCGAGTACGTCGTCGGCTTCAGCATCGACCGCCGCGCGTACGACGTGATGCGCTGCATGGCGACGGTCCCGGGCGCCATCGGCGCTTTCCGGCTCTCCGCTCTGCGACAGGTCAACGGCCTGAGCGACGACACCCTGGCCGAGGACACCGACCTGACGATCGCGATGATCCGGGCCGGCTGGCGAGTGGTGTACGAGGAACACGCCCGCGCCTGGACCGAAGCGCCGACCACGATCTCGCAGCTGTGGCGGCAGCGGTACCGCTGGAGTTACGGCACCATGCAGGCGATGTGGAAGCACCGCCGCGCCCTGGTGGAGAAGGGCGCCGGCGGCAAGTTCGGCCGGCGCGGCCTGCTGAACCTGCTGATGTTCCAGACCCTGATGCCGCTGCTCTCCCCGCTGATCGACGTCTTCCTGATCTACGGATTCCTCTTCCTGGACCCGCTGCAGACCGCGATCGCCTGGCTGACCATGCTCGCCATCCAGATGATCAGCACGGTCTACGCGTTCCGCCTGGACGGCGAAAAACTCAAACCGGTCCTGATGGTCCCGTTGCAGCAGTTCGTCTACCGCCAGCTGATGTACCTCGTGCTGATCCAGTCGGTACTGGCCGCCGTCGGTGGCATCCGCCTCGGCTGGCAGAAACTCCACCGGGCCGGCGGCCTGAGCGCCCTGCTGGGCGCCCGCACCCCCGCCAACTGAGAACAAGGGCCGCCGCCCTGACCCGACGGCGGCCCTCACCCACGGTGGGAATAACGCGACACTCCGCCGAACGGTGCGAGCACAGTGCACAACGAAGCTATGGCGATCACCACGGCCGGGTAAATAGGCTTTCGCGCGATGAACGCCGCTCAACTGCTGGCCGGTGTGCCGGTGGACCGCGTCGTCGCGCTTCCCGGCATCCCCGCCGATGACCTCGCCCTGCTGATCGCCGGCAGCCATCCCGACCTCGCCGTCGTGGTGAGCCGCCCGGCGGGCACCCCCACAGCCCCTCGTGACGTGGTGCGCTCCGCCGTGTCCGAACTCGAACGGGTCGCGGTGGAGTTGCTTCCCGCCTGGTTGCCGGACGCGGCGGCGGTCAACCGCCCGGACGTCCTCGGGCTGGCCGCGATCCGGCTGGCCGCGGCCGACCTCGCCCGGCGTGACCGGTACCCGGTTCCCTTCCTGATCGACCTCGCGATCCTCGCCCTGACCGGCCGGCACACGACGGGCAGCACCCTTCCGTTGCACGCCCGGATCGCTGCCCTCGCCCGGATCGTCGCGGAGGCGTTCGGCCGTCGTCAGGTCGTGCTGCTGCTGGAGAGCGCCGGCGACCGTGAGGTCGTCGCCGCCGGCGCCCAGTGGCTCGTGGGCAACGGCGGGCCCGCGGTCTGGATCGTCGGCCCGGAGGCGGACGAGCCGGACCGCATCCCCGTGCACAGGCTGACCCACCCGTTGCCCGCTTCTTCCAGGCCGGCCGTCGTCGGCGAGCCGGGGCCGGCCGTCACCGGCGAGCCCTTGCCGGCCGTCGTCGGCAAGCCGCATCCCGCGAGTTCCGTGGAGCGTGCGCTCGAAGCCGCCCTGGCCGCGGAGAGCTGGGCCACCGGCCGGATGTGGAACCAGACGTACCAGTCGCACGCGCTCACCACGCCGATCCGGCTGGACCTGCTCTGGCCCGGTGAGCGATGCGTCGTCGAAATCGACGGTCCCGAGCACTGCCATCCCCGGCGGTTCGAGGAGGATCGGCAGCGCGACGTGCGATTACAGCTCGACGGTTACGCCGTCCTGCGTTTCACCAACGCACGAGTCAGCCACGACGTCGGCGCGGTGGTTCATCAGATCGGCGCCTACCTGAAAGGCCGCCGAAGTGTTGCAGCGGAAGGAAATTCCCATGGCCGACGATAAACTCATCGCCTCCGAAAGCGCCCTCCTCGTGGTGCTGATGGCCGAAGCACGGGAGGTCCTCCAGACCGAACTCCAGGAGCGTTACGGCCTGGTCGTCCGGAAACCGTCCCGCGACAAACTGGTCCGCCTGCGATACCTGTCCAGCCGCAAGAGTGGTCGATCGATCGCGCTCACTCTTGAGGACGACGGCTGGGTCCGCGTACAGAAGGATCTGGATTTTAAGGCTCGTGGGGCCGCGGCCTTGGGCGCGGCACTCACCGCGCTGCAGGCAGCGCTTCGCGACCGGGTCCTGGCCCGCAGCGGCTGCGCTTCGCTTGCCGAGCTCTTCGCACTCACCGACGTGCGCGCTCTCTCTGCCGCGCCCTCCGCTTCCGACCAAGATCTTCGGGTACGCGTGAAGACTGCCTATGACGCGCTCGCCGAAGCACCCGGCGCGTGGGTCGGCCTTGCCCGGCTTCGTCCGTTCCTCGCCGATGTGCCGCGGGAGGCCGTTGACGAGACGCTTCGTCTGCTGAGCCGGGAGTCCGGCGTGAACATCGTGCCCGAGTCGAACCAGAAGATGCTGACCGAAACCGATGCACAGGCGGCCCTGCACATCGGCGGACAGGACAAGCACCTGCTGGCGATCGGTGTCTGATGACGGAAGAGGAACGCGCCGCTCTGGCGGCGTTGCGATTCGACTGGGCGCCGGTACCCGATGACGTCTGGCGGCCACTGCCCTTCCACGTCGACGGCCTGCACACCGCCGTCACCCGCGACGTGCTCGACGGGGTGGCGGACGCGCGGGCGAGCAGCGGTCCCAGCCCGATCGGCCTGATCGTCCAGGGTCAGCGAGGGTCGGGCAAGACCCATCTGCTCGGCTGGACCCGGCAGCGGGTCCAGCAGGAGGAGGGGTACTTCTTCCTGGTCAGCCTGCTGGACGCGGCCGGGTTCTGGGACAGCGTGCTGGCCGCGATGCTGGACGGGCTCTCTCGTCCGGTTCCCGGTGGCGGCGAGACCCAGCTGCGCCTGCTGCTGAAGCGGCTCTCCGCGATGGTCGGCGCGCCACGGACGGCCCGGCGTGCGGTGATGGGCGAGACCGAGCTGACCCGATCGGCGCTGGACGCCTTCATCGAGGGCCTCGGCGCCTTCGACCGGCACGTCGCCCGGGCCAGCCAGGAGACCGCCCGCGCTCTGGCGCTGAGCGCTTCGGACGAAGTCGCGCACCGCGACCTGGCCGAGAACTACTTCGTCTCCGGCGAGGAGAACGTCGCCGGTGAGCGCCTCGAATGGGGCATGCGCCGGGCGCCGCGCCAACCGCAGCAGATCGTCCAGGACCTCTCCTGGCTGATCGCTCTGACCGGCCCGTCGGTCGTCGCCATCGACCAGATCGACACGCTGATCGCCCAGTCCGCGGTGCAGGCCGACCCGGCGCTCGCGGCGGCCGCGGCCACCGATCCGGCGCAGGCGCTCATGCTGGCGCAGCTCGCCGAAGGGCTGATGTCGCTGCGGCAGTTCACCCGGCGCACCCTCACCGTCGTCGCGTGCCTGCCGACCTCGTGGACGATCATCCGGAACTCGGCGGCGGACACCGTCGGCGACCGGTTCCGTCTCGCGCCGCCGCTGACGCCGATCAACGACGACGAGCTGGGCCGCGCGATCATCGAGAAGCGCTTCGCCATCCGGTTCGCCGAGATCGGCTTCACTCCTCCGTACCCGTCGTGGCCGGTGCTGCCGGAGGCGTTCGCGCAGGCCGGCGACTTCACGCCCCGCCAATTGCTCATCGAGATCGACCGGCATGTCCGGGCGTGCGTCACCGACGGCGAGGTTCGCTTCTTGTCCCGGCTCGGGGATCCCCCAGCCATTGAGCCGGCCACCACACGGGCCACCGTGGTCGCCTCCACTTCGGATCTTGAGCGGTTCGACGCGCGGTACGCCGAACTCAAGAAGAACGCCGCCGTCGGCGCGGTGCTGGAACGGGCTTCGGAGGGATCCCGGGTGCCGCCGCTGCTCGCCGCCGGACTCACCGCCTGGATCCTGGAACGTGGCGCGGACGGCGAGGCGTTCACCGTCGATCCCCCGCCCAGCAACGATCCGCCGCTGCACGCCCGGCTGCGCCAGACCCTGGACGAGCGCACTGAGGATCAGGTCCACTGGTGTTTCCGTGCCATCAGCGACGGCCATCACGCTGTCGCGGCGCTCTCCCGTCTCCGCAAAGCGTGTGTCGCGGCCGCCCTGGATCCGGCCGTGCCCAAGCGGAAGCTCTTCCTGCTCCGGAACACGGACTGGTCGGGTGGGGAGAAGACTCGGGCCGCGGTGACCGCTTTTGAACAGGCGGGTGGGCGGACGCTGGCCCTGGAGGAGCCGGATCTGCGGGCGCTGACGGCGTTGCAGATCATGCTCGACGGTTCGACGATGGAGATGCAGGGGTGGCTGGCCGATCGGCGGCCTACGCAGGAGATCAAGTTCCTGCAGGAGGCGCTGGGATCGCCTGTCGTGGTTGTGCCGCCGGAGGTTGTGCCGCCGGAGGTTGTGCCGCCGGTGGATGTGCCGCCGGAGGTTGTGCCGCCGGTGGATGTGCCGCCGGAGGTTGTGCCGCCGGTGGATGTGCCTCCTGTGGTTTTTGATCATGCTGATGGGTTCACCATCGGGTACGACCACGGTGACGGCTCGCCTGTCGGGCTGCCGCTCGAAGCTCTCCGCAAACACGCGACGATCTTCGCGGGCTCCGGTTCGGGAAAGACCGTCCTGATCCGCCGGATCGTGGAGGAGTGCGCGCTCCAAGGCGTTTCCGCGATCGTCCTGGATCCGAACAACGACCTCGCACGCCTGGGTGAAGGTTGGCCCGAAGCCCCGTCGCACTGGCGCGACGGAGACGCCGAGAAGGCGGCGGAGTACCTCGCCGAAACCGACGTGGTGATCTGGACACCCCGCCGCAACTCCGGCCGGCCGCTCAGCTTCCAGCCGTTGCCCGATTTCCGCAGTGTGCTCGACGATCCCGACGAGTTCGGTGAGGCGGTCGAGGCGGCTGTCGCGTCGCTCGCTCCCCGGGCCATGGTCACCGGCCGGGCCAGCAAGGCGCACCTCGGGCTCGCGGTACTCCGCAAAGCCGTCGAGCACTACGGCCGCCGGGGTGGCACCCGCCTGCAAGGGCTGATCGACACCCTGGCGAACCTGCCGGACGGCATCATCGACCTGGACGACGCCGAAAAGATCGGCCTCGGGCTGGCGCAGACGCTGACCGCGGCGATGGTGAACGATCCGCTGTTCGGCGGCGACGGCACACCGATGGATCCAGGACTGCTGCTCACCCCGGCGCCGGGCAAACGCGCCAGGGTCTCGGTGATCAGCCTGGTCGGACTGCCCTCGGACGACGTACGCCAGAGTTTCGTCAACCAGTTGCAGATGGCCCTCTTCGCCTGGATCAAAAAGAATCCGGCCGGCGACCGGCCACTGCTGGGCCTACTGATCATGGACGAGGCGCAGACCTTCGCGCCGTCGGGCACCATGACCGCCTGCACGCAGAGCACCCTCGCGCTGGCCGCTCAGGCACGCAAGTACGGGCTCGGGCTGATCTTCGCGACCCAGGCGCCGAAGGGCCTGCACAACCGGATCCCCGGGAACGCGGCGACCCAGCTCTACGGCCTGATGAACAGCCCGATCCAGATCGAGGCGGCCCGCGAGATGGCGAAGGCGAAGGGCGGCGACGTCCCGGACATCTCCCGGCTCACCACCGGCGAGTTCTACTTCGCCGCCGAGGGCCTGCCACCCCGGAAGATCCGAACGCCGCTCTCCCTGACCCACCACCCACGCAGCCCGCTGACAACCGAGGAGGTACTGGCCCGGGCAGCCCTCGTCAAGGACTAGCTTGCCGATAGGACATGCGGGTCGGGCTTCGGGCTTCGAGCTTCGAGCTTCGAGCTGGAAGCGCCGCACCGGCTGTCGCCGTTCGGCGCGCCCGTCGCCGAACTCCCCTCGGTCTTCGGCGGCGAGGCGGCCGGCGCGGTCGAGCAGGTCGGCGCCGACCTCACCGATTTCGCCCCTGGCGACGAGGTGTTCGGCCAGGCCGTCGGCGGCACCTTCGCCGAGTACCCGCGCCTGCCCGCCGCCTTCACCGTCCACAAACCGGCGACCGTATCGTTCGAGGACGCCGCAACCCTGCCGATCACGACCGCCACGGCACACGACCCGATCGCCAGCCGCAGCAGTGAACGCCCGCAGAGTGCTTGCGCGTGCGCTCACCACCCTCAGCAGCGCCCGCGGTGGCAGGCCCCGACTCGCGTGTCGAATTAGGGTGCGTATCGCGCCGCAATTTCACACGCAACCCGGAAAAGCCTGCAGCGTGTCGAATTAAGGCGCGTATCGAACCTCAACTTCACACACAAAATCGCGTGCGCCCAGGCAGGCCCGACAACATTCCGCCTCGATCGGGTAGTGCATTCAAGGGCACACGGTGAGCGCCCGACCCGGCGAGACAAGAGCACACGGTGGGCGCCCGGCCCGGCGCGACGAAGGCACACGGTGAGCTCGGCGCCCGGAACACAATGTGGCCTGGTGAGAGCACACGATCGCCCGAGCCGGCGTGGATCAGGTCGCACAATCGCCATCTGTGCGACCTGATCCACGCCAGGGCGTGAACGTGGGCACACGTTGCCGTTGTGTGCGACTTCATCCGCGCTGTGGATATCCGGCCGGCTCTCACTGCTGTCACAACGCGGTTGAGACAGCGCTGACCCTGCTGGCCAACTGAGATGGCCGCTTACCAGCGGGCCGCGTGACCTCGAACGGTTGTCGGGCGCGCTCTATCGCCGTAGGTCTCGTCGCCGCAGGGGCCGACGGCATCACGCCACGATCATCACGCCCAGTGCGTGTCGAGTTGAGGCGCGTATCGAACCCGAAATCGACACAGGGCAGGCGATTCGCGCAGTGCGTGTCGAGTTTGGGGGCGTAGCGAACCCGAAGTCGACACGCCCGCTCTGGCCTGCGCGATCTTGGGCTGCTGTTCCCCGCGGGGTGTGGTTCGGGGACCACGATCGCTACGGGAGGCCCCTGGCGAAAGGCGATCGCTACCGAAGCGTCCGCTGCCAGCGGCATTTCCATTGACCAGCAGGGTCAGCACTGCGAGCCGGCCGGATGAAGCGGGCCGGCCTCCAGCGCCGCCTCACGGGCATCGCGACGACCCGGAGCGCCAGCCAAACCGGCCCTACCAGCCAGAACAGCCGGTCCAGCCGGAACAGCGAGGACCGGCTGGTGCTCAATACGTTCACTCGCTGCCCATTCGTTTGTCGTCACGGGAACATTTGCGCACGTCTTTGTCGGGAACGTGATTTCACCCATTCCGCAACTGAACATCTCGGCATCTCCGTGCCACTTCTCGCCCATCGGGCCCACCTAACCCACACCCACCAACCCCACTCAGGGCAACAGAGCAACCACTCAAAGCAACCACCCCACCCCCCATTGACATCGATCTCGAATGTTGCGAGTGTGCGAACACCACGTTTCGTGTGTGATTTTGTGAACACGTCCTCTAGGAGAGGCTCGATGTCACCGACCGCAAAACACTTCCGTTCGGCTGGTGCCCTGCTGGGCACCCTCGTTCTTTCGCTGGCGTGTGTGAACGTTCCCACATCCGCCTCGGCGGGCACCAGGCCAACCCCGAAGCCCACCGACACCTCGTGCGCCACCACCGGTTCCGTCGACTTCGGTGTCGATCTCGCCGGGGACGGATGGAAGTTCACGACCGGCGACGACGCCGCCTGGTCGGATCCGTCCTTCTCGGACACCGCCTGGCGGGACTGGACCGTTCCCGACAACTGGGGCAACCACACGGACCTGTCCGGGTACGACGGTTTCGCCTGGTACCGCAAGACATTCACGCTGCCCGCCCGGCCCACCGGGGTCACCGACTCGAACATCATCGCGGCGCTCGGGAAGATCGACGACGCTGACCAGGTGTTCCTCAACGGGTCCGAGATCGGGCGTACCGGCGGGTTCCCGCCCACCTTCGACTCGACGTGGGAGGTGCCGCGGGAGTACTACCCGGCGGACGGCCTGCTGCGCTGGGGAGCCACGAACACCATCGCCGTCCGGGTCTACGACGGCACCGGTGGCGGCGGTTTCTATCAGGGACCGATCGGCCTTTACTCCAAGTCGCGGCTGCGTACCCTCGCTGGGGTAACCGGGACTGCGGCTACGCGTACCCAATTGGCCCATGCGTGCGCCGTGCTGAACCAGCAGCACCGCGCTGTCGCCGCAGGCGACTGGCGCGCCTATGCGGCGACGCTGGCGAACGGGTTCTTCCACCAGGGTGACACCACCGATCGACGGGTCAGCGAGCTGCGCACGCTGCTCAAGAAGGGCAAGGTCACGCTGACCGACGCCCAGGCCGAGGTGTTCGTGGACTCGCAGGGCCGGCTCGTGGTCGACACGATTCGCACCTGGACCGGGCTGCCGACCGCCCGTGAGCTGCTCTATCTCGACCCGAAGAAGGACGTCGAGCTGGGCGACCACGCGCGGTTCTTCCGCGACGACTACGACTCGGCGGCGATGAACCGGCGGGTGCAGTTCAACGTCTACCTGCCGAAGGGGTACACGAAGACCACCGCGAAGCGGTTCCCGGTGGTCTACATGCTCAACGGCTTCAACGGCAGCAACATCGAGTGGGAGGCGCGTGACATCGACGCGGTTCTCGACAAGCTCGGCGTCGACTCGATCGTCGTCTTCCCGGACGGGGACAGCGGCTGGTACGTCGACACCGCGGCCGGCAACTTCAAGTCGATGATCGTCAAGGAGATCGTCCCGATGGTGGACCGGGTCTACCGGACCGTCGCCGACCGGGATCACCGCGGCATCAGTGGTGTGTCGATGGGCGGGCAGGGCGCGTTCACGCTCGGACTCACCAACCCGGATCTGTTCAGCTCGATCGCCAGCCACATGGGCGCGCTCAGCCTGGCGCCGCTGGTCGGTACCGCCGAGGAGCGGGCCGCCAACGCCGGACTGCGGCCGCTCACCCTGGTCGCCGGGATGTCCGCGGCTGATCTGAATCGGCACCGGTTCTACCTGGACGGTGGCGACTCCGACGAGTACCGGTTCGGGGTGGCGGCTCAGCAGATGAGCACGGCGCTGGCCGCGAAGGGCGTCAAGCACGACTATCAGCTCGGCGCCGGCAATCACAGCGATGCCTACTGGATGCCCAAGCTGGACAGGTCGTTCGGGTTGCACGCTGAGCAGTTCGCCGCGTACCCGGTGAAGCAGCCTCGCGAGCCGAAGCCGGTCAAAGACGGATATGTCTGGCCGTAAGCAAGAGTAAGTGAAAGGCCCGGGCGCAAGACGCCCGGGCCTTTCAACAAGATCAGTTCTGGTGCAACAACTCGTGAGCCTCACTGATGGCGGCCCACGACTTAGGCGCCACCGGAGCAGCCTTACGAGCCAACGTCGAAGCGATCACCGGCTTCGACGGCGTGTACAGCCACGCGGAGAACAACGCGTCCAGATCCTCGCCCGAGATCTTCTCGGCGAGCGCGGTGAACTCCTCGGTGGTCGCGTTGCGGTAACGCTTCTCGGCCACCCAGGTACGCAGGATCTCGAAGAAGTCGTCGTCCCCCACGGCCAGGCGCAGCGCGTGCAGCGTCAGCGCGCCACGGTCGTAAACGGCGTCACCGAACAGCTCGTCGGTGCCGGGATCGGCCGGAGCCGTCGTCCAGATGGCCGCGTCGTCGGGGTACGAGGCGTACAGGTAATCGAAGATCTCCTGTGCGGTGCCCTCGTTGTTCTTCTCCGACCACAGCCACTCGGCGTAACTGGCGAAGCCCTCGTTGAGCCAGATGTGCTTCCACTCGGCCACCGAGATCGCGTCGCCGAACCACTGGTGCGCGTTCTCGTGAGCGACCACGTACGTGTTGGAACCGCGCCGGAAGAACGCCGCCGAGTAGTTCGGCCGGGTCTGGTTCTCCAGGGCGAACCCGAGCGTGCCGGGCGGCGTCACGATGCCGCCGGTGGCCTCGAACGGGTACGGCCCGAAGACCGTGCTCTCCCAGTCGACGATCTCAGCGGTCCGCTCCACACTGGCCTCAGCCGCGAACCGGAAGTCCTCGCTGAGCGACTGCGAATACGCGTTGTAAACCGGCAGCCCACCCTCGGTGGTGTCCTGGGTGATGTCGTACTGGCCGACCGCAATGAAGGTCAGGTACGTCGCCTGCGGCTTGAGCGAACGCCAGCTCCACCGGGTGTACCCGAGCGTCTCGCGGACGGGTGGGCGCGGCTGGACGCCGTTGCTGATCGCCTCGACGCCGTCCGGCACGGAGACCGAGACGTCGAAGGTGGCCTTGTCCGACGGGTGGTCGTTGCTCGGGTACCACCACCAGGCGATCTCCGGTTCGCCGACGGCAAGCGCGCCGTCCGGCGTCTTGATCCAGGCGGTGTATCCGGCGCCGACCTTTGTCGACGGGACACCGGCGTACTGCACCACGATCGTCAGGGCGGCGCCGTCGGCCACCGGGCGGGCCGGTGTCACGACGAGCTCGTGGTCACCCTCCTTCGCGAAGGTGGCGGGGCGGTTGTTGACGCGTACCGAAGAGACGTCGAGCAGGAAGTCGAGGTTGATCCGGCTGAGGTCCTGGGTTGCCTTCGCCAGGATCGTGGTGGTGCCGGTGAGCAGGTCGGTCGACGGGGTGTACCGCACCCGGATGTCGTAGTGGGTGACGTCGTACCCGCTGTTGCCGTAGTCCGGGTAGTACTCGTCGCCCAGGCCGGCGCCACCAGGGCTGGGCGCTGCAGCCATCGCCGGGGTGCCGGTGAGGATCAGTGCTGTGGTGAGAGCTGCGGTCAGCAGTCTGCGCACGGTGAAACTTCCTTCCCGTTGGGCAAGAACAGTCACCCCGAACCTATCGAAGAACTTCAAACTCCGCGTTAAGGCGTCAACGAAGTTCAACGACCTCAGCGACTGAAGAAGACCGCGCACTCCACCGCTCGGCGCCAGTTCGCATGCTCCGCGGCCCGCTTCGGTGAATCGAGAGCAGGCACCCACCGGCCCGCCCGATGCCGGTTGGCCCGAAGATCCCGCAGATCGGACCAGTACCCGACAGCCAGCCCGGCCGCATAGGCCGCACCCAGCGACACCGTCTCGGCAACCATCGGCCGGACCACCGGAACACCCAGAAAGTCCGCGACAAACTGCATCAGAAGATTGTCGGCCGTCATGCCGCCGTCGACGCTGAGGGCGGTCAGCGCGAGACCGGAGTCGGCGTTCATCGCGTCGACCACGTCGCGGGTCTGCCAGGCGGTCGCTTCGAGAACCGCGCGGGCCAGGTGCGCCTTGGTGATGTACGAGGTCAGGCCCACGATCACGCCCCGGGCCTCGCTGCGCCAATGGGGAGCGAACAGCCCGGAGAACGCCGGAACGATGTAACAGCCGCCGTTGTCGGAAACGGTCGCCGCGAGGGTCTCGATCTCCGAGGCGGTGCTGATCAGCTCGAGTCCGTCACGGAACCACTGCACCAGCGACCCGGCGGTGGCGATCGAGCCTTCGAGCGCGTAGACGACCGGCTCATCGCCGATCCGATAACCCACCGTGGTGATCAGGCCGTGGCTGGACCGGACCGGTGTGGTGCCGGTGTTCATCAGCAGGAAGCCGCCGGTGCCATAGGTGCACTTGGCCTCGCCCGGATCGAAACACGTCTGCCCGAACAGCGCGGCCTGCTGATCACCGATGGCAGCGGCGATCGGCACACCCTCAAAATGTCCGTAGATTTCGGCGGATGACCGGATCGACGGCAACATCTCTCGCGGGATATCAAACGCCGATAAAAGCGAAAGATCCCAATCCAACGTCGCCAGGTCCATCAGCATCGTCCGGCTCGCATTCGTCACATCGGTCAGATGCGACCCACCCGTCAGATTCCAGATCAACCAGCTGTCCATCGTCCCGAACAGCACCTCACCGCGCGAGGCCCGCTCCCGCAGCCCGTGCTTCTCCAGCAACCACTGAATCTTGGTAGCCGAGAAGTAGGTAGCCGGCGTCAAACCGGTCTTATCTCGCACAAGGGTCGAATCAACCCGAGCAACCAGCTCCTCAGTCCGCACGTCCTGCCACGAGATCGCCGGCGCCACCGGCTGCCCGGAATCCCGATCCCACAGCACCACCGTCTCCCGCTGATTGGCGATCCCGATAGCCGCGACCTGGTTCATCACCACGCCGCCCTCACGCAGCGCACGCCCGATCAGCCGCTGCACATCCCGCCAGATCCGCGCCGCGTCATGCTCCACCCACCCCGGCTTCGGATAGGACTGCGGATGCTCACCACGAACCACCGAGACAACTGTCGCTTTCCGATCAAAGAGAATGCACCGCGTCGACGTCGTCCCCTGATCAATGGCGAGCACATAGCGATCGCTCATGCCAGATCCCTGGAGATCGACCGTGCCCCGCCCACCACATGCTCGACCAGCGCCTGCCGCGCCTGCCGCCGCGTGTCACACACCGTCTCCACCGGCCCCGCGATCCCGATCGCTCCGACCACGAGACCGCCACTCGTCCTCAGCGGCGCCGCGATCGCGGCCTGCCCCGCACGCCATTCCTCCACCGCGAGACCCCACCCCCGCGCGCGGGTCTCACCCAATTGCCGGGCCAGATCCTGCCGATTGGTCAAGGTCCTTCTTGTGTACGCGTCAAAGCCCTCCCGTGCCACGGCGGATGCCACCGTCGGGTGATAGGCGAGCAGCGTCTTGCCGAGAGCCGTGGCATGCGCCGGGAGCAGCCGCCCGGTGTCCATCGACTGCGCCGAATCGTCCGGCCGGAACACGTGGTGCACGACGAGCACCTGGCGATCGCGGAGCACGCCGATGCGCACCTCCTGGCCGCTGCGTGCGGCGAGTGCGTCCGCCCAGTTCAGCGCACGGCCGCGCAGCTCGTTGACGTCGAAACCGGCGGAGCCGAGGTCGAGCACGCCACGGCCGAGGCGATAGCGGGTGGTGCGCGGGTCCTGCTCGACGAAACCGACGTGTTCGAGGGTGCGCAGGATGCTGTGCGCTGTCGACTTGGGCAGGTCGAGAGCCTCGGCGACCTCGCCGACCCGCAGCCGGTCGGCGGCGAGCAGCCGGAGCACGGCCGACGACCGCTCGATGGACTGGATCAGGCCCGGCACGTGCGACATTGTCGCACGGATCGCGTTGCCGCCGCCTGATCCGCTCCATAACGTCGCAGCTCTGAAGAGGGCGATCAGGGGGGTACTGTGGCGCACTTCGTCGGCGCGATCGATCAAGGCACCACCAGCACACGCTTCATGATTTTCGACCGGGCCGGCCGGGAGATCGCCCGCCACCAGCTCGAACACCGGCAGATCCTGCCGGCTGCCGGACGGGTCGAGCACGACGCGACCGAGATCTGGGAGAACACCCTCAAGACGATCGGTGTGGCGCTGTCCGGCGCCGGCCTGGTCGCCGCCGACCTGGCCGCGATCGGCATCACGAACCAGCGGGAGAGCGTGCTGGTCTGGGATCGGGAGACCGGCGAGCCCTGCCACAACGTCATCGTCTGGCAGGACACCCGCACCGACGCGCTGGTCGCCAAACTCGACGCCGATCTGATCCGGGAGAAGACCGGGCTGCCGCCGGCGACCTACTTCTCCGCGACCAAGATCCAGTGGCTGCTGGAGAACGTCGACGGCCTGCGCGACCGGGCTTCCCGGGGCGAGGTGCTGTTCGGCACGATGGACAGCTGGCTCATCTGGAACCTGACCGGCGGCCGGCATCTGACCGACGTGACAAACGCCAGCCGCACGATGCTGATGAACCTGGAGACCCTCGACTGGGACCCGGACCTGCTGCGGCTCTTCGGAATTCCCCGGGAGATGCTGCCGTCGATCCGGTCCTCGGCCGAGGTGTACGGGACCGCGGACACCGTCCTGCCCGGCGTGCCGATCGCCGCCGCCATCGGCGACCAGCAGGCCGCCCTGTTCGGCCAGACCTGCTTCGCCCCCGGCGAGGCCAAGTGCACGTACGGCACCGGCGGCTTCCTGCTGATGAACACCGGCAGCACCCCGGTCCGGTCCAGCCACGGCCTGATCACCACGGTCGGCTACCGGTTCGGCGACGCCCCGGCCACGTACGCCCTCGAAGGCTCGATCGCCGCGGCCGGCGCCGCCATCCAATGGCTGCGTGACCAGCTCGGCGTCCTCGACTCGGCGGCCGAGAGCGAAACCCTTGCCGCCTCGGTCGACGACAGCGCCGGCGTCTGCTTCGTGCCCGCGTTCTCCGGCCTGTACGCGCCGTACTGGCGGCCGGATGCCCGGGCCGCCATCGTCGGGCTGTCCCGGTTCCACACCGCCGCGCACATCACCCGGGCCGCGCTCGAAGCGATCTGTTACCAGACCCGCGACGTCGTCGAGGCGATGGCGCAGGACTCCGGAACCACGTTGGACTGCCTCCAGGTGGACGGCGGCGTGACCGCGAACGCGCTCTGCATGCAACTTCAGGCCGACATCCTCGGTGTGCCGGTCAGCCGGCCCGCCGTCGCCGAGACCACGGCGCTCGGAGCCGCGTACGCGGCCGGGCTCGCCGTCGGTTTCTGGCACTCCGTCGACGACCTGCGCGCCAACTGGCACGAGGACAGGCGATGGCAGCCGTCCTGGTCGCCGGAGCGGCGCGACGAAGGAATCACCCGCTGGAAGGCGGCCATCGACCGAACCCTCGGCTGGGTCAGCGTCGGCTGATCACCACTTGAATGGGGTAGCAATGAACACCGGAATGATCTCGCCGAAAGCTCGCGCCGCCGCCCTGGCCGCCCTGTCCTCCGGTGACGAACTCGACGTACTGGTCATCGGCGCCGGCGTGGTGGGCTCCGGTGCGGCCCTCGACGCCGCCACCCGAGGGCTCTCGGTCGGCCTGCTCGAAGCCCGCGACTTCGCGAGCGGCACCTCCAGCCGGTCCAGCAAGCTGATCCACGGCGGCCTGCGCTACCTGGAGATGCTCGACTTCTCGCTGGTCCGCGAGGCCCTGCGGGAGCGTGGCCTGCTGATCGGAAAGCTCGCGCCGCACCTGGTCCGCCCGGTGGCGTTCCTCTACCCGCTCCAGCACCGCGCCTGGGAGCGGTTCTACATCGGCGCCGGCATCGCGCTCTACGACACCCTCGCTCTCTCCGGTGGTAGCGCCGGCCTCCCCCGGCACCGGCACCTGTCCCGCGCCCAGGCGCTCAAGTCGTTCCCGGCGCTGCGGCCTGAGACGCTCATCGGCGCGATCCGGTACTACGACGCTCAGGTCGACGACGCCCGGCACACCATGTTCCTGGCCCGGACCGCTGCCGCTTACGGCGCGCATGTCGCGTCCCGTACCGAAGTGATCGGTTTCCTGCGTGAGGGCCGCCGGGTTGTCGGTGTGCAGGCGCGTGACCTGGAGACGGGTGCCGAGTTCGAGGTGCGGGCTCGCAGCGTCATCAACGCGACAGGTGTGTGGACCGGCGACAGCCAGGCGATGCTCACCGGCGAGCGGGGGCAGTTCAAGATCACCGCGAGCAAGGGGATCCACCTGGTGGTGCCGCGCGACAAGATCGCTGCCAAGGCCGGCATGATCTTGCGTACGGAAACCAGCGTGCTGTTCGTAATCCCGTGGGACCGCCACTGGATCATCGGCACCACTGACACACCGTGGGACCTCGACAAGGCTGACCCGGCGGCGTCCGGTCGCGACGTCGACTACCTGCTCGACGAGGTCAACAAGGCGCTCGCCACCCCGCTGACCCGCGACGACGTGCAGGGTGTCTACGCCGGACTGCGCCCGCTGCTGTCCGCCGAGGCCTCCACCACCGCGAAGCTGTCCCGCGAGCACGCCGTCGGCAAGCCGGTCCCCGGCATGGTCATCGTGGCCGGCGGCAAGTACACGACGTACCGGGTGATGGCGAAGGACGCGGTCGACGCCGCCGTCGCCGACCTCAACACCCGGGTGCCGGCCTCCTGCACCGACCAGGTGCCGCTGCTCGGCGCCGAGGGGTACCGGGCCGCCTGGAACCGCCGCGCCCAGCTGGCCCGCCGCGCCGGCCTGCACGTCTCCCGCGTCGAACACCTGCTCCGCCGGTACGGCACGCTGACCGACGAGGTCCTCGCCCTGATCGAAGCGGACCCGGCGCTCGGACGGCCGCTCGACGGCGCCACCGACTACCTGGCCGCCGAGGTCGTCTACGCGGTCACCCATGAGGGTGCTCGGCACCTTGAGGACGTGTTGTCCCGGCGTACCCGGATCTCGATGGAAACCGCGGACCGCGGCGTCGCCGCGGCCCGGACCACCGCGAAGCTCATCGCGGAAGCCCTGGGCTGGTCCGATGAGGAGACCGAGCGCGAGATCGCCCGGTACGAAGCAGTGGTCGTGGCCGAGCTGGCCGCCCAGGAACAGCTCGACGACCAGGGCGCGGACGCCGCCCGGCGGGGTGTGCCGCTCGCCGCTTCGGCTGCCTGAGTTCGTTCAGCCCGCCGGGTCTCGTGCCCGGCGGGCTCTTTCTATACCCCCTCTCCACCGATGACGTTCAATGCCTCTGGGTACTGAACTGACCGCATAGCGTTGCTGTTTCTCCAGGCAGGATGCACCTCCGCCTTCGAGAGGGTTCGCTATATACAACCAGCAATGGCAGCCGTATGTGCCCGCCAGTTCCGCTCCTCCGCTCTATCAACAGCCCGGTCATCAGCAGCACGCCGCTCTTGCGGTGACGCTGCGGTACTCGCCGCTCGCGATGCTGCTCGGGCTGTTCACGCCGGTCCTCGCCGTTGACGGGCAGCCGGTGCGGGCGGGCTGGAAACGGCCGATCGTGATGCCGGTCGCGCCCGGGCGGCACCACGTGCACGTGCATGTTCCGTACCTTCTGCCGCGCCGGATCGGCAAGGCCGACCTCGACGTCGTCGTGCTGCCCGGCCAGACCGCCGCGCTGGAGTACCGCGCGCCGATGATCGCCTACATGCGCGGCGCACTCGGCGCCCCGCCGCAGAAATACCCCGGCATGATCGCCACGATCGTCCTGCTGGCGCTGGTCGTGCTGATGGCGTTCTGCGCGGTCGGCAACGCGATCGTCGCCGCCTCCGCCGAGACCCGGACCGTCCCGGCCTGGACACCGACGCCGGCCCGGACGATCCCGAAGCTCCCCTCCCTGCCGGGGTCCACTTCCGGCTCGCAGCCGGACTTGACGGAAGGCGCAGCCGTGCGGGACGTCGCCGGCGCCACCTTCGCAGCGTCCGACAAGACGGCCACGATGCGGTTCACCGGTTGGCCGTTCGCCTTCCGTACCCCGGCGAGCTGGGGCTGCCTCGGCGCCAAGGTCGAGCTGACCGGCGCCAAGGCGTACATCTGCGTCGACGAATCCGACCCCAGCGGCGAGAAACGCGTCGGCGTGATGCTGCGGACCTGCACCCAGCCCTGCGGCGAAGAGTCGATGGCCCGTCTGACGAAGGACTGGTTCAGCGCGACACCGAAGGCGGCCGGCAACGCCACGAATTTCCTGGAGTCGTCCGGCAACGGGAAGTACGAGATGGAGATGGACCACTTCTTCGCCGGCAAGTGGCAGGTGGCGGTCGCCGCGACCGCCCCGGAGAAACAGCGCGCCGAGGTCCAGAAGATCGCCAACGACATCCTCACCCAGACCTCGTGACATGTCCGACTTCGCCCTGGACGACGCCGACCGCTGGGTCGGCGACTGGCAGGCCGGCCTGGAGGAACGCCTGGCCCGCACCCGAGCCCTGTCCACAAGACTGCACGCCCTGACCGGATCCGCCCAGTCAGCCGGAGGCCTGGTCGAGGCCACCGTGGACAGCGCGGGCGCCCTGACAGATCTTTACCTCTCCGACGAGGTACGCCGCCACTCCGCCCGCTGGATAGCCGAACAGATCCTGACCGCGTCCGAGGCGGCCCGAGCCGAGCTGGCCAGGCAGGCGGTGCTGGTGGCCCGGGCGAACGGCGACGACGAGACGGCCGAGGGCCGGGTGCTGCTGACGGCCTTCACCGATCGCCTGGAGACCCGGCGATGAAGGTCACGCCGGAGGAGCTGTGGCGGCACTCCGCCCACCTGGACGACGTGACCGACGGGCTGTCCCGCGCCCGGATAGCCGGAGATGACACCTCCATGACGCCCGACGCCTACGGTCATCTCTGCGTCATAGTGCCCATTCTCCTCGAACAGGTCAGGGCACCACTGGCCGAGGCGATCGGCGAGGCGGTCCGCGCGGTGGGCACGAGCGCCACCGCGATCCGCCAGGCGGCAGACGAATACCGACGCACCGACGACGTGGCCGCCGCAGAGCTGCACGGCAGGACGTGATGACGTCAGCAGTAGCCGGCATCGGGATCGCCGAGGACATCGAGCTGCTCGCCGACGGCGTCCGGAATGGCAGCTGGATCGACGGCACGCTCGGCGTGACCGGCGCGAGCCTCGATGCGCTCGCCTACATCGCGGACCCGGTCGGCATGCTGCTGCAATCAGGCGTCGCCTGGCTGATCGAGCACGTCCGGCCCCTGACCGCGGTGTTGGATCAGCTGGCCGGCAATCCCGTACAGATATCTGCGTCCGCGCAAAGCTGGCGCGAGATAGCCGCAGGCCTGCGCACGCAGGCCGACCAAGTGGGGTGGTCAGTCCGCCTGGATCTGTCCGAGTGGGACAGTCCAGCGGCCACGGCGTATCGAATCCGCTCGGAGAGCGACCAGCAGGCGGTCTTCGCCCTGGCCGCCGCGGCCCAGACCTTGGCCGAGCTGATCGAAGGCGCCGGGGCACTGATAGCGGCAGTCCGGCTGCTGGTGCGGGACGCGATCGCCTTCCTGGTGTCCCGCCTGGTGGTGTACGCAGCCGAGGCAGCCTTCACCCTGGGCCTGGCAACCCCGGTGGTGGTAGGCCAGGTCACCGCGGCGATCAGTTCATGGGGCGCCCGGATCGCCGGGTTCCTGCAAGCCCTGATCCGAAGCCTGCGCAACCTGACCCCAACCACCCAAACCCTGACCACCCGAATCACCGAGATCAAATCCCTCCTCACCGACAAGGCGCCTGCCGACGTCCTCAACCGGGTGCAGAAGAGAGGCGAGGGACCACGACTCTTCCGGCGCATGAGCGTCGCCCACGAGATCGCCGCGAAATACGGCATCGACATCTCGGATCTGAAGATCTCACTAGGGACCGTGCAGGAGCGGGTCGCCTTCGGCCGGACGTTCGCGGATGGATCCATTCACCTCTACCCGCGCGCTTTTCACAGTGAAGAAGACCTGGCCAGGACGCTCGCCCACGAGAAGTTCCACGCCGACGAGCTCGCCTCAGGAATTCCCTACCCACGGGATCGCGCGGAGTTCCGGGCTTCCGAGGATCGCGCATATGCTCACGAGGACGAGTGGTGGGACAACCAGCCGATCCGGCCTGAGCCGAGAGGTCGATGATGGCAACATCCGAGCAATGGTGGGACACCTTCCGCGCCGCTTGTGATGCGGTGCCCGGGCCGGTCGACCTCGCCTGCCCCAACTGCGGGCACCAATGCCTCCGTCTCGTCTTCACCGGCAACCTCGATCGAGCGGTCGGATACGCACAGTTCTGGTGCGACAACTGCTTGCAGGGCATCGGCATCTCCCGCACGCACATTCCCGATGGCGCGGTTGTCCAGGACATCCGGCTGCCCGAGGAAGAGCGCGTACCCAAGATCCCGAACTTCCGGCTCGCCGTCTGACCAGCGCTGCTGAACCGGCTTCCGCGGGCCGGTTTTTCTCCGGATAGGACACTATCCGGAGGGAGGCCGGCGAGCCGTGACGTACCCGAATCCCCTGGTGGCTCAGGCTCAGGACTCGACGACCTGGCACACCGGGCTCGGTCTGGTGGGCGACTTCGCCGACATAGCCGAGGTGACCAGCTGGTTCGGCGCGGCCGGCGACGCGTACCGGGAACACGCCCGCCTCCACCTGGAGACCCTGGACGGTCTGGCGACAGCGGCACGCGGCATCTCGTACGCGGTGGAGGGCGCCGGCCTGCTGGTAGCCCTGGTCCGAGGCATCGTCCGCGACTTGATCGCCGAGTTCGTGGCCACCCTGGCGGTCCGCCTGCCGCAGTGGCTGGCCATGGAGGGCCTGACGCTGGGCATAGCCACACCCGCGGTGGTAGGCCAGGTGTCAGCGCTGGTCCTCAAATGGACAAACCGAATCCAGCAGTTCATCCGAGGCCTACTGTCCAGCCTCCGCCGCCTGCACCCCCTGCTCGACAGGCTGATCGGGGCCCTGACCAAGCTGACCAGCGGCAGCAAGGCCCAGGCGAAGGCGGATCCGTTCCAACCTCAGCACCGTCAGTACCTACGCCACTCGGAGGCTGATCCGCTGGCGCGCTGGGGACCCGCACGCCAAACTCATCCGGAGCAGTGGGACGCCGCGATCCGGGAGGCGGAGGAGGCCGGCGTAGAGGTGAGTTTCCGGTCCGGCGGTCTGGCCTACGGCCCGAGTCCGTCGCCTGGACAGCCCGGCGTCATGGTCCTCGACCCGGAGGCGTCCTATGGGGCGTTGCTGCACGAGATGCAGCACCTGCGTGACGACCGGGATGTCGGGTGGGCCGGCATGCGAGGCTGGTTCGAGAGCCGGGAAGTGCGATACGCCGGCGAGGCTCGCGCCTACGACCAAGAGATTCGGTACGCGGAATCGATCGGCGACCACGAGTCCGTCGCCAAACTCAAAGAACTGGTCGCCGAGGAGTACCGGCGGATTTTCGAGGAGATGCCATGACGTTTTCGATTCCGCCCGGCATGCCGGTGCCGCCCCGGTTGCCCGAGCCGCCGGTACGCGAGATGAGCAATGCGGAACTCGCCGAGCTGGTCCGCGCGGGCAGCCCGTTCCGCGGCAAAGCGGTCTACGCACTCGGCGACCGGGCGGTGTCCGACGACGATGCCGCGACGGTCCTCGGTGAGCTGACCTACCTGCCCGTGCTTCGCGAGGACCGGTTCCATCTCGTCTCCATGGCCGGGGCCGCAATCGTCGCGTTGCTGGCCGCGGCAACTCCGCACGCTCGGCAGGTGGCATACCGCGCTTTCGCCGCCCTGCCCGAGTCCGAACAGCGCGACCTGCTCCTGCACCTCCGCAGCGACCGCATCGAGAACGCCCACCCCACCACCCCCTGAAACGTGTCGACTTCAGGCGCAATCCGCGCCTCAACTCGACACGCTTCCGGGTGGCCGGTGCGGTTACTCGGCGTTCTTTGCTGACCGGGCTGCCCAGAACCTCTGGCCCGCTTCCGCATAACCCTCGGCCGCCGACCGGAACCGGACCCGTGCGCCCACCCCATCCCCCGCCGCCGACAGTGCCCACCCAGCCGCCGAGTCAGCCATCGCGCTCCACCCCGAGCCAGCGAACGACCCCGCGACCCGCTCCGCCGAAACCGCCAGGGCCTGGGCACTGTCCACCGCCCCGACCAGCGCATACGCCTGCGCGCCGATCGGGTTCACCAGTGCGCTGCAGGACAAGCACTCGCCGTGCCGGGCCGCTGCGCTCTGCACCGCGCGTACCGATCGGATCGCCTCCGAGGGTGAGCCGCGTTCCATCGCCGCGAGGGCGGCGGTCGCGTGCAGCCGCGCCCAAGCGTGCCGTGGCATCGGGGTTTCCTCAGCGATCACGGTGGCCCGCTCAAGATGAGCCAAAGCCTCGGCATGTTCCCCGACGCAGGCGGCAAGTTCAGCGCGACGCAACCAGGGCAACGCCACCGATCCGCGAGTGAAAGAAACGGATAGCGACTCATACAGATCGCAACTGCGCTCCAGACAAACCGCCGCCTCGTCCCACTCGGCACGCAGCAGAAGCGACTCCCCCAGCAGACACCAGGCAAAAGCCTGCCCCGGGACAGCGCCAAGGCCGGCGGCCAAGAGACGCCGCGCATCCTCGACCTCGTAAAGACGCGACTGGCTGAGGCAGTGGTTGTAATCCCACACGTGAGGCAATTCGTGCAGTTCAGGACGCCATTCACCCCGCAGATGCGCGATGAGCGAAAGCGTCTCCCCGGAAACCCAGGCGCCCTCAGCGTCGCCGTGCGTTAGAGCAACCTCCTGCGCCCGCACAGCAAGCTCCTGCGCCCCGCCGAAATCACCGAGCTCAACAGCGAGATTCGCCCGCACACCCAGCAACCGCCCACTCTCAGCGGGATCCGGACCGAGCGCCGCCGCAGCCGCGAGATGAGGCTCCGCCTCATCCACGTCATGCTGCGACAACCACGCACTCGCGCATTTGCGATGGATCCGGCCTTCTTGGGTACGCGAAACCGACTCCAACGCCTGATCAAAAGCGCTCAATGCCCCGCCCGGATCACCCGCTCGCACCCGCAGATCACCGACCTGTTCCCACAGCCCGGCCGCCCGTTCACCACCCTCGGCAAGCACAGCGATCCGGGCCAGCCAGGCCTGCGAATCCAAAGAAGCAGAAGCAGAAGAGGAAGCAGCAGAAGCATCGATGAGCAACCGCACAGCCCCCGCCGCCCCACTCAAATCCCCGGCAGCCTCCAGCAGCCCCGCATACTCCTCGACGAGCAGAAAGAACTCATCCTCGGAATCTTCACCAAACGAACCATCCCGATAGATCGATATCGCCGTCGCATAGGCCTCGGCGCTTTTCGCCCGTCGCGCGACAGCGACAAACGCCCAGAAGAGATCTACCCGCTCGTCCGTCACGCCGGGAACGCTGTCACATCCGCAGGTCAGCGCCGGTCAGGCGTTCGGTTCGTCATTTTCGGATGCGGGATCCGTTGACGGACGGCTCACCGGATCCCAGATAGAAGATGCCCGGCAGTCCGGGCGTCTCAAATCCGTCGTTGGGGTTCTTGCGGAGCGTGGAATTCCGCACGGTCAGCGTCCCGGTCCGGTCGTTGCTCACGAAGAAGATCGCGCCGCCACCCTCGACCGCGGAGTTCTTCTCGATCACGGTGCCGTCGAGGGTCAGCGAGAACGTGTTGCCGTCCAGATAAATGGCGCCGCCGCTGCCGCCACCGGGTGTGCCCGCTTTCGCCGGGTTGGCGCCGCTGCCGACGGCCGAGTTGCCGGAGAAGTGGCTGTTCAGCACCTTCCAGGAGACTCCGATGCTGCTCAGCGCCGCGCCGTTGGAGCAGACGCCGCCGGTGAACGTGCTGCCGACGACGTAGACCGGTTTGCCACCGCCCTGGTCGAGCACGCGCATGGCCGCGCCGCCGAGGTCCGGCCCGGTCCGGTCGCACTTGTTGCCGGTGAACCGCGAGTTGACCACCTTGACGTGCCCGCCGCGCACGAAGACCGCGCCGCCACCACCGCCGTCGGTCTTGTCACCGGTGCTGTTTCCCTTGGTGAACGCCATGTTCTGGATCGTCAGGCGCGGTTCGTCCTGGTCGTTGCAGTGCGAGGTGGTCCAGACCTGCGCCTCGTCGCACGTGTTCATGTAGAGGATGCGTCGCTTGCCGGCACCGCTGAGCGTGACCCGCCCGCCGCCGTCGAGCACCACCTGTGAGCTGGTGTTCCGCACCTTCGCCGTCTTGGCCATGGTGATCGTCACCGGTTTCGGCCCGCAGTCGAACGTGATGATCCCGCCGGCCGCGACGGCTTTCACCACGGCGGCGGAGGTGCAGCTCGCCGCGGTGCCGCTGCCGACCGTACGCGTCGGTTTGCTCGTGTCGACCGCTTTGGCCGCGGCCGGAACTGACGCTTTCCCATCCGGATTGCCTGGCTTGGGAAGCTTCTCGATCTTGGTGGCCGACGGTGACGCGGAAACCGACGCCGACGGCGTCGCAGACCCCGACGGTGCTGATCCAGGCGCGGATGTCCCGCTTTTCGTGGGTACGGGCAAAGAGCTCACCCGTCCCGTGGAACCACCGCTCTGACAGGCGCTCAGCATCAGCACGCCGACCACTGCCAGAGCCAGTCCTCGATTTCGCACCGCCCGATGGTACGGGCTGGGTCACGCCTCGTCAGGGCTCAATTTCCGCCAGAGGAATTCGAGGGTCAGAGCCTCTTTCGTGGCGGCCTGTTCGTTGTCCGCCGCAGCGCCGTGACCGCCTTCGACATTCTCGTACAAAAGGCTCTCGTATCCGTGCTGGCGAAGCAGTGCCATCATCTTGCGGGCGTGCCCGGGATGCACCCGATCGTCACGGGTCGACGTGATGAAAAGCGCCGGAGGGTACGGCCGATCCGGCTGGACATTCTGATAGGGCGAATACTCCCGGATGAATGCCCAATCAGCCTCGACGTCCGGATCTCCGTATTCGGCGATCCACGACTTCCCGGCCAGCAGCTTGGTGTACCGGCGCATGTCGAGCAGCGGCACACCCGCGACGACGGCACCGAACAGCTCCGGATAACGGGTCAGCATGACGCCCATGAGCAGCCCGCCGTTGCTGCCGCCGGTGATACCGAGCCGCTCCGGCGTGGTGATGCCGCGGGCCACCAGGTCACCGGCGACGGCCGCGAAGTCCTCGTACGCCCGGGACCGGTTCTCCCGCAGCGCCGCCTGATGCCAGGCCGGGCCGTACTCGCCGCCGCCGCGGATGTTCGCGAGGACGTAGGTGCCGCCGCGCGCGAGCCAGCCCCGGCCGCGTACGCCGCTGTAGTTAGGGGTGAGCGGGATCTCGAAGCCGCCGTAACCGGTCAGCAGGGCCGGGCCCTTGCCGTCGCCACCCACCACGAAATAGGGCACCCGTGTCCCGTCGGCGGACTCGGCGAAGAACTGCCGCACCGCCAGGTCGTCGGCGGCGAAGAACGCCGGCGCCCGCTTCAGAACCGTCACCTCACCGCCGACGCTGCCCAGGCTGAGGGTCGCCGGCTGCAGGAAGCCTTCCGAGGCGATCAGGTACGCGTCATCGTTCTCCGGATCGGTGTCGACGATCCACGTCGTGCCGAACTCGGCAGTGCCGGGCAGCGGCCGGCTGGTCCACTCGGGCGCGCCCGGGGTGAGCGCGTGCACCCGCGTCACCACGTCGGTCATCGTGACGAGCAGCAGGTGGTTACGCGTCCACGAGTACGAGACGAGCGACGTGCTCGGGTCCGGCCGGAACAGGACGGTGAACTCCCGCTCCCCCGCCAGGAACTCCTCGAAGCCGGTGGCGAGCAGAGCCCCTGCCGGGTACGACAACCACGGCGACCGCAACCGGACCAGCATCCACTCCCGGTGCACGTCGAAATCGGCGTCCTCCGGCAGATCAACGAGCACCAGTTCCCCGCCGGCCCGGCGCAGGTAGTACTGCGTGCGGAAGAACTCCACCCGCCGGATCACGTAGTCCCGCTCGTAACCGGGTGTCGGATCGTGGCCGGCGCTGATCAGGACGTCGTCGGGCTCACCGGCGAACACCGTCTCCGCCTCGGCCAGCGGGGTGCCGCGCTGCCACTGCTTCACGACGCGGGCGTACCCGGACGAGGTCAGCGAGCCGGGACCGAAGTCGGTGGCCACGTAGATGTGGTCGGCGTCGATCCAGTCGACGTCGGTCTTCGCCTCGGGCAGCACGAACCCGTCGGTGACGAAGACCCGGTCCACCAGGTCGAACTCGCGCACGACCACCGCGTCGGAGCCGCCGCGGGCCAGCGAGATCAGGCAGCGGCCGTAACCGGGGCGCAGCACGGTCACGCCGCTCCAGGTCCAGTTCTCGTCCTCGGCCGCGTTCAGCGCGTCGACGTCGAGCAGCACGTCCCAGTCCGGCTCGTCGCGGCGGAACTGGTCGAGGGTGGTCCGCCGCCACAGCCCGCGCGGATGGTCGGCGTCGCGCCAGAAGTCGTAGTAGAAACCGTCGCCGCGCCAGCCCGGGAAGGAGATCCGGTCCTTGCTGTCCAGCACCTCGCGGATGGCGTCCTTGAGCCGGGTGAACCCCTCACCCCCCAGTGCACCCAGCGTCTCCGCGTTGCGCTCGTCCACCCAGGGGAGGACGTCGGCCGAGTCGAGCTCTTCAAGCCAGAGGTACGGGTCGATCACGCGCTTGACGATTTCATCAAGACGGTCGGTTGCCAAGAGTCAGTGCGCGAATACGCGTACAGAGGAATGGAGCGCAAGTGGGTCACCGTGCGTGCCCGATCGTGGCATACAGACCGGTTGTCCGATTGACCTTTGGGGCATCGCGTACCGTTGGTTGCGTCGTTGGGCCGCTCACGCCGTCCAGGCGCTGCCAACCAGCGGTGGGGCTGACGTACGAAAGTACGTGGCGGCCTACTGAGCGGAGCACTCCCTGCCTACCATGACCGAAACCCAGCTCACGCCCTTCATCGCCTCGCGCACTGATGGGTTCGATGGGCTGCGCCTGGTGCGCCCCTCGTTCGTCCCGGAGCTCCAATTGCACCTGGCGGACGACCCGATCGTGCTGCGCGCGCGGATCGAGGCGGAGTTCGGGCCGGGGTCGACGCCGTTCTGGGCGATCGCCTGGATCGGTGGGCAGGCGCTCGCGAGGTACGTCCTCGATCACCCCGAGGTGGTGGCCGGACGGCGGGTGCTCGACGTGGGTTCCGGCGGCGGGATCGCCGCCATAGCCGCGGCCAAGGCCGGCGCGCGCACGGTCATCGCGAACGACATCGACCCGTACGCTCTGGTCGCCGCCACCATGAACGCCCAGGCGAACGCGGTCACGGTGACGTTCAACGAAGACGAGCTGCTCGACGGCGACGGCGGCGACGCCGAGGTGATCCTGGTCGGCGACGCCTTCTACGCGTCCAGCCTGGCCGTCCGGATGCAGAGCTTCCTCCAGCGTGCCGTGGCGCGCGGCGCGCACGTCCTGGTCGGCGACCCGGACCGCGGCCACCTGCCGGCCAGCTGGCTGAAGGTGCTGACCAGTTACCGCGTCTCCGGTCTCGGCGCCGCCGAGGACTCCGAGATCACCCGGGTCTCGGTCCTCGGCCCCGCCAATCGCCGCTGATCAGCCTCCGTAATACCGGGTTCGACGGCTCCGGTACCCGGGCCGCCGGTTGCCGACGATCTGCCGGGTAGCGAAGACACCGGCGACGAGTCCGCCGGCGAGCGCGGCGAGGATCAGCGGCAGATTCTGGCTCTGTCCCCCGGTGCCCTGACCGCCCTGGCTCTCCTGGGCCGCCAGCGCCTGAGCGGGCGCCGACGTGGCAGCGGCCGGTGCCGGCGCGGTGGGCAGGGCCGCGAAGTCGACGATGCCACTGCTCTCCAGCAGCGTCATGTGCGTCATCACGAACTGGTTGGCCTGCTGCGCGAGTTTGCGCACCGTGTCGTTGCGGGTGCTGGCCCGGATCGTCGCGATCGCCGGGAAGATCTTGCCATGCGCGGCCCGGAGCCGGTCGATGTAGATCTCGTCGAAGTCGGTTCCCTGCGACTCATCCATCTCGTCGAGCCAGCCCTGCTGATCCTCGTTCGGCTCGTTCGGAAGCTTGATCTCCAGCTTCTTCGCGGCGTTCCGGGTGAGCAGGTCGAGCTCGGCGTGCTGGTCGGCGATGCTGCGGCCGATCCGCTTGACCCGGGTGCTCTCCGACTTCTCCTGCGCCATCTCCCCGGCCGGGATCTCCCACAGCCCCGCGAGACGGACCCTGATGACGAAGTCACGGTCGGCGTCGGTGAGCTTGCCCTCGCCCTGGTCGGAGAGCAGATTCTCCGGAGGCACCGGCACGTCGGCCGCCATCGCCTTCTCCGGAGCGAGCAGCGTCACAGCGGTGGCGATCACTGCCGCCGCCCACAGCCTGCGCCATGTGGTCATCGACCCGACAGCAGCCACGCGAACCTCCTGGACTCGAGCGTGTGCGCCCCCACAGCGAGGGCCGGCCACACAGGTGACAGCCGGTGATACGGATCACTGGCCGGATCGGATCACCGCGGGTTTCTGTGCCGCGCAACACAGTCGGTAACCTTTTCCCCATGCGGCCCGGCTCGAACGAGCGGGAACAGGCCCGTGCTCAGATCCGCGACGACATCGATCGCGTCCTCGACACGTGGCGACGCGGCTGAGTCCTAGAGGAGGCGGGCGAGTTCCGTACGGTTGCGGATGTCCAGCTTGCGGAAGATGTTGCCCAGGTGGAACTCGATGGTCTTGACCGAGACGAAGAGGTGCTCGGCCGCCTCCCGGTTGCTCAGACCGTCGGCGACCGCCACCGCCACCCTGATCTCGGCGCCGGTCAGGGCGGCCTCGCCGGGTTTCGCCGCGAACGGCTGCGGCGGCGGTGCGACCCGGCGGCCGGTCACCGCGAGCAGGTCGGCGGAGGCTTGTGCCAGCATCCCGCCGGCGCCGATCGAGGCGTACCCGGCGCAGGCGGCCTCGAGCAGGCGTACCGCCGGCGCCCGCCGACCGGCCCGGCCGTGCGCGGCGCCCAGCAGCCATGACATGCGGGCGCGTGGGAGACGTTCGGCCGGCTGGGTCAGCGCCGGCAGCACGGCCTCGAACTCGTGCATCGCCGGCACGTCCGACGGATTCTCGATCCACGAACGCCACGCCGCCATCGCCGCACCACCCGGCAGATGCACGGGTGCCGCCGGGACGCCGCGCATCAGGGCCGCCGCACGCGCTGGATCGTCGTGCAGCGCGTAATGGGTGGCCAGCTCCCAGCGGTACTCGAAGACCAGTCCTGAATCGACACCCAGACCGGCCGCCACCATCAGCTCCAGCATGGCGACCCACGCCTCGGTGTCACCCCGCGCCAGATGCAGCGCCGCCGACCCCTCGGTGATGTGCCCGGCCACCCACTCCGAGCCGTTCCGCGCGGCCAGCGCCCGGGCCTCCGCCAGGTGAGCCGCGGACGCCTCCAGATCACCGCGCAACGCCTCACACTTGATCAGCCAGGACGTCACCTCGGCCTGCACGTCCGACCGGCCCGCCGCGATCGCCAGGTCGCGCGCCTCCAGCATCTCGGCCTGCCCGCGGACCAGGTAACCCGCCCACGCGTCACCCAACCCGATCATCGCGAGCAACCGGGCCCTGCTTGCCGGATCAAAAGTCAAACGATCCACATAAAGGGCAAATTTCGTACGCGTCTCATGCGGCCGAATCAACGTCAGTGTCACGAAAATGGCGCATTCCAGGGCGAGCGGATCGCCGTACAGTCTCTGGTCTTGAAAGAGAGCGAGAGCGGTCTCGAGATGGGTGACCGCAGCGGGGTTTCCGGCGCGGCGCAGGGCGACGCCGGTGAGAACGTGGAAGAGGAACGGCTCGCTGTCGCGGAACTCGGCCATCGCCGTGACCAGCGGTTGTAGGTCGCGAGCAGCGGCGTTGCGGCTCAGCATCAGGAAAGCCTGGAACAGGACGCGGGGATCCGAAGCCTGGAGCGCCTCGGCCATCAGCCGGTCGACCTCAAGATCGATGGACACGGTACGAGCGTAGGAACTAGGGATCTCCCCGGTGTATCAGCCGATCGGTGACCATGAGACTCGGATTCATGACAGTGGACGGCGCGCTCCCTCTGCCCTATGTGATCACCGGAATCAGTACCCTTATCGGCCGTGTCCTGACAATCGACGAGTGGGCCTCGGCTGCCAAGATCCCGGCACGCACCGGCGGCGTCATGAGCGGGGAGCTGGTCGAGCGGATCCTCGGCATCCAGGGCAAGAGCTGGGACCCGTGGACCTTCGCCGATCTGGGCCGGATCGCGGCGACGGCACGCGACGCACTGCTCTCCGCCGACCTGGAACCGCACGACATCGACACGATGATCGTGGTGACCTGCTCGCCGTACGAGATCATGCTGGACCAGGACGCGTTCCGGATGGCCCGTGAGCTGCAGCTGCCCGACTCGGTGGTGCCGATCCAGATCGGCGCCGGCTGTGCGGGCCTGGCCCGTGCCGCCGCGCTGGCCGCCCGGATGAACTCGCGGCACGCGCTGATCGTCACCTACAACGCGCCGAGCCGGATCACCGGCGACCTGGACGGCGGCGTGAACCCGATCTACCTGAACAACGACGTCCACCCGCTCGGCCGCAGCCTCTGGGCGTCCGCCGGCATCTTCTCCGACGGCGCGGCCGCCCTGGTCCTGAGCCGGCAGGAGGAGGAGCCCGGCCTGGTCCTCTACTCCCGCGACTCACAGACGTTCGGCGACGAGCCCGGCTTCACCGACCCGCTGATCCACCACTTCGGAGGCGGCTCCAGCAAGCCCTACGGCACGCCGGAAGCCGCTGAGCTGGCGTGTTACGGCATGAACGGTCCACAGGTTCGCCGCTATTACACGCAGGGCATGATGCTGAACCACTCCGCCCTGAACCGCGAGCTACCGGGCTATGTGGACCGGGTCCGCCGGATCTACACCCACCAGGCCAGTCCCGCGCTGGTGCAGAGCTTCGCCCGCCTCGCCGAACTGCCACCGGACAAGGCCCCGACAAACGCCCGTCGCTTCGGCAACCTGGTAAGCGCCAGCACAGCCAAAATGCTCCACGACGATCTGTACGCGGGTGAGGTCACCAACAACGACCTGATCTGTGTTTCGGTGGTCGGCTCGGGCCCGGAACGAGGCGCCTTCGTCCTGCCACTCCAGGTCGCAAAGCTGATCCAGCCCGAATCCTGACCCCGTCGGCCCGTGGAGTAGCGGCTCGGTCACAAATCTGGTCTGGTCCGAACGCGCGGCAGAAACCATGATGGGCACGGTGAATCGAGCTTGGAGCGTGGCCGGAGCCAGAACTGCCTCGGTGGCGCTACTGATTGCCGGTGTGGCCGGGGGCGTCTACCTCGGCAAGCAGAGTTCGTTCTCGCCGTCCGTCGCCTCGTTCGCCCAGGCTGAGGTCAGCGACATGCAGCTGCTCAAGGACCGGCAGAACCAGCACACCGCCGCCCGCGCGATGCGTCACCAGGCCGAGAACGACGCCGCCAAGAAGGCCGCCGCCGAGGCGAAGAGCGCTGCCACCCAGGCCCGCAGCCTGGAGAAGAAGCGGATCGCCAAGAAAAAGGCGGAAGCCGAGGCGAACGCCGGCCCGGTCGCCTTCACCGGCCCGATCCCGAGCTCATGCCAGGAATTCAGCGGCAGTCGCGCGATCGGCTGCACCCTGATGCTCGACAAGGGCTTCGGCCTGGCCGAGTTCCCCTGCCTGAACCAGCTGTGGAACAAGGAGAGCGGCTGGAACTACAAGGCCGAGAACCGCAGCTCAGGCGCGTACGGAATCCCCCAGGCCCTGCCCGGCAGCAAGATGAGCTCGGTCGCCGCTGACTGGAAGAACAACCCGGCCACCCAGATCAAGTGGGGACTGGGTTACATCAAGGGCCGTTATAAGAGCCCGTGCGGCGCCTGGACGTACTTCCAGAACAACGGCCACTACTAAAGGCTGGTCAGGGGGTCGGGTTGCCCTGCTGGAGGATGCGGATCGGGTTGCCGGAGGGGTCGCGGAGGCCCATGTCGGTGCCGTAGAAGTGGTCGGCCGGCTCCTGGGTGAAGTCGGTGAACCCGCTCGCCTTGAGGGACTCGAACAGACCTCGGACGTCGTCGGAGTTGAGGACGAGGCCGGTCAGGGCGCCCTTCGCCATCAGCTCGCGGAGCTGCTCGGCTGTCGCTTCGTCGTGCAGTGGCGCGCCCGGCTGTTCCAGGGAGATCTCGGTGCCCGCGTCACCGGGGACGCGGACGGTCAGCCAGCGGTACGAGCCCTGCTGGACGTCGTTGCCCTTCTCCAGGCCCAGCTTGCCGACGTAGAACTCCAGCGCCTCGTCCTTGTCGAGGACGTAAATGGACGTGACGTTCAACTTCGTGATCATTACGCGCTCCTCGCTCATCGGATGGGAACGTCGTAAGGATAGGAAAACCACCGGCCCGGCGGCTTGTCCAAAACTGCTCGATCCGGCCGCTGCCGCCTGCTGGCGGGCCAGCAGGCGGGATACGCCCTCGGCGGGCATCGGTTCGGCCAGGTGGAAGCCCTGGCCGAGGGTGTATCCGAGTTCGCGGAGGGCGGTCACCTGCTCGGGGCTCTCGATTCCCTCGGCGACCGTGTCCAGGCCCAGCGCGTGCGCCAGCTGGATCACCGCGCGGGCCACCGCCTGGCGGGCGTCGGCGGCGGCAGGGAGGCCGTCGTCGATCTCGATGCCGTCGACGAACGACTTGTCCAGCTTCACGATCGCGGCGGGGAACGCGCGCAGCAGGCTCAGCGACGACTCGCCGGTGCCGAAGTCGTCCAGGGCCAGGCGGATGCCCATGCGGTCGAGTTCGTAAAGCGCCCGGGAGACCTGCTGGCCGCGGAGCACCGCTGACTCGGTCACCTCCAGGACCAGCCGCTCGCAGGGCAGGCCGCTGTCGGCGAGCACGCCGGCCACGTCGGAGACGAAGTCGGGGTCGTGCAATTGTCGCGCGGAGACGTTCAGGCCGGCTTCCTTCAGCGCGTCCGGGCCGAACTCGTCCAGCCACGCAACCGCCTGACGGCAGGTCTCACGCAGCACGAACAGGCCCAGCGGCACGATCAGGCCGGTACGCTCGGCGGCCGGGATGAACTCGGCCGGGCTGACCACGCCACGGGTCGGGTGATGCCAGCGGACGAGAGCCTCGACGCCGATCACCCGGTTGCCGTCCAGCCGCACGATCGGCTGGTAGACCACCCGGAACTCGTCGTGGTCCAGGGCCCGCCGCAGCTCACCGCCGAGTTGCATGTGCGCCAGGACGGGCTCACCCATGCCGTCCACATACCGCACGAAACCGGCCTTGCCCTGCTGCTTGGCCGTGTACATCGCGACGTCCGCGTTCCGCAGCACCACGTCGACGGTCTCGCCCGGCACGGCGACAGCGATGCCGATACTGGCCTGCACCAGCAGACGATGCTCACTTATTGGGTACGCGAGAGCAGCAAGCAGTCGTCCGGCAAGTTCCTCCGGGCCGGCGCCGGCCTCGGTCAGTACTACCGCGAACTCGTCGCCGCCCACGCGTACCGAAAGGCCGTTGTCTTTGACCTCGGCTTGTAAAAGCCGGGCGACCGAGACCAGCAGCCGGTCGCCGACGCCGTGTCCGAGCAGGTCGTTGACTGTCTTGAAGTCATCCAGGTCGATGAGAAGCACCGACACCGGGCCGGTCGCGCTCTCGGCCAGCGCGGTCGTGAGGTGGTCGCGGAACAGCGCGCGGTTGGCCAGCCCGGTCAGACCGTCGTGGCTGACCTCGTATTGCAGCCGTTCCTCCTGGACGCGCGCGATCCGGAGCAGGCGGGCATTGTCCTGATAGGCGACGTATTGCCGGATCATCACCAGCACGGTCACCACGACAGCGGCGATCAGAACGACCCGGACCGGCCAGCGCAGCGGCGCACCGAGGGCGACGGCGATCAACGGCACGTCGACCAGGATCATGGCGAGGTAGGGCAGGAGCGTACCCACGTGGTCCTCATCGCGGCGCAAGCCGCGGTCGGCGCGACCCTGGGCAGCGACGCCGAGTGTGATCAGAATCGGAGCCAGCGGCATCACGATCGCCTGAGCCGGAACGCTGGCGATGTAGCCGAACTGCACCGCGAGCACGGCGACGACCCCGGCCGGAACACCACCGGCCGCAGCGATGAAGCGGATCGCGACACGGTCGACCGGACCACCGGCGATGTACGAGACCTTCGTCGCGGCACCGACGGCGACCAGGAAACCGAGCCCGACCAGCAGCGTCGCCTGCGTGCTCCACGGCTCGCGGGCGGAGAGCATCGGGGCGAGGCCGACGTACCAGACGACGGCCGCGCAGCCGAGGAACGCGATCGTCCGGTCCAGCAGCATCCGCCACCGCTCGACACCGCCGGCCGCGACGACCGGGACCCGGCCCAGCGCCCAGATCGCGATCAGAAATCCGACGCCGGCGAAGGCCGCCGCCGGCGCCGGCATGCTGCGGGTGCGGGCCTGGTCAGCGTGGGTGAGCATGTCGACGGCGAGCCAGGCGTAGCCGACGGTGATCGAGACGAGGGCGATCAGGATGCCGCGCCAGAAACCTCGGGCTTGCGGGGTTCGGGTTCGGCGCGTGAGGTCGTAGACGGACGCGGTGGCGATGGCGGCACCGATCGGTACGAAGACGTAGGCAACCGCTTCGATGCTGAAGCCGGTCGTCAGGTAGGCGACGCACCAGAGGGTTCCGGCCACGGCGACCGCGGTGGCAGTGCGGTGGGCCGTCAACTGAGGTGCTTCCCGCGTCACGGGCCGAACACTAGTGGGTCCGATGTAGACCTGATCTCATCCAAACGTTCGACCTTCAACGATTCCCGGCCGGGCAGGTCCAGGCTTCCGGCTTCTTCGGCCTGGCCCGGTGAGGGCGGCTTGGTCGATGTCAGGACTGTGCCATACCTGTCGCGCCCTCTCCAGCGATGGCAGAACTCTGACATCGAAGTTTCGTGAATCTCCGTGCACTTCCAGGGGAAACGCAACTTGGCCGATGCGGTGGCTACAGAGTTGGAACAGTCAAGAAATGTCAGAGCAATGACTCGCAGTCAGTCTGCTTTCACTAGCGACAGCCGACGGCACCGGGTGTGGAGTCCGGGACAACGGCGGCTCGCCCTGAACTTTTCATCCGCACGATCGCCCCCTTCACCAGGAACGGAGTTCTCACATATGTCCAACTCCAGCAAGCGGATGCGCGCGCTTATGGCGACGGGTGCCCTCGGTACGGCCATGGCCCTTGTGCTCGCCGGCTGTGGCGCCCGGGCCGGTGACGACACGGCCGGCGCCGGGTCGTCCCCGGCGGCCAGCTGCGTCGACACGTCCGGAAGCACCGTCAAGCTCGGCTTCCTCAACTCCCTTACCGGCGGCATGGCGATCTCCGAGAAGACCGTCTCCAATGTGCTGCACATGGCCTCCGACGAGATCAACGCCAGCGGCGGCATCCTCGGCAAGAAGATCGAGTACGTCCAGGAGGACGGCGCCACCGACTGGCCGACCTTCGCGGAGAAGACCGAGAAGCTGCTCACTCAGGACTGCGTGGCCGCGATCTTCGGCGGCTGGACCTCATCCTCACGCAAGGCCGTGAAGCCGGTCGTTGAGAAGCTCAACGGTCTCTTCTTCTACCCGGTGCAGTACGAGGGCCTCGAGTCGTCGCCGAACATCTACTACACCGGTGCGACCACCAACCAGCAGATCATCCCGGCGATGGACTTCCTCGCCTCCAAGGGCGTGAAGAAGCTGTTCCTCGCCGGCAGCGACTACGTCTTCCCGCGGACCGCGAACGCGATCATCAAGTTGTACGCGGCCAAGCTCGGCATCGAGATCGTCGGCGAGGAGTACGTGCCGCTCGACAAGGACGACTGGACCAGCCAGGTGGCGAAGATCGTGGCGGCCAAGCCCGACTTCATCTTCAACACCATCAACGGCTCGTCGAACGTCGGCTTCGTCAAGGCGTACTACGACGCCGGCCTCACCCCCGCGAAGACGCCGATCATCTCGGTGTCGATCGCCGAGGAAGAGGCGCCGGCGATGGGCCACGAGGTCACCGGCAACTACGCGTCCTGGAACTACTTCCAGTCGCTCAAGACCGACACCAACCCGAAGTTCATCGAGAGCTGGAAGGCCTACCCGAACAGCAGCGGCGTCACCTCCGACCCGATGGAGGCCGCCTACATCTCGATGTACCTGTACAAGGCACTCGTCGAGGCAGCCGGCTCGTTCGACGTCGACAAGGTGAACGCCGCGGCGAAGGCGAACAAGATCACGTTCGACGCGCCGGAGGGCACCGTCACGCTCGACGGCGAGAACCACCACATCTCCAAGCCGGGCCACATCGGCCAGATCAACAAGGACAACCAGTTCGACGTCGTCTGGGCCTCCGACAAGTTCATCGAGCCCGACCCGTACCTCGAGGGCTACGACTGGTTCCCGGCTGACGTCCGCAAGCAGCTGGTGGACGCAGCGGGCTGACCGCCCGGCGGGGTCACGCGTCGCCTGCGGCGCGTGGCCCCGCACTCGGAGAACATCAACCCGCTACAGGGAGAGAGCACGTGGACGCACTGATCGCCCCACTGCTTAACGGCAGCGCACAGGGTGCGCTGCTCCTGCTCGCCGCGCTGGGCCTCTCGCTCACCTTCGGCCAGATGGGCGTGATCAACATGGCCCACGGCGAGTTCCTCATGATCGGCGCCTTCGCCGCCTACCTCGTCCAGCAGGTCATCAAAGCCAGCGACCTGTCGATCCCGGTCGCGCTGCCGGTCGCGTTCGTCGTCGCAGGCCTGTTCGGTCTCCTGCTGGAGGTCACCATCATCCGATGGATGTACCGCCGGCCCCTCGACACCCTCCTCGTCACTGTCGGTGTTGGCCTGATCCTGCAGCAGGCGGCACTGCAGATCTTCCCGTCCCAGGGCGTGCCGGTGGAGAAGCCCAGCTGGCTCGACGGGCAGCTGAACATCCTCGGCTACGCCTGGCCGTTACGACAGCTGTTCACCATCGTGCTCGCGGTCGCCTGCGTCGCCGCCCTGTCGGCCTGGCTCAAGTACACCTCGTTCGGCCGCCGCATCCGGGCGACCGTGCACAACCGGGACCTCGCCGAGACCACCGGGATCTCCACCCGCGCCATCGACCGCCTGACCTTCTTTGTCGGATCGGGCCTGGCCGGGGTCGCCGGCGTGGCGGCGTCGCTCATCGGCGGCACGAACTCCCAGATGGGCGCGCAGTACATCATCCCGGCTTTCCTCGTGGTCGCGGCCGGTGGCATCGGCCAGCTCAAGGGCACCATCATCGCCGCGTGGGCGGTGGGCGTCGCTCTCTCGTACTTCGCGTACTGGACGACCGGCAGCCTGGCGCAGGTGCTCGCCTTCATCCTCGTGATCGTGTTCCTGCAGCTGCGCCCGCAGGGCCTGTTCACGGTGCGAACCAGGAGTCTGGCATGACCAAGTCGAAGTCATGGCTTTCCCTCAGCGGTATCGGGGTGTTCGCCGTCCTGCTCCTCGCGGTGGCTCCCCTCATGCTCACCGATCACTGGCTCAACAATCTCGGCAAGTACTGCTGCTGGGCCATCGCCGCGGTCGGCATCGGCCTTGCGTGGGGCCGGGGCGGGATGCTCGTGATGGGGCAGGGGGTGTTCTTCGCCCTCGGCGCGTACTCGATGGCCATGCACCTCACGCTGGAGACCGCCGGTGACCGGATCCCCGGCTTCATGGTGCTCTACGACCCGCTCGCGCCGCTCCCGATGTTCTGGGAACCGTTCCGCAGCGCGACGTTCACCCTGCTGGCGATCGTGCTGCTGCCCGTGATCGTGGCCGGCATCCTCGGCTACGCGCTGTTCAAGCGCCGTGTGAAGGGCGCTTACTTCGCGATCCTGACGCAGGCACTCGCCGTCGCGCTGGCCGTTCTGATCAGTTCCACGATCCGCGAGACCGGCGGCGACACCGGGCTCAGCGACTTCAAGTACTTCTTCGGCTTCGTACTGAACGACCCGGCGAACAAGGCCATGGTGTACTTCATCGCGGCCGCACTGCTCATCGTGTGCCTGCTCGCGGTGTGGCAGCTCTACCGCAGCCGTTTCGGTGAGCTCCTCGTCGCCACCCGGGACGCCGAGGAGCGCGTGCGCTTCCTCGGTTACGACCCGGCCAACGTCAAGCTCGTCGCCTTCATCGTCTCCGCGCTGATGGCGAGCATCGGCGGCGCGTTGTTCGTACCCATCGTCGGCATCATCACCCCGGCCGAGATCGGCGCCGCCGCCTCGATCCTGATGATCGCGGGTGTCGCCTTCGGCGGCCGCGCATCACTCTTCGGCCCGGCGCTCGGCGCGATGGCGGTCGGCTGGGGACAGTCAAGCCTCGGCTCGACCTGGCCGGAGGGCTGGACCTACATCCTCGGCCTGCTGTTCATCGTCGTCGTCCTCTTCCTGCCGAACGGGCTGTCGTCGCTGCCCGCCCGGCTCGCCGCTGCCCGCCGGAAGCCGGACGTCCAGCCCACCCCGGTGATCGTCGCCGCAGAACTCGAAGAGGTGCGGTCATGACCGACGCTTCGCTCGTCGTCACCGACCTCCGCGTCGAGTTCTCGGGCTTCGTCGCGGTCGGTGGTGTCTCCTTCGACGCGCACCCCGGCGAGGTCCGGTTCCTCATCGGCCCGAACGGCGCCGGCAAGACGACCTGCATCGACGCCATCACCGGGCTGTCCAAGGGCACCGGATCGGCGAGGCTCGGCGAGAAGGAGCTACTCGGCAAGCAGGTGCACAAGATCGTCCGCCTCGGGGTCGGCCGCACGTTCCAGACCGCGAGCGTCTTCGACGAGCTCACCGTGCTGCAGAACCTCGACATCGCCGCCGGGCGCCACCGTTCGCCGATCTCGCTGCTGCGGGCTCGGCGTGGCGTCGACCCGTCGATCGAGCAGGCGCTGGAGGAGACCGGACTCTCCGGCGAACTCGCCACGCAGGCCGGCATCCTGTCGCACGGACAGAAGCAGTGGCTGGAGATCGCGATGCTGCTCGTGCAGGACGCGAAGGTGCTGCTGCTCGACGAGCCCGTCGCCGGCATGAGCCACGACGAGCGCACCGCGACCGGCGAGCTTCTGCAGCGCATCGCGGCGAAGCGGATCGTGCTCGTGGTCGAACACGACATGGACTTCATGCGCCGCTTCGCCACCCGCGTGACAGTGCTGCACCAGGGCAAGGTGCTCTCGCAGGGCTCGGTGGCCGAGGTTCAGGCCGATCCCAAGGTGCAGGAGGTCTACCTCGGCACCGCGGGCGCCGCCACCACGGCCGCCATGTCGGTCGTGCCCGAACCGGTGGCCGCGACGAAGAACCGGACGGAGGACTGACATGCTGGAGCTCACCGACATCGAGGCCGGTTACGGGCGCACGCGGGTGCTGCACGGTGTGACAGTGCCGGCCGGCAAAGTGGTGGCAGTGCTCGGCCACAACGGCGCCGGCAAGACGACCCTGCTGCGCCTCGCGATCGGCCTGATCAAGCCGTCGAAGGGCCGGGTGCTGTTCAACGGCGAGGACGTGACCTCGCTCGCCCCCAACCAGCGCGTCCGTCGCGGCATGGCGTACGTGCCGCAGGGTCAGCAGTCGTTCGGCCAGCTCACGACGCTGGAGAATCTGCAGCTCGTCGCCGACGGGCGCCGGGGCGGCAAGGCCCTCATCGACGCACAGATGGCCCGCTTCCCCGCACTGGAGCAGTTCGCCGCACGGAAGGCCGGCCTGCTCTCCGGCGGGCAGCGCCAGCAGCTCGCGATCGCCCGTGCCCTGATCACCCAGCCGAAGCTGCTCATCCTCGACGAGCCGACCGAGGGCATCCAGCCCACGATCGTCGCCGAGATCGAGCAGACCATCATGCAGCTCGCCGCGGAGGGCATCGATGTCCTGCTCGTCGAGCAACACATCGGCTTCGCCCTCGAAGCTGCCGAGCGTTACGTCGTACTCGCCTCGGGCTTCGTCACACAGACCGGGGTGGGTGGCATGACAGCCACCTCCACCGTGCGGGCCGCCATGGCGATCTGAGCCGGCATGACCCACGCCAGCAATGCCGTCGTAACACAGGATAGGGAGTATGCCCCAACGCAAGGTGCCTTAGGGGATGCCACTGTGTCGACGGACAACGCGCGCGCGGCCGCAGAGGACAGCCTGGAGGACTACGCCTTCCGTTATGTGCCACGCACTTTCCGGCGCTGGAGCGCGGCCTCCGTCGGCGCGACCGCGCTCGGGTCCATCGCGTTCCTCGCCGATTTCTCGATCGGCGCGAGCATCGGCATCGACCACGGCACCTCCAACGCCGTGCTCGGCATCGTGTTCGCGTCGGTCATCATCGTCATCGTGGGCGTGCCCGTCGCCTACTACGCCGCCCGCTACAACCTCGACCTCGACCTCATCGCCCGCGGCTCGGGATTCGGCTACTACGGCTCCATCATCACGACGGTGATCTTCGCGGGCTTCACCTGCATCTTCTTCGCCCTGGAGGGCGCCATCATGGCGCAGGGGCTGCAGCTGGCGACGGGGATGCCGCTATGGCTCGGCTATCTGATCTCCACCGTCGTCGTGATCCCGATCGTCATCTACGGCATGCGTGCGCTGGAACGCCTGCAGTTCTGGACCACGCCCCTGTGGCTCGCCCTCGCCCTGCTGCCGCTGCTGTGGATCGTCGTCTCCGACCCCGAGGCGGTACGCGCCTTCACGTCGTTCACCGGCGACTCCGACGGTTCGATCAGCTTCGGCGCCGTGGTCTCGAGTGCGGCAGTGTGCTTCGCACTCACCCCCCAGCTGGCGGAGCAGATCGACTACATCCGCGCCATGCCGCCGCGTACGCCGTCGAACGTCCGCTCGTGGTGGACCTCGTTCGTGTTCGCCGGCCCGGGCTGGGTCATTTTCAGCGGTACCAAACAGGTGATCGGAGTGTTCCTCGCCGTCTACCTGCTCGTGAAGGTCGAACCCACTCTCGGGCGCCAGGCGACCGAACCGGCCAAGCAGTTCGTCGTGATGTACCAGACCCTCCTCCCCGACTGGCTCGCGATCGTCCTCGCCCTGGTGCTCATCGTGGTCGCGCAGGTGAAGATCAACGTGACGAACGCGTACTCGGGTTCGCTCGCGTGGTCGAACGTCTTCACCCGGGTGGCGAAGCACTACCCGGGTCGCACGATCTTCGTGCTGTTCAACCTCGTGATCGCCTACGTGCTCATGATGCTCGACGTCTTCACCCTCATCTCCTTCGTGCTGAGCCTCTACGCGAACGTCGTCATGGCCTGGCTCGTGACGATCGCCACCGATATCGCGATCAACAAGTGGGTGCTGCGTATCTCGCCGCGTTTCCCCGAATTCCGCCGCGGCATGCTGCACGACTGGAACCCTGTCGGGCCCGTCTCGGTGGGGCTCGCCTCGGTGCTGTCGCTGCTCGCGTTCGCCGGGGTATTCGGCGCTGCCCTCAAGCCGTTCTCGGTGCTCATCGCGATCGGCGTCGCGTTCGTGGCCACGCCTGTCATGGCCCTCGCCACGCGGGGGCGTTACTACCTGCGCCGCCGCTCCGACGGCATCGACTCTCCCCGGTTCGACGAGAACGGCAACCCCTCGGGCGAGCGGCTCCGCTGTCACGTCACGGGGTACACCTTTGAGCGGCCGGATATGCTGGCCTCGGCTGAGCGGGGACCGCACGGCGAAGTGCAGTACGTCTCGTCGCTCGCGCTCACGCTCGACGATTCCGATGACTACGTGCTCCCGCCGGAAGCCACCGGTCCCCCGTACCGGACGGCCGCCCGACAGAGGGAGACGTGATGGAGGAGCCGGTCGACACCGCGACCGCGATTCTCGCGAGCGCGGCGGTGCTGCTGCGCGAGCGCACCTTCGACGACATCTCCTATCGTGCCCTCGCCGACGAGGTCGGCATCTCGGAGCGCACGATCTACCGCCAGTACCCGACGCGCGCGCACCTGCTCGCCGCGCTCTCGAACTGGATCGAGCAGACCCGCTTCCCGCTGCCGCCGTTCGTGACCGTGTCCGATTTCCGGGCCGCCGTGCACGAGCGTTTCCGGGCCTTCGACACGTTGCCCGCCTACGCGTACGTCGGCGCACGGGCGTCCGCGATCTCGCCGACGCTCGACATCGAGCCGGCCTACATCACACGTGCGATCGAGGCGATGCTCGACGTGGCGGCGCCGACGCTCAACCGGCGGGACCAGCGGCGGATCGCGGCATCCCTGCGCTTCTTCTCGTCGGCGATGTTCTGGGCGCGCCTGCGCACGGGCTTCGACATGGATGCCGGCGAGATCTGCGACGCGTTCGATCGCGCCGTCGACAACGTGCTTGCCAAGCTGCCCGACGGGACGCGGGCAGAGTCGTGACCGGGTCGAGTGCGGTCCCGGAGCTGAGCGGCACGCAAGCGTCGATCCTCGCCGCCTACGCCGAACTGATCGAGGAGCTCGGCAGCGACGACGTGTCGTACCGGGTCATCGCGCGCCGAGCCGGCATCGCCGAGCGCACGGTCTTCCGGAACTATCCCACGCGCGTCGACCTGCTGCTGGCGACCGCAGCGTGGATCGAGACGACGCTGTTCGCCCGCGAGGAGTCGCATTCGATCTTCGACATCCCCCTCGCGATCCGCGACGCGATGCAGCGTTACGACCTGCGGCCGGAGCTCGCGCATGTCGTCGCCGAGACGGCGATGCGCGGCGTGAGCGGCGCGGCGCCATCGCCCGACCGGGCGCACCTCGAGCGGCTGCTGGATGCCGAGGTGCCATCCCTCGACGCGGCGCAGCGCAGGGCGGTCATCGCGGCGCTGTCGCACCTCGACTCCGCGGGGACCTGGGTGACGTTCCGCCGCGAGTTCGGTATGGACCGGCGAGACATCGCCGACGCCGCTGCCTGGGCGGCGGAGGCGGTGCTCGACAGCATCCGCGATCGCGTCGCCTCGTAACGGGACGCAAGGCACAGCTCGCGGAGTGTCCGCGAGGCGAGTCGGGATCGTCGCGGCGATCGCCCACGCCGAAAAGCCCGTCCGCGTTCAAAGTAGACACCACTGGCGACGCGCCGCGACCTGGACCGACGCATCCAGCACACCACCGCCACGCGGGATCTGGGGGTCACGGCTGCGCTACCAGGCCGGGGGACCAAGATGACGTCGCACTTCAGCCGCGAATCCGGGCACGCCGGTGCGCTGAAGAAGGACGAGGACCTCCGGCACGGTGTTCGGCGCTCGCCGATAGCACGCGGCCTTGTGCCGGAGCACGTCCATGGTCAAGCCGGGGTGGAGCACACAGGTGTCAAGGAACGCCGGGAACGCCACCATGACCGGCTGTCACCTCGACGGCGGGGAGTCCCGGGTGATCTCGTACAGGTCGTCGTCCTCGGCATCGGCGGCCATCTGGTCCAAGGCGCGGTGGCGTTCGGTGCGAGTGCGTTCGGAGTAGTTGAGGATGTCACGCAGCAGGACTCGTCGATGCCGACCGCGCAGGCTGTGCGGAATCTCGCCGTCGGTGAGCAGGCGGACCAGCGTGGGTCGTGAGATGTTGAGCAGGTCAGCGGCTTCTTGGGTGGTCAGCATCGTGTTGTGCGGGGCGATCGAGATTGCCACACCCTGCGACAGGGCACCGACGACATCGCGCAGCAGTTCGTAGAGTTCGGCCGGGATGTCGAGCTGCGAACCGTCCGGGCCCACCAGCTTCGCTCGCGCGGAGGGCTCGGCGTCGGCCAGACCCCGCGCGAAGCGCACCAGGTCGGCGGGGTTTTCCGGCGGCAGAACGGTCCGTTCACGCAGGGTGCTCGACATGGGGGCCGGCCTACCGATATTCGAAAAATCCGAAAGACCGCTACGGCTTGACGAAGCCCAGCGCCCGGTAGCCGGGCATACGACGCTGCAGCGAAACGGCCAGGATCGGCGTCGCCGGATCGTGGTAGTCGTGCACCTCCGCGACGTCCTTTCCGGGCGCCGCGCGGATGACCCGGCCGGCGCACTGGACCAGGAGACCGTCGAAGGAGATCGGCCCGGCCAGGAACAGGGTGTCGAGTACAGGTGCGTCGAAACCTTCGCCGATGAACGGCGTGGTGCCGATAACCAGGATCCCGTCGCCGGCCTCCGCCTCGGCGAGCCGATCGACCGCAGCACGCCGATCCGCGGCAGTCATTCCACCCTGCAACAGAAGTGCTTGATGTCCGCGGTCCGCGAGGAGCGAAGCCAGAGATCCAACATGGGCAACCCGGCGGGTCAGCACGAGACAGTTACGCCCCTTGGCGATGGCAGCCGCGACATCGTCGACAATCTGGGCGTTTCGTGCTTCATCCCCGATCAGGGAGCGGTACACGGCCGCCAGTGCGCCCGGCGACGACAGGTCCTCCTCATCAGCCCGGAACCGGGTCTCGTGCACGAAAAACAGGCGGCGCGGACCGGCCTCTTTCTGCCAGACGGCGGCGAGCGTATCCGGATCCTCGTCGGTCACGGTGTGCCGAACAGGGCCGAGCTGCCAGGTCACGAGTTCCCCCAGGCCGTCCCGGCGAGCCGGTGTCGCGGTGAGCCCGAGCCAGAACTGCGCACCGATCCGTTTGACCGCATGGTCGTACGCGGCGGCGGCAAGGTGGTGACATTCGTCGACGATCACGTGCCCGTACCCGGCGGTGAGGTCCGCGACGTCGGCACGCCGGGCCAGCGAGGGCAGCATCGCGACATCCACGACACCGGTGAGCTTGCGCCGGCCCCCGCCGATCTGCCCCGGCCGTACGCCGAGGAACTGCTTGATGCGTGATCGCCACTGCTCGGCCAACGCTTTGCGATCGACGAGAATCAGGGTCGAGGTGGCGCGTTCGGCGATCATCGCGCAGGCCATGACGGTCTTGCCGGAGCCCGGTGGAGCAACCAGCATGCCGTCGTCGTGGGCGAGCATCGCACTCACCCCGGCACTCTGCCTGGTAGTCAGCTCGGCGGTGAAAGCGACCTCGATCTCCCTGCCGGCATCCCGCGTATCCGTGATCACCAGCCGGGATCCGGCGTCCTCAACGATTCGTCCGACAGCGTGCCGCAACCCGCGCGGCAGAACCAGACGGCCGTCCAGCGTGATGTCGTACCCGCGAAGGAACCGTGGCGTGTCCCAGGTCGACTTGCGAAGCCGCTGCAACTCGTAGAACTTCGGATTAGCCAGCGAGGCCGCGTGCTTGAACGTGGAGAGGGCGGCCGCTGGCAGTTGCGAAGCGTCGATACTCAGTCCCGCCGCAAGATCTGCCTGCACCGTCGTTGGCAGCGGTGGGTGAACCTTGGTGGCATCCGACCTGCTCATCTTCGCCACACCGGCGCCGACGACGGCCCGTTTCGCGCGACGGGCCACTCTTTCCGCGTCGCCTGGGCTGAGCCGGTCGAGGACCGACAGGAAAGTCCACTGATCCTCGTGTGGCTCCAGGGTCGCCAGGTCGAGGAAGAGCGTGAGGCCGTCTTTGCGGCGCCGACCCTGCAGCGGCGCTGCGATCAGGTTGCCGAGGCCGCCGTCGGGCAGGATGTCCTGGTTCGGGAACAACCGGTCGTACGAACGCAGGTCCATCGAGCCGCGCAGCACCATGGCCTCATGCACCAGGACCGTTCCCACCGATCGGGCCGTAGCAGAAGGAATCGGGTCGGTAAAGAAGACCCAAGCGTGCGCCCCACGTCCTGACTGGGAAATCTCCAAAGCCGCCGGGATACCGCTGACTCGGGCGGCTTTGCAATAGGCCAGCGCATCGAGCATCGCAGTACTCCCGTCGAAGTCCGCGACCAAGAACTGGCAGGTGTTGTCGGTGAACAGCGGATACAGACCCATGAACACGTCACCGACCAGATGGGCGGCAACCACCTCCGCGGTGAGCGGCAGATAGGCCGCCGTGCGCCGGTCCATCCCCTTGCGCCAGCCACCCGCCACAGCGGGAGACCACCCCGCCGTACCGAGCCGGTGGTTCTCCCATCGCTTCGCATAAGCATCCCGCCGCGTCCGGAACAGGCTGGCGTAGAACGCCAGCTTCTCCGGCACCGGAGACGCCATCGTGACCGGCCCCGGCGTGGCCATCGCGGCAAGCTGCTCCGGTGCTGGAGCGGTGTCCTGGCCCCGCAGCTCCAACAGGCGCGACAGCCGATGGTTCTCCGACCGTAACCGCTCCAGCTCACGACGCAGCCGAGCGACCTCGTCATCAGTCACCGCGTCAACGGACACCACCGGCCAATCTTCACACGCCAGGCGCCGCGAACCCGACAGCCGACTCAGTCAAGCCGGGCACGATCGAAACGGTCGATCAGGCTCGGTTTGCGGGCATGACGCTCCCGCAGCCGCATCATCTGCTCCGCAAACTCGAAGATCTCACCCTCCCGTACCGCAAGCGCCTGAAGATCCGAAAGCAGGGTCACCGCGGCGTCATAGTCCTTCGGACGCTTGGTCGCGATCAACTCGTCCGCCTGGTCCCAGGCCCGAACCGGGTTCCGTGCCAGTTCGTCCAAGCGCTGCTCGCGAGCCGCAGCGGCCGCTTCCTCACGACGCTGACGCTCGGCCGCTTCTCGCTCCCGCTTCTGCTGCTGCCGTGCAGCCCAGCGTTCCTCAGCGACAGCGAGCAGGTCCCCGGCGGTCCGCCGCTCGCCGGCAGGCGGCTCCTCCGTCACACCGCGAAACGTCCGCAGCAACTCCGACCGCAGCGACCCGGCGTCGTCACGCAACACCCGCAGCAGCATCTCGTCCTTGTCCGCCACCGGCAGATCCGTCACCCAGCGACGCAGCTCGGCGGCGGAGGGATTCTTCTCGACCAGCGGCCGGCTCGCCGCTGCCGCCGCATCCAGCAGATCGGGATCCAGGCGAAGGAAATCTGCCAGAGCCTGCAACGGCCCACTCAGCTTCGCCAGCCCCGCCGGGACCGGCGGCTCCGGCACGTCATCGTCCAGTTCCCGGTTCTGCACACACAGCAGCCAGGCCAGATACAGCAGCCGCCGATCACCACCGGCCAGCTCCGCCCGGGCCGGCACGATCGCCGCGAGCCGTCCCTCCTCGTCGCACCACTCCTCGTCACCGTCCTCATCCTCACTACAAAGATCGAGGATCACATGGGTACGAGTAGCCCACGAGCCGGCCGACTCACCGACGCCGAACCTCGACGCCGTCGCCGGGTCGAGCACCGTTTTGGGCAGCCGAAGCGTGATCCGCCGTGTGCCCCAGTTCGCCAGATACAGGTGCGCGTCGAAGTAGCGCTCCATCCACTTGGCCGGGTCAGCCTTGAGATCGCCCCACTGATAGTCGTTGACGAAACTCGACGACGTGATCCGGGCGCGCGACGACACCGCCCGCAACTCGCCCTGCTGTTTCGCTGACAACGCCTGATCAAGCGCCACGAACTCGTAATACTGGTACTCGCTCACTGCGCCCCCGCCCACCACCGGTAGGCCTCGATCCACTGCGCACCATCCGGCGCAGGATCCGGCAACGGCCGATCCAAAATCCCGATCGCCTGCCGCAGCCGCCCACGATGACAAATCGCCACGATCCCCGACGAACGCAGATCCATCTTCCGGACCACCACCGGCACACCGAGAACCTCGGTACCGAAAGGCACCGCCAGATTGTCCTCGATCATGACGAAGACACCACTGAGCTGCTCATGCTTGTCGTAGCAATCCACGACAACCTCGGCGACCAAGGCATCGAGCTCGGTACCACTGAGCGAAGACACCCGCGCAGGATAGAGAACCGCCTCCAGCGCAGCGCCAGCAACCGACGACAGCCAACCACCGGGCGGTGGTTCGCATGAAAGATCAACGTGGGGTGGACGTTGCGCCATGCGAACCACCCGATCCTCATCACCGGCAACCCACTCCCGGAGCGTTTGACCAGTTCACGCAGACAGGGACAGTCACGAGGGACTGACAGTCGCCCGCCCGCGCTATCGTGAGCTCATGGTCGGCTCTCGCACGGTAACTGTGCCGGTCGTCGTCGAGCGCGACGAGAATGGCGTCTGCTGCGCCCACGCCCAGATGCGTCCGGGCCTCGGAGCCCACGGCGAAGGCGACACCGAAGAGGCCGCACTGGAGGACCTCCGCGAGGCACCTACCGGGCTCATCGAAGAATTCGGCGCCCCACGGGAGCTGTCGATCACCATCGCCGCCTGATGCCCCCGATCCCCTCCATCTCCGGCCTGCGGATCGTCCGCGCCTTGGAACGACACGGTTTCAAGACCGCAAGGATCGCCGGCAGCCACCGCACCATGCGCCACCAGGACGGGCGTGGCACCCCCCGTCCCGGCGCACGGCAATAACGGGCACGACGGCCATCCTGAAGTGGTACCGTATCTGGTACAACTTTGGAGGCGTCGTGACTTCAGCGATCAGCGCCAGCGAGGCGCGCAAATACCTCTTTCCGCTCATTGAGCGCGTCAACGAGGACCACACCCCGATCGAGATCGTCTCCAAGCGCGGTAACGCCGTCCTGGTGAGCAAGGAAGACTGGGACTCGATCATGGAGACCAACTACCTGCTCCGATCCCCCGCCAACGCAAAGCGCCTCGCGGAAAGCGTCGAGCAGTGGAGAGCCGGCCGAGCCACCGAGCGCGATTTTGGGCCCGAGGAGTGAAACTCAGCTGGACCGACCACGCCTGGGACGACTACCTGTACTGGCAGACTCAGGACCGTAAGACTCTCAAACGCATCAACGCACTGATCGCCGACATCAAACGCGACCCCGACGGCCCTGGCATCGGAAAACCGGAGATCCTCCGAAACAACCTCGCGGGGCTCCGGTCCCGGCGCATCGACGACGAACACCGCATGGTGTACGCCGTCGAGACCAACGAGATCACCATCATCTCCTGCCGATACCACTACGAATAGCCGGCGGCCTATCACCCCTCATCAGCGGCATTTGGCGAACTCCGCCAAATGCTCACTGAGCGGGCTCAGCCTCGGGCGCGGCGGCCGGTTCGAATAACCCGGCTTGACCTCACGCAGCAGCCCCTCGCTGTCCCGCGCCGCATCGAACCCCACCGGTCGGCCGCGGGCTTCGTCACCGGGCTGCTCGCTGACCTTCAGGTCAAGACGTCCGGCCACGCGCGATCGAAACGTCGCTCAGGTGAAGACGACGCCGAGGAAGCCGGATGCCACCACGCCATGTCGATCATGCCGCCTGGGAGCCGCCTGAGCTTTCGCCTGCCAGTGGCGCAGCGAACCTCCGCAGCTCCACGCATGTCCGCTGTCGAATCGATGACTGCCTGCATTGTTCGTCATCATCCCGGACAAGCGATTCCGCGTTCTCCGCACGTTCGACGGCCACGGCAAGCGCTGACTGCAACTGCTCAGCCTCGAGGCCGCGATCGAGCGTCGCAAAGGGACAAATGCCACTCGTGGACGGGCCCGCCGCCAGCGGCTGAAAGAGCAGCGTGTGGATCCTGCGTCCGCACGTGTGGATCCTGAGCGCACACGTGTGGTCGCAGCGCCCCCGAACCACCCACGAACCTCCCGAGAACCCTCCCGGGAACCGCCCACTGGGGGCGCGCCGCCCCCAGACCCCCCGCGGCTCCCGCCGACTACGCCGTCGGGACTCAACTCAGATCGCTCACTCTCCGAGCCGCTTACCCCAGCCCAAGACCAACAGGGTGAGTCACTCCCGCATGCGAGCGAGCGCGAGAGCGGCCCGGAACTCCGGCTCGTCCCCGGAGACGGTGAATCCGGCACAGCCCCACAGCGCGGCATCTTTCCCATCGGCGTACCCGGCCCACGGCGTACCGCCGCCGAGATCGAGATCGCTGCCGCAGCATCCCGACGCGAGGCAGCCCGAGTTGCCCATCAGGCCCGCGAAGGCACCGCATAATCCGCTATCAAACGCACCGCTGCGCCGCTGAGACCGCCGTAGCCCGCGCCGTGGCCCGAGCACGTTTACCAGAAAGCCACCCAACGACGACACCCGCCGCGGTACAGGTGCTGGCAGGCCGCCCTGACTGCTGTGCTCGCCCTGGTGCCCACCCCCGGCATGATCCGCATCGCCAACCCCGAAGACATCGGCCTTGCCCTCGCCGACCTCCGCCACCTCCACCAGCTCACCCGCCGCCGGCTGGCCGACCGCGCGAGCGTCGACGTATCCGTGCTCGGTCACTACGCGCGAGGCAAGAACAACCCGTCCCTGCCCAGCCTGGTGCGGCTCATGAACGTCTACGGGTACGACCGGCGCTCGTCTCCCGGGAGCAGGCGTGACCGACCAGCTCCACCCTGCCCAGCTCCGCGCCAGCGCCGCCCTCTGGACGCTCTGCACCTCGATGGACGCCCTCGTTGACCGCTACGACGAGGACACCGCGCCATCCGGATCGAGCGCGCCGCCCGCTTCGAGCCGCTGAAGAGCCCAACCTTCGGCCGCTGGCACGCCTTGGGCGGCCACGGCGACCCCACGGGCGACGCAGTCGGCACCATCGGCACCGACCGGCCCAACCCGCTGGCAGTCCCTTCTCGACGAGGTCAGCGACCAGCTGGACGGCGTTGCCAAGCACCTGCCGCCGGCCAGTGGCGGCACCCTAGAACGGTTCGTCGCCGCGGTGCCGAGCATGAGCCGGGCCGCCGACGCCACCCGGATCCTCGCCGACCGCCTCGACGGCCGGATTCGCCGGCAAATCCGCAACGGCCACGACCGCCAGCTAGTGCCGCGCATCCCCTGCCCCGACTGCGACACCACCGGCCTGATGATGCGCCTCTCGCCGCCGCTGGCCGCCCGGGTGATCGAGTGCCCGACGTGCGGCGCAGCCTGGCCTCGGGCTGACGTGCTCGGGAGCGTCGCAGCGTGATCGAGCTGGACGGCGAGATGTGGGGAACCGCCGCCGAGATCGCCGACCACCTCGGCCGCGGCCGCACCGAGAAAGCCGTCCGGCGGTGGTAAGAGCGTGGCCAACTGCGTGGCGTGCGCATGACAGACGAGGCGGGCCGGCCCCAGGTCCGGCACCCGCTCACCGCCGCCGCAGGCATCGACGCCCGGATCCGTCGCGGAGGGCGTGTCCAGCGTTGCGGTTGACGCTGAGTCGATCTTTGGGGGAACTGGCCGCGGCAGAATTGTGCCCACAGCCCGGAGAGTTATTACTCCCGGGCTGTTGTGCGTCCGGGGGCGGATGGGCCAGGTGCCGGGCAGTCTCGGCAAGTCGCGCCCAACAGCGGCGCCCTGCTCTTGGTCGAAGCGGGTTGCTGGTGCGGGTCGACCGGGAAGCCGGCCCGCACCAGACGAGCTCAGCGGCGTGTGATGAAGATGCCGGCCACGACGAGGGCACCGACCATGATCACGCAGAAGACGATCAAAGCGACGATGACGACCCGCTCAGAAACCGCGCCGAACGCGCCAGCGCCGACAATTCCGGTGATGCCCGCCGCAGACACGCCCGCCGTGCGCAACGCGTATGTGCCCACCTTGCTGCGGTGAGACGTCGGCGAACCGCCATCGTTTCCATGACGTGCCGAGTTGGTGCTGGTTGAATGTGGCATGTCGTCCTTTCATTACTTGCTTTTGACCGGGCAGTTCTTGAGGCGGCGACACGGGCGGCCCGCTGGCAGGCGGGCCGCTCCGCTTTGTCGGTGGTTCACGAGCTCGATATCGCAAGGCGAGTCCTAACGTCTCGACCCGAGTGGCGACCTCTAGATGACCGATTGCCTTGTTGAAATCAGTTGTCATCATGGTTTCGTCGCCGACATCCTATTACGCTGCGTGAGCGGGCGAGCCGCCTCATAGGGCACTTGACCTGCTGTTTCATCAGGATGAAACATATACCCATTAGGGTATACGAAAACGATTTGTCCTGAATGGGAGCTTTGATAAAGCCGGGTCACGGCGCCAACTCTGGTCGCCGCGCTCGTACATATAGCAGTGACGAGGTGCCATCCCCAGTGAGGTGACCATGACCCGAGGACACCCGCCCGTCACTGAAAAAGAGCGGCAATGCGTTGCCGAGCTCCACGCCGAAGGCAAGAGCCGCAACACCATTGCCCATGCGCCACCTCGAATTTCAACATCGAGGTGAGGCTGACCCTTGACCACGTCTGCGCTGAGGACTGGTTGCTGGTGCGGGCCTACCCGGAGGCCGGCCCGCACCAGCGAACGGATCAACGACGCGTGATGAACATGCCAGCCACGATGAGCGCGCCGAGCATGACCGCGCCAAAGACAATCAAGGCAACGATGGCGACTCGCTCAGAAACCGCCCCAAATGCCGCAGCGCCGAGGATGCCAGCGACTGAGGCGCCGGCCGTGGTCAACGCGATCGCGCTGACCTTGCTCTGGTGAACCGTTGGCGAGCCGTGATCGGGGATACCGTGACCGGGCGTCGCTGCGTTGGGTACTTTGGCTATGTCACTCCTGCAGTAACGCTCGCGAGAAGGCATTGCGTGGATCGACGCCACGACGGCCCGCCCGCCAGCGGGCCGTCTTCATCTTTGCTATCTCTGATGAAGACCTCGCGGCGCTGTTGAACACCGTAACTGGCCCCCCATCCCGGCTCATGCAGGAGTTGTGGGTGTGAGGTATCTGTGACCTTCAAGGTGGCCGTACGGGTGAAGGTCTTGTCATGAGACAGGCCTCCTTTCTGCGTTGCGTCTCTCTTACCAAACGCCGTCGCTGATTGGTCTCCACGACCAGGTGATGTCCATCGCACACCCCTTGCCTGTGGACAAGATCCATTTCTGTGGATACCAGCGTTGTGTCCAGTGACCGTGATAGCGCCTCGGCAAAGGGCACTTTGGTGCACGAAGATCTCGGCGAGATCTCATTTGGAGGATGTCGACCGTCGGCCGAGCCGGACCCGCACCTCGCCGTAACTTGGTGCTGAGCCTCAACATGCGCCCAGCTCAACCGGTGGAACGCTCTCTTTCAAATCCCTACGGCGAGGTGACAGCGCGGTGAGGTGACCATGGCCAAACACCCGCCCGTGACCGACGCCGACCGGCAACGCGTTGTTGGGCTCCACGCCAAGGGCAAGTCGCGGAACGCGATCGCCACCGAGCTGGGCCGCTCCAGCAGGACGATTTCGAAAATCTGCGCCGAACACGACCCGCCGTTAAGCTTCGAGCGCACCCGCACCGCCGCCGCCACCGCGGCGAAGAAGGCCGACGGCGCCGCCCTCCGTGCCGAGCTCCAACTCAACGCCCCGGACGCAGCCGGCAAGCTCATGGCGCAGATGTTCGCCCCGACGAAGGTCTTCAACTTCGGCGGCAAGGAGAACGACTACAACGAGGTCCAGCACGACGAGCCGCCGTTCCACGACAAGCGCGACATCGCCACCGCCATCCAGGCGCTCGCAAACACCGCGCTCAAGCTCGCCGAGTATGACAAGGCCACCGGCCACGAAGACGACCGCTCCATGCTGACCGACTTGCGCGAGGCGCTTATCGAGGCGCTTATCGAGGCTCGTACCAGGACAGGCCGTTGATCTTGCGACCGTCGGCCAGCACACGCTTACGGTGGCGCAATCTCAAGATCGCAAGCGTGATGCCACCGAGGAGAAGGATCGAGGCCCAGGCGAGGCCTAGCGGGCTGTTGATGAAAGGGTCTGTCTCGACTCCTCCGATGTTTGCGATGACGAGCGATCCGCTAAAAAACACCAGGCCAACCGCTCTCGCTGAACGCCTCGACTCCTGCCGGAGCAAGCGAGTCGCCAGCATTGCCCCGTAGGCCGCAGCTAACAAAACCGCTGTTACAGCCGATGCGACGGCCTTCGGCTCACGCGGAAACAAGCCGATCATGACTCCGCCGAGGTAGATGACTGCAGCCGCGACGAGGTTGGCTACAACGTTGGTGATCACGTTTCCTACGAGGGCGATCCCTCTGCGCCGACTCTGACCGTTCTCCACTCCTTGATCTTGGCGTGAGCAAGCAACGCGGGCAGAGAGCAACATGATCTATTTACGTAAGTTGCCGCTGTCGGAGAAGCAGATCGAGTACGTCTGCGAGAGCAACTTCTTCGTCAACCTCGCCGAGGGCGCCATCCGCTCCGGCAAGACACCGTCCGGGCTGCTGCGCTGGCTGATGTTCATCGCCAACCCCAAGACCCCGAAGACCGGCGACCTACTCGTCACGGCGAAGACGTACGACACCGCGGTCCGGAACATCTTCAACCCGCTCCGTGACCCGGTCCTCTTCGGCCCGCTCGCCAAGGCCACCTTGTACACCCGGGGCACACCGACCGCGATGATCCTCGGCCAGCAGGTCGAGGTCATCACGTTCAACAACGCCCAGTCTGAGGAACGTCTCCGCGGCATGACCTGCCGGGACGCGTATGTCGACGAGTGGTCGCTGATGCAGAAGCCGTTCCATGAGCAGCTCCTCGGCCGCTGCTCCGTTGACGGCGCGCAGATCTTCGGCAACACCAACCCGGACAACCCCCGGCACTGGCTGATGACCGAGGGCATCGAGCGCGCGCTTCCGGGCGCCGAGCTGGCCGGCGACTGGTACGTGCTGAAGTTCCTGCTCGACGACAACCCGGTGCTGTCCGAGCGGGTCAAAGCAGGGTACCGGCGCCAGTACACCGGCCTCTACTACCGTCGGAACATCCTCGGCGAGTGGGTGCGTCGCCGAGGGCACCGTCTACGACATGTGGGACCCGGCGAAGCACGTCGTGAAGACGCTGCCGGGCATCACCCGGTGGATCTCCCTGGGCGTGGACTACGGCACCACCAACCCGTTCGCTGGCCTGCTCCTGGGCATCGGCGTGGACGGGCGCATGTACCTGACGCGTGAGTGGTGTTGGGACTCGAAGAAACAGCAGTGTTTGCTGACCGACGCCGAGTACTCGGTCCGCCTGCGGGGCTGGCTTGAGCAGCTGAGCGTCCGCCCGGACTGGGTTTGCGTCGACCCGTCAGCCGCGTCGTTCTCGACCCAGCTGTTCCGCGACGGCATCACCCCGGCCCCGCCGACAACGCCGTCCTCGACGGCATCCGTCTCATCGCCTCGCTCCTCTCCGAGGGCCTGCGCTTCGTCCACGAGTCGTGCGCCGGCTGGATCGAGGAGATCGGCGGCTACGTCTGGGACGAGAAAGCCGCGCTCCTGGGCGAGGACAAGCCGGTCAAGGTCGGCGACCACTCACTCGACGCCGGCCGATACGCGATCAAGGCCCCTGAGGTGTTGTAGCTCCCCTTGGTGAGGGGCGCCCTAGACCTTGCAGCCTGATCTTTAGCCCTTCTCGCCTCCACCTTGCAGGTGCCAGGTGAGGTCTTTGGCCAGTTCGCGGAGTTGCTCATCGCTGATCACGAATGTCAATGACTCCTCCGAGCCGCCAGCGCTCTTTGCAATCAAAGAGAGAACACGGCGTGGAGTCGCCGTTGAACTCGGTGAGGTTTCCCAGCTCATCCGAAATCCATGGAAGAGAAGGTCACCAGCGATGACGTCGTCACCGATCAAAATGGCGGACCCATCTGAACCGAGGTTTTCGATGCACCATGCGGCGCCACCCTCGATCGCGGCCAGGTGCTGCTGGCAAACCCAAAATTCGCGCCTCATGGCGGTCGCGCCGTCCGTAGCGAAGATCGTTTCGCCTGCTCGTGGGCAACGCATCACTTGACAATTAGCCATATTCAGACAATACGGCGTTCGAAGTAATAACGAGGAGGAGGGTTGGTGCCGAGCCCCACCGGCGGCGCCTGGCCGCCCCCGCACGTCGCCCCTGCCTACGACGCCTACCGCGACTGGGGTGCCTGGTACACCGGCGACCCGGACGGCCTTCGTGCCGACTACTCCGGCCGCGGACCGTCCGGCAAAGGGTTGTCCCCGCAGCAGCGCGTCCGGTCCGGTCAGTACGCCGGCGGCATCACCGGCATGGTCTCCCGCTGGCTGTGGGGCGCACCGCGCCCGGCCGGTCGGCGTGATGGCCGGCTGCACGTGCCGCCGCCCGCCGACCTCGCCGCGACCGCAGCCGGGCTGGTATTCTCCGAGCCGCCCAAGCTCACCGTGGAGAGCACACAGATTCAGGAGAGCCTGGACCAGCTGGTCTACGACGGCCTCTTCACCCTGCTCTTGCAGGCCGCCGAGGCGAACAGCGTGCTCAGCGACATCTACTTGCGGCCGGTGATCGACCGCGACGTCTACCCCGACCGGGCGTTCTTGGCCACGGTGCACGCCGACGGCGCAGCCCCCACGATCCGCTGGGGCAAGCTGATCGAAGTCACCTTCTGGTCGATGCTGATCGTCGACGGCGACACCCACGTCCGGCTCCTCGAACACCACGAAGTCATCAACGGCGCCGGCCGAATCGTCTACGCCGTGCACGAGGGCACCAGCGCCCAACTCGGCCGAGCCGTCCCGCTCACCGACTACGCCGCAACCGCGCACCTGGCCGACCTGATCGACGAAGAGAGCGCCCAGCCGACCGGCCTGGACCGGCTCGACGTGGTGCGGATCCCCAACTCGGGGCCGCAGCGCAGCTGGCGCACCAACGGCAGCCTGAAGTACTTCGGCCGCAGCGACTTCGACGGCAACGAACAGTGGTTCGACGCCCTCGACGACGTGTGGACGTCCTGGATGCGCGATGTCCGCCTTGCCCGCAGCCGCATCACCGTCCCGTCGTACATGCTGGCCTCGAACGGCCCCGGCCAGGGCGCCACCTTCGACGCCGAGCGGGAGATCTTCACCCAGCTGGAGATGATGCCCGGCCAGCAGTCCGGCGCGGCCATCACCCCGAACCAGTTCGCGATTCGCTGGCAGGAGCACCAGGCCACCGCCAACGAGGTTCAGCAGGTCGCGATGCGTCACGCTGGCCTGTCCTCGCAGACCCTCGGCGAAGAGGGCGGCGACGTCGCGATGACCGCCACCGAAGCCCAGGCCCGCGAGCGCCTCAGCTTCACCACCCGGGGCGCGCGGATTGCCGGTGCGTGGAAGCCCGGCGTCGCCGACGCGGTCGAGCTGCTCTTGGAGCTCGAAGCCGTCGCGTTCTCCCGGCCGGCACCGGAGCGGCCCAACGTCGAGTTCGGCGACAGCGTCTCCGAATCACCCGAGACCATAGCCCGGACCGTGCAGCTCTACCGCGCCGCCCAAGCCATCTCGATCGACACCGCCGTCCGCATGGCCCACCCCGGCTGGGAAGACCCCGAGGTCGCGGTGGAGGTCAAGAAGATCCAGGAGGAGATGGGCGGCGGCGCCGACCCGGAGGTGATCCTCGCGGGTGCGGCCGGCAACACGCCACCGCCCGGCACCGAGGACCAGGACGCAGAGGAGCAGGACGATCCGGAGGAGTAAGTCGTGGCCGTTGACCCCGACCGCATCGCTGAATTCGTCCGCGCCACCACCGACCTGTACCGCGCTGGCGAGGAGGGGCCTGCTCCGGCTCGTCACCCGCTACCTCGCCGCGGGCATCGACACGCCGAACTGGGCGGTCGAGCGCCTCGTTGCACTTGCGAAGCTGCGCGGTGCGGCCGAGGGGATCCTGAGCCGGATCAGCGACGAGCTGGCCGCCAGCGTTTTGCAGGCCGTGGCCGATGCGTACGCCGCCGGCGACGAGTCGGTGCTCGGCGAGATCCCGCGCGAGCTGTCGGCCACCGCGGCCGCCGGAGCAGCAGCCACCGCGGTCGTGCCCCGCTCGGCCGCCATGGAGGCGCTCGCCCAGGCGCTCGTGGAGGACATCGGCTCGCGGCACAGCAACGTGTTGCGCAACGTCTTGGACGTGTACCGGCAGGTCGTGACGTCGGCGACCGCCAGCAGCATCGCGAGCGGTCTCACCCGTCGCCAGGCCGCCCAGCTTGCGTACGCTCGCCTAGTCGAGCAGGGCGTCACCTCGTTCACCGATCGCCGTGGCCGCCGCTGGCGCATGTCCAGCTACGTCGAGATGGCGCTGCGCACGGTCACCCAGCGCGCCGCCGTCCAGGGCTAGACCGACAAACAGCAGCGCCTCGGCCTGCCCTTCGTGATCGTGAGCAACGAGAGCCAGGAGTGTGAGCGCTGCCGGCCGCATGAGGGACGCGTGCTCCGGATCGACTCCGGGCCGACCGACTCGATCACCGTGGCGCACCAGACCACCGGCGAGCCGGTCCGGATCGACGTAGAGGCGACGCTCGATTCCGCTCGAGCAAGCGGCTTCCAACACCCGAACTGCCGCCACTCGGTTAGGTCGTACCTGCCGGGGATCACGAAGCTGCCGAAGCAGCCCACCGCTGACCCGAAAGGCGACGAGGCCCGGCAGCGGCAGCGTGCAATCGAGCGCTCGATCCGGAAGTCGAAGGAACGCGAGCTCTCGGCGCTGACCCCGGAGGACGCCGCCAAGGCACACGCCAAAGTGCAACTGTGGCAGAGCCAGATGCGAGACCACCTGGCAGCCAACCCGAACCTCAAGCGCCTGCTCTACCGCGAGCAGATCGGCGCCGGGAACCTGCCGACCACAGCCACCAAGCCCGAAACGCCGGCCAAGCCGAAGCCCGCCTCGGCACCGAAGTCAGCTCAGGTCAAGAACGCAAAGGCCAGCTATCGCGACCGGCTCAAGACCGCCGCCACCGGCGACCAAGCGCTCAATGCGCCGAAACTCAGCCTGACCCGCCCCAGCAGCGGCCTCACCAGCGACCAGCGCCGTGCTCTGACCGACTACCAGGGCTCAGACTTCCGCCTGATCAACGGCAGGCTGCACGATCAAGCCGCAGGGCTCGACGCGGACGACAACCTGCGGACCACCGAGCAGATCCGGCACCTCGATGCGGCCATGGCCGCATCGACGCTGGACCGCGACGTGGTACTGCACAGAGGGTTCCGCCAGGCCAGTCGGACGTTCGGCGACCGCGCGGCCGGCGACCTGACGGGCGCCGAGTGGACCGAGCCGGCTTACCTGTACACCACGGCAACGAGGACATCACCAAGCACTTTTCCGGGACGCGCCGCGATCCGGTCGTCATGCGGGTCCTGGCATCGCGCGGTACTCACGGGGTCCAGATTTCGGAGGGCCGCGACGAGCGCGGGCACGAGGACGAGGCGGAGATCCTTCTCGCCCGTGGCCGGCGGCTCCGCGTCGTCGCCGACTATGGGATCGTCGGCGGTGTGCGCCGGATCGATGCGGAGGTCATCTCGTGACGGATCGTCCTGACCGCCCCGCCAATGACGAGCGAGAGCGGGAACTGCGCCGCGAGCGCCTGTTCGAGCGGATGGACCCCGGCCCCGTGACCATCGACCGCGAACCTGTCGGCGGGCCAATCCCGCAGCTCACAGACGAGGAACTGCGGGAAGCCGGCCTCGATCGCTAGGCCTTCGGACAGATGTACTTCACGATCACCTTATTGATCTTCTTCGCGGTGGCATCCCCGAATCCGTTCGGGTGATCAGGCGAGCTGAACCGGGTGTTGGTGAACATCAGGACCTTGTCCGGCTCATCCGGGAACGACTTGATGGTCACGCACTGGTCGCGGCCCCGGTCGACGATCCGTTCCGGGTCTCGGTCGTCCAAGATCTCCGGGTTGATCTTCTTCAGCGCGGCCAGGTACTTCGCGACCGTCTCATCGTCGGGGTACGGCGGGATACCAGCTGCCTTTTCAGCCTCAGCGATGGCCGCCGCAGCAACCGACGGGTCAACCGTCGGAGTAGCCGGCACAGCTGGCGCGGATCCTGCGTCGTCGGCGCCGCCACTACCGCAGGCGATCATCATCCCGGCCGCTGCCACCGCAGCCACCACCGCCCATACCTGACGTGCCCGCATTCCCGCTCCTGTCCCCTGTGGAGTGATCACGCGAGCACGGTACGGCGTTGCGGCAAGGCCCGGGACGGACGAACGGTCTGCGGCCAAGGGCCGCCACGACACATCGGAGTACCTGCATGTACCGCACCGCGCACAGCATCGCCCTGGGGCACCAGCCTGAGGACTACCCCGAGCGCCCGGTTGGCACCGGGCGGCTCCGGCGATAGGCCATACCCCCGATCGAGCACCCACGCCGGCGAGTTGAGCCGCGCCGTCCGGCAAGCGCCGGGCTACGCGCGCTGCGGCCTCCCAAGGCCCGCCGACGACGCATGTCCGCGCCGTGGAGCTGACACCGGAACGGCCAAATCGAGCGCTCCGACGCGCTGACAATCCGGCGGGACGGCATCGAGGACGTGCCCAGAGCAACGTCACCCGCGACGATCAAGCACATCCGCGAGCACCTGACGCGCATCATCACCGATAGCTCCACGACAGAGCGCACGTCCACTATGGAACAATTGATAACCGAGATTTGGATCACCGAGAACGACGAGGTCATCCCGGTCTTCAGAGTTCCCGTCCCAGAGGCCGAAACCGCTGACGCGGTTCGCCCCCAGGCGAATACGAGTGGGGCGGGCGGGACTCGAACCCGCGACCGAGGGATTATGAGTCCCCTGCTCTAACCCACTGAGCTACCGCCCCGTACCGGCGGCGATCCTATCCCGTGCCCTGCTCCCACAGCTAGGCGATCTATCACTGCACCAGGGATTTCGGCAGGAGGACGATCTGCCTGGCCGGATCCACCACCATCTCAGGCGGCTGTAGATCCTCTATCCGCGGTAACTCATCGTCGCCCACGCTCGGCTCTCCCGGGCCGTCCTGCGTGGTGAATTCTGCGTAATTCTCCGGGTTGAAATCGCTCATGATGGTCACACCCCTACATGGGCGCCGAGTGCGGACAGTACCGCTCCGGCGGTGCGCCAGCCGCCGGCGAGCGCGCCCTGGATTGACGGGCTGTCGCGATGATCACCCGCTACGAACAGGCCGTCGCCGAGGGCGACCGGCTTTCGGAGGCGGGATTGCGGCACGCGGGCCGCGGGGAGGGCGTACGGCATGCTGATCACTTCGAGCAGCTGCCAGTCGTCGGTGGGCACTCCGTAGATGCGGGACAGCTCGACCCGGATCACCGTCTCGGAGGCGCTGGACGGTGCTGAGACGCCGACGACGGTGGCCGCGATGAGGCTCATGCCGCCGGGTGCGTATTCGGGCGCCGCGTTGCTCATCACGACGGTGTTGGCGATGATTTCGCGCCGGTCGCCGTCGAGGAGCAGGATCGGCTCGTCGATGGGTGCGCGCGGCGCCCCGAAGTAGAAGGTCGTGAGCCCGTGCACGTCGGGTCGCGCGATCCGGCCGCCGAGCAGCTCGGAGGCGTGCAGCGGGTCGGTCGCGACGATGATGGCCCGGCAGTGGATCTCTCCGGCCTCGGTGACGACCATGCCCCGGCCCAGCGACAGCGTGCGGGCACCGATCAGCAGCTGCGGGAACGGCAGCGGCCCGGCGATGGCGGCGGGCAGCGCGGCCATCCCCGCCGAGGGCACACCGAGCCGGCCGCGGGTGAAGGATCGCAGCGTCATCGCGGCGACGTGGCTGGAGGTGTCGAGGCTGCGGTCGCCGAAGACACCGGAGAAGAACGGCCGCAGGACCTCTTCGATCATCCGGTGCGAGAGGCCGGCGTTGCGCAGCATCTCCTGGGTGGTGATCTCCGGCATGTCGAGCAGCTTCGCGGCGGGCACTGTCGCGCACCGGGTCGCGAGTGCGGCGAACTTCAGCCGGTCGGCGAGACTGCCCACGCCGGAGAGCAGGGTCTTCGTGGTGGTGAGTGGCTCGCGCAGCGGGTTTTCCAGGCGATGCAGCGAGCTGCCGCGGCGCACCAGCACACCGGACGTGAAGTACCGCATGTCCAGCGCGTCCACGTCGACGAGCGCGGGCAGCAGCGGATAGGCCGTGTTGATCGTCTGGAACCCTCGATCCAGGTGCCAGCCGTCGATGACGTCGGTGGCGACACGCCCGCCGATCCGATCGCTCGCCTCGACGAGAAGCCATTCGACCCCGGCGCGATCGAGCCTGCGGGCAGCCGCCAGCCCGGCGAGCCCGCCGCCAACGATGACGACGTCCACCTCAACCGGCTGCGACATAACCACCTCACATGCTGCATTCAACGCGGAACTCAGCGTAACCGGGCAGACGTGCCCGAGGAGGCGAAAGGCCAGGCAAGGCAAGACCATCAAGATCAAGAGCCTGCTTGGGTACGCGTAAAGCACGCACCAGTCGGATAACCGTCAGCACACAGGGCCGGGCCTGGGGTTATACAAGAGTGCAGACGACAGAAAACCCCAGGCGAGTGATCGCCTGGGGTGATGTGTGGCTCCCCGAATTGGACTCGAACCAATAACCTGCCGGTTAACAGCCGGCTGCTCTGCCAATTGAGCTATCGGGGATCGTTCCGTTCCTCGCCGCCGGGTTTCCCTGGCAACGGAGAACAGACTACATGACCATCCGGGGTCCTCAGCAACAGGGATACCCACCCCGACAGGGCGACATCCGGGAAACCGGCTGAACGGGAGTATCGCCCCGACAGGATGGGTATGCACCACTCGTAAGACGCACGCGCGTCAACGAACGGAAGGAGCCGCCACCATGCGCGGAAAGCTGATGTTCCTCACGGGTCTCGCGGCAGGCTTCGTCCTGGGCACCCGTGCCGGCCGGGAGAAGTACGAAGAGATCCGGGCCAACGCTCAGAAGATCTGGGAGAACCCCACGGTGCAGGAGGCGGCCGGCGTCGCACAGGCGCAGGCCAACAAGCTGTACACCGAGGGCAAGGACAAGATCCAGGCGTCCAAGCTCGGAGAGAAGCTGAGCACCACCGGCACGACGTCCAGTTCCACGAGCACGACCGACGAGCTGCTGGCCCCCAGCGACTCGCTCGCCGGGTCGAAGGGCACCAGCACCGGTACCACGTACTGAGGTACCGCTAGCCAGTCAAACGTCGCCCGGGCCGCCCCGCACTGTTGCGGGGCGGCCCGGCGGCATTTCACGGCACCAACTACCTCAGCGGGATGAGAAGGCCGCGTCGAACGCGGCCGACGGCGCGTCGAACGCCAGCTTTCGCACGAACTCGAGCGCCTCGGGCGCCCCGACCAGACGGTCCATGCCGGCGTCCTCCCACTCGATGGAGAGCGGCCCCGCGTACCCGATGCTGTTCAGCGCCCGGAAGCAGTCCTCCCAGGGAACGTCGCCGTGCCCGGTGGAGACGAAGTCCCACCCGCGCCGCAGATCCGCCCAGGGCAGGTGCGAGGCAAGCCGCCCGCGCCGCCCGTCGCCGGTGCGTACCTTCGCGTCCTTGCAGTCCACGTGGTAGATCCGGTCCTTGAACTCCAGGATGAACCCGACCGGGTCGAGGTCCTGCCAGACGAAGTGCGACGGATCCCAGTTGAGCCCGAACGCCGGCCGGTTGCCGATCGCCTCCAGTGCCCGCCGGGTCGTCCAGTAGTCGTACGCGATCTCGCTGGGGTGCACCTCGTGCGCGAACCGGACGCTCACCTCGTCGAAGACGTCGAGGATCGGGTTCCAGCGGTCGGCGAAGTCGGCGTACCCACGGTCGATCATCGAGACGGGCACCGGCGGGAACATCGCGACGGTGTGCCAGATCGACGATCCGGTGAAGCCGACGACCGTACGCACACCGAAGCGTGCCGCGGCGCGCGCGGTGTCCTTCATCCGCTCCGCCGCCCGCTGCCGGACGCCTTCCGCCTCGCCGTCGCCCCAGATCGAGGCGGGCAGGATGTCCTGGTGCCGCTCGTCGATCGGGTGGTCGCAGACGGCCTGCCCGACCAGGTGGTTGGAGATCGCGAAGCACTTCAGGTTGTGCTTGGCGAGCTGCTCGTGCTTGCGATCGAGGTAACCATCCTCGTTGAGCGCCCGGTCAACCTCGAAGTGGTCGCCCCAGCAGGCGATCTCCAGACCGTCGTATCCCCACTCCGACGCGAGCCGGCACACCTCCTCGAACGGCAGGTCAGCCCACTGGCCGGTGAAGAGTGTGATGGGTCGTGCCATGGTCCCTCCTCGTGGCTGGTGATGTGGCCACGAGACGTGGCCGCGTTACCGGCCGGCGAGGGAGACCGGCCCACGAGGGCGCGCCACAACAGACGGCGTTTCGATGCCGGAACGGATCTGCGCATCCACCCCGGCCCGCGCGTCGCAGCGGTGCCTCTCCCCGGACTCTACGGCGGCAGCACCGCCCGCGAAAGAGCAAGAAGAGCGGATCAGGGCGCGGTGCAGGGTTGCTGCTCCGGCACCAGGCCGATCGCTGTCAGCTCCTCCAGGACGTACGGGAGATCCGCCGCCCCCGCCGGGGTGTCGACGTCCACGTACTCGGTCCGGGCCGTGTCGGCGGCGAGCAGGTGCCGCAGTATCGGCTGCCAGTCGGAGGCCGGGTCGGTGATCCGGGCCGTTATGACGGAGAGGCCGGCGTCGGTGATCCGGTCGATGCCGGCTTCCGGGTCGGGCCAGTCGCGGATCACGGTGGCGAGGTCGAGGCAGACGCCGAGCCGGTCCTTGTCGACCCGGGTGAGCGCGGCGACCGTCGCCTCCGGGCTGTCCAGCACCAGGCCGGGTCCGGGCTCGAAGCCGCAGCGGACCGCGCGGCCGACTCGCCAGGCGAGGTCGGCCAGCCCGCCGGAGAGGCGGGAGATGTGCCGGGCGCCGGCTTTCTGATGGTTCTCGTCCCACTCGGCGGCCGGCCCGAGGCCGCAGGTGGCTATCGCACCGCGGACCTCCTCGAAAGGCAGCAGGTCGACGAGGATCCGGGCCAGGGCGAGGGTGTGGCGCACCCGGGACGGCGTGCTCCAGTCCCCCGGGCTCCGGGGGTCGCTCTCGACATCATCCGCTGTGGTGTCCTCGCCGCCGCCCTCGGCGTCGGGCACTCCGCTCAGCGTGACGACCTCAAGCCCTTTGGCGTCGAGCTCGGCGCGCAGCCGGGTGCGGGCGCGCCCGTCGTCAGCGAGGGCGGCGGCGAGAGGGTACGAGAGCCGCAGGGCCACACCGAGCAGCCCGGTCCCGAAATGGGTCCGCAGCTCGCCGGCCGCGGCCTCGAGCCGCTCCAGCCCATCTGTCGGCGTCTCCGCGTGGACTAGGCTGATGCCGCAGCTCAGGTGCACGATCCGGCCGGAGGGATGGCGCAGCCGCATCAATTTCCTCCCCGGACGAGGTCTCCCGTGCAGGTGCACGTGCATCCGCTCGTGCTAACGCCTCCAGTATGGACCATCCGGCGACCTGTCTCGGATCGGCCGCTGCCACGCCACCGGGTTGTCATCGTCGCCTCCATCCGTGGAATGCATGTCCTCGGATACGAGACTGCGTCACATGACGGATCACCGGCACACCGGCCGTGCGACATCCTGACCGGCCACAACATGATCTAAAACAGACCAGTAAATTTACCGACGCCAATGCCTCCGACCCGGGTGACCAGCGAGTAGCTTTTGTTGTCACGCACCGGAAGGGCATAGTCGGACAGCCGTATTGTTCATACTCTGAACAAACGGACATGCAACGACCGGCTGCTCGTGCGTTCGGCGCGTGCCACGCGCCGGTGCGGATGCACAGGGGATCCCCGTACACCCGCACCGCCCGTCGCGGACGGCCGGCGCGGGGCGCAGCCACGCCGTCCCTCGCCGCCCCCGACGGGACGTCATCGGCTCTGAGCAGCCGTTACCTCTCAGCCCTGCACGGGCTCCAGGACGGTCTCCACCTCGGCCCAGGAGCCGTCGGCGGCAGACCGCTCGACCGCATCCAGAACCAGCTGAACCTGCAGCGCGTCGGTGAACGACGGCGCCGGCGGCCGCCCCGCCGCGATGTCCTCGATCAGGTCACGGACCTCATGGGTGAACGAGTGTTCGTACCCGATCGCGTGGCCCGGCGGCCACCAGGCGGCCAGGTACGGGTGCTCCGGCTCGGTGACCAGGATCCGGGTGAAGCCCTGCTCGGTGCTCTCCCGGGTGCCGTCGTAGAACTCCAGTTCGTTCATCCGCTCGAAGTCGAAAGCGAGCGAGCCGAGCGCGCCGTTGAGCTCGACTCGCAACGCGTTCTTACGGCCGGTGGCGAACCGCGTCGCCTCGTACGTGGCGACCGCTCCCCCGTCCAGCCGGGCCAGGAAGAGTGCGGCGTCGTCGACCGTCACGTCCCCGAACAGGGTGCCGTTGGCGGACGCCGCCAGACCCGACGACTCCGACGGCAGTGGGCGGGATCGGACGAACGTCTCGGTCAGCGCCGACACCGCGCTGATCGACTGCCCGGTGACGAACTGGGTGAGGTCGACGATGTGCGCGCCGATGTCACCCAGCGCCCCGGAACCGGCGATCTCCTTGCGCAACCGCCAGACCAGGGGGAACTCCGGATCAACGATCCAGTCCTGGAGGTATTGCGCCCGGACGTGCCGGATCGCACCGATCCGTCCGGACGCCACCAGGTCCCGCATCAACGCGACAGCCGGGACCCTGCGGTAGTTGTAGCCGCACATTGCGCGTACCCCATGGGTCTGGGCTTGGGCCGCGGCCGCGGCCATCTCTCTCGCCTCGGCCACCGAGTTGGCCAGGGGTTTTTCGCAGAGAACGTGCTTGCCGGCGGCGAGCGCCGCGAGCGCGATCTCGGCGTGGGTGTCACCCGGCGTGCAGATGTCGACCAGATCGATCTCGTCGCTCTCCACCAGGGCACGCCAGTCGGTGGTGTGGTTCTCCCAGCCCAGGCGCACGGCGGCGCGTGCCACCTGGTCCGTGGAGCGGCCGCACACCACCGACATCCGCGCCCGCAAGGGCAGATCGAAAGCGTGGTTGACGGTTCGCCAGGCCTGCGAGTGCGCGGCCCCCATGAACGCGTAGCCGACCATGCCGACTCGCAGGTCCTGCGACATGCTGCCCCCTCTTAGAACCCGAGCTTGGCGTACTGTGCGGCGTTCTCCTTGGTGATCGTCTCGGAGGCGAGCGTGATCTCCTTCGGCACCTGGAGCTCCACCAGGTCACTCATGCCCTTGCCCTGGGCGATCAACCGCGCCAGGGAGATCGCCGAGGAGGCCATCGAGGGGCTGTAGGTGACCGTCGCCTTGAGCACGGTGTCGTCCGCCGTGATCGCGTCGATGGCGGACTTGGCGCCGGCGCCGCCGACCATGAAGAACTCGCTGCGGTTCGCCTGCTTGATCGCGGCGAGTACGCCGACGCCCTGGTCGTCGTCGTGGTTCCAGAGGGCATCCATCTTGGGCAGCGCCTGGAGCAGGTCGGTCGCCGCTTTCTGGCCGCCGTCGATGGTGAAGTCGGCGGGGCGGCGGTTGGCGACCTTGAAGCCGTAGACGGCGAGCGCGGTGTTGAAGCCGTCAGACCGTTCCTGGGTCAGCTCCAGCGAGTCGATGCCCGGGATCTCGCCGATGATCGGGTTGCTGACGCCCTTGGCCTTGAGCTGCTCGCCGATGTACGACCCGGCGGCCAGCCCCATCCCGAAGTTGTCACCCTTGATCTGGAGCCGGTACGCGTCCCGCGAGGGGAACGCCCGGTCCAGGTTGACCACCGGGATGCCGGCCCGCATGGCTTCCTCGGCGGCCGAGTTCAGCTCCTTGCCGTCGTGCGGCAGCATCACGATGATCGTCGGCTTCTCGGCGATCATCGTGGCGAGTGCCGCACGCTGGGCCGCCGCGTCCGAGCCGGCCTCGGTGACCTTGAGCTCGACGTCGGAGTACTGCTGAGCCTGTGCCTTGGCGTTGTTGGTGATCGCGGCGATCCAGCCGTGGTCGGCGGCCGGAGCGGTGAAGCCGATCACCACCTTGTCGCCGGGCGCCGCGTTCGCGTCGCCGCTGTTCTGGTTGACCTGAGCAGGGGTACCGGTGTCGTTGCTGGTGCAGGCGGTGAGCAGGGCGCCGGCGCCGACGGCAGCGCCGCCGAACAGAACGCGCCTACGGGACAATGAGGACATTATTGCTCCCGTCATCGTTTGAATAGCTGCGTGAGCGACTGATAGCGGAACTGCTGGACCAAGACCGCGGCGACGATGATGCCGCCCTTGACCATGTTCTGAACTTCGGTGGAGAGGTTGTTGATCGCGAACAGGTTGGTGATGGTGGAGAACACCAGCACCCCGAAAAGGGCGCCGACGATGGTTCCGCGGCCGCCGCTGAGCAGCGTGCCGCCGATGATGGCCGCGGCGATCGCATCGAGCTCGTACAGGTTCGCCATCGCGGCCTGCGCGCTGGTCGCCTGCGAGGTCAGCATGATCGCGGCGATGCCGCAGCAGAGGCCGGAGAGCATGTAGAGCAGCAGGGTCTGCCGCTTCACGTTGATGCCGGCCAGCCGTGCGGCCTCCGGGTTGCCGCCGACGGCGACCGATCGGCGGCCGAACGTCGTGCGGTTGAGCAGCACCCAGCCGGCAGCGACCACCGCGGCCAGGATGATCACGAGCAGCGGGATCCCGACGATCTTCGTGGTGGCGATGCCGTTGATCACCGAGCTCTCGGAGATCTGGGTCTGCTTGCCGGAGATCTGCGCGGCGAGGCCCCGGGCCGCCACCAGCATGGCAAGCGTCGCGATGAAGGGAACAAGCCTTCCGTACGCGATGAGGACCCCGTTGACCAGGCCGACACCGAGACCGACGGCGAGAGCCGTGAAGATCATGCCGACGGCGCCGAAGCTCTGCGTCGCGACAGTGGTGCACCAGACCGCCGCGAGCGCGATGATCGCCCCGACCGACAGATCGATGCCGCCGCCGATGATCACGAAGGTCATCCCGACCGTCACGACACCGATCGCCGACGCCTGCTGAAGAATCGTCAGGAAGTTGTTCCGTACCCAGGTCGGGTCGCTGTACAGCTCCGGCCTGGTGATGATTCCGATGATCACCAGAATCACCAGGACGGCGACCAGTCCCAGGTTGCGAATCGTGCCCTCGTCGAGGCGGCGGCGCTCGCGGCCGGCTCGCGTCTCGGCGGGTGCCGTTTCAGTTGTCACGCCGGCTCTCCTTCCAGAAGCGACCCCGCCATCACGAGGTTGAGAACGGTGTCTTCTTCGAGCTCCCCGGCCGGGGCCTCGTGGATCAAGCGGCCTTCACGCATCACCAGCACCCGGTCGGCCAGACCGAGCACCTCGGGAACCTCGCTGGAGACCAGCAGCACACCCACACCGCTCGCGGCGAGGTCCCGGATCACCTGATAGAGCTCCGCCCGGGCGCCCACGTCCACGCCACGGGTCGGTTCGTCGAGCAGCAGCAACCTGGTGCCACCGAGCAGCCAGCGGCCCACCACGACCTTCTGCTGGTTGCCGCCGGAGAGTGTCCGGATCGGACGGATCACGTCGCGCGGGCGCAGCTCCAGCTGATCCGCGGTCCGCATGGCCGCCGCCCGCTCCCCGCCGGTGTTGGTGAAACCCACCCGGGCGAACTTGGCGAACGACGCGAGCGTCATGTTCTTGTAGACCGGCTCGTCCAGCAGCAGCGCCTGACTCTTGCGCTCCTCCGGGGCCATGCCCATGCCGGCCCGGACCGCGCCGCCCACCCCGCGGATCGTCTTGCCCTCGACCGTGACGGAGCCGGAATCCGGCCGGCGAGCGCCGAAGATCGTCTCCAGCAGCTCGGACCGGCCGGACCCGACCAGCCCGGCAACCCCCACGATCTCGCCGGGGCGGACCGTCAGGCTCACCTCGGCGAACTCGCCGGACCTGGTCAGGTTCTCCACGACCAGCAGCGGATTGTCACCCGGGCTGCCTTCGCGGGGCGGGAAGACGTACTCGATGGAACGGCCGGTCATCCGGCCGACCAGCTCCTTGGTCGGTGTGGTGCGGGCCGGCAGGTTCGCCGCGGTGGTCCGGCCGTCCTTCAGCACGGTCACCCGGTCGCCGATCTCGCGGATCTCGTCGAGCCGGTGCGAGATGTAGATGACCGCGATCCCGTGCGACGTCAGCTCCCGGATGATCCGGAACAGGTTCGCCACCTCGTCGTGGGCCAGCACCGCGCTCGGCTCGTCCATCACGATCAGGCGGGCGTCGTGCGACAACGCGCGGGCCATGCTCACCACCTGCTTGGCGGCGGCGGGCAGGCTGTGGACCATCCGGCGCGGTGAGATCTCCCCGTGCCCCAACCGGCCCAAGATCTCTTTGGTACGCGACGCCGTGACCCGTCGCCGGGTGAACCCGGCCCGGCTCGGCTCGTGCCCGAGGAAGGCATTTTCCGCCACAGACAGGTCGTCCACCAGATCGAGCTCCTGGTAGATCGTGGCGATGCCGGCCCGCATCGCGGCCTGCGGCGTGGGCGGCGCGAACGGCTCGCCCAGCCAGGTGACCTCGCCGGCGTCGGCGTGGTGCACACCGGCCAGCACCTTGATCAGGGTGGATTTGCCGGCGCCGTTCTGCCCGAGCAGGCAGTGCACCTCGCCGGCCCGGACCTCGAGCTGGACGCCGTCGAGGGCACGCACCCCGGGGAAGACCTTGACCACGTCGGTCAGCCGGAGAACGACAGGGTGTTCCTGCTCCTTCTGCTGATCCGGGGCGGTCATGACGCCTGCTCGAAGAGCGCGTCGCTGGCCAGCACGGTCGCGCCGGTGACGCCGGCCCGGCTGCCCAGCTCGGAGAGGACCACCGGCAGGTTGCCGGTGGCGAGTGGCAGCGACCGGCGGTAGACCACGCTGCGGATCTCGGCGAGCAGCACGTGGCCGAGCTGCGCCAACCCGCCCCCGATGACGATCATCGACGGATTGGCGAACGAGACCAGGGTCGCGAGCACACTGCCCACCCGGCGGCCGCCGTCGCGGATGAGCCGGATGCAGGTGATGTCACCCTCGGCGGCGCCGATCGCGACGTCCCGGGCCGTGAGCGTGGCCCCGCCGGATGCCGCGCCGCCTAGTGCCTCCAGGCGGGCGGCCAGTGCGGGTGACTCCCCCGACCGGGCTGCCGCCAGGGCGTCCCGCGCCAGCGCCGCGCCGCCGAAGAGAGCCTCCAGGCAGCCGGTGTTGCCGCAGGAACAGGCCGGGCCGTGCGACTCGACCTGGATGTGCCCGATGTCGCCGGCACAACCGTCGACACCCCGGAAGACGCCGCCGTTGAGATGGATGCCGCAGCCGACACCCGTACCGATCTTGACGAACAGGAAGTCGTCGACGGAGTGGGCGACGCCGCCGTGCCGCTCCCCGATCGCCATGATGTTGACGTCGTTGTCGACCACGGCGGGGCAGCCGTACTCCTGGGTGAGCAGTTCACGGACCGGGTACCGATCCCAGCCCGGCATGATCGGCGGGGAGACCGGCACACCGTCGCGGAAACTGACCGGGCCCGGCACGCCGATGCCCACCGCGTCCAGACGGTCGTAGACGCCGTCGGTCCGCGCTTTCGCCAGGAGCTCGTTGACCCGCAGCAGGATCGCTCGCGGCCCGGAGCGGATGTCAGCCGCCTCCTGGTACGCCGCGAGTGGCTCCAGCCGCCCGTTTGTCACCTCCACATTGATCGAGGTGGCGCCCAGGTCGACAGCGGCGAACCGCAGCCGTGGGTGCAGCTCGACCAGCGTCGAGCGCCGGCCGCCCCGGGAGGCCGCCATCCCGGCTTCGACGATCATCTCGGCGGCGACGAGGCGCTCGACCTCGGCCAGCAGACGGGGCCGGCTCAGCTCCAGGCGGTCACCGAGCTCGGCACGGGACACCGGGCCCTGGTCGCGGAGCAGCCGCAGAAGTCGCAGGTGAGGAGCCGCAGGCTGGTACACGTACACCTCCGTTAACAGCGTGTTACGCGGGTCACACTAGGGCGGTTCCGCCACATCGAGCCATACCTTTTTCTTGATCAACACAAACTTTTGCAAATCCTGGCGAAAGTTGGGTCTCGTGATCGACAAGTGACAATCAGCGGAGTCAGTGATGCGGCGGGAGCGTGCCGCTTACGGGTGGCTCGGGTTAGCGTCGGCGAACACGGGGAACTGTCCTGGCACGGCCGTTGTCGCACGTCGCAGCTGGGTTCTCGAACGTCGCAGCTGGGGTGAGCGACCACGAGCCATCGGTTCGGCACCCCGAAGGAGGTCCTCGATGAAACTTCGCCCCACCAAGGACGAGCAGTCCACCGACAACGAGAGCACCGAGGCCCGTGATCGGGGAGCGGCCGACTACGACGTTTCCGCCGCCACGAGCACCAGGACCGCCGAGGACAAGGGCACCGAGATCAACGCGCCCGGACCCGACGCCGGCCCGGACAAGCCCACCCAGCTGCGCGTGAAGGGCGTCTTCGCCGCGGTGAAGCGGACCTTCAAGCAGTTCTCCGAGGACAACGTCTCGGACTGGGCGGCGGCACTCACCTATTACGGCGTGCTGTCGATCTTCCCCGGCCTGCTGGTGATCGTCTCGCTGCTGGGCCTGCTCGGCTCGGACGGCCAGACGACGGTGCGGGACGCGGTCAGCCAGCTGGCGCCCAACCAGGAGCTACGTGACCTCGTCGAGACCGTGCTCACCCAGGTCAAGGGCACCGGCAAGGCCGGCCTCGCCGCCATCATCGGTGTCGTCGTCGCCTTCTGGTCCGCGTCCGGGTACATCGCGGCGTTCATGCGGGCCTCGAACGCGATCTACGACGTGCCGGAAGGCCGGCCGATCTGGAAGACCCTGCCGATCCGGGTGGGCGTGACAGCAGTCGTCGGCATCATGCTGATCGCCTCGGCCGCCATCGTCATCTTCACCGGTGACCTCGCACAGATCGTCGGCGAGAAGATCGGCCTCGGCGGTGTCGCCGTCACCACCTGGAACATCGTCAAGTGGCCGGTGCTGATCATGCTGATCAGCCTGATGTTCGCGGTGCTGTACTGGGCCTCGCCGAACGCCAAGACCGGCGGTTTCCGCTGGGTGAGCCCCGGCGGCATCTTCGCGGTGCTGCTCTGGGTGATCGCCTCCGCCGCGTTCGCGATCTACCTGGCCAACTTCGCGAACTACAACGCGACGTACGGCACGCTCGGCGGTGTCATCGCCTTCCTAGTCTGGCTCTGGATCTCCAACATCGCGATCCTGCTGGGCGCGGAGCTCGACGCCGAGCTGGAACGCGGCCGGGCCATCGCAGCCGGCCACCCGGCCGACGACGAGCCGTTCCTCCAGCTGCGCGACACCCGCAAGCTCAAGAAGGGCAGCGAGCAGGGCCTGGGCGAACACTGACCCACAGCTCGACCGCCGCCGCTTCAACCCTTTCCACGGGGTTGGGGCGGCGGTTGCCGTCTCCCCCACGCAATCTTGGAGCGCCCCGCCCCATAGTGCGGGGTCAATACTTCGCCTAGTGCGGGCGCGGCTTGCCAAGATCGCGCAGCGGCCGGGCGCTCAGCACACCCCTCCTCATCCGGTCACACCTGCGACTCGGGTGCAAGGACGGCCGGAGGGTTTGACCTGGTGAGTTCGCGGCTGACAGGGCGGCGCAACCTCACAAGATCCGCGAGCGACCACCGGTGCAGCCGCCCAATGACCAGACAGGCGCCGGTAGCCCCGCGTCGCGACTGCCCACTCATCCACTCGACGGCTCGCCCGCTCACCCGTCCGCCCGCCCGTCCGTCCGTTCGCCCGTCCGTCCGCTCGCCCGTCCGTCCGTCCGCTCGACCGCTCGACCGCTCGTCCGCTCGTCCGCTCGTCCGCTCGTCCGCTCGTCCGCTCGTCCGCGATCTTGGCAAATTTCGGTCGTTGGATTTTTGCCATTTGCGGGTCGGCCCGGTCTCGACGCGGGCCCACGTAACGGCTCGGCAGCGGAGATGGAGTCCCACCGAGCGCGTGCGTGATCCCCTGTCTCGGCCCTGGCGGTGATGAAGTCGCACAGTGTCGTTGCGTGCGACCTCATCCCCGCAAACCGTCCGTTGCGTGCGACCTCATCCCCGGACCGTCCGTTGCGTGCGACCTCATCCCCGCGAGCCGCGTCGGATTCGCCGGCTCACAGTCGCTTGATCGGCCGGCTCCGACCGAACCGGCCCCCGCGGTGAGCCTGCGCACACGACCCACGTCACGGATGGTGATGACCTGTGGAAATGGCAGGCATGTTTGTGGAGACCTGTGGGTGCTCAGCCCCCAGCAAGTCTCCAAGAACGCCTCGAAAAGCAGTCAGCCACCGCACATCCATCACCATGCGTAACGACGGCACGGCGGCAACGCCCAGTGCCCCGAAATGGCGAACTCAAGCACCCGAAACCCTCCAAGATCGCGCAAGGGCGGGCGCGGAAACAGCAGCGCGGAGGCCAGCACCCGCGGAGGCCAGCACCCGCGGGGGCCAGCACCCGCGGAGGCCAGCACCCGCGGAAACGACAGCGCGGAGGCCGACATGCGCAACGAGAAAAGGCGGCGGGCAGGGCGGCCTCCCCCGGGCAGCAAGTGAAATCGGCGCCCAGGGGCAACACGTCAAAACGACGCGTCGGGACCGCACGCTGCGGTGGCGGGCCGGGCCGGCGCGAGAACGGCAGCGGGTGTTACTTGCAGAGCAGCTTGTTCATCCGGCGGCCGGCCACGGTCAGGCAGAGCGCCATCAGCGCGAGCAGGTAAAGCACGTCGAGCACCTGCACCCACCCGACCGTGCCAGTCGTGATGCCGCGGACCAGGTCGACCGCCCGATAGAGCGGCGACGCCTCGACCACCCAGCGCACCACCTCCGGGTACGCCGTAGCGGGCACGAACGTCCCGGAGAACAGGAAGAGCGCGAACTGCGCCGACCCGATCAGATCGAAGTCCTGCCAGCTGCGGATCAGCGTGGCCGTGGCCATGCCGGCCGCACCGAACGCGAAGCCGGTCAGAACCGTGGCCGGGAACGCGGCGAGTGCCCGCAGCGGCGTCGTCAGGTCCATCAGCACCATGATCACCAGGAACGCCGCCGAGTACAGGCTGCCGCGGATCATCGCCCAGGTCAGCTCGCCCAGCGCGATCTCGATGGGCCGGATCGGCGTGGCGAGCATGCCGTCGTACAGCCGCATGAACTTCATCTTGCCGAAGAAGTTGAAGGTGGTCTCGGCGAGCGCCCCGCTCATCGCCGACGACGCGAGCATCGCCGGGGCCACGAAGGCCGCGTAACCCACCACCTCGCCGCCGGGCAGGGTGATGTCGCCGATCAGCGCGCCCACCCCGACGCCGATCGAGAAGAGGTAGAGCACCGGCTCGAGGAAGCCCCCGAGCATCACCAACCAGTACGCCGAACCGAGCGCCGTCACGTTGCGAGCGGTCACCGACGACGTCCGCCGAAGGGAAACCATCGTCAGCACGTCACACCACCAGCCGGCGGCGGAAGCGGCTCAGCGCGAGAAGCCACCCGCCCGCGCACCAGACGAGTAGGTAGAGCAGCTGCCACAGCCCGTCGAGGCCGGGGTTGACCCCGAGCGTGGCGGCCCGGCTCAGGTCGACGCCGTGCGAGAGCGGCAGCACCCACGCCACCGCGCGCAGCACCGGGTGCAGCGAGTCGATCGGGAAGAACACCCCGGAGAACAGCGACATCGGCAGAACCGCGAACCGGATCAGGATCGCCAGGTAACTGTCGCTGCGGATCGAGGCGCTGTAGGCGACGACCGGAGCGGCCACCGCCAGCCCGACCAGCACCGAAATCGGCAGCACGGCCACCGCCCAGGGCGAGCGCAGCGTGCCGAAAGCCGCCGCGATCACCAGGAACGCGGTGACGCTGAGCAGCACCCGGAACATCATGAAGGCCAGATGACCACCGAGGATGTCGGCGGGCCGCAGCGGCGCCGCGGCCTGCGCGAAATAGACCTTGAGCCACTCGAAGTAGCTGAGCACCGGCCAGGTGGCCTCACCGATCACGGTCTGCACGGCGGTCGAGGCGATCAGGCCGGGGACCATCCAGTCCAGATAGGAGACGCCGTCGATGCCGGCGGTCACGTAACCGCCGACGCCCAGGCCGAACCCGACCATGGTGAGCAGCGGCAACAGCAACGTGGACAGCACGCTGGACCGCCAGGTCCGCCGGTAATGGACCAGGTGGTATTCCAGGACGGAGGTCATCTCAGTCCACCAGCGTCCGGCCGGTGAGGTGCAGGAACACGTCCTCCAGGCTGCTGCGCCGGACCAGGGCGCTGGCCGGGCTCAGCTCGCGCCGGTGCACCTCGGCGAGCGCGTCGTCGCCGTCGGCCACATAGAGCAGGATGCGGTCGGGCAGCACCTCGAAGCGCTCGGCGATGCCGGACAGCTTCTCCGCGTAACTCCCCTGGTCGTCGGCGGTGAACCGCAGCTCGACCACCTCGCGGGTCGAATAACGCTCGATGAGCGCGCGCGGCGAGTCCTGCGCCACGATGCGGCCGCCGTCCATCACCACGAGGCGATCGCAGAGTTGCTCCGCCTCGTCCATGTAATGCGTGGTCAGCACCAGCGTGACGCCCTGCTGCTTGAGCCGGAACAGCCGCTCCCAGACCAGGTGCCGGGCCTGCGGGTCGAGGCCGGTGGTCGGCTCGTCGAGCAGCACGATGTCGGGCTCGTTGACCAGGGCGCGGGCGATGGTGAGCCGGCGTTTCATGCCGCCGGAGAGCGGCTCGACCTGGCTGTCGGCGCGCTCGGTGAGCTGGACGAAATCGAGCAGCTCGGCGGCGCGGGCGCGGGCCACCGCGCGCGGGATGCCGAAGAACCGCGCATACGTCGTCAGGTTTTCCCGGACGGTGAGCTCGACGTCCAGATTGTCCAGTTGCGGGCAGACGCCGAGCCGGGCGCGGATGGCCGGGCCGTCGCGGCGCGGATCCATCCCGAGGATCTCCAGCACGCCCTCGGTGGGTGGGGAGACACAGCCGATCATGCGCATGGTCGAGCTCTTGCCCGCGCCGTTGGGCCCGAGGAAGCCGAAGGCCTCACCGGGCCGCACGTCGACGTCGATGCCGTCGACCGCGGTGAACGACCCGAACCTCTTGACCAGACCACGAGCGTGGATGAGGGAAGACACCCCAGGGACCTTAGGGCGGGGGTGCGACAGTTTCTCGTGCGGCGCCGACCAGCTCGTCGGTCGCAACGATCACCTCGTCGTCCTCTGCGGGGGTGCCGCTGTCATATCGCACCGCCCAGGAGAGCCCGTCCTGACCGCTGACCCGCCGCCCGACCACCCGCACCGCACCAGAAGGCAGCGTGTGGTGCGTCGTGTAGGCCACCGATTTGGTCACCCGGGTCCGCACCTGGTCGGGCACCTCGCCCGGCTCCAGCAGCAGGAACGTCACGGCAGGCCCGTCCACCAGAACGGTGTACTCCTCGCGCTCGACGAGAACGGCGGCCGGGATGATCCGCAGCTCGCGCCCGGACCAGGCCACCTTGTGGATCTCGTGCCAGCCCAGGCGCTCGACCGCCGACGGCAGCCAGATCCCGTGGTTGGTGGCGACCACGACGTCCTCCGCCGAGTCACCGGAGGGGCACCACGCCACCACTCGTTCCCCGGAGGCGAGCGGCGGCCGGGACTCGGCCGGCAAGGAGGGACGCCGTCGGAAGAGCTTCACAATCCACCTGCCGCCTGATCGCGCAGGGCACGCGCCTGCTGTTCCAGCGAGAAGAGTTCCCCTGCCAGCGCCAGGTATTGATCCCTGTGCGTGACCGGGTTGAGCCGTTGCACCTTGGACTTGAGATCCCGGATCCGGGTGGTCAGCGCGGCGCCCTGCAGCCTTGCCAGGGTGACCTGCACATAACGAGGGTCGGCGGATCCGTCCACATAGAGCGGTTCGACCGCGAGCTCGCTCACCAGCACCTGACCGCCGAGGTCGGCGCAGGAGTCGCGCACCTTCTCGATCCAGACCGCGCCGCCGGTGGCCGCCGACGCGCCGCCGGCCTCGCTGACCGCCTCACGGACCGCCTGGAGCACCGGGTCGGCGTACATCTCGCTGCCGAGCGCGTCGAACATCGGGCCGGCCAGGACGGGCTCCTGAAGGGCCAGTTTCAGCGCCTCCCGCTCGACCATCCGCTGCGGCGAGTCGGCCGACGCCTGCGAAGCACGCTGCGGAGAAGAAGCCGAGGAATCCTGACGGACCGCGTTGTTCACCGCCCGCTGCACCGGATCCAGGTCCATGCCCAGGTCGCCGGCGAGCTTTCGCGCGTACTCAGGTCTTTTCTCTCTGTCCTTGATCTTGGCGACCAAGGGCGCGGCCTTGCGCATCGCCTCGACCCGGCCCTCGACCGTGTCCAGATCGAATTTGGTGAGAGTCTGCCGGAGCGCGAAGTCCACCAGCGGTTCGCGCGCGGCGATCATGTCGCGCACGGCGAGATCACCCTTGGCGAGACGCAGCTCGCACGGGTCCATGTTGTCGGGCGAGACCGCGATGAAGGTACGCCCGACAAAGCGCTGATCCTCCTCGAATGCCCGCAACGCCGCTTTCTGTCCGGCCGCGTCACCGTCGAACGTGTAGATGATCTCGCCGGTGAAGCTGTCGCTGTCCATCAGCAGGCGCCGCAGCACCTGGATGTGATCGACGCCGAACGCGGTGCCGCAGGTCGCCACGGCGGTCGGCTCGCCGGCCTCGTGGCAGGCCATCACGTCGGTGTAACCCTCGACGATCACCGCCCGGCCACGCTTGGCGATCTCCCGTTTCGCGTGGTCGAGGCCGTAGAGCACGTGCGACTTCTTGTAGATCGGCGTCTCCGGGGTGTTCAGGTATTTCGGCCCGTCGTCGTCATCGAAGAGCTTGCGCGCGCCGAAACCGATCACGTCACCGGTCACGTCCCTGATCGGCCAGAGCAGCCGGCGGCGGAACCGGTCGATCAGCGAGCCGGAACGAGCCGGTTTGCACAGCCCGGCCGCGGTCAGCTCCTCGGCGGTGAAGCCCTTGAGGCGCAGGTGCTTGGCGAGCGCGTCCCAGCTGTCCGGCGCGAAACCGCAGCCGTATTTCTCGGCGGCGTCCCGGCCGAAGCCGCGCTCGGCGAGGAACTCGCGGGCCTTGCGCGCGCCCGGCGAACCCAGCTGGTCACGGTAGAACTCGGTGGCCGCAGCGTGCGCCGCGATCAGCCGCTGCCGCTGACCGGTCTGCGGACGCGGCGTGGAGACACCGGGACCATCGGTCTCGTAACGCAGCTGGATGCCGCTCTTGGAGGCCAGCCGCTCGACCGACTCGATGAACGACAGATGCTCCGCGTCCATCAAAAACTTGATCGCGTCGCCGCCCTGACCACAGCCATGGCAGAAATAGACGCCTCTAGCTGGGGAAACGTTGAACGACGGCGTTTTCTCGTCGTGGAAGGGGCACAGCCCCTTCATGTTGCCGCCTCCGGCCGACCGGAGCGTCACCGTATCGCTGACCACGTCGACGATCGAGGATCGGTCCCGGACCAGTGCGATGTCTTCGTCCTTGACCCTGCCCGCCACGGCATACATCCTGCCTCGCCGGGCACCCGGCCCGCCAGCAGGGTCAGCGGCGCGCCGTGACCAGGCTTCGGTGCCACGCGACGGCCGCGTGGTCGGTCAGGGACGCGACCTGGTCGATCACCACTCTCAGTGCCGCGGCGTCATCCTCTGCCGCCGCATGCAGAGGACCAAAGAGAGGATCCAACTTCTCCGGGGTACGCGTGAGCGACTCCACCAGCTCAAGAAGGATGACGCGCTGCTCGGAGTACCAGTCCTCGGCCGCCCGGGTCCGCATCACGTACCGGAAGGCCATGCCCTTGAGCAGCGCGCACTGGTTGCGGACGGTCCGCGGCACGATCAGGTCGGCGTCGTAACGGCGCATCGGATCCGTCCCGAACCGGCTGTGTGTGGCGCCGACCGCGGAGGCCACGAACCGGCCGGTCAGCACGCTGGTCATCCGTTTCAGGGCGACCTGGGAGGCGTACCCGCCGTCGTACCCGGTGACGATGGACACGGCCGGGTCGGACAGCAGCTGGTCGAGGGCGGCGCCCAGCTCGTCGGTGCTCTCCTCGGAATAGGTGGCGGCGACGTCCCGGCACAGCTCGGCCCGCTCGTCCGCGTCGTTCAGCAGTTGCCCGAGCGTGAGATAGCCGCCGTGCACGCCGTCCTCGACGTCGTGCACCGAGTACGCGACATCGTCCGCCCAGTCCATCACCTGTGCCTCCAGGCACCGGCGCTCGTCGTCACGCCCGTCTCGCAACCATTCGAAGACCGGCCGGTCGTCCGCGTAGACACCGAACTTGCGGTACCCCGGCTTACGGAACCAGGGGTACTTGGAGCAGGCGTCGAGCGTGGCCCGGCTCAGGTTGAGGCCGGCACCGGGCACCTTCGCCTCCAACCGGGTCAGCACCCGCAGCGTCTGCGCGTTGCCCTCGAACCCGCCGCACGCCTCGGAGGCCTGGTCGAGCGCCGCCTCGCCGTTGTGACCGAACGGCGGGTGGCCGAGGTCGTGCGCCAGCCCGGCCACGTCCACGACGTCCGGGTCGCAGCCGAGCCGCGCGCCCATCTCCCGGGAGATCTGCGCCACCTCCAGCGAATGGGTCAGCCGGGTACGCAGAAAGTCGTCCGACCCGGCCGTGTGCACCTGAGTCTTGGCGGCCAGCCGGCGGAACCCCGCCGAATGAAGCACCCGTGCCCGATCCCGCTGGTACGGCGTACGTCCGTAACCACTGTCCTTCGCGGGCTCAGATGCCCACCGCTGGGCGTCCGCAGCCGTCATGATCTCACCCTAAGCCGATTGTCCAGGTTGCCGATGGGTCAACCGTGGAGTCCGTTTCCCGGCGGCGATCCGTGACAATCGTCGGCCGGCTGTTGATCCTGGGCGCGGCCGGTCTTTTCTCGGTCGCCCTGGTGACGGTCTTCGCGGTGCGCAGCTCCGACGACCAGGCGGCGGCGAACCTGGAGATCGCCTCGGTCAGCTCAGCCATGAGCGACCAGTGGAACGCCGACATGATGCACGACGCGCTCAAGGCCGACGTGATGAGCGCGATGTACTCCGGCGACGCCGAGGCCGAGGTCTCCGAGCACGGCGACACGATGGTGGAGAAACTCGACTCGGCGGCGGCGCAGGCACCGGCCTCGATGAAGGCGGCCTACGCGGACGTGCGGCCGGACGTGATCGCGTACGCGAAGTCCGCGGCAACCACCGTCGCCGCGGCCGCCGCGGGCCCCGCCACCGCCCGCGACGAGCTGTCCACCTTCCTGGAGCAGTACGCGAACCTGGAGGAGGACCTCGGCGCCCTGGACGACACGATGCTCGCCGAGGTGGCCGCGGCGAGCGCCCGGGGCCAGAGCGCGTCCGATTCGAGCAGCCAGTTCATCAAGATCGCGGCGGCCGTGGCGAACCTGCTCACCGTCGTCGTCTGCCTGCTCACCGTCCGGGCCGTCCGCCGCCCGCTGCGCGGGATGCTGGAGACACTGCACAGGCTGGCGAAACGCGATCTGACGGCACGAGCACCGATCGTCAACCACGACGAGCTGGGCGAGATGGCGCACGAGCTGAACGAGGCGATGGCCTCGATCCAGAGCACCGTGGCGGCCACCGCGGACCGGGTCGGCACCCTCACCAAGGCCAGCGCCGACCTTCAGGTGCTCGCCGGCGACCTGGATCGGTCGGCCGACCAGACCTCCGCACAGGCCCGCAGCGCGGACAGCTCGGCGGAGAACGTGTCCGGCTCGGTCACCGACATGATGACCGCCACCAGCCAGCTCTCCGCCTCGATCCGGGAGATCGCCAAGCAGACGCTCTCGGCGTCGTCGACGACGAGCGAGGCCACCGCGAGCGCCAACCGGACCGCCGAAGCGGTGGCCCGGCTCAGCGAGGCGTCCCGAGAAGTCGGCGACATCGTCCAGATGATCACCAACATCGCCGAGCAGACCAACCTGCTGGCGCTCAACGCCAGCATCGAGGCGGCCCGCGCCGGTCAGGCCGGCAAGGGTTTCGCCGTGGTCGCCACCGAGGTCAAGGACCTGGCGCAGGAGACCGCGCAGGCGACCGGCCAGATCACCGCGCGGATCTCGGCGATCCAGGGAATGACCACCAGCACCGCCGAGGCGATCCAGGCGATCGCCGAGGTGATCGGCCGGATCGATCACGGGCAGCGCACCATCGCGGCCGCGGTCGAGCAGCAGGCGGCCACCACCGACCTGCTGGCCCGCAATGTCGGAGCGGTCTCCTCGGCGGCCGGGGAGATCAGCGGCACGGTCTCGCACATCACCGCGTCCAGCGCCTCCACCGCCGACGGCGCGAACACCACCCGGCGCGAGGCCGAGCTGGTCAGCACCGCGGCCGAGGAGATCCGGACGCTGATCGGCCAGTTCCGCTACTGACCTCGTCTCATCGGCCGGGCTTCTCGTCTCATCGGCTGGGCTTCGCGGAGAGCACGCAGAACTCGTTGCCCTCCGGGTCGGCCAGCACCACCCAGCCGGCATTGCGCTGGCCGACGTCGACCGGGCGGGCGCCCATCCCGACCAGCCGCTCGACCTCGGACTCCTGGTCGTCCGGGCGCAGGTCGATGTGCAGCCGGTTCTTGCCCCTCTTCACGTCGGTCACCGGCGCGAACAGCAGCGCGGGCAGCTCGTCGGGAGTACGGCGGATCTCCACCTCGTCGGGGGTCTCGTTCACCAGCACGTAGCCGAGCGCCTCGGCCCACCAGCGCGCCAGCCGCGCCGGATCCTCCGCGTCCACCACGACCTGTTCCCAGCGGCTCGGCATCGCACCTCCCATTTATCGACGTGTGACGATCACGTTACGCGACCCGAGTGGGTGACCCGGTGCTGAACAGCGCACCGGAAGTGCGACTACGGCACGGATGAGAGGGCGCAGGATCCTGAGCGGCAGCGCGCTTACCAGGCGTTCGCCGACGACTGGACCATGACGCACAAGACGTGCGACTTGTCGCCTCAGTGTCACCGGAGGATGGCCCACGGTGGCGGCGAGGGGATCGACGAGACGCCACCGGGGCAACGAAGGAGAAAAGTGCCCGGCGTCGACCACTGTCTACAGGAGGCCATGACGATCCCCGGCGCTGTCGGGGCAAGCATCGTCGACTACACCACGGGATTCCCGGTCGCCACGACCGGGGCAGCCCCCAACGAGGACCACGAAGCGGCGGCGACCGGTACGGCCGACGTGGTCCAGGCCGCGAACAGCCGCTCGCTGTTCGTCTCGACCATCCCGCACGACCTGCTCGAAGACCTGATCATCACCACCGCCGGCGGCTATCACCTGTTGCGGATCGTGCATACCGAGTTCGACAGCCGGTTGGTGCTCTACGTATGGCTCGACCGGGTTCGCGGCAATCTCGCCGTGGCCCGCCGGAAGATGCAACGCCTCGCTGACGAGCTGATCACGACATAGCCCGACGCCCTACCACCCGAACAGGAGTAATCGGTGGCCTCCACGAAGCCCGCAACGCCCGGGGACCTGCTGACGCAGGTGGCCGGCGAGCGGCAGACCGGAGCCCTGGTGGTGAGCGGCCAGCCGGGCGGTGCGGTCTACGTCTTCGAGGGACGTGTCATCTACGCCGAGTCACCCGCCGCGCCGGGGGTGGGCGAGCTGCTCACCTCGTCGGGGCGGCTGGCCGGGCGTACCTGGCAGAGCGCGCTCGACCTGGGCACCTCCACGGCGCGGGTCGGGCGGCTGCTGGTCGAACAGGGCCATCTCACCCAGGGCGAGCTTGAACTCTGCGTACTCGGCTCGACCTACGACGCCGCGTACTTCGTGCTGGCCCAACCGGCCGCCACGATCGAGTTCCTGCCCGGTGCGACGCACTGGCTCGGCGCGGTCGTGCACATCGACGCGTCCGCGATCGTCCGGGAGGTGCACCGCCGGGTGAAGCTGCTCGACGACATCTTCCCGAACCCGCGGATCGACATCGCGCCGGTCATCCCGGTCACCCGGGCGCCGCGCGAACGCATCACCCTGACCGCGCCGCAGTGGGAGCTGCTGGCGCACGCCGACGGCCAGCGCACCCCCGCCGACCTGGCATTACTGCTGGGACGCGCGGGCTACGCGACCATCCAGGAGCTGCGGCGCCTCGCGGCGCTGAGCATGATCGAACTTCCCCGGGTACGCGCGGCGGAGTCGCCGGAATTCGTCCGGCTGCCACATCCCCGTGGCGCCGCCGTGCCCATCGATCACTCGGTCGCCGAGATCACCGGTGCTTCACCCGTACCCGTGATCAGTGGCCTGGACCAGGCAGCAAGCCGCAGCGCGCCCCCGCGGCCGGAGCCGGCACACGCTCGCGCCGCGCCGCCGAACGCTGATCCACCGCCGGTTCCTCCCCCCGGTGATCACAACGCCGGGCTCAACCGGCCGCGGCTGGCTCGCCGGAAACCCGGCGCGAAGCTGCCGAAGGAGATCGCGGCGACCGAGTCTCCGCCGGTGCATCAGGGCACCGACGAAGTCCTGCTCAAGCGCATTCGCACCGCTTTGAGGGCCCTGCGGTGACGCGCGCACCCCCTACAGCAGAAGGAGCGAGGATCCGATGACGGTGGATCCGGCGGTACTCGAGGAACTCGGCCGCCTGCGCAGCAGAGTGCCCGAGCTTGCCGGCAGTGTGCTGGCCACCGCCGACGGGCTGGTCGTCGCGCACGACTCGCACGGCCTCGAACCGGACACCCTGGCCGCACTCGCGGCGGCGCACCTGGCGCTGGCACGCAGGTTCGCGCACGCGGTCAACCACGGCGAATTGCGCGAATCCGTGGTGGAGTGCGACGGCGGTTACATCACGTCGTACACCGCAGGGCCGAACGCCCTGCTCACCGTGGTCACCTCGGGCGACGCGAACCTCGCCATGGTGCACCTGGAAGCACGCCGGTGCGTACGCCGGCTCACCAAGATCATGGCCCTGGAGTCCAAGCCGCAGCTGCGGCCGGAGATCCCCACGCAGGCCGGGCCGACGAGTCCGCTCGCCCGGCGGACCCCGATGTCCACGCTTTCCAACGTCGCGCGCCGCCGTCAGGCGACCGGCTGACCCAGCACGCATCAATCCCACCACCTCAATGGAGGAACGAATCCCATGGCAGACATGGACACCGCACTCAAGGAAATCATGGAGATCGACGGCTGCATCGGTGTCGCTCTCGTGGACCACACCAGCGGCATGGCCCTGGGCACCCTCGGCGGCGGCAAGGAGCTCGACCTGACGGTCGCGGCGGCCGGCAACACCGACGTGGTCCGCGCGAAGCTGCGCGCGATGGAGATGCTGAACCTCTCCGAGAAGATCGAGGACATCCTCATCACCCTCGATTCGCAGTACCACATGATCCGCCCGCTCACGAGCCGGTCGGGCAAGGGGCTCTTCCTGTACGTGGCTCTGCGCCGCGACCGGTCGAACCTCGCCATGGCCCGTCACCGGCTGCGCAGCATCGAGAATGACCTCGACGTCTGAGCCGTGAGCGCCACCCCTGGGCGGGGAGGGTCGCACCACCCTCCCCGCCCCCGGCATCTACCATTCTCCGGGTGTCTGCCAGGGAGATCGTCGACCAGGTGCGCCGCGGCGCACTCGAATTCGAGGCCGGCCTCGACGCTCTCACCGGCGTACCCGCAGCGGAGGCCGACTCCGCACTTCAAGCCGCGCTCAAGGCCGAGTTCGATCGGCTCTTCGGCAACGGCTGGCAACCGGCTGAGCTGCACCGGGCCGTGGCCCGCCGCGGCAACCCGATCCAGGCGGGGCTGGTCGCCGAGGCCGCGGTGACCTTCCTGACCGGTCGCACACCTGTCGACGAGCGCTGGAAATCACAGGCGGAGTCGCTGCCGGCGTTCCAGGGCCGCCGGCCGGACCGGATCGCGGTGATGGACGCGTCGCTGAGCCTGCTGTGCGAACTGCGCCTGCTGCCGGCCATCGAGATCCTCGTACCGCCGCCCGGCACCCCGCTCACGACCGTGCCGCACCACGGTGACCAGCGGATCCTCGGCCGGGTCCGCGCTCTGCTGGCGAAAGCGGAAGCCACCGACTTCGCGGCCGAAGCGGAGGCGTACAGCGCGAAGGCCCAGGAGCTGATCACCCGGTACCGGATCGAGGTGATCACCGCGCCGGCCGTGGACGTGGTGCCCTTCGCCCGGCGCATCGGGGTGGATCATCCGTACGAGAACGAGAAGGCGAGCCTGCTCGACGCGGTGGCCCGGGCGAACAACTGCCGCTGTGTCTGGACGCCGGAGCTCGGCTTCAGCACGATCTTCGGCTTCGACGCCGACATCGACGGCGTGGAGCTGCTCTACACGTCACTGCTGGTCCAGGCGAACCGGGCGATGACCCGCGACGAGCCGGCCAAGGGCAAGGCCAGGGTGAAGGCGTTCCGCCGCTCGTTCCTGGTGGCGTACGCCATCCGGATCGGCCAGCGGCTCCGGGAGACCGCCGACCGCGAGATGGCCGCCCGCAGCGACCTGCTGCCGGTGCTGCGCAACCGGGACGTCCAGGTGCAAGAGGCCCTGACCAAGGTCTTCCCGAACACGGTCCGCGCCCGGGGCAGCCGGGTGGACAGCCTGGAGGGCTGGGACTCCGGCCGGGCCGCAGCCGACGAGGCGCAATTGGGTTGACGTCCTCCGGTCGCTGAGCAGACTGGATGGCATGCACCCGATTTGACGCTGACACCTCTATGCGGTGCGCGCCTGTGCCGAGGGCGTGCTCCTCTACCCGGTCTACGCGCTGCTCTTCGCCGACACCGGGCTCACCACCGCCGAGATCTCGTCGCTCTTCGCGATCTGGTCGGTGGTCTCCTTCGTGTGCGAGATCCCGGCCGGCGCGCTCGCCGACGTCTGGTCCCGCAAACGCCTCTACGCCCTCGGCGAGCTCACCACCGCGACCGGTTTCACCCTGTGGCTGATCTGGCCGTCGTACCCGGGGTTCGCCCTCGGTTTCGCCCTGTGGGGGTTGGGCGGCGCATTCAGCTCGGGCACGCTCGAATCGCTGGTCTACGAACGGCTGGGTGATTCGTCCGCTTACGCCACGGTGATCGGCCGCGCCGACACGGTAGGCCTGCTCGCGATGCTCGCGGCCACGTTGCTGGCCGCGCCGGCTTTCGCCGCCGGCGGATACCTCCTGGTCGGCCTCACCAGCATCGCGCCGGTCACCCTGGGCGGTCTGCTTGCGCTCTTCCTAGTGGGTACGCCCGAAGCAGACGCCGTGGAATCCGATGGTTACCTCTCCACCCTCCGGGCCGGTCTGAGCGAGGTGACCGGAAGCGGCACCGTGGCCCGAGCCGCCGTCATCGCCGCCGCTGTGCCGGGCTTCAGCGCCCTGGACGAATATCTGCCGCTGCTCTCCCGTGACAAGGGCGCGAGCGCGGCCACCGTACCGCTGCTCTTCGCCGTGACCGCCCTGGCAATGGCCGCGGGAAGCGCCCTGGCCTCCCGGGTGTCACCAGCGTCATCCCGTCCGCTGACGGTGTCCCTGCTGCTGGCTGCGGGCCTCCTGGCGGCGGGCGCACTGATCCCGCACCTCAGCGGCATGTTCGCGGTGTCAGCGGCGTTCGGCCTCCTGCAGTTCGCCATGGTCCACGCCGAATCCCGCCTGCAGGAATCGATAACCGGCCCGTCCCGGACAACGGTCCTGTCGGTGGCAGGCTTCGGAGCAGAGGTGTTCGCGGTGGGCCTGTATGCGTTCTTCGCGCTGCCGATGCCGTTGGCGCCGCTGTTCGCCCTGGCAGCAATCCCCCTGCTGACAACAGCCCTGCTGACAACCCGCCGCTGACCACCCGCTGCCCGCTGCACCGCTGCCCGCTGCCGCGCTGCCCCGCTGCCCGCTGCCGCGCTGCCCCGCTGCCCGCTGCCGCGCTGCCCCGCTGCCCGCTGCCGCGCTGCCCGCTGCTGCTGCCCGCGGCCCGTCTCGCCCAGACAGCCGGCCCCGCCCGCGTGTCGATTTCGGGTTCGATACGCACCCAAAATCGACACGCTTGCCGGGAAACCGTTGGCCGTGTCGAGTAAGGGCGCGCTCCTACGTCGAGAGAACTCGTTCCCGCGAGGGCCGATCGCCTGCGCGTAGGGCGAGCCGTAGCTCCGACATGTAATCCGGCTGCGATGAGGTGTCTGAGCTACGGCTCGGCGGCCCGAGCCGTAGTCCAGCCACGTTATGAAGGTCCGATAACCCCGCTGCGCTACGGTTCCGGCCCCGCGGCGGCTCGCCAGTGAGCGGCCGCCCACGTTCCCAAGCCGCGCGGCCGTGCCCGCGGTCTTCTTCACCGTGTCCACGGTCTTCTTCACCGCGTCCGGAGATCGACAGGCTGTGGCTGCCGGCAGGGATCGTGTGAGCGGAGATCTGGGTGGCGGTCAGCCGCCGGACTCGTCGGTTTCCGCGCCTTCCGGGACGGTGTCGTCGTCGCGGCTGTCCAGCCAGCCGTGCGGCAGCGTCACCTTGCCGGGGGCGTTGACCCGGCCACGCGGCTGGCCGAGTGCGTCGGCCGGGAACGGGATCGATGGGTCGAGCTTGGCGAGCAGGTCGTCGAGCTCGGTCAGCGACGAGATCATCGCGAGGCTGCGGCGCAGTTCGCTGCCGACCGGGAAGCCCTTCAGGTACCAGGCGACGTGCTTGCGGTAGTCGGCGCAGCCGTGCTTCTCGTCCTCAAGCGCCTCGACCAGCAACTGAGCGTGCCGCGACATGATTTTCGCGACCTCGCCGAGCGTCGGCAGCACCGGCTGGTAACTCGCGCCCTGGGTGAACGCGGCCTCCAGGTCGGCGAAGAGCCACGGCCGGCCCAGGCAGCCACGGCCGACCACGACACCGTCGACGCCGGTGTGCTCGACCATGCGCAGGGCGTCGGAGCCTTCCCAGATGTCGCCGTTGCCGAGAACCGGCACGTCGAGCGCCTGCTTGAGGGTGGCAATCGCGTCCCAGTCGGCCTTGCCGGAGTACCGCTGCTCGGCGGTGCGAGCGTGCAGCGCCACCGCCGCCACGCCGGCCTCCTGAGCGGCAAGACCCGCTTCGACGTACGTCAGATGGTCCTCGTCGATCCCCTTGCGCATCTTGATCGTCAGCGGGATGCCGTACGGCTTGGCGGCCGCGACGGCCTGCGAGACGATCCGCGCGAAAAGCTTGCGCCGCCACGGCAGGGCCGAGCCACCGCCACGACGGGTCACCTTCGGCACCGGGCAGCCGAAGTTCAAATCGATGTGATCGGCCAGGTTGTCCTCGCCGACCATCCGCACGGCGGCGGCGGTCACATCGGGGTCGACGCCGTAGAGCTGCAGGCTGCGAAAACCCTCGTCCTCGGCGAACGCGATCATCTTGAGCGTCTTGGGAATCCGCTCCACCAGCGCCCGGGTGGTGATCATCTCGCAGACGTAGACACCACCACCCTGCTCCCGGCAGAGCCGCCGGAACGCCACGTTGGTGATCCCCGCCATCGGGGCGAGCACGACGGGCGGATTAACAGCATGGTTGCCGAGCAGAAGCGGTGCGGTCACGCGCTCTAGGGTGACACAAGCGCCTAGCATTCTGCCCTGTGGGAGACAGTGAGCTGAGTCCGCGCAAGCTGGTCGTCGTCTTCGAGTCGCCGGTGTCGGAGGCTCTCCAGCGGTTCGCGATCGATCTGGGCTATCACTCGGTGCTCGTGGAGCCTGATCCGACGCGGCTTGCCGGTACGCCTCGGGCGCACGGCGACATCTTCGTGGGTGACCTGGTGGCGGCTGATGTCGACGAGCACACCGACGTGGTGCTGAGCGACCACCACCGGCCGGAGATCGGGTCGGTGCTGCAGGAGGTGCTGGCCGGCAAAAGTCGCTGGATCGGCATCGTGGGTAACCCGCGCCACGAGGGGCCGCACGTGGCGGCGCTGCGGGAGCTGGGTGTGCCGGAGGACGAGATCGCCCGGGTGCACCGGCCGATCGGGCTCAACATCGGCAGCCGGACCGGGCCGGAGATCGCGCTGGCGGTGCTGGCCGGCCTGATCGCCGACCGCAACGGCCGCCCCGGCGGCTTCGCGTTCTGAAGCTCCCGGGACGGCCGGTCAAGAAACGATCAACAGCCCATCAGCAGCCGGGCAGGCGCTTGATCAGGTAATCCTCGATCTGGTCGAGGGAGACACGCTCCTGCTTCATCGTGTCGCGGTCGCGCACCGTCACCGCGTTGTCGGTGAGGGTGTCGAAGTCGACGGTGACGCAGAACGGCGTACCGATCTCGTCCTGGCGCCGGTAACGGCGACCGATCGCCTGGGAGTCGTCGAACTCGACGATCCAGCGCTTGCGCAGGTTCGCGGAGAGCTCGCGGGCCTTCGGCGAGAGCTCCGGGTTGCGCGAGAGCGGCAGCACGGCGACCTTGACCGGCGCGAGGCGCGGGTCGAAACGCATGACCGTGCGCTTGTCGACGCCGCCCTTGGTGTTCGGGGCCTCGTCCTCGTCGTACGCCTCGAGCAGGAACGCGAGCACCGCGCGGGTCAGGCCGGCGGCCGGCTCGATGACGTACGGAACCCAGCGCTCGCCCTTCTCCTGGTCGAAGTAGGAGAGGTCGACTCCGGAGTGCTTGGAGTGCGTCGACAGGTCGAAGTCGGTGCGGTTCGCGATGCCCTCGAGCTCGGCGAACTCGGTGCCGCCGAACTGGAAGCGGTACTCGATGTCGACGGTCCGCTTCGAGTAGTGCGAGAGCTTCTCCTTCGGGTGTTCGAAGAAGCGCAGGTTGCTCTCCGAGAGACCCAGGTCGCGGTACCAGTCCCAGCGCTGCTGCAGCCAGTACTCGTGCCACTCCTCGTCGCTGCCGGGCACGACGAAGAACTCCATCTCCATCTGCTCGAATTCACGCGTACGGAAGATGAAGTTGCCCGGGGTGATCTCGTTGCGGAAGCTCTTGCCGACCTGAGCGATGCCGAACGGCGGCTTCTTGCGGGCCGCGGTCGCGACGTTGTTGTAGTTGACGAAGATGCCCTGGGCGGTCTCCGGGCGCAGGTAGTGCAGCCCGTCCGCGCTCTCGGTCGGGCCGAGGAAGGTCTTCATCAGGCCGTTGAACATCTTCGGCTCGGTGAAGGTGCCCTTGTTGCCGCAGTTCGGGCAGTTCATCTCCTGCAGCGAGGCCGGCGGGTTGCCGTGCTTGGCCTCGTACGCCTCTTCGAGGTGGTCAGCCCGGTACCGCTTGTGGCAGGACTGGCACTCGGTCAGCGGGTCGACGAACGCGTCCAGATGGCCGGAGGCGGCCCAGACGTCACGGGAGAGGATGACGGCGGAGTCCAGGCCGACGATGTCGTCGCGCTGCTGGACCATGGTGCGCCACCACTGACGGCGGACGTTCTCCTTCAGCTCCACGCCGAGCGGACCGTAGTCCCACGCCGAACGGGTTCCTCCGTAGATCTCGCTGGAGGGGAAGACGAAGCCCCGGCGCTTGGCCAGGCTGACGACGGAGTCGATACGGTCGGCAGGCATGATGCGGTTTCCTCCTACGCCGGCTGGGTGTCGGCGGGGAAATTCGTGATTGACAGGACGAAAAGCGAGATTACTCCCCTACGCCGCACACCTCGAACGCGCCTGTCGACGTGTTCTGGGCGAGTTCCGCCTTGAGAACGGCGGTGTCGCCGTCGGCGTAGGTGACGTTGACCGGGACGGTTCCGTACGTCAGATCGACGTCACCCACCGCGAAATCCCGCACCGTCTCGGTGGCGCCCATCCGCGTGGAGAACTCCACCCGGCCCTCTTCAGCCTGTGAATCCTCGCAGAGCAGGTCGTACGCCTTGGCGAAGTCGCGGTCCTGCACGGCGTCCATGTAACGGGTGACGACCACGTCGGCCTGCTCGTTGATCGCGTTGTCCATCGCGGTGGCCAGGCCGAACAGCGCCGCCACACCGCCGCCGCAGACCAGCAGCGCGATGCCGCCGGCGATGCCGAAACCGAGGCCGATCCGCTTGCCGCGTCCCTCGACCGGGGGCGCCGGGAACGGCGGATGCACCCCGGGCCCGGCGGGCGGTGGCGAAGCAAGCACGCTCATGTCCCCAGCCTAATGTTCAGCGCCACGGATCGGCGGCCCGGTCACTGGCGGTCACCACGACGGCCTCACCGGGGCCGGCCTCGGCGAGGGTCTCGTACGCGGACGGCTCGTCGAGCGTCTGCGCGAGCAGCGGAGTGGCGTACATCTTCACGTCGAACGCGCCGAGCGCCCGCCGGTACGCTCCGACGGACTCCCATTCGGTGACCAGAGTCCAGGCGGCAGGGTCCTCCAGCGCGCGGGCCAGGCGGCCGGACTGATATCCCGGGCAGTTCGCCAGGGCGGCGAGGGCGGCGTGCGCACGCTCGACGAAGCCGTCCTGCGTGTCCGGTGGGATGTTGAAGCGGTTGAGCACCAGCATGTGACGAGGGTACGCACGCCGAAGGAGCCGCCAGTGACACCATCCGACCATCTACTGCGCCGGATCGCCCGGGTCAATCCGACAGTGGCGTTCGCCGTGGCCCTTGCCGTCCTGCTGGCCGGGTTGTTCCTGCCGGGCATCGTGGGCGCGCTGCTACTGGCCGTGATCGCCGCCGGGCTGGGTGCGCTGACGTTCACCACGTGGCCGGTGCAGACGCCGATCACCCGGACCGTCCGGCTGGTCCTGCTCGTCCTTCTGGTCGTGGGAGCCGTATCCAAAGCGCTCTGAAAGAACTCATGCGCCTTTGACAATCATTGTCATTATCGACAACAGTTGGTGGCATGATGCGCCGTCTGGTACCCGCCCTCGCCCTTCTCCTCGCTCTCAGCGGCTGCGGAGGCGCGTCCGCGGGCGCCGACGGGAAGCTTTCCGTCGTCACCGCGTTCTACCCGCTGCAGTTCATCAGCGAGCGGGTCGGAGGCGACGTGGTCAGCGTCAGCAACCTCACCAAGGCGGGCGCCGAGCCGCACGACGTGGAGCTCAACGCCCGCCAGGTGGGCGAGATCACCGACGCGGACCTGGTGGTCTACCTGAGCGGTTTCCAGCCGGCCGTCGACGACGCGGTGAAGCAGAACGGCTCCGGCCACGCGTTCGACGCCGCCTCGGCGATAACGATGCTGTCGGCGGACTCCGCGGACAGCCACAGCCACGAGGGCGAGGAGCACGTCGAGGAGAGCACCAGCGGCACCGACCCGCACTTCTGGCTCGACCCGACCCGGCTTGCGACCGTGGCCGAGCAGGTCGGCAAGAAGCTGGCCGAGGCCGACCCGGAGCACGCCGCCGACTTCACCGCCCGCGCCGCCGCGCTCAGCACCGAGCTGAAGACCCTGGACGGCGAGTTCTCCACGGGGCTGAAGACCTGTGAGCGCCGCGAGCTGGTGACCAGCCACACCGCGTTCCACTACCTCGCCGATCGGTACGACCTGACCCAGATCGGCATCACCGGCATCGACCCGGAAGCCGAGCCGTCCCCGCAGCGTCTGGCCGCGGTCGCGGAGGAGGCCAAGGAGCACGGCACCACCACGATCTTCTTCGAGACGCTGGTCAGCCCCAAGGTCGCCGAGACCCTGGCACGGGAGGTCGGCGCACAGACGGCGGTGCTCGACCCACTCGAGGGCTTGACGGACGAGAATGCGGACTACTTCTCGGTGATGCGCGCCAACCTGGTCGCGCTCACGAAGGCTTTGGGATGTGACTCATGACGAACGTGGTCGAGGTACGGCACGCCGCGGCCGGGTACGACGGCCGGGAGATCCTCAGTGACGTGTCGCTGAGCGTGGCACCCGGCGATGTGGTCGCCGTGCTCGGCGCCAACGGATCCGGCAAGTCCACGCTGATCCGTACCGTCCTCGGCCTGGTGCCTCTGCGCCGCGGCGAGATCGAGCTGTTCGGCACCCCGCAGCGCCGGTTCCGGCAGTGGCAGCGGATCGGGTACGTGCCACAGCGCCTCGGCGCCGGCAGCGGTGTGCCCGCGACGGTCGGCGAGGTGGTAGCGTCCGGCCGGCTGGCCCGGCGCGGCATCTTCCACTTCCCCGGAGCGGCGGACAAGGCCGCGGTACGCGAGGCGCTGTCCGACGTCGGCCTGCTCGATCGGATCGGCGACCCGGTCTCGACGCTGTCCGGCGGCCAGCAGCAGCGCACCCTGATCGCCCGGGCGCTGGCCGGCAAGCCGGACCTGCTGGTGCTGGACGAGCCGAATGCCGGTGTGGACGCGGCCAGCCAGGAGGCGTTCGCCGAGTCGCTCACCCGGTTCGCCGGCGCCGGTGGCACGATCATGCTGGTCCTGCACGAGCTGGGCCCGCTGCGGCCGCTCATCGGACGCGGGGTGGTCGTGCACGACGGCCGCATCGCGCACGAGGGGACGCCGCCGGAGCCGGCCGGGCACCACGCCGAGCCGGGGCACGATCACGTGCACCCGCATGCCGACGAGGTCAAAGCCGGCATCTGCGAGTGGGCGCCGACCGAACGGACGAAGGCGTACTGATGGAGTTGCTCGCTTATCCCTTCATGCAGCGCGCCCTGATCGGCGCGCTGATCATCGGTCTGGCCGCCCCGGCGCTCGGCATCTATCTGGTGCAGCGCCGGCTCTCGCTGATCGGCGACGGGATCGGGCACGTCGCGCTGACCGGCGTCGGCGTGGGCCTGCTCACCAACACCTCCCCGGTTCTCACCGCGGTCCTGGTCGCCACGATCGGCGCGGTCGGCGTCGAGCTGATCCGCGAGCGCGGGCGCACCTCCGGTGACCTGGCCCTGGCGCTGCTCTTCTACGGCGGCATCGCCGGTGGTGTGGTGCTGGTCGGCCTCTCCGACGACAGCAGCAACTCGAATCTGATGCAGTACCTGTTCGGGTCCCTGATCACCACGTCGGTGCAGGACATCGCGGTGATCGGCGGGCTCGGCGTCGCGGTGCTGGTCGCCATGCTGGCACTGCGGCCGGCGCTCTTCGCGCTCTGCAACGACGAGGAGTACGCCCGGGTCAGCGGCCTTCCGGTGCGGACGCTCAACATCCTGCTCGCGGTCACCACCGCGGTGACCGTGACGATCGCGATGCGAACCGTCGGTCTGCTGCTCGTCTCCGCGCTGATGGTCGTTCCGGTCGCCGCCGCGCAGCAGGTCACCCGCGGTTTCCGTACCACCATGGCGGCGGCCATGCTGATCGGCGTGGGCGCGGCCGGCGCCGGCATCGTGGTCTCCGCCGAGATCGACACCGCGCCCGGCGCCACCACGGTGCTGCTGGCCCTGGTCGCCTTCCTCGGCGCCACCCTGGCCGCCACGGTGCGCCGCGTGCTGGTCCGGCGGTCACACCCGCCGGTCGCCGCCGAACCTCCGGACGTCGTGTTGCATGGTTGAGCAGATGACCGCTGTACGGTGGTCGCAGCCATGACGACCACCGGTTATGAAGCGTACGAGTCGGCGGGGGCCCTGTTGCGCGCCCTCTCCGCACCGATCCGTGTGGCCATCGTGGTGGAACTTGGCGCCGGCGAGCGCTGCGTGCACGACCTGGTGGAGAAACTGGGCGCCCCACAGCCCCTGGTCTCCCAGCACCTGCGGGTCCTGCGCGGCGCGGGTGTCGTGCGGGGTGTCCGCCAGGGCAGGGAGATCGCATACTCCCTGGTGGACGAACACGTCGCCCACATCGTCGCCGACGCGGTGAGCCACGCCAGGGAGAGCCGACAGTGAATCCGGAAACGACCCAACGCAACACCAAGCAGCGCAGCGCGGTCAGCGCCGTCCTCGGTGAGACCGAGGGGTTCCACAGCGCTCAGGACCTGCACGCGATGCTGCGTGACCGGGGTGAGCGGGTCGGTCTGACCACGGTGTACCGGACTCTGCAGGGTCTCGCCGACGCCGGTGAGATCGACGTGATGCGCCCGCCGGGCGGTGAGCATCTGTACCGGCGGTGCAGCCAGGGACATCACCACCACCTGGTCTGCCGGTCCTGCGGCCGGACCGTCGAGGTGGCCGGTCCCGCGGTGGAGTCCTGGGCGGAGAAGGTGGCGGGTCAGCACGGCTTCGTCGACGTGTCACACACTCTCGAGATTTTCGGGACCTGCCCGGAGTGCGCCGCGAAAAGCTGAGTGCGTTTTCGGGGCCTGCCCGGAGTGCGCCGCGAAAAGCTGAGTGCGAGGCTTCCACTGTGAAGCTCTACGCCGACCGGCTGCCCACCGCGATCCGTCAGCTCCTCACCGACATCCTCGCCGTCCTCTGGGTCTACCTCTGGATCCGCGTGGCCCTCTGGATACAAGACATCGTCGAGAAGCTCGCCGTCCCGGGTCAGAAACTGGAGAGCGCCGGCACCGGCATCGCCGGCAACCTGGCCGAGGCCGGGAGCAAGGTGGGCCGGGTGCCGGTGGTCGGCGACGACCTGACCAAACCGTTCACCGGTGCCGCCGATGCCGCCCGATCGATCGCCGAGGCAGGTCGTGACCAGCAGCAGTTCGTCGATCAACTGGCACTGATCCTGCCGCTGGTGGCCATTGCCGTACCCATGGCCCTGATTGTGTTTTTGTGGTTGCCGTTGCGTCTTCGATGGATGCGGCGGGCCGGTGTCGCCGCGGCGGTACGCGACGACCCGGCCGGCCGTGATCTTCTGGCATTGCGGGCGCTGGCCAGTCAGCCGTTGAGCGTGCTGACCAGGCTCGGTCCGGACATCGCGCAGAGCTGGCGGGCCGGTGACCCAGAGGCCGTCGACACGCTGGCCGAGCTGGAGCTCAGGAGTCTCGGTCTTCGTCGTCGTCGGCCCAGTCCCGATGCGCCAGCGGGAGCCCTGCCCAGAGGGTGAGGAACCAGAGGCCGGTGATCACGGTGAGCGGGATCGCCCACTTCCAGTGCAGCACGTAATCGGTGATCAGCAGGACGCTGCTGACCATCGAGATCAGCATGAAGAAGAGGCCGCCGGTGGCCATCTTGTGCGCGTAGCGGACCAGCTCGGGCTTGCGGCCCTGGCGGAACAGCGCGCGGTGGAACGCCACCGGCGAGATGATCATCGCGGTGGCGAACGCGGCGCTGATCAGGGCCACGATGTACGTGTCCCGCTGGAACGCGGTGGCCTGCGGGAAGCCGCTGCTGAAAGGCAGGGTCAGCAGGAAGGCGAAGAGGATCTGCACACCGGTTTGTGCGACGCGCAGTTCCTGCAGCAGATCGGCGAAGTTCCGATCCCATCGCTGCTTCTCGGTTTCCTTGTCATGACGGGAGGTGGTGTCGACTGCCATGCCGCGCCATTTTCCCCGATCAGGGGCATGGTCAAACGCCGATGCGTGCCAGGACGGCGTCGGCCAGTTCCTGCGGCGCTTCCTCCGGCACCCAGTGGCTGACACCACGCATCGCCATCAGCTGGTAATCGGCGGAGACCCAGTCGGCGGTACGCAACGCGGCGGTCAGCCCGACCACGCCGTCCCGATCGCTCCACACGTACGTGGTCGGCACCGTGATCACACCGGTCTTGGCGATCTGGTCGGTGGTGAAGGCGCGGTACCAGTTCAGCCCGCCGGTCAGCCGGCCCGGTTCGCGCGCCGCGTCCACGTACCGCTGCACCCGCTCGGCCCGCAGCGGCTTCAGCATCCAGCGCAGCACCGCGGCGTCGCGGCCCAGGAGCAGGCGCTCGGCCCGCGGTGAGCGGAACACCTCGAAGTAGGCGAGGCGGGCTTTCTGCGACGGGCGCACCCGGATGGCGAGCATCAGGGCGCGGGGGTGCGGCACGGAGACGGCGGTGAGCGTACGCAAGCGGCCGGGATGATTCGCGGCAAGCAGCCAGGCGATCTGTGCGCCCCAGTCGTGACCGACGACGTGGACTTTTTCGATGCCGAGCTCGTCGAGAACGGCGATGGCGTCGGCGACAGCCTCCCGGAGCCGGTACGCGCTGACCTCCTGCGGCCGGGCGCCCGGCGAGTATCCGCGCTGGTTGAGCGCATAGGTCCGAAGCCCGGCCTCATGGAGATAAGGCACGAGCCGGTCGAATTCCCGGTTGTCCTGAGGAAAGCCGTGCAGCAGAAGCACCGGCTCACCGTCTTCAGGGCCGGCCGCCGAGACCTCGAACGTCAGGCCACGAGCCTTGATCTCCATGCGAGTCCCCCTGGATGTTAGGTTCATCGAAGCAAATGTAATCCGACAGGGGAGCGCACAGCGCTGAGAGTGCGGCCGGAGCCGCAGACCCTAGTACCTGATCTGGGTAATGCCAGCGCAGGAAGCTCGGTCTCTCAAGGCACACGTGTCTCCTCCCGGTACCTACTGGGAGGCTTTCATGAAATCCACCGACAACAACCGCTGGCGCACGATAGACATCGTGATCGCCTCGGTCATCGCCGTGGCATTCGGCGTCATCTTCTGGGCCTGGGGCACCGTCTGGAGCGTCACCGAGAGCGCGTTCGCGTTCTTCCCGCCGGCCCAGGCGATCCTGTACGGCATCTGGCTGATGCCGGCCGTCCTGTCCGGGCTGATCATCCGCAAGCCCGGCGCGTCGCTCTACACCGAGACCGTCGCGGCGATCATCTCCGCGCTGCTCGGCAACCAGTGGGGCGGAACGGTCATCGTCCAGGGCCTGGTCCAGGGCCTCGGCGCCGAACTGGCGTTCGCGGCGCTGCGGTACCGCTCCTTCAAACTGCCGTCCGCGCTGCTCGCCGGGTTGCTGACCGGCGTGAGCGCGGCGCTCTTCGACTTCTTCGTCTGGAACTCGGAGTACGCGCTCGGCAACTACCGCATCCCCTACGCCCTGTTCACCGTGATCAGCAGCGTGATCCTGGCCGGTCTGGGCAGCTGGGCCCTGGTCCGGGCGCTGGCACCGACAGGTGTCCTGGATCGGTTCGGAGCGGGCCGGGAACGGGCACTCATCTAAATCATGAGTGAGGTTCAGCTTCGCGGGTTCGGGTGGCGGCACGCCGGTCGTCGCGCCTGGGCGGTTCGCGGGCTCGACCTGCACGTGCGGCACGGCGAGCGGGTGCTGCTGCTCGGTCCCTCCGGGGCTGGCAAAAGCACTCTGCTCGCCGCGCTCGCCGGTCTGCTACCGTCCGATTCTGGTCAGGCTGAGGGCAGCATCGAGATCGATGGGCTTGATCCGGGCAAGGCCCGCGACCGGGTCGGCATCCTCTTCCAGGATCCGCAGACCCAGCTTGTGATGGCCCGCAGCGGCGACGACGTGGCGTTCGGCTGCGAGAACCGCGGCATTCCGGCCGCCGAGATCTGGCCGCGGGTCAGTGACGTGCTGGATCGCGTCGGTTTCCGGTACCCGATCAACCGCTCCACCGCGGCGCTCTCCGGTGGTGAGGCGCAGCGCCTCGCGCTCGCCGGAGTTCTGGCACTTCGTCCCGGTCTGCTGCTGCTCGACGAGCCGACCGCGAATCTCGACCCGCCCGGCGCGGACCTGGTCCGCGAGGCCCTCACCCGCTCCACCGGTCCGGAAACGACCATGATCATTGTGGAGCACCGGGTCGCCGAAGCGCTCCCGCTGGTGGACCGCGTCGTCGTTCTGGAACCGGGTGGCGGCGTGCGCGCCGATGGCACGCCCGAGCTCATCTTCGCCGCCTACGGCGACAAACTGGCGGACGAAGGCGTCTGGGTGCCAGGCTTCAGCTTCCCGCCCCTCAAGGCCAATTCACGATCAACGACCGATTTCGTACGCGCGGAGCACACGTCCGTCCGTGGCCGGCTGAGTCCGGTTTCGATCAGTGCGGGCGCCGGTGAGGTCCTCGCCGTGACGGGGCCCAACGGCGCCGGCAAGTCCACTCTCGCGCTGCTGCTCGGCGGACTGCTCGCGCCCAGTTCCGGCCGGATCGAGGCGTTCGGCGATAAGCGGCCCCCGCACCGGTGGCGAGCCGCCACGCTGACCCAGCGGATCGGATCGGTCTTCCAGAACCCGGAACACCAGTTCGTCACCGGCCGGGTCGCCGACGAGCTGGCCCTCGGCCCGCGCCGAGTCGGGCGCTCACCCGCCGAGATCCGGAAAATCGTCGATGAACTGCTGGAACGGCTGCGGTTGACGAAGCTGGCCGAGGCCAACCCGTACACCCTCTCCGGCGGCGAGGCGCGGCGGCTGAGCGTCGCCACGGCGCTGGCGACCGCGCCCCGGCTGCTCGTGCTGGACGAGCCGACGTTCGGCCAGGATCGCCGCACGTGGCTGGAATTGATCAGTCTGCTCGCGGAGCTGCGGACGGCTGGGCACGGGATCGTCGCGGTTACTCACGACGAGGCGTTCGTGCGTACCCTCGCTGACCGGACCGTCCCGCTGGGCGAGCCGGATCCCGAACCTCTCCCCCGGCGGGTTCGTCCGTGACCCTCGCCCTGGAACCGATCGCTGATCCGTCCGCGCCGCTCGCCCGCCGCAACCCGGTCGCCAAGCTGGGCGCGGCGCTGCTCTTCTCGCTGCCGCTGATCGCCACCGTCGACCCGTTCACGCCGGCCGCCGCGCTGGTGCTCGAACTGATCCTGCTGCCGTTCTTCGGTGTCCGATTCCGACAACTGGCCCGCCGTGCCGCGCCGCTGCTGTTCGCGGCCGCCGGGGTGCTCGTCGCGATGACCATGTTCGCGGCCGAGCGCAACGGTGACCTGCTGTTCTCGATCGGCGCGTTCGACGTGACCACCGGGGTGCTGGCGTCCGCGACCGGGCTGGTCCTGCGCATCTTCGCCGTCGCGCTGCCCGGCATCATCGTCTTCGCCACCACCGACCCGACCGATCTGGCCGACGCGCTGGTGCAGAACGCAAAAGCGCCGGCCCGGTTCGCGATCGGCGCGCTCGCCGCGTTCCGGCTGCTGCCGCTGCTCGCCCAGGAATGGCGGACGCTCACCCTGGCCCGCCGCGCCCGCGGCATCGACGCCGGGCACAACCCGCTCGCGAAGCTGCGGCTCTTCGTCTCGACCTCGTTCGCCCTGCTGGTCGGGGCGCTGCGGCGCGGGGTGCGGCTCGCGGTGGCGATGGACGCGCGGGGATTCGACTCCGGCACACCCCGTACGTACGCGCGCCGGCAGCATTTCACCGGGGCCGATACCGCGCTGATGGCCGGTGCCGCGGTCGCCGCCGCCGCGATTCTGACGTTATCGGTGCTGCTGGGCTTCTTCCACCCGGTCGTCGGCTGACCGTTCGTTCGCTGGCCTGTGCGTTTGGCGGCCTGTTCGTTCGCTGGCCTGTGCGTTTGGCGGCCCGTTCGTTCGCTGGCCTGTGCGTTTGGCGGCCTGTTCGTTCGCTGGCCTGTGCGTTTGGCGGCCTGTTCGTTTGCCGGTCAACAGATCGACAGCGGAAGTTGTCCTCATCGGACGAGGGTGAGGTGCACTCAACGATCTTCGTAGGAGTTCACCGATATGGGTCACGGCCACGACCACTCTCACTTCCCGGACGCCGCCGGTGCGGCTGACGTCCCCGAAGCACTCGACCTGAGCATCCCGGAGAGCGAGATCTCCCCCGGCGACGCATCCCGTCGCCGCTTCCTGCTCGGCGCCGGTCTGCTCGGCGCCGGCGCGGCCGCTTCCGTGCTCGCCCGCCCGGGCGCCGCTGAGGCCGCCGGCCTCGCGCACACTCACGACCACGTCGGTGGCGGCAACGCCAAGGGCGGGTTCCAGTGGCTCGCCGGCGACCACCACATCCACACGCAGTACAGCTCGGACGCCCAGTACCGGGTGCTCGACCAGGCTCAGAAGGGTCAGGCGTACGGCCTGGACTGGCTGGTCATCACCGACCACGGCAGCGCCGCCCACGCCAAGATCGGCGTGGAGAAGGTCAACCCGGACATCGTGAAGACCCGCGAGGAGCTCAAGGGCCTGCTCACGTTCCAGGGGCTGGAGTGGAACATCCCGGCCGCCGAGCACGCCACCGTGTTCGTCACCCCGTCGAAGAACGAGGTCGAGGTTCTCAAGCAGTTCGAGAACGCGTACGACGGCACGTTCGTACCGGCGACCAACACTGCCGCGCAGAACGAGGCGCTGGCGATCGCCGGCATCAAGTTCCTCGGCGAGCAGGTGAAGAAGCGCAAGATCGACGGCGCGCTGTTCTTCGCGAACCACCCGTCCCGGCGGGGCATCGACTCGCCGCACGAGATCCGCGGCTGGCGTGAGGCCGACCCGACCGTCGCGGTCGGCTTCGAGGGCGCGCCCGGCCACCAGGCCGCCGGCATCCCGGCCCCGAACGGCCGTGGCGGCGCCCGTGGCTACTACGACAACAACCCGTCGGCCGCGTCGTTCGCCGGTTACCCGCTGGAGACGTACCGCACCTGGGGTGGCTTCGACTGGATGACCTCCACGGTCGGCGGCCTCTGGGACAGCCTGCTCGCCGAGGGCAAGGCGTGGTGGATCACCGTCAACTCGGACAGCCACGTCAACTACCTCGACCAGACCGAGCGCGGGCCGGGCAGCGACTTCAACGCCAACGGCAAGTACAACGACCCGGTCTACAACGGCTCGGTCAACACGCAGGCGGGCGACTTCTGGCCGGGCTTCTACGGCCGGACGAACGTGGGCGCGTCGTCGTTCGCGTACAAGGCGGTCGTCGACGGTCTGCGCGCCGGTCGCGTCTGGGTCGACCACGGCCGGCTGATCAAGGGCCTGGACGCCCAGGTACGCGTCTCCGGCGACCGCCGCTGGTCCACCGGCACCCCGCTCGGCGGCGTGCTGCAGGTCAAGCGCGGCACCTCGACCGAGCTGACCCTCGAGATCGACCTGCAGGACATCCCGAACTGGGCCGGTTTCGTCCCGGTCCTCAAGCGGGTTGACGTGATCGTCGGCACGGTCACCGGCCCGGTGTCGGACCAGGACGCCTTCACCACCCCGAACACCAAGGTGGCCAAGTCGTTCGAGATCTCCAAGACCAGCGGCAAGGTCACCTTCACCTACAACCTCGGCCGCCTGGACAAGCCGTTCTACCTCCGGGTACGCGGCACCGACGGCAACCGCACCCAGCCGGGTCTCCTGGGCGCCTCGGTCGACCCGTACGGTCCGCAGCTCGATGTGGCCGGCTCTGCCGACCCGTGGGGTGACCTGTGGTTCTACACCAACCCCATCTGGGTCCTGCCCCGATGACGTACTCCGTCGCGCCGGCCGCCATCTCGGCGGCCGGCACCGCCGGCGCTGCCCGGGTTGTCGGCGCTGCCAGCGCTGCCCGGGTTGTCGGCGCCGCCCGGATCATCGGTGTCAGCCTCGGGCACGCCACGCTGTCCGAGGCCGACCACTGGATTGGCTCGCTGTCACCCGCGCCGGTGCTGGCCTGCACCCACCTGGTCGCCGCGCCGTTTCCGCACGTCGCGATCAGCCTGCTCACCGCTCTTTCGTACGCGAATTCGGACGGCCTGGACGCGGCCGCTCAGGCTGCCGCATCCGGGCAGTTCGGCCGGGCCGTCCGGTTCCCCGGCGTCGAACGCCTCACCGGCGAACTGACGGTCAGCGAGATCCTCCAGCGCAGTTCGATCTCCCGGGTGGAGGTGCTCGGCAGCGGGCTCGCCGACCGGGACACCGTCGTGGACACCGGCGATTTCGTCCGGCCCCAGTTCCGCGGCGGTGAGCTGGTGCTGGTCACCACCCCGGCGGCCGGCGGGCGGCTGATCCCGTTCGAAAGGCGGGATCCCACCCCCTGCTGTGCCGACCACTGAACGACGCCTCCCTACTGTGAGGGCATGAGTCGCCCTCGCCTGCCCCACCTGCTGGCCGATACGCGCAGCGGCGTGCTGCTGTTCAGCATCACGCCGCCCCGGCGCAGCACACCCGAGGAGCGGGTCAAGGAGATCGCCGAAGTCACCCTCGACCGCCTCAGCGGCTTGGACCTCGACGGCCTGATCCTGTACGACATCGACGACGAGTCCGACCGCAATCCGGACGAGCGCCCGTTCCCGTTCCTGGAAACCCTGGACCCGGCCCGGTATTACGCCGACCACCTGGGCGGCTGGGACAAGCCGGTGGTCATCTACCGCTGCGTCGGCAAATATCCCGAGGACGAGCTCCGCGACTGGATGTCCGGCGTCGACAACCGGGTCCTCAGCGTTTTCGTCGGCGCCTCCTCCGGCGGCAAACCGGTCCAGACCAGCCTGCGCCAGGCCCAGGCCGCCCGCGCCGAGGTACGCCCCGAGCTGCCCCTGGGCGCGGTGGTCATCGGCGAACGGCCGGACGAACACCTGCGCATGCTCAAGAAGCAGGAGCGCGGCGCCGGCTTCTTCATCTCCCAGGTCGTCTACCACGCCAACGAGACGAAGAACCTGCTCTCCGATTACTACTACGGCTGCCGGGAACGCGGCATCGCCCCGCGCACGATCATCTTCACGCTGTCCCTCTGCGGCTCCCTGAAGACCCTGGAGTTCCTCGCCTGGCTGGGCGTCGACGTCCCCCGCTGGCTCCAGAACTCCCTGCGCCACGCGAACGACCCGCTGGCCGAGTCGTACCGCCAGTGCATCGCGATCGCCCGAGACCTCATCGACTTCTGCGAACACCTGGGCATCCCGTACGGCTTCAACGTGGAAAACGTCTCCATCCGCAAAACCGAAATCGAAGCCACCACCGACCTGGCAGCCGAAATAGCCGAACTCCTCCACTACCGCCGCCACTAGGGTTGACCGCGTGATCGACTTCAACAATGGAACGTCGACATCCGCCAGCTGAGCCTGATGATCGCCAACTACGTCCTCTGAGGAACCGGCGGCCCCGCAAACCCGTAGTCAGTCGATCGTTCCGGGATCAGCGACCCAGCGAGTCGGCTGGCCGGTCACCTCGGCGACCTGCACGAAATCGGCGTCGTAATGCAGGAGCGTCAGATCGTGAAATTCCGCCGTCGCGGCGGTCGCGATTGACCCGTTCGCAAGCGATCGGTGCCATATGCGGCGCAGTTCGGAGTTGCCCAGAAACCTGAGCAGAGCGCTTGTGTCCGCGAGAAAGCTCACGTCATCCACGAACAGCCTGCTTCCGCTGCCAGGGGCGGTTCCGCTTGTCGAGCAATTCGTCGAACTGGCCGGTCGCGGCGATCTCCACCAACTCGGCGAGCGCGCGGGTGCGGCGAGTCCGAGCGGCGGCGTCGTGCAGCGCGGCGCTGATCGTCTCAGCCTCGGTCGTTGTCCCATACAGCTCTGCGGCGTCAGCCAGCACCTCGCTGTCCGGGTCGACCTCGTGTCCGGCCATCAGATCCCCCATAGTCCGCACCGACCCTTCGAGTGTAGGTGTCCCGGCTAACGACTAGCCGTCATACGACAAGGCTAGTCGTGTGCATAGATCAACTCAAGGGGCAGGCCTGGGAGGATGGGGCCCATGCTCGTAGCCTTTTCTGTCACCCCCATCGGGGCCGGTGACTCCGTCGGGGACGCTGTCGCTGAAGCTGTCCGCGTTGTCCGGGCCTCTGGCCTGCCGAACCGGACCGACTCCATGTTCACCACGATCGAGGGCGAGTGGGACGAGGTGATGGCGGTCGTGAAACAGGCCGTCGACGCCGTCGCCCTGGTCGCGCCCCGGGTCAGTCTCTCGCTCAAGGCGGACGTGCGGCCCGGTGTCACCGGCGCGCTCACCGCCAAGATCGAGCACATCGAGCGGGTGCTGGGCCAGTGAGGCGCCTGGTCATGTGGGACATCGACTACACGCTGCTGCGCGGCGGCGGGGTCGCGGCCCGGTCGTGGAAGGCGGCGTTCACCGAGGTCACCGGGCTCGCCTGGCGGGACACCCCGATCTTCGGCGGGCGCACCGACCTGGACATCTGCGCGGAGGTGTTCGCCGTCCACGGGGTGACCGACTGCACCCCCGAGCGCTTCTTCACCAGATATGTGGAAATAGTCGAGCAGGTCAGGCACGAGTTCGCCGAGCAAGGGTCGCTCATGCCCGGCGTCGAAGAGGTGCTGCGCCGGCTGGGCGACGACCCAGCCGTGGTGCAGACCTTGGTGACCGGCAACGTTCCGGCAGTCGCCCGGGCCAAGGTGGCCGCTTTCCGGCTCGATCACGTCTTCGACGCCGAGGTCGGCGGTTACGGCACCGACGACAGCGTCCGCGCCACCCTGGTCCGGCGGAGCCTGGAGCGGGCCGAGGCGAAGTACGGCGAACGGTTCCTCCCGGTCGTCATCGGCGACACCGTGAACGACGTGACGGCCGCCCTGGCGAACGGCGCGGTCGCGGTCGCGGTGGCGACCGGCTCGACGACGACGGCCGACCTCGTGGCGGCGGGCGCGCACACCGTCCTGCCCGACCTGAGCGACCCGGACCTGGCGATCGCGGCCCTCATGGCCTCAACCCCGGCGGGAACCTGAAAAAACGGTCATGGCCTCAACCCCGGCGGGAACCTGAGAGAACGGTCATGGCCTCAACTCCGGAGGGAACCCCGTCCACCGCAGCTCCGCCGGCAGGTGTGTGAGGTCGTTAACCAGGATCACCCGGGGCACCTGCCCGGCCGGATAACGGATCAGGGTGACCCCGGTGTTGCACTGGTTCACCACCCGGAACCGTTCCGGCGGGGCCGCGTACGCGTCCCGCAGGAACCACCCCACCTGGAAGTTGTGCGTGATCACCAGCTCGTGGCTCTCGTCGGCCACCGGGCTGGTGAACCGGGCGATCATCGCCGCCGAGACACTCGGATCGTCGGTGGGCACCTGGTCGTCGAGTTCCTCCGCCTCCCGGACCGGCACGTCCGGGAAATGGCGGGCGACGATCTGTGCGGTCCGCAACGCCCGGGGTTTCGGACTATGGCTGATCGATTCAAGGGGCAGGCCGGCCAGACGAGCACCGAGCAGCGACGCCTGCTGCCGCCCGGCCTCGGTCAGATCCGACTGATCGGGCACGGCCTCACCGTGCCGCACGAGCCATAGATGCCGGACAGCCACGACGAACCTCCCTGATGGATGATCAGGTAGGACTCACCGGGTTGGGCAGCGCTCCTCCGAACCGGCGGTCCCGCTGGGCGTACAACTCGCACGCATACCAAAGGTGACGCCGATCGAAGTCCGGCCACAAGGTGTCGAGGTAGACCATTTCCGCGTACGCGGATTGCCAGAGCAGGAAGTTGGACGTGCGCTGCTCGCCGGAGGGGCGCAGGAACATGTCCACGTCCGGGACCTCGGGGTGGTACAGGTACCGCGAGATGGTCTTCTCGTTGACCTTGTCGGCCTTGAGTTTGCCGGCCGCGACGTCGCGGGCGATCGCCGCCGCCGCGTCCGCGATCTCGGCCTGGCCGCCGTAATTCACGCAGAACTGCAGGGTGAGCGTCTTGTTGTTCTTGCTCATCTCCTCGGCGGTCTGCAGCTCGGAGATGACGCTTTTCCACAGCCGGCCGGCCCGGCCGGACCAGACCACCCGCACACCGAGGTCGACGAGCTGGTCGCGGCGCCGCCGGATGACGTCACGGTTGAAGCCCATCAGGAAGCGCACCTCCTCGGGCGAACGCTTCCAGTTCTCGGTGGAGAACGCGTACGCCGAAAGGTACGGAATACCGAGCTCGATGGCGCCCTCAATGGTGTCGAAGAGCGAGTGTTCCCCCTGCTCGTGGCCCTTGGTCCGGGACAGCCCACGATCTTTCGCCCAGCGGCCGTTGCCGTCCATGACGATGGCCACGTGTTTGGGCAGCGCGGCGGCCGGCAGCTGCGGTGGCCGGGCGCCGGAGATGTGAGGGATGGGCGGACGCGGGCTCAAGGGTTCAACTCCCGTCGATCGACAAGCGGCAGCGAACGCAGCGCTCGTTCCATGTGCCATTGCAGGTGTGCGGCGACCAGACCGCTGCACTCCCGGCGCACCGAGGGCGCGGACGCGTCGGCGATCACCCAGTCGCCGGAGGTCAGCGCGGACATCAGGCCGAGCGTGTCCGGGCTGGGGTGTGCCGCGCCGGGCGGCCGGCAGTCGGGGCAGACCGCGCCACCGGCCGGGACCGCGAACGCGGCGTGCTGCCCCGGTGTGCCGCAGACCGCGCACTCGGTGACCGCGGGCGCCCAGCCGGCGAAAGCCATGGCCCGCAAAAGGTACGCATCAAGCACCAGCCCACCCGCGTGCTCGGCGGTGGCGAGTGCTTTCATCGCGCCCAGGGTGAGCTGGAAGAGCCGCAGCGCGGGCTCCCGCTCGACCGGGGTGAGCCGCTCGGCGGTCTCACAGATCGCCGAAGCCGCGGTGTAACGCGGATAGTCCGACAGCAGGGACTTGCCGAAAAGGGAAACCGCCTCGACCTGGCTGACCGAGTGCAGCGCGCTGCCCACACCCTCCGGCGAACCGGCGAGCTGCAGGTCGATGTGACCGAACGGCTCGAGCCGCGCCCCGAAACGCGACGACGTGCGCCGCACACCGCGGGCGACCGCGCGGAGCCGGCCGTTGCGGCGGGTGAGCAGGGTGACGATCCGGTCGCTCTCGCCGAGTTTCTGGACGCGCAGAACCACCGCGTCGTCGCGGTAGAGCTGGCGTCGGTATCCGGCGGGCATCCCGTCATTCTGCCCGGTGCCTACGACATACCCTGACCCGGATCTCAGGGTCGCCTCCGGGACGGGACCGATGGCGCTACGGGTGCTCCCGGAAATAGCGTTTCCAGCATGAGCCGAAGAGTTGCCCTTGCCCTTGCCGCCGCCTCAGTGGTTGCCCTGACCGGCTGCGACGGCGTGGTCGGCGCCCGGATGACGTTCGACGACACCGAGAAGGCCAAGGTCACCGACATCGTGCTGGACGGTGGCAGCGGTGACGTGCAGATCAGCACGGGCAGTGTCACCGAGACCCGGATCAAGCGAGTGATCCGCGGCTCGACCGATCCCGGTCCGTCGTACCAGCTGACCGGCTCGACGCTGACCCTGGCGACCGACTGCGGGGCGAACTGCCACGTCAACTACGAGATCACCGCCCCGGCCGGGGTGGCCGTCCGCGGCGAGTTGCGCTCCGGTGACCTGGGCGTCTCCGGCGCCGGCACCGTCGACCTCAAACTGACCTCGGGTGACGTCACGGTGGACAGCGCCACCGGCCCGGTCTCGATCGAGGCGACCTCGGGCGACCTGCTGGTGAGCGACGCGCCGTCCCTGACGGTCGAGCTGACCTCGGGTGACATCACCGCCGAGCGGATCGCCGGCCCGATCAAGGCCAGGGCGACCTCCGGCGACATGCAGCTCGACATCAGCGCACCGGCCTCAGTGACCGCGTCGGTGCAGAGCGGCGACCTCACTCTGCTGGTTCCCGAGGGCGCCTACCAGGTCCGCACCGACACCGGCAGCGGCGACGCCACCGCCGAGGACGTGCCCAACGACCCGAGCGCCAAGAACATCCTCGACCTACGCACGCGAAGCGGCGACCTCCTCGTAAGCACCAGGTGAGACCGAGGCCGGGGCCGGCGAGACCGGCACCGGCAGCCTCTTCCGGCCGGGCACCAGCTGCGGACGCCGTCCGGCCGCCACGTCCTCGACCCAGCCGACCGCCGCGAGCACCACACCGAGCAGCATCACCACCACGACCGCCCGCCACGAGATGCCGACCCAGCCACTGAGCGGCAGACCGTGCGCCTGGCCCACCTGGTTCACCGCCACGATGATCGGGATGTGCCAGAGATAGATCGTGAGCGCCCGCGCGTTCAGCACGGTCAGGGCGCGATGCTCCCGGACCATCGGGGCCACCCCGAGCGCCACCAGGATGAACGCCGCTGACCACAGTGCGTTGCCGAGCGGGATGTCGTTCAGGTCGTACCCTCGTGGTCCTGGATGGGTGATCACCCAGGCCGCGCCGGGAATGGCGAGCGCGGCCGCGAGGGTGAAGAGCCGCTTGCGGCTCAGCCGGCGCAGGTGCCCATCGTGATGGGCGAAACCGAGCAGCCAGGCCCCGCCGTAAAGCGCGAGGTCGCGCGCCACCGCCGGAAAAACAAAACCCGAAAATTCAAGAAAAACCAGCACAAGGTACGGGGTAAGCACCGAAGCCAGTGGAAAACGGCGGAACACCGGCAGTGCCAGCGGGGACAGCAGCACGAACCACAGGAAGTCCCGCAGGTACCAGGCGTGGCTCAGCGACTGCATCCACCAGCCGGTGGCCTCCGGATCGACCAGAGGGAAACCCCAGAGCAGCAGGTGCACGTCGAACGGAGTGCCGGCGATCAGCATCGCCGGCACCGCGATCACCAGGCCGAGAACCCAGAGCGAGGGCAGCAGCCGTCGCAGACGCCGCTCCACCGACCAGACGCCGAACCGGTCGATGGAGGCGGCCATCAGGGAGCCGGCCAGGGCGAACATCACCGACATGGCCGGGAAGATCACCGTCAGCGCCGCCCACCCGGTGAGGTGATAGACCACGACTCGCACGGTCGCCACCGCGCGCAAGAGGTCCAAGTACCGGTTCCGCATGACCGAAGGTGTTACCCGCGCTGAGCCGAAAAGCGCAAATCCCGGTGAATTATCCCATAGTCAGAGAATGTCTACGTATCGATCTAAAAGCCCAGCTTACGGAGCTGCTTCGGATCGCGCTGCCACTCCTTGGCGACCCGGACGTGAAGATCCAGATAAACCTTCGTACCCAGAAGCTCTTCGATCTGAACCCGGGCCTGGGAACCGACCTGCTTGAGCCGCTCGCCCTTGCTCCCGATCACGATCGACTTCTGGCTGGACCGCTCCACGTACAGATCCGCGTAGATCTTCGTGAGCTTCCCCTCGACCTGCATCTCCTCGACGAGGACGGCGATCGAGTGCGGCAGCTCGTCGCGCACACCCTCCAGCGCCGCCTCGCGGATCAGCTCGGCGATCAGGACCTGTTCCGGCTCCTCGGTCAGGACGTCGTCCGGGTAGAGCTGCGGCGACTCCGGAAGGTACTTGACCATCGCGTCGGTGAGCAGCTCCACCTGGTGCCCGGAGACCGCGCTGACCGGGACGATCGCCGCGAACTCGTACAGCTTCGAGACCGCGAGCAGCCGCTCGGCCAGCAGCTGCGGGCTGACCAGGTCGACCTTGGTCACCACCGCGATCACGGTGGCCTTGAGGTCGTTCATCTCCGAGGAGATGAATCGGTCGCCGCGACCCACCGGCTCGTCCGCCGGGAAACAGATCCCGATCACGTCGACCTCGCTCCACGTCTCGCGGACCAGGTCGTTGAGACGCTCGCCGAGCAGCGTGCGCGGCCGGTGCAGACCCGGCGTGTCCACCAGCACGAGCTGCGAGTCCGGCCGGTGCAGGATGCCGCGGATGATGTGCCGGGTGGTCTGCGGCTTGTTCGACGTGATCGCGATCTTCTGACCGATGATCGCGTTCGTCAGCGTCGACTTGCCCGCGTTGGGTCGCCCGACGAAACAGGCGAAACCAGCACGATAAACCCCATCGGTCTGCTTATCGGAACTGGCGGCCTTGTGCCGGTGCACCTTCTGCGAATAAGAGCTTTCGGTACGCGTCTCCGCGGCGGCCGCCTGTGCCTTGCGAGCCCGGGGTTTCCTGGTCGAGCCCGGCTGCGCGCCGCCCTTGCCTGCGCCGAACCGAGGTCCTGCGGGCTTCTGCCCAGTGGCCGGTTTCTGACCGGAGCCGCCGGCCGGCTGGCCACCGCTCTGCTCCAGGCGTTTCGCGGCCTGGCGTTCCTGACGGCGGCGCGCGTTGCGCTCGCCCGGGCTCAGCCGGCGCTCACCCTCGGTCAGACGGCGCTCGCTCTTCTCCTCGGCCATCAGAGGACCGTGCCGAGCAGGGAGCCGTTGGTGCCGGCGACGTGGATCGGCGCGTCGGCGGCCAGGTCACGCACGGCGGCGTGGCCGGAGCCGTCCAGCGCCGACGCCTCGGTCACCACGGCGGCCGCCTCCAGCCGGGTAGCACCGGAAGCCACCGCCTGCGCCACGGCCAGTTGAAGGGCGGTCAGGGCGAGGCTGGGCAGCACGACCGTGGCAGCCGCGTAGGTGCGACCATCCTGGTCGCGTACCGATGCGCCCTCGACCGCGCCCACCCGGGCGCGCGCGCTGCGCGCCAGGGTGACCAATTTGGCGTCCTCGGCACTCAGCGGAGTGCCATCGGTGCCGGGCACGGGTGCGGCGGCGAAGGTCTGCTCAGGCATCTGCTGGTTGTCTTTCCTCTGTCTCAGTGACGTTCTCGTCGTTCTTCTCGGCGGACGGCCCCGGTCCCACCCGGCACACCAGCACCGAGTCGATCCGGTTCCGGCGGCCGGTGGTGCCCTCGGCGATCAGGTGAAGCCCACCCACGTCGACGGCGGCGCCCGGAATCGGAACCCGGCCCAGCGTCTGCGCGAGCAGGCCACCGACCGTCTCCACCTCGTCGGTGGGCAATTCCACCCCGAAGATGTCGCCCAGGTCCTCGATCGGCAGGCGTGCGGCAACCCGCACCGCGCCGTCCTCGAGGTGCTCGATGGGCGGGCGTTCCACGTCGTACTCATCGGTGATCTCGCCGACGATCTCCTCGAGGATGTCCTCGATGGTGACCAGGCCGGCTGTGCCACCGTACTCGTCCACGACGATCACCAGGTGGGTGCGTGCCGCCTGCATCTCGGAGAGCAGGTCGTCGACCGGTTTCGACTCGGGCACGAACGTGGCCGGGCGCATCGCGTCCGCCACGGCCTGAGCGGCCGCCGCCGGGTCGCCGTTCTGTGTGCGGCGGATCACGTCTTTCAGATAGAGCACACCCAGCACGTCGTCGACGCTCTCGCCGATCACCGGGATCCGGGAGAACCCGGAGCGCAGGAAGAGGAAGAGCGCCTGCTGCAGCGTTTTCGGCGCCTCGATCCACACCATTTCGGTACGCGGAACCATCACCTCGCGGGCGATCGTGTCACCGAGCGCGAAGACCGAGTGGATCATTTCGCGCTCGCCGTGCTCCACGACGCCACGTTGCTCGGCCAGGTCGACCAGCTCACGCAGCTCGACCTGGCTGCCGAACGGGCCCTCCGGGAAGCCCTTCCCCGGGGTCACCGCGTTGCCGATCAGGATCAGCAGCTGAGCGAGCGGGTTGAGCACCTTGCCGAGCCAGCGCACCAGCGGAGCCGTCGCCAGCCCCACCGCGTACGCGTGCTGGCGCCCCACGGTCCGCGGCGCGACCCCGATCACCACGAAGCTGACCAGCGTCATCGTGCCGGCCGCGACAAGTGCCGCCTGCCAGCCGACACCCCAGGTGTCCACCGCCACGAGCGCCACCAGCGTCGTCGCGGTGAGCTCGCAGAGCAGGCGGAGCAGCAGGAGCAGGTTGACGTAACGGACCACGTCGGAGGCGACGGCGGCCAGCGCGGTCGCGCCCCGCCGGCCTTCCCGGGCCAGCTCCGCGGCACGGGCCTGGCTGACCATGGCCAGCGCGGCGTCGGTCATCGACGCCAGGCCGGCCAGCAGCACCAGCGCCACCGCACAAATGATCAATTGCAGGTCCGGCAGGCCCGCTGAGGCGGACGCTGCCAGTCCGGAGGCGGGCTCCATGGTCAGCCGGCCTTACGTGTGGTGCGCCAGCTCTGCAGAAGCTTGTTCTGCAGAGCGAACATCTCGCGCTCCTCATCCGGCTCGGCGTGGTCGTAACCGAGCAGGTGCAGCACCCCGTGCACGGTGAGCAGGTGCAGCTCGTCCGCGGCGGAGTGGCCGGCGACGGCGGCCTGTTTCGCGGCCACCTCGGGCGCCAGCACGATGTCGCCGAGCAGCGCCGGCTCACCGACCCCGGACTCGCCGGGGCCGTGGTCGACGCTGCCCTCGTCCATCGGGAAGGCGAGCACGTCGGTGGGACCGTCGCTCCCCATCCAGCGATGGTTGAGCTCGGCCATGTAGTCGATGTCGACCAGGAGGATCGACAGCTCGGCGAGTGGGTTGACACCCATCTCGTCCAGGGCGTGCCGGGCAACCGCGAGGATCGCGTCGGTGTCGACCTCGACTCCCGACTCGTTGGCGATCTCGATGGACATAGCGGTGCGATTACCCCTTGGAAATCAGCGCCGGTGCCCGGTGCGACCGCCGGTGGCGGTCCTGCCCGGCACGGCGTGGACGGATTGTGCGGCCTGTTGCTCCTGCTCGGCATCGAAACGCGCGTACGCGTCGACGATCTCCGCGACCAGACGGTGGCGCACCACGTCGGAGCTGGAGAGCTCCGAGAAGTGCACGTCCTCGACGCCGCGCAGGATGTCCCGCACGACCTTGAGACCGCTGCTCGTGCCGCCCGGCAGGTCGACCTGGGTGACGTCGCCGGTCACCACGATCTTGGCACCGAAACCGAGCCGGGTCAGGAACATCTTCATCTGCTCGGGCGTCGTGTTCTGCGCCTCGTCGAGAATGATGAACGCGTTGTTGAGCGTGCGGCCCCGCATGTACGCCAGAGGCGCGACCTCGATCGTCCCGGCGGCCATCAGCCGCGGGATGGATTCCGGGTCGAGCATGTCGTGCAAGGCGTCATAGAGCGGACGCAGATAAGGGTCGATCTTCTCGGTCAGCGTGCCGGGCAGGAAGCCGAGCCGCTCACCGGCCTCGACGGCCGGCCGGGTCAGGATGATCCGGCTGACCTCCTTGGCCTGGAGAGCCTGCACGGCTTTCGCCATGGCGAGGTACGTCTTACCGGTACCGGCCGGGCCGATCCCGAAGACGATGGTGTTCTCGTCGATGGCGTCGACGTACTTTTTCTGGCCCAGCGTCTTGGGCCTGATGGTGCGCCCGCGCCGGGACAGGATGTTGAGGGTGAGCACCTCGGCGGGACGCTCCGAGGTGTTGGCCTCGAGCATCGCGAGGGTGCGGCGAACGGCGTCGACGCTGAGCGTCTCGCCTTTCTCGATGAGCTCGACGAGCTCCGCGAAGAGCCGCTCCGCCGTGGCGTTGTCGGCGGGCTCCCCGGTGATCGTGATCTCGTTGCCGCGAACATGCACGTCGCTGGCGACGGACCGCTCGATGAGACGGAGGATCTCGTCCCCGGGGCCGAGCAGGTTCACCATGATCTTCGGATCGCTCACCGAGATCTTGGTCTGCACCCGCACCGGGCTGGACGAGCCAGTGCTGGAAGGGTTCGGCGTTCCGGTCATAGGCTGGCCCAGTGGGCCTCCGCCACCTGCTCTCTTTCTCCGTGTCGCCCGGCTGAGGGCGGCTTGCTCGAGGATCGTGCCATCCTATCCGCTCGCCCGCTCCCCCGCCGATGCCATTATCGCCGCCCCGCTGGCGGGTCACCCGCCCGGTAAGGCTCCGGTCCGGACGACGCCGGACCGCCGTCGAAGCCGTCCTGGAACCGCCGGAACCGGTACGTGGCCCAGTGCATCCGGACCACCTCGCCGTGCTCGTCGCGGGTCAGTCGCAGCAGCTCACCGGACTCCCGGCCGGAGACCGTACGCAAAACGTCGTCCTGGCCGGGCAGTGCGCTCTCCTTACCGGGCAGCGGAGCGAACACCGCCGGCGGCCGGTCCGCGGGCGCCTCCGCGAGCCGGGCCTGAAGCTGCCCGTCATGCCACGCGAAAACAAACTCGGAACCCTCGCTCCACCAGTGGCCGAGCACCGATCGGTACGCCTTGGGCGCGGGTGCCGCGATCCGCCACGGCCGGATCTCGGCCGGGTCCAGCTCGACGGCGAGCCGGAGCAGCTCGTGGACCAGCTCGTTGACCTGTCCCGCTGTTCCGGAGGAGCCCAGCACCGCGCAGCCGAGCGCGCCCGGGTTGCCCTCGCCACCCCGGCGGCCGTAGACACCAGCCAGGAAACCGGGCATCGCGCCGTCGTGGCCGACGTGCATCACCCGCCGGCCCTCGGGCACCAGGATCAGGCCGAGGCCGAACCCGGCGCCCCACAGCGCCTCGTCGGTGGTGGTCAGCGGCCAGCGCATCTCGTCGAGGGTGGTCGCCTTCAGCACGCGGCCGTCCGGGTCGACCAGCTCCGGGCTGGTCAGGAACGCGGCCCATTTCGCCATGTCCGCGGCGGTGCTCCAGAGCTGCGCGGCGGGCGCGACACCGCCGAGCGGCACCGGCGGCTCAGGCCGGGCGGCATCCGAGTACGCGTCCACCAGGTAACCCACGGCGGACTGCGGCGGCGCCTCCACCGTGGTGGCGTCCAGGCCGAGCGGGACCAGGATGCGCTCGGCGACGATCTGCTCCCAGGTGCCGCCGCGGACCTTCGCCACGAGCTGCCCGAGGACCGCGAGCCCCAGGTTGGAGTAATGGAACCGGCGCGCGTTCGGCAGCACCCGCTCGGCCCGGTCCAGCTCCTCGACGAGCTTCGCCGCGTCCGGGGCGATCAGGGTGTCCCAGACGTCGCCGTGCGGCTCACGCTGGAAACCGGCCGTGTGCGACAGCAGCCGGCGCAGCGTGGCGTCACCGTGCGCCGGCAGGTCCAGGTACGCGTTCACCGGCTGATCGAGATCGAGCAGCCCCTCGTCCCGGGCCTGCAAAACGAGCACCGCGGTGAACGTCTTGGTGACCGAGCCGATCCGGAACCGGGTGTCCGGGCCGAGCGGATGCGCCGGGTTGCCGGACTCGCCGACGGTGAAGACCCACGGCTCCCGGTCGGCGCGGTGCAGCGCGACCGACAGCGCCGGGATGCGGCCGTCGGACTGTGCCCTGCGGGCGGCTCGCTCGTACCGGGGAGTCGGAGTGTTCACTTGCCGGCCAGCATCGGGCCCAGTGGCGCGCCGCCGACCAAGTGCGCGTGCACGTGGAAGACCTCCTGGCCGCCGTGTGCGCCGGTGTTGAAGATCACCCGGAAGCCGTCGGTGAGCCCCTCCTTCTCGGCCACGGCGGCCGCGGTGGCGAGCACGTCGGCCGCGGCGGACGGGTCGGCGGCGAGCGCGATCACGTCGGCGTGGTGCGCGACCGGGATCACCAGCACGTGGGTCGGCGCTTTCGGGTCGATGTCGCGGAACGCGAGGGTGGTCTCGGTGCGGTGCACGACCGTCGCCGGGATCTCGCCGGCCACGATGCGGCAGAAGAGGCAGGAGTTTTCCACCTGTCGGATCTTATGCGTTGAGGATTGAATGGTCGCCGGATCCATGTCGTTAACGCTGGGAGCGCTCTCATGACCGATCTCGATCATTTCCTCGGGCAACTGACCCTGGAGGAGAAGGTGTCCTTGCTGACCGGGCAGGACTTCTGGTCGCTGCCCGCGATCCCCCGGATCGGCCTGCGCTCCCTGGTGATGTCCGACGGCCCGGTCGGCGTACGCGGCACCGGGTACGCCCCGGACGACCCGTCGATCGCCCTGCCCAGCCCGACCGCGCTCGCCGCCACCTGGGACACCGCTCTGGCGCAGCGAGCCGGCCGGCTGCTCGGCCAGGAGTCCCGGCGCAAGGGTGTGCACGTGCTGCTCGGCCCGACCGTGAACCTGCACCGCACCCCGCTCGGCGGACGGCACTTCGAGTGCTACTCGGAGGATCCGCTGCTCACCGGCGAGATCGCGGCCGGGTTCGTGGCGGGCGTCCAGTCGCACGGCGTCGGCACCACGGTGAAGCACCTGGTCGGCAACGACTTCGAGACCGACCGGATGACCGTGGACGTACGGATTCCGCTGCGTGCGCTGCGTGAGGTCTACCTGGCGCCGTTCGAGCGGGTCGTGGCGGCCGGCGGCTGGGGCGTGATGAGCGCGTACAACGGGGTCAACGGGCTGCCGATGGCCGCCAACGGGGTCATCCAGGACGAGATCCTGAAGCGGGAGTGGGGCTTCGACGGGGTGGTCGTCTCCGACTGGCGGGCCGCCCGGGAGACGGTTCCCACGGCGAACGGCGGCCTGGACATCGCGATGCCCGCCATGGACAACCCGTGGGGTGCCTCGCTGGTCGCCGCGGTCCGGGCCGGCGAGGTGCCGGAGGACGTGATCGACGACAAGGTGCGCCGGGTGCTGCTGCTCGCCGCCCGGACCGGCGCCCTGGACGGTTTCGCCATCGCCGACATCCCGCTCGACGAGGACGGTACCGCGGTCGCCCACGAGGTGGCGGCCCGCTCGTTCGTGCTGGCCACCAACGACGGCGTGCTCCCGCTGTCCACCGTCGACCTGACCCGGGTCGCGGTGATCGGCGCGCTCGCCACCGACGCCCGGGTGCTCGGCGGCGGCAGCGCCCAGGTCACCCCGCCGCACGTCATCTCGCCGCTGGACGGCATCCGCAAGGACCTGCCCGGCGTCGATGTGGCGTACGCGATCGGCGCCGACCCACGACCGTTTCTGCCCGCCGCTCAAGGCCCGCAGTGGGGCACTTTCCACCTCGCCCTCAACAGCTCCGACGGCGAAGACCGCGACGGCTTCGACTTCGGTGTCGAGACCGCGACCGTACGCTGGATCGGCGACCTCCCCGGCGGCCTCGACGTCGCCACGGCCACCAGCCTGGTCCTGCACACGTCGCTGACACCCACCGAGTCCGGCGAGCACATCCTCGCGATCTCCGGGTTCGGCGCGTTCGAACTGACCGCCGGCGACAGCCTGCTCTACAAGGGTTCGCTGCACCCGCCCGGCACCGGCCGCGCCGACCTGCTGCTGCACCCGCGTGAGCAGCGCTTCCCCATCACCCTGGAAGCCGGCGTGACCGTTCCGGTGGTGCTCCGGCAGACCTTCGAACCCGGCATGGCCCACTCGGTCGCCACCACGCTCGGTTACCGCGCCCCCGGCCCGGACGACGAAGGCCTGATCGTCGAGGCCGTCGAACTCGCCGCCCGCTCGGACGTGGCGATCGTCGTGGTCGGCACCACCGAACAGGTCGAGTCCGAAGGCTTCGACCGCACGAGCCTGGCCCTGCCCGGCCGCCAGGACGAGCTGGTCTCCCGGGTAGCCGCCGCGAACCCGCGCACCATCGTCGTCGTCAACGCCGGCTCCCCGGTGCTGCTGCCCTGGTCAGACGAGGCCGCCGCGATCCTGCTCACCTGGTTCGGAGGCCAGGAGGCCGGCGCCGCCCTCGCCGACGTCCTCCTCGGCGTCACCGAACCCGGCGGCCGCCTGCCCACCACCTGGCCGCGCCGCGAAGAGGACTGCCCGGTACTCGATGTCCGCGTCACGGACGGCGCCCTCGCCTACGACGAGGACATCTTCATCGGATACCGCGCCTGGTTGCGCTCACCGGCCAGCCCACTCTTCGCGTTCGGTCACGGCCTCGGTTACACCACCTTCGGGTACGCGAACCTGACGGCCGCCTCGGACTCGGCGACCGTGACCATCACGAACACGGGCGAGCGCCCCGGCCGCGAGGTGGTCCAGATCTACCTGAGCTTCAACGGCACCACCGACGGCAACGGCTCGATCGAGCGGCCGGAGCGCTGGCTGGCCGGCTTCGCCTCAGTCACGGCCGCACCGGGCCAGACGATCACGGTCCGGGTGCCGCTGCCAGAGCGCGCTTTCCAGATCTGGAACGACGGCTGGCACACAATCCCCGGCACCTACACGGTGACCGCCGCCCAAGCCCTCAACGCCCCCCGCCTAACAGCCCACCTAACCCGCTAACCCCACCCACCCACAGCCACCCACGCGCAGTCGCCCACCCGCCCGCAGCTGCCAGCCGCAGCGCCCACCCCTGCCGCCCGCCCCGCCGCCTGCCCGCCCTTCCGCGATCTTGTGAGGTTTGGGCGGCTCGGGCGGCGCAAAGTCACAAGATCGCCGGCGGGCGGCCGGCCAAGCGCGCACGCCTTCGCAATCTTGTGAGCTTGTACCGCCCAGACCACCCAAAACTCACAAGATCGCGGGCGGGCGGCAGGGGCGGGCGGGCGGCGGCGGTTATCACCGCACGATGCGACGGGCGTGGGCGGTGGTGTGGTTACCAGCGGGTTAGGCGGGTGGAGAGGACTGAGAGGGCTGCCACGCCGGCTGTTGAGGTGCGCAGTACCGCGTTGCCCAGGCGGACCGGGATCGCGCCGGCCGTGCGGAACGTCTCCACTTCGGCGTCGCTGATGCCGCCCTCGGGGCCTACCACCAGGATGATCTCGCCGGACTCCGGAAGTGGTGCCGAGGTCAGCCGCTCGGCCGCTTCCTCGTGCAGCACGAACGCGGCCGCCGCGTCGGCGATCCGGGCCGCTACCTGTTTTGTCGAGCAGTCCGGGTCGCCGGCCACCGACGGGAGCCAGGAGCGCCGGGCCTGCTTGGCCGCCTCCCGGGCGGTCGACGCCCACTTGTCGCGAGCCTTGAATCCCCGGTCGCCGCGCCACTGCGCCACCGATCGGGAAGCCGCCCACGGCACGATCTCGTCGACGCCGACCTCGGTCATCGCTTGGACGGCCAGTTCGCCGCGGTCGCCTTTCGCGATCCCCTGGACCACGACCAGACGCGGGTCAGCGGCCGGTTCGGTCGAGCGTTCGCCGATCAGCAGGTCGACGGTTCCCCTGCCGACCGCGCTGACCTCGGCTTTCGCGGTGCCACCCCGGCCGTCGGCGAGGATCAGCGTCTCACCGGCCCGGAGTCGCTGCACGGTGGCGGCGTGGTGCCCTTCCGGTCCGTCCAGGGTGAACGACGTTCCAGCGGGCAGGCTCTCGACCAGAAACAGAGGCGCGGACACCCCCGAACGCTACCGAACCCCACCCCAGCCAGCGCTCACGGTCGCCCAACGCCCGAAATGTGGAGCCACGAGCGCGAGCCGGGCTGGGGCTGAGGTGGTGCGCAGCGCGGCCTGGCACGGGGCACGGGGCACGGGGCTCGGGCGGGCAGCCGGGGCGGTTCGGCCTACCCGGCGTTGCCACGGGGGTGACAGGAAAAGGAGCGTGACCACTCACGCAGGTCGCGCGGCCCGGGGAGCGTCAGCGAACCCGGGCCGGGCCCTCGGCGGGAGCGACGGTCTGCACCATCGCCCCGCTGCGACATCGGAATTTGACTTTAATGTCCGTTGAAAGCGTCTCGCATCCGCGAGAAGAAGCCGCCCTGCTTGCTGAGCTCCGCGATGTCCTCGCCGCGGGTCTTGGCGAAGTCGCGGAGCATGCGCTCCTGGTCGGCGGTGAGTTTCGTCGGGGTTTTGACGTCGAGGTGCACGAAGAGATCGCCGCGACCCTGGCCGCGCAGATGCGGTACGCCCTTGGTGCGGATGCGCAGCGTGCTGCCGGGCTGAGTGCCGGCCTTGACCTCGATGTTCTCTTCGCCGTCGAGGGTCTTGATGGTCATCCGGGTGCCGAGGGCTGCGGCGGTCATCGGGAGCGTCACCCGGCAGTGGAGGTCGTCGCCCTTGCGGGAGTAGACGTCGTGCGGGCGCTCGTGGATCTCGACGTAGAGATCGCCGGCGGTGCCGCCGCCGGGGCCGACCTCGCCCTGCTGGGCCAGGCGGATGCGCATGCCGTCCTCGACGCCCGCCGGGATCTTGACGGTCAGGGAGCGTCGTGTCCTTATCCGGCCGTCGCCCGCGCAGGTGGGGCAGGGCGTCGGGATGGTCGTGCCGTGGCCCTGGCAGTTCGCGCAGGGGCGGGACGAGACGACCTGGCCGAGGAAGGTGCGCTGCACCGACTGGACCTCGCCACGGCCGGCGCAGACGTCGCAGGTCGCGAGGTGCGTGCCGGGGGCGGTGCCGGCGCCGGAGCACTGGGTGCAGAGGACCGCGGTGTCGACGGTGATCGGCGCCTCGACGCCGAAGGCGGTCTCGACCAGGTCGAGTTCGAGGCGCAGGATCGCGTCGGCGCCGGGACGGGTACGCGGGCGCGGCCCACGTGAGCCACCGCCGGCCGCCGTGCCGAAGAACGCGTCCATGATGTCTTGGAAGCCGACGAAAGGTCCGGCTCCGCCGGGGCCGGGCGCGCCGCCACCACCGGGCGCGAGAGGGTCGCCGCCGAGATCGACGATCTGCCGCTTCTGATCGTCCGAAAGGACCTCGTAAGCGGCGTTGATCTCTTTGAACTTCTCGTGCGCCTCAGGGTCCGGGTTGACATCGGGGTGGTACTGCCGAGCCAGTTTGCGGTAGGCGCGCTTGATCTCGTCGTCGGTGGCTTCCCGGCTCACGCCGAGAATTCCGTAGTAGTCCTTGGCCACGGGGTTTGGAGTCCTCAATGTCTGCGCGAATCCGTCAATTCTGTGCCAACAGGTCGCCAACGTACCGTGCCACTGCACGAACAGTAGCGATGGTGCCCGGGTAGTCCATGCGGGTGGGCCCCAGAACACCGAGCCCACCAACGATCGTCGCACCTGGTCCGTAACCGCTGCTCACCACGGATGCCGACCGGAGGTTGTCGATCTCGTTCTCGTCGCCGATCCGGACCCGGGTGGTGCTCGGCTCCAGGTCACCGATCAGTTTCAGCAGGATGACCTCCTCCTCGAGGGCTTCGAGGACGGGGCGCAGCGTGCCCTGGAAGTCCAGCACACCACCGCGGGTCAAATTGGCGGTACCGGCAAGGGCGAGGCGCTCCTCACTGCGCTCGACGAGTGTCTCAAGCAGCACCGAGGCGAGACACGCCATCGCGGGGCGCCGCTCCGGAGCCGACTCGTCGACGAGTTTCTGCACCAGGAGGGGGGTGTCGGCGAGTTTCTGACCGACCAGTTTCTCATTCACCCGGCGGCGCAGCTCCCAGACGTCGTCGGGAGCGATCGGGCCGGGCATCTCGACGAGGCGCTGCTCGACACGGCCGGTGTCGGCGATCATCACGAGGGTGAGCCGGGTCGTGGAGATCGGCACCAGCTCGAGGTGGCGGACCGAGGACCGGGAGAGGCTCGGGTATTGCACCACGGCGACCTGGCGGGTCAGCTGGGCGAGGAGCCGGACCGTGCGGTGCACGACGTCGTCGAGGTCGACGACACCGACCATGAAACGCTCGATGGCCCGGCGCTCGGCGGGGGTCAGCGGCTTTATCCGGGTGAGGCGGTCGACGAAGAGGCGGTAACCCGCGTCGGTGGGCACCCGGCCGGCACTGGTGTGCGGTTGCCGGATGTAACCCTCCTCCTCCAGGACGGCCATGTCGTTGCGCACGGTCGCCGGGGAGACGCCCAGCTGGTGGCGCTCGACCAGGGCCTTGCTGCCGACCGGCTCATGCGTCTCGACGTAGTCCTGGACGATCGCCCGGAGAACCTCGAGCTTGCGGTCGTCGAGACTCAAGACGACCCCTCCCCCCTTTTTGGCACTCCCGCAGACAGAGTGCCAGTCTACGTCGCCAGGGGCGGCAACGCGATGATCGAAAGTACGTAGCGTTCTCAGATCTTGGGCGGCGGGGCGGGCACAACCAGGTGGATCACCAGCCTTAGCGTGGAGATATGACCGAGCCTCCGCGCCCTCCCGAGGGAAATGATCCCTATAACGACCCTTACGCCCAGACTCCACCCCCTGGGTATCAGCCGCCGCCCCCGCCCGGTTACGGCCCGCCGCAGGGATATCAGCCTCCGCCGCAGGGTTACGGGTACGGCGGCGGCGGTTACCAGCAGCCTCCGGGCGCCGGCGAGGACCGCACCTGGATCGTGCTGACCCACTTCATCAGCGCGCTGGTCGCGTTCCTGAGCAGCGGCACCCTCGGCTGGGTCATGCCGCTCATCGCGCTGCTCTCGCAGGGCGCTCGCTCGCCGCAGGTGCGCGCCGAGGCCGTGCAGGCGCTGAACTTCCAGATCCTCTGGTCGGTTCTGACGATCGTGGGATATATCCTGATCTGCGTGTTCATCGGCTGGCTCGTGGTCCTGGCCACCTGGCTGATCGCCTGGATCGTGCCGCTGATCGCGGGCATCAAGGCGACCAACGGGCAGCCGTTCCGTTACCCGCTAAACGTCTCGATCATCAAATAACGTCTCTGATCACGGCGTCGGCGAGCAGCCGGCCCCGCAGCGTCAGCACCAGCTGTCCCCGGTCGTAAGCGCCCTTGTCGAGCAGTCCACCGGCAAGGGCGCGAGCCGCGGCGTCCTTGTTGAGACCTCGCAGCGAGATGCCCTCCCGCAAACGAACGCGGAGCATCACGTCCTCCATGTGCCGATCCTCGTCGGTGAGAACCTCACGGGCCAGGCCAGGCGACTCGCCGGCGGCGAGCCTTTTCGCGTACGCGGACGGATGCTTGACGTTCCACCACCGCACCCCGCCGACGTGGCTGTGCGCGCCCGGACCGAGGCCCCACCAATCGGCACCGGTCCAATAGAGCAGGTTGTGACGGCACTCCCCGCCCTTTTTCGCCCAGTTGGACACTTCGTACCACTCGAAGCCGGCACCGGTCAGCGCCGCCTCGGCCGCGAGATAACGGTCCGCGGCGACGTCGTCCTCCGGGAACGGCAGCTCACCCCGGCGCATCCGGGTCGCCATCCGGGTGCCGTCCTCGACGATCAGGGCGTACGCGCTCACGTGGTCGACCCCGGCATCGACGACCGCGTTCAGCGACCGGGCGAAGTCGTCCGGGCTCTCCCCCGGCGTTCCGTAGATCAGGTCGAGGTTGACGTGCTCGAACCCGGCGTCACGGGCTTCGAGAGCGGCCTGCGGTGCGCGGCCGGCGGTGTGTTTGCGGTCGAGGACGCGCAGAACGTTCTCCGCGGCGGACTGCATGCCCAGTGAGATGCGGGTGAAGCCGGCGTTGCGCAGTGTTTTCAAGTAGGAAATATCGACAGATTCCGGATTTGCCTCCGTGGTCACCTCGGCATCTGCCGCCAGACCCCAGGTGTTGTCGATCCCCTCCAGAATCCGGCCGAGATCATCCGCAGGCAGCAGCGTGGGTGTCCCCCCGCCGACGAAGACCGTGTCCACCCGTTTTCCGGGCTCGATCACCCGCGCGGCCAGTTCCAATTCCTGGAGCACGGTCGATGCGTACTCATCGCGGCTCGCACCGCCGCCCAGCTCACTGGCCGTGTACGTATTGAAGTCGCAGTACCCGCAACGGCTGGCACAGAACGGAACGTGGACGTAGACGGCGAACCCGTTCTCACCCACGTGCCGGGTCGCTTCGTCAGGAAGCGAGCCATCAGTGGGTACGGGTTCACCATCGGGGAGTGCGCCTGCCATCCGTCAAGCGTAGTTATCGTTCCGGACATGGATCCGGTCCGCACCCTGACTCTGGACAACCCTGCCAGCCGCAACGCGCTCTCCACCGCTGTGCTGCGCGGAATGCTCGACGATCTGGCCTCGGCCGCCGCCGATCCGGCGTGCCGGGTGATCGTCCTCTCACACACCGGCCCGGTCTTCTGCTCGGGCGTCGACCTGAAGGAGACCGCCGCGGCCACGCCCGGCGACAAACTCCCCGCTGAACTGCTCGCCGACGTGCTCGCCGTGCTCTGGGAGTTCCCCAAACCGGTGGTCGCCCGGATCGCCGGTCCCGCCCGCGCCGGCGGCCTCGGCCTGATCGGCGCGGCCGACATCGCGGTCTGCGACCGCTCCGCCACGTTCTCCTTCACCGAGGTACGCCTCGGCGTGATCCCCGCGGTGATCAGCGCCACCGTCCTGCCCCGGCTCGCGCCACGCGCCGCCGCCGAGCTCCTCCTCACCGGCGACGTCTTCGACGGCACGCGAGCCGCGGAGATCGGCCTGGTCACTGCCGCGGTCGCCGCCGAGGACCTGGACGAAGCCGTGGCCGGCTTCTGCGCGTCGCTCATTCGCGGCGGTCCTCTCGCGCTTGCCGGGACCAAACAACTTCTCCGGCGTACGCGGAACGAGTCGATCCGCACCGAACTGGCAGATCTGGCACACCGGTCCGCCGGATACTTCAAGTCCGCGGAAGGGCGCGAGGGTGTCGCCGCGGCTCGGGAGAAACGGGATCCGTCCTGGTCCGTCGCCATGTAGTCACGCCGGGCTACGGGCGCTCGTTGGTTAGGCTTGGCGGCCGGCGACAGCTTGGAGGTGGGCGTGCGGAAGAAATCGATCATGGGCGGCATCGCCCTGCTGGCCCTCCTCGGCGCGCTCGGCGTGTTCGTGGTTCTGCGCTCGGTGGTGACCAACATCAAGCTGCCGCAGCTGGGCCCCGAGTGCACGGTCAGCGCCGACGGACAGGTGACCCTCGACTCCGTACAGATGGCGAACGCCGCGACGATCACCGCGGTCGGTGTCCGGCGCGGCCTGCCCGAGCAGGCCGTGGTGATCGCGCTCGCCACCGCGTTCCAGGAGTCGAAACTGGAGAACCTGGACGACGGCGACCGGGACTCGGTCGGGCTCTTCCAGCAGCGCCCCAGCCAGGGCTGGGGCACGTTCGAGCAGATCAAGGACCCTCGGTACGCGGCCGGCAAGTTCTACTCAGCCCTCAAGAAGGTCAAGGGCTGGGAGGAGATGCGGGTCACCGACGCGGCACAGAAGGTGCAGCGCTCGGCGTACCCGGAGGCGTACGAGAAGTGGTCCGACGAGTCGCGGGTGCTCGCCGCCGCGCTGACCGGCCGGGCCACCGGCGCCGTCGAGTGCCGGTACACCGGTACCCCGGCGGCCCGCGGCGCCGAGGCAGCCACCGCCCTGCTCGCCAGCCTCAAGCTGGACTGGGGCAAGAAGCTGCCGAACAAGGCGACCGCCAGCGACCCGGCCGGCCTGACCGTCACGGTCTCCAGCCCCGACACCGGCTGGCGGTACGCGCACTGGCTGGTCTCGCACGCCGCGGTGAGCGGCCTCGAACGGGTACGTTTCGCCGACCTGGAATGGCACGCGCCGGACGGGAAATGGCAGCCGGTAACCGGCGGCACGGGCGGAAACACCGCACAGGTGGTGGCTGAGGTGTTTCGGTGACCGGACGTAACTCTCGATCTGCCGCATACCGGGTTGCGCTGCGTATACATCGACATGGACAGTCCGCAACCACCCTGGTACTAAGTAGAGCGTGCTGAGGGCGATCGAGTGGATCCTGCTGGGAGCAGGAAGCGTCGCCGCCATCCTGTACGGCGTGCGACGTCACCGACCGGCCCGCAAGGCCCCGTGGCTGCTGCTCGCCGGCGCGGTCGCGACGCTCAGTGCCGGTGACGTCTTCTACGCCTACCGGCGGATGGACCTCGCCGAGGTCTGCTACCTCGCGATGTTCGCCCTGGTCGTGGTCTGTCTGCTCCAGTTCACCCGGGACGGCTCGATGCTGGCCGACCGCGCCCGGCTGATCGACTTGGTCGCGTTCTCCTGCTCGACGCTGCTCGTCGTCTGGGTCTTCGTGATCGGCTCGGCCGGGCAGATGGGCGCGGTCAACGCCGCCGACGTGATCGGCGACCTGCTCCTGACCGGCGTCTCGGTCCGGCTGGTCCTGGCCGACCGTCGTAACGTCGCCGCGATCCTGCTGCTCGCCGGTGGGCTCGGCATGCTCGCCGGGGACATCTTCTATCCGCTGACCACGGGTTCGTTCGCCGCCGAGACGACGTACGTGGCCCTCTATCTCTGCTGGGGGCTGTCCGCGCTGCACCCGTCGATGGTCCGGCTCACCGAGCCGCGTCCGCCGGAACCCACCCCGTGGCGGATCCACTGGACCGTGCTGCTCGCCGCGTCGGCCGCCACGCCTCCGGCGGTGCTGCTCATCGAGGCTCTCAACAACGACGTCCGCGACGGGGTGGTGATCGCCGTCACCGGTGCGATCACGCTGCTGCTCACCATCACCCGCCTGGCCGACGCGATCCGTCAGCACAGTGCCGCGCTGAATCGGGAACGTGGTCTGCGTACCGCCAACACGGCCCTGGTCGCGGCGGCCGATCAGCCCGCGGTGGACGCGGCAGTGCGTACCGCGATCATCGGGCTGCTCCCGCCCGGCTCGGTCAGCCGCGTCCTGCTCGCCACCGACGACGGCCGCCTCGCCGCCGAGTCGCTGCCGCCCGCGCCCGCCGGATCCGGTTCGCGCAGCTGGTGGGCGCCGGCCGAGGACCCGGACGAGTGCGTTCTGATCTGCCCGCTGCGGCTGGAACCCCTCGCCGTGGCCCGGCCCAGCGGCGGCGCGCTCATCCTGACCGGCCGCAAAGAGGCACTGACCGCCTGCCGGGACGCTCTCGAAGTGCTGGCCGGCGAGACCGCTCTCGCTCTCGACCGGATCACCCTGGTCGAGGCGGTCGGCCGGCGCGACAGCGACCTCTACCTGCGCGCCGTGATCCGCAACACCGCCGAGATCATGGCGGTGATCGATTCCGATCACCGCATCCGCTATGCCAGCCCGGAACTCCGCCGCCTGCTCGGCGGCGACGAGCTGCCGCCGCTCATCGCCCTCGACGATCTGGTCCACCCCGACGACCAGGCGATGGTACGAGTGAGGCTGCGCGCCGAGGGCGACGGCAAAGTCTTCTGCGCACTGCGCCGTAAGGACGACACGCAGGCCTTCGTCGAGATGACGTACCGCGATCTGCGTGATGACCGGCTCGTGCAGGGTCTCGTGGTGACCATGAAGGACATCACCGACCGGCACGATCCCGGCGAGCGGGTGCCGTACCAGGAAGTCGGCGAGATGCCCGCCCAGGTGAACCGGCGCAGTGCGCAGCACAAGTTCCGCTTCTAACGGCCAAATGCCGGACCCCAATGGGGTCCGGCATTTAAGCCTTGGGTGTTGCCTGTGCCTTATCGGGTCAGGCGACGACGGCCACCGACACCGGCAACCAGCGCGACACCGATCGCGGCGAGCACGACCTGGAAGAAGAACTCGATCCAGTCGAAACCGGCGGTGTCAGCAACACCGGTAGCGCGGGCGATCACGGTGCCGAGCAGCGCTGCGACAACACCGACGACCAGCGTGAGCCAGAGCGGAATGTTCTGCTTGCCGGGGACCACGAGACGGCCCAGCGCGCCGATGATCAGACCGACGATCAGGGCGGTGATGATTCCGGTAACAGTCATTGGTTCCTCCTCGGGGGGTGGAGCATTTGTTGCGTCCGTCGAGCCCCAGAGTTCCCGACCCCCCGAGAAACCAAACCGCTTTTATTTTTTCGTTGATCCCTTGGTGTCAGCGCCCTCCGAGGTGGACAGCGCGGCGATGAAGGCTTCCTGCGGAACCTCCACGCGGCCGACCATCTTCATGCGCTTCTTGCCTTCCTTCTGCTTCTCCAGCAGCTTGCGCTTCCGGCTGATGTCACCGCCGTAGCACTTCGCCAGCACGTCCTTGCGGATCGCGCGGATCGTCTCGCGGGCGATGATCCGGCTGCCGATGGCGGCCTGAATCGGCACCTCGAACTGCTGCCTCGGAATGAGTTTCTGCAGCTTGGCGGCGATCGACGTGCCGTACGCGTAGGCCTTGTCCTTGTGGACGATCGCGCTGAACGCGTCCACCGGCTCACCGTGCAGCAGGATGTCCACCTTGACCAGATCGGCCGTCTGCTCGCCGGAGGGCTCGTAGTCCAGGGACGCGTACCCCTTGGTCTTGCTCTTCAGCTGGTCGAAGAAGTCGAAGATGATCTCGGCGAGGGGCAGGGTGTACCGGAGTTCCACTCGTTCGGTGGACAGGTACTCCATGCCAAGCATGATGCCGCGACGGCTCTGGCACAGCTCCATGACGGCGCCGACGAACTCGTTCGGCACCAGGACCGTGGCACGCACCACCGGCTCGTGGATCTCGGCGACCTTGCCGGCCGGGAACTCGCTCGGGTTCGTCACCGTCCTGAGCTCGGCGTCCTCGGTCATCACCTGGTAGACCACGTTCGGCGCGGTCGAGATCAGGTCGAGGCCGAACTCCCGTTCCAGGCGCTCGCCGATGATCTCCAGGTGCAGCAGGCCCAGGTATCCGACGCGGAAACCGAAGCCGAGTGCCGCCGAGGTCTCCGGCTCGTAGGTGAGCGCCGCGTCGTTCAGCTGGAGCTTGTCGAGCGCGTCGCGCAGCGCCGGGTAATCCGAGCCGTCGATCGGGTAGAGGCCCGAGTAGACCATCGGCTTCGGGTCCTTGTAACCGCCGAGGGCTTCCTTCGCGGGCCGCAGGCTCCGGGTGACGGTGTCACCGACCCGGGACTGGCGGACGTCCTTCACGCCGGTGATCAGGTAGCCGACCTCGCCGACGCCGAGCGCCTGGGCCTTCTCCATCTCGGGCGAGACGACACCGATCTCCAGGAGCTCGTGCACCGCTCCGGTGGACATCATCTTGATCTTGTCGCGAGCCTCGATCCGGCCGTCGATCACACGGACGTAGGTGACCACGCCGCGATAGACGTCGTAGACCGAGTCGAAGATCATCGCCCGGGCCGGTGCGTCAGCGTCGCCGATCGGGGGCGCGAGCTCCCGGACCACCACGTCGAGCAGGTGATCGACGCCGACGCCGGTCTTGCCCGAGACGCGCAGCACGTCGGCCGGGTCACAGCCGATCAGCTTGGCGAGCTCCTCGCCGTACTTCTCCGGCTGCGCCGCCGGCAGGTCGATCTTGTTGAGCACCGGGATGATGCGGAGGTCGTTCTCCATCGCCAGGTACAGGTTGGCGAGGGTCTGCGCCTCGATCCCCTGCGCGGCGTCGACCAGCAGGATCGCGCCCTCACAGGCGGCGAGGCTGCGGGAGACCTCATAGGTGAAGTCGACGTGCCCAGGGGTGTCGATCATGTTGAGGACGGCGGTCTCACCCTTGCGGTCGCCCTCGCGGACGGTCCAGGGCATGCGCACGGCCTGCGACTTGATGGTGATGCCGCGTTCGCGCTCGATGTCCATCCGGTCCAGGTACTGAGCGCGCATCTGGCGTGGGTCGACCACCCCGGTGATCTGCAGCATCCGGTCGGCCAGGGTCGACTTGCCGTGGTCGATGTGAGCGATGATGCAGAAGTTGCGGATGCGGCCGGGATCGGTCGATCCGATCACGTTCACGCCGGGGTCGAGCGGTCCAGGCACGGTCTTCCGTTCTTGTCGCGGTGAGGGTCACGCGTTCTTGTCGCGGTGCGGGTCATGCCGAGGAACAGAGTCGGCACCCCTATCGTCCCACGTCCGCGAGGAGCGATCGGAGCACACCCGATCGAGCGCCGCCTCGGCCGGGTCAGATCATTTCGAGAGCGGCGTGCGATGCCGATGGCAGCTCGACCGTGACCGGGTCGCCGGGGCGGACCGGGCCGCCTCGCAGCACGACCGCCATCACGCCGGCCTTGCGCACCACGTCGCCCTGCTCATCCCGCCCGAGGACCTCCTTGAGCAGGCCGGGCCGGAACCCGTTGATCTGCGCACACGGGTTACGCAACCCGGCCAGGACGATCGCGGGCCGGGCGTCCTCGCCGCTCGCCACGTCACGGCGAACGGCCTCCGCGACAGCGTCCGCGGCCCGCGCGGTCGCCGGGTCGAGCGTGGCCGCCGAGGCGGCGGCGAGAACCGGGTCGACGGGGTGCTCACCGGTCTCCTCGGCTTTTGTGCCACCGGCGACCGCCTCACCGAAGCGCAGGATTGTGCCGCGTGGGAGGCCGAGCAGGTCCAGGCCGGTGGTCGTCACGTTCTCCCCCAGCCCGCCGGCCGGAACCTCGTACCCTTTCCCCGCCACCTCCTCGAAGAGCTCCGCGTGGATCAGGTGGACCTGTCGCAGGTTCGGCTGCGTCGGGTCCAGCGCCACCCGGCTGCGGTGCCGAACATTGACCCCGGCGTGGATGTCACCCTCCACGCCGAAGCCGGCGACCAGCACGATCTCGTCCCGGTTCGGCTTGGTGAAGGTGTAGGCGTCGTTACGGCTGACTGCGGTGACAGTCCCATGCTCAGCGCTCATGCCACCGAGTCTGCCGAACCCGGCAACCGTTTCAAGCCCCGATCCGGGAGCCTGCCAGTCCGGGGGCTCCTCAGTCCCAGGGCTCCTCAGTCTGGGGGTCCCTCAGTCCGGGGGCTCCTCAGTCCGGGGGTTCGAGGAAGAGTTCGGACAGCCGGGGCAGCCGGCGGCGCATCTCGTCCTCGTTGTCGAAGTCCCACAGGTCGGCGACCTCCGGGCGGGTGCGCGGCGGATCCTCGTCGGCCGCCAGCGGCTTGCCTGTCGCTTTCTCATAGGCCCGGGCGGCGATGGTCAGCACCTCCTCGGCCTCGAAGACCGCGCCACTCTCCGCGGCGGCACGCACCGCCGGCATGCCTGCCAGCACGTCAGGCGACTGCACCGAGGCGGCGACCGCTTTGCGCCCGTGCGCGACGAGCCAGCCCCGGAAGTTGTCGAAGCCCTCCTCGGTGCACCCGCCGTTGATCAGATAGGCGGCGGCCCACAAATCTTCCTTGCCGGAGGCGACGAGCACCTTCTCCAGGTGGCGGCCCCAGGCGACGATCTCCTCGGGGTCGTGCGTGGCCAGGTCGGCGACGGCCCGCTCGGCCACATCGGCCGGTGAGGCGGGCCGCTCCGCGGTGGCGCGGTCGACGACCGCCCAGAAATCGTCGGTTCTCATACCTGGATCCTCGCAGCCCGGTATGACAATCCACATATGGAGATCCGGCCGGTCACGCTTCCTGACGTACCGTACGACGCTACTTCCGTACGCCCGGAATGGAGCGACCTGCCGCGAAGAGTGCGTGAAGTGATCAGCGTGCGCCTCGCCTCGCCGGTTGTCGCCGCGCGGAGCGCAGGCGGCGGATTCACCCGTGCGTTCGCCGCGGTCCTCACCACCGAGGCCGGCAGCAGCACGTTCGTGAAGGCGGCGCCGCTGCGCGAACCGGCCTCCGAGTGGTACGCCCGGGAGGCCGCCATCACCCACGCCCTGCCGGATTCGGTCAGGGCCGCCCGGCCGCGCTGGACCCTCGCCGAGGCCGGCTGGTACGCCCTGGGCCTGGACGCGATCGACGGCCGGATCCCGTCACTGCCCTGGAGCAGGCTTCACGTGGAATCCGCCCTGGAAGCGTGGTCGACAGCCGCCGCGGCCCTGGCGACACCACCGCCTTCACTGAACGGGCTTCCACCGCTCCCATCGATCCTGCGCGCCGAGATGTCCTGGTGGCAGCTGATCGAATCCGGTCATGAGCGGATGCCGTCAACCGCCCGCGAAACGACCGCCGCATCCCGGCTGGGTGAGCTGGCAGCCCTTGAACGCGCCCTGCCCGCCCTGGCCGCCGGCACCGGCATGTGCCACGGCGACCTGCGCGTCGACAACGTCATGATCGACAACTCCGGCACGGCCTGGCTCTGCGACTGGACCTGGCCCTGCCTCGGCGCACCCTGGTACGACACGGTCACGCTGCTGGTCAGCGCGTACGCCAGCGGTCTGGACGTGGACGCGTACCTCCGCCCCTGGAACCCGCCCCCGGACGGCGTGGACGGCGCTCTGGCCGCGCTGGCGGGGTACTGGCTGGTACGCGCTGCCGACGGACCCAGCAGCGCCTCGCCGCACAGCCGCCAGCATCAGCGCTTCAGCGGCACCCAAGCCCTGTCCTGGCTGGCCGAACGCCGTGGCTGGCCGTCACCGTGATCGGGGTCGTTTCGGAGCCATTTCGGAGCCGTTTTGGCGGCTCGCAGGGGTGCTGGTAGTCTCGAACCTCGCGTGTGGTGACACGGTGTTGTCAGCTGCCAACGGCAGCCGACAGAGGTGGACCACCGCGAGAGACCGTTTTCCGAACCTAGTCAGGACAAGGCTGTCGCGTGGCGAACATCAAGTCCCAGATCAAGCGCAACCGGCAGAACGAGAAGGCCCGTCTGCGCAACAAGTCGGTCAAGTCTTCGCTGAAGACCGTGATCCGCAAGCTGCACGAGGCGAGTGACTCGGGTAACACCGAGTCGGCCACCGCGCTGCTGCGTGCCGCTTCGCGTCAGCTCGACAAGGCTGTCAGCAAGGGCGTCATCCACAAGAACCAGGCGGCCAACCGCAAGTCGGCCATCGCTAAGAAGATCGCCTCGCTGTCCGCCTGATCCTCTCGTTCCGGATCAGGTCACGGCCGCACGGAAGCGGCCAGTGACAACGCCCACTTGGCGGTGGGCAAGCTTTGCGAAAGCCGGTCACCCTTTACAGGGCGACCGGCTTTCGCCATGCCCGGGTACGCCTCCTCGGCGCCGCAACGGGACCCAGCCGGGTGCCATAGGTCGCCTCCCGGGGTACGAGGCCGGTGAACGTTTCTGGACGACGCACTAGGCAGCCACCGCCCGGATGACGACCCCTCGAGTTTCGCCATGCTGTGGGTCGGTAGCGGGTTCTGGCGTCTCTCCTTGCTGGGTGCCGTCCGGATCTTGTGCGGTTCGGCCGTCCGTTCGACCGCAAACTCACAAGATTGCGGGAAGGCCGCCTGTGGCATGGTCCGCGAGCAATTTGGTCACGCGCTGCAACGATCAAAGGTGAAAAGTGCCGAATCTTGGAGACCTGTGGAGGCCAGAGCACGGACCGTTCGCGGCAAACTCCCCAAGATCGGCCAGCGCTAGGTCAGCGCTATTCGATCTTGAAGAGTTGAGCGGACACGTATCCGCGAAAGTCAACAAGATCGCCGCCAGCCGCGCGCCCAGCTCCCGGTCTCTGGCGACTCTCCTTGCGAGGTGCCGTCCGGATCTTGTGCGGTACGGCCGTCCGTTCGACCGCAAACTCACAAGATTGCGGGAAGGCCGCCTGTGGCATGTCGACTTCGGGTGGTCCGCGAGGACTTTGGTCACGCGCTGCAACCATTAAAGGTGAAAAGTGCCGAATCTTGGAGACCTGTGGAGGCCAGAGCACCCGCAGGCCTCCAAGATTCGGCCGGTGACGGCGGCGCTCTGCGGCTGGCGCTCACCCTCCGTGACGGTTCGGTGAGGCGAGTGGCGCCTTCTAGCTGTCCGGCCACAGTTGGCGTGGTCGCTTTTCGTGCAGCACGCCGTGAGGCTGAGCCCAGGCCGGCGCTCGGACTGACGCCTGGTGGGACACGAGGTTCCTATCGAAAGCGTCCCTGATCTGGGGCCGCCCAGTTCCGCAACGGCGAAAGTCGAGCTGACCGAACTCGCCAGGAGCCGCATAAGACCGACGCGGACAATGCCAGCAACGGAAACAGCACAACCGATGCGGCGAGAGAGCCCGGGCGGGCCGAAGTGGCTCTGGGCTGCACGCGAGCCCGGGACCTGGGCGGTCACCGGGCTCGTGTGGTGCTGTCGTCTGCTTGTTCGTAGCGGCGGACCGCTGCTCACTCGTATTGGTGGGCCGCCTGCTTACTCGTAGCGGCGGGCTGCGGCCTGGCGGGCCATCTGTTGCCTGACGTCGAGCTGGTCTGCCCACTGCCGCCGCGCCGGGGCGCCCACGGCGGGGACTCCTGGGCGGGGCTGGCCGTCGGCATGCGCATAGTTCGCTGCCGGGCCATAGCCGTTCTGGCCGCCGGGATATCCGGGATCGCCGTAGCCGTCGCCCGCGTTCGCACCGGCGTAGCCAAAGCCGCTCGGCACCTGCCCGAAGCCGCCCGGCGCCTGACCAAGACCGCCCGGCGTCTGCTCGAAACTGCCCGGGGCCTGCCCGTAGCTACCCGGGGCCTGCCCGTAGCTACCTTGCGCCTGCCCGAAGCCGCCCGGGGCCTGCCCTGCCCCGGAAAGCCCGAACACCGCGCCGTTGCCCTGCGCATGACCGGGCTGACCCGAGCCCGCGAAACCGTAGCCACGCTGGTCAGCGCCGGCGATTTCAAAGCCAGGCTGCTCCGCACCCACCAGGCCGTAGCCCGGCTGATCGGCACCCGCCAGGCCGTAGCCGGCGGGCTGGTCCGCGCCCGCTGAGCCGTAACCGGGCTGTGCCGCCTGGCCGTAGCCACTGAAAATCGATGCGGGCTGTTCGTGGTCGGCCGGGCTGAACTGTCTCGGGTTCTGATCCGAGCCCGGGAACCCGAACAGCGCACCGGTCTGCTCGGAGCCGCTGGACGCGAAGCCGAAGCCCAGGCCGGTCATCCGGTGCTCCACGGCCGGCGCCGCGCCGGTGATCATGGTCTGCGCCTGGCTGAAAGCGGAGTCGTCGTCGTGGGAGTCCGGCATTGCGGCTGAGCGCAGCACCGAAGCGCGGACCGTCGTCGGGTCGGCGACCACGTGCTGGTGGGTCAGGGCTCCGGCGATCAGGTCGTTGAACTTGACCATCAGAGCCACGGTGATCGGCAGCACCAGCACGCCCCACCAGCTGACCAGCTCGGCCAGTGCCAGCAGGATGCCGAGCACCAGCGTGCCCTCCAGGAAGACGAAACAGAGCAGGCCGCTCGGGGCGAGGTGGCGCAGGCGCAGCGTCCTCGCGTACAGAGGCTGGTTGGCGATCTCTGCCCGCCTTGATCGAACCGTCCTGGTCACCGAGCACCACCGTTCCGCCGGGCCGCCGCCACTGCGAAGACCGCTTGCTCCAACGCGTAACCGCGGTCTTCCGCTCCGCCCTTGACCGCCGCGTTGCAATCCGCGGCGGCACGCATGGCGTCGATCAGACCGTCGGGGGTCCAGCCGCGGCTGCGCTCCTGCGCCCGCTGGATCTTCCAGGCCGGCATGCCCAATGTGCTCGCCAGCTGGTAGGGGTTGCCGCGGCCGGCCGAGGCCACCCGCGCCACGGTCCGCACGCCGTCGGCGAGAGCGTCCGCGATCGGCACCGGGTCGACGCCGACGTGCAGCGCCCAGCGCAGTGCTTCGAGCGCGCCGGGCAGATCACCGACCATCGCGGCGTCGGCCACCGTGAAGCCGCTGACCTCGGCGCGGCCCTTGTAGTAACGCGCCACCACCGCCTCGCTGATCTTGCCGTCTGTGTCGGCGAGCAGCTGGGAGCAGGCCGCGGCGATCTCGCGCAGGTCGTTGCCGACCGCGGCGAGCAGCGCGGATGCGGCCGCCTCGTCACAGCGGGCGCCGTTGCGCCGGAACTCGTCCCGGACGAAGGCGATCCGCTCGCGGTCACCTTTCAGCTTTGCCGCGGGCACGACCTCGGCACCGGCGGCCCGCAGACCGTCGGCGAACGCCTTGCCCTTGGCACCGCCCACGTGGGCGACGATCAAGGTCACGTCCGGGTCGGGGTTTTTCGCGTACGCAAGAAGGGCTGTTGTCAGGTCTTTGCGCGCGTCTTGTCCGCTTTTGATCACAAGCACCCGGCGGCCTCCGAAGAGGGACGGGCTCAGCATCTCGGCGACCTCGCCGGCGGCCAGAGCTCCCGCTTCATATTCCCGGACGTCGGCGCCGGGATCGGCGGCTCGGGCAGCCTCGACCGCCGCGGCGATGGCGCGGGCGGCGAGCAGCTCCTCATCACCTTGGACGAGCAGCAAAGACGAATTCACGCTCAACATCGTCGCACGCGCCACCGACAAGTCAGCGTGGCTCACTCCTTCGCGCATCAACGCCGATCACCGAACGCGAAACCAGACATATCGGCGGTCAAAGATGAACTGCCGCCCGTACAGTCTGCTGCCCAGGCCGAATCGGCCCATAACTCTTCCGTGGTGTTTCGTCCGTTATTGAGCACTATCATCCGTGATGTCCGCGAAAATGCATCCCCGCGCCGGGCGTGTCGTCACGCGTACCCGATCTGGTGATCACGCGGGAGGGTCGCCGCGGGCGGCGACCGCCAACCCGCCGGGCGCGGCCACCGCGGCGATGTCACCCATTTCATCGGTACGCAGAACGCGCGCACCGTCCCGGACAAGAAGACTCAGCAGCGGCCCGTTCGGGTGCCCGTAATCGTTGTCCCGCCCCGCCGAGACCAGCGCCACCGCCGGATCCACCGCGTCCAGCAACTCGGCCGACTGCAGTGCGCTGCCGTGATGTGCGACCTTGAGCACGTCCGCGCGCAGGCCGGCCGGGCCGAACCGGCTCACCAGATCATCCTGCTGCTCGGTCTCCGCGTCGCCGAGCAGCAGCACACTGCGCCCGCTGACCACGGCCCGCAGGATCAGCGAGTTGTTGTTCGGGTCGGAGTTGGTGCCGCGCAACGGCACGCCGGGGCCGAGCACGTCGAGACGCAGCTCGCCGATCGTCCAGGTCCAGCCGGGCCCGGCCACGCGAAGCGCCACACCGGCCTCGCCCGCTGCCGACTCCACGGCGGACCGGCCGGCGGCGGGCTCCGGCCAGTCCGGGCCGATCACCGCGTTCACCCGGCGGTCGCGGAACACCCCGCTCACCCCGCCGATGTGGTCGGCATGGAAGTGACTGACCGCGAGGAGTACGACTTCGCGTACGCCGAGCCGCCGCAGGCACCGGTCGACAGCGTCCGGTTCCGGCCCCGCGTCGATGACCACGGCCCGGCCGGCGCCCGCCGGGAGCACCACGGCGTCGCCCTGGCCGACCGCGCACGCCACGACCAGCCATTGCGGTGGCGGCCAGCCGGAGGCGAGAAGGCGTACCGGAAGGGCACCGAGCATCGCGCCCAGCGCGACGATCGCTGCGAGCCGGCGGACGACGGCCTTGCGCGCCGCGACCAGGAACGCCACCGTGACCACCGCGAGCAGCAGGCCACCGGTGGCACCACCCGGCCAGGGCACGGCGCCGGACGGCACCCGGGCGCCGGTGTGCGCCACCAGCACGAGCCAGGCGGTGGGCCAGTGCCCGATCCAGGCGAGGAACTCGGCGGCGGCCGGCCAGAACGGCGAGATCACCGCCGCCGCGACCCCGGCCAGCGTGGCCGGGGCGATGGCCGGCACTGCCAAGAGGTTGGCGGGTACCGAGATCAGGCTGATCGTTCCGGACAGCGCGGTGACCACCGGGCCGCACGCCACCTGCGCGGCGGCCGGCACCGCGAGAGCCTCGGCGACACCGGCCGGGCAGCCGCGCCGCCGCAGGCCGTCCCGCCACACCGGCGCGAGCAGGAGCAGACCCGCGGTGGCCAGCACGGAGAGGGCGAAGCCGGCGTCGGCGGCGAGTTCCGGGTCGGCGGCGAGCAGGACGGCGGCCGCCGCGGCGAGCGCGGGAACGGCGGCCCGTTGCCGGCCCGACGCCAGCGCCAGAAGACCGATCGTGCCCATCGCGCCGGCCCGGACCACACTCGGCGACGGCCGAGCCAGCAGCACAAACCCGACCAGCGCTACGGCGCACACGACCGCGCAGATCAGCGGCCCGGCGCGGGTTCGACGCACGAGAAAGAGCACAACGCCGATCAAAATAGCGACGTTCGTTCCGGACACAGCGGTCAGATGTGTCATTCCGGTGGTGCGGAACTCCTCTTCCAGCGCCGGATCCAGCCTGCTCGTGTCACCGACGACCAGGCCGGGAAGCAATCCGCCGGGTTTGTCCGGCAACGGCTCGCAGGCCCGCTGAAGCCCGTCCCGCAGCACACCGGCACCCCGCTGCGCCCACGACGGCCTCCCCCGCAACTCCGGCGGCTTGCGCGCGGAGATCACTGCCGCCCGCAGGTCACCGGGCCGCGGCGGCATCAGACGTCCGACAGTGATCACCCGCTGCCCGGGCAGCAGCCCCCGCCAGCCAGGATCGGAGCCGAGAACCAGCGCGCGTGCGGCCAGGCGGACCGGCGCGGCCTCTCCGGCCTTGACGGTACGGAGTTCGACAGCGACCAGATAAGTCGGCGGCCCAGCACCCCCGGGCAGCAGCCGCGGGTCGTCCCGGACGATGAGTTCCACCTCGACGGGCTCGCCGGATTCCAGCAGCGCGACGAGAGCGGGCGCTTCCCGCACCGACAGCCGGGCCGCCGTGGAGATCGCGCCACACCCCGCCCCGAGCACCACCGCCACCGCGATCCACCGCGCCGCCCGGAGCTGCCGGCGGAGCAGCACCAGGATGCCGGCCGCGATCAGGCCGGCGGCTCCGAGGAACAGGCCCAGCCCGGCGGACAGGTGCAGCGCGGCCAGCGACGCGAGCCAGATGCCCAGGGTGAACCCGGCCAGACGCAGATCCGGCATCCGCCGCTCAACAAGAAGCGTCATCCGACCGTGACCAGTTCTTTGAGCTGCTCGTAGCGGGCATCGCCGATGCCGTCGACCTTGCGGAGGTCGGCTACCGACGTGAAGCCGCCCTGCGCGTCCCGGGCGTCGAGGATTCGCTGGGCCAGCACCGGACCGACTCCCGGCAACGCGTCCAGGTCGCCGAGATCGGCGGTGTTGAGGTTCAGCGGGCCGCCGGACCCGGCGGGTGGGGGGACGCCGGGGACCGTGACCGTCCCCGGTGGTGGCGTCACGCCCACCATGATCAGTTCGCCGTCGGTGACCTTGCGGGCCAGGTTGAGCGCGGCCACGTCGACGCCGGGTTCCGCACCACCGGCACCGGCGATGGCGTCCGCGACCCTGGCGCCGGGCGGCAATCGGACGAGGCCCGGCTTGCGCACCTTGCCACCGACCGCGACGACCACCTCAGTGGTCGCCCCGCTGCCGCCGGGCGCCGGCACCACGCCGGCCTCAGGCTGAGACGACGCGAACACGGGTGGCACCGGGATGTCGATGTCGTCCACGCGCGGCCGAGAACGCCAGGCCAGAAACCCCGCGACCAGGATCACCACGACAGCGACGGCCGCAAGAGCCCGCACACCGGGCCGCCCCGGGTCGAAGGCCTGCGCCCAGGACCGCTTCTCACCACCGAACGCCCCGGCCCCACTCAACCGCTCGTCGCCAAGCGAGGGCTTCTCCCGCAGGTCCTCCCAGGCATAGGCGGCCAGGTCCGGACCGGCCGGCTCGGGGGCCTGCCGCCGCAGCGGAGCATCCCAGGGAAAACCGTCCGGCTCAGCCCACGCCGGAGCGGGCGGAGGGCCGGGCGGCCGAGGCGGGGGCGCACCCGGTGGGGTTGACCACGCTGTTCCGGAGGGGAAGTCTGGCGAGCCGGCGCCGTGCCCGTCGCCGCCCGGGGCCGGCTCGCCACCGGGAGACGGTTGGCCGAAAGGGGGTTCGAGGTCCTCCTCAGCCCAGCCGGGAATGATGTCCGACCAGCTCAGCGGCCCGCTTGCGGCGGGTGCGCGCGCTGGGGACGGCCGCAGGACGGCCCGGAGCCGCGCCTCGGCGACTTCACCGCTATTCTTCGCCTCTCGCACGGCCCGAAACCTAGGAAGTTCGCGACCTGTCCGCCCGCACCCCTGTGGACGACGCGGCATTGTGGACAACTCCCGGAAGGGACCGGAACCTGCTAGTGACGTCGGAAACCGTTCACCGCCTGCGCGCCGCCGGCTGCGTCTTCGCCGAGGACGAGGCCGCTGTTCTCACCGAGGCCGCCGATGATGCCGCGACCCTGGACGCGATGGTCGAGCGCCGGGTCGCCGGCGAGCCACTCGAACAGGTGGTCGGCTATGCCGATTTCCACGGTGTCCGGGTCCGGCTGCGCCCCGGCGTCTTCGTTCCCCGGCTGCGCAGTGAGCTGCTGGTGCGGATAGCCACCCAGAACGCCACAAACGACAGCATCGTGGTCGATCTCTGCTGCGGCTCCGGTGCTCTCGGCATGGCGGTCCGGCACATCCTGCCGGACATCACCCTGCACGCCGCCGACCTCGACCCGATCGCGGTGGCCTGCGCCGCGGAAAACCTGGACGGCGAGAACGTCCACCAGGGCGATCTCTACGACGCGCTGCCCACCCACCTCCGCGGGCACGTCGACGTGCTGATCGCGAACGTTCCCTACGTCGCGACCAGGCACATCGCGTTTCTCCCGGCCGAGGCCCGCGACCACGAGCCGCACACCGCCCTGGACGGCGGCGACGACGGCCTCGCGATCTTCCGGGCCGTCGCGGAGCGGGCGCGGGAGTGGCTCGCGCCCGGCGGGGTGCTGCTTTCCGAGATCACCGAGGCGCAGTCGGCAGCCGCGATCGCGATCGCCGATGGGAACGGATTGACGGCTACCGTCGCCAGCGACGATGATCTCGACGCCTACGCGATCATCGCCCGGCCGGTACCGGCGCGATAGGGCCATTCGGGAGACGGATGTGGGCCTGTTACGAAGGATCACCCGCGCCCGGCTGGCACGCCGGGTGGTCCGCCGGTTGCGCCGCGGCGGGGCCAGGGACGCGCGCTGGTCACCGCGTACCCTCACGATCCGGTTCACGGCGCCCGGCGACACCGAGCCGACGGTCCTGCAGGTGCGGCCGCTGCTGACCCGCCGGATCAATCGGCGGCAACTCGACGTCTTCGTGGCCGGGCTTCTGCGTACCCCTGGCCTGCCGGCGGATTGGCGCGCTGCCGCGCCCCTGTTGCGCCCGGTCCTGCGCGGCGGCGCGCCGGGCGCGCCTCTGCGCAGGCCGGCGCTGCCGTTTCTCTCCGAGTTCGTCGTGGTCGATCATCCGGAGACCATGACGTACGTGACTCCCGACCAGCTCGCGGCCTGGAACGTCCCGGCCGATCGGGTCTTCGCCGCGGCCCGGGCCAACCTCTCCGGCGCGGTGCTGCACGGGGTGGCGTCCGGCCCGGTGGTGGTGCGGTTCGTCGACGACGGCGACGCGTACTGGACCTCGCATCTGCTCCTGGAGGGCTGGCTGGCCCGGCTGGAGGGGCAGGTCGGCGGGGTGCCGGTGGCGTTCGCGCCGGAGCGCGGCACCCTGCTGGTGACGGCGGACGGCAGCGAGCACCTGGCGGGGCTGTTCGTGCAGGCGGAGAAGATCTTCATGGAGTCGACCCGGGCGCTGAGCCCGATGGCGTACGTGAGCGACGACAACGGCTGCACGGTCCCGTACCCGGCGCCGCCCGGGCACCCGCTGCATCACCTGGCCGACCGAGCAACGCGGCTGCTGGCAGCACGCTCCAAGAAATAGTTTTCTAGGCCCGGCGGTGGATGACCACCCCGGCCAGCCCCGGCCCGGTGTGTGCGGCCACCACAGCGCCGACCTCGGTGAGATAGCAGTCCCGCATCCGATCGCCCAGGCGCGTGCTGATCGCGTCGACCAGCGCACTCGCCCGATCCGGTGTGCCGAGGTGATGCACCGCGATGTCCGCCTCGCCGTCACCGGCCGCCTCGACGGCCAGGTCGACGAGCCGGGTCAGCGCACGCCCGGCGGTGCGGACCTTGTCGCGGACGACGATGGCGCCGTCCGCCACGTGCAGGATCGGCTTGACCGACAGGGCCGTGCCGACCAGGGCGGATGCCGCGCCGATCCGGCCACCCCGGCGCAGGAACTCCAGCGTGTCGACGTAGAAGAACGTGCTCACTCGCGACGCGTGATCAGCCGCGGTTACGCGTACCGTCTCGAGGTCTTGATTTTTGGCGGCCGCCGAGGCCGCCGCCAAGGCGGGAAAGCCCAGGCCCATCGCGGCTGTTCCGCTGTCGACGACCTGGACCCGCGGTCCGATCTCGGCTGCTGCCAGCTGGGCGGCCTCGTAGGTGCCGGAGAGTTTCGCGGAGATGTGGATGGAGACCACACCGTCGGCGCCGGCGTCGAGAAGCCGGCGGTACGCGGTGACGAACTGCGACGGAGCGGGGCGTGAGGTGCTGACCGCGGCCCGGCGGGTGCCGAGCGCGCGGGCGACCTCGGCCGGTGAGATCTCGAGTCCCTCAAGACCGTCCCAGCCGTTGATGACGACGGTGAGCGGCACGATGGTCAGGTCATACGTGCCGCTCAGTTCGGCCGGCAGGTACGCGGTGGAGTCGGTGACTACCGCGATGGTCATGCAGGCAAGGTACTTGATGAAGGTGAGTGTCAGCCCGCGGCCACGGAGGAGACCTTGAACGGCTCGCCCTGCTGGCAGGTCGTCATGAGGCCCGGCTCGGACTTGCCCGTCACGGTGATCTGGTCACCAGCCTTCACGGAACCCTTCTGAGCGGCGTCGCTGAAGATCAGCAGGTGGCCGTCGAGCAGCAGACAGCCGGGCTCGACACCTGCGGCGATCTTGCCGGTCAGAGTGGTGATGTCACCGTCACCGGACGGTTTGCCGGGAACGCTGGGCTCATCGGCGGGGGTCGGTGTGGTGACCGACTCAGGGGTTGCGGAGGCCGGCGCGGGGGCGCCGGTCTCGGTCCCGGTGTTGTTCGCGCAACCGGCGGAAAGCGCCAGGAGCAGCGCGACGGGGACGACGCTTCGACGAATCAACATGATTGTTGGACGTTACCGGAGTCGTCCCGGTTCCCTCAGACCGGAGGTGGCACCGGTCGATCCGTGAAGACGCCGACGTTGTACGCCGCCAGCTGCCAGCCACGGCTGCCGTCCTGGGTCAGTTCCACCCAGTGACAGTTCTGCAGGGCGCGCAGCGTGCGGACCTGCTCGATCGGCCAGCCGAGCAGGTGCCCGATGCCCTGACGAGCGGCCGCGCCGTGCGTGGCGACCACCACGAGCGAACCCAGCCGAGCCGCGTCCTGGAAGCCGTCGGCGACTCGTTTGCCGAGGTCGTCGAGGGTTTCCACATCACCGCCGACGACGTCGTTACCGGCTTTCCAGCGGGCGTACTCCTCGGGGCGTTGGTCCGCCACCTCGGCCGTGGTCAGGCCCTGCCAGACGCCGAAGAACCGCTCGCGGAGCCGCTCGTCGTAACCGACCTGCTGGCCGGTGACGGCGGCCAGCGCGGCAGCGGTGTCCGAGGCTCGGCGCAGGTCGCTCGCGACGATCGCATCCGGCGTCATGGCGGCCAGCAGCGTCGCCGCTTCCGCGGCCTGCCGGCGCCCGATGTCGTTGAGCGGCACGTCGGTCTGCCCCTGGACACGCCCTGCGGCGTTCCAGTCGGTGTTGCCGTGCCGCCAGACGATGAGACGAGTGGTCACGCTTCGGGAGAGGCCGCGCCGGCATCGACCATGTCACGGTCGACGAACGGAATGGTGGGGCAGTCTTTCCACAGCTTGTCCAGAGCGTAGAACTCGCGCTCCTCGGTGTGCTGCACGTGCACCACGATGTCGACGTAGTCCAGCAGGACCCAGCGGCCCTGGCGCTCGCCCTCGCGGCGCACCGGCTTCGCTTTCTCCGGCAGGTTGACGAGCGCTTCCTCGATGGCGTCGACGACTGCGACGACCTGACGCTCGTTCGACGCCGAGGCGATCACGAACGCGTCAGTGATGTAGAGGTGGTCGCCCACGTCGATGATGGTGATGTCCTGTGCCTTCTTGTCCGCGGCGGCCTGAGCGGCTGCCAGCGAGAGTTCAAGAGCGCGTTCGTTGACGGGCAAAGGAGTCCCCTCGGTCAGATGCTAGGACTTCAAGCGTCTCACACCTGGTCGGTTATCCCCGAGTCCCGATAGAGCCCCCGCTTGTTGATGTATTGCACGACACCATCCGGCACCAGGTACCAGACCGGTGAGCCGGAAGCGACCCGATTCCGGCAGTCGCTCGACGAGATAGCCATGGCCGGAACCTCGACCAGGGTCACGCTGTCCTCCGGAAGACCCGCGCCGGAGAGTTCGAAGCCGGGCCTGGTCACGCCGATGAAGTGAGCGAGACGAAGCATCGTCATCGCGTCCTTCCACGACATGATCCGGCCGAGGGCGTCGGCGCCGGTGATGAAGTACAGCTCGGCGGACTGCCCGTAGACGGCACGCATGTCGCGCAGGGTGTCGACGGTGTACGTCGGCCCGTCCCGGTCGATGTCGGCCCGGCTCACGTGGAAACGCGGGTTGGAGGCGGTGGCGATGACCGTCATGAGGTACCGGTCCTCGGCGGGCGAGACCTTGCCCTTCTGGTACGGCTCACCGGTCGGTACGAACATCACCTCGTCCAGGTCGAAACGCGCCTGCACCTCGCTCGCCGCGACCAGGTGACCGTGATGGATCGGGTCGAAGGTGCCACCCATGATTCCCACACGCCGTCCGGACATCAGAGAAGAGTAGCCGTCCGTTAGTTGTCGAGACGTTTGCGGACGGCTGTCAGCAGGTCGGTCGCGGTGAACGGCTTCTCCAGCAACGTCACGCCCTCTTCGAGAGTGCCCTCGGAAGCCAGGACCGGGTGGGCGTAACCGGACATGTACAGCACCCGGGTCCCCGGCCGGACCCCGGTGAGCCGCTCGGCCAGCTCGTTGCCGAGCATCCCGGGCATCACCACGTCGCTGACCAGCAGGTCGATCTCGCCGTCGTGCCGTCCGGCTAGGTCCAGCGCCTGCGGGCCGCCCTCGGCACAGATCACCCGGTACCCGGCGCCGGTGAGGATCCGCCCGGCCACGTCACGCAGCGCGTCCTCGTCCTCGACGACCAGCAGCGTCTCACCGTGTCCCCCGGTCTCCGGCCGCTCGGCGGGATCCTGCTCGGGCGCGAGCTCGGCCCCGCCCGGCAGCAGCACGGTCACCGTGGTGCCGAGCCCGACCTCGCTGGTGATGCCGACCTCGCCGCCGGCCTGCGTGACGATGCCGTACACGGTGGCCAGGCCCAGACCGGTGCTCTCCGGGCTGCCCTTCGTCGTGTAGAACGGCTCGAAGGCGCGTTCCAGCACGTCAGAGGACATCCCCCGGCCGGTGTCGGTGATCCGCAGCCGTACCTCGTCGTCCAGCCGGCCGGTGTCGATCACCACGTTGCCGCCGGACGGCATCGCGTCTCGGGCGTTCATCGCGAGGTGGACCAGCAGCTGCTCGATCTGGGCCGGGTCGCAGTTCACCGCCGGCAGGCCCGGCTCCAGCCGGAGGATCAGCCTGATGTGATCACCGAGGGTCCGGCAGATCAGCTCCCGTACCCCGGCGATCAGGGCGTTCAGGTCGATCGGCATCGGGCGGACCACCTCGCGCCGGGCGAAGGCCAGCAACTGGTGGGTGAGGTCGGTGCCGCGTTGCCCGGCCTTCACCACCTGTTTCGCGTCGGCGGCGATCATCGAGGCGTCCGGGTCGGCACCCTCCGCCTCCTCGATGACGAAGTTCGCGTAGTTGAGGATCACGCCGAGCATGTTGTTGAAGTCGTGCGCGATGCCGCCGGCGAGCTGGCCCAGGCTCTCCAGCCGCTGGCTGCGGTGTGCCTGCGCCTCGGCGCGCAGCCTGGCCTTCTCCGCCTCGGCGTTGAGCCGCTCGGTGATGTCACGGACCACCGCGACGGCGAGCCGGCCCTGCGGCGTCACGATGATCGTGGTGGAGGACTCGCACGGGAACTCGGTGCCGTCCTTGCGCCGCGCGGTGGTGCAGATCGTGCCGATCGAGCCCGGTGACGACTCCTGCAGCAGCCGTGTGCGCTCGGCGAGAAGGGTCCGGGCGTGGTCGGTCAGCAGCACCTCGACGGTCTGACCCTCCAGCTCCGCCCGGCGCCAGCCGTAGAGCTGCTCGGCCCGTTCGTTGATCAGCACGATCCGGCCGTCGTCAATCACCAGGATCGCGTCGGGCGCGGCCTGCAACAGGCCGCCGGCCAGCTCCTCGGACCACTCCACGCGTCCACCCCCACCCCCGTTATCCTCAGGCTACGAGGTCACGGGGGCAGGAACGGACGAAATCCGATCAACCGCGCGCGGCCAGAGCACGCCGCATGTCGTCGTCGGCGTCCTGCACGACCCGCCGCAGGATCGGGCTGAGACCCGGCTGCTCCAACAGCTCGGCGGCCAGCCGCCGGGTCTGTTCCGAGACAGCCACATCCGGGTACGCGGCCATGGCCGCCCGCTCCGCGCTCATTCCCTTGCGCACCCGCATCATCTCGGGCATCTCGGCGAAGTAGCGCTCGACGTAACCGGCCAGCAGGCCGAGCTGCTCCGGCTGCCAGAAACCGGCCGCGGTGAGCTCGGCGAGACGGTTGGAGAGCGAGCCGTCGGCGACCACGGCGTTCCAGGCGGCGTCCTTGGCGGCCGGCTCCGGCAGCGCGGCCCGGCAGCGGGCGGCCCACTGCTCGCCGCTGGCACTGCGGTCGGAGTCCAGCTCGGCGTCGATCGCCTCCTGCCCGGAAGCACCGAGCACCGCGAGCCGATAGTGCAGAAGCCAGCGCAGGTCGGCGTCGACGACCAGCCCGGCCGGCACGCTCTCGCCGGCCAGCCAGCCACGCAGCCGGGACACCTCGGCGGTGGCGCCGATCAGGCCACGGGCCGCGGCGAGCTGGCCGGAGCTGCCGGCCGGTGACGCGGCGAGCAGCCGGTCGGTGGCCTGGGCGACGAGTTCCAGCGCGGCCGGGCGGGTCTCCGCCGTGGCGTACCGGTCGACCAGGCCCCGGGTGGCGCGCAGGACGTCCTCGACGATCACCACCTCGGTCTCCATCGGCAGCGCGGCGAGCACCAGGGTGACCAGTTCGGCGACCGGGCGTTCGCCGTCGACCACGGCGTCCAGGGTGGCGGCCCAGATGACCGCGCGAGCCAGCGAGTCGTCGATCAGCGGCAGCAGCAGCGGCACGGCGGCTGCCGAGGCGTCGTCCAGCCGGATCTTCGCGTACGTCAGGTCGCCGTCGTTGAGCAGCAGCAGGGCGGCCGCGGGCTCACCGGCGAGCTCGGTGATCACGGTACGGCCGGACGCGTCCAGCTCCACCTCCAGCTGACGCCGGCGCACCACCGTGCCGTCGGCGCCCTTGTCGAACAGGCCGAGGCCGACCCGGTGCGGCCGCAGCGTCGGGTAATCGGCGGGGGCGGTCTGCACCACGGCCACCTCGGCGTAGTTCGCCCCGTCCGTGCGTACCTCGGTGCGCAGCGTGTTGACCTGGGCCCGGCGCAGCCACACCTCGGCCCAGCCGGACAGGTCACGGCCACTGGCCTTGGACAGCGCCGAGAGCAGATCGGCCAGCGTGGCGTTGCCGTACGCGTGCGCCTCGAAGTGTGCGTTCAGCCCGGCCAGGAACGCCTCGTCGCCGAGCCAGGCGACCAGCTGCTTGAGGACGGCGGCGCCCTTCGCGTACGAGATGCCGTCGAAGTTCAGCAGGGCGGCGTCGGTGTCGGTGACCTCGGAGGGCGCCACCGGGTGGGTGGACGGACGCTGGTCAGCCCGCAGCCCCCACGCCTTGCGGTGCATCGCGAACGTGGTCCAGGTCCCGTGGAAGCGGGTGGCCTCGGAAGCGACCCGGGTGCCCAGATATTCGGCGAACGACTCGTTCAGCCAGAGGTCGTCCCACCAGGCCATGGTGACCAGGTCGCCGAACCACATGTGCGCCATCTCGTGGGCGATCACGTTGGCCCGCTGCTCCCGCTCGCTCTCGGTGATCACCGAGCGGGGGATGTACTCGTCGCGGAAGACCACGAGGCCGGGGTACTCCATGGCGCCGAAGTTGAACTCCGGCGCGAACGCCTGCTGGTAGTGCCCGAACGGGTACCGGATCTCGAACATCTCGTGGAACCGGTCCAGGCACTGCTTGGTGATCTCGAAGATCTCGTCGGCCTCGGCGTCCAGGTGCTCGGCGAGCGCGGCCCGGGCGTAGAGCGCCAGCGGGATCCCGTCGTGCTCGTCGGTGCGCACGTGGTACCGCCCGGCGATCAGCGAGGCCAGGTACGTGGAGATCCGCTCGGTCGGCGCGAACTCCCAGCGGCCGCCGTCCCGGGACACCAGCATGCCGTTGGTCGCGACCGTCCAGTCCTCCGGCGCGACCACGCTGACCTGCCAGGACGCCTTCAGGTCGGGCTGGTCGAAACAGGGCAGCACCCGGCCGCCGTTGTTGATGAACAGGTGCTGGTAGAGGTAGACGTTCCCGTCGGCCGGGTCGGTGTACCGATGCAGGCCCTCACCGTCGATCGAGTACCGCATCACGGCCTCGACGGTCAGCTCGTTGCTCGCCGCCAGGCCGGTCAGGCTCAGCCGGCCGTCACCGACCGACGCCGGATCCACCGGCGTGCCGTTCAGGCTGATCGAGATGATCTCGACCGGCTCGAACTCCAGGAAGGTCGCCGCGCCGGCCTCGGCCCGGAAACGGACGACCGCGCGCGATCGGAACGTGTCGCCGTCCGCGGTGACATCCAGATCGACGTGGTAGGTCTCGACGTCGACGACGGACGCCCGCTCGGCGGCCTCGGCACGGGTCAGGGTCGGCATGACAACATCATGCCCGCCGGAGAGCGCTACCCGCGCAGGGGCACCGCAGACTGTTAGCTCTTGCGGCATGCGCGTGCTCAACCTCAGCTGGTGGCTGCCCTGACAGGGCGGCACACCGACGCACGCGTTTCTCTTCCGCGGCCGCCCGTCCGGGCGGTCGCTTTTTCGTTCTCCGGCGAGCTCCTGGGCGTGTGCGGTCACTCGTACCCTCGCAAGGAGCTCTCGTGGCACTCACCCGGCGCCTGACCGGTTTCAAGCCCACCGGTCACCTGCATCTCGGCAATCTGCTGGGCGCTCTGCGCCCGCTGATCGCCGCGCAGGACCACACCGATTCGATCGCGATGATCGCGGACCTGCACGCGATGACGATGGATCACGAACCCGCGAGAATACGTGCTCTCGCACTGGAACAGGCGAGCGTCCTGCTGGCCGCCGGAGTGGATCCGGCGCGCACGCCGATCATCCTGCAGTCGCACGTGGCCGAGCACACCGAGCTGCACTACCTGCTGGAATGCGTGGCCGGTTTCGGCGAGGCATCCCGGACCGCTCGCGCAGCGCTTCAACACTCGTTACGGCGCCACATTCCGCCTGCCCGGAGGCGTCCGGCCGGAGGCCGCGGCCCGCATCATGGATCTCGCCGATCCCGGCGTGAAGATGGGCAAGAGCAACGCGGCCGGTGTGGGCAGAATCGGTCTGCTGGACCCACCGGATGTGGTGCGGCGCACGGTAGCGCGGGCTGTGACCGACGAGTTCGCGCAGGTCCGGCGGCATCCGGAACAACCCGGCGTGACCAACCTGATCGACATCCTGGCCGCCTGTACCGGACGCGAGCCGGCCGACCCGGTCTCCTACGGCGCTCTCAAGCGTGAGGTGACCGACGCGATCGAGTCGCTGCTCGCGCCCATCCGGGCGCGGCACGCCGAGCTGGCGAAAGACCCGGCCCACGTCCGCGAGATCTTGGCGCAGGGCGCGGCCCGGGTGCGTCCCATTGCCACAGCGACGGTACGCCGGACGCGCACCGCCATCGGATTACTGAACTAACGCCGGCAGGGTCTTCTCGAAGCACAGGTTGCGGGGGTCCCCGAAAGCGGGGATCCGCGCATACCCGGACGACTGGTACAACGCGATCACGGCGAGCATGTGCGCCCCGGTCTCCAGCCTGATCACCTGGCGGCCGGCGGCGAGCGCCTCCTCCTCCAGGGCGACGATCATCTGCCGGCCCAGCCCGCGGCCTCGGTGTGCCGGGCGGACGAACATCCTGGTGATCTCGGCGACTCCGGCGTCACGTGCCTGCCAGCCACCGCAGGCGACACCCCTGCCGTTAACCACACCGACCAGGTACGCCACGTCATCATGCGGTTCGAATATCCGGGCGCCCGCCCCGGCGCCGGCGACCGCCAGTTCCCGCTGCTGAGCGGTGATCAGGGCGGCCAGTTCCGGGTCCAGCGCGGGGCGGGTCTCGATCAGCACGGAGGTGACTGTAGGTGACGACCATTTCCAGAGGGTTGCCGAGAACTGGCCTATGCCCTATTCGCCGGTGTCGCCCTCGTCATCGTCGTCCTCGGTCACGAGCACCGGAACGTGCGAATTCTTGATGCTGGTGACGGTGCCATCAGCGGACATGTGCTGGATCTCGTCCTCGGAGCGGACCCGGCGGGCCTTGCGGGCCGCGAGACGCTGGTGCGCGCTCGGCCGGGTGTCGAGCTCCTCGAGACGGGAGTCGGTGCCGCGCGGGCCGGAGACGTACTCCCCAGCGTTCGGCGCCCAGTCGAACTCGCGGGTGCCGATGCGGACCGCGTCGCCGGCTTTCGCGCCCTTCTTGCCCAGCATGGTTTCGACGCCGAGCCGGTCCATCCGGTCGGAGAGGAAGCCGACGGCCTCGTCGTTGTCGAAGTTCGTCTGCCGGACCCACCGCTCGACCTGGGTACCGCGGATGACGAAAACGCCTTCCGCGTCCTGCTCGATCGTGAAGCCGGCGTCGTCGACCGCGCGCGGGCGCAGCACGACACGGGTGGCTTCCTCGACCGGCTTGGCCGCCCGGAAGTCGGCGACCATCTTGGCGAGGGCGTAGCCGAACTCCTTGAGGCCCTCGCGGGTCACCGCGCTGACCTCGAAGACCTGGTAACCACGGGCCTCCAGGTCGGGGCGGACCATCTCGGCGAGGTCCCGGCCGTCCGGAATGTCGATCTTGTTGAGCACCACGATCCGCGGCCGGTCCTCAAGACCGCCGTACGCCGACAGCTCGGCCTCGATCGCGTCCAGGTCGGCGAGCGGGTCACGCTCGATCTCCGGCGCCGCCGCGTCGAGCACGTGCACCAGCACCGAGGTGCGCTCGATGTGCCGCAGGAACTGCATGCCGAGGCCCTTGCCGGTGGCCGCGCCCGGGATCAGGCCGGGCACGTCGGCGATGGTGAACGTCGCCTCGCCGGCCTGCACGACACCGAGGTTCGGCACCAGCGTGGTGAACGGGTAATCGGCGATTTTCGGCTTGGCCGCCGACATCACCGAGATCAGGGAGGACTTGCCGGCCGACGGGAAACCGACCAGGCCGACGTCGGCGACGCTCTTCAGTTCGAGCACGACGTCGATCTGGTCACCCGGCTCGCCCAGCTCGGCGAAGCCCGGCACCTTGCGGCGGGCGTTCGCCAGCGACGCGTTGCCGCGGCCGCCGCGGCCGCCACGGGCCACCTCGAACTCGGTGCCGGCGCCGACCAGGTCGGCCAGCACCTCGCCGTCCTCGGTCATCACGACCGTGCCGTCCGGCACCTTCAGAACCAGGTCCCGGCCGGTCGCGCCATCCCTGTTCGCCCCCGCACCGCCGGCACCGCTGTTGGCTTTCACATGCGGGTGGAAGTGGAAGTCCAGCAGGGTGTGCTGCTGTGCGTCGACGACCAGCTTGATGCTGCCGCCGTGCCCGCCGTTACCGCCGTCGGGGCCGCCGAGCGGCTTGAACTTCTCCCGGTGAACGGAGGCACAACCGTGCCCGCCGTCACCCGCCTGCAGATGCAGAACGACCCGGTCGACGAACGTGGTCACTTTCAGCACTCCTCTTACCTGGCCGGCTTTGACGGCCGGTTGGAAAACAACAGCGGGCCGCGGACCCGAGGGTCCACGGCCCGCTGTAGAGAAAAACTACTCCGCGACCGGCACGATGCTGACGGTCTTACGACCACGCTTCGTGCCGAAGAGCACGTTGCCGTGGGCCAGAGCGAACAGCGTGTCGTCGCCACCACGGCCGACGAGCTCGCCCGGGTGGAACTTCGTCCCACGCTGACGGATCAGGATCTCGCCGGCGCTGACCAGCTGACCACCGAAACGCTTGACGCCGAGGCGCTGAGCGGCGGAGTCACGGCCGTTACGCGAGCTGGATGCACCCTTTTTATGAGCCATGGCTGCGCCTACTTCCCGCTCTTGATGCCGGTGACCTTGACGCGGGTCAGCGGCTGACGGTGCCCCTGGCGCTTGTGGTAACCGGTCTTGTTCTTGAACTTGTGGATCCGAATCTTCGGTCCCTTGGTGTGCTCGGCAATCTCGCCGGACACCGTCACGCTGGCAAGCTTGGCCGCATCGGTCACCAGGTTGTCACCGTCGACGAGGAGAATCGCGGCCAGGGTCAGAGCATCGCCGGGCTGACCCACGAGCTTCTCAACCTCGATCACGTCGCCCTCGGCAACCTTGTACTGCTTGCCGCCGGTCTTGACGATCGCGTACATCGACGCGGACTCCCTGAGACTTGCGCAGCCAAAGAGCTGCTGGCGGATATTGCTGGGTTAATGCTTTAGGGCTCCGGCAGGCGCTTGTGAGGCGCGCACGGAACGGGTGCCCGGAAAGGCACCGTCGGCAAGACTACTTCATCGCGGGCCCGAGACCCAAACCGGGCCGTCACTCACGCCCGCGGGCCCGTCACTCACGTCCGCAAGCTTTGTCCAGCGTGGCGTGCAGACCGGCCAGTTTCTTGTCGTCGAGGTCGGCCAGATCACCCTTGAGGGCGGTCACCTGGTCGCCCATCGCAGCGAGAGCCTTCTTCAATCCGGAGTCGGCGGCCAGCTTCGACATGTCGAGCAACGCGTAGGAGAAGTTCTCCACGTCACGGGTGGCCTTCTGCTCCGCATCGGTCTTGGCCTGGCCGGACAGCTCCAGAACCCGGTTGTAGTCCTCGATGAAGATCTTGCCGAACTGGGCGCTGGTCCGGGACGCCTGAGCGCAGATGGCCTCGGTGTCGGCCGCCAGAGCGGCGTCGCCGGTCTTTCCGGCCACCTTGCTCGCCGCGGGGTCGGCAGCAGCGCCGGGATCGGTGACGGCCGCGGTGGACGTCGCCTCGGCCGCGGTGCCGGCCGCCGCCGTCGAGCCGGCTCCGGCCGCCGGTGCCGCGCTCGTGCCGGAGTCGCCGCCGGAGCAGCCTCCGACGGCCAGGAGCAGGGCGGACAGGCCCGCCACCGCGTACAGATGGGTTCGCATGACTCGGTCTCCTCGGGGGGCAGGGATCGATCCCGCCGAGGGTAACCGAAAACTTTCTTTACAGCTAACAAAGAAAACCGGCCGGCTGTCACCGTGTGACAGCCGGCCGGTCTCTGGATTCGTCAGGGGCGGGTACGGCGGCGGGTGCCTCCGCGACGGGACCGGCGGCGGGTGCCGGTGCCCGCGCCGACCGAGTCGTCCTCGTCCTCTTCGTCCTCTTCCGCGGCGTCCGGGTCGTCGGCGCCGACCAGGCGCAACGGCTCGGCAGCCTCGGCCGGGTACTCCACGCCGTTGGTCTCGGACGCATCGCCGTTCGTCTCGGTCGAGGCGAAGCGGGACAGGTCGTAGCCACTGATGTCGTAGTCCCCGCCGTCGGACGAGGTGATCACCGGCTTCACCGGGCGCGAGATGATCCCCGAGCCGGCGATCGGCGGTGCGGCCACCGGCGGCACGACGACCACAGCGGGCGCCTCGGCGACCGGCTTGGCCTCGACGATCGGCTTGGCCTCGATTACCGGCCGGGCCTCGGCGATCGGCGCGACCGGCTCGGTCTCCACCTCGGCCACGGCGGTCTCCACCGGCGTCACGACCTCGACCGTCTCGGTCTCGGCCTGAACACCGTTGTCACCGCCCCGGCGACGACGCTGCTTGCTGCTCGGCGCCTGCTGCTGCTGCTGCTGCTGCTGTTGCTGCGGCGGAGCCTCGGTACGCACGGCGGCCGCCACGGCCTTCACCTGGGGGCTGGCACCGCCGCCACCGTTGGAGCGCTTCTCCGGCACCGGCTCGGGGTGAATGATCACGCCCCGGCCCTTGCAGTGGTCACAGGTCTCGCTGAACGCTTCGAGCAGGCCCGCGCCGATCCGCTTGCGGGTCATCTGGACCAGGCCCAGCGAAGTGATCTCGGTTACCTGGTGCTTGGTCCGGTCCCGGCCCAGGCACTCGGTGAGCCGCCGCAGCACCAGCTCGCGGTTGCTCTCCAGCACCATGTCGATGAAGTCGATCACCACGATGCCACCGAGGTCGCGCAGCCGCAGCTGACGCACGATCTCCTCGGCCGCTTCCAGGTTGTTGCGGGTGACCGTCTCTTCCAGGTTGCCGCCCGCGCCGGTGTACTTACCGGTGTTGACGTCGACCACGGTCATCGCCTCGGTCCGGTCGATCACCAGGTGACCACCGGAGGGCAGGAAGACCTTGCGGTCCAGAGCCTTCATGATCTGCTCGTCGATGCGGTACTCGGCGAACGCGTCGGCCACACCGGTGTGCCGGCGCAGTCGCTCCAGCAGGTCCGGAGAGACCGAATCGAGGTAGTTCTCCACCTCGACGTACGCCTGCTCGCCCTGAACGACCAGGTCACGGAAGTCCTCGTTGAACAGGTCCCGGACCACCCGGATGACCAGGTCGGGCTCCTCGGAGAGGGCACGCGGCGCGTTGCCCTCGGCAGAGCGGGCCTGGATGTCCTCCCACTGCGCCTGCAGCCGCTTCACGTCGCGGGCCAGCTCGTCCTCAGTGGCACCCTCGGCCGCGGTACGCACGATCACGCCCGCGCCGTCCGGAACCAGCTTCTTGAGGATGTCGCGGAGCCGCTTGCGCTCGTTGTCCGGCAGCTTGCGGCTGATCCCGGAGGCGTTGCCGTTCGGCACGTAGACCAGGTGGCGGCCGGAGAGCGCGATGTGGCTGGACAGCCGGGCGCCCTTGTGACCGATCGGGTCCTTGGTGACCTGGACCAGCACCGAGTCGCCGGAGCGCAGCGCCTGCTCGATCGAGCGGGCACGACCCTCAAGGCCGGTGGCGTCCCAGTTCACCTCGCCGGCGTAGAGCACGGCGTTACGGCCGCGGCCGACGTCGACGAACGCCGCCTCCATGCTCGGCAGCACGTTCTGCACCTTGCCGAGGTACACGTTGCCGACCATCGTGCCGGAGGTGGCACGGGCGACGTAGTGCTCGACCAGGATGCCGTCCTCGAGGACCGCGATCTGGGTGCGGTCAGCTTTCTGCCGCACGACCATGACCCGGTCGACCGCCTCACGGCGGGCCAGGAACTCCGACTCGCTCAGGATCGGCGGGCGGGTCCGGCGCTGCTCGCGGCCGTCCCGGCGGCGCTGACGCTTGGCTTCCAGGCGGGTCGAGCCGGAGACGCCCTGCACCTCGTCGGAGGTGCGGCGGGGCTCGCGGACCCGGACCACGGTGTGCACGCCGTCCTCGATGCCGCCGACCTCGGCGTCACCGCCGGCGCCCTTACGACGCCGGCGACGGCGGCGGCGGGTGACCCCGTCGCCCTCCACGTCCTCGGTGTCCTCGTCGCTGTCCTCGGCCGAGGCCTCGGTGGGCTCGGAGTCCGATTCCTCGTCCTCGGAGTCCTGCTCGTTCTCGTCGGACTCGTCCGTCGGGCCCTTGCCGCGGCCACGGCCACGACGGCCGCGACGGCGACGGCGGCGGGCGCCGTCCTCGTCCTCGGAGTCGTCGTCGGAACCGTCCTCGGCGTCGTCGTCGGAACCGTCCTGCTCCTCAAGAGCAGGCTCCTCCACCACGACGGCGACCTCGGCCGGCTCCTCGGCAGCACCGCGACGACGGCGACGGGAGCGACGGGTGACCTCGGCCGGAGCCTCGGCGACCGGCTCGGTCTCGGCGGCGGCGGTCTCGGCGGGCACCGCGGCGACGGCCTCAGCGACCGGCTCGGCCAGCGGCTCAGCGACGGCGCCACGGCGGCGACGGCTCACCGGCGCGGCGGCCGCCTGGGCCTCGGACGGGTCCGGCGGCATGAACAGCACAGCGGGCGGAAGGGCGGCGCGACGGGCCCGAGACGGGCGGGCCGGCTGTTCCTCCACGAAGTCGTCGTCGAGCGGCAGGATGCCGATCACCGGAACACCGGCGGACCGGGCAGCCGAAGCAGCCTGGATGGCGGCGTCCGCGATCAGTTCTTCCTCGGTCTCCTCAACCTCAGCCTCGGACAGGGCTGCGGCTGGCTCGACCAGGGGCTCGGAAATCGGTGCCGGCTCGGAAATCGGCTCGGAGACCGGCTCGATCAGGACCGGGGCGGCGACCTTGCGGCGGCTGCGGACGGCCTTCTTCACCGGAGCAGGGGTCTCAGCGATCGGCTCGGCCTCAGCCTGGACCGGTGCCGCGGCGACCTCGGCGGCTTCCGCCACCTCGGCGACCTCCGCGACCTCCGCGGCCGGAGCAGCGACCTTGCGGCGGCTGCGAGTCGCCTTCTTGGCCGGAGCCGAGGCGGGAGCCTCGGCGACCTCGGCGGCCGGCCCGGCCGGGATCTCAGCAGCCGGGATCTCAGCAGCCGGATGCTCCGTCACCTCGGCCGGAGCCTCGGCAGCGGGAGCAGCGACCTTGCGGCGGCTACGGGTCGCCTTCTTGGCCGGGGCCGGAGCCTCGGTCTCGGCGGGCTCGGCAGCTGCCGAGTCGCCGAACAGGGCGGCAGGCTCCTCCGGCGGAGGGGCTGCCGCTTTGCGCCGCGGGGCACGCGTCCGGCGTGCAGGGGTGATGGCGGCATCTCCGGGCGGAGTGACTGCTCCGTCCCGTTCACCGCCCGGGTCTCCCAGGTTCACTGGGGGCTCGTTATCGAGCATGGGGCGCTCTCCAGTTCTCGGCGACCCCGGGCGCGGGTAAGCGCTGCCACGCAGGATCGCTGCAAAAGTGTTCCGGGCCCGGCCGATGCGGACGGGCTGCCGAAGTCTGCCAACGAACACCAACCGGAACCCGGTCAGCGTCCTCCGATGCCGGCGCCCTCGCGATCCGCGTCCAACGGATCGACGATATCCCCCTGCGCGGTGAGTGAGCCCTGGGCCAGCCGGGTTACCCGTGGGGGGACCGGCGGCTCCAGGCCGGCCACCACGCGCAGGCCGGAAAGGACGTCATCGGGCCGAACGGCGGGTGTCACCTGCCGTACGACAAGGTCGATTATCGCACACGGTACTCCCATAGCCCCGGAAGGTAGGTCTGCCTCCTCCGTCACTATGCACCGGACGACCGCCGCGCGCGCGTCGAAGGATCGACGGCCCTGCTTGGTCATGCGCTCGACCAGCACTTCCTGGGCCTCATTGAAGGCCGCCACGGCGGCCAGCGCCGCTTTCGGCTCGACCTCGAAAAGTTCGAGACGCCAGCGCGAGGCGTCGATCCGGTCGGCCAGGCTGCCCTCGGACGCGATCACCGCCTCCAGGATGTCGAGGCCCGGGGAGAGCGCCGCGTCGAGAGCGACCCGCAACTGCTCCGGGTCGACCGGAGCCTGCAGCCCGATCTCCAGGTATTCCGCTTCACTGCCGACGCCGGTGGGCGCCGCACTCGCGTACGAAATCTTGGGGTGTGGGGTGAAGCCTTGCGAATAGGCGATGGGTACCGCTGCGCGCCGGAGGGCGCGCTCGAAAGCGCGAGCGAAGTCCCGATGCGAGGTGAAACGCAGCGGTCCGCGCTTCGCATAGCGAAGGCGGAGCCGCTGCACCACCGGGGCCTGACCGCCCACGGGTTGGTTCTTCGGGGGAATGTCCTTCTCCTAAGCAGGGACCCGCAAGTTGTTAACGGGTGTCAAGGGAAGCAGCTTCTTGCCGGTGGGACCGATCTGGATCTCGGTGTCCATCGCCGGGCAGACGCCGCAGTCGAAGCATGGGGTCCAGCGGCAGTCGTCCTGCTCGAACTCGCTCATCGAGTCCTGCCAGTCCTGCCAGAGCCAGTCCTTGTCGAGGCCGGAGTCCAGGTGGTCCCAGGGCAGGACCTCCTGCTCCTCACGCTCACGCGTGGTGAACCAGTCCAGGTCGACGCCGAAGCCGGGAAGCACCTCGGCGCAGGACTCGACCCAGCGGGAGTACGAGAAGTGCTCTGACCAGCCGTCGAAACGGCCGCCCTTCTCCCAGGCCCGGCGGATGACCGCGCCGACCCGGCGGTCGCCGCGCGACAGCAGGCCCTCGATCAGCGAGGGCTCCCCGTCGTGGTAGCGGAAACCGATGGCGCGGCCGAGCGAACGGTCACTGTTGATCGCCTGCTTGAGCATCCTGAGGCGGCCGTCGATGACCTCGGGGGTGTCCATTTTCGCCCACTGGAACGGCGTGTGCGGTTTCGGCACGAAGCCACCGATCGACACCGTGCAGCGGATGTCCTTGGTGCCGGCGGCCTCGCGGCCGGCCCGGATCACCTCGTGTGCCATGTCGGCGATCTCGAGGACGTCCTCGTCGGTCTCGCTGGGCAGGCCGCACATGAAGTACAGCTTCACCTGCCGCCAGCCGTTCGAGTACGCCGTCACGACCGTCCGGATCAGGTCTTCCTTGGTCACCATCTTGTTGATGACCTTGCGGATCCGCTCCGAGCCGCCTTCTGGAGCGAAGGTGAGACCGGTACGCCGTCCGTTGCGGGACAGCTCCTGTGCCAGGTCGATGTTGAACGCGTCGACCCGGGTGGACGGCAGCGACAACGAGACGTTGGTGTCGGCGTACTGCTCGGCCAGGCCGGAGCACATGTCACCGATCTCGGAGTGGTCGGCGCTGGAGAGCGAGAGCAGACCGACCTCGTTGAAGCCGGAGAACTCCAGGCCTTCCTTGACCATCTGGCCGACCGTGGTGATCGAGCGCTCCCGCACCGGGCGGGTGATCATGCCGGCCTGGCAGAAGCGGCAACCCCGGGTGCAGCCGCGGAAGATCTCCACGGCGTACCGCTCGTGGACCGTCTCGGCGAGCGGGACCAGGGGCTTCTTCGGGTACGGCCACGCGTCCAGGTCCATCGTGGTGCGCTTGGAGACCCGGAACGGGACGTCCGGACGGTTCGGCACAACACGCTGGATCCGGCCGTCCGGCAGGTAGTCCACGTCGTAGAAGCGCGGGACGTAGATGCTCTCGGTCCGCGCCAGGCGCAGCAGCAGCTCGTCACGGCCGCCCGGGCTGCCCTCCGCTTTCCACTCCCGGATGATCCCGGTGATCTCGAGGACCGCCTCCTCGCCGTCGCCGAGAACGGCGGCGTCGATGAAGTCCGCGATCGGCTCCGGGTTGAACGCGGCGTGGCCGCCGGCCAGCACCACCGGGTCGTCATCGGTGCGGTCCGCGCTGAGCAGCGGGATGCCGGCCAGGTCGAGCGCGCTGAGCAGGTTGGTGTAACCCAGCTCGGTCGCGAACGAGATGCCGAACATGTCGAAAGCCTTCACCGGGCGGTGCGCGTCGACGGTGAACTGCGGAACGCCGTTCTCCTTCATCAGCGCCTCGAGGTCCGGCCAGACCGCGTACGTCCGCTCGGCCAGCACGTCCGGCTGCTCGTTGAGCACCTCGTAGAGGATCTGGACGCCCTGGTTGGGCAGCCCCACCTCGTACGCGTCCGGGTACATCAAAGCCCAGCGGACGACAGTGTCGTCCCAGTCCTTGACAACGGCACCGAGCTCGCCGCCCACGTACTGGATCGGTTTGCTGACCCTGGGCAGCAGCTGCTCGAGCTGCGGGAAGACTGAGTTGACGCTCATGGGTCTCCAGGGTACGCGAGGCTAACGGCCCAACTCCGCTGCGGCCCTTTCCAGATCGGTGGCCAGCAGGTCGGTCCGGAACGAGCAGAGCTGCAGGGTCATCCGGGCGGCGCCCCGCTCCCCCACCACCAGCTTGATCGGTTTCCCCCGATCGTCCAGGTCACCCACGATGAAGTCGAGCAGCCGCACACCGGCGCTGTCCAGGAACGAGACCGCTGTCAGGTCGATCAGCACGGCGTCCGCGTCGGAGGTGCGGGCCACGATGGCCCGCCCGATGTCGTTCGCGTTCGCCAGGTCTATCTCGCCCTTGAGGTAGACCAGCTCGGCGATGCCGAGCTGGGAGAAGGTCACCCACTGGTCGGTCATGACGGATCTCCTCCGCGGTGCCGGCGCATGGTCACCGTCGTCCCCTCGCCTCGGTCGAAGAAGACCTCGTCCATCGAGTCCTCGATCAGTTGCAGTCCCCGGCCGCGGGCGAAGTCGGTGCCCGGGCCCCGCCAGCTGCCCCGGTCGCTGACCCGGACCTCCACCGCGTCCAGGCTGACCGTCGCCGACACGTCGACCACGCCGAACGGGTCGTCGCGGTACCCGTGCTCGATCGCGTTCGCCACCGCTTCCGAGCAGGCCAGCAGCACCGCGTTCACACAGTCCTGGTCGACGGCGTGGCCGACCAGCCAGCCCCGCAGGTCGGCGCGGAGCAGCGAGATCTGCAACGGGTCCGCGCCGATGGAACGTTCCAGCCGCTCCTCGGTGCCGAGCGTGAGGCAGAGCAGGCAGACGTCGTCGCCGTGGTCCCGGCCGACCATGGTGTCGGCGAGTCCCGCGGTCAGGCCCTTGAGCGGCGCGTCACGGCGGCGTGCGTACTCCCGGGCGAGGATCTCGAAGCCGCGGTCGATCGGGCGGCCCCGGCGCTCCACCAGGCCGTCGGTGTAGAGCAGCAGCCGGCTGCCGGCGGCCAGCCGCACCTTGTGCTCGGTGCGGCGGCGGTCGCCGGCCCGGGAGCCGATCGGCGCCGAACGGGCCTGCAGCAGGTATTGCGGTGAGCCGGCCGGCTCGTGCAGCAGCGGGGGCAGGTGGCCGGCGCAGGCGTACGAGAACTCGCTGCTCAGCAGGTCGATCTCGCCGTAGACGACGGTCGCCATCCGGGCCGAGTCGACCCGCTCGCAGAACCTGTCGAGCTGCTCCAGCAGCCGGGCCGGTCCGTGCTCGGCGGAGGCGAGCGCCCGGATCGCGCTGCGCAGCTGGCCCATCGTGGTGGCCGCGTCGATGCCCCGGCCGACCACGTCGCCGACCACCACGGCCAGCTTGTTCGGGGTGATCAGGAAAGCGTCGAACCAGTCGCCGCCGACCTCGAGGTCCTGCGCGGCGGCCTGGTAGAAGGTCTCCATCGCGAAGCGCGGGTCCCCACCGGGCACGTCCGCCGCCAGCAGGCTGCGCTGGAGCGTCCGGGCGATGGCGCGTTCCTGCTCGTAGAGCCGGGCGTTCTCCAGCGCCAGCCCGGCCCGGTCGGCCAGGTCGCGCAGGAACATCCGCTCAGCCTCGGCGCCGCGGCGGTCCGGCGCCATCCGCAGCGCGAGGGTGCCGAGCACCCGGCCGCGAGCGGTCAGCGGCAGCACCGTACAGCCCAGGCCGTCACCGTCGGCCGCGAAGATCGGCTCGGTCTTGCTGGTCGCCTCGGCAACGCGTTCGGCGAGCAGGTCCGGGTCCGGTGGCGGGCCGCCGAGGTCTTCCCGCAGACCGGCCGGGCCGACCTGGAGCCGGACCGCGGCCCAGTCGGCGATCTCCGGCACGACCCGTTCGACCAAGCGGCGGGCCCGCTGCAACAGGCGGTGTTCCTCCTCCAGCGACCGGGTGGTGCGCGCCAGGAAGTTCGCCCGGTCCTCGCGCCGGCGGGCGTCGTCGTAGAGCCGGGCCCGGTCCAGCGCCTGACCGGCCTGCTGACCCAGCAGGCGGATGACCCGCAGCTCGCCGTCGCTGAGCGAGCGCTCCTCGCGGAAGCTGAACGCCAGGACGCCGAGCACCGCGATGGCCTGGTCGTCGCCGGAGCCGGTGGTGAGCGGCAGCAGCACGACCGACTGGCGGCCGGAGCGGCGCATCGACTCGGCGAGGTCCGGGAAGTGCTCCTCCGCCTCGGCCATCGAGCCGATCACGTGCAGGTCACCGCGCCGGGCCACGGCCGCCACCGCGCGCGGCGACGAACGCGGCATGTCGTCCCAGTTGCCGGTGGTCGGGTCGGTGGACGCGACCGCGACCAGCTGGTCCCGCTCCACGTCCACCAGATAGATGCTGGTGCTGGCGGCGGCGAAGGCCGGTTCCGGGGCGCGGACGACGGCCTCGGCCACCTCGGCCTCGGTCGGCGCCGCGGACAGATCGGCCACTATCCGCTGGAGAACCCGGACACGCTGCTCGGAGGCCTCGGCCTCACGCCGGGCCGCGAGCAGCTCCCGTTCGTAACTGCGCCGCTCGGTGGCGTTGAAGACCATCGTGCGGATGAGCCGCGGCGCGCCGCCGGCTCCGCGTTCCAGGACCGAATTCACGAGTACGGGCAGACGACGCCCGTCCTCACGCACGACCTCGAGCGCGATCTCATGCACCTCGTTCTGCATCGACAGCAACGGTGCGTAATGGGTCTCGTGGTAGATCTTGTCACCCGCTGTGAGCAGGTCCCGAAACCGTCGGTGACCGATCAAAGCGGCTCGGGTGTGTCCCGTCCATGCCAGGAACGTCTCGTTGACCCGGACGATGGTGCCGTCCGGCAGCGTCGTGAGATATCCGCACGGCGCATGCTCGTAGAGGTCTTCCGGATCGTCGTCCCAGGGCAGTCGCAACTCTTGTGTCACGTCCGGCCCACCAGTCTCACTCACGCCACTGCTCCGCCGATCATGCCCGCTGTCTACAACCAGGACTTGATCGCGTCAACCGTTTCCTGTGGAGCGCTCAGATTCGGACAGTGACCGGTCGCGTTCAAAACCTGGAATGTGCTCTCCGGAGTGTGCTTGTGGACGTACTCACCGACCACCGTGGGAGCGATGACGTCGTCGGAGCACTGGAGGATCAGCGACGGCACCCGGGCCTTCGGCAGATCGGTCCGGTTGTCGGAGAGGAACGTGACCCGGGCGAACTTCTTGGCGATCGCCGGGTCGGTGCGGCAGAAGCTGTTGGTGAGCTCCTCACCGAGCTCCGGCCGGTCCGGGTTCCCCATGATCACCGGGGCCATCGCGCTGGACCAGCCGAGGTAGTTGCTGTCCAGCGATTCGAGCATCTCCTCGATGTCGGGACGGCCGAACCCACCGAAGTAACCGTCGGTGTCGTCGTTGATGTACCGCGGCGAGGGGCCGATCATGACGATGCCGGCGAAGCGCTCCGGTTCCTGGTTCGCGGCGATCAGGCCGATCATCGAGCTCACCGAGTGGCCGACGAAGACGACGTCACGCAGATCGTGCTCGCGCACGATGTCCAGGACGTCCTCGGCGTATCCCTCAAGGCTGGAGTGGCGGTCGTCGCTGTACGCGGACAGGTCGGATTTACCGTTGCCGACGTGGTCGAAGAGCACGATCCGGTGCGTGTCCTCGAAAGCCGGCGTGACGAAACGCCACATGTTCTGGTCGCAGCCATATCCATGGGCGAACAGCATGGGCGGGCCGGACTCGGCCCCGCTGAAGGTGACGGCGTTTCTCTGCGTGGTGCTCATGCGCAACAAACCCTCCGGGCGGAGCGGGTGGCTGGTGAGCGGAATCTCCGAGGGGTGGTGACTCCGGGCACTTTCCGCCCGTGTCGAGCCGGGCGGATGACAAGTCCGGGTAACCATACGACTCCGGAGCGTCCCGCACATCGCCCTCGTTGTCCGCCATTCGTGTCTGGAGTCCGGTTCCGGCATGGCCGTCCCGCTGGCGCACCCGCTCTAACCTGGGAGAAGACGTTCGGTACCTGGGGGCACAGGAGGAGATCGAAAAATGGCCGACAACAAGCCGGTCGAACCGACTCTGGCCGCCGGAATGACCGAAGAGGTGACTTTGCCGGAGAAGGTGGATATCCCCGATTCCGGGGACCCGGCCACGCTCAGCATGCCGCCGGTCCAGCCGCGGTGGAGCGGCGCGGCAGCGGTTCCGGACAGCGGGCCCAGGCGCTCGGTCTGGAGCCGGCTGCGGGACCGGGTTTCCGGTGCCGGCGGCCGGGATGCCGGTGATGACGAGTGGCCGACGACGCCGGCTGTCGACCCGTGGGCCGACCAGCCGACTCAGGTCTGGGACGAGGCGTACAGCTCGGTGGGCGTACCCATGGAGGAGATGCCACCGACGCGCCTGGATGGAACCAAGGTCGAGGTTCCGGCGGCGGCAGCCGCCGGTGACGGGCGGGCGGATCGGGCGGATCGGGCGGACCGGGCGGACCGGGTGGCCGCGCTGAACGCGCGACTGGACGCTGCGTCGGCCGCGGCGGATGTCGTGGAGAAAAAGGCGGCTGAGGCGGCGAAGGCCGCGGCTGCCGCGACGGCGGCCAAGGCGGAGTCGGCGCGTGCCACGATCGCGAAACTGCTGGCCGAGAAGGCCGAGGCGAGGGCCAAGGCGGAGGCCGCGGCGAAGGCTGAGGCCGCACGGCCGAAGTTTCCCGCGCCCGGTACCTATCCGCCGCCGGCCGGTGGCAGTGGGCTACCGCCGCTGGCGCCTCGCGCCGCCCCCGCGCCGCGCAAGACGTTCTCGCTGCGCAAGCTGAGGCCCGCGCCGAGGCCCGCGCAGACCCGTCCTCAGGTCCCGATTCAGCCGCGGCGTCCGGCGCCACCACCGCCCGCGCCCTGGCTCGCCAAGCCGCCGAAACGGCGGGGCTTCATCCGCCGCACCCTGCGCAGGATGACGATGCTCGCGGTCTTCAGCCTGGTGCTGTGCTGCGCCCTGCCGCTGGCCTACTGGCAGATCCCGGCCGCGCGGCAGTTCCCGGTCAGCGCGGTCCTGCCGGCCACCTTCTCGGACCTGAGCCTGCGGGACACCTCGTCGGCGCGGCAGGCCGTCGAGCGGCTCGCCGAGCAGCTGCAGGACGCCGGTTCGTCGGGCGACGCGTTCGCCGGGGTCTATGCGGACGGCAACGGCAAACGGGTCACGCTCTTCGGCGCCACCGGGTTCCGGCTGACACCGGGCTCGGACGTCTCAGCGCAGCTGGACCGGCTCTCCGGCGAGCTGAAGCTGACCGACGTGAGCGATTACGACACCGGTGAGTTCGGCGTGCACCAGCAGTGTGGTGTCGGACGGCTCGACGGCACGTCCGTGGTGGCGTGCGTCTGGGCCGATCACGGCAGCCTCGCCACGGTGCTGCTCACCCGGCGGGACCTCGACGAGAGCGCCGCGCTGGTGAGCCAGCTCCGTGACGAAGTGCTGCAAGCGCCGTTGCAGGGACTGGTCTAGGAATCGCTCTCTTCGCGCTTGGGCGCGTACCGAGGGACGTACTCCTGGCCGGTCAGTTTCTGGATCTCGGCCATCACCTGGTCGGTGAGCTCGCGCAGCGAGGTGCGGTCGTCGGACCGGCCGATCGTGTCGATCGGCTTGCCGAATTTCACGGTGACCGTGTCCCGCATCAGTTTCGGCGCGAGGCGGCCGATCGGCTGCACCTTGTCGGTGCCGAGCATCCCGACCGGGATGATCGGCACCCCGGCGCCGACCGCGAGCCGGGCCACGCCGGTGCGGCCGCGGTAGAGCTTGCCGTCCGGCGAGCGGGTGCCCTCGGGGTAAACGGCGACCAGGTCACCGCCCTTGAGGGCTGGGATCGCGGCGTCGAACGCGGTGAGCGCGGCGCGGCCACCGGCCCGCTCGACGCGGATGGCGCCGAGGCCCTCCATCAGCTTGCGGTTGAGGAAGCCTTTGACGCCGGTGCCGGTGAAGTAGTCGGACTTGGCCCAGAAGGCCAGGTGACGCGGCACCACAGTGCCGAGGAAGAGCTCGTCCGCGACGGAGAGGTGGTTGCCGGCGAAGATCGCGCCGCCACTGGTCGGAATGTGCTCAATGCCTTCGACGGTCGGCCGCCAGCCAGTCATCAACGTCGTCCCGATGATGACCTTGCCGATTGAGTAGAGCAGCGGCAACTCGTCCTCCGGAGCACACCAGGTGCGAAGTAGGGATGGGGGTGCTGTGAGGTTATCGGACCAGGGCTCGGAAGTATCTAACGATCTTGGACCGAAGCCCGGACATTCGCCCCCACCAGGCGAACATCCGGGCTTTTCGGCTGAATTCTTCTTCAGTGATGAATCACACGGCGTGCACGGCGGTCACCGTCACGGTCACCTGCTCACCGTCACCCACCTCGCCGGCGAACCCGGCGTTCTCGGCCTTCAACTCGACCGAGGTGGCGAGGGTCTCACCGGCGACGAACTCCCGATGCGTCTCGACGGCCGCACGGACCGCCTCCGACGCGCCGATCACCAGCGAGATCCGGTCGCTGACGTCCAGGTCCGCGTCCCGGCGGGCCTGCTGGACCACCCGGATCACGTCGCGGGCCAGGCCCTCGGCCGCCAGGTCCGCGGTGACCTCGGTGTCGAGCACCACGACGCCACCACCGGCCGGCAGCGGCGCGGAGTTCTCCACGTCGGAGGCGACCAGCTTCAGCTCGTACTCGCCCTCGGCCAGGGTGATGCCGGCCGCGACGGGTGCGCCGTCGACCAGCTGCCAGTCGCCGCTCTTGACCGCCTTGATGACCTGCTGCACCTGCTTGCCGACCCGGGGGCCGAGCGCGCGGGGCACCACGGTGAGCACCTGCCGGCAGTACGCCTCGACGTCGTCGGTGAAGACCACGTTCTTGACGTTGACCTCATCCTTCAGCAGATCACCGAGGCCCTCCAGCGCCGAGCCGGACGGGGTCGCGACGGTCGCGGTCGCCAGCGGCAGCCGGACCCGGAGGCCCTTCGCCTTGCGCAGCGACAGCGCGGCCGAGGCCACGTCGCGGATCGCGTCCATCGAGGCGACCAGCTCGTGGTCGGCCGGGAACGCGTCCGCCGAGGGCCAGTCGGTCAGGTGCACCGAACGGCCGCCGGTGAGGCCGCGCCAGATCTCCTCGGCGGTCAGCGGCGCGAGTGGCGCCACCACCCGGGTGAGGGTCTCCAGCACGGTGGCGAGGGTGTCGAACGCGTCCTCGTCGCCGGCCCAGAAGCGGTCCCGGGAGCGGCGCACGTACCAGTTGGTGAGGGCGTCCAAATAACTCCGGACACTTCCGGCGGCGCCGGAGATGTCGTAGTCGTCCATCTGGCGTTGCGTGTCCGCGACCAGCTCGCTCGTCTTCGCGAGGATGTAGCGGTCGAGGAGGTGCTCCGAATTTGTCCGGAATTTCGCCTCGTAGCCAGAAGCGTTCGCATAAAGGCTGAAGAAGTACCAGACGTTCCAGAGCGGCAGCAGCACCTGCCGCACCGAATCCCGGATCGCCACCTCGGTGACCGGCATGTCCCCGCCACGCAGCACCGGCGACGACATCAGCATCCACCGCATCGCGTCCGAGCCGTAGCTGTCGAACACCCGGTAGACGTCCGGGTAGTTGCGCAGCGACTTGGACATCTTCCGGCCGTCCTCGCCCAGCAGGATGCCGTGGCTCAGGCAGTTACGGAACGCGGGCCGGTCGAAGAGCGCGGTGGCCAGCACGTGCATGGTGTAGAACCAGCCGCGGGTCTGGCCGATGTACTCGACGATGAAGTCACCGGGGTAGTGGTGCTCGAACCAGTCCTTGTTCTCGAACGGGTAGTGCACCTGGGCGAACGGCATCGAGCCGGACTCGAACCAGCAGTCCAGCACCTCCGGCACCCGGCGCATTGTCGACTGCCCGGTCGGGTCGTCCGGGTTCGGCCGGGTCAGCTCGTCGACGTACGGGCGGTGCAGGTCGGTGACGCGTACGCCGAAGTCGCGCTCCAGGTCGTCGTAGGACCCGTAGACGTCCACCCGCGGGTAGTTCGGGTCGTCCGACTTCCACACCGGGATCGGCGAGCCCCAGAAGCGGTTCCGGGAGATCGACCAGTCACGGGCGTTCGACAGCCACTTGCCGAACGAGCCGTCCTTGATGTGCGAGGGCGTCCAGGTGATCTCCTGGTTCAGCTCGACCATCCGGTCCCGGAACTGGGTCACCGCCACGAACCACGAGGACACTGCCTTGTAGACGAGCGGGGTGTCGCAGCGCCAGCAGTGCGGGTACGAGTGCGTGTACCCGTCGTGGCGCAGCACGACGCCGCGCTCCTTGAGTACGGCGATCACCGGCTTGTTCGCGTCGAAGACCTGCAGGCCCTGGAAATCCGGGACCAGTGAGGTGAAGCGGGTGTGCTCGTCGACGGTCACCACGGTCGGGATACCGGCCGCGTTGCAGGCGTTCTGGTCGTCCTCACCGAACGCGGGCGCCATGTGGACGACACCCGTACCGTCCTCGGTGGTCACGAAGTCGGCGCCGAGCACCTGGAAGGCGTTCGGCCCGCCCTTCTCGACCAGGAAGTCGAAGAGCGGGGTGTAACGACGGCCGACGAGGTCCCGGCCCTGCACCGTGCCGACCTGTTCAAAATCTTCAAGCTCTTTTGCGTACGCCGAAACGCGCCCCGCGCCGACGATGAGCTTTTGCCCATTTTTGTCGGACAAAACGGCATATTCGATGTCCGGGCCGACCGCCAGCGCCAGGTTCGACGGCAGCGTCCACGGGGTGGTCGTCCAGACCGCGATGTCCTCGCCGGTGTCCAGCCGGAACCGCACGGTCAGCGCCGGGTCGGTCCGGTCCCGGTAGACGTCGTCCATCCGCGTCTCGGTGTTCGACAGCGGCGTCTCACACCGGAAGCAGTACGCCAGAACCCGGAAGCCCTCGTAGACCAGGCCCTTCTCGTGGAGCGTCTTGAACGCCCACATGACCGACTCCATGTACGCCGGGTCGAGCGTCTTGTAGTCGTTCTGGAAGTCCACCCAGCGGGCCTGGCGCGTGACGTACCGCTCCCAGTCCTTGGTGTACGCGAGCACCGAGGTACGACAGGCCTCGTTGAACTTGTCGATGCCCAGGTCGACGATCTGCGCCTTGCTGGTGATGCCGAGCTGCTTCTCCGCCTCGACCTCGGCGGGCAGGCCGTGCGTGTCCCAGCCGAACCGGCGCTCGACACGCTTGCCACGCATCGTCTGATAGCGCGGGACCAGGTCCTTCACGTACCCGGTGAAGAGGTGCCCGTAGTGAGGCAGGCCGTTGGCGAACGGCGGGCCGTCGTAGAAGACGTACTCGTTCGAGCCGTCCTCGCCGGCCGGGCGCTGCTCGATCGACGCCTCGAAGGTCTTGTCGGCGGCCCAGTGATCGAGCACCGCGCGTTCGACCGCCGGCAGGTCCGGACTGGCCGGAACGCCGGTGGCGTCGGTGTGCTTCGGATAAGCCATGTTTCCCCTCAAGCAGTCGTCGTGACTGCGAGGACGAGCTTCTTTTCAAGCCCGCGGTACCACCTCGCTTGGCCCGCCCCGAAGAGAAGGCCCGCTCATTCTGGTCGGCTGGTCGCGCGCGCCGACAAACGCCCGGTTCTACTAGGAGGACCGTTCTTCCGGAGGCTCCCCGGTGATGGCCGGTTCGTTGCCTGCGTGAGCACAACGATACCGGCCGACCCCGGATTCCCTCATCCGCATTACCCCGTGGTGGTCAGTATTTGAACGACGACACCAGAGCGCGCAGATCACCGGCCATGTCGCCGAGCTGCCGCGCCGAGTCCCGGGTGGCCGTGGCGTCCCGGGTCGTCGCCGTCGCGATGTCCGCGACGCTCGCGACGTTGCGGGCGATCTGGTCCGATCCCTGCGCCACCTCGGCGACACTGCGGTTGATCTCGCCGGTGGTGGCGGACTGCTCCTCCACCGCTGCGGCGATGTTCTCCTGAAGCTCCGAGATCTCCTGCACGACCTCGGTGATCCGGCCGATCGCCGTGGTCGCCCTGCCCGTCGTCTGCTGGATCGCGGCGATCTTGTCGATGATGTCGGCGGACGCCCGCGCGGTCTCCTGCGCGAGATCCTTGACCTCGCTGGCGACCACGGCGAACCCCTTGCCCGCGTCACCGGCCCGGGCCGCCTCGATGGTGGCGTTCAGAGCCAGCAGGTTGGTCTGCTCGGCGATCCCGGTGATCGTCTTGACGATCGCGCCGATCTCGTCGCTCGCGGTGACCAGCTGGGCCACCGACGCCGAGGTCTGCCGCGCGGTATCGACAGCGTCCGCGGCGACGCCGGCGGCCGACGTGGTGCTGCGCGAGATCTCGCTGATCGCGGCCACCATCTCCTGCGCCGCGCCGGCCATCGTCTGCACGTTGCCGGAGACCTCCCCGGCCGCGCCGGCGACCACGCTCGCCTGGCTGCTGGTGTCCTCCGCCTGCCCGTCCATCCGCCGGGCCACCGCAGCGAGCTCCGATGACGCCTCGGCCAGCGAGTTCGCCCGATCACCGACCCCGGCGAGCATCTCCCGGACAGCGTCACCGGCCTCGTTGAACGCGACCGCCATGTCGGTCAGCTCGTCCCGTCCGTCGACCGGCAGGCGCGGCGTGACATCCCGCTGCGCCAGCACCCGCAGCGCCGCGGCCACCCGGGCAACCGGACGCTCGATGCTCACGGTCAGCAGCAGGCCGAGCAGCACGGTCAGGATCAGCGCCAGCGCACACCCGGTGAGCAGCGCGAACCGCAGCCGCTCCCCCGCCGTCTGCAGCTCGGCCTGCGCCACGTCGGTCCGAGCGGTCACCGAGTCGACCAGCTTGTTGGTGTTCTCCACGATCGCCAGGTAGACGTCGTAACTCTCGTTGTTGATCAGCTCAGCGGCCCGCGTCACCGCGTCCGCACCGCCCGCGCCCAGGATCTCGACCACCTGGTCGTCGTACTCCCGGAACTTCGCGAAATTCTCCGTGATCGCCGCGAAGAGCGCCCGCTCGTCAGCCGTGAGATCAGAATCGGCCACGACCTTGAGCTCGGACTCCAGCGCGTCCAGCGAGTCGGTCGTACCCTTGCGGTTCTCCGAGGCGGGATCGATAGCCGCCGCCGGCCCCTTCAGCGAAGCGTCCCAGCCGTAGGCCAGCTGCCAGCCGCTCACGTCGGCGTTGCGGAACTTCAGCTGCATGACCGCCCGCGTCAGCACCTGCATCTCATCCACACGATCCGCCGCCGCCGTCTGCGCCCGCGACTCGGCAACCCCCACCGCCGTCATAGCCGCCACCAGCAGACAGAACACCCCGAAAGCGGACAGCAGCCGCACACGCAACCGCATTCGCCGGAGAAGATTCATAATTCCTCGCTCTCTCGGCCCCCCTTTCGGCCTGAAAACCACAATCAAAAGCAAACTGCCTATTTCGTACGCGTACCCGCCCAGCCCCGTCACCGCTGCTCCGACTAGCAGGCACTAAGGGGCCGCCGGCCGGCGCTGAAGGAAGGCCTGGCCGGCGCGGAAGGAAGGCCTGGCTGGCGCTGAAGGGCGGGCTGGCGCTTTGAAGGGCGGGCTGGCGCTGAAGAGCTGGCTGGCTGGCGCTGAGGGCTGCCAGCTGTCCCGTATGGCGACCGTAAGCGCCAGCCAGATCCGGGCTCGGCGGATCCGGCTGGCAGGAGCCGAGGGCACCACGCCGCGAGCACCCGCCCGGTGTGTGTCGAGTTGAGGCGCGTATCGCACCCAAAATCGACACACAGCAGGCCGTTCGCGAGCAGCGTGTCGAATTGCGGCACCCAGCGCACCCGAAATCGACACGCCTGGCTCGGGGCTGTGCGAGCTTGGGCCGCTGTTCCCGGCGGGGTGTGGTTTGGGGACCACGATCGGCACGGGCGGACGGAACGGTGATAACCAGCAGGTCAGTACTGCGGGCCGTCCGCCGGTGGATGCGGGAAAGCGCGCCCGCCCCTCATCGGGACTGGCGCGCTTTCGGCGTACCAAAAAGGGGTTAGATCTTGGGGAACCAGAGGGCGAGCTCGCGCTCGGCGCTGTCCGGGGAGTCCGAGGCGTGGACCAGGTTCTCGCGGTTGGAGAGGGCCAGGTCGCCGCGGATCGTGCCGGCTGCTGCCTTGCGGCCGTCGGTGGCGCCGATCATGGCGCGGACCACCTCGATCACGGAGTCGCCGGAGAGGACGACGGCGGCGAGCGGGCCGCTCGTCATGAAGTCCTTCAGCGGTGGGTAAAAAGCCTTGTCGACGTGCTCGGCGTAGTGCGCGTCGGCGAGGGACGCGTCCATCGTGCGCAACTCCAGCGCCTCGATGATCAGGCCCTTACGCTCGAAGCGGGACAGGATGTCGCCGAGCAGGCCGCGGCGCACCGCGTCGGGCTTGATGAGCACGAGCGAACGCTCGGTGGTGCTGGTCACGCAGTTCCTCCATGCAAGGGCAGGCCGACACGCGGGGAGTTCAGCCTATCGGTACCGCGAATCGCGTGAGCGGCGATGTCCGGACTACCGCACTTTCGCGGATGTGGCGCCGGGCAATAACCTGACGGGAACAACCGGGAGGTCCACAGTGGCGAACCAGACCGGCCGGCCCATCGCACCGGCCCGCAAACTGGTGGCGGCGGTCATGGGCACGCTGGCGGTCTTCGTGATCGTTTACGGACTCGGCATGTCGAGCTGGCCCGTCGCGCTCTTCGGCGTCGCCGTGCTCGTGCTCGCCGTGATCCTCGCGATCGTGAACGTGCCGCGCCGCGGCGGCCGTGCCACCGTCGCCGGGAACGCCGAGGTCAAGGCGATCCCGCCGCCTCCGCTCTCGTCCGCGTACGGTCGTGCCGATATTGACGTGATCGTGGTGGCGCCCGGCCTGGGCACCTTCGACACCGTGCTGCGCGAGTCGCGGATTCCGGTCGCCAAGTGGCCCGCGGTCGGTTCGACAGTCCCGATCACCGTGGACGTCGACGACACCCGCCGGGTCCGGGTCAGCTGGAACGACGCCCCGCTGCGTGACGAGGGCGAGGACCCGCCGCCGCCGGCCACCCAGCCGGCGTACCAGGAGACCGACGACCGCGACGACGACCTTCTCGGCGACATCGGCCCGGCGCCGTGGGAGGGCCGCGAGCGGGACTGGCAGTTCGAGGCCGACGAACCTCCGCCGCCGCCCGCGCCCCGTGCGGCATACACCGCCGGTCCGACCACGCCCGTCGTGGTCCGCGACACCCCGGCCGGCACGATCGTCGAGGGCCACGTCGTCGGCGGCGACGACGACCCACCGCCGCCTCTTCCGCGTCGCGCCGCCGGCGCCGCGTTCACCAGCGATCCCGCCGACGACCCGGGCTCCCGCGATTCCTTCGCCGGAAGCGCGGCGTCTGCGCCGTTCACGACGTTCGGCTCCGGCTCCGCCGCGAGCTCAGCGCCTGGTCACGGTCCCAGCGCCGGTCCCGCTTCAGGCACAGGCCCGGGTACGGGACAAGCCGCCCCGTTTTCCCCGAACGCATCGGGTTCTCGTCCACCGGGCGCCCGTCCGAGCCCACGGCCCCGTGGTGGCTCGGCCACGGCGACGGTCGAGCGGGAAACCGCAACCGGCATGCCACCGGCCCAGCGCACCCCGCCCGAGTCCGAGACAGCCCCGAAACCGGTGGCCGAGCAGGACCCGCTGATCGACCTGCCCCTGGAAGAAAACCGGCACACGGAGAACACCCAGCCCGAGGCAGAGACCCGACCCGAGGCTGAGACCCAACCCGAGGCTGAGCCCGCCCGGCCTGAAGCGGAGACCGCCCGGCCCGAGGCTGAGACGCGGTCTGAGGAGCGGCGCTCCGGGGTCGGGGCTGCCGCTGTTGCCGGGTTCGCCGCCGCTGCCGGGGCGGTAGCCGGTGCCGCCGCGTCCGCTTTCCGCCGCAAGCACGAGCCCGACCCCGAGCCCGAGCAAACCCCCGCTCCGGAGCACGTGGAGACGGCTGAAGCAACCCGCATCGACCCCGTTCAGACGGGGCATGCCGAAACCCCCGCCCCGGACCCCACGGATACATCGGCGCGGACATCGTCGGGACGCACCCGCTTCTTCACACAGCCGGGTGAGGAGCCGGGTGGTCAGCACAGCTCCGCAGGGGCTTCTGACAATGACCAGGAAGTCGAGACCGAGACACGGTCCGGGCCCACGGTGACCGGGTTCCGGGCGGCTCCGGAGCCGGAGCGGGTTCCGACGTCCATGGCTTCGGCGCCGTCGCCGGTCTCGCCGCCGCCGGTCGCTCCCATCCCGGATCGGCCGTTCCCGACGGCCCCGCCGCCGGAGACCGTGGCCGGCCCGGCAGCACCACCCCCGGCCGTCGACGAGATCGACATCCCCCTGGACGACAACGAAAACGACAGCGAGATCCCGCTCGACGACAACCCGGAGCCAGCTCCGGAAACCACCCCCGCCGCCTCGCAGGCCGTCGCGACCGGCATCGTCGCGCCCCCAGCCGACGTCGTCCCCGACGACCCCGAGCCCACCGTCGCCGCCGCCACCCCACCGGCCACCAACTCACCGGCCACCAACCCCTGGGGGGACCTAGGTGGCCGGCAGGAGCCGGACGCACGGGCCGGTGACGTCTTCACGGCCTACCCCAGTGCGCGGCCCGGGCCCGCCGGAGCGATTCACGGCGTGGGCATCACGGTGCTCGTGACCGATTTGAATCAGTCGGTCGTGTTCTATCGGGACGTGCTCGGCTTCTACGAGATCGACAGCGGGGACGGCAGCGCGGTCCTCGCGTCCGGTGACACCCGGCTGGTGCTGCGGACCGTGCACAGCCTGCCGTCCGAGGCCGGCCGGTTGATATACCTCAACCTGGAGGTCGGCGACGTGAACGCGGTGCACGACGAGCTGAAGGCCAAGGGCGTGAAGTTCGTGCACCCGCCGCGCGCGGTGAACCGGGGCGACAAGCTGGAGCTGTGGTCGGCGACGTTCCGCGACCCGGACAACCACAACATCGCGATCACCCAGTGGCGGGCCATCCGCTAGTACCGAAGCAGCGACATGAAGAACCGGCTGGAGCGGAAAGCTCCAGCCGGTTCTGTCGTTCAGCTCAGGATCGACTTACGGACGTGCAGCGCATAGAGCCACGCCAGCCCGAAGATCACGCCGATCGCGGCGACGGTCCAGTGCAGGACGCCGCCGATCAGCAGCAGGACCTGCAGGGCGCTGCCGGCGTGCCATGCCCAGCTCCGCTTCATGCTGCCGGCCAGCACGATCGCCAGGACCGTCGCGACGCTCACCGCAATGATCGCGGCGCCCTTGCGGTCGCCGCCCATGACACTCAACGGTGCGATCGCCAGGAGCAGGACGAGCGCTTCCATCGCCAGGGTGGCCGCGCCGAGTCCGCGTACCGCTGCCTGGGGATTTTTGAGACCTGAAGGCCGCGCCGCGGCAGTCTGCTCGCCCTCCGATGGCATCGCGCCCTCCTGAGAATCCGTCATCGCTTCAGCAGTCGTCGCGCGTCGGCGACCGTGACCACCGAGCCGGTGATCAGTACGCCGACGCCGCTCAGCTCACCGGAGGAGTCGTCCTCGGCGAGAATGACGGCTTCCTCGATGGCGTCCGGCATGTTCTGCGTGATCGTGACCCGGTCCTCGCCAAAGAACTCGATGGCGAGCTGGGACAGTTCCTCGACGGGCATCGAGCGCGGCGAGCTGTTCTGGGTGACCACGAGCCTGGCCGCGATCGGTTCGAGCAGGTCGAGCAGGCCGCTCACGTCCTTGTCGCCGAGGACCGCGAGGACCACGACCAGGTGGCGGAAGGTGAACTCCTCCTCCAGCGCCTTGACGGTCGCAGCCATGCCGTGCGGGTTGTGCGCGCCGTCCAGGAGGATCGTCGGCGCGCTGCGCACCCGCTCGAGCCGGCCCGGGGAGTCGACCCCGGAGAAGCCCTCGCGGACGAGATCGGCTTCCAGCTGCTTGTCCGGGCCGGCGCCGAGGAAGGCCTCGACGGCGGCGAGCGCCAGAGCGGCGTTCTGAGCCTGGTGCGCGCCGAAGAGCGGCAGGAAGATCTCGTCGTAGATGCCGCCGAGACCCTGCAGGGTGAGCACCTGCCCGCCGACCGCCTGGGTCCGCTCGACCACGCCGAACTCGCTGCCCTCACGGGCCAGGGTGGCGCCCATGTCCGCGCAGCGTTCCAGGATGGGCCGCATGGCGTCCTCGTCCTGAAGCGCGGTGATCACGGTGGCGTCCTTGTGGATGATGCCGACCTTGTGCCAGGCGATGTCCTCGATCGTGTCGCCGAGCCACTCGGTGTGGTCCAGCCCGATCGGGGTGAGCACGCAGACGCCCGCATCGATGACGTTTGTCGCGTCCTCCTCGCCGCCGAGGCCGACCTCGACCACAGCGATGTCCACCGGCGCGTCGGCGAACGCCGCGTACGCCATGGCCGTCGTCATGTCGAAGTAGGTCAGCGGCTCGGGGTAACGCGCGTCGACCAGATCAGCAAGCGGCGCGACGTCGTCATAAATCGTGACCAGTCGATCCTCGGTGACCGGATCCCCGTCCAGACTGATCCGCTCCCGAACAGTCTCCAGGTGCGGGCTGGTGTATCGCCCGGTGTGCAGCCCATGCGCCCGCAACAGCCCGTCGATCATCCGCGCCGTGCTGGTCTTGCCGTTGGTGCCGGTCAGGTGGATCGCCGGGTACGCCCGCTGCGGGCTGCCCAGCACGTCCATCAGATCCCGGATCTTCCGCATGTCGAAAGCCATGCGGGTGAAGCCGCGCTCGTTCAGCGCGGCCTCGACCTCTGCGTATTCGGAGCTCATGACTTGGGCAACGTTTCCAGAGCCGCGGCAATTCGCACCAGGTCAGCCTCGGCGGCTGCCAGCCGGTCCTTGATCTTCGCGACCACCTGCTCCGGCGCCTTGCCGATGAACGACTCGTTGCCGAGCTTGGCCCGGCACTGGGTCGCCTCCTTCTCGGCGGCGGCGCGGTCCTTGTCCAGGCGGGCCCGTTCGGCCGCCACGTCGATGGCGCCACGGGTGTCCAGGTCGACGGTGATCGCACCGGTCACCGCGAGGGTCGCGGTCGCCGTGAAGTCCGGGCCGGGCGCGTCGAGACGGGCCAGCGAACGGATCAGCGGCTCGTGCGTGTCGATCCCGACGTTGCCGAGGCCGGTCAGCGCGGCGGTGACCCGCTGGCTCGGCTTGAGGCCCTGGTCGGAACGGAACCGGCGCACCTCGGTGACCACCTTCTGCAGGGCGGCCAGCTCCTCCTCGGCAGCGTCGTCGATCCGCGCGGGGTCGACGGTCGGCCAGGCGGCGTGCGTCAGGGTCTCGCCGCCGGTCAGCGCGATCCACAGCTCCTCGGTGACGAACGGGATCACCGGGTGGAGCAGCCGGAGCAGCTGGTCGAGCACGTGGCCGAGGACTCGCTGGGACGCGGCGCTTCCGGCTGCGAGCACCGGCTTGCTGAGCTCCAGGTACCAGTCGCAGACGTCATCCCACGCGAAGTGGTAGAGGGTGTCGCAGACCTTGGCGTACTCATAGGTGGCGAAGTAGCCGTCGACCTCGGCGATGGTGTGCTCGAGGCGCGAGAGGATCCAGCGGTCGATGGCCGACAGCTCCTCCTGAGGCGGAAGATCGCCGGTCACCGTGGCGCCGTTCATCATCGCGAACCGGGTCGCGTTCCAGAGCTTGTTGCAGAAGTTCCGCGAGCCCTGGCACCACTCCTCGCTGACCGGCACGTCCGAGCCCGGGTTGGCGCCGCGCGCGAGGGTGAAACGGGTGGCGTCGGCGCCGTACCGGTCGATCCAGTCCAGCGGGTCGACGACGTTGCCGAACGACTTCGACATCTTCTTGCCGAACTGGTCGCGGACCATGCCGTGCAGGTTGACTACGTCGAACGGCTGCTTGCCGTCCATCGCGTACAGACCGAACATCATCATCCGGGCGACCCAGAAGAACAGGATGTCGTAACCGGTGACCAGGACGCTGGTCGGGTAGAACTTCTCCAGCTCGGCGGTCTTCTCCGGCCAGCCCAGCGTGGAGAACGGCCACAGCCCGGACGAGAACCACGTGTCGAGCACGTCCTCGTCCTGGCGCCAGCCCTCGCCGGCCGGCGGCTGCTCGTCCGGTCCGACGCAGACGACCTCGCCGTCCGGGCCGTACCAGACCGGGATCCGGTGTCCCCACCAGAGCTGCCGGGAGATGCACCAGTCGTGCATGTTGTCGACCCACGCGAAGTACCGCTTGGACAGCTCAGCCGGCTCGATCTTCACCCGGCCGTCGCGCACCGCGTCGCCGGCCGCTTTCGCCAGCGGAGCGGTGTTGACGAACCACTGCAGCGACAGCCGCGGCTCGACAGTGGTCTTGCACCGCGAGCAATGCCCGACGGAGTGCACGTAGGGCCGCTTCTCCGCCACGATCCGTCCCTGCTCACGCAGGGCAGCAACGATCGCCGGTCGCGCTTCAAACCGATCAAGACCTTCAAAAGGCCCGGGTACGGTAATGACGGCCCGCTCGTCCATCACGGTCAGGCTCGGCAGTCCGTGCCGCTGCCCGATCTCGAAGTCGTTCGGGTCGTGCGCCGGGGTCACCTTCACCGCACCGGTGCCGAACGCCGGGTCGACGTGCTCGTCCGCCACGATCGGGATCCGCCGGCCGGTCAGCGGCAGCTCCACCTCGGTGCCGATCAGGTGCTGGTAACGCTCGTCGTCCGGGTGCACGGCGACCGCGGTGTCACCGAGCATGGTCTCGGCCCGGGTGGTCGCGACCACGATCGAGTTCGCACCCTCGCCGTACCGGATCGAGACGAGCTCGCCGTCGTCGTCGCTGTGCTCCACCTCGATGTCGCTGAGCGCGGTGAGGCAGCGCGGGCACCAGTTGATGATCCGGTTCGCGCGGTAGATCAGGCCGTCGTCGAACATCTTCTTGAAGATGGTCTGCACGGCCCGGGACAGGCCCTCGTCCATCGTGAAGCGTTCCCGCGACCAGTCGACGGAGTCACCGAGCCGCCGCATCTGCCCGAGGATCGCGCCACCGGACTCGGCTTTCCACTCCCAGACCTTCTCGACGAACTTCTCCCGGCCCAGGTCGTGCCGGGACAGCTGCTGAGCGGCCAGCTTGCGCTCGACCACGTTCTGCGTGGCGATGCCGGCGTGGTCCATGCCGGGCAGCCACAGCACCTCGAAACCCTGCATGCGCTTGAGGCGCACCAGGGTGTCCTGGATGGTGTGGTCGAGCGCGTGGCCGACGTGCAGCGAACCGGTCACGTTCGGCGGCGGGATGACAATCGTGAACGGCGGCTTGTCACTCTTGGGGTCCGCCGTGAAGTAGCCCTCCGATACCCAACGCTCGTACCGCCGCTGCTCTACCTCGCCCGGCTGGTACTGGGCGGAGAGGCCACCGGTGGGCCGGCTGTCGGGAGTACGGGTTTCGGTAGCATCGGTCACCCGACAAGTCTACGGAGGTGCTATGCGCACCATCTCGCTCGGGGGACGATAGGCTCGCGCAATGTCGCCCGAGCCTGAGCCGATCGAGATCAACGCAGGCCCGTTCCAGCTCGCGGAGACCAGCGAAGAGGACACCCCGAAAAACCGCCGGAACGTACGCAAGATCGTACTGAGCGGGCTCCTGGCAGTCTCCCTGGTCGGCGCGGCGACCCTCGGTTATGTGGCCTGGCAGGTCAACACCCAGCGCCACACCACCCTTTCCACTCCCCCCACCATCGGCACCCTCCAGCTGGACGACAGCGAGGACGCAGCGGCCACCGCCGATTACCTGCGCAGCGCCATCTCCGCGGAAATCACCATGGACAAGGCAGTGGGCGCCGTCTACACCGGAAGCGACAACCGCAGCGTCCTCTTCTTCGGCGGCACAGCCCTCCTATGGGCCCCCGACAAGGAACTGGAAAACGCCTTCACCCTCCTGGGCGACGAAGAAGGCAGCGTCACCGGCGTCGACGACGTAGACCCGGGCGACCTGGGCGGCACCATGAAGTGCGGCACGACCAACTCCGAAGGAACAACCCTCACAGTCTGCGGCTGGGCCGACCACGGCAGCCTCGCAGTGGCAATGTTCCTGGACCGCACCGAACCAGAGGCCGCCACCCTCCTACGCCAAATCCGCAAAGCAACCCAAACCCGCGACTAACAGCCAGCCAAACCGGCCCAGAACAGCAAACGGGACCAGGCGAGCAGAACCGCCGCGCGAGAAGCCCGAGCCCCGACACCAGCTTGCGCCCGTGGTCGCGCAAAGCCCAAAAACACGACCCTAAGCACAAGCCGCCCACCCGCCAACCAACCTGCGGATACGGGCAACCGGCCGGTAGGCACAGCTGTCCGAAGGCGAGCCGTAGCTCAGCCATGGAATAGGGCTGCGATGACGTGGCTGGACTACGGCTCGGGCCACTCGGCCGTACTCCAGCCACGTTAAGACGATCCGATGAGATGTCTGAGCTACGGCTCGGCCCGGCCAACAAAGAGAGCCACAAGCCACCCAAGCCCTGGTAGGGAATGGCAGCGTGCGGGAGTCGCATCGCGCAGAAATAGCGCAGGCAGCGACGTGGCCGGCGCGGACCGGCCCAAGATTGAGGAGTTTCCTCGACCACCAGGCGTGAGAGAAAGTCGGCCAGGTGAGCAAGGTTGTGGGGCGGGGATGGGCCACGCAGGGATCAAGCCTGACCGCCCTGCGTGGCCCATCCCCGCCCCACAACCGTCCCAGCCGGCAGCAAGAAACGGCCTGGAAATGCAGAAAGCCCACCCGGATACCCGGGTGGGCTTTCATACAAGTTGAGTCCGGCGGCGTCCTACTCTCCCACACCCTCCCGAGTGCAGTACCATCGGCGCTGGAGGGCTTAGCTAC
>NZ_QLMJ01000005.1 GCF_003259845.1 Actinoplanes lutulentus
GCGTGGCGTGAGGGGACGGTGCGGCGTGGCGTGAGGGGACGGTGCGGCGTGGCGTGAGGGGACGGTGCGGCGTGGCGTGAGGGGACGGTGCGGCGTGGCGTGAGGGGACGGTGCGGCGCTGCGTGGATGGGGAGGTGCGGCGGGGGCGGGCCGGCGCGGCAGGGGAGGGCGGTGGAAGTGGGGGAGGGTGGGGGAGAAGCGTCGTAGGGTGGCGGTTATGGAGTTTCGGGGGGAGTTGCGGGCTACGGGTGGGACCACCACCGGCTTTCAGGTGGCTGAGCTGGTTGTCGAGCAGCTTGGCGGGGGCGGGCGGCCCAAGGTGGTCGTACGGGTGAACGGCTTCGAGTTTCGGTCGTCGATCGCTCGGATGGGCGGGGAGTACTGGCTCGGGGTCAGCTCGGAGCGCCGGAAAGCGGCGGGGATCGAGGCTGGGCAGGTCTACGACGTCGAGGTGGAGCTGGACAGCACGCCGCGGACCGTCGAGGTGCCTGCGGATCTGGAAGCCGCGCTCACCGGGGAGCCGCAGGTGAAGGCGTTCTGGGACAGCCTGTCGTTCAGCAATCAGCGGTGGCATGCCGAGCAGCTGACCTCGGCCAAGACCGACGAGACTCGGGCCCGGCGGCTGGCGAAATCGCTCGACCTTCTGCGGGCTAATAAAAGCCGGTAAAGCTCGCTGATCTCACGCGGTCGGGCGGTACGCCACCTCGGGGTCCAGCAGTGGCACCCAGGACGGGCGGTACGCCGGCAGTCTCGTGTCCATCTCCTCCTGCAAGTTGGTGCGCCACGGGCCGGAGACGCCGTCGTGGTGCCACCAGCTGGGCCAGGAGTCGTACCGTCGCTCGATCTGGACGCCGGTCGCGCTGGTCTCCACCCGCAGGTACAGCCAGCGGCCGTAACGCGGGTCGGACTCGGCTCGGCGCAGGGCGCGAATGAGCTCGGTGAGGCGGCGGAACGCGGCGTACCGCTCCTCGCCCGGGTGGTCGGCGGGCGGGCGGTCGCCGGGCTGGGAGCTGACGCTGGTGGCGTCGGCGTACGCGAGCAGGGTGCATCGGCCGTCGTCCTGCGGTGAGCGTTCCCGCAGCCAGCTGACCAGGGTGTCCAGCTCGTCGGTGGTCGGCGGTGCGGGGCGGCGCAGCTCGGTGGCGTCATGCATGGCGGCCCAGACGAGGCGGTCGTGTTCGCCCTGGCTGAGCTGGCGTACCCGGCGCATCGCAGGACGCTTGCCCGCGGTGATCCGGGGCGCCCGGGTGCCGGGGATCAGCCCGGCCCGCGCCGCGACAGCGAGAGCCGCGTCGACATCAAGATCAAGACCATCGGGAAGCTGACTCAGCAGCGCCTCTAGACCACCCGCGGTGAGCTCCGCGCGTACCCCGGCGTTGAGCAACCGCTCTCCTGCCTCGCGCGTGCTTCCGGCGGTCATCGCGCTCAGCGCGATGATCGTGCTTTCCGCCGTGAGCAACGGCGCGAGCAGCTCGGTCATGCCGTCCTGGAGGCCGTCGCGGTAACGCACGCGGGACCAGCGGCCGTTCTCGTGCCAGATCACGAAGCCCAGCCGGTCGGATTCGGCGAGGGCGGACAGCTCGTCCCAGGGCAGCCAGTCGGGTGCGCCGGTGAGCAGGTCGATCGGGGGATCGGTGGTGGCGCTGTGCTCCCGGTGGTGACCGTAGAGAACAGCGCGTCTGCCGTCGAGCAGGGCGAACCGGCCCCAGCCGCCGTCGTGGTCGTCGAACGCGGCGCCACGGTCGTCGATCGACCACACGGTGGCGTGCCCGATGGCGGTCAATGCGGCGCCCAGTGTCGCCCAGCGGGTCCAGAGCAGTCCGGGCGCGGGCAGGTCCACGTCGGTCAGCATCTGTCCACTGTGCCAAACGCAGGCGGGTGACCGGCACCCCAGGGGCCGGGTTGCGGCTTCGTTGCCGCGGGGTGCCATCCGGTTTCCAGGGGTCAGCGGGCCCGTGACCAGGTCGAAGGGACCAGTGCCACTGACCCCGACCGGAAACGGAACATGCTTACCCACGTCTTCGGCATTCTCGGCGCCGCACTGTCCATGTCCATCGCCTGGCCTCAGGTGTACCGCTCCTGCGTGCGTCGCCGCACCAGCGGTCTCTCGGCCACGGCATGCATGCTGGGTGTCGCGATGCCGGCCGGGTGGGTGACGTACGGGTTGCTGATCAGTGACTCGTTCCAGGTGGTCACGAACACGGTCAGCTCGTCGACCGGTCTGGCGATCCTGGTCGCGCTGCTGGTCACCCAGCCGCACCTGCGTTCCGGCCGGGCGCTGCTGACCAGCGCCGGGATGGCCGGTGGGGTGCTGCTGGCGGTCGTCGCCATCGCCGCGCTCGCCGCCCTGCCGCAGGTCAGTGGTCCGGCCGCGGCCGCGATGCTCGGCACGGTCCTCGCGTCGGTCTCGTTCGTGTCCGCGATTCCGCAGCCGCTCGCCCTGCTGCGCGACCGCACTCAGGACCTTTCCGGCATCTCGCCGCTGCGCTGGCGCCTGGCCGCGGGTGCTTGCGCATCGTGGCTGGCGTACGGCCTCGGCGCCGGTCAGCCGGCCGTCTGGGCGTCCGCTCTCGTGGGCCTGACCAGCGCGTTGGTCGTCAATGGCGTGCTGATCGCCCGCCGCCCGCGCCGCCTCAAAGCCTCCGCGACCGTGTGCTGGCGCCACGACGTGGTCACCCGCAGCCTGGCTACCGCAGGAATCTGAGAAGCCCTCGATAGAGGGACTTGCAAGCGTGCATGGCTCCCCTACGATGCCGTGCGTCATCAAGACAGGGGGCAATGCATGCACATTTCACGATCGCGCTTTCTGGTCGCGGGCGTCGCCGGCTTGGCCGGCATCGCTCTGGCGCTGAGCGCGTCCGTTCCCGCCCAGGCGTTCACGCCGACAGCAGAGGCCGCGAAATCGGCCACCACCAGCAAGGCGGAGCGTAAGCGGCTGGACAAGCTGAAGACGCCGAAGCTGGGCTGGTACAAGTGTTACGGCACCGCCGAGTGCGCCACCGTGAAGGTGCCGCTCGACTACGACAAGCCGAAGGGCGCCAAGACCGAGATCGCGGTCCTGCGCATCAAGGCGAAGAACCAGAAGAAAAAGATCGGTAGCCTTTTCCTGAACCCCGGTGGCCCGGGCGGCTCGTCCACCGAGTTCGCGCTCTTCGCCCCGAGCTTCCTGAGCGACTCGCTCCTTGAGCGGTTCGACATCGTCGGCGTGGACCCGCGCGGCATCGGCGCGAGCGCCAACATCAAGTGCTTCAAGTCGGTCAAGGAACAGACCGCTGTCCTGAACGGCATGAACGTCGCCTTCCCCCTCGGCAAGAAGGAGGAGGCGAAGTACATCAAGTCCGCCAAGGCGTTCGGCAAGGGCTGTTCGACCACCGGCAAGTCCATCGCGGGTGCGATGTCGACGGCCGAGGTCGCCCGGGACATGGAGCTGATGCGTCGCGCCGTCGGCGACAAGAAGCTGACCTACCTGGGCTTCAGCTACGGCACCGCGCTGGGCCAGTACTACGCGAACATGTTCCCGGACCGGTTCCGCGCGATCGCGGTCGACGGCAACATCGACCCGCGGCAGTGGGTGGGCGCCGGCAAGAGCGGCAACCAGATCCTGGACGCGCGGATGAAGTCCGCCGACGGGGCGTACAAGGCGCTCAAGGAGATCCTGAAGCGCTGTGACAAGGCGGGCGAGCAGTACTGCCCGTACGCGGCAGGCGACCCGCTCAAGAACTTCACCGCTCTCGCCAAGAAGCTGCGGGCCAAGCCGCTGGTGATCGAGGACGATTTCGGCAGCTACAAGATCACGTACGCCGACTTCGTCGGGGCGCTCCTCGGATCGCTCTACTCGACGTACGCCGGTGAAGAGGTCGCCTCGATCATCGCCATGGTCGGCCAGGCGGCGAACGGTGGGGCGGCCGCGAAGGCCGGCCTGCTCGAGCGGATCAAAGCCGCCCGGTCGATCGGGTACGACTTCCCGTACGACAACAGCTTCGAGGCACAGAGCGCTGTCATCTGCACCGATGGCAAGCACCCGAAGTACGCCAGTTCGTGGCCGGCGTCGACGGCGCTGCGTGACGTCAAGGCGCCGTACTTCGGGCGGGCCTGGGGCTGGCTGACCGTCCAGTGCGCGACAAACACCTGGAAGGTGAAGGACGAGGACGCGTACCGGGGTCCGTTCAACAAGCGGACCGCCAAGCCGGTGCTGGTCGTCGGCAACTACTGGGACCCGGCGACGAATTACGCCGCCTCGGTCTCGTCGAGCAAGCTCCTGCCGAACTCGCGGCTGCTGACCAGCGACAACTGGGGTCACACCGCGTACGGCACGGGAGTCTGCGCGACCGACGCGATCGACCGTTACCTGCTGACCGGCAAGGTGCCGGCCAAGGGCAAGGTCTGCCGCGCCGCGCACCAGCCGTTCACCGAGAAGATCCCGGCGGACGACGGCGACAAGCTGTCGACCAAGGCCGTGAAGCCCGGTAAGCAGCTGCCGCCGGTCGTCGCGCCGAAGCCGGTCTCGATCCTGACCGGCGGGATTCTTTAGGACCTAGGAACGCCAGACCGCCAGGGTGGTCGAGCCGAGCCGTGCGCCCGGCCCGGCCACCAGGGCGTCGATCGGGATGTCAGCGCCGAAGAACGGCTTGCCGTCCGAGGTGACACGCTGACCCGGCTCGGCCAGCCGGCGGCCGATCTCGTCGAGGGCGAGCACCTCCGGCCCGGCCACCTCGACCGTGCCGTTGACGGGCTCTGACTCCGCCGTCTCCGCCAGCAGAACCACCAGGTCGGCCAGCGCGATCGGCTGGACCTTCACCGGTGCCAGCCGGATTTCGTCGCCGTCGGTGTTCGCACCGAGGATCGCGCCGAGGAACTCGAAGAACTGGGTGGCCCGCACGATCGTGTAGTCCACGCCGCCGCTTCTCACGGCCGCCTCCTGGGTCAGTTTCGCCCGGTAGTAGGCGAGGTCGCTCGCGGGCTCGAGTCCGACGATCGACAGGACCACGTGATGGCGTACCCCTGCTTTGTTCTCCGCGGCGGTGAGGTTCTCCGTCGCGGTACGGAAGAAGTCGTCCTGGTTCTCCGGAGGCGCGTTGGTGACGTCGACCACAACGTCCGCGCCCTCCAGCACCTCGGCCAGGCCCTCGCCGGTGATCAGGTCCACCCCGGTCGACCGAGAAGCCGCAATCGCCTCATGGCCGCGCGTGCGTAACGCCTCGACCAGCAGTGTTCCGGTCTGTCCGGTGCCGCCTGCCACTACAACTCTCATCACGGTTCCCCTTCAGAAGTGGTGAAGAGGGGACGAGATGGGGCCTGCGGATGTGACACCTCCTGCGCGGCGGCCAGCCAGTCCAGCGCGTATTCCAGATCGGTCGCGGCGGCCCGCCGTTTGTAGGATCGGTCGGCCCGGGCCGCCGCCGCGCACGCCTCGATCCGCCGCCGCAGGTCGGCATAGAAGTAGGGGTCGTCGACATCCGCGACCCGCCTCCGGGAAAAAAGAGAAAAACCCGAAAAACGCCTATATCGCCTTACCGCCCGCCGGACCTCGTCGCGGGCCTGGCCGAGCCGCGCGAAACCCACCCGATCCGGCCGGTCCGCGGCCCAGTCCCGGCTCTGCGCGTCGACGACCGCGGCGGTGAGCTCCCGTTCGATCCGGGCCAGGCGCGGCGCCACCCGCCCGGAGAACAGGTCGTCCCGGCGGGCGATCATCCTTTCGCCAGATCGTCGAGGTACCGCTCCATGCAGTCGACGGCCTGGCAGAGCAGCAGATCAGCCTCGGCCAGCCGCCGCGTCACCGGATCGGCCAGCGCCGCGCGCCGCAGCTCCGGTGCGCTCCACCGGCCGGATCCGACGTGCCGCAGCGTTGCCGACACGAGCCGGACCCGGGCGTGCAGCAGGGTCTCCGGCACGATGACCAATCCCGGTCGGCGCGGGGTGTGCCCGGGCACACCGGGCGTCGGGTGACGGGCGAGCCGCCGCCGGCCCAGAGCCATCCGCACCCGCCGACCGGCGAGCATGGAAATCCCGGCCAGCATGGTCACCCCGGCCAGTGGCACCCCGGCGGCCTCGACCAGCACCGCGTCGATCGCGGCCAGCCGTGCGCACGCCGAACGGATCCAGAACTGGCCCATCTCACTGGCGGTGCTCACGTCGGCGAGACCGTGCGCCACGAGCGCACGCACCGCGTTCAACTCGGCGTACAGCGCAGGCCCGGCCATCTTTCGAGCCTCGCATCGACGCCGACCGAGGGGAGCCCCTCGAAGGTGTCGTATTTCAGCGCCGCGCCAAATCGGACAACCAGCCGGCCGCTTCCTCCGGCGTCGCGACCACCGGACCCGGTGGCAGCGACGGACGATCCACCATCACCACCGGAACCCCCGCCGACCGCGCCGCCACCAGCTTGGCGTCCGAGCCGCCGCTGTCCTTCGTGACCAGCACATCGATCCGATGCTCCGCGAGCAGCCGCCGCTCACCATCCACAGTGAACGGCCCGCGATCCAGCAACACCTCCAGCCGGCGCGGCACGTCACCCTCCGGCGCCTCCACCGACCGCGCCAGGAACCAGCATTCGTCAAGCCCGGCAAAGGCCGCGATTCCCTGCCGCCCGGTGGTCAGAAAAACCCGCCGCCCCAGCCGCGGAATCACCCTCGCGGCCGCGTCCAGCGACGCGACGCGGTGCCACTCATCGCCCGGCGACGCGCTCCACCCTTCCCGTCGCACGATCAGATGCGGTACGCCCAACGCCCCGCAAGCCGCCACGCCATGCTCGCTCATCGTGGCGGCGAAGGGATGCGTGGCATCGACAAGCACGTCGATCCGCTCGTCCCGCAGATAGGTGACCAGCCCGTCCACCCCGCCGAACCCGCCGATCCGCACCCGGCCGGCCGGCAGCAGTGGTTCCCGGGTGCGCCCGGCCAGCGAGCTGACCACGTCGTACCCCGCCGGGACGAGCAGCCCGGCGAGCCGGCGGGCGTCGGACGTGCCGCCGAGAATCAGGATCGGCATCGGTCGGTCGAGTAGAGGTGGCTGTCCGGGAACTGGCCCGCCGTCAGCGCCGCGCCGACCACGATCACCGCGGTCCGTTTGATGCCGGCGGCCTTCACCCGGTCCGCGATGTCGGCGAGGGTGCCGCGCACGATCAGCTCGTCCGGCCGGCTGGCCCGCGCCACCACGGCGACCGGGCAGTCCGCGCCGTAGTTGCCGACCAGCTCGGCCACCACCGCGTCGATCCGTTGCACGGCCAGGTGCAGCACCATGGTGGCCCGGCTCGCGCCGAGCGTCGCCAGGTCCTCGCCGGGCGGCATCGCGGTGGCCCGTTCCGCGGTACGCGTCAGGATCACCGTCTGCGCCACCCCGGGAACCGTGAACTCCCGCCCGAGTGAGGCCGCGGCCGCTGCGAAGGCCGGCACACCGGGCGTCACGTCGTACGGCACACCGGCCGCGTCGAGCCGCCGCATCTGCTCGGCGACCGCGCTGAACACCGACGGGTCCCCGGAGTGCAGGCGTGCCACGTCGTGCCCGGCCTCGTGTGCCGCGACCATCTCCGCCACGATCTCGTCGAGGTTCAGGTTGGCCGTGTCGATGAGCCGGGCGTCCGGCGGGCACGCCTCCAGCAGTTCGGCCGGGACCAGGCTGCCCGCGTACAGGCAGACCGGCGCCGACGAGATCAGCCGATGCCCGCGCAGCGTGATCAGGTCGGCCGCGCCGGGGCCGGCGCCGATGAAATGAACGGTCATGACGGGACCACCGACCAGATCGTGACGGGCATGAACGAACGCCAGCCGGTGAATCCACCCACCGGCGATCCGCGCTGCACGGTGAGCCGGGTCAGCTCACCGCCGTACTTCGCGTACCCGGCGGCGAGCACCGCCTCGGACTCGACGGTGACCGCGTTCGCGACGAGCCGGCCACCGGGGCGCAGCGCCGCGAGGCAGCGGTCGAGGACTCCGTCGCGGGTCAAGCCGCCTCCAATGAAGATCGTGTCGGGCGCTTCGAGCCCGTCCAGGGCCTCGGGCGCACGGCCTTCAACAACCCGCAGCCCGGGTACGCCCAGCGAGGCCGCGTTCGCCGTGATCGTGGCGACCCGGTCGGTGGACGACTCGATGGCGATCGCCCGGCAGGCCGGATGACTGCGCATCCACTCGATGCCGATGCTGCCGGAGCCCGCGCCGACGTCCCAGAGCAGCTGGCCCGGGGCGGGGGAGAGCAGGGCCAGGGTCACCGCTCGCGTCTCCCGCTTGGTCAGCTGGCCGTCTCCGGCGTACCCAAGATCTTCGAGGCCGGGGACGCACGAAGCCGGCGGGCCGCCGCCGAGCTCGAGCGCGATGACATTGAGTGGGTCGCCCGGCGGGACCATCCACGTGCCGGCCGTGCCGGCGACCACGCGCTCGCCGGGACCGCCGAGCTGTTCCAGAACGGTCATCGAGGCCGCGCCGAAGCCGCGCTCGTCGAGCAGTCCGGCGACCTCGGCGGGCGTCTGCGCGCCGGCCGAGAGGACCAGGATCCGGCGGCCCGGATTGAGCCATCGGTGCAGCGTGGCGGCGGGCGCGGTGACCAAGCTCACGACGTCGGCGGAGGTCAGGTCCCAGCCCAGGCGGGCCGCCGCGAGGGAGACCGAGGAGGGGTGCGGGAGTACTCGGATCCGGTCAGCGCCGATCAGGCGGGCCAGGGTGGCGCCGATCCCGTGGAACATCGGGTCGCCGCTGGCGAGCACACAGACCGACCGTCCACGTTCGGCTTCGAGGAGCCCGGGCAGGGCCGGGACCAGCGGCGACGGCCACTTCTCGCGGCGACCCGGCACCGATGCGGGCAGCAGGCCGAGCTGGCGGGCGCTTCCGAAGATCACGTCAGCCTCGGTGATGGCGCGCTGAGTCGTACCGGAAAGGTCCGGCCACCCGCCGGCGCCGACGCCGGCAACCGTGACCACGTCCGGGTTGCTCATTCCGGCAACCTATCCCGATCCCGCAGAGCGGAATTTTCCGGATGGTCATTGAGCCAACCGGCAGTCATGCGCGTACCCATTCCTGACGGCCCTCGGGTTGTCACGTCTGGCCGCAGGGGTGGCAGACGCCGTGAGACGACTGCTGAGCGGGTGAGGATGATGGCCATACCGGCCTTCCAGGACCAGCGCGAGCTGCCCGATGACGACGGATACTTCGCTGACCTGCGGAATGACACGCGGCCCAGCTGGGACAACCCGTCGATGCCTCCGTGGCCGGAGCAACAGCAGCAGTACCCGCAGTACGACGCGCAGGACCCCTATCGGCGTGGCGACATCGTGGTGGAGTCGCTCACCGACCCGAGCGGGTGGAAAGCCGGCACCGGCGTGCCGATCCCGGACGACCGGCCGCCCGCCGAGGCGACCAGCGGCAACCGGCTGCTCACCGTGTTGCTGTTCTTCTCCGGCCTCGGCACCAGCATCGCTCTCTGGCTCTTCAACACCAAGGCCGGTGCGGTCAGCGACACCACCAGCATGATGCTCGCGGCCGGGCGGATCACCGGCCTGATCGGCGGCTATCTGCTCTTCATCCAGCTGCTCATGATGAGCCGGGTCTCCTGGCTCGAGGAGTGGGTCGGCTCCCGTGACCTGCTGCGCTGGCACCGCTGGCTCGGAACGTCACTGCTCGCCGCGGTCGTGGCGCACGTCGTGTTCATCGTCTACGCGTACTCGCTCACCGCCGGGACCGGCGTCGTCGAGCAGGGCTGGACCGTGATCACCACGTTCCCGGACATGATCAGCGCGACGATCGCGACCGTGCTGCTCGTCGTGATCGCGATGACCTCGATCCGGTTCATCCGCAACGTGCTGCCGTACGAGTTCTGGCACCTGATTCACCTGAGCAGCTACGCGGTCCTGCTCCTCGGGTACGCGCACCAGATCTCCTCCGGCGCCGACATGAGCGGCAAGTTCGCCTCGGTCTTCTGGCCGGCCCTCGGCTGCCTTACCCTCGCCGCGCTGATCTGGGGCCGGATCGTCGAGCCGGTCTGGCTCAACGCCCGCCACCGGTTCAGCGTCGCCGAGGTGGTCAGCGAGGGCGCCAACACGTTCTCGATCTACATCGAGGGCAAGCGGCTCGACAAGATCCCGGTGCAGGCCGGGCAGTTCATGCGCTGGCGGTTCCTGACCGCCAACGGCTGGTGGCAGTCGCACCCGTTCTCGCTGTCGGCCGCCCCGAACGGGAAGTGGCTGCGGCTCACCGTGACGATCGCCGGCGGGCACACCGCCAAGCTGGCCACCATGCGCCCCGGCACACCGGTCTGGGCGGAGGGTCCGTTCGGGACGTTCACCGCGCAGCGGCGTACCCGGCGGCGGGCTCTGCTCATCGCCGGCGGCAGCGGCATCGCCCCGATCCGGGCGCTGCTGGAGGACATGCCGGCCGACACCATCGTGATCTACCGGGCCAGCCGCCCGGACGAGCTGGTCTTCCGCGCCGAGCTGGAGGATCTGGCCGAGCAGCGGGACGCCTGGGTGCGCTACATCGTCGGCGGTCGTAACGATCCCGGTCCCAAGCGGCTCTTTACCCCGGAAGGGCTGCGGGGCCTGGTGCCCGACGTGAACCGGCGTGACGTCTACCTGTGCGGCCCGCCCGGACTGGTGAACGCCGCGGTCGGCACGCTGCGCCAGCTCGACGTGCCGGACAGCCAGCTCCACCTCGACCCGTTCGAGTTCTGATCTTTGTTTTGGCAAGAACCGACCCCTCTTTGAATCGGGAGTTCCGCGATGCGACGTAGTACCGCAGCAGCTGTCGGCACCCTTACCGGTGCGGCCCTGATCCTCGGGGTGCGCCTGAGCGTGCAGCCGCCGGACGCGCCGGTTGCCACCTCTCCCGTCGCCCAGGAGGCGCCGGCCGACGGCGACTCGGGGGGTGACGCGGGCGGTGATGCGGAAGGCGCTGAGGCCGCCGCCGATCCCTCGCCCTCCACCAGCAAGAAGGCCTCCAAGAAGAAGGAGACCGCGGAAGCGGAGGCTCCCGCCGAGGAGGAGGCCGGGCTGAAGGCCGGCACCTACAAGGGCAAGGCCGTCCAGAACGAATACGGCACCGTCCAGGTCACCATCAAGGTCAGCGGCGGCAAGATCAGCGCGGCGGACGCGACGTTCCCCTCGGACGGCTTCAGCGGGACGATCAACCCGAACGCGGTGAAGAAGCTCAGCGCCTCGGCTCTCACGGTGCAGAGCGCCGACGTCGACGCGGTCTCCGGCGCGACGTTCACGAGCCAGTCGTACGCCGAGTCCCTCCAGGCCGCCTTGGACAAGGCAGGCGCGTAGGGTCAGGCTTCGTGCGCCACGTCGAGCATGTCATGGGTACGGTCGTCAGCATCGAGCTGGCCGACGAAGTACCCGAGTCCGACTTGTCGGGTTTTGTGGACATGACCTGTGCCTGGTTGCACGAGGTCGACGGGCGGTTCAGCACCTACAAGCCGGACAGCGAGGTCTGCCGCCTCCGCGACGGCACGCTGAAGCCGGCCGATGCCTCGCCTGATCTGCGGCTGGTCCTGGACCGGTGCGCCGACCTGTGGCGGGACACCGACGGCTACTTCGACGCGTACGCCGGTGGGGCACTCGACCCGTCCGGCTACGTGAAGGGCTGGTCGGTCGAGGTCGCATCGCAGAGGCTTGCCGCGGCTGGTTCGCAGCGGCACTTCCTGAGCGCCGGAGGCGACATCCGGATGCGCGGGGCCGGTCCCGGTGGCCGGCCCTGGCGGGTCGGTGTGCGTCATCCGTTCGAGGCCGACAAGCTGGCGTGGGTGCTCTCGCTGACCGACGGGGCGGTGGCCACATCGGGCACCTACGAGCGGGGTGCGCACGTCTTCGACCCGCGGACCGGGAAGCCGGCCGCGGGGTTACGCTCGGTCACCGTCGTCGGGCCGGATCTTGCTGTTGCCGATGCCTACGCGACGGCGGCTCTTGCCATGGGCGAGCGTGGGCTGGCCTGGCTCGCCAAGCGGGTCGCTGACGGTTATGAATCGGCGGCGGTCACCGACGACGGGCGGGCGTTCACCTCGCCGGGGCTGCCGGTGGTGTCATGACCCCTGGATACCGGCTTGTGGACGGGCCTCCTTCGATCGACGAGTACCTGATTCTGCGTACCGAATCAGGCCTGACGCCTCCGAGCCGGGAGCAAGCCACCGCGGGGTTGAACGGTTCCTGGGCGGCGGTGCATGTGCGCCATGACGAGAGTGGCGACGCTGTCGGGATGGGGCGGGTGCTCGGTGACGGTGGGTGGTATTTCCATGTGATCGACATGGCGGTGCTTCCCGGGCATCAGCGCAAAGGGCTCGGTGACGCGGTGCTCACCGCGCTGCTGGAGCGGATCCGGCGGGATGCGCCCCCGGGCGCTTACGTGAATCTGCTCGGGGATCCGCCCGGGCGGCGGCTGTACGAGCGGCACGGGTTCGCCGAGACGGCGCCGCACTCGATCGGGATGGCGCTCAGGCTGGGTTGACCGGGTTTCCGCGGTCTCCGGCGCCCGGCCATGGCCCTGGTGTCTCGGTGATCGGGCCGGCGGGGGTCACCTCGGTCTTGTAGAGGCTCATGCCGCGGGCCTGGTAGTTCGCCAGCGCCGCCGGTCCGTCCAGGCTGCACGTGTGCACCCAGACCCGGGTGATCGGCGTCTGATGCGGCCAGCGTTCGTGAAGGCTCCAGGCCCGGCGCAGGCCTTCGGCCAGCAGGTGGCCGCCGAGGTTCTGCCCCGTGAACCCGGGCAGCAGGCCGAAGTACGCGATCTCGACGATGCCGGGGTGACGGCCGTCGAGCTCGATGAATCCGGCCGGGGTTCCGCGTACCCAAGCCACCCAGGTCTCCACCCCCGGAGCTGTCAGCAAGTCATTCCACTGCTGCCATGTCCATGGCAGCCGGTCCGTCCAGAACCAGTCGCCGCCCACCGCCGTGTAGAGGAACCGGCTCAGCTCCGGGCTCGCCAACTCGGCCTGCCGGATCTCCGCGGCGGTGGCAGGCTCACGTCCCGGGCGGATCTGCGAGACGTCGGACTGTTCCAGGTACCAGGTCGTCAACTCCACGCCTCGAATCCTCGTGTGTTTTCCCAGGTGACGACACGCCGGGGTACCCCGGTTTGGAGAGAGCGCCCGGGACCGGCTAATGTTTTGTCCGTCGCCGGGGGAGCCCGGGGAGCATGCGGACGTGGCGCAGTGGTAGCGCATCACCTTGCCAAGGTGAGGGTCGCGGGTTCGAATCCCGTCGTCCGCTCGGAGCGGCCTGTTCCACAGGGTCACCTCGGTGGAGTGGCCGAGAGGCGAGGCAACGGCCTGCAAAGCCGTGTACACGGGTTCAAATCCCGTCTCCACCTCGCAGGATTTCAGCAAGACCTGTGCGGGCGATTGGCGCAGCGGGAGCGCGCTTCCTTGACACGGAAGAGGTCACTGGTTCGATCCCAGTATCGCCCACGAGACCGGGGCCGGAGTGTGTCAGCTGTAGTGCGCTGACCGTTCCGGTCTCGTTTTGTTTTGCGCGACTTCGTCGCGCGTAGCGGGGGCTCCGCCACCCGCACCCCCACTGCCGACGGCCGGTCTGACCGTTCCGGTCCCGCACCCCCGCTGCCGATGGCCGGTCTGACCCGCTCCGGTTCCGCACCGCTTGGCGGAGCCGCGGGCATCGCGCCTCCCCGTGTGTGTCGAGTTGAGGCGCGTAGCGGACCCGTAATCGACACAGGGCGGGCGTTCGCGGGGTGTGTGTCGATTTTGGGGGCGTAGCGGACCCGTAATCGACACACTCGACCTGGCGATGAACCGCCCTGCGCTCGCCGGCGCCAGCCAGGGGCTCGCCGGCGCCAGCCAGGGGCTCGCCGGCGCCAGTCGGGGCTTGGCTGCGCTGTTTGCGGTGATCTTGTGAGTTTGTGGTTGGTATGGCGGCGCCAACTCACTAGATCGGTCCGCTGCCGGGTGGTGGGCCGGTCAGGCTCCGTTGCCGGGCTCATTCTCTGGGGAGGATGTGGCGGGTGGGGCTTGTCGCCTTTGCTGAGCCCGGATGTGGGCTGAGGCGAGGGCGGTTGGGCATGGACGGCGCGGGTGGCGGCGAGTCGATCGGCAACGGACCTGGCACCGGGCCCGGCGGCGGATCGGTCAGCGGGGGTGGCGGCGGCTCAGGCAGCGGGGGCGGCGGTGGGTCGGCGAGCCGCGGTGGTGGTGCTGGGGGTGGGTGGGTTACCTGGGTCGGGGTGGCGGTGGCCGCTGTCCTCGGGGCCGTTGTCGGCGGTGTGGCTGTCTCCTCGAACGACCCTGACGGTTCCGGTGAGCCCGCCGGTGGATCGGCTGCTCCTCTGCCGGACACCGCGCAGACCTGTGCCGCCACCGAGGTCTCGGCCAAGGCTCTGCCCAGCGTCGTGACCATTTCGGCCTCCAGCGGGCAGGCCGCCGGGACCGGGTCGGGGGAGGTCATTCGCAGTGACGGCTACATTCTCACCAACAACCACGTGATCTCACTCGCCGCCGATGGTGGGCAGGTCAGTGTGCTGTTCAATGACGGGCGTACCGTGCCGGCCGTCATCACCGGCCGTGACCCGAAGTCGGACCTCGCCGTGATCAAGGTGGACGGGCAGGGTGAGCTGCCGGTGATCGCGTTCGGCTCCTCCGAGGACGTGCGGGTCGGCCAGCCCGTCGTTGCGCTCGGTGCGCCGCTCGGGCTTTCCAACACGGTGACCTCGGGGATCGTGAGTGCGCTCGACCGGACCATCGAGGTTCCCGGTGACGACGGTCAGACGGCGCTGCTGGTGTCCGCGGTGCAGACCGACGCCGCGATCAATCCGGGTAACAGCGGCGGCGCGCTGGTGAACTGCGCGGCCGAGCTGATCGGGGTTCCGACCGCCGGTGCCGGGATTCCGGACGCGTCCGGTGCGAGCGGTGGTGGTGACATCGGGCTCGGGTTCGCGATTCCGGTCGACCATGCGAAATCGGTCTCCGATGAGATCATCGAGACGGGCACTGTCACCCACGCGTACTTCGGCTTCAACCTCATCACCGTGCCCGCGAACCAGGCCGGAGCGGGTGGTGTCTTCATCCGGGGTGTGGTGGCCGGCGGTCCGGCGGCGCAGGCGGGCCTGAAAACCGGGGACATCGTCGGCGCGATCGACGGCAGTCCGGTCACCACGACGAACGACGTGGCCGCCGTGACGCTCCTCAAGAATCCCGGCGACACGGTCACTGTCGACTACATCCGAGCGGGCAAAGCCGCCAGCGCGCAGGTGAAGCTGGGAGCCCAGCCATGACGTGAGTATCCTGGCGGCAGCCGAGGAGATCACTCAATGACCGTCCTGCACACCCTGCGCTGCATCGGGTACGCCGAACTGCCCCGCGTCTCGCGCATCACCGGCCTCACCGAGCCGGACGCCGAATCCGAGCTGATCGACCTGGCCGTCGCCGGCCTGGTGACACGGACCAAAGGCGAGCTGGGCGGCGGCTGGGGCCTGACCGAGCCGGGCCGGGCCGAGGACGCCCGCCGGACCGCCGCGGAGCTTGAGGACACCGGCGCCCGGCCCGCGGTGACCGAGGCGTACCAGCGGTTCCTGGTGCTCAACCCTGAGCTGCTCGACCTCTGTTCGGCCTGGCAGATGCGCGTGGTCGAGGGGTTTGCCGAGGTCAACGACCACACCGACAAAGATTACGACGCCCGGGTCCTGGCCCGGTTCGCCGATCTGGACCGGCGCGCCGACCCGGTCTGCGCGGAGCTGACCGAGGCGTTGCCGAGATTCGGCGGGTACCGGATCCGGCTCACCGCGGCGCTCGACCGGGTCCACGCCGGCGATCGGGAGTACCTGGCGGACGGGCTGGAGTCGTACCACGCGGTCTGGTTCCAGCTGCACGAAGACCTGCTGGCCACGCTCGGGATCCCGCGATGAGGTCAGCCAAGGAAGAGGGCCTGATCGTTCTCCGGGAGCTGGGACTTCCGGTGCCGCCCTGGTTCGCGATCGACCCCGGCACACCGGAAGACAACCTGAAAGGGGGATTCGAGCAGCTGGGGGTCGCGACCGTCTCGGTGCGCTCCGGTGCCCGAGTGTCGATGCCCGGCATGATGACCACGGTCCTCGACGTGCGCGAAGAGGATCTGGAGCAGGCCGTCCGCACGGTCATCGCGTCCTGGGGCAGCCCGCGCGCCGTCACCTACCGCGAGATCCACGGCATCCCGCACGACCTCGGCACCTCGGTGATCGTTCAGGCGATGGTCTTCGGTGACCGCGACGAGCGCAGCGGCTCCGGCGTCGCGTTCAGCCGCGATCCGAACACCGGCGAGCGGGAACTCTTCGGCGAGTTCGCCCGCCAGGCGCGGGGTGACGTCGTCGTCGCCGGGGAGTCGGACACCCTGCCGCTGACCGAGCTGGCCGACGAACACCGGAAAGCGCTGGCCGACGCCCTGGACCGGGCCGAGAGACATTACCGGGACGTCTGCCACGTCGAGTTCACGATCGAGTCCGGCCGGCTCTGGCTGCTACAGGTGCGGGCCGGCGGACTGTCCGCCCGGGCGGCGGTCCGGGTCGCTGTCGATCTCGCCGACGAGGGCCTGATCGACCGGGCGGAAGCCGTGCGCCGGGTGACGCCACGGCACGTGCGCTTCGCGCGTACCCCAGCAATCAGGGTGACCGGCGCGGACCTGGACGTGATCGCCAGAGGCCGGGGCGCAAGCCCCGGTGTTGTCACCGGACGGATAGCGGTGACTTCCGAGAAGGCCGCGCGGATGGCAGTGGCCGGACCGGTCGTGCTGATCCGGCCGCACACCTCACCGCAGGACATGCGCGGGCTGGCCGCGTCCGCCGGCGTCGTCACCGCGCGAGGAGGTCCCGCGAGCCACGCCGCGGTGGTGGCTCGTTCGATGGGAAAACCCGCGGTGGTCCAGGCAGGCGTCTCTGTCGAGACTTCTGGGGTACGCGTGAACGACCGCACGTTCGCCGAAGGAACCACCGTGACAATCGACGGAACCACCGGCCTGATCGTCCTGGGCGAAGCACCGGTGACCAACGGTGAGATCGACGATCACCTACGCCGTCTGCTGGAGTGGGGCGAGTCCTAGGACCAGCAGTTCGGCGGTGAGGTCGATCATCCGGTCCTCGCTGACGCCGGGCGCCGGATCGAGGGCGATGCGCAGGCAGGCGTTGAGTGTCACGCCCATCGCGAGGTGGATGCGGGCGTCGGCCTCGGCCTGCTCCAGATGCGGCGCGTGCACCGCCACGAAGATCCGGGTGATCTGGGCGAGCTGGCGTTCCACCTCGGGCAGGATGTTGCCGTGCGCGCCGAGCGGCGCCTCGTCGATCATCGCGATCGTGACGGCCCGATGCCGTTTCAGCGCCGCGACCAGGACGGTGAGGACGTGCCGCACGCCGTCGCGGGCCGGCATCGGCACGGCCGCGGTGAGCGCGCCGGTCAGGTCGGCGAGCACGTCGGCCGAGCTGCGGGAGCGGAGCTCCTCGATCAACTCGTTCTTGTCGGCGAAATAACGGTAGAGCGAGCCGACGCTCACCCCGGCCTGGGCGGCCACCCGGTTGGTGCTGAGGCCGGCGTATCCCCGCTCGGCCAGAACCTGAGCGGTCGCGGCCAGGATGCGGTCGATCATCTCGCGGGACCGCTGTTGTTGCGGGGTTTTCCGGTTCGCCGAACGCGAGTGGAAGTCGAGCATTTGCTCACTTTATCGTCGGGGTATGACTCCTACGAGGTTTGGTCTTGACCGGGCCTGGTCCGAGCGGGCCGCTCGTCCGTTGCGGCTGGTGGCCGGCCGGGGTGTTGATCCCACTGATGCGGAGCTGGCCTCGCTGTGTGCGGGGTTGACGCGGCGGGACGAGTTGGCTGCTTCATTGGTGCAGTCGGTGTCTGCCGGTGAGTTGCACAGGTTTTTCGCTTCGCCGGGGGCTCTTCCTGACGGCGAAATGCGGATATTTATCGATAAAGTTGGCACTCGGCCGGACTGGGTCGACGATCGTCTGCTCGAACGCGGCGCTCAGGCCTGCCGTGCCTTCGGGATGGACGCCGGGCTGGTTCTCGCGTACGGATCCCTGCTCGGTGGTTATCGCACGGCGGCCGCGCTGGAGCCACTCGTGCGTACCGGAAGGCTCGCCGGCGGCGAGTCGCTGCGCCGGATCAAGGAGACGTCGATCTGGTGGCGGGCCGTCACCGAGCCGGGCGGTCTCGAACCCGGCGCCGAGGGTTTCCGGCTGACCCTGCACGTCCGCGTCATGCACGCGCTGCTCAACGCCAAGCTCGAAGCCGATCCCACCTGGGACCACGAGCTGCGCGGCCTGCCGATCAACCAGTACGACCAGGCCAGCACGCTGGGCGTGTTCAGCACCAGCTTCCTGCTGCACCTGCGCCTGCTCGGGGTACGCGTCTCCCGCGCCGACGCCGCCGCGGTCATGCACCTGTGGAGTTACATCGGCTGGCTCATGGGTGTCGACGAGGAATGGCTGCCGCACAACGAACGGCGTGGGCGCCGGCTGCTCTACCACTTCCTGGCGAACGATCCGCCGCCCGACGCCAACAGCGTGGCCCTCGCGCGGGCGCTCATCCACATGGCCGACGACCTGCCCGGCGGCCGGGTGCGGCGCGTCTACGAGCGGGAACGGGCGCTCTCGGTGAGCTGCTGGCTGCTCGGCCCGGCGGCCATGCGGGACCTCGGCCTGCCGTACCGCCCACCGTGGTACGGCCTGACCCGGGTCGCCGCGAACGTGCTGGTCAGCCAGGGGCTGGGCCGGCTGCCTGGTGGGCGGGCGCGGCTGCTGGCGCGGGGTGAGCGGCAGGCGCAGGCACAGTTCACCAGATGGGGTTGATTCTCAGGTCTCCGCGTCGTTCATCAGGCGGTCGGCGAATGTGACAAGGCGCTCCGCCAGGGCCTCGTCGGTGACCATGAACTGCAGGCCCAGCTCGTGCTTGTCGATGTTCACCACCCGGGCGTGCACCCGTAGCCGCTCGTTGCCGCTCTCCAGATCCACGTCCATGGTGTCGCCCTCGGCATACGTCGAGTCCGCGGACACCTGACAACGCAGGCCACCCGCGCTCACGTTGATCAGGACGGCCTCGATCGGCGGGTGACCGGGCCGGTGGAGCATCAGCTTGCCGGCCGCCGCGATCCGGTCGTGTTCCCGGCGTTCCAGGGTGCTCGCCAGACCGGCCATGTCCTCGATCCGGCCCAGCGTGGCGGCCATCTGCCCGGCCAGCGAATCCATCAGCCGGCCCTGATCGGCGGCGACGGTCCGCAGCGAGGTCGCGGCGTCACCCACCCCGCCGATGCCCTCGATCATCGTGGTGATGGTGTGCGCCATCTCCGTCGTATCGCTCTTCAGGTCGTCGATGGTCCGGGTGATCTGGTCGGTCGACTCCGCGGTGTGGTTGGCGAGCTGTTTCACCTCGTCGGCGACGACAGTGAAGCCGTACCCGAGATCACCGGCCCGGGCCGCCTCGATGGTGGCGTTCAGCGCGAGCAGCCGGGTCTGCCCGGCGATGCCGGTGACCAGATGCGCTGTCTCGGCGACCCGGCGCAGGCTCTCCTCCAGCGAGGCGATCACCTGCTCGGCGGTCTGCGCCTGGTTCACGATGGCCCGGGTGGCGTCGTCCGCCGCGGTGATCCGCTCGTCGATCACCTCGGACGCGCCGGTCACCTCGCCGACCTTGTCCTGCACCTGCCGCAGCTCCTCGGCGATCACTCCGGTGGACTCGTCGATGACCTCTTGGGTACGCCGCCGGAACTGCGCCTCGGCCTGCCTCTGATGCAGGAACCCGGCGCGTAACTGCTGCTCCCGGGCCTGCGCCGCACCGACCAGGGCGGCGTCCTGCTCCACCAGCCGGGACCGGGCAACCTCGATCGCACGCCCGATGTCGCCCATCTCGTCCCGGCCGGACGGCAGCGGCCTCGGCGCCAGATCGGCTCCGGCGATCGCGGTCACGGCGGCCACGGTCCGGCGTACGTCATGGCTCGTCCGCCAGAGCACGGCAGCCGCGAACCAGAGCGCCAGCAGGAACCCGCCGATGGAGATCGCCAGAACGATGCCGCGTTCCATCCGATATTGATCGACACGGTCGTCGAGCAGCGCGGACAGGCCTTCGTGCAGCGGTCCGACGGCTTCCGCGGCGGCCGCGGCCACGTCGGCCGTCTCGCCCGCGGCCAGCTTCTCGATCTCCTCGGCCAGAGCGGTGACCGGCGCGAGCCGTCCACTGAGCGAGGGGTCGTCGGTGTTCGCGACAGCCGTCGCGACGTCCTTGCGCAGCGACTCCGCGATACCGGCGAGCCGGCCGGCCAGCACCGCGGTCCGGTCGCCGGCCTCCGGCAGTTGCAGGGCCGCGACCAGCGCCTGCGGCAGCTGCACCACCTGCGCGTCCATCACATAGAACGAGTCCAGGTCCGGATCGAGGATCAGATTCGAGTTGTTCCCGATCACCGCCACCAGCTCGGCCAGCCCGGCCGCGGTGCCCGCTGTCTCGGGTACGGCGGACGCGGCCTCCGCGAGATCCAGCTCCGGCGAGGCGGCTGCGGCTTCCCGCACCCCTTCAAGATCGGGGGTACGCCCAGCGGCCACCTCCGCGAGCGCGAGAAGAACCGGGCGCAACACGTCAGCGCCCTCCTGCTCTCGCACACTGAAGTTGATGTCCGAGCTGGTCTCCGCGGTGTACATGCCGGTCGCCAGGCAACCCGGCACCAGCAGCGTCAGCACGACCAGCCCGAGCCGGGTCGCGGTGCGGATCCGGTCGGCGACCGCCACCACCGGACGAAGAGGTGCGGGGACACTGGTCACCCTCACAGCTATACGGAGAAAGTAGGTCCGGTGTGTGAGGATCGGGCGATGTTTCAGGTGCGGATCGCGGTACGAGGGTACGAACTAGACCTTCAAGGACACGTGAACCAGGCTGTCTACCTGCAATACGGCGAGCACGCCCGCTGGCAGTGCTTCCTCGCCGCCGGCCTGTCCCCGGAAGTCCTGGTCGACGCCGGCGTGGGACCGGTGGTGCTGGAGACGACGATCCGCTATCTGAAGGAGCTGCGCGCCGGCGACGAGGTCGACGTGACGTGCGACTTCCAGTGGGGCACGGGCAAGACTTTCAAGGTCGCGCAGGCGTACACGCGTGCCGACGGCACCCCGATCGCGACGGTGACCGGCGTGGCCGGCCTCCTGGACCGGCAGACCCGCCGCCTGGTCGAGGGCCCGGCCGCCAAGCTGCGAGCCCTGTCCAAGGACCCCACCCCCCTGAACCTGTAACCAGGTCTCGTCGCCCGGGCGTCCGGCTCGCGTCAGCGGCCGGGTTTGTGCCGGGGTGGCGGCTCACCGTTTTGCTGGGATGGCGAAGGCGGCGCGACCGGGGGAGTCGCGCCGCCTTCGGGTCATGGGGTGATCAGGTACCGGTGCCCTGCTCGGTTGGGGTCTGCGTCTGAGCGTCCGGCGCGGTGCCGCCGCCCGGGAACCCTTGGCCGGTGGTTCCCTGCTGGGTGGTTCCCTGGTCGGTTGTTCCTTGGTCTGTGGTTCCCTGGTCAGTGGTTCCCTGGTCGGTGGTGCCGCCCGGGCCGCCCTGGCCTTGGCCTTGGCCGCCGAAACCGCCGCCGTTGCCGCCGAAGCCGCCGCCACCGCCTCGCATTCCGGTTCCGGGGCCGCCCTGCTGGACTGTCACTGCCGGGGTGGAGGCGCTGTCGCCGCCTACCGCCGACATGATTCCGGCGGTCAGGCCGGAACTGGCTACTGCGGTGACCAGGACCGCGGCGGCGAGGACGAGCTTGGGGCTCTTGGCGAACCGTTCCCTGGCCGAGGCCTTCGACGGCGGAGTCCACGGCGGCGGAGCCCCAGCTTCCCCGGCCGGCGGAACCCAGCCACCGCCCGCTGCCTCACCAGCGACCGCCCCCACCTGCGGCCCACCCGGCGTGCCCGACCCGCCCAGCGTGCCCGGCGTGCCCGGCTCGCCTGGGACCGCGTCGGCGGCAGGGGTGATCGGTGTTGAGGGGGTGCTGCTCAGTTCCATGAGCTGACCGGTCTTGGCCCAGTCCGGTGGCGTCGGGATGACCTCGGTCGGTGTCACCGGCGCGGTTATCACCTCGGTGACGGTGGTCGGCTCACCACCGCCGTGAGGTGCGTCGCTCTGAGCTGCGCCGCTCTGAGCTGCGTCACCCTGGGTCGCGGCATCCGGCTGCGGGGAGGCGGCCGGGACCACGACCGCGGTTGGCTCGTCGCCGGGGGCTGAGGGAACTGGGGCCGGAAAGTCGGCGGCCGGGGGAGCGGCCGCCGGGAATGCCGCCGGGAAGGTGGGGTTGGGGGCCCAGGGGTCGTGGGCTTCGGTTGTTGCTTCCGGTGCCGCCGGTACGCCTGCCGACGATGGCATCGGCTCGGGGGTGGCGGACTGCTCGGCCTGGTCCTGCGTGTTCATCAAGGCTCCTCGACTGGTCACCGAAGGCAAGCATCGGCAGTCCTGTTGTGCGGAGTCTGTGACCACGGTGGGGGTCGACTGTGGTTGATTCCCGGGACGAAGGTGCTCGTAAATCATCCTCAAGGTGCACAAACTCCGCTACGCGACGCTGCTTTCCAGCTGAAGTCATGACCAGGCGGCGGCTCGGGGCGTGGGAGATTGGCGCCGTGATGGACGATTCTTTGCAGGCGTATACCTCCGGGCACACCGACGGAGAGGCCCGGCGGCATGACCAGGCGCTCGCCGACCACCCGGAGACCGGTTCCGATTACCGCGTCGGCGTTGTCGACGGCAGCGTCGCGGCGTTCCAGACCGAGCTGATCGCCGAGGTGCGCCGCATCCTCGGTGATCCCCGCTGAGGGGACCCGCTTTGCGGCAGGTGGCAGGGCTCGGCTAAGGTTTCATCCGTCGCCGGGAAAGTTCCGGAGGCCGTGCGGACGTGGCGCAGTGGTAGCGCATCACCTTGCCAAGGTGAGGGTCGCGGGTTCGAATCCCGTCGTCCGCTCGGAGAAGGCTGTTGCTGATCCTTGCATCGGCCGCCACGGTGGAGTGGCCGAGAGGCGAGGCAACGGCCTGCAAAGCCGTGTACACGGGTTCAAATCCCGTCTCCACCTCGCACGAGCTTGAGTTTTTGCAGGGCGATTGGCGCAGCGGGAGCGCGCTTCCTTGACACGGAAGAGGTCACTGGTTCGATCCCAGTATCGCCCACGAGACCGGGGCCGGAGTGTGTCAGCTGTTCAGCGCTGACCGTTCCGGTCTCGTTTTGTTTTGCGCGACCTCGTTCTTGGGTACGCCGAGTGGGCACGCGAAAAGCCCCCTGCCTTGTGGCGGGGGCTTTTTCGGTTGGTGGGTACGCGGCCGGCGGCCGGCGGCCGGCGGCCGGCGGCCGGTGATCGGGGCTTGGGGGCTTGCCGATCACCGGCCGGGCTGCCGGGCTTGGCTTGGGTTCTAGCCGATGCCGATGTTGTTGTGTGCGGCCACCGGCATGTAGTAACGGTTGCCGTCGAAGACAGCGTCGTAGCCGTTGACCAGGAGGTTGGCCAGCGACTGCGGCGGCGGGATCGGGCCGTTGCGGCACTCAGCCCAGCCGTTGAGGTCGGTGGTCGCCTCGCACATCGGGAAACGCTCGCCCGTGGTGACGAAGTTGACGATCAGGTTGGGGACGGGACGCCCGCCGACCGTGATGAACCGGGCCTTCAGGCCGAGGGTCTCCCGGGCGATGATGTCCATGGTGCCGTAGTACGCGGTCGCGATGAGACGCTGCCGCTGAACAGTCGGTGCCGCTTGGGCCGGAGCCGGGTTTGCGGCGACGATGCTTGCCACCACTGCTGCGGCAGCCAGCCACCGTTTGGTCATTTGCTTCATGGCGCAGAAAGCTAGGCGCTTCGCAGCCATTCAGCAAAGCCCCGCACTCACGAGGGGCCGACTACTACCCTATCGGGTCAAGATTCGTAACCTTTTTACGAGCGGTCCGTTTTCCCGCGCGGCCGAGATCTCGCTGATCGGTATCTGTGACGGTCCGGATTGAATGTGCTGTGAATCATCGAGCACGCCCGACACCTTCCGATTCCCGTTCCGTTGAGTAGGAGTGCGCCGCGCACGGGAAGGGAATATGAGATTTGATTTCGAATATGAATTGACAGGCGTACCGAATTTAGTGAGTGGCTCGGCTGATCAAGAGCATATCCGCAGCTCAGAGCGGTGCGATATGCGTCAGTCACTGCTCAGTAAGCGCATCCGCCGACGGCTGATCATCGGCGAGGTCGGCGCTTTCCTGCCCGCTTTCAGGTTGAGCCTTCCAGGCACACAAGCATGGGGACATCAGTGGATATAGCGATCGTCGGCCTTTCCTGCCGTTTTCCGGGCGCTCGCGACGTTACCGAGTTCTGGGCTAACTCGTTGAACGCGGCTCAGCAATTCGGGCCGGTTCCGGCGGACCGCTGGAATCATGAGACATTCTTCTCGACCGACTTCCGGGAGAAGTACGCGACGTACACGGACCGGGTGGCGTTCATCCCGGAGGTGGAACGGTTCGCCGCCCTGCACCACCGCATCCCGCCGCGCCGCGCCAAGGCCATGGACCCGCAGCACCGGCTGCTCGTCGACCTGGCTCGCGAAGCGGTGCAGGACGCCGGCTGGGAGCGGGGCGAGTTCGACCGCTCGCGTACCGGGGTCTTCGTGGGGCTCAGCTCATCGGATTACCGGGACATCGCCGGCGCCCGGGTCATCGCGACCATGCTGGCAGACGGCTCCCTCCCGGCCGGTGGGCACGACCCCGCGCTGATCGAGGCGGTGGCCGAGGCCGCCGCGGCGATCGAGCCGGCACAGTCCTTCTCGCTCGCCGGCAACCTGCTCAACATGGCGCCGTGCACGGTCAGCGAGCTGCTCGACCTGGGCGGCCCGGCGTTCGCCGTCGACGCCGCGTGCTCGTCGGCGATGGTCGCCCTGCACGAGGCGGTCAACCACCTGCGTACCGGGTCGTGCACCACGGCGCTGGTCGGTGGCGTGTTCATCAACATGACGCCGAGCGCGCTGATCGGGTTCTCCCGGGTGGGCGCGCTCTCCCCGGCCGGTGTGTGCCGGCCCTTCGACACCCGCGCCGACGGTTTCGTCCTGGGTGAGGGCGGTGCCCTCGCGGTGCTGCGGCCGCTCGACGACGCGATCGCGGCCGGCGACCGGATCTACGCGGTGCTCAACGGCATCGGTACGGCGAACGACGGCCGCGGCGCCGGCCCGATGACGCCGAAGGCCGAAGGCCAGGAAGCAGCAATGCGGGCCGCGTACCGGGACGCCGGGCTTGAGCCGGGCGCGATCGACTTCCTCGAGGCGCACGGCACCGGCACCGCGGTCGGCGACCGGGTCGAGATCGAAGCGATCCGCCGGGTACGCGAGGGGCACAGCGACAACCGCCCCTGTTACCTGTCCTCCGGCAAGGCGACCATCGGGCACACGCTGCCGGCCGCCGGTGCCGCCGGAATCCTGCGCGCCTCGCTGGCCCTGCACCACAGCACCATCCCGCCGCAGCCGGCGATCACCGAGAACCCCGATCTGCCGCTCGCCGCCGCGAACCTCTCGATCACGACCGAGCCACGGGAGTGGCCGGAGGTGGGTGACGACCGGCGACGCGCGGGCGTCAACTCCTTCGGGTTCGGCGGCACCAACGTGCACGCGGTGCTCAGTGAGGCCCCGGACCCGCTCGACGAGGGCGAGAAGTCGGGCCACGACGGACGGCCCTGGCTGGTACTGATCACTGCCGGGAATGTCGAGCTGCTTTCGGCGTACGCAAAGCGCCTCTCCACCATGGTCTCCACGCACCCGGCCTTGACCCCTGCCGCGGTGGCCCGCACGATGGCCACCCGCCAAGCGCTCCCGGCGCGCCTGGCGGTGATGTGCCGGACGCGAGCGGAGCTCGCAGGCCGTCTGGCGCTCGCCGCGCAGGAGCTCGCCACCGGCACGCTGGGCAAACTCGGACCTGGTCTGTACGCCTCGGAGACGCCGCTGGGCGAGGACGACCGCAAGGTCGCCTTCCTCTTCCCCGGTCAGGGTTCGCTGCGCCCCGGTGTGCTGCGTGACCTGGTCGAGCGCTTCCCGCTCTTCGCCCGATATGCCGGACCGCTCGCCGACACCGTCGACAAGCGCACCGGCATCGCGGTCTCCGACCTGCTCTGCGAGGACCCGGGACCGGACGCCGAGGCACAGGTCAGCGCCACTCAGGTCTGTCAGCCGGGACTCGGTGTCACCGGGATCAGCATGACCCAGCTGCTCGCCGACTGTGGTGTCACACCGGACATCGCCCTCGGTCACAGCGTGGGTGAGCTGGTGGCGGCCGTGTCCGCCGGAGCGCTCACCCCGGACGACGGGCTCGACTTCCTGATCGAGCGCGGCGCCGCGGTGACCGCCGGTGACGAGCCGGCACCCGGCACGATGGCCGCGATCAAGGCCGACGCGCGGGCTTTCGAGGAGCTGCGGTCCGGCATCCGTGGCGTCTGGGCGGGCTGTTACAACCACTCCGCGCAGACCGTCGCGAGCGGGCATCGCGAAGCCGTCGAGAACCTGGTGGAGCGCTGCCGCACCCGGGGCATCCCGGCCGTCGAGCTGCGGGTCTCGCACGCCTTCCACTCGCCGCTGATGGCCGAGGTGGACGGACGGGTCGCGGCTTACGCCGCAGACCTTGCCGTGCGTACGCCCACCGCCCTGTTCTTCTCCAGCGTGGATCCGCAGGCGCCGGCCGAGCCGGATGAGTTGCGTACGCTCTGGGGCCGCCAGACGTCGTCCCCGGTGATGTTCCGTGACGCTGTCGACAACGCTGTCGGCGCCGGCGCGCGCATCCTCGTGCAGGTCTGCTCCGGTGACGCGCTGCTCGGCATGGCCGCGCAGATCCCGTCCTCGGCGCCGCTCGACAAGATCGCGCTGATGCCGGCCGAGCCGGACGACGGGTACGCGCTGCTCGAAGGCCTGGGGCGGCTCGCCGTCGCCGGTGTTCCGGTGGACCTGACGCCGTTGTTCGCGGGTCTGGGCGTACCGCTGCTGACCCTGCCGCCGTCGCCGCTCGTGACCCAGCACTACTCGATCCGCCGTGCCCGTGAGGACGGCCCGCGACGAGCCGTCACCCGGGCAGTCCGCCCCGCGGTCACGCCGGCGCCGGTCGCCGAGCTTGAGGTCCGCATCCCGGAGCGCATGGCGCTGCCGGCTGCGACGACCAGGAATGCCGCAACCAGGAATGTCGTAACCAGGAATGGAGATCCGACGACAGTGAACGACGTCATTCTTTTGATGCGGGAGCAGCTCGCCGTCCTGCGCGGCATCGGCGCCGAGCCGGTCCCGGCCATCGAGGCTCCGGTCGTTTCGGCTGCTCAGCCGGTCGCGGCCATTGAAGGACCGCCGCCGGTGGTGGTGAAAGAGGCAGTGGTCAAGGAGGCGCCCGCGCCGAAGCGGCCCTCGGTCCCGGCACAGAAGGCCGCTCCGAGCGACACCTCGCAGATCGTCTCCGAGCTCGCCGTGATGATCGGCAAGATCAGCGCGTACCCGTCCGACCTGGTCCGGGCGGACCAGTCGTTCGGCACCGACCTGGGCTTCGACTCGATCATGACGGCCGAGCTGGTCTCCGCGGTGAAGCGCCGCTGGCCGGACCTGGAGCTGGACCCGGCCGACGTCTTCGAGGTGTCCACTGTCGGCGAGCTCGCGCAGGTGCTCTCGGTGGCTCTCGGCGGCGGCACGCCCGCCCCGGCCCCGGTCTCCGCCCCGGCGCACGCCGCTCCGGTGGTCCCGTCGGCCGAGCGTTCCCTGGTGGCGCCTCCGCGCAAGGAGGTCGCCGACGTGGCGTACCTGCCTGAGGTCGTCGAGTTCCAGCGCCGCGGCGTGATGCTCGACCGGGTCGGCGTGACGAACCCGTACTACCTGGTGCACGACAGCGTGATCGGCCGGGCCACCAAAGTCGGCGGACGTCAGCTGATCTCGTTCTCCAGCTACAACTACCTGGGTCTGTCCGGTCACCCGATGGTCGCGTACGCGGTGAAGGAGGCCGTCGAACGGTATGGCTCCTCGGTCTCCGCGGCCCGGATCCTCTCCGGCAACCGTGCCCTGCACGACGAGCTGGACCGGGCCCTCGCCGAGCTGGTCGGCGCCGAGGACGCGATCACCCTGATCGGCGGCCACGCCACCAACGTCAGCGTGATCGGCCACCTGGTCGGCCCGGACGACCTGATCGTGCACGACGCCCTCGCGCACGACAGCATCCTGCAGGGCTGCCGCCTCTCCGGCGCCGCCCGCCAGCCGTTCGCCCACCAGGACTACGCCGCCCTGGACGCGCTGCTGACCCAGACCCGCGACCGGTACCGCCGGGTGCTGATCGTGGTCGAGGGCGTCTACAGCATGGACGGCGACATCTGTGATCTGCCGGCTCTGATCGCGCTGAAGAAGAAGCACGGCGCGCTGCTCATGGTCGACGAGGCGCACAGCATCGGCGTGCTCGGCGCCCGCGGTGGTGGCGTCGGCGAGCACTTCGGCATCGACCGCGCCGACGTGGACATCTGGATGGGCACCCTTTCCAAGTCCCTGGCGAGCTGCGGCGGGTACCTGGCCGGTCGGCACGAGCTGATCGAGTACATGCGGTACACGCTGCCCGGCTTCATCTTCAGCGCCGGGATGAGCCCGGCGAACGCCGCCGCGGCGCTCGCCGCCCTGCACATCCTCCGCGAGGAGCCGCAGCGGCTGGCCGCGCTGCACAACAACTCCGCGATGTTCCTGCGGCTCGCCCGGCAGGCCGGCGTGGACACCGGTCCGAGCGACGGCACCCCGGTCATCCCGGCGATCACCGGCGACTCGATCAAGGCGCTGCGGCTCTCCGACACGCTGCTCAAGAACGGTGTGAGCGCCAACCCGATCCTCTACCCGGCGGTGAAGGAGAAGCTGGCACGGCTGCGGTTCTTCATCACCGCGGAACACACCACGGAGGACATCGAGCACACCGTGGACCTGCTGGCCCGGCACCTCGACCCGGCGACCGTGCCGCAGCCCGCGTGAGCCTGGAATGACATCGGTTGCCCCTCGGCCGGTCACCACCGGCCGCCGTACCCCGACCACCGGCCCGGCTTCCGGGCCGGTGGTCCGGCTCGTCACCCGCCGTCCCAAGTCCGTGCTGCTCACGGCGCTGCTGGTGGCGGTGGCCGCCATCGTTTTCAGCGGTGACCTGATCGGCGCGCTCAAGAGCGGTGGCTTCGACGACCCGAGCTCCGAGTCGGTGAAGGGCCGGCAGTGGATGGCACAGCACTTCCACGCCGCCGACCCGAACCTGGTCGTGATGATCTCCAAGCCGGGTGGTTCGGTCGACGACGCCGACATGCAGGTCGTCGCTTCCCGGGTGGTCCAGCGGCTCTCCACCACGGAGGGCGTGACCGTCGTCGGCGCGTACTGGAACCCCAAGAAGCCGGTGCCGCAGCTGGCCGGGCGCGATCATGACAAAGGCGTCATCCTCGCGCGGGTGGACGGTGACGAGGATGTCAGCGCCGACCGGGTTGCTGATCTCCACTCGCTGGCCGGCTCCTCCGGGGGGATCGACGTCTCCTTCGGCGGCCTCACCCAGGTCAACAACGACATCAACGAGCAGGTCACCACGGACCTCGCGCACGCCGAGGCGATCGCCATCCCGATCACCCTGCTGCTGTTGCTGCTCGTCTTCGGCACCGTCTGGGCGGCCGGCGCGCCGCTGCTGATCGGCCTCTTCTCGATCGTCACCACCCTCGGCACGCTGCGCCTGCTCGCGGTCTTCACCGACGTGTCGGTCTTCGCCGTCAACATGGCGACCGCGCTGGGCCTGGGCCTGGCCGTCGATTACAGCCTGCTGTTCGTCTCCCGGTACCGCGAGCAGCGGCTCCGCGACCCGGACAAGGTCTCCGCGCTGGCCACCACGATGCGTACGGCCGGGTCCACCGTCGTGTTCAGCGCGGCCACCGTGGCGGTCGCACTGTGCAGCCTGCTCGTCTTCCCGCAGTACTTCCTGCGCTCGTTCGCGTACGCCGGCATCGCCGTCGTGATCGCCACCGTCCTGGCGGCGCTCATGGTGCTGCCGGCTCTGCTCGTGCTGCTCGGCGACCGGATCGACAAGTGGCCGGTGCTGCGCCGCCGGCCGGCCGCCGGTGGGCACGCGCCGTTTTGGGGACGGATCGCCGGGCACGTCATGCGCCGGCCGATCCTGACCGCGCTGCCGGTGATCCTGTTCCTGGTCGCGCTCGCGCTGCCGTTCACCCACATCAAGTTCGGCATCGCCGACGACCGGGTGCTGCCGGAGAAGGCGGAGAGCCGGGTCGTCGCCGACGCGATGCGTTCCGAGTTCGCCGGCACCGGCAGTGGCGCCACCGTGGTCGTCGCACAGGGCTGGGGCACCGGCACGAACGGCATCAAGCGGGCCGCCGTCTACGCGTCCCGGTTGTCCCTGCTCGACGGGGTGTCCCGGGTGGACAGCATGGCCGGGACATACGTGAACGGGACCGTTGTGCCGGGGGCGACAACGGTGCATCCGCGTACCTTCGCCTCGGGCAAGATGGCGACGTACTTCTCGGTGCTCAGCGACGTCGAGCCGTACTCGGCGAAGGGCGCCGAGCTGGCTCGCGCGGTCCGGGTCGTCCCGGTGCCGGCCGAGGTTCCGGTGCTGGTCACCGGGCCGGCCGCGCAGCTTGTCGACATCACCGGCTCGATCGGCGGGCGGCTGCCGCATGCGCTGATCCTGATCGCGTGCACGACGTTCGCGCTGCTCTTCCTGCTGACCGGCAGCGTCTTCCTGCCGATCAAGGCGCTGCTCTTCAACCTGCTGACGATGAGCTCGGTCTTCGGCGTCGCGGTCTGGATCTTCCAGGACGGGCACCTCTCCGGGGTGCTCGGATTCACCGCGACACCACTGACCGTGGCGATCCCGGTGCTGCTGTTCTGCGTGGCTTTCGGACTCTCGATGGACTACGAGGTCTTCGTGCTGTCCCGGATCCTCGAACGGCACCGGCAAGGAGCCGATCTGCGTACCGCGGTGGTGGAGGGACTGTCGCACAGCGGCCGGGTGATCAGCGCGGCCGCCGCGATCCTCTCCGTCTCGTTCCTGGCCATGCTGGTGTCCGGGGTTTCGTTCATCCAGTTCTTCGGGCTCTGCTCGGCGCTGGCGATCATCCTGGACGCGCTGCTGGTGCGTCCGGTGCTGGTGCCGGCGTTCATGCGCCTGCTCGGACGGTGGAACTGGTGGGCGCCGAAACCACTGCGCGCACTGCACGCCCGGATGGGTCTGCGCGAGCACCTCTGAGGGCGTACGGCAGGGGGTCCGGCGTTTTTGTCGGACCCCTCCGATACAACTACGCCCCATGAGTATCCCCTACGAGCGCCGCAGCTCGGCGCCCGTCATCGAGCCCGTGCGATCGCGGAAACTGGCGAAGGTGCCGTTCCTCGAGCTCGCCGAGGGCCGGTTGCAGGGCGTCGTGTCGAGCGGGTCGGACGTCTCCCGGGTCTACGTCTCCTCGATCACCGCCGGCGATCACGGCCTGAGCTGCAACACCAACAACAACCGTCCGTGCGGCGGCCTGAGCGGCGCGTTCGCCTGCAACCACCTGCGGTCGCTGCTGACCGAGGCCACGTTGCAGTACGGCGCGGGCCGCGTCGCGCGATACCTGAAGATCGAGGTGGCCGAGGACGCCGACCTGATCACCGGCTTGCACCCGACCGTCGCGGCCAACCGTGCCGCCGAGGTGTTCAGCAGCTTCCTGCGCCACCTGTCCTACCTGGAGCTGCCCGCCACCACCGACCCGCTGCCCGACCTGGCGTGGTTCCCGGCCGCGGGGGCGGTGCGCTGATGCTCACCGACGCCCTGCGCGCCCAGCCGACCGGCCTCACCGAGGCGCTCGCCCTGATCGACGGCCTCGACGACGCGCTCGTCCACGGTCTCGCCCGGATCGACGAGGACCGCGCCGCCGCGCTGGAGTCGCTGGCCGAGGCGTTCAACGGCTCGCCCCTGGCCGGCCGGGTGTCCGACTCGATCGGCAAGATCGTTTCCGGGACGGTGACCGACGAGCATCTGGCCGCGCTGGCTGGCGCCCGGTCCGCGCTGCTCGGCGCCGCCCACGACGCGTTGCTCGGCACGCTGTCCGGCGCACTGGGCCGTGATCGCCTGCCGTCACCGCCTTCCGCTGCCGGTCCGGTCATCGTGGCCGGTGGCAGCCGGTCCTGGCTGCGGGAGCTGGCGATCGCCGGCTGGCGTGGTGTCGACCACGAGCTGGCCTCGGCCGGTTCACCGGCCGTGCAGGCGCTGCTCGCCGACCCGGCGGCCCGCCGGCTCGCGGTCCTGCTCGACGGGTTCGCCGCCGAGCTGCGGGCGGCCGCGCCGGTCGCAACCCTGGAGCGCATCCCGGTCCGCCGCTGGGCCGACCTCTGGTCCCGCGCCCTGCTGCTCTCCCAGGACGGCTTTCCCGCCGACCCGGGCGAGCCGGTCGACGGCCGTTTCCTGCTGCTCGGCCTCGACCTGCACGAGCACCCGACGGTGTTCCGGGCGCAGGCGCACGGACTCCTGGAGACGGCCGGGGGAGACGTGCGCCTGGTGCGCGTCTCGGTGGCCGCACCGAAAGTCGAGACGATCACCGGGCCGTCCGCCTGGCGGATGCTCGCCGGCTTCCCGATCTTCCGGGCGGCGGTGGCCGAGCACCGCGCGGTCGAGGTCAGCGGCCTGACCCTGACCGGCGGCGGCGATCTGATCTGGGACGAGTCCCGGGTCACCGCCGGCGAGCCGGCCGACCCGTTCGCCACCGCCCGGGTCCGGCTCGGCGCCGCGACCGCCTTCTCCGCCACCCCGCTCGACCGGCACCCGGCCGCGATCGCCGAGCCGGTGCTGCTGGAGGGTTACACGCCGGGGCCGGACGCTCTCGACCTCGGCGGTGTCAGCCTGCCGATCGACACCGACCGGCTGCCCGTGGCCGGCCCGCTCACCCCGGCCCTGATCGCCGCGTCCACCGCCTGCATCGGCCTGCTGCGCTGGGACGCCGGCCGCTGGCTGGTGCAACCGCTCGCCGTGCAGGCCTCGGTCAAGAAGAAAGCGGTCGCCGTGCACACCGGAGACTGGGCGCTCGGCCCCCTCGATGCGAAAGCGGCGAAGGCGGAGGCGGTCGCCGGCACGGCCGTCGACGTGCTGCGCGAGCGCGCGGGAAGGCTGCTGCGCAAATGACGACAGCGGAAAACCGGCGCCAGGTGCTGTATTGGCGACTGCTCGCCCGGCTCTTCGACCCCGAGGAGCAGCCCGCGCTGGAGTCCGGGAGCGTGGCGATCGTCGACGATCTCGGCCTGCCGGGCGCGCTGCTCGACCCGGGCGTCTCGGTCGATACGGTGGTGCAGCGGTTCCCGCAGCTTGAGGCCGAGTTCGAGGGCCTGCTGAGCGGCGCGGAGGGCGACGCCGGCCTGCTCAGCGGCGCGGAGGGCGACGCCGGCCTGCTCAGCGACGCCGGCCTGCTCAGCGGCGCCGGCCCGCTCGGCGACGCCGGTGGCGAGGTTCGGCGGGCCGCGCTCGTCTCCAAACTGCTGCTCAACGTCTTCGGGACCGGCTCGGGCAACGTCACGGCGGGTCAGCTCTCCCGCTGGCAGGCGGACGCCGCCTGGTTCGAGCGGGCGCTCGGCTGCGAGCCGGGCGCGATGCGTGGCCGCGGATCGGGCGGCCCGGGCGGAAACACGGCGGGCACCAGCCCGGGCAGTGGTTTCCACGTCGACCTCGGCCCGGCTCTCGCCTCCATCGAAGCCGACCTGGTCAGCCGGATGCGGTTGCGTGAGGTGCTGGCCGACCCCAAGCTCGCCAAACAGCTCACCCCGAGCATGTCGCTGATCGAGCAGCTGCTCCGCGACAAGGACAACCTCGACGGCGTGGCGCTGGCCAACGCCAAGGCGCTGATCCGTCGCTTCGTCGACGAGGTGGCCGAGGTCTTGCGGACGCAGGTGGCGCAGGCCAGCGCCGGCACGATCGACCGGTCCATCCCGCCGAAACGGGTTTACCGCAACCTCGACATCGACCGGACGATCTGGAAGAACCTGCCGAACTGGGACCCGGCGGAGGAGCGCCTCTACGTCGACCGGCTCTATTACAAGCAGACCGCGAAACGGGTCACCCCGGCCCGGCTGATCGTCGTGGTCGACCAGTCCGGCTCGATGGTCGACGCGATGGTCAACTGCACGATCCTCGCCTCGATCTTCACCGGCTTGCCAAAAGTCGACGTGCACCTGGTGGCGTACGACACCAGGGCCCTCGACCTCACGCCGTGGGTGCACGACCCGTTCGAGGTGCTGCTGCGCACCCAGCTCGGCGGCGGCACCGACGGCACCGTCGCCCTCGACCTGGCCCGGCCGAAAATCGTCGATCCCCGCAACACCGTGGTCGTCTGGATCTCGGACTTCTACGAGTGGCAGGCACAGGCAGTTTTCGACGGGATGGCCGCCATCCACCGCTCCGGCGCCCGGTTCATCCCGGTCGGATCGGTGAGCAGCGGCGGCCAGCAGAGCGTCAACCCCTGGTTCCGCCAGCGCTTCAAGGACCAGGGCACCCCGGTCCTCTCCGGCCGCATCAAGAAGCTCGTCACCGAGCTCAAGAACTTCCTCGCCTTCTAGGAGACACCCCATGAGCGACATGCTGCGTGCACCTGCCGAGATCAAGTACGCCGAGGAGCTGGACTGGCTCGAGTCGGTCGACGACGGGCCCAAGCCGTTCTCCTGGCGGCTCAGCCCGAAAATGGTGCGCCTCTTCATCCTCGGGTCGGAACGCGCCGACGGCCTTGACCGGGAGATCAGCCCGAAGTGGTTCGGTGACCGCAGCTTCGTCGAGCGGTCCATCGTCACCCTCGCCTCCGACCGCGGCCTGCTGCTGATCGGCGACCCCGGCACCGGCAAGAGCTGGCTCGCCGAGCTGCTCGCCGCCGCGATCAGCCGCAACTCGACGCTGGTCGTGCAGGGCACCGCCGGCACCACCGAGGACCACATCAAGTACTCGTGGAACGTCTCGATGGTCATCGCCAAGGGCCAGTCCCGGGCCTCGATGATCCCGTCGCCGATCATGACGGCGATGGAGGGCGGCGTGATCGGCCGCTTCGAGGAGCTGACCCGCTCGACCAGCGACGTGCAGGACGCGCTCATCTCGATCCTCTCCGAGAAGTACGTCTCCATCCCCGAGCTGGACACCGACAACATCGTCTTCGCCAAACCCGGCTTCTCGATCATCGCGACGGCGAACAGCCGGGACCGCGGCGTCAACGATCTCTCCTCCGCGCTCAAGCGCCGGTTCAATTTCGTCCGCATCCCGGTGGTGACCAACAAGAAGAGCGAGGCCGAGATCGTCCGGTTCCGCACCGAGGAGTTGCTGCGCCGGCACGACATCGAGCTGGAGCTCCCGCCGACCCTGCTCGACGTGCTGCTGCAGAGCTTCGCCGACCTGCGCGCGGCTGCCAGTTCGGCGAGCAGCGACGACGAGCGACTGGAGTCGGCGCTCTCCACCGCCGAGCAGATCGGTGTGCTGGAGGACGCGATCCTGCACAGCAACTTCTTCGGCGCCTCCGCGCTCACCGCCGAGGCGCTGGCCGGATCCCTGGTCGGCTCGCTGGCCCGGCGTAGCCCGGAAGACCTGGCGATCCTCAACAAGTACTGGCACGGCGTTGTCGAGCCGCGCAGCCGCGAGCACGGCGGTGAGTGGGACGGCTTCCTCTCCGGCGGCCGTAAGGCGATCGAGACCCTGTCGTGAGCGGTCCTTTCGATTCGCTGCGGGATCAGCTGCTCGGTGCCGCCGACGCACTGGCCGGCGGCCCGGCGGCGCTTCCGGAGATCCTGGCCGGCATGGTCGACGACGTCGATCACGCGCTGCGCGAGCCGCTGGAGATCTTCCCGGTCTGCCATCACTCGCCGGCGTCGGCGCTCGCCATGGCCCGGCGGCTGCGCGAGAAACAGCCGAAAGTGATCTACCTGGAGCTCTGCGAGGACCTCGCGCCGCTCCTCACCGAGCTGCGCAACTGCCGGCTGCCGGTGGCGCTGCAGGCCTTCGCGTCCGAGCTGGACGGCTTCCCCAAGGAGTCGGCTCCGCTCAGCGTGATCGCGCCGATCACCGAGGCCTCCGCGGAATACCAGGCGGTGGCGTACGCGCTGGAGACCCCCGGCGTCGAGCTGGTGCTCGTCGACCGATCCACCGACCACGTCTTCCAGTGGCAACCGGGTGCCTCGTCGCAGAAAGACGGGGACGACCTGCACGGCGACGCGGTCGGCGTGGAGATCGGCGACCTGCGGCCCCGGTTCGCCGAGCTGGAGGAGCACCTGCTGCACCACGGCCGGGTGCGGCACTGGTCCGAGTGGTGGGATCAGTACGTCGAGCAGCCCCTCGCCGGCGCCGACCACGAGACGTACCGGCAGGTCATGGTGCTGGTCGGGAGCCTCTTCCGCAGGCTCGCGCCGCACGACACCCGGCGGTACGCGACCGACGAGGACCGCGAGCGGTACATGTGGACCCGGATCCGGGAACACCTCGCCGCGACCGGCGCCGACCGGGCCGACTGCCTCTACATCTGCGGCGCCTTCCATGCCGCGAGCCGGGTTGCCGAGGCCGGCTCGGAGCCGGGCACACCGGATTTCGAGATCACTGGGCGTACCGCGACGACGTGGCTCTACGGACTCATCCCGTCTAGCCACTCGGCGATCGAGGCGCAGTTCGGCCTGGCGCCCGGCTCGGTCTCGATCGCGGCCGCCACCTGGCAGAAATCGTTGCTGCGGACCGGGGTGAAACCGTTCTCGCTGCCGGCGAAGAAGAGCACGGCGAATAAGAGCACGGCGAATAGGAGCACCCGGAAAAAGGTGGCGGCGCCGGTCACCGCCGGCGGGCCGGTCACCGACCAGCTCAGTGGCTACCTCGCCGGGCCGCCCACCCTCGACGGGCTCGACGAGGAGGAACTGCGCGGCTGGTGTGTCGACATCGTCCGGCTGGCCCGCCGCAACGGTTACCTCGCCAGCACGGCCGACGCCATCGCGGTCTTCGAGACCTCGGTGCTGCTCGCCGGGATGCGCGGCCGGCGGCGGCCCACACCGTACGACTTCCAGGACGCGGCGATCACCTGCATCGAGAAGGAGACCGTTCCCGGCCGGCGCGACGTGCGCCGGCTCTGCGAGATCCTGCTCGGCGGCGACCGGATCGGCCAGGTGGGGTACGACTCCCTGCCACCCCTGGCCCGCGACGTCTACGACCGCCTCGCGCCGCTCGGGCTGAACCTGGGGCAGCGCACGATCCAGCGCGCCCTGCTCGACCTCGCCGCCCGGCCCGAGCTGGCCGCCTGCTCCCGCCTGCTCTGGATGCTGCGGTACCTTCTGCCCGACCAGGCGGTGCGCCCGATCATGGGATCGCGCCGGCTCGGTGAGAAACATATCCAGGAGAGCTGGGACCTCGACATCGGCCGCCACCAGCGGACCATCATCGAGCTCGGTTACGAGGGCGTCACCGTCGAGCAGGTGCTGGAGCAACGGCTGCGCCGCGCCGCCTGGGACCCGAAAGCGACCACCGCCACCGCGCTCAAGGCCGTCGAGGACTCGCTGCTCTTCCTGACCAGCCCACGACTCACCGATGAGCTCGGCGTACGCGCGGTGGAGCTGCTGGCCGCCGAGCGCACTGTCGACGAGGCGCCGGCCGTGCTGCGCCGGATCCGCCGCCTGATGGCCCACTACCGTGCCACCGAGCCGACGCTGCCCGGCTGGTGCGAGCGCTTCGTGACCGAGGGCTACGCGCATTACTGCACCCTGCTGCCGACCGCCTTCGTCGACGAGGACACCGGCGTGCGCCAGGTCGGCGCGATGCTCGGTTTCCTCTTCAGCATGGAAAGCCTCGCCCTGTCCCTCGGCTGCGACCGGACCCAGCTGGAGATCGCCGTCCGGCAGTCGCATCCGGAGACGCCGGCCAAGACGGCCTTGCTCTGGGCGGCGCGCCACCAGCTCGGCGACCTCCCCTTGCCCGACCTTCGGGTACGCGTGGACGACCTGCTCGCCAACCCGTTGGTGGTGCCGGCGTTCCCGCAGTACGTCAGCGGTTTCGTGCAGGCGCTCGAACCGGTGCCGAGGCTGGCACCGTTCGTCGTGGAGACCCTGTCGAAAGCGTTCGGCCGGCTACCCGACCCGGTCCTGCTGCCGTGGCTGCCCACCCTGATCACAACCCTGAAATCACAGGCGGCCGAGCTGGTGCCGGTGCTGACCAAGGAAGCGGGCCGCACCTTCCCCGGCAGTCTGTCCGCCATCGACGAGTGGACCCCACCGTGGCTATCCCGCCCGGCAGCCACCCGCTCCCCTGTGGAGGTTCCGAGCGGCGGTCCGGCCTTCACGCTGCTGGCCGCTCATCCGGTGACATCGGACGCGGTGGCGGCCCTGCTCGGCTGCGAGGGCGAGTGGTCCGAGCCACCCGAGCCGAACCCGAACGACGCGGTGCGTGCCCTCCTGTCCACCCACCCCGAACCCGGAGAGGCGGTGCTCACCCTGCTCACCGCATGATTGACCGCGACCTTGGCAAGCCCGGCCCGCCCGCGCGGAGCGGGGCGTCAACACCCGCGTCGCTCCTGGCGACGGCCGGACCTTGCCCAGATCGATCCGGGCGGCCGGCGCACCGAGGCGGGCCGGGACCATGCCGTCCTCGTCGTGCTGCGGCCGGGCTGCGCGAGCGCGCCGCCCGCCGATCTTGTCGACTTCCTCGGATGCGTCGTCGCTGAACTCAGCAAGATCGAGGAGTCCTGCCCGATCTTGTCGAGTTCGCCGCAAACGCCCCGCTCAAGTCGACAAGATCGAGCGGGGCGATGTGCTGGCTACGGCTTCGACCGGAAGCGCCGAGACCGCGGCTGTTGCGCCTCTTGCGTTACTTGTGCTGCCGGCATCGGGCGCGCCTTTGTTCTGCTCGTGCTCAGAGAACCGTGCAGGCCTTGCCGTTCAGGGTGAAGGCGGCCGGGGCCGGGTTGGTGCTGGTCCAGCTGCCGAGGAAACCGAAGGAGGCGGATCCGCCCGGGGAGAGGGTGCCGTTCCACGAGGCGTTCGTCGCGGTCACGGCGGTGCCGGACTGGGTGACCGAGGCATTCCACAGCTGGGAGATCTTCTGCCCGCCGGTGAACTGCCAGGCCAGTGACCAGCCGTTGATCGCCGCCGAACCGGTGTTGGCGACCTTCACGTCACCCTGGAAACCACCAGACCAGCTACCGGTCACCCGATACGTCACCGCACACCCCGAGACACCGGGCGAAGGAGAAGCCGAGGACGAAACCGACGGCGACGGCGACGACGAAACCGACGGCGACGACGAGACGGACGCCGACGGCGAAACAGAGGCCGACGCCGACGCCGACGGCGAAACAGAGGACGACGGCGACGACGAAACTGAGACCGACGGTGACGGTGAAGCGGAGATCTTTGACGGGTCTACAACCCCCCAGTACGCCGACTTCGCCTGCAACCGCGTGTCGAACAACAGCGGCGCGTCCTTGCGGGTCACCGGGAACGTGTCCAGCCACGTGTTGTCGTCCGCCAGCCCCCACAGCGTCACCGAGGTGATCTCCGCGGCGTACTTGCGGAAGAGCGCGAACGTGTCCCGATAGACGTATGCCTGCTGGAGCAGCCGATCGGCCGGCGGGGTCGGGAAGTTCTCGCCACTGCTGGTGTAGATGCTGACGTCCATCTCGGTGATCTGCTGCTCGACGCCGAGCGGGATGAACTTCTGGATCATCGCCTCGGACTCGGCGATGGTGGGCCAGCTGACGTTGATGTGCATCTGGTGGCCTACCCCGTCGATCGGTACGCCCTCCGAGCGGAGTTGAGCGACCAGGGCGTACAGCTTGTCGCGCTTTGCCGGGACGTTGGTGTTGTAGTCGTTGATGAACAGCTTCGCGTCCGGCAGCACCTCGCGGGCCACCCGGAACGCCGTCCGGATGTAGTCCAGCCCGGCGACGGTGAACCAGGTGCTGCGCCGCAGGCCGTCCGACTGGTTCTCGTCGATGACCTCGTTGACCACGTCCCAGACGGCAATCGAGGCACCGTAATGGCCGGCCACGTTGCGGATGTGGTTCTCCAGGCGGGCCAGCAGCAGCGCCTTGTCCTCCGCGGTGGCTGTCATCGGCTGGCCGTCGGCGCCGGTGAATACCCAGGCCGGCGTCTGGTTGTGCCAGACCAGCGTGTGCCCGCGGATGGCGAGCCCGTTGGACTTGGCGAACGCGATCAGGGGGTCGGCCTGCGCGTACGAAAAGGTGTTCTCGGAAGGCTCGGTGGCGTCCCATTTGAGGGCGTTGCCCGGGGTCACCGACGAGAAGTGCCGCTGGAGAAGCAGACCGTGATCCCCGACGATCTCCGCCCCGGTGATCGCGGCGCCAACCGGAAATGCCGTGACGGCGTCGCGCACCGCGGGGATGTCGGTCTGGATCGGCAGCGCCGGGACGTAGGAAGCGGTCACGTCGTCGATGTAGAACGAGCCGGTCGTCGACGCCGTCTCCACGTAGACCCGGAGGAACTCGACGTCGGTCGCGAGCGTGTAGCGCCCGGTCAGGTTCACCCACCCGCCCGAGGTCACCGCCGTGTTGCCGGCCACCTGATCGTAAGCGGCCACCCCGCCGGTGCGGCGTTCGACACTGAGCCGGGCGTTGTCCGAGGTGGACTCCATGCGTACCCAAGCGGAGATCGTGTAGGCGGTGCCCTTCTCGAAGACGCCGAGCACGTCGAGTGAGGGGCCCTGCCAGGTCGCGGTGCGCCCGCTGACCGCGAGGCTGCCGGTCCCGGCGTGCGCGACGGCGGTGCTGTGCGCGATCGTCTCGGCGGACCGCCCGGACCAGCCCTGGACGGTGCCGTCCTCGAAATCGCTGGTGAGCACGGTGACCGGGGCGGGGTCCTCGGCCGCGCTCGCGGTGGTGGTGATGGTGATGGCGGCGAGAGGAGCCGCGACCAGGAGGGTGGTCACGGCCAGCCGCGCGAGTGCGCGCATCTGGGTGGTCCTTCGCGTTCGGGGGTACGCGGAAAGCACAGTGACGCTCATCGTTACATGGGAGCGCTCCCATTTCAACGCGGTGACAAACCTGTTGCGAGCGGCGCTGTATTCCATGCGGACCCGCAGTGGGCCCGTGCGGAAGGGGTGTGCCGAAAGTGCTGCTTGGACCCGAGGGCGACGGGCCCGAATCGTGCTGATCACGTCGCTGGGCGGTCCGCTGATCGCGATCGGAGAATCAGTGGTCAGCTCCTGGCTCGGCCTGGAGCTGCCCTTCGGCGCGACCCCGCCTTCCGGCGCCGCCCCCAAGGCCGGCGGCGCCGATCAGGGCGGCAGCGCGGATGTGGGCGGCGGCGCGGATATGAGCGACGGCGTGAACGAGGGCGACGGCGTGGACGAGAGCGGCGATGAGTGGGAAGCCGCTTATCAACGTGCCTGCGCGATCTCCGGCGAGGCCGGGATCCTGCCGATCGGCACAGCACAGGCTCTCGTGATCCGGGCGGGCGGCTTGCCGACCGGCTATCTGCCCGGCCACCACCTGATCTTCCAGCGCGAAGCCCGCAACGCCGTGATCGACCCCCGCCGGGACGCACTGGCCGCCGCCGGGCTGGCGCGATGGCGGCCCGCCGGAGTGATCCGGGTCGACGAGCCGCTGCGCCTGTTCGACGCTGTCTTCTCCGGTGACTACGCGATGACCAGGGCACACCTGCTGATCGACGACCTCACCCCCGGCGACTGGGTGATCGAGACCGCCCGCGCCGACCCGGCCCCCGACGTCCGCTTCACCCTGATCCGCCTCACCAGCCCGGCCGCCGAGACACGACCGGTAGCTGAGCCACGATCAGGCGCCGAACTCTGGCCCGGCGATGAGTGAGCGCCCGGCAATGAGTGAGCGCCCGCATCCGGGCGGCGACCTTCCGGCGAGTGGCGCGCTGTCGCCCGCCGACCTTCTGACCGGCACCCCGCACGAACTAGCCCGGCGCGCGGCAAAAAGCACCGGCGCCGACCCCAGGACCGCCGGACCCGGCACCATGCGGCTGCTGATCATCTTTCAGGTGCTGCTCGCCATCCGGTTCGACCATGACCCGTCACCGGTGGACCTGGACGCCCTCGTCGCCCGCGCCCGGCTCGCCGACCTCGGCATCACCGACGAGGAGCGCGCCCAGGGCCTCGCGCTCCTGGCCTTCCTGGCCGGCGACCCGCCCCCGCCGGCCTTCCGCATCGAACCCGCCCTAGTGGTGATAGCAGCCCTCGCCGCCCAGCTCATGCGCGAGATCGGCGCCGAAACGCACGAGGTCACCGAGATAGTCGACGAGGTGATCGAGGAGTCCGGTACCGAGCTCGCGGAGATGTCGCACTCCCTCGCGGCCGCATGGAAACCTGAGTGACCAGGACCGTTCTATGGCATATGGATAAATTTGCGTACCGGAAACCATCAGAAGGCTCATGGCGAATTCCTAGGAATCGCTTTTAGGGTCAACTAATGGAGAGTCTGGCGGTCGTGCCGTGATGACGGTGCTCCGCCCGGAGGGGGTTCCGGCGCCGGAGCCCGCACCGGCGGAGCAGCAGGAGAAGCCGAAGACCCGATGGAACACTCCGGAGCGGCGTCGCAAGCTGCTGATCGGGGCGGTCGTCATCTGGGCTGTGGCGATCACCGCGCTTGTCCTCGTACGAAATGGGGGCGAAACCGAAAGTCCTGCCGCAACCGCTCCCTCGGCCTCTCCGTCCGCTTCGGACGCGCCCCTGACCGTCGCCGAGGTCGCGCAGACCCTGACGCCCTCGGTCGTGCTGATCGAGACGACCGGCCACGACTCGGCGAACCGTCTGGAGGCCGGCACCGGCACCGGTGTGATCGCCAATGCCGACGGCACGATCCTGACCGCGCTGCACGTGGTCGACGGGGCCGAGACGATCCGGGTGACCTACGCGGACGGCAGCCGCTCGGCAGCAGCGATCGCCAGTGAGGACGCCGCGCAGGACATCGCGACCATCGCGCCGCAGACGCTGCCCGAGACGCTGGTGCCGGCCACGCTCGGTGGTGGCGCCGCGGTCGGTGACGAGGTCGTGGCGATCGGCAACCCGCTCGGCCTCGCGTGGAGCACCAGCAGCGGCGTGGTCTCCGGGCTGGACCGCAAGCTGGACCGCGACGAGTCCGACGACATCGAAGGCCTGATCCAGTTCGACGCGGCGGTCAACCCGGGCAACTCCGGCGGACCGCTGATCAACACGCGCGGGCAGGTGGTCGGCATCGTTGTGGCGCTGGCGAACCCGACCGACGCGGGCACCTTCATCGGCATCGGCTTCGCGGTGCCGATCGGCGCGGCCCTCGGCGGCGGCGGCGAAGGCAACGGCCAAGCTCCGCCCCTCTAAGGAAAAAGGACGTTTACATGAGCTGGACCGACGCGCCGGCGGCCACCGCAGGCCCGATCGAGAAAGTCCTCTACGAGGTCAAGAAGACCATCGTGGGCCAGGACATCCTGCTGGAGCGGCTGATCGTGGCGCTGCTCGCCCGCGGGCACATCCTGGTCGAGGGCGTGCCCGGCCTGGCCAAGACGCTCGCCGTGAAGTCGCTCGCCGAGGCGATCGGCGGCGATTTCCACCGGGTCCAGTTCACTCCGGACCTGGTACCCGCCGACATCGTCGGCACCCGGGTCTACCACCAGCCGACCGGTGAGTTCCAGGTCCAGCTCGGCCCGGTCTTCACCAACCTGCTGCTCGCCGACGAGATCAACCGCGCGCCGGCCAAGGTGCAGAGCGCCCTGCTCGAAACGATGCAGGAACGCCAGGTCACGATCGGCCGCGAGACGCACAAGCTGCCGAACCCGTTCCTTGTGATGGCGACCCAGAACCCGATCGAGAACGAGGGTGTCTACCCGCTGCCCGAGGCCCAGGTCGACCGCTTCATGATGAAGGTGGTGGTCGGTTACCCGAGCATCACCGAGGAGTTCGTGGTCGTCGAGCGGGCCCTCGCCCCGGCCGCGGTGATCCAGAAGATCATCAACCCGGAGACGCTTGTCGAGCTGCAGCAGCAGGCCGACCGGGTCTACGTCGACCCGTCGCTCATCGAGTTCGCGGTGAACCTCGCGCACGCCACCCGCGAACCGGCCCGGGTCGGCCTCACCGACCTGGCGCGGTACGTGACGTACGGCGCCAGCCCCCGGTCGTCGATCAGCCTGGTGCTGGCCGGACGGGCGCTCGCCTTCATCCGTGGCCGGGAGTACGTCGTGCCCGAGGACCTCAGCGACCTGGCCCCCGACGTGCTGCGGCACCGGCTCGTCCTGTCGTACGAAGCGCTGTCCGACGAGGTCACCCCGGACCTGATCATCTCGAAGATCCTGGCGAACCTGTCGTTCCCGGAACCGCGGGGCCGCTAGATCATGACCGCTCCCGATCGGCTGCTGCGGCGCCTCGAGTGGAAACTCGGGCGCCGCCTCGACGGGCGCCTCCAGGGCGCGTACCGCACGGTGTGGCACGGCACCGGGCTGGACTTCACCGACCTGCGCGCGTACTCGCCGGAGGACGACGTCCGGCACATCGACTGGAACGTGACGGCCCGGCTCGACGAGCCGCACGTCCGGCAGTACACCGAGGACCGGGAGATGACGGCCTGGTTCGTCGTGGACCGGTCGGCCTCGATGCGGTTCGGCGGGCACGACGGCAAGGAGTCGGTCGCCGGTGAGCTGGCGATCAGCCTGGCCCGGCTGATCGCGCAGGGCGGCAACCGGGTCGGGGCGATCCTGTTCGACAATTCGTCAAAAAAGGTGATACCGCCACGCGGCGGCCGAGACCAGATTTTGCGAATCGCGCGCGAACTCACGCGAACCCAGCCGTCCCAAAAGCAGGCGACGACAGACCTGGCGGAAATGCTCCGTCTCGCCGCCACCACCACCTCACGCCGCCGCGCCCTGATCTTCGTGATGTCCGACTTCATCGGCGATCCGGGCTGGGAGCGATCACTCGCCATGCTCACCCACCGGCACGAAGTGGTGGTGATCCGGGTCGTCGACCCGGCCGAGCTGGAACTGCCCGACCTCGGCCTGGTGCTCGTCGAGGACGCCGAGACCGGTGAGCAGGTCCTCGTCGACACGAGCGACCCCTTGTTGCGCGCCAGGCTCGCCGACCAGGTCGGCGCCCGCGAGGAAGCTCTCGCCGAGAACATGCGCAAGGCCGGGGTACGCCCGCACCGGGTCACCACCGACCAGGACCTGCTCGCCGTGCTGATCGACATGGTGAGGCGGTCCGGACGATGAGTTTCCTCTACCCCCTGGTGCTTGTCGCCGCGGTCCTGGTGACCGGCGCGGCGATCTACGGGTACGTCACGCTGCAACGCCGCCGGTCCGCAGCGCTCTCGGCAGCGGGTTTCGGCACGCTGGCCGGTGGTGGCGTGCGCCGGCACCTGCCGTACGCACTCCTGCTCGCCGCCCTGCCGGTCATGCTGATCGGGCTGGCCCGGCCGCAGGCCGAGGTGTCCGTGCCCCGGGTCTCCGGGACCGTGCTGCTCGCCTTCGACATCTCCAACAGCATGACCGCCGCGGACGTCTCGCCGAGCCGGATCTCCGCCGCGCAGACCGCCGCCGCCGGTTTCGTCGAGGAACAACCGGACACCGTGGACGTCGGCGTGCTCGTCTTCGGCGACCAGGCCCTGCTCACCCAGGCGCCGACCGCTGATCACGCCGCCGCCGTCGCCGCGATCGAGCGGGTCAAGGCCAGTGGCGGCACCTCGCTGGGCCAGGCGATCCTGGTGGGGCTGGGCACGATCACCGGCAAGCCGGTCGCTCTGCCCGAGGAAGGCGGGGCAGCACCGGATCTCGGCTACTGGCCGTCCGCCACGATCGTCGTCTTCTCCGACGGCGAGGAGACCGGCGGACCCGACGTCGAAGCCGCCGCCGAACTCGCGGCTGCGGCCGGCGTACGGATTCAGACCGTCGGCGTCGGCACCGCGCAGGGCGGCACCGTCGAGGTCGACGGCTTCCAGCTCGGCACCGCGCTCGACGAGTCACTGCTCACCGCGATCGCGCAGGTCACCGGTGGCACGTACCACGAGGCCGGCGACGCGAACACGCTCGCCGACACGACCAAGTCGATCGACCTGCGGCTGACCACCGAGAAGGAGCCGCTGGAGCTGACCGCGCCGTTCGCCGCGGCCGCCCTCCTGCTGCTGACGCTCGGCGGGTTCTTGAGCACCCGCTGGCACGGAAGGATCGTCTGATGTCGCTGAGCTGGCCGTGGGCACTGCTCGCGCTTCTGGTCGTACCGTTGCTGTTGCTGGCCAGGTGGCTGCTGAACCGGCGCCGCAAACGGACCGCGATCACTGTCTCCTCGGTGGCGCTGATCCGTGCGGCGCTGCCCGGCCGCACCGCGTGGCGCCGCCGCATCCCGGTCTTCCTGTTCCTGGCCGGCCTGCTCGCCGTCGCCGGCGCGATCACCCGGCCGCAGGCCTCGGTCGCCGTGCCGTCGAACAACACCACGATCCTGCTGGCCATCGACGTCTCCGGCTCGATGTGCAACACCGACATCGCCCCGAACCGGCTCGCCGTCGCCGTCGACGCGGCCCGTGAGTTCGTCGAGTCGCAGGAGGGCGACACCAAGATCGGTCTGGTCGCGTTCTCCGGCATCGCCGGCCTGCTGGTCGCGCCCACCTCCGAGAAGCAGCCGCTGCTCGACGCGATCGACACCCTCAAGACGTCCCGCGGCACTGCGATCGGCCAGGCCATCCTGACCTCGGTCGACGCGATCGCCGAGATCAACCCCGACGTGGCGGCCACCGGAGCGGAACTCGGTGACACGACGACCACGCCCGACCAGCAGGACTACGAGCCGGACACCATCGTCGTGCTCACCGACGGCTCCAACACCACCGGCGTCGACCCGGTGACGGCCGCTCAGGAAGCCGCCGCCCGCCGCCTGCGCGTCTACACGATCGGCTTCGGCACCACCGAACCCCAGCAGCTCGTCTGCACCGCCGAACAGGTCAACGGCGACTCCCCGTTCGGCGGCGGCTTCGGCAACGGCAACGGAGGCGGCGGCTTCGGAGGCGGTGGCGGCCGCGGCGGCGCCCGCGAGATCGACGAGGAAGCCCTCACCCAGGTGGCCGACCTCACCGGCGGCCGCTACTTCAAGGCCGAGGACGCCGAACAACTCACCGACGTACTCGGCGACCTCCCCAGCGAATTCGGCGTCACCAAACAGGACGTCGAAATCTCCTCCTGGTTCCTCCTCGCCGGCTTCCTCCTGGCCGCGAGCGGCGTCACCCTCTCCCTCTGGTGGAACCGAGGCCCTCGCCCTTAACCCTTTTTTGATACGCACGAGGCCGCCCCAACCGCATCAACGGCCTCCCGTGGTCTCTCGACACCTGACGGCCCCTCCCGCCGGCGCGCTTCGCCGCCGGCTCCGGCGGTCCCTCACGCCCCCTCACGCACCCGGAGTGGGTGCCGCTTTGCCCACTGTCACGGGGGTGGTGATGGCTTCGGGGAGGGGGAGGGGCGGTTACGCGTACCCAAGGGGCTGGTGTTTATGATCTTGCCGCGTGATCCACAAGAAACTGTCCATAGTGGCAGCAATAGGATTGATCGCCTCGAATGTGATGCTGGGCGCGAGCCCGGCCCGCGCCGATGAGGTTCCGGAGACGGTGGCCGAGCCGCCGCGGGTGGAGCTGGTGCTCGACGTCAGCGGCTCGATGCGGGCCGACGACATCGACGGGGCGACCCGGATCTCGGTAGCCAAACAGGCGTTCAACGATGTCGTCGACGCGCTGCCCGAGACGACGCAGCTCGGGATCCGCGTGCTCGGCGCCACCTACGGCGGTGAGAACAAGAAAACCGGCTGCAAGGACACCCAGCAGATCGTCGCGGTCGGGCCGGTCAACCGGGTGGCCGCGAAGAACGCCATCGCGTCGCTGAAGCCGACCGGGTTCACGCCGATCGGGCTCGCGCTGCGAAAGGCGGCCGAGGACCTGGGCGACACCGGATCGGTACGCCGCATCGTGCTGATCACCGACGGCGAGGACACCTGCACACCGCCGGACCCGTGCACCGTCGCCCGTGAACTGGCCGCCCAGGGCACCAGTCTGGTCATCGACACGCTCGGGCTGACGCCGGACGAGAAGACCCGCAAGCAGCTCGTCTGCATCTCCACCGCGACCGGCGGGACGTACGCGTCCGCGGACAGCGAGGAGCAGCTGACCGAACGGATCAAGCAGGTGGTCGACCGGGCCGCGCTGCCGCCGCCGGTCGTCCCGGCCGCCGTGGCCGGTGCCGAGGACTGCACGACGGCGCCGCTGCTGGCCGCCGGCGTCTACACCGACCGCGAGTTGATCGGCGAGCACCGGTTCTATCGGGTCGACGTCGCGGCGGGGCAGGAGCTGCGGGCGTCGGTGAGCATCGCGCTGGACCGCGAACTGAACCGTGATTACGGGGTACTGCTCAAGGCGGCAACGGCCGGCGGGCGCGAGTTGGTTCGGGGTGTCGACGCGGGCAGTGGACGGGCTGACGTTCTGTCCACCGGCCTGCGATGGTCGACGGATTCTTCCGACTCGCGCGATTCATCGGACATTTCCGAAAAGTCGCCCGAATCCGTCTGTCTCATCGTCAGCAACTCGTTCGCGTCCAACACCGCCGCCGGCGCACCCGGTATGCCCCTCGAACTCAGCATCGATCTGGTCGACGCCTCCCAGGCCCCGGACGCACCCGGCCTCGGACGCGGCTGGCTGCTGCTCTTCGTGCTCGCGATCGCGGGCCTCATAGCCGGTGTCCTGGCCGGCTGGCTGACCCGCTGGTGGGTCGCCAAGTGGAGGGAGAACTGACATGCGGACTGTTCATCTGACCGCGCCCCGGCCGGCTGCGCCGCACCTGTCCGGCGACGGCGTCGTGTCCACGGGTGTCGTGCCTGCCGGTGTCTTGGCTGCCGGTATCGCTGCGATCTCGTTGGGGCTCGCCGTCCCGTCGGCGGCGCTTGCCGCACCCTCGCCCGCTGCAGTGCCCGGTGTCAGCAGCGCCGGGACGTCGTTCCTCACCGCCGTCGCGATCTCCCCGGCCCAGCCGGTCCGCGTCAGCGCCGTGACCGGTGACTATCTCTACTGGTCGTTCAGTGCGGCGGCCGGCGAGAACCCGGAACTGGCCGCGACTGTCGGCCTGCCCGAACGTACCGGTGCGCAGTCCTGGACCGTCGAGGTCTTCGACGGCCTGCGCCGCCGGCAGGCCTGCGTGGCCGGCGAGCAGAACCCGGTCGCCGCGACGACGGCCACCTCGGTGACGCTCGGCTGCCGGCTGCGCCAGGTGCGGTCGTGGGCCGAGCCGTGGGACGGCGACCCGTTGCCGGGTACGTACTACGTGCGCCTGTCCACCACCGAGATGCCGGAGCAGGATCTCGGACTACCGGTAACCGTCGATCTGACCCTGACCGCCCCTCGTGGTGACACCGGGGCGGACCAGGGCGAACTCGAAGCGCCACTGGTCCCGGTGAATCGGCCGGGCCAGGTACTGACGGCGAGCCCGGCGGTGTCCGCGTCGGCCTCAGCCGCGTCCTCGGACTTCTCGTTGTCAGCGGACTGGGTGCCGGACTTCTCGTCCCGCTGGGTGTGGACGGCCGGCGGCGGCGTGCTCGCCGCGATCACCGGCCTGATCGGCTTCTCCTGGACCCGCCGCCGGGTTCAGGGCGCTTAATTCAAAAGCGGTCACGCGCGGAGGCGGCGCAGAGTGCCGCCGGTTGCCTGTTTGCACAGGTACTCGGCGCGCTCATAGGACAGCCGCCTCCGCCCGGTCACCGGGCAGAGATCCCGGGTCGCCGCTGGGCGGCCCGGTCCGGGCCGTCGTTCGGAGAGAAACACAGGGCCATGGGTACGGTCGGCGACGAGCTCGGTCAACAACCGCGCTGTCGCCGATCGCCATGACACCACGCCGGTGATCGCCCGCCGATCGTCGAGATCCAGGTCTTGAACGTCGAGGGCGAGGATCGCCGTGATCGGGGCGCTGGACTCCCGGACCATCGTCCAGAGTGTCCGTTCCCGGAGTGGCGCACTGTCTGTCCACGTGGCGGACCCTGCTGCCGGGGTCGACGTGACAGGGAGCGGCTGGAGCATTCCGGATATTTCCGTAACATCAGCCCAGGCCGCAAACGAACGCAGAGCCGCGACGTGCCGATTCCACCCACGGGGCATCGCGTCCGCCCACAACACCTGACAGGCCTCGTGAACCCGGGCCCCGGTCAACTCGGACAGCGGTGTGCGCTCGCCGAGAACCCGGGCGATCCGCGACAGCGTCTGACCATAAGCCCTGGCCGTAGCCGGGCTGCTCACCCCAGGACTCCCGAGGAACTCCGCCGTCGCCTCACCGAGACTGCGCCCGCCGACCTCCGGCAGCACCGCGGCCCGCGCCAGCAGGAACTCCCGTTCGGCCGTGTTGGCGGTCAGCCCGGCGGCCCGCTCCAGCTCGTGCCGCGCCTCGGCCAACCGCCCGAGCCGGCGCAGCAGATCACCGCGAACGCTCGGCAGCAGGTGATAATCGGTCAGCCGCGCATCGGCTCGCAGTTCGTCGATCAGGTCCAGGCCGGCCTGCGGGCCACGGGCGAAACCGACTGCGACGGCCCGGTTCAGGCGTACCACCGGTGTCGGCATCAGCCGGACCAGCGCGTCATAGAGCGACGCGATCCGGGCCCAATCGGTCTCCTCCGCGGTCCGCGCCTGCGCGTGACAGACCGCGATGGCCGCCTGCAACACATAGGGCCCGGCCGGTCCACCCGCTTCTCTGGCCCGCAGCATCGCCGCGAAACCACGGCGGATCAGCAACTGGTCCCAGCGGCCCCGGTTCTGCTCGTGCAGCTGCACCGGCTCACCCGCCGGGCCGGTACGCGCCGCCGACCGGGACTGCTGGATCTCCATGAGCGCGACCAGCCCGTGCGCCTCCGCCTGGTCCGGTGCCAGCCCGGCCAGCAGCCGCCCCAGCCGCAACGCCTCCAGGCACAGGTCAGCACGGATCAGATCATCCCCGGACGTCGCCGAATATCCCTCGTTGAAGATCAGATAGACGACCTCCAGGACCGACGCGAGCGCGGCGGACGGTTCGTAAGCCACCCCCGCCTCGGCCAGGGTGCGTTTCGCGCCGGCGATCCGCCGGACGATCACCGGCTCGGCGACGAGAAAAGCCCGCCCGATCTCCGTCGTGCTCAAGCCCGCGACCACGCGCAGGGTGAGTGCCACCCGAGCTTCAGGCTGGAGTACGGGGTGACAAGCCGTGAACATCAACCGCAGCACATCGTCGCCGGCCGGTTCGGGCGCCTGTTCCGGACTCTGGGCGAGAGGTTCGAGCCTCGTGGTGCGGCGCAGGTGATCAACGGCCCGGCGCTTCGCGATGGTCATGAGCCACGCGCCGGGACTGTCCGGAACCCCGTCCACCGGCCACCGCTCCAACGCCGCGACCAGCGCATCCTGGGCGAACTCCTCGGCCAGCCCGACGTCGTGCACCATCCGCAGGAGCCCGCCGACAATCCGCGCGGACTCCTGCCTCCAGACAGCCCCAGCCACAGCCGCCACGCCCCCCGCGCCAACGTTGGCCGCCACGCCGCCCGCGCCAACGTTGGCCGCCACGCCCGAGGTGCCGGCGTTGGCCGCCATGTCGGGCGTGCCGGCGGTGGCCGGGGGCTCAGTCACGGGCCGAAGACCTGGTGAACCAACGTCTCCCCGTCACCCACGATCTTCCGGAACCGCCGGGCGAGCTCGAGCGCCTCCTCCTTAGACCGAACCTCGACCAGCGCGAACCCGCCGATCGCCTCCTTGGCCTCAGTGAACGGCCCGTCGGTGATGGTCAGCTCGTCACCCGCCGAGGCCATCTTGAAGCCGACCGGGTCAAGCCCGCCGGTGGCGAGCAGCACCCCGGAGGCGGTCAGCTCCTCGATGAAGGCGCCCATCTCGGCGTACAGCTTCTCGTCCGGCGCGGCGCCGTGGGCCTTCTGCAGCATCAGGTAGCGCATCGTTCTTCTCCCTCACATCGGTGTAGTCCTGCCCCAGCGTCGATCCAGCCCATGTGACAGGTAATCGAACCATTACCTGTCACCTACCGATAGCCGACGCCACAACAAACCCCGCCGCCAAGGGAGCCCAAAATGCCAACAAATGCCACCACCCCACTCACCACCACCAGCACCACTCCCGGAGCCGGAGCCGGAGCCGGAACCACATTCGGCGTGACCGATTTCCGCCGGGCCGCTCTCGTAGCCGCAGGCCCACTGTGGGCCGCCGTCTCGCTGGGGCAGGTGGCCACCCGCGACGGTTTCGATCTTTCGCGGCACCCGTTGAGCCTGCTCAGCACCGGTTCGCTGGGCTGGATCCAGATCGCCAACTTCATACTGGCCGGCGCACTACTCCTGATCGGCGCCAGCGCCTCGGCCGGCGGCGGAGCAATGGCGGGCGGTGGGGCAGCGGCTGGACGCTGGGCGCCTCGGCTGGTCCGGATCAGCGGTATCGGCATGATCGCCGCCGGGATGCTGGTGATGGACCCGGGCAGTGGATTTCCGGCCGGAACCCCGGACACCGTACCGACCACGATGACCTGGCACGCTCTGGGCCACATGGCCGCCGGCTCGATCACGTTCGCCGCGCTGATCGCAGCCTGTTACGTCCTGGCCCGGCGCTACGCTGCCGCGGGCTCACGCACTCTGGCGACAACCGCTGCGCTGTCCGGCACCGCGCTGCTGTCCGGCGACCTCTGGGCCATGTCCGGCGGCGCCCTAGGCACGCTGACCCTGGCCGTAGGCGCGATCACCGCCATGTGCTTCCTATCAATCGCTGCCCTGAATCCCCGCCCCTGAACATCTCCGCCCCGCGCCTCACGCGACGATCGTGGTCCCCGAACCACAGCCCGACAGGAACGGCAGCCCAAGACCGCGCAGGGCCCCACAGGGTGTGTCGATTTCGGGTTAGCTACGCCCCCAAACTCGACACACACCCTGCGGATCGCTTGCCCTGTGTCGATTTTGGGTTCGATACGCGCCTCAACTCGACACGCACCGGGCGGGATGGTCGCGGCATGTTGCCCTTGACCACGCCGAGCGGGCCGGACCCGGCCCGCTGGACGAGCCAGACGGGTGAGCCGACCGCCTTGGGGGAGCCGGTCGTTGGGTGAGCCGTCGCTCAGATGGGTTATTGGGCTCTGATGAGGTGGCTGAGCTACGGCTGCTGGATGCGAGCCGTAGACCAGATATGTCATCGCGGCCTCATAACGGGTCTGAGCTACGGCTCGCCCCGCGGTGACTAGGCCTTCGGGGGTAGGACACACCTGACGACAGGTCGACGTCACGTATTGCCCGGCGAGCGGCGGATCGCTGAACGGATCTAGGTGGGTTGCGCCCGGATATCGACCACAAGTCGTCTAGATCGCGGTGGTGGTGAGCCACAGACCGGTTGCGCGGACTGTGGCTCACCGTTTGGGCGGTTAGGGAGCGCCGGGGCGGCGGCTTGGGACGGTTGGGGAACGCCCGGGCGGCGGCTTGGGGCGGTTAGGGAGCGCCGGGGCCGGCGGCTTGGGGCGCCGGGGGGAGGGGCCGGCAGGTGTCGGGAGGCCACGGGAGGTGGTTGATGCGGTTGGGGGGATTTGGGGCGTACTGAATGAGGGGCTAGAGGCGCTGCAGTTGGGTGACCACCATGGCTATGGCGAAGAAGCCGTAGAAGGCGATGGCCAGGAGCATTCCTACCAGGCGCCAGCCGCGGAGGCGGATCGCGGCGGGGAGGTCGCGGGTGTTGAGGCGGACCAGGAGGATCGAGTAGAGGAGGGTGACCACTGACGCGGCGCAGGTGGAGACGATGAGCAGGCCGAGGGGTTGGGTGAAGCCGGCCAGCAGGATTGCGGAGCCCAGGAAGATCTCGGCCCAGACCACCGCCAGGTAGAGGCGGGATTCGGTCCAGCGGGCGGAATCGGTCAGGTACGTGCGGCGCAGGAAGTCGGAGGCCAACCGGCCGATGATGTCCAGGAGGCCCATCGCGGCTGCCCAGAGGGAGACCGCCGCTACCGCCAGGAAGAGCAGGCGCAGCCAGCCGCCCACCTCGTCGGAGAAGATCTCGCCCTGGATCCGGAGGAAGGACGGATCCGACTTGAGATCGTCGCGGCCGAAGAGGGTCTCGTAGGCGAGCAGGCTCATGACGCTGATCGTCACGAAGCAGACCGCTACGAAGGTGGCCAGATGCTCGATGTTCGCGCGCTTCCACCAGGTGGCCCAGCGGCTCATCGAAGTCTCGTCGATCGGGAACTCGTAGCGGTCGGTGCCGGCTGCCTCCTCCTGGCCGGTGATGGGGGAGATCAGGCGGGGCACGTGCGCGCCCATGCCATAACGCTTGTCGCGGATCCAATTGGACAGGACCAGATTGTGTACGCCACCCGCGCCCGCAGCACCGATCGCGCTGAGGATCAGGGTGAACGTGATGCCCTCGGGGATCTGACCGAACTCGGTCACGGTGGCCTTCGCGCCCTCGCCCCACGTGCTCAGCGAGATGACGAAGACGACCACGACCGCGAGGAAGAACAGCGTCAGGGCGACCTTGACGATCTCGACCCGCTCGACCGTTTTGTAGATCACTTTGGACACGCTGAGCAGGGCGCCGACCAGGACCAGGCCGATCACCGTGATCCAGACCGGGTCACCGCCGCCGAACAGGTACGTGAAGACCGTCGACCCGCTCGTCGCCCAGCCGGGCCAGACGTACTGGAAGGCGCCGGCCAGGCAGATGATGATGCCCCAGCCCTTCCACCAGCGGGAGAAGCCCATCAGTGCGGTCTGGCCGGTGGCCAGCGTGTATCGCTCGATCTCCATGTTGATGACGAACTGCACGGCCAGTGTGGTGAAGGCGAGCCAGAGCAGGCCGAGGCCGCCGACAGCGGTCAGGTACGGCCAGAGAATGATCTCGCCGGCCGCCATGCCGATGCCCACGGCGACGATGCCGGGGCCCACCATGCGTCGAAGGGAGAGGGGTTCCGGGAGTTCCCGGGTCGTCGTATCGGTAAGCATCTTGATGCTCCTGGAGGACGGTCACGCGAGAAGCACGTCGAGGTGACGCAGCATCCGCTCGGTATCGGGGGCGATTCCGGTGAAGAGGTGGAACGCGGCGGCGGCCTGGTACGCGCACATCGCCGTCCCGCCGACCGTCCGTGAACCGGCGGCACGGGCGGCACGCAGCAGCTCCGTCTCGACCGGCATGTAGACGATGTCGGCGACCCACAGATCGCGGTGGAGCAGCTCTGCGGGCAGGGGGATTCCGGGGTGGTGGTGCATGCCGATAGGGCTGGCGTTGACCAGGCCGTCGGCGGTGTGAAGTGCGGTGAGATCGCTCGGCTTTTGACCGATTTTCTGCGATAGATCGTGGCTTTTCTGCTCGTCGGGATCGATGATCGACAGCTTCTCGACCCCGATGCTCAGCAGTGCGTGCGCGACGGCCGCGCCGGCCCCGCCCGCGCCCAGCTGGACGACATGCTTTTTCGCGACATCCGGTAGATAGGCGTGAAATGACTCAGTAAATCCGTACGCGTCGGTGTTGTGGCCGACCCGCTTCCCGTCGCGAAAGACCACGGTGTTGACCGCGCCGATCGCTCTGGCCTGCGGGGACAGGTCGTCGAGCAGCTCCACGACCTGCTGCTTGAAGGGATGAGTGATGTTGAGCCCGGCGAAGCCGTCGCGCTCGGCGTCGTCGAGGGTGGATTTCAGTGCGACCGGGGTGTCCACATCGAACAGCGAGTAGCTGAGGTCGAGGCCCTGGCGCCGGCCCTCCACCTCGTGCAGCGCCGGTGACAGCGAGGTGCTGATCCCCGTTCCGATCAACCCGCACCGGCAATTCACCATGTCACGCCCCTGGGCCGTCTATGTACTAACTGGTACGTTAGTTATCGTGTGTGACGGGCACCACTGTCAAGACCCCGGGCAGACTTAGCCTCATGACGCAGGAGAAATCGATGCCGGTTGGACGGGTGCGAGACGCCGAGCGCACCCGCGCAGAGCTCCTCGCGGTGGCCACCGACGAGTTCGCCGAGCGTGGGTACAGCGGCGCCCGGGTCGACGAGATCGCCAACCGGACCCGCACCACGAAGCGGATGATCTATTACTACTTCGGCGGCAAGGAGCAGCTCTATCTCGCGGTGCTGGAGCGGGCGTACGCGGAGATCCGTGCCGCCGAACGCGCCGTCGACGTCGAGCATCTGGACCCCGTCGCTGCGGTACGCCGGCTCGCCGAGGTCACGTTCGACCACCACGAGGCCCATCCGGCTTTCATCAAGCTGGTCGGGGTGGAGAACGCGCAGTACGCCAAGCACATGAACCACGTGGCCCGGCTCGTCGATCTGAACAGCTCCGCCGTCGCTCTGCTCGACGCGGTGCTGGAGCGAGGCCGGCGTGACGGTGTCTTCCGTGAGGGCGCCGACGCTCTCGACGTACACATGTTGATCAGTTCGTTCTGTTTCTTCCGGGTCGCCAACCGGCACACGTTCGGCGCGCTCTTCGACCGGGACCTGCTGGATCCGGACCGGCGCTCGTTCTATCGGACCATGCTCGGCGACCTGGTGACCGGATATCTACGGGAGGTCTGATGCGCCGTTCCATCGCGACGGTCTGCGTTTCCGGAACGCTGGAGGACAAGCTGGCCGCGGCTGCCGCGGCGGGTTTCGACGGGATCGAGATCTTTGAGAACGATCTCGTGGTGTCGTCGTTGTCGCCGCGGGAGGTGCGGGAGCGGTGTGCGGATCTGGGGTTGACGATCGAGCTGTACCAGCCGTTCCGGGACTTCGAGGCGATGCCGGATCCGTTGTTCCGGAAAAATCTGGATAGGGCGGCGCGGAAGTTCGAGGTGATGGCGGAGCTTGGTGTGGGGACGATGCTCGTGTGTTCGTCGGTGCACCCGGAGGCCGTTGATGACGACGACCTGGCCGCTGGGCAGCTTTCGGATTTGTCGGATTTAGCGTCTGATTTCGGGGTGCGGATCGCCTACGAAGCCCTTGCCTGGGGCCGGCACGTCTCCACCTGGGATCACTCCTGGCGGATCGTGCAGCGCGCCGATCATCCCTCGCTCGGACTCTGCCTCGACTCGTTCCACGTACTCTCCCGCGAGGTCGACCCGGCCGGCATCGCGGACATCACCCCCGGCAAGATTTTCTTCCTGCAGCTGGCGGATGCGCCCTACCTGCGGATGGACGTTCTCCAGTGGAGCCGTCATCACCGGCTCTTCCCTGGTCAGGGCGCTTTTGATCTCGCGGGCTTCGTGGATCTGACGCTGGCCGCCGGTTATGACGGGCCGTTGTCGCTGGAGGTCTTCAACGACGTCTTCCGGCAGGCCGATCCGGCGCGGACCGCGGTCGACGCGATGCGCTCGTTGATCGCGCTGGAGGATGCGGGGCTGCCGGGCTTTCCGGACCTTTCCGGGTACGCGTTTACCGAATTCGCCGTGGACGCCAACTCCGGCCCGGAACTGCGCGGAACCCTGCGCGGCCTCGGTTTCGCACACACCGGCCAGCACCGCACCAAGCCCGTCGAACTCTGGGAGCAGTCCGGCTGCCGCATCGTCCTGAACAGTGCCGTCGCCCGCCCGCAGACCGCTGCGATCACCGCGTTCGCGATCTCGTCGGCTGATCCTTCTCAGTCATTGCAGCGTGCTGAGGCGCTGTTGGCCCCGGCCCACCCGAACGTTCGCGAACCGGGCGAAGCGGAGTTGGCCGCGATCACCGCCCCGGACGGCACCAGCGTCTTCGTGACCGATTCCGCCAATGACTGGCGCAATGACTTCCTGCCGACGGGCTCGACCGCCGCCGGCGCGGGCCTGCTGGGTACCGACCATCTGGGTCTGGCGCAGCCCTTCGACCACTTCGACGAAGCGGGACTTTTCTACCACTCAGTGCTGGGCCTTTCGCCGTTGTCCACCGAGGAGTACGCGGCGCCGTTCGGCCTGATGCGCTCCCGGGCGCTGACCAACAAGGCCGGCAGCATCCGTCTGGCGTTGAGCGTGTCGCTGCTCCGCCGCGGCGACTGGGCCCCGGCGGTGTCCGATCCGCAGCATGTCGCCTTCACGACGGCCGACATCGTGACGACGGCGTCCGCACTGGACCTGCCGCGGTTATCGATTCCGGACAACTACTACGCCGACTTGGCGGCCCGCTTCGCCCTGCCGGACGACTTCGTGTCCACCCTGCGCTCGCACGGAATCCTCTACGACCGCGACTCCGGCGGCGGCGAGCTGTTGCACCTCTACACCCCAGTCCTGGGCGGCCGCGTCTTCTTCGAAATCCTCGAACGCCGAGGGGGATATGACCGTTTTGGCGAGGCCAACGCCCCGGTCCGCATGGCCGCGCAGCGCCACAGCCGGCTCACTTCTTCTTCGGTACGCCCATAGCCGGCCGCAGGTTTTCGCGCACCCCCGCTTCCGATCGTGTGGTGTTCCCCGAACCGATCTTGCGGGGAACACCACACGATCGGGAAGTCCTCGTCGATCTTGTCGACTTGAGCGGCAGCGTGTTCGGGTAACTCAACAAGATCGAGGTAACCCAGCCACCACCGACCCGGCAAGATCGGCGCTCGACGGTCGGCGGGACGTTGCCCGCGTACCCGTCGCGCGAAAGCTCCACAGGGCGGCGAAGGCTTGCTGGATGGGCGTGGATGGGGTCGCACGGAACGACTCTGTGCGACCCCATCCACGCCAGGGCCGAGATGGGAGCACACGCACGCGTTATGTGTGAGCCCGTCACCGCTTCCGGCCTGTTACGTGTGCCCGGGTCTCGGTTGGAGCTCGGCTGCGGGTAGGCGTGACAGGGGCTCACCGTGTGCTGGCGTCTCGGTTGAGGTGGGCCTGGGCCGGCCGGGTCGGACTGGGCTTGGCCGGGCTAGACCTGACCTGACCCGACCCGACCTGACCCGACCCGACCTGACGCGACGCGACCCGGCCGGCTGGACGCGGCTCGGCTCGGCCCGCCCGGCTGGGTAAAACGCGTTTCGTTCGAATGTGGCTGGTGGGGCTTGGGCGTACCCAAGCAGGGTTTTTCAGCGGAAAGCGGCGTGGCCTGTCAGGGTTTGGCCGATCACCAGGGTGTGGATCTCGGAGGTGCCCTCGTAGGTGAGGACGGACTCCAGGTTGTTGGCGTGGCGCAGCGGTGAGTACTCCAGGGTGATGCCGCTGCCGCCCAGGATCGTGCGGCACTCGCGGGCGATCGAGAGCGCGGTGCGGACGTTGTTGAGTTTGCCGACGCTGATCTGGTGGGGTTTCAGGGTTCCGGCGTCCTTCAGGCGGCCCAGGTGCAGGGCCAGCAGCAGCGACGTGTTCAGGTCGACGGCCATGTTGGCCAGCTTCTCCTGGGTCAGCTGGAAAGCGGCGATCGGCCGGCCGAACTGGATGCGGGTGCCGGCGTAGTCCAGGGCTGCCTGGAGGCTGTCACGGGCGGCGCCGGTCGAGCCGAAGACGATGCCGAAACGGGCCTCGCTCAGGCAGCCGAGCGGCGCGCCCAGGCCGCGGGCTTCCGGGAGGCGGGCCGAGTCGGGCAGGCGTACCTCGTCGAGGATCAGTTCGCCGGTGATCGAGGCGCGCAGCGAGAGCTTCTGCTTGATGGTGCGGCTGGTGAAACCGGGTGTGCCACGGGGCACCAGGAAACCCCGGATTCCCTCTGACGTCTGCGCCCAGACCGTTGCCACGTCGGCGATGCTGCCGTTGGTGATCCACATCTTGGTGCCGGTCAGGATCCAGTCGTCGCCGTCGCGGACCGCGCGGGTGAGCATGTTGGCCGGGTCGCTGCCGAAGTCGGGCTCGGTCAGGCCGAAACAGCCGATCGCCTCGCCGGCCGCCATCCGGGGCAGCCACTCCTGCTTCTGCTCCTCGGAGCCGTATTTCCAGATGGAGAACATGGCGAGCGAACCCTGCACCGAGACGAAACTGCGCAGCCCGGAATCGCCGGCCTCCAGCTCCAGGCAGGCCAGGCCGTACGCGACAGCGCTGGTCCCGGCGCAGCCGTAGCCTTCCAGGTGCATGCCGAGCAGGCCCAGTTTGCCCAGCTCCTGGGCCAGTTCGCGGGGGAACGTGCCCTCCTCGAACCAGCCCGCGACGTGCGGGCGGACCCGGTCGGCCACGAACCGGGCCACCGTCTCCTGGATCTGCCGCTCCTCGTCGCTGAGCAGGCTTGCGACGTCGAGCAGGTCGAGCGGGCCGGTGCCGGTTCTGTGCGTCGTCATCCCCAGATGATGCCCTGGCGGGGGATCAGCGTCTTCCCAGGAGCGATGATCTAGCCTCAAGATCATGACGGTGGTGAACGACTTCATCGACCCGGGTGTCCGGGAAACGATCTCCGGCTTTCTGGGAGACGTGGAGTCCGAGTTGCGCGCCGCGGTGGTCAGCCCGGAGCCGCTGGTCTCCGAGGTGGCCGCGTACCTCGTCGAGGCGGGTGGCAAACGGTTCCGGCCGCTGGTCGTGGCACTCGGAGCTGAATTCAGCGACGGTGGCCGGGACGCGGCTGTCGCCTCGGCCGTCGTCATGGAGCTGACCCACCTCGCCACGCTCTACCACGACGACGTGATGGACGAGGCGCCGATGCGCCGGGGTGCGGCCAGCGCCAACGCGCGCTGGACGAACTCGATCGCGGTCTACGTCGGCGACTTCCTGCTGGCTCGCGCTGCGAGCCTCGCCGCCGGCTTGGGAGAGGATGCGGTACGCCTTCAAGCCCGCACTCTCGCCCAGCTAGTCCGCGGCCAGCTGGCCGAGACGGTGGGCCCGCGCGGCGCCGACCCGATCCGGCACCACCTGCGTGTCATCGAGGACAAGACGGCCTGCCTGATCGCCACGTCCGCGCGCCTCGGCGGGATGGCCGCCGGCCTGCCCGAGCACCACGTCACGACGCTCGACGCGTTCGGCACCTCGATCGGGATGGCCTTCCAGCTTTCCGACGACCTGCTCGACATCACGTCGGAGTCGGAGCAGTCCGGTAAGACGCCCGGTACCGACCTGCGGGAAGGCGTACCGACGCTCCCTGCTCTTTATGCACTTGCCGCCGGTGACACGGGTGCTGACTCGCGGCGGCTCAGGGAGCTGCTCTCGGCCGGCCCGCTCACTGACGACGAGATGCACGCCGAGGCGCTGTTCCTGTTGCGTGAGTCGGCGGCGCTGAAGCAGGCACAGGAGACCGTCCATCGGTACGCCGAGGATGCCCGAGCTCACGCCGGGGCCCTGCCGTCCGGGGCGCCGCGGCGCACGCTCGAGGCGCTGTGCCACTACATCGCCGACCGGAACGGCTGAACGCCTGACCGTCCGTCGTTTCAGCGATACCCGTGGTGCCCAGCCCTGAGTACGGTGACGGCATGTCCGGCCTGCTCGAACGGCTCAGTCCCGGTGACCACGCCTGTCTGGTGGCCGGCGACGAGCCGTCCCTCACTCGCAGCGTGGCCGCGTACGTCCGAGCGGGCCTTCGTGCCCGTCACCGTGTCGTCTACCTCGGACACGGTGAACAGGTCGCCGCGGAGCTCTCCGCGCAGGGCGTGGACGTCCGGTCGGCACGCGCCGCCGGCCGCCTGCAGATCACGCCGGCCGCCGGGGAGTACGTGCACGGCGGCGGCTTCGACGTCGACGGCACGGTTGATCACTGGCGGGGCGAGGCCGAGCGGGCGCGGGCCGAGGGATTCCACGGATTCCGGGCGTTCGGCGACATGTCCTGGGCCGCCCGGACCGGGCGTGCCGCGTTCATGCCGCTGTACGAGGCCCGGGTCAACCGGCTCTTCGCCGAGGGCTTCGCGATGGGCGTCTGCCTGTACGACCGGCGGCTCTTCGGCGTGGCCGAGATGCGCGACATCATCCGCGCGCATCCCTGCACGATCACCGCGGAGACGAACCCGGATGCGGTTCCGCTGCTGCGGGCGGTGCGGATCGTGACACCGGTGGGTCTCGGTGTCCGGCTGGAGGGCGAGGCCGACCTGTCGAACCGGGACGCCCTCCGGACCGTGCTGGACCACCTCGCCGAGGAGCCCGGCGCCGTGCTGACCCTGGACGTCGCCGGCCTGCGGTTCGCCGACTCGGCGGCGGCGCGCACGATGCTGCGGGCGACCGGCAGCGGGCGGCGGCTGAGGATCGTCGGCTGCCTGCCCGCGCTGCGGCGGATGCTGTTGTTGCACGGTGCCGGGCCGGACGTGGAGTTCGTCTAGTTCTTTATGGGAAGGTCACCACGACCTTCTCGGCGGCGCCCGGTGTCGAGCCGAGCTCCAGGGCGCGCTGTGCTTCGGCGTACGGAATCCGGTCGCTGATCAGCAGTTCGTACCGCTCCCAGTGGTCGATGATGTCCCGGGTGACCTCGAAGATCTCGGTGGGGTAACCCATCGAGAGCACCACTGTCAGCTCGGTGGTGAGCAGACTGCCGAAGTCGACAGGCACCGGCTTCTTGTGCACCGCGACCACGCCGACCGTGGCGCCGTGCTTCGCGGCGGCCAGGATGGTCTCCAGCACCACCGGGGCGCCGGCCGCGTCCAGGTAGATGTCGGTGTCCGGCCGCTCACCCCGCACGAAGCTGCGCGGCGCCGTGCCGTGGATCTCGCGCAGCCGGGCGGCCACGTCCTCCTCGGCCGAGTTGATCACGGCATGCGCGCCGACCTTGAGCGCTTTCTCCAGGCGGTTCGGCACGATGTCGACCACGACGACGTGCGCTCCGCGCAGCTGGTACGCGATAGCGGCCCCGAGCCCGACCGGACCGGCCCCGAAGACGACCACCTTGTCCCCGCTTTTCGGCGCGGTCCGGTTCACCGCGTGGCCGGCCACCGCCATTGGCTCGTTCAGTGCGAGCACCGCGAACGGGATGTGCTTCGGCACAGTGACCAGGTGGGTGCCGGCCACGGCGCCCCGGATCAGCACGAACTCGGAGAGCCCACCCTGCGCGCCGCCGCTGCCGATGATGCCGTCGCTCGACGCCATCGGGTTGAGCACCACGTGGTCACCGACGGTGAAGCCTTCAACCTCCGCGCCGACCTCCACGACCTCACCGGCCGGCTCGTGCCCGAGCGGGGTGGCACCCTGCCGCGGCGGGATGCCGCCGACCGATATGTAGAGGCCGTCCGACCCGCAGATGCCGCACGCCCGGATCTGGACGAGCACGTCAGCCGGGCCGGCCACCGGCTTCTCGATCTCCACGAACCCGGTCGTGCCGGGGCCTGTCACCTGTACCGATCGCATGGCGCACTCCGTTTCCGAGGCTTACTTATACGTATTAGTTAGCCGGTACGATAGCTCGCGTGACCACCTCGGCGCGAGTGACGATGCGTGATGTCGCGCGGGCCAGCGGGGTCTCCCAGGCGACAGTGAGTTTCGTGCTCAACGAGACGGCGAACCAGACCATCCCGGACGCCACCCGCGAGCGGGTGCGGCGAGCGGCCGCCGAGCTGGGTTACGTGCCGCACTCCATCGCCCGGGCGCTGCGCGAGGGCGCGTCCCGGATCGTGGTGCTGGAGGCCGGCGGGCTGCCACGCGGCAACAGCCTGGAGAGTTTCATCGCCGGGCTCGACGCCGAGTTGGCGCTGGCCGGGCACAGCCTGCTTGTCTCGTACGGCTCCTCGGCCGCTGCGATCGAGGCCGTCTCACCACGTGCCGTGATCGACCTGCCCGCTGTCTACGCCAGCCCCGACCGGGAGGTCGCCGACGGCGGCTGGATCGACGGGATGGCGGCGCACACGCTGACCCAGATCGGACATCTGGCTGGTCGGGGTCACCGCAAGATCGCGGTGGCGGTGCCTGCCGGCCCCGATCCGCTCTTTGCTTTGATGGCCGGGCACGTGCGGTCGGCGGCCCAGGAGCTGAGGCTGCCGCCACCCGAGACAGTGCTGGTCGACGACCGTCCGGACCAGTTGCGGGCGCTCCTCGATGCGGGGATCACCGCCGTCGCCGGGCTGCACGACGACGCCGCTCTTGGCGTCCTCGCGGCGCTGAGCGACCTCGGGCTGCGTGCGCCGGACGACCTCGCGGTGATCGGTTTCGACGACACCCCGCAGGGCGCGCTCTGGCGGCCACGGCTCACCAGCGTGCGGATCGACGCGCGAGCGTACGGGCGGCGCACTGCCCGTCAGGTGCTCGGCCTGCCGGTCGGCGATGCCACACCGGCGCCGGCCCAGGTGATCGTCCGGGACTCCGCTTAGGACGGGCCGGGCTAAGGGCGGATCGGGCTTAGGGCGGATCGGGCTTAGGGAGTGCTCGCGTAAAAGTTGCCGTACACATCCAGCGACGGCGCCGACGCGGTAGACGCGGTCACCTCGTAGGTGTCGCCGCCGGCGTTGCGGGCGGCAGCCGTGTACTTCGCCGTGAACGTGTACGTGCCCGGATCCAGCGTGTCGGCCGAAGCGAGCGTGAAGCGGTAGAGCAGCGCGTCCGCCTCCTCGGTGACCGAGGCGGTCACACTGCCGCCGGGTGTCTGCTTGGTTGCGCCCCGGGAGACCAGGCCTTCGGTACGCGCGACCCGGATCACCACGTCGAGCGAGGTCAGTTCCTCGGTGCTCTTCAGGGTGATGACGCTCGACCCCTCGGCGACGACCGAACCGTCCGACCAGAGCGGACCCTGCTCGGTGCGGGTGAATCCCGGCTGGCCCTTGGTCAGGGTGGGGCTCGGAGTGGCCGTCGCCGGGGTCTTCGAAGGCGCTGTCGAAGGCGCTGCTGACGACGGCGTTCTCGACGGCGTTTTCGACGGCTTCTCGGACGGCTCTTTCGACGATGTTGCCGACGGTTCCTTTTGCGGCGCGCTCGTCAGCGCCGGCACCGGGGCCGGCGCCGGCGGTGCCGCGTCGTTGCTCCCGGCCAGCGCCCAGTTCGCGAATCCGCCCCCGGCGAACAGCGCCACCACCGCCGTGGCGGCCGCCGCCATTCGCACCTTGGGACCGCGCCGCGGCGCGTGACCCGCTGCCCGGCGGCGCGTGACCGGCTGGGCAGTAGCGGACATGGCGATCCGGTCGAGCATCGCCTCGCGGTCCGGCTCGTGCCCGGCCGCCTCGGCGCGCAACGCCGCGCGCAACTCGTCGTCGGAGAGCCTCATCGCGCCGCCTCCCAACCGTCGATCCGTGCCACGCCGCTTCCACCGAGTAATTCGGCAAGTTGCTTCGCGCCGCGAGAAGTCGAGCTCTTCACCGCGCCGACGGATATCCCGAGGATCGTCGCGACCTCGCGTTCCGGCAGGTCAAAGGCGTACCGCAGAACCACGCACGCGCGCCGGCGGTGCGGAAGGCGACGCAGAGCGCCGCGGACGTCCAGCACCGCCGAGACGTCACTTTCTTTGGTACGCCTCAACGACTCGAACGACAGAAGTCGATCCCTGCCTCGACGGCGAATCCACTGGCGGGCCAGGTTCATCAGGATGCCGTGCCCGTACGCGGCCGGGTCGTCGGCCGTGGTGACCCGATCCCAGTGCCGCCAGCATTCGGTCAGCGCGTCCGCCGCGAGATCGTCGGCGACGTCGGACTCGCCGGTCATCAAGTACGCCAAACGGGACAGGGAGGCATGGTGTCGTTCGAAATACGCGCGGAACGCTTCGTCGCGCACGGAACACCCCCTCCTCGTTCGTCCCGGCACCTTTTCCCGGACCGGCAGACGTTAGAGATCCTGGCAGTCCGATGGCAAGAAGGTGAGACCGGATTATCAGTTCATCGCCCGGAAACATTGACGCCCGTCCACGCCGGGTGATCAGCTCAGGCATGGCTCGGAAATCGCTCTCCTTCCATGTCCTGATCGCCGTCTTCTCCGCATTCCTCCTGTTCGCGCCGGTTGCTCCGGCGCAGGCCGCGCTGCCCGTCGCCGCTGTCGCGCTGGGCGACTCCTTCATCAGCGGCGAGGGTGCGGGCTCCTACGCATCGGTGCCCGACGTCAACGGCGCCGCCCAGGGCTTCCCTGGCTGGTCAGCCGCCAACTCCAACGCGTACTTCTGTCATCGGTCGGCGAACGCCTCGATCTTCCGGGCCGACCTGCCCGGTGTGGCGGCCCGATTCAACCTGGCCTGCTCGGGCGGCCGGCCGTACGACCTGATGGCCGCCTCCAGCACCCGCACGAACGGCCGGCAGGTCACCGCGCAGGCCGACCAGCTACGGGCCGTCGCGCAGACTCACGACATCGACCTGGTGCTGCTCGGGATCGGGTCGAACAACAGCTCGTTCACATTCGGGGACGTGGCCGTGAAGTGTGCCAACCGGTTCATCGCGGACGCTTGGACGGGGTGGTGGGAGTTCTGGGCGTACATCAACGGGCCGGTGCCGCAGGAACCGTGCGCCGCTGACGATCTCGCGACCGCCGCCCAGATCGCGTCCGCGACGGCCGAGACCGTGCAGGCCGTGCGCGGCCTGCTGACCGTGCTCGACGAGATCGACGCGGACGGGCAGCACCGGGTCGTGCTGCAGGATTACACGAACCCGCTGCCGACCGACGTGATGCCCAGCCTGATCGCGGAGGACAGCCGCGAGGACGACCGGGACAAGTTCCGGGCGCTCGGCGCCGAGCGTTACCGGGCCGGCTGCCCGATCCACCGGGCCAGCCTCCCGGCCGGCCACCAGTTCTCGGCGGCGCTCGGCAGCCTGGTCGGGTCGGTCCACAATCAGCTCAAGGACGAGTTCCTGCAGCTGGCACGGCTGAACGTGCAGCACGCCTTCGACGGCGCGCGGCTCTGCGAGTCGAGCACGAACCCGGCAGCGACGCTCGCCACCCCGATCCGCGTGCAGGACGGCCCGAACGGCGTCTTCATCCCGGACCTGGACGGATACGACAAGATCGCCATCCAGCGCTTCGCGAACACCTGCGTCACGTACTACCAGACCTGCCAGGAGTCCTGGCACCCGAGCGCGGCCGGCCACGGCGTACTCGCCACCTGCCTGACAGGCGCGGCGGCAAGCGGGGCGCGAGAGCTCTCCTGCGTACGCAACCCGAACGGCACCCTGACCATCAGCTGACCACCCCGGGGGCACCGCCGGCTGGCAGGGCCACAGATCTTGAGCGATTTTCCACAGTCGGGGGTGCGAAATCGCTCAAGATCCGGTGGGGCCGGCTCGTCCGGTCACCGAGCAGCCGATCTTGTCGAATCGAGCGGCACCGTCGACGAACTCCCGGCGATCTTGGTCCCCCAACCACCTTCCAGCGGGTACAGCGGCCCTAGATCGGCCGGCCGCGGGGGCGAGCCGTAGCTCAGAGCTGTATTCGGGCGGTGATGACATGTCTGAGCTACGGCGCGGCTCACCCGGCCGTAGCTCAGACACCTCATGCGAGTCCGATGACCTATCTGAGCTACGGCTCGCCCCTCGCGGCTCCAAGATCTCCCGCAATGCCAACCGCCCCGTCACGCCGCTCGCACCAATGCCGCTCGCACCACGCCGAGAGCGCACCACGCAGAGATCGCGTCACGCTGAGAAGCTGGCCACGCCGAGTGCGCGTCACGCCGAGAGCGGGGCGCGGCGAGTGCGGGGTGCAGTCGGCCTGTTGTGTGGGGTGGCGGGCGTGCTGGTTAGAGGATTTCGCGTAGCTTGCCGGTTTGTACGTCGTAGACGAAGCCTCGGACTGACGTCTTTGTCGGGATGAAGGGGTCGTCGAGGATGCGGCGGATCGACTGGCGGACGTCGGCGTCGAGGTCGGGGAAGGCCTCCGCGGACCAGGGCGGTTTGATGCCGACCTCGCGCTCGATGTCGGCCTTGAATCCGTCGTCGGTGAAGGTCAGCATGCCGCAGTCGGTGTGGTGGATCAGGATGATCTCGACGGTGCCGAGCAGGCGCTGGCTGATCGCCAGGCTGCGCAGTTCGTCGGCGGTGACGACGCCGCCGGCGTTGCGGATCACGTGGGCGTCGCCTTCGGTGAGGCCCAGGATGCCGTACGGGTTGAGGCGTGCGTCCATGCAGGCCAGGACGGCGACGCGTTTGGCGGGCGGCAGCGGCAGGTCGCCTTTGTCGAAGGTGGCGGCGTAACGCTCGGCGTTGGCGAGCAGCTCATCGGTGACGCTCATGGAAGTCATACTATGCCTACAAACTTGATAGGAGAAGCGCGACCGCCCACCGGTAGCGATGGCCGCGTGACGGCCTCGCACCGGCAGATGGTCGCGCTGGAAAACCGCGGTACCTGTGCTTTGCGCGTACCGAATCAGACGCGGACTGGCGTGACGCGCCAGATGCGGGCTGCGTAATCGGCGACCGTGCGATCGGCGGAGAAGAAGCCGCTGTGTGCGGTGTTGAGGATCGACATGCGGGTCCAGTGATCGGGGTCGCGCCAAGCGGCCTCGACGGCGTCCTGGCAGTCGATGTAGGAGCGGTAGTCGGCGAGCGTGAGGTATTCGTCGTGGCCGAGCAGCGAGCCGGCCACGTCGTGGCCGACGTCGCCGAAGACGCCCGCGTTGATCGCGTCGATGGCCTGGCGTAGTTCGGCGTCCTGCTCGTAGTGGTCGGCCGGGCGGTAACCGGAGATCTTGCGTTCGGCGGCCTCGAAGGCGTCCAGGCCGAAGAGGAAGAAGTTCTCCTCGCCGACCCGGGCGCGGATCTCGATGTTCGCGCCGTCCAGGGTGCCGATCGTGAGCGCACCGTTGAGGGCGAGCTTCATGTTGCCGGTGCCGGACGCCTCCTTGCCGGCCAGCGAGATCTGCTCGCTCAGGTCGGCGGCCGGCACGATCTGCTCGGCGAGGGTGACGTTGTAGTTCTCCGCGAAAACCACTTTCAGGTACGGCGAGACGACCGGATCAGCGGCGATCGTGGCACCCACCGCGTTGATCAGCCGGATGATGTTCTTGGCGGCGTGGTAGGCCGGGGCGGCCTTGCCGGCGAAGAGCACGGTACGCGGAATCCAGTCGCCGTTCGGATCGTTCCGGATCCGCTGGTACTGGGTGATGATGTGCAGCAGTTTGAGCTGCTGGCGCTTGTACTCGTGGAAGCGCTTGATCATCACGTCGGTGAGCGAGTCCGGATCGCCGGCCGCGAGGTCGACCTTGTTGGCCCGCTTGATCGAACGCCAGCGTTCCTGGAAGGACGCGTCGCCGGCGAAGGATTCGAGTTCGGCCAGGCGTTCCAGGTCGGTCAGCCAGCCGTCGTCACCCAGCGATTCGGTGATCAGGTCGGAGAGACGCGGGTTCGCCAGCTTGACGAAACGGCGGGGTGAGATGCCGTTCGTGACGTTCTGGAATTTCGCCGGCCAGAGATCGGCGAAGTCGTTGAGAACGGTCTCGCGCAGCAGTTTCGAGTGCAGTTCGGCCACGCCGTTGACGGCTTCGGTGCCGACGACGGCGAGGTTCGCCATGCGTACCCGGCGTTCGGGCTGCTCGCCGATGATCGACATCCGGCTCAGCCGGTCGTTGTCACCTGGGAACCGCTCCTCGACCTCGCGCAGGAACAGCATGTTGATCAGATAGATGATCTCCAGGTGGCGCGGGAGCAGCCGCTCGAAGACGTGCACCGGCCAGGTCTCGAGGGCCTCCGGCAGCAGCGTGTGGCAGGTGTACGCGAACGTCTTGCGGGTGATCGCCCAGGCCCGGTCCCACTCCAGCTCGTACTCGTCGACCAGCAGCCGCATCAGCTCCGGGATCGCGATCGTCGGGTGGGTGTCGTTGAGCTGGATGACGGTCTTCTCGGCGAACTCGTCCCAGTTGGAGTTGCGCAGCCGGAACCGGCGGATGATGTCCCGCAGCGAGCAGGAGACCAGGAAGTACTGCTGCTTGAGGCGCAGTTCGCGGCCCAGCTCGGTGCTGTCGTCCGGGTAGAGGACCTTGCTGATGTTCTCGGCGCGGACCGCTTCCTGCACGGCCTCGGCGTACTGCCCGGCGGAGAAGCGGCTCAGGTCGAACGAGGCCTCGCTGCCCCGCGCGCGCCACAGCCGGACGATGTTCACGGTGTCGGTGCCGTAACCGGGCACCAGCATGTGGCTGGGCTCGCCGAGCACGATCTCACCGGGGACCCACTTCTTGCGGGTCGACGACCCGGGAACCGGCTCGGTGTGCCCGTAGAAGCCGACGGTCTGCCGGTCGTCCGGCGCCGGGAACTCCCACGGGTTGCCCTGGAACGCCCAGTCGTCCGGGCGCTCGGCCTGCGCGCCGTCGCTGAGCGACTGCTTGAAGATGCCGAAGTCGTAGCGGATGCCGTAACCGACCGCGGGGATGTCGCGGGTGGCCATCGAGTCGACCAGGCAGGCCGCGAGCCGGCCGAGGCCACCGTTGCCGAGGCCGGGCTCGACGTCCAGGCCTTCCAGCTCCTCCAGGGTGCGGCCCAGTGCCTTGACCGCCTGCCCGGCGATCTCGCCGGTGCCGGAGTAGAGGAGGTTCTGTTCGAGTTGGGCGCCGAGCAGGAACTCGGCGGAGAGGTAGTAGACCCAGCGGGGGTTGCTGGCGTAGTGCGCGGCGGCGGTGCGCGCGCGTCTCTCGGCGAGATGGTCACGAACGGTCAGGGAGAGCGTCTCGTACGCGTCCCGCGGGCTAGCCGATTCGACCGTGGTGCCGCGCCGGAAGTAGAGGTTGCTCAACAGGTCCTGCTGGAACTCATCGACGGTCTTGCCGAGTTTGCGAAGACCGATGCCCTGTCGAAGATCCATGCCGCCATTGTGCCGCGTCCGGGTTTCAGATGGCTCGCGTTCTCCGCAGACGCCTTCATGGACAAGATTGCTCAGTGTTTTGTCAACAATCTATGGTCCTGATTACAAAGGACGGTCAGGGTGATGCAAGTTAGGTAAGCCTCTCCTAAGTTGATGCATGACCGCTCTCCACCGAGGGCGCCTCAGTTAGGAGCACCATGTCTGTAACCACCCGTCGCCTGGCGGCAGCCGCCGTCCTCGCCGCCGCCACCGGTGTGCTGGCTGTTCCGGGCACCGCGACCGCCCACCAGGACGTCACCACGGTCACGTCCGCCGACCTGATCAAGGGTCTGTACCAGTCCGATTACTCGCAGCGGAACAAGGCCATCTGGGTCACCGCCGCCGTCGGCCGCCCGCCGGTGCTCAGCTCCGCGCTCCTCAAGGTGGACCCGAAGACGCTCGCCGTCGAGGCCACCATCACCCCGCCGGTCACCAACGAGACCACCGGCGCCCTCGAGGCCGTCTACGGTGTCGCGGTCGACGACGAGTACAACCGGGTCTGGGTGACCGCGACCCGCAACAACGCCGTCGCCGTGTACGACCAGCGGACCGGTGCGCACGTCGCCAGCTTCGCGAACGTGCCGCACGCCCGTGAGATCGTCGTCGACGAGAAGCACAACACCGTGTGGGCCAGCGCGTTCACCTCGGGTGAGCTGGTCGCGTACGACAGCAAGACCCTGGTCGAGAAGAAGCGGGTCGTGGTGACCGGCGCCGGCCCGACCGGCCTCGTCGTCGACGAGAAGAGCGGCAACCTGTACGCCGCCGACCTCAACAACGACAGGATCATCGTGGTGTCGCCGAAGTCGGAGACCCCGAGCTTCATCCCGACCGGCGACGGCCCGATCTCGATCGACCTGTCGGACGACGGCAAGACCGCGTACACCGCGAACCAGACCGCGGGCAGCGTCTCGTTCGTCAACCTGAAGACCGGCACGGTCACCGCTGAGGTGCCGACCGGCGCGGGTGCGCTCTCCGTCGCGTACGAGGAGCGGTCCGGCACGGTCCTGGTGGCGAACCGTACCGCCGCCACCGTGACGATCGTCGACGCCAAGACGGCCGTCGTCGAGGAGAACATCGCCACGGCCGCGAACCCGAACCACATCGAGACCGCGAACGGCAAGGCGTACGCCGTGGACAAGTCCGGCGCCGGCACCGACGGCGTGGACTTCATCTACAAGATCGACCCCGCCAACTGAGGCAGGCCGACGGTGTCCCACCCCGTGCGGGGTGGGACACTCCGTCGGTGCTGGAGTTGTTGCTGCCGTCATCGGTGCGTACCGCCGAGGCGTTCACCGACGACCCGAGCGAACCGTGCTTTCCCGGCGAGGAAGACCTGATCGCGACAGCGGTGCCGGGCCGCCGCCGCGAGTTCCTCACGGCCCGCCGCTGCGCCCGCGAGGCGCTGGCCCTTCTCGGTCAGGCGCCGGTCGCGATCCGCCCCGGCCCCCGCCGCGAGCCGCTCTGGCCCGATGGGGTGACCGGCAGCATCACCCACTGCGCCGGATATCGCGCCGCGGCGGTCGCCGTTACCGCTGATGTACGCGGTCTCGGGATCGACGCCGAACCGCACGCCCCGCTGCCACCGCGTGTCCTGCCCGCGGTGACCACCGCACAGGATCAGGAACACCTCGCGGTTCTGGCGAAGTCGGAGCCGTCGGTGCACTGGGATCGGCTGCTCTTCAGCGCCAAGGAGTCGGTGTACAAGGCCTGGTATCCGGTGGCCCGGACCTGGCTGGGTTTCACCGACGCTCACTTGATCATCGACCCCGGAGGTTTGTTCCGGGCGGAGATCTTGATCGATGGGCCTTTTGAAAAGATCACCGGCCGCTGGGTGATCGAACACGGTCTCGTCGTCACCGCCGTCACGGTTGATCACTGAGACTTCGCCGTCACCTCGTCCAGTACCGCGAAGAGGATGTAGCGCTGTTTCGACGAGAACCTCGGATGGCAGGCGGTCAGCGTCAGCATCGCCACGGTCGGTTCCACGCCCGGTTTCTCCGGGGTCGGCGCGACCACGTCCACCCGGGTCGGCGGCACGATCACGTGCCGCTGAACGCGATAGACATACATGCTCGTCGCGGTCTCCACCATGATCGGATCGCCCGCGCGCAGGGTGTCGATGTCGTTGAAAGGCAGTCCCGCCGGCCCGCGATGCCCGGCTACGGCCATGTTCCCGATCTGCCCCGGCAGCGCGCTCCCCGGATAATGCCCGGGCCCTTTCCGCAGGTCAGCAGTGCTGACACCCTCGACGATCGTGTACTCGGCATGCCATCGAGGCACGTGCAGCACCGCAAAGGGCTGCCCCTGAACGGGCGCCGGCTGGTCCAGGCTGGTGACGGTCGTCGTGTCGTGGTTCTTCGCTTCGGTGGCCGGAGCACCGGCCCACGCCGCCGCCAGCTGACTGTCCAGCGCCGCCTGCGCGCCGGCCGTCTCCGGCCCGGGCAACAGCGTCTGCGCCGCCAGCACCACCGCACAGAGCCCACCCGCCGCGATCAACCCGGCCCCACCGGCTCGCAGCGGCGACATCCGCTTCAGCGACGCTGCCGCCCTGACGATCAAAATCAGACCCAGGGGTACGAGTAAAAGCAGCCATGGCCACACCGCGGTGCTCGTGGTGAACGTGGCTTCGGTGCCGGCCGTGCCGTCGATCCGCCCGGTCAGCTGATATCGGCCGGCCGCCGGGGCTGCCACCGCGAACGGGATCTCCAGCCGCAGCTCGGCACCCGGTGCCAGCGGCCCGATCGGCAGCGCCTTCATCGCCTCGGATCCAGCGGCCCGGCCCAGGTCCAGGCTCAACTCGGACCCGGGGGAGGCGGCGGTCCCCTCGTTGCGCACGGTCACCGTCATCGTCCGGTATGCCGTACCGCCGAGCAGCGACCACAGGGTCCAGCGGTTCCGCACGCCGGCGTCCAGGACGGTGAGCTCCGCGTCGCCGGTGGTGGCGGTGACCGTGGCGGCGTCCGCCACGTCGGTCACGTCGATCGGGGTGTCGGCGATCTTCTCGCCGGTGATTGTCGACGCGCGGACCACGCACGGGCAGCCGACCGGCGGGGCCGAGACGCGCAACCGGAGGCCGGCCTTGCCGGTGGCGGGCACCGAGGTGGACGAGGCGGATTGCACGGCGCAGTCGGCGGAGCCGTCCCGGGCCTCGTTGCCGCAGAGGGAAGCGGTGACGACACCGGCCGGCCAGCCGGTGAGCGAGACGGTGATGGTGTCGCCGATCAGAGTGGTCTTCTGATCGACAGTGATGGCGGGGCCGGCCGCCGAGGCTGATCCGGGGATGGCCAGGAGTGCCAGGAGTGCCAGCGCGGCGGTGAGCGTGGCCGCTCTTCTCATGCCCTCACCTTTCGGCGGCGTCTGACTGCCCAGGTCACGACGGCTGCCAGGAGCAGGATCAGCAGGTAGTACCAGGACCAGGCCCACACGCCCACAGTGGATTTCGCGGTGGCGCGGTCAGGGGAGGACAGCTCGACACTTGCGGTCAGGCGGAGTAGGGCTGGGCGGGCGGTTACGCGTACCGTGCGCTCCAGAGCCGCACCGGGCAGAAGCTCGGGCAACGCGTCGGGGTGGGCCGAATCGGCCGCCAGGCCGAAGAGGCCGGCGACCGTGACCGACTGGCCCGGCGTGATGCGGGTGTTCCCGGTGTTGCGGACGGTGTATGACAGTTCGAGGTCGCCGGTGAACGGCCGCCACCCCGTGCGATAGGTCGCGCGCAGATCGTCCACCCGCAGGCCGGGATGCAGGTCGCCGGTGACTCGCAGGTAGAGACGGGTGCCGACGCGCTGCTCGACGCGAGTGGTGTTGCCGGTGGCGTCCGCCGAGGCCGTGGTGATCGAGGCGACGATGCCGCCGGCGTGGTCACCGGGAGTGGCGTTCTCTGGGATCTTCAGCACGAACGGGATGTCCGCGCGGGAGCGGGCCGGAACGGTCACCGTTTTCGCGCCGAGCTCGATCCATGATCCGACGTCGGTGGATTCGCGGGTGGCCGGGAGCAGGTCGTATCCGCCGGACGCGGTGGTGAACGCGTCGCTGCCGTACACCGTGAAGGTCATCTCCGCGGTGCCGAGGTTGGTGACCGCGAGGTAATCGGTGACCGTGCCGCCGGGCACCAGGTCGTAGGTGAAGAACGGCCGGTTGCCGGGGCCGGTCTTGCTCGAAGGCTGCACGGACCAGGCGGCGTCGGCTTTCGCGGCTTTCGCAGTGCTTGTCGCGGTTTTCACGGCGCTTTTCGCGGCTTCCGCGGTGCTTGTCGCGGGGAGAGCGGCGGACGCGGGCGTGGGCGCGGCGAGCAGCGTGAGCGCGGTGAGCGCGGCGGCAGTCCTGGACACATCGATTCCTTCGCGGTCTTTTACCAACGACAACCGGGACAGGATTCGCGGCCCGTCCCGGTTGTCGTGCGCCGAACTAGATGGCGGTGAGGGTGAGCGTCGCCGAGTAGTCACCCGGCGCCGTGGTGGTGGGCAGGCGCAGTTCGAGACCCGCGCCGAGTGCCGCGGTGCCCCGGCCGGCGCCGGACGCCGCCGTCGCGAGGGCGGACGCCGACTTCAGGCCGGTGCCCGCGGCGACCGCGGAACCCGCCGTGACCTGCTGGCCCGCCGACGTCGTGACGACCTTCGGGGTCCAGCCGAGGTACTTGCCGTCGACGGTTCCGGCCGTGCCGGTGAAGTCACCGATCTGGCCGGAGACGCTCCAGCCCGGGTTCGCGGCACGCAGGTCGCTGACCGTGACGGTCGGCAGCGCGCCGGTGGAGACCAGGGCGTCGAGCTCGGAGGTGACCTGCGGCGTGCTCAGCGCCACCGAGCCGGAGCTGACCTTGATGGCGAGCGCGCCGGTGTCCGGAACGCTGGCCGTGATGGTCACGGTCGCCGACACCGCGCCGGGCTCCTCGGTCTCCTCGGCCGCGACGGTGAAACTCACCTGGACGCTGACGCCGGGGGAGGCGAGGAAGTGCAGGGTGTGCGCGCCCTCCGCGGCGGTCGCCGGCACCGGTACGGCCTGACCGGCGAACGTGCCGTCGGCGCCGCTCGTGAACGTGGTCAGGATCGTGGTCTTGTCGAGCTTCACGGTGACCGTTGTGGACGCCGGATATCCGGCGCCGGAAGCGGTCAGGCTCGCGCCCGCCGTCACCGTGTCGGAGGCGAGGGTCACCGCGGGGGTGGCCGCGGCCGCTTCCACGGTGAACAGCTCGGTGTGCACGCTGCGTACCGCGTCGCCGGCCGCACCGGATCCGGTGAGCATCCGCAGCCAGTGACCGGAACCGGTCACCGAGGCCGGCAGGGTGACCGAGCCGGTGACCGTGCCGGTGCCGTCCGCGGCCTTCACCTCGGCGAAGACGTCGGAGCCGGCGGCGTCGCGCACCACCCCGTCGTCGATCTTCACCATGACCACCGAGCCGGTGCCGTCGGTGTTGACGAAACCGGTGCCGGTGAAGTTGACCTTCCCGCCCGGGGTGGTCGTGGTGGAGACCAGCGCGACGGTGGCGCCGCTGGCGTTGTCCGGCCGCGGATCGGCGGCGAGCGCCGGCGCGGCGACCGCGACGGCGGCGACCAGGCCGGTGATGACCGCTGCCCATATAGGAGGTCGTGAGGGGTTCAAGGCGAGGTCCTTTCCGATTGTGAGTGAGATTGTTGACCAAAAGGTCATCACAATCGTGAAGGAGGTTAGGCTAACCTAACGTCGGCCAGCTAGACAGAGTGCAGCTGGTCACCTGAAGCTTTTGGAGGGCATCGGTGGGAACACGCGGCTTGCGCGTTTTGACTGTCGTGAGTGTTCTCGGAATGGCCCTGACCGCCTGCACATCCGGTTCCGCAAGCGACTCCACGGGTGCTGACGGGCGTACCGTCGTGGATGGAAACGGTGTGAGCGTGACCGTTCCGCGGAGCCCGGCCCGGGTGGTCGCGCTCAGCGAGCCCACACTGGACGGCGCGCTTGCGCTCGGCGTCGACGTCGTCGGCACCACGAGCGGCCGTGGGCAGGGAAGTGTGCCCGGTTACCTGAGCGACCAGGCCGACGGGATCCCGATCGTCGCCTCCGTCGCCGGGCCCAACATCGAGCAGATCCTCGTGCTCAAACCCGACCTTATCGTCACCGACGGCACCGTGGCCGCCGACGAATCGGTCCTCGGCAAGCTCGCCGGCATCGCGCCCACGGTCTTCGTGAGCAAGAAGGCCGCCGACTGGAAAGGCGCGTTCACCAGCCTCGCCGAGGTGCTCGGCAAGAGTGCCGAGGCCGAGAAGGTCCTGGCCGGGTACGCCAGCCGGGTCGACGAGATCCGCGGCAAGCTGGGCGACCACGCCGACGACACGGTCAGCATCGTCCGCTGGGGCACCGGCCAGCCCTCGGTGATCCTCAAGGAGCTGCCGCCCAGCAAGGTGGTCGCCGACGTCGGCCTGCGCCGCCCGGCCGCACAGGACAAGGACGGTCTCGGCCACTCCACGCCGGTCAGCCGGGAGAACCTCGACCAGCTCGACGCGGACTGGATGTTCTTCGGCACCCTCGGTGGCGCGACGAACCCGCAGGGCGGCAATACCGGAACCGCGGTCGGCGTCGAGGCCAGCGCGAAGATGCTCCAGGACGACGCGCTCGTGACTCCCGGGTTCACGCAGCTCACGGCGTACCGCAACAAGCACGTCATCCCGGTGGACGGCTCCGCGTGGGCCAGCGCGGGCGGCCCGTTCGCCGCCACCGTGATCCTCGACCAGCTCGGCACAGCTCTTCTCAACTAAGGATCTCTCATGAGAGTCGCCGTCATCGTTGCTCTTGTCTTCGCCGGCGTTATTACCGGTGGGCCGGCTTCTGCTTCTGCTTCGGCTTTGGTTTTTGCGCCTCGGCCGTCGAACCCGGTTGGTGCGACGGTGTCGCTCGCCTCCAGCAGTGTGGTGGCGGGTAAGACGATCCGGTTCACCGGAACCGGGTTCGTCAATGACAGCGGTCGTGGCCAGGTTGTCACGATCAAGCTGGACGATGTGGACATTCTGCGGACCGTGAACGCCAGCGACAGCGGGGCGATCTCCGGGACGGTGACGGTGCCGGCGGCCACGAAGGCGGGGGCTGAGCACTGGTTGCGGTTCCTGGCCGGGTCCGGGCAGGAGAACGACTCGCCGGCGCGGAGCCTGGCGAGCGGATATTTCGCCGTCACCGGGGCGTCGTCTTCTTCCCCGGCGGCGTCGGTTTCCGCGTCGGCGTCCGCCGCCGCGTCTGTTTCCTCTGGGAACACGCTGCCTAAAACGGGCATTGACGCTGGTCCGCTGCTGGCCGGGACCATCGCGCTGCCGATCGCCGGGATCGCGTTGCTGCTGATCGAACGGCGTCGCCGGCGGGCATCTGCGTGACGATCCTGTCGGCCCGGCCGGCTATTCGTCGCGCTTCCTCCAGCCGTCGCTTTATCGCGCTCGCTCTTGCCGGGGTGGTGCTTCTGATCGCTGTGGTGGCGAGTGTCGCCCTCGGGGCCAGGCCGGTTCCACTCGGACACGTGTGGGCTGCGCTGACCGATTATGACGGTAGCTCTGACGCTGTCGCGGTTCGCGATCTGCGGTTACCCCGTACCCTCCTGGGGGTTTTTGTCGGCGCCGCTCTCGGCGTCGCCGGATGTCTGATGCAGGCGCTGACCCGCAATCCGCTCGCCGAGCCGGGCGTGCTCGGCGTGAATGCCGGCGCCGCCGCGGCGATCGTCAGCGCAATGAGTTTCCTGGGTGTGACCGCACCGGCCGGGTACGTCTGGTTCGCGATGGCCGGCGCCGGCGGCGCTTTCGCGCTGGTCTACCTGCTCGGCGGAGGCGGCCGGATCAAGGAGTCACCGGCCCGCCTCGCCGTGGCCGGAACCGCCGTAGGCGCCGCGCTGACCGGCTTCACCTCAGCCGTAGTGCTTTTCGACTCGACCGCTTTCGATCAGTTCCGTTTCTGGGCCGTGGGTGCCCTCGCCGACCGCGGCATGCCGGTCTTCTGGCAGGTGGCGCCGTTCCTCGCGGGCGGCCTGCTGCTCGCGGCGTCGATCGGCCCGGCGCTCAACACCCTCGCCCTCGGCGACGATCAAAGTCGGTCACTAGGGTCAAACCCCCTTGTGGTACGCGGAACCGCGGCGCTAGCGGCCGTAGCCCTGAGCGCCGGGGCGACCGCCGCAGCCGGGCCGATCGGGTTCGTGGGGCTGGCCGTACCGCACGCGGCCCGCTTCATCGTCGGCGCCGACGAACGCTGGCTGATGGCGTTCTCCGCGCTGGCCGCACCGAGCCTGCTGCTGATCGCCGACGTGACCGGGCGGGTCCTGGGGAGGCCGGGCGAGCTGGAAACCGGGGTGGTGACCGCGATGGTGGGGGCGCCGCTCTTCATCTACCTGGTCCGGCGGTTGCGAGTTCCCGCATGAGATCCGCTGTCCTGCGGGTCGGGCCGGTCTCGACGCGGTTCGCGCCGCGCGCCGTGCTGGCCGGCTTGCTGATCACGCTGGTAGCGGCCGCGACCGCCGTCTACAGCCTCACCGTCGGTGACTATCCGCTGAGTGTGTCCGAAGTGCTCGCCACACTCAGCGGTCACGGCGACCGGGCGTCCGAGTTCGCCGTCTACGGCCTGCGCCTTCCCCGGGTGCTCACCGCGCTCTTCGTGGGGATGGCGTTCGGCATGGCCGGCGCGGTCTTCCAGAGCCTCTCGCGTAATCCGCTGGGCAGCCCCGACATCATCGGCTTCACCACCGGCTCGGCAACCGGCGCGCTGATCGGCATCCTGCTGCTCGGCGGCGGCAGCCTGGTGATCGCCGGCAGCGCGGTCATCGGCGGCCTGGTGGTGGCCGCGCTGGTCTACCTGCTGGCGGTAACGGACGGCGTCGTCCGCCCGGGACAACTGGTGCTGGTCGGGATCGGGGCCAGCGCGGTGCTCGCCTCCTTCAACGGATATCTGCTGACAAGAGCGGATCTGGGCGACGCGATGCAGGCCGCGGTCTGGCTCACCGGCAGCCTCAACGGCCGTGGCTGGGAACACGCCATCCCGGTGGGCGTCGCGGTAGCTCTTGGCGGTGTCGCGGTGCTGTGCCTGGCCCGTCCACTGGACACGCTGGCGCTGGGCGATGACACGGCCGGGGGTTTGGGCGTACCGATCGAACGCGTACGCCGAGCCCTGCTGATCGGTGCCGTAGCCCTGACCGCGGTAGCCACCGCCTCGGCCGGCCCGGTCCCTTTCATCGCCTTGGCCGCGCCCCAGGTAGCCCGCCGCCTGACCCGCTCCCCAGACGCATCACCGCTGGTAGCGGGGCTGACCGGCGCAGCCTTGCTGGCACTGGCCGACTTGGCGGCCCAGCGCTTGTTCGCCCCGGTCGCCCTTCCGGTCGGGGTGCTGACGGCGGCCCTCGGTGGCGTCTACCTGGTCTGGCTACTGGCCGCCCAACGCAAAGCCGGCCGCTGGTAAATCCCCGGCTGCACACCAGGGCCGCCGCCCTGTGCAGCCGGCAGCCGTGGTGTTAAGCCGGCCCGGGGACCTCGGTGTTCAGCCGGCTAGGTGGGGGTTCAGGTCGTTGGCGATGATCTTCAGGGCGGCCGGGGAGACCATGCCCGGGTGGGTGCAGTCCAGCTCACGGACAACCACCTCACCACCGATGTACGACCCCCACGCGGACGCCGACAACCAGTCCTCGGCCCGGGGCGCCGCCGCTACGAAGATCAGCGCGTCGCCGTCGTAGAAGCGGTGCTGGTGCTCGCGCATCATCCGCGCGTTCTCGGCCACGACCAGCGGGATCTTCGCGAGCACGTCGTCGCCCAGCTCGGCGAGCGGGCTGTCCGCCCGCCGCAGAACCCCGACCACGGACTCCACAGTGAGCGGCCCGCCGACAGCGGACTCGTCGCGCCCCGCCATGTGAAGAAGCGCCCGCAACGCGTCCTCGGACGACGGCGCGGGCAGGTCACGCCACTGATCACTGGGGTACGCGTCAAGCAGCGCCAGCATCGACACCTCCTCACCGGCCGCCCGCAACGCCGCCGCGATCTCCTGAGCGAGAACGCCCCCGATCGACCACCCCGCCAGCGCATAGGGCCCACCCGGCCGAATATCCTGAATTTCCGTGATATAGCGGGCGGCTGTCTCCGCAAGGGAAGCCGAGTCATCAATAAAAGCCGTGAACGCCGGCGACTGGATCCCGTAAACCGCCACCGACGGATCCAGATGCGCCAGCAAACCCGAATAACACCAGGCCAACCCACCCGCCGGATGCACCACGAACAACGCCGGCCCGGATCCCGCCCGCAGCGGCAGCACGACACCCAGCCCATCGGTGCCGGCCACTGAAGGATCGAGACGCGCCGCCAGCCCCGCCACCGTCGGCGCCGCGAACACCGCTGCCAGCGACAATTCCGACCCCAGCGAAGCCCGGATCCGCTGCACCAGCGTCACCGCCAGCAGCGAATGCCCACCCAGATCGAAGAAATTGTCGTCCGGCCCCGGCAACGGCACCTCCAGCACCTCGGCCATCAGCCGCGCGACCGCCACCTCCGCCGGCGTCCGCAGCGTGCCACCGGAAACAGCCGCAGCCGGTGCCGGCAGCGCCTGCCGGTCCAGCTTTCCGCTGGGCGTCAGCGGCAGCTCACTCATTTCCACCACGGCGCCGGGCAGCATGTGGTCCGGCACAAGCGGCGCAAGATACGCCCGAACCCCTTCAAGATCAAGATCACCCACTACGTACGCACAAAGCCGCCCGTCAATCAGCGCAACAGCCGCCCGCCCCACGGCCGGATGCTCGTTGAGCAGTGCTTCGATCTCCCCGAGCTCGACCCGGAATCCACGGATCTTGACCTGTCCGTCGGTGCGGCCGAGGAACTCGATCGTCCCGTCAAAACGCCATTTAGCCAGGTCACCGGCCCGATAGAGCCGCCCGAGAAGAGGATCGTCGAGGAACCGCTCGGCGGTCAGCGCCGGTCGGTTCAGATATCCGGAGGCCAGCTGCGCCCCGGCGATGTAGAGCTCACCCGGCACACCCGGCGGCACCGGCCGGCGGCCCGCGTCGAGCAGATAGATCTGGGTGTTCCAGACCGGCCGCCCGATCGGCACCGGCCCGGGCGGATCACTCGGCAGCACCGGCTGATACGTCACGTCGACCGAGGCCTCAGTGGGTCCATAGAGATTGTGAAGACCGGAACCGATCACCGCGTGGAAGCGCCGCGTCAGATCCTCGGGCAGCTCCTCACCACTGCAGATCACCCGGCGCAACGTCGCACGGGTGGATGCGGCGGCCTCCTCGCCGAGGAAGACCCGCAGCATCGACGGCACGAAGTGGACCGTCGTGACGCGTTCCTGAACGATCAGTGATGCCAGGTAGGCGGGGTCCTTGTGCCCTTCGGGCTTCGCCATGACCAGGGTGGCCCCGGTGATCAGCGGCCAGAACAGCTCCCAGACGCTGACGTCGAAGCCGATCGGCGTCTTCTGCAGAACCCGTTCGCCGGGTGCCAGACGGTACTCGTGCTGCATCCAGAGCAGCCGGTTCACGATGCCGCGATGCGGGACGAGCACACCTTTCGGCCGCCCGGTCGACCCCGACGTGTAGATCGCATAGGCCGTGTCAGAAGGCGACGCCTGGCCGATCTCGATCAGCGGAACCGGGCAGCGGGAAGGTAGTTCGCGCAGCACGACGACCGGCTGCGCGTCCTCGACCATGAAGGCCAGCCGGTCGGCCGGATACGACAGATCCAGCGGCAGATATCCGGCGCCCGACCGCAGCACACCGAGCAGCGCCACCATCAGATCGATGCCGCGCGGGATCGCGACCGCGACGAGCGTGCCGGGTTTCGCACCGCGCTCGGCAAGCCACCGCGCCAGGCGGTCAGCGCGTTCATGCAGCTCCGCATAGCTGATCTCGACGCCCTCCGCGCGGACCGCGGGGGCATGCGGCGTCCGTGCGGCCTGTTGCGCCAGGAGCGTGGTCAAGGTCTTCTCGGGTACGCGCGAAGCAGTCTCGTTCCAGGCGCGGAGCACGAGATCTCGTTCGGTGTCGGTCAGCACGTCCACCTCGGACACCACCTGGTCCGGGCCGATGTCGGCGAACGTGGTGAAGAGCCGGATCAGCCGCGCGAAGTGCCCGTCGAGTTCCTCGTCGCTGTAGCTGTCCGGGTTGGCGTCGACGGTCAGGTCGAGCCGCCCGGTGCCGGCGTCCAGCCCGACGGTGACCTCAAGGTCCTCAGTCGGTCCGGTGGCGAGGTAGTGAACCCGCGCGGACACGCCCGGGCCGAGGTCGAGACTGCGGCGGAACGGTTTGACGTTGACCTGCGGCCCGGACAGTCGCCGTCCGGTACCGACCAGCCCGAGATCGCGTTGCAGCCACTCGTACCGATATCGCTGATGGCGCGAGACGGCGCGCAACTCGTCCCGCACGGCCGCGACCAATGCACGCAGAGTGATGCCTTCCGGAGCCGCCAGGCGCAACGGCAGGACGTTGACCACGCTGACCGGCACCCGCGCGGCGCCGGTGCCGAGGCGGCCGGAGACCGGCATGCCCAGGGTCAGGTCGGCCTCGCCGGTGATCCGGTGCAGGTAGAGGGCGGTGATGGCGTACGCGGCCTCGGCCCACGTGACGCCTAGCCGGTCGGCGGCGGCGCGCAACTCGTCGGCTGTGGACTCGGGTAATTCGATGTGCCGGTGTGCGTACCGATGGGAAGTGGGCGCGGGCCGCTGACTGAGGGTGACCGGTTCGCGGGTGTTCTTGAGGCGGTCGAGCCAGAACCTGCGGTCGTCGGCGAACCTGTCGGAGGCGATGTAGGCCCGCTCGTCCTCAGCCAGCGAGTCGACGGTCCGGAACGCGGCCGGGAAAGCGTCCTGGAAGGTCGAACCCCGGCCGAGCGCGGCGTACGCGGCCACGACCTTCTCGGTGACCATCGCGAAGGCGTACCCGTCGAGCAGGATGTGATGCGCCCGGAAGTACCAGACGGCCTGTTCCGGGCCGGTGCGAAGCACCGCCTGGCGAACGAGTGGCGCGCCGGTGAGCGGCAGCGCCTCCGCGAGGTCGGCGTCGATCCAGCGGCGGACGGCGGCCTCGCCGGGCAGATCCACGATCTCCGGTCCGGTGGCCGGCTGCTCGATCCGCCAGACCTGGTCACCCTCGGCGGCGAAGCCGGTACGCAGCACGTCGGTGGCCTCGGTGACCTGCCGGATCGCCTCGGCGAGCCGGTCCGTGTCGAGAGGACCGTCGATGGTGATGCGGTGGGCGCAGAGGTACGACGGGTTCTGAGGATCGAGGAGCTGGGCGAACCAGAGCGCCTGCTGAGGAGCGGTCAGGGGGCGGTGATCAACATCCATAGTTAGGGTAGCCTAACCAAACTAGGTGAGTGGTGTCGTGGAGGTGTGCATGGCTGTGGAGCGGCCGAAGATCGTCCCGCCGACGTCGGTCCCGCCGAGGACTCCGCGCCCCGCGCCGCCGGCCATCGTGGACAGCCCGCGGATCCAGCGGTTGCGTGACGACGGCCCGGACGCGGTCGCACGGTTCTGGGCCGAGCTGACACACGCCGGCACCCCGCTGATCGAGCGGGACGGCGACGCCACGCTGATCACTTTCGTCTGGCGCGAGCGGCGGCCCACCCGTGACGTGCTGGCGCTGGTCAACAAGCTGGCCGACCGTTCCGACCTGGGCCGGTCCCGGATGCGCCGGCTGCCCGGCTCGGATCTGTGGCACCTGACCTACCGGGTACGCGACGACTGGATGGGCAGTTACCACTTCGCGCCGGACGAGTCGGAGCACGAGCCGCTGGAGCTGGGCCCGGCGCACTGGCGCATGGTCGCGACCAACCTGGTGGCCGACCCGCTCAATCCGGTGACCCTGCGGCAGTCCCGGCCGCCGCACAAATCGGTGGCTGCCGGTCCCGCCGCGACACCGTTGCCGCACTGGTGGGAGCGTCGATCCGGGGTGCCCGAGGGAACCGTGGAAACGGTCGAGGCCGGCGGGCGGCGGGTCTGGCGTTATCTGCCGGCGGGATATCGGGGCCACGCTGAGGCGTACCCCATGATGGTTTTGCTTGACGGTGACATCTGGGGTCCGCTGCTTCCGGTGGCGCCCGTGCTCGACAACCTGATCGCGGCCGGCCGGATCCCGCCGCTGGTCGCGCTGCTGCCGGAGAGCGGGGATCAGCCGACCCGATTCAGTGAGTACGCGTGTGACACGGCCTTCACCGAGTTCCTCGCCACCGGACTGATCGCCGAGGCCGGGCATGATCTGAATCTGACATCCGACCCGGCCCGGACCGTCATCGCCGGGCAGAGCCTCGGCGGGCTGGCCGCCGCGTTCGCCGGTTTCACCCACCCGGAGCGGTTCGGCAACGTGCTCAGCCAGTCCGGCGCGTTCTGGTGGAAGAGCGGCACACCGGACGATGTGGACGCCGAGTGGTTCGCGCATCAGGTGGCGCTGGCCGACCGGCGGCCGGTCCGCTGGCACGTCGAGGTCGGCCTGGACGAGTGGGTGAACCTGCGCCCCAACCGCCACCTGCGCGACGTGCTGACGGCACGGGGTTACGAGCTGACCTACACCGAGTTCGCCGGTGGCCACGACCGCCTCTGCTGGCGCGAGCATTTCGGCAACGCCCTGTCCACCCTGCTGCCCCGCTGACCACCCTTCGGCTTGCGCTCGTGGTCGTGTTTCGGGGTCTGGAGCGACCGCGAGCGCAAGCCGGGTCATGCGGGGGTCAGCAGGTCGGCGGTCAGCTCGCGGGTGGACGCGACCACGCCGCAGCGCGTCTGCACGTGGCGCAGCGCGTCGGCGTGGTGGGCCGGGCTGAAGTCGGCGACCGCGTCGGTCACCACGAACGGCTGGACGCCGCGCATGAACGCGTCCATCGCCGTGGCCAGCACCCCGATGTGCGCGTAGACGCCGGTGACGATCAGCTGGTCACGCCCGCCGAGCACCGCGTCGAGGTCGGTGCCGACAAACGCGCTGTACCGCCGTTTCGTCAGCACGACGTCACCCGGCGCGGGCCGCAGCGCATCCGTGATCGCCAGCGCCTGGGCATCCGCCGGCGGCCCGTCACCCCAGAAGTCCTGGAGCAACCCACGTTCCGAGCGGGACTGACCGCCCGGCTGAGCGGAGAAGATCACCGGAATCCCGGTACGCCCGGCATGCTCCCGCAACGTCGCGATGTTGCCGACGACCTTGGAGAGCAGCGCGTTGTCGGCGGTCCCGAACGGCGCCAGGAAATAGTTCTGCATGTCGTGCACCAGCAGCGCGGCCCGAGCCGGCTCGACGCGCCAGTGGACCTTGCCGCCGGCCCGGGTGAAGCCGCTGGGCAGGTGGTACGGGGTGATGCGGGGAAGCACGGCTCAGCCTTTCGATGTGGTGATCAGCTCGCGGAGCAGGGTGCGCAGTTCCCGCCGGCTCGTCTTGCCGACGCCGGTCACCGGGAACCGCTCCACCACCCGCAGCCGGTCGGGGATCTTGTAGGCGGCCAGACCTCGGTCGCGCAGGTGGGCACGGATCTCCGAGAGCTTGGGTACGCGTACCCCAGGCTTGACCACGACGAAGGCGCAGCTCCGCTCACCGAGGTACTCGTCGGGTATCCCGACCACCGCCGCGTCGTGCACGGCCGGATGGGTCAGCAGGTGGTCCTCGACCTCCTCGGCGGCGATCTTCTCGCCACCCCGGTTGATCTGGTCCTTGGCCCGCCCCTCGACGACCAGATAACCGCCGGGCAGCCGCCGCACCAGATCCCCGGTGCGATAGAAGCCGTCCTCGGTGAAGGCGACCTTGTTGTGATCGTCGGCGTTCCAGTAGCCACGGATCGTGTACGGGCCCCGGGTCAGCAGGTGCCCGACGGTTCCGTCCGGCACGTCGGAGTCCTCGTCGTCGACGATCCGGATCTCGTCGTCGGGGGAGATCGGCCGGCCCTGGCTGTGCAGGACCACGTCGTCCGGGTCGTCCAGGCGGGTGTAGTTGACCAGACCCTCCGCCATGCCGAAGACCTGCTGGAGCCGGCATCCGAGGGCGGGCCGGATCCGTTCGGCCACCGAGTCGAGGAGTTTCGCGCCGCCGACCTGGAGGGTTTCCAGACTGGACAGGTCAGGCTTCGTCCGGTCGGCGGCGTCGAGCCACACCAGGGCCAGCGGCGGGACCAGTGCGGTGATGGTGACCGACTCCGCCGAGATCAGCGGGAAGGCCGTGGCCGGGTCGGGCGTCGTGGAGAGGACGACAGTTCCTCCGGTGTGCAGGACACCGAGGACACCGGGTGAGGACATGGTGAAGTTGTGCGCGACCGGGAGGGCAACCAGGTAGGCGCTGTCCTGATTCAGGCGACATATCTGGGCACTGGCTCGGACGCTGTAGAGGTAGTCGTCGTGAGTTCGCGGTATCAGCTTCGGCAGGCCCGTGCTGCCGCCGGAGAGCTGAAGAAACGCCAGGTCCGAGGGCTTGGGCCCAGTAGGGAGCGGGCCATCGCTGTAAAGCGTGTCAAGGGCGATAAACCCACCCGGATCGCCGGCCACGATCGTCAGGCCGTCCCCCGCCAGACTCCGATGATCAAAGCCGTCGTACACATCCATGGTGATGAACGCGACCGCCGACGTGTGCGAACGGAAGTACCCGATCTCCGCGCTCCGGTGCGCGGGCAGGGCGAAGACCGGCAGCGCCCCGATCCGGAACAACGCGAAGATCACGTCGAAGAACTCGGGCACGTTGGGCAGCTGGACCACGACCCGATCACCCGGCCGGATCCCGCGCGCATAAAGGCCCGCGGCCAGCCGAGAGGCACGATTCCGCAGCTCACGGTAGGTGATCCGCTGTTCCCCGGAGACGATCGCGACCCGGTCGGCAAACGCGGCGGCACTCTCCCGGAGCAGGTCGTCGAACGTCTGCCCGATCCAGTAGCCCTTCTCCCGATAACGCGCTGCGAAATCCTCAGGCCACATCGGTCACTCCCAGAGCGCTCAGCATCGTGCCGAGCTTGGCGTTGGTCTCGGCCAGTTCGGCCTGTGGATCGGAACCGGACACGATGCCCGCGCCGGCGTAGACGTCCAGGCCGTCCGGCCCGGCGGTGGCGCAGCGGATCGTGACCGCCCACTCGCCGTCACCGTCCGCGCTGGTCCAGCCGACCATCCCGGCGAAGAAGCCCCGGTCGAACGTCTCCAGCTCGGCGATCGCCCGCCGCGCGGCCGCCGGTGGCGTACCGCAGACCGCCGGCGTGGGATGCAACGCCGCCGCGAGGGCCAGCGCCGAGACGCCCGGGTCGGCGATCTCTCCCGTGATCCGGGAACCGAGGTGCCACATGGTGGGCGTAGCGGTCAGCGCCGGTTCGCTCGGCACCCGTAGATCCCGGCAGAACGGCCTCAGCCCTTCGGCCACCGCCTCGCTCGCGAACGCGTGTTCCCGCAGGTCCTTCGCGGAGGCGAGAAGAGCGGCCGCCCTGCGGGCGTCCTCCGCGGGGTCAAGGCTGCGCGGAATGCTTCCGGCCAGAGGATTGGCCGAGACGGTACGCCCGAAGCGGCTGACCAGCAGCTCCGGACTGGCGCCGAGAAGGGTGCGACCGGCGCCCAGGTCGACGCCGAAGGTGTAGCTGCCGGCGGCGGCCAGTGCGCGTACCACCGGGGCCGGGTCGAAGCCGGGTGCCGCGATGCGCAGGGTGCGGGCCAGGACGACCTTGGTGTACGCGCCGGCCCCGATGTCCGCGACGGCCCGGGCCACGGCGGCCAGATAGGCGTCGTCCGGGATCGCCGGCACGACCGGTCGCGCCGCCGGGGCAGCGGCGCGGGCACCGACCGCCTCGGCGCGGCGCAGGTTCACCGGCACGACCAGGCGGGCCGGGTGGGCCGGGCTGTTCAGCGTGAACGGCGCGGCGCCGAGCACGATGCGGGCACCGGCCCGGAGCAGGGATTCCGCCTCGGGCACGGTGGTGGCGACGGCGCGGGCGCCCTCGGCGAGCAGGGTGCCGCGCGGGGAGGCGAACACCGACGACGCGCCCGGCCGATACGCGGCGAGCAGGCCGGCTCCGTCGAGCGTGGAGCTGACGGCGGACACAGTTGATCTCCCTTGGGGTGGGTGTGGTTCCTGGAAATCAGGCGACTTCGGGTGCGTCAGGCTCGGAGGGTGGCGCCGCCGTCGACGTAGAGGTCGTGCATCGTGATGTGCCGGGCCCGTGGTGAGGCCAGGAAGATCACGGCGTCGGCGATGTCCTCCGGCGTGGCGATCCGGCCCAGCGGGATGCCGGCCCGGAACGTCGCCGGATCACCCGCGATCACCGGCGCGGGACCGGACTCGGTCCAGAGCGCCCGCTGCATCGGGGTGTCGGTGGAGCCGGGCGCGACGACGTTGCAGCGGATGCCGTACGGCGCGAGTTCAAGCCCGAGCGACTTCGTGAACATGGTGCTGGCGGCCTTCGACGCGGCGTAGGCGGCCATCCCGGCGCGCGGGACGCCGGCCGCGTTCGAGGAGACGGTCACGATCGCGCCGGATCCGCGCGGAACCATCCGCCGGGCCACCGCACGACTCGCGTGGAACACCCCGGTGACGTTCACCGCGAACGTGTCCTGCCAATTGTCATCATTAAAGTTGACGACGTCTCCGGTATGCAGCACGCCGGCCACGTTGACGAGCAGATCGATCGGCCCGAGGAACTTCTCGGTGGCGTCCACAACAGCTTCCACCTGCTCGGCCGAGGTGACGTCGGCGACCTGCGGCAGGATGCCCGGGTACTCCTGCGCGAGCTGCTGGACACCGTCACTGCTCCGGTCGGCGGCGGCCACCCGGACACCCTCGCCGGCGAGCGCGCACGCGACCGCCCGGCCGATGCCCTGCCCCGCGCCGGTCACCAGAGCAACCGTCCCGGCCAGCCCGAACCCGGTCACGGGTTGACGTTCTCGGCTGCTTTACCAGCCGCAATATCAGTCGCTTTATCAGCCGCTTCACCAGCTGATTTGTTGGCTGGCTTGCCGGCTGAATTGTCGGCGACGGAAGCCCAGGCCGCGATGGTCGGTTCGTCCGCCAGATCCAGGAAGCCGATATCGTGACCGTCCTCACGCCAGCGCGCGGACAGCATCAGGACACGGATGGAGTCGAGCCCGCGATCGATCAGGTTCTCGTCGTCACCGAGATCGGCGGGATCCTCGTCCAGCACCTCCGCGATGTCCCGGCGCAGGCGTTCCTTGTCCAAGGGCGCGGTCATGCCATCGGCTCCGTTCGTTGTTAGGTAAGGCTAACCTAGCAGCGAATCGGCTTCGTGTAGAAGGTGGACAACATCACTCACCAGATTGTCCACAATCAAGGGCAGGGTGGCGAGACTTGACTGCCTTCAGTCTGGCCGACGCCTGCGGCGAGCAGTAGGAATACGCCCAGGCCGGCCATCAGGCGGCGCAGGCGGCTGGTCACCCGGCGGCGGTCGGCTTCCTGCTGCTCGGCGGCGGCCCAACCGGCCGCCAGAAATTCACCTACCAGCACGTCCGTCTCGTCGAGAGCGGCGGCTTGGTTTCGGGCGGCTCGTTCGCGGGCGGCCAGGAGGCGGGAGCCTTGGGGGAGCAGGTTGGGGTCGCGGCCTGAGCGGGACCAGGCCTGGGCTGCCTCGGTGATCTGGCGGCGCAGGAGCAGGTCCTCGCCGGCCTCCGACACCCACGTGGCCAGTCTGGGCCAGCTGGTCAGCAGGGCCTCGTGGCTGATCTCGACGGTGTCCGCGCCGACCGTTACCAGGCGGGCCTTCACCAGGCGGCGCAGGACTCGGGAGTCGGCGGCGGCGCGTTCGCCGCGCCTGCGGACCGCGGTGCCGGTGGTGGTCACCGTGACCAGGGCCAGCAGGGCGTCGCGGAGGCGGTCGCGGTCGTCGGGTGGCAGCTCCAGGTAGATCCGTTCGGCGGTCTCGGCGATCGCGTGCCGGATGCCGCCGGTCTCCCGGTACGCGCTCACGGTCAGCCGGATGCCCTCCCGCCTGTCCCAGGTGGCTCGCAGGGCGTGGGCGAGCAGTGGGAGTGTGCCCGGGTCGTATCCGTTTCGCCCGTCCGCGCCGAGGTCGCGGAGCAGCAGGTCGGGCAGGCCTGGTTCAACGCTGAGGCCGGACTGCTCGGCCGGTTCGATCACGGCGCGGCGGATCGCGCCGGCGTCCAGGGGGCCCAGCACCATGTGGCCGGCCGCCAGGACCTTTGCCAGTGGCGGCAGCTGCACGCAGGCCGCGTAGAAGTCGGAGCGGACCGCGATCACCACGATGGCCGGGGCGGCGGAGACGAGCTCGGTGGCGTACGCGAGGCGTTCGGCGGGGTCGGGGCACTGGGTGAAGAGCTCTTCGAACTGGTCGACCACGATGATCGGGCGGCGGCCGGCGGCGGTGGCTTCGGCGGCCAGCCGGCCGAGGGAAGACGGTTTCTGTTCGCCGGGGGAGGCCGGCTTCTCTTTGCCGAGGGAAGCCCGTGGATCGGGTTTTGCGATGCCCTTGCTCGCGGGTGCGGCCAGGAATCTCAGACGTTCACGCAGGTGCGCGATGGGGCGTACCCCTGGGCTTGTCAGGACCCACGGCCAAGCCGCAGCTTGCGCGCCTAGCGCGCCTGACACCAAGCCTGGCAGAAGTCCGGCCCTGACCAGGGAGGACTTGCCGGCGCCGGACACGCCGGTTACGACCAGGGGTGGACCGCCGGCGGCTTGTTCGGCGAGGCGGCTGAGGAGCTCGGCTACCTCGGGCTCACGGCCGCGGAACCAGGGGGCATCCTCCGGTTCGAAGTGGACCAGACCGGGGTAGGGCGGGACGGCACCACCAGGGACGTCGGCCGGCGGGCTGTCGTCGGCGGGGAGCTGCTCGCGGGTGATGGCGATCAGGTGGCGGCGGACCTCGGCGAGCTCGCGGTGCAGTCGCAGGCTCTGCGTGGCGAGCTGCTGGCGCAGGCCGTCGACGCTGTCCCGGACGTCGGCGAGCATCCAGCGCAGCTCGTGCACGCCGAGGCCGAGTTCCTGGAACGCCGCCTCCAGGGCGTGCCGGAGCTCCACATCGGTGAGCTCGGCCTCGGAGATCGCGGCGCTGATCGCGTCGACCTCGCGCAGGATCAGGGAGATCTCCTTGTGGAGCGCGCGGCCGTTCGCGCTGGCGTTTTTGTCGGCGTTTTTGCCGGCGTTTTTGTCGGCGGCGGCGAGGCGGGTCAGGAGCTCGGTGGCGAGGGAGTCGCGCCACTGTTCCTGGTCGGCCGGGTCCTTGAGTTTTTTCGCGGTGTCGGCCATCGCGTCGGCGAGGACGTTGCTGCCGATCCCGCCGATCTGATCTAAAGCGGTCGCGAATTCGGCGGGTGCTCCGAGCCCGGCGCCGGCGATCGGTGCCACGGCGGAGGCGGTCAGGAGTGCCAGAATCGCGTACGGGCTGGCGGTGTGGATCCGGGTCCTGCTTCGGCTGCCGGCGTCGCGCACCCAGGCGCGCACACCGGCTCTGGCCTGCTCGGCCGCTGTTTCCGGATCCGGTTCGGGCACGGCTCGCCGTCCTTCATGGACATCGACACCTTTCGGGTTCTCATGATGTCACCCCCGTGCGATGCCGTCGTCGTTCTCGTACGGTATGAGCGTGGTGAATGCGGTGAGCGACGTTGTCCCTACTGAGCGTATCGATATCGTCGGTCGCCGACCGCTGGCCTGGTGGCCGGTCGGGCTGATAGCCGCCGGCGCCACCCTGCTGCTTCTGATCACTGCGAATCGGTACGACTACCACCGCGACGAGCTGTATTTCCGGATGCTCGGCCAGCACCCGCAGTGGGGGTATGTCGACCAGCCGCCGTTCACGCCGCTGCTCGCCCGGCTCGGCATCGAGTTCTTCGGGGACACGGTGTGGGGGATGCGGGTGCCGTTCGCGCTGGTGCTGGGGTTGACCGCGCTGGTCGCCGCCGTCATCGCCCGGGAGGTGGGCGGAGGGGCGGTCGCTCAGTCGATCGCGGCGGCCGGGGTAGTGAGCGCTTTTCCGCTGTCGGCCGCGCATGTCAGCTCGACGGCCGCTGTCGATCTGCTGGTCTGGCTCGGTGTGGTGTTCTTCGTGATCCGGGCTTTGCAAGGTTCGTCGCAGGGGTGGGTGTGGGCCGGGGTGACGGCCGGGGCCGGGCTCTACAACAAGCATCTGGTGGTGCTTCTGCTGGTCAGCCTGGCGGTGGGGTTGCTGGTGGCCGGGCCTCGGCCGGTGTTCCGGTCCCGGATGTTGTGGATGGGGGTGGCCGCTGTCGTCGTGGTCGGGCTGCCCAATGTGGTTTATCAGGTGGTTCATGGTTTCCCGCAGGTCCAGATGACTTCGGTGATCGCTGTCTCCGGGGCTGAGCGGCTCATGGTGGTGCCTCTGCAGTTCGTCCTGATCGTGCTGCCGCCGGTGTGGATCGCGGGGATCGTGATGCTTGCCCGGGATCGGCGGCTGCGATCAATCGCGGTCGCGTACCCGGTCTTGCTGATCCTTGTGCTGGTCTCCGGTGGGCAGGCGTATTACCCGGTCGGGTTGCTGCTCGCGCTTTTCGCAGTCGGGGCGGTGCCTACCACGCGGTGGATGACTCGGCGTTGGCGGCAGGTTTTCCTGTGGACGGGTGTGGCGGTTTCTGCCCTTGTTGCCGTGGTGTCCGGGCTGCCGGCCATTCCTGAGGAGGATCTGGGCGACAGCTTCGTGGTCGCGGTCAACCAGACCGTCGCTGATCAGATCGGGTGGCGGGAGTACGTCTGGCAGGTCGGTGCTGTGTACGCCGGGCTGTCCGATGCTGATCAGCGGAAGACGGTGCTGTTCGCGGGGAATTACGGGGAGGCCGGTGCGCTGGATCGGTATGGGCCGTCGCTGGCGTTGCCTGATGTCTACAGCGGACATAATTCGCTTTTTGACTTGGGGCCGCCGCCTAAGGGGAAGAGTGTGGTGGTGGCGGTGGTGGAGACCGCGCCTCGGGAACTGGGCAATTGTGCGGTGAAGGCTCGGCTTCATAACTCGGTCGGGGTGGAGAACGAGGAGCTTTCGTCGCAGGTTTACGTGTGCCGGTTGAGTCAGCCGTGGAGTTCTGTTTGGCCTGGGTTGAAGCACTATGGCTGAGGTGGTGTCGGTACGTCGCCGGGTGTCGGCAGGGGGTCGCTGTCGGGCTGGCGCGTCCTTGCCCTTTCCAGGGTGTTTGGTCGTGTGGATCTTGTGAGCTTGTGCCGACGGAGCAGCCGCAAACTCACAAGATTGTCGGGCAGAGGCCGGCGTGGTCGGGTTCGCCGTGGAGCGTGAGCGTGAGCGGGAGCGGTTGCGGGGCGGAGGCTGCGGGGCGGCGGCGACTGCGGGGCGGGGTGGGGGCACGTTGCGGTGAGCGTCAGGCGGTCTGGCTGGTGCTCAGGGTTGTGAAAACGGCCGTAAGAGATCACTGGAGGCCAGCTCGTGTCGTCCAGCTAGGTCATCGGGCCCTGATGAGGTGGCTGAGCTACGGCTTGGCGGTGCGAGCCGTCGTCCGGGGTGTAATCGGGGCTTCATAGCGTGGTTGAGCTACGGCTCCGCGGGGCGAGCCGTCGTCCATACGTCTTTCCAGACCCGGATAACAGGGCTGAGCTACGGCTCGCCCTGGGTGGCATGGCTGGGCTACGGCTCGCCCCGGTAACGGGAACTTGGCCGCAGGACGCCGGCCGCTGGGTGGCGGGTTAGACCTGGCGGTTTCGGCCCGCCTGGTAGCCGGCGATCATCTGGGGGACCATCAACGCCACCATCACCGCCAGCGGCGCGCGCCAACCATCCGTCGCGTCGTGCAGGGCGCCGATCACGAACGGGCCCGGGATGGCGATCAGGTAGCCGACGCTCTGGGCGAACGCCGACAGCTTGACCACCGTCGCCGGGTTGCTGCCGCGTAGCGCGATCATGGTCAGGACCAGCGGGAACGCCGTGTTCACCACGCCCAGCATGATTGCCCACAGCCAGGGCGCCGCGCCGGGGGACCACAGCAGGCCGCCCCAGCCGGCCATCCCGAACAGGCCGAGAACCAGCGCGATCAAGCTCTGACTCCGGGTGCGGCCGGCCAGGGACGAAAGAGCAAATCCCAGGGGTACGCCCAAAAACGACGTCACCGCGAACAGGATGCCCGCCTTCGACGCCGAGATCCCCGCGTCCCGATAGATCTGCGGCAGCCACCCGATGATCACGTAGGCGGAGGTGGACTGCATACCGAAGTACACCGCGAGGGCCCACGCGACAGGGCTGCGCGTCACGCGTACCGAAGAAGGCTTTTGATCTTGAGAAGCCGAGAGGGCGGGGGCGGTGCGGGCCAGCAGGAGCCAGGGCGGGAGCGCGATCACGGCGGCGAGCGCCCAGCAGGACAGGCCGAGGCGCCAGTCGTCGCCGAAACTGCTGGTCAGCGGCACGGTCGCGGCTGCCGCGGTGGTCGCACCGACGTTCAGCGCCACCGTGTAGAGGCCGGTCACCGTGCCGACCTGGTCCGGGAAGCGGTCCTTCACGATCGACGGCAGCAGGATGTTGACCAGCGCGATGCCAGCCAGCGCCACCGCGCTGAGCAGCAGGAACAGCGCCACGCCGCCGGCATAGGGGCGCGTCGCGAGACCCACGGTGAGCAGCGCGAGGCCGCCGAAGATCACGCGAGCGGCGCCGAACCGTCGCGCCAGGCGAGGCGCGGCAAGGCCGATTGCCGCAAAACACACCACGGGTACGGAAGTGAGCAGCCCCGCCACGGTCGTGGACATGCCGAGTCCGGTGCGCAGCTCGGTGAGCACCGGGCCGATGCTGGTGACGGCGAGCCGCAGGTTCACCGCCGCCAGCAACAGTGCGATCAGAATGAAGAGCCGACCCTGGCGGCGTGTGATCGCCTGCTGTTCCCGTAATGCCACGGAAACATCATGGCCCTGCTCACGGGCTGGTGCGCGGCAGGGTGTGTACGGTCACAAACGCTGACCGCTGCTTACACCGAGGCGGGCGTCTCCTGCTCGCGCTCGGTCTGCTCGTTGAACTCGCGCTTGCTCGACTGCCAGCCGTCCTCGTTCATGCCGTTGCGCCAATATCCGGAGATGGACAGCTGGTCGAGCGGCATCGCCAGCTCGCGGCGCAGATATCCACGGAGGTCGCGGACCAGGTTCGCCTCGCCGTGCACGAAGACCTGCCCCTGACCCTCGGGGAGGACCGCGGTGCGCACCGCGTCGCAGAGCAGCACACCGACCGGGCGTGCGCCCCGGTGCAGCCAGGTGATCTCGACGCCGGCGCCGGCCGACAGTTTCTGCTCCTCGTCGGGGCTTTCGACCTCGAGGAACACGCGAGCGACGGCATCCTCGGGCATGCCCTCCAGCGCGGCTGCGATGGCCGGCAGGGCGCTCTCGTCACCGGCGAGCAGGTGCCAGTCGGCGTCGGCGCTCGGGGCGTAACCCCCGCCGGGGCCCATGAACCGGAACGGGTCACCGGGCTTGGCCTGCGCGGCCCACGGTCCGGCGATGCCGCTGTCGCCGTGCACCACGAAGTCGACCCACATCTCGTGGATCTCCGGCAGCCACTTGCGCACCGTGTAGGTCCGGACCGACGGCCAGGTCTCGCGTGGCATCGTCTCGCGGATGGCACCCATGTCGAACGGCTCCGGGTAATCGGCACCGGGCTGCGGGAAGATCACCTTGATGTAGTGATCGGTGAACTGGCCGGCCTCGATCCCGGCCAAGGCCTCACCGCCGACCACCACTCGCACCATGTGCGGGGTCAGCTGCTCGACCCGAGTGACCACGCCCTCATGGGCCGGTCGCGCTGGTCTGTTCGCCATACTGCACCTCATTGCCGGTGGGACGATCTCCGGCAGGTAAGGCTACCCTTATTGTCTGTGATCTAACGTGCTGCCTGCTGGTGATTGTGAGTTTTCCCGTCAGGGCGCGGTTTGAATCAGCATCCCGATACACGAAAGGTGAGCCGGGAGAACCCCGGCCCACCTCTTCGTGTTCTTGGGACTACCGCCAGTTGTTGCGGGGGCGGTTGCGCATCAGGGCGGTCGCGATCAGGCCGACCAGCAGGAGCACCGCGCCACCGCCGACCCAGGCGATGTTGTTCGCGATCAGGCTGATCGGGCCGCTCTCCTGTGCCGCGGGCGGTTCGGCCTGCGGCTGGGTGTCGGCCGGGACGTACTCGATCTCGTCCGGAGCGCCACTGTCGCTGTCGGCGGCACCCGAGTCGATGGACTCGGTCGTCTCGGACGCCTTCGGCTTGGCGGCCTTGGTCGTCGTCTTCGTGGTGGCCTCGGTGGTTTCCTCGGCCTCGGTCCCGTCCGTCGAGCCGGTCGACTCGTTCGAGTTCGAGTTCGAGTCCGTGTCCGTGTCCGACGAGCCGGACGAATCCGTCGAGCCGGTCGTCGACTCGGTGGTGCTCTCGTCGCTCTCGTTCGAGTTCTCGTTGTCCGAGTTCGAGTTGTTGTTCGAGTTGACGTCGGAGTCGGTCGTCGCCCGGGTCGTCGTGTTGGTACGCGGCGTCGCCGTGGTCGCCGTCGCGGCCGGCTTCGTGGTGGTGGCCGGCTTCACGGTGCTGTTCGGCTTGGCCGTGGCGGTGGCCGCGGGCTTCGTGGTGGCCGGCGTGGTCGGCTTCACCGTGCCGCTGTTGGTGTTGTTCCCACCGTTGTTGCCGCCACCGGCGTTGTTGCCACCGCCGTTGTTGTTCCCACCACCGTTGTTGTTCCCACCACCGTTGTTGCCGTTGTTGCCGCCACCGTTGCCGTTGCCGCCGTTGTTGTTACCGCCGTTGTTGTTACCGCCGCCGTTGTTGTTGCCGGCGGCGCGGACGGTGATTCGGACCGAGTCGAGGGCCGGGGTCTGGTTGGCGCGCTCCATCATCGGGATGCGGTGCGAGCCGTCACCGGCCCACGACGAGCACTGCGCGGTGCCCTCCTGCGGCAGGCCCGGCACCTGGATGGTCACGGTGTCCGGAGTGGCGCTGCCCTGTCGGTCCTCGGTCGCGACGAAGAACGCCGGGACCGGCTCCGGTGCGGGCGCCTCGTTCGTGCTGGTCAGCATCCGGCACGCGGTGTGGAAGTGGCCGCGGACCAGGCCGTTCTGCAGGACGCTGCTCTCCACGTAGTACCCACCCTGGCCGGCCGCGAGGAAGCGGTCACGGATCAGGTTCCGGGTGCTGATCTGGAGGGTGAACGCGGTGGCCACGTTGACCTGGCGAGGCGCCTGGGTGATCAGCAGCGTCGGGTTGTTGGCGGCCGCGCCGACCTCACCGAACTCGGTGGAGACGCAGCGGTTGCCCTTCTGGAAGCCGTCGTGCGCCTCCAGCCGGCTGTCCACGCAGGTATCGGTGAGGATCGTGAGGTTGTTGCCCACCACCTTGCCGGCACCACTCTCGCCGGCTTTGGTCGACGGGGTGTCCTCGGCGTACGAGAGCTGGGTGAAACCGATGACACCGCCGACCGCGGCGAGAACTGCGCCGGCGGCCAGGAGCCGGGTGCGTCGCATGACGAGACCTTCTTTTCCCCGAGTTCGGCGAATATCTGACGCCCATAGCGGCGCTGACGCCCAGACGTTAGCAGCGGGCTCACAGAAATCAATTCCGCGCAGAAACTTGAGGCATTCTTATGGCGAAATTAAGAAAGAAATATGGGTCCGGTCTTGAACCCCCGGCATCATCCGTTCGGACGATGTCACCGGTTCAGGCGTTTTTGCGCGCCAGGACGCTGACCAGGCACGGTACAACACCAACCTGTGAGGCGGTAGCTCCTCAACGTAACCGGAGGCCGCGGGCTGCAAATACGTCTCGAAGGACTTCGATGCGGTCGGTCATGATGCCGTCGACACCCATATCGAGCAGCGTATTCATCTGTTCCGGATCGTCGATCGTCCAGACGTGGACGGCAAGACCGCGCCGATGCAGATATGCGAGAAAGCGCGGATTCAGAACGGTTATCCGGCCGTGCCGTACCGGGATCTGCGCGGCGACGGCCGAGGCGGGGACGGGCAGCGGGATCCCGGTCATCGAGGCGATCCGGAGACGGGCCACCTCACCCAGGCCCAGCGAGGTCGCCACCCGGGGGCCGGCCAGTACGCGTACCCGGGCCAGGCGGCGGTCGCTGAACGAGGCGAGTAGGACCCGGTCCTCGGCCTTGGCGCGGCGTACTGCCTGGACGGTCGGCTCCACGACCTGGTCGGATTTCACGTCGATGTTGAACCGGATGTCCGGCCAGGCGTCGAGCACGTCGTCGAGGCGGGGGACCGCGGCGGCGCCGCCGACGCGGACCGTCGCGAGGTCGGTCCAGGTGAGGTCGGCGATCCGGCCGGTGCGGCCGGCCACCCGGTCCAGCGCCGGATCGTGGATCACGACCGGGACTCCGTCGGCGGTGGCGTGCACGTCGGTTTCCACGTACCGATAACCCAGCGTGACCGCTCGCTCGAAGGCCTCCGCGGTGTTCTCGTCCCCCTCCGCGGCGCCGCCGCGGTGCGCGAAGGCGAGCGGCTGGGGAGCGTCCAGGTACGGGTGATCCACGCCAGCAGTATGCCGGGCTTTGTTGCGCATAGGTAAAAGACTCCAAGGCCCATTGACCAGCGCCACTCGCGTGAAGATCCTGTCTTGCGAAGCGACCGAAACGACCGGAGCGGGACCACGGGCCACGAGAGAAGGTGGCGCAAACTGGAAACGATCGAGTTCGACGTAGTGATCATCGGTGGCGGCACGGCCGGCTCGGTCGTGGCGTCGCGTCTCTCTGCGGACCCGGACGTGCGGGTCTGCCTGCTCAAGACCGAATTCGATTACGACGATCCGATCATGTCGCAAATGCGTGGAAACTCTTATGTCCGACATTCCCGGGCGAGCTTCCGTGATTGCGGTTTCCTGCCTCCACCGGATGACTTCGCCGCCTGGGTGGCGGCCGGTGCCACCGGCTGGTCGTACGACGAGATGCTCCCGTACTGGGATCGCCTCAGTCCGGTAGCAGTGCGTGACCGGAGCCCGCTCGCTGAGGACTTCGTGGCGGCCTGCCGGACGGCTCTCGGCGTACCGATCCGGGACGACTTCAACGATGGCCCGTTCACCGACGGCGCCGGCTTCCTTCCGGGGCTCGTGGTTCCGCCGTCGCCCGACCGCGACCGTCCGAATCTGACCATCCTCGACGAGACCCGGGCGGAACACCTCGACCCGGGCCGGGGCGTCACGGTCCGCGGCGACCAGCTGATCCGGGCGCGGCACGAGTACGTGCTCTGCGCCGGAGCGATCAGCACCCCGATCCTGCTCCTGCGCTCCGGCATCGGCCCGGCCGCCCACCTGGAGAACGATCTCGGCTTCGAGGTGCGCGCCGACCTGCCCGGAGTGGGGGAGCACCTGCTCGACCACCCGGCATCCGTGATCGTCTGGGAGGCGGCCCGGCCGATCCCCGAGGCGGATGCCGCCGCCGGCCTCTTCGTCCGGCGGGACCCGGCCCTCACCGGCCATGACCTGGCATTCCAGCTACGTCAGACGCCGGAGGAGATAGCGCTGACCGCCGCCGTGCCGCGACCACGCGCCGCCGGCCGGCTCCGGCTCTCCGGCGCCGACCCGTGGGGCAAGCCCGTCCTGGAGCAGCACCCTGACAGTTACGACGAGCGCACTCTCGTTGACGGCATGAGGCTGGCCCGCGAGGTGGCCGTCACCGAGCCGTTCGCTTCCTGGATCACCCGGGAGATCGCGCCCGGACCGGACCTGCGCGGCGACGAGGAGCTGACGGCATACGGACGAGCCGCGCTCGGAAGAACCGCCGGCACGTGCCGGATCGGCGCGGTGGTCGATCCGGAGCTGCGCCTGCACGGCTTCGACAACGTACGCATCGCCGACGCCTCCGTCTTCCCGGAGATGCCGTCGGTGAACCCGGCGGCCACCGTCCTGATGGTGGCCGAGCGGGCAGCAGACCTGATCAGTGAGTCATTCGCAGGCGAAAAAGGAAGAAAGAAAGAAGGCGAGCAACGGTGAGAACGTGTGTGGTGCGCCGGAGTGCCATCAGGCGCCGTCACGTCACCCGCCGGTTCGGGGCCCGTCCCCGCAACCGCCTGCGGATCACGCCGCGCTGGCCGCGGCTGCGCTGGTCCGCCCGGCTGGCGCAGACCCTCTGATCGATGCCGGGACCGAAGGTCGTCGTCATCGGGGCGGGCATCGTCGGCTGCGCGCTGGCCGACGAGCTGACCGGCCGGGGCTGGACCGACGTCACGGTGCTGGAGCAGGGTCCGCTCTTCACCACCGGCGGATCCAGCTCGCACTCGGCCGGCCTGGTCGTGCAGACCAGCCCGTCCCGGACCCTGTCCCGGCTCGCCCGGTACACCAGCGAGAAGTTCACCGAGCTCGGGTGCTTCGCGGCGGTCGGCAGCCTGGAGGTGGCGACCACCCCGGAACGGCTCGCCGAGCTGCACCGGCGCTTCGGGTACGGCCAGTCGTGGGGCGTCAGCTCGGCACTGCTCGACCCGGCGGCCTGCCACGCGCTGTTCCCGCTGCTCGACGCCGGCCGGATCCTGGGCGGGCTGCACACGCCGGCGGACGGCCTGGCCGCGCCGCTGCGAGCCGCCGAGGCGCAGGCCGCTCGTGCCGCCTCCCGGGGCGCCCGGTTCATCGGCAACGAGCGGGTGGTCGAGGTCCTGCGACAGGACGGACAGGTCACCGGCGTGCGCAGCGCGGACGCGACCCATCCCGCCGACATCGTGGTGAGCTGCGCCGGGTTCTGGGGTCCGGCGATCGGTGACCTGGCCGGCCTGACGATCCCGCTGCTGCCGATGGCACACCAGCACGTCCGGACCACCGCTGCCGGCGCCACGAGCAGTCTGCCGATCCTGCGCCACCCGGATCGGGGTCTCTACGTCCGCACCTACGGCGACCGGCTCGGTATCGGCTCCCACCTGCACGAACCCATCCCGGTCCGGCTCGACGACCTGCCCGGTGACGCGCACCCGGCGATGCTGCCGTTCACCGCCGGCACGTTCAAACAGTCCTGGGCGGCCGCGACCGAGCTGATGCCGGGCCTGGTGCGTACCACGCTGGAAGAGGCGTTCAACGGCGTTCTGTCGGTGACCGCCGACGGCTTCCCGCTGCTCGGCGAGTCCCGGGAGCTGCGCGGTTTCTGGGTGGCCGGCGCGATCACGGTGACGCATTCGGCCGGCGCGGCGAAGGCCCTCGCCGAGTGGCTCGTCGACGGTTACCCCGGCATCGACCTGCACGAGTGCGATCTGAACCGCTTCGATCGGGCGCAGCTCGCCCCCGCCTACGTGCGCCGGCGCGCGCTCCGCGCGTACGCCGACACCCTCGGGATCGTCCACCCGCACGACCCGCCCTCGGTGCGTAACCTGCGGCTCAGCCCGTTCCACCCACGCCAGGCGGAGATGGGCGCGGTCTTCGGCGTGGCCGCCGGCTGGGAGCAACCCCTTTGGTACGCGACCAACCCGCCGCCCGAGGAGATCCGGCCCCGTGACGACTGGTCGGCGCGGCACTGGTCGCCGATCGCCGAGACCGAGGCCCGGTCGGCCCGCAAGCGTGCGGCACTGTTCGACCTGACCGGGCGTACCCGGATCGAGGTGACCGGTCCGGTCTCCTTCCTGTCCACGGTGACCAGCGGAGATGTCGACCAGCCGGTCGGCGCGGTGGTGCACACCCTGCTGCTCGACCCGTCCGGTGGCATCGTCGGCGACCTGACCGTGGCCCGGCTCGCCGAGGACCGTTTCCTGGTCGGCGCGGGCGGCCCGCTCGACGTCGATCACCTGGTGCGGCGGGCACCGGCCGGCGTCACCGTCCGGGACGTCACCGGCGGCACCTGCGGGGTCGGGCTGTGGGGGCCGCGCGCCCGGGAGCTGACCGATATCGGTCTCCCCGCCGAGGGTGCGCCCGCGGTCCGGGAGGGCTTCTTCGGGATGATCCCGGTGACCGTGCTCCGGCTCTCCGCCGTCGGCGAGCCGGGCTGGGAGATCTACACCGAGGCGCAGTACGGCCTGCGGCTCTGGGACACGCTCATCGAGGCGGGCCGGGAGTTCGGCCTGGTCGTGGCGGGCCGTCTGGCGTACGAAAGCCTGCGGATGGAACACGGCCGCCGGGTCTGGGGCGTCGACATGACGTGCGAGGACGACCCGTACCAAACGGGTCTTGAATCGGCGGTGCGACCGGGAGCGCGACCGGCGATGCTGCCGGACCGGCGACTGGCTTGCCTTCGCCTGGAGGACACCGGGGAGATCCCGCTGGGCCGCGAGCCGGTCTACGCCGGAGGTTTCGCGGTGGGTCACGTGACCAGCGCCGCGTACGCGTGGACGGCGGGCGGCCCGATCGCCTTCGCCTGGCTGCCGGCGGCGCTGTCGGTGCCGGGCACCCAGGTGGAGATCGGATATATCGATCACCGGATCCTGGCGGCCGTCGCCGCCGAGCCGATCTTCGAACCCGAGCAGGAGCGCCTGCGAAACAAACGGGGGTAATTACCCCAGACTCGGACACACGACTCCTAGGTCTGCCCTACCTTAAGCCAGGTCTTACTCGGGCAAACCTACCGAAATGGAGCATCTCGTGCGTTCTTCCAGGCTCGCGCGGGGCGGCCTACTGGCCTCCGCCCTGCTCTCGATACTGGCCGCCGGGCACGCGGGCGGCGCACACGCCGCCGACTCGACGATCAAGCCGATCGACGCCGGTTACGCGGACTCGCTCGCGCTCAACGGCACCGCCGCCGTCACCTCCGACCGTGGCGACCACCGGGTCATCGAGCTGACCAACGGCGGCTTCAAGCAGGTCGGCTCCGCCTGGTCGACCGGGCGGGTGGACCTGACCAAGTCCTTCGAGACCACGTTCCGGGCGCACCTGCACCACGGCAAGCCGGGTGCTGACGGCATCGCGTTCCTGGCACAGGGCGCCGGCCCGCGCGCGCTCGGCGGCTGGGGCGGTGGCCTCGGATATCGGGGCATCGCCAAGAGCGTCGCGGTCGAGTTCGACACGTACCAGAACACGCCGGACCCGAGCAGCAACCACCTCGCCGTGGTGCTCGGCGGCAACCCGGACCGGCACACCGCCATCGCGGAATCCTCGATCCCGCTGTTCGGCAAGCCGTTCCAGGCCCGCGTCCGGTACGACGGTGCCGCGCACCTCCTCAAGGTCTACGTGAAGGCGCTGACCGCCGGTGCGGCCGAGGAGCTGCTGCTCGACCAGAAGGTGGACCTCGCCGCGCGTATCGGCGGGGCCAGCGGCTGGGTCGGTTTCACGGCGGCCACCGGGGACGTCACCTCGGTTCAGGACGTCTACGACTGGTCGGTCGAAGCACCGCTCGCGTGACCTCGACCGGCGCCGCGGAGCGGCGCCGGCCGTCGCCACACGCTCTCCCTGAGAAATGTGCCCCTCTGTAAGCCCTGCTTCCGGCCCGGCCCGGGCCGGCTCCACCCTGCCCGATCGGAGACAGCTGATGCCCACGGTCGACCGTGTGCTTTCCGACGAGACCGGCGCCGAGCGGACCGGTGCCAAGCCGCCGGCCCCCGCCAGGTCCGAACCCAAGGTGAGCGTGATCGTTCCCGCGTTGAACGAGGCCCGCAACCTGCCGCATGTGTTCGCGCGGCTCCCGCAGGTGGACGAGATCGTGCTGGTCGACGGGGGGTCCACGGACGACACTGTGGCCGTCGCCCGCCGGCTGCGTGCCGACATCCGCATCGTCCGGCAGAACCGCCGGGGCAAGGGCAACGCCCTGGCCTGCGGTTTCGCCGCCGCCACCGGCGACATCATCGTCATGATCGACGCCGACGGCTCCACCGACCCGCTGGAGATCCCCAGCTTCGTCGAGACGCTGCGGTCCGGCGCCGACTTCGCCAAGGGCTCCCGATTCCAGCCGACCGGCGGCAGCGCCGACATCACCCGGCTGCGCCGGGCCGGCAACAAGTGCCTGAGCATGCTGGTGAACCTGCTCTTCGGTACCCGGTACAGCGACCTCTGCTACGGGTACAACGCCTTCTGGGCGCGGCACCTCGACGTCTTCGACCTGGACAGCACGTCGCCGCCGCCGAACAGCACGGACGGCCGGCTCTGGGGCGACGGCTTCGAGATCGAGACCCTGCTGAACCTGCGGGCCGCGCGAGCGCAACTCGAGATCGTCGAGGTGCCCAGCTTCGAGCACTCCCGGATCCACGGGGTCAGCAACCTCAACGCGTTCACCGACGGCATGCGGGTCCTGCGGACCATCGCTCGCGAGTGGCCGCGCCGGCGCGACACCATCCGAGTGGCGGAACGGCAGGTGCGATGAGGATCGGCGTCGTCTCGAACGCGTACCACCCCGACATCGGCGGGGTGGAGACCCACGTGCGGCGCCTCTGCGCCGGGCTCACCGCCGCCGGCGACGACGTCGAGGTGATCACCCAGCACGCGGCCCGGTCGGTGGAGAACATCGACGGCGTGCTGGTCCGGCGATTCCCGCTCACCGTCCCGGCGGGCAACTACCGTTTCTCGCTCCCGCTTCTGCGGTGGTTGCGCACGCATGCCGAGACGTACGACGTCCTGCACGCCCACAGTTACCACGCCCTCGCCGCGCTCTGTGCCGCGCTGGGCAACAGCCGGACCCCGCTGGTCTTCACGCCGCACTACCACGGGACCGGGCACACCCGGTTCCGTGCCGCGCTGCACCGGCTCTACCGCCCGCTCGGGCGGACCATCCTGAACCGGTCGAGCGCGATCGTCTGCGTCACCGCCGCCGAGCGTGAGCTGCTGATCCGGCACTTCCCGGAGGTCGCCGACCGTACCGTGGTCATCCCGAACGGCACCGACCCGCGCCCGGCCGCCTCCGCCGTGCCCGGCCAGGTACGCCGGATCCTCTGCGTCGGCCGGCTGGAGCAGTACAAGCGGGTCGACCGGGTGATCCGGGCGATGGCGCACCTCGGCCCGGAACACCGGCTCGACGTGGTCGGCACCGGCCCGGCCGGCGCCCAGTGGCGTCAGCTCGCCGCCCGGCTCGGCCTCGCCGGGCAGGTCGTCTTCCACGGCCGGCTCGACGACGCCACGTTCGCGTCCTGCCTGGCACAGGCCTCGGCGGCGGTCTCCGCCTCGGCGCACGAGGCGTTCGGCATGTCGGTGGCCGACGCGCTCGCGGCCGGCCTGCCCACGGTCGCCGCGCCGATCCCGGCACACCAGGAAGTGGCCCGGCTCGCCGGTGACGGCGTCTGGCTGCGGTACGCCGACCCGGACGACGAAGCCGACCTGGCCGCCGCGATGATCGAGGCGACGTCGACCGGGCGCAAACGTCCGGCGACCCTGCCGACCTGGGACCACGTGGTCCGCGGAATCCGTGACGTCTACACCGCCGTGGCCAGCAAGCCGGTGGCGGCCGCGGGGGCCGTCGGCGGATGAGTGCCACTACGGCCGGGATCGATGCCGGCCGGTCCTCGCGTACCCGTCTCCCCGGCGCCGGCCTTCTGCGCGGCGGCAGGGAGACGGCCGCGTGCGCGCTCACTCTCACGGTCACCGCGGCGGCCGGTGCCGCCGCACTGGTGGTGGCGTTCCGCCGGGCCGAGTGGGGAGGCAACGACCAGTTCGGCTACTTCTGGGCGGGCATGCTGATCTTCACGTTGCCCGCCGCCTTCTGGGGGGTACGCCGCACCGCGAGCGCCCGGCTGCGGCTGGCGGTCCTCGTCGGGTACGCGCTCTTCACCTACCTGCCGAAGCTGCTGCGCAACCCGTCCGGCCCGCTGTACCACGACGAGTACGCCCACTGGGGCCAGGCACACGACATCCTCCTCGACGGCCGGCTCTTCGAGCAGAACCCGATCGTCCGGGTGATCGGCGAGTACCCGGGTCTGCACGCGACTGTCGCGTCGCTGGCCGCGCTGACCGGCCTGACCGTCTGGCACGCCGCCCTGCTCCTGCTGATCACCACGCACGTGCTCGTGGTGCTCGGCGTCGCGGTCCTCGCCGGCCAGCTCTGGCCGGATCCCCGGATCGGTGTCGCTGCCGCGTTCGTCTACAGCCTGAACAGCTCGTTCCTCTACTTCGACACCCAGCTCGGGTACGAGTCGCTCGCCATCGCGGTCCTCATCTGGGCCCTGGCCGGCGGCCTGCGCACGATGCGGGCCGGCACTCGCGGCGCCCGGATCGGCGGGGTGGTCCTCACGGTGCTGCTCGCGCTGGCGACCGTCGCCACCCACCACCTGACCGCGCTCTGGCTCACCGGCATCTTCGGACTGATCGCGCTGGCCTGCACCGTGGTGTCGGTACGCCGCCGGGAGCTGGTGACCGCCGCCCGTACCGCGTGGGCGCTCACCTCGGGGACCGCGCTGGTGGTCGCGTTCTGGATGGGTGCGGTCGCCCCGCGAACGGGTAGTTATCTCGACCCGTACCTCGGCCGCGCGCTCGGCCAGTTCGGCGGGCTCGCCGGCGGCAGCTCGGGCGGGCGGACGCTGTTCAGCGGTTCGGTCGCTCCCTGGTGGGAGCAGAACACCGCGTTCGTGGCACCGGGATTCGCGCTTCTCGCCATGATCGGCGCGACCGTGCTCTGGTGGCGGCGCCGGCGGTCCGCGGACCCGTTCACCACTGCCGCGAGCGCCGCGATGCTGCTGGTCGGCGCGCTGTATTTCCCGGCGACGCTGCTGATTCTCACCCCGTCCGGCGCCGAGGGCGCACGCCGGTCCTGGGCGTTCAGTTACCTCGGCCTGGCCGTGGTGGTCGCCCCCATGATCATCGCACTCCTGGACCGGCCACGCCGGGTTTTCACCGGGTCTCTCCTCCTCTGTGGATGCGCGCTGATGCTGGTCGGCAACAACGCGGCCGGGATGAACCCGTCGTACCGGTTCCCCGGGCCGCCGGTCTTCGGCTCGGACACCAAGGCGGCCACCCCCGAGGTCCTCGCGGCCGCGGCCTGGATGCGCGAGACGCAGGGCCGGGAGACCCGGCTGGTCGCCGACCGGTACTCCGGCCTGATCTTCGGGTCGTACGGCGAGCAGGAGCCGACGACCGGCTCGGAGTCGTTCCCCACCTACGACCTGTACCTGGCCCAGCCCGGCAAGCCGATCTCCCCGGCGTTGCTGCACCAGCTGCGCAGCTGGCGGTTCGAGTTCCTCGTGGTGGACCGCCGGATGGCCGAACAGGTGCCGGACATCAAGATCTACTTCGAGACGAACGAGCCGATCCCGCACGACGGCCGGCCCGCCTTCACGAAGGCCCAGCTCGCCAAATTCGACACGATGCCCTGGCTGATCAAGGTCTACGACGGCCCGCACGTGGCGATCTACCGCTTCGACTTCGACAGCCTCGGCGCGAAGATCGCTAGGAACCCGCGATGACGACGATCCGCCTCACCCTCCTCGCCTACGTAAGCCTGGGCGGAACCCTGGCCGCCACCGGCCGCTCTCTGGCCGCCGTCCCGTTCTGCCTGTTCGCGCTGCTGATCTGCGGCGAGCTCCTGCTCCGCGCGATCCCCGGCGTTCCGGCCGGGCATCGGGCCGGTGTGCCGGCCGAGACCGGCGTCCCGGCCGCCCGGCTCGGGCTGGCCGCGATGGCCGGGCTGGTCACGTTGCCGCTGGTGGCGCTGGCGCTGCACGCGACCGGCGTGCCGGTACGCGTGACACCACTGGCAGCGGGCATCGCGGCGACGGTCTCGCTGGCGGCTGCCGGGGCGGTGCTGCGGGAACTGCTCCGGCACCGCCGGGCCGACGTGCCCACACAGCGAGGCCCGCACCTCCCGGCCGCGGCCGCGGCCGTGGGCACCGGCACGGCCGTCGCCGTGGCCGTTCCGGTCGTGCTGGCCATCGCCATCGGGGGCGTCGCCGCGCGGATCTACACCGACTCGCCCAAGCCCGAGCAGCCCGGATATCTGAGCGTGGCGCTCAACGGGTGGGCAGCCGGGATCAGCAAGCCGGTGACGGTCCCGCGGCGCGGCCTGGTCGTCCCGGTACGGGTGACCAGCGCCGGCCTCGACCCGGTCACGGTCTCCCTGCGGGTACGGATCAGCGGGCACCTGGTCGGCGCCCGGCCGGTCACCCTCGACGCGGACACCGCCCGGTCGTTCACCATCCGGGTGCCGGCCCTGCCGTCCGACGGCTGCCTGCGGCCGGTGCGGATCAGCGTCGGCGCCACCAGCGCGGGCTTCTACGCGCGAGGCACGGGTAAGGGACGGGCCGCGTGCTGATCAAGGCCGTTCGCCGGATCTCCGGGGACTCACTCGCCCGGAACAGCCTGCTCATCATGGCGACCACTGTCGTCAACGGCGGGCTCGGATATCTCTACTGGATGCTGGCGGCCCGGTGCGTACCCGCCTCCGAGATCGGCACGGCGACCGCGCTCATCTCGGCCGCCACCGCGGTCAGCATGATCGCGAACCTGGGCGCCGGGCACATGTTCATCCAGCGGCTGCCCGGCAGCGCGGCGGCCGACTGGTCGCGGATCGTCAGCGGCGGGCTGATCTTCGCGGCGGCGGCGACCGCGGCGGTCGCCACGGCCGGGGCGATGATCGTGCCGCGGGTGGCCGGCAACTTCGGGTTCCTCGCCGGCGCTCAGGGCGCGGCCGCGCTGGTCTGCGCGGCCGTCGCGGTCACGCTGACCACACTGCTGGACAACGTCTACGTCGCGCACCGGGCCGGGCACGGGATGCTCGTCCGCAACCTGGCCGTCGCGTCCACCAAGATTCTCGCGCTGTTCGTGATCCTCGCGTTCCCGGTGCCCGGTGTGGACTGGGCCGAGGCCGTGCTGATCTCCTGGACCGTCCCGACGCTGCTGGTCAGCGCGCTGACCGTGGTGTTCGGGCCGTCCCGGCTGCGTCCCGGCGCGCGGGTGTGGCCGGCCGGGATCGTCGCGGAGCTGCCGCACCTGCGGACCGCGCTGACCGGGCACCACCTGATCAACCTGACCCAGGCCGGCCCGGCCGCGCTGCTACCGGTCCTGGTCACCGCGAGGCTCGGCTCGGACGCGAACGCGCACTTCTACCTGGCGTGGATGACCGCGTCGATGCTGTTCATGGTCTCGCCGGCGGTGGCGTCCGCGCTGTACGCCGAGCGCACCAACGCCGGCCGCGCCGGGCTCCAACGGGCCTCCGTCGTGGTGCTCGCGGTGGTCGGCGTACCGACGGTGGTGTTGTTCGCGGCCGGGGACATGATCCTCGCTCTGTTCAGCGCTGCCTACGCCATCGAGGGCGGCCTGCTGCTGAAGATTCTCGTGCTGGCGGCCCTGCCGGACGCGGTCACGAACCTCGCGGTGGCGCACTGGCGCTCGGCCGGCGAGTTCCGGCTCTGCCGCCGCCTCAACGCGGTCCGGGCGGCATCGTGCCTGCTCCTGGCCTGGCTTTTCCTGCCGTCGGCCGGTGTCACCGGCGCCGGCGTCGCCTGGCTGATCGGCCAGACCGCCAGCGCCCTGCTGGTCGCCGCGATCGCACTCCGCAGCCGAAGCCACCGAAAGGCGGGCCTCGAAGCTCCGGCTCGCGCTCACGGTCGCGATTCGGACGAAAACACGACCGCGAGCGCGAGCCGGTCGTGCGTACCCACTGGGTCTGGAAAGACGCAGCTGACCCGGAGGATCCGATGAGGGTTTTGCATTTGTCCAATCTCTACGCGCCGGTGATCGGCGGGCTGGAGCGCAGCATCGCGACCAGCAGCGAGGAGATGGTGCGGCGCGGGCACGAGGTCACGGTTCTCACCCTCGCGACGCCCGCCGCGCCGCAGGACGAAGAGATCAACGGGGTACGCGTCCTGCGCGTGCGCAGCGTCGCGAACACGATGCTGCCGATGCTGAACGCCGACCCGGCGAAGCCGTTCCACCCGACCGTGCCGGACCCGCTGACGACGTCGGACATCGCGCGGACGCTGCGCACGAACACGTTCGACCTGGTGCACAGCCACGACTGGCTGATGTACAGCTACCTGCCGCTGCATTTCGGCCGGCTGGGCCTGCCGCACGTGCACACCGCCCACGATTTCGGGCTGACGTGCGTTCGCAAGACGTTCTCCCGCAACGGCCGCCGCTGCGCGTCCGGGCCGAGCCTCGGGAGGTGTGTCGGATGCGCCACCGTCCAGTACGGCCGGCCCCGCTCGGCCATGCTCACCGCGGGCCTGCGCGCCCAGCGGCACCGGGGCATCGACACGTTGACCGCGATCTCCTCGTCGGTGGCGTCCGCGCTGAACCTGGCCCGGCTTCCCGGCGAGCTGCCGGTGCGGGTCCTCTCCAGCCTGGTCCCGGACGGCCTGGACACGCTGGCCCGCGACACACCGCGGCCGGACTGGCTGCCGGACGGCCCCTACCTGCTCTTCGTCGGACAGCTCGGCCCGCACAAGGGCATCGACGTGCTGTTCACCGCCTATCAGCGGCTCGCCGCCTCGGTGCCGGACGCGCCCCGGCTGGTCTGCCTCGGCACCCGCCGGGCCGACACGCCGCCGATCCCGCCGGGTGTGGTGGTCCGCCACGACGTGCCGCACGCCGAGGTGATGGCGGCCTGGCACGGCGCCGCGGCCGGGGTGGTGCCGTCGCTGCTGGAAGGGATGGGCCAGGTCGCGGTCGAGGCGATGCTGGCCGGCACGCCGCTGGTCGCCTCGGCCTCCGGCGGACTGCTGGACGTCGTGCACGACGAGGTGGACGGCCTGCTGGTCCCACCCGGCGACCCGGACCTGCTGCATACCGCGCTGCTGCGGGTGCTCACCGACGCTGATCTGGCCGGCCGCCTGCGGGCCGCCGGCCATCAGCGCGGCCTCGACTTCACCGCGGCACGCGTCGTCCCCGAGATCGAGGAGGTTTACCGTGACTGCATCTCCGCGCACTAAAATTCTGGTCGTCGGCTCCGGCTGGCGGTTCCTCTCCGGGATCAGCTACTACACCTGCCGGCTCAGCAACGCGCTCGCCGAGCGCTACGAGGTGGGCGCGATCCTGATGCGCCGGCTGCTGCCGGCACGCCTTTACCCCGGACGCGAGCGCGTCGGTCACTCACTTGCCGACTTGCGCTATGCGCCTTCGGTACGCGTATTCGACGGCGTCGACTGGTGGGCCGTGCCGTCCCTGGTGCGTGCCGTCCGATTCCTGCGCTCCTACCAGCCGGACGTGCTCGTGCTGCAGTGGTGGACCGGGGCGGTGCTGCACTCGTACCTGGTGCTGGCGCTGGCCGCGCGGTCGCTCGGCATCCGGGTGGTGGTGGAGTTCCACGAGGTGCAGGACACCGGCGAGGCACGGCACGCGTGGGCCGCTCGTTATGTGCGGCGGTGCATCCGGCCGTTGCTGGAGCGTACCGACGGGGTGATCGTCCATTCCGAGTTCGATCGCCTCGCCGTGCGCGACTCGTTCGATATCGGGCCGGTTCCGATGGAGATCGCCCTGCACGGGCCTTTCGACCATCACGAGGTGGCGCGGCGGCCCGGCACACCCGGCGTCTGCCGGCTGCTGTTCTTCGGGACGATCCGGCCGTACAAAGGTCTTGAGGATCTGATCGAAGCCTTTGCCGGGCTCGGGCCGGGTTATCACCTGACCGTCGTGGGGGAGACCTGGGAGGGCTGGACGCAGCCCGGCGAGATGATCGTCGACTCGCCGGTCCGGGACCGGATCACGTTCGTGAACCGGTACGTGGCCGACGCCGAGGTGAACGACTTCTTCGCGGCGGCGGACGTGGTCGTGCTGCCGTACCGGCGCAGTTCGGCGAGCGGTCCGCTGCACATCGCGATGAGCCACGGCGTGCCGGTGGTGGTCACCGCGGTCGGCGGGCTGGTCGAGGCGGCCACGGATTACAGCGGGACGGTCTTCGTGGCACCGGCGTCGCCGGCCGAGCTCGCGAGGGGAATCGCACGAGCCGCCGGCCTGTGTGGCCGGCGGCACGCGGATCCGTCGTCATGGGATCGGACGGTGGACGCTTACTCGCGCCTCCTGTCAGCTCTTGCTGATGGTCAGGCCCTTGGTGGTCAGGCCCTTGATGGTCAGGCCCTTGATGGTCAGGACAGCACCACGTCGTCGAACCAGACCGAGCCGTTGTTGTCGCCCGACTTGAGGTGAAGCTGGACGCTGGCGGCACCGGCCGGCGCGACCGTGTCGATGGTCAGCTTCGTCCAGTTGCTGGTGCCCTTGGCGACCTGCTTCGACACGTTCTGGCCCAGCCACTTGTCGTTCGCGTCGAACCAGCTCAGCGAGATCTCGTTGGAACCGGTCACGTTGAGGCCCTTGGCCCAGGCCTCGGCGTGCCAGGCCTGCCCGGCCACCACCGGGGTGATCGGCGAGGTACGCACCGACGGCAGCGCGGAGCTGGTCCGCCCGGTGTCACTGAACCGTGCCGAACCGGTGCCGGTACGCGCCACGTCACGGACCCGGACGGCCGCGCCCTGCTCGGCCAGGTACGGCCGCCACGGCGAGTTACCGGCGCTCGCCTCGAAACCGAGGTCAAGCACACTGTTCGTGACCTTGCCGCCGGCCCAGTACGTGCGGACCACCGACGCGGCCGGCTTCGCGGCACCGTCGGCCCGGTACAGGCCGAACTTGTACTGCGCGGGCATCTTCGAGACCTGCGAGTTCGACGGGATCGCGCCGGCGCTGAAGTCGGTCAGCGTCCACGGCGCCACCGAGCCCACCTTGGCGATCTTGGCGGCCTGGAAGACCCGGGCCAGGAACGCGGCCTGCTCGCCCTCGCTGCTCGCGGCGGTGCTCAGGCCGGTCTCGCCGACCACGATCGGGGCCGGGCTGACGGCGGCCTGCGCCTTGCGAAGCTCGGCGAGGGAACGCTCCGAGTTGCCGTAGAAGTGGAAGTCGTAGTAGTCCAGCGGGGTGCCGGCCATCAGCGACTTGATCTTCGCCATCGCGGGAGCGCCGCCACCGCCGTCGACCGAGAGGGTCAGCGGCATCTGCGGGACGACAGTGCGGACGGCCGGGATGATCCGCCGGGCCCAGGCCACGCCGGCCTGGTCGTCCGGGTTGAACTCGTTCTTCAGCTCCACCGAGATCACCCGGGCGTCGTTCGCGTACGGGCTGAGCACCGACTTCGCCCAGCCGGCGCTGCCGGCGGCGTCGTTGTAACCGGCCCACCAGTCGAACAGGGTCAGCTTCACGGTCATGCCGTACGAGTCGGCGATGCTGATGAACTTGCGGAGGCGCTCGGCGTACTCCGCTTTCGGGGTGGGGTACCCGAACGCCTGCGGGAAGATGATGATGCGGACGTTGTCGGCGCCGAGCGCGGCGGCCTTCTGCAGGTCCGCGTCGATCCGGTCGGCGTCGAACGAGGTCCACATCGCCGACCAGCCGGCCGTCGACGGGTAGTAGTTGATCGTCTTGGCGGAGAGCGTGGCGTCGAGCCGGCTTTCCAGGGTCGCGACGACCTCACCCTTGACCTTGACCGGGGCGGTGGCCTTGACCGTGTTCTTCGGGGCGGGTGACGGCTTGCTCGCGGCCGTGGCTTCACCGGCCGAGGCGGCCATGGCGAACAACAGCGAGGAGGCGATGATCGCTGCGCGGCTGCGAACAGTCTTCACGGAAGATGAGCCCTTCTTTTCACGGTCGGTGCTGCGGTGACCCTCCTTTCGGTCATTTGCGGTGGTCCAGCAGGCTTCCGTCGAGGTAGTCCGGTTGCGGTGCGGGAGCGGAAAGGTGCGAGCCCTTCATTCCCCAAGTCGTGGCCGATGGTGCGCGGCCTCACTCCTGCGGGTAATGCCTCGGGGTGTAGACCGCGGTGGTGCCGTCGCCCCGGGTGACCGCGCGGGTCTGCGACGAGCCGATGATCAGCAGGCAGCGCATGTCGACCGTCGCCGGGTCGAGCTCGCCGAGCGTGGTGACCCGGACCGACTCGGCCGGCCCGCCGACGTCCCGGCCGACCACCACCGGCGTCTGCTCCGCGCGGTGCTCCAGCAGCAGTTTCCGCGCCCGGACCAGCTGTTCGGTACGGGTTTTCGACGCCGGGTTGTAGATCGCGATCACCAGGTCGGCGCCGGCCGCGGCGTCGAGCCGTTTCTCGATCACCGACCAGGGCTTGAGCCGGTCGGAGAGGGAGAGAATGCAGAAGTCGTGCCCGAGCGGCGCCCCGGCCCGGCTCGCCACGGCCTGCGCCGCGGTCAGGCCCGGCACGATCCGCACGTCGATGTCGAGCCACTGCGGGTCCTCGGCGACCTCCAGCACGGCCGCGGCCATCGCGAAGACCCCGGGATCGCCGGAGGAGACGACAGCGACCCGCCGGCCCCGTTTCGCCAGGTCCAGCGCGAACGCGGCCCGCTCCGCCTCGACCCGGTTGTCGGAGGGATGGCGGCGCTGCCCGGGTTTGGCTGGAACCCGGTCCACATAGGGCCCGTAACCGATCACGTCATCAGCGTCGGCGAGGACGGCCTGCGCCTCAGGGGTGAGCCAGCCGCTGTGCCCAGGCCCGAGCCCGACAACAGTGACACTCCCGGCATCCCCGGTCGCGGCCCCGGCCTCCGCCAGAGCCTCCGCTGTCGCCTCCGCCGTGACCTCTGTCGGGGCCTCCGTCTTGCCCATTTCCGATGTGCCGGGCTGGGCGGCCTTCACGCCGAAGGCGGTCGCGGCCGGGCTCGGTAGCAGGGCCAGCGAGAAGTACGGGACCGTCTCCGGGTCGACGTCGGCCAAGGGCGCTGAGCGCTCCTTGTCGGTGGTGGCGCGTTCGACGTACCACGCGTCGTCCAGGCGGCCGGCCTTTGCCAAGGCTTCGCGGACGCCGGAGAAGGTGCGGCCCAGCTTCATCACGGCGGCCGAGTCGGTGGCCGCGAGGCGGGCGGCCAGCTCGTCCGGTCCGAGGGTGCCGGGCAGCACGGTGAGGACCTCGTCGCGTTCCATCAGCGGGCGGCCGAGGACTGCTGACGCGGCGCTCACCGAGGTCACGCCGGGGACGACAGTGGTGTCGTACCGATCGGCCAGGCGTTTGTGCATGTGCATGTAGGAGCCGTAGAAGAACGGGTCGCCCTCGGCCAGCACCACCACGTCGCGGCCGGCGTCGAGATGCGCGGCCAGGCGGGCGGCGGCCTCGGCGTAGAACTCGTCGATCGCGCCCTGGTAACCGCCCGGGTGGTCGGTGCCCTCGGTGGTGACCGGGTAGATCAGCGCTTCCTCGATCTGGCCCTCTCGCAGGTAACCCGCCGCGATCGCCCGCGCGTTGCTGCGGCCGTGCCGCGCCGCGTGGTACGCGATCACGTCCGCCGCCTCGATGAGCCGTGCAGCTTTCACGGTGACCAATTCGGGGTCACCGGGGCCGAGCCCGACACCGTAGAGCCGGCCGGGCCGGACGTCGTTCGTCATGCTGGTTTCCGTCTTTTCCGTCATGTGACGCTTATTCCGACTCGGACGCGATGGCGTTCACCGCGGCGGCCGTCATGGCGCTGCCACCCCGCCGGCCGCGAACGATCAGATATTCCAGGCCGGACTCGGCGAGCGCCTCCTTGGACTCCGCCGCGCCGATGAAACCGACCGGGATCCCGAGCACGGCGGCCGGCCGGGGCGCGCCCGCCTCGACCATCTCCAGCAGCCGGAACAGCGCGGTCGGCGCGTTGCCGATCGCCACCACTGCCCCGCCGAGCCGGTCACCCCAGAGGTCCAGGGCGGCCGCGCTGCGGGTGTTACCGATCCGGGCGGCGATCTCCGGAACGGCCGGGTCGCGCAGCGTGCAGACCACGTCGTTGGCGGCGGGCAGCCGGGCCCGCGTCACCCCGGACGCGACCATGTGGGCGTCGCAGAGGATCGGAGCGCCGTCGAGCAGGGCTTTCCGCGCGGCGGTCACCACGCCGGGACTGAACCGGACGTCCTCCACGAGGTCGACCATCCCGCAGGCGTGAATCATGCGAACCACCACACGAGCCACATCGGCCGGCAACCCACCGAGATCCGCCTCGGCCCGGATCGTGGCGAACGACCGCCGATAGATCTCAGCGCCGTCGCGCACGTACTCCATCAGACTCTCCTAGCCTCAGCCACCAGATCCCCCAGCTGGGAGACGGGTGCGCCTGTCACGTCATGGGTGGTCGCGCCGGAGTGGCCGACCTGGTAGCCCTGTGCGGTCGCCAGCACCAGCACATGCCGGCCCGCGGGACTGCCGCAGGCTCGGTCGCAGCCGGCCCAGTGGACCGGGAGGCCGTCGGCGAAGCGGGATGTCTCGGTGGCGTCGGCGCGGACGTCGGCCAGGGATTTCGCGCAGCCCGGGCGGCCCGCGCACGCGGTCACGCCCACCCACGGCGAGTCGGCCTCGGTGGCCAGGCCGGCGCCGGCCAGGCGATCGGTCCAGCTCGCTGCCGCGTCGCGAGCCAGGTCGGTGACGAGGATGCCCCGCCATGGCGTCACGACCAGCCGCCCGGCCTTTTCCAAAACCTTCATGGGTACGCCACCGAGGCGCCCCAGCGGCACCAGAGCACCCGCCGACACGAGCGGGCTGCCGGGCTGATCGAGGACGCCGAGCAGGTCACCCGGATCGAGGGTGTCGACCGGGGCCGCCGCCGCGACGTCGCCGGCGGTGAGGCCGAGGGCCTGGCTGACCCGCGCGGACACCCGGGCCGGGCCGTCGGCGAGCTCCCGCAGACGCCAGGCGGTCCCGCTGCCGCGCTCGGTGAGGAACGCGTGCGCCGCCGCGATCAGCGACTCGACCACGCGATCGGCCGGCACTCGCAGCCCGGTGTCATGACCGGCGAGCCGGATCGTGAACAGCGCATCGACCGGGACCGCTGACACGTCGGCGGCCAGGGGGACGTGACCGATGGCGAACAGGAACTTGCCGGGCAGGCGGGGCAGCCCGGGATCGCCGAGGATCGCTGCGTCCAGGCTCCGGGTCAGCGCGCGGATCCTCGGATCGGCCAGTGGGGGCGCCGCTATATTCCGTACCGAATCGTGGGTTGCCGACGGCAGGAGGCCGGCGGCGCGCAAGTGGGTCGCCAAGGTCTCCGCGTCCTCGGCTTTTACGCCTCTGACCTGGAAGTTTGCCCTGGAGGTCAGCTCCAGGAAGCCGTCGCCGAACCGCTCGGTCAGCTCGCGCAGAGCGCCCAGCTGGACGCCGGTCAGCTCACCCGCGGGCAGCCGGACACGCGCCAGGAGCCCGTCGGCGGCGGCGTGAAGCCGCAGCGCGCCAGGGCAGGCGTCGGTATCGGACTGCCGGAGGGGTGCCACGGCCCGGATACTACGGGCGGCCACCGACAGGTTCGCAGCCTCGGGTCAGGAGAGTCACAGCCGGGCCTCGCCTTGACGTCCAGTAACGTGACGCGGAAAGGTGAAAGTTCACCAGCGGCGACGCCGCGGAGGAAGCCGGTGCGAGTCCGGCGCGGTCCCGCCACTGTCACCGGGTTTGTCCACCCGGGAGCCAGGAACTCCGGTCGCTGCGATCTCAACTACCCGGGGCGCGGACCCCGAGGGGAGCGCATCGCGTGTTTCTGCTGCTGTCGACGTCCGACACCGACCTGCTCAGCGCCCGGGCCAGTGGCTCGCAGTGGCGGCTGGGCAACCCGGCCCGGACCCAGGTCTCCGATCTGCCCGCGCTCCTCGACGGCGTCGACCTGGTCGTGGTCCGCATCCTCGGCGGTCGCCGTGCCTGGGAGGAGGGGCTGGACGCGCTGCTCGCCGGCAGTGTCCCGGTCCTGGTCCTCGGCGGTGAGCAGCTGCCGGACGCGGATCTGATGAAGCTCTCCACGGTGCCGGCCGGTGTGGCCGCGGACGCGCACATCTACCTCGCGCAGGGCGGCGGGGAAAACCTCGCCTCGCTGCACGACTTCCTCTCCGACACGGTGCTGCTGACCGGCAACGGGTTCGCCCCGGCGGTCGAGGCACCGTCCTGGGGTGTGCTGGACCGCGCTTTCACCGAGGGCTCACCGACGGTCGCCGTTCTCTATTACCGCGCTCACCACATGGCCGGTAACACCGCGTTCGTCGAGTCGCTCTGCCAGGCGATCGAGGCGAAAGGCGCCCGCGCGCTGCCGATCTTCACGGCCTCGCTGCGCACCGCGGAGCCGGAGCTGCTGACCGAGCTGCGCAAGGCGGACGCCCTGGTGGTGACGGTGCTGGCGGCCGGCGGCACCAAGCCGGCGAACGCGGGCGCGGGCGGCGACGACGAGGCGTGGGACGTCGGTGTGCTCGCCGACCTGGACGTTCCGATCCTGCAGGGACTCTGCCTGACCAGCTCGCGGGCGACCTGGGAGGCGAGTGACGACGGGCTGTCGCCGCTGGACGCGGCCACCCAGGTGGCGATCCCGGAGTTCGACGGCCGGATCATCACGGTGCCGTTCTCGTTCAAGGAGATCGACCCCGAGGGTCTGTCGGTCTATGTGGCCGACCCGGAGCGGGCGTCGCGGGTGGCCGGGATCGCGGTGGCGCACGCGCGGCTGCGGCACATCCCGCCGGCTTCGCGGCGCATCGTTCTCATGCTGTCGGCCTATCCGACGAAGCACTCGCGGATCGGCAACGCGGTCGGTCTGGACACGCCGGCTTCGACGGTCGCGCTGCTGGCCGCTCTGTCCGCGTCTGGCTACCGCATCGGGGATTTCGGGAACTATGACGGCGACGGGCTGATCCATGCGCTGATCGCCGCTGGTGGGCAGGATCCCGATTGGCTGACCGAGGAGCAGCTGGCGGGGAATCCAGTTCGCATTTCCGGAATTTCGTATAAATCGTGGTTCGACACGATGCCTTCCGACTTCCGGGCGCGCGTCGAAGAGCACTGGGGTCCCGCTCCGGGTGAGCTCTACACCGACAACGGCGACATCGTGCTGGCCGCGCTGCGCGACGAGAACATCGTGGTCATGGTGCAGCCGCCGCGCGGGTTCGGCGCCAACCCGGTCGCGATCTACCACGACCCGGACCTGCCGCCGTCGCATCACTACCTGGCCGCGTACCGCTGGGTCGCCGACGAGTTCGGCGCGCACGCCGTGGTGCACGTCGGCAAGCACGGCAACCTGGAGTGGCTGCCCGGCAAGAACGTCGGGATGTCCGCTTCGGACGGCACCGACGCGGCCCTCGGCGACCTGCCGCTGATCTACCCGTTCCTGGTGAACGACCCGGGCGAGGGCACCCAGGCCAAGCGCCGGGCGCACGCCACCCTGGTCGACCACCTGATCCCGCCGATGGCCCGCGCCGAGTCGTACGGTGACATCGCCCGCCTGGAGCAGCTGCTCGACGAGCACGCCAACATCGCGGCGCTCGACCCGGCGAAACTGCCGGCGATCCGGGCGCAGATCTGGACGCTGATCCAGGCCGCCAAGATGGACCACGACCTCGGGCTGTCCAACCGCCCGGACGACGAAGAGTTCGACGACTTCATCATGCACATCGACGGATGGCTGTGTGAGGTCAAGGACGTGCAGATCCGCGACGGGCTGCACATCCTGGGCGCCGCGCCGGTCGGCGAGGCCCGGATCAACCTGGTGCTGGCGATGCTGCGGGCCCGGCAGATGTGGGCCGGCAAGGTCGCGGCGCTGCCCGGTCTGCGCGAGGCGCTGGGCCTGGCCGAGGACGCGTCGACCGCCGAGACGGACGCGGTCGAGGATCAGGCACGGGCTCTGATCATCGCGATGGAAGAGCGCGGCTGGCCTGTTTCCGGCATTGCGGATTTGTCGGAAAATGCGGATGTAATCCGCGTGCTGGAATTCGCGGCCACCGAAATCGTTCCGCGGCTCGCCAAGACCACCGACGAGATCACCCACGTGCTGCACGCCCTGAGCGGCGGTTACGTCCCCGCCGGGCCGAGCGGCTCGCCGCTGCGCGGCCTGATCAACGTGCTGCCGACCGGGCGCAACTTCTACTCCGTCGACCCGAAGGCCATCCCCAGCTCACTGGCCTGGGAGACCGGCCAGGCGATGGCCGACTCGCTGCTGGAACGCTACCGCGCCGACCACGGCGGCGAGTGGCCGAAATCGATCGGCATCTCGGCCTGGGGCACCAGCGCGATGCGTACGGCCGGCGACGACATCGCCGAGATCCTGGCGCTGATCGGTGTCCGGCCGGTCTGGGACCCGGCGTCCCGGCGGGTGACCGGGCTGGAGACGATCGCCAGCGAGGAGCTGGGCCGGCCCCGGATCGACGTGACGGTCCGCATCTCCGGGTTCTTCCGGGACGCGTTCCCGCATGTCGTGGCGATGCTCGACGACGCGTTCGCGATGGTCGCCGCCCTCGACGAGCCGTTGAACAACGTGCGCGAGCACGCGCTGCGCGACCAGGCCGAGCATGGCGACTGGCGACGGGCCACCATGCGGATCTTCGGTTCCCGGCCGGGCGCGTACGGGGCGGGCATCCTGCCGCTGATGGACAGCCGGAACTGGCGGGACGACGCCGACCTGGCCGAGGTGTACGCGGTGTGGGGCGGTTTCGCGTACGGGCGGGGGCTCGACGGGGTGCCGGCCCGGCCGGACATGGAGAACGCGTACCGGCGGATCGACGTGGCCGCGAAGAACATCGACACCCGCGAGCACGACATCCTCGACTCGGACGACTACTTCCAGTACCACGGCGGCATGATCGCCACGGTGCGTGCGCTGACCGGTAAGGCTCCGGCCGCGTACATCGGTGACAACACCAACCCGGACCAGGCACGGACCCGCAGCCTGACCGAGGAGACCGCGCGGATCTTCCGCGCCCGGGTGGTCAACCCGCGCTGGATCGCCGCGATGCGGCGGCACGGTTACAAGGGAGCGTTCGAGTTGGCCGCGACGGTCGACTACCTCTTCGGGTACGACGCCACGGCCGGCGTGGTGACCGACTGGATGTACGAGCAGCTCGCGGCGAATTACGTGCTCGACCAGGAGAACCAGAAGTTCATGCGCGAGTCGAACCCGTGGGCGCTGCACGGCATCAGCGAGCGGCTGCTCGAAGCGGCCGAGCGCAAGCTGTGGGAGTCCCCGGAGCCCTCGACCTTGGCGGCGCTGCAGGAGCTGTACCTGGAGACCGAGGGCGAACTCGAGGACGGCCCGGCTTAGTCCTGGGTGTTTCGCCGCAGGAGGTACGTGTCCATGATCCAGCCGTGGCGCTCACGCGCCGCGGCTCGGGTCTTCAGGATCTCGTCACCGACGTCGGCGACCTTGCCGGAGGCGAGCAGTTCGTCCTCGGTGCTCACGTAGGCACCCCAGTAGATCTCGGCGTCCGGATGCGCGGTGAACGCCTGCTGCGCGTCGAGCATCACGACCACGTCGTCGACACCCTCCGGCCAGCCCTCGGCGAGCCGGCGGCCGGTGGTGACCTGATAGGGCTGGCCGACCCGGTTCAGCCCGATCCGGTGTTTCGCCGCGAGGGCCGAGACGCTGCTGATGCCGGGGATCACTTCGTATTCGAAGGTCTGCTCGCCGCGGGCCAGGATCTCGTCGAGGATCGCGATCGTCGAGTCGTAGAGCGACGGGTCGCCCCAGACCAGGAACGCGCCGATCTCGTCCTCCTTGAGGTTCGCCGCGATCAGCTCCTCGAAGACCAGGGAACGCCGGTACCGCCAGTCGGCAACCGTGCCGGTGTAGTCGGCCGGGGTGCGGTCACGGTCCGGGTCACGGCCCTCGATGATCCGCTTGTGCGGGTGCGCGTAGGCCCGGATGATGCGTTCCCGCAGGTCGATCAGGCTCTGCTTGGTCTCGCCCTTGTCGATCAGGAAGAACACGTTGGTCCGGCCGATCGACTTGGCGGCCTGGAGGGTCAGATGGTCCGGGTCGCCGGCGCCGATCCCGATCACGTAGATCTTCCGCATGGGGAGAAAGTCTGCCTCAGTCGCTCAGCAGCGGCACCGAGGGGGAGAGGTCACGCCCGATCATCGAGCCCCGGCGCAGGGCGTCCGCCCCGAAGCGCTCCCGGACCAGGTCCATCGCCGTATCCAAGCGATCCTTATCAGGAATATCCTGAAAAGGTAATTCCATCTGAACATTTCCCTCACCGTCAAGATTGCTCACCGCGATCCCGACCAGCGTGAGACCGCGCTCGGCGATCAGTGACTGGTTCTCGTCCAGCAACTCGACGGCTGTCCGCAGGATCGCTTCCGTCTGCATGGTCGCCTTGAGGAGACTCCGGGATCGGGTCGCCCGGGTGAAGTCGCCGAACCGGAGCCGCAGCGTGACCGTGCGGCCGGACCGGCGGGCCCGCCGCATCCGCCGGGTGACGCGATCCACCAAAGCCGCCAAGATCGGCACCACGTTGGGGTCGTGCGAGCGCCCCAGCGCGCACTGCGCCCCGATCGACCCGCGGTGGTGGCCGGTGCTGACCCGGCGAGGGTCCCGGTTGTGGGCGAGCGCGTGCAGGTGCCGGCCGGCGTGCCCGCCGAGCATCGACACGAGCGCCGCCTCGCCGATGCGGGCCACGTGCCCGACCGTGTGGATCTGCCGCTCGCGCAGCTTGGCCGCGGTGACCGGGCCGACGCCCCAGAGTTTCTCCACCGGCAGCGGGTGCAGGAACGCGAGCTCCTCGCCGGGCGGAACAACCAGCAGACCGTCCGGCTTGCCGGCGCCGGACGCCACCTTGGCCAGGAATTTCGTGCCGGCCACGCCGACCGTGATGGGCAGCCCGGCCCGCTCGCGCACCTCGGCACGCAGCCGGTGGGCGATCTGCACCGGCGTGCCCCGGATCTTGCGAAGCCCGTCCACGTCGAGGAACGCCTCGTCGATCGAGATCGGCTCGACGATCGGCGTGGTGTCGTCGAAGATCTCGAAGACCAGGCGGCTGGCTCGTGTGTAGGCGCTCATCCGCGGCGGGACCACGATCGCGTGCGGGCAGAGCGCCCGGGCCCGGCTCAGCGACATCGGCGTGGTGACCCCGAACGCTTTCGCCTCATAGCTCGCCGCGAGCACCACACCCCCGCCGACCAGCACCGGACGGCCTCGCAGCGCGGGGTCGTCGCGTTGCTCGACGGACGCGTAGAAGGAGTCGAGGTCAGCGTGCAGGATCACATTCGCAGCATAGTACGTATGTTCTAATCGTGGCGACCGACACGATAACTGGTAGCGGCCGGTTGGCCTGAGTAATTTGAGGGAATCCCGAGGCGAGATTCTCGGTTCCTAGAGTTGAGTCACCCAAGCTCAAGCCTTGAAGGGCCACCAGTCATGTTGCTCAGCAGTCCGACCGTGCGCGACCTCTCGCGCCTCACCGCCCGGGTCTTCGCGGCCCGTGAGTCCGGTGCCAGGCTCGACGCGTACCGCCGGGACCACGACTTCTTCATCGACATCGACCTGCCCGGGACCGACCCCGTCGCGATCGACATCACTGTCGACAGCGAGGTGCTGACCGTCCGCGCCGAGCGTAAGAGCGATGGCACGGCGGCTGCGGGGGGCAACTCCCGCGAGATCCCGCTCGCGGCGTTGCTGGATGTCGACCGGCTGGAGGCGCGCTGTGCCAACGGTGTGCTGACGCTGCTGATCCCGGTCGTGGCGCAGCGGGAGCTGGCCGGCGTCTGAGAAGCCGTCTGAGAAGCCGTTCGAGGAGCCGCTTTCCCAGCGGCTCCTCACCTGCCGAACTGGATCCAGTTCACGTTGAGGAACTCGCTGTCGTCCACCGCGGCGAACGTCACGAACACCGTGTGTACCCCGGTGACCGGCTGAAGCGCCGCGGTGTCGGTACGCCAGACCTGCCACCCGCCGGTGTTGCTCACCGAGACCTCGCCGACCGGGGCGCTGTCCTTGCTGTCGAGGCGGATCTCCAGACGGCCGGTGATCCCGGCGCCGGACGCCACCCGGACCTTCGCCTTAGTCGCCGCCACCTCGCCGAACTCGAAGTTGTCGAACCGCAGGTGGTCGTTCCGGTTGATCCAGCCGATGTTCTGGCCGCCGCCCTCGTCCTCGGTGTCCTGCGCCTCGACGCCGGCCAGCTCGGTCGCCGACTCGGCCTGGAGAGCCGCGTACTCGATGGGTTTCGGCTTTTCCGTCGTCGCCACCGGCGCCGGGGCGGCACTGGTCGCCGGGGCAGCGCTCGCGGGCGCGGCGACCGGCACCTGTGGCAGAGCCTCGGCCGGGGTGTCCTGCCAGCGGCCGAGCCCGTATCCCAGCAGCACCAGCGCGACACCGCCGAGCGACGTCAGAACCCGGCGACGGGCCGTCCACGAGCGCGTGCGGTAGACGTTCGGAGATCGATGGTCCACCGGCAGAATGTAACCGCTGCGCCCGATGCCGCGCTCAGACGGGGGCGCCCTCCAGGAACAGGCGGCCCGCCTCCGACGCCGGCACCGGGCGGGAGAAGTAGTAGCCCTGTGCGAACCCGCAGCCCATCTCGCGCAGCGCCGCCAGCTGGCCGAACTCCTCGATGCCCTCGGCCACCGTCGCCATGCCCAGGCTCTTGCCGAGCCGGACGATCGTGTCGGTCAGCGCCGTGTCGTCGGCGAGGATGCCGAGGCGTTCGACGAACGAGCGGTCGATCTTCAGGGTGTCGACCGGGAAGCGGCGCAGGTACGCGAGGGACGAATATCCCGTACCGAAGTCGTCGATCGCGAGAGTGAGTCCCAGGGCCTTGAGACGGACCAGCTGCTCCAGGTTGGCCTCGGTGTCGGTCATCAGGACGCTCTCGGTCATCTCCAGGCAGAGGCAGTCGGCGGGCATGCCGGTCTCGGCGAGCACGGCGGCAACGGTCTCGGCGAGGTCGGCCTGGTCGAACTGGCGTACCGAGACGTTGACGCTCATCTTCAGCGGGCGGCCGCCGGCGGCGTTGCTCCACTCCATGGCCTGACGGCAGGCCTCGTGCAGGACCCAGCGGCCGAGCGGCACGATCAGGCCGGTGGCCTCGGCGATCGGGATGAAGTCCAGCGGGTTGATCATGCCGCGGGTCGGGTGCGGCCAGCGTGCGAGCGCTTCGAAGCCGACCACCTCGTGGGTGACCAGGTCGACGGTGGGCTGGTAGTGCAGTTGCAGCTCGCCGCGTTCCAGGGCGCCGCGCAGGTCGGACTCGAGCTCGAGGCGTTCCATCAGGCCCTCGCGCATCCGGGGGTGGTACCCGGCGAAGATGTTGCCGCCGACCGACTTGGCGTGGTGCATGGCGAGGTCGGCGTTGCGCATCAGCTGGTCGGCGCGCTCGGTGGCGGACCCGGCGTCGAGGTCGGCGACACCGGCCAGGCCGATGCTGCCCCGGACGTGGATCTGCCGTTCGCCGACCAGGACAGCCGCGTCGAGGTCGTCGAGGATGCGCCGGGCGACGCCTTCGGTCGAGGCCGAGTCCCCGGCGAGCAGCACGCCGAACTCGTCGGCGCCGAAGCGGGCGACCAGGTCGGTGTCGCGTACGCATGCCTTGATCCGATCGGCGACCTGGACCAGGAGCTGGTCGCCGGCGAGGTGACCGAGGCTGTCGTTGACCCGCTTGAACCCGTCCAGATCGAAGTGCAGCACGGTGACGTCCTCCGGGCCGGCCAGAGCCGCCGCGGTCCGGTCGCGGAACAGGGCGCGGTTCGCCAGTTGGGTGAGCGAGTCGTGGTACGCCTCGTGCACCAGCTGCTCCTGCAGCTCCATCCGCTCGCTGATGTCGCGGGTGTTCAGCACGAGACCACGCACGTGCGGGTCGTCGAGCAGGTTCGTGATGGTCATCTCGGCCTGACGGGGGCGGCCGTCGCGGTGCGGCACTGTCAGTTCGAGGACGGTCGTGGCATGCGGGCGGCCGGCGACCTGCCGCAGCGCCTGGGCCAGCCGCATCGCCGACTCGGGGTCGAGCAGCTGGGTGAGGCGGCGGCCGGTGAGCAGCCGCGGCGTGTGCCCGAAGATCCGCTGCACCGACTCGCTCTGGTAGATCACGTCGGCGTCCGTGCTGACCACGGTCACCACGTCGGAGCTCTGCTGGACGAGCGCGTGGAACTGCTGCTCGCGGGCGTACAGCTCGGCGGTCCGGTCGGCGACCCGCTTCTCCAGGTCGCGGGTCAGGCTGCGGTTCTCCAGCTGGGTGAGCAGCTGCCGGCCCACGATCAACAAGATCAGGAACGAGCGTGTGTACGCGACGAAGGGGTGACTGTGCCCGGTCGAGACATGGAACAGCACGCTGGAGGCGAGCGCGGCCAGCACCGCCAGGTACGGCATCAGCACAGCACCGGTGCGGACGCCGCGCGGCAGGTCGATCGGGGCGACGGCGCCGACCCGGGGACGTAGCGCACCCGCCACGATCAGCCCGTAACCGGCCAGCCAGCCGAGGTCGAGCAGCCGTCCGATGCCGTCGTCGTGTACGAGGCCGAGGTACGCGTACCCGATGTCGGAGATCGCGAAAGCGAGCATGCCAGCGCCGAAGAAGGCGAGGTCAGCGCCGCAGCCGTGCCGCCGGCGCTGCTGCGGAAGCATGTACGCCGCCATCGTGGCGATCACGATGTCGCCGACCGGGAAGGCCAGCGTCAGGTAGAAGGGCAGCCCGACACCGGCGTCGGCGATCAGCCCGGCGGCGAAGACCCACGCGACCAGGACGAGCGAGGTCGCGATCATGAGGCCGTCGAGAACGCTGCGGATCCGGTTCGCCAGCGGCTGCGCGCTGCTCGGCATGATCAGCAGCCCGGCCGGGACCAGCACGATCATGCCGATCAGGGTGAGGCTCGGGGTGACCACACCGGTCTCGACGGTCCCACCGGTGTTGATCAGGAACTGGAGTTGCCCGGCGCCCCAGAGGAAGATCCCGGCCGCCAGCGTCGTCCAGCCCACCCGGGTACGCCCGGTGAACTGCCGTGATCGCCACAGGCAGGCGGCGGCAGCGGCGGCCGCCGCGACCGGCAGCGCGACGAACGAGACGGCCGCGCCGCCGAAACCGAGCATCACCGGGGAAACGGCGAGAAGGGCGACGATCAGCGCGCAGGCGAGCGCCCACCGGCGCCCTGGGTTCATGCTGCGTGTCATCGAAGCCTCCGTTTCCGTGGTACCTGGAAATCGGGCACGCGGGGGCCGGGCTGAGAGAAATCTCAGATCAAGCCGTCCTCGTACGCGACGATCACCAGCTGCACCCGGTCACGGACGCCCAGTTTGCTGATGGCCCGGGTCACGTGGGTCTTCGCGGTCAGCGGGCTGATCACCAGCTTCGCGGCGATCTCGTCGTTGGCGAGCCCGGTGGCGACGAGCCGGACGACCTCGCGCTCGCGGTCGGTGAGCACGGCCAGCCGATCACCGCCGGGCGACGCGGCGGCCGGGACCGGGCGGTGGGCGAACTGGCCGACCACCCGGCGGGTGACGCTGGGGGAGAGCAGCGCGTCGCCGGCCGCGACGACACGGACCGCGTTGCGCAGGCCGTCCGGGTCGATCTCCTTGGTCAGGAAGCCGCTGGCGCCGGCGGCGAGGGCGGAGAAGACGTACTCGTCGGTCTCGAACGTCGTCAAGATGATGATCTTGGTGTCCTGTGAGCTCAGGATCTGTCTCGTGGCGGTGATCCCGTCCATGCCGGGCATCCGGATGTCCATCAGGATGACGTCCGGATCGAGGGTGCGGGCGGCGCGGATCGCCTCATCACCGGTCGAGGCCTCGCCGACGACGTCGATGTCCCGCCCGCGGCGCAGCAGGCTGCGGAAACCGGCGCGGACCAGGTGCTGGTCGTCGGCGAGAAGAACGGTGATCGGCACTCTCAACTCCCGACAGGAATGCTGGCTCGAACCACAAATCCGGATTTATCAGGACCAGCCGTCAGGGCCCCGCCCAGCGCCGCCACCCGTTCCCGCATGCCGGCGATGCCATGCCCGTCAACGACCTTTTCCGCCGCCTTTCCGTCATCCTGCACATCCACCACCACCCGGGTCGGCGAGTAACGCAGGGTCACCACGGCACGGGTCGCCCCGGCGTGCCGGACGGTGTTCGTGAGCGACTCCTGCACCACCCGGTAGACGGCGGTCGCGACCGGCGCGGGCACCTCGACCGGGTCGCCGAACTCGTTCAGAGACACCGTCATGCCGGCCGTGCGTACCTGATCAACCAGCTGTTCCAAGCTCTCCAGCGCCGGAACCTCGCCCTCGCGCAACACGCCGACCAGCGCTTTCAGGTCGACCATCGCCCGGTTGCGCACCTCCTGCGCGAGCTTCAGCGACGCCCGCGCCTCCTCGGGATCAGCCTCGAAGGAGTCCATCGCGACGTTCAGATGCACACCCACCACGGCCAGCGTGTGCGAGACCACGTCGTGCAGGTCACGCGCGATCTCCACGCGCTCCTCCGCCCGCCTGCGGCGTGCGTCGATCTCTCGCTGCCGCTCATCCTGCGTGATCCGGTGCGCCACCTCGATGCGCCAGCGCGATTGACTTCGGTACGCGGCCGCGCCCGCGAGTGACGTCGCCAGAACCAGGGTCTCGGCGCCGAGATGGGCGAACATCCAGTTCATCGAATGCGAGCCGGCCGTGACGTCCCAGTTGGCCCAGTAGACGACGGAGAACGCGCCGATCGCGACGGCGGACCTCATCCGGCCGCTGAGCACGACCGCCACGAACGCGGCCGTCGCCGGCCAGATGGCGGAGTAGTCGATCAGTCCGGCGCTGCGGAACGCGAAGACGCTGACCAGACAGAAGGCCAGCACGGACCGGGGCCATCGGTGGCTGAACAGCATCGCCAGTGCCAGCGAGGCCGCGAGTGGCCCGGTGAACACCGCGTCCACGTTGCCGCCGGTGAGTGCGAGGCCGGCCGGGACACCCGCGAGGGTGAGAGCGGCGGCCGCATAGGTGAAGTTCTTGGTAGGCATGTCCGGGACGTTAGGGTCGCCGGGCAGGTCAGCGCGTCGTCCCGCCGTCGTCACCCGCATCCACTCCTCCCGCGTACGAGATACACCATTCGATGTATGCCGCGTTGCTGGTTAAGGTAACGGAGTGACCGCCGCGGAACTGCTAGCCGCTTCCGGCCGCTTCTCCATCGCGCCCGGCCTGTCCGATTCTGAACTGGGAGGGATCGAGCGGGAGTTCGGCTTCACGTTCGCTCCGGACCACCGCGAGTTCCTCGCCGCGGGCGTACCCACCGGCGTCGGCTGGCCGGACTGGCGCTCACCCGACCGCTCCGCCCTGCGCGAGGCGCTGACCGCCCCGGTCGACGGCGTCCTCTTCGACGTGGCCGAGAACGACTTCTGGTACGAAGGCTGGGGCCCCGCCTTCGGCGACCGCCTGGCCGCCGCCCGGGCCGGCCTGCTGATCGCTCCCAGGATGATCCCGCTCTACGCGCACCGATATCTCCCCGCGGCGATACCGGGTCACCCGGTCCTGTCGATCTACCAGACCGACGTGATCGTCTACGGCGCCGACCTCCCGGACTGGCTGAACCGCGAATTCGCCATCGGCGAGCCGGCCACCCACCAGGCCCGCCCCACAGCCACCTTCTGGTCCGCCCTAACCCGCTAACCCGCCGACCCGCCCTGGTCCGCTGGCCGTAGCTGCCTGCCGCCGCCCCCCATTCGCGATCTTGTGAGTTTGTGCCGTCCTGCTGACCGCAAGCTCACAAGGTCGACCGCGCTGGGTGTGAAGCGCCCGCACCGGCCCGGATGCGTGTCGAGTTGGGGTGCGAATTGCGCCTGAAGTCGACACGACGGCCTGGCACGCGGGGTGTGTGTCGACTTCGGGTTCGACCGAGGGCATGTGGTGGACCAGACGACCTGATTTCGGGTACGAGACAGCACCGACAGCCAGCCGGACCCAGCACAGGGCCTGATGCGGGGCGCCCAAGGGACTTCATCCACGCCAGGGCCGGGATGAGAGCTCACCTACGCACTCGGTGAGCCCTGACCACTGCTGTCGAGTCCTTGTGCGTGCCCGCGCGCCGGCCGGCCATTAGCCAGGCCGGCTCGCGCTTGTGGTCGCGTAAAAGCCGGAATCTCGACCACAAGCACAAGCCGGCCGAACCGGCTCGCCCGAACGCCGCAGCACGACGGCAGGGGAACAACCGCGTGGGTGGGGTCAGCTCTCCGCTTCGCGGCGGGCTTTGGCTCGGCGTTTGCCCTCGTGCATGGCTTGGACTCGGGCTACCGGGATGGTGTGGCCCTCGGCGATCAGGTTCTTGTCCAGCGGCTGCGGTGACGGTAGCGCCTCGGCCCACGGGTCGCGGTCGCCCAGTAGACCGGGCGCCGTGTGCAGGGTGAAGTCGGCTGGGGTCACCGTGTCGGCATCGGACCAGTCGACCGGGAACGAGACCGGGACGCCGGGGCGGATGCGAGGGCTGTACGCCGCCGCCACCGTTGCCCCGCCGGCTCGGGTCGCGTCGAGGAAGACTTTGCCGTGGCGGTCGTCGCGGATGAACGCGGTGGTCGCGAGCGCCGGATCCAGGCGTTCGGCGCGGGCCGCGACGGCGCGCTGGGCGGCGGCCACGTCGTCCGGGGCGGCGTCCGCTTCGAGGGGGACGTAGACGTGCACACCCTTAGAGCCGGACGTCTTCAGAGCGCCGGTCATCCCCACATCGGCGAGCACCTGCCGGACCAGCTTGGCGGCCTCGACGGCGAGCCGGAAGCCGCCGCCCTCTGGCGGGTCCAGGTCCATGATCAGGTGGGTGGGGTGGTGCGAGCCGGCGAGCGTCAGCCCGGGGTGGTATTCGATGGCGCGCTGGTTGCCGAACCAGATCAGCGTGCGCTGGTCGTTGCCGAGCGCGTACGTGACCTCGCGGTGGGACGCGTCCGCCCAGATGCTGGTGCGCGGCACCCAGTCCGGGGTGTACTTCGGCAGGTTCTTCTGCACGAAGCGTTCCGGGTCGCCCTTGCCTTTCGACAAGACCCGGATCACCGTGAGCGGGCGGTCGCGCAGGACCGGGATCAGCCGGGCGGACATCGCGTCCAGATAGTCCACCAGGTCGCGCTTCGTGGCGCCGGCCTCGGGAAAGAGCTCCTGGTCCAGGTTGGTCAGCGGTACGCCGTGCCGTTCCTCAGGCATACCCCACAGCTTAGTTCTGATCCTGCTTGATGAACTGCTTCGCGGCCGCGGCCAGCGCCTTGTGCAGCGCCGTGACGCTGCGGTGCTTGGTGGAGTACGCGCTCAGCGCGCTGTTCACCGCGTTCTGCCAGGCCTGGGAGCAGGCTGAGCCGTGCGCGCAGGACGGCACCGGAGTGGCCGTCTTCCAGTCCTCGACCGCGTCCAGCTGGTAACCCGAGAAGCCCTCGGTCGGCGTGTCGGTACGCGCCGGGATCGAGCCCTTGGCCACGTTGAACGCCTGCTGACCCGCGGCTGACGCGACAGTGCCGAGCCAGCACCGGGTGCCCTCCGGGTTGGGTGCGCCGGTGGAGAGCACGAACGAGTCGGCCAGCCACTGGAAGACCTTCCCGTTGCCGGGGAAGGTGAAGTGGTCGTACGCCTTGAAGCCCTTGGCCTCGAGGTCGGCTGCCTCCCAGTCACCCATCAGCTGGTAACCGGCCTTGCCGTCGATGAGCAGCCGTTCGGCGTCCGGCCAGTCCAGCGCGTCCCGGTCGGTGTTGCTGTAATCCACCAGCTTGTCGAAATCGTTGATCGCGGCGGAGACCGCTGTGCTGTTCCAGCTGGTCTCGCCGGTGAAGAGGCCGGAGAACTTGTCCGCGCCGAGCTTGGTGATCAGCACGGCTTCGAGCAGCATCAGCTGGGTCCAGTCGCGGCCCAGGGCGAGCGGCGACTCGATGCCCGACTTCCGGAGTTTCTCCAGGTCGCGCAGGAACGCGGGAAGCGTCGTCGGCGTGGTGTTGATGCCGGCATCGGAGAGGACCTGCGGGTTGGTCCAGACCACGTTGGCGCGGTGCACGTTCGCCGGTACCGAGTAGATCTCGCCGTTGACCGTGAGGTCGTCGACCAGGCCTTCGGGAAGGGCCTGGCGCAGTCCCCACGCGTCGTACTCGGTGGTCAGGTCCTGGACCTTGCCGGCGTCGATGAAGTCGGTCAGCTCCGCGCCGGCGTGCACCTGGAACGTGTCCGGCGGGTCGTTCTGCGCGAGGCGGGCGGTGAGCACCTGCTTCGCGTTGATGCCGGCGCCGCCCGCGACCACGCCGTCGGTGAACTGCTGCCCGGGGCACTCCGCGGTGAACCTGCTGACCAGCGCGTCCAGTCCGGCCTTCTCGCCGCCCTCGGCCCACCAGGTGAAGACCTCCACCTTTGCCGCGCCGGAGTCCTCGTCGCCGGAGCCGCACGCGGCCACCGTCGTCAGCAGGACGAGCCCGGCGAATGCCGCCAGAGCACGTCGCGTGTAGCGCATGGCCAACCCCCTCGTGGACAACTGGGAGTACCGTGCCGCTCAATTCGCAAATGTGTCAACTCGTGATCTATCGCCGCAGTAGTACGCAGAGTGACCATTTAGATCTTGACCTCGGGCGATGCGTTCCCCACCACTGGTTACCCTGCAGTAGAGATCACAACCGATGGTGAACAAGGTTGAGCCTTCGCGCTAATTCCTTCGGGGTACGTCAAACGGGCCATAGCTCACGGTCTATCCACTTCGTCACAATCAAGTCATGACGGCTCCAGGCGACCTTGTGATCCTCTTCGTCCTGCTCGCCGTGTTCGTGGCCTGTTGCGGTTACGCGGCCGGCCGGCTCCACCAGCGGCGCCAGCACGGCGCGGACCGCGCGGAGGCCTACCGCGACGGGTACGCGACGGGCACCAGCAGCGTGTTCAGCATGGCGGCACGAGCAGCGGGCCGGCGACGCGAGCGGGCCTCGGCACGAGCGGCGGTGCCGGTCCCGGAGAAAACGGCGCCAAAAATCGTACCCAAGAAGGATCCCGTACCCAAGAAGGAGCCGGAGGCGGAGAGCTTCCCTGCGCCGAAGGCGCAGCTGCCGCCCGGTTTGCCGGAGCCGGCGGCACCCGGTGGGGTGACCTACTCGACGCTGCCCGACCCGCAGTGGTCCGCTCCGGCGGAGCCGGTTCCGCCGCCGCGAGTCGCGAGGGAAGGCAAGCACACCGTGCCTGAGGAGCTGGTCCGGGCCGCGACCTATCGGCTGCCGCCGGACCGGGTGGCGCGTGCGAAGGTGGCTCAGCCGGGGGATGGCAAGCCGCCCGTTCCGCGTCCGCGGAACGCCGACAAGATCTGAATCAGGCCTTGGCGGCCTCGACCGCTTCGCGCAGGCCCCGGGTCGCGAGCTGGTCGGCGCGCTCGTTCTCCGGGTGCCCGGCGTGGCCTTTCACCCAGTGCCAGCGCACCTCGTGGCGGCGGACCGCCTCGTCCAGGCGTTGCCAGAGGTCGACGTTCTTGACGGGCTGACGGGCGGAGGTCTGCCAGCCGTTCGCCCGCCAGCGCGACACCCACTTCGTGATGCCGTCGCGCACGTAGACGCTGTCGGTGTAGACGTCGACGGTCAGCGGCGCCCGGTTGAGCGACTCCAGCGCGCGGATCGGGGCCATCAGCTCCATCCGGTTGTTGGTGGTCGTGGTCGCCTCGCCGCCGCACAGGTCTTTCTCGGCGCGTCCGTAACGCAGCACGGCGCCCCAGCCGCCCGGACCGGGGTTCGGCGCGCAGGCGCCGTCGGTGTAGATCTCCACGACCGTGCTCATGGTCAGTGAGAATAAGGGTGAGGCATGACATCCCGCGGGACTGCGGTGGTTCGTGCCTGTCGGCCTGAGCCGTATGGTTGCCGTGGGCGGCGATTCTCAAGGGAGCTCAATGGTGGGTGGCGACGTGGCCGCGGCGGTTGAATTAAGCGACGTCGTGGTGAGTTACGGCGAGAAGACGGCCGTCGGCGGAGTGTCACTCAGCATGCCCCGGGGACGGGTCCTGGCGCTGCTCGGCCACAACGGCGCGGGCAAGACCAGTCTGCTCCAGGTCTGCGAGGGTTTCCGGCGGCCGGACGCGGGCTCGGCCCGGGTGCTCGGCCTGGACCCGGTCGGCGACCACGACGAGCTCATGCCTCGGCTCGGCATCATGCTGCAGTCCGGTGGCGTCTACCCGTGGGCCGCGGCCGGCGAGATCCTCCGGCTGTTCGCGTCCTTCGCGGCGAACCCGCTGGACACCGGCATGCTGATGGACCGGCTCGGCCTGCGAAAGGTGGAGCGGACCCGGTTCCGCCGGCTCTCCGGCGGCGAGCAGCAGCGGCTCAGCCTCGCGGTGGCCCTGGTCGGCCGCCCCGAGCTGGTCTTCCTGGACGAGCCGACCGCCGGCATGGACACCGAGGCGCGGCACACCACCTGGCAGCTGATCGAGGAGTTGCGGGCCGACGGCGTGTCCGTCCTGCTCACCACGCACCTGCTGGACGAGGCGGAACGCCTCGCCGACGACGTCGTGATCATGAAATCCGGCAAGATCGCCGCGACCGGCACCCCGGCGTCCCTCACGGCCGCCGCCGGGATCGACCTGCTGGAGGTCCGCGCCGACCCGGGCCTTGATCTCCTGACCTTGCCGTTCCCGGCGAAGGAGGCTTCGCCGGGGGAGTACTCGATCACCGGGGCGCTGGACACCCGGGCCCTCGCCGACGTGCTCGGCTGGTTCGCCGCCACCGGCGCACACGTCACCGCGGTGAGCAGTCGCCGCCGGACGCTCGAAGACGTCTACCTTTCCCTGACCTCTGACCTGGTTGGAGCCTCGCAGTGAGCGCCGGAACGTTCTCGCCCGCTCCCGGCCGGGCGCCGATGCGCACCATCATCGGCAAGCAGATCCGGATGGAACTGCTGCTGACCGCCCGTCGCGGCGAGGCCGTCGTGCTGGCCATGGGCGTACCGCTGCTGGTCCTGCTCGGCGCCGGCCTCTTCGAGGTGACCAATCTGCCGACCGACGACCGGCTCGGCTTCGTGGTTCCCGGCGTCCTCGCGCTGACCGTGATGTCGACGGCCTTCACCGGCCAGGCGATCACCACCGGTTACGAGCGCAGTTACGGGGTGCTCAAGCGGCTCGGCGCGTCCCCGCTGACCCGGCCCGGCCTGCTGCTCGCCAAGACCGCCGCGGTGCTCGTCCAGATCGTCCTCCAGGTGCTGGTGCTCGGCGCGGTCGGTTTCGCGGTCGGCTGGCGGCCGCACGGCGACCAGTTGCTGCCGGCGATCGCGGTGACCGTGCTGGCCGCCGCCGGTTACAGCGGCCTGGCCCTGCTGCTGGCCAGCGTGCTCAAGCCGGAGACGACCACCGGCGCCGCGACGCTGATCTACGTTCTGATGCTCTCGGTCGGCGGCATCATGTTCGCCGCGCCGGACCTCGGCACGGCCGGCTGGTTCCTGCTCCCTCTCGCCGCGCACGCGGAGGCTTTGCGAGACACCCTTTTGTACGACACGTCGGTGCCGTTCGCGATCTGGCTGAGTCTCGGGACGTGGGCCGTGGTCTTCCTGACCGCTGCCGCGCGTAATTTCCGCTGGGAGTAAAGCCCTCGGCTGTCCATCGATCGGTTGACAACCGATGACGGCCGGGCGGTCGTCCCGGCTCCTTTTAAAAACAAGCAGGATCAATGGCATGGAAGCCATTGAGGTAACCGGACTACGCAAGACATACAAGAACCGGGAAGCGGTCGACGGCATCGACCTCGTGGTCGCCCGCGGCGAGATCTTCGCGTTGCTCGGCCCGAACGGCGCCGGCAAGACCACCACCGTGGAGATCCTCGAAGGACACCGGCGGCGGTCCGGCGGCGATGTGCGGGTTCTCGGCGAGGACCCGGGCAAGGCCGGCTCCGCCTGGCGTACCCGGGTCGGCATCGTCCTGCAGGACGCCGCCGACGCGGCCGACCTGACCGTTCGCGAGATGATCCGGCACGTCGGTGGCTTCTATCCCGAGCCGCGCTCCGCCGACGAGGTGATCGAGCTGGTCGGGCTCACCGCCAAGAGCAAGAGCAAGATCCGTACGCTCTCCGGAGGCCAGCGCCGCCGCGTCGACGTGGCGCTCGGCATCGTCGGCCGCCCCGAGCTGCTCTTCCTCGACGAGCCGACCACCGGGTTCGACCCGGAGGCGCGCCGCCAGTTCTGGGAGCTGATCCGCAAGCTTGCCGGTGACGGCACCACGATCGTGCTCACCACGCACTATCTGGACGAGGCCGAGGCGCTCGCCGACCGGCTCGCCGTGATGGCCGACGGCCGGATCGTCGCCGAGGGCACCCCGGCCACGCTGGGCGGCCGGTCCGGTGCTGCCGCGCGGGTCCGCTGGCGGACGGCGGACGGTGTGGCGCACGACGAGCGGCACGAGGACCCGACGGAGCTGATTCATCGCCTCGTCAACACCGGTGTGGACCTGACCACGCTGACGATCACCCGTCCGACGCTGGAAGACACGTACCTGAGCCTGATCGGGGAAGCACGATGAACACGAGCCTTAGCCGCGGCCACGTCGAACTTCTCCAGTTTTTTCGAGATAAAACGGCGCTGGTCTTCACCTTCGCCTTCCCGGCGATGCTGCTGCTCCTGTTCGGCACGATCTTCGGGGACCAGTACAACGACGCCGGCGTCAGTGCGAGCCGCGTCTTCACGGCCAGCATGATCGCGTACGGAGTTCTGAACACCGCGTTCGTCACGATGGGCGCCGGGCTGGCGATGGACCGGGAGGACGGGACACTCAAGCGCCTCCGGGGTACGCCTATGCCGGTTTCGGCGTACCTGGTGGGTAAGGCTCTTCTGGTTCTGGCTTTGAGCCTTGCCGAGACGGCGCTGTTGCTCCTGGTCGGTGTCCTGGTCTTCGACATGCCGCTGCCTGATGCGAGCCACTGGCTCACCTTCACCTGGATCTTCCTGCTGTCGGTGATCGCGTGTTCGCTGCTCGGCGTCGCGGTGAGCGCGCTGGTCCGCAACGCCCGCAACGCCGGCGCCATCCTCAACGTGCCGGTGGTCGCGCTCCAGTTCATCTCCGGCGTCTTCATCCAGCCGATGAGCCAGCTGCCGGACTGGCTGGTCAATGTGGCCTCGATCTTCCCGGTCCGGTGGATGGCGCAGGGCTTCCGGTACGTCTTCCTGCCCGAGTCGGCGAGCAGCCAGGAACTCGCCGGATCCTGGGAACTCGGCAAAGTGGCGTTGGTGCTCGGTGTGTGGTGTGTGGTCGGATTGGTGCTGTGCCTGATGACCTTCCGGTGGAGCGACAGCGACCGATGAGTCTGAGGTTGTGGGACGTCTACTTCCTGGTGGTCGCGGCCGCTGTGACGGCCGCGATCATCATCGTGGACGGCTTCTCGTTCGAGCTCCGGGCCGGATCGATCGCCGCCATCGCCACGATGGCGGCGCTGCACATCCTGGTGGGCCGCCCGCTGGTCCGGCGGGAAGCGGTGGGCACCGCCGCCCTGCTCGTCTGCCTGACCCATCTGCTGCTGTTCGGCATCGCGATCGCCTGCGTACCGCTCGCGACCTGGCTCATGTTCGCGGTCCTGCCGATCTTCTTCATGATGGTCACGCTGCGCCGGGCGATCGCCCTGGTCGTGGTCGCGAACGTGATCCCGGTTCTGCTGGAGCTCCACGCCGACCCCGGTGGCATCGGCATCGACCTGGTCATCGCGGCGATCTCCACCGCCTCCGGGGTCTGCATCGGCGTCTGGATCACCCGGATGATCGAGCAGAGCAACGAGCGTGCCGACCTGATCGCCGAGCTGGAGGCGAGCCGCGCCGAGCAAGAACGGCTCTCCCACACCGCCGGCGTCGCGGCCGAGCGCAACCGGCTGGCCGGCGAGATCCACGACACGCTCGCACAGGGCTTCACCAGCATCATCACCCTGGTTCAGGCCGCCGATCCGGGCCTCAAGGACGAGCGCCTTGCGCTCGCCGTGCGTACCGCACGGGAAAACCTGGCCGAGTCGCGCGCACTCATCGCGGCTCTCTCGCCCGCCGCGCTCGCTTCCGCTTCACTGCCTGAGGCGGTACGCCGACAGGCCGCCCGTTTCAGCGAAGAATCTTCCGTTCCGTCAACGGTACGAGTAGCCGGCGAACCCCGGCACCTGCCGACCCCGGTCGAGGTGGTCCTGCTGCGTGCCGTGCAGGAGGCGCTGACGAACGTGCGACGACATGCCGGAGCCGGTGAGGTGGCGGTGTTGCTCTCCTATGCGGCGTCGAGTGTGCGGCTGGTGGTCCGCGACGACGGATGCGGCTTCGACCCTGCTTCCTCGGAGGGCTTCGGGCTGGCCGGTATGCGCGCCCGAGCCGCTCAGGTCGGCGGCGCGGTCACCGTGCACGGCGCCGAGGGCACGACGATCGAAGTGGAGATTCCCGCGTGATCCGGATCCTGCTCGTCGACGACCACCCGGTGGTCCGGATGGGTCTGCGCGGCATGCTCGACGCCGAGGCCGACCTCACGGTGATCGGCGAGGCATCCTCCGGCTCGGCCGGGGTGACTCAGGCGCTCGCTCTCCAACCCGACATCGTGCTGATGGACCTGCGGATGCCGGACGGCGACGGGGTGGAGGCGACCGGCCGCATCCTCGCGGCCACGCCAGGGGTGAAGGTCATGGTCCTCACCACCTATGAATCGGACCGGGACATCCTGCGCGCAATCGAGGCCGGGGCCTCAGGCTATTTGTTGAAGGACGCGACGCCGGCCGAGCTGGCGGACGCGGTCCGGGCGGCGGCGCGCGGCGAGACGGTCCTCGCGCCCAGCGTGGCGTCGACGCTGGTGCGGCAGGTGCGCGCTCCGGCGCCGCCGGCACTCTCGGCGCGCGAGACCGAGGTGCTGCGGCAGGTGGCGGCCGGCCTGACCAACGCCGAGATCGGAAAGCGCCTGTTCATCTCCGAGGCGACAGTGAAGACGCACTTGCTGAGAGCCTTCAACAAGCTGGACGTGGCGGACCGGACAGCGGCCGTTACCACCGCCATGCGACACGGACTGCTTTAAACCGCTAAACCTGAAACTTCGTCATGAGCGGCTTTTGTGGCGATTAGATTACCGACTGCGTCCCCTGTTTCCGCAGATCACTGAGGTTCCCAGGCTTCGCGCTGCTCCACGCCCGAAATCCGGGCGGTTCCATGGAGAGACGGGGACGATCATGCGCGTACGTCCGAGTGTGCCTTTTCGCCTGTGGGCACCGGCCCGGTTCCGGACCCTGGTGTCGATCGTCGCGGCGTCCGCGGCCGGCCTGGTCCCGGCGGTAATGCTTCCGGCCCGTCCGGCGTACGCGGCCGCCGGCGAGATCATTATCGAGGCGGACATCGAGGACGCCGAGGCCGGCACGTTCGTCTTCGAGGTACGCAGGCTCGGCCCGACTACCGGCCTCGGGTCGGTCACGCTGACCTACGACACGGTGACCTCGCCGTCCAGCGACCTCGTCGGTGCGACACCGAACGTCGACTTCCACACGATCAGCGGCTCGACCACGTTCTCGGAGAGCGGCCGAGACTCGATCAAACGGCTCACCGTTACCGGCATCACCGACCCGAACGACGAGTACGACGAGCGGTTCGCTCTGCGCCTGTTCAACCCCAACGGCAGCCTGCTGACCGAGGCGTACGGAACGATGCTCGACGACGACGTGCCTCCGACGTACACCCTGGGTACACCGGTGACCGTGGGAGAGTCGGACGGCACCGCCTCGCTGACGGCGACACTGTCGGACTTCTCGGCAAAGGAAGTGCGGATCCCGTACGCCACTGCGGACGGCTCGGCCACCCCGGCCGACTACACGCCGGTCACGGACGTACTGGTGATCCCGCCGGAGAGCCCGACCGGCACGTTCACCGTGCCGATCCTGCCGGACGCCCGGGACGAGCTGAGCCCGGAGACCTTAACGGTCACCACCGGCACGCCGGTGAACGCGACCACCACCGCCAATACGGCGCAGGTGCGGATCACCGACGACGACGATCCGCCGGTGGTCGGAATAGGCGCGCCCCCGGACGCGGCCGAGGGCGATCCGCTCAAGTTCCCGGTGAGCCTGAGCGCGGCGTCGAACCTGCCGGTCACGGTCTCGGCCGCGACGAATGGGAACGGGGACGCGACAGCCGACGACGACTACACGCCTGTGGCTCCGACAACGATCACGTTCAGCCCGGGGGACGTCGCGAAGACCTTCGAGGTGCCGACCACCGGCGATCTAGATCCGGAGTCGCCCGAGACGGTGGGTGTGACGTTGTCCGGACCGTCCCAGGCCACCCTGGATCCGGCCGCGACGTCGGTGCTCGGCAACATCGTCGACAACGCCGTGACGGTGACTGCGGTCGGTACCCTCGACGAGAGCTCCCACACGCAGGCCTTCGACGTCACGCTGACGGCGGCCCCGGCCACCGCCATCGACATTGGCTGGGCGGCCTCGGCTGGCGCCGGAAGCGCGACCGACGGGAAGGACTTCGACGCCGACAGCGGAACGCTGACCTTCGAGCCGGGCGAGTCGACCAAACGGATCGGCGTGGACATCCGCGCCGACGAGGTCTACGAATTCGGCGGGGAGACCTTCGAGATCGCGCTGACGAACACCGACAACGCCCGGATCTCCGGTTTCACTTCGCCGACGACGTTCACCCTCCCGGACGACGACCCGGAACCCACTTTGGACGCCTTCACGAGCACCGGCCCTCAGGCCGAAGGCGACTCGGCCGGCGCGGTCACGTTCACCGCGACGCTGAGCAACCCGACCAACGTGCCGGTCACCCTGAACCTGGGGTCTACCGACGGCACCGCTACCTCGGTCAGCACCGGCGACCCGGGCGACGATGACTTCGCCGTACCGGCCACCCTCGTGATCGCGGCCGATGCCCTCAGCGGGACCCAGAACGTGACGGTCAACGGCGACGAGGTCTTCGAGAGTGACGAGAGCGCGGTCATCTCGGCGACCGTCGACTCCGACGCCACCCAGGTCGCGCAGGGATCCCGATCCGGGGCGCTGACGCTGATCAACGACGACGACATGCCGTCGGTTGCGCTCGCTCCGGTCGCCGGTGTCGAGGACATCCCATCGGCGCTGACCGCGACCGTCACCGGCGACGCGCAGGCCCCGCTGAACTACACCGCGGTCCTCGCCGGCGCCCCCGACGGCACCAGTGACCCCGCCGAGCCCACCGACTTCGCCACCGGCGGCATGTCGCTGATCGGTCCGCTGAATCCCGGCGATCACCTGATCGACCTCGGCTCGGTCGGCCTGACGACCGACACCATCGACGAGTACGCCGAGACGATCAGAGTCAGCCTCTCCCTTGGTGGTCAGACCCCGGCTGTCAACTACGTCACGATCGCTGACGACACCGACGACAAGGAACCGATCGTCTCGATCGGATCGCCGATCTCGGTGATCGAGGACGACGGCCCGGCCGAAGTACCGGTGACGCTGGACTTCGACCACGACAGCAACGACGCGGACAGGACCGAGAAGACGATCGAGGTCGCGTACGAGACCGGAACCGGTGCCGGGATGACGCCCGCGACGGCGGACGGCGACTACACCGCGGTCACCGACGGCACGCTGATCTTCGATCCGGCGACCGACTTGCTGGTCAAGAACATCGAGGTGGGTATCGCCGACGACGAGGACTACGAACTCGGCGAGACATTCGATGTAGACCTCACGGCAGCGCCCCTGGCGTACGCCTTCGCGCCCTCCTCCAGCATCGTGACTATCACGAATGACGATGATCCGCCGGGGTTCGAGGTCACGCCCTCGTCCGCGCAGCCGGTAGCCGAGGGCGGTACCGCCTCGTTCACCGTGACCCTCGACGCGCCGGCTGTGGCACCGGTCAACTTCACCCTGGTGACGACGCCGGTGGCGCCGATGACTGGCGCTGACTACACGACCCCGGCCGGCACGTTCCAGATCGGCGCGAACCAGCAGTCCGCGACGGTTACGGTGCAGACCGCGGTCGACACGGTCGACGAGCCGGACGAGGCTCTGACCGTCAGGTTCGCCCTCGACGGCGCGGAGACTGACGCCACCGGTGGCCCGATTGACCGTACGGTCACCATTACCGACGACGATCCGGTGCCCACGCTCGCGTTTGCTAACCCGTTCACCGGCACCGAGGGCGACACCGAGGAACTGGTCGCGACGGTGACCGGGTCGGCGCAGGCGCCGATCGGATACATCGCGACGGTCACCGGAGTCGGCGGGACAGCGGCCGCCGCCGGGATGACCAACCCGGTCCAGGCTGCCGACCTCGACGGATCCGGGCTGACGCTGACCGGCAACCTCACCTCTGGCGCTACCACGCTGGACCTCGGCGACCTCCTGCTGAAGAACGACACGATCGACGAGTACGACCAGACCGTGAAGATCACCGTCACCCTCGCCGGGCAGACTCCGGTGGAGACCACCGTGACGATCGCCGACGACGATGACGACCTGCCGCCAGAAGTGTCCGCCGACGCGTCGGTCGCGGTCGCGGAGAATCTCGGCCCGGCGGCGGTGCCAGTGACGCTGGACTTCGCCCAGGACGGCAACGACGCGGATTCGACCGAGAAGACGATCGTGGTCGGGTACGCCACGGCTGTGGGCACGGCGACGGCGGGCGCGGATTACACCGCGACGGCGAACGGCACGCTGAGCTTCGATCCGGCGACCGACTCGCTCACCAAGGACATCGAGATCGCGGTCACGAACGACGCGGACTACGAACTGGCCGAGACGTTCGGGGTGACGCTGACGTCGGCGCCGCTGGCAGACACCATCAGTCAGGCCGACAGCACTGTGACGATCACCAATGACGACACCGCACCGGGCTTCACGATCACACCGGCGTCGCCGGTCCCGGTGGCCGAGGGCGCCGCGGCCACACTCACCGTCACCCTGGCCGCCGACGCGGTGGCGCCGGTCGACTTCACGGTGGTTACGACCGACGGCACGACGATCGGCGCCGACTACACGACCCCGGCCGGCACCTTCCGGATCCCTGTGAACCAGCGGACCGCGACAGTGTCGCTGCAAACCTTCGCCGACCTGGTCGACGAGCCGGACGAGGACCTGACCGTCACGATCGCCCTGGACGGCGCGGAGACCGACGCCATCGGTGGCCCGGTGAACCGCACGATCAGCATCACCGACGACGACCCGGCGCCTACGCTCTCGTTCGCGGGCCCGATCACCGGCACCGAGGGAGACACGAAAGCGCTGGTCGCGACGGTCACCGGAACAGCGCAGTCGCCGATCGCCTTCACCGCGACGGTCACCGGGGTGGGCGGGACCGCGGCCGCCGCCGGGATGACCAACCCGGTCCAGGCCGGCGACATCGAGGGATCCGGGCTGACGCTGACTGGCAACCTTGCACCCGGCGCGTCCATGATCAACCTTGGTGGCCTGGTGCTCCGCGACGACCTGATCGACGAGGACGCCCAGACCGCCGAGGTCTCGATCACCCTGGCCGGTCAGAGCCCGGTCACGACCACCGTCACGATCACCGACAACGTGGACGACGCCGAACCGGCCGTGGTCGGCCCCGGCTCGCTCGCGGTCGCCGAAACCAATCCCGCGACGCTGCCGGTCACCCTTGCCTTCGCCGGCGCGACCACCTCCACCGAGAAGGAGGTGACGGTCCGGTACGCGACCACGGCCGGCACGGCCACCGCCGCCGACTTCACCGGCGCGACCGACCAGCTGCTGACCTTCACGCCCGGAAACGGCACCGCGAACATCAGCATCCCGGTCGTCGCGGACACCCTGCACGAGAACAACGAGCAGTTCGCCCTGACCCTCTCCGGCCAGAACGCCGCCGCCTCTGCGATCACCACGCCGCAGTCGACGATCACCATCACCGACGACGACAGCACCGTCCCGGAGTTCACGCTCTCGGCGGAGAGCCCGGTCGTCGAGGGCGGCACCGCCACCTACACAGTCGAGCTCGGCTCGGCGGCCGCCGAGGACATCGACTTCGACGTCACCCTGACCGGTAGCGGCGCGGCCGCCACCACCGACGGCGGCTCGGACCCCGGCAAGGACGACTTCGGTACGGTCGCCGCGACCGCAACCGTGCTGAAGGACGCGACCACTGCGACGATCAGCATCCCGGCCACGGGCGACAACGTTTACGAGGGCGCCGAGACCGCCACGCTGTCGGTCGAGCCGGCGTCGACCGAGGACGACGTGGCGGACCTGACGCGTACGCGGGCCGTCACGATCAACGACGCCGACCCGGTGCCGACCGTGGCCCTCAACGTGGCGAACGGCGACTTCTACGCGGTTGCCGAGGCCGGGCACTTCTACGTGACCGCGACGACGACCGGTGTCGCCGAGCGGAACATGGACTACTCGATCTCGGTCGACGGGTACGGCCTGAACGGGGAGAACCCGGCCGAGCCCGCCGACTACCAGGTCGAGGACGCGACCGACACGATTCCCGGCGGCAGCGCCTCCGGCACCTCGTGGACCGTCGGGCACGTCCGGTTCCTCGCCGACACCGTCGACGAGGCGACCGAGACGATCACGGTGACCGCGCACAACGACACCTCGGCCACGGCGGACGTCAGCACCCACTACAAGATCACCGACGACGTCAACGACCGGCCGCCGACACCCTCGCTAGGCCCGGTGACGATCGCCGAGGGCGCCGGACCGGCGTCCGTCCCGGTGACCCTCAGCTACGCCGACAACCAGGCCCTCTCGACCGAGCAGGACCTCACCCTCAGCTACGAGGTGCTGGCCGGAAGCGCCGCCGCCAACGACTTCGGCACCCCTACCAGCACCAACCCGCTGATCATCACGGCCGGCTCGCCGTCCGGCGCGATCGTCGTACCGATCACCGACGACCTGCGGTACGAGCAGAACGAGACGTTCCAGGTCCACGCCACCGAGGTCGGTCCCCTGGGAGCGGCGCTCGGCACCGACACCGCCACGGTCACCATCACCGACAACGACCAGAACTACCCCCGGCCGTCGTTCACGGTCGGTTCGGCGTTCGCCTCGGAGAGCTCGACCGGCGCCACCTTCACGGTGACCCTGTCCGGGGTGGCCCAGGACGACGTCGACTTCACCGTGTCGATGGCGGACGGCTCGGCCACCGGCAGTGGCACCGGCCCGGGCGGTGACGACTTCGACGACCCGTCCGGGACGCTGCGGATCGCTCAGGGAAGCCTGACCGGCTCGATCTCCGTACCCTTGCGCTCGGACACCGTCCATGAGGGTGACGAGACCGCTCAGCTGACTGTCGCGCTCGCCGCAGGCGAGCAGGACGCGACCGGCAGCGCCCAGCAGGGCACGCTCGGGATCGCCGACGACGACGCGCGGCCCACCATCGCGCTGAAACCGGGCAGCGGCGCCGAGGGGGAGCGGGTGTCGATCACCGGCGTGGTCACCGGAACGGGGCAGAGGAGCCTTGGCTTCGGCACGCTGTCCGGCACCGGCGCGGGGGACGCCGCCGCCGGAGCGGCCGACTACCAGCTCCCCACGTCCTCGGTCTACGTCTCCGGTGGCACGTCCAGCGGCAGCACCGTCGACCTCGGGTCGATCGCTCTCGCCTCGGACACCGTCGACGAGAACACCGAGAGCGTCGTCGTCAGCCTCGGCGGTCAGACCGCGACCTATCGGATCACCGACGACCCCGACGACACGCCGCCGACCATCACGATCTCCGACGAGGACACCCGGGAGAGCTCCGCCTCGGTCGACCTCACGGTCTCCCTCGGCTTCGCCGGCAGCACCACGGCCACCGAGCGCCGCATCACGGTCCCATGGCGTACGGTCGCCGGCACCGCTGAAGCCGGCTCGGACTTCACCACCTCATCGGGCACGGTGTCGTTCGCGCCGCCGGACACCCGGTCGATCGTGTCGATCCCGCTGCTGCACGACAACCTCAAGGAATCGGACCAGACCTTCACCGTACGGTTCGGGACGCCCTCACCCAGTGACGTGAAGACGGCCAAGGCCGAGGGAACCGTCACGATCGCCGACGACGACAAGGCGAAGACGCCGACGCTGACCGTCCCGTTCACTGTCGTCAACGGCTCGGTCCGGATGACGCTCAGCGGCACGGCCGGCGCCGGGTCGGCGGTCGAGCTGCTCGGCGCGCCCGGCCTCACCGGCAACACGTGGCGGGTGATCAGCACGACCGAGGCGGACACGGACGGCGCCTACAGCTTCCGGCCCAACTTCACCCAGGGCTACCGCCTCGCGGTACGCGCGGACGACCTGGTCTCGGCGACCCGGATCGTCCAGATCGCCCAGCAGCCGGTCCTGGCGGCCACCTCCACGGCGAAGGGCGTCGTGAGCCTGACCGTGACCGGTGACCCGGACAAGGCCGGCCAGGCGGTGACCGTGCAACGCCTGAACAGCGGCGACTGGGATCCGGTCGCCACCGGCAAGCTGAACGCCGACGGCACCTTCACGGCCACCCAGCGCTCGCTGCGGTCCGGTACCTCGTACAGCTACCGCGCGGTGATCGCCGCGACCGCGAGCCTAGGCATCCTGGCCGGCACCTCACCGGCCCGATCGGTCCGCGTTCGCTGATCGGCCGGCCTCCATCCCGAACGATGGTTTCTCGGTAGATAGATCCGTATTTAGACCGAAAAAAGCATTCCGCCGGTAACGGACGGATACGCGAGTTAGATTACGGATGGCGCGGCGTCATGCCGGACCAATAGTTCCGGTGTTTCCGCTGCTCAACCCGTATAAGACGGGTGCACGACGAAGCGCCCCCTCAGGCGCGGTACCCGAACAGGCAAACCCGTTGTAAGGCGGGGACGCAAAGCCAGGGGCCTCCCCGGACGGAGGTAGCCCAGCCGCCGAAGGAGAAAGAAACACATGCGCTATCAAGAAGCCCATGCGGCCAGGAGCGGCTCGGTTCCGTTCACGCTGTATGGCAAGAAGACCCTGCAACGGGTCCTGTCCACGGCTGTGGCCGGTGTTATCGGCCTGGCACCCGCAGTTCTCATCTCGTCGCCCGCTCTGGCGGCGAATGCGGTTGCCGACGACGTTACTTTCACCACCACACCCGTGGTTGTCACCGAAGGCGGTGTCGCAGCCCTCGAGCTGACGTGGGTCGGGACAACGACCGGTGCCACGCCGGAAGCGGACCTGACCTGGAAGACCGAAACCTCGGGCACTGCCACAGCGGGATCGGATTACACAGCCGTCAGCAGCACGCTCATCACCTTCGATGGCAATAAGAAGGCCACTCTGAGCGTCACCACACTGCTGGACAGTCTCGATGAGGCCTCACCCGAGACCATCAACGTGAGTGTGTATGACCCATCGGGATCGACTTCTGTTCCGATCAAGACGGCCGTCATCAACATCACTGATGACGACCCCGAGCCGAGCTACACGTTCACCGCGAACCGCACCAGCGTTCCTGAGGACGGCGGCACGGTGCGGGTCACTGCTCGGTTGTTGACCGCGTCGGGTCGCACGATCAACATTCCGTACTCGACGGAGGATGGCACCGCCAAGGCGGGGCAGGACTACGTAGCCACTTCCGGAACGTTGACCTTCGCCCCGACCGAAACCGAGAAGTACTTCGACGTCACGATCACGGATGACGCCCTTTATGAGGGCACTACCCCGCAAACGTTCGTTGTCAAGGCCGGCTCGGCTGATGGTGTGGCCGCCACCGCGACCCCGATCACGATCAGCATCGTCGACAACGAAACCACTCCGAAGGTGGGCGTCGTCGCTGCCTCGCCCACGGCGGTTGCCGAGGGCCAGTCGCTGAGCTACCCGCTCACGCTGATCCCTGGATCGGAGACGGCGGTCACGGTCAAATACGGCACCACTGACACGCCGACGCCGCTGCCGAGTCACGGTCCGGCCACTTCAGGCTTGGACTACACCGCGGTCACTCCGCCGCAGACGGTTACCTTCTCGCCGGGTGTCACGGCAGGCCCGACTGCGCAGGTGATCACGAAGAACGACATCCTCGACGAGCTTCCCGAGGACGTCACGGTCGCGCTGAGCGAGCCGTCGGGCGCGGTCATCGACCCGACGAAGGCGAGCGCGATCGGCACCATCACCGACCAGGTCGTGTCCCTGCCGGTCGTCAGCCTCACTGATGCCTCCAAGACCATCGCGGTCGAGGGGAACAGCGGCACCAAGAAGCACACGGTTACCGTTCAGCTCAGCCAGGCATCGGGGCAGGAGCAGAAGTTCACCTGGGCGGCGGCCAACTCGGGAAGCGTGTCTGCCGAGTCCGGCAAGGACTTCGTGGCTGGCAGCGGGGCCCTGACCTTCGCTCCGGGTGACACCACGAAGACCTTCGACGTCGAGATCATCGGCGATCTGATCGACGAGGGTGACAGCGAAAGCTTCACGATCACCTTGGCGAGGACCGCTGGCACTGCGACCGGAGCCGGGGCAAACACCATCGTCATCACGGATGATGACGCGAAGCCGACGATCAGCCTGGAGCAGACCGACCTGAAGATGCCTGAAGGCAACGGCTACTCTGCCGCGCTTCTTCAGGTCAATCTTTCGAACCCGAGTGCGCAGGGCGTCAGCTGGACGACCGCCCTTGCCACCGACCCGGGTACTGCCACGGACGGTGCCACCCTGACGGGCGGGCAGACCGTCGGCGCCGATGATTACGACATCATCTCGGTGGTCTCGCCTACGGCCCAAACCATCGCGGCCGGCCAGACTTCCGGTTATGTCCTGGTACTGGTCAAGGGCGACACTGTCTTCGAAGGCGATGAGACCATTCGACTGACTGCTGCCCTCAATACGGGGGAGACCGACGCCACGGGCGGTCCGCTCTCCGGCACGATCACCCTGACCAACGACGATCTCGCCCCGGCGCTCGTCGTCGACTCGGCGAACGCGGTCGAGGGTGACGCTCTCGCTCTCACCGGCACGACGCTGGGATGGTCGCAGAGTGCCACCCTGCTCAACGTGACCCTGGCCGGGGAGAAGCACGGCACCACCGCCGCTGCTTCGAACAACGACTTCTCGCCGAACGTGTTCTCGGTCAACATCCCGGCCGGCACGGACACCGACAAGAAGGTGCCGATCGGTACGGTCAACATCGTCAACGACCCGACCGAGGAGCCCGCTGAGGCGATCAAGGTCTCGGGTTCTGGCTTCGGTGGGACCGGCACGGTCAAGGACGGCTGGATTGTCATCGCTGCCAGCGACGGCGCTTCCGAGCCGACCGACCCGGAGGAGCCGGGTGAAGAGGAGCCGGGCAAGCCGACCATCGCGACCGGGAGCACCACGCTCACCGGCACCGGGACCGTCACGGTCACCGGCAAGGTCGCCAAGGGTGCGGACGTCGAGTTCTACGGCCGTCCGTTCGGCACCGAGGAATGGCTGAAGATCAAGACGGCCAAGGCTGACGCCGAGGGTCACTACTCGTTCGCTCGCTGGATCGGGACCGGTTACCAGTTCCGCACCATGAGCAGCGAACTCTGGTCGGACATCCTCACCGTCCGGGTCAAGCAGAACCCGGTGCTCACGGTGACCTCGCCGAGCAAGGGCAAGCTGTGGGTCGGCGTCGCCGCCAACCCGAAGGACGCCGGTCAGGCCGTTCTGGTCCAGAGCTGGGTCAGTGGCGCCTGGAAGACCGTCTACAAGGGCACGACCAACGCCAGCGGGGCGTACTCGATCACGTCCTCGATCGCTTCGGGCAAGAGCCTGACGCTGCGGGCGTTCGTCGAGGGTGACACGTCCGAGGGCCTGCTGGGCAACTGGACCACCTCGAAGAAGATCACCATCAAGTAATCGCACTGAGCATCAAAGCGGGGGCGGCCATTCGGCCGCCCCCGCTTCGCGTATCCACAGCAGCCCCGTGAGGGAACCGCACCCCAAGACCGCGGGGGCCGGGCGGAGACCGGACCCGACCACTGGCAAGCCGTGCCGGCGGGCAAGCCGAGCCGTAGCTCAGATACGTCATCCGGGTTCCAGAACAGTCCTGGACTACGGCTCAGGCAGGCGAGCCGTAGTCCAGACATGTCATTCGAGTCCGATGACCTATCTGAGCTACGGCTCGCCTGCGGCAAGCTCGCCACCGAGCAGCGATGCCGGCGAATCCGGAGCCGGCTTGTGCTCACGGTCGTCCGCAGGCCGAAAACACGACCGCAAGCGCCAGCCGGACGCAGGCGGCTGTACGCCACGGCTGCCGGCTGTCACGTACGGCGACCGTGGCGTACAGCCGACCTTGGGACTCGCGGCCACGGCGAGCGGGGCGTCAGTCGACCTCGACCACTGCCTGGGCGAACTGTGCCGAATAAAGCCTCGCGTACGCCCCATCCGCCGCGATCAGGTCGTCATGAGTGCCCTGTTCGACGATGCTGCCGTTCTCCATCACCAGGATCACGTCGGCGTCGCGGATCGTGGACAACCGGTGGGCGATCACAAAACTGGTCCGGCCGGTGCGCAGGGTGCTCATGGCCCGCTGGATCAGCACCTCGGTACGCGTATCGACCGAGCTGGTGGCCTCGTCGAGGATCAGGATGCTCGGCTCGGCCAGGAACGCCCGGGCGATCGTGATGAGCTGCTTCTGCCCGGCGCTGATGTTCGAGCCCTCTTCGTCGATCTTCGTGTCGTAGCCCTCCGGGAGCATCCGCACGAAACCGTCGACGTGGGCGGCCTCGGCGGCCTCGACGACAGCGGTCATGTCACGGTCGCCGGAGTCCGCGGAGGCGCCGTATGCCAGGTTGTCCGCGATGGTGCCGCCGAACAGCCAGGTGTCCTGCAGGACCATGCCGATCTGCTCGCGCAGCTGCTCGCGGGGCATCGTGGCGATGTCCACGCCGTCCAGCGTGATCCGCCCGCCGGTCACGTCGTAGAACCGCATCAGCAGGTTGACCAGGGTGGTCTTGCCGGCGCCGGTGGGTCCGACGATCGCGACGGTCTGGCCGGGCTCGACGACCAGCGACAGGTTCTCGATGAGCGGCTTGTCCGGCAGGTACCGGAACGAGACGTCCTCGAACGTGATCCGCCCCTGGATGCGGGGCATCTCGACGGGCGCCGGGTCCGGGCTCTGCTCGGGCGCGTCGAGCAGGGCGAAGACCCGCTCGGCCGAGGCCACGCCGGACTGCACCAGGTTCGCCATGCTGGCGACCTGGGTGAGCGGCTGGCTGAACTGCCGGGAGTACTGGATGAACGCCTGCACCTCGCCGAGCGACAGGGTGCCGGACGCCACCCGCAGGCCGCCGACGACCGCGACGAGCACGTAGTTGACGTTCGAGATGAACATCATCGCGGGCTGGATCAGCCCGGAGACGAACTGGGCGCGGAAGCTGGACGCGTACAGCTTGTCGTTGTGCTCGCGGAACGTGTCGGCCGCCTCGTGCTGCCGGCCGAAGACCTTGACCAGCGTGTGGCCGGTGAACATCTCCTCGATGTGCCCGTTGAGCTGGCCGGTCACCTTCCACTGGGCGACGAACTGCGGCTGGGACCGCTTGCCGATCGCGGTGGTCAGCCAGATCGACAACGGCACCGTCACCAGCGCGATGAGCGCCAGCAAAGGCGAGATCCAGAACATCACCCCGAGTACGCCGATGATCATCAGCAGTGCCGTGACCAGCTGAGCGAACGTCTGCTGGAGCGTCTGCGCGATGTTGTCGGTGTCGTTGGTGGCCCGGCTGAGCACCTCGCCGCGCGCCTGCTTGTCGAAGTAGGAGAGCGGCAGCCGGGACAGCTTGACCTCGACCTGCTGACGGAGGTCGTAGACGGCCGTCTGCACGACCCGGGCGGTGAGCCGGCCCTGCAGGACGCCGAACACCCAGGCGAACAGGTAGATCGCCGCCACCCAGACGAGGACGTGCCACAGCTTGGTGAAGTCGATGCCCTGACCGGGCACCGCGCCGGAGCCGGCGAGCACGTCGGCGATGCCGTCGTCGCCGCGGGCGCGGAGCCCGGCGATCGCCTCGGCCTTGGAGGTGCCGGCCGGGAACATCCGGCCGATCACGCCATTGAAGATCACGTCGGTGGCCTTGCCGAGCAGGTACGGCCCGATCACCGAGAGGGTCACGCTGGCGACGCCGAAGGCCATCACCGCGGCGACCAGGGCGCGCTGCGGTTTCAGCAGGCCGAGCAGGCGCTTTGTCGAGCCCTTGAAGTCCTGGAGTTTCTCCGGCGGTCCGCCTGCCATCATCATCCGGGCGGCCGGCGGGCCACCCATGGGCCGCGGCTGCGGCCGGTTCTCGGTGCTCATCGAGTTACCGCTTCCTCTGCCGTGAGCTGCGAAAGAACGATCTCGCGGTACGTCGGGTTGGACTCCATGAGGTCGTCGTGCGTGCCGGTGCCGACCACCTTGCCGTCGTCCAGCACGATGATCCGGTCGGCCTCGCGGATCGTGCTGACCCGCTGGGCCACGATCACCACGGTCGCCTGGTTCCCCTCGTCGGCGGTCAGGTACTCGGTCAGAGCGGACCGCAGCGCCGCGTCGGTGGCGTAGTCGAGCGCCGAGAACGAGTCGTCGAACAGGTAGATCTCCGGCCGGTGCACCAGCGTCCGGGCGATGGCGAGCCGCTGCCGCTGACCGCCGGAGACGTTCGTGCCGCCCTGTGCGATCGGGGCGTCGAGCTGCCCGTCCATCCGCTCGACGAAGTCCTTGGCCTGGGCGATCTCCAAGGCTTTCCAGAGGTCCTCGTCGGTGGCGTCCGGGTTGCCGTACCGCAGGTTGGAGGCGACGGTTCCGGTGAACAGGTAGGGCCGTTGCGGCACCAGGCCGACCGTGCGGGAAAGCAGGTCCGGGTCCAGTTCGCGGACGTCGACGCCGTCGACCAGTACCGTGCCACCGGTCGCGTCGAAGAGCCTGGGGACGAGGTTGAGCAGGGTCGTCTTGCCACTGCCGGTGCTTCCGATGATCGCTGTCACCTCACCGGGGTGCGCTTTGAGGCGTACCCCGGAAAGGACCGCGGCCTCGGCGCCCGGATAGCGGAAGTCGACGTCGGCGAGCTCGAGCTCGCCGTGGCGAGCGAGCGAAGTGATCGGCGCCGCAGGCGGCGTCACGCTGCTGTCGGTGTCCGTCACTTCCTTGATGCGCTCGGCGCAGACCTCGGCGCGCGGGATCATCATGAACATGAAGGTCGCCATCATGATCGACATGAGGATCTGCATGAGGTAGCTGATGAACGCGGTCAGCTCGCCGACCTGCATGCCGCCCGAGTCGATCCGGTGGCCGCCGAACCAGACCACCGCGACGCTGGAGATGTTCACGATCAGCATCACGGTCGGGAACATCAGTGCCATGATCCGGCCGACCCGCAGCGAGACGTCGGTCAGATCGTCGTTGGCGACGCCGTATCGCTGCTGCTCGTGCTCGTCGCGGACGAACGCCCGGATCACCCGGATTCCGGTGATCTGCTCGCGCATCACCTGGTTGACCCGGTCGAGGCGCACCTGCATGAGGCGGAACAGCGGCCGCATCCGCGAGATGATCAGGCCGACCACGATGATCAGCAGCGGCACGATGATCAGCAGCAGCGAGGAGAGCGGCACGTCCTCGCGCAGCGCCAGCACGATGCCGCCGACGCACATGATCGGCGCCGACACCATGAGCGTGAAGGTGAGCAGCACCAGCATCTGGATCTGCTGGACGTCGTTGGTGGTCCGGGTGATCAGCGACGGGGCGCCGAACTGCCCGACCTCGCGAGCCGAGAACGTCTGGACCCGATCGAAGATCGAGGCGCGCAGGTCACGCCCGACGGCCATCGCGGTACGCGCACCGAAGTAAACAGCCACGGACTGAGCGGCGATCTGGAGCACCGTGATGCCCAGCATGCCGCCGCCGACCCGCAGCACGTAGTCGGTGTCGCCCAGGACGACACCCTTGTCGATGATGTCGGCGTTGAGCGCCGGCAGGTAGAGCGTCGCCAGCGTCTGCAGGAACTGGAACGCCACCACGAGGGCGATCGCAGTCCGGTAAGGACGCAGGTGGACGCGAAGTAGTTTGATCAGCACGTCGTCCGATCCCCCCGCTTGTCGTCTTTGATCAGGATTCCGTCCAGAAGCAGCGTCGCCAGATCGGTGCCGCGGAACTCCTCCGGGTCACCGAACGGGCCGAACGCGTTCGCCCCGCAGTGCAGCAGGAGCAGCCGGCCCGCCTGGTCCGGCGGGATGCGCAGCAGGCTCACGTCCGCCTCGAAGATCTCGACGACCGCCTCGTGCATCTGCCGCCGGGAGTCCACGATGCGCTGCTGCGCGTCCGCGTCCGGAGCTGTCTCGAAGAACAGCCGGCGTGCCGCGTGCATGAGGTGGGCGCCGTCGATGAACCGGTTGTGCACGATCTCGGCGGCCTCGGCGACCCGCTGCCGCAGGCCGGCGCCGCGATCGATCGCGGCCAGCGCGTCCAGCGTCGGCTGCGGATCGAGCGCCTTGACCAGCGAGCAGACCACGAGCTGGCTCTTGCTCTCGAAGACGCCGAAGATCGTGCCCTCGGCGACGCCGGCGGCGCTCGCGATCTGGCGGGTGCTCACGTCGGTGCCGTGCGCGTGCAGCAACGGGATGGTCGCCGCGATGAGAGCCTCGCGGCGTTCCTCCGGTGCCATGGCAGGCACCCGCCTGCGCCTGTTTTCCATGTCGGCCACTCTAATGAGCGAGTACTCACTCAGCCACTGACTTTTGTCATGGGGGTGCCCGTCGAACCGGATCGGGTGCCTTGGCGTATGAACAGAACGTGAGCCACGAAAAGCCGTACCGCCGCGTTGCAAGGCACTTGACCACGGGATTCGCTGCCGTTCTGGTCTTTCTGGCACTGATCGTGCCGGACCAGATCTTCCGTCTGCCGCCCGGAAATTCGGTCTTCACCGCCCTGTTGCGCGTCCCGGTCGAGGCATTGGTGGCCGGAGCGATCCTGCTCCTGCTCCCGCAACGGGGGCGCCTCGGCCGGGCCCGGCGGCCGCTCGCCGCCGGATTGGGTGTGCTGCTCGGCCTGCTCACCGTTGTGAAGCTCATCGACATCGGGTTCTTCGCGGTGCTGGCCCGCCGGTTCGACCCGGTCCTCGACTGGATCCTGGTCGACGACGGCTTCAACTTCCTGACCGACTCGATCGGCAAGGCCGCCGCGATCGGGGCGGCCGTCGGCGCCGTCGTGCTCGCCGCGGGCCTGATCGCCGGGATGACCTGGGCGGTCATGCGGCTCAGCGGTGTGATGACCGCCCACCGCGTGGGGGCCTGGCGGGGCCTCGGCGCGGTGGGTGTCGCCTGGGTCGCGCTCACCGCGATCGGTTTCCAGCTGATCGGCGGCATCCCGGTCGCGTCGTACACCGCGGCCGAGCTGGCCGCGCACACCGCGCTGGCGCTGCCGAACGACCTGAAGGACCGCAAGCGGTTCGCCGAAGAGGTCCAGATCGACGCGTTCCGCGACCGACCGGCTGACCAGCTGCTCACCGCGCTGCGGGACAAGGACGTGGTGGTCTCGTTCGTGGAGAGCTACGGCCGGGACGCGCTGGAGAACCCGCAGTTCAACGGCGCGGTGCAGGCCAGCCTCGCGGCGAACAGCGACAAGCTCGCGAAAGCCGGCTTCACGTCGCGCAGCGGATTCCTCACGTCATCGACCGCGGGCGGCGGCAGCTGGCTCGCGCACGCCACGTTCCTCTCCGGGCTGTGGATCGACAACGAGCAGCGGTACCGCAGCCTTGTCTCCACCGACCGGCTCACCCTGACCAGGGCGTTCGCCAACTCCGGGCATCGCGCGGTCGGCGTCGAGCCGGGCATCACGTTCGCCTGGCCGGAGGGCCAGTTCTACGGGTACGACCACATCTACGACTCGCACACCCTGGGATACAACGGCCCCGTGTTCAGCTGGTCCACGATGCCCGACCAGTTCGTGATGTCCGCCTTCCAGAAGCTGGAGTACGCGAAGAAGGACCGTGACAAGCTCCTCGCCGAGATCACGCTGACCTCCAGCCACACCCCGTGGTCGCCGGTACCGAGCATGGTCGGCTGGGACGAGGTCGGCGACGGCAGCGTGTACGGCCCGATGGTCACCGGCGTCGAGTCACCGCAGAGCCTGTGGAAGGACAGCGACCGGGTCAAGACCGAGTACGCGAAATCGATCGCGTACTCCCTCGACAGCGTCCTCGGCCACACCGCCGAGTACGGCAAGGACGACCTGGTGATGGTCTTCCTCGGCGACCACCAGCCGGCGCCGGTCGTGGTCGGGCAGAACGCCACCCACGACGTGCCGATCACGATCGTCGCGAAGGACCCGAAGGTCTTCGACCGGATCACGTCGTGGGGCTGGACCGACGGGCTCCAGCCGGCTCCGGACGCGCCGGTCTGGCGGATGGACACCTTCCGGGACCGATTCCTGACGGCGTTCGGCCCGGACGGCGACCCGCATTGATCAGTTAATCCGCGATCTCGATGACCTGGTCGCTCGGCAGCCGCGGCGTTGTGGGCGGCGCCGAGTGCGCCGGGTCCAGGTTGCCGAGGCGCACCGCGAGCAGTGGGTACCCCAGTCCGCCGAGCATCTGGCGCAGCGCGGCCCGGCTCGACGCGATCTCCACCGGCCCGCTGAGCGGGAGCAGGTTCACCGCCTGCTCGGCGGCGGCCAGCCACAGCCGGCTCAGTGCCTCACCGCCACGCAGCCAGTCGGCCTGGTCGTCGCCCGTACCGTAGAGAACCGCGTACGTCGCGCCCTGATCGTGCCCCTCGCCTGCCGCAAGCGTTCCGCGGGTCTGGAAGTCGCGTTCCGCGACGGTGGTGAGCGGCAGCTCCTCGGGCAGCGCCGATGCCGGGATGCCGGAGCCGTCCGGGCGGTCGCCGCCGACCCAGATCGCCGTCTCGGCGCGCAGCCGCTCGTCGGTGTCCTGCGCCTTCTGCGCCTGGTCCACCGCGGCGGCCAGCTCCAGCACCTGGTCCCGGCCGAGCACGTGCAGCCGGGAGCCGGCCTGCTCGGCGGCCTTCGCCAGGAATGCCAGCACGTCCTCCGGCACGGCGTCCTCGGTCACCGTGCGCCGATCGGTACGCCGGACCCGCAACATTTGGAGGTGGCGGGTCGCCTCCGGCTGGATCGGCTCCCGGACGGTCGGCCGGATCACCGCGAGCGGACCCTCCTCGGGCCGGCTGATCTCGTACCGCCAGCCCTCGGCGTCCAGCGCCACCTGGGCGTGGTGCAGGGCCGTGCCGCAGCTGAGCAGCAGCATCCGCCCTTCCGGATCCTGCTCGGTGAGCTGCCGCTCGGCGACGCCGAAAAGCCTCAGCTCGCCGCCCCGCACCACCCAGCGCCACGGCTGCGTGTTGTGGATCGAGGGAGCGAACCGTGCGGCGTCCGCAGCCTGCACCAGGGCCTTCTTGACTTCTTCCGCATTGCTCATGACACCAGTGTCCCGCCGATGGGAGGCTCCGCGCACGGCCGAAAGGCCCTAGTCTTCCGAGGTGCTCTCACATGATCTAGGCGATGGCGCCGAGCTGCGCCCGCTCGAACCCTGGCAGGCCGAGGAGTTCCTAGCGCACATGGACCGGGCCCGCGAGCTCGTCGACCCGTGGATTCCCTGGGCGAGCGTCAGCACCGACCTGGCGAGCGCGACCGCGACCCTGCGGCGTTATGCCGACAAGCAGGCCGCCGACACCGGCCGTCTCTTCGGCATCTGGCTGGACGGCGTGCTGGTCGGCGGCACGATGTTCGTGGCCTTCGACGCGAACTCCGGCAACTGCGAGATCGGCTGCTGGCTGGAGCCGGCCGGGACCGGGCGCGGCCTGATCACCACGGCGGTCCAGGTGCTCATCGACTGGGCGCTGCACACCCGCGGCATGCACCGGGTCGAGTGGCACTGCGACCCGAAGAACGTGGCCAGCTCGAACGTCGCTCGCCGGCTCGGCATGACGCTGGAAGGGACGCTCCGGTCCGCGTACCCATGGAATGGCTCTCGCCGCGACACCGAGATCTGGGCGATCTTAAGGTCGTAGGACCCCGGTGTCGATGAGCGCCCGCTGCGCTGACGCGTCACTCAGATAATCGACGAAGAGCTCGGCGGCGGGCGATTCGTCGAGGGCGGCGACGGTCAGCCGCCCACTGCCGAACGTCGCCTTTTCGCTGCTCACACCGCGCAGCGCCGCCGCGTCATCGGTCGCGACCACATCCGGCGGCTCGCCGCCGGCTATCTGCCGGGTCAGGCTTTCATTGCTTGTGTACGCCATAACGACGAACGCCCGCGGGTTTCGAGCCTGGAAACCGTCCCGGATCAGGTCGAACGCCTCACTGAGCGTGTCGGACGCCAGCACCGTGATCTCCCCGGTGGCCTCCGGCGCGAGACTGGTGGCCGGCACCCCGCCGATCCCCTCGTCGCCCTCGCTCTCGACCGCCGGCGACGCACAGCCGCCGAGCGCCAGCACGGCCATCAGCAGAATCTTCACCGTCATGGGCTCTCCGACGCATCCGCTCCGGATTCGGTGCCGTGTCCGGCTTCTCGTACGGCTTCTCTTACGGCAAAACGTGGCAAATCACCCGACGTCCAGGGCGTTGCGTACGTCACTGTGACGCCGCATGCTGGTGTGCGTGCCAGAACGCATCGCCGAAGTCACCGCCCTGCTCGCCGAGGTGCTGGCACCGCGCGCCCCACTCACCGTGATCGTCGACGGGGGTGATCCCGGTGCCGCGGCATCCTTCGCCTCGTGTCTCGCCGCCGCGTTCCCGTCCTCGTCCCGGGCCTGGAGCATCGACGCCGTGCTCGGCGTGACCGGCCCCGGCGGCGGCCTGTCCGACTCGGCGCTCAACGTCCTCGAGCCGGCCACCGACCGCATCCTGGTCTTCCTGCGCGGCGGCCCGCGCCACCGCTTCGCCGAGGGTGACGGCGAGCGCCGCGCCCAGGTGGTGATCGACCACCGCGACCCGGAGTGGCCGGTGATCCGGCAGATCCACCCCGACCTGGCCGACCCCGACCGGTGGTACCTCTCGGAGAGCCGCGCCTTCTTCGCCGCCAAGGCCACCGGCTGGGACACCAAGTTCGGCGACGACATGCCCCGCTATGCCGAGGCGGTCCGCCTGGCCGGCGTCCGCCCCGGCGACGTGGTCCTCGACGTGGGCTGCGGCACCGGCCGAGCCCTACCCGCCCTGGCAGCCGCAGCGGGCCGGGTGATCGGCCTCGACTTCACCCCGGACATGCTGGACGCCGCCCGTAAGGCCGGCCGCGACCAGTGCGCCGACCTGGTACTCGCCGACGCCCGCAGGCTCCCCGTCGCCGATGCCGCAGCGGACGTGATCTTCGCGGCCGGCCTGGTCCACCACCTGCCCGACCCGGTGGCCGGCCTGACCGAGCTGGCCCGAGCCACCCGCCCCGGCGGCACCCTGGCCATCTTCCACCCCACAGGCCGAGCCCAGCTCGCAGCCCGGCACGGCCGGACGTTACGCCCAGGCGAGCCGATGAGCGAAGACCGCCTCGGCCCTCTGCTGGCCGAGTCAGGCTGGCAGCTGAACTCCTACGAAGACGTCCCCGACCGCTTCCTGGCCCTAGCAACCCGCCACTGACCCGCCGGCCGGCCCGCCCACCACCGAGTGTGTCGATTTCGGGTGCGGTTCGAACCTCAAGTCGACACGCGCCGCCGGTTTCCGTTGTGTGTGTCGACTTGGGGTGCGGATCGCACCCGAAATCGACACGCATTCGGTGGGGGCCGCGCGGTCGTGGGCTCCGCGCCGCTCTGGCTCGGCGGCCTTCGAGATCTTGAGTGATTCTCTACTGCGGGCTGGTGAAAATCGCTCAAGATTCGGAAGCAGCTCGCTCTCACAGCTGTCGCGCGGCCGTCGAGGCAGCCGTCAGAGCCAGCTGGTGCCGTTCAGCTGGCTGTCAGCGCTATCGCACGGGCGCGTTGGGGACACTTGAGCGCCAACCGGACCGGCTAGTGCTCGGCGACGGCTGGGCCGCATGCGGCGGCCAACCTCGCGTGACGGGCGGTTTGTCAACGAAAATGGGGATTTCACCGGCCGGAAACATGGGCGGCGGCGTGTGCGCCGACACTGCTGGGACTGTCGCCGAAGTAGGTGTGGCGTGCAAGGCTGCATAGGGTTGTGACGGGAGAGCGGGGAATCAGCCATGGGAATGGTCAAGGTCGTGGGGCTGGTTCTGCATCCGCGACGGGACTGCGGTTCGGCGGTCGACGCGATCGTGAACTGGGCGGCCGAGCGGGGTGTCACCGTGCTCGGGTTGCCGGACGAGATCACCAGGATCGCGTGCAGTGCTGTCGCGGTGCCCGTCGAGGAGATGGTGGAACGCGCCGGGCTGCTGGTCAGCCTGGGTGGCGACGGCACCATGCTGCGGACGATGCGCCTGGTGGAGGGGCGGAAGACGCCGGTGCTCGGCGTCAACGTCGGCCGGCTCGGGTTCCTCGCCGAGGTGGACCTGCCCGACCTGGGTGAGGCGCTGTCGTCGATCGACGAGCATCGGTACAGGGTGGAGTCGCGCACCGCCGTGCGGACCATTCTGCCGGACGGGCGTGAGGTGACCGCCTTCAACGACATCGCTCTGGTCCGGGTGCCCGGGCACGGGCTGGCCGCGGTGGGGATCCGGGTCGAGGACCACGGTTTCGTCAACTACGCGGCCGACGCCGTGATCGTCGCCACGCCGACCGGTTCGACCGCGTACAGCTTCTCGGCCGGCGGGCCGATCGTCTCGCCGAACGTCGAGGCACTGATCGTCAGCGCGGCCGCCGCGCACTCCTCGTTCAACCGTTCGCTGGTGCTGGACACCTCGGAGAAGGTCAGCCTGGACGTGCTGCCGACCAGCGGCCGGCTCGCCATCGAGGTCGACGGCATCATCGAGGGGTACGCCGAACCCGGCGCCCGCCTGGAGATCCAGCCGCTGCCGGCCGCCGCCCAGGTGATCCGTTTCGGACGCACCTCGTTCTACGAGCGGGCCCGCCGCAAGCTGCGGGTCGAGGGCAGCGCCCAGGTCGGCTCGGCCGAGCCCGGCGACGCCGTGGTCGTCGACAGCTTCGAACAGCAGCGCTACGAAGTGATGCTCGGCGGCGAGGTCGCCGGAGTGCTGCACTACCGCCGCCACGCCGACCGGGTGGAGCTGCTGCACACCGAGGTCGACCAGGCGTTCTCCGGCCGTGGCCTGGCCGGGCGTCTCGCCTCGGCGGCGTTCGCCGACGCTCGCTCGCGCTCCGCGGCGGTCGTCGCCACCTGCCCGTTCGTGATGTCCTATCTCGAACGCCATCCCGAAAACGCCGACATCGTGACCCAGAGCTGAGGTATTGACTATGGGCCAGCCCGCGATTCTCACCGTCGACGACGACCCCTCGGTCTCCCGGGCCATCGCCCGCGACCTGCGCCGCCGGTACGGCGACAAGTACCGGATCATCCGGGCCTCGTCCGCCTCCGAAGCTCTCGATGTGTTGCGGGAGCTGAAACTGCGCGGCGGCCGGGTCGCGGTGATGCTCGCCGATTACCGGATGCCGCAGATGAACGGCATCGATTTCCTGGAGCAGGCGATGGACCTGTTCCCGCACGCGCGGCGGGCGCTGCTCACCGCGTACGCGGACACCGACGCCGCGATCCAGGCCATCAACGTGGTCGACGTCGACCACTACCTGCTCAAGCCGTGGGACCCGCCGGAGGAGAAGCTCTACCCGGTGCTGGACGCGCTGCTCGACGCGTGGCAGGCGACCGGCGACACCGAGCTGCCGGACATCCGGGTGGTCGGCCACCGGTGGAGTGAGCCGTCGTTCCAGATCCGTGACTTCCTGGCGCGCAACCTGGTTCCGTACCGATACTTCGGCGCCGACGAGCCGGAAGGCCGCCGCCTGCTGGAGGCGGCGAACGCCGGGCCGGAGTCGGTCCCGCTCGTGGTGACCGCCGAGGGCCGTGCGCTGAGCCGGCCGACAGTGCAGCAGGTGGCCGAGGTGGCCGGCCTCTCCACCAGCCCGGGTCGCGACTTCTACGACCTGATCATCGTGGGTGGCGGGCCGGCCGGGCTCGGCGCGGCTGTCTACGGCGGCTCGGAGGGCCTCAAGACCCTGCTGGTCGAACGGCAGGCGGTCGGCGGGCAGGCCGGGCAGAGCTCCCGGATCGAGAACTACCTCGGATTCCCGGACGGGATCTCCGGCGCCCAGCTCACCGAGCGGGCCCGGCGTCAGTCCGACAAGTTCGCGGCCGAGACGCTGAACACCCGCGAGGTGGTCGGTCTGCGTGCCGACGGCTCGGCGCGGACGCTGACCCTCGCCGACGGCCGGGAGATCTCCTCGCACGCGATCCTGCTCGCCACCGGTGTCTCGTACCGTCCGCTGATCGCCGACGGCGTGGCCGACCTGACCGGGTCCGGTGTCTTCTACGGCTCGGCGTCGACCGAGGGGCCGGCCTGCTCCGGCACCGACGTCTACATCGTCGGCGGGGCCAACTCCGCCGGTCAGGCCGCGCTCTTCTTCTCGAAGTACGCGCGGAAGGTCACCCTGCTGGTCCGCGGCGACTCCCTCGAGTCGTCGATGTCGTACTACCTGATCCAGCAGCTCGCCCAGATCGAGAACATCGAGGTGCGTACCCGCTGCGAGGTGATCGGGGCGCAGGGCGACGGGCACCTTCAGGCGATCACCATCTGTGACAGCAAGGACGGGACGAAAGCCACCGTCGAGTGCGGTTACCTCTTCGTGTTCATCGGGGCGGAGCCGCGTACCGATTGGCTCGGCGACACCCTGGTGCGTGACGGGAAGGGCTTCATCCGTACCGGTCCGGATCTTGTCGGAAACGGTGAGCGGCCGCGGGGATGGGATCGCGACCGGGATCCGTTCTATCTGGAGAGCAGTGTCCCCGGCATCTTCGCCGCTGGCGACGTCCGGGCCAACTCGATCAAACGAGTGGCCTCGGCGGTCGGCGAGGGAGCGATGGCCGTCGCGCTGGTCCACCGCTATCTGGAGGCGCAGTAACCCATGACCATCGAGACTGAAGAGATCCGGCTCGAACCGTGTGAGCCCGGTGCGCTCACCCCGGACGAACTGCGCACCCTTTTCCTCTTCGAGAAGCTGACCGACGAGCAGCTGCGCTGGCTCGCCGACCACGGCTGCACGATGCGGGTGCCCGGCGGTGGCCTGGTGGTGCGTGAGGGTGACCCGGCCGAGTCCTTCTTCGTGCTGCTCACCGGGACGATCGCGCTCACCCGGCGCGTCGGCGCTGATGACGTCGAGACGACCCGGACCGAGCAGCGGGGCGTCTACATGGGCGCCACCCAGGCCTATCTGCGCGACGACGGCGTGCCCCGCAAATATCAGGCGTCGATGCGGGCGCTCTCCGACTCCGAGTTCTTCACGGTCTCCGCCGCGGACTTCGGCCGGCTCATGCGCGAGTGGTTCCCGATGGCGATCCACCTGCTCGAAGGCCTCGCGCTCGGCATCGCCAGCTCGCAGGCGGCGATCGGGGAACGGCAGCGGCTCGCCGCGCTCGGCGCCCTCTCGGCCGGCCTGATGCACGAGCTGAACAACCCGGCCGCCGCGGCTGCCCGGGCCACCGGCGCGCTGCGTCAGCGGGTCGCCGCGATGCGGATGAAACTCGGCAAGCTCGCCGCCGGCAAGGTCGCCCCGGACCGCCTCACCGCGCTGCTCGAACTCCAGGAGGAGGTCATCGAGCGGGCCGCGAAAGCCCCGGTGCTGACCGCCATGCAGACCGCCGACCTGGAGGACGAGCTCGGCGACTGGATGGAGGAGCACAACATCACCGGCGGCTGGGACGTCGCCCCGGTCTTCGCCCAGGGCGGCATCGACACCGAGTGCCTCTCCCAGATCGAGGCCCGGCTCGCCTCGGCGGAGTTGCTGGACCAGGCGATCCACTGGATCGGGTACGCCTTGGAGACCGAGCAGCTGATGACCGACATCGAGGACGCCACCGGACGGGTGTCGTCGCTGGTGTCGGCCGCAAAGCAGTACTCGCACCTGGACCGGGCCGCCCACCAGTGGATCGACGTGCACGGCGGGCTGGACAGCACCCTGGTGATGCTCGGCCACAAGATCGGTGAAGGCGTCCGGGTGGTCAAGGACTACGACCGGACGCTGCCGCAGGTCCCGGCCCACCCGGCGGAGCTGAACCAGGTGTGGACCAACCTGATCGACAACGCGGTGCACGCGATGAAGGGTCAAGGGACGCTCACCATCCGGACGTACCGGGAGGACGACACGGTCGTGGTGTCGGTCGCCGACGACGGGCCGGGGATGCCGGCCGAGGTACGCAAGCGGGTCTTCGAGCCGTTCTTCACCACGAAGCCGGTGGGCGAGGGGACCGGCCTGGGGCTGGACATCTCGTACCGGATCGTGGTGAACGGCCATGGCGGGGACATTCAGGTTTCGTCTGAACCGGGGAACACCCGTTTCCTGGTGCGGCTCCCGATCACGGAGCCCGCATCCGTCTAAAGCAGTCCCCGCACGTAAGCGGCCTGGCCGGCATGCTGGGCGTCGTCGTCGATGATGCTGACGAGGCGTACGCCCAGCGTGACCGGCGGGTCCCAGTTGTCGTCGACGACGCGGCCGAGGTCCGTGACTCCGCGCAGGTATTCCAGCGTCCGGGCGTGCACGGCCGCGTAGTAATCGATCAGAACCTGGGCGTTCTCCGGGGCCACCGCCGCGACCTGCTGCGGTGAGTGGCCGTAACCGCTGTCCGACGGGTCGGCCTTGAGGCCGAAACGCGGGGCCCAGTCGCCGGTGAGATAGACCTGGTCCTGTTCCAGCAGTTCGGCGATGTGCGAGTCCTGCACCCGGGTCAGGTGCCAGACCAGCCAGCCGATCGTGTTCGCACCGGGTTTCGGGGCCCACCGGAGTTGCTCGGGTGTGAGGTCGTGGACGGCGGTCTCGACCAGCTCGGGCAGCCGGCCGTGCGCCTCGATCAGGATGTCCCTGGCGTCCATGTCACTCACCCTCGGTCGTCGTCTCGGTCCCGGTGTCCGTCTGCTCCTCCGGCGCGGCGGTCGGCTCGGCCTCCGGAGCTGCGGTCTCTTCCGTCGCGGGCGCCTCGGTTGCGGGCGCTTCGGTGGTCTCCTCGTCCGTGGGCTGGGTGGCCTCGCCGGTCGGCGCAGTCGTCGCCTCTTCTGGAGCCTGCTCCTGCTCCTTGGTCTCTTCCTTCTTGTCCTGCGCCGTGTCGCCCTTGTTGCCGGACAGCTGGAACACGGACGGGTTGCTGCCGCTCCCGCCGCCGGTGGCCTGCCCCGCCGACTGTCCGGCGACCAGCTCGACCGCGGTCAGCGTGCCCAGGCCCAGGACGAAGAGCGCGCCGGCCACCACGCCCACCCGCTTCCAGCGGATCTGCCGCGGCGGCTCCGGCTGGGAGGGCGGCTCGGGCGCTGCCGCGACCTCGGGCGTACCGACCGCGGCCGGGGCGGTGACGAAGGCGGACTGCAGCTTCTTCGTCCCATGATCCAGATAGCGGTGGTAGACCTCGGTGCCGACCGAGCTGATCAGGCTCGCCACCGCGGCACCGATGATCGTGCCGGCAACACCGAGGTACGAGCCGACCACCGCCGCCGAGACAGCGGCCAGAGTGCCGGCGAGTGTCTTCGGGACATCGATGTTCGGCAAGATCCGAGGTTGAGCCTGGTCGGACATTTCCCTCCTTCGGGAAGTGCGGGTATCAGCGCCAGCTTCTAGCCTTTACCACCCGCCCCAGGGCTAAACCGGGCTCAACGCCTGCCGGTCAACTCCCGGCGGTCGCTCAGGGTCTTCCGGAGGGACGGAAACACGACGCCGTCCTCCTGCTCCATCTTGCGACGCGCCAGGCGACGGGTCCGCAGGATGCCGATCACCCCGATCGCCGCGACGGCGAACTGCACCGACATCGCGACCCGGAAATCAGCGATGTGATAGTCGGCACTCCCACCCGTACGTGCGTCGAGGATCAGTCCGATCAGCAAGATCGTGAGCAGTGAGGCGACGAAACCGCCCACGTTCACGACGCCGGTAGCCGTACCCAATCTGCTCGGGGGGTTGAAGGTCCTCGCGTAGTCGAAGCCGATCATCGAGCCGGGGCCGCCGAGGCCGAGCGCGACGACCAGCAGCACGAGCAGCGCCATCGGCGCCTGGCCGGGCCAGGCGATGACCAGAGCCCAGGCGCCCATGTTCGCGGCGACGATGCCGAGCACCAGCCAGGAACGCCGCAGCGGGTGCCGCTGGGTCAGCATGCCGAGCACCGGCCCGGACGCCATGCCGGTCAGCACGAAGACGATCAGCAGCGAGCTCGCCGCGCCCCGGCTCAGCCCCTCACCGGCGATCAGGAACGGGACACCCCACATCAGCGCGAAGACCGTCCCGGTGAACTGGGTGGTGAAGTGCGTCCACAGACCCAGCCTGGTCCCGGGATGCCGCCACGCGCCGCTCAGATCGGAGCCGAGCCGCCGCCAGGTGATCGCGCCGCCGCTGTTCACCCGGCGCTCCGGCGTGTCGTGCAGTGCCGCGAACGCCACCAGCGCGACGAAGACCCCGGCGCCTGCGGCACCGGCGAAAGCGGTGGTCCAGCCAGGACCGGCCAGCAGAGCAGCCAGGGGTACGGCGGACAGCAGCTGACCGATCTGTCCCACGATGCCGGTGACCTGGGTGAGCACCGGCACCCGTTTCGCCGGGAACCAGTGCGGCACCAGCCGCAGCACGCTGATGAACGTCATGGCATCGCCGGCGCCGACCAGGACCCGCGCCACGACCGCACCGGTCACATCGTCGGTGAACGCCATGAGCGTCTGCCCGGCCGCCATGAGCAACGCGCCGGACAGCACCAGCCGCAGTGATCCGAATCGGTCGAGCAGCATCCCGACCGGGATCTGCAGGCCGGCGTAGACGAGCAGCTGAAGCACCGCGAAGCTGGCCAGCGTGCTCGCGCCGATGTCGAAGCGGTGCTGAGCGTCGAGCCCGGCCACACCGAGCGAGGTCCGGTGCAGAACGGCGATGACGTATGCGGCGAGTCCGGCGGACCACACCGCCCAGGCCCGGGTTTCGGGACGCAGGGGCATGGTTCGCCTTCCGGTAAGGGGGCAGGAGCCCCCCAAGCCTTTCTCGCCGCACCCTCGCCGACAACGTGCGTTTGTTCACTCAGGCATGCAGGAGGTGTTTGTCGAGCCAGGTGAGGACCTCGCGGAGGTATTCGGCGCGGGAGGAGCGGTGCAGCAGCTCGTGGCCTTCGCCGGGGAAGAGCAGGTAGCGGTGCTCGACCCCACGGGAGGCCAGGGCCTTCACCACCTGCTCGGCCTCGATCACCGGGACGTTGCTGTCGTTCTCGCCGTGCACCACCAGCAGCGGCGCCGTGAGCTGGTCGATCCGCTTGATCGGTGACAGGTCGGCGAGCAGCTCGGCGTCCAGCACCGGGTCCCCGTATTTGCTGACCGCCGCCGCGGCGATCCACGGCTCCGTGTGCTGATAAAACGTGGAAAAGTTGGACATGCCGCATACGTCGACGCCTACCGCGAACAGGTCAGGGAACGTCGTCAGCGCCGCCAGCGTCAGGTAGCCACCGTACGACCGCCCCATGCACCCCACGGCCCCGGCGATCCCGGCATCCCGGAGGTACGAGACGCACGTCCGGACGTCCTCGATCGCCGCGTACCGCCGCGCCCCGTTGTCGGCGTCGACGAAGCTGCGCCCGAATCCCGACGACCCCCGGACGTTTGCCGCGAACACCGCGATGCCCCGGTTCACCAGCGACTGGAACAGCGGACCGTGCCCCGGCCGTTCCTGCGCCTCCGGCCCGCCGTGCAGCCACAACACGGTCGGATGCGGTCCCGGCGTCGACGGCTGGAAAAGCCACCCGGTCAGCGTCAAACCGTCGTGAGCAGGGAAAACCTCCAGCGTCGGCCGGACCGCTTCGGGCGAGGCCGGCTCGGCCGACACCGCGCGGACCTCACCGGCGGAACGCACCCAGACACCGTGCGGCTGCCCCGGCCCCTCCGCCGTGAACGCCAGCGCCGCCCCGTCGAAACTCCACGCGAGCTCACCGACCACCAGACCCGGCAGCGGCGACACCGGCACCGGGACGCGATCTCCGTCGTGGTCCAGGCCGATCAGCGCGACCTCCGACTCCCCGCCGCGCACGTTCCACAAGACCGCAGCGGTACGCCCATCGGCGGTGATCGTGAAGTCCTCGACCTCGCCGGAGACCGGGAACGAACCGCCGGCACCACCGGTCAGCACCTCGACGGCATCCCCGGCGACCCGGATCAGAACGGGCACTTCACCGTCCTGGCTGAGCGCGTAGACATTGCCGCCACCCGGGCTGAACACGGCCCGTTCGCCACGCGTGACCGGCTTCTCGGAACCGGTCGACAGGTCCCGCAGGACGATCTCACGACTGCCCCGCGGCCCGTACCGAAGAAGTGCGAAGTGTCCGGCCGGGTCCACATCGAGGAGCGAGAGAAGGTCGCCGTGCGCGACCACCGTCCTGGTTCCTGCGACCACGTCGAGCAGGACGGCGGTGGTCAGGTTCTCGGTGAGAGCGAGCACCGGGCGGCCGGGCAGCCACCGCATGTTCTCCGCGGTGTCCGCGCCGAAGCCGGCGACCTGGTGCAGGTCGGAGCCGTCCGGGCGGACCAGCCAGACCTCGTGCCGGGGCGCGCCGCCGGGGGTGATCTCGCAGGCCAGCCAGCCGCCACCGGAGGACCACCGCACCGCGGTGACCGGTTCGCCTCCGGTGTCGACGCGGAAGGTCAGCTCGCTGCCGACCGGCTGCACCCAGACGGCCGGGACGCCACCGCGGTCGGAGACGTACGCCAGGTGCCGGCCGTCGGGAGACAGCGCCGGCGACCAGTTGCCGGCGACCTCCGATTCGGTCTTCGGGCCGGATGGGCGGCTCCAGCCCACCGGCAGCACCGTGACGTCGTTACGGCTGAGCTGACCTTCCATCCAGACCTCCTGCAGTCTCTAAATGCCCTTGTCCTGCAACCACATCTCCAGCAGCGCGAGCTGCCACAACTGGTTCGCTCCGAGCGTCGTCCGCGGCGTGTTCGGATCGGCGAGAAGTGCTTCCACGTACTCGGTCCGGAACAGCCCCCGTTGCCGGGCGGCCGTCGCGTGCAGCGCGTCGCGCACCTTTTCCAGCATCGGGCCTTCGAGATGCCGGATGCCGGGAACCGGGAAGTATCCCTTCGGCCGATCGATGACCTCGTCGGGGACCAGGCCACGCGCCGCGTCCTTGAGTACCCCCTTGCCGCCCTGCGCCAGTTTGATCTCCGGCGGGCACGCCGCCGCGAACTCCACCAACTCGTGATCCAGGAACGGTACGCGTGCTTCCAGGCCCCACGCCATAGTCATGTTGTCCACCCGTTTGACCGGGTCGTCGACGAGCATCACCTGCGAGTCGAGGCGTAGTGCGGCATCGACCGCGGTGGTCGCCCCGGGTCGTCCGAAACTCGCCGCCACGAACTCCAGCGACGGATCGTTCTCGGTCAGCCACTCGGGATTGAGCTGTCGAGCGAGCGCGCCGTGCGGGCGGTCGAAGAACTCCTTCGCATATGCCTCGACGGCCTTGTCGCGATCGACGCCGGCGAGGGGCGGGTACCAGCTGTATCCGGCGAGGATCTCGTCCGCGCCCTGCCCAGATTGCACGACCTTGACCTGCTTCGCCACATCTTCGCTGAGAAGGTTGAAAGCGATGCAGTCGTGACTCACCATCGGCTCGCTCATCGCCGCGACGGTCCGCTCGACCGCCGGCAGGAAGCGTTCCTGTCCGATTCTGATCTGGTGGTGCGTGGTGCCGAACTTCCGCGCGATCAGGTCCGAGTACTCGAACTCGTCGCCGCTCTCGCCGCCGCCCGCGTCGAACCCGATGCTGAACGTGGTCAGCCCGGTCTGCCCCTGCTCGGCGAGCAGGGCCACGATGAAACTCGAGTCCAGGCCACCGGAGAGCAGCACGCCGACCGGCACGTCGGCGACCATCCGCCGTTCCACCGCGAGCCGGAGCCTTTCCCGCAGCTCACCGGCCCAGTCCGCCGGCGCCACCTGCAACCGGCTGTGGTTCGCCTCCCAGTACACCCGCTCGGTGGACGTACCGTCCTTCTGGATCACCCGTACGGTGGCCGGCGGCAGTTTCCGGATCCCGGTCAGCACCGTGCGCGGCGCCGGTACGACCGAGTGGAACGTCATGTAGTGGTGCAGCGCCACCTTGTCGATGGTGGTGTCCACACCGCCCGCCGCCAGCAGCGCCGGCAGCGTCGAGGCGAACCGCAGCCGCCCCGGCGTCTCGGCGAGGTACATCGGCTTGATGCCGAGACGGTCCCGGGCGAGCGTGACCGTCCCGCTCGCGTGCTCGGCGATCGCGAACGCGAACATGCCGAGGAAACGCGTGACACAGTCGGCGCCCCAGCGGTGGTACGCCTTCAGGATCACCTCGGTGTCCGACGTCGAGAAGAACGTGTAGCCGTACCCCTGAAGCTCTTCTCGAAGCTCTTGATAGTTGTAGACGCAGCCGTTGAAGACCACGGTGAGGCCGAGCTGCTCGTCGGTCATCGGCTGACGACCGTTGTCGGACAGGTCGATGATCCTCAGCCGCCGGTGCCCGAAGGCCAGGCGGCCGTCATCCCAGAGCCCTTCGCCGTCCGGTCCTCGGCTCTGCAAGCAGGGCATCATCCGGCGGACCGCTTCGGTGTCGGCGGGCCGGTCGCCGTAACAGATCTCGCCGGCTATCCCGCACATGTACGACCTCCTATGGTGGGTTTATCCGAGCAACCAGGTGTCCTTGGAGCCGCCGCCCCGCGATGAATTGACGATCATGCTGCCGGCCGGGGCGACCCTGGTCAGCGCCGCCGGGGCCACCGTCGAGTGCTTGCCGGTGAAGACGAACGCGCGCAGGTCCACGTGCCGCGGCGCGAGCCGGTGACCGTCGAAGACCGGGTGGGTGGAGAGGTGCACCAGCTCCTGGGCCACCCAGCGGTGCGGTGCCGTCTGGATCTGCCGGCGCAGCGCGTCCAGCTCGTCGGCGCTGGCGTGCGGGCCGATCACGATCCGGTCGCCGCCGTAACCGTCGACCGGCTTGCAGACCAGCTCGTCAAGGCGGGACAGCACCTCGACCCGCTGGTCCGGGATGCCGCACAGGTACGTCGGCACGTCGGCCAGGATCGGCTTCTCACCCAGGTAGTACTCGATCATCTTGGGCACGTACGCGTACACGGCCTTGTCGTCGGCGATCCCGTTGCCGAGAGCGTTCGCCAGCACGACGGTGTCCGCGTGCAGCGCGGACACCAGGCTCGGTCCCAGCGGCATCCCGTCCGCACCCGGCGAGTGCACCAGGCTGTCCTCGCCCATCCGCAGGTAGATCACGTCGACCGGGTGACGGTGACCGTCACGCAGCCGCCAGACCCGGCCCTCGTCGACGAATATCTCGGTGCTGCGGCAGACCGGGACACCCATCGCCTCGGCGAGCATCTTGTGCTCGAACCAGGCCGAGTCGTCCGGGCCCTGGCTCAGCACCACGATCGCGGGCTCGTCCTGCGCGGCCGGGCCGGCCGCCTCCATCAGCACCCGTTTGAGCAGCTTGGGGGTGTCCTCGACCGAGAGCAGGTTCGCCGGTCGCGGCAGCTCCGGCAGAACACTCCAGGTCAGGCGCCGGTTCTGCATGGCGTACGCGATACCGGACGGCACCCGCAGGTTGTCCTCCAGCACACACCACTCGTTCGTGACCGAGTCCAGGACGAGGTCGACGCCGGCCACCTGGCACCGCACCGCCCGCCGCCGGATCAGGGCGCCGCTGGCCCGCAGCTCCGGCGAACCGTTCACCACCCACTCCGGGACGGCGCCGTCCCGCACGATCTGGCGTTCGCCGTACACGTCGTTGAGGAACGCGTCGAGCGCCTGCACCCGCTGGGTGAGGCCGGTACGCAGGTGACCCCAGTCGGCCGACGGGACGATCCGCGGCACCAGGTCGAACGGGAACAGCCGGGTCGCCGCCTCGCCGGCCACGCTGAACGTGATCCCGCGGGCCCGCTGCTCGTCGTCCCGCTTGTCCTCGCGCTGCCGCAGGCCGGTCGCGCCGAGCGCGGTCAGCACCGGCAGGATGCCCGCGTATCCCTGGGCCACCCGGCCGTCCGGGAACGCCTCGTCGCCGCTCTCGCCGTACGTTTCGAGGCGGTCCGGCGCCGGAGTGCCGGCCGGGCCGGTTCCGACCACGCCGCCACGGGTGTCCGCGACGAGCAGGTCCACCACGTCGGCGAGCCGGCCACGCCGGGCCAGCGCGCGACGCTGCCGGGCCGCCGAACTGCCCCGGCTCAGCGTCCGCAGCGACAGGTCGAAGACCTGCTCCCAGTCACCGAGCTCCTCCAGCTGCGGGCGCAGCTCACCGATCAGCCGCTCGACCGCCACCGCGGCCGGCACCGGAACGGGGGAGCGCGGCAGATCCAGCAGGTCGCCCTCCAGCCCGGACCGGGCCGCCCGCCACATCGCCGCCCGGTGCAGCGGCGGCCGGGCCGACGGCATCGGCTCACCGGCCCGGTGGTCCTGCAGCGCCCGCAGCACCAGACCCCGGAACAGGCCGGCGATCAGCACGACCGTCTCGGTGTCCGGGCTCGCGTCGGTCACCCGCAGCTCCACGGTCGGCACGTGCGCCGACGGCCGGACGTCGAAATAGACCATCTTCGGGTCGCTGATCGTCCCGGAGGCGATCAGGTCGCTGACCAGCTCCTCGTGCTCGGCCGCCGAGCTCAGCGGCCCGCTGTCACCGGCCGTCGGCCAGCGCATCCAGACCAGGGAGCGGACGCTGGCGTACCCGGAGTCCTCACCCATCCAGTACGGCGAGCTGGCCGAGAGCGCGAGCAGCACCGGCAGCACCGGCGACACCCGCTGGGTCACCGCGACCGCCTCGTCCCGGTCGGCCACCCCGACGTGCACCTGGGTGCCGCAGATCAGCTGCTCGCGGACGAGCATCTGATATTCGTGCAGCATCCGGTGATATCGGCTGGTCGGCGTCACCGGCAGCCGGTCCAGGTCCACCAGCGGGACCGTGCCGGCCGCGACCAGACCCAGGCCCAGCGACTCGGCCACCGCTATCGCCGACCGGCGGCGCTCGGTGATGCCGTCCCGCAGGCCGTCCAGGGTGTCGCTCACCGGCGTGTTCGTCTCCACCACCGAGCGGTGCAGCTCAGCGGAGAAGTGCGCGGCGTCCAGCCGGTCCAAGATCTCAGGGGCCTGGGGTACGAGTTCGCGCGTACCCAGATCGACGACGTGGAGCTCTTCCTCCACCCCGAGCGTCAGGTCGGTCTTTCGTCCTTCTGGCATGGCGTCCATTGGACTCGCTGCCTGAAGAGAATCCGTCATCGACCGCCTCCGAATGAGTTCCGGCAAAGGGTTCGTATCCGCCGGAGCTTTCCCATTTGATGTAGCGAATCTGTGACGTGCCCGTTTCGCGCGCTCGCCAAGCATTACTCCGTACATGAGGAAAGTCTCGTCCTGGGGTAGGTGCCGACCGGCCGGTCCGGAGCGTGCCGGAGATGTGTAACCTCGGCCGGTGGCTGGTTTGTGCGTCTCACGGAGGTCCTGATGAGCAGCGTCGTCGTAATCACCGGATCGGCCGGCCTGATCGGCTCCGAGGCGGTTCGGCACTTCGCCGGGCTGGGCATGGACGTGGTCGGGCTCGACAACGACATGCGCGGCTACTTCTTCGGCGCCGACGGCTCCACCAAGGGAAACCTGGAGCGGCTGACCAAGGAGATCGGTGACCGTTACACCCACCACGGCATCGACATCCGCGACCGCGAGGGCCTGGACAAGCTCTTCGCAGGCCTCGGCAAGAACATCGGCCTGGTCATCCACGCCGCCGCGCAGCCGAGCCACGACTGGGCCGCCCGCGAGCCGTTCACCGACTTCGACGTCAACGCGGTCGGCACGATCAACATGCTGGAGGCGACCCGGCGGCACGCCAAGGACGCCCCGTTCATCTTCACCTCGACCAACAAGGTCTACGGCGACCTGCCGAACTCGCTGCCGCTGATCGAGCAGGACACCCGCTGGGAGCTGCCCGCCGACCACAAGTGGTACGGCGGCATCGACGAGACCATGTCGATCGACCAGTGCCTGCACTCCGTCTTCGGCGCGTCGAAGGTCGCCGCCGACGTGATGGTCCAGGAGTATGGCCGCTACTTCGACATGCCCACCGCGGTCTTCCGCGGCGGCACGCTCACCGGACCGGGTCACTCCGCTGCCGAACTGCACGGCTTCCTTGCGTACGTGATGCGCTGCGTCATGGAGCAGCGCCTGTACCGGATCTTCGGGTACAAGGGCAAGCAGGTCCGCGACGCCATCCACTCCAGCGACCTGGTGTCGGCGTTCGAGGCGTTCCACGCTGCGCCGCGGGTGGCCGAGGTCTACAACATGGGCGGCGGCCGCACCTCGAACTGCAGCGTCCTCGAAGCGTTCCAGATCGCCTCGTCGATCGCCGGCGTCGAGGCTCAGACCGAGTACGTCCCGGAGAACCGCGTCGGCGACCACCAGTGGTGGATCAGCAGCACGGCCCGCTTCGAGGAGCACTACCCGGACTGGAGCGTCAAGTACGACGTCCCGATGATCCTCCAGGACATGTACGAGTCCAACAAGGACCTCTGGAAGCCCTGACCCGCCCCGACGAGCCGGCCACGGCTGGCTTGCGCTTGTAGGTCGTTTTTCAGTGCTCCGCGCGACCGTGAGCACGAGCCGGCTCTGACTGGCTTGTGCTTGTGGTCGTTTTTTAGCGCTTCGCGCGACCGTAAGCGCGAGCCGGTTACGGCTGGCTTGTGCTTGTGGTCGTTTTTCGGCGCTTCGCGCGACCGCGAGCACGAGCCGGGGTGGGGCTGAGCTCGGCGGGTTGCGGTGGGTGCCGGGTCGAGCTGGATCGCCAGGCGGGGTGGGTGCGTGTCCGGGCCGTTGCGCCGCTCGAGCTGCGTGCGTGGTCTCGGCCGTGACGCGGGCTGCTGCAACTTGGGGCGGCGTTCGCGCGCTGCCGCCACGTTCGCTGCTGCTGCTGCTGCTGCTGCCGCCGCCGCCGCGTTCGTGCTGCCCGTGCTGCGTTCGCACTGCCGCCGCGTTCGCGCAGCCGGGCGGGCGCGAGCCGTAGTTCCGGCACGTTATCGGGCCGGTATTCCGTTGCTGGGCTACGGCCGAGCGGCGTCAGCCGTCGCTGAGGCCTGTTATGGAGCGGCCATTCCATGTCTGAGCGACGGCTCGCGGGATCACGGCGCGCGCGTTCACGTTGCGCTGGCTCACGGCTCGCTGGTTCACGGTGCGCTGGGACGTTTGCGTGCTGGGAGGCCTGCGCGGCTGGGGAGGCTGCGTGCTGGACCCGGCGCTGCCTTGCGGTGTGCTCATGGGTAGGCAGTGGCCGGTGGGCTGCCGGTTGATCTAGTGAGTTTGTGGTTGGCGTGGCTGCGTAACCGCACAAGATCTGGGGGAGCGGGCGGCGCTTCCGGGGTGAGCCGTCGCTCATGTAGGTCATCGGGGCCGATGACCTACATGAGCTACGGCTCGGCGGTGCAGCGTGGCTTGGGTCTCGGCTTGTGGGAAAAGGGCGGGGTGGCACAGCGGGTTGTTGGTGGGACTGAGCGGGCGCTGAGGCGTTTTGTGGAGTTTGTGGTCATCGGGTAACGACACGGCAGGGCCTGCGGCTACAGCGCATGATCACCGGAGGATCTTCGGGCGGGCGGCTGCCATGCGGGGGGATCTTCGGGGCTCCAAGCGAGGGAGTGATCCACATTTTGCTGGGATGTCCCTGAGCGCCAGGCGGCAGTTTGCTGTGTTTTGCAAGTAAGGGCCGGTTGCGTAATGACCCGTTAACCATTATTCGGTATTTTGCTGAAATGTCCGACTTGACGCAGTTGTTGCGCCGGGACTTGCCGGCGTCCATCGTCGTGTTCCTGATCGCCATCCCGTTGTCGCTGGGTATCGCCGCGGCATCCGGGGCCCCGCTGTTGGCGGGGTTGGTCGCCGCGGTTGTCGGCGGCATCGTCGCGGGCGCCCTAGGTGGCGCCCCATTGCAGGTGAGCGGCCCGGCCGCGGGTCTCACCGTGATCGTCGCAGGAGCCGTGGCCGACTTCGGTTTCGCCGGCACGGCCGCGATCGTCGCGGTCGCCGGGCTCATCCAGATCCTGCTCGGCACGTCCCGGATGGGCCGTGCCGCCCTTGCCCTCTCTCCCGCCGTCGTGCACGGCATGCTCGCCGGGATCGGGCTGGTCATCGCGGTCAGCCAGATCCACGTGCTGCTGGGTGGCTCGCCGCAGAGCTCCGCCTGGCAGAACCTGCGGGACCTACCCGCACAGATCGCCACCCATCACGGGGTCGCCGCGCTGCTCGGCGGGCTGACCGTGGCGATTCTGATCATCTGGCCGCGCGTTGTGAAGATCTCCCTGCTGCCCGCCGCGCTGGTGGCGGTGGTGTCGATGACGGCGCTGGCTGCCGCGATCGGCGCCGACGTGGAGCGGGTCAACCTGCCGGACGAACCGCTCGCCAACCTGATCCGGCCGGCCTGGCCTGATGCGCCGCTGCGTGAGATCGCGGTGGCCGCCATCACGATCGCCCTGGTGGCGAGCGTGGAGTCGCTGCTGTCGGCGGTGGCGGTGGACCGGATGCACGACGGTCCGCGGGCCAGCCTGAACCGGGAACTGGTCGGTCAGGGTGCCGCGAACACGATCTCCGGCCTCCTTGGTGGCCTGCCGGTGACCGGGGTGATCGTGCGGTCGTCGACGAATGTGGCGGCGGGTGCGCGTACCCGGGCCTCGGCGATCATGCACGGGCTCTGGATCGCGGCGTTCGTGCTGCTCTTCGCCGGTCTGCTGGAGACCATCCCGATGGCGGTCCTGGCCGCCGTGCTGATCGTGGTGGGTCTGCGGCTGGTCAGTCTGGCGCAGATCAAGACCTACGCCCGGCATCGGGAGTTGCCGACGTACCTGGTCACCGCGCTCGGCGTGGTCTTCACCGACCTGCTGACCGGTGTCGCGCTCGGCATGATCACCGCGGCGGTGATGATCCTGTGGCGGCTCACCCGCTGCGAGATCCGCCGGGTGCAGCAGGCCGACGGCGAGTGGCTCGTCACGATCACCGGAACCCTGGCGTTCGTCGAGTCGGCGCGGCTCATCCGTGAGCTGGGCGCGCTGCCGAAGGCCGCGAAGGTCGACGTCGAGCTGCACCTGGATTACCTGGACCACGGCGCCTTCGAGACGATCCGGGACTGGCAGGAGTCCTACGAGCGCTCCGGTGGCCGGGTACGGATCCGGGAGGTGCACGACTCCTGGTTCTCCCAGGCGACGTCCGGGCGGCTGGGCGGCGGTAAACGTACGCCCCGGCTGGTCGGTTCCTGGTCGCGCTGGCAGGGCATGGACCACCAGCGCCGGGACGCCATGGCGGCCGGTATCGCCGAGTTCGAGCGTTCGGTCGCCCCGATGGTCCGGCCGCACCTGGCCGATCTGGCCCGCGACGGTCAGAGCCCGGAGCAGCTCTTCATCACCTGCGCCGACTCGCGCCTGGTGCCGAACCTGATCACCGCGAGCGGTCCGGGTGACCTGTTCTGCGTGCGTAACGTCGGCAACATCGTGCCGCGGCACGGCGCTGCCGACTCCTCGGCCGGCGCGGCGATCGAATACGCGGTTGACGTCCTGGGAGTCTCCACGATCACCGTCTGCGGTCACTCCGGCTGCGGCGCGGTGCGCGCTCTGATGAGCGACGCCGCCGGGAAAGGCTCGGCCCTGGGCGATTGGCTCGCCCTTTCAGGGGTACGGTTCACCGACTCCAGCGACGAGGAACAGTGCTGCACCGACAACGTGATGCAGCAGCTGGCGAACCTGCGGACGTACCCGACGGTCCGGGCTGCTGAGGCGGCCGGCCGTCTCCGGCTCACCGGTCTCTTCTTCGACCTGGCCGAGGCCCGGATGTACGAGGTGGATCCGGACCTGGGCGCCCGCCCGATGGCCGTCCGCCCGCCCAGCACGCAGAGCGGCAGTCCCGAGAACAGTGAGGACGACCGCCTCACCGGCGCCGCCGCATAGCTGACACGACCCAAAAGGGCCCGCGCCGAGATCGGCGCGGGCCCCCTTCATGGAAAAACTAGTTCCGGGTGATCGTGAACGTGCTGGTCGGGTTCTCGATGTCGCGGAAGTTGTTGCTCATCTGCAGGTTGTTGAAGGTCACCGAGCCGACCGCGGGACCCTGCCCGGCCTCCGGCAGCGGGTTGGCCCAGATGCCGTAACCGGACTTGGCGTCGTACGCGTCACCGCTCTTCTGCGCCCCGGTGATCGTGACGTTGGTGAAGACGGTGTCCTTGATGATGTTCTGCGGCTGACCACCGACGTAGTTGGTCTGGAACATGATCCCGGAGTACGTCGGGTCGACGATGTCGACGTTGCTGACCCGGATGCCCTGGAACACCTTCGACGCGCTGAACACCCAGATCGCCGGGAAGACCTGAGCGCCCCAGAAGTGGCCGCCCGCCCGCACGATCGAGATGTTGTCGAAGCTGGTCGGCGGGGAGGCGCCGAACCCGTTCATCGGGTACCCGAAGTCGAGCGAGCTGATCGTGATGCCCGAGTAGACCAGGGTGTCCGCGATGTAGATGTTCTTGAACGTGTTGGCGTAACCGCCGTAGACCGCGAGGCCGGCGGCGCGCCAGGTCAGGATCGACGTGAGGTTGGAGAAGACGTTGTTGATCTCGTCCGCGCCGCCCGCGTCGATCGCCGAGAACAGCGCGAAGCTGTCGTCGCCGGTGGCCCGGGCCTCGTTGTTGTCGACCAGGTTGTCGGTGCTGCCGTTTGTCATGTTCACACCGTCGGCGAACGTGTTCCGGATGCGCGAGTTGGTGATCTTCATGCGGTCGGTGTTGGCGCCCCAGTAGAGGCAGACCACGTGCTCGGCCCAGATGTTGTCGATCGTGACGTCGGCGACGTTGGCGAAGTCGAACACCTTGCCGGGGCCGTCGATGCGGATCGTGTAGTTGCCGAAGAACGCGAAGTTCGCGAACGTCGACCCGTTGGCGGTGGCGTCGGCCCGGAAGCCGGCGTCCGTCTCGGTCTGGCTCTCCGGGGTACGGAAGCGGGTGAACCACGGACCGGCGCCGACCACCTTGATCGACCGGCCGTAGACCTGGAACTTGTTCGAGGTGGAGTAGTCACCGGCCGGCAGGTACACACCGAGCTTCGAGGTGTCCTGGCGGGCGGCGTCCAGCGCGTTCTGCACCGACTGCTGATCAAAACCGGACGGCACGACGTAGCGAGCCGCATCCGGGTTCGGCAGGGCCGCGACCTGCTCGGTGTTGATGAAGTCGATCGCGATCGGGCCGGAGTTCGCCCCGTCCTTCTGCAGCTTGATCGTGCTGCCGGCCGGGAACGAACCGGTCAGCAGGATGTTCGCCTCGTCGTAGATGTGCCGCGGCCCGGTGCCGGAGTTCTGCGGGGCCGCCTCGTTGCCGTAGAGCCATGCGTACTTGGAGGTCAGCGGCAGGGTCTTGTTGAGCGTGCCGTTCACATACACGTTGATCGAACTACTGGAAAGATCCGGGATGGAGAACCGCGCGACCACCGTGTTGGTGGCGGCTCGGGTCGTCCACTGGACGTAGGCGCCGGTGGCGTTGAGCGTCACGGCCTTGCGTCCGGACGCCTCGCCGGCCAGGTCGCCTACCGTGCGGTTCGGTCCGACGACCGCCGCGCCGCCGCCGGTCTGCCCGTCCTCGGCCTCGTAGAAGTCGAACGGCATGTTGGCGCCGCGACCCACGAAGAACGGCTTCTCAGCCGTGTTGTTGGCCTGCTTCACCGGCAGCTCGTTGCCGTCGTTCGCGATCACCGTGCGGACCGTGTACCGGCCGTTCGCCGCGGTCCAGGTGCCCAGGTTGATCGCCGGTGAGGAGGCCCCGGCGGCCAGGGTTCCGGTCCAGGAACCGGTCAGCGTGCGGACCACTGTCGAGCCGTTCAGCACGGTCAGCGTGACGTTGTGCGCGCCACCGGCCGAGGCGGCCGAGCCCTGGTTGCGAAGGGTCACCGAGAACGTGACGGTGTTGCCGGCCGCCGGGGTGCCCGGGGACCAGCTGACCGCCGAGGCGACCAGGTCGGAGCTGCTCACCGGGGTGACGACCAGCGCCGACGGGTGGGTCCAGCTGTTGTTCGCCTCGTTGGTCTCGAGGACCGTGTTCGCCTCGTCGACCTTGGCGGACAGCTGGTAACTGCCGGCGTCCCGGGCGCCGATGTTCACCGAGACCGTCGTGGATGCCCCGGCCGCGAGAGCCGGCACCGCGACGGTGCCCGCTTTGGGCGTACCGACGTAGAAGTTGACGTTTGTTGCTGCGGACGCGGCGGAGCCCGCGTTACGCACCGTGGCCGACGCGGTGATCGCGTCGGTCTCCACCGGCGCGGCGGGGGTGAAGCCGGTCGAGGTGATCGTGAGATCCGGGTTGGGCGCCAGGGAGCCGAACGCCTGCACCTCGGCGACCTGACCGCTCGGCGCACCGCTGTTCGCGGTGAAGGAAAGACGCAGGTCAGAGATGGTTGCGCTGACCGGGATGGTCACCGTGTTGCCACTCGCGGGATTGAATGTGTACGCGGCACCGGCCTTCACCGTCGTGAAAGAGGTGGCCGACTGCTCCCGTCCCAGGATCGCGAAGCTCTGGGTCCGGGTGCCCCAGGCACTGCTCGGGTTGAGCTTCACGACGACCGAGGTCAACGCAGCGTTAGCGCCGAGCTTCGTGGTGAGCGTGGCCGGGTACGCGCCACCCTCCCAGTACGTCGCGGTGTCCTCGTCGTTCGCGTTGGTGGCGACGAACGTGTGCACCGTCGACGACGCCTCGATCGGCTTCTTGGCCGCGAGGTTCGTGCCGGTCGGCGGCGGCGTCGTGGGGTCCGGATCCGGGTCCGGGTTGCCGCCGGTCGGGCCGTAGACCTCCAGCTCGGAGATCTGACCGGCCGGCCAGCCGGTGTTGCCGGTGATCGTCAGCCGGACGTAGCGGACGTTCGCCGTGCTGAAGTCGATCGTCACGGTGTTCGCCGAGCTCGGGTTGAAGACGTAACCCGCGCTCGCCTTGAGCGTGCTGAACGACGAGCCGTTGGTGCTGCCCTGCACGGTCAGCGTCTGCGTGCGGGTGGCCCACGCGGTCGCCGGCGGCAGCTTCAAAACGGCCTGGTTGACGTCGGCGGCGGCGCCGAGGTCGACCTGCAGCCACTGCGGGAAGGCGTTGTTCGCGCTCTCCCAGTACGTGTTCGCGTTGCTGTCACCGGCGTTGCCGGCGCCGTAGACGTCCGAGGTGCTGCTGGCGGTGAACGTCTTGCCGGCGGCCAGGTTGGGACCGGCCGCCGATGCTGCCGGCGCGTGGACGAGCGCGGCGACAAAAGTGGCCGCGGCCGTCGCGGCGATGATCCTTCGTCGTAGTCGAGACATCTTGGGGAGCGCCTCTCTGAACGGGGACGGGGGTGGTGCAACGCCGGGCGTCACCGGCGGTGGACCCGTGACGCCCGGACGACTGAGCGGCTTTAGAGCCGCAGCCAGGCGGCGGTATCCACCGGGAGGAGACCGCTGTCGTCGAGGGGGCTGCTGAGCAGCAGCGGAGTGGTTCCGGCCGGCAGCGCGATCGGACCGGCCGACAGATTGAGCACGCAGGCGAAGTCCGGTCCGCGGGTGTAGGCCAGCACGTCCGGGCCGCCGTCGAGCCAGGTCATCGCGGGTGCGTGCAGGCCCGGCTCGGCCCGGCGCAGGGTGATCGCCGAGCGGTACAGCTCCAGCATCGAGCTGGGGTCGCCGGACTGCGCCTGGACGGTCCGGTCCTTCCACTCGGCGGGCTGCGGAAGCCACGGGTCACCCTCGGTGAACGTGTAGGGCGGCTCGTCACCGGACCACGGCAGGGGCACCCGGCAGCCGTCACGGGTGTGGCCGCGTCGCGCGTACATCGGGTCCTGAATTTGATCTTCGGGGATGTTCTCGTTCTCCCAGAGACCGAGCTCTTCGCCCTGGTAGACGTAGGCGGAGCCGGGCAGCGAGAGGGACAGCAGTGCGGCGGCACGGGCCCGGCGGGTGCCCAGCGTGAGGTCCACCGGGGTGCCGTCGAGGTTGTTGTCGAAGCTGAACGTGGTGTCGGCGCGGCCGTACCGGGTCACGTGCCGGGTGACGTCGTGATTCGACAGAACCCAGGTGGGCGGCGCGCCCACCGTCGCATGGGCTTCGAGGGTACGGTCGACGCACGCCCGCATCAGCGCCGGATCCCAGGCACAGCCGAGGAAGTCGAAGTTGAACGCGGCGTGCAGCTCGTCCGGGCGCAGATAGTTGGTGAAGCGGTCCACCTCGGGCATCCAGACCTCGCCGATCAGCGCCCGGTCGGGATATTCGTCGGCGACCCGCCGCCACGAGCGGTACACGTCGTGCACCGCGTCCAGGTCGTGGAACGGGTGCGGGGCGCCCTCGGTCACCTCGGGGAACGTCGTGTCCTTGAAGAGCAGCGCTGCCGAGTCGATCCGGATGCCGTCGACACCCCTGTCGAACCAGAACCGCAGGATGCTCTCGAACTCCTTCCGGACGTCCGGGTGCTCCCAGTTGAGGTCGGGTTGTTCCGGGGTGAACAGGTGCAGGTACCAGTCGCCGTCAGGTGCCTGGGTCCAGGTGGTGCCACCGAACTCCCCGGTCCAGTCGGTCGGCATTTTTCCGTCTTTTCCGGGGCGGAACCAGAAGTAGTCCCGCTCCGGCGCGTCCGGGGAGGCCAGTGCGGCCTGGAACCACGGGTGCGCGCTGGAGATGTGGTTCGGGACGATGTCGACGATGAGCTTGATGCCGGCCGCGTGCGCTTCGGCGACCAGCGCCTCGGCCTCGGCGAGGCTGCCGAAGACCGGGTCGATGTCACGGAAGTCGGCGACGTCGTAACCGGCGTCCGCCATCGGCGACGGGTACCAGGGGCTCATCCAGATGGCGTCGACCCCGAGGTCGCGCAGGTGCCCCAGACGGGCTCGGATGCCACCGATGTCGCCGACACCATCGCCGTTCGAGTCGGCGAAGCTTCGGGGGTACACCTGGTAGATCACCGCGCTCTTCCACCAAGAGGACACGAGCACCTGCTTTCTGGGACGTTTTTGGGCGTGCTGAACCTGGCGGACCACATCGTCCACCCTGATAAATCCGGATTTAACCTTTAAGGCTGCCCGAGGTGAGGCCGGACATGATGTTGCGCTGGAAGATCAAGAAGATGATCACCGTCGGGATGGCCGCGATCACCGACGCCGCGATCACGACGTTCTGCGGCGTGCCGCCGGCGAACGCGTAGATGCCGACGCTGACCGTACGGGTCTCCGGTGACGGCATGACCAGCTTCGGCCAGAGGAAGTCCTTCCACACCGCGGTCACCGAGAAGATCGCGACCACGCCGAGGATCGGCCGCGACATCGGCAGGATGATCGACCAGAGCGTGCGCAGCGGCGACGCGCCGTCCACCATCGCGGCCGCCATCAGGTCTTCCGGGATCGAGTCGAAGAACCGCTTGAGCAGGAAGATGTTGAACGCGTTCGCGACCAGCGGCAGCCAGATCGAGAACGGCGAGTCGAGCAGGTTGATGTGCAGGATCGGCAGGTCGATCACGGTCACGTACTGCGGGACGATCAGCACCATCGCCGGGATCATCAGCGTCGCCAGCATGAGACCGAGGATCACGTTGCCGAGAACCGGCCGCAGCTTCGACAGCGAGTACGCCGCCGCCGTGTCGAACACCAGCTGGAACACCACCGCCCCGGCCGCGTAGTAGAAGGTGTTGAAGAGCAGCTTGCCGAGGGCCAGGTTGGTCCAGGCGTCGACGTAGTTCTGCGTCTGCGGGTCCTGCGGCCACAGCGTCGGCGGGGTCTGCGCGATCTCCTGGCCGCTCTTGAGCGCGCCGGTGACCATCCAGTACAGCGGTCCGAGGAAGACCAGGGTGAAGCCGAGGACGACGACCGACAGCAGGGTCCAGTACACGACCTTGCCGCGGCCACGCTGCAGTTGTGCCTGCGAGACGAGGGTCCGGGACGACATCTCAGTTCTCCTTCGTGCTCAGCCGGACGTACACGGCGGAGAAGGCGGCCAGGACGACGAGCATGATCACGCCGAGGGCGGCCGCGCCGTTGAGGTCGTTCTGGAAGAAGCCGTGCTGGTAGATGAGGTACGCGACCGAGGTGGCCGAGTCCTGGGTGCCCGCGCCGTTCGCCAGGATCAGCGGCTCGATGAAGAGCTGCATGGTGGCGACGATCTGGAGCATCGCGAGCAGCGCCAGGATCAGCTTGGTCTGCGGGATCGTCACGTGCCAGATCCGTTTCACCAGGCCGGCGCCGTCCAGCTCGGCGGCCTCGTAGAGCTCACCCGGGATGTTCTGCAGCGAGGCCAGATAGATCAGCACGGCGCTGCCCATGTTCATCCAGGTGGACGCGATGACCATGGCCGGGATCGTCATCGTGGGTGACTGCATCCACTCCGAGGTGGGCAGGCCCAGCCCCGCGAGGATCGCGTTGAACAGGCCCGCCTCGCTCGGGTCGTACGCATAGAACTTGAAAAGGAAGAGGGCCGAGGCCGGCGGCAGCATCACCGGCAGGTAGACCAGGATCCGCAGGTAACCCTTGGCGTGCCGGAACTCGTTGAGCAGGATCGCCACCAGGAACGGGATCACGTAACCGAGGACGAGCGCGAGAACCGTGAAGTAGAAGGTGTTCTGCCAGGCGGTCCAGAAGCTCGGGTCGGCCACGATCCGGACGTAGTTGTCCCAGCCCACCCAGGTGGTCTCACCGCGCCGGGTTCGCTGGAAGCTCATCACGACGCCGCGGATCATCGGGTACCACATGAAGAGGGCGAAGCAGATGACCGCCCCGATCAGGAACGCGTGCCCGGTGAGGTTGTCCCGGATCTTGCGGCGGCTCTTGGATGAGGTCGAGGGTGCTGCCGTCGTCCGGGGCGGCGCGGGCGCGGTCATGATCGCCAAGGGAAACTCCTAGTTCACAGAGGTGCGGGGGCCCTGCGGCCCCCGCACCCATCCGGGTCAGCTACCAGCGGCCAGCAGCTGGTTGACCTTCTCCTCAGCGGTCTTGAGCAGCGTGTCGATGTTCGCGTTCTTGTCGGTCAGGACTCCGGACATCGCCGAGTCGAGCACCGCGTAGATCGCCTGCGCGTTGCGCGGCTCGCCCTTGATCGCGACCGGGGTGGCCTCGAAGAGCGCGAAGTTCGCGGTGTCCACGTTGGCGTTCGCCTTACGCAGGTCGAACTCCTGCTTCTGCGCCTCGGTGCCGTTCGCGAAGAGCAGCGGCTGGGGCAGGCCCACCGGGTAGTTCTGCGGCTTGGCCCGCTCGTAGTCGAACTGGCCCTTGCCGGGGGTGAGCTTCTGGTACGCGATCCACTTCAGGCCGGCCTTGACCTGCTCCGGAGTGAGGCCCTTCTTGAAGAAGTAGCCCTCGCCGCCGCCGAGCGTGCCCTTTGCCGCACCGGTCTGACCGGGCAGCGGAGCCATCGCCCAGTCCTCGAACTTGCCCTGGAACTGGCTGACGATCGCCTGGGTGGCGTCCGGTGCGCCGACGAACATGCCGACCTTGCCGGCGCCGGCGTTGGTCAGCAGGTCGCCCCACTGCAGCAGTTGACGGCTGCCCATGCTGTTGTCGCCGTACCGCATGTCCTTGAGGTTCTGCAGGACCTGCTTGCCCTCGGCGGTGTTGAAGGCGGCCTTCTTGCCGTCCTCGCTGAGGATGGTGCCGCCCTGCGAGTAGAGCAGCGAGGTGAAGTGCCAGCCGCCGGTGTTGCCGGCGCTGTACTCCGAGTACCCGGCGACGCCGTCACCCAGCGCGGAGATCTTCTTGGCCGCGTCGCGGACCTCGGTCCACGTCTTCGGCGGGTTGGCGGCGTCGAGGCCCGCCTTGGCGAACAGAACCTTGTTGTAGACCAGGCCCATCGAGTAGTTCTTCACCGGCACGGCGTAGAGCTTGCCGCCGTCGGTGAAGACCTCCTTGAGGGCCGGGTCGACGCTGTCCCAGGTCGGGACGTTGTCCTTGGTCGCGAACTCGGTGATGTCCATCGCCTGGCCGGAGTCCAGCACCTGGCCGAGGTCGGTCATGTACCCGTAGAAGACGTCGGTCATGGTGCCGCCGGCGAGGCGGGCGGTGAAGTCCGGCGGGTTGTTGCACTGCTCGCCGACGCTCACGCTCTTGATGATGATGTCGGGGTTCTCCTGCTGGAACGCCGCGACGTCCTCATTCCAGTTCGCCAGGAGCTCCTTCTGGGCACCGACCGGCTGGCAGTCGACAGTGATGGTGACCTTGCCGCCGGCCTCCTGTCCGCCGTCGTCGCTTTTCGTGGAGCACGCCGTGAGGCTGAGCCCCAGGCCGGCCACGAGCGCCAGCGCTGCGACCTTCCGGTATTGCGGTACGGACATCGGTCCATCCCTTCGGGAGCGGGTGTTATCCACGGTCATCGCTTGAAATCAGTGAGGTCCCACGGAGTGCGTTCGGTGGCTTGCACTCCGTGGGGGAGTGAGTGGAGTCACTGTAACCAGAGCAACTTATGTCGGCAAGGTTTCGATCGTGCTTTGCAAAGACACGACTTAGATTCGGCAGATCCCGACAGTGGACCGTTTTGAGGGGAGTGGCGTGTTTCGGCCGTGTTTCACGACCTGATTTTGGGTACGCAAGAAGGCCGCCGACCGCTGGAAGCGGTCGACGGCCTGCTGTGCCTTTTCTAGTGCGTGGGTGCCGGCCCCGTGGAGCCGCGGACCACCAGCTCCGGTTCGAAGAGCAGCTCGTCGCTGAGGACCCGGGCCTCCTCGATCTGGCTGACCAGGATGTCCACCGCTGCCTGGCCCATCGTCTCGATCGGCTGGCGCACCGTGGTCAGCGGCGGATCGGTGCAGGTCATGAACGCGGAGTCGTCGAAACCGACCACCGACACGTCGGCCGGCACGGCCTTGCCCAGCCGGCGGGCGGCCCGGATCGCGCCCAGGGCGAGCACGTCGCTGGCGCAGATGATGCCGGTGACGCCGCGCTCCACCAGTTTCGTCGCGGCGACCCGGGCGCCCTCCATCGAGAAGCTGGAACGCTCGACGAACGAGGGGTTGTCGCCGGCGACCTGGATCATCGCGGCGAGCTTGCGGCCGGACGGGACGTGCCCCTCCGGGCCGAGGACCATGCCGATCCGCTCGTGGCCCAGCGAGCGCAGGTGGCCCCACGCCTGCTCGACAGCGACCGCGTCGTCGGTGGAGACCCGGGGGAAGCCCAGCTCGTCGACGCCCGCGTTGACCAGCACGACCGGGAGGCCACGGTCGGTGAGGCGGCGGTAGTGCTCGTGCGAGGCGTCGGTCAACGCGTACGACCCACCGGCGAATATGACGCCGGAGACCTGGTGGTCGAGCAGCATCTCGACGTAATCCGACTCGGGGACGCCGCCGATCGTGCGGGCGCAGAGGGCCGGGGTGAAGCCGCGCTGCGCCAGCGAGCCGGTGACCACCTCGGCCAGGGCCGGGAAGATCGGGTTCTGCAGCTCGGGCAGGACCAGGCCGACGAGGCGGGCGCGCTCGCCGCGGAGTTTGGTGGGCCGCTCGTAGCCCAGCACATCGAGGGCGGTGAGAACCGATGTGCGGGTGGCCTCGGAGACGCCGCTGCGCCCGTTGAGCACCCGGCTGACGGTCGCCTCACTGACCCCGGCTTTCTTTGCCACCTCGGCAAGACGTTTGGTCACGTCGGAATCCTACGTCAGAAACTTGCAAAAACTGAACCGTGCGAAGCGCTTCGAGGGAGGCCGATTTGGCTGTGCTTGCAAGCGGTGAGCAGCGGTACGGCGACCAGCGCACCCGTGTTCAGGCAAAACGCCCCGGAAGCGGTGGTCCGGATGGGATGTTTTACGACAACCGGGAGAAAGGGGCCGCCACCACATGTCCGACTGGCAGCAGGACGAAGCCGTGCAGGACGACTGGTCGGCGGGTGCCCAGGGGCGGCAGCGCGACTCCGTGTTCCGGCTCGCCAACGTCAGCAACGACATGGCCACCGCGACCCAGGCGGCGGTGCGGGCGGCCGAGACCGCGGTCCAGGTGATCCAGCGGCTCGAAGCGAGCAGCACCGAGATCGGCAAGGTCGTGCAGCTCATCGCCACGATCGCGAAACAGACCAACCTGCTGGCGCTCAACGCGACCATCGAGGCGGCACGGGCCGGTGACGCCGGCCGCGGGTTCGCCGTGGTCGCGAGCGAGGTCAAGGACCTGGCGAACGAGACCGCCACGGCCACGAACGACATCGGTACGCAGGTCGGCGGGATCCGCTCGGACACCCAGAACGCGGTCTCCGCCATCGAGGAGATGCAAGGGCTCATCGAAGAGCTGGACCGCTGCCAGAAGGTGATCAGCGGCATCGTCGTGGAGCAGCAGGCCGGCTGACCCGGCGGGTTTGCAACAATCCCCGCCATGGCGAAACGGCGTGCTTCCTCCTCGACCTGTTCGTGCGGCTCTCCGGCGTACCAAAGCTGTTGTCAGACCTTGCACGACGGGAAGCCGGCGGCGAGTCCGGAAGCTCTCATGCGCTCGCGTTTCAGCGCGTATGCGCGGGGACGCACCGACTACGTCTACCGCACCTGGCATCCGGAGACCCGGCCGGAGCACGAGGCCGACCTCGCCGACGAGCCAAACCTTTCTTGGGTACGCCTTGAGGTGCTCGACACGACCGGCGGAGGCATGTTCGACGCCGAGGGGACCGTCCGCTTCCGTGCGCATTACCGGGAGGGCGGCAAGCCCGGCGTGATGGAAGAGCTGAGCCGCTTCGTCCGGCACGAGGGACAGTGGGTTTACTGGGGTCCCTTACCGCTGTAGATCGTCGACGAGGAGAACGAAGATGCCGGCTCAACGGCCGCTCGAGGACGGGATTGTCCGCGACTTCAAGGTCAACCTCTCGTACGGGGAGTACCTGCACCTCGACGAGATCCTCGAGGCGCAGCATCCGGTGAGCCGGCCCGCGCACCACGACGAGCTGCTTTTCATCCTCCAGCACCAGACGTCCGAGCTCTGGCTGAAACTGGTCATCCACGAGCTGCGGGCGGTGCAGCAGTACCTGGCGAAGGACGAGCTGCGCCCGGCGCTCAAGGGCCTGGCCCGGGTCAAGCACATCCAGCGCACCCTGACCGAGCAGTGGTCCGTGCTGGCCACGCTCACCCCGACCGAGTACGCGGAGTTCCGCAGCTTCCTCGGGACGTCGTCGGGTTTCCAGTCGTACCAGTACCGGGCGATCGAGTTCCTGCTCGGCAACAAGGACCGCCGGATGCTGACCATCTTCGACGAGCAACCGGCCGCGCGGGCGCTGCTGGAGGACGCGCTGGCGACCCCGTCGGTCTATGACGAGTTCCTGCACTTCCTGGCGCGGCGCGGCCACGATGTGCCGGTGGAGATCCTGCAGCGGGACGTCACCGAACCCTGGGACTATCGATCGGATCTTGTCGCGGTCTTCCGGCGGATCTACGAGAACGCGGACCAGAACTGGGACGTCTACGAGGCCTGTGAGGAGCTCGTCGACCTGGAGGAGAACTTCCAGCTCTGGCGGTTCCGGCACCTCAAGACGGTGGAACGGACGATCGGCGTGAAACGGGGCACCGGCGGTTCGAGTGGGGTCTCGTTCCTGAAGGCGGCTCTCGATTTGACATTCTTCCCGGAGCTTTACGCCGTCCGTACCGAGATCGGAGTACCTCGTTGAGCGACTTGCTGGGCCGTGCCACGGCTTTGGATGCGGCTGACCCGCTCGCGTCGTACCGGGACAGGTTCCTCACCGCGCCCGCGTCCGACCTGCTTTCGTACCTGGACGGCAACTCGCTGGGCCGGCCCCTCGAAGCGACCGCCGCCCTGATGGAGGACTTCATCCGCCGGCAGTGGGGCGGCCGGCTGATCCGTGGCTGGACCGACGGCTGGCTGGACTGGCCGACCACCCTCGGTGACCGGCTCGGCTCCATCGCCCTCGGTGCGGCGGCCGGACAGACCGTGATCGGCGACTCCACCACGGTGCTGATCTACAAGCTGGCGCGGGCCGCCGTCGACGCCCGTCCGGGCCGCGACCGGGTGGTGCTGGACACCGACAACTTCCCGACCGACCGCTATGTCCTGGAGGGCATCGCTGCCGAGCGGGGCCTGGAGCTGGTCTGGATCTCGACGGACCCGGTTTCCGGTGTGCACCCCGATCAGGTCTCTTCGGTTGTCGACGAGCGGACCGCGCTCGTGCTGTTCAGCCACGTCGCCTACCGGTCGGGTTGGCTTGCCGACATCGCGGAGATCAACCGGATCGCCCACGCGGCCGGCGCGCTGACCATGTGGGACCTGTGCCACTCGGCCGGTTCGGTGCCGATCTCGCTCGACGAGTGGGGTGTCGACCTCGCCGTCGGGTGCACGTACAAGTACCTCAACGGCGGGCCGGGTGCGCCCGCTTTCGCGTACCTGCGGCGGGAGCTGCAGGACTCGCTGCGCCAGCCGATCCAGGGCTGGATGGGACACCGGGCGTCGTTCGAGATGGGACACGGCCACGAGCCCGCGCCGGGGATTCGCGCGCTGCTCAGCGGTACGCCGGCGATCCTCGCGATGGTTCCGCTGCACGCCAACCTCGACATGCTGGCCGAGGCCGGCATCGAGGAGGTCCGGACCAAGTCGCTGCTGCTGACGGATTACGTACTGGATCTGGCGGATCAATGGCTCGCGCCGTTCGGGGTCGAGGTCGTGAGCCCGCGTGAGCAGGCGCGGCGCGGTGGGCACGTGACGCTGCGGCGGGCCGGGTTCGAGGCGCTGCTGGAGCCGCTCTGGGACAGCGGGGTCATCCCGGATTACCGGCGGCCGGACGGGCTGCGGATCGGGCCGGCGCCGTTGAGCACCAGCTTCACCGAGGTGCACCAGGGCTTGGCGGTGCTGCGCGATTTGCTGGAGAAGCAGCGATGAGCGCTGCTCCTACTGATGGTGGCGCGGCTGGCACGGCGGCGGCGGACGGCGCGGCTGGCGCCGGCGCTGGCGCGGCGGGCTTTGGCGCTGGTGCGGCGGTGGACGGCGCGGCTGGCTCTGGCGCCGGTGGTGGTTGTTGCGGTGGGCTTTCCGGTGGCGGGTGCGGGGTCTCGGCTCTGCGGGACGGCTGCGCGACGCCGGTGAAGTGGCTGATCGCGGACTCGGTCTGGTGGGGTGGGCGGCTCCGCAAGGGCGTCGCGCTGCGGGTCGGCGACGACGGCGTGATCAAGCCGGTCCCGGCCGAGCTGGCCCCGGTCTCCGGGACCCGGCGTTACCCGGGGACGCTGCTGCCCGGCCTCGTCGACGCGCACGTGCACTCGGCGCTGGTTGATCTCGGTGCCGTCCGGGCCGGTGGGATCGGGTCGGTGTGGGACCTCGGCGGCGTACCGTCGGCGGTCGAAGATCTTGCCGCACGCGCCCGGCAGCCGGGCTCGAAGCTGCCACGCATTCGCTATGCCGGTCCGTTTTTGATCGCTCCTGGCGGTTATCCGAGCGACCGTCCGTGGGCGCCCGCCGGTAGTTGGCGCGAGATCAACTCGCCCGCTGACGCCGGTGTGGCGGTTGCCGAGGCCTGGTCGTCCGGCGCCACGCTGATCAAGGTGACCGCGCACGCCGGCGGGCCGATGCTGCCGCAGGACACGCTGCGGGCGCTGGTCGGCGCCGCGCACGCGTCCGGGCTCGAGGTTGTCGCACACGCCGAAGGCGCCGGAACGGTAGCCGCCGCACTGGCCGCCGGAGTCGGCATCCTGGCGCATACGCCCTGGACAGAGCGGCTCGATGGGGCACTCACCCGGGCCTGCGCTTCGCGCATGCGATGGATCAGCACGCTCGACATCCACGGCTGGGGAGATCCGGACCCGGCGAGGGAGATCGCCGTCGACAACTTGCGGCGCTTCCTTTCGTACGGGGGAAGCGTCCGGTACGGCACCGACCTGGGCAACGGCCCGCTGCCGGCCGGCGTCAACACGCGCGAGCTGGAGTCGCTGCGGGGCGCGGGCCTGAACCCGAGTGCGATCCTGACGGCGATGACCGAAAGCGATAGCTCCGAGGTGGCCTGGGTAGCGGCCGGCCTGGAGCTGGACCCGGACGGTTTCGCCGCGTCACTGGCAACCGCCCGGGTGGTAGACGAGACCGTCCGCCCGCACTGACAGCTCACGCTCCCTGTGTGTCGACTTCGGGCGCGGATCGCACCCAAAGTCGACACGCGGGGGTCGCACGCCTGCTGTGTGTTGAGTTGGGGTGCGGAGTGCACCCGAACTCGACACGCTGGGAGTGGGGGTCAGAGGGTTACGGCGGTGCCTGTTGTGGCGGACTGGCGGGCGGCGTCGAGGACCTCCATGGCGCGTACCGAGTCCCAGGGGTCGACCGGCAGCGCGCCGGTGCCCAGGACGGCCTCGGCCACCGCGGGGTAGAAGGAGTCCCAGCGGCCCCGGCAGCTCTCCACCGGCGCGCCGGTCGCGCCGCGGAAGAGGTGGCCCCAGCGGTGCTCGGGCTCGACGCCCCAGCGGTCGCCCAGCTTCGCCGGGGTCTTGCCCGCCTTGAGCAGGGTCTCCTGGTAATCCAGGTCCGGTGAGATGAACGTGCCGGCCGTGCCGGTGACCCGGAAACGAGGACCCGGGCCGGCCTGGCGCCAGCTGCCCCACAGGTGCGACTCGACGCCACTCGCGTGGTGCAGGGCCACGAACCAGTCGTCGTCGAGGGGCTCGCCGCGCATCTCCGCGTAGACCCGGGTGGCCGGGCCGTGCAGCTGCAGCGCCTGGTCGACCAGGTGGGAGCCGAAGTCGAGCAGCGTGCCGCCACCGGCGGCCGGGGGCTCGCGGTCCGGCGCCCAGCGTTCCATCCGCGACTCGAAGCGGCGGATCTCGCCGAGGCGGCCGTCGTCGATCAGCTTGCGGATGGTCAGGAAGTCGGAGTCGTACCGCCGGTTCTGGTAGACGGTGAGCAGCACGCCCGCCTCCTCGGCGGACGTCACCACCTTGCGGGCGGCCGCCGCGTCCAGGGCGAAAGGCTTGTCGACCACCACGGCCAGGCCCGCCGCGATGGCCTCGGCGGCCAGCTCGGCATGGGTGGACGCCGGGGTGGAGATCGCCACGGCCTGGACGCCGGCGGCGGCCAGAGCGGCGATGGAGTCGTACGCCTCGACACCCGGCAACTGCTCCGCGACCTGGGCCCGGCGCTCCGCGGAGGTGGTGACCACGCCGACGAACTCGATGTTCGGAGCAGAGGCGATCAGGGGCGCGTGGAAGACGCGTCCACCGGTGCCGTAGCCGACCAGCCCGAACTTAACCCGCTCGATCATGTCCGGAAGTTTTTCACATCCGTTGCCATCCTGTTGCACACGATCTCCGCCGTTACGTGTGATGCACGCCCCATCACTCAGGGTGTATCGCAAGTCGAGGCAGTTCGTCGTGCGGATTGCGCACACAAGGACGTGCGATCTAGCGAAAGGGCAGGTGCGGCCCCTGTCAGATGGATGACGGGGGCAGCCGATCGGGCTCTCGCCGATGTTCAATCGGTCCCATGGAACCCGCACAGAAGGAACGGACCCCGTTCGCCGACATCGACGGCTTGCCGGCCTCGATGTCCGCGATGGTGCTCGACGCCCTCACCGAGATGGGCCGGCATACCGAGATCCGGCGGGTTCGCCGTGTCGCGTTCGACATGCTGCGCCCACGCCCGGGTCAGCGGTTGCTGGACGCGGGTTCCGGGAGTGGCGATGTGGCCCGCCGGCTCGCCGCCGAGGTGTCGCCCACCGGCGAGGTGATCGCCCTGGACCACTCGGCGTCGATCACGGCCGCCGCGGTCGCCCGGCACGACGGCAGCAACGTGCGGTACGTGACCGGCGACGTCGGCGCCATGGACCTGCCCTCGGACAGTGTCGACGGGGTCTGGTGCGAGCGCGTCCTGCAGCACGTGGACAGCGCCGATCGATCGATCGGCGAGCTGATCCGGGTGACCCGGCCGGGCGGGCGGATCTGCCTGATCGACACCGACTGGTCGTCGCTCGGCTTCGACGGGATGCCGGCCGGTCTCGGCGAGGTGGTGATGGCCCACGTCCGGGGTCACTTCACGCCGAAACAGCACGACATGGGGCGTACGCTGCGGCGCCGCCTCGTGGCGAACGGTCTGAGCGGCATCACCGCGACGCCGGTGACCTGTGTTTTCACCACGCCGGAGTCGGCGGCCGTGGTGCTGCCGATGGTCAACCCGCGGGTGCCGGAGGAGACCTGGGCGACGCCGCCCGGCCTGCGCGACGAGTGGCTGGCCTGCGTCGACGCGGCCGGAGCGAGCGGGACGTTCCTGGCGGTGCTGACGATCTGGGTGGTCGCCGGCACGGTGCCGGGCTGAAACGGTGCCAGCGCTGAAACAGCGCCGGCCTGGACAGCGCCGGGCTGAAACGGTGCCAGCGCTGAAACAGCGCCGGCACCGTGATCATCAGGTGATCGGCTGCATGCGGTGCAGGAGCCGGTCCAGCGGCATGCTGGCGAACGCGATCCGCACGTCGCTCGACGCGTACGGCAACCAGAACCGGCCGTCGTGCACGAGACCGCCGCAGGAGTAGAGCACGTTCGGCACGTACCCCTCGCGCTCGATCTCGTCCGGGTCGATCAGGCCCTGCGGGAGATCCGCGATCACCTTCGACGGGTCGTTCAGGTCGAGCAGCATGGCGCCGATGGCGTACCGGCGCATCGGGCCGACGCCGTGGGTGAGCACCAGCCACCCGGCCTCGGTCTCGATCGGTGAGCCGCAGTTGCCGACCTGGATCAGGTCCCAGCCCCGATGCGGCACGAGCAGCGGCCCGGCCGGCTGCCACCGGTGCTTCTCGTCGCGGACGGCCAGCCCTAGGGTCTCGCCGTCGGAGCGGCAGAGCGCCATCTTCCGCCCGTTGATGTACCGCGGGAACAGTGCCATGCCCTTGTTGCGGGCCGCCGGCCCGTGCAGCGTGGTGACCTCGAAGTGCCGCAGGTCCCGGCTGTAGATGACCCGCCCGGAGATGTTGAACCCGTCATAGGCGGTGTACGTCGCCTGATAGGCCGGCCTGCCGTCCGGGTCAATCACCTGGACGAACCGTGCGTCCTCCATGCCCCGGCTCTCGCTCGGGGTGGTCGGCCACATGACCCGCTGGTGCAGCGGCATGGTCGGCGGGTAGGTGACCGCGTAGTCGTCCATGACGATCCGCCGGATCAGATCCATGGTCATCGGCGTGTTGGGCCGGGCCAGGATCTCCGGCGGCAGGTGGCTGAGGATGTCCTCGAACACCTGGTCGTCGTACCGCTCGGGCAGGGCCCCGAGAATGTACGCGGACGCCTCGGTGTCGATGTCCTCGTCGCCGAGCGCGGCGAAGAGCTGATGCCGCATGTGTTTGGCGCCGACCCGCTGGCCGATGCCGAGCGGGCCGTCCCGATCCTCCAGCCGGATGGCTCCGCCCGGCCCGAGGATCACGCTGCAGAAGCCGATGGACGAGATGTGCCCCTCGCCGATCTGCCGCAGGCTGAGCGCCGCCCGCAACTCGCCGGGCGCGAGATCGGCCTGGTCGGGGTGCGGGACGATCGACGGGTTGCAGAGCGCTGCCGCCTCGACCGAGAACTCGTGGCTGAAGTACGCCCCGATCAGCGTCCGGGCCGCCGGCGACAGCTCGATCTCCGACGGGACACGGTGCTGGACGACCTCGTAGTGGTGCTGGAACGTCGACAGGATGTCGTGATGCCGCCCGGCGAAGCGGTTCAGCACGTCGTCCAGCAGCGCGTTGATGTCGCTCTCGTCGAGCTGCAGCATCCGCTCGATCATGCAGGCCGCGCGGTTGTGCGTGGCGTGCGCGTCCTCGCCGGGCACGAACAGCTTGATCACGACGCGACGGCCGTCGGGCGTCATGGTGAGGTTGTGACGGGTGATGTCTTGCGTATTCACGGTTGCGGTCACGCTAGGCCGCCTGACGGTCGGGTCGCGCTCCGGCTCGCCAGCCTGCGGGCATGCTGCAAGGTGGAGACGAGCGCGAGGGTGGATTCGGCTCCTTGATTCAGATTAGGACCATCAACCGTCAAACCGTCATAACAACCAGAAGTCTCGCTGTCCCACATCACCGTTCCGGTGTCGTTGTCGCCCAAAAACCAGGCGATCGACTGAAAGAGCGGGGCATCCCAGCGTTCGTCGCCGGTGACCGCGGCCGCTGTGGCGCAGGCGTCCGCGGTGGCGGCCGCCTCGATCGGCTGCTGGTCGAGCAGGTCGGGCGCGAGCGAGCCGATGTCGCCGATCCGGCTGCGGTGCTTGCCGGCCCGCCAGCCACAGACCGGGACGGTGGAGAGGTGGCCGTGGTGCTCCTGGACCTCGCAGAGCCAGGCCAGCATCCGCAGCCCGTCGGTGAGCATGCTCTCGTCGCCGAGCAGGTCGCCGGCGGCGATGACGACCTCGGCGAGGGATGCGCTCGCGTACGTCAGCTCGCGGTCCGGCCAGATCCAGTGCGGGTCGGATCCGGGCATGCCGATCACGGTGGCCGCGTCGCCGAGCAGCTGGGCGGCCTCGCGGTCACGGGGGTCGGCGCGCAGCACCTCGGCGGCGCCGAGCCCGGCGAACGCCATCGCCTTCGGCCACGGTGACCGGCAGCGCACGCTCTGGCGGAACGCGTGCATCGCCTCCCGGCGCAGCCACGGCGTCCGGGCCCGGGCCGCGGCGGTGCCGAGTCCCCAGAGCGCCCGGCCCCACCAGTCGCCCAGCGAGGGTTCGTCCTGCCAGCGGCGGTCGTAGCCCATCCGGTTGCGGAAGCCGCCGGCCGCGCCCTGCGCGTGGGTGAGGAACGCCAGGTAGCGCTCGGCGTGCCGGACCAGCTCGGGTCCGGGCCGGGGGTCGCGCACGGCCACGAGCAGGCCGCGGGACACGTCGTCGACGCAGTATCCGTGCTCACGCCGGGCGATCGCGTTACGGGCGTGTTCGAGCAGGCCGGTGTCGTCGGAGAGCCGGAACACGTGATCCCAGCGGGGTTCCGGAACATCACGCAGCTGAATCGGCGGCGGAATCAGCCTCAACGGAACGCTCATGCTGCCAACTCCACTGAATTCATGCGTCCGCATGAGCTCGCAAGCTCGCTCATGCGGAAATCGTCTGCGCTGCGAGCGGCCGGCGGTCGGCGGTCAGGCGGGCGGCGAGCGAGGAATATCGCGCGGCCACGGCGGGCCAGCGCAGCGTCGGGCCACCGGCCAGGCCGGTGAGCCGGCCGGGCAGGCCCGGCTCGGCCAGAACCCTGCGGATGGCCATCGCCATCGCCTCCGGATCCTGATGGGGTACGAGCAGACCAGGCCCGTCCGCAAGCAACTCGACCGCGTGCGGGAACTCGGTCGCCACCACCGGGATCCCGGCGGCCACCGCCTCGATGAGCACGCCCGAGGTGACCTGCTCGGTGGAGTCGTAGGGCAGCACGACCGCGTCGGCCGAGGTGATCAGCCGGGACAGGTCGTCCGGATCGAGGTAGACGTCTTCCCACCGGACGCAGTCGGCGACACCGCGGTCCTCGGCGATCGCCTTGAGCGAGTCCCGGTACACGTCACCCTGCTGCTGGAGGACGGACGGGTGGGTACGCCCAGCGACCGTGTAGATCGGCCTGGGCTCGACGTCGTCAAGGAACGCCAGAGCGCGCAGCGCCCACTCGATGCCTTTGCCGGGCCCGAGCAGGCCCCAGGTGAGCAGGTGCGGCCGGTGGTTCGGCTCACCCGCGTCCGACCGGGGCAGGCCCGCGTGACTGGCCGCGCCGTGCGGAATCACGGTGATCTTGCGAGGGTCCACGTCGTAGAAGCCAGTGAGCCGGGTACGCGCGGTGTCGGTCATCGTCACCACGGCGTCGGCCGTCGCGACGATCTGCTCCAGGACGGTGCGCTGCTGCTGGTCCGGGTGGGTCAGCACGGTGTGCAGGACCACGATCACCGGTACCCGCAGGCCGCGCAGCACCGGCAGGATCTCGGCCCCGGCGTCACCGGGGTAGATGCCGTACTCGTGCTGGACGATCACCACGTCGAAACGGTTCAGGGCGGTGGTGGCGGCGACCCACCCGCCGGGGCGGTCGGTGTGCCAGGTGTGTACGACCCGTGGGGCTGCCCCGTCGAGCTCGATCCCACCGCTCGTGTTGTCGCTGGCGAGCAGGCGTACGACGCCTGAGCCGGGGGTCCCGGACACCAGGTGGGTCGCGAGTGCCGCATTGAATGTCGCCAAACCGCATTGCGTGGGGGGATATGTGCTCAGAAACCCGTATGTCGCGGGCATGACAGGGCCTTTCTCCTCGGCCGGCTGCCTCCCCGCAGCACGGACTCAGCGCGCGCGGGCACGGTGTCGTAAACCGCGCGGGAACGGCGCAGAGGCGGTCCGAGAAAAAGGGCCGGTTAACGCGCAATTCACATTGGGACGTTAACAAGATCCAGCTAATCAGCTGACGATTTTTCGGTAAATCGCCAAGTACTCCTCGACCATGCGGTCGGCGGAGAAGCGTGACCGCGCGCGTGCCGAACAGGCCGCTCGATCGACCGCGGCGATCCTCCCGACCGCCGCCACCGCCTCGTCGACGGTATCCACGACGTAACCGGTGACACCCTCGTCCACGACTTCCGGCATCGACCCCTTTCGGTACGCGATCACCGGTGTGCCGCACGCCATGGACTCGACGACGGAAAGCCCGAACGGTTCGGCGAACCTGATCGGGTGCAGCAGTGCCGCGCCGGAACCGAGGATGGCGCCGCGTTCCTCCGGGCCGACCGAGCCGAGATAGACCACGTGTTCGCCGTCGATCTCCGGCTCCACCTTTTCGGCGAAGTAATCACGATCCTGCACGATTCCGCACATGATGAGCCGCCGTCCGGCTCTGCGGGCGATCTCGATGGCGATGTCGGTTCCTTTGTCGGGATGGATGCGCCCGAAGAGGATGAGGTCGTCACCGCCGTCCGGATGGAACGGTAAACCGCTCAGGTCGATGCCGTGATGAACGGTTGCCACATATTCCAGATCGGGAGAACGGTCGCTGTCGGAGATGCTCACGAAGTGCGAGCGGCTCCTTCGGTAAGCCGGGAGGATGTTCTGTCCGGAGAATCCGTGGATGGTGGTGAGCATCGGCGCCCGGCAGTGTGCCGAGAAGGCGAGCGGTAACCAGTCCAGGTGGTTGTGGATGAGGTCGAACTCGCCGGACCGTTCGAGCGCGTGGCTGACGTGGATCGCCTCCCACACCCGGCCGTCGATCGTGTCGTTCTCCTCGTACCCGGTGGGTACGACGCCGTCCAGGGTGGCCGCGGTGACCGAGTCCAGGGTGGCGAAGAGCGTGACGTCGACACCGCGGGCGACAAGCCCCTCGGCGATCAGGCTGGTGATCAGCTCCCACGGGCCGTAGTGCAGCGGCGGCGTACGCCATGCGATGGGGCCCAGGAGTGCGACCTTCATGACAAATCACGTGTTCCGGTCGTAACCACGTCGACAGTATGCCTGGCCGGTATCAAGCGCGTTCTCGTGTTAGAGAAGAGCAATGACGGATTCGTGGTGGAAGAAGGCAGTCGTCTACCAGATCTACCCGCGGAGCTTCGCGGACTCGGACGGCGACGGCATGGGCGACCTGCGGGGCATCGTCGGCCACCTCGACTACCTGGCCGAACTCGGCGTCGACGTGCTCTGGCTGTCGCCGATCTATCCGTCGCCGCAGGACGACAACGGGTACGACATCAGCGATTACCAGAACATCGAGCCGCTCTTCGGTGACCTGGAGGTCTTCGACGAGCTGCTGGCCGGCGCGCACGCCCGCGGCATGAAGCTGATCATGGACCTGGTGGTGAACCACAGCTCCGACGAGCACCAGTGGTTCCTGGAGAGCCGGTCGTCGAAGGACAACCCGAAGCGGGACTGGTACTGGTGGCGCCCGGCCCGCGACGGCATGGAACCGGGAACGCCCGGCGCCGAGCCGACCAACTGGGGTTCCGTCTTCGGCGGCCCGGCCTGGGAGTACGACGAGAAGACCGGCGAGTACTACCTGCACCTGTTCTCGAAGAAGCAGCCCGACCTCAACTGGGAGAACCCGGAGGTCCGTCAGGCGGTCTACGCGATGATGCGCTGGTGGCTCGATCGCGGGGTCGACGGCTTCCGGATGGACGTCATCAACATGATCTCCAAGGTGATCGGCGAAGACGGGTCGCTGCGCGACGGACGGCTCAGCGCCGGCTCGGCGTACGCGGACGGCTCGGACTCCTTCATCGGCGGCCCGCGGCTGCACGAGTTCCTTCAGGAGATGCACCGGGAGGTCTTCGCCGGCCGGGAAGGCCTGCTGACCGTCGGTGAGACGCCCGGCGTCACCGTGGAACAGGCCCGGCTGCACACCGACCCGGAACGGCACGAGGTCGACATGGTCTTCCAGTTCGACCACGTGTGGGTCGACCGGGGCCCGGACCCGTGGCTGCTGATGCCGCTGCAGCTCACCAACCTCAAGGCGATCTTCGGCCGGTGGCAGGCCGGGCTCGCCGACCTGGGCTGGAACAGCCTGTACTGGAACAACCACGACCAGCCGCGCGCGGTCTCCCGGTACGGAGACGACAGTAAGCAGTACCGGGTGGCGTCGGCCAAGATGCTCGGCACCGTGCTGCACCTGCACCGCGGGACGCCCTACATCTATCAGGGCGAAGAGCTCGGGATGACGAACTACCCGTTCGCCGGGATCGGCGACTTCCGCGACATCGAGGCGCTCGGCCAATATCGGCAGGCCCTCGACATGGAGGGCCGGAGCCCGGACGAGGTGCTGACGGTCCTACGGGCGCGGGGGCGGGACAACGCGCGTACCCCGATGCAGTGGGACGGCTCGCCGCACGCCGGATTCACCACCGGGACGCCCTGGCTGGCGGTCAACCCGAACCATACCGAGATCAACGCCGCTGCCGCGCAGGCCGACGCGGATTCGGTCTTCCACTGGTACCGCAAGCTCATCGAGCTGCGGCACACCGAGCCCGCAGTGGTCGACGGCGATTTCACCATGCTGCTGCCGAACGACGAGCGGCTGTACGCCTTCACCCGGCGGCTCGGCGGCACCGAACTGCTGGTGATCGGCAACTTCACCGGCGAGCCGGTCCGGGCCGAGCTGGACCTGACCGGCGAGCTGATCCTGAACAACCTGCCGGGGGCGCCGGCGGATTCGACGATCGCCCCCTGGCAGGCAGTGGTCTACCGGCGGAAGGTCTAGCCCTCGGTGAGGGTCGGCCAGGAGTACGCGAGCAGGGCGAACGCCGCGCCGAGCAGGGCCAGGCTGACGCCGCGGGTGCCGATCGGGAGCGCCGCGAGGACGAGCAGGATGATCGCGATCAAGTAAAAGAGTCCCTGGATGGACATGAGTGCTCCTCGATGAGTGGGGGTAGAGCGGCGACGCTGTACCCCCACGGCGATGAGCGCTAAACCGAAAGCCCTCGCTTATACGACCGGAAGGACCACGAACGAGGTGTTCCGGACTGTCGTATCGGTGGCGATCATGCGGGTGGCTGGGCCGGGTGGCTCGCCGGTCCCGTAATTGCGCAGGAACCTCGGATGCGCGCCGCCTGCCACCAGCAGCCGGATCCGGTGCCCGGGCCGGAACCGGTGCGCCGTGGAGCCGAGCGACACCTCGGTCCGCCCGCCGGTGATCCGGGCCAGGCCGTCGCACACGTTTATCGACTTGCCGTCCGGGGACACGTCGCAGAGCCGGGCGAAGAGATCGCCGCTGGCCGCGGTGGTCGACGCGTCGGCCACGAACCGCACCTCGCCCATCACCTCGACCGCCTCGGTCAGTGCCTCGGTGTCGAAGAGGATCACATCGGACCGTTTCTCCAGCTTGGCGTTGTCGTGAGTGCCCTGTGTCGGCGACTGGAGAGCGCCTCCGATCGACGGCGTCGGCGAGTTTGGATCGTACCGAAATGTGGTCGAACCGGGACCGGCCTCGGAGCGCAACGTGCCCGCGGAGAGGAAGAGTGTGGAAGGGCGCCCGGAGGGCGGCCAATCGGGGAGGTCGCGCCATTCGTCGACCCCACCCATGTGTACGCGGACCGGCTGGGCCGGGGTCTCGCCCCGCAGCGTGCGCAGGGCCTGGGTGAACGTCTCGGTCCAGCCCTCGCCGAGCGAACTGGTGTGCGTCCACGGGCCGATCAGCAGCTCGACCGGCATCCCGGAGGCGTGCCGCCGCCGATAGAGCTCGATCACCTGCTCGGTGGCGAGGTCGTGCCAGCCGGTCATCAGGGTGACCGGGATGGGCAGCGCCGCGGCCGAGTCGGTGACGTCGGCACCCGCCCAGTACGGATCGGCGGCGTCGGGGGCCTCCAGCCAGTGCTCGAACTCCGCGCGCCGGCCGCCGAACGGCGCCTGGTAGGCCTCGGCGAGCGGCAGGCCGAGGGTGGCCCGGCGCAGGTGCCGCTGCAGGCGCAGGACTGCCTTCACGTTGTCCCAGAAGGTGGCTGCCTGACCGAACATGGCCAGTCCGCCGACGAGCGAGCGCTCCAGCGCGAACGCACCGCCCGGCCAGAAAAACGCGTGCGGATCGATCAGGCCGACCTGGGCGATCGCGCCACGCCACTCGGGCGGCGGCTCGGCGGCCAGGCTGAGCTGGGTGTAGGTCATGTAGCTCGCGCCGAGCGTGAACAGATCACCGCTGAACCACTCCTGCTTGCGGATCCACTCGACCGCAGCCTGCCCGTCCGGCGCCTCGTTGCGCCAGGTGTGGAACTCACCGTCCGACCCACCGGTGCCCCGGGTGCTCTGCAGCAGCACGTGGAAGCCCTGCTCGGCGAAGAGGGCGCCGTACAGGTAGTTCCACGGGAAGCCGCCGCGCACGTAGGGCGCGCGCAGCAGGATCGTCGGGCACGGCTCGCCGGTGACCGGCGCGTAGTGGTCGGTGAGCAGGGTGTTCCCGTCGGCGCCGGGCACCGGCACGGCCCGCTCCCAGGTGACGTCGTAGCGTGCGGCAGGGCCCTTGCGGGCCCGCCGCCGCATCAATCGGAGGATCAAGGGCAGCTGCTGCATACGTCACGCTCCCTTTTTCGTACGCTGTACCGAAAACAGTACCAGGAGGTTCCCTGTGCCACGAGGCCGTCCACCGCTGCGCAACCGTGAGCAGGTGCTCGCCGCCGCGGTCCGGCTCGCCGACGCGGACGGCCTGGACGCCGTCACGATGCGGCGGGTCGCGTCCGAGATCGGCGCCGGGGCGATGTCGCTCTACACCTATGTGCCGGACCGGGAACACCTCATCGACCTGATGGTGGACCGGGTGGCCGGCGAGATGGAGCTGCCGGCGCTCACCGGCGATTGGCGGGCCGACCTGTTCGCCCTGGTCGGCGCCCAGCGGGCGATGATGCTGAAGCACCCGTGGCTGACCGGCGCACTCGCCGGCCGGTCGGTGATGGGGCTCAACCTGCTCGCCTATCTGGAGCACGGGCTCGGCGCGCTGGAGCCGTCCGGCCTCTCCGGCGGCACCCGGATGGCGGTGCTCGCCCTGCTCACCGGCTTCGTCGCGTCGTACGTGACCGCCGAGCTGGCCGGCGACTCGACCGGCACCGAGCAGGTCACCCAGATCGTCGCGGCGATGGCGAGCGGCGACTTCCCGCGGCTCGCGGCGGCCTTCGCCGAAGGCGGCAGCGAGCCGCCGGACTTCGAGCGGATCGCGGACTGGGTGATCACCGGACTGGTTAACCAGGCGACCGGGAATTCTTGATAATCGAGATTGATTGGCGAGCGGCCGGGTAATTCCGAGGGCATGAGCAGTCATGTGGTGCGTTCGGAAAGGCGCGTCTCGCCGTGGCTCGCCTTGGCCGGCTTTTTCGTGGCCGTCACGGTGGCCGCGCTGATCGGCGGGCTCGGCGTGGCCGGGACCGCGAACGAGTACAACAACCTCGTCCAGCCGTCCTGGGCGCCGCCATCGTGGCTGTTCGGCCCCGTCTGGACCGTTCTGTACGCGATGATCGCAGTGAGCGGCTGGCTGGTCTGGCGCCGTACCGGCTGGTCCACCGCGCTCAACTGGTACGCCGCACAGCTGGTCCTGAACGCGATCTGGACCCCGATCTTCTTCGGCGCCGGTCAGTACGGGCTCGCGCTGATCGACATCGTTGTGCTCTGGGTGCTGATCGTGGTGACTATCTGGAAGTTCCGGCCGATCTCGAAGGTCGCCGCCGGGCTGCTGCTGCCGTACCTGGCGTGGGTCTCCTTCGCCACTGCCCTGAATGCCGCGATCTGGTCGGCTAACTGAGCTTTTGGACGTAAAAAAGCCTCACGGGTAAAAATCCGAGCTTTTTTCACGGAACTCCCCACGCGTCACTCGGTCCACCGGCAAGGTGGCACATGGTCGCCGGAAAGCCCCGTTTTGACCCCTTCCGCCGGTGGCCGGGGGAGTCTCCATGCGTCGCCTGCTTGCCGCCCTGGTCGCTGTCACCCCGGCGGTCGCAGTTGCCGTAGCCGTGGCGAATCCGAGCGAACCCGTCACCACGGGCCCGGTGCTGCAGACATTCGGACTCGCGCGCGAGGACGGCCTGCGGCTGGCCGCAGGCGGGTACGCGGCACTCGCCCGCCGTGCCACCGACCCGTTCAGCATGGTCGGCGTGACCTGGGCCGATCCGCGCGCGGCGAGTGAGGGCCGGATCGAAGTGCGCACCCGGGAGGCCGGGACCGGCCGGTGGACGCCGTGGCAGCTGCTGGAGACCGACAACCCGGACGCGTCCGGCGGCACCGAGGGCGCCCGCGGGGCCAGCGATCCGCTCTGGGTCGGGCCGTCCGACGGGGTGCAGGCCAGGATGGCCGGGAAACACGTGCCCGACGACCTCCGGGTGGACCTGATCAACCCGGACGGCTCGTCCTCGTCGTTTTCCGAGGCGGCATCGCTGGAGCTCGTTTCGGCCGCCGGCGAGGCCCGGCGTAACCCGAAACTGCCGGCCCGTCCGGTCCCGAAGATCGTCACCCGGGCCGGGTGGGGCGCCAACGAGGCCATGGTGAAGGGGGAGACCGCCTTCACCGGGCCGATCCAGGTCGTCTTCGTGCACCACACCGCGTCCGGCAACGGATACAGCTGCGGGCAGTCGGCGAGCATCATGCGGGGCATCGAGGCGTACCAGGTGAAGAGCAAGGGCTGGAACGACATCGGGTACAACTTCCTCGTCGACAAGTGCGGGACCGTCTTCGAAGGACGCCGGGGCGGGGTGCACCGCTCGGTGCTCGGCGCGCACACCCTCGGCTTCAACAGCAACGCCAGCGCCATCGCGGTGATCGGCGACTTCCGGGCCACCGGGATCCCGGCGGCGGCACGGGCGTCGGTCGCGCAGGTCGCGGCGTACAAGCTCGGGGCGTGGGGGAGCCCGCCGGCCGGACGGGTGTCGTACGTGTCCGGCGGCAGCAACAAATATCCGGCCGGCAAGGCCGCGATCCTCAACCGGATCTCCGGCCACCGCGACGCCGGGTCCACCGAGTGCCCGGGCAACGGGCTGTACGCGCAGCTCCCGTCGATCCGGGCGATCGCCGGCGGCGCACCGATCGGAATGCGGTTCCAGGAGCTCAGCGGCGCCAGCGCGTACGCCGGGAAGTTCTACACCCGGGGGCTGGTGCAGCCGCTCTGGACGCTCTCCACGCCCACCCGGATGATGGATCGCTTCGAAGTCTGGCTCGACGGGCGGCTCTTCACCGCCGTGCCGGCCGGGCACCGGCTGTCCCGGCTGCAGCTGCCGGCCGGGGCGCACACCGTCGTGGTCAAGGGCGTTCACCTCTCCGGTCGCACGTCACTGGCGAGCGCGCGGATCCTCGCCGACCCGGTGCCGCCGGAGTTCGCGGGCGAACCGCAGGTGACGTTGCGGACCGGCTCGATCACCGGCACCGTCCCGGTGCGGGTGGCCTGGACCGCCGCCGACGCCAACGGCCTGCGATCGGTACGCGTCACCGGAACCGGCCGTGGCGTGCTCGGCGGCGCCGCACGGACGTTCGACTCGGCCGTGCCGCTCGGCGAGAACGGATCGTGGACTGTGACGGCCGCGGACCGGGCGGGGAACGTGGCGAGCGCTTCGGTTACGCGTACCCTCGCGCTCGTCGCCGAAGCCGGAGCACGACGGACCGGAACGTGGCGCACGCAGCGCGACAGTGCTTTCATCGGCAGCGAAGCTGCCGGGTCCTCCGCCCGCGGCGCGTCGCTGACCTGGACCGTCACCGGCCGGTCGGCCGCGCTCGTGGCCGCACGCACGGCGACCTCCGGCAAGGTGCGCGTCTTCCTTGACGGGCGTGATCAGGGTGTGGTGGATCTGCGGTCGGCGACGCCGATGTTCCGGCAGGCGGTGTGGACCCGGATGTGGCCGGCCAGTGGCACGCACACGATCAAGGTGCAGGTGGAGAGCGGGTCCGTGTCGCTGGACGGCGTCACCTATCTGGAGTGACCGGGGTCGTCATCGGCAGGACCTTGCGCAGGCCCTGGTACCACTGGGCGGCCATCTTGCGGTAACCAGCCTGGCTCGGGTGCACGCCGTCCACGGTGTCCGACGCCGGGATGACCGACATGTCGACGAGCGTGACCTTGCCGGGGTGACGGGCCGCGGCCTTGGCCAGCTTCGCGTTGAACGAGCGGAACTCGCGCTCGTGCTTGCCCTTCACGATCAGCAGTTTCGCCAGGACGATCCGGGTGTCCGGATCGGTCGCGATGATCTTGTCGATCAGCTTGTCGAGGCGTTGCGGCGCACCGGGGGCCTGGTGGCGCAGCAGGTCGTTGGTGCCGATGTCGAGCAGGACGACCTGCGGCTTGTACTTGCGCATCCAGTACCCGGTGTGCCGGGTGATCCAGGAGATCCGCCAGCCGGGGTGTCCTTCGTGGGCGGTGTCGGCGCCGGAACCGTTGGCCTGTGAGCCGACGAAGTCGGTGTCGACACCGGCGGCGGTGAGCCAGGTGTGCAGATCGGTGCGGTACCCGTTCTCGGTCCGGTCGCCCTTGCCGAAGGTGAGGCTGTCGCCGAGCGGCATGATCCGGATCGGGGTGTTCTGGGCTTTCATCGGCGCTGCTTCTGCCGCGTGCGGGACGGCCAGGGATACGACGGCGGCCAGGGACACGGCGACGAGGCGGTTCAGCAGGCGCATGCCCGGCGATTCGACGCGTCCCGCCGGGCGCTGAGCGGGTGATCCAGAGCTGCAACCGGCGGCTACTCTCCTGCTCCCGTGGTCACCACGACCTTGCCGCGGCCGTGCCGGGACTCCACCGTGGCGTGCGCTTCCGCGACCCGCTCCCAATCGAACTCGCGGATCGGCATCCGCAGGCCCGCGATGTTGATCGTCTCGGCGAGCCGCTGCGGCGAACGCCCCGCACGCACCACCCGGGCACCGTGCTCGGCCGCCGCCTTGTCGTCGACGATCGTGCCGACGCGCTCCGCCGGGACGCCCAGCGCGATCGACCAGGCGATCGCCTCGCCGCCTGCGGCGTCGAGAGCGACGGTGGGTCTCAGGCCGGTGGCACGCACGGCTTCGATCAGACCACTGCGGTACGCGACCGGCAGCGCGCCCAGTTCACGCAGGTAATCGTGGTTGTTCGGGCTTGCCGTGCCGATGACCGTGGCGCCCGCTCGGATTGCCAGCTGAGTGGCGATCGTGCCGACCGAGCCGGCGGCGGCATGCAGCAGGAGGACGTCGCCGGTGCCGATCTCGAGTTCCTCGATCGCGCCGCTTGCCGTTTGTGAGGCGGCTACCAGGCCGGCCGCGGTGGGGAAGTCGAGGTGGTCCGGTTTGATCACGACGTTCTCGGCCGGGACGGTGAGTTTTTCGGCCACGGCGTTGAGCATGGTGGAGCCGAGGACGGGGGTGCCAGGCGGTATGTCGCCTTTTATTACTACTCCTGAGTATTCTTGGCCGATCTGCTGGGGAAATCGGGCCTGCACCCACGGCATGCGCCCGGTCCGGACCGCCACGTCGAACGGCTGCACCCCGGCCGCGTACACCTGGATCAGGACCTCGCCCGGCTGCGGCTCCGGATCGGGCAGGTCGGCGAAGCGCAGGACGTCGGGCGGACCGTATCGGTCGAAGACCACAGCTCTCATGTGACCACCCTGCAAGCTGAACTCACGTTGAGGTCAAGCGTTCTGCACGCGGATGGGTTTCTCCTGGTCTCATGACTGAAGTTGATGCGTTGGGCGAACGTCTTTTCGGTGCCCTTACCGGCGCTCTGGAACTCTTCACCGTGGAGATCGGGCGGGAGCTCGGTCTGTATGCCGCGCTGCGGGACGGCCCGCTCACCCCGCCGGAGCTGGCCAAGGCCGCCGGGATCGACGAGCGGTACGCCCGGGAGTGGCTGGAGCAGCAGGCCGCGGCCGGTTTCCTGACGGCTGACTTCGCTCTTGCCCCGGGTGTCGCCGAGGTGCTGCTGGACGAGGGCGGGCCGGCCTACGCCGGTGCGGCAAGCCAGTTCGCGGTGGGTGTGGCGCTGCTGACTCCGCGGGTCATCGCGGCGTTCCGCAGCGGGGAGGGGGTGCCGTACTCGGCGTACGCGCACGTCCGGCACGGGATCGCCGGGTTCAACCGGCCGATGTTTGACCATCTGCTGACCACCGCGTGGTTGCCGGCGGTGCCGGAGATCGAGGCAGGGTTGCGGTCGGGGGCGCGGGTGCTCGATCTGGGCTGTGGGATGGGGTATTCGTCGGTGGCGATGGCTTTGGCATACCCCGCCGTTACGGTGCGCGGTGTTGATCTGGATGAGGACTCGATCGCCGTGGCTCGATCGGTGGCCGCGGCGGCGGGGGTGGCCGACCGGGTGAGTTTCACGGTCGCTGACGCGGCTTCGGTGACCGGCTCGTTCCACCTGATCACTATTTTTGAGGCATTGCACGATATGGGGGATCCGGTGGGGGTACTCCGGAATGCCGGTGGACTGCTCAGCCCCGGCGGCAGCGTCTTCATCGCCGACGAGCGGGTCGCCGACGAGTTCACCGCCCCGGCCGGCGAGGTGGAACGCCTCCAATACGCGTTCAGCGTCCTGCACTGCCTGCCCGCCACCCGGGCCGAGAACCCGGTCCTCGCCAACGGCACGGTCCTGCGAGCCCCGACGCTGCTGGGGTGGGCGCGGGAAGCGGGCTTCTCGTCCCCGGCGGTGCTCGACATCGACAACGACTTCTGGCGCTTCTACCAACTCCACTGACCCACCCTGCCGGGCCGCTGGGCGCACACGCTGGGCGCGCGCTGGGCGCCAGCCGGTCCGGCTGGTTCTCAGAGCTGACCATGCTGGTCAATGGAGGGATCCAGCTGGCTGAGTGAAGGCGACGTCGGCGTGGGTGGCGGGGCTGAGCCGTAGCTGAGACCTGTTCTGGGGCTGCGATTACGTGGCTGGACTACGGCTGGTGTCGCCCGGCCGTACATCAGCCACGTTATGAGGGCTTCAAATCGTGGCTGGGCTACGGCTCGCGGCGTGGTCAGGCCCGGTTTTCCCGCACGGAGCCCTGAAGCCAGGACATCGCGGACTGCCGCGCCGACGTGCGTGTCGAGTTGGGGTGCGTATCGAACCCGAAATCGACACGGACAGGCGGTTCGCGGAGTGTGTGTCGAGTTTGGGGGCGTAGCGAACCCGAAGTCGACACGCCCCAGGCGGCCCGCGCGATCTTGGGCGGCTGGTCCCGCCCGGGATGTGGTCCGGGGACCACGATCGCCACGATAGGACCAGCGGAAGACAATCAGGACCGCGGCCACCACTACCAGCGGGATTTCCATTAACCAGCAGGGTCAGAGCTGTCCCACTGCTCACGCGACGGCACTGACAGCCAGCCGGGCCAGCCGGACCGGCCGGACGCGAGGGCTTGGCGGGTTGTGCGGGGGGAGTCGGGTTTTAGCGGTTTGGTGGTTGGTGGGTTGCGGTGGGTGTGGTGGGGCGGCCTACCGTCGTGGGCGTGTTGGTCCGAATGTTGGGGCCCTTCGAGGTGGAGGGCGAGAACGGGCCGGTCGTGGTCGCCGGTGCGTCTCAGCGTGCCGTGCTGGCGTTGCTCGCACTGCGGGCCGGTCGGCCGGTCCCGGTGGCCGAGCTGGTCGACGCGCTCTGGCCGGATGATCCACCGGTGTCGGCTCGGAACACGCTGCAGTCCCATGTGGCCCGGCTGCGTTCGCGACTCGGAGCGCCCGGGCTGATCAACCATGGGCCGGCCGGTTATTGCCTGGATCTGCCGCGCGACGCGGTCGACGTGCTTCGATTCGAGTTCCTGGTACGCGGCCGGCGGGAAGACGCGGCAGCGATCGGGCTGTGGCGTGGTGCGCCGCTCGCCGAGTTTCCGGGCGAGCCCTTTCGCGGGGTCGCGGCGCGGCTGGTGGCGCTCCATCGGGGTGCGCTGGTCCGGCATGCGGGGACGCTCGCGCCCGCCGACGCGGTGGAACTGTTGCGGGAACCGTCCGGGGCTGACTCCTGCTGGGAGGACGGCGCGGTCGCGCTGGCCGGGGCGTTTGTCGCGGCCGGGTGCCGGGGTGAGGCGCTGGAGGTGCTGCGCCGCCACGCCGACGCGACTGTCGACCGGCTGGGGCTCGATCCCTCCGACCGGGTCCGGCGGGTTCAACAGGGGCTGCTCCGTGGCACGCATGTCGTCGACAAGTTGGGTGAGTTGCAGGTCTGGCCGGAACGGGCGGCACAGGCCTGGACCGGCGCTCAGGTCGCCCCGGAGAACCAGAGGGACCGGGCATTGTGCGTACCTCTGCGGTTTTCGTCTTTCATGGGTCGGGAGAGTGAGCAGCGGCAGCTGGCGCGACTGATCGCGGAGCCGGGCCTGGTGAGCGTCGTCGGGCCTGGTGGGGTGGGTAAGACGCGGCTGGTGGCGGAGACCGTGCGGGCGACGCCCGGGGTGGCGTGGGTGGATGCGGCCGATGTGCGGGAGGCGGACTTTCTGGAGGCCGTCGCTGTCGGTGTCGGTGCGCGGGTGGCGCCGCATGACGAGCCGCTGGCGGTGATCGCTGAGGCTGCCGCCGGGCGGGCTGTCGTGGTTCTGGACAACTGTGAGCATGTGCTGGGTGCGGCCGCCGAGCTGGTCGAGGCGTTGCGTGGAGTTCGGGTCGTGGTGACCAGTCAGGAGAGTCTCCGGGCGGACGGGGAGCGGGTGCTCCGGCTGGGGCCGCTGGATCCGCAGGCGGCGCGCAGGCTGTTCTGCGAGCGTGCCCGCGTCGTCCCGTCCGGTGTCGTCGGGGAGATCGTCGAGCGGCTGGATCTGCTGCCGCTCGCCATCGAGCTCGCCGCCGTGCAGGCCGCCGCGCTCGGTGTGGACGAGCTTGCCGCGCGGCTGGACGATCGGCTCGACCTGCTTGATCGGGGGCGGCGGGGTGCGGATCCGCGGCATCGGACGTTACGGGCCGTGGTGGAGTGGTCGTTCGGCCTGCTCGATGTGGCCTCGGCGCGGTTGCTGCGGCGGCTCGCGGTGTTCGCCGGTGCGTTCACGGTGGCCGCGGCAGAAGCGGTGGCGGGTGACGATCGGTTGCCGCGCACCCGGGTCGCCGGGCTGCTCGCCGGACTGGTCGACCGGTCGCTGGTGGTGCGGCACGGTCCGGGGCGGTTCCGGCTGCTGGAGACCGTGCGCGCGTATGCGCTGGAACAGGTGGACGCCGAGGTCACCGCTGCGCAACAGCGGCACGCCGCGGCCATGGCCGCGGCGGCCGAGGACCTCGACGCACGCATGCGGGGGGTCGATCAGGCGGCGACGGTACGCGAGATCGACGCACTTCTGCCCGATCTACGGCTGGCGTTCACGCGGGGTGACGACGGGGTGAAGGCCCGGCTCACGGCGGCGATGTATCGATATGGGTACCGGTGTCAGCAATACGAGGTGCTGGCCTGGGGCTATTCCGCGTCGTCGGGACACAACGCCGCGGCCGCCACCCACGCCTGGGGACGGGGTGACCTGGTCGAAGCCCGCCGCCGGGCCTCCCTCTCCGACCCGCTCGCCCATGAGGTCCTCGGCGATGTGGCCCTCGTCGAGTGCGACGTCGAGACCGCGCTCACCCACTACCGGGCGATGACCGGCGAACCCGTCGCCCGGGTCTCCGGCATGGTCGGCGAGGCGCTGGTCCTGGCCTGGTCCGGCCGATCCGACGAGGCGGTCGCGCTCGGCCTCGCCGCCGTCGAGCTCGCCGACAGCACCGGAAACCCGGGTGCGCGGGCCGAATCCCGGTACGGCCTCGGCGAAGCCCTCGGCGACCTCGACCCGCCGCGGGCGCTGGAGCTCCTCGGCGAGGCGAAGATCCTGGCGGCGGCCGTCGACGACCGGCTCTTCCAGGCCGCGTCCGGTACGGCAGCCGTCGCGATCCGCAGCCGGCACGGTGATCCGGCGCTGGCGCTCGCCGCGTTCCGGGACGTGCTGCGGCTGTGGCGGCGGGCCGGCAACACCACGCTCCAGGCGGCCGCGCTGCGCAACCTGATCGTGCTCCTGACCCGGGTCGGTGAGGACGAGACGGCGATGCTGCTCGACGCGGCGCTGCCGCCGGCCCGGGTGTACCCCGCCGAGGCGGCACGTTTGGAACGAGCGCGCGGGGCGGCCCGGGAACGGCTCGGTGAGGCCCGGGTCGCGGAGCTGACCCGGCGCGGCGAGGTTCTCGGAGCGGCCCGGGTGACCGAGGAAGCGGCCCGTTCCATCGAAGCCGCGCTCACGCGAGGGCGTGGTTGACAGACCGCTCGTCCCCGGGTCGATACCGTTATCGCGTGTCTCAGATCCCGTGGTGGGGACTTCCCCTGGTGGCCGTCGTATTCGCCCTTGCCGGGGCGGCGGCCGTGTACCTCGCCGCTTCCCGTAACACTGAAATGTTGACCCGGCGCCGTCGTAACCGGCAGTGGTATGACGAGCGCAAAGCCGCATATGTCCAGCTATTGGCTGCTTTCGAGCGGGCCACCTACCGGCTTCGTGCGGCATATGACGCCGGTGAGAAGACTCCGACCCCCCTCGACTACATGGATCAGGTCGGTCCGGCGCTCATGCCGGTCCGGTTGCTCGCGTCCGGGCCGGTGCGTTCGGCCGCGCTCGCCGTGCACCTCCAGCTGGAACGGCTGCACGGTGAGATGAACCCGGCCGCGGTGGTCGGTGTCGAGCCGCGTACCCACTTCCGGGAACTGCTCGCCCAGGTGCCGCTGGTGATGCAGGAATTCGAAGCGGCGGTCCGGGAGGAACTCGAGATCAAGGACACGCCGCCGGTGTCGCTGAACGGTCTCCGCCGGAGCTGAGGGCCTTTTTCCCTGCCATAGACATCGGGCAGGATCGAGGTGTGACCGACCAACGCGCACCCCTCGATCCTGTCTCCGCCGCCATCGCCGACGCGGGCCTCGTCGCCATCCTGCGGGCGCCGACTGCCGCGGCCTTCTCCGCCGTTGCCGACGTGCTGGTCACGGCCGGTGTCACCGCGCTCGAGATCACCCTCACCTCGCACGGCGCCCTGGAGGCCATCGCCGGTCTGCGCCGCCAGCTGCCATCGACGGTCCAGGTCGGCGCCGGCACGGTGCTCACCGACGACGATGCGAAAGCGGCTGTCGGCGCGGGCGCCACCTTCCTGGTCTCGCCGGCGTCGGTGCCGATCGCGACCGACGTGCCGTTCTACCCGGGCACGTTCAGCCCTACTGAGATCTTCGCGGCGTACCGGGCCGGCGCACCCCTGATCAAACTCTTCCCGGCGGGTGGCCTCGGGCCGTCGTACCTGCGCGATCTGCGCGGCCCGCTGCCGGACGTCCGCGTCATGCCGACCGGCGGCATCGGCCTCGGTGACATCGCGAAATGGCTGGAGGTCGGCGCGGCCGCGGTCGGCGTCGGCGGCCCGCTGATCGGCGACGCCGCGTCCGGCGGCAGCCTCACCGCCCTGGCCGCCCGCGCCCGCCACGCGGTCGGCGCCGTAGCGTACGCGCGCTCATGAGCTCTCTTCTCACGTTCGGCGAGGCCATGGGAATTTTCGTTGCCGACGGCATCGGGACTCTCGATCACGCCCGCGGATTCACGCTCGGCGTCGCCGGCGCGGAGAGCAACGTCGCGATGGGCGTGGCGCGTCTCGGCGGCGACGCCACCTGGCTCGGCCGCCTGGGCAAGGACGCCACCGGGTCGCTCATCGCGACTCGCTTGCGCTCTTCGGGGGTACGCGTGATCGCCCTCGAAGACGACGCGTTCACCGGCCTGATGATCCGGTACCGGCGGTCCGGCCAGTTCATCCACGCCGACTACCACCGGGCGGGCAGTGCCGGGTCACGTCTCAACCGGTCCGACGTACCCGAGGCCGAGATCGCGGCCGCCTCGATCCTGCACGTCACCGGGATCACGCCGGCGCTGAGCGACAGCTGCCGGTCGGCGGTCTTCGCCGCGGTGGAGACGGCCCGGTCCGCCGGCGTCACGGTCTCGGTCGACGTGAACTACCGCAGCAAACTGTGGTCGACATACGACGCGGCGCCGGTGCTGCGCGACCTGGTGAGCCGCGCCGACGTGGTGTTCGCCGGCCCGGACGAGGCAGCGATATTTTTGGGCTCGGCGGATCCGGTCGAGGGCCTGGCCGGTCTGGGCCCGTCCGAGGTGATCGTGAAGGACGGCGCCCGGGGCTGCGTCGCGCTGATCGACGGCTCCCGCTTCTCGCTGCCGGCCATGTCGGTCTCCTCGATCGACCCGGTCGGCGCGGGCGACGCGTTCGTGGCGGGCTACCTGGCGGACCGGCTGGCCGGCCTGCCGGCGGCGAACCGCTTGCGCACGGCGATCGAGGCGGGCGCGTTCGCGGTAACGGTCCCGGGCGACTGCGAGGGCCTGCCAACCCGAGCCGACCTCCAGTCCCTGAGCGGCACCGACATCAACCGCTGACCGCAACCACGAAGCCCCAGCCCGCCAGCCCGTCAGTTCGTCCGCCCGTCAGTTCGCCCATCCGCCAGCTCCCCATCCGTTCGTCCGCCCATCCGTTCGTTCGCGCGTTCGTTCGTTCGCGCGTTCGTCCGCCCGTCCGCCGCCTGCTCTGCCCCGACTGCTTGCCTGCTTGCCGGCCTGTCCCGTCGCTTGTTGCCTCCGGATCTTGAGCGACTTTGCACATCGGACGGTTGAACATCGCTCAAGATTTGGAGAGCAGCAACGGTGAGCGGTGATCCTCCTTGCGGGGCGTCGGTACGCCGGTCGGGCTGTGGGGTTTGTGGGGTTGGGGTGGGGGTACGGGTTGGGGGACGCCAATTCATCTATGTGAGGAGGCTGTGATGCAACCAACGCCGTTCACTCCCTGGTCGTGGCGGGATCCGGCGGGACCGGCTGGGAGCGACTATGACCCGGCCGGTGTCGAGAGCCTGGATGAGAGCGAAACCGGGCGGTCCGGTGTGGACCTGGTCGGATTCAAGGTCGAGGCGACCGATGGGCACATCGGTTCGATCGACCAGGCCAGTTACGACGTCGGCAGTGCGTACCTCGTGGTCGATACCGGGCCGTGGATTTTCGGGCGGAAGGTGATTCTGCCGGCCGGCACGGTTCAGAACATCGATCACACGGACCGGAAGGTCTATGTGGATCGTACGAAGGAGCAGATCAAGAGCTCTCCTGAGTATGACAAGGAGACGTTCGAGACGCAGGACTACCGCGAGTCGGTCGGTGAGTACTACACCGGCAACTACCGCGACTATCCGCGCTGATCGTCGCTGAGGACCGCTGCCCCGCCCGTAACCCCCACGGGCGGGGCAGCGTATTCCAGGTAGGCGGCGAGCCGCGCGGAGCCCGTCAGCATCAGCCGCGCCCGGGTGTTGATCCGGTCCTGCCAGCCGGCCAGGGACGCCGCGAGCGGTTCCGGGCCGCCGGCCGAGCGGACCTGCCGCAGCACCGACGCGATGTGGCCGAGCAGGTACCCGCCGCGGCGCAGCAGATGGGCCAGGTCGGCATCCCGTACGTCGGCCGGTGAATAGACCCGGGCCGTGCGGTCGCGGGCCGGCGTGAGGATTCCGGCGCGCTCCCACTTGCGCAGCGTGGCCGGCACGACGCCGAGCCGGTGCGCGAGCACACCCACGGTGACCGGCGCCGACCCGGTGAACGCGGGAGCGGCCGGATGGGCAAGAACGGACACCGTCTCGGAGACCGACTCCAGGGTTTCCCGGTCGCGCTGCAGGAGCACGTGTGCTCCGTCGATGGCGGCGAGCGCTCTTGGAAGATCAGCCTCGTGGACGAGCCGCATGATCTCGCCGGCCGTGCGGTGCCCGTACCCCGCAATGAGCGCGAGATAGGCGCCGAGCGCGACCACATGCTGGTCGGTGTAGAGGCGGTAGCCGGCGGCGGAACGGCGCGCCGGCGGGAGGAAGCCGTCGCGCTCGTAGTTGCGGACGGCCTGCGCGGAGAGCCCGTGCAGCTGGGCCAGATCCGCAGGACGATGGATGCCCTTTTGAGACTTCAGTCGGAGCCTCCGTGCGATGAGCGATGAAACGTTCAATGGGAGAGTCAACGATACGGTAGAGGTCATGAGCGTTGAATCTCTTGCCGCCCGGATCCTCGCGCTGCCCGGGGTGGCGATGACTCGCATCGAGCCGGAGTCCGACATGCCGGACTACACCTGGGGTGACTGCTTCTTCTTCGCCGGTGCGGACCGGATGCGGCCGTTTGCCACGATCGTCGGGCACGACATCCCGGGCTTCGATGAACAGTCGCGGCTGAACCGGCCGGACACCTTCCGGATCAACCTGGAGCTGGGGCGTGACGAGTTCCGGCGGATGTTCGGTTTCGGTCCGGAGGAGCTGGCCGCGAAACGGGCGGAGATCGACTTCGCGGCGGAGGACGTGTTCGTGCCGCACCCGGCTTACGGCGTGCAGAGCTGGGGGAGCGTGGTGAACCCGGGACCGCGCACGGCCGCCGAGATCGACCGGCTGGCGGAGTACGCGCGGGAGCGATCCCTGAACCGCCAGTCGTGACCGGATCAGTCCGCCCCTGGTCCCGATGATGCCTTCTGCGACGACCACGAGCGGCGTTTGATTGAGGCATGACCAACGCGCTCATCGTGATCGACGTACAGGAATCGTTCCGGGCCCGGCCGCTCTGGAAGACCAACAGCAACCCGGACGTGATCGAGAATGTCGGCCGTCTCGTGGACGCCGCGCGAGCCGCCGGCGACGCGGTGATCTGGGTGGTGCACTCGGAGCCGGGCACCGGCGGCGTCTTCGACCCGGAGAGCGGTTTCGTCCGGGTGGTCGACGAGCTGAAGCCGGCCGCGGACGAGCCGCTGCTGGTGAAGTACGTGCACAACGCGTTCACCGGCACCGATCTCCAGCACCGGCTCACCGTCGGCGGGGTGCGGGCGGTGACCGTCTGCGGTCTGCGTACCGAACAGTGCGTGGAGACCACCGCGCGGGTCGCGTCCGACCTCGGGTACGACGTGACGTTCGCCGTCGACGCCACCTCCACGAGCCCGATCCCGCACCGCGACGCCCCGGCCGACCAGACCGTGGAGGAGCTGCTGGCCGACCCGCGTACGCTTTCCGCGCAGGACGTGGTGACCCGGACCGAATACGCTCTGGCCGGCCGGTTCGCCACGATCAGGACCGTCGCGGAGATTCTCGGGGAGTGACCGGATCGTGAGCAGGGTGCTCTTCGTGCTGACGCCTCAGGTGCATCTGCTCGACCTGGCCGGCCCGGCGCAGGTGTTCGCCACGGCGCCGGGTTACGAGCTGGCGTACGTGGCCGAGCAGTCGCCGGTGCCGACCTGGCAGGGCGTCGCGCTGCACGCCGAGCTGACCTGGCCGGAGCTGGACGCGGACGACCTGGTTCTGGTGCCCGGCTGGCGTACCGGATATGGGTTCTTCGCGCCGGAAACGCTGGACCGGATCGCCGCGCATCACGCCGCCGGTGGCACCGTGGCCAGCGTCTGCTCCGGCGCCGACGCTCTCGGCCGGGCCGGTCTGCTCGCCGGCCGGCGCTGCACCACCCACCACGACCTGCAGGAACGCCTCGCTCGCAGCCACCCGTCGGCGACCGTGCTGCCGGACGTGCTGTTCGTGTCCGACGATCGTGTGGTCACCTCGGCCGGCATCGCCAGCGGCATCGACCTGGCGCTGCACCTGGTCGCGCTGCGGCACGGCCCGGCGGTCGCGGCGCAGGTGGCCCGGGAGATGGTGGTCTACGCCCGGCGCAACGGCGACGAGCAGCAGGAGAGCGCGATGCTGCGGCACCGCTCGCACCTGTCCGACGTGGTTCACCGGGTGCAGGACCGGATCGACACCGGCTTCGCGGAGCCGCTGCCGCTGGGCGATCTGGCCGCCGATGCCGGGGTGAGCGAGCGGACGCTGACCCGGCTGTTCAGCACGGCGACCGGGCAGACGCCGCTGCGCTATCAGCAGCAGCTGCGGCTGGAACGCGCCGAATATCTGATCGGCCACGGCTCCACCGTGGAGTCGGCGGCTCGTGCCGTGGGATTCGGTGACGCTCGGATGTTGCGGCGCCTGCGTGCCCGTACCCTTGTTTGATGATCTTGAATGGGGTTCTCTTCGACCTGGACGGCACGCTCGGTGATCATGACGGGTCCGTCGAGGCCGCGCTGGGCGCGTGGCTGCCGTCGATCGGTGTGCCGGCCTCGGCGGAGAACCGCGCGCTCTGGGAGAAGATCACCGAGCGGCATCTCGCCGCTTGGCGGCGGCGGGAGATCGGGTACGCCGAGCAGCGCCGGCGACGGTTGACGGAGTTCCTGCCGCTGGTCGGTGTTTCCTGCGAAGCAGACGAACTGGATACTATTTTTTCCGGTTATCTGGCTCATTACGACACCGGCTACCGGGCCTACGGCGACGCGGTCGCTGCGGTGGCCGCGGCTGTCGAGGCCGGCCTGGCGGTCGCGGTGCTGACCAACGGCAGTGCTGCTCAGCAGCGCGGCAAGCTGGCTCGGATAGGCCTGAGCTCCATCGCATCGGTGTTCACTCCCGACGATCTCGGGGTCGCCAAACCCGATCCGGACGCGTTCCGCATCGCCTGTTCTCGATGGGGAATCGCGCCCGGATCGGTGCTCAGCGTGGGCGACAATCACGCGTTCGACGTGCTGGCGGCACGGGCGGCCGGCCTGCGGGCGGTGCACCTCGACCGGACCGGCGCCGGGCCGGCTTCCGAGGCGCACCGCATCAGCACGCTGCGTGAACTGGCGACCTACTTGTAGGTGATGTTCGCGGTCGTGTACTTGCAGAAGGTGCCGTCCGGGCCGCTGCCGGTCTTGGTCGGCTCTGCGCCGGTCTTGTTGCCGGTGAAGCGGTCGCAGATCGAGATCTTCTTCTTGCTGTCACCGGTGATCGTGATGCCGGAGAGCGTGGCGGTGTCGCCGAAGTTGGTGTTGATGCCGACCAGGGTCTTGCCCGGGGCGGCGACCGTCACGTTCTTCACGATGACGGTGCGCTTGTACTGCGTCGAGCAGTTGCCGCAGGAGCGGTACAGCTTGCCGAAGTCGCTCACGTCGAAGCTGCTGATCGTCAGCGTGCCGCCACCGTTGTGCTGGAACACCTTGTCGCTTGCCGACTTCGCGCCGCCGCCGGTGACCGTGTACTTGGCGCTGGAGCCACCCTTGAACGTGGCGGCGTCCTCGCCGACGTTCTCCCACCACACGTTCTGGATCGTGCAGGAGCCCTTGCAGTGCACGCCGTCCGCGGCCGGCGAGCCGATGATGACGTTCTTCAGCACCGCGCCGTCGGCCAGCACGAACAGCGGGTCCTGGCCCTCCTCCTGCGAGTCGCCGCCGAGCGCGCCACTGCCGACGTACCGCTTCAGGCCGCCGTCCAGCGTGCCGGAGACCGCCTTGCTCGCGGTGAGCTTGACCGTGCCGGTGGCGCTCGGCCAGGTCGCCGCCGAAGCGCCCTGGGTATAGACCACGGCGCTCAGGCCCAGTCCGACCGCGGCGACCGCCACGATCCCGGCACGCCAGCGCTTCCGCAGATTCTTGAACACAGTCAAGCCTTCCCTCGAACTTCGGTGTCGAAAGGCTCAGTGGTCCCCAGCCGCGGAAAGGTTGCCCGGAAAATCAAAATCTTCGTCATCGGCCACATCACCAACATCAACGACCAAGACCTCTTGGGTACGCAGATAGTCGCGCGCGCCTCGATCCCCGGTAGCCGTGGTGGATATGGCGGCCCAGTGGTCCCGCCCGAGCAGAACGGGGTGCCCGCGGCGTCCGTGGTAACCGCCCATGACAAGAGCACCCGGTGTTGCGTGGGCGACGATCCGGCGGACAGCTTCGGCGCTGACCCCGGGCATGTCGACGAGCATCACGACGACAGCGGTGGGTTCCTCAGGCGCTTGCTCGCTCGGCGCTTGTGTCAGCGTGGTCAGCCCGGTGCGCAGTGAGGACGCCATGCCGGTCTCCCAGTCCGGGTTGACGACGGTTTCGGGAAGCCCGGGCGCGGCAGCCCGCACCTCGTCAGCGGCAGCGCCGAGAACGACGAGTACTCGGTCGCAGCCGGCCTGACGCAGGGTGTCGGCGGCCCGTTCGACGAACAGTTGCCCTTCGTGCCGGACGAGAGCCTTCGGCATCCCGTAACGACGCCCAGCCCCAGCCGCCAGAACCAGCCCAGCCACACCCATCCGCCGACGATAGCGCCCCCAAGATCGCCCCCGACCGCTCGCCCGGCCGCTTCTCGAAGGCTCGGCACGCGCTCGGCACGGACGCTCGGCAGGAACGTTCGGTAGGAACGCTCGGCGGGCGATTGGCAGGCTGTTGGCGTGCGCGTGGTCGGTGGAAGTGCCGGACTTGAGTCCGGTTTATCCGGATGGGATGGGATGGGATGCCGGTCGTTCGCCGCGCTAGATAAAAGGAGCTAATTGACGTGGGTGGCCCCCGGCTCGGTCTCGTGTGCTCCCACGGTAATTTTATAAAGCCGCGGACTTGCCTGGACGATGGGTTTCGTCGCCGTTGATAATTGAGTGACTGCGGTTTTGAGCCGGCCTCCGTAAAGTTTCCAAGAACTGCGTCGACGGAATGCTCCGCGGCATCGTCAGGAGGCCGGACGATCCAGGCCGGAGTCCGGGTGGCACCCGCCACGGTCGCTTTGCGCCTTGTCGGCACGCCGTCGGGATGAGCAGCCTCGCCACCTCGCCGAACCGACGCCGGCGATGCGCCTTGAGTGAACCTGCCGGGGCCTCGTCGTTTCGGTCCGCTCGCCACGGTCGTCTGGCTCCCCGGAGGCGCAGCCGAAGCGGTTCTCGTCGCAGCCGAGGCCGGCGCGGTGCCCTTTACGGGGCGGCCCGGAGCAGGGCCTGCTGCCGTGGCCGGATCAGGGCCCGCTGCCGGCTGGGGCGGTGGGGTTTCGCTGGCTTTCTCGCGGCAGCGGGCAAGTTTCTCGGCGTGGCGGCGCTGCAGGCCCCACGCTCGATCCCGCTCGTGCCGCCGCCGGAACGCCTCAGCCTCGGCCGAGTAATTGCGACGCCGCGTTCGATCGCGCATCGTCGACAATTCGGCCCTGCTGAACAATTCCCGCTGCCCCCGCATGCCTAAATTGTTTCAGGCCCCGATCCGCACCGATAAGCGATTGATCTCTCCAACTGGAGACCCAATTTCCACATGACGCCAAACCAGATCGCAAGCGAAGGCTGGACCCCGACCGCACAAGGTCTCTAGGGACGGACCAGGCCTCGCACCGCCGCCAGCGGCAGCGCTGTCCGCGGGTGGTAGGCCGAGCGCCACAGCCCACCGTGTGCCGCCGCCACCGCTTCGTCCTTCCAGGCGGCCGGGTCGGCCGGGCGGGGGCGGCGGATCTGGTGGACCATCAGTGCCGCCATCAGCCGGCTGGCCGTCGCGGGCTCGAAGATCTCGACGTCGAAGAGGTGGGCGCCCGCGTACGCCGCGGCGAGCAGGCGGTTGCTGAGCACCGAGCGGGTACGCGTAGGCGGCGCCACGTTGAAACTGACCACCCCGTCCCGCCGGGCGACAGTGGCCCGCCAGCGGTGGATGCGTTTCGCGAGGGCGTAGTTCGGGCCCTGCTGCGGCACCAGGCTGTCATTGATTCCGGGCACGGCGTCGTACGCGTAGTTCGGCCGCAGCAACCGCCCGCCGGAGAGCAGAGCCCCGGCCCGGGAGCGCTGGGAGCGGGCCGCGAACCGGGAACGGCTCTGCTCGACCGCGCCGGCCGGTACGGCGTACACATCGGTGGGCGTGGCGAGGAAGGCCAGCGCGGTGTCCGGCCGCTGGTGGCGGACGTGGACGAAGAGGGCGTCGAGGGCGGCGGCCAGCCGGGGATAGGTGCCGCCCGGCGCGTAGACGTAGTTGCCGAGGATCAGCCGCTCGTCGAACCCGAGCAGCCACTGCACCACCGGTCCGAGGTCGCTGAGCAGGTCCGCGCCGGGAACGCCGGCGACCGGCCGCGGGATGGCCGACGGATCGGCGGCGTCCACCGGATCGTCGACCGGGCCGGTGGTGGCGGACAGCGGGGCCAGCAGCCGGCCGGCCGATTTCGAGGCCAGCGCCGCGGTGCGCTCCCAGAGCCTCTGGCTGGGCAGGTCGACGGCGAGGACCGTGCCACCCCAGCTCAGCACGGATGCGAGCGGGCCCATCTCGGAGCCGGCGCCGAACGTCACGAGCCGCTGGTCGCTGAGGTTCAGCCAGTCCGGGTTGGCGGCCACCTCCTTGACGGCCTCGGCGGCCGACTCCTCGATCGCGCCGGTCATCACCCAGAGGTCGAGCTGCCGGGACAACTCGTCGCCGCGGAGCGCCGCGCCCTGGAACGGCAGGACCAGCTCCTTCTCGGCGGCGCCGCTGCCGGCCACCTCGACCGTTTCGAGCGGCCGTTCGGGCGTCGCCATCAGCGCCTGGGCGAGGGTGAACTCGCCGTCGTCGCGGCGGTACCGCATCCGGGCCTGCACCGAGGCCAGTCCGGCCTCGGCGATCTCGTACGCCGCGGCACCGTCCGCCGACAGCCCGGTCTCGACCAGGGCCTTGAAATGACGCAGGTATCCGCGCCTCCAGTCGGTCTCCCGCTCCGCGGCGTCAGCCGCGGCGGGGTCGGCGGCGCGGAGCGCGTCGGCGACGACGGCCTGGCCGAAAGCGCTGCTGCTGCGGCGACCGGACTCGTCGGCGGGGAAGTCGGTCAGGGCGGGGGAGTGAGGCACCGCGCCAGTATGGCGGTCTCCTACCAAAGTACGAGAGAGGCTCGGACGTGTGGCCGGGAGAGCGGCCGCCGGTCGGGCGATTCGGCTCCCGCGCGGCGAGAGGCTGCCGTTATGACAACGGTCGATACCCTCGCTCTGCGCAGCCCGGTGCGCTGGAACCGGGCCCTGCTGGCGCTCACCGTGGCGTCGGTGGTCCTGGCGATCGTCGCCGGAATCGGGATCTTCACCGACCCACGAATCCTGACCGGCGTGCCGATCTGGCTGAAGCCGTTCAAGTTCGCCGTTTCGTTCGTGGTCTATTCCTGGACGCTCGCCTGGATGTTGGCGATCCTGCCGAAGCGCAGCCGTGCCGGCGAGTGGGCCGGCATCGTGATCCTCGGTGTCGCCGTGCTCGAGCTGACGATCATCGTGTTCCAGGTGATCCGGGGCCGGACAAGTCACTACAACGTGGCGACGCCGCTCGACGAGATGCTCTGGTCGGCCATGGGAACATCCATCATGGTCCTGTTCTTCGCGCACGTGGTGATCGCGGTCGCCGCGCTGCGCCAGCGGATCGCGGACCGGCCGGCCGCCTTCGCGATCCGTCTCGGCCTGCTGATCTCGCTGCTCGGCATGGCCCTCGGGTTCCTGATGACGTCGCAGACCGGCGTCGGCGGCACGCTGGGCGCGCACTCGGTCGGTGTGGCGGACGGCGGGCCGGGCATGCCGCTGACCGGGTGGAGCACCACCGGCGGCGACCTGCGGATCGGCCACTTCATCGGCATGCACGCGCTCCAGGCGTTGCCGATCGTCGCCTATCTGCTGAGCCGTACCCGGATCGTGGCCGTCGTGCGGGCACGTCTCGTGCTGATCGCGGGTGGGGCGTACACCGTACTCGTGCTTCTCCTGACCTGGCAGGCGCTGCGAGCGCAACCGCTGCTGGAACCGGATGGGACCACCATGATCGCGTTCGCGGCCCTGGCCGCGGTGACCGCGGGCGCGACCTACGCAGTAACAAGAAGGGCATGACGGACATGACCGGCTTTCTGTTCAGCTTGACGTTCATGCTGGCCGCGCCGTTCTGGGCGCTGATGATCCTGCTGCCGCGGTGGTCGTGGACGAACCGGATCATCAAGAGCCCGCTGATCGTCCTGCCGATCCTGGTGATCTACGCGGTGCTGGTGATCCCGGCGTTCGGCGAGGTGCTGCCGGCCGTGACGAACCCGACCCTGGACGGGGTGGCCGCGCTGCTCGGCTCGCCGGCCGGCGCGGCGGCGGGATGGGCGCACATGCTCGCGTTCGATCTCTTCGTCGGCCGGTGGGCGTTTCTGGACAGCCGGGAGCGGGAGATCTCGCCGCTGGTGATGGCGCCGATCCTGCTGCTCACGATTCTGCTCGGGCCGCTGGGACTGGCCGCCTATCTGGCGGTCCGGAAGCTCTAGGCTGACCACCATGGGGCGTCTCTTCGACGTCCGGGAGACCTTCACCCGGATGCTGCTGCTGAACACATCCGGCGTGGTCTATCTGCTGCTCGCGCCCCGGCAGACCGGCGTACCGGTCAGCGGTCCGCAATGGACGCTCGCGGTCGGCGCGTTCCTGGCGGGCGTGCTGCTGCACCGCCGTCCACCGCTCAACATGGTGGCGCAGACCGCGCTCTTCGCGGTGGCGCTCGCGACGCTGGACGACACCACGATCAACCAGGTCGGCACGGCGTGGGCGCTCGGCGAGATGGCGCTCTGGGCGCCGCGCGGGCGCTATCTGTGGGGGACGGTCGGCGGGGTCTCGATCGTCTACCTGATCTTCAACCGGCAGGCCGACGGGCTCACCGAGGCACTGGTCGGCCTCTGCATCAATCTCGGCCTGCCGGTGCTGATCGGCACTGTCGTCCGGACCACCCGGGAGCTGGGCGTCCAGGCCGAACGCCGGATGATCTCCGAGCAGCGCGCGGCCCGTGCCGACGAGCGCAGCGCCATCGCGCGCGAGCTGCACGACGTCGTGGCCCACCACGTCGCGTCGATGGTGCTGCGGGTGGGCGTGGCCCAGCATGTTCTTCCCAAGATCGACCCCGCCGTGGACGCCGTCTTCGACGACGTCCATCGGACGGGGACCGCGGCCTTGGCGGACCTGCGCCGGCTGGTTGCCGTGTTGCGAGACCCCGATGGGGTACGCGGAGACGCCGCACTCACCGCGATCGAACCCTCTGCTCTCCCGGCGGCACTCGACGGTGCCGTGGAGACGGCACGGCTGGCCGGGGTGATCGTGGAGGCGGAGATCGACCCGGCGGTGGCGTCGCTGGATGCCGTACGGGGGCTGGCGGTGTTGCGGTTGACGCAGGAGGCACTGACAAACGTGGCAAAACATGCGGGCCCGGCCTCGGTCGCGCGTCTGTCTGTTGTTGTGCGGGAGTCTGATGTGGAGTGGGGAGTCGCTGATGACGGAGGCTCTTCCGCGGCCGGCGCTTCTCTGGGCGGTGGGCACGGCCTCATCGGCATGCGGGAAAGGGTCGCGGTGCTCGGCGGGACACTGACCGCCGGACCCTCCGGCAAAGGCTGGCGGGTCGCGGCCGTTCTACCAGGGGAGACTTCGTGATCAGGGTGCTGCTCGTGGACGACCAGCAGCTGGTCCGGGCCGGGCTGCGGATGCTCTGCGACGCCGAGACCGGCATGGAGGTGGTCGGTGAGGCCGGCGACGGCCGGGCCGCCGTCGAGCTGGCCGCCCGCCTCACCCCCGACGTGATCGTGATGGACCTGCGGATGCCCGGCGTCGACGGGATCACCGCGACCAGCCGGATCATCGGCGAGCGGCCGTCGTCACGGGTGCTGGTGCTGACCACGTTCGGCGACGACGACCATCTGTACCCGGCGTTGCAGGCGGGCGCGTGCGGCTTCCTGCTCAAGGACGCCCCGCCGGCCGAGCTGCTGAACGGGATCAGGCTGGCCGCCGCGGGGGAGAGCCCGTACAGCCAGGACGTGCTGCGCCGGCTCGTGCGGCGTGCCGTCGACGCGCGTCCCGAGCCACCGCGCCGGCCGGCCGGGCTGACCGCCCGCGAGCTGGAGGTGCTCGACCTGGTCGGCGAGGGCCTCAGCAACGCGGAGATCGGCGAGCGGATGCACATCGGGGTGACCACGGTGAAGACGCACATCACCGCGCTGATGACCAAGACCGGCAGCCCGAACCGGGTGCGGCTCGCCCTGCTAGCGGTTCGCAACCAGGCTGCCTCCTAGCCGCTCTTAGCCGCAATCCGAAACGTCCGATCTCAGGGGCATGCGTCAGTGGACCCTGGGTTCGGCCCTCACCGCGGCGGTCGCCGCCGCCTTCGTCGTCGCTCCGATGCCGGCTCAGGCCGCGTCCACGGACCGTTACATCGTCACGCTTCGCGAGCGTTCCGAGATCTCCACGTTGAGCACCGGTGCGGGACGGGTGCTGCACCGTTTCAGCCGGTACCCCGGCTTCACCGCCTCGATGACGACCGCTCAGGCCCGGCGGCTCGCCGCCGACCCGGCGGTTCGCGGCGTCGAGAAGGACCGCGTGGTACGCCTCACCGGCACCCAGAAGAACCCGACGTGGGGTCTGGACCGGGCTGACCAGCGCAGCCGTTCGCTGTCGAAGTCGTACCTGCCGTCGGCTGACGGGGACTCGGTGCACGCGTACGTGATCGACACCGGGATCCGGACCACGCACAAGGAATTCGGCGGGCGGGCCGTCTCCGGCAAGGACTTCGTCGACCGGGGTACCTCGGCCGACGACTGCAACGGGCACGGCACCCACGTGGCCGGCACGATCGGCGGCAGCACGTACGGGGTCGCGAAGAAGGTCAAGCTGGTGGCCGTACGGGTGCTGGACTGCGACGGCGCCGGCTCGCTCGCCGACGTGATCGACGGCATCGACTGGGTCACCGAGAACGCGGTGCACCCGGCCGTGGCGAACATGAGCCTCGGTGGTGACAGCAGCACCGCCCTGGACTGGGCGGTTCGCGGAGCGATCGCGTCGGGCGTGACGTTCGTGGCGGCAGCCGGCAACGAGAACACCGACGCCACGCTGAGCAGCCCGGCCGGCGTGCCCGAGGCGATCACCGTGGCGGCGACCGACAAGCGGGACAAGCGGGCGTCGTTCTCCAACTACGGCAGCATGGTCGACATCTTCGCCCCGGGTGTCGACATCACCTCGGCGCTCTCCACGAGCAACACCGCGAAGGCGACCTGGAGCGGCACGTCGATGGCCGCCCCGCACGTGGCCGGCGCCGTGGCGCTGGTGCTCGACGCCAACCCGGCGCTGACCCCGGCCCAGGTACGCAACAAGCTGGTCGCCGACTCCACGAAGGGCAAGGTCACGTCCCGGGCCGGTGCGCCCGATCGGCTGCTCTTCGTGCCGGCCCCTCCGAAGGCACCGGTGATCGCGACATCACGGACGTCGACGGCGATGGTCGGTCACGCGTACACCATGAAGCTGGCGCTCGGCGCAAGCCGGCGCGGCAGCTGGCAGCTCGCGGGAGGAACCTTGCCGGCGGGTTTGAAGCTCTCGGCGGCGGGTGTGCTGTCCGGCACGCCGACCACGCCGGGAACGAGCACGGTGACCGTTCGTTTCACCGATTACGTACCGCAGGCGGTGACCCGCAAGGTGGTGATCCCGGTGGTGCTCTCCGCGCCGTCGATCGTGGAGACCGTGCTGGACGACGCGGTGACCGGTTCTGATTATGCGCAGCAGCTCACTGTCGCGGACGGGCGCTCGGGTTCCTGGACGCTGGAGTCGGGCGCGCTGCCGGAGGGGCTCACCCTGGATTCGACCGGGCTGATCAGTGGCGTGGTGAGCGCTTCTTCTGGTTCTTTTGATTTCACCGTGCGATTCACCGACAGTTGGAACAGCACAGTGACCAGGTCTTTCACGGTTTTTGTGGGCTGAGTTCGTGACCGAAGGGCGGGCCTCTCCAGGCCCGCCCTTTCGCGTTTCACCAGTCCAGCGCCGCCGCGTACTTCTGCGAGATCGCCACCGACTCGGCGAGATCCGCCTCGATCACCGGCAGTCCCGGCCGGACCGCGATGGCACCGAGCTCCACGAGCAGCTGCCGTAGCAGCGCTTCCGCGGCGGTCGCCTGCGGCGCCACGCCGGCGGTCACCACCGGCACCGCGAGCTTCCCGGCCAGGGCTTGCGCCGGGAGATTGTCCAGCAACACCTTGAGTACGCCGGTGTAGCTGCCCTTGTACGTAGGAGTGGCCACCACCAGCAGGCTGGCGTCGGTGATCGCCGCGAGGGCGGCCTTCGTCGCCTCGTCGCCGGGGGTGAGCAGTCCGGCGCCGAGTGCGCCGACCTCGATCAGGTGCGGCTCCGGCGATCCGATCCGCGCGGCGATGGCCGCACCGACGGCCGAGGCCAGGGTGGAGGTGCGTGAGCCGGCGCGGGGGTTGCCGGAGATCACCACGATTCCTGTCACGATATGTCCTTTCAGGCTGCTCTGCGCAGGTTGTGGTAGGTGCCGTCGTGGTAGACCAGCGGCGTCGCCGCGAGGTCGTCGTGCACAGCGCCGGCCACCGGGGAGGCCAGCACGATCGTGTGGTCACCGGCCTCGACCCGCCGGACCACCCGGCAGACGAGGCGGGCGAGAACACCGCCGAGCAGCGGTACGCCACCGGGGCCGGGCTCCCAGTCGCCGTGCGCGGCGAACCGGTCGATGCCGCGTTTCGAGAACGTCCGCGCCACGTGCTCCTGCTCCTCGGTGAGCACGTGCACGGCGACGACGTCGGCGTTCGAGACGGCGGGCCAGGCCGACGCGGTGTGCGCCAGGCAGAAGGAGACCAGCGGCGGGTCCAGGGAGACCGACGTGAACGAGGTCGCGGTGAAACCTGCCGGCTGCGTGCCGGGCTGCGGCTCCGGGGCGGTGATGACGACCACCGCCGCGGCGTGCCGGCGGAGCAGGTTGCGGAAGAGGTCGGCGTCCACGAGTGAGCTGACGGTCATGGGGGTCCCCTTGGGGTGCTCGGCTAGGCGTCTCTATATCCTAGTAAACCTATGGGGAATTAGCACCATGCTGGATGAGACGCCCGCCACTGCGAACCGGGATGCCTATCTAACAGATAGGAAATGTATCCTTGCTCTACCCCGTCCACTGGTTCGACCACCGTCGAAGGAGTTCAGATGTCCGCTCTCGCTATCGCACATCCGCATGCCACCTACCCGCGCCCGGTCCGGCTGCGCCCGGTTCCCTCGCTTCGGGAGGAAGAGCCGCCGGTCACGGTGACGATCAGCATCAGTGGTGGCGCCAGCGGTCGCGAGCGGGTGCTCGCCGCGCTGCGCGAGCTGGTCGACGCGGCCGGCCCCACGGCCGCCGTCGAACTGGACCCGGCCGTGGCGGAGCCGCGTGTCGACGGGGAGATCCAGCTCGACCCGCGTGCCCGTACCGCGTTCCGGGACGGCCGGCTGCTCGAACTCAGCCGCCTGGAGTACGACCTGCTGCTCTTCCTGGCCCGCCACCCGCGCCAGGTGTTCAGCCGGGCGCAGCTGCTGACCCACGTGTGGGGGCACCGGCACACCACCAACCGCACGGTCGACGTTCACGTGAGCCGGCTGCGTACCAAGCTGGACGACCCGGAGCTGATCACGACGGTGTACGGGCTGGGTTACCGGCTCGCCGACGAGGCCCCGATCTCCGTCGTGGACCGGTAACAGGAGACGCCGTGTGTCGATGTAGCAACCGGAAAAAATCGGTCGGTGGCCCCGGTGCCACCGGCCGATTTTGTTTTCGGCTGTTCATTACTGATTCATCCCGAACGAGTCATAGGCCCGCAGTATGGGGCGGTCGTTTCGCCTGCTCAGTACCGTGTTGATCGCCGTTTGGTGATCCACTCCGACCCTTGCTATTAGATTGATCGATTTAAATACTTGCGAGCACGGGTACGCCTGACCGGCGTGCCAACCACCCGTCCCCCTGGGAGGAACCGTGCTCAACCCGAAGCTGCGCCGGCCGATCGTCGGCCTGGCCGTGGGCGTGCTCGTCGGCAGCGGACTGGCCGCCATGCCCGGCCCCGCCACTGCCGCCCCGGCCGCCGCCGACGGGCTGTATGCCACGTCGACCCTGGCCACCAACCTCGACACCAAGCTCGGTACGCGTGACGCCGGTTCGTATGTGGACTCCTCCGGCAAGCTCGTGGTCAACGTGACCGACGCCGCGACCGCCGCCGAGGTGACCGCGGCCGGCGCGACCCCTCGTTACGTGACCCGCAGCGGCGCCACCCTGACCGCCGCCGATAACTCCCTGAAGGCCGGCCTGAAGACGCCGGGCACCGCGTTCGCCGTCGACCCGATCAGCAACCAGGTCGTGGTCAGCGTCGACGAAACCGTCACCGGCGCGAAGCTCGCCGCGGTCAAGGCCACCGTCGCGAAGCTCGGCTCCGCGGCACGGATCGAGTCCGTCGCCGGCAAGATGACCATCAAGATCTCCGGTGGTGACGCGATCTACGCGCCCAGCGGCGGTCGTTGCTCGCTCGGCTTCAACGTGCGTAACAGCGCCGGCACCACGTACTTCCTGACCGCCGGCCACTGCACCAACATCTCGTCGACCTGGACCAACGGTTCGGCGACGCTCGGCACCCGGTCCGGCACCAGCTTCCCGGGCAACGACTACGGCATCGTCCGCTACACCAACACGACCATCACCAAGACCGGTGGCGTGGGCACCTCGATCGACATCACCTCGGCGGCCACCCCGGCCGTCGGCGCCACGGTCTCCCGCCGCGGCTCCACCACCGGCACCCGCTCCGGCCGGGTCACCGCGCTCAACAGCACGGTGAACTACGCCGAGGGCTCGGTCTCCGGCCTGATCCGCACCACCGTCTGCGCCGAGCCGGGCGACAGCGGCGGCTCGCTGTACTCGGGCAGCACCGCGCTCGGCCTGACGTCAGGCGGCAGCGGCAACTGCTCTTCCGGCGGCGTCACGTACTTCCAGCCGGTCGTGGAGGCCCTGAACGCCTACGGCGTCTCGGTCTACTGAGTGTTGGGTTCGGTTAGCACTAAAGATTGATAAGTCGCACAAATCCGGCGCCTTCCGGGCGCCGGATTTGTGCGTGAGTCGACCGCTGCCGCTGCCGCTGCCGCTGCCGCTGCCGCTGCTGCCGTGGTTCCGTGGTTCCGCGCATGGTGCACCGGGCTGAGCCGTAGCTCCGAGAGGTCATCCGGCCCGATGACCTCGCGGAGCTACGGCTCGGCCTGCTAGCGGCTTTGCTTGCTCAGTAGCCGGGCCTGGCTTTCCGCCCGACAGAGCCGAAGCCGACACGCCGCGAGCACGCCTCCGCCAGTGCGTGTCGAGTTTGGGCGCGTATCGGACCCTAAATCGACACGGCTGTCCTGATCCGCGCGATGTTGGGCCCCGGTTCCCATCTGGCTGTGGTCCCGGGACCAAGATCGCCGCGGGCGACCGAAGCGGGACGGCGGCGGGGACGAGGCGCGGAGTCAGGGCCGTTCGGACGACGCTTCCAGCTGCGGAAACGTCGATCAACCGGCCGGGTCAGCTATGAGAGCCAGTCGGATAGGCCCAGCCCGCAGCCCGCAGCCCGCAGCCCGCAGCGGTAGGCGCAGCCGCAGCCGCAGCCGCAGCGGTAGCGGTAGCGGTAGCGGTAGCAGTGCCCGCCGCCCAGATGGCTGGGCGGTTGCCGGCAGGGCGAGCCGTAGGTCAGACCTGTTATCGCGGCCTGATGAGGTGTCTGGACTACGGCTCAGCGACGTGAGCCGTAGTCCAGACATGTTCTGAGGCCCGCATTAGGTGCCGGAGCTACGGCCCGGCGCCGCGTAATGATCACTGGCCAGCCAAGCCGTGCCACTACCCCCGCCCAGGCGGCCATCGGCACGCCTCGCATCCAGACAAAGGTCAACTAGTCGATCAGAGGCCTTCGTGCAGGCCCGGCTGGCGCTCACGGTCGCGCGGCAGCCAAAAATGCGACCACAAGCGCAAGCCACTGCCAGCCGGCTTGTGCTCGTGGTCGTTGGGAGGCCGAAATGGCGACCGTGAGCGCGAGCCGCTGCGGGCTGGCTTGTGCTCGTGGTCGTTCGGGGGCCGATATCGCGACCACAAGCGCGAGCCGTTCGCTGTCGGCTTGTGCTTGTGGTCGTTGGGGGGCTGATGTCGCGACCACAAGCACAAGCCGTTCGCGGGTTACGGGCGATGGGGCTCGGTTATGGCTCGGGCGGTGCTTCTGGGGGTCGGTTGGTCAGGACTCGTGGACTCGTTCTTCGCCTCGGCGGCGGAGCATTTTCAGGCCGGGGAGGCCGGCGATTGCCAGGTGCAGGTCTTCGGTGACTTCCAGCAGCTTGTGCAGGTCGGGTCCGACCTGGTCCAGCTTGCCCAGCAGCGGCATCACGTCGTTGATCAGGTGTTCCTGGAGCTGGGGGAGCTGGTCGACCATCCGGATCGCGGCGGTCACCTCGTCGGGGGTCAGTTCGGAGACGAAGCGGGAAGCGAGCGGGGCGGCGTCGCGCAGCGTCTGCGAGTAGCCGCCGAGCAGCTCGTTCACCTCGCCTGAGATCGCGCCGGCCCGGGTGACCACGGCCTGGGCTTGGTCCGCGACTCCGGACGCCGTCGTGATGATCTCCCGCGCCGACCCGGTGATCCCGGTCGCCTCCGCCACCACCCCGGACGCGGCCGTGGTGATCGCGGTGACCTCGTCAATCGCCGACGAAGCGGCTGTCGTGATCGTGGAGATCTCGCCGATGGCTGACGAGGCGGCTGTCGTGATCGACGAGACCTCGCCGATCGCCGACGACGCGGCTGTCGTGATGGCCGTCACTTCGCCCAGGGCTGAGGCGGCGTCGCCGACGACCACGCTGGCTGCTTCGGCGGTGGTGGAGGCTCGGCGTACCAATGAACCCGCCGCGGCTGAGATGGTTGCCGCCTCCTCGACCGTGAGGGCGGCTGCCGTGGCGATCGCGCGGGCGTCGGAGACCGTCGACTCGGCGGCGGCGGCCACCGTGCCGACCCGGGCGATCAGGTCCTCGGCCTGGGCCACCGCCAGGTTGACCCGGTTGATCAGGAGTTCGGCCTGGCCGATCAGGCCGACCGCGCGTACCGGGATGGTCGCGGCGGTCGCGGCGGTCTCGATCACCTGGCCGATCGCGGACCGCGTGAGGTCGGCGGCCACCGCAGGGGCCGCCAGGGCGGCTCGGGTGAGGGATACGAGAAAGGCCATACCTCCCATCATGCGTCAGAGATGCACCCGAGATCGGTGACGCACGGTACGGGCGCACTGGCGTACGGTCGAATTTATCTTTTCCACAGGGTTCTGGGCCGCATCAGGGGCCGGGGACACGGCACTATGCATGGGTGCGACGTACCCGGAATCTCATCATGGTGGTGGCCGCTGTCGGCATCCTGGGCGGCGGCGTCCTGGTGGCGCGCGGCATGACCGGTGGCGAGCAGGGTACGAGCGCGCTACCCCTGGCCGGGGTGTTCCAGCAGACGACGCCGTCACCGTCCGCGTCGCCGTCACCGACCGGTCCGAGCCCTGAGGAGCTGGCCGCGCAGGCGCGGGCCAAGCGGGTCAAGGCGCTCGACGCGGCGTTGAAGAAGTACGCGAAAACCGTCCCCGAGTTCTCCGTGGCGGTGCTCGATCGGGAGACCGGCGAGACGTACGCGTTCCGCGGCGACGAGAAATACGAAACGGCCAGCGTGGTGAAGGTGCAGGTCCTGGCGTGTCTGCTACTGACCGCGCAGGACAACGACCGCAAGGTCACCTCCAGTGAGGACGCGCTCGCCAAGAAGATGATTCGGTACAGCGACAACGCCGCCACCACGTCACTCTTCAGCAAACTCGGCCGGGCCAGCGCGATCGGTGCCTGCAACAAGCGGCTCGGTCTCACCCAGACCAAGGTCAGCAGCTCCTGGGGCCTGACCCGGACCACGGTCAAGGACCAGGTGAAACTGCTCGACGCCCTGGTCGACGACGACGGCGAGCTGAACGCCAGCTCCCGCAAGTACGCGGACACGCTGATGAGCACGGTCTCCGCCGATCAGGACTGGGGCATCCCGGCGGTCGCGGCAGCGGGCGAGGAGGCGACAGTGAAGAACGGCTGGCTGTCCCGCTCCACCGAGGGCGGCCTCTGGATCATCAACACGGTCGGCCGGGTCACCGGCGACGACGTGAACGTCTCGGTCGCGGTGCTGTCGCACGCCAACAAGACGATGTCCGGCGGGATCAAGGTCGTGGAGAAAGCGGCCAAGCTGACCAGGACGAACCTGAAGTACTAAGCCTCTGAAGTACTGGCCCGGGCTTCCCGCCACTTGCTGATCCAGGTCATCGACTGGTTGACGATCAGGATCAGCACCACGGCGGCCACCACGCCCTGCCACGGCTCCGGGAAGATCGAGCCGCCGGCCAGGCCGATCGCGGCGTACACGACCGACCAGAGCGCGCAGGCCGGCGCGTTGGCGACCACGAACGTCCGCCACGGCAGGCCGACGAACGCGGCGGCGAGCAGCACCGGCACCCGGCCGCCAGGGATCAGCCGGGACACCAGCAGCACCGGCACCTGCTTCTCCTCCAGGCGGTGTTTCACCGAGGCGAGCCGGTCCTCGTCGCGCAGCCAGCGCAGCCGCCGGGCCAGGGACTCCCCGCCCTGCCGGCACATGGCGTAGACCACCAGGTCACCGAGGTACGCACCGATTGCGCCGGCGGCCACCACCAGCACCACTGTCAGCGGCTGGTTGTGAAAGGCGAGAGCGGCCGCGCCACTGACCGCGGCACCGGTCGGCACGATGGGCACGATCGCGCCGAACAACACGACGAGTAAGAGCCAGCCGATGGTAGCCAGTTCCTGAATCATGCCGCCGGTTCCAGGGTCAGCGTCTCGCCGTGGGTCAGCACCCGCACCCGGGTCTCCGGCGAAACACGCCCGGCGTGCTCAGCAAACCGCGCCCCCGGCTCGTCGAACATGTGCCGCCGGATCCGGCCGATCCCGGCCGGCCAGAACGTGCCGTAATGCACCGGCACCGCCCAGGACGCCTTCACCCGGCGCAGCGCCTCGGCCGCATCCATCGGGTCGAGGTGGCCGTGCGCGCCGAGGGTCGGGCCCCAGCCGCCGACCGGGATCAGGGCGAGGTCGAGCGGTCCGATCCCGATCATCTCCTCGAAGAGCCCGGTGTCGCCGGCGAACCACGTGCGGGCGGCGCCTTCGACGACGAAACCGATGGCGACCGCTTTCTCCCGGGACCACGGGCCACGGCCACCGTCGTGACGGGCGGGCACCGCGCGTACGCGTACCCCTGAAATGGCTGTCTCGTCGCCTGGGGCGAGCTCGATGATGCGCTGGGCCGCGTCGCGGCCCAGGGCTTTCGCGGCGAAGGAGCCGGCGCCGCGCGGAACGATCAGCAGCGGCTCGCCCGGCAGGGACTTGAGCGAGGCGACGTGGAAGTGGTCGGCGTGCAGGTGGGAGAGGAGCACGGCGTCGGGCGTGCCGGGCAGGACCGGCGAGGGACCGGCCATCCGGCGCAGGTGCACGAGCCGGTCGGTGAGCACCGGATCAGTGAGCAGCGTGACGCCGGAGTCGGCGAGCCAGACGGTGCTGTGTCCCCACCAGGTGACAGATGTCGCGCTCACGGGGTAACGGTACCCAGACCCTGTTGGCCGGGTCGCCGGGGTGCTCGGTGTCCGGCAGACTGACCCTGTGACTGGACCCCGTTCCGCCGTCGTGTTCAACCCCGTCAAGGTGGCTGATCTCGATCACTTGAAACGCGTCGTCGGCGGCAGCCTGGCGAAAGCCGGCTGGCCCGTGCCGAGGTGGTACGAGACCACGGCCGAGGACCCGGGTCGAGGCCAGGCCAAGCAGGCCATGGCGGACGGCGCGGAGCTGGTCTTCGCGTGCGGCGGCGACGGCACGGTGACCGCGGTGGTCACGGCCCTGGCCGGTACGAAAGTGGCCCTCGCCGTGCTCCCGGCCGGCACCGGCAACCTGCTCGCCGCCAACCTGGGGCTCGGCAGCGACCCGGCCACCGGCCTCCAGGTGGTCCTTGAGGGCGGCCGCCGCCGGATCGACGTCGGCATGCTCGACGACAGGTGTTTCGTGGTGATGGCCGGGATGGGGTTCGACGCGCAGATGCTGGAGGGCACGTCGGAGACCGCGAAAAAGCACATCGGCTGGCTCGCGTACCTCGGCGGCGGCGCGAAACACCTGATGGACCGCCCGATGCGCGCCCGGATCCGGCTGGACGGCGGCGCGCCGATGCCACGCCGGCCGCGTGCCGTGATCGTCGGCAACGTGGGCCGGCTCCAGGGCGGCGTCCGGCTGCTGAGCAAGGCCGAGCCCGACGACGGCAGGCTGAACGTGGCGATTCTGAGTCCGGCTAACCTTGCGCACTGGGCGGCGCTGACCTGGGCCGTGCTGCGCAGGCAGGACCGGGTGCCGCTGATGGAGACATACACCGCATCGCGTGTTGAGATCTACAGCAACCGGGCACAGGCACGTCAGCTCGATGGAGACCTGATCGCACCGGGGAAGGTCATGAAGATTCACGTACGCCCGAAAGCGCTGCTGCTCTGTGTGCCGCAGCCCGATGCGGACCCTGACCTGGCGTACGACGCGGACGCCGTCGCCGACCGAGCGGAAAATCTGTGAGCAGTACGGAACCCGTACCCGAGACGCGCTCGATGTCCGGGGACGAGCTCTCCGCCGACGACGCGTTCCTGGCGTTACGTCACTACGGCCGCTGGCCGCTGCTGCGTGACGCGTTCATCCGGTTCCGCTACGGCGACGGCTTCAGCCACTCCCGGGCGTTCGCGCTGCAGCTCTGCCTCGCGACCGTGCCGTTCCTCATCGCGCTCTCCGGCCTCGCGACCGACCTGGGTGTCGAGTCCGGCGGGCAGGTGGTGGCGGACACCGTCATCGCACTCACCCCGGGCGCGAGTCAGGAGGTCGTCCGCGAGCTGCTGGACGGCGGCGAGCGTACCGAAGACGCCGGTGAGCTGGCGCTCACCCTCGGTATGATCACCGGCCTGGTCGCGCTCACCACGGCCATGGCGCAGGTGGAGCGGGGTGCGAACCGGATCTACGGTGTGGAGCGGGACCGCCCGGCGCTGCAGAAGTACGCCCGGGCCGCGGTCCTCGCGGTCACGGCCGGCCTGCCCGCACTCTTCGGATTCCTGCTGCTGGTGGCGGGCCGGGAGGCCGGCAATTCGGCGCAACGGGAGTTCCACCTGGCCGGCGGGATCCGGGTGGCGTGGGACTTCGTCCGCTGGCCGGTCAGCCTCGTCCTGATCGTCTTCGCGGTCGGCGCGCTGTTCCGATATTCACCACGCCGCAAACAGCCGGCGCTGTCCTGGCTGCTCTTCGGCGCCGTGGTGGCGACAGTGCTGTGGTGGGTCGCCAGCTCGCTGCTGGCCGGTTACGTGCGGATCAGTGACAGCTTCGGCGCCACCTACGGCCCGCTCACCGCGATCATGGCGTTGCTGCTCTGGGCGAACCTGACCGGGATCGCGTTCTTCCTCGGCCTGGCCTTCGCGGCCCAGCTGGAAGCGAGCCGGGTGGGCGCCCGCCCCGCGCAAGAAGATCAATGGGAGCCGTCGTCGACGGGCGAGATACCCGTTCAGCGCGTACCCGGTGTGCCCGCCGAACCGCCTGGGTAAGAACGGCGCGTGGCCGATAATCAAGCTGACAATCAAGTGGTGGAACGCACCGGCTGGGCGCCGGTGAGGCACTTCGCCGAGCGCAGTGTCCTGGGACTGTTGGCGATCATCGCGGTCGGTCTCGGGTTCGGCGCCCTGCTCCTGCTGGTCAGGTTCCACTGGGGACCGCTGCAGAACCTGGACCGGTCGGTGGCGGACGGCCTGAACCGCTGGGCTTCCGGCTCCGAGACCGTGGTCGCGGTGCTTCAGCAGATCGCCTCGTTCGGTGGGCGCGGATTCATGATCCCGCTGGTCGCGCTGCTGGTCCTGATCCTGCTGATCCGGCGCCGGCCGCGCCCGGCGATCTATCTGATCGTCACCGGCCTCGGCGCGGCGATCCTCGACCCGTCGCTCAAGGCGCTGATCGGCCGGGTACGCCCGGTCGTCGAGGCCCCGGTCGCCCAGGCCCCGGGCAACAGCTTCCCGAGCGGCCACGCCCTCGGCTCGATGATCGTCTACGGGATGATCGTGCTGGTCTTCCTCCCGGCGGTCCGGCCGAAGTGGCGCCCGTTCTTCATCGGCGCGGCCGCGGTGATCGTCGCGGCGATCGGCTTCACCCGGATCGCCCTCGGCGTGCACTTCGTCTCCGACGTGCTGGCCGGGTGGCTGCTCGGCGTGGCCTGGATCGGGGTCACGGCGTACGCGTTCCGGATGTGGCGGCGTGAAGCCGGCCGCGATCTTGGAGAAATCACCGAGGGCCTCGAACCGGAATCCGGCCCCGACCTGCGCCTCGCCCCCGCCGAAGGACCGGTCCTGCCGCACCCGTGGGCCAAGGCCGCCGAGATCCTGGTCGGCTGGGTCTTCGTCTTCGGCCTGCTCTACCTGGTCGGATACTCGGTCACCCGGTGGACGCCCGGCTTCGACGCCGGATTCGTGCGGTGGTTGCAGACATTCCGTACCCCGCAGCTCGACGAACTGAGCTGGGCGGCGAGCAAGGCCGGCGACACGCACGCCATCCTGCTCATCTCGCTGATCTTCTGCCCGCTCGCGCTGGCGCTCTGGCGGCAGTGGCGTCCGGTCCTGTTCCTGGTGCTCACCATGGTCGGCGAGCTCACCCTCTTCCTCTGCGCGGCGGCCGCGGTCGACCGTCCCCGCCCGCCGGTCGAGCAGCTCGACGGACAGATGCCGACCTCGTCGTTCCCGTCCGGCCACATCGCCGCGACCATGTGCCTCTGGGCCGCCATCGCGATCATCACGATGGCCCGGATCCGGCAGCCGTGGCGCTGGATCTTCCCGGCCCTCGCGGTGATCATGCCGCTCATCGTGGCGCTCTCCCGGATGTACCGCGGCATGCACCACCCCACCGACATGCTCGGCGCCGCGCTGCTCACCACCGCCTGGCTGACCGTCCTCTGGTTCACGATCCGCCCCAACGCGCATCCGTCGTCGGCCACCGAGGCAGCCGAGGAAGCCACCGAGGCGACCGAATCCGATCACCTGGAACGTGTCAGCTGATGCGCTTCATGACCTGGAACATCCGTACCGGCGGAGGAGATCGCCTTCCGGCGATCATCGATGTGATCAAGGCCGAGCGCCCCGACATCCTGGCGGTCCAAGAGCTTCGAGACTTCCATCGGTACGCGGGAAAGCGCCTCCGTCACTTCGCCGGATCCGTGGGCATGACGCCGCATCTCGCCCGGTCGGTGCTGGGCCAGCCGGTCGCGGTGCTGGTCCGCCCACCGTTGGTCATCATCGGCCGATCGACCGTGCGGTGGCGTCTGCACCACGCGGCCGCCTCGGTCGTGTTGTCCACTCCGGCCGGCCCGTTGACCGTGGTCAGCACCCATCTCAATCCGTTTTCGCCGTACCGGAGAATGCGCGAAGCGCGCTGGCTGGCCGCCCGTTACGCGCCCTCGCGCGGCATGGTCCTGATCGCCGGCGACCTGAACGGCCTGGCCCCGGGCGAAGACCACACCGAAGGTCTGGCCGGCCTGGCCCCGCTCTACCACCGCCGCCACGTCAATGCCGCCGGCGAGGCCGACACCCGCGCGGTCGGCGCGTTCCTCTCCGCCGGATTCGCCGATCTTGGCCTCGGCGCCGGCCCCACCGTGCCGACCCCCGGCCTCGGCGGCAAGGAATTCGGCCCGATGCGCCTCGATCATGTGCTGGCGAGCCCGCCCCTGGCGGCCGTCGCGCGCGACCTCCGCGTCATCCGAGGCGGTGCCGCGGATTCCGCTTCCGATCATTTCCCGGTACGCGTGAACCTGGACCTGGTTCCGAGGTGAGCATCGAATTCCCGTCGCCGTCCGTACCCGCTGACGGCCGCGCCGAAGTCTTCGTCCGCTACTTGGACTACTACCGCGAGACGCTGCTCTCCAAGGTCGCCGAGCTATCGTCGCTGGAGCTCCGCACGAGCCGGCTGCCGTCCGGCTGGACCCCGCTGGAGCTGCTGAAACACCTCCGCCACGTGGAACGCCGCTGGATCGTGTGGGGTTTCGAAGGCGTCCTTGTGCCGGACCCGTGGGCTGACCGGCGCGACGACCGCTGGCACGTCTCACCGGCCGAGACGCTGGAGAGTTTGACGGCCGAGCTGCGCGAGCAGGGGTCGCATACGAGCTCAGTGGCGCTGAGCCACGATCTGAGCGAGGTGGGCAGGCCGGGCCCGCGCTGGGACGGAGCCGCCCCGGCAACCCTGGAGAGGGTGCTGTTCCACCTGCTCCAGGAATACGCCCGCCACACAGGCCACATCGACGTCGTCACCGAGCTGGCAGGCAGCCCAGTAGGCGAGTGACCACTCACCCAGGCGCCTTTTTAGTAACCGAAGTCCTGGGTGTAGTACGGGGTGCCGTTCGCGGAGTAGACAGCGCCGACGCCGACGGTCTTCGACTTGCAGTTGAGGATGTTGGTGCGGTGGCCCGGTGACTTCATCCAGCCGTTGACGACCTCAGCGGCGTTGCGGTAACCCCAGGCGATGTTCTCGGCCGAGGGGTTGGTGAAGCCGGCGGCCTTGGTACGCGCCACGAAGTTGGAGTTGCTCCGGCCGGTGTGCGAGAACTTCCCGGTCTGCGCCATGAACGCGCTGTGCCCGCGGGCGGCGACGGTGAGCTTGGCATCGACCTTGAGCGCGGCGCAGCCGTGGGTGGTGCGCTGGACGTTGATGAGCTGGTTGATCTGGGTCTGCAGGGTGGTCTCGCTGGTCTTCGCCGGTGCTGCCTGGGCGGGGCTGGCGGTCATCGTGGCGAGGCCGAGGGCGGCCGGGGCGATGAGGGCAGCGGCCAGGGCGAAGCGGCGAAGAGCGTTGCGCAAGAGGTCCCTTTCGGCAGGTGTTCGTTGCTTGCGCTGTTCTTTTCGGCCCTGCCGGGGCGGCCTGGATTAGCGACCCGGAGCGCATCGGTCACCGTCCGGTTGCGGGTTCCCCGCCCGCCCGCGGTTGAGATCGGGCTGCCCAATCTTCGATCGAGGTCTGTGTAGCGACGGCCCAGCGGCCCACTTGCTCAGCGGCTCGGCTCGCTCGGCGGCTCGCTCGCTCAGCCGCCGGCCCGTTTTCCGCCCGGTGGAGCCGAAGTCGACACGCAGCAAGCGCCCTCCACCGGTGCGTGTCGAGTTTGGGCGCGTATCGAACCTGAAGTCGACACGGGCGGGCGCCTTGCGGTGTACGTGTCGAGTTTGGGTGCGTATCGAACCCTTAATCGACACAGACGTCCTGACCAGCGCGATGTTGGGCCGTGGTTCCCGTCGGGCTGTGGTCCGGGGACCAAGATCGCAGCGGAAGGCCGCAGCGGGACGGGCTGCGGGGTCGGCGGAGCGGAGTCAGGGCCGCTCGGACGACGCTCTCGCTGTGGAGACGTCGATCAACCAGCCGGGTCAGCCCTGCCGTGCAGCCACTTTCGTCCGGCTGAACGTCACGGTCGCCGCCTGTGACAGCTGGCAGCCGTGGTGTGCAGCCGGGTCTGGGCTGAACGTAATGGTCGCCGCCCACGACAGCTGGCAGCCGTGACGTTCAGCCGCCGGGAGCGTGGACGCTGCCAGCCGGCCAGCCGGCCAGCCAGCCAGTCAGTCAGTCGGTCAGTCGGTCAGCCGGGAGCCGGGAGCGGGAAGCGGGAACCCCTAGAAGAACAAGTTCACCGCCACCGTGCAGGTCAGCGTGAGTACCACCGCCACGACGATCAACAGGCTGGCGTGGCGGGCTCGCATACCGCCCTACATACCCCCGAACCCACCACTCACCTCACTCTGAGGCAGCCGTCACGCAAACGTCGGCCATCACCCGGTCCCGGCCGCTGCGTTTGGCCGCGTACAGATTGCGGTCCGCCTGGGCGAGCAGCACGGTGAACGTCCCCCGTCCCTCAGGCGCGGTGGTCACCCCGACGCTGGTGGTCACCGGGAGAGCGCCGGTAAACGGCTCCCACCCGTGCGCCCGGATCCGCAGCCGGAGCCGTTCGCACCGCTGCACCGCCTCTGGAGCGTCCACACCCGGATAAACCAGCAGGAACTCCTCGCCACCCATCCGGGCCGCGATGGCCGGGCCGTCGGCGGCTTCCATCAGCAGTTCGGCGATGTGCTGCAGCACCGTGTCGCCGGTGCTGTGCGAGAACGTGTCGTTGACCCGCTTGAAGTGGTCGAGGTCGACGATGGCCAGCGAGATCGGCCTGCTCCGGGCAGCGGCGTCGGCGAGCAGAGCGGGCACCCGCTCGTTGACGTACCGCCGGTTGTAGAGGCCGGTCAGCGCGTCCCGGTGGGACAGTTCGCGGAAGTGTTCGGTGGCCCGGCGTGCCTCGTTCGCCTCGAAGACGGCCTGCATCGCGCGGGCGCGGGCGTCACGCTGCGCCGAGTGCAGCGCGGTCGCCTCGTTGTGAAAGGCGCGATGCTCTTCGTACGCCTGAGCGAACAGCCCGTTCGCGGCGTACAGCGCGGCCTGCTCCTCGCGGACCCGGGCGTTGACGGCGGCGAGTTCCCGGTCGGCGCAGAGCGTGCGGGCGGCGTCGAGGGCTTCCTGGGCCTTGTCGAAGCGCCCGTTCTGGCGGCGGGCCAGGGCGAGCGTGAGCAGGCACTCTGCGATGGCATCGCTCTCGTTGGCGAGCACCTGGTCGGCCAGCACCGGGCCGAGAAGTTCCTCGACGGCCTCGTACCCATTGCCCATCAATGCGACGCGGGCCATCGTGTCGACCTCGTTGGCGCCGAACCGGTGTTCGTTGCGCGCACCGATCTCGCGCATCTGCTGGACGAGGGCCCGCGCGGCCGGCTCGTCATCGAGCTCGAACGCGCTGTACGCCATGTTGTTGAGCACGAGCAGCGTGAGCTCGATGTCGCCGGCGGTCGCGGCGAGGGCGAGGGCTTCGCGGGCGCGGCGTTCGCCGTCCTCATACGACCCGCCCTCCTCCAGCGCGACGGAGAGGGACAGCAGGTGCCGCGCGCGTACGTCACCCGGCACGTCCTCGGCGAGCAGCGAGACACCCTGCACGGCGTGGGTGAGGCCTTCGGAGAAGTCACCGACGGCCCGATAGAAGATGGAGAGCTCCCGGTGCGCCCGGGCCTGCACGTACGGAGATTCGTGCTCCTCGGCCCAGGAGCACACCTGGTGGGCGAGCTGACCGCCCTCACCGGTGCGGCCCAATCGGAGCAGCACGGCGGCGCGGAGCAGCACGGCACGCTGCGCCAGCTCGTCGGCGCCCAGCTCACGGGCTTGCCGTTCCAGCTCGGCGGCGGGCTCGCGCACAGTGCGGAACTGCGACATGGGGCGACCTTCGAGCTCCTCCGCCACTCTTTCGAGCGCGCCGAGGTCGGGAACACAGGTCGTCACTGCCCCTACTTTCCGGTGGTCGCGGTGACGACGACTGAAGCCGCCGTGACGACCAACACTGCGAGGCCACGGTGGCAAAACGGGTCGCTCAGGGTTGCGGATCGGTAGCGACCCAAAACCCAGCTCACCGGCGTGTGCAAACCGGCGCGGAATCAGCGATCCGATCCGCGCTGTACTCGACCGCCACCCGGAAGCAGTAGTTGGCGCTCTCGCTCAGGCTGTACACCACGTAGTCCGACGCTCCGGCCCGCAACTCCTGGAACTTCCGGGGCTCCGCGCCGTCCTTCCCGGCCGCGAGATGCACCGCCCCGTCCGCGCCCTTCGGATAAACCCACTGCAGCGACACACTGTCCCCGTTGTCGCGCAATCGCACGTTCTGCGGCGCGCCCGCGTCGCCGACGACGGGCGCGGACTCCAGCAGCACGGAAGGTGTGGGGACAACAGGCGCGGCTTGCCGCTCGGTCGCTCCGTCCGCGTCCGGGAGCGTGATGATCACGACGGCGGCCGCGGCAGCGACGCCGCCTGCCAGCACGGCCGCAAGAATCAGTGGGTGCGCTGAGCGCGCACGCTGCGGCTTCTTCCCGGGTACGCGTAAAGCCTCACCCACCGGAGGAGCAGTACCGACCGGAGCAGGTTTCCCCTCCGAGTAGTCCGGCGCACGATGGCCGGGCAGAGGCGGCGGCGTGTCGGCCCGCGCGTGCCGGCCGGTCAGATCACCGGGCAGCCGATGCACGTCGCTGAGATAGAGCGGCTGCTGGTAGACGTTGCCGTTGGGATCGGTGGGCCGGTCGTCCGGCGCCGGCATGTCCGAGAAGAGATCGTCCTCCTCGATCGGATAAACGGTGCCGTTCGGATCGGTGGGCCGATCGTCAGCCGGCGGCATCCCGGGCGCATCGGCGGGGTACGGCGACGGGCTGGCCGGCCCCGGATCAGGCACCGTCGGCCGGCGCGGGAACGGCCGGAAGGACCTGTCCCCGGTCGTCTCCACCCGGCCGCAGGTGTGCCGCCCGGACGGTTTGGCCTGGGCGAGTTTCGCGGCCTGCCGGGCCAGCGGGTGGTCGGACGGCAGATATCGGGCGCTCAGCTCCTGCGCCTGCGTGAGGTGCTCGGCCGCTTCGGCGTCGCGCCCGCACTCGCGTTCCATCGCGCCGAGCCGGGCCAGCATCTTGATGCCGGCCGGCGCCGCGTCACCGTACGCGTCCCGGTGCAGCCGCCAGGCCCGCGCGAGCCGGGCCCGGGCCGGGCCGCAGTGACCGGCCGCGTGTTCGGCGATCGCCAGGTCGGCTTCGGCCGCGAGCACCCGGGGTGCGTCCGGCCCGTCGATCCGGGCGAGTTCGCCGACCAGGTCGTTGTAGACCATCGCGGCCCGGCCGTGCTGGCCGATGAGCTGGAGCACTGCCGCGTGGGTGGCGGCCGCGGCGATGGTGCGTTCGTCGCGGGGGCCGTGCAGCCGCTCTTCGGCGGCGTGCGCGAACCCGGCCCAGAGCCGGGCGGCCTGCGGGTCGCCGAGGGCGATCAGCACCCGGGCGTGCAGGGCGGCGGCGACGGCCAGGTCGGCGGTGGCGCGGCGGGGGTCGGCGTTGGCGTCGCGCAGCACGTGGTCGAGAACTTCCCGGGCGCCCGCGAGGTCGCCGGCCGACGACAGCGTCTGCGCCTGGGCGGTCAGTTCAGCGAGCGGAGGGGCCATGTATCTCATAGTGCTCGGTTGAATACCGTAGGTACAAGTTTCGGGTAGCGAAGTGGACAGGGTAGAACTTCGGTATGTCCCCGACTGCGACCGTGAAACGCGAGCTCCTGGTTCGCCACCTGCAAGCATGGGCGGCCGGCGCGCTGCATCGAGCGCGGCGGGCGACCTATGTGCACGGCTATGCCGACGACGACGGGGGCGCGGCTGCCGAGGCGGCGGTCCGGGTTCTGGCCGATTTGCCGGATCTTGCCCGGGGGCGCGAACTGTCCATGGTGGCGGTCGGTGCGGACGTCACCGCGCTGGGGGAGAGGCTGGTCGCGGCGCAACGGGACGCCGGCGCGGGGGCCGGGCTGGCGGTGCTGCCGGTCGGTGGCGGAACGGATGCTCGGCTGCCGGTGGCACTCCGGGCTGCCGGTGCTTCGCGCGTACCGTTGCTGGCTTTTTTGGATGCGACGAGCGCGAGTGAGGCGCCTGCGGTGACCACCGTCGGGGCCGTGGCCGCGGGAAAGCCGGCCGAGGTCCTGCTGATGCTCGCGCCCGGCGTCTCGGTGGAGCCCTATCGGGCGATCGGGTTTCCGCTGGTCACGGCGGCGGAGCTGGCGACCGGTGAGGAGCCCGGCGAGGTGGTGGCGTTCGCCACCACCTCGGCGAAGAGCATGGAGAGCTTCAAGGAAGCGCTCTGGGCGGTGGACGAGTTCGCGGGGGTACGGCTACGCGACCCCGGTGACCCGGAACGGCACCTGATCGACATCTCGCTCAACCCGCACCCGGGCCCGCTGCGCCGCGAGATCCTGGCGCATCTGGGCGAGGTGGGCTCGGCGACGGTGACCGAGTTGCGCACGTTCGCGCTGACCGAGACCGTTTACCGGGCGGCGGATGCCTCCCGGGTGCTGCACACGCTGGTCGACGCCGGGACGGTCACCAGGCGGCCGGAACACGGCCGCCTGGGCGGTGACGTCACCATTGCCTTATCGGCGTGACTTGTCCTGCTTCCAGGACATCGGGCCGGGCAGGTCGACGCGGTGGGCGCGGGTCTTGGAGTTCCAGGACCAGCGGCCGATCTTGAAGCTCCACGACGAGTAGCCGTTCTCGGTGAAGTTCAGGATCAGCGGGCCGAACTTCTTGCGGCTGCGGAACACGAGTCCCATCGGAACGCTCCCATCTCGTAACGGATGAGCGGACGATTCCCGATCTCTCGGATCCACAAACGTCTTGGAGATCAGCGGGGTTGCCAGGCGTCCGGACGCGTCGTCAGTTTGCGGACGTGCGCCGGCATCCGGCCGCTGATCAGCTCGGCGAGGCTCACCTCGTCGACGACCTCACGGACGGCCGCGCGCACCGCGACCCAGAGGTTGGGCAGGTTCTCGGCGGCGCCGGTGTACTGCGTCTCCTCTGGACGGAGACCGCGCACTCCGGCCAGCGGGCCGTCGACGGCCCGCAGGATCTGGCCGATCGTCACATCCCGTGGTGGGTGGGACAGCGTGTAGCCACCCTCGGCGCCACGCTGTGCCCGCACCACGCCGGCACGGCGAAGGTCGGCGAGCACTGCCTCGAGGAATTTCCGAGGCATCTCTTGGTCTTGGGCAATGGCCTGGGCGGACATCAAGGCGGGATAGGCCTGCGCCAAACTGAGGGCGGCCCGGACCGCGTAGTCACCGCGCGCGGAGATCTGCACCTGACTATCATGCCCCTACCGCGCATCCCCGACGCACATACCCCACGGGTTTATGGGAATTACCGTCAGTCAGAAGGACGTCGCTGACCGGGTATACCCCCCTGGGGCTCGTCGGTGTAACGTCCGCGAAATTGCCCGGGACTGAATCCGGTCTCCCGATGGAAGAAGCGACCGAAGTTCGTCGGCTCCCCGAACCCCAGGCTGCGGCCCACCTCGGCGACCGAGAGCGGCGTCGCGGCGAGCAGCCGCCGCGCTTGCAGCGCGACGCGGTCGTCGACCACCTGCTTGGCGGTGCGCCCGCTGAGCGCGAGACTCGCGCGAGTGAGGGTACGCACGGAGCACCCCAGCTCAGCCGCGTAGTCCTCGACCCGGCGGGTGTGCGGGTAACCCTGCTCCAGGCGGCTGCGGAACCGCTCGAAGGTGCGGCTCTCCACGTGACCCGGCGGGATCTCGCCCGGATCGAGCAGGCTGAGACGCAGCAGGAGTGCGGCGAGCAGATGCTTCGCGAGGGCGTCGCTGGTCTCGGCGCGGTCCGGTGGGCCGGTGGCGTCGTGGGTGAGGCTGTCGAACTCGGCCCGGTTCTCCAGGGCGATCGGCTTGCGCGCCGGTCCTCCCGGATCGTCGGGTGCGAGACCGGGCAGCTCGTCCGGGCCGAACAGGCCGGGCCGGAAGACGACAGTGGTGGTCTCGTGTTTGCCGGGTTCCAACCGGAGGGTCTGCCCGGGACGGATCCAGAGCAGGCTGCCCGCGCCGCAGCGGTGGACGGTGAAGTCCACTTCAGCGGTCACGGGTCCGGTATTGGTCAGCAGGAGGGCATGGTGGGCGAGGAGTCCGGTGGCGGCGCCGGCGGCCACTGGAAGGGCGCAGCTGCCGATCCCCGCCCGGTCAGGCGGGGTGTACGCGGGCGCCGTATCGGCAGTAATGAGTGCGTGCATCGTGCCTGACGGTAACCGTCGATGACCGTCTACGCATCCACTAGTGCCCGACTAAGGCTTTTGTCCGTTTTCCTGCTCGGTATTCGCTATACGTCCGATTCCGATTTGTTTTCGGAGATCGATTACTTTTCCGGATAAAGGGCGACCCGCTCGGATCGGCAGTGTCCGTGCGAGTCGCCCTTTGATCGCGTACGTTGACGCCTTCTTATCTGCCTGCCAGCAGCCGGTTGACGGCCGCGTCGACGTCCAGGTGGTCGGACTCCCGCCCCCGCGGGACGACCACATAGGTACGCCGCAGGAACCGGACCAGGACGCTGCGAGGTACTTCGAACAGTGCGTTGCCGTCAGGTGACGACAGCGCGAGGGCGACGAAATCGCCCCGCGGCGTGGCCCACGGCCACACCCGTACGTCGCCGATCCCAGCCGGCTCATCAAGCCCGGTCACGAGTAGTTCCCGCGCGAAGGACCAGCTCACGGCTTCCCCACCGGCTGATTCTGCGTGGAACAACACGTGGACCGCATATGGGTCAGCTGGGTCGTACCGCAAACTGGCGCGTACGGGCAGTGCCGTCGCGTCAGGCGCTACGAGCCGCAGCGAGGTTTCGACCTCGACGGTCGTTGGACGAATGGTACTCATGGACGAACTCCCCCCGGCACCGCTGCGAGGCTGGTGAACCCCGCGTTTCCCATACTCAGGTGATCCCTGTCATTACGCTCCGCCATACGCTGATCTCACCCAGTAGTGGGAAGACGGTTCCGAAAACGCCTCCGCGCAGGACGTAAAGCGATATCTTGTCCTGTTCTGCCCAGGTACTCAGTTCCGCCCGGCGTCGGGTGGTCCAGCAGTTGACTTACTCCGGTAACGTCCATTTCCCCCGGGTAGTGACGGGGCTCCCGGACACTGAGGGATGAAATGGGTCCAAAAACGGACGACGGGGTTTCAGACGTGCGTGTGCTCGACCGTATCCGTTCCAACTCAACCGGGCGGCTGGCTCTCAAGATCGGTGTCGGGATTGTCGGTTCCCTGGTGGTGGCCATCGGCATCGTGCTGATCCCATTCCCGGGTCCCGGCTGGGCCATCGTGATCCTCGGCCTGGCCATCCTCGCCATCGAATTCCACTGGGCCCGAGGCGTCCTCGCCTTCACCAAACGACATGTCCAGAGCTGGACCCACTGGATCGGCCGCCAGTCCCTGCCGATCCGCGCCCTCATCGGCCTGGTCGGCATGATCTTCATCAGCGCGGTCGTGTGGGCAAGCGTCCGGGTCAGCTTCGGCATCGATCTGGTGCAGGTCGCCCTGGATTGGCTGGCGGCGCGCTGACCCCTGGTTAGCGCGCCCCGGCCTCTGTCTAGTAGAGTTCCTACTCGTTGAGGGCGATTAGCTCAGCGGGAGAGCGCTCCGTTCACACCGGAGAGGTCACTGGTTCGATCCCAGTATCGCCCACCATGCCAGTTCCGGGGCCGAGCCCCGGAAGCCCCACGTTGCGATGGCCGCCCTTTCGAGGGCGGCTTTTTGCTGTCGCTGGGTTGCGGTTGTCATGCGTGGCCCAGGTGAGTGGGATCGGTTCAGGGCCGTGCCGGGAGACCCGCTGCCGGGATCCTTCTTCCCGCGTGGGGCACCGTGAAGGTGCCAAGCCTGCTTCGCGGCCAGCGCGGTCAGCCTCAGGACTCCTCTTTGCTGCCGAGCTGGCGCTGCGCCTGCCCGGCGATCTCGCCGGAGACCTTGCCCATCATCGATTTGGCCCGGCCGAAGGCCTTCACGCCGAAACGACTGGCGGCGCCGACGCCTTCCGCACCGGTCTCCAGGACCTTGTCGCCCACCGTGGTCCCGGTGTCGATGACCTTGTCGCGTACCTCGGCACCGGTGTCGAGGACCTTGTCGCGCACTTCCACGGCCGCCTCCAGCCATCGCCGGGCATTCCATGACTGACGATCGCGCTCGATGCCGAGCCGTCCGTTGAACTCGACGACGGTGGTCGCGACGTGGTTGGTCGAATGCACCACGGCGCGCGACGAGGTCGGGTTCAGCAGCACCTTCGCATTGGCGGTGCCGGCGGCCGCGTCCATCCGGGCCAGCAGGCGTTCGGTGCTGCGCGAGATGAGCTCAAGGCGGTTGCGCCGGGCGATCCGGATGGCGACGCGATGCTCCTCCAGCTCTTCCGGTGACGCGTCCAGCACCCGGTCGAGTTCGAGGACGGCGACCGCGTCCTGGAGCTGGAAGCAGCGGGCCAGGACGGCGAGCCATTCCTGGACCTTGACCTCGGCTTCCTTGGCCGTCCGGGACAGGTCGCCGACGTTTGTCGTCTCCAGTTTTTCGGCGATGGCGTCGAGCTGCCGCACCGCGTACGCCTGGGCCCGGGCCAGCGGCATCGGAGTGGCCTGCACCTTCGACCAGGTGATCTCGGAGACCCGGCCGACCTTCTCCCGGATGGTCAGGGCCTCGCTGATGACGAGTTCCACCCCGATCATGTCGGCGACCACGGCATCGGTCTGCGCGCGGAGTACGGCGTCGACCTTCGCGTCGATCACGGCGAGATAGTCGGTGATCTCATCCATGGTCTGCTTCATCGCGAGTTGCGCCATCAGCCCGGCGGCGCCGGTCAGGAGCGCCGGGTTGGCCAGCATCGCGGCGTTCGGAGCCGTCACGATTTCGAGCAGGCCGCTGATCTTGCCGTGGTCGGTCAGCACCGCACGGCTGACCTGGCTCGTCGAGCCGGTCATCAGGTCGTACTTCTGCATCGCCTTGGCGGACTCCGCGGACAGCTGGACCCAGCGACCGGACTGCTCGGCGATCTCGGAGCCGGCCTTGGCGATCTTCGATCCGGTTCCGAGGGCGGAGACGAGCCGCTTCAGTCCGAGGTCCTTCGACGGCAGTCGCTCAGTGGTGAGGAAGCGATCGACAGCCGCTGGATGCCCGATGACCGCCAGGCCATCGCCGTCACTGATCAGCTGAATCTCGTTCGCCACCGTCTGCTCCTTGAGGGTTTGGGCACGGATCGGGCTCACGCTACCGACGGCGCCATCAGCCTCACCATGGTCCACTCGTCTCGATGATCATCAAGATCGGAGGATGTCAGTGGCACGGGTCGCGTACGCCGTGCCGCCGTTCGGGGTGTGGTTACGTGAGTGAGCCGGCGGCCGCGGCGGCTCGGTCGGCGGGCCAGGCGAAGGCGCGGCGCAGGTCGATCGGGCGGGCCACGAGCATCGTGCCGGCGAAGCGGGCTGCCGCGGCGGCGTCGCGGTCCGCACGAGGGCCCAGCGATGCCAGCGGGAAGACCCGGGTGGAGAGCTCCAGGACGCAGCTGTCCCAGCCCGGCCCGGACTCGACGCCGAAGTTGGTGATCAGCAGGCAGCGGCCCAGCTCGGCGATCGCCTTGTCGACGGTCTTCGGCGCGAAACCGAGGACGGATCGCAGCACCCGGGTCGAGGTCGGGCCCTCGTCGAGCAGGTGGCTCGCCAGCTTGCGAGAGGCCGGCGAGAGGTCCGGCACCGCCGCGAAGTCGTCGTCGTCGCCCGGCCAGTCGTACAGATCGGCGAGAAGCGCGGGGGAGAGCAGCGTCTGCTTGCCGGAGAGGTACCGGCCGAGCCACGCCTCGCCACGGACCGGCAGCTCGTCCTTCCAGGTCCACATCGCTTCGATGTCGGCGCCCCAGCCGGAAGGCTCCCGTTCCACCGAGTCGTCCCGGGACACCTCGCGCAACGAGGGGTAACGGGCCTGCGCGCCGCCGAACAGCAGGCACAGGTGCAGGTCCTCGACATAGGCGCGGGCCTCGTCGAGGGTCCGGATCGGGGGCCGGTTCAACCACCACCGTTCGAGCCGGGCCTCGGTCAGGTCAGTCGTATCGGTCATGTCCACTCGCCTCGCCGGTCGTACACACAGGCTCCTTCGCGGATCGTCAGGTCGACCACAGCCTCGCCCAGCGACTCGTCGCCGAGGGCGACGACATCCCGGTCGAGCACCACCAGATCCGCGGGCGAGCCCGGCGTGAGCGCGGCGGTCCCGTGCGTCACCTGGGCCGAGCCGCTGGTGTACGCGTGCAGAATCTCCGTCCCGCTGATCCGTTCACCCGGGTTGAACGGCACACCGGTGAAGCCGGGTCCCAGCCACGGCGCGCTCGCCAGCGCGGGCAGACGGGTCGCCGCCACGTACGCGCCCCAGAGCGGGTTCGGGCTGCTGACCGGCCAGTCACTGCCGGCGGCGAGGGCGGCTCCGGCGCGGAGCAGGCTGCCGAACGGGTACTGCCTGCCGGTCCGCTCCGGCCCGATCATCTTGTCGTACCGCTCGCGCATCCCGGGGATCTCGGCCGCCCACAGCGGTTGCACGATAGCGGTGACCCCGAGCTCGGCGAACCGGGGCAGGTCCGCGTCGGCGACCAGCTGAACGTGGGCGATCTGATGCCGTCCGTGCCGGGCCTCCGGGTCCCGGCGGGCCACCGCGACCGCGTCCAGGCACTCGCGGACCGCCCGGTCGCCGACCGCATGGAAATGCACCGCGAAACCGGCCCGGTCGAGCGCGACCACCGCCTCGGTGAGCTCACCGGCGCTGAGCCGGCCGGGCCGGGTGACGGCCCGGTCGAGGTACGGCGACAGCAGCGCCGCCCAGCCGTTCTCGCAGATACCGTCCTGCATGATCTTCACGTGGCCGGCGCTCAGGCCGGCCGAGTCCGCGGCCGCTCGCCGTTCCCGCAGCTCGGGCACCTGCTCCGGGCCGCGTGCCGGGTCCCACCACAGCGCCAGCGTCACCCGGCCGGTCAGCTCGCCGCGGCGGGCGAGCTCCAGATATTGCGGCAACGGGTCGGGCAGGCCGAGGTACGCCCCGACGAGCGCGTCCTGCCAGGCGGTGATGCCGTTGCGGTGCAATGTCCGCTGTGCGGTGAGGAGCGCCTGGCGCACGGTGGCGTCGTCCAGCGGTGGCAGATGCCGGGCCACCAGGTCGGCGGCGGCCTCGTGGAGAGTGCCGGCCGGCGCGCCACCTGTTGTGCGGGCGATCCGGCCGCCGGCCGGGTCGGGCGTACCGGCGGTGATGCCGGCGGCGGACAGAGCGGCGGAGTTGACCCAGGCGTCGTGCAGGTCGGAGCCGAGCAGGTAGACCGGCCGGTCGGGAACGATCCGATCCAGCTCGGCGGCCGTCGGCTCATCGCCGGGGAAGAACGCCGAGTACCACCCGCCGCCGACGATCCAGGGCAGCTCGGGGTGGCGCGCCGCGTAGTCGCGGATCAGATCGGCGTAACCGGCGGTGTCGGCGGCCGGCCGCAGATCGCACCACATCTCCAGCAGCCCGGCGGCGAGCGGATGCACGTGCGCGTCTTGGAAACCGGGCATGACCATGCGGTCGCCGGTGTGGATTATTCGTGTTTCCGGGCCGGCCTGGCTGAGTATTCCGGCGCTGTCCCCGACGCTCTGTATTCGGTTTCCGGATATCGCGATAGCGTCGGATACGCCGTTTCCGAATACGCGTCCGCCGGTCAAGATCAAGTCTACATTCACAGATTTCCTATGGAGTAAGTGCGAATTGTGGCGCGATCTGTTTCGGGCACGTTTCGCGCCGGGTAAGGACCGATTCGGGCTGGTTCGCCTGGCGGAAAACGTCCGGTCGAACAGCACGCTAGCGTGCTCACGCAATGCCTGCGACCCCGTGCGTCTCACATCCACAGGGATGTCCAGTTTGGACCCACTATGGTGGTGAGTGATCGTTAAGTGTCGTCAATCAGATGGTCGATCACCGATGTCTTGCATCCTTCTGGGGATCGCGGCATAGTTCCTCTCCGTTACCCGAGGAAACCACCTAATACAGCGGGGGCTTGTGGTGGGAAGAATCCTGATGGTCGGCTGTGGATGGATGGGCAGGCCCTATTTGCGGCGTGCTCACGAGCGAGGGATGCGAGTCGCGATCCTCGATACGCCGGCCGCGTTGTCCTGGGACGAGACCAAGGCGGCGATGGGTCCCGGCGACCGGGGTTACCCGGTGACCGGCACCGACGACGAGGGCTGGCTCGCGGCCGCCACGGCCGCGCTCGCCGACGGCCCGGTGGACGGCGTGGTGGCGTTCTCCGAGCCGCACGTGGTGGCCGCCGCGCTGATCGCGGAGGAGCTCGGCCTGCCCGGCCCCGGTGTCCGCGCCGCGGTCGTCTCCCGGAACAAGCTGATGCAGCGGGAGCTGTTCGGCCGGGCCGGGCTCGCCCAGCCCGCACACTTCCACGCCCGGGACGCGGATGCCGCGGCCGGGTTCGCCGCCGGGCGCTGGCCGGTGATCGCCAAGCCGCTGTCCGGCTCGGGCAGCCACGGCGTCCAGGTGCTGGGCGACGAGTCCGAGCTGCGTGCCTGGGCCGCCGGGCACGGCGACCGCGAGACGTTCCTGGTGGAGGAGTTCCTGGACGGGCCGGAGGTGAGCGTCGAAGCGCTGCTCGTCGACGGCGAGGTCCGGTTCAGCAACGTCACCGACAAGACGGTGAGCGGCCTGCCCTTCCGGGTCGAGCTGGAGCACCACGTGCCGGCCGCCCTGGCACCGGCGGTACGCGCGGCGATCGAGCGAGTGCTGATCGGGGTCACGACGGCGATCGGGCTGCGCACCGGCGTGGTCCACCTGGAGCTGATCCTCCAGGCCGGCGGGCCGTCCGTCGTGGAGATCGCGGCCCGGACGCCCGGCGATTACCTGATGGACGTCATCGAGGCGGCCACCGGCGTCGACCTGTACGACGCGGTGATCGCCGCGGCCTGCGGCCTGCCGCTGGAGATCGGCAAGTCTCGGCCGGACGTGGCCTCGGTCTGGTTCCCCACCCCGGCTGCCGGCACCGTGGAGTCGATCGAGGGCGCCGAGAGCATCGACCGGATGCCCGGGGTCGTCAAGATCGAGATCGACGTGCTGCCCGGCGACGAGGTGCACCCGCTGCGGTCCTCGATGGACCGGGTCGGGATGGTGATCTACCGAGCCCCCGACCGGGACGGCCTCGACGATCTGCTGACCGCGATCCGCAGCCGGCTGATCTTCAAGATCCGATGAGCGGCGCCTCGGAACCGCCGGTCGTGCTCGTCGACCCGGCGATGACCGGCCGCGGGTTCAAGGACGCCTGCCGCCGGCGTGGCCTGCCCACTATCGCTCTCTACACCCTCGACGACTCGTTGCTGACCACGTACGACCGCGACTACGGCGACGGCGACCGGCACGTGGTCCGGGCCGCCGACTCGGCCGCCGCCCGGGCGCAGCTGCCCGCCGTGATCCGCGCGGTGGTCCCGACCAGCGAGCCGTCGATCGTGGTGGCCGACGAGCTCAGCGAGCAACTGGACCTGCCGGGCAACCCGGCGGCGACCGCGCCGGCCCGGCGCAGCAAGGCGGCGATGCGCGAGCGGGCGCTGCACCACGGCGTACGCGTACCCGCCTTCGCCGTGACCGCCCGCCCGGATGTGTTCGCGGCAGCGCGGCGGATCGGTTTTCCGGCGATCGCGAAACCACACACGGGCGCCGGCTCGCACGGTGTCGTGCTCATCCCGGACGCGGCCGCGCAGCCGGAGCTGATCGGCCACGACCTGTTCGGCCACCGCGCCGGCGAGTGGCTCGTGGAGCGTTACGTCCGCGGCCGTGAGCTGGCGGTCAACACGTTCAGCCACCGAGGCCGGCACCGGATCCTGGACATCTGGGAGTACCGGCAGCCCACCTCCGCCGATTACGACCAGCCGTACTGGGACGTGGTGCAGGTCCGGCCGGAGGACCCGGACTGGGCCGTCGCCGCCGCGTTCGTCGAGCGGGTTCTCGATGTGTTCGGTGTGGACCTCGGCCCGGGACACACCGAGATCAAGATCGACGAGGAGGGTCCCTGCCTCATCGAGCTGGCGAGCCGCCTGCCCGGCGCGCACATGGTCGACCACTGGCAGGCGCACAGCTCGATCCGGCCGTACGACGACACCCTGGCCGCGTACCTCGGTGAGGATCCCGGTCTGCTCGACCGGGACCTGGCCTTCGACGCGGTGCTGGGCATCTGCTGCCTGCGCAACGACGAGCGGCCCGGCGTGATCGAGGACCTCATCGGGCTCGACGAGGCCCGGCGGACGCCCGGCGTCGACGCCGTCATCTGCGACCTGGCCCCCGGCGACCACGTGCCGCTCACCCGCGACCTCGGCTCGCTCGTCGGTTTCGTGCTGGTGCACGGCGACGACGAGCGGGCTGTCGCCGAACTGCTCCGCACGGTCCGTGACAAGGTGCGATTGGAATTGAAGTGATCAACTTTCTGCCCGGCAAGACCCTGATGAAGTTCGACCGCCAGCTGCCGTTCTACAACTGGCTCTATCCGATGAAGGGCCAGGAACTCGACACCGTCTCGCACCACGACTTCCACACCGGGGTGCGTACCGACGGGGTGCGCTCGCGGGCGCTCTACTTCCACATCCCGTTCTGCGACACGATCTGCACGTTCTGCACGCTCAACCGCGGACTCGGCAGCTCCGGTGACGAGCAGATCGAGACGTACGTCCAGGCGCTGCTCAAGGAGATCGCCCTCAAGGGCAAGTACGCCGAGGTCACGTCGGTGCCGATCCGGGCGATCTTCTTCGGCGGTGGCACGCCGACCACCCTCACGGCCGGGCAGATCACCCGCATCGGCCGGGCGATCCACGACAACTTCGACCTCAGCGCGCTGGAGGAGTTCACCTTCGAGGCGGAGGTCAAGAGCGTCACCGAGGAGAAGTGCGCGGCGATGCGCGACATCGGCGTGAACAAGGCGCGTTTCGGTCTGCAGAGCTTCGATCCGCTGTACCGCGAGATGTTCAACATCACCGCGACGATCGAGCAGGAGCACGAGGCCGCCGCGCTGTTCGCGCGCTACTTCGACTACACCAGCTTCGACATGATCTACGGGATGCACGGGCAGACGTTCGAGCAGTTCTCCCGGGACATCGAGTACGCGACCAGCATGGGCACCGCCACGATGGAGCTGTACCCGATCAGCAACGTGGTGACCCAGGCGCCGCTGCACCGCAACTACGCCGCGCGCGGGCTCGAGCCGCTGAGCTTCATCGACAAGATGGCGCAGAGCATCTACCTGAACCAGTACCTGCGCGCCTCCGGGTTCCAGCAGCACAACGGCCACGGCTTCCTGCGGCTGCCGGACGGTGCCCGGCCCGGCCCGCACTTCATCAACCGCGATTACGTGAACCTGTACAACACGCACACCTGGTCGCACCACGACGACGAGCTGATCGGGCTGGGCAACAGCGCGATCTCGCAGGTCGCCAACCACACCGTGATGAACGACGACAACCGGGCGACGTACGTGAAGAACCTGCTCGACTCGAACGACGTGAAGATCAACCTGAGCATCGGCGACGGTATCCCGTACGAGCGCGGCATCATCCTCTACCTGCCCTACTTCGGCTGGCTGGACAAGAGCCGGATCGCCTGGGAGCACATCCCGTCGGAGATCACCGACAAGCTCGGGACGCTGGTCCAGGAGGGGATGCTGGAGGAGGACGCCCAGGAGTACCGGATCACCGAGCTCGGCTGGGTCTGGTACGTGAACATGATGTATTACCTGTCCCCGGCGTCGGACCAGAAGGTGCTCGACGAATTCACCGCGCTGAAGCGGCGGACCAGGGGCCTGACCGACGGCGACGACCGGATGCTCCCACTGCTCCAGGTCGGTGCCCGTTGACCGAGCCGGAAAGCAGCCCCAAAGCCGAGAAACCTGTTCCTCTCTGGAAACTCGACGGGCCGCAGGCGCTGCTGGCCGCCGGGTCCTTCCTCAACGCGGTGGCGTTCTTCTCCGCGCTGCCGTTCGCCTCGCTCTACCTGGCCTCGTACACCTCGATGTCGAACGCCGCGATCGGCGCGGTCGTCGGCGGCATCGCCCTGATCGCCTCGATCGGCGGCGTGGCCGGCGGCATGCTGGTGGACCGGGTCGGCGCCGTACCCCTGATGGGTGTCGGCCTGTCGCTCTACATCGCGATCTACGCCGGTCTCAGCGTCGTCCGCGACACCTCGGTGATCATCGGGTTGCTGCTCGGGCTCGGTGTCGCCCGGCTCTTCGTCGAACCGGGTGGCAAGAAGCTGATGTCGCTCGCGGCCGGCGCCGACGGCCGGATCTTCCGGCTGCGGTACATGATCCTGTGCGGCGGCGCGATCGTCGGCCCGGCGATCGGCGGCCTGCTCTACGCGATCAGCCCGAAGGTCTTCTTCGCGGTACCGGCCGTCCTGTACGCGATCTACCTGGTGCTGATCGTGGCGCGCCGGTCGATGCTGACCCGGCTGGAGAACCGGCCGGACGAGGTGACCGGCCACTTCCCGCTCAGCGCGGCGCTGCGTGACGTCCGGCTGCTCGCCGCCACCGGCGCCGGCCTGGCGATCTTCTTCGTGTTCTCCCAGCTCGAATCGATCATCCCGCTCTACATCAAGGGCGAGTGGGGCGACGACGCGGTCAAGTACTTCGCCGGTCTGTTCATCACGAACGCGATCCTGGCCCTGGCTTTCCAAGTACCGATCGACTGGGTCTCCAACCGGATCTCGCGTACCGGATTGGTCTTGATCGGATGTTGTGGCTTCGCGGCGGCGTTCCTCTGTTTCTGGGCGAGCGGCTTCGCCGGCCTCGCGCTTCTCTACCTCGGCATCGTGTTCTGGACGATCGGTGAGGGTGTGCTGCTGCCGATGCCGGACATCGCGGTGCACGAGATCGCGACCGACGACCGCAAAGGCGCCTACTTCGGGTTCGCGGAGATCCGGTACCTCGGCTTCTTCGCCGGGCCGTTCGCCGGCGGTGTGCTGCTGAGCGGGCGCGACCTCGGTTACTTCGCGATCATGGCGGCGTTCGTCTTCCTCTGTGTGCCCCTGCTGCTCGCCCGCAGATTCACGGCGGCACCGGCTGAGGGGAGCGTTCATGCCCAGGCCTGAGTCCGGCCTCATCGTCGTCGCCCATCGCATCCCGGCCTCGGTCACACCGCTGGCCGGCTGGCTCGCGGACGTCGCGGACCGGGTCGTCCTGATCACCAGCGAGGCGGCGGCACCCGGGTACGCCGGCCGGTTCGGCGAGGTCATCCCGGTCGCGGACTACACCGGCTCGGACGAGGTGGCCGATCATCTCGACCGGCTGTGCCGCGACGGCCGGGTGGCGAGCATCGTGCACGGCACCGAGGACGACATCCTGCGCATCGCCCGGGTCCGCGACCGGCACGGCATCGCCGGCCTGAGCTATGACGACGCGCTGGTCTTCCGGGACAAGCACCGGATGAAGGTGGCCGCGGAGGCGGGCGTGCGTACCCCGCGGTTCCTGGCGCCGGGTACGCCGGCGGAGGCCGTCGCGTTCGCCGCGAGCGCCGGCTGGCCGGTGGTTGTCAAGCCCCGGCTGAGCTTCGGCTCGCGCGGTGTCGAGGTCGTCGCCGACGAGGCCGGGCTGCTCCGGCTGATCGCCGAGCGCGGCCTGGACGACATGCTGGTGGAGTCGTACGTGCCGGGCCTGGTGTACCACGTGGACGGTCTGATGAGCGACGGCCGAGTGCTGGTCGCGGTGCCGTCGCGGTACGTCAACGACTGCCTGTCCTTCACCGACGGCTCGTCGCTGGGCAGCGTGCAGCTGGACGCCGACGATCCGCTCGCGGCCGCGCTGACGGACTTCACCGAGCGGGCCGTCGCGGTCATGCCGGCCACCGGGCCGACCCCGTTCCATCTCGAAGTGTTCCGCCACGAGCAGAGCGGTGAGCTGTACTTCTGCGAGATCGCGGCCCGTCTCGGCGGCGGACACATCTACGAGACGCTCACCCTGGCCATCGGCCGCGACCCGGTGGAGCTCTGGTTCCGCCACCAAGCCGGTCTGGACGCCGGCGGCACCACGTTCACCCGCGACCCGGAGCGTTACGGCTTCCTGCTGGTGCCGCCCCGGGCCGGAACCCTGGAAGAGATCAAGGACATCCCCATGCCACCTGCGGTGTTGCGGCACAGCACACCGGACGACCTGCCACAGACCTATCAGGCCGCCACGGCCTCGACCGACACGGTCGCCTCCTTCGTCGTGACCGGCGCCGGCGCCGCGGAGGTCGAGGCCTCGGTCCGCGCCTGCATGCGATGGACCGAGGACGCGTTGAGGTGGTCCGCGTGAGCGAATACGACTTCACCGGCACCCACGTGCTCTGCGACGTGACCGGCATCGCGCCCGACCGCATCGCCGACAACGCGCTGATCCTCGACGCGATCCGCCGCGGCATCGAGGAGTCCGGCGCCGAGCTGTGCGGCGTGCAGACGAAGAACTTCGAGCCGTCCGGCGTGACCGCCGTCTACGTGCTGTCCGAGTCGCACGTCTCCGTGCACACGTACCCCGAGTCGGGATCGCTGTTCATGGACGCGTTCACCTGCGGGACCCGGTGCGAGCCGCAGCGGATCGTCGAGGTCCTGCTCGACGCGCTCGGCCCGTGCGAGTACCGCACCAGCGTGGTCAGCCGCGGCCGCCCGGTCCGTTCCCTGGTCCCGGCGGTCGGCTGAGATGCTCCCGGCCGAGATTCTGGGCGCGGAGGCGGCGCTCACCGAGCGTGGTGTGGGCGTCGGCGGGATGAGCGCCCGCGCGGCCAACGCGAGCGCCGCGGACCGTTCCGGCTCTGCCGCGCACGCGGCTCTCGACACCTTCCACACGATCAAAACCACCTTTCCGTACGCCGAAACGACCGCCCATCTGTGTGCGGCCGGCCGGATGAGCGCCGATCGGCAACTCGTCACCCGCCTGGCCGGACTCCGCGACGAGCTGGCCGGCGCCGTACCCGGTTCCCGGCCCGGCCGGCTCGCGGCGTGGTTGCCGATGACCTGTGACCAGGACACCGGCGGGTACACCACCTATGCCGGGCTGGAACCGCATCAGGCCCTGACGGCAGCCCGGCCGCCGGCGGACTGGCGATCCGCGACGGACGAGGTCTGCGTGGCGGCCCTCGCCGAGCTGGCCGCCACCGAGGCGGCGGCGCTCGGCCACGAGGACGCGGTGGTCCGGGCCCGGCTGCGCGGTGTGGCCCGGCTGCTGACCCGCGCCGACGTCCTCGCACCCGCGTTCCCGCTGGAGGACCTGGGCGTCGCCGCTGTCCTCGCCGACGCGGACGAGTCGCTGCCGGCCCTCGCCGACGCGATGGAACGAGCCGCCAAGTCGGTACGGGATCAGGTCGCGAGCGACGTGGCCGACGTGGTGGCGACAACCGCGCTGCCCACCACCCGGCTGCACGACGAGATCATGTTCATCCGCACGATCCAGATCTTCGAGACCATGTACGAGCAGATCGGCCGCTCGGTGGTGGAGGCGGCCGACGTCGCCGGCGAGGGCGACCCCGCGGCCGCGGCGGATGTGCTCGCCGCCGCCACCGAACGGCTGGGCGCGGTGTCCGCGCTCTTCCGGGTGCTGGGCACCATGCCGGTCGAGGTGTTCGCGGTGATCCGCGGCTTCACCACCGGCCGTAGCGCGGTCCAGTCGGTGACCTATCGGCAGATCGAGGAGGCCTGCGCGCAGGACGTCTACCTGCGCGTTCGCGGCACCGGGCCGGCCGAGCGGCTCGCCGGTGAGATGCGCCGGCTGGACGCGGCCTGGCGGCGGATGAAACGCGGCCACTGGGGCCTGACGCTGCGCATCATCGGCACGGTGCCCGGGACCGGCGGCACCTCCGGAGCGTCGTACCTGCGCGGGGCAGCCGAGACCCCGCTCTTCCCAGCGCTGACGGGAGCGTGACATGAACCAGGACAACAACGCCCAGCTTCGGCGCAAGATCATGGGCTATCTCGTGTCGCAGGCCATCTTCGCGGTCTGTGAGCTGGGCGTACCGGACCGGCTGGCGGCCGGCCCGATGCCGTTGCCCGAGCTGGCCCGGGACCGCGGCGCCGATCCGGACGCGCTGCGCCGGTTCCTGCGGGTGCTGGCCGGCGAGGGCCTGTTCACCGAGCCCGCCCCGGACCTGTTCGCCCTCGCCGAGCTGGGCGAGCTGCTGTGCACCGGCGCCGACGGCTCGCTGCACCACCTGGCCGGGTTGATGAGCGGTGAGGCGTACCAGGCGTGGGGGGCCGCGCCGTACTCGGTCCGGACCGGTGCGGCCGGGTTCGACCAGGTCTACGGCATGCCGTACTTCGCCTGGCTGGCCGAGAACCCGGCCGAGGCCGAACGGTTCGATCAGGGCCAGGCCGGGCTCGTCGAGGTACGCCTGCTGCCGCTGCTCGACCGCGACTGGTCCGGCGTGACGTCGGTGGTCGACGTCGGCGGCGGCAACGGCATGCTGCTGGCAAGGCTGGCGGCACGGCACCCGCACCTGACCGGTGTGGTCTTCGACCTGCCGCACGTCGTGGAGAGCGCCGGACCGGCGTTGACCGAGGTGGCCGACCGGGTGGGCACGGCCGGCGGCGACTTCTTCGACAAGGTGCCGCCCGGCGCTGACGCGTACGTGCTGTCGCAGATCCTGCACGACTGGAACGACGAGCGGGCCGGGGTGATCCTGGCGAACTGCCGGCAGGCGATGCCCGGCAACGGCCGGCTGTTCATCGTCGAGCAGATCCTCGATCCGGATGCCGGGTCCGGGCCGGCGGCCCTGCTGGACCTGCACATGCTGGTGCTGCTCGGTGGCCGGGAACGCACCCGTGCGGACTGGGAGCGGCTGCTGCACGAGACCGGGTTCGTCCTGGAGTCGGTCACCGCCGGTCCCCGGTCGTCGCTGCTTACCGCGCGGCCTCGGACGAGCTGACCCGAGCGGCGCGGCGGGCGTCGTAGATCAGGGCCAGACCGGTGACGACCGCTCCGGCGGCCTCCCACAGCGCCACCCCGATGAAGCCGGACGGCGCCACCTCGGTCACCACCAGGGCCGTGAACACCGTGAACGTCAGCAGCCGGAACGGGACCGTGAAGCGGAAGAACGGCCGCCATTCGGTCGCGGCGGCCACCACGTAGTACACGCCCATGTTCAGCGACGCCATCGACGACGCCGCCAGGAAGACGCGGGTGTAGTCGAACTGCGAGCGCTGGTTCGCCGGGATCGAGGCGAGGCCCATGTTGTCCAGCACGACCGACGGCAAGGCCAGTCCGAGGGCGCCGAAGAGCGCTGCCATGACGCCGAAGACGGCGATCGTCCAGCCTGCTGCCGAGTGCGGGAAGAATCTCACGGGGGTGAATCTAGTAGGCGGCGGTACCGGCTGCCGTGGAAGACCAGGGGCGCGACGTCCGGGTCGGCGTCCAGGTCGTGGACCCGCAGCAGCACGATGTCGTGGTCACCGGCCGGGATCTGCTGCTCGATGGAGCAGTCCAGCCACGCGCTGGAGCCGTCGAGCAGGATCGCGCCGTCGGCACTGGCCTGCCAGTCCAGCGCCGCGAACCGGTCGGTGTCACGGGCGCTGAGCTGCCGGCCGGCGTTCTCCTGGTGGGCGCCGAGGACGCTCACCCCGATCCGCGCGGCCTCCCGGAGCACCGGCCAGGTGGTCGAGGTGTGCGCCACGCAGACCGAGACCATCGGCGGGTCGAGCGACACGGAGACGAACGAGTTGGCGGCGAGGCCGGTGGGCACCCCGTCGACCAGCGCGGCGAGGACGGTCACGCCGGTCGGGAAGGACCCGAAGACCCGTCGCAGCCGTAGTGGTTCGAGCGCCGATCGCATGGTCATGTGGGTGCTCCTGTTCCGCTGCTTCGAGGCTATGCGCGGTTTCGTCCCGATGGGTGATCTAGGGATGCACATCACGGGCGGCGAACGAGAACCGGTGCGGCCCCGATGCCCCACCGGCCAGGTCGGCGACCAGCTCACCGATCGCCGGCGTGAACTTGAACCCATGCCCGGAGAATCCGGCGGCAACCACCAGCGGACCGGTCCGGTCGACAATGAAGTCCGAGGTCGGCGTCGTGGTGTAGGTGCAGCTGATCGGCGCGGCCGTCGCCGGATCCACGCCCGGCACCCACGAGCGGACGTAATCGGCCAGCTGCGCGGCACGCGATGGCTCGGCGGCGAAGTCGCGCGAATCCGGGTCGACCGGGATGCCGGTGCCGTGCAGGCCGACCTTCACGCCCTCACCCGGCGTGAGCATGCCGTAGACCTCGTGCCCGTGGTGGATGAAGCTGGGCCACCGGACGTCCTCGGAAAGCGGGGTGAAATGCGCCGGCTGCTCCTGCGTCACCGTCAACGAAACCGGAAACGGCAGCAGCTTGGACGTCCACGCTCCGACCGCCACCACCACCCGGCGCGCGTGCACCACACCGTCATCGGTGACGACCTCGGCGTGGTCGTTTCCGCGTACAACAATGTGCCGGACCGGAGTCTCGTGCTTGACCACCGCGCCCTGCGAGGCGGCGGCCGCCTGCAGGGCGGTGACCGCATGGTCCGCGTGCACCCGGCCGGTGCTGGGGTGGAAGAAGGCCGGACCGTCGAAGCGCAGGCCGGGCCAGCGTTCGGCGGCCTCGTCGCGGGCGAGCCACTGGCCGGGAACGCCCGCGGCATCCATCGCGGCGGCGATCGGCTCGACCAGCGCCGGATCGCCGTGATCGACGCCGCCGGTCAGATCCAGCAGGTCGGTGCCGGTCGCCGACTCGAGCTCGGACCAGAGCGTCAGGGCGCGGCGGGCGAGCGCGATGTAATCGGGTTCCGCGTAGACGAGCCGGAAGATCCGGGACGCGCCGTGCGAGGCGCCCTGGTGATGGCCCGGCGCGAAGCGTTCCAGCAGCAGCACGTCCTTGCCGCGCCGGGCCAGCTGCCACGCCGCCGCGGAGCCCATCGCTCCACCGCCGACCACCACGACGTCGATCATGTGGGTTCCTCCAGGCCGAGATTCGAGCGCAGTGTCGCGCCCCGGTAGTCATCCTTCACGATGCCGCGTTTGCGCAGCTCATGGAGCAGACCATTAACGACGAAATCATGGGTACGGTCGTCGGCCAGCCCACCCAGCGACAGCACGTCCAGCACACCGGCCCGGAACCGTTCCTCGACCGCGTCGGCGAGCTGCTCCGGCGTCCCGGCCACCGACCAGTGCCCGGTGTCCTGCGCTGCCTGGATGAGTTCGCGCAGCGTGCGGCCTTCCCGGATCAGCCGGCTGAAGATCTCGGCTCGCCCTCGCCGCCGGTTGATGCCAGAAATATCCGGAATCAGGACCTCGGGCAGCGGCTCGTCCAGCTTCGCCTCGGTCAGATCCACGCCGCCGCCGAGCATGTCCGCGACCAGGGCGCGTCCGGCTTCGTAGTCGATCGCTTCCCGCCGTTCCCGGACCAGGCGCTGAGCCTCCGACTCAGAAGCCCCGAACGTCGCATGGAAAGAACTGAAGATCAACGGCCCTTGGGTACGCCCCAACGCCCCGGCCTGTGCCCGAATCTCCGAGGTGAACCGATGCGCGTCGGCCAGTGTCGCCAGCGCGGTGAACACCACTTCGGCGTACCGGGCGCCCAGTGCGATCCCGGCAGCGGACTGGCCGGCCTGGATGAGCACCGGCCGGCCTTGCGGCAGCGGCGGGATGTTGATCGGTCCCTCGACGCTGAAGAACTCGCCCTCGAAGTTCACCGGCTTGATCAGCGACGTGTCGAGTACCGCCTTGCCGCCCGGTCCGAGCCGCAGCGAGCCCGGTTTCCAGCTGTCCCAGAGCGCGTTCACCACCTCGATCGTCTCGGCTGCGCGGGCGTACCGCTGCTCCGGCGACGGCAGCCCGCCGGGACCGAAGTTCTGCTCGCCGATCGACGAGGTGACCAGGTTCCACGCGGCCCGGCCGTTGCTGAGATGGTCCAGCGTGCCGAAGAGCCGGGCCAGGTTGAACGGGTGATGGAACGTGGTCGACACGGTCGCGATCAGCCCGGCCTTCGAGGTGACCTGGCTGAGGGCGGCCACGAACATCAGCGGCTCCTGTGCCCCGATCGTGCCCTGCGCGCCGAAGACCAGCAGGTCCGGCACGAAGAGCGCGTCGATCCGGGCCGCCTCGGCGCGCTGTGCCACGAGCCGGGCGGTGTCCAGGGTGGATCGGGTGGGATCCAGGGCCAGTTCGTACGGGCCCGGGTGCCCACCGGCCGAGGCGATGGTGGACAGGAAGCGGGTCACCGCAGGTCCAGGTGCTCACGCAGGGTCGAGCCGGAGTACGCGGTCCGGTAGACGCCGCGTTCCTGAAGCGCCGGGACCAGCTTGTCGACCAGGTCGTCGATCGTGCCGGGCAGCTGCTGCGGCACGACGTTGAAGCCGTCCACCGCGCCGGCTTCCAGGTACCGCGTCCACTCGTCGGCGATCTGGCCGGGCGTGCCGATGAACGCGTTGTGCCGGGGCGTCACCCTGAGCACCAGCTCACGGATGGACAGGCCCCAGCTCCGCCACTCGGCGATGCGTTCCCGCTTGCCGGTGCGGTGCTCAATCGCGATGGTGCCGCGGGACGGATCAAGCTCGCCCTCGGCCGGCTCGACGTCCGGCAGCGGGCCGTCCGGGTCGTACCCGGAAAGGTCCTTGCCCCAGTACTGCTCCAGGAACGCGATGGCCCGCGGCCCGTTGACCTGCTCCCGTTTGAGCCACTCGGCCTTCTCGGCGGCCTCGGCCGGGGTGTCGCCGATGATCACCTGCGCGCCCGGGAGGATGCGCAGCGAATCCGCCGAGCGTCCGTGCTTGGCGAGGCGTTCCCGCAGGTCAGCGGCGTACGCCACGGCCTTGTCGAAGTCGGTGTTGGCGGAGAAGACGACGTCGGCGTGTTTCGCGGCCAGCTCACGGCCGCCGGGGGAGTCGCCGGCCTGGAAGAGAACCGGCCGCCCGGTCACCGTCGGCGTGGCCGTCACGTCGATCAGGTCGGTGTGCCGGTCGACGGACTGGCCCGCCCACAGCTCACGGGCCGTCGCGACGAACGCCTCGGCCCGCTCGTACCGGCGCTCGTGCGGCAGCCAGCCGCCGTGCCGGAAGTTCTCGCCGGTCCACGCGTTGTCGGTGGTCACGATGTTCCAGCCGGCCCGGCCGCCGGACACCACGTCCAGCGAGGCGAGGCGGCGCGCCAGGTCGGCCGGGTAGTTGTAGGTGGTGTTCTGGGTGGCGACCAGCCCGATCTTCTCGGTCACCGCGGCCAGGGCCGCGAGCTGCGTGATCGCGTCAGGCCGTCCGGCGACGTCCAGCTCGTGGATTCGCCCGCGATTCTCCCGTACGCGCAAGCCCTCACCCAGGAAGAACGCGTCGAACAGCCCGCGTTCCAAGGTTTGCGCCGTGCGTACGAAAGTGTCGATGTGGGTGTGTGCCGCGAAGGCCGGATCGGTCCAGATGAGCTGGGGCCCGACGCCGGTGAAGAACACTCCCAGGTGCAGCTGGCGTGACATGTTCGGGCTCCTAACCGGCGACGGCGAACTGGTTGGCGGGCCGGGGCAGCCCGAGGGTGTCCCGCAGGGTCGGCCCGGCAGGCGGGCGTGTTTTCAGCAGATCGGTGACCAGCGGAATGTCGGCCACGCGGATCCGGACACCGTCCACCACCCCATCCAGGTGGCGCAGCAGCGACGCGTCGGCGGACGGCAGATCGGCGAAGACCAGCGCGGCGCCGTCGGCCCTGGCCAGCGCGGTGCGTTCGGTCAGCTCGCCGAGGCCGGCGGCGGTGTCGGCGGTGTCGACCAGCGCGATGTCCAGTCGCGACGTGACACCGAGGGTGTCCGCGCCGATCACCACGACCTGGCCCTGCGGTGGCCGGGGTGTGATCAGCGGCCCGCTCACGGTGAAGCGCGCACCGGTGAAGTTCACGTGGTGCACCCGGTCCGGGTCGAGGAACCGGCTGGTGGCCCGGTCCCGGATCACCGCGTCGTCCTCCCACGAGTCCCAGAGCTGCCGGGCCACGTCGATCACGTCGGCGATCTCCCGCCGCAGATCAGATCCGGTCAGCACGGGTTCGCCGACGGTCGCGGCCGCGGCGGCGGAGCTCTCCGCGCCGACCACCCAGGCGGCCCGGCCGAGCGAGGCGTGATCGAGTGAGGCCAGCTGCGTGGCCAGATGAAACGGCTCGGTCACGCTGGCGTGCAGGGTGGGCGCGAGGCCGATCCGGGTGGTGCGCCGGGACAGGTACGCGGCCCGGACACCAGCCTCGATCCGCACGCTGCCGTCAGCGGGTGGCAGCGGCGAGTCCGCGATCGTGACCAGCGCGAATCCGGCGGCCTCGGCCGCTGTCACGTGTGCGGTCAGGGCGGCGACGTCGGCGCCGTCACCGTCGACCTCCAGGGCGAGGTGCAAGGACATGGCGACTCCCCGTTCTCGTTATCCCGCAAATCCTATGGCCGAACTAGGGTTAACGGCGAGGTCGCGTTTTTCACGAGAGTGGCGGGAATAAAGACGCTCAGCTGATCCAGATGACGAACCCGGTCACCTGGTGCAGAACGGCAGCCGCGCCGGCCCGGATGGCCCGCGCGCTGCGCTCGGCGGTGAACGACGCCGGGTCGTACGCGGAGGCCGCACCCAGTCCCTCGCCGCGGAACGACGCGCCGGTCCAGTCCACCGCCGTGACGTTGCCGGTCGGCTCGGCCAGCTCGGCGCCGACGACCAGGAACTGCTGGTCCAGGTGGTTCGGCGTGACCAGCGCGAGCGGGTCGACCAGGCCGTCGCCGGCGCTGACCACGAGATCCGGCTTCAGATCCATCGCCTCGACGATGCCGTCGACCGGGTTGGCGGCGTCCGCCGTGACGGTCCGCAACGACACCTCCTCCGCGTCGGCCCACTCCGTCACGGCGGTGACGAGAGCCGAGGTCGGGGCGTCAGAACCGGTGGTGAGCAGCACCACGCGGTAACCCTCGGGCGGATGCACGCCGTCCCACGAGCCGGGGCTGGGCGTGATCGTCGACTCGGGGGCGGGCAGCGAGGCGGTGTCGACGAAGCCGGCGCCGAGCGCGCCGATCGGGACCGGAACCGGCCGTGGATCGGACCAGTCGTCGGTGGACGAGCAGCCGGTGAGCAGGAGAGCGGCCACGAGAGACGCGGCTAAGGGGCGGAACACGGGTCCTTTCCTACACGGGTGTGATCCACATCCGGAACGCCACGGCCAGGATGTCTCCAGCGGTTCGCCCAACATCTTGATCTTGTTAACCCGAGGGGTGCAGCGTGTCCCGCCGTGCGACACCTTCTCCTCCGTACCCTCGCCCTGGCCTTTGGTTGTGCTTTCGCCTCCGCGGCCATGGCAGGTCCCGCGCTCGCCCACGGGTTCTCCTCCACCGTCTACGCCGACGTCACGCCCGGGGAGTCCGGCCACGTCCGGACCGCGCTCGAACTCGAATACGACCTCCTCGTCGTCTCCGCCGCCGATTACCGCGACGACGACCAGCTCTTCCAGGACGGCACCGCGGCCTTCGACGCCGGCGACGCCGCCGCTCAGGCCGCCGCGCTCAACGCGCACTCGGCCGCGGCTCTCGGATATGTCACCGACCGTTTCTCGGTCACCGCGGGCGGAGACGCTTGCGCGCCGTCGGCCTCCGGGCCGTTTACCTTGGGTACGCGCGAAGGAGTGCCGTACACGACGCTGGTGCTCGACTGGACGTGTGCGCAGCGCACCGGTGAGCACGAGATCCGCAGTGGACTCTTCCCGGACGCCGAGACATACGTCCGCGACACCAAGACGATCGTCACGTACGAGATCGACGGCCGGGACGGCAGCGCCGCGCTCGACGCCGGGAACCCGGTCTTCTCCACCGCGCAGAGCTGGCAGCAGCGGTTCGGCGAGTTCTTCGTGCTCGGCGCCGAGCACCTGCTCTTCGGCATCGACCACATTCTGTTCCTGCTGGCGCTGATCGCCGGCTCGCGACGACTGCGGGAGATCGTCCTCGCGGCGACCGCGTTCACTGTCGCGCACTCGGTGACGTTCGTACTCGCCGCTCTCGGGCTGGTCTCGGTGCCGGCCCGGGTGGTCGAGCCGATCATCGCGTTGTCGATCGCCGTGGTGGCCGGGTGGCATCTCGTCCAGGTGCGTCGAGGGGGTTCCGTGAGCCCGGGCGCCGGGTGGGGCCGGCTCGCCGTGGTGTTCCTCTTCGGGCTGGTGCACGGGCTCGGGTTCGCCGGGGCGCTCGGCATCGACGAGGCCTGGTCGTGGACGTTGCTGTGGTCGCTGCTGGTCTTCAACGTGGGCATCGAAAGTGTGCAGATCGGCCTGATCCTGCTGGTCTTCCCGGCGCTGACGCTGCTGCGCCGGCGCGCGCCGCGGGCCGGCAACTGGGTGACCGGGCTGCTCTGCGCGGGCGTCGCTGTGATGGGGCTCATTTGGTTCGTCGAGCGGATCTTCGCGTCCTGAGCACCGTTGATCTTGATCTTGTTCACCTGCGGTTCAGGACACGGGACGACCTTGATCCCCGCTTCTCTTCTTTCCCAATGGGAAGCGTTTTCTCTCATCAGCGGTATCGCTTGATCCAAAGGAACGGACACCGGTGAGAACCCATCTGTCCCGCCGCCGTCGTGTCGCCGCAAGCGCCACGGCCGCGGTCCTCGGCGTAGCGGTCGCCCTCGGCAGCGGAGTGGCCACCCCGGCCCTCGCCGCCGACACCGCCACCCTGAGCAGCGTCATCCTCGGCGTCGGCGCCAACGAGACCCAGCGCATCGTGAGCTGGTACTCGTCGGCTGACAACGCCCAAGCCATCCAGCTGGCGCCCACCGCCGACCTGGTGAACGGCGAGTTCCCGGCGACCGCGGCGACGTTCGCCGCCGTCGGTGCCGCGAACATCGCCACGAGCGGCGGCTACAACCGGCACGCCACGATCACCGGGCTCAAGGAGAACACCGCGTACTCGTACCGGGTGGGCTCCGAGGGCAACTGGTCGTCGGCGTACGCCTTCAAGACGCAGGACTTCGAAGGCGACTACGACTTCCTGTTCTACGGTGACCCGCAGATCGGCGCGTCCGGCAACGTCGCCAAGGACCAGGCCGGCTGGACTGACACCCTCGACGTGTCGCTGGCCGCCAACCCGAACGCCGAACTGCTCGTCTCCGGCGGTGACCAGGTCGAGACGGCAAACACCGAGTCGCAGTGGAACGCCTTCCTGGCCTCCGACAAGCTGCGCCAGTACCCGTGGGTGGCCACCATCGGCAACCACGACGTCGGCGGTAAGGCGTACGAGCAGCACCTGTTCACCCCGAACACGGACCGCTCGGCCGCGTACTACTCCAACGGCCAGCCGGCGTCGAACACGTCCGGTGGCGACTACTGGTACATCTACAAGGACACGCTGTTCATCGACCTGAACAGCAACAGCTACGCCACCTCACAGGGCGGCGGCGGCGACGCGGCGCACGTCGCGTACGTCACCGACGTGGTCAAGCAGCACGGCGGCGACGCCAAGTGGACGGTGCTGGTCTACCACCACTCGATCTACTCGGCCGCCTCGCACGCCAAGGACTCGGACGCCAAGGTTCGCCGGACCGACTTCCCGAAGACGTTCTCCGACCTCGGTGTCGACCTGGTGCTGCAGGGCCACGACCACGTCTACGCCCGCAGCTACCTGATCAAGAACGGCGAGAAGGCGAACGCGGCCGAGCAGCCCGCTGCCGAGGACGTCTTCGCCGGTCCCGGCGGCGTGCTGTACGTGACCGCGAACTCGGCCTCGGGCTCGAAGTACTACGACATCACGAAGCCGGACGCCAGCGGCACCAACGGGCCCGACCCGCTGAAGCCGAGCGACTACTGGTACAGCTCGGTCCAGAACCAGGAGCACGTCCGCTCCTACGTGAAGGTCGGCGTCCGCAGCGACAAGCTCGTCGTGGAGAACATCCGCAGCGGCTCCTGCGCCGCGCCGAACGCGTCGGTCGAGCTCGGTTCGTCCTGCACGAACACCACCGAGGCCCAGCCGGTCGGTTCGGTCGTCGACAAGGTGACGGTTCACCCGTACCACGGCGACAGCCAGGACATCCAGGTCAACGTCCCGAACGCGAAGCCGGGCGAGTTCGGCTGGACGATCGACGGATACAACGGCCTGGTCGACCTCGGCACCGCGGTCGAGCAGCCGGGTGACTACTTCACCGCGGCCGGCAAGATCAACCCGATCAAGGTGTCGGACTCGCGGCGCTCCCTCTCGCCGTGGTCGCTCTCGGCCAGCGTGGGCGACTTCAAGGACGCCGACAAGACGTTCTCCGGCTCGTACCTGGGCTGGGCGCCGTTCGTCGCCGACGCCGGTGCGGGTGCCTCGGCCGGCGCTGCCGTCGAGTCCGGGTTCGGCACCGACGGCAAGGGCCTGTCGGTCTCCCGTGGCCTCGGTTCCGCCGCGCAGGGCCACGCCCGTGGCTCCGCCCGTCTCGGCGCCGACCTGGATCTGAAGATCCCGGCCGACGTCGCCAAGGGCAATTACCGTACGACCCTCACGATCACTGCTCTGAGCAGCTGATTCGGTTGGCGGGGCGGTCGTCTCCGGGCGGCCGCCCCACCGCTGTCCACTAAGGATTTTGATGCGCATCGCTTTGGTTCTGGCGGCCGTTGTCGCGGCCCTGTCGCTGGGCACGCCCGCTCTCGCCGCCGACGGTGACGTGACCTGGACGGTACGGACCGCGTCGAACAGTTACGGCGCCGACCGGTCCAGTTACACCTACGCGGTCAACGCCGGCGCCAAGGCCTCGGACGCCCTGGTGGTGGCGAACCACGGCACCGCGCCGATCACGCTCGCCGTCTACAGCGCCGATGGGTACACCACCGGCGAAGGCCAGCTCGACCTGCTCACCGCCGACAAGAAGTCGGTGGCGATCGGCGCGTGGGTGCACGCCTCCGCCGCGAAGGTGACGGTCCCGGCCGGCGCTTCGGCCGAGGTCCCGTTCACCGTGGACGTTCCGGCGAACGCGACACCCGGCGATTACGTGGGCGGCATCCTGACGTCGCTGACCCAGGCCTCCCAGGAGACCATCAACGTCGAGCGCCGCCTCGGCATCAAGATCAAGCTGCGGGTGGGCGGTGATCTCGTACCCGGTCTGGCAGTTGAAGATCTCAAGGTGCAGTTTGACGGCTCGCCCGAGGGCTCTGTGGCCGGCGCCTTCGGCAAGGGCGACGCCACGGTGAGCTACACGATCCGCAACACCGGCAACGCGGTCGAGTCGGCCCGCCAGCACGTGTCGATCGCCGGCCCGTTCGGCTGGCTGCGCACCGACGCCGGCACGATCGACTCCCCGCCGGAGCTGCTGCCCGGCGAATCCTGGACGGTGACCGTACCCGTCCACGACGTCTCCCCGGCAGTCCTGCTCTCCGCCACCGCAACCCTGACCCCACTGCTCACCGACGCGTCCGGCTCGACGACATCCCTGGACCCGGTGACCGCGACAGCCCGGGTGTGGGCATTCCCGTGGCCGCTGACCGTGCTGCTGGCCGTGGTGATCGCACTCGTGACCGCCGGCGTGATCCTGACCCGTCGCCGTCGTGCCACGCGCAGGAAGCGCGAGGACGAGCGAGTACGCGAGGCGGTAGCCGAGGCGCTACGCGAAAAGGCAACCACCTGACAAGAAGCCAACCACCCGCGCGAGGAGGCGGGCGCTTGCGCGAGAGGGCGGGCGCTTGCGCGAGCGGGTAGGCGCCTGCGTGAGAAGGCGGGCGCTTGCGCGAGAAGGCGGGCGCTTGCGCGAGAAGGCGGGCGCTTGCGCGAGAGGGCGGGCGTCTGAAGAGTCGACGGCCGATCGGGCCGACCGGTATGTCCCGCCATCAAGCGATCGTGTTGTCCGCAGGCCGAGTCGCAATTCCCGGCCGAAGTGGCGACCCGGTGTCTAGTTTGTCCGGATGCGCCGAGTGATTGGCGGCGATCTTGTGCGGTTCGGCCGTCCGATCGACCACAAACTCACGACTTCCGGGAGCCCGCCGCCGCGGCGTGTCGATTTCGGGTGGTATGCGAACTCCCGGTGACTCACTGCCACCACAAAGGTGGAGTGCGCTGGCTTTGTGGAGACCTGTGGGGGCCAGAGCACCCACAGGTCTCCAAGATCGAGCAGAGTTCAAGGCGCGCCCGGCCAAATCCCTCACCCTCAGTGAGGACCGTCCGGAGACGTTGTGCGCCCCGGCATCAAAGGCGGCCCGCCGCTGGGCCCAAACGTGGTGCGCCCCGGCCCCAAACGCGGCCGCCTGCGGGGCCCAAACGCTGTGCGCTGCGGCTCCTACGCGGCGCGCCGCCGGCGAACTGCCGACGGCGCGCTTACTGCATTGGTCCACGTATTGACGCGATCCACATGTTGCCCAGAACGTGTTGACTTGACTTGCATCAAGTCGAGTCGGGACGAAGCGGAGTCGAGCTCAGTCAAGTCGAGTCGAGGCAGGGCGAATCGAGACGGGTAGACGCGGCTCTTTTGTCTACTTGAGGTAGGTCGTGTCTGCTCCGACCTTGCCCGGGGCCGGGTTGCCGGACTGCGACAGCACGTACACCCGCAGGTTGCCCTTCTGGTTGAGGCTGATCGTGAGCGAACCACCCGTCACCGTCTTCGTGTCGCCGGTGACCGCGTCGACATACGTACCGTTCGGGATGCCGCTGAACGTCGCGCCGCCCGACACCGAGATGAGCGCGAAGCTGTCCACGCTGCCGGATGTGTACCGCCGCTTGTACGCCATCCCGCCGCTGACGCCCTCGGTCGAGTACTGGCCCATCTGCAACGCCGGCACCGCACGCCGGATCTGGTTGAGCCGCTGCAGGTGCTTGACCAGCGGCTGCGACAGCGTCGTGGCGACCGCTCCACTGGACGAGCCGACAACACCGTAATCAGAAGCGGTCACCGAGCCGGCCAGATGGCTGCCGTAGTACGCCCGGCCGGTCGTCTCCAGCGGGCACGACGGACCGCAGTCGATCTTTTGGCCGGCCTTGAACTCGATCTCCGAGCCGTAGTACAGCGTCGGGATGCCGCGGAACGTCCACATCAGCGTCATGTTCTCGGCCCACGCGTCGGTGCCACCGGCATATCGGGTCGACGACTTGTTCGGCCCGTAGTCGTGCGAGTCGACGTAGACCGTGTTGTACGTGGCGTCGTTCACCGAGTCGTCGGAGTCCTTGCCGTTGTAGAACGCGTTCGACGCATCACCGAAGTTCATGTGCATCCGCATGTCGATGATGTTCATGCCGGAGAACTGGCTGTAGTCCGGCGCGTGGTAGTTGTTCCCCGACAGGAATGCGTTTGTGCTGGTGGGCTGATTTCCCGTACCCAGGTTGTTCTCGTAGTTGAATTGTTCGAGCGCGGCAGCGACGTCGTCGGAGGAGTACTCTTTGCGTTCCTTCCAGGTGAAGAACTGCGCCGAGTGGTTCACCGAGCCGCGGTTCCACTTGTCGTTCACGAACGCGGCGACCTCGCCGAAGATGTAGAAGTCCTTGGCCTTCGTGGCGCCGTACTTCGACGTGAGGTGCGCTTGCAGAGCCGGAAGGAACTTGCGGTTCCAGGTGACGCGCGGGATGTGCACCGCCGTGTCGATGCGGAAACCGTCCACGCCCATGTCGATGTACTTCTTGTACGCGCCGATCAGGTAGTTCTGCACTGTCGCGTTCTCGGTGTTCAGGTCGGCCAGGTCCTCGTGCAGCCAGCAGGACCGCGCGTCCTCACCCTCCCAGTTGCCGATCCAGCACTGGTGGAACAGATCGGCGGGGAACATCTTGGCGGTCGGTGACGGCCACTGGCAGTTGTAGAGCGCGTACCCCTCACTGCTTTTCGCCCCGGTGGCGAGGCCGTAGTTGGGGCAGGTGTTGCCGGCCGGTGCGGTGCTGCTCCACAGATCGCCGTTGTACGTGTTGCCGGTGGCGTTCTCCTCAAGCGGGTTGTACTCCTTGCCGGCCACCTTCTCGCTGTAGTACCAGCTCCACTGGCTGTCCCGGACGCCGTAAACGGTCGGCGTGAACAGGCCTTTCGCACCCCAGCGGGAGGTGTGGTTGAAAACCACGTCCTGGTAGATCTTCAATCCCTTGGCGTGCGCCGTGTCGATCAGATCCTGGTACGACGCACCGTCCGACTCCAGTCTCGGGTCCACCTCGTAGAAGTCCCACCCGTGGTAACCGTGGTAGTCGTAGTCCGACCGGTTCAGCACCACCGGCGTGATCCAGACGGCGGAGAATCCGAGCGCCTTGATGTAGTCCAGCTTGTCGACGAGGCCCTTGAAGTCGCCGCGGAACATCGGGTCGTTGTTCGCCGCGTTCCCGGACTTGGTGTTCTGGCTGCCACCCCGGTTGTTGGCGCTGTCCCCGTCGTAGAACCGCGCGGTCAGTACGAAGTAGATGCTGTCCTTGCGCGGGTCACCACCGAGCATCGAGCCGGTGGTCGCCGGCGTGGAGGTCGACGGCGTGGGCGAAACGGTGGGCGACACCGACGGCGAAACAGAGGCCGACGGCGAGACAGAAGCCGACGGGGACACCGAAGCCGACGGCGAAACGGAAGCGGAGACCGACGGCGACGGCGAGACGGCGGCACACGGTGAGCTCGTGTTCCCCGTTACGACACCACCGTTCACCGTGGTCACCCCGGCACCGAGCCGGTAGTTCTGCCCGGAGTTGTTGTCCCACGTACCCGATCCGTTGTTGAACGTCGCCTGCAGCGCGCTCGCGCTGCCCAGGCTGACCGTCTTCAGAGCCCAGCCCGCACAGGCCGTCTCGTTCATGACCACGCCGGGGGAGATGGTCCAGGAACCCGCGGCGGGCGCCCAGTGCAGATACGTCGCGGTCCACGCGGTCTTGTAGTAGATCGACGCGGTGTTGGCCGTCCCGCACGGAACCGCCGACCCCACCGTGCCGCCGGCGATCGTCACCACGCCGGTGCCGGCGCTGTAGTTGCGCCCGGAGTTGTTGTCCCAGGTCCCGGCCGCGTTGTTGAACGTCAGCTGGGCGCCGGTCGCATCACCGAGATTGATCTCCTTGCGGAACCACCCGGCACAGCTGTCGGCACTCATCGCCACACCGGGCGTGGTGGTCCACGACCCGCCGGTGGGTGCGTAGTGCACGTTCACCGCGGTCCACGTGGTCGCCGGCTGGTAGTAGACGGTCAGCGAGTTCGCCGCAAGCGCTGCCAGCGGCGGAAAGAGCACAAGAAGCATGGGTACGGCCGCAAGGGCGGCCAGCAATCGTCGTCGCAGCGGAGATCGGGGGGTTTTAGGCACGGCGGAGCCTCCAACGTCGGGGATGGCGTTGTTTCAGCAAGGGGACGGGCGTAATCCTGCGTTCACATTGGAACGCAAGCTAGCAACTTCTTGCACACGTTGGAAGAGCTTGCTCGCCGATTGGAAAAAGATGCAGCCCTATGAACGACAAAGGCGGCCGTCCATGGGGCGGCCGCCGTGGTGCTGTGGAGATGTCTACCGGGAAGCGGCCATCGTCTCGACGCCGCCGACGATCAGGTCGATGCAGAACGCGTAGTACCGATCCATGTCCGGCTCGGTTTCGTACGACGCCGCGTACTCGACCAGCTTCGGATAGCGGTCGGACGGCAGCAGTGACATCTGCATCCGCTTCTGGCGGCGCCACTCCTCGGTCTGGTCGGCCGGGACCCCCGGCGGGCAGCCCGGCTGGCCGGACACCAGGCCGATCGCCGCGTGCAGCAGGTGGGTGGCGACCCAATATCCCTCTTCGAGTGTGAAACCGGCGTCGCTGAGCAGGGCGAGGGTGTCGTCGGTGGCGCGCGCGAAGCTGCCCGTCTGGGTCTTGTCGACCGCGAACAGCAGGCTCGGCAATGACGGGTGCTCGCGCATCACGCCGACCACGGTCTCGAACAGCGTCCGCAGCCGTTTCTGCCACGGGTCGCCGGCCTGCGGGTCGGCGCGAACCTCGGACAGCGCGTGGTCGATGACGCCGAGCAGCAGTTCGTCCTTGTTCTTGAAATGCCAGTACAGCGCCATCGGGGTGACGCCGAGCTCCTTGGCGAGCCGGCGGATCGTGACCGCCTCCTGGCCCTCGGAGTCAGCGAGCCGCAGGGCCCGCTCGGCCACTGCCGCCTTGGTAAGTCGATCACCCGTCACTTGACAACCATACAACGTACAGGTCTCATGTACGAGGTACATGTACGTTGTATATGTACGCCGTACAGGGGGAGAGGTCGATGCAGAAGAAGTGGTGGGCGCTCGTAGCGGTAGCGCTCGGTACGTTCATGACGTACCTGGACAACAACGTCGTCAACGTGGCATTACCCAGCATTCAACGCGATCTCGGACTGAGCATCGCGGGCCTGGAATGGATCACCAGCTCGTACATCCTGGTCTTCGCCGGGCTGCTCCTGGCCGGCGGTCGCATCGCGGACGTGCTCGGCACCCGGCTCGCGTTCCTGTCCGGACTGGTGGTCTTCACCCTCGCGTCGGTCGCGGCCGGCCTCGCCGACAGCCAGGGCCTGCTGATCGGGGCCCGCGCCGTGCAGGGCATCGGCGCCGCGCTGCTCGCGCCCGCCTCACTCGCGCTGCTCCAGGAGCTGTTCCCGGATCCGAAGGAGCGCGGCACCGCGATCGGCGTCTGGGGCGGCGTCGGCGCGCTCGCCCTCGCGGTCGGTCCGTTCACCGGCGGCGTGCTCAGCGAGCACGTCTCGTGGGGCTGGATCTTCCTGATCAACCTGCCGATCGGCCTCGCGACGCTCGCGATCACCCTCTTCAGCGTCCCGGCCTCGCACGACGCGGCGAAGCGGGCGACCGGCCGCGCGTCCGGGGTCACTCGCGCCTTGCGGCGCCTCGACCCCGCCGGCTTGATCACATCGTCTCTCTCACTCTTCGCCCTGACGTACGCGTTGATCGAGGGCGACGCGGAGGGCTGGACCTCCGGATTGATCCTCGGTTCGTTCGGCGTGGCCGCCCTTGCCGCCGTGGCGTTCCTGGTCGTGCAGAGCCGCAACGCCGACTCGATGGTCGAGCTCTCGTTCTTCCGCTCGCGGATGTTCACCGGCGGGCTGCTCGCGATGGGCCTGTGGGCGTTCGGCGTGTTCGGCATCTACTTCTACATGGCGATCTACCTGCAGAACGTCCTCGGGTTCTCGCCCACCGGCGCCGGTGCGGCCTTCGTCCCGATGGCGATCATCACGGCGATCGGCGCGGTCCTGGCACCTCGCTTCGAAGCCCGCTTCGGCGTGGCCCGGGTGACCGCTTTCGGTCTCGCCGTGATGGCCGCCGCGATCGCCGGCATCGCCCAGTACGGCGAGGGCACCTCGTACGCCGACCTGCTGCCCTGGTTCGCGCTCTACGGCGTCGGCGGCGGCCTGCTGATCCCGCTCAGCACCGTGGTGGTCGACGCGCTCCCGCCCGGCCGGGCCGGCATCGCCTCCGGGATGCTCAACGTCTCCCGCGAGGTCTTCGGCCTGCTGGGCGTGACGGTCCTCGGCGCGATCCTGAGCAACCGGGCCAACGCGGCCGAGGGCGCCGAACTCCACCGCTTCCTGGAGGGCTACCAGTTCTCCCTGATCATCGCAGCCGCCCTGGTAGCAGCCGGCGTCCCACTGAGCCTCTGGATGCTGCGCCGCGGCAAGGCCACCGAGAAAGAGCAGCCGGAGAAGGTGCTCGAAACGGTGTGAGGGGTCAGGCCGCGGCCGGCTGGACGGCCGGTCGCGGCTCGGCCGCGGTGCGGGAGATGCGGAGCCAGACGGTGAAGCCCCAGATCACGAACAGGGCGTAGACGCCGTAGAGGATCGCGGAGGGGTAGTAGCCGAAGTGGATCAGCTCGGGGACGCCGACCAGGTCCACCGCGATCCAGCAGAGCCAGAACTCGACCCAGCCCCGGGCCATCGCGTACGTCGCGAGCATCGAGCCCACGAAGATCCAGGAGTCGGCGAGGTAGTACCACCAGGGGACCGGGAAACCGGCGCCGATCGAGCGGAAGATCAGGAAGCAGCACCCTACTGCGAGCAGCGCCAGCGGGATGAGGATCATCCGCTGCCGGTGGCCGGCCCAGCGGGGCACGACCGCGGTGCCGTGGTCGCGGCGGCGGTTGCGCTGCCAGGCCCACCAGCCGTACACGCTGGTGGCGAGGAAGAAGACCTGGCGGGCGGCCTGGCCGTACAGCGGGGTGCCCTGGTCATTGCCGAGCGCCTGGCCGAGGAAGACGGTGAGGAGCAGCAGGTTGCCGACGATGCCGACCGGCCACGCCCAGTAGTTGCGGCGCAGGCCGAACAGTGCGGAGCCCAGGCCGAACGCGTTGCCGACGATCTCACGCCAATAGATCGCCTGGTCGGCGGTCACCTGCCACTTGGCGTGGTAAAAGGTGGTCAACAGGTGATCGATCCAGGTCACACCGCATCCTAATGTGGTCCGGTGAGCGAAACACCCACCCGAACGCGGCTCTATGCGCACGGTCACGTCATCGCAGAGGACTTCCCGGTCGCCGAGACCGCGGCCCGGCTGCGCGAGAACACCGAAGCGGTCGCCTGGATCGACCTGCTCGACCCGGACCAGGCCGAGCTCCAGCCGCTCGCCGACGACTTCGATCTGCACCCACTCGCGGTCGAGGACGCGCTGCACGAGCACGAGCGGCCGAAACTGGACCGCTACGACGGCCACCTGTTCATGAACATCTATGCGGTCCGGTACCACCACGAGGGCAGCTCGGTCGAGGCCAACAAGATCGAGATCAGCGCGTTCGTCACCGACCGGGCGCTGATCACCGTGCACAAGCAGGCCGGCGATCTCGACCGGCTGGTCGCGCGCTGGGACGCCGACACCGGGCTGGCGGCCGCCGGAGGTCTCAACTTCCTGGTGTACGGCCTGCTCGACACGGTCGTGGACAGCCAGCAGTCGGCCGCTCGCGCGCTCGACGAGGCGATGGACGCCGCCGAGGACTCGCTGCTGGAGGAGGGCGGCGCCCCGCGCGCGGTCCGGATGTACGGCTTCGCGATCCGCAAAGCCCTCTCCTACCTGCGCCGGGCCGTGGGCCCGATGGCGGACGTCGTCCGCGAGACCGTGCAGGCCGACATCGGGCTGGGCGCCGAGCAGCTGCGGCCGTACTACCGCGACGTCGAGGACCACGCCCAGCAGGCCGCCGAGCTGACCGAGCACTCGATCACCCGGATCAACGAGCTGCTCGACGCCGACCTGGCCGAGCAGAGCAACGTACTCAATGAAGTGACCCGCAAGCTGGCCGCCTGGGCCGCGATCATCGCGGTGCCGACCGCGCTCACCGGTTACTTCGGGCAGAACCTCCCGTACCCGGGATACGACGACACGAGCGGCTTCGTGGTGAGCAGCGTCCTGATCGTCGGTTCCGCCTCCGGCCTCTGGGTTTTCCTGAGAAAACGCGGGTGGCTCTAGAAATGTGAGGTGTGTAACGTCCCCGGCGAAGCGGGGGTGTGTCGATGTTCATGCTCGTCATCGGCGCGGTTCGAGCGAGAACCGCGCAGGCGTTGACGATTTTCCTTCTGGCCGCGCTCGCCACGGCGGTCGCGGTGGCCGGCCCTTGGTACGCCTTCGCCGCCGCCGGCGATGCTGCCGAGGCGGACCTGGGTGCGGCCAGTGCGGTCGACCGTGTCGTGTCGGTGCGCACCGGCGCCGACACCCAGGGGCTGGCGGAGGAGGCGTTCACCCGTTTCACGAGCGACGTGCGGAGCAAGTTGCCGCCCGAGTTCGGCGACCCGATCGTCGGGATCACGGTTCCGCTGAGCGTGCGCGAGGGCTCGTCCACCGCGGCCATGGCGGTGGCGCACCGGGACGGGTTCTGCGCGAACGTACGCCTGGAAGGCTCCTGTCCCCAGGCCAAGGGTGAGGTGGCGCTCACCCACGAGGCCGCGCAGCGGCTCGGGGTGAAAACCGGTGACCAGCTGTCACTGACCAGCTCGATCACGAACCGGCCGCTCGTCGTACGGGTGGTCGCGCTCTACGCCCTGACCGGCGCGTCCGGGACCTACTGGGCGGGCGAGGTGTTCCGGACCCGGACCCAGATCGACCCGATGTTCACGGTGCTGGCGACGTTCGAGGAACGACCACTCTGGAACACCACGCTGGTCTACGACGTGGAGCTGCCGACCGCGCTGCTCCGCGGCGACGGTGGTTACGACCTGGCGGCCGTGCTCGCCGCCACCGACACCCAGCTCACGGCGGCCCGGTTCCGGCTGCAGAGCAACGCGAAACCGCTGCTCCAAACGGTGGCGAAGGATCGCGCCGCCATCCTGAGCGGGGTCCGCGCGGCCGGCGTACAGACGCTGATCCTCACCTGGTTCGCGGTCGGCCTGGCCGGTTGGTACACGTTGCGCGACCGCCGGGCCGACACGGCGCTGCTCAAGCTGCGCGGCGTCAGCCGGTTCCGGACGCTGCGGCTGGCCTGGGGGCAGCACGTCGTGCCGCTGCTGCTCGGCGCGGTGATCGGCGTGCCGGCCGGCTATTTCCTGGCCCGGCTGCTGGCCGGTGCGGTACGCGTGACGCCCGACCGGGCCACCGCGCTGACCCAGAGCGCCGTGGCGGTGGCCGCGGTCCTGATCGGCAGCCTCGTGGTGCTCGCCGCGGTCGAGGCCGCGATGCTCGGCCGGCCGGTCGCGGCGCTGTTGCAGCGGTCGCTTCCGGGCCGGGGCGACTGGCGGTCCGCGCTCACCGACCTGCTGCTGCTCGCGATCGCCGCGGCCGCGATCTACCAGGCCCGCAGCGACGCCACGAACAGCGGGCTCGCCGGGGTCGCACCGGCGCTGGTGGCGCTCGCGCTCGGGCTGTTGCTGGCCCGGCTGCTGCGCCGGATCGCCGGGCAGGCCGGTTCGATCGCGCTGCGCGCGGGACGCCTGCGCCTCGGCATGGCCGGTCTCCAGTTCTCCCGGGCGCCCGGCGCCGACCGGGTGTTCACCCTGGTCGTGGTCGCGGTGGCGCTGTTCGTGACGGCGGCCGGCGGCTGGCAGGCGGACCGGGTCGCCCGCGACGAGCGCAGCGCCGCCGAGCTGGGCGCGACCCGGGTCCTCACCGTGGAGTCGACGAACCGGACCACGCTGCTGCACGCGGTCCGCACCGCCGACCCGGGCGGCCGGGAGGCGATGGCCGTGGTGCGTAACCGCAACGACGACAACGTGGAGATCCTCGAGGTGGACACCGCCCGGCTCGCCGCGGTGACCCTGTGGCGCCCGGAGTACGGCGTACCCACCGTCCTGAAGCCGCTGGAGGACGCACCGGTGGTGATGGCCGGCCGGTTGACCGCCGAGGTGCGCCGGGACAGCGTCCCGCCGGTGCAGCTCGCCCTGGTGCTCCAGCACGACGGCACCGGGGCCCGGGTGACCGTCCGCTTCGGCACCCTGAAAGCCGGGGAGCAGAGCGTCAGCGCGCCGGCCGAGGGTTGTGCCGCGGCGCCCGGCTGCCGGATCGTGCGCTGGGAGGTCACCCTGCCGCCGGACCGCATCGGCCGGTTGAAGCCGGCGCCGAAAGGCTCGTCCGTCACCGTGCGGAGCCTGACCGGGCTGGACACCGCCGTCCTCGGTGACGTGGCCCGGTGGCGGCCCGGCACCGACGGGGCCAACATGAACATCGCGATCGACGGCGGGCTGCGGATGGCCGCCGACGAGAACTCCACCGAGCTGAAACTGGTCGGCACGGCCGTCTACGCCGCTGACACCCCGATGCCGCTGCCGGTGGTGCTGGCCGGGCCGGCCCCGGATCCGTGGCGTTACAACGACCAGCTGCTCAAGTCGTACGGTCCGTCCGCGCCGGTGCGGATCGCCGGGGTGGTGTCCGGCCTGCCCGCGCTGGGCCAGTCGGGTCTGCTCGCCGATCTGGACTCGATGCGCCGGCTCGCCGCCGACACCGACCCGGGTGGTGAGTTCCAGGTGTGGCTCGCCGCCGCTGCCCGGCCCGGCCTGATCGCGGACCTCACCGCGGCTGGGGTCACCGTCACCGGCGACCAGTCGGTGACCGACCGCGCCGAGTGGCTCGGCGCACAGGGACCGGCCGCCGTGGCGCGGTTCGCCCTGATCAACGCGCTGGCCGTGCTGCTGCTCGCGGCCGCCACGATCGCGGTGGCGGCCACCGTGGACAACCGGTCGCTGGGCGCCCAGCTGCGCGGGCTGCGGGCGCAGGGCCTGTCGGCGCGCATCGCCGTCTCGACCAGTTACGCCGGGACGGCCGCCCTGCTCGCCGCGGGTCTCGCCACCGGCGTGGTGGCCGCGCTCCTGGCCGTCCCGCTGGCCGGCGGCGTGGTGCCGCCGTTCGCCGACGGCTGGCAGGTGCTGCCACCACCCGATCCGCTGATCCCGGTGGCGCTCGCCGTCGCGGGGGCTGCCGCTCTGGCGGTGCTCGGCCTGGCCGGATTCCTGGCGGTGTCCCCGCTGGCCCGTGAGCTGCGTAAGAAGAACATCCGATGATCAACGTGGTTCTCGCGATGATCTGGTCCCGGCGCGGCCAGGCCGTCACCCTCGCCCTGCTGGCGATGCTCGCTGTCGTCTCGTCGGTCGCCGCCCCGGCGTACCTGCTCGCTGTGGAACGTGCGGTGGCGAAGGGACAGATCGAGACGGCCGACCTCGACGAGCTGCGGTTCCAGCTGCGGGCCGCGAGCGACGCCACGGCCGCCGACCAGACCGGCGCGACCGTCGACATCAGCTCGGCCGGCGCGGCGCTCGACGCGATGACCGGCTTCTCCTTCATCTACTCCGAGGAGATGCCGGCGGTCGGGCTCGAGCCGAACGACATGTTCCCGTCCCGGGTCGTGTTCCGCCAGGACGTCTGCGAGCATCTGGTGCTGGTCGCCGGGCGCTGCGTGTCTGGCGAGGGTGACGTGCTGATCGGCGCGGCGAGCGCGAAACGGCTGATGCTGAAACCCGGCGACGCGTTCGAGCTGCGGGCGGCACAGATCAAGGGTGATACCCGGCCGCCGACCTGGGTCGCGGGCGCCGAGCCGAAGACGTACATGATCGCCGGCACCTACCGGGTGCCGAACCCGTCGGAGTTCTACTGGGGAACGCACGGCTACTTCATCAGCGGGCCGTTCATCGGGCCCGGCGAGCCGGTCTTCACTACGAAGACCACGCTCAACGCGGTCCAGCGGACCCTCTCGATCGCGGCGATCGACGGCTTCGCGGACCCGGGCACGCTCGACATCGACCGGCTCGACACGGTCCGGGCCGACCTCGCGGCGCTGGAGTCCGTCACCGAAGCGGTCTCCGGGATCAATCTGGACACCGGTATCCCACGGCTGTTCGAGCGGATCGAGAGCGGACGGGCGGAGGCGCGGTTACTCGTACCCGTGCTGGCTCTTCCTCTTGTGCTGCTCGCCTGTTTCAGCATCTATCTGACAGTGGGTCATGGCGCCGAGGGGCGCCGGGACGAGATCGCCGTGGTGGCGCTCCGCGGCTCCCGATGGTGGACCCGCTGGTGGCTGGCGACCGGGGAGAGCCTCGCCGCGGTGCTGGCCGGCGCTCTGGCCGGCTGCGTCGCGGGCCAGCTGCTGGTGAACGCGGTGTCGGCGGCGATCTTCCCGGGCGCCGGCGCCGATCCCACGCTCTCCTCACTGCGGTACGCGCCGGCCGCCACCCTGGTCGCGCTGGCCGCGGCGCTGCTGGCCCAGCGCGGACCACTGCTGAGCCCGGTGTCCGCGCTGCTGCAGCGGACCACCCGCAACCGGCGTCCGATCCCGGTGATCGAGGCGGTGGTCCTGGTGCTGGCGGTGCTCGCCGGGGTGCAGCTCTACCTCTCCGACGGCTCGCTGGACGGGCTCGGCACGTTCGCGCCGGCCCTGGTCATGCTGGCGCTCGCCCTGCTCGCCGCCCGGGCCGTGCTTCCGCTGGTCAGCCGTTACGCGGGCCGGGCGCTGCATCGCGGCCGGCTGGGTGCCGGGCTGGCCGGTCTGCAGCTGTCCCGCCGCCCCGGCGCGGGCCGGCTCTTCGCGCTGCTGGCGGCGGCCGCGGCGGTGGCCGGGTTCGCGACCTGCGCGGTCGACACGGCCTCGCAGGGCCGGGAGGTCGAGGCGCGGCTCGGCACCGGCGCCGACCGGGTGCTGCGCATCGAGACCGGCCCCGAGCCGACGCTGTCCCGGCGCCGCCTGCTCGACGCGGTCCGCACTGTCGACCCGGAAGGCCGGTTCGCGATGGCGGTGGCCGAGCTGCCCAGCGGCGGCAGCGCCGGGGTGCCCGGGCTCGCTGTGGACTCGTCGCGTCTCGCCGCGGTGGCCTCCTGGCCGGCCGGTGGGCCGGCCATCGCCGAGGTGGCGGCGAAACTACGCCCGGAGGCGGCGGAACGACCGTCGTTCAAGGACGACGAGATCGTCGTCGACGTGACGCTCAGTGAGATCGCGCGGGACCGGCGGCTGCTGCTCGGGATCGCTGTCTCCTCGCAGGCCGGCCTCGGCGAGACGATCGTGGAGATCGGGGTGTTGAAAGCCGGCCGTAACACCTACCGGCAGCCGCTCTCGCTCTGCGCGAAGGGATGCTGGATCAACGGCATCGGCATCTCCGGCCTGGGCAAGGCGACCGAGACCACCGGCAAGGTCGTCATCAATGACGTGAGCGGAATTCCGCTGTCCAACGGTTGGTGGGCCTCACAAAAAGCCCAGATAACCACGGAGAGCAGCATCGTCATCAACGCCAGCGTCCGTGCCGCCCCGGCCGGGACCGCCTGGGTCCGGCCCAAGGCGACCCCGACCCCTGTGCCCCTTGCGTACGCCGGAGCGGGGCCGCCGGGTGGTGTGATCACCAGCCTGGGCGGCGACCCGATCCCGATCACCGGGGTCGCGTCGTTGCCGGCCGTGCCACGGGCCGGGCGTAATGCCGTACTCATGGATCTGGAACTTGCCGACCGCCTGGCGGTGGATGGTCACGGAGCGCAATCACCGCAGGTTTGGCTCGGTCCGGAGGCGCCCGCCGACATCGTCGAGCGGATCTCCGAGCAGGGCCTGACGGTGCTGGGTGACACCGACGCGGCGCAGGTGCGGGAACGGCTTGATCGGCAGGGGCCGGCGCTCGCGCTGACGTTCCACATCCTGGCCGGGGTGCTCGCGATCCTGCTCGGGGCGGGTGCGCTGGTGCTGACCGTCGCGGTGGACCGGGACCGGCGGGCCGGCGACCTGTCGGCGCTGCGGGCACAGGGTCTGCCGGCGCGGGTGGTCCGGCGGGCGACACTCTGGACCTATCCGGTGCTGGTCGGGTTCGCCGTGGTGACCGGTCTGCTGGTCGGCGTGGCGACCTGGTGGCTGACCGGCTGGGCGTTGCCGCTGGCCGGTCTGACGCCGCCGGACCTGCCGATGCCGGGCCTGCCGCGTCTGCCGGTGCTGCTCGCGGTGGCCGGCCTGGTGCTCGCGGTGTTCGTGGTGGTGGCTCTCGCCGGTGGGCGTGATCTGTGGAGACGGACCGAGAAGGGGTTGTCGTGACGACGTTGACGGTGGAGGCGGCCGAGCTCGCCCATGGCGCGGGCGCACCGGTGCTGAGCGGGGTGACCGTGACCGCGAGGCCCGGTGAGTTGCTGGCGGTCACCGGTACCTCCGGCGCGGGCAAGACCACCCTGCTCAGCGCGATGGCCGGGCTGCTCACGCCGCGATCCGGGACGGTGACCGTCGACGGGACGGCGCTCGGCGACCGGGACCAGGCGGTGGCCCGGGGCGTGGTGCTGATCCCGCAGGAGAACGGGCTGGCCGCGATCCTGACGGCGGCGGAGAACATCGCGGTCGCGGTGATCGCCACCGGCGGCACCCCGGCCGACGCCCGGCGGCGCACCGCCGAGTCCCTGGACGCGCTCGGCCTCTCCGGGCAGGCCAATCAGCTCATCGACGAGCTCTCCGGCGGTCAGCAGCAGCGTACGGCGATCGCCCGCGGCCTGGCACTGCGTGGCGACGTGCTGCTCGCCGACGAGGTGACCAGCGAGCTGGACGCGGCGAACCGGCAGAAGGTGATCGACCTGCTGCGCGCCGAGGCGGATCGGGGTGTGGCAGTGGTTCTGGCCACCCACGACCCGGAGACGGCGGCTGCCTGCGACCGTGAGGTGCACCTCGCCGACGGCGTCCTCAGCTTCCGGGAATGAGTGTCACTTCGCCGTCGATGTTCTGCACCGTGAAGAGCGTCCCCGGCGGGTAGGAGCCGAGAACCTCGGGCGGCAGCTGCACGGTCCCGTCGCCGGCCACCACCGCGAAATCCTGCCCGTCGCGGCCCTCGGCACCGACCCGGCCGTCCCGGATCGTCACGGCCCGCCCGAGCCGGGCGCCCACCTCGTTGTCGTGGGTGACCACCACGATCGTGGTGTGCCGTTCCTGATTCACCGTTTCGAGTGCGTCCAGCACCTCGTCGCGGCCCGCGGTGTCGAGCCGGCTGGTCGGCTCGTCGACCAGGAGCAGCCCCGGACCGGCGGCGACACCGACCGCGAGCGCGGCGCGCTGGCGGCCGCCGGGGGTGAGGTCGGCGAGCCGGCGCCGGCCCTGACCGGGCAGGCCGACCAGATCGAGGATGCGGTCCGGGTCGTCGAGCTGGATGCCCCGGGTGTGCGCGGCGCGGCGCTGGGCCAGCCAGATGTTGCGGTGCAGGGACGCGTACGGCAACAGGTTGCGTGCCGCGCCCTGCAGGACGACGCCGATCTCGGTGCCCCGCAGCCGGGAGATCTCGCCGTCGGAGAGTTTGCCCATGTCGTACGTGCCCACGTTGATCCGGCCGGCGGACGGGCGCATCAGCCCGGACAGCAGCGCGATCAGCGTCGACTTGCCGGAGCCGGACGGCCCGACCAGGGCGAGTGTCTCGCCCGGAGCGATGGAGAGATCGACACCCGCCAGCGCCACCACGTCGCCGGCTTCGGCGCGATAGATGTGCACCACCCGGCGGCAGGCCACGGCCAGTCCGTTCATGACGCCCAAACTAATCAACATGCGCAACTATGAATAGGGTGTCACCGTGCGCGACATCGCCGTTTTCACCGGATCAGCTCATCCTGAACTCGCCGCCGAGATCTGCGAGCACCTCGGTGTTCCGCTCAATCCGACTCGGATCTCCCGGTTCGCCAACGACTGCATCGAGGTGCAGCTGCAGGGCAACTGCCGGGAACGGGACGTCTTTCTGATCCAGCCGCTCTCCCCGCCGACCCAGGAGCACCTCGCTGAGCTGCTCTTCATGCTCGACGCCGCCCGTGGGGCGTCAGCCGGACGGATCACCGTGGTCCTGCCGCATTACGCGTACGCACGCAGCGACAAGAAGGACGCGCCCCGCATCTCCATAGGGGGCCGTCTCGTCGCCGACCTGCTCACCACCGCCGGTGCCGACCGGGTGCTCGCGATGACCCTGCACTCGCCGCAGGTGCACGGCTTCTTCAACATCCCGGTCGACCACCTGCACGCGCTGCGCGAGCTGGCCAACCACTTCCGCCGGTACAACCTGGAGAACGCCGTCGTGGTCTCACCGGACCTCGGCAACGCCAAGGAGGCGGCCGCGTTCGCCCGGATGCTCGGCATCGAGGTGGCGGCCGGCGCGAAGCAGCGGTTCGCCGACGACAAGGTCGTGATCAGCTCGGTGATCGGTGAGGTCGCCGACCGGGACGTGATCGTCCTGGACGACGAGATCGCGAAGGGCAGCACGGTCTTCGAGCTGCTGGCCCGGCTCCGCGAGCGCAACGTCCGCAGCGTCCGGGTGGCCTGTACGCACGGGCTCTTCACCGGTGACGCGGTGCAGCGGCTCTCCGCGGAGAAGGAGATCGAGGAGATCGTCTGCACCAACACGGTGCCGATCCCGGTGGCCAACCACACCGACAAACTGACGATCCTGTCGGTCGCGCCGGCTCTCGCGGAGGCGATGCGCCGCATCCACAACGGTGAATCGGTGAGCGCGCTTTTCGGGTAGAAATCCCGCGAACCGCCCTCACAAAGCTGATCCAACGCGAATCATGACCCACATGGGTGTCATGGCTTACCCCCTCCGGTACGCGCTCGCCGATCTCGCCCTCGCTCTCAGCCGAGCGGGGGCGAATCCGGCCGAGGTCAGTTCCACGGCCGCCCGCGCCGCCGCCGACATGATCGGTGACGGCGCGGGCGTTCAACTGCTCCGCGACGACGGCCGGTACGAGAACATCGCGTACCACCACGTCGAAGACGATCGCTCCGCCACCCTGGGCCGTGCCCTGGACCGGGTCGGCGAGTCTCCCGACGACGAATACTCCACCGCCCTGGCCGCGAGCCGCCGGCCGATCGTGCTGGCCGGCGAGCCGGCGGCGGCGCTGGCCACCGGCGAACACCAGATCACGGCGGCCGTGCTCTGCCCGGTGATCGTCGACAACACGTACTCGGGCTTCCTGCTCCTGACCCGGCACACGCCGGACGCGTTCTATTCGACGCCCGAGGTGGAGCTGGCCCGCGACATCGCGGGCGAGGTCTCCCTGGCGGCCTCCTCGGCGCGCGCGCAGGAGCGGCTGAAGGCGGCCGAGGAGCGGTACCACCGGGTCCTGGAGACGATCCCCGAGGGTGTGCTCCAGCTCGACCCGGACGGCGTCGCCACGTACGCGAACGAGCCGATCGGTGTGGTCCTGGGCATGCCCCGCGCCGAGTTGCTCGGGGTGTCGCTGCGCGGCTTCCTGGACAACGTCGGGCAGAAGGAGCTGGACCGCCGGATCGCCGAGTGCAAGACCGGCCGGTCGACGGTGGGTGCCACCCGCCTGATGCGCGCCGACGGGTCGCGCCGCAGCGTGCGGATCAGCATGATGCCGATCCGCGACGACCACGGCGAGTTCGCCGGGGTGCTCTGCATGATCACCGACACGACCGATCACATCGACGCCCGTGGTCTCAAGCGGCAGCTCGACCACCTGCGCCGGCTGGACAGCCTGGGCCAGCTGATCGGCGGCCTGTCGCACGACTTCAACAACCTGATGACAGTGGTGGCCGGCTCCGCCGACATGATCCTGACCAGCACTGACGAGGACTCCTCGCAGCACGCGCTGGCGAAGGACATCCTCGACGCGGTGTCCACCGGGCGCACTCTGACCCACCAGCTGCTCGCGTTCGGGCGCAGCGAGGGCAACCGCCCCGAGGTGATCCCGATCCCGGACCTGCTCACCGACGTGCAGTCGCTGTTCAGCCGGACGCTCGGCGAGCGGATCGGCCTGGACCTGACGTTCGGCCCGGACGTGTGGCCGGTGAAAGCCGAGCGCGGCCCGCTGGAGCAGGCGCTGGTCAACCTCGCGGCGAACGCCCGGGACGCGATGCTGCACGGCGGCATGGTCCGGGTGACCGCCACCAACGAGGTGATCGAACCCGGTCAGTTCGCCGCCGAGGGCGCACCGAACGGCAAGCTGGTGCACCTGGTGGTCACCGACACCGGCGTCGGGATGGACGAGGAGGTCCGCCGGCGGGCACTGGAGCCGTTCTTCACGACCCGGCCGACCGCAGCCGGGCTCGGCCTGGCCACCACGGCCGGCATCGTGACGAACCTGGGCGGCCACATCGAGCTGGAGTCGAAGCCGAGGATGGGCACCACGGTGCACATCTATCTGCCGGCCGCCGAGGAGCGCAAGGTTCCGGAGGGTGAGGGCCGGACCAAGCAGGCGGTGATCGGCCGGGTCCTGATCGTGGAGGACCAGCCGGACGTGGCCCAGCTGGTGCAGCGGCTCATCGCACCGGCCGGTTACGAGATCGCGGTCGCCACCGACGCGCTGATGGCGGTCACCCAGGTGGCCTCCGGCGCCCGGCCCGACCTGCTGATCACCGACGTGGTGATGCCGACGATGACCGGCCCGGAGCTGGCCAGCGCGCTGCGCACGCACCAGCCGGACCTGCCGGTGCTGTACATGTCCGGGTACTCGGCGGCGTCGCTCGGCCCGCAGCTGCACCTGGACGACAACAGCATGTTGCTGGAGAAGCCGTTCACCCGATCAACGCTGCTGGGTGCCATCCGGTCACTGTGCGGCCCGCAGCCCGTACGCCAGAACGAGGAGCCGCCGACGAAGTGACGGCGGGGCGGTCACTCTGCCCTAAGGGTGCGAACTTCCGTCTGTGGGCTTGCCAGCTTATCCGGACAAACAGCATCATTCCGGGGCATTGCCGCCGTCGGAAGGACCGGAGTGGACAACAACCCCGGAGCGAACGACCCCGGAGAGGATCCCACGGACCACGGCCCTGGCACGCAACTCGCCGGGCGGTGTGTCGGTAATTCGTACCTTTTGGTCAGGCCGATCGGTCAGGGTGCCACCGGAACCGTGTGGCGCGGCGAAGACCGCGCCACCGGTGAGCCGGTAGCGATCAAGCTGTTGCACGACAGCCTGCTGAGACAGCCCCGCCTGGTCACCCGGTTCGTCCAGGAGCGCACGATCCTGCTGATGCTGCGGCATCGCAACGTGGTGCGGGTCCGTGACCTGTTCAGCGCGGGGGAGAGCCTCGGCCTGGTGATGGACCTGGTCAGCGGGGGCAACCTGCGCGACCACCTGCACCGGAAGGGAACCGTTCCGCCCAGCGAGGCGGTGCGGCTCGCCGGTCAGGTGGCCTCGGCCCTCGCCGAGGCACATGACCTGGGCATCATCCACCGCGATCTGAAGCCGGACAACATCCTGCTGCGCGACGACGACGGTGAGCTGGAGACCCGGCTCACCGACTTCGGGATCGCCCGGATACTCGCGCTGCCGAGCATGACCACGCCGAACGCGGTGGTCGGCACGCCGCACTACATGGCCCCCGAGGCGTTCCACGGGGCCACACCCAGCCCGGCCACCGACGTCTACGCGCTCGGGGTGCTTCTCTACGAGCTGGTCAGCGGCCAGCCGCCGTACCGCAGCGACTCGATACCGGAGCTCATGCGCCTGCACGCCGAGGGTGCTCCGGAACGGCGTACCGGCATCCCCGACCCGCTCTGGCGGATCATCACGATGTGCCTGGCCGTGAAAGCGCGTCAGCGTCCGAGCGCCGCTGACCTCGTCACCGACCTGGGCTTTCTCGCCCGCAATCTCAGTGACACGCCCGCGCTGTCCCGCCCGGGCAGCCCTCCGGAGCAGTCGCTCGTCTTCGAATCGGTGCCGCGGCCGGTCGTACCCCGGCGTCGCCGTTTTCGCGGCAACGCTGCGCCCGCCGGCCGATTTTCGCGTCCCGGCGTGACCGCGTTCGCTGTCACCGGCGCCATGCTCGCCTCCGGCATCGCCACCAGCGCCTGGCATCTGAGTCGCCCCGGTGGTGATCCCCAGGAGGTGCCCACGGTGGTCACCGCGCCCAGCCGGCCCCTGCTGGCGGCCTCGCCGCCGGTCTCGACGCCGGCTCGGCCGGCTTTGTCGGCGGCCTCGGTCGCCGCGCGCGATGCCGCGGCCCCGCGCCCGCCTGCGGCGATCACCACCACCCGGCCCGCGCGTTACCCCAGGTCAGCGACGGGCGTCGCGCATTCCGCGCCCAAGCCTGCTTCGGTACGCACAAAGCACCCGGCCTCCTCACGAAACCGCGGCCGGTCTCACGTCCCGGAGGGCAAAGCGGCAAAGGGTCGATGGCAGTGCTCGCCGGGCCTGATCCTCGACCTGCGCACCCGTGCACCGCTGGGCCCGCGACCCTGTCACCAGCTGGGCGACGAGATCCAGTTCCGGGCGGCACTGACCGCACCGGCCGGCGGCCGGGGACGCATCTCGGTGGCGTTGCAGGACGCCCGCACCGGCCGCACCGTGGCCGGGCCCCGGACCTGTGACGACCTGTCGTTCACCCGGCGCTCGATCACCCAGGACTGCGGCCCGCTGATGGCCGAGCCGCGGCGGGGCCGGCAGTACGCGGTCGTGATGACGTACCGGTACGTCAGAGACGGCCGGACCGCGTCGCGCACGGCCGTGGGCCGGCCGTTCCGATGGTGAGGGGTTCCCGCCTTGCCGGACCTCTCGGCGGCCTTTCAGCCGCGGAAGCTGGAGCGCAGGCGGTCGGCGAGGCTCGGGGGTGGCGGTGGCGGCACCGGGCGACGCGTGGACGGCGGCTCGGAGCGGCCGATCGGGCGGTCGTAATCGGTCACCGCGATCGCCTCGATGATCTGCTCCTCGGTGAAGTGCTCGGAGCCGGGGATCGTTTCGACGAACCCGACGAGGACCCCGTTGCGCATCACCTGGGCCTGTAGCCCGGCAGCGCCGGCCTCCCACTCGGCCTCACGGCCGTCGGGCATGACGACGCGAATGCCGTAACCAGCGCCGCCGGCGCGGGGTAGCCGGACGTGCGCGAAAACGTTGCGGTCCCGCAGGGTCTGCACCAGGCGCCGGGTCCGGCTCTCTTCCATGACGGAAAATCTAGCTCGCGGATCTGAGGACACGCTGAAGATCGGCTCGACGGCCGTTGTACGTCAGTCACAGAGAGAACATGAAACATCACCCGTGGACGTAACCCCAGGTCACATCGACGCATGTTACTCCCCTGTAACAGGAATGTCACTGGATTCCTTTTCTCGATACCTTGACTTACTGTTCGGTAACCGAAGCGCTTCGGCCCTGAAGTCCCCACGCGGATATCGGAGGCCATCGATGAGAACGGCTACCGTCCTCGCCACTCTCGTCACCACCGCACTGAGCCTCGTCCTCGCCGCACCCGCCCAGGCGGCGAGCACCGTCGACTATGTCGCCCTCGGCGACTCGTACTCCTCCGGCGTCGGCGCACCCGGCCAGTCCGGAACGTGCCTGCGCAGCAACAACAGCTACGCGGCACAGTGGGCCGCACGGAACTCACCCGCCTCGTTCCAGTTCCTGGCCTGCGGCGGCGCGGTCACCGACGACGTCCTCAAGACCCAGGTGCCGGCCATGAAGGCCGGCGCCGACCTGGTCAGCATCACGATCGGCGGCAACGACGCGGGCTTCGCGCCGACCGTCATCACCTGCCTCACCTCCAGCGACTCGGCCTGTGCCGCCAAGGTCGAGTCGGGCAAGACGTACGTGAACAACACGCTGCCCGGCAAGCTCGACGCGGCGTACCAGGCGATCCGGGCGAAGGCTCCGGACGCGCGGGTGGTCGTCCTGTCGTACCCACTGATCTTCGACACGACGTCGGTGCTCTGCGAGATGAGCATCGCCAAGCGCAAGTCGCTGAACAGCGGGGCACAGGTCCTCGACGAAATGATCAAAAGCCGGGCCGCGGCGGCCGGTTTCGTCTTCTCCGACGTACGCGACGAGTTCAGCGGCCACGGGGTGTGCTCGTCCCGCCCGTACCTCAACGGCCTCACCGTGATCCCGCCGCAGAACTCCTACCACCCGAACACCAGCGGCTACACGAACGGCTACCTCCCGGCGCTGTCCGGCTCAGCCGGCTGACGATCCCTCGCGGAGTGCCGCAACCCAGCGGCACCTCGCGGGGACCGGAACCGCCGCCGGGCCGCATCAGGATCGTTTCCTATGGCCCGACTGAACACGCTGCTCTTCCTGGTCGTCGTCGCGCTCAGCGTGGTCGCCCTGATCGACTGCCTGTCGACTGACCGGGCCCGGCTGAGGTCGTTCCCGCGGGGCGCCTGGATCGTGCTGATCCTGCTCTGCCCGGTGGCCGGCGCGATCGCCTGGTTCCGCGCGGGCCGCGCGACGTCATCGAGGGACATCCACGTGCCGGTGGCCGTGCAGGGCGCACCCATCGGCCCGGAGGACGACCCCGAGTTCGTCAAGATGCTGGCCGCCCGGATCTCCGGGGTCTAGGCGGAGTCGCGCCAGATGATCGGGGTGTCCAGCAGTTCGCCGTGGTGTTCGACCTGTTCGCCGGCGAGCTGGCGGAGCACCAGCTGGGCCGCGAACGAGCCGAGTTCCTTCGCCGGCTGGTGCACGGTGGACAGCTGCGGCTGGCAGCGGACCGCCCATGTGCTGTCGTCGAAGCCGACGACACCCACGTCGCCGGGTACGCTCCGGCCGGCCTCGCGCAGCGCTTCCAGGGCGCCGGCTGCTATTGCGTCGGATGCTGCGAAGACGCCGTCGATGGCGGGCTCGCGTTCGAGCAGGAGCCGCATCCCCTTGACCCCGGACCCGTAATCGTAGTGCGGTACGTCCGCCACGAGGCTGGGGTCGAATTCCGTACCCAAGGCGTTTTTGAAGCCGGTGAGGCGGTCCAAGCCTGAGTCGCGGTCGAGCGCGGCCGCGATCATGCCGATGCGTCGCCGGCCGCTTGCGGCCAGGCGCGCGGTGATCGAGCGTGCCGAGCCGACGTTGTCTATCCCGACGAACGGGATGCTGTCGCTCAATTCGGGTGGATGACCGACAAATGCCGCCGGAATCCGCAGGTCGGCGATTACCTTGATGATCGGATCCCGGGTCCGGGCCGACACCACGATCGCACCGTCGACGAAGCCTCCGCTGAGGTAACGGGCAACCCGCTCGGTGTCGCGCGCGGACTCCACCACCAGGCTGACCATCTGGTGGTCGGCGAGGGAGAGCGCGGCGTTCGCGCCGAGCATGATCGCGCCGATGTTCGGGTCGTCGAGGAAGAGCGAATGCGGTTCCAGGGCGACGAACGCGACCGCCTGCGAGCGGCGCATCTTCAACGTACGCGCGGCGTTGTTCGGCACGTAGCCGACGTCGGTGATGGCGGCTTCGATCGCGGCGCGGGCTTCGGCCGAGACATATCCGCCGTTCAGCACCCGGCTCACGGTGCCTCGGGACACGCCCGCGGCAGCCGCGATGTCGTGCACGGTGGCGCGTTTCTGAGGCTTCGGCCGGGACATGCGATCAATGTAGCGCCGCAGCTATTGACCGAGTGCCAGGCCAGTCCTACTGTGTGCACGTTCACACAACCGTAACGGCCGGTTAGGTCCGCGGAAATGTGTGCACGTGCACACACCTGTGACCAGGAGTTTTATGTTCACCATGCCCATACCGGGAATCAGCCTCGGCTGTGATTACAACCCGGAGCAGTGGTCGCCTGATGTTTGGCGCGAGGACGTCGCGTTGATGCGCCGGGCCGGCGTCGATCTCGTGGCCGTCAACATCTTCGGCTGGTCGAACCTGGAACCGAGCCCCGGCCGGTACCACTTCGACGACCTCGACGAGGTCGTCGGCCTGCTGCACGACAACGGGATCAAGGTCAACCTCGGCACCGGCACCTCATCGCCGCCGCCGTGGCTCAGCACCCTGTACCCGGAGATCCTGCCGGCCGCGGCCGACGGCACCCTGCGGTACCCGGGTGGGCGTCAGGCCTGGTGCCCGAGCTCGCCGGTCTTCCGCGAGCGGGCGTTCGCCCTGGTCGAGCAGGTCGCGCAGCGGTACGGCGAGCACCCGGCCGTCGCGCTCTGGCACGTCTCCAACGAGCTGGGCTGCCACAACGCGCTCTGCTACTGCGAGGCGAGCGCGGATGCGTTCCGGAATTGGCTCCGCGAGCGCTACCGCAAGATCGAGACGCTGAACGAGGCCTGGGGCACGTCGTTCTGGAGCCAGCGGTACGGCGACTGGTCCGAGATCCAGCCGCCGCGTCTCGCGTTGTCGCTGCGCAACCCGGCCCAGATCGTCGACTTCCACCGGTTCAGCTCCGACGAACTGCTCGGTTACTACCGGGGCGAGACGGAGATCCTGCGCCGGTACTCAGCCGCGAAGGTCACCACGAACTTCATGGTCACCGCGCACATCCGCAACCTGGACTACTGGTCCTGGGCGCCGGAGATGGACGTCGTGGCGAACGACCACTACCTGGACCACCGCCTCGGCGACCCGGTCGCGGAGCTGGCCTTCGCCGCCGACCTGACCCGGGGCCTGGCCGCGGGCAAGCCGTGGATGCTGATGGAGCAGGCGGCCGGCGCGGTCAACTGGCAGCCGCACAACCTCACCAAGGCGCCGGGCGAGATGATCCGCAACTCGCTCACCCACGTGGCCCGCGGCGCCGACTCGCTCTGTTTCTTCCAGTGGCGCGCGTCGGCACAGGGTGCCGAGAAGTTCCACTCGGCGATGCTGCCGCACGCCGGCACCGACACCGTCGCCTGGCGCGAGGTGCTGCGGCTCTCCGAGACGCTGGACCGGATCGGCGAGGTCGCCGGCACCCAGGTCGAGTCGGACGTCGCGCTCGTCTTCAGCTGGGAGTCCTGGTGGTCGGCCGAGGGTGAGGCCCGTCCGTCGCAGGCGGTCACCTACCTCGACCAGGTGCACAAGGCGCACCGGGCGCTGCGCGAGCTGGGCGTCACCGTCGACGTGGTCGCGCCGGGGGCCGATCTCAGCGAGTACAAGCTGGTCGTCGTCCCGTGCCTCTACATGGTGAGTGACGCCGACGCCGAGAAGTTCGAGGACTACGCGGCGGCCGGCGGGAGCCTGCTCGTCACGTTCTTCTCCGGGATCGTCGACGAGCGGGACCGGGTCCGCCTCGGCGGTTACCCGGGCGCGTTCAAGAACGTGCTCGGCGTGCACGGCGAGGAGTTCGCCCCGATGCTGCCCGGCCACCAGGTCCAGCTCAGCAACGGCGCGACCGGAACGCTGTGGACCGAGCGCCTGCGCACCACGACGGCCGAGACGATCGCGACCTATTCCGACGGGCCGCTGCCGGGTGTTCCGGCGATCACCCGCAACGTTCTCGGCGAAGGCACGGCCTGGTACGTCGCTACCGAGCTTGACCCGCGAGGCCTGCGCGAACTGGTCCGCAACGCGGTCACCGAGGCAGGCGTGACACCCGCCGGGCCGGAGTCGAACGGTGACCTGGAGGTGGTCCGGCGTTCCGGCGACGGCCGCTCCTACCTGTTCGTCGTCAACCACGGCACCACCCCCGTGGCGATCGAAGCGGGCCATGACCTGGTCACCGGCGTGCCGATAACAGAGGTCGCCGCCGGCGGCGTCGCGGTGATCAAGGAGGAGAGGAAATGACCAGGAAGCGGCCGGTAGGCGCACTACTCTTCTTCATTCTCCCGTTCGGGCTGCTCTTCGCGGCCTTCTACCTGGCGCCGATCGCGTACGCGATCAAGCAGTCCCTCTACAAGGTCGAGCGCACCGGGACATTCGGCCCGGCCCGCGAGGTCTTCGGCGGACTGGCCCAGTACGAGCGCGTCTTCGCGGACGGGCCGTTCTGGGAGTCGATCGGCCGGGTGCTGCTGTTCGGCGTGGTCCAGGTCCCGGTGATGCTTGGCCTGGCCCTGGTGCTGGCCCTGCTGCTCGACTCGGGACTGGTCAAGGGCCGGCGGTTCTTCCGGCTCGCGTTCTTCGTTCCGTACGCGGTCCCCGGTGTCGTCGCGGCGATCATGTGGGGCTTCCTGTACTCGCCGAACCTGTCGCCGTTCAGCAGCGTGACCAGCGCGGTCGACCTGCTCTCCGCCGACCTGGTGCTCTGGGCCATGGCGAACGTCGTGACCTGGGTCTACGTCGGTTACAACATGCTGATCATCTACTCCTCGCTGCTGGCGATCCCGCAGGAGGTGTACGAGGCGGCGAAGATCGACGGCGCCGGGGCGATCCGCACCGCGTGGTCCATCAAGATCCCGCTGGTGATGCCGGCGATCGTGCTGACCACTGTCTTCTCGATCATCGGCACGCTGCAGCTGCTCGCCGAGCCGGCCGTGTTCCGGACCTTCAGCTCCGCGGTGACCAGCGCGTACACGCCGAACCTGACCGTGTACTCCACCTCGTCCATCCCGAACTTCAACCTGGCGGCGGCGTTCTCGGTGGTCCTCGCGCTTGCCACGTGCGTGCTGTCCTTCGCCTTCCTGAAGGTCACCCAGCGAGGAGGCGACAAGTGATCTCCCCTTTGAAAAGAAGCCTCCCCATGCTGGTCATGGGCGCCTGCACCCTCTATTTCCTGGTCCCGATCTGGTGGCTGCTGGTCGCGGCCTCCAAGAGCCGGTCCCAGTTCAGCAACACCGACCCGCTCTGGTTCGCCGACTTCTCGCTGTTCGACAACCTGAACGAGCTCTTCTCCTACCGGGACGGCGTCTTCCTGCGCTGGATGCTCAACAGCGTCGTCTACACCGGCGGCGCGGCCCTGCTCGGCACCGTGCTGGCCGCGATGTGCGGGTACGCCCTGGCGAAGTACCGCTTCCCCGGCCGGGAAGCGATCTTCAACGTGGTGCTGAGCGGCGTCCTGGTGCCGGCCACCGCGCTGGCCCTGCCGCTGTTCCTGATCTTCAGCCAGTTCAACGCCACAAACACGTTCTGGTCGGTGTTCCTGCCCAGCCTGGTCAACCCGTTCGGTGTCTACCTGGCGCGGATCTACGCCACCGCCAGCGTGCCGGACGAGCTGCTCGAAGCGGCCCGCCTCGACGGCTCCGGCGAGGTACGGACGTTTTTCACGGTCTCCACCAAGCTGATGTTCCCGGCCCTCGTGACGATCTTCCTGTTCCACTTCGTCGCCGTCTGGAACAACTTCCTGCTGCCGCTGATCATGCTCGGCAACGAGCGGCTCTTCCCGGTGACCCTCGGCCTCTACTCCTGGAACACGCAGGTCAACCAGATCCCGGAGCTCCGGATGCTGGTGCTGACCGGCGCGCTCGTCTCGATCATCCCGCTGGTGATCGCATTCCTGCTTCTCCAGCGGTTCTGGCGCAACGGCCTCGGCTCAGGCGCCATCAAGTAAGTCGCACGAAACCCCTCTCACCCCATCCAAAAAAACGAGAAATGAGAAGTCAATGCGCCTTCCCATGCGCTCACTCGGCATCCTGCTGACCTCAGCACTTGCCTTGACCGCCTGTTCGTCCGGCGGCGACGACGACGCGGCGACCACGGCCGGTGCGGCCAGCTGTGCCCCGTCGTCCGGCCCGGTCACCCTGAACTACACCACCTGGATCCCCGGGATCGAGAACGTGGTGAAGGTCTGGAACGACGCCAACCCGAACATCCAGGTCAAGGTGCAGACCGGCCCGAACGGCAACGGTGGCACCTACCAGAACTTCTTCAACCAGCTGAAGGCCGGCAACGCGCCCGACCTCGGCCACATCGAGTACGACGCGCTGCCCAGCTTCCGGGTGCAGGACGGCCTGGAGAACCTGGCCGGCTGCTCCGAGGTGACCGCGGCCAAGGACCAGTTCGTCGACTGGACCTGGGGTCAGGTCACGTTCGGCGAGGAGAACTCGGTCTACGGCATCCCGCAGGACGCGGGCCCCATGGCGTTGTTCTACCGCAAGGACCTGTTCGAGAAGAACAACATCGCGATCCCGACCACCTGGGACGAGTACGCCGCTGCCGCCGAGAAGGTGAAGGCCGCCGGTGGTTACATCACCAACTTCTCGCAGAGCGACATCAACCAGTTCGCGGGTCTTGCCTGGCAGGCCGGCGGCCGCTGGTTCAGCAACGACGGCTCCAAGTGGACCGTGAACCTGGCCGACGAGAACACCACCAAGGTCGCCAACTACTGGCAGGGCCTGCTCGACAAGAAGCTCGTTTCGAGCGTCCCGCCGTGGACGACCGAGTGGGACAACGCGTACAACACCAGCAAGGCGTGGACCTGGGTCTCCGCGGTGTGGGGCGCCAACTCGATCATCTCCGGCGCGCCGGACACCTCGGGCAAGTGGGCCGTCGCCCCGATGCCGCAGTGGACCGCCGGCGGCACCGTCGCCGGTAACTGGGGTGGCTCGGCCACCGCGGTCTTCAAGGGCTCGAAGCACCCGTACGAGGCTGCCAAGTTCGCTCTGTGGCTGAACACCAACGAGGAGGCGCTGACCCTGCTGAACAAGGAGGCGCAGCTCTACCCGGCGACCAAGGCCGGCGCGTCGCTGCCCGCCCTGAAGCAGGGAGTCGACTTCTACGGCGGCCAGGCGATCTACGATGTGTTCGCGCAGGCCTCCGGCCAGGTCGCTGCCGACTTCGTCTGGGGACCGACGATGACCTCCACGTACACCTCCGCCTCGGACGGCTTCAAGGGCGCCGTCTCCGGCAACGGCACGCTGCTCGACGCGCTGAAGAAGGCGCAGACCTCGACCGTCGAGACCCTCAAGTCTCAGTCGATCCCGGTCGCCGAGTGACCGTGCTCCACCTCCGCGCCGCGGGCGTCAGCCTTGTGCTTGACGCCCGCGGTGGCGTTCCCTGCGTCATCCACTGGGGTGCTGACCTCGGCGAACTCGACGACTTGGCGCTTGCCGCCCTCGCCGATGCGGTAGTTCCCGCTGTGCCGCCGAGCTCTGTCGACGTACCCCTGCGGTTTTCGCTCTGGCCTGGCCTTGCAGAAGGCTGGAGCGGAAGGCCTGCCTTGGCAGGCCACAGGCAAGGCGTTCCGGCGCCGGCTCTGCGATTGGTCGCTCTCGGTGATTCTTGGGTACGCGCTAAGAGCGCCGATGATTCGCTGGAGCTGACCACCGAGCTGGAGCTGACGCCGGAGGGTGTCCTGCGAATCCGGCACCGGCTGACGAACCTCGGTGACACGGACTTCGAGCTGTCCGGCCTGAACATGCTGCTGCCGATCCCGGAGCAGGCTTCTGAACTGCTCGACTTCACCGGCCTCTGGGCACACGAGCGGGAGCCGCAACGCGGTTCGCTGCGGCACGGCGTGTGGAGCCGCGAGAGCCGGCACGGCCGTCCCGGGCACGACGACGCGTTCCTGATGATGGCCGGCGAGCCCGGCTTCGGGTTCCGGCGCGGCCGGGTCTGGGCCACCCACCTGGCGTGGAGCGGCGACAAGCAGATCTGGGCGGAACGGTCCGCGCTCGGTTACGGCGCCCTCGGTGCCGGCGAGCTGCTCGAACCGGGCGAGATCCGGCTGGGTCCCGGGGATTCGTATGAGACGCCGTGGCTGATCGCGGTCTTCTCGGACAGTGGCATCGACGGGTTGTCCGACCGGCTGCATCCGTGGATCCGCTCGCGTTCGCCGCTGCGCCTGCCCCGGCCGGTCGTGCTGAACACCTGGGAAGCCGTCTACTTCGACCACGACTTCTCCGTGCTGGGTCGCTTGGTGGACGCGGCCGCATCGGTCGGCGTCGAGCGGTTCGTGCTGGACGACGGCTGGTTCACCGGGCGTCGTGACGACAAGCGGGCGCTCGGCGATTGGTACGTGGACTCCTCGGTGTGGCCGGACGGCCTGCACCCGCTGATCTCCCGCGTCGTGTCGGCGGGGATGGAGTTCGGCCTCTGGGTCGAGCCCGAGATGATCAGCCCGGACTCCGACCTGGCCCGCGCCCATCCGTCGTGGATGCTGGATTCGTCGTTGACGTGGCGCTGGCAGCGAGTTCTCGACCTCAATAATCCTGATGCGTTCGCTTTCGTGCGTGATCGACTGGCCGCGCTGCTGAGTGAGTACCCGATCGCGTACCTCAAGTGGGACCACAACCGGGACGTGCTGACGCCGGGCGCCACGCATCGTCAGACCCACGCGCTATACCGGCTTTTATCGGAATTGCGAGCTTCCTTTCCGAACGTGGAGATCGAGAGCTGCGCGTCCGGCGGCGCCCGCATCGACCTGGGCATCCTTGACCTGGTAGACCGCTTCTGGACCTCGGACACCAACGACCCGCTCGACCGGCAGAAGATCCAGCGCTGGACCAGCGTCCTGATCCCACCGGAATATCTGGGTGGTCATCTGGGCGCCGGCGCCGCCCACGTGACGGGCCGGAGTTCGGCGCTGGGGTTCCGCTTGGCGACAGCCCTGTTCGGCAGCGCCGGCATCGAGTGGAACCTGAACGCGGCGTCGCCGTCCGAGCTCGCCGTGATCGCGGAGTGGATCGCGGAGTACAAGCGCCTGCGCCCCCTGCTGCACACGGGTGTGGTGGTCCGGGCCGATGCCGCCGACCCGGCGAACGAGGTCCACGGCGTGGTGTCACAGGACCGGTCGTCGGCGGTGTTCGCCCTGGTAGCACTGGGCACGCCCCGATCCGCCCTGCCGCCACCGGTCCGCTTCCCGGGCCTGGACCCGAACCGGGTCTACACGGTCCGCCCGATCGGAACCCCGCCGAAGATGGTCCAGGACGCCGCGCCGGCGTGGCTTTCGGTGGGTTCGGTGACGCTGCCGGGCCGGGTGCTGTCCGAACTGGGCTTGCCGTCACCACTGCTGGCCCCAGAGCAGGCAATCCTCCTCTCCGTCGACGCAAGCTGACCCCCAACCACAGCCCTACGTCCCGGTTCCACTCACGCCTGCCCCACGTAGGCGCGTGTCGAGTTCGGGTGCGGTGGGCGCCTCAATTCGACACACGGGCTGGCCTCGCCCCGTGTGTGTCGAGTTGAGGTTCGAATCGCACCCGAACTCGACACGCTGACGACTTCTCCGCCACTCACGGGAGGCGAGAGTCCGACCTTGTGAGTTTGCGGCTGATACCGCGGCAGAAGCTCACAAGATCTCCGAGCGGCATCCGCCCTGAGTGGCGTTCGCGCTGAGCAGTGCCCGCGCTGAGCAGTGCCCGCCCCGCGAGGTGGGCCGGTTGGTGTGGTGGGTGCGCGCTGTGCGGCCCGTGGTCTGCCGCCGGATCTTGAGCGATTTCGCACCCTCTGATGTGGAAATTCACTCAAGATCGCTGAGGCGACGGCGGGCCGGCGACGGCGGGTAGCTCGGCGGTGGGTGGTGGCTTGGTGTTTGGGGTGGGCTAGGGCTGCTCTACGGGGATCTCCAGCCGGCTGGCGCCGGTCAGGGTCAGGAACACCCGGGTCGGTGTGCGGACCAGCCGCACGATCACATCCGTGCAGTTCGGGCAGCGGCCCACCAGCCCCGGCGCCGGTTCCCACACGCGCAGCGTCGCCACCACCCCGGAGTGCTTGCACCCCGCGCACACGAAGACCGCGTCGGTCACATCAGTCGCGAAGACCGTGCTCAGGTCGCCGCCGAGAGCGTTGCCGTCCAGCTCCATCACGCGCCGCCGAAGCGTTCGGTCCGCACCCGGGTCGGGGCATGGCCCAGCGCCACCAGGATGTCGGCCGCCGTCTCGACGAAACCTGTCGGGCCGCAGACGTAACAGTCCGGCTCGAAATCGGGCGGCCAGCCATGAGAGTTGATCGTGGCTACGTCGATTCGTTTCGGGGCGCCGGCGCCCTCCGGTGCCTTGCGCGTATAGACGAAGTGCACGTCCAGGCCGGGGTTCTCGCGTACCCGATGGCGCAATTCCTCAGCGTAAGCGGCATCCTCTGGCGTGCGCACCGAGTAGATCAGCCGGAAAGGCTGACGGCCGCGGGCGCGGATCATCGCCATCAGCGGGACCACGCCGGAGCCGCCGGCGATCAGCAGCACGGGCGCGGTCTGGGTGTCGCGCCAGACGAACCAGTTGCCGATCGCGCCGCGCACCTCGATCTTGTCGCCGACCTCGACCACGTCGGTCAGGTACGGCGACACCTCGCCGTCGTCGAGCCGCTGGATCGTGAGTTCCACCGACGGGGAGGACGGCGACCAGGCCGACGCGATCGAATAGCTGCGCTGGGCGACATATCCGTCATCGGCCGTCAGCCGGATGTCGACGTGCTGCCCGGGCAGGTGACCGCTCCAGCCTGGCACGTCGAGTACCAGGGTGCGCGCCGTCTTCGTCTCCCAGCGGACCGCGGTGACCGTCGCGGCCCGCCAGGTGATGCGCTTGATCATGGAACGATCAGTCGCCCTGGTAGCGCTGCTCGCGCCACGGGTCGCCGTACATGTGGTAACCGCCGGCCTCCCAGAAACCGGGCTCGTCGTCGTTGAGCATCTCGAGGCCGTTGACCCACTTCGCGGACTTCCAGAAGTACAGGTGCGGCACGATCAGCCGGACCGGTCCACCGTGTTCCGGGTGGAGCGGCTCGCCGTCGAACTCGTACACAAGCCAGGCTTTGCCCTCAAGGAGGTCGTCGAGCGGCACGTTCGTGGTGTAACCGCCGTAGCTGTGCGCCATCGTGTAGTCCGCCGCCGATTCGACGTCCTCGAAGAGGGTGTCGAGCGAGACGCCCTTCCAGGTGGTGCCGAGCTTCGACCACTTGGTGACGCAGTGGATGTCGACGGTGAATTCCTCGGACGGCAGAGCGGTGAACTCTTTCCAGTCCCAGGAGTGCTTCTCGCCGGTCTCCGTGGTGATCGTGAACTTCCACTTGTCCAGCGGGATGCGCGGGGTCGGCCCGGCGGAGAGCACCGGGAAGTCGTGAGTCAGGTACTGGCCGGGAGGCAGGCCGGGCAGCGACTCACGCCGCCGCCCGCCGAAGCCGCGAGAGATGATGCCCATGACAGGAAGTAAACAGCACTCGCATTACCTACGGGGTCAGGCTTTGACCGTGCCGCTGGTTACGCCCGCCACAGTCTTGGTGCCGGCGATCACCACGCGATAGCTCGCGCCGCTCACCAGGCCGGTGATCGTGCGGGTCGCGGTCGTGCGGAACGTCCTCACCGTCTTCCACTTCTTGTTCTGATACCGCTGCACCGTCATGGTCTGGCCGGACGCTCCGGCCACCTTCACCGTGATCACACTCTTCTTGCTCCGAACCGCCGTGACCTTGGCCTTCACCGTGTAACTCGCGGTCGCTGCGGCCGCAGCAAAATCAACAGACGAGGGTACGAACAAACGAGCGCGGTAGTGAGCGTTCGCGACCCTGGTGAACGTGTACGTCCCGGCTGAACTCGTCGTGACAGGCGTGCACGTGAAGGCGGCGCCGGCCACCGAGAGGCACGCCGACACTGTCGCGTTCGCGAGCGGCTTGCCGCCGGTCATGGCAGTGAACGTGGTGGTGGTCCGCGTCCCGTACCCGACGGTCCGGGTGCTGACGGTCGACGTGACGTACTGTCCGGCGGCGGTGAGCGCGGCCACCGCGTCGACCCGCCCGTTGCCATAGTTGTAGTCGAACCCGGCAGCACCGAGGTCGACCGCGGACGCCTCCAGGATCTTCTCGATCTGGCTCGGGTTGAGCGCCGGCTGGTACGCCTCCAGCAGTGCCGCCACCGCCGCGACCTGCGGTGCGGCCATCGAGGTGCCGCTCATCGCGGCATATTCGCCGCCGGTCAGAGCGGTCGGGTACGTACTGACGATGTTGCTGCCCGGCGCGGCCACGTCGACGTAGCTGCCGGCGTTCGAGTACGACCCGTACCGGTCGGCGGAGTCGGTAGCGGCGACCGCGATCACCCCGGTGTCGGCGGCCGGATAACTGATCGGGCTGCCGTCCTCCCGCTCGTTGCCGGCGGCGGCGACCACGGTGACGCCCTTGCCCCGGGCGTACGCGACAGCGTCGGAGAGCGCGCTGAGTTTCGTGGTGGAGCCGAGCGACATGTTGATCACGTTGGCACCGTGGTCGGTGGCCCAGACGATGCCTTCGACGACGTCGGACATGTATCCGGCCCCGTTGGCGCCGAAGACGCGTACCGGGAGGATCTTGGCGTCCGGGGCGACGCCGGAGACGCCGACGCCGTTGCCGGTGACCGCGCCGATGATGCCGGCCACGTGGGTGCCGTGCCCGTTCGCGTCGGTGGTGCCGCCGGCCTTGCCGTTCAGGACGTCGTACCCGGCCAGCACCTTGCCGGCGAGGTCCGGGTGCGCGGCGTCGACACCGGTGTCGATAACGGCGACGGTCACCCCGGCGCCGGTCGACGTCGCCCAGGCCGTCGGCGCCTTGATCTTGGTGAGCCCCCACTGCTGCTTGCGGTACGGGTCGGAACCGGTCGGCGCGGCGGCCACCCTCACCGGGACGTCGAGCTGCGCGTTCGGCACCGTCGCCAGCAGTTCGGCGGTCTCGGCCCGGTCGGTCGCCTCGTGCACGGTGACCACGGGCCGGCCGAGCGCGTCGACGGTCGTGCCGACCACCCGTGCGGGCTGGGCCTCGGTGACCGTGGCGGGCACACCCGCGTACGACACGCCGGGGAGCGCGATCGCGCCCAGCCCGGCCGCCAGGGAGATCGCCAAGGTGCCGGTGAACAACCGCACGTAAAGCCGCCTTCCGCTCGTCGGTCCGACCTTTGGAGCCGGTCCCGACTACGGTCCGTGGCGTGGAGAGCTTTACGGGCAGGCCCGGGGTGCGGTCCGGGTGCGGCTAAAGTCGCCTCATGCCGTTGAGTGGTGAGTACCTGCCGAGCACGTCGGACTGGGCACGCAAGCAGGCCGAGAAGTACGAAGCGACGGATGGCGCACAGGCGAACGACATCCAGGGAATGCCGATCATCGTCCTGAGCAGCATCGGGGCGAAAACCGGAGCGCTGCGCAAGACCGCGCTGATGCGCGTCGAGCACGACGGGGAGTACGCGGTCGTCGGCTCGCTGGGCGGCGCCCCGAAGAACCCGGTGTGGGTCTACAACGTCCGCAAGAACCCGCACGTCGAGCTCCAGGACGGCGAGGCCAAGCAGGACTACTCGGCCCGCGAGGTGGAGGGCGCCGAGCGCGAGATCTGGTGGGAGCGGTCGGTCGCCGCGTACCCGCCGTACGCCGACTATCAGAAGAAAACCGACCGCCTCATCCCGGTCTTCGTCCTGACGCCCCGCTGAAAAAGCGGATGCCTCAGCAGGCCGCAACGCGGATCATGAAGTGATGGACACCCCCCACCAGCTTCCGGTCGCCGGCACCGTGGATGACGGCGACCGGCTGGTGGACATCGTCGACCTGATCGCCCTTGACCCGTTCGTCACCGGCCGCGAGCCGTACGGCCGGACCACCCACCTGGAGAACGTCCGTCCCGACGCGCTGCTGAGCGTGCCGGACGGGACCGTCCTGCGTGACGCCGTCGAGGAGGACGGCCACAACCGGATCATCGTGGGCGACGGCTGGACGCTGCACGTGATGCGCTGGAAGCAGAGCCGCCGCGCCCGGGTGACGATCACCGCGACCAGCGCCGAACTGGCCGAGAAACTGCTCGGCGAAGCGGTGGCCGACGCGGTCGAGGAGCCGCCGGCCGAGGCCGGGACGGTGCCGATCGGGTTCTGGCACTTCGGCCAGCACGGCCCGCGCCGCGCTGAGCGGCAGATCGACGCGGAGCCGTGGGAAGACATCCGCCGCAACTACGCCGCTCCGGTCGCGGAGACCCTGGAACGGCTGATGAAGCTCGACAACACGTCGATCACCGGCCGGATCCTGCTGCTGCACGGCGAGCCCGGCACCGGCAAGACCACCGCGCTGCGAGCACTCGCCCAGCAGTGGCGGTCCTGGTGCCAGGTCGACTGCGTTCTCGACCCGGAGCGGCTTTTCGCCGATCCGGCGTACCTGATGAGCGTGGCCCTGGGCAGCGGCGACGACGAGGAGCCGAAATGGCGGCTGCTCATGCTGGAGGACTGCGACGAACTGATCCGCGGCGAGGCCAAGGCGAGCGCCGGCCAGGCGCTGTCCCGGCTGCTCAACCTCACCGACGGCATGCTCGGCCAGGGCCGCAACGCGCTGATCGGCATCACCACGAACGAGGACCTCGCGACGATGCACCCCGCCGTGATCCGGCCGGGCCGGTGTCTGGCGAGCATCGAGGTGGGCCGGTTGCCGTACCAGGAGGCGGTCTCCTGGCTGGGCTCACCCACCGGCGTCTCCCCGGACGGCGCGACGCTCGCGGAGCTCTACGCCCTGAAGACCGGCGCCAAGCCGGTCACCGTCCCCCAGCAGGCAACCCCGTTCGGCATGTACCTCTAGAGGCATCTCGTGGACTCGACGATCAAACGGATCAAGGCGTGCCTCAACGGCGGGCGGTCCCGGGACGAGCATCCCGCCGTACCGGTCACGCCCGGCGAACTGGCCGCCGACGCTGCCGCCGCGGTGGCAGCCGGCGCTGAGGCATTGCACGTGCACCCGCGCGAGCCGGGCGGCGGCGCGCAGTCGCTGGATCCCGGCGATGTGGCCGCCGCCGTCACCGCGGTGCGCCGGGCTTGTCCGACAGTGCCGGTGGGGGTGACGACCGGCTTGTGGATCAGCGACGGCGACATCGGGCGGCGGCTCGCGACGGTGGCCCGCTGGGCCGGCCTGCCACCGGCCGCCCGGCCGGACTTCGCGTCGGTCAATGTCAGCGAGCCCGGTTTCGCCGACCTGGCCGAGGCGCTGCAGCGGGCGGGCATCGCCGTCGAAGCGGGGGTGTGGTCGCCCGCCGACGCCCGGACGCTGGCCGCCACCCAGGGATCCTGGCTGCGCGTCCTGGTGGAAATCATCGACGGTACGGCCGAGACAGCCGTCGCCGCGGCCGACGCGATCCTCACCAGCCTCGATGATCTCGGGGTCACCGCACCACGGTTGTTGCACGGCGAGGACGCGACGTGCTGGCCGCTGGTCGCTCACGCGGGCCGCTTGGGGTTACCCACACGCATCGGCCTGGAGGACACCCTCGCCGGCCCGGCCGGCGACCCGGCCACCGGCAACGCCGACCTGATCCGCCAGTCCCTGACCGTCTGGACCGCGCCGCCGCCGCACCGATGAGTGCGGAGAGCTGGTGCTCAGTCGAGCCAGCAGATCACCGCGTCGCCATCCTTGGCGGCTGCCGCGAAGAAGCTCTTGACCCCCGGCAGGAAGTGGGCGACCCACAACAGCTCACCCGGCCTCTCCCAGGTGCCGGGGTAGATCTCGGCCCGATTCAGCTCGGCCTGGTCGACGTCACGAATCAAGTCGTCTTCGGTAAGCGGAGCGAGTCGCGAAGCCGCGACCGCCACTTGGGTCGGCGTCAGATAGGCAGGTGGCCCGTAGCCCCAGTCGTGTTCGAGATTTTCCAGGAAGTCGAACATCTCCTCGCTGTCCGGCTCGGCGTCCGGAAATTCGACGAAGTTCTCCGCGCCGAGGACCAGCGAATCTTCGAAGCCGAGCCGGTCGAGGAGGAAATCGAGACCGTTCCACGCCTTGCCCGTGCCGGTCCAGCGAGGGGATTCGCCGTCCTTCTCCGTGGTGGCGAGTTCGTGGGCCCACTCGAGGTCGGTCCTGGCGTGTTCCAGTTCGTCCGGGGACACGCGCAGCCAGTTGCCGTTCATGCTCACGAGGCAGCAGCCTAAACGCCGCTCTGTGGTGCAACCTTCCGCCGGGCCTGCCGCGACAGTAGAGCGACAGGGAACAATACCGACGGGGGAGAGGGATGCGCTCCGACGAGGAACGTGAGTACGTCGAGTACGTGAGCGGGCGCCTGCCGCGCCTGCATCGTGCCGCCTACCTGCTCTGTGCCGACTCATTCCAAGCGGACGACATCGTCCAGACCACGCTCACCTCGCTCTATCTGGGATGGCGCAAGGCCGTCCGTGCGGACAACCTCGATGGGTACGTGCACCGCATCCTGGTACGCCGATTCCTGGACGAGAAACGCCGGCCGTGGACGCGGGTGCTTCTCGGCGATCGGATCCCGGAGACGCCGGCCGTGGCCGACCGGGACGTCGAGGCGCACGACTCGCTGATGGCCGCACTCCGCACCCTGCCGAAAGGACAGCGTGCGGTGATCGTGCTGCGCTTCTTCAGCGATCTGTCGGTCGAGGCGACCGCGGAGGCGCTCGGCTGCTCCACCGGCAATGTGAAGAGCCAGTGCTCCCGCGGTCTGGCAGCCCTGCGCACGGTCCTCGGTGAGTCGGCTCTGGAAGGAACGAGGTACGAGGCATGAGTGACGAGCAGAGGCTGCGGGACGGCCTGGAGTTGATTGCCGTACCGCCGGGCCGGGTCCAGGTCGAGACGATCCTGCCGATCGCCCGGAAGAAGGTGTTCCGCCGCACCGCGGCACGGGCCACCGTCGGCGCGGCACTGGCCGTCGGTGTGCTGGTGGCGGTCCCGTCGATACTGCTGCGGCCGACCGCGGCGAAGGATCCGGCCCCGGTGATGCCGGCTGATCGGGTCGCCACCAGCCCGGTGCCGGTGGCGTGCCGGGTCGCCGAGCTTCCGGTCCCGGACGGGGTGGAAGGGGTGTCCGCGTCCGCTGTCGACCCGACCGGCCGCTACATCGTCGGCAACGGCACGGAGGGGCAGGACTTCCGTCCGGTGCTCTGGACCGACGGCCGGCCGCAGGCGCTGCCGGTGAACGCGGACTCGGTGCAGGCGACCGCCGTCAACTCCGCGGGCGTGGTGGTCGGCCTGGCCACGCGGAACAACCGGGACAGCGTCTTCCGTTTCGAGAACGGCCAGTACACCGAACTGGACCTGCCGAAGGGCGACTGGCACCCGTACCCGGAACCGGCGATCAACGCGGCCGGCGATGTGGTGATCAACGCTGAGCCGCAAGGCAACATCGAGGGCAAGGGTGCGATCGCGCTGCTCTGGCCGGGCGGCACGACGACCCCGATCACGCTGCCGCTGCCGAAGGGCGGGCACGTCCAGGAGATCCTCGACGACGGCCGGGTAGCCGGTGGGATCTACGTCGACGGGTCGGGCACCGAGCCGTGGGTCTGGAACCAGGACGGCACGGGGCAGAAACTGGCCGTGCCGAAGGGCCACAAGGCCGTCGCGTACGCGATCAGCGGCGACTGGGTCACCGGCGGCATCTGGGAGCCCGGATCGGTGGCCCTCTGGAACCTGCGCACCGGGAAGCTGACCCAGGTCAAGGGCGACCAGAACGTCGGGTTCGCGGTCAACGCCGAGGGCTGGGTGGTCGACGGCGAAGGCCGGCTGCTGAGGGACGGAAAGGCCGCGGATCTCCCGGTCACCGACAAGAAGCAGGAGGCGCTGGCCACCGACGTCTCGGACACCGGGCTGGTGGTCGGCCAGGTGATCGAACGACGCTCGGACGCCGAGGACAAGGACCTCTTCGAAGCCGGCGGCACCATCCCGGCCGAACCACAGTCCCCCCGCACCTGGCAGTGCTGACCGACGGGACCGGCGCCGCCACGGGGCAGCGCCGGTCCCGGTGGGACGTGGCCGAGGTTGTGGCAGTGGTCGGCCCAGATGCCGGGTACGCCGTCGAGGAATCCGATGCGGCGGTCGATCCTGTAGTCGAGCCGACCAGCTCAGCATTGGCCGGGCATGGGGGATGGGCAATACGCTGCGTGACGCATTCAGGGGTACGGCGTACGGCGTACGAAACAGGCCCGCCACCTCAGAGGGTGGAGGGCCTGTTGCGAGGCTGTCGAACTCAGGTGCGCGAGTAGGTCAGGCAGTCGGCCTTGTCGGCGGAGGCGCCGACAGTGATCGCCGGGGCGCGGCACTCAAGGTTCTCGTTGTACGTGCAGTCGGCCCGCTTGCAGGCGCCGACCTGGGCGGTGGCGACACCCATGCCGCCTTTCTCGCCCGAGCCGATGAAGGTGTCACACTCGGCGGTCTGCAGGCTGCCGATGGTGATCGCAAAGGCGGTACAGCCGTCGTGGTTGTAACCGCATGCGGCGACCGTACAGGTCTGGACCCGCGGCATGTTCATCATCTGCGTCATGGTTTCGACTCCCCTGATTGTTATTGGCCTCGGCTCGACCATAACCCCATTGGCGGCGTCTATTCCAGTTATCAAATGATGTTGCCGTAAAAGATTCGTTACATAAGGTAAGGCAACCCTAAAGGTCTTAGGTAAGGCATGCCTTATTCGATTAGGTAAGGCTTCCCTCTGCTCTGACCAGGGGTTGTTTGCTGCCGAGAACCCCAGGGTAACTCGTCAGATGCGATTTCCGACAGCAATTCTTTTATCGCTGGAACGCGGCCCGTACGATTCGATCTCCACCGGCGCATCAAGTATTTCAGCGATTTCTTCCGTCCAGTTCCCCGGATGGCGCAAAGTGGCCGGGACGGTTTGGTTAAGGCGCTCGGTGAGCCGTTCCTGGTAAGCCAGATCGCGGTGCGGGCCGGGCTCGATGCGGTCCCAGATCACCTCGCCGGTGCGGTACGAGGTGCACATCTTCAGCCCCTGGACGTCCAGGTGGGTCACGGCCAGGGCGTCGACGCCGCCGGCCACCTCGGCTGCGTACCGGTGGGCCACCGCGTCGAAGTGGCCGGTCCGGAAAGCGCCCTGCCAGGCGCCCTGGCCGTTGTGCGGCTCGTCGAGTCCGAGCGGCGCCTCGGTGACGAACGGTCCGGCGCCGTGCCGGGTGGTGTAGGTGCGGACCACACCCAGCCGTCGGAACGAGCCGCAGAGCTCGGTCACGTTGTCGAACGTCGTGGTCGACCAGGTCGTGTACGGGTGCCAGCCCCGCCACTCGTCGAGCAGGACTCCCTGGGCGCCCTCGAAGACGCACGGGCCTTCGCTGAGCAGGCGGTCGGTGTGGTCGCTGCCGACGATTCGGACGGCCTCGCCGAAGGCGGTGAAGGCATCGATCACGTCATCGAGCTTCAGGCCGTCGCAGGGGAGCGCCTCGGCGACGGCTTCCAGCCGCCGCCGCAGCCGTGTGGGGGAGAGGACGTCGGCGACTCTTGGCGCGTCGGGGTGCTCCAGTGCGTACGCCATGGTCTCGCCGATGCCCATCCCGCACGAACCGTGACGTGAGGCACCGCGCTGGGTCTCGCGGAGCTGATTCGCGGCGCGATGCCACGGAGTGGCGAGCAGTGCGTCCCCATCCACCGTGAGCAGGTGAAACGGGTTGCCGAGCGCGGCCGCCTCGGATGCCAGCGCCAGCGGGTCGACGATCATGAAGCGGGTGAGGTGGGTCGGGACGCCACGCAGCGTGCCCGACCCGAACTGGGCGAACGTGTGGTGCCGGCCATCCTCGGTGATCACGTTGTGGGCGGCCTGGGCACCGCCGTTGAAGCGGATTACGGCTCTTGTGGGGGACGACGAGCAGATCGCATCGACAATCGTGCCCTTGCCGGCGTCCCCATATCCAAGATCTACGACCGCGACGTGCTCTCTCACAGCCGCTGATTCCCGCCCTGACCAGCGGAGATCTCGAACGACTCGCCCCGAACCACCGCGTTGCGCTGCAGCGGCGCGAGCGCCCGGCCCACCGAGCTGCCGGCCGGCGAACCGACGTCCTCCAGGTCGGCGATGCCCTCGTCCAGGTCGATCGCGTCCTCGCCGAGGCCGACCGTCAGCGCGATCGTCTCGCAGACCGCGTCCAGGTCGTCGAGCTCCAGGACGTTCTGACCGAGCAGCTCACGCCAGCGGGCCAGCACCTCCTTGTCGCCGCCCCAGCCGGCCGCCGTCGGCAGGATGTAGTAGACGTCCCATTTGCGCTGCAGCTCGGCGATGATGTCCTCGATCGCGATCGGCTGCTTGATCGTGTCGCCGATGACCGCGTTCACCTCGCGGGGCTTGACCCTTGGGTACGGCATTTCGTCGCCGATCAGGAACAGATAGCCGCGACGACCGCGATTGACCATCGAGTCGATGATCGTGTGCCGGGCCATGAAGTACAGGGCCAGTTCGTAGGACTCGTGCTTCTGGCCGCCGCCGCCACCCTCCAGGCAGATCTTGGCGAGGTCCTCGTCCATCCGGTTGTCGGACTCGAACTGCCCCATCTGCAGCGGCGCCCGGTCACAGGTCGCGTCGCCGATCGCGCCGAACATGATCTGCGGGTCGATCGCGTAGTTCTTCCTCGTCAGCAGCCCGAGCAGCTGCGGGAGCTTCGTCTGCAGCACCCGCGGCACGTTGCCCATCGAGCCGGTCACGTCGAAGAGGACCGTGATGGGCGTACTGAAGGGGTGCTCTTCGGAGTCCCGGGCCTCGCGCATGAAGACGCCGCTGGGGTCCAGATCCGGGTGGGTGCGGCGGGCGCCGCTGTCGCTGTAGTCGAAGGCGCTCCGGCCGGTCGCGGCGCGGTACGTCGCCGCGGCGGTGTAGACGTCGGTGGACCAGTGTCCGCTTCCCATCGCTTACTCCTTCAGTCCTTCAGTTCCGGAATTTCGCGGGGATCAGCTCGTCGAGTTCGCCCAGCAGCGCCCAGGCGTCCTGGGGCCGCATCCGCGGGGCGCTGTAGCAGCAGCCCGCGGCGAACCGCCGCAGCGGTTCGGGCAATCGGGACGGGCCGATGACCCGGGTCATCAAGCCGGTCGCCATGTAGATGTCAGTGGCCGGGCTCGCGGTCCTTTCGTGAAGCACCTCAGGCGGATAGACCGCCTTGCTTGCACTCACTATCGCTCGCGGTCGATTCCCGGCATAGCACCAGTCGAGAAGCACCAGGCCGCGGCGCTCCGGGTGGATCAGGATGTGGCTCTCCAGTACGGCGCCGTGGGTGATCCCGGCGCGGTGCGCCCAGCCGAGTCCGATCAGCAGCCGCCGCCAGATCCAGATGCCGTCCTCGATGCTGATCTGGCCGGCTTGATCGAGGCGCAGCATGCCGCGCTGCCGTTCGAGGACGTTGATCCTTCGCCGGCGTTTTGCCTGGTCCTCGTGGATGAAGCTCTCGATCAGCTGGGGTGCGTAGGCGCGGAATCGTGGATCTCCACGATCTTGTAGATCTTGGAGTGCTGTGGCTTCCGCTTCCATCAGGTCGTTGTCCGCGGGGTCGCGGGGGATCTTCAGCAGAGCCCGGCCGTCGGCGTAGATCTCGGCGATGTCGCCGCTCGCGAAGACCGGTCCTACCCGATATGTCGCGGTTTTCGTCCTGAGCGTCTTTGTTTTTGTGGGGACGCTCGTGTTGTAGAGGGCGGAGAGCTTGGCGAAGGCCTCCGTCGCGCTTGCGCGCCGTTCCGCGCCGGCGGCATCCGGGTGCACGATCTTCGCCCATTGACGGTACGAGTGCTTCTTGAGGTCCTCTGCTGTCCTCGCTGCGGCGATCGTGGAGACCGCGCTATCGAAGCTCGTCATTCTTTCCTCATGCCGCCGTCGCCGCTCGGCGCCCACCAGCGTGCTCATCGGACCCGGTCCTCACGAGTCGGCCGCAGCAACGCCGGATGCAGCAGCTTCGCGTCACCGGCCCGGTAGAGCTTCGCTTTCGGACCGCCACGCTCGCCCCCTCGCGAGGTGGTGGTCCCGGTGCTCTCCACGAAGCCGGGGACGCTGAGAACCTTGCGATGAAAGTTCCCGGCGTGCAGGTCCTCGCCCCAGACACTGGCGTACACCTGCCGCAGCTCACCGATCGTGAACTCCTCGTTGACGAAGGCGGTCGCGAGCGGGGTGTATTCAAGCTTGGCCCGGGCCCGCTCGAGCCCGTCGGCGAGGACGTCGTCATGGTCGAACGCCAGGTCCTTGGCCTCGTCGACCGGCACCCAGTAGGCCAGCGCCGCGTCGCTGCCGGCCGTGGGGTCGGGCAGGCTCGGCGCGAACGCCAGGTAGGCGACCGAGACGATCCGCATCCGGGGGTCCCGGTCGGGGTTGCCGTAGGTCTTGAGCTGCTCCAGGTGCACGCGCTCGAGGTCACCGTGGCCGGGTTTTACGCCGGTCTCCTCGGCGAGCTCGCGTTTCGCGGCGTCATCCAGGGTCTCCTCCTTGACGAAGCCGCCGGGGAGGGCGCGTTGGCCGGCGAAGGGCTGGGCGCCGCGCTCGACGAGGAGGACGCAGAGCTTGGCGTCGCGAATGGTGAGAGCGACGACGTCGACGGTGACCGCGAGCGAGGGGTATTTGCTGGGGTTGTAGCCCGCTAGGTAGCTGTCTTGGTCCTGCATGGCGGCCTCCCTTAGTTCGTCTCAAGTTGAGTAGTACTCGATGTGAGAACAACGTAGCGCGAGCGTGGGGCGGTGTCAACCGGGTCGTCCGGTTGCTCAAGTCAAACCTCGGTAATGGTCTGACATATGAGGATCTTTCTGACTCTGCCATGACGAACCGGTGCGAATCGTTACGCTTCCGGCGAGACGGCCCGGCGACGGTTCTCGCGACCGGGCCTCACAGACCCGATCAATGCGGCCCTTAGTGCCGTAGGAGGACCCCGCATGTCAAAGTCTCAGTCCCAAGCCCGGAGTCGCGTGATTCGCGCCGGAATCGCAGCAGCGACGGTCACCGCTGCCACTGTCGCTTCTGCGGCTCTCCCGGCCGCTGCGGCAACCGTGCCGTTGACTCTCAGCTCGGCGAACGGCCCCACCGGCTCGGCCACGGTGACGATCACTGCGTCGCATTCGACTGCATGGCTCACCGGCGTCAGCTCACCAAATGTGACGCTGTCTATGCCTGCTTGCCAGACGACGTACAACACCACCGCGAGTTCTGCGGTGACCCCGTCTTCGGCGACTGTCGGCAACATCGTCACCAGTGTTACGGCCTCGAAGATCAACAACTTCAAGGCCGCGTTCCTGCTGCCGTCGCTCGACCAGGCTCCGAACACCGCCACGAGCACCAAGTACAACATCTGTGTTTACAGCGGCACTGGATCTAGTGACGTATTGATCGGTAACGGAACATACACGGTGGCCTCGCCCGCAGCTCTGGACGTCACCACCCCGATCCTGCCGGCCAACGGCCCCGCGCTCGGCGGTACGACGGTCACGGTCATCGGCACGGGCTTCCCGACCACTGCTACCGGTATCACCGCAACGCTTGGCGGAGCGGCACTCACCGGCATCACGCCAATCAGCTCCACCAAGTTCACTGCAGTGACCCCGGCGCGCCAGTCCGGTAGCGCAGCGCTGACCGTGACTACGGCAGCTGGAACGGTGACCAAGTCGGGTGTGTTCACCTACTCAAACGGCATCGCCATCACGCCGAACACGAACCCGACAGTTCCTAACGGAACTCCGGCCCTCAACCCGACCATCGACATCATCGGTGTCGGATTCCAGTCGTCGACCTACGACTTCAGCGACACGCTAGCCGCTGCTGCCAAGTCGCATGTCTTCCTGACCGAGGGGGCATATGCCGCGGCCGGAACTCAGGCCACCCCGGTCTGGACCACTCCGCCCGTGACTGACTGCACGGGTGTGGTCGTTATCAGTGACACTGAGATCATCTGCAAGCTGAACCTCAACAAGTCGCTCGGTTCCGCATCGCCCACGGCTTTCACCGCAACGCAGGTTCCTGAGGGGACCTACACGCTGACGGTCGTCGCAAATGGTGCCCCGGGTGCCATCACGCCTAACCCGTCGGACATCTCCTCGGGTTCTACCTTCACGGTTTCGGCTTACTGATAGTTGAAAACCTCGCATTAGGTTAATGTGGCCCGGAGCTCGGCTCCGGGCCACATTGAATTTCCGGCTAGCCCATTTTCTTCCAGTGATCATGGACGGTCGCCAGGCTCTTCTTCAAAGAAGGGTTGCCGTCCATGTCGACCATGACCGTGACAACACTGCGCTCGGCGCTGGTGCGCCAGCAGACGAGCATGTTGTCGCGTTTCGCCGCTGGCTTGTTCGACATGAACTGGAAGGTCTGTGAGCAGTCCACGTTCCCATGGGCAGTCACCCCGCCGGCTATCCACGCCAATTCTTCCTGCCCTGTCAGATCCCCTCGCGCGGTCACTACCCGGAGGCTGCCGTTCTTGTCCCTTGTGTTGACGGGCGTGGCGAGGTCGCTGGCCGGAGTCGCGAATTGCTGCACGCGGGGCCGCTTGACCTCGACGTGATGCTTGGCGGCCTCGCTGCGTACTGTTGCGAGGTGGGAGGCCAGGCTCGGCGGCAAGGCCGAGGAGATCGGTGGAAGGTTGAGTCCCGGCGTGCTTGAGGTCTCGGTGCTGCCGGCGGTTGGAGATGTGGCGCCAGAAACAGTGGTGATGGTGGCGGACGGCGTAAGCGCCTGAGTGGGTGTCAACGCCGCCAAGTCCCGCCCCGTAGACCCCTCGTCAGGGGTAGCCACATCCGTGGCGATGAAAGTTCCGATCGCCAGAATGGCTAGTCCTGCGGTTCCGATCGCTGCCCGTCTAGTGTTCTTGGATCGGCGTGCTCGGGTCGCTGATGTCTTATTCGAAGCCTTATTGGGCATCCCTAGTTCCTTCTACGGATATCGGCATTGGTCGCACCGCGATTCACGGGTGCAGTTGTCATATTTCATAGGCTGTGGCTAAGGAAAACCGCGGCTGGGCGCTCAGCCCGGCCGCGGTTCGCTGATACGTTAATCAGCCGAGTTTCGCCCATTCGCTTTTGATGATATCGACGCTCTCGGCTGCCGGGGGCGTCCCCCTTGGTGCCACTGCCATTGTCACAACGCTTCGATCCTTCGAGGTCCGCCAGCACAGCAGCAGTGTCGGTTTTTCGCTTGCGGGTGCTCCTGCGCTAAAACGAACCTTGTTCGTGCACTCGACGCCGTCACCGGCTGACTCGCCTTTTTCCGCAGCCAGCAGTCGTTGGCCCTGGTTCGACAGGTCGAACTTCGCGCTTTCCACCTGGACCGTGCTGCTGCCGACCGTTACGGTGCGCCGAGTTGCCTCACCTTTTGACTCTGCGGTCAAAGCGCGCTGCACTGAGACGCCGTCCTCGGCCATCTTCTTGCGGGCTTCCCGGATTTCCTCGCGGACCTCTTCGTCGCTCTTCTCGTCCTTCTTCGAGGCGGTGGTGGTGGCGCTCGCTGACTGGCTCGCCGTCGCGGAAGCGGTGGCTGAAGCAGAAGCCGACGCTGAGGCCGACGCCGACGACAGCTCCGATGGCGCCGCCTCCGCAGGTGGCACCACCTCACTGGCGGTAGCCACCACCGGCGCCGCCGGTGGTTCCTTCAGGCTTTCCGAATCTGAACTCCCCATCTGCGCCGACGCATAAGCCGCGCCACCGGCCAGCACCACAGCCGCGCCTGCGGTTCCGATCAGGATGCGCCTGCGGCGGCTGCTGGGAGCAGTAGTCGAGTCGTTCTCTGTCATGTCACCGTCCTCCGGGGTTTTTGTCGCTTTTGAAACACCCACTCTTCCAAAAGATGAGGACATATCGCATGGAATCCGGATAATCGTCAGCTAATCACCAGGCTGGGTAGACGCTGCTACCCAGCCGCAACCGGACGCGATCTCATGACCGACCCCCGGCCGCCGATCCTCGAACCCGACGCCAACGTTAGGGGACGACGACGATGAAGGTTCAGCTGCGCAAGTACGCTGCCGGTGCTGTGGCAGCGGGTGCGCTTGCGGCCGTGGGTGCCGTCGCCCTGCCGCTCGGGAGTCACGACTGGCAGCCGGTCACGTACGGACTGACCCAGAGCCCGGCGGAGATCCTTCCGGCGACCGTCACCGAAGCGGAACCGGCCCGGGTCGTCTCCACCACCCTTGACGCCGCCGGCCGGCCGGTTGTCACCGTTCAAGAGGCGACCAACAAGGCTGACGCCGCGAAGATCGTCGAGAAGGCGCAGAAGGCCAAGAACGCGGTCGGCGTGGAGATCGACGCCCCGGTACAAGCGCTCGGTGTGCCGACCGGCTCGGACACGTACCGCAGTCAGCAGTGGGACTTCACCACGATGAACGTGGCGAACGCCTGGCAGAAGTCGACCGGCGCCGGTGTCACGGTCGCCGTCATCGACACCGGTGTCGACGCGAACCACCCGGACCTGGCCGCCAACGTCCTCAGCGGTTACGACGCCATCGCCAACACGGCGGGCAAGAGCACCGACGCCAACGGCCACGGTACGCACGTGGCCGGCACGATCGCGGCCGTGACCGGCAACAACGTGGGCATCTCCGCGGTCGCCCCGGACGTCAAGATCCTGCCCGTGAGGGTGCTCGACGCCAAGGGCAGCGGGTACATGTCGGACACCGCCGAGGGCATCATCTGGGCCGCCGACCACGGCGCGCAGGTGATCAACATGTCGCTGGGCTCGTCCGCCAAGGTCGCCGCCGTCACGAACGCGATTTCGTACGCCCGCAGCCGCGGCGTCACCGTCGTAGCCGCCGCCGGCAACAGCCGCACGTCCGGCAGCCCGACCAACTACCCGGCCGCCGACGAGGGTGTCATCGGGGTGGCCGCGACCGACTCCGCCGACAAGGTCGCTTCGTACTCGAACGCCGGCAGCTACGTGGACGTCGCCGCGCCGGGCAGCGCGATTCTCAGCACGTACCCGACCGCGCTGGGTAACGCGTACATGAACATGAACGGCACCTCGATGGCCTCGCCGCACGTCGCCGCGGCCGCCGCGCTGCTGAAGGCGTACAACTCGGCGCTGACGCCGGACCAGATCGAGGCGGCGCTGGAGAAGTCCGCCGTTGACCTCGGTGCCGCCGGCAAGGACACCGACTTCGGGTACGGCCGGATCGACGCCGCCGCCGCGCTCGCCGCCGTCACCCCGGCCACCACCGCGCCGACCACGGCTCCGACGACCGCACCCACCACGACGGCTCCGGCGACGACGGCCCCGACGACAGTTCCGACGACCGCTCCCACCACCAGCGCGCCGGTCACCACGGCCCCGACGACCGCCCCGACCACCAGTGCACCGGTCACCACCGCCCCGACGACCATTGCCCCGACGACCGCGCCGACCATCGCCCCGACGACGAAGGCCCCCACCGTCGCGCCGACGACCAAGGCACCGACTGCCACCCCGACGCCGAGCAAGACCACCACCCCGGTCAAGGTGACCCCGGTGGTGACCATGAACGTCAGCACCCGTGAGGTCGCCTACGGCACGTCGACGGTCACCACGTTCACCGTGAAGGCGGCTGGCAAGGCGTACGTGTCCAAGTCAGTTTCGGTCTGCCTGACCGATTCCAGCGGTGCGCTCTCCTGCACCGACACCAAGACCACGACCGCCGGCACGGTCGCCGTCACCCGGGTCGCGACCGGGGGATACCAGGTCTACCTGACGGTTCCGGCGACCGAGACGACAAACGCGGTCACCTCGGGCACGGCGACCTACAAGGTGCGGGTCAAGGCTGCCGCCACGCGTACCGCCAAGGGCGTCATGTCGGTGACCCTGACCGGTCACGCCGGGCAGCTCGTCGACGTGCAGCAGTACGTCTCGGGCACCTGGCGGAGCGTGGGCACCTACACCGCGACCACCGCCAAGGCGACCGTGAATGGCCTGGTCAGCGGCCAGAAGTACCGGGTCGTGGTCCCCGACACGACCGCGATCCTGGGCACGACCAGCGCCACGGTTACTGCCTGACGAAAACGATGAAAATGGGACAGGGCCGCGAGGCTCTGTCCCATTCGTCGTTCACCCGAGCCGCGCCCACTCCTTGCCGATGATCTCGACGCTCGAACTCGTGGGCGGCTCACCGGACGGTACGACGGCCATCGTGACGACGCTCCGCGCCTCCGACGTGCGCCAGCAAAGCAGCATCGTCGGCCGTGCGCTCGCGGCGGCACCTCCGCTGACCCGTACCTTTGTGGTGCATTTGACCCCCTGGCCGGCAGGCCTTCCGCGGTCGGCGGCGAGTGAAAGATCGCGCTCGCCGCTCAGGTCCCGGGGCGCCGAGACGATCCGGATCGTGCCGTTCTCCAGCAGCTCGGTGCGCTCGGAGACCGGGTCGAGCTCCGCGCCCGCCGCGTTGAGCTGGGCCTCTGCCGCTGCGGAGGCTGCCGCCTCCGCAGCGGACACGCTGTCCGAAGGTGACGGGACCGGGCTGATCTCCACTGCCTCCGCCGCCGGCTTGGTGGTCTTTTTCGGGGTACGCGTAACCGAAGGCTCAGGCGTCGGAGGCTCCGTGGTCTCTTCGGTCTGCGGCGCCAGGGCCGCGGGCTCGGGGAGTGTCGGCTGGTCGGAGCTGGTGAGCTGAAGCGCGAGGAACCCGGCGCCGGCCAGTACCGCGGCAGCGCCGACGACCCCGACGACCGCCTGCTTACGCCGCAGGCTGCGACGCTCCGGAGTGTCGGCGACGGCCGAGGCGTAGAGGCCGCCGCTGGTCGTGGGTTCGTGCTGCTCCTCGTCGGCCATGTCGGCGTCCTCCCATCCAAGAGCGAATCACCATGCTCCCAAAGAATGAGGACATATCGGGCGGAAATCTCCAAGGTCTCGCCGGTCCCCGGCGTGGGCCAGCGCTGTCGGATCGAGGTCAGCCGCCCTGGTCCGCGCGTTCTGCGAGGTCACCTTCTTCAGGGACGGGCGTTGACCGGGCATCGGATCGCCCCCAAGGTTGTGGGGATATGGGTGCGATGGCGGCGGACTCGAGCCGTTCCCTCATGCCCGGATGACGGGGAGGAGGGGCACTTGCCCGGCGACCAGGTGGAGCACACCCCCGCGCGGCCGTCCTGGGACTGCCAGGCCTGCGGTCGTCCCTGGCCCTGCGACCCCGCCCGAGACCGGCTGTCCCGCGAGAACGGCCGCGTCGAACTGGCCGTGAAGATGTGGGACCACATCGAGGAAGCCGCCCGCGACATGCCGCAGTCCCCGGCGTCGGAGTTGTTCGACCGCTTCCTGCGCTGGACCGACTGACCCCACCGGCTTAACGCCACGGCCCCCGGCTGAACGCCACGGCGACCGCAGCGTTAAGCCGCAAACACACGCTCAGCGGACGCCGGCCACCGCCGCGTCCGTGCCGCCTCGCCAGATCACGCCGGCCTCGCGGAACCCGCCCGTCAGCAACGCCGAAACATGCCACGAAGCCGGCGGCGTCCACTCCTCCGCGTCGTGCTCCCGCTTCGGGTAGATCCGCTCCCGCTCGACCGCCTTCGGCGCGAGCACCGGGTCAGCCGCCGCACGGGCCCACCAATCCGGCCACGACGTCGAAGCGCCGGACGCGTACCGTGCCTCGCGCTGAACCCGCGCGTGATCGCGCAGCTTGACCGAGAGTTCTGGCAGGCCCTCCTCGGGCATGTGGTCGGCGTTCGCGAAGACGCCGCCGGGCCGCAGCACCTCGCGGATCTCGGCGTAGAGGGCGCTCACCCGCGCCGCGGGCAGCCAGTGCAGTGCCGTCGCGGTCAGCACCGCGTCGAATCCCTCGGCCGGCAGCTTGGCCCGCCAGCCCGGGTCGCTCAGGTCGGCGTCGACGATCGTCGCGCGGTCACCGAACGTGTGCAGCGAGGACTCGGCGATCGTCAGCAGCACCGGGTCCTGGTCGAGCACGGTGACCTGAGCGCCGGGGAAGCGGGCGAGCGTCCGCAAGCTGATCGACCCGGTCCCGCCGGCGAGATCGAGCAGACGCGGAGCACCACCGCCGGTGACAGCGGCGACGGCGTCGAGCATGGCCTCGAGCCGGTGCTCGCGGTCCGGCATGAACGCCTCTTGCTGCCGGTCCCACGACTCCTGCCACACGGCGGGGTTGTTCAGGTAAGCACTCATGCCCCTCAGGGTAGTTACATCCGGGCGGCGAACGCCATCAGATCCCGCCTCTCGATCGCCGCCGCCATCAACTCGGGGAAGGCGTCCGGTGTGCACGCGAACGCCGGAACACCCAGAGCCGCGAGAGCCGCCGCGTTCTCATGGTCGTAAGTGGGCGCGCCCTCGTCGGAGAGCGCCAGCAGCGCCACGACCTGCACCCCCGCCGCTTTCATCTCGGCGGCCCGGCGCAGCATCTCGTCGCGCACACCACCCTCGTACAGATCGCTGATCAGCACGAAGATGCTGTCCCGCGGCCGGGTGATCAGCTGCTGTGAGTACGCCATCGCCCGGTTGATGTCCGTCCCACCGCCCAGCTGCGTCCCGAACAGCACCTCCACCGGATCGTTCAAAACAGGTGTCAGGTCCACCACCGAGGTGTCGAAGACGACAAGCGACGTCCGCAGCGACCGCATCGACGCCAGCACCGCCGCGAACACCCCGGAGAACACCACGGACGCGGCCATCGACCCGGACTGGTCGACGCAGAGCACCACGTCCCGCTGTACCGCGGTGGTCCGCCGTCCGTAACCGATCAGCCGTTCCGGGATCACGGTCCGGTGTTCGGCCTGGTAGTGCTTGAGGTTGGCGCGGATCGTCCGGTCCCAGTCGATGTCCGCGTGCCGGGGCCGGTTGATCCGCGACGCCCGGTTCAGCGCACCGGTCACCGCCGACCGGGTCTGCTGGGTGATCCGCCGCTCCAACTGCTCGACGACGGTACGCACCACCTGCCGCGCCGCCTGTTTCGTCGCGTCCGGCATGACCCGGTTGAGCGAGAGCAGCGTGCCGACCAGGTGCACGTCGGGTTCGACAGCGGCGAGCATCTCGGGTTCGAGCAGCAGCCGGGTGAGGTCGAGGCGTTCGATCGCGTCGGCCTGCATGACCTGCACGACAGTGCTGGGGAAGTACTCCCGGATGTCGCCGAGCCAGCGCGCGACCTTGGGCGCCGAGCTGCCGAGGCCGGCCGACCGCTGTTTCGCCGAGCCGGAGCCGGAGTCGCCGCCGTCGTAGAGCGCGGCCAGCGCCGCGTCCATCGCGCCGTCCTTACCGGCGGCGGCCCTACCCAGCGACTCGTCGGCCTCACCGCCGAGAGCGAGCCGCCAGCGCCGCTGCCGCTCCCGCGAAGCATCCTCGGTCATGATCCTTCCCTCCCAGAAGAAAGCCACGCGATCACGAACGAACCCCCAAACCACGGCCGAGCAGCGCACTCAACGTCGGCAGCACGGAAACCGCCCGCTCCCGATCCAGCTCTACGACCGCGTCCACCCCGCCACCACCCCGAACCCCGCGAGCCACCCGCTCACCGATGGCCCGGCGCTCACCCGCGTCGAACCCGCCGAACGTCCGCCGCAGCAACGGCAGCACGTCCTCGAACGACTCCGCCGGAATGTCCGCCATCCACTCGTCCACCAGCGACAACAGCGCCTCGTCATGAACCAGCAGCAGCCCGCCACCGGCCAGGAACCCCTCCACCCAGGCCGCAGCGTTCGCTGGTGAACCACCGACGGTCAGCGGCAGCCGGAGCCGCCGCCGCACCTCGGCGCTGTCCAGTCGCCCGGCGTCGAGCAACAACCGGGTGAGCCGCCCCGCCGGCAGCCCGTGCAGACCGGGCCGCATCGCCAACAGGGAGATCGTGGCCAGCCACTGCTCGCGCAACCGTTCGTCGGCGAGCAGACCGACCGCCTGGTGCACGCCGTCCATCCCGTTGCGGAGATCACGAGCCGCCTCGTCGGACAACGATCCGGCCGCCGACGGCAGCCCGGCGCAGATTCGCCCGAGCAGGCCGGCGGTCACCACCGACAAACCCGAGACGTCGGTACGCCGGACGTCCCCGTACCGCAGAGTCCGCGCCAAAGCGGGCAGTGCGGCCATCAAATGGTGCACGTCGGCGTCGAGCGCGGCCCGGGTGTCCAGCGCCGCGAGCACCGCCGGATAGGCGTCGGGGAGGTCCGCCAGCAGGCAGATCTCGACCAGCTCGGTGACCTCGGCGAGCGTGCTGGCGGCGTGCGCGCGCCGGGTCACCCGGGCCGTAGCGGCGGAGACGACAGTGGTGCCCCACATGCTCGACTCGACGAGCCGGACCGCGAACTCCGGCTGCCAGCAGATCCGCCACTCCTCACGGAACGTGCCGGTGCCCCGCCGGCCGGGCGTGCGCTCGCCCCACGCCAGGTCGAGGGTGCGCAGCCGGTGCAGCAGCCGGCTGCGTCGCAGGTCGATGTCCCGCCGCAGGTCCAGGTCGAGGGCGCGCTCGGTGGGTTCGGGCTTGAGGCGCACGGATTTCTGCTGCGCGGCCAGGTCGCGGGCCAGCGGGACGGCCGGCATCTCGTCGGGAACCGTGCCGAGCCGTTCGCCGACGACGAGCCGGCGGGCGATCAGCTCGGTGCGCAGCGGTTCGCCGTCGCACATCACGGCTTCGGCCGCTTCGGTGACCTCGGTCAGCCCGGCCAGGGGCCGTCCGCGCATCGTGGCGAGGGCCTCGGCCAGCCGGGTCGCCTCGATGACGTGCGCCGAGGAGGTCGGCACACCCTCGGACCGCAGCACCCCGGCGGCGTCGACGAGCCAGCGCGGCACCACGTCACTCGCCGCGGTGAACAGGTGGTGGTACCAGCCCGGCGACCGCACACCCGCGCCATAACCGGACCAGGACGCCAGCCGCCCATACGTCCATGGCACCCAGGTGAACGCGACCTTCGCCTTCTTGCGCCCCTTGAGCAGCGCGACGTCGTCCTTCACCGGCACCTTGCGCGCCAGCGCCGGCACATGCCATGCCCCGCACACCACCGCGATGTCGTCGTGCCGCCGCCGCTCCTCCCGTAGCACCTGCCGCATGTGCGCCTCCCGGACAAGATCCGAAGGATCTTCCTCGGCAGTGTCGCGAATCGCAGTCATCGCCTCCTCGATCGCCGCGAAAACGGGCACCCCGCGATGCTCGACCACGTCCTCCCACCAGCGCTCCGGATCGTCATAACCCGCTGCGGCCGCCAGCTCCCCGATCGGATCAACAGGCCGTCCCACTCGCCCTTCAAGATCCATTTGGTACGCGTAAGGCAGGTCGAAGAATCGAACAGGAACACCGTTTCGTACGGCCCAGCTGATCGCCTGCCACTCCGGTGAGAAGACGGCAAACGGCCAGAAGGCGGCCCGCCCCGGATCGTCGACGGCATAACCGAGCAGAGCCACCGGCGGATTCAGCCCGCTGTCAGCCGCCCAGCGCACCAGATCGTCGGCTTCCGGCGGGCCCTCGATCAGCAGCACGCCGGGCCGCTGCCGTTCGAGTTCGCGCACCACGGCCCGCGCCGACCCGGGCCCGTGATGGCGTACGCCGTAGAGCCGTTCAGGCATCGCGGGCTGCCCGGTAGAAGTCGAGCCAATCGCTGCGCTCCCGGACCACCGTCTCCAGGTATTCGCGCCAGACCACCCCGTCCGACACCGGGTCCTTGACCACCGCGCCGAGGATGCCGGCGGCCACGTCACCCGGGTGCAGCGTGCCGTCGCCGAAGTGCGCCGCGAGCGCCATCCCGTTGGTGATCACCGAGATCGCCTCGGCCGTGGAGAGCGAGCCGGTCGGCGACTTGAGCTTGGTACGCCCGTCCTCGGTCACCCCGGAACGCAGCTCGCGGAAGATCGTGACGACCCGCCGGATCTCGTCGAGAGCCTCCGGCACCTCGGGCAGTTCGAGGGACCGGCCGAGCTGCGCCACCCGCCGGGCGACGATCTCCACCTCGTCGTCGGCGTTCGCCGGTACCGGCAGCACGACCGTGTTGAACCTCCGCCGCAGCGCGCTGGACAGCTCGTTCACCCCGCGGTCCCGGTCGTTCGCCGTGGCGATCAGGTTGAACCCGCGCTCCGCCTGCACCTCGGTGTTCAGCTCCGGAACCGGCAGCGTCTTCTCCGACAGGATGGTGATCAGCGCGTCCTGCACGTCGGACGGTACCCGGGTGAGCTCCTCGAGCCGGATGATCGAGCCGAGCCGCATGGCCCGCATAACCGGGCTCGGCACCAGCGCCGCGTCGCTGGGTCCGTCGGCGAGCAGACGGGCGTAGTTCCAGCCGTACCGGATGGACTCCTCGGCTGTGCCGGCGGTGCCCTGCACCAGCAGCGTGGAGTCGCCGGAGATCGCCGCCGCGAGATGCTCGGAGACCCAGGTCTTCGCGGTGCCGGGCACACCGAGCAGCAGCAGCGCCCGGTCGGTGGCGAGCGTGGCGACGGCGACCTCGATGAGCCGGCGCGGCCCCACGTATTTCGGGGTGATCTTCGCGCCGTCGCCGAGCAGGTAGGTGACCACGGCGTGCGGGGACAGCCGCCAGCCCGGCGGCCGGTTCCGGTCGTCCGCGGCGGCGAGCAGGGCGAGCTCCTCGGCGTACTGGTCCTCGGCGTGCGGTCGCAGTGCGGTCACTGGAGCTCCTGAAGCATCTCGTGGCGGAAGGTGAGAGTGCGGGCGAGGTCGGCCACCGGCCGCACCCGCGACGGATCAAGGGACTGGTCCAGGTCGGCGGCGAGACGCCCGGCCAGGTCGGCGTAATCGGGCGGCATCGCGAGCGCCGCGGTCCGGCACAGCTCACCGAGCTGCCAGGTGTGCCGATCGGTACGCGCCCGCGCCGCCACCGTCTCCAGAACAGCTACGGCGAGCCGGTCCGGCCACGGGCCCGGATGCAGGCTGAGCAGCCGGTGCGCGGCACCGTCCTCGGTACGCAACGCCTCGGCGGCGAGCCGCGCCAGCTGCTCGGCCGGCAACACCAGATGCAGGTCCCAGCGCACCGACTCCCGCAGAGCGGCCGCGTCCGCGGCGAGCAGCGCGGCAGCCCAGACCGGGTCACGCTGGTTGATGGCGGCCTTGGCCCAGCCGTGCAACAGCGGATTGACCCAGTCATGCCCCCGAGCCACCCCAACCCACCCCGCAGCATCGAGCCCGGTCCAGGTGTTCAGCGGTGTGCCCGCCACGACCTCCTCCAGCAGCCACGCGCCCGCGCCGACGCCCCGGGGTGGCGCCGCGCTGACGCCGTCGCGGCGCAGGCCGCCGTCCAGTTCCTCCGGGGGCTCGACTGCCAAGCGGTTACCGTCCCAGCGCACCGCCGCGTGGGCCCGCGCGGCCATCCGGACGCCGACAGCCGCGCCCGGCAACCCCCGGAGCAGGTCGAGCGCCGCCTCGCGGACCTCTTTGCGACGGTCGTCGAGGGCGCGTTCCAGCAACGGTTCGTCCCGGAGGGACAGTCCGGTGCCGAACGTCCCGAGGAATCGGGCCCGGTCGTCTGACGACTCCTGCTCCCAGGTGCTCTCCAGGAGCTCCCGGGCCCGATCGGGACTGGCCCGGCGCAGCGTGACCAGCAGGTTGAGTCGGATGCTGCCGGTGCCGGTCCGCCACTCGTCGCCGACTCCGGAGAGCGGCAGGCTGCCCGGAACGGCCTCGTCGAGCAGCCACCGCCAGTCGCCGCGCTGCCCGGCCAGCCACGCACCGCGGGCGCCCGCGACCTGGGCGAGGGAGCCACGGATCGTCGTGTTGCGCCGCCCCGCGTCGAGCAGCGCGGGCAGCAGCGCCGGCCGGACCAGGCCACCCCGGGCAGCCGCGGCGTCCAGCCACTGGGTGAGCAGCTCCTGCTCCAGATGCCCACCACCGGGCGCGCCGCCGGCGAGAATCCGCGCCAGCCGCAGCGAAGCAACCACCGGCAGGGGAGCGACAACCTCCTCAGGCGCCGCACCCACCGGCTGCCGCCCGGTCACCGGCTCCACCCCAGCCCGCCGGCTGACCAGCGCGACAGCCGCGGCCTCCAGAAGCTCGGCCGAAGCCCCCAGCGAAATGCTCAGCGAGCCCGCCGCGACCGACTCGCCCGCCCACGGTCGCCGCGCTGTCCCGACCAGGGCCGCCGCCAACAGCTCCGCGGGAAGCTCCGGCTCGCCGCGCGCACCCGGATCCTGCGCCGGCGGCCCTGCCACCACGAAATCGCCGTCGACCCAGGCGGCCAGCGGACGCAGCCCTGCCGGTGACCACTCCGCCGCCACGTCGGCCGGGCGCCCACCGGCGGCGGCCAGCAGCCACCACGGCTCGCGGTGGCCGGGCGCGAGCGGCAACGCCGAACCCTCCCCGTCGACCAGGCACCCCTCGCCGAAGCGGACTCCGGAGAGGAGCATCGGTCCGTCGTACCGAAATGGCTCTGTGGACAGAAGGCTCGCCCAGCGTGAGAGGGCCGCCCTGATGGAACCGGCGCCCGGCGGTGAGCCGAAAGGCTCGGCGGCCGAGGCGCGGTCGGCGACGAGGGCGCGCAGTGGGGCCGCGCCGGGATAGAAGCAGAGGTCGCCGCGGAACTCGGTGCCCGGCACCAGATCGGACACCAGCGGCTGGCCGGGCGCGGCGAACGCCAGGACCAGGGCGAACCGGTCGGAGCCGGTGCCGTGCAGCCAGGTGCGGCGGGTGGTCAGGGCGCCCTCGTCGATCTCGACCTGGCCGAGGACCTGCCAGCGGTCGGTGAGCCGGGGGCCGGCCAGCACGTCGTCGGTGGCGGTGGGGAAGCCGATCCGGGAGCGGACGGTGGCCGCGAGGGCGGGATCGAGCTCGCCGAGCCGGGCGTGGCCGTCGACCAGCAGGCGGAGCAGGGCCAGCTCGCCGAGAACCCGGTCGGCCCAGTGCGGGCCGGCGCCCGCGACGCCGGCGAGCCGCCGCACCGCGCTCGCCGCGCCCGGCGCCTGCGCGTCGACCAGACGGGCCGCCATCGACTCGAAGGCCTGCCGGCCGTTCCGGGAGAACGAAGCGAGGCCCTGCGAAACCTGGTCGTCGAGCCATCGCCGCAGCTCAGCCATGCCACCGGCGACCCGCTCGGCACGATCCTGAGCCCGCTTGGCAGCGGCGACCGGATCAGGAGGGCCGGATCGGGCCGGCCGGGAACGGGCCGCCTGCCACGCCGTCACGAAGGAGGGCGCCGCACGATCGGAAACCCCGTCGGAGGACCAGCGCAGCAACAGCCCCAGCACATGCTTACAAGGAATCTTGCGACTCGGGCAGGAACATTTGAACGCCGGCCCGGCCAGGTCGGCCGCCACCTCATAACCCCGGCAGACACCCCACACGATGTCGTCGAGCCGGCCCGACGCGGTGACCTGGCCGGTGACGCCACGCGCGTTACGCAGCGAACTCGCGTCGGGTGCGAGAGCCTCGACCTGGGCGGTTGACCATCGTTCCAATCCCACGGTGAGACCCTAGGCCGGGGGTACGACGTTTCCGGCGCTGAGGAGCGGGCATGCGGGTGATTGTTTTCGGGGCGACCGGAATGGTGGGTCAGGGTGTGCTGCGGGAGTCCCTGCTCGCGCCGGACGTGACCGAGGTGCTGGTGGTGACGCGTACGCCGACCGGGGTGCACCATCCGAAACTGCGCGAGGTCATCCTCGCCGACTTCTCCGACCTGAGTTCGATCGAGGGCGAGCTGTCAGGGTACGACGCGTGTTTCTACTGCCTCGGCATCTCGTCGCTGGGGATGGACGAGGCCTCGTACACCAAGGTTTCCTACGACTATCCGATGGCCGCCGCGCGTACCCTCGCTCCTCGTAATCCGGACATGGTCTTCATCTACGTCTCGGGTGCCGGCACCGATGCGAACAGCCGGATCATGTGGTCCCGGGTCAAGGGCCGCACCGAGAACGAGGTGATGGAGACCTTCCCGAACGGGTACGCGTTCCGTCCCGGCTTCATCCAGCCCACGCACGGCGCTCGCTCGAAGACCGGCTGGTACAACACCGCTTACGCGCTGACCGCCCCGCTCGTGCCGTTCTTCCGCAAGATTGCTCCCGGCCAGGTCACCACCACCGACGCGATCGGCCGGGCGATGCTGCGCGCGGCCCGCACCGGTTTCCCGCGCCGCGTCGTGACGAACGCGGACATGCACTGACTGACCCCAGATCACCGCGGCGAACGCGACAGTCATCCCGGCCAGCTGGATCGGCGTCAGCGCCTGGTCCAGCACGGCCCATCCGATCACCGTCGCGCTCAGTGGCGACAGCAGGTTGAGCAGCGAGACCTTCGCGGCGGGCAGGCGCTCCAGACCACGGAACCAGATCGTGTACGCCAATGCTGTGCCGATCAGCGACAGGTACGCGTACCCCATGATGTTCGTCGAAGTGAGCGTGAGCGGAAGTCCTTCCGCGACCAGCACGACCGGGACCAGCAGCAACCCGCCGGCGGTGAGCTGCCACCCGGTCGCGGTGAGCAGTGAGACGCCCGGACGTCCCCAGCGCTTCGTCAGGACCAGGCCGAACGCCATCGAAGCGGTGCCTGCCAGCCCCGCGAAAACCCCGATCGGGTCAAGCCTGGCGGTAGCGGTCAGCACCGCGAGCGCGACGCCGACGGCGCCGATCAAACCCGCGACCAGGGTACGCAAGGACACGCGCTCGGCCAGCAACAGTACGCCGAGACCGGCCACGATCAGGGGCTGAGCGGCTCCGAGAACGGCCGCCATGCCACCCGGCAGGCGGTAGGCGGAGAGGAAGAGCAGCGGGAAGAAGATCCCGATGTTCAGCGCACCGAGCACCGCCGACCGCCACCACCACGATCCGCGGGGCAGCTCCCGGGTGATCGCGAGCAGCAGAAGCCCGGCCGGAAGGGCCCGCAGCATGCCACTGAGCAGCGGACGTCCGGGTGGGAGAAGTTCGGTGGTCACCGCGTACGTCGTCCCCCAGATCGCGGGCGTGAGCGCCGTGACCAGTAGCGGCTTCATGACCAACTCCCTCGACGTAAAGTATCTCGACGTAAAGATAACTCTTGTCGAGAAGCTCGTCATCGAGAGAATGGGCACATGACCGAGAGCGACGGCGTCGACCGCATCATCGAGCAGTGGGCCGTTGAACGCCCCGACCTGGAAACCACGGCGATGGGCGTGTTCGGCCGGGTCTACCGCCTGGCCCGGCTGGCGGAGATCGCGACCGAGCGCGCTTACGCCGCGTTCGGCATCGGCAGGCCGGAGTTCGACGTTCTGGCCACGCTGCGCCGGGCCGGCAAGCCGTTCCAGCTGTCACCGGGCGCACTGGCGGCGTCGATGATGATGAGCAGCGGCGGGACGACGGCGCGGCTGGACCGCTTGGAGAGGGCGGGTCTGGTGGCGCGCTCACCCGACCCCAACGACCGCCGCGGTGTCCTGGTCAACCTGACCGACAAGGGCCGCGCGATAGCCGACGCCGCGGTGTCGGCCGGCCTGGCCGAGCAGCAGCGCCTGATCGCTCACCTGTCACCTCGGCAGCAGACCGACCTGAGCGCCCTGCTCGGCACCGCCCTCAACGGCCGCTGATTGTTCCGTGGGCGGCGGGGACGGTTTCCTCGGGTTTGGGCGGGGGCGGGGGAGTGCCGTCGCCGAACGGGCGGCCGCCCAGCGACTCGCGGCCGTGCGGCTCCAGCCAGCCGCTCAGGTCCGGGCCGAGCGGCACGACGCCGGTCGGATTGATGTCACGGTGGACCTCGTAATAGTGCTGCTTGATGTGCGTGAAATCGATCGTGTCGCCGAAGCCCGGCGTCTGGAAAAGATCCCTTGCGTACGCCCACAGCACCGGCATCTCGGCCAGCTTCGACCGGTTGCACTTGAAGTGGCCGTGATAGACGGGGTCGAAACGGGCCAGCGTGGTGAAGAGCCGGACGTCCGCCTCGGTGATCGTGTCGCCGACCAGGTATCGCTGTCCGGCGAGCCGCTCGGACAGCCAGTCGAGCTTGCTGAAAAGCCGTTGGTACGCCTGGTCGTACGCCTCCTGTGATCCGGCGAAACCGGCCCGGTAGACGCCGTTGTTGACCTCGGTGAAGACGCCCTTGTTGACCTCGTCGATCTCCGTACGCAGGCTTTCGGGGTAAAGCTGCGGCGCGCCGGGCCGGTGATGAGCCGTCCACTCCAGCGACAGGTCGATGGTGATCTGCGCGAAGTCGTTTGTCACCACCTGGCCGGTCGGCACGTCCACCATCGCCGGCACGGTGATCCCCTTGTCATAGTCGGGGTACCGCGCCAGGAACGCCTCCTGCAACCGCTCGATGCCGAGCACCGGATCCCGGCCGCCCGGATCGAGGTCGAACGTCCAGCTCCGCTCGTCGTGCGTCGGCCCGGCGATGCCCATCGACAGCGCGTCCTCCAGCCCGAGCAGCCGGCGCACGATGATCGCCCGGTTCGCCCACGGGCACGCGCGGCTCACCACCAGCCGATATCGCCCGGCCTCGACCGGGAACCCGTCCCGCCCGTCCGCGGTGATCCGGGTGGCGATGTAACGCTGGTCGCGGGTGAACTCCCCCGCCGGATTCACATAGGCCATGCCTTCATCCATACCCCCAAAACCCCCGCCATCCCGCCAAGTCCCAGGTTGCCGCCAGCCTCACCCTCGCCCAGCCTCGCCCTCGCCCAGCCCGGTCTCGCCCTGCCTCGCCGATGACGAGGTCGCACGGAGTGCGTGTGCGAGCCCCGGTCTCGGCCCTGGCGTGGATGAAGCCGCACGGTGCCGTTGCGTGCGACCTCATCCACGCGGAGCACCCGCCGCGCGCGGGCGTGTGAGGGGTCCCAGCAGCCATGTCGGATTTGCCGGACACCAACCTCCCAACCGAGCCGTCCGTCGCTCGTCGCCCGACGACCGCGGCAAGCGCGCGGGGTGAGGCGGCGAGCACGGGGAGTGTGGGTCGGTGAGCACATGCAAACGCGACGCGGCGGCGGTGAACGCACGCAAAACGCTTGCGCTCACCGCCGCTCTGGGGGCGACGAGCGCACGCGAAACGGTTGCGCGTGCGCTCACCGCCCCTGCGCAAGCCTCCCGGCCGGCCCTGCTCCTCGTCGATCGAAGCGCACACGAATCAGGCGGTACAACCGAGCCGAAGTCGTGAGTTTGCGCCGTCATGTCGGCCCGAAGCTCACAAGATCTCGGAGGGGTGGTGGGTCAGGCGTGGCTGTCTGCGGTGCCGCTCCGAAAGTCGTGAGTTTGCGCCGTCATGCCGGCCAGAAACTCACAAGATCGGGCGGCGAGGTGGTGAGGCGAGTGCGGGCGGAGCGTTTGGGGGAGGGAAGGGCGAGGCATCCCCCCGTGTGTGACGCCTCGCCCGGCTCTCGGGGCGATGACTCTGCCCGGCGCACGTTCACCATCCGGCGCTTCGAAGCCCTGGAAAAACTTCGATACGCTCGGAATCCGTTGAAGCGATGGCCGGCATCAGCCGGCGGCGTGCACGTTCGCCTTTATAGCACGTGCGGGAGAGCGCTTTCCGGATTTTGGGAGCGTTCCCGGACAAACCTCCGATCGGGCTACCGGCGGCTTTACCTTCCTCGAACACCACCGGCGCGGGCCCGGCGGCATGATGAACGCCGTGACCGACACGCCTGACAAAGGCAAAGGGCTCGTCCTCGTGGTCGAGGACGAGCGGCCGATCGCCGACCTGGTGCGGCTCTATCTGCGCCGGGAAGGGTTCGGCGTGCAGGTCGAGCACGACGGCGCGGCCGGGCTCGCCGCCGCGCGACGGTTGCGGCCGGTCGCCTGCGTGCTGGACATCGCGCTGCCCGGCCTGGACGGCACCGAGATCTGCCGCCGCCTGCGCGCCGACGGCGACTGGACGCCGGTCATCTTCCTCACCGCGCGCGACGACGAGGTCGACCGGATCCTCGGCCTTGAGCTGGGCGGCGACGACTATGTCACCAAGCCTTTCAGCCCCCGCGAGCTCGTCACCCGGGTCAAGGCGCTGCTGCGCCGCGCGGCCGTTTCTTCGGACAACACCGCTGGGGTACGCGTACTCGGCCCGCTGACGCTCGATCCCGGACGTCGTGCGGTGGCCGTGGACGGGCAGGCACTCGTCCTCACCGCGACCGAATTTGATCTGCTCGCGCACCTGCTGGGCCGGCCCGGCCGGGTCTTCACCCGGGAGGAGTTGCTCGCCGCGGTCTGGGGTTACGCGTCGGCCGCCGGGACCCGGACCGTGGACGTGCACGTGGCGCAGGTGCGCGCCAAACTGGGCGACGCGGCGGCACTGATCAGGACCGTCCGCGGCGTCGGGTACACGGCCGATGCGTGACTTCTTCGGTACGCTCACCGGCCGCGCCGTCCTGGTCACCGCCGCCACCGCGGTGATCGCCGTGATCGTCACGTCGCTCGTCGCGGTGCCGGTGGCGGTCCGCTCGGTGAACCTGCAGAGCCGCGCCGAGCTGATGGCGAAGACCGCTCTCGCCGAGGAGTTGCTCGCCGACGAGCGTCCCGCCGCCCGGGCCCGGATCGCCGAGCGGCTGCGTGCCGACCACATCGAGATCTACCTGATCCGGCGGGGTGCGCCGGACCGGGCCGGCCTGCCCCAGCGGGTGGTGACCGCGGTGGCCGGTGGCGACGTGGTCGACACCCGAGCGGTGCTGGGTGGCCGGCCCGTCTTCGTCGCCGGCCGCCCGCTGACCGGCCGCGACGCCGGCGTGGTGCTCACCCAGCAGTCGTCGAGCGGCACGGCCGGCCGGGTGTTCGGCAGCATCTGGGTGGCGCTGCTGGCCGGCCTGCTCGGCGGCATCGTGGCCGGTGCGCTGCTGGCCCGGTTCGTCACCCGGCCGATCGAACGGGCCGCCGCCGCGGCCGGGCGGCTCGCCGCCGGCGACCGGACGGTACGCATCTCCCGGCGCGGCCCGGCCGAAGCCGCCCGCCTCGCCGACGCGATCAACCAGCTGGCCGAGGCGCTGCGGACGAGCGAAGGCCGCGAACGGGAGTTCCTGCTGTCGGTCTCGCACGAGTTGCGTACGCCGCTCGCGACGATCCGGGGTTACGCCGAAGCGCTCGCCGACCGGGTGATCGAGGCGGACGGCGCCGCCGAGGCCGGGAGCACCATGCTCGCCGAGGCGGACCGGCTGGACCGGCTCGTCTCGGACCTGCTGGTCCTGGCCCGGCTGGAAGCGGCCGACCTGCCGCTCGACGTGGTGCCGGTGGACCTGACCGAGCTGGTCACCGAGGCCGGGCAGGCGTGGCGGGCCCGCTGCGGCACCGACGGCCCACGGCTGGTCGTCGAGCTGCCGGACTCACCGGTCACCGTCGACACCGACCCGGGCCGGATCCGGCAGGTCATCGACGGCCTCTGCGAGAACGCGCTGCGCGTGATCCCACCCGGCGCCCCGCTGGTGCTGTCGGTCCAGGCCGGAGCGTCGTCCGGTGTCGTCGAGGTGCGCGACGGCGGGCCAGGCCTCACCGACGACGACCTGGCCGTCGCGTTCCAGCGTGGCGAGCTGAACCGGCGTTACCGCAACGTGCGGGCCACCGGTTCCGGGCTCGGGCTGGCGCTGGCCGCGCGGCTGGTGGGCCGGCTCGGCGGGCGGATCACCGCGGGTCATGCCCCGGAAGGCGGGGTCCGGTTCACCGTGGAATTGCCTTACACAACTCGAACATCGGGCTGACGTTCGTCGATCGGCGCGGGCCGAGACTCGCCGGTATGAGACGTCAACCTGGCTTTGTGCGTACCCAAGTGGCTCTGGGAATTTGTGTGGTGCTCGCGCTCGGCGGATGCGCCGGAGGTGGGGTCGCGGAGGCCGTGCCGGACAGCGGCCTTGAATCGGTCGCGTTGCAGGCCGCCGGATTCGCGGAAGGGCTGGACGAGGTCGAACCGTCGCCGTCGGAAGCCGAAGGACCGCGGCCGCGAGCCATTCGCAAACTGCTGCGCAAGAACACATTGCACGGCGAGGTCGTGGTGCAGGGCCGCGACGGGGAACAACGCACCATCGTGGTGCAGCGGGGTGAGGTCACCGCCGCGGACGACGCCGGATTCACCGTGAAATCGACCGACGGGTTCGAGCTGACCTGGACGTTCGGTGAGCCGCTGCGGGTGGTGCAGGACCGGAAGAAGGCCGAGCGCAGTGCGGTCAAAGCCGGTGTGCAGGTCGCTGTCGGGGGAGCGCGTGACGGTTCGGTCACCGCTGCCCGGCTCGTCGTCGTCCGCTGACCCTGCCCCCCAGGGCCAGCGGACGACGGTGAAGCAACGCCCGGCCGACCTTGCCCCCAAGGTCGGAAAATGGGCGCCCACGCAGTGACTTTCCGCTGATCCTGCCCCCAGGATCAGCGGGTTTCACTGCAAGAAATCGGCGAACGGTGACAGCAGCAGCTTGCCGAGACCGGTCGCGGTGTCGTCGAGACGACGGCGTTGCTTGTCCAGCGCGATCATGTCGTGCCGGATCGCCCAGATCTTCTGCGAGTTACGCCAGGCGACGTTGCGGGTGTACTCCACCATCTCGCCCTGCCACCAGTCGTCCAGCTCGCCGTTCATCGTGTCGATGAGCAGCTGCCAGCGGTCGAGGTAACCCCGGCGCAGACCCGGGATCTCTTCGTTGAAGATGTCGTTGACCTGCAGGTAGTCGTGGTGCTGGTCGCTACCGTCGATCGGGTCGGTGCCGAGGTGATCGAACGTGGTGACCAGCGCGAACGGCAGGTCGAAGTTGATGTGCGCGTTGACGCCGGCGACGGCCGACGGCAGTGGACGGGCGTCCGGGCCGGGGATGCGGCCGAACAGTCCGGCCCACACGCCCGGGCAGGCCGGGCTTCCATCGGTCCAGTACCGCAGCGCGTCGAAGTACCGCGCGGCGAACTCGACGTCCAGCCGGGACAGGAATCCCGGGTCCTTGAACTTGCCGTCGTACAGACGCTCCAGCACGTTCTCGGTGATCGTCAGGTACAGCTGGTTGAAGTCGGCGAGCGGGTTGCTGTTCAGCAGCGGCGGCACTCGGCACAGGACTTCTTGCAGCTTCGTCAGCTGATCGACGACGCCGGGCACGTCGTCGGGGTGCCGCTTGAGCAGGTCGGACATCTCCTGCTGGACGGGGCCCCAAATGGCTTGGGTCATTTTCGGATCCTCCACGGGTAATGCAGAACTGCGGAGGGCCCCCAGCACCACCCGGCGGTTATGCCGCCGGGTGGTGCTCCCCCGTGACGCCCACCCTTCCACCGGGGCCGAGCCGGCGGATCGGTAGAACGACGTATTCTGCGTACGTATGTCACGCGCAGATAACGATCGAACTTTTTTCAACCTGGCCCGGCCCGCCGAGCTGGCGCCGAGCAACGCAGGCCGCCAGGTTGAAAAAGGTTCGTCGCCTGTTCAGGCAGCTGTTAAATAGACGCGACTCGCCTGAACCCGGGTACGTACCTGCAACTTGTCGAAGATATGTCCTAGGTGGACACCGACGGTACGTTCGCTGATGAAAAGACGCTCGCCGATTTCACGATTGGTGAGACCCTCGGCCACCGCGGCCAGGACCTCGCGCTCCCGGCCGGTCAGCAGCGCCAGCTCGTCGACCGGCTGGTCGGGCAGGGACATCGGCACGGTCGGCATGTCGTCGGCCAGCACCACGCGGAACCGGTGCGCGATCCCGACGATCTCGGCGGCGAACGGGCGGGCGCCCATCGCTGTGGCTGTCGCGTACGCCTGGCGCAGTCCGGTGACCGCGGCCGCGCGACGGACCTTGCGTTGCAGGGAGGCCTCCGCGTGCCGCAGGCGCGCGTAAGCGGCGGGGTACGGCTGCTGTCGCCGATCCCAGATCGCGGCTGCTCGCGCCCACGGCTCCGGGTCGTGGCGGCCCTCGATCCGGCTCAGCTCGGCGGCGCAGAGATCCAGATAGGCGTCGATGATCGCGCGGGCCGCCGGACCGGCGTTGCCGGCGCCCGAGGCCATCCGGTCGCGGACCATCAGCAGCCGGCGGATCGCGCCCTGGTCGACCGGTTTGCCGGCCGCGTGCGCCTCGGCCTCGGCGCGCAGGCCGTGCCAGGCCAGGACGCCGAGCAGCACCAGGTCGTCGGACCGGGTCTCGGTCAGCCCGCGCTGCACCGCGGCCCGGGCGTCCGCGTGCTCGCCGAGCCACATCGCCAGGCCGGCCCGCAGCGTCAGCATCGGCAGCACGTGCCGGGCGCCGCCGCCGGCCAGCAGGGTCGCGGCCGAGTCCAGGTCGCGGGCGGCGTCTTCCAGGTCGCCGTAACCGACCAGCAGCCGGCAGCGCGCGAGCAGCAGCTCGACCGCCTCGGCGCCGGACGGGCGGTGCCGCATGGCGGCTTCCAGGACGGCGTCCGCCTCGGTCCATTGCCCGATCCGGAAAAGTCCGTTCGCCGCGATCGCCAGCAGACGGCTCTGGTGAGCACGGCCGCCACCGAGCGTGGACAGCCGCTCGGCACCGCGGCGGGCCACCAGGATGCCCTCTTCGATGCTGTTCAGCGGGCCGGTCAGCAGCTCCGCGAGGTGCAGGTACGCCACGCCCAGGTCGTCCGGGTGGCCGGAGCGTTCGGCGATCTCGACGGCGTGCCGGATGACCGCGAGGCCGGCGTCCGGATCCTCCCGGAATGCAGCGCTGAAACCGAGAGCCGCACTGGCCCGGACCAGGTCGGCCGTGGTGCCCTGGACGGCAGCGAGTTCGAGAGCCTCGCGGGCGCGCTCGTGGGCGTCCGCGTACCGCGCCAGCTGGACCAGCAGCTCGGCCAGAAACGCGGCGGCCGAGGCGCGCAGCTGCGGGGTGCAGTCGGCGGACTCCAGGGCCAGTTCGTACTCGGTTTCGGCGGTCGCGGTGCGGCCCGCGGCGGCCAGGTAACGGGCCCGGCGCAGGTGCAGGTCGCCCTGACCGGGCGCGTCCTTGCGGCCGGCCAGCTCCTCCAGCCGGGAGAGCGCGAGCAGGTGCTCGCCGCACTGGTGGGCCGACTCCGCGGCGTTGCCGAGCAGCGGCGTGCGGTCCGCGTCATCCTCGCTCACCAGCTGCAGCGCGATGCTCCAGTACCGATGCGCCTCCGCGAAGCCGTACATCGCCTCCGCGGAACGCGCGGCGGCCACCACCGGCGGCAGAGCCCGCGAGGGTACGCCCGCACGCTGCCAGTGGTGAGCCAGACGGGCGTGGTCCGGCTCGCCGGGTTCGGACTCCAGCGACTCGGCATAACGCCGGTGCAGCGCGGCGGACTCGGCGGGCAGCACCTCCTGCTCCAGCACCTCGGCGACCAGGCGGTGCCGCAGCCGGTAACCGTCGCCGTCGCTGGACACGAAGCGGTGCGCCACGGCGACCCGGATCGCCTCGAGCAGCTGGTCCTCGGGCAGTTTCACGACCCGGGCCAGCACCGCGTGGTCGACCGGCTCCACACCGGCCGCCATCGCGTGCACGACCTGGTGCGCGTTCGGCGGGAGTTCGTCCACCCTGGTCAGGAAGATCTCGCGGAGCGTGTCGGAGAGCTCGACCTGGCCGTCGCGCAGGTCACGAGCGAGTTCCTCGGCGACGAACGGGTTGCCGCCACTGCGCTTGTAGACCCGGTCGGCGTCCTCGATGGCGACGTTGCCGCCGACGATCGCGGTCACCAGCTCACGGGTCTGGTCCTGGTTGAGCGGGGCCAGGTCGACGACGCGTACCGAACGCAGGCGGCGCAGCTCGGCCAGGACCCGGCGCAGCGGGTGGGTGCCGTGCAGGGCCTCGGCCCGGATCGCGGCGAGGACCGAGATGCGTACGTCACCGAGGCCGGCCAATAGGTAGAGCAACAACTGCCGGGTGCTGCGGTCCGCCCACTGCAGATCGTCGAGCACGAGCAGCAGCGGTTTGTCGCCGGCGATCGCGCGCAGGTCGTGCGACACCCGGTCGAGCAGGGCGCCCGCGTCGTCCGCGCCGGCGGCAGCGGTGCTGGTGGCGGTCGTGTTCGTGGCGCCGCCGTGCCGGCGCAGGGCCTGCAGCACCGGGTGCAGGGGCGAGGCGTCGCCGATGTCCAAACAGGTGCCGGACAGCACAGCGAAGCCCGTCTCGCGCAAGGCGTCGGCGGTCTCGCGCAGCAGCCGGCTCTTGCCGACACCGCTCTCCCCGGTCACGAAGACCGCTGCTGTTCCACCGGAACCGACGTTGCGCAGGTCGGACTGGATGTCGGCCAGCGTGTCGGTGCGTCCGACAAGCGGCCCGTCGTCCCCCTGGCTGGCCATGCCCGGCAGCCTAATGCGAAACGGCGTATCACGTTGTCGTCGGTTCGGCCTGTTCTGCGTCACAAAAATGACGAGTGACGATGCTGTCAGAGATACGTCGTTCTGCGGATCCGCGTCTTCACCAGGGCTGGCACCGTACTCCCGGTCAACGCAGTGAGCTGGGGGAGCGTGAGACGCATGACCACCATCACCATGGCCGGCCAGGAGCGGCGCCAGACCGTCACCGTGCTGTTCATCGACATCGTGGGCTTCACCACGCTGGTCGACAGGCTGGACTGTGCGGACGTCCGTGCGCTGCAACGCGACTACTTCTCCACGGTGTCCGCAGTGGTCCGTGAGTGCGGCGGCATCGTCGAGAAGTACGTCGGAGACGCGGTGATGGCGGTGTTCGGCGCCGGGGACGACGGCTTCGGGCCGGACGCCGCCGCCTGCGCCGTACGAGCGGGCCTGTCGGTCCAGGAGTCGTTGAGGGGGCGTCTCCTGGCCGGCAGGTTCCCGGTGCGTACCCGGGTGGGCCTGGCGACCGGCGAAGTGATCGTCGATCCGCTGGCCGCCTTCGACGGCGGTTACGCCATGGTCAGCGGGAGCGTGGTGAGCACGGCGGCGCGGCTTCAGGCGTACGCGCCGCACGACACCGTCGTGGTGTGCGCCGCGACACGTGAGGTGACCGACGCGTCGATCGCTTATCAGGAGCTGCCGCCGGTGCTGGTGCCCGGTAAGTCGTACCCTCTCGATCTCTTCCGCGCGCTGCAGCCGCAGGCTGCTCCGCTCGCCGTGGCTTTTTAAGACGGTTTTTGGGTTTTTTGTACCGATTTAGGCCACGGTGTGGTTGAGACCTGGCTCGCCTGGGGCAGAAGTGTCACAGGCGCCGGGTAGGCTCGCGCCGTCTTGACCACCCATGGGCCGATCGGGAGTACTGCCTCGTGACCGCACAGCCAGACACCTTGTACGGGGCTGACGACCTCACGCACCTGGAAGGGCTGGACGCTGTCCGGAAACGCCCAGGTATGTACATCGGCTCCACGGACAGCCGCGGCATCAACCACCTCGCCAACGAGATCATCGACAACTCGACCGACGAGGGCGTCGCCGGCCACGCCACCAAGGTCGCGGTGACCCTGCACTCCGACGGCTCGCTCCAGGTCGACGACGACGGCCGCGGCATCCCCACCGATGTGCACGCCAAGTCCGGCCTCAGCGGCGTCGAGCTGGTGCTCACCCGGCTGCACGCCGGCGGCAAGTTCGGCGGCTCCGGCTACAAGACCTCCGGTGGTCTGCACGGCGTCGGCGCCTCCGCGGTCAACGCGCTGGCGCTGCGCTTCGACGTCACCGTCAAGCGGGACGGCAAGGTCCACGAGATCTCGTTCCAGCGCGGTGTGCCCGGCGTCTTCGACGGCCCCGGCCCGGAGGCGGCGTTCACCCGCCAGCCCGGCCTGCGGGTCGCCCGCCGGATGAAACGCGGCGAGCCGACCGGCACGTCGACCCGCTATTGGTACGACGCGCGGTACTTCGAGACCGGCGCCCGCCTCGACGTCGACTCGGTCCGCGCCAAGCTGCGCAACACCGCGTTCCTGGTCCCCGGCGTGCAATACACGATCTTCGACGCGACCGCCGAGGAACCGGCCACCGAGACGTTCCACTACCCCAACGGCCTCACCGACATGGTCGAGTTCCTCACGCCGTCCAACGAGAAACCGGTCTCCGGCATCCTCATGGTCGACGGCGAGGGGACCTACAAGGAGAACGCCGCGGACGCCAACGGCGTCATGCAGTCGAACGTCGTCCGCCAGGCGCAGATCGAGGTCGCGTTCCGCTGGGGGACGGGTTACGAGCGCAACGTCGAGACGTTCACCAACACGATCCGCAACCTGCACGGCGGCACCCACCGCAAGGGTTTCGAGCGCGCCCTGGTCCGGTCCCTGACCGAGGCCATCCGCAACACGCGTGGCCTGCTCAAGCCCAAGGAGGAGCCGCCGGTCCTGGACGACCTGCTGGAGGGCATGACCGCGGTCATCCACGTGCGGGTGCCGGAGCCGCAGTTCACCTCGCAGACCAAGGACGAGCTCTCCACGGCCGGCATCACCCGGGTGATGCAGAGCCTGGTCGAGGCGTACGTCAAGGAGTGGATCGAGAACCGGAAGACGAAGGCCGAAGCGCGTACCGTCCTGCAGAAAGTGGTGGACGCGGCCCGCGTCCGCCTCACCCAGAAACAGCAGAAGGACGCCGCGCGCCGCAAGACCGCCCTGGAGGGCGCGTCGATGCCGGCCAAACTGGTCGACTGCCGGGCCATCGGCATCGATCGCTCCGAGCTGTTCATCGTGGAGGGTGACTCGGCTCTCGGCACCGCCCGGATGGCGCGTTCCTCGGAATATCAAGCGCTGCTGCCGATCCGCGGCAAGATCCTCAACGTGCAGAAAGCCAGCCTCCAGCAGGTCCTGGACAACGTGGAGTGCTCGGCGATCGTCCAGGTGCTCGGCGCCGGCTCGGGCCGCACCTTCGACATCGGCGCGATGCGCTACGGCCGCGTCATGATCATGGCGGACGCGGATGTCGACGGCTCGCACATCCGGACCCTGCTGATCACGCTCTTCGCGAAGTACATGCGGCCGGTCATCGAGCACGGCCGGCTCTTCGCCGCGATGCCGCCGCTGCACAAGGTGGTCACCAAGGGTCGCAACGGCGAGACGCTCTACACGTACACCCAGCAGGAAATGGAGAGCACGGTCTCCAAGATCGAGCGCGCCGGCCGGCAGGTGCAGAAACCGGTGCCCCGGTTCAAGGGCCTCGGTGAGATGGACGCCGACGAGCTCTGGGACACCACGATGAACCCGGCGGCCCGCACCGTCCGGCGGATCACCATCGAGGACGCCGAGCGCGCCGAGGCCACCCTCGAACTGCTCATGGGTGAGCGTGTCGAACCCCGCAAGAACTGGTTGATCGAGGCCGCCGGCCGGATCGACCAGGAGACGATCGACGCCTGAGAGGTTTTTGATGGCACGCCGCAAGTCCGAGAACCGCGTCGACCTGTCCGCTTTCGATCAGGCAGGCGCCCGGGTCATCGACAACCCACTGACCACCGAGGTCGAGGACTCCTACCTGGAGTACGCGTACTCGGTCATCCACTCACGAGCGCTGCCCGACGCCCGGGACGGCCTCAAACCGGTGCACCGGCGGATCCTCTGGTCGATGTCCGAGCAGAACCACCGGCCCGACCGGCCGTACGTGAAGTCCGCCCGGGTGGTCGGCGACGTCATGGGTAAGTACCACCCGCACGGTGACGTCGCGATCTACGACGCCCTGGTCCGCCTCGCCCAGGACTTCTCGCTCAACACGCCGCTCATCGACGGCCACGGCAACTTCGGCTCGCCCGACGACGGCCCGGCCGCCGCTCGGTACACCGAGGCGCGGATGTCGCCCGAGGCGATGCTGCTGGTCGGCGAGCTCGGCGAGGGCACCGTCGACTTCCGGCCCACCTACGACGGCTCCGAGCAGGAGCCCAAGGTGCTGCCGGCGGCCTTCCCGAACCTGCTGGTCAACGGCACGTCCGGGATCGCGGTCGGGATGGCGACCAACATGATCCCGCACAACCTCGGCGAGGTCGTGGCTGCCGCCCGGCACCTGATCACCAACCCGGACGCCGACCTCGACGAGCTGATGCGCTTCGTGCCCGGCCCCGACCTGCCCACCGGCGGTCAGCTGCTCGGGCTCGACGAGGTGCGGCGGGCGTACGAGACCGGCCGTGGCGTGGTCCGCATGCGTGCCCGCGCCCAGACCGGCCTGCTTGAGGGCGGCCGCGGCCGTCAGGCGATCACGGTGACCGAGCTGCCCTACGGCGTCGGCACCGAGAAGATCATCGAAGCCATCACCGACGAGGTGAAAGGCAAGCTGATCACCTCGGGCCCGCGGCGCGGCCAGCGTCAGGCGGCCCGCCTGGTCGGCATCTCCGACGTGAAGGACCTGACCGACCGCGAGCACGGCACCCGGCTCGTGATCGAGTGCAAGATCGGCGTCAACCCGCAGGCGCTGCTCGCCGACCTCTACCGGCTGACCCCGCTGGAGACCTCGTTCGGCATCAACAACCTGGTGCTGGTGGACGGTCAGCCGCGGACGCTCGGCCTCAAGGCGCTGCTGGAGGTGTTCGTCCAGCACCGCTACGAGGTGGTGACGCGGCGGACGTTGTTCCGGCGTACCAAGCGTGAGGATCGTCTGCACCTCGTCGACGGCCTGCTCATCGCCCTGATCGACATCGACCGGGTGGTCGCGTTGATCCGGTCCAGCGACGACGCGACGGCCGCCAAGGCCGGCCTGATGAGCGAGTTCGGGCTCTCCGAGATCCAGGCGACGTACATCCTGGACACCCCGCTGCGCCGGCTCACCCGGTTCGACCGGATCGAGCTGGAGACCGAGCAGGAACGCCTGCGCGGCGAGATCGCCGAGCTGACCCTGATCCTGGACAACGAGGACGTGCTCAAGCAGCTGGTCTCCGACGAGCTCGCCGCGGTCGCCTCCGAGTTCGGCCGGCCCCGGCACACCACGCTGATCGACGGCGACCTGAAAGAGGTCCTCGCCGCCTCGGTCCCGGCCGGCCCGCTCGAGGTCGCCGACGACCCCTGCCAGGTGATCCTCTCCGCGACCGGGCTGATCGCCCGGACCGCCGCGGAAAGTGAGGAGAGCACCGAGGCGCGCAAGCGCAGCGGCCGGGTCAAGCACGACGCGGTACGCGCGGTCATCCACTCCACCGCCCGCGGCCGGATCCTGCTGGTCACCAACCGGGGCCGCGCTTTCAAGACCGACGTGCTGACCCTGCCGGTCCTCCCCGAGCAGTCCGGCACCGTCTCGATCCGCGGCGGCATGTCCGCCTCCGAGCTGGTGCCGCTGGACAAGGGCGAGCGCGTCGTCGGCATGGCCCCACTCACCCCCGGCGACTCGCCAGGCCTCGCCATGGGTACGAAACTCGGCATCGTGAAGGTGTGCGCACCGGAGTGGCCGGTCCGCTCCGACGAGTTCGAGGTCATCACGCTGAAAGAGGGCGACGAGCTCCTCCAGGCGACCTGGCTCACCGACGGTGCCGAGGCACTGGTCTTCGTCACCTCCGACGCGTCACTGCTCCGATTCCCGGCCAAGCTGGTCCGTCCGCAGGGCCTCAAGGGCGGCGGCATGGCCGGCATCAGCCTCGGGGCCGAGTCCGAGGTGCTGTCCTTCAACGCGGTGTCCACGTCGGACCCCCAGCACGGCGAACCGATGGTCGTCACCTCGACCGGCACCCAGGTGAAGGTCTCCCCCTTCGCGTCCTACCCCGCCAAGGGCCGGGCGACCGGCGGCGTGCGGGTGCAGCGGTTCCTCAAGGGCGAGACGCAGCTGACGGTGGCGTGGGTCGGCCCGCGCCCGGTCGGAGCGTCAGCCACAGGCGACCCGGTGGAACTGCCCGAGCCGGACGCCCGCCGAGACGGCTCAGGGGCGGCAGTAATCATGGGCCCCCAGCTGATCGGCCACCTGATCGAACGCGACTGAGCATCACCCCCTTCGCTGGCCGCCGGGCGTTTTCACCCGGCGGCCCCAGCACTGCCTTTCTTGCTCTTCCGCCTCATCGCGGCCCGTAACGCGCACCGGTCATCACCAAGCCAGTAGCCGCTGGGGTCCGGTTATGGCCGCCCGCGCGCTGGCACACGGCTGAGGCTCAGCTTGATCGGCTTGAGGCAGGAGCGGCGAGCGCCCGTTCAGGTTCGCTGACCGCGGTCTTGGGGCGGTGAGCGCCTGTTCGCGTGCGCTGACCGCCGTCCTGGGGGCGGTGAACCGGAACGCGGGCACACGCAATCGACCGGCAGCGATGATGAGGCCTCACCGATCGCGTGTGTGAGCTCCTGTCGTGGCCCTGGCGTAGTCGAAGACGCACCGTTCCAATGCGTGCGACCCCATCCCCGCGAATCGCGCCCATCCGTGCGGATCCGTCCCCGCCCGCTCGCGCCGGACCGGACACGATCGGCAACCGACTTGTGCCCGGAGCTCTCTCAGCGGGCTTCTGTCAGCGCCCGGATCGTGGACACCTCGGACGGCGTCAACCGGCCCCGGGCCTCCGCCGCCACGCACTCCGCCAATTCGGCACGGTTCTTGACGCCCAGCACCACACTCGAAACCCCCGGCACGCTCAGCGCATACCGATGCGCCAGCACCGCCGCCGGCTCGCCCCACTCGGCCGCGAGCTTGCGGAACCCCGCCGCCCGGGCGAAGTCCACAGCAGCCGGATGATCAGCCGGCACCGCGCGATCCAGCGAACCAGCGAGTGAACCCGCCGCCACCACCCGAATGCCCAGCACCGGCACACCCTGCGAACCAGCCGCCGCGACCAGCGCCGGACCATCAGGCGTTACATCCGGATAAATCCACATGTCGCCGTTCAGATCGAGCGCGTTCACGATCACCTGAGCGGCATCCGGCCGCGGCGACGACGTCAGCGCCTCCACCGTCGACGCCGGATGCCCGACCGCCGTGATCCCCCACCCCCGGATCAGGCCCTCAGCGCGCAACCGCTCGAACGCCGGCACCACAGCATCCTGATACGACGAGAAGTGGATCGTCCCAGCAGCCGTAGCCGACCCGTCCAGCGGCAGCAACTGCGTGTGCAGCAGCAGGAGATCAACGTGCGACCGGCCCAGCCGCGAAAGGCTGCCGGACAGACTGCGCCGGATCAGCCCGTCGAAATCCCCACCCGGCGGCACATCGTGGACCTGCACCTTCGTGGTGACCAGAACATCAGGCGCCGGCCGGGCCCGCAGCGCCGCACCCACCACCCGCTCCGCCTCGAAATCGTCGCCATAACTGGGCGCCACGTCCAGCATGGTGATCCCCGCGTCGACAGCGGCGTGCACGGTCGCCACCGCCTCGTCGCGGTCGGTGCTTCCCCAGACGCCGCCGAGCCCGCCACCGCCGAGGGTGAGAGCGCTGATCTGCCCAAGCCTGCCGAAATCTCTGCGTTCCATAATCCCGACGCTAGAACCTGGAGCGCACTCCAGGGCAACCCCGAAAACCGCGAGAGAGCGGAGCCGCGGCCATCTGCCGCGCCTTCCGCTCTCCGGTGGGTTCAAGCCCCAGCGTGGGTACGCCTATTCGCTGGGCGCCGGAACATCGCAGGTGATCTTAGGGTTGACGCCCATCCAGTTGAGCGGCCCGGCAAGCGTGGTGACGATGACCGTGCCCGCCTCCGCACAGCTCGCGTCGCCGGAATCCTTGAAGTAGCCACGTTCGAATGCCGCAACGACACCGAGAACGAGCCAGATGACAACTATGACCGCACCGATACGCATCGGGGACCTCCTCAGCCGGGGATGCGCGGCTGATACCCCGCAGCGTCAGTTCCCCAAACGCCGCGCCTGCAACGTGTATGAATGCGGCAACCGTTCCGGCTTCTCGATCAGCTGGTTCTCGCCGCCGCCGATCTGGTGCATCCGGCCGGGGAGCGCGTCCCACGGGACCGATTGATGCTCCTCAAGCCCGGTCACGGTCAGGCCGGCGTCGAGGACCGCGGTGACGATCTCGCCGAGCCCGTGGTTCCACTCGTGGGTCGTGGTGTGCTGGAACTCGCTCTCGGTCGACACGTACGTGCCGGCCTCGTCGTAGATCTGCGGCTCGGCCTGCTCGAAGTACGGCTCGGAGATGGCGAGCACCCCGTCGGTACGGTAATAGTCGAGCGACCAGAGCACCGGGTGACCTTCCCGGATGAACAGCCGTCCGCCCGGGGCGAGCAGCGACGCCACGGTCCGCGCCCAGCGCCGGATGTCGGGCAGCCAGCCGAGCGCGCCGATCCCGGTGTAGACCAGGTCGAACTCGCCGTCGAGCACGTCCCGGGCGGCGTAGACGTCGCTCTGCACATACGGAATCGAGGCCTTGGCCCGCTCGGCGATGGTCCGGGCCTGCTCCAGCGAGGCGCCGGAGAAGTCGAGGCCGGTCATGGTGGCGCCGAGCCGCGACAGCGAGACCGTGTCGGTGCCGATGTGGCACTGCAGGTGCACGCCGCGCAGCCCGGCGATGTCACCGAGGCGGGGCCTGTCGAATCGGACGACCTCACTGAGGTACGCGGGATCGCTCGCGAAGTCCTCGACGTGGTAGTCGGGGGAGGCGGCATGTGCGGGTGCGCGCTCGTCCCAGTTCGCGCGGTTGACGTCGAGATACTCGGTCATGCGCCGGAGCGTACGCGGTCACGGAACCACAGTGCGCTCCTTTTCGGCGTCCGCACCTGGGTCTCGTAGTCGACGTGCACCAGGCCGAACCGTTTCGCGTACCCCTCGGCCCATTCGAAGTTGTCCATGAGTGACCAGGCGAAGTAACCGCGCACGTCCGCGCCGGCGGCGCGGGCGGCGAAGACCGCGTCGACGTGGGCCGCGATGTACGCGGTCCGTTCGTGATCAGCGATGAACCCGGTCGCGTCGGGGACGTCGTCGTAGACGGCGCCGTTCTCGGTGACGGCGAGCGGGATGCCGTAGTCGTCGTGCAGGCGCCGCAGCAGCGTGGTGAACCGGTCCGGGGTGATCGGCCAGTTCAACGCGGTCCGGGGTACGTCGGGGTAGATCTCCCGGACCACGGGCAGGCCGGCCGCGTCGGCCGTGTTGCCGTCGAGGTCGTACCCGGAGAAGTCCTGTCCGAAGTAGAAGTTGACGCCGAGGATGTCGATCGGCGCCGAGATGATCTTCAGGTCGCCGTCCAGGATCGGCAGGGCGAAGCCGCGCGCGTCCAGATGGGCGAGCACGTCGTCGGGGTAACTGCCGCGGGCGATCGGGTCGAGGAAGATCCGGGTGCCCATCCCGTCGGCGAGCCGGGCGGCCGCGACGTCCAGCGGATCGTCGGAGGCCGGGGTAGCGGTGCCGATGTTGAGAGCCGGCCCGACGATGTTCCCGTCGCGGCGGAGGGAAGAGGCCACCAGGCCGTGTCCCAGCAACAGGTGGTGCGTCGCGTCCAGGGCCGCCCCGAAATCCTTGCGGCCCGGGGCGTGCACCCCGTGCTCGTAGCCGAGATAGGCCACACACCACGGCTCGTTGACGGTTCCCCAGTTGCGCACGCGATCCTGGAGGCGATCAACAACGAACGACGAATACTCGGCGAACCGATAGGCCGTGTCCCGGTTCGGCCAGCCGCCGGCGTCCTCCAGCTCCTGCGGCAGGTCCCAGTGGTACAGCGTCAGCCACGGGTCGATCCCGGCGGCGAGCAGCTCGTCGACGAGGCGGTCGTAGAAGTCCAGCCCGGCCGGGTTCGCCGGACCGCGGCCGCCGGGCTGCACCCGCGTCCAGGAGACCGAGAAACGGTACGCGTCGACGCCCAGGCTCTTGATCAGCTGAACGTCGTCGGTCATCCGGTGGTAGTGGTCGCACGCCACCTCACCGGTCTCACCGACCACGTCCCGGGCGAAGGTGTCCCAGATGGACGCGGTGCGCCCGTCCTTGAACGCGGCGCCCTCGATCTGGTAGGCCGAGGTGGCCACTCCCCACGTGAATGTCACGAAGTATCCCCTAAAAAGAAGACCAAAAAGACAAAGTGAAGGCCGGTCCCGACGGCATGGGACCGGCCTTCTGTCAGAGGCCGACGGGCTGTGCCGTCGGATGCAACCAACATGCGACCGAGCGCGTGGAACCGTCCGGGGTGTCCGGGCGGCCGAGCACCGGGATGTTCGAGGCACACGGATCGAACGCCTTCGGGCAGCGCGGGTGGAACGAGCAGCCGGTCGGCATGCCCTTGAGGTCCGGCGGCGAACCCGGGATGCCGGTGAGCTCGCGGCGCGGGCCGCGCAGCGCCGGGAACGAGCCGAGCAGACCCGCCGAGTACGGGTGCAGCGAGTCCCGGTAGATCGCCGACGCCGGCGCCTCCTCGACGATCCGGCCGCCGTACATGATCGCGATCTTGTTGGAGAACTCGACGAGCAGCGACAGGTCGTGGGTGATGAAGATGACCGAGAAGCCGAGCCGTTCGCGCAGCTCGATGAGCTGACGGAGGATCTGCCGCTGCATCACCACGTCGAGCGCGGTGGTCGGCTCGTCCATGATCACGACCTGCGGCTGCAGGATCAGGGCCATGCCGATCATCACGCGCTGCCGCATGCCGCCGGAGAGCTGGTGCGGGTACGCGTCCATCCGGTCCGCCGCGATCCCGACGAGCTTGAGCATCTCCCGGGCCCGGGCGTTGCGGCTGTGCTCGCTCATCGTCGGCTCGTGGGCCCGCAGCACGTCGGTGAGCTGAGTGGAGATCTTGTGAACCGGGTTCAGCGAGTTCATCGCGCCCTGGAACACGATCGCCGTCTCGTTCCACCGGAACTCGCGCAGTTCACGGTCCGAGAGCCCGAGCACGTCGTACGCCGGGCCGTCGGCGGGGTGGTAGATCACCTGGCCGCCGGTGATCACACCGGGCGGCGGGAGGAGGCGGGTCAATCCGTACGCGAGGGTGGACTTGCCGGACCCGCTCTCGCCGGCCAGGCCGAGCACCTCGCCGCGGTGCAGCGTGAGGTTGACGTCGCGGACCGCGCGGACCGCCTGGTCGCCCAGGCCGTACCCGACGTTGAGATTGCGGATCTCGAGAACCGGTTCGCTCATGGCGCGACCTCTTTCATGACCGGCGTCACCGAAGCGTGGGTCAGTGGCTCGGGCGAGTTGCTCAGGACCGGGGTGAAGCCGATGCGCATCCGGACCGTCTTGCCGGACGCGGTCTTCAGCTTGGTCTTGCCCATGCTGCGCAGGCGCGGGCTGACGAACTCGTCGATGCCGAAGTTGATCAGGGACAGCGCGGTGCCGAGGAGCGCGATGGCGAGACCGGCCGGCACGAACCACCACCAGGCGTTCTGGGCGAGCGCCTGCTGGCCCTGCGCCCAGAACAGGATGGTTCCCCAGTTCCAGGTGGTGGCCGAGGTGACGCCGATGAACGCCAGGGTGATCTCGGAGAGCACCGCGAAGATGACCGTGCCGACGAAGCCGGAGGCGATCACCGCGGTCAGGTTCGGCAGCAGCTCGAAGACGATGACCCGCCAGGTCCGCTCACCGGTCGCCCGGGCCGCCTCGACGAAGTCGCGCCGGCGCAGTGAGAGGGTCTGCGCCCGCAGCACCCGGGCGTTCCACGACCAGGAGGTGAGGCCGATGACGAGGGCGATCAGCCAGTCCTCGGCGCTCTCCAGGGTGGACGTGATGATGATGATCAGCGGCAGGGCGGGGATCACCAGGAAGACGTTGGAGAGCGCGGAGAGACCCTCGTCGGTCTTGCCGCCGACGTAACCGGCGGTCACGCCGATCAGCACCGACAGGATGGTCGCCACGATGCCGGCGAAGAAGCCGACGAAGATGACGCTGCGGGTGCCGACGAGCAGCTGGCTGAACACGTCCTGGCCGAGGTGGGTGGTGCCCATCCAGTGGTCGGCCGACGGCGGCTGGACCAGCTGGTTGCCGCGGGCGCCCGGATCGTACGGCGCCACCCACGGCCCGATGACCGCGATGAGCAGGTAGACGCCGAGGATGATCAGCCCGACCGCGGCCTTCTTGTTCGAGACGAACCGGAAGCGCTGCCTCCTGGCCTTCTTCGCCGTCGCCGGCTGCGCCATCGAACCCTGGCCGGGAATGACCTGCTCGATGCTGGAGGTGGGGATCGTCAAAGCTCAGCCCTCCTTGCGGGTGCGCGGGTCGAGGAGCAGGTACGCGATGTCCGCCAGCAGGTTCGCGACCAGCACCGAGATCGTGATGATCAGGAAGACGCCCTGCATGAGCGGGTAGTCGGAGGCTCCCAGAGCCTGGAAGAGCTGGAACCCGACGCCCGGGTACGAGAAGACGATCTCCACGAGCAGCGTGCCGCCGACGATGAACCCGAGCGACAGGGCGAACCCGGACACGTTCGGCAGCAGCGCGTTGCGTGCCGCGTAACTCATCGCCACCCGGCGGTCGGTGAGGCCCTTCGCGTGCGCCACGGTGATGTAGTCCTCCGAGGCGACGGTGACCATCATGTTGCGCATGCTGAGGATCCAGCCACTGACCGAGGAGATCAGGATGGTCAGCGCCGGCAGCAGGCTGTGCTGAATGGCGCTCGGGATGAAGTACTGGTCCCAGGCCGGCACCAGGCCACTGTCGAAGCCGCCGGACGACGGGAAGAAGCTGTCCGGCCCGGTGAGCAGGTAGATCGCGATGATGCCGAGCCAGAAATACGGCACCGACGACAGGAACGTGGTGACCGGCAGCAGGCCGTCGGCCCACGAGCCGCGCCGCCAGCCGGCCAGGATGCCGAGGCTGGTGCCGAGGAAGAAGCTGATCACCGTGGTGATGCCGACCAGCAGCAGCGTCCATGGCAGGCTGCTGGCGAGGATCTCGGAGACCGGCGTCGGGAAGAACGTGAACGACAGGCCCAGGTCGCCGCGGAGCAGCTGCCCCCAGTAATCGACGTACTCCTGCCAGATGTTCGCGTCCTTGTCGAGTCCGAAAAGGACGTACAGCGAGTCGATCGCCTGGCTGCTCAGCTGACCCTGGTACTTGGTGATCAGGGCCTGCACCGGGTCACCGGGGATCATCCGGGGGATGAAGAAGTTCAGCGTGATCGCGGCCCACGCGGTGAAGAGATAGAAGGCCAGACGCTGCAGGAAATACTTCACGACGCCACCTCGGCCTTGTCGTACAGCCAGCAGGCTGCCCAGTGTCCCGGCACGTCACCGATCTCCAGGGGGACCGGCAGGTCGGTCGAGCAGCGCGGCATCGCGACCGGGCAACGCGGGTGGAACCGGCATCCGGTGGGCGGATGGATCAGGCTGGGCGGCTCGCCGTTGCCGCGCTCCTCGCCTGCGGCTTCGGAGGCTCCGGCGAGACGATCCGGGTCGGGCGCGCTTTCGATCAAGAGCCTGGTGTACGGATGAGCAGGCGACTGTGTGACCGTTTCTGAATCGCCGCCCTCGACCATCCGGCCGGCGTACATGACCATGGTCTGGTCGGCGAAGTAGCGGGCCGAGGCGATGTCGTGGGTGATGTACAGGATGGCCAGGTTCAGCCGCTCCTTGAGATCACGCAGCAGGTTGAGCACGCCGAGCCGGATCGAGACGTCCAGCATCGACACCGGCTCGTCGGCGAGCAGCGCCTCGGGCTGGGCGCCCAGGGCCCGGGCGATCGCCACCCGCTGCCGCTGACCACCGGAGAGCTCGTGCGGGAACTTGTCCAGGTACCGCTCCGGCGGCGTCAGCGAGACCCGCTCCAGGAGCTCGTGCAGCGCGGTCTCGAGATCGTCACCGGCGTTGCCGTGGATCTGCAGAGACCGTTCCAGGTGGTACCGGATGGTGTGCACCGGGTTCAGCGAGGCGAACGGGTCCTGGAAGATCATCTGAACCCGGGCGCAGTACTGGCGGAACGCCGAGCCCGACTTGACCTTCGTCGACACGCCGTGCAGCCGGATGTCGCCGCCGGTACGCGGATAGAGCTGAGCGAGCAGCCGGGCCACTGTGGACTTGCCCGAGCCGGACTCGCCGACCAGGGCAACCACCTGACCGCGGCGGAGCGTGAGGTTCACATCGTCGACGGCGTGAACCGCATCGTGCCGGTTGGAGAAGAGGTCGCGCAGTTGCCGGCGGACGGGGAAGTGCTTGGTCAGGCCGATCGCCTCGAGCACCACCTCGTCGGCCGGCGCCTTGGCCTCCGGGATCGACGTCATTCCGGGTGTCCTTTGAACATGAGGAGCGGGCGCCCCGGCGAACCGGGGCGCCCGTCAGGCGATCAGGATTTGGCGGGCTGCAGACGCAGGACCACCTGCAGTGCGGCGGCCTGAGTGGGCTGCGCGGGCGCGTACGAGTCCGCGTCCGAGGGCCAGCCGACCCAGTTCTTGGTGCTGTACGCGGCGCCGACGTTGTCCGAGCCGACCGGCAGCATCGGAGCCTGCTCCACGAAGATCTTCTGGATCGTGGCGAGCGCGGTCTTGCGGGCCGCGTCGTCGGTGGCGTTCGAGTACGCCTTCAGCGCGGCGGTCGCCTCCGGGCTCTGGAACCGGCCGAAGTTGCCCTGCTGAGCGGCGGTGCCGATCGGCTTGTAGAGGTCGCCGTCGAGCACGGTCTGGTAGATGTCGAACGGCGTCGAGCCTCCGTTGGTCCAGCGCATGCTGGCCTCGAAGTCGCCCTTCTGGATGTTCGCGTCCCAGACGTTCTGGTTCGGCTTCTCCACCGTCGCGGCGATGCCGATCTCGGCGAGGTTGCTCTTGATGATCTCCAGCGTGGTCTGGTAGTCCGACCACGGCGCCGGGTCACTGAGCTTGATGGTGACGGCCTTGCCGGACTTGTCCTTCAGCGTCGTGCCCTCCAGCTTGTAGCCGGACTGGGCGAGCAGCGCCTTGGCGCCCTCGACGTCGACCGAGAAGGTCTTGCCCTTGTACTCGTCGGCGATGTACGCGTCGCCGGCGCCCTCGGGCAGACCGGTGACGCTCTTGATCTCCGGGTGGAAGTAGCCGGCCTCGGCCTGAACGAAGATGTCGTTCCGGTTGATGACCATGTTCATGGCGCGGCGCAGGGCCGGGTCGTCGAACGGCTTCTTCGTGGTGTTGATGTAGAGACCGTGGATGCCGAGCACGCCGGGCGCCCAGACCTTGTAGTTCGCCGGGTCCTTTGCCACGAACGTCTGCTCGTAGTTCGGGATGAAGACGAAGCTCCACTCGGCCTGACCGGTCGCCAGGGCCGTGGACTGCGCGTTGTTGTCCGCGTAGGAGGTGTAACGCAGCTCCTTGACCTTGGGCGCGTCACCCCAGTAACCGCTCTCTCGGGCGGTAAGGATCGTCGCCTGCTGGGAGAACGACTTCAAAACGTACGGGCCACTGCCGACCGGCTCCTTGATGGTGTCGGTGGCCGGGTCGGCGATCTTCTCCCAGATGTGCTTCGGCACGATCGGGATCTGGCCGATCACCTTGTGCTGGGTGGTGAACTGGGAGGTCTTGAACGTGACCTTGACGTTGCTGCCGGTCACCGTGATCGCGTCGAACGGGATCGCGAAGATGTTCAGCGCCTCGTTGCTCTTGACCAGGTTCAGCGTGAACGCGACGTCCTCGGCGGTCAGCTTCTGGCCGTCCGACCAGGTCGCGCCGTCGCGGATCACCAGGTCGACGGTCTTGAAGTCCGGCGACCACTTGATCTCGCTGGCCAGCCACGGGGTCAGCGGGTCGGCCGGCTTGGTGTTGTTCCACTGGCCGAGCGGCTCGTAGATCATCCAGCGGTAACCGAGCGCCGCGCCCGCGGAGGTGCCGACGAACGGGTTGTTGTTCTCGGTCACCGTGCCGTTGGGCATACCGATCGAGAGGAAGTCGACCTGGTCACCGTTGCCGGCGTTCTTGGCGTTGTCGTTCGGTGATTCACCGCACGCGGCCAGCCCGCCCGTGGCGAGGACACCCGCCAGGGCGACCGCGAACAGTTTCCTTCTCTGCATCGCAAAACTCCTCAGGATTCAATGCCGGGTGAGAGGGGTGAGAGGGGTGCCCTAAGGCGTGCGGCATCGCTCGACCGGCATCAGCCGGTCGATGGGTGCCGCGGTGTCCCGGCCGTCATAGCGGCCGGTGGATATGGGTGACGCCGGTTACGAAGCGGGGGCTGTCGAGTTACGGACGGTGAAGGTGGCCGGGATTATCGTCGGCCGGTTCGGGAGCGGAACTCCCTCGAAGTGGGCCAGCAGCGTGCGTGCCGCCGCCTCGCCCATCTCCCGCAGAGGCTGGTGAACCGTGCTGAGCGACGGCTTCGCGTGCGCCGCCATCGGGATGTCGTCGAAGCCGACCACCGCGACGTCCTCGGGAACGCTGCGGCCGCTGTCCTGGATGGCCTGCATCGCGCCGAACGCGGAAAGGTCGTTGTGGCAGAAGACCGCGTCGAACTCGATCCCGGCCTTGATCGCGAGGTTGACGTTGTCCACCCCGGACCCGAACTTGAAGTCGCCGAGCATGACCCGGTCCTCCGAGATCGGGAATCCGGCGCCGGCGTACGCCGAGACGAAGCCGTCGGTGCGCTGCTGGGTGCAGCCGAAGCGGGACGGCCCGGTGATCACGAGCGGCTTGTGGCGCCCGATCCCGAGCAGGTGGTGTGCGGCGTCGGCGGCGCCGGTGTGGTTCGTGGTGCCGATCGTCGCGATCGTGCCGCCGGAGAGCTGGTCGCGGTCGTCGATGAGAACCATCGGCAGACCCCGGGAGTGCAGGGTGGCGATGTAGTCGAGGGTGCCTTCCGGCTCGATCACCAGCAGGCCGTCGAAGGATTTCGCGGCGACCTGAGCGCCGAACTGCCGCATCGAGTCGTCACCGCGGTTGCACGTGAAGAGCAGCAGGCCGTAGTTCTCCGCCTCCAGCACGTCGACCGCGCCCTGCAGCACCTCGCCCATCCAGGGCCAGGTGAGCGAGGGCACCAGCATGCCGACCACCCGGGTGCGGCCGCGGGCCAGGTTGACCGCCCGCGCGCTGGGCACGTAGCCGAGCTCGTCGATCACCGCGCGCACCCGTGCGGCGGTAGTCTCGTCGAGCTCGCCCTTGCCGTTCAGCACCCGGGACACCGTGGTCTTACTGACCTTGGCCCGGGCCGCCACGTCGGCGATCGTGATCGGCACTGCTCCTCCGAGGATGTATCCAGGTGGTTGCCCGTAGGTTTCGGAACCGGTTTCGGTACCGGTTCCGGCAGTCAACCTCAGTGAGGGCCGTCACGTCAATGTGCCGAGGGATCTATTTAGATTTCGAGACGGTAACTGTGTTTACAAATCGGCGGTTATCGGTTTCCGAGGCAAGATTCGGAAGCACGATGCCGAGCGGGGCATCGATGACCATGTTCGCGTAAGGCTCGCCGCGAGTCACTCCGCGGTTCACGATCGCGACCCGGACGCCCTCCCGGACCGCGCGCAGGACGAACCGCCGGCCGGACATCACGGTCAGCGAAGAACCGAGAACCAGCAGCGTACGGGCGTTTTCCACAAGGTCGAACGCGGTCGCGACCCGGTCCGGCGGCACGGTCTCGCCGAAGTACACGACGTCGGGTTTGAGCACGCCGCCGCAGGACCGGCAGTCCACCACCGTGAACCCGGTCAGCTCCGCGTCGTCCATCTCCACGTCGCCGTCCGGGTTGATCCCGGTCGCGACTGCCGAGAAGTCCGGGTTCGCGTGATCCATCCGGTCGGTGAGCTCGGTCCGGGAGGTCAGTTCCCGGCAGTCCAGGCAGACGATCCGGGCCAGGTTGCCGTGCAGCTCGACCACGTCCTGCGCGCCGGCGGCCTGGTGCAGGCCGTCCACGTTCTGCGTGATCAGGCCGGAGAGCAGGCCGGACGACTGCCAGCGGGCCACCGCCCGGTGCCCGTCGTTGGGCCGCGCGTCGCCGATCGTGCGCCACCCCAGGTGGCTGCGCGCCCAGTACCGCCGGCGGGCCAGGGCGTCCGAGGTGAAGGTCTGGTACGTCATCGGGGAGCCGCGCCGGGCCGAGCCGGACGGACCCCGGTAATCCGGGATTCCGGAGTCGGTCGAGAGGCCCGCCCCGCTGAGAACCGCGACGCCGCCCTCGGCGATCCACGCGTCCAGAAGCGCCACCTGCTCCACCACTGACAAGTCCATGGCACCTATGGTCCCTCGTCCGCGTGACCACCCGTGCCATCCGTACGGGTGGCCGTGACCTCAACAGGCGGTGCGCGTTCACCTGCGCTTTAGTAGGTTGAGTGGTGTGATCGTGACGCAAGAGCAGGAAGGACGTCCCTGGGACGCCCGTCGCCTGTCGCGTTTCCTCACAGGCCCGCGTCGCCCCCGAGGCGCCGGCCGCGCAGGCGACCCGCCCGGTGGCCCTTACGTGGGGGTGTTCGATGGATTCCGCATTGCAAAGCTTTCTCAGCGCCGTGCCGCAAGCCGCCGCTATCTGGGTGACGATCCTTCTTCTGCTGGCCATCGCCGTGGTCGGTGCCAAGCTGCCCCGCGCCAAGGCGTTCGTGCAGCCCGAGCCCGACGAGAACCCCTACGCCGCTGAGGTGGAGAGCGCCGCCGCCGAGGCCGCCGAGGCAGCGGTCCGCCGCCGCACCGAGTGGTCGGCCGCGCAGGAGGCGGTCGAGGCCACCTGGGCGGCGTACGAGGAGGCGGAGCTGCAGACCCGGCGGATCGCCGCGGCCACCGCGTTCCCGCTGATGAGCCGCCGCCGCAAGCCGGGGGACAACATCGACCGGCAGCGCTACCTGCACCGGGCCGCCACCGAGCTGTGCCGGACCCAGGACCTGTCGATCGCCCAGCTCAACGACGTCTTCGCGCACCGGGGCTGGAACCCGCGCCTGCACCCGGTCCAGCAGGAGGCCGTGCTGCACGGCGCGGTCCGTGCGCACCGGCTCGAGGCGTACCGCAAGGCGGTGGCGCGGGAGCAGGCGGCCTGGCGCGGCGCCGAGGCGGCCGCGGAGACGCTGCGTGACCTGCGTGCCGAGGCGGCCTCCGCCCGGCTGCGCGGCCCCGCCTCCGAGTCCGCCGACCAGCAGTGGTGGTCCGAGCAGTGGACCGGGGCGGAACTCCCGGCGGCCGCCTGATGTCCATCCTGGACCCCCGTACCGTTCCCTGACGCTCGTACAGACGGCCCGGGTAACGTGACCTCGGGCGGTCTTGGGGTAAGGAGGCGATGGTGACGGTAACTCCCGCAGACGACAGGGCCTCAACCAGTGCGGTTATGACCCGGATGCATCGTGCTGCCCTGGTCGAGGACGCGATTCACGGCATCATCGAGCGCCGGCTGCTCGGCCGGGGCTGGAAACCGTCCATCACGGCGTACACCGGTTACGGCGCTCCCGGCTGGGCCCGCGTGATGGGCCGGGTCCTGCTGGCCCGCCCCGGCACGGTCAGCAAGCGCCGGGAGAAGGTCCGTGGCTGGCGCAGCTTCACCACCACCCCGGCCAGCGGTGCCGTGGTCCGCATCGAGCTCGGCGGCACGGTGACCGAGACCCGTTCCGACCGCAGCGGTTACGTCGACTGCAAGGTCAAGGGCGACCTGGAGCCCGGCTGGGGCACCGCCCGGATGTTCACCGAGGGCGCCGCCCCGGTCGACGCGCCGATCCGGGTGATCGACCCGGCCGTGCGGTTCGGCGTCCTGTCCGACATCGACGACACGGTCATGGTCACCACCCTGCCGCGCCCGCTGCTCGCCGCGTGGAACACGTTCGTGCTGGACGAGCACGCGCGCACCGCGGTGCCAGGCATGGCGGTGCTGTACGAGCGGCTGGTCAACGGGCACGCCGGCACCCCGGTGGTCTACCTCTCCACCGGTGCGTGGAACGTGGCGCCGACCCTGACCCGGTTCCTGAGCCGGCACCTCTACCCGGCCGGCCCGATCCTGCTGACCGACTGGGGTCCCACGCCGGATCGGTGGTTCCGCAGCGGCCAGGAGCACAAGCGCAACTCGCTGCGCCGGCTCGCCGAGGAGTTCCCGCACATCCGGTGGCTGCTCATCGGCGACGACGGGCAGCACGACCAGGAGATCTACTCCGAGTTCGCGCGATCCCACCCGGAAAACGTGGCCGCCGTCGCGATCCGCCGGCTCTCGCCGACCCAGGCGGTGCTGGCCGGCGCCATCCCGGGTCCGGACACCGCCGAGATGGTGCCGTCGGGCGGCAAGACATGGTTCTCCGCCCCGGACGGCGCCGGACTCTGGTCCCTGGTCCGCGACACCGACTTGGTCTGAGCGGCCTGGTGTGAGCCGATCTGCTGTGAGCGGGCCGGGCGACTATCCTCAGTCGACGTTCTTCTCCGGGGTGGCCGGCTCGGCCGCCTCACTGACCCGCTCGTGCAACTTCTGCCGGATCTCGTCCGGGGTGTACGCCCGCCGCCGTCGCTCGGCCCGGGCGATCACCGCCCCGGTCGCCGCGACCCCGGCCAGTCCTGCAAGTCCTGCTACCTTCCACCAACGCATCAGCTGAGGATAGACACGTGGTTGCCGAACTCAGCCTCGACGAGGCGATCGAACTGACGCGTACGGGTGACATCTGGATCTTTCGCGGCCGTTCCGGGCCGGATCGTGCCATCCAGGCGCTCACCAACAGCCCGGTGAACCATGTCGGGATGTCCCTGGTGATCGAGGACATGCCGCCGCTCATGTGGCACGCCGAGCTGGGCCGCTCGCTGCCCGACATGTGGTCCGGCAACTTCCAGCGCGGTGTGCAGCTGCACGACCTGCGCGACGCGGTCACCGTCTGGGCCCGCCGGTACGGCCAGCGCGGCTGGCTGCGCCAGATGGAGCCCGGCGTCACCCGTGCCATGGAGGACAAGGCGCTCAAGACGGTGGCCCGCCTCGATGGCACGCCGTTCCCGTCCACGTCGCAGCTCGCGTTCCGCTGGGCGCGCGGCCGGGTGCCGCAGATCCGGCTGCCCTGGCAGCAGGGCGAGGTCAGCGACGCGACCCTGGAGAAGGCGTACTGCGCCGAGGTGGTCGCGGTGACGTATGAGGACATGGGCCTGCTGCCGCGCAACCGCAAGGCCAATTGGTACGACCCGGGACGTTTCTGGTCCGGCGACGAACTGGAGCTGACCGCCGGATTCACCCTGGGGGACGAGATCTCGGTCAGCGTGCCGGAGGCCTGACAGTCAGGACCGCCCATCGGGCGCACAATGCCCGCATGGGTACTCCGCTGGTGGCCCGGGTCGCCGAAGTGGTCGCTCTGGACCGGCTGCGCGCGGACGCCGCCGCCGGCACGGGCGGGATCGCTCTGCTCACCGGCGAGGCCGGGATCGGCAAGACGGCCGTCGTGGAGGAGGCCGTGGCCCGCGCGGCCGCGGCCGGCGCCACGGTGCTGACCGGCCGCGCCGATCCGGACCAGGGCGCGCCCGCGTTCTGGCCGTGGCTGCGCCTGCTCGACAGCGACGTACCGGGCCTCACCCCGAATCTGCTGAACACCGGCGACAACAACGGCACCGGCGGCAGCGGTGAGGATCCGGTGGCCGCCCGGTTCCGGGTCATGCAGGACACGCTGCGGGCGTTGCGGTCGGCCGCCTCGGTAACCGATGGCGGCCTGGTCTGTGTGCTGGAGGACCTGCACTGGGCCGATCCGGGTTCGCTCGCCCTGCTCGGCCTGGTCTGCCGTGAGGTGGGCGGCACCCGGCTGCTGGTGATCGCGACCGCTCGTACCCTCGATGTGGAATTGCCCGGCGCCGAATCACTCACCCTGACCCCGTGGGATCCGGCGACCGTCGCGACGTACCTGGCGCAGCGGGCCGGTTCGCCGGTGCACGCCTCGTGGCCGGCCGTGGTGCATCGGCTCGGTGGCGGCAATCCGCTCTACACCCGCGAGCTGACCCGGCTGCTCACCGCGACCGATCGGCTGCGCCATCCGGCCGGCGCCGTCGATCTGCCGGACGGGCTGCTGCGCCTGGTCGGCCTCCGGATCGCCGCGCTCACCCCGCCGGCTCGGGAGCTGCTCGGTCTCGCCGCGGCCCTCGGCACGGATATCGACGTGCCTACGCTGGGCCGGATCGCGGCGAAACCCGTCGAGCCGCTGCTGGCCGAGGCGATCGGCGCCGGGATCCTGGTCGAGGATCCGTGGGCGCCGGCCCGGCTGCGGTTCGCCCACGAGCTGGTCCGCGAGGCCCGCTATGCCGGACTCTCCCGGGCCGAGCGGATCGCCGCGCACACCCGGATCGCCGAGGAGTTCACCGCCGCGGGCGCCCGGGCCGGCGAGACGGCACGTCATCGGGTCCGGGCGGCCGTGGACGAGGCGTCCCGGCGTACCGCGAAGGAGGCCTGTGAAGCGGCGGCGCGTGCCACGACCCGGCAGCTGGACCACCGCGCGGCCGCGACCTGGCTGGGCCAGGCTCTCGACCTCTTCCCGGACGACCCGTGGCTGCGCCTGGCCCGGGCCGAGGCCGCCTGCCTCGACGGACGGCTCGCCGTCGCGGTCGCCGACTGCGACGCGGCCATGGCGGTGGCCGAGGCCGCGAGGCGGCCCGATCTGGGTGCGGCGGCGGCATTGACGGTACGCGGATTCGGCGGCCCGGTCGCGTCGTCACTGCTCCGGCTGTGCGAGCGGGCGCTGGCGCTTTTCGGCGTACCCTCGGGCCCGGAATTTGATCTTGATCTGGGGTTGGTTCCGGCGCGGCTCGTCGCGCAGTACGCGATTCTGCTGGTGGAGACGGGTGGGCATGCGCGTGCGGAGCCGCTGAGCAGGCAGGCGATGGCGCTCGCCGAGGCCGGCGGTGACGCCGGCGCGATGGCCGCCGCGGTGCACGCGCGGCACGAGGTGCTCGATCTCGCGACCGACGCGGAGGAGATCCTGGACCTGGCCCGGCGCAGTCTCCGGCTGGCGAACGGCGGCGGACCGGTCGACGCCGAGCTGTGGGGGCGGCTGTGGCGGCTCGACGCGCTGCTCACCATCGGTGATCTGACCGGTTACGACGCCGAGACGGCGGCGCTGGCGGCCCTCGCCGAACGGCTCGGGCGGCCGGTCGTGCGCTGGCATCTGCTGCGGGCCCGTGCCGCGCGGATGCTGCTGGCCGGTCGCCCGGACGCGGCCGGCGCTCTCGCGGACGAGGCGCTCGCGCTGGCCGGAACGTTCGACGGGCAGCCCGGCCCCGAACTGCACGCGGCGTTCCACGCCAGCCTCGGACCGTTCACCGGGCGGGTGCCGCGGTGGCCCGGCGGACTGCCCGGTGCCCTCGCCACGCTCGGCGCCGAGCCGGTCGCGGTGGCGCAGATTGCCCGGCTCGCCATGCTCGACGGCGACCGGGACACGGCCGGCGCGGCCTGCCGGATCCTGCGGGACGTGCTGCCCGGCCTGCCACCGGACAGCCGGCGCGGGTTCGTGCTGCTCAGCGCCGGTGAGGCCGCGGTCTGGCTGGACCAGGTGGATGTGGCCGCGGCCGTTTACGAGCTGACGCTGCCGATCGCCGGGCGGTACCTCAACACGATGACCGCCTGCCATGGCTCGGTGGACCGGCCGCTCGGGATGATGGCCGCGCTTCTGGGCGACCGGCAGGCCGCCGAGCGGCATTTCCGCAGCGCCATCGCGATGGAGGAGCGGATCGGCGCGGCACCGTTCGTCGCGCAGGCGCAGCTGGCCTACGCCTCGATCTGTGACGGACGTCCCGCCCAGGTGCTCGCGTCCGAGGCGCTCGCCACGGCACGCCGGCTCGGGCTGGGGCCGATCGCCGTGGCCGCCGCCGCGCTCAGCCGCGACGACCTGACCGGCCGGGAACGCGAGATCGCCCAGCTGGCCGCCGAAGGTATGGCGAACCGGGAGATCGCCGCGCGGCTGCACATCTCCGAACGGACCGTGGAGACACACGTCCGCAACGCGCTCGCCAAGCTCGGCGCGACCAACCGGACACAGCTGGCGGCCCGGTTGCGTGCCGGGAATCAGTACCAGCACTGAGTACTGGCGCGGCCCGCGGCGGCACGCTGAACAGCATGAACACACTCATCGACATCAGCGCCGGAACGTACCGCATCGACCCGGCACGGTCCGTCTGCCGGCTCGTCGCCACCCACGCGTTCGGCCTTCATCCGGTCACCGGGACCATGGCGGTGAGCGGCGGGACCGTCACGGTCGCCGAGGATCCGGAGCGCTCGATCGCCTCGGCCGAACTCGACGCGGCCAGTTTCACCACCGACGATCCGCGCCGCGACCGGGACATCCGGGGGCGCAGATTCCTGAACACGGCTGATCATCCGGAGATCGGGTTCCGCAGCACCCGGTGCCGGCGGGTGGCGGACGGCTGGCAGCTGATCGGGGTGCTCGCGGTCCGCGGCGGGACCTGCGAGGTGGTCCTCGATCTGTCGCCGGCGGAGGCGGCCGGTGACGGGTTCCGGCTGGTGGCCCGGTGCGCGGTGGACCGGGTGGCGGCCGGGGTGGGCGCGGGCCGGCCCGTCATCGGCCGGACCGTTCGCGTCGAACTCGACATCCACGCCGTCCCGGTCCGAGCCCGAACCGGCCACGCCATGGCCGGCTGACTCAGGCCCGGCTTGTTCTCACGGTCGTTCCGGGGTGGCAGAAACGACAGTGAGCACCAGCCGGGCTCGGCTGGTGCTCACTGTCGTTCAGGATGCTGGAACCTCGGGTCAGCGGCCCGAACGGCGGCCGCTGCTCCGGGAGGAGAAAGCGGCTGCGCCTCCGGACGAGGCGGGGCGCTGCTGAGGCGTACCCGAGCGGGTTGCCGAACCACGCGCCTGGCCGGAGCCGCGCGATGAGCTCGCGCTGCGCGCCTGGCCGGCGTTCTGGCTCTTGCCCGCGCCGTCCTTGGCCGGTGCCTGCTTCGGGGAGCGCGACTCGCCCTGCGTGGCCGAGGCCGGACGGCGGCCGCGACCACCGCGACGACGCCGGGAAGCACCCGCGCCCGCCTCGGAGTCGCCGGCCGGCTCGGAGGAACCCCGGGCCGGAGCGGACGCCGCGGCAGCGACGGCGAGAGCCGACGAGATGGCGGCGGGGGAGACGAAGATCCGCTCGCCCGGTGCCAGTTTCGCCAGGATCGTGTCGCCGGGCCGGGTGCGGTGCGTGGCCGGGCGGATGCCGGCCTTGCGGGTCAGGTCGCGCACGTCCGCCTGCTGGTCGTCGGTCATCAGGGTGATGACCGTGCCGCGGGCGCCGGCCCGGGCGGTCCGGCCGGAACGGTGCAGGTACGCCTTGTGCTCCACCGGCGGGTCCGCGTGGATGACCAGGGCCACGTCGTCGACGTGGATGCCCCGGGCCGCGATGTCGGTGGCCACCAGCGTGCCGGCCGTGCCGTCGGAGAACGCCGACAGGTTGCGGTTACGCGCGTTCTGCGCCAGGTTGCCGTGCAGCTCGACCGCCGGCACACCGGCCGCGTTCAGCTGACGGGTCAGGATCTTCGCCCGGCGCTTGGTCCGGGTGAACACCACCGATCGGCCGGGCGCGGCGAGCAGCTCGACGAGAACGTCGAACCGGTCGTCGTGCTGGACGTGCAGCACGTGGTGGTCCATCTCGACCGGCGCCTGCGCGGCCGAGTCGACGTGGTGCGTGATCGGGTTGCGCATGAAGCGCTGCACCAGGACGTCCACGCCGTTGTCCAGAGTGGCGGAGAAGAGCAGCCGCTGGCCGCCCGCCGGGGTCTGCGACATCAGCCGCCGGACCACCGGGAGGAAGCCCAGGTCGGCCATGTGGTCCGCCTCGTCGAGGACGGTGATCTCCACATCGTCCAGAGCGGCGTGACCGTTGCGGATGTGGTCGTCGAGCCGGCCGGGGCAGGCGACGAGCACGTCGACGCCGGCTTTCAGCGCCTTGATCTGCGGGTTGGCGCCGACTCCGCCGAACACCACGAGGGTGCGCAGCCCGGCCGCGTCGGCGAGCGGCTTGAGGGTGGCCTCGATCTGCGTCGCCAGCTCCCGGGTGGGAGCGAGGATCAGCGCGCGCGGACGGCCGGCCCGCGGCTTGCGGGCTGACGTGGCCAGACGGGCCACCAGAGGGATCACGAATGCGTAGGTCTTGCCGGAACCGGTGCGCCCGCGGCCCAGCACGTCCTTGCCCGCGAGGGTGTCCGGAAGCGTGGCGGTCTGGATCGGGAACGGAGAGGTGATGCCGAGACCGGTGAGTGCCGTGGCGAGAGCGGCGGGCACGCCGAGCTCGGTGAAGGTGGTCATTAAGTTACGAACTCCAAAGGGTCGTCGAGGTCGTCCCGCCCGGCGCTGGCCACTGGTGGCCGCGGCGCGTGGTGGTCGATCCGAGGGCGGCCCTGGTGAAAGAGTGCTGGCCGCTCCCGATCATTGTACTCGGGTACGGTCCGCAACCTATTCGCACCTGATAGCGAACCTCACCGCACTCAACAGGCCGGATCTTTCTTCTCAGCGCCGGGATCCCCGCCCGGCAGGCGATCGAGGAGACCCCCTGATGACCGGTGAGGCACCTGCCGCGGAGAGGCGTGGCGAAGACATCGTGCGGGCGAACATGCCGCTCGTCGGGCATCTGGTCCGGGAGATGCTGGCCCGGGTCCCCGCCCACGTGAACCGCGACGACCTGCTCTCAGCAGGGTACGCGGCTCTGGTGGCGGCCGCTCGTGGTTTCGACCGCGAGCGTGGCGTTCCGTTCCCCCGGTTCGCCGCGACCCGGATCCGCGGAGCTCTCCTGGACGAGCTGCGCGGGCTGGACTGGGCCAGTCGTTCGGTGCGGCAGCGCGCTCGGCGTACCGATTCGGCCCGCGAGGAGCTGATCGGTGAGCTGGGTCGCACACCGACCGTCCTGGAGGTGGCGGAACGGCTCGGCTGCACGGTCGAGGACATCGAGGCGGCCGAGGACGACGTGCACCGCGCGACCGTTTTCAGCCTCCAGGGCTTCGCGACCGCGACCGCTGACGACATCGTCACCGAGCCGGGCGCCGGGCCCGAGGAGATGCTGCTGCGCCGGGAACGGCTCGGATACCTCCGCAACGCCGTCGACGTGCTGCCGGAGCGGCTGCGCGCGGTGGTCCAGGGCTACTTCTTCGAGGAGCGGCCGATGGCGGAGATCGCCGAGGAGCTCGGGGTGAGCGAGTCACGAGTGTCACAGTTGCGGGCCGAGGCGCTGGTGCTGATGCGGGACGGGCTCAACACGCTCCTGGAGCCGTCGCTCGCCGCGCAGAACCCGCCGAAGGAGGGCTGCGTGGCCCGCCGGCGGACCGCTTACTACGAGAAGATCGCGACCCGGGGAACGCTGCGAACCCGGCTCGCCCTGACCAGCCCGGAAGGGTTGCCGGTGCCGGTGCCGGTCGCCGCATAGACGGATCAGGTTGGACGGCGCCCGCCGCGGTTCGCGGCGGGCGCCGGCTCTGTTCCGCGCGTCACGCGTTGGCGCAGGTGCCTGCCTTCTTCTGCACCGCGATCGCCTTCACCGCGCCGAGCTTGTAGAGAGCGAGACCCTCCTTGGCCGGCTCCAGCTTCCAGGCGTCCTTTTCGTAGGCCATCGTGTAGGACTGCGCCGCGACCAGCTGCTTCGCGATCACGATGGCCTTGTCGGCGCCCTCCATCCGGGCGCTGGTCAGCTGGATCGCGAGGCCCTTGCGGGAGCAGGCCTCGTTCAGCTTGATGTAGTCGGCCTTGCTGATCGCCTGCTTGCCGGCGGCCGTGTACAGCTCCCAGGCGCCGGCGAAGTCCCCGCCGCTGAACCGGTCGAAGACCGTCTGCGCGGCGGCCTTCGCGCCGTCGACAGTCTTCGGCTCGGGGCCACCACCGGCCGCCGCTGCGGCGTTGCCGGCCGGGGCCTCGTCGGAGTCGGAGGAGCAGGCGGAGGTGACGCCCAGGACAGCGATCGCGGCGAGGGCCACGGCGGGAAGGCGACGGGTCAGGGTGGTGTAGTTCATGCCCCGGTTAATGGGCGCCGGGCGCCGCGCGTAACGCTCCGGCGTGTCGATGACGGATTGCGGACACTCGAACCGCAGGCCGTAACTTCACCGGGATCGGCTAGTCTGGTCGTTTGCCGAATGCTTTGGCGGAAACACAAAATGGCAACCATTGAAATGGTTGCCAGCGCCGGAATGATAGCACGAAAAGGGGCGACTTTGTCAAGCTCGGACGCCGAGATCGATTCTGAACAGGCGTACTTGACCACGCTCTACGGGCGACTGGATCAGTTGCGTGAGCAGGCCGACCGCCGTTTGCGCGGGATCCTGCTGGAGGCCGGCGGCACCCCGCAAGGGCGAGCACAACGCGAGGCCACCCGCAGCCATTACGCCGAACAGCTCGCACAGTTCAATTCGGTCGAGAACGGTCTTCTCTTCGGCCGGCTCGACTTCTCCGCGGACACCCCTCGATACATCGGCCGGCTCGGTCTCTTCGCCGAGGACCGTGATCAGGATCCGCTGCTGGTCGACTGGCGTGCCCCCGCCGCCCGGCCGTTCTACCTCGCCACCGCCGTGCACCCGGACGGCGTCACCCGGCGCCGCCACCTGCGGACGCGTGGCCGGCTGCTCACCGGCATCGACGACGAGGTGCTCGACATCGAGGCCGGCGACGGCACCGGCCGGGAGGACGTGACCGGTGAGGCGGCGCTGCTCTCGGCGCTCACGGCGAACCGCACCGGCCGGATGCGCGACATCGTCGAGACCATCCAGGCGGAACAGGACGAGGTGATCCGTTCCGGACTGCCCGGCGTCCTGGTCGTGCAGGGCGGGCCCGGCACCGGCAAGACGGCCGTGGCACTGCACCGGGCGGCTTACCTGCTCTACACGTACCGGGAGCAGCTGACCCGGTCCGGCGTGCTGATCCTCGGCCCGAACACCACGTTCCTGCGGTACATCTCCCAGGTCCTGCCGTCGCTCGCCGAGACCGGTGTGCTGCTGGCCACGCTCGGCGACATGTTCCCCGGTGTGCGCGCCCGCGCCGTCGAGAAACCGGCCGCCGCCGCGCTCAAGGGCACCCTGCACATGCTCGACGTGCTGGAGAACGCGGTCGCCGACCGGCAGACGGTTCCGGACGAGTTCGTCGAGGTCGACCACGACGGTTACCCGGTACGCGTCGAACGCGCGTCGCTGGAGGAGGCCCGCGCCGCGGCCCGCCGCTCCGGCCGCCCGCACAACGTGGCCCGGCAGATCTTCGTGACCGAGGCGATCCACGCCCTCTCGCTGCAGATCGCCGACCGGATCGGCGCCGACCCGCTCGGCGGCGACAACCTGCTCTCCGAGGCCGACCTCGCCGAGACCCGCCGCGAGCTGCGCGAGGACGTCGACGTGCAGCAGGCGCTCTTCGAGTTCTGGCCGGTGCTCACCCCGCGCCAGGTGCTGCGCGACCTGCTGTCCGACGACGAGCGCCTGGAATCGGCCGGGTGCACCCCTGCCGAGCGCGCGCTGCTGCTGCGTTCGCGAGAGGCCGGCTGGGCGCCGGCCGACATCCCGCTGCTCGACGAGCTCGCCGAACTGCTCGGCATCGACGACACCCTCAAGGTGCGTGAGCAGCAGCGCCAGCGCAACGCCGCGATCGAGTACGCCGAGGGCGTGCTGGAGATCGTCGAAGGCTCCCGGTCACTCGACTTCGAGGACGAGGGCGCCGAGAAGGACGAGATCCTCTCCGCCCTGGACGTCGTCGACGCGAGCGCCTTCGTCGAACGCCACGAGGTGATCGACACGCGTACCGCCGCCGAGCGCGCCGCCGCGGACCGGACCTGGGTGTTCGGCCACGTGATCGTCGACGAGGCGCAGGAGCTGTCGCCGATGGCCTGGCGTCTGCTGATGCGCCGCTGCCCGAGCCGGTCGATGACGGTGGTCGGCGACGTGGCACAGACTTCCGAGCTGGCCGGCACCACCGGCTGGGAGCAGGTCTTCGAGCCCTACGTGGCGCAGCGCTGGCGCCTCGTCGAGCTCACCGTGAACTACCGCACGCCCGCCGAGGTGATGGCGGTGGCCGCGGACGTGCTCGCGGCGGTCGACCCGGCCTTGCGGCCGCCTCGCTCAGTGCGCTCCGCCGGCGTCACACCATGGGCACGCCGGGTGCCTCCGGTCACCCTTTCCGAAGAACTGATCGCAGACGTACGCAAGGAAGCGGCCTCGATCGAGGAAGGACGCCTCGGCGTGCTGGTGCCGGAGGGGCTGGAGGAGTCTCTCGGGGCGGCCCTGGTGGCTTCCGTACCCGGCGCGGCCGTGGGGGAGCAGCCCGACCTGCTCAACCACGTGGTCCTGATGACCGTGCGCCAGGCGAAGGGCCTGGAGTTCGACTCGGTGCTGGTCGTCGAGCCGGGCCAGATCATCGCGGAGAGCCCCCGCGGACTGTCCGACCTTTACGTGGCGGTCACCCGGGCAACCCGGCGCCTCGGCATCCTCTACACCGGCGAGCTCCCCGAGGTCCTCGGCACACTCGCCTGAGTTCGTGCGTACCCAAGAAGGCTCGGCGTCTCTGGGACGCCGAGCCTTTTCGGTGAGGGTGAGGGTGAGGGTGAGGGTGGGTTACGCGGCGGTGGTTGCGAGGGTGCGGGTGTGGCCCTGGGCGTTGGTCATCGCGAGGCGGCTGCGCATGGACGTGTTGGTCGCGATGTTGTTGTAGTAGGTGGCGCGGCGGCGGGCCACGATGCTCTCCGGGTTGTCCGGGACCGGCGCCATGTCCGGGTTGAGGTGGGTGTTCAGGCCGTCCTTGAGCAGGGACAGCGCCTCGGCGCGGAGCTGGCTGACGCGGCTCTCGGTGACGCCCAGGTCGGCGGCGATGTCGGCCATCGGGCGCTCACGCAGGAAGTACTCGGTGACGACGGTCTGCAGGCGCTCCGGCAGCGAGTCGATCGCGTGGTGCAGGTAACCGATCTGCTCGCGGCGCAGCAGCATCTCCTCCGGGCCCGGGGCGCGCTCGGTGACCATGTCGTCGGCGCTGCTCGTGGTGAAGCCCTGGAGGGAGAGAACGGTGGCGCGCTGCACGTCGGTGTCGGTGCGCTGCAGGTCGTCGGTGGTGGTGCCGAGCGCCTGCGCCAGCTCCTCCGGCGTGGGGGTACGGCCCAGCGTGGTGATGAGCTGCTGGCGGGTCGTGTCGGTGGTGCGGGCCTTCGAGCGCACCGAGCGGGTCGCCCAGTCCAGCGAGCGCAGCTCGTCGAGGAGTGCGCCGCGGATGCGGGTTCCGGCGAAGCGGTTGAACGGGACGCCGCGCTCCGGATCGAAGCCGCGCGCCGCGGTGACCAGGGCGTGCAGACCGGCGCTGGTCAGGTCGTCGCGGTGGATGTGGTTGGGGATCCGGCTCAGCATGTCCCGCACCAGGTGACCGACGAGCGGCATGTTGGTACGGATCAACTCCTCCTGCTCCTTGGCGGAAAGCACCGAGCTGGTGGTGGCGGCAAGGTCTGCAGCGATCGCTACGTCGTTCATGTCGTCTCCCCCGTTGTTGTCGGCGCCTTGCGGCACCGGCTGACATGGAGAAGATTCGCGAACGCAGGGTGCATGGCCGGGTCACTCACGGTTGCGTACCGGTTGTACCCGGCAGGCCTTCCGCGGCGTTGTCCAGCTATCGGCGGCGGGGAGGGCGGCTTGAGGGTTCTACTCTGTGCCGCATGGATCTGAGCGACACCGGTTCGACAGTCAATATCCTCGCCGGCCTGCTCATCGCGATCGGGGCGATCGGCGTCATGCTGCCGGTCATCCCCGGACTGCTGCTCAGCTGGTCAGGAGTGCTGCTCTGGGCGCTGCTCGGCAGCGGGAGCGGTGGCGTCCGGTGGACCGTGCTGGGCGTCGCCACGCTGATCGCCGGCGCCGGCCTGGTGATCAAGTTCCTGTGGCCGGGGAAGAAGCTGCGCAACACGGTGCCGAACTCGGCGCTGCTGGCCGGCGGTGTGCTCGGGTTGATCGGGTTCTTCGTGGTGCCGGTGGTCGGGCTGGTGCTCGGGTTCGTGCTCGGCATCTGGCTGGTCGAGGTGAACCGGCTCGGCTCGGAGCGCGCGTGGCCGTCGACCCGGTCGGCGATCGCCGCGGTGGGGTTGTCGCTGCTGGTGGAGTTCGCGGCGGCGCTGGGGATCGCGGTCGTCTGGGTGGTCGGCCTGATCCTGAGCTAGAGACGGGACAGGCGGCGTCTGCGGCGCTGGATGGCCAGGAGCAGCAGGGGCGCCACGGCGAGCATCACCGCGACGGAGAGTGCGGCGACCACCGACAGGGCGCGCGGCGCCTCGTCGGGGGACGTCGCCGCCGGCCGTTCGCCGGCGGCCTCGCCCTTGGGCGCCGACTCGGGCTCCGGCTCGCCCGCCTGGGCTGAGGCGACCTCTTCCGGCGTCACCAGGTTGCCGACCGAGGTGCCCTGCGGCAGCGAGAAGCCCCAGTCCAGCAGCGCGGCGCCCTGCTCCCAGCCGCGCTGCGGCCGGGCCTCGGCGCCGAGCAGCGTGGCCACCAGGCGGCGCCCGCCCCGCTCGGCCCCGCCGACGTAACTGTGCCGGGCGAGCGTGGTGAAGCCGGTCTTGCCGCCGAGCGCGCCGTCGTAGTTGTAGATCAGCTTGTTCTCGTTCTGGAACTGGAAGCCGCTCGCCTTCGGCTTCTTCTGCGCCGGCATCTTCGCCACCTTGGTGAGCGCGTACTTGCGGAAGTCAGCGTTGGCGAAACACACCCGCGCGATCAGAGCGAGGTCGTACGCACTGGTGAACTGCCCCTTGCCGTCCAGCCCCGAGGGCGTCACGGCGTGCGTCTGGTACGCGCCCAGCGAGGCCGCGAGCGCGTTCATGTCGCCGACGGTCTTGGCGACGCCGTCCTTGCCGCCGCCACCGGCCATCCGGGCGAGGGCGTTCGCCGCGTCGTTGCCGGAGTTGAGGAGCAGACCCAGCCAGAGCGTGGAGATCGGGTACTTGCCGCCGACGACCAGGCCCACCGCGGAGCTGCCCGGCTCGATGTCCAGATCGCTGCGCACGATGGTGACCTGCTGTTTCGGATCGAGACCGGCGATCGCGGTGGCGGCCAGCAGCATCTTCTGCACGCTGGCCGGCGTCTGGTGCACGTGCGGGCCGCAGGCGCCGAGGATCTCGCCGGTGTCCAGGTCGGCGACCATCCAGGTGGTCGCGGTCAGGGCCGGCGGGCTCTTCACGCCCTGGGGGACGACCAGGCCGTGGGTGGCGAGGTCGTCGCCGCCGACCACCATCTGTTCGGCGTTCTCCGCCGGCGGGACAGGCCGGGGCGGAGCGCTCGGCTTGGCGACCTTGGGCTTGGGGCAGGGGATCTCAGCTTTGCCAGCTGCTTGCACCGGAGCCGGGATCAGCAGGAGCAGGGTGGCACTGAGGGCCGCAAGGATCTTCACGGCCAACGAACTCCCGCCTCCAGGCGCCGGTCGAGCAGTTGCTTCAACGGGATCGGCTCACCGTCGCCGCCGCCCGCGCCGACGATCAGGCGGGGCCGGCTCGGTGAGAGGTCGGCGCCGGTGAACCGGGCGCGCAGTGACGACGGCACGGTGAGGATGTAGTACTCCCCGTCCTCGCCGACGGCGACCGAACGGTCCGACTTCAGGTACCACCCTTTGACCCGCGTCCGATAGGTGGAGCGGCCGGACAGGGCACGGGCACTCAGCGGGGACGGCGTGAGGCCGTGCTCCCGCGCCTGCCCCACGAAACCATCGAGCAACGCCGAGGCCTGCCGTGCCTCCGCCGCGCGGTCTGCCTCCAGGGCTGCCGCGCGACCGGCCACGGCCTGCTCGCGCTGTTCCCGCCAGGCGGCGTCCTCGTCCCGCATGGGGCAGACCCTAACGCGACAGCCGGGGCGTCGGTCAACCCGGGTTTTCTCGCCGATTCGGCGCTATTACCGGGTCGCTATTCGGTAAAGAAGCGAAGAAAGAATTGCCGGATCGCGGTAGGGAGTTGCGCCATGTGCCAGTCCCGAGCGAGACTGGGCGCGGTTGATTAATAATCTCTCGGGAGTCGTTATGGCGCGGCAGGTAATCACCACCCTGATCGACGATCTGGACGGCAAGAAGGCGGATCGGACGGTCGAGTTCAGTCTCGACGGCGTCAGCTACACGATCGACCTTTCCGAGGCCAATGCCGGAAAGCTGCGTAAGGTGCTGGACCCGTACATCTCCGCGGGCACCCGGCTGGGCCGGACCACGAGTGGCCGAATCGGTTCGCGGGCGCTGGCACCGGCCCGCACTGCCGGTTCGCGCGACGAGAACCGCTTGATCCGCGAGTGGGCGATCGCGAACGGGCACAAAATCTCCGAACGGGGCCGCATTCCCCAGGAGGTAAGCAACGCGTACCGGGCGGCCAACGGCCGCTGATTCACCTCGTGATGCTGTGCCGGTGCCGCGCCACCGGCACAGCCTCCGTGAGAAATCCCACTGGGCGCGTCCGAAATGGACGTGAAGTGCCCGGATAAATCAGCTGCGGCGGATCCGCGGGAGCTCGGCCGCAACGGCCTCGAGCACCTTCTCGTCGCCCGCGTACCAACTGGACTCGCGGGGCCAATGCGTGATCACGTCGGTAAATCCGAGCTCGCGTGCCCGACCGGTCGCGTCGGTGAAGGCTTCCACGCTGCTCAATGAGTAAACAGGCGACGAGTCCAGGTTGAGATAACGGTCCACCGCGTCCAGCGGGCGGCCGGCGGCAGCAAGCGTCGCGTCGAACTTCTCCCGGGTCTCGGCGACCGAGGCCCACCACTGCTCTGCGGTGTCGCACGCCTGCGGGCCGGTGGTGACCCAGCCGTCGCCGTACTTGGCGGCCAGGCGCAGCGCTCGCGGCCCGTTGGCGGCCACCACGAACGGCGGCCGGGGCTGCTGGACCGGGCCGGGGGTGCTGCGGGCGTCGACGGCGTCGTAATAACTGCCCGACCAGGTCGTCGACGGGTTGCGCAGGATCGTGTCGAACAGCTCCAGGAACTCGGCGAACCGGTCGACCCGCTCGCGCGGGGTCAGCTCCGGACGGCCGAGGACCGCCGAGTCGAAACCGATGCCACCGGCGCCGAGGCCGAGGATCAGCCGGCCGCCGGAGATGTCGTCGATCGCCGTCGACTCCCGGGCGAAGTGCACCGGGTGCCGGAAGTTCGGTGAGGCGACGTACGTACCGAGGCGGATCCGCTCGGTCACGGCGGCCGCGGCGGTCAGCGTCGGGACCGCGTCGAACCACGGCCCGTCGACGAGGTCACGCCAGCCGAGGTGGTCGTACGTCCAGGCGTGGTCGAAGCCGTACTCCTCGGCGAGACGCCAGCGTCCGCGGGATTCGGACCAGCGCTGGTCAGGAAGGATCACGATGCCGATTCGCACGTGCCCAGCCTAGGCCGTACGGAGGTTGCCGTCCGACTCGGCCTGGGGAGCGGCCGCCGCCTCGAACGCCTGCAGTGACCGCAGCAGGTCCTGCCGGGCGGCAGCCGGCATCCGGTCGAGCACCTCACCGAGCGCGGCGCGCCGCCGCTCCTGGAGGTCGGTGAGCAGCCGGCGGGCCGCCGGGGTGAGCAGCAGCCGCACCTCCCGGCGATCCCGGGGGTCGGCGACCCGGCGCAGCAGCCCGGTCGCCTCAAGGCGGTCACAGAGGCGGCTGGCCGAGGACGGGACGACGTCCAGCGCCTCGGCCAGTCTGCTCATGTTGGTGTGCCGGTTGCCGGCCACGATCGTGAGCACCCGCAGCTGGGCGGGTGGCACGGTGGGGTTCAGGGCCAGCCGGGCGCGTTCGAGCACAGCCGTCAAGGCTTCGACCGACGCCTCTACGGCGTCGGCTAGCTCAGTGGCGCGTTCCATGCCGATCCCCGTTGTCGAAGTCGCGGACCCGTAAGTCTGCACCTCTACCCGGTGGTGTGCCGATCGAACCGGGGTCAGCGCCGCCAGTCGAGACAGACCGTCACAGCGTCGTCCTCCGGATCAATTCCGGCGTGGTAGTCGTGCAAACCTCTCATCACGGTACCCACCGCTTCGGTCGCCGGCTGCAACCGTGTCCGGCGAATCGCGTTGAGCAGCGCGGATTCACCGAACGGGGAACGCCCACCGGGTACGGCGGCGTGCACACCGTCACTCACCACGAGCATCCGGTCGCCCGGTTCGAGGCGGAACCGCTGGATCTCGTAATGCGCCTCCGCGAACATCCCGAACGGCAGTTGCTGTTCCAGGGCGACCGGCTCGACCTCACCCTGCCGGGCGATCATGCAGCGCGGTGATCCGGCGTCGACGGCGGCCACCTGCCCGCTCACCAGGTCGATTTCGAGCAGCAGGGTGGCGACGTGCTCGGCACCGCCGCGCAGCGCGTGCACCGCGTCGGAGGCCAGTTCGGCCTGCTCGACGACGTCGGCGCCGCAGCGGCGGGCGTTACGCATGGCGTTGACCGCGACGGTGGTCAGCAGCGCGGCCTCCATGCCGTCGCCGGAACCGTTCAGCACCGTGATGGTGAGGCGGTCGCCGTCCAGCGCCCAGTCGAAGTGGTCGCCGTGGACGTCGTACGCGGGCTGAAGCTGCCCGGCCACCAGGAACCTCTCGTCACCGAGGGATCGTCCGGGCAGCAGCTCCCACTGCAGCTCGGCGGCCATGGTGAGCCGGGCCTGGCGTTGCGCGCGGCGGTACCGGTCGGTGCTGGTGTCGGCGGCCCGCAGCGCGATGGCCAGCTCGTCGGCGATGGCGGCCAGCTGCTCGGCGAGCTCCGGCTCGGGCCGGGCCGGCAGGTCCAGGCGCAGCACGCCGAGCCGCTCACCCCAGCTGTTCAGCGGCAGATGCATCCGTGTGGCGCCGCCGGCCGAGAGCTCGACGGCGACCTGCTGACTGCCGAGGCAGCGCATGGCGGCCGGGTCGGAGGCGTCCGAGCCGATCAACGGGCACAGGCGGGTCAGGGTCAGGTCAGCGAGGAACACCTCGCTGGCCTCGGCGGCGAAGTGCCGGCGCAGATGTTCGGCGGTGACCTCGGGCAGGCGATCAGGCGGCGCAGCACGAAGCAGTACGCCAAGGGGAACTGGTTGGTCGGACACCGCAGACACTCCTCTCCAGGGATCGGTATTTGTTATACGGCAAGCAAATTTGGCGCCGGACGGGCCCACTGGCCCATCCGACGCGCGGGAGTTACCTCAGGCGAAGGACTTCTCGAAGTGGATGAGACTTCCGGTCCGCGCGCTCGACTGCATCCGCACGTTCTCACCGAGCGCCCGGATCAGGAAAAGGCCGCGTCCGCGCTCGCTGTCGGAGCTCGGGGACGTGTCGCTCGCCTCGGTCAGGTCGAACCCCGCGCCGTCGTCGACAACGTCGATCGAGCAGCGGTCCTGTGCGACGTCGAGGTGAACCTCGAAGTTGTTCGCACCGGTGGCGTGATGGACCACGTTCGCGCACGCCTCGGTTAGGGCGATCTCCAGATCGGCACCGGCTTGACGATCCACTCGCAGGATCGTCAACGCGCAGCGCAGCAGCCGGCGCACGGCGGGGACGCTGTCCACCTCGCGTGGCAGATTGAGCCGGACCGACATACGCATGGACATTCTGTTCCCGCTCCGCCCGCCGGCTAACCGCCGGCCCTGAACAAGCTCCCCGATTCGTGTTATCCATGGTCCTCGCACCCGTCTCCCTATGCGGTGGATGCGTGTATGCCCAGGAAAGGCGGAACCATGGCTCGACAACCCGACATCGCGACGGTGCTGGCCGCCCGTGCGGGGGATCCGGCCGCTGTCGACCGTCTGGTCGCCGGTTATCTGCCGCTGGTCTACACCATCGTGGGCCGGGCTCTGGAGGGTCACGCCGACGTCGACGACGTCGTGCAGGAAGTCATGATCCGGGTCCTGCGCAACCTCGGTGAGCTGCGCGAACCCGAGGCGTTCCGCTCATGGCTGGTGGCGATCACGGTGCGCCAGGTGCGGGAGAGGTTCCGCGGCCGGCACAGCACCGCCGACGAGGTCCTCGACCCCGACCTGCGCGATCCGGGCGCCGACTTCACCGATCTGGCGATCACCCGGCTCGAGCTCTCCGGCCAGCGCCGGGAGACCGCCGAGGCGACCCGCTGGCTCGACGAGGAATACCGCGAGCTGCTCTCCCTCTGGTGGCTGGAGGCCTCCGGCGAGCTCACCCGCGACGAGATCGTCGACGCGACCGGGGTCGGCCGCCAGCACGCCGCAGTCCGCATCCAGCGGATGAAAGGCCAGCTGGAGACGGCCCGCGCGGTGGTCCGGGCGCTGCACCGCACACCCCGCTGCCCCGAGCTGATCTCTCTGCTGGCCGGTTGGGACGGCCGTCCGGGCGCGCTCTGGCGCAAACGCATCGCCCGGCACACCCGCGAATGCCGCCTCTGCGGCGCCGCCTGGCACGACCTCATCGCCGCCGAGCGGCTTCTGGCGGGCATGGCCTTGGTGCCATTGCCGCCGGCTTATTTCACCAACCTTTCTGGTACGGCTACCAGCGCCACAACCGCATCAAAAGCCGTACCCGTAAAGCTCGCGGCGAAAGCGGGCGGATCAGTCGTGCAGAAGGTGCTCGTCGGCACCCTCGCGGCCGGTGCCGTTGCCGGAGCCGGTGGGCTCGTGGTGGCGTACCAATCGCCTTCTTCTCCCGCCGCATCACCGGCCGCCCTGGTCGTTCCGGCGGTCGCTTCTTCGTCACCGGTGCCCGCCATTTCGGCCTCACCGTCGCCATCCGTCTCGCGGTCGCCCTCGGCATCGGTGTCAGCGTCGCCGTCGGCATCCCGGAAACCGACTGCGGTGCCCGCTGCCACCAGTGCGAAAAAGGGTGTCGGCGTCTGGAAGTTCACCGGCGCGAAAGCGGCGCTCAAAGACGTCGGCGCGGGCTGGTACTACGACTGGGCGCCGAACGACAACGAGGTGCCCGGCCCGGCCGGCGTGGAATTCGTGCCGATGATCTGGGGCGCCGCGAACGTCACCGACGCCACCCTGAAACAGGCGAAATCCGAGGGCGACGTGCTGCTCGGATTCAATGAGCCGGACCTGGCCGAGCAGTCCAACATGAGCGTCGAAGCGGCGCTGGACGCCTGGCCGAAACTGGAGGCGACCGGGATGACTCTGGTCAGCCCGGCGGTCGCGTTCGGCGGCGACACCGCCGGCGGCTGGCTGGACCGATTCATGTCCGGCGCTGCGGCGAAGGGCCTGCGGGTCGACGCGATCGCCCTGCATTGGTACGGCTCCGACTTCAGCAAAGCCTCGGTCAACCAATTCCTCGGGTACGTCGACGCGGTGCACAAGCGGTACGACAAGCCGATCTGGATCACCGAGTTCGGCCTGATCAATTTCGGCGCCACTCCGCGCTATCCCAGCGACGCGCAGAAGGTCGCGTTCATCAAGGGCGCGACGGCCGGCCTGGAGAAACGATCGTTCGTCCAGCGGTACGCCTGGTTCGGCCTGCCCGCCGTCGACGACAGCGTGGACTTCGGGCTCTACAAAGATGGGAAGACCCCCACCGAGGCAGGTAAGGCGTACCGCGCAGCGGGTTAGTCTTCGTTCATGATTCGGTTCGGATATAAGGCGTCGGCTGAGCAGTTCGCACCGGCTGAGCTGCTCAAATACGGGATTCTCGCGGAAGAGCTGGGCTTCGACTCGGTTTTCGTCAGCGATCACCTTCAGCCGTGGCGGCACGACGGCGGCCACGCGCCGGCGGCACTGCCGTGGCTGGGTGCGCTCGCTGCGCGTACCGAAAAGGTGTTGATCGGAACCAGCGTGCTGACGCCAACGTTCCGTTACCACCCGGCTGTGGTCGCGCAGGCCTTCGCCACGCTGGGCTGCCTGGCGCCGGGCCGCGCCATCCTCGGCGTCGGATCCGGCGAGTCGCTCAACGAGGTGCCGCTCGGCGCCCAGTGGCCGGACGGCAAGGAGCGGTTCGCCCGGCTCAAGGAGGCCGTGCTGCTGATCCAGAAGCTGTGGGCCGAGGACCGGGTGACGTACGAGGGGCAGTTCTACAAGACGGAGAACGCCACCATCTACGACAAGCCTTCGACGCCCGTCCCGATCTACATCGGCGCCTCGGGCCCGGCCGCGACCCGGCTCGCCGGTCGCATCGCCGACGGCTTCATCACGACCAGCGGCAAGGGACACGGCCTCTACACCGACACGCTGCTGCCGGCCGTGGCCGAGGGCGCGGAGAAAGCCGGTCGCAAGGCCGACGACCTGGACCTGCTGATCGAGGTGAAGGTGTCGTTCGACGACGACATCGACCGGGCCCGCAACGACACGCATTACTGGGGCGCGCTCGCCCTGTCGCCGGAGGAGAAGACCGGCGTCGAGGACCCGGTCGAGATGCAGCGGCTCGCCGACGCGCTGCCGGTCGAGCGGACCGCCACCCGGTGGATCGTCTCGTCCGACCCGGAGGAGCACGCCGCCAAGGTCACCGAATATCTGGACATGGGCTTCAAGCACCTGGTGTTCCACGCGCCGGGCCCGGACCAGGAGCGTTTCCTCCGGCTGTACTCCACCGAGATCCTGCCCCGCCTGCGCAACCGCTGACGGTCGCTCTCCCACGGACAGCCTCGCTGGCGGGAGCCCGCGAGCCGGCTCGCGCCCCACCTCCACCCGGGATCGCGGCAGGGTTGCGGTCAGACGGAGCGCAGGTGGCCGTTGCGGCGGGTGGCCGAGCCGGTTCCCTCGCCGTTGATCACGCGGAGGTTGGGGCGGCCGGCTCCGGTCTCGCGGACGTTCTGGTCGATGCGGTTGTCGCGCCACTGGCGGCGGGCGAGGTTCTCCGGGGCGTCCAGCCGGGGCTTGCCCCAGCCGCGACCCGCGAACGGGAGATCGGCACGACGGCGGTCCTGATTTCCGGTGGCCCGGGCGCGGTCGCTGTTGCGACGCTCGCCGCCGGTGCGGCGGTCGACGGAACCGGGTGCGCCGGGGAGCAGTCCGCTGCTGTTGGTGTGATCGGCGGCGGTGGAGGCGGAGCGCTGGTTCGGTGCGGGCCAGGTCACGCCGTTCGCCGAGACCGGGCGGGTGCTCGCACGGGGCTTGTTGATCAGCGGGTGGGTCGAGGCCGGATTCACCGCGGCCGGCTTGCGGGTCGCCGCGCTTTGTTTGCCGGCTGCCGCGGACGGCTTGCCGGTCAGGACGACGATGCTGGCGGGGGTGGCTGCCCGGGCGGTGCGGCGGCGCTCGAAGTGCTCGGCGATCAGCGCTCGCACCGCGGTGAACGGCGAACTGCCGGATGCCTGCGGATGGACCGTGATGGGTACCTCGGCGCCGTGCAGGCCGGACGAGGCGGTGCGGACGGCCAGCAGGGGCTCGATCTCGGCGCCGTCGCCGCGTACCGGATCCAGGCCGGCGACCCGGGGGAGGCCGAGCTGGCCGGCGCTGTCCCGCCAGAAGGCGCGGAACCCGTGGCCCGGGTCGGTGGGCCGGCAGTCGAAGAGCACCCGCAGGAACCAGAGCACGACCATGTCGAAGACACCGGGCCGGCCGGTCAGGTACCGCGAGCCGTGCACCACGTCGGCGCCGTCGCGCAGCGCGTCCAGCAGCCGGGGCATCTCGGCCGGGTCACAGGAGCCGTCGCCGGGCAGCGCGACCACCACGTCGCCGGTGCTGGCGTCGACCCCACAGGCCAGAGCGTTGCCGGCGCCGGTACGCGTCTGCCGGATCACCCGAGCCCCTCGGGGCAGCGCCCGGGTGGTGTCGTCGTTGCGGCCGACCACGACGATCACTTCGTCGACCGGTGGCAGCGCGCCCAGCAGCACGGGCAGCTTGGCAACGTCGCCGGCAGCGATCACTACGCTCACGGAGGGTGATATTGATCGGGCGAAGTGACTCGGCTGAACTGGCATGGTGCGGCGGCTCCCGGCTCGGCTGCGGTGCAGAGCCGAAGCTACCCGCCTGCAACCCCGTAGCAACCGGGCCTAACGGTTGATAGTGATCATCACATTGGGCCGAAAGCGTCGAACCCGCCAAACCGGTTACCGAGCGTACACATGGGGTAAGGTCTTCGATGTGAAACTCGGTCTGCACATCTCCAATTTCACGTGGCCGGACGGCGCGCAGCGCCTCGGCCCGACCCTCGCCGAGGTGGCCTCGGCCGCCGACCAGGCCGGTTTCGAGCGAATCAGCGTGATGGATCACGTCTGGCAGATCGGTGTCCACGGGCCGCCCGAGCAGGAGATGCTCGAGGCCTATACCGCGCTCGGATTCCTGGCCGCGCACACCCGCACCGCGAAACTGCTCACCCTGGTCACCGGTGTCGTCTACCGCGAGCCGGGGCTGCTGGCGAAATGTGTCACCACCCTCGACGTGCTCTCCGGCGGCCGGGCCATGCTCGGCATCGGCGCCGCGTGGAACGCGGAGGAGTCGGCCGGCCTGGGCCTGCCGTTCCCGCCGACGGCCGAGAGGTTCGAGCGCCTCGAGGAGGCGCTGCGGATCTGCCGGCAGATGTTCGACGGCGACGAGACCGCGTTCCAGGGCAAGCGCTACCGGCTCGACCGGCTGCTCAACTCGCCACTGCCGCTGCACCGCCCGCCGATCCTGATCGGTGGCGCCGGTGAGAAGAAGACGTTGCTGCTTGTCGCGAAGTACGCGGACGCCTGCAACCTGTTCCCCGGCCCGGAGCTGCAGCACAAGCTGGACGTGCTGAAACGGCACTGCGACACGGTCGGCCGGGACTACGACGAGATCGAGAAAACGGTGATCTACCGCTTCCCGGACTCGCCGGCCGAGATCCTGGAAGCTGCCCGTGGCTTCCAGTCGATGGGCTTCACCGTGATGCACGGCGGGGTGCGCGACGCCTGGGACACCAAGAAGTTCGAGCTCTACCGCGACGAGATCGTGCCCGCTCTGGAGGCGCTGTGAGCAAGGTCAAGGCGGTCGTCTTCGACCTCGACGGCGTGATCATCGATACCGAGGAGGTCTGGGAGGAGGTCCGGCGGGCGTACGTCGCCGAGTTCGGGCGCGAGTTCCTGCCGGACAGCCAGGACCGGATGATGGGGATGAGCACCGGCGAGTGGTCGGCGCACCTGGCCGACGAGGTCGGCGTCCCGCGGACCGCCGAGCAGGTGGCGGCCGACGTGCTGGGCCGGATGGCGGAGCGCTACAAGGAGGCGCTGCCGCTGATTCCCGGTGCCGTCGACGTGGTGCGCTCATTGACGGACTATCGCCTCGCCCTCGCCAGCTCCTCCGCGCGGATCCTGATCGACCAGGTGCTGGCGACGGCCGGGATCACCGACGCGTTCGAGGTGACCCTCTCCACCGAGGAGGTGCCGCGCGGCAAGCCGGCGCCGGACGTCTACCTCGCCGCGGTCCAGAAACTCGGTCTCACCCCGGACGACTGCGCCGCGATCGAGGACTCCAGCAACGGCCTGCGGTCGGCCGCGGCCGCCGGGCTCGCGGTGATCGCGGTGCCGCACGGGGTGTACCCACCGGCCGCCGACGCGCTCGCGCAGGCCCGCCTCGTGGTGTCCGGTATATCCGAGATCACACCTGAGGCGATCGCCACCCTGTGAGTCTCGTGTGAAAAAAGTTCGTTAAGGGCATAGCACGGGCCGACCAATGGAGGTGGGCCCGTGCGAACACTGGCTGCGGAGGGTCTTCGGCTAGATGTCGGCATCGTCGATTACCTGATTCTCACTCTGTATTTCGTCACGGTGCTGGGGATCGGCTTCGCCGCCCGCCGTGCGATCAAGAGCAGTGCCGACTTCTTCCTGTCCGGGCGGTCGATGCCTGCCTGGGTGACGGGTCTGGCCTTCGTATCGGCCAACCTGGGTGCCCTGGAAATCATCGGCATGGCCGCCAACGGCGCTGAGTACGGCCTGATGACCCTGCACTACTACTGGGTCGGCGCGGTGCCGGCCATGGTGTTCCTCGGCATCGTGATGATGCCGTTCTACTACGGCTCCAAGGTGCACAGCGTCCCCGAGTTCCTGCGGCGGCGCTTCAACCGGCCCACCCACCTGTTCAACGCGCTGAGCTTCGCCCTCGCCCAGGTCCTGATCGCCGGCGTCAACCTGTACGCCCTCGCTCTGATCCTGCAGGCACTGCTGGGCTGGCCGCTCTGGTTGTCAATCGTGATCGGCGCGGCGATCGTGCTGATCTACATCACCCTCGGTGGTCTCTCCTCGGCGATCTACAACGAGGTGCTCCAGTTCTTCGTCATCCTGGCCGGCCTGATCCCGATCACGGTGATCGGCCTGGTCAAGGTCGGTGGCATCGACGGCCTGTTCGAGAAGGTGCGGCAGACACCGCTCGGTGAGGCCGGGCTGCACACGTTCGCGAACACCGGCAGCACCGACAATCCGCTCGGCGCGAGCTGGATCGGCATCATCTTCGGCCTCGGTTTCGTGCTCTCCTTCGGGTACTGGACCACGAACTTCGCCGAGGTGCAGCGGGCCCTGAGCGCCAAGGACATGAGCGCGGCCCGGCGTACGCCGATCATCGGCGCCTTCCCGAAGCTGCTGATCCCCGCGGTGACCGTCATCCCCGGTCTGATCGCCCTGGTGACCATCCAGGGACTCGGCGCTGACAAGGGCGACCTGGTCTACAACAACGCCATCCCGCTGCTCATGCGTGACCTGCTGCCGAACGGTGTGCTCGGCGTGGCGGTGACCGGTCTGATCGCCTCGTTCATGGCCGGCATGGCGGCGAACGTGAGCGGTTTCAACACCGTCTTCACGTACGACCTGTGGCGGCCGTATGTCCGCAAAGACCGCGACGACGCGTACTACATCCGGATCGGCCGGCTCGCCACCATCGGCGGCATCGTGGTCGGCATCGGCACGGCGTTCATCGCGGCCGGCTTCTCCAACATCATGAATTACATCCAGGCTCTGTTCAGCCTGTTCAACGCGCCGCTCTTCGCCACGTTCATCGTCGGCATGTTCTGGAAGAAGATGACGCCCTGGGCCGGCTTCTGGTCGCTGTTGCTCGGCTTCCTGGCGTCGCTGACGCTGTACATCGGCCACCTCACCGAGGTCATCCCGTTCAACTCCGACCTGTCGGAGAGCTTCTGGGGCGCCGGCGCCGCGTTCGTCACGGCGGTCGTGGTCGCGGTCGTGGTCACCCTGTTCACCAAGGGCACCAGCAAGTCCGACGACGAGCTGCGCGGCCTGGTCTACGGACTGAGCGGCGATTCCACCTCCGGCGAGACGATCATCGCCGGGGAGAAGGTCTGGTGGCGCAACCCGGTCCTGCTCGGCGCGATCGCCGTGGCGCTCGCCATCCTTCTGTACATCCCGGTCTGGTGAGGAGCTGAACCATGTCCGACAAGAATCGCTTGTTCGACGTACGCCTGGTGATCGGCGGCCTGTTCGTGATCTACGGCCTGATCGTCACCGCGATCGGGATCTTCGACACCCAAGCCGAGATCGACAAGGCGCAGGGAGTCCGGATCAACCTCTGGATGGGCCTCGCCATGCTGGCCCTGGGGGTCTTCATGCTGGTCTGGCTGAAGCTGAATCCCATCAAGAACGAGCCCGCGGAGCCTCTGGAAGGGGCCGACCGGGAGGTTTAATGGCCAGCTCGGTGTGCCCGGGTTGCGGTCGTGTTGCACAGGGTCCTCATATCTTGGACCGGTACGCCCACGACCGATAACCCGGGCATGCAAGCACTCAGCTCACTCAGCAGCCTCGCCTCGGGCGGCCGTCGCGACCCTGGTTGGCAGGTCCAGCTCCGCGTCGACTACGTCGTCAACCAGGTCTCGCTGACCCACCGCGGTCAGTCCGAGGACGTCATCAAGGACGCGATCCAGGAACAGCTCCGGGTTTACGGCGTCGTCCCCAACAAGCGCCAGGTCAGTAAGTACGCGCAGGCCATCTCGGCCCTGCCTCAGGTCCAACCGGCCAGCAGGTAAGCGTCATCGCGCCGGGAATCGAAGGATCCGGTCGTCGCCATCGCGCCGGTCGCCGCGGCCGTCGGTGTTCGATGTGGTCAGCCACAGCGAACCGTCGGGGGCCACGGCGGCCGTACGCAACCGCCCGTACTCGCCGGTGAGCTCGGCCTTGGTCGAGCCACCGCCGAGCGGGACCGTCCACAGCCGCTCACCGCGCAGTGCCGCCACGTACAGCGTGTCGCCGGCCACCGCCGCGCCGCTCGGTGAGGCCTCGTCGGTGGTCCACTGCACGAGCGGCTCGGCGAACCGGGAGTCGCCGCCCCGGCCCTCCACCTCCGGCCAGCCGTAGTTCCTACCCTTCTCGATCACGTTGACCTCGTCGTATTTGTTCTGCCCGAACTCGATCCCGTACATCCGGCCCTGGTCGTCCCAGGCCAGGCCCTGCACGTTGCGATGACCCAGCGTCCAGACCGGTGAGCCCTCCCACGGGTTGCCGGGCGCCGGGTCGCCGTCCGGGGTCAGCCGCAGGATCTTGCCGCTCGGGTCGTCCCGGTCCTGCGAGCGTGACTCCTCGCTCGCGTCGCCGGTGCCGGCGTAGAGCATCCCGTCCGGTCCGAAGGCGATCCGCCCACCGTTGTGCCGGCCGCCCTTCGTGATGCCGTCGAAGATCACTTCTGGCTGATCGTTTCCGGTCAGCTTGAAGCGCACGATCCGGTTGTCCTGATCGCCGGTGAAATAGGCGTAGACCCAGTCGTCCTTCACGGCCAGCCCCAGCAGCCCGCCCTCGCCGCCGGCGTCCACTCCCGGCACGGTGTAGACCTCGCGCGGCTCGCTGCCCGGCGTCACCTGGAGCACCCGCCCGCTGTCACGCTCGGCGACCAGCGCGCTGCCGTCGCTCAGAAACGCCAGGCCCCACGGCACGCCGATGCCGGTCGCGATGGTCTCCGGAGCCGACAGATCCAGATTTTTCCGTTCTTTTTGATTCGACGGCTGTGCTGTGGGCGAGACCGCCGAGACCGCTGGCACCGGCTGCACCGTCGGCGCCGGCCCCTCCCCGCCCTCCGAGCTGGAGCACGCCGTCAGCAGAGCGGCGCCGGTCGCCGCGAGGGCCAGGCGCGAGGTGCGGATCACATTCATCAGTCAACGTTGCCACGAACGTGCACGACTGGCCCGTCCCGCCCGCACCCGAAGACGATCTCAAGGCTGCTCAATCTAAGCTGAATGTAGCGATTTGCCGGATTAGGGCGGAGATGGGTTTTGCGAGCGGGACACCAAAGATCACTGCGGCCGGTCACGGCCGCGGTCCTCACCCTCACAACCCTCCTTCTGTACGCGCAACGCCCCGCCCACGCCGGCCCGGCACACACGGTGCCCCCGCCACAGCGGTACGACAACGCCGCCGTCATCCGCTGGGAACCGTGCCCGGAGGATGCCAAGGCCCAGTGCGGCACGATGCGGGTGCCCGCCGACTGGTCCCAGCCGTACGGCTCGTCGATCGAGCTCACGCTGGCCCGGCGACCGGCCGGCGACCCGGCCCGGCGGATCGGCGTACTCATGGTCAACCCGGGCGGACCCGGCGCCTCGGCCGTCAACCAGGCCCTGGACACCGAGTTCTTCGGCAGTGAGGTGGAACGCCGGTTCGACATCGTCGGCATCGACCCGCGCGGGGTCGGCCGCAGCGCGCCGATCCTCTGCTCCCAGGACCTGGTCGACGCGAAACCGTCGCCGCTGGCCGCGAACGAGACCGAGTTCGCCCGGCTCGGCACGTACAACCGGCGGCTCGCGAAGGACTGTGCGTCGCGCAGCGGCCCGGCCTTCCACCACGCCGGCACCGACAACGTGGCCCGCGACATGGACGCGGTCCGGGTCGCCCTCGGCGAGCAGAAGATCAGTTTCTACGGCGCCTCGTACGGGTCGCTGATCGGCCAGCTCTACGCCGAGCGATACCCCACCCGGCTGCGGGCGCTCGTGCTGGACAGCGTCATGGACCACAGCTCCGGCATCGAGGACTTCCTCGGCCGGACCGCGGAGTCGGCACAGGACTCGTTCGAGCAGTTCGTCGTCTGGTGCGGCCGGGACACCCAGTGCGCGCTGCACGGCCGCGACGTCAAGGCGATCTGGGCACGGCTGATGGAACGGGCGGCGGCCGGCACACTTAACGACCCGTACGACCCGCCCGCCAAGCTGCGGGTCTGGGAGCTGATTTCGGCGGCGTTCAGCGCGTTCTACGACCCGCAGTGGTTCTCGTTCGCCCATTACCTGAAAGAGGCGTACGAGCCCGCCCCGGCCGGCCGCCGTGCCCTGCCCGACCTGGACCTCACCCCGCACGCCTTCCCGGCCGTGATGTGCCGGGACTGGGCGCTGCCGGTCGGCGGCTGGTCCGGGTACCAGAAACTGCTCGCCGGAGCCGCCGCCAAGGCGCCGCAGATGCGGGCCTCGCCGCTGGCGCTCACCGCGGTCTCCGGCTGCGAGGGCTGGCCCGACCCGCCGTCCGATCCGCAGCACCCGATCCCGGCCTCCGACGTGCCGGTGCTGGTGGTCAACTCACGGCACGACCCGGCGACCGCGTACGCCTGGGCGAAGAACGTGGCCCGGCAACTCGGCCCGAAAACCCGGCTGGTCACCTACGACGGATGGGGTCACGTGGCGTACGGGCACAGCGATTGTGTGTCCGGCGCCGCCGACCGTTATCTGACCGCGCTGACCCTGCCGGCGACCGGAACCACCTGCCCGCCGGTCGAGCCGGTGCCCTACGGCGTCGGCTGAACCTGGTCTCTGCGGTTGTGCCGCGATGAGATCCCCGGTAGGCAGGGAATCGACAACCGACACTGTCCTGACTGGAGGGCCGATGCGGTTCCTGCCCGCGTTGACTGCGCTGTCCCTGACCACACTGGGAGTCGCGGTCGCGGCTCCACCGGCTTCGGCGGGCGGCGGAGCGGCCGCGCTCGGCCCCACTGCCAGCGGTTATGGCGGCGCGATCGCCACCGTGGACCCCACCGCCACCGCGGTCGGCCTCGACGTCCTGCGTCACGGCGGCAACGCGGTGGACGCCGCGATCGCCGCGGCGGCCACCCTAGGCGTCACCGAGCCGTTCTCGGCCGGAATCGGCGGTGGTGGATTCTTCGTCTACTACGACGCCAAGCGCCGCAGCGTCTCCACGATCGACGGGCGGGAGACCGGCCCGGCCACGATGACCGAGAAGTACTTCATCGACCCGGCCGACGGGTTGCCGTACGACTTCGCCGAGGCGCGGGTCAGCGGGCTCTCCGTCGGCGTGCCCGGCACCCTGGCGACGTGGGAGGCGGCAGCCCGCAAATGGGGGACCCGCTCGCTCGCGGCCGGCCTCAGGCCCGCCGCGGACGTGGCCTCGCGCGGATTCCCGGTCGACGCGACGTTCCGGCAGCAGGTCACCGACAACGCTGCAGCGTTCGGTCAGTTCGACTCGACCCGGGAGATCTACCTGCCCGGCGGGGCGCCGCCCGCGGTCGGCACGACGCTGCGGAACCCGGACCTCGCCGACACGTACCGGCTGATCGCGCGCAAGGGCACCGGCGAGTTCTATCGCGGTGCGATCGCCGACGATCTGGTCTCGACGGTGCAGGATCCGCCGGTCGCGGACGTGCCGACCGGTACCTGGGCGTACCCGATCCGGCCCGGTGAGCTGACCAAGGCCGACCTGGCCCGGTACCAGCTCCGCTTCCCGTCGCCGACCCGCTCCGACTACGAGAACCTGACCGTGTACGGCATGAACACCCCGTCGTCCGGCGGCATCGCGGTCAGCGAAGCGCTCAACATCATCGAGAAGGGCCTGCCGGCGTCGGCCACCGCGACGGACAAGCTGCACTACTACCTGGAGGCGTCGGCGCTGGCCTTCGCTGATCGGAATCGCCACGTGGGGGCGTACACATCGCAACAGGTCGTGAAGCAGCTGGTCTCCGACAGCTGGGCCGCGAAGCGGGCCTGCCAGATCGATCCGGCGAAGGCGTTGGTGAAGCCGGTGCCGCCGGGTGACCTGACCGCGTCCGGCTGCACGCCGGCGGCCGTCGGCGGACCGACCGAGCAGGGCCAGAGCACCACGAACCTGACCGTGGCCGACCGCTGGGGCAACATCGTCGAGTACACGTTCACCATCGAGCAGACCGGCGGCAACGCCATGGTCGTTCCCGGTCGCGGCTTCCTGCTGAACAACGAGCTGACCGACTTCAACTTCGCGCCCACCCAGGGCACCGCCGCCGACCCGAACCTGCCCGGCCCCGGCAAGCGCCCGCGCAGCTCGATGTCCCCGACGATCGTCCTGAAGGACGGCAAGCCGTTCCTCGCCCTCGGCTCACCGGGCGGCGCGACCATCATCACGACGGTGCTCCAGGTGCTGCTCAACCGCGTCGAACTCGGCATGACCCTGCCGGAGGCCATGGCGGCGCCGCGCGCCTCACAGCGCAACAGCGCGGGGATCCAGGCCGAGGCCGCTTTCCGTACGCTCCACGGCCCGGAGCTGATCGCCCGAGGCCACACCTTCGGCCCCGACGTGGCGGAGCTGGGCGCGGCAACAGCAATCGAGTTCACCCGCCGAGGCGGCTACATCGCCTCGGCCGAGCCCACCCGCCGAGGCGGCGGAGCGGCAGCAGTGGTCCACCCGAAGCGCTGACGATCGAAGCCGGCTAGCGCGGCCCAGCCGGGTGTGTCGAGTTCGGGTTCAGTACGCCCCCGAACTCGACACACACCCCGTGATCCGCCCGCCTGTGTCGATTTCGGGTCCGATACGCGCCTCAACTCGACACGTACCCCGTGTTTCGCCTGCGTGTGTCGCTTTCGGGTCCGATTCGCGCCTCAACTCGACACGCACCGGGCGAGCAGGGCGCCGGGCGAGCAGGGCGCTGGGCGAGCCGTGCGGTGGGCGAGCCGGCCGTCGCCGGGGCGAGCCGTAGCTCAGATAGGTCATCGGACTCGTATGAGGTGTCTGAGCTACGGCTGCTGGGCGCGACAGGACGGTGGCAGCGGCACACCGTGTGCGCTGGTTTGGGCTCGCGTAGCGGTGACGGCGGCACACCGTGTGCGCTGGGTTGGGTGGGTCAGCGGACCTCTAGTGGCAGGCGGATCAGGATTGTTGTTCCGGTGTCGCTGCCGGTCAGTTCCACGCTGCCCTGGTGTTTCTCGACCACCGCTCGGCTCAGCGTCAGGCCCAGGCCGCTTCCGGGGATCGCCCGGTCGTTGCCTCGGCTGGTGCGGTAGTGGCCGGTGAAGATCTGCTCTCGCTCGGCTCGGGGGACATCCGCCGCCGCGTCGGAGACGGACAGCTCGGCCGCTCGGCCGGTGCTGCGCAGCGAGATCGCCACGTGGCCGCCGTCGGGGCTGTAGCGGACCGCGCTGCCCAGCAGGTTCTGCACTATGTGGCGTAAGCGGTCCTTGTCGCCCGGCACGATCAGCTCGCCGGGCAGGTCGGTGTCGATGACGACCGGGGCGCCGTCGATGGCGCTGCGGGTTCGGTCCACCACGTCGCGAACCACGGCGGCCAGGTCGATCGGGGTACGGCGGACGTCCGCGTGGCCGGCGTCCAGAGCGGACAGTTCCAGCAGCTCGTTGATGATTTCGCGCAGCGCCGTGGTGTTGCGTTCGATGACCTTGATGAGGCGGGGGCCGTCGCGGACCAGGGTGGCCTCGTCCGCTTCGCCGAGCAGTTCGGTGTACGCGCTGATCGACGTGAGCGGAGTCCGCAGCTCGTGCCCGATCAGTGCCAGGTACTCGTCCTTGCTCCGGGTCAGCTGGCGCTGGAGGTCCTCGACCCGGCGGCGTTCGACGAACTGGCCGAGGTGCGCCGCTATTCCGGAGATCAGGGCCAGCAGCTCGTCCTCCGGGTCCTCGATCGTGTCGGCGAAAACGGTCAGTACGCCGATCGGGCCGGAGCCGTCGTGCACCGGGATGGCCAGCGCGGTGTGCAGCCCGCCCGCGGCGGTCTCCGGTGAGATGAGGCTCTGCGGCCGGCCCACGTCACGGATCCAGAGTGGCTTGTCGACCTGCCAGGCACGGCCGGCCAGGCCTTGGCCGTACGCGAGACGTTCCGGCACCGGGATGCCGGCCGGCAGACCGGGGGCGCTCCAGCGGGCGGCTGCCCGGACATCACCCTCGTCGACCAGCCACAACTCGGCGTGCACCCAGTCGAGGGCACCGACGATGGCTTCGAGGACCCGCGGCCCGGCTGCCTCGATGCTCGGTGCTTCGGCGAGGGCGGTCGTCACGGCCAGTTCACAGCTGCGGAAACTCTCGGCCCGGCGCTGCCGGGTCACGTCCTGGACGGCCTGGACCGCGCCGGTCACCCGGCCGTCGAGGCCGTGGATCGGCTGGGCGTCCATCACGTAGTGGTGGATGCGCCGGCTGCGGCCGTGCAGGGCCAGGTGCTCGTCGCGGATGACCTCGCCGCGCAGCGCCCGGACCAGGCCGAGGTCGTCGCGGGTGAGCGGGGTGCCGGTCGCGTCGGTGAGGCCGGGGACCGCCTCGGTGCCGAAGACGGTCTCGCCCCAGAGGCGGCGCATCCGCTCGTTGACGATCGCGATCCGGCCGGAGGCGTCGCAGGCGACCACTCCGTCGTGCAGGCTGTCCAGCACGGCGTCGAGGAACCGGTGCTGCTGCTCCAGCTCGTACCGGGCGATCTGTTCGCCGATCAGCAGGGTCGCCACCTCGGAGGCCTCGTTGACCGCGGCGATCTGGTCCGGCGTCCACGGGCGCGGCCGGTGGTCGTACGCGAAACACACACCGAGGACCTTGCCGGCCCGGTCGTGCACCGGGCAGCCGAGGTACGCGCCACCGCCGCGCCGGAGCAGTCCGTCCGGGATCCGCGGGTCGTCCTTGGCGTCCTCGACGATCAGGCTGGTGCCGGAGTTCACGACGAGGCCGCCGAGGGAGTCCTCCAGCGCGCTCTCGGTGACCACTTCCCAGTCGGCGGCGACACCCCAGCTGCCGTAGAGGCGCAGGGAGTCGTCCTCGACGAACTGGATGCAGGCGCTCGGCGCACCAGCGGCCCGGGCCACCAGGGCGGCGAGCTGGTCGGCGGAGCCGCTGGTCAGCACGCCCCGATGAAGGGCGAAGACGTCCCGGAACGAGCCGGCGCGACGAGGCGCGGCAGCCGCCGGCGGATGTCCATCACCGGCGGCTGTCCCCCCGTGAGGCCCGGCCGGGCGCGCGAGAGTCGCGGCTTCGGCCGTACTGGTCCTTGCGGACCGCCCGGCGTCGATGCCGGCGTCATCTCGGCGCATGGCTGACCTCCACCATCAAGGGTAGAGGTGCGAATCGGTTAAAAGGCGCAAAATGCCAGAGCTGGAGACGGGTGCCGTTGCGGCGTCCCGCCGCTGTGGGAACGGTCGTCCGGCGGATCGGCTTCGGCGGACGGCCCTGCTCACTCTTGAGCGCTCAGGTTCTCGCGTACCGTAAATCGCTGATAGGGCGACCGGCGTCGGCGCCGCGCTTCTCGAACTTGGTCTTGGGCCGCGCATGCGGCTCGGCGGTCGCCGGAAGGCGACGCAGACCGGGAGCGGCGTCGAGGGTCTCGGCCATCGACTCGGCGTATTCCGGCCAGTCCGTGGCGCAGTGCAGCACGCCGCCGGGACGCAGGCGGTCGCGCAGAAGCGCGACGTTCGACGGCTGGATCAGCCGCCGCTTGTGGTGCCGGGCCTTGGGCCAGGGGTCCGGGAAGAAGACGTGCACGGCGTCGAGCGACTGCTCATCGATGCGATGCACCAGCTCCATGGCGTCACCGTGCGCGACCCGGACGTTCGTCAGGTGCTGCTCACCGACGAGCGCCAGGAGGTTCCCGATGCCCGGAGTGTGCACCTCGACACCGAGAAAACCCCGGTCCGGATCTGCCGCGGCCATGGCCGCGGTCGCGTCACCCATGCCAAAACCAATTTCGAGTACGACCGGAGCAGGGCGGCCGAACAGTGCCGTGAGGTCGAGCCTGCTCCGATCGCCATCGACGACGGTAAGTCCGAATGTCGGCCAGAGCTCGGCGTGAGCGTCCGCATGGCGGGCACTCATCCGACCCCGGCGAGGGTGGAACGTGCGAATGGGCCGGATGTTCGTCTCAGTCATGGCGGCCCAAGTGTAAAGGCAGTTATCGGACCACCGGCTGGACGCTCGGCTGCTCGCCCGACTTGAACGGGGTGCGCAGGCCGGTCGCCAGGCCGACAACGGTGACCCAGGTGGTTCCGGCGTTCTGGCTGGTCACCACGGCGCGGGAGGCGTCGACGTAATCGAGCTCACGGTCCATCGCGTTGCCGATGGTCCGCTGCGCGCCGGTGATCGCGTCGTACTCGACCAGGTGAACCGGCTTGCTCTCGGTCGCGGTCTCACCCTCCTGGTACGCGGTGAAGGCCAGCTTTGCCCCGTCTGAACGCCAGCTCGGCACGACAGCGAAACCGCTGTTCTGCACGCCGCCACCGCCGAAGGCCGCCACGGTCTTCTCACCGCCGGTCTTCACGTCGCCGACGCTCAGGCAGGAGTCGTAGATCGACTCGCAGTTGCCGCCGCGGAACGCCAGCTGCACGCCGTCCGGGGACCAGGCCACCGCGTTGTCGCTCTTCAGCTCCTTGGCCACGCTCTTTGCCGCCTCGGTCTCGGCCGGCAGAGCTTCGGTACGGCAGTCCCGCGGGAAGAGGACCTTCTCCTTCTTCGTGCCGTCGGCCGGGATGCTGTACACACCCGGGCCGCCGTTGCAGGACAGCGAGGAGAACGCGATCCACTTGCCGTCCGGCGACCAGGACGGTCCGGCCGCCGGGCGGGTGGAGAGGCGGCGCTGGCCGGTGCCGTCCGCCTTCATGGTCCAGACCTGGCCCTTCTTCAGGAAGGCGATCTGCTTGCCGTTCGGCGACCAGCGCGGCCGGGCGTGCGAGCCGCCGGTGGTCAGGCGCTGCTCGGTGCTGCCCTTGCTGGCGTAGACGTCGCCGTTGCGGACGTACGCGACCATGCTCGGCAGCTGGCTGCTGGGCGCTGCCGCCTGCACCGTCGACGGGTTGCAGACCACGCAGCAGAAGCTCGCCGCCGCCGCGATCGCCACGTTGCCCGCTACCTGACCGAAGTTCTTCTTCATGGCCGAACGCCCCCCGAAGTTCTGCCTGCATTCCGCTTGCACCGGAAGCATCGTCGCAACCCGCGAGCTGCTGAGCGGGAACCACGCGGATACCGAAAAATCACATCTGATCGGGCGATGTGGTGATGGATGAACGGGTGGTGGGGGGCTCGCGCGGGGATGACCAGGCGGTTCGCAAGGTCAGCGCCGTTCCGCGCCCGGGGTCGTGAGTTGTCCGCGCGGGGCCGCGGGTTCTGCGCGCGGGGTCGCGAGTTCCGCGCCCGCGGGGCCGGGGGTTCCCCGCGCGGGGTCGCGACTTGTCCGCGCGGGTCGCGGGTTCTGCGCGCGGGGTCGCGAGTTCCCTGCGCGGGGCCGCGAGTTCCGCAGGCGCGGCTGTACGCCGCGGTCGCCGTAGGTGACAGCTGGCAGCCGTGGTGTGCAGCCACGGCCTGGCTGTACGTCATGGTTGTTCGGCTGGCGCTCGTGGTCGTGTTTGAGCCCTGTCGACGACCGCAAGCGCTGGCCGGTGGGGTGTGCCGGACTGGCAGGAGCTCCAGGTTGGCGGGCGCTTCGGGCCCGTGGGCGCTCTGGGTTGGCAGGGCGCTCTGGGTGGTTGGCGGGCGTTCCGGGCCGGCTGGCGCTCCGGGTTGGCCGTGTCGCCTGCTCGGTGGCGGGGCTGTCGCAGGCGAGCCGTAGCTCAGATATGTCATCGGACCCGGATAACACGTCTGGACTACGGCTCGCCGGCCTGAGCCGTAGCCCAGGACTGTTCTGGGGCTCTGATGACATGTCTGGGCTACGGCTCGCCCCGGCCGCTCCAAGATCTGCAACCCGCGACCCGTGCCCTCGTATCCGCATTTAACGGTCACCACCAACCGCCACCGCCACCACCAACCGCCACCACCAACCGCCACCGCCACCACCAACCGCCACCACCAACCGCCACCGCCACCGCCACCGCCACCGCCACCGCCACCGCCACCGCCACCGCCGACGTCGACGCCACCGTCGACGTTGCACGTGGCACGTGGCACGTGCTGGCCGGACACGCTCAGCTGGTGCTGGTGCTGGTGCTGGTGCTGGTGTAGAGCGAGATCACCGCACCAAGCAGCAACGCTCCACCAATGATCGTGGCCCCGCCCAGCGGTTCGTTGATCAACAGGACCGCGAGCAGTGCCGCCGTCAGTGGCTCCAGCAGCGTGACCACCACGGCGACACTGCCCGTGGTGCGTCGCAGGCCGGTGTAGAACAACGCGTACGCCAGGGCCGTGGTGATCGCTCCGGCGTAGAAGAGCAGGGCGAGCGAAGTCGTCGAGGGGGCGAAGACCAACCCCTGCGCCGCGGCGATCGGCAGCAGGGTGACCGCGCCGATCGCGCACGACAGTGTCGTCAGGATCAGCGGCTCCACGCCCTGGGTGGTGTGCCGGCTCAACGCGGTCGACGCGGCGTAGACGATGCCGGACCCGACCGCGGCGAGCAGCCCCAGGCCGGCGGCGGCCGTGCCGGTGTCGGCGGTGGCGCCGGCGATCAGGGCCAGCCCGGCGATCGCCGCCACCGAGGCGCCGAGCACACCGGTGCTCGGACGCTGCCGGGTGCGGGCGGTCTCCCAGGCGCTGAGCAGCACCGGGGCGATGCCGAGGCTGACCACGGTGGCGATGCTGACCCCGCCGAGGCGTACCGCGATGAAGTAGAGCGCCTGGTAGGACGCCAGGCCGGCGCCGGCCAGGGTGATCGCCAGGGGTGCGCTTCGATAGGCGGCGATGATCTGGCGCCGGGCGGGCAGGCCGAGCAGCAGCATCACGGCGGCGGCGAAGAGAAGCCGGTAGAAGCCGATCGCCACGGCTCCGAGGCCGGTGTCCTCGGCGACGACCTGGACGACGACGCCGGCGGTACCCCAGAGGATGCCGGCGGCGGACAGCTGTAAAAGGCTGAGACGGGATGAGAAAGACACGTGCGCTCCGATGAGGTGAGTCGGTCAGGGTTCGGCCGGCAGCGGAGCGCAGGGGAAATCAACCGGTCGAGCAGGACAGCTCGAACGGTGTGGCGCGCGCTCCGCTCAGGAGCGCGGCGGCCCGAGGTTGCCGAGGTCGAGGGACAGACTCACGGGTCGCAGGTTAGAACAAGGGCCCGCTGGATGGCGGGCCCTTGCTCAGTCAGTGGGACACCTCAGGCGGCGGTCGTCCCCCACATCGAGGTGAAGGCGGCTGCCTCGCCGGCCAGCCAGGCCTCGATGTGCGCGGGCTGGGCGGCCGTGTCGAGGCGGTGGGTGACGCCACGCCGGACGTCGACCAGGACCGGCTCGGCGTTGGGCAGGATCTGGTCCATGTGGCGGGCCATCAGGTGCAGCATCGCGGTCAGGGCCTCGGCGCTCGGCGGCGCCTCGTCGAAGTGCAGCCGGACGGCCTCGCGGTGACCGTCCTCGAAGCGCAGGCCGAAGTGCGGGTTGATCTTCACGGCGAGGGGGCCGACCGTGGCGATCGCGTCGCGGGTCTGCGCGAGGCTGACCTTTTCCGGATCGCCGAGGGACGTCAGATATTCCTGAGCGCCGGTCCGTAGCGTCGAGTAGAGGGGCTGCCACCGGTCTTTCACCAGGCCGACGACGCCGGCCAGGTAACTGCCGCCGGTGCGGAAGGCGATGTCGGTTTTCAGAGCCTTGACCAGCTGGCCGTGCGGGTTGAAGCCGGAGCGGCGCTCCCGCTGACGACGCAGGCCGCCGACGAACGTCGCCTTGGCGGGACCGGTGCGAGACACGTACCTCGTGAAGCCGAGCATCGTCGCATAAGGGGGGATCGTGGACAGGGTGGAGGTGGTCACGTGGTCTCCTCACTCGCGCTGATCTCCGGCAGAGAACGCCTGAAGATCAGCAGCTCAGGGCCCCTCTTTCGTACATACATACTAATCGACGGGTACGACATTCCCCAACGCGAAAGCGGCGGTGCTTCCGAAGAAACACCGCCGCTCAATAAGTCCGGAATGCCGGTTATTCGTCCCGGGCCTGTTCGGCCAGGAAGCGCTCCAGCTCGGCGCCGAGCTCCTCGGCCGTGGGCAGCGGCGTGTCGGTGTCGGCCAGCAGGTTGCCCTGGCGGCCGCGGATGAACGCGTCGTACTGCGCCTCCAGCGAGGTGACCAGCCGGCCCGCCTGCTCGTCGTCGGCGATCTGCTTGTCCACCTCTTCGCGGACCAGCTTGGCCGACTCGCGCAGCCCGCCGGTCGGCAGCGCCAGCCCGGTGCTCGCCGACACCGAGTCCAGCAGCAGCTCGGCGGCGGCCGGGTAACCGGTCTGCGCGAGGTAGTGCGGGACGTGTGCGGCGTACCCGAGAGCGTCGTGACCGCTCAGGCCGAGCCGGAACTCCAGGAGATTGCCGACGCTGGCCGGCACCTGGACCCGCTGCAGCCAGGACTCGTGGTCGCCGATCAGGCGCTTGTCGGTGGCATGGGCGGTGAGGCCGACCGGGCGGGTGTGCGGCACGGCCATCGGGATGGCGTTGAGGCCGACCGTGACGCTGACGTCCAGGTCCTCGATGAGCTCGGTGACCGCCGCGATGAACCGCTCCCACTGCAGGTCCGGCTCGGGGCCGGCGAGCAGCAGGAACTTGGTGCCGAGCTGGTCGGTCACCAGGTGCAGCGCGAGGTTCGGCTCCTCGTAGCTCTCGAAGTGGTCGGCCACGAAGATCATCGGGGGGCGTCGGGAGCGGTAGTCGAGGAGCTGATCCAGGTCGAACGTCGCGACGACTTCGCTTTCCAGGTGCTCCAGCATGTGGTCCCGGGACAACTGGATCGCGCTGCCGGCGTCGACGAACCCGGTGAGCGCCTGGAGGAGCACCGGGCTGTCCAGGACCGGAAGCTCACCGATCACCTCGTAGAGCCCGTGTGGGTCGAGCACGCTGCGGACCTCCTTGAGAGTGGATTTTCTTGCCAACACCGAAACCGGCTTGCACATTCCGGCATCACGAATTGTTACTCACCACCGTGAAGGCGGACGTGCGCGCACCACGCACAATGGGGAACAGATCCACTTCTACGCCCCCCTCGGAGTGATCGGTGAACCAACAGGTACCAGCCATCCTCGAGAACACCGCACCACCGAGCACGCTCTGGGCCCGGATGCGAGCCGACCCTCAGTACGCGCCTGAGCACCTCGCCCTGGAAGCGGTGCGCCGGCTCGGTCCGGAGGCCGCGCGCTGGCACGCCCGGATGCGTACCGAACGTCCTGATGCCGGTCCCGAGGAGCTCGCCGCCCTCGCCGTCAAACGCTTCACCACGCTGGCCCGGGTCTCCGGCGCCGTCTCGGGCGTGGCCGGCCTGCCCGGCGCGGTGATCGACGTCGGCGTGCTGGCCTGGACCCAGGCGCGGATGGTGCTGCACGTCGCGGCCGCTCATGGCGCCGACCCGACGGCTCCGGAGCGCGCCACCGAGCTGCTGGTCCTCCAGCGGGTGCACAAGGTCGCCGAGACCGCGCGGACCGCTCTGGGTGTCGCTGCCGGCCGCGAGCACGCCAGCCGGATCTTCACGGGCGCTTCCAGCGCCCCGATGGCCCGCGTCCTGGTCACCCTGGGCGTTCGTCTCGCGCAGATGGCTGGGGTACGCGCAGCCAAGCGCGTGGTCGTGAAGATGATCCCGCTCGGCGGCATGATCCTCGGCACCTGGGCGAACTCGGTGGCGACCCGTGACCTGGCCCGTCGCGCCCGGGAGCACTACCGCAAGGGCTAAGTAATCCGGATACCCGCCCGAACGTCCTGACGTGCGGGAAATCCGTCGGAAGTCCATGCTGATCCTGTTGGCCGCGTCGCTGTCGCTGCTGCTGCTGGTCGCGGGCTGCTCGTCGGCGGATTCGCCGGCACCGTCCGCGACCGAGGACCGCAGCGGCACCGACTGGATCAACACGGACGCCGGCAAGCGGACCCCGTCGCCGGCGACCCGGTACGGCACGGCGTCACCCACCCCGGAGGTGACGCTGCCGACAGCCGCCACCACCACGTCGCCGACGGCGAAGGCGAGCCCGTCCTGCACCACGCCGCCGAAAGGCGCCGGCGGGATCAACGGGCTGGACGTGCGGCCGAGCAGTACCAGCGCCATCGTGACCTGGTACTACCCGGGCGGCGGCAACATCGTCGATTACCGGGTGACCGCGTTCAGCCAGGACCTGATCGCGGGCGAGCAGGAGCCGGTCGGCTGGGCCACGGTGACCCCGGTCACCTGCGGAGACCTGAGCGCGACGGTCACCGGCCTGACCCCCGCGACGAACTACATCTTCGTCGTCGACAAGGTGATGACACACGCGAGTGGCGTGGACGGCACGTACGCGAAGACGATCGCACGCTCGGGCGTGGTGAGCACCACCTGAGCTCCACTCCTGCGGGAGCAGCCGTTGGCGGGATGACTCTCTAAGCTTCCCGGAATGGAAGCCATCGTCGACGTGGTCGTGCTCGTAACGATCTCCGTGGTCGGCGCCGCACTGGCCCGACGCCTCGGCTTCGTGGCGCCGCTGGTTCTGCTGGTCGCCGGCCTGGCGCTCTCGTACCTGCCCGGGTTCCCGGAAGCGCACCTGGAGCCGGAGCTGGTCCTGATCGGGATCCTGCCGCCGCTGCTCTACGTGGCGGCGTTGCAGACCTCGGTGCCCGCGTTCCGCCTCGCGCTACGACCGATCCTGCTGCTCGCCGTGGGCCTGGTGACGCTGACGGCGTTCGTGGTCGGTTATCTCGTACACATGCTGTTGCCTGAAGTGCCGCTCGCGGCGTGCGTCGCGCTCGGCGCGATCGTCGCCCCGCCGGACGCGGTCTCCGCGACGGCGATCGCGCGCCGGGTCGGGTTACCGCGCCGGGTGGTCACGATCCTGGAGGGCGAGAGCCTGCTCAACGACGCGACCGCGCTGGTCATGGTGCGGGTCGCGGCGGGCGCGCTCGGCGGTCTGGCGGTCGGTTTCACCGACATCGCCACCGAGGTGGCGCTGAAGGCCGGCGGCGGCCTGGCGATCGGGTTCGCGATGGCGGTCGGGGCCGCCTGGCTGCACCGCAAGATCGAGGACTCGCTGCTGGACGACGCGGTGTCGATCCTCACGCCGTTCGTCGTGGTGATCGTCGCCGAGAAACTGCACACGTCGAGCGTGGTGGCCGTGGTGATCGCCGGGCTCTACCTGGGCCACCGGATGCCGTACCTGTTGTCGCCGACCTCCCGGCTGCAGATGGAGGCGGTCTGGCGGCTGGTCAGCTTCCTGCTGGAAGGTGTGGTCTTCCTCCTGGTCGGCCTGCAGCTGCGCAGCGTGGTGGGCAGCATCGAGACCGACATGAGGACCACGCTGCAGGTCACCGGCACGGTCTTCGCCGCGCTGGTGCTGCTCCGGTTCGCGTGGATGTACCCGGCCACGTACCTGGCCCGGCTCGTGCCGCGGATCCGCAACCGCGAGGAGCGTCCCCGCCCGGCCGTACCGACCGTGATCGCCTGGGCCGGCATGCGCGGCGTGGTGACCCTCGCCGCCGCGCAGACGCTGCCGGTGCCCGGGGAGAACGGCGTGCCTGAATACCCGCGGGAGCTCTTCATCTTCGTCGCCTTCGCGATCATCGTGCTGACCCTGCTGATCCAGGGCACCACGCTGCCCACGCTGGCCCGGGTGCTGAAGGTCAAGGAGGACAACAGCAGCCAGGACGCCCTCGCCGAGGCCGGCGTCCAGCACACCGCGAGCCGGGCCGCTCTGGAAGCGCTCGACGCGCACTCCTCCAGCGCGCCGACCGCCGTGGTGGAACGACTGCGCGGCCTGATGGAGAGCCGTTCCAACAACGCCTGGGAACGGCTGGGCAGCCAGCAGCAGGAAACCCCGTCGGCAGCGTACGGTCGTCTCCGGCGAGAGATGATCAAAGCCGAACGGCACGTCTTCAAGATCGCCCGCAATGAGGGGCGAATCCCGGAAGAGGTGCTGGTACGCGCCCAGCGTGAGCTCGACCTCGAAGAATCCCAGCTGCAACGGAGTGAGCATTGACCTGTGAGCACCTGAAGGAGGCCGGCAACCCGGCCCCGCTCGCGCCCTACGACGGCGGATGCCCCCAGTGCGTCGCCGGTGGCTTCAGCGACTGGGTGCACCTGCGCGCCTGCCTCACCTGCGGGTACGTCGGATGCTGCGACTCCTCCCCGCGGCGACACATGTCGCTGCATCACGACGAGACGAGCCACCCGGTGATGCGTTCCTACGAGCCGGGGGAGACCTGGCGCTGGTGTTACGTGGACCAGCAGCTGGGCTGACCGGCTTCAAGGATCAGCTTCGGGACGACCCGGCCGGCTCGCGGATCAGCGCGCCGTCGACGTAGCAGTACTGCCACCCGTCGCCGTCCTGCAACGAGCGGATGATCGGGTGCCCGGTGTCGGCGAAATGCGCGTCCGCGTGCTTGTTGACCGAGTCGTTGCAGCAGCCGACCTCGCCGCAGGTGAGGCACATCCGCAGCTGCACCCACGTGTCGCCGGACTCGACGCACTGCGGGCAGACGTCGGTGTCGGTCTCGGTGATCTGGATCCGGTCCATGTGGGTGCAGGCCGTGCTGATCGTCTCCTCCCGCACGTACCGCCAGCGGTCGTGCAGGAGCCGGTCGGGCAGGAACCGGGCGAGCATCCGTGAGTTGGTCGCCAGGATCGGCGCCAGCACGGCGAGGATCAGCACGTACAGCGCGATGAACGGGCCGATCCGCTCGTCCAGGCCGGCGCCGAGAGCGAGCGTGGCCAGGATCAGTGAGAACTCGCCACGCCCCAGCACGGTCAGGCCGACGTTCGCCGCGCCGCGCTGGTTCAGGCCGAACAGCCTCGCGGTGATCAGGCCGGCCGTCACGTTGGTGCACACCGTGATGGCGACCGCGATCAGCACCGGTACCAGCACCCCTCCGATCGCGCCGACGTCGATGCTCATGCCGAACGCGATGAAGAAGACCGCCGCGAAGACGTCCCGCAGCGGCAGCACCAGGCGTTCCGCCCGCTCCTTCACCGACGAGCGGGCCACCACCAGGCCGATCATCAGGGCGCCGATCGCGTCCGAGACACCCACCTCGGCGGAGAGCCCGGCGACCAGCACGACCAGGCCGACCATCAGGATGGCGAGCAGCTCGTCCTCGCGGCTGTCGATCACCTTGCCGACCAGCCGGGCGCCCCAGCGGGCGACCGCGAAGAGCAGCGCCAGGTAACCGAAGCTGATGCCGATCCGCAGCGCCAGCTCGCCGGCCGAGTCGGCGCCGGACAGGATCGGCGTGAGCAGGGCCAGGTAGAGGGCGAGGAACAGGTCCTCGATCACGATCACGCCGAGGATCACCGGCGTCTCGGCGTTGGCCAGCCGGCGCAGCTCGATGAGCAGTTTCGTGGCGATCGCCGACGACGAGATGCCCACCGCGCCGGCGATGACGAACGCCTCGGAGGTGCCCCAGCCGAGCGCGAAGCCCAGGCCCAGGCCGGCGCCGATGTTGATCCCGATGTACGCCCCGGCCGCCGCGAAGAGGCGTTTGCCGCTGCCCAGCACCTGCTCGACGGGGAATTCCACGCCCAGGTGGAACAGCAGCAGCACCAGCCCCAGCAGGGCCAGCATGTCCAGGTCCTCGGGGTGGTCGAAGAGAACCAGCCCCGGGGTGAAGGGGCCGAGCAGGATGCCGGCGAGCATGAAGAACGGCACGGTGGGCAGCCCGAAGCGGCGGCCGAGCCGGGCCAGCAGGCCGGCGGCCAGGATCAGGGCGCCGAGACCGATGAGATTCGCGTGCACGAGCCTGCCCTAGTCGGTGAAGAACGTGCCGGCGAGCACCGCGCCGACCTTGCGGGCCTGCTCCTCGGTCAGCTCCAGGACGGCGCCCGGCTCGTCCCCGCTGTTCTCGAAGACGTAGAGGTGACGCTTGCCGTCACGGGAAACCACGATGGACACGCGCTGGCCGCCACCGCCGAGCGCGATGTCGTACCGGGTGCCGACCCCGGGAAGTTCCTGGATGTGAACGCCTTTACCCATAGGCGGGGATCCTAACGGTGCTTTCTGACAGCTGTGGTTCCTGAAGGTTTGTGTGACGAGAGATAACACCGGCCAACCGGACAGTCGGACCGCCGATCGCGGTCACATCCGGGGAGAATTACGGCAGGACGCGGTCGGTCAGGGTTAGCTCCACCGATTGGTGGGCATTGCAGCCCGCGCCGGTCGTGCGCGCGGAGATGACCGAGGGGTAGGAGCAACCGATATGCAGGTCTGGCCTGGTCACCGGTATCCACTGGGTGCTACTTACGACGGGACGGGCACGAACTTCGCGATCTATTCCGAGGTTGCCGAGGCGGTGGAGCTCTGCCTCTTCGACGCGTCGGGCAACGAGCGCAAGGTTCAGCTGCACGAGCAGGACGCCTTCGTCTGGCACGCGTACCTGCCGGGTGTCGAGCCGGGTCAGCGGTACGGCTACCGGGTGTACGGGCAGTACGAGCCACACCGGGGCCTGCGCTGCAACCCGCACAAGCTGCTGCTCGACCCGTACGCACGAGCCGTCGACTCGGATATCAAGTGGCACCCGTCGATGTACGCGTACGACATGGCGAACCCGGACCAGATGTCGGACCTGGACTCGGCGCAGTACATGCCGAAGGCCGTGGTGGTGAACCCGTACTTCGACTGGGGCAACGACCGGCGGCCGGACATCCCGTACCACCACTCGGTGATCTACGAGACGCACGTGAAGGGTCTGACCCAGCGGCACCCGGAGATCCCGCGGGACATGCGGGGCACCTATTCGGCGATAGGGCATCCGGCGATCATCGAGCACCTCAAGGGCCTCGGCGTGACCGCTGTCGAGCTGATGCCGGTGCACCAGTTCGTCCACGACAACCGCCTCGACGACCTGGGGCTGCGCAACTACTGGGGTTACAACACGCTCAGCTTCTTCGCGCCGTACCACGGGTACTCGTCGACCGGGACGCTCGGTCAGCAGACCCAGGAGTTCCGCGGCATGGTGAAAGCGCTGCACGCGGCCGGCATGGAAGTCATCCTCGACGTGGTCTACAACCACACCGCCGAGGGCAACCACCTGGGCCCGACGCTGTCGCTGAAAGGCATCGACAACCGGACGTACTACCGGCTCGTCGAGGACCAGCCGCAGTTCTACATGGACTACACCGGCACCGGTAACAGCCTGAACGTGCGCAGCCCGCAGAGCCTCCAGCTGATCATGGACTCGCTGCGGTACTGGGTGACCGAGATGCACGTCGACGGCTTCCGCTTCGACCTCGCCTCGACGCTCGCGCGCGAGTTCTACGACGTCGACCGGCTCTCCACGTTCTTCGAGGTGGTCCAGCAGGACCCGGTGGTCGGCCAGGTGAAGCTGATCGCCGAGCCCTGGGACGTCGGCCCCGGCGGTTACCAGGTCGGCAACTTCCCGCCGAACTGGACCGAGTGGAACGGGAAATACCGGGACACGGTCCGCGACTTCTGGCGCGGTGAGCCGGCCACCCTGGCCGAGTTCGCCAGCCGGATCACCGGCTCCGCCGACCTCTACCAGGACGACGGCCGCAAGCCGTTCCACTCGATCAACTTCGTGACGGCGCACGACGGGTTCACGCTCAACGACCTGGTCGCGTACAACGACAAGCACAACGAGGCCAACGGCGAGGAGAACCGGGACGGCGAGAGCCACAACCGGTCCTGGAACTGCGGCATCGAGGGCCCGACCGACGACGCGAAGGTCCTGGAGCTGCGGGCTCGCCAGCGCCGCAACTTCCTGGCCACGCTGATGCTCAGCCAGGGCGTCCCGATGATCTCGCACGGTGACGAGCTGGGCCGTACCCAGCAGGGCAACAACAACGCGTACTGCCAGGACGATGAGATCAGCTGGATCGACTGGGAGAACGCCGACGAGCACCTGCTGGAGTTCGCCCGCAAGCTGACCGCGTTCCGCCACCGGCACCAGGTCTTCCAGCGCCGCCGGTTCTTCACCGGCCTGCCGGTGACCGCGCGCGGCGGCGGCGACCCGCTGCCGGACCTGGAGTGGTTCACCCCGGACGGACGGCCGATGGCCGGCGACGACTGGGGCAACGACTTCGGCCGGGCGGTCGCGCTCTTCGTCAACGGCGAGGGCATCCGCGAACGCGGCCAGTACGGCCAGCGCCACGTGGACAGCTCGTTCCTGCTCTTCTTCAACGCGCACGACGCGCCGCTCGAGTTCACCACGCCTCCCGCTGAGTACGGGGAGAAGTGGGAGAAGGTCATCGAAACCGCCGAGCCGTCGCCGGACAACCCATCGGTCGTCGAAGGCGGCCACAGCATCTGGGTCCCGGACCGGTCTCTCATCGTGCTCGACAGGACGGTCTGATGCGCCCCAGCAGTACTTACCGAGTCCAGATCCGCCCCGACTTCCCGCTGACGGCCACCGCTGAGATCGCTGATTACCTGGCCGATCTAGGGGTGAGCCACCTCTACTCGGCACCGCTGCTCACATCGGCGCCCGGTTCCGAGCACGGTTACGACGTGGTGGATCACTCGCAGGTCAACCCGGCGCTGGGTGGCGCCGAGGGGCTGCGGGCGCTGAGCGAGGCGCTCAAGGGCGCCGGACTGGGCCTGATCGCCGACATCGTGCCCAACCACGCGGGCGTCGCCGTCCCGGCCGCCAACCCGACGTGGTGGGACGTGCTCAAGAACGGCCAGAAATCCGCCTACGCGCACTTCTACGACATCGACTGGTCCCGGGGACGCCTCCTGCTCCCGGTCCTCGCCGACTCGGACACCGCTCTGGACGACCTGCGGATCGAGAACGGCGAACTGCACTACTTCGACAAGCGGTACCCGATCGCCGACGGCACCGGTGACGGCAGCCCGCGCGAGGTGCACGACCGGCAGAGCTACGAGCTGGTCAACTGGACCCGCGGCGACAGCGAGATCAACTACCGGCGGTTCTTCGCGATCGTCGAGCTGGCCGCGCTGCGGGTGGAGGACCCGGACGTCTTCGACGCCACCCACGCCGAGATCCTGCGCTGGTACAACGAGGGCATCATCCAGGGCATCCGGGTCGACCACCCGGACGGCCTGCGTGACCCCGGCGGATACTTCACCCGGCTCCGCGAGGCCGCCCCGGAGGCCTGGCTGGTGGTCGAGAAGATCCTGGAGCCGGGCGAGAAGATGCCCGGCTGGCCGGTCGCCGGCACCACCGGGTACGACGCGATGGCCGAGGTGAACGGCGTCTTCGTCGACGGTCACACCGAGACGTTCTTCGACACCCTCGACCACCACCTGACCGGGACCGAGACGTCCTGGCAGGACCTGGTGCACCAGACCAAGAAGACCGTCGCCACCACGCTGCTCGCCGCCGAGCTGGCCCGCCTGGCCCGGTTCGTGCCGGACATCCCGGACGCGCCCCGCGCCCTGGCCGAGCTGGCCGCCTGCTTCCCGGTCTACCGCTCGTACCTGCCGTTCGGCGGCCGCCACCTGGCACAGGCCCGGTCCGAGGCGGGACGTCGCAACCCGCATCTGATCGGCGTGCTGGACAAGCTGACCGCCCGGCTGCGCAACCCGGACGACGAACTGGCGATCCGGTTCCAGCAGTTCACCGGCGCGGTGATGGCCAAGGGCGTGGAGGACACCGCGTTCTACCGCTGGACCCGCTTCGTCGCTCGCAACGAGGTCGGCAACGACCCGGCCGACTTCGCCGTCACCACCGACGAGTTCCACGAGGCCGCCGAGGAACGCCAGAACGACTGGCCGGACTCGATGACCTCGCTGGAGACCCACGACACCAAGCGCGGCGAGGACCTGCGTGCCCGTCTCGCCGTCCTCTCCGAGGTGCCCGGTGACTGGACCGAGGTCGTTCGCCGCTGGGTCCGGATCGCTCCGCTCCCGGATCCCTCGCTGGCTCATCTGATCTGGCAGGTCGCGGTGGGTGCGTGGCCGGTCTCCCGAGAGCGACTGCAGGCGTACGCCTTGAAGGCCGCCCGTGAGGCCGGAGCAGCGACCACCTGGCAGCGCCCGGACGAGGCGTTCGAGCAGGCGCTGCGGCAGATGGTCGACCAGATCTACGACGACCCGGCGCTGCACCGCGAGATCTCTGATTTCGCGGCGTCGATCGCGCCGCCCGGCTGGTCCAACTCGCTCGGGCAGAAACTGGTGCAGCTCACCATGCCCGGCGTGCCCGACGTCTACCAGGGCAGTGAGCTCTGGGACCACTCGCTGGTCGACCCGGACAACCGGCGGACTGTCGACTTCGCGCAGCGCCGCGAGCTGCTCGGCCGCATCGACGACGGCTGGCTGCCGCCGGTGGACGAGACCGCAGCGGCCAAGCTGCTGGTCACCAGCCGGGTGCTGCGCCTGCGCCGGCAGCGCCCCGAGCTGTTCACCGGTTACCGCCCGGTCTTCGCCGACGGCCGGGTCGGCGAGCACGTGCTCGCCTTCGACCGCGGCGGCGCGGTGGCGGTGGCGACCCGCCTGCCGGTCGGATTGTCACGACACGGCGGCTGGCACGACACGACCCTTTCACTCGACGGACACAGTTGGACGGAAGTGTTCACGAATACCAGTTACGGTGGCAATCGCCTGGCTGTGGCCGAGCTTCTGCACACGTATCCCGTCGCGCTCCTGGTGAAAGAATGACTGTCTTCGAAGTCTGGGCACCTGAGAAAACTCCCCGTCTGCTGATCGGCGGGCAGGAGCACGCGATGGAGGCCGGTGAGTCCGGCTGGTGGCGTCTCGACGTGCCCGACGCCGGCCCCGGCGCCGATTACGCGTTCCTGCTCCCGGACTTCCCGACCCCGCTGCCCGACCCGCGCTCGCCCTGGCAGCCGGACGGGGTGCACGGGCCGAGCCGGGTCTACGACCACGCCGATTTCGCCTGGACCGACCAGGGCTGGAGCGGCCGGCAACTGCCCGGCGCGGTGCTGTACGAGCTGCACATCGGCACGTTCACGCCGGAGGGCACGTTCGACGCCGCCATCGAGCGGCTGGACCACCTCGTCGAGCTCGGTGTCGACCTGGTCGAGCTGCTGCCGGTCAACGCGTTCAACGGCACCTACAACTGGGGTTACGACGGCGTCTGCTGGTACGCGCCGCAGGAGACCTACGGCGGCCCGGACGGGCTGAAGCGCTTCGTCGACGCGGCACACGCGAAGGGCCTCGGCGTCGTCCTCGACGTGGTCTACAACCACTTCGGGCCCAGCGGGGCGTACGCGCCGATGTTCGCGCCGTATCTCTCCACCGGCAGCAACACCTGGGGCAGCTCGCTGAACCTGGACGGGCCGGAATCGGACAGCGTCCGGCGGTACATCGCGGACAGCGTGCTGATGTGGCTGCGGGACTACCACGTCGACGGCCTGCGGCTGGACGCCGTGCACGCGCTGCACGACGAGGGCGCCGTGCACCTGCTGGAGCTGCTCGCCATCGAGGTCGAGTCGCTCTCCGCGCACGTGCGGCGGCCGCTCACGCTGATCGCCGAGTCGGACCTCAACGACGCCAAGCTGATCACCCCGCGGGAGGCCGGCGGTTACGGCCTGCACGCCCAGTGGGACGATGACGTGCACCACGCCCTGCACGCCCTGCTGACCGGCGAGCGTCAGGGTTACTACGGCGACTTCGGGTCGCTGGACTGTCTGCGTACCGTCCTGGAAGGCGCGTTCTTCCACGCCGGGACCTGGTCGAGTTTCCGCGGGCGGCGGCACGGCCGGCCGGTCGACCGGCAGCGCACCGCCGGGCACCGGTTCGTCGCGTTCCTGCAGAACCATGACCAGATCGGCAACCGGGCGATCGGCGACCGGCTCACCGCGAGCCTCTCGCCCGGCCTGCTCAAGGTCGGCGCGACGCTGCTGCTGACCTCGCCGTTCACCCCGATGCTCTTCATGGGCGAGGAATGGGCGGCAACCAGCCCCTGGCAGTTCTTCACCAGCCACCCCGAGCCGGACCTGGCCGCCGCCGTGCAGACCGGACGGCGCCGCGAGTTCGCCCGGCACGGCTGGGACGAGGCCGACGTGCCCGACCCGCAGGACCCGGCCACCTTCGAGCGTTCCAAGCTGGACTGGTCCGAGCCGGAAAAGCCCGGCCATGCCGAGATCCTGGACCTCTACAAGCGGCTGATCAAGGTACGCCGGGCCGTCCCGGACCTCACCGACCCGTGGCTCAGCGACGTCGAGGTCTGGCACGGCGACCAGCACGTGGTGATCCGCCGCGGGTCGTACGTGGTGGTGGCGAACCTGGCCGGGGTGGAGCAGACGGTCAGCGTCCGCTCGCCCGTGCGCTCGGTGCTGTTCACCACCGAGCAGGGTGTCGTGGTCCAGCGTGACCGGCTGGTGCTTCCGGCGGAGAGTGCGGCAGTGGTCGCGGTGCGGTGACGCGTACCCAAGGGGCTGGGAAAGGCTGGGGAGCACGGGCCGTGAGGCGCGGCATCGTGCTGTACCGGCGGGTGTCGCCGCGTCTCGCGACCCGCTGCCGTTACACGCCCACCTGCAGTGCCTATGCGCTGGAGGCGATCGAGCGGTACGGGCTCGGCAAGGGCGGGCGGATGGCGCTGGCCCGGCTGGCGCGGTGTGGGCCGCGGGTCCCTTTCGGTACCTCGGACCCCGTTCCGTGACATCGGTGTAGCACCATGTCCGGCATGGTCGACCGGGACGAGAGTGAGATTGAACCGGTGGGGCGGCGGTTCCGGCAGTGGACGCCGCCGGATCTGCCGTGGCTGCGCCGCCGGATCGTCCCGCCTCTCGATGTGACCGCCGAGGAGATCGCCTCACGGGACATCGCCGAGCAGGAGGTCTTCGAGGAGGTCATCGAGGAGGTTCAGCTTCGCTCGATCGCCGACTGGGAGTACCGGTTCCGGGCGTGGCGGCTCGCCGGGCTGGGCCTGCTGCTGGTGGTCGTGCTGGTGGTGACGATGAGCCGGCTGCTGGTCGGCGGGCCGCCGTCGGTGGCCGAGCTGCGCGAGCAGGCCGGAGTGGACACCTGGACCACGCTGGACATCGGCGTGAAGGACGACCAATACGGGACGGCGTTCTTCGATACCAAGTCGCGGTTGTGGTCGGGGTTCGACATCGACATCGCTTACATGATCGCGGAGGACCTCGGGTTCCGCCGGGACGACGTGCGGTTCTACGGGATGGAGAGCGAGGACCGCGCCCGGATGCAGGCGAACGACGCCAAGGGCAACCGGGTGCCGGTGCAGCTGGTGATAGCCAGTTACAGCGTGACCGATGCGCGTCGGGCTGCCGGGGTCAAATTCTCGGCGCCCTACCTGTTCACCGAGCAGTCGGTGATCACGCTCAAGGATCATGCGCCGGTCTCGGCGCTGCAGGATCTTTACCGCAAGAAGGTCTGCACCTTGTCCACATCGACGAGTCAGACCGCACTGGACGACGTCAAGGCCATCGTGTCGCGGAAGAACCGGGTCCGGGAGTGCTTCGCCGAGCTTGATAAGGGTGAAGTGGATGCGATCAGCACGGACGCGGCGATCCTGGCGGGGTGGAAACACAAATTTCCCGAAAAATACGTACATTGGGATTTGGGTCTTGATTCGGTCGAGCGGTGGGGGATCAACGTCGGTGACAACCCGGCGCTGGAGAAGCTCGTCAACCTGACGCTGTACCGGTCCTACGCGGACCCGGCCGACGACCGCTGGGAGCTGGCCTACCAGAAGAACCTCCAGTCCGAGATCGACGACGACAAGCCGGTCCCGATCGCCGAAGGCATGCAGCCCCGCGTCGAACGCCCCGACGTGCGGCACCTGCCCTGGGAGGATCCGCTGGGATGAGTGAGATTCACACCGGCGCTGTCTCCAAGGAGCGGCACGGCGCCCGGCCCCGCTATCGCGCCGAGCTCAACTGGCTGCTCGCCGTCCTACCTGGTTTCCCGCTGCTGCTGCTCGTGCTCCGGCTCTGGTACCTCAGCCGTCAGGACATGGCCACGATGTTGCTGCTCGTGCAGTACATCAATCCGCTCGGGATGGTCGGCGCGCTCTTCATCACGCTCAGCTGGACCATCCCGGCGGCCATCCTCGTGGTCCGGATGCTCGGCGGCATTCTGCTGGTCAGTGTGCCGGGGCATGCCGGGACGTCGTACCTGGCGGTGGCCGCGCTGCGGATGCCCGGCTGGGTGGTGGCGGTGGCCGCGATGATCGCCGCGTTCACCTGGCAGTTGCAGCTGCTGCCGCTGCTCGCGCTGCTGGTCGTCGCGATCCTCGGACTGACCGCGGCGCAGAGCGTCCAGGGCGAGCGCGTGCTGATGTTCTGGATCACGATCGGCGTACCGGTGGTGGTGGGTGTGCTGGTTTGGATCTTCGTCTGGCCGGGCATCGTCCAGGCTGTGAACGGTGGCGAGTGGTCCACTGCCGCTCTGCTCGCCCTGCCACCGTTGTTCGGTCCGGTGCTCACCGGGCCGGTGCCGGCCAAGTGGGCGCGGATGGCGACGTACTGGCCGGCGATCGGTGCGGCGTTCGCCCTGCCGTTCGTGGTCGGCGTGGTCTTCCTGCGCGCCCCGGTCCTGCCCGACAGCGCCGTCGAGGTGGGCGCCGAGGGCAAGGCCATCACTGTCGTACGCGGACAGCTGATCTCGGTGGACGACAACTCCACCACGATGCTGGAGGCGGACGGCGAAGTGGAGTTCATCCCCAACGGCGAGGTGCGATCCCGGACCCTCTGCCCGGACACGGCACCGCCTTCGTACAGCGGTGTGACGGTCCGCGGATGGCCCGTGGAGGCATCGGCGCTACGGTGGATCGCACCGACACGAGCGGTGACCGAAGTCGATCCAAGATGCCTGGGACGTCCCCTTGATCCGAGCTGAGTGTATTTTCGACAACGACATGTGCGACGCGCCGCCCACCACGTGCAGACAGCGTGGCATCGACCTGGCAGGCTGCACGCCATGACCTTGCACCTCCGGTGGGCGGCCGTCACCGACCAAGGACACGTCCGGAGCAACAACGAGGACTGTCACTACGCCGGTGACAACCTCCTTGTTGTTGCCGACGGCATGGGCGGGATGGCCGCCGGCGATCTCGCCAGTCGCCTCGCCATCGAAGCCATGGTCTCGCTCGACGTGCCGATCGCCACCGACCACCAGATGGACGCGCTGCACAAGGCGCTGGAGACGGCCAACGGCCGGATCGCCGAGCAGGTCGCTGCCGACCCGAGCCTTCAGGGGATGGGCACCACGCTGACGGCGGTGCTCTTCAACGGCGAGCGGGCGGCCATGGCCCACGTCGGCGACTCGCGTGCGTACCTTCTCCGCGACGGCCGGCTCAACCAGCTGACCAAGGACGACACGTACGTCCAGATGCTGATCGACCAGGGCCTGCTCAAGCCCGAGGAAGCGGCCGGGCATCCACGCCGGGCCGTGGTGACCCGGGTCCTGCAGGGCGAGCCGGTCACTCCCGCGTACGTCATCGTGGAGCCGCAGCCCGGTGACCGCTGGCTGCTGTGCAGCGACGGTCTCACCGGCGTTGTCACCGACGCGACGCTGGAGCAGGAGATGCGCAGTGTGCCCGACCCGAAGTCGTGCTCGGAGCGCCTCGTCGACCTCGCGCTGCGCGGCGGCGGCCCCGACAATGTGACCGTTCTGGTCGCGGACGTGACCGCCGGAGACTGACCAGGTATTTTACTCCGGCCGCGGTACATCGGGCGCGGCCGGAGAAAATCTGGTGGTGATTGCGAGCGTGGTCGTTCTCGCCGACCTGGCTCAGCTCGTCGTCGGGCTGATAGCCGCGGTCACCTGCCTGATCGCCGCCCGGGGCCGGGCCGGGGTTCCCCGGCACTGGCGGCACCTCGCCGCGGGCGGGCTGCTGGTCTGGTCACTGACCCGGCTGTGGATCTCCGACCCGCCGGAGCTCGTCTCCGACCTGGGCTTTCTCGTGCTGCCGGCCTGCATGCTGGTCGGGCTGCTGGCCGCCGCGCACACCCGGCCCCGGCCGGTGCCGACATCGCCGCGGCGCGACCAGCTCGCCCTGATCATCGACAGCGTGCTGATCACCGGGTCGCTGCTGGCGCTGATCTGGTCGTTCTGTGACGACGTCGCCGCCGGCTGGCCGGTCGCGTACCCGATCGTCGACCTGGTCCTGGTCACCATGGTCGTGCTGCTGCTGACCACCCGGCCCGACTCGCCGGCCGGGCGACGCCCGCTCGTGCTGATCGGGGCCGCGATACTCGCGTTCGGCACCGGCGACACGCTGCGCCTTCTGGACACCGGGCCGGCCTGGCTGGAAGTCACCGGGCACCTGCTCGGGCCGGTGTTCATCGCCCTCGCGGCGCTCAACCCGGCCCGGCCGGTCGTCGTGGGGCCGGACACCACGCTGCTCGAACACCCCTGGTTGCATCTGCTGCTGCCGTACGGGCCGGTGGTGGTGGTCGGGGGACTGCTCGTGGCGCAGACGATCGGCGGGGAGCCGCTGACCGCGTCTCAGGCGTACCTCGGCTGGTTCGGCCTGGCCCTCGTCGTCACCCGGCAGATGCTCACCATCATGGACAACACCGTGCTGCTCGACCGGATCGCCGAGGCGCAGCAGCGGTTGCACCATCAGGCGTACCACGATCCGCTGACCGGGCTCGCGAACCGGGCGCTGTTCCGGGAACGGCTCGGCCTGGCACTGGAGGCGAACCAGAGCCGCGGCGCGCCGGTCGCGGTGCTCTTCGCCGACCTCGACGACTTCAAGCTGATCAACGACACGTTCGGGCACGCGATGGGCGATCGGGTGCTCACCGCGGTCGGGGAGCGGATGCGGTCGTGCGTACGGTCGCAGGATCTGGTGGCCCGGCTCGGCGGTGACGAGTTCGCGGTCGTGCTCGGCTTCGGATTCGAGACAGCGCAGGCTCCGCGCCGGCGCCGCGGCCGGTTCCGGCCACGACGGTACGTGTTGTCGGCCGCCGGGGTACGCGTCCACGACGGGATGGATCGGCGGGTCTCGGCGGGACGCGTCACGGCGGAGTTGCCGTACCCGGTCTGGGTCGCCGAGGCTGAGGCGATCGGCCAGCGGATGCTCGCCGAGCTGCGGGAGCCGTACCAGATCGACGGCCGCTCGGTCGGCGTCGGCGTCAGCGTCGGCCTGGTCGCGGCCGAACCCGGCGACCGGCTCTCCGCCGACATCCTGCTGCGCCGCGCCGACGCCGCGATGTACGCGGTGAAGCGGCGCGGCAAGGGCGCCCTGGTGACCTATGCCGGCCCGCGCGACTCCACCCCGAACGCCGACCTGCCGCAACTGCTCGCCGGCGCGCTCTCCGACGGCGGAAGCCCGGCCGAGGCCGGCTTCCAGGTGTACTACCAGCCGATCGTGCGGCTGTCGGACTCGACCACGGTGGCCGTCGAAGCCCTGGCCCGGTGGACCGACCCGGTTGCCGGCCCGGTGCACCCCGACGTCTTCGTCACCATGGCCGAGCGGACCGGCCTGGTCGCCGCGATCGACGACTTCGTCCTCGACCAGGCCTGCGCCGACGCGGCCCGGCTCGCCGAGGTCTACGGCCGCCCGATCGACATCCACGTCAACGTGTCGGCCGGCCGCCTCGGGCAGCAGGGTCTGCAGGAGGCGGTGTCGGCAGCGCTGCAACGCCACGGTGTGCCCGCGTCCCGGCTGATCGTGGAGATCACCGAGACGCTGCGGATCCCGGACCTTCCCCGCGCCGCCGCCGTTCTGACCTCGTTGCGGGGACTCGGGGTGCGGATCGCGCTGGACGATTTCGGGAGCGGGTACAACGCGCTCGCCCAGCTGCACTCGATGCCGGTCGACATCGTGAAACTGGACTCGACGCTGACAGATGTGGACGCGGAGCCGGATCGGGCCGGCGCGTTGTGCCGGTCGGTGCTGGCGATTTGCGCGGAGCTGGGGATCGCCGTGGTGGCCGAAGGGCTGGAGACGGTCGAGCGGTCGTCGGGGATGGCGGCGCTGGGGTGTCCGCTGGGCCAGGGTTATCTGTTCGGCCCCCCGGTCCCCCTGAACCGCCTGACCCCGACGCCCTGAACAGGGGTTTCGCGCCTTTTCGGCGGAGTCGGCGGGCCCTCATAGATCTTGTGAGTCTGAGCCGTCGGGGCAACCACAAGCTCACAAGATCCGCCGGGATGCCGCGATGTGGGGTTAGCGGGAGCGGGGGTTCAGGCGGCGGGTCGGGGTTGCCGTCGTCGGGTCCTCGGGCCAGGGGTGGCGGGGGTATCGGCCTCGGAGCTCCGCCCGCACCTGCGGATAGCCCTGTACCCAGAACGACGCCAGGTCGCGGGTCACCGCTACCGGGCGGCCGGCCGGGGAGAGCAGATGCAGTAGCACCGGGATCCGGCCTTCGGCCAGCCTGGGTGCCGAACGCCAGCCGAACGCCTCCTGGACCTTCACGGCCAGCACCGGCGCGGCCGGGTCCGCGTAGTCCACGCGCACGTTCGACCCGCTCGGCACCGGCAGGCGTTCCGGGGCTACCTCGTCGAGGCGGCCCGCCACCGACCAGGGCAGCAGGCGGCGCAGGCCGTGTGCCACGTCGACCTTCGTCAGGTCGGCGCGGCGGCGTGCGGTGCGCAGGTCGAGCCAGTCGGCCGCCGATGCGAGCAGGGCAGAATCGGACACGTCGGGCCAGGGTGACCCGAGGGCCGCGTGGGCGAACGCCAGCCGTTCGCGGAGCTCGGACGCGGTCCGGGTCCAGGTCAGCAGGCTCAGGCCCTCGTCGCGCAGGCCGGTGAGCAGGGCTTCCTGGAGCAGTTCCGGGTCGGGGCGGGTGATCCGTACGCTGGTCAGGGTTATCGCGCCGAGCCTTCGCACCTGCCGGGCGACCACGTCGCCGTCGATCCAGCCGATCTCGGTGGCGTCGGTGAGCAGGGTGGCGGCCACCTCCCGCGCGGTGGCTTCGTCCAGGGGCGCGGCGCTGCGGATTCTCGCGGTGCGGGATCCGGCCGCGCGCTCCGCGCCGGCCACGGCCAGCCAGGGTGCGCCCATCAGCGAGCTGCCGCCGCTCAGCTCCGCGGCGGTTCCGCCCACCATGAGGTACGCGGAACCGCCCGGTTCGCGAGCTTTAGCCACCCGTTCCGGAAAGGCGAGCCCGACGATCAGTCCGGCCGCGAGGTCGTCCGGGATCCGGGTGTCTGCCATGCCATTGGAAGCGGGGGTTGTGGAGCTTGACCGGGTCAGGGTTGCCGTCAATCTCCGTACCTCGGCCTGGAAGGGTGGGTCGTTCGCGGCGCGCGCGCGGCGCCAGAGGGTGACCACGTCGTCGCCGGCGGATCTGTCGTCGTCGATGGTTGCGATGATCTCGGCGGCGCGGCGGGGGCCGACCAGGGTGGAGCCGTCGAGCAGGGCGCGCGCGAGGCGGGGGTGCAGGCCCGCGTCGGACAGGGCGCGGCCACGGAGCGTGACTTTGCCGTCGTCGCCGATCGCGCCGAGGTCGTGCAGGACGGACGTGGCGGCGCGCAGCGCGCCCTGCGGAGGCTGGTCGGGGAGGGCGAGGCCGGTGCCGTCGGGGTGGCCCCACAGCGCGAGGTCGAGGGCAAAACCGGTCAGGTCGGCTGCGGCGATTTCGGGTTCGGGCTGGGCCGGCAGGCGGTCGTGCAGCGCTTGGGGCCAGCAGCGGTAGACGCGGCCAGGCGCTTCACGGCCGGCGCGACCGGCGCGCTGCTCGGCACTCGCGCGGGATACCGGCACCGTGGCCAGGGTGCCCAGGCCTCGGGAGTGATCCATCCGGGGTACCCGGCTGAGCCCGGCGTCGACGACGGCTCGCACGCCGGGGACGGTGAGGCTGCTCTCGGCGATCGCGGTGGAGAGGATCACCCGGCGGCCTTGGCCGGGTCGTAGTGCGGCGTCCTGGGCAGAACCGGACTGGCGGCCGTGCAGGGTGATCACTTCGGCGTCGACCCGGAGGCGGCCGGCCACGATGTCGATCTCGCGGGCGCCGGGGAGGAAGACCAAAATGTCGCCGTCACCCTCGGTGAGCGCGCGGCGGATCGTGGCGGCGACGTGATCGAGCAGGCGTGGATCGACGCGCACGCCGAGCGGCGGGGCGACCGGGCCGGGCGGCGGCGCCCAGATGACCTCGACCGGATAGGTGCGAGCGTGGGCGGTGAGTACCGGAGCGGGGTCGCCGAGGACCGCTGCCAGCCGATCAGAATCGGCCGTCGCTGACGTCGCGAGCAGTTGCAGCTCGGGGCGGAGCTCGGCGCGGACCTCGGCCAGGAACGCGATCGCGAGGTCCGAATCGAGGTGCCGTTCGTGGCACTCGTCGAGCATCACGACGGCGGTGCCGGCCAACTCCGGATCGTGCTGGAGGCGACGAACCAGCAGACCGGTCGTCACCACCTCGACGACGGTGTCCTTGGAGACCTGACGGTCGCCGCGGACGGCGTAACCCACCCGGCCGCCGACGCGCTCGCCGATCAGCGACGCCATCCGCCGGGCCGCGGCCCGGGCGGCGACCCGGCGCGGCTCGGCCACGATGATCCGATTCTGCTCCGAGGCGAGAGCCAGGGGTACGAGTGTGGTCTTGCCCGTTCCCGGCGGAGCGACGAGGACGGCCGCTCCGGCCCGCTGGAGCGTCGCGACCACCTCGGGCAGCACGGGGCGGACCGGAAGATCGGGGAGCGCTTCGGCGGGTATCAGCACGGGCAAGGTTCCGTTCATGTTTCGTGGCAATGTGTCTGTTAATTCTTGCGTCTGCCTATCCAATCGGCGGACGCTGCCTGCTTGACTGATCAACATTGACGAGGGGGTGACGGTGGAGAGCTTCAACGCGTTACCTGCTGAGCGTCTCAAGAGTGAGTTGCTCGCCTGTTTGGCGGCGCCGGCCTGGGGAGCTGAGGTCGCCGCCAAGCGACCGTACCGTGACCGTGCCGAGCTGTTCGCCGCCGCGGATGCCGCGGCTGCCGGGCTGAGCTGGGACGATGTGCTTCTCGGGCTGTCCGCGCACCCGAGGATCGGCGAGCGTGCCGCCGGGGCGTCGAAAGAGGCGGCCTGGTCGAGGGCCGAGCAGTCGGCTGCCGCTGCCTCTACGGATAAGTCGGAACTTATTGAAGCCAATCGGCTTTATGAGGATAAGTTCGGGTACGTGTTTTTGATCTTCGCGAGTGGCCGCAGCCAGGCCGAGATCCTGGCGGCGGCTCGGGAGCGGCTCGGCAACGATCCGCTCGCTGAGCGGGCCGTGGTCCAGGGTGAACTGCGCAAGATCGCGCTGCTCCGGCTGGAGCGGGTGCTTGATGCCCTCTGACGACGGCACGGCCGCCGAGTTCCACGCCCGGATCTCGACACACATCCTGGACACCGTCACCGGTGACCCGGCCCGCGACGTATACGTCCGGCTGGAACGCCGCGACTCCGAGGGCTGGCAGACCGTGGCCGAGGGGCGCACCGACGGCGACGGCCGGTTCCGTTTCCAGGTCCCGGTCCGCGACTGGCAGGCCGGTGGTTACCGCCTCTTCTTCTACGTGGAGCCTTATCTCGGCGCGGACAGCTTCTTCCCGGAGATCACCGTCGCTTTCCACGTCCACGACCCGGACCGTCACTACCACGTGCCGCTGCTGCTCAGCCGGTACGGCTACACCACATATCGAGGGAGTTAGACCGTTGGCGATCGTGCTCGGACCCAACCGATACGGCAAAGCGGAGACCCGGCTCGTCCGGGTTTTCCGCAACGGTGACACCCACGGCCTGGTCGACCTCAACGTCAGCGTCGCCCTCTCCGGCGACCTGGAGGCGACCCACGCCACCGGCGACAACTCCGGGGTTCTTCCGACGGACACGATGAAGAACACCGTGTACGCCTTCGCGAAGGAGCACGGAGTCGGTGAGCCGGAGGAGTTCGCGCTCCTGCTGGCCCGGCACTTCGTGGAGAGCCAGCCACAGGTGCACGGCGCCAAGGTGTCGATCGAGTCGTACGCGTGGGACCGGCTGGGGCCGCACTCTTTCTCGAAGCGTGGCGATTACACGCGGACGGCCGTGGTGAACGTCAGTGACGCCGGCACCCAGGTGGTTTCCGGGGTCATCGGGCTGACGCTGCTGAACTCGACGGCGTCGGAGTTCCACGGGTTCCCCCGGGACAAGTACACGACGCTGCCGGAGGCGACCGACCGGATCCTCGCCACGGCGGTGGATGCCCGGTGGCGGCACGCCGGTTTGTCGGCGGACTGGGCTGCCTCATTCGGCGGGGCACTGGACGCGCTCAAAAGCGGATTTGTCGGTACCTATAGCTATTCACTGCAGCAAACGCTGATGGCGATGGGCACCAGCGTGCTGACCGAACGGGAGGAGATCGCCGAGGTGCGGCTGGCGCTGCCCAACAAGCACCACTACCTCGTCGATCTGTCGCCGTTCGACCTGACGAACGAGAACGAGGTGTTCATCGCGGGCGATCGGCCCTATGGGCTGATCGAGGGCTCGGTCGTGCGGGATGACGCGCCGGCGGCGACGACGGAGTGGTGGCTGTGATCATCATTGAGAACGTCGCGGTGGCGACGGTCGACGGCGCGGGGACCGAGTACGCGGACGGTCACGTCGTCATCAGTGAGGACGGCCGGATCACGGCCGTCGGCGCGGGGCGCTATGGCGACATTTACGACAAATCCGAAAAGTCGGGGCAAGACGCTCTGCGGGTTGTCGACGGCACCGGCTGTCTCGTCACCCCGGGGCTGGTGAACTCCCATCACCACCTCTACCAGTGGGCGACCCGCGGCCTCGCGCTCGACGAGACCCTCTTCGGCTGGCTCACCACGCTCTACCCGGTCTGGGGCCGGCTCGACGCCGACGTGGTCGGCGCGGCGGCCGGCGCCGGTCTCGGCTGGCTCGCGCTCTCCGGCTGCACCACCTCGATGGACCACCACTACGTCTTCCCGCGGGAGGGCGGCGACGTCCTGGAGGCCGAGATCCTGGCGGCCCGTCGCGTCGGGCTCCGGTTCCACCCGACCCGCGGCTCGATGGACCTGAGCCAGAAGGACGGCGGCCTTCCGCCGGACAACGTGGTCGAGGAGACCGACGAGGCCCTCGCCGCCACCGAGGCCGCGATCGACCGCTGGCACGACCCGTCGCCGGACTCGATGCTGCAGATCGCAGTGGCGCCGTGCTCGCCGTTCTCGGTCACCACCCGTCTCATGGAGGAGGCGGCGGTGCTGGCGCGGCGCAAGGGCGTACGGCTGCACACCCACCTCGCCGAGACCGACGACGAGGAGGCGTTCTGCCAGGACCGCTTCGGCTGCACCCCGACGGAGTACGCCGAACGCGTCGGCTGGCTCGGTGATGACGTCTGGCTGGCCCACGGCGTGCACTTCGACGACTCGGCGATCAAGAAACTGGGCGCTACCGGTACCGGGATCGCACATTGCCCGAGCTCCAATGCTCGGCTGGGTGCGGGGTCGGCGCGCGTACGGGAGCTGCTCGACCACCGCGTACCCGTCGGCCTAGGTGTGGACGGCGCCGCGTCGCAGGAGTCCTCGCGTCTGTCCGACGAGTTGAAGCAGGCGCTCTACACGGCCCGGCAGCGCGGCGGCCCGCAGTCGATGACCGCCCGCGAGACGTTGCGGATGGGCACGATGGGCGGCGCGCAGTGCCTGGGCCGGCAGAACGACATCGGCTCGATCGAGGTCGGCAAGCTGGCCGACCTGGTGCTGTGGCGCCTTGACGGCCTGGGCCACGAGGGCATCGACGACAAGGTGGCGGCGCTGGTCTTCGGCCCGCCGGCGCCGGTCGAACTGGCCCTGGTCGGTGGCAAGCCGGTGGTGGAACGGGGTGAGCTCGTCAACGTGGACGAGGAGACCCTGACCCGGGAGGCGCGGCGGGTGCATCGTAAGCTGCTGCCGGGTTAACGGTATACCGTTAACCGTCGCATGATCCCGGTGCCCGTGCGGAACCATGAGCGTGAATAATGCTCGACTACGGTACGGGGGAGTAACCACACCGAGAGGAACCGTCAACGATGACCGAGATCCTGTCCGACGAGGCCGTGGCGTTCGTCGCCGACCTGAACCGGCGATTCCGGCCTCGCCGCAACGAGCTTCTTGAGGCTCGCGCCACCCGCCGCGCGGAGATCGCGGCCGGCGCCAGCCTCGGCTTCCTCGCGGAGACGGCGGACATCCGTGCCGCCGAGTGGACCGCCCCGCCGGCACCGGCCGACCTCCAGGACCGGCGCGTCGAGATCACCGGCCCGACCGAGCGCAAGATGACGATCAACGCGCTCAACTCGGGTGCCAAGGTGTGGCTCGCCGACCTGGAGGACGCGAACACGCCGCACTGGTCGAACGTGGTCGACGGCCAGCAGAACCTGTACGACGCGATTCGTCGGACTATTTCGCTGGAAACCGAGAAGAAGACCTACGAACTCGGCGATGGTCCCTACCCCACCATCGTGATGCGCCCGCGCGGCTGGCACCTCGACGAGCGGCACCTGCCGGTCGACGACGAGCCGGCCGTCGGCGCACTCGTCGACTTCGGCCTCTACTTCTTCCACAACGCCGCTGAGCTGCTCTCCCGTGGCAGCGGGCCGTACTTCTACCTGCCGAAGATGGAGTCGCACAAAGAGGCCGCCCTCTGGAACGACGTCTTCACCTACGCCCAGGAGAAGCTCGGCATCCCGGTCGGGACCATCCGCGCCACCGTGCTGATCGAGACGATCCCGGCCGCGTTCGAGATGGAGGAGATTCTGTACGCGCTCCGGCCGCACATCTCCGGCCTGAACGCGGGTCGCTGGGACTACCTGTTCAGCATCATCAAGTACTTCCGGGACAACCCGAACATGATCCTGCCGGACCGGGCTGCCGTGACGATGACGGCGCCGTTCATGCGCGCGTACTCCGAACTGCTCGTCTCCACCTGCCACCGCCGTGGCGCGTTCGCGATGGGCGGCATGGCCGCGTTCATCCCGAGCCGCCGCGACCCGGAGGTCAACAAGGTGGCGCTCACCAAGGTCCGCGAGGACAAGGAGCGCGAGGCCGGCGACGGTTTCGACGGCTCCTGGGTGGCCCACCCCGACCTCGTGCCGGTCTGCGCGGAGATCTTCGACCGGGTGCTCGGCGACAAGCCGAACCAGCTGGACAAGCAGCGCCCGGACGTGGCCGTTTCCGCGCACGACCTGCTGGGGGTCTCCTCGCTGAAGGCCTCGGTCACCGCGGCCGGCCTGCGCAACAACGTCAACGTCGCGCTGCAATATCTCGAGGCCTGGCTGCGCGGCAACGGCGCGGTCGGCATCCACAACCTGATGGAGGACGCCGCCACCGCTGAGATCTCGCGCTCACAGGTGTGGCAGTGGATCCACAACGGGGTACGCCTCGAGGACGGCACGTTGATCACCGCCGAGCTGGTCGGCCGGATCGAGGACGAGGAACTCGCCGCGATCCGCGAGTCGATCGGCGACGAGGCGTGGACGGCGGGCCGCTACGACGACGCTCGCAAGCTGTTCGAACGGGTCGCCCTGGCCGACGACTTCGCGGACTTCTTGACGAGCGCCGCTTACGACTCGATCGACTGATTTCGCTAGGGAGAAAAAGTGCGCCTGTCCGATTCTGATTACCAGGAGATCGACGGGCGCCTGGCTGCCCACGACGCGTTCCTCCGGGCTCGTTACCCGGGGGAACGCGCCGGTAGGCAGCCGATCCACACCGTCTACGTACCCGCCGACAAGCTGTCCGGGTTTGCCGACTGGGGCGCTCAGGCGCTTGCCGCCATGGACGAGCACGACTTCCCGTGGCCGGATCCGACCATCCGGGCGAAGCTCGAACTGGAACCGATCGAAGACCTCCGCGTCGACTTCGAAGACGGTTACGGCGTGCGCGACGACGCCCAGGAGGACGCCGCGGTCAGGCAGGCCGCGCTCCTGCTGGCGAAAGGCCCGAAACCGCCCTTCCTAGGCATCCGGATCAAGTCGTTGGAAGCGGCCACCCGCCACCGCTCGCTGCGCACCCTCGACCTCTTCCTGGACACCTACCAGGAGCTTTTCACCATCACGCTGCCCAAGGTCAGCGGCACCGACCAGGTCGCCACCATGGTCACCCTCTGCGAGAAACTAGAGCGTGGGTACGGGATAAGCGCCGGCTCGCTCACCTTCGAAATCCAGGTCGAGCTGCCGTCCGCCGTCCTGGCCGCCGACGGCACCGCCACCGTGGCCCGCCTGATCACGGCAGCCGACGGCCGGTGCACGGGGTTGCACTACGGCACCTACGACTACAGCGCGGCAGCCGGAGTGGCGGCGGCCTATCAGTCGATGGAACACCCGGCCGCCGATTACGCGAAGGCCGTCATGCAGGCAGCGGCCGCCCAGACCGGCGTACGCCTCTCCGACGGCTCCACCAACGTCCTCCCGGTCGGCTCGTCCTCGCAGGTCCGATCGGCGTGGGAGCTGCACCACAGGCTGGTCCGGCGTTCGCTGGAGCGGGGTTACTACCAGGGCTGGGACCTGCACCCGGCCCAGCTGGCCAGCCGTTACGCGGCCACCTACGAGTTCTTCCGCGACGGCCGGGACGTAGCGGTCGAGCGCCTGCACCGCTACCTGAACCGCCAGGAGAGCGGCATAGCCGACGAGCCGGCCACCGCCCGAGCCCTGGCGGGTTATCTGCTGCGCGGCCTGGACTGCGGAGCCCTGGCAGACGCCGGCTTCCCCAGATCAGAACTGGCATCCCTGGCCTGACCGCCCCTCTTTGCGTTCCCTTCCGCCGCAGATCTTGTGAGTTTCCGCCGCCACGTCAGCCACAAACTCACAAGATCGGCGGCGCTCGGTGGGCTCTTGTATGCGCGTGGCTGGGGGCGCACGGTGGCGTTCTGTGCGACCTGATCCACGCTGCGACCTGGCCCATTCCCGCGACCGGCCGGAGTTCAGCGCAAGGCCCTCGCCGAACTGTGGACGTGACCACGGCGGGCGCCCTCAGATCGGGGACGCTGTCGGCAGGGCCCTTGGGTCCTGTCGGGCGGCGTGAGGTCCACGATCCTCGCCTCGTAGCCGACCGGCGTTACTCGGATTGCCACGGAGGGTGAGCGCGAGACAAGGGGTGCTGTCGTTGCCGTCCGGATCTTGGAGATCCGTGGGTGTTCTGTGCCCCACAGGTCTCCAGGATTCGGTGCTTTCCACCCTTTGTGGTGGCAGCGCGTGACCAGGGTGCTCGCAGACCACCTGAAATCGACATGCCACGGGCGAAAGCCGAGCACCGGGCGGCGATGAACGCACGCGCAAATGTTTTGCGTGAGCACACCGCCCCTGGGTGAGAGTTGGTGGGCAGCGGGTCCCCGGCTGTGGCCGAGTCAGCCGCGGCGGCGGAGGTAGAGCTGGCGGACTGCCAGGGCGATGGCGCACATGACTACGACGATGGTGACGCTGCCGATGACGCGGCTGGAGCCTGGTTCGGCGAACCAGTTCGGTACGAGGCTGATCAGCGCTACCGGGTCGAAGATGATCATTCCGAAGACGACCACCACGGCGATGGCGAGTGCGCCTACCAGGGCGCTCAGCATCACCAGTTGCGGGTCGCGGCCTTCGGCGGGCTCGGCTTCCGGCTCTTCCCGGGGCGGGGCGTTGAGATCGATGAGCGGCTCGGCACTGATCTCACCGGTCGTCTCACCATCAAGCTCCACGACCGGCTCGGTCTCTGCGACGGGCTCGGTCTCTGCGATCGGGGCGGGCTCGTCGACTGGCTGAGGTTCCGGGGCAGCCTCGGATTCAGTCGGCTCTGGCTCGGCCGCAGCGGACGCCTCGGCGGCGGGCTCTGCGGTCGGCTCACTGTCGGCGGTCGGATCGCTCTCTGTGACCGCGGCGGGCTCTGTGACCGCGGGCTCTGCGGCTGCGGCGGGCTCTGTGGCCGGCTCCGGGTCCTTCGTGGACTCCGGCTCTACGGCGGCAGCGGCATCGGCCGCCGAGCCGGCGGTGGCTTCCGCTGCGGGCTCTGCCGCCGCCTCTGCTGCCGACTCCGCTGCGGGCTCGGCCGCCGGCTCGGTGGCCGGCTTCGCTGCCGCAGGTGGGGTCTCTGTTGATTCGATGTTCTTCTCGTTTGGCGCCACGATAACCCCCGTTACTTGATCGTGACGTTGGACCTTAGCGCATGCCTAATTCGGTGTGGGGTCGAACGATCCGGGGTGTGGCCGCGTGCTACCTGTCAACCACGCGGGGAGGCATTCGGTGAGGTACATATCCTTCAAGCCACGCAGATCGGAACACATCTGGCAGCGTCCATCGTGGAGCTGCCGGGCGTGCGGCCGGGCATGGCCGTGTGCTCCGGCGCAGGAGCATCTCACCGAGGGCGCCGACCGGGTTTCGCTCGCCATGTACATGTGGGGCAACCTGGATCAGGCCGTGAACGACCTGCCGCGACGGACGCCGGCCGACCTGTTCGAGCAGTTTCTGGGGTGGACCCAGGTCAGGCCGCCGGGACGACCTGGTCCTTCAGCCACGACGGGTCCGGGTTCACGAAACCCTCACCGGCGATCACTACCGTCGGTACGGTCTCGTCACCACCGGTGATCGCGCGGACGGCCGCGGCGCCTTCCGGGTCCTGCCAGATGTCCACCCAATGGAGGCGGCCGGCGTCGGGGCCGAGGCGGGCGCGCAGCCGCAGGCAGAACGGGCAGCCGGGCCGCCAGTAAACCACCGGCCGGCCGTCCAGGACGGCGTCGGCGGCGCGCTCCGGGCGTGGGAAGACGCCTGGTGACACGGCCAGGGCCAGGCCCAGGAAGAGCAACAGCAGGAAGGCGGCTCCACCAGGGGAACCGTCACCGATCTTCACGGCGGCGACGAGCACGCCACAGATGGCCGCCAGGATCGCGAGCCTCCACCGACGCAACATGGAGCGGGACGCTACACCGCTACCGCGGGTAGCGAAATCCCCGGCTGGGCGGATGATCTCCTGAGTGAAACAAACCCCTAATAGGGTCTGTACATGGTTGATCTGGTGGTGCGGTCCCGGCGGGTTCTGACCCCCGAGGGCGAGCGTGCGGCAGCGGTTGTGGTCCAAGGCGGAAAGATCGTGGCGATCAGTCCTTATGACGCCGAGATCGAGAACGTGACCGACGACGTCGATCTCGGTGACGATGCCCTGCTGCCCGGCCTGGTCGACACGCACGTGCACGTCAACGAGCCGGGCCGGACCGAGTGGGAGGGCTTCGCGTCCGCGACCCGGGCCGCCGCGGCCGGTGGGGTCACCACGATCATCGACATGCCGCTGAACAGCCTGCCGCCGACCGTGCACGCCGAGGCGCTGAAGATCAAGCAGGCGGCCGCGACCGGTCAGATCCACGTCGACGTCGGTTTCTGGGGTGGCGCGATCCCCGGCAACGCCGCTGACCTGCCCGAGTTGCACGCGAACGGGGTTTTCGGCTTCAAGGCGTTCCTCGCCGACTCCGGGGTGCCCGAGTTCCCGCCGGTCGACGCGGACGAGCTGGCCCAGGCCATGCATGTGGTCGACGCGCTGTTCGTGGTGCACGCCGAGGACCCCGAGCACCTCCAGGAGGCGGAGAGCTCGGCCGCGTACTCGGACTTCCTCGCCTCCCGCCCGGCCGACGCCGAACACGCCGCGGTCGCCACCGCGATCGCGGTGGCCCGCGCCGCGGGCCGCCGGGTGCACATCCTTCATCTCTCCGCCGCTTCCGCTCTGCCGCTCATCGCGGCCGCACGAGCCGATGGGGTACGCGTAACCGCCGAAACCTGCCCGCACTACCTGACCCTGGACGCCGAGGCGATCCCGGACGGCGCCACCGAGTTCAAGTGCTGCCCGCCGATCCGGGACGGCGCGAACGCGGATCAGCTCTGGGAAGCCCTGGCCGACGGGCTCATCACCTGCGTGGTGAGCGACCACTCGCCGTGCACGCCGGAGCTGAAACGGCAGGAGTCCGGTGACTTCGCGGCGGCATGGGGTGGAATCGCCTCGGTGCAACTGGGTCTGCCCGTGATCTGGACCGCAGCTCAAGCCCGTGGGTACACCCTCGCCGACGTGGTGAAATGGATGTCACGCCGTCCCGCCGATCTGGCCGGGCTGCGGCAGAAGGGACGGATCGCTGTCGGCGCCGACGCGGACCTGGTGGCATTCCAGCCGGACGAGGAGTTCACGGTCGACGCGCACGCACTGCACCACAAGAACCCGGTTACCCCGTACGCGGGCAGGGTCTTGAAGGGTGTTGTGGGCACGACCTGGCTGCGCGGCAGCAGGGTGACCGGCGACGAGGCAGGCGGCCGTTTCCTTCTCCGCGGCGAAGGCGCGGAGTAGAGGAGATTTGATGGACGAATTCACCGGGCTACCGGACCTGGCATCGCGGGCTTTCGGCGGTGGGGTGGTCTACGCCAACGACGAGTTCTTCGCAGCGGCGGACCACCTGGTCCTGCCGGCGCCGGCGGGGCACGCGCCGAAGACGTTCGACCACAAGGGACAGGTCTACGACGGGTGGGAGACCCGTCGCCGCCGCGAGGCCGGGCACGACTTCGCGCTGGTCCGGCTCGGTGCGCCCGGCATCGTCCACGGGGTCGACGTCGACACCTCGTTCTTCACCGGCAACTACCCGCCGGCCGCGTCGGTCGAGGCGGCGTCGGTGGAGGGATACCCGAGCAAGGACGAGCTGGAAGCGGCCGAGTGGACCGAGCTGGTCCCGCGCTCCGAGCTCAAGGGCGACGGCAGCAACCTGTTCGCGGTCGCCGACCGGCAGCGCTGGACCCACGTCCGCCTGCGGATCTTCCCGGACGGCGGGGTGGCCCGGCTGCGGGTGTACGGCGAGGTGGTGCCCGACCCGGCGCTGCTGCCGAAGACGTTCGACGTGGCCGCCGCGCAGTACGGCGCGACAGTGGTCGACTGCAGCAACATGTTCTACGGCCACCCGCAGCGGATGCTGATGCCCGGCCTCGCGCAGAACATGGGCGACGGCTGGGAGACGTCCCGGCGCCGGGACGACGCCAACGACTGGATCATCGTGAAGCTGGCGGCCCCGGCCGTGCTGCGCTTCGCCGACCTGGACACCAGCCACTTCAAGGGCAACGCGCCCGGCGCGGCCCGGCTGACCGGCCGGGACGAGCGGACCGGCTCGGAGGAGTGGGTGGAGCTGCTGCCCCGGGTGGCGCTGCGGCCGGACACCCCGCACCGGTTCAAGATCGAGAAGGTGCCCGCGGTGACGCATGTGCGGCTGGACATCTTCCCTGATGGCGGGATGGCGCGGCTGCGTCTGCTGGGTGACGCCGACCGAGGGTATTTGAAGGCCAGAATGGCGTAGTGAGAACCGTTTCGCTCGTCCTGGTCGACCCGGCTGGCGTCGTGCTCGGCGCGCTGCCGCCTTTCGAGGTCGTCACCCCGTGGTGGCAGGAGGTCGCCGAGGTCGTCACGAAGGCCGGCGTCGAGGTCACCGTGCTGCGTTTGCTGCACGGTGACCGGCCGGCCCCGCCGGGTGGGCACGTGACCTATCTGGCTTCGACCGGCGCGCGCCCGGCCGGCCTTGTGCCCGTCGAGGTTGATCTCGCCGATCATCCGCTGCGGGCGCCCTACGCCGAGATCGGTGGGCCGGCCGCGTCGCTGGCCTGGGCGGCCGGCGCGCTGGATCGGATCGGTCTCGGCGGGGCGGTTCCGGTGCAGCAGCGGACCTGGAACCTCTCCGCGATCTGGCGGTTCGACCTGCCGGAGGACGGCAGGCCCGTTGCCTGGCTGAAGCAGGTGCCGGGGTTCTTCGCGCACGAGCCGGCCGTGCTGCGGATGGTCGACGCGGTGTCGCCGGGCCTGGTGCCCTATGTCCTGGCGGCCGGTGATCAGGGGCGGACGCTGCTGGCGCACGTGCCGGGGGAGGACCGTTACGGCGCCGGGCCGTCGTTGTGTGCCGAGGTGGTCGCCGCTTTTCACCCGGTGCAGGCGCATTTCGCCGGACGGGTCGGCGAGCTGGCTGGTCTTCCGGACCACCGGGTCTTCGATCTCGATGCGATAAAACCGTATGTAGGCGAAATATCCGGCTTGGCGGACCTCCTCGACGGCCTCCCGGATCGGCTCGCCGCCGTCGCCGAATGCGGTCTCCCGGACACCCTCATCCACGGCGATCTCCACCCCGGCAACGTGCGGACCAGCGCCGACGGCACCCTGACGATCGTCGACTGGGGTGACGCGGGCATCGGCAACCCGGCCTTCGACATCCTGCGCCTCAGCGACGACCCCGGGGTGCTGCGCGACTGGGCCGACCGGTGGCCGGGTTGCGACGCGCTACGGGCCGTCGAACTGCTGCGTCCGGTGGCGGCGCTGCGGTCGGCCATCACCTACGCGGGTTTCCTCGCGAAGATCGAGCCGAGTGAATGGCCCTATCATGCGGCTGACGTGGAAGTGGCGTTGCGGGCCGCCCTCGATTAACCGCGCAGCTGCACCAGCTCGTGGTGGTCGTCGAACGGCAGATCGCTGGCGGCCACCGCGAAGATCTCGGTGCGGGGCAGGGTGAGCATGCCGGACAGCGTCGTCGCCAGCGCTGTGTCGGCGGCGTCCCGGCCGGTCACGATCCGCATCAGTGTCTGGCGGGGTGCGAGCCGGGTGGCGTCCCAGACCGTCCAGCGGCCGTCGATCGCGGCCTCGGCGACCAGGTGGAAGTCCATCGGGGACAGCCCGGGTGCGTACACCGCGGCGACCCGGGCCGGGATGTCGCAGGCCCGGCAGAGCGTCACCACGAGGTGGGCGTAATCGCGGCACACGCCGGCGGCGGCCAGCAGGGTGTCGACCGCGTCGGTGGTCGGCCCGCTCACCCCGCCCTGGTACGCGAGATGCCCGAACACCCAGTCGGTGATCGCCCGCACCGTGGCGGCGGTGTCGTCGCCGAAGCCACCGAATCGGCTCAGGGCGAAGCCGCCGAGCCGGTCCGACGGGCAGTACCTGCTCGGGCGCCCGGCGACGATCCGCTCGACGTCGCTCACCGGGGGCGGCGGGTTGCCGAGGGGGACGGTCGCTTCATAGGTGACGGTCAGGACGCCTTTCGGTACGCGTACCAAATGTTGTCGTCCTGGAATCTCGCGGACCGGGACGTCGGCGCTCAGGGTGAGTGATTCCGTCGCGGGCGAAGCCGCGGCGATCTGCAGCACGATCTCCGCGGGCTCGGTGACGTCGAATTCCAGAGTGCAACCAACCAGCGCGGCATCCACGATTCTCACCGTATAGGCGTCAGGTTTCGTACGGTGTCATTCATGGAGGACGCCCGCCGGCACTACCTCGATCTGATCCGTCACGACGGTGTGCGGCTGTCACCCGCGCTGGCGAAGGCATTCGGCGCGGTGCCGCGGGAGGTTTTCGTGCCGGACGGCTTCCATCGCCGCGACGGCCGGCTGGTGCTGCCGGCCGATCCCGAGTTCCTGCGTGCGGTCTACAGCAACGACGTGCTGGTCACCAAGCTGCGCGGGCAGAAACCGATCAGCTCCTCCAGCCAGCCGTCGCTGATGGCCGTGATGATCGAGGCGCTGGACGTGCGGCCCGGTCAGCGGATTCTCGAGATCGGCGCGGGCACCGGATACAACGCCGCGCTGCTCGCCACGCTCGGCGCCGAGGTCACGACCGTGGACGTGCAGGACGACGTCGCGGATCGGGCGCGCGCAGCACTTGCCCGAGCCGGGATCACTGGGGTACGCGTGGAGACCGGCGACGGGTACACCGGTGGCCCGGACGGCCGTTATGACCGGATCATCGTGACGGTCGGCGTGGCCGGGATCTCGCCGCACTGGATGAATCGGCTGCCCCGGGACGGCCGGATCGTCGCGCCGGTCGAGCACGCCGGGATGCATCCGGTTCTCACGGCCGGGGCGGCGGGAGAGTTGTCGGTGGTGTGCCCGGCCGGCTTCATGAGCGCCGCCGGGCCGCTGGGTGCCCGGCATCCGGGTAGTCATCCGCCGCCGCCGGATTCGCCGCTGACCGGGTTGGAACCGGTGGTGCCGCCGCGCTGGGGTGCTCCGCTGGAGGCGATGGCTTATCGGGATCTGTGGTTCGCGGCGGGGGCGTGGCATCGACAGGTCACCTATGCCACGGTGCCCGGGCGGGAGCAGAGCCTGCTGGCGGTCCTGGCCTCGTCGTCGTCCTCTGCTGCTGCTGTCGTCCTTCCGGATGGCGCGATCCTGGCATCGTCGGAGCATGCTTGCGAGGTCGCGCTCGCTCTCAGCGACCGCTGGTGGACGCATGGCCGGCCGCCGATGAGCGCCTGGCGGGCCGCCCTGGAACCGGCCGGGCCTCTGCTCGTGCCGCGGACGTGGCGGCTCCACCGCCCGTAAACTGCGGAGATGGACATCTCCGTCGTCGCTGCCAGCGAGGCGACCTGGTCCGACCTTCAAAAGATCTTGGGTACGCGCGGAGAGCCGGCCCGCTGCCAGTGCCAGTGGTTCAAGATCACAGCCGCTGAGTGGGGTTCGGTGCCGGTGCCGGAACGCTCGCGGCGGCTGCGGGCGCAGTCGGCCGGAGGCAGTGGTCTCGTCGCCTATGCGGATGGCGAGCCGGCCGGGTGGTGCGCGGTCGAACCCCGGACGGTTTATCCGCGGTTGTCCACGGCCCGGGTTCCGTGGACCGGTCGTGACGAGAACCGGCTGGATGCCGCGGTGTGGGCCGTGACGTGCTTCGTCACGCGTACCGGATATCGGCGGCGCGGGGTGAGCCGTGCGCTGGTCGCCAGCGCTGTGGGGTTCGCGCGGGAGAGGGGCGCGCGGGCGCTGGAGGGTTATCCGATGGTGGTCGCCGCCGGCCGGGAGTACAGCTGGGGTGAGCTGTATGTGGGCAGCCGGAAGATCTTCGAGGAAGCGGGGTTCGTCGAGGTGAGCCGGCCTACGCCGCGACGCGTGGTGATGCGGGTCGAGTTCTAGCTCTCACCATTTGCCTTCGCGGCGGTCGCGCCACGGGCGGCCGTCCGGGTCGTAGACCAAGCGATAAGCCGGGACCGCCCAGAACCGCTGGTACCACGGCATCTTCTTGGTCTCGTGCGGCACCAGCCGGCCCGGCGGGCGCGGACCCTTCTCGCCGCCGAGATGCCAGTCGCGCAGCCGGTCGGCCGTCTCGGTCACCGCCCGTACCGCGTCGAGCGGGTCGAGCAGATCCGCGTCGTCACCGTCGGCCCGGTCCAGGTGCTCCCGCAGCAGCGACAATCTCAGCTCCCGCGGGAACCGCCGCGCCTCGTCACCGAGCCCGGCCGGATCCCGGGGCTCCCGGCCGTCGCGGGTGCCGTCCAGCGTCGCGCAGGACAGTTCGCTGTCGTGCGTCCACGAACGACGGTTGAAGTTGTCGCTGCCGACACTGCTCCACACGTCGTCGATGACGCAGACCTTGGCGTGCACGTAGATCGGCGTACCCACGTGGTTCTCCAGGTCGAAAACGTGCACCCGGTCGCCGGCGGCTTTCCGGCAGAGATCGATCGCCTGTTCGCGGCCGACCTGGTTGGGCGGCAGCGCGAACCTGCCGTCCACATCCGGGTACCGGGGCACCACCGCGATCAGATGCAGGTCCGGCTGCTCCCGCATCGCCTCGGCGAACAGCTGGGCGACCTCCTTCGACCAGAGATACTGGTCCTCCAGGTAGATCAGCCGGCGGGCGCGGCGGATCGCCTTCGTGTACCCCCGTGCCACGGTGCGCTCACCCAGCTTCGCGAACCCGTACGCAGGGCGCATGGCCGGATAGGTGCGCAGCACCTGGACCGTCATCTCGCCGGCCGGCGGCGGGTCCGGCGGCTGCGGCGGGAGCCGGTCGGCGCGCATGTCCTCGTGCCGGAGCATGTCGGTGGCCGTGGAGATCGGGCCGTGCTGGTCCAGCGGCGCGGGATCGTTCCAGCGCTCCCGGAAGGAGAGGTCGAGGGTGCCGACGACCGGCCCCTTCAACGCCAGCTGGATGTCGTGCCAGGGCGGATTCGATCCGTACGCCCCGGCCATCGACACCGCCTGCGGGTCACCGTGGTGCTGGTCGTCGTCGCGGCGGCTGTGGCACAGGTCGATGCCACCGGCGAACGCGACGTCCAGCTCCTCCCGGCCGGGATGCCGGAGGACCACGAGTTTCTGGTGGTGTGAACCGCCCCGGCGTACCCGCTGGTCAAGCAGCACTTCGCCGCCACCGGCCTCGATGTCATCGCTGAGGGTGCGGTTCTCCTCCTCGCTGTACGCGAGTTTGTCCACATGGGAACGCCACAGCAGTCCCTTGACGATCACGCCGCGCTTGGCCGCGCCGGCGAAGAGCTCGGCGATCGTCGGGCCGTCGTCCCGCAGTCGCTCGTCCGGGTCACCCCGCCAGTCGGTGAAGAAGAGGTGATCACCCGCTTGGAGGGCCTCCACTTCCGAGGCCAACCGATCGAAGTACCTTTGCCCGTGAATTAATGCTTCGACCGTGTTTCCCGTGTTCCATGTGGGTATGGAGGTGTCCGGGTTGCCGCGCTCAGCAGCGGTGAGAAGCCATTCTTGCGGCGGCACTGCAGCCCCTTCGAGGTCGACGACGCCCTCACCGTAAGCCTCCTGACCGTCGCTCGCACGCGGAGCGCCGACCCCCCTTTCCTGCGGAGGAACAGATCACATGAGCAGTGAGCCGCTGGTCACCACGAGTGTCGCTGACGCTACCGAATCCACCGAGAGGGGCCTGCTGATCGCGGTCCTCCTGTTGGTCCTCGCGGGAACAGCCGCCATCCTCATGACAATGCCCTGACCCCAGGCGTTTAGTTTTGGCGGGGTATCGCGCTGACCATCCAGAACGAGCGATTCACGGGTGCCCGATGACGGCAGGGGCACGAGCTTCGACGGAGGCCGTTACGGGTCGGCGACCGTGTGCGCCGCGTGCCAGTGGGTCGGGCTGATCCCGGGTGGTCCGGGTGGTCCGTGTGGGGTGGACCGGGTGGACCGGTTGGTCTGGGTGGACCGGTTGGTCTGGATGCTGCGGGTGGTGCTCAGTGCTGCGAAAACGGTCGTAAGACAGCGCTGGAAGCCAGTTCGCCCCGGCAGTCGGCTCGTCCGGCGCTCGGCCCGTCCCGGCGGCCAGCTCGTCCGGCGGTAGGGGCCGGATCTCCGCCCGTCGGGGCCGAAGACAACACGCCGCGAGCACCCGCCGTCCCGCTGCGTGTCGAGTTGAGGCGCGTATCGAACCCGTAATCGACACAGGGCAGGCGGTTCGCGGGGTATGTGTCGAGTTAAGGCGCGTATCGAACCCGTAATCGACACAAGGCAGGCGATCCGCGGGGCGCGTGTCGAGTTTGGGGGCGTAGCGAACCCGAAGTCGACACGCCCGATCTGGCCCGCGAGATCTTGGGCCGCTGTTCCTGTCGGGGTGTGGTTCGGGGACCACGATCGCCACGGGAGGACTGGGGCGGAGAAAGTGATCACGACGAGTGTCCGCTGCCAGCGGGATTTCCATTGACCAGCCGAGCCGGCCGGATCCTGTCGCAGGGTAGATCAGGTCGCACATATAACGCCACCGTGTGCCCGGGTCCACGCCCTGGCCGTGCTGAAGTCACACAGACCGCAACCGTGCGACCCCATCCACGCTGAACCGAGCATCCGTGCGCTCCCGTCCACACGCCCCGAGCCGCGAGCCCACCGTGTGCTCCCGTCTGTGGTTGCTGCGAGCCCACCGTGTGCTTCCGTCTCCGGTTGCTGCGAGCCCACTGTGTGTTCCCGTTTTCGGTTGTCGCGCGCCTACCGTGTGCCTTCGGCCCGCTCGTTGCCGCGATCTTGTGCGCTTGTGGTTGACGGGTGGGCGCAAGCTCACAAGATTGGGTGCCGGGGCGCGGGACTGATGCCGGAGCGGCGCGACCTTGGCGAGTTCCGGTCGAAATGCGAGCGCCGAGCGCCCCCGAGCACCGGGCCCGAGCGGCGAGCGCCGAGCACCCCCGAGCACCCGAGCGCCGAGCACCCGAGCGCCGGGCCCGAGCACCGAGCACCCACCCCGCGACGGCGCGCGCTTCACCCTGTACCCAAGAATTTCAGTTTTGAAGTTTCAGATTTTAAGTAGTATGCTTCGGGGCATGGCCGAACCGCTCAGCGTGACCCAGTTGCAGCACTGGCGCACCTTCCTCGAGAGCTCCTGGGCACTGCACACCCGCCTTGAGGACGAGTTGCGCGCCGCGACGGGCCTGAGCATGAACGATTACCACGTCATGGTCGAGCTTGCCGACGCCCCTGACCGGCGGATTCGGATGGGTGAGCTCGCCAGCCGGCTGGTGCTCTCACCGAGCCGGGTCACCTATCAGATCAACTCAATGATCAAACGCGGTCTTGTTCGCAAGGAGAGTTGTCCCGACGACGGGCGCGGCCAGGAGGCTGTGCTCACCGAGGCCGGGCTGCAGACGCTGCGCGACGCCGCCCCGGCGCATCTCGCGACTGTGCGAGAGAGCTTCATCGATCATCTGGACGACGAGGAGCTGGCCGTTGTCGGCCGCGTCTTCGCCAAGATCAGGAAGGTGTGAATCATGCCCGCCATCACCGTCGAAGACGTCCTCGTCCTGCCGCGCCTGCCCCGGCTCGACCCGATGACCGATTTCCGCCCGGTTCGCCGGCTCACGACAGCTCCGCAGGGTTTCGAGGGTGAGGGATTCCCGGTGCGGCGCGCGTTCGCCGGGGTGCCTCTGACCGAACTTGATCCCTTCATCCACCTGGACCAGATGGGCGAGGTGGACTACGCGCCGGGCGAGCCGAAAGGCACCCCGTGGCACCCGCACCGCGGGTTCGAGACGGTCACCTACATGATCGACGGCATCATGGACCACCAGGACTCGCTGGGTGGCGGCGGTTCGATCAGCAACAGCGACACGCAGTGGATGACGGCCGGCGCGGGGATTCTGCACATCGAGGCCCCGCCGGAGCACCTGGTGATGAGTGGCGGACTTTTCCACGGCCTCCAGCTCTGGGTGAACCTGCCGAAGCGCGCCAAGATGCTCGACCCGAAATATCAGGACATCCGGGGAAAGCAGTCGGCCCTCCTGACCACTCCCGACGGCGGCGCGCTGATCCGCGTCATCGCCGGTGAGATCGCCGGGCACGTCGGGCCGGGCTCCACCTACACCCCGATCAACCTGGCCCACGTCACCATGCAGCCCGGCTCCCGCCTCGACCTGCCGTGGCAGCCCGACTTCAACGCGCTCGTCTACGCACTGTCTGGCGAGGGCTGGGTCGGCACTGACCTGCGTCCGATCACTCTCGGACAGCTCGCCACGTACGGCCCCGGTGACGCGATCCGCGTCGAGGCGAAGACCGAGCTCGACCTCTTCATCATGGGCGGCCAGCCGATCCGCGAGCCGATCGCCCATTACGGCCCGTTCGTGATGAACACCCGCGACGAGCTCAAGCAGGCCTTCGAGGACTTCCAGAAGGGCCGCCTCGGCACCGTCCCGGCGACCCGCCTCCCGCACACCGACTGACGATGGCCCACCGACTGACGATGGCCCAGCAGGGCGGTCCGCTTGCGCTCCCTAATTCGGTACGCGCAAACGGCCGCCCTTGGCTAGCCTCGCGACGTGCAGATCCGCCAAGCGACACCCGGCGACGCCACTGAGCTGGTTCGTCTCCGCGCTGTCATGCTCCAGAGTTTCCCGCAGCCCGGCTGGAACGACGACTGGCGCGAGCCGGCCCTCCAGACGCTGGTCGAGCGCTTGTCCGAGCCGGAGCCCACGATGGCCGCGTTCGTCGTGGACCGTGCGGACGGCGCCGGCCTCGCCGCCTGCGTGATCGGCATCATCGAGAAGCGGCTGGGAAGCCCCAGCAACCCGGGCGGCCTGGTCGGTTACGTCTTCAGCGTGGTCACCGACGACGACCAGCGTCGCCAGGGGTACTCGCGCGGATGCATGAACGCGCTGACCGACTGGTTCCGTTCCCGCGGGGTCGGCGTCGTCGATCTGCGAGCCTCGCAGGACGGTGAGCCGCTGTATGAATCGCTCGGCTTCCGCCGCACCGCCGACCCGGCGATGCGGCTCCGCCTCACCTAGAGATTTTCAGGCGGCCCGGGACTCCAGCGAGCCGGCCAGGTCGGCGCGCAGCTTGGCCGGGTCGGCACCCAGCTCGGTGAGCACCAGCATCGCCAGGCCCTGCCCCTCGCGCAGGATGCCGAGCAGGATGTGCTCCCGCGCGATGTAGTTGTGTTTGAGCCGCAACGCCTCGCGCAGTGACAGCTCCAGGACCTTCTTGGCGCGCGGCGAGAACGGGATGTGCCCGCTGCCCGCCGAGAAGCGTCCGAAGATCCCCCTCTTCTTCGGCGCGGGATGAGGCAGCCGCAACGAGCCGGCCCCGAAATTCTCCTCGATCGCAGCCCGGACCGCCTCCAGGTCGATGCCGATCGCCTTGAGCGCGGCCGCGTCCTCGGCGTCGCGATCGGCGAGGGCGGCGGCCTCGGTGGTGTGGTCGCCGACGTGCCGGACGATCGCGTCCCGGACGTGTTGCCGGTCGGCGCCGGCCTCGCGCAGCAGGGTGGCGACCCCGCTCTGCTCGTCGCTGGTCAGCGCGAGCAGCAGGTGCTCGGTGCCGATCGTGGTGTGGCCCAGCTCGCGGGCCTCCTCCTGGGCGAGAACGACGGCGGTGCGGGCGCCCTTGGTGAATCGCTCGAACATGTCAGCCCTCCCGTGGGTCCTGCATCGGCATCAACCTGGCGTGTTTCTTGTGGACGCCCTGCCGGGTCACCTCGAGGGCGTCGGCGATCTCCTGCCAGGACCATCCTTTGGCGCGGGCGTTGGCGACCTGGAGATGCTCGAGGCCCTCCAGGAGGCGGCGGAGCGCCACGACCGCGCGGAGGCCGACCCGTGGGTCGGCGCTGCCGGCGGCGGCGGCGAGGTCGGTTGCTTCGGTCATGCCGTCAACTTACGTTGACAGATGGCCGCGTGTCAACTTTGGTTGACGTCGAGGGCAAAAGAAAACCGGCCCCGGGGGCCGGTTCGCTCTTATCGAAAAATCCCGTTCACTCCCAGGCGGGGAGCGTGCCCAGCGACACGGTGAGCTCGACCGGGTGGAGCACCGGCGCGGCCACCGTGAACCGCGCGCCCCACGGGTCGCGCAGCTCGGCGAAGGCGCTCAGCCCCGCCTCGGCCGGCTCGGAGATGATGGCTCCGCCCAGCCGCTCGCAGAGATCGGCCGCCTCTTCGATGTCGGCGACCTGGAAGGCCGCGCGCCACCACGCGCCGCGGAAGCCGGCCGCCAGCCCGGCGATCGCGTCGTGCCCGTGGTTCAGCCACTCGCCGGTGCCGAACTCGTGACGCAGCAGCCACCCGAACGCGGAGCCGTAGAAGCGGGCCGCGCTGCTCGGGTCGTCAGTGATGAGTTCCGGCCACGACATCGTGCCCGGTTCATCGCGAGCCTGTGCGCCCGCGAAATCGGCCGGTTCCCACAGGCCGATCGTGCCGCCGGCCAGGTCCGCAACGATCGCGCGCCGGCCGCCGTGCGCCTCGGAGGGGCCGCTCAGGCAGTAGCCGCCGGAAAGGGCGACCTGCTCAAGCGTCTCTTCGAGGTCGGGAGTGCTGATGTGCGTGAGCCAGCCGTCGGACCGCTCCGGCGTGCTGCGGGTGAGCCCCGCCACGGCCCGGCCCCCCAGCTTGAACCGATCACCCGCAGACTCCCAGCCAAACAACTCTCCGTAGAACTCCGCAGCCCGTGCGGGGTCCGTACTCGCCAGTTCCACCCAGCAGGGTGTCAAGGGTGCATAGCCTCTGATCCGCATGTGCCGCTCCATGGTGGACATCCCCAGTTACCTGAGCACTCTACGGCACTGAATACGCTTCGTCACCACCGCACGGTTCATTGTCCGGTTTAGAGCAGAAAAGTATTACCTAGCGTGAGCGGTCGAGTGATCCAGGTAACGCATCACGGGCGTCGCGGCGATTCCGTGAAGGACGACCGAGACGACGACGACGAATGCGGCAGTCGCCCATACGAGGTCGGCGCGAGGAAAATTCGCGTGTGTCATTGCGTACGCTAAGTAATAAAAGGATCCGATGCCACGGATCCCGAACGCCGCGATCACCCAGTGTTCTGCCCGAGTGCCCGGTACGCCCTGCAAAGAGGCAAAAGCGGCCAGCGGGCGGACCAGGAAGATCAGGACGAGACCGGCGCCGGCGGCCTGCCAGGTGAGCGGCGCCAGCAGGCCGCTGACCATCGCGCCGCCGAGCAGAAGCAGCAGAAGGACGGTCAGCAACCGCTCGGTCTGCTCCGCGAAATCGTGCAGCACCTGGTGGTACTCATGCGACCGTTCGGCAGCGCGGATCGCCCGAGCCGCCACGAAAACCGCCAGGAATCCGTAGCCACCGGCCACCTCGGTTACCCCGTACGCAAGGAAAGTGGCAGCGAGAGCGAGGAAGCCCTCGGAGTGTCGGGAGAGTCGCAGCGCGTCGCGCTTGGCGCGGAAGAAGAGTTTGCCGAGCAGCCATCCGATCAGCGCGCCGCCGGCGAGACCCGTCAGGCCCTTGTAGAGGACGTCCTTCAGTACCCACTCGCCGAGCCAGCCCGCCGGGTCCAGGCCGTGGGCGGCGATCGCGATCGCGGCGTAGACGAACGGGAACGCCAGGCCGTCGTTGAGGCCGGCCTCACTGGTCAGCGCGAACCGGACCTCGTCCTCCGAGTCCTCCTCGTCGGTCGGCTCACCCACCTGCACGTCCGCGGCGAGCACCGGATCGGTCGGCGCCATCGCCGCGCCGAGGAGCAGCGCGGACGCCGGCACCAGGCCGGCCCACCACCAGCCGAGCAGTGCCGTCGCGGCGATCGTCACCGGCATCGCGATGATCAGCAGGCGGCCGGTCGACGCCCACCGGCGGCGGCCGAACGGGCGGTCGATCTTCAGACCGGCGCCCATCAGCGCGACGATCACGCCGATCTCGGTGAGGTGCTCGGTCAGCTTGGCGTTTGCCAGCGGATCGGCGTCCGGCAGGCCGAGAGGCAGGCCGAACACGATCAAGCCCAGGGCGAGGAACGCGATCGGCATGGAAAGCGGTCGTCTCTCCAGCAGGCGAGGGAGAACACCGGCGAGCAGAGCGCCCACCCCGACCAGGGCGAACACCACATCGGAGAGCTGCATAAGCCGCTCTTACCCCGAGATGATCTCGTTCACCTGTCCGGGTCGTCGCGGGTCAGCAACATCTCGAACCAGACAGTGGAACCCCGGACCGTCGGGTCGGTGCCCCACGAGTCGCTCAGGTCCTCGATCAGCCCGAGGCCACGGCCCCGGCTCGCCATGGTGTCGGCCCGAGCCCTGATGACGCTGCCCCGGGTGCCGGTGTCGGCGACCGAGACGAGGAGGCGTTCGCCGTTCAGATCGATGTGCACCTGGGCGGGTGTGCCGGCGTGCAGCAGCGCGTTCGTCGTGAGCTCGCTGGTGCAGAGGATGGCCGCGCCGATCACCTGCTCCGGCACCGACCACTCGCGCAGCCGCGTCGACATCCACTGACGGACCCGGCTGGGCCCGGTCGGCTCGGCCGGCACCCGCATCGTCGCCGACCGGCTCATCGCCACGGCGTGCTCGACGGCGAGCACTGCCACGTCGTCGTCGGTGGTGCCCGCGACCGCGGCGGTCGCCAGCGAGCACATGTTGCGCGGGTCGCCGCTCGCCGAGGCGGCCGCGGCCGCGACCAGCGCGTCCAGGCCGTCGTTCAGCGGATGGCCGCGACGCTCCACCACGCCGTCGCTGAACATCAGGATCGTGTCGCCCGGCTCCAGCCGCAGCGTGCCGGTCTGCCAGCGGCCGCCCAGGCCGAGCGGTGCGCCCGGCGGCACTTTCACCAGCTCGGCGGTGGCCGGCTCGCCGTGGTGCCCGGCGCGGCGCAGCACCGGCGGCGGGTGACCCGCGCTGGCCAGCGTGATCGTGCCGTCGGCCGGGTCGAGAACCCCGTAGACCACGGTCACGAAGATCTCTTCGTTACGCGACTCCGCGCCGAGTGAGGTGACCAGCCTGTCCAGCCCGGCGAGCACGCTCGGCGGCGCCGGGTCGGTCAGTGCCATGGCGCGCAGCGCGGCCCGGACCTGGCCCATCACCGCGGCCGCCCGCACGTCGTGCCCGGCCACGTCGCCGAGCACCATCGCGAGCCGCCCGTCGACCAGGCGGAACGCGTCGTAGAAGTCGCCACCGGCCGCGTTGCCGTCGACGCCGACGTCGTACCGCGCGGCGATCCGGAACGTGTCGAGCTCGGGCAGGTGCTCGGGCAGCATGCTGCGCTGGAGCAACTGAGCCGTACCGTGCTGGGCCTCGAACCGCCGCGCGCGCTCGGCGGCCTGCGCCACCAGCTCGGCCGCGGCGTTGAGCAGCGCCCGCTCGGCGGGCAGCCAGGTGTGCGCCCGGGTGAACCCGACGGTGAACGCGCCCCGGACCGAAGGCGTGCGCAACGGCAGGACGGCCAGCGCGCGGACCCGGCGCTCATGCCGGTCGGTCGCCACGTCACGCAGCGGCTCGCCGTCGGCCACGAACGTCGCCCGCCCGCTCTCCGCCGCCGCCACCATCGGCGCCACCGGATCGGCCGCGGCATGCCGCCAGACCGGTGGCAGCCGCTCGTCCGCCTCGTCCAGCATCTCGCCACGAATGCGGCGGACATAGCGATAGGCCAGGCCGTCGTCCACCGCCAGCACGCAGTGATCAAGATCAAAAGAGGCCATTGCGTACGCGAGAACGACGCGAGTCACATCGTCGATGGTCAGCGCGCCGGCCAGCCGGGCGGTGAGCTGGCCGAGGCTCTGCAGCCGGTGGATCACCTGGGTGGTCTCGGCGGCCACGGTCAGCACGCCGGCGATCGCGCCGCGCGAGTCCCGCACCACGGAATGGCCCTGCGTGTAGAAAGCGGGCTCGGTGTCGCCGGGCTGGATCGGGACCTGGCTCTCCGGCTCCAGAACGGCCCGGCCGGTCCGGTAGACCTGGGTGATCACGTCGCCCATGCCGTGCCGGCTCCACGCCTCGCCGAACGCCTCCGGGGCGGGTTTACCCAGCGTGCCGGGGTGCAGATCGTCGAGCACGTCCGCGTAAGCGTCGTTGTGCAGCACGAGGGACTCGGGGCCGTAGGTGAGCAGCATCGGCACCGGGGACGCCAGCATCAGCTCGACGGCCGCTCGCACCGCCGGGTCCCAGCTCGTGATCGGGCCCAGTGAGGTGCCCGACCAGTCGTGGGCGTGGATCAGCGCCGCGCAGCCCCTGCCGGTGTGCTGTGCCCCGACCCCCTGCACGGGCAGCGTTGAGATCGCAGCCGGGCGAATGCCGCCCGGCCCGATCGCTCCCGAGCCGACCATGCAGAAAGCCTATCCCGAGTGGTCCGTTTGTACGATGCCGCACTGTCCGACCGTCCGATTCTTGACCGTACGCAGGTCGTGTGTCCGACGTGTTTCGCGCTCAAGGGTACCGAAGGTGATCTTGGGAACGTGTATCGAGCTTGGGTTCGGTGTCGTGGCCGTCGGTTTCTGCTCGTCGGTTTCTGCTCGTTCGTTTCTGCTCGTCGGTTTCTGGTCGTCGGTTTCTGTCGGAGGCGCGTGGTACTCCTGAGCCCTAAGGTTCGAAGCAGGCGATCCTGCGACCGAGGGAGGGCGGATGACCGGGGACGGGCTGAGCCGTGGGCTGAGCGACATGTGGCGGTCGGTGGTGTTGTTCCTGCCATACGCGCTGGCCTTCCTGGCCATTCTGCTGGTGGGCTACCTGCTGGCGAGGCTGGCCCGCACGGTGACCCGCAAGGCGCTGCAGCGCGTCGGGTTCGATCGGGCGGTGCAGCGCGGTCCGGCCGGCCGGCTGTTCCGGGGCGGGGCATCGAGCCCGGCGGAGCTCTGCGCGCGGCTCGCGTTCTTCGTGGTGCTGCTGTTCGCACTGCAGCTGGCCTTCGGGCTCTGGGGGCCGAACCCGGCCGGTGACCTGCTCAACGACTTGATCTCATGGCTCCCGCAGGTCTTCGTCGCGGTCGTCATCGTGGTCGTCGCGTCGGCTGTCGCGGGCGCCGCCCACGACCTCATCGTCAACGCGCTGGGCGGCCTGGGATACGCACGGGTGCTCGCCAGAGCGGCCGCCGTCGTGATCGTCACGCTGGGTGTGATCGCCGGCCTCGACCAGGTCGGCATCGCCACATCGGTGACCCGGCCGCTGCTCATCACGATCCTCGCCACGGTCGCCGGCGTGATCATCGTGGGCGTCGGCGGCGGTCTGATCAGGCCCATGCAGCAGCGCTGGGAGGGCTGGCTCGACCGGGCTGCCACGGAGTCGGCGGTTATCCGGGACCAGGCTCGGGCGTACTCGGAGGAGCGGACCCGGCAGGCAGCGGAAGAGGAACGCCTCGCGGAGGAGGCCCGCAGGGCCGAGGAGGCCCGGCGAGCTGAGGAAGCGCGCAAGGCGGAAGAGGCGCGCGTCGCCGAGGAGGCCCGCAAGGCGGAGCAGGCGCGGCTGGCCGAGGAAGCGCGCCTGGCTGAGGAGGCCAGACTGGCCGAGCAGCGTCGTGCCGAGGAAGCGCGCCGGGCTGAGGAAACGCGTAAGGCCGAGGAGGCGCGCCTCGCTGAAGAGGCCCGGCAGGCCGAGGTTCGCCGTGTCGAGGAGGCTCGCCGGGCTGAGGCCGCCGAGGAGGCTCGCCGGGCTGAGGAGGCGCGGGTTGCCGAGGCGGCGCGGGCTGCTGAGGCGGCGCGGGTTTCCGAAGCGGCGCGGCTGGCCGAGGAGGCCCGGCTCACCGAGGTGGCCCGGCTGGAGCGGGAACGCCGCGCCGAGGAGGAACGCCGCGACTGGGAACGCCGCAGCGCCGACGAGCAGTGGGCACGCACTTCCGGCGAGGACTCGGGCGACCAGACCCAGGTGATCTCGCTGCCGCGCGACGACCGGCCGCACTTGATTCCCGGGTTCGACCGGGACGAGGAGGACACGCCGCCGCTGATCCGCGAGACCGAGGTGATCTCCCGAAACCGCCCCGGTTCGGGGTCGGGGTCGGGGTCGGGGAGCGTGACCGGGACTGGCTCCGAGACCGGGACCGGCTCTGGTTCCGGGTCGGGGACCGTGACCGGCTCTGGGTCCGGGGAGACGACCGTGATCACCCAGGGTTCGGACGACGAGGAGCCGACCGTCGTCCGGATGGCGGAAGAGGACTCGACAGTGCTCCTCACCGGCGCCGACGAGGGCGAGCGGACCCAGGTGGTGAACCTGCCCGCCCAGGAGAAGACCCAGGTCATCGCCCCGGACCCGGACGACGAGGTGACCGAGCCGCTGACCAAGGACCGCCGAGACCCCGGCTCACCACCGAAGAGGTAACCACCCGAGGTGCGCACGGCGTCCGCGAGGCCGTCGTGGCATTCGGCTGTCCGGCTGCTGTCCGGTGCAGCGACGAGAGGCCCAGCCGTCGGCCGTCCGCGCCTGGCAGTCGTCGGCGCTCCCGGTCTGGCGGTCGTCGGCCGGGATGCGGGCACACGCAAGCGGTCGGCGGCGGTGATGAGGGCTCACGGAACGCGTGCGTGAGCTCCTGTCTCGGCCCTGGCGTGGATGAAGCCGCACGATGTCGTTACGTGCGGCTTCATCCACGCGAATCGCCTGGTTACGTGTGTCCTCGTCCACGCCGGTCGGCGATCCCGGGGCGGTGAGCGTACGCGGGAAGCTTGCGTCTGGGCGGTGAGCGCCGGACCGCTGCGGCTCGTCTCTGCTCGGGGTGGCTTGTTCGTGCTCGGGGTGGCTTGGTCGGTGAGGGCTGCGGGCGTGTGGCATCAGGTGAGTTGGAGGCGTTCGGCCAGGGCTCGTAGTTCGGGGCCGCCTGCTGCTCGGCGGGAGCGGTCCAGGAGGGCGCGGGTGGTTTCCTGGGCCATCGCTGACGTGTGGATGTGCTGGGGCGCGACCCGTTCGGCGATGAGCAGGAGGCGGATCGCCTCGCGGTCGCGGCCGCGCAGGCGAGCGAGGGCGCGGGCCGTGTCGGCGTAGTAGAAGACCTGGCGGAAGCCGGCCGGCACGATCGCCGGGTTGGTGGCGCGGGCGATCTCGGTGGCCCGGCCGGGGTCGCCGCCGTCGGCTTCGATGCCGATGCGCCAGATGCCGACGTTGGTGGGGCCGAAGTACAGGCCCATCGTGGTGGTCTCGCCGGTGCGTCGGGCCAGCTCGCCGGCCTCGATGGCCCAGGCTCGGCTGTCGTCCAGGAGCTTCAGGCCGCGGCTCGCGTGCGCACACTGCAGTTGCAGCGATCCGCGCATTTCCAGCACCCCCGTACGGGAGGAGTGCGGCTCCAGATCGTCGAGGGCGTGGGCGGCCAGCACGAGCCCCGAGCCGAACGAGCCGCACGCGGTGGCCGCGCACGACCGGGCGTACGCCGCGTATGCCAGCAGTACCGGATCCTCGGTCGCACGGGCCGCGTCCCGGCAGCGTTCGGCGGCGAGCCAGGCGTCCGCGGGATGGCCGAGGTTCCGCAGCACCGAGGACGCCATGAAGGTGACGTCGCAGAGCAGGCGCATGGCCGGTGCGCGTTCGGATCCGGTGGTGGCGGCTCGCAGCTCGCGCAGCAGGTCCGCGGTGAGGCGGGCTGCCCCGGCGTAGTCGCAGGCCTGCCGCAGGCTGTCGAGAAGCGCTACGGCACGGGCCAGCTCAGCGACTGGGCGCCCAGGCTCGCCACGGGAAATCGAGGGCTCACGGTGTGCCCTCGTGACGGCGGTGCCACCGGGAGTGGGTGGGATGGTGAGGTCCAGGTCGATCAGGGCCTGGCGGATGGCGTGGACTGCTGCGTGGGCGGCTACCGCTGAGCGGTCGCTTGCCGGGACCGGGGCGCCGGCCAGTTCGGCCGGGGAGCATTCGAGGGCGGTTGCCAGGTCGGCGAGGACGAAGCGGTTGTCGGCGGCCAGCAAGCCGCGTTCGATGCGGCTCCAGGTGCTGTGCGAGATTCCGGCTCTGCTGGCCGCGTACCGAATGCTCCATCCGCGCAGCAGGCGGCGAGCCTGGATGCGCGACCCGATGCTGGGGTCGGCGGTGTGTCGGGGAGTCATGTTCTGACGGTAAGCGCGGGGTCACCCGAGGTGGTGCGAGCACGCACCAGGGGCAATAGCGAAGGGGCCGGCTCGTGAGAGCCGGCCCCTTCTACGGTCGGATTCGGTCGGGGATGGGGCCGAGGACCGGCCGTTGATCAAGGCCTCAGTGCCTCAGCGCCTCAGCGCCTCAGCACGTCAGCGGAGCAGGGTCAGCTCGACGCGGGGAGCGTGCGGGCCAGGGAGCAGACCGCGAGCAGGCGGCGCAGCACCCAGTCGTCGCCGGACCAGTCGATCTCGCCTTCCGGCGCCTGCCAGCCGTGCTGGAGGGCGGCGTCGCGGACACCTTCGGCGTACGCGGCGAGCAGGATCGCCGTCAGCGGCCGGGTGTCGGCGTTGAGGCTGTCCCGCACACCGGCGGCGTGCTGGTCGATGACGGACATGAATCCGGGGTTCTGCTGGGCAGCGGCGAGGCCGCTGACACCGACAGTCGCGGTGAGGTCGGCGAGCGACGCGTGGGCGGAGCGCTGGGCGGAGCGGGCGGCGGCGTTGCTGAACAGGCCATTCATGAGGAGAACGTTATGGAGCGAGAGTTTGCGAACGGGTCCTCGTTCGGGTGCGGCTCGGTTGAACCCGGCAGGGCGGGGAACGATCAGGAGCGGACCGAAGGAGGACCAGGATGACCGACGAGCAGCACACCCGGCCGGACGGGCTCGACGACACGACCGTGCAGGCGCTGGGCAAGCTGAGTGAGGCCCTGGAGACGGTCGAGAGGGTACGCGGACACCTGTACTCGATGCACCAGCTGACCGGCACCGCCGACTTCATGCTGGACGAGGCGGTGTCGCTGTTCATGCAGTCCGGGCACACCGACGTGGCGGAGCGGATCCAGCGGGAGCTGATCGGGCGCAACGTCATCCCGGGCCACTGGACGTTCCAGATCGTCGAGGAGTACGACGACGGGTACTACACGGAGTTTCGCACGGTCGAGCGCGACGCCCGTGAGCAGTTGGCTCAGGGGCGCCGGCACCTGTATGAAGCGGAACTCAAGGACCAGCGGCGAACCCACGGGCGGGCCGGCCACGAGGCCTGATCGAATTACTCCGCGTAGTCGACTGACTCGGGGCGGCGACGCTGGGCGTCGTCCGCGATGATCACGGTGGCGACGAGCATCGCCACGACGACGGCGAAGAACCACGACGCGTCGTCGATCACCATTGCGGCCAGGGGCGCCTGGAATGCGGCGAGCAGGAAACCCACCCACGCGAAACGGCGCTGACGTTCAGACAGAAATCCGGCAGATCGCACCCGAACAGTTTGCCTCGATCAGGACGGTTCGCCGTCACCCGTTCGGCCGATTCCCCGTTGTCCGATGGTGCCCACCGCCTCGCACTGCCGCCGTCGCAGCGTGCTACTGCCCAGCCTGTCGTTGCTGGCCGGAGCCCTTTTGACGGCATCCTGCACGATCAGTCAGCCGACACCAGCCCCTCCGAGAATTCCTGATCCCAAGACCATCGCGCCGGCCGCGCCCGCCGTCGATCGGCCGGCCCGGGTGCTGGCCGGCCCCCTGCAGGCCAGGACCGGTGCCTGGCTCACCGTCGGCGACGCGGCAAGCCGGGTACGCGTCCGCTTCGCCCCGTTGCCAGGTCAGCTCTACCGGATCACGACGGCGCCGGATGCCGGAGTGACGCCGGTGGTCTTCCGCCGGGGCGGCCGGGTCGTGGTACGCCTACGGGTCACCGACGGTGATGGCCTGGACGAGCTGCGGATCGTGCTGAACCGGGACGTCCGCTGGGACATCCGGCTGCCGGCCGGCGCGGGGGAGCAGCAGCTGAACCTGCGGCAGGGCCGGGTGAACCGGGTCGTCCTCGGCTCGTCGGGCCTGGCCGAGCTCTCGCTGCCGGACCCGGTCGGTACGGTGCCGGTCACGTTCACCGGCGGGGTGGGCGCGGCGATCGTCACGGCGGCGACCGGGGCGCCGTTCCGGATCCGGTTCGATCAGGGCGCCGGGTCGGTGGTGACGCCGTGGACCGCCAACAACGGAACCCCGGCAGGGACGGTGCTGCGCGAGCCGGGGTACCGGCGGGCGGCGGACCGCTATGCCATCCGGGTCAGGTCGGGCCTCGGCGACATGACACTGCGCCGCCGAGACCCAAGATGACCAGAGCCAAGATGACCTAGGCCCCATCAAGGCCGAGGATCGAAAATCAGATGCCGGGCCGGTCCACCTGGCCGCGCCAGGCACCGGTCTCGATGCCGCCGCGGCTCTCGATGAACTCCTTGAACCGGTGGAGGTCGCCCTTCACCTTGCGGTCGACGATGCCGAGCTTGTCGCCGGCGATCTCCACGAAGCCCTGCGGGTCGAAGTCCATCTGGACGGTGACCCGGGTGTGCGTCTCGTCGATCCGGTGGAAGGTGACCACACCGGCCTGCTTCTCACCGTCGGTGGCGTGCCAGGCGACTCGCTCGTCCGGCAGCTGCTCGGTGATCTCAGCGTCGAATTCGCGCTTCACGCCGGCGATCTCAGTCTTCCAGTGGGTTCGGACGTCGTCGAGCTGGCTGATCTCGCTGACACCTTCCATGAACCGGGGGAAGTCCTCGAACTGAGTCCACTGGTTGTAGGCGGTACGTACCGGGACGTTGACGTCGACGAACTCGGTAACGGTGCTCACGTGGTGCTCCCTTCATCGCTTCCCGTGATCTTTGGGTGCCCGGGGCGGGACGCGCTAAACAAGTTTTGCCGGGCGTGCGACGGGTAGCGTCCGGGCTGTGGAGACCGTGGATGCGATCGTTGTCGGCGCTGGGCACAACGGTCTGGTGGCGGCGAATCTTCTCGCCGACGCCGGCTGGTCGGTGCGGGTTCTCGAAGCGACCCCGCAGCCCGGAGGCGCGGTCCGCTCCGGTTTCGTGACCGCGCCCGGTTACCTCTCCGACCTCTTCAGCTCCTTCTACCCCCTGGGGTACGCCTCACCGGTGATGAAGTCGCTGCGCCTCGACGAGCAGGGGCTGCGCTGGACGCACGCCCCCGACGTCTTCACCCACCTGCTCCCGGACGGCCGGGCCGCCACGGTCAACCGCGATCTCGAACGCACGATGGCGTCGATGGAGCAGTTCGCCCCCGGCGACGGGGAGCGGTGGCGCACCGCCTACGACGAGTGGCGCTCGCTCTCAGCGCACCTGCTGGACACCCTCTTCACCCCGTTCCCGCCGGTCCGCAACAGCGCCGGCCTGCTGCGTGAGTTGCGCCTCAGCGGCGCCTTGCGCTTGGCGCGGCGCCTGGTCCTTTCGGTACGCGACCTCGGCGGCGAGTTGTTCGACGGAGAAGGCGCCACCCTCGCCCTGGCCGGCTGTGCCCTGCACACGGACCTCTCCCCGGAGCAGGCCGGCGGCGGGGTCTACGGCTGGCTGCTCACCATGCTCGGCCAGGAGTACGGCTGGCCGGTGCCGATCGGCGGCGCACAGCAGATCACCGAAACGCTGGTCCGCCGTCTCGAGGCCCGGGGTGGTGAGGTGGTCTACGACGCGCCGGTGAGCCGGGTTCTGGTGGCTCGCGGGCGGGCCATGGGTGTGCGTACCCACGATGGCCGTGACTGGCGCGCCAAGCGCGCCGTGATCGCCGACGTGCCTGCCCCGGCGCTCTTCCTCGACCTGGTCGGCGAACGCTGGCTGCCGCCTCGGATGGTCGAGGACCTCGACCACTTCCGCTGGGACGGCGCGACCCTCAAGGTCGACTGGGCGGTGCCTACCAAGATGCCGTGGAAGAACCCGGCGGCCGCCGGCGCCGGCACCGTGCACCTGGGCGCCGACCTGAACGACCTGACCAAGTACGCGGCCCAGCTCGCGGCCGGTGAGCTGCCGCCGAAACCGTTCCTGCTGCTCGGCCAGATGAGCACTGCCGACGCGACCCGCTCCCCGGAGGGAACCGAGTCGCTGTGGGCGTACACCCACCTGCCGCACCGCAAGTCGTGGAAGGCCGACGAGATCGCCGAGCACGTGCAGCGGATGGAGCAGGTGATCGAGCAGCACGCGCCGGGCTTCCTGAGTCAGGTGGCGGGCCGGAACGTGTTCTCCCCGGCGGACCTGGAGCGGGAGAACCCGTCCCTGGTCGGCGGGGCACTCGGCGGCGGCACGTCGGCGGCGTTCCAGCAGCTGTTCCTGCGGCCGATCCCGGGCCTGGGGCGCGCGGACACCCCGGTCGACCGCCTGTTCCTGGGCAGCGCGTCGGCCCATCCCGGCGGCGGGGTGCACGGCGCCCCGGGCGCCAACGCCGCCCGGGCCGCCCTGGCGAGGGACCGCGCACTGACCGGCGACCTGTACCGAGCCGTGATCACCGGCGCGAACCGGGCGGTCTACGGCTGAGCGCGGTCAAAGGCTGCCGGCCAGGGAGACGATCACGAGCGCGAATGCTGTGACGAGGGCGAGTACGACGACGGTCACAGCGCCGGCTACCCGTAACAGCGCACCCATCGGCGTGAGGATGCGTTTGACCATGTGCAGCGCGAGCAGGATGCAGGCGGCGACGGCGATGTACAGCAGGTTCTGGTGCGGCGACATGGTGGACCCCTATCCCTGAACCACAGAACGGTGGAGGCGGAGCGGTATGACGGGCACCCGGCCGGATGAATTACGAGGCGGTGCAGCGCGCCTCTGCATCGAAGACTGCATGACATCTGAGATCCAGTGCAATGCACTGTGCGGAAGGTGCAAAACCTCGATGGCCTTCTAAATGACCAGCTAGATGGCATTTAGGCGGGATGCAGATTGCCACATGGCGAAGAAGGCTGTTGATGTCGGGGCGGGGCCGCTAGCGTCATGCATGCACGGACGGGTGCGTGCGTTGCACCTGGACGAAGCTGCATTTCTGCAAGATCTCTGTGAGACTCTGGCGTCATGTCAAATGATGAAATGTCAGGTCTTGTCCTGACCCCGCTTGCTGTCACCTGCGCCACCGGCACATGCCCCACGGTCTACTCGACGAACCGCGGCACCCTGGTGGTGCAGGGGTACACGGTCACCCCCGCTGAAGCCGGCGTCCGGACACCCGATGGGGAGCAGCTGGTCGAGATCCCGATCGAGCTGCTGGCTGACGCGCTCCGTGCCGGGACGCCGTCCTGAGTTCACGGAGCTGACCGAAACCGACAGAGCGGGAGGCCGGACTTGACCGACGAAGACCCCGAGTCCGGCTCTCCTGGGAATCATCCGGTCGGCCGCGTGCTCCGGGATCGCCGGGAGGCGATGCGACTCAGCGGCAGCGAGCTGGCCGAGCGTACGGGTCTGACCCAGGCCAAGGTCTCCCGGATCGAGACCGGCCGTACCGCGGTGACGCCGGAAGACGTGCGCACGCTCGCTGAAGCGCTCCGGATGTCCGCTTCGGAGATCGAAGACCTGGTCACGCGTGACGGTGTCCGCCGGACTGATGCGGACCGGATGACACAGTGGCGGCCGGGGGAGAGCGGGCTGGCACGCCGCCAGGCCGACATCGCCAAGGTGGAACTGGCTTGCCGGGAGATCTGGGTCTTTCAGCCCGCACTGGTGCCAGGACTGCTCCAGACCAGCGGGTACGCCGAAGCCGTGATGCGTCCGCGCAAGCCGGACGGCGCTTCGGAGACAGCTGAGGCCGACCTGGCCGACGCCGTCGCCGGACGGCTGCGACGCCAGCGCATCCTGAAGATCCCCGACAAGAGCTTCCGATTCATCATGACCGAGTCGACGCTCAGCAACCGGCTCGGCAGCCCCGAGGACATGGTGGCTCAGGTGCGGAGGATCCGGGACATCGCGAAGCGGCCGAACGTCTCGATCGGCATCATTCCCGCCGACGCGGCCCTGGCCCTGCCGCCGTTGAACGGCTTCGAGCTGCTCGACGACAAATGGGTGATGATGGACCTTTTCAACACCGCGCTGTCATCTCAGGTGGTGTCGGACGTTCAGTTCTATCGCGACGTCTTCGAGGAGTTCGCCGATGTGGCGTTCACCGGGATCGGTCCGATCCTGGACCGCTACGCGAGGCTCTACCTCGACCGCTCGGCCCAGCCCTGATCAGTCGCTGCGTTCGGCGATGTCGGCCAGGCGGCGGAGGGTCTCGATGTTGCGGCGGTGCAGGAGCAGGTCGTTGAGCTTGTTGCTCACCCACTGCAGCGGGCCCGCCTCGAAGTCCTCCTCGATCACCACCCGGGTCGAGGCGCCTCCGTCGGCCGGTTCCAGGCGGATGTCGACGATCGCCTCGCCCAGCGGCCACAGGCCGGCCTTCAGCCGCAGCGCCTTGTCCGGAGTGCAGGAGAGCACCGTCGACGAGTCGTGCAGGGACAGCGGCCAGGGCCCTGCCTTGTGGTGCAGTTTCGAGCCGGGGTTCGGCCAGGACTTGTCGACGTCCCGGATGTGTACGGTGCCGACCACCCAGTCGCTGTACGTCCAGCCGTCGGCGAGGACGGCGAAGACTCGTTCGGGTGGGGCCTTTACGGTACGCGCCACGATTGCCACGGATTCGGGATTACCCTGCTGGAGGGCCTTGTAACGATCGGCCGATGTTTACGTATGAGGCTCTCGGGCAATCCGGTCCGCGTACTCGAGCTCGCTCTTTCCGCCCCGCTTACGGCGTGCCGGAACGACCGGAGCCGGAACCTGAGCCGGTGGAGGAGATCACTGTGCGGATCGCGATGATTTCCGAGCACGCCAGCCCGCTGGGTGCGGGCGGTCAGCACGCGCACGTCGCCGAGCTGTCCGACGCGCTTGCCGAGCTCGACCACGACGTGCGCGTCTACACCCGGCGCACGGATTCGGAGACCGCTGAGGTCGCGATGACCCCGAGCGGTGTGCGGGTGGTGCACGTGGCCGCCGGCCCGGCTCAGCCGCTGTCCGAGGATCTTCTGCTGCCGCACATGGGCGAGTTCGCGCGGCTGCTCGGTGAGCAGTGGAGTGGCGACTGGTCGCCGGACGTCGTGCACGCCCATTTCTGGACCAGTGGCCTGGCCGCGGTCACCGCGGCGCGCCAGATCGGCGTCCCGGTGGTGCAGTCGTTCCACGAACTGGCCGGCCTGGACGATCGGCCGAAGGACGCGCGAGGCCCGTCGCGGTCCGGCTACGAGCGCGCGCTCGGCCGCGCGGTGGACCGGGTCGTCGCACAGAGCCAGGACGAGGTACGCGGACTCGTGCGCATCGGCGTACCGAGGGAGCGTCTTTCGATCGTCCCGGCCGGTGTGAACAGTGACCGTTTCACCCCGGACGGCCCGGCCATGCAGCGGAACCCGGAGCGGCCCCGCATCCTCTCGGTCGGCAAGCTTGTCGAGCGCAAGGGCTTCGGTGACGTCCTCGAAGCGATGCGGTACGTGCCCGGCGCCGAGGTCGTGGTGGTCGGTGGCCCGCCGCCGGAGCAGCTGAAGTCGGACCCGGGCGCCAAGGTGCTGCGGGCGCTCGCCGAGCAGTTCAAGGTGGCGGACCGGTTCCGTCTGGTCGGCTCGGTCGCGCACCGGGACATGCCGGAGTGGTACCGCTCGGCGGACCTGCTGGTGGCCGCGCCCTGGCAGGACCAGGACGCGCTGGACCAGTCGGCGCTGGAGGCGATGGCCTGCGGCGTGCCGATCATCGGCACCGCGGTGGGCGCGCTGAACGACACCGTGGTGGACGGGCTGACCGGTGACCTGGTCCCGGCTCGTGACCCCCGGGCTCTCGGCGGTGCGGTGCGCCGGCTGATCAACGACAAGGTGCGCCGGTTCACGTACGCGACAGCCGCGCTGGACCGGGCCCGTCAGGCGTACTCATGGCGCCGGGTCGCGTCCCAGGTCGGCTCGGTCTACTCCAGCCTGCGCCGGACGCCGGCCAGCACCGAGGAAGCGGTGGCGTAACCCGGCATCAACCGATCGGTGGACGACCGGTCTCACTCGCCGGTCGATTCGGACACCGAGTCCCATAGTTGATGATGTATGCATGACAGTCATCGAGGTCAAGAACCTCAGTAAGCGGTACGGGGACACCGTCGCTGTCCGAGACGTTTCTTTCGCTGTCGAACCCGGCGAGATCTTCGGCATTCTGGGCCCGAACGGGGCCGGCAAGACCACCACTGTGGAGTGCATCGCGGGGCTGCGCACGCCCGACTCCGGCACGATCACGGTGCTCGGTCGCGAGCCGCGGGACCGCTCCTTGCGTACCCAAGTGGGTGTGCAACTGCAAGAGAGTGAGTTGCAGGAGAAGCTGACCGTCCGGGAGGTGCTGGAGCTCTACAGCGCGTTCTATCCGGACCCGGCCGACTGGCGCAAGCTGGCCGGTGACCTGGGGCTGGACGAGAAGCTGAACGCGTATTTCGGCAAGCTCTCCGGCGGGCAGAAGCAGCGCCTCTCGATCGCCCTGGCGCTGATCGGCAATCCGCGGATCGCGATCCTGGACGAGCTGACCACCGGCCTCGACCCGCAGGCACGCCGGGACACCTGGGAGCTGATCTCCTCGGTCCGCGACCGTGGGGTCACGCTGCTGCTGGTCACCCACTTCATGGAGGAGGCCGAGCGCCTCTGCGACCGGATCGCGGTGATCGACCACGGCGAGGTGGTCGCCCTCGACACCCCGGCCGGCCTGGTCGAGCAGACCGCCAGCCCGGACCAGACGATCCGGTTCCGGCCGTCCGCCCCGATCCCCGACGAGATGCTCACCGCGCTGCCCGAGGTGAGCCGGCTGACCCGGCACGGCGAGCGGATCGAGGTCACCGGCACCGGCAACCTGCTGCACGCGGTCACCTCGGTGCTCGCCGTCAACGGGATCGTCGCGGTCGAGCTGCGCCTGGAACAGGCCACTCTCGACGATGCCTTCGTCCGCCTCACCGGCCGCACCTCCGAGGAGTCATCGTCATGAAGGTCTTCAGGAAGCTTGTTGTCGCCGAGTTCCGTACCGCGCTGCGTGAGCCGGTCTACTTCTTCTTCGCGTTCCTCTTCCCGGTCATCCTGATCACGATCCTCGGTGCGGTCCCGTCGTTCCGGGAGCCGAGCGCCGAGCTGGGCGGCCTGCGCGTTGTCGACGTCTACGCCGGCATCGTGATCGCGCTGAGCATCGCCATGATCGGTTTGCAGGGCATGCCGACGGTGCTGGCCACCTATCGGGAGAAGGGCATCCTGCGCCGGCTCGCCACCACGCCGGTCAGCCCGGTCGCGCTGCTCGGGGCCCAGCTCACCTTCTCGGCGATCACCGTGGTGCTCTCCTCGATCATGGTGTTCCTGGTGTCCGGGATCATTTATGGCGTACCGCTGCCGGAATCGCCGCTCGCCTTCCTGGTCGCCGTGCTGCTGGCCGTCATCGGCGTCTTCGCGGTGGGCCTGCTGATCGCGGCGCTGGCGCCGAGTGGCAAGGCGGCAAACGCGATCGGCCTGATCCTCTTCTTCCCGCTGATGTTCCTGGCCGGTCTCTACGCACCGCGCGAGGTCATGCCGGACGTGGTGCAGCGGATCGCCGACTTCACCCCGCTGGCCGCCGGCGAACGTCTGATGCACGAGGCGATGACCGGACACTGGCCGAACCTGCTGTCGGTTACGGTGCTCCTGGGGTACCTGCTCATCTTCGGTGCGGCGGCGGCGAAGCTCTTCAGGTGGGAGTGAGGCGGGATGCTGGCGACGGCGGAGCAGGAGGGCTCGGTCCGTGCCCGTGAGGCGTGGCGGACCTGGTTGCCGTACGGGACGCTTGTCATCTCGACGGCGCTCGTGCTGGCCGTCGGCCCGAATTTCGTCGACAAGCCACCGGTCTGGGCGATCCTGTCGGTGTCCGCGGCCGCGGCGGCCTGGATCGCCTTCTGGATCACCGGCCATCCACAGTGGGAGAAGCGCCGCGGGCCGATGCTGATCTTCCTGACCGGGATGATCGGCTTCTACGCTCTCATGGTCTGGATGCATCCGCTCTTCGGCTTCTTCACCTGGACCGGGTACCTGTTCATCGGGCTGGCGCTCGATGGTTTCTGGCGGCTGTTCGGTGTCCTCCCGGTGGCGTCGATCGCGGCGCTCTCCCAGGTCGGTGGCGTGCCCACCCTCTCCGCCGAGGGTGGGTACATCTTCTGGGGCTTCGCGATCGCCCTCAACGTGCTGATCGCCGGCGTGATGTTCTACGTGGAGATCAAGACCGAGAAGAACTCCATCCGCCGGGCGCAGGTGATCGTGGAGCTGGCCGAGGCGAACCGGAAACTCGAGACGGCGCTGAAAGAGAACGCCGGACTGCACGCCCAGCTGCTCGTCCAGGCCCGGGAAGCCGGTGTGCTGGACGAGCGGCAGCGGATGGCCGGTGAGATCCACGACGTGCTGGCACAGGGCCTGACCGGCATCGTCACCCAGCTGGAGGCGGCCGAGGCCGGCGCCGCCGGCCGGGACCACCACCTCACCGCCGCGAAGCGGCTGGCCCGGGAGAGCCTCGCCGAGGCACGCCGCTCGGTGCAGGCCCTGCGCCCGCAGCAACTCGACGGCACCGACCTCCCGGACGCGCTCGGCGAGGTCGTGCAGACCTGGTCGCAGCGCGCCGGGGTGAACGCGAACCTGACCACCACCGGCGTTCCCCGCCGGCTGCTCCCGGAGATCGAGGCCACGCTGTTGCGTACCGCCCAGGAAGGGCTGGCGAACGTCGCCAAGCACGCGAGCGCCGGCCGGGTCGGCCTCACCCTCTCCTACATGGAGGACGTGGTGACCCTGGACGTCCGGGACGACGGTTCCGGCTTCGACCCGGAGCAGCCGCGCGAGGCGAGCGAGGAGGGCGGGTACGGCCTGCACGCCATGCGTGAACGGCTGACCCGCATCGCCGGCAGCCTCGAGGTCGAGTCCGAGCCGGGCGGCGGGACCGCGCTCTCGGTCTGCGTCCCGGCGATCACCATCGGGGTGGCCGCATGATCCGCCTGCTGATCGTCGACGATCACCCCGTGGTCCGGGACGGGCTGCGCGGCATGTTCGCCGCCGACGATCGGTTCACGGTGCTCGGTGAGGCCGGCAACGGCCGGGAGGCGCTGGCGGTCGCCGCCGCGGTCACCCCGGACGTCGTGCTGCTCGACCTGCGGATGCCGGTGATGGACGGCGTGACCACGATCCGCGAGCTGAAAGCGGCCGGTTCGGCGGCCCGGGTGCTGGTGCTGACCACGTACGACACCGACGGTGACGTGCTTCCGGCGATCAAGGCCGGGGCCACCGGTTACCTGCTGAAGGACACCCCGCGTGAGGACCTGTTCCGGGCCGTCGTCGCGGCACACCGGGGTGAGTCGGTGCTCTCCCCGGCGGTCGCCGGCAGGCTCATGGGCGAGCTGCGGTCACCGGCGAAAGAGCCGCTGAGCCAGCGCGAACTGGAGGTGCTGACGCTGATCGCGCAGGGCTGCACGAACCGGGAGACGGCCGGACGGCTCTTCATCAGCGAGGCCACCGTCAAGACACACCTTCTTCATGCGTACGCGAAACTGGGTGTCCGCGACCGAGCGTCCGCCGTCGCCACCGCGTTCGAACGTGGCCTGCTCGGGAAAAACTGATGCAACCGCCCCACCTGCATCGGTGTGTATCCAAGTATGCGAAGACCTGACGGGGAGAGCGCGGATTTCGACGCGTTCTATACGGGCACCGCGCGCCGGGTGCTCTTACACGTGTACGCCGTCTGCGGTGATCTCGGCGATGCCCAGGACATCACCCAGGAGGCGTACGCCCGAGCCTGGCAACAGTGGCCGAAGGTCTCCGGATATGACAGCCCGGAGCAGTGGGTCCGCAAGGTGGCCTGGAACCTGGCCGCGAACCGCTGGCGTGGCCTGCGCCGCCGGCTCGCCGCGCACATCCGGCTCGGCCCACCCGGCGACGCCGCGGCCGGACCGTCACCGGAACGGGTGGCCGTGGTCGCCGCGCTCCAGCGGCTGCCGGAGGCACAGCGGCAGACCATCGCCATGCACTACCTCCTCGACATGTCGGTCCAGGAGATCTCGGCCAGCGCGGGTGTACCGGCCGGCACCGTGAAAGCCCGGCTGTCGAGGGCCCGTGCCGCCCTCGCCCTGCTGCTCAGCGACGTGGAGGTGAGTGATGTCGCGTGACATCCGTGAGGTGCTCGGTGAGCTGGAGGACGACGTGAACGGTGTGCTGCTCGCCCCGGCCGCGGACGTCCGGGCACAGGGCCGCCGCCGCGCGCTGCGCCGCCGGACGGCGGCCGCCGGAGCGGCGTTGTCGCTGGTCGCCGTGGTGGCGGCCGGTGCCCTGGTGACCCGGCAGCCGCCGGAGGTGGACACCCCCGGCAACGCGTTGCCGGTCACGATCTGCGCTGTCCCGGTCGACCTCACCCTTCCGAGCGCGCCCGGCGACGTCACGATCCGGGTCGTCGGCGACACCCGGGCCGAGGAGGTGGCCGGGGACTTCCGGACCCGGGGATTCGTCGCGAGCGGGCAGACCGCGATCAACCCGCTGCCCAACGACACGGTCGCGGTGATCCGGTACGGCCCGGCCGGGGTCGGCAAGGCCGTCCTGGTCCAGGCCTATCTGATCGGGCAGGCCGAGACGGTGTTCGTGCCGGGGCAGGGCGACGACACCGTCGAGCTGATGCTCGGACCGGCCTTCCAGCAGGTGGCCACGCCGACCGAGGTCAACCAGGCCCTTGCCGCGATCGGCCCGGACGGGTTACCCCACCCGTGCTGATTCGCCGCGGTACGTTCCGAAGCTCCACAGGTTGCCCTCCGGGTCGCGGGCGGTGAAGTCCCGTGACCCGTAATCGGTGTCGAACGGCGGCTTGAGGATCTCCGCTCCGGCCGCCGCGGCCCGTTCGTGCAGCTTGTCGACGTCGTCGGTCACCACGTAGGCGCCGAACGTCCCCGGTTTCAGCGACCACACCGAGCCGGGTTTGCCGGAACCCAGCATGATCCCGCCGCCCAGCGGCCAGTCCAGCTGGGCGTGGTCCACCTGGTCGCCGTCGCCGTGGACGACGTTCTCCTGGAAGCCGAAGGCGTCGATCAGGAACCGGATCAGCGCCCGGGCGTCGTTCGCCTGCAGGGTCGGCCACACCATCGTGTCAGTCATGAGACCCATCGTCGCCCGGTGACAGCGGCATGGCTTGGACGAAACCGAACTCGTCGGCCAGCCATGTCGTCGGCGAGCACCCGGCGAACGCCTGGAAGTCCCGGACCAGGTGGGACTGGTCGGCGTACCCGTGCGTGGCCGCCACGTCGGCCAGCAGCACCCCCGGCCGCAGCGACCTGCGGGCCCGGTCGAAACGGGCGATCCGGGCCGCCTGTTTCGGGCGCACTCCCAGCTCGGCGTGGAACCGGCCGGTCAGGTGCCGCCCGCTCCAGCCCACCTCACCGGCCAGCTCGGCGATCGGCACGTCGTGGCGCAGCAGCCTGCGGTACGCGTACCCGATGGGATGGAAGCCGGAAGCGTCCCGGGCGAGCGAGCCCAGCATGGTGTCGAGGACCGCGAAGCGGGCCGGCCAGTCCGGAGCCGCCACCAGACGCTCCCGGATCTCGCCGACGAACCTCTCGCCGAGAACGGCCGCGGCGTCCACGTCGAGGTTCGCGAGTTCGGCGGCGGGCAGACCGAGCAGCGCGCGGCACCCGTCCGGCGAGAGCGCGACCTGCACGCCGGACTGCCGGCCGTCGTGGGTGATCAGCGCGGGCGTCAGATGCAGGCCGCCGAGCAGCGCGTCGAACCGGCCGGGCGCCTGGCGCGGATCCGGATGCGCGGCCACGACGAGAGGATCATCGATCGTGAAGATCAGGGTGAGGTACGGCGAAGGGAGCCCCCGATGCCGTCCCGGCGGCAGACCGCGCTGCCGGTAACCGGAGTAGAACCCGATGAACGGCCGCAGCGGCGCGGCCGGGCGGGCCTGCGCATATTCGTCGACCGTCATTCTTCGATGGTCTCACCTGCCTGGCCGCGATCCTGACAGGATCGCGGCCAGGCGAGCGGGTGTTCAGCCGGCGAGGATCTTGGCCAGATCGTCGCGGAAGGTGCGCTCGTTCTCGGTGACCGTGTCGCCGCCGATGCCCAGCACACCACCCGTCGAGGCGGCGCCCACCACCTCGTCGGCGATCTCGACGAGCCAGTGCTTGTAGGTCTCCGCGTCAGCGGCCGACGCCTTGATCGAGAGCAGCGTCGCGACCTCGGCGGCCCGGCCCAGCACATCAGCGGCGTAACCGGCCGGGTCACTCGGCTCGATGACCGGCGGTTCCTCACCCAGCTCCGGGTCACCGGCCTCGCCCACAGCGGCGGACGCGGCGGCGGAGACCAGCTGACTGGCCGACGCGCGGGCGTCCGAGATGCGGTCGAGACCGGCAGCCACCTCGGCACGGGTCTTGCGGGCGCTGTCGTGGGTGGCGGCGCTCGCCGCGGTGAGCACCGACTGCGGCAGGCCGGCGATCAGCCCCCACTCGGCGTCGGTGAATCCCAGCTTGGCGTAGAGCGGTACGTCCGTCACGCGAGGTCCTTTCCCTTGGTCGACAGCATTATCTACCCGCTCACACAGTGATCAATTCATGGACGAGCTTCGTAGGCGATGTTGAAGGGTGTTTCGGCGGCCCGGCGGAAGCGGGTGAAGCCGGCGTCGGTGACCAGCCGGCGGATCGGCTCCTCGCCGGCCTGGGCGCCCAGCGAGTAACCACCCTCCTGGGAAAGCGCGCTGGGTACGCACAGGAACGCGGAGAACGAGTAGTACACCCGCCCGACCGGATTCAGGTTGTCGCCGACCGTCGAACCGGCCGCCGGCTCCACGATCAGCCAGGTGCCGTCCGGTGTCAGCTGAGAGAGCACGTGCCGTGCCGCGCCCAGCGGGTCGCCCATGTCGTGCAGCGCGTCGAACGTGGTCACCAGGTCGTACGGCCCGCCGCCGAAGGTCTGTGCCCCGGCCACCTCGAAGCGGACTCCGGCGGTCCGCTTGCGTGCCTGGTCGATCGAGCCGGCGTGCAGGTCGGAGCCGGTGAAGTCGGACGACGGGAACGCCTGCGCCATCAGGGCCGTGGAAGCGCCGTGCCCGCAGCCCACGTCGGCGACCCGGGCGCCCCGGCGCAGTTTCTCCTCGACGCCGTCCAGAGCCGGGATCCACTCGGCGACCAGATGCGCGCTGTACCCGGGCCGGAAGAACCGCTCGCACCCGGCGAACACGTCGTCGTCGTGCTCGTGCCAGCCGATGCCCTCACCGGTCCGGAACGCCGACTCGACCCTCTGCGAGGCTCGTAACGAGCCCAGGGCCAGCTGGAACGCGCCGGGAGCGAAGATCGGGCCGTCCGGATTGGTCAGCGCGAAAGCCTGCTCCTCGGTGAGCGAGTACGTGCCGGTCGCCGGGTCGAACTCGACGTAACCACCGGCGGCCTGACCGCGCAGCCACTCCTCGACGTACCGGGGTGCCGTGCCGGTCTTCTCGGCGAGTTCCTCCGGCTTCGCCGGTGATCCGGCGAGGGCCTTGTAAAGGCCCAGCCGGTCGCCGATGACGATGCCTCCGGCGGCCATCGTGGCGCCGAGGTCGCCCACGAAACGGTGAACGAATTGCATGAGTTTTTGCTCGTCAACTGTCATGAATCCGTTCTACGGGTGTCGGCTCGTGCCGGAATCGGTGTGAACTACCTAGGTCGGAGAAGGGACGTACCTAGAAGTGCTGGAACGGGAGCACGAGCTGGCCGAGCTGGGCGCCGCGGCCCGGCAGGCCCTCGACGGCCACGGCTCGGTCGTGTTCGTCACCGGCGAGGCCGGCATCGGCAAGTCCACAGTGGTCGGTGCGGTGCGCTCAGTGCTGCCGGCCGAGGGGCGGCTGCTCGTCGGTTACTGCGACGACCTCGCCACCCCGCGGGTGCTCGGCCCGCTGCGTGACCTGGTCGGCAAGGTCGGTACGGCGCTGACCGACGCGCTCGGCTCCGGCGACCGGTCCCGGGTGTTCGAGGCGTTCCGGTCCGAGCTGGACTGGCCGGGTCACCCGACCGTGCTGGTGGTGGAGGACCTGCACTGGGCCGACGAGGCGACTCTGGACGTGCTGCGGTTCCTGGTCCGGCGGATCAACGGGCTGCCGGTGGTGCTGGTCGGGACGTACCGGGACGACGAGATCGGCGCCGGCCACCCGCTGCACGGCCTGCTCGGGCTGGCCGCCGGAGCGCCGATGCGCCGGCTGCCGCTGGCCCGGTTGTCGCCCGAGGCCGTGTTCTCCCTGGCTCGCGGGACATCCGTCAAGGCCGACCGGATCTTCACGGTCACCAACGGGAACCCGTTCTTCGTGGCCGAGGTCCTCGCCGCCGGTGACGCCGACGCCGTGCCGGCCACGGTGACCGAGGCCGTGCACGCCCGGCTGCAATCGTTGGACGGCCGCTGCCGGGACGCCCTCGGCCTGCTCTCGGTGATCCCGTCCACGGTGGATCACTGGCTGGTCGGCGCGGTCGTGCCCGGCGGCCTCGACGTGCTGGCCCCGGCCGAGCAGCACGGTGTTCTCACTGTCACGCCGGCCCGGGTGGCGTTCCGGCACGAGCTGATGCGCCTGGCCGTCGCGGCCGGCCTCACCGCGTCCCGCCGGATTGCCGCGAACCGGGCCGTACTGGCCGCGCTCCTGCGGCACGGCGGCGCCGACCTGTCCCGGATCGTGCACCACGCGGCCGAGGCCGGCGACACCGATCTGCTGGTCAGATATGCACCCGCCGCGGCACGGGAGGCGGCGAGCGCCGGCTCGCACCGCGAAGCGGCCGCCCATTACCGGCTCGTCCTCGAACACCGCGCCGCGTTCGGTCCCGATGAGCGGGCCGGCCTGCTGGAGGCGTACGCCGAAGAGTGTTACACCCTCGGCCTGGACGAACCGGCGGTCACCGCGCAGGAGGAAGCCGTCCTGCTGCGCCGGGCCCTGCCCGACACGGCGGCGCTCGGCCTGGCGCTGCGCCGGCTGTCCCGCCTCTACTGGTACGCGGGCCGGCGCCCACCCGCCGAGAAAGCCGCAGTGGAAGCGGTCGCTGTCCTCGAACAGGCGGGCGACCCGGCCGCGCTGGCGTTCGGCCTCAGCAACCAGTCTCAGCTGCACGCTCTGGGCGGACAGCCCGCCGATGCGATCCTGACCGGGGAACGCGCGATCGGCCTGGCCCGGGCCGCGGGTGACGCGGCGGTGCTGGCCCACGCGCTGAACAACGTGGGTTACGCGTATTGGGATCTCGACGATTCGCGGGGGCGGGGGCTGCTGGAGGAGAGCCTCGCCGTCGCGCTGGAAGCGGGGGAGGACGATCACGCCTGTCGTGCGTACACCAACATCGCCTGGCACCTGATCGACCAGCAACGACCACGGGAAGCCGGCGCGCTGCTGGACGCGGGGATGGCGTTCGCCGAACGTACCGAAGTCCTGGGTTTCCTCCGCTACCTGCACATCACTCGCTCGGTCGTGCATTTCCAGCTCTGCGAGTGGGACGAGGCCGAGGAACACGCCCGCTGGGAGGAGGGCGCGCCGTCGATGATGCGTACCCCTGCTCTGGTTGTCCGGGGCCTTGTCCGCGTCCGACGCGGTCTCCCCGGCGGCGAGAAAATGATCGAGGAGGCCTGGGAGATCGCCCGCGGCATCGGCGAGGCGCAGCGGATCGGCCCGGCGGGCGCGGCGATGGCGGAGGCGGCGTGGCTGCGCGGCGACGTCCGGCTCGCCGACCGCCTCACGCCGGTCTACCTCGAACGCCACGCCGCGGAGGGCGGCCGCCGCGTCGGCGCCTTCGGCTTCTGGCTGGTCCAGCTGGGCGCGTCGGTCCCGCTCCCTCTTCCGTACGCACTGATGCCCGCCGGCCGCGCGAAAGAGGCGGCGCAACGATGGCGGACGGCGGGTTGCGTTTACGACGAGGCGCTGGCGCTGAGCTACGGCAACGACCCGGCCGACCTGCTGACCGCGGTCCGCCTGCTCGACGCGGCCGGCGCCGAACCTCTTGCTCGTCGTGTCCGGTCCCGCCTGCGCGAACTGGGCGTGCCCCGCATCCCCCGAGGCCCATCCCCGTCGACGAGAACGAACGCGGCGGGCCTGACGGGCCGCCAGTCCGAGGTCCTGCACCTGCTGGCGGCCGGCCTGAGCAACCCGGAGATCGCGGCGCGCCTGGTGCTGTCGACGCGAACGGTGGACGCGCACGTGGCGGCGGTGCTGACAAAGCTGGCAGCCCACAACCGCCACGAGGCAGTACGCCGAGCCCAATCCCTAGGCCTACTCCCCACCCACTAAACCCGCCCGCCCCGCCGCGGCGTCGCGCTACCGCCGCCTCGCGCTGCCGCGGTGTCGCGCTGCCGCGGTGTCGTGCTGCCGTGGCGTCGCGCTGTGCAGCCCGCTCTGCCTGCGCCTATCACCCGCCGCGCGTCGTCCGCCCGCACACCGCTCGCAGCGGCCCCGTCCCGTCTCGGCCCGTCCCGTCTCGGCCCGCCCCGCCCCGCCCCGCCCCGCCCCGCCGATCTTGTGAGTTTTCGGTTGCTTGGGCGGCGCAAACTCACTAGATCGTTGGGGGAGCGAAGCGCTCAGCCGCGGCGGACGTCAGCGCGGAGTTCCTGCGGCGGTTGCCGCCCCGCCCCGCGGCCCAGCCCTGCCGCCCCGCCCCGCGGCCCAGCCCTGCCGCCCCGCCCCGCGGCCCAGCCCTGCCGCCCCGCCCCGCGGCCCGGCGCTGTCGCCCCGCCCTCGCGGTCCGGCGCTGTCGGCCCCGCCGGATCTTGTGAGTTTGTGCCGTTGCTTCAACCGCAAACTCACAAGATCAGGCAGGGCGGCGGCGGGAGACGAGTGGTCGATATGGCGGTGACGCCGCGAACCGTAGCCCAGGCACGTCATGGCCGTGTCATTCCAGGTCTGAGCTACGGCCGGTTGCGCTCGGCCGTCGCTGAGGCATCTCATAGCCCTGCCATTCCGTGGCTGAGCTACGGCTCGCGGCCGAAAGCTCTGACGCCACCCGGGCAACCCGTGCGACTGGGCGTGACCATCCCGGCCCGCATACCGACGACGGCGGCGAGGCCGCGCCAACGCCAAGAGCGGACGAGGCCCTGGCAACGCTAGGAGCGGACGAGGCCCTGGCAACGCTAGGAGCGGACGAAGCCGTGGCGACGCCAAGAGCGGGCGTGCCGAGCAGGAGCGTGTCGATTTCGGGTTCGATCCGCACCCGAAGTCGACACGCAGCAGGTGAAACGCCGCCTCGTGTTGACTTGAGGTGCGATGCGCACCCGAAGTCGACACGCGGCAGGTGGAACGCCGTCTTGTGTCGACTTGAGGTGTGATGCGCGCCCGAAATCGACACGCTGGGACTGTGCGGCGGTGGCCGGGCGGACGTCCGCCCGGCCACCGCTTCTGCGACGTGCTGTCAGGGCGCGGGTGTGCCCACTACCTTGAAGTCGCGGGCTCGGCCCACGTTGTCGAAGGAGCCGAAGCCGACGCGGCCTGAGGCGAACGTCTTGTCGCCCGCCGTGAAGACCGGGTCCTTGTTGCCGTCGACGTAGACCGCGATCTCGCCCGTCGCCGGCAGGTGCTTCACCTTGACCTTGTGCCAGGCCGTGTCGGTGATCGCCGGGTTGGCGCCGCGGGAACGGCCGTTCCACTGGTAATCGATCCGCTCCCGGTCACCGTTGTTGACCTTGAAGATGCCGTTGTGCGGAAGGATCGTGTTGTCCGACGAGAGGTGTGCGTAATAGAACTGCGTCGGTGACTGGTACCCGAACACGATGATCACGTCGCGGTTCGAGATGTCGACCGGTGTGTCCAGCCGGACGTCGGCGGTGACCTCCACACTGGAGAACGCCGGGCCCTTGGTCAGCACCGCGTACTCGAACGGCCGCCGCGGCGGGCCCGGGTCGGTGCCGGCCTCGGCGAGGATGATCTCGCCGTTGGTGAACTGCCATTTTGACGGCGTGACCGGTGCCCAGTTCGCGGCGATCGCCGTACCGTTGACGCGGGTGTGCCCGACGGGGCCGGCGGCGAACGTCCGGGTGCCGGTCACCTTCCAGACCTTGCCGTTCGCCTTCGCCAGGATGTAGAGCTCACCGCGCGCGTCGGTGCCGAACCGCAGGTCGACCCGGTTCGGGTCGCCCGGTGCGCCGGGGCTAGACAGCTGCTGGAACCTGACCGGCTCGCCGGCCGGGGTGAACAGGTTCAGCCGATGGATGGTGGCCCGGGGTCCGCCGCGCCGCATCTCGCTGACCTCGGTGTAGAACACCGTGCCGGCCACCAGGTCGCCAAAGACGTACTTGCCGCGCAGCGCCGGGATGGCGTTGCCCCGGTAGACGAAACCACCGGCGACGGCGACACCGACGTCGGAGGTGCAGTTCCAGCCGGGCGCCGGGTTGTGGTCGTACGCGGCAACCGGATAGACGTACCCGTTCTGGGCGTCGTCGGCGGGCAGCGGGTAGAGCCGGTCGCAGACGTTGGTGGCGGCCCGGTCGAAGACCCAGGAGCCCTCGCGCTCGCTCCAGCCCGCGTTGTCACCCTTGCGGACCTCGTAGATCGCCTCGATGGTTTTCTCACCGATGTGGCCGAGGTACAGCTTCCCGGTGGCGGTGTCCCAGCTGAAGCGGTGCGGGTCGCGATAACCGTACGACCAGATCTCACCGGCCGCGCCGGCCTGGCTCACGAACGGGTTGTCGGCGGGGATGCCGTATTTACCGTTCGGCGAGTTCGTGCCGCTCGGGTCGATCCGGAGCAGCTTGCCGTGCGGGATCGTCAGGTTCTGCGGGTCGGTGGTGCGCACACCGATGCCGCCGTCACCCACCGCGAGGTAGAGCTTGCCGTATTCAGCCGTTCCGCGACGCGCGGTCGGGTTGAAGTTGATCTCCTGGATGCCGTGGATCTGGCCGGCGAAACCGATCCGCAGCAGCTCCCGGTGGGTGCCGGAGAACGTGTCGGCGGCCGGGTCGGTGGCGTGCCACTCGTTGATGATGCCGTGGAAAAGGGTGGCCTCGGACTGCTGGTAGTCCGGCACCGCCGTGGTCAGCACCGCCTGCTCGGTGTGGATCGTGTAGAACAGGCCGTTGCGCTTGAAGTCCGGGTGGAAGGTGACGTACCCGAAGCCCTGGCCGAGACCCCGGCCGGAGAAGAACGACGGCGCGAACGTGGCGGCGACGTCCAGGTAGACGTGCGGCACCCCGTTCTTGACCAGATACAGGTTGCCGTTGAGGTCGGGGACCGCGCGGCGTCCGGAGCCGTCCGGCACCTCCAGGATCGTGTTGATCCGGGCGATCCGGTTGAGCCGCTGGTCGACAAGCGGCGGGTTGGTGAACGACTGCGGGAACTGGGCGTACTCGGTGAGCTCCAGGCCCAGCCGGGACGCGATGGGCTCCTCGACGATCGGGTCGTCAATCGCCTCGGCGGCCATCGCCCTACCAGGGAAAGCCACCAATGTGGACAGTAGTAACAGAATGGGAAGAATAAAACGACGCATGAATTACCCCCGGTTCTTCATGTAGCGGTACTGGTTCGCGACGTCCCGGGCCGACAGCGAGCGGTCCAGGAACATGAGCGCATCCATCCGGCAGTCACACGGGTTGCGCTCGACACTGTTCTGCGGGAAGCTCCCGCCGATCTTGATGCCACGCGGGTCGGTGGCGGTGGTGACGTGCGGTCCCGGGCCGGCCACCAGCCACGGGTCACCGGTGACCGTGTAGAAGCCGTCCACCGGCACGCCGTTGCGGTACAGCGCCATCGTCCCGGCGTTGAAGTCGAACGTCGCGGCGATGTGCACCCACTGGTCCTTGGGCAGCAGCGTCTTCCAGTCGGCGCTGGCCGCGAACGTCTGCGAGGCGCCGCCGTCGAGCCGCCGTCCGAGGGCGACCAGACGCAGCGTCCCCTGCACGTCGATCAGTTCGAGCAGGGCGCGTACGCCGTGCCCGTCCGAGTCACCGGTCAGCACACCGGCCAGGCCGATCGCGTTGAACCGGTCGTCCGGGGCGGGCGTGACGGTGTTCGGAGCGGGCCCGTCCATCGAGCGCTTGAACCAGCCCAGAACCGTGGTGCCACCCACGGCGTTGAAGGCGCGCAGCGTCCGCACGCCGGTCGGCGAGTAGATGCCGGCCTTCCAGTCGTCGTTCCCGGTGGCGTCCGGGTTGACCTGCTTGGTCTGCAGAGCGTGGCGGCTGCCGGGGTAGGCGGAGTCGGCCACCCGTTGCGCGGCGCCGCCGTTGATGAGTTCGATCTCGGTCCCGGACCGGCCCAGGTCCCGTTCGAGGGCCGGGTCGTCGGGCATCGGGTGGTCGAAGTCGTAGAAGGCGATCAGATCGGAGCGAAGGGACGGATGAACGTCACGCGGGCCTGGATCCCCCGCGTTGACCGGTGTTCCGATGGCCAGGATCAGCACCACAGAGACAGCGAAAGCAAGTCTCATGGACGACCTTTCAGATCTTCGGATTTACCGTCGGCTCGGCGGGACGGCCGCCGAGATAGAGCTCCCCGAGCTGCGGATCCGCCAACAACTGCGCGGCAGGCCCGGAGATGTGTACGCGCCCGAGATCGAGCACGCACCCCAGATCAGCGGTCTCGAGCGCGCGGCGGGCGTTCTGCTCGACGAGCAGGACCGCTGTGCCGGCGTCGCGCATCCGCACGACCTGTTCGAACACCGTGCCGGTCGCTTTCGGGTCGAGGCCCATCGACGGCTCGTCCAGCAGGACGACCTTCGGGTCCACCATCAGCGACCGAGCGAATTCCACCTGTTTCTGCTGCCCGCCGGAGAGCAGACCGGCGAGCGATCCCCAGCGGTCGGCGACCACCGGGAAGACCTCCTTCACGAACGCCACACGTTTCGCCACAAAAGACGAATCGCGAACCGTGTACGCGCCGAGCAGCACGTTCTCCTCGACCGTCATCTCACGGAAGACGCTGTGACCCTGGAGGACGAGCGACACCCCGGCCGCGAGCATGGCCTGCGGTCCGCGGCCGGTGACGTCCTCGCCGTCGACCAGCACCTGTCCGTCGCGGGGCTTGAGCAGGCCACCGGCCACCTTCAGCACTGTGGACTTGCCGGCGCCGTTCGGGCCGACCAGGCAGACGATCTTCCCGGCCGGCACCTCGACCGAGAAGCCACGGAGAACCGGCGCCGCACGGCCGTAACCGGCGACGATGTCGACGAGGGAGAGTTCAGACGCCAAGGTAGGCTCCCAGCACTTTTTCGTCCGTCCGGATCACCGACGGTGGCCCGGAAGCGATCGGACGGCCCCGGTCGAAGACCACGATGTGATCGCTGATGCTCATGACCAGGTCCATGTTGTGCTCGACGATCACGAAGGTGCGGCCCTCCGCGTTCAGCTCGCGGACCAGCAGGCCGATCCGGTCGAGCAGCGCCGGGTTGACCCCGCCGGCCGGCTCGTCGAGCAGCACGGTCTCGGGTTCGGACATCAGCACCCCGGCCAGTTCCAGGAGTTTCTGCTGGCCCCACGACATGTCCCGGGCCTCGCTGCCGGCCAGATGCTCGATGCCGAGCCGGGTCAGCCAGCTTATCGCCCGGTCGATCTCACTGCGGCGCTTGGCGCCGCGCAATCCCGCCAGAAGACCACCCACGGGTACGGCGGCGAGCACATTCTCCAGCGCGGTCATCCGTGGAAACGTGCGGCAGAGCTGGAAGGTCCGGCCCATGCCGTGCCGGGCGATGGTGTGCGGTGCCTTGCCGGTGATGTCCCGGCCGTCGTAGGTGACGGTGCCGCTGTCCGGCTTGATCATGCCGGTGACGCAGTTGAAGAACGTCGTCTTGCCCGAGCCGTTCGGCCCGATCAGAGCGTTCACCTTGCCGTGCTGGAACTCGACGGTCGCGCCGTCCAGGGCGGTCACCCCGCCGAACGCTTTCCGCAGATCAGTGGTTGCCAGGGTGGAGGTCATCGAGCCGCTCCCTCAGCCTTTTTCAGCCGTTCGTCCCGCAATTCCGAGGCGGTCACCTCACGGATCGAGCTGCTCTGCGTACGGTCGAAGCGCTTGAACAGGTCGGCGACCGCCGGCAGCACCCCGTCCGGCATGAAGAGCACCACGAGCGCGAGCAGCAGCCCGGTCGCGACCAGGTGCAGCGGCGTGTCACCGTAAGCGCCCTTGAAGTACTCCAGCGCGGTGCCCACGATGATCGCGCCGACCACCGGGCCGAACAGCTGCCGCACCCCGCCGAGCAGCGCCATCAGCACCAGGTAGGACCCGGTCAGGATGGAGAACTGGAAGACCGGGTCGAGGTCACCGAACCAGAGTGCGTACAGCCCACCGGTCAGCGCCGTGAAAAAGGCCGAGACCACAAAGACGATCAATTTGTACGCGTACGTAGCCGTACCGAGGGCTTCCGCTTTGTCCTCGTCCTCGCGGATCGATTTGAGGCCCAGCCCGAACCGGGACCTGTCGATCAGCCACCAGACCAGCAGCGCCAGAGCGAGCAGCCCGGCGAACAGGTAGTAGAAGACCCGATGGTGCTCGGGACGGCTCAGGTCGAACGGCCTCGGCACGACCAGGCCCCGGGATCCTCCGGTCACCGATGCCCAGCTCTGGAAGATCAGCAACAGGATCAGGACCAGAGAGATGGACACGATCACGAACGACGCCCCGCGTACCCGCAAGGCGGCGAAGCCGATCGGAACCGCGAGTGCGGCAACCAGAGTGGCACCGGCGAAGAGTGCGAGGAAGGGCGGTAGCCCGCCTTTCGCGACCAGCAGGCCGGTGCCGTAGGCACCCAGGCCGGCCAGCGCGCCGTGCCCCAGCGAGATGTAACCGGTGAAGCCACCGACGAAGTTCCACGACGTGGAGAGCGCCGCGTAGTTGAGCACCAGAACGCCGACGGAGAGGATGTACGGGTTCGGCGCGAGGCTCGGGAAGGCGAGGATCCCCGCCGCGAGCAGCAGAATCGCCCCGGCCTTCAGAGCTCTAGAAGCGTTGAGCAAGGCGGCCTCCGAAGAATCCCTGTGGCCGGAACGCCAGCGTGGCGAAGAGCGCGACGTAGAAGACGGTCTGCGCCCAGGTCGTGCCCATCGGGATCTGGAGCAGGCTCTGCGCCATCCCGAGCACCAGCGCCGCGATGGCCGCGCCGGGCACGCTGCCCAGCCCGCCGACCACGATGATCGCCATGAGCGGGCCGATCCAGTGCCAGTGCAGCGACGGGTAGATGGTGGTGTCCAGCGAGAGCGCGGTGCCGCCGACCGCGGCGGTGGCCAGCCCGATGCCGAAACCGAAGCCGGCGACCCGGTCGGTGTCGATGCCGAGCAGCCTCGCCGCGTCCCGGTGCTGGATGGTCGCCCGCAGCGCCCAGCCGAACCGGGTCTTCTTCATCAGCAGGTAGAGCGTGGTGAGCGCCACCACGGCGAGCCCGAACGCGATCAGCTTGACCACCGCGACCCGGGCGCCGAGCACCTCCAGGCTGGCCGAGCCGTAACCGAGGTTGATACGCCGCTGCGTGCCGGAGAACGCGTAACCGAGCAGCCCTTCGATGAGCAGCGCGATGGCGAACGTCAGCAGCACCGACATCATGGTCAGGGTGGCCGGCCGCAACCGGGTGAGCAGAGCCCGCTGCAGGCCGACGCCGGCCAGGAAGAACAGCGGGACCGTGCCGATCATCGAGAGCAGCGGGTCGATGCCGGCCTGATCGTGCAGCCACCACGCCAGGTACGCGGCGAGGATCAGGAACGCCGAGTGGGCGATCATCACCACCCGCATGATGCCGAAGTAGAGGGTGAGCCCCGAGGCCAGCAGGGCGTAGAGACCGCCCAGCAGGAGCCCCAGGAGCACACTCTGAAACAGCAACGCACCGGAGGGCATCAGCGCCTCACCAGGCTGGCTTCGGGTAGAGGAACTCGGCTTCCTTGACGTCCTCCGGCAGCACGATCTTGATGTCGCCGCCGATCCACTGCTGGATCATGTGGGCGCCCTTCGGCTTGCCCGTCTCGTCCCAGCTGAGCGGCCCGACCACGGTCTCCACCGTGTTGGCCCGCAGCCAGTCGACGAGCTTCTTCTGGCACTCACCCTGCTCAGCGCAGCCGGCCGCGGTCACCGCTGCGGCCACCACCTGGCCTGTGGTGTACCCGTTGGCCTGGTCCTCCTCGGGCGCCTTGCCGAACTGAGCCGTGTACTTCTCGACGAACTCCTTGTTGCTCGGGTACTGCGCGTCCTGGCTGTACCCGGTGGGGGAGAGCACGCCCTCGGTCTTGTTGCCGATCGCCGAGGCGAACTCCGGGTTGGTCGGCGCGGTCGAGAACGCGGCCAGTTTCGGCTGGTAACCCAGCTGCTGCAGGGCCACGATCAGGTTCACGCCGTCCTGATACTGCGAGCCGCCCACCAGGACGTCCGCCTTCGAGTCGGCGATCTTGGCGGCGATGCCGCTGAAGTCGGTGGTGTTCGGCGGGTAGACCTCGTCCACCAGCGTCTTGATCCCGCCGGCTTCCAGTTTTTCCTTCAGGCCGTACGCCGTACCCTGCGCGAACGGGTCGTCCATCGCCGCGTAAGCGGCGGTCTTGGGCCGCTGGTCCGCCGGCATCGCAAGGATCTTGTCGGCGAGGTGGTTGTAGTGGTCGTTCGCCACCGCGGGCGCGGCGTAGAAGAGGTTCTTGAAGCCCTGCTCGAAGACCTCCTTGGCGGCGCCGGCCGGCTCGACGAAGAGCATGTCGTACTCCTCGGCGACGCGCGCCGACGGCACCACGAGGCGCGTCGAGAACGGGCCGAAGACCAGATCGACCTCGTCCTTGCCGATCAGTTGCTCGTAGTCGGCGACGACCCGGTCCGCATTGGACTGGTCGTCGAGGATCTTCAGCTCCACCTGGCGGCCGAGCAGGCCGCCGGAGTCGTTGACGATCTTCGCCCAGGCTTCGTAGCCCTGCTGGACGCCTTTGCCGGGTTCGGAGAAGTCGCCGGTGAGCGGGAGCGAGACGCCGATGGTGATCGGGTCGGTCTTGTCGTTCGCGTCGTCGCCGCCGCTGCTGCTCGAGCAGGCGCCGAGTGTCACAATCATGGCCGCAGCCAGGGAGTATGCGGAGAGTCGTGCGCGGTGAGAAGTGGTCGACATCCTCGGACGTCCCTTCGGGCCGAGTACGAAAGCGCTTCCGTAAGCGCTTGCGTACTCTATGCTGTGACATCAATCACGGGCAATAGCTTGGGAGTTAACGATGCCGAAACCGGGCCCCGGGCTGCGCCTCATCGACGTCGCTCAACGGGCTGGCGTCTCGCTGGCCACGGCCTCGCGGGCGCTCGCCGGACGCGAAGGGGTGAGCGAGGAGGTCGCCAACCGCGTCCGCCAGGTCTCCGCCGAGCTCGGGTACGTCGCCAACCCGTACGCCCGGACCCTGGCCGGCGGGTCCAGCTCGACTGTCGGCCTGATCGTGCACCAGGTCGACGACCCGTACTTCTCCGAGATCGCCGGCGGTGTCATCCAGCTCGCCGGTGAGCAGGGCCTGCTCGTGCAGATCTGCCACTCCGGCCGTGACCCCGAGCACGAGCTGCGCCAGATCCGGAACCTGATCGCCCAGCGGGTCGGGATCATCATCGTGGCCGGTTCCGGTTACGGCGATCCGCGGGTGGAGGCCGAGGCCCGCACGGTCCTCGCCGGCTACCAGCGCGGCGGCGGCCGGGTCGCCGTGATCGGCCGGCACGCGCTCGGCGCCGACGCGGTGCTGCCGGACAACGAGGCCGGTGGCCGGGCCCTCGGTACTCATCTGCTCGAACTCGGCCACCGCCGGATCGCCCTGGTCGCCGGCACACCCGAGCTGAACACCGTGATCGACCGGATGGCCGGGGTTGCGGCGGCACTGCGCTCGGCCGGGCTCTCCCTCGACGACATGCCGATCGTGCACACCGACTTCGTCCGCGAGGGCGGCCGGACCGCCACCGAGCGCATTCTGCGCGACCACCCGGACACCACGGCGATCATCGCGCTTAACGACGCCATGGCGATGGGTGTGCTGGCGGTGCTGCGCGAACGCGAGATCCCGGTGCCGGACCGGATGTCGGTGGTCGGCTTCGACGACGTCTCGGTCGCCGGCGACCTGTCACCGAGCCTCACCACGATCCGCCTGCCGATGACCGACATGGGGCGGATGGCCCTGGAGCTCGCCTTGAAGCCCCAGAGCACCCGCCCCCGCCGCCGATCCACCGGCCAGCAACTGATCGTCAGAAACTCGACCGGTCCTGCCCCCTTTTAATGGATGAGGTAGGCGCGGATTATTTCCTGCGTCACCGTGTTGCGGTCACCGTCGGTGGCCTCGACGCGCAGCGACACATGTTTCGCGCCGGCCGGATGCCGCAGCACTGCCTCCCCCTGCGGGCTGAGTTTCACGGCCCGCCAGGCGACACCGTCGTCATATGACAGCTGCAGCGTCGCTGTCCGAATCCGCACATCGCTGGTCAGCGTGATCCGTTGCGGCTCGGCCCGGCGCACGGTTCCGGCCAGGTCGGTGCGCAGGTCGAAACCGATCTGCATCAGCGGAAGCGCGACCTGGGTGCCTTCGGCGGGGGCTTCAGACCTGAAGACCCAGACCGATTTCGTACGCGTAGAGGTCCCCCACGTGGCGGCGTCCCGTTCGGTGTCCTGCTCGAATCGGTAGGTGGCCGGCCCGTCCGTCGGCGGCACCTCGGTCTGCACCGCGAAGTCCGGCTGCTCCCGGCCCACCAGCGTGCCGTTCTGATAGAGCCGGGACGTGACCGTGCCGGAGTCGTTCAGTGCGCCGCTGATCAGCCCGCTGCCGCCGGCGCTCGGCACGCTGACCGCCAGGAAGTCGCCCTGCCGGTACGGCCCCCAGTAACCCGGGCCGAGGCGCGGCCGGGTGACCGGTCCGAACCAGGTCCGCTCCTCGCGCTGCCCCGGCCGGTAGTTCACCTGGTCGTGCCGCTGCTCCCAGCCCTCCAACAGGCGGACGTCCTGGTACCAGCCGGTTGTCGGGCCGGCCGTGTACCAGTCGGTGCGGGCGGCGCCGAGCTTCACCGGCGTCGGGACGCCGACGCACGGCGGCCACTGGTACGGGCGGCAGTCGGCTCGTAGGTCGTACCCGATGGTGGGTGTCCCGGTGCGCACGAACCGTTGATCCACCCGGGCCAGGTCGCTGAGCCTCGGCGCATAGTTCAGCTTCTTCGGTGCCTGCCCCTGCCACGTCTTGACCAGCTCGAACGTCTCGTCGGGGAACTCTTTTGCGACACCCTTCAAGGTCAGCTTCCCGGCCTTCGCGGCGGCGACCAGTGCCCGGCCCTGCGTGGAGCTCACCGAGACCGTCGGCACCGGGCCGAACGACCAGTCGTCGTACCGGGACGGGCCGTCGTTGACCACGACGAGCAGCTTCGCTCCGGCGCGGGCCGCCACCTCGTTGCGGGTGGCCGTGCTGACCAGCGGGTCGTAGTCGATGATCGCCGCTGCTCCGGGTGCTGAGTATTCGGCGGCGCCGGTGCCCGCGTACACACCTCGCAGCGAGACCGGGCCGTCGAGCCTGGTCGAGTTGGTCATGTAGAGCGGGTCGAACGGCACCGGCCGGGGTGTGCGCGCGGTGAGCGGAAGCGCCGGTGTGGCCCGGCTCCAGCGGGACAGCAGCTCGTAGGTCCCGGCGACCGGCCCGGTCGGCGCCACCAGCACCTCGTCCACGTCGGACGGCACCTGCATGGCGTTCAGGAACGTCGCGTACTGCCCGCCGATCCCGGAGTCGCGGTAGTACTGCACCCGCCGGTAGACGTCCTCGCTCGTCTTCGGTTCCCGCAGGGTGATCGGGTTGGTGGCACGGGCGTCCATCACCAGCGTCCGATCCTTGTCCAGGACCAGGTTCGGGGTGCCGAGCTGGGCCACGCCCTTGCCTCCGCCGGTCGCGGTGACACCGAGCCACATGCTCGCGTCGTAGTCACCCGGCGCCAGGCGGAACGGCCCGGCCTCGCCGGTCTCCGGGTCGACCTCGATGGTGCTGGCGCGGTCGTCGCCGTACCGGTAGAGGGTCACGTAGCCACCGGCCGGGTCACCTTCCCGGTCCAGCACCTTGAACCGCAGGTCGTACCGTTCCTCCTCCTTGACGAAACCGGCGGCGGTACGCGTACGGACGGCACCTGCCTGGTCGGTGGCGACCACGAAACCGGTCTTCCGGCCGACCCCGGCGACGTCGTCCGGATCGGCGGTGAGCGTCACCGCGCTGCTGCCGCCGGCCGGCACCTCGACGCTCGGGGTGCTGAGCCGCGCCCCGGGCAGGTCGGCGGAGAGGGCCAGCGTGATCGGAGCGCTGCCGTCGTTGGTGTAGGTGATCGTCCTGGTCACGGCCGGGTCACCCTCGTGCGGCCAGCCGAAGAACCCGAACGAGACCGATCCGGTCGCGTGCACCTCGCCCAGCGCGGCCGGCACGTCGACAGTGCCGGTGCCGATCTCGTACGCGGACGCGCCCGGCGTGCTCGCCGTCGACATCAACGCGTTCTTGAGCCGGCCGGCGGTCCAGTCCGGGTGCTGCGAGGCGAGCAGGGCGGCCGCTCCGGCCACGTGCGGCGCGGCCATCGAGGTACCGTCCATCGTGGTGTACAGGCCTTCGCCGTCCCACGAGTGCTGGGATCGGGCCGCCAGGATGCCGACTCCCGGTGCGGCGACGTCCGGCTTGAGCGCGCCGTCGCCGATCCGCGGGCCCATGCTGGAGAAGTACGCGCGTTGCCCGTCCGCGTCCACCGCGGCCACGGTGAGCGCGGCGTCCGCGGCGCCCGGGCTGCCGATCGTCTCCTCGTAGTAGTTGTTGCCGGCCGCGACCACGAAGAGCGTGCCGGTCTCGGCGGTGAGCCGGTTCACCGCCTGCGACATCGGGTCGGTTCCGTCGCTGGACTCCAGGGTCCCGAGGCTCATGTTGACCACGTCGGCGTGGTGGGCGGCCCACTCCATCCCGGCGATGATCCAGGAGTTCAGGCCGTACCCGCTGTCGTCGAGGACCTTGCCGATCAGCAGGTCCGCGCCGGGTGCCACGCCGCGCTCCCGGCCGTCCGAGCCGGCGCCGCTGCCGGCCACCGTGGACGCCACGTGGGTGCCGTGCCCGTGCACGTCGGTGACCTCCTCACCCGGCACGAACGAGACCGCCTCGGTCACCTGGCCGGCCAGGTCCGGATGCCCGAGGTCGGCGCCGGAGTCCAGCACCGCGACGGTCGCGCCGGTGCCGTCGACGCCCTGCGCCCAGGCCTGCGGCGCGCCGATCTGCGCGGTGCTCTCCGCCAGGTCGGCCTCGACCCGGCCGTCCAGCCAGAGCTTGGCCGCCGGGTTCGCGACCAGGGCGGTCCAGAACCTGTCGGCCTCGTTCTTTCGTACGCTCAGCGCGGAGGCGCCGATGCTGGTCAGGTCACGGACCTTGCGAGATCCGGCGGGCGCGGGCCGGGCCGCGCGGGTGGCGCCCCAGCCGGCGATCACCGGCAGGTCGGCACGGTGCGCGTCGTCGTATTCCTGTTCCAGCAGCCGGGTGACGTTGAAGAGGCGCCGGTCCACCCGGCCGCTCGCCAGCAGTGGCTGCGCCCGCTCCGGGATGACGTAGAGGTCGCCGCCGATCATCTGCTGCTCGATCCCGCCGGGCGCCGCGGCGTCCACTGTGGCCACCTCCACGCCGTGATCGTCAGTGGTGACGGTGACGACGTCCCCGGTGACCAGGGTGACTTTTTCGGGTGCCGCGGGTGCCGCGCGGACCGCGGAGACCGCGGGTGCGGCTGCTGCGGGCGTGCCCGGTGCGGCCAGGGCCAGGGCGGCGGTGACGAGGAAGGCGGCCAGGGTCGAGGGTGATCGTCGTCGCATCGATACCTCTTTTGTACTTGTGGGTACGGCGACGATCCGGCAGCGGCGGCAGACTAGGCAACGCATCGATGGCGGCGGTTTCCCACCGTGGCGTAAATCCGCCAGCCGTCGACGGCGATCACGGGGGCGGAGGGGCGCGTTGCTGCCTGATGTCATGGGTCTCGACGGGGATGCCGACGCGGCGTACCGGGCGCTGATCACGGTGGGCTCGGCCGGGCCGGACGAGCTCGCCGAGCTGGCCGGGTTCAGCGCGACGCGAGCGGCCGAGCTTCTGGACAATCTGCTGGCCGACGGTCTGGTGGCGCGCAGCCTCGGCGATCCGGGCCGGTTCGTCGCGGCGCCGCCGGGCACCGCGCTGCGGGCGATCCTGTCCCGTCGCCGGCACGAGCTGACCCTCGCCGAAGCGGAGATCGGCGCCCTCGACGAGCTCTACCGGACGGCGACGCCGCGGCGGGGCGCGCCCGGAGTGGTGGAGGTGGTGCACGGCGCCGCCGAGGTCCGCGAGATGTTCGGCCGGCTGCAGCTCGGCGCCCGCGAGGAAGTGCTGTGCATGGTCAAGGCGCCGGTCGCGGTGATCGGCGCCGTCGAGAACACGGCCGAGGACGCCGCCGTGGCGCGCGGCGTGCGATACCGGGTGCTGCTGGAACGCGCGATGCTCGACGAGGAGCCGGACACCGTCGAGCGCGTCGTCAAGGCGCGGGCGGCCGGCGAGGAGATCCGGATCGCCGCCGCCCTGCCGCTGAAGCTGATCGTCGTCGACCGCGAGGTGGCGTTCCTGCCGCTACGCCGCGATCCGTCGCTGGCCGGCGCGCTGCTGGTGCACGAGAGCGGCCTGCTCGACGCCCTGGTCGCCCTCTTCGAGGCGGAGTGGACCGGCGCCCGTGCCGTGGTCACCGAGAGCGGCGACGTCCGCGACCTGAACCCGGGCGCCATCGACGACCTGGACGTCCGCATCGTCACGCTGCTGATGACCGGCCTGACCGACGAGGCGGTAGCCGCCCACCTGGGCACCTCGCACCGCACGGTCCAGCGCCGGGTCCGCCGCCTGATGGACCTGACAGGCGGCCGGACCCGCATGCAACTCGGCTACCACGCCGCCCGCCTCGGCTGGCTGGACTGATCCTGAGATCGATCTGGTCGGAGCCGACCACGCCTCGATCAGGACCGGCGACGCCACTTCCGGCTTTCCGGATCCCAGACGAGGATGTCGCCGGGAGCGAGCAGGCCGGTGTCAAAGTGCAGCATCGCGGCCATGGCGTCCGCGTCCTCGGCTGCCTCCCGGGTGACAAGGAAGCCTCCGTTCTCGTCGCTGCTGACGACCAGCTGACCCTCGACGTCCTCCCCAGGCACCTTGCGCCGGGGGAGTTTACGGAGCAGAGCGCCTAGCTTGGCCGCGGCGGCGCCACCGGCGGCTGCGAGCATCGCCTCGAAGACGACGCGCATGCTGTCGCTGCTCAGGACCACGAGGGCGTCAAGAACTTCGGGAACGCCGAGGTGCGGCTGGAGTTCCTCCCCCTGCACCCCCAAGTCGTGGAGCAGATCACCGACGACCGCGGCCTCGTCGTCGGTCAGCGCGTGCGTGTCGAGTCGCAGAACGGGCTGGCTCATGAGTCTCCTTCGTCAGACGCCGTGGTAGGTGAAGGCTGCCCAATGCACGGGCTCGGCAAAAGGAACAGAATCGCCGGGAACAAACCGATCACGCCACAGCACGGCATATTCACGTTTGAGTTCACCGGCCGTGACAGCACGTAGCCATTGCTGGGCCTGAGTGAGCGCTTCCATCGGCGCCCTGCCCGACGCGAGGCCTTGGTGGAAGCGGAGTAGCACCAAGGCGGCGGCCGGTTCGGAGACACGCCAAAGAGCCGCGACGACGCCTCCGGCGCCGGCCTGCACCAGCGCGCCGGGAAAGCTGACCGTCTCGTCGAGCAGCTTATGGTCGGACACGCTCGACTCACAGGCTCCGAGAATGACAAGCCGCTGCCGCAGTGGCTCGCGAGCGAATATCTCGGCGAGGCTCAACGGACGGTCGGCGAGTTGCAGCCGACTGTTGAGGCCATGGGCCGGGTCTGCCACGCCGTGGCACATGAAGTGGCAGATCTCGGTACTTCCCATTTCGGCCAGAGCGTTTTCGGCCGGTACGTCGGGCATGTGCCGGAGGCGTGCGCCGTAGAGATCCGAGAGCATGCGGGCCTGTGCGGCAACGAGTCGAAACCGTGGCAGCTCCGGCTCCCCGGCCGCCTGCCAGGGATGCTCGGCGGACGCCAGCAACACGGTGTCGCTGGGGCGTACCGGATGGGTGGCCGGACTCATGGCGTGGGCGCTGACCGCGTACCGGACGTGCTGGGAAACAGCTGCGTGCAGTGGCAGCAGAGCAAGCCATCCGACCGGCACCAGGGTCAGTGCCGGGTCCGCGGTGAGCCGCGAGCGCAACGGGTCCAATGCCATGGTCAGCCAAGCGACCGCTTGGCGGACTGGTTTGTGCAGGTCACCGCCGATCCGTCGGGCGCCGAGGTTTCGGGCATGCGATTCGGCGGCGCTCTCGGTCAGCAGCGGCAGGTCCACGCACTCGGGCGGTCGCCCGTCGCGCGCGATGAGCGCATATCCCTCGGCTGCTGCCGCGACATAGACGAGCGGAATGCTCTCGCCCGGACGGACGATATCGGAGTAAGCCGGCGGACCGTCCTGAATGCCCAGCTCCTGCGCGATACGCTCCTCGAGCCTGTCGACACGGGTCTGCGCGGCGACCAACGGATCATCACCCCGGATGGCGTACCGGTTCTGCCCGATCATGACCGTGCTCGCCGCCGCCGGCCGGGGCGCACCGTACTGAGCCCGGATCAGCACCGCGAGTTCATCCACCGCTTGCTGATATGCCGCGAGCAACACACTCTGTCCGCGTTTTCGCAGGGCGTCGCGCTGGCCGGCCGGGACCGCGCCAACCGTCCTGCGCAATAGGACGCCGCGCCCGAACTCCAGGACGCGTACGGCTTCCTCGAGCCGCTCGGCGAGCAGTTGGCGATACCCGGCCTGCGCAACGGTTCGCTGGCCGATGAGCGGGACCACTCGGTGCTCGAGCGGCACTCGGCGTGCGGACTCCGGCGGCGCCACCACGATCCGGTGCCAATAGGCGTCCGCGGCCTGGCCGGCGTCTCCCGCTCGGACGGCTTCGGCGCACCATCGATCGGCCACCTCGATCAGGTCCACGTCGCTGAATCGGAAAGCTGTCGCGTAGGCGTCTCGTGCCGCGTCGAGTGGTGTTCGCGGCGTCCGTCTCAAGAAGCGCACTCCTCCTCCCTCGCCCGGGCCACTTGGGCGGCCAGCTGACGGAGAATCGGTTCGTAGTCGGACGGCTGCCGCAGCAGCCGGTCGCAGAGCCTCTCCGCCTCGTCGAGCCGGCCGCAAGCGTCGCCGCGGTCTCCCTTGTCGAGCAGGAAGTGCGCTGTCGCGGACAGGCAGCCGGCCAGCGCCAGTCCGGTGATGAGCCAGGCGGGGTCGCGCTTTCGGAATTGCGCGAAGATTTCCCTGCACTCCTGTTCGTCGGACTCCAGCCGGCTCAGCTTTCCGAGCGAATTCATCGAGGTCAGCTGGGCGTCGACCATTGCCGCACGCGCCTTGGTGACCAGGCGGAAGTCCTTGTTGGGCGCGAGCTTCGACGCGTTCAGCAGGTGGTATGCCGCATCGGTGTAATGCGGAACCACCGGCCAGAGATCCTCTCCGGAGTGTGCGGTCTCCAACACCATCTGGGCTTGGAAAAGCTCATAATCGCCGCAGCACTCGGACAGTTTGGCCTGTGCCTCCGGTACGCCCTCGGCCAGGTCGGCGAAGATTTGCAGTACGACCGGGTAGTCCCGGCCGTCCCGGTGCCGGTAGGCGTAGCTATCCACCGCGCTGACCAGATCGGCCGCTGCGTCCAGCAGATGCCAGCGGCTTGCGCGCGGATCGGTGAGCACTTCCATGATCAGCGGCCGGACCTCGGCCAGACTCTCGCGCGCGTCGCTGCGCATCGACAACCAGAGCGTGGCGCGTGCGAGATTGAGCTGCGCCACCAGGCGCCGGTCGATCCGTCCACCGGCCCGGTCGAGCGAGCGCTGGGCATCGGCCATCAGCGACCGCGCTTGGGCCGAGGAGAGCGGCTGGACGGCACTCTTGTACAGGATCATCGGGCCCACGTCGGCGGTACGCCAGTACGCGAGCGGGCCGATCGCCGCGACCGTCACACCGACGCCGGCCACCACCACGTACGGAAGGTCGAGCCAGACCCGCAAGGTGCTCGCGGCGACGAAGGCCAGGTTCGCCGAAAAGATCACTGCTAACCGCCGCCGCAGAGCCGGCCCGCGGTACACCGGCGACACGACCGCGTGACGTACCAAGGCCACGGACACCGCAAGCATCCCGACCACGATCAGGCTGATCGTGGTCGCCTCAGCGGAGGTCGCGTCCGAGAACAGCAGGCCCGTCCGGAGCAGAACGAAGAGAAGCGCGGACGAGATCACCAGTGCGGCGATCAGGGGAAGAGGTTTCGGTCGCTCGAGATCGGTTGCGCCTGGCACTAGTGGATCTCCACCCTTCCCGGCACGGCGAGCCAAGTCAGTCCATCTACGCGGGCGTCAGGAGCTTCTGTTCCACCACCACCGGGACTGAGAGGGTCTTGTAGCCGACGGTGTCGAAGAGGACGGTCATGCGTTCTTCCTCGTAGTTCATCACCATGCCGGTGCCCCACTCGTTGTGGCGGACCTGGGAGTGGACCGGGAAGGGGCCGGCCTGTTCGGCGGCGTCGACCTCGGCCGCGGTGCCGTCGGCGCAGTTGTCGCAGTGGCCGCACTGGCGCTTGATCTCCTCGCCGAAATAGGCGAGCAGGGTCTCGGTACGGCACTGCCGGGATTGTGCGAACGCGCGCATCATGTCAGTTCGTGAGCGGACGATCGCCTGCTGTCGCTCGTACACATCAATGGCGGCCTTGGCCGCGACGGCCGGGAGTGGTGCGCGGGGCGGGACCGAGAGTTTGTTGCCCGTGCCGGTCTGTACCGCGCCGACCTCTTCCAGCAGGCTGAGCAGTTGGCCGATCTTGCGGGGGCCCATGCCTGTCGCCTTCTGCAGGGCGGTCCTGGTCTGCGGTCCCTTGTGCAGGATGCCGGCGATCTCCTGCAATTCGCCGGCGTCGGGGGAGCCGCCGGCGAAGAAGCGCTGGATCGCCTCGTCCTCGGAGCGCCAGAGCAGGACGGTGCGGCCCGGTTCGCCGTCGCGGCCGGCCCGGCCGATCTCCTGGAAGTAGCTGTCCGGCGAGTCGGGCAGGGCCATGTGCGCCACCCAGCGGATGTTCGGCTTGTCGATGCCCATGCCGAACGCCGAGGTCGCCACCATGATGTCGACCTTGTCGTCGCTGAAGTCCTGGTGCCGCTGCTCGCGGATGCCGGCCGCCATGCCGCCGTGGTAGAACTCCGCGCCGTAGCCGGCCGTGGTGAGCCGCTCGGCGAGTTCCTCGGCGGCCCGGCGGGTGGCGACGTAGATGATGCCCGGCCGCTGCTCGGCGTCGAGCATCGCGGTGAGCCGGCGCCACCGATAGTCCTCGTCCGGGCAGTACGCCACTTCGAGGAAGAGGTTGCTGCGGTCCAGACCGGACACGTGGATCTCCGGCTTGTTCAGCCGGAGGCGCTCGATGATGTCCTCGCGGATCGGCGGCGAGGCGGTCGCGGTGAGAGCCAGGATCGGCGGCCGGCCGATCTGCTTGATCATCTCGCCGAGGGCGAGGTAGTCCGGCCGGAAGTCGTGGCCCCAGGTGGAGATGCAGTGCGCCTCGTCGACCGCGACCAGGCCGGGCTTGAGCGCGCGCACCTCGGCTATCCGCTCCGGGTCGCTCAGCTGCTCCGGCGTGATGAAGAGGAACTCCGCCTGACCGGTGCGGAGCAGTTCCATCGCTTCGCGTTTCTGGGCCGCCGTCTCGGCGGAGCTGACCCGGACCGCGCGGACCTTGCTGTCGGCCAGATCGTTGAGCGCGGCGATCTGGTCCTGCTGCAACGCGAGCAGCGGTGAGATCACCACGGTCGGCCCGGGCAGCAGCACGGCCGGGATCTGGTAGATGGCCGACTTTCCGGCGCCGGTCGGCAGGACCACGAGGGCGTCCTTGCGGCGCAGCACGGCACGCATCGGCTTGAATTGTCCGGGACGCAGCGACTGCCAGCCGAAGTGTTTGCGGGCGACCTTGCGCAGCCGCGGGCCATAGATGGGCAATCCCTGCTTCTTGAACATGGGCGCCCCGTTACCCCTATTTGCCCCGGAACATGCGGCGGATCGCCCAGAGCAGGAACAGGACCGCCAGGGCCACGCCGAGAAGGCGGACGGCATGCACCTCGGACCAGTCGACGGTGGCTTCCGCTAACACGTTGGGTGGCACTCCGTCAGCTTACCGGGAGCGCTCCACAGTTAATAGAAAGGTTTGTTGACTAAACTGGGATCGGGTGTGAGCATGGGTGCCCGGACGACGGGAACGTTCACATAGGCGTTCGTCAATGCATTGGAGGTACGGGGGCGCATGTCCAATCACGGCGAATTGCCGGAACTCGCCGCTGCTGTCCTACAGCCGGGTTTCGTCGGCACGTCCGCTCCGGACTGGGTCCGCCGCTGGCTCGGGAACGGATTGGGCGGAGTCGCCCTTTTCGCCCGCAACGTCGAGTCGCCGGCCCAGGTCGCGGCGCTCACCGCACAGCTGCGAGCCGAGTATCCCGATGTGATCGTGGCCATCGACGAGGAGGCCGGTGACGTCACCCGGTTCGAGTCGCGGCTCGGCAGCTCCCGCCCGGGCAACCTGGCATTGGGCGCGATCGACGACGCGGAGCTGACCGAGGCGGTCGCCCGCGATCTGGGACGCGACCTCGCCGACGCCGGCATCACCCTCGATTACGCACCGGACGCGGACGTCAACAACAACCCCGCGAACCCGGTCATCGGCGTACGGGCCTTCGGTGCCGAACCGCAGCTCGCGGCCCGGCACACCGCGGCCTTCATCCGTGGGCTCCAGGAGGCCGGCGTCGCCGGTTGTGCCAAGCACTTCCCGGGCCACGGTGACACCAGTGTGGACTCGCACCACGACGTGCCGCTGATCGACCGGACCGCCGCGCAGCTGGCCGAGGTCGAGCTGGTGCCGTTCCGTGCGGCGATCGCGGCCGGCGCCAAGTCGGTGATGACCGGGCACCTGCTGGTTCCCGCGTACGACCCGGAGCTGCCGGCCACGCTGAGCCGGCGGATCCTGACCGGCCTGCTCCGTGAGGAGCTCGGCTTCGACGGCCTGATCGTCACCGACGGCATCGAGATGCAGGGTGTCCGACGCCGGTACGGCCTGGAGGGCGCCGCCGTCCGCGCGCTCGCCGCCGGAGTGGACGCGATCTGTGTCGGTGGCGACAACGCCGACGAGCAGACCGCGATCAAGCTGCGCGACGCCATCGTGGCCGCGGTACGCAGCGGTGAGCTCCCGGAACAGCGGCTGCGCGACGCGGTCGCCCGGGTACGCGCGCTCGCCACCTGGACCACCCGCCGGCAGACCGAGACCGGTGCGCGGGCCCTCGCCGACGCCGCCGCGCAGCCCGAGGTGGCCGTCCTGGCGGCTCCCGGTGGCCGCGGATCGCCGGTCGGTTTCGCCGCCGCCCGCCGGGCCGTCAAGGTGACCGTGGCCGACGGCGGACCCGAACTGCCGATCACCGGTACGCCGCACGTCGTCGAGTTCGCCCCGCCGCGCAACATCGCGATCGGCAGCGAGACCCCGTGGGGCCTGGGCGCGCCGCTCGCCGACCTGCTGCCCGGCACCACGGCACGCCGGCTCACCGCCGAGGACGTGGACGGCCTCGCCGACCGGGCCGAGCCGGTCCTGGCCGGGGCCGGCGACCGGCCGCTCGTGCTGGTGGTCCGCGACGTGCACCGGCATCCGTGGATCGCCGAGACCCTGACCGCGGTCCTGGCGGTACGCCCGGACGCGATCGTGGTCGAGATGGGCATCCCGGTCGAGGTGGCCGGGGGAGTGCACATCGCGACCTATGGCGCGACCCGTGCCCTGGGCCTGGCCGCCGCCGAGATCATCGCCGGGGTGGACGTCCCGTCCCCGCAGCCGGTGGCCGCCTGACCCTCACCCCTCGGCTTGTGCTCGTGGTCGTCCCAGCGCCCCTGGGACGACCACGAGCACAAGCCGGCCTCGGGGGGGGGTCACCCCTTGGAGACGAGGTCGGCGTACTCGGGGTGCTCGCCGATGTACTTGGCGAAGAACGGGCAGGACGGGACGACCTTCTGGCCGCGTTCGCGGATCTGGTCCAGGGTCTGCCGGGCCAGCTCGCTCGCCAGGCCCCGGCCCTGCATCGCGGGCGCGGTCTCGGTGTGCAGGATGATCACTGCCTCGCCACGGATGTGGTAGACGGCAAGGGCGCCCACCTCGCCGTCGGCCAGCAGTTCGAAGCGGCGGGCGGTGGGGTTGTCGCGTACCTGAAATTCGCTCACCCATCACAGCTTAGGGTTGCCGGAACCCCGTACCCTTAAAGGGTGTTGATCTCTCTGTCTCGCCGCCGCCTTGCTTCCGCCGCCGCTGTTGCCGCACTCGGGCTTACCCTGCTCACCGGGTGCAGCAGCGACAACGTCAACTGCAGCCTCGACGAGTGCACCGTCTCCATCGACCGTGAGACCAACGCCAGCGTGAGTGTCCTCGGCGTCGAGGCGAAATTCATCAGCGCCGACGACAGCACGGTCACCCTGGACGTCGCCGGTGAGCAGATCTCGCTGACCAAGGGCCAGCAGGCCGTCGACGTCGCGGGCCTCCAGGTCTCGCTGGACAGCATCACCCAGGACCAGGTCCAGGTGCAGATCTCGCGGTAACACGATCGCGCCATTCGCACATGGGGTTTGACGGAAGTCGCTCTCGGTCACATTGAGGGCATGTCCTCCACGACCTCCAATGTCAAGCAGCGCGCATCGCGCGCCGCCGATAGCAAGCCGCTCGAGTACGTCGCCCGCGGTGGCTTCATCGGCTACGGCATCATCCACCTGCTCTTCGCCTGGATCGCGTTGCAGGTGGCCTTCAGTGGCTCCGGGCAGGACAGCGACCAGTCCGGAGCCCTGCAGGAGATCGCCCGCCATTCCTACGGCAAGGCGCTGCTCGTCGTCATCGCCATCGGCCTGGTCGCCATGGCGATCTGGCAGGTCTTCGAGGCCGTGATCGGCGAGAGCGGCGAGCAGACCCGCGGCATGATGGCCGAGCGGGCGCTCTCCGGCATCCGCGCCATCCTCTACAGCTACCTCGCCTGGACCGCCGTGAAGGTCGTGCAGGGCGCGAAGTCCTCGATGGGTGACAGCAACGAGAGCACGACGGCCGGCCTGATGGGCTCGAACGGCGGCCGCTGGCTCGTCGGCCTGATCGGCCTCGTGGTGCTCGGCGTCGGCATCGGCATGTTCATCTACGGCTGGAAGAAGAAGTTCGTCCGCCACCTCAACACCGGTCAGATGCCGGCCGGCACCCGTCAGCCGATCATCAAGCTCGGCATGGCCGGTTACATGGCCAAGGGCGCCGCGTACGCGGTCGCCGGTGTGCTGATCGTGACGGCCGCCGTGAAGTACGACCCGGAGAAGGCCCGCGGGCTGGACGCCGCTCTCAAGACCCTCGCCGGCAACTCGTGGGGCGTCTGGGTGCTGGCTCTGATCGCCGCCGGTATCGCCGCGTTCGGTGTCTACTGCATCGCTCAGGCCAAGTACCGCAAGATCTGAAACCGCGCGACGGCAGATGTGAGCTATGTCTGACATCTGCCGTTGCCGGTGTGCACCGCCTCCCGAGGGGCAAACTAGGGCGCTGGCACAGAACCCTACGTGGGAGGGAAAGCTCAGTGTCCAGCGTTCTGACCGCCGTTCTCGCCGTGGTTATCGCGGCGGGTGCGGCGATCGTGTTGGTGGAGATCGTCCATCGGGTGATCCGTCGTCTGGGTCAGCGATCCGATCTCGCCGCCGACATGGCGAAGAAAATTCATCGACCGTTCCTGGTGACCGTGACCCTGGTCGCGGTGCAGCAGGCGATCCGGGTGTTCGCCGGGGAGTTCCCGTTCCGGGGCGGTGTGATGCACATGCTCGTGCTGCTCTGCATCGCCTCGTCCGCCTGGCTGATCGGCGCGACCCTTCTGGTCTGTGAGGACGTCGCGCTCGCGCGCTGGCGTACCGACGTGCCGGACAACCGCCGGCGCCGGCGGATAAAGACACAGGTGGTGATGCTGCGGCGGGTCACCGTCGCGGCGATCGTGGTGATCACCGCGGGCGTCATGCTGATGACGTTCCCGGACATCCGGGCTCTCGGCGCCAGCGTGCTGGCCTCGGCCGGCGTGATCAGCGTGATCGCGGCGCTCGCCGCGCAGAGCACCCTCGGCAACCTTTTCGCCGGGATCCAGCTGGCCTTCAGCGACGCGATCCGGGTGGACGACGTGGTCGTCGTCGAGCAGGAGTGGGGCCGGATCGAGGAGATCACCCTGACCGTGGTCGTGGTGCAGATCTGGGACGACCGCCGGCTCATCCTGCCGACCTCGTACTTCACCACCAAGCCGTTCCAGAACTGGACGCGTACCAGCTCCGCGGTGCTCGGCACCGCCGAGATCGACGTGGACTGGTCGACGCCGCTGGAGCCGCTGCGCGGCGAGCTGCAGCGGATCTGTGAGGGCTCGGAGCTCTGGGACCAGCGGGTCTGCGTCCTGCAGGTCACCCAGGCGACCGACGGCTTCATCCGGCTGCGCGCGCTGGTCAGCGCGAACGACGCGCCCGCGCTCTGGGACCTGCGCTGCCTGGTACGCGAGGGCATGGTCAGCTGGATCTGGGAGCACCAGCGTGAGTCGCTGCCGCGGATGCGTGCCGACGTGCGGCCGCCGCAGCCGGTGAAACTGGCGCATCAGGCCGGCCACGACGACGCCGAGCGGATCTTCGGGGGCGGGCTGGACGCGTCGTCCGATGCCGCCCGGGTGTTCAGTGGCGGTCAGGACGGTGATTCGCGCGGGGTGGCATTCGGCGGTCCCGATCCGGCCGTGGTGTCGCGTAGCTGACCCTGTTGTCCGGTCTTCGCAGCGAGGATTGAGCGGGGTGTGATCAGGGCATACCCCGATCACACGGAAAGGGGGACACGATGGCCGATGTCTTGAACGCACCCGCGGCCACACCGACGACCGCCCAGCCCTCACGGACGCTCTCCGAGCAGTCCACCGGTGAGCTGGTCCAGCGCGCGAGCGAGCAGCTCAGCAAGCTGGTCCGCGACGAGTTGACGCTGGCCAAGGCGGAGCTGGCGGAAAAGGGCAAGCACGCGGGGATCGGCATCGGGCTGTTCGGCGGCGCGGGGGTGCTCGCCGCTTACGGCGTGGGCGCGCTCATCGCGACGCTGGTCATCGTGCTCAACCTGTTCCTCGACCTCTGGCTCGCCGCCCTGATCGTGACCGTGGTGTTGTTCGCGGTCGCCGGGGTACTGGCTCTGCTGGGCAAGAAACAGGTCAGCCGCGCGGTCCCGCCCGAGCCGGCGGCCGCCATCGCGGGCCTGAAGGCCGATGTCGACGAGGTCAAGCACGCGGTCAAGGAGCGTAGCCGGGCATGAGCGAGACGAATGGTTCCGCGGCGAAGCCGGATCTGGCTGTGCTGCGCGAAGAGATAAAACAGACCCGAGCCGACCTCGGTGAGACGGTGCAGGCACTGGCGGCCCGTGCGGACGTCAAGGCCCGTGCCAAGGAACAGGTGGTGCAGACCCGCCAGCGGGTGCTGACCCAGGCGGCCGAGCTGACCGGCCGGGTACGCGAGGCGGCGCGAGAGCCCGTTTCCGAAACAGGAGCGAGGGTACGCGCGAACCCCGCACCCGTTCTGCTCGTCGCCGCCGGCCTGGCGGCGCTCGTGGGAGTCATTCTTATCGTCCGGGGGAGGCGCTGATGGCAGGCAAACTGGGCAAGGTCGCTTTGAAGCCGGTGAACATCGCACTCGGCTTCGCAGCCGGTACGGTCGCCGGGCTCCTTTTCAAACAGGCATGGAAGGTCGTCTCCGGCGACGACGATGCGCCGGACGCCGGTGACGAGGACCGTGGCTGGGGAGAGATCCTCGCGGCCGCCGCACTGCAGGGCGCGATCTTCGCGGTGGTGAAGGCGGCGGTCCATCGGGGCGGCGCCATCGGCACTCGCCGGGTGACCGGTCACTGGCCGGACTAAGGGCTTTAAAGATCAACTTCGGTATCGACAGGAGTCTTGCCGGTCCCCCGCTTCGCCACCGCGAAGTGGGGGACCTTTTCCATATCGGCCACCCATTATTGGATTCCTTCGAGGGGCAGCTTTACCGGCCTAATTTCGGGTACAGTGTTGCCAGTTTTTGTGTACGTGGTTCGCTGCTTCTGCTTGACCACGGTGGCACCACCTCAGTGGTGGGGTCATGAGGACAAGCAGAGGGGACGTCCTCTGAAAGGGCCAGCTCGCGGCGCCGCTGCTCGAAAACGGTCATCGGCCCCGCACTACTGCGGTTGGGCGGGCCGGCATTTTCAGAAGGAGAGTTCAGCATGGCGCAAGGAACCGTGAAGTGGTTCAACGCAGACAAGGGCTTCGGCTTCATCACCGTCGACGGCGGGGGTGCTGACGTGTTCGTCCACTTCTCGGCCATCCAGACGAGCGGTTACCGCACTCTGGAAGAGAACCAGCGGGTTGAGTTCGAGATCGCCCAGGGCCAGAAGGGCCCGCAGGCGGAGCAGGTTCGCCCGCTCTGAGACCACAGCTCTTAGTCGATTGTGCCGGTCGCGAGACCGACACGCCGGCCGCCTGGCGGAGGCCGGCCTGATCGAGTAGCCCCGCACCCTTTCGAGGATGCGGGGCTTTCTCTGTGTACAGAAAGCTTTTAGCCCTTACCGGCAGTCCGGCGTCGCATCCCCACGACGATCAGAACCAGACCGATCACGGCCACGACACCGCCTGCCGCGGCCCACACCGGCTGATCACTCATGAGGTGATCGGTGAGAAAGTCCAAGCCCTGAAGCGTCCACACCGCGCCGAGGACAAGCGCCACCAGCCCGACCGACATGGTGAGCCAGCCCCGCAATCGCGGTGTCTCGGTTTCATTGTTCACCATTTGTCGTGCACCTGGGGGCGAATCAACTCATCGTAGACGGCTGCGACCTTTTCTCGGGTTTCCGGCGTAAGCGGAGCGAGATCGGCGGCGGTCGCGTTCGCACGCGCCTGTTGCGGGTTACGCGCACCCGGGATCACGACGGTCAGACCCGGCTGATCGATGATCCAGCGGATCGCGAATTGCGCCATCGTCGCGCCGTCCGGCACGAGCGGGCTCAGTCGCCGGACCGCTTCCAGGCCGACCTGGAAGTCGACGCCGGAGAACGTCTCGCCGACGTCGAACGACTCGCCGTGCCGGTTGTAGTTGCGGTGGTCGTCCGCCGCGAAGGTGGTGTTCTCGTCGTACCGGCCGGAGAGCAGGCCGCTGGCGAGGGGAACCCGGGCGATGATGCCGACCCCCGCCTCCGCGGCCGCCGGCAGGACCCGCTCCAGGGGCTTGAGGCGGAACGCGTTGAGGATGATCTGCACGCTGGCCACGCCGGGGCGGGCGATCGCGGTGAGTGCCTCCTCGACTTTCTCCACGCTGACGCCGTACGCCGCGATGCGCTTCTCCTGCACGAGGGTGTCGAGCGCGTCGAACACCTCGTCGGTGCCGAAGACCGCGGTCGGCGGGCAGTGCAGCTGGACCAGGTCGAGGGTGTCGACGCCGAGGTTGGCGCGTGACCGGTCGGTCCAGGCGCGGAAGTTGTCCAGGGTGTAGTTGGACGGCTCCTGCGGCAGGCGGCGGCCCATCTTGGTGGCGACGGTCAGGCCGGGCTTGTCCTTGACGAACGAGCCGACGATCTGCTCGCTGCGACCGTCCCCGTACACATCAGCGGTGTCGATGAACGTGACGCCCGCGTCGACGGCGGCCTGCAGGGTCGCGTGCGCGTCGGCCTCGGTGACGTCTCCCCAGTCGGCGCCGAGCTGCCAGGCGCCCAGACCGACCACCGAAGCGGTCCGTCCCATCCTCCGAAAATCTCGTTTCTCCACGTCACGACCCTACCGCTCGGCTGATAACTTCAAACAAGACGAGCGTACGGTTTGAAAGGGGTTCAATCGTGTGGGATCCGGCTGTCTACCGGCGCTTCGGCGCGGAGCGGTCCCGTCCGTTCTTCGACCTGGTCCAGCGGGTCGGCGCGGAGAAACCCCGATCGGTCGTGGACCTCGGCTGCGGGCCGGGGGAGCTCACGCGTACCCTCGCGCAGCGCTGGCCAGGCGCAAGGGTGACCGGGCTGGACTCCTCGCCGGAGATGATCGCGAAGGCCTCGGCAGAGGCCGGTTCCGTGGCCTTCTCGCTCGGTGACATCGCAGCGTGGCGTCCCGGGCCGGAAGACGACGTGGTGATCACCAACGCGGCGCTGCAGTGGGTGCCGGAGCATCTCGGCCTGTTGCCGCAGTGGTTCGCGGGGCTGCCGGCCGGTGGATGGTTCGCGATGCAGGTGCCGGGCAACTTCGACAGCCCCGGCCATCGGGCCGTGTGGGACCTGGCCGCGGATTCCGTGCCCGGGCTGCGTGCCGACCCGGTCGACGACGCCGCCGGTTACGCGGACCTGCTGATCACGGCCGGCGCGGCTGTCGACGCGTGGGAGACCACGTACCTTCACCTGCTCCCCGCGGACGGCCCGGAGCATCCGGTGCTGCGCTGGATGGAGGGCACCGCGCTGCGCCCGGTGCGGGCCGCGCTCGACGACGCCGCGTGGGCCGCGTTCCGCGCCGAGCTGGCGCCGCGGATCGCCGAGGCCCATCCGGTCCGACACGGTCTCGTGGCGTTCCCGTTCCGCCGTATCTTCGTGGTGGCCCAGAAACCGCCTGTTTAGGAGAACCCGTTGACCGACCTGACCGGATTCATCGCACGCCTGCCCAAGGCTGAGCTGCACGTGCACCACGTCGGCTCGGCCTCGCCGCGGATCGTCGCCGAGCTGGCCGCCCGGCATGAGGGCAGCTCACCCGTGCCGGCCGATCCGGAGCGGCTCGCGGAGTACTTCGAATTCCGCGACTTCGCCCACTTCATCGAGGTCTACCTGAGCGTTGTCGACCTGATCCGCGACGCCGAGGACGTCCGCCTGCTCACCTACGAGATCGGGCGCGAGCTCGGCCGGCAGCAGGTCCGGTACGCGGAGCTGACCATCACCCCGTACTCCAGCGTGCGCCGCGGCATCCCGGCGGCGGCGTTCTGCGAGGCGATCGAGGACGCCCGCACGAGCGCGGCCCGCGACTTCGGCGTGAACCTGCGCTGGTGCTTCGACATCCCCGGTGAGGCCGGGCTGGCGGCCGCCGAGGAGACCCTGCGGATCGCTCTCGACGAGCGCCCGGACGGCCTGATCAGTTTCGGTCTGGGCGGCCCTGAGATCGGGGTGCCGCGGCCGCAGTTCAAGCCGTACTTCGACAAGGCCCGGGCGGCCGGGCTGCACAGCGTTCCGCACGCCGGCGAGACCACCGGACCGGAGACGATCTGGGACGCGATCCGTGAGCTGGGCGCCGAGCGGATCGGGCACGGCATCTCCGCGGCGCAGGACGAGCGGCTGATGGGGTACCTCGCGGAGAACCAGATTCCTCTGGAGGTGTGTCCGACCTCGAATTTGCGTACCCGGGCTGTGGCGTCCCTGGACGAGCACCCGATCGCGAAGCTGGTGGCCGCCGGGGTGCCGGTCAGCATCAACTCCGACGACCCGCCGATGTTCGGCACCACCCTGGAGCACGAGTACGCGACGGCGGCCCGGCTGCTCGGGCTGGACCGCGCCGGCGTGGCCGGGCTGGCCCGCGACGCGGTCCGGCACAGCTTCCTGGACACCGCCGGGAAGTCCGCGCTGATCGCCGAGATCGACTCGTACAGCTCTCCGGGCTCGTAGAGCGCGGATTACGGGTAGAGCGGGTCCTGCCAGCAGACCAGCATGGTCAGCGTGCCGATCGTCAAGATCGTCAGCCAGCGGACCAGCCGCCGTCCGTTGAACCGGGCCGGACCCTCGTCCGGCTCGGTTTCCTTCCTGCTCAACACATCGGGCATCAACATCTCCCTGCTGCTTGTCCCGTCGGGAACGGGTCAGGTCGGGAACGGGTCAGTCGGGGACGGCCGTCCAGCTCTGGTGCCGCTGGCCGGTGTCCTCCTGGAGCACCAGCACCCGATGCGCGCCGAAGCGCTGGGCGCCGACGCCGATCACCAGGTCGCCGGTGGTGCTGCGCACCGTGAAGCCGTAATCGGAGGCCTGCAGCGTCCAGCGGGCGCCGTCGGCCGCGTAACAGTCGCCCTGCACCAGAGGCGCGCCGGCGACCGGCTTGCCGGCGAGGGCGACCGCACACCGGTTGCTGGCCCGGGAGACCAGCGAGTACGTGCCGTTCTCCGCGGGCACCAGCTGCCACTGCTGCTGGGCGCCGCCGTCCTGGTCGCCGAGGGTCACCGGGGTGCCGTCGGTGTCGCGGGCCGCGTACAGGTCGGCTGCGCCGCCGGTCAGCGAGTTGGTCAGCACGAACCAGGAGTTCTGCACCGGCCGGGCCGCCGGGGCGGTGACCGCGGTGCCCTTCGCCAGGTAACCGAGCTTGGTGTTGCGGACCTCGACGATGTACTTGGCGTCCGGCTTGAGCCCGATCAACCGGGCCCGGGTGGACTTCGTGGTGGCCACCGGCTCGCCGCCGACGGAGACCTCGTACGACGCGTCGTCGGCGCCGGAGCTCCAGGTGAGACGGACCGACGTGCTGGTCGCCTCACGGATCTCCAGGACCGCTTGGACGCCGTCGTTGGTGGTGCCCGGCGCTTCGGCCGGCGCGCCTTCCGCGGTGTCGGCGTCGGCCGGGGAGGCCGGCGCCACGGTGTGCGCGACCTCCTCGATCGGCGGGAGGGTCGAATCGCCGGTCACCGACACGCTGGGCGCGGGCGACGGGCTCTCCGACACACCGGCGTCCGGCTCCACGGTCTCCGAGACGCTGGGTGACGGCGCGACCGGGCTCTCCGGGGCGCTGGGCGCCACCGCGCTCGGCGCCGGCGAGACCGGCGTGGCCGCCGGGGCGGACGTCGCGGGCGGAGCGGCCTCGACGGTCGGGTCCGGCACCACCGCGCCCGGAGCGTCCGGGATGTCGTCGCCGCCGTCGCTGCGCAGCAGGAAGTCGCTGAGCGCGACGTTCCAGTGCAGGTCCAGGTAGCTGTCCTTCTTCGGGTTGGTGCTGAAGTAGTCGTCGTTGCCGCAGTCCAGCCGGATCTCGTGCTTCTTCGGGCAGACGTTGCGCATCGGCTTGCCCGAGCGGTCCTCGCCGCAGAGCAGGTCGAAGTCGTCGGTGCAGCTGCCCGCGCCGGTCGAATTCGGTGAGTCGATGAGCACCGCGCCGAGCGTGTGGGTCAGCTCGTGCGCGGCCATCGCCGAACTCCAGCAGCCCGAGTCGACCCGGGCGTACGACGGGCCGCCGTTGTTGCGGTTGCCCCGGCCCGGACGGGTGTCGGCCACGAACGACGAGATGCCGCAGTAGACGTTCGCGTCCGAGAAGATCAGGTACTTGCGGTCGGTGCGGTTGTAGCCGAGGTCGCGCAGCGCGTTGATGCTGCCGGTGAACGAGCTCAGCGAGTCGTCCGGCAGCTGCACCTCGGCGACGTCGACCCGGCACTCGGGCGTCGTGACGTACCGGATGTGGCGGGAGCCGCCGGTCTCCCCGGCGCTGGCGTCGTAGATCGCGTCGACGCCGGCGGCCCAGGTCCGGAACGAGTTGAGGAACTTCGCGTACCGGCTCGGGGTGGTCGACTCGTGCAGGTACAGCAGCTGCACCCGCTTGCCGCTGCGGCCGTCGCCGGAACAGGCCACGTCCTCCGGGCCGAGGATGAAGTCGGCCTGGCCGGGCGCCGCGTCCGGGATCAGCGCCGGTGCGTCCGCGGTGAGCGCGCTGCCGCCCTCGTCGCGGGCGATCTCGGCGTCCAGCGGCACGGCGCCGGTCTCCCGGCTGACCACTGTCACCTGGCGTCCGGTGCTCTCGGTCACCGGGGCTACGTCACGGCGTACCGAAAGGCCTGCCGGAGCCGAGTCCGGACCGTGCGTGCAGGTCTGCTCGTAGAGCAGATAGCTGCCGGAGCAGAGCGAGCCTTTCGAGGCGAGCTTGAGTCCGCTGTAGACCAGGCCCTCCTCGGGCGCGTCGGTCGGCAGGGCGGAAAGGGCGAAACGGTCCACCTCGTCGGTGGGGGCCGCGCCGATGACACTCGGGCCGACCACACCGCCGACACCGAGCAGTGCGACGCCGAGCGCTACCGGAAGGAGTCGGAAGGCTGCGGAGCGTGTGCGTGGGCGGTGGTCGCCTGCCGCGCGACGCCGCCCCGGGGGCGACTCGCGGAACGCTGGCCGGCGATGCGCGGACACTGCGTCTCCTCGTCGAACTTGGTGGCGGTGTGAAGCCGGAAACCGCCGAACTGGATCGGTGGGAAGACTGCCAGCCCGGCGGCCGGAGGGGAACGCTTTTAAAAGAGATATAAGCCAGCGCTGTGTCGTACGGGGGAACTGTCCGTCGTAGCCCTTGCTCATTCCCGTCCTCGTTGCCAGCGCTTGCGTTCCGGTGCTTTCTCTCGCGCCGGCCGGCCCCGCCCGACCAGCCCGAACCTGCTGGGCGTCTTCGGTGTCGCGTCCGCGTCGGCGAGCAGCATGACCACGCTCGCCCCGCCCATCGCGGCCCGGTCCAGGCTCACCGAGCCGCCGGTGGCCTGCGCCACCCGGCGGGCGATGTCCAGTCCGAGGCCGGTCGAGCCCTGGTTGCTCTGCCCGCGCCGCAGCGCCTGCTCCGGATCGTCGATGCCGGGACCGGCGTCGTCCACCCGCAGCGCCACCCAGCCGTCCCGGCGGGAGAGGCCCACCTCGAACGAGGTGCCCTGCGGGGTGTAGCGGAAGACGTTGCCGAGAACCGCGTCCAGCGCGGCGGCCAGCTCGGCCCGGGCCACCGGGACCGGGATCCGCAGGTGCGCACCGACCACCCGGTACTGCCGGTCCTGGTCGCCGGCGAGCGCGGACCAGAACATCATCCGCTCGCGAACCACCTCGCTGGCGTCGCAGAGGCCGTCCTCCGGAGCGGAGAGCTGGGCCGCCACCGCCTGCCGGGTGGTGTTGATCAGGCTGTTGACCTCGTCCTCGAGGGTGGTGATCGCGGTACGGATCCGCCGGATGCCACGACGCCGGTCCAGTTCGGCGGGGGAGAAGTCCCCTATCTGGGTGTCGTCCGGGTCGAGGGCCTCGGCGTCCAGCCGCAGCGCCGTCAGCGGTGTGCGCAGCCGGTGCGACAGGTCGGCGACCAGTTCCCGCTCGTCGGTGCGTGACGTGACCAGGCGGTCGGCCATCCGGTTGAACGCGTACCCCGCCTCGGCCAGCTCGCGCGGGCCGGACGGGTCGATGCGCACGGCGAGGTCGCCGTCGCCGACCGCGAGAGCCGCGTCGACCAGGTGGCGGGCTGAGGAGACCGCGCCGCGGGCCAGCCGGTCCACCACGAAGACGGCGCCGCCGACCAGCAGGACCGCGAGGCCGAGCAGCAGCCACCAGTCGCGGGCGGTGTCCTTGTTCAGCTCGGCGGCCGGGATGAACGCCTCGACCACCGAATGCCGGTCGCCGATGGTGATCGGAACCAGTCGCACCACGCCGCCGTCGACGTCCTCGACGGTGGGTGCGAGCGTCGTGGACGCCTTGTCGATCAGTGCCGCGCCGGCCCGGCCGCCGGCGGTCGGAGCGATGCCGGGGGTGTGCACGACGGTGCCGCCGCCCGCGAGCGCGAGCGCCGCGGCGACGCCTTTCGCGTTGGCGCCGGCGGTGAGCGCGCCGGCCACGGTCGCGGTGCGCTCGGCCGCCGCGGCGAACGCGGCGTCGCGGTGGTCGTTACGCAGGTTCCAGCCGAGGGGCACCAGGAAGATCAGTGCGACGGCGGCGGTGGTGGCAGCGGTGGTGTAGGCCAGCCGCAGCCTCAGTCCGGCGCCACCAACCGGAATCCGACCCCCCGCACGGTGCGCAGGAAGCGGGGCTTCGCCGCGGACTCGCCCAGTTTCCGGCGAAGCCAGTACAAATGCACGTCGATGGTCTGGTCCTCGCCGACCGATGGCTGTCGCCATACCTCCTCCAACAGCTCGCGGCGGGACACCACACGGCCCGGACGGGCGGCGAGGTACGCCAGAAGATCGAATTCTTTCCGGGTCAGCGCGAGTGGCTGGTCCCCGAGGGCGGCGCTGCGCTCGCCGACGTCCACCCGGAGCTCGCCGACCTCGTAGACCGCCGGCTGCGCGGCCCGGCTGGCCCGGCCCACCCGCCGCAGCACGGTGGCGATCCGGGCGTCCAGGTGAGCGCCGGTGAACGGCTTGACCATGTAGTCGTCGGCGCCGGCCCGCAGCAGGCGCACGACGGTCTGCTCGTCGTCGCGTGCGGTGGCGATGATGATCGGCACATCGGTGATGCCGCGCAGCATGCGCAACGCGTCCGAACCGTCGAGATCGGGTAGTCCTAGATCCAGCACGACCAGGTCCGGCGTCTCCGCGGCGACCCGCCGCAACGCCTCCAGTGCCGTGCCGACGGCGTGCACGGCATGCCCCCGGTCGGCGAGCGATCGGAGCATGGCACCGCGCACGACATGATCGTCTTCGACGAGCAAAACCGTGGCCATGCGAAGACCGTAGCGTCCCGCGCAAGGAGAACCTAAAGGGTGATCCAGCGAGACTCTTTGATGACTCTCGGTGATGGATTACGATCCGAAGCGCTGATGTCATTCACTCTTTTCCCCGGTACGCGACTCGCGTTGGCCCTGGAGAGCCTGGCCGGTCTCAGCGTCGGCGACGCCCTCGGAGCCCAGTACTTCGTGCCCGGAAACAAGCCGGCGGACCTGGCCGAGGGCCGGGTCCCGGACGGAACCTGGGAGTGGACCGACGACACCGAACAGGCGTGCTGCCTGGTGGCGACACTCGCCGAGGGCTACTTCGACCGCGACGCCTTCGCCGAGATGCTCGGCCGCCTGCACGATCCCTATCGGGGATACGGCCCCGGCGCGGTGGTGATGCTGCGCCAGATCCGTGAGGGCCTGCCCTGGCCGATCGCGGCGGCGGCCGCGTTCAACGGCGAAGGCTCCTGCGGCAACGGCGCGGCGATGCGCGCCGCGCCCCTGGGGGCCTGGCACGCCGATTCCCTCGCGCACGCGGCAGCCCAGGGGGTACGCGCCGCCGAGGTGACCCACTCGCACCCGGAAGGCATCGCCGGCGGTGTGGCAGTGGCCGTCGCCGCCGCGGTGGCAGCCGCGGCCCGGCTGCACGGCCACCGCCCTCCGCCGGACCAGATGCTGCTGGCCGTGGCCGCGCACACCCCGGCCGGCCTGGTCCGCGAAGGCCTCGTCGAGGCGACGACGATCCGCCGGGCCGACGAGGCGGCGTACCGCCTGGGCAGTGGTGCCCGCGCGCTGGCTCAGGACACGGTGCCGTTCGCGCTCTGGGCGGCGGCCCGTCATCTGGCGGACTACCCGGCCGCGATCACGGCGTGCGTCTCGGCGGGCGGCGACGTGGACACCACCGCCGCGATAGCCGGGGGCGTGGTGGCCGCCCATACCGGCCTCGACGGCATCCCGGCCGAGTGGCTGTCGGCCCGCGAGCCGTTGCCGGCCTGGCTGGCCCCCGCCGACGGCGAGCAGTAGCCGTCGAGGGGCGTGCCGAACCCCGGATCGACATGCTCGGCTCACCTGCGCTCAGCGTTCGCGCGTACCCATGAAGGGAGTAAATCGCTGGCCGCGCCGGTCGGGGTGTGGGAAAACGGGACGGATAGCATCGTGGGGCCCGGATTGCCGTGGGCTCACCGTCTGAATGGAGAAATACCGTGTCTGCACTCCGTAACCCCGCTGTGGCCGACCCACTAGTCGTCCCGGCCGGGACTACGGCGGCCGACGCGGTGGCCGCCGCCGGTCTGCCGGCGCACGGACCGAAAGCGATCGTCGTCGTGCGGGACGCCGACGGGCGGTTGCGCGACCTGAACTGGGCGCCGGCCGCCGACGCTGAAGTGGTGCCGGTCGCCATCGACGAGCCGGACGGGCTCGATGTGCTGCGGCACTCGGCGGCGCACGTGCTCGCGCAGGCTGTGCAGGACGTCTTTCCGGACGCCAAGCTCGGCATCGGGCCGCCGATCCGGGACGGGTTCTACTACGACTTCGACGTGGAGAAGCCGTTCCAGCCGGACGACCTCGGCAAGCTCGAGAAGCGGATGCAGGAGATCGTCAAGGCGGGGCAGACCTTCCGCCGGCGGGAGTACGCCTCGCTCGACGAGGCCAAGGCCGAGCTGGCGAACGAGCCGTTCAAGCTGGAACTCGTCGACATCAAGGGTGACGTCGACGAGGAGGCGAAGGCGGTCGGTGCCGGCGAGCTGACCCACTACGACAACATCAACTCCGACGGCGAGCGGGTCTGGGGCGACCTGTGCCGCGGGCCGCACCTGCCGTCGACCCGGCTGATCCCGGCGTTCAAGCTGATGCGCTCGGCCGCCGCTTACTGGCGCGGTTCGGAGAAGAACCCGCAGCTCCAGCGGATCTACGGCACCGCGTGGCCGTCACGGGACGAGCTGAAGGCGTACCTGAACCGGCTCGCCGAGGCGGAGCGTCGCGACCACCGCAAGCTGGGCACCGAGCTGGATCTGTTCTCCTTCCCGGACGAGATCGGTTCCGGTCTCGTGGTCTTCCACCCCAAGGGCGGTGTGATCAAGCGGGAGATGGAGGACTACGTCCGGGCCCGCCACATCGAGGAGGGCTTCCAGTACGTCGGCACCCCGCACATCAGCAAGGAAGGCCTGTTCCACACCTCGGGCCACCTGCCGTACTACGCGGACACGATGTTCCCGCCGAGCGAGCTCGAAGGCGCGAAGTACTACCTCAAGGCGATGAACTGCCCGATGCACAACCTGATCTTCAGGTCGCGCGGGCGGTCCTACCGTGAGCTGCCGCTGCGCCTGTTCGAGTTCGGCTCGGTCTACCGGTACGAGAAGTCCGGCGTGGTGCACGGCCTGACCCGGGTCCGTGGCCTGACCCAGGACGACTCGCACTCGTACGTGACCGCCGAGCAGGCACCGGGCGAGATCAAGCACCTGCTGGCGTTCGTCCGCTCGCTGCTGGACGACTTCGGCCTGGACGACTACTACCTGGAGCTGTCGACCCGGGACCCGAAGAGCGACAAGTTCATCGGCTCGGACGAGCAGTGGGAGAAGGCCACCAGCGTTCTGGAGGACGTGGCCAAGGAGACCGGGCTCGACCTGGTCCTCGACCCGGGTGGCGCGGCGTTCTACGGTCCGAAGATCAGCGTCCAGGCGAAGGACGCGATCGGCCGGACCTGGCAGATGTCGACCATCCAGTACGACTTCAACCAGCCGGCCCGGTTCGGTCTGGAGTTCCAGGCCGCGGACGGCACCCGGCAGGAGCCGGTGATGATCCACTCGGCGAAGTTCGGCTCGATCGAGCGGTTCTTCGGCGTGCTGGTCGAGCACTACGCGGGCGCGTTCCCGGCGTGGCTCGCTCCGGTGCAGGTGGTGGGCATCCCGATCCGTGACGACCACGCCGACTATCTCGCCGAGTTCGTCGCCAAGCTGCGCAAGGAAGGCATCCGGGCCGAGGTCGACTACTCGACCGACCGGATGCAGAAGAAGATCCGCACCGCGCAGCAGCAGAAGATCCCGTTCATGGCGATCGCCGGTGACGACGACGTGAGCGGCGGGACCGTCTCGTTCCGGTACCGCGACGGCTCGCAGCGCAACGGCGTCTCGATCGACGAGGCTGTGGCGCACGTGGCCGAGGTGGTCCGTTCGCGGACGAACGTGGGGCCGTCCGCGGCCTGACGTCTCTCAGCTCACGCTCGCGCCGTCCGACCTGTATTACGGACGGCGTGAGCGGAGGGCTGGATGCGGTTCCGGACACCACCGATGGCCTGGACCGGTTACGCCCTGGCCGCGGTCTGGTTCGTGGTGCATCTGACGAACGTCGGCGGCTGGGATTTCCAGATCGTCGCGTACAAACTCTTCTCGCCGCTGCTCTCGGTCATCCCGGCCTGCCTGGCCTGGCGTGGCTGGTCGCAGGCTCGTGATGCCGGGCTGCCCGCGATCCGCAGGCATCTGCTGCTGAGCGCCGGCGCGTGGACGTTCATGACGGCCGCGTCGGCGATCGCGTTCTACGAGCTGGCGGTGAACGGCGACGCGTCGTACCCGTCGCCGTTCCCGCTCATGCAGGCCTGCGACCTGGCCACCCTCGTGCTGATCCTGGCCGGTCTGCTCACTGTTCCGATCCGTAACCGGTGGTCGTCGAGCAGGCTGCGGCTCGGCCTGGACATGGGCACCGTGCTGCTGGCCGGGGCGCTCTTCCTCTGGTATTTCGTGGTGCATCCGGTGGTCAGCAGGCCGGGCGCGGACCTGACCGTTGCGGGCGCCATCTTCGTGAAGTCGGCCGGGCTGATGGTGGTGCTCTACGCGATCGCCCGGATCGTGCTGGGCGGCGTCACCGAGGTGAGCCGGCGGGCGATGATGTTCGCGATCGCGGCGACCGTGGTCCAGTTCGCGCTCAACGTGATGCAGCAGACGCTGAACGGCACCGGGTACGCGCATTTCGCGCTCGCCACCCGGCAGGTCTTCATCATGCTGCTGATCGCGATGGGTGTGGCGCATCTGCGACGGATTTCGTGGGGCCCTTCTCTTGGCAGTGCGGTGACCCGGCGGCCGTCCAGCCTGATGCCCTATCTGGCGGTGGTGGCGGCGGACTCGCTGCTCATCTATGTGATGACGCGGGGATTGGACGACCGCTCCTGGCCGGTGCTCGCCGGGACCATCACGCTGACCGCGCTGGTGGTGATCCGGCAGATCGTCGGGATGCGGGACAACACCCGGCTCGTCGTCCGGGTGGACGCCTCGATGCGGGCGCTGCGGGAGTCGATGGGGCGCGAGCAGGTCCTCAGTGACCTGGGCACCGCGCTGCTGCGCGCCACGTCCGCGGCCGACGTGCACCGGCTCGCCGCGGACGGCGCGGCGACCCTGCTCGCGGGCGTCGAGGGTACGCGTACCTCGGTGGTCACGGTCTCGCCGGACGACCCGGCCCACTGGACCGTGATGGAGGCCTCCGGGGCCTCGCCCGAGGAGTTGGCCGGCTTCCAGATACCGAGCGACGTGGTTCCGGCCGAGGTACTGGCCCGGCTGGCCGGCGGCGAGATGGTCGTCCTCCCGGGTCTGTCCGGCCTCGGTGTCCCCGGCTTCGACGACCGGCCACTCATGATCCTTCCGCTGCTCAGCGGCGAACGCTTCTTCGGTGTGCTGGCCGTCGGCAGCGACGACGAGCTGCCCGAGGACGTGCTCAAGTCGCTGCAGACGCTGCGTACGCAGGTCTCGCTCGCCCTGGACAGCGTGGCGCTGACCGCCGAGCTAACCCGGCGGGCCATGCACGACATGCTGACCGGGCTCGGCAACCGCGCCCTGCTGTGGGACCGGCTGAACGGCGCACTGGCCCGGGCCAAGCGGACCGGCCGTTCGGTCGGTGTGCTGCTGCTCGACCTCAACGGGTTCAAGCCGGTCAACGACACGTACGGGCACGATGCCGGTGACCTGGTGCTCAAGGCGGTGGCCGAGCGGTTGCGGACCTGTGTGCGTACCGAGGACACGGTGGCGCGGCTCGGCGGCGACGAGTTCGTGATCCTCACCGAGGACCTGCGGGACAGCGGGGACGCGCTGCGGGTCGCCGAGCGGGTGGTCGCGGCGCTCGACGAGCCGGTCCTGGTCGACGGCCACGAGCTGCGGACACCGGCGAGCATCGGGATCGCGCTGTCGGTCGCCGGGCAGGGGCCGGACGACGTGCTGCGGGACGCCGACGCCGCCATGTACGTGGCCAAGCGGCAGGGTTCCGGATTGTTCCACGTGCATGCCTAGTATCTGAGGCGTGGACGACGGCCTTCAGCGGCTCTGGGCGCCGCACCGGATGGATTACATCGCCGGCCAGAACCAGCCTGAGGGCTGCCCGTTCTGTGTCGCGCCGGCGCTGCCGGAGTCCAGCAGCCTGGTGGTGGCGCGAGGTGAGCTCGTTTACGCGCTGCTCAACCTGTATCCGTACAACCCCGGGCATCTGCTGGTCTGCCCGTACCGGCACGTCGCGGACTACACCGATCTCACCGAGGCTGAGGTGGGTGAGGTGGCGGCGTTCACGCGTACCGCTATGCGGGTGGTCCGGGCGGTGAGCAACCCGCACGGCTTCAACATCGGGATGAACCAGGGCTCGATCGCCGGCGCCGGGATCGCCGCCCACCTGCACCAGCACGTGGTGCCGCGGTGGGGCGGCGACGCCAACTTCATGCCGGTGATCGGAGCGACGAAGGTGCTGCCGCAGTTGCTCGCAGATACCCGGGAGTTATTGGTGAAGGCCTGGCCTGCCTAGTGCGTTGATCCCGGCGACGATCTCCTCCGCCGAGGGCGCGGTCGCCGGGTCGGTGAGCCACTGGGTCAGGACCCCGGACATCAGCGCCATCTGGACCGAGCCGACGCTGCGCACCGTCGAGTCGTCCAGTTCCTTCTCAGCGATGCCGGTCACCATCGCCGCCATCCCGCTGCGCCCCTCCTGGAGGCCGGCCGCGAGTTGAGCGCGCAGGTCCGGCATGTGCTCGCTGTGGATCAGCACCTCGACGCTGGCCAGCCAGAGCGCCCGGTGCGACTGGATCGAGCCGATCACCCGCTGCCAGAAGCGCAGCATCGGGTCGTCGGGATCGTCGTCCTTCTCCTCGGTGAGCGCCTGCCCGAACGCGTCACCCCAGTCCTCGATGGCGCTGAGCATCGCGGCGGTCAGCAGGGCCTTGGTCGAGCCGTAGTGGTAGCCGATCGAGGCGAGGTTGGTGCCGGACGCCGCCACGATGTCGCGTGCGGTCGTCTGTGCGTAACCCCTCTCCAGCAGCGCCTTCTTGGCGCCTTGCAGCAGATCTTCGCGGTGGCCCATGTTCGCGATCCTAACTTCTATACAAACGTATAAGACGTTTGTATAGTCGAGACATGACGAATCGCAAAGCGTTGATCTCAGGTGCGGGTGTCGCGGGTCCGGCTCTGGCCTACTGGCTGGTCCGCTCGGGCTGGGACGTCACGATCGTGGAGCGGGCGCCGGAGCTGCGTGCCGGCGGCTACAAGGTCGACGTCCGGGGCGCGGCGACGACGGTGCTGCACAAGATGGGGCTGCACGCCGCGGCCAAGGAGCGCGACACCGGGATGAAGCAGGTCACCTACGTGCGGAGCGACGGCCGCAAGATCGCTTCATTGCCGGCTGATCTGCTGATGGGCCGGCGGGGTGACGACCTGGAGATCATGCGGGGGGATCTGGGGCTGCTCCTGGCCGACGCGTGCGGCGCCGATGTTGTTTACGGCGACAGCATTTCCGAAATCTCCGATAAATCGGTCACTTTCGCGAGCGGCCGGACCGGGGAGTACGACGTCATCGTCGCTGCCGACGGACTCAATTCGACCACCAGGCAGCGCGTCATGCCCGAGGTCATCCTCGATCACCTCGGCGCCTACATCTCGATCTTCGAGGTGCCGAACGACCTCGGCCTCGAGCGCGAGGAGATCATGTACACCGAGCCCGGCCGGCTGATCTTCGCTTACGCGATGGACGCCGACGGTCCGGCCCGGGTCGGCATGACCTTCGCGTCCGAGCCGCTGACCTACGACCGCCGCGACGTCTCCGCGCAGAAGGATCTGCTCCGGGCGGCCTTCGCGGGCCGGGGCTGGCGCAGCGACGACTTCCTGGCCGCGCTCGACGACGCTCCCGACTTCTACTTCGACTCACTGAGCCAGGTGCAGGCGTCGTCGTACTCGTCGGGCCGGGTCGTGCTGCTCGGCGACGCCGCGTACTGCCCGTCGCCGGCGGCCGGTCAGGGTACGAGTCTGGCGCTGGTCGGGGCCTATGTCCTGGCCGAGCAGCTGAACAACGGCGGCGGATTCGACGGATACGAGCGGATCATGCGGCCTTACGTGGAGAAGAACCTCGCCTTCGGCCGCAAGATGGCCAAGGACATGGTCCCGGGCAGCCGCCTCGCCATCGGGTTCCGCAACTACGGGATGCGCACCTTGAAGTTCCACCCGCGCAAGGAGCAGGTCATCGACAAGGTGCTCGCGCCGATGCACGAGGCGGCGAACGCCATCGCGATCTAGAAGAGCTATCTGGCGTGTTCCTTCCTGGCTGAGTCAGCCAGATGGGCCGGCATCGGCTCGTGACGGACATAGTGACGAGTGAACGTGCCGGTCCCGGAGGTCAGGGCCCGCAGCTCCACGGCATAACGCACCAGCTCGGTGGCGGGCACCTCGGCACGGACGAGACTCGCCTCGCCGTCGGACTCACTGCCCATCGGCCGGCCGCGCCGGCCGGACAGATCGCTCATCACCGAGCCGACGTAGACCTCCGGAACCCTCACGACGACCTCGTCGACCGGTTCCAGCAGGGTCAGCTGGCCGCTCTCGGCAGCCGCGCGCAGGGCCAGCGCACCGGCCGTCTGGAAAGCGGCGTCCGAGGAGTCGACACTGTGCGCCTTGCCGTCGTACAGGGTGACCTTGAGATCCACCACCGGGAAACCGGCGACCAGGCCGCGCTCCAGCTGGGCCCGGACACCCTTCTCCACCGAGGGGATGTAGTTGTGCGGCACGGCGCCGCCGACCACCTTGTCGACGAACTGGAAGCCCTCGCCCCGGGGCAGCGGCTCCACCTGGATGTCGCAGACCGCGTACTGGCCGTGGCCGCCGGACTGCTTGACGTGCCGGCCGTGCCCTTTCGACCCGGCGCCGAAGGTCTCGCGCAGCGCCACCTTCACCGGTTCGGTGTCCAGCTCGACGCCGCCGGCCCGGAGTCGGTCCAGCACCACGTCGGCGTGTGACTCGCCCATCGTCCAGAGGACCAGCTGATGCGTCTCGGGGTTACGTTCCAGTCGCAGCGTCGGGTCGCCGGCGACCAGCCGGCCCAGGTTCTTGGCGAGGGCGTCCTCGTCAGACCGGGTCTTCGCCACCACGGCGATCGGCAGCAGCGGCTCCGGCATCGACCAGGGCTCCATGAGCAGCGGCTGATCCTTGCCGGACAGGGTGTCACCGGTCTCCGCGGTGCCCGACTTGGTTATCGCGCACAGGTCACCGGCGATGCAGCTCGGCACCTCGCGGAGCTGGGAGCCGAGTGGGGCGTACACATGTGCCACCCGCTCGTCGGCGTCGTGGTCGGGGTGACCGCGCTCGGCCATGCCGTGCCCGGAGACGTGCAGCGTCTGGTCCGGGCGCAGGGTGCCGGAGAAGACCCGGACCAGCGAGACCCGGCCGACGTGCCGGTCGATCGTGGTACGAACCACCTCCGCCACGAGCGGCCCGTCCGGATCGCAGCTCAGCGGCGGCCGGGGTGAGCCGTCCACACCGGTCACCACCGGAAGCTCGTGCTCCAGCGGCGAGGGCGCGCCACCGACCAGGCCGTCGAGCAGCGCGTCGAGGCCGACCCCGGTTCCGGCGCAGACCGGGATCACCGGGTAGAAGTTGCCGCGGGCGACCGCCTTCTCCAGGTCCGGGATCAGGGCGTCGGTGCTGATCAGCTCGCCGGCCACGTACCGATCCATGAGGGTCTCGTCCTCGCTCTCCGCGATGATCCCCTCGATGAGAGCGTTCCGGTCGTCGGCGATCGGGTTCAGGTGTTCCCGCTCGGCCTCGCCGGCCCGGGGCGGATATCCCTGCGAGTAGTCCAGGACCCGGAGCGTGACCAGCCCGAGCAGGCCGACGATCGACTGGCCGTCGTCACCGAGCATCGGCTGGTAGATCGGCATCACGTTGTCGCCGAACGCCTCCTGGCAGTCCTGCAGCGCCTCCTCGTAATCGGCGCGCGGGTGGTCCAGCCGGGTGATCGCCACCGCGCGGGGCATGCCCACCGAGGCGCACTCCTCCCAGAGCGCGACAGTGGAGTCGTCCACGCCGTCGACCGCGGACACCACGAAGAGCGCCGCGTCTGCCGCACGGAGCCCGGCCCGCAGCTCACCGACGAAGTCGGCGAAGCCCGGGGTGTCCAACAGGTTGATCTTCACGCCGTCGTGCACGAGCGGCGCGCAGGACAGCGCCACCGAGCGCTGCTGGCGTACCGCCGCCGGATCGTGGTCGGTCACCGTGGTGCCGTCCGCCACCGTGCCGGCCCGGGGGATCGTGCCGGTGGCCGCGAGCAGGGCCTCCACCAGCGTCGTCTTCCCCGAACCGGAGTGGCCGACCAGCACCACGTTGCGAACTCTGCCGGGATCTGTCACCACCGGCGCGGCGGCGCCGGCGAGCCCTTTCTCCGAAGTCTTCTGCGCCATGCCGAGCGCTCCCGTCATTTCAGATCTGTTTCTTGAATCCCACACCTCGGGCCTTTTAGTGGCAAGGACCACTGTTCCGGATGGTGACGATCCGGCCAACGTGGGGACGGGTGCGTACCACCGCAGGTCGCACGCCGATATGGTGGGACGGCCATGGCAAAGATCGTTCAAACAACCGCCCGTGCCGCCGTCGCTTACGGCGTCAACCCGGTCGCTCGATTCCTGCTCCGGATCGGTGTCACGCCCAACGCGGTCACCGTCGCCGGAACTGTCGGCGTGCTGATCGGTTCCTACTTCGGATCACAGGGGCACCTGCTCTGGGGCACTGTGATCGTAACTGCCTTCGCGCTCACTGACGCGCTTGACGGCACAATGGCCCGCATGAGGGGCGGAACCGGAAAATTCGGTGCCCTTCTCGATTCGTCGATGGACCGGCTCGCCGACGGCGCGGTCTTCGGCGCGGTCGCCTATTACCTGGCGACCGAGGGGATCTGGTGGGGCGTCATCGGCGCCCTCGTGTCCCTGGTGGCCGGTCAGGTCGTGTCGTACGTGAAGGCGCGCGCACAGAGCCTCGGGCTGAACGCTGACGTCGGCATCGTCGAGCGCCTGGAACGGCTGCTCATCGTCGGCGTCGGTGGCCTGCTCGGCGCCGCCGGCCTGGACTGGGGCCTGCCGGCCGTGCTCTGGGTGCTGGCCGCGCTCTCCCTGTTCACGGTCTTCCAGCGGCTGATCAGCGCGGCCCGCTCAGACGTGACGGAGAAAGCGCCGGCAGCGGAGTGAAAGATCAGCTCGTCGGATTCGGTTACTCGGCCGGGTGGCGGCTCGTCCGCGCCCTGCCGGAGCCGGTGGCGCGAAGGCTCTTCACCGCGGCGGCCGACCGGGCGTACAAGGCGAACGGCCGCGGCACCCAGCGGCTGCGCGGCAACCTGCGCCAGGTCGTCGGCCCGGACATGCCGGACACCCTGGTCCGGGACGGCCTGCGGTCGTACGCCCGGTACTGGAAAGAAGCATTCCGGCTGACGAACCGTACCCGTAAGGAGTACCTCGACGGCTTCTTCATGGAGCCGGAGAGCTACAGCTGGCTGAAGAAGGCGGTCGACGACGGCAACGGCGTGGTCCTGGCGCTGCCGCACATGGCGAACTGGGACGCGGCCGCCGCCTGGGTCGTCTCGCACGACTGGCGGATGATCACGGTGGCCGAGCGGCTCAAGCCGGAGGCCGTCTACGAGCAGTTCCTCGCGTACCGGGAAGCTCTCGGCATGCGGGTGCTGCCGCTCACCGGCGGTGAGCGGCCACCGCTCGACGTGCTCGGTGAGCATCTGAAGGACGGCTGGGTCGTGCCGCTGCTCGCCGACCGTGATCTGTCCCGGTCAGGCGTTGAGGTCGAGTTCTTCGGCGGCAAGACCCGGATGCCCGCCGGGCCGGCGATCCTCGCGATCCGGACCGGTGCGCCGATCTACGCGGTTGATCTCTGGTATTCCGAGAACCGCGTCGAGGCGCGGATGCGGCCGATCACCCCGCCGACCGAGGGGCCTCTCGACCAACGGGTCAAAGCGACCACCCAGCAGCTCGCAGACGCTTACGCGGCCGGCATCGCCGATCATCCGCAGGACTGGCACATGCTGCAGAAGCTTTGGCTGTAGGGAGGTCGCGTGCGGATCGGGATCGTCTCGCCCTACTCCTTCGACGTCCCCGGCGGTGTGCAGAACCACATCATGGACCTGGCCGAGGCTCTGATCAGCCTCGGTCATGTGGTCAGCGTGCTGGCACCGGCGGACGACGACGCCGAACTGCCCGCGTACGTCGTGTCGGCCGGCCGGGCGCTGCCGTTGCCGTACAACGGGTCGGTGGCCCGGATCGCCTTCGGCCCGGTCTCCACGGCCCGGGTACGCCGCTGGCTCAAGAACGGTGAGTTCGACGTGCTGCACGTGCACGAACCGCTCTCACCCAGCCTGTCGTTCCTGGCCGTCCTCTCTGCCCGAGGCCCGGTCGTCGCCACGTTCCACACCGCGATGACCCGGTCCCGGGCGCTCGCCGGGCTGCAGAGCTTCCTCCAGCCGGTGATCGAGAAGATCACCGCGCGGATCGCGGTGAGCGAGCTGGCCCGCAAGGTGCAGGTGGAGCACCTCGGCGGGGGAGCCGTGGAGATACCCAACGGGGTGGCGGTCGCGAAGTTCGTGAACGCCGAGCCGCTGCCGGGCTGGCCGGGCTCCGGCGGGGCGATCGGGTTCCTGGGTCGCTTCACCGAGCCGCGCAAGGGCTTCCCGCTGTTGCGCACCGCGTTCGTCACGCTGGCGGCGAAACGGCCCGACCTGAGGCTGCTGGTGGCCGGCCCCGGCGACCGCGACGAACTCTACGAGGACATTCCGGAGGAACTCCACGATAGGGTGGAATTCCTAGGATTAGTGTCTGAATCGGACAAGGCTCGGATGCTCCGCAGCGTCGACGTCTACGTCGCCCCGAACACCGGCGGCGAGAGCTTCGGCATGATCCTCACCGAGGCGATGGCGGCCGGAGCGGCCATCGCGGCAAGCGACCTGGACGCGTTCCGGCGGGTCCTGGACGGCGGCCGGGCGGGCGCACTCTTCCCCAACGGCGACGCCTCCGCGCTGACATCCCTGCTGGGTGACCTGCTGGACGACCCGGAACGGCGGGCCGAGCTGGCCTCCTGCGCGCGTACCGTCGTCGCTACTTTCGACTGGCCGAGTGTGGCCAACCGGGTGCTCGAGGTCTACGCGACATCCATCGAAGCCACCGACGGTCGGGTTTTCGACGACGAGTGGTCGTGACCGAGGTCCCACGAGGAACTGTCCGACACAATCCACCACTACGATGCCCCGCATGTGGTGGGTGGTGGGAGTCGTCGTGCTGGCCGCGATCTTCTCGGCGTACCTCGGCTGGACCGCTCAACGCGTGGAACGTCTGCACGCGCGAGCCCAATCCGCCGAGCGAGCCCTGGACGCGCATCTGGTGCGCCGAGCAGCAGCGGCAGCGGTGGTCGCCGAGCACGGCGACCGGGTCGAGCTCTACGCCGCGGCCCGCCTCGCCCTGGACGCCGACCCCGGCGACCGCGAATCCGCCGAGAACGACCTCACCCGCCAGCTGCGCGCGATGAACCTCGACCCCCAGGACCCGGCCGCCCGAGCCCTGGTCAACACGAGCCGCCGCGTGGTCCTGGCCCGCCAGGTACACACCGACCTGGTCCGCGACGCGCTGAGCGCTCGCCGCCGCGTCCTGGTCCGCGTCCTGCGCCTGTCCCGCCGCCACCCCCGCCCGGAATACTTCGACATCGTCGAACCCACCATGCCCGAACTCCCCCCACCCCTCACGGTCCCGGGCCCCACACCCCCACCCCAACGCCCGGTCCAGGCCGTCTGACCTCGCTCTTCCTTCTTGGGTACGCGTAACCGCGCCCCCCAACCGCATCAACGTGCCTCCCGAGAGTCCCCCGCGACCCAGCTGCCCACCCCAGGCCGCCAGGCGCCTCTCGCGCCCACTGCACGGTCACCCCACAACCCACCCACCCCGAGCCCACGAAGTCCGCCGAAGTGTTCCGAGCCCGCCAGGCGCTCCGAGCCAGCCAAGTGGTCCGAGCCGCGTCCGCCGAAGTGCTCCGAGCGGGAAGCGCCAGCCGACCAAGATCACGCCCGGCCCAGCCGTAGCTCAGGAGCGCTAAAGCCCGCCCATTCCGTGTCTGGACGACGGCCGGCCAGCCGCAGCCGTAGCCCAGACACGGAATGACTGCCCCAATCCATGTCTGAGCGACGGCTCCGGGCGCCGACCGCCTGATCCGAGTCCGGCTCGTGCTCGTGGTCGCCTGATCCGGGGCCCGCTCGTGCTCGTGGTCGCCTGATCCGGGGTCGGCTCGTGCTCGTGGTCGCCATTTCAGTTCCGGCGCGACCGTAAGCGCGAGCCGACCGGGACCGGCTCGCGCTTACGGTCGCGTTTCGGCCGCTTGCACGACCACGAGCACAAGCCGGCCCCAAGCCGGCCCCGCGCCGGCCCCGCGCCGAACCCGGTGCCGTAGGGGACACCAGCGCCCACGGTGTGCCCGCGTATGCGCTGCCCACCCGCTCCACGCCCGCTGCCCACCCGCTCCCCGCGTGTCGACTTCGGGGTGCGACCCGAACCCGAACTCGACACGCGAGCCTGGGCCCGCGCGTGGTGTGTTGATTTGGGGTGCGGAGCGCGCCCGAACTCGACACGCGAGCCTGTTGTGCCTCGGTGGGCGTACCCGGGGAAGGGCGTGAGCGGGGTGACTGGCTTGAGGTGCGCATGGCGAAGGCCCTCGCGCAGAGCGCGAGGGCCTTCGGGAGAGCTTGGGGTTACCAGCCGCGTTCGGCCAGGCGGTGGGGGGCGGGGATGTCGTCGACGTTGATGCCGACCATGGCTTCGCCGAGGCCGCGGGAGACCTTGGCGATCACGTCGGGGTCGTCGTGGAAGGTGGTGGCCTTGACGATGGCGGACGCGCGCTGGGCCGGGTTGCCGGACTTGAAGATGCCGGAGCCGACGAAGACGCCCTCGGCGCCGAGCTGCATCATCATGGCGGCGTCGGCGGGGGTGGCGATGCCGCCGGCGGTGAAGAGGACCACCGGGAGTTTGCCGGCCTCGGCTACCTCCTTGACCAGCTCGTACGGTGCCTGGAGCTCCTTGGCCGCGACGTAGAGCTCGTCCTCGGGGAGGGTCTGCAGGCGGCGGATCTCGGCGCGGATCTTGCGCATGTGGGTGGTGGCGTTCGAGACGTCGCCGGTGCCGGCCTCGCCCTTGGAGCGGATCATCGCGGCGCCCTCGGTGATGCGGCGCAGCGCCTCGCCCAGGTTGGTGGCGCCGCAGACGAACGGGGCGGTGAACTGCCACTTGTCGATGTGGTTCGCGAAGTCGGCCGGGGTCAGCACCTCGGACTCGTCGATGTAGTCGACGCCGAGCGACTGCAGGACCTGTGCTTCGACGAAGTGGCCGATGCGGGCCTTCGCCATGACCGGGATCGAGACCGTGCTGATGATGCTGTCGATCATGTCGGGGTCGGACATGCGCGACACGCCGCCCTGCGCGCGGATGTCGGCCGGGACCCGCTCCAGAGCCATGACGGCGACGGCGCCCGCGTCCTCGGCGATCTTGGCCTGCTCGGCGTTGACCACGTCCATGATCACGCCGCCCTTGAGCATCTCCGCCATGCCGCGTTTGACGCGGGCGGTTCCGATGGCGGGCTGGTTCTCAGACATGGATTCGGCTCCTCAGCGCGACGTGCGGGATGTGTCAACGGCAGACTACGAACTGGTCAACGGCGTCTCGATAGCCAATCGACCTGCTGGTGGCCTGCATTAGGGCCGCTGCTTAGAGTTGGCCCGTGAACATCGGAGTGCTGGCCCTGCAGGGCGACGTGCGAGAACACCTGTCCGCCCTGGCCGAGTCGGACGTGCTGGCCCGGCCGATCCGCCGCCCCGAGGAGCTGGCCGACGTCGACGCTCTGGTGCTCCCGGGCGGCGAGTCGACGGCGATCAGCAACCTCGCCGTCGCCTTCGGCCTGCTCGACCCGATCCGGAAGCGGATCGCCGACGGGATGCCGGTCTACGGGTCGTGCGCCGGCATGATCATGCTGGCCGAGACGGTTCTGGACGGCCGGCCGGACCAGGAGTCGTTCCAGGGGATCGACATGACCGTGCGGCGCAACGCGTTCGGCCGGCAGGTCGACTCGTTCGAGGCGCCGGTCACCATCGACGAGGTCGAGGGCGGAGACTTTCACGCGATCTTCATCCGTGCACCATGGGTCGAGGAGGTCGGTGAAGACGTGCGGGTGCTGGGCCGCGTAGCAGACGGGCCCGCCGCCGGTAGGATTGTCGCCGTTCGGCAGGGGAACCTGCTCGCCACGGCTTTCCACCCGGAGCTGACCGGCGACCTTCGTGTCCACCGGTACTTCGTCGAGATGGTCCGCCAGGCCGCACCCGCACGGTAGACACGGAGGTTACGCATGTCCGGCCACTCCAAATGGGCGACGACCAAGCACAAGAAAGCCGTCGTCGACGCCAAGCGCGGCAAGATGTTCGCGAAGCTGATCAAGAACATCGAGGTCGCGGCGCGGACCGGCGGCGGCGATCCCTCCGGTAACCCGACGCTCTACGACGCCATCCAGAAAGCGAAGAAGAGCTCGGTCCCGAACAACAACATCGAGAACGCGGTCAAGCGCGGCTCGGGCCTCGAAGCCGGCGGCGCCGACTGGCAGACGATCATGTACGAGGGTTACGGCCCGAACGGCGTGGCCCTGCTGATCGAGTGCCTCACCGACAACCGGAACCGCGCGGCCACCGAGGTTCGTACCCGGCTGACCCGCAACAACGGCACGTTCGCCGACGCCGGCAGCGTGTCGTACCTGTTCAACCGCAAGGGCGTGATCATCGTCCCCAAGGGTGAGACGAGCGAGGACGACGTGATGCTCGCCGTGCTCGAAGCGGGCGCCGAGGAGATCAACGACCTCGGTGAGGCGTTCGAGGTGGTCAGCGAGCCGACCGACCTGGTCAAGGTGCGGACCGCGCTGCAGGGCGCCGGCATCGATTACGACTCGGCGGAGTCCGCGCTGGTGCCGACCATGACCGTGCCGGTCGACGAGGACACGGCCCGCAAGGTGCTCAAGCTGATCGACGTGCTCGAGGACTGCGACGACGTGCAGAACATCTTCGCGAACGCCGACATTTCGGACGAGATCCTGGCGGCGCTCGACGAGGAGTGATCCTCAGTAACCGCCGGTGCTCAGCGAGCTGAAGTACTGGATCATGGCGCCGACCAGCAGGACCGCGCCGCCGGCGAGGCGCATGACGTGTCGCCACTGACTGCGGCGCCACGCGTGCACCCAGGCGATCTCGGCATCGGCCAGGGCTTCGAGAGAGGCCCTGGCCGTTCCGGGTATGACGGCCGCTTTCCGGAGTGCCATGCTGCCGTTTCGCGGGGCGTGATGCTCCGTGTGTATCGGAGTCACCCGGATCTCGTAGACCTGGTCTTCGCGCCACTGTTCGGTTCTTTTGTCCAGAAATTTCCGGATAAAGTTTTCGGTCGCGCTGGTCCGGGTCAGCCTGCCCCACCAGCGCAGCCGCCGCCAGTGCCCGGCCGTCTCCGTCAGCACGTCCAGATAGACCCGCTCGCCCGCCTCACGATCGCCGCCGACCAGGCGTACGGCCTCGGCGCGCAGGTCACGGGCGCGCAGCGTGACGAAAGCGACGTACTCCGGCGGCGGCTCGTCGTCCATCGGCGCAATGAGGTACATGGCACCTCCCAGCCCTCATCGTCGAGGCGTGTCGGCGGCGGGCGCAACCCGGTGGCGTACTAGGGTGTCGAACACACGTTCGCGAGGGGGAGGTCCGTGGTGCGGGTGCTCGGCATCGATCCGGGGCTGACGAGATGCGGCGTCGGTGTCGTCGACGGGGTGCCGGGGCGGCTGGGGAGACTGGTCGCGTACCACGTGATCCGCAGCGAACCGGACGAGGACCTCGCCGACCGGCTGCTCAACCTGGACCGTTCACTGAGCGCTCTGGTGGCCGAGCACAAGCCGGAAAGCGTGGCTGTCGAGCGGGTGTTCGCCCAGCACAACGCGCGTACCGTGATGGGCACCGCGCAGGCCAGCGGCATCGCGATCCTGGCCGGAGCGCGCGCCGGGCTGCCCGTGCAGACCTACACCCCGAGCGAGGTGAAGGCGGCCGTCACCGGCTCCGGGACGGCCGACAAGAAACAGGTCACCGCGATGGTGACCCGGCTGCTGAAACTCGACGCGCCACCTAAGCCGGCCGACGCGGCCGACGCCATCGCCATCGCCATCTGCCACATCTGGCGCGGGGGCACCCGCGCGAAACTTGAAGCAGCCGCTCTTGTCGCCGCCCGCGGGAGAAGAAGATGATCGCCAGTGTCCGCGGTGTGGTCGCCGCGATCAGCCACGACAGCGCCGTGGTCGAGGTCGGCGGCGTCGGCATGCGGGTCTTCTGCACTCCCGGCACGCTGGCCGGTCTGCGCAGCGGCATCGAGGCCCGGCTGTCCACCACGCTGATCGTCCGCGAGGACTCGCTCACTCTGTACGGCTTCGCCGACGAGGACGAGCGGCAGATGTTCGACCTGCTGCTGACCGCCAACGGGGTGGGCCCGCGGATCGCCCAGGCGGTCCTCGCCGTGCACCAGCCCGACACGGTGCGCCGGGCCATCGCCGGTGGCGAGCTGGCGGTGCTCACCGCGGTGCCCGGCATCGGCAAGCGCGGCGCCGAGAAGATGATCGTCGAGCTGAAGGACAAGATCGGCCCGGTCGGGCTCGGCGGCACGTCCGCGGGCGTGCTCAACGGCGCCTGGCAGGAGCAGGTACGCCAGGGCGTACTCGCCCTCGGCTGGTCCGCGTCCCAGGCCGATCAGGCGGTGGCCGCGCTGACCGAGACGATCGACGGTGAGACGCCGCCGGTCCCGGTCCTGCTGCGCCAGGCGATCCGGCTGCTGGGCAAGACCCGATGAGCGACGACGTCGTCTCGCCTTTCGCGGAGGACGAGGAACTGGATGCGGAGTCCAGCGTCCGGCCGAAACGGCTCTCCGACTTCATCGCCCAGCACCGGGTGCGTGACCAGCTCGAACTGCTGCTGCAGGGCGCGATGGGCCGGGGCACGCCACCGGACCACATCCTGCTGTCCGGCCCGCCCGGCCTCGGCAAGACCACCCTGGCGAACATCGTGGCGGCCGAACTGGGCACCGGGATCCGGACCACCAGCGGTCCGGTGATCGAGAGGTCCGGTGATCTGGCCGCGATCCTGACCGGCCTGGCCCCCGGCGACGTGCTCTTCATCGACGAGATCCACCGGATCGCGAAACCGGCCGAGGAGCTGCTCTACAGCGCCATGGAGGACTTCCGGGTCGACGTGGTGGTCGGCAAGGGACCCGGCGCGACCGCGATCCCGCTGGACGTGGAGCCGTTCACCCTGGTCGGCGCGACGACCAGGGCCGGCCTGCTCTCCGGTCCGATGCGTGACCGGTTCGGCTTCGTCGCGCACCTCGACTTCTACTCACCGGCGGATCTGGACGCGCTGCTGCACCGCTCGGCCCGGATCCTCGGTGTGCCGATCACCGCGGAGGGCGCGGGAGAGATCGCCGGCCGCTCGCGCGGCACGCCGCGCATCGCGAACCGCCTGCTGCGCCGGGTACGCGACTTCGCCGAGGTACGCGCGGACGGCATCGTCACCGAGGACGTGGCGAAGGCCGCCCTCAAGGTCTACGACGTCGATGCGCTCGGCCTGGACCGGCTGGACCGCGCGGTGCTGCGGGCCCTCATCGAGTCGTTCAAGGGCGGTCCGGTCGGCCTGTCCACTCTCGCCGTCGCGGTGGGGGAGCAGTCCGACACGGTCGAGGAGGTCTGCGAGCCGTTCCTGGTCAGGGCCGGTCTGCTGGCGCGTACGCCCCGGGGCCGGGTGGCGACCGAAGCGGGCTGGGCGCACCTCGGGAAGACCCCGCCGACCGACGGACGGTCCGGTGTGTTCCAAGGTGACCTGTTCGCCCGGGACGCGTGAGTTTTGCTCGTGATGTGAACGTGACGTGTGCCGCAGTCGTTATCTCAAGGTTGACCTATTAGACTCGCCGCCGTTCCAACTGGCATTTGCATCTCTCATCGGCGCCCGCCCACCGTCGCGCCGGTGGCCTACGGAAGGCTCTTTCAGTGCTCCAAGCAGCTGAACAAGCGAGCGGCGGAAACTACTCGTTCCTGCTGATTCTCGTCCTGCTCTTCGGCTTCATGTACTTCGTGATGATCCGCCCGCAGCAGAAGCGGCGTAAAGAAGCCCTCGAGATGCAGAACACCCTCGGTGCCGGCGACGAGATCGTCACCATCGGCGGGCTGCACGGCACGGTCGTCGTGGCCGACGCCGATGTCGTCACGCTCGAGGTCGCCCCGGGTGTGCAGGTCCGTTTCGCGCGTCCCGCGATCGCTCGCGTGCTGACGAAGGCGGGTACGGTCACCGATGAGCCCGTCGTGCCGGTCACGGACGACGAGCCGGAGAGCCCGGTCACTGAAGTACGCAAGCAGGACTGACCCAGACTCGTTGTACCGACCGGCCCTCGGCAAATCAGCCGACGGGCCGGTGCTGCGCCTGTCCGCAGCGGAAAACTGAAGCAAAACCGTGTTGAACGGCCGCCCATCAGCGGCCCTTACTGAGAACGCCGTGCCCCACGCGCGGCCGTAAACGCAGGGAGACCATAAGCCGTGGCACGACCACCACAGGGACAGATGCATCCCGGACGCCAACTTGGCGTGCTCGGTCTGGTCTTCGTAGTCCTGTATCTGCTGGTCTTCTTCGCCGGTGGCGCCAAGGGCAGCTTCACCGACCGCCTCGAGCCGAAACTCGGCCTCGACCTGGTCGGTGGCACCCAGGCCACGTACATCGCCTCGCAGCAGGGCGCGCCGCCGACGCAGGAGGCCATGGAGACCGCTCGCCAGATCATCGAGAACCGGGTCAACGCACTCGGCGTCTCGGAGGCCGAGGTGGTCATCCAGGGCAACAACACGATCGTCGTCTCGCTCGCCGGTGAGGCCGACGACCAGCTCAAGGACCTGTCGCAGGCCGCGAACATGCGGTTCCGCCTGCTGACCGGCACGACGATCGACGTGTCGGCCGCCGCGCTGAACCCGGCGTCGCCGTCCCCGAGCGTCTCGGCGAGCGGTGCCGCCGCCCCGGCGACCTCGCCGTCGGCAGCGCCGGCCGCCTCGGGCGCCGTCCCGGAGGTTGCCAACCCGTCGGCGTCGACCGGTGGGCAGGGTGGCGGCGAGGCCGCTCCGGCCGCCAGCGCCACGCCGTCCGCACCGGCGCCGTCCGCGTCGGCCGCGGCCCCGGCCGCCGCCGCGAGCCCGGCTCCGCAGACCGCGGACCAGAAGGAGCTCCTCGCCTCGGCCGAGAAGAAGGTCGGCAAGGACGCCTGGGCCGCCGCTGAGAAGCTGACCGCCCCGGTCGACCTGAGCACCGACGCCGAGGCCGGCCTGCCGTTCAAGGCGTTCGCCACGCTGACCGGCCCCGAGGTCGCGGCACTCACCCCGGCCATGCAGTTCAACGTGCCGACGATCGGTTGCGGCCAGCTCGACGCCCGGCCCAACGGCTCGATCGACGACATCAACTCCCAGGTGGTGGCCTGTTACCAGGGCGGCGCCAAGGTCATGCTGGACAAGGCCGAGGTTGTCGGTGACGACATCAAGGAGGCCAGCCCGCAGCTGGACCAGACCCAGAACCAGTGGGTCGTCTCCCTCGACTTCACCAGCGCCGGCCAGACCAAGTGGACCGAGCTGACCCGCACCGCGTTCAACGCGACCAGCACCGACCCGTGCTTCGTCGCGGTGCAGTCGCTGTACGGCACGGCTGACCACTGCGCCGTCGCCGTCGTGCTGGACAAGACGGTCCTCTCCGCGCCGCAGATCCAGGGCGTGCTGAGCGGCCAGTCGCAGATCACCGGCGACTTCAACGCGGTCTCCGCGAAGGAGCTCTCCGACCAGCTGAACTTCGGCGCCATCCCGGTCACCTTCGAGTCCGGCCCGGCGCAGACCGTTTCGGCGACCCTCGGCCTGCAGCAGCTGGAGGCGGGTCTTCTCGCCGCCGCGATCGGCCTGGGCCTGGTGGCGATCTACGCGTTCTTCTACTACCGCCTGCTCGGCACGGTCATCTTCCTGAGCCTCGGGTTGTCCGCTCTGCTGACCTTCGGCGCGCTGGTGTTCCTCGGTCGTACCCTTGGTTACACGCTGACCCTCGCCGGTATCGCCGGTTTCATCGTGTCATTGGGTGTCGCGGCGGACTCGTTCGTCATCTACTTCGAACGATTGAAGGACGAGATCCACGAGGGCCGGTCGCCGCGGAGCGCGGTGCCGCGTGCCTGGCACCGTGCCCGCCGGACGATCATCTCGGCGAACACGATCACGATCATGTGTGCCGTGGTCCTCTACGTCGTGTCGATCGGCGCGGTGCAGGGCTTCGCGTTCGCCCTGGGTATCTCTACCGTCCTCGACCTGCTCGTGGTGTTCCTCTTCCGGCACCCGATCATGACGGTGCTCGCCAGCACGAAGGCGTTCATGTCGCCGCGGGTCAGTGGCCTCGGCCGCGTCCTGCGCAACCGGACCGACGTTAAGGAGGCCTGAGATGGCCCGTCCCGGTCTCGCTACACGCCTTTACCAGGGCGAAGCGAACATCAACATTGTCGGCCGCCGGAAAACGTGGTTCGCGATCGCGATCGCGATCGTGGTGATCTCGCTCGGCAGCATCCTGATCCGTGGCTTCGAGCTCGGCATCGAGTTCGCCGGTGGCACCGAGTTCACCGTCCCGGCCACGTCCAACAGCCAGACGCTCACCCAGGAGCAGGCCGGCGACGCGGTCGCGAAGGCCGTGCACAGCGTCGACCCGGACGCGCAGATCGGCGCGGCCCAGCAGGTCGGTACCGGCGCGGACTCGTTCTTCCGGGTCCGTACCCCGGCTCTCTCCACCGCTGAGACCGAGGAGGCCAAGACCGCCCTGGTCGCCGACCTCGGCGTTCCGGCCGACCAGATCAGCGACAACCAGGTGTCGGCGGCGTGGGGTGGCGCAGTCACCGAGAAGGCCGTCCTCGGCCTTGTCGTCTTCCTCGTCCTGGTCTGCGCGTACCTGATCATCCGGTTCGAGTACCGGATGGCGATCGCCGCGCTGGCGTCGCTGCTGCTCGACCTGGTGCTGACCGCGGGTGTCTACTCGCTTGTCGGTTTCGAGGTGACGCCGTCCACGGTGATCGGCTTCCTGACGATCATGGGTTACTCGCTCTATGACGTGGTCGTGGTCTTCGACAAGGTGCAGGAGAACACGCGTGGCCTCACGGCCGGCACCTCCCGTACCTACGCCGAGGCCACCAACCTCGCGGTGAACCAGACGCTGATGCGTTCGCTGAACACCGGTCTGGTGGCGTTGCTGCCGGTCGGTGGTCTGCTCTTCATCGGCGCCGGCCTGTTCGGCGCGGGCACGCTGAAGGACCTCGGCCTGGTGCTCTTCGTGGGCATGGGCTTCGGCGTCATCTCCTCGATCCTGTTCGCCGCCCCGGTGCTGAGCGCGCTCAAGGACCGCGAGCCGAAGATCAAGGCGCACAACGCCCGGGTCCTGGCCCGCCGCGCGAGCCGGTCCGACGACGTGGCCCCGCGTGCCGAGCGGACCCGTCCGGCCAACGCGACCGACTCCGACGAGGTTCCGGCGTTCGCCGGCACCACGCCGCGGCCGGGTGCCCGGCCGGTCGCCAAGCGCAACACCACCAACCGTGGTGGCGGCGCGGGCAACCGCCCCGGCAAGCGCCGTTGATCAAAAGTTGATCCAAAGCTGAACCAACCCCAACGGCCCGTCATCGTCGCTGATGGCGGGCCGTTAGGCTGTCCGACCGTGACTACCGAAATCGTGACCGGCGACAGCGGCCCGGAACTGGCCGCAGTCGTCGCCGGAGGCACCGTCGACGTGCTGGACTTCCCCAAGCCCGGCATCGTCTTCAAGGACCTGATGCCGCTCTTCGGCGACGGACCGGCATTCAAGAGGGCCGTGGACGGCATCATCGCCCATCAGAGCCCCTTCGACGTGGTCGCCGGGGTCGAGGCCCGGGGCTTCCTGATCGCCGCCGCGATCGGGTACGCGACCGGCGCCGGCGTCGTCCCGGTACGCAAGGCCGGCAAACTGCCCCGGCCCGCCTTCTCCGCCTCGTACGCGCTCGAATACGGCGAGGCCACCCTGGAGGTGCACAAGGACGCTTTCGTGGCCGGACAGCGGGTCCTGGTGGTCGACGACGTGCTCGCCACCGGTGGCACGGCCGGCGCGGCGATCGACTTGGTGGAGCAGGCCGGCGGAATAGTGTCCGGTTTCTCGGTGCTGATGGAGCTGGGTTTTCTCGACGGACGTGAACGGCTCGGCAAGCGCCCGGTACACGCGCTGTTGACCGTTTGATCCCTCTTCGATGTTCTTCGCCCGGTCACCCTCGCGTATTCGTGGGTTCGGCCGGGCCATCCGGCAGGACGGTGCGGGTAAGATGGGCGGTCCAAGGTGACCAACCCTGGCATGAACCGACTTCCACAGCCGGTTCCTAGCGAAGGTGTGAGGAGGCCGGTGTCCAGCGACGTCGCCCCTCCGGCGGAGGGCACGGTGCAGCCGACCGACAGCTCGCGGAACGGCGGAGGCGAAGCCACGCCCGATGAGACGCTTGACGGTGATCTGGAGACCACTCAGCCACTAGCTCCGGAGGACACTCCGGGCAGCGGCTTCGGGCTCGCCAGCGCGCCAACCGGCCGACGGGTTCGCGCCCGGCTGGCCCGGTTCAACGCACCCTGGCAGAGCACGCAGGTCAGCGAGGTTCTCGAGCCTCTGATCGCGACGCATCGGGCCAGTCACCCCAAGGCCGACGCCCGCGCGCTGCAGAAGGCGTTCGACGTGGCCGCCCGCTGGCATTCCGGTCAATACCGGAAATCCGGCGACCCCTACATCACGCATCCGCTCGCCGTGGCGACCATCCTGGCCAACCTCGGGATGGACACCACGACGCTGGTGGCGGCGCTGCTGCACGACACGATCGAGGACACCGATTACGGCCTCGAGCAGATGCGCGACGACTTCGGCGCCGAGGTGGCGCTGCTCGTCGACGGCGTCACCAAGCTCGACCGGGTGAAACTCGGCGACGCGGCCAAGGCCGAGACCATCCGCAAGATGGTGGTCGCGATGGCCAAGGACCCCCGGGTCCTGGTCATCAAGCTGGCCGACCGGCTGCACAACATGCGGACCCTGACCTTCCTGCCCCGCCCCAAGCAGGAGCAGAAGGCTAAGGAGACGCTGGAGATCCTCGCGCCGCTGGCTCACCGCCTCGGCATGAACACGATCAAGTGGGAGCTCGAGGACCTCGCGTTCGGCACGCTCTTCCCCAAGCGGTTCGAGGAGATCAACCGCCTGATCGGGGAGCACCAGCCGCAGCGTGAGGCGCTGCTGCGCCAGGTGACCAACCGGGTCAGCCTCGACCTCAAGTCGGCGAAGATCAAGGCCGAGACCACCGGCCGGCCGAAGCACCTCTACTCGATCTATCAGAAGATGATCGTGCGAGGCCGCGACTTCAACGACATCTACGACCTGGTCGGCGTGCGCATCCTGGTCGACACGGTCCGCGACTGCTACGCCGCGCTGGGCGTCATCCACGCGAACTGGCAGCCCGTGCCGGGCCGGTTCAAGGACTACATCGCGATGCCGAAATTCAACATGTACCAGTCGTTGCACACGACGGTCATCGGCCCGACCGGCAAGCCGGTCGAGATGCAGATCCGCACGTTCGCGATGCACCGCACCGCCGAGTTCGGCATCGCCGCGCACTGGAAGTACAAGGAGCAGAAGGGCGCGACGATCGTCGGCCCGCCGGCGCACATCGACGAGATGACCTGGCTGCGGCAGCTGCTCGACTGGCAGCGGGAGGCGAGCGACCCGTCCGAGTTCCTGGACGCGTTGCGCTTCGACCTCTCCAGCCAGGAGGTCTACGTCTTCACGCCCAAGGGCGACGTGATCCCGTTGCCGACGGGTTCGACACCGGTGGACTTCGCGTACGCGGTGCACACCGAGGTCGGGCACAAGTGCATCGGCGCCCGGGTCAACGGCAAGCTGGTCCCGCTCGAGTCGACGCTCTCCAACGGCGACGTGATCGAGATCTTCACGTCCAAGTCGGCGACCGCCGGCCCGACGCAGGACTGGCTCGGGTTCGTCAAGAGCCCCCGCGCGCGGACGAAGATCCGTCAGTACTTCAACAAGGAACGCCGCGAGGAGGCGATCGAGGACGGCAAGGAGGCGATCGTCAAGGCCATGCGCAAGCAGGGCCTGCCGCTGCAGCGCATGCTGACCAGCGAGAACCTCACGACGATCGCTCGCGACCTGCACCTGCCCGACGTGGCCTCGCTCTATGCCGCGGTGGGGGAGAACGCCACCTCCGCGCAGTCGGTGGTGCAGAAACTCGTCGCCGGTTTCGGTGGCGAGGAGGGCGCGGTCGAGGACATCGCCGAGACCGCCGTCGCGACCCGCCCGCCGCGCAACCGGAGCTCCGCACAGGACCCCGGTGTCGTGGTGAAGGGCGTCTCGGACGTCTGGGTGAAACTGGCCCGCTGCTGCACCCCGGTTCCCGGCGACGCCGTCTTCGGTTTCGTCACCCGTTCCGGCGGTGTGAGCGTGCACCGGGAGGACTGCGCCAACTCGCAGGACCTGCGCGAGCAGGAGGAGCGGGTCGTCGAGGTCACCTGGAAACCGACGTCGGCGTCCACGTTCCTGGTGGCGATCCAGGTGGAGGCACTCGACCGGCACAAGCTGCTGGCCGACGTGACCCGGGTGCTGTCCGAGGAGCGGGTCAACATCCTCTCCGCGACGGTCACCACCACCCGTGACCGGGTGGCGGTCAGCCGGTTCACCTTCGAGATGGCCGACCCCAAGCACCTGGGCCACCTGGTGGCCGCGGTGCGCAAGGTGGACGGTGTGTTCGACGCCTACCGTGTCACTTCAGGAGCATAAAAAAGGGGCGGCCTCCGTGAGGAGGCCGCCCCTTTTCCTAAATCCTTAGCTGACCGTCATCGTTTTGATGTCGAGTTCCTTCTTCGGGTGCCCGCCACCGGCGGAGGCGTCGAACGCGCCGTCGTCACCGGCCTTCACGACGTCCTTCACGATGTCGAGGCCCGTGGTGATCGTGCCGAGCAGCGTGTAGTTCGGCGAGAGCTGGGTGTCCTCGGAGACGATGAAGAACTGGCTGCCGGTGCTGCCGGCCTGGCCGGTGTTCGCCATCGCGATCGAGCCGGCCGGGTACGGGTTAGTGGTGTCCGTCGGCAGGTTTTCCTCGACCATCGTGTAGCTGGGGCCGCCGGTGCCGTCGGTCTCGCGGTATCCCTTGCCGGTGGCGAACGGGTCGCCGCACTGCAGGACCTTGAAAGTGTCCTCGTTGACCAGGCGGTGGCACTTGGTGTTGTCGAGGAACTTCTTCTCGGCCAGGTGCTTGAAGCTGGCGCCGGTGCACGGCGCCTTCGCCAGGTCGATCGTCGCCGAGATCGCACCGAGGTTGGTGTCGAAGGTCAGCGTGCTGGTACCGACGTTCGGCACGGTGGTCGGCGGGAGGCCGACGTCCTTGACCTTGCCGCCGGTGGCCTCGTCGGCCGGGGTCCACGAGCAGGCGACGGTGCCGGCCGAAGCGGCCGCGGCAGTGTCTTTCGGGTCGTCCTTGAGCTGGTTCACCAGGACGACGGCCACGCCGGCGATGACCAGCACCGCGAGGGCGGCGCCGAAGATCGCCTGGTTACGGCGGCGCTTGCGTGCGGCCGTGGCCCGCTCGCCCATCTCCTTCTCGAGCCGGGCTCGCGCCGCCGCGCGCTGCCGGTCCTTGATCGACGACACGTCGTTCCTCCCACTGCTGGTCTCGTCCTGCGAACTCACGTCTGTCGCGCTCTCGTCCTGCGCACTCACGTCCGGCTCGCTCTCGTCCTGTGCGCTCACATCTGTAGCGCTGTTGGCTGTGAAGCCCTCGGCTGTGGAGCTCTCGGCTGTGGTGGCGTCATCGCGGGCGCTCATGACTGGTCCGCGCTGGCCGAAGGAGCGGCGGCGTCGGCCGTACCGACGGTCAGGGTCTGCACGGTGATCTTCTCCTTGGGCGTGACCTTCTCGCCGGCGTCACCCTCGACCGTGGGGATCTTGCCGATCTTCTCCAGGGTGTCGAGACCACCGGTGACGGTGCCGACGATCGAGTACGCCGGGTCGGCCACCGTGAAGTCCTTGAAGAACATGAGGAACTGGCTGCCGTTGCTGCCCGGGGGGTTGCCGACCATCGCGACGGTGCCCTTGGGATAGGTCACCTCGGTGGCCGGGGCGGCGCTCGCACTGGGCGAGGGCTCCGGAGCGCCGTCCGGCAGGTTCTCGTCGTAGAAGCTGTACGTCGGCCCGCCGTTGCCGGTGCCGCTCGGGTCACCACAGCGCACCGCGCCGTCGGCGGTGATCTCGTGGCACGTGGTGTTGTCGAAGAACTTCTTGCCGGCCAGGAACGAGAAGCTGGCCGCGGCGCAGGTCGCGTTCTCCACGTCCATGCTGACCACGATCGGGTCACCCTTGTCGGTGGCGATCGTCATGGTCTCGGTGCCAGACTCCGGCAGATCTTTCGTCGGGGGAGTACCGACCGCTTTCAGGTCGGTGTTGCTCGTCGCGTTCTGTGGCGTCCACAGACAGATGTCGCCGGCCTCGGTGTCGGTGGCGTCGTCGCTGTCGAAGGCGCCGCCCGCCCACGCGACACCCGCGATGATCAGCAGCAGCGCGAGGCCGGTGCCGACGCCTGCCGTGATGCGGCGGCGACGACGCTCGCTGACGGCTCGGCGGGCCTGTTGCCGATCGAATTTCGCCCGCGCGAGCTTGCGCTGCCGGTCCTTGCTGGGAGCCACCGAAAGCTGTCCCTTCCCTGTGTGTGTCAAGGGGTGCGGCACGCCACACGCCCGCAAGAGTGTACGGGTACCTCCTGGGAAAGTGGTGTGCGGCCGCCCGGCTAGGCTCGTTACGATTTACCCCCGATTTGAGGGAGAGGCGTCATCGTGCTCGTCACCGGCTTTCCGGCCGAGGCCTTCGGCACCAACTGTTATGTGGTCGCCGCCGGTCCGGGCGAGCAATGCCTGATCGTCGATCCCGGCATCGGGGTGCTCGACCAGCTGGAGGAGACCCTCGCCCAGCACCGGCTGCACCCGGCCGCGGTGCTGCTCACGCACGGGCACCTCGATCACACCTTCTCCGTCGCGCCGGTCTGCGGGGCGCGCGGCATCACGGCGTACGTGCACCCGGCCGACCTGGAGATGCTGGCCGACCCGGCGAAAGGGCTGAGCGCCGATCTGACTCAGATGTTCGGTGGCCGCCTGCAATACACGGCGCCGGACGACGTCGCCGAGCTGACCGACGGCGCGGTGCTGAGCATCGCCGGCTTGGAGATCACCGTCGATCACGCCCCTGGCCATACCGGCGGGTCGGTGCTGTTCCGGACTCCGGGAGAGGACGCCGAGGAGATCTGCTTCTCCGGGGACGTCCTCTTCGCGGGGTCGATCGGGCGCACCGACCTGCCGGGCGGCAACACGACGACGATGATGACCAGCCTGCGGGACAAGATCCTGCCGCTGGCCGACGAGACCGTCGTACTGCCCGGCCACGGACCGGCCACCACCATCGGCCGTGAGCGCGCGTCGAACCCGTACCTGCGGGAGCTGACCGCTGCGCCGCGCCGAGGTCTGTAGAAAAACGGAGAAACACACAGTGCCCATTTCCGGCTTCCCCGAATGGCTGCCGTCGCAGCGCATGATCGAGCAGTACACGCTCGACAAGATCCGTTCCACCTTCGAGCTCTACGGTTTCGCCCCGCTCGAGACGCGTGCCGTCGAGCCGATCGAGACCCTGCTGTCCAAGGGCGAGACGTCCAAGGAGGTCTACCTCCTGCGTCGCCTCCAGGGCGAGGACGACCCGAAGAAGGAGGACCAGCTCGGCCTCCACTTCGACCTGACCGTGCCGTTCGCCCGGTTCGTCACGGAGAACCACGGCAAGCTGCAGTTCCCGTTCCGCCGTTACCAGATCCAGAAGGTGTGGCGGGGCGAGCGGCCGCAGGAGGGCCGGTACCGCGAGTTCCTCCAGGCTGACATCGACGTGGTCAACCGGGACACGCTGCCGTTCCACTTCGACACCGAGATGCCCCTGGTGATCGGCGACGCGTTCCGCTCGCTGCCGATCCCGCAGGCGATCATCCAGGTCAACAACCGCAAGGTGTGCGAGGGCTTCTACCGCGGCCTCGGCCTGGAGGACACCGCCCAGGTCCTGCGCACGGTGGACAAGCTCGACAAGATCGGCCCGGAGAAGGTGGCAGCCGCTCTGATCGAGACGGCGGGTGCGACCGACGCACAGGCGCAGGCCTGCCTGAAATTAGCCGAAATTTCAACATCTGACGCCTCCTTCGTGGACCTGGTCAGAGCTCTCGGCGTCACCGACCCGCTGCTCGACGAGGGCCTCGACGAACTGCGACAGGTCGTCGAAGCCGCCAACGAGCACGCCCCCGGCCTGATCCGCGCCGAACTCAAGATCGCCCGCGGCCTCGACTACTACACCGGCACGGTCTACGAAACCCAGCTCCAGGGATACGAGCGCTTCGGCTCGATCTGCTCCGGCGGCCGTTACGAGACCCTTGCCTCGGTCGGCAACACCCGCTTCCCCGGCGTCGGCATCTCGATCGGCGTCTCCCGGATGCTCGGCATCCTCTTCGGCCAGAACGCGCTGACCGTCTCCCGCTCGGTCCCGACCGCCGTCGTGATCGCCCTCCCCAGCGAGGACGAACGCACCAACTGCGAACGCATCGCCACCAGCCTGCGCAAACGCGGCATCCCCACCGAAGTCGCACCCACCGCCGCCAAATTCGGCAAGCAGATCCAATTCGCCGACCGCCGCGGCATCCCCTTCGTCTGGTTCCCCACCGCCGAAGGCCACCAGGTCAAGGACATCCGCTCCGGCGAGCAGACCGAAGCCGACCCCGCCACCTGGACCCCACCCACCGAAGACCTCAAACCCCAGATCAAAGGCCTTTAAAAGTACGCACAACGCCAGGCACCCCGGTTCCGAGGCGCCTGACGCCCGTCCCCCCGGCGCCCGCCGGCGCCACCCCCGCCGCCCCCTCACCGCCGAGCCGTAGCCCACATAGGTCATCCACCCCGATGACCTGCCTGAGCGACGGCTCGCCCCGGGGCCGGCCTACCCCGGGGCCGGCTTGCTCCGGGGCCGGCTTGCTCGGCGGCTGGCTCGCCGGGCGGCCGGCTTGCTCCGCGGCGGCTTGCCCTGCGGCCGGTCCGGTTCCTCGGGCTGAGGCTTGCGTCAGCACGTCGCGTGCGCCTCGCCGGTGCGTGTCGAGTTCGGGCGTGTATCGAGGCGTGTATCGAGCCTGAAGTCGACACGGCCGGGCGGCTCGCGATGTGCAACGAGCCCGGCAAACGCCTTCAGATGCCGATCGTGGTCCCCGAACCACACTCCGATGGGAACCACGGCCCAAGATCGCGCCGGCCAGGGCGGGTGTGTCGACTTCGGGTTCGCTACGCCCCCAAACTCGACACGCACCCCGCGAACAGCCCGCCCCGTGTCGATTCCGGGTTCGCTACGCGCCTTAACTCGACACGCACCTCGTGGATCGCCTGCTCTGTGTCGAGTTCGGGTTCGCTACGCGCCTTAACTCGACACGCACCCCGGGGATCGCCTGCCTTGTGTCGATTTGGGGTGCGATTCGCGCCTTAACTCGACACACACCGGGCGGGTGCTCGCGGTGTGATGGCGTCGGCCCCCGCCGAGTGGACCGGGCCCGGCCGCTGGGGTGGGACAGTCGCTGGAACGACGCGGCTGCTGGGCGCGAGCCGTAGCTCAGATAGGTCATCAGCTCCGATGACCTATCTGAGCTACGGCTCGCCCCGGCAACGAGGCTCGCCCCGGCAACGAGGCTCGCCCCGGCAACGAGGCTCGCTCCGGCAACGAGGCCCCCGGCGACGAGGCGCGGTGGGGACGAGGCCTGCGGCGGCAGCGTGTGCCCGGCTGCCGTTCGACGGCACGCGTTCTCCGGTGGGCGGCTACCTCAGTTGGGCAGCCGGGTCACTGCTGTCTTGTGGGAGCTGGGGCGGCGGGGGCCGCGGCCGGTTGGGAAGGGCTAGGGCTCGGTTCGGGTGGTGGCGGCCAGGAGGTGGGTGACTGTGGGTGGGGAGTCGGCCAGTGCGACGGCCTGCTGTTCGGACTGCTCGTCGGTTTCGGTGAGGCGGCCCTCGTGCTGGCGCAGGTGCTCGTCCCAGGTGGGCACCAGGTAGACCTCGACGAACGTGTCCGGGGCCTCGCCGTCGCGGAACAATCCCCACTGCGTCGCCCCGGTGCGCAGCCGTGAGCCGCGCACGCGTTGCATGGCGGCGGTGAAGGCGGTGACGTTCTCCGGCCGGACGCGGTACGACGCCGAGATCAGGATCGGGCCGTCCTCCAGGCCGGGCTGGTACATCAGGTGGGGCTCCGGCCAGTAGACCGCCGGGGTGTTGTCGTCGTTCTCGTGGGTGTGTACCGGCCATACGCGTACCAAAAGGAGGCCCGCAAGCATCAGTGCCGCGGCCGTGGCAAAGGCGTGGTCGAGGCCGAAGGCCGAGGCGAACTGGCCCCAGAGCAGCGCGCCCGCGGCCTGACCGCCGGCGAAGACCAGCTGGTAGATCGCGAGCGCGCGGGCGCGGACCCAGTTGGGGAGGAAGAGCTGCATGGCGGCATTCATCCGGGAGACCAGCATCATCCAGGCCAGGCCGGCCAGGACCAGCGCGGGGATCACCGCGATCACGTGCGGGACCAGCGCGACGACGAGCAGCGCGAGGCCGTAGACGAGGCCGGTGGAGACGATCATCAGGTTGGTGCTGAGCAGCCGGCGTGCACGGGGCATGAGCAGGGCGCCGGCGATCGCGCCGATGCCGAGCGCGGCCAGCAGGATGCCGTAACCCTGAGCGCCCATGCCGAGCTCCTGGCGGGCCACCACCGGCAGCAGCGCCCAGATCACGCTGCCCGGCAGGACGAACAGCAGCACCCGGCCGAGGATCCGGCGCACCACCGGTGACCAGCGCACATAGCGTTCGCCGGCGCGCAGCGCGGAACCGAACCGCTCGGCGTGCCCGGTCGGCGGCCGCGACGGGCGGCGCCACCGCAGCAGGACCAGCGCGAAGATCGCGAAGGAGAGCGCATTCAGTCCGAACACGACGGCCGAGCCGAACTGCGCCACCAGCAGACCGCCGACAGCGGGACCGGCCGAGCGCGCCAGGTTCGTGTTGACCGCGCCGAGCGCGGACGCGGACGGCAGCTGATCGTGCGGCACCACCTCGGGGATCACCGCCTGCCAGGACGGCAGCGTGAGTGCCTGACCGACACCGAGAAGAAAGGTGAAGACCAGCAACAGCGGAGGATCGAGGTGGTCCAGCGCCGCGAGCGCGGTCAAGGTCGCTGCCACGACAAAGAGCCCCAGCTGTACGCCGAGCAGCAACCGCCGCCGGTCCAGTGCGTCGGCGATCGTCCCGGATGGCAACGCGAACAACAGCACCGGCAGGGTGGTGACGGCCTGCACGAGACTGGTCCAGGTCGCGGCGTCCGGTTCGTGGACGACCAGCCACTGCGCGCCGACGGTCTGCATCCAGGTGCCGGCGTTGCTCGCGAGGACGGCCAGCCAGAGCATCCGGAACACCGGGTTCCGCAGTGGCGTCCACGGGGTGTCGGTAACGGTCACGAGTGGCAAGGTACCCAGCCGGGCCCTGTCAGGTGCGTCGATGTGCTCCAGGTCCCGGCTGGGGCAGGACGGCACGGTTGTCGCCGACGTCGTGCCCGTCCGCGCAGTGCAGCCCGACCTGCATCTCGGCGCCGCAGTCGCGGTGGGCGTACCGGATCGGGGGGCCTTCCGGGTCGGCCAGGTACCGGTTGCCCCACTCGGTCACGGCGATCAGCATCGGATAAAGGTCGAGTCCCTTCTCGGTCAGCCGATATTCGTGGCGGACCCGCGCGCCGGGCTCCTGATAGGGCTCGCGCCGCAGCACACCGTGCTCGACCAGCATGGCGAGCCGGTTTGTCAGCACCTGGCGGGGGATGCCGGTGCGGACACGCATGTCGTCGAAGCGCCGGATGCCGTTGAAGACGTCACGCAGCACCACGACGGTCCAGCGCTCGCCGAGGATCTCCATGGCCCGGGCGAGCGTGCAGTTGTCGACGGACCACTCGAGCGCGGGGGGTGTGACATGTCCGACCATGCCGTCGAGGCTAAGTCTCGTTGACAGACGCAGCAAGCCGATGCCAGCCTGAATCCATGACGCAGACTCAGGACCCCGCCACCACCCGGACCCGTACGTTCGCGTGGGCCGACCCCGCCGAGCACGCGAGTCAGCTGGGCCGGCGCAGCGGCATGGAGATCCTCCAGGCGATGGCGTCCGGCGAGCTCCCGCCGCCGCCCATCATGAGCCTGATCGGCGCGGCCGGGCTGCACGCCTCGGAGGGCAGCGTCGCGATCGAGCTGGACCCGCAGGAGTTCCACTACAACCCGCTCGGCACCGTGCACGGCGGCATCATCTCGACGCTGCTCGACACGGCCGCCGCCTGCTCGGTGCACAGCACCCTGCCGGCCGGGGTGGGTTACACCAGCATGGATCTGAACGTGAAGTTCCTCCGCGCGGTGACCGTGGACTCGGGGCGGCTGGTCTGCACGGGTGTGGTGCTCCAGCGGGGGCGGCGTACCGCGCTGGCCGAGGCGCGCCTGGTCGACGGGGCAGGCCGCCTGGTGGCCCACGCCACGTCCAGCTGCCTGCTCTTCGAGCTCCCCGGCGCCTGACGGCTGCGCATCCGGCCCCGCCCGACAAATCTGATAAGCCGGATGTTTCGGTTTTGTTCCGATTAGCCTCGGTGGCGGGCGCTCCCGTACGGCCGGACGACAGCGGGCCCGCCCGGCCATCGTCACACCCCACGGGCCCGCCGGCACGCCCGCCGCAGAACGGGAACGAGCCGCATGAAGATCGATTTTCTGCGCCGCCTGCGCGGCCCCAACGTGTACGTGTCCCGCCCGGCGGTGGTGGCCCGGCTGCGCCTGGAAGAGCTGGCCGGCCTGGAGACCACCGACGTCACCGGGTTCACCGAGCGGCTGCTGCGGTCACTTCCCGATCTGGCCGAACACCACTGCGCGGCCGGTGCGCCCGGCGGTTTCGTGAGCCGGCTGCGCAACGGGACGTACTTCGGCCACGTCACCGAGCACGTCTGCCTCGAACTCTCCCAGCTGATCGGCCGGGACGTGAGCTTCGGCCGGACCGTGTCGACCGGCGAGCCCGGCGTCTACGACGTGATCGTCGAGTGCCCGGTGGACGAGTCGCCCGCGTCGCGCGTACCCGGGGAATTGCTCGAAGCGGCGATCGACCTGGTGCTCGCGGTGCACGGGGGTCAGGCCGTGCCCGGTGGTGCTTCGCGCGTACGCCCGGGCCTGGGTCGTGGGACGCCCAGCGGAGCGGACGGCACCCTGGAGCGACGTCTCGCTGAGCTCGCCGCCCTTGCCGAGCGTGAGGCGGCCGGTCCGAGCACGCGGGCGATCATCACGGCGGCGCGTCGCCGGGGCATCCCGGTGGAACGTTTCGACGACCTCAGCCTGATCCGGCTCGGCTGGGGCAACCGGCGGCGGCTCGCGTGGGCCGCGATGACCGACGCGACCAGCGGTATCGGCATCGACATCGCCGGTGACAAGCACGTGACCCGGCGGCTGCTGATCGAGGCGGGCATCCCGGTGGCGCCGGGCGGCGAGGCGCGGACCCAGGCTGAAGCGGTGGCGCTCTTCGCCGAGCTGGGCGCGCCAGTAGTGCTGAAGCCGCGGCGGGGCAGGCAGGGGGAGCGGGTCGCCCTCAATCTGAACGCCGCGGACGAGGTCGAGCGGGCGTTCGCCGAGACCAACGACCGCGACGTGGTGGTGGAACGGCAGCTCAGTGGTCGTGACTACCGGGTGCTGGTGATCGGCGGCGAGGTGGTCGCGGCGGCCGAGCGGGTCGCGGCGCACGTGGTCGGCGACGGTCGTGCCACGGTGACCGAGCTGGTCACCGAGGCCAACACGGATCCGCGCCGAGGGGTGGGGCACTCCCGCGAGCTGACCCGGATCGAGCTGGACGAGACCACCGAACGGCTGCTCTGGCGGCAGGGTCACACCCCGGGCAGCGTGCCGGCCGGCGGCGTGACCGTCTGGCTGCGGGACACCGCGAACCTCTCCACCGGCGGCACGAGCTGCGACGTCACCGATCAGGTGCACCCGGACGTGACCCGGCTCTGCCAGCGGGTGGCCGGCCTGATCGGGCTGGACATCGCCGGGATCGATCTGAGGCTGCCGGACATCGGCGCCCCGCTGCCGCCGGGCGGTGAGCCGGACGAGGTGACCGCCGGCGTGATCGAGGTGAACGCCGCGCCCGGCCTGCGGATGCACCTCTCCCCGGAGCGCGGCCGGGCCCGCGACGTGGGCGACGTGATCGTGCGGTCGATGTTCCCCAGCGGGTCGGACGGGCGGATCCCGACCGTCTCGATCACCGGCACGAACGGCAAGACCTCGGTCGCCAAGCTCACCGCGCACCTGCTCAGCGGCGGCGGGATGCGGATCGGTACGGCCGCGACCGACGGCGTGGCGATCGACGGGCGCACCGTCCTGGTGGCCGACGCGACCGGGCCGCGATCGGCGCAGATGGTGCTCGGCGACCCGCAGGTGGAGGCCGCCGTGCTGGAGACCGCGCGGGGCGGGCTGATGCGGCGCGGGCTCGGGTACGACTGGAGCGACGTCGGCGTGATCACCAACATCACCGCCGACCATCTCGGGCAGGACGGCCTCGACTCGATCGAGGACCTCGCGCACGTGAAGGCGGTGGTCGCGGAACGCGTCCGCGACGGCGGCACCCTGGTCCTCAACGCCGACGACCCGTGGGTACGCAGCCTCGCCACCCGCCCCCGGGTACGCGCGGACCGCAAGCGCCTCGTCTGGTTCGGCCTCGACGCGGAGAACCCGGTCGTCACCGAGCACCTGGCCCGCGGGTCGACGGCGTACGTCCTGCACGACGGCTGGCTGGTGCAGGCGACCGGGGCCCGGCGTACCCCGCTGCTGCGGCTCGCCGACGTGCCCGGCGCCTTCGGCGGGGCCGCCCTGCACGTGGCCGCGAACACCCTCGCCGCGATCGCCGCGGCCCGGGCCCTCGGTGCCCGCCCGGAGACCCTGGCCGACCGGCTCGCCGAGTTCGACCCGAGCCTGGCGAACCCGGGCCGGGGCACCCTGCTGCGGGTCGGCGACGTGTCGGTCTTCGTCGATTACGCGCACAACCCGGCGGCCCTCGCGGCGACCCTGCGGACACTGCACCGGCTGTGGGGCGCCCGGCGCTGCGTGGCCGCCGTGACACTGCCCGGTGACCGGCGCGACGACCTGCTGGCCGCGTCGGCGCAGGTGCTGGCGGATGGGCTGACCCGGGTGGTGCTCTACGAGGACTCGGACCCGCGCGGGCGGGCACCCGGTGAGGTGGCCGGGCTGGTGGAGCGGGAGATGCGGGCCCGGCGGTCCGATCTGCGGGCGGTCCGGGCCGACGGGTGCCAGGACGCGATCACCAAGGCGCTGGGGCTGGCGGCTCCGGGAGAGGTGGTCCTGGTGATCTATGAGAAGTGGGCGCCGACCCGGGAGTTCCTGGCGGGTCTCGGCGCGGTGGCGGGGTTGCCGCTGATGAAGCCGGCACCGAGTTTCAAGCCGGGGGTGGCGAGGAGTTTCGCCCCGACCCCGACCACAATCCGGGCGTGACCAAGATGACAGATCTTGGACAGAGTCGATCTCTCTCCGTAGTGTCGGACTGACCGATCGTGAGTGGACACACCCGTTCGTTGAAAGCGCAAGTTCCGACGAAGCGGGCAATCCCCTAGCGTTGTCGTGGCGCTACGTGGCCACCCGGTGTCGGAGCGCCGATCTCACCCCCGCACGACGGGCATCAACGGGCGAACTGACCGTAACGAGTGCCTGCTAGATCGCACTTCGCCGAGTCGAACTGGTGACCGATAGGGACTAACATCCTCGCCGCTGATGGGGGATGCTCAGAGTCCGATGGTGGGCCTGACTCGCCCGGCATCAGATCGCATGGCGGTGCGGTCCGGTGTTGATCTCGAAGCGCGCATGTGGGGGCACATGAGCACGACGGACCTGCCCGGTTCGGGGCTGCTCGCTGGTCGATATCGACTGGTCGAGCGTCTCGGTGCCGGCGGGATGTCTGTGGTTTGGCGAGGGTTCGACGAAGTTCTGGGGCGACAGGTCGCGGTCAAGGTCCTGCCTCCCTCGACGAGCGCCGATCCCTCCTTCCGGCGCAGGCTGCGCGCGGAGGCTCAGGCCGCCGCCCGGCTCACGCATCCACACATCACCAATGTGTACGACTACGGCGAGGCGACCACCGTCGACGGCGAACCGGTGCCGTACGTCGTGATGGAGCTCGTCGACGGCGAGTCGCTGGCCGCCGTGCTGGCCCGGGTCCGGATGCTGCCGTGGCCCACCGCCGTGCGGCTCAGCGCCGAGGTCGCCGCCGCTCTGGCCTCCGCGCACGCCCGGGGCATCGTGCACCGCGACGTCACCCCGGCCAACGTCATGCTGACCCCGGCCGGCGCCAAGGTCGTCGACTTCGGCATCTCCGCGCTGATCGGGGAAAATGACGTCGACCCGGACGGCAGCCTGCTCGGCACCCCGGCATACCTGGCTCCCGAGCGCCTCGAGGGCGGCCAGGTCAGCCCGGCCACCGACGTCTACGCCGTCGGCCTGCTGATCTACCGGATGCTGATCGGCCAGCTGCCGTGGGACGTGGGCACCACCACGGCCCTGCTGCGCGCCCATCAGTACACCGAGCCCGAGCCCATGCCGCCCGTCGAAGGGCTTCCGCCCGCCGTCGAAGCGCTCATCGCCCGCTGCCTGGAGAAGCGTCCCGAGGACCGGCCGCCCACCGCCGAGGTGGCCCACGTGCTCGCCGGCATCTCGGCCGGTGCGCCGCTCGTGACCTCCGGGTTCGACGCGCACTGGGCGGATGGCGAGGACACCTTCATCCTGCCGTCCGGTTACCCGTACACGGGTTTCGGCCCGGCCGCCGCGGCCGCCGGCCCCACCGACCCGAACGTGGGCTCGGCCGGCACCACGCAGCCGCCCCTGCCGCTGCCCTATTCGCCGCCGCCACCACCGCCTCCGTTGCGGCCCAGCGCCGCTCAGGGGCCGGTGAGCGGCTCGCCTCCCGGCAGGCCCCCGTCCAGCCGCAAGCAGAGGTACATCCGCCGTGCCGTGGTGCTGACCGGCATGGTCGCGCTGCTGACCGGGCTGACGTACGGCTGGACCGGCCTCGGCGAGCAGCCGAAAGAGGCCGCCGGCGGCACCGCGGCCCCGCTGCCCAGCGTGGTGCCGGCCTCCGGCAACTGCGTGGTCAGCTACGCCGTCTGGTCCGACGACGACAAGCGGTTCAAGGCCCAGGTGACCCTGGCGAACCGCGCGTCGGCACCGGTCGACGAGTGGGACCTCTGGTTCCTCATGCCCGGCGACCAGGTCGTCTCCGGCAACGGCAAGACCGTGCTGACCCAGGACGGCAGCGGGGTCACGGTCTCGTCGGCCGCGCCGCTGGCCGGGCAGAAGACCACGACCGTGCAGATCAGCGGGCGTTACACCAAGAGCAACGCGGCCCCGATGGTCTTCAAGCTCAACGGGCAGAAGTGCGAGGCCTACGTCTCGGCCGAGCCCGGCGAGCCGTCCCGCCCGGTCGAGCATCTCTCCAACGGCGATGTCCGGCTCGGTGACCCGGCCACGCCGTCCGCCGGCATCTCGATCGACCCGGGTGGCAACGTCCACATCACCCCCACGGTCCCGGCGCCGTCGTCGTCGACCTCGGGCAACCCGGTGGTGGTGAACCCGCTTCCCAGCACCTCGACGTCGACGAAACCGGTCGTGGTGGTTCCCAGCGACGACACGCCGTCGTCGCCGGTCCCGCCGTCGCTTCCGGATTTCCCGAGCGACTCCGCGTCGCCGGCCGCGTCGTCACCGTCGCCGGCTACCTCGTCGGCCTCGCCGCCGCCGGAGCCCGGTACGGGCGTCGACGACGACTGTGACCCGGATGTGCCAGGGGAGTGCCCGGAACCCGTTACATCGGAGTGAACGGGCACGCGGAGGTACGGTGAAGGTGATACCGACTGGCGGGCATTAGCCCGTATTGCGGCACTTTCGCACGGCGTGGCTGCCGGCCGGCCTGCTACTCGCGAGGAAGATGGGCCAAGGCCCGCGCGGGTGGGATAGCGGAGTTGGTCGACATCGGGAGATCGGCATGATCAGCACAGTCAAGGATCTGGCCGCCGAGGCGCTTTTCGTCTCGTGCCTCCAGCCGTCGGAGCGTCCGAGCCGGGAGACCGTCGAGGACGCGATCACGACGATGATCCTGCGGTACGGCAGTGACGGCTGCGCGGCCGGCGTGGCCCTCGAATTCGGTGACCATCCGGACGTCGCGGTGCAGCGGATGACGTGGGCCCGCTCGGAGCTGACCGAAGTTCTGGTGCCGCGGGTTTCCGTACTGCACTGAACCGGCCTTCTGGGCCCGTTTCGTGCTTCAGTCCTGCCTCAAACCTTTCAGGCCTGAGGTTTTTCATGAAAAAACTCCATAAAAGCAACCGAGTTCGGCCTCCGCTGCACCTCGCGATGGTCAAAGTTCTTCTCGTCAGCCGGTGTTCACCTGCCGGTTCGTACGAGCGAGGAGGACTACGTGACCACCACGATCGAAGTCCCCGCCACCATCGGAATCACCCACGACGCGCCCTCCGCGCGCGACATCGAGGACTTGATCCGCGAGAACATGCCGATGGTTGGCCATCTGGTCCGGGAACTGCTCAATCGAGTACCCGGCCATGTCCACGCAGATGACCTCTCCTCCGCCGGGTTCGCGGCGCTCCTAGGGGCCGCCCGCTCCTTCGACGTGACGCGTGGCATCCCGTTCCATCGCTTCGCCGCTGTCCGGATACGCGGCGCGCTGCTGGACGAACTGCGCGGACAGGACTGGGCCAGCCGATCGGTGCGGGCCAGAGCTCGCCGGGCGGCCACCGCCCGGCAGGAGCTCACCGCAGCGCTGGGCCGCACACCCAGCGACGCCGAGGTCGCCGAGGTGCTCGGCATCGGCGTCTCCGAACTCGCCAGTGTCGAGGACGACGTGCAGAAGGCGTCGCTGCTCAGCCTCCAGGGGTTTCCGACCGGGGCGGCCGAGGAGATGGTGCCGGAGACGTCGGAGGGCCCGGAGGATCTGCTGCTGAAGCGGGAACGGCTCGGTTATCTGCACCAGGCCATCCAGGCGCTGCCCGAACGGCTGCGTCAGGTCGTGCAGGAATCCTTCTTGCAGGAACAGCCGCTGAGCGAGGTAGCGGCGAGGCTGGGCGTCACCGAATCACGAATATCGCAGCTGCGCACCGAGGCACTGCGTCTGCTCCGCGAGGGCCTCAACAGCTCCCTCGCCCCGGAACTCCTGGTCGTCGCGGCAGGAGGCCCGCGCACCCGCAAGGGCTGCCTGCAACGCCGCCGCACGGAGTACTTCGCCAAGGTCGCCCAACAGGGCAGCCTTCACACGAGGCTCGCCCTGACCGACGCCCATGGCGTCCCGATCGCCGTGGCGGCATAACCACATCGGTGGTGAGGGCGACCATGTCGGTCACCCTCACCACTGTGGTACGCGTCAAGCGGGCGTCTTTTGTACGCGCCTTTTGTACGCGTCTCTTGTACGCGTCAAGCGGGCGTCAGAGTCCGGAGCTGGGCTGTTGGGTGGCTGGCGCAGTAGGGATCGAGCACCGCGCTCACCTGGCGGATGTCCTGGCCCACCGCGCTGAGCAGCAGGCCGCCCGCTGCCAGTGGCATGGCGGCCGCGTCGGGGCCGGGCACGGCGGATGCCGGATCGGTGCCCGGGCCGGCTGCCACGACCGTGCCGACGGCTCGGCCGCCGCCCAGGACCGCGGCACCGGACCATCCGGGCGCGGCGGGACCGACCGAGAGCTCGTGGCGGTAGACGGTCGTCCCGGCGTATCGGACCGTCGTGTCGGCCCGCACGTCGCCGGACTGCTCGCCGTGCCGGCCGCAGACCAGGTCGTCGCGCCAGAGCAGGGCACCGCCCTCCTCGACGTCGACCCGGGTGACGGCCACGTGGTCGCACCCGGCCGCCGCGATCAGCGGCTCCGGGAGGTATCGCAGCGTCCCGCCGGCCGCGACGGTCGCGACGACGGTGAGCCGGGACGCGGGCAGGAACGACCGTCCGGGCAGGGCCAGTGACGCCGCCACGCTCCGGAACTCCAGCCACGCCCCCGGGCCGACCTCGATCTCCAGACGGAGTTCGTCGCCCCGCAACGGGCCGGCGGCGCCACCGACCAGATGAACGGTGACGCCACCACCGGTCCGCGGCCCGGTACGCCGCAACAGCAGCGGCGACTCACCCCGCAGCACCGGAAGCCGGGTGCCGCCGAGCCCGTCGGACTCGGCGACGACCCGTGCATCGGCCCGCATCAGCCCAGCCTCGTTCGCGGAGCGGGACGGTCAGACCGCGGCATGGGCGGTGCGGGCGGTGACCAGGGAGCGGATCCAGTCCGCCACCGGGGTGGCCTGCTTGTCCTCGGCGAGGGAGAGGAAGACGGTCGGTAGCTCGCCACGGCGTGCGCCCGCGTCCCGTTCCATCACCGACAGGTCGGCGCCGACCATCGGGGCCAGGTCCGTCTTGTTGATGACCAGCAGGTCGGAGGTGGTGACGCCGGGACCGCCCTTGCGGGGCACCTTGTCGCCGCCGGACACGTCGACCACGAAGATCTGCTGGTCGATCAGGCCCTTGCTGAACGTCGCGGTCAGGTTGTCGCCGCCGCTCTCGACCAGCACCAGGTCGAGCGGCCCGAGCTTCTCCTCGAGGTCCTCGACCGCGTCCAGGTTCGCCGAGATGTCGTCGCGGATCGCCGTGTGCGGGCAGCACCCGGTCTCGACGGCGCGGATGCGCTCGGCCGGTAGTACGCCGTTGCGCAGCAGGAAGTCGGCGTCCTCGGTGGTGTAGATGTCGTTCGTCACCACGGCGAGCCGCAGCTCGGAGCCGAGCGCCCGGCACAGGGCGGCGACGAGCGCCGTCTTGCCGGAGCCGACCGGTCCACCGATGCCGATGCGGAGCGCACGCGCTCCGGCGGCAAGCGGCTCGTGCGGGTCGACGCCCGCCTCAGGGTGGGTGTGCGGAACCTCATCGGGGCCGTGTTCGTGCAGTTCAGGATGCAAAGAGACGCACCTCCCAGGTGGCGTGGTGCTCGGCGCCGATGTCGAGCAGTGGAGCGCCCGCGGACGGCAGATCGTCGACCGGGTCGCGGTACCGTCCCGCGGCCAGCGCCGCGATCCGGTCACATTCAGGAGCAAGGCGAGCCAATAGCGCGTGTACCGCGTACGGGTCAAGCCCGAGGAGCCGGACCGCCGCGCTGGCCGGACCGGTGATGGTGCCGTGCGCGGCGGCGACGGCGGACTCACCGGGCGTCAGCCCGGCGGCCGCGGCCAGCACACCCAGCGCGATCGGCTGATGGGGTTCCCGGCCGGCCGCGCCGGTCAGCGGCCACATGGCCCGCCCGGCGCGGAGCAGGGCACGTCCTTGTGCCCGGGAAGCCTTCCGGAGCGCGGGCGACGGCGTCCGCGCGTCGAGCCCGGCGTCGAGCTCGGCGCACCGGCGCACATCACCGCAGGTGGCGGCCGTGAACGCGGCCGAGACGAGCCCTCCGGTGGCGAGTCTGCCCCGGAGGAACCCGTCGAGCCCGGCGACGTCTTTCACCCGGCCGGCGGCGATCTGCGCCTCCAGCCCACCGGAGTGCGCGTGCCCACCGGAGGGAAGCCGCCCGTCCGCGAGCAGCAGCAAGGTCGCCAGACTCAAGCCGCCACCCCCTCGCGGTCAACAGGCACCAGCAGAGCGGGCATGTGAGGAGCCGGCATCAGAAGAGGAAGTACCGCTGGGCCATGGGCAGCTCGCTGACCGGTGCGGGTTCGACGACCTGGCCGTCGATGCGTACCTCGAACGTGTCCGCCTGGACCTCGATCCGGGGCATCGCGTCGTTGCGGATCATGTCGGCCTTGCCGACCGAGCGCGTGTCGGCGACCGGGACGAGCGCCCGTTTCACCCCGATCCGGTCGGAGAGCAGCGCGTCGATGGCGGCCGGGGCGACGAACGCCACGGACGTCTGCGCCGGAACCACCCCGTAGGAGCCGAACATCGGCCGGGGCAGCATCGGCTGAGGCGTCGGGATGGACGCGTTCGCGTCACCCATCTGCGCGGACGCGATCATTCCGCCCTTGATCACCAGCGCCGGGCGTACGCCGAAGAACGCCGGATCCCAGAGCACCAGGTCGGCGAGCTTGCCGGGTTCGATCGAGCCGACCTGCTCGGACATGCCGTGCGCGATGGCCGGGCAGATCGTGTACTTCGCGACGTACCGCTTGGCCCGCTCGTTGTCCGCGGCCCCGTCGCCGGGCAGGGACCCGACGCGCGCCTTCATGACGTGCGCGGTCTGCCAGGTACGCGTGACGACCTCACCGACCCGGCCCATCGCCTGCGAGTCCGAGCCGATCATCGAGATCGCGCCCAGGTCGTGCAGGAAGTCCTCGGCGGCCATCGTGGACGGCCGGATCCGGCTCTCGGCGAACGCCAGGTCCTCCGGCACCGCCGAGTTCAGGTGGTGGCAGACCATCAGCATGTCGAGGTGCTCGCTGAGGGTGTTCCGGGTGTACGGCCGGGTCGGGTTCGTCGACGACGGCAGGATGTTCGGCTGCGAGGCCACGGTGATGATGTCCGGCGCGTGCCCGCCGCCGGCGCCCTCGGTGTGATAGGCGTGGATGGATCGCCCGGCGATGGCCCGCAGCGTCTCCTCGACGAAGCCGGCCTCGTTCAGCGTGTCGGTGTGGATCGCCACCTGCACACCGGAGGCGTCCGCCACGCTCAGGCACGCGTCGATCGCGGCCGGCGTGGTGCCCCAGTCCTCGTGCAGTTTGAAGCCGCCGGCGCCACCGCGCAGCTGCTCCCACATCGACTCGGTCGACATCGTGTTGCCCTTGCCGAGCAGCAGCACGTTGATCGGGAAGGTGTCGAGCGCCTCCAGCATCCGGGCCAGGTGCCACGCGTTCGGCGTGACAGTGGTGGCCTTGGTGCCCTCGGCCGGCCCGGTGCCACCACCGATGATCGTGGTGATGCCGGACGCGAGCGCCGTGTCCAGGATCGTCGGGCTGATCAGGTGCACGTGGCTGTCGATCGCGCCGGCCGTGAGGATCTTGCCGTTACCCGCGATGATCTCGGTGCTGGCGCCGATCACCAGGTCGGGGTGCACACCGTCCATGGTGTCCGGGTTGCCGGCCTTGCCGATCGCCACGATCCGCCCGTCACGGATGCCGACGTCCGCCTTGATGATCCCCCAGTGGTCGAGAACGACCACACCGGTGATCACGGTGTCCGGGGTGCCCTCGGCGCGGGTGGCGCGGGACTGACCCATCGACTCGCGGATGACCTTGCCGCCGCCGAAGACGACCTCGTCGCCGGGCGCGGGCCCGGCGCTGCGGTCCTCTTCGATCTCGATCAGCAGGTTCGTGTCGGCGAGCCGGATCCGGTCACCGGCGGTGGGTCCGTAGAGAGCGGTGTACCGGCCGCGGTCCAGTGAGGTCATGCCGGTTCTCCAGTCCACGCCAGGCTGTTCGTGCTCGTCCGGTGGGCGAGGCTGTTCGTGCTCGTCCGGTGGATGAGGCTGTTCTCGTTCGTCCGGTTGGTGCCCTGGCTCAACGGGGGCTCCCGTTGTCGCCGTTGGGCTGGCTCTCGCCGGTGTCCTCGTCGAGGGACCCGGCCGGCTCGATGTCCGACGGGTCGGCCGCGGGCGCCGGTGCGTCGGCGTCGAGCGGGCCGCCGGCCAGGCCACGCAGGCCCGGCACGATGCGCCGCCCGGCGAGCGCGACCAGCGTCACGTCACGGGGGATGCCGGGCTCGAAGCGGACCGAAGTGCCGGCCGGCACACCGAGGCGGTAACCCCAGGCGGCCTTGCGGTCGAACTCCAGAGCCGCGTTGGACTCGGAGAAGTGGTAGTGCGAGCCGACCTGGACAGGCCGGTCACCGGTGTTGCGAACGGTGAGCTCCAGCGTCTGACGACCCGGGTTGATCTCGATGTCGCCGTCGCCGTGCAGGATTTCGCCGGGAATCGTCATGAGATCGGCCCGTGCACCGTGACGAGTTTCGTCCCGTCCGGGAAAGTGGCCTCGACCTGCACTTCGGCAAGCATCTCGGGCACACCGTCCATGACGTCTTCCCGGGTCAGCACCCGCCGGCCGGCATCCATCAACTCCGCGACGGTGCGGCCGTCACGGGCGCCTTCCAGCAGGAAGGCGGTGATGATCGCGGTAGCCTCCGGGTAGTTGAGCCGCAGACCGCGCTCGCGGCGCCGCCGGGCGACATCTGCCGCCACATGAATGAGCAGTCTTTCCTGCTCGTGCTGGCTGAGGAACAAAGGGACCTCCTGATCGCGCCCCGGAATGCTCGCAGCTGGAAGTTTCGGACGTGTTACCCGTCCATCTGCCACCCGCCGTCCGATTCTGATGATCGTCGTCTGGCTGCCCAAAATCCCGCGACTGCCCGGTTTCCCCGGCAAATTCTCGGCAAACACGCCCGCCCGTGGCTCGGTCCCGGCCGTCGGCCCGCCCGCCCGTGGCTCGGTCCCGGCCGTCGGCTCGTCGGCCCGTGGCTCAGACCCGGCCCGCCGGCTTGTCGGCCCGTGGATCAGACTCGGGCTGCCACGCCGTCGATCAGGAGGTCGACCGCCAGGGAGAAGCCGGTGTCGTCGGCCTCGCCCTCGCCGATCAGCCGCCGCATCGTGCCGTTGACCTCGGTGTGCAGCAGGCCGCCCACCAGCACCGCGAGGACCGCGCCGGTGCGTTCCACCTCGGGCTCGGGGAGGCCGGCGCCGCGGAGCACCGCGCAGAGCGTGCGCCACATCGGCCCGTCCCGCTGGATCACGTCGTCGACCGAGAACGCGTGCCGGATCAGGTTGCTGTGCGCCAGGCTGAGGGTGCGGAACTCGTAGGCCAGCTGCCGCAACTGCTCCTGCCAGGTGCCGCCGGACACCTCGATGTGCCGCGCGCCGTCGGTGACCAGCCGGGTCACGCCGTCGAGCAGCGCCGCCTTGTTGGCCACGTGGTGGTAGATCGACATCGGGTTGACGCCCAGGTCGGCGGCGAGCTTGCGCATGCTGAGCGACTGCACGCCGTCGGCATCGATGATCCTCAGCGCAGATCTCAGGATCATGTCCTTTGTTAAACGTTGATCACCTGACTTTCCGGTTTCTCCCATACGCCGTATGGTACCCGCCATACACCGTATGGCTGAGGAGGATCTCCCTTGACCGCCGCCATTCCCGCCCCGCGCGGCCTGCCGATCGTCGGCAATGGACTGCAGGTCCCGGTGGAAGGCACCCACCAGTTCTTCGCGGACCTGGCAGCACAGCACCCCGGAGGTCTGTTCAAACTGAACCTGGCGGGGCGGCACGTGGTCTTCGTTTACGACCCCGACCTGGTCGCCGAGGTGTGCGACGAGTCGCGCTTCTACAAGCCGGTCGACGGACCGCTCGGCGACGTCCGTGATTTCGCCGGCGACGGTCTCTTCACCGCCCGGGAGGACGAAGAGGTCTGGGGTCAGGCCCACCGGATCCTGCTCCCGGCGTTCAGCCAGCGGTCGATGAAGGCGTATTTCCCGCAGATGCTGGAGGTCGCCCAGGACCTGATCGGGGCGTGGGAGAGCCGGACTGTCGTCGACGTGACCGACGACATGACCCGGCTGACCCTGGACACCATCGCGCTCGCCGGTTTCGGCCAGTCGTTCAAGTCGTACGAGCAGGTGGAACTGCACCCGTTCCTCCAGGCGATGGGCAACGCGCTGACCGAGGTGATGCACCGCGCCCGTCAGCTGCCGCTGGTCACCCGGCTCAAGCGCGAGGCCGACGGCAAGTACCGCTCGGACATCGCGGTCATGCAGGAGACGGTCGACGAGGTGATCCGCGCGCGGCGCGCCAGCGGGGAGAAGTCGAACGACCTCCTCGGGCTGATGCTGGACGCGGCCGACCCGGTCTCCGGCGGGCAGCTCTCCGACGAGAACATCCGCAACCAGGTCCTCACGTTCCTCATCGCGGGGCACGAGACGACCAGCGGTACCCTCTCGTTCGCCCTGCACCTGCTGCTGCGTAACCCGCACGTGCTGGCACAGGCATATGCCGAGGTGGACCGGGTGCTGCCCGGGGACACCGTGCCGACGTACGAAGCTGTCATGAGGCTGGACGTGATCCCGCGGATCCTCGACGAGACGCTGCGGCTGCTCTCGCCGATCCCGTTCATCGGCCTGGCCTCGCGTGAGGCGACGCTGCTCGGCGGAAAGTACGAGATCCCGGCACACCAGAAGATCGGTGTGCTGATGAGGCCGTTGCACATCAACCCGGTGGCCTGGCCGGACCCGGAGGCCTTCGACATCGACCGGTGGCTGCCGGAGCGCAAGGCCGAGCACCACCCGCACGGTTACAAGCCGTTCGGCAACGGCGAGCGGGCCTGCATCGGACGACAGTTCGCCCTGACCGAGGCCCGGCTCGCGCTCGCCATGGTCCTCCAGCGTTTCGCCGTCGCGGACCCGGACGGCCACCAGCTCACCATCAAGCAGACCCTGACCATCAAGCCCGACGATTTCCGCCTGCGGATCCGGGTGCGCCAGGACCACGAACGCATCGCCGTGGGTGGAGACCTCGCTGCCGCGGCGCCGGCCACCGAGGTGGCCCAGGTCCAGGCCGCCGGGGTACGCCTGCGCGTGGCGTACGGCTCGAACCTGGGAACCTCCGAGGACCTGGCGCAGCTGCTGGCCGACCGTGCCCGGCGCTCCGGTTTCGACGTGAGCGTGCAGAGCCTCGACGACCTGGCCGGCGACCTGCCCGCCGAAGGTCTGCTCGCCGTGGTCACCTCCAGTTACAACGGGAAGGCGCCGGACAACGCGCAGCTTTTCGAGGACCTGGAGATCGAGCCCGGCGCCCTGAACGGCATTTCGTATGCCGTCCTGGGCAACGGCAACACGCAGTGGGCCACCTATCAGGCGTTTCCCAAGCGGGTCGAGGCGAAGCTGGCGAACGCCGGCGCCACCCCGATCGTGGCGCGCGGCGAGACCGACGCGGCCGGCGATTTCGACGGGATGGCGACGACCTGGCTCGAAGGGCTGTGGACGGCGCTCGCCGCGTCCTTCGGCGCCTCGGCGGCGTCGGCGGCGGGCCCCCGCTATTCCCTGGAGGTGCTCGGCGAGGACCAGATCCGGCCGGCCGTGGTCTCCGGTCAGGCGTACCCACTCATGGTTTTCGCCAAGGACGAGCTGGTCGGCGACCCGGACGGGCTCTGGGATTTCAGCCGGGAAGCGCCGCGGCCCGGCGTCAAGGCGATCACCGTGCGGCTGCCCGAGGGCGTCTCTTACGACGCCGGCGACCACCTCGCCGTTTACGCCAAGAACGACCCTGAGCTGGTCGAATGGGCGCTGCACACGCTGCGGATCTCGCGCGACCTGGTGGTGCGGCTGAGTCAGGACGGCGAACGGCCCACCGGGCTGCCGATCGGCGTGCCGGTCACCGCGGGTCTGCTGCTCACCGATTTCGTCGAGCTGCAGGAACCGGCCACCCGCGGGCAGATCGCCACGCTCGCGGAGCACACCCAGTGCCCGTGGACGACCCGGCAGCTGGCGACCTGGACCGAGGACTCGGAGCAGGCGAGCTCCGCGTACGCCGATGAGGTCCTGGCGAAGCGGATCTCGCTGCTGAGCCTGCTCGAACGGTTTCCCGCGATCGAGCTGCCGTTCGGCGTCTTCCTGGAGCTGGTGGGCACGATCCGGCCGCGCTTCTATTCCATCTCGTCGTCGCCGAAGGTCGACCCGTCGCTGGTCACCATCACGGTCGGCCTGGTCGACGGGCCGGCTCGCACCGGCAACGGGCGTTATCGCGGGATGTGCTCGCAGTACCTCGCGCGGCTTGAGCCCGGCGACGTCTTTTACGGACATGTGCGAGTGCCGGCGCCGCCGTTCCGCCCGCCGGCGGACCCGGCCACCCCGATGATCCTGATCGGGCCGGGCACCGGTTTCGCCCCGCTGCGCGGTTTTCTCCAGGAGCGCGCGCTGATCGAGGGGCGAGGTGCGGCCAAGCTGTTTTACGGCTGCCGGCACCCGGAGCACGACTGGCTTTATCGCGCCGAGATGGAACAGTGGGCGGCGGACGGGGTGACCGAGCTGCACCTCGCGTTTTCCGCGGTGGCGGATCACCCGCACCGTTTCGTCCAGGAGGCGCTGGCCGAAGCGGGCGACGAGGTGTGGGAGCTGCTGGAGGCGGGTGCCCACATCTATCTCTGCGGTGATGGCGCCCGGATGGCGCCCGCCGTGCGTGGTGAGCTGCTCGCGCTGTATCGCCGGCACACCGGCTCGACCGCCGAACAGGCGGAGGTGTGGCTGCGCTCGCTCGAGTCGTCCGGCCGTTACCAGCAGGATGTCTTCGCCTGACGCTGACTCTGACCCTGGCATGACGACGACGCTAAACCCGGCCCCAGGGGACGACTCAAGCCTCCGGGGCCGGGTTCAGCCAACTCGTTTTCCGGGTCACCTACGCGGTGTCCTCGGTCTCCTGCTCGCTCTCCTCGCCGCTGTCGTCGCCCTCCTCGGACCCGCCGGTCGGCGCCGTGGTCGTCTCCGGTTCGGTGGTCGCGGTCGCCGGGGCCTCGGTGGCCGGAGCGGTGGTCTCGGTCGTCGTCTCCGGTTCGGTGGTGGCCGGCGCCGCAGGGGCGGTGGAACGCTGCGACGGCCGTGCGGCCGGGCGCGGTGAGGTCTCCTGCTTTTCATCGTTGTCGCTGGTAGCGGCGACTTTGCCATCGTTCCCGGTGTTGTTCTTGGTGCCCTTGCCGTTCTTGGTCGCGCTCGGCTCGCTGAGCGGCGCCTGGTTGCCGGGAGTGCTGGCCGGGGCGTCCTTCGGGGAGGAGCCGAACGGGTTGGCGACGGCGATCAGGATTCCGGCGCTGATCAGGGCGAGGAGCATGATCGAGAGGAGTACGAGGTTGCGGCGGTTGCCACCGGCCGGCGGAGTCTCGACGGGCGGCGGCGGTTCGTCCGGCATGACCCACGCCGTTGTTTTCGTCACGTTGGGTGCAGGTTCTTCGAGGGCTGCTGCGACCGCACCTACCGGCAGGACGCTTGTCTCTTCCGGGTCCGGGGCTGCGTCGGCATCGCTGAGCAGCAGGTTGCTTGCTGTGTCAGCCATGGCGGAGGCCGACGCGAAGCGGTTGTTCGGATCTTTGGCCATCGCGGTGGCGACGAGTTCCCGTACCGAATCGGGAACGTTGCCTGGCAGAGGGGCCGGCTCTTCGCTGACGTGCTGGAGCGCGACGGCGAGGGGGTTGTCGCCGAGGAACGGCGGCTTGCCGGCGAGGCAGTGATATGCCACCGCGCCCAGCGCATAGATGTCGGCGGGCGGTCCGGTGGTCTGCTTGGACACCTGCTCCGGTGCTATGTAGAGCGCGGTGCCGACCACCTCTTTCGCGCCGGTCAGCGTGAGCGAATTGGCGGAGCGCGCGACGCCGAAGTCCACCAGGACGACCGTGCCGTCCGGTTCGATGATCAGGTTGCCGGGTTTGACGTCGCGGTGGACGATCCCGGCCTCGTGTGCGGCGGCCAGCGCTCGCGCGGCCTGGGCCACGATGGACATGGTGTCGGCGGGGCTCAAAGGTCCGCGTTCGGCGATCTTCTTGTCCAGCGGCTGGCCGTCGACGCGCGCCATCACCAGATAGGCAGCGCCCTCGCCGGTGTCGCCGAAGTCGTAGACCGGCACGACGCTGGCGTGCCGCAGTGATGCCATGGCCCGGGCCTCGTGCTGGAATCTGCTCCGGAACCCAGCGTCGCCGGCGTACCCCGCGAGCAGCGTCTTCACCGCGACGGGCCGGCCGAGCACCATGTCCGAGGCCCGCCAGACCTCGCCCATGCCGCCGGCCGCTATCCGGTCGTCGAGGCGGTAACGGCCACCGAGCAACTCTCCAGGCTGAGGCATGGGTTAACCCCTACCCATTAATCGCCGTCGAAAAAACGGCGGGCCGGAGTGACCCGGCCCGCCGTTCTGGTTTTGCTCAGGTTTCTAGCCGAAGCCCTTCATCGCCGACCAGTTGACCGTGATGATGGCGTCCTTGAAGGTGCCGGTGTCAGTGGCGCTCGGCCAGTAGACCTTGACGATGCCGGTGTCGCCACGACGGGTCCAGATATCCGGGATCGTGTCGCCGTTGACGTCCGGGATGCCCACCACGACGGGGACGTTGGCGGTGGTCCAGCCGGTGCCGTACTGGGCGTCGCTGCCCTTGAGCGAGGCGGCGGCGGTCTTGAGCGAGTCCAGGGTGACGCTGCCCGCGACCGTGCCCGGCTTGCCCTGCCGGAGATACATGATGCCGGTGTCCGGCTTGCGGAACGTCATGTCCGGCGTGCCGTCGAGGTTGACGTCCGCGATGTTGACGATCTCGGCGGTGGACCAGGCGGTCCCCTCCATCAGCGTCGCGGTCTGGAAGCTGGCGCCGGTGTAACCGGACAGCAGCCAGAACGCGGAGCCTGCCCGGATCGCCAGGTCAGGCAGCTTGTCGCCGGTGATGTCACCGACCGCCTTGATCTGCGTCCAGGTGGAGGTGGCCGGGGCGTTCGACGGCAGCATGACCTTCAGGCGCTGGTCGACGTTGAAGCTGCCGTAGCCGTCACCGGGGTAGAGCCAGAAGCTGCCGTCGTAGTGCCGGACGAACAGGTCGGTGGTGCCGTCACCCGGGTAGGTGTCGGCGTACTTCGTGATGAGCGACGTCTTGCCGCTGACCGAGTCGAACCAGTGTCCGGTCGGGTCCAGCTTGTTCCCGGTGCTGTACGACGAGACCAGACACGGGTGGATGCCGCCGTTGGGCTGGCTGGGACAGGTCCGCAGCCGGCCGTCGCCGTTGATGACGAGCAGGTCCGGCATCTTGTCGCCGGTCAGGTCGTGCGGCTGGTCCGCGACGTCGCTCGGCATCACGTACGTGACGTAGCTGGTCTGCGGGCTGGGGTTGCCGACCGCGTCGAACGCCTTGACCCACAGTGCGTTCGGACCAGCGTTACGGGGCTTCAGGTCGGTCACCGTGAGCTTGCCGGCGGTGGCGTTCAGCGTCCGCGGCTCCTGGCCGGAGAACGAGAACGTGAACTTCGTCGCGCCGGTGGACTCGAAGGTGACCGGGCCGGTCTGGCCGAATTTCACGGTGGCCCAGGTGGCGCCGTCCGCTGTCGCTTCGAGGAAGACGTCGCTGGTCACGTCCGGCGCCGGTGGTGCGGAGGCGTCGATGGTGAT
>NZ_QLMJ01000006.1 GCF_003259845.1 Actinoplanes lutulentus
CCGTTGCCTCAAACGCTACATAGCACGCGAGATCTACCAAATCATCACCACCAACCACACCCCACCCACCACTTGACATCCATAGGAGCATCGGCTCGCACCCCGCGACGATGAGACCTTCGGCGACAGAACACACCCGCCCACAGTTCGACGGCACTGATCCCCCGGGAGACGGCTTCCTCAATTGACCAGCAGGGTCGCTGCTGTCTCGCTGCTGTTGAAGCAGCGGTGAGGGGCGGCCGGAGTGGATGTTGGTGGCATGCGACCGCACCTGCGGGCGTTGGGGCACGCAGGTGCGGTCGTCAGCGGTTGAGGCGGGAGCGGTTTGTCAGTGGTGCTCGCCGTCGCCCTCGGCCTCGGCGGCCTCGGCGCGCTTGAAGGACGCGCGGATCTCGTTCTCGGCCTCGATGCGGCCGACCCAGGTCGCGCCCTCGACCGACTTGCCCGGCTCCAGGTCCTTATAGACCGTGAAGAAGTGCTGGATCTCCATCCGGTCGAACTCGCCCAGGTGGTGAATGTCCCGCAGGTGCTCCTGGCGCGGGTCCTCGAACGGCACGCAGAGAACCTTGTCGTCGCGGCCCTTCTCGTCGGACATCCGGAACATGCCGATCGCGCGGGCACGAACCAGACAGCCCGGGAAAGTCGGCTCCTGGATCAGCACCAGGGCGTCCAGCGGGTCGCCGTCCTGGCCCAAGGTGCCCTCGATGAAGCCGTAGTCCGCGGGATACTGTGTCGCGGTGAAGAGGGTCCGGTCGAGCCGGATACGACCTGTTTTGTGGTCGACCTCGTACTTGTTGCGCTGCCCCTTGGGGATCTCAACCAAGACGTCGAAATCCATTATTCGCTCCCCTTTTGCTTGCCCGCGTGATGAGACCGGTTCGCCGGGCGGGGAAGCGAGGCATGGAACAGGGGCCCGCAGGATCCGCGCGCAACGGTGTGCCGGATGTCGCTAGTCTCCCCTAAGTCTGACGCCACGGGCGAGGAGGGGCGTGTGACGAGGCAAGATTCACATGACGACGCGGTCAATGACGGCGTGTCGAGTTCGCAATCCGGTGCCGATCAGGGTAAAGCGGCCACTGGACGGTCCGGCGTGCCCGGGCCTGACCAGGGCGAATCCGGGCAGGTGAACCCGGCGCAGCAGGTTGCTGGGCGTGCCGGGGTGCCGTCGTCGCCCGAATCACATCGACAGCCTTTTCCTTGGCAGCAAGATTCGGCCCCTGGGGGCCAGTCTTCGGCCGGGCGGCAGCCGCCCGGGACTCCGGGACGGGCGAGTGTGCCGGGCACGGTGCCGTGGCCCGGTTCGCCGATCTCGGACCCGTCGGCCAGTTATGGGTGGGCGGGGAGTACCCAGCAGGTTCCGGGGCGTGCGAGCGTGCCGCCGCCTGCTCCGGGGCAGAGCCCTGTGCCGCCTTCGGTGCCGCAGTCCGGTCCTGGTCGTGCGTCGGTGACGCCGCCGCCCGCTTCGCCGCCTCTGGTGCCTTTGTCGCCTTCGGCGCCGCAGCCCGGGCGCGGTTCGGTGACGCCGCCTCCGGCATCACCGCCTGTGGCGCCGCTGCCCGTTACTCCGCAGCCGGTGTCACCGCAGCCAGCGACGCCGCAACCCGCAGCGCCGCAGGCCAGTCCGGGTCGCGCGGCGGTTTCGCCGTCGGCTGGGCAGGGTTCTGTTCCGCCGGTGGATTGGTCGCGGCCGCCTGCTGGTGGGAACGCGCCTGGCCAGCAGGCTGCGATGCCTACCGAGCAGCCGAGCTGGGCCAGCCCTGTGACGGCCGAGCCGTCTTGGGCGAACCCGCCGCCCACCGCGCAGGGCGAGCCGACCGGGGGGAGCGGGGAATATCCGCCCAGCGGTCCCGGGCCGGTCGGATCGTGGAATTCGCCGCGTAGCCCGTGGGGGTCCGGTCCGCCTCGGCCCGCGGAGGCTGCCGCGCAGCCTGACGCCGGGGTGCGGCCGAGCGACGCCACGGCTCAGTTCCCTGGCGTGCGGCAGGGCGCTCAGATTCCTCCTGGCGCTGCTCCGCGGCGAGATGCGGACGCGACGGCGCAGTTCCCCGGAGTGCGGAACGTTGCGGCCGGCGCTGCCGTTTCCGGCGCTCCCGGCGCTCCCGGTGCTCCCGGTGCCCCCGGTGCCCCCGGTGCCCCCAGCTCCCCCGGTGCCCCTGCCGGAAACCGCGGGAATGGCGGGCATGGCGGCAATGGCGGGAACGGTGGGGCTGAGGCCGCCGGTGTTCCTGAGGTGAAGCCGACCTCGGGCGGCAGCTACGGGCGGGCCTCCGTGCCACTGAACACGACCCGGCCGGTCTCGCCCGCTCCTGAGGCCGGGAAGCGGGAGAGCGGAGACGCGCGTCCTCCCGGCGGCGGCGCAGCGGCCGCAACCAGCGACGGTGATCGCTTGGTCGAGGCGGTTCCTGGGCGTAAATCCCGTACCAAAATGGTTTCTGTTCTTTCGGTTGTGATCCTTCTGGCGCTGGTGGCGGCAGTGGGTCTGGTGGTGCGGCCTGGGCCGGTGGATGGATGGCTCGGCGCCGAGGCGGAGAGCTCGCCGAGCGTGGCGCCGCCCTCGCCGGACCCGACGCCTACGCCGGTGCTGGCCGCGGCCGAGGCCGGAGGGGCGACGCCGGACACCGCGGCGGTGGAGGAGGCGCTCGACCCGCTGGTGAATTCGAGCGTGCTGGGCAATTCGGTGCACGTTTCGGTGCTGGACGCTGCCACGTCGACGTCGCTGTACGCGAAGAACGCCGAAGTGCCGACCACTCCGGCGTCGACGACGAAGCTGCTGACCGCGGCGGCCGCGCTGGCCGCCCGGGGGCCGGCGTATCGGCTGACCACCCGCGTGGTGGCCGGGGAGAACCCCGGTGAGGTCGTGATCATCGGGGCGGGCGATCCGACGATGTCGGTGGACAAGAACCAGCTCTTCCCCGGTGCGGCGCGGCTAGACAAGCTCGCTGAGCTGGTCAAGAACGCGCTCGGTGGCACGGCGGCGACCCGGGTCTACGTGGATATGTCGCTCTATGAGGGTCCGGAGACGGCGACCGGATGGGGTTCGAGTGACATCGGCGACGGGCAGGTGGCGCGGATCCAGCCGTTCATGACGAACGGTGGCCGGATCGAGCCGGTGCACAACGACTTCGGTGGCGACCCGCGGTACTCCAACCCGGCGAACGCGGCCGGCAAGCTGTTCGCGGAATACCTCGGTGTGACCGCGTCGGTGAAGGCCGGAACAGCGCCGAAGCTCGCCGAGACCGGTGCCGCGGCCAGTGCCGCGCCGGACGCGTCGGCGCCCGCGGAGACCGGCTGGACGCCCGGCAAGGAGCTGGGCAAAGTCGACTCGCCGCCGCTCGTGCAGATCGTCGACTGGATGCTCCAGCAGAGCGACAACGTGCTGGCCGAGGCGGTCGCGCGGCAGGTTCCGCTCGCCGCCGGAAAGGTGGCCAGCTTCGACAGCACCGCCGAGGCGATGATCGAGAAGCTGAAGGAGCTCGGCCTTCCGGCCGAGGAGGCCAATCTGTACGACGGCAGCGGCCTCTCCCGGAACAACGGGATCAGCCCGAACATGCTGGTGCAGACCCTGGCGCTGGCGGCGAACGGCTCGAACGCCGATCTGAGCGCGCTCTTCAACGGCCTGCCGGTCGCGGGCTGGTCCGGCACGCTGCGGACCCGGTTCGTGACGCCGAGCCCGAACCAGTCGGCGCAGGGCATCGTCCGGGCCAAGACCGGGACGCTGAGCGGGGTGAACACCCTGGCCGGGGTGTTGATCACCAAGGACGGCCGGGTGCTGGTCTTCGCGATCATGGCGGTCGGCGGGGCGAGTGCGATCGCGGCTCGTGCCGGGCTCGACAAGATCGCCGCACGATTGGTGGCGTGCGGCTGCTGACCGACAGACCCGGGGTTTCACCGGAGTGCGACCTGGATCCGCACGGGTACGGTGGGCTGCATGGCGCAGTTCGTTGACTGGGATCTGGCCGCCGCCACCGCGGGCGCGCTCTCCAAGACCGGGCCCGCGGTCTCGCTCGAGGAGGCCACACAGGTCGTCTCCGAGCTGCGGGCGCTCACCGAGGAGGCCGCCGGGCACGTGGCGGCCTACACCGGGTTGACCTCGCAGGTGGAGGTCCCACCGGTCCGTGTGGTCGACCGGCGTGACTGGGCCAAGGTGAACATCGCCGGCCTCCAGCGGGTGATCGGCCCGCTGGTGAGCCGGGTCGCCGGTGACAACCCGCCCGGCCCGCTCGCCGACGCGATCGGCTCCCGGGTCACCGGGGTGCAGGCGGGCACGATCCTGGCGTACCTCTCCGGTCGCGTCCTCGGGCAGTACGAGGTCTTCTCCGGCGAGCCCGGCCAGCTCCTGCTGAACGCGCCGAACATCGTCGAGGTGGAGCGCCGCATCGAGGCCGACCCCCGCGACTTCCGGCTCTGGGTCTGCCTGCACGAGGTGACACACCGCACCCAGTTCACCGCGGTGCCGTGGATGCGTGGTTACTTCCTCGGCGAGGTGCAGGCGTTCGTCGACGCGTCGCAGGGCGGCGAGCACATCCTGGAGCGGCTGCGCCGGGGTGTCGCCACCCTCTCCGACGCGGTCCGCGACCCGGACAGCCGGGTCTCGATGCTGGACATCGTGCAGACGCCCGCGCAGAGCGCCGTGCTGGACCGGCTGACCGCGCTGATGACGCTGCTTGAGGGGCACGCCGAGTTCGTGATGGACGGGGTCGGCCCCGAGGTCATCCCGACCGTCGACTCGATCCGGGCCAAGTTCAACCGGCGCCGGGAGAGCGGCAGTTCCCTGGACAAGGCCATTCGCCGCCTGCTCGGCCTCGACGTGAAGATGCGTCAGTACGCCGAGGGCCGCAAGTTCGTGCACGGCGTGGTGGAGCGGGTCGGGATGGCCGGGTTCAACAAGGCCTTCGAGTCGCCGCTGACCCTGCCGCGGCTGGAGGAGCTGGCCGACCCGGACGCGTACGTCGCCCGGGTGCACGGCTGACATGGCCCGGATCCCGGCTCCGGTCGCCGCGGTGCGAACCGCGGTTCGCCGCGGCCTGGCCGACCTGCCCGGTGACGCGCTGATCCTGGTGGCCTGCTCGGGCGGGGCCGACTCGCTCGCGCTCGCCTCGGCGGCCCGGTTCAGTTTTGACCGGGTCGGTCTCGTCACGGTCGACCACGGCCTGCAGGAGGGCTCGGATCGCCGGGCCCGCTCGGTGGCCGCCTGGGCGCGTGATGCCGGGTTCGATCCGGTGCGCATCGAGACCGTTATGGTCGCCGGCCTGACCGGTGGGCCGGAGGCGGCCGCGCGTACCGCCCGATACGAAGCTCTCACCACTGCCGCCACCGAGCTGGACGCGGCCGCGGTGCTGCTCGGGCATACCCGCGACGACCAGGCGGAGACCGTGCTGCTGGCGCTCGCCCGTGGTGCCGGCCCGCGCGGGCTGTCCGGGATGCCGGGGCGGCGCGGGGTGTTCCGGCGCCCGCTGCTCGACGTGGCCCGGGCGGACACCCGCAAGGCGTGCGCGGCCCTTGGCCTGGCGCCCTGGGAGGACCCGCACAACACCGATCCGGCGTACGCCCGATCGCGTGTCCGCGGCACCGTGCTGCCGGCGCTGGTCGACGCGCTCGGCCCGGCCGTGGTGAACAATCTGGCGCGTACCGCCTCGCTGGTGGCGGCGGACAACGAGGCGCTGGACGAGCTGGCCGGCGACGCGCTGGAAGTGGTTCGCGCTCCCGAGGGCCTGTCGGTCGCGGGGCTGGCCGGGCTCTCCGGCGCGGTCCGCGGGCGGGTGCTGCACCGGTGGGCGCGGGAGCTGGGCGCGCCCGGTGGCGCGCTGGCGTACAAGCACGTGGTGGCGATGGACGCCCTGGTGGCAGACTGGCACGGTCAGGGCCCGGTGTTCCTGCCTGACGGCATCGCCGTGGCCCGCCGGTCCGATCACCTCGTTCGGGTGGTTCCGACCCATATCAAGTGAGACAAGCAGAACGGAATCCGGCCCCGTTCGACTATCGGTAACCTCCATGGGGCAGGCTAAGGCCATGGCTGATGGTTCTTGGTACGACACCGACATCGACCACGTGATCATCTCGGAGGAACAGATCCGAGAAAAGATCGATGAGCTGGCCAAACAGGTCGCCGCGGATCACGCGGACGTCAAGGACGGCATCCTCCTGGTCTGCGTGCTGAAGGGCGCGGTCATGTTCATGGCCGACTTCGCCCGTTCGCTCGGCCGGCAAGGTCCCTCGACCGAGATGGAGTTCATGGCCGTCTCGTCGTACGGGCAGGGGACGACCTCCTCGGGTGTCGTGCGCATCCTGAAGGACCTGGACCGGGACATCACCGATCGGCACGTGCTCGTCGTCGAGGACATCGTGGACTCCGGGCTGACGCTCTCCTGGCTGATGAAGTACCTGGAGTCGCGCTCCCCGGCGAGCGTCGAGGTGGTGGCGCTCTTCCGTAAGCCGGACGCGGTCAAGGTGCAGGTCCCGACCAAGTACGTCGGCTTCGACATCCCCAACGAGTTCGTGGTCGGGTACGGCCTGGACTTCGCGGAGCGTTACCGGGAGATGCCGTACGTCGGGGTGCTTAAGCCTGAGGTGTACGCCCGTAGCTGAACCGCTTTCCCAGCGTGTTCACAGTAAGCGTCGTTATGGGCGGTTTTGAACCGATACCGCCCATGCTTACCGGCGGGTACAGCGGGGTGCCCCTCCGGGCTCACGGGTTCGCAATCGGCACCTACGGTGTACGGTCGAGTGACCAATGGCGTGGTGTCACATATGCCGGAGGGGCCGGGCCCGATTCACCGCCACTACAAAAGGTGATCGGAAACCCGGCGGCCGCCTGAGGGCGGTGACGTTGAGGTGACCAGGACGGCCGATCAGGAGGGTCCGGGCGCTTGGCGCCCGACAACAGTATGGAACGTACGCGTTTCTTCCGCCGCCCGGTGGTCTGGATCATTCTGGTGATCATCGGCGTAGTCGCGCTGAGCTCATTCTTCACCAGTGGTCCCAGCTACCAGCGGGTTGATACTTCGGTCGCCCTTGAGCGACTCAACCAGCCCGGCATCGAGAAGGTCGTCCAGAAGGACAAGGAGCAGACGCTCCAGATCGAGCTGGCCGCGCCCGAGCGATTCGATGGCAAGACCACCGACAAGATCGAGACTCAGTACCCGTACGGGGTGACCGAGCAGATCTGGGATGACATCCAGCAGGCGAAAGCCGCCGGACGCATCACCGGGACGGTCGACGCCAAGGTCTCCGGCGACAACATCCTGCTGAGTCTGCTGATCAACCTTCTCCCGATCGCGATCCTCGTGATCCTGCTGCTGCTGTTCATGTCGCAGATGCAGGGTGGCGGCTCGCGGGTGCTCAACTTCGGCAAGTCCAAAGCGAAGATGATCACCAAGGACACGCCGAAGACGACGTTCGCCGACGTGGCGGGCGCCGACGAGGCTGTCCAGGAGCTGCACGAGATCAAGGACTTCCTGCAGAACCCGGCGAAATACCAGGCTCTCGGCGCGAAGATCCCGAAGGGCGTCCTGCTCTTCGGCTCGCCCGGTACCGGTAAGACGCTGCTGGCCCGCGCCGTCGCCGGCGAGGCCGGGGTGCCGTTCTACTCGATCTCCGGTTCGGACTTCGTGGAGATGTTCGTGGGTGTCGGCGCGAGCCGGGTCCGCGACCTCTTCGAGCAGGCCAAGTCGAACGCTCCGGCGATCGTCTTCGTCGACGAGATCGACGCCGTCGGCCGGCACCGCGGCGCCGGCATGGGTGGCGGTCACGACGAGCGCGAGCAGACGCTCAACCAGCTGCTCGTCGAGATGGACGGCTTCGACACCAAGGGTGGAGTCATCCTGATCGCGGCCACCAACCGGCCCGACATCCTCGACCCGGCGCTGCTGCGCCCGGGCCGTTTCGACAGGCAGATCCCGGTGGATAACCCGGACATGGAGGGTCGCAAGGCCATCCTGCGGGTGCACGCCAAGGGCAAGCCGTTCACGCCCGACGTCGACCTCGACGCGGTGGCCCGCCGCACGCCCGGTTTCTCCGGCGCCGACCTGGCCAACGTGATCAACGAGTCCGCGTTGCTGACCGCTCGTAACGAGAAGCGCGCGATCTCCAACGAGTTCCTCGAAGAGGCGATCGACCGGGTCATCGCCGGCCCCGAGCGCCGGACCCGGGCGATGAGCGACAAGGAAAAGAAGATCACCGCGTACCACGAGGGCGGACACGCCCTGGTGGCGTACGCACTGCCGCACTCCGCGCCGGTGCACAAGGTGACGATCCTTCCTCGTGGCCGCTCGCTCGGGCACACCCTGGTCCTGCCGACCGAGGACAAGTACACCCAGACGCGCGCCGAGATGATCGACACCCTGGCGTACGCGCTGGGTGGCCGGGCCGCCGAGGAGCTCGTCTTCCACGAGCCCACCACCGGCGCCGGCAACGACATCGAAAAGGCGTCCGCCCTGGCCCGTGCCATGGTCACGCAGTACGGCATGAGCTCCAAGCTGGGCGCGGTGAAGTACGGCACGAGTGGTGACGAACCCTTCATGGGCCGCAACATGGGCCACGAGAAGGACTACTCCGACTCGGTCGCCGCCGACATCGACGCGGAGGTGCGCGCGCTCATCGAGCTCGCACACGACGAGGCCTGGGAGATCCTGGTCGAGTACCGGGACGTCCTGGACAACATGGTCCTGGAACTGATGGAGAAAGAGACCATCACCCAGGACGACATGAACCGGATCTGCGCCCGGGTGGCGAAACGCCCGCCGATGTCGCCGTTCAACGGCTTCGGCAAGCGACTTCCCTCCGAGGCTCCGCCGGTGCTAACTCCCGCCGAGCGGGAGAAGCTGAAGGCTCAGGCCGAGGCAGACGGTCAGATCGCGGTCGGTACCAACCCGAACGCGAATGGTTCGGAAGGCAGCAACTAGCCATCGCGCACGACGAACTCGACTACCTCGCCGCCCGTCTGGTCGACGGCAAGCTCACCGGAACCCCGGTCGAGCAGGCCGTCGACCTCGGGCGGATCGAGAAAGCGATCCGGGAGATCCTCATCGCGATCGGCGAGGATCCGGACCGTAACGGTCTCGAACGCACTCCCGCCCGGGTCGCCCGCGCTTACGCGGAGCTCTTCGCTGGCCTCCGGGTCGACCCGGCGTCCGTGCTCACCACCACGTTCGAAGCGGACCACGAGGAACTCGTCCTGGTCCGCGACATCGAGGTGCAGAGCATGTGCGAGCACCACCTGCTGCCGTTCAAGGGCGTGGCGCACATCGGTTACATCCCGGGCACCGACGGGCGCATCACCGGCCTGTCGAAACTGGCCCGGCTTGTCGAGGTCTTCGCCCGCCGCCCGCAGGTCCAGGAACGGCTCACGTCGCAGATTGCCGATCTGCTGATGCAGAAGCTCGGTGCCCGCGGCGCCATCGTGGTCCTGGAGTGCGAGCACCTCTGCATGGAGATGCGCGGCATCCGCAAGGTCGGCGCGCGCACTGTCACCTCAGCGGTGCGTGGCGCGTTCCAGACCGACGGCAAGGTCCGCGCCGAGGCGATGGCCTTGATAAACGCTAGATGAGGCTGCGGAACGTGTTGGCCGAGTCCATCGCGGACACGGTCAGCGCGACCGCTTCTTCCAGTCTGCTTTTCGCCTGCTCGAGATTGGCGATGGCGGTGGCCGCGGCCGGGTGGAACGATCCCACCGCCGTCATCCGCAGCAGCACCAGCGACTGATCCAGCTGATCCGACGCCTGCTGGATGCCGGCGACGGCCCGCTGAGCGCCCTCCACCGAGGCGGCGACGTTGACCTTGACCTCTTCGACGCTAGCCATGGCTCCTGCCCATCTCTTAGTTGAAGAGCGCCTGTAGTCCCTGGCCGGCGCAGGTCAGCAGCACCGGCACGAGGCACACGATCACGCCGAGCACCGGGGTGCGGTCGACTTTCACACCCTCGTCCTCGTAGACGAAGCCGATCGTGGCCCAGCCCAGCCCGAACGCCAGCAGCGGCATGCTCAGCGCGCACCACAGCGCGTAATCCGGCGGCGAGCCGACCAGCAGGAACAGAATCACCTGCACCAGCAGCACCACGGCCGCGAACGGCCCGTAGACCAGCAGGTTGCGACCGTAGGGCCGATGCGGGCCAGTCGGCGCCGGACCGATGAAAGCATGATCCGCGGCGTCCGCCGTCACGCGCGCTTCGCGCAGCGCGGCAAGCACAGCGGCCGGCCCGCCGGCCACCTTCGCCATTGCCACAGCCTGGTCTTCCGGCTGCGGCGTCAGATCCAGATCGGGTACGCCGAAATCACGTGTCAACCGTGCTCGTTGCGGGGAGAGCCTCGCGCGTACCGAAGAAAGCTCTTGTCGTGCGGCCGTGACCGTCTCGGCGTGCTCGCCCGCCATCGAGCTTGCGGCCCGGCGGACGGCGTCCAGATCGCGGGCGGCAGCGAGGTAGTCCGCCCACGGGTCGTCCTGCGGGGGTGCGGCCTGTGCCGGCACCAAACCGCGCTGCTCGGCCTGTTCGGCCTGCTCGGTCATGGGGCGTCACCCTCCTCGGGAGCGAGGAACGGGACCACGGTCACGGTGCGGTCGGTGTGCCGGTCGTGCAGCAGAACCCTGTTCGGCCGGGGGTGCCAGTCCACCGGACGGCTCAGCATCATCGTCACGTCGCTCTGCGGCACGTTCAGGAAGAGCAGGCCGGCCACGTCCTCGCGGCCCATGCTGCCGCCGATCTCCTCGCTGAACCGGCGCACGCCGCGCCACCAGGAGAGCAGGTGCGCGCCGCGGCTCGGGCCCTCGCGCAACAGCTGCCGCAGACCGCTCAGGCTGCCCGGAGGTGCCGCGTCCATCCCGAACACCACGCGGTAACCGGGGCGTTCGGCGTCCAGCTCGGCGGCGAGGCCGGCCGCGTCGACCACCACCACTTCCTGCCGGTGACCGATCTCGGTGGCCAGCGCGGTCGCCAGGTCGTCGCCCTCGGCCACCAGCGAGGCGATCACGAACCGGGTGGAGCGCGGGGCGTGGCACGCCGCCACACTGCGTGCCGCAGCGTCCAGCACCTCCGCGCCGCCGCTGTACGAGCCGAGGATCGCCAGATGCCGCCCGGGCGAGGAGTCCAATGGGAACGCGGCCGTGGAGAGGCTCACGTCGATCACACGGCCGAGCAGCGCGGTCGGGCGCGAGGACCGGCCGGTCAGCGCCGCACGGTACGTCGGGTCGTCGGCGAGGTGCTGGTGCGCGTAACCGGCGAACACCTTCGGTGGCTGCGCCTCCTGGTCGCGCGCACCCCACAGGCGGTGCCGCAGATCGCTCAGCAGGTCCTGGTCGGCGTGCGGATCGGGGAACCGGACCACACGCTCGTGGCCGCGGGTCGCGCCACGTGGCCCGCCCAGGCCACCGGCCGTGTTCACCACGGCACTGCCCAGCGGCAGGCCGGCCGCCGAGTCGTTCGTCGGCTCCAGCACGTCACCGCCGCCCGGCAGCGCGATCCGCACCGGGAACTGGCCGAAGATCGAGTCGCGTTTCGCGTACAGCGCCTCGACGCCGAGCACGGTCTGGCTCGCCAGCACCAGGTGGATGCCGTAGGACCTTCCCTTGCGCGCCAGCGACTCCAGCAGCGTCACCGCCTCGGCGGCCGTCGGATCGTTGCCCGCCAGCAGCACCTGGAACTCGTCGATCACACACAGCACGCGCGGCAGCGGCTGGCTGCGGCCTTCCTCGGCCGCCACCATCCGCAGATCGGTGAAACGCGAAACCCCAGCCCTTTTGTACGCGAGAGAGCGCCGGCCCATCTCAGCGTCCAGTTCACGCAGGACGGCCAGGCCGTACTCCCTGTCGGACTCGACGCCGACCGCCCGGGCGTGCGGCAGCCAGGTGCGATCCCGCTGCGTCGGCACGAACTCGGCGAAGGAGACGCCCTCCTTGAAGTCGAGCAGGTAGAGAGCGAGCTCGTCGGGGCTGTACCGGGCGCCGAGGCCGTACAGAACGTTGATCAGGAAAGCCGTCTTGCCGGCTCCGGAACGGCCACCGACCATCCAGTGCGGGGTCAGGTCGTTGAACCGCAGCACCAGCGGCACGTCGCCGTGGCGACCCACCACGGTCTCCAGGCCGGCCGCCGCGTCACCGCTCCACAGTTGCTCGGACGACTCCGGCAGCAGGTCGGCGAGCGTCACCCGGGATGCCTCCGCCGAATCGGCCGCGAGCTCCTGGCAGACCGCGTCGATCAGGCGGGCCGGCGGCTCCTCGTCGAGGAAGACCGGCGCGTTCAGCCACAGCGCACTGGGAATCGACCCGAATGTTCCGCCCGGCGGGTCGCCGATGATCGCGAACGGGTTGCGTACCGAAATCGGGGTGGTCCGTGGCAGCGGCGCCTGCGATGTCTCCGCGGTCAGCGGGGGAGGCGGCCAGCCGGCCACGATCAGATGCAGCCCGGAATCCGGACCCTGCTGGGCCAGGGCCGCGATCCGGCGCAGTTCCTCGCCCTCGGTCAGTTCCGGCAGGCTGGCGATGACCACGAGCATCATCCGGTCGCGCTGGGAGCGCCGGGTGCTGTCGCCCCGCTCGCCCCTGTCGCTTCTTTTGCTTCGTGCCGGGCGAAGCCACTTCTCCGCTTCGGACAGCACGTCTCGCAGGCCCTGGCGGTCGGTGGCCGGCGGCGACATCAGGCCGGCGTCGGCGAGCTCCTCGAACGGCGCGAAGACCGAACCGCCGCCGACACCGTCGACCGCGCGGACCAGCAGCGAGCCGGCCGGGGCCGAAGCGAGCAGGCGGACCAGCAGCGACCGCAGCAGGGCGAACACCCGCGGGTCGGTGGCGGTCGCGTCGATCGTCAGATGGCCGGTGCCGAGCAGCGGCACCACGGCCGGGAAACGGACGTCGTCCAGCGGCTGGGCGATGCCGACCCGGACGAACTGCGGAATCCGCTCGCCGCCCAGTGGTCCTCGCGGCGTCATCGCGTCCAGCGTCACGCCGAGCCAGCCGGGCACCAGCCGGGACGCCAACGTGCGCAGGCGATCGGCTATCCGGTGCTGTTCCCGTGGGTCGGCCGCGGCGGGAGCGTATGCCTCCATCGCCGCAGCGGCCGCGTCCACTGTCGCCACGGCTTGCCGGTGCAAAGCAGCGGCCTGCCGGACCCGCAGAGTCGAATCAGCCACTGCCACCACCTCCTGTCCGCGGTTAAAACCTATCCCAGGCCCGGACGAGTGCCGCGTTGCGTACCCGGTCGCAGTTTTCGTGCCGGGTTTTGGCCTTTGCTTTGTGTGCGCGTTTGAACTCGCAGCGTGGTGTTGGGGTATCCACCTGCACAGGGTCACGTGCATCTGGAGGCGGCAGTGGACGCGAACTACGTCGTTACGGGCGAGGCGGCCGGTGGGTGGATCCGGGTCGAGCTGGCCGAGGACGGACGGCTCTGGGATCTGGCCCTCGACCCACGAGTGACTTCGCTGCCTGTCTCCGAACTGCGGGACGGGCTGATGGCGGCGTTCTCGTCGGCTCAGCTCAGCTTGCCATTCGCTTGTGGCGAGGCCTTCGAGGAGCAGGTCGCGGACGCCTCCGCGATGGCCGAGCGGCGGTTCGCCGAGATCTCCACCGCGCTGTACGACATCTGCCGGCGGGCGGACCGGCCATGATCGTTCTTGCTTTTGATACCGAGATCGTGGCGTCCGCGGGCAGCGCCCTCGCCGGCGTCGCCCAGCGGATGGCCGACGACGTGGCCGTGCTGGAGAACACCGTCGCCGGATCCGGGAACCCGTGGGGAGACGACGAGAGCGGCAGCACGTTCGCTGTCGCGTACCAGGCGGTGCTCGGTCATGCGCTTGGTGCGCTCGGGTCGTACGTACAGCAGATGGGTGACGCGGCACTCAGCCTGACCCTGCAGGCGCGTGCGGTGGCCGAGGCCGATCAGGCCTCCGCTTTTGAGATCTCGGCCGGTGTGACATGACCATCGAGCTGCCACTCGCTTTGGTCGAGCCTCTGGAATGGATCGGTCTGAGCTGGCCGCAGGCCGACGAGGACCGGCTGCACGCCGACGGGCTCGCCTGGATCGAACACGGCACCCGGCTGCGGGCACACCTGGCCGAGGCTGACGCCGCCGCCCGCCGGGTCTGGATGGAGAACGAGGGCGCCTCCGTCGAGGCGTTCGAACAATGGTGGAACGGCGGCGAAGGCCCCGGCCGGCGCCTCACCGACGCGGCAACCGCCGTCGAGCTGATCGGCGCCGGGCTGATCGCCATGGCGGGCGTGACCGTCGCGCTCAAGACCGCGTACATCGCCCAGCTGACCATCCTGTCGTTCCAGGTCGGCCAGGCCGTCGCCACCGCGTTCGTCACCGCCGGCGCCACGCTCGCCGAAGTACCCGTCTTCGTCGCCGCCACCCGGCTCGCCTGTCGTGAGCTCATCCACCGCTCGCTGCAGATGGTCGAAGGCGAGATCGCGCAGATGTTCACCCGTGCGGCGGACCTGCTCCAGCACGCCGGCGGCGAGGCCGTCGCCCGCAACGCCGGACAGCTCGCCCGGCACTTCGGACAGAACTCCGAATTCCACCGGCTCATGCGCCAGGTCGAGCAGGCCGACGTACGCAGCCCGGCGAATGGCGCCACTTTCTACTCCGGACGAGCCGGTGACGGTACGCCGATGCGGGTATTCGCCGAGAAGAACACGGACGGGGTGACGTCAGTGACGCTGGAGAAAACCCCGGGCGGCGCCGGCTTCGACGAACTGCGGCTCTTCGAGGACGGGTCACCCGTACGCCAGACGCAGGCCAGGGACATCTGGAGCCGGCTCTCCGAGAGGTACGCGTCAACCGCGGTCGGCGAGGTAACCGCGTTCGCCCACAACCCGCGCGCCGACGGCATCTGGAACGCTGTGGAGCGCCGGGCACTGTTCGAGAACCCGGCGACCACCCGGCTCACCACCATCGACCCGGTCGGAGCGTGAGATGGCAGTTCACGAGGTACGCAGCCAGGCGGCGCGGACTGATTCCGGGGTCCTGCTGCTCGGGGTCGACCGGGAGACCATGCGGGTGGAGTTCGCCGGCCACGTTCTGCACGTGGCGGTCGATCGAGGGCTCTCTTCTTACGGGTTCTACCTGCCCGCCGAGCCGGTGTGGGACGACTCGGTGGCTCTGTCGGCGCAGGAGCTGGCCGTGGTGAAGGACGCCATTGTGGAGATCCAGAGGTTTTGGGGGTTCGCTGTGGACTTCCATGTTCTGGGGGTGGATTAGTGTCGCGGGTATGCGATCGGGTCCGTCTGAGGGTGGGAGGCCGGGACCGTGGTGACATCTGACGGAAGCCGGCCGGGTGGGACGGGGTTGAAGAGCGGGCGGCTGAGGAGCCGGAGGGCTAGGTTGCTGCTGGCGCTGACGGCCGGGGTTATGGGGTTGTTGTGCTTGGGCGGAGCCGGCATCTTCTTCGTTTTGTACGACGACGCTACGGAGATCGAGCGAACGGCCCCAGACGCAGTCGTCGACAATTTCTTGCGCGCATATCTTGAGAGCCAAGACGAGCAAGAAACGGCACTCTATACCTGCAAGGCCGGCTTGAATGTTGAGCAGCTAGCGGCCCTGCGCTCCGAGATTTTGGACAGGGAAGAAAAATTCGATGTAAATGTGTCCGTCAGTTGGAGCTCGCTCTCCGTATCGCCCGACGCGGGTGACCGTAAGAGCGTTTCGACAGAGCTTACGATCGCCGGATTTTCGAAAGGAACTTCCGTTAGTAGGCGAACGGAGCCATGGTCATTCGTCGTAATAGACGATGACGGATGGCGCGTATGTGGCGCTACTAAGATCTTGTAAGCTATTCAAGCCAAAGGAGACTTGCCGGGACCTCGAGTGTTCGGGGTGTACGGCCGTCCCAGCCCCAGCGATACCAGCCGAGTTCCTCGCTGATACGTGCGCAGATCTCGCCGTTGTCGCTGGTGTAGAGCTCGGTCACCGCGCGGACATCCCGCTGCTCGCCACCGTCCTCGAGCAGCCGAGCGACGCGGCGGCCGGTGAGGAAATCAGCCTCGGTGGCCGCAACCGGCGGACGCCGGGGCGGCTCGTCGAGGGAGACCATTTGCGGTTCTTTAGGTCGTGAGGACGACGTAGTGCCAGCCACTCCATATTCCTCGACCCAGACCCGATCGACCGGCACGAGCGCGGCGAATACTTCTGTCTGTTCGGCCTCGGCGCGGTACCACTCCGACTCCGCCATCACCGGAACATAAGTCCGGCTGCCCTGAACAACTTTCTCGTCGGCGCGCAAATCACCCCGCCAGCCGAGCCCCGGTGAACCGATCACGACCCGTTTCCCACGCAACTGCCCACCCATGGTGGCCGGCGTAGGGATAACAGGGCGAGGCGCGTCCAAAGCCCATTCCGCATTCATGGCAAACGGGTCCGGGAATCCGTCGCTCATCCCTCGCCGCCCAGCGCCGCTCCCTGCTCACGCATGAAACGCACCGGATCAATGGCGCCGGAGCTGGAGCGGTCGTTGTTCAGATGAACCTCGAAGTGCAGGTGTGGCCCGGACGAGTTGCCGCTGGAGCCGACCCGGCCGATCACATCACCGGCCGCGACCTGCTGGTTCTCCCGAACGAAGGGCTTCTGCACCATGTGACAGTAACGCGTCATGACGTTCCCGGCGTGCTGGATCTCGACCATCCAACCGCATCCGCCCTTGCCGGGATAACCATCCACATTGCAGCTCTTGCGTCCCCTGAAATCCTCATCGCACTTCACCATCGAGACGACACCGCTGGCGACCGCTGCGATCGGTGTGTACTTGTCCACGCTCAGGTCGACGCCCTGGTGGTTCGGACGCTCCGGACTGCGGAAGCCGGAGCCAACGCCGGCTCGAAGGGGAATCGTCCAGCCTGAGGCCGCGATCTGACCGGACGCCGCGCAGATCATCGTGACCGAACTACCGGCCGCCGCGGCAGCACCATCGGCGAGCATGTTGACGATCTGGGTAGCGATGGGCTCATGCTTGGCATAGGCGTCCGGGTAAGCGCTGATCTGCACTGACTGCGCCGCCCGAGTAAGCGGCATGGTCTCCCAGCCCTCAACCGTCTTCAGCTTCTCGTAGAATTTGGTGCTCGCGTACACCGGATCCCGCACCTGCTCCGGCGTACCCCAGCCAGAACTCGGCCGCTGCTGAAAGAGACCCTGCGAGTCATGGTCGTTGCGCGCGCCAAGGTGCCCGAGGCTGACAAGCCGTGACTCCTGCATAGCGGTAGCCACCGCGATCACCCAGGCCCGAGGCGGCATCTGAAGATCAGCGCCAACGTTGATGATCGTGGCGGCATTGCGGATCTGAGTAGCGCCGTAAGGCCTAATCCGCGGCAGCTTCGAATCCGGGTCGACAGGCCCGCCTTTGCCGCAGCCGAACGCCGAGTTCAGGCCGCTCTGCTCATCGTCGCCGACGCCGCCAAGTAGCAGAGCTGTCACGGTGCCGCCGCAGCAGAGCAGAACGAACGTCACGACCAGGGAGATCAGCAGGACAATCTTGCGAGGCCGCGGAACTCTCACGCCGACTCCCAGTCGATGCCATCGACCAGCCAGTGTCCCTCCGGTGAGACCAGCCGGAGGCTCAGCTTTCCAGTGTCCATGGTGACAATCGCGTTCACCATGGTCTCGTTGACCGCCACCAGCTCAGGCCGGCCGATCACACGTTCGGCCGGCACACCTGCGGGGTCGACGCCCTTGAGCTGGTTCGAGAGATCTTTCGTGGAGTTCGGCAGCAGACGGTCACGCCATTTCTCCGCGCTGACTGATCCGTGATTCACCCACGCTGAGGCGAACGCATAAGCGACGGCCTCGGGCTGCGCCCGCCCAGGGCTGGTTTTTGGCGTCGGCGTCGGCTCGGAAGAGACAACGCTGTCGTCTTCAGCCGGATCCGCGCTGATCGCGGGTACCGGGCTATCACTGTTCAGAGTTGGTGAGGCTGTCTGTCCATCCGAAAACAGACGACCAATACCCACAACCGCTAACACAATGCCGACAAGCACGATGGCTACGCCCCACCGAGACCGGAAGATTCCGGTGAGGGAGCGTTCGATCAGCCCAGCCACGTTCTCACCGAGCCTCGGAGCGTATCCGCGGGCTACTGGCCGGCTCTTGGGTCGTCGAACCGGTCTCCGGTCGGTAGATCGCGTAAGAGGCGGGCCGCTCCGCGACCTCCGGCTCGGCCCACTCCGAATTCGAGCGCGAGCGTGCCTGCGCCGGTTGGTTGTGTCGCGCCGGCTCGGTGGAGACACCCTCGTCCCGCACGCTTTCGCTACCGTCCGGCCGTTTTACGACGCCCGGTGATGTGCTGGGTCCGCCTGCGATCTCGTGTTGTGTCGCTGCAGAGTGCGACGGGTCTTCCAAGCGGGCTTCCGGCCGCATGTTCCGCTGCTCGACATAGACGGGACGTCCATCCTTGCCGAAAGTCGGTTCGCGGGTCCCGCCGCCTTCGGCAACCTCAAGCTTGGCTGCCTCGCGGACATCGCGGAAGAAGCGTCGATGCCAAGAACCACCGGATGCGATCGCTGCGGCGCCGTCCTTGCCGCCGAGCTGGGTGATGCGTCGGTAGGGCCGAAGAAGCAGCCAGCCGACAACACCGGTGAGCCAGACCAAGACGACCTGGAGCCATCCGGCCAGGCTCGCCGTATTCATAATTAGGTCTACAGCAAAGAGGTAGATGGCGGCGCCAGTTCCAAAAATGGCAATGTTGAATACCGCAGCAACGACGGCATTGCCGAGTCGTCGGATGCCGGAGCTTGCGGGACGTAGGAGGCCAATCGTCCCCAGGATTGGGGCGGCGATGACAGCCCAGCGGAAGATCAGAAATCCAAGAAGTACGAGAATCGAGGCAGTGAGGTCAAACATTGCGAACATGACTGCTGCCAGGACTGCGATAAATCCGGCGCCGATGCGATCCATTCCGTTAATGCCTTGTAGGTACTCGTACGCTTCCGGATCTTCCGCCTTGATCTGTTCGGCAACCTTCTTCCACTGATCCCGCTTTGCGTTCAGGGTCCCTTCACGGGTTTCCGGGTTATCCCGGATCTTCTGAGCCTCATCCCACGTAAGCGAGCGGGCGTCATAAAGCGCGCGACCGTATTTCTGTGCGGTCTCGCTATCGGCTGAGCCGAGGATCCCCCGAAGCCAGTTTCGGTAGAGCATGGTTTCCGTGGCGGTATCGCTTGCTCGTACAGCAGGCGGTCGGTTGTCGTCGCATGCCCCCGGCGTGGGATCGTCGCACTGCTCGGCGGGTGTGTCGACTGCGCGAGGACCCACTGCGTCATGAACAACACCTAGTGTCGTAATGAGGCTTTGGTCCGCAATGTTGGCGGACCGGACTGGCCAGGCAGCGATCGCGGTTACAACAACCATGATCAGAATTGCCCAGCCAGCTGTTGTCGTGGCGGCCCCCATGTCGGCTTGCTGAGAGCGCCATAGAAGGTAGAGGCCGATAACTGCCAACGTTATTACGCCGAATACGCTAAATACTTTCTCGTAGACAGCTTTGGTTGCTTGGTCTACGAGTGGGTTTGCCCATCCCCAGAGTTCTGTCGGATCCCATGCCCGTTCGCGAAGGGCATTCGACGCACCAATAACGGCGGTTGCAATCATGAATTCGCCGTTGGCTATCGTCGTCTCAAACTTGTAATCAGGGTCGACAAGAGTTGAGGCACAGCCGCTGTCTAGGTCGTAGGTGGTGTAGCTGTAACCTGCGTACCCGTATTGGCTGTAAATGCCCTGAGGGCCAGGCTGCGTCGAAGACGCAGGGCGTTCCGCGAACCAACCAGCCAGCCCGGAATCTGGAGTGCTGGGTGTGGGAGGGGTTAAACATTCAGCCCGCGTTCCGGTGACCTCGGTGAGTCGGTTAACGCAACCAGAAAGATCTTGCTGCCATTCCTCCGTGCTGCAAAGACCGCCCGGTGCCTTAGCCGGCGCCGCGAATGCGCTCTGCGGTGCCGCCACTGCCCAAGCGATCGATGCCACCGCGACGACAATCATCGCCGTTACCAGCGCCAACCCCCGCCGCACCATCTCAAACCTCCAGGTCGGACGGGAGCGGAAGCGCCACTTGGGGTGCCGCCCCCGGTGTCGTGTCCAGATGTTCAAGCAGCCCTTCGACGTATGACACGTCGACTCTGACCTTTTGGACCCGCCCGTCCACGTCCCGCATCACGAACTCGCGGAAGCCCAGCCGGTGCTGGGACGAGGTGTCCACCTGGGAGAGCGAGGCGAGTGTCGCTTCGTACCCGTCATGGACCGGCACCCGCAGGAGCCGGAGTGCTTCGGAGGCGATCTCCTGGTCTTCGGCGATCCGGCCGACGAAGACGGTGGAGACGAGGTTTTGGACGTCCAGGCCGAGGATGTCCCGCGGGTTCTGTGAGGCGACCAGGGCCGCGAGGTTCCACTTGCGGGAGTCGCGGGCGAGGCGGACCAGGAAGGATCGGCCGGAGCGCCAGCCTTCCATGAAGTGCGCCTCGTCGAGGCCGACCATCTTGCGGGACGACATGGATCCGCCGTAGCAGCGGCGGACGGCGAGCCGGTGTGCGGTGTGCAGCATCGGCAGGGCCAGGGACTCCTCGGCTGACCAGTACTCCCGCTCGATCTTGAGGTCGGGTAGGCGCAGGCCGGCCATGGTGATGACGGTGAGGGCCGCGTCGGCGCCGAGCAGGTGGGGCGGCGGGTGGCCGAAGAAGAGCAGCGCCAGCGGCATCTCGGCGGTGTCGAGGAGCAGGTTCGCGAGTTCCTTGCCCTCGTCGTCGTCCAAGCTTTGGAGCGTACGCACAACGTCGTCAAGCGTTGAGGTCTCCTCAGCGGGCACCTGCCGGACGGCGTGCCGCAGCAGCGTCGCGGTGGACGCTTCCTTGGCGACCTGCGGCGGCACCAGCATCGAGCAGATGTCCTGGACGAGCATGCGGCGTTCGGCCCGGGCGTTGGAGACGGCGATCTCGAATTCGCGGTCGCCGGACGGCCCGGTCGGGAACTCGGAACGGATCGGCGTGGGGATCAGCGCGTATGGCGCCAGAGTTCCCTGTTCCGAGCCGGTGAGGTTCAAGACGCGGCTATAAGGCCGCAACTCCGGCATCTGGCACAGCCGGGCGAGCGGCCCGGACGGGTCGAGCAGGGTCACCTGGACGCCACGGCGTGCGTTCAGGTATCCGAGCGCGCCCATCAGCGTCGACTTGCCACCTCCGGGCTCGGCGACGAACACGCCGAGGCCGGAGCGTTCCCGCACCTCCATCGGGAAGTGCAGGTCGAGGAAGACCGGCCGGCGGCAGGTTCCCGCGGTACGCCCGATCAGGTCACCCCGCCGGTCGCCGACGTTGGAAGCGGCCTGTGGCAGGGCCGCCGCGAGCAGCTTCACCGGCATCCGGCGTACATAACCGGTGTTGGCGATCGGCTCGCCGGGGATGAACTCGCGAGCGAGCTGGTCCTGGCTTTTCGGGTGCTGCAGGGAGATCCGCAGTTCCCGGGAGTAGAGCTGGATGAGCCGCCGTGCGCGTTCCAAGCACTCCTCGCGGGTGGCGCCGCTGACCGCGAGCCGGTGCCAGCCGTGCGCACGGGCCGACTCGACCGGCAGGCCGGTGGTCATCTCGTCGCCGATCACGAGGGCGCGCTTGGCGAGGCGTTCCAGCTCGGGCGGGGCGTCGATGCCGTGCTCGGCGTAATCCAGCTGCTGCGAGCGAATCATCCGGAGCCGGTGTTCGAGGTTCTTGAAGGAGCTGTTCGAGCCGAGGATGTCGATCCGCGAGGAGAGCTCCATCGGCCACGGCAGGCGCTCGTGGAAGTGCATCCACGGCTCGTGTTTCTCCGGGATCTCCAACGGCTCCATCCGGCCGACGGAGAGGACGGCGACGTGCCGTTCCTCGCCGGTCATCCGGTTGACCAGCTTGACCGTCGAACCGTACGGCGTGCGGTAGCGCTCGACCTGCTCGGTGAGCGCGAGCAGGTCGCCGGTTTCCCAGTGCCCGTTGGTGACGGGGGAGAGCAGCCCGGGCGGCGCCATGCCGAGCGCCACCGAGCGGTAGAGCAGCCACTCCAGCTCCTGCGGCGTGACCCGGCGGCCGCGCATGCCGAACGCGTTGAGCACCTCGTCGAACTGCTCGACGGTCCGGCCCAGCTTGCGGCGCTCGCCGTCGGAGGTGCCCTTGCCGAACATCCGCAGGATGCGCTCGGAGAACGTGTCGCCGAGTGAGCGGCGCGCGAACGTGACGCCGAGGAACGTCTGCCCCTCAGCGTGGTTGACCGACAGCAGGTGGCGCTGCGCCGCGACCAGGTGGTCGGACCACGAGGTGCCGCCGTGCACGTCGGGCAACGGCTTCGCGGTGAAGGAGTCGACAGTGCGGGCCCACTCGTCCGCCGGGAAGGGCCGGGTGGTGCGGCGCAGGTGCAGCCGGAAGCCGGCCAGTCCCGCGTACTGCTCGGAGATGGCGCTGAGCAGCGCCTCGCGTTCCGCGTCGGGCCGGAAGGCCCAGCGCACCTCGGGCAGGTAGTACCACGCCGTCACGGTGCTCTGGGTGAAGGTCAGATGCCCGGCGATCTCACTGATCGCCAGCTCCATCGCCGGGTCGCGGTCGCTGAACTTCAGCTTCTGCGGCCGCAGCGCCGCTGCCTTCTCATCCTTGCGTTGCCTGACCGGCTTCGCCGTTTTCTCCCGCTTCGCGGGAGATTTCTCCGGGCGGCGGGCAGGCGCCTTCTCAGGGACGGGTACGGGTAAAGCGCTCGCCGCCTGAGCCCGAGGGGTCGCCTGCCAGAAAGCCGGGCTGGGAACCGCCTCCACAGCCGCGGGACGCGGCACCTCCGGCGCGGGCGTGACGGCCGCCGGAGCAGCAGCGGACCCGGTGGCCGGCGGCCAGTTGTCGAACTCGCTGAAGTCGAACTCGTCCGGCACCGGCTCGGCCCGGGTGGGCTCCTGCGCGAAAGGTGGCCCGAACGACTGGTCGAGCGACGCCTGGTCAAGCGGCGATTCGTCGAACGGCGATTGGTCGAACGACTGGTCGAACGACGGCGGGAACGGCTGCGAGGCCGGCTCGGGCTCGGAGTAGTAGTCGGGCTCGGGACCGGCCGGCGCCCTGGTGAAGGGCGAGCCACCCCACCCCGGCGTATCGCCTACGACGGGCGCGGCCGACGTCTCGGCGGCCGGCAGCGAAATCGCGGCATGCGGCTCCGGCGTCACGGCCGGCGGAAGCGGGATGGCGGCAGGCGCCGCCACAGACGGCCGAGCTTCAGCCGGTGTGACGGGCGGCCGATCAACAACCGGCGGCCGGTCAACCGGCGGCCGATCGAAAGACGGCCGGTCGACGGGCGGGTGGGCGACCGGCGGGTGTGGATCTACGGCCGGCAGTGGTTCGGCCTGTGGGGCAACCGGAGTGGCCGCCCGGTCGTTGAACCCGAAGCCACGGTCCGGATCGGAATCCAGCGGTTCCGCATAAAGATCACTCGGACGGGTACTCCCGGTGCGCGCCGGTGTGGCTGTGCCGCCGAACAGGTCGAGGAAGGGCGAGTCGATGTCCATGGTGGTGTCGACCCCGGTGCTGCGCGGCCGGACCGGCTGCGGCGCCTGGAAGACACCGACGCCGCCGTGCCCGGGTGCGGCAACGAGCTCCTCGGAGTTGTCCAGTGAATCGGGCGAGGAGTAATTGTCCGGGTGCACACCGTTACTCTGCCTGTTCGCGGGCGAGGCGTCCGCGCGGGGATGCCCGTGCGGAGGAGTTCCGGTCATGCGCCGACCCTTGTGGTGCGTGCGGCGGCGACAGCCGGTAGTTCGCAAACACTCCAACTGGTCATACCAACTCCTCCCGGACGCGGATGCGAGTGGCGACAAGTCTCGGATCGCGTTGCTCCACGGCAGGCTCGCGGGTGCGGCGCCAGTCGGTGAGCGCGGTGCGGATGACGACCCGGGCCGGCCGGTCCGGGTCGACATGCCGGAACACGTACGACGTCGTGACCATGGCCAGGGCGATCTCCCAGGCCGGGAACGGGTCGAAGTCGAGCGTGATCAGGTAGTGGAGAAACATGAAGAGCGGCACCAGCGCGACGAACATCCCGTACTGCGCGTACGGCAGATGGATGGGCAGGGTGTACCCGGGCGGGCCCAGATAGACCAGGCGTGCCCGGTAGATGTCGTCGTCGGTCCGGAGCCGCATCTCAGTTGAAGATCAGCTTGATGATCGATTCGCCGACGAAGAAGAGCGTGGCCGCGCCGGCGATGAACGCCAGGCCCACGATCGCGATCGCCGAGCTGGTGAGGACCTTCGAGATCTCGCCGCGGCTGGCGCGGCCGATGAAGATCACTCCGAGCACCGCTAGCAGGATCGGTGCGATGTTGCTCGCGAAGAAGGTGACGATTCCTTCGGTGTTGATGCTGCCTGATGGCTCAGCCGCCAGGATGGTGAGCTCGGTGGCGATCATCGGTAAACCTCCCCGTGTCCGGTAAGGGGGGTACGGACACGCTGCAGTTGTGAAGCCGTACGGCAACGCCCATATGGTGCTACCTCGCGCTCACCACGTCGAGTGAGCCGTTCGGGCACTGCCATGCTCGTCTGCTCTCTTCGGTCACTTCATGATGCCCAGATCCGAAGAGTACGGCTCGTACTTGCGAGCAACAAGCGCCCGTTTCGTTACCCAAGGTGAAGGAGCGCGTGAATTTCAGTCACGTGGCATCGTACACCTGTTCGAAAACCTGCTGCCCCGTACCCTCTTGTTGTGCCGACTTCGCCGCTGGACGCGCAGCTCACAGGTGCTGAACTGCTCCGTATGGATCACCCGGTAGTGATGGGCGTCCTCAACGTCACGCCGGACTCTTTCTCTGACGGTGGGAGATACACCGACATCGACGCCGCGGTTCAACACGGCATGTGCCTTTTTCGCGAAGGAGCGCACGTCATCGACGTCGGTGGCGAGTCGACCCGGCCCGGAGCGGAGCGTGTGGACGCGCCGACCGAGATCGCTCGCGTCGTTCCGGTGATCCGGAGCTTGTTCGCCGAGGGCGTACCGGTCAGTGTCGACACCTCGCGCGCCGCGGTCGCCGAGGCGGCTCTCGAAGCCGGTGCTGTGGTGATCAACGACGTCTCCGGCGGGCTCGCCGACCCGCGGATGGCCTCGGTCGCCGCCGCCGCCGGCTGCCCCTGGATCCTGATGCACTGGCGCGGCCACTCCCGCGAGATGCAGAAGCTCGCGCTCTACTCCGATGTGGTGGCCGAGGTCCGCGACGAGCTGCGGGAACGCGCCGACGACGCGATCGCGGCCGGCGTCGACCCGAGCCGGATCATCCTCGACCCGGGTCTCGGCTTCGCGAAGCTCCCCGAGCACAACTGGGCGCTCTCCGCGCACCTCGGCGAGCTGACCGGCCTCGGCTTCCCGGTTCTCTTCGCGGCCAGCCGCAAGACCTACCTCGGCCGCCTGCTCGCCGGCCCGGACGGCACACCCCGTCCGGTCGGTGGCCGCGAGGCGGCCACTCTCGCCACCTCTTTACTGGCTGTCGCTTCCGGCGCGTGGGGGGTCAGGGTCCACGACGTGAGCGCGACCGCGGACGCGCTCGCGGTCTGGCGCGCCACCGGCTCACCAAAATTCTTGGGTACGCGTACGGAGGACAAATGACCGGGCGGATCACGCTGACCGGACTGCGCGCACGGGGCAACCACGGCGTCTACGACTTCGAGCGGGAGCAGGGGCAGGACTTCGTCGTCGACGTGCGTCTCGACCTCGATCTCGGCCCGGCCGCACGTTCCGACGACGTGGCCGACACCGTCCACTACGGCGAACTGGCCGGCCGGCTGGTCGAGGTGCTCACCGGCGAGCCGGTCAACCTCCTGGAACGACTCGCCGACCGGCTGCTCGACGTCTGCCTCGCCGACGAGCGGGTGCTGGCCGCCGAGGTGACGGTGCACAAGCCGCAGGCGCCAATCCCGCACGAGTTCGCCGACGTCAGCGTCACCCTGGGCCGGAGCCGCCCGGAGCAGAGCGAAACCGGCCGGAGCCGTTCGTGACCGAGGCCGTCCTCTCGCTGGGCAGCAACCTCGGCGATCGTCGGGCACACCTGCTCGCCGCCGTGAACCAGCTCGATTCGCACGTCACGGCGATCTCCGGCGTCTACGAGACACCTCCATGGGGAGACACGGCGCAGCCCGCGTACCTCAATGTGGTGTTGATCGTGAACGATCGGAGCGCGACCGCGCGCGACTGGCTGGAGCGGGCACAGGCGTGCGAGAGGGCCGAAGGCCGGATCCGTGACCCGGAGCGGCGATTCGGGCCGCGCACGCTCGACGTCGACGTGATCGCGGTACGGCAGGACGACGGCACGCCGGTGATCAGTGACGACGCCGAGCTGACGCTTCCGCACCCGCGCGCCCACCTGCGCGCCTTCGTGCTGCGGCCGTGGCTCGATCTGCGGCCGGACGCCGTGCTGCCCGGCCACGGCCCGATCGCGGCCCTGCTGGACACGCCGGAGACCACGGCCGACCTCGCCGCGATGAGCCCGCGCCCGGATCTATCGCTAGAGTCGATGGAGTGAGCGCCAACCCCCAAGACGGACGTCGTCCCGACCCGTCCCTGCGGCCGACGAGCATCTCGGTTCTCGTGGTGGCCGGCCTGGCCGCCGCTGCCGTGGGCTGGCTGCTGCTCAGCTTCTCCTACTCGCGTCTGCCCTCGCTGCCGTGGACGCCGGCGCTGATCCTGGCGGTCCTCGCGGTCGCCGAGGCGATGCTCGCGCAGAACACCAGCGCGCGCATCCAGCGCAAGCCCGGTGCGCTGCCGGTCGAGCCGCTCGCCGTGGCGCGGTACGTCGCGCTGGCGAAAGCGTCCTCTCTGGTCGGCGCGATCTTCGCGGGCTTTTCCGCCGGTCTGCTCACCTGGCTGCTGCTGGAGCCGACCAAGGCGGCCCGCGACGACATCCCGGCCACCGCCGGCGGCCTCATCGCCGGGCTCGCGCTGATCGGCGCGGCCCTCTGGCTCGAGCGGTCCTGCCGGGTGCCGGAACAGCCCGATCGCGAGGACGACGACTCCGGGCGGCCGACCGAGCGGCGTTGACATCCATCAACGCGACATGTGCTCTGAACTGAGGCCATGTCGTATCCGTATGCTTTGCGGCGGGCGGCTTCAGGCCGGAGTAGCGTGCGCCTCGAACCGCTCGCGGAGGCGTAAGGAGGCGCGGACATGTCTTACGACGAGACCACGTTCCGCCAACAAACCAACCAGACCGAGACGGACCCTGCCGCCTACCGGCGCCGGGTGCAGTACGACGACACGGCCGGCAACACGCTCGACCAGTCGCTGCGCGCACCGGTGACCACCGGCTCGTTCCCCGCGGTGGAGGAGGACGGCCGCGACCGTCTCGGCGTCCACCTCGGCTGGGAAGTGGTGCTGCTGGTCGCCACCGGGGTCATCGGTTTCCTGCTCTTCCGCGAGGACTCGGCCGCGCTCCAGCGTCCCGCCCTCGACTCCCTGCTGGTCACCGGCGCCGCGATCGGTCTGCTCACTCTCGGCGCGGGGCTCAGCCTCCGGGCCGGCGTACCGAACCTCGCGATCGGCCCGATCGCGCTGGCCGCCGCTTTCCAGTTCGCTGAGAACAGTGACAAGGGACTGCTTCAGGCACTGGTCCCGGCGCTGATCATCGGCGCGGCCGGCGCGTTGATCGTGGCGGTCGTCGTCGTCACGCTGCACGTGCCCGGCTGGGCCGCGACGCTTGCTGCCGCGCTCGGCGTCATCGTCTACTCCCAGTTGCGCGTGGCGCCGGTCGTGGTGCAGGGCGACTGGGACCCGACCGGGCAGGCCTTCCTCCTCTTCGGCGCTTTCGCGCTGCTGGCCCTGCTCGGCGGCGGCCTCGGCGCGATCGGCCCGATCCGGCGCTGGGTCGGCGGCTTCCGGCCGTACGGTGACGCGGCCCGCCGTGGCAGCGCCAAGACCGCGGTGCCGGTGGTCATCGCGCTGCTGCTCTCCACGCTCTTCGCGGTCGGCGCCGGCACGATCCTGGCCGCCGGCTCGGCCGACCCGGTCGTGCCCGGCACCGGCCTGGAGTGGACCGGCATCGGCCTCGGCCTGGCCCTGCTCGGCGGCACGAGCGCGTACGGGCGGCGCGGCGGGATCTTCGGCACGCTGTTCGCGGTGACCGCCATGACGCTCTTCCTCGATTACGAGGACCTCCGTGAGCTCGACATCGCGCTCTTCGCGATCGCCGCGAGCGTTTTCGCCGCCGGCCTGATCGTCACCCGGCTCGTCGAGACGTACGGCCGGCCGCTTCCGGCCGGCACCGGCGAGGAGTGGAACGCCGCTGCCAGCAACGGCACCTGGTCGCCGGACCGGCCGGAAACCTGGAACCAGCCCGGCAACCCGCAGCCGGCACCCGCAGACCGCTGGGACGACGGCCCCTGGGGTCAAACGCGCTGACTATGCTTTGAATCATGACCTCGCCGACCTTTGCTGAACTGGACGCCCTGCCTACCGAGGTGCTGAGGGAACGGGCTTTCGCCCTCGCCCGGGAACGCCACGACGTCAAGTTCTACTGGTCGGTGCTGCGGCACCTGCCGGACGCCGATGAGGCCGCCTCGCTGGACGGCGCACTCAACTCGATCGGGCCGACCGTCGACGAGGCGGTCGCGCTCTGGCGTGAGTTCGAGGGCCGCGACCTCGGCGAGGCAGAACCGCTGCTGCGGGCCGCATTCATCGACTACCTGAGCAAGTGACGTTCATCGTTTGAGAGCCTGGCCCCGCTGGGAATAGCGGGGCCATGGCTCTCGGGAATCGTTACAAGACCGCACCGGGTGCGGGCACACTCGCCGCGCTGATACTCGTCCTCGTCTTCGGTAGCCCCTGGTACAGCGACTGGGCTCTGGAGAACACCAACCCTGACACGGCCGGCGGCTGGTGGCTCCGGCTGCTCGCCTGGCCGCACTGGAGCTTCGACACCGACGACTCGCTGCGCGACGTGATCGTCGGCGACCTCAAGGCGATCCTGCTAGTGGTGCTGACCGCGCTCTTCCTCTACCTGCTGCCCGGCTCTCAGCTGGCCCGGGCCCGTGGCACGATCAGCCAGTTCTTCGCCGGCTGGGCCTCGTACATCTTCGCGGGCGGTTTCGCCGCGCTCCTCGCCACCCTCTTCCTCAGCAACCCGTCGCTGCTCGGCGCGTTCCAGGCGGCCGGTTCCGGCGCCAGCTACGGCCTCTTCGTCGGCTGGATCATCGGTCTCGCCACCCTCGGCGGCTGGCGCGGCACCAGGTAGTACTTCCGGCTGGCTTCCGCCAAACGGAAACCAGCCGGACCGCCCGGTGGTCATGGGTCATTTGTGCCGTTCGAGCGCTCGGCCGTTTTCACTGGGGCGCACTCTCGGTAACATCTGCGCCCATGCCGGAACGCGACCCGCAAGCGGGACCCAGCGCGAAGCTGCTCCGTGGCCTCCTCTGGGGCGGAGTGGTCCTCGCGCCGCTGGCGGCCGCAGTGGTACTGATCGGTGGCGGCAACACCTCGATCCGTTTCGCGCTGCTGCTGATCGCCGTGAGCGTGGTGCTGGTCGGCGCGTCTGTGCTGATCCGCGCTGATCCGGTGCTGCTCAGGATGGATGTCGAGGACCGCGTCGCCCAGGAGGTGGAGAACCTCCGCAAGCAGATGCGGTCCGAATTCGCCGCCTATGCGGCGGCGCCGGCGGTCTCGGAGGCACCTCGCCCGCCGCTGCAGCCGCGCAATCCGGGCGGCCGAGCTCAGGTCGCGGTTGCGCCAGCGGATGCCGGTTACGCTCCGCAGTCGGGATATGACAATTCCGGGTACGAGTCTGAGGCTGGGCCGGTTTACGGCGGCGGCGCCCAGTCTTATGACGATGGGCAGTCGTACGACGGTGCTCAGCCTTATGAGAGTTACGACGGTTCCCAGGGTTACGAGGGCGCTCAGGGCTATGACGGCGCTCAGGGCTATGACGATGGCCAGGGCTATGCGGACGGCCAGGGGCAGGGTTACAGCGACGGCCAGGGTTATGCCGACGGTTACGAGCAGAACGAATACGGTTCCCGTGGACCGGCGGCGGGGTCGGCTGGTCCGGTCTCCCCGGCCCGGATGCCCGGCGGCGCGCCCGCCGGTCGCGCTTCGGCCTCGGTGCCTTCCGGTTCGGCGTCGGTGCCGTCCGGGTCCGCCTCGGTGGTCCGTTCGGCAGCAGTAGCCGGCCCGCCCCAGGGCGCTCCTGTCCCAGGACCGCGCATGCCCAGCGTTCCGATGTCAGGGGCTCCGGGCGCTCCCATCCCGGGACAGCGCATGCCGGGTGCTCCGATGAGCGGAGCTCCATCGCACGGCGGCCCGATGGGTGGGGCTTCTTCGCACGGCGGTCCGATGAACGGGCCAGGTCCTGGACCGAACACGATGCCGCCCGGCCCGGTTCCGCGCCCCCGTGGTGGCGCCGCTGTCCCGCCGCCGGGCCCCGGAGGCCCTCGGGCGGCCGCTTCCGTACCGCCCGGCCCCGGAGGCCCCCGGGCAGCGGCTTCGGTGCCGCCCGGCCCACCGCGCGCCGCCGTCTCAGTCCCGCCCGGTCCGATGCAGGCCAGCCCGATGCAGTCCGGGCCAATGCAGTCAGGGCCCATGCAGTCCGGGCCGATTCCGCAGGGGCCGCACTCGTCGGGTCCGCTGCCGCAGGGCGGTCCCCTGTCGTCCGGTCCGATTCCGCCGTCCGGCCCGCCTCGTGCGGCGGCCGCTGTCCGCCCCGGAACCCAGTACGGCCGCCCGGAATCCCCGAACGACGACTTCGGCGCCGCCAGCGGTTACGCCGGGGCGAACGAGTACGGCAGCCAGACCGGCTACGACGAGCAGGCGTACGACGGCCAGGGTTACGACGGCCGGGATTACGAGGACCAGGGATACGACAGCCAGGGGTACGACAGCCAGGGCTATCAGGACCCGTCGTACCAGGACCCGTCGTACCAGGACCCTTCCTATCCGGACCAGGGATACCCGGATCAGGGCTACGAGGACCAGCCGTCCGGCGAATACAAGGCCCGCCGCCACCGCCCGTCCGCGAACGACACGAACGTAGGCACCCTCGACGACTTCGCCTCCTACGGCGGCTACAACAACGACCGCTGACCCTGCAGCGGCCCAAGATCGAGCGGGTGTGCCGACCTAGGGGCTCGACACACCCCCTGCGTGCGCTCCCCGCCCCTATTTGTCGATGTCGCCGACTACGAAGAACATCGAGCCGAGGATCGCGATCAGATCGGGGACCAGGCAGCCCGGGATCAGCGTCGCCAGCGCCTGCACATTCGCGTACGACGCCGTGCGCAGCTTCAGCCTCCACGGGGTTTTCTCGCCGCGGGACACCAGGTAATAACCGTTCACCCCGAGCGGGTTCTCGGTCCACGCGTACGTATGGCCCTCGGGTGCCTTGACCACCTTGGGCAGGCGCACGTTGACCGGGCCGCCGATCCGGTCGACCCGGTCCAGGCAGGCCTCCACGAGATCCAGGGAGACGTACGTCTGGTCGAGCAGCACCTCGAACCGGGAGTGGCAGTCGCCGGCCTGCCTGGTCACCACCGGGAATTCCAGCTGGTCGTAGTAGAGGTAGGGCTCGTCCCGGCGTACATCAAAATCCAGACCGCTGGCGCGCGCGACCGGTCCGGAGGCGCCGTAGGCGGCTGCGTCGGCGGCCGTGAGGACGCCGACGCCGACGGTCCGGGCCATGAAGATGTCGTTCTTGCGGATCAGCCGGTCGAGGTCGGGCAGCCGCCGGCGGACCGCGGCGACGGCCTCGCGGACCCGCTTGGTCCAGCCGGCCGGCACTTCTTCCTTGAGACCGCCCACCCGGTTGAACATGTAGTGGATCCGGCCGCCGGAGACCTCCTCCATCACCGCCTGGAGGGTTTCCCGTTCCCGGAACGCGTAGAACATCGGCGTGATCGCGCCGATCTCCAGGGGGTAGGAGCCGAGGAACATCAGGTGGTTGAGCGCCCGGTTCAGCTCGGCGAGCGCCATCCGCAGCCAGGTGGCGCGTTCCGGCACCTCGATGCCCATGAGTCGTTCGACGGCGAGGGCGACGCCGAGCTCGTTGGAGAACGCGGAGAGCCAGTCGTGCCGGTTCGCCAGCATGATGATCTGCCGGTAGTCGCGGACCTCGAACAGTTTCTCCGCGCCGCGGTGCATGTATCCGACGATCGGCTCGCACTCGACGACCCGCTCGCCGTCCAGTTTGAGCTTGAGCCGCAGCACACCGTGCGTTGACGGATGTTGCGGCCCGATGTTGAGGACCATGTCGGCCGTGTCGAGCCCGGCGCCGGTCCCGACCGTCATCTCCCGCAGGTCATCGCTCACGCAAAGATGCTCCCACGAACCTTCAGACCTATCTCGTGCCACAACCACCAATGGGCGCCGAGTCCGGACGGATCGATCAGCTCGGCGGCGCTGCCCGCGGCGGAGAGAGCGCGGATGTACGCCGCCGGGTCCGTGCGGGCAAGCTCCAGCGGTGGTCGCCCGCCGTCGATCCCGAGCGCTTTCAGCGCTTCGCGCTGACGGACCATTTGGTACGCGTAACCGGCCGCACCCGCCACCGAATCCATCGCGACGTGCGCCGTGACGTCGCAACTGCCGTCCGGGACAGGTGGCACCTGACGCCCGTCCCGATAACCGGTGAGCGTGCCGAGGGGCGGCCGCTCGGAGCGCTGGTGACCGTAATCGACACAGAGCGCGGCCCCGCGGCGCACCGAACCCACGGCGTCGGCCCAGGCGGCGTCCCGGGGCCAGCCGATCTCGATCCGGCCGGGGCCGGGCCACCAGCGGTTCAGCCAGAAGCGGTCGGCCGCGTCGGCCGGGCCGCCCAGCGTCTCGGCGCCGGTCCGCCGGTCCACAAGCACCTTGCGCGGGTCGCCGTGCTCGTCGGTCTCCACGACGTCGAGCGGGACGTTGTCCAGCCACTCGGTGGCGATCAGCAGGCCGGTCACGCTGTCCGGCACGCCGGTACGCCAGCGGATCCGCGGATCCAGCCTGTCCGGCCGGGGTGCCATCTCCACGCCGGTCGGGCGTACCCGGGCGGCCAGATCGGACGGCATCAGCGCGAGCAGGACGGTGAGCAGCTCGCCGCGCCCGGCGCCGACGTCGACCAGGTCGAACGTCGTGGGCCGGCCGAGGGCTTCGTCGAGCCGCTCGACGATCCGCAGCAGCGCTCCGGCGAACAGCGGGGACGCGTGCACGCTGGTGCGGAAGTGGTCGGCCGGGCCGCTTCCGGCGCGGACGAAGAAGCCATCACTTCCGTAAAGAGCCGACCGCATCGCCGGCCGCCAGCCGATGGACATGCTGCTCAGCCTAAATCCGACCGGCGGCGTGGCCGATATGAGCCCGGTGCGGTTTGCCACACGCTGTTGCTACGGGCGTGTTAATTCGGCGCATACTGGCGCTCGACCGGTACCCCGAGCTGAGGACTGGATCCAGAGATGAACGCTTTGACCGTCGGCGTCATCGGCGCCGGCCGGGTGGGCGCCGTACTCGGTGCGGCGCTGAGCGCGGCCGGGCACCGGGTTGTCGCCGCCGCGGCGGTCTCCGCCGCTTCCCGGGAACGTGTGGCCCGCCTGCTTCCGGACGCCGCGATCCTGCCGGCCGACGACGTCGCCCGCGCCGCCTCCGATCTGTTGCTGCTGGCCGTTCCCGACGATGCCCTGGCCGCCGTGGTGGCCGGCCTGGACTCGACCGGCGCGCTGCGTCCCGGCCAGGTCGTCGCGCACACGTCCGGTGCTCACGGACTCGCCGTTCTGGGCGATGTGAACGGCATGGCCCTGCACCCCGCGATGACCTTCACCGGCGCGGACTCCGACCTGGACCGGCTGCCCGGCATCGCCTGGGGTGTGACGACCCCGGACCGGGCGTTCGCCACCCGGCTGGTCGCCGACCTGGGCGGCGTGCCGGAGTGGGTGGCCGAGGACTCCCGGCCGCTCTATCACGCGGCGCTGGCGCACGGCGCGAACCATCTGGTCACGCTCGTGAACGAGGCCGCCGACCTGCTGCGCGCGGCAGGTGTCGAGCAGCCCGGCCGGGTGCTGGAGCCGCTGCTGACCGCGGCCCTCGACAACGCCCTGCGGATGGGTGACGCCGCGCTGACCGGCCCGGTCTCCCGGGGTGACGCCGGCACGGTCGCCAAGCACCTGGGCCGGATGCCCGCCGAGGCGATCCCGGCCTATCTGGCGATGGCCCGGCGTACCGCGGATCGGGCGATCGCTTCCGGCCGGCTGCGTCCGCACGACGCCGAAGCACTTCTCGAGATCCTCTACCGAGCGAAGGTGGGTAGTCCCGCGTGACCGTTCTCGTACACTCCCGTGCCGCGCTCGCCGCTGAGCTCGCGAAGGCTCCGGGTGAGATCGCGGTGGTGATGACCATGGGGGCGCTGCACGAGGGCCACCGGCAGCTGATGCGGGTGGCGCGCGAGCGGTCCGCGTTCGTGGTGGTGACGATCTTCGTGAACCCGCTGCAGTTCGGGCCGAACGAGGACTTCGAGAAGTACCCGCGCACCCTCGACGACGATCTCGCGGCCTGCCGGGACGAGGGCGTCACTGTCGTTTTCGCACCGAGCCGCGACGACGTCTACCCCGGTGGCGCGCCGTCGATCACGATGCATCCGGGACCGCTCGGCGAGATCCTCGAAGGCGAGAGCCGGCCGGGCCATTTCTCCGGCATGCTCACCGTGGTCCAGAAGCTGCTGATGCTGACGCGCGCCAATGTCGCGTACTTCGGCGAGAAGGATTTCCAGCAGCTCGCCCTGATCCGCCGGATGGCCCGTGACCTGGATATGGGCGTCGAGATCGTGGGCGTTCCGACCGTACGGGAGATTGATGGTCTTGCTCTTTCGAGCCGGAACCGATTCCTCTCGCCGGACCAGCGACGGTCCGCGCTCGCGCTCTCTCGCGCTCTGCGCGAGGGCGCGGCGCGGAGCGACCCCGACTCGGTCCTGGCCGTCGCCCACAAGATCTTGGCGGAGGAGCCAGGGGTACGCGTTGACTACCTCGCGCTGACCGGAACAGATCTGGGTGCCGCGCCCGAGTCGGGTGCCGCTCGCCTGCTGGTGGCCGCGAAGGTCGGCAGCACCCGCCTGATCGACAACGTCGCACTCCAGCTGACACCGGGTACAGGGGCGCCTTTGTAACGCGAACTTTCCCGAACGTCGCCGGTATCCGTACAGATCGTCATACGATCGATAAATCGGACACCGGCGGCGTTGTGGGAGGCAGGTTCATGCGACACCGGCGGCGTGGCCGGCGACGGTCCGGGATGGCCGCGTTGAGCGCGGCCGTGCTGCTCGCCGCGGGCTGTGGCGGCAGCGGCAACGTCGACGGCGACCTGATCAACAACTGGGGCGCGATGGCTCCGGCGACCAGCTTCCTGCCGGTCGCCGAGACGTGTCACCTCGCCAACTTCGCCGTCTCCGGCCCGCGGTCCACCTATGAGGAGGCGGACTGCTCGGTGGCGCATCGCACCGAGACCGTGTTCATCGGCGAGTACACCGAGGCGGCCGCCGAGACCGAGACCCCGCCGGCCGGCACCACCACCGGAGGCCGGGCCGCCTATCGGACCTGCGACGCGAAGGCCACCGAGTACGTCGGCGGACCGTGGCGCGAGGCCCGGCTCTGGATCGGTGTCACGAACCCCTCACCGGCTGCCTGGACCGGCGGATCCCGCTGGTACCGCTGTGAGCTGGTCGAACTGGACTCGATCGAGGACGACGGCGCGCTGGTGCAGCGCAAGGGCAGCCTGCGTGGCGCCCTGGCATCGGACACCTCCGGACTCGAACTCACCTGTTACGCCATCGGGCTGGACGGCGCCGGCGCCATCGACACGATGCCGGCCGCCGACTGCGAGGAGACGCACAACTCCGAGTTCGTCGGGGTCTGGGACGCTCCGGCCACCGCGACGTACCCCAAGGGCGACACGAACTGGGACGAGTTCCACGACGGCTGCCGGACCCTGGTGGCGAAGTACGCGGCCGTGCCCGACGACGCCGACCTGCGGTATCGGACCGGTGTGGTCTCGCTGCCCGGCAACGCCGAGGTGTGGGCGCAGGGTGATCACAACGTCCGCTGTTACCTGTGGCTCGACGGCGCCGAGCTGACCGGCTCGCTCAAGGGCAAGGGGACGAAGGCTCTGCCCGTCCAGTACAAGTAACCGTGACCACTGAAGGTGCCCCCGCCGCGACTGATCCGAGCGGGCGGAGTGTACTGGGACACATGTCACCTCTCGCGGATCTACCGGCGCTGCCTCGCCGGGTCGCCGCTGCCGAACCGGGCTGGACCGAGACCACCGACGTCGTCGTGGTCGGTTCCGGGATCGCCGGCCTCACCGCCGCGCTGCACCTGCGCGAGCAGGGCCTGCACGTCACCGTCGTGACCAAGGTGAACATCGACGACGGCTCCACCCGCTGGGCACAGGGCGGGATCGCCGCCGTGCTGGATCCGCTGGACACCCCGCAGGCGCACGCGTACGACACGGAGATCGCCGGCGTCGGCCTCTGCGACCCGGAAGCGGTCCGCGTCCTGGTCGAGGAGGGCCCGGCCCGGATCCGGGAGCTGATCCGCCGGGGCGCCGAGTTCGACCGCAACCCGGACGGCTCGCTGATGCTGACCCGCGAGGGCGGGCACCGCGCCGACCGGATCGTGCACGCCGGCGGGGACGCGACCGGCGCCGAGGTGCAGCGCGCCCTGCACGAGGCCGTGCACCGGGACCCGTGGATCCGCCTGGTCGAGCACGCCCTCGTGCTCGACCTGCTGCGCGCCGCCGACGGCCGGGCCTGCGGTCTCACCCTGCACGTGCTCGGCGAGGGCAGTGAGGACGGTGTCGGCGCGATCCTGGCCCGGGCCGTGGTGCTGGCCACCGGCGGGATGGGACAGATCTACTCGTCCACCACGAACCCGTCGGTCTCCACCGGTGACGGGGTGGCGCTCGCGCTGCGGGCCGGCGCCGAGGTGACCGACATCGAGTTCGTGCAGTTCCACCCGACGTCGTTCGTCTCCGGCACGGTCAACTCGGTCCAGCGGCCGCTGATCTCCGAGGCGCTGCGGGGCGAGGGGGCGTACCTGGTCGACGAGACCGGTACGCGATTCATGGTGGGTCAGCACGAGCTGGCCGAGCTGGCGCCGCGTGATGTGGTCGCCAAGGGCATCTACCGGGTGCTGCGGTCCACCGGGGCCGACCACGTCTATCTGGACGCCCGGCACCTCGGCAAGGAGTTCCTGGAGCACCGGTTCCCGACCATCATGGCGTCCACCCGGTCGGCCGGCATCGACCCAGCCACCGAGCTGATCCCGGTCGCGCCGGCCGCCCACTACGCCTCCGGCGGCGTCCGTACCGACCTGCACGGCCGCACCAGCATCCCCGGGCTGTACGCCTGCGGTGAGGTGGCCTGCACCGGCGTGCACGGCGCCAACCGGCTGGCCAGCAATTCGCTGCTGGAAGGCCTGGTCTTCGCGAAGCGGATCGCCGACGACATCGGCACCGAGCCGCCGGCACAGGCCGAGCCGGTCAGCGACAGCGCCGGACCGGGCTGGGTGGCCGACCCGGCGATCCGCGCCGAGCTGCAGCGGGCGATGACCCGGGGCGCCGGCGTGCTGCGCTCCGCCGACTCGCTCGCCGGGGCGGCCAAGGAGCTGAGCCGCCTCGCCGAGCACCGTTCCCGGCCGAACACCGCGGCCTGGGAGGCGACGAACCTGCTCACCGTCGCGTCGGTGCTGGTCGCCAACGCGCAGACGCGCCGGGAGACACGCGGCTGCCACTGGCGTGAGGATCACCCGACCGCTGCCGACGAGTGGCGCGGCCACCTGCTGGACGCGATCGGTACCGACGGTCTGTTGACCCAGAAGTTCGAGGAGATGGCGTGAGCACCCCTGGAATTGATCTCGTCGAGCTGCAGCGGATCGTCTTCACCGCGCTGGGCGAGGACCTCGGTGACCCGCCGCGCGACGTGACCAGCGAGGCGACCATCCCGATCGGGCAGACCGGCACGGCCGAGCTGGTCGCCCGGGCCGACGGCGTGGTGGCCGGGCTGCTGGTGGCGGCCGAGGTCTTCGCTGTCACCTCCTCCGGGACGGCGACCTTCGAACAGGTCGCGAGCGACGGCGACCGGGTACGCCGCGGCGACGTGCTCGCCCGGATCACCGGACCGACCCGTTCCCTGCTGACCGCCGAGCGCACCGCGCTGAACCTGATCAGCCGGATGTCCGGGGTGGCCACGCACACCCGCAAGTGGGCCGACCAGCTCGAAGGCACCAAGGCGACGGTTCTGGACACCCGCAAGACCACGCCGGGCCTGCGGGTCCTGGAGAAGTACGCGGTCCGGGTCGGTGGTGGCACCAACAAGCGGATGGGCCTCTACGACGTCGCCATGATCAAGGACAACCACAAGCTGGCGGCCGGCAGCATCACGGCGGCGTACCAGCTGGTGCGCGAGGCGTTCCCGGACGTGGCGGTGCAGGTCGAGGTGACCACCCTGGACGAGGCCAAGGAGGCCGTCGCGGCTGGTGCCACGTTCCTGCTCTGCGACAACATGCGGCCGGAACAGCTCGTCCAGGTGGTCGCCGCCGTCGGTGAGCAGACCGAGCTCGAGGCGACCGGGAACCTGACTCTGGAGACCGCTGCGGCCTACGCCGCGACCGGAGTGGACTACCTGTCAGTCGGCGGGCTCACCCACTCCTCGCCGATTCTGGACATCGCGCTGGACCTGCGGCCTCGCTGAGACGCTCACCCCGTACAAAATAGGGGTCTTGATTTTGATTCTTAGGGGCCGAGATCGTGCTGCTTTGTATTGACATCGGTAACACCAACACCGTGCTGGCCACCTTCGACGGCGACAAGCTTGTGCACAACTGGCGGATCAAGACCGACGCGGCGTCGACCGCCGACGAGCTGGGCCTGATGTTCCGCGGCCTGCTCGCCGGGGACGCCGTGGAGATCACCGGGGTGGCCGCGTGCTCGACCGTGCCGGCCGCGCTGCGCAACCTGCGCACCATGCTGAAGCGGTACTACGGCGAGGTGCCGAGCGTCGTCGTCGAGCCGGGGGTGAAAACCGGTGTGCAGCTCGCCATCGACAATCCCAAGGAGGTCGGCTCCGACCGGGTGGTCAACACGCTCGCGGCGCACGCGCTCTATGGCGGACCGTCGATCGTGGTCGACTTCGGCACCACCACGAACTTCGACCTGATCAGTGCGAAAGGTGAGTTCCTCGGCGGCGCGTTCGCACCCGGCATCGAGATCTCGTTCGACGCGCTCGCGGCCCGCGCGGCCCAGCTGCGCAAGGTGGAGCCGACCAAGCCGAAATCGGTGATCGGCAAGAACACCGTGGAATGCCTCCAGGCCGGGCTCTATTTCGGTTTCGCCGGTCAGGTGGACCGGATCGTCGAGCGGATGATCGAGGAGATCGGCCCGGTCAACGCGGTGATCGCCACCGGCGGGCTGGCCTGGCTCGTGAAAGACGAGTGCCACACGCTCACCGCCCACGAGCCGATGATCACGCTGATCGGGCTGCGGATGGTATATGAGCGGAACGTTTGAGGGGCTCTGAGTACGCTTTCTCAGGTCCTGACCAGTAGCTACCAGGAAGTCGAGCCGTGACCGAGCAGAACACGCCAGTTGTCGACCCCGCCGAGGACGTACCCGAGCAGATGCGGGTCCGCCGGGCGAAGCGGGACCGGCTGCTGGCCGAGGGCGTCCCGCCGTACCCGGTGAACGTCCCCCGGACCGCCGAGCTCGCGGAGATCCGCGCGAAGTACGCCGAGCTGCCCACCGACACCGCCAGCGGCGACACCGTGTCGGTCACCGGCCGGCTGATCTTCGTGCGGAACGGCGGCAAGCTCTGCTTCGCCACCCTGCGCGCCGGCGACGGCACCGAGCTCCAGGCGATGCTCTCGCTGGACAAGGTCGGCGCCGAGGCGCTTGAGGAGTGGAAGCGGATCGTCGATCTCGGCGACCTGGTCGCGGTCACCGGTGAAGTGATCACCAGCCGTCGTGGTGAGCTTTCCGTGCTCGCGGATTCCTGGACCATGAGCGCCAAGGCGTTGCGTCCGCTTCCGGTCGCTCACAAGCCGCTTTCCGAGGAAACCCGGGTTCGGCAGCGTTATGTGGATCTCATCGTCCGGCCGCAGGCGCGTGACGTCGTTCGTACTCGCTCGACCGTGGTCCGGAGCCTGCGCGAGTCACTGTTCCGCCGCAATTTCCTCGAGGTTGAAACACCCATGTTGCAGTTGCTGCACGGGGGCGCGGCGGCCCGCCCGTTTGTGACTCACAGCAACGCTTTGGATACCGATCTTTATCTGCGGATCGCGCCGGAACTGTTTTTGAAGCGTGCCGTGGTCGGTGGCATCGAGCGCGTCTTCGAGATCAACCGCAACTTCCGGAATGAGGGCATGGACTCCACGCACTCTCCGGAGTTCGCCATGCTCGAGGCGTACCAGGCGTATGCGGACTACAACGTGATGCAGGAGCAGGTGCGTCACTGGATTCAGGAGGCCGCGGTCGCCGTCTCCGGATCGCACGTGGTCACCCACACCGACGGCACCGAGGTCGACCTGGGCGGCGAGTGGGCGGAGATCACCCTCTTCGGCGCGATCTCCGACGCGCTCGGCGAGGAGGTCACGGTCGGCACCGACCTGGCCACACTGCAGGGGTACGCGGAAAAGGTGCAGCTCTCGGTGGATCCGAAGTGGATCGCGGGCAAGCTCGCCGAGGAACTTTTCGAGCACCTCGTGCAACACAAGTTGCAGGCGCCCACATTCGTCCGCGACTACCCGGAGGAGACGGCACCGCTCACCGCGGCGCACCGGACCACCCCGGGTCTGACCGAGAAGTGGGACCTTTACATCGGCGGATTCGAGCTCGCTACGGCGTACTCGGAACTGGTCGACCCGGTCGTACAGCGCGAACGACTGCACGCGCAGTCGCTGCTCGCGGCCGGCGGCGACGCCGAGGCGATGCAGCTCGACGAGGATTTCCTGCGTGCCATGGAGTACGGAATGCCGCCGACCGGTGGCATGGGAATGGGAATCGACCGGCTGTTGATGGCGCTCACCGGCCTTGGCATTCGGGAAACGATCCTCTTCCCCTTGGTCCGGCCGGAGTAGTCGCTCGGCATTATTGCCCCCGCCATTGACGGCCGATACGCCCCTGGCGTTATTGTCTTCCCATTGCTGGGGAGAGAACCTGTGTTCGGGAGGATAACGGCGCGTGGCCAAGCAGATCATTCACAAGCTGGTCGATGACCTCGACAACGGCGACGCCGACGAGACCGTGAAGTTTGCGCTCGACGGCATTCAGTATGAGATCGACCTGTCAGAGAAGAACGCCGCGAAATTGCGGGAGGTCTTCGAGCCCTACCTCAACGCGGGCAGCCGGGTCGCCCGCGGTGGCGTGGTCGTCGGTGGCCGGGCGGCACGCGGGCGTGGCGGCGCCACTGCCGACCGCGAGCAGAACAAGGCGATCCGCGAGTGGGCCAAGAAGGCGGGGAAGGACATCTCCGACCGGGGCCGGATCCCGCAGGAGATCGTGGAGGAGTTCCACGCGAAAGGCCCCGGCCGGGCCTGACCGATTTCTGGTCCCTCGGCGATGAGGGCGCATCCCCGGTGGGGGTGCGCCCTCTCCGTGTTTGTCCCCAAGTTATCCACAGGCGGAGGGTGAGTTTTCCACAGGCTGTGGATCGTCGCGATTTCGCTGTACGCGTACACGTTCGGGTGGGGGAACAGCCGTTGAGCGTGCGAAGTTGGCTAAATCAACGTCGCGGATCGTTCCGAAGGGCTGTGAGCGCCCAGCAGAGCCCGTCAGCGGCGATAGAGTAGTCACAGCACGGGTATCACCGATGCCCGCGCGCTGGCCCCGCCAGTTCATTGGCGCACGGCACGTGAGGAGCACGAGGGCATGTTCGAGCGGTTCACCGACCGAGCGCGACGGGTTGTCGTCCTGGCCCAAGAAGAGGCCCGGATGCTCAACCACAACTACATCGGAACCGAACACATCCTGCTAGGTCTGATCCACGAGGGCGAAGGCGTTGCCGCAAAGGCTCTGGAGAGCCTCGGCATTTCGCTTGAGGGAGTCCGGCAGCAGGTCGAGGAAATCATCGGCCAGGGCCAGCAGGCGCCGAGCGGGCACATTCCGTTCACGCCGCGGGCCAAGAAGGTTCTGGAGCTCTCGCTGCGCGAGGCGCTTCAGCTCGGCCACAACTACATCGGCACCGAGCACATCCTGCTCGGCCTCATCCGCGAGGGCGAGGGCGTCGCCGCCCAGGTGCTGGTCAAGCTCGGCGCCGACCTGAACAGGGTCCGCCAGCAGGTCATCCAGCTGCTCTCGGGTTACCAGGGCAAGGAGCCGGCAGCCGCCGGCGCCGCGACCGGCGAGGCCGCACCGTCCACGTCGCTGGTTCTCGACCAGTTCGGCCGCAACCTGACGCAGGCCGCCCGCGAGGGCAAGCTCGACCCGGTCATCGGCCGGGAGAAAGAAATCGAGCGGGTCATGCAGGTGCTCTCCCGCCGCACCAAGAACAACCCGGTGCTGATCGGCGAGCCGGGTGTCGGCAAGACCGCCGTGGTCGAGGGTCTGGCGCAGTCCATCATCAAGGGCGAGGTGCCCGAGACGCTGAAGGACAAGCAGCTGTACACCCTGGACCTGGGCGCTCTGGTGGCCGGTTCCCGTTACCGCGGTGATTTCGAGGAGCGCCTGAAGAAGGTTCTCAAGGAGATCCGCACCCGCGGCGACATCATCCTGTTCATCGACGAGATCCACACCCTGGTCGGCGCCGGCGCCGCCGAGGGCGCGATCGACGCCGCATCGATCCTCAAGCCGATGCTGGCACGCGGTGAGCTCCAGACCATCGGTGCGACCACGCTGGACGAGTACCGCAAGCACCTGGAGAAGGACGCGGCCCTTGAGCGCCGCTTCCAGCCGATCCAGGTCGGCGAGCCGTCCCTGGCGCACACCATCGAGATCCTCAAGGGTCTGCGCGACCGTTACGAGGCGCACCACCGGATCAGCATCACCGACGCGGCCCTGGTCGCGGCCGCGACGCTGGCCGACCGGTACATTTCGGACCGCTTCCTCCCGGACAAGGCGATCGACCTGATCGACGAGGCCGGCGCACGGATGCGCATCCGCCGGATGACCGCGCCGCCGGACCTCCGTGACTTCGACGAGCGCATCGCCCAGGTGCGTCGCGACAAGGAGTCCGCGATCGACGCGCAGGACTTCGAGCGCGCCGCCCAGCTGCGCGACAAGGAGAAGACCCTCCTCAACCAGAAAGCGCAGCGGGAGAAGGAGTGGAAGGCCGGCGACCTGGACGTGGTGTCCGAGGTCGACGACGAGCAGATCGCCGAGGTCCTGGGCAACTGGACCGGCATCCCGGTCTACAAGCTGACCGAGGAAGAGACCTCTCGTCTGCTCCGCATGGAAGATGAGCTGCACAAGCGGGTCATCGGCCAGGAGGACGCGGTTCAGGCGGTCTCCAAGGCGATCCGGCGTACGCGTGCCGGCCTGAAGGACCCGAAGCGCCCCTCCGGCTCGTTCATCTTCGCCGGCCCGTCCGGTGTCGGTAAGACCGAGCTGTCCAAGGCGCTCGCCGAGTTCCTCTTCGGTTCCGAGGACGCGCTGATCCAGCTCGACATGTCCGAGTTCCACGACCGGTACACGGTGTCCCGTCTCGTCGGTGCCCCTCCCGGCTACGTCGGTTACGACGAGGGCGGCCAGCTCACCGAGAAGGTCCGTCGCAAGCCGTTCTCCGTGGTCCTCTTCGACGAGATCGAGAAGGCCCACCCGGACGTCTTCAACACGCTGCTCCAGATCCTGGAAGACGGTCGCCTGACCGACGGCCAGGGCCGGATCGTCGACTTCAAGAACACGGTCATCATCCTCACGACGAACCTCGGCACGCGCGACGTGGCGAAGGCGGTTTCGCTGGGCTTCCAGGCCTCCGAGGCCGAGGAGTCTTCGTACGAGCGGATGAAGATCAAGGTCAACGACGAGCTGAAGCAGCACTTCCGCCCGGAGTTCCTGAACCGTATCGACGACACCATCGTCTTCCACCAGCTGCGGGAAAAGGAAATCCTGCACATCGTGGACATCTTCACGGCTCGCATCGAGGGCCAGCTGAAGAACAAGGACATGGGTCTCGAGCTGACCGACAACGCGAAGCGGTACCTGGCGGCCAAGGGCTTCGACCCGGTCCTCGGCGCCCGCCCGCTGCGCCGCACCATCCAGCGCGAGCTGGAGGACACGCTGTCCGAGCAGATCCTCTTCAACGAGCTGCGCCCCGGCCAGATCGTCGTGGTGGACTGCGAGGGCGACCCGGCCCAGTTCGAGAAGTCGAAGCTGGTGTTCCGTGGGGCTGAGCGTGGAGTGTCGGTGCCGGACGCTGTGCCGGCTGACCTCGGGGCGCCTGCCACCGAGGAGTGATTTTAGTTTCGGCCTTTGAGACGGCCCGGCTGCGGAGTTTCCGCGGCCGGGCCGTTTTTTGCGCTTCAGAAGAGCTGCTGAACCTCGGCCCGTGGGGTGTCGCCGGCCAGGACGAAGTTGTCCGGGCCCAGCGGTTCGACCAGGCCGTCTTCCAGGAGGCCGGTCAGGGCTCGGGTGCGCTGGATCTCGTCGGTCCAGACCTGGTCCAGGCGTTGGCGGGGGACCGGGCCCGTGGTGTGCCGCAGCACTTCCAGGATCAGGCCTCGGACCTGGCGGTCGGTGCCGGCGTAACGCTGGGGTTTGCGGCTCGGGCCGGCCGGCAGCGGGGTGCCGGACAGGCGCCAGGCGCAGACGTCGTGGAATGGGCAGTCGACGCATTTCGGGGATCGGGCCGTGCAGACGATCGCGCCCAGTTCCATGAACGCGATGCTCGCCCGGGCGGCCCGCGGCACGTCCTCGGGGAGCAGTGACGCCATCGCCACCAGGTCGGCGGTGGTCGTCGCCGGGCCGGCGTCGGGTTTGCCTTCGACGGCGCGGGAGACGACTCGGCGTACGTTGGTGTCCACGACCGGGTGGCGCTGGCCGTAAGCGAAAGTCGCCACCGCGCGGGCGGTGTACGTCCCCACGCCCGGCAGCGCGAGCAGCTGGTCGAGGTCGTCGGGCACCCGGCCGCCGTGGCGTTCCACGATCGCTCCGGCGCAGGCGTGCAGGCGCATGGCGCGGCGGGGATATCCGAGCCGGCCCCACATGCGGATCGCCTCGGAGGCGGGGTCGGCGGCGAGTGCCGCGGGGTTGGGCCAGCGGGTCATCCAGGAACGCCACGCCGGTTCGACGCGGATTACCGGGGTCTGCTGGAGCATCACCTCACTGACGAGTACGCCCCACGGGGTGGTCGAAGGCGTCCGCCACGGAAGATCTCGGGCATTTGTGTCGTACCAGGCGATGGCTGCGTCGGCGAGAGTCATAGCCCGTTTACTGTAAGCGGGTGCAGGAGCTTGCCATCACCGTCATCGGCCCGGACCGGGCCGGCATCGTCGCGGACATCACCGAGGCGCTCGCCGGAGTCGGGGCCAACCTCACCGATTCGACGATGACCCGTCTGCGTGGGCACTTCGCCATGACCCTGATCTGCAACGGGTCGACGGTTGAGCAGGCCGCCCAGGCCTTGGAGCCGACCGGGCTGGTGGCCACGGTCCGCAAGGTGGAGCCCGACAATTCCGGAGGAAACCCCGGAGACCCCTACATCCTCAGCGTCCACGGTGTCGACCGCCTCGGCATCGTCGCCGCCGTCACCCGCGTCGTCGCCTCCGCCGGCGGCAACATCACCGACCTCACGACCCGGCTCACCGGCCCGCTCTACGTGCTGGTCGCCGAGGTGGACCTGCCGGACAACGCCGCCGATCAACTCGCCGCGCAGCTCGCCGTGGCGGGTTCCGAGCTGGGTGTCGACGTGACGCTGCGACGGGCCGAGTCGGAGATCCTGTGAGCGTGCAGTGGACCGGGCCGGAAGGCCGGGTACGCCCGGTCGTCACCGCCCCCGCGAACGTGCTCAGCTCGATCGGCCAGGAAGTCGACCCGACCGACCCGGAGATCGTGGCCCTGGCCGCCGACCTGGTCAGCACGATGCGCGTCTCGCCGGGGTGTGTCGGGCTGGCCGCCCCGCAGGTGGGCGTCGGCGTTCAGGTCTTCTGTGTGGACGTGACAGGTCACCCGAAAGCGGTAACCACGAACGGCACCTTCGTCCTCTGCAACGCCAAGATCATTGAGGCGAGCAGGTGGCGGCCGGGCCGGGAGGGCTGCATGTCGGTGCCGGACCTGACCGGCGACGTGAAACGCGCCGCCCGCGTCGTGGTCGAGGCGCTGCTACCCGGTACCGGCGAGCCCGTGACCATCACGACCGACGCGTTCGAGGCCCGGGCGCTGCAACACGAGATCGATCACTGCGGCGGCAGGTTGTTCCTCGATCGGGTTGCCGGTGCGCACGCCATCTACCAGCGCAAGGTCTATCTCTAACGAACGGTTCGCGAGTTGGTGTCGCATAACCGGCGCGTCGCGCGCATGGCGCTGGCGGCACAGGTCTACCGTGAGCGGCATCATGCGTGCGACGGTTGGTCCCCTCTCACCTGGCGTCTATTGGCGTCGGCGTGCGGTAGTGCTGGGCGCGGTGCTGCTCGGCGTAATCGTGCTGTTCGTGTCGTGCTCCGGTGAGGACGATAAGGACACGAAGACCAAGAACGCGTCGTCGCAATATCCGACACCGGCACCGGACACCGCGTCGCCGTCGCCGGCAACCTCGTTCCTGGACAGTGCCCCGCCCGGCGGCCCGGCCCTGCCCGACCCGGCGGACCTGCTGACCCGGGACCCGGCCGACGACGACGGCGAACTGCTGCCCGGTGCGACGACCGCGGCCACGACGCCTCCGGTCGCCGGAGCCACCACCGCCGCAACCGTCGCGCCCGCCGACGGCGGCGCCTGCGCGGACTCCGAGATCTCGGTGACGCCGATTCCGGCGACGACCACTGTGAAGCGCGGTGTGCCCCTCGAGATCCGCTTGAAAATCAAGAACATCGGTACGCGTACCTGCACCCGTGACGTCGGCGCCGAGCCGCAGGAGCTCTACGTCGAGCAGGGCGCCCAGAAATTCTGGTCGTCCGACAAGTGCAGCGCCGCGACAGGCGGCGACGTCCGCGCGTTCGCACCGGGCGCCGAGCGCGAGTACATGGTCACCTGGAACGGCCGCCAGTCCAGCCAGTGCGCCAACAACGTCGCCTCCGGCCCGATCCCGGCAGCCGGCGATTACGAACTGCGCGGCCGCCTCGGCCAGCTGATCAGCGACCCGGTCGTCGTGACCATCGCCGCCTGACAACTTTGGTCGCGGCACTTGAGCTCTATCTGGACGTCCACGCGACGCGCCGGATCCGCACGCTCTGGCAGGCGCTCGAAGCCGAAGGCATCCCCAGCCTCGGCTCGCTGAACACGAAACACCGCCCGCACGTCTCCCTGGCCGCGGCACATCGGATGGACCCGGAGGCGGTCGTCGCGGCCGTTGAAGGCGTACCCGGCCTCACCCTCAGCATGGATTTCGTCGGCCAGTTCGTCGGCCGCGTCCTCTGGCTGGGCGTCACCGTCACCGAGGAACTGCTCGCCCACCACCGCACCGTCCACGAGCGCCTCAGCGCGGGCGGCGTCGAGGTCTGGGATCAGTACCGCCCCGGCCGCTGGGTGCCGCACTGCACGATCTCCATGCGCGTCCCCAACCCGATGATGGGGCCGGCGATCCGTCGCTGCCTGGAGATGCTCCCGCTCACCGCAACGGTCACCGGAGCCGGCATCGCCGACCACGCGAACGAGATCTTCAAACCCATCCATGGGTACGCGTAACCGCCCACCCGTCACCCTCAGTGAATCCAGTGAGTTACTTCACTACACATAACGCTCGAGAATCGACGCCTCGGCCAGCCTGGACAGGCCCTCGCGGACCCCGCGGGCACGGGCATCGCCGACGCCCTCGACGGCCTGCAAATCCTCGACCGTGGCACCCAGCAGGCGCTGCAGGCTGCCGAAATGATCGACCAGGCGGTCGACGATCTGGGCCGGCAGACGCGGGACCTTGGCGAGCAGCCGGAAACCGCGCGGGGAGACGGCCGAGTCCAGCGCGTCCGAAGCGCCCGGGTAACCGATCGCTTTCGCCACGGCGACCAGGTCGATCATCTCGGTGGCGGTGAGCAGGTCGAGCTCGACCAGGGCCTCGTCGAGGGTGCGGGCTTTACGGCCACCCGGCAGGTAGTCGCGGATGACCAGGGTGCGGTCGGCGTCGACGCCGGCCATCAGCTCGTCGAGCTGGAGGGCGAGCAGCCGGCCGTCGGTGCCGAGCTCCACGACGTAACCCGAGATCTCGTCGGCGATCCGGCGGACCATCTCGAGGCGCTGCACCACGGCAACCGCGTCCCGCACGGTCACCAGGTCCTCGATCTCCAGGGCGGAGAGGGTGCCGGAGACCTCGTCGAGGCGCAGTTTGTAGCGCTCGAGGGTGGCCAGCGCCTGGTTGGCCCGGGAGAGGATGGCGGCCGAGTCGTCGAGGACGTGGCGCTGACCATTCACATAAAGGCCGATGATGTGCATCGACTGGCTCACCGAGATGACCGGGAAAGCAGACTGTTTCGCCACCCGCTCGGCGGTGCGGTGCCGGGTGCCGGACTCCTCGGAGGGGATCGACGGGTCGGGCATCAGGTGCACGGCGGCCCGGACGATGCGGGTGCCGTCGCTGGACATCACGACCGCGCCGTCCATCTTGCACAGCTCGCGCAGGCGGGTGGCGGAGAACTCCACGTCGAGCGGGAAGCCGCCGGTGCAGATGCTCTCGACGACCGAGTCATAACCCAGCACGATCAGCGCGCCGGTGCGGCCACGCAGAATGCGCTCTAGGCCGTCGCGCAGTGCGGTGCCGGGTGCCATCAGGGCCAGGTTGGCGCGCAGCGGATCGCTGGCGCCGCCGGTGAGGCCGGGGCCGGTTGGTGGCGTCACAGCGCGGCCGTTGACGCCCACGCGCGGCGTTGCACTGGCGGCGGGCTTGGAACCATCGCGGTCGAGCGGCACCTGGACATTCTACGGACTGTCATCCACGCCAACGAGGCGTGGTTCGATGAATGCTCCGTAGCGTGATGAATCGTCACTGTGGGTCACCGAGAACCGTGGTCGGCGGCCGCTTTGGCCGCGCTCTGCAACGCCGAGCGGAGGTCGCCGACCTCGATCACCTGCATGCCCTTGGGCACGCCGGCGGTCGCGTCGGGACCGCAGCCCGGTGGGACCAGCGCGACCCGGAAGCCGAGCCGGGCCGCCTCGGCCAGCCGCCGGCCGACCGCACCGACCCGGCGGATCTCGCCGGTCAGGCCGACCTCGCCGATCGCCACCAGGGTCGGTGGCATCGCCAGATCGAGACCGCCGGACGCGACCGCGAGCGCCATCGCCAGGTCGGCCGAGGGCTCGGTGAGCCGGATGCCTCCGACAGTGGCCGCGAAGACCTCGCGGTTGGAGAGCTTGAGCTGCTTGGTGCGGCGCTCCAGGACGGCCAGCACCATGGCGAGGCGGGCGCCGTCGAGGCCGGAGACCGTGCGCCGGGGCGAACCCTGCACCTCGGCGCCGATCAGCGCCTGGACCTCGGTGACGAGGGCGCGGCGGCCCTCCATCGCCACCGTGACGCAGGTGCCGGGGACCGGCTCCAGGTAACGCGTGAGGAAGAGGCCGGACGGGTCGGGCAGGCTGCTGATGCCACCCTCGTGCATCTCGAAGCAGCCCACCTCGTCGGCCGCGCCGAACCGGTTTTTCACCCCGCGGACCAGGCGCAGCGACGAGTGCTTGTCGCCCTCGAAGTGAAGGACGACGTCGACCAGGTGCTCCAGGACCCGGGGGCCGGCGACCTGACCGTCCTTGGTCACGTGGCCGACCAGGACCGTGGCGATGCCGCGCTCCTTGGCGATCGAGACGAGGGCGGCGGTGACCGCGCGGACCTGGGTCACCCCGCCGGGCACACCCTCGGTGCCGGGCGCGGCGAAGGTCTGCACCGAGTCGAGGATGAGCATGCCGGGCTTGACCGCGTCGAGGTGGCCGATCACCGTGCCCAAATCGTTTTCGGCCGCGAGGTAGAGCTTGTCGTGCAGGGCGCCGAGGCGCTCGGCCCGCAGCCGGACCTGGCTCACCGACTCCTCACCGCTGACCACCAGCGCCGGGGTGCCGGCGCCGGCCGCCCACTGCTGGGCCACGTCGAGCAGCAGGGTGGACTTGCCGACACCGGGCTCGCCGGCGAGCAGCACCACCGCACCGGGGACCAGGCCACCGCCGAGGACCCGGTCGAGCTCGCTGACGCCGGTGGGAACGGCACGAGCCGGCGCGGCGCTGATCTGGGCGATCGGCCGGGCCGGCTCGGACGGCATGCGGGAACTGACGACGCGGCCGGAGACCAGAGGCGTGGAGACGGTGGACTCGATGATCGAGCCCCACTCGGCGCACTCCGGGCACTTCCCCATCCACTTGGGTGGCTGGTGGCCGCATGCGTCACAGACGTATGCGGCCCGGGGTGCCTTGGCCGAGGCGCGGGAGGTTGTCACCCGGACAAGTTAGCCCAGGCGTACGACAATCCCGCTCAGTGCTCCTCTTCGGTGTTGCCTTCCTCGCGCGGACCGGGGGTCAGCGGGCTGGCGACCGGCGCCTGGAGCTCAAGCGACTCGGCGTTGTTGCTGAACTCGAAGACCAGGTTGACCGAGGCGCCCGGCAGCAGCTCCTCGCTGAGGCCGATGACCTGCAGCTGCGCCACGTCGGTCGGGCGGAACAGGACGGAACCCTGCGCACCGATCTTGAACTGGGCCGGCGCCACCGAGACGGACGCGGACGGCGAGACCGAAGGCGCGGCGGAAGCAGCCTTGGACGGCACCTCGGAGGCAGACTCGGAAGCCGACGCCGAAGCATGTGCCGACGGGTCCTCGGAAGCGTGCTCCGACTCGGCGGCGGCGGGAGCCGACGAAGCACCGGCGGCCGGAGCACCGCCGCTGACCACGCCGACCTGGCTGGCCGAGACGACCTGGCTCTGCTCGATCGCGCGGCTCGTGATCGAGACGGTGACCTCTTCGTCGGTCTGGTTGTAGAGGCTCAGCTCCAGCGGAGCGTTCGCACCCGCCTTGTAGCCCTTGAGCCCCGGGTACTCCACCTGGAGGTTGCGGATGTAGACGCTGCCGTCCGCCGTCTGCGAGTCGACGCCGCCGATGGGCGTGTCCAGCAGTGCGGTTTCGGCGACCTGACCGGCCGAACACCCGGCCAGCGCCAGCACAGCGACCGTGGCTGCACCCGCGACCAGACCGGCGCGACGGGTTCCCAGGGGACGCATCACGATCCTCCAAATAGAGACACCAAGGTGTTAGATCAGCCTAATGGGCGGCGATCGGCCGCGTGCGCCGACCCATCCATCCGGTGCCTGTGGAGATCCAGCGTCACCAAAAAGAAGATCCACTGAGCACCAGCAACACGACGTCGATCAGGGCCACCACCATCACCGCGCGAAACAGCGCCACCGGCCGGCCGTTCGCGCGCTTCGACGCGTACACACCAAGGGGAAGGACCACGACGGAGGCCGCGGCCGCCGCCCAGCCTGCCCACGACGGACGTCCGGGTGGTCCGAATACCAGCGTGAGTGTCGCACCCAGAAGGAGCATCGCGGCGGCCACTTGCGAACCTCGTGCGCCGATTCGGTGCGGCAGGCCCCGCACGCCGGTCGCGGCGTCGTCGGCGAGGTCCGGAAGCACGTTGGCGAAATGCGCGCCGCCGCCGAGCAGCGCGCCCGCCGCGATCAGCCAGGCGGGCGGCGCCGGATTGCCGGGCAGCGACACCACCACGAACGCCGGCAGCAACCCGAACGCCACCAGATAGGGCACCACCGAGAGCGGCGTCGACTTCAACGGCCAGTCGTAGAGCAGGGCGAACACCCCGACCAGACAGATCAGGACGATGGGCGCGGCGCCGAGCGCCAGCGCCGGCAGCGGGATCGCGAGCGCTGCGCCAAGACCAAAGATCCCGACGGTACGCGCGGAGACAGCGCCAGCGGCCACCGGTTTGTCCCGCCGCCCTGCCCACCGGTCCCGATCCGCATCCAGCCAGTCGTTGACCCACCCCACCGCGAGCTGGGTGAACGCCACCGCGAGCACCACCGCCACCAGCCGCCACCCGCGGTGCCCGGCGCCGAGCGCGAGCAGGGCCATCGCCAGGGTGACGGCGCCGCCCGGTTCCGGATGCGACGCCCGGAGCAGGGCGAGGGCGCGTGACATGACTGGCAGTGTGGTGGATCTGCCGAACCCGTGCCAGTCTCGATCGCATGCTGTCGATGCAGCGCAATGACCCCCGTCAGTACGACGACCTGGCCGGCGAGTGGTGGCGACCCGGCGGAGACTTCGAGTTGCTGCACTGGCTGGCCGCTGCCCGCGCGGCACTGATCCCGGATGCGGCCGGGCCCGGGCGGGTCCTGCTCGACGCCGGCTGCGGCGGCGGGCTGCTCGCGCCGCACGTCCGCGACAAGGGTTACCGGCACGTCGGCGTCGACCTGGGCCGCCCGGCTCTTTCGCACGCCGCGCGAGAGGGCGTCGCTGCCGTCAGCGGTGACGTGACCGCCCTGCCGCTGGCGTCCGGGAGCGCCGACGTCGTAGTGGCCGGCGAGATCCTCGAACACGTCACCGACCTGCCCGGCACGGTCGCCGAGCTGTCCCGGGTGCTGCGCCCGGGTGGTCTCGTGGTGATCGACACGGTGAACGACACCGCGCTCTCGCGGCTGATCACGGTGACGCTCGGGGAACGGCTCGGCATCGCGCCGGTCGGCCTGCACGACCCGGCCCTGTTCGTGCCGCCGCCGCTCCTGAGGTCCGAGTTCGCCCGGCACGGCGTGACCTTGCGGATCCGCGGGGTGCGTCCGACGCTCTCCGGGCTGTTCCGCTGGCTGGTGCTGAAGCGCGATCCCAGCGCCGGAAAGATCGTCCCGACCTTCTCCACCGCGGTTCTCTACCAGGGAGTGGGTACGCGCCATGATCGATGAGGCTCGCCGGCTGGCACCGCGGTTCGCCGCTCGTGCCGCCGCCACCGACCGCGACGGCACGTTTCCCGTCGACGACTTCGCCGACCTGCGCGACGCCGGGTTCTTCGGGCTGATGGTCCCGTCCCGGCTCGGTGGCGCGGGCGCCGGCTTCGCGGAGTACGCCGAGATCGCGTACGAACTGGCCCGCGGCAACGGTGCCACCGCGCTGGTCTTCAACATGCACGCCTCGGTGACCGGCGCGCTGGGCGGGATCAGCGACGTCCTCGCCGGCGCGCTGGGCCTGCCGCAGGACGCGCTGGACGCCCGCGACAACCACCTCAAGGCGGCGGCGGGCGGCAGCTGGTACGCGGTGGCGATGAGCGAACGCGGCGCCGGCTCCCGGCTGTCGAAGCTGACCACCACCTACGAGGCCGTGGACGGTGGTTATCGGATCGTCGGGTCCAAGACGTTCTGTTCGGGGGCTGGGCACGCTGACGCGTACCTGGTGGCCGCTCGCAGCGCGAGCGATCCCACCCAGGTCTCGCAATTCCTGGTCCCGGCCGGCAGCGGGCTGCGCGTCGAGGAGACCTGGGACGCGCTGGGCATGCGCGCCACCGGCTCGCACGACCTGCACATCGACGTGACCGTCCCGGCGCCGGCGCTGCTCGGCGGCGTGGAAGGGCTGGCGCTGGTGGCCGTGCAACTGGCGCCGCACTGGATGGTGGCCTCGTATGCCGCGGTCTATGTCGGTGTGGCGCGGGCCGCGGTGGACGCGGCCATCGATCACGTCGTTCTCCGCGAGCTCGGCCATCTGCCGTCGATCCGGTCGCGGATCGGCCGGGCCGACGCCGCCGTCTCCGCCGCGCACCTCGCGGTCCGGGAAGCGGCCCGGCGTGTCGACGAAGCGCCCGGCGACACCGAGACGAACCGCTGGGTCTGGCGGGCGAAACTGCTGGCCGGCACGACCGCGGCCGAGGTCTCCGCGTCGATGCTGGAAGCGGCCGGCACCTCGGCGATGCGGCGCGGTCATCCGCTGGAACGGCTTTATCGGGATGCCCGCGCCGGCTCGCTGCAGCCGGCCACCAGCGACGTCTGCGCCGACTGGCTCGGCGTGGAAGCGCTCGGCGGCGACCCCGACTCCGACGGCGCGGCCCCGCGATGGTGAGCGCGTGGCTCAGCGGCCTCGGCATCGCTCTGCCGCCCTCGGCCGTGCAGGAGGACCTCTGGGAGGGCTACTTCGCTCAGCACTACACCGGCGCCCGCCGGGCTCTGGCGAAACGGATCTTCACGAACTCTGGTGTGCGTACGCGGCAGGCCGTGGTCAGCCCACTGCTGGAGGACGTCTCCGGCTGGTCCACCGAGCGCCGGATGCGCCGCTATCAGGTCGAGGCCATCCCGCTCGGCAAGGCGGCGGTCGGCCGGGCGCTCGCCGACGCCGGCATCGCCGCGGACGAGCTCGGCCTTTTCGCGGTCTGCTCCTGCACCGGTTACGCCACGCCCGGACTCGACATCCTGCTGGCCCGGGACATGGGCATGTCGCCGAGCGTGCAGCGGCTCTTCATCGGGCACATGGGCTGTTACGCGGCTCTGCCGGGCCTCGGGACGGTCAGCGACTTCGTGGTGGCCCGCGGCAAGCCGGCGCTGCTCCTCTGCGCGGAGCTGACCAGCCTGCACCTGCAGCCGCCAGGCACCCGCACCGACATTCAACAGATCGTCTCGCACGCGCTCTTCGCGGACGCGGCGGCCGCGTGCGTGGTCACCCCTTCCGCCTCCGGCGGTCTTGGGTACGCGGTAACTGAAGTCGCCGCTGTCACCGACACCACGACGGCTGACCACATGACGTGGGAGGTGACCGACGCCGGTTTCCGGATGGGGCTGTCGCCGCAGGTACCGGCGGTGCTCGCGGCCCACGTCCGGAAACTCGTCGACGACGTGCTGGCGCGGCGTGGCCTCCGGGTGACCGACGTCGACGGATGGGCGATCCACCCGGGTGGTCCCAAGATCCTCGATGTGGTGCAGGAGCAGCTGGGGCTCGACGACGCGGCGCTGGCGGCCTCGCGGGGCGTGCTGGCCTCCTATGGGAACTGCTCCTCGCCGACGGTGCTTCTCGTCCTCGACGCCCTGCGCCGCCGGAAAGATCCACCACGGCGAATCGTCATGCTTGCGTTTGGTCCTGGCCTCACGCTCTATGTCACTCTTCTGGAGGGCCTTACTCTCGGAGCGTGAGCGCGGAACGGGGCCGCGGGGCCGTATTGCACCTATTGACGGCGATGATCCTGATCGCAGGCGCGGCGTGGTGGTGGCGAGCCACCCCGCGCGAGCCGGCCGACGAGCGGCTGCTCGGCTGGCGGCTCGCCGCTGAGCAGCTGCTGCCCGAGTCCGGGGATCAGCAGATGGCGGGCACTTTGGCGCTTGCCGACGGCGATGGTCACGAGGAGGTCGCCGAGGTCGGCGGCGGCGAGTTCCTGGTGTCGGTGGTCTGCGCGGGTGAGGACGGCAGCCGGGTCCGGGTGAGCCTCGGCGTCGACGAGACCGGCCGGGGGATGCGGTGCTCGGGGTCGCGGACGCCTGAGGTGTTCAGCGTCGGGCTGGCGAGCGAGCTCCACCTGCGGATCAGCGTGGAGGAGGCGGGGCCGGTGGTGTTCCGGTACACGCTTCAGCGGCTCAGCTGGTGACTGTCTGCTCTTTTAGGGGCTCGGGTGCTTTGCGCGTACCCCAGTGTCTTGACCTTGAAGTTGACCTTGGTCGATTTGTCTGAGCTGGCGGTTGTCGCGCGTTCTGCCGTTTGGCTACAGACGGGCCAGGTCGGGCCGGATCTCCTCGACCGACGCGATCCGGTCCCGCAGCCGCACGATCTTCCCGGACTTGTCGGCGATGAGGACCGCCGCGGTGCCGTCCGGAGCGCCGATCTGGAAATGCCGCCGCAGACCGCCCGTCGGGTCGCGCAGGAAGCTGACCGACTTGCCGTCCGCCTGCGGGGTCTGCGCCTGCGGCAGATAGGTCAGACCGGCGCTCGGCGCGACCGAGGCCGCTGCGGACGAGACGGCGATGACCGCGGTGTCCGATTTGACCGAGGCGATGGTGTCCGTGACGAGGCTCTCGCACGCGCAACCGTCGGTCAGGATGATTACCGCGGGTAGTCGGTTACGAATCGAGACCGCCTGCCCGTTTGTCCCGATCAGATCCAAGGCCGGCAACTTGTCGGACGGTGTCGCGGACGTGCTCGCCGTGCGCTGAGTGGCCGGTTGGCGCGATGGGCCGGGCCAGGCCGAGGCGAACAGACTGGCCACGGTGACCAGGACGGCCATCGAAATGATCAAGGCAGGCGTGCGGATGGTCAGCGCGCCGAGACGCCTCAGCCGGCGCACCGCCGGGCGGCGGGCGAACCGCTGCCAGCCGGTGAGGGGCACAGCCGTGTTCAGCTCGGCCCGGACCGCCTCGACCTCCTCGGAGAGCTCCGAAAGGTCGTCCGGGATGACGATGACCCCCCACTCCTCGGGGAGGTCAGGAAGATCGTCGTTGGCACCGCCGTCGGGCGGCCAGCCGCCGTTGTCGCTCGCGCCAGCCATGACTCAACCTCCCCCCTGGCCGACCAGATCTTGCTTCGGTCGGGGAACTCTCGTCCAGCGTCCCGCAAGCGGGGCCGCATCGCCAGTGGTGCGTCATTGCGGACCTTAGCGATAAGCTTGATCTGACAAAGCCATCAGGTCCGGAATTTCCGACTCGCTGGCGTGGACCGTCACGCACCGATCACTCTGAGTCACGCAGGCAGCTTCTCGCGCCGGTGTCAAGCGGGAGAAAGCCCCATCACAGGCCCCCTGAGCTGCACTAACAGTGACCGCCAGGGCGAGACACTGCCGCCTGGGCGTGTTACCCTAGACACAGCGAAAGGGGTTTCGAACCTATGGTTTTCAGTGTCGGCGAGACCGTTGTTTACCCCCACCACGGGGCCGCACTCATCGAGGCAATCGAGACTAGGGTCATCAAGGGCGTTGAAAGGCAGTATCTCGTTCTGCGTGTCGCCCAGGGCGATCTGACTGTTCGGGTGCCCGCTGAGAACGCCGAAGAAGTCGGCGTGCGCGAAGTGGTTGGCGAAGAAGGCCTGGGCAAGGTCTTCGACGTCCTGCGTGCTCCGCACACCGAGGAGCCGACCAACTGGTCGCGGCGTTACAAGGCCAACCTGGAGAAGCTTGCCTCCGGCAACCCGCTGAAGGTTGCTGAGGTCGTCCGCGACCTCTGGCGCCGTGAGCGTGAGCGTGGCCTGTCCGCAGGTGAGAAGCGCATGCTGGCGAAGGCGCGCGACATCCTGGTCGGTGAAGTGGCCCTCGCTGAGAAGAGCACCAAGGACGAGGCTGAGGTGCTTCTCGACAAGGTCCTCACCGAGGCCTGATCCACCCGACGCAAACACTCCTCAAAACTGTGTCCGACGACCGCGACGTGACCGCGCAGCCTAGTGCTCGCGGTGACGTCGCGGTCGTCGTTTCCGGGGGTGCGGCTGTCGTTCCGAGGGTTGGCGATGATGTCGCGGTCGTCGTTCCGAGGGTTGACGGTGATGCCGCGGCCGTCGTTTCGAGGGCTGACGGTGATGCCGCGGTCGTCGTTTCGAGGGCTGGCGGTGATGTCGCGGTCGTTGTTCCGGCCGCGGGAGCCGGCCTGCGGCTCGGGCCCGGCGCGCCCAAGGCGCTGCGGCTCCTCGACGGCGAGCCGCTTCTGGTTCACGCGATCCGCCGCATCGCCGCGTCGCCCTCGGTCGCAATGATCGTGGTCGCGGCGCCGCCGGCCGAGGTCGACGCCGTGGGTGCGCTGCTCGCTCCGATCGCGCCGGTCGTGGTCGTGGCCGGTGGTGCCGAGCGCCAGGAGTCGGTCGCCGCGGCGCTGGCCGTCGTGCCGTCTTCGCTGGGCATCGTGCTGGTTCACGACGCGGCGCGCTGTCTGGCCCCGGTCTCACTTTTCGAACGGGTCGCCGAGGCCGTCCGCTCCGGTGCCGACGCCGTCATCCCGGCCCAGCCGGTGGTCGACACCATCAAAGAGGTCTCCGCGGACGGGGTGGTGCTGGGGACGGTCGACCGGTCGGTGCTGCGCGCCGTCCAGACACCCCAGGGTTTCCGGGCGTCAGTCCTCCGAGCGGCGCACGCGGCAGCGGCCGGGTTGCACACCGATGACGCGGGCGCGGTGGAGAAGCTGGGTCTGCCGGTGCTGTGCGTGCCGGGGTCGGACCTGGCCCTGAAAATCACCAGACCGATGGACTTGGCGCTGGCCGCCCACCTGCTGACGGTCCCCGACCCGGGCATCTGAGAGGACCCGCGGCGTACGCTCGCGGGGTGATCGTTCCGCGGGTCGGTGTCGGTACCGACGTTCATGCCTTTGACGCCGATCGGCCCTGCTGGGTGGCTGGTCTGCACTGGCCGGGGGAGCCGGGTCTTGCCGGGCACTCCGATGCTGATGTGGCGGCGCACTCGGCCTGCGACGCACTGCTTTCCGCGGCTGGGCTCGGTGACCTGGGCAGCAACTACGGGACAAGCCGGCCCGAGTGGGCGGGTGCGGCCGGGGTGGCGCTGCTCAAGGAGACGGCGTCGCGGGTACGGGCGGCGGGCTACGAGATCGGCAACGTGTCGATCCAGGTGATCGGCATCCGCCCGAAGATCGGCAAGCGGCGCGCGGAGGCCGAGCGGGTCCTCTCCGACGCGGTGGGCGCCAGTGTGACAGTGGCCGGAACCACCACCGACGGGTTGGGGTTGACCGGCCGAGCCGAGGGCCTGGCCGGCATCGCGGTGGCGATGGTCTACCCCATGGCGTAGTCCGGGTTAGCCCTCTTCACCCACGCACACGGGGCCCCATGTCATGTGTTCTCGCTTGCCGTAGGGATGCCCTCTCGCCGGTCGCACGGTGTGTCTTCGTTTGCTGAGTTGCACCCTCTCGCCGGTCGCACGGTGTGTCTTTGCTTGATGCGGGGGCACCTTCTCGCCGGTCGCAGGGGTGTCCTCGCTTGCTGCGGCGCCTTCTCGCTCGTTATTGCGGGCCTCATCGCCGCAGGTGCCGTCGGTGCAGGTCCCGTCGTCGCGGGCGAGCCGTAGCTCAGACCTGTTATGAGGCTGCGATTGCGTGTCTGAGCTACGGCTCGCGCCGCTCGGCCGTAGTCCAGGCACCTTATGAGAGCCCGATGACATATCTGAGCTACGGCTCGGCTCAGCGCCTCGGCTCTGCTCGCTCAGCGGCTCAGCTCAGCTCGGTTGGGCGGCTCAGCTCGGCGTGCTTGTTGTCGCCAGGATGTGTTGAGTTTGGGTGCGTATCGGACCTGAAATCGACACGGGCTGGGGAATTGTGGGCTGTGTGTCGAGTTTGGGGGCTTATCTAACCCGAACTCGACACGGCTGGTTTGGCTGCTCGATCTTGGGCTGGGGCTTCGCTCTGGCTGTCGTTCAGGGCTGGTGGCTGTACGCCAGGGCGACCTGGTGGACAGCTGGGCCTGGGTCGATTGCCTGGGGTGATTGGACAGCTGGGCCTGGGTCGATGGTGGTCCAGCTTGAGATGGTTGAGGCTCCCGTCAGCTGTGCGCCAGTTGTTGCCGGTGCTCAGTAGGTCGCGACGAGTTCACGTGAACAGCGTTCGCGTGCCCTGCACCGCGGCGGGGATGGTGGCGGCCGGTGGGTCTGGGGCCGCGTGTCCTGTGCTCCGGCTGGGGTGGTGGCGGTGGGGCCGGGTCGTGGGTGTGGGGTGGTGGTGCTTGTCACGGGTGGGTGGGGTGGGTCGTCGGGCATGATCACTTGCATGACCGCTGTGCTGCCGGAAGCTGCCCGGGCTCTGATCGACAATCCCACTTATGTGGTGCTTACTACGATCAATGCGGACGGCTCGCCGCAGTCGACGCCTATCTGGGTCAAGCGTGACGGTGACGACGTCGTCTTCTCGACGGTTCGGGGGCGGCAGAAGACCCGGAACATGGAGCGGGATTCGCGGGTCTCGATCTGCGGGTACGACCCGGCGCAGCCGTACTCGTACTTCACCGTTGACGGCACGGTCAGCCTTGTCGACGACGCGGGTGACCTGATCAGTGAGTTGAGCTACAAGTACGCGAACGAGCCGTGGACCGCCGACGGCACGGATGTGGTGCGTGTGGTGTGCCGGCTCACCCCGACTCACGTGATCTTCAGGTAGACCGCTTACGCTCGGCAGCGTGTCCGCCCCCATGGAGCCCGAGACCACGCCTGAAGAGCACCGGCAGAGGGCGTTTCTCCTTGCCGACCTCGGCCGTTACGACGAAGCCGCCGAGGAGATCGCAGCCGGTTTGAGCAGTGCGCCCCAGGAGGCCAAACTGCTCACCACGCTCGCGACGATCCACCTTGCCGCTGAGCAGCCCGACCAGGCTCTGGCAGCCGCCGACCGGGCCGCCTCGGCCACGCCTCCGGCGCTCGGTTCGCTGGTGGTGCGGGCGATGGCGCTCACCGACTGCAGGCGGTTCGGTGACGCCGCCCGGATCGCCGAGGCGATTCTGCGAGATCACCCCACTGATCCGTACGCACAACGCACCGGCGCCGCCCTGCTCAGCGAGGCGCGCAACGGGCAGGAGGCGCTGAACGCCGCGTGGAACGGTGTCCGGGTCGCCCCCGCTGAGGCCGAGGCGCACCTGGTCCTGGCCGTCGTGGCGGCGCGGCTGCGGCTCTTCGATCTGGCGCAGAAGGCGTACGCGGAAGCATTGGAACTGGATTCGACGATCGGTGACGCCGCCAGCGAGGTGGGCATCGTCCGGTTCGAGCGGCGCCGATGGGCCCGCGCCCTCGAAGACCTGGCCGAAGAGGCGTCCCTGGGCGTCCCGCCGGAAGTGCCGGAGACCCTCGAAACCCCCGAAACGCCCGAAGCACTGGAAAGACCGAAAAAAGTAGAAAAAACCGAACCGGCACCGGTCGCCCGCCCGTTCCGCCAAGTCCTCGACGTCTCCCAGGAGTCGGCAGACGCGGTACGCGAGACCGTGCAGTACGCGGCAGCCGGCACCCTCGTGGTCTCCGTGCTGACCGCCGCGATGACCCTGGTCAACGCCGGGATCTCCCGAGTCTGGGCCGGCATGATCGGTGTGCTGGTGTTCGGCGCCGTGGTGATCTGGTTCAGCAGCCGGCTGCCGGAGCCGGGCGGAGTGGTGCTGAGGCGGCTGCGTTCGAGCAACCGCAGGCTCGCCATTGCCGCCTATCTGAGTTTCGTGGCGCCGCTGTTCCTGCTCGTCTATGCCGGGCTCGGCGGGGTCGCCACCCTGGTGACCGGCATGATCCTCGCCGCGGTCGCCGAGGTGCTGGTGGTGACCAGCCGAAAGTAAGGCTGGAGACAATTCCCGGCGTCCATTAGGTTCGATTTTGTGTCGACGATGGTGCCTCCGCTGTATGCAGGGCTCGTCGATGACGCGTCCCTTCTTCCGCCCAGCCCGATCGGCCTCGCGGACGCGGTGTCGAAATTCGACGAGCACACCGGTTCGTGGTACTCGGACCTGATCGGCTCGCTGCTGGTGCCCGCTTCGGTCGTGGGCGCCGGGCCGGTGCCGCAGGTTCGCGCCGGACTGATCGGTGACGTGCCCGCCGCCAACCTGCCGATGACAGTGGAGAAACTGCGCGCGGCCGGCATGGTGATCGAGCACGTCGAGGCGCCGGTCGCCCGCCGGGGTGAGGATCCGCAGCCGGGGCTGGCCGGGCTGCGCGAGTTCGCGGCCCGTCAGGGTGACCTCCAGCTGTACGCCGAGATCCCGCTGAGCTGGGGTCTTCTCGCCGCGTTGGACACGGTCGCCGAGGCGCGTGCCGAGGGGTTGCCGATCGCGCCGAAATTCCGGGTCGGCGGGCTCGCCGCGGAACTCTTCCCGACCCCGGTGGAGCTGGCCGCGGTGATCTGCGCCTGCCGTGACCGGGAGCTGCCGTTCAAGCTGGCGGCCGGGCAGCGGCACGCCACCCGGCACACCGATCCGGAGACCGGTTTCACCCACCACGGATTCCTCAACGTGCTGATCGCGACGGTGGCCGCGGCGGAGGGCGGTGAGGTGGCGGAGGTCGCCGAGGCGCTTGCCGCGACACACCCGGTTCCGCTGGTCGAGCCGGCCCGGGTGCATCGGGCCGTGACCCGGCCGCTGTTCGTCGGATTCGGCGCGGCAAACGTGGTGGAGCCGCTCACCGAGCTGGTCCGGCTGGGCCTGATAAACGGTGGTTACGAGTGACCATGGGATAATCCCCTGGTGACCCGGGTGCTGCTACGAACTCTGGCGGCCGCGGTTCTGCTGGTCGCGTCCGTCCTGATCGGCTGGCGGGTGCTCGGCCCGGCCGAGGTCCTCGGGAGCGCGACCTCTCCTTATCCCCCTCTGACGATCCGCACGCCGGGTGTCACCGGCCGGACCAATGTGGCCCCGCTGGTTGTCGACGGCCGGCTGCGGGTCTACGCGGCGAAGCATCAGGTGCGGGCGGACGGCCCGGTCGACGGCCGGACCGTCTACACCGCCCGGTGGTCGCTGCGCCGCTGGCCCGAGCAGCTCAGCGCGGTGACGGCGAGTGGTACCACGGTCGTCACCCGCTGGTCGGACGGCGAGCTCGTGGCGATCGACGCACGCACGGGTGAGATCGCCTGGCGGGTGTCCGCCGCTGCCTCGGCGCCGGATTACGCCGGTCACCGCACCGGCGCGGCGACGGTCTGGGACGCGCGGGCTCTGCGGATCGCCGCCGGCACCGTCGTGGTCACCGAGGATCAAGAGCTTCTTGGGTACGCCGTGAGCACTGGCGAAGTCAGCTGGCGGTTGCCCCGGCCTACCGGGTGTGCGGAAACGTTCACGACGTCGAGTGCGGTGTTCGCGTGTTCCGTCGCCTATGACGCGACGACGGGCAAGGCGGTGACCGGCTTGCCGGCCGGGCCGTGGACACCGGTGGGGTGTGAGCCGGACGGTTCCGCGTGTGCCGGACTCCGTGACGCCGCCGGGCAGGGCTGGATCGACGGGAAGCGGGCGCCGGCGCTCGACGACCCGGAGGCCACTGTCGCGGCGGGTGTCGTGGTCAGCTCGGCGGGGGCGGTGGTGACCGGCCGGTCCGCCGCGGGTGCGGTGCTCTGGACGTGGAACGGCTCGGCGCGGGTGCTGGGCGGCTCGGACGCGACGGTGCTGCTGCTGACGCCGGAGAACACGCTGGTCGGCGTGGATGCCGGAACCGGGGTGGAGACGCTGCGGTTCCCGCTGGCCTTCGGGACCGAGAGCACCGAGTGGAAGCCGGGCCGCTACCGGATCGCCGGCGGATACCTGGCGATGGAACGACTGAACGTTGATGCCCCCGAGGACGACCCGGAGTCCCCGATCTACTACCTGACGCTCGACACGGTGATCATCGCGGCGCTCTAGGTGAGCTGGGGTAACAGGGCTGCCCAGGCCTCTTCGGCCGCGCCTGCGATGGGGCCCTCGTCGTCGCCGAGGGTGGCGGGCAGGACCGGTGGTGGGGACGCTCGGTGGATCAGCATGAGGCCGTCCCGGTAAGCCGTGTTGATCGCGTCCGGCACGGCGGCCAGCAGGTCCACGCCCAGGCCGCCCAGCGTGACCAGGTCTACGTCGAGGCCGTTCACCAGGCCCGCCATGCCCCGGCCGAGGGCTGCGCCGACCTCCTGGACCGCGGTCAGCTCGGCCGACTGCGGTTCCGCGCGTGCCGTCGCGATCACTCGGCGGGCGTAGGTGACCGGGTCCCGGGGTGGGGGTTCGGACAGGAGGCGGGCCAGGGCGGTGCCGTCGACGGCCGTGCCCCAGCAGCCGGGGGCGCCGCAGGGGCAGCGGACCGACGGGTCGCCGAAGGGCATGTGGCCGAACTCGCCGGCCGCTCCCAGGGCGCCGATCGTCGGGCGGCCGCCTTCCACCACCGCGCCGCCCAGGCCGGCTTCGATGCGCAGGTGCAGGGCTACGGCGGCGCCGACCGCAGCGCCCCGGCGGGATTCGGCGGTGGCGGCCAGGGTGGCGTCGTTGCCGGCCACGAAGACGTCGGCCGCGGGCCAGAGGGCGGTCAGGTCGACGTCGTGCCAGCCCGCTGTCGAAGCGTCCAGGCGCAGGGACCGGGAGACGGTGCCCGGCACGGAGACGCCGACTGCTCGGGGGCGGTCGCCGAACCCGGAGATGACCTCGGCGATCGCGGCCGTGACGGTCGCGCGGACCTCGTCCCAGCCGGTCGAGGCGTGCCGGCCCGATCGGGAGGCGGCGGTGGCGCCGCCCAGCTCGACCACGTCGACCCGCCAGGCCTCGTGGGTGATCGCCACGGCCAGCACGACCGGGCCTTCCGGGTGGGGCAGCAGCACGGTGGTCGGCCGGCCCCGGCTGCCGCTCGGTGCGGCCGGTGCCTGTACCAGCAGTGACGCCCGGCTGAGCTTGGTGACCAGCTCGGTGGCCGCGCCGGTGCCGACGCCGAGGAGGCGGGCCGCGTCGGCGCGGGTGACACCGGGCGTGTGATGCACCACACGGAGAAGCTCGGTGGAGCGGGTCGTCACGTCAACTCCTTTTTTTGCTCTGCATCAGAGCTTATTCTGTGGCGGTGAAGCTCAACCGCCCGGCGCTGGTCGTCCTCGGCACTTCGACGTTCTGCTATGTGACAGCCGAAACCCTTCCTGTCGGCCTGCTACCTCAGATCTCGGCCGGCCTCGACGTCACCGAGGCCCAGGTCGGGCTCCTGCTCACCAGTTACGCCGTGGTGGCCGCGCTGAGCACCATCCCGCTCACCGCACTCACCATGCGGGTTCCCCGGCACGTGTTGCTGGCGGTCACCGTAGCGGTCTTCGTCGTCTCCCAGGCGGCCGCGGCGCTCGCACCCACCTTTACGGTGCTGGTTCTCTCCCGGCTCGTCTGCGCGCTGGCGCACGGGGTGTTCTGGTCGGTGATCGGGCCGATCACCGCGCGGCTGGCGCCACCCGGGCAGGTCGGGCGGGCTACGTCACTGGTATTCATCGGCAACTCGCTCGCCATCGTGCTGGGTGTTCCGCTCGGCACCGCGCTCGGTCAGTGGCTCGGCTGGCGGCTGTCGATCGGCGTGATCGCGGCCGCCGGGTTGGTCTGCCTCGTCGCGTTGATCTTCCTGCTGCCGGAGATGCCGGTGCTGCCGCGGGACCGGGCCGCCCGGCTCAAGGACCAGATGCGCGACGCCGTGCTGATCCTGCGCAACGGCCGGGTCTTCGGGCTCTGCGCGGTCACCCTGGTGGTGGTCATCGGGCACTTCGCGGCGTACACGTACATCGCGCCGCTGGTCCGCCGGGACGCCGGGTTCGACGGTGCGGCGCTCAGCCTGCTGCTTCTCGGGTACGGCGCGGTCGGGCTGGTCGCCAACTTCGTGGTCGGGCGGTTCGTGGACCGGCGGCCCGGACCGATCCTGCTCGGGCTCACCGTGACCGTCGCCGTGTCGGTGATCCTGCTGGCGCCGGTGCTCGGCCCGGTCGGGACGGTGCTGGCCGTGCTGGTCTGGGGCGGCTCGTTCAACGCGATCCCGGTCCTGCTCGGCTCGGCGTCGTTGCGGGTGGCGCCGGCGAGCCGGGACGCGGCCTCGGCTGTTTACGTGGTGGCGTTCCAGATCGGCATCGGCGGCGGGGCGTTCATCGGCGAGCGGATGGTCGGCGCCGGGCACCTCGGTGTGCTGCCGGTTGTCACGGCGGTCTTCGCGGTGGTCGCGTCGGTGCTGGTGGTGACGTTCCGGCAGACCTTCCCGGCCCGGATCAGCGCCGAGGAACATGACGAGGCGCAGGCGGCGGCGCTGCAGCACTGATCTCTCAGCACTGAGCAGGCGTGCCGTCGCCGGGGCCGGCGGCGGGTCGCGCCGGGGCATGGACGTCAGAACCGGGGGCTGACGGTACGGGCCCGGCTGCGCTTGGCGCAGCCGGGAACGCGTATCGAAGAAGGGGTCTTAGGCGAGAGCGGCTTCGGCGGCGGCGAGGAACTGGTCGTTCTCCTCGGGGGTGCCGACCGTGACGCGGACGCCGTCCGGGTGGAAGCCGCGGACGATGACGCCGCGGTTCTCGCAGGCCGCGGCGAAGGCGGCGGTGCGGTCGCCGAGCGGGAGCCAGACGAAGTTGGCCTGGCTGGCCGGGACCTCAATGGAGAGTTTGCGCAGGGCTTCAGTGAGGCGGTCGCGTTCGGCGACGACCAGGGAGCAGCGGCGGCGGACCTCGTCCTCCTGCGCCAGGGCGGCGAGGGCGGCGGCCTGAGCGACAGTGCTGGTGGAGAACGGGGTGACGACCTTGCGGATGGTCGCGGCGACCTCGGGCTGGGCGACCAGGTAACCCATCCGCAGGCCGGCCAGGCCCCACGCCTTGCTCATGGTGCGCAGCACGACCACGTTGGGGCGATCGCCGTAGGTCTGCAGCGCGTCCGGGACGTCGGGGTCGGTGACGAACTCGCGGTACGCCTCGTCGAGCACGACCAGCACGTCGGAGGGCACGTCGGCGAGGAAGCGGTCGATCTCGGCCTTGCGCAGCGAGGTGCCGGTCGGGTTGTTCGGGTTGCAGACGAAGATCATCCGGGTCTGGTCGGTGATCGCCTCGGCCATCGCGGCGAGGTCGTGGCCGTGCGCTGCGGTGTTCGGAACCCGGATGCTTGTGGCGCCGCCGCCGGCCGCGATGATCGGGTACGCCTCGAACGACCGCCACGAGTAGACGATCTCGTCCCCGGGCAGGCAGGTGGCTTTCGTCAGGATCTCGGCGAGCGCGACCGAGCCGCAGCCGGTGACGATCCGGTCCGGGCTCACGCCGAACCGCTCGGCGATCACCTCACGCAGCTTCACCACGCCCATGTCGGGGTACCGGTGCACCGACGCCATGGCCTCGGTGGCGGCTTCCACGACGCCGGGCAGCGGGCCGTACGGCACCTCGTTGCTGGCCAGCTTGATCGCCTCGCCGATGCCGAGCTCGCGGGCGAGGTCGGCGACGTTGCGGCCGGGCACGTAGTTCGGCAGCGCGTCCAGATCGGCGCGGGTCAGCCGGGTCATTTAAGTCCTCCGGGAGGGGCGATGGGTTGTACGCCGTGCGGAACGGCGACGACGACGGTGGCCGCCGCCTTGTCGTGCCAGGCCTGACGCAGGCGCGAGTCGAAGACCGGCGACAGCGCGGCGAAGAACTGGATCACCAGGCCTATCCCGCACCACCAGAACAGCGTCCACATGCCGAGACGGGCCCAGCGGGTGAAGGCGCGCCCGAAACCGAGCGGGTTGGTGCTCTCGACCGGGACCACCTTGATGCCCATCAGCCGTTTGCCGATGGTCTGACCGCGGCCGGCGATCGACGGCGCCTCGTAGACCAGCCAGAGCAGGGTCGCGACCAGCACGATGGCGATCGACAGGGTCTGCATGCGCGCGGTGGGCTCGCCGACCGTGGCGGTGGCGCTGTTCGCCTCGACCTGGGACATGTAGTCCCGCATGATCGGGGCGAAGTCCTGCCAGTACTGATAGATGAACCAGCCGTTGACCACGACGTTGAGCAGCAGGACGACGGCGATGTCGATGAGCCGGGCGGTCAGCCGGCGGCCCAGACCGGCGAGCGGGAAGCCGTGCGGCATCGCCTGCGGGATGGGGTAGAGGTAAGCGTGTGGGGGCTGGCCGGCCCAGGTGGGCTGGGGGTATTGCTGGGGGTATCCCTGCGGCGGGCCTTGTTGCGGATTTTGCTGCCAGCCCGGGGGCGGCGGGCCTTGCTGCCAGCCCGGCGGTGGCGGGCCTTGCTGCCAGCCCTGAGGCGGCGGGCCCTGCTGCGGGTTTTGTTGCCAGCCCGGCGGCGGGTTGTAAGGGGCCGGCGGCTGTGTCTGGGCCTGGGGCTGCGGCGCCGGGGTGATCGGGGCGGGGGAGACCTGTGCCGCCGGCTCCTCCTCGACCGCGGGTGGTCCCTCCGGCGGGACCTCGTCGGCCGGGATGGCCTTGCCCAGCCAGCCGTCACCGTCCCAGTAGCGCTGGGTACTGGTGTCGGCCGGGTCCTTGTACCAACCCGCGGGAAGCGAACTCATGGGCAAACCTTTACACGACAGCCTGACCGTTCCCTGCGGCCCGGTCTTTGATCTCAGTGTCCCAGAGCGCCGCGTGGTTGTGCCGTGACAGTGGCGCACGGCTCTGTCCTGGGCAACAGTTTGGATCTGTGCTGGTCAACCTGTGCAATCCGTACGGTAACTTCGCCGGATGGGTGAGCAGACTGTTCAGCTCGACGGCCTCGACGCGCGGCTGATCGCACTGCTGGGGACGGAGCCGCGGATCGGTGTCCTGGAGCTTTCCCGGCGGCTCGCGGTGGCGCGCGGCACGGTCCAGGCGCGTCTCGACAAGCTGATCGCGCGCGGCGCGATCAAAGGCTTCGGCCCCGAGGTGGTCCCGGCCGCGATCGGGTTCGGCGTCACGAGCTTCGTGACCTTGGAGATCAGGCAACGGTACGGGCATGACGCCGTCGCCGGGCACCTGGCCGACATTCCTGAAGTCCTCGAGGCGCACACGATCACCGGCAGTGGCGACATCCTGTGCCGGATCGTGGCCCGGGCGAACGCCGATCTGCAGCGGGTGATCGACCAGATCGTCGGGTACGAGGGGATCGTCCGGGCGCACACGATCATCGCGTTGGCGGAGCTGATTCCGTACCGGACTGCGCCGCTGGTCCAATCGTCATATAACGCGAAATAGAGCGTCGACACGGGCATTCCGTGCTCTCGGGCTGAGCCGATCTAGGTCATTACCCTGCTCCAATGGCCTCGGGCGGGGGTTCCTGGAAGGGATACACGGTGCTCACCACTGCGGTGGTCGTCACCGTGCTCGCCACGACGGGCGTGTGGAACCCGTTCCCGCAGATGTGGTCCTGGGTCAACACCAGCGGCCCGGTGGCACCTGGCACCCGCTGGCAGCAGACGCTCGGCGGCACACCGCAGAGCGTTGCCATCGTCGGCGACGCGGTGATCGTCGAGTACCGGACGTCGGTCGAGGCGTACGGGCTGACCGCTGCCGTCCCGCTCTGGAAGTCGGACGCCGACTGGGCCTCGATCGCGGGCTCGGGCGCCGCCGCCGTGGTGGTCACCGGCCGGCTGCTCACCAAGGGCTATCAGGTGCTCGACCCGCGGACCGGGGTGGTACGCCGATCGGACACCACGGCCGGCGCCGTCTGGACGTACCAGGACGCGATCGTCGACCTGAGCTGCTCCAAAGGCAACGACTGCCGGCTGACCGCCTGGGACCCGAAGGCCGGTGGCCAGCTCTGGAGCGTGGACACCGGAGGCATCGGGTTCGTGCTGGACGCCGCCAACCCCGACCTGCCGGACACCCGGCGGCTGGTGTCCGACGAGGTGGACGACGACATCGCCGGGCCGCCCGCGCTGCCCGGCCTGATGGGCCTGCCGAACGACGGGCAGATCCGGGTGATCGACACGGCGAACGGCAAGCTCGTGCAGACCCTGCGGGAGGCCCGGGACCAGAAGGTCGTGGTGGTCGGCGGCCGGGTGCTCACGGTGAACGGAACCCCGGCCGACGGCACCTGTTACTACGAGGTGGTGGCGACCGATCCGCCCGGCAACGCGGTGGTGTGGCGGCGGGACGGGCTCAATCTGCGTACCGCGGACAACGGGTCGGCCTGCGAGCAGGAGAAGGACCCGGCCGGCGGGTACAACGTGGTGCTCGGCGTCGACCCGTACGGCCGTGAGGTTCTGATCAACGGGAACGACGGGCGCAACCTCTGGTACGGCGACAAGGACTCCGACGTGCTCGCGGTGAACGACACCTACGCGGTCATCCGCAAGGACGACACTCTGCGTGGGTACTCGTTCAGCAAGGGCAAGACGGTGTGGACGCAGACCGGGCGGGACAAGGCCGGTGCGGCGCTCACCCCGTACGCCGCTGTCGTCGTCTCCAAGAACCGGGTCACCGCGTTGGCACCGGCCAGCGGGGTGGTCCGTGCCGATGTGCGTACCGATGCGAAGGTCTTCGCGGTCGGTCCGGAGGGTTTGATCGCGGTCTCCGGCCGGGACATGGCCTACCTGCCGTTCGCCTGATTCCGTCGCCGTTTTGTCTCCCGTCGGGCGAAGGATCGGGGAGGGTTCGCGCGGGGCGGGTCCGCTGCCCTAGGCTTGCCGCTCATGAGCAGAGGCGCCGCTTTCACCTACTCGCCGCTCTTGCCGACCGGCGAGGATCTGACTGAGTACCGTCTGGTCACCGACGAGGGCGTCGATGTCGTCGAGGGCCCGGGTGGCCGGCGATTCCTGACCGTCGAGCCGTCGGCGCTCACCGCGCTCACCGCCGAGGCGATGCACGACATCGCGCATTACCTGCGCCCGGCGCACCTCACCCAGCTGCGCGCGATCATCGACGACCCGAAAGCGTCGCCGAACGACCGCTTCGTCGCGATGGACCTGCTGCGCAACGCGAACATCGCGGCCGGCGGGGTGCTGCCGATGTGCCAGGACACCGGCACCGCGATCGTGATGGGCAAGCGTGGCCGGCACGTGCTGACCGACGGTGCTGACGAGGCGGCGATCGCGCTCGGGGTGTACCAGGCGTACACCCGGCTGAATCTGCGGTACTCGCAGCTCGCGCCGCTGACCATGTGGGACGAGCGGAACACCGGGACGAACCTGCCGGCGCAGATCGAGCTCTACGCCGAGGACCCGGGCGGCCACCCCGACGCGTACAAGTTCCTCTTCATGGCCAAGGGCGGCGGCTCGGCAAACAAGTCGTACCTGTACCAGGAGACGAAAGCGCTGCTCAACCCGCAGCGGATGATGCAGTTCCTGGACGAGAAACTGCGCCTGATCGGCACGTCGGCCTGCCCGCCGTACCACCTGGCCGTGGTGGTCGGCGGCACCAGCGGCGAGCACGCGCTGAAGACCGCGAAGCTGGCCAGTGCGAAGTACCTGGACAACCTGCCCACGTCCGGCACGATGCTGGCGCACGGCTTCCGCGACCTCGAACTGGAGGCCGCGGTGCTGGAGCTGACCCGCGACTTCGGCATCGGCGCCCAGTTCGGCGGACGGTACTTCTGCCACGACGTCCGGGTGATCCGGCTGCCCCGGCACGGCGCGTCCTGCCCGGTCGCGATCGCGGTCTCCTGCTCGGCCGACCGGCAGGCGGTCGCGAAGATCACCCCGTCGGGTGTCTGGCTGGAGCGCCTGGAGACCGACCCGGCCCGCTACCTTCCCGAGGCCGAGCTCGACGCGTCGCCGGTCGTCAACATCGACCTGAACCGGCCGATGTCGGAGATCCGCACCGAGCTGAGCAAGTACCCGGTGAAGACCCGGCTCTCGCTGACCGGTCCGCTGGTTGTCGCCCGGGACATCGCGCACGCGAAGATCGCCGAGCGGCTGGACGCCGGTGAGCCGATGCCGCAGTACATGCGGGACCACGCGGTTTATTACGCCGGCCCGGCGAAGACCCCCGAGGGGTACGCGTCCGGATCATTCGGTCCGACCACGGCCGGCCGGATGGACTCGTACGTGGAGAAGTTCCAGGCGTCCGGCGGCTCGATGGTGATGCTCGCCAAGGGCAATCGCTCGCAGCAGGTCACCGACGCGTGCAAGACGTACGGCGGGTTCTATCTCGGCTCGATCGGCGGACCGGCGGCCCGGCTGGCTCAGGACTGCATCCGGCACGTCGAGGTGCTGGAGTTCCCGGAGCTCGGCATGGAAGCGGTCTGGAAGATCGAGGTCGAGGACTTCCCCGCCTTCATCGTCGTCGACGACAAGGGTGAGGACTTCTTCGCCGAGGTCACCAAGCCCAAGCCGGTGCTGACCATCGGCAAGCGCTGAGGTGAAGGGCCCCCGCGGGGGCCCTTCGACCAGCTCAGCGGCAGTAACCCGCGACCGGGCTCAGCCACTCGGCGAGCTGGGCCTTCAGGGTCTTGTCCAGGTCCTTGGTGGTCTTGATCTTTTCGATGTAGTTGCGGTCCTTCGCGCTTTTCTCGATCTTGGTGGCCGACGTGACGCCGGCTTCCTTGAGCTCGGGGTTCTCCGCGCCGGCCGTTTCCTTGCGGATCTGGGTGCCGACCGATTTCAGCTCGGCGGCGGCTGATTTCTCGGCCTTCTCCGCCTCGTCGGTCTGCTTCGCCTCCTTGTGGGCGATCATCTTGCCGAGCTCGGTGCCGAAGTCGCCCAGGGCGGCGCTGAACACCTCGTCGAGGCGGCCGCAGACCTTCTCGGTGTTCGCCGAGTAGTCCGGTTTCGGCACGGTGGTGGCCGGTGTGGCCGAAGCGGTGACGGCGGCCGGTGCCGCGATCTCGCTGGTGTTCGCATCGCTCTCACAGGCGGCGCCGGTCAGCATGACGCCACCGGCGAGCGCGGCCAGGATGGCGCGTCGCATCAGGGGGATCCTCTTCGTCGCGGGTCGGGGAACCCAGCCGACGGTACGTTCCGTTCGCTACCGCGTCCAACCGAGAGTGATCATCAAGATACGAACAGCCCGTCCGTGGGATACCCACGGACGGGCCGCACACCCCCGTTGGACGTCAGGGCCGCCCCGCCGCATGAGGGGCGCCCAGGCGGCGGGACGGCGCTGAGGACAGCCTGCCCGGGGCCGCTCTCGTTTCGCTGTCGATCCGCTCCTGCCTGCTCGGATAGGCTTCCATCACGGCATGGGGGGCGGGTGACTACATTGCGCTACGGCATCCTAGGGCCACTCTCCGTCACCGTCGACGAGCAGAAGGTGGCAATTACGGCAGGGCGTGACCGCGTCGTGCTCGCGATGCTGCTGCTGCGACCCGGCCGGATCGTCGGCCCGGGTGAGCTCATCGAGGCGGTCTGGGGCGCCGACCCGCCGGCCACCGCGCGCGGCCAGCTGCAGACCTGCGTCTCACGGTTGCGCCGGGTGCTGCCGGCCGGCGTCATCCTCAGCGACCCGGCGGGGTACGGAATCCGGCCCGGCGAGGACGAGCTGGATGCCACGGTCTTCCTGCGCCTGGTCGAGCAGGCGAGAGCCGCGGAGGATCCGGGGGCCGCGCGGCGGGCGTACAAGAAAGCTCTTGATCTTTGGAAGGGTGACGCCTGCGCGGAGATCGACGCGCCCGCGGTCCGCGCGGCGGCGGCCTCGCTGGACGAGCGTCGCGCGATGGCGGTGGAGGACTGGGCCGGCCTGGAGCTGGCCGCCGGGCAGGCCCGGGAGCTGCTCGGTGAGCTGGCCGGATGGGTCGAGCGGTTCCCGCTGCGGGAGCGGCTGCGCGGGCAGCTGATGACCGCGTTGGATCAGGCCGGGCGCAAGGCCGACGCGCTCGCCGAGTTCCGCCGGACGCGCGATGTCCTCCGCGAGGAGCTGGGCATCGAACCCGGCCATGAGCTGCAGGAACTGCACCGGAGCATCCTGGCCGGCACCGCGCGGAAAGCGGTCCGCTGCCTGCCCCGCACGGTCGGTGACTTCACCGGCCGGACCGCGCTGGTCGACCGGCTCCTCGCGCAGACCGAGACGGACGACCCGGCCGTGCTCGTCATCGACGGGATGGCCGGCAGCGGCAAGACCACTCTGGCGTTGCACCTCGCGACGGCGGCCGGCGAGCGGTTCCCGGACGCGCACCTCTACGTCGACCTGCGCGGTTACAGCGAGCAGCCGCCGGTCGAACCGGCCGCCGCGCTGATCGTGCTGCTCCGCCAGCTCGGCCTGGCGCCCGCCGACATCCCGCTCGACCCGGTGGACCGGATCGGGCTCTGGCGCACCGAGATGGCCCGCCGCAAGGTGCTGGTAGTGCTGGACAACGCCGCCGGGAGTTCACAGGTCACCGACCTGCTCCCGTCCTCGCCCGGCAGCCTCACCCTGGTCACCACCCGGCGCCGGCTGGCCGGGCTGGACGGCGCCCGGGTCGAGTCGCTACCGCTGCTCGAATCCGGCGAGGCGGTGGCGCTGCTGCAACGGATCGCCGGTGACCGGGTGGCCGCCGAGCCCAAGGCGGCGGCCGAGGTGGTCCGGCGCTGCGGTGGCCTGCCCCTGGCGGTACGCCTGGCCGGCGCACGCCTGGTGCACCGGCCGCGCTGGCGGGTGGCCGACCTGCTGCTGCGGATGGGCGGGACCGCTCTGCCCGAGCTGGCCGCCGAGGACCGGACCGTGACCGGCGCTTTCTCGCTCACCTACCGCCAGCTGCCGGAGCTGCCGCGCGACGTGTTCCGCCTGCTCGGGATCCATCCCGGTGCGAGCTTCGACGCGCTCGCGGTCGCGGCCCTCGCCGGGATCTCCGAAGACGCGGCGGCCGGCGTGCTCGACGACCTGGTCGACGTGCACCTGGTGGACGAACCGGAACCGGGGCTGTTTAGGCTGCACGACCTGCTGCGGCAGTACGCCGGTGCGCTCGCCGGCGAGCTGCCGGCCGAGGAACGGCTGACCGCCCTGAACGGTGCGCTGGACTTCCAGCTGAACGCCCTCATCGCGGCCGCCTCGCCCGGCCACCGTGGCGTGCTGCTCGGCGACATCGGTGACCGCAAGCCCGAGCGGCCGGACCTGATGGACGCGCTCGGGGATCCGGGTGTCCGGCTCGAGCGGCAACGGCCCAACCTGGCCGCGTTCGTCGAGGCGGCCGCAGCCGCCGGGCTGCACGATTACACCTGGCAGATCGTCCGGGCCTCCTGGCCGGGGCTTTTCGTGCGCGCCTACATGGACGACGTCCGGGACCTGCATCTGCTGGCGATGGAGAAGATCGAGCATTCCGGTGACCGATTCGCGATCGCCGTCACCGCGAACTATCTGGCCTCGGTGTACGCCCGGGCCGGCGAGCACGAGAAGGCCGAGCGGTACCTGCTGCAGTCCGCGCGGGTGCTCCAGGACCTCAACAAGGCCAGCAACGTGTACGCCAACCTGGGGATGATCTACCGGCAGCAGGGCCGGTTCGCCGAGAGCGTCGAGGCGGTGCGGACCTGTTTCCGTCTCGCCACGCTGAGCAGGGGCTGGGCTGGCAAGGCCGTGTCGGCGTTCGCCGTCATCGCCGCCTCGCTGCACCGGCTGGGCCGGACCGGCGAGGCGCTGCATTACACCCATCTCCGGCTGATGTACGGCATCGAGACGAAGGATCGCGGCTCGATCGCGGGTTCGCTGCTGGCCGCGGGACGGTTCAAGTACGCGATGGGCACGATCGGAGTGGAACGGGCGCTGTACTACGTCACCGTGGCGATGCGCCTCGCCGAGCAGGCCGGGTTCCGGGCGGTTCTCGCCGACGCCAACAACGACCGGGCCCGATTGCTGCGTGACTCCGGGCGGTGTGCCGAGGCGGTGGCCGCGCATCAGCGAGCCCTGGACTTCGTGGTGGAGGCCCGGGACGCCCTGCACGAGTCGGAGTTCCGCAACGATTACGCGGACACCCTGCGGCTGTGCGGCGATGTCACGGCCGCCCGTGCCATGTACGGACACGCGCTCCGGATCGCCACGGCAGCGCGTCTCCCGTACCCGATGGCCCACGCACAGGCCGGGCTGGCCGCTTGCCTGGACCACGACGATCCGGAAGCCGTCAGGCTCCGGGCGAACGCATGTGAGCTTTTCAACCAGATGGGGATCACCACGATCGACGGCAGCGGCCGAATCGTCGAGAGAGGATGAAACCGTGACGACTGACGAGAGTGGCTTCCGGATCGAACGCGACACCATGGGCGAGGTCAAGGTTCCGGCGGACGCGCTGTGGCGGGCGCAGACGCAGCGCGCGGTGGAGAACTTCCCGATCTCTGGGCGTGGGCTGGAACCGGCGCACATCCGGGCGCTGGCCCGGATCAAGGGCGCCGCGGCGCGGGCCAACACGAGCCTCGGGGTGCTGGAGAAAGACCTCGCCGACGCGATCGCGGCCGCCGCGGCGCAGGTCGTCGCGGGTGGTTACGACGATCAGTTCCCGGTCGACGTCTTCCAGACCGGCTCGGGCACCTCGTCGAACATGAACGCCAACGAGGTGATCGCGACGCTCGCATCGCGCGACCTGGGCAGCGCGGTGCACCCGAACGACCATGTCAACGCGTCGCAGTCCAGCAACGACGTCTTCCCGTCGTCGATCCACCTGGCGGCGACCGAGGCGGTCAGCGCCGATCTGATCCCTGCTCTTCGTTTTCTGGAGGAGGCGCTTCGGGGAAAGGCGGCTGCTTGGGCAGATGTGGTCAAGAGCGGTCGCACCCACCTCATGGACGCCACGCCGGTCACCCTCGGCCAGGAATTCAACGGGTACGCGCAACAGGTCGCCAACGGCGTCGAGCGGCTCACCGCCACCCTGCCGAGGCTCGGTGAACTGCCGCTCGGCGGCACCGCTGTCGGCACCGGGGTGAACACGCCGCCCGGTTTCGCGCCCACGGTGATCGAGCTGCTCCGCGAGGAGACCGGTCTGCCGCTGACCGAGGCACGCGACCACTTCGAGGCGCAGGGTGCCCGGGACGCGCTGGTCGAGGCGTCCGGCCAGCTGCGCGTGGTGGCCGTCGGCCTCTACAAGATCGCCAACGACATCCGCTGGATGGGCTCCGGCCCCCGGGCCGGCCTGCGTGAGCTGCGCCTGCCCGACCTGCAGCCCGGCTCGTCGATCATGCCGGGCAAGGTGAACCCGGTGGTGCCCGAGGCGGTACGCCAGGTCTGTGCGCAGGTGATCGGCAACGACGCGACGGTGGCCTTTTCCGGGACACAGGGCGACTTCGAGCTCAACGTGATGCTGCCGGTGATGGCCCGCAACCTGCTCGAATCGATCCGCCTGCTGGCCGCGGTCTCCCGCCAGTTCGCCGACCGGTGCGTCACGGGCCTGGAGGCGAACGTGGAGGTGGCCCGGGCGTACGCGGAAGGCTCGCCCTCGATCGTCACCCCGCTCAATCGGTACCTGGGGTACGACGAGGCCGCCGCGATCGCGAAGCAGGCGCTCGCCACCGAGCGGACCATCCGCGAGGTCGTGATCGAACGCGGTCACGTGGTTTCGGGAAAGCTCACTGAGCAGCAGTTGGACGACGCTCTTGATGTGCTCCGTATGACCCGTCCGTAAATTGACTGACGTTCATCTTGTGTTGAGCGATGTTTCTCGATCTGATTCGTCCTAGTCCAAACACTAGGAGCGAATTCCATGAGAAGACGCGTCATCACGGGGGCGGTCGTTACAGCGACCGGTCTGGCTTTCTTGACCGTCGTACCTGGTTCGGCCGTTGCCGAGCCAGGTAACGCGGTCGATTACACCGTCGTGGCCGCCGACGGCGCCTCGGCCGCGGAGGCCTCGGCCGCCATCAAGGCCGCCGGCGGCACGATCGTGACCGGCAACGACTCGGTCGGCGTCTATCGGGTTACCTCGAAAGACACGAAATTCACTGCGAAAGCCATCAAGTCGGGTGCGCTGATCGGTGCTTCCGAGCGCCGGGCAATCGGCCAGGCGCCGAATGGTCTGGAAAAGGTGGAGAAGACCGGGCATTCCGGAAAGGGTTCCTCGGCCAAGGGCCCGAAGCTGGACCCGCTGGACGACAAGCTCTGGGGTCTCAAGCAGATCCGTGCCGACAAGGCTCGCAAGATCGAGTCCGGCGAGCGGGGCGTGACCGTCGGCATCCTGGACACCGGTCTGGACGCGTCCAACCCGGACTTGGCGCCGCACTTCAGCACCAAGCTCTCCCGCAACTTCGCGCCGGACATCACCGACATCGACGGTCCGTGTGAGGTCGCGAGCTGCCTCGACCCGGTCGGCACCGACGACGGCGGGCACGGCACCCACGTGGCCGGCACGGTCGGCGCCGCGGCGAACGGCACCGGCATCTCCGGTGTCGCCCCGGACGTCACGCTGGTCGAGCTCAAGGCCGGCCAGGACTCCGGCTACTTCTTCCTCGACCCGGTGGTCAACGGCCTCACCCACGCCGCTGACGTCGGCATCGACGTGGTCAACATGTCGTTCTACGTCGACCCGTGGCTCTACAACTGCACGTCCAACCCGGCGGACAGCGCCGAGGACCAGGCGGAGCAGCGGGCCATCATCGCCGGCATGAAGCGGGCGCTGAACTACGCGCACCGCAAGGGTGTCACCCTGGTCGGCGCGCTCGGCAACAACCACGAGGACCTCGGCAAGCCGCGGACCGACATCTCCAGCCCGGACTACGGCGCCGACCCGTACGAGCGTCCGATCGACAACAGCTCCTGCTGGGACCTGCCGGTCGAAGGCCCGCACGTCATCGGCGTCTCGTCGGTGGGCCCGTCGGGCAAGAAGGCCGACTTCAGCAACTACGGTCTTGAGCAGATCTCGGTCGCTGCCCCGGGTGGTTACGCCCGTGACGGCTTCGGCACCCCGACCTACAACACCCCGGGCAACCGGATCCTCTCCAGCTACCCGCTCAACGTGCTGATCGAGGAAGAGCTGGTGGACGCGGCCGGCAACATCCTGCCCGCCGGTGAGGGCCTGGTCTTCAAGGACTGCACGAAGGCCGGCAAGTGCGGGTACTACACGTACCTGCAGGGCACCTCGATGGCGTCGCCGCACGCCGCCGGTGTCGCCGCGCTGATCGTCAGCCGTTACGGCAAGACCGACTGGCGTCGTGGTGGCATCACCCTCGACCCGAACGTGGTCGAGAAGCAGCTCTACAAGTCGGCGGCCGAGCAGGCCTGCCCGACCCCGCGCCTGGTGAGCTACGCGAACGAGGGCCGCCCGGCCGAGTTCGACGCGCTCTGCGAGGGCAGCAAGCAGTTCAACGGGTTCTACGGATACGGCATCGTCGACGCCTATGCGGCGGTCGGCGGACGCTGATCCTCATCTGTTGATCTTTGGAAGGCCGCCCCGCTGAGGTGGGGCGGCCTTCTGCTATTTAGTGCCGGTACCCTTGTACGGTGACGCTGCGCTTGTATGACACCGCGACCCGATCGGTCCGGGATTTCGTCCCGATGACCCCCGGTCAGGCGGGGATCTACCTGTGTGGTCTCACCGTGCAGTCTTCACCACACATCGGGCATCTCCGGTCCGCCGTCAACTACGACGTCCTGCGCCGCTGGCTGTTGCACACCGGCTTCGAGGTGACCTTCGTCCGCAACGTGACGGACGTCGATGACAAGATCCTGCAGAAATCGCAGGAGCAGAAACGTCCGTTCTGGGCCATCGCCTTCGAGAACCGTCTGCTGCTGGACCGTGACTACCGCTCGCTGAACGTTCTGCCGCCGACCTACGAGCCGCTGGCGACCGGGCACATCACCGAGATGCACGCCTTGATCCAGTCGCTGATCTCCAGCGGTAATGCGTACGCCGCCGAGGGCGGTGACGTGTATTTCGATGTGTCGTCGTTCCCGGAGTACGGCGCTTTGTCCGGCCAGAAGCCGTCCGACATGCGCTCTGCCGGTGACGCTCCCGACCGCCACAAGAAGGACGCGCGAGACTTCGCGCTCTGGAAAGGCGTCAAGGAGACCGAACCCGATGACGCCACCTGGCCCTCGCCCTGGGGCAGGGGCCGGCCCGGCTGGCACATCGAGTGCTCCGCGATGGCCCGGCGTTACCTGGGTGACGAGTTCGACATCCACGGTGGCGGCCTCGACCTGACCTTCCCGCACCACGAGAACGAGATCGCCCAGTCCAAGGCGGCCGGCCTCGGTTTCGCCCGTTACTGGGTGCACCACGCGCTGCTCAACCTCGGCGAGTCCAAGATGAGCAAATCGCTGGGTAACGTGATCGACCTGGACTCGCTGGTCGAGTCCGGCATCCGCCCGGTCGAGGTGCGCTACTACCTGGCCTCCCCGCACTACCGCTCCCGGATCGACTACTCCGAGGAGGCGCTGCGCGAGGCCGCCGTGGCGTACCGCCGGATCGAGGGGTTCGTGCAGCGCTCCGTCGAGGTGGTCGGCCCCGGCCGGCCCAAGACGGTGCCGCCCGCGTTCGCCGACGCGATGCACGACGACCTGAACACCTCGGCCGCGCTCGCCGTCGTGCACGACACGATCCGTGAGGGCAACACCGCGCTCGCCGCCGGCGACGAGGCCGGGATCCGGGGCGCGCTCACCGCGGTCCGGGCCATGCTGGGTGTGCTCGGGATCGACCCGCTCGACCCCGCGTGGGACAACAGCGGCGAGAACGGCAACGACCTGAAGCCGGTGGTCGACGGACTCGTCGCCCTGGCACTGGAACAGCGGGCTCAGGCCCGCGCACGGAAAGACTGGGCTGCCGCCGACTCGGTGCGGGACCAGCTCAAGAACGCGGGTATTCAGGTGGAGGACACTCCGACCGGGCCGCGCTGGACGGTAGGAGAGCACTGATGCCAGGAAATACTCACAACGCGAGCAAGCGCTCCACTTCCAAGAAGGGCGCCGCCATGGGCTCCGGCGGCAAGAACCGCGGGAGCCTCAAGGGCCGGGGCAAGACCCTGCCCGCCGACGAGCGCCCGTGGCACAAGGGTTACTCGGGCACCGAGAAGCTGCCCGAGAAGACCGCCCGCAAGCAGGACAAAGAGCGCCGCGCCGCGGCAGCCGAGGGCCGGGCGCCCAAGATCGGCGCGCCGGGCACCAAGGACACCACCTGGGGCCGGGGCGGTGGCCGTGGCACGAGCATGACCCGGGCCACCGCCGCTGCTCGTGGCGGCCGGGCCTCCGGTCCGCGCGGTCCCCGGGTCGCACCGGGCCGCAAGTCCAACCCCACCAAGGAAGGCCCCGAGCTGCTGCTCGGCCGCAACCCGGTGGTCGAGGCGCTGCGTGCGCTGGTGCCGGCGACCGCGCTCTACGTGGCGGTGGGCATCGACATCGACGACCGGATCACCGAGATCGTCCGGACCTCCGGCGACCGGGGCATCCCGATCCTGGAGATCAGCCGCAACGAGCTCGACCGGATGACCGGTGGCGTGCTGCACCAGGGCGTCGGCCTTCAGGTGCCGCCTTTCGCGTACGAGGACTTCGACGACCTCGTCGCGGCGTCGCTGGAGCAGACCGCCCCGCTGCTGGTCGCGCTCGACGGCATCACCGACCCGCGCAACCTCGGCGCCGTGATCCGCTCGGTCGCCGCGTTCGGTGGGCACGGCGTGTTCATGACCGAGCGGCGTGCGGCCGGGATCACCGCGACGGCGTGGCGTACCAGCGCCGGCGCGGCGGCCCGTGTGCCGGTCTCCCAGGTGGTGAACCTGACCCGTGCCATCAAGGCGGCGCAGAAGGCCGGGTTCATCGCGATCGGGCTGGACGCGGACGGTGAGACCGACCTGTACCAGCTCGAGGCGGCGGTCGGCCCGCTGCTCGTGGTGGTGGGCTCGGAGGGCCGTGGGCTGTCCCGCCTGGTCGGCGAGACCTGTGACCTGCGGGTCGGCATCCCGATGGCCTCCGACGTGGAGTCCTTGAACGCCAGCGTGGCGGCCGCGGTGACCCTCGCCGAGGTCAGCCGTCGCCGGCGGGCCTGAGGGCTAGAAATACGCGCGCAGGCGGTCGCCGTCCGTGAGGAACAGGCGGCCGCCCGCGACAGCCGGCGGGTAATGCTGGTCGCTCGGCATCCCGCCCTTCATCGCCCTGCCGGTCACCGCGTCGACGATCGACAGCGGTGAGTCGATTCCGGACGGGCTGAACAGCAGGGCGCCCGCGCGTACCGGCTGGCCCGCCGCGTCCGGCAGGTGCACCGACCAGAGCTTGCGGCCGGTCCCCGCGTCGAGGCAGAGCACGCTGCGATAACGCGGCAGGTAAACCCGCTTGTCGTCGGCGGTCACGCCCGGCGACGGTACGTCGGACTTCCAGATCGTCGAGCCGTTCGCCGCGTTCACCGCGGCCAGGGCGCCGCCGGTGCCGCTGACGTAGAACCTGGTGCCGGCCGGGTCGCTGCCTACGGCGTACCAATTCTGTGTGGTCTGCCAGACGGTTCCGCCGGTCTTGATGTCCACGGCCCGGGCGCCGCTCTCGTTGGTGCGCAGCAGCAGCCGTCCGCCGGAGGAGAGCAGGCCGTCGCCCCGGGTCCCGGTGAGCCGCCACAGCCGGCCGCCGTCGCCGAGCCGGTAACCCGTGGTGCTGAGCGTGTAGTCCGGCCGGGTGTCGACCACTGCCACACCCCGATCCACCACCATGTCCTGCGCCGGCCCGCCGATCGGGACCTCCCACAGCCGGGTTCCGGTCGTGGCGGAGAAGGCGGTCAGGAAGCTGCCCTGGCCGTCGCAGGTGTAGGTGAGCGTGACGATCTTGCCGTCGGCGATCGCCATCCGGGTGATCCCGCGGCGGACCAGCTTGGTGAACCAGCGCCGGGCGCCGGTCGCCGGGTCGAAAGCGGCGAAGCCTCCCGCCGCGCTGGAATAGACGTTGCCGCCCGCGATCAGCGGCTCCCGGCCGATTTCACACTCCGGTGAGCCGTGGGTCGGGATCTCCCACCGTTTGACGAGCTTCGACGGATCAAGGCCGTTTTCCAGCGGGTTGTAGAAGGTCGCGCCCGGGCCGTACCCGGGCTGAGTCCACTCGGACGGAGGTCCTGAGAGGGGCAGGGTCAGGACCGCGACAAGCGCGGTCACCAGTACGGAACTCATGCAAGATCAACGAGTGGAGCCCTCTTGCAGTGATCGCGCGGTTCCGCTGCGTATCGGACGCTTGCCGTATCGATTACGATCTCTGAGGTGTCGTCACGCCGGCCGTTGCCTGCCAAAGCCCGTGTCCTCGCTCTCGCCGCGGTGCTCGCCGCCGTACTCAGCCTGCTCCTGCCGTTGCTCGGGATCGCGTATCGGAATTTCACCGACATCGTCTACCTCGGTGAGGGCGCCGGAGGGCTGGTGGTCGCCGCTGATCTGGTCGTCACCACGCTGTTCCTGGCCGCTGCCTCGGCCGGCGTGCCCCGGCCGATCCGGGTGCTGACCTGGCCGTTCCTCGTGGTGTCGCTGATGCAGCTCGCGCTGGTCCTGCTCTACAGCTGGGCGGTTCTCACCGACGCCGATCGGCTGTACGGCGCCGGGCTGGCCGCGCTCACCGTCTCCGTGGTGGTGCGGGTGCCGGTCTTCGCCGCGTTGCGACAGTGGTGGCGGTCCGGAGCCGGGGCTGGGATCGACTCGGCGGCCGGCGGTGTGGCCCGTGGCTGACGCTCGGGTACGGCTCGGAATCGATTTCGGCACCACCACGACCGTCGCGATGCTCGCCGGGCGGGACGGGCAGATCCGCCCGCTGCTGTTCGACGCCTCACCGCTCATGCCGTCCGGCGTTTTCGCCGGTCCCGACGGCACGCTGCTGACCGGCGCCGACGCCGCGCGGGCCGCGGTCGCATCACCCGGCGCTTACGAGGCCGCCCCGAAACGTCTGGTCGACGACGACACCGCCTGGCTGGGCGAGCAGGAGTACGCCGTCGCCGACCTGTTCGCCGCCGTCCTGCGACGGGTGCTGGACGAGGCCCGCCGGGCCGCCGGTGGCCCGCCCGACGAGATCGTGCTGACACACCCCGCCGGCTGGGGGCCTGCCCGCCTCGGTGTGCTGACCGAGGCCGCCGGCCGCGCCGGCCTCGGCCCGGTCGTGTTCGTCACCGAACCGGTCGCCGCGGCGGCCTACTTCGTCACCGTCCTCGGTCACCGCTTCGCATCCGGGCAGAGCCTTGTCATCTACGACCTCGGCGCGGGTACGTTCGACGTGAGCGTGGTCCGGTTGACCCCGGCCGGTTCCGCGGTGCCGGCCGGTCGCGGCGGGTCGTCGGCTGGTTCCACCGTGCCCGATGGTTCCGCGGTGCCCGCTGGTTTCACGGTGCTGGCCAGCAGTGGCATCGACGTCGGTGGCCGGGATCTCGACACCACGATCGTCGAGCATGCCCGGGCACACACCGACGCCCAGGAGGCCTGGGGCCGGCTGGACTGGCCGCAGACGGCCGCCGAGCATCAGGCCCGGTACGCGGTCTGGCAGGGCGCACGCGCTGCCAAGGAGCTGCTGTCCAGGCATACGAGCGCCGACCTGCACCTGCCGCTGGTCGGGGTTGATCTGCACGTCACGCGGGACGAGTTCGACGCGGCGGCGCGCCCGCTGCTCGACCGGACCGTCGACCTCACGCTCGCGGTGCTCCGGGAGGCGGGGGTAGCCCCCGAAGCCGTCGCGGGCGTTTTCCTGGTTGGCGGTTCTGGCCGGATCCCGCTCGTCAGCACCCTGCTGCACCGGCGGCTCCGGATCGTCCCGACGGTCATCGACCAGCCCGAGTTGATCGTCGCCGAGGGCAGCCTCCACGCCGACCAGCCAGCAGCCCTCCCATCAGCCCTTCCAGCCGCCGCGCCGGCGCCTACGCCCGTCCCTGCCCCGGCACCCGCGCCCGTCCCTGCGCCCGCCCCGGCATCTGCGCCCGCGCCCGCCCCGGCATCTGCGCCCGCGCCCGCCCCGGCATCTGCGCCTGCGCCCGCCCCTGCGCCCGTGCAGCTTCAAGCCACACCCGTGTCCGTGCCGCTTCAAGCCACGCCTACGGCCGTGCTTCCACCGGCCTGGTCACCCGGCCTCCAGGCCAACCGCGCGGCGGACCAGGACGACGACTGGCAGTCATCGCACACCATCGCTGCGGTCGTGCTGGTTCTGGTCTTCGCGCTGCTCGCCATCGTCGCGCTCGGCAAAGGCGACGACTTCATTGAGCCTCGGAACACACCAGCCGATCCGACTCTCAGCGCCGCCGCCGTGCTGACCGGTTTCACCGACGTGGTCGAGTGCGTCCGCTTCAGCCCCGACGGCCGCTACGTGGCCGGAGCCGCCGACGACGGAACCGTACGGGTGTGGGAGACCGCAACCAGCCGGGAGCTGCCCACGTTGCGGGGCCACGAGGGCAAGGTGATCGACCTTGAATTCACGTCCGACAGTCGCGGGCTGGTTTCCGGCGGCTTGGACAACACCGTTCGCCTCTGGGATGTCGAGACCGGCCGTCAGTCCGGCAAGCTCACCGGCGCGGCAGCCTCCGCGCCGTACCCTCCGCTGCTCGCGCTCATCGACGGCGGCTCGACCGTGGCCGTGGCAAGCGCCGGCGGTGACGTACGGCTGCGTGATCTCGGCGGAGGATCGGACCGCGGGCTGCTCGACTCGGCGCCGAACACCGCCGTCTTCGGCGTGGCGCTCAGCGGCGACGGCAAGTCCCTCGCGGCCGGCCGGGGCGAACAGGACGTCGTGGTGTGGGACCTGGCCAGCCGGAAACCAACGGCCACCCTGAAAGGCCACACCGACACGGTGTACGAGGTGATGTTCCACCCCGCCGACGACGACCTGCTGGCGAGCGCAAGCAAGGACGGCACCGTCCGCCTCTGGCAGATCAGCACCGGCACCCAGCTGCGAACCTTCAAGACCAGCGGCGAGATCACCACAAACCTGGCATTCTCCCCCGACGGCAAATTCCTGGCCTCCGGCGACACGGGCGGCAACGTCCGCCTATGGAACACCGAAACCGGCCGCCTACTAGACGAGCTGACCGGCCAAGACATCATCGCCAGCGTAGACATCAACCCCACCGGCACCCTGCTAGCAATCGGCGGCGTCAGACGAACCCTAGAACTCTGGCGCATCGAGAACCGCTGACCCGCTCCGTGCGTACCCAAGGGGGGCGCAACCACCCACAGAGCGCAACCAACAGTCAACGTGGGGGGTTCGGGGGGCTCGGCCCCCCGGCAAGCGAAGCGAGCCGACCCACCTGCGCTCTCCGCAGGTAGACTCCGGCCTCGGCGAGCCCCCGGTCGGGATCGAACCGACGACCTCCCGTTTACAAGACGGGTGCTCTAGCCATCTGAGCTACAGGGGCGTATCAGGCCTCAGCATAACGTCCGGTGATTTGGCTGCCATCTTGGCATGACGGTGAAAAACAATTACGTTTGCCAGGCAGTTCCTTCTACTCGGATCGTCCGGCACGTTCCTGCCGGTGGAAAGGAAGTCGATTCACCATGGCTACCGTCACTTACGACAAGGCCTCCCGGATCTACCCGGGCTCTGAGCGTCCCGCCGTCAACGAGCTGAACCTCGAGATCGGCGACGGTGAGTTCCTCGTTCTGGTCGGCCCTTCCGGCTGTGGCAAGTCCACCAGCCTGCGCATGCTCGCCGGCCTTGAGGATGTCGACCGCGGTCGCATCCTGATCAACGACAAGGACGTCACGAACCTCCCGCCGAAGTCCCGTGACATCGCGATGGTGTTCCAGAACTACGCGCTGTACCCGCACATGACGGTGTACGAGAACATGGCCTTCGCCCTGAAGCTGCGCAAGACTCCGAAGTCGGAGATCGACCGCGCGGTCAAGGAAGCCGCCGCGCTGCTCCAGCTGGAGGAATACCTTTCGCGTAAGCCGAAGGCGCTCTCCGGTGGTCAGCGTCAGCGTGTCGCGATGGGCCGCGCGATCGTGCGTCAGCCGCAGGTCTTCCTCATGGACGAGCCGCTGTCGAACCTCGACGCCAAGCTCCGCGTCCAGACCCGTTCGCAGATCGCCTCGCTGCAGGCGAAGCTCGGTGTCACCACCGTTTACGTGACCCACGACCAGGTCGAGGCCATGACGATGGGCCACCGGGTCGCCGTCATGCTCGACGGTGTCCTCCAGCAGGTCGACACCCCGCGGGCGCTTTACGACACCCCCGGCAACGTCTTCGTCGCCGGCTTCATGGGCTCCCCGGCCATGAACATCAAGACGGTCCCGCTCACCGAGTCGGGCGCGACGTTCGGTGCGCTGAACCTCCCGCTGACCCGCGAGCAGGTCGCCGCCGCCCAGCAGGGTGGCGACGGCAAGGTCACCGTCGGTTTCCGCCCGGAGGCCGCTGAGGTGGTCACCGAGTCGACCGGCGCTCTCCCGATCGTCGTCGACCTGGTCGAGGACCTCGGTTCGGACGCCAACGTCTACGGCCACTCCGAGGTCGGCGGCGCTTCCGAGCGCTTCGTCGTCCGCACCGAGCGTCGTTACATGCCGAGCATGGGCGAGACGGTCTACATCAAGCCGAACCCCAGCGCCCTGCACGTCTTCAACGCCGGCTCCGGCCAGCGCATCTGAAACTGAAAACCAGGCGTGGCCTCTCCATTCGGGGAGGTCACGCTTTTTTTGGGTACGCCCGACCACAAGCCCAGTCATTTTCCGCCCCTGACGGCCCCGGCCCGGCGCGTCCCGCCGCCGGCCCCGGCGCGGGTTTCGCTCAGTTCACCCATCGGCGGATGGCTATCGTGGCGCAATGCGTATCGAACGAGTAACCGCGGCCTCCGAGGTCCACCGCGCGGCCGACCTCTTCGACACGCCCCCGCTGGAGGAGGCCACCACCCGCTTCCTGTCCGACGCGAACCACCACCTCCTCCTGGCGTACGACGAGCAGAACCGCCCGGTCGGCATGATCAGCGGCGTGGAGACCACCCACCCGGACAAGGGCACCGAGATGCTGGTCTACGAGCTGGGCGTGGCCCCGGTGGCCCGCCTGCAGGGGGTGGGAAGCGCCCTGGTCGAGTCCCTCGCCAAGATCGCCCGCGAGAACGGCTGTTACGGCATGTGGGTAGCCACCGAGTCCGACAACAAGGCAGCCCTGGCCACGTACCGCCGAGCCGGAGCCTGCGAGGAAATGACCTTCACCCTCCTGAGCTGGGACCTGAGCGAGCCAACCCCAGAAATCCCCCCAACGGACGCCCGCAACCAACCCAGCTGACCATCCGAAATCCGGCAGGCAGCGGAAGCCCGGGCCTAGATCGCTTTCGGCCCTTTCGCCCGCCCTCTCGTGGCAATCTTGGTCCCCGAACCACATCCCGCGGGGGCCCGAAGCCCAAGATCCCGCAGCCCAGAGCGTGCGTGTCGACTTCGGGTTCGCTACGCGCCCTAAATCAACACGCACGTCGCGAACCGCCTGCCTGTGTCGATTCCGGGTTCGCTACGCGCCTCAACTCGACACGCTGGGAGTGCCCCGCCGGTGCGTGTCGAGTTTGGGGGCGTAGCGAACCCGAAGTCGACACGATTGGCGGGGTCGCGATCTCGGGCTTCGCGGGTGGGTGTTGTTCTCTCAGCTTTGTGGGGTTTTGGCGCGGGCTGGTGGGGGCCAGATGTAGGGGAGGTCGTCGGGTAGGTCGGGGCCGAACAGGGGGCGGTAGTGGGTTGGGTCCTTGCGTAGGAGGGCTGAGCGGTGGCTTTTGTGCAAGGGCTCGTCGCCCAGCCAGGGTGGCATCTCGCCGGCTGCGGAGAGTTCGGCCGCTGTGCGGATCGTGGTGATGCCGGTTGCGGCTCGGAGGTCGGTCAGGAGGGTTGCGGCGCAGGTGTCGGCTCGGCCGGTGGCCGTCCAGGCCGCGCAGATGTCCAGGCCGTAGCGGACCAGGGCCTCCTCGTATCCCTGCCACATTTTGACGGCCGGGTGGTGGCGCCAGCCGTAGCCGGGCTGGATCAGGCCTCGGAGGACCTGGATGGTTTCGACCCGTTGTTTGCCCAGCCGCTTCGGGTCGAGGGTCTGCGCGCTGCCCGTGAAGTCCGGGTATGGCAGGAAGGTCTGCACATCACGATCGTCTCCAGGTCGCGCGGCGGCAAACCTGCTACCTGGGGATCGGTAGCATGACGGGCCGACAACGGTCGTGGATGAAGGGGTGGCGTAATGGCGTCTCCGGGGGAGAAGGACGGGTACGCCGAGCCGGTCGACCCCTGGGCGACGGCAGAGGCCGCCGCGGTCGCGGCCGGACATCAGCTGCCCCATCAGATGAGCCCGGAAGATGACGCCACCTGGACGATCGCGGGGACGCCGCCGATGCCGGCGACTCGTGAGGAACCGGTCGTCAAGGCGTACCGGAAGCGGGTTTTGATCTTGGTGGTGGCCGGCGCCGTGGCGCTTGGCGTGACCGCCGCGGTGGTTTTCTGGCCGGGTGTCCGGGCGCTGGATTTTCACCCGGTGGAGGAGATCGCCCGGTTTGATCCGGCGGTGGCGATCAGCTCGGCCTGGTCGGACGCCGAGGTGATCGGGGATCGGGCCTATTTCGCCAGCTCGGATGCGGACGGGCGGCTCGGTGTGGTCGCGGTCGACACGGATAGCCGGGAGGTCGTCTGGAGCAATCCGGCGGCCGGTGTCTCGACGCTCTGGGATCGGATGATCGCGCTGCCCACCGGGCTGGTGGTCTTCTCGCATCTTGAATCCGGCACCGGCAAGGCGCAGATGCGGGTGCTCGGCGCCGACGACGGCAAGGTCCTGTGGAACCGGCCGCTCGGCGGTTCGGACGTCGTGCACATCGGTGCGGACACGATGGTGCTGGTCGACCGGGTGGAGTCGCGGCTGCTCGGGCTCGATCTGGCGAGCGGGAAGGTCCGGTGGGAGGAGAAAGATCCGGACTCGACGACAGTCGTCACGGTCACCACTCCGGCGGACCTGGCGGGGCCGGCGGGTTCGGCGGGACGGCCGTTCTCGCCGAATGTGTCGGACGACGACCGGTTCGTGCAGATCAACAGTGATCGGTCGGTCAGCGTGCGGGACATCCGCACCGGAAAGATCGCCAAGGCCCGGCCCAGTGTCGCCTCCACCTCCGACGAAGTGGTCGCCCATGATGGACGGTTGTTCGTGCAGGAGTCCGGAAACGCTCAGCGGATCTTCGCCTATGACCTGGAGACGCTCGGTGAGCCGGCGACCCTGCACACCGCCGCGCCGGCGGCTTCGATGAGCGATCTGACCCCGTGCGGTGAGGCGCGGCTCTGTTTCGTCGAGACGGCCGGTTACAGCCATGACAAGGACCAGGTGGTGGCCGTCGACGCGGTCAAGGGCGGCGAGGTCTGGCGTCGTGACGTGCCCGACGTCGATTCACTTACCCCGGTCGGCGGGTCGTTGCTGGTGGTGACGGACGAGTCGAGCACGTTCCTGGATGTCGGTGGTGATCCGATGTGGACCGTGCCGGGTGTCGCGGTACGCCTTGACGCCGGCAACGTCCTCCGGTTTTCCGACAGTTTGACGACGTCGGTGAGCAGCCGTTCGCTGTCCGGGGTTCACGTGGGCGACGAGGCTGCCGAGATGGGGCTGCTGCGGGATGTGCGGCCGGGCGCTTGCGCGTGGAACACGACGGTTCTCGCCTGCGTGCGGGAGACCGATTTCGCACTGTTCTCGTTTGCTTGAGGGAAAAGCTGCGCGAGAGCGCGCGCTGCTGGACGCTGGCAGCGCGCGCTCTCGCTGGGATCAAAGAATCAGTTGAGGCCCTCGGTGGGCTCTTCGAGCAGACGCGGGTCGTCGATCTTGTCCCGCCCGGCGACGCTGGGAGAGGCTGCGACGCTGGGAGAGGCTGCGACGCTGGGGGAAGCGGCAACGCTGGACGAAGGCGCGACCGCCGGAGCCTCAGAAGGCGCGAGCGACGGCTCGGAAGAAGGCGCGACAGAAGACGGAGACGACGGCACTGCCCGGCCGGACTGGAGCTGAACCGGCGACCCGCCGAGCGGCAACCCGGCCACATCATTGCCGAGATCATCAAGGCGCCGCTGGACACCACCGACCACCGGCAGCTCAGCCGGCTTGCGAGCCGCCTCCGGCTTCGGGGCGCCATTGGTGCCGACCCCGTCCGGCCCGAGCGCGGTGAAACTCTGCGTCCCACCGCTGACCAGCGTCTCGAACGGCAGGTTGGAGAACGCCGCGTCCTTGGCGTCCAGGGCGGCCGGCCCCGGGTTGGGCAGCCTGCCGAGCGCTCCGCGGGTCCGGCTCGCCGTCTTGCCGCCTGCGGCGGCAGCGACGCCGGACGGAAGGGTCCCGCCCACCACGTCGGCTGCGGGCAGGAGAGGCGCGGGCTTCTTTCCAGTGCGACCAGCTTCGGTACGCCCGAAGCCCCCCGCCGAATAATTGATCAGCGGCTGTCCACTGAGCGGGTCCGAGGCGAGCGGAGCGAACTCCCGCAAGTCACCGGTCTCCTGCAGGGCCGCGGACAGCGGACTCTCGTCTGCCAGGGCAGGCGCTGCCCCGAAGAGCAGGATCCCACCGGCGATCGCTCCGGCACACCACAACTTCCGCACTGATCATCTCCAAGCCGCTTCGGTCGATGGGCCGATGCAATACCCATCGGGCTAATACCCACCAAGTCGGACGAATGGTTCGGATGGGGCAACGAGCGGCCCCGGCCGGGGGTTCCGGCTGACTACGATCTGCGAACGTGAGTGTTCTACCGGCAAACCAGCCCGAGTCCGATGAGGACAACCGTCTCCACCTGGTGCTCTGCGGTGCGGATGCCCTGGTCTACACGCTGGCCGAGGAGCTGGCGAACTCACGGGACCGGATCCGGATCACAGTGATCACTCCCCATCGGGTACGCGCGGACGTACCCGATCTGGCCGGACTGGCCGACCGCGGCGTCGAGTGGCAGAAAGCCGATCGCCTGGACGAGAAGGCGTTCGAGGAAGCCGGACTGGCCGGTGCCACGGCGCTTGCCCTGGTCATGCCGGACGACATGACCAACCTGCACGCCGCGCTCTGTGCCCGCGAGGTCGAGGCGACTCTGCGGGTGGTGGTCCGGATGTCGAGCCGTGGCCTGTCCAAGAGCGTCGACCGGCTCTTCCCGGACTGCGCGGTGCTCTCCGACGCCGAGATGGCGGCGCCGGCCTTCGTCGCGGCGGCGCTCGGCGAGGTCGCGCCGACCCATTTCCGGCGGGCCAACCGGACGCTGTACGTCGCACAGCGGGCCGACGTCCCGGCCCGGCGTACCGTCCTGACCTTGACCGTCACCGACGCGGACGGTGATGTGAGCGTGCTACCGGCCGAGCCGTCCGCCGCCGAGATGCTGCCGACCGACCTGGTGCTGGCCGAGGCGGTCGGCCGCCCGCCCGGCGAGGACGTGACCCGGCGGCTGCTGTCCCGGGCCGGTCGCCGGCCGCGGCGGATACTCACGTTCGCACGGGCGGTACGCGCCGCGCTGAGCCGGAAACTGGGCATCGCCGTCATGATCACGATCGGCACCACGCTTGTCGCCGGCGCGGTCCTGAACGGGTACGACAACAATCCGCACAACCTCTGGGAACAGATCTACATCACCCTGCTGACCGCGGTCGGCTCGTCCGATGTGGAAGAGGGGCGCAACGCGATCGCCCAGGCCGCCCAGCTCGTACTGACCATCGCCGGCCTCGCGCTGATCCCGCTGATCACGGCGGCCGTGGTGGACGGCATGGTCAACGCGCGTCTGGCGCTGACGCAGGGCCGTCTCACCAGCGAGCTGGCCGACCACGTGGTGCTGGTCGGGCTCGGCACTGTCGGCACCCAGGTGATGCGCCAGTTGCACGACCTCGGCGTACGCGTGGTCGCGATCGACCGGAACCCGAACGCACCGGGCGTGAAGCCGGCCCGGCAACGAGGCATCCCGGTGATCACCGGCGACGCGGCGTCCGAGGAGACGCTGCGGGCCGCCTCGATCGACACCTGTCAGGCGCTGGTGGTGCTCTCCACCAACGACCCGGTAAACCTGGAAGCGGCCCTGCGCGCCCGCAGCAACCACGAGGACCTGCGGGTGGTGCTGCGGCTCTTCGACGACGACTTCGCCCAGCGGATGGAGTCCGCGTTCCAGATCAACACGTCGCGCAGCGTGTCCCGGCTCTGCGCGCCGGTCTTCGCGGCCGCGCTGCTGGAACGCGACGTGCACACCACCATCCCGGTCGACCGGCACGCCGTGCTGGTCGCCACGGTCACCGTCGCGGCCGGGTCGCTGCTGGACGGCGCGCCGCTGGAACACGCCGAGCACCCGGGCGAGTCACGGGTGCTCGGGATGTCGGCGAACGGCGGCGAGTGGGTCGACTGGGTGCCGGACCGCCGCCGGGTGCTGGCCGAGGGCGACCGGATCCTGGTGGTCGCCCGCCGGGCCGGACTCCGAGGCCTGGTCGAGCTCGCGACCTGACGAAAGCGAGCTGGCGACCTGACAAAAGCCGAGCTGGCAACCCGACAAAACCTAACGAAGACCGGCTTCCACTTCCACAGCGCTCAGATCGTCCGCGTCCACACCCAGCACGGCCTGCTCGTCCGGCTTGTTGACCAGGACCTCGGTCAGGTACGACCCGACGGCCGGACCCATCCCGACGTCCCGGCCGGCCCGCTCGGAGAGCAGCCACTTGTGCTGGATGATCTGCGAGAAGATCTCCTGCGGCTCCAGTTTCTGGCGCAGGTTCGCCGGGACGGCGCGGACCACCGGCTCGAAGACCTCGGTGAGCCAGCGATGGGCGGCCTGCTGCTCGTCGGTGAGGTGGCTCTCCGCCCGGTACGTATCCAGGTCGTTGAGCAGCTGCCGGGCCTGGTTCTCCTCGGCGTCGAGTCCGGTGAGCCGCATGAGCCGGCGGGTGTGGTACCCGGCGTCGACCACCTTGGGCCGCACCCGGTAACCGCCATCCATCGTGGACATAGACACCTCGGCGACGTCGAAGCCCATCTCGTTGAGACGGCGGATCCGGCGCTCGATGTGGTGCCGGGCGTCCTTCGCCACTTCCTGCTCGTACGTGACCTCGTGCCACAGCCGTTCGTAGCGGGCCACGATGTCGTCGACCACGGACATCGGGTCGATCGACTCGTGCAGCAGCTCGGCGGCCTGCAGGTCGAGGCACTCGCCGAAGATGTTCAGCCGCAGGATCTCGATGTCCTCGCTGCGCTGGCCCTCGGAGAGCTTCGGGTACAGGTTGCCGGTCTCGGCGTCCACCAGGTACGCCGCGAAGGAGCCCGCGTCCCGCCGGAACAGCGTGTTCGACAGCGAGCAGTCACCCCAGGAGAAGCCGGTCAGGTGCATCCGGACGATCAGGGCGGCGAGCGCGTCCAGCAGGCGGTTCATCGTCTCCGGCCGCAGCACCCGGGAGAACAGGGCGCGGTACGGCAGTGAGAACTGCAGGTGCCGGGTGACCAGCACGGTCTCGAGAGGTTCGCCCTCCTTGGTCTGCCGGTCGGTCGCGATGGCCACGGCCTGCACCGCGGGGAAGTCGATCCGTTCGAGCGCGCGGAGGAGGTCGTACTCCTTCTCGGCGATCCGCTCGCGGGTCTCCTTCATCGCGTAGACGGTGTCGTTCAGCTTGACGAACCGGACGATGTGCCGCGAAATGCCCTGCGGGAGTGCGACCAGGTGATCTGCGGGCCAATCCTCCAGGGGAATGTGCCACGGCAGGTCCAGGAGCGCGGGGTCGATGAGGGCAGAGGTGATGCGCACCGCACCAGTGTGCCCGTTCGCTCGGCGCGTCGCGTAGGTACGTGGCTCGTTACACAGGTGCGAAACGGCCGACGACGTACGGGAGTGGCATGCGACGCAAGACAGGCATCGTCATCGGCACGTGTGCCGCCTTCGCGCTGGCCGGCACGGCCACTGCGGTAGTGGTCACGCGGGCCGGCGATCGCCCGGTCGGCATCTGGCACGAATCGCCGGCGGTAGCGCGTACCCAAGAAGTGGCAGCGCAAGCGAAGGCACCTGCCGCGACCATCGAGGAATCGGCGCGCGCGGAGCGTGCGACGGCGACACCCAGACCTTCGGAGAGCGCGAGCGTCTCACCGGCCACGCCCTCTGCCGCGGCTCCCTCCGCGACTTCCGTCGCGCCGCCTTCCCCGGGTACGCGCAAACGGCCCATCGAGTCCGCGAAAGCGACAGGTGGACGGGAGCGGATCGGCGAGCTGGTGCCGGTGCGCAGGGTGCTGGAGTACCTGACCGGGCCGAAGGTGGAGAAGTTCCACTACCCCGGCGCGTCGTACGTGAAGGTGCACTTCGACCGGATGGCGATGCTGCCCGGGGATTATCTGACCGTCTCCAACCCCGAGGGCACCGAGAGTTACCGATACGACGCCCCGAAGGATCCGGAGTCCAGCCGCTGGGCCATGTCGATCACCGGGGAGACCGCGGTGGTCCGGATGCACCGGGCGGTCAATCCGCTGGGTCTCGGCGACCTGCTCGGCGATCTCGGGGTGCGGGTGGACCGGGTCGCCAAGGGTTTCGACCGTACCGAGAAGGCCTCCAAACGGCAGAAGGCCGGGCCCGGCCGGGAGGAGTCGGTCTGCGGGGCGGACACCTCCAGCGACGCGGTCTGTTACCAGTCGGCCGACCCGGTGGCCTACACCAAGTCGAAGGCGATCGCCCGGCTCCTGATCAACGGGACCGAGCTCTGCACCGGCTGGCGTGTCGGCCCGCAGAACCGGATGATCACCAACAACCACTGCCTCACGTCGACGACCGAGGCGTACGACACCGAGGTGTGGTTCAACTACCAGTGCGCCAAGTGCGGCGGGTACGACGTCTTCAAGCCCACCAAGGTCTGGGGCGACAAGGTGCTCGCCACCGACAAGACGCTGGATTACACGCTCTTCTCGGTCGACGGGTTCGCGACGGTGGAGAAGTTCGGATACCTCACCTTCGACACCGGCAGGCCGGTGCGGGGGCAGGAGCTCTACGTGCCACAGCACCCGGCCGGCGAACCCACCAAGATCGCCGGGGCCAAGGGGGACAAGGCCAGCAACTGCGCGGTGGAGAACCCGGACTACACCGGCTATACGGCGCATTCCGATATTTCGTACTTCTGTGACACCGCGGGGGGTTCGTCCGGTTCGCCGGTGCTGTCGCGGCGGACCAACAAGGTTGTGGCGCTGCATCACTTCGGTGGGTGCCCCAACTCGGGCGTCCGGGGAGACCTGCTGGCGGCCAGGTTGCGCACGTACCTCTAGTTTTGTTGACGTGACCGTTGTACTTCGCAGGCAGGCGTCCAGCTGGTGGCCTGACCTGTTGGCCGTGGCAGCCTTCGCGGGCCTGACCGTGGCGCTCGCCTCCGGCCACCTGCTGACGTTCGACCAGCGGGTGGCCGACTGGGCGTTCGCACACCAGCCGGCGGTCGTCTACTGGCCCGCGCGGGTGCTGAACTATCTCGGTCAGGGTGGGCAGGTGCTCACCCCGATCTCACTGATCCTGACCGGCCTGCTGCTGTACCGGACCAGGTCGGTGCGGGCGGTGCTGCCGTTCGCGGCGGCGTTCGTGCTGACCTACTTCACGATCGGGCCGGCGAAACTGCTCTTCGACCGGGCCGCGCCCGCCTTCACCGGCCCGGACAAGACCGAGCTCTTCAACCCGGCGGCCATCGGCAAGTACGGGATGAGTTATCCGTCCGGGCACATGGGCAACGTCCTGGTCTGGTACACCGTGATGGCCCTGCTGCTGGCCGCACTGCTGCACCGGCAGCTGACACGCCGGGAGTGGCTGGCGATCCGGGTGGCGCCCGTGGTGATCGTTTTCTGCACCACGGTCTATCTGGGCTTCCACTGGGTGACCGACTCGGTCGCCGGGGTGCTGCTGGGCCTGGTCCTGGCCCGCATCCTCACCCGAATCCCCTGGGACACGATCCCCCTGCCGCCGCTGAAGGGCTGGGAACGCCCCGCCGGCCTATAGCGGGACGCCGGCGTGGATTACCTGTTTCAGGTTCAGGTCGGCGTCCAGGATCACCAGGTCGGCTCGGAGGCCTGGGGTGATCGCGCCGCGGTCGGTGAGGCCCAGCAGGCGGGCCGGGGTGGTCGCGGCCATGGTTGCCGCCTCGGTCAGGGACAGGCCGGCCGCGACCGCGTTGCGCACCGCCACGTCCATGGTCAGGGTGCTGCCGGCGATCGAGCCGTTGTGTGCGAGCCGGGCCACCCGGTCGGCGACCACTACCTCCTGGCCGCCCAGCTCATAGCGCCCGTCCGGCATGCCGGTGGCGTCCATCGCGTCGGTGATCAGGATGGCGCGGTCCGGGCCGGCGCTGCGGGCGGCGAAGGCCAGCATGCCCGGGTGCAGGTGGATGTTGTCGGCGATCAGCTCGACCGCCGCGATCGACGAGAGAAGACCGACTACCGGTCCGGGTTCGCGGTGGTGCGGCGGGCGCATTCCATTGAAGAGGTGGGTGCCCACTGTTGCGCCCGCTGCCACTCCGGCCTGGGTCTGATCGTACGAGGCGTCGGTGTGCCCGATCGCCGCCAGCACACCGTGATCGCGGAGGAACGTGATCGCCTCCAGGGCTCCGGGGAGCTCGGGGGCGATGGTCATCATGCGTACCGTCTCTGGACCGGCCTTGACCAGCTCGGTGAGCTCGACCGGCGCGGGGTCTCGCAGGTATGCGGGGTTTTGCGCGCCGCAGCGCGCATGGGAGAGGTACGGGCCCTCGAAGTGGATCCCGGCGATCACGCCGTCGGCGACCAGCGGCTGGTACGCCTCGACGGCGTCCCGCATCAGCTCGAACGGTGAGCTGACCAGGCTCGCCAGCATCGTCGTGGTGCCGTGCCGCAGGTGGAAGGCGGCCGCCTTCCGGGCCGCCTCGGCGTCGCCGGTGGTGAAGGTGTGCCCGCCGCCGCCGTGGCAGTGCAGGTCGATGAAGCCGGGCACGATGATGTCGGTGCCGGCGGCGTCGGTGGTGTCGTCCGGGGTGATCGCTTCGATCATTTCGCCATTTATGGCGATATGCCCGTTGATAATTCCGTCTGGGGTGACGATCCGGCCGTTCATCGGGAGGCCTCTTCAAGGGTGTCGAGGGCGAGCAGAGCCGCGCCCAGGCAGCCGGCCGTGTCACCCAGCTCGGCCCGGACGATCTCCGGCGGCCGGTGGAAGGTGACCCGCTCGGCGAGCGCGGCACGCACCGGCCGGAGCAGGTCGTCGCCGGCCTCGGCCAGCCCGCCGCCGAGCACGATCACTCCGACGTCGTAGAGCGCCTGCGCGGTCAGCAGACCGTCGGCGAGCGCCTCGACCGCGTCCTGCCAGACCTTCCGGGCGAGTTCCTCACCCGCCGCGGCGCGGGTCGCCACGTCGAACGCGGTGGCGCCGGGCTCGCCGGACAGCTCCGCGTACTTCCGGCCGATCGACTTCGCCGAGGTCTCCGCCTCCAGGCAGCCGCGCAGGCCACAGCCGCAGGGCGAACCTCCCGGCCGGACCACGACGTGCCCGAGCTCGCCGGCCGCACCGTGCGCTCCCGAATAGCCGGAGCCGTCCACCACCAGGCCGGCCGCGATGCCCGTACCGATGGCAACAAAAAGCACGTGCCTGCGCCCGCGCCCGGCGCCGAGGCGCGCCTCGGCGAGGGCGCCCACCCGGACGTCGTGGCCGAGCGCGGCGGGCATGCCCAGCCTCTGCCGTGCGAGATCTCTCAGGGGTACGTCCCGGAAGCCCACGTTCGAGGACCAGACCGCGACGCCGGTGACCTCGTCGACCACCCCCGGCACCGCGATGCCGGTGGCGACCGGGATGAGTCCGTCGGCGCGCGCCTTCCCTGCGAGCGACTCGGCGATCTCCAGGATGTTCTCGGTGACCGCGACTGGGCCCCGCTCGGCCCGGGTGGGGTGGCGTTCCTCGTGGTGAACCGTGCCGTCCGGCCGGACCAGGGCGCACTTCATCCCGGTGCCGCCCACGTCGAGGGCGACGACGGCTTGGCTCATTTCAGGACTACAGAGCGGGTCAGGTTGCGTGGGTTGTCCGGGTCCAGGCCCTGAGTGGTCGCGAGCAGCACGGCGACGCGCTGGGCCAGGATCAGGTCGGCCATCGGGTCGAGCGGTTCACGTCCGCCGACCCAGCTGCCGAGGGAGGCGTACCCGCCGTGGTGGCGGCTGTGCAGGAACGCGGCGCCGGTCGCCTCCACCTCTTCGGTGAGGCCGTCCGGGACGTCACCGAAGGCCCACACGACGCGGCGCGGGCCGGCGATCGAGATCGGGCCGTGCCGGTAATCCATTGCGGGGTACGACTCGGTCCAGAAACCGGCAGTCTCCCGGCACTTGAGCGCGGCTTCCTCGGCGAGGCCGACGGTCCAGCCCCGGCCCAGGAAGGTGATCTGGTCGAAGAGGGCCGGGTGCACCGGCAGCGGCATGCGTACCGCCACCTCGGCGTCGGTCGCGGCGTCCTCCAGGTCCTCGCCGAGGGCGGCGCGGAGCAGGGCGAGCACGCTGGTGGCGAACCGGGTCTGCACGACCGAACGCTCGTCGGCGAAGTCCAGCACCACGGCGTTCGTGGCGATCTGGGCGGCCGGCTGGGCGCGGTCCGCGGTGAGCACGGTGACCGGGGCGGTCTCGCCGAAGGCACGCATCACGTCGAGCACCTCGGTGGTGGTGCCGGAACGGGTGATCGCGACCAGTCGGTCGTACCGTCGATCAAGCGGGAAGTCGGAGGCCTGGAAGGCGTCCGTCTCGCCCTGTCCGGCCTTCTCGCGCAGTGCCGCGTACGCCTTCGCCATGAACCAGGAGGTGCCGCAGCCGACGACGGCGACCCGCTCCCCAGTGGTCGGCAGGCCCGGTGCCGAGGCTAGCTTCGCTGCCTGCCGCCAGCACTCCGGCTGAGTCGCGATCTCCGCTTTCACATGGCTCATGGCTGTTCCTCACACCGGTAGTAGCTGCGCATTCGCGCTCGGTTCCCGGGACTTTCGCGCGTTATTGTGCTCATGACGCTGCCGTGGGGGCAAGCTCTGCGAGACCTTTGAGCACCGTGTCGCTTTGCTTCCGGGCCTTTCGCGCACTAATGTGCACACACTTATCATGAAACGTGCAGCTGGGAGTGACGGGTGGACCGGTACGCGCGGTGGAATGCCCTGCTCGAGCTACTGACCGAGAGTGGCCGGGTCACGGTCGAAGAGGCCGCCGAGACCCTCGACGTGTCCCAGGCGACCATCCGTCGCGACTTCGACCAGCTTGCCCAGCAGCAGATGATCACCCGCACCAGGGGCGGTGCGGTCGCCAACGGAGTGTCGTACGACCTGCCCCTGCGATACAAGAGCGCCAAGCACTCGGCCGAGAAACAGCGCATCGGTGAGGCCGCCGCGAAACTGGTCACCCCCGGCACCGTGGTCGGCCTCAACGGCGGCACCACGATCACCGAGGTGGCCCGCGCGCTGGCGGTCCGCCCCGATTTGAACGCGGTCGGCGAGGGCGCTCAGCTCACCGTTGTGACCAACGCGCTCAACATCGCCAACGAGCTGCTGGTCCGCTCCCGCATGAAGATCGTCGTAGCCGGCGGCGTGGTCCGCCCGCAGTCCTTCGAGGTGGTGGGCCCTCTGGGCGGCGCGCTCCTCAAGGAAGTCACGATCGACATCGTCCTGCTCGGCGTCGACGCGCTGGACGTGGAACTGGGCGCGGCGTCGCACCACGAGGGCGAGGCCGCGATGAACAGCCTGATGGTCGCGAGAGCCAAGAAGGTCGTGGTGATCGCCGACTCGTCGAAGCTGGGCGGCCACGCGTTCGCCCGGATCTGCCCCATCTCCAAGGTCGAAACCCTGGTGACCGACTCCGGAGCATCACCCGCACTGGTGTCCTCCTTCCGTGAAGCCGGCGTAGAGGTCATCACCGCCTGACCGCATTTCGGGTCTCAGGATCTGCTCCCGGGCCTCAGCGGCGACGCTGACCGCCGACCCGGGAAAGCCGTGGGCGATGGAGGAGAAGGCGTTGTCGCTGGAGCAGGTCGAGGGGGCGAACTGGGGTGAGCCGCCCGCTGACTCCACCCGCCTCGTGGCGAGTGTGCACGCTCTGCGCAGGCGGCCGATCGCTGAGCTCGGCGCCGAGGGTCTCCGGCTGTTGATCAGTCAGCGGGTGGGTCTGGCGGAGATCGACGACGAGGTTCAGACCGAGATCGCGAAGCTCGGGAGTGGCGCTTCGGGGTGGTGACCGCATTTCGGGATCCCGGGGGTGGCGATCTTCACCTATCGTGCGGCGCATGACCGCCGTACTCGAGATATCAGGGCTGCGGAAGACCTATCGCGGCCGTAAAGGTGTCCGGAATGCGCTGGACGGCTTCGACATGGTTGTGGAAGCCGGCCAGGTGCATGGATTCCTCGGGCCCAATGGTTCCGGCAAGACCACGACGTTGCGTACGCTCCTCGGCCTGATCAAGCCCAATGACGGCCGGATGGCGATCCTCGGGCGTGAGGTGCCGAGGCATCTGCCGGAGGTGGCCCGCGAGGTCGGCGCCATTGTGGAGAGCCCGCAGTTCTTCGGGAACTTCACCGCCGAGACCACGCTGTCGCTGCTCGCCGACGCCGGGGGTGTGAACCGCAACCGGGTCGTGTCGGTGCTGGACCTGGTGGGTCTGCGGGACCGGGCGAAGGAGCGGGTCAAGACGTACTCGCTCGGTATGAAGCAGCGCCTTGCGGTCGCTTCCGCGCTGCTCAAGGAGCCGAAGCTGCTCATCCTGGACGAGCCGGCGAACGGCCTGGACCCGGGTGGCATCCGGGAGATGCGCACGCTGATGCGGGACCTGTCGGATTCCGGGATGACGGTGCTGCTCTCCAGCCACATCCTCGGTGAGATCCAGCTGATCTGTGACTCGGTCACGATCATCTCGGCCGGCAAGCGTGTCACGTCGGGTTCGGTCTCCGAGGTGCTGGCGCAGCACACGAGCGGCGCCGTCAAGGTGCGCCTCGAACCGGGTGTCGACCTGATGGGCGCGGCCCAGCTGCTGCGCGCGGCCGGTGCCCAGGTCGCCCTGGAGAAGGACTACTTCACCGTCGGCAACGCGAGCAACCCGGCGCAGATCACCAAACTGCTTGCTGACCAGCAGATCTACGTGAGCGAGCTGACCCCGGTCTCGGCCGACCTGGAGGACGTCTTCCTGGAGCTCACCGGCACCGCGCCGGTGGAGGGCCAGAACCGGCAGGTCGACCAGAGCGCGATGACCGCGGGCAAGGGTGGGTGGGGTCAGTGAGCCTGGCACGCGCGGAGTCACGGCGCCTGTTCAAACGGCGCTTCACCAAACTGATCGTCATCGGCGCGCTGCTGGTGCTGGCCGCGACCGTGGCGGGCACCTGGTTCAGCAACGAGAAGGTGGGCGCGACCCAGGTCGCCAGCGCCAAGGCCCAGGCGGACCGGGACTACCAGGAGGCGGTCCGGCAGTCCGAGCAGGAGATGGCGAAATGCCAGGCCGCGCCGCCCACGACGGACGGCGTGCCCTGTTCCGAGCAGGTCTGGGTGCCGACCCCGGATCAGTACGACTACACCTGGTACATGCCGGCGACGTTCGACCTGCGCAGCGAGTTCCCGAACATGATCTCGGTGCTGGCCGTGGTGCTGGCCGGCGCGGCGTTCCTGATCGGAGCGTCCTTCGTGGGCTCCGAGTGGAGCAGCGGCGGAATGATGAACCTGCTGCTCTGGCGCCCGCAGCGGGTACGCGTCCTGTCCACCAAGCTGACCGTCTTCCTGTCCTGGCTGACCGGCCTGACGCTTCTGCTCCTTGCGGCCTGGGCCGGGATCTTCCAGCTGGTCGCCGAGGTACGCGGCTCGACCGAGAAGATGACCGCGGGCGTCTGGCAGTCGTTCGGGCTGACCGGGCTGCGCGCGCTCGCGCTGGTCCTGGTGGCGGGTGCTCTCGGGTTCGCGCTGGCCTCGCTGGGACGGCACACCGGGATGGCGCTGGGCGCGCTGGTGGGGCTCGGCGCGCTGCAGATCGGCGTCTACGTGATGGCCAATCTGGCCGAGTTCAAGTTCACCGAGGCCTGGGTTCTGCCGGTGTGGGGCTATGCCTGGCTGGACAAAGAGTTGGTTCTTGAGGACTTCCGGTCCTGTGATTACTCGGCGACCGCCGGGTGCGAACTGGATAAATTCACCATGACGTGGCAAACCGCCGGCATCGGCATGGCGATTGTCGTGGCTCTCGTCGTGGGGGCCGCAATGTGGACAATGCGTAAGCGCGACATCACCTGATGTAACGTACGCGGGGATCGCCGGCTGCGTTTATGCTGGTGATCCCCTTCGTACATCTGTGCTTGCCGATGCTCTGGGAGTGCCATGCAACCCGCCGCCGAACCGACCGGAGACCAGCCGGTCGAGGAGCAGCAGCACATCCCTGCCCCGCGCGAGAGCCCGGAGCCCGCGGCAACCGAACCGGTGACGCCGGAAACACCCAAGCTCACCGAGCGCGAGCAGCAGATCATCGCGTTCGAGACGAAGTGGTGGAAGCACGCCGGCGCCAAGGAACAGGCGATCCGGGACACCTTCGACCTCTCCTCGACCCGCTATTACCAGCTGCTCAACGGCCTGCTCGACAACCCGGCCGCGCTGGAGCACGACCCCGTGCTGATCGGCCGCCTGCGACGGCTGCGATCAGCACGGGCACGCACCCGCCGCCGATAAGCACAAAGCTCAGGGCTGGTGCGTCTCCGCATAAGCCGAGAGCCAGGCCACCTGAGCCGGGTCGAGCGACGCCCGCACCCGCTTGCGCGCGGCCGCCACGTTCGCCGCGGTGACCGTCGAGGCCTCCAGCGAGTCCCGCATCGCGGCCAGCGCCGACTCCCGGATCAGCGCCGCGCAGTCGGCCGCCGAGAAACCCTCCAGGTCGGCGCCGAGCGCGTCCAGGTCCACGGCGGGATCCAGCGGAACCGCCTTTGACGACGCCCGCAGGATCGCGGCACGTGCCTCACCGTCCGGCGGCGGCACGTAGACGAGCCGTTCCAACCGGCCGGGTCGTAGCAGCGCCGGGTCGATCAGGTCCGGCCGGTTCGTCGCGCCGATCACCACGACGTTGCGCAGGTCCTCGACACCGTCCAGTTCGGTGAGCAGCGCGGCCACCACCCGGTCCGCGGTGCCGCCGTCGGTGGACTGCCCGCGGGTCGGCGCGAGCGCGTCCACCTCGTCGAGGAAGACCAGGGTCGGCGCGGCCTCGCGAGCCCGGCGGAACAACTCCCGCACGGCCCGCTCGCTGTCACCGACCCACTTGCTGAGCAGCTCGGCGCCCTTCACCGAGAGCACGTTCGCCTTGCCGGTCCCGGCGATCGCCTTCACCAGGTACGTCTTGCCGCAGCCCGGCGGACCGTACAGAAGGACACCTCGCGGTGGTGAGACGCCGAGCCGGGCGAACGTGTCCGGGTAGGTGAGCGGCCACAGCACCGACTCGGTGAGCACCTGTTTCACCTCGACCATGTCGCCGACGTCGTCAAGCGTCACCTCGGCCACCTCAAGCGTGGAGTCGGCCATCGACGTCGGCCTGACCACGTCGAGTGCCGCCTCGAAGTCAGCCATGGTCACGCTGGGTGCGTCAGTTTCAGCCGCGTCGCCGGCAACTCCGTTGCCGACATGCCGCAACGCCGCGCGTACCCCGGCCTCGCGCGCAAGCGCGCCCAGGTCCGCGGCCACAAACCCTGGGGTACGCCCAGCGACGTCGTCCAGGCGCACGTCCTCGGCCAGTGGCATCCCGCGAGTGAGCGCGCCCAGCTGCTCGCGGCGCATCGCGGCGTCCGGCAGCGGGACGGTCAGCTGGACCGCGAGCAGGTCGGGCGCCCGCAGTGCCGGGTCCACCGACTCCGGCCGGCTGGTCGTGCAGACCACGGCCACCCCGTCGGCCACCGTCTCGGCGAGGACCTGGCGGAAGACCGTGGAGATCGGCCCGGGCTCGTCGCGGGGCGCCAGCGCCTCCACGTCCGAGACGAGCAGGACGGATGGCTTGCCGGACCGGACCTCCTTGCTCAGCTCACGCAGCCGGGCCGCCGCCGCGTTGTTGGTGAGCGCGGCCAGCTCCGGTGCCCAGATCGGCCGGACTGTCGCGCCGACAGCCGCGCCGACCGCCTGGACCAGCGCGGACTTGCCGGAGCCGGACGGGCCGGAGATCAACACGCCGAGTGTCACCTTGGTGCCCAGCCGGGCCAGCACCTCGCCGTGGTTGAAGCCCAGGTCGAGCAGCTCCTCCAGCTCCTTGGCCTGGGCGCGCAGGCCGGGCAGGTCGTCGAGGCTGGGCGGGGGCATCTCCGGGTCGGCGACGACGGCGGTGACCGCGGCGGGTGATGGCCCGGACGTGACCTGGCCGTCCTGCCAGGCGACCACGGTGTCCATGGTGACCAGGGCGGCGTCCGGCCCGGCCAGCTCGGTGACGGTCAACAGGGTGCTCGTCCACGCGTACCCCACCCGGTTGGCGAGGCTGCGCCGCGCCGCCTCGACCAAGCCGCGATGAGCGGCGCCGGGCAGCACGTCCTGTGGCAGCAGCGAGACATCGTCGCCGGTGCTGACCACCTTGCCGAGCAGGGCGAGGCGCAGCATCTCCGGTGAGACCACCGCGACGATCTCGGGCGGGCCGGTGAGCGTCACCCGGCGCGCCTCGACCACCGGAGCGGGCTCGACCGTGACCTGGCCGCCGTCGCGGACACCCAGGTTGCCGAGGATCAGATCGTCCGCGTAGATCAGTGCCCGGCTCGCCGTCGTCTCGGCCCTCGCCACGATGCCGGCCGTGGTGCGGGCGCCGGTGAGGCGTACCGGATCGCCGGGGCGCAGCGCGAGCGCGGCCATCACCTCGGGGTGAAGGCGGACGATGCCTCGGCGTGCGTCCAGGGCTGCCGGCCGTAATGTCACGGTCAGCGTGAGATCATCAGCCACTGCGGATGCCTCCGATTGATCGTTTGGGGCTCTAGGACGTCCACGCTATCCGTCGCAGGCTCGGGAGGTCGTCTGGTGAGGTTCGTACTGATCGCCGCGTTCGTCGTGGCGACCCTTGCCGGGTGCACCGACAGCGGCGACAACGAGGCCGGACCGGTCGTCTCGCCGACTCCGGCGCCGAGCGGGCCGGTGGACATGCCGCCGGCGGACGCCGGATCGCCGAAACCGCTGCGCAGCGAGCCGGGCGGGCACTCCGCGAGCGCCGAGACCCCGCTGATGCTCAACGCGAACGGGTACGGGCCGTACCGAGTGGGTCAGAGCCAGCAGGAGCTGGTCGACGCGAAGATGGCCCGGGCCATGAAGGTGGACGAGACCGGCTGCGTGATCGGCTGGGGCTCGAAGCTGATGAACTCGCCGCGGCTCCGGTTCGTCGACGGCAAACTGGCCCAGATCGAGCTGAGCACGCTGGGCGCGGTCACCGACACCGGACTGATGATCGGCGCGCAGCTCCCCGAGGCGCAGGAGAAGTACCCGGACGGCAAAGTGATCTACGGTCCGGCCGGTGCCGGCTGGGAAACCGTCGACGGCGAGAACACCCTGCTCGTGAAGATCACCGGCGACGACGTGACCACGATCATCGGCGGCCTCGCCACCAGTGTGGAACGCCGTTACAAAGCCGGAATGGGCTGCTAACCAGTTCACAGGCGTTGCTCAGGCGGTTCCGGCTAGCGTGTGCGCCATGTCTGCCCTGTCCGCCGGGTTGCGCAAGCTACCCCGGCTCACCCGGCGCCGGGCGATCACCGCTTCGGTCGTTGTCGTGCTGCTCGCCGCCGCGGCCGTCTGGACCGTTCGATCCGACCGCAGCGACTGGACCTCCGAAGATCTGCGGCTGACCGTCAGCTCCGGCCCGGCCGGCAACGAGCCGGTCGACCTGGACGCCCGCTTCTATCTGCCGGCGGACCGGTCCGGCAAGGTTCCGGCGGTGCTGCTCGCGCACGGTTTCGGCGGCACCAAGAACTCGGTCAGCTCGGACGCGGAAAGCCTTGCCTCCCGTGGTTACGCGGTGCTGACCTGGACCGCCCGCGGTTTCGGCCGCAGCGGCGGCGAGATCCACCTGGACAGCCCGGACTACGAGGTCAAGGACGCTCAGGGGCTGCTCGACTGGCTCGCCACCCGGCCCGAGGTGAGCACCGACGCGGCCGGCGACCCGAAGGTCGGCGTGGTCGGCGGCTCGTACGGCGGCGCGCTCGCACTGCTGCTCGCCGGCCAGGACCAGCGGGTCGACGCGATCGTCCCGTCGATCACCTGGAACGACCTGAACAAGTCCTTCCTGCCGCAGTCGGCCGGCACCGACGCGACAGGGGTCTTCAAGAAGTCCTGGGCCGGCCTCTTCTTCGGCAACGGCGCGGCCGGCGCGGAGAGCGCGGTGAGTGCCCAGCTGGGCGGCGGATCCGAGACCGCCGAGGGCGGCGTGGGTGGTGGTGCGGCCGCGCTGGATCCCGCCTGCGGGCGGTTCTCCGCCGAGGTCTGTGCCGCGTACCTGCAGATGGCCACGACCGGCATCCCGAACGCTGCGACCACCGAGCTGCTGCGCAAGTCCAGCCCGGCCACCGTGCTCGACAAGATCAAGGCGCCGACGCTGCTGGTGCAGGGCGCGGTCGACACGCTCTTCCCGCTCTCCGAGGCGGACGCGAACGCCAAGGGCATCGCCGCGACCGGCACGCCGGTCCGGGTCGCCTGGTTCACCGGTGGACACGACGGCGGTGAGGGGCCGACCTCCGACTCGGATCGCGTCAAGTACCTCACGGTGCAGTGGCTCGATCATTACCTCAAGGGCGAAGGAGAGGTGCCCGGCGACGACTTCACGTGGTCGCGGGTGGCCGGTTTCAGTGCCCTCGATCGAGGGCTGGTGACTAATGGGTACTCCGCTCAGGCGTACCCGGGCATGGGCGGAACCGGTCGCACCCAGATCTCGCTCACGGGATCGGCGCAGCCGATCGCCAATCCGCCGAACGGCAATCCCGGCGCGCTGAGCTCGCTGCCCGGTCTCGGCGGGCGGCTCAGTTCGGTGCTGAGCGGTGGCGTCGCGATGGACATTCCCGGTCAGGTGGCGACCTTCACCTCGGAGCCGCTGACCGCCGGGGTGGATGTCGGTGGCTCGCCGACGCTCCAGCTGAAGGCGGCGTCGCCGACCGGCGAGGCCACGCTCTTCGTGAAGCTTTACGACGTCGACCAGAACGGCGCGTCCACGCTCAGCGCCGGTCTCGTCGCCCCGGTCCGGCTCACCGGCCTGCCCGCCGACATCGCCACCGCGGCGCCGATCACCGTCACGCTGCCGGCGATCGTGCGGCGGATCGAGGCCGGTCACACCGTGCGGATCGCCGTCGCCACCTCCGACCAGGCGTTCCTCACGCCGGCCCAGCCGGCGACCTACACCGTCGCGGTGGAGCCTTCGCTCACGCTTCCCACCCTGGTGGGCACGCCGATCGCGGATCCGGGCACGCTCTGGTGGTACGCCCTCGCGGGCGTGATCGCGGCGATCCTTCTGGGCCTGACGGTGGTCATTCTGGTGATTCGCCGCCGGCATCGGCGTCGCGAGACCTCGGTGATTGATGGGTACGCGGAAACGCCCCTCGTGGTCGACGGACTGCGCAAGGCGTACGGCGACGGGTTCGTGGCCGTGCAGGAGATCGGCTTCAAAGTCGAACGGGGGCAGGTCGTCGGCCTGCTCGGCCCGAACGGCGCCGGCAAGACGACCACTCTGCGGGTCCTGATGGGCCTGACCACACCGACCGCCGGCGAGATCTACGTGTTCGGGCATCGGCTCGTGCCGGGCGCACCGATCCTGTCCCGGGTGGGAGCGCTCGTCGAGGGCCCCGGCTTCCTGCCGCACCTCACCGGGTACGAGAACCTTCGCGCCTACTGGCAGGCCACCGGCCGCCCGTGGGAGGACGCGCGGTTCGACGAGGCGCTGGAGATCGCCGGCCTCGGCGACTCGGTGCACCGCCGGACCAAGAACTACAGCCACGGCATGCGGCAGCGCCTCGCCATCGCGCAGGCCATGCTCGGTCTGCCCGAGCTGCTGGTGCTCGACGAACCGACGGACGGGCTCGACCCGCCGCAGATCGCCGAGATGCGCCGCGTCCTGCAGCGGTACGCCACCGACGGCCGGGCCGTGCTGGTCTCCAGCCACCTGCTCGCCGAGGTGGAACAGACCTGTACGCACGCCGTCGTGGTCAACAAGGGCCGGATCGTCGCGTCCGGCCTGGTCGACGACATCGTCGGCGACTCGCCGTCGGTGCAGCTGGACGTCTCCGACGTGCCGGCCGCGACCCGGGTCCTGGAAGAGCTGGGCGTGCGTTCGGTGACGCCGGAAGGCACGCACGGCCTGATCGTCGACATGAACGGAACGGCCCGGTCCGAGCTGGTCGCCTCGCTGGTCACGGCCGGCATCGGGGTGGACCGGCTGGTGCCCCGGCGTCGGCTCGAAGACGCGTTCCTGGCCCTGGTGGGCGACAACTCGCGGGGGAGTGGGGACCGATGAGCGCATCTGCGGCAACCGGGTACCGGGCGTCTCGCACGCTGCCGATCTGGGCCGAGGTACGCCGGCAGGCCTCGCGTCGGCGTACCCAATTGGCTCTTGGTTTCATGGTTTTGTTGCCTTTGATCATCTTGATCGCGTTCGAGTTCGACACCGGCGGTCCGGGCGACGAGGACGCCGACGGCGGTGGCGCGTTCAGCAGCATCGCCGACCTGGGCACCTCCGGCGGGCTCAACTTCGCGCTCTTCTGCCTCGCCGTCTCGGCCGGGTTCCTGCTGGTCGTGGTGGTGGCGCTGTTCTTCGGCGACACGGTGGCCTCGGAGGCGAGCTGGGGCAGCCTGCGTTACCTGCTGGCGGTCCCGGTGCCACGCGCCCGGCTGCTCGGCGTGAAGCTGATCGTCGCGGCGGGGTACTCGGTACTGGCGTTCCTGACGTTGCTCGGGTCGGCGCTGCTGATGGGCACGCTGCGGTACGGCTGGGGGCCGCTGGGCAGCACCATCGCCTCGGAGATCCCGCCTGCTGAGGGGCTGCTGCGGCTGCTCGGGATCCTGGCCTACCTCTTGGTGACCATGCTCGTTGTGGCCGGCCTGGCGTTCCTCATGTCGGTGCTGACCGATGCCGCGCTGGGTGCCGTGGGCGGTGCGGTGATGCTGTGGATCCTCTCCAGCATCCTGGACCAGATCACCGCGCTCGGCGGCATCCGGGACTTCCTGCCGACGCATTACACGGATGCGTGGCGGGGGCTGCTCTCCACCCCGATCCAATCCGAGGACCTGGCGAAGGGCGCGATCTCGGCGATTGTGTATGCCACGGTTTTCTGGGGGGTCGCTTTCTACCGCTTCACCCGCAAGGACATCACTTCCTGACGCTTCGCGGGGGCCGGGCCGCGGCCCGGCCGGCCGGGCCGCGGCCCGGCCGGCCGGCTCGCTGGCGGCCGGCTCGCTGGCGGCCGGCTCGCTGGCGGCCGGCTCGCTGGCGGCCGGCTCGCTGGCGGCCGGCTCGCTGGCGGCCGGCTCGCTGGCGGTCGGCCGGCTTGCTGGACGCTGGCTGGCCGCTGGACGCTGGCTGGCCGCTGGACGCTGGCCGCTGGCCGCTGGCCGCTGGCCGCTGGCCGCTGGCTGGCTGGCGGCTGGCTGGCTGGCTGGCCGATTGGCTGGCTGGCCGGTTGGCTGGCTGGCCGGTTGAGAGCTTGTTCGCCGGGCCGCCCCGGTGCGCGGGGCGTTTGCGGTGCCGCAGCCGCCCAGATCTTGAGCGATTTTCCACCGTCGGCGGTGCACGATCGCTCAAGATCTGGAAGTCGCCCGCTCGTTCGCTCGTTCTGCGGCACGGCTGCCAGCGAGAGGCGTCCTGCCGCGAATCTTGGTCCCCGGGCCACACCCCAGGGGGCATAGCGGCCCAAGATCGGCCAGCCGCGGGGGCGAGCCGTAGCTCAGACATGTCATGCGACTGCGATGAGGTGTCTGAGCTACGGCTCGCGTCCCTCGGCCGTCGTTCAGGCACGTTATGAGGGCCCGGTGACGCGTCTGAGCTACGGCTCGGCTCGCGCTGAGCGGTCGGCTCGCGCTGAGCGGTCCGCCGCGTTCAGTGGTCGGCTCGCGCTGGGTGGTCGGCCCGCTCGGGGGGTCGGCTTGCTCAATGGGCGGTTCGGGTTCCGCTCCGGGGCGAAGTCGACCCGCCGCGAGTGATCCGCCGCTGGTGCGTGTTGAGTTAGGGCGCGTATCGAACCTGAAGTCGACACGCGTGCCGCTGGCCGGTGTTCTGTGTCGAGGTGGGGTTCGATGCGCGCCGCAATTCGACACGCGCTCTGGCCGGGGTGGCGGAGGCGTGCGCTCGCCGCCGTGACAGGAGCCCACCGTGTGCTTCTGTCACCCCTAACCGCGACTCGGCACCCGCCGGCACCCGCCGGCACCCGCCGGCACCCGCCGGCACCCGCCGGCACCCGCCGGCACCCGCCGGCACCCGCCGGCACCCGCCGGCACCCGCCGGCACGTGGGGTGGGGGGTGGGGGGGGGGGGGATTACGCAGGTCGCGCGGTGGGGGGAGCGGGTTGGACGCGTAGCGGCCAGCGAGGCGCGCCGGGCCCTCGGCGGGAGCAGCGGTCTGTACCCACCACCCGGCTGCGACCTGAAGTTGATCTGGATTTTGAGGGGAGTAGTCGCTCACACCTCGGGAACTCGTGGTGGTGATGGCGGAATCTCGTCGTAAGCTTCGAGAAACAACTGAATACCTCATCCAGAGGGGCAGAGGGAACGGCCCGATGAAGCCCCGGCAACCACCGCGCGTGTCTCGATGACGAGGCCAGCGCTGCGGCAGGTGCTAATTCCGTCCCCGTTCCGGCAGGTCGCCGCGGGGAAAGATGAGAGGAAAGCCTCGATGACGTCTGCCGTCAGTGCACCCAGCGCTACCACCACTTCCCCCGCTCGCGGCCTGGTTTGCCGTGCGTGCGGGGCGGAATACCCGCTCGCCGCGCAGCACGCCTGTTACGAGTGTTTCGGCCCGCTCGAGGTCGCCTACGACCAGGCGGCGCTTGCGCGGGTCACCCGGGCCGAGATCGAAGCCGGCCCGCAGAACATCTGGCGTTACGCGGGGCTGCTCCCCGCCGGCCAGGACCCGGCCACCCGGGTGACGCTCGACCCCGGTCTGACCCCGCTCGTGAGCGCGCCGGCGCTGGCCGCCGCGGTCGGCCTGAAAGCGCCGCTCTGGGTGAAGGACGACTCGCAGAACCCGACCCACTCGTTCAAGGACCGGGTCGTCTCGGTGGCCTTGACCGCGGCCAAGGAGCTGGGCTTCAACCGCTTCTCCTGCGCCTCGACCGGCAACCTGGCGAACTCGGTCGCCGCGCACGCGGCCCGCGCCGGAGTGCCGAGCATCGTCTTCATCCCCTCCGATCTGGAGCAGGGCAAGATCATCACCACCGCGGTCTACGGTGGCGAGCTGGTCGCGATCGAGGGCTCCTACGACGATGTGAACCGGCTCTGCAGCGAGCTCGTCGAGACCGACGAGTTCGAGGACACCGCGTTCGTCAACGTGAACGTGCGTCCTTTCTACGCCGAAGGATCAAAGACCCTTGGGTACGAGGTCGCCGAGCAGCTGGGCTGGCGCATCCCGGCCCAGGTCGTGATCCCGATGGCGTCGGGTGAGCTGCTCACCAAGGTGGACAAGGCGTTCACCGAGCTGGTCGAGATCGGACTGGTCGAGGCGCCGGAGGGCGGCTGGGCCGTGTTCGGCGCGCAGTCGGCCGGGTGCAACCCGATCGCCACGGCGCTGCACAAGGGCACCGACGAGATCATCCCGGTGAAGCCGACCGGCATCGCGAAGTCGCTGAACATCGGCGACCCGGCTGCCGGGTCGTACGCGATCGAGGCGGTCAACCGGACCGGCGGCTGGATGGATTACGCCGACGACGACGAGATCCGCGCCGGCATCCGGCTGCTCGCCGAGACCACCGGCATCTTCGCCGAGACCGCCGGTGGCACCACGGTGGCCGTACTGAAGAAGCTGGTCGAGAGCGGCAAGCTGGACCCGGAGAAGGAGACCGTCGTCTACAACACCGGCGAGGGCCTGAAGACTCTGGACGCTGTCGCCGGCCAGGTTGGACCGACCCACACGATCAAGCCGTCGCTGAAGGGCGCCCGGGAGGCCGGCCTGCTGGGATAACTCTCAGTAGTCACTTCTCTGCCCGCTGTCGAAGATTCCCTCCTGCGAGGACTTGCGATCTGATCTCCGGATCGGCAGGATGCTCACTGCGGGAGGACGCGACGCCGTACGAGGCTCCTCACCTGGACATTGGCGACAATCTCCGAGGGACCCAACGATCCAGCGCTGACCCACGTGGCTTTCGAGCCGGAGGCGCTGTGCGTCCGTCCTCCCGACCAACTTCTTCAGGGTTTCCGCAGCAGTCGCTGCACCCATGGCCGCAGCGGTTCGAGTTCGGGATAGTTCCCGTCGGCGAGCCCGGCCGCCTTCTCGAAGTAATTGCGAACCCCGAATGAGCGGGTGAGCATGATCGACCAGATGCAGGCGATCCAGTACGCGGGCCAGAAGAACGGGCCGAGCGCGGCGTACTGACTGGCGTGCCGGCACTCGTGGCGCAGCAGCTTTTCGCGGCGGGGGTCGAGCAGCCACTCCGCGGACCGCTTCGTGATGATCACCGAGCCGATCGTGAAGCAGGACGCCGGCGGTTTCTTGAAGCGGTAGTTCTCGGCGATGAGGATCCCGTCCGGACCCCGCCTGATCTTCGTCCGGGTCGCGAGCGCGAGCAGCAGACCCGCGCCCGTGGTGCCGTTGACGGCGGTGAGGACAGTGCGAGCCCGCGGACGCATCAGATCCGCCGGCGCATCTGCAGCTCGGTCAGCGTGGGCACGGTCGGATGCGGCAACCGCACCCCCGTGTCGGTGAAACCCAATTTTTCGTACGCCCGGACGGCCCGATCGTTGCCGACCACCACTTCCAGCATCAGCTCGTCCCGCCCGGACGCCAGCGACCAGTCGGCGACCGCGTCAACGAGCTGAGCCAGCACCTTGCCGCCCCGATGTGCCGGAGTCAGGTAGACCGCGAAGACGACAGTGCAGTGCGGCTCGTCCGGCAGCACGGTCCCACCGGCGTGCCCGATCAGGGGACCGTCGACCGGGTCGGCGACGAACTGGGCGGTGTCCGGGCCGGACGAGGACTGCCGGGTCCGGTGCCGGTAACTCTCGTGCGGCCGGGCCGCCGCCTGGGCCAGGGTTTCCAGAAAAGCGAGCGGGCTGTCCGCGAGCATCTCCAGTCGCAGGGCCCGCATCCGTCCCGTGTCCTCTGGTGTGACCCGGCGTACGGTCCAGTTCTCCATGACGTCCTCCATACCGTCCGCCGTGCGCGGGAGCAACCCTGACCTGCACTTTCAAGATCCTTATGTGAATACACGGCCGGGGTCGCGGGTTTCGCGGGAAGATGGTGTTTCTTGCACTCGGTACCCCAGAGTGCTAAACAAGTCATTGGCACTCGCTACTTGTGAGTGCCAGCAGGTCGGGACGGTGGGGTTCCGGTCGCAGCGCTGCCATCGGTGCTTCGACACGAAACCGGTCGTCGCGGGCTTTCCGGCTCGGCCTGAGGACGTCACATCGCCAGGTGGTGACGTCCACAGACGTTCCTCAACGTGCGGAAAGCGGGGCCGACGAGGCCCGGCACCGCGGATGTCCGGGAGGACAACGCCGTATGGCCAAGATCATCGCATTCGACGAGGAGGCTCGTCGGGGCCTCGAGCGCGGCATGAACCAGCTTGCCGACGCCGTCAAGGTGACGCTCGGCCCGAAGGGCCGCAACGTCGTCCTCGAGAAGAAGTGGGGCGCCCCCACGATCACCAACGATGGTGTATCCATCGCCAAGGAGATCGAGCTCGAGGACACCTTCGAGAAGATCGGCGCCGAGCTGGTCAAGGAGGTCGCCAAGAAGACGGACGACGTCGCCGGTGACGGCACGACGACCGCGACCGTCCTGGCGCAGGCGCTGGTCCGTGAGGGCCTGCGTAACGTTGCCGCGGGCGCCAACCCGATGGCCCTGAAGCGTGGCATCGAGGCTGCTGTCGCCAGCGTCTCCGAGGGCCTGCAGCAGCTGGCCAAGGACGTGGAGACCAAGGAGCAGATCGCCTCCACCGCCTCCATCTCCGCCGGTGACTCCACGGTTGGCGAGATCATCGCCGAGGCCATGGACAAGGTCGGCAAGGAAGGCGTCATCACCGTCGAGGAGAGCAACACCTTCGGCCTCGAGCTTGAGCTCACCGAGGGCATGCGCTTCGACAAGGGCTACATCTCGGCCTACTTCATGACCGACGCGGAGCGTATGGAGGCCGTCTTCGACGACCCGTACATCCTCATCGCGAACAGCAAGATCTCCGCGGTCAAGGACCTGCTGCCCGTCCTCGAGAAGGTCATGCAGTCCGGCAAGCCGCTGGTCATCATCGCCGAGGACGTCGAGGGCGAGGCCCTGGCCACCCTGGTCGTCAACAAGGTCCGTGGCACCTTCAAGTCCGTCGCCGTGAAGGCCCCGGGCTTCGGTGACCGCCGCAAGGCCATGCTGGAGGACATCGCCATCCTCACCGGTGGCGCCGTCATCAGCGAAGAGGTCGGCCTCAAGCTGGACGCCGCTGACCTGACCCTGCTGGGCCAGGCCCGCAAGATCGTCATCACCAAGGACGAGACCACCGTCGTCGACGGTGCCGGCAACGGCGAGCAGATCCAGGGCCGGGTCAACCAGATCCGCGCTGAGATCGAGCGCTCGGACTCCGACTACGACCGTGAGAAGCTGCAGGAGCGCCTGGCCAAGCTGGCCGGCGGCGTTGCGGTCATCAAGGTCGGCGCGGCCACCGAGGTCGAGCTCAAGGAGCGCAAGCACCGCATCGAGGACGCCGTTCGCAACGCGAAGGCGGCCGTCGAGGAGGGCATCGTCCCCGGTGGTGGCGTGGCGCTGGTTCAGGCCGGCAAGAGCGCGTTCGACAAGCTGGACCTGTCCGGCGACGAGGCCACTGGTGCCAACATCGTCCGGGTCGCGCTCGACGCCCCGCTGCGTCAGATCGCCGTGAACGCCGGCCTTGAGGGTGGCGTCGTGGTGGAGAAGGTTCGCAACCTCGAGCCCGGCTGGGGCCTGAACGCTGCGAACGGCGAGTACGTGGACCTCCTGGCCGCGGGCATCATCGACCCGGCCAAGGTCACCCGTTCGGCGCTGCAGAACGCCGCGTCGATCGCCGCGCTGTTCCTCACCACCGAGGCCGTCGTGGCCGACAAGCCCGAGAAGAACCCGGCTCCGGCCGGCGCCCCGGGCGGCGGTGACATGGACTTCTAAGTCCAAGTCTTGGAAAGGGCGGTCCGCTTCGGCGGGCCGCCCTTTCTCGTTCGGGTCAGTTCTTGCGGGGGCGGCTCAGGAGGTGCAGGGCGGCGCCGGTCAGGACGGCGGCGGCACCAGCGCGGACCAGGGAGATGGTGGTGCTGCTGCCGGTCGTGGGCAGTTCCTGATTTATCGGATCTGTCGGCGAGGGGCGCGGCGGAGAGCTGGGCTCCGGCTGGTTCGGGCCTGGTGGAATGCTCGGCTGCGCCGGCTGGGTGGGGTGCGGGCTCGCTGAAACGCCCGGCGCCGGCGAGAGGCTGGGCGACGGCGAGAGACTGGGCCCTGGTGACGGGCTTGTGGAGGCTTCCAGGCCTACCACGATCACCACGGACGCCTGCGCCACGTTGCCGTTCGCGTCCACCACGGTGTAGGTGAACGTGTCGGTCCCGGTGAAGCCCGGATCCGGTGTGTACGTCACGCTGCCGTCCGCGTTCAGCACCACAGTGCCGTGCGCCGGTGTGCCGACCCCGGTCACCGTGATCGCCCGCCCTTGATGGTCAGTGCCGGGCAATGGGACACCGACCCGCTGCCCGGGTTTGGTGGCCGCCGCCCGGTCCGGCACCGCGGGTGGGCGGCCGTCGATGACGATCACCTCGACGGTGGCTGACGCTGTTCCGCCCGCGCCGTCGCTGATCTGGTAGGTGAAGGTGTCCAGGCCGGTCTGGTCACCTGTTGGGGCGTACCGGATCCGGCCGCCGGAGAGCGAAGCGGAACCGTGCCCCGGGAGCCCGGCCGCGTCGATGGTCAGGGTCTGGCCGGTGTTGACGTCGGTGTCGTTGGCGAGCACGTCGATCAGCACGGTGCGGCCGGTGAGCACGGAAGACGTGTCCGGGCGGGCCACCGGCGGGGCGTTCGCGACGATCGTGACGGTCACCAGGCCGGTGTCGGTACGCCCGAGATCATCGCTGACCACATAGCTGAACGTGTCCGGCCCGCTGTTACCGGCCGCCGAGGTGTAGGTGATCGTTCCGTCCGGGCGGAGCACGACAGCGCCCTTGCCCGCGGTGCCGGCCGAGGCGACGCGCAGCACCTGCCCGGTGTTCGGATCATGGTCGTTGGCCAGCACGTTCAGCACCGTGACGACCTGCGGCTGGACAGTGAAGGCGTCGTCCACCGCGATCGGCGCCGCATTGCGCACGGTGATGGTGATGATCGCCGAAGAGGCCGACCCGGCGGGATCCTCGATCGTGTAGCCGATCGCGTCGGTGCCGTAGAACCCGGCCGCCGGCGTGTAGGTGAGCGTGTCGTCCGCGTTGTGGACCAGCGTGCCGTGCGTGGCGGCGGTCGTACCGGCCAGGGTCAGGGCGTCGAGGTTCGGGTCGTCGTCGTTGGCGAGCGGGTCGATGATCACCGCGGTGTCGGTGTCCGTGGTGATCGAGTCGGCCCGGGCCACCGGCGGCGAGTTGACCACGCCGATCGTCACGGCGGCACCGGACGAGCCGATGCCGTCGCTGAGCGTGTATCCGAAGGAGTCGGACCCGCTGTACCCGGCGCCGGGCGTATAGGTGATCTTCCGGCCGGGGCCGACGGTCGCGGTGCCGTGCGCGGGCGGCGAGGTGACAGTGACGGTCAGCGGGTCGCCGTTCGGGTCGTCATCGTCGTTGGCCAGCACGTCGATGACGTACGCGATACCGGCCCGCACGGTCACCGCGTCGGGCCGGGCCACCGGCAGCGCGTTCACCACGGTCACCGTGACCCGGCCGGTGTCGGTGCCGCCGTGCCCGTCGTCGATCGTGTAGTCGAACTGGTCAGCCCCGGAGAACCGTGCGTCCGGGGTGTACCGGATGCTGCCGTCGGGCTGCAGCACCGTGGTCCCGTTCGAGGGGTTGGTCGCGCCGCTGACCCGCAGCGTGTCCGGCGGCAGGTTGGCATCGGTCGCCGAGCCCAGCACGTCGACGTCGAGGTACTGGCCGAACGGGATGTTGCTGAAGGCCAGGTCGGCGGCGACCGGCGCGGCGTTCAGCACGGTCACCGTGACGGTCGCGGTGGAGGTGAGCCCGCCGCCGTCCTTCATCGTGTACGGAAATGTCACGGTCCCGGAGAACCCGGCCGGCGGCTGGTACCGGACCTGCCCGGCGGAGATCGAGCCCGGCGCACCGACCGAGTCGAGGATCTTGACGTCGGCCACGTTGGGGTCGGTGTCGTTGTTCAGCACGTCGATCAGCACGACGGTCTGGAACGGCGTGGTGGCCGCGTCGCCGGCCGCGGTCGGAGCGGCGTTTTCGACGTCCACGTACACATGGCCGGTCGCCTGCCCGCCGTGGCTGTCCGCGATCGTGTAGGTGAAGTGGGCCCGGCCGCTGAACGAGACGTCCGGTGTGTAGGTGAGCTGCGGCCCGGTCTGCGTGACGACACCCGCGCCGGACTGCGGCTGGCCGAAACCAATCAGGCTCACCGAGTCGCCGAAGCCGCTGTTCGGGTCGGTGTCGTTGGCGAGGACCCCGATGGTCACCGCGGTGGCCGGTGGGGCGTTGCGGGCGTCGTCGAACGCCGTCGGCAGGGCGTTCGCCGTCGTCACCGTGACCGTTGCGGTGCCCGTGCCGCCGTGGCCGTCGTCCACCTCGTAGGTGAACGTGTCCGCGCCGGTCCAGCCGAGGACCGGGGTGTAGGTGATCGTGCCGTCCGCCTCGACGACCGCGGCACCGTGTGGCGGCATCGCGGTGATCGACACCAGCAGCGGCTGTGCCGAGGTGTCGTTGCCGGTCACGTCGATCGAGACAGGGGTGCCGTTCGTGGTGGTGGCGGTGTCGGCGACCGCGGTCGGCGGGGTGTTGACGGCGAGCGGGGCGGTGGCGGTGTTGTTGCCGCTCACGGTGTCCCGGCCGGTGCCGGCGGCGGCCAGCGTGGCGACCGCGGTGGACGCGGCGGAGGCGTCGGCCACCGCGGGGATGCTGACGCTCGCCTGATGACCGGCGAGCAGTGGCCCGAGAGCGCAGGTGACGACCTGACCCGCGGCCACGCATCCGGCGGGCAGGGCGCCGGCGGTCAGCCCGGCGGGCAGGGTGAGCTCGGCCCGGGCGGCGGGTTCCGGGTCCGGGCCGAGGTTGCGGACGATCCCGGTCCAGGTCACCCCGGCCGGCAGGGCGGCACGCTGGAGGTAGGTGGGCACGACGGTCAGCGTCGCCGTGAGATCGCTGTCCGGCTGGAGAACCGTGCTGGCGGCGGTGCTGCCGACCGAGGCCACGGCCACGCTCGTGGTACGCCCGGTGTAGCTGACGTTCACCATGTTGGCGATGGCGTACCCGGCCGGGGTGTTCAGGTCGGTCTTGACCCGGAAGGTGACGTACGTGCTGCCCAGGTACGGGATGTTGCCCAGCCGGAACACCGCGGTGCCACCGCCGGCCTCAGCACCGTCGGCGTCGGCCGCGTCGGTGACCGCCGAGCCCTGTATTCGCAGCGTACCGGGCACGTACGTGGTGAAGACCGGCATCGCGTCGGCGAGCGTGACACCGTCGGCGATGTCGTTGCCGTCGTTGCGTACCGCGATCCGGTACTCGATCTCGTCGCCGGGCACCAGCGGGCCGCCGTTCACGTCGGTCGCGGTCATGGTGGTGACGATCTTGGGCGCGTACAGGTCGATGGCGATGGTGATGACGCCCGGGTAATAGGTCTCGCCGGCCGTGGTCATCGTGAGGGTCGCGCTGGTCGCGGCGTTGCCGAGCACCCCGGAGGCGTCGAGGCGGTCGATGTCGACACCGAGCAGGTTCCGGTAGTTCGGGCTGCGGCCGCCGACGATCGCCCCGGCCTGGCTGACCGTGCTGTTGAAGACGTTGTTCGCCGGGTTCGCCCCGTCGCTCAGCGACTGGCCGTTCAGTTGCAGGCCGTCGCCGCTCTTTCCCAGATCCCCTTCGTACGCGACCGCGCCCACCTCGGCACGCACGGTTCCGCTGTGCGGCGTCTCGAAACCGGTCACCGGAATCGACACACTGCCCGAGGTGATCGAGCCGAACCCGTCGTAGACCCGCAGGCTGCGCAGCGCTTCGGCGGGGTTCGAGTACGCGATCGCGAGCGTCCACCCGGCGTACCGATCGGTGCCCCGGCCGGACTGGATGTCGGCTACCCCGTACACGCCGTTGCCGACGCCGGCGACCAGCGCGGTCACGTCGGCGAAACCCTGGTAAGCCCCGTTGGCGCTGATCGTGTAGAGGCTGGACGCGGTGATCGGGTTCCAGGCCGGCCCGGCCGGGGTCCGGAATCGCACCCTGTTCTTGTTCGCCGGAGTGGGCGCCGCCGCGCCGAGCAGCGCGCCCACCGAGCTGCCGGCACTCGGGTCGGCGCCCCAGTACAGGCCGGCGAAGAGCACGGTGCTCCCGGCGGGCATGTCGATCGTCGCGGTGCTGTCGTTGAAGGTCGCCGGGTCACCGTCCGCATCCGTGAAGATCATCGGATAGCCGTTGTCGTTCAGCTCCTCGGTGGCGGCCGACCCGATGCCGTTCCGCGCGTCCGCGCAGGTCGGCGTGAGCAGGTGGATCGGGCAGGTCAGGTTCGCGTTGCCGCGCAGCAGGATCGCGCCGTTCGCGTTCACGTCGAACCGGGTGGTGAACGGCGTCGTGATGGCGGCCGCGACCCGGGCCGGCGGCAGGATCGTCAGCATCAGGGCCAGGACGAGGAGCAGGACTCCGGCGCTCTTCGCCGGGTACCCGTCACGCACGGTGGCGACCGGGTCGGTGCCGGCCCGGCGGGAGCGTGCCGTGCACCCCGGCCGTGTACAGGACACCGCCGATCAGCAGGATCACCACACCCGTGTTGATCATCGTGGAGACGTTCGCGCCGGTCGTGGCCAGGTCGTCTGCGGAGGCGACGCGGACCGTCACGGTCGCGGTGGCGGTACCGCCGTGACCGTCGCTGATCGTGTACGTGAACGTGTCGAGCCCGGACGTCCGTTCGTCGTCCGGCGCGTACGTGATGCCGCCGTCCGCGGTGACCACTGCCGTTCCGTGCTCGGGCCGGCCGACCGAGACGACGGTCAAGAAGTCGTCGTCGGGATCGGTGTCGTCGGAGGTCGGCCGGACCACGATCGACTTGCCGCTGACCACGGAGTAACGGTCATCCGTCGCCACCGGCGGGCGGTTGGCGCCGGCCACCCGCACGGTGATGGTCCCGCTGACCAGCTCACCCTTGGCGTTCACCGCGGAATAGGTGAACGTGTCCTTTCCCCGGAAACCGGGTGCCGGTGTGTAGGTGACGGTGCCGTTGCTGTTCAGGCGGACGGTGCCGTGCTCAGGCGTACCCAGGGAATTGATTTTGATCTTGTTGCCGCTCTTGTCGGTTCTGGGCATGGTGATCGAGAGCGGGGTGCCGGGCTTCGCGACGACGGACTTGTCGGGTGCGGCGGATGTGGCGGAGGGTGACGGCGAGGGCTGAGTGACAGCGCCGATCACCACAGTCACGGTCGCCGTGTCGGTAGCGCCATGGTCGTCGGCGATCACGTAGGTGAAGGTGTCGGTGCCGGTCGCGCCCGATTTCGGGGTGTAGACGACCTTGCCGCCGACCAGCTTCACGGTGCCTTTCGACGCGGTGCCGACCGAGGTGACCTTGAGGACCTGGCCGGTGTTCGGGTCGACGTCGTTGCTCAGCACCGCGAGCGTGGCCGCCTTGCCGGGCTGAACGGTGAATCGGTCGTCGACAGCGATCGGCGGGGCGTTGTGCACGGTCACGGTGACCGTCGTGGTGTCGGTGAGACCGTCCGGATCGGTGACCGTGTAGGTGAACGTGTCGATGCCGAGGAACCCGGACGCCGGGGTGTAGGTGAGCGTGCCGTCCGCGTTGATCGCAACCGTGCCGTGCGCCGGGGTGGTCGTCGCGGTGACGCTGAGGGTGTCGCCGTTCGCGTCGGTGTCGTTGTCCAGCACCCGGATCAGCACGGGCGTCGCCGAGTCGGTGGCGATCGAGTCCGGCCGGGCCACCGGGGCCACGTCCAGGACGGTGACGGCGACGGTCGCCCCCGCGGTGCCGCCCTGCCCGTCACTGACCGTGTAGTGGAACGTGTCCGGCCCGTGATAGCCGGCCGCCGGCGTGTAGACCACCTTGCCCGCCGTGACCGCGACGGTGCCGTGCGAGGGCTGGACGTCGACGGTGATCGTGAGCGGGTCGCCGTTCGGGTCGGAGTCGTTGGCGAGCACGTCGATCGGCGTGGGCGCGCCGGACGCGACGCTCACCGCGTCGGCCCGGGCGATGGGTACGCCGTTCGCCACCACCACCGTGACCGAGGCGGTAGCCGTGCCGCCGCGGGAGTCGGTGAGCGTGTAGTCGAAGCGGTCGCTTCCGGAGAACCCGGCGTTCGGGGTGTAGGTGACCGTGCCGTTCGCGTTGCGGACCACCACACCGTTGGCGGGCGCGCTGGTGCCCAGCACCGTGCGCGTGTCGCCGTTCGGGTCGCTCGATCCGGCCACCAGGTCCACGGTCACCGCGCTGCCGTACGGGGTGGTCACCGACTTGGCGGCGGCGGTCGGTGGCGCGTTGGCGACGGTCACCACGACCTGGGCGTTCGCCGTGCCGCCGTTGCCGTCCGAGATGGTGTACGTGAACGTGGCGTTCCCGGAGAACCCGGCCGGCGCGGTGTAGCTGATCATCCCGCCGGAGATGGTCGCGCTGCCGTGGTCGGGCGTGCTCACGCCGGTGATGCTGAGCGCGTCGCCGTCCGGGTCGCTGTCGTTGGCGAGCACGTCCACGGCGACGGTGCCGAGGTAGCCCACGGTGTCCGCGTCGTCGGCCGCGACCGGGGTGGTGTTGCCGACGTCCACGCGTACGGTCGCCGTCGCGGTGCCGCCGTTACCGTCCGAGATCGTGTACGTGAAGGTCGCCGGGCCGTGGAACGCCGGGCTCGGCGGGGTGTAGACGACCTGGTTGCCGCTGATCGCCACGGATCCGGCGCCGCCAGGTGGCTGGGTCACCGCGGTGACCGTCCGGGTGTCGCCGTTCGGGTCGGTGTCGTTGGCGACCACGTCGATGGTGACCGCCACGCCGGCCGGGGTGCCGATCTGGTCGTCGAAGGCCACCGGCACGCCGTTCCCGGTGGTCACCGTGACGGTCGCGGTGCCGGTGCCGCCCTGCGGGTCGGTCAGCGTGTAGGTGAACGTGTCCACGCCGCGCCAGGCCGGATTCGGGGTGTACGTGACCGTCTGGTTGGCGTTCACGACAGTGGAGCCGTGGCTCGGCGCGCCGGTCACCGACACGGTCAGCGTGTTCGTCGCGTCGTCGGGGTCGGTGTCGTTCGCGCGTACTCCGATGGTGATGGCCGTGGCGTTGCCGGTGCTCGCGCTCTCCGGCTGGGGCTGCGGCGCGGCGTTGACCCGCAGGTTCACGGTCGCGGTGTTGTTCGCCGCGTTCGCGTCCGAGCCGACACCGGAGACGGTCACGCTCGCGGTCGCCGTGGTGGCCGCGCTGTTGTCCACCACGGCCGGTACGACGACCGTGCCCCGGGTGCCGCCGGCCAGCGCGGCGAACGTGCAGGTGACGGTCTGGCCGGAGGCCGAGCAGCCGGCCGGCTGGGTGACGCCCGGGGTGACGCCGGTGGGGAGGGTCAGCACGGCCCGGGGCTCGGGTTCGAGGTGTGGCCCGTCGTTGTCGACAGTGATCGTGTAGTCGACCGGGTTCGAGGCGACGGCCCGCTGCACGACGGCCGGGGCCACGGTCAGCCCGGCCCGCCGATCCGTGTCGGGCTGGTGCACGGTCAGGGTGTTCTGATCGCCGATCCCGGAGATCGTCATCGAGCTGGTGGTTCCCCGGAACGTGGTGTTCGGGACGTTCACGATGCTCGAACCGGCGGCCGTGCCGGTGTTCACGGTGACCCGGAAGGTGACGTACTTGGTGTCGTTGAACGCCAGCGTGCCGAGGTCGAACGTGGCCTTGCTCGGCGTGTAGTTCCCGGTGTCGCTGATCGGGGTGCCGCCGATGGTGAGCGAGTTCGGCACGTACGTGGTGCCGGTCGGGATCGCGTCGATCAGGGTGGACAGGCTCGCGGTGTCGCTGCCGTCGTTGCGGACCGCGATCCGGTACTCGATGACGTCGCCGGGCAGCACGTCGCCGCCGTTCAGATCGGTCGGCGTGGTCGTGGTGACCAGCTTCGGCGCGAACAGGTCGGTGGTGAAGGTGACCACGCCGGGGTAATACGTCTCGCCGCTGGTGGTCAGCGTGAGCGAGGCCGAGGTGGCGTCGTTGGCCAGCTTGTTGTTCGCGTCGAACTGGTCGATGTCGACGCCCATCAGGTTCGACCAGGCCGGCGTGCGGCTGCCGACCGCCGAACCGCCCTCGCTGACCGTGCTGTTGAAGAAGTTGTTCGAGAAGTTCAGCGCGTCGCTCATCGGCGCCGCGTTGAGCTGCAGCGTGTCGCCGATCTTGCCGAGGTCACCCTCGTAGACGACGGTGCCGATGTCGGCGTCGACAGTGCCGGTGTGCGGGGTCTGGAAACCGCTGATGCCGATGGTCAGCGAGTTCGAACTGCTGCTGACCACGCCGAACCCGTCGAAGATCCGCAGACTGTGCATGGCCTGGGCGTCGTCGTGGTACGCGATCGCCAGGGCCCATCCGGCGTACCGGTCCTTGCCGGTGCCGGCCTGGATGTTGGCGACCTGGTACACGCCGTTACCGGCACCGGACACCAGCGCGGTGACGTCGGCGAACCCCTGGTACGCCGTGAGCGACCCGCTGTTGAAGATCCGATCCGCGGTCACCGTGTTCCACGCGGCGCCGGCCGGGGTGGCGAGCAGCACCTTGTTCTTGTCCGCCGGGGTGGTGGCCGCCGCGCCGTTGGTCCCGGCGGTCGTGTCGGCGCTCCAGTAGAGGCCGGCGTACAGAACCGTGCCACCGGCCGGCAGGGTGACCGTCGCGGCGCTGTGGTTGAACGTGAGCGGGTCGCTGTCGGTGTTGATCTGCTCCATGTCGTACCCGTTGTTGTTCAGCGACTCGCCGAACGCGGCAGTGGCCGTCCCGCCCTGGCCCGCCGGGCAGCCGTTGGCCGCGGCCGGGCAGCGCAGGTTCGTGTTGCCGCGCAGCATGATCGCGCCGTTGGCGTTAACCCCGAACCGCTGGGTGAACGGGTCGGTGATGGCAGCGCCGGCCTCACGGGTCGTGACGGCGATCCCGGTCAGCACGAGCAGGGCGATGGCGGTCATAAAAGCCGCCAAACGGTACGACATGGTCGCAGGTTATGAATTCGAAGGTGCAGGGGGAGGAAGTCAAAGGTGCAGAACGGGTGCAACGACGGTGCTTCTCGGTGGCAAACATTCGTCCACCGGGGTGACACCGCGGCGAGCTAACGTGGGACACGTGCGTGATCCCTCGGAATCCCGGTACTCGGCAGGACGTCTTTCTCCGATCCGGCGGACGGCTGACCTGCGCCGCCTCCGTGACGAGCAGTTCGACGTCCTGGTCATCGGCGGCGGCGTCACCGGCGCCGGGGCCGCGGTGGACGCCGCCTCCCGGGGGCTCAAGGTCGCCCTGGTCGAGGCCCGTGACTTCGCGGCCGGCACGTCCAGCCGGTCCAGCAAGCTGATCCACGGCGGCCTGCGTTACCTGGAGCAGCTGGAGCTGCACCTGGTGCACGAGGCGCTGACCGAGCGCGGCCTGCTCGCCACCCGCCTCGCGCCGCACCTGGTGCGCCCGGTGCCGATCCTGGTGCCGCTGCCGGAGGCGAATTACGCCCAGCGCACCTGGCAGCGGGCTTACTACGGTCTCGGCGTGGCGGCGTACGACGTCTTCGCCGGTGCCTTCGGCTCCGGGCGGGGCATGCCGCTGCACCGGCACCTGACCCGCGACGGCGCCCGGCACATGTTCCCGAGCCTGCGCGCCGACAAGATCGCCGGCGCGATCCGGTACTTCGACGGCCAGGTCGACGACGCCCGTCTGGTGGTCAACCTGGCCCGGACCGCGGCGAGCCTCGGCGCGGCAATGGTCACCAGCGCCCGGGTCACCGGTTTCGTGCGCGAGGCACGCCAGGTGGTCGGCGTCCGGGTGCGCGACCTGGAGGCGCCCGACTCGGAGGAGTTCGAGGTCCGCGCCAAGACGGTGGTCGCCGCGACCGGCGTCTGGAGCGACGACATGTCGCAGATGCTGCGCGACGTGGGCCTGCGTCCCGGCCTGCGGGTCCGCGCGTCGAAAGGCGTGCACCTCGTGGTGCCCCGCTCAGCGATCACCGGTGAGGCCGGGCTGATCCTGCGGACCGCCACCAGCGTGCTCTTCGTCATCCCGTGGGGCGGCCACTGGATCATCGGGACCACCGACACCGACTGGCAGCTCGACCGATCGCACCCGGCCGCCTCGGCCCGCGACATCCGATACCTGCTCGACCAGGTCAACACGGTGCTGGACCGGCCGCTCACCACCGACGACATCGAGGGCGTCTACGCCGGGCTGCGCCCGCTGCTCTCCGGCGAGGCCGACTCGACGTCGAAACTGTCCCGTGAGCACGCCGTGGTCGAGCCGATGCTCGGGCTGCTCCTGGTGGCCGGCGGAAAGTACACGACGTACCGGGTGATGGCCGCCGACGTCATCGACCACGCGGTCCGCCGCCTCGGTGGCCCGGCGCAGCCGTCCCGCACCGACCAGCTTCCGCTGCTGGGCGCGGACGGTTACGCCGCCGCGTGGCGCGACCGGCAGGACATGGCCCGCCGGCACGGTGTCACCGCCGGGGTGGTCGAGCACCTCCTGGAGCGATACGGCACGCTCACCGTCCACCTGCTCGCGATGATGGCCGCCGATCCGGACCTGGCGGCGCCACTCGCCGGAGCACCGGAATACCTCGCGGCCGAGGTGGCGTACGCGGCACTGGCCGAGGGTGCCCTCCACCTGGACGACGTGCTGACCCGGCGTACCCGGATCTCGATCGAGACGACGCACCGCGGCACCGAGTCCGCCGAGCACACCGCGCAGATCATGGGCGACGCGCTGGGCTGGGACGCCACCGTGCGGCAGAAGGAGATCGAGCACTACCTGGCCCGGGTGACCGCCGAGCGGCAGTCGCAGACCATGCCGGACGACGCGACGGCCGACGCGGCCCGGATCGGGGTGCCGGACGTGCGCGGCCTGGCCGCCGACCGCCGGGTGGAACTGCTTGAGATCGATCTTTGATCCTCGTCGACGAACCGCTCTGGCCGGGTCGCGGCTGCCTCTGGTCGCACCTGGTCAGCGACGTGTCCTTCGACGAGCTGCACGCGTTCGCGGAGATGCTCGGCTCGCCTCGGCGTGCCTTCGACCGGGACCATTACGACATCCCGGAGTACCGATTCCACAGTGCGATCTGGCTCGGCGCGACACTGATGCCGTCCCGGGTCCTGGCGGCCCGGCTCCGGGCGGCCGGATTACGCCGCCCGAAGCATCTGGCCGCTAAGCGAGGTCTTCCAGCTCGGCCTTGAGGTTGGCCTGGGCGCGGTCCTCCCACTCGGCGCGGATCTCCGCGTGCCGGTAGATCGACGGCAGCTCCAGCAGCGCGGTCAGCACCTGGGTCCGGCCGGCCCGGAAGGCGTCGTCCGGCACGTGCGCGTACTCGCGGCGGATCGCGCTGGTGTACGCGACGTACCGCTCGTCGTCGCTGGCGAGGATCGCCAGGTCGGCGTCGCAGAGCAGCTCGCCGTCCGGGTCGCTCTCCTCGGTGGCGTGGCCGGCGGTCAGCCCGACCAGGCGGGCCACGTCGGTGGACACCTCTTCCGGCACGCCCAGGCTGAGCAGCAGGCCTTCGGCGAACTCGGCGCTGTCCCGCTCGTTGGCGTCGCCCAGCGCCCGCGGGTCGTAGACGGCGTCGTGCAGCCAGGCGGCCAGGCGTACCCGGTCCGGGTCCGGCGCGAGGCCGGCGAATCGGTCCACCACGTCCAGAACGGACGCGAGATGGGTCACGTCGTGATAGTGGCGCTGCGGTTCACTCCAGCGGCCGAGCAGGTAGTTCGCGGCGGCGTCCAGGTCGGCGTCGGGCGCGGTGGCGCCGGCGCCCCGCGCCGCCGCCCGGAAACGATCGGGCAAAGATGTCACCAAAGCATCCTGGCACGTAGGTTGGGTGCATGATCGCCGCTCTGGCCCGCGGACGTGCGGGCTTGATGCTCGCGTCGCAATCGGGTCTCGCGGCCGGGCTCGCCTGGTTCGTCGCGCACGACCTTCTCGGACGGCCGACGCCGTTCTTCGCCCCGATCGCCGCGGTGATCACGCTGGGATCCTCGGTGGGCCAGCGGGTGCGGCGTACCGCTGAGCTGGTGCTCGGTGTCGCGGTCGGCATCGGACTCGGCGACGGGATCATCCTGCTGATCGGAACCGGACCGGCGCAGATCGGCCTGATCGTGCTCCTCGCCGTGCTGATCGCCACAGCGGTGGGCGGCGGCACGCCTCTGATCGTCCAATCGGCCTCCTCAGCCGTGCTGGTGGCCACCCTCACCACGAGTAGCGGTCAGCCGTGGACACGCTTCCTGGACGCTCTCGTGGGCGGCGGAATCGGTCTTGCGGTGATGAGCCTGCTGCTGCCGCTGAACCCGCTCACGGTGGTGTCGCGCGCCGCGGATCCGGCGCTGCGCGCCTTCACCGGCGGCCTGCACGACGCGGCGCGCGGGCTCGCCGCCCGCGACCCCGACATGATCCAGGCAGCGCTGGAACGGTTACGCGCGGCGGAGGGGACCTTCACCGCCTTTCGTACGGCAATCGACGCCGCCCGGGAGAACGTCGCGTTCGCACCGGCGAGGTGGCGAGCGCGAGGTGCCCTGGCGCAATACGTCGAGGGCGCCACCCAGCTCACCCACTCGCTCCGCAACGTCCGGGTGATGATCCGCCGGGCGCAGACCGCGCTGAACGACGACGAGCCGGTCCCGGACGTGCTGCCGTCCTCGATCCAGCACCTCGGCGACGCCGTGGAGCTGCTCCGGCAGGAGTGGGACCGGGGCGTCGAGCCGCTGGCCACCAGGGAACGGGCACTGCGGGCGGTGGCCGAGTCGGGGCGCGCGTACCAGGAGGGTGTCGGGTACTCGGGCGGCGTCGTGGTGGCGCAGGTGCGTACCGCGGTGGCCGACCTGCTGCGGGCCACCGGCATCGAGTACGCGGAGGCGACCCGGCAGGTCCGTGACGCGGTGGGCTGGCACGGCCGGCCGCACGGGGCCCGCCAACGCTCACGCCGGCCCAAGCAGTCCTGAAGACGGGGCGCGCCGTACGCGACCGCGGTGACTACGCTGGCGTTCATGGCCGACGTCTCGCCGCCGGGGTCGTCCGACCCGGGTGCCCACCCGCAGGCAGTCACCTCAGTCACACCCGATGAGGAGAACGCCGTCTCCGAGGACCCGATCCCGGCATATCCGGAGACGACTCCGGAGACGACCGATGCGATGGCGAGCGCGCCCATCCCCGGCCGCCGGATGGGCTGGCGGCGCTGGCTGCCGGTCTCCGCGGTGATCGCCCTGATCGCGTCGGCCGCCATCGGCATGCTGGTCTTCCTCGGTTACTCGATCGGCGTCACTGGCCTGGCCATCGGCCTGACCGCGGCGATCCTGCCGGTCCCGCTGCTGGCCAGCGCGTTCGCCTGGCTGGATCGGTACGAACCGGAGCCGGTCAAGTACCTGGCCTTCTGTTTCGCCTGGGGTGCCGCCGTGGCGACCGCGGTGGCGCTGGTCGTCAACACCGGCGCGGCCTGGCTCTTCGACAAGATCGGCCTGCCGGACGCGCTGGTGGCGGTGCTGGTCGCGCCGTTCATCGAGGAGTCGATGAAATTCCTCGGCCCGCTGCTGCTCTTCTGGCGGCGTCGCGCCGAGTGGTCCGGCATCACCGACGGCATCGTCTACTGCGGGCTCTCCGCACTCGGTTTCGCCATGGTGGAGAACGTGCTCTACCTGGGCGGACACGGTTACGCGGCGGGCGCTGACGAGTACGGCCCGGCGACCGGCCTGCAGAACGTCTTCCTCATCTTCATCGTCCGGATCCTGTTCACCGGCTTCGCGCATCCGCTCTTCACCTCGATGGCCGGCATCGGCCTGGGCATCGCGGCGCGGTCCGCCGACCGGTCGATCCGCTGGCTCGCCCCGATCGCTGGCCTGCTCGCCGCGATGATCCTGCACGGCCTCTTCAACCTGCTGCCGACGCTCTCCGCGGCCACCGGCGAGTCACTGATCATGCTGTACGGGTACCTCGGCTTCATGGTGCCGTTCTTCTTCGCGGTCGTCGGGTTCGCCATCGCGCTGCGCAGCTGGGAGGGCCGGCTCACCGAGCGGATCCTGCCGCGGTACGTGGCGACCGGCTGGTTCGCGCCGCCGGAGGTGGCCTCGCTCGCCAGCCTCGGCCGCCGGCACTCCGCCCGGCAGTGGGCCAAGCGGGTCGCCGGTCCGGCCGGGCACAAGGCGATGCGCAGCTTCCAGTTCGCAGCCACCCGGCTGGCGTTGCTGCGCGACGGCATGGAGCGTGGCCTGGCCCGCGAGCCACGCGACGCCGAGCGCGATGCCATCGAGGAACGCGAGTTGCTCGCCGCGATCACCGGTTACCGGTCGGTCTTCGCCGGCCGTGACCCGCAGACGCCGCCGGCCTGGTGGGACGGCAACCATTACCGGATCACGTTCCCCGACGGGGTGGTGCGGGCGGTTGCTCCTCCGGCCGAACCGGTCATGCCGGTGCCGGTTCGTCTCGCTGTTCCTAGTTATCCACCGCCGGGCTTTCACGCGTACCCCATGGGTGGTGGCCCGATGAGCCCGCCGCCGTTCCCGCAGCAACCGAGCGCGCCGCCGTTCCCGCAGCAGCCGACCTGGCAGCAGCCGCAGCCGCCGCAAGGCGGCGGCTGGCCTCAGAGATAGAGGCCGGTGCCGTCCGACTCGACCCGGGTGGCGGCGACCGCGTGCACGTCGCGCTCGCGCAGCAGCACGTAACCCTTGCCGTGCAGCTCCACCTCGGAGCGGTCGTCGGGGTCGAAGAGGACCCGGTCGCCGACGACGATCGATCGGACGTTCGGGCCGACGCCGACGGCGGTCGCCCAGGACAGCCGGCGTCCCATCGACGCGGTCGCCGGGATCACGATGCCCGCTGTGGAACGGCGTTCGCCCTCGCTGCCGTCCTGGCGGACCAGGACCCGGTCGTGCAGCATCCGGATCGGCAATCCGGCCTCGGTGTGGGTATCGGAGCTCACATCCGCAGACGGTACGCCCGTGACCAACAGCTCTTCACCGCTGGGCGGGCATGGCCGGGGGGCTATTGAGGCACGCGGGCACTACCGTTACGAGCGCGTATCACACAGTTCCGAGGGGGTAACCTGTTGAACCGCTTCAGGCGGGTCCGGGACAACTTGAAGAAGGCCTACAACTCCGGCCGGGAACAGGTCCGGACGGCCCGCGACGCGCGCCCGGCACCGGAGCGGGAAGAGAGTTACACCGAGTTCGTGCCTCGTGAGCCCGAGCCGGAGATCGTGCACCACTCGACGAACAGCCGGGACGACGCCGACGTGCCGCAGCCGCTGCGGATCGCGGCGGCCTGGAGCTGGCGGCTGATCGTGGTCGGCGTGATCGGCCTGGCACTGCTCCGGCTGATCGGCATCATCAGCGTCGTGGTCGTACCGCTCGCCATCGCGCTGCTGCTCTCCGCGCTGCTCGGCCCGGCCGTCGGCTGGCTGCTGCGCGCGCGCCTGCCGCGTTCGCTCGCGACCTTCCTGGTGCTGATCGGTGGGCTGGCCGCGGTGGCCGGCACGCTGACGCTGGTGGTGAACCAGTTCATCAACGGCCTGCCGAGCCTCACCGAGAACGCCAGCGCCGGTGTCCGGCAGATCCAGAACTGGGCGCGGACCGGCCCGCTGCACCTCTCCGACGCTCAGGTCGATCAGGCGATCGACTCGGCGCAGGAGTGGGTCAACTCGAACACCTCGCAGCTGACCTCGACCGGCATCGCGACCGCGGCGACCATCGCCGAGGTGGCGACCGGGCTGGTGCTGGTGCTGTTCGCGACGTTCTTCTTCCTGCGCGACGGCCGCAAGATCTTCCGGTTCATCGTCCGGCTCTTCCCGGTGAACGCCCGCTGGTCGATCGCCGACGCCGGTGACGCGTCCTGGGCCACGCTCGGGGCGTACGTCCGGGCGACAGTGCTGGTGGCGTTCATCGACGCGGTCGGCATCGGCCTGGCACTGCTGGTTCTCGACGTGCGGTTCCCGTTCCCGCTGGCCGCGCTGGTCTTCCTCGGCGCGTTCATCCCGATCGTCGGCGCCAGCATCTCCGGGGCAGTGGCCGTACTGGTCGCGCTCGTCGACAAGGGCTGGGTGGTCGCGCTGCTCACGCTCGGCGCGGTGATCCTGGTGCAGCAGCTCGAAGGACACGTGCTCCAGCCGCTGATCATGGGCCGGGCGGTGGCGATCCATCCGCTCGCGGTGATCATCGGCATCGCCTGCGGCGTGGTGCTGGCCGGCATCATCGGCGCGCTCGTGGCGGTGCCGCTCATCGCGGTGCTCAACACCGGTGTGCGGCGGCTGTCACGCCGCCGCCCCGAGGTGCCGCCGGACGCGGTGGTGGTCACGGCCGGTGGATAGCGAAAGGGGGCGGGAAATCCCGCCCCCTTTTCAACAGAGCGTGGGCGATCAGGCAGTGGCCACGTTCAGCGAGATCTCGTTGACGCCAACACCGGCGTCAACAGCGAGCTCACCGTTTCCGTGCCGGCTCAGCGCCCGCACGGTCCACGAGCCGGGAGCGGCGAAGAACCGGAAAACACCCTCGGGAGAGGACACCACCTCGGCGGTGAACTCACCGGAAGCGTCAAGCAGGCGTACGTACGCACCGCCGACAGCGTCGCCCTCGGCGTTGGTCACGATGCCGGTGATGACCGTTTCCCGGGTCAGGTCCACGCTGCTGGGGAGGGGCGCGGACTGGTCGGGGGCAGCGCAACTGGCAGCGGCCGTCGCGTTTGCGGTGGGTGAAGTCATGATCAGGCCTTTCCAGGTTCGTCGCCGAGCGCGATCGGAACGCCGATGAGCGAGCCGTACTCGGTCCAGGAACCGTCGTAGTTCTTCACGTTCTCGTGGCCGAGCAGCTCCTTGAGCACGAACCAGCTGTGCGAGGAGCGCTCGCCGATGCGGCAGTACGCGATGGTGTCCTTGCTGCCGTCGAGGCCGGCCTCGCCGTAGATCTTGGCGAGCTCCTCGTCCGACTTGAAGGTGCCGTCCTCGTTGGCGGCCTTGCTCCACGGCACGCTCAGCGCGGTCGGGATGTGGCCGGCCCGCTGCGACTGCTCCTGCGGCAGGTGCGCCGGGGCGAGCAGGCGACCCGCGAACTCGTCGGGGCTGCGGACGTCGATCAGGTTCTTCACGCCGATGGCCTCGACGACCTCGTCGCGGAACGCGCGGATCGACAGGTCGGGCGCCTGGGCCACGTACGTGGTCTTCTCGCGGACCGGAACGTCCTTCGAGTACACCCGGGCGTCCAGTTCCCACTTCTTGCGGCCGCCGTCGATCAGCTTCACGTCGCCGTGGCCGTAGAGCTTGAAGTACCAGTACGCGTACGCGGCGAACCAGTTGTTGTTGCCGCCGTAGAGGATCACGGTGTCGTCGTTGGAGATGCCCCGCTCGGAGAGCAGAGCGGCGAACTGCTCCTGGTTGACGAAGTCACGCCGGATCGGGTCCTGGAGGTCCTTCTTCCAGTCGATCTTGATGGCGCCCGGGATGTGGCCACCGTCGTACGCGGTGGTGTCCTCGTCGACCTCGACGAAAACGATGCCGGGGGTTTCGAGGTTCTTCTCGGCCCAGTCGGCCGAAACGAGTGCGGTGTCGCGACTCATCGGTTCACTCCCTGATGGTGGGTGAGGAGAGAGTCAGCGCACGGAGAAATGCTGTCGCACTCCGCGCGGACCCAAGGTGAAAAGTAGGATCACGGGCTTGCTGTGCGACGGCGCCACTGCCGGACAAAGAGTTTGCCCCGGGCTATCTAGAGAAGGTGCTCAGCACCGAGTGGCCCCGTCAGATTGCGGGGCGACACAGGCACGCGGCCACGCGACACAGGTCGATCGCGCGCCTTTTCGTGAGCAACGGGCTCATGCGTCCGACAGTACCAGCGAGCCCAAGGCGCGGAACAGAGCCGACCACCATCCGGGAACGGACGGTCACAGACCGCCTGCGGAGAGGTTCACGTTCTCCGCGCCGGCGGTCACCCGCAGGCCTTCCGGAAGGGCCTCGACCTCGCGCACGACCAGGTTCAACGGCAGCTCAGGGATCTTCAGATCGTAGGCCAGCGCCTTGATCATGTTCTGTAGGAACGGCAGAGCCGGGAGATCCTTCGACGTCACCTCGGAGAAACGAACCCGAATCGACCCGTTCTCCACGGTCAGGTCCGTGGTGCCGGTGATCTCGATCGGCTTCTGGCCTGGGATGTCCAGCTGGACCGTGGCGTTCAGCTTGCCGTCTTTCTCGGCGAGCTTCAGGCCGTCCTGGTTCACCAGGGTGGTGATCTCCTCGTACCCGATGGTTCCGGCACCGGAGACCGCGCCCGCGATCACGTCGCCGCCGTTGCGCAGGGTGCTCAGCGGTGCGCGTACGTCCTGGGCGCTGATGTCGAGCAGCGACATCTTCACCGTGCCGCCGGCGCCGTTCGGCGCCGCGAAGTCCGGCAGCGCGATGTTGACCTGCTGATAGTCGCCGGCCGCGACCTGGGTGAGGAACGGGAAGCCGTCGATGGTGACGTCCGGGCTGGCGCTCGTCGCGTTCTGCGAGGCGACCTCGGCCGCGATGCGGTCCGCGAGCTCGCGCTCCGCGTACGACTTACCGACCCGGTCCAGGACCAGCGCACCACCCAGCAGGAGCAGCACCAGTACAACGACGACGGTGAGCAGCCTGCGCCTCACGATGCCTCCCCTTTCGCGCCCGGATGTCTGGGCAACGTACATGCCCAGGCTGGGGGTTCACCGAAACGGATGAGTCAGGAGAGGTAAAGGTGAACCAGCGCGTACGCCGCCACCGACATCAGCGCGAAACCGCCGAGCGGGCCCTGCATGTGCCGGGCCAGCCAGAACGTCGGCGCGTCACCGGCCAACCGGCGTCCCGCCTCGCTGAAGTTCACCGCGAGATCCACCAGGATCGCCGCGACCGCCGCGACCAGGCCGAGGACCGCGCCTTTCGCCGGGGTGAACGGCAGCACCAGGTAACTGCCGAGCATGGCGGCCGCGAGCGTGCCGACCATCGCGCCCAGCACGATGCCGGTCGCGCCGCGCGGCACCTGCGCCGCGATCCGCGGTTTCGGGAAGATCGCGTCGGTCAGCCGGGACACCAGCAGGGCCAGGCCCGCGCCGGTGCAGCAGACCAGGATCGCCTGGGTGCCGATCGGCTGGCGGGTCAGGATGATCAGGGTCGCGTACGCCACCGCGCCGAACACGATCATCGAAGTCGAGCGGTACGAGTCGCTGATCCGGTGCCTGTCGTCCGCCTTGAACACCTGGCAGACCAGTGCCACCGCGGTGCCGGCCGCGCCCACGTACAGAATCGGCATCAGCGCCGGGGTCTCACCGGTGACCGCCAGATAATCGGCGATCAGCGCGGCCACCGCGGCGACCGCCGCCGTCGCCACCGCGGCAGGTGGCTGCAATGCCATCGTCCAGGCCAGCACCCCGAGCAGTTGAACACCGAAGAGCACGATCGCGTACGAAAGACGGGCATCCGGACCGGAGGTCACCGAACCCAGCACAAGGGCGATCGCGAGAAGACCGGCGAAGCCGGCGATCGCGATCGAGAGACGCGGCCGGACCGGGACGACCTCGATCTCCTCGAATTCGTCGTCCTCCTCCGACTCGCCCGGAGGCTGTTCACCCTCCTCGTCGGGCACAGCGCCGTAGAACCCGGGCTTGGGCCGGCCTGGGTTGCGTGCGACCTTCTGGGAGGTTTCGGCATCCCAGGCATCGTCCTGCGGCATGGAGGGGAACACGAGGCCGATCGTGCCAGACCCGTGACCGCGGTCCCAATCTGCTCTTTAGAGTCAGGTAAAAGGCTGGTTACGAATCGGCCGTTCAGTCACCTTGTTAGCGTTCTCTACATCACTTGCAGGCTTGACCTGGATGTCGGGAGTGCTCCATCGGTTAAGGTAATCGCAACCCACCCGTCGGTGACGCCGGGCCCAGTCTCTCCGGTGGCGGAGCTCTGAGCTGCGCAGACCGGGTCACCCGAGCGGCCTTTTCGAGTGCCGCGAGGACGGAGGTGAGTGTGGAGATCCTTCTGCTGGTGACGGCACGTGCCGGTGAGCCTTCAGCCGTACTGCCCGCCCTGGACCTTCTGCCTCATTCAGTACGTACCGCACCGCGTGACGTCCGCACCCTGGTTTCCGGGCCCAGTCCCGATGCCGTGCTCGTCGACGCGCGCTCCGAACTCTCCGAGGCACGTGCGACTTGTCGCATGCTGCACGCCACCGGCATCGGTGTACCGCTGATCGCGGTCGTCACCGAGGCCGGGCTGATCGCGCTCAACGCCGACTGGGGTGTCGACGACGTCATCCTGGCCAGCGCCGGTCCCGCCGAGGTGGAGGCCCGTCTGCGGCTCTGCGTCGGCCGGATCAACAACGCGACGGCCGGTGCCGGCGGCTCGATCCGGGCCGGCGAGCTCAACATCGACCCGGACACCTACGCGGCGAAGCTCAAGGGCCGGCCGCTCGACCTCACGTACAAGGAGTTCGAGCTGCTGAAGTTCCTCGCCCAGCACCCGGGCCGGGTCTTCACCCGCGACCAGCTGCTGCGCGAGGTCTGGGGCTACGACTACTTCGGCGGTACTCGTACCGTCGACGTGCACGTCCGTCGCCTGCGCGCCAAGCTCACGACCGAGTACGAATCGATGATCGGCACCGTCCGCCAGGTGGGCTACAAGTTCGTGGTCCCGCCGAACGGCCGCCAGCTGCCGGACAACGAGCCGGTTTCCCTGCCGGTCTGATCAAGACTGAGGTGACGATGGTGCAGCCGGTCCGCGCTGCGGACCGGCTGTCCGCGTCTTCGGTGTCCGACGTCCTGGCCCTGGCTGATGCCGCGGCGGCGTCGGATGGTGTTTATCCGTTGTCCGAGGATGCTGTGCTCGGGCTTCGGGGTGCTGGTCGCCACTTGCTTTCGTTCGACGGCTCGCGAGTGGCGGGTTATGCGTATATTTCCGATTCTTCCGGCGAGCTGGTCGTCCATCCCGACTTCCGTCGCGCCGGCCACGGCACCGCCCTGCTCGCTGCTGCCGGCTCTGGCCCGCTGACGTTCTGGGCACATGGTGACAATCCGGGCGCGGTGGCGTTCGCTGCGCGTAACGGCTTCTCGCGGGCCCGCGTCCTTTGGCAGATGCGCCGCTCGCTGCTTCAGCCCCTGCCGTCGATCCCGGTGCCGGACGGCGTGACCCTGCGGGCGTTCAGCCCCGGCCACGACGAGCAGGCCTGGCTCGACGTCAACGCGCGCGCTTTCGCCCACCACCCGGAACAGGGCCGCTGGACCCTCGACGACCTGCTCGCCCGCGAGGCAGAGCCATGGTTCGACCCGGCCGGCTTCCTGCTCGCGGTCGACATCACCGACAAGGTGCTGGGCTTCCACTGGACCAAGGTCCACGCTGCGGCGGGGGAGGATCCGGCGCTGGGCGAGATTTATGTTCTGGGCGTCGACCCTTCCGGGCATCGTCGGGGCTTGGGTGCGGCTTTGAGCGTTGCCGGCCTGCGGCATTTGGCCGCCCAGGGGTTGACGGTGTCGAACCTTTATGTGGACGAGTCCAATGCGGGGGCGGTCAAGCTTTACCGCGGGCTGGGCTACGAGGTCCACAAGACCGACATCAGTTACCAGCGCCCTTAAAACCCCCCTTGGGTACGCGTAACGCAGTCGCCCTCGTTCGGTGTGCGTAACGCAGTTGTCCTCGTTTGGTGCGCGTAGCGCAGTCGTCCTCGTTCAGTGCGGGGTAGCCGCGCTTCGGTGTGGGTAACCGCGCGCTCGTTTGGCGCGCGCAGCCGTCGTTTGTTGCTCGCTGCTCGCGTTCCCGTCGCAATCTTGGCAAGTTGTGCGGTCGCTGTTTGGGGACGGCGCCGCGGGCTCCTGCTTGGTGCGACGCCGTAGTGCGGCTTGCGCTGAGCCTCGGTCCCGCTCTGATCGCCAGGCGGCCGGGCGCGACTCCAGGCCGTTGCGCCACTCCCGCACAGGTGCGGCGCGGGCCACGGTCCCGGCGGGCAAGCGCTTCCTGCGAGCCGTAGCTGAGCAGGGTTATCAGGGCTGCATTCCGTGCCTGGACTACGGCTCGGCGCTGCGAGCCGTAGGTCAATCACGGAATGGCCGGTCCATAGCGTGGCTGAAGTACGGCTGGCCGGGTGGCGGTGCACCGGTGGCGGTGCGCGGATGACGGTGCACCGGTGGCAGTGCGCGGATGACGGTGCACGGGTGGCGGTGCGCGGGGTGGCGCTGCCTGGGCTTTGGCGGGGGCTGTCGCGCGCCAGTGTGTCGAATTTGGGTGCGGATCGAACCTGAAGTCGACACGGGCGGCCGGTTTCTGGTGTGCGTGTCGAATTTGGGTGCGGATTGGACCTCAACTCGACACGCACGCTTGGTGGGCTCGCGAAGGTCTTCGGCTCTGCCGTCGACTGTCCACGCTCGCACTGCCGTCGACCCCGCCTGCCCCGACCCCGCCTGCCCCGACCTGGCCTGCCCTGACGCCGACCCCGCTGGTTCGGGACCCTGCCCCGTCGGCTCGGGTCCTGCCCCGCCGGTTCGGGATTTTGTCCGCTGGGCCGGGTGGGTGCTGTGTTCAGTTGGTGGTCGGGCCTGGGCTGGGGGCTTGGGCTGCTGCCTGCCTTGCTCCGCCGGTGAGTGGGCACGTTGTGCCGGTGGCGCCGCTGGCGGGGGTGGGTTGCGGTGGGGTCGCGCCTGGGAAACCGCTGGGCCCCGTTGATGCGGTTGGCGGTCCACGGAAAGGCGTACAAGAAAGGGGTTTTGGGTTGTGGCCTGGGTTACAGGCGCACGCTGGGTGAGTGATGGTCTGCAGTGAGTGATCTGCGCTGTTTTTCGGTCACGGCCCGGACAAGGGGAGATCTCGCGAAGGTCACGGTCGACCGTATTTATCCGACATATCGGGTAGTGAGTACTCGGTTCACTTAACGGACAACTGGCGCTCCGGGGATGGCTACCTTCTGGGGTTTACCTGTTCACCCCCAGTTCATTTGGGGCCGGTTAACCGGTCACTTCGCGCTCCTAACTTTCCGGGTGTGGGCCGGTGAGAGACCGGCTGCAGATAACCCGAAGGGAAAACCGTGAAGCTCCAGCGGTCCGGACTCGTGGCCGGCATTGCTTTGACTGCGACGATCGCACTCACCGGGTGCGGCTCGGACAACGAGGCGCCGACGGCGAGCGGTGCCGCGTCTGCCGACACCAGCAGCTGCGTCAGCGGCAGCCTGACGGCGCAGGGCTCGACGGCCCAGAAGAACGCCATGGACGAGTGGATCAAGGCGTACCAGACGCAGTGTTCCGACTCGAAGGTCGACTACCAGGGCACCGGTTCCGGCGCGGGCATCGAGGCGTTCATCGCCGGCACCGCCGACTTCGCCGGTTCTGACTCGGCCCTGAAGGAGGACGAGCAGCCGCAGGCGGACGCCAAGTGCCCCGACGGCAAGGCGCTCAACCTCCCGATGGTCATCGGCCCGATCGCGGTCGTCTACAACGTGGACGGCGTCGACGGCCTCCAGCTGTCGTCCTCCACCATCGCGAAGATCTTCGCCGGCACCATCACCAAGTGGAACGACGCGGCCATCGCCGCGGAGAACACGAGTGCGAAGCTCCCGGACGCGACCATCGAGACGGTTCACCGCTCGGACGAGTCCGGCACCACCGACAACTTCACCAAGTTCCTGAGCAAGACCGCTGAGGCCGACTGGTCGTTCGCGAACGCGAAGGCGTGGAAGGCTCCGGGCGGCACCGGCGCGGCGAAGTCCGACGGTGTGGCCAGCAAGGTCAAGAGCACCCCGAACACGATCTCCTACGTCGAGCTGTCGTTCGCTGAGAACAGCGACCTGCAGAAGGCGAAGATCAAGAACGGCGCCGGCGAGTACACCGAGCTGACCGGTGAGTCGGCCGGCAAGACCTTCGAGAACGCGACCGTCAAGGGCACCGACGGTGACCTGGCCCTCGACCTCGACTACGCCACCACCACCCCGGGCGCGTACCCGATCGTGCTGGTGACCTACGAGATCGCCTGCAGCAAGGGCTCTCCGAAGGCCAAGGAAATCCAGTCCTTCCTGAAGTACACCTCCAGCACCGCCGGTCAGACGGCGCTCGCTGAGCTGGGCTACGCCCCGCTGCCCGAGGCGCTGCGTGCCAAGGTCGAGACCTCGGTCGCCGCGATCTCCTGATCGATTCGTCAATCCCTCCGAGACGACAGCGAGCGCGCAGATGGGTGACAACCCCTCCCGCTCGGTGAACGCCACCGCCGGCGACCTGGGCGTGACCAATAACGGTCACGCTCAGGGCGCCGGCTCCGGCATGTCACCGAGCAGTTTCGAGCCCCCGCTGGGTGGCGGCGGCGCCCTTCCCAAGAAGACCCGGTTCTCGATGGAGACAGGCTTTCGCGGCCTGTCCACGGCAGCCGGCTCGATGGTGCTCGTCATCATCGTGGCCATCGCCGTCTTCCTGGTCTCCAAGGCGGTTCCCGCCCTCCAGGACAACACCGCGAACTTCCTGACCGAGAAGACGTGGTTCCCGAACGACACCGAGCCGGTCTTCGGTATCGCGGCGCTCGCCTTCGGCACCCTGTTGAGCTCGGTCATCGCGCTCATCATCGCGGTGCCGATCGCCCTGGCCATCGCGCTGTTCCTGTCGCACTACGCACCCAAGCGGCTCGCCACGCCGCTGGGTTTCGTGATCGACCTGCTCGCGGCCGTGCCCAGTGTGGTCTTCGGCCTCTGGGGTCGTGACGTTCTCCAGCAGCCGGTCCGGGAGTTCTCGGTCTGGCTCAACCACTACTTCGGCTGGCTGCCGATCTTCGGCGGCGAGGGCCCGTTCGGGCAGTCGATCATGCTCGGCGGCCTGGTGCTGGCGATCATGGTGCTGCCGATCGTCACCTCGCTGTCCCGTGAGGTCTTCCAGCAGACCCCGGGGATGAACGAGGAGGCGGCGCTCGCACTCGGCGCCACCCGCTGGGAGATGATCCGCACCGCGGTCGTGCCGTACGGCAAGCCCGGTGTCATCGCCGCCGTGATGCTCGGCCTCGGCCGCGCGCTCGGTGAGACGATCGCTCTGGCGCTGACCCTCGGCATCACGTTCAACATCTCGTTCAACCTGATCCAGAACGGCGGCAACTCGATTGCCGCCAACATCGCGAACACCTTCGGCGAGGCCAACTCCACCGGCCGCGGCGCTCTGATCGCTTCCGGTCTGGTGCTCTTCGCGATCACACTGGTGGTCAACATGACGGCGCGGGCGATCATCTACCGCCGTCGCGAGTTCCGGGACAGTGCCGCATGAGCCTCCTCGAGCGTGAAGCAGCCGGCGTCGCGATGACGCCGGACAACATCCGGACCAAGCAGCTCCCGCTGGTCGTCAACCTCGGCGTCGCACTCGCGGCGATCGTGCTGTCGGCCGTGATCGTGCTCGGCACCGGCGTCGGCAACTGGGTGCTGGTCGCCGTGGTCGCCGTGGTCTTCTACCTGGTGGGCCTCTACTTCGCGGCCAGCCGGGTCGAGGGCCGCCGTGCGGCGAAGAACCGCACGATGCAGTCGCTGATCTACACGGCCTGCATCCTGGCGATCCTGCCGCTCGCGTCGGTGGTCTGGACGCTGGTGTCGAAGGGCGTCGAGCGACTCGACGGCACCTTCTTCGGCAGCTCGATGAACAACATCAGCGCCCGGGACCCGGGCGGTGGCGCGTACCACGCGATCGTCGGCACCCTGGAGCAGGTCGGCATCGCCGCCCTGATCGCCGTGCCGCTCGGTGTGCTCGGCGCGATCTACCTGGTCGAGTACGGCCGGGGCCGGTTCGCCGGTACGGTCCGCTTCTTCGTCGACGTCATGACGGGTATCCCGTCGATCGTGGCCGGTCTGTTCATCCTGTCGTTCTGGGTGCTGATCGTCAGCCCGTGGTTCAACGACGGAAACCCGCGGTTCTCCGGCTTCGCGGCCTCACTGGCGCTGACCGTGCTGATGCTGCCGACGATCGTCCGGTCGACCGAGGAGATGCTGCGCCTCGTGCCGGGTCCGTTGCGTGAGGGCTCGTACGCGCTCGGCGTACCCCAGTGGAAGACGATCCTGAAGGTCGTCCTCCCGACCGCCCTGCCCGGCATCGTGACCGGTGTCATGCTGGCGATCGCCCGCGCCGCCGGTGAGACCGCCCCGGTCCTGCTGGTCGCCGGTGGTGCTGCCGCGATCAACTTCGACCCGTTCGCCGGTAACCAGCAGTCGCTCGCGCTCTTCGTGTACCAGCAGGCGGGCGACGCCTCCCGGTACGCACCGGCTCGCGCCTGGACAGCCGCGCTCACCCTGGTGGCGCTGGTGCTGGTCCTGACCATCGCCGCCAAGCTGCTCGCCCGTCGCAACAAGCTGTCCCGTTAGAAGGATGTCTCCAATGGCCAAGCGCATCGAGGCGAGCAACGTCTCCTCCTACTACGGTTCGTTCAAGGCGATCGACAGCGTCTCGATGGCCGTCGAGCCGAAGACGATCACCGCCCTGATCGGCCCGTCAGGCTGCGGCAAGTCGACGTTCCTGCGGTCCATCAACCGCATGCACGAGGTGCTGCCGAACGCCCGCATCGAGGGCCGGCTCACCATCGACGACCAGAACATCTACGACCCGGACGTCGACGTGACGGCCGTCCGTCGCATGATCGGCATGGTCTTCCAGCGGCCGAACCCGTTCCCGACGATGTCGATCTACGAGAACGCGGTCGCCGGCCTCAAGCTGAACGGCGTCAAGAAGAAGGCCGTCCTGGACGAGGCGGCCGAGAAGTCGCTGCGTTCGGCGAACCTCTGGGACGAGGTCAAGGACCGCCTCGACCGTCCCGGCGCCGGCCTCTCCGGTGGTCAGCAGCAGCGTCTCTGCATCGCCCGCACGATCGCCGTCGAGCCGCAGGTCGTCCTCATGGACGAGCCGTGTTCCGCGCTCGACCCGATCTCCACGCTGGCGATCGAAGACCTGATGTTCAAGCTGAAGGACCGCTTCACGATCATCATCGTGACGCACAACATGCAGCAGGCCGCCCGCGTCAGCGACAAGACCGGCTTCTTCTCGATCGACAAGACCGGCGACCCGGGCCGCCTGATCGAGTACGACGACACCCAGAAGATCTTCAGCAACCCCACGCAGAAGAAGACCGAGGACTACATCACCGGTCGCTTCGGCTAAGCCCTTTTTTGGGTACGCGCTACCGTCAGCGCCGTCATTTTCCGGCTCTGACGCCCGTGCCGCCGGCTCACACCGCCGGCGGCACCGGCGTTCCCTCACGCTTACTTCTAGTAGTAAACGCCGATCTCCTCGCGCAACGCGTCGAGAAGAGCCATCACCTCAAGCGTCGCCTCGTGGCTGACCAGCGGACTCTCCGCCTCCCCGGCCAGGAAGCAGCGCTGCGCCTCAGCCGCCTCGAACTGGTATCCGCTGCCTTCGAACGGGAACTCGAACGTCTCCGGCGCCTTGCCCGGCCGGTTCAGCACGAAACTGCGCGGAATGAAGAACCCCGGCGGCAGGTCGATCCGCCCATCAGTGCCGGTGATCGACGCCGCGTTCCGGCTCTCGCCGTTGATGCTGCAGGTCAGCGCGGCCACCGCTCCGGCCTCGTACCCAAGAAGCACCCCGGTGTTCTCGTCCACCCGTTCCGGCGTCAGATGAGCCCAGGCGTGCGCCTTGGCCGGGCTGCCGAGAAGCATGTGCGTCAGGTGGATCGGGTAGACGCCCAGGTCGAGCAGCGCCCCACCACCCAGCTCCGGATCACGCAGCCGGTGCGAGGCGTCGAACGGCCCCTGCAGCCCGAAGTCGGCGTGAATCGCGCTGACCCAGCCGATCGCACCCTCCTCGACCAGCTCAGCGATCTTGCGAATGGCCGGGTTGCACCGCATCCACATGGCCTCCATGAGGAAGACCCCTTTGGCGCGCGCCGCCTGGATCAGCTGAGCCGTGGACGCCAGATCAAGCGTGATCGGCTTCTCGACCAGCACCGCTTTGCCGGCCTCCACGCAGAGCATCGCGCCCTCGAAGTGGAACGCGTGCGGCGTAGCGACGTAGACGATGTCGACCCCGTCGTCGGCGGCGAGATCCGCATAGGAGCCGTGCGCCCGCGCGAATCCGTGCCGCTGCGCGAACGCCTCCGCGGTAGCCAGGGAACGCGACCCGACGGCGGCCAGCTCGGCCCCCTCCACCAGCGGCAGGTCGGCGGCGAATGTGCTGGCGATCCCGCCGGGGCCGAGTATGCCCCAGCGCACCTTCTGTCCGTTCATGATCGATACCGTATCGCCCGAACCGCCCTCGGTGGCAGGATCGACCGGTGACCGACTCCCTTCCACCCGCCATGCTCAAGCGGGCGCGCGAGTTCACCGGCCCGCCCGCGGCGGCCCGCCCCGCGGCGACGGTGGTCCTTCTCCGGCCTTCCGGTGAGGCTTTCCAGGTGTACGTCCTGAGGCGCCGCACAACGATGGTCTTCGGCGGCGTCTACGCGTTTCCCGGCGGTGTTGTGGACCCGTCCGACCGCCCGTCGACAATCCGCGGCGACTGGGCGTCTCTGCTCGGTGTCCCGGAGGAGCAGGCTCATGCGGTGGTGGGAGCCGCGGCCAGAGAGCTGTTCGAGGAGACAGGCGTCCTGCTGGCCGCCCCGATCTCCGAGCCAGACCACACAGTGCCCACGCCTCCGCCGGCGCCCTCGGCAGACGGGGTGTCCTCGGCGGACGGCTTGACCTCGTCCGGCGGTGCTGATTGGGAGGCCGACCGGGCAGCGGTGCAACGCCGCGAACTCTCGATGACCGAACTGCTGGACCGCCGGGGCCTCCGCCTCCGGGACGACCTGCTGGTGCCCTGGTCCCGCTGGATCACCCCGGAGTTCGAACCGCGCCGTTTCGACACCTGGTTCTTCGCCGCCCTGATGCCGGAATCCCAGGAAACCCGCGACGTATCAGGCGAAGCCGACCGAACAGCCTGGGTAGACCCATCAGCAGTAGCGGACCTGCCGATGCTCCCACCCACCCGCCACACGCTCGCCCAGATGGCAGCCTGCGGAACCCCAGCAGGCGTGATCGCCGAATCAGCCCACCGAAACGCGGCAACCCCGGTCCAGCCCCAGATCAAGCTGACCCCAGACGGCCAGGCAACCTTCCACCTACCGTCGTCCTAGCCCATAGCCGCAGCCCGTACCCCGCGGCTGGAGCCCATCGGTCAACGCCCCGCCCCAATCGCCTCCCCGCCCCTCGTCTCCGAGCGACCAGCTCGCGCTCCCGGCTCCATAAAGCGGGCGCAGTGCTGCCGTAGGCGCTGGCCGGGCCGGGTCGGCTTGTGCTTGTGGCTCCGCAAAGCGGACATAGAACTGCCGCGAGCGCTGGCCGGCCGATGGGGGTGCACGGCGATCGGCGTCCGGAACGGGCTTGCGTGGACAGAAGCACACGCACGGCGAGGTTCGGGTGGATGAGGTCGCACGCAATCACTCGGTGCGACTTCATCCATGCCAGGGCCGAGACGAGGGCACACGGTCGCATTATGTGCGACTTCGTCACGGTCGCCCGCGGCTTGTGTGTGCTCGTGTTCAGGACACGTGAACCGGGGCACACGGTGGGCCCTGGATTCGCCCTCGCGAGAGTCCGGCCGGACGCTGGATTGAACCGATCGGACCGGCCGGATGCCAGCGCAGAGCAGGACGCGCGTAAGGGCAGGACACGCGCGAGGGCAAGACGGGTGCAGGGCAAGAGGGGTGCAAGGGCGAGACGCGCGCCAAGGCAGGAAGCGGCTGGGCAAAGGGTGGCGGTGCGGGCGGGTGGCGGTGTGCAGGCGGTGCAAGCAAGCAGGCAGGCGGGTGGTGGCGGGCTTTAGAAGAGGGGGCGGACCACCACGTAGATCAGGCAGGCGATCAGGGCTGCCGCCGGGAATGTGGTGATCCAGGCGATGACGATGTTGCCGGCTACGTTCCAGCGGACCGCGCTCAGGCGCTTCGTCGCTCCGACGCCCATGATGGCTGAGGTGATCGTGTGGGTTGTCGAGATCGGGGCGTGCAGGACCTGGGCGTTGAAGAACAGGACCGTGCTGGCCACCGTCTCGGCGGCGAAGCCCTCCGCCGGGCCCAGGTCGATGATTTTCCGGCCGAGGGTGCGGATGATGCGCCAGCCGCCGGCGTACGTGCCGAGGGCCAGCATCGTGGCGGATGCCCAGTAGACCCACTCGGGGATGTGCGTCGCGGAGCTCTGGTATCCACCGGTGTACAGCGCCAGCACCACGATGCCCATCGTCTTCGCGGCGTCCTGCATGCCGTGGCCGACGGACATCGCGGCGGCGGAGAAGGTCTGCGCCAGCCGGAAGCCGCGGTTCAGTTTCCCGGGGTGTCCGCGGCGGAAGATCCACATGATGGCGACCATCATGATGAAGCCGAGGATCAGGCCGACGATGGGGGAGACGACCATCGGCACCAGCACCTTGGTGACGATGTTGCCCCACTGGACGCCGCCGAACGAGGCGAGCAGGGTGGCGCCGACGAGCCCGCCGAACAGGGCGTGTGACGAGCTCGACGGCAGCCCGAAGTACCAGGTGATCAGGTTCCAGGTGATCGCGCCGAGCACGCCGGCGAAGACGACGCCGAGGCTGGGTACGCCCACCGGCAGGCTGACGAGATCGTCACCGACCGTCTTGGCGACCTCTGTCCCGAGGTGGGCGCCGACGAAGTTGCCGACGGCGGCCATGGCGAGCGCGACCCGGGGCGTCAACGCCCGGGTGCTGACACTGGTGGCGATCGCGTTCGCGGCGTCGTGGAAGCCGTTGGTGTAGTCGAACGCCATCGCGGCGAGGATCACCGCCACGACGGCGATGAGCTGGGGGTCCAAGGCCTAGGACTCCTTGACCGCGATGGTCTCGACGGTGTTCGCCACGTGTTCGAAGGCGTCGCAGGCGGCTTCGAGCTCGTCCACGACCTCCTTCATCTTGAGCACCGTGAGAGCGTCGTATTCACCGGAGAAAAGACGGACGAGCAACATTCGGTACGCCCGGTCGCCGTCGTTCTCCAGCCGATTGATCTCGATCCAGTACTCCTCGAGGCCCTTCATCGAGCGCAGTCGCGGCATCGCCTCGGCGGTGATTTTCGCCTGCTGGTCGAGGACCGTCACGAGCTCGTGCATCTCGCGGGGCAGCGACGGCAACTCGGTGAGTCCGTAGAGGTAGAGCAGGTTGCCGGCAGCCTCCAGGTGGTCCATCACGTCGTCGAGCTGTGAGCCCAGCGAGTAGATGTCCTCTCGGTCGAACGGCGTGATGAAGGTCGAGTTGATCTTCTTGTAGAGCTCGTGGGTGATCGAGTCGCTGTCGTGTTCCACGTCGCTGAGCCGGTCCGACACCGATTGCACGTCAACGCCCGGCAGCGCCAGCTCGTTGAGCAACTCGGTGCCTTTGACCAGGTTGTACGCCGCCTTGGTGAAGAGGTCGTAGAACGCACCCTCGACGGGACGGAATGAAAACTTCACGGCGTGGACCCTCTATCGACGGCTTTTTGTTGGATCTCCGCAGGGCATGCTATCGGTCCACGCTGGTTGACCCGTTCGCCACGGTCCTAAACGGTCTCGTGACGCCCGGTGACGTGAGGGCGGGGCGCCGGGCGGCGTACGGCCCGGACCGGCACGTGTGGCAGCGGCGCCGGGCTGGCCGGGTGCCTGCGCAGATGCTTCGCGAGTCCACTCAGATCGGTATCCGCGATGACGTCGACTCCGGCGGCGCCGAGTTCGGCCCAGATCGCCGCCCGGGCCTTGCGGGAGCCTTCGGGAAGGCCTGAGATCCGTACGATCCGGCGGTCCTCGTGTGCGGCCCGGACCAGCGCGTGCAGCTGGTGCCGCTCCTCGGCGGTGATCGTGTCGCGGCCGTCCCAGCCGAACCGGCGGCTCCACGGCTCGCTGATCATCGGCGCGAGCAACGGCGGCGCGGAGCGGGTGCCGAGGTCGTCGAAGGTGCCCTCGGCGAACGCATACCGGTCGCGCTGTGCGGCGAGTAACTCGCGCACGTCGACGATGCCGGTGACCGTCACGGTCACCACGCTGGGCGTCAGCAGGCCGTCCCGGAACCGGCTCAGCAGGCCGGCGTGGTCGCGCAGCTGCTGGTCGAGCATCCGGTAGGCACGGAACAGCGTCTCGGTGTCCCGGCTCTGCCCGCCGAACTCGACGACCAGCCGGAACGGGTCCCGCTGGTCGCGGTAGAGCTTGCCGGCGCCGGCCTTGGCCCGGTTGAACAGCGGCGCGAGCACGAGGCGCCGCAGGGTCCGCCCGGGCTGCGGTGCGCCCGGTCCGAGGAAGAGTTCGCCGCGCGGTCCGGGGACCACCGGCACGGTCATCCCGGTCAGCCCGAGGCGCAGCACGCCGGGGAGCGGGTCGGTGTCGGTTTCCCGGAGCAGCGCGTGCCCGGCCGGGAGGCAGGGCCGGTTCCTGCGGCGCACGGCGACCGCGGCCGCGCCGCCGGCACCGGCGAGCCCGGCGAGGCTGCCCGCGATAGTCGCCACGTCCTGCACGGTCCACCATCCGATACGTACGATTTGCGTGTTTTATACTGTGGCATAAGTGATACCGGGAGCCGGTCATCTCGCGCAGAATTCCTCCTATGCCGCCGCCGACCGGAAAGCCGCGCGCGATCTCGCCCGGGAACACGACTGACGCAGCTGAGTTCGAGGCCCATCGCGCTTACCTCACCGCTGTCGCGTACCGGATGCTCGGCAATCGCGCGGAAGCCGAGGACGCCGTACAGGAGGCCTGGCTGCGCTACGCGCAGCAGACCGAAGAGATCAGAGACCCCCGGGGCTGGCTCACGACGGTCACCGCGCGCATCTGCCTGGACCAGCTCAATTCAGCCCGGGTACGCCGAGCCGCGTACCCCGGACAGTGGCTGCCCGCCTATTTCGTGGATCCGGACGCCGGCCCGGCCGAGCTGGCGGAGCTGGCCGACCAGGTGAGCGTCGCCCTGCTCGTGGTACTCGAACGGCTGACACCCGAGCAGCGGGTCGCGTTCGTCCTGCACGACGCTTTCGCGGTGCCGTTCGACGAGGTGGCGACGGTCCTGGACACCACACCGGCGGCGGCACGGCAGCACGCGAGCCGTGGCCGCCGTGCGGTCGCCGACGGCGGGATCAAGCACACCGCGGGGCTGGCCGAGCAGCGCCGGGCGCTCGACGCGTTCCTCGCCGCGGCGCAGAGCGGTGACGTGGTCGCGCTCGCCGCCGTGCTGGCGCCCGAGGTGGTCGCGATCAGCGACGGTGGCGGCCTGGTCCGTACCGCGATCAACGTGGTGGGCGGCGCCGACAAGGTGGCCCGCTTCTACGCCGGGCTGCTCGGGCACAAGCTCGCCGGGATCGCCGACATCCGGGTCGAGCCGGTGCTGGTCAACGGCGGTGCGGCGATGTTGCTGCGCGGCAGCCGGCCGGACGGTCAGCGGCTTCTCGCGGTGCTCACGGTCGCGGTCGACGAGGGCCGGATCACCGGCCTGTTCAACCAGCAGAACCCGGAGAAGCTATTGCTGGGTGACCTCTGAGAGGTGCTTGCGGTGATGCGTGGCGAACGGCTCGGTGCCGTCGCCGAGCGCCGTGATCAGCTGCCGGGCGGCGGCCTGCGCGTTCACCACGACCTCCTCCGGGTAACCGAAGGCCCGGCGGTGTTCCTCGAACTCGTCCTCGTCGCGAAGCTCGACGACGCCGGTCTCACGGCGGCGGACCGCGTCCAGGTCGAGGTCGATGATGTGGACCGTGTCACCTTCCCAGCGCGCCGGGGTGGTGATGTCGCAGTAGACCTCGCTGGTCCGCGGCGGCGGGTTGAACATGCCCGTCCACCAGGCGTAATGCGGGATGAGCAGGACGAACGGGATCTGCTCCACCGATGGCCGGCCGTGGTAGACCGACGGGGTCCCGCGCGTCACGCCGACCCAGATGCCGAGGTCGTCCTCGGCCAAGCGGCGGGCCGGGTAGTCACGATGAGCTGATCCGTCGTACTTCGTGTAGATGACCCGGACCATCTCGCTCGGCATGAGGTGCACCCTAGCGGTGGTCCGGTTCTGTCGGTGGTGGCGGGTACGGTTCCTGCGTGCCCGCAGCTACCCGAAAAAAGGCGACCGCCGAGCAGCTTCTCGCAGCGGCGGTCGGCGCCGTGCCAGGCGGAAGCACCCGCCCCGGCCAGCAGGCCATGGTCGACGCGATCGACCAGGCCGTCAAGGACCGAAAGCATCTGCTCGTCCAGGCCGGCACGGGCACTGGCAAGAGCCTCGGTTACCTGACGCCGTCCCTGCTCGTGGACGGTCCGGTCGTCGTCTCCACGGCCACCCTCGCCCTGCAGAACCAGCTGGTCGAGCACGACCTGCCGCGCCTCGCGCAGGCGGTCGAGCCGGTCCTCGGCCGCAAGCCCAGCTTCGCCGTGCTGAAAGGGCGCCACCACTACCTCTGCGTGGCGAAACTCGAGCACGCCGACGAGGAGGCGCCGTCCGACACGCTGTTCGACGACGCGCCCGCACCCAAGGCCGGGCAGTGGCTCGGCGAGGCGGGCCGGCTCGGCAAGCAGATCCAGCGTGTCCGGGCCTGGGCCGACAAGACCGAGACCGGCGACCGCGACGAGCTCGACCCGGGCGTCGACGACACGGCCTGGCGCTCGGTGTCGATGCCGGCGCGGGACTGCGTCGGAGCGGGCCGCTGTCCGTACGGCGCTGAGTGCTTCGCCGAGGCGTCCCGGGTCCGCGCCCGCGAGGCTGACATCGTGGTGACGAACCACAGCCTGCTCGCCGTCGACATGCTGGCCGAGCGGCAGATCGTCCCGCCGCACAAGCTGCTCGTCGTCGACGAGGCGCACGAGCTGGCCGACCGGGTCTCCTCGGCCGCGCAGGCCGAGCTCACCCCCGAGGCGATCGAGCGGGCCGGCCGCCGCGCCCGCACCATGATCACGCCGGTCGCGGCCGAGCAGCTCGCCGAGTCGGCCGACGCGCTCACCATCGGCCTCGCCGAGGCGCCCGCCGGCCGGATCACCAGCGGCCTGCCGGAGCAACTGCGGGTCGCTGTGACCCTGCTGGAGTCGGCCACCCGGGCCGGGCTCAGCGCGATCGGCGAGGTGAAATCCGACGATTCCGATCCGGTCGGCAAGCAGCAGGCCAAAGCCGTGCTGGACGAGCTCTCCACGACCGCGCAGCGGGTGCTGGAGGAGGACGACTTCGACGTGGCCTGGGTGGAGAAATCCGACCTCGGCAACGGCCGTCGCGCCCTCGTGGTGGCGCCTCTCTCGGTCGCCGGCACGCTCTCGCAGAGCCTTTACACCGACCGGACGGTCGTGGTCACCTCGGCGACCCTGACGCTCGGCGGCCGGTTCGACACGGTGGCCCGCTCGCTGGGCCTGCCGGCCGCGACACCGGGGCCGGACGGCCAGGTGACCTCCGGTGAGGGCTGGACGTCGCTGGACGTGGGTTCCCCGTTCGATTACCCGAAACAGGGGATTCTCTACGTCGCGGCGCACCTGCCCCGGCCGGCCCAGTCCGGCCTGCCCGACGCGGCGGGCGCTGAGCTGCTCAAGATGGTCGAGGCGCTCGGTGGGCGTACCCTCGGGCTCTTTTCCTCGCGCAAGGCCGCGCAGCAGGCCGCTGAGCTGATGCGTGCCAAGACCGACCTGCCGATCCTGTTGCAGGGTGACGAGACGCTGCCGATCCTGGTCCGCAAGTTCAAGGAGCAGAAAGAGAGCTGTCTCTTCGGGGTGATGTCGCTCTGGCAGGGCGTCGACGTGCCGGGTGACGCCTGCCAGCTCGTGGTGATCGACCGGCTGCCGTTCCCGCGTCCCGACGAGCCGCTCGCGGCGGCCCGTTCGGCGGCGGTCGACTCGACCGGCGGCTCCGGCTTCTCCGCGGTGAGCGTGCCGATCGCCGCGGTCCGGCTGGCGCAGGGTGTCGGCCGGCTGATCCGGTCGAGCGGCGACAAGGGCGTGGTCGCGGTCCTCGACTCGCGGCTGGAGACGGCCCGGGGTTACGGCGCTTTCCTGCGCAAGTCGCTGCCCCCGTTCTGGTACACGACCCGTTCCGACGTGGCGCTCGGCGCCCTGAACAGGTTGGCGAAAAGTTGAAGCGGGTTGCCTGCACCTTTCTGGTCGACACGTCCGGCGCGATCCTGCTCCAGCTGCGTGACGAGCACGCGCCCTACTACCCGGACGTCTGGGGGCTCCCGGGTGGCGAGATCGAGCCGGGCGAGACGCCGGCCGAGGGCGCGGCCCGCGAGCTGCTTGAGGAGTCCGGCCTGGTCGCCGGCGGCGAGCTGCGGCTGTTCGCCCGCCAGGACCTGCCCGAGCAGGAGCGCGAGAAGCACTACTTCTACGGCGTGACGCGCGCGACCCAGGCCGACGTGGTGCTCGGCGAGGGCGCCGCGATGATCTTCGTGCCGGCCGCCGAGCTGCTGGGCCGGCCGTTCACCCCGGGCAGCGCCGAGATCATCGAGCGGTTCCTGGCCTCACCGGAGTACGCATCTCTTCGATGAGACCGACGGAATCGGTGAGACCGACGGAATCGGTGAGACCGACGGAATCGGTGAGATCGATGAGCGCCGACACCGGTCGCTGCGGCGGCGAGACGGCGGCGAGATGGCGGATGGCACCATGTCAGCCGTGACGGCGAAAGGGCGGCGCCTGCGGACGGCAGCGGTGGTGACCGCGTGGGTCGCGGTGCTGCTCGCGATCAGCTTCTGGTCGGTGCGCAAGGATCCGCCGACGGTCGCCGAGCAGCGCGACATCGCTGAGGCGATGCCCGAGCTGAGCCGTGCGACCGGGTCGCTGTTCGCCGCGGCGGCCGGCGACGACCGCTGGGTGCTGCGCCTCGGTGAGCTGCGGATCGAGGACTGCTCGATCACACCGGTGCGGCCGGGCCGGGTGGCGAGCCGGGACCTGACCGTTTTCGTGCCGGAGGGTGAGGCCCGGACCGCGCTGGACGCGATCGCCGCCGGGCTGCCGGACGGATATCAGCCGTCGGTGATGGCGATGCGCGGCGGGACGCGGCTGTCGCTCTATGCCGACGCGGGCGCGTTCATCGCGATCGAGGCCGAGGCGCTCTCCGTCGACCAGCAGCTGACTATCCGGGCCGGCTCCGGTTGTCGTCCGGCGAGCAGGACGGCCGAGACCACCGATCCGGTGGCCGGGCCGGCTCCGGCATCACTGGCCGCCGTGCTTTCCGCGCTCAACGCCGATGCGACGGAGCCGGAAACCCGGGCGGTGGCGTGCCCGGACGGTGGGACGGCGGCCACGTTCGTGGCCGACGGCGGGCCGGCTGATCCTGAGGACGGGCCTCGTGGGGTGCCGGACGGGACGGTGCCGGTGTGGGCTGATGCGGGCGGCTGGGCGTACCGAATGGGATCTGATTCGGTCGTGGTGACCGCCCAGGGTGGGCGGCTGCAGGTGAGCGTGACCACCGCTTGCCGTGCGGGCTGACGGTTCTTAATAGACGAGCGCCTGGGCGTTCTCGGACATGATCTCTTCGACGAACACCGCGGCGCCGGCGATCCGGATGCCCGGCAGGACGTCGTCCGGACCGATGTCGCGGCGGGCCGCGCACTGCGTGCAGAGGGTGACCCGGCCGGCCGCCAGGATCGCGTCGAGCAGGTCCGGCAGGGGTGCGGCGTGCGGGAGCTCGAACTCGGCGGCCCGGCCCGGCAGCGCGAACCAGGCGGACTCGCCGGTCAGCCAGAGCGATACGTCCACCCCGGAAGCGACAGCGGTGCTCGCCACGGTGAAAGCCTGTGAGCTGCGCTCGGGCGCATCCGCTCCGGAGGTGGCCTTGACGACCAGCAAACGTGCCATACCGGCCAGCATAGGATGGGCGCGTCATGGTTACGGAGATCGGGTTCGTGAGCCTGCTGGTTGCCGCCTTGGGCGCGCTGGCGGGCGGTTTCGGCTATCTGGCCGTTCGTATTTCGAGGGGGCGTTGGTGAGCACCGAGCAGGAGAACCCGCTGGGGCCGCCGCCGTGGCTGAACGCGCCACCGGTTGCCCGCTATCCCTACGAGGACACCCACGACCTGCGGTCGGGGCCGGACCTCAATCCGGCGCTGCTCGGCCTGCTGCCGTTCATCGGCCTCTGGCGGGGTCGCGGGCAGGGCGGTTACCCGCAGGAGAACGACTACAACTTCGCCCAAGAGGTCCGGATCAGTCACGACGGCCGGGCGTTCCTGCGCTACGAGTCGCGGGCCTGGCTGCTCGACGACGAGTCGGAGCCGATCGGGCCGTCGCTGACCGAGTCCGGGTTCTGGCGTCCCGTCCTGATCGACGGGCGTCCGGGCGACGAGATGGAAGCCACGATGATCCGCCCGGACGGGGTGGCCGAGCTCTACATGGGCAAGGCCGCGACGACCCGGCTGGAGATGGGCACGGATGCCGTGGCCTACACGCCTTCGGGTCTGCATGTGACGGGTGGGCACCGGTTGTTCGGGGTGGTCGAGGGCGCGCTGCTGTACGCCCACGAGATCTCGATCGACAACAGCGGGCTGCAGCCGCACATGTCAGCGCGGCTGCTGCGCATCGGCGGCTGAGAAGCCGAGCAGGTTCAGGAGGCGGGGCGTCCACGGGGAACGTGGGCGCCTCGTTCCGTCGAGGCTGGTGACCTCGGCCAGGCCTCGGACGGATGAGGCCAGCCAGATCGCTTCGGCGTCGGCAAGCTCGGCTGCGGTGATCATCTGTTGCTTCGCATCGAGTCCTACCGACGAAACCACCGACAACAGGTGGGCGGCGGTGATGCCGGGCAGGATCCTTGCCTCGGCCGGCGGGACCGTGTGGATTACCCCGTCGGACAGCCAGATGAGCGAGGCGGTGGGGGCTTCCAAGGCGTACCCCTCGGTGGAGAGCCAGACCACGTCGTCGGCGGAATGTCGCGTCGCCCAGCGGCGAGCGGCGAAGTTGCTCGCGTAGGAGAGTGACTTGGCCGCTGTGATGGACCATGGCGGGGTTTCGCGGATCGAGACGCCGAGGCCGGCGGTGAGGACGCGGATGCCGTCGCGGCGTTCGCGGAGGATGGCCGGCGGGATCTCGCCGACGGAGACGTGGACGAGGCCGCTGCGGGTGTAGACGACGCGGGCCATAGCGTTAATGGCGTCTCTCTCACCGGATAAATCGGAAATGTCCGGCAAAGCTAAAGCTGCCCGTGACAGCTCGGCGCGCACCTCGTCCAGTGGCGGCTCCGGCATGTCCAGCAGCGCGGCTGACGACGCCAGCCTCGCCAGGTGCTCCTCCAGCAGCCACGGCCCGGACGGGCGCACATGCAGGGTCTCGAAGACGCCGTCGCCGAGCAGGTCGCCGGGCGAGACCAGGATCCGCTCGGTCACAGCTGTCGAAAATAGCGAACTATGCTTCAACCGTGTCCGCCACATCGCTAGCCGCCATGCTGCGTGAGCGTGGACTGAGGCTCACCCCGCAGCGCCAGCTGATTCTGGAAGCGGTCCACGAGCTCGGTCACGCGACTCCGGAGTCCGTGCACAACGCAGTCCGCGAGCGTGCGGCCGGCGTCAACATCACCACGGTTTATCGGACCTTGGAGCTGCTTGAGGAGCTCGGTCTGGTCAACCACACCCATCTGTCGCACGGCTCGCCGACCTATCACGCGGCCGGCGAGGACCAGCACGTTCACCTGGTCTGTCGTGCTTGCGGCTCGATCGCGGAGGTGGATCCGGCGGTGATGCTGCCGGTCACCGAGCGCCTGCGTGACGAGCGTGATTTCCGGGTCGACGTGGGCCACGTTTCCCTTTTCGGGGTCTGCGGCAATTGCAAGGAGAGCGCGTGACCGTCGTCATGGTCGAGGATCTCGACCCCAAGTCCCCCGACGCCGGTGTTCCGGCCCACTTCGGTGACCCGATGCGTGAGCAGCGCCTGCTGGAGACCGCTGTCGGCCTGGTCGACCGCTCCAACCGTGACGTGATCGCGGTGCCGGGCGAGGAGCGGGCGAGCTGGCTGCACACCCTGACAACACAGCATTTGACGGATTTGTCGAAGGGGGAGGCCAGCGAACTTCTGGTCCTCTCGCCGAACGGTCACGTCGAGCAGCACGCGTTCATAACCGAGGACGGCGAGACGGCCTGGCTCGACACCGAGCCGGGTGCGGGCGCCGGCCTGCTCAAATACCTCACGATGATGCGGTTCTTCACCAAGGTCGAGCCGCGTGACGCGTCCTCCGAGCTGGCGGTTCTCTCGCTCGTCGGCCCGGGCGCGGCCGATCTCGTCCCCGGCCTCGCCGAACCCCGGGTGGGTGCGGTGCCAGGCCCGAAATTCGCCGCCGGCTCGGTGCCCCCCGAGCCGACAAGCCTCTATTCGGTACGGGATTTCGAAGGCGGCCTGGCCCGTCGGGTCCCGCTCGGTGTCGACCTGCTGGTGCCCCGCGCCGCCAAGACCGCGGTGATCGAGAAACTGGGGGTGGCCCGGGCCGGCCTGTGGGCGTACGAAGCGGTCCGGGTGGCCGCCCGGACGCCGCGGCTGGGCTGGGAGACCGACCACCGGACGATTCCGCCGGAGGCCGGGCTCCTCGCCGCCGGTGTGCACCTGGACAAGGGCTGTTACCGAGGCCAGGAGACGGTCGCCCGGGTGCATCACCTCGGCAAGCCTCCGCGCCGCCTCGTGCTGCTGCACCTGGACGGCATCGCCTCCGACCACCCGCCCGTGCAGGGCACCCCGGTCGAGCTGGACGGCCGGGCGATCGGCTTCATCGGCACCGCCGTCCGCCACCACGAGCTCGGCATGATCGCGCTGGCCGTGCTGAAGCGCAACGTCGCCGACGACGCGAGGCTGATCGTGGGTGAGTCGGCGGCGGCCGTGGATCCCGCCTGAGCGTGGTTATATGAGCCGCATGACCGGGACCTTGATCACCGTCGCCCCGACCGGCGCGGAGAGCAGCAAGGCGGACGTGCCGGCTCTGCCAGTGACCCTGGATGAGCTCGTGTCGACCGCGAAAGAGTGTGAGGCGCTCGGCGCCTCGATCGTTCACGTGCACATCCGGGACGCGGATGCCCGGCCCACCCTGGACCAGGGCCGGCTGCGGGCGACCGTCGAGGGTCTGCGCGAGGCCACCGGCCTGATCGTGCAGCTCTCCTCGGGCGGCGCGGTCACCGACCCGGAGCAGGACCGGCTCGCGGTGCTGGACGCCGGCCCGGAGATGGCCTCCTGCACGATGGGCACCGTCAACTTCGGTGACGGTGTGTTCCTGAACCGCTGGGAGTTCATCGTCGACCTGCACACCCGGATGCAGGAACGCGGCATCGTGCCGGAGTACGAGATCTTCGACCTCGGCCAGCTCACCACGCTGCAGCGGCTGCTCGGCAAGTACGGCCTGCCGTTCGGCGGCCACGTGCACGTCGACCTGGTGATGGGCGTGCCGGGCGGGATGCCGGGCACGGCGGCCGCGCTGGTCGCCTGCGAGCAGGTGATCCGCGACCTGCCGGACGGCACCACGTTCTCGGCGACCGGGATCGGCCGCAGCACGCTGCCGGTGATGCTCGCGTCGCTGTCCGCCGGCGGCCACCTGCGGGTCGGCCTGGAGGACACCCTGACGTACGCGAAGGGCCGCCCCGTCGAGTCGAACATGCAGCTGGTGGCACGCGCCGTCGGGTTCGCCCAGCTGGCACAGCGCCCGCCGCTGACCCCGGCCCAGGCCCGCGACCTGCTCGGAGTGCCGGCCCGATGATCGTCGCTGAAGTCGTGCGCTCCGGTTTCGTGGAGTCCACCCACCACGGCATCGTGGCCCTGACCAGCGGAGACAGTTTCGGAGACGTCGAGTCCCCGTTCTTTCCTCGCTCCTCCAACAAGCCGCTGCAGACCGTCGGCCTGCTCACCTCCGGGCTGGTCCCGCGCGAAGAGGCAGACTTGGCCCTGATGAGCGGCAGCCACGACGGCGAGTCGTTCCACGTGGAACGAGTCCGGGCCATCCTGGACGCCGCCGGGCTGGGCGCCGAGGCGCTGCGCTGCCCGGCCGACCTGCCGCTCGGCGAGACCCCGCGGAACGCCTGGCTGCGTGCCGGCGGCGAGGCCGAGCCGATCCTGATGAACTGCTCGGGCAAGCACGCCGGAATGCTGGCGACCTGTGTGGTCAACGGCTGGGCCCTTGACTCGTACCTTGAAATGGGTCATCCGCTGCAGAAAGCTCTCGGCGACGCGGTGAGCCGGCTCGCCGGCGAGCCGATCGCGGCGCTCGGTGTCGACGGCTGTGGCGCGCCGATCTTCGCGATCTCCCCGCTGGGGCTGGCCCGGGCGTTCCTGCGGCTGGTCGAGGCCGAGCCGGGCACGCCGGAGCGCCGGGTGGCCGACGCCATGCGGGCGCATCCGTCCCTGGTGGCGGGCACCGGCACCGAGGACACCGTGCTGATGGACGCGATGCCGGGCCTGCTCGTGAAGAAGGGCGCCGACGGGGTCTCGGCGGCCGCCATGCCCGGAGTGGGTGCGGTGGCGCTCAAGATCTCGGACGGGTCGTCCCGCGCGCGGATGCCGGTGCTGCTCTCGGCTTTGAACCGCCTCGGCCTGGAAATGCCTTCTCAGCCAGAGTTGATTTTCGGCGGCGGTCGCCCGGTCGGCGAGGTTCGCGCGGTTTGGTAGATGGCGGGGTGACTCGGTTCACGCTAGCTGTAGCTAGCGTTTTGCTTGCAACAGCTAGCACTCCGAGCTAACTTCGAGCCATGGCCACATCCAAGGAATTGCCCGAGGACATCGGATCCTTCATCCGGGACCTCAGGCAAACCGCGAAGATCTCGCTGCGGCAGCTCGCCGACAAGGCGGGGGTTTCCAACCCTTACCTGAGCCAGATCGAGCGTGGCCTGCGCAAACCTAGCGCCGAGGTGCTGCAGCAGATCGCGAGCGCCTTGCGAGTGTCGACGCCCGCGATGTACCTGCGGGCCGGATTGCTCGATGGCGAGGGCCAGCAGGGTGTGCTGGCCGCCATCGCGGTCGACCCGGATCTCACGATCGCGCAGAAGCAGTCCCTGTCGCAGATCTACGAGACGTTCCGCAACGAGAGTGCGCGCAACCAGGCGGAGACTTCCGACCCGATCGCTGAGGAGACCAAATGACCGAGCAGACGAACACCAAGATCCCCGCCCCGCTGTACGCCGCTGCCGGCGCCGGCGACCTGGCGTACCAGCAGCTGCGCAAGCTCCCCGCCGTGCTGACCGAGCTGAGCGACAAGGCCGCCCAGTCGCTCAAGGTCTACAACGACCAGGCCGGCACCAAGGCCGCCGAGCTGCGTGACAAGGCGAACACGACCGACTTCGTCGCCCTCCGGGAGAACGCGGCCACCGCCGCGACCGCCTTCGCGCAGGTCGCCCAGGAGCGCGCCACCACCATCTACACCGCCCTCGTCGCCCGCGGCGAGCGCGTGGTCGGCACCGGCGTGGTCGAGGCCGCCGACGTGGTGAACGCGGACATCGAGACGACCGAGGAGCCGAAGGCCGTCGAGGCTGCCGACGCCACGATCGTCCAGGCCGCCGTTGTCGAGGCCAAGGCTGTCGAGGCCGCCCCCAAGGCGCCGCGCAAGCGCGCGAAGCCGTCGGCCCCGAAGACCGCTGAGTAATTAGACATGCATCGCGGGCCCCGGCGTTTGCTGGGGCCCGCGGCATAGAATCTGCCTCATGGCCTCTTCCGCGCCGATCTTCTTCGACGACGTACGCAACTACATCGACCTCCTGGTGCTGCTGGTCTCGCTGATCGTGCAGTCGGTGGCGCTGATCCACTGCCTCATTCAGCGGGGTGCCGGCTTCCAGGCCATCGGCACACTGCCGAAAGGCGCGTGGGCCGCGATCATCGGCGTCTGCCTGGTCATCACGTTCCTGACCGGCGGCTCTCTCCTGATCTTCAGCATGATCGGCATCGCCGCGGCGCTGGTCTATCTGCTGGATGTCCGTCCCGGCCTCAAGGACCTGTCGGACGGCAAGGGCTTCTGGTGATCACTCCGGGCTCTTCTGGGCCGGCCTTTTGAGAGGCCGTTTCGGGCCGCCGCCTCCGGACGGCGGCCCGCGCTTGCAGCGCGCCGATCGGACCGGCCCGCGGACCGGTCGCCCTACGTTGCCGGGTCCGGCCACCGAGCTGGTCACCCTCCCCTCTGGGGTACGCGTGGAGCAGCTGACCACCGGCGCCGGCGACCCGGTGACCGTCTTCGCGCACGGCCTGGCCGGTGACATCGCCGGTACCCGCCCGTTCGGCAGTGGTGTGACCGGTCGGCGGGTGTTCTTCCACTTCCGCGGGCACGGCCGCTCCGACGTGCCGCCCGGCCCGTGGAGCTTCGCCGACCTCGCCGCCGAGCTCTCGGCCGTTTCCGACCTCGCCGGCGCCACTCGCGCGCTCGGCGTGAGCATGGGCGCGGCCGCCCTCTGCCGGCTGCTCGCCACCGACCCGCACCGATTCGAGCGGGTGGTGCTCTACCTGCCCGCCCCACTGGACGGTCAGCGCACGGCGGCGTCGGTGTCCCGGATGGAACGTTTCCTGGCCTGCGTCGAGTCCGGCGAAGCCGCGATGATCGCCGAGGCGGTGGAGACCGAGATCCCGCCCGCGGTCCGCAACACCCCGGCCGGCTGGAGCCACCTGCGTCAGCGGGTGGAGTCGCTGCAGCGTGACGGCCTGGCCCAGGAGATCGCGACGATCTGGGATTCGCCCGCTGTCACCGATGACTCGGTGCTGCGTGAGTTCCGCGGCCGGGCCCTGGTGATCGGCTGCCTCGGGGACGACGTGCACCCGGTGAGCTGGGCCGAACGACTGGCCGAGCTGCTGCCCGGAGCCGAGCTGGAGGTCTTCGACCGCCCCTCGATCCTCTGGACGAGCCGCCAGGAACTCCGAACCCGGATCTCCACCTTCCTGAACAGCTAACCCGATCTCGGGCTGAGTTTGGTGCCGTTATGTCCGAAAGCCGTAACTTTTGGTTGGTCTGGGGCGTCTTTAGTGCGTGCGCTTGTCCCCTAAATCCCTCTTTTTCGGGTTAGTTACCGTCGGGCTGCCGTTCTCGATCGTCTCCGGTTGGGCCCTCGGTGCTCCGGCTGTCGAGCCCGCCGCGATCGGTGTCACGGGCGAGGCCGGCGGTGTCGGCGGAATCGGTGCCGCCCCCGCGACCATCACGCCCGACAAGGTCAACCCCCACGGCTACACGGGCCACCCGCCCCGAGCCACGACCACCGCGCCCGCCACGGCTCCGGTCACGGCCGCGCCGGTCACTCCGGGGGCCACGGTGACGGTCACGGTCGTTACTTCCGTACCCCCGCCGCTTTTGACCTCGTCTTTGCCCCCGCTTCTCACTGATCCGCCGGTGCCGACGCCGACGTCGGTGATCGACCCGCCGATTCCGTCGGCGACGCCGTCGTCGAGCGCGACGCCGTCTCCATCGGAGACCCTCGCTCCATCGGGTGTAGCGAGCGGGTCCTAAGCTCACGGACCGTGAGCGGTGATCAAAGTCGAGCGGTGTCGGCGGTCCGGGAGTTCGTGACCGGGGCGGGTTTGCTCGGCCGTGGGCTCGGCCTGATCCTGCGCAGCCCCCGGTTGCTGCTGCTCGGGCTGATTCCGGCGGTGCTCTCCGGGATCCTCTACATCGTTCTGCTGGTTCTGCTGGTCCGGTTCCTGCCCGACCTGTCGGAGGACGCGACCTGGTTCGCCGACGGCTGGGCCGGCTGGCTCCGCGACGTCGTGCAGGTCTTCGCCGGCGCCGGCATCCTGGGCCTCTCCGTGCTGCTCGGGATCCTCACGTTCACCGCGGTGACGCTGCTGATCGGCGATCCGTTCTACGAGACCATCTCGGGCCGGATCGAGAACCGTTTCGGCGGGGTTCCGGACGAGGTCGAGGTCGGCCTGCTGGAGTCGCTGCGTCGCAGCCTCGCCGACTCGCTGCGGCTGATCGGCATCGGTGTGCTGGTCGCGATCCCGCTTTTCCTGCTCGGGCTGCTGCCGGTGATCGGGCAGACCGTGATCCCGGTGATCGGCGGCGCGATCGGCGGTTGGCTGCTCGCGCTGGAGCTGACCGGTGTGCCGTTCCAGCGGCGTGGTCAGCGTCTGCGGCACCGGCGAGCGGTTCTGGGCGCGAGCAAGCCGCTCACGCTGGGGTTCGGCGCTGCGGTGTTCGCGGTGTTCCTGATCCCGCTCGGGGCGGTGCTGTTCATGCCGGCCGCGATCGCCGGGGCGACGTTGCTGGCCCGCAGGTCGCTGGGTAAGCCGATCACGATCACCACGACGGCGTCGTTGTAGAAATTTCAGGCTGACTCGCGCAGGACCAGTTCGGTCGGCAGGACCACCGACTCCGGCACGTCCTCGTCGCCCGCGATCAGCCGCAGCATCAGCTGGGCCATGGTCCGGCCCGACTCGGCGATCGGCTGACGGACCGTGGTGAGCGGCGGATCGCTGTACCGGCTGATGTCGAAGTCGTCGAATCCGATCACCGCGACGTCGTCCGGCACCCGCCGCCCGGCCGCCCGCAACGTCTGCAGCGCACCGTGTGCCATCAGGTCGGACGCGGCGAAGACGGCGTCCAGGGACGGGTCGCGGTCGAGCAGGTCGCGCATCGCGGCGATGCCGGAGTCGCGGGTGAAGTCGCCCTGCGCCACAAGTTCCGGGAGACCGGCCTGGCGCAGCGTGTCCCGGTAACCGGCGAGCCGGGCCAGGCCGGCGACCATGTCCTGCGGTCCGGCGATGGTGGCGATCCGGCGGCGTCCGGCGGCGACCAGGTGACGAACCGCGGCGGCCACTCCGCCGGCGTGGTCGACGTCGACGTACGGCACCTGGGGGCCGTCGCTCATCGGGCGGCCGCTGCACACGACCGGGATGCCGCGCTGGGCCAGCGCGCCGGGCAGCGGATCGGCGCCGTGGATCGAGGCGAACAGCACTCCGTCGACGTGACCGGCTACCGCGTACCGCTCGACGCGATGATGACCGGCCTCGGAGCCGGTCATCATCAGCACGAGCTGTTTGTCGGCGGCTTCCAGCTCCATGCCGACACCCCGGATGATCGCCGGGAAGAACAGGTCGTCGGAGAAGACCCGGTTCGCCGTCTCCGGCAGGATCAGCGCGATCGAGTCGGTCCGCTGGGTGACCAGGCTGCGAGCTGCCTGGTTCGGCACGTAACCGAGCTCGTCGACGGCCTGGTTGACCGCGTCCCGGATGCCGGCCGCCACCGTGGTGGAGCCGTTGACGACGCGGGACACGGTCGCCCGGGACACCCCGGCACGACGGGCCACCGCTTCCAAGGTGGGCCGCTCCCGCGTCGTCACAAGAAGTCTCCCCGTCTAGTGAGGCTTTACTCCAGGCCGTTGCGCCGGATGACCTCGCGGTACCACTTCGCACTGTCCTTGAGCACACGCTCTTGCGTCGTGTAGTCGACGTGCACGATACCGAAGCGCTTCTTGTAGCCCTCGGCCCATTCGAAGTTGTCCATCAGAGACCACGCGAAGTATCCACGCAGATCCACTCCGTCCGCCAGAGCGTCGTGGCAGGCGCGCAGGTGAGCGTCGATGTATTCGATCCGACGGAGGTCCTGAACCTCGCCGTTCTCGGACGGAACCTCGGGGTACGCCGCGCCGTTCTCGGTGATCATCAGTGCGGTGCCCGGGTAGTCCCGGTGGATGCGGGTCAGCAGACGGTTCAGCGACGCCGGTTCGATCTGCCAGTTCATGTCGGTGACCGGGCCGACCGGCGGCCGGAACGCGATGCCCTGGCTGCCTGGGTAATCGCCGGCACCGGGCGCGCCGGCCTTCGCGGAGACGTACGAAGGGGTGTAGAAGTTGATCCCCAGCACGTCGAGCGGCTGGTGGATGAGCGCCTCGTCGCCGTCACGGATGAACGACAGGTCGGTGATCCGGGAGATGTGCTCCAGGACGTCCGCCGGGTACCGGCCGAGCAGCAGCGGGTCGAAGAAGATCCGGTTCGCGACGCCGTCGATGATCCGGGCGGCGTCGATGTCGGCCGGGTTCGCCGGGTCGAGCGGGGAGACCTCGCACGGGTTGAGCGTGATGCTGATGTTGCGGGCACCGGCCGACCGCAGGGCGCTCGCCGCGAGGCCGTGCGCCAGGTTGAGGTGGTGGACCGCGGCCAGGGCGGCGGCCGGGTTCTGCACACCGGGCGCGTGGATGCCGTTGCCGTAACCCAGGTACGCCGAGCACCAAGGCTCGTTCAGCGTGGTCCAGGTGGCGACGCGGTCGCCGAGGCGGCGGTGCACGATCTGGGCGTACTCGGCGAAGGCCTCGGCGGTCTCGCGTGCGGTCCAGCCGCCGCGGTCCTCCAGCGTCTGCGGCAGGTCCCAGTGGTACAGCGTGACGACCGGGTCGATGCCCTTGGCGAGCAGTTCGTCGGTGAGCCGGTCGTAGAAGTCCAGACCCCGCACGTTGACCGGGCCGGTGCCGTCCGGCTGGATCCGCGGCCAGGCGACCGAGAAGCGGTACGCGCCGAGACCGAGGTCGGCCATCATCGCGACGTCGTCGGCGTACCGGTGGTAGTGGTCGCAGGCGATGTCACCGGTGTGGCCGGCGTAGACCTTGCCCGGGGTGCGGCTGAAGGTGTCCCAGATGGACGGGCCGCGACCGTCCTCCCGCGCCGCGCCCTCGATCTGGTACGACGCGGTGGCCGCGCCCCAGACGAAACCTTCGGGGAAGGTGATCCCCGTGGGCGCGGGCTGCGCCGACGTGGACGTGACGGTAGCCGTCATTCTGCACCGCTTCCTGCTCTTGATCAGGTTCTGTGACTTAACCGGTTCAGAGGATACTTGCTCATGCGGCTGGGGCCCCCGCTGAGGAGAGCGTTTTCTCAACCGCTGGGGGTCAGCCGGTCCGCAGTGCCTGAACCAGGCGCGGGTCACCGGTGAGGGCGAGCTGATCGGTCCGCTTACGGCCCATCAGCGCGAGCTGGAGGTCGCTCGCGGTGCCGGTGATCTTTGCTCGGGGGTGGTGGTCGTCGCTGTCCAGGATCGTGCCGGTGTCCAGCAGCGCGATGCCCGGGCCGCGGAGCCGGACGAACCACTCGTGCGCGGCATCCGTCGCGACCAGGTGCACCACACCGTGCAGGTCGTCCGGGCCCTGCCGGCGGCCGGCCGGCAGCCAGGTGTCCAGCACCTCGCTCACGCCGTCGGCGGCGAGTTTCGTCTCGATCGGGGTGGCCCGGCCGGCGGCGGTCTCGGCGTCCCAGCGGTGGACCGAGATCTCATGCGCCATCCGGCGGTCCCAGAAGCTCGCCCGTTTGGGCTGCGGCGCCCAGTTCCACGCGGGGAAGTCCGGGTCGAGCGCTTCTAGGGTCTCGATCGTGCCGGTCAGCTCACGCCGCAACTGGTCCAGCGCCTCGGACCACTCCGGGCGTTCGGTCGCCTCGTCCCTCGGGGCGGGCCGGTCGGTGACGCCGCGCGCCACCGACGCGCGGACCCAGCGCAGCAGCCCGGTCAGGTGGTCGGCGAGGTCGGCGACGGTCCAGCCTGGGCACGCGGCGATCGCCACGTCAGGACCGGTTTCGGCGACGGCGTCCCACAGCGCCGGCCCGTCGGCGCGCAGCGCCGCGAGCCAGAAGTCCTTCGTCGCGTGCAACCTGTTCATCGCAGATGTCTCCCGCTCGGCCGGACCGCCGGTGTCGCCCCCAACAGCCTGAGCTTAGGGTGAACCTCGTGCCCGACGCATTCGCCGACCATCTGATTGACACACCCCCGGCTGCCGAGAACTCCTTGGCGGTCTACACGACGCTACGCCTCGGTGGCCCAGCCGGCACCCTGACCACGGCTGTCCACGCGGACGAGGCAGTGGAGACGGTGCGTGCGGCGTCATCCGCCGGGCGGCCGGTCCTGGTTCTGGCCGGCGGGAGCAACGTCGTGATCGGCGACGCCGGGTTCCCCGGCGAGACGCTGCTGCTGCGTACCGGCGGCATCGAGGTCGTGGGCGAAGACCCGAGCAGCGTCGTGGTCCGGGTCGCGGCGGGCGAGACCTGGGACGATTTTGTTTCGTACGCCGTAACGAACGGCTGGTCCGGCGTGGAGTGCCTGTCCGGCATCCCCGGCTCGGCCGGCGCCACCCCGATCCAGAACGTCGGGGCGTACGGCCAGGAGGTCGGGCACACGATCGAGGCCGTGCACGCGTACGACCGGGTCGCCGACGAGATCCGCAGGATGACGCCCGCCGAGTGCGGCTTCGGCTACCGCGCGAGCGTCTTCAAGCACAACGACCGCTACCTGGTGCTCTCCGTCGACTTCCGGCTGGCGAAGTCCGGCGACTCGGCCCCGATCCGGTACGCGGAGCTGGCCCGCAGTCTCGGCGGCGAGGCCGGTGACCGGGTGCCGCTCGGCCTGGCCCGCGACACCGTGCTGAAACTGCGCGCCGGCAAGGGCATGGTGCTCGACCCGGAGGACCGCGACACCTGGTCGGTCGGCTCGTTCTTCACCAATCCAGTGATCTCCGAGGAGCTTTTCCGTACCCTCGGCGAGATCCCGCACTGGCCGGCCGGCGACGACATGGTCAAGCTGCCGGCCGCCTGGCTGATCGAGCGGGCCGGCTTCCCGAAAGGCTTCGCCGGTGACGGCGTCGCGATCTCCGGGAAGCACACGCTGGCCCTGACGAACCGGGGCGCCGGCAGCACGACCGCGCTGCTCGACCTGGCCCGCACGATCCGCGACGGGGTGCGCGAGCGCTTCGGCGTGGACCTGCACCCCGAGCCGGTGCTGGTCAACTGCGAGTTCTGAGCCGGCTTTCTACTGCCACCCGAACACCTGCGTGTAATAAGGAGTGCCGTCGGCCGCGTACGCGACGCCGGTGCCGATCGCCTTGGCGCCGCAGTTGAGGATGTTCGCCCGGTGGCCGGGGCTCTTCATCCAGGCGTCGACGACGCCGGTGGCGGTGGGGTAACCCCAGCCGATGTTCTCCCCGGCCGGCTGACGGTACCCGGCGACCCGGCTGCGGCTGACGAACGTCGAGCCGTCCCGCCAGACGTGGCTGAAGAGCCGGGTCCGCGCCATGTACCAGCTCTGCCGTAGTGAAGCGGTGACCAGGTTCTGGTCCTGGGTGAGCGCCGGGCACCCGGCGGCCTTGCGCCTCTCGTTGGTGAGGCGGAGCACCTGCGTCATCATCGAGCGCGCGCGCAGCCGGGCGACGGTGGCGGCGCCCGGTGTGGCCGCCGGGGCAGCGGTGGAGACGGCGCGTGGCGTGGCTTCTCTAACCTCACCCGGCGCGGGCTGTGTCGTCGGCGGGGATACGCGTACCGGGCGCGGCGGGGAGATCGGACCGGTGCCCAGCGCGGGTGCGGCGAGGACAAGCAGCGCGGGCGTTGCCGCGATCATCACGACACGTCGTACCGCCAGGTCGAACACGGGTGCCTCCGATCGGAACGGACGTGGATCGTCCATCAGGGCCTATCGCACCCCGTTGTTCGTGGCGTGTCACATCTTTCTCGAAATGGGCTAAAAGCCGTACGCGAAATGTCAGGCTGAAGGGATTGCCGCGCGCGCGACCGTTCCCCGGCGCAGAAAGTGAGCTGGCCACGGATCCTCGCGGACAGGCTCTTACGCCGGGCATAGGACGCTAAACTGTCACTGTCCGTAAATAGGCTGCGACATCACGCTATGGTGTTTTTGCGCCGTTGTAAATTCCTCCGTTCGTGGTCGCGCGAACGGTGCCAGGCAAGATGCTGATTCCGCCAGGTCGCAGGCGCGCGCCCGGCAATCGGCCGTGCCCGAGAAGGGTGCGAGTGCGGGTTGGGGGCATGGTGAACAAACGATGAGTCGCCTACTCGTGGTAGAGGACGACCCGGACATCGCACTCGCTCTTCGGCTGTTGTTCAGCCGAGCCGGATACGAGGTCGCGCACGCCGCCGACGGCCGCGCCGGCCTGAAGGAGGCGTACGCCGAACACCCCGATCTCGTGGTGCTCGACGTGGGCCTGCCGGAGATGGACGGCTGGCAGGTGCTGGAGCGGCTCCGTGACGTCTCGGACGTCCCGGTGCTGGTGCTCACGGCGCACGGTCAGGAGGCCGAGAAAGTACGCGGCCTGCGGGGCGGCGCCGACGACTACCTCACGAAGCCGTTCGCGAACAACGAATTGCTGGCCCGGGTGGAGGCGCTGCTGCGGCGGTCCTCCAGCGGACAGAACAACTGGGCCAGCCAGATCTACGACGACGGTCTCGTACACCTGGACCCGACCAAGCGCCGGGTCTATGTGAAAGGCGACGAGAAGCGCCTTACGCCGACCGAGTTCCGACTGCTCAACGCCCTGGTCCGGCACGCGGGAGCAGTCCTGTCGCCGAACCAGTTACTGACCCAGGCATGGGACGACCCGACCGGCATCGGCCAGGAACGGGTCAAGTTCGCAGTGCTGAGACTGCGCCGCAAGCTGGGCTGGTCCGATCCGGACGAGTCGCCCATCGAATCCGTTCGCGGATTCGGCTACCGATACCGGCGACCAGGCGGAGAAGCCTGATATCTCGCCGTTCCGGTCGAGTCTTCTCAGTTGGCGCCCGCACACGTCGAAGAGGGCTGTGAAGCCGAGCAGGAGGTAAGTGGTGGAAGACCTTGGCGAGATCGTCGGCGAATTCCTGATGGAAAGCCACGAGAACCTGGACCAGATCGACCGGGACCTCGTGAGCCTTGAGCAGGAACCGAACTCGCGTGACCTGATCTCCCGTATCTTCCGGGCGATTCACACGATCAAGGGCACCAGTGGATTCCTGGCGTTCAGTCGCCTGGAGAAGCTGGCCCACGGCGGTGAGTCGCTGCTGTCCCGGCTCCGGGACGGCGTTCAGCCGGTCACCCCGGAGACGATCACCGTACTGCTCGTGACCATCGACGGCGTCCGTGCGCTGCTCTCCTCCATCGAGGAGAAGGGCACCGAGGACGAGGTCGACATCGACAGCATCCTCGTCAAGGTCAACGCGCAGATGAACGCGCCGACGGCCGCCGCTCCGGCGGCTGCTCCCGCGGCCGCGCCGGCCGCCGCCGAGGCGGCGCCCGCGCCCGAGGGCGAAGCCCCGGTGCAGCTGGACGAGACGCCGAAGCGGGTGGCGCCCGAACCGGTCGCCGAGCAGCGCCAGCCTCTGGGCCAGATCCTGGTCGAGGCCGGAGCCGCCCAGCCCGTCGACGTCAGCTCCGCGCTCCAGCAGCAGATCGAGGGCGACGAGCGCAAACTCGGCACCATCCTGCTCGAAGAGGGCAAGACCCAGCCCGCCGCGGTCAGCGAGGCGTTGCAGGCGCAGACGCCGAAGCGGAGCATCGCGGACAGCGCGATCCGCGTCGACGTGGACCTGCTGGACACCCTGCTGAACATGGTCGGTGAGCTGGTCCTCGCCCGTAACCAGCTGGTCCGCGGCGTCATGGAGATCGGCGACGCGACCCTGGTGCGCAGCGCCCAGCGGCTCGGCATGATCACCAGTGAGCTGCAGGCGGGCATCATGAAGACCCGCATGCAGCCCATCGAGCACATCTGGTCGAAGCTGCCCCGAGTCGTCCGGGACCTGAGCAACTCGCTCGGCAAACAGGTCGAGCTGGTGATGCAGGGCAAGGACACCGAGCTCGACCGCAGCCTGCTGGAAGCGGTCAAGGACCCGCTGACCCACCTGGTGCGCAACGCGGTCGACCACGGCATCGAGGACCCGGAGCGGCGGACCGCGAGCGGCAAGGGACCGGTCGGCACGCTGACGCTTCGTGCGTACCACGAGGGCGGTCACGTCGCTGTCGAGGTCGCTGACGACGGCGCCGGCCTGGACGTCGACCGGATCGCGCAGAAGGCCGTGGAGAAGGGCTTGCTCCGGCCGGAGCAGGTTCCGAACATGGACAAGCGCGACATCATGGCGATGGTCTTCCAGCCCGGCTTCTCCACCGCGGCCAAGGTCACCAACGTCTCCGGCCGCGGCGTCGGCATGGACGTCGTGAAGACCAACATCGAGAACATCGGCGGCGCGGTCAGCGTCGACTCAACCCCGGGCGAGGGTACGGTCTGGCGGCTCACCATCCCGCTGACGCTCGCCATCATCCAGGCGCTCACTGTCGACTGTGGCGACCAGCGTTACGTGGTCCCGCAGGTCGCGGTGCTCGAACTGGTCTTCATCGACGGCAACACCACGAAGGTCGAGTACGCCTCCGGCGCGCCGGTCTACCGGCTGCGCGGCAAGCTGCTCCCGCTGGTCCGGCTGGACCGGGCCCTCGGGTTCGAGGTCGGCGGCGACCAGGGTGTCTACATCATGGTTCTGCAGGCCGACGGCCGACGGTTCGGCCTGGTCGTGGACCGGGTCCTGAACACCGAAGAAGTCGTGGTCAAGGCACTCAACACGCGGCTCAAGGACATCGGCCTCTATGCCGGCGCCACCATTCTCGGTGACGGCAAGGTCGGCCTGATCCTGGACGTCTCGTCGCTGGCCCGCCGTTCGCACCTGGCCGTCGACTCGGAGCGCGAGAACGTCGTCGCGAACTCCCGCGCCGCGGCCGGCGGAGGAACCGAACGCCTGCTGGTCACCGCGGTCGGCGAACGCCGGGTGGCGATCCCGCTGGACACCGTCACACGACTCGAGGAGTTCCCGCGCGACCGGCTCGAACACGCCGGCTCCCGCGAGGTCGTCCAGTACCGCGGTCAGATCCTTCCGCTGGTCCGGCTCTCCCATCTGCTCGGCGCGTACGGCGAGGAGATCGAGGGGGACACCGTCTCGGTCGTGGTCTACAGCGAGGGCGGCAAGAGCGTGGCGCTGGTGGTGGACCGGATCGTCGACATCGCCGAGAACTCGACCACGGCTCGCCGGGACGCCGAGGAGGACGGCCTGGTCGGCACCGCGGTGATCCAGCAACGGGTCACCGAGCTGCTCGACGTGCGCCGCGCGATCCTCGCCGCCGACCCGAACTTCTACAACGACACCATGGACGACATGCTGGTGGAGGCCTGAGATGGCGAGTCGTCAGTTCGCCACCTTCGAAGTGGCCGGGCAGCTCTTCGGCGTCGAGGTGCACACGGTGCAGGAGGTGCTCTCGTACAACGAGTACACCCCGGTGCCGCTCGCGCCGGCGGCCGTCGGCGGCCTGTTCAACCTTCGAGGTCAGGTGATCGCGGCGGTGGACCTGCGGGTGCAGCTCGGACTCGTCCGGCAGGCGCTCAAGGGTCCGGTCATGAACGTCATCCTTCGAGGTGACGGCGAGCCGGTGAGCCTTCTGGTGGACAAGATCGGCGAGGTCGTCGATCTGGAGGACGAGACGTTCGAGCCACCACCGGACACGCTCAGCGGACCGACCAGGGAGCTGGTCGTCGGGACCTTCAAGCTGGACGGGCGGCTCATGCTGGCTCTCGACGTCAACCAGGCCGTCGACACGTACCGCGCCACGACCTGATGTACAGCCTCGTCAGCGCCCCCGTCCTGGGCTTCGACCTGACCCGCCTGCAAGGTGGGCCGGCCGCTGCCGATGTGCTGCTGCGCGCCCTCCGCCTCCAGGCCGAGGACCTCCCGATCCTGGCGGCGAAACTGCCGGACGAGGGCGTACGAGGTCCGCTCTGGGTGGAGGTGGAGAGCGCCGCCCGCCGGATGCCCTCGCTGAAGGGGATGTCGAAGGACGACCCCGCGGGAAACCTCACATTGGTCGAGCGCGCGCCGATCGGCTCGGTGGACGCGCTTCTCACCTGCCTGCGATACGACGTCATGTCGTGGACCTGGGAGGGCAAGGGGCGCGACGCACGGCAGAGCGATGACGCGACCGCCGCCACCGCACTGCTCTGTGACGCGGCGGTCGCGAGTTATCTGCGTGAGGTGCTCGACGACGAGACCCGCCGGGGTCTCGGCGCCGGGTGGGTGGCGGCGGTGAAGAAGCTGCCGGCCGGGGCCCCGATCGACCTGGGGCCTCACCACTACACGGTGTCGGCCCTGCTCGACCGGTTGCGCACGTTGCGGCCGGAGGATCAGGACCGGGTGCTCACCTCCGCCGACGATGCCAGGCGTAACACCGCCGGGTGGTCGCCGGCGGTGCATTCGGCCTCCTGGGCCGCGTACCTCTCGGACCGGGTCCGTACCGCCGCGGCGGCGCAGATGCTGCTGGTCCAGGCGGTGGACACCGCCGGGATTCCGCTGGCCGACCGGGCCGGTGGCGTCTGGAACATGCTCAGCGGCGCCGTACAGGCGCTGGTGGTCCGCGATCTGCTGGACACCGCAACAGCTCACCGGCTGCTCGCACCGGTTGTCGCGGCACTCGGTCCGGCCTGGCTCGGTTGAAGGGAGTGGTCGAATGATCTCGGTTCTCGTCGTCGACGATTCCGTGGTGGTCCGTCGGCTGATCGTCGACGCTCTCGGCGAGGCGCAGGGCATCCAGGTCGTCGGCACCGCGGCGAACGGCCTGCTGGCCCAAGCCAAGATCGACCAGCTCAAGCCCGACGTGGTCACCATGGACATCGAGATGCCCGAGATGGATGGCATCGCTGCCGTGCGCGAGCTGCGCAAACGGCACGCGGCGCTGCCGGTGATCATGTTCAGCACGCTGTCCGCGGCGGGCGCTTCCGCCACCCTGGAGGCGCTCTCGGCGGGCGCCACCGACTACGTCACCAAGCCGAGCAACGTCGGCTCGGTGAAGGAGTCGATGGAGGCGGTACGGGAGCAGCTCGTACCCAAGATCCTGGCTCTTGGTGGTGGCCGGCGGAAGCCGGCCGGATCGGCTGGACCACCCACCCGCCCGGCGCCGGCCGGTATGCGTCCGGGGGCGGCGCCGCCGCGTCCCGGCCTTCCGCCGACGGCTCCCGGGCGCCCGCCACTCTCCGCCGCCCCGCCACCTCCCGGCCGGCCTTCCGCGTCGCGTCGCGCACCCGGCGGCCGGGTGGACATCCTCGCCATCGGATCGTCGACCGGCGGCCCGGACGCGCTCACCAAGGTGCTGCTCGGGCTGCCCGCCGACCTGCCGGTGCCGGTCGTGATCACCCAGCACATGCCGCCGGTCTTCACCAAGATGTTCGCCGAGCGGCTGGACCGCAGCACGCCGCTGCGGGTGCTCGAAGCGGGTGAGGGCATGGAACTCGCGGCGGGCACTGTCTACATCGCTCCGGGTGACCGACATCTGGTGTTTCTTCGCCGGGGGACCGCGACGCTCACCCAGCTCAGCGGTGCTCCACAGGAAAACTCGTGCCGACCGGCAGTGGACGTGATGTTCCGCTCGGTGGCCTCGCTGTACGGCGCATCGGCCTTCGCTGCTGTGCTCACCGGAATGGGACAAGACGGACGGAGTGGTGCGAAAGTGCTACGAGACTCGGGCGCCGAGGTGCTGGCACAGGACGAGGCGAGCTCGGTGGTCTGGGGTATGCCCGGCGCCGTGGTCGGCGCGGGGCTTGCCGACGAGGTGCTGCCTTTGGACCGGATCGCGGGAGCGCTGCTCAACCGTGTCCGGGTGGGTCGATCGCCGGCGGTGGCGCGATGACACTCTCCCAAGCCGACTTCAACTATGTCTCCAACCTGGTCCGCCGGGAGGCGTCGATCGTGTTGGCGCCCGGCAAGGAATACCTGGTCGAGGCCCGGTTGATCCCGGTTGCGCGAGCGGTTGGGGCAGCCAACGTCAACGAGTTCCTGGCTGATCTGCAGCGGCGGCCCAATCCTCAGTTCCAGCGGAAGATCATCGACGCGCTCACCACCAACGAGACGTCGTTCTTCCGGGACCGGGAGCCGTTCACGGCGCTCACCGAGGTGGTGCTCCCCGAGCTGATCAAGTCGCGTGCCTCGGTACGCAAGCTGCGGTTCTGGTCGGCGGCGAGCTCCAGCGGCCAGGAGGCGTTCAGCCTCGCGATCACGCTGCAGGAGAACCTGCCGGCGGGCTGGACGTACGAGATCGTCGGAACCGACATCTCCACCGCGATGGTCGAGCGGGCGACGAAGGGCGAGTACAGCCAGGTCGAGGTCAACCGTGGCCTGGCCGCGACTCAGCTGGTGCAGTACTTCGAGCGGGCCGGTGCGCACTGGCGGATCGTGCCGACGCTGCGCCGCAGCGTCTCGTTCAAGCACATGAGCCTGACCGCGCCGTTCCCGCCGATGCAGCCGTTCGACGTGATCTTCCTGCGCAACGTGCTCATCTACTTCGACGTCACGACCAAGCGCCAGGTGCTCCAGAACGCTGCCAAGATCCTGCGTCCGGACGGCTGGCTCTTCCTGGGCGCGGCCGAGACCACGATCGGCATCGACGACAACTACGAGCGCGTGGCCGCCGGCCGCACCTCTGCTTACCGGACTCGAAACGCGATGCCTGCCGGCGCCGCGAGAAGGGGATGACGCCGATGCGCGCCATGGTGATCGACGACTCCCGCGCGATGCGCATGATCCTCAAGCGCATCGTCACGAAGCTGAACTTCGAGGCGGTGGAGGCGGGTGACGGCAAGGAGGCGATGGATCTTCTTGCGGATATGACCGAGGTGCCGGAGCTGGCACTCATCGACTGGAACATGCCCAACATGAACGGGCTCGAGTTCGTCACCAAAGTCCGGGCCGATCCGCGCTTGCGGGAGATGACCCTGGTGATGGTCACTACCGAAAGCGAACAGAGCCAGATCGTCCGGGCGCTCGCCGCGGGTGCCCACGAATACGTCATCAAGCCCTTCACGGAGGGCGCCATGATCGAAAAACTGGCCCTGCTGGGCCTCGTGCCGACCGGAGCGAACTCATGAGTGTCGAAGTCGAGGTCAACGAGACCGACCTCGCCGAGATGGTGGAACAGGTGTGGGAGTCGTACCTGGATCCGGAGGGCGTGAGCCCGTTGATCCAGACGTACGACGAGAACCAGCCCTCCGAGGTGCACTCCTCGGTGTCCATCACCGGATCCTGGAGCGGGCACGTGGTGTTCGCCTCCTCACGGGTCGCCGCCCAGCGTGCGGCGGCCGCATTCCTCGCCATGGAGGCCGAGGAGGTGAGCGAGGAGGACATCTCCGACACGCTCGGCGAACTCGCCAACATCGTCGGTGGCAACGTCAAGGCGATGCTGCCTTCCGGCGCACAACTGTCCCTCCCTCAAGTGATGCTCGCGCCGGAAACCTCGACGCGGTACCCGAACGCCACGCGTATCAGTGGCGTCTACGGGATCTGGGAGGGCGAACCGGTGTCCATTTCGATGTGGCACAGCAGCGCGGACAACAAGGAGGAGAAGGGCGAATGAAGATCCTCATTGCCGATGACAGCCGAGTGATGCGGCAGATCGTCGTCCGGACCCTGCGTCAGGCCGGGTTCGGTGATCACGACCTGATCGAGGCCGCGGACGGACAGGAAGCGCTCGACAAGGCCATCGCCGAGAATCCGGACGTGGTCATCTCGGACTGGAACATGCCGCATCTGACCGGTATCGAGGTGCTGCGGCAGCTCCGGTCCGCCGGTAACAACGTCAAGTTCGGTTTCGTCACTTCGGAGAGCACTCCGGAGATGAAGACGGCCGCCGAATCCTCAGGGGCGGCGTTCTTCATCGTCAAACCCTTCACAGCTGAGCGATTCGATGAGGTTTTCGCTCCTATTTTGGGATGATTAAGACATGTCAGACGTCTCGGTACTTCCCGGCTCTCTAGCCGTCCGTAACCTGTTCGAGGATCTGCTCGGCCGTGAGGTGGTCGTGAGTCCCGGCGACCCACTGAGCGCCGAGGAGATCAAGACCGCAACGGTCGCCATCTTCACCGAACCGAGCCAGAAGATTTACGCGGTGATGGGTATGCAGTTGAGTCTCGCGGCGAACGCCGGTGCGGCGCTCGGCCTGCTCCCGGCCGGTGCGGCCGAGGACAGCATCGACGAGAAGCAGCTCTTTCCCAACCTCGCGGAGAACGTCTTCGAGCTCTGCAACGTCTTCACCAGCCTGCTCAACCGCGAGGGGCAACCGCACCTCAAGCTCTACCAGGTCATCTACCCGGGCATGGAGCTGCCGGGCGACGCCCGCGCGATCCTGCTCGCTCTCGGTCGCCGTCTCGACCTCATGTGCGAGGTCAACCGGTACGGCAAGGGAAAGCTCAGCCTTTCTGTCGCACCCTGACCGAGGCCCGAAAATTGAAGATCTCCTGTTGCGGGCCCGCCGATCGGCGGGCCCGCAAATTTGTGCCTAAGCAATTCCGCAACCGAGCCGAACCTTAGGTTGAGCTCGTAACGGACAGGAGAAGTCAATGACCTCGCCGACCTCCGGACCCATCGGTTCCAGTTCCAGCGACGCCGCCAAGGCCGCGGCCCTGGCCGGCGCCAAGGGTGCCGAAGCGAAGAGCAAGTCGCTCAGCGACAAAGACACGTTCATGAAGTTGCTCGTTGCCCAGCTGAAGTACCAGGACCCGACGAAACCGGCTGACTCGGCCGCGTTCCTGGCGCAGACCGCCCAGTTCACGCAGGTCGAGAAGCTGGAAGACATGATCAGCATGCTGCAGTCGCAGCGCATGATCGGCGCCAGCTCGCTCGTCGGCAAGACGGTCTCGTACATGGACGACACGGGCGCCACGCAGACCGGTGTGATCACTTCAGCGAAGCTCAACGGAGACAGCGAACCGACGCTCAAGGTCGGGAACACGGATGTGCAGCTGTCCAAGGTCACGGAAATCACCCAGACCGCTTGATTCCCGTATTCCTCGCCCGACGCAAAGGACCCTTAAATGCTGCGTTCTCTCTACTCCGGTATCAGCGGCCTCAATGCGCACCAGCGGATGATCGACGTCACGGGTAACAACATCGCGAACGTCAACACCGCCGGTTACAAGGCATCCCAGGTGCAGTTCCAGGACACGCTGAGTCAGATGATGGGCGCCGCCGGCTCGCCGCAGAACGGCCAGGGCGGCACCAACGCCGCACAGGTCGGCCTCGGTGTCCGGGTCGCCGGCATCACCTCGAACTTCAGCCAGGGCTCCGCGCAGACCACCGGCAAGTCCGGCGACATGATGATTCAGGGTGACGGCTTCTTCGTCACCCGCAGCGGCGCCGAGACGCTGTACACCCGCGCCGGCTCGTTCCTCTTCGACGCGAACGGGACGCTGTGCACGAGTACCGGTGAGCCGGTACAGGGCTGGACCGCTGAGGACGGCAAGGTCAACGCGGCAGCGAAGCCGGGTGACATCCGGATGCCGCTGGGCGCCACGATCCCGCCGGTCGCGACCAGCACGATCACGCTCAAGGGCAACCTGAGCAGCGACGACATCCCGGACGCCAACGACACGGACAACGCCGGCCTCAACTACAAGACCACGATCCCGGTCAAGGTGTACGACGACCAGGGTGCGACGCACACCGTCACCGCCCAGTTCGCGCGGTCCGCCAACGCGGCCACGGCGTCGCCGCCCACCTCGACCTGGGCCGTCACGCTGCTGGCCGAGGACGGCTCGACGCTGGACGGCCCGACCGACCTGGACTTCTCCGGCGGCAAGCCGGTGGTCACCAGCACCGACGGCACGATGGACCTGGGCGACTACAAGGTCGACCTGTCCGATGTGACCTCGTACGCCGGGCTCTCCGACGCCCGGGTGTTCGGCACCGACGGGCAGACGGCCGGCGCGCTGACCTCGCTCTCCTACACCGTCTCGGACACCGGTGAGATCGTCGGCGTCTACAGCAACGGTCTGAAGCAGACGCTCGGCCAGGTCGCGATGGCGACGTTCAAGAACGTGAACGGTCTGGAGAAGGTCGGCAACTCGCAGTACCGGTCGTCGGTCAACTCGGGTTACGCCCAGGTGGGCCAGCCCGGCAGCGCCGGCATGGGTCAGGTCATCTCCGGCGCGCTGGAGATGTCGAACGTCGACCTGGCGCAGGAGTTCACCAGCCTGATCGTCGCCCAGCGCGGCTTCCAGGCGAACTCCAAGATCATTACTACATCCGACGAGATTCTCCAGGAACTCGTGAGCATGAAGCGCTAAGCAAGTTCTCGAAAGAGACCGGGTCGGGCATTCCTGCCCGCCCGGTCTTTTTATTGCCCACCGTCTCATCCGCGGCCCACAACTGGCCGAAGTAGTAGTTGACGGGCCACGGAGGGCCCCACCAGCCGAGACGCCCCAGGGACGGAAGTCGTGATCCTCGTAACCCGCATCAACGGTTCCGTGTTCGCCTTGAATCCGGATCTTGTCGAGCGTGTCGACTGCACACCCGACACGGTCGTGACCCTGGTGGACGGCACCAAGTACGTCATTGCCGAGTCCGTGCCCGAATTCATCGACTCGGTACGCCATTACCGCGCCTCGCTGATAGCCCAGGCGAGCCGCATGGAAACCGACCCCGCTGCCAGTGCCGAGTCCTCCGTGGATGACGACACCGCCGCCAAGGTGCTTCAGTTGCACCGAAAGGACCGCTGATGGATATCGCAAGCATCCTCGGGATCGTCATCGGCATGGCGATCGTCTTCACGGTCCAGATCCTGGAGGGTGGCACGCCCACCTCTATCCTTTTGCTCCCGGCGATGTTGCTGGTGTTCGGCGGCTCCTTCTGTGCAGCCATGGCCGGTGGTGTCCTGAAGGACGCCAAGGGCTTCGGGCTCTCGCTGAAGAAGGCCCTGACCGCGAAAGTCACCCCGTCGACCGAGCTGCTGGACTCCGTCGTGAAGCTGGCCGAGCGCGCCCGGCGTGAGGGTCTGCTGGCCCTTGAGGACGCGGTCAAAACGGTTGAGCACCCGTTCCTCAAACGCGGTCTTCAACTGGCCATCGACGGCACCGATCCGGACGAATTGCACGACATCCTGCACGCCGAGGTCACGGCCAAGAAGAAGGCCGACAAGACCGGCGTCAAATTCATCGAAGGCATGGGCGGTTACGCCCCGACGATCGGCATCATCGGCACGGTCATGGGTCTTGTTCACGTTCTTGAGAACTTGGACCAGCCCGAGACCCTCGGCCACTCGATCGCAGCGGCCTTCGTCGCGACCCTCTGGGGTGTGCTCAGCTCCAACATGATGTTCCTTCCGCTCGGAGCCAGGCTTGGCCGGCTGAGTGCCATCGAGGCGGAGGAGATGGAGCTGGTGATCGACGGCGTCCTGGCAATTCAGGCCGGCTCGAACCCGCGTCTCGTGGCCCAGAAGCTTCGCAGTCTGCTGCCGCCGGACGAGATGAAGAAGGCCGAAGCCGCCGCGTCGACGAAGAAGGCAGCCTGATAGATGAGTTCCGGTGGTGGTGGCGGTGGCCGGAAGAAGAAGGGCCACGAAGAACACGAGGAACACGTCAACCACGAACGCTGGCTCGTGTCGTACGCCGACATGCTCACCCTGCTGTTCGTCCTCTTCGTCGTGCTCTTCTCGATGAGCAGTGTCGACCAGAAGAAGTTCGCCGAGCTGGCAGCCGGTCTCTCCGCCGGGTTCGGCGCCGACAGCGCGGCATTCTCCGGCCAGTCGGCACCGCTCGACGGCGCCGCCAACACCGCCCAGGTGGTGCAGATCGACCCGGGCTCCAACCCTGGTGACGGCACCTCGGGTACTGAGGGCCTGAACCAGAAGCAGAAGGACGCGGTCGAGGCGGCCATCAAGGCCGAGGACCGCAAGAAGGCTTCGGCCAACGCGGAGAAGGCGGCGCAGGAAGCCGAAGACCTCAAAGAGGTCGAGAACAAGATCGCCGACGCGCTCGCCAAGGAGAAGCTGCTCGGCAACGCGAAGTTCACGATCGACGCGCGCGGCCTGGTGGTCACCATCATCACGAACGAGGTGGTGTTCGCCGGCAACCGGGCCGACCTGCAGAGCGGCGGCCGCAAGATCCTCGGTGCCGTCGCGCCGACGCTGGTGAAGCTGCCCAACAAGATCGAGGTGGATGGGCACACCAACCAGCTCAAGGCCAAGACGACGTTCTACCCGAGCGGCTGGGAGCTCTCGTCCGCTCGTGCTTCGACAGTGGTCCGGTTCTTCACCGAGCACAGCATCGCCAAGAAGCGGCTCAGTGCCGTCGGTTTCTCCGACACCAAACCTCTGATCGACCCGTCCGACCCGCGATCGGTGACCCAGAACCGTCGCGTGGACGTCGTGATCCTGACGACGCTCACGGCCGACCAGGCTGCGTTGCTGCCCTCAGCGGCCGGCTCGGACGCGAAGCTGCACACCGGTCAGACCACGGCTCAGGCGAAGACGGAGGCGGCCGCCGAAGCCGCCGAGAAGACCTCCACCACCACCCACGACTGACGAAAGGGGCTCCGACATGGCTGATGAGAAGGACGCCGCCGCCGCTGAGGCGCCGAAGAAGTCCAAGAAGATGCTGATGATCATCATCGGGATCGTGGTGGTGGTGCTCGCGGGTGGTGGCGCCGGAGCGTTCTTCATGCTCCGCGGCGACTCGGCCGAGGCCAAGGAAGAAGCGCCGGTCAAGGGCATCGTCACGGCGATCGACAACACGATCACGGTGAACCTGGCCGACGGCCATTACCTCAAGCTGGGCTTCGCTCTCCAGCAGACCGAAGAGGGCGGCGAGGAAGCTGTCGACATCAACGAGGCGCTGAACATCGCGATCGAGACGTACACCGGCCTGGAGGTCGCGGAGCTGGAGACCGAGAAGGGCCGGGACGCGATCAAGGAGGAGTTCCTCGCGTCGCTCATCAAGGCGTACACCGAGGAAGACGTGAAGATGGTGATGGACGTCTACTTCACCTCATTCGTCACCCAATGACGCGCTAAGGCATCGACCGATGGGCAGGCTCTCCGTGTGGAGGACCTGCCCATCGGTCGTAAAAGTGGATGAAAACGCCGCACCGGCTCAGCGGTTCGCGAAGTGAGCCGATGAGGACGACGTGACCAAGTCTCCCTCCGCGGTCTCCGCCGCCCGTTCCCCCGGAAAGATGTCACGCCGCGGCCACGGTGGAGGCCCGACAGCGTACGACTTCCGTCGGCCGATCAAGCTGTCCCGGGAGCACGTGCGCACGCTCCAGATCGCGTTCGAGACGTACGCGCGAAGCTGCGGAACCCTGCTCACCACCCGGCTGCGCGCGATCAGCAACTGCTCGCTGATCTCGATCGAGCAGCTGAACTACGACGAGTACGTCGCGGCGCTCGCCAACCCCACGATCATCGCGGTGGTCACCCTCGACCCACTGCCCGGCACGGTCCTGCTGGAGATAGCCCAGTCGGCCGTGATGACCGCGATCGACCACATGCTCGGCGGTCCCGGCGGAACTCAGCCGGAGCGGCCCCTCACCGAGGTGGAGATGCCGCTGCTGCGCGGCCTGGTCGAGCGGATGCTGGGCGAGCTGCGGTACGGCTTCGAGACGCTGGTGGACATCACGCCGCATCTCAAGGAGATCGAGTACAACGCGCAGTTCCTGCGGGCTCACGCGCCCGGCGACGCCGTCGTGATCGCCTCGTTCGAGATGAAGATCGGCGCGGAGGAGTGCGTCTCGACGATCTGTCTGCCGTTCAACACCATCCTGCCGGTGCTGTCGCGGACCGAGACGATCGTGTTGAGCGCGGCCGAACGGCAGGCGAAGGACCGCTCGCTGCGGAACCTCACCGCCGGACTTTCCGCTGCTCCGATCGACGTAGCAGTGCGATTTCAGCCCATTCGGATGCGTACCGATGACATCGTGGATCTACGTCCCGGAGATGTCGTGCCGCTGGGACATGCGACCAGCCGGCCACTCGAGGTGACCGTCAACGAGATCGTCTTCGCTCATGCAGTTCCCGGTAACCAGGGCGCCCGGCTCGCCTGTCTCGTCGTGCCGCCGCCCAACGAGAGCCCGTCCAAGGAGTCTGGCCCCCAATGACAGCGCCCACCATGACCGCGCCGCAGCTGGCGCTAGCCCGGAATGCCGCCGAGGCCGCGCTGGCCGTCCTGCCCACCAGCCGGGCCCTGTTCGCCGCTGATCCGGTGATTCCGGATGCCGGGACGGTGATCGAAGGTCAAGCGATCACCGCGCGCTTCACCGGCGCGGCCTCCGGTGAGGTCGTGGTGGTCGTCGGACAGGACCTCGCGGACGCGTTGCGGGAGAGCCCGCTCGGCGAGCTGGACCTGACCGCCGCGGTCCGGCCGGCTCTGGAAGCCGCGGCCCGGGTGTTCGGCCCGGTGGTGCTCGATCCGGGCCAGCTGATGGAGCCGGAGGTCGCGCTCAGCGCGCTGGCCGCGAAAGACGGCGCGGTGGCGGTGCCACTGCGCGACGACGAGGCGGTACGCGCGGTCGTAGCCCTGGTGCTCAGCCAGTGGCCCGGCGACGACGCGTCCGGCGGCCTCGCTCAGCAGCCCGGACCTCGGATCGCCGCGGTGATGGGCGGCCGGGGCGGGCTGGACATGCTGCACGACGTCGAGATGGAGGTCTCGGCCGAGCTGGGCCGGACCCGGATGAGCGTGCGGGAACTGCTCTCGCTCACGCCGGGCGCCATCGTCGAGCTCGACCGCGCCGCGGGTAGTCCCGCCGATCTGCTGGTCAACGGCCGGCTGATCGCCAGGGGCGAGGTCGTCGTGGTCGACGAGAACTTCGGCATCCGGATCACCGAGATCGTCGCGCCCGGCGCCGAGTAGGAGTCACCGCCTTGATCCAGCTCCTGATCCAGGTGGCCTTGACGCTGCTGGTGGTTCTGCTGCTCATGTGGGGTCTGGCCCGGGTGATCCGGCGGCCGCTCGGCATACGCGGCAACGAATCGCTCTCGGTGCTCGGCAGCCAGCAGGTGGGGCGGGGCGCGGCCGTGGCCGTGGTCCGTGTCGCCGACCGTGCTCTTGTCATCGGCATTACCGACACGCAGGTGAGCCTTCTGGTCGAGCACGACCTCGAAGCGTTCGTGACCGAGCCGGAAGAGGAACACATCCCGGTCGACCTGGAAGGCAGCGAGCTTCCCGGCCGACATCCGGCGGCCGCCGGTGGGCGGCTGGATGGCTCGGTGCTTTCGCCGCGAACCTGGATGTCCGCAGTGGACTCCCTTCGCGAGCGTACGGCGAGGCCCGAGCGAACTGCGAGGCGATGATGCGACGCGCGATCCTGCTCCTGATGGCAACGGCAGGCCTGGCCCTGGTGCTGCTGCCAGGCGCGGCCTCCGCGATGCCGGGTCACCCGGGCGCGGGCGTGGCGGTGAGCATGGAACGCGTGCCGCAGATGCCCGTGCCGCACGCTCCGGCTCCGCCGTCGCCGCCTTCGATCAACCTCAACGTCAACGGTACGAATCCCGACGGGTCCCGTCCGGCCTCGTCCCTGGTGATCGTTCTCGGTCTGACCGCGCTGTCGGTGGCGCCGGCCCTGCTGCTGCTCTGCACCTCGTTCACCAAGGTCTTCATGGTCCTTGGCATCACCCGCAACGCGCTGGGCCTGACCGCCATGCCGCCCAACCAGGTGCTCGCCGGGCTGGCGCTGTTCCTGAGCCTGTTCATCATGGGCCCGACCGTCTCGGAGATCAACGAGGTCGGCGTGCAGCCCTACCTGGCCGGGGACAAGACACAGGGGCAGGCGTTCCAGGACGGCATTCAGCCGTTGCGCGAGTTCATGAGCTCGGTGACCCGCCCGGACGAGGTCGCCCTGCTGACCAAGGTTTCCGGCGCGGAACAGCCGGAGAACATGGACGACGTCCCGCTGACCACGCTGATCCCGGCGTTCATTCTTTCCGAGCTGCGGGCCGCGTTCATCATCGGCTTCGTCATCTTCATCCCGTTCCTGATCATCGACCTCGTGGTCTCCGCGTCGCTGATGAGTCTCGGCATGATGATGTTGCCACCGGTCACCGTGGCGCTGCCGTTCAAACTGTTGCTGTTCGTGCTGGTCAACGGCTGGGCCTTGATCATCACGGCGCTGGTGGGCTCGTACTGAGCCATGAATCTCGAAGTCGCCACCGCGGAGTTCCTGGCGGTCATGCTGGGCGCGGTGCGAACGGGCGCCTGGATGATGCTGTGCCCGCCGTTCAGCTCGCGGCTCATCCCGGGCCAGGTGAAGGCGCTGCTCTCGGTCGGCCTCACGCTGCCGATGGCGCCGTACCTGCGGAACAACGTCCCGAGCCTGGACACCCAGGACCTGATCTTCAGTGTCCTGTTGCAGGTCTTCATCGGCGCGACGCTCGGTTTCATCACCGCGATGCTCTTCGCCGCCATCCAGGCCGCCGGTGACCTGCTCGACCTGTTCGGTGGCCTGACGATGGCCTCGGTCTACGACCCGATGTCGCAGAGCCAGAGCTCGATCTTCGGCCGGTTCTACAACCTGGTGGCGATCACGCTGCTCTTCGCCAGCGACGGGCATCAGCTGATTCTGCGTGGCTTCCTGCAGAGCTTCCGGACGATGCCGCTGGACGCGTCGGCGTTCTCCATGGAGACCTCCAGCCAGGTGCTGCTCAAGGGCGTGGGTGAGATGTTCCTGGCCGGGGTCCAGATCGCCGGTCCGCTGATCGGGGTGCTCTTCCTCGCCGACGTGGCGCTCGGCCTGCTGAACCGGGTGGCGCCCTCGCTCAACGCGTTCCAGCTCGGTTTCCCCGTAAAGATCCTGATGGTGGTGACCATGGCCGGGCTCGCCATCACCATGCTGCCGACGGTGTTGAACACGCTGGTCGACAAGGCGGTCACCGCGGTCGTGAAGCTCGGCGGCGGCTGACTCCCGCGCGGCCGGCTGACCTGAGGGGGTGAGATGTCCGGCGAGAAGACCGAACAACCGACAGCCCAAAAACTGAAGAAGGCCAAGCAAGAGGGCCAGATCGGCAAGACACCGGACCTTGGAGCCTGGTTCGGCATCCTGGCCGCCAGCGTCGTGCTGCCCAAGACCCTGGGCAAAGCGATGGAGCTCGCCAAGGAGCTGGTGGAGAAGATCCCGGACACCATCCAGAACCCGGACCCGGGCAAGACCCTCGGCATCTTCCGGGACGCGCTCCAGGGTGCCGTCTGGGCGGTCCTGCCGCTCGCGCTGACGATGATGCTGGTCGGTGTGGCCGGAGCCGGTGCGCAGGGCGGCATCCGGGTGGCGACCAAGCTGTTCATGCCGAAGTTCAACAGGCTCAACCCGCTGCCCGGCATCAAGCGGATGTTCGGCATGCAGTCGCTCTGGGAGCTGACCAAGGCACTGGTCAAGACCGGCGTGCTGGTCGGCGTCCTCTACATGACGATGAAGGACATCGTCCCGAAGCTGATGCAGGCCGGTCAGCTTCCGCTCGCCTCCACCCTGAAGCTGGTCAGCGATGCCGCGATCTCGCTGATCCGGGCCGCCGCGGCCGCCGGCATCGTGATGGCCGCGGCCGACTACTTCGTCGTGAAGAAGCGCTCCAACAAGCAGCTTCGGATGACGAAGGAAGAGGTCAAGCAGGAGTACAAGAACACCGAGGGTGACCCGCACGTCAAGGGCCAGATCAGGGCCCGGCAGATGGCGATGGCGCAGAGCCGGCAGATGGCCGACGTGCCCACCGCGGACGTCATCGTGGTCAACCCGGTGCACGTCGCGGTCGCGCTCAAGTACGAGCCGCAGAAGGGCGCGCCGAGAGTCGTGGCCTCGGGGAAGGGCCCGATCGCCGCGAGGATCCGCGACCTGGCCACCGAGAACCGGGTTCCGATGGTGCAGGACGTGCCGCTGGCTCGGGCACTGCACGACGGCTGCGAGATCGGGCAGGAGATCCCGGCGGAGTTCTTCGGGGCGGTGGCGAAGGTGCTGGCGTTCGTGATGAGCCTGAAGCAGAAGGGCTCGGCGGCCGGCCTGCACCGCAACCCGAACGCCGAGTCGGCATCGGTGTGACTCGGGTGACCGGTGTGGCCCGTGTGGCGCGACACGCCGAAGAGGCCGTTCCTTGACGACTGTGGTCTTTGTGGCGTAACCGAAATTTCGGGAGATTGGCTCACATTGCGGTGCAAGAGCAGGGAAGATCGGTGCGTGGCGGTGCCATAGCGGCCTCAGTGACGGCGAGGGATCGCCGACGAGGACGACGCCAATCCGGCGGCTGAGCTCGCATGCCCATCGGACTGCCCACGCTCGGAAGGTGCCGTGAAGAAGCAGAGCATCAGCAAGTTCGCCGTACCCGTAGGGGTCGTCGGCATCATTCTCATGATGGTCGTGCCCCTGCCGACCTTCCTGCTGGACCTGTTCATCGCCGTCAACATCACGGTTGCCCTGCTGACCCTGCTGATCTCCATGTTCGTGCAGAAGCCGCTGGACTTCGCGGTCTTCCCGGCCCTGCTCCTGGTGATGACCCTGTTCCGGCTGGCGCTGAACATCAGCGCGACCCGGCTGGTGCTGCGTGACGGCGACGCGGGCAAGGTGATCCACGCGTTCGGCAGCTTCGTCGTCGGTGGAAACCTGGTCATCGGCCTGGTGATCTTCTCGATCCTGGTCATCGTCCAGATGATCGTGGTGACCAAGGGCGCCGAGCGGGTCGCCGAGGTCGGCGCCCGATTCACCCTCGACGCCATGCCCGGTAAGCAGATGGCGATCGACGCCGACCTCAACGCCGGCCTGATCGACGAACCCCAGGCCAAGAAACGCCGGGCCGAGGTGGCCGCCGAGGCCGAGTTCTACGGCGCCATGGACGGTGGTTCCAAGTTCGTCAAGGGCGACGCCGTCGCGGCCATCATCATCACGCTGATCAACCTGGTCGGCGGTTTCGCGATCGGCATCCTGCAGGCCGGGATGGCCCCGGTCGACGCGATGAACCACTACAGCATGCTGAGCATCGGCGACGGCCTGGTCTCCCAGATTCCCGCGCTGCTGCTCTCGGTCGCCACCGGTCTGATCGTGACCCGGTCGGCCACCTCCGGCGACATGGGCCAGACCGTTACCGCCCAGCTCGGCCAGAACAAGCTGGCCCTGCGCATCGGTGGTGGCGCTGCGCTCGCCCTCTGCATCATCCCGGGCCTGCCGAAGCTGCCGTTCCTGCTGGTCGGCGGCGCGGTCCTGGCGATCGCGCAGCGGGTCAAGGAACCGGAGCCGGAGGAGGAGAAGGCAACAGCCGAGGCCGAAGCGGTCGAGCTGCCCTCGCCGGACTCTCCGGAGTCGCTGATCGGCGAGATGCGGATCGACCCGCTGGAGCTGGCCCTCGCGCCGGACCTGGTCGACCTCGTGGACGCCAGCAGCGGGGACCTGCTCGATCGGGTACGCGCACTACGCCGAAAAATGGCGATGGAACTCGGCATCATCATGCCGCCGGTGCGTACCCGAGATGATCTTGATCTTCCGCTCTCCTCGTACGCGATCCGGATCTCCGGTGTCGACGCCGGAGCCGGGCAGGCGCCGCCGGGCGCGGTGCTGGCGATCGGCGAGGGGCTGCACGCGCTTCCCGGGCGGGCCGGTGTCGAGCCGGTCTTCGGCCTGGCCGGCAAGTGGGTGCCCGCCGAGCTGCACTACCAGGCCGAACTCTCCGGTGCGACAGTGGTGGACCGCGCGTCGGTGATCATCACGCACCTGGCCGAGATCGTCCGGACCAACGCGAGCCGCCTGCTGGGCCGCGAGGACGTACGCGCACTGACCGAGATGGTGAAACGCACCCACCCGGTCGTGGTCGAGGAGCTGACACCGGGTCTGCTCAGCCTCGGCCAGATCCAGAAGGTGCTCCAGGCGATGCTCGACGAGGGCGTGCCGATCCGGGACCTGGTCCGGATCTTCGAGGCGCTCTCGCTGCGGGCCAAGGTGACCGGGGATCACGACAGCCTGGTCGAGGCGGCACGTGGCGCTCTCGGCCCGGCGATCGCCGCCCAGTACGCGTCGGGCGGACGGCTGACCGTCATCACGCTCGACCCGATGCTCGAGCAGGGCTTGCTCGAGTCGCTACGGCCCAGTGACACCGGCGCCTTCATGGCGATCGACGGCATGCGTGCCGAGGCGATCGTCAGCGAGGCCAGCCGGATCGCGGAGGCTGCCGAGCAGCAGGGACTCAACCCGATCCTGGCCTGCTCCCCACAACTGCGGCTGCCACTGATGCGACTGCTGCGGGCCGGTTCCCGCCGTGTGCAGGTGCTGTCGTACAGCGAAATCTCTGGTTCCACCGCACAGATCGAGACGATAGGGGTGGTGAACGGTGCCTACGCGGGTGCTGCTTGAGGGACCGACCATCGAGCCGCTTCTGGCTCAGGTACGTGACGAGTACGGCTCCAGTGTGAAGATCATTTCCGCCGACAAGGTACGCAGCGGTGGTATTGGGGGCTTCTTCGCGAAGCAGCACTACGAGCTTTCCGTAGAGGTACCGGATTCGACCGAGGACAGTGATGACATGGCGCAACAGACCGTTGCCGGCAACAACCCGAACAACTTCGAGCGTCTGCTGGAACAGGCCGAATCGCAGGACCGGGTGACCACCGAGCCGGGCATGGCCCCGGACGTGCGCGCTCTGCGTGAGGGCCGGACCGCCGGCCTGGGTGACACCGGTGCGGCCTTCGCGGACCTGATGGCCGGCCTGGACGTCGCGAGTCACGCCGGCGGGGCCAGCCCGCCCGCCGTCGCGGCGCGATCCCGGCAGGCCGAGGCACACCAGGAGACGCCGACGGTACGCCCGTTCCGGCCGGCCGCTGCCGGTGGCGCCGCGATGAACCGGCCTCTGCCGGCCGCGCTGCCCACCGTGCCGAGCTTCCCGGCCCGCGCGGCGGCGCCGAAGGAGCCACCCCGGCCACCGGCCACTCCGATGCCGCCGACCGGGTACACGTCGACGATCGCCCAGGTGTCCCCGGCCGCGCAGATCTCGCCGGCCCCGATGCATTCGGCCTCGATGCACTCGACTTCGATGACCTCGGCGCCGATGCCGCACATGCCGGAGCCGGTCGCACCGATCCGCACGGCGATGTCCGCGCAGGCCAGGGCCGCCACGCCCACGCCGCTGCGGACATCCGAGCCGTCCGCGGTGCCACCTCGCGCGGCAACCGCGGCGCCGTTCAGCCCGGCGCCGTCCCGTTCCGCCGCTGAGGTGTACGGGCTGGAGGAGACCCCCGAACCGGTCTCCCCGGCCGCTCCGCCGGTCGCGTCCGCGCCACCGGCGCCCGCTCCGGTCGCGGCACCGGCCTCGATCAGAGCGTCCGGCGACATGGACCCGGTGCAGCGCAACCTCATGACGGTCGGCATGCCGGAGGAGATGGCTCGCAAGATCATCGGCGGGGACACGTACGCCGGCGTTCTCAGCGTGCTCGCCGCCCGGCCCTCGGCGCCCGGCATCCCGGACGGACCCGGTGAGATCCTGGTCCTCGCCGGCGAGGTGCACACCACCATGCCGATCGCGAAGCAGCTGCTGGAGCAGGTCCACGTGGACCAGAGCCACCTGCTGCTGGCCGGCCCGTCGACGGCCGGAACGGGGCTGCACTCGTCGCGGCTCATCTCCAGCCGGAGCGCGGCCGAGTCCCGGGCCGACAAGCTGCAGAGCTCGGACCACTCGTGGATCGTGGTGATCGACGCGCCGGTCGGCGGCACCGACCCGTTCTGGGTCAACGACATGTGCGACGCGCTCGGCGCCACCGCGCTGTGGGCCGTCGTGGACGCCACCCGCAAGACCGCTGACACCGCCCGCCACCTGCGCGGACTCGGTGATGTGGAATCGCTTGTGGTGCACAGCGTCGAGCTCACCAGCGACCCGGCCTCGGTGCTCGGGCTGGACGTGCCGATCTTCTCGCTGGACGGCAAGCCGGCCACACCGCACGCCTGGGCCGCCATGCTCTGCGCCCGGATCGCGGCCGAGGTGATGCCGTCCGCGGCCTCGCCCCGCCGGACAACCCGAGCCGCCCGGCGATGATCCGTCCGTCGGTTCTGCTGTTCGCGCTGCTGATCAGCGCGCCGGCCTGGTATCGCCTGCTGTTCGACCAGCTCGACTTCGTGCAGGTGCTGATCCGGTTCCTGATCGCTGTGCCGATCGCCGCCGTGCTCCTGGCCGGGGTGCGGTTCATCGTGGCCGGCTATCGGAAGAACCCGTCAGACGGCGTTCCGGTCACACCCGAGCCGACCGACCGAACATAGCCGCGAATACACCGATGACCACCCGCCACGGCGGGTGGTCATCGTGCGTACGGGTCAGGCCTCGACGTCCACTCGCCCGTCCGGAGCGGCCCGGCGGGTGGCGTTCGGCGCCGGCTCGGTCGGCAGGTCACCGGTTCCACCCGCGGATCCCGGACGACCCGGCGCCCCGGGCGTGCCGGACTGCTGGCGTGCCTGCTGCTGAGCGGTGCCCTGTCGCAGATCGAGCGTGCAGTTCGCGAACCCGGAGTCCTCCAGCTCACGACGCAGATCGTCCATTGCGGACCGGAGCGCCTCGGTGCCGGCTTCCGTGCCGCCGGAGAGCTGGACACTGATGTCACCGTTGCGGATCTCCGCCACCACCTGGACCGGGCCGAGGTCGACCGGGTGCAGGTGCACGGTGAGCCGGTGCACGCCGTCCGCGTCCAGCTTCAGCGGAACGATCCGCATCGCCAGCTGATGCGCGGTCGGTCCGGGGACAGGCGTGGAAGGCGGTGGGGGCGCGACGTCCGCGGTCGCTGCGACAGGTGCCGCGGCCTGCGGCCCCGTCACACCAGCCACGCCCGCGGGTACGCCGCCGGGCAGGCCTGCCTCAGCCGGAGACTGCCCGGGTACGCCAGACGGCACCCCGCCGGCCGTACCAGCCGCCGGTGCTCCGGTCTCGACGGTCTCCGGAGCCCGGAACTGCTCACCGCCGGACCCGGCGCCGGAGCCATCAGGTGAACCGCCGCCGGTCTGCGCCGACTCGCCGGCCGGACCGGTGGCCCCGGTTTCCGATCCGGGTGCGGCCGTCGTGTTCTCGGTGCCGGTCGTGGTCTCGGCGGTTGCTCGTGGTGCTTCGGTGGGCTGTGCGTTTTCGGTCGCGGAGGCGGTCGGTGTCGCGTCGGCCGGCTGCGTGCCGGCGGGGACCGTACCGGTCAGAGCGGGGTCCAGTCGCAGCTGCCCGGCAGGGCCGCCCTGATCCGCTCCGGCTGCTGCTCCGGCTGCTGGGCCGGTCGCCCCTCCGGCGGCCGGAGGTCCGGCTGCCAAGGCTTGTCCCGCTGAGGTGTCTCCCGCGGCGGGCGTGCCGCCCTCGGTGAGCGGGGCTCCGGCCGCTGCCGTGCCGCTCGGGGCGGCGCCGGTGCCGCCCGGGCCGCTCAAGCCGGCCGAGGCGGCGACTCCGCCGATGCCGCCGACGGTGCTTGCCGCTGCTTCGGCGCCGGGTGCGGCCTGTCCGGCGGTGCCCGCGATCGGGATGGCGAACGGCTGCTGAGCGGCCATCGCCGCCATGGCGGCGGCAGCCTTCTCCTGTTCGGTGAGTGCCTGGTCCGGTGGTGTCTCGGTCTGCTTGGTGGCCTGCTGGTCGGTCACGGCACGTGGTTCGGCAGCCGGCCGCTCCGCAGCGACCGCCGGGCGTTCCGCGGCGGCCGGGCGATCCGTCGCGACGCGGTCGGCGGCGCGATCCGTGTCCGGACGTTCGGTCCTCGGCCGGTCCGGGACGCCACGATCCGCTGCGGTTCGGGCGGCTGCCGCCCGGTCCGCCGCGACCTTTCCCGCGACGGCACGGTTGGCGGCGGACCGTGCGGCGGCGTTCCGGTCCGCGTCGCGTACGGCGGACGCCCGGTCGGCGGCGCGATCAGCGTCCCGCGTGGCCGCGGCCCGATCCGAAGCGGCCCGGTCGGCGGCAACCCGATCAGCGGCGGCTCGATCAGCGGTGGCCCGGCCCGCGTTGCCACGCGCGGCGGCGGCCCGATCGGCCGCGGCCCGATCAGTGGCGGCCCGATCAGTGGCGGCGCGGGAGTCGGCGGCGCGCGAGTCGGCCCGTCGATCCGCGTTCCGCTCGGAAGCGGCCCGCTGTTCGGAAGCGGCCTTCTGCTCGGTGGCGGCCCGTTGATCGACAGCGGCTCTCTGCTCGGCGGCGCGCGCCGCGGCGGTCTGCCCGGCAAGGCTCGCCGGACGTCCGCGCAACGCTCGATTCAGCAGGCCACGGTCGGCGGCGGCCCGATCAGCCGCGGCTCGATCAGCGGCGGCCCGGTCGGCGACGGCCGCGGCTCGATCGTCGGCCTTGCGTTCGGCGGCTTTCCGGGAGGCGACCCCCTTGTCGTCCTCGCCGCCCGGCCGGCCCATCTCGGCGGAGAGCGCCGACCCGAAGTCCGCACCCCCCTCGTCCCGCCGCGCCCCTGGCCGGCGGGTGCTGTCGGTCGTGGGCCGGCGATCGGGACCCGTCACGGAGTGCGCCATCGGGTATCTCCTAAGGGGATGGTCAGCCGCCGAGGGCGGCCAGGGCCTTCTGGACCTTCGGCACGTACGCCTGCGTTTCGGCGAACGGCGGGATTCCGTCGTACTTGTGCACCGCACCGCCACCCGCGTTGTACGCGGCCAGGGCCAGCGGTACCGACTTGAACTCCTTCAGATGCTGGGAGAGCAGCTTCGCGGCGCCCTCCACGGCCTGCGCCGGGTCGAACGCGTCCTTGACGCCGAGCCCGCGCGCCGTCGCCGGCATGAGCTGCATCATTCCCTGCGCGCCGGCTTTGCTGACCGCCTGCGGGTTGTACCCGGACTCCACCTTCGCGACCGCGGCGAGCAGCTTCGGCGAGATGCCGTGCCGGGAGGCCGCCTGGTTGAACAGGTCGGCGTACGGCACACCGGTCACACCGCCCGCCGGTGCGCGAAGGCCGGCCGGGCGCAGCGCCGACATGTCCTGGACCGCGGCGGCGGGAATGTCGTCGAGGACACGCCGGATGTGGCTCGGCTTCTCGTACACCGACTGGATCTTGACGTGGTCACCCGGTTTCGGCGCCGCGATCATCTTGTTGTCGCCGAGGTAGATCGCGACGTGGTCGACCGGCGAGTTGAAGGCGAGGATGTCGCCCGGCTTGGCGTCGGACATGCTCCCGACGGGCCGGCCGGCCTTGGCCTGCTGCCACGAGTTGCGCGGCAGATCAACACCGAGATCTTCATACGCCTGCTGCACCAGCCCCGAGCAGTCCAGCCCTTTGGACGGGGTGTCGCTGCCGAAGACGTAGGGCGTACCCAAGTATTTTTTTGCCGCCGCGACGACGTCGGCACCGCTCGGTCCGGATTTTCCGGGCTGAGCGATGCCGGCGCCCGTCGCGTCGGCGAGCGCGGATGCGAATTTGGTGCCGGAGGCACTGCCGACCGTGGCCGGCGGCGGTGGATTGAGGCCGAGCTGTTCCTTGATCTCGGCGACGCGGGATATCACCCCGTTGACACCCATGGAGGTCATTCCGAGCCTCCGTCCTGGGAGCCGGTGGCGGCCTGCCGTGCCTTCGCGGTGACCGCCAGCTCGTCGAGATTGGCCTGGTCGACGCGGAGGTCGTGGTCGCGGACGGCTTCGGCGTGCCGTTCGGCCATCATCTCCACGGCACGCCGTTTCTTGGCGGCCTCGGTGAGCGCGGCGATCTTTTCGCGTTCGAGATCCTCGGCATCGGTGACCATGCGCTGCGCGGAGAAGAGCCCGGCCGCCAGCGACTGCCGGGCCACCAGCGAGGCGACCATGGCACGGGCGGTGCCTTCGGTGGGCGCGTCGGCGCCGGTCAGCTCCAGTCGCCGGCGTTTGAGCAGGGCTTCGGCTTCACGGATCTCGGCTCGGGACTGGATGACCGCGCCGCGAGCGGCGTCCTCCTGCGCCTTTCGGGCACGAAGCACGGGTCCGAGCCGGAACAAGCGGTTCACGTTCGCCTCCTACCGGGCCGGGAGGGGCCCTCACCCTCCCGGTTCGGCTCGACACCCGAATCGCTGAGCGCCTGCTACCTGCTTGCTACTGCGCTAACCGGCGTCGCCTCGGCGTAATGCGACTTTCAGGTGGTGGCGAGGACGGCTCGTAGCTGGGCCCAGGCGTCCTCGGCGCTGAGGCGTTCGTCGAGGTCCTGCCGGAGGAAGGCGCTGATCTGCGACCAGGCCGCGTTGGCCCGGTCGGCGTCCGGGTTGGTGCCCACCACGTAAGCGCCGATCTCGACGAGTTCGCGGACCTCGCGGTGTGCGGCCATCAGGCGGCGCAGCTCGGTGGCGTCGGCGCGCTGCTCCCGCGAAGTGATCTTGTTGGCGACCCGGGAGATCGAGTCGAGGGCCTGGATGGCCGGGAAGTGACCGGCCGTCGCGAGCTTGCGGTCCAGCACGATGTGGCCGTCGAGGATCGACCGCGCCGCGTCGGCGATCGGCTCGTTGTGGTCGTCGCCCTCGACCAGCACGGTATAGAGCCCGGTGATGCTGCCCCGCGCTCCCGGACCGGCCCGTTCCAGCAGGGAGGCGAGCATCGCGAAGACCGACGGCGGATATCCGCGGGTGGCCGGCGGCTCGCCGACCGAGAGGCCGACCTCGCGCTGCGCCATCGCCGCACGGGTCACGCTGTCCATCATCAGCAGCACGTCGGCGCCCTCGTCCCGGTAGTACTCGGCGATCCGGGTGGCGACCGAGCCGGCCCGGAGCCGGACCAGCGGTGGTGTGTCCGAGGTGGCGATCACCACGACCGACCGGGCGAGGCCTTCCTCGCCGAGGTCGTGCTCGATGAATTCGCGTACCTCACGGCCGCGCTCGCCGACCAGAGCGACCACGTTCAGCTCCGCCGAGGTGCCGCGGGTGATCATGCTCATCAGGGTGGACTTGCCGACGCCGGAGCCGGCGAAGATGCCGATGCGCTGGCCGCGGCCGCACGGGACGAGCGTGTCGAGTACGCGTACCCCGAGGGACATCGGCTTGTCGACCAGCTGGCGTTCCATCGCTCCCGGCGGCGGTGAGTCGATCGGCACCATCTCGCCACGCAGTGGTGGGCCGCCGTCCATCGGCCGGCCCAGGCCGTCCAGGATCCGGCCGCGCAGGTCCGGCCCGACCGCGACCCGCAGCGGCCCGCCGGTGCTGTACGCCGGGGTGCCGGCGCCCATCCCGGCGATCGGGCCGAGCGGCAGGCAGGCGAGCTTGTCGCCGTCGAGAGCCGAGACCTCGGCGAACACGGCATCCGGCCCGTCGCCGATGCGCAGCAGGTCACCGACGTTGGCGTCGACCCCGCTGACCGTGACGCGCAGGCCGACGGCGCCGGTCACCCGGCCGCTGACCATGGGCCGGGCGGCGGCGATGGCACTCTGCAGCCGCTGCTGGAAGACGTCGGTCATTCTGGTTGCCCTTCGACAGCGCCGAGGCGCTCAGATCCGGAGCGCCTCGCGTGCCCGGTGCATCGCCGACTCGATCGTCGCGTCGATGGTGGCGGTGCCGGTGAAGGCGACGGCGTCGCCGGGACGCAGGCTGGGGTCGGGGCGCAGGTTGATCCGGCGCCCCTCGAAGTTGAACTCGTTGGTGCCGGACTCGCCCACCAGCGTCTGATAGTCGTCCGGGTGCAGGCTCACGGACACGTCGCCCTGCTGTGGCGCGGCGCTCATGGCCCGGCGTACCGCGTCGATGCCGCGTTCCGGATCGTCGGTCAGGGAACGCCCGACGATCGCCTGGGCCAGCTCGAAGGCGGTGGCCAGCATGACTTCCTGCAGCTCGGTGAAGGTCGGTGTCAGCTGGGTCTCCAGCTCGGTCACCGCCCGGCCGAGGGCGTTCACCGCCTGGACCAGAGCGGCGGCCCGGCGGTGCTCGTACGCTTCCTCGCTGGCGACGGCACGAGCCGCGGCGCTCTCGGCGGCCGTGGTGGCATCGCGTTTGCCCTGTGCCCAGCCCTCGGCGTAACCGGTCGTCCGGGCCTGCTGTTTCGCCCGCTCCACCGCCTCGCTGTCGATCGGCTCGTCGCGGCGCAGGTCGACGGCGAACCGCGCGGCGGTGGCATTGTCGGCCACCGCCCCACGGATCACCGGCCCGTCAAGCGATGAGCTCATCGTCTTCGCCACCGCGTTGGATCTCGATCTGTCCGGAGTCCTCAAGCGTGCGGATGACACCGACGATCTTCGCCTGTGCCTCCTCGACCATCTTGACCTTGACCGGTCCGAGCAGGTCGATCTCCTCCAGGAGGTTCTCCCGGCCACGCTCGGAGAGGTTCTTGGTGACCTTCTCGCGCACGGTCTCCGGCACGCCCTTGAGGGCGGTGGCCAGGTCGGCCGGCTCCACCTGGCGAAGCACCAGCTGCACCGAGCGGTCGTCGAGGCTGATGATGTCCTCGAACATGAACATCCGCCGGCGGATCTCCTCGGCCAGCTCCGGGTTGCGTGCCTCCAGAGCTTCGAGGATGAGCCGTTCGGTCGTACGGTCGGCGCGGTTGATGATGTCGACCAGCGGTTGCAGACCGCCGACCGTGGAGAGCTCGTCCGGCTGGAGCACGGTGGAGAGCTTGCGCTGCAACGCGGTCTCCACCTGCCGGATCACGTCCGGCGAGGTGCGGTCCATGATCGCGATACGGTGCGCGACCTCGGTCTGCACCTCCAGCGGAAGCCCCGCCAGGATCGACGAGGCCAGGGCTGAGGGTATGTGGGCCAGAACCAGCGCGATGGTCTGCGGATGCTCGTACTGGACGTACGAGAGCAGCTGACGCGGGTCCGCATGGCTGAGGAAGTTGAACGGGATGTCGTTCATCGACGCCTCGAGCCGATCCAGGATCAGCGCCGCCCGCTCCTTGCCGAGCGACGCCTCCAGCAGCTCCCGGGCGTAGTCCATGCCGCCCGACCCGGCGTACCGGGTCGTCGCCATGGCGTAGAACTCGTCCATCACGTCGTCGACCTGAGAGGGGTCGAGCTTGCCGAGCCGAGCAACCTCGGCGGACAGCATCTCGACCTCTTTCTCGGTCATGTTCGCCAGTACTTCGGCGGACTGTTCCTTGCCGAACTGGACCAGCATTATCGCGGCCTTGCGCGCGCCCGTCATCGAGAGCGTGGTGAGACCCGGATTGGTCAACGGACACTCCTCAACCGTCGTGTTGCCAGTGGTTCGTCAGCGCGTCGAGTCGGCCGAGAGCCAGCTGCGGATCAGCGCCGCGGTCTCCTCCGGCTTTTCCTTGACCAGCTGGTCGATCTCCTTCTGCCGCTCCTCGCGGGCCTCGTCGTTCTGACCGGCCATGCTCGGACTCTCCAGCACGTTCATGTTCATGCTGGTAGCGGTCGTGACGTCCAGCTCGGCCCGGCGCTGAGCCTCCAGCGCGGCCTGCATGTCCTCCAGGTGCTTGCGCTCCTCGGCGGTGAGCTGCTGGCGCTTCTTGGCCCGCTTGTTGGCCCGCCAGGCCAGGAAGATCAGCGCGAGTACCACGAAGAGCAGGGCGCCCGTCTTGATCAGGGTGAGCTGCTTGGCTTCCGTCTCGGCCGCGGTCGCGGCGGTGAGTGACTCCTGAGCCGCGTTGGCCGCACTCGTGTCGAACGGCATGGAGGCGACCGCGATGGTGTCGCCACGGGTGGCGTCGATACCGGCAGCCGCGCTGAGCAGCTCCTGGATCTGTGCGGGGTCCACCGAGCCGGCCACGGCGCTGTTCATCAGGACCGAGACGTCCAGCTTCTCGATGCTGCCCGGCGCGTTCCGGCGTACTTCCTCGACCTCGTCGAGCTGCCGGTTCCGTACCTCGTTCTTGTTGTTGTACTGGCCGCTGCCCGCGTTGTTCGGCACCTGGATGTTGTCCGGGCCGAGCACACCACCCTGGCCGGTCCCGCTACCGCTGTAGGTCTCGGTGTTGATGCTCTCCGACTCGGCCGGCGTCGCGGGGTCGGCGGTGTACTTCTTGCTGCGCGTCTCGGTCTGGTCGAAGTCCAGCGAGACCCGGCTGGTGACCACCGCGTTGCCGGGGCCGACCAGGCTGTTCAGCATGCTCTGGAGCGAGTTGTTCAAGCGGCTCTCGAATGCGGCGGTCTGCTGCTCGGTACCGCTCTCGCCGCCGGCCCCGATGGTGGCGCCGCCTCCGCTGGAGAGCAGTCTGCCGTCCGCGCCGGCGACGGTGACCTGCGTCGGATCGAGGCCCTCGACGCTCGACGCCACCAGGTGCACGATGGACTGCACCTGATCACTGGTAAGTGTTCCGTTGCCCTTCGACGCGACCAGGACCGACGCGGTCGGCTTGCTCTGGTCGTCGGCGAAGACGTCCTTCTGCGGCATCACGAGGCGCACGGTGGCCGCCTCGACGCCGTCGATCGACTTGATCGTGGTGGCGAGCTCACCCTCCAGCGCGCGCTGGTAATTGGTGTGCTGCATGAAGTCGCTCGTGGTGATGCCCTGCTGGTCCAGCAACGAGTAACCGGTGCCCTCGTCGTTGGGAAGGCCTTCACCGGAGAGTTGCAGGCGAAGGGCGTTGACCTGATCGCGCGGTACGAGAATGGTCGAACCGTCGTTGGCCAGCTCGTAGGAGGCGCCCGACTTCTGCAGGGCCTCGACGATCGCGCTGGCGTCCTTTGTCGAAAGATTGTTGAAGAGAATCTGGTACGACGGCTTGGCCGCCCAGGTGGCGAAGAAATAGCCACCGACGATGAGAGCGATGACCGCGAAGATCGTGACAGCCTTCTGTCCCGGCGTGAAGGCCTTGAAGGTGTCCGTGACGCGGCGTACCGGAGCGGGAAGGCGGTCAGTCATGTCACGCCTGCATCCTCATGATCTCCTGGAACGCCTCCACGGCCTTGTTGCGGATGGCCATGGTGAGCTGAAGTCCAAGAGCTGCTTCGGTCGACGCCATCGTGTACTGCGCCGGGTCGGCCAGTGTGCCGTTGGCGACCTGGACGGAGAGTTCGCTGGCCTTGCTCTGTGAGGCCTGGACACCTTCCAGGCCTTTGGCAAGCATGCCGGCGAAGTCCGCGTTCGGTCCGGTCGGAGCGGCTGTCCCGGTGTCGTCGGAGATCCCGCTGACGCCGCTGAAGCCGCCCAGCCCGGAGATGCCCTCGACGCCGGAGAAGCCGCCGATGCCCTGGATACCACCGATAGGAGAGGTCATCACGATCACTTCCCGAGGTTGATCGCGGCGGTGTACGACTCACGTGCCCGATCCACCACCGCGAGGTTGGCCTGGTACGCGCGCTGCGCCATCATCATCTGAGCCATCTGCGAACCCATGTCGATGTCCGGACGCCGGACGTATCCCTCGGCGTCGGCGAGCGGGTTGTCCGGGTCGTACGCGAGCACGCCCTCGGCGCTGCCGAGCGAGATGCCGGCCACCTCGGCCCCGTTGCCGTCCTGCGCCGCACGGGCCTCGACGTACCGGGCCTGGAAGGCGTTCTCGGAGGTACGGGTGGTGGTGTTGATGTTCGAGATGTTGTCGGACACCGCGTCGAGCCACTTGCGGTAGACAGTGACGCCGGTGCCGGCTACCCCGATCGCGTTGAACGTGCTCATGATCAGGCCCCCTTGATGGCTTCGCGGAGCAGGCTGTATTTGCCGTCCAGCGCACGGATCGCGAGGTTGTAGCGCATCGTCGTATCGATGTGGGAGAGCGTCTCCTCGTCGAGGTTGACGTTGTTCCCGTTGGGCTTTGTCGGCTCCAGGGACGTCATGACACTCGGGGTGACACCGCTCGCCGACTCGCCCTTGTCCATGGCGCCTTTGAGCTCTTCCTCAAATTTGACCTTACGGGCCCGGTACCCGGGGGTCTCGATGTTGGAGATGTTGTTGGCAATGGCGGTCTGGCGGGCGGCAAGGCCGGCAACAGCGACGCGCAGTGCGGACGACGAACGATCATCGAACACGGGAGCTCCTAGCCGATCCGTTTGATCGCCGATCCGTGGCTTCTCGGTGAGCAATCCGTTGCTCGTACCCTGCAATTCGGCCTGAGGCGCGATCCGCTGAGTCCCAAGCGGTTGCTGAGAGGTTGCACACCGAGACGACAACGTCCCGGAACCCCTGCCGGGGTTCCGGGACGCGTGTTCACATCGCGCGGTCCAGATAGACGGGGCGCTTTACCGCCTCACCGGTCTCGATCCGGGCCGTCATCGACATCTGCTGGCGGTTCGACGTCAGCCGGCGGGCGACCTCCTCCGCCGCGGCGAGCTGCCGGGTGAGGATCTCGTCGGCCCGGGGTCGCAGTTCGAGTGGCAGCGCGCCCAGCTCGGTGGGCGGCTTCCACAGGTTGGCCGGCGGAGACTCGGCGTGCCGCTGTTCGTCGGCGAGCATCGACTCGACCGCAGCGACATCCAGCTCGAGCTCGTCGAGCGCTGCGGACCAGGCGTCCCGCCAGTCCAGAGTCTGCATCTAAACGCTCACGTCCCGGCCGAAGCCGCCTCGCGCCACGCGTCACGCAGCGGTTCCAACAGGGTCCGGCAGCTCGCCACCCGGTCGGCGTCCCGGGCGATGTTCGCCCCGATCAGCTCGGTGAGTACGAAGCCGTACAAACTGGCCAGACCGGGAGCACCGTCCCAGGCTTCCACGTCGAGGGTCGTCCGCAGCTCGAGCACGATCTCCTGAGCGTGCATCACCTTCGCGCTACCGGCTTCACGGTCTCCGTTGCGGAACGCCTCCTCGCCCTGGCCGAGGTCAAGGATCATCCGGTCGTAGAGCATGATCAGCAGCTTCGCCGGCGAAGCCGTGTTGATCGCATCCTGGAGGTAACGGTCACGAAGGTTGGGCGCGGTCATGAGTCTCCTCGGTCAAGGGCCGGTCGATGGTCCTGCTGGCCGTATGCGAGGCCGGCTAGGTGATGCGGCCGGCGCTGCTTAGAGTCCGGAGAGCTGGCCGGAGAGCCAGCTCGACTGGTTGTTCAGCTTGCCGAGCGAGGTCTCCAGCGCGGCGTACTGCCGTTGCAGGGCCTGCTTCCGGGAGGCGAGCCGCACGTCCCAGTTCTCGATCTGACCGCTGAGCGATTCGATCTCGTTCTTCCGCCCGGTGATCACATCAGTCACGCTGTTCGACTGCTTCGTGACCATCTCTTTGACCTGGTTGGCGAAGCCGATCGCGCCGCCCTGGATGCGGCTCGGGTCCTTGGCGTACTCGGACTCGAATTTCGTGCCTGAGAAGCTGAGTGTTCCGTCCCGGCTGAGCTCGATGCCGAGCTGGCTCAGCGAGCCGAAGTTGACGTCGGTGGTGCCGATGACCGTGCCGTTGGCGTCGTACTCGTTCTTCGAGTAGGTCAGGCCACCGCTGATCTTGCTGAGCATCGTCTGGTTCATCTGCCGGATCGTGAAGTCACCGGTCAGCGGCGAACCGGTCTTCGTCTCGGTGTCGTACTTGGTCTGCGTCTTGATCTCGTTGAACGCCTCGTTGGCCGCGTCGACGTACGCCTGGATCTTCGCCGTGATGGCGCTGACGTCGTTCGTGGCGGTGACGGTGACGCCGTTGGCCGGCTGGGTGGCGGTGATGGTCACGCCCGGCATCACGTCGGTGAACGTGTTCGTGGTGCTGGTGACCAGGTACTCGGACGCGGAACCCGGGTTCATCTTCATCACGGCGTCGCGGCCCGATGTGTCCTGCACCGTGTAACCGTTGACGTCGTTCGTGTCGAACAGGCCCTGGACCTGGAATCCGGTCGCGGCGCCGGTCTTGGCGCTGGTGAACTGGAGAGCGCCGGTGCCGGTGCCGGTCTTGACCACGTAGGCCCGGATACCGATGTCGGCGGAGTTCACCGCGGCCGCGACTCTCTCCGCGGTCTGCGGGCTGCCCACGTTGATGGTGCTGGCGGCGTTGCCGTCCGGCGCGAAGGCATCGTCGTCGGTGGTCAGGTTGCCGTCCTGGTCCGACCAGGAGCCGGTCTGGATGGTGAAGCTGGCCGGGAACCCGGTCGACGCGGTGTCCACCTGCAGGACCGAGGTCTGTGCGCGAGCAACCCGCATCACGTCGAACGTGGTGCTGCCGGACAGGCCGGCCACGCCACCGGCGGCGGTCGCGGTGACCGCTTCGTTGTTCGACGAGGCCTTGAGCGAGCGCCAGGTGTCGAGCCGTGCGAGCGAGTCGGCCGACGACTTGACCGCCTTCAGCTTGGCGTTCACGGACTGATAGGACGTGATCGCCGTCTGCGCGGTCTCGACCTTGGTCTTGAGCTTGGTCTGCGGTGCGGCCTCGACCTTCATCAACTGAGTGATCATCGAGCTGGTCTGCATGCCGCTGACGAGTCCGTCTACCGAACTGGACACGGGAAACCTGCTTTCGTCCGAGGACAATTGCGGCGGTGGGGGTAGCCGAACCTTCCGGCTACCCCCACCTATTCGGTCGCTTGGCGACGAGATTCAGTTGTTATGGGTGCTGTTCGGTTGCGAGCTATCAGCGGAGCAGCGACAGCACGCCCTGCGAGGACTGGTTCGCCTGCGAGAGCATGGAGGTGCCGGCCTGGGTGAGGATCTGGTTACGCGTGAACGAGACCATTTCCTGCGCCATGTCGGTGTCGCGGATCCGGGACTCCGAGGCGGACAGGTTCTCCACCGCGGTGTTCAGGTTGTTGATGGTGTGCTCGAAGCGGTTCTGCGACGCACCGAGCTTGGCCCGCTGGTCCGAGATCGACGTGATGGCCTTGTCGATCGCCTCGATCGCCGTCGCCGCACCGGTCTTGCCGTTGCCGACAGCTGCGGTGGTCAGGTCGAGGTCCTTCAGACCGAGGCCCTTGGCGTCCACGCCCTTGATGTTGATGTTGAGCGTCTCGCCGGAGTTGGCGCCGATCTGGAAGTCGCCCGCTGTCGCCTTGGGGTTCGCGGCGCTGTCGCCGGTGACGATGCCGGTGCCGCCCTCGAAGGTCTTCGAGCCCTTCACCTCGAACGTGACGTCACCGTTGTCGGCGGTGTTCGTCGTGACGGTGAGCTCGTCGCCGTTCAGGCCGTTTTCCTTGAGCGCGGCGCTCAGCTTCTCGTTCATCTCAGCCGCGACCTGGTCCGGCGTCATCGTGTCGCCGGTGTTGGCGACATTCACCGCGATCGGGGTGGCCAGCGTCTTGCCGCCGACGCCGGTGATGCCCAGGTCCTGCGCCCCGGTCACCTTTCCGTCGGTGAGGGTGAGCGCTGCGCCCGAGAGCGACTGGCTGTTGCCGAAGTTGCCGTCCAGCAGCTTCGACTTGCCGAACGCCGTGGTCTCGGAGACCCGGTCGATCTCCGAACGCAGCTGCGAGAACTCGGCCTGGGCGGCGTTCTTCGCCTCGGAGTCGAGAGACGCGTTGTTGGCCTGAACGGAGAGGTCACGCATGCGCTGGAGCATGCTGGTGGTCTCGTTCAGCGCGCCTTCAGCGGTCTGCACGACGCTGATCGCGTCCTGCGAGTTGCGGACGGCGACCTTGAGGCCACCGACCTGGGAACGCAGGCCCTCGGAGATCGAGAGGCCGGCCGCGTCGTCGGCCGCCCGGTTGATCCGGAAACCACTGGACAGCTTCTCGAGCGACTTCGACATCTGGTTGTCGGTCACCGAGAGGTTCCGGTAGGCGTTCTGCGCGGCGATGTTCTGGTTGATGCGAAGACCCATTGAAAAATTCCTCCTTGACTGGGGTCCGTACCGGCCCGTCCTTGAGCCGTGGTGTTACGCCTCATCCCTTCGGCCGATCACCGAGAGGCCATGAGTCATTCTCTGAGATTTTTTCGGTCTTTATCCGGCTAATCCAGGAAGCGCCGATCGTCGGAAACCGCTCAGTGGCGCGGGGGATGTGCCGACCTGTCCGAATGAGCGGGTCCGCCGAGGGGGTGAGCCCGCCAGCGAGACGACACGGAGGTCCGGGTGAGCCTGACCGACCTGGCCAGCGTCCTGTGGCGTGCACGTGAGCTGCTGGAGATGCTGCTGTTCAAGCTTGAGGAGGAGCAGTTGCTCCTCGCCGCCAACCGGTCACGCTGGCTCAGCCACGCCACCCGCGAGGTGGAAGTGGTGCTCGACCAGATCCGGCAGACCGAGGTCATCCGCGCCGCTTACTCGCAGGAGGTAGCCGCCGAGCTGGGTCTGTCGCCGGACGCCTCCCTCGGTGAGCTCGCGGACGCGGCGCCCGACCCCTGGTCGGATCTGCTGCACCAGCACCGTAAGGCGTTCCTGCTGCTGACGTCGGAGATCAAGGCCTTGGCCGACGTCAACCGTGACCTGCTCACGGCCGGGCAGCGCGCTGCTCGCGAAACCATGCTCGCGTTTGCCCAGACTGTGGAAACGTACGGGCCGCAGGGCCAGACCGTCACCGGCGGCGCTCGCCGCCCCAGCCTGGTTGATGAGGCGATCTGATGGGCAGCACATTCGGTGGAATCAATACGGCGCTGAGCTCGCTTTACGCGCAGCGCCGTGGCCTGGACGTCTCAGGCCAGAACATCGCCAACGCCAACACCGAGGGTTACACCCGGCAACGCGTGGTGATGCAGTCGCAGAACGCCAACCTGGTACCGGGCGTGTACGCCACCACCGACGCGGTGGGCAGTGGCGTCACAGTGTCCTCGGTGGAGCGATTGCGTAACGGCGCACTCGATCAGCGCAGCTTCACCGAGCATGCCAACTCGGCGTACCACAACGAGAAGGCCTCGGCGTACACGCTGATCGAGGACGCCTTCGGCGAGCCGAGCGACACCGCTCTGCAGGCTCGTCTGCAGGACATGTGGGACGGCTGGAACGCCGTCGCCACCAATCCCGACAAGGCCGCTCCGAAGGCGGCGATGATCCAGCAGGCGACGACCGTCGCGGCCACTCTCAACGACGCGTCCAAGCAACTGAACAACCAGTACGAGGCAACCCGTGCGGGGCTGGACACGTACGTCGGCGAGGTCAACAAGACGGCCGACTCGATCGCCAAGCTGAACAAGGAGATCGTGATCGCCAAGGGTGCCGGCCTGCAGGCCAACGAACTGCAGGACCAGCGGGGCCAGGCGATCCTGAAGCTGTCCGAGATGGCCGGCGCCACCGCGACGGAGTTGCCGAACGGTGCGATGAGCATCTACGTCGGCAGTGCGCCGCTGGTCGCCGAGTTCTCCACCCGCAGAGTGGAGATCCAGGCCGGCAGCGCTCTGCGGCTCGAAGACCTGGCGACCACCGAGGTCAACCTGCGGTGGTCGGACACCGGGACACCGGTGAGCCCCGGCGGCAGCATGGGCGCGTCGATGGAGCTGCTGGCCAAGGGCGGAACGCTGGACAGCATGTCCCAGCGGCTCGACACGGTCGCCACCACACTCGCGTCGACGGTCAACACCCTGCACAGCTCCGGGTACAGCCTCGACGGGACAACGGGGCAGGACTTCTTCGTGGCGAGCAACGTGAACCCGCTCTCGGCCGCGAACATCTCGGTGGGCATCACCGACCCCGCCAAGGTCGCCATCTCGACGGGCGACCCGACGGGCACTCCCGGCGTCCTCAACGGTGAGCTCGCCGACGACCTCTCCGAGCTCTCCACCTCGCGTGTCGGCGCCGACGCCGAGTATCAGTCCCTGATCGGCGACCTCGGTGTCGCCGCGCAGTCCTCGATGCGGCGCCGCGACATCCAGAACGCGGTGACCGACCAGGTGGACGCCGCGCGGGATTCCGAGTCCGGGGTGAACCTCGACGAGGAGATGACCAACCTCCTCACCTACCAGCGTGGATACGAAGCCGCGTCCCGGGTTCTCACCACGATCGACTCGATGCTCGACCAACTGATCAACAGGACCGGCCTTGTCGGTAGGTAGGGGGAGTCCCGTTCATGAGTAGTAGTCCGCGGATAACCGAAAGCAGCGTCCGTACCCGCACCATGGCAAGCCTGCAGCGGACGATGTCCCGTACGCAGACCGCGCAGGACCAGATCTCCAGTGGCAAGCAGTTGCGGCGTCCGTCCGATTCGCCGACCGGAACGGTAACCGCGCTCCAGTTACGCAGCGAGGTTCGCGCGAACCAGAAGTACTCGGCCAACGCGGACGACGCCGTGGGCCGGCTCGGAGCCGTGCAGGACACCCTGCAGGATTCGATCGGCCTCATCTCCAAGGTACGCGAGCTGACCTTGGCCGGGGTCAGCGCCGGCGGTGGCAGCACGCCGGAGGCGAACAAGGCCAGGGCAGCCGAGGTCGAACAGATCAAGGGCACCCTGATCCAGTACGCGAACACGAAGTACCTGGATCGACCGGTCTTCGGCGGTGCCACACCCGAGTTCACCGCCTACGACTCATCCGGGGCCTACGCCGGCGAATCCAACGGCGAAATGCTCCGATCGATCGGCCCGAACGCCAAAGTGCGGGTCGACGTACGAGGCCCGGAGGTCTTCGGAGCGGAGACCATAACGGACTCGAATGGCAATGAAGTCGCAAATCCGGCACAGCTCTTCAAGGTCCTGGACGGCCTTGCAAAGTCCATGCGTGACGGAGACAGCGCCGGAATAACTGCTGGGCTACAGAATCTCGATAAAGCGTCGCAGATCCTGAATTCCACTCTTTCGGACGTAGGTGCCCGATATAATCGGGTTACCCAGATGAAGCAGTCCGCTGAGGATCGCTTGATGTCCGTGTCGTCGCAGCTCTCCGATATCGAGGATGTCGACCTGCCTAAGGCGATCATGGAATTGCAGCTCCAGCAGACCTCGTATCAGGCCGCCCTGGCCGCCACGGCCAAGGTGATCCAGCCCTCGCTCATCGATTTCCTGAGGTGACCATGACTACTCGCACCGCGTCCCGACCGATTGAGGCCACCGTGACCGACCCGTCGCTCGGGTTGCCGACCATCACGATGGCGGTGCCCATGCCGGGTTTCCCGGCGCACCGGGAATTCGTTCTCGTGCGCCTCAACGACGAAGGCCTGCTCTTCGCGCTCACGTCTGTCGACAACCCGGAGCTGCGCTTCCTGGTCGCTCCGCCGGAGCCGTTCTTCCCGGAGTACGCCCCGGAAATCGAGAACCAGGTGTTCGCGGCGCTGAACACGAAGGACCCGGACCGTCTGCTGCTGCTCTCGGTGATCACCGCGGGGCAGGACGAGACCACCGCGAATCTCCTCGCGCCGATCGTGGTGGATCGCGACAGCATGCGGGCCATGCAGGTCGTCCTGAGTGGAACCGGCTACCCGGTCCGGGCGATCATGAACCGCCACTTCTGATCCTCCTTTGAGGCGCGGTCGCGGTTTCCATCGCGGCCGCGCCTTTGCCATGCTGTCCGTTCCATGGATGGAGGAGGGCACCGATGCTTGTGCTGACCCGGCGGGCAGGGGAGAGCGTGATGATCGGCGACGACGTCGTCATCACGGTTCTCGAGGCCCGTGGTGACGTCATCCGGCTTGGCATCCAGGCTCCTCGGGACGTGCAGGTCCATCGCGAGGAGGTTTATCGCGAGCTCCAGGACGCGAACCGGGCGGCCGCGTCGCCGACCGAGGAAGCCGTCCACGCGCTGGCCCGGATGCTCGAGAAGCCCGACCCGGACGAGTGATTCGATCCGGACAGAACGGCGCCTGCCGCATACACCGCGGCGGGCGCCTTTCTGTCCTTATCGGACGATGAGGCCTCGGGTGCGGTAGAAAGCGATCGGGTCGACCGCGTTCGCGTGGGTCGCCGGCGCGCCGTTCACGTGCACCTCGAAGTGCAGGTGCGGGCCGGACGATGACCCGGAGGTCCCGACGTTGCCGAGCAGCTGGCCCTTCTTCACGACCTGGCCGACCTTCACGACCGGCCGGCGGACCATGTGGCAGTACCGGGTGACGACACCGCCGGCGTGCTGGACCTCGGCGTACCAGCCGCAGCCGCCGAGGTTGCGGTTACCGTCCACATCGCACGAACCGGCGGAGACGTTGCAGACCACCCGGATCACGGTGCCGGCCGCGGCGGCCAGGATCGGGGTCTCGCGGGTCGCCGACAGGTCGACGCCGTCGTGCGAAGGGCGAGCTACGGTACGGAATCCGCTCACCAGACTCGCGCCGACCGGCAGACCCCAGCTCTCGCCCTTGACCGGTTTGGGAATGGCCGGCGCCGGTTCGGCCGGCGTGACCGGAGTGGCCGGGGTCGTCGCGCAAACCGGGATCCCGGTGTCCGGGCGTACCACGTAGGCGTCCGAGACATACGAGCCGTTCGCCAGGTGATCCCAGAGGTTCGTGGTCCGTACCGTGCCGGTGACCTGCTGCGCCGCGACCTGGCAGAGAATCCAGACCGTCTTGCCGTTCTCGACCGAGCCGACCCGCTCGGCGCCCGGGGACGGTGAGCGTCGCATGTTCAGCGGTGTCCCGCCGGTCATCGCGCTGCCGGTCACCACCGGGACCTTGGCCGCCGCCGCGGCCGCGGTGGGTGCCGCCTGCGCCGCCGCGGGCAGCAGCGTGCCCACCAGGGTGGCAGCGGCTACGGCAGCGAGCACGGTACGGCCACGATGTCGAACCTTCATGCTTTCCCTTCCCGGCACGCGAGGCGCGTACGCGCGGTCGAGGGAAAGATTGCCGGGGTACGGATGCCGTTCCGGGTGCCCGGAAAGTGCGGATCGGTTGCGCCCGTCCGAGCGGCGGATGACGCTCCTCACCTGCACCGGCGGCTGACCCGGCCGACAACGTCGCTCCCGCAATCTCATGGTCAGACGGGAAGAACCCCGTCCCTTCGATTGCGGGGAGCAAGCGTGGTGGTTGAGCGCGAGACAGTGGTCGCCGGCGTTCTGGATCTGACGGTGGACGCCCACGTGCACACCGGCTTCTCCTCCGGCCGGGAAGCGGTCGGTGTGGTGGTCTCGGCCGCCGACCGGGCGGGCCTGACCGCGCTCACCTTCGCGGACCAGGCGGGTCCGGACACCGCCTGGCTGACCGCGTACGCCGACGCGGTCCGCCGCGCCCGGCACCGCACCGAGCTGACGCTGCGGGTGGCCGCCGAGGTCGAGGTGGTACGCCCGGACGGCTGGCTGGCACTGCCGCCCGACCTGGCCCAGCTGGACGCCCTCTCGGTTGCGGTCTCCGCGCTGCCGATCGGCGGTGAGCTCCTGGACGCCCGGCAGATCCGGGACCGCCTCGACGCCGGCGTGTTCACCTCCGCGCAGGTCGCCGAGCACCTCGTCGGCGCCACGATCAAGGGCATCGAGCGGGCCTCCCGGTACGTGCCGGCCCAGCTGGCCCGTCCGCTCGCGCTGCTGGCGCAGTCCGGTGTCGACGACTCAGCGGTGAGCCCGGAGCTGGTCGCCGACCTGGCTGCCGCCTGCCGGAGCACCGGCACGGTTGTGGAGATCAGCGAAGCGTGGCGCAGCCCGTCGCCGCGGATGGTGCAGGCACTCCGGGACGCCGCTGTGGCGCTGGTTCCCGCGAGTGACGCCCGGTACGCCGCCGAGGTCGGCCGCTGGCAGTACCTCCGCAGGGTCTGAGCAAAGCATCAAAACTGAACACGATCAGTGCTCGTCTCCGTACGCTCGGTCATGCCAGCACTTCAGCATGGGAGAGTTGCGATGAGCATGGTTCAGCAGGCGATCGAAGTCAGTGCACCGGTCCACACGGTGTACGAACAGCTCGCGGCGTTCGAGAACTACCCGCGTTTCATGACCGGTGTGCGGCAGGTGACGTCGATCGGCGCCGACCAGACCCACTGGATCATGGATGTCGACGGTAAACGGCGCGAATTCGACGCTCAGATCATCGAGCGGTCGATGGACGAGCGGGTCTCCTGGTCGACGATGGAAGGTCCGCTGCTCGCCGAGACGCTCACGCTGCGGCCGATGGGTGAGACGAAGACCCAGATCGTCGCGCAGCTCGAGGCGGACATCGCCTTTCTGATGCCGAGCGACCGGCACGGGCAGGAGTCCCTGAACCGCCGGCTCAAGGCCGATCTGACCACGTTCAAGGGCCTGGTGGAGAGCGGCGTGCTGGGTGGGCGCCCGATTCCGACCGGTGCCAGCACCAAACAGATCACCGGACGCTCGTTCCTGGGCAATGCGCCCACGACTAACCCCGCGTCACCGGCCTCGGTGGCCCAGCGCATCCGTAACCGCAACGCCGCGCAGCCCGCACCCGGCCCGGGCGCCGGCTGGGACACCGGCGCGGAGCCAGAGATCAGCGGAGGGGTCTCCGGCAGCGCGCGGATGGGCGGGCACACCGGCAAGTCCGACATGTGGGGCGACGGCATGATCAACGAGGAAGAACGCGGCAGCTGAGCCGCTAAAACGTCGTGAAGGCCGGCCCGATGGGCCGGCCTTTCGCGTGCCGGCGGTGGGCTAGGCCGGTGCCCGTTCCAGGGTGACCAGCAGGCGGGCGCCCTGCGGGGTGGCGTGCTCGTAACGGACGGTGCCGCCGTTCGCCTCGACCAGGTGGCGGACGATGAAGAGGCCCAGTCCGGCGCCCCGGCTGAACCGGCCGAAGATCCCCGGCAGCACCGCCTCCGGAACACCGGGACCGCTGTCCTGCACCACCAGCAGCACTGTCGTACCCTGCGGCTCGGCCTGGACCACGATCGGCGGGGCGCCGTGGGTCAGTGCGTTCTTCAGCAGGTTCTCCACCACGACGGTGAGATGGCCCCGGTCGATCAGCGCGGCCAGGTCCTCGTCGATCGCGATCTCGACGTCGTCGCCGGCCATCGTGGCGCTGACCGTGCGGACCACCTCGTGCAGCGGCGCCGGCACCCGGCGGGCGGTGACCGAGCCGGTGTCGAGGCGGAAGAGCAGCTGAAGGTCGTTCATCATCTTGACCAGCCGCCGGGTGTTCTTGTCGATCTTCGTGGCGAGTTCCAGACGGATGTCGTCCGGCAGGTCCGCCCAGTCGGCGCAGAGCAGTTCGGCGAGGCTGGCGATCGAGCTGATCGGCTGTGCCACGTCGTGGGTCAGCATCGAGGTCAGGTCGTTCTTGAAGGCGAGCGCCGAGGCGAGCTGGGCGTTGCCTCGCTCCAGCTCGGCTGCGTGCTCGGTGAGAGCGTCCTCGGCGTGCTTGCGTTCGGCGATGTCGACGCAGGTGGCGACATATCCGCGGGTCGTTCCGGCGGCGTCCGGGATGGCCGCCATGGTGGCGAGGACCGGCACCGCCGTGCCGTCGGCGCGCGGGATCGTCCAGTCACCGCCGGAACCGGGTGGGGGCAGTGGCGGCGGATCACGGGCCAGGTCGTCGTCGGCGTACCCGGTCAGCTCCCGCCATCGCCGGTTCACGTCGATCACCCGGTAATTGGCGTCGAGCACCATGACCGCCTCGTTCATCGACTGAAGCAGCGTCTGGGCGAAATCCTCCCGGTCGCGCAACTCCTCGACGAGGGGGCGCTGCCGGAGGTCGGCCTGGTCGAGAGAGCGGGCCAGGACCGCCCCGGCGGTGAGAACCAGAAGGGCGCCGGCCTGGGGCAGCGACATGACGCTGTCCGGCCCGCGCCCGGGTGGGAATGCCGGTGCGAACAGCCGGGGTACCAGCGCGACCAGCGCGATGACGGCGGCGCCCAGCAGCAGGGGGTCGGCGACGCGGAACGGCATCGAGCCGTCCTGGCGGGGCAGCCGCAGGTCGAAACAGGCGAGGGCCAGCCCGGAGAGCAGGGTGGCGACGGAAGCGGCGGGCTGGTCGACGAGGGCGACGGCCGCGAGTCCGGTGGCGATCAGGGCGAACAGTACGGCGGCGCCGGCGCGTAATCGGCCGGCCCGTCCGCCGGATATCGGTGCGGCCTGGACCAGAAGGGCGATCCCGGCCGGAATCAGCGCGACCGCCGGAGTGGACGAATATCCCTCCGGCGGCCCGCCGTCGTCGAGCGTGCGCGCGCTCACGACGCCGCAGACGGCGACCGCGATCCCGGCGCACCCGGCGATCAGCCGGGACAGCCTGCCCACGCCATGCGCCGCGATATGCACATATACCCCCAAGACGTGAGGGAAAGAGCATAACGCGGCGAACCGGTGCGGGCGGCTACTTGCCCGCCCAGACGAAGCCCTCCTCCAGCCGGATCTTGCTACCGATCCGGAGGATGTCGGCGTCGTACCGGTTGGCGTGGTGGCCGCAGAACGCCAGTTCGCCGCCGCTGGACACCTCGACCTCCAGCTTGGCGGCCGCTCCGCAGCGGTCACAGCGCGCGGTCAACTCGCCTACGGTGTCGATCTCGGGCGACAGCAGAGTGGTCATATCGCTCTCCTTGCTCAGGTGGCGTACAGCGGGCGGTCCTGACAGCAGAGATGTTCGGTTCGGCACACGGTCGGGTTAAGGGTTCCCGGTGTGATCAGACCGATCTAAATCAACCTGGTCACCGGCAACCTCAACGCACCTCGGCAGGACCCGGATGCGCTCTCGTCTCAGTTCAACATTTCCCTCAAGTCGCTACGGCATGCCTTCTGGCCGGAGCAAGACCGAGAGGACACCGCATGTTCGGTACCGACGCCCGCTTCCAGGCCGTACGTCTCATCGCTGCTGCGAGCGCCGCATCCGTGACCTTCTTCGGCCTTGCCGCGCCGGCATCAGCCGCTCCGGCCGCCGCTGAGCTGGGCGTCATCACCGGCGCCGGCGTTGAGGGCGCGGTGCCGGGCAGTTACATCGTGGTGCTCAAGCCCGGCTCGGCCGCCGCGGGCCGTGTTCCCTCAGCCTCGCAGGAGTTGGTGCGCGAGTACGGCGGAACGGTCGGCGCGAACTACCTTTCGACCGTACGCGGATTCCAGCTCCACGCGACCGCGTTCCAGGCGGCCCGCCTCGCCGCCGACGAGTCCGTGCAGTACGTCGAGCAGGACGCGACGATCAGCAGCACCGCGGTTCCCAGCGCCCAGGCGGAGCAGGTGACCTGGGGCCTGGACCGGATCGACCAGCGCACCGCGAAGCTCTCCAAGAGCTACCGGTACACCTCAGCCGCCGGCGTCACGGCGTACGTGATCGACACCGGGGTCCGGGTCTCGCACCAGGAGTTCGGCGGCCGGGCCAGCAACGGCTGGGACTTCGTCGACAACGACAAGACGGCCAACGACTGCAACGGCCACGGCACGCACGTCGCCGGCACCATCGGCGGCGCGACCTACGGCGTCGCCAAGGACATCGACCTGGTCGCGCTCAAGGTCCTCGGCTGCGACGGCTCCGGCAAGTTCTCCGACTTCATCGCGGCCGTCGACTGGGTGACCGCGAACGCGAAGCTGCCCGCCGTGGCGAACATGAGCCTCGGCGGCCCGGTCAGCAAAACCCTCGACGCGGCCGTCAACCGGTCCATCGCCAAGGGTGTGACGTACGCGATCGCCGGCGGCAACGAGAACAAGAACGCCTGCAAGAGCTCGCCCGGCGGTACGCCCGACGCGATCACGGTCGGCGCGGTGGACAAGTTCGACAAGCGGGCCTCGTTCTCCAACTACGGCACCTGCCTCGACCTGTTCGCGCCCGGCGTGGACATCCAGTCGGCCGGCAAGGGCTCGAACTCCGCGGTCAAGACGATGAGCGGCACCTCGATGGCATCGCCGCACGTCGCCGGCGCGGCCGCCCTGGTGCTCGCCGAGCACCCGGCCTGGACGCCTCGTCAGGTCCGCGACGACCTGGTCGCCAACGCCGGCTCGGGCCTGGTCCGCAGCCCCGGATCCGGCTCGCCGAACAAGCTCCTCTACACCGGTCACCTCGCCTCCTGAGGCTCTGCAGTCCCGTACGCCCCGCGACGTCCACTGCGTCGCGGGGCGTTCGCCGTTTCAGTGCCGGTAAAGCACTGCCGGTTGGCAAAGCGCCTTACTCCGGGCCCGGTGGCGGATAGCGTGATGTTCGACCACAGCCCCGAGGAGGAACGCATGTCCGAGGCGCCGGTCGTTGAGAAGCCGACCGTCCTGGTCGTCGACGACGAAGAGGATCTGCGCGACATCATGCGCCGCATGCTGGAGCGCCGTGGGTACGCGACACTGGTGGCCGGTGATCACGAGGAGGCCATCTCGGTCTGCCGTGCGCATCCGGAGATCGCCGCCCTGGTCACCGACCTGACCCTGCCGGGTGTCTCCGGCGGTGAGCTTGCCGGTGCCGCGCGAGACCTGCGTCCGGGGCTCGGGGTGGTCTTCATTTCGGGGCTGCCCAAGGACATCGCCGTCACCAAGGGCCTGGTCGGCGAGGACGCCCTGCTGGTGAAGAAGCCGTTCACCGCGGACGCGCTTCTGGAAGCCCTTAAATCCGTGGTGGCCTAAGCCGGCCAGGGCAGCGTCAGCTCGCCGAGCCGCCATCGGGCCGGACCGTCCAGCACGGGCCAGCCCTCGGCGCGCATCCGCCGGACGGTGGCGAGCCAGCGCTGTCTCGGCCCGAACGGCGTCGCCTCGGTCTCCCACGCGCGGCCGAGCGAGCGCAGCAACTCGTACACCGGATGACCCGGCACGTTGTGGTGGATCAGCGCTTTCGGCAGCCGCTCCGCGAAGATCGCCGGATGCTCCAGGTCCGGCAGCCGGGCGGAGAGGGTCAGCGTGCTCGGCACACCGGCCTCGACCACCGCCCAGGTGGCGATCCGGCCCAGCTCGTCGCAGGTGCCCTCGATCAGCAGCGCGCCGGTCGCGGTCATCGTCCGCCAGGCCGCGGACACCTCGTCCTCCGGGTACTGACGCAGCACGTTGAACGCGCGCACCACGTGCGGCGCCAGCCCGGCCAGCTCGAATCCACCCCGTTGGAATTTCAGAAACGGCGGATCCGCGTGGGGTTGGGCGTCGGTTACGCGTACCGAATCGATCTCCAAACCGACCACCGTGACGTCCGGTCGCACCGCGGCCGCAAGGCGGCCGCGGAGCTCTACCGCAGTGACCGGCGTGGCGCCATAACCAAGATCAATAACTAGCGGCTGCGCCGCTTCTTTCAAGAGCGACGAGCATCTGTACGCGAGAAAGTTGTCCACACGGCGTAACCGGTTGGGATTGGTCGTCCCCCGGGTGATGGCGCCGAGCGGCTTCACGTCTTACTTCTCCCGGTGCACCTTGTGCTGGGCGGCCTGCGCGATCGGCCGCACCACCAGCCGGTCGATGTTGACGTGGTGCGGACGGGTGGCCGCGAACGCGACGATGTCAGCGATGTCGTCCGCGATGAGCGGTTCCTTGACGCCGGCGTAGACCGCGTCCGCTTTGCTCTGATCACCATCAAAACGGTTCAGAGCGAACTCGTCGGTCCGGACCATCCCCGGGTCGACCTCGATGACCCGGACCGGCTTGCCGGACAGTTCCAGCCGCAGCGTCCCGACCAGCGCGGTCTGCGCGTGCTTGGCCGCCGTGTAACCGCCGCCGCCCTCGTAGACCACGAACGAAGCGGTCGAGCCGATCGTCACGATCGTGCCGGCGCCGCTTGCCTCCAGGGCCGGGAGCAGCGCCTTGGTGACCCGCAGGGTGCCGAGCACGTTGACGTCGTACATCCACTGCCAGTCGTCGACCGACCCGGCCGACACCGGGTCCGCCCCGCGCGCCCCGCCCGCGTTGTTGACCAGCAGGGTGAGAGTGCCCAGCCCGGAAACCGTCTCGGCGAGCCGCGCGACCGATTCGTCCGAGGTCACGTCGCACTCGACAGCGGTCGCGCCCGAACCGATCTCCTTGACCAACGCGTCCAGCCGGTCGGCCCGCCGGGCCACGGCGACCACGTGAAATCCCTCGGCGGCAAGGCGGCGTGCGGTCGCCGCGCCGATGCCACTCGAGGCTCCGGTGACCACTGCGATGTTCTCCATGTACCGATCTTCCCTCATGACCTGGGTCACCCTCGCTCGGCTGCATGGTGGTTCACGCCCTGCCGATGGGGAAGATGAACGTTGGCGCAACAAGTTTTCACACTGGAAGCGGCGCTGAAGCGGAGGGAGTCAACGTGGGATCGGGTTCCGGCTCGTGGCCTACTCCTACTCCTCGGCGGATCGCCACCCTGTCCGTGCACACTTCCCCGCTGGAGCAGCCGGGCACCGGCGACGCCGGCGGGATGAACGTGTACATCGTGGAGGTTGCGAAGCGTCTCGCAGCGCGCGGGGTCGAGGTGGAGATCTTCACCCGGGCGACCGCGAGCGGGCTGCCACCGCTGGTCGAGATGTCGCCCGGCGTGCATGTGCGGCACGTCACCTCGGGGCCGTTCGAAGGCCTCGACAAGGAGGAGCTGCCGTCGCAGCTCTGCGCCTTCACCACCGGCGTGCTGCGGGCCGAAGCGGCGCACCCGCCCGGTTACTACGACCTGATCCACTCGCACTACTGGCTCTCCGGTCAGGTGGGCTGGCTCGCCCGGGAGCGCTGGGGTGTGCCGCACATCCACACCGCGCACACCCTCGCCAAGGTGAAGAACAAGTTCATCGCGGTCGGTGACCGGCCCGAGCCGCGGGCCCGGGTGATCGGCGAGGAGCAGGTCATCGCCGAGTCCGACCGCCTGGTGGCGAACACCCGGTTCGAGGCGCAGGACCTGATCACCCACTACGGCGCGGACCCTCGCCTGGTCAGCGTGGTGCAGCCCGGCGTCGACCTGGAGCGTTTCCGCCCCGGCGACGCCGACCGGGCCCGGTTCGGCCTGCCCGAGCACGGCCGGATCATCGCGTTCGTCGGCCGGATCCAGCCGCTCAAGGCCCCCGACGTGCTGATTTCCGCGCTCGCCGAGATGCGCGCCGGCGGTGGCTCCTCCGACGTCACCGTGGTGATCTGCGGCGGACCCAGCGGCAGCGGCCTGGACCGGCCCACCTCGCTGATCGAGCTGGCCGCCTCACTCGGCGTCGCCGACTCGGTGGTGTTCCTGCCCCCGCAGACCGGCGCCGACCTGGCCGCGCTGTACCGGGCCGCCGACCTGGTCGCGGTGCCGTCGTACAACGAGTCGTTCGGGCTGGTCGCGCTCGAAGCGCAGGCCTGCGGGACCCCGGTGGTCGCCGCCGCGGTCGGCGGCCTGGTCACCGCGGTCCAGGACGGGATCAGCGGCGTGCTCGTCGACGGGCACGACCCGGCAGACTGGGCTCGCGTACTGGAACAGCTCCTCGACTCACCCGCACAACGCCACCGGCTGGCCGCCGGCGCGGTCGCCCACGCGTCGCAGTTCTCCTGGGATCGCACTGCCGACAACCTGCTGCGGGTCTACCGTGACGCGGTGACCGAACACCGCGCGCTGATCGCAGCGCGGCTGGAGGGGGCGACGTACGCATGGTGAAGAAGCTGATCACCGAGTTCCTGACTTCGCGCGAGCTGGAGTGGGAACCGACCGGCGAGTCGTCCTTTGTGGTCACTCTGCCCGGCACCCACAAACTCAAGACGGCCTGCAACCTGATCGTCGGCGAGCACTCGCTGCGCATCGAGGCCTTCGTGATGCGCCGCCCGGACGAGCGCCACGAAGAACTGTGGGCCTGGATGCTGCGCCGCAACGCCCGGATGTACGGCGTCGGGTTCTCCATCGACACCGCCGGCGACGTCTACCTGACGGGCCGGGTCTCCCTCAAGGGCCTGGACGACGACGAGCTGGACCGAATCCTGGGCTCTGTCCTGACATATGCTGACGAATCGTTCGACACGATGCTGGAGATCGGCTTCGGATCCTCCATCCGCCGCGAGTGGGAGTGGCGGGTCAAGCGAGGCGAGTCCCTGGCAAACCTGCAGGCCTTCAAACACCTGGCCGAAGGCCCCACCAACCCCTGACCAGGCGCCGTCTGCGTGATCGGGTTCTGGGGGTGCCCGCTGCTGTGCGAGGCCTCACGCAAGTGGCTGGCAGTGGTGATGAGGCCCCACGTAAGCGGCTGGCAGTGGTGATGAGGCCTCACACAGCGCGTGCGTGAGCTCCTGTCTCGGCCCTGGCATGGACGAAGCCGCACAATGTCGTTACGTGTGGCTTCATCCCCGCGAATCGCCTGTTACGTGTGTCCTCGTCCACGCCGGTCGGCGATTCCGTCCCGGTGAGCGCACGCGGAAAGCGTGCGCCGTCCCGGGGGTGACGGACGCACCCGGCCTGCCCTGGACGGGCGCTCACGGTGGTGTCCTGTCCACCCTGTGAGGCCCGCCCGCCCGGCTGTCACTGCTGGTCAATTGAGGTAGCCGCCTACTGGGGATCGTGGCGTCGACCTGTGGTCGGGCGTGTTCTATCGCCGCAGGCCCCGTCTCCGCGGGGTGAGCCGTAGCTCAGATATGTCATCGGGGCTGATGACCTATCTGAGCTACGGCTTGCCCCGCCAGTCGGCTTGCCCCAGCAGCTGGGGCCGGTCTGCTTGGCGGGTCATCGCCCCGTGGGCGCTCCCGCCCGGTGTGTGTCGAGTTGAGGTGCGTATCGAACCCGAAATCGACACAGGGCAGGTGGTTCGCGGGGTGTGTGTCGAGTTTGGGGCGTAGTGAACCCGAAGTCGACACACTCGCCCTGGCCTGCGCGATCTTGGGCCGCGGCGCGCGCGGGCTGCGGCTCCCGTGCGGGCTGCGGTTTCCGTGCGGGCTGCGGTTTCCGTGCGGGCTGCGGTTTCCGTGCGGGCTGCGGTTTCCGTGCGGGCTGTGGTTTCCGTGCGGGCTGCGGTTGCCGTCGGTTCCGTCGGGCTGTGGTTCGGGGCCACGATCGGCATGGAGGCCTGTGCGCGGCTGGATGCCGCCGAAAACCCGCCGCACGCCCAACCCGCCGCACGCCCCAACCCGCCGCACGCCCGCCCTGCAAACTCCACGCCGGCTGGCTGGTGCTGCTGTCTCGCGGGTGGCTGAGGCAACACGTCGCGGCCGGCTGGAGGAAACCCTGGAAGGCGGGAAACCCCGGACACCGTATCGATGGGGGGAATTTGATCTAGGGCGGACTATATCGGGGCTTCCCGATGCGCTCGATGGGTTCTCGGGTGAACATCCGCTTATCGATGAGTGGTGATTTCTTCCGTGCCGGGGAGCCCGGAAGAGTGATTGCCTACTCGTCCGATCGGTTGATTGTTGGTTTCTGTGACGGTTGAGACAGATGTCGACACGAAATCGGGTTGTGAGGCTTGACTGCCCCAACTAGCGTGGTCGATGGACGCCGGAGCGTTAGTTCGGGGAACGGGTCGATCAGCAATGATCGCCGCGGTTCGGCGTTTGGGGACGGGTGGCATGAGCCGTTGGGGGACGGCGCGACCCGAGACCGGCGGTTAGTGCGGGCGGCGCCTATGGGGATGGGTGCCGCCCGCCGCCGCCGGCGCTTTTGTTTGTGCGGTCTAACTTGTGACGCACTCTCTTCGATTCTCCATTGGCGCGCGCGTTTGGTCGCGGCCCCTTTGGGGAAAGCCGATTTCACTCACTGTCCGATGTGTTCTATGGAACCGAGACGGCGTTCATGCGTGATTCGAGCGTGGCCTCTTCGGCGCGTCGCAGGGCCGCCCTCCGCTCCCGTGCCGGACCGGAGAGAAGCTGTCCGACCGCGGCGATCGCGCACAGTGCGAAACAGCCCGCCCACAGCACCGCGTCGCCGGCTTTCTGCAGCACCAGCCCGCCGAGGATCGGGGCCAGAGCCGTGCCGACCGACCACGACAGCGAGTTCAGGCCCTGGTACCTGCCGCGCAGCGCGGGCGGGGACAGCGCCGCGACGGTGGCCGCGTTGCTCGGCGACTGGAGCATCTCACCGAGTGTCCAAATGGTCACCGTTAGTGCGTACACAAGGGGGGTGTCGGCGAGGGCGACCAGCCCGAAGCCGGCGCCGATGATCAAGACGGCGAGTGCCAGGACCTTGGCGCTGTTGCGCCCCTCGATGAGCTTCGGGACGAAGAGCTGTCCGAGAACGATCAGCACACCGTTGACCGCGATCACCGCGCCGTAAGTCGCTGCGGAGAGGCCGTCGGCGAGCATCGTGAGCGGCAGCGTGGACGCGTGCTGCAGGATCACCAGCACCGACGCCAGGCTGAGCAGCAGATAGACGAGAAAGACCCGGTCACGCAAGGCGGTGCCCATGCCGCCGGGTGCGGTCACTTCTTGGGTACGGCTACGCGCCGGCCTGGTCTCCGCCAGGAAGATGGCCGTGATGATCGCGGTGAGCAGTGTCGTGCCCGCGTCGACGACGAAGAGCAGCAGGTAGTCGAACTGGGAGGCGAGGCCGGCCGCGACCGCGGCGAGCGCGAAGCCGAGGTTGATCGCCCAGTAGTTCAGTGAGTACGCCCGGACCCGGTCGTGTTCCGGCACGACGTCGACCATCATCGCGGAGAACGCGGGCCGGACACCTTCGGCGAACGCGCCGAGCAGGAACGTGACGGCGGCGATCTGCCAGTAGGTGTGCGCGAACCCGAGCGTGAGCATCAGCGCGGCGGCGCCGAACTGCGCGACCAGCATGGTGGGCCGGCGTCCCCAGCGGTCGCTCAGCACGCCGCCGGTGAGGACGCCGATCGCGCCGCCGGCGCCGTAAAGACCGAGAATGACACCGGCCTGCGTCTGGGTGAAGCCGCGGTCGCCGGTCAGGTAGATGCTCAGGAACAGCACCACGAACGACCCGAGCCGGTTGATCAGCGTCCCGGTCCAGAGGAACCAGAACTGCCGGGGCAATCCGCCCGCGGCCTGCCGTAACCAACCCGACACGACGCCTCCCGTAAGCAGTGATCATGCTCTGTTCCCTTACAACTTAGGGGGTGGGGCAACCGGTTTTCGACGTGTCGGTGGACACGATGGCGGGTGCCCGCGCGGCCACCATGCGGGAGAGGGAAGATGAGGTCATGACTGGAACCCTGGTGCTGCTGCGGCACGGCAACAGCGAGTGGAACGCCAAGAACCTCTTCACCGGCTGGGTCGACGTGGACCTGGACGCGAAGGGTGAGGACGAGGCCCGGCGCGGCGGCGAGCTGCTCAAGGAGCAGGGCGTGCTGCCCGACGTGGTGCACACGAGCCTGCTGCGTCGCGCGATCCGGACCAGCGAGATCGCGCTGCACCTGACCGACCGCCACTGGATCGAAGTGAAGCGATCCTGGCGTCTGAACGAGCGCCACTACGGCGCGCTGCAGGGCAAGGACAAGAAGCAGACCCTGGAGGCGTACGGCGAGGAGCAGTTCATGCTCTGGCGCCGGTCGTACGACGTACCGCCGCCCCCGATCGAGGACGGCTCCGAGTTCTCCCAGGCCGGCGACGCCCGGTACGCGAGCCTCGCGCCGGAACTGCTCCCGAAGGCGGAATGCTTGAAGGACGTGCTGGAGCGGGCCCTGCCGTACTGGTACGACCAGATCGTCCCGGACCTGCGCGCCGGCAAGACGGTCCTGGTCGCGGCGCACGGCAACTCGCTGCGCGCCATCGTGAAGCACCTCGACGACGTCTCCGACGAGGCGATCGCGAAGCTGAACATCCCGACCGGCATCCCGCTGCGTTACGACCTGGACGAGAACCTGCGCCCGACCAACCCGGGCGGCACGTACCTCGACCCGGTCGCCGCGAAGGAGGCCGCCGCCGCGGTCGCCAACCAGGGCAAGAAGTAAGAGAAGTAAGAACGTAGGAACGACGAAGGCCGGGACACCCCCGTGGTGTCCCGGCCTTCGGATCCTCAGGCCGCGGAAGTCACGCCGCGAACACTGGGATCAATTCAGTTCGCTCCGGCCGGTGACTCGCCGGTGACCAGGTAGATGACCTGCTCGCCGATGTTCACGGCGTGGTCGGCGTACCGCTCGTAGAAACGGCCCAGCAGGGCGCCGTCGATCGCGGTCTCCGCGCCGTAAGGCCAGTCGTCGGCCAGCATGATCTTGAACAGATGACGCTCGGCGTCGTCGATCGCGTCGTCGTCCTTCTCCAGTTCCGCAGCGAGCGCGACGTTCGGCGCGCCCAGCAGCTTGATGATCTTCTCGGCCATCAGGTCCGCGACGTCGGCCATCTCCTTGAAGGTCGGCCGCAGCTCGGCCGGCACGGCCGGCGACGGGTGCCGGCGCTTGGCGGTTTTCGCCACGTGCTCGGCCAGGTCGCCCATCCGCTCCAGATCAGCGGAGATGTGCAGGGTGGTGATCACCCGACGCAGGTCACTCGCGACCGGCGCCTGCCGGGCGATGATGTCCGCCACTTTCAGCTCGACCTGCTCGTAGATGGCGTCAACCTCGGCGTCACGCTCGATCACGGCCTCGGCGGCCTTGAGGTCGGCGGTCAGCAGCGCGGTCGTCGCCTTGCGCAGGGTGGCGCGAACCGACTCTGCCATGGTCACCAAAAGACGGCCCACCTCGACGAGGTCAGCCTGGTACTCCTCGCGCATGTCTTGATCCCGGTGCTCCTCAGGGCCGGCCCGGTTCTCGGGCGGCCGGTGTGCTGCCCAGGTTAGGCGGACCCAGCGGCGCGAACATGAACACTGGTGAACGACGCCAGGCGTAGTGGTGAACATTATTGGAAGCGGGCCCGATTCGTACCTTTGGCCCTGTAGCGCAGGTAAACATTGACCCTACGATCGCAGCGTGGAATGGAAGTACGTCGTCGGCCTCGTCCTGGTCACGCTCGCCGTCGGCGTGGGAGCGGGCCTGCTTCTGGCTCGGGTCCGCCGGCAGGCCGAGACGGCCCCGCGTGGGCCGCAGGAGGGGAGCGCCGCCATCGAACCGGACGATGACCGCCCGGCAGGCAAGAACGGGTTCAAAGGGCTCGGTCGCAAAAGCCTCGATTCGCTGCGGGTGGGTGTCGTCGTGCTCGATGCGGACGACTACCCCGTGCTGGTGAACCCAGCCGCCCGCGCGATGGGACTGCTGCGGTCGGGAGGAGCGCCGGGCACGATCGCGGCGCACCCGATCTTGCGTACCCTGGCTGGGCAGGTGCGACGCACAGGCGTGCGTCGCGAAGTGGAGCTGGACCTCCCGCGAGGTCGCGCGGGTGGGGCACAGGCTCCGCTCGGTGTGCACCTGCGAGCCGTCGCGCTGAACTCGACGCACGTCGCGATCGAGGCTGCCGACGTGACCGAGGCGCACCGGCTGGCGCGGGTCCGCCGCGACTTCGTGGCCAACGTCAGTCACGAGCTGAAGACCCCGATCGGGGCTCTCCAGCTGCTGGCCGAGGCGCTGCTGGACGCCACCCAGCTGCCCGACTCGGCACCCGAGGCGCAGTCCGAGGACCTGCTGGCGGCGCGCCGGTTCGCCGAGCGCATCCATCATGAGTCCGCCCGGATGGGCCGGCTGGTCAGCGAGCTGCTGGAACTCAGCCGCCTGCAAGGGGCCGAGCCGCTGCCGCAGCCGGAGCCGGTCTCGCTCGACTGGGTGATCGCCGAAGTGGTGGACCGGACCCGGACCACGTCCTCGGCCAAGAGCATCGAGGTCGTCGTCGACGGGCCCAAGGGCGCCATGGCGTACGGCAACGACACCCAGATCGCCACGGCGGTCACCAACCTCGTGGAGAACGCGATCGCGTACTCGGGCGAGGACACCAAGGTCTTGCTCACCATGCGCGAGATCGACGACTGGATCGAGATCGACGTCGCCGACCAGGGCATCGGGATCTCGCCTCAGGACGTCGACCGGATCTTCGAACGCTTCTACCGCGCCGATCAGGCACGGTCGCGATCAACCGGTGGCACCGGCCTCGGCCTGGCCATCGTCAAGCACATCGCCACCAACCACGGCGGCCGTGTCGACGTCACGAGTGCACTCGGCGACGGTTCTACGTTCACCCTGCGCCTACCCGCGCGTCCCCCTGAAGCCGCTTCGCCGTCACCGACGGCGATTGAGATCGAGTCCGGTGTGGCCGGGCGCTGACCCGGCCACCGACGACGGAAGGAACCACATTGGCCCGCGTGCTCGTGGTCGAGGACGAGGAGTCGTTCTCCGACGCCCTGTCCTACATGCTGCGCAAGGAGGGTTTCGAGGTGTCGGTCGCTGCGACCGGAACCTCGGCCCTGACGCAGTTCGACCGGACTGGTGCCGACATCGTGCTGCTCGACCTCATGCTGCCGGAGATGTCCGGCACCGAGGTCTGCCGCCAGCTGCGGCAGCGTTCGGCCGTTCCGATCATCATGGTCACCGCCCGGGACAGCGAGATCGACAAGGTCGTCGGTCTGGAGATCGGTGCGGACGACTACGTCACCAAGCCGTACTCACCCCGTGAGCTGGTCGCCCGGATCCGCGCTGTGCTGCGCAGGCAGGGCACCGAGGCCGCCGAGGTGACCACCCCGACGCTCGCGGCCGGCCCGGTCCGGATGGACGTGGAACGGCACGTGGTCACCGTCGACGGCGCCGGCGTCCAGCTGCCGCTGAAGGAGTTCGAGCTGCTGGAGCTGCTGCTCCGCAACGCCGGACGGGTGCTCACCCGAGGCCAGCTGATCGACCGCGTCTGGGGTGCCGATTACGTCGGTGACACGAAGACCCTTGACGTCCACGTGAAGCGGCTGCGCTCCAAGGTCGAACCCGAGCCGTCGGCACCGCGTTACATCGTCACGGTGCGCGGTCTCGGCTACAAGTTCGAGCCCTGATCGGCCGCGCGCGGCGAGGCGGGCTCACGTCCGCCTCGCTTGCGCGGTGTGCCGGCCGCCTTGGTGGCCGGGTGGATGGCGATCAGGCCGGATTTGAGGCGGGCCGCGCAGAGCTCGGCGAGCTTGGCGTACGCGACCTCGCCGACCAGCTCAGTCAGCTCCGGTGCGTACGTGATGTACATCGGCTCGGTGCCGACGTGTGCGTCCGGTGCTGACGTGCACCACCAGCCGAGGTCGTGGCCGCCCGGCCCCCAGCCGCGGCGGTCGAACTCGGTCAACGTGGACTGCAGGAGTTTCGTCCCGTCGGCCCGCTTGATCCAGTCCTGTTCCCGGCGGATCGGCAGCTGCCAGCAGACGTCCGGCTTGTATTTCAGCGGGTGTACCCCGTCGCGCAGAGCCTGGGCGTGCAGAGCGCAGCCACCGCCGGCAGGGAAGTCCTTCTCGTTCAGAAAGACACACGGGCCGTCACTGGATCGGGTGGCTGTACGCCGTGCGGGTTTTGTTCCGTCGACCGAGTCCATCTCGGTGTAGTTCTTGAAGCCCCGCCGGTAGTGCTGCCAGGTCTCCGGAGTGAGCTTCGCCGCAGCCGATTTGATCCGGTTCTCGTCGTCGGCGTCGGTGAAGAACGCGCCGTGCGAGCAGCAGCCGTCCTCGGCCCGGCCGGGCACGATGCCACGGCACGCGGAGCCGAAAACGCAGGTCCAGCGGGAGAGCAGCCAGGTCAGATCGGCTCGGACGAGGTGTTGTTCGTCGGCGGGATCGAGAAACTCGATCCACTCCCGAGGGAAGTCGAGGGAGACCTCGGCGGGAGGCTGCGAGCGGCTCATCCGGCTCAGCGTACGCCCACCAGTGGATCATGACCGTTTAGAGCTGATATATCCGGGCGTGCCGGGCGCGGCTACGCTTGGGGCGTGAGTTCCCGCGTTCCTGTGCTTCTCTCCAGCTCTTCAGTCTTCCCGGAGCCGACCGCTGCCGCCTTCGAGATGGCGGCCACCGTGGGCTACGACGGCCTTGAGGTCATGGTGTGGACCGACGCCGTCAGCCAGGACTCCGGCGCCCTGAAGGGATTGGCCGACCACTACGACGTCCCGGTGCTCTCCGTCCACGCACCCTGCCTGCTGGTCACCCAGCGGGTCTGGAGCTCGGACCCGTGGGAGCGGCTCAGCCGGGCGGCCCAGCTCGCCGAGACGCTCGGCGCCCCCACCGTGGTGGTGCACCCGCCGTTCAGCTGGCAGCGCGATTACGCCAAGAACTTCGCGGAGGGCCTTGCCAAGGTGCGCGGCCGGCACCCCGACCTCTCCTTCGCCGTGGAGAACATGTTCCCGGTGAAGATGGCGGGTCGCTGGTTCGTGCCCTACACCCCGGGCTGGGACCCGACCGAGACCGGCTTCGACGCGTACACGCTGGATCTCTCGCACTGCGCGGCGTCCCGGATCGACGCGCTGGAGATGGCCGACAAGATGGGCTCCGCCCTGCGGCACGTGCACCTCGGCGACGGCACCGGTGAGGGCCGCGACGAGCACCTCGTGCCGGGCCGGGGCAACCAGCCGTGCGCCGAGCTGCTCCAGTCGCTGGCCGGCCGCGGTTTCACCGGCTCGGTGGCGCTGGAGATCAATACTCGTAAGGCGTCCAGCCGGGCGGCCCGCGAGGCCGACCTGCGGGAGTCCCTGGAGTTCGCTCGCCGTTACCTCGCCCCCGCCGAAACGGCGATCACGCCGGCGTGAGGCTGGCCGCCCGCTTGCGGGCGCGGTGCGCGGCCACGTGCGAGCGGGTCGCGCAGCGCTCCGAGCAGAACCGGCGGCAGTTGTTCGACGACGTGTCCAGATAGACGTTGCCGCAGCGCTCGTCGGCGCAGATGCCGAACCGGACGCTGCCGTACTCGCAGAGCCACACGGCCAGGCCCCACGCCGCGCCCGCGAGGTATTCCGCGCTGACCGAGGAGCCGCGGCTGGTCACGTGCATGTGCCAGTCGCTCGCCTCGTGCCCGGAGATGCGTGGCTGCACCGGGTACGCCTCGAGGAGGGTGTTCAGCTCGCGCACCGCCTCGGCGTCGCGGCCGGTCGTGCCGTACTCGAAGACCTCGCGCAGGCGCCGCTGGGCGCGGCGGAACGCGACGACGTCTTTCTCGGCGACCTGATCCCGCATGTATGCCTGCTCGCCGGAGAACAGGGCCCGCAACCCGGCGAGATCGTCCAGTCCGGCGTTGACGAGGTCGACTGCCGTCCGGGCGTACGCATCGAAGTTCACCCGACAACGGTAGCGGGACGTTGCCGGGTAGGGCATGTATGAAGCGCGGCGGGGTTTGCGGACTCCTCCGGAGGTTACCCTCGGCACATGCTCCGTTCCCTCTTTATCGCCGCCGCCGGCTCCTCCCGGCTCGAGCGTCTGGTCGAGTCCGCCCCGGTCAGCAAGGGCCTCGCGCGGCGGTTCGTCGCCGGCAGCAGCGCCGATGAGGCCCTGCGGGTGAGCAGGGAGCTCGCCGACGACGGCCTGGCCGTCACTCTCGATCATCTGGTCGAGGACACCCGGACCATCGAGCAGGCGGTGACGGTGCGCGACGAGTACGTCTCGTTGCTCGGCCGGCTGCGGGACTCGGGTCTGACGCCGGCGGCCGAGGTGAGCGTGAAGCTGTCGGCGCTGGGTCAGCGGATCGACGAGAAGCTCGCGCGCGAGCACGCGCACGCGATCTGCGCCGCTGCCGCCGAGGCGGGCACCAGCGTGACGCTGGACGCCGAGGACCACACCACCACGGACGCGACGCTGGAGACGCTCCTGGCGCTGCGGGAGGAGTTCCCGAACACCGGGGCGGTGCTTCAGGCGCACCTGCGGCGTACCGAGGGGGACTGCCGGGAGCTGTCGACGGCCAAGTCGCGGGTCCGGCTCTGCAAGGGTGCGTATTCCGAGCCGGAGTCGGTGGCGTTCCAGTCGGCGCTCGACGTCGACAAGTCGTTCGTGCGCTGCCTGAACATCCTGATGTCCGGTGAGGGTTACCCGATGGTCGCGACGCACGACCCGCGGCTCATCGCGATCGGCGAGGACCGGGCCCGCTGGTTCGACCGCTCCACCGGGGAGTACGAGTTCCAGCTCCTCTACGGCGTACGCCCGGACGAGCAGGCGCGCCTGGCCGCCGGCGGGCACACCGTGCGGGTCTACCTGCCGTACGGAGAGCAGTGGTACGGGTACCTGATGCGCCGGATCGCCGAGCGCCCGGCCGGGATGGGCTTCGTCGCGAAGGTCGTAACCTCCCGGAAGTAACTCAATAGGGTCAAAACTTCGCAGATCTGGCGTGTCGGGCTTGACTTTTTGTGGGCATTTCACGGAACGCATCGCGTTGGTCACAGCAGTATCGATACCGTTCTGATGACACGCACGTGCCTGCGAAAGGATCGGTGCGAACGAGATGACGGGTCCAGCCCAGACCGAGGAACGACTCTCGGAGGTACGGTTCCTGACGGTGGCAGAGGTGGCCGCACTGATGCGGGTCTCCAAGATGACCGTCTACCGGCTCGTGCACGGCGGTGACCTCACCGCGGTCCGGGTCGGCCGCTCGTTCCGCGTGCCCGAGCACGCGGTACACGAATATCTTCGCGGCGCCTTCTCACAGAGCGCCTGACGACGGTCGCCCCGGCGCCAGACCGGGGTCGTGTTGGCCCGGTGCGACCGTCCCGGTACGCTGGAGCGGTTGGTTCCCGGTTCGCGCGCCGATCGTGGCGCAGCAGGCCCGGGCGCCCGTCCAGTCCGGAGCCGGTCGTGCCCTCGGGTTCTGCCGGTCCATCACATGGTTTCGAGAGGCTTTTCGTATGGGCTCCGTGGTCAAGAAGCGCCGCAAGCGTATGGCGAAGAAGAAGCACCGCAAGCTGCTGCGCAAGACCCGCGTCCAGCGTCGCCGTCTCGGCAAGTGACGGACGGCCGGGTGCATCACCCGGCCTGAGCCGTCGCTTGCCTCGACAGAGGATCCCGACAACGCATCGAGAGGTGCGCCCGTGGTGACCTCACCGCCCCGCGTCGTCGTGGTCACCGGAGTCAGCCGTTACATCGGCGCTCGGGTGGCCGCACGCCTCGCCGCTGACCCACGGATCGATCGTGTCGTCGGCCTGGATCCGCACGACCCGCCGGCCGGCCTTCTGGGCCTGCTGGAGGGCGTGGAACGGATCCGGGCCGATGCTCGCGCGGCCACCGAGGCCATCGCCGAGCTCGACGCCGAGGCCGTCGTCCACCTGGCTGTGACCAGCGTGCCCGACGTCCAGCACGGCGGTCGTGCCGCGATGAAGGAACAGAACGTCATCGGTACCATGCAGGTGCTCGCGGCCGCTCAGGGCGCGCCGGGCCTGCGCAAGCTGGTGGTGCGTTCGTCCACGGCCGCGTACGGCGCATCGTTCCGTGACCCGGCGGTCTTCACCGAGGACACCGAGCCTCGTGCCGTGCCTCGTGGGCCGTTCGCCCGCGACATCCTCGACATCGAGGGGTACGTCCGCGGTTTCCGCCGGCGCCGTTCCGAGGTCGCCGCTACTGTGCTGCGCTTCGCCCCCATGATCAGCTCGACGGCCGAGACCTCGCTGACCAGATACTTCGCCCAGCCGGTCGTGCCGACCGTGCTCGGCCGCGACGCGCGCCTCCAGTTCGTGCACGTCGAGGACGCGCTCGAAATCCTGCACCGCTCGGTGGTCGAGGACCACCCCGGCACGTTCAACGTGGCCGGTGCCGGTGTCCTGATGCTCGCGCAGGCGGTCCGCCGGGCCGGCCGGGTCTCCCTGCCGCTGCCCGAGTCCGCGCTCTCCACCGGTGCGGCCCTGCTCCGCAATCTCGGCGTCGAGCAGATCGGCCTGGACCAGATCGACCTCTTCGTGCACGGTCGGGTGGTGGACACCTCCCGCCTGATCCGTGAGTTCGACTTCACCCCGCGTACCACCGCGGAAGCGTTCGACGAGTTCATCAAGGCGCACGTGGCCGGCTCGACGATCACCGCTGACCGGTTGGCCGCCGCTGAGCAGGCGATCCTGGACGGCATCCGCCGGGTCCGGGCCGCCGCTTCCCCGGCACCGGCCGGCGTTGCTGAGCCCGCATCCGTCCCTGCCGGTCACACCTCGGCAGGAGTGCGGGCGGGAAGCGACCGATCGTGAGCCAGGATGAGTACCGTCGTGATCTGCTGCCCGGGCACGCCGACTTCCAGCTGCCCACGCCCGCACCGGCGCAGCGGGTGAACGGGAACCGGCCGATCCCGGAGAAACCCGTCGAGCCTGCCGTCGCGGCACCGGACGTGTGGGACCAGCGGGTCGCGGACGGCCTGGCCTTCCTGCGCCGCCGGCTCTCCGGGGCATACGAGGTGGACGAGTTCGGCTTCGACCCGGAACTGACCGACGCGGTGTTCCAGCCGATCCTGAAACTGCTGTACCGCGACTGGTTCCGTACCGAAGTCCTCGGCATCGAGAACGTGCCGTCCGACGGCGGCGGCCTGGTGGTCGGCAACCACTCCGGCACGATCGCGCTGGACGCCCTGATGCTCACCGTCGCGATGCGCGACAAGCACCCGAAACAACGGCACCTACGCCTGCTCGGCGCTGACCTGGTGTTCCGCATGCCGCTGATGAGCGAACTGGCCCGCGCGGCCGGTGCCACGGTGGCCTGCAACCCGGACGCCGAGCGGCTGATGACCAGCGGCCAGCTGGTCGGTGTCTTCCCCGAGGGCTTCAAGGGCATCGGAAAGCGCTTCTCCGAGCGCTACAAGCTCCAGCGTTTCGGTCGCGGCGGGTTCGTCTCGGCCGCGCTGCGCACCGGTACGCCGATCGTCCCGGTCGCGATCGTCGGGGCCGAGGAGACGTACCCGATCCTGGCCGACCTGAAGCCGCTGGCCCGGTTGCTGGGTGTGCCGTACTTCCCGGTGACGCCGACCTTCCCGCATCTGGGCCCGCTGGGTCTGGTGCCGCTGCCGAGCAAGTGGCTGATCCAGTTCTGCCCGCCGATCCCGACCGCGCATCTGACCGAGTTCGCCGACGACCCGCTGGTCGTCTACAACCTGGCGGACCAGGTACGGGAAACGATTCAGGCGACCCTGCACGAGCTGCTGGAGAAGCGCCCGGACGCGTTCGGTCCGTGACCACTCAGTGACTGATTGTCGCCAGTCACTGGAATGAATCGCCCGGACCGTCCTATAGTGACGACTGAGGGGCGGCCCCGAAGTCTCGCGACTTTCGGCACCGCCCCTCGCCATCGTCTGGCGTGTTACTCAGAACAGGTTGTCGAGCAACCCGTCCAGCACACCGCTGTCCTGCTCCTCGTCGATGACGACCGGTGGGGTCGTGACCGTCTCGGACGGACTGGGCGTGACCGTACTGGTCTTCGTCGGCTTCTTGTTCGTCGCCGGCGTTGTCGGAGCCACCGTGCTCGGCAGGGTCGCGTCACCGGAGACGTCCGGCTTCGCGGTGATCCCGCTCTTCGAGGGCTTCGGCGTGGCGTCCGGGTCCTCGTTGTTCTTCGATGAGGACTTGCTTCCGCCGCCGGTGTGCCCCGGCTTCGACTGCGTGCCCGCTCCGGCGTTGGAGTCGCCGTCGCAGTCACGCAGTTTCGGTCCGAGCTCGTCGGAGCCGTTCGGCGTGATCTTCTCGCAGTTCAGCCCGGTCCGCAGCTGCTCGCTGCGGGCCGTGACGTCCTGGAGCAGCGCCAGCGAGGCCGCGGCCCGGTCCCGGTTGGCCGGGGAGAGCTCGTCGATGGCCGGCTCGAACGCCTTGCGCTGCGTCGAGACGAAACCGTTGAGTGTGGTCAGCGGCTTGCGGTCCTTGTTGGAGACCACCGCTGTGTTGAGCAGCCGCACACCCTTGCGGGTGTCGGCGTCCATGTCGTCGAGCACCGTGCGGAACGCCGGGTCGTCGCCATCCATGGCAACCGCTTCGGTGAGCCGGTTGCGGGCGAAGTCCAGCGACAGCTGACCCCTCGACACATCCGATCCGGCGATCGCCAGCTGCGCCCTTTCGGTGGAGCGCTTGACCCCGTACAGCGCGTCGCCGGGCGACGCGCTCTCGCTCGCCGCGGAGATCCCGGAGACGGCCATCGCGCCGGCGGCAACGCCGATCACGATCGCTCCCCGGGCTCGGATCCGGCGCCCGAAGAACGAACGCCTGGCTCCGTCGACGGTGTCGGCGACCGGTGCGGCGTCATTGACGGCGGTCAGGCCGATGCCGTCCCGCTCGGCCGTCGCGACCAGCATGGCGCGCAGGCCGACGCGGAACTCGGAGTCGACCGGTGCGACCGGCCGGGCCGTACCGAGCCGGTTGCCGATGGCGACCAGCCGGTTGAGCTCCTCGTCGGTTTGTCCCCGGGTGTGGTGCCTCGGGACGCCGCCGGCCTCGTCGATCAGTTCCGCGAAGCGCTCGGCGCTCCGGCGGTCCAGGAATTCGAACTTCACCGTGGGCACCTCCCCTCGCTCGTGACTGTCTCGCCGGCCTGCGGGCCGGCGTAGGCGACCGAGTCGGATTTCTCTGCCCCGGGTCGCATCCGGACAAACGCGCGACACGCGGCCCCGGTTACGGGTGAGAGAGGGTGCCATCGGGTATCGGAGATCGACATCCGAGAGCGCCGGATCAAGACTGGAACCCTTCCGGCAGGAGCCGGTTCAGCGCTCGGACGGCCCTGTACTGCAAGGCCTTGATGGCGCCTTCGTTCTTGCCCATGGTCTTCGCGGTCTCGGCCACCGAGAAGCCCTGGAGGAACCGGAGCACGATGCACTCCTGCTGCTCGGGGTTGAGCTGCTTGACCGCGGTGAGCAGAGCGACGTTCGTGATGTGGTCGACGACGGCGGACTCCGGGCTGCCTTCCGGCCCGCGGTCCTCCCGGTCGGCGTCGAGGACGTCGCCGGTGGTCACTTCAAGGCGGTACCGGCCCGACTTGAAGTGGTCGGCGACCAGGTTCCGGGCGATGGTGACGAGCCAGGCACCGAGGTCACGGCCCTGCCAGGTGAAGCTTCCGATGCGCTTGAGAGCGCGCAGGAAGGTGTCGGAAGTGAGGTCCTCGGCGAGCTGGCGGTTGCCGACCCGGAAGTAGACGAACCGGAACACCGTGTCGACGTACCGGTCGTAGATCAGTCCGAACGCCTCGGACTCGCCGGCCTGTGCCCGTTCGACCAGCGCCCAGACCTCGGCCGCGGGGTCGCCACGATCCGGCCGGGCCGGGTGTTTCGGCGGCGCGGTCTCGGTGGGCGGTCCGGTGGTGCTCTGCGTCGGCAGGACCACTGTGTGGTCGCCGGGCGCTGTCTCGGGCTCGCCGATGTTCGACCGCTGGCCTGCGGTCGGCTGGGCCGGTGGGCGCGGCGACTGTACCCGGCCGCCACCGAACTTCCCGTTGCCTGCGTGCGGCTGGGTGACGGCCGGTGGTCCGTTCGGAGTCCGGCGGCTGCCGGTCTGCTTCGGGCTCTCACCGCGGATCGCGTTCACGATCATGCCGTCGAATGACTCGCGCAGGGCGTTCAGACCTTCATTGAGCGCGAGCCGGGCCGCGAGGACATCGCGGTGGAACGGGTCCTCTGCGTACACATGAGTCACTTCGCCTCCTCAACCCGGCGGGCCTGTGACAGTTGCGATTCAGTCCCGCCAGACGTGAATTCGCCATTACTAGGTGCTTTGTGTGGCACAGCGGCCTCCTCGGGATGAGGGTGGTCACTCACAACAAAAGGGGTGAAGCAACCCGCTGAAAAGCCGGTTTACCTCACCCGTTGGTGTGGATTCCGTTACGCAGACGGAAGTATCACCGACTTCGGACACAGCGAGTCGCACAACAAGTGCGCTGCGCGCAAAGCCGCGAAACGGATCTTTAACGGCATCCTGAGTCGTCCTCACCATCACCGATGGCCTGTTTCCGCGAACGGACGCGCTGTCCGGCATGCCGCTCGGGGGCCGTTTGTGCCAAACTCTCGCCTCGTGGAGGAACCCGCTCGCGATCCGGTCGCCGAGGCCGCCGGTCGCCGTCCCGACCGGCCTGCCCTGATCGCCGGTGACGCGGTCCTCACATGGGCGGAATTGGACAGTCAGGTGTCAGCCGCGGCGCGCTGGACCGCCGCGCGTACCGCTCCGGGTGATCGGATCGCCCTGGTGCTCGGCAACACCGTGGACTTCGCGATCGCCTACTTCGGAGTTCTGCGCGCCGGGCGGGTGGCCGTGCCGCTCAATCCCGGTTACACCGCCGACGAGCTCGATCACGCGGTGACCGATTCGGGTGCGGTGCTGATCATCGGGGAACCGGCGGGGCCTCCCCGGCTGCGTCTGGTCACCGCTTCGCGCGTACCCACGGATCTGGAAGCTGGGGACGGCATCCTGCCGGAGGTGGGCGCCGGAGATCTCGCGGTCCTGCTTTATACGTCGGGGACGAGCGGGCGGCCGAAGGGCGCGATGCTCACCCACGCCGCGCTGACCGCGAACCATGACCAGCTGGACCGGATCGAGCCGCCGGTGGTCGGCCCGGACGACGTGGTGCTGCTCGCGGTGCCGTTCTTCCATGCCTACGGGCTCAACACCGGGCTCGGGACGGTCGCGCACCACGCGGCGACCGGGGTGCTGGCCGAGCGCTTCGAGCCGGCGGCCGCGTCCGCGCTGATCACTGAGCACGGTGTGAGCGTCGTGGTCGGTGTGCCCGGGATGTACCAGGCCTGGATCGCCGACCCGGAGGCTCGGGACTCGCTGCGCGCTCTGCGCACGGCCGTCTGCGGCGCGGCGCCGCTGGGCTCGGGCACAGCGGCGCGCTTCCGCGCGCTGACCGGCAAGAACATCATGATCGGGTACGGGTTGACGGAGACGGCACCCGTGCTGGCCACGACGGCCGTGAGTCACCGGGACAAGAGTGGCTCGATCGGCCGTCCGCTGCCCGGCGTCGAGCTGCTGCTGCGCAACCGGGCCGGCGCCGAGCTGTGGCGCGACGGCACCGCCTCGGTCGACGAGGACCTCGGCGATCTCGACCTGGACGTGGCCGGTTCGGCCGGCACCGACCCCGGCGAGATCGTGGTGCGCGGGCCGAACCTCTTCTCCGGTTACTGGCCGGACGCGAGCGGCGGACCGGACGCGGACGGCTGGTGGCCGACCGGCGATGTGGCGTACGCGGACGGCGACGGCGACCTGGTCCTGGTCGACCGGATCGGCGAGCTGATCCTGGTGAACGGCTTCAACGTGTACCCGGCCGAGATAGAACGGGTACTGGACGGGCACCCGCGGGTGGCCGCCGCCGCCGTGGTCGGCGTCCCCGACCCGGATTCCGGGCAGCGGCCGCACGCGTACGTGGTGCTCACCGGCGACCCGGCGCCGAGCGTGACCGAGCTGCAGGTGTGGTGTGCGGCCCGGCTGGCCCGGTTCAAGCTGCCCGGCATCGAGCTGGTCACCGAGCTGCCGAGGTCGGCGACGGGCAAAGTACGGAAGAGAGAGCTGTGAACCGACTCACCCTGATCAGCCGGGCCGGCTGTCATCTCTGCGAGGTCGCCGAGCAGACCCTGGACCGGATCGCGCCGCAGCAGTGGACCAAGGTCGATGTCGACGCCGACATCGAGCTGGAACGCGAGTACGGCGACCGGGTACCGGTGCTGCTGCTGGACGGCAAGGAACACGGTTACTGGCGCATCGAAGAGGAGCGCCTGCTGCGGGATTTGTCTCGACAACCAGGGGAACCACGCCTGTAACTTGGCTCCTCGTGACAGCTAAGCACCTGGTCTGGGACTGGAACGGCACTCTTCTCGACGATCTTCACCTGGTGGTCTCCTCGACCAACACGGCCTTCACCTCGGTCGGCGCGCGCAACGTCGACGCCGACGAGCACCGGCGGACCTTCCGGCGCCCGGTCGCCGAGTTCTACGCCGAGATGCTGGGCCGGGCGGTGGACGACGAGGAGTTCGGCCGGCTCGACCGGATCTTCCATGACGCGTACCGGCTCGGGCTGACCGACATCTCGCTTGCCGCCGACGCGATGGCCGCGATCAAGACCTGGCCGGGCACCCAGTCGCTGCTCTCCATGTGGTTCCACAGCGAGCTGATCCCGGCCGTCGAGACGTACGGCCTGGCCGGGCTCTTCGCCCGGATCGACGGACTGCGCACCGAGGTGGGCGGCGACATGAAGGCCGGGCACCTGGCCCGGCACCTCGAAGGTCTCGGCGTCGAGGGCAGCCAGGTGGTGCTGATCGGCGACTCGCTCGACGACGCGTACGCGGCGGAGTCGGTGGGTGGCCGCGCGGTTCTCTACACCGGTGGCTTCACCGATCCGGACCGGCTGCGCACTTCGGGCTATCCGGTCGCCGACACGCTGGTAGGCGCGGTAACGACGGCCATGTCACTCTGAGTCAAGTGGCCCTGGCGGGGATCGCTCGGTAATACTTCACAGGTCGGCTCGGCTAACACAGCCGAGTCGATCCTGTCCAATTGTCCCGACAAGATCGCGATTTGTGCACGCCTTCACAAGCGCCTACTCTGTGACTCCGACGAGCCCCGCTACCACAGCCACCCCAAGTGGGTTTCACCGGTATCGCACAGACAGGGCTCACCGCAGGTTCGCCTCGTCGGCACGGAGTCAGATGAGTCAGCAGCGTCAAGGAAGCACGCCCGGCGATGCCGGTGTCGTCCCGGCCTTCCCGGATCTCCCCGAGGCGACCATCGCACGGCTGCCTGAATATCTTCGCGCGCTCCACCACCTCGCCGAGACCGGCGCTGAGACCGTGTCCAGCGAGGGTCTCGCGGCGGCGGCCGGCGTCAACTCGGCGAAACTTCGCAAGGACCTCTCCCACCTGGGCTCGTACGGGACCCGTGGTGTCGGTTACGACGTCACCCTCCTGATCGACCAGGTCGAATACATCCTCGGCCTCGACAAGAACCGGGCGGTCTGCCTGGTCGGTGTCGGCAACCTCGGGCACGCCCTGGCCGGTTACGCCGGCTTCGCGAGCCGTGGTTTCCGCGTGGTGGCCCTCTTCGACGCCGACCAGGGCAAGGTCGGCGACACGGTCAACGGCCTCGTCGTGCGGCACATCGACGAGCTGCCCCAGGTCGCCGCCGAGGAGTCGATCGCCATCGGCGTGATAGCTACTCCTCCGGGCTCGGCCCAGGCAGTCGCGGACGTGCTGGTCGCCGCGGGTGTGACAAGCATCCTCAACTTCGCGCCGGGTGTCCTCTCGGTGCCGCCCAACGTCGACGTTCGTAAGGTGGATCTCGCCATCGAGCTGCAGATCCTTTCGTTCCATGAGCACCGCAAGGCGTCTCTGACCGCGCTGCCCGGCGGCCGGTCCGCCCCGGCGGGCAATCAGGAGGCGGTCGGATCGTGAACCTGCTCAGCATCGGTGCGTCGTACCGCACCGCCGACGTCGCAGCGCTGGAACGACTCGTGATCCCCGACTCCGCGCTGCCCGGCCTGCTGCAGAAACTGGTCGCTCAGCCGTACGTCGGTGAGGCCGTCGTGGTCTCCACCTGCAACCGGGTCGAGGTCTACGCGGCCGTCACCGGTTTCCACGGTGGTCTCGGCGACATCTGCAACGTGCTCGCCGAGCACTCCGGCATCCCGGCCAGCGAGCTCGCCAGCCACCTTTACGTGCACTACGGAGAGGCCGCGGTCCGGCATTCGTTCCGGGTCTCCTCCGGGCTCGACTCGATGGTCGTCGGCGAGGCGCAGATCCTCGGGCAGCTGCGGGACTCGTACCACGCGGCGACCGAGGTGGACTCGGTCGGCCGTCTGCTGCACGAGCTCATGCAGCAGACGCTGCGGGTCGGCAAGCGGGCGCACTCCGAGACCGGCATCGACCGGGCCGGCCAGAGCGTCGTGACGGCCGCGCTCGACGTGGCTGCCGACCATCTCGGCGTCGACCTGACCGGACGGTCCGCGCTGGTGATCGGCGCCGGCGCGATGGGCGCCCTGTCGGTGGCGACCCTCACCCGGACCGGTGTGGGGCCGCTGCGGATCACCAACCGGAGCATGGACCGGGCTGATCGGCTCGCTGAGGCGTACGGCGCGGTCGCGGTTCCGTTCGAGGAGCTCGAGCGGACGCTCGGCGAGGTGGACATCGTGGTCAGTGCGACCGCCTCCATCGAGCCGGTGCTGACCCGGGACCGCCTCACCGCGGCGCTCGCCGCCCGGGACGGCGCTGAGCACCCTCTGATCGTGCTGGACCTGGCCGTGCCCCGGGACGTGGCGCCGGACGCCGCTGACCTGCCCGGACTCGTCGTGGTCGACATCGACGGGCTCGCGGCGAGCCGCCGTGCCCTGCCGGCGGCGGCCGAGACCGCGGCCGTCGAGCAGATCGTCGCCAGTGAGGTGGACAACTTCCTCGGCTGGCTGCGCGGGGCCGAGATCGCGCCTACCGTGGCGGCGTTGCGGACCCGTGCCGAAGATGTGGTTTCGGCCGAGATGCGCAAGTTGATCTCCAGGCGGCCGGATTTCACCGAGGAGCAACGGGCCGATGTTTCCCGTACCCTGCACCGGGTCGTGCAGCAGCTGCTGCACTCGCCGACCGTGCGGGTGCGCCAGCTGGCCGCGGAGCCCGGCGGGGATCAGTACGCCGCGCTGCTGCGAGAACTGTTCGACCTGGACGTGCCGCTCGCCACTCACGCGAACGCGGTGCCGGAGATCGGGGGGAAAGCGTGACCGCACCACTTCGTCTCGGCACCCGGGGGAGCGCGCTGGCGCTCACCCAGTCGCAGATGGTCGCCGACGCTCTGACCGCCGCCACCGGTCGCGCGGTGGAGCTTGTCCGGATCGTCACATCCGGCGACCGCTCCGCGGCGCCGGTCGCCGAGCTCGGCGTGGGTGTCTTCGTGTCCGCGCTGCGTGACGCGCTGATCGCCGACGAGATCGACTTCGCCGTCCACTCGTACAAGGACCTGCCCACCAGCGACTACCCGCGGCTGCACATCGCCGCGGTGCCACCGCGGGAAGACCCTCGTGACGCCCTGATCGCCCGGGACGGTTTGACGCTCGCCGAGCTCCCACCCGGCTCCAAGATCGGGACCGGGGCGGTGCGCCGAATCGCGCAATTGCTGGCTTTGGGCCTAGAGTTGCAGGTCACGCCGATTCGGGGGAACGTGGACACGCGGATCGCGCGGGTTCTCGGCCCTGAGGCCGACCTCGACGCGGTCGTCCTCGCCCGGGCCGGCCTGGCGCGCCTCGGCCGGACCGCGGAGATCACCGAGACGCTCGACCCGATGCTCATGCTGCCCGCCCCTGCACAGGGCGCGCTGGCGGTGGAGTGCCGGGCCGACGACACAGACCTGGTCGAGCTGCTGGCCGCACTCGACCATGCACCGTCCCGCGCCGTCGTCACGGCGGAGCGGGCGTTGCTTGCCACGCTGGAGGCCGGGTGCTCCGCCCCGGTCGCCGCACATGCCGAACTTGCCGAGGGTGAGAACGGCGACGAGATTTACCTGCGCGGTGCGGTGATCAGCCCGGATGGGGTTCGAGCCATCCGGCTGTCGCGCACCGGAACGCCCGCCAGCGCGGCGGAGATCGGCAAGGCGCTCGCCACCGATCTCCTCGACGCCGGCGCCGATACCCTGATGGGGAGCACAGAATGACCACCCGCACCGCCCGTAAGCCAGCAGGACGCATCGCGTTCATCGGCGCCGGACCCGGCGACCCGGAGCTGCTGACCCGTCGCGCGTACGCGGCGCTGACCGATGCCGACCAGGTGGTCTACGACCGTGGCGTGCCCGAGTCACTGCTGAGCGCCGTCCGTTCCGACGCCAAGGAAGACGCCCAGTTCAGCCCGGCTGAGGGTGCCCCCGGCGACGTCGCCAAGGTGCTGCTCTCCGCCGCCAAGTCCGGTCTCTCCGCGGTGCACCTCGTCGCCGGTGACCCGTTCGGGCACGAGTCCGTGGTGAAAGAGGTGCAGGCGGTCGCGCGTACCGCCGTGCACTTCGAGGTGATCCCCGGTATCGGCCAGGCCGAGGGTGTCGCGGCATACGCGGGTGTCCCGCTGCCCGGCGTCCGCATCGCCGCCGACGTCGACGACGTCACCACCTTGGACTTCGACGCGCTCGCCGGCGCTGCCCAGAAGGGCTCGTTCGCGGTCGCCGTGGACGCCGGTGACCTCGCCGCCGTCCGTGACGGTCTGCTCGCCGCGGGCGTCGAGCCGGGTGTGCCGGTCGGCGTGACCGGCGACGGCACCGGTGAGACGCAGTACACCACCACCTCGACCGTGGACAGCTTCGTCGCGGCGGCGCTCGGCTTCACCGGCCGGGTCGTGCTCACCGTCGGCTCGGACGTCGCCGAGCGCGACAACCTGAGCTGGTGGGAGAACCGTCCGCTGTACGGCTGGAAGGTTCTGGTTCCGCGTACCAAGGAGCAGGCCGGCGCGATGAGCGCCCGGCTGCGTGCCTACGGCGCGATCCCGTGCGAGGTCCCGACCATCGCGGTCGAGCCGCCGCGCACCCCGGCCCAGATGGAGCGCGCCGTCAAGGGCCTCGTCGACGGCCGGTACGCCTGGGTGATCTTCACCTCGGTGAACGCGGTCCGCGCGGTCTGGGAGAAGTTCGCCGAGCACGGCCTCGACGCCCGCCACTTCGGCGGCGTGAAGATCGCCTGTATCGGTGAGGCGACCGCCGAGGCGGTCCGCGCGTTCGGCATCCAGCCGGAGCTCATCCCGGCCGGCGAGCAGTCCAGCGACGGCCTCCTCGCCGAGTTCTCGCCGCACGACGAGATCCTCGACCCGGTCGGCCGGGTGCTGCTGCCGCGTGCCGACATCGCCACCGAGACCCTCGCGGCCGGGCTCATCGAGCGCGGCTGGGAAGTCGACGACGTCACCGCGTACCGGACCGTCCGGGCGGCCCCGCCGCCCGCCGAGATCCGCGACGCGATCAAGTCGGGTGGCTTCGACGCGGTGCTCTTCACCTCGTCCTCGACCGTACGGAACCTGGTCGGCATCGCCGGCAAGCCGCACGCCCGCACTGTCGTCGCGGTGATCGGCCCGAAGACCGCCGAGACCGCTGTCGAGTTCGGCCTGCGGGTCGACACCCAGCCGCAGAACGCGTCGGTGCCGGACCTGGTCGAGGCGCTCGCCGAGTACGCCCTCGAGCTTCGCGAGAAGCTGGCGGCGATGCCCGCGAAGCAGCGCCGCGGCTCCAAGGTCCAGGGGCCGACGGCTCTTCGATTCCGCTGATTCATACGAAGCGCGCCGGTTGTCCAACCGGCGCGCTTCTTCTTTTGAAACGGGAGCCCCGATGTCCTTCCCCGACATCCGCCCGCGCCGTCTCCGGCGCACGCCTGCGATCCGCCGCCTCGTCGAGGAGACCCGGGTCGCGCCCTCCGAGCTGGTCCTCCCGCTCTTCCTGAAAGACGGGCTGACCGAGCCGAAAGCGATCAGCACGCTGCCCGGCGTCTTCCAGCACACCCGGGAATCGCTGCTCAAGGCCGCGCACGAGGCGATCAGCGCCGGCGTCGGCGGCCTGATGCTCTTCGGTGTGCCGGACAACGCGGACAAGGACGAGACCGGTTCGGCGGGCCTCGACCCGGACGGCATCCTCAACGTCGGCGTTCGCGATCTGCGGGCCGAGTTCGGCGACGCCACCGTCATCATGAGCGACCTCTGCCTCGACGAGTTCACCTCGCACGGGCACTGCGGGGTGCTCGGCGCCGACGGTTCCGTCGACAACGACGCCACGCTGGAGATCTACGGCCGGATGGCGGTCGCCCAGGCCGACGCCGGCGCCCACATGGTCGGCCCGTCCGGGATGATGGACGGCCAGATCGGCGTGGTCCGCAAGGCGCTGGACGCCGCCGGCCACCAGGACATCGCGATCCTGGCGTACTCGGCGAAGTACGCGGGCGCGTTCTACGGCCCGTTCCGTGAGGCTGTCGAGTCGAGCCTTCAGGGCGACCGCCGGCAGTACCAGCAGGACCCGCCGAACCTGCGGGAGGCGCTGCGCGAGGTCGACCTGGACGTGGCCGAGGGCGCCGACATCGTGATGGTGAAGCCCGGCCTGCCGTACCTCGACGTGATCGCCGCGATCCGGGAGCGGGTCACCGTGCCGGTGGCGGCGTACCAGGTGTCGGGGGAGTACGCGATGGTCGAGGCCGCCGCGGCCAACGGCTGGATCGACCGCGAGCGGGCCATCCTGGAGTCGCTCACCTCGATCAAGCGCGCCGGGGCCCAGATCACCCTCACCTACTGGGCCACCGAGGTCGCCCAGTGGTTGAGAGAGCGTTACTGATTTTCCCGGGGCTCCAGGGCCTGCACCAGGTGGGTCACGTCGGCGATGTACTCGAACCAGTCCCGGTCGGACTGGTAACCGAGCTCGGCGTTGACCTTCAGCATGGACTCGTTCTGCTGCGCGTTCCACGTCTGCACCTGGCGCAGGCCGGGCTCGGCTGAGCGCAGCTCGAACAGCATCCGGGCCTTGATCGCGCGGTCGATGCCGTAACCACGGTGTTCACGGACGACGATCGTGTCGTACTGATCGGCGCGTTCCGGGTGCTGCGCCGGGACCACTACCTCGGTCAGGCCCGCGACGGTCCCGCTCGCTTCGTGGATGGCGAGCACGATGTACGGCTTCAGGCCCCGCTTGTGCAGCGTGTCGATCGACTCCCGGAGCCGCTGCGGGTCGGACGACCGGGGTGCCAGGTCCAGGTCGTCATCGTCGTTCTGCGCCTCGGCCTTGGCCTGTGCGTACGCCTCCAGCAGCGAGTCCGGCGGCCCGCCCGGGTGATATTCGATCCGGTAACCGGTGCTTATCCCGCTCGCCATCGCGCCCAGGGTCAGCCAGTCGACCGAGTCCAGGTTGAGCACGCTGCGGGTCTCCACGTACTCCTTCTCGAAGCCGAGCGACTCGTAGAACGCGATCGCCGGGGTGGCGCCGATCGCCTCCACCCCGATCGAGGTGAAACCTTCCAAGTACGCCCGGCGGGCGGCCACCCCGACAAGCTGACGGCCGAGCCCACGACGGCGAAGGTCAGGCCGGACCAGGATCTCCAGCACCCCGATGTCACCGAGCAGCAGGATGTTGACGTGGGCGAAGATCTGGCCCTCGCCCTCGGGAACCCGGTCGTCCTCGACCACCCAGGTGATCCGCCGCTCGCCGGGCATGGTCTCGGCGAGATAGTCCCGGACCTGCACGTCACGCCAGGGTGGATCGTCGGGAAGGTCTGCGGACATGGCCGCGTTCACCGTCTCCACGAGCGACTGGATCTCGGCCGCGGACGCGGAGCGTGGATCCCATTCACGCACCCTCACCCGTACATCGTGCCGTTTACGTGACCATCAGGGAAGTGCTGGCCACGCAAAAGTATGGGCACGCTCACCCAGAGTCGCGAATTTCAGCCTCGGCTGCGGCGTCCGTAGTCGTCCGCGAACTGGAAAACCTTCTGCGCGTACGGCCGGACCGCGTTGTAGGAGAGGATCGCGTCCCACCAGGATTCCGCCTTGGTCAGGTCGCGTCCGCCCTTGCAGAGGTACACGGCGGCGGTCATCGCGGCGTCGTCGATGTCGTTCGGGTTCTTCACACCGTCGTTGTCGGCGTCGACAGCGCTCTCTTTCCAGGTGGCCGGGATGAACTGCATCGGCCCGATCGCCCGGTCGAAGGTGGGGTCGCCGTCGAGCTGGCCCTGATCGGTGTCGGTGATCAGCATCCGGCCGCCCTTGCCGTCCAGCTGGAGGCCGTAGATCGTCGGCGTGGAGACGCCGTCGACGCCGAGGACAGCGCCGTTGTGGCTGCCGTGCTCGGACTCGACCTTCGCGATGGCGGCGAGGGTGGTCCAGCTCAGGTGGCAGGCCGGTGTGGTCTTCGCGGTGACGAGTTCCGCGTACCCATAGGCCTGCACCGCGACGACCGGGATGCCGACCTGGGTGCCGACCTGGGTGGCCCAGCTGGCGAGAGCGTCAGCGGGCCGGGCGCCGCCCACTGCGGGCTGCGTGGTGGACAGCCCGGTCGGCAATCCGGTCGGCAGGCCGGTGATGCCGGGCAGGCCGGTCGCCCCGACGGTGGGGACGCCGGTGGTCACACCGGTGGGCAACCCGGTGGAGAGATCGGTGGGCAGCCCGGTCGGCAGTCCGGTCAGCCCGGCTGCGGGATCTCCGGGAAGACCGCCGGGCGCGGCGGAGGCCGCTGCCGCGGCCTCGCCGCCGAACGTAGGCGTCGCGCTGGGCGCGGGCGCGGCGTCCAGAGCCTTGGGTACGAGATAAGCGCCGGACGTACCCGCCAGGACGACGAGCGCCACGATCACGAAGCCGGGGATGATGACGCGCCCGCTCGGACCCTTGGCCCAGCCGGCGGTGGCTTTCCCGGCCCGCCCGGCGACATGCACCGGCCGGAACCGCCGAGTCTTGGTCACCGCGGCCCCGGCAGTGTTGCCGGCAGTGGCCCCTGCGGCCTTGCCAGGATCGCCCTTGCCGTCCGAACTGCCCTCACCGGCGGCAGCCTTGGCGGCCGGCTCCTTCTTGCCCGCAGCGTCGCTCTTGGCGGCCTCCGAAGGCTTGCCGGCGTCTGAGGGCTTGGCTGCCTCTGCGGGCTTGGCCGCGTCTTCCTTGCTCCGCTGCTTCGGCACGGCGACGGTGTCCGGTGTGGCCTTTTCCGCAGGCATCGCACCGACCTGCGGCATCGCGCCGACTTTCGGCCCCTCGCCCGGCTTTTCCGACTTATCAGTCTTATCCGTCTTGTCGGAGGAGGCGGCCTCGGAACTCTCCGACGGGGCAGCACCAGAACTCTCCAGCGGCCCGCCCTTATGCGGTGCCGCCGTACGCAGCTCGATTCCCTCTGCCGGTGTCTTGGGGGCCTCCGTCACGGGCACGACCATACCCGTTCGTGTCACACCTGACGGAAGTCGTTCCGGCCATGTGGAGAACTCCCGGTGCACGGATCACCGCAGGGGCCCTACGCTGGTCGGATGCCGCGTTATGAGTTCCGGTGCCGCGCCTGCGCAGCCACCTTCGAGGTCAGCCGTCCGATGAGTGATTCCGCCGCGCCCGCGTCCTGCCCCCAGGGCCACGGCGACACCGTCAAGCTGCTGTCCACAGTCTCCGTCGGCGGAGGTGCCGGCCGCGGCGGCGCGGCCCAGGCCGCACCCGCGCCGGCCGCCGGTGGTGGTGGCGGTTGCTGCGGCGGTGGCTGCTGCTGATTCGGTACGCGTCACCGCGCCGGCAGTAACCGAGCGCCCCCCGCGAAGCCGCGCGGTGACTCAGAGCAAACCTCCAGTCTCGACTCCGGCGGGTGATCCTCCGCTCGCGCCGAGTGTCGATTTGTTGCCCCGTTTGGGTACACCCGAACGTCCTGACGGTTTTGGCTGTACGCGGCGTTTCTGTCTTCGATCTCTTTCGTTACGAGACGCGTAGTCCCGTACGTCACGCGTCGATGCCGCGATCAAAAGTAATCCGTAAGGGGTCGGCCGTGGCGGGCATGTGATTACCGTCCGTTTCTACGATGGGCGGTGACTCACAGGTACGGCAGCATGAGTCGCGACTTCCACAAAGGGGGCGGAGGATCCACCGTGTCGGGATGGAACGAGCTACCCAGCGGGCTGGTGACCTTCATGTTCACGGACATCGAGGGTTCGACACGGCTTGCTCGGATGCTCGGCGAGGCATACCGGGGAGTTCTCGGTGCGCATCGATCAGTGCTACGCGCTGTGTTGGCCGACTTCGGTGGTGTTGAACTCTTAACAGAGGGTGACTCATTTTTCATCGCTTTCACCGACGCTGACGCGGCCGTCGCCGCATGCGTCGAAGCGCAGCGCCGGCTGTCCGCACACGACTGGCCGAGGCGGGACGCGATGCCCCGCGTCCGGATGGGACTGCACACCGGACGGGCCACTCCGGTCGGTCGTGAATACGCCAGCGCCGAGGTGCACCGGGCGGCCCGAGTCTCGGCCGCGGCACACGGTGGACAGATCCTTTGCTCCGAGGCGACAGCACTCGCTGTGACCGCCGCCTACACCGCGTCCGCCCGTCCGCCCGGCGGCCGAGCCTCGAATCTGGCCTCGGTCGACATGTTGGATCTGGGCGCGTTCCGGCTGCGTGGCTTCGACGACGACGAGCGGATCTTCCAGGTGGTCGCGCCCGGGCTGGAACGCGAGTTCCCCCGGCCACGCACCGCCGAGGCGCCCCGGCACAACCTGCCCGCCGCGCACAGCCGTTTCGTCGGCCGCTCCGCCGAGTCCGCCGAGCTGGCCGAGCTGATCAGCCACAACCGGCTGGTCACCGTGGTGGGCCCGGGCGGCGCCGGCAAGACGAGACTGACGCTCGCGGTCGCTGAGCAGCTGCTTCCGGCGTACCCGGGTGGTGTCTGGACGATCGATGCCGCGACCGCGGCAGATGGCTTGCCCACCACCCTGGCCGCGGCTCTGGGTCTGCGGCCCGAACCGGGGCGTCCGATGATCGACACCCTGGTCGAGCAGTGCGCCGAGCGGCGGATGCTGGTGCTGTTGCAGACCTGCGACGCGGCGCCGGCGCTGACCGTGACGCTGGTGCACCGGCTGCTCAGCCGTTGCCGGCGGCTCGACGTGGTCGCGACCGGCAGGGCGCCGCTGGGGATGGCCGGCGAGACCGTCTGGCGGATCCCGCCGCTGGTGCCGGGTGACGCGTTCGCGCTGCTCAGGGAGCGTGCGTCGGCCGCGCAGGGCGGTCGTCCCGGAGACGGTGACCAGCAGCTGGCCAGGCTCGCCGCACGGCTGGAGGGCTCGCCGCTGGCGATCGAGCTGGCCGCCTCCCGGCTGCGGCTGCTGCCCGCCGACCAGCTGGCGCGGCGCCTCGACGACCCGCTCGGCGCTCTCGACAACGACGCGGCCGGTGATGGCCGGCACGCGAGCCTCACCAACAACCTGACCTGGTCCTATCGGACGCTCGGCACCCGCGCGGCGGATCTGTTGCGCCGGCTCGCGGTCTTCGCCGGGCCGGTGGATCTCGCCACGGTCGAGTGGTGCGGGCCCGAATCGATCGGCGCGCTCTCCGAGCTCGCCGACAAGTCGCTGGTCGAGGTCGTGCCGGGTGCGCGCTACCGGCTCTCCGACCAGGTACGCGCATACGCGATCCGTCAGCTCGTCGCGGCCGGTGACGAGCACGCCGTCCGCGACCGCCACCTGACCTGGGCGATGCAGGCGCTGGACCGGGTCGCGACGGACACCGACGGGACCGTTTCGCTCACCGAGCTGAGCCCCTACGTCGCGGAGTGGCAGGCGGCACTGCGCTGGGCCGCCACCTGCGGTGACGTGCGGTCCGGCCTGCGCCTGGCCGGCGCGCTGGACCCGTGGTGGCGTGAGCACGGCGGTGCCGGCGAGGGCCGTGAGCTGCTGGCCCGGCTCTACCAGCGCGGCGTCGGTTTCGTGGACGGCACCGAGCTGGCGGGGGCTTACCTGGTCCACGCCGGACTGGCCGAGGACCGGGGTGAGCGCGAACGTTTCCTGACCCGTGCCGAGGAGCTGGCCCGGGAGTCCGGCGACGCGCCGCTGCTGATCCGGGCGCTCGCCGCCCAGCGGGTGCAGCTGGACGGTGACACCGAGGCGGCCGAGCGGGCCTGCCGCGACGTGATCGCCGAGGCGGAACGGCTCGGCACCTCGTCGGCGGCGCTGCCGGCCGTGCTGGCCCTGGCCGAGCTGCTCTGGCGCCGGGACGCTCTGACCGAGGCCGCCGAGTTGCTCGGCGCCGCCCGGCAGATCGAGGCCGCGCACCCGGAGGACCGGGGCCGCCGCGCGGTGGACTGGCTGCTCGGCATGGTCGCGCTGCGCCGCGGTGACCTGGTCGCCGCGCACGATCACCTGGTGGTGGCGCTGCGGTCGCGGCTGCGGCACGGGTTCCGGGGTGCGGCCGCTGACGCGGTCGCCGCGATCGCCGTGCGGTGCGTGCTGGGCGGTGACACGTCGACGGCGGCGGTCCTGTTCGGTGGTGCGGAGGCGGCTCGGGGCGCTCGGCGTACCGAGTCGTTCGGGGCGTTCTGGTCGGCCCAGCAGACGGCCCTCCGGTCGGCGCTCGGCGACGCGGCCTTCGACGAGGCGTACGCGGACGGCGCCGGTCTCGGATTCGACCGGATCGTGGCGCTGGCTCTCGCGGTCGAGCACCCGGACCTGGAGGACGGCGCGGCTCGTTTCGCGAACGCGGTCAGCGGGTCTTAGGTCTCTCTTTTGAACCGAGCAGGACCACTGTCTGGAAATAGGTGAACGCCAGCGCGTTGCACGGCGGCTGAGCGGCCAGGCGGTGACTGTCGCACTCGGCCCGCAGGTCGGCGCGGAACACCTCGTCCAGACGTTTGCGGTGCTTGGCGAAGGTACCGGCGGCCCGGTAGTTGCGGTACCCGAAGTCGTGGCGCCGGCAGGCCGGCCCGAACCGGAATCCGAACGGCCGCTCCGGGGCGTGGCTGCAGCTGTCGGTGGCCCAGTCGAACCCGTACTCCGCCCATCTGTCCCGGTCGCGCCGCGCGGCGTTCCAGGCGGCCGTGCTCGCGGCGGTCGGTTGTGTCCAGCGAAGCAGCAGAGTGGCCTTGTCGACGGTCGTCGCGGCGGCCGCTGGCTCGGACAGCGAACCGGCCAGGAGGAAACCTGCGACGGCGGCGCGCCAACTCATCGAGCCTCCGATAGCGTCCTACGGGTGTGATCTCCAGCTTGACCGTTAGGGTGAGTGCGTGCGGGCGGTTTCATGATTCATCTGCCGCTGGTCCGTCAGGGACCATTGAAGGCTCTAGCAGCGCGTTTGGCGATGGCGCTTGGCCTCGTCCTGGTCACCGTGATGATCATTTATGCCGATCGCGAGGGTTACCGCGACGTCAATGAGGACGGGCTGACCCTCCTCGACTGCGCGTACTACGCGGTGGTCACGCTCTCCACCACCGGGTACGGCGACATCACCCCGGCGACGCAGAGCGCGCGACTGGTGAACGTCCTGTTCATCACGCCCGCCCGCGTCCTCTTCCTGATCATCCTGGTCGGCACCACACTGGAAGTGCTGACTGACCAGTACCGCAAGGGCCTGCGGGTCAGCCGGTGGAGGCGAAAGTTGAAGGACCACATCATCATCTGCGGTTACGGCACCAAGGGCCGGGCCGCGGTCGCCGCGCTTCTCGAGACCGGGTACGACAAGGCGCGCATCGTGATCGTGGAGAACCGCGAAGCCGGCGTCCGGCAGGCTCAGGCCAGCGGGTTCGTCGTCATCGAGGGCGACGCGACCCGGTCGGCCGTGCTGAACGAAGCCGACGTGAAGAACTGCAAGTCGGTCATCATCGCCACCGACCGCGACGAGGCCTCGGTCCTGATCACGCTGACCGTCCGCCAGCTCACCGCCGGTCAGGTCCGGATCATCGCGGCGGTCCGCGAGCAGGAGAACGCCGCCCTGCTCAAGCAGAGCGGCGCCCACCACGTGATCGTGTCCTCCTCGACGGCAGGCCGTCTGCTCGGCCTGACCACCACCGCCCCGCCGCTGATCGACGTGGTGGAGGACCTGCTCACCCCCGGGCAGGGCATGGCGCTGGCGATGCGCTCGGCCGAGCGCGCCGAGGTCGGCAAGAACCCGCGCGCGCTGATCACCCTGGTGGTCGCGCTGATCCGCCGGGGCAAGGTGCTGCCGCTCGGTGGCGAGGCCGTGGTGACCATCGAGACCGGTGACCTGCTCGTTTACATCCGCGACGACGAGGGCGTGCCGAGCGGCGTGACGGTCTGAGGCCGTGCCTGTGTGACGGCTACAGGATGGTCCAGGTGTCGCCGGCGTTGAGCAGGTTGTTCAGCATCTCCTCCGGAGTGCCGTCGATCTGGGATCTCGCGTCCAGCACCTGCTTGCGCACGATCTCGTCGTAAGACGGGCGCGGCACGTCGCGGAACACCCCGATCGGCGTGGTGGTCAGCTCCGAGCCGGAGAGCCGGGACAGGGCGAACGCGTACGCCGGGTCGTCGACCGTGGCGTCGTGCACGATCGCGGTGCCGCCCTCCTGCACCTTCAGGCCGAAGCTGCCCTCGGGGTGCACGACGGAGAACCGGTCGTCGGCGCCGAACGTGATCGGCTTGCCCTGTTCGAGCCGGATCAAGTGCTCGTCACGGGAGTCGGCGTCCTTGATCAGGTCGAAGGCGCCGTCGTTGAAGATGTTGCAGTTCTGGTAGATCTCGACGAACGCGGAACCCTCGTGCGCGGCCGCGGCACGCAGCACCGACTGCAGGTGCTTGCGGTCCGAGTCGATGGTCCGGGCCACGAACGTCGCCTCGGCGCCGAGCGCCAGCGAGAGCGGGTTGAACGGCGAGTCCGCCGAACCGGCCGGCGTCGACTTGGTGATCTTGCCGATTTCCGAGGTCGGCGAGTACTGGCCCTTGGTGAGCCCGTAGATCCGGTTGTTGAAGAGCAGGATCTTCAGGTTCACGTTGCGGCGCAGCGCGTGGATCAGGTGGTTGCCGCCGATCGAGAGCGCGTCGCCGTCGCCGGTGACCACCCAGACACTCAGATCCGGTCGTGACGTGGAGAGGCCGGTCGCGATGGCCGGCGCACGCCCGTGGATCGAGTGCAGCCCGTAGGTGTTCATGTAGTACGGGAAGCGGGACGAGCAGCCGATCCCGGAGACGAAGACGATGTTCTCCCGGGGGATGCCGAGCTCGGGCATGAACTGCTGGACGGCGGCCAGGATCGCGTAGTCACCGCAGCCCGGGCACCAGCGCACTTCCTGGTCGGACTTGAAGTCCTTGGCGGTCAGCTTCACCGCGACGGGGTTAGCCATTCTTGACCACGTCCTCCAGCATGCTTTCCAGCGTGGCGGCGGTGAACGGAAGGCCGTTGACCTGGTTGAACGGGACCGCGTCGATCAGGAATTTCGAGCGGATCACCGAGGCCAGCTGACCGAGGTTCATCTCCGGGACAACGACCTTTTCGTACGCTGCCAGCACCTCACCGAGGTTGGCCGGCAGCGGAGCGAGGTGGCGCAGGTGGGCCTGTGCGATCGACAGGCCGCGCTGGCGCAGCGCCCGGCAGGCGGCTCCGATCGGGCCGTAGGTGGAACCCCAGCCGAGCACCAGCACTCGCGCGTTCTCTTCCGGGTCCTCGACGTCGACGTCCGGCACCGGGATCGCGTCGATGCGCGCCTGCCGGATCCGGACCATGTGCTCGTGGTTCGCCGGGTCGTAGGAGATGTCGCCGGTCTTGTCGGCTTTCTCCAGGCCGCCGATGCGGTGTTCGAGTCCGGGGGTGCCGGGGATGGCCCATGGTCGGGCCAGCGTCTCCGGATCTCGCAGATAGGGCAGGAAGTGCCCGTCGGGAGCGTTCGGCGCCGTGGTGAACGCGACCGAGATGTCCGGCAGCTCGTCCACCGAGGGCAGCGACCACGGCTCGGAGCCGTTCGCCACGTAGTTGTCGGAGAGCAGGATGACCGGGGTGCGGTAGGTCAGCGCGATCCGCGACGCCTCCAGAGCGGCGTGGAAGCAGTCCGACGGCGACCGGGGTGCGATCACCGCGAGCGGCGCCTCGCCGTGCCGGCCGTACAGCGCCATGTTGAGGTCGGCCTGCTCGGTCTTGGTCGGCATGCCTGTCGACGGGCCGGCCCGCTGCACGTCGACGATGACCAGGGGCAACTCCAGCGCGATGGCGAGCGAGATGGTCTCGCTCTTGAGCGCCACACCCGGTCCGGACGTGGTGGTCACGCCGAGCGCTCCGCCGTACGACGCGCCCAGTGCCGCCCCGATCGCGGCGATCTCGTCCTCGGCCTGCACCGTGGTGACGCCGAACCGCTTGTGCTTGGAGAGCTCGTGCAGGATGTCCGAGGCCGGGGTGATCGGGTACGCGCCGAGGAAGAGCGGCAGTTTCGACCGGACGGCCGAGGCCACCAGCCCGAGCGCGAGCGCCTGGTTGCCGGTGATGTTCCGGTACGTCCCGGGGCGCATCTTTGCCGGTTTCACCTCGTACCGAACCGTGAAGGCCTCGGTGGTCTCGCCGTAGTTCCAGCCGGCCTGCAGTGCGGTCTTGTTGACCACGACCAGGTCCGGACGCTTCGCGAACTTGCGCTCCAGGAACCGCAGGGTGGACTCGAACGGGCGGGAGTACATCCAGCTGAGCAGGCCGAGCGCGAACATGTTCTTGGCGCGTTCGGCGTCCTTTTTCGAGACGCCGAGCTCGGCCAGCGCGCCGACCGTCATCGAGGTGAGCGCGACCGGGTGAACCGCGTAGCTCTCCAGTGACCCGTCCTCAAGCGGGCTGACCTGGTAACCCACCTTGGCGAGGTTGCGCCGGGTGAACTCGTCGGTGTTCACGATGATGTCGGCGCCGGCCGGCAGGTCGGCGAGGTTGGCCTTGAGCGCCGCCGGGTTCATGGCGACCAGAACGTTCGGAGCGTCGCCGGGGGTCAGGATGTCGTAATCGGCGAAGTGCACCTGAAAGCTGGAGACCCCGGGCAGGGTGCCTGCCGGTGCGCGGATCTCGGCGGGAAAGTTCGGAAGGGTCGAGATGTCGTTGCCGAGCTGCGCGGTCTCCGACGTGAATCGGTCCCCGGTGAGCTGCATCCCGTCGCCTGAGTCTCCGGCGAATCGGATGACTACTCGGTCCAGCTGCTCGACTCGCTTCGCGGGAGCGGCCACGTTCAACCTCCATAAGACGCGGTCCGGCGGCTTAAGTTTGTCGATGAGCCGGCCCGCAAATCGTCACTTCCAGACTACGTCGCCACTCCTTACAAAGCGGCCGCGGACCGTTGCCCACGGTAGCGGTGCGGACAAAGTCCCAGCCAGCAATGTCCACCATGCGGCACGTAATTCGCGGGCCCTGGTCGGTTAGGCTCCCCGATCGTGGACGGATATCTCGGTTCGTACGCGACGCTCGGGCTCGTCCTGGCCGCCGGAGTGCTGCTGTTCGTGGCCGCGTTCGGGGCGAACAGGCTGCTGCGGCCGTCGAACCCGGCGGAGCCGGTGGGCAAGCGGATCTCGTACGAGAGCGGCATCGACCCGGTCGGCGGGGACTGGGCTCAGGCGCAGATCCGGTACTACGTTTACGCGTACCTTTATGTCCTTTTTGCGGTTGAGGCCGTATTTCTCTTTCCGTGGGCGGTCATCTTCGACCGTCCGGAGTTCGGCGGCGCCGCCATCGCCGAGATGGGTGTCTTCGTCGCGGTGCTTGCGCTCGGGATCCTTTATGCGTGGCGTAAGCGCATTCTGACCTGGACCTGAGCACCGGCCGCCCAGTTATGGGCGTCATCGACCGGGTGGCGGGCTCGCCACCGGAAAGCCGACATGTCAACATCGTGCGCATGGGTCAGCTTCTGCTCTTCATCGTCGTGGCGCTCGTGGTCGCGACGATCGTCTTCGGCGTGACCGTTCTGCTGAGCGGGGGCGACTCCGGGCTGACCCCGGTCGAGCCCGACGGGCGTGCGGTACCGCTTCCCAGCGACCGTCCACTCGGCGAGTCCGACATCGGTAGCGCGCGATTCGACACGGTCTGGCGCGGTTACCGGATGAACCAGGTCGACCAGGCGCTTCAGCGCGCGGCGTACGACATCGGTTACAAGGGTGAGCTGATCGGCGTGCTCGAGGCCGAGGTGTCCGCGCTGCGTGACGGCCGGCTCGAGGACGCCGACGCGCTGCGCCGCGCCCGTGAGGCGGCCGCGGTCCCGGCCCTCCCGGAGCCGCCGGCCGGCACCGAGGCCGCGCCGCACACCGACCTGATCAGCAGCGACGACCCGATCGACGAGGTCGCCGGCCTGCCGCCGCACGCGCGCTCCGAAGAGCCCGACGGCAAAAAAGCCGAAAAAGAAGAAGAGGACGCCGACGAAGAGCGGGCGGAGAGCCGGTGAGCGCCGCGGAAGGTGGCCCAGCCGGCGGGCTGGGTGACGCGGCGAAGCCCGGCATCGGCGAGTTCACCGCCACGGTCATCGTCAACGCGCCCGCGCCCACGGTCTTCGCCGCTTTCATGGACTGGGAGAAACAGTCCGAGTGGATCCCGTTCACCAAGGTCCGGGTCGTCGAGGGCGACGGCGGTGAGGGCAGCCTGGTCGAGGCGGTCACCGCGATCGGCCCGGCGGTGATCCGTGACGAGCTGCGCGTCGTGAAGGTCAACGCGCCGTTCGAGGTCCGGGTGGTGCACTGCGGCAAGGTGCTGCGTGGCCCCGGCTCGATGCGGTGCACGGCGATGTCCGGTGACCGTACCCAGGTCGTGATGCACGAGTGGTTCCACCTGCCGGCCGGGCCGGTCGGGAAGATCGCCTGGCCGGTGCTCTGGCCGGGCTCCAAGATCAGTTTCACCGGTGCGCTCAAGAAGTTCGGCCGCCTGGTGGAGCAGGGCCAGATTCCGTGACCGACCTGGTGGTCGGCGACGACGGCCGGGCCCGCTGTTTCTGGGGCGGCAGCACACCCGATTACCAGGCCTACCACGACACCGAGTGGGGAAAGCCGCTGCGCGGCGACGACGCGCTCTTCGAACGGCTCACCCTGGAGGCCTTCCAGTCCGGGCTGTCGTGGATCACGATCCTGCGCAAGCGCCCGGCGTTCCGGGCCGCCTTCGACGACTTCTCGATCGCCAAGGTCGCGGCGTACTCCGAGGCCGACGCGACCCGCCTGATGGCCGACGCCGGCATCGTCCGTAACCGGATGAAGGTCGACGCCGCGCTGCACAACGCCAAGGTCGCCGCGGAGCTGCCGGACGGCCTCTCCGCTCTGCTGTGGTCGTTCGCGCCTCTTAAGAAGCCGCGCCCCGCGACACGCGTGGACGTGCCGGCCATCACGCCCGAGTCCACAACACTCGCCAAGAGCCTGAAAAAGCAGGGTTTCAAATTCGTCGGACCCACCACCGCGTACGCGTTGATGCAGGCCACCGGCATGGTGGACGACCACCTGATCGGCTGTTGGGTCCCACCGGTCACCGCCTGAGGCGCCGCGTGATGAGATGGACCGCATGGCGCAGTGGTCAGTGATCATCCCGGACGAGCAGTGGGCGACCGAGCGGTTGTTCCAGCACGATGTCGTGACAGTGGCGAGCGGGCCCACCGAGGCCTCAGCCGGTGACGAGGTGCTGCTGGTCGCCGAGGAACGCGTCGTGGCGCTGGCCCGGGTGGAGAAGACCGACGGCGGCGATCTGGTCCTCGGTTACCTGCGGCGGGCGTTTGACGAGCCGGTCCCGGCGGACGATCTGGCCGGCGACGGCACGGTGACCGCGATCGGCGAGGAACTGTTCCGGCGGCTGGCCGGTCGGCTCGGCGCCCAGGCCGACAAGAAGGCGTGGCTGGTCAGCGTGGCCATGCCGATCGAGGCGACAAGCCCGGCCGAGGCGGTCCGCCAGTTCTGGTCGCACATCGCCGAGCTGGGTCCGCAGGAGCTGCCGACCTATGTCTGGCCGTCCGGCGACGAGCTGGCGATGCAGGCGTTCGTCCTCGGGGCCGAGGCGAACCAGGACCCCGAGGAAGAAGACGAGGAAGAAGACAAGGACTAGCGGCCGTTGAAGACCGGCTTCTGCTTGTTCAGGAACGCGCTGACCGCGGCCTTGTGGTCCTCGGTCCCACCGCAGATCGACTGGGCCTGAGCCTCGGCGGCCAGAGCGTCGGAGAGCGTGCCGGCGTCGCCGATGGAGAGCTCCCGCTTGATCGCGCCGTACGCCACGGTCGGCCCGGCGGCGAGCCGCGAGGCGAGCTCCTGAGCGGCCGGCAGCACCTGCTCGTCGTCCTCTTGGAGCCGGGTGAGCAGCCCGATCCGGTACGCCTCCTCGGCCTTCACCGGCTGAGCCAGCAGCAGCAGCTCCACGGCCTTGGCGTGGCCGACGATCCGGGGCAGCGACCACGAGATGCCGCTGTCGCCGGCCAGGGCGACGTTGGCGAACGCCATCAGGAACTTGGTCGACGGCCCGCCGATCCGGAAGTCGGCGAGCAGGGACAGCGACGCGCCGGCGCCGGCCGCCATGCCACGGACCGCCGCGATGACCGGCTTCGGCATGCTCGCGAGACGCTGCGCGATCGGGTTGTAATGCACCTGGACCGTGTTCAGGTCGGTCGACCCGGACTCCAGCAGCGTCGCGTGCTCACGAAGGTCCTGACCGGCGCTGAAGGCGCCACCCGCACCGGCGAGCACGATGGCCCGGACCGACCGGTCGCTCTCCAGCTGGGCGAGGGTGTCCCGCAGCGCCTCTTTGAGGTCGACGGTGAACGAGTTCATCGCGTCGGGGCGGTTCAGGGTGAGCGTGGCGACCGCGTCGGTGCGGTCGACGAGCAGGGAATCCGCCTTTAGTCCGTTCACGGGTGGCGGGTGGGGAGGTCGGATGGCGGTCATGAGTCTGAGAATCCCACACGGCTTCCACGCATGGCCGATTGCAGGCAACGTTCCACGTAGCGGTCGGCGGCCGGGCGCAGCCGCAACGCGTGCTTGTCGAAGAATCCGGCGGCCCGGGCTCCGGGCCACCCGGCCGGCAGCAGCGACGAGGGAAGCTGCGGGTCCTGGAAGAGGAACGACCGCCAGGCGTGCACCAGCTGGAACCGCGCGGCGTACGCCTCCTCATCGGAACTACGCGGAGTGATCGCCTTGACGACAGGCCGCAGGGTCGTCACGAAGTCCTCGTAAGACTGCCCGATTCGCCGGAGATCCCACGCTTGGTCGACGATTGAGGCGGAACCTGCCGTATGGCTGGCGCTGAACCGCTCGAATTTCGCGCCGGCCTCGGTGAGCGCCGCCTCTAATTCTTCCGACGCGCGCGGCGCCACCCAGACCTGTTCGCTGAGCGATCCGTACCCGAGAAAGTTGAGCCGGGCGGCGTCCCGGCGGGCGAGCGGCGGCTCGTGCAGAAGGATCATGTCGAACCGGCCGTCCCAGCCTCCGCGACCGGTTCTGTACACCCGGCCGGCCGCCTCGTCGAGCCGCCGTGCGGCCTTCGGGGTGAGTAGATAGCCAGGTCCGGACGCCAGGCGGAGCGGATGGAGCCAACCTTGGCGCACCATTCGCGACACCGCTGTACGAACCGCCGGGGCCGCGATGTCGAGCGGAGCGAGCAGTTTTACGAGGGCCGCGACCGGGGCTCGGGAGCCACGAGCACGCAGGTAATCGCCGTACAGGTCGAAGAGTGCTGACCGCGCCTGCATGACCGCACATTGTGACAGCCGAAAAGGCGATATGCTAGATGCTGTCACATCCGCCCGGGCTGGGTTTGGGTTCGCCGGTGTTCATCAGGGAAAATGTTTGATCGGCACGGTGGGCCGCATCGCGTTGACACGTGAAACGGCCTGTACGGCCGCCGGTCGGAAACGAGCACCGCGTCGCGTGGGGCTGAGCACGTGACGGGGCTGCTGGACATTCCAGGAGCAAGTGGCTGTGGGGCAACCCACCGACCCTGACGTAGGTCTGAGGGGAGACAAGATGGCGGCGATGAAGCCGCGGACGGGCGATGGTCCGCTGGAGGTCACCAAAGAGGGTCGTGGCATCGTCATGCGCGTCCCGCTGGAGGGTGGTGGCCGTCTCGTCGTTGAGATGACTCCGGACGAGGCCAACGCGCTGGGTGACGCGTTGAAGTCGATCGCCGGCTGACGTTTCACGCGAGCCCGCCGGTACGGTACCGCCCGTACCGGCGGGCTTTCCACGTCTTACGGAAAGGTCATCCTCCCGTGTTCGACATCCGCATGACCGACACTTCCGACAAGTCGGCGACCTGGATCGTGCCGGTCGGTCCGGACGGACCACAGCCGGCCGGTGATCTCGACGCCGAGTTGGGCGCGCTGGTCGGACAGACGGAAAGCGCAGGTCAGGCAGGCCGGGTCACGGTGCTGTCGCGACCGGTCGGCCGGCCCTCCCGAGTTCTTCTCGCGGGCATCGGCGACGGCGACGAGGCGGACTGGCGCGCTGCCGGCGCCGCCGCGGTCCGCGCGGCCGGCGACGACGAGATCCTTGAAGTGATCCTCCCGGCCGAGGTCGGTGAGACCGCTCTGCGCGGCCTCGCCGAAGGCCTCTGGTTGGGCGGCTACCGCTATCGCGAGGCCATCAGAGCGGCTCGCTCCAGCGAGGTGCGGCTCATCCTGAGCGAGACCCTTGGGTACGCGAGAAGCCTCACCCTGGCACGCGCCACCGCCGCCGCCACGTGGCTGGCACGGGACCTGACGAACACGCCGTCCTCGGTGAAGAACCCGGAGTGGTTCGCCGGCCAGATCGTCGCTGAGGCGGCCGGTCGCACCGGCCTGACGGTCACCGTCCGGGCCGGCGACGAGCTGGAACGCTTCGGCGGGCTGCGCGCGGTCGGCGGCGGCTCGATCTCACCGCCCCGGTTCGTGGAGCTCTCCTGGCAGCCGGCCGGCGCGACAACGCACGTGGTCCTGGTCGGCAAGGGCATCACGTTCGACACCGGCGGCATCTCGATCAAGCCGCGCGACGGCATGAAGCTGATGAAGAAAGACATGGGCGGCGCCGCTGCGGTCGTCGCGGCCACGCTGGGCGCAGCCGATCTGAACCTTCCGGTTCGCATCACCGCGCTGCTGCCGCTCGCCGAGAACGCGATCAGCGGCTCGGCGTTCCGCCCCGGTGACGTGATCACCCACTACGACGGCTCGACCAGCGAGAACACCAACTCCGACGCCGAGGGCCGGATCGTGCTGGCCGACGCTCTGGCGTACGCGGCCGAGCAACTCTCGCCCGACGTGGTGCTCAACCTCGCCACCCTGACCGGGGCGAACGCGGTGGCGCTCGGCAAGCGCACCGCCGCCCTCTACAGCCCCGACGACCAGCTGGCCGAGGCTCTCGCCGGGGCCGGCGCCGCGGCGGGGGAGCGGATGTGGCGGCTGCCGCTGGCCGACGACTACACCGACAACCTGCGCAGCGACATCGCGGACCGGGTCAGCGCGCCGGCCGGGCCGGGCTCGGTGATGGCCGCGCTGTTCCTGCGCGACTTCTTCACCGGCACCCGCTGGGCGCACCTGGACATGTCCGCGCCGAGCTGGTCCGACGCCGACGACCTGGACCTCTCCAAGGGCGCCACCGGCTGGGGCGCCCGCACCCTCCTCAGATACCTGGCGGCGTTGTCCTGAGCGCGACCAGAGCCAGCTAGCTCCGCTTGACGGCGGCCAGGAGGCCGGCGCCTGACGGGATGACCGCCGGGATCCAGTCCTCGGACTCGCGGATCGCCTTCACCGTCGCCCTGATGGTCAGGGTGTCCACGTCGCGGGCGGTCGGGTCGGTGATCCGCCCGCCGGCGTGCGCGCCGTTCACGATCAGCACGCCGCCCGGGCGCAGCATCCGCAGCGCCGCCTCGGTGCAGGCCGCGAACTCGGTGGTGTCCGCGTCCACGAAGATCAGGTCGTACGCGCCGTCGGCGAGGCGGGGCAGCACGTCCAGGGCGCGGCCGCTGATGATCCGGGTGCGGCCCGGCGGGAAACCGGCTTCCTGGAAGACCCGTCGGGCGATCCGCTGGTGTTCGTGCTCGACGTCGATCGTGGTGAGGACGCCGTCGGCCCGCATCCCGCGCAGGAGCCAGATACCGCTCACTCCCGTACCCGTGCCGATCTCGACCACCGACTTGGCGCTGCCCGCGGCAGCGAGAAGGCGGAGCACGGAGCCCGCGCCGGGCGAGACGCAGGGCAGGCCGAGCTCGTGCGCCAGGGCACGCGCGGTCTGCTGGACTTGGTCCTCGGTGGCGTAGGTCTCGGCGAACGGCGTTGACTGCGGGACCGGCTGACCGAATGAACGGGCTGGACCGATGATGGCGACCTCCGGACGGCAGTGGTGACGAGCGTGGTCCAAACACGCACATCGGATAAGAGAGTAGAGCGATGCTCACGCGTGATGCACTGCGCCGTCGATGGATAAACGACCCATGCGGCCCAGGACGGGAATCGGTGGCAAGGTGGTTTCTGCGGAATCCGTGTCATCCTGGATGCTCGGAGCCGCGCGGACCGAGAGTGGAGGCACCGAAGTGACCGACGGCTGGAACTGGCGCCGGCCCTCGGGCCCCGCTGCCCCGGGACCCGTTTCTTCGGGGACGCCCGATCCGGCCTCGCCATGGTGGTCCGATGCCATGGCCGACCCGTGGCGTGACCCCTACGCTCCGACGGCGGTGCACGTGCCGGTCGCCCCGATCGGCGACGTCCCGCAGCCGGAGTCCGTGCCCAACCCCGACGCACCCCGCCGTTCGCTCGGCCCGATTCTGGCGATCTGCCTGGTGACGGCCCTGCTCGCCGGTGGTCTCGGTGGCACGCTGGGCTTCGTCTTCGCGGTCCGCGGCGGTTATGTGGGCAGTGCCGGCGCTCAGATCGGCGCCACCGACCAGTCGGTTCCGGAGTCGCTGCAGCGGGCGCCCGAGACCCTGGCCGGCGTGGCCGAGCGGGTGCTGCCGAGCGTCGTGACGGTCCGTGTCACCGGGGCGATCGGTTCCGGGTTCGTGGTCTCCGCGGACGGTTACGTCATCACCAACGACCACGTGGTCGAGGGCGCGGGCGACACCCTGTCGGTGTCGTTCAGTGACGGCGCCACGGCTTCGGCGAAAGTGGTCGGCCGTGACCCGGAGTCCGACATCGCAGTGATCAAAGTCGCAAAGTCCGGGCTCACTCCGGTGGCCCTCGGTGATTCGGACACGATCGCGGTGGGTGACCCGGTGCTCGCGTTCGGTTCGCCGCTGGCCCTGGTCAACACCGTGACATCCGGCATCGTCAGCGCTCTGGACCGGCCGATCGAGGCCGGCGAGGCGGGCGGCGCCACGCGTTATTACGCGGCGATCCAGACCGACGCCGCGGTGAACCAGGGCAACTCCGGCGGCCCACTGGTGAGCGCGGCCGGCCAGGTCATCGGGGTCAACTCGGTGATCCGCTCGGTGGGCAGCACGGACACCGAGGCGGGCAACATCGGCCTCGCCTTCGCCATCCCGATCAACCAGGCCAAGCGCGTGGCAAAAGACATCATCGACACCGGCAAGGCCCGGCGTACGGTGATCGGCGCCGAAGTGGTGACCGGTGAGACCGCGGGTGGCGCCAGGCTGCGCGCGGTGGAGCCGGCCGGTCCGGCAGCCGCCGCCGGGTTGAAAAGCGGCGACGTGCTCACCCGGATCGACGGGCACGTGCTGGAGGACGGCACCGACCTGATCGCCCTGGTGCGCAAATACGCTCCGGGCGCGGTGGTGACCGTCGACTACCGCCGGGGCACGAAAGCCACGTCGGCGTCAGTGACGCTGGCCGCAGACACGAACTGACAGCCGGGCGGGCTGCCAACTCACAGCGGCCGTGCGTACGCTTGGCCCGGGACCGCCTGGGAGGCCGTACGGTGTTCGAGAATCTGAACTGGTGGGAGATCGGCGCGCTGCTGATGCTGGCGCTCCTGATCTTCGGGGAACGTCTGCCCAAGGTGATCGGCGACGGTCTGCGCATGCTGCGCGGCCTGCGGGCGATGGCGCAGAACGCGACGACCGACCTGAGCCGTGAGCTCGGCACCGACATCCAGCTCGAGGACCTGCATCCGAAAGCGTTCATCCGCAAGCACCTGCTGAGCGAGGACGACGAGGCGGCGATCCGCAAGCCGCTGCAGAACCTCTTCGACGACGTGAAGCAGGACCTCAACGGCGTGAAGACCGAGTTGAGCGACGTCGCGGCAGCGGCCGACATCAAGAAAAAGACTGAGCCGGTCGAGAGTCCCCGACCGGCCCAGCGATTCGACTTGGATGCGACCTAGCGCTTGGTGGTGACCGCCAGTCCCAGCGGCTTGCCGACCAGGGACTCGCGGCGGATCGCCAGCTTGTCGGCCACGCTGTCCAGGGCCTTGGCCGCCGGTGACTCCGGGTCGGCCAGCACGATCGGGGTGCCGGCGTCGCCGGCCTCACGGACCCGGGTGTCCAGCGGGATCTGACCCAGCAGCGGCACGCGGGCGCCGACGGTCTTGGTGAGCGACTCGGCGACGGTCTCGCCACCACCCGAGCCGAAGACCTCCATGCGTGAGCCGTCCGGCAGCTCCAGCCACGACATGTTCTCCACGACGCCGACCAGGCGCTGGTGGGTCTGCAGCGCGATCGCGCCAGCCCGCTCGGCCACCTCGGCGGCGGCCATCTGCGGCGTGGTGACGACCAGGATCTCCGCGTTCGGCAGGAGCTGGGCCAGTGAGATCGCCACGTCACCGGTGCCCGGCGGCAGGTCGAGCAGCAGGACGTCGAGGTCACCCCAGTAGACGTCGGCGAGGAACTGCTGCAGCGCGCGGTGCAGCATCGGCCCGCGCCAGACCACCGCGGCGTTGCCGGCGGTGAACATGCCGATCGAGATGACTTTCACACCGTGCGACTGCGGCGGCATGATCATTTCTTCGACCCGGGTGGGCTTGCCCTCCACGCCGAGCATCCGCGGCACCGAGTGGCCGTAGATGTCCGCGTCGACGACACCGACCGACAGGCCACGTTTCGCGAGCGCCGCCGCGAGGTTCACCGTCACGCTGGACTTGCCGACGCCGCCCTTGCCGCTCGCCACCGCGTACACACGCGTGCGAGAGCCGGGCTGGGCGAAGGGAATGACCGGTTCCGCGGAATCGCCACCACCGCGCAGCGTGCTCTGCAGCGCTTTGCGCTGCTCCTCGTTCATCACGCCGAAGTTGATCTCGACCCGGTCGATGCTCGGGAGTTTGGTGAGAGCGGCGGTGATGTCGTTGGTCAGCTTGTCGCGCAGCGGGCAGCCGGCGACAGTGAGCAGCAGGTCGACCTTTACCAGGCCTTCGCTGACGGTGAAACCGGAGACCATGCCGAGGTCGGTGATCGGGCGGCGGATCTCGGGGTCGTCAACGGTCGCCAGTGCGGCCTGGATGGCGTCCTCGAGCGTCGATGCAGGTGCGGACATGTTTGCCATGCTACGTCGAGCTCAGGGGTGCTCTTCCTCCCACTCCATCCGAGCCCGCTTGTCCCGCCGATGGGCCGCTTCGTCCAGTTCGTCAGCGAGTCTCGCGAGCTCGTTGCGGATGAAATCGCGGGTGGCGACCTCGCCGAGAGCGATCCGCAGCGAGGCGATCTCCCTGGTCAGGTACTCGGTGTCGGCCTTCTGCAGCGCGGCCCGCCGCCGGTCCTCCTCCATCGAGAGGCGATCCCGGTCGGATTGCCGGTTCTGCGCCAAAAGGATCAAGGGCGCCGCATAGGAGGCCTGCAACGACAAGATCAAGGTCAAGAACGTGAATGTGTACGGGTCGAAGCGCATGTCGGCCGGCGCCAGCGTGTTCCACGCGAACCAGGCGGCGATCAGCACGGTCATGTACACGATGAACTTCGCCGTGCCCATGTACCGCGCGATCGCCTCCGACCAGCGGCCGAACGCCTCCGGGTCGAATTTCGGCAGATGCACGCGACCCGGCTCGCGGGGCTGGTCCAGACGGTCGCGGCGTGGCTCGCTCATGTTTGATCCGCCAGCTCATCGTCGTGGGCGTCACGGTCACGCCAGTCCCTGGGCAGCGAGTGGTCCAGCACGTCGTCGACGGTCACCGCGCCGAGCAGCCGGTGCGCCGAGTCGACCACGGGCATGGCGATCAGGTCGTACGTCGCCATCCGCCGGGTGATCTCCAGCAGCGTGGTCTCCGGGCGCAGCGGGTCGATGCCGCTGTCCACCAGGCCGCCGACGATCGACGACGGCGGCTCGCGCAGCAGCCGCTGGAAGTGCACCATGCCCAGATATTTACCGGTCGGCGTGGCGCTCGGCGCCCGGGCCACGAAGACCTGCGCCGCGACGACCGGATGCAGTTCGGGCTCGCGGATCCGGGCCAGGGCCTCGGCGACAGTGGTGTCCGGCGTGAGGATCACCGGTTCCGAGGTCATCACACTGCCCGCGGTGCCCGGCCGGTAGTTCATCAGCTGCCGGACCGGCGCCGCCTCCTCCGGCTCCATCAGGTCGAGGAGCACCGCCTGCTCGGACTTGGGCAGCTCGGCGAGCAGGTCGGCCGCGTCGTCCGGATCCATCCGTTCGAGCACGTCGGCGGCGCGTTCCCGGTCCAGCCGGGCCAGGATCTCCACCTGGTCGTGCTCGGGCAGCTCCTCCAGCACGTCGGCCAGCTTGCGGTCGCTCAGCGCGGCCGCTATCTCGTTGCGGCGGGCGTCCGGCAGGTCCTGCAGCGCGTTCGCCATGTCGGCGGGACGCATCTGGTCGAGCAGCGCCAGCAGGTTCGACGTGCCCTGGGTGTCGGTCGGCCCGACCAGCCCGCGGATCCGGTTGTACTCCGCCTGGTAGACGTGACCGCGCCGGGCCAGCCGGCCGGTGTGCTCCCGGACTGCCAGCCGCGTGATGATCCACTCGGTGTTCCGGTTCAGCTCCATCCCGATGTCGACCACGATGCCGATGTGGTCCGGGCCGTCGCCGTGCTCCGGGACCACGGTGACCCGCCGGTCCAGCAGATCCTCCAGGGCCAGCAGCTCGTTCGGCCGCTTCTCGAACCGGCGCAGATTCAACGTGCCGGTGCTCAGGACAACCGACTCGGCGTCCATGCTGGTGAAACGTCCGATCGGCAGGAAGATGCGCCGGCGCAGCGCCATCTCGGCGACCAGCCCGACGATCTGCGGCGGCCGGTTCGTGGTGCGCAGCCGGACCACGGCGTCGCGTACCCGCCCGACCCGGTCGCCATTGGGGTCGAACACCGGAAGCCCGGCGAGGCGAGCCAGATAAACCCTCGTCCCCATGGTCACGCCCTCAGGTTAGGTTAAGGTCCGGACATGTCCACCGTGGCGTACGAGATCGTCGACGTGTTCACCGATCGGCCTTTCGCGGGAAATCCGCTCGCGGTGGTCTACAGTGCCGACGCCCCCGCCACCGGTGCTCTCGCCGCCGGCCAGATGCAAACGTTGGCGCGCGAGTTCAACCTGGCCGAGACGATCTTCATTCTTGCCCCGAGTGCCGAAGGCGCAACCTACCGAGTGCGGATCTTCACCACCGAGACCGAGTTGCCGTTCGCCGGTCATCCCTCGGTGGGCGCCGCCGTGACGCTGATGCGCCGCGGCGATTTCCCGCCGGGCCGGGTGGTGCAGGAATGCGGCGCGGGTCTGCTGCCGATCGAGGTCACCGCCGCGGGCTCGGCCACGCTCACCGGCGGAACACCCGCACTCGGCGATCCGATCGCGGCGGAACCGCTGCTCGAAACCCTCAGCCTGACGGCCTCGGATCTCGCCGGTCACCCCAGGACCGCCGGCTGCGGCTTGGATTGGACATTCCTTCCGGTACGCCGGGAGGCGCTGGCCAGGATTCAGTTGAACACGCCAGCGGCCACCAGGCACGGCGTGACCGGGATATGCGCCTTCTCGTGGTCGGACGGTGCCGCACACGCCCGGGTCTTCGTTCCCGGCGAGTCGGTCTGGGAGGACCCGGCCACCGGCTCGGCAGCGCTCGGCCTGGGCGTGTGGCTGGTCGCGGAAGGCCTGCTGCCCGGTGACGGCGAGTCGGCGTATCGGGTGCATCAGGGCCACGAGATGAAGCGGCCGTCCCTGCTGGACTGCACGGTGACCGCGAAAGGCGGCACGGCGACGTCAGCGACGGTGGCCGGGCACGTCTGCGCGATAGCCAAGGGCGAGATCGCGGTCCCGCCGTTCGTCGGCTGACCCGTCTAACGCTTGCGAACCCGGTGCAGGCGGAACGGCTTTCGCGTCTCCACCCGGGCCGGTGTCTCCCGGGGCGCCTCCGCCGCGGACTCGGCCGGTAGGTCGGGAGCGCCGACAGCGGACTCGGCGGCCGGGACCAGCCGGACCACCGCGCAGTCGTTCGCCGCCCACCGCGCCGCGACCTCGTCGGCCGAACCCGACGCGTTCAGACGCTTGCCGGCCAGCGCGGGCGCGATCGAACCCCACTCCTCGCTGCCCGGGACGAGCCGTTCGACCACGGCCTCGGTCACCACGATCAGGCCGCCGTGATCACCGCGCAGCCGGACCGTGGCCCGATCCGCCTCGGCCAGCCCGGGTGCGAACTGCTCACCCGGCCCGCTGACCACCACGATCGAGTTCTCGGCCGGCATGCACCACAAGGCGTACGCCGGACCGTCGCCTACCGAGATCCAGGCGATCGCCGCTTTCTTGATCGCCTCGTCGAGCACGCCAGAGGTCACCGGGTCATCCTGCCATCGCCGGCGTGTGGTGGAGCAGTCCCAGCACATCGGTCAGCGATCGCACGGTGCGCCCGGCGAAATTCGTGTCGGCGTCGAAGACCAGATGGTTCGCGAGATCCGGGGCGGCCAGCCGGACCGGCGTCATCCCGACCGCGGCCGCGCCGGTCAGCTCGTGGCTGCCGCCGTCACCGACGTAGAGACAGTCCTCCGGGAAAACGCCGAGTCGCTCACAGGCCGCCAGGTAGATCGCGGGATCCGGTTTGCAGACACCGAGCTCGACCGAGTAGATCTGTGCGTCCAGCAGCGGCGCCACCGGAAGGCCCGGCAGGAAGGCGGGAAGTTCGTGGGTGCAGTCACTGATCAACGCGGTGCGTACGCCCCGGCCCCGGATGGCGGTGAGCGCGCTGACCGCGTCGTGCCGCAGCCGGGTGTCGGCGCGCAGCGCGTCGATCCGGGCCGGCATGGCGGCGCGGATGGCGCCCGGGCGTGGCCGGCCACCGGCCTGCTCGATCACCCAGCGGAGGGTGGCTTCCGCCGAGCCGTACCGTCCGCAGGCCCGGGCCCGGAAGGTCCGGTCGAGGACGCCGGTGACGGTCTCGGGGTCGGCACCGAGCGACCGGGCAATGTCCGCGTGCTGGGGGCCGCGCTGGACAGAACGGGTCAAGGTGCCGAAAAAGTCGAACACGACCGCACGGTATGCGGGCATGTAAATCGGCCTCCAGGGCATCGAGGGAAGAAAACGGCAGAGGAGCCGTCGGTGACTGTAGCCACTCCGTCACTGTCAGCCAATAGACATCTGCAACTTGCGCAGTTCGGCTGTGCAAGAAGCGACGGCCGGGGATGAATATGCGCTCACCGCGTCAAGACGCCGCTTCGATCACGCGTACCCAAGGAATTGGATCTGGAATTCTGCCGCCGCCGACAACGGTGATTGCGCTGGTCGTGGCCATCCTGGCGGTCTCGTCCTCGGGACCGTTGATCGCTTTCGCCGCGGCACCGGCGCTCGCTGTCGCCTTCTGGCGCAACGCGCTCGCGACGGCGGCACTCACTCCTGTCGTGCTGGCATCCCGGCGCACCGAGGTGACCGGAATCATCAGTGGGCCGCTGCGGCGCGAGGGTCTTTTCTGCGTTCTTGCCGGAATTGCCCTTGCCGCGCACTTCTCCACCTGGATGCCGGCGGTCCAACTCGGTACGGTCGCGACCGCCACCGCGCTGGTCGCCACCCAGCCGGTCTGGCAGGGCCTGATCGCGGCCGCGCAGGGCCGCCGCCCGTCGCTCACCGGCTGGATCGGCATCGGCCTCGCGGTCGCCGGAGCGGCCTGGGCCACCGGCGCCGACTTCGGAGTCTCCTCACAGGCCGTGTTCGCCGACGTGCTCGCGCTGGCCGGCGGCATGTTTGCGGCGGTCTACACGGCCCTCGGCGAGCGGGCCCGGATCTCGCTGAGCACGACGACGTACACCTGGATCTGTTACGGCACGTGCGGCGTGATCCTGCTGGTCGTGTGCGTGGGCTCCGGCACGAAGCTGAGCGGTTACGACGGACGGACCTGGGCGGCGATTCTCGCCCTGGTGGTGGGCGCGCAGCTGCTGGGGCACTCGATGTTCAGTTATGCGCTCCAGCACACGTCGGCGACCGCGGTCAGCGTGCTGATCCTGCTGGAGGTGCCGGGCGCCGCGCTGATCGCCTGGTGGTGGCTCGGCCAGGAGATCCGCCCGGGTTCGCTGCCGGGCCTGGCGCTGCTCCTCGCCGGTGTCGCCGTGGTGATCATCGGCGCGGCGCGCGCCGGGCGGGCCGCTCCTCCGCCCTGATTCCGGTTCCGAGTTGGGTCCTGATTTCGGTCCTGATTTCGGTTGATAAAAGACAAAACCCTCTTTCTGTACGCCTTCCGCCGCACAACCTGTCTTATCGGGTACGGCTCTGGGCCGTCACCCAGGGCGCGGTTCCGCTCGTTGCACCAGCAATCGGGGGAAACCGAGGGGGAGTGCGATGCATCGCGATCGGATGGTCCGGGTGCTGGCTCGGATAGCGCCTCTGGCAGCGCTGACCTTGAGCGTGGCCGGGTGCGGTGCGCTCGACGGGGCTGGGCGTCCGCCGGAACGAGCCGGCCTGGTCGGCGGCTGGCGTACCGCGGGATGCGCGTTCGCCCGGGCGCCGCAGTACACCGTCAACGGCAAGGTCCGGGTGCCGATCACCCCGACCGTGCTCTCCGACGCGATGGAGCGGATCGACGTCGGCGGCCGGGACCGGTTCGCGGAGCGGTACTCCGGCATGGAGATCGACCAGAAACGCGTACGGGCGGTCGTCTACCGCGTGCCGTCCGCCGGATTCGACGATTTCATCCGGAGCAGTGCCGAGGACGCCTGCATCGTCGTACGTGACTCGGCGCACGCCGTCGCTGAGCTGACCGGCTGGCAGGAACGGGTGGTGGCCGATCTCCACTACTGGGTGGAGCAGGGCGTGCGGATCGTCACTGTCGGCAGCCGGCACGACGGCGTCGGCGTGGAGATCGGAACCCGGGACATCGACCAGGCCCGTCTCCAACTGCCCGCGCGGTACGGCGCCGAGGCTCCCCTGGTTTTCGTCGAAGAAGGCCCGGTCATCCCGCTGACCAGCGGAAGGAAGGTCGTACCGGAAGCCGGCGGCTGATCCCGCGGTCGTCTCTCTTCCGGGTTTGGGGTGCCTTTCGCGTTGTCGGATCAACGTCCGGCTCGGAGAACCCGCGGTACGCCACGGTGACAGCATGTTTGCCCCGGCTTGCGGGAGCGGGCAGGATCGCCGCATGGTCTTCGACGCCCGTTCCGCCGGGGGTAGTCCGTCCCGGCGCGACGCCACCCGCCCCGCTGATGGCCGTCCACCGCGTTCCGGTGCTTCCGGGTCCGACCCCGATCGGCCCGCCGAACCGGACATGATGGATATCGTGGAAGCGGAGATCGAAGAATCCGGCGGAGCGCCGGTCACCATGCGCCTGGACGGGAAGGTCGCGCTGGTCACCGGCGCCGGCAGCCCGGACGGCATCGGATACGCGACCGCGCGCCGCCTGCGAAACCTGGGCGCCCGCGTGGCCATCGTGTCGACAACCCGCCGGATCCACGAACGGGCCTCCGAGCTCGGCGTGACCGGTTTCGTAGCCGACCTGACCGACGAGTCCGAGGTCGGCGCCCTGGCCGACGCGATCACCGACTCGCTCGGTGACGTCGAGGTCCTGGTCAACAACGCCGGCCTGGCCAGCCGTACCAGTCCCGAGGTCCTGCGCCCCGTGGCCCAGCTGACCCTCGACGAGTGGAAGGCCGAAATCGATCGGAACCTGAGCACCGCGTTCCTGTGCAGCCGCGCCTTCGTGAGCGGCATGGCAGAGCGGGGCTGGGGCCGCATCGTCAACCTGTCCGCCACGGCGGGCCCGGTGAACGCCCTTCCCACCGAGGCGGCCTACGCGGCGGCGAAGGCGGGGGTCGTCGGCCTGACCCGGGCACTGGCGATGGAACTGGTCGCCGACGGCGTGAACGTCAACTGCGTGGCCCCCGGCACGATCTACACCGCCGCGTCGACGGTCACCGAGATCAAGCAGGGCCTGGGCACCCCGATCGGCCGCCCCGGCACACCCGACGAGGTAGCCGCGGCGGTGGCGTTCCTGTGCTCCCCGGCAGCCTCCTACATCACCGGCCAGATGCTGGTGGTGGACGGCGGCAACAGCGTCCGAGAGGCCCAATTCCGCTAACCACCCAGCCGGGGCCCATCCCCGTTCCCGCCGTCCGGCCAGCCCAGCCGCGCTGGGCAGGCGGGCCGCGCTGGGCAGGCGGGCCGCGCTGGGCAGGCGGGCCGCGCTGGGCAGGCGGGCCGCGCTGGGCAGGCGGGCCGCGCTGGGCAGGCGGGCGGGTTGGGCGGGCTGGGCTGGGCCGGGGCTGGCCGCGCCGGAAGCCCACGATCGCGTAGCCCCGACGAGTGTGTCGACTTTGGGTTCAGTACGCCCCCAAATTCGACACGCACCCTGCGAATCGCGGGCTTGTGTCGATTTCGGGTTCGATACGCGCCTCAACTCGACACGCACGGGCGGAGCGCGCGCAGCAGAGTGCCCTCGGCCCGCCGATCGGAGTGGACCCGCCGTTGGACGATCCGGTTGTTCGTTACGCGGCGTGGTCGGGCAATGATCGACAACGGCCCGCGTTACGCGTTTGTGGAGTTCTGCGGGGGTCATAGGACCCACGGTTCTCCAAGATCGACGCTGCGGCCCGAAGATGCGCTACGTTCCGTGACAGCGATCTGTGCTGCGGGATGCGCGCGGTCGCCTGCGGCACGGGTGCGGCCTCAGCCCACGATCTAGGCAACTAGCGGTCGACAGGGCGGAACTTGCCTCGATCCTGAACTAGCCACCCGCACGTGGTGAGCGGGTGGCTCCATTGGCCAGCGGGGTCAGCGCTGCGGAAACAGTCGTGGGGCAAGCCTGGTGCTGGTCAGGGGAGTTTGGTCAGCTGGCCCAGGGCGCGTTCGACGGCTAGGCAGCGGTCTTCGACGTAATCCATGCCTGCCTCCTCGGCGATGCGGCGGGCCTCGGCTGAGGCGATGCCGCTCTGCAGCCAGACGGCTGGGGCCTTGATCTCGGCGGCCTGTCGGACCACGTCCACGGCGTCCCGTGCCGGGCGGAAGATGTTGACCAGGTCCACCGGCTCGGTCAGGTCGGCGAGCGTGGGGACGGTCGGCACCCCGAACACCTCGGCGACGAACGGGTTGACCGGGATGATCCGCCAGCCGTGCCGCAGCATCTGGAGAGGCACCGTGTGCGACGGCTTGTAGGGATCCCGTGAGGCGCCGACTACGGCGATGACCTTGGCGTCCGCGAGGATCTGCTGAGCACTCCGCATGAATCAACTGTATCCACGCTCAACACCCACGCGACCTCGCACGGGAGCGCGGGCACAGGCCCTGGGATGTGGGTGCCGCGCCCCGGCCCCCCGACCGGGGCGCGGCTGGTTCGGCGGGTCACAGGAGGGTCAGCTGGTGGGGATCCTGGGGCTGGCCGGACGCGGTGGGGCGAGGGCTGGGGCCGGGCTGGTCACGGGTGGTGGGCTGGTCACGGGTGGTGGACTGGTCGCGGGTAGTGGACTGGTCGCGAGTGATCGACTGGTTGCGGGCGATCGGCTGGTCGCGGGCGATCGGCTGGTTGCTCGTGGTGGGCTGGTTGGGCGTGGTGGGCTGGGTCGGGCGGTGCAGGCCGTGGCGGCGGGTGGCCTGGCGGACTCTGGCCGTCACTTCGTCCTGGTAGCTCTTCGGGGAGTAGGAGCCCTTGCCGAACAGTTCGCGGTACCTGGGGAGCAGATGTGGGTGCTCGCGGGCGATCCAGGCGGCGTACCACTCGCGGGCTCCGGGGCGCAGGTGCAGCGGGATCGGGATCACGCTCGTCGCCCCGGCGGCTGCTATCGCGGCGACTGTCTCATCGATGGAGTCCTCGGTGTCGGTGAGGCCGGGGAGGATCGGGGCTATCAGGACGCTGATCGGGAAGCCCGCGTCGGTGAGGCGGCGGATCGCGTCCAGGCGGCGGTGCGGGCTCGGGGTGCCGGGCTCGGCTGAGCGCCAGACCTGCTCGTCGACGAAGCCGACGGAGAAGGAGAGGCCGACCTCGGTCACCTCGGCTGCCTGCCGGAGCAGGTCGAGGTCGCGCAGGATCAGGGTGCCCTTGGTGAGGATGGAGAACGGGTTGGCGTGGTCGCGCAGGGCGGCGAGGATCTCCGGCATCAGGCGGTAACGGCCCTCGGCGCGCTGGTAGACGTCGACGTTGGTGCCCATCGCGATCGGGGCGCCGGACCAGCGCGGGTTTGCCAGCTCGCGGCGGATCAGGTCGCCGGCGTTCACCTTCACCACGACGCTGGTGTCGAAGTCGTGGCCGGCGTCCATGTCGAGGTAGGTGTGCGTGTTGCGGGCGAAGCAGTTGTGGCTGACCACCCCGTCGGCGATGAAGTCGCCGGTGCCGGTGGAGATGTCGAAGAGCGGCAGGGTGAGGCCTAGGTCCTCGATGTCGGCGACGGCGAGCCGCCGGTTGGCCCGCACACCCACCCCTGAGGCGTCCAGCGGGGCCTGAGGCGCGCCGGTCATGTGCCGGAACCGCAGGGCCGCCTCAAGGTGGCGCTCCGTCTCGACGCGCTCGGACGGCGAGCCGGCGCGGCGGGTGCCGGCCGGACGCCGGGTGCTGACCGGACGCCGGGTGGCGAGACCCAGATGGGCCAGCGCCTCGCAGACGCGGTCGAGGTAGATCGGGTCGTCGCTGGCGAACACCACAGCCAGCCGCTCGGCGTGCCCGGTCGCGCCGTAGGCGCCGGCTAGGAAGCCGCGGTACCAATCGCCGGTCGGCAGCTCCGGCCAGCGCAGCGCCTCGGTGAGGGAGATGTCGTCGAGGTAGCCGTCGGCGCGGATCCACGCGTCGCCCTCGCGGGCCGTGCCGCCGCCTGAGGCGTCACCGCGGACGAGGCCGCAGAGGAACCCGGACTGGTAATCCGGGGACTCCTTGGGCGGATCGGCGAACCGGCCCACCCCGAACATCAGGTCGCCGATCGCGAGCGCGGGCAGATCCGGCTCGGAGGGGCTGACGTGCCGCCAGCCGCGGTCGGTGAGGAAGCGGTGGTCGCCGCTCGCGACCAGCCGGGTGCCGTCGGAGAGGGTGACCCGGAAGGCCGGTTTGCTGGTGGCCCAGTGGTCGAGGACCGTGGTCGGCACGTAACGCCGGTGCGGGCCGGCGCCCATCGTGCCCATCACCGCGTCGCCGGGGCGGATCTCGGCGAGCGGCCGGGTGGAGCCGTCGGCGAGCAGGATCGGCGTATCACCGGCCAAGCAGTACGTGCAAGCGTGTGAGCAGCCGCGGTATGGGTTGATGGTCCACTCGAACGGCACGCGGGAAGCGCCGGGAACCCGGTTGATCAGGGATTTGGCGCGCACCTCATAAAACGTCATGCCGGCGAAGCCAGGCGTGTCGAAGGTGCGGACCGTGGCGCCGGGCAGCGCCAGCGGCAGGAGTGGGGCCGCTGACACCGCCCGGCCCGAGAGCGAGCCGTCGGGGGGAGCCGACAGGTGGGACCATCGCATGGCAGATATTCGAACACATGTTCGATCACCTGTCCATGCCGCTACTCGGATGGGTGGCGGGAAAAATGAGGGCTGAAAATCCGGCCCTTAGTGCGTACCCATGAAAAAGCCCGCGGACCGGAAGTGGTCCGCGGGCCTTGAGTGTCGCTGGGTTAGCTGCGGCCTGCGGCCGCGGTCTCGGTCTCCGCCTTGGCCGGCTCGCTGTGAGCGGCCTTGCGGTGTGCGGACATCTGCTCACGCACCTCGCCCATGTCGAGCTGCTCGACCTTCTCGATCAGGCTCTCCAGCGCGGACTCGGGGAGTGCGCCCGGCTGGGCGAAGACCACGACGCCGTCGCGGATGGCCATGATCGTCGGGATCGAACGAATGTCGAACTTCGCGGCCAGAGCCTGTTCCGCCTCGGTATCCACCTTGCCGAAGGTGATCTCCGAGTGCTTCTCCGAGGACCGCTCGTAGGTCGGTGCGAAGCGAACGCAGGGCCCGCACCAGCTGGCCCAGAAGTCGACCAGGACGATGCCGTCCTTGCCGGTGACCTCGTCGAAGTTCGCTGCGGTGAGCGCAACCGTCGCCATGATGCCTCCGTCTGCTCCGAATCGCTTTCGTCCGGTGAAACCTCTGGTACCCACTTCCCATTCCCGCGGGGAGTGCCGGCACACGTGGCGTGCGGCACCTTTTGCGAGCCGGGGGCGCCAAGGCGGCCGGGCAACTCATGGTAACTGAATGTAGGCGCACGGTGTCTGATTGGCGACACGATCAATGCGGCTGCTTCGTCCCAGTTGATCGCAAGCAGCCCGTTTGTCCTGCCTGTGCGGCCGCTGCGGGAGCGCGCCCGCGCCGAGAAATAAATAGGAAAGAAACTTAAATGTGAGCTGGCTCACACCTGAAAGTCCTTCACATGGATACGGACCGTGAGGCAAACTCTTCCACAACAGAGCGTGGGCGGCGGGTGCCGGGGAGGGCCCCGCCGCTCATTGCGTCTCCTGCCGAAATTCAGGCAGAGGCCCGCCGTAGATCATGTCCCGGCGTGGGATCGGTAGCGTAACGCCCCATGACGGCGGGCGAGGACCAATTTACCGAGGTTGGCGTGGGCCCTTGGCCCGGCGAGTGGCCGGTCGGTGAGCAGTACGATCCCGAGCTGCTCGAACAGGGCGATCGCCGCAACGTCGTCGACCGGTATCGGTACTGGACCCGGGAAGCCGTGATCGCGGATCTCGACGAGCGGCGGCACGGATTCCACGTCGCCATCGAGAACTGGCAGCACGACTTCAACATCGGCACTGTCGTCCGCAACGCCAACGCGTTCCTCGCCGCCGAGGTGCACATCGTGGGCCGGCGGCGGTGGAATCGCCGGGGCGCCATGGTCACCGATCGTTATCAGCATGTCCGGCACCACCCGACCATCGAGGAATTCGTGGCCTGGTCGGTGGACTCCGGCGTTCCGATCGTCGGGATCGACAACCTGCCCGGGTCGCGCCCGATGGAGACGACCACTCTGCCGCGGCGCTGCGTGTTGCTCTTCGGCCAGGAAGGGCCCGGCTTGTCCGATCCGGCGCGGGCGGCGTGTGCCGAGTTGTTCTCGATCGCCCAGTACGGCTCGACCCGCTCGATCAACGCCGGAGTGGCGAGCGGCATCGCCATGCACGCATGGATCCGGGCTCACGCGGGCCCGTCGCCGAGCTGAGCAGGCCGCCGAAAAGCGCCGTCGCCGAGCCGAGGCCGCTGGCAAAAAGCGCCGTCGCCGAGCTGAGGGCACTGACGAAAAGCACCGATTCGCTTGACGGCGGACCGGCCGACCCGCACGGTATGGAGTGTGGGTGTCACAGTGAGTTGCCCCAGATGTGCAGCTCAGGTCCGGAAGCCGGACCTGATGCACAGCACCTGGCGTTGCGACAACTGTGGGGACGTTCCGCCGTTTCATGTCGCCGAGCACATCAGCGCGGAGATCGTCGGTGCGGTCCTGCGGGAGTCCGCTTCGAGCGCGGAGCGGATACCGCTCTGGTGCCCCTGGCCGCTGCCGTCCGGGTGGATGGTCACCGGGGTCGGCTGGTCGGGTGATGACCGGTTCGGCGTACGGGCCACGGTGCTCGCGTGCAGTGGTCCGGAACCGCTCGGCGGTGGCCCGGCGGATCTCGTCCTGGTCGCCGAGCAACCGGGTGTCGGTCTCGGTACCCGGTTCGCCGGCATACCCGGGCTCGACCCGGGTCACCTGCTCTCCGAGGCGCTGTCCGAGCACACCGGTCCACACGCGAAGATCAAAGCGGCTGGGCACCCGACTCCACTGTGGTGTGTAAAGTCACCGGAAGATCGAAGTGCCTACGTGAGTGAGGCCAAAGGAATGTGGCTCTATGCGGTAGCGTGGCCAGCGAGCGCGGGCTATCTACTCGCGGAGCACGTCGTTCTGCACGACCTCTCCGAAGGGGTGCCGCCCGAGCTGGTGTTCGGAGCGCCAACGCCTTACCTGCACGGTCGTGCCTAACTCTGTCGGGTGTGACCTGTGGTGTTGACAATCGGCTTTCTGGACACTTTGTTCACACGAAGCGACGAAGCTGATACCGTCAGTACTGCCGCGGCGCTGAACGCAACCCGCACCGGAGGAGAAGGCCCGCCATGATCAAGAAGGTCCTCACCTGGCTTGGCATCGCATTCTTGATCTTCTTTATTGCCTTCAACCCGAGATCCGCCGCGGCGGTCTTCGAGTCGCTCGGAGGCACGATCGCCGACATCGCACGAGGCTTCGGCACCTTCTTTACCGACCTCGTCGCATAGCATCGCTACATGGATCCTGGCGAGCCGCGCGACACGCGAGGCGAGGGTGCCCGGCGCCCTCGGGACGACGATGAGGACTACGGGTTCCGCGACCCGGCGTTCGACGACCCCTATGGGGACGATGCCGCGTACGCACGCGGCCAGCGGCGTGCCGACGACGTCTACGAGGATTCCACCGAGTACCAGCCTCCTTCGTTCACTCAGGAGGAGCTGGAGGGCTTGGACCAGGGCGGTGGCCCGCGCCGGTTCCTGCCGCTCGAGGATGAACCGACCACGTTGGTCGCTCGTTACCTCTTCCCCACCGAGCGGTACCGCGGTGAGTGGAAACGGCACTGGATCCATCTGACGACACCGATCGCGATCGGCGCCGGCGCGACTCTCGTATTGGGATATCTCGCCGGCTTCCTCACCCGCCAGAACATCGACGGCATGGTCACGGTTGCCGTCCTGGTCTGGCTCGGTGTGATCAGCTGGGTCGCCTGGCGTGTCTTCGATTGGTACTTCGACAGATTTATCCTGACCAACAAGCGCGTGATGGTGGTCAACGGGATCATCACCCGGAAGGTGGCCATGATGCCGCTCCTCCGGGTGACCGACATGAAATACGAGCAGTCGGCCCTCGGCCGGATGCTCAGTTACGGCACTTTCGTGCTGGAGTCGGCCGGCCAGGACCAGGCGTTGCGCGAGGTCAAGCACCTGCCCAACCCGAACGAGCTCTACCTCCGCGTGGTCGAGGAGATGTACGAGCCGCAGGCCGTCGAGGCTCGGCTGGGCAAAGAGGACGACGGAGACGACGCCTGAGAATCGACCTGCACTGCCATTCGACGGCGAGCGACGGCACACTCACACCAGCCGAGCTGGTGCGTGCCGGCGCCGCCGCCGGGCTGGACGTTCTCGCGATCACCGACCACGACACCACCGGTGGCTGGGATCAGGCTGCCGCGGCCCGGCCCGACGGCCTCACGCTGGTGCGCGGCGCCGAGCTCTCCTGCCGGTGGCACGGTGCTGAGCCGGCCATCGCGCTGCATCTTCTGGCGTACCTTTTCGACCCGGCGGAGCCACTGCTCGCGGCCGAACTCATCCGGCTGCGCAGCGATCGGGAGCAGCGCGCCGAGAAGATCGTCGAGAAACTGCGGGCGGACGGGGTGCCGATCACCTGGGCCGAGGTCCAGGAGTACGCGGCGGGTGGCTCGGTGGGCCGGCCGCACATCGCTCAGGCGCTGATCAGGGCTGGTCTGGTCGGCACGACCACGGAAGCGTTCGCCTCCAAGTGGCTGGGCGCCCGTTATTTCGTACCCAAGTCTGATCTTGATGTTTTCGAGGCCGTGCGTGCGGTGCGTGATGCCGGGGGCGTGACCGTGTTTGCCCATCCGCGGGCGACGGTCCGGGGTCGGGTTGTTCCCGATCGGCTGATTGTCGAGCTGGCTGATGCGGGCCTGTTCGGCCTGGAGGCCGACCACGAGGATCACACGCCGGCGGAGCGGGAGCAGATCCGTGCACTGGCCGATCAGCTCGGCCTCGCCGTTACCGGCTCGTCCGATTTTCACGGTACGCACAAGACGGTCAAGCTGGGCGCCTTCCAGACCGCGCCCGAGATGTACGAGAAAATCGTCTCCGCCGCGACCGGAGTGCCCGTCCTGGGGTGACCACAGGGTGACGATCGCCCCAGCAGCCTGCGGAAAAATGGGCCGAGCCCTACCTTGATCGGGTGAATGTCAAGCTGTTCGGCGAGTTCTTCGTGACTCTGCTGGTGATCGTCGACCCTCCGGGCATGGTCCCGGTCTTCCTCGCGCTCACCGGCAGCATGCCGGCTAAGGCCCGCCACCGGGCCGGCACGCAGGCCGTGCTGCTCGCCCTCGGCGTGATCGTGGGCTTCGCCGTGGCTGGACAGACGCTCCTCGATTACCTCCATGTGCAACTTCCGGCGCTTCAGGCGGCCGGTGGCCTGCTGCTGGTCCTTGTCGCGCTGCAACTGCTCACCGGCAAGACCGACGAGCCCACCGATCAGGGCGGCGGCACGAGCAACGTCGCGCTGGTGCCGATCGGCACTCCGCTGCTGGCCGGACCCGGTGCGATCGTCGCCACCATGCTCTTCGTGCAGCGGGCCGAGAGCACCGACGAATACCTGATCATCGCGGCCGGCATCGTCGCGGTGATGGCCACGGTCTGGCTGGTCCTGCGGTTCTCCGGGATCATCGTGAAGCTCCTGCGCCCGGCCGGCATCGAGGTGCTCACCCGGATCGCCGGCCTGCTCCTCGCGGCGATCGCGGTCCAGCTCATCGCGGATGCCATCTTCGCTTTCGTGCAGTCGTACAGCCACCTGCTCTGAAATTCTTGTCGGGGGGTGCTGGCAGGATTGTGGCGTGCCCCCCACCAAATCTCGCGCCGTCGTTCCGGAGCAGCTCGGTTTTGCCGGCATGCCGGAGAAGCTCTTCGTCTGCACGCCGAGCAAGCTCGGGGCATATGCGGACTGCCCCCGCCGATATCGATTTACCTACATCGATCGCCCGTCGCCGCCGAAAGGCGCGCCCTGGGCGCACAACTCGCTCGGCGCGAGCGTCCACACAGCCCTGAAGAACTGGTACGGCCTGCCTGCCGAGCGACGCGCGCCAGGCGCGCTGCCCACCCTTTTGAAGAGCACTTGGGTACGCGAGGGATACCGCGACGTCGAGCAGGAGCGAGCCACTTACCAGCGGGCTCTGGACTGGCTCGAGAGTTACGTGGCGACGCTCGACCCGGCTGACGAGCCGCTGGGCGTCGAGCGGACGGTCGCCGCGAAAACGTCGATCCTGGCGCTGAACGGCCGAGCCGACCGCATCGACGGCCGCGCCGGCCCGGACGGTCCGGAGGCGGTGATCGTCGACTACAAGACCGGCCGATCGGGGCTGGACGCCGACGACGCTCGGGGGTCGCAGGCTTTGGCCCTTTATGCGTACGCGGCGGAGCGTGTCTTCCGCCGGCCGTGTCGCCGGGTGGAGCTGCACCACCTGCCGACCGGGACGGTGGCCGCGCACGAGCACACCGAGGAGTCGCTGGCCCGGCAGATCCGCCGCGCCGAGGAGACCGCGATGGACATCGTGGCGGCAGAGAAAGCGGTGGCCGCCGGCGCCGACCCGGACGCTACGTTCCCGACGAACCCGGGGTCGTTGTGCAGCTGGTGCGATTTCCGGAAGTCGTGTCCGGCCGGTGTTGGGGTGGCCGGCAAGGAGCCGTGGACCGCGGTGGAGCACCTCAGCGCTTGAGGGGTGCTGGTGGCTTGGTGCGGTGTGGCTGAGCTGCGCGTTGGCGGCTTTGCGTGCGGCTGAGCCGTGTGTCGGCGGTTTTCGCGCGCTCTAGTGTTGGGCGCTGGTGGCCTTGGCGCGTTCCAGGGCTGCTCGTCTCATCGGGGCGACGCGGTGTTGCTCGGGCAGCGTGGCCAGGACGCCGGTCAGCAGGGCGCGCAGGCCGCGGACCGAGATGCGGGCGGCCAGGTCGGTGCCGGGCCAGCCGACTCCGCCGTACATTTTCCGGGCCCAGCCCGGCAGCAGGCCGATCGCCGTGCTCGCGACACCGAGGTACGCCCAGCGGGGCGGCCCGAGCGTGAGCCCGAGGCGGAACGCCCGGCTGCCCCACGTCGACGGCACCGGCGGCACAGTGAGGAACAGCGCCGTCTCCGCCCCGTCGCGGGTCAGGCCGAGCTCCGGTTGCATCGCCGCGTAATAGGCCTCCACCTCGGCGGCTGTCCCGGGCACCGTGGCCGGGTCGAGGCCGACGAGCTCCGCGGAACGCCGCTGCTCGGTGTAGTAGCCGTCGACCTCGTCGGCGGTGAGGCGTACGCCGGAAAGCACCGCCGTGCTCAGGAACGACTCGACCTCGGTGACGTGCACCCAGCGCAGCAAATCGGGCTCGTCGATCCGGAACCTCTCACCGGTACGCGGATCGGTCGCCGACATCCGTGCGTGCAGCCGGCGCAGCCGGGAGGAGGCCTCGGACACCTCGTCGTTGCTGCCGTAGATGACCGTGCCGACATAATCGGAAGTGCGCATCAAGCGACCCCACGGGTCGGAGCGGTAACCGGAGTTCTGCGCGATCGCGGCGACGGCGCGCGGGTGCAGCGCCTGGAGATAGAGAGAACGGAGCCCGCCGAGGAGCAGGATCGGCTCGCGGTGAAGTTTCCAGGTGACCGAATCCGGTCCGAACAGGCCGACATCTCCCGTCATGCCATCCAGCGTGCCACGCCGGACGGGGTTCCGCTCGTGGTCAGGCGGTGGTGGTGGCTTTCCTCATTGCCGGACATCGGTACACGACAACACGCCACCGGCCGTGAACCGATCGGGACGGTCGTCACACCGGCGGCCATCACCATAAGATCTTTGCGTCGTCACGTAATTTATGGTCCCGCGTACGCCCGGATCGAGGAGGAATGGTGTTCGACCAGGTCAACGGTTTACCGGTACATATCCTCGTACTCCACGCCGCAGTCATTTTCGTACCCCTGCTCGCCCTTGGAAGCATCGTCTACGCCCTGGTCGCACGCTGGCGAGCCAAGATCGGCTGGGCCGTGGCACTGCTCGCGGTCGTCGCGCCGATCTCCGCGGTGGTGTCGAAGCTGTCCGGGACCGAGCTCTATAACCGGCTCCTCGACAACGGGATGTCCGGCCCCGGCAAGGTGATCCTCGACGACCACATGAATTACGGCACGATCACCATGTGGCTGTCGATCGCGCTGGGCGTGGTGAGCCTGGTGCTGGTGGTACTCACGTCCCGGGCGGGCGCGGCGCTGCCGAAGCTCGCGGACATCGCGTTCGCCGTGGTCATCGTGGTGCTGGCCGCGGTCACCGGTTACTACATCTTCAACACCGGCGACACCGGGGCGAACGCGGTCTGGGGCACCTACTGACCAGCCGGCCCGAGTCGTGCTCTACGAGGTGTCTGAGCTACGGCTCGCCCCTGCGGCCGGGTTCGGTCAGCTCGGCGGGGCCGAGGGCATCCCGCCGAGGCATCCCGCCGCGTGCATCCTGCCCGGTGTGTGTCGAGTTGAGGCGCGTATCGCACCTGAAATCGACACAGGGCAGGTGGTTCGCGGGGTGCGTGTCGATTTTGGGGGCGTAGCGAACCTTAAATCGACACACCCGTCGGACCCGCGCGATCTTGGGCCGCGCTAAGGCAGGCCCGCGTCCGGCACGACCAGGACGGCGCCCCGAGCCAGGGGCGCCCCGAGCGACGGGCGCCCCGAGCGACGGGCGTCCTGAGCTACGGGTGCCTGTCGCTGGGTGGTCAGAAGAAGACTCTTGCGCAGAGCAGGCAGACGAGGATTACCGAGACCGCGCCGGCCACTAGGCCCACGCCGTATGTCACCGTGCGGGCTGAGCCCTCTGCCTCGTCCAGGGCGTCGATGTCCTGGCCGGGCATGCCGCGGGGCGGCGGCGGGTAGGCGATCGTCGGAGGGCGCCAGTTCGGAGCCGGCGGGTCGGTCCGGGGCGGGCCCGCATAGCCGGCGCCCGGGTTGTTCAGGCCCGAGGCGGGTTGATTGTCCCGCTCCGGGCGGCCGAGTGAGTCGGCGGACGGGTCGGGCCGTTGCCAGTACGCGTCGTCCGGGTCGCTGGTGGGGGATGTCACGTTCACCGACGGTACAGCCGGAGTGGGACGACGGCCGTGTTGCCGTCGGCTTAAGCTTTTCGGTGTGGACATCCTGGACGGCCCCGAACGGGACGCCGACGCTGAGCGAGTGGTCGACTTCGAGTCCGAGGAGGCGCCGGTGCTGCCCGAGCAGACCCGCGACGACACGGAGCGAGGCTGGGGCGAGCGCGGCGACACCAACGACGACCGGCTCTACGAGGACCGGCCACCGCACTGGGGCTGAGCAGCACGGTCATCCCGGCCTGAGCGGCCTGGTCATCCTGGTCTGATCAGGATTGCGAAGCCCTGGTCGGCGGCCGCGACGGCGCGTTCGGCCTCGTCAGGGCGCAGCGCCAGCAGCAGGCCGCCGGTGGTCGGATCGCCCTTGCCGGAGACTTCGAGTACGAGTGCGTTGCTCGCCACCGCCGTGCCGGGATCTCCGGGATGAAGCAGATCGACCCGCTGACCGGCTCGTACCAGCGTGAGCGCGGTCGGATCAGCCAGCCGCACCGGCACGCCGACCATCCCGGCGGGGATAGCGCCATCACCGCTCCCTGCCGATCCATCCGCGCTGCCCGCCGATCTATCCGCGCCACCGACTGGCCCGTCCGCGTTGCTCGCGCCGCCGGCTGGGTCGCCTGCGTGGTCAGAGTCGCCCGCTGCGCCAGGGGCGGTGCTGGCCCGGGTTGCGGCGCTCGGATCGAGGGCGGCTGGGCTTGTTGCCGTGGGCTGGTGCCAGAGCACTGCCGCTGATGTGAGCAACAACACCGCAGCTAGGGTCACGCGGATCAGGGAGCCGCGCCGGGGGCGGCCCCAGCGCACCGGATCCAGACGTTCGTCTCGACGTGCGGCGCGTTCGTGCCGGGCTGTGGATCCGCGGGCCATCGGAACCTCCCTGATCGCGCCGGTGCGGCCGGACGATCGGGACGTTAGGCGCTGCCGGCGCCCTGGCGTTCAAGCCCTGTGGACAACTCCGGGCTGTGGACAAACAGCGAAAACCCCAACGACTTTGGTACGCGTACACAACGAAACGCGCCGAGCCGTGAACCCGGCCCGACGCGTTCTGAGCTGCGAAAACCTCAGGAAGACGTGCTGCTCTTCGCTCCCGAGGACGACGACGCCGGAGCGCTCGACGAAGACGAGGAAGAAGACGACGAGGACGAGGACGAGGAGTCCCCGGACGAGGAGGACGAGGTCGTCGCAGGAGCGCTCGACTTGTCCGCACCCGACTTCTCCGAGCCCGACTTCTCGGAACCGGACTTCTCCGAGCCAGGCTTCTCCGCGCTCACGTTTCCGGAGCGGGAGTCGTTGCGGTAGAACCCGGAGCCCTTGAAGACGATGCCGACGGAGTTGAACACCTTGCGGAGCTTGCCCTGGCAGTTCGGGCACTCGGTCAACGCCGGGTCGGAGAAGGACTGCACGGCTTCGAGCTGCTCACCGCATTCGGTGCAGGCGTACTGGTAGGTAGGCACGGCCCCTCCGGATCGTTCGGCTGTTGGCACTCGCCAACTCCGAGTGCCAATGTTGCGGCATCGGAGGTCAATTCGTCCACTCAGCCCTCTGTCTGAGGGGTGGACGTGGTGAAGCTGACCAGGCCACCAGTGGGCGTGATCACACCGCGCACCGCCCGATCGTGGGGCTCGGCCGGCACGGAGTCGACGATCTCGCCATCATGCAGCAACGCCACCGTGGGCGGGCCGGGACTGCCCAGCCGGGCCAGCACCCGGTCGTAGGAACCGCCACCGCGTCCCATTCGTACGCCGCTCGGGCCCACCGCCAGTGCCGGGATCAGGATCAGATCCGCTTCGCGTACGGCTTCCGGGCCGAGCCGTGGGCCGCCCGGCTCCCGGAGTCCGCGGGGTGCGGCCGTCAGGGTGCCGTCGAAGAGCGCCCAGTCGAGATCATTGTCGGACATCAGGACCGGAAGCAGCAGCCGGCCGCCGGGCGGCAGGGCCTCGGCGAGCAGCCGTGGAAGCTCGGCTCCGCCCGGTTCCGAGCCGACCGGCACGTAGGCGGCGATCGTTGCCGGTGCGGTCACGCGTACCAAAGCAAGGGTTTGATCTTGGATTTTGGCTGCCGCTTGGGCTAGCTCGTGGTCCGAAAGTGATCGACGCGCTGTGAGTAGGCGTGTGCGCAGCGCGATCTTGTTTTGTGGTGATTTTTCCGCGTCAGTGGCTAAATCCGACATGCAACACCCCCTTTTGAAAACCGGCAAACGGCGCACACTATGTCAGCATCGCTGGATAAGAGGGCCACTTCCGGGAGGATGTGTGACACTACGTGGCCGGCTCACCAGCGCGTTTCTGGTGGTCGTGCTCGGTCCGGTCCTACTCGGGTCAATCTTCGTCGCCCTCACCGTCGGCGCGGTGAGCCGCGAACGGACGGCCGAGCGACTCGATCATGCCGCGACTACCGTCAGTGCGGCGGTGAGCGCGTTCTGTGGCCAACTCCAGGCTGTCGCTGATGCGGTCGCGGTGGTGCCTGTTACCGAGCGTTCCGCAGTGGCCGACCAGCTGATCGTCCGAGGCCTGGCAACCGCCGTCCGGGTGACCGGTCCTGATCAGAAAACGCAGGCGGTGCGGGGATCCAGTCGCGAAGAGGTCCTGGGAAAGGGCGGATGGCCGGCCGGTTGGCAGGACTGCGCCGAGCCTCGGGGCGGTGCGGTCACGGCGCTCGCCGCGGTCGCGTACGCATCGGATGTGACCGTGATGGCCGCCCAGCGGGTGGATGACGCCCTGCTCGCGCGCCTCGGCGAAGCCGGAGGCGTGACGGTCGCGCTGAGCGCGACCGGTCCGGAGAGCGACAAGGAAGCGATCCGGGAGCTCGCCGCCGAGCCCGGGAGTCCGCTGCCGCTCAGCCTGACCGTTCCGGCCTCCGATCCGACCTTCCGGTACGCGATCCTGCTGCTCATCGTCCTGGTGACCGCTCTGGTGGCGATCCTCGCGGCCCGCTGGCTGGCGCGATCCACCACCCGGCCTCTCGGTGATCTCGCCTGGGCGGCCGATCGGGTGGCGAACGGCGATCTGGACACCCGCGTGCCGATCCCGCGGCCGGACGAGCTGGGCCGGCTGGCCGCGACGTTCAACCGGATGACCCGGGAGCTGCAGTCCTACGTGCAGGCGCTGACCGCGAGCCGCGACCAGCTCCGGCGGCACCTGGCGATCCTCGGCGACACGCTGTCCAGCACGCACGACCTCGACCGGATCCTGCCGGTGATCCTGCGGACCGCGATGACCGCGACCGGCGCCCGTGCCGGGCTGCTCCTGCTCGCCGAGCCGGACGGGCTGCTCGCGGCCCGCTGCGGCGCCGGGCTGACCGGTGAGTGGGACGTGACCGCCGCCGAGCTGGCGCAGCGCAGGCTGATCGCCGGACGGGGTGTGCTCGGCACGGTGGCGGCCACCGGAACTCCGCTGCGGGGTACGACCGGCGGCGCGCCCGACGAACCCGCGTGTGAGTCGTATCTCGCCGTCCCGATCTGCGCGCCGCCGAACCCGGAGCCCGAGGACGGCCCCGAGCCGGGAACCCTCGGCGTGCTCGCCCTCTATGACCGGCTCGGCGGCCCGGGCTTCGAGGACACCGACCTGATGACCCTGCGGACGTTCGCCGGGCAGGCCGGGGTGGCCGTGCACAACGTGCGGGTGCACGAGGAGGCGCAGCGGCTGTCGCTGACCGATCCGCTCACCGGACTGTGGAACTACCGGTACCTGCGCGAGGTGCTGCGGCGCGAGGTGGAACGGGCGAGCCGGTTCGGCCGGATGCTCACCGTTCTCGTTCTCGACCTGGACCACTTCAAGGACGTCAACGACACGTACGGGCACACCGCCGGCGACCTGGTGCTGGGCGAGTTCGCCCGGCGGATCCGGATCGGGCTGCGGGAAGTCGACGTAGCATTCCGGCAGGGCGGGGAGGAATTCGTCGTGCTGCTGCCGGAGACCGACGCGTACGGTGGTGTGATCGTGGCCGAGCGGCTGGGTGCGGCGGTCCGTGAATGGCCGGTTCCGATCGACCCGCGCCGCCCCGGCCTCGACGACCGAGTCTCGATCACCGTCTCGATCGGCATCGCGGTCTTCCCGGAACACGGCAACACCGCGCAGGAGGTGCTGGACGCCGCGGACGAAGCGCTTTACGCCGCGAAGAACGCGGGTAGAGATACGTACCGACTGGCCGAACGGGGATCTTTCGATCCCGCTGCGGCCACCAGTGGTGGGCCACAGCCGCCGCGGCAAGCCCGTGGCCGATAGTCTCGCGGCATATCCGGGCACGATCCAGCGAAGGTGCGGTGACGCAATGACGACGAACGCGCAGGGGCGCGCGGTCAAGGCAGTGATTCCGGCGGCAGGTCTCGCCACCCGATTCCTGCCGGCCACGAAGGCCGTTCCGAAGGAACTGCTGCCGGTGGTCGACCGTCCGGTGCTGCAATACATCGTCGAGGAGGCGGCTGCCGCCGGCATCACCGATGTACTGCTCGTGACCGGCCGCGGCAAGACCTCGATGGTGGACCACTTCGACCGTCGTCCCGACGTCGAGCAGCGGCTCCTGGAGAAGGGTGACACGGCGCGACTCGACGCCGTTCGCCGTACCAGCGAGCTCGCCGACATCTACACGGTCCGCCAGGGTGAGCCGCTCGGCCTCGGCCACGCGGTCGGCACCGCGGCGTCGCACGTGGGTAAGGACAACGCTTTCGCGGTGCTGCTCGGCGACGAGTTCGTCGAGGAGTCCAAGCCGCTGCTGCCCTCGATGCTCGACCTGCAAGCTTCGACGGGGGGCATCGTGCTGGCGCTGATGGAAGTAGCGCCTTCCGAAACTTCCCGTTACGGCATTGCTTCGGTGGAAAAAACCGACAAAGACGACATTGTGCGCGTAACCGGGCTCGTCGAGAAGCCGAAGCCGGAAGATGCGCCCAGCAACCTGGCAGTTCTGGGCCGCTACGTCCTCCCCGGCAAGATCTTCGAGACGATCAAGGACACCAAGCCGGGCAATGGCGGCGAGATCCAGCTGACCGACGCGATGGCGACGCTCCTGGCCGACGGCACCCCGGTGCACGGCATCATCTACCGGGGTCACCGGTACGACACCGGCATGCCGCTCGGTTACCTCCAGGCTGTCGTCCAGCTCGCGGTTCAGCGCCCCGACCTGGGCGAAGAGTTCCGCGCCTGGCTGACCGACTTCGTCGGTGGTCAGAAGGGATGACCGCGACGGCCGATGCCGAGGCGGCCGCCAACGAGCTGATGCCTCTCGCCGAATACCTGGGCAGCGTGCTGCGCAGGTTGCGGGCGCTGCCTCCGCTCGACCTCGACCTCACTCAAGCGCACGGGAACGTGCTTGCGGCCGACGTGTTCGCGCCGCATCCGTTCCCGGCGTTCGACCAGGCAGCGATCGACGGTTACGCGGCCCGATGGGAAGACCTGGCCGGCGCCGGGCGCATCGGGTCGCACCCGTCGTCGCTGCCGAAGTTCGACAACAAAGGCCGGACGGTACGCCTCAACGTGGTCGGAGACCTGGGCGCCGCCAGCTGGCGCCCGGTCCGGCTCACTCCCGGCACCTGCTTCTCGGTGGCTGCCGGGGCGCCGCTGCCGATGGGTGCCGACGTCGTCGTCCCGGTGCACTGGACCGACCAGGGCATGGCCGCCGTGGAGATCCTGCACGCGCCGAAACGGGGCTCCGGGGTACGCCGGGCCGGCGAGGAGATCTCGGTCGGCCAGGTGCTCGCCCGCGCCGGGACCTACGTCTCCCCGCCGATGGTCGCCACGTTCGCCGCCTCCGGGATCGGGCACGTCATGGTCCGGCCGAGTCCGCGAGTGGTCGTGGTGGCCACCGGCGACGAACTGGTCGACGTCGGCCGTCCCAGTCAGCCAGGGCAGGTGGTCGACGCCAATTCGCATGCGTTGACCGCCGCCGCGGTGGAGGCCGGTGCTCTCGCGTACCGGATAGGCATCTGCGACGACGACCCGGAAGGGTTGCGCGGCCTCCTGGAGGACCAGACGCTGCGCGCCGACCTGATCATCACCACCGGAGGTACCGGCACCGGACCCGGCGACATGTTGCGCCGGGTTCTGTCACGTCCGGGGACCGGCCGGGGCAAGGTCGACTTCACCGACGTCGCGCTCTCACCGGGAACCTCACTCGGCTTCGGTACGGTCGGCGGCGAAGAGGTGCCGGTGGTCTGCCTGCCCGGTGAGCCGGGCGCCGCCCTGATCGGCTTCGAGGTGCTGGCCTGGCCGGTGATCCAACTGCTGGCCGGCGCCGAACCGGTGTTCCGGCACAGCGTCAAGGCACACCTGCTGGAGACGGTCTCGTCGCCGGGTGGGCTGCGCGAGTTCCGGCCGGCGCACGTCGCGGAACGACGCGGCGGCGGTCACACGGTGCAGCCACTCGCCGGTGGGCCGTACACTCTCTCCGGTTTGTCCGAGGCGAACGGTCTGCTCGTCCTCGGGGAACGGGTCACCACGGCGGCCGCCGGATCGACCGTTGACGTTCTGCTGCTCGACCGGAGGCGATGAATGCTCGGGGCCACGCCTGGATGGCCAGCCGTCCTGGCGGACGGTGCCGTTCTGCTGCGGCCGTACAAGCGCGGCGACGCCCGGTCCTGGTCCGAGGTGCGGATCGCCAACCAGGCCTGGCTGGCGCCCTGGGAGTCGGCGCCGCCGGGACCGTGGTCCGAGATGAACTCGTCCCGCGCCTTCGGGTACGTCTACCGCGACATGAAACGGGCCGCCCGGCGTGGCGACAGCATGCCGTTCGCCGTCTGCCTGGTCGACGGCGGCCGGGAGCGACTGGTCGGCCACGTGAACCTGGGCAACATAGTGCGCCGGGCGTTCGCGTCGGCGTACGCGGGTTACTGGGTGGACTATCGGGTGGCCGGCCGGGGCGTCATACCGACCGCGCTGGCGCTCGCCGTGGATCACGCTTTCGGGCCCGGTGGATTGCACCGGATAGAGGTCAACATTCGGCCGGAGAACGGTCCGAGCCGGCGTGTCGTGGAGAAGCTCGGTTTTCGCGAAGAGGCTTACCACCAGCGATACATGCACATCGACGGCGGTTGGCGTGATCATCTCGGATATGCCATGACCAGCGAAGAAGTGGTCGCCGAGGGCGGGTTGTTATCGCGCTGGAAACGCGTACGCGCCTCTAAATGATCTTGGCTGCGTCACTGTTGTCGGCGCGGCGCGCGAAATATCACGGCTACCGCCCGTAACCTCGCAAACGTCGTGTCTTTTTCCGTGGCGGAACGGAGGGGTGAGGGTGCCGACATCGGTGCTCCTCGCCGTCCTCGCCGCGGCCGGGCTGCTCGCCCTCGCCCCGGCGCTGGTGCGCCGGTACGACGCAACCGAGCGCCTCGCCGCGGAGCGGGCGTCGTCGACGGCGCGGGTGCTACAACGCCAGCGCCGTCACCGCACCGTGCCCGGACAACGACCGATCAACCCCGCCCGGCAGGTGACGGTTACGGTACCCGCCCCATCGGGTGATGATTCCGGGACGCCACCGGAACGCCGGTTGCGCCTTGTCACAGGACGTAAGCCGGCGCGTCGCGTACCCAAGCGCCGTGGAACTCCGGCGGTGGTCCGCCGCCGCCGGGTCTTCGCCGCGCTCGCTCTCCTGAACGCGATCGAGCTGGTCGGCGTCCTGGCGGTCGGCCCCGGGTTCTGGATCAGCTTCGCCGTGACCGGTTCGCTGCTCGGGCTCTACCTCGTGCACCTGCGCAACCGTGCCATCGCCGACCGCCGCCGCCGCAAGGTCCAGGCACGGGAAGCCGCCTGGCTCGCCGCACGGCAGGCCGAGGTCCGCCGGGAACAGGCTCGCCGTGCTGCCGCTCGCCGTGAGGCACAGCGCAGGCTGGCGGCCGAGCGCGAGGCGGTGCGGCGAGCGGCGATGGGTCTGGATCGCGAGGATTCGGATCTACCGGCGGTGGCCAACGGGGGATCGGTCTCCTACCGGCGCAAGGGCGGCGGCCTGCGAGGCCGTGCTTATGAGGCCGGCGGCCGGCATCACACGGCCTGAGGGAGGGTCGGTTTGAGGGGGTGCTGGAGCCCCTGTTAGTCTTTCTTCGTTCCACGGCGACGAGTTCGCTGCGGGATGGAGGGGCTGTGGCGCAGTCTGGTAGCGCACCTCGTTCGCATCGAGGGGGTCTGGGGTTCAAATCCCCACAGCTCCACGAGATCGATGGGCGGCATGTGTTCGCGGAAAACGCGAACCGTGCCGCTCTCGTCATTTCTGCTCCGGGGGCCGAGCCCCCGGAAACCCCGCGTTGCGATGGTCGCCCTTGGTGGCTTGCTTGCGCTCTTTCTTGGGTACGCGTTACGGGGCGAACTCGTCGGTGCGGTGCAGGTGGAAAGCGGCGATCTGTTCGACCTGGGCCATCATGATGCCCGCCCGCTGCTCGACGGCCAGGGGGTGGCCGGTCGGCTCCAGCTCGATGTACGGGGGCTCGCCCACCGGCCTGGTGTGGACGTTCGTCTTCAGGTTCAGCGTCGTCGGGTCGTAGCCCGCGATCGCGTTCGAGAGCCAGCCGAAGTACGGGGGCTCGGTCTCGCGGCCCTCCTGCTCCCAGATGTCGACCGCCCGGGTGAAGTTGGGGCGGCTCAGGGAGACCCACATGCTGTACGTGAACACGTCGCCGGTGTCCCAGACGGGCAGCTCGATGAGGCCGCGGACGAAGAACTGCTCGCCGGCGATGACGCAGAGGTCGGCGTCGAGGAGGCAGCCGTCCTGGCCGGCCATCTCCGGGCGCCAGAAATCCGGGGCCGGTGCGGCGAAGCTGAGCGGCGGGCCGTCGTGTTCGGCGCCGCACGTGCCGCAGACGAAGTGCTCGGTGCTCACGAGGCCGAAGCATACGACCGGCGGAATAGATCTACGCGGTCGCACGTGTTACGTCACACCAGAGGTAGTGCAAAACATGAAAATAGCTACTTTTGGGTGGTATCTCTGGAGCAAGTCCCGGAGGTGACGATTCATGAAAGCTCCACTGCCCGACAACGAAATCGAGCGGCTGGCCGCGCTCTACTCCCTCGACATCCTCGACAGTCCACCGGAAAAGGATTTCGACGACATCGTCGCCCTCGCCGCCAGCGTGTGTGAGGCGCCGGTAGCCATGGTCAGCCTGGTCGACGCCGACCGGCAGTGGGCCAAGGCCAGCACCGGTGCCGCACCGGCCGGTAGCGCGCTGGCCGAGACCGCGCGGGACGTGTCGTTCTGCGCTCACGCCATCCTCAGCCGAGATCTGCTGATCGTGCCGGACGCCCGCGAGGACGCCCGGTTCGCCGACAACCCGTCGGTGACGGCCGAGGGCGGCGTCCGGTTCTACGCCGGAGCTCCCCTGATGACCACCGACGGCTTCGCCCTCGGGACACTCTGCGTGCTGGACACCGTGCCCCGGCGGCTCGACAACGAGCAGCAGCAGGCCATGCGAGCCCTGGCCCGCCAGGTCACCGCCCAGCTGGAGCTGCGCCGGTACGCGTTCGCCCTGGCCAACACGACGGCCCGGCTTCAGGAGCTGGAGCGCCGCAAGGACGACCTGGCCGGCCTGGTCGGCGGGGAGCTGCGCTCGTCGCTGCGGCTCATGTCGTCGTACCTGGACCGGCTCGGTGACACCGGGTTCCACGACGCGGAGCTGGCCGAGCTGGTGGGACGGGCCACGTCGGCGCACGTCCGCGGGTTCCGTGACCTCATCGGCCATCTCACCTCGATGGCCGACGCCGGTCTCGGCGGGGACAGCCTGCACATGCGGACGTGCGACCTGACCCGGGTTACGCAGCGGGCGGTGGAGGCGGTCCGGCCGATCGCCGCCAGCAAGCACATCTGGATCCTCAACCAGGCCGGCGGTCCGTCGCTGCCGATCATCGCGGACCCGGTCCGGCTCGAGCAGGTGCTGACGCACCTGCTCTTCGCCGCGGTCAAATACACCCCGGAGGGCGGCCGCGTGCGGGTCGGCACCGAGATGGAATCGGGCCCGACGGTACGCCTTGACGACATGGATCTTCCGGACGGACTGCGGCCGGACCTGTTCCCGCATCTGTACTACGGGGCCATCGCCAACCCGGCTGACGTACCCGGACCGGATCGAGGGCTGGCCGTGGCGAAGCGGATCCTCGACGCGCACCACGCCACGGTGGCGCTCTCCGACCGGCCCGGCGACGGAACTTCGCTGCACGTCGTCTTCCCTTACGCGGAGGCGGCCCCGGCTGAGGTGATTCGCGACCTCGCGGTCGCCTAGGGCAGGCCCGACAAGGGTGGGACCTGGGGGAACGGCTGTCACCGGCCCGTGCCCGATCGGCTGCAGTTCGGCCGGGCACGGGCCGGTGCGCTCACCCGGCGCGAACCGGGCCGGAACCTCCTGCCGGGGGCGAGCCGGCGTGCGGAAGCTCATCCGGAAAGTACTCGTACGGCATGGCCTGCGTCGGAACAACGGGTGGCGCTACGGCGCGGCCGGTGGGCGTACGCGGGGCCGGGGTCCAATCCGGCTGGATCGGCGGCCATTGGTCCACTGCAGGCGCGACGTTGCCACCCGGACCGATCGGGTCCGGAGCGGGCGTCCGAGCCACCAGGCCGGCCCGGTTCAGCTTGTGCCAGCGCAGCCGGCCACCGGTCATCGCGGTGGTCGCCGATTGCAGCAGCACCAGGTACATCAGCTGCCGGTACGCGAACTGCTGCAACGGCAGCCGCAACAGTGGGCGTAGCGATTCGCGGTCGAAGCGGAACGCCACCGCGGCGGTGAACATCTGCAGCGTCAGCATGCCGAGCCAGGCGACCAGGGTCTCGCTGAGCTCCCAGAAGACCAGGCCGTAGATCAGCATGATGTCGACGACCGGCGCGAGCATCGGCAGGGCCACGCCGAAGAGCGCCAGGAACGGCAGGCCGACCCGCCCGAACCTGCCCGAGGGACCGGAGTCGAAGATCGACTGGCGGTGCTTCCACATCGCCTGCATGGTCCCGTAGCTCCAGCGGTACCGCTGCCGGTAGAGCTGCTCCAGGGTGGTCGGCGCCTCTGTCCAGGCCTTGGCGTTCTCCTCGTACACGACCCGCCAGCCGGCCCGGCACATCGCCATGGTGACGTCGGTGTCCTCGGCGAGGGTCTCGTCGCTGACGCCGCCGACCTGGGCGAGGGCCTCCCGGCGGAACGCGCCGATCGCGCCGGGCACGGTCGGCATGCAGTTCATCGTCTCGTAGAGCCGGCGGTCCAGGTTGAAGCCGATCACGTACTCGATGTGCTGCCAGAGCGCGACCATGCTGGCCCGGTTGCCGACCTTCACGTTGCCGGCGACCGCGCCGACCGAGGGGTCGGCGAACGGCTGCACGAGCCGGCGGATCGAGTCGTCCTCGAAGATGGTGTCGCCGTCGACCGTGACGATCAGGTCGTGCCGGGCGAGGGCCACGCCGGTGTTCAGAGCGTTCGGCTTGCCACCGTTGGGCACCCGCACCACCCGCACGTTCGGCAGGCCCATGCGTTCCACCAGGTCGGCCGTACCGTCGGTGGAGCCGTCGTCGACGACCACCACCTCGATCTCCGGGTAATCACCGGTGGCGAGCGAGCGGACGGCAGCCTCGATGCCCTCCTTTTCGTTGTACGCCGGGACGATCACCGAGACCGGTTCGGTCACCGGGGGACCCCAGCTCCAGTTCGGCTTGCGGCGCTGCCGGGCGTGCCGGGTCGCGAGAAGAAGCAACAGCGCGGTACGCCCGATGGTCAGCAGCCCGACCACCACGAACAGCGTGGCGATCACGGTGACCAGGCCGTCCGCCAGCCGTACGGTCCAGATCAGGGCCAGTCCGCGCCACTCGTCGTGCTTGGGCGCGTCCGGGTTGAGCGGCAGGGCGGTGATCGCCGTGGCGTTCTCGGCCCGGTCATTGCCGGCGTTCGCGGCCTGCTCGGCGATGCTGAGGTTGAGGCCCTCGGTGACAGTGGTGAACCGGTACCCGCGCGCCTTCATCATCGGGATGAACTTCGCCAGCGCCGCGACGGTCTGCGAACGCTCACCACCGGCATCGTGGAACAGGATGACCGCCGAGCTGTCCCCGGCCGGTGTCGAGCCCGCGACGATCTTGTCAGCGCCCGGCCGCTGCCAGTCCTCACTGTCCAGGTCGTTGACCACGACCAGGTACCCGTGCTTGCCGGCCTCCTTGACGAGGCCCCAGTTCACGTCGTCGATCGCGGCGTTCTTGGACGAGTACGGGAACCGGGCCAGGTTCGTCTTCACCCCGGTGGCCCGGGCGATCGCCACCTGGGTCTGTGACAGCTCGAGTTGACGGCGCCAGGGCGCGAGCCGCTGCATGTTCGGGTGGGTGAACGTGTGCACGCCCAGCTCGTTGCCGTCGTCCACGATCTTCTTGGTCATCTCGGGGTTACGGGCCACCTGCGAGCCGACCACGAAGAACGTGCCGTGTGCGTCGTTGTCGCGCAGCACCTTCAGGATCTTCGGGGTCCACTCGGGATCCGGCCCGTCGTCGAAGGTGAGCGCGATCGTACGGTCCGGCAGCCGGCTGGTGCTCTCCTGACCGCCGGTGGTGTTGATGATCGGGCCGCCGCCGCGGATCGCCAGCGGGACACCGGCCTGGTCACCGACCTCGGTCTCCACGTGGTCGTTCTTGAACTCGGCGTTGATGTACGCCTGCACGACCAGCACGGCGACGAAGAAGCCGATCAGCAGGGTGCCGAGCATGACGCGGGGGCGCGGCAGGATCCGGCGGCGGCTCCGGCCGCGGGCACGGGAGCGCCGGGTGGGGGTGGGGGTGGACGAGGGGGTAGTTGTCACGGCGTGGTCCCGGTCTCGGGGGCAGGGGTGTCCGCCGGATCAGGTTCGAACGACGGAACGGCGGGCGGCGGCGCGGCGACCGTCGGCTTGCTCGTGCTGGTGGCCGCCGGCTCGGCGGCTGGCTTCGGAGCGGCCGGCGCGGCGGTGGGTGGCTTCGGCGCGGCGGGCGTGGTTGCCGGCTGAGGCTCGGACGTGACCGGGCTGCCGCCCTCACCGCCGGCCTGACCACCCTCGCCGCCGGCCTGACCACCCTCGGCGGCCGGCGGCGCCGGAGCGACCGGGCCGGGCTCCACCGCGGGGCTGCTGGTCGAGGTGGCCGGGCTCGGGCTGGTCGACTTGCTCGGCACCGGCTTGGTGGTCGACTCCGTCTTCTTCGTCGGGGTCGGCGTCGGGGACTTGGTGACCGGCTTGGCGCTCGGAGCCTTGGACGGCTTCACCGACGGCTTGGTGGAGGACGGCGTGACGCTACGGCGCGGCGGATAATCGGTGCGGCGCTGGAGCGACTCCACGATGTACCTCGGCCGGGCCGTGGTACTCGGCTGCGGCGTGGGGCTGGGGCGCGGCTGCGGCGTCGCGTCGTCCTTCTCGTCCCGTTCGTCGTCCAGACCGGGCAGCGGTAGTACCGCGCTGGAGCTGACCGGTCCACCGGCCAGACTGACGCTGAGCAGCCCCCCGTAGGCGACGACGAGGACACCGAAGCCCAACGCGATGCGCCGTAGCAGCCGGCTGCGTCGACCCGTGGAGTCGACGAAAACCGGCGCGGGCTCCGACACGGCGATGATCTGCGTGTCGGGCGCGTCTTGGTCGGATTGCCTGTGCGGTTCCTGCGAAGTCACGCGGCGAGCTTAAGAACATTTATCGCGATCTTGGCACACATCACTCATAAGGGGGACGGTCGACTGATCCCCTGAAATGGGACGAAATGATGAGGCTGGAGAATTGACCGGTGGTGGCCGGTGTGAATGCCTCCGGATCACGCTCCACTGAGCAGCAGTGAGGCCCATGACGAAAGGACGTTACGCCGATTCGGTGTTCAATTTGCTGTCGCATTCCCGACCGCATTATCGAGCATTATTCACGAATCGATAAAACCGTTAAGAGCTATTAGAGCATATTGTCCGAATTGCTCCAAGGTGTTTGCGCCAGAGCAATCTTGTGTGGCCACCCGTTGTGCAGGTCAACCGACCTCGTTAAGCTCCATCTTGCGCGCCCCTATCGTCCGCTTCCCCCGTGGCAGACGATCGGGGCGCGCCCTATTTGGAGCCCGCATCCGCCCTGCCTTGAAGCCAGCGGGCCCGGTGCGGCGCCGACCACAAATCGCGAGTTTCCGGGAAGCCGCCGCGGCCTGAAGCAGGCGAGACCCGGCCCAGCCGGTGTTCTCAGAGCTGTCCCAGCACCCGCGAAGCGACGCTGAGCGCCGGCTCACGGACCCCGGCTGGTCGTGGGCGTCGTCAAAACTCCCGGAACTTGTGAGTTTGCGGTCGATCGAACGGCTGAACCGCCCAAGATCCGTGAGCGGCCGCGCCCGCCGGGCCGGCACGGCAGGCACGGCACGGCAGGCACGGCGCGGCACGGCAGGCAGGGCGAGTGTGTCGATTTCCGGTTCGATCCGGACCCGAAGTCGACACGGCGGGCGTCCCCAGGCGTGCGTGTCGAACTCGGGTCGGCAGTGACGGCTTGTGGAGAGACCTGGTGCCTCTCGCGCTACTGCATGGCCCATCACCCCCGCCGGGCGCGGGTCCTGGTGGGAGCCGTGAACAAACCTTGAGCTCAGAGGCGTGCGAGCCGTCGCACAGGCATGGAACGCGCCAGCCGACTGCCCGCAACTGCTTGGCGGCCGGGATCTTGTGAGGTTTTGGTTGCGTAGCGGGCTGAAACTCACAAGATCTGTGACGGCGCCTCGCGGTCAGGGCTGTGGCCGCGGCCCCGGCCCTGGCCCCGGCTCCGGCCCCGGCTCCGGCCCCGGCCGCGGCCCTGGCTCCGGCTCCGGCTCCGGCCCCAGCCCCGGCTGCGGCCGGGGCCGGTGGCGTCGGCGGCTCAGATCCAGCGGCTGCCGAGCCACATGCGTACCGACCAGTCGTCGTACGGCATGAGGGTGCCCACGAAGACCGGGTAGAAGTACGCGAAGCAGAGCGCCACCAGGACCACGAACGTCGTCAGCACGACCGTGCCGACGAGTTGGCGGTCGGAGCGGGATGGTCCGGCCACCAGGCCGGTCGGTGGCGTCATGATCGCGCCCAGGACGTAGACCACGGCCAGGATCAGGAACGGCAGTGCCGGTAGGACGTAGAACGAGAACATCGTCCGGCCGTCGGCGACCGCGAAGTAGAACCAGGGCAGCAGACCGGCCACGGCGCCCGTGAAGATCGCGTAGGCCCGCCAGTCGCGCCGGGCGATGCCGAACCAGACCAGGGCGCCCAGTGCCGGCAGGAACGACCACCACAGGATCGGGGTGCCGAGCAGCAGGATCTCGGCCGCGCAGTTGGAGGCGCCGCAGTCGCCGTTGCCGTTCCAGTAGAACGCCACCGGGCGGCCGAGCAGCAGCCACTGCCACGGCCAGGACTGGTACGTGTGCTTCTCGGTCAGTCCGCTGTGGAAGTTGTACGCCTCGGAGTGGTAGTGCGCGAGGTTGAGCAGCGCGCCGATGATCGGCGGCTCGCTCATCCCGTTCGCCTCGCGGTAATGCCGGAAGTAGCCGGTGTCGGTGACGAACCAGCCGGTCCAGCTAGCGAGGTAGACCAGGAACGTCAGGACGAAGGCGAGCACCAGCCAGCCGAGGTCACCGAGGATGCCGGCGATGATCGGGCCGCGGATGCCGGCCGAGCGACGTGCCTGGACGCGCCAGACGATCACCAGGGCGGCGAAGAACGGCGCGAAGAACAGCGCGCTCCACTTGACCCCGCAGGCCATCCCGAAGGTGATGCCGGCGACCAGCAGCCACCACGGCACGATCAGGGGCAGGCGTGCCGTCGTGGCCGGGTCGTAACCGGAGTCGAGATGCCGTTGCCAGCTGCGCCGGTAGTGATCGCGGTCCAGCACCATGGCCGCGAAGGTCAGCAGGATGAACAGGCCGAGGAAGATGTCGAGCAGCGAGGTCCGCGACAGCACCAGCTGGAACCCGTCCAGCGTCATCAGCAGACCGGCCGTGCCGGCCAGCACGATGGAGTGGAACAGCCGGTACGCCACCCGGATCAGGACCAGGATCATCAGCGTGCCGGCGACCGCTGTGGAGAACCGCCAGCCCAGCTCGGTGTTGCCGAAGAAGTGCTCGCCGAACGCGATCAGCCACTTGCCCAGCGGTGGGTGCACCACGTACGCCGGGCCGTTGGTCTTCTCGTCCCACTCCACGCCGTGCTGGAGCATGTCCCAGGCGTCCGTCGGGTAGTACACCTCGTCGAAGATGTAGCCCTTGGGCCTGCTCAACCCGGAGAACCGCAGGATTGCGGCGATCACCACGATGATCGCGGTGACGATCCATGAGTACGGGTTGAAGCGCTGGTCCAGCGTCGACAACCGACGCCGGACGATCTCTGGGACAGCACGCACTCCCGTGGGCTGCTCCGCCCCGGTGGGGGAGTCCGGGGTGGTGAGGTCATTCTCTGCGGTGGCCGCCGTCGTCACCCCGCGATCGTAGGCCCCGCGACTGAGAAGTGATGCCCGCCGTCGCCGCGTCCTGTCGTGTGGTGGACTTTTCCGATGGCTGGAGAAGAGAACGGCGGCGGACGGGTCGTGCTGGCGGGCGCCCCACTTGGTAACATCGGCGACGCCTCGGCCCGGCTTCGCGAGGTCCTGACCTCGGCTGATGTGATCGCCGCCGAGGACACCCGGCGGCTGAACCGGCTCGTCCGCGACCTCGGCATCACGGTCACCGGTCGCATCGTGTCGTACTTCGAGGGCAACGACGAGCGTCGTACCCCGGAACTCGTCGAGGCGCTCGCGGCCGGCTCGGTCGTCGCGGTGGTGACCGACGGTGGCATGCCGAGCGTCTCCGATCCGGGGTACCGGTTGGTGCGGGCCGCGCTCGACGCCGGGTACCCGGTGACCGCCGCGCCCGGCCCGAGCGCGGTGACCACCGCACTGGCGCTCTCCGGGCTGCCGAGTGACCGGTTCTGCTTCGAGGGGTTCCTGCCGCGTACCGGTTCGGGGCGGCGGTCCCGGCTGCGGGAGCTGGCGGCGGAACCGCGCACGCTCGTCCTCTTCGAGGCGCCGCACCGGATCAAGAGCTCGCTGGAGGACCTGGCGGCGGTTCTCGGCGCGGATCGGCCGGCCGCGGTCTGCCGCGAGCTGACCAAGACGTACGAAGAGGTGCGGCGGGGCACGCTCGCCGAACTGGCCGCGTGGGCCGCCGCGAACGAGCCGCGCGGTGAGATCACCGTGGTGGTCGGCGGTGCGCCGGTGGTGGCGGTGGTCGTGCCGGAGGACGACGAGCTGCGGGCTGCCGTCGCCGAGCGCGAGGCCGGCGGCGAGACCCGCCGCGACGCGATTCAGGCCGTTGCGAACGAGTTCGGCATGAAGAAGCGCGACGTCTACAACATCGTGCACAGCTGACGGGATCTCAGGAGCCGGCGGCGGGTCGCGCCGGCGGGAGGGTCGTCAGTCGCCTCGGGCTGACGGTTCCTTGCGGTTACGCGTATCAAAAGGGTCTTAGAAAGCGGCGACCAGGAAGCCGAGCTGGAGTAGGACGGGCGCCATAACGCTGAGGAGGACGGCTCGGCGGCGTTTCATGCCGGATTCGAGGCGGTTGGCGCCGGTGGTCTGGGCGATGCCGTAACCGCAGATCAGGACCAGGATGAAGCCGAGTGCCCAGCGCAGGTGCATGAGGGTTCCGGCGGGACCGGCGTAGGCCTGGTCGCTGCCGGGGCTGACCATCCGGGCCGGGGTGATCGCGCCGGTTGTGCGGCTTTCGCCGGAGATGCCGAGAAGGGTGACCCGGGAGGCGGTGAAGGCGCCGTCCTCGGTGGTGAATTGTCCGGAGCAGCGCTGGGTGAGTCCGTCGCCGCTGCATTGTGAAGTGGTCGCCCAGCCGTCGTCGCCATGGCCGGTGGCCAGCCAGAACGGCTCGGCGCTGACCCAGCCGAAGAACGCCGCCAGCAGGCTCAGCATGACCAGCGCGACCAGCGGGCCGACCGGATTGTGCGCGGCGGTCCTGCGGGGAGCGGGCGGACGCACGTGTGCGGGACGGGATGCGTCGATCGCCGCGCGTTCCGCCTCGTTCATCCAGAACGGTGAATTCTCCAGCCGCTCCAGACGCGCCTCGACCTCGGGCGACACCGGGACGTCGGGCAGCGGCCGCTGCGGGTTGATCACCACGGTCGGCCGGTTGCGGTCGGCCTCTTCCAGATCAAGGTCAACATCTTTGGGTACGCCGGGAGCAGGCTCACGTCCGTCCGGCTCGATGATCATCAGCTCGCCGGCGGTGGCGAACCGTGATCCCTCGGCGAGGTCCTGTGGCTCCCGATCGTGCTCGCCCCGCCGCCATCCGGGTTCGGGCTCGGCGAGGGTCCAGGGATTGGCCTGGTCGCGGGGTGTTTCTCCGGGCTGCGGCGCGTCTCCGGTCACTAGATCATTGAACGCCTGAGTCGGGTTCGGATCACGTCACCGATCGGGCGTGTCGTGACAAATCGGGCGCGCGGCGCGTCAAGGGCTTATCCGTTGGCGGCGCAGCGGAGGCGGTCACTACCCTTGTACTTCATGAGTCACGTTCTCGCCGCGGTTGCCTGGCCTTACGCCAACGGCCCGCGCCACATCGGTCATGTTTCCGGCTTCGGGGTGCCGTCCGACGTCTTCAGCCGGTACATGCGGATGGCCGGACACGACGTGCTCATGGTCTCCGGGACCGACGAGCACGGCACGCCGATCCAGGTGCAGGCCGACGCGGACGGTGTCACCCCGCGTGAGCTCGCCGATCGGTACAACCGGGTGATCGTCGAGGACCTGCACGGACTGGGCCTCTCCTACGACCTCTTCACCCGCACCACGACGCGTAATCACTACGCCGTGGTGCAGGACCTGTTCGAGGGTCTTCACTCGAATGGGTACATCGTCGCGCGTACGACGCTGGGCGCGATCTCGCCGTCCACCGGCCGCACGCTGCCCGACCGCTACATCGAGGGCACCTGCCCGATCTGCGGTTACGAGGGCGCTCGCGGCGACCAGTGCGACAACTGCGGCAACCAGCTCGACCCGGAGCAGCTGATCAACCCGCGCTCGCGGATCAACGGGGAGACCCCGAAATTCGTCGAGACCGAGCACTTCTTCCTGGACCTGCCGGCCTTCGCCGAGGCGATCGGGCACTGGCTGGACCAGCGGGAGAACTGGCGGCCCAACGTCCTGAAGTTCTCCCGCAACCTGCTGGACGACCTTCAGCCCCGGGCGATCACCCGTGACCTGGAGTGGGGCGTACCGATCCCGCTCGACGGCTGGCGGGACCGCAACGACAAGCGCATCTACGTCTGGTTCGACGCCGTTATCGGTTACCTGTCGGCGTCCATCGAGTGGGCCCGGCGCACCGGCGAGCCGGAGGCCTGGCGCAAGTGGTGGTCGGCGGACGCCGAGGGCAAGGACGCGTCGGCCTATTACTTCATGGGCAAGGACAACATCGTCTTCCACTCGGTGATCTGGCCGGCGCTGCTGCTCGGTTACTCCGGTGAGGGCGACAAGGGCGGCCAGCCCGGCGACCTCGGCAAGCTGAACCTGCCGACCGAGGTGGTCTCCAGTGAGTACCTGACGATGGAGGGCAAGAAGTTCTCCTCGTCGCGCCGCGTGGTCATCTACGTGCGCGACTTCCTGGAGCGTTACGACGCCGACGCCCTGCGGTACTTCATCGCGGCGGCCGGTCCGGAGTCGAACGACACCGACTTCACCTGGGCCGAGTTCGTCCGGCGCAACAACGACGAGCTGGTGGCCGGCTGGGGCAACCTGGTGAACCGGTGCGTCTCGATGGCCGCGAAGAACTTCGGGGTGATCCCCCCGGCCGTTGATCTCACCGCCGAGGACCAGGCGCTGCTGGCTGTCGCTCGTGAGGGCTTCACCACGGTCGGCGAGCTGATCGGCAAGCACCGGCAGAAAGCCGCGATCGGCGAGGCCATGCGGGTGGTGGCCGAGGCCAACAAGTACCTGTCCGAGCAGGCACCGTGGAAACTGAAGTCGGACGAGGAGAAGGAGCGGCAGGGCACCATCCTGAACGTCGCCCTCCAGGTGGTGAGCGACGCGAACACGCTGCTCACGCCGTTCCTGCCGCACTCCGCGCAGAAGGTGTTCGAGCTGCTCGGCAACACCGGGGTGCACGCGCCGATGCCGGAGATCGTCGAGGTCGAGGACCTGGACGGCGGCCCCGGGTACCCGGTTCTGATGGGTGACTACACGGTGGGCACTCGCTGGGAGTCGGTCCCGCTGGTCGCGGGTACGCCTCTCGCGGCGCCCAAACCGGTGTTCCGCAAGCTGGAGCCGACAGTGGTCGAGGAGGAGCTGGCTCGCCTGGGCGAGGGCTCCTGACCAGTTGATTCGTTCGTCAGCCCGCCGGTGTCCTGGTGACGCCGGCGGGTTTTCGTCATGTTGATCGCAGTCGCGATGATCCGGTACCGTTCCGGCCCGTGAAGTCAGGATTGTCGCGCCGTCTGCTCGTGTCGATCATCAGTGGTGTCGTCGTCGCGGGTGGGGCGGTCGCCGCGTCGCCGGTCCTGGCCGTCTCCGCGCAGGTGGTGGACGACGAGGCGTCTGCCTCGCCTTCGTCCACGGAGAGCGCTTCGGATGTGCCCACATCGGAATCGGTGAGTCCTGAGCCCGAGCTCAGTGCGGAATCGTCGTCGCAGGCAGCTGAGCCGAGTTCGGCCGAGCCCAGTTCCTCGTCGCCGAGCCTGGATGTTTCGACGTCTTTGGCTCCGTCGTCTTCGGTTCCTTCCGCGTCGGCTTCTTCGTCGGCGCCGGCGTCGCGTCCCGCCAGTCCTTCGCCGGCCAAGCCGGTGGACCGGATCGCGCCCTCCGGAACCTTCAAGCTGAACACCACAGCACTCTGGACCGGTCAGTGGATCACCCTGAGCCAGCGCGCGACCGACTTCGGCGACGCGGTCTCGGCGGACTCGAAGATCACCCGGCGGGTGAACTGGGGTGACGGCACCGCGGTCACGCTCGGCGCGACCGCCGAGGCACAGACGAAGCAGTACACCCGGGCCGGCCGGTTCACGATCACCGAGACGCTGACCGACGAGGCCAAGAACGTCTTCACGATCGCCAAGGCGGTCACGGTCACCGTTCCGGGCACCTACAAGCTCAGCCGGACCACTGTCTATCAGGGCGTGCAGTTCAGCGTGAACGTGTCGAACGTCCCGGTCGGCACCAAGAACATCGTCGTCAACTGGGGCGACGGCACGGTGACCGGGCACGCCGGCAAGAACGGCGCGATCGGCTACTACTTCCTGAAGAACCCGAAGACCGGCAAGCGGGTCAGCGGGAACCTCCCGATCAAGATCGCTTTCCAGAACACGTACGGGTCCAGCTCCTATCAGCTGGTCGGCACGATGAAGGTGCTGTCCGACACGACCAAGCCGGTCGTGAAGGTCAACAAGCCGGCCAAGCCGAGCCGGGCGAGCTCCTGGCGCACGATCACCGGCACGGTCGCCGAGACCCAGTCCGGTGTGCAGAACGTCTACGCGACCGTCCTGTGGGCCAACTCGGCGGGTACGACGTACTGCCTCACCCCGGACCGGAAGTGGAAGCGGTACGCCACCGACAAGCAGCTGATGAGTTACTGCGCCGACAAGGGCGTGAAGCTCGCGGTGAGCAAGGGCAAGTGGTCGCTGAAGGTGCCCGCCGGTGCCGGCAACGGTTACCTGCTCGCCTGGGCGTGGACCTGGGACTGGGCCGAGAACTACGGCGAAGCGACCCGCCAGGCGACCATCACCAAGAAGTGAAAATCATATTGATCAGTCCTACGTCGATCCGGTAGCGTCTCGCCACCACGGGGGACGTGAGTGATTCATAGGTTCGGTCGGGGCGCGACGTGAACCTCGATGACGTGTGCGCTCCTTCGTGGACGAGATCTATGAAGGAGCTTCTGTGAAACCACGCTTGTCGCGCCCGCTTCTGGCGGCGTTCGTGAGCGGTGCGATCGTTGCGGGTGGAGTCGTCTACACGGCACCGGTTCTGGCAGCCGGCCCGGTCGCGTCCCCGGCCGCGGCCATCGACGCCACTGACACACCCGAGCCGACCGAGACGTCGGGTTCCCCGACGGCCACCGAGACCACCACCTCGGCCGCGCCGGTCGAGACCACCACTTCAGCCGCGCCGGTGGAGACCACCACCTCCGCGGCGCCGGTGGAGACGACCACTTCGGCGGCACCGGTGGAGACCACCACCTCCGCATCGCCGACGCCGACCAAGACGACCACCTCGCCGGCACCGGTCAAGACGACCACGCCGGCTCCCAAGGACACCAAGGCGCCGACCGGGTCCTTCCGGCTGAGCGCCACCTCGATCTGGACCGGCCAGAAGGTCACCTTCAGCCAGTCCGCGGCCGAGTACCAGGACGACCGCGACGCGGACTCCGCCATCACCCGGAAGATCAGCTGGGGTGACGGAACCAGCACCACGCTGGCCGCGAACGCCACGTCATACGCGAAGCAGTACACCCGGGCCGGCCGGTTCAACGTCACCGAGACGCTGACCGACCGCAGCGGCAACCGGGCCACCACGGCGGCCAAGGTCGTCTCCGTGACGGTCCCGGCCAAGTGGGCGCTGAGCCGGTACACGATCTACCAGGGTGCTCGGTTCGAGGTGTCGATCTCCAAGGTCCCCGCCGGGACCGACAAGATCCACGTCGACTGGGGTGACGGCTGGATCGACACCCTCGGCGGCCGCGACCAGAAGTTCGGCGGCACGATCCTGTACCGCAAGAACACCGACACCAAGATCAGCGGCAAGGTGAAGATGCGGATCGCCTTCACCAACAAGAACGGCTGGACCGGCTGGCTCCCGCTCGCCACGGTCAACGTCCTCAAGGACAACTGGAAGCCGAAGCTGACGGTCACCAAGCCGAAGAAGCCCAACAAGATCAGTTCTTGGAAGACCATCAAGGGCACCCTCACCGACAAGGGATCCGGCGTCACGGTCGCGCGGGTCACCATCATCCGGGTGACCACCTCGGGCAAGCTCTACTGCCTGACCCAGAAGAAGAAGTGGAAGCGGTACACCACCGAGGCGCAGTTCATGAAGCACTGCGGCAACAACGGTGTCGAGATCAAGCCGTCCAAGAAGGGCAACTGGTCGATGAAGGTTCCGTCCGGTGTCACCAAGGGCCAGATCGTGGTCCTGGCCTGGACGTACGACCGGGCGCACAACTACGCCGGCAAGAACCGCGAGGCGACGCTCACCAAGAAGTAAGACCCGGAAGGGGCCGGCCCAGGCCGGTCCCTCCCGCTTTCACGATCAGAGTTGGTACGCGATATCGGCGATGTGGTGATCGGCCAGCTCGTCGACCGGCGCCCAGGCCTCGTACACGCCACGTTCGTAACAGCGGGCCCCGGTCGCGTTGATCACGTCCGCCTCGGGCTTGATCAGGCGCAGCCGGGCCCAGGTCTCGTCCCGCTGCAGCACCCAGACCGGTGTGCCGCGCCAGAGCGCCTGCTCGGCCCGGCGGCTCAGGGTCTGCACCGGATAACGGGCCGCGCGGGTCAGCGCCCGCACCCGGAACTCGCCGGGCGGGTCGGCGACCGCCTCGTACTCCTTGTCGTCGATCCGGCCGACCAGCCGTGCCGAGGCCGCGCCGGTGCACGGCACGTACTCCCGGTCCGGGCTGGCGCCGGGGATCTCGCCGAGCAGGCCCCGCCAGCGCGGTCCGGCCAGCCGCAGCCAGCCGTTCTGCTCCGGCTGGTACGTGTAGAGGATCACCTCTTCGCCACCCGGGACGTGCGCCAGGAGCTGCGCGTTCGCCGGGATCGGAAGGTCCGCGAACCCGGTGGTGATGAATTCCGGGATCAGCTCGTCGGTGCTCGGGCCGAACCCGGTGCCGAGGACCATCGCGCCGATCCGGGAGTGCGCCGGCAGCGCCGTCAGGCCGGGCTGGGCCGGGCTCGCCGGCACCTCGTAATCGATCGGGTCGGTGGCACGCCAGCGCAGCGCGAACGTGACGTCCGAGTCGGCCGTGCCGTCGGTGCGCAGCAGCCCGAACTGGTCCGGCTCACGCAGATGTTCGATGTCGCAGGCGCGGTAACAGAACCCGTACGGAAGCCAGCCGCCGAGGTGGCCGGCGACCTGGGTCGCCGAGAGAATCTTGGTCATCCGGGTGCCGCGCCGGATCGCTGCCGTGGCCCGGATCCGGCGCAGACCGGGATCTTCCCGGTACGACACCGACTGGCTCATGAGCTGAACCTGCTGCCAGCTCAGGTCACGGCGCAGCGGTGCCATCAGGGGTGGGTCGAGCGGGTCATAGCCCAGCTCACTGTCCTCACCGGTCACGGTCACGGGGCGCAACCTAAGTGACCCCGGTGGATATCGGATGAACACCCGGTTACCGGAAATAGTGACGTGCACAATGTCTCACATGTCTAATCCCTCTTCGCCTTCCGAATCCCGCAAGGCGAAAGCCGCACGGCGGGCGGGCGAGTTCCCGCCGGCACCTGAACCGCTCGCGATCCCGGTCTTCGACAGTCACACCCACCTGGACCTGACCGTGCAGGAGGGCGGCTCCTTCACCTCGTTCGCTCCGGAGGCAGGCGACCCGGTCCAGGCCTTGATCGACGCCGCCGCGAAGGCCGGTGTGGACCGTCTCGTGCAGGTGGGAGTGGACGTCGACTCGTCGCGCTGGGGCGCCGACGCCGCCGAGAAGTACGGCTCGGTGCTCGCCGCGGTCGCGCTGCACCCGAACGAGGCGCCCCGGCTGTCCGATCTGGACGAGGCGCTGCGGGAGATCGAGGCGCTGGCCGCCCGGCCCCGGGTGCGTGGCATCGGCGAGACCGGGATGGACACCTTCCGTACCGGCGACGAGGGCCGGGTCGCGCAGGAGGAGAGCTTCCGGGCGCACATCGCGATCGCGAAGCGGCACGGCAAGGCGCTGATCATCCACGACCGGGAGGCCCACGACGACGTGCTGCGGATTCTCGACTCCGAGGGCGCGCCGGACACCGTGGTGCTGCACTGCTTCTCCGGCGACGCGGTGTTCGCCGCCGAGTGCGTACGCCGTGGTTTCTACCTGAGCTTCGCCGGGACGGTCACCTTCGCGAACGCGGCCAACCTGCGCGAGGCGGCCGCGCTCACCCCGCCGGAGCAGATGATGGTGGAGACCGATGCGCCGTACCTCACCCCGGTTCCGTACCGGGGCCGGCCGAACGCGTCGTACCTGATCCCGATCACGGTCCGGGCCCTCGCGGCGGCCCGTGGTGTGGAGGTTGACGAGCTCTGCGCGACGATCTCCGCCACCGGGGAGCGGGTCTTCGGCTCCTGGTAAACGAGCCAATCTAGGCTCATGCCCATGGCTGACTCACTTCTCGGCCCGGCGGAGATCCGGGAACTCGCCGCGCGCCTAGGCGTCGCGCCGACCAAGAAGCTCGGCCAGAACTTCCTGCACGATCCGAACACCATCCGGCGGATCGTGGCGGCGGCCGGGCTGCGCGCCGACGACGTGGCACTGGAGGTCGGTCCCGGGCTCGGCTCGCTGACGCTGGGCCTGGTCGGCGCGGTGCGGCACGTGCACGCCGTGGAGATCGACCCGACGCTGGCCGCCGCGCTGCCGGAGACGGTCACCGCGCCGCACCTCACCGTGCACCAGGCCGACGCGCTCCGGGTCCGCGGCGACCGGTTCGACCCGGCGCCGACCATGCTGGTGGCGAACCTGCCCTACAACGTGGCAGTGCCGGTGGTCCTGTCCCTGCTGGCCGAGCTGCCGACCCTGCGCGGCGGCCTGGTCATGGTGCAGAAGGAGGTCGCGGACCGGCTGGTCGCCGGTCCCGGCTCGAAGGTGTACGGCGTGCCGTCGGTGAAACTGGCCTGGTACGCCGAGGCGAAGTCGGCCGGCAAGGTGCCACCGGCGGTGTTCTGGCCGGTGCCCAACGTGGATTCCGGGCTGGTCGCGTTCACCCGGCGCGAGCCTCCGGCGGACGCCGTGCGTACCGAAGTCTTCGCGGTGATCGACGCGGCGTTCGCGCAGCGGCGCAAGACGCTGCGCGCCGCGCTGGCCGGCTGGGCCGGCGGCGCGGACCGCGCTGAGCAGGTGTTGCGCGCCGCCGGCGTCAGCCCGCAGGCCCGGGGCGAAGCGCTCACGGTGGGCGAGTTCGCGGCGATCGCGGCGGCAGCCAAAGTGTCGGTGCCCGGCGGTAAGCTCACCCCCACTGATGTGGAACCCGAGGAGGTGGACTCATGACAGCCGAACCGGCAGGCCGAGTCATGTGGTCGCCCGATTCGCCGTTTGAGATTCGGCTGCCGATCCGGGACATCGCTCCGTGACCGAGGCGTGGGGGCCGGACGACGAGGGGCCGCGTCCGCATCCGGGGCCGGTGCGTGTCCGGGTGCCTGCCAAGATCAATCTGCATCTCGGTGTCGGTCCGCTGCGGCCGGACGGTTACCACGAGCTCAACACGGTCTACCACGCGATCGGGATCTTCGATGAGCTGACCGCCCGCCGTGGCGACACGCTCACCCTGACCATGGAGGGCGTCGGCACCGGGGAGTTGGCGCTCGACGAGACCAACCTGATCATCCGGGCCGCCCGGGCGCTGGCCGCGCACGCGCGGGTCCCGGCGTACGCGCGGTTGCACCTGCGCAAGTCGATCCCGCTCGCCGGTGGGCTGGCCGGTGGCAGCGCCGACGCGGCTGCCGCCCTGATCGCCTGCGACATGCTCTGGGGTCTCGGCATGTCCCGTGACCAGCTCGCCGAGGTCGGCGCGCAGCTCGGCTCGGACGTGCCGTTCCTGCTGCACGGCGGCACCGCGCTCGGCACCGGCCACGGTGAGGCGGTCAGCCCGATTCTGGCCCGGCCCACCGCCTGGCACTGGGTGGTCGCGATCGCCGACGGCGGCCTGTCCACCCCCGCCGTCTACCGCGAGCTGGACACCCTGCGGGACAGCTCCTGGCCGCCGCCCCCGCTGGAGGGCCCCGATCAGCTGATGGCCGCGCTGCGCCAGCGTGACCCGGAGGTGCTCGGCGCCGCGCTCGGCAACGATCTCCAGGCGGCCGCGCTGTCGCTGCGCCCGCAGCTCGCTGACGTGCTGAAAGCCGGTCATGAGGCGGGCGCGATCGCCGGCCTCGTGTCCGGTTCCGGCCCCACCTGTGTCTTCCTCGCCGCCGACGCCGGACACGCCCAGGAGATCGCGGCGGGGCTGAACGCGGCGGGGGTCTGCCTGGAGGCGGTCACCGCGCGCGGGCCGCAGCCGGGCGCGCGGGTAACCTAGACGCATCGTGGCCAACATCATCAACCTGGACCGGGTCAACAAGGGTTACGGCGCCGCCGGTCAGCTGCTCACCGACGTGTCGCTCGGCCTTGACGACGACGCCCGCATCGGCATCGTCGGTTTGAACGGGGCCGGCAAATCCACCCTTCTACGCATGCTTGCCAAGATCGAGGAGCCGGACGACGGCCGGGTCACCCACCGTCGTGACCTCCGGGTGGCGAACCTGCCGCAGAGCCTCACGCTGGCCGCCGACGCGACCGTCCGTGACGTCGTCCTCGGCACCGGCTGGCTCACCGAGAGCATGGGCGCCGAGCACGAGTGGGCCGGCGACGCCGGTGTCCGCACGATCCTCGACGGTCTCGGCATGGGTTACCTCGGCCTGGACACCCCGGTCGGGCCGATGTCCGGTGGCGAGCGCCGCCGGGTCGCGCTCGCCGCACTGCTGGTCCGCGAGAGCGACCTGCTGATCCTCGACGAGCCCACCAACCATCTGGACGTGGCCGGCGTCGACTGGCTCGCCAAACACCTGGTCACCCGGCGCGGCGCCCTGGTCGTGGTCACCCACGATCGCTGGTTCCTCGACGAGGTCTGCACCGCGACCTGGGAGGTCGTGGACCAGCAGGTGCACATCTACGAGGGCGGTTACGCCGCCTGGACGCTGGCCCGGGCGGAACGGCAGCGGGTCGCCGTGGCGGTCGAGTCCCGCCGGCAGAACCTGCTCCGCAAGGAAATCGCCTGGCTGCGCCGGGGCCCGCCGGCCCGGACCTCGAAACCGAAATTCCGGATCGACGCGGCCAACGAGCTGATCGCCGACATCCCGCCGGTGCGTGACACGGTCAGCCTGCAGCGCCTCGCCACCACCCGGCTCGGCAAGCAGGTCTACGACCTGGAGCAGATCGAGCTGAACGCCGGTCCCAAGCCGATCTTCAAGAACCTCACCTGGCATGTCGGCCCGGGCGACCGGATCGCCATCCTCGGCGCCAACGGCGCGGGCAAGACGACCCTGCTGCGGCTGCTGGCCGGCGTCACCAAGCCGGACGGCGGCCGTCTGGTCACCGGCTCGACGGTCCGTCCCGCGTTCCTCTCCCAGGAGCTCAAGGAGCTGCCCGGGCACCTGCGCCTGCTGGAGGCGGTGGAAGAGGTCGCCAAGCGGGTCAAGCTGGGCGACCGGGAGCTCTCGGCCGGTCAGCTCGCCGAGGTGTTCGGCTTCACCGACAAGCGGATCTGGACGCCGGTCAGCGACCTCTCCGGTGGTGAGCGCCGGCGCCTGCAGCTGCTGCGCCTGCTGGCCACCGAGCCGAACGTGTTGCTGCTCGACGAACCGACGAACGACCTGGACACCGACACCCTGGCCTCGCTCGAGGACCTGCTCGACTCGTGGCCGGGCACGATGGTGGTGGCCAGCCACGACCGTTACCTGGTGGAGCGGGTCACCGAGACGGCGTACGGCATGTTCGGCGACGGAAAACTCGTGCACCTTCCGGGCGGCATCGACGAATACCTTTCCCGGGTGTCAGTGAGCGGTGCTCCGGGCGTACCCGGGAAGGAAGCTGGAGCGCCGCAGGGCGCGCCTGGCCTCTCGGCGGGTGAGTTGCGGCAGGCTCGCAAGGATCTTTCGCGGCTGGAGCGGCAGATGGACAAGCTCACCGAGAAAGAATCCAAGATCAACGAGAAGCTGGCCCAGCACGGCAGCGACTACGACAAGATCGTCGAGTTCGAGGCCCAGCTCAAAGCGGTGCGCGAGGAGAAGGAGCAGGCCGAGTTGGAGTGGCTGGAGCTCGCGGAACAGGTGTCCGACAACTGATCCGGGGGGTGTGCCTGCGCCCTTGTCACCAATACGCGAGAATCGGTACGACTACACCTGACCTTGGAGACGGATAAATGGCCTCGCACATTCCGGTCAACCATCCCCTGCGGGCGATCTACCGGATCGTCGGCTTCGTCGTTGGCGCCTACCTGGTGGTCTTCGGCGTCCTGGGCGCGATCCAGACCGCTGGTGAGCCGTTCGCGAACGAGACGGGCATCCGGGTCCTCGGCCAGGAGACCAACATGCTCTCCTCGCTGATCCACATCGCGGTCGGCGCCCTCGTGCTGATCGGCACCGCGATCGGCAAGAACCTCGACGTCGCGATCGACAAGTACCTCGGATGGGCGATCCTGGTGATGGGCAGCTACGCGCTGGCGACCATCCGGACCGACGCCAACTTCTTCGGTTACAGCATCTCGACCGTTGTCGTCACCTACCTTGCCGGCCTGCTGCTGATCACGGTCAGCCTGTACAGCAAGGTCGTCCCGGAGTCCCGGGCCGGCGCGCCGCGCCAGGTCCGCGAGGGACGCACCGCCTGAGAGACCTGCTACCGCAAGGTGCGGCTCATCGCACCTTGCGGGTCAGCAGGGTCGGCTTGGTGTCCAGATGGGACAGGCCGTTCCAGGCCAGATTGACCAGGTGCGCGGCGACCATCTCCTTCTTGGGCCGCTGCGCCTCGCGCCACCACTGCCCGACCAGCGCCACCATCCCGACCAGCGCCTGCGAGTAGAGCTCGGCGAATTTCGGGTCGATGCCCCGGCTCTTGAACTCCGCGGCCAGGATGTGTTCCACCTGGTGAGCGATGTCGTTCATGACGCTGGAGAAGTTGCCGGCCGCGGAGAGCACCGGCGACTCGCGGACCAGCACCCGGAACCCGTGCGGCTCCGCCTCGATGTAATCGAGCAGCGCGAGCGCGGCCTGTTCCAGCAGCTCCCGAGGATGCCCGGCGGTCAGCGCCGCGGCTATCCGGTCGAGCAGCGAACGGACCTCGCGGTCGACGACCACGGCGTAAAGACCCTCTTTGCCGCCGAAGTGCTCGTAGACGACGGGTTTCGACACTTTCGCCCGGGCGGCCACCTCTTCGACGCTGGTGGCGTCGAACCCGCGTTCAGCGAAGAGCTGGCGGCCGATCGTGATCAGCTGCTCCCGGCGCTGGGCCGCCGGCATCCGCACGCGTGGGGGTCGGTCGCCGCTTTCCGTCTGATCTTTCACCTGTCCATCCTGACAGGAATGGCATGTCGAGGCCCTTGCAGGTCGCATCCGGAACGCCCGAACATGGTCGTATGACTACTGGTTACGAGCCAGCTGGGCGTGTGACTCAAGCGGGTGCGGCCTCGCGGCGCACGCGGGCGAAGGATGACGAGCGAGAACGAGCGCGAGAGCTGCGGAGCGAGGGGCGGACCGTGCCGGAGATCGCCGAGTTGCTCGCGGTGTCGAAGTCGTCCGCTTATCTCTGGACCCGGGACATGCCGCTCGACGCGACGCCGGCTGAGGCCGCGGCGCGTCGCAGTCGTCATTCCCGCGCCGTTGCCGAGGCGAGGTGGGGGCCGTACCGGCAGAAGCGCGACAGCGAGCGCGAGGCCACCCGGGTCCGGCTGGCGGAGTGGGTCGGTGCGCTCTCGGATCGCGAGGTCATCCTTCTGGGTGCGGTTACCTACTGGTGTGAGGGGACCAAGGCGAAACCGTGGCGGCCGGGCGCGACCAATCTGCAGTTCATCAACAGCGACCCGCGGCTGATCCTGCTCTTCCTGCGATACGTGGCATTGCTGGGCGTCGAGCCGGAACGCCTCAGGTACCGCCTGAGCATTCATGAGTCGGCGGATGTCGCCGAGGCAACGGCGTGGTGGGCGGGGATTCTCGGCGCCTCGGCCGAGGTGTTCCAGCGGCCCAGTTTGAAGAAGCACAACCCCACGACCGTGCGGCGGAACGTGGGGGAGCCTTATCGCGGCTGTCTCGTGATCAACGTGCTCAAGTCCGCACGTCTTTACTGGGAGGCGGAAGCGGTCATGGAGGGGATCGCCCTGAGTGAAGATCAGAGCGCGCCCGCTATCATGTGACGAGCGGACATGGCCCTAGGGAAATGTCCGAAATGATTCCCGGATCGTCTAATGGTAGGACCACGGCTTTTGGTGCCGTTTATAGGGGTTCGAATCCTCTTCCGGGAGCTTTTACGCCTGCGGTCGGGCTGACGCCGGGTTGAAGCGTCAGCCAACTTTGCCTACTGCGAACTTGGAGTTCACGCGTGAGCCAGGCCCCCAGTCGTACCGTTGTCGTTCTTGCCGCTGGTGAGGGGAAGCGGATGAAATCCGCGACGCCCAAGGTGCTGCAGCCGTTGCTCGGCCGCACGCTGCTCGGGCACGTCCTCTCGGTTGCCTCTGCCATCCACACCGACCGCACCGTGGTCGTCGTGGGGCACAAGGCCGACCAGGTCGGCGCGTTTCTCGCCGAGGCCGCGCCGGATGCGACGCCGGTGCTTCAGGCCGAGCAGAACGGCACCGGCCACGCCGTGCGGATCGCCCTCGACGCGGTGCCCGAGCTGACCGGCACCGTCGTGGTGCTCAGCGGCGACGTGCCCCTGCTGCGCCCGGAGACGGTGGAGGCGCTGCTCAGCACCCACGAGCGGGCCGGCGCCGCGGCGACCGTGCTGGGCGCCGAGGTGACCGACCCGACCGGTCTCGGCCGGCTCGTGCGGGACGCCGGCGGCAACCTGGAGCGGATCGTCGAGCAGAAGGACGCCAACGCCGAGCAGCTCGCCCTTCGGGAGATCAACTCGGGGATCTACGCGTTCGACGCGGTCCTGCTGCGTGAGGCGCTCGGCAAGCTGTCGACCGACAACGCGCAGGGCGAGGAATACCTGACGGACGTCTTCAGCATCCTGGCCGGCCTGGGTCACCCGGTCGCGGTGGAGATCGCCGAGTTCGCGTACGAGACGCTGGGCTGCAACGACCGTGCCGAGCTGTCCCGCCTGCGGGTGCTGATGCGCGACCGGGTCAACCAGGCCTGGATGCGGTCCGGCGTGCTGCTGCTCGACCCGGCGACCACCTGGATCGACGTGACCGCGACGCTGTCGCCGGACGCCGTCGTCGACCAGAACTCGCAGATCCTCGGCACCAGCTCGGTGGCGACCGGCGCGGTGATCGGGCCGGACACCACGCTTGTCGACACTGTGGTGTCCGAGGGCGCCACGGTGCTGCGGACTCACTCGATCGGTGCGGAGATCGGCCCGTCGGCGACCGTCGGCCCGTTCTCGTACCTGCGGCCGGGGACGAAGCTGGCGCGTAAGTCGAAGGTCGGCGGGTTCGTCGAGACGAAGAACGCCCAGCTGGGTGAGGGCGCCAAGGTGCCGCACCTGTCGTACGTGGGTGACGCGACCATCGGGGCGAGCGCCAACATCGGCGCCGGCACGATCTTCGCGAACTACGACGGGGTGAAGAAGAGCCGGACCACGGTCGGCGAGGCCGCGTTCGTCGGCTCGGACACGGTCCTGATCGCGCCGGTGGAGATCGGTCCTGGGGCCTATGTGGCGGCTGGAAGTGCCATCGCGAAGGACGTACCGGCCGGTGACCTCGGAGTGACCCGCGCGCCGCAGCGCAACGTGGAAGGCTGGACGCAGCGGCGCCGTCCCGGAACCGTCTCGGCCAAGGCCGCGGCCGAAGCTTCGAATATCACCCCTGAGCAGGACTGATCCAGCGGGGGTGAGCCATCCCACCCGACGGCCACGAAACGTGGAAGTTACGTTGTCGCAAGGGATACTTCACTGCGAACCCACCCCCTAATCAACGGGAGCAGCGATCCGATGGGCAGCATCGTCGCCGAGAACCGTAAGAGTTTGATGCTCTTCACCGGCCGGGGTTTCCCCGAGTTGGCTGAGGAGATCGGCCAGGTGCTCGGCGTGGCGCCGACGCCGTCTGACTCGTACGAATTCGCCAACGGGGAAATCTTCGTCCGGTTCAAGGACTCCGTTCGCGGGTCCGACGCCTTCGTGGTGCAGTCGGTCACCGAAGGAGTGAACCGCTGGGTCATGGAAACGCTGATCATGGTCGACGCGCTCAAGCGTGGATCTGCGAAGCGGATCACCGTGGTCCTGCCGTTCTACCCGTACTCAAGGCAGGACAAGAAGCACCGCGGCCGGGAGCCGATCTCCGCCCGGCTGGTGGCGGACCTGCTCAAGACCGCCGGTGCGAACCGGATTCTCACGGTCGACCTGCACACCGCGCAGATCCAGGGCTTCTTCGACGGACCGGTGGATCACCTGTTCGCGATGGACATCCTCGCCGACTACGTGCAGAAGAAGTTCGCCGGACGGCCGATGACCGTGGTCGCGCCGGACTCCGGCCGGGTGCGTGTCGCCGAGCGGTGGACCGACCGTCTCGGCGGTTGCCCGCTGGCCTTCATCCACAAGACCCGCGACCCGCTGAAGCCGAACCAGGTGGTGGCGAACCGGGTGGTCGGTGAGGTCGAGGGCCGGGTCTGCCTGATCGTCGACGACATGATCGACACGGGTGGCACGATCACCAAGGCGGCGGACATCCTCTTCGAGGAGGGTGCTGCCGACGTGATCGTCGCCTCCACTCACGCCCTGCTGTCCGACCCGGCGACCGAGCGGTTGAAGAACAGCCGGATCAGCGAGCTCGTGGTGACGAACACGCTGCCGCTCTCGCCGGAGAAGCAGCTCGACAAGATCACTGTGTTGTCGATCGCGCCGCTGCTGGCCCGGGCCATCCGTGAGGTTTTCGACGACGGCTCGGTGACCACTTTGTTCGGTGGACTCAGCTGATCCGTTTCACACGCTAGGGAAACGCCCGTCTGTGACGGGCGTTTTCTCATGTGGTGCGTGTTGCGTCAGTAGGGTGATTTTTTCGCGGACACCATCACCTGGTGCGGACCCGCTGACCAATGCGCGATCGCGGCAGGTAAGCTAGGCCGGTTGCCACGGCGAGGGTGCTTCGTGGTCTGCTGAGGTTCGCAGTCCACTCGAGGTGCCGTCATCGACGCGGTGCTCCGGGCCTGTGCCCAGCGCGCCCCTTGCCCGGCAGCGCCGGCGACGGCCCCAGTGCCGTCGGCGGCGATCACCGCAGCACTGCCGGATACCGCAGCCGCAGACTTAGCCGCAGCCCGCTTCGAAGAGTTTCAGGAGTTTCCCCGTGTCCGAGGTAAAGATCAGCGCCGAGCCCCGCACCGAATTCGGCAAGGGTGGTGCCCGCCGCACGCGCCGTGCCGGTCTGGTTCCCGCAGTGCTCTACGGTCACGGCGAGGCGCCGCAGCACATCGCGCTGCCGGCCCGTGAGTTCGCCGCTGCCATCCGGCACGGTGGCCTGAACCAGATTTTCACGATCGACATCGCGGGCAACGCGGCCGCGACGCTGGCCCTGCCGAAGGCGATCCAGCGTGACCCGATCAAGGACACCTACGAGCACATCGACCTGCTCATCGTGAAGCGTGGCGAGAAGATCCAGGTCGACATCCCGGTGACGCTGGTCGGCGAGGCCGCCAAGAACACCCTGATCGTCCACGAGTCGAACACGGTCTCCGTGGTCGCCGAGGCGCTGCACCTCCCGTCCGAGCTCGAGGTTTCGATCGAGGGCCTCGAGGCCGGCACGCGCATCACCGCCGGCGACGTGAAGCTGCCGAAGGGCACCGAGCTCGCGGTCGAGGCCGACCTGGTCCTCGCGGTCATCAGCGCGGCGCAGAGCACCACGCAGGCTGAGGACGCCGCCGCCGAGGCTGAGGCCGCCGAAAGCGCGGAGTAAGTAAGTCTGCCGCAGCGGTAAACCACTGATCAGGGAAAGTGCGTCACGCACTTTCCCTGATCTGTATCCAGCGTTCGTCATCCCCGCGGAGGCAAGGTTGAGCGACGAGGCACCCTTTCTGGTGGTCGGCCTGGGCAACCCCGGCAAGGAGTACGCCGGTAACCGGCACAACGTCGGCTTCATGGTGGCCGAGTTGCTGGCTTCCCGGACGGGCGGCAAGTTCGGCCGGGCGAAGCGGACCCAAGCCGAGGTCGCCGAGGGGCGACTGGGCTTCGGAGGTCCGAAGCTGATCCTGGTGAAACCCCTGACCTTTATGAACCTGTCCGGTGCCCCTGTGGTGGCTCTGTCCCAGTTCTTCAAAGTTCCCGTGGCGCATGTGATCGCGGTGCATGATGAGCTTGATGTGCCGTACGGACAGGTGCGTGCCAAACGAGGCGGCGGCGAGGGCGGTCACAACGGACTGCGCTCGATGTCGAAATCGCTGGCGAGCAAGGAGTACGCGCGGGTGCGATTCGGGATCGGGCGGCCGCCGGGGCGGCAGGAACCGGCCGATTACGTGCTCTCCGACTTCTCGGCGGCGGAGCGCAAGGAGTTGGACTTCCTGGTGGACCGGGCGGCCGACGTCACCGAGGCGATCGTTCTCGAAGGCGTGGAGTGGGCGCAGAACAAATATCACGGAAGCTGACATTCCGGCCTGGCGACAAAAAGGCGCTTTATGTCTATTTGTCTACCTAGCCACACCGTGACGCGCTCCGCCGTCCGTCCGTTGGTCACACGAACGCACGCAACCGGTGCGATTGCGGTGACAGGAGGGTCGGGGGATGTCCCAGGACGTGTCCGAGGGGCGAGCGGACGCGTCGACCGGCTCACCCAATCGAGGACCGCGCGGCTCGGCGGCCCGTAACCGGAACGCCAAGATCCCCGGACCGGTGGTGCCTTTGAGCCCACCGCCGGCGGGTGCCGCCTCGAAGAACAACGCCATGGAGCGGCACTGGTCGCCGAGGCCCAGCCGGTCCCAGGCCGTGCGCCCGGGGAACCGTCCGTTCGTCCGCAACCGCGGCCGGCACGCCGCGATGTCCCGGCGCCAGCTCTGGGAACGCCGGTACGTCTGGTCGCTGGTCCTCTCCGACCTGACCGCCGGTGTGGCCGCCGGGGTGGCGACGTTCATGGTCCGCTTCGGCGACGCGGTGACCCAGTACAACCGCGCCTACACCTTCTACTCCGCGCTGCTGCCGGTCCTGCTCCTGCTGGTACTCGCGATCTCCCGGGCCTACGAGCGGCGGTACCTGTTCGTCGGCAGTGACGAGTACCAGCGAGTGATCCGCGGCGGTGTCGGACTGATCGCAGGCTCGGCCGTCGTCTCGTACGCATTGAATCTGGATCTCGCGCGCTCCTACGTCCTCGTCGCGCTCCCGGCAGCGGTCGTCGCGGCCGTGGTGCTGCGTTTCCTTCTCCGCAAACGGCTGCACTTCGCCCGGGTACGCGGAGAGAACCTCCGACGAGTGATCGTTGTCGGTCACGAGCTGTCCGTGATCGGAATCACCCGGCAACTGCGCCGCGAGCGGTACCACGGCCTGGAGGTGGTCGGTGCCTGCCTGCCGCCGGACGCCGACGGGATAGGCGTCGCCGGACTGACCGTCTACGGCACGTTCGACGAGGTGGCGAGCGCGGTCGAGCAGGCCGACGCGGACACCGTGGTGGTGCTCAGCTGCCCCGAATTGGACGGTGCCGCGGTGCGCCGGCTCGCCTGGCAGCTGGAACGTGACGAGGTCGATCTCGTGGTCGCCAGTGCTCTCGTCGATGTGGCCGGTGCGCGGACCACGATTCGCCCGTTCGATGGACTACCCATGCTGCACGTCGAGCATCCCCGGCTGCATGGCGGATCGCGCCTGGTCAAGGACGTGTTCGATCGTTTAGGCGCACTCGCATTGCTGATCGTTTCCGGCCCCGTGCTGCTGAGCGTGGCGCTCTGCGTGGGACTCTCGTCACGTGGCCCGGTACTCTTTCGCCAAGTGCGTGTGGGACGGGATGGTCGAGAGTTCCGGATTTTCAAGTTCCGCAGCATGTACCTCGACGCCGAGGCTCGCCTGGCTGAGCTGAGGCACCTCAACGAGCACGATGGTGTGCTCTTCAAAATGCGCGACGATCCGCGGGTCACCCCGGTCGGACGGTGGCTGCGCCGGTTCTCGCTCGATGAGATGCCGCAGCTGCTCAACGTCCTTCTGGGGCAGATGTCGCTGGTCGGCCCGCGACCCCCGCTTCCGACAGAGGTCGCCGCTTACGCCGACGACGTTCGGCGACGCCTGGCCGTCAAGCCCGGCATGACCGGTCTGTGGCAGGTGTCCGGGCGCTCGGACCTCTCCTGGGAGGAGGCGGTCCGACTCGACCTGCGCTATGTCGAGAACTGGTCCCTGAGCCTCGATCTGGTGATCCTGCTCAGGACCGTGACCGCGGTGGTGCGGTCGTCCGGAGCGTACTGAGGCCGGAACTGCCGCAGGGCAGGGCCGGCGCTGGGCGAAAGCCGAGGAGGAGCGAGACGATGGGCGAGCAGACGAAGGCGTCGGCACGCATTGCAGGGCCGCGGGACGCAGGAGAGAGCGGAACGCCGCCGGTCATCGACGCGGCCTTCGCCCGCTGGCTCGCGGACCGCGCCGGCCAGGTGCTTCTCCAGGTCAGGCAAGAGATTGGGTACGCGGACCCGAAGGCACTGAAGGCCGCCGGTGACCAGGCCGCACACGAACTGCTCCGGTCCGAGCTGGCCCGCTGGCGCCCCGCCGACGCGGTGCTCTCCGAGGAGGACGAGCACGCCCGGGTGGCCTGGCAGGAGGGTCTGGCCCGGCCGGACCGGCTCAGCGCCTCGCGGGTCTGGATCGTCGACCCGCTGGACGGCACCCGTGAGTTCTCCGAGGAGGGCCGCACCGACTGGGCCGTGCACGTGGCGCTCTGGACCGCCGACTCGTCGAACCTGGCCTGCCTGTCGGCCGGCGCGGTGGCGATGCCGGCCCAGCACCGTACGTACGCGACCGACAAGCCTCCGGCGTACCCGCCGATGCCGCTGGAGTCGGCGACCGGCGGTGCGATCCGGATCGCGGCGAGCCGTACCCGTCCGCCCGCGTTCGTGACCACCCTTGCCGAGGAGATCGGCGCCGAGCTGGTGCCGATGGGCTCGGCCGGCGTCAAGATCGCCGCGGTGATCAGCGGCGAGGCCGACGCGTACGTCCACGCCGGCGGCCAGTACGAGTGGGACTCGGCCGCGCCGGTGGCTGTGGCGTTGGCCACGGGACTGCACGCATCCCGTATCGACGGGTCCCCGCTGGCCTATAACCAGGGCGACCCGAAGTTACCTGACCTGGTCGTTTGTCGTAAGGATCTCGCTCCTCGGTTGCTAGCTGCGCTGCGGAAGCATCTTCCGACACAATGACGACCCGGCACCGACCGTGCAAAATCGCAGGGTGACGATGCCCTGCCCGGCCGACACCGGAGAAAGGTCTGGGGGACTGCACTCATGAGCCAGACGAAGCCCTATCGCGTCTCGCATCTGGATGCTCTCGAAGCCGAGAGCATCTTCGTGATGCGAGAGGTAATGGCCGAGTTCGAGCGCCCCGTGCTGCTCTTCTCCGGCGGCAAGGACTCGATCGTCATGCTGCGCCTCGCGGAGAAGGCGTTCGCGCCGGCGCGCATCCCGTTCCCGGTGATGCACATCGACACCGGGCACAACTTCCCCGAGGTTCTGGAGTACCGCGACCGCAGGGTGGCCACTCTCGGCCTCAACCTGGTGATCGCCAGCGTCCAGGAAGCGATCGACACCGGCCTGGTCCGCGAGCTGCCGGACGGCACTCGCAACCGGATCCAGACCCCGGTCCTGCTCGCCGCAGTGGAGAAATACCGCTTCGACGCACTCTTCGGCGGCGCCCGCCGCGACGAGGAGAAGGCGCGGGCCAAGGAGCGGATGTTCAGCTTCCGCGACGAGTTCGGCCAGTGGGACCCGAAAAACCAGCGCCCCGAGCTCTGGTCGCTGTACAACGGGCGGCACCACCCCGGCGAGTCGATCCGTGTCTTCCCGCTCTCCAACTGGACCGAGCTGGACGTCTGGCACTACATCGCCAAGGAGAAGATCGAGCTCCCGAGCATCTATTACGCCCACGAGCGCGAGGTCGTCGAGCGCAGCGGGATGTTCTACGCGGTCAACGAGTTCATCAAGCTCCGTGACGGCGAGACCTCCGAGGTCCGTCAGGTGCGTTACCGCACGGTCGGCGACGCCTCGCAGACCGCGGCGGTGCTCTCCGACGCGGACACCGTGGACAAGGTGATCGACGAGGTCGCCGCCACCCGGATCACCGAGCGCGGCGCCACCCGTGGCGACGACAGGGTCTCCGAGGCCGCGATGGAAGACCGTAAGCGAGAGGGTTACTTCTGATGAGCCAGGCAGTTCTGGAGCCGGACGCCGCCGCGGCGCGGGGCATGGACCTGCTGAGGTTCGCCACCGCCGGAAGCGTGGACGACGGCAAGTCGACGCTCATCGGCCGGCTGCTCTTCGACACCAAGACGATCTTCGAAGACCAGCTTGAGGCCGTGGAGACCGCCAGCGCGTCCCGCGGTGACGAGTACACCAACCTCGCGCTGCTCACCGACGGCTTGCGGGCCGAGCGGGAACAGGGCATCACGATCGATGTGGCGTACCGGTACTTCGCGACGCCGCGGCGCAAGTTCATCATCGCGGACACCCCGGGGCACATCCAGTACACCCGGAACATGGTCACCGGCGCCTCCACCGCCGACCTGGCGCTGATCCTGGTCGACGCCCGCAAGGGCCTGGTCGAGCAGTCCCGGCGGCACGCGTTCCTCACCTCGCTGCTGCGGGTGCCGCACCTGGTCCTGTGCATCAACAAGATGGACCTGGTCGACTGGGACAAGGCGGTCTACGACAAGATCGCCGACGAGTTCACCTCGTTCGCCGCGAAACTGGACGCCCCCGACCTGACGATCATCCCGATCTCAGCGCTCAACGGCGACAACATCGCCTCCCGCTCGGACAAGAGCCCTTGGTACGAGGGTCCGTCCCTGCTGCACCACCTGGAGCACGTGCACATCGCGAGCGACCGCAACCTGGTCGATGTCCGTTTCCCGGTGCAGTACGTGATCCGCCCGCAGTCGACCACGGTGACCGACTACCGCGGTTACGCCGGCCAGGTCGCCTCCGGCATCCTCAAGCCGGGCGACGACGTGATGGTCCTGCCCTCCGGCCTGACCAGCAAGATCGCGTCGATCGACACGGCCGACGGCCCGGTCGAGGAGGCGTTCCCTCCGATGTCGGTGACGGTCCGGCTGACCGACGAGATCGACATCTCGCGCGGTGACATGATCTGCCGTCCGAACAACGCGCCGGCCGTCGCGCAGGACATCGAAGCGATGATCTGCTGGATGGACGAGACGGCCCCGCTGCGGGTCGGCGGCAAGTACACGATCAAGCACACCACCCGGACGGCCCGGACCGTGGTGCGTGGCCTGCAGTACCGGCTCGACGTGAACACGCTGCACCGCGACGAGTCGGCCGGCGAGCTCGGGCTCAACGAGATCGGCCGGGTGAAACTGCGGACCACGGTGCCGTTGCTGGCCGACGAGTACCGCCGTAACCGGACCACCGGCGGCTTCATCCTGGTCGATGAGAGCACCAACCGTACGGTCGGTGCCGGGATGATCATCGAGGCGCGCTAGCGGCCTTTATCGTCGCCCAGACGATCTTGCCGGTCTCGGTGGGCACACTGCCCCACATCACCGCCGTGTCCTGAACCATCCGCAGACCCCGGCCCCGCTCGTCGAGCGGAAGGTCGGGGCGCGGATGGGCCGGACGGGCCATCACCTCCGGCAGCCGCGGATCATCGTCGGCGACCGCCAGGTGCAGCCCGGCGCCGCGCCGGGTCACCACCACGCGGATCTCGGTGGCGGCATGCTCGACAGCGTTCGTCACCAGCTCGGACATCACGAGCCGGCTGGGATGCAGCAGATGGACCAGCCCCCAGGACAGGCAGGCGTCGCTGACCAGGTTGCGCGCGGCGCTCGGCGCATCGGTGCCCGGCTCCAAGGTGAGCGAGAGCCGCTCGATGCCGGGGATGCGCCCGGCCACCGCCACCCGGGCCTGCCGCACCTTCGCGTAGACCGGCAGGAACCGCCCCGCGCCAAGACCCTGCATGCGGTGGGCGAGCGGGAGATCCGGCGGCACACAGAGCGCCAGCGGCACCGGTGGCACCAGGGCGGCCGCGGCGTGCTGCGCGGTGACCCAGGTCGGCGCGCTCTCGCTGCGCGGGTCGAGCAGGCCGGACAGATCCAGGATCAGAGCGTCGGGGTGCTCGGTGAAGCATCGGCGCAGCGATGCCGAGGCGTTGTACCGGAGCTGATCATCCCAGGGGCCGCGGACCGTGAGAAGTGAGATCGCGGCATCCGCCTCGGCGTCGATGCTGATGGTGACACTCTGCTCGGTGTCATCTTGCTCGGTGTCATCGGAGAGAAACGGTGGGCTGACCCCCATGCGGCACACGTTAGTCGCGTGCCCGCCCGTTGAGCCCCTGGTCTCGCTCCTGCGGGTGATCGGCTGAAAGGCCGAGTGACCCCCTCGATCGGGTGGGCCGATCGGGTGCCGGGAGCCCTGCGGCGGGCTGCACCCGCCGCAGGACCTCCGCTGTTACAGCCGGGCGGCGCCCGGTCCGGCCACGGCCACCCAGCTGGTGGGGGCGGTGAAGCCGTGCTTCTCGTACGCGGTGGCGACCGCCGCGGCGGTCGCCTCGGCACGGTCGGCGTCGATCAGGGCGAGAACGCAGCCTCCGAAACCGCCGCCGGTCATCCGGGCGCCGTACGCGCCGGCCTCCAGCGCCGTCTCGACGGCCACGTCGACCTGGGCAACGGTGATCTCGAAGTCGTCGCGCATCGAGGCGTGCGAGGCGGTCAGGAGCGGGCCGATCTCACGGACGCGTCCCTCACCCAGCAGGGTGACGGTGTCGAGGACCCGCTGGTTCTCGGTGACGATGTGCCGGGTACGGCGGACCAGCACGTCGTCGCCGAGCTTGCCGAGCGCCTCCGGCAGGTCGGCCACCGCGATGTCACGCAGCGCCCGGACGCCGAGCGTGGCGGCAGCGGCCTCACAGCTCTTGCGGCGTGCGCCGTACTCGCCGTCGACGTGCTGGTGCGGGGCGTTGCTGTTGATCACCAGGATGGCGAGGCCCTCGGCGGCCAGGTCGAACGGGATCTGCTCGACCTCGAACGACCGGCAGTCCAGGAACAGCGCCTTGCCGTCCTGGCAGCGGATCGAGGCGGACTGGTCCATGATGCCGGTGGGCGCGCCGACGTAGACGTTCTCGGCCCGCTGGGCGAGCGCCGGTCGCTTCTCCAGCGGCAGGTCCAGGCCACCGAGGTCGATCAGCGCGGTGAGCACCGCCGACTCGAGCGCGGCCGAGGAGGAGAGGCCGGAGCCGAGCGGCACGTCCGAGTCGATCGCGATGCGCGCCGGCGGGACCTCGAAGCCGGCGTCCTGCAGTGCCCAGACGATGCCGGCCACGTAGGCGCCCCACCCGGTGACGTCACCGGGAACCGTGTTGCCGAAGGTCACCGGCTCGGGGATGAGCGTGGAGCAGATGTGCCACTGGCCGTCCGGCGACGGGCCGGCCGCCGCGACGGTGCGCTGCGGCAGGGCGAACGGGAGCACGAAGCCGTCGTTGTAGTCGGTGTGCTCGCCGATCAGGTTGACCCGGCCGGGTGCGGCCCAGAGGCCGGCCGGCTCGGTGCCGTACGCGGCGGTGAAAACCTCGGAAACGCTCATGCCACGTGCTTCCGGTAGAAGGTCCAGGCGTCGCCGATCATGTCCTGCAGCGTGTTTTTCCGCGGGACCCAGCCGAGCTCGTCGCGGGCGCGGTCCGAGCCGGCCACCAGGGTCGCCGGGTCGCCGTCGCGGCGCGGGGCGATCTCGGTCGGGATCTCGGCCCCGGTGACCTCGCGGGCGGCCTCGACGACCTGCTTGTTGGAGAAGCCGTTGCCGTTACCCAGGTTGTAGATCTTGTGCTCGCCGGCGACCGCGGCGTCCAGCGCCAGCAGGTGCGCCCGGGCCAGGTCCTCGACGTGGATGTAGTCACGCACGCAGGTGCCGTCGACGGTGGGGTAGTCGTCACCGAAGAGCTGAAGTTTCTCCCGCTTGCCGGCGGCGGCCTGCAGCGTGATCGGGATCAGGTGGGTCTCCGGGTCGTGCCGCTCACCGATCTCGTGCTCGTCGGTGATGTACGCCCCGGCCACGTTGAAGTACCGCAGCGAGACGGCGGCCAGGCCGTGCGCGAAGGTCTCCGAGGTCAGCGCCAGGTCGAAGGTCAGCTTGGTCGACCCGTACGTGCTGGTCGGGGCCTTGACCGCGGACTCGGTGATGGGCAGCTCGACCGGGTTGCCGTAAACCGCGGCGGTCGACGAGAAGATCACCCGGGGCACCTTGGCGGCGCGGATGGCGTCGAGCAGGGCGAGCGATTTCACCACGTTCTCGTGCCAGTACAGCTCCGGCTTGGCCATCGACTCGCCGGCCGCGATCAGGCCGGCGAAGTGCAGCACGGCGTCGAAGCCGGCGTCCGGCGTCAGGACCTGCCCGGCGTCGGCGATGTCCGCCTCGACGAAGGTGGCGTCCGGGGCGATCGCCTCGCGGAAGCCGGTGCGGAGGTTGTCGAGGACGACCACCTCGTGGCCGGCGTCCAGCAGTAGCCTGCTGGTCACGCTGCCGACGTAGCCGGCGCCGCCGGTGACGAGCAACTTCATTTGCCCAGGCCCTTCTCGATAAGCACGACGATCATAGAATTCTCCATAATCGCTCATAAGTCAACAGTTTCAAACATTGCCGCTACCCGGTAGGGGATTCGCGGTTCCCCGGTCGAGGCTGACACAATGGCGCCCATGTCCGACGTTGCCCGCCGCCCGCGTGTGCTTTCCGGCATTCAGCCGACCGCCGACTCCTTCCACCTCGGCAACTATCTGGGCGCCGTGCGCAACTGGGTGGCCATGCAGAACACGCACGACGCCTTCTACTGCGTCGTCGACCTGCACGCGATCACCATGGGCCACGACCCGAAGGTCCTGCGGAACCGTACTCGGGTCTCGGTGGCGCAGTTGCTCGCGCTCGGTCTGGACCCGGATCTCTGCACCCTCTTCGTGCAGTCGCACGTCCCCGAGCACGCGCAGCTCGGCTGGGTGCTGAGCTGCATCACCGGTTTCGGCGAGGCCGGCCGCATGGTGCAGTTCAAGGACAAGTCCGCGAAAGCCGGCCAGGACAGCACCACCGTCGGCCTCTTCACGTACCCGATCCTGCAGGCCGCCGACATCCTGCTCTACCAGGCCGACCAGGTCCCGGTCGGCGAGGACCAGCGGCAGCACCTCGAGCTCACCCGTGACCTCGCGCAGCGGTTCAACACCCGGTTCGGCAAGACCTTCAACATTCCTTCGGCGTACATCGTGAAGGACACCGCGAAGATCACCGACCTGCAGGACCCGACGAGCAAGATGTCGAAGTCGGCCTCCTCGCCGAACGGCATCATCGAGCTTCTGGAGGACCCGGCCCGCTCGGCCAAGAAGATCAAGTCGGCGGTCACCGACACCGGCCGGGAGATCCTCTTCGACGAGGAGAACAAGCCGGGCGTCAGCAACCTGCTGACGATTTACGCCGCGCTCACCAAGCGCACCATCGACGACCTGCTCGAACAGTACGACGGACGCGGTTACGGCGACCTGAAGAAGGACCTGGCCGAGGTGCTGGTCGAGTTCGTCAAGCCGGTCCAGGAGCGCACCCGGGCGTACCTCGACGACCCCGGCCAGCTCGACAAGATCCTCGCGATCGGCGCGGAGAAGGCTCGTGCCGTCTCCGCGGACACCCTCGCCCGCGCGTACCAGAATGTGGGTTTTGTAGCGCCCGCTCGCGGAGCCTGAGCCAGTGTCCGAGCCGGCACGCACCCGCATCGGCGTGGCGATCGACATCCCGGAGCCCTGGGGTTCCTTGCTGACCCGCCGCCGCGCCGAAGCGGGCGACCCCCAGGCCGCGTACACCCCGGCGCACGTCACCCTCCTCGGCCCGACCGAGGTGGACGGTGACGCGCTGCCGGCGGTGGAGAAGCATCTGGAGGCGATCGCCGCCGCTCAGCCGCCGTTCACCATCCACCTCCGCGGCACCGGTACGTTCCGGCCGATAACCGAGGTGGTTTTCGTGACCCTGGCCAGGGGCATCAGCGAGTGTGAGCTGTTGGCAGAGGCGATCACGCGGTCGCAGGACGTGCGGCGGGACACCCGGTTCCCGTACCACCCGCATGTCACCGTGGCGCAGGACGTGTCGCCGGAGGCACTGGACGCCGTCTTCGAGGAACTCGCCGATTTCTCGGCCAGTTTCGAGGTCGCTTCCTTCACGCTTTTCTCGCACGGCGGCGAGGGACCTTGGCGGCCACGGCGGGACTTCCCACTCGGGCGCTGACAACTCGGTTACGGTCTGCCGGTGAACCCGATCGACCGGGCGTACGACGCTGCTGAAGCCCGGATCATGCAGTGGCGATACTGGTCGCCTTACTTCGATCATTTCTGCCGGGCCATCCTGCGTTACGAGGACGTCCAGGGTGGCCGGCTGGCCGCGGCGATCGCGTACTACGGGTTCTTCGCGATCTTCGCGTTGCTGCTCATCGGCTATTCGGTCTTCGGCTTCCTGCTGAACAACAACATCGAGCTCTTCGAGCTGGTGCACGACTTCCTCGAGAACAACCTGCCGTTCCTCAACGTGCAGGCCATCCTGGACAGCACGAAGACGGTCGGCATCGTCGGCATACTTGGTCTCACCTTCACCGGCATCGGCTGGGTCGAGGCGATCCGCTCGTCGCAGCGGCTGATCTGGCAACTGCGTGAGCAACCCGGGTACATCGGCGTGCGCCAGGCCGTCGACCTGCTGGTGCTGGTCGGGCTCCTGCTGCTGATCGCGCTCACCCAGATGGCCGTCTACGGCCTGGAACGGCTGCTGCACTGGCTGGCCGGTGGCGGTTTCGCCACCACGCTCTCGGCGGTCAGCGTGCTGCTCACCTTCGGGGTGAACATGCTGCTGGCGGCGGCCCTGCTGACCGGGGTGCCGCGACTCAAGATGACCGCGCGCCGGATGGCCCCGCCGGTGCTCCAGGTCGGCATCGGGCTGATGCTGCTCAACACGGTGGGCAAGTCGTTCGTGGCGATCGTCGAGCGCAACCCGGCGTACGCACTGGTGGGTTCCGCGGTCGGCGCACTGGTTTATCTGTACGTCTTCAACCAGCTGCTGCTCTTCGGTGCGGCGTGGGCCGCGACCAGCCCACACGGCCGCGTCGTGGACCTGTCAGCTGACGATAAAACCGCCCCGGTGGGGCAAAACACCTGGATTCGGCACTCCCGCCCGCGATGATTTCCGGGTGGGCACTCTTGTGACTATGCAGCTGCCAGCCGGTTCGCCGATCGCGGACTTGCCGTGGGTGGTGACCATCGGCGCTCTGGGCGGTTCCGGCGACGACTGGGACCCGGTGGTCTGCGGCCCGTACGAACGCGGCCACGCCCTGGCCCTGGCCCGCGCCGTGGTGGCCGACGACGACCTGATGGCTGTCGTCGAGCCGTTGCGGCCACTGGACGGGGTGGACGCGATCCGCCGGGAGGTCGGCCTGGCCCGGACGGCCGACTTCAGCGACGTGCACAGCGAGCCGGGTTCCGGTGGCGTGGTGCCCGCCGAGCCGCCGGGGCCGGCCGAGGTGCGGGCCGGATGGCGCCGGATGGCCGCTGGAATACTCGACCCGTGATGATCAGCAAGCGTTGGGCGGCCTTCCTCGTCGCGGTCGGCGTGTGGACCTGGGTGATCTGGCCGAGGTTCGGCCTCGCGATCTGGAAGGACGACCGGTCCTTCACGGACGGAACGGCTACGTCCTTTCTGTGGGTGCACGCCTTGTTGATCGTGGCGTCGCTCACAATTGGCACCGTCGTGGGCGTCCTCGGCGTGCGAGCGTGGCGAGCGGTAAAGCCATAAAAGATTCCGTATGTAAATTCGGATCGCCTCTGACCACCCCAGATGCCCGTTTCTGGCCGTAACAACGTGATACAGAAACGGGCTGAACGGGATCCGGGATTGCAACCAGGTAACGGACAACGAACAGTCCGGAACGATCTCCTGACGGGGCGTTTAGCCCCGGCTACGCTGCCGTCCTTAGGTTCACCGAGCGGGTCGGTGCGCACATGAAGAAGGAGGGCGTCTTGCGCCCAGTACGTGGGAAGCGGATCCTGGCGATTCTCGCGGCAGGTGGGCTGACGCTCGCTGCCGCCGCTTGTGGCGACGCACCTGACGAGACCCCGGCCGGCGGCTCCAGCAGCGCCGCGGCCGCCGCCTACAAGGCTTGCATGGTCACCGACACCGGTGGCATCGACGACAAGTCGTTCAACGCTTCCGCCTGGGCCGGCCTGGAGGCCGCCAAGGCCGAGGCCGGCAACGTCGACCCGAAGTACGTGGCGTCCTCCTCCGAGGCCGACTACGAGCCGGGCCTGCGCAGCTTCGTGAGCCAGAAGTGTGACTTCATCCTGGCGGTCGGTGGCCTCATGGGCGACTCCACCACCAAGGTCGCCAAGGAGAGCGCCGACTCGCAGTTCGGCATCGTCGACAGCGGCAGCGGCAACACCAACGTCTTCCCGATGCAGTTCGCCACCCAGCAGGCCGCGTTCCTCGCCGGCTACCTGGCCGCGGGTTACACCAAGTCCGGCAAGGTGGCGACGTACGGCGGTCTGAAGATCCCGCCGGTCACCATCTTCATGGACGGCTTCGCTGACGGCGTGGCGTACCACAACACCGCCAAGGGCACCAAGGTCGAGGTCCTGGGCTGGGACAAGGCGAAGCAGAACGGCACCTTCGCCGAGAGCTTCGTCGACCAGAACAAGGGCAAGAGCATCACCCAGACCCTGGTCTCGCAGGGCGCCGACATCGTCATGCCGGTTGCCGGCGGCACCGGCCTGGGCACCGCCCAGGTCGCCAAGGACTCGGCCGGCAAGACCTCGGTCATCTGGGTCGACCAGGACGGCTGCAAGTCGGCCGAGCAGTACTGCGACGTGTTCCTGACCACCGTTGTCAAGAACATCGAGGACGCGGTCAAGACCGCCGTCGTCACCGGCGCCAAGGGTGAGGCGCTCGCCGCCAGCCCGGGTTACATCGGCACCCTGGAGAACGACGGTGTCGGCATCGCGCCGTACAACCAGTTCGACTCCAAGGTCGACGCCGCCCTCAAGGCGGAGATCGACAAGCTGAAGGCGGACATCATCGCCGGCACCGTGAAGGTTGAGTCGGCCAGCGCCCCGGCCTGATCAACACGTTAGGTAGCATCTCGGCCGCCGCCCAGCCGCGGGTAAACACCTGCGACTGAGCGGCGGCTCTCTTGAAGTCCCTCAGTTGGCCTTACCGAATCCGGGAGATTCCGCTGAAACTCGAACTGCGCGGCATCACCAAGCGCTTCGGCGACCTGGTGGCCAACGACCACATCGACATCACGGTCGAGCCCGGCGAGGTACACGCCCTGCTCGGCGAGAACGGCGCGGGCAAGTCGACGCTGATGAATCAGCTGTACGGCCTGCTCCAGCCGGACGAGGGCCAGATCCTCGTCAACGACGAGCCGCTCGTCTTCCGCAGCCCGCGCGACGCCATCGCGGCCGGCATCGGCATGGTGCATCAGCACTTCATGCTCGTGCCGGTGTTCACCGTGGCGGAGAACATCGCGCTCGGCAGCGAGGAGACCCGGGGCGGCCCGCTCGGCTGGCTGGATCGCCGCCGCTCGCGCCGCGACGTCATCGAGACCTCCGAACGGTACGGCCTTCCGGTCGACCCGGACGCGCTGGTCGAGGACCTGCCGGTCGGAGCGCAGCAGCGCGTCGAGATCGTGAAGGCGCTGACCCGCGACGTCGATCTGCTGATTCTGGACGAGCCGACCGCCGTGCTCACCCCCCAGGAGACGCAAGAGCTTCTCGCCGTGATGCGCTCGCTCACCGCGATGGGCAAGTCGATCGTCTTCATCACCCACAAACTCAAAGAGGTCAAGGCGATCGCCGACCGGATCACCGTGGTCCGCCGCGGAAAGATCGTCGGCACCGCCTCTCCGGACACCAGCGAGGAAGAGCTCGCGGCCCTGATGGTCGGCCGCGCGGTGAGCCTGGAGGTCTCGAAGACCCCGGCGGAACCCGGTCGCAGCGTGCTCAAGCTCTCCGGCCTGGTGGTCGACGACGACCGGGGCGTCCGCGCCGTGGACGGCGTCGACCTGGAAGTCCGGGCCGGCGAGGTCCTGGGCATCGCGGGTGTGCAGGGCAACGGGCAGACCGAGCTGGTCGAGGCCGTGATGGGCCTGCGCGAGCTGCGGGCCGGCACGGTCGAGCTGGACAACGAGAGCCTCGCCACGCTGAGCACCAAGCGGATCCTGCGCGCCGGCGTCGGTTACGTACCCGAGGACCGCAGTCACGACGGTGTGGTCAAGGAGTTCTCCATCGCGGAGAACCTGATCCTCGACATGTACGACCGGCCGCCCTTCGGTAACGCGTTCAAGATCGACCTCGGCAGCGTCGGCACCAATGCCAAGGAGCGGGTCGAGCAGTTCGACATCCGGTGCATGTCGCCGGACAACGCGGTCGGCACGCTCTCCGGCGGCAACCAGCAGAAGGTCGTGGTGGCCCGGGAGATGTCCCGCCCGCTGCGCCTGCTGATCGCCTCGCAACCGACCCGCGGTGTTGACGTCGGCTCGATCGAGTTCATCCACGGCCGGATCATCCACGAGCGTGACCAGGGCACCGCGGTGCTCGTGGTCTCCAGCGAGCTGGACGAGGTGGTCGGCCTGGCCGACCGGATCGCCGTGATGTACCGCGGCCGGGTGCTGGCCATCGTCTCGCCGGACACCCCGCGCGAGGAGCTGGGCCTGCTGATGGCCGGAATCACCGGAAACGCCCGGGAAGAGGAGACCGAGTGACCACCGAAGCGCCGGCCAAGAAGGAAGCCGAGAAGCCGGAAGAGGAGTCCTTCCTCAGCGTCTTCACCCGCAACCTCTGGTCTTCCAACACCGTTACGGTCACGTTCCTCTCGATCGTACTGGCGTTCGTCATCGGTGCGGTCCTGATCGTCGTCTCCGACTCCGAGGTGCTGGAGAAGTTCGCGTACTTCACGGCCCGCCCGGGTGACGCGCTGACCGCGAGCTGGCAGCTGATCAGCACCGCGTACTCCGACCTGCTCAAGGGCGCGTTCGGTGACCCGGAGGCGTTCTCCGCCTGGTTCGCCGGCACCGGCACCTGGCAGGACGCGTTCTCGCCGATCTCCGAGACGCTCACCTACGCGGCGCCGCTGGTCTTCACCGGCCTCTCGGTGGCGCTGGCGTTCCGCGGCGGCCTGTTCAACATCGGCGCGCAGGGCCAGGCGGTCATCGGCTGCATCACGGCCGGCGTCGCCGGCTTCACGTTCGGCCTGCCGATCGTGCTGAACCTGGTGGTGGCGATCGTTGCCGGCGCCATCGGTGGCGCGCTCTGGGGATTCATCCCCGGCATCCTCAAGGCTCGCACCGGCGCGCACGAGGTGATCACCACGATCATGCTCAACTACACGGCCGCGCTCTTCCTGTCCTGGCTGGTGCTGCAGAAGGGCATCCAGGACCCGGAGCGCACCGACGCGATCAGCAAGGCGGTCGCCGAGTCGGCCAAGCTGCCGTCGTTCGGCGGCGTGCTCCGCGTCCACATGGGCATCCTGCTCGCGGTGGCGGTCACGGCCGGTGTGGCCTGGCTGCTGAACCGCTCGTCGTTCGGCTTCGAGCTGCGGGCCGTCGGCGCCAACCAGCACGCGGCAAAGACCGCGGGCATCAGCGTGGCCAAGACGTACGCGCTGCTGATGGCCGTCGCCGGTGGTCTGGCCGGCCTCGGTGGCGCGACCCAGGTCCTCGGTACGGCGTACGCGCTGACCCCCTCGGTCGCCGGCAACATCGGTTTCGACGGCCTGCTGGTCGCCCTGCTCGGCCGCAACAAGCCGTGGGGGACCCTGTGGGCCGCTCTGCTCTTCGGCGCCTTGCGGGCCGGCGGCAACCGGATGCAGTCGTACTCCGGTATTTCGCTCGAACTGGTCACCGTGTTGCAGGCGCTGATCGTCATCTTCATCGCCGCCCCCGCCCTGGTTAAGGCGATCTTCCGACTTCGCGCCACCCGCCTCGTGCGGCCGGGCGCCTCGCTGGCGAAGGGCTGAGACATGTCGACGGCAACAGTGGAGGAGATCGGCGAGGTCACGGCGCCAGAGCCGTTCTGGACCCGGCAGCGCCGCCTCGGCGTCGCTCTCGTCCTGATCGGCGTCCTGGCCGCTGTCCTCTTCGGCTCGCTCGCGCCGAGTGAGGCAGCCCGGTTCACCCTCAGCGAGGACGCCGAGGGCGCGGCGCTGTCGATCAACGGCCAGTTCGGCGCGATCCTCTTCGGCATCGTGACGATCATTACCGGCGGCCTGCTCTTCACCAGCTTCGCCAAGCGTTACCAGAACCTGCTGCTCTCGCTCGGCATCCTCACCTTCGTCCTGTCGTTCCTCTGCTGGCAGGTGGCCGGCAAGTTCCTGCCGCTCGTGGACACCACCAGCGGCACGCTGCAACTGGCGCTCCCGCTGATCCTGGGCGCGCTGGCCGGCGTGCTGGGTGAGCGCTCGGGCGTGGTGAACGTGGCGATCGAGGGCCAGTTCCTGATGGGCGCCTTCGCCGGCGCCCTGGTCGGCACGATGGCGACCAGCGTCTGGGTGGGTCTGATCAGCGCGGCCGTCGGCGGTGTGATCATCGCGGCGATCCTGGCCGTGCTCTCCATCCGGTACCTGGTCGACCAGACCGTGGTCGGCATCGTGCTCAACCTGTTCGCGCTCGGCGTCACCGGCTTCCTCTACGAGCGGCTGATGCAGAACGACGCGAGCAAGTACAACGAGCCGCCGCGGCTGCCCGAGTGGCGGATCCCCGGCCTCGCCGACATCCCGGTGGTCGGCACGGTCCTCTTCGACACCAACCTGCTGGTCTGGGTCGCGCTCGGCCTGGTCGTGCTGATCCACTTCGGTCTCACCCGGACCCGCTGGGGTCTGCGTACCCGCGCGGTCGGCGAGCACCCGACGGCGGCTGACACGGTCGGCATCCGGGTTCGTGGCCTGCGGTACATGAACGTGCTGCTCGGCGGGGTTGTCGCCGGCCTCGGTGGCGCGTACTTCACGCTGGTGGCGACCGGCAGCTTCACCAAGAACATGACGGCCGGCGCCGGCTTCATCGCGCTCGCCGCGCTGATCTTCGGCCGGTTCACGCCGTTCGGCGCCCTGGGCGCGGCGCTCTTCTTCGGCTTCGCACAGAAGCTGGCGACGTACCTGAGCGCGGTCGGCAGCCCGGTTCCCAGTCAGTTCCTGAACATGCTGCCGTACATCGCGACCATCATCGCGGTGGCGGGTCTTGTCGGCCGGGTTCGTGCGCCGGCAGCCGACGGTGTGCCCTACATCAAGAGCTGACCCGTACATCAAGAGCGAAACAGTCAGGCAGAATCAAAATCATGGAAATCGACTGGGCGGGGCTGCGTGCCACCGCCATTGAGACGATGCGTCGCGCATACGTGCCGATTTCCGACTTCCCGGTCGGAGTCGCCGGGCTGGTCGACGACGGCCGGGTGATCGTGGGCTGCAACGTGGAGAACGCTTCCATCGGGATGACCCTGTGCGCCGAGTGCGGTCTGGTCAGCTCGCTGCACGCGAGCGGCGGCGGTCGTCTGGTGGCGATCTCCTGCGTGGACGCCACCGGCGCGCCCCTGATGCCGTGCGGCCGCTGCCGTCAGCTGCTCTGGGAGCACGGCGGCCCGGAACTGCTGGTCGAGGCGCTGCCCCGGCCGCTGCGGATGACCGAGCTGCTGCCGCACGCGTTCGGTTACGAGGACATGGAACGCGTCACCGGCGGTGCCGGTGGCGCGGAGGTCCCGCCCGAGCTGGCGAAATGGCGGGGCCGTGGCTCGGTCTTCGTCCACCCGGACATCTCCGGTGGCGAGACGATCTGGACCGCGTACTGGGAACGTTCGTCAGGTGAGCCCGGCAGCGCCGAGGAAAAGGGCATCCTGGAGGAGGGCCCGAACTACCCGGCCGCGTCCGCCGCGGTGGCGTGGGGCCTCGTGCGTACCCCAAGGGTTGTGGTTGTGGACGCCGAAGGCGGCCTGTCCTGGGCCGGCGAGGGTGAGACGCCGGAGGGCATCGCCCAGCGGTGGGAGGAAAAATCATGAGTGGGTTCGCAGCTGTCGACGTGATCCGGGCCAAGCGGGACGGGCACCAGCTGAGCGACGCTCAGATCGACTGGGTCGTCGACGCGTACACCAAGGGTGTCGTCGCGGACGAGCAGATGTCGGCCCTGGCCATGGCGATCCTGCTGCGCGGCATGACGCCGCGTGAGATCGCCCGGTGGACCGCCGCGATGATCGCCAGCGGTGAGCGCCTGGACCTCTCCTCGGTCTCCCGGCCGACCGCCGACAAGCACTCCACCGGCGGCGTCGGCGACAAGATCACGCTGCCGCTGACCCCGCTGGTCGCGGCGTGCGGGGTGGCCGTTCCGCAGCTCTCCGGCCGTGGCCTCGGGCACACCGGCGGCACGCTGGACAAGCTGGAGTCGATCTCCGGCTGGCAGGCCCGGCTCTCCAACGACGCCTTCAAGAAGCAGCTCCAGGACATCGGCGCGGTCATCTGCGCGGCCGGTGACGGCCTGGCGCCGGCCGACCGCAAGCTCTACGCGCTGCGCGACGTGACCGGCACGGTCGAGGCCATTCCGCTGATCGCCAGCTCGATCATGAGCAAGAAGATCGCGGAGGGCACCGGCGCGCTGGTGCTGGACGTGAAGGTCGGCTCCGGCGCCTTCATGAAGGACCTGGAGATGGCCCGTGAGCTGGCCCGCACCATGGTCCAGCTCGGCAAGGACAGCGGAGTGACCACGGTCGCTCTGCTCACCGACATGAACACGCCGCTCGGCCTGGCGGTCGGTAACGCCAACGAGGTCGCCGAGTCGGTCGAGGTGCTCGCCGGCGGCGGCCCGGCCGATGTGGTCGAACTCACTCTGGCCCTTGCCCGGGAGATGCTCGAAGCGGCCGGCGTGGACGCCGACCCGGAAAAGGCGCTGGCGTCCGGCGCGGCGATGGACACCTGGCGGGCGATGATCCGCGCACAGGGCGGCGACCCGGACGCCGCACTGCCCACCGCGGCGCACACCGAGGTGCTGCGGGCGACCGAGGACGGCGTGGTCACCTCGCTGGACGCGTACGGGATCGGCATCGCGGCCTGGCGTCTCGGCGCCGGGCGGGCCCGTAAGGAGGACCCGGTCAGCTTCGGTGCGGGCATCCAGCTCAAGGTGCGTCCCGGCGACCGCGTCAAGGCCGGTGACGTGCTGCTGGAGCTGCGCGCGGACGACGAGTCCCGGATTCCGGTGGCGCGTGACGAGGCCGCCGAGGCGATCCGGATCGGCTCCGAGCCGCCCACCTCTCCCGGGCTGCTCCTCGACCGCATAGCCTGACCGACCATGACGAAGGCCGCCCCCGATCCCCGCGCGGTCCGCGAAGCCAGCCTCGACGAGCTCGCGCGACTGGGCCTGCCCCTGCCGCCGCTGGCGTTCCCACTGGTCTGGGAGCCCGGCGACACGGTCGAGCTGCGCCCGGTCGCCGAGATCGAGGCTCGGGCCGCGGTGCTGCACGTCGTCGTCGCGCGCTGTTTCGGCATGCCCACCGAAGCGGCGATGAGCTGGTTGCTCGGCTCCCACCTGGTCGACCTCGTCACCCCGCCGGAGTGGCAGTTCGTGATCGGGGCGAAAGGCGACCATCGCTCGTTCGTGCTGCATCACGACGCCGTCTTCGCGCTGGCCTGGCTGCTCGGGCTGAGCCGGCACCTGGATCCGACAGTCCCGCCGGACGACGGCCTGATGACACAGATGCCGGACCTGCCGTCCGGTGAGACGTTCGGCCGGTGGCGTTCACGTTCGCTGGTCGCCGCCCGGGACGCGGCCGAGGCTGCCGTGCTGCTGGATCTCTACTACTGCCTGGACTGGGCGTTCCAGGAGTCCGAGCAGGCCGGCCGGATCCTGCCCGGCGAGGTGGACAGCAACGCGATCGGTCAGCGGCGGTGGGCGCTGGAGTGGGCGGTCACCTTCACCGGGCCGTACCACGAGGCACCGCCGGAATGGGAAGAAGTCGATCTCTCCGTGTGAGAACTCGCACCCTTAGTGCGTACCCATGAAGGGTCGGTAGACCGTGAGGTCGACGCCTGCGGTGACCCGGGTGGGTTCGAAGGTCGTGAGATCGACGTGGCGGGCGCTCGGCGTCATCCCGATCAGGGTGCGCACCTCGGTCGCGGACAGCGTCAGCTCGCGGCGGCAGGTGGTCGTCGAGACCTGCTCGAAGTGCTCGCCGAGGCTGTTCGTCACGCGGGCGGCCTTGTCCGGATCGACGTGGATCAGGCCGTGCGCGGCGATCAACTCGGCCAGATGGTCGGCGGCCGGGGTGACCACCAGCAGCACACCGTCCGGACGGATCACCCGGTGGAACTCGGGTCCGTTGCGCGGCGCGAAGACATCCAGGATCACCGCTGCCGAACCGTCCGCGACCGGCAGCGGGCGCCACAGGTCGGCCAGCACCGCGCCGGCGCGCTCGTGTGCCCGCGCAGCCCGGCGCAGAGCCGCCTTGGAGACGTCGAGGCCCAATCCGATCGCGGCCGGAGAGGCGTCCAGGAACCGGGCCAGATAGTCGCCGGTCCCGGTTCCGGCATCAAGAACCAACCCTTCGGTACGGTGTTCGGCCAGCGCGTCGGCAATGAATCCGTAGTGCCCGGCGGCCAGGAAAGCGGCCCGGTCGGCCACCATTTCGGCGGTGTCTCCGGTGTGCGGGAGCCGTCCGGCGCTCAGGTCCGCGTACCCCTGCTTCGCCATGTCGAAGCTGTGCCCGCGCGCGCAGCGCAGCGCCCGCTCGTGACGGGCGAGTGGCTCCCGGCACACCGGGCATCGCAGATACGGAATTGCTCCGTCGATCATCGGGCGCTTCCCTCTAGGCTCTTCTGATGGCTGGCATCACACACTCGGACATCGTCAAGGCACCGAAGGTTCTGCTCCACGATCACCTGGACGGCGGATTACGGCCGGCCACCATCGTCGAGCTCGCCGCAGCAGTCGGCCACGAACTGCCCGCTCAAGATCCGGAACGGCTCGGCGCGTGGTTCGTCGCGGCGGCCGACTCCGGTTCGCTGGAACGGTACCTGGAGACCTTCGCCCACACCGTCGCGGTCATGCAGACCGTGGAAGGCCTGCATCGGGTTGCCAAGGAGTGCGCGCTCGACCTGGCCGCCGACGGCGTCGTCTACGCGGAGATCCGGTACGCCCCGGAACAGCACCTGGAGCGCGGCCTCACCCTCGACGAGGTGGTCGACGCCGTGCACGCCGGGTTCCGCGAGGGCTGCGCCGAGGCCGCGGCGCTCGGCAGCCCGATTCGGATCGGCACCCTGCTGACCGCGATGCGGCACGCGGCCCGCTCGCAGGAGATCGCCGAGCTGGCGGTCCGTTACCGGGACACCGGGGTGGTCGGTTTCGACATCGCCGGCGCGGAGGCGGGCTTCCCGCCCACCCGGCACCTGGACGCCTTCGAATACCTGCAGCGGGAGAACTTCCACTTCACCATCCACGCGGGCGAAGCCTTCGGCCTGCCGTCGATCTGGGAAGCGATCCAGTGGTGCGGCGCCGACCGGCTGGGTCACGGCGTGCGGATCGTGGACGACATCACCACGGCCGCGCCCGAGCCGCCGGTGCTCGGCCGGCTGGCCGCGTACGTGCGGGACAAGCGGATCCCGCTGGAGCTCTGCCCGTCGTCGAACGTGCAGACCGGCGCCGCGGCGTCGATCGCCGAGCACCCGATCAAGCTGCTGCACGATCTGCGGTTCCGGGTCACGGTCAACACCGACAACCGGTTGATGAGCGGGACATCGATGACGCGGGAGATGACTCTGCTCGCCGAGTCGTTCGGCTGGGGCTGGGCGGAGCTTCAGTGGCTCACCATCAACGCGATGAAGTCGGCGTTCATCCCGTACGACGAGCGACTGGTGCTGATCAATGAGGTGATCAAGCCGGCGTACGCGAAGTTGCTCGGCTGAAACCGGGGCCCGGCGGTACCCACCGCCGGGCAAGTCCGGCTTTTCGCCCTTTTCTCGGAAACGGACGAACGTACGTCAAAAGAAATCGACGGTCAGGCTTACGCCGTCCGCCGTTCGGCTAGACTGCCGCCTGCAAACACGGCAGAATCCGGCATCTCGCCTTGCCGTTCGCGGTGAAGCGAGTCATCGTCACTTCTGTTGCGATCGACTACGATCGGGACCCGGTCGGCCTGCGCCCCACCCCCCAATGCAGCCGGCCGTGTGAGTGACCTTGAGAGATAGGCAGCTCTACACCCAGTGATATTGGACCGGCGATGTCCAACTCCCAAGTTGCAACATCGCGTCACACAACCGGTCCGTGTCCGCCTGCCCTTTCTCTTTGACACTTGTCGTGATGGAATCTCGGGGGCCCGACCCGGCGAGTCGGTCGTGCGTGGTGCCGGCGAGCCGAATGCCGGGGCCCGAATCAGGAGGACGGTGACGTGAGCAAGCGCCCCAATGCGGCGAACGGCGTCATGTCGCGTCTGCGTCGACCGGCTGGTCGACTGCGAGACCTACCGATCTGGTCGAAACTCGGCCTGATCATGCTGGTGCCCACGGTGGCGACGATCATCGTCGGCGTCCAAGGCCTCGTGGACCACATCGATGAGGCGAGCAACGCTGAGCGTGCTCGAACCCTCTCGGTGCTGTCCGAGGCTGCTGGTGGTCTTGTCGACCACCTTCAGTCCGAGCGGACCTACGGCATCATGGTGGCGCTCGCCAAGGACGCTCGTAACAACCAGGCCGCTGCCGCGGCCGTCGAGCTCTACAACGGTGAACACGACTCGGTGGACACCGCCAAGACGCCATACGTTCAGCAGAAGGGCGCTCTGGAGGATGTCCCGGCCAACGTCGGCACCCTCCTGCTGCGCCTCGACAACAACCTCGAGGACCTTCCGGCGTTCCGCAGCAAGGTGGCGAACGGCCAGGTGGACGAGAGTGACGTCAAGGAGGCGTACAACCGCCTCATCGACGACCTCCTCCAGGTCCGTGACTCGTCGGCGCAGCTTGCCAGCGACCCCAGCCTGAGCGATCACCTGCGCGCGGTGGCCGCGGTTGCCGAGGCGAAGGACTACATCGCCCAGCAGCGGTTCATCGGTCACGAGATCCTCGACAAGGGCTCGCTGGACAACGGTCTGCGTCAGGCGTTCCTGAGTACCCAGACCGGTTACCAGCTCGCGATCAAGACTCTGCAGGCCACCGGCACCGACGGTGAGAAGCAGCTCTTCGACAACACGGTTAGTGGTCTCAAGGCTCAGGCCGCGACGAACCTGACCACCCCGCTGATGGCGCTGCAGGGCACCAACATCGGGAACATCCCCTTCAACGCCGCCTCGTGGGAGGAGGCGATGCAGGGTTACAACGAGCTGTTCCGTCAGGTCGAGATCGAGTTCGACAAGGACATCGTGGCCAGCGCGACCGATCTGCGCGACGACACGAACCAGCGAGTCTTCCTCGAGACCAGCCTGCTGCTCGCCCTGCTTCTGCTCGGCATCCTGTTCGCCTGGCTGGTCGCCCGCTCGATGGCGCGCTCGCTGCGTGAACTGCGTCAGGGCGCCCTCGCGGTCGCTCAGTTCGGCCTGCCGCACGCGGTGAGCCGGCTGCGTGACCCGGCGCTCTCCGCGTCGCTCACACCGGCGCAGGTCGCCGACCAGATCGCCGAGCCGCTGCCGGTTCGCAGCCGTGACGAGTTCGGCCAGGTGACCGAGGCGTTCAACGCGGTTCACCTTGAGGCTGTGCGTACCGCTGCCGAGCAGGCCGCGCTGCGTGCCTCGGTTGCGACGATGTTCGTCAACCTCGCCCGCCGCTCCCAGATCCTGGTCGACCGGCTCATCGGTCACCTGGACCGCCTGGAGCGCGGCGAGGAGGACCCGGACCGGCTGGCCGAGCTCTTCCAGCTCGACCACCTCGCCACCCGAATGCGCCGTAACGACGAAAACCTTCTGGTTCTCGCCGGCGCGGACTCCACTCGTGTGCAGCGGGAGCCGGCCGCTCTGATCGACGTGCTGCGTGCCGCGCAGTCCGAGGTCGAGCACTACACCCGCATCGAGTTCGGCATGATCGACCGGGACATCGAGGTGGCGGCGCACGCCGTCAACGACATGGTCCACCTGGTCGCCGAGCTCTTCGACAACGCGACCGCGTTCTCCCCGCCGAACTCGAACGTCGTGGTCGAGGCGCGCAAGCTCGGTGAGAACTCCGTTCTGACCGTCGAGGACCACGGCATCGGCATCAGCCGGGAGCAGCTGCGCGACCTCAACGAGCGTCTCGCGAACCCGCCCACGGTGGACGTCGCGGTCTCCCGGATGATGGGCCTCGTCGTGGTCGCCCGGCTGGCCAACCGCCACGCCGTCCGCGTCGAGCTCCGTCCCGCCGACCGCGAGCGCGGCACCGTGGCCGAGGTCGGCCTGCCCGCCTCGGTCCTGGCCGCGACAGCGTCCGCCCGGGTGCAGTCGGTCACCGGCTTCGACTCCGGCCCGCCTCCGGCGATGCCGTCCTTCGGTGAGCCCCTCGCGCTGGAAAGCGGCCGTGGCGGCTACAACGGTGGTGGCGGTGGCTTCAACGGTGGTGGTGGCGGCGGGTTCAACGGCGGCGGTGGCCGTCCGTTCGAGCCGGCCAACGGCACGAACGGTTCCGTTCCCGCCTGGTCCGACCTGACCGGCGCCGCGCCCACCGGGTTCGGTGGCCTCAACGGCAACGGCAACGGTGGATCAGCCAACGGCAACGGTTTCGCCAACGGCTTCCACGGCCCGCGCAGCAACGAGGTCATCCCGCCGCTGCCGTCCGGTCCGCAGGGCTTCGCCGGGCTCGACGAGCTCGCGCAGCGCCGCAACACGGACTTCACCCGTCCCGAGGTCGAGCACAACGGCTTCGGTGCGGCCATCCCGCGTCAGCTGCCGGCCAACCCGGAAAACCTGAGCCGTGGACCGGTCATGCCGCCGGTCTCCGCGCCTCCGGTTCCCCCGGTCTCGGCTCCTCCGATGCCTGCCGGTCCGTCGTACGCGGCGCCGATCAGCGCGCCTCCGGCTGAGCCGATCTCGGCAGCTCCGTACTCGGCACCGCCGGTCGCTCCCTTCTCCGCGGCGCCGCCGGCCTGGCCGCCGGTCGCGGCTGACCGGGAGCACCCCGCTACTCCGCACGTGCCGGAAAATCTGGCTGCCGCGCTCGACATGACGGCCGAGATTCCGCGTTACCGCCCGGAGAACTTCGAGCCGCAGCCGCAGGTGGCCCGGCCGACAAACCCGCAGATGGCTCCGATGCCGTCCTCGGCGCCGCCGGCCCCCGTGGCCGACGACGCGTCCGCTGTCGCGGCCCGTGCCGGGCACGAGGCGGCTGCCGCACAGGCCGCGGAGGCTCAGGCCACCGCAGCCGCGCAGATCGCGGCGGCGCACTCCTCAGCGCGTCAGCGCGAGGGTGCGGTCCCGTTCGCGGACGAGACCATGGAGTTGCCGATCTTCCGGGAGCTCGAGTCGGCGTGGTTCACCACGGCCCACCCGAACGAGATGCCCCCGGCTCAGGCGGCAAAGCCCGTGTCCTCCGGTCCGGCCCCTGGCGACGAGTCGGTCGTTCTTACCCGCCGGATCCCCACTGGTGAGCCGACCCGCACGGCCGGTGTGCCGCAGCAGGCTGTCTCACCCGAGTCGCGTGATTTCGACACGGCCTCGGTCGGCGCATCCGCGGCGGCCGGCGGCTCCTACAGCAACGGGAACGGCGCTCCGGCGTCCAACCCGTGGCAGACCGCAGCCGATGAAGGCTGGCAGGCCGCCCGTGCGGCGGCTGAGGCTCCGGTCGACATCACCACCACGGCGGGCCTTCCCAAGCGCACGCCGATGGCGCAACTCGTCCCCGGCGGTGTTGACCGGGGCGGTAACTCCGTCCAGCGCCGTACGCCCGAGGGGGTCCGCGGTCTGCTGTCCGCGTACCACCGGGGTGTGGCGCGCGGTCGCACCAAGGAACAATCGACCAACCTGGAGGAGACTCCGGGAGGGCAGCAGCCCTCGCAGGCTGGCAAGGAGCATGAGGCATGACATCTACGCAGGATCTCGGTTGGCTCCTGGCCAACTTCGCCGACCGCGTTCCCGGGGTTGCGCACGCGATCGCGGTCTCCGCCGACGGCCTGCTCCTGGCGGCCTCACGGGACCTTCCGCGGGACCGTGCCGACCAGCTGGCGGCCATCGCGTCCGGTCTGGTATCCCTCACCCAGGGTGCCGCACGTTGCTTCGAGGGTGGCGCCGTTCTCCAGACGGTCGTCGAGATGGACAATGGATTCCTGTTCCTGATGTCCATCTCTGACGGTTCGTCGTTCGCGGTTCTCGCGGCGCGCAGCTGTGATGTCGGACAGGTGGGCTACGAAATGGCTCTCCTGGTCGACCGGGTCGGTGAGGCTTTGACTCCCGCGCCGCGTTCCGCGGCCGGGGTGCTGGGCTGAGACGGACAGTGAGCCGGCGTCAATCGCATGTTTGTCCTCGGTTTTCTACCGCGGGTAAGCTCAGTCGGCTACTGGTAAAAACCTTGACAACTAATACACTTCGAGGGGCCGAGGGAGGGGTTGACGGTGACTATGCCCGAACGCGATGAGCCGACTGGAGCACTGGTCAGGCCGTACGCCGTAACCCGTGGTCGGACCCGGCCGAAGCTTGAGATAGCGCTGGAAGCGCTGGTCGAGACAACCGTGCGTGGCCGTTCAGGAATGATGCGCGGCGGGCAGGGTGGAAGCGAGCATCAGTACATCGCGCAGATGTGTGACGGCGGGCGCGTTCAATCGCTCGCTGAGATCGCCGCACGCATGCAACTGCCGCTCGGTGTGGCTCGAGTGATCGTCGCGGACATGGCCTCGGATGGCCTGCTCGCGGTCTACGAGCCCACCTCGCTGGAAGACGAGACCGACGCGGTAGGCACGGAACTGCTGGAAAGGGTGCTGAGTGGACTTCGCAGGCTCTGACATGTCGCAACGTCCCGCTGCGGGACGCGTGACATCGGCGAAGATTGTCATCGCCGGTGGCTTCGGCGTTGGCAAGACGACGCTGGTGGGGTCGGTCTCGGAGATCACCCCACTGACCACCGAGGCGATCATGACTTCGGCCGGTGTGGGTGTCGATGACAACCGGCAGGTGCCGGGCAAGATGACCACTACCGTGGCTATGGACTTCGGCCGGATCAGCATCGACCGGGACCTGATCCTCTACCTGTTCGGAACGCCTGGCCAGACTCGGTTCTGGTTCATGTGGGACGAGCTGGTTCGGGGTGCCATCGGTGCGGTCGTGATGGTGGACACGCGTCGGCTCGCCGACTGCTTTGCCGCCATCGACTTCTTCGAGCACCGACGCCTCCCGTACCTGATCGCAATAAACTGCTTCGATGGCATGCAGTACCACAACGCGCAGGACGTGCGAGACGCTCTGGCGATCTCAAGCGACGTGCCCGTGGTGAGCTGCGACGCCCGTAACCGCGAGTCGACGAAGAACGTGCTGATCTCCCTGGTGGAGTACGTTCTGACCATGCGTCGTACGCGCGCGGTGGCGCCCGCCTGACAGACGGTTGAAGCCCCGCTCCGGTCGCCGGAGCGGGGCTTTCGCCTACCCGAGATCAGGTTGGTCGCGGAGTCTGCCGGTCGCTCAGAGTGTTCGGTTGCCAGGCGGGGCGGGTACGAGGCCAGGCCGTTGCGCCGCTCAGGCTAGGCGCGTGGTGCCGGCCGTAACGCGGCCGAGGATGGCAAGGCAAGCCGGTGTCGCGCTGCGGCGCGGCCGGGGCGGGTGCGCTGCCGGGCCGCCGGTTGGATGAGCGGGAACCGAGCCGTAGCTCCGGCACGTAATAGGCCCGGCATTCCATTTCTGAGCTACGGCCGGGCGACGTCAGCCGTAGTTGAGACATGTTCTGACCCGGTCATTCCACGCCTGCGCTACGGCTCGCGGGTGCGATCACGCTGATGGCGAGGCCGTCGCCAAGAATCAGCCCGAGCCCGAGCCCGAGCCCGAGCCCGAGCCCGAGCCCGAGCCCGAGCCCGAGCCCGAGCCCGAGCCCGAGCCCGAGCCCGAGCCCGAGCCCGAGCCCGAGCCCGAGCCCGAGCCCGAGCCGTCTGGTCCGGTCCGGTCCGAGTCGTCTAGGTTCTGTCCCGCGGATCATGCCCATCGGGGACTGCGCGTAGCCAGTCGAGTAGTTCGACCAGGTCGAGGGTGGCGCGATAGTTGACGCCGA
>NZ_QLMJ01000007.1 GCF_003259845.1 Actinoplanes lutulentus
CGCCGCGTTGACCAGGTTGGTGGCCTCCTGGAGCTCCTTCTCCGCGGACATGTGCGCCCAGAAGTCCGTCACCAGGTAAGCGCCGTAGGCCCCGGTGAACGCCGCCGTCAGGCTCTGCTCGTCGTAGTTGTCGGCCTGCACCACCTCGGCGCCGAGCTTGACCAGCTCCTGGGCCTTGGCCGAGGTGACATCCCTGGTCAGCGCGCGGACCGCGTAGCCGCCGTCGGGGTCGTCCAGGATCGCGCGGACCAGACCACCACCCTGAGAACCGGTAGCTCCGACGACCGCGATGATCTTCTGCTCGCTCATGTCACTCACCTTCGGAGAAACTTAAAATCTGAAGAACTGCTTCGTGATCGGTGGAACCTGGAGCAGGCATCGATAATTCCCGATTGATTGAGACGCCGGTCACAGAGCCCGGGCCAGTCTTCGGCGATCGGCGTTTTCGCATTCCGGGCGGTTGAGGGTTGCCGTGTCGATAAGTTGTCCGTGAGACCGGTTCACGCAGGTCCCAGGAGGAACGACGATGTGGCAGCCGACAGAACGAACAGGTCCGGTCGTCCTGCTTGTCGAGGACGACGAGGACCTGCGCGAGGTGACCTCCCAGATGCTGGAGTTGCGCGGCTTCTCGGTCATCGCCGCGCAGGACCCGGTCAGCGCGTTGATGAAGTGCCGGGTGCACGATGGCCCGATCGACGTGCTGCTCACCGATCTAGGGCTGCCGGGAGTCTCCGGCGGCGAGCTGTCCCGCTCGGCCGCGGCCGTACGACCACAGATGAAAGTGGTGTACGTGTCGGGGCTCCCGGAGGCAACAGCGGTGAAGAAAGGCCTGATCAAGGCCGGTTCACCGTTCATCACGAAGCCTTACACCGCGGACATCCTGGCAGGGATGCTGCGCAGTGTGCTGGCGCAGGGAACGGCAACGCCGAGTCGATAGCCAATCCGCAACCCGGTGCAACCTCTTGGCTCTCAAACCCAAGGCTCCGGGACCCGATAAGTCTGGCACAAGGCCGCCGAGCCGGACGGCCTGCCAGAACTTAGGGGATTGACTGTGGAGTTCATCAGCATGCTCGTCTCGTACATCCGCGCCGCTCACAAGTCGGACGAGGGTGCGACCGCGGTGGAGTACTCGCTGCTCGCGGCGCTCATCGCCGGCGGCCTGATCCTCGCGGTGACGAACCTCCGCAAGGACATCGAGGCGCTGATCACGACGCTGATGGCCGCCATCTGACGTACTGAGGAAAGGCACCGGCGAACGATGAGGTTCGCGCACGCTCGCATCACGCCCCGCCTCGGGCCGGCTTCTTCGAAGTGGCCGGCCCGGGGGGACGATGGCGTCGCGGCCATCGAGTTCGCGATCATTCTCCCGGTGTTGTTGCTGATCCTCTTCTCGATCATCGACATGGGCCGGATGCTGCAACAACAAATTCAAATGACCGAGGCGGCCCGCGAAGGTGCCCGCCTCGGAGCGCTGTCGGGTACCAGCACCGACGTGAAGAACAAGGTGCAGAGCATCGTGGGCGCCGGCATCACCCTGAATTACGGGGCCACGCCGACCCTCTGCACCTCCGCCTCCGTCGCGGGCTCGGACGCTGTCGTGACCATCACCCGGCCGTTCCAGCCCGTCACTCCGCTCACCAGCATGATCAAGCGGCTGAGCAACCACACCATCCCTCCCGTCACGCTCAAGGCCACTGGTGTCATGGCCTGTGTCGGCTGATCACCGGGTAATCCTGATCGGCCTCGACGGGTGACCTTCACCTGAGAAGGTGGAGATATGCGACGGCGCATCCTCATCCTGCTCGCCGCGCTCCTGCTGGCCGGAATCAGCGGAACGGCAGTCCTCTCGTACGCACGCTCGGCCGACCGCCGTGCGCTCAGTGGCAACCAGGGCCTGTGGGTCCTGGTGGCCAAGCAGCGCATCCCGGCGGACACGCTGGGTTCGGCCATCCGGGAACAAGGACTCACCGAGCGCATCCTGGTCCCGGCGAAGACCGTGCCTGATGGCGCTCTGACCGTCTGGGACCCCGACCTCGACAAGCTGCGGCTGACCGCACCGCTGGAGCGCAGCCAGTTGCTGATGCGACCGTTGTTCCAGACGCAGGTCAAGGTGTCGCCCACGCCCTCGCGCCGGATCAAGGTGCCCAAGGGACGGCTCGCCGTGAGCGTCGCGCTCAACGTCGCGCCGCAGGTCGGCGGGGACGTCGAACCCGGTGACAAGGTCGCGGTCTACGCCTCCTGCATGTTCGACATCATCGGCGGCGAACTCGACGGCAAACAGGACAGGCGGACCCGTCTGCTGCTTCCGGACGCCAAGGTGATCACCATCGGTGAGGCTCCGGCCCCGACCACACCCGCTCCGACCACACCGACGCCGACGGCGACCACGTCGGTGACCGCGTCGCCGTCACCGTCGGCCAGCGGCAAGTACGACACCGCGCCCAGCACCACGTCACTCCAGCGATACGTCGCGACCCTCTCCGTCGACGCGACCGACGCGCAGCGACTGATCCACGCGACCCAGCAGTGCTGGCTCTACCTGGCACTTCTGGGCCCGAAGGCGACACCCACCGTCGGGGAGTGGGTCAACTCGCAGGAACTGTTCGAATGAGCCTTTACGTCTACGTCGAGCCCGACGAAAACCGCCGCGAGATCATCGGACCTCAGTTCCGGGAGGTCGGCTGCACCGTGCTGACCAGCATGGCCGAGCTCGAGGTGCACCTGCCGCGCTATCCCGAGACGATCCTGGTGATCCTCGGTGCCGAGGTCGACCTCGGTGAGGCGCTGATGTTCACCGCGTACCAGCGCCTTCAGCGTCCGCTCATCGGGGTGGTGCTGATCCGGCACATTCTGGAACCGGACATCGTGCTGCAGTGCCTGCGTTCCGGCGTACGCGAGATCGTCGAGGAGAAGGACCAGCAGGGTCTCCGGGACGCGACGATCCGGTCGATCGACCTGTCGAAAGCGCTGAGCACCACGATGCGCAGCGCCACCGACGCGGCCCCGTACGCCCGGGTGATCACTGTCTTCGCCGGCAAGGGTGGTTGTGGCCGCAGTGTCGTCGCGGTCAACCTCGCTGTGGCGCTGGCGGGTGGCGGGCGACGCGTACTGATCATGGATCTTGATCTTCAGTTCGGTGACGTCGCGATCATGATGAAGCTGTCGCCGGACCGGAGCATCGCGGACGGCCTGTCGATGGCCGGCCGCCTCGACGAGCAGGGCATGCGCTCGATCATCACGTCGGCGCGCCCGGGCCTGGACGCTCTGCTCGCACCGGCCAGCCCGGCGGAGGGTGAGGGCGTGCGGCGCGAGTTCGTGGTGGAGCTGCTCGACGTGGCCCGTCCGCTGTACGACTTCATCGTTGTCGACACCCCGGCCGTGGTGACCGACCAGGTCCTCGCCGCGCTCGACATGTCCGACTGGTACATCCCGATCGTCACGCCCGAACTGCCCACCCTGAAGTCGGTACGGCTCACCGGCGAGATGTTCGACCTGCTCAACTATCCGAAGGACCGCCGGCTGCTGGTCTTCAACCGGGCCAACACCCTGGTCGGTCTGACTCCCGCCGACGTCGAGGAAGCGGTCGGCATGGGCTTCGCCGTGCAGGTGCCGTCCAGTCGCGACGTTCCGGTCTCGGTCAACCAGGGCGAGCCGCTCACCGCGACCGACCCGATGCACCCGGTCAGCCGGGCCATCCGGGAACTCGCCGACCGGTGCGCCGGCGTCGAGACGGCGCCGCAGCGCCAGCGGCGCTTCTTCAACTGGAAGAAGGTGAGTTGATGAGCCTCTCCGCCCGTCTCGCCGCCGCACAGGGCAAGGAACCCGAGGAACGGGGCGGTGCCGGCCAGTCCGGCGCCGACCGCTACCGCGCCGCCGGCGCCCGGCCACCCACCGACCAGGTCAACGAGGTGCGGCTGCGCCTGCAGCGCAAGCTCGCCGACGAGCTCGGACCCACTCTGTACGGCAACGCGCCCGGCGGTGGCGGCGACGACCTGGACGCCCGCGTCCGGGAGGCGCTGAACGACCTGCTGGCCCGCGAGGAGACACCGCTGTCCGGCAACGACCGGGCCCGGATCATCCGGGAGGTCGTCGACGAGGTGCTCGGGCACGGGCCGATCGAGTCGCTGCTGCGCGACCAGTCGGTCACCGAGGTCATGGTGAACGGCCCACATCTGATCTTCGTGGAACGGTTCGGCCGGCTCGAAAAGGCGCCGACCGAGTTCGACGACGAGTCCCACCTGCGCCGGATCATCGACCGGATCTGTTCCCGGGTCGGCCGGCGCGTCGACGAGTCGAGCCCGATGGTCGACGCCCGCCTGCCGGACGGCAGCCGGGTCAACGCCATCGTGCCGCCGATCGCCCTGGACGGGTCGTCGCTGACGATCCGCAAGTTCTCCTCGGTGCCGCTGACCGTCGGCGACCTGATGTCGTACGGAACGCTGACCCGGCAGGCCGCCGAGTTCCTGGACGCCGCCGTGCGCGGCCGCCGCAACATCCTGGTGAGCGGCGGCACCGGCTCCGGCAAGACGACGATCCTCAACATCCTCTCCGGATTCGTGCCGTCCGACGAGCGCATCGTCACCGTCGAGGACGCCGCCGAGCTGCAACTCGACCAGGAGCACGTGGTCCGGCTGGAGTCACGCCCGGCGAACTCCGAGGGCCGCGGCACGATCACCACCCGTGACCTGGTCCGCAACGCGCTGCGGATGCGCCCCGACCGGATCGTGGTCGGCGAGGTCCGTGACGGCGCCGCGCTGGACATGCTGCAGGCCATGAACACCGGCCACGACGGGTCACTGACCACCCTGCACGCGAACACACCGCGTGACGCCCTCTCCCGCCTGGAGACCATGGTCCTGATGGCCGGCATGGAGCTGCCGAGCCGCGCCATCCGTGACCAGATCGCCTCCGCGGTCGACATGATCCTGCAGGTCAGCCGCTTCAAGGACGGCACCCGCAAGATCACCCACATCACCGAGGTGGTGGGCATGGAAGGCGAGATCGTCACCCTTCAGGACATCTTTCTGTACGACCCGAACGCCGGCGCCGAGACACCCGGCAGCACCGGAGGCCTGCGTCCGACCGGGGTGCGCCCGCACTTCACCGACACCCTCGCCATGTACGGCGTGACCCTGCCGGCCACCATGTTCGCGGGCCGCCGGAGGTGAACCCGATCCTCGTCGCGATCATCTGCGCCGTGACGGCGGCGTTCGTCACGGCGTACCTGCTCATTGATCTTTTCTTCGGCCGCACGCCGATGCAGCGGCGTCTCGCCGCGCTGAAGCTCTTCACCGTGCATCGCGAGCAGGTGAAGATCCCGCTGATGCGCCGGATCCTCACCACGGCCGGCCGGTACCCGCTGCGTTATCCGGCGCTGATCCGGCTCGCCGACCGCGACGTGAGCCTGCTGGACCGGATCGGCGGCGTGCTGAAACCGACCGAGTGGCTGGTCATCCGGTTCGCCACCGGTGTGGTCCTCGGGCTGGTCCTGGTCGTCGCGAGCCGGTTTTTCACGGCCCTGCTGGTCGGGCTGCTGCTCGGGTTCTTCGGCGCCAACGGCGGCCTGCTGATCTACATCAAGAAGCGCGAGCGGACGTTCGCCGACGAGCTGCCGGGCGCGCTGGGCCTCATGATCAGTTCGCTGCGGTCCGGTTTCACCCTGCACCAGTCCGTCGAGGCCTCGGTACGCGACGACGAGGGCCCGGTCGCCGTGGAGCTGCGCCGGGCACTGGCCGAGACCCGGATCAGCGGCAACTTCGAGGACGCGCTGGAACGCGTCGGCGAACGGATGAACAGCTCGGAGATGGTCTGGCTGGTCATGGCTCTGCGTCTGCAGAGGGAGGTCGGCGGCAGCCTGGTCGACGTCATGCAGACCACCGCGGACACGATGCGGGAGCGCGCCTACCTGCACCGCCACGTGCGGGCCCTCTCCGGTGAGGGGCGGGTCTCGGCGTACGTGCTGACCGCGATGCCGATCGTCTCGGCCGGCGCCATCTACCTGACCGAGCCGGATTACCTGAAACCGCTGGTCACCGAGACGGCCGGGTTGGCCATGCTGGGCGTCGCGGTGGCCGGCGTGGTGCTCGGCGCTCTCTGGCTGCGTGTGGTCGTCAAGGTCGAGGTCTGATCCATGACCGCCCTCATCGTCGCGCTGGCCTGCCTGTTCCTCGCCGTCGGGCTGTCCGCCACGGCGGTGCTGATCCCGCCGCCGCGCCGCGAACGGGTCCTGAAGACGCTGGCCAAGTACACCCGCGGCGACGCACCCGACAAGGACGAGCAGGACGACAGCACCGAGTCGGCGGTGAGCCGCCTTCTCTACCGGATCGGCACGATGCTCGGCCCGCCCGGCGACCGGGAACGCCTGGTCCGGGGCCTGGATCGAGCCGGCAACCCGCCGGGCTGGCCGCTGACCAAGGTGATCCGGATGCGGCCGCTCTCCGCCGCCGGTCTCGCCATGTTCTGCTCGGCGCTCGGCGACACCTGGAAAGGCGACCCCGGCTCGGTGATCGGCGCGATCGGCGGGTTCGTCGGCGGGTGCCTGCTGCCGCAGCTGCTGGTCAACAACGCCGGGACGAAACGGCAGGAGCTGGTGCAGCGCAGCCTGCCGGACGTGATGGACGCGCTGGTCATCGGCGTCGAGGCGGGCCTCGGCCTGGACTCGGCGATGGACCAGGTGGCACGGACCATGCGCGGGCCGATGGCCGACGAGATGCACCGGGTGCTCCAGGAGATGCGGCTCGGCGTCTCGCGTACGGAGGCGCTGCGCTCGCTGTCCGGGCGTACCACGGTCCGGGACCTGAAACGGCTGGTCACGGCGCTGGTGCAGGCCGGTGACCTGGGCATCTCGGTCGCGCCGATCCTCCGTGAGCACGCTCAGGACCAGCGGGTACGCCGCCGGCAGCGGGCCGAGGAGCAGGCGCAGAAGATCCCGGTGAAGCTGCTCTTCCCGGTGCTGTTCTGCATGTTCCCGGCGATCTTCGTGATCATCATCGGGCCGGCCGTGCTGGAGCTGTCCGGCGCCTTCGGCTGATTTTTTCGTTTTCTCAAGTGGCGGTCTGCCCCGCCGATACTGCCCCCGTGCCGACCTCGCTGATCGACCTCGAACAGGCCCGTGTCGCTGCTCTGCACGAGTACGGGCTGCTCGACAATCCCGCCGATGACGAGCTCTCCGCGGTCATCAGGATCGCCGCGACCATCGCCGACGTGCCGACCGCGGCGCTCAACCTGATCGACGAGTCCCGGCAGTGCCAGATCACCACGATCGGCTTCGACGGCTGCGACACCTCGCGCGACGACTCGATGTGCGCGGTCGCGTTCCGCGACGGCAAGATCATGCACGTGCCGGACGCGAGCCGTCATCCGATCTTCGCGACCAACCCGTGGGTCGACGGCCGGCTCGCCGACGTGCGCTTCTACGCCTCCGCGCCCCTGATCACCCCCAATGGGTACGCGCTCGGCACGGTCTGCGTCTTCGACAGCGTCCCGAAGGTCCTCGGTGAGCGGCAGCTGCAGCGCCTCGAAGACCTGGCCCAGGTGATCGTCGGTCTCTTCGAGCGGCGTCGCCAGGCCCTGCTCAACGGCAAGCTGGCCACCGAGGCCGAGCGCAGCCGCAAGTTCATCGAAAGCCTGCTCGAATCGGTCGACGTCGGCATCGCCGCCGCCGACGCGCAGGGCCGGATGACGCTGCTCAACCGGGCGGCCCGGCACTGGGGCGGCGCCGCCGCCGACCCGGACGCGGCGCCCTGGATCGTGGCCGAGCGCTGCGAGGTGCTGGAGATCGACGGTGTCACCCCGCTGGCCGAGGACCGGCGCCCGCTGCGCCGCGCCCTCGACGAGGACGTCGTCACCGACGCCGAGATGGTCCTGCGTACGGTCGACGGCGAGCTGATCAACCTGGTCGCGAACGGCCGCAGCATCGTCAGCGACGCCGGTGAGCGGATCGGCGCGGTGATCGCGATGACCGACGTGACTGCCGACCGGACGTACCGTCACCAGCTCGAAGCGGCACAGACCGAGCTGCAGCGATCCAACGACGAGCTGGAGGGCTTCGCCGCCGCGGTCAGCCACGACCTGGTACGCCCGCTCGCCAGCGCCAGCGGATATCTGGAGCTGCTGGGCCAGCTGTACGGCGACCGGCTGGACGAGCGGGCCGCCAAGTGGCTGACCGGCGCGTCCACCTCGATGGGCCGGATGCAGCAACTGGTGCAGGCCCTGCTCTTCTACGCCCGGGCCGGCAACGCGCCCTGCTCGTTCGGCGCGGTGAGCCTCGCCGACGTGGCCGGCGGCGTCTCCGACGACCTGCGCACCCTGATCGACGCCCAGAGCGCCGAGGTGGTGATCGCCGACGACCTCTGCCTGGACGCCGACCCGACCCTGCTGCGCCAGCTGCTGCAGAACCTGGTCGACAACGCGATCAAGTACCGGCACCCGGACCGGCTGCCCCGGGTGGAGATCGCCGGGACGGCCACCCCCGATGGCTGGGAGATCACCGTGTCGGACAACGGCATGGGCATCCCGCCGGCCGACCGGTTGCGGGTCTTCGACATGTTCGCCCAGGTGGACCCGACCGCGCGCAAGGGGCACGGTATCGGGCTCTCCACCTGTCTGCGGATCGTCGAGCGCCACCACGGCACCATCACGGTGGACGGCTCACCTCTCGGCGGCACGACCATCCGGGTCACATTGCGGCGTGACCGTGCCGCCAGTACCCGATGAAGTCGATGTTCTGCTTCGGCACCTGCCGCTCACCGACCAGGTAGCGGCGGGCGCCGGTGGCCAGCGCCGATTCACCGACGAGGTACGCGTAGACGTCCCCGGCCGGCAGCTCGGTCTTCCTGAGCGTTTCCAGGGCGAGCTCGCCCGGCACCCCGTCGGCGCCGTCCCGGGACACCCAGACGATCTCGACGCCGGCCGGCGCCCGGAAGTCCTGCTTGTCCTCCAGCGACGGCAGCTCCACGATCGCGATGCCCTTGGCGTCGGCCGGCAGCGACTCGCAGACCCCGGCCACGGCCGGCAGGCCGGTCTCGTCGGCGACCAGCAGCGTCCACTCGTGGTCGGCGCGCGGGTTGTAACCGCAGCCCTGGTCGAGCAGGCCGACCTGCTCCCCCGGCTTCGCGGTGAGGGCGAACGAGCTGGCCGGGCCGCTGTGGCCGTCGGCGTCCACGTGCACCACGAAGTCGACGTCGAGCGCACCCGGACGGTGTCCGCGGACCGTGTAGCACCGGACGTAGGGGCGCTTCTGCTTGGCGGTCGCGAGGTATTGGGCGTACCAAAGGCCTGATGTTCTGGTCGGGAGTTTCAGGGTGTCCTGGCCGGGGCGGGCCAGGAAGAGCCGGAACCACTGGTCGTAACCGAGAGGCGTGAAGCGGTCGAGTCCGTCGCCGCCGAGGGTCACCCGGACCACGTTCGGCGAGATTCGTTCGGTGCCGGTGACCTCCAGCATGAGCACATGCGGGTCGACCGGCTTACGAATCTTGTAGTTGGACATCGAACGGACCTCCGGGGCAGTGTCGGGCGAGATAGGCGCCCGGCGTCTCACCGAAGTGCCGCCGGAACGCCAGGATGTAACCGTTGGCGCTGGTGAATCCGACCCGGGCGGCGACCGCGCCGACCAGGTTCCCTTTCGCGAGCAGGTCCAGCGACAGGTTCAGCCGCAGCCGGGTCCGCCACTCGGTGAAGGCCAGCCCGGTCTCCGAGCGGAAGGCGCGCCGCAGGCTGGTGGAGCTGGTGAAGAAGACCGACGCCCACTCGGCCGCCGTCCGGGGGTCGGCGGGCTGGACGGTGAGCTCCCGGGCGACCGCCCGTGGGATCCGGCTCTGCGGCTCGGGCAGCGGCAGCCGGCTGCCGCGCAGCGCCGCCAGCGTCGCGAACAGCTCGGGACAGCCCAGCCCCTCGTCACCGGATCGGGCCCGGGCGAGCAGCCGGCGCCGGGCGAGCGGTGTCATCTCCACCGCGGTCGCCGCGCGGTACGGCAGGCGGTTCTCCCCGGCGTCGAACTCCTCCGCGATGACCAGGGCGTCCGGGCCGAAGCGGGCGCTGTGCTCCACGCCGGCCGGCATCCAGAGGCCGGACGCGCCCTCGATCACGTGCTCGGCGCCCTCGGCGGTCACCACGATCCGGCCCAGTGGCACGTAGAGGAACTGATGCTCCTCGTGGGTGTGTGGGTCGTGGCCCCACTCGGCGAGATCCGCGTCCAGCAGAGCTGTGTCCGTCACGGCATTCCTCCCCGTCTCGGGCGTTCGCCTTCCGCTGTGGATCTGGCGACTTCCGCCGTGGATCCGGCGAGCGGTAAGGGTAACCTAAGTGTGCTGCGGAGATGACGAAGCGGCTTCTCGTTTGGATCGAGAGGGCCCGGTCACCCGTACCCTCGCCTGGTGTCCAGCCGCAACATGCGCACCACCGTGACGTTTCCGATCGTGCTGCGGGAGTTGACAGTGCTGCGGGTCGCCGACATCAACGACGGCACCCGCAGGGTCACCATCGGGGGCCCGCAGCTCGGAGCATTTCACCGGGACGGGCTGGACCTGCCGGCGCTGCGAAGTGAAGGGTTCGACGACCACGTCAAGCTCTTCTTCGCGGCGCCGGGCGCCGACGAGCCGGTGCTGCCCAGGCAGGCCATCGCCAGCCTGGACTGGCCGGCCGACGCCCGTCCCATCGCGAAGGACTACACGCCGCACCGGGTCACCGCGTCCGAGGTCGACCTCGACTTCGTCCGGCACGGCACCGGGCCGGCCGCGAGCTGGGCGGAGAGCGCCGCGGCCGGCGACACCATCTGGATGGCCGGGCCGAAGATGTCGCAGAGCCACCCGGCCGGCGCCGACTGGATCGTCGCTGCCGGGGACGAGACCGCTCTGCCCGCCTTGCGGCGGTGGCTGCGCGAGATGCCGGCGGGTTCGCGGGCGCGGGTTTTCGTCGAGGTGACCGATATGGATCGGTGGCAGGAGCTGCCGACGGCGGCGGATGCCGAGGTCACGTGGGTCAACGGGAGCGTGATGACGCTGGCTGAGGCTGTGATGTCCATGCCGTGGCCCGATGGGAAGGTTTTCGCCTGGGTGGCAGGGGAGGCCGGGGCGATCCGGCCGTTGCGGCGATATCTGCGGGTGGAGCGCGGGTTGCCGGCGGAGCAGGTGGAGATCACGGGATACTGGAAGCGGACCGGTGCGTCCTCTTTCTCCGCGGCCGTTTCCCCCGAAGCTGTTTCCCCTGCCGAGGCTTCCTCCGATGGGGCTGCCTTCGTTGGGGCTGCCGGACTTGTTGGTGAGGACGACGCTCATGAGCGGCTTCATGAGCTTGCGGAGATCACGCCGGGGCTGGCGATCCGGGTGGCGGTGACGCTCGGGATCGTCGACCTGGTCGACCGGGGCACTAACACCCTCGCCGCGCTGGCCGGCGCCACCGGGGTGGAGGCGGGCTCTCTCGAACTGCTGATGAACTATCTGACCGGCCTCGATGTGTTCACGGTGAGCGACGGCGGCGGATATGGGCTCAGTGAGGTCGGCGAAGAGTTGCTCGACGACGGGGACGAGTACCACCTCGAAGGTCCGGCGTCCGTCCTGGAGTTCGCGCTGCTCGGCCTCGCCGGGCGGGCGGTCGCCGGGCAGTCGCTGGGCTCGCTGTTCGAACGCGAGCCCGGCCTCGGCGGACCCGCCCGGGTCGCCGTCGAGGACGCCGCCATCTGGATGGTGCCGAAACTGATCACCGCGTACGACTGGTCGTCGGCGACCGCGATCGTGGCGGCCGGACATGCGGCGGGTTCGGCGCTGAACGCTCTCGGCCGCGAGTTTCCCCATCTCGCGCTGACCGCGGCCGCGCTGCCGTCGGCACTGGCCGTGTTGCGCTCGCAGGTGCTCGACGCGGACATCGCCGAGCGGGCCGAACTGGTCGCCACGTCGGGCGCGATACCGGTCCGGGCCGGGGCCACTCATCTGCTGGTGCGGTTGCTGGACTGGCTCAGCGATGAGGACGCCGGGCATCTGCTGACCGAATTTGCCCAGGGTCTGCCGCCGGGGGCCGACGTGGTTGTGGTCGAGGAATATCGGCCCGCTGCCGACGATGACGAGCTTGAGGATATCGAGCAGGATCTGTTGATGCGGGCGGCGTTCGGTAGTGGCCGGCGCAGCGTTGCCCGGCTCGGCGAATTGCTTGACGCCTCGGGGCTGCGCGTTCTGAGCAGCGTCGACATAGGCTGGTCGCATCGGGTGTGGCACGCGACGCCGGCCTGAGCCGTCGATCGGGTCCCGCAATGCCTTTGCGTGCGGCGCGGCCGGAAACCCGGAGAATGACGGGATGGGCCGAGTGCTTTTGTGGCGTGGTCTCGGCGTACTTCTGACCCTGCTTTTGATCTTGCTGCTTTTGCTCTTTCTGCTTGCGTCTTGCTTATTGCGGTGAGTTACACGGCCTCATGTTGTCCCCAGGTCGTGCTCGTCCCTTATTTCTGGGGGGCGTTGTCCACAGGGGTGGCGGCGATCTCCGGCGATTTCGGCGACGCTGTCGCGATGGCCGCCCCACCCACGTCAGTCCCGTTCCGCGGCTCCGCCGTGATCTCCGCAGGCCTCATCACCCGAGCCCGGCTGCGTGGCGATGACTGGCGGCGCCTGTTGCCGGACGTGTACGTCCATCGTGACGTGCCGATCGATCATCGGATCTGGTGCATCGCGGCGGGCCTGCTGCTGCCGACCGGCGCGGCTATCGGGGGCCTCAGCGCGGCCTACCTCTGGGGCGCCGACCTGATCCGGCCCGATGCGCTCGTCTCCGTGGTGACACCCCGCGACCGGCGGATCAGGGGTCACAGCCGGATGGTTCCGCACTACACGCTCCTCGGCGAAGCCGACGTGACAACTCTCGGTCCGCCGGTCACCACGCCGGAGCGAACGGCGTTCGACCTGGCCCGCCGCCTCCGGCGTACCGAGGCTCTCGTCGCGGTCGATGCTCTGGCCGGCACGGGCCGCCTGGACCTGCCGGCGGTATCCCAGCTGGTCCGCGAACGCCGTCATTGGCCGAGAACGGCACAGGCCAAGGAGGTGATCCGCCTCGCCGACTCCCGCGCCGGTTCCCCGATGGAGACGCGGCTGCGACTGCTCATCCACGACGCCGGTCTGCCCGCGCCGGAGCCTCAATACGAGGTACGCGACGAGCACGGTCACCTGATCGGCCGGGTGGACCTGGGCTGGCCGGCGAAAAGGGTGGCCGCCGAATACGAGGGCGACCACCACCGCAACCGTGACCAGTTCCGCCACGACCTGGCCCGCGCCAACGAGTTGCGGATGGCCGGATGGATCGTGCTCCGCTTCACGGCGAACGACGTCCTCCGCAACCCGCAAAAGACAGCCGCCATGATCGCCGTCGAGCTGGCCCGCCATTGATCACGACCCCAGCCGCCCCGGCCGCGGGCGGTGCGCAGCCGGCGGGGCCCAGTCGCGGGGGCCCAGTCGCGGGGCCCAGTCGCGGGGCCCAGTCGCGGGCGGGCTGTTGACCGGCCGAGCTGTCGCCCACGGCTGTTGGCTGCACGTGGCGGCGACCGTGGTGTTCAACCCGTTGCCGGCTGTCATCCAGGGCTGCCAGCCGTACGCCACGGCGACCCTGACGTTAAGCCAGCGTGAGTCGGCTGCACACCAGGGCTGCCAGCTGCACGTCACGGCGACCGCGGTGTACAGCCCGGCGCCAGCTGTCGCCCAGGGCTGCCAGCTGCACGCCACGGCGACCCTGACGTTAAGCCAGCGGGAACGGGCTGCACACCAGAGCTGCCAGCTGCACGTCACGGCGACCGTAGCGTTCAGCTGGTTGCCGGAGGCGGCTGTCGGCCAGAGGGCTCGTGACCAGTGCGACCTGTAGGCCAGCGACGACGACGCAACAACCGGGGGGACGAGAGGCTGTGGGCGGAGGACAAGATGCCTGTTGGTTAGGGTGGCCTAACCATGAAACGAAGTCTGCTTCTTCGCGCGATCAAGCGCCACCGTGGCCGTCTGGCCGGCGGGGTGGCGTTGCTCTGTCTGCATCAGGCGACCGAGGCGCTGGTGCCGGTGGTGATCGGGCTGGTCATCGACCGGGCCGTGGCCACTTCGGACACCGGGGCGCTCGTTGTCACGCTGGCCGGGCTGGCGGTGTTGTTCACCGTGCTGGCGATGGCCTGGCGGTTCGGGTCGCGGCTGAGTTATGGGGCGGCTGAGCGGGAGGCGCACCTGCTCCGGGTGGAGATCGCCGAGCGGGCGCTGGACCCGCGGGGGCGCAGGACCGGGCTGCGGGACGGTGAGCTGCTCAGTGTGGCGGCCGGGGACACCGAGCACGCGGTGGACGCGATCCGGGCGGTCGGGCTGTCCGCGGCGGCCTGCACGGCGTTGCTCGTGTCCGCCGTCGCGCTTGTCGTCGTCGATCCGCCTCTCGGGATCGGGGTGCTGGTAGTCGTACCCCTGGCGCTTCTTGCGTTGCAGTGGCTCGCGCCGCTGCTGACCCGCCGCAGTGACGCCCAGCAGGCGGCTCTTGCGGAGACGACCGCGACAGCGGTCGATCTGGTGACCGGCCTGCGGGTGCTGCGCGGAATCGGTGCGCAGCACCATGCCGCCGAACGGTATGCGGCCGCCAGCAAGCACACGCTGGTGCAGACGCTGCGGACGGCGAACACGAAAGGCCTGCACCTGGGCCTGACCACCGCGGTGAACGGCCTGCTGCTCGCGGCGATCACCGGTGTCGCCGGCTGGCTGGCGCTACGTGGCGACATCACGATCGGTGAGCTGGTCGCGGTGGTGGGTCTGGCGCAGTTCATCGCCGAGCCGGTGCAGACGCTCGGCTGGTGCGTGCAGCTGTTCGCGACCGCGCGCGCTTCCGCCGGGCGGGTGTCGAAGGTTCTCGACGCGCCGCCGGCCATCACGCCGGGTGAAGGACGCGTTCCGGCGCCGGCTTCCGACCGGCTCCTTCTCCAGAACATTTCGTACGGTGGACTCGAGCGGTTCGGCCTGCGCGTGAAAGCCGGTGAGGTGCTCGGGGTGCTCGCCTACGACCCGCGGGACGCCGAGTCGCTGCTCGCCCTGCTCGCCGGCAACGTGGCGCGCGACGACTACCAGGGAACGGTACGCATCGACGGCGTGCCCGCGGAGACCCTGGACATCGCCGAGGCCCGAAGCGTGGTGCTGGTGGAGCACCACCACGTCACGCTGTTCGAAGGATCGCTGCGGGAGAACCTGGGAGACCGCCCCGACGAGGAGCTGCTGGCGGCGGTCCATGCGGCCGCGGCGGAGGACGTATTGACGGCAGGGCTCGACCACGAGCTCGTCGAACGCGGCGCCAACCTCTCCGGCGGCCAGCGGCAGCGGGTCGCGCTCGCGCGGGCGTTCGCCGCCGATCCCCCGGTGCTGGTCCTGCACGACCCGACGACCGCCGTGGACGCGGTCACCGAGGCGCTGATCGCGGACCGGCTGGCCGAGGCGCGTGGCCGGTCGCCGCGGGGCACCATCGTGATCACCAGCAGTCCGGCGCTGCTGCGGGCCGCGCACCGGGTCACCGTGCTGGACGGCGGCACGGTGGTCGCCGAGGGAACCCATGACGAGCTTGTGGCGGCGCAGCCGCGTTACCGGGAGATGGTGCTCCGATGAGCCGGCCGCTTCTGCCCACCGCCACCGCGCGCGAGACGTGGGCGGTGACCCGGGCCGAGTTCGCCCGGCTGCCCGGTCTGAGCACGGCCGCGGCGGTCCTGCTGGTCGGTGCGTCGGCGACCGGTCTGGTCGCGCCGTGGGTGCTGGGCCGCCTCGTCGACGACGTGATCGCCGGCGCCGGAACCGAACAGTTGCTATACCGGGTCGCGGTGATCGCGGCGGCCGCTGTCGTCGGTGGCCTGCTGACCGCCGCCGGGGCGGCGGTCTTCGCCCGGCTCGGTGAGACCGTGCTGGCCCGTCTGCGCGAGCGGGTCGTCGACCGGGCGCTGCACCTGCCGTCGGCCACGCTGGAGCGGGTCGGTACCGGGGACCTGGTCGCGCGTACCGGTGACGACGTCGCTGTGGTCGCGACCGCGATCACCGGTGGTGGGCCGCTCTTCGTCGGCGCGTTGCTGTCCATCGTGCTCACCGCGGCCGGGCTCTTCGCCCTCGACTGGCGGCTCGGCCTCGCCGGCCTCGCCGCCGCGCCCGGGTACGCCCTCGCGCTCCGCTGGTACCTCCCGCTCTCCGTTCCCTTCTACGTCAAGGAGCGGGTCGCGTCGTCCGAACGAGCGCAGGCCATGGCGGGGGCACTTCAAGGAGCAGCGACGGTACGCGCGTACCGGCGGGAGCGGGAACAGACGGATCTCATCGAACAGCGGTCGCAGGTCACCCGTGATCTGGCGCTGGACGTCTTCACGATCTACACGCGGTTCAGCTCCCGGATCAACCGGGCCGAGCTGATCGGGCTGTCGGCCGTGCTGATCGCCGGATTCCTGCTGGTCAGGGAGGACATGGCGACGGTCGGGGCGGCTACCGCGGCGGCGCTGTACTTCCACCGGCTGTTCAACCCGATCGGTCTGCTGCTGATGGAAGCCGACACCGTGCTGCAGGCCGGCGCGAGCCTGGCCCGGCTGGTCGGTGTCTCATCGCTGCCGCTGCCGCCGGAGGCCGCGCCGCACCAACCGGGCCAGAAACGGCTCGAGGTCACCGTCGCCGAACACCGGTACGAGGGCGGGCCGGTGGTTCTCGCCGACGTCACGCTCACCCTCGAACCCGGCGAGCGGGTCGCCCTGGTCGGTGCCAGTGGCGCCGGCAAGACCACGCTGGCCGCCATCGCCGCCGGGATCATTCCGCCTTCTGACGGGGCGGTACGCCTTGGTGGCGTACCCCTGACCGACCTCGGGGAGTCCGCGACCCGGCGGCGCATCGCCCTGGTCAGCCAGGAGGTTCATGTCTTCGCCGGGCCGCTCGCCGACGATCTGCGCCTGGCCCGGCCGGACGCGAGCGACGACGAGCTGACCGCCGCGCTGGAGCGGACCGGCTCGGGTGCCTGGCTGCGCGCCCTGCCGGACGGCCTCGCCACCCACGTCGGTGAGGGCGGGCACCAGCTGACCGCCGGCCAGGCCCAGCAGCTCGCCCTGGCCCGGCTGATCCTGGCCGGCCCGGACGTGGCGGTGCTGGACGAGGCGACCGCCGAGGCGGGCAGCTCCGGCGCCCGCGATCTGGAACGCGCCGCTGTCGCCGCGACCGAGGGCCGGACCACGCTGATCGTGGCGCACCGGCTCACCCAGGCTGCCGCGGCGGACCGGATCCTGGTCATGGACGAGGGCCGGGTCGTCGAGGAGGGCAGCCACGAGCAGCTGCTGGCCGGCGGCGGCCGGTACGCCCAGCTCTGGAAGGCCTGGCAGACGAACTGAAATCCCGCACGATCGTGGCAGGATCGCGCGGGAGTCACAGCAGATTCAGGTTGTTTGCCCTGGTCACCGCCTCGCGGCGGCGGGCCGCGCCCAGCTTGCGGTAAATCGATCTGAGGTGCGCCTTGATCGTGTTGACCGAGACCGCCAGCTCGACGGCGATCTCGCTGGCGGTGAGCACCGAGGGCAGGAATTGGAGAACCTCGATCTCGCGTTCGGTCAGCGGCTCGGCCAGGATCGAGTCCGGTTCCGGTTTCCGCAGATGTCCCGCGCCGAGAACCCGGAACGGCCGGATGATGCCCTCCTGGTCGGCAAGCGCGACAGCCCGTGCCGCGGCCGCCGTGCCACGGACGGCCTCGCCTCGGGCCGAGTCGTTCCTGGCCTCCGCCGCCAGCGCGATCGCGATTCCGGCGGTGACCGCTGCGAACGGATCGTTTCCGGTCAGAACCTGGTGAAGGTCGTCCGTTCCGTGACCGAGCGCCAGATGAGCCCGGCCGAGGAGGACCTGTTCGGCCGGGGACGGGCCGGCGACCTCGCCCAGCCGCTCCACGACGCGCGCGGGTTCACCGTTCGCCAGGTCGATCTCGCACTGCACCGCGTTCAGCCACCGGGAGAGCAGTGGAGCCCGCAGCGACGGCCCGGCGTCCTCGCGGGCTTGCCGCAGCGCCGCCGCGACCGCCGCGACATCGCCGAGCGCCAGCGCGAGATGCGCCCGGACCAGCACGGACACGACGGCGAGGGTGGCCTCCGGCGGATCGGCCACCGAGCGCTGCGCGTTGCGGAGCAGGACCTGCGCCTCGACATGCCGGTCCCGTTCCACCTCGACGAGAGCGAGGGCCAGGTACGCGGCGGTGACCTGGATGCTTCCGGTGACATCGAGCGCCTCGGCCTGCGCGTAGGCCTCACACGCACGACGCTCGGCCTCCCGCAGCGACCCGCGGAAGTACGCGATCAGCGCCAGGTGGCTCTCCGCGGTGATCGCGGTGATCGGCATGCCGAGATCCCGGGCTTCGGCGAGACCGGCGCTCAGGTGCTGGCGCGCGTCCTCGAGCTGGAGGGTCCAGAGCAGAGCGACGCCTTTGTTGATCTTCGCGACGGCGCGCACGTGCGGCGCGATCGGCAGCGTCCGCGGCTCGGCGCGCAACTGATCCAGGATCCGGCCGGCCGCCGCGACCATGGCGGGCATGTCGCCCGTCACGCGCAGGACGGTGCACACCTCGATCAGGTCCACCACGATGCCGACGGCCTGACGTTCGACCGGCGGGCGGCCCGCAAGCAGGCTCCGCGCCCGGTCGATCAAGGCCGGAACAGCGCGGATGTCGCCGGCGAACACCGCGAGCATCACCGCGCAGACGACGAACTCGGCAGTGGTGGGCAACAGCTCCGGAGGGATCCGCCGGAGCATCATGGCGAACGTGTCACGCTGGGGAGACAGGCTGAGCTGTGGTCCCAGGACGACGACGAGACGGCTCAGATAATCCCAGTCCCCTCCGTCAGCGGCGTGCCGCATCGCCTCGGGGATCATCCGGGCGCCGGCATACCATCGGGCAGCCCGGCGATGCAGTCCGGCCACCTCGTCGGGTGCCTCCCGGTCCAGCATCCGGCGCAGTTCGGCGCGCAGCTGGCCGTGATACCGAGACCCGGTCACCAGGCCGGTACGCCCTTCCAGCAGGGTCAGCACCCGCCGGCTTCCGGTGCCGCCGGCGAGGACGTCGGCGAGTTCCGGCGGCACCTCGTCCACGATGCTGGTTCGCATCAGGAACCGGCGTACCGCCGCGCTCTGCCCGCCGATCACCTCCCGGGTCAGGTAGTCGCCGATCTCCTCCCCCGGGTCGCTGCCGTGCGTGAGGGCAGCGAGGCGCAATCCCACCGGCCAGCCCTCGGCCGGGCCGGTGACCACGCCGGTGGCCGCGGTCACCGCGCCGGGCCGCAGCAGGGTGACCAGCGCGGCCGACTCCCGGTCGTCGAACCGCAGGTCGGCGGCGCTGAGCGGGAACAGCCCGCCGGCCGACCGCGGCACGTGCAGCGGCAGGTCCGGCTCGGTCCGGCTGAGCAGCACGAACCGCAGGCCGGCGGGCTGCCGCCGGATCAGCGCGGCGAGCACCCGCATCGCCGGCGAGCCGTCGATGGCCTGCATGTCGTCGAGGACCAGCGGCACCGGCTGGCCGAATCCGCCGCAGAGCCGGCGCAGCCCGTTCTCGTCGGAGACGTGACCGAACCGGCCGGGCACCGAGGCCGGCGGGAACGCGGCCTGCAGCGCGGCCGCGACCCCGGAGCAGAACCCGGGCACCGTGGAGTGCCACCGGCGAAGCGTCAGCCACGCCACCGGCTGCGGCCGCCGGGCCGCCCAGGCCGCGGCGAGCGTGGTCTTCCCCCAGCCCGGACCGGCCCGGATCAGGGTCACCGCGCGCTGCACGCCGTCGTCGAGCAGCCCGTGCAGTCTCGGGCGGATCAGGTGTGGTTCGGCTATGGCAGGTTGGTCCGACGTACTCATGGCTCACCCCGTGATCGACTCGGGGCGCGACCGCGAAAACCGGCTCTCGGTGGGGAGGGGCCCGGCCGTCACGCCAATGGCGCAGTGCATCATCCTCGCAGCCGAGCAGGCCGAAGACCGTCAGCTAGGTGACACAAGATCATATACACTGATCGATATCGGTCAAGCGTAATAGGGCTCGGTGGGCGCCTGCCGGGGCGGCGGCGGAGGTGGAGGCGGGTCGAGCATCGCGCTCAGCCGGTCCAGGATCGCGTTCACCCGCGGCCTCAGCTCCTGCCATTCCCGGCCGGTGGCGAGCGCCTCGTTCTCCGCGTCGATCGACGGGACCAGGTCCCGCAGCAGCACGGCGATCTGACTCGCGCTCGCCTGCCGCTCGCCGTCCGGCGCGTCCTGAGCCGACAGGCCCCACCGTGCGGAGAGGTCACGCAGATCGTCACGGACCGGCGGCCAGTAGAGGCCCCGCTCCGCCGCGCTCCGGATGGTCAGCACCGGCGGCAGCCGCACCCCGACCACACCGCGTGTCTCGGCAGCCAGGGCGCCCCCCTCGGCGTCCCACACCGACACCCGCCGCGAGCGGTTGATCACCACGATCGCGATCACACCGCCGATCAGCAGGAACAGCAGCAGCCAGGGCCAGAATCCGCCGGCATCGTCGGTTCCGGAGACCGGCACGGTCGCCGCGGCCGACTGCGTCTCCTCGACGGGCGCCGCGGTGGTCGCCGCAGGCGTCTCGGTCGCGGTCGCTTCCTGGGTACGCGTCACCGTGGTCGCCGTGGGCACGGCACCGCCCGTGTTCCGGGTCCGGGTCGGCTCGGTCGTCTCCTCGGGCTCCTCCGTCTTCTGCGTCTCGGTCGTCCGGGTCTCCTCGGGCTCCTCGGTCTGTTCCTCCTGGGTCTGTTCCTCCTGGGCCGTCCGGGTCACCTCCGGCGTCACCGTCCGCTCCGGCAGGTCGATCGAGGGCAATGCGGTCGGCAGTGCCACCCCGCCGCCGTCCTCGGTGCCGCCGCATCCGGCCACCGCCAGGCTCAGCGCCGCCACCAGGGCGAGCGCCGCCCGTCCGCTTCGCGATCCCATGCCCGTCCTCACGCGACGATTCGCAGGTCGTGACTGGTGTTGTTGAGGCGGCGACCGGCGTTCTCGGTGACCGTCACGATGTCCTCGATCCGCACCCCGAACCGGCCCGGCAGATAGATCCCCGGCTCGATCGAGAAGCACATCCCCGGCACCAGCGGCTGCCGCTCCCCCTCGACCATGTACGGCGGCTCGTGCGTGGTCAGCCCGATCCCGTGCCCGGTCCGGTGGATGAAGTACTCGCCGTAGCCACCGCCGGTGATCACCCGCCGGGCGGCGCGGTCGATGTCCTGGCAGGCGACGCCGGGCTGCACTGCTTCGAAACCGGCCTGCTGGGCCGCTTTCACCAGCTCGAACACCTCGCGCTCCTCGGCCGTCGGCTCGCCGACGTGCACGGTGCGGGTGGTGTCCGAGCCGTACCCGTCCTTGAGGCCGCCGAAGTCGAGCACCACCATGTCGCCCTCGGCGATCACCCGGTCGGCCATCTCGTGGTGCGGGTTCGCGCCGTTCGGGCCGGAGCCGACGACCGTGAAGTCCACCTGGGAGTGTCCGTGCTCGCGCAGCAGCCCGGCCAGCTCGGTTCCTACGTCACGCTCGGTGCGGCCGCTGAAGCGTACCGTCGTGATCTGTTCGTAGGCCGCGTCCGCGGCCGCGCCGGCGGCAGCGAGCCGGTCCAGTTCGTCGGTGTCCTTCACCGCTCGCAGCATCGGCAGCGAGCCGGTGATCGAGGTGTACCGGGTCTCGCGGAGCGCGTCCTGCAGGCCGAGCAGGTGCATGGCCCAGGCCGAGTCGGAGAGCGCGTAACGGCCCTGCGGGTCGAGCAGGCGGGCGGTGGCCGCGTACGGATCGGAGCCGTCCGCCCAGTCGGTGATCGTCACCGCGGCGGCGCCGGGCGCGGCCTCGGCGTCCGGGCGTTCCAGCACCGGGACGATCAGGTGCGGGTCGTGGTCGGCGTCGAGGACCAGCATGGTGATCCGCTCGGTGATCGCGGTGGGCTGGTACCCGAGGAAGTAGACGAGGTCGGGTCCGGGAGTGACGAGCACGCCGGTCAGGCCGGCGCCGGCGGCCTGCGACAGCGCCCGTTCCATCCGGCGGGTGAAGTCCTTGGTCGTGAAGCTCATCGATCAACGCCTCCTGGGGTCGTTACCGGCGCCGGCCGGGTCGGAATGGTGTGGCTGGTGCCGGCCGCGGCCGCCGCCAGGTGCACGGCGGTCGTCTTCTCACCGCGGTGCCGCCCCATCAGGACCAGCAGCGCGACACCGGCCGCCGACATGAGGGTCAGCACGATCGCAGCGGCGCCCAGCCCCGCGGCGAGCGCGTCGGCGACGGATTTCCCGGCGGCGCCGCTGCTGTCGGTGACCGAGGTGGAGACCGTGGCGACCGCCGCCACGGCGAGTGACCCGCCCACGTACCGGGCCATGTTGGAGATGCCGGAGGCCTGACCGACCTCGTCCGCCGACACCGACGAGGTGGACGCCGACGAGGCCGGCCCGTTCGCCACACCGAGCCCGATCGCGATACCGATCATCGACGGGACGAAGGCGAGGTAGGCCCACGAGGAGGTCACGAAGATCAGCCCGACCGCGGCGACGGTGGACAGCCCGAAGCCGAGCGCGACCGCTTTACGCGGGCCGATCCGTACCGCGAACGGCGTGATCAGCGGCGTGATCGCGATCATCGCGGCGGCTGCCGGCAGGGTGGCCAGGCCCGCTTCGAACGGGCTCATCCCGAACGTGGCCGGATCCTGGAAGTAGAGGCTGAACAGGTACATCAGCGCGTTGAGCACCCCGGCCACCAGCAGGATCGCGAGGGTCGAGCCGACCAGTACCCGGTTGCGCAGCAGACGCAGGTCGACCAGCGGAGCGGCCGCACGCCGCTCGGCGGCCACGAAACCGGCGCCGCCGAGGATCGCGATCGCCAGGCAGGCGAGCGTCGCCGGGGAGAACCAGCCCCACGAGCTGCCCTCGCTGAGCGCCAGCACCAGCGGCACCAGGGCGACCGCCACCAGGACGGTGCCGAGCACGTCGATCGATCGGGGCCGGTCCGGGTCGCGGGACTCCGCGACGGTGGCCAGGGTCAGCGGCACACAGGCCGCGGCGATCCCCGCGTCGATCCAGAACAGCCCCTGCCAGCCGGCCACGTCGACCAGCAGGCCTCCGATGAGCGGCCCGGCAGCCGCGCCGATCGCGGAGGCCGCGCCCCACAACGTGATGGCCCGCATCTGTCCCGCACCGGACCCGGCCACCGAGAGCAGGCTCATCCCGCAGGCCAGGATCGTGGAGCCGGCCGCGCCCTGGATCATCCGGCCGGCGATGACGCCGGCCGCGCCGTCGGACAGCGCGATCAGCGCGCAGGAGGCGATGAAGAGCAGGAGACCGCCGAGGAACACCTTGCGCCGGCCGAAGACGTCGCCGAGCGCGCCCGAGGTGACGATCACCGCCGCACCGACCAGCATGTACCCGGTCACCGCCCACTGAAGCAGGTCGAGTGACGCGCCGGTGTCCTCGCTGATCGCCGGTAGAAGGATGGTGACGGCCGAAGTGTTCGCATTCACCACGAGCGCGGAGACGCAGGCTGCCAGCAGCACCCCGAGTCCCGCCGCGCGGTCGGTTCCGGTCGTGGACATGTGATCCAGCGTCGTCGTGGACCCCAGCCGGAGCATCCTTCGCGCCGGGTGATTTCAAACGTTGCTCGAACACCTACCGTCCGAACGCGGAGGTGCCCGGATGGCGAAACCGATCACTGAGGACCAGGAGCTGCACGAGTTCCTGCTGTACCTGGGCAGCGCGCTGACGGCGGCCGGCGAGGCGGTGAACCAGATCCAGGAACATCTGCTGAGGGTGGCGACCGCGTACGGCTCGCCGCAGGCCCGGATCAGCGTCTTCCCCACCTTCCTGGTGGTGTCGCTGGAACCGGGCCTGCCGGTGACCCAGGAGCCGACCCGGCAGCTCGGGGGTGGTCTGCGACTGGACCAGACCGCCGCGCTCTACCGGTTGCTCCGGTCCGCCGAGCGCGGCCATGTCGATCCTGGCGACGGCGCCCGGCAGGTCCTGGCGCTGGTCGCCATGCCACCTCGATTCGGCCCGGTGATCCGGGTGCTCGGCCACGCCATTCTCACCGTCGGCATCTGCATGATCCTGATGCCGACCGGTGAGGACCTGCTGATCGCCGGGCTGTTCGGGATTCTGGTCGGCGTCTTCAAACTGGCCGGTCTCCGATGGCAGAGCCTCCAGATGCTGATGCCGGTGATCGCCGCGTTCACCGTCGCCTCGATCACGTTCCTGCTGGCCAGGTCCGGGTGGGTGGACGCCGACCTGCGGGCCATGGTCGCCCCGCTCGCCACGTTCCTGCCCGGGGCCATGCTGACGATGGCGGTTGTGGAGCTCTCCGCGTACGAGATGGTCACCGGGGCGAGCCGGCTGGTCGCCGGGATCATGCAGTTGCTGCTGCTGACGTTCGGGCTGATCGGGGCGGCGCAGGCGGTGGGCGTACCGCCGCCGGAGGCCGGGCCGGCCGCCGCGCCGGCCGGGATCGGCTGGTGGGGGCCGTGGGTGGGCACGCTCGTGGTCGGGCTCGGCAACTACCTGATGCTGGCCGGGCCGCCGCGGTCGCTCGGCTGGCTCTGCCTGGTGCTGCTCGCCGGCTGGACCGGGCAGTACGTGGGCAACCTGCTCCTCGGCGGTTACCTGAGCGGTTTCGTCGGCGCGGTGGTGCTCACCGTGGTCGCGTACCTGGTGGAGCGAAGGCCCACCGGCCCACCGGCGCTGGTCTCGTTCCTGCCCGGCTTCTGGCTGCTGGTGCCGGGCGCTCTCACCCTGATCGGGATGACCGAGTACCTCGGCCAGGACTCGGTACGCGGCTCGGAGGACCTGACCGCCGCGACCGCCTCGATGCTGGCGGTCGCGCTCGGCGTGCTCTGCGGCCACCCGGTCTATCGGGCACTGGCCGGTGCGATGCGGAAAGTCTCATGACCCGGGCGACGACCAGCGGCGAGGAGCTGCTCGGGCTGCTCGGGCCGCTCACCGAGTGGCTGCTGAGCTCCAGCTTCGAGGGCACCGTGGAGTGCGAGGCGATCGTGCGGGACGTCGCGGCCCGGTACGGCCATCCGGTCGAGGCCGTCTTCCTGGCCGACGCCGCGCTGCTCACCGTGGGCGGCCGCACCCTCTCGTACGCCCGCGAACCCGGTGTGCCGCCGCTGGACGAGGTGTCCCGGATGAAGGAGCTGCTGGCCGCGATACACGGCGGACTGCCGGTCGGTGAGGCCGCCGCCCGGCTCGTCGAGATCCGGGCCATGCCGCCGCGATGGCGGCGACCCGCGCAGGTCGCCGGTCTGGTCGCGTTCACCGTCGGCTTCGGCATCTCGGTGCAGGCCACCTGGCAGCAGGTAGGCGTCTCCTCGCTCACCGGTCTGCTGATCGGCCTGCTGGTCGTGGGTTCCGCCGGGCACCGCCGGCTCGTGCTCCTCTCACCCTTCGTCGCCTCCCTGCTGGTCTCGACCGTCGTGATCCTGATGTCCGAGCACGGGCTGATCGACGGCGGCCCGATCCAGCTGATCGTCCCGGCGTTGTTCTACTTCATCCCCGGCGACGCGATCACGGCGGCGGCGCTGGAACTCTCCGCCAACCGGATCACCGCCGGCGCGGCCCGGCTCGTCTACAGCGTCTCGGTGCTCCTGGTCCTGGCATTCGGGGCGCTGGTCGCCACGGTGCTGCTGCGCGTGCCGCAGAGCGAACTGTTCGACGTGCCGGTGCCCGGCAACCTGGGCCCGATCGGGGTCTGGGGCGGCTGGGTGCTGTTCGGGATCGGGGTGATGCTGACGTTCTCGATGGCGGCCCGCGACTTCCCCTGGGCGCTCGGGCTGATCCTGCTCACCGCGGCCGTGACCGAAGTGGCCACCCGGGCGTTCGGTGATCCCTTCGGTACGTTCGCCGGGGCCGTGGTGATGACCGTCGTGGCGCTGCGGCTCGGGCGCCGGCCCGGTGTTCCGCCCGCGTACGTGCTCTATCTGGGCGCGTTCTACGTGCTGACTCCGGGTTCGCACGGCCTGCGCGGCCTGGAGAGCTGGATCGGCGGCGACCCGATCCGGGGCGTGACCGGGCTGGCCGACATGGTGAGCCTGCTCGTCGCGCTCGCGGTCGGCATGCTGGTCGGCGCGGCGGCGGCCGGACCGGCACAACGAGGGTTCACCCCTTAGCACCCTCGATCACCCGTCTGGGGTGAGGTGCGAATCGCCCCGGCGGCCGAGGCTGGAGGACGTCCGGTCCACCGGCGAACGGCAGGGGGCCCGCCGCATGCAGAGCCGACTCCGTCTCGGAGGCCACGCGGTCCAGCCGCTGTTGCTGATGTTCCCGCTCGGACTCTTCGCGATGGCGCTCATCTTCGACCTGGCCAGCCTGCTCGGCGGCCCGAAGCTGTTCGGCACCCTCGCCTTCTGGAACATCGTCGCCGGCCTGGCCGGCGGGTTGTTCGCCGCGCTGGCCGGCGGGTTCGAGGCGTTCACCGCCCGGAATCCGGACGCGGCCCGGGTCGCGTTCCTGAGCCTGCTGCTCGACGGCAGCGTGCTGATCCTGTTCGCGGTGCTGACCCTGACACGGGTACGCGGCCAGGACCGTCTCGCCGATCCGGGTCTGCTCGTGGTCGAGGTCGCCGGGCTGGCCCTCGCCGTGTTCGGCGCCTGGTTCGGCGGACGCTTCACCGAGTCGAACCGCCCGCCGAGGATGAGGCGGACGGCATTTCGCAGCGCTGATGATGCGGCCGGGACTCGATCTCGAACCGTGTGAACGGAGGCAGCGTGAGCGCAATGGACGTGCCCGCGAAGCGATCGGCTGAGAAGCCGGCGCGAGCGGCGGACAAACCCAAGTCCACCAAGGCGGTGGCGTACATCTCGTGGGTGGCGCTGGCGCTGATGACCACGAGCTCGGTGGCCAGCCTCCGACCGTCGCCGACCATGGCGGTCTACGGGCTGGCCAGCATCTTCCTGTACGTCGTACCGGCCCTGGTCTTCCTCCTGCCGACCGCTCTGGTCTCGGCGGAGCTGGCCTCCGGCTGGGAGGGCGGCGTCTTCAAGTGGGTGAGCGAGGGCATCTCCAAGCCCGCGGGCTTCTTCGCGGTCTGGTGCCAGTTCGCCATGACGATCTTCTATTACCCGAGCCTGCTCGGCTTCGTGGCGAGCACCCTGGCGTACGTCATCAACCCGGAGCTGGCCTCCAGCGGGGTCTGGACCGCCATCGTGATCATGGTCTGTTACTGGACCGGCGTCTGGGTGTCGTCCCGCGGTACCAGCGGCGTCGCCGGGCTGGCCAGCGGCGGCCTGATCATCGGCACGCTGATCCCGGGAGCCCTGCTGGTGATCCTCGGTGTCGCGTTCCTCGGCCAGGGCAACGAGTCGGCCGCGCCGATGACCGCGAGCAATCTGCTGCCGGCCTGGGCGGGCCTGTCCAGCCTCGTGTTGATCGTCAACAACTTCCTGTCGTACTCCGGCATGGAGATGAACGCCGTGCACGTGAGCTCCCTGAAGAACCCGGGCCGGGAGTTCCCCCGCGCCATGTTCCTCTCGATGGGACTGGTGCTGCTGATCTTCATCCTGCCCGCCCTGGCGATCAGCTGGATCGTCCCGGCCGAGCAGCTGTCGCTGACCGCCGGCGTGATGCAGGCGTTCGACGCGGTGTTCGCCGCGTTCGGATCGCAGTGGCTCACCCCGATCCTCGGCGTGATGCTGGTCGCCGCCTCGCTCGGCGGCATGCTCACCTGGCTGGCCGGCCCGTCCCGGGGCCTGCTGCTGATCTCGCGCCAGGAGGGTTACCTGCCGCCGTTCCTGCAGCGGCTCAACAAGCACGGCGTGCAGCAGAACATCCTGGTCGTCCAGGGTCTGGTGACCACGCTCATCGCCTTGGCGTACGCGTTCATCCCGGACGTCTCCAGCGCGTACTGGATCTTCTCGGTGATCACCACGCAGGTCTACCTGATCATGTACCTGCTGATGTTCGTGGCCGCTGTCCGGCTGCGCCGCAAGCACCCCGACCACCCGCGTGGTTACCGCGCCCCGATGCTCACCGGGCTCTGCGGCGTCGGATTCGCCGCTTCGCTCGCCGCCCTGCTCATCGGCTTCGTCCCGCCGTCCCAGTTCGGATCCGGCAGCGTCGGCATCTACCTGACCGTCGTCGCGGGCGGTGCCCTCGGGCTGGGCCTGCTCGTCCCGTACCTCTTCCTCCGCCTGCGCAAGCCGTCCTGGCGGACCGAGCCCGCCGAGGAGGTCACGGCATGAAGAACCACACCGTTCTCTACGTCTGCGCGGGGCTGCTCGTCCTGCTGCTCGGCGGCATCGCGGTGTTCAGCTGGCACGCCGCCGAGGAGAGCCGGGACGCCACCGCCAAGGCCGAACAGCTGCAGACCGCGCTGTCCACGGCCGGGATGCGTACGCCGACCACCGACCAGATCGTCCGGACCCTCGGCGACGACGGCGGCGCGGTCTGCTTCGACCCGGGCAGCGCGCTGCGCCGGGGCGTGCTCTACGGCCAGCTCACCAACGGGGCCGGCGGTCCCGGCCAGCGCCCGGTGATCGCCGACAACAAGGTGGTCAAGGGCCAGCTCCTGATCGTCGAGGTCTACTGCCCGCAGTACCTCGATCGTTTCCAGCAGGTGGTCGACGACCTCAAGCTCGCGGAGGTGGCGTGATGAGCCTGTCCGACCGTATCGACGCCCTGATGGGCCAGGCCCGCACCGACCTGGGTGAGCTGGTCGCCATCCCGTCGGTCGCCGACCCGCGGCAGTACCCGCCCGAGGAGTGCGGCAAGGCCGCGAACTGGGTGGTGGACCGCTTCGCTCAGGTCGGTTTCACCGGCTTGTCGCTGCGGCCCACCGCCGACGGCAGCAACGCGGTCTACGGCGAGCGACTGACCGCCGGGCCGGACGCGCCGACCGTGCTGCTCTACGCCCACTACGACGTACAGCCACCGCTCGACGAGAAGGCCTGGCGAACCCCGCCGTTCGAGCTGACCGAGGTGAACGGCCGCTGGTACGGCCGGGGCGCCGCGGACTGCAAGGGCAACATCGTCATGCATCTGACCGCGCTGCGGGCGCTCGGCGACGACGTGCCGGTCAACCTCAAGCTGATCGTGGAAGGCTCGGAGGAGCAGGGCACCGGAGGGCTCGAGGACTTCGTCGAGCACCACCCGGACCTGCTGCGCGCCGACGCCATCCTGGTCTGCGACACCGGTAACGCCGCGGTCGGCGTACCGGCCGCGACGGTCACGCTGCGCGGGCTGGTCAACGTGGTGGTGACGGTCGAGGCGCTCGCCGGCGAGCTGCACTCCGGCATGTTCGGCGGCGCCGCGCCGGACGCGCTGGCCGCGCTGATCCAGATCCTCTCGACCCTGCGCGACGCGGCCGGCAACACCACGATCGCCGGGCTGGCGAACGACCAGACCTGGCACGGCGCGCCGTACCCACCCGATCAGTTCCGCTCCGACATCGGCCTGGTCGGCGGGGCCGGGCTGCTCGGTGACGGCACGGTCTCGGACATGGTCTGGGCCCGGCCGGCCGTCACCGTGCTCGGCATCGACTGCCCGCCGGTGGTCGGCTCGGCGGCGGCGATCCAGCCGCACGCCCGGGCCCGGCTCAACCTGCGGGTGCCGCCGGGCACGGACGCGGTGAAGGCGCAGGACGCGCTGATCGCGCACCTGCACGCGGCGGCGCCCTGGGGTGTGCGGGTGACCGTCGAACCGGAGGCGCACGGGCAGCCGTTCGAGGCGCGTACCGGGGGCCCGGCGTACCGGGCGCTCTCCGCGGCGATGCTCGAAGCGTTCGGGCAGGAGATGACCAGTCTCGGACAGGGCGGCTCGATTCCGCTCTGCAACGTGTTTGCCGGCACCTACCCGGACGCGGAGATCATCCTGATGGGTGTCGAGGAGCCGCAGGCCCTGATCCACGCACCCAACGAGAGCGTTGATCCCGGCGAGATCGCCCGTCTGGCGCTCGCCGAGGCCCGGTTCCTCCAGCGTTATCGCGGATAGGAGGACGGGCACACGAAAGCGGGTCCGGCGTGGGGGCGCCGGACCCGCTTTCGCTGTGGCTCAGGCGGTTACCGTACGCGCGGTGCGCAGCCCCGAGATGGCGCTGATCACCAGGAGCAGGCCCACGAAGATGACCGACGTCGCGCCGATGAACAGGAACGCGGAGAGACCGATGTTCGGCCAGACCAGGATCGCGATGCCGGCGAGCACCGCGACGATGCCCAGGCCGATCCGCCATCCACCACCTTCGCGACCGGATCCGAGCGACACGAAGATCTCGGCGAGCCCGTCCAGCATCCAGCCGATCGCGACCAGGACCAGCATCAAGGCCAGCGAGGCGACGATGTTGCGCAGGCAGAGCAGGCCGACGATGGCGACCAGCAGGCTGAGCAGGATGCCGAGCACCCGGTAGGTCACCGGGTGGTTCGGCGCGTAGAAGAGCAGGAGCAGCATCCGGGTCACACCCATCAGCAGCAGGTTGAGGCCGAACAGGAATCCGACGACACGCAGTGTCGCCTCCGGCCAGGAGAACGCGAGGATGCCCAGGCCGACGGCGAACACGCCGAGCACGAGCCGGGCCCAGTGCCAGGAACGCGAGTTGTCCATCACCGCACCTCGCGCCCGTGCACGGCCGGTGTGTTGATGATCGTGCCTGGCCAGACGGCGGGTTCGGTCTCGGCGTACGTTCGGGTGTCTGTTGTCGACATGCACCTGCTCCCTACTGGAGATCCGTTTTCCTATGACTCACGCCCCGGTTCGCTCCATGCACCGGGCCGCCAGTTGTCCACCACCTTCGCCACCGCGGTGACCAGGAAGAGCTGGCCGACGAGGGCCTCCAGCACGGCGAGGCTCTGTGCCGGGTTGCCGTCCGGGACGAAGTCGCCGTACCCGGTGGTGGTCATCGTGACGAAGCTGAAGAAGAGCGCGTCGGCGAGCCCGGGGTCGCCCTCCGAGCCGAAGAGCGGGCCGGGCTGCAGGACGGCCAGGCACTCGTACGCGAACCCGAACGACATCCCGATCAGCAGGTACGCGGCGAGGGCGCCGAGCAGCGTCTGCCGGTCAACCCGCTCGCGACGGCCGAGGTGCCGGACGATCGGGACCGGCGCGAGCAGGTACAGCGCGCTGGCCGCCGAGAACGTCCAGCCGACCAGCGGCGACGCATGGGCGAGCAGATTGAGCCCCGCCGCGATCAGCGCGAGCAGGAACACCAGCGCCGCGGCGATCCGGAAGCCCCGACGCGCGCCGGCGATCCGGAGCACCTGCCAGACCGTGAGGGTCTGCGCGAACAGCAGCAGCGTCACCATCCAGCGGTTCTCCGCGGAGAGCGCCAGGACGTACGTCACCAGGATCATCACGAGCGCGGCGCCGTAGCCTCCGCGGGCCGGAGGGGCTCTCAACGCAGCATGCCCGGCGGCGCGTCCGGATCGTCGTCCGCCGGCAGCCGGCGGACCTCGATGAGCCGCAGCCCCAGCCCGTGGATCCGGGAGATCAGGCCGACCACGGCCGACTGATCGGGCAACGAGCCGTGCAGGATCGTCTCCGGCGGCTCCACGCTCACGGTGAGGTCCTGTAACTCCGCTAGTACCTCGGCGGGGATCACCCCCGAGACCCGTACCTGATATGTCGCGTCGGGCATGAGCTGCCCCTCCCTCCGCCTTACGCTCATCCGGTGAACCTGCCGCTGTTTCTGCGCTCGGCTTCCATCAGGGCGATCTCCCGCTCCCCGGCGACCACGATCTCCGGGTCCGGCGCGAAGTCGAGGGTTCGGTCGCGTCCCTTGTAGTCGGCGGCGTTGAGAATGACCTTCATGGTGTTGAGCCGAGCGCGCTCCTTGTCGTTGGAGCGGACGATCAGCCACGGCGCCGCGATGGTGCTGGTGCGCTGGAGCATCTCGTACTTGTGGATCGTGAAGTCGTCCCAGCGGTCCTGCGCCTGCATGTCGATCTCGCTGAGCTTCCACTGCCGCAGCGGGTCGGTGCGGCGGCGCTCGAAGCGGCCGGCCTGCTCCTCACGGGTGACGCTGAAGTAGAGCTTCACCAGGATCGTGCCCTGCCGGACCAGATCCTTCTCGAAGCCGGTGACGCCGCGCAGGAAGTCGCGGTACTCCTTGGCGCTGCAGAAGCCGAAGACCCGCTCGACCATCGCGCGGTTGTACCAGCTCCGGTCGAACAGGACCATCTCGCCGCCGGCCGGGAACTGCGCCACGTACCGCTGGAAGTACCACTGCGAGCGCTGTTCCTCGGTCGGCCGCCCGAGCGCGACGACCCGGTAGTGCTTCTCGTTCATGAACCGGGTGACCCTGCGGATGGCGCCGCCCTTGCCGGCCGCGTCCCGCCCCTCGAACAGGACGATCATGCGAAGCTTCTCCGCCTCGAGGTGTGCCTGAAGCTTCAGCAATTCGACCTGCCAGGGACGTAACCCTCGCTCAGCCTTGTGCCCCATGCGCAACTCCTCGTCTAGCCGGTGGTCACAGGGTGTTCCGGATCGTGCCGGCGCACGTCACCCCACAGGGGTGAGGGCGATCAGACCGTCGTGCCGGACTCGGCCTCGCCGCGGACCCGGGCGTGCAGCAGGCCCAGCCGGAACAGCCGTTCCAGGCGGCGGACCGTGAACGGGTGCGACTGCGGCAGCTGGGCCAGCTCCACCCAGAAGCCGTGCAGTGCCTGGCCCTGGCGTACCAGCTCCTCGACGTCGGTGGTGTGCTCGGTGTGCCGGCCGGAGGCGAGGATGACCAGGCCGGTCGCGCCGGACGGGCAGAGGTGCGCGCCGTGCCGGTCGCAGGAGTACTCGCGCAGCCGGGACAGCGCCGGGCCGAGCAGCGGGATCCGCTCCGAGTACGCGACCGACAGCTGGTACCAGAGCGCCACGTGGTGCAGTTTCACGTGACCCATCTCGTGGCCGAGGATGAACCGCAGCCCTTCCCGGTTGTTCTGGTACAGGTTCACGAACAGTTCGTTGGAGAGCACCACGTAATCGTGTCCGGTGGCCTGCGCCGCGAACGCGTTCAGCGCCCCGTTGCCGTTGCCCAGGTAGATGGTGGGCCGCCGGGGCAGCCCGAGCCGGTGCGCGAAATCGTCGGCGGTGCGGTACAGGTCGCCGTACTGGCGCGAGGAGAGCTCGACCGCGGTGCCGCGGATCGAGGCGCGCTGCGTCTCCCGGATGATGACCAGCCCGGGTACGAGCAGCAGCAGGCCGATCAGAGCACTGCGCACCGTGGTGGCCCAGGCGCCTTCCTGGAACCGCTCCGGCAGGAACGGCAGCGTGATGGCGGCCTGCACGATCAGCCAGATGATGATCAGGTTCAGGATCACCATGAAGACGTAGAAGGGGATTTCAGCGGGGTGCCGCAACCTGGTGCCTGTCGCCACGACGAGCCTCCTGTCCGCGAGGGTTGACGGTCGACGATCCAACGCGACGGCCGGGCCGCACCTCATCCCGCCGGAATGAGGCCGGGCCCGGGCGCGGCCGCGACGCTGAATCCATGCTGGAATCCCGCTCCCACCGCTGGCTGGCCCGGCTCTGCTTCCTCGGCGCCGCCGCGGCCGTGCTGCTCGTGCTCACCGTCGCCGGTGTCGCGGCGAGCCTGCTGCTGGTGCTGACCGCCGCGATCGGCACGGCCGCCGGGCTCGCCGCCGCCTGGTGGTTCCTCACCCACCGCGGGCTGCTGCGATGGCTGGCCGGGGCGGTCGTGGTGGTCGCCCCGCTGGTCGTCGCGGTGCTCTTCGCACGGGCGAACCTGATCTGGGTGGTGCTGGTCTTCGGCCTGCTCTGGGCGGCCGCGGTGGCAGCCGGGAAGAGGGCGTTGGCGGTGCCTTCGACCGGGGACGGCGTGACGTCCTCTTTCGAGACCGCAGCGCCGCTTCGTCCGTACCTGATCATGAATCCGCGCTCGGGTGGCGGGAAGGTGGAGCGGTACCGCCTGGCCGAGCGGGCTCGCGCGCTCGGCGCGCAGGTTTTTCTGCTGGAGGGACCGGCGGTGGACGTGGCCGAAATCGCCCAGCGGGCGATTCGCGACGGCGCCGATCTGCTCGGTGTGGCCGGAGGCGACGGGACGCAGGCGCTGGTGGCCGGGATCGCGGCGGAACACGGTGTGCCGTTCCTGGTGATCTCGGCGGGCACGCGCAACCACTTCGCGCTCGATCTCGGCCTGGACAGGGAGAACCCGGCGGCCTGCCTGGACGCGCTCACCGACGGCGTGGAGCTGACGATCGACCTGGGCCTGATCGGCGACCGGACGTTCGTGAACAACGCATCGTTCGGCGCCTATGCGGAGATCGTGCGGAGCCCGGCCTATCGGGACGACAAGATCGGTACGACGCTGGAGCTCCTGCCGCGTGTGCTGGCTGATTCTGATCAGCGGCTGGAGCTGACTGTGGACGGGACGACGGTGACCGGGCCGCAGGCCGTGCTGGTCAGCAACAACCCCTATGCCGCCGACGACATCGCCGGGCTGGGCCGCCGCCACCGGCTCGACAGCGGGGTGCTCGGCGTCCTCGCGGTAACAGTGCGTGGCGCCGCCGACGCCGCCGGCCTGATCAGCGGCAAGGGCCGGGCGCGCTCGCTCACCGTCCGCAACACCGGCCGGGTGGTGATCGACGCCGACGCGCCCGCCGTGCCGGTCGGCATCGACGGCGAGGCGGTGACCATGCCGACGCCGGTACGCTGCGAGATCCGGCCGGGCGCGCTGCGGGTACGCGTCCCCCGCCACCGCCCCGGCGTGCCACCGCCACCGCCCGAACTGGACTGGTCGCGGCTGCGGCGGCTGGCGCTGGGATCGTCGCCCTCATCCGCCCCGGGTGAGGAAAAGGCCAGGCCGGCGGCGGCATCCTCAGCGGTATGACACGCAACCCAGGGCTACTCACCGCGATCCTGGCAGCCGCTGTCCTCGGCGCCGGTGGCTGCGCCGGCGGCGAGGCGCAGGCCCCGGCGGTGTGCGAGAGCTTCGCGACAGTGCAGAACACGGTGACCCAGATCCGCAACGCCAACGTCTCGGAGAACGGCCTGGTCGCCGTCCGGCCGTACGTCGCCGAGCTTCTCAACCAGCTCAACCAGCTGGTCCTCGACGCGCAGGCGCAGTTCAAGCCGCAAGCTGACCAGCTGCGTGCCGCCGTGGACCAGCTCTCGGCCAGCGTCGAGACCGCGCGTACCGACCCGGGCGCCGCCACGTTCGCCGTGGTGCGTACCGCGATCACCGCTGTCGGTGACAGTGCCCGCTCCCTGCGCGACGCGATCGGCGGGACCTGCTGATGGACGTCGAGGAGAGCCGCGCCACCGGATGGGTCGCCTGGGTTCTGTTCGGCGGCATCGCCCTGGTCCTGCTCGGCACCGTGCACCTCTGCATGGGCTCGCTGGCCCTGCTCAACCCGGACGTGCTGGCCGGCACCCGCGGTGCCCTGCTTCTGCCGATCTCGCTGACCGCGCTCGGCTGGCTGCACATGGGTGTCGGCGTCCTCGCCGTGATCACCGGTGCGGCGCTGTTCCTGGGCCGGCTCTGGGCCCGGATGGTGGCGATCCAGCTGGCGGCCCTGGCCGCTCTGTTCGACTTCCTGTTCCTCGCCGAGCACCCGGTCTGGTCGGGCATCGCGATCGTGCTGGCCGCCGTGGTGATCTGGGCGGTGGCCAAGCACGGCGCCGAGGTGGCGGACGCGCAGGGAAAGTGATCCTCCGCCGTCTCGACGACCTGCAGCGGCAGCACACCGCGCTCGGCTTCGGATGGGCGGTGATCCGCAAGTACCTCGACGACCGGGGCGCTCGCGAAGCCGCGCTGATCACCTATTACGGGTTCCTCAGCCTCTTCCCGATGCTGCTGCTCGGCGTCGCGATCGTGACGCAGGTGCTGGCCCGCCGGCCCGAGCTGCGGCAGGAGCTGGTGGCCGCGATCGTGCCACCCGTGCTGCAGCCCGGCATCGAGTCCGGCATCGCGGAGATGTCGGGCTCGACCGGTGCGCTGGTCGCCGGTGTGATCGGGCTGCTCTTCTCCGGTACCGGGGTGGTGTTCTCGGCGTACGAGACGCTCAACCACCTCGCCGGTGTCCCGTTCCGGGAGCGCGGGGTGATCTCCCGTTACCTGCGGGTGTTCGCCGGTCTCGCCGTCATCCTCACCGGTGCGGTCGTCGCCGGCGCGCTCACCGTCACGTCGTTCCCCTCGGCCGCACTCGGGTCGTTCCTGGTCGTGTTCGGGGTGCTGCTGCTCCTCGCCCGGCTGCTCCTGGCCCGCCGGGCCCCGCTGAACGGGATCTGGCCGGCCGCCGCGCTCGGCGCGATCGCGGTCACCGCGCTGCTCGGTCTCGGCGCGTCGGTGCTGCCCGAGCTGGTACGCCGGGCCGGCCGGGTCTACGGCGCGTTCGCCACCGTGGCCGGGGTGTTCACCCTGCTCTACCTGCTGAGCAACCTGCTGGTGCTGGCCGCCGAGCTCGCGGTCGTCCGGCACGCGCGGCTGTGGCCCCGCGCGCTGGACCCGGCGCGCCCGGCGCCCGCCGACCTGCGGGCCATGGAGTTGCTGGCCCGCGAGCAGGAGCGGACGCCGGGCGACCAGGTGATCTACGCCCGGCGCGGCTCGGGCGTCTGAGAGGTGCTCGGCGTCGGCCGCGACGGGCCGACGCGCGGCAGAAAGGCCGCGGCGACCAGGCCGATCAACCCCGCGGCGGCCACCGAGACCATGGCCCAGACGTACGCGCGCCCCGGCGCCGACCCGTCCACCCCGGCGACCAGGATCGTGCCGGTGAGCGCGGCGCCCAGCGACGACCCGAGGTTGGAGACGCTGCGGGACAGTCCGGAGATCTCGCCCTGGAGGTTCTCGGAGAAAGCGGACTGCACGACGTTCACCGACGGGGTCAGCATGCCGCCCAGGCCGAGGCCGATCACGAAGAGTCCGGGCAGCATCGCCCACACGTTGCCGTCGGTTCCGCCGGCCGTCAGCAGCAGGATGATGCCGGCGATCGTGATCAGGAAACCCGCCATGATCAGTGTCCGCTGCGCGCGCCGCTCGGCCATCCGCTCGGCGCCGAGCGACGCGATCAGCACACCGGCCGTCGTCGCGGTGAAGACCCCGCCGGTCTCGATCGCGTTGAAACCCTTCACCACCTGCAGGTACGTCGACACCACGAAGGACGTGCCCATCACCATGAGCCACTGGGTGTTCTGGGTGATCAGGCCCAGATTCGAGACCCGATTGCGGAACAGCTGGGTGGAGAGCAGCGGGGTGCGGCCGGACCGCTCCTTCGCGCGTACCGACAGGAAGAACCAGGTCAGCACGAGCGCACCGGCCACGATCAGGCCGATGGTCGCGAGAACGTTCTGGTCGGCCAGCAGGATGCCGTTCACGATCAGGATCAGTCCCAGGGCGGAGAGCACGGCGCCACCGACGTCAAACCGCTGGGACCGGTCAGCCGGCAGCGGGTCGCGCACGGCCTTGCGGCTGAGCAGCACGATCAGCAGGCAGATGAGGCTCTGCAGGACGAACGCCGCCCGCCAGTCGATCGCGGAGGCGACGAGCCCGCCGATCAGCGGACCGGCCACCGCGCCCACCCCACCCATCGCGCTGATCAGGCCGAACGCGCGGGCCCGGGCGGCGACACCGGTGAAGAGCAGCGTGGTGAGGATGTACACCGGCGGGATGAGCAGCGCGGTGCCGACGCCTTCCAGCACCGAGTACCCGATGATCAGCGTTGGCAGGCCCTGCGCGAACGCGCTGAGCAGCGCGCCGCTGCCGAACAGGATCAGCCCGAGGATGAGGCACCACTTGCGGCCGAGCAGGTCGGTCAGCTTGCCTCCGGGGATCATCAGAGCTGCCATCACCAGCAGGAACAGAGTGATCGCGAGCTGAACACCCTGAACCGTGGTGCCCAGGTCCCTGCTGATGTCGGTGATCATCACGTTCATGTTCGAGCCGGCGAAGCTGCAGATGAACTGGGCCAGTGCGAACGCCGCAAGTGCCTGTCGTAGCTGGGGCGGGAATCTCACCATCACGCATCGCTTCCCATCAGAAGAAAAGTCATCGGCGGTCCTTGCTCCAGAGCGGGCCGACCGCAAGCCATTCGCGCTGCCAGGCCCGCGCGCGGTGGCGGTCGAGCAGGCCGAGACCGATTTTCCGCAGCCCGGCCACCGCGCCCGCGAGGCAGAGGACCGCCGCCGCCGCGGCCATCAGGGCCTGCGCCATCGGGTCCCGGTCCATCGGCTGCCCGCGTAACCGGCCGCGGTCGTCCACCCAGACCCGGATCGTGTCCCCACTCCGGCTGCCCGGCTCGACCGGTACGAGGCCGCTGCGGGGTGTGCCGTCCGGCGCGGTCCAGTGGGCCGTCGCGGCACGCGGCGCGACAGTGCCCGCCGGGGTTGACGCGGGTTCGCCCACCAGCTGAGCCGTCACCGCGAAGACGTGTGTCCGTTCCCATTCCTCGGCCCGGACGTCGGAGAGGTAACTGGATCGTCCGGCCCACCATCCGAGCCCCGGCGCACCGGCCAGGAACACCATCACCAGTATGAAGATCATCGAGCTCTCGACGCGATCGGAACGCCGTCGCAGCGGATTCCCCATGGCGATGAGCATCGCTCGCCGGGGCGGCGGGTGATTCATCCCTGCCGGACGAGGTCTGCCGGTCCCAGTGCGACGAGTCTCAAACCGTCGAAGGGAGCTCCCATGGCCGGCACGAACCCGCTCCGGGTCCGCGTCACCCGGGACAACCAGGAGGCGACAGCGTCCGGCATCTACGGACTGATCGTCGGCGCCTCGGTCCTGGTCGCCTCGCATGCCAAGACCGCCGCGGGTTCGGTGATCGCCGAGCTGGTCACGCTCACCATCTACTGGGCGGCGGAACGGTACGCCCGGGTCGTCGCCGAGCGCATCCACGAGGGCCACCGGCCGACCTGGCACACCGTGCGGCAGCAGCTGACCACCGGCTGGGAGATCGTGACGGTCTCCGCCCTGCCGCTGCTGGTTCTGCTGATCACCCGGCTGGCGGGCGCCGCGCTGGTCACCGCGGAGATCGTGTCGCTGATCTGCACCACGATCCTGCTCTGCGTGGGTGGCTGGCGGATGGGCGCGGCCGGCCGCCTCACCGGACTGGAACGGCTCGCCTCCACACTGGTGGCCGGCACGTTCGGCATCGCGCTGATCGCGCTCAAGACCCTGCTGCACTGATATTCGGCACGGTCACGAGCCGCCCGGTCAGCCATCGGCCGTCACGGAGGTACCGCTCCCGTACCACGACCTCACCACGATGCACGCTGATCAGGCTCCAGGAGCAGCCGATCGCCTGCCGGGTCCGGCGGCTGACCGAGGTGCCCGCCACCACGAAGACCGGGCCACCCGGCACCGGCACCCGGACGTCCGGCACATGCGTGTGCCCGGCCAGCACCAGATCGACGCGAGCCGCACGGATCGCGTCGAGCAGGCGGTCCCGGCCGATGACCCGGGCCGTACCGGTGGCGAGCGGCGGATGGTGCAGCGCCAGCAGCCGCACGTCACCGGCGGGCGCGCCGCCCAGCACCCGGACCACCGTCGCGGCCTGGCGGGCACTCACCCGCCCGTTCTTCCACCGCCACCGCGGCATCGATTGCAAACCCAGAGCGGTGAGGCCCAAGACCTGGCGGTCCGGGTCCAGGTCCGCGGTCATCCATCTCCGATAGCGAGCGTACGGCCGGAGCACACGCCGCCAGCTCACCAGTGGGAGGTCATGGTTCCCGGTGACCGTGAGCAGCGGCCCGGGCAGCCGATCGAGCAGTTCCCTGGCCCGGCGGAACTCGCCGTCGCGGGCCCGCATCGTGCTATCCCCGGTCACCACGGTCAGCGCCGGCCGGGCCCGGGCCACGTCGGCCACGATGCTCTCCACGGCCCGGTGGTCGTGGGCGCCCAGATGCAGATCGGACAGGTGCGCCACGACCACCGGACCATCCGTCATGTCGCCGGGCGATTCAGACGGCGTCGCGTTCGATCGGGCAGGTCATGCACCGGGGGCCACCCCGGCCGCGCCCGAGCTCGCCACCGGCGATGGTGATCACTTCGACGCCCTGCCGGCGCAGGAAGGTGTTGGTGGTGACGTTGCGCTCGTAGCCGACGATCACGCCGGGCTCGATCGTGAGGAAGTTGTTGCCGTCGTCCCACTGCTCGCGCTGTGCGGCACGGACGTCCTCGGTGGACTCCAGGATCTGAAGCTTGTCGACGCCGAGGGTCTCGGCGATCGTGGCGAACAGGTCCTCGTTGCGGACCACGCGCAGACCGTCCGGTTCGGCCGCCGGCCGCACGGTCCAGGACCGGAGCGCACCCCGCAGGTACGGATAAACGACGAACGCATCCCGATTGATCATGGTCATCACGGTGTCGAGGTTCATCGTGGCCGGCGACTGCGGCAGCTCGACGGCGATCACCTTGGTGGCCGCGCCCGCCGCGAAGAGGCCGCGGGCCAGGTTCTCCACACCCATCGCGGTGGAGCGCTGACCCACGCCGGCCAGCACGGCTCCCCGGCCGAGCACATGGATGTCACCGCCCTCCAGGGTGGCGGACCCGGACCGGTGCGGGATGTCGTCGCCGTACCAGACGGTGAAGTCGGCGAGGGTGAACATCGGATGGAAGCGGTAGATGGCCGCGCTGTGCACCGACTCGCGGAGCCGGGCCGGCATCGCCATCGGATTGATGCTGACGCCACCGTAGATCCAGGCGGAGCTGTCCCGCTGGAGCAGATGGTTGGGCAGCGGGGCGAGCACGAAATCGTCGGCGCTCAGCAGTTCCCAGCGCAGGCTGTGCACGGTGAAGCCGGCCAGCTCGCTCTTGAGCACGCCGCCGATCAGGTACTCGGCCAGCATCTCGCTCTCCGCCTGCTCGGCGAGCCGGCGTAGCGGGCCGGCCAGGGCCGGGCCGGCCGTTTCCTCGGTGACGGTCCGGTCCAGCACCCAGGCGCGGGCCCGCGGGATGTCCAGCACGTCGGCCAGCAGGCGGGCGAGGTAGTGCACCCGGACGCCGCGCTCGCGCAGGAACTCGGCGAACGCGTCGTGTTCCTCCCGTGCCCGGCGAGCCCAGAGGATGTCACCGAAGAGCAGGTCACCGGCGTTGTCCGGGGTGAGCCGGCTCAGCTCGACGCCCGGGCGGTGCAGAATCACCTGACGCAGGCGGCCGATCTCGGAGCCGACCTGGAAACCCATGGTCAGGGCACCGCCGGCTCGAAGTGGCCGAGTTCGTCCTCGCCTTTCTGGATCACGCCGTAACTGGACTCGGGCACCGGCTGCCAGGCGCCTTCCAGCTCTCCGAGCGGTTCCGAGACGACCAGCCTGGTCTCGTCGGAGAGCCGGGCCAGCTGCCTGTTCTCCGGGTACATCGTCTGCAGGGCGGTGGTCTCGGTGCTGTAGAAGAGCGACCGGCTGTGCCCCTCGGAGGAGTACCGGACGCACCAGATCCGGTCACCGTCGGTGGTGGCGATGGTCATCTGCAACGGGTGGGGCACTCCGTACGCGCGGCCGACCGACTCGACCAGCCCGGCCATCCGTTCCACGGCGGCGATCGGGCGATCCCGCAGCCCGAACGTGAGAGCCAGGTAGAACATCACCTCGGAGTCGGTGGAGCCGACCATCGACGGGTACAGCTCCGGGTCGACCGCGAGGACCAGGTCCCGCTTGAGCCGGGCGAAATCGTGGATCGAGCCGTTGTGCTGCCAGAGCCAGCTCCCGTACCGGAAGGGGTGGCAGTTGGTCTGCTGCACCGCGGTACCGGTGCTGGCCCGGATGTGGGCCAGGAACAGCGGCGACATGGTCGAGCGGGCGAGCTCCCGCAGGTTCGCGTCGCTCCACGCCGGTCCGACACCCCGCAGCAGGGCCGGTTCGGCCGGGCCGTCGACCGGGTACCAGCCGACTCCGAACCCGTCACCGTTCGTGGTCTCCACCCCGAGCCGGGAGTGCATGCTCTGATCGATCAGTGAGAAACGGGGCTTGTAGAGCAGCTCTTCAAGCCGGATCGGCGTGCCGGAATAGGCCAGCCAGCGACACATGACGGGTCCTTTCGACGGGTACCTCATCGTCACGGCCCCGGTGCCCGGGCTGGCTCACCCCGGACGGATGAGGTCCTGTTCGGCCGTCCGGCAGCCGGTCTGTTCCAGCCAGCCGCAGAGCAGCCGGTGCACCGCGTCGGCGCCGACCAGCTCGGCCGGCGTACGCCAGGACCGGGGGTGGATCAGCACCGGCCGGTTCTGCCAGCCGCCCAGCCCGCCGTGACAGCCGATCAGGTCCTCGAACGCGGCGACCTCCTGGGACTCCGGATTCCAGCTGCTGTTGATCACCAGGTCGCCGGTGTTCGCGAGCCCGTCGTGCCGGCGCAGATCGTCGGCGGCACGCGGGCCGTACCCGAGAAGCGGATCAAGTCCCTCGACGTGGCCGTCCCGCAGCCGCCGCCGGCCGGCCGGGCCCAGCACCACGGCGCCGTGCTCCTCGGAACGGACCATCACCCAGCCGACGCCGGGGTGCGCGGTCAGGCCGGGCAGCAGGGCCGGGTGCCGTTCCTCGATCACTTCGAGGCTCACCCGGCCGGGCAGCCGGGCCAGGTAGACGAGCGACAGGTTGCCGGAGGACGCCACGACGATCTCCGGGACGTCCGGGGCGCCTGCTTCGCGCGTACCCAAGGGGTCTGTCCGAGAGAGACTGGCGCGCAGAGCGCGCGCACGTCCTTCCTGCTCGTCCTCGCGGGTCGCGACCACGTTCCCGGCGGCGGTCAGCCGGCCGATCAGCTCCTCCAGACGCAGGCCGAACCGCTGCTCGAAGGTGGCGCCCTGGCTCTGCCCGTGATCGGAGAGGACCACGAACCGGTACGGCCGGGGTGCCGCGGCCGCGACCTCTTCGAGGGTGGCGAGCACGCCGTCGATCCCTTCGAGGGCGGCCAGCGACTCGGGCCGGGCCGGGCCGGCGTGGTGTGCGATCTCGTCGTAGTCCACGAAGTCGCAGAAGACCGAGGGCGCGCCGCGCATCATCTGCTCGGCGAGGATCGTCAGGTTGAGGTGGCGTAACAGCACGTTGGTGGCGCCGCGCAGCAGCACGTAGGAACCTCGGCGGCGCATCCGCGGGCGCACGTCGCGCAGACGTTGCCGGCGGGCCTGGTACAGCTCCTTGACGATCTCCCCGACCGTGAGGACCAGGGAGTGCGTCAGCCCGAACGGGTCGATCAGGTACGCGCTGAGGTAACGGGCCGGCCCTTTCGCCGAGACCGTGCTCATGGTCAGCAACGACGTGGTGGCGTCGCCGGAGAAGACGTTGCTGACGCTCACCCCACCCCCGGCCAGCAGCCCCCGGCCGTCCGAGCAGCGGGATTCGACAAGCGCGCTGTCCTTCGGACGGTTCGTCACGACGAGGCGGGCGGCCGATTTCTCGTACCATCGGAAAGCCGGAACCTGATCGCTCGCGCCATGCAGAAGCCCGGCCTGGCTGGCCGGCGTCGTCGCCGGCAGCTGCGCGTGCCATTCGGTGAGCGTGTGACTCCCGGAGCTCAGCCACCGGCCGAGCGTGGGCAGGTTGCCCGCCTCGACCGCCCAGCGGGCCAGCGGCGCCGACAGCCCGTCGATCTGGATCATGATGACGCCCGGGGTGTCGCTGTGCGGGACACTGCTCCGGAAACGCCGGTTGGCGCGCAGCAGGTGCTGGGTGACCGCGCCGTTCTGCCCGGCGGTGACCGCCCAGAGCGCCGCGCTCATCAGCGTCGCGCCGAGCCAGGACGCCCAGAACGCCGCCCAGAAACCATCCACGTGCACACCCGGCGCCAGCCACAACGCCGTGTAGACCAGCAACGCCTGGGCGACCAGCCAACCGGCCACCACCCCGGCCCAGCCGATCCGGGAGAAAAGGGTGACCAGGACCGGGCGCAGCACCGCACCGAGCAGTCCGAGCACGATCGCCGCGCCGAGCACCGCCCAGCCGTTGTCCGCGCTGATACCGGGCAGCAGCCCGACCGTGATGCCCAGCGCCACCGAGCCGAGGCACACGATGACCACAGTGGAGAGGACGGGTACCGGACGGCCGGGCTTGGGCATGCGGTCAGTGTCGGCGTGCCCCGGGACACTGACCCCATCCGCGCCGGATGATGCTCGGCCGTGCCCGGCCACCGACCATGGCAGAGTGACCGAGCCCGACCGCCGTTTCACACCCGGGACAGTGCTCGCCGCGGTTCCCCGGCGGCTGCGCCCGCAGGCGGCGCTGATCCTCGGCAACCGGGCCGGGGACCTGCTGTTGCGCACCGCTGGCGAACTGTTCCGGGTGCAGATCTTCGACCGGTCGATGACCCTTGCCGCGCAGGCCTTCACCTCGATCTTTCCGCTGCTCATCATGCTGGGCGCGCTGGCCGGCCACCGGGCAAGGGACGAGCTGGACGAGGTGCTCCAGGTGCCGGACAGCAGCGCCCGGCTGATCGACGAGGCACTGAGCGGCAGCCGCAGCAACGCGTTCGGTGTGGTCGGCAGCCTCATCGTGATCGTCTCGGCGACCGGCCTGGCCCGGGCGCTGACCCGGTCCTACCGGGCGATCTGGTCCGAGTCCGGCCGCCGGGCCGGGCCGGCGGCCACCGCCTGGCAGATCGGAACCATCCTGCTGCTGGTGCTCTTCATGGTCGGCGCACGGACGCTGGCCTGGGTCAGCGGCCTGCTGCCCGCGCCGCACGTCACCGGGGCGGTGCTGACCCTGGTCGCCGACTTCGCGCTGGCCGTCCTGCTGCCCCGGATCCTGCTCGGACCCGGTCTGCCCCGAGCCCGCCTGCTCGTCTCCGGGCTGATCTTCGGAGCCGCGATGATCGGCGTCCGGTCGGTGGGCACGGTCTATCTGCCGCGGGCGTTGCAGGCCAGCGCCGATCGGTACGGAACGATCGGGCTGGCCTTCACCTACATCGGCTGGCTCTATGTGCTGTCGTTCTGCCTGCTGCTCTGCGCGGTGGCCGGCAGCGTGCTGACCGGCCACCGCACCGGGTCAGAGGAGCCCTAGCTGGCGGCTCAGCACCACCGCCTCACGGCGCCGCCCGGCACCGAGCTTGCGGTAGATCGAGCGCATGTGCGCCTTGACCGTGTTCACCGAGATGCCGAGGTTCTCGGCGATCTCCGCCGCGGTCAGCACGGTCGGCAGATATTTCAGGACCTCCTGCTCCCGCTCACTCAGCGGGCCGGCGGCCGGTGTTCCCCCGATGATCGGGATCTCTCCGGTGATCTCGGCGAGCACGTTGTCGCCGGCCGGGCCGCGCGCCTCGTTCAGCCACTGCTGCCGTTCGGCCAGGACCAGCATGCGCGGCGCGCCGAACCGGCGGAACGGCTGCCGGATCAGCTCGGGCTCGGCCTCGGCCAGCGCCCGGGACAGCGCCTCACCGGCCCGGCCACCGTGCCCCTGCGCGTCGGCGGCGAGCGCCGTGAGGATCCAGGCGGAGACCGCCGACACCCGGTCCGAGCCCTCCCGGACCCGGGCCAGCAACTCCTCGGCCGCCGCCGGGTCGCCGCTGTCCTGGTACGCGCGAGCCAGGCAGACCTGTTCGGCGGGCATCAGGGCCGGCACTGCCGGGCGGTGCGCGTACCGGGTGATGACCGCGGCGGGGTCGCCGAGGGCCAGGTCGGCCTCAGCCATCCCGAGTCCCAGCAACCGGACGAGCAGGGAGGCCGTGAAGTGTGGCCCGGCCTCGGCGAGAGCCCGGTACAGCACCGCCCGGGCCGCCAGCGGCTCCCGGCGGTCGAGCAGCAGCCGGGCCCGGACCAGCGCCACCACCACCGCCGGCGCCGCCTCCGGCTCGTCGCCGATCGCGTGCAGCCCCCGGCGCAGCAGGCTCTCCGTCTCGGCCTCGCGGCCGCGCTCGGCTTCGGTCAGGGCCCGGGTCAGGTACGCCACCGCGGACGCCGGCCGGGTCTTCGCGTCGATCCGGCCGGCCAGATCGATCGCGGCGTTCGCGTGCTCGTCCGCGGCGTTCAGCGCGCCCTGGAGATGGACCAGCAGCGACAGGTGCGCGAGCGCGTTGATCTCGACGAGTGGAACCCCGGCGGACCGGCCGGCCGACGCGGCGGCCCAGAGGAACCGCTCGGCGTGGTCCAGCCGTCCGGTCCAGAGCAGGCCGGCACCCTTGTGGTTGAGCGCCATGGCCCGGTAATGCAGGCGGGCGGGCACCTGGTCCCAGCGCAGCGTGGTCAGCTCGTCGAGCAACTGGGAGGAGACCGCCACCAGGTGGGGCATGTCGCCCCGCCAGCGGATCACCACGCCGCTCTCCAGCACGTTCAGCGCCAGATCGACCACGGCGCGGTACCGGGGGCCACGCCCGGCGAGCAACGTCCGCGCCCGGGCGATCCGCTGGGGCACCGAAGCGACGTCATGATCCGCGAAAGCCATCAGGGCCGCGCAGAACGACAGCTCGGCGCTCTCCATCAGTCGTTCCGCCGGGATGCGCCGGAGCACGGCGATGAAATCCTCCCGGTCGACCGAGGCGAACAGCTGCAGCCCGTGATCGACCACCAGGCGTGCCACGAACTCCCAGTCACCGCCGGCGGCGGCGTGGGTGATCGCGACCAGGCCGTTGCCCTTGGCGGCGAACCATTGCGCGGTCAGCAGGTGCAGCTGCGGCACACGCTCGGGCTCGACGATGGAGATCTGATGGCGCAGCGCGGCGCGGAACATGCCGTGATAGCGGAACCAGCGGCTCATCCCGATCCGCTCGACGAACAGGTTCGACTGGGCCAGGCGTTCCAGGGTCCGATGGCCGTAATTCTGACCGGTGAGCACCTCGGCCAGCTCGCCGCAGATCCGGTCGGTCAGGCTGGTGCTCAGCAGGAACTCCCGGAACTGCGGCGGCTGGGTGGCGAGCACTTCCCGTACCAGGTAGTCCTCGATCGCCTTGCCGCCGAGATCCTCCAGACCGAGCCGCAGCCCGGCACCCCAGCCCTCGGCGCGCCGCACCCTGACGGCCACCTCCTCCACGGAGGGCCGGCGGCCCTGGAGCGCCAGCAACTGGGATGCCTCGTCGACCCGGAACGCGAGCGCGGCGGCACCGATCTCGGTGAGCTCCCCGGCCGCGCGGAGCCGATGCAGGGGCACACCCGGCTCGGTCCGGCTGATCAGCACGAACCGCAGCCGGTCGGGCATGGTGTGCAGAATGCCGGCGAGGTCGTTGAGCACCTGCGGGTCGGTCACCTCGTGCAGGTCGTCGAGGACCAGGACGGTCACCTGGGGCAGGCCGGCCAGTCCGGAGACAAGGCGGCGGAACAGGGCGGGGTCGTCGTCGGCGGCGCGCGATCCGGTGTCCGGCAGACCGCTGCCGGCGGCGCGCAAGGCCATGATCAGATCCGACCGGAACACCACCGGGTTGTTGTGCCGGGCCTCCAGCGTGAGCCAGGCGACCGGCCCGGACAGCGACCGGGTGCCCGCCCAGGAGGCGGCGAGAGCGGTCTTGCCCCAGCCCGGCCCGGCACAGATCACCGTGACAGCCCGGCGCACACCGGCGTCGAGCGCCTCGGCGAGCCGCGGTCGCCACAGCACCCCGTGCGGCGACCTCGGTCTCGCCACCAGCCTTGGCCGGGCGACGGGTATCGGAATGGAAAGTGCCTTTCGTGCCGCTTCCGTCATGTAGCCACCACCCCCAAGGGCACGATGCGGCCTCTGGCGCCCCACTTCGCGGTAGTGGCGCCCGCCCGTGCCCGGTCCTTGAAGCCGTCGTGGTCCTTGAAGCCGTCGTGGTCCGCCGACACGTAGCGTGATCTGTCGCCGTGGATTCATCGCCAGTGAGTCCACATTGAACAATCATTACTACGCAGAGTGAGACACCGAGAACCTTTCGCCGCCACAGAAGCACAGAAAGTAGGCGGACGACAACCCCTCGTATTCGGTAAATTCAGGAACCTGGTGCTCAACATGCAAGTTGCATGTTTGATCAGAGCACCAGAACTTCAGCTTGCTGAAAGACAGGGCAACTCGCGTGGCACGTTCACCCGGCCCGCATGAGGCGGTGAACCCGCCCGCTCAGGTCTCCTGATAGGACCACGACGAGGGAGACGAACGATGTCGAGCAGTTACGCCACGGAACGCCCCGCCAACACCGGACCGGCTCCGGACACCACCGGCTGGATCGGCCTGGTGGTCTTCGCCGGAATCATGATGCTCATCCTGGGCACCTTCCAGGTCGCCGAGGGCGTGACCGCCCTGTACCGCGAGGAGGTGTACCTGGTCACCGCGGACGGGCACCTGCTCGACCTGGATTACACGGTCTGGGGCTGGGTGCATCTGGTCTTCGGACTGATCACGCTCGCCAGCGGCGCCGGGATCCTTCTCGGCCAGACCTGGGCCCGGGTCACCGGCATCATCATCGCCGGCATCGGCGCCCTGCTGCACTTCTCCTTCCTGGCCGCCGCGCCGGTCTGGTGCTCCATCCTGATCTGCATGGACATTCTGGTCATCTACGCGCTCGCGGCACACGGCCGTGACGTGCGCCGCAAGCGCTGAGGCACCTCAGATCAGCTTGAGCGACCGGGCCCGGCGCACCGCCTCGTTGCGCCGGGAGGCCGACAGTTTCCGCAGGATGCTCCGCACATGCGTCTTCACGGTGTTGACCGAGACGTACAGCGTCGCGGCGATCTCCTCGGTCGGGAGCATCGCCGCCATCCCCCGCAGCACGTCGAGCTCCCGCTTACTCAGCGCCTCCACGACCACCGGTTCGGCGTCCGCCACCGCGGCGGACGCGCCGGCCTGGGAAGGTACCGGCGTGACACCCAGTGCCCCGAACTGCACGGCCAGCCGCTCGTCGTCGCGCAGCAGCCGGCGCAGCTGGCCCCACGCCTGATGCACCGGGCGCCGCTGGTTCTCGGCCCCGGCCACTCGCAGCGCGCGCCGCAACGCCTCCCGGGCGCCCGAGGCGTCCTCGCCCTGCGCCGCGACGACGGCCAGCAAGAGCCAGGCGTCGAGGGCCACCGGTGCCGGCACACCCACGGCGTCGGCGGTGGTACGGGCCAGGTCATACGCGTTCCGGGTGTCGCCGCGTCTCATCGCGAGCGCGGCATGCACCACCGCCACGTCAGGCGAGGATGTCTCCGGGCACCGCCCCAGCAACTCGGCCGCGTGGTCCGGATGCCCGCCCGCGATCAGAAGCCGGGCTTGTCCGAGCAGCACCTCACGGGTCAGCCAGCGGGGCGCTGTCATCTCGGCGGCGGCCACCTCCGCCGCCCGCAACGTGTTGACCGCAGCGCGCAACTCGCCACGGGTGTGCAGGCGACGAGCTCGCACCACGGCGTACCCGAGCATCGCGGGCGCGCCGGAATCCGGGCCGCAGAGTGGCTGGGCCGCTCGCAGGTGCCGGTCGGCGGCCTCGATGTCGTACCGCTCCAGGGCCACCCACGCCAGCGCCACCTCGGCGACGCCCGGTCGTTCGGTCCGGCCCATCCCCGCCTCGGCCGCCAGGTCCAGAGCCTGCCGTGCGGTGTGCTCGGCCCGGCTCAGCCGCCCCCGGTACGCCTCGATCAGGGCCAGCTGCGCCAGGCTGCCGATCCGCACCACGTCGCACCCGGGCACGATGCTCGCGGCCGCGTCGGTCAGCACATCCACTGCTGCGTCGACGGATCCCATGCTGTTCAGGGCGGATCCCTCCGCGGTCCGCAGCAGGACCCGCAGCTCGGGGTGGCGGGCCAGCCGTTCGGGTGGGGCCACCGCGAGGAACGTCTCGGCGACCGCGACCAGTTCGCTCACCCGCTCGGGTTCCGGCCCGTCGGCCAGGAGCAGGATCTGGACGAGGAAGCCGGTCAGGGTGAGCCCGTCACCGCAGGTGCTGCCGTGTACGGCGAGCAGTTTGCCGGCGTACGCCAGAAGGTCGGCGGCCCGGTCCGGCCGCCGGTCACCGTAAGCGATCGCGGCCTGGACCATCACCGCCTCCGGCAACTCCATGTGCTCCGGCATCCCGGCGAAAAGCCTGCCCAGCCGGCCTGAACCACCCTCGATCACCAGGCGGCCCACCGCGTAGTCCTCGACCACCATGCCGGCGGCCGAACCCCAGTCGCCGGCCTGCGCCGCGTGGCCGACCGCCTCCACGAGCCGGCCCTGCTCGGACAGCCAGGCCGCCGCCCGGGTGTGCAGCATCGGCACCTCGTCCGGCTCGGCCCAGGCCAGCTGCGCCCTCAGCAGCTCGGCGAAGAGCCGGTGGTACCGGTACAGGTCGGAGCCCGTGCCCACCGGCTGGATGAACGCGTTCTCCCGGGTCAGGGTGCTGAGCAGCCGGCTCGCGTCGGACCGGTCGGTGACCGCCGCGGCCAGCGCCGGGGTGAAGGTGTCCAGCACGCTCGTCTCCAGCAGGAACCGGCGCACCTCCGGCGTCTGCAGGCGCAGCACCTCACCGACGAAGTAGTCGGCGATCGTCGACTCATCCCCCGAGATCGTGTCGACCAGGCGTTTCACGTCCGGGCTGTTCTGCAGCGCGCAGGCGCAGAGCCGGATGCCGGCCGCCCAGCCCTCGGTGTGCTCCAACAGTTTCGCCAGCTCCGCAGCCCCGAGGTCGACCCCGTGCAGCACCATCAGCTCGGCTGCCTCGTCCGAGCTGAACGCCAGATCGGCGGTGCGCAGCTCGTGGAGCTGTCCGGCGAGGCGGTACCGGTACAGCGGCAGCGGCGGGTCCCACCGGCCGGTCAGCACCACCCGCAGCTGCCGCGCGTGGCTGATCAGGAAGTCCAGCCCCAGGGCCCACTCCCGGCCGGGCAGTTGCGAGGCGTTGTCGAGGATCAGCACGACCGGCGCCGGCTGCTCGTCGATCGCGGCGGCCAGGCGGCTGATGACCGCCCGGCCGGCCGTGCCACCTGGCACGGCGGGAACGGCCACACCGGCCCGGCGCAGCCCTTCGATCACATAGGTCCAGAAGGCCGAGGGTTGTTCGTCACCGGTCTCCAGGCTGATCCAGGCGATCGGCCAGTCCACCGCACCGCTGGTCACCCAGGTGGCCAGCAGCTGCGTCTTGCCGCTGCCGGCCAACCCGGTGACCAGGGTGACCGGACCCTGCACGCCCTCGGTCATCCGGGCGAGCAGGGCGGGACGGGCCACCATGAACGGCGGTGCCGCCGGAACCATGAACTTGGAGTCCAGTAACGAACTGTCCGCGTCGAAACCGGACCCACCGGGCAGATCCGCGATCAGTTCTGTGGACACATTGTTTCCTTCCGAGAGACGACCCCATTCGATCTCCTCGTTCAGACTCGTCGGGGTGACTCACCCGCGCATCGTCCGGATCGGATAGTCGTGACCCTCGGTGTGGCGATCATTACTCCACGGTCAGGACGTGTGCCCCCCACGCCGGAAGGTCGACGAAGACCCCGTTCGCCACGAGATCGTCACCGTCGCGTTCGAACACCCGGCCGTCGAGCACGTTGGTCAGCCGCCACGCGCGCCCGCCGAGCGCCGACCAGGGCAGCTCCACCATGCCCTGCGACGGGTGCGCCGCGAAGTTGACCACGATCACGTGTTGCGGGATGCCGTTGTCGTACCAGGCCCAGGCCAGGAGGTCCTGGTGCGACGCGTTGTCCGGCCAGCCGTGGCAGTCGAGCATCCGCCAGTCACCCCGGCGCAGGCGCGCGGCCAGCGCGAGCAGCCGGTGATAGAACTCGCGCAGGCCCAGGTCGGCCGGCTCGTCGCGGTACCGGCCCAGGAACACCGGCAGGTGCGCCCGGCGTCCCTCGAACTGGCCGTCGTGCCAGAGGACCGCGCCGGGCAGCGTCGCCACGGCGATCGCGGCGGCGCGGTCCCGGCCGGCCGGCATCGTGGTGGCGGCCCGGGGCTCGTCGTGGTTCTCCAGGAAGCGGATCAGCCGGTCCTGGTAATCGCGGCCGGCGGTGAGGTGGGAGCGGACCGCGCCGGCGTTCTCGTGCACGAGCCGGTCGTAGAGCCGCTTGTCGTAACAGAAGTCGAAGCCCTGCTGCTGGAGCGTCCACTCCATGTCCCAGTACGCCTCGGCGATCAGCACCAGATCCGGGTTGACCGCCCGGATCCGCGCGAAGATCGACGGCCAGAACTCCTCGGCGGGCGCCGGGCCGGCGTACTTTCCCCAGGTGCGGGCGAAGATCTCATTGGTGAGCAGCATGGCCATGTCGCAGCGCACGCCGTCGCACTGCTCGCCGATGCCGATCAGCGCCTCCGCTGTCGCCTCCCGCAGACCGGGCTCGAACGCGTTCAGCTGAGCCACGTCCGGCCAGGCCGGGAAGAGCGGGTCCCGGCCGTGCGCCAGCACCCGGCCACCGGCGGTGAACCAGCTCGCCGGGTCGGCGGCGAGGTCCTCGGGGGTGCCCTGGATGAACCACTCCGGGTGCTGCACGGTCCCGGGATGGTCCGGGGCGGTGTGGTTCGGCACGTAGTCGAGCACCAGGCGCAGCCCTCGCGAGTTCAGCTCGGCGCGCGCTTTCGCCAGCCCGTCGCGGCCGCCGAGCCGGTCGTCGGCGGAGTACCGGCGCACGCAGTACGGCGAACCGACCACGTCGTCCGGGGTGAAATCGGGCAGCGCCTGCCGGAAGGCCTGCTGGAGGCCCTCGTTCGTGTGGGCCAGCGCCAGCCCGGCCGGGCTGCGCTCCCAGACGCCCATCAGCCAGACCGCGTCCAGCCCGTCGGCCGCCACCTCGTCCCAGATCTCGCCCGGGACCTCGCCCAGGGTGACCGTGCGGCCCAGCCGGCGGCTCAGACCCTCCAGCCACGGCCACGTGTCGATCTCGTAGATCGTCGGGGAAGAAGGCCACCCGCTCATGTCTGCTCCTCCGTGTTCACCACGGGAAGCTGGTGCAGCATCCCGGCCATCCCCTGATCCAGCAGGTGCGTCCCGGCCAGCCCGGCGAAGACGTTGGGGAAGAGCGCGACCAGCCCGGTCCAGCCGGTCTGATGAGCCGCGCCGAGACCCGCGCCGTTGTCGCCGTGGAAGTACTCCGAGAACAAGATCAAATCGCGCCAGTGCTCCGAGGCGAAGACCTTCTGGCCACCGTAACAGGGCCGCTCGCCGGAGGCGCCGGGCAGGAAGATTCGGGTCTGCCGGTCGGAGAGCTCCCGGGCCACCTCGAACAGGTTCTTCTGCTCGCCGGAGCCGGTCGGGCACTCGACGGTGAACTCGTCGCCGTACGCGAGATACAGGTTGAGCAGCGCCCGGATCATCAGCACGTTGGCGGGGAACCAGATCGGCCCGCGCCAGTTGGAGTTGCCGCCGAACATCGCGCTGTCCGACTCGGCCGGCTGGTACCGGACCTCGAACGTATGGTCGCCGACCCGGAACTCGAACGGATGCTCGGCGTGGTGCCGGGAGAGCGACCGGATGCCGTACGGGCTGAGGAACTCGTTCTCATCCAGGAGCCTCGTCAGGATCCGGCGCAGACGGGTCTCGTCGAAGAGCGCCAGCAGGTGTTCGCCTCGCTGTCCGCGTACCCGGCCCGGCATCAGCACCGAGCTCACGCTGGGGTGCCGGTCCACGAAGTCCCGCATGTTGTCGAGGAGCTGCGGGTGCCGGGTGGTCAGCCCCGGGTCGTACACGGTGGCGGCGGCGAGCGGGAGCAGGCCGACCAGCGAGCGCACCCGCAACCGCTGCGCGCTGCCGTCCGGCAGCCGGAGCAGGTCGTAGAAGAAGCCGTCCTCCTCGTCCCACATGGCCGCGCTGCCGGTCTCGTGGTTGACCGCCACCGCGATCCAGGCGAAGTGCTCGAAGTACGCCTGCGCCTGCTCGGCGTAGACCGCGTCGGTCAGCGACAGCTCCAGGGCGATCTTGAGCATGCTCTGGCAGTACAGCGCCATCCACGCGGTGCCGTCCGCCTGGTCCAGGTATCCCCCGGTGGGCAGCGGCGCGCTGCGGTCGAAGACGCCGATGTTGTCCAGCCCGAGGAAGCCGCCCTGGAAGACGTTGTTGCCGTCGTGGTCCTTGCGGTTCACCCACCAGGTGAAGTTCTTCGCCAGCTTGTGGAACATCGACTCCAGCCAGGCGTGGTCACCGACGCCGTTGCGGGCCTTGTCCAGGTCGTAGACGAGGTGGGTGGCCCAGGCGTGCACCGGCGGGTTGACGTCGCTGAAGTTCCATTCGTACGCCGGGATCTGCCCGCTCGGGTGCAGGTACCGGCGGCTCATCAGCAGGTCGAGCTGGGTCTTGGCGAAGCCGAGGTCGACAAGGCTCAGGGCGATCGTGTGGAAGGCCAGGTCCCAGGCCGCGAACCAGGGGTACTCCCACTTGTCCGGCATCGAGATCACGTCGTGGCAGATCATGTGGAACCAGTCGCCGTTGCGCAGGTCGCGGGCCTGCAGCGGGTCCCGGCCGTGCTCGGTGAGCCAGCGCTCCACGTCGTAACCGAAGTACTGCTTGCTCCAGAGCATGCCGGCCATCGCCTGCCGGGCCACCTGGCGCTCGCCGTCGCTCAGCGCCGGCGCGAAGCACTCGGCGTAGAACTCGTCGGCCTCGGCGATCCGCCGGTCGAAGATCTGATCCACCTCAGATGGCGACAAATCACCCAGGGTCTGACTGAAACGCAACCGGATGACCGCGGAGCCGCCCGCCGGGATATCGGTGAAGACATCGAACGCGGCCTTCGTCCCCGTCTCCGCCGGGTTCACCGCCTCCTTCTCACCGCCGATCACGTACCGATGGAAAGCGTCCTTGCGGAACGCGCCGTCCGTCTCGTTCTCGGTGAACAGCAGCGGGTGGTCGCCCGCGATGGCGAGGAAACGTGTCCCGGTCCGCTCGTGGGTGGCCTCGATCGCCGCCCGGCCGGGCACCGCGCGCAGCGACGGCCGGGCGCCCTCGGCGGTCCCCCACGACCAGGTGTTACGGAACCAGATCGTCGGCAGGACCCGCAGCGTCGCCTCCTCCGGCCCGCGGTTGTGCACGGTGATCCGGGCCAGGATGTCCTCCGGGCCGTCCTTCGCGTACTCCACCACCACGTCGAAGTAGCGGTCGTCGGCGAAGATCCCGGTGTCCAGCAGTTCATACTCGAAGCCGTCGCGTCCCCGCTCGCCGTTCGTCGCGACCAGGTCGTTGTACGGGAACTCGCGCTGCGGATACTTGTAGACCATCTTCTGGTACGAGTGGGTGGGCGTCGCGTCGACGTAGAACCAGTACTCCTTGACGTCCTCGCCGTGGTTGCCCTCGCTGTTGGTCAGCCCGAAGTACCGCTCCTTGAGGATCGGATCGCGACCGTTCCACAGCGCCAGTCCCAGGCAGACCGACTGCTCCTCGTCGCAGAACCCGGCGATGCCGTCCTCACCCCACCGGTACGCCCGGGAGCGCGACTCGTCGTGACTGAGAAAGTTCCAGGCGTCCTGGTCCTGGCTGTAGTCCTCACGGACGGTGCCCCACTGACGCTCGCTGAGATAGGGACCCCAGCGCCGCCAGGGCTTGGTGCCGGTGTCGGCGTCGTGCAGGCGCCGATGCTCGGCGCCGGAATGAGAGGTGGCCATGTCGTCAGGGTCGGCGCGTCGTCAGCCGGTGGGCTCCCCCGGCAGGGATGAAATCATGCGGTACGCCGCGACCGCGTCCTCCACCGTCGGATAGAAGTGCTCCGGATCGATGGTGCGGGTCAGCCCGTACCGATCGATCTTCTCCCGGACCGGGCTCTTCATCTCCGCGAAGATCATCGAGATCCCGGCGCTGTTCAACTCCTCGTCGAGGTCCTCCAGCATGTCCGCGGCGGTGGTGTCCACATCGGTGATCGGCTCGGCGGCCACCAGGATCCACCTCGGAGCCGGGTCCTGCCGCGCCAGATGCCGGATCTCCTCACGGAACGTCCGGGCGTTCGCGAAGATGAGCGGCGCGTCGAAGCGGAACATCGTCAGGCCCGGGATCTGCGCGGCGTCCGGATACTCACGCAGGTCGTGGTAACCGTCCACGCCGTCGGCCCGGCCCAGCACCGCCCGGTACGGCCACCACAGCCGGCGGAACACGTTGAGCACCGACAGCACGACCGCCACCAGGATGCCGGGCAGCACGCCGAGCAGCGCGACACCGAGGAAGGCCGCCACCGCCAGGGCGAACTCGATGCGCCGCTGCCGCCACAGCCGCCGCAGCCCGGCCGGATCGGCCAGTGACAGCGACGCCGCGATCACCACGGCGGCCAGCATCGGCTGCGGCAGATCCTTGAGCAGGCCCGGCGCCAGCACGAGCATCAGCGTGATCGCCCCGGCGCCGACCACGCCGGTGAGCTGGCTGCGGGCGCCGGCGGTGAACGCCACCGCCGTACGCGAACCGCTGGTGCTGACCGGGAAACCCTGGAAGAAGCCGGAGGCGATGTTCGCCGCGCCGATGCCGATCATCTCCTGGTTGCCGCGGACCTCCTGGCCGCTGCGCTCGGCGAACGCCGATGCCGTGGAGATCGTGTCGGTCACCGAGACCAGGGTGATGCCGAGCGCGCCGGCGGCCAGCAGACCCAGGTCCGACCAGGACACCGAGGGGATGTCGAACGGCGGGAAACCCTGCGGCAGCGGGCCGACCACGTCGACGTCGCCGACGCCCAGGAAGACCACCGCCGCGATCCCGCCGAGGACCGCGATCAGGATGCCCGGCACCTTCGGCAGGAAACGCTGCAACAGCAGGATCACCAGCAGGCCGCCGGCGCCGATCGCCAGCGCGGCCGGCACCGTGTCACCGGCCGCCACACCCTCGACGAAACCCCTCGTCTCGGCGATCAGCCCCTCGCCGTCCACCGAGAAACCGAACAGTTTCGGCAGCTGGCCGATGAAGATGGTCAGCGCCAGTCCGTTGACGTACCCGAGCTGCGTCGGGTGGGACAGCAGGTCGGCGATGAAACCGAGCTTGGCCGCTCCGGCGACCGTCATGAACAGCCCGACCAGCAGGCCGAGCATCGAGGCGAGCGCGACCGCCCTGGCCGGGTCGCCGTCCGAGGCGGCGATCGGCAGGATCACCGCGGCGATCATCGGGCCGAGCGACGAGTCCGGGCCGAGGACCAGAACCCGTGACGGGCCGAAGACCGCGTACGCCAGCAGGCACAGGATCGACGTGTAGAGCCCGGTGATCGCGGGCAGGCCGGCCAGTTCGGCGTACGCCATGCCCTGCGGGACCAGCAGCGTGGTCAGCACGATGCCGGCCAGCACGTCTCTCGGCAGCCAGGCCGGCTGATAGGTGGACACGGCCTTCAGACCGGGGATCCAGTCGGCCGCTGCCATGTCTCACTCCTCGATAGAGCCACGAGGGACGCCGCCCAGGTGCACCCGGGCGGCGTCCAGACGATGATCGAACGTTACTGCGGCGCGCCGTGCAGCGCTTCCTGAAGCTCCGCCTCGGCCTCCTTGGACAGCGACGACTTGATCACGGTGCCGCCGAACTTGCTCAGCGCCTCGACCGCCTTGTCCGGGGTGACCGCCTCGACGACCAGGAACAGCGCGGACGTGCCGGGCTGGAGCTCGTCCCGGATCCGGTCCTGGAACTCCTTGCTGATCGCGTTCTTGGTGAGCTTGCCGGTCAGCGCGCCCAGTCCGGCGCCGATCGCCATGCCCAGCACCGGGATGAAGAAGAGCATGCCGAAGAGCAGCCCCCAGAACATCCCCCAGGTCGTGCCGCCGGCGACAGCATGGTGGTTCGTCGTGACGTGGAACTTGCCCTCGCGGTCCCGGATGATCGCAGCGATCGCGTCCGGCTGGATGATCAGGTCTTTTGCCAGCCGACCGGCTTCCAGCGACGCCGCCGTAGCCGTGGTCTCGTCGGGATACCCGATGGCGACCAGAGTTGACATTGCGTTCTCCTCTCGTGCTGTGCCGCCGCGGCGCGGCACGGCGTCTGGAATCAGTGAGCCACGGCCGCGATCGACGCTCCTCATTCCGCGCGGATGACTTCCGCGCCCTGCCGGGCGCACCTCCGCACGCTGCGTGCGCCCGCTGCGAGCCGTTCATCCCTGACGGACGAGGCATGGGTACGCCCATGTGGACGACGGTCGAAGGCCAGCGATCACACGACGAAGGAGCAGGGTGATGGCAGAGCACTACGTGATCAGGGTCCGCGGCTTTCTCGGGCCTCTGTTGCGGAGGGCGTTCAGTGATCTGCGCTGCCGGACGCTGCCGTCGCAGAGCACGATCCGCGCCCGGCTCTCCGACCGTGACCTGGAACGGCTGCTCACCGACCTGGACCGCTCCGGCCTCGAGGTGGTCTGCCTGAACCGTGTCCCCTCCGGTTCATTCGCCACGGATGGCGTGCCCGCGCCCGGCTCCGGACCACGATCGGGGCTCAGCCGCAATACCTCTGACTGAGGAGATGGAGCATGACGGACACAGAGTCCAAACGGTCGTACGACGACCCGCCGTACACCACCGGGCGGCATCAGCCCTCCGGATGGGTAGGCATGGTGGTATTCGCCGGCGTCATGCTGTTGATGCTCGGCGGGTTCCAGATCATCGAGGGGCTCGTCGCCCTCTTCCGCGACGACTTCTACGTCACCACCGACGCGGGCCTGGTCATCCCGATGGACTTCAGCGCCTGGGGCTGGACCCACTTGATCATCGGCCTGATCACGCTCGGCACCGGCTTCGGAATCCTGTTCGGACAGACCTGGGCCCGTGTGGTCGGCGTCGTCATCGCGGTGTTCAGCTCGCTGGCCAACCTGGCGTTCCTTCCGGCGTACCCGGTCTGGGCGACGATCGTGATCGCCCTTGACGTGCTGGTCATCTACGCGCTCACCGCACATGGCCGTGAGGTCCGGTACTGACGCCCGGCAGGGCAGGACCGTTGTGCAGCAGCCGGTCCTGCCCCGCGGCGTCATCGTGCTGCTCGGCACCGCCTGCATGGTCGTCGTGGTCGCCGGGATGCGCGGGGTCGCCGACCTGATCGGCCCGGTTTTCCTGGCTCTCATGCTCACCGTCACGGTCAGCCCGATCACCGGCTGGCTCCGCCGGCACGGCGCGCCCGTCTGGGTGGCACTGACCGCGATGATCATCACGGTCAACCTGATCCTGATCGGCCTGGGCGCCGCCCTGGCCGTCTCGGTGGCGCAGCTGATCAACATGATGCCGCAGTACGCCGCCCAGTTCGCTGAGCTGCGCGACAGCCTCGTACAGGGCCTGGGCGGGCTCGGGATCAGCGCGGCCCAGCTTCAGGACGCGGTGGCCGGCGCCGACCCGAACACCGTGGTCAACGTGATCGAGAGCCTGCTCGGTGGTCTCGCCGGCACCCTGTCGAGCACGTTCTTCCTGCTCGCCTGCCTGCTCTTCATGTGCCTCGACGCCGTGTCGTTCCCGGAACGGCTCCGCGCCACGACGGACGAGCGGCCCCAGGTGGTCGGGGCGTTCCGGTCGTTCGCCCAGGGCACCCGGCGTTACCTGTGGGTGTCGACGGTCTTCGGCCTGATCGTCGCGGTCGTCGACACGCTCGCGCTCTGGGCTCTCGGCGTACCGCTGCCGCTGCTCTGGGGCCTGCTCTCGTTCATCACCAACTACATCCCGAACATCGGCTTCGTGATCGGGCTGATCCCGCCGGCCCTGCTCGGTCTTCTGCAGGGCGGCCCGGAGCTGATGCTGGCCGTGATCGCCGTCTACTGCCTGGTCAATTTCGTGATCCAGTCGGTGATCCAGCCGAAGATCGTCGGCAACGCGGTCGGCCTCTCGGCGACGGTCTCCTTCTTGTCCCTGATCTTCTGGGCCTGGGTCCTGGGTGGGCTCGGCGCACTGCTGGCGATCCCGCTGACCCTGCTGGCTAAGGGTTTGCTCGTCGACATCGACCCGGATACCCGCTGGGTGAACGTCCTGCTCTCCAGCGACACACAGCCTCCGTCCGAACCCGCGAGGAGCACCTCATGACCACGTTCACGGTATGGAAATTCGACGACCCGGACCGCGCCGAGCAGATGTCTGAAATCCTCCACTCGGCGGCCTCCGACGGCCTCGTGAAGATCGTCGACTACACGGTCGTCACCTGGCCCGAAGGCGCCGAGAAACCGGAGACCCACCACGAGCACGCGGGCACCGCGCGGCACGTCGGCTGGGGCGCGTTCTGGGGCGTCGTGATCGGCGGCCTCTTCCTCGTGCCCATCGCGGGCGGCGTGCTCGGCGCCGGCATCGGTGCCCTCGACAAGACGTTGCAGGGCACCGGCATCGGCCGCGACGAGCTGGAACGCATCCGCACCCAGATCACGCCGGGCACGTCCGCGCTGTTCCTGGTCACCGACCACGGCAATCTCGACCGGCTCGGCGAGCGTTTCCACGGCCTGCACAGCAAGCTGATCGCGACGAATCTGACCGAGGGCGAGGAGGAGATCCTGCTCGAGGCGTTCGGCGGGGGCGGGGCCCGATGACGCGTACCCTCGGAAGCCGGGAACCGGCGGCACGCGCGGCAGCAGGCCGCGCCGCTCGCGAGATCGCGCCGCTCGAGGGACACGCCGAGTACGCGCCTGCCGGCGGCCGCGTGGATCCGATCACGCTGGTCACGTCGGACGAGGCGGACCGCCTCGCGGAACTGCTGCCGATCAGGCACGCCCGGATGGCGCTCTCGCCGCTCGCGTTCCTGCGCGGCTCCGCCGGGGTGATGGCGGCCGACCTCGCGGCGGCGCCGCACTCCGGGCTGCTCACCCAGCTCTGCGGTGACGCCCACCTGTTCAACTTCGGGGTGTACGCCTCACCCGAGCGCCGCCTCGTCTTCGATCTCAACGACTTCGACGAGACGTACCCGGGCCCGTTCGAATGGGACGTCAAACGCCTGGCCGCCAGCATCGCGCTGGCCGGCCGGGCGAACGGCTTCCGGCGCAAGGACCGGGCCGCTGCCGTCCGTTTCGCCGGACGGCGTTACCGCGAGGCGATGACCGAGTTCGCGGCGATGCGCGAGCTGGACCTCTGGTACGCCCGTGCCGACATGGAGGACCTCCGGGAACAGTTCGGCGACCGGCTCGGCAAGAGCCGGCTGGCCCGGCTCACCAAGGCCGGCGCGAAAGCACGGACCCGGACGAGCCTGCAGGCCTATCGGAAACTCACCGCCGTGATCGACGGCGAACGCCGGATCGTCGCCGATCCACCACTGCTCGTCCCGGTTCAGGACCTGGTGCCGGACCTGGCCCGCAAGCAGCTGGAAAGCCAGATCCGCGGCCTGCTGGACGGTTTCCGGGAAAGCCTGGCCGAGGACCGGCGACGGCTGTTCGACGCGTTCGAGTTCGTCGACCTGGCCCGCAAGGTGGTCGGGGTGGGCAGCGTCGGCACCCGCTGCTGGATCGTGCTGCTGACCGGCCGGGACGACGAGGACCCTCTGCTGCTGCAGGTGAAGGAGGCCGGGCCGTCGGTGCTGGCGACCGGCCCGTCGGACGTTCCGGAGGGACGCCGGGTGGTCGCCGGGCAGCGGCTCATGCAGGCGGCCAGCGACATCTTCCTGGGCTGGCACCGGCTTGAGGGTTTCGACGGCCGGACCCGCGACTTCTACGTGCGCCAGCTGCGGGACTGGAAAGGCGGCGGGGTGGTCGAGGAGATGGACGTGACCGGGATGAGCGCGTACGGCGGGCTCTGCGCCTGGACACTGGCCCGCGCGCACGCACGCTGCGGCGACCGGATCGCGATCGCCTCCTATCTCGGTGCGAGCGACACCTTCGACAAGGCGCTCGTTTCGTACGCCGAGCTCTACGCGGATCAGGCCGAACGCGACCACGCGGCGTTCGCCGGGGCGGTCGAGGAGGGCCGGCTGAGCAGCCAGCCGGGCATCTGAGACGCCGGAGCGGCATATCGACAATGTGGCTACACCCACTGCGGGTGTAGCCACATCCGTAGTGGGTGTAGCACAGAAATCACACCGTGGATTCGGTGGGCCCGTATTGACGGGCCATCAGCGTCACGGCCACCTCGAACGCCGCCAGCAGGATCACGATCACCAGCAGACCGGTCCACGACGACCAGATCAGCGCGGCCAGCACCGCCACCACCAGCCCGCCGATCCGCACCGGGTCGAGGTTGCGGGAGACGAAGCCAGGCCCGCGATCGGCCACGACGCGGCCGCCCGCCGCCATGCCCCGCCAACCAGCCGCGGATCCGCGCCGGACCTGACCGCGCAGCCACACCGGGATCCGGCCAGGCCCGGCCAGGTAACCGATCAGCGCCAGCAGCACCCCGATGATGATCAGCTGGACACCGCGTTCCCGGAGCAGGCTGAACACGGTGGTCACGGCCGCATCGACGCCGTCACGATAAACACCGCCCGGAACGGCTTCGAGGATTTCCCGCCGGACCGCCCGGAGCACGACAGTGATCGCCACCGCGGCGATCACCAGCCACAGTCCCAGCTGGACCATGGTCCGCCGGCGGCCGGGCGACACCACGAACGCGGCGATCAACAGAACGAGCGTCAGGGCGACAAATCCCGCTAAATACCGTTTTGCTGTGACTACCGCCTGCTGTGCCTCGTACAGCTGCCCGGAATCGTAGACGGTGAACTGCGCGAAGTTCGCCGGGAGCGTCACGCCCACCGCTTCTTCGATCCGCAACCGCAGGTTGGCCGGGATCTCCCCACTGCTGAGGTCGGGCAACGTCACCGTCTTGCCGAACAGGGTGGGCAACTGTGCGCTCAACTCCCGCAGCACCTGATTGATCAGTGGCAGCAGGTCGATCTGGACGCTGTCACTCGCCGCCGTCACCACCTCGCTCCGCCCCTCCAGCACGGCTAGCGCGCGCTGATGGAGCTGCTGATTCAGCGACACCCAGATCACCTGGAACCGGTCGCTGCCGAGCACGTTCTGCACGGTTTTGCGTACCTGCTCGCGGAGCTGCCCGGCGATCGGCCCGGCCACGAACGCCGCCTGCGCCGGCAACACCTCCCGCAGCCGCTGCTCCACGTCGACGACAGCGAAGACCTCGGTGGTGGCGTACTCGGCGACTGCCGCGTTCACCCTCGGATCAGCCGGCAGCGGCGCGATCGTCGCCACCCATCGATCGGTGTCCAGCGTCGTGCGTGCGGCCCACAGGCCCACGACGCTCGTCACCAGCGCGAACGCGGCCAGCGCAACCAGCATGGCGGCAAGGGCCGAGCGAATGGTCCGGGCCGTCTGCCGCTTCCGGGGACGTGCGTCCAGCTGGGCGCGCAACGCGGCCACCTCGGCCTTGAGGCGCGAGACCTCCAGATCATCGGGTACGACGGACGGCTCCTCGTCAACCGGAATCGTCATGGCCTCTCCTCACCTTGGCTCAGTGCGCCGGCGAGGGCGCCCGATCGCGCGGGCGTCGGGGCGCTCCCGCCGGCTCCGCCGACCTTCCCGGACCACTGGGCACCGCACCTCACCCGCCGCGGATGAACGCCACAACTGGCACCGAGTTCATCCGCGGCGGGTGAGTTTGTCCCGCCGCCGGTCGCGCAGGCTGAGCCCATGGCATTCGGGCCGCTGGAACTGATGGTGTTGTCATTCCCCACCGACCGACTGAACGACGGCGTGCGTACGACCTTGGACCGGCTCGCGTCGGCCGGCGAGATGCGAGTCGTCGATGTCCTGGTGGTGCGTACCGATGCGGCGGGTGGCGCGTGCGCCGTGGAGCTGACCGAGATCCCCGGCCTGCGTGGCGATCGGACACGACTGGCCCGGCTGGCGACCGGGTTGATCACCGAGTCGGACATCGACGAGATGGCACCGATGGTGGACAACGAGACCGACGCGCTCGCCGTGCTTCTGGAACACCGATGGGTCCGTGACCTCGCGGGCCCGATAGCGGCGTCGCGCGGAAGCATCGTGGCGCTGACCCACATCTCGGGTGCGCCGGGACACGGCCGCGTCCTGACCGGCACGACGATCTGAGGAGAGCGATGAGCAGAAGGAGTACCGATGCCTGACGAACTTCTGGAGATGGGTCCCATCGACTATCTGTGCTTGGAGTTCCCCGACGGCAGCTTGAAGGGCGACGCCTTCCCGCTGCTGCTGGACCTGGTGGACCGCCACATCGTCCGGGTGCTCGACATCGCGTTCGTGCGCAAGAACCTGGACGGCACCGTGACCGCGGTGGAGGGCCGCGACCTCGATTTCGCCGAGCTCGGCGCGTTCCACGGCGCGGCCTCGGGCATGCTCGGTGGCGACGACCTGCGCGACGCCGGCGAGGTTCTCACCGCCGGCTCGGCAGCGGTGATCCTGGTGTACGAGAACACCTGGGCGGCCCCACTCGCCGTGACCCTGCGGCGCAACGGCGCACAGCTGGTCGCCGGCGGCCGGATTCCGGTACAGGCCCTGCTCGCCGCTCTGGACGAGACCGAGTCGGCTTTCGTGCCAGCGGTCTCCGAACTCGGAAGGCGGTGATCGGCATGCCACTGTTGAGAGGTATGGCCCGGACCGCGGTGATCGCGGGTACCGCGACCGCCGTCTCGAACCGCGTCTCCCGCCGCCAGGCCGGCCGCTGGTCCCGCCAGGCCGAGGACGAGCAGATGCACCAGCAGTACGAGCAGCAGCAGTACGCCCCGCCGCCGCAGCAACAACAGCAGTACGCGGCCCCGGCACCCGCGGCCCCGCCGCCCGACCCGATGAACGCGAAGATCGAGCAGCTGCGGCAGCTCGGTGAGCTCAAGGCCCAGGGTGTCCTGTCCGAGGCCGAGTTCGAGTCGCAGAAGGCCCGCATCCTCAACCGCTGAGAACCCACCGATCCAGCGCCGGCCGCCGTAGCGCACTATCGCGCGGCGACCGGCGCTCCCTTGTGCATCACCGGGACGACATCACCGGAACAGCATCACCGGGACGGTCTCCGCGGCGAGGGCGCCCACAAACCCGCTGGTCGGCCCGTACCTCTGGAAGAGCTGCCTCTGGCGCTCGGCGCCGGTCCCCTCGCGCCGCAGTCGCTCGACGCCCGCGTAGATCTCCGCGGTGTCACCCATCGCGTCCAGTTGCGGGGTGATCTTCTTGAGCAGCCGGGCCGCCTCGTCACCGGTACCCGAGGCACCTCGGGCGGCCGCCAGCAGCTGGTCGCTGACCAGCCGGCCGGCCGGCGGCAGCACCTTGGCCCCGTCCCGGATGTCATCGATCAGCGCTGCTACCAGGGCGCGCGTGACACCGGCGAAGAGCACGGTGTCGTCCACGCTCAGGCCGGTGTCGGCCACCCGGATCTCGATGGTCGGGTACCGGGCGGAGATCCGGCCCAGGAAGTGGACGCCGGCCGCGTCGATGGCAGTACCGGCGTCGATCAGCCCGCGCACGTCGTTGTCGTACCGCTCCGCGTCAGGCCAGATGCCGGGCGGCCGGAACGTCGGCCACCGCAGCTGGGTCGGATATCGGTAACTCGCCCAGCCCGTGTCGCCGGCGCCGGACACCGGCGAGTTCACCGTGAGCGTCAGCAGGGCCGGCAACCAGGGACGCAGCCGGGTCAGCACCGCGGCCGCCAGATCCCGGTCCGACACACCGATGTGGACGTGGCAGCCGCAGCAGGCGCCGGCCTCGGTCGCCGCGGGGAAACGCCGGGCCACTTCGCGGTACCGGCCCTGCTCGCTCAGCGCGTCCACCGGGCCGGCCCGGAACGGCGCCGCGCCGCTCGCCACCAGATAGGTTCCGCTCAGGCCCGCCGCGTCCGAGGCGATCACCCGCAGCTCGGTCAGTTCCCGGCGCAGCCTGTCCAGGCCGGTCTGCACCGAGGTCGTGGTCTCCAGCTGATATGCCATGTACTCCGGTTTGACCCGGTGGTCCCCGCCGAGGCGGCGGACCACCTCGGACGCCTTGGGCGCGACCGCCCCGTCCGGCTCCAGCAGAAAGAATTCCTCTTCGACACCCATGGTGAGCACGTGATCAGCGTGCGATCCGGCCCGTCCGGGCGGCATCGTCCTCGCTGGATGAGTAGGCCCGGACGACAGTGGTCCTCGCCACTTTGTCGTGCAACGCCTGACGCCGGCGATCCACGATCAGCCAGAGCGCACCGATGGGGAAGTACGCCAGCAGCACGGCCCGGACCAGCGCGGCGAACCAGCGCACCGGCCCGCCGTCGGCCCGCACCACGCGCAGCCCGAGCACCGCCATGCCCGGGGTACGGCCGGCGAGCAGCCAGAACAGCGCGCAGTAGACCACCATCACCGACGGCAGGAAGATCAGGTACGACGAGACGACGATCCGGCCGAGCTCCCGTGCCTCCGCGCCGACCACCGACGCGATCATCGCGAACACGGTGGCCGAACCGCCGGTCAGCAGGGCGACGAAGAAGGCGTCGGCGGCGTACGCCATCGCCCTGCTGACCAGGCCGCCGTAACCGGGCTCGCCGGTACTGGTCACGTTGGTTCGGAGGCACCACCGCGGCGGGTCATCCGCAGGGTGAGCCGGTCCACCGCCGCGTCACCGGCCACCGCGCCGCTGCGTACCCGGCCCACCATCTCGCCGACCACGGTGTCGCGCTGGCCGCGTACCAGGACCTGGATCCGTTCCGGTTCCTTCTCCAGCATGGCGAGGACCCGGTCCACCTGGATCTCGACGATGCGCTCCACCAGCGGGGACGTGGCGATCGCGGTCATCGCGGCGTCCACGGCCCTGGACAGGGCGCCCTGGCCTCGCCGGCGTTCCGCCTCACCCCGCCGGCGCAGCGCGTCGAACCGCTCCTGCACCAGGTCGGCCCGCGACCGCAGGGGTTGCTTCGGCGCGGCCGCCCGGAGCCGTTCGACCGCTTCGGCGGTGCTCTCGCCTGCCCGGACGGCAGCGCCGAGCGCCACGTCGCCGAGCCGGACCAGTCCTGGCACGCTCATCGCCTGCTCCTGTCTGCCCGGCTGCTTGCGGTGCGCCTGCGCAGCACGGCTTTGCGGATCTCGGTCGGCAGAATCACGATCAGGCCCGCGAGCAGGCAGATCAGCCATTGGCCGACGTCGAGGCTGGTGGTCTGGAGGATCTTCTGGAAGAAACCGAACTCGGTGGCCAGCACGATCGCCGCGGCCGACAGCCCGGTGGTGATCAGGAAACGCCGGTCGTCGAAGGTTTCCAGGCTGAACACCGACCGGATGTCACTGCGACACGTCAGTGAGAACGCGAGGTTGGCGATGGAGAACGCGGTCAGGCCGGCGGTACGGCCGGTCTCCAGGTCGAACTCGTTGTCGCCCCACCAGATCACCAGCAGCGTCGCGGCGGCCATCACCAGGCCGAGCAGGCTCAGCCAGCCCATCGCGGAGCGGCTGAGCAGCGCCTCGTCCGAGCGGCGCGGCCGCTGTTCCATGATGTCGGGGTCGGCCTTGCCGTAACCCAGGCCGACCGACTGGAAGACCTGGGTGGTGAAGTTCAGCCAGAGGCTCTGCAACGGCAGGAACGGCACGCCGGCCGCGATGTTGCCGATGCTGGCGGCGAGGAAGGTGACGATCATCCCGACCAGGACGCCCATCTGGAAGAAGATGTACTTCTTCAGGTTGGCGTAGAGCGAGCGGCCGAGCTCGACGGCCTTGACGATGGTGGCGAAGTCGTCGTCGGTGAGGATCATCGCGGCGGCTTCCTTGCTCACCTCGGTGCCGGTGATCCCCATCGCGATACCGATGTCGGCCTTCTTCAGCGCCGGCGCGTCGTTCACACCGTCGCCGGTCATCGCGACGATGTGTCCCTTGCGTTTGAGCACCTCGACGAGGCGTACCTTGTGCTCCGGTGTGACCCGGGCGATCACCCCGATGTCGCCGATCTCGCGGTCCGCCTCGTCGTCGCTCATCGCGGCGAACTCGGCGCCGGTGATGGCCCGGCCGCGGATGCCCAGTTTCCCGGCGATCGCGGCGGCGGTCACCGCGTGGTCTCCGGTGATCATGCGGACCTCGATGCCGGCCGCGTGCGCCTGTTCGATCGCGGCCCGCGCCTGCGGGCGGGGCGGGTCGACGATGCCGACCAGGGTCAGCACGGTCAGCCCGTCGAGCATCGCGAGCAGGTCGCCGTTCGCATCGAAGGTGTCCGGGTCGAAGTCCTTGCGGCCGGTCGCCATGACCCGCAGGCCCTGCTCGGCGAGCCGGGTGTTCTCCGCGAGGTACCGCTCACGGAACGCGTCGTCGACCGGGATCGGGGACAGGTCCTCCGGCGCCGGCGCCCAGGCGGCCCGGGCCAGAAGCTGGTCGGGTGCGCCTTTCACGAAGCAGCGGATCACCTCGCGCCCGCCGGCGCCGGTCATCGTGTGGAAGGTCGCCATCATCTTGTACGCGGCGTCGAACGGCAGCTCGGCCACCCTCGGATAGCGTTCCCGCGTCGCGGCCGCGTCCAGGCCGCCCTTCTCGGCGAGCACCACGAGAGCACCCTCGGTCGGGTCGCCGATCATCGTGCCGTCCCGGACCACCGCGTCCGAGGCGAGCGCCATCGGCAGCAGGAACTCCTCCAGCGGCACGTCCGGCTGGCCGGCCACCCGCTTGATCACGCCCTCGACGGAGTAACCACCCCCGGAGATCGTGTAACGCCGCCCCGGGATGGTCATCTCGGTCGCGGTCATCTGGTTCAGCGTCAGCGTGCCGGTCTTGTCGGAGTTGATCGCCGAGGTGGACCCGAGTGTCTCGGTGGACCGCAGCCGCTTCACGATCGCGTTCGCCTTGGCCAGCAGCTGGGTGCCGAGCGACAGGATCGTGGTGACCACGGCGGGCAGACCGGTCGGGATCGCCGAGACGGCGAACGCGACGGCCGCCGTGAAGACCACGTTGAACTCGTTGCCCCGGGCCAGGTTGATGATCACGGAGGCGAGCAGTGCGATGCCGGCGATCACCAGGATCTGGTTCGTCAGCTTGCTCAGCTGCCGGGTGAGCGGGGTGTCCGCGTCGCTCTCGGTCTGCAGCATCCCGGAGATCCGGCCGACCTCCGTCGACATCCCGGTCGCGGTGACCAGCAGGTCACCGGTGCCCCGGGTGACGTTGGTGTTCATGTACGCCATGTCGGAGCGGTCACCGAGAGCGGTGTCCTCCGCCGCCACCGGCGCGATGTCCTTCGCGACCGGCAGGCTCTCCCCGGTCAGCGCGGACTCGTCGATCTCCAGAGTCGCGGTACGCAGGAGCCGGCCGTCGGCCGGGACCACGTCACCGGCCTCCAGCTGCACCACGTCACCGGGGACCAGGTCCTCGGCCGGCAGCTCGACGAGCGTGCCGTCCCGGCGTACCCGGGCCTTGATGATCATCATCTTCTGGAGGGCGTCGATCGCGGCCGCCGCCTTGCCCTCCTGATGCAGGCCCAGCACCGCGTTGAGCAGGGTGAGCGCCAGCAGCAGGATGCCGGTGCCCCACTGCTTGAGCGGATAGAGGCTGCCCAGGCCGGCGCAGAGCAGGACGATCTGCATGGGGTCGGCGTACTGCCGGGCGAAGGAGCGCCACCACGGCTCCTTCTTCGCCTCGGCGAAGCGGTTCGGGCCGTACTTCTGGCGTCGCGCACCGGCCTCGGTCTCGCTGAGGCCGCGCTGCTGGTCGACCTGTTCGGCCTCCAGCGCCTCCGGGACGGAGAGGACGTGGAAGGCGGGCGCCTCCGGTGGGGTGGTCATGGTGGCCATCGGTCCGCTCCCCCTCACCGGTACTGCTGCGGATAGGGACGCGAGGCCTGGCGGGGTGGCAACACGATGGTGGCGGACCGGGCCACCCCGGCGACCAGCGATCCGATGGCGACGCCGAGGACGAAATTGAGCCCGGCCGTGTACATCCGGGCGCCCAGGCTGGCGTCCGTGACGAACGGCGCCAGCATCGCCACCACCGTGCTCAGCCCGACCACCCAGCCGAAGAACCGCATCGGCCGGGGCGTGGTGAGGATCAGCGCGTGCACCAGGCCGGTGGCGAGCAGCGCGGAGCCGGCCGCGCCGAGCGCGTACCAGCCGGTGCTGGCGTCGCCCCAGGTCCCCTGGCCCTTCGGCGCGAGGACATCGATGTCGAAGAGGCCGCGGCCGAGCAGGATGCCGGCGATGGCGATCAGGGCCGCGACGGCGGCGGTGGCGGCGCCCCCGGCCCAGAGCTTGCCCCCGGTCACCGTCGGGCGCGGCGTCGGGTCGAGCGGTGCGTTCATGCCGGTCATGCCGTCCTCCGAGGCTCGGGGATACCAGCCCCGAGCCTCATCGCGGAGGTCACCGCACGCCTCATCCGGCGTGGATGAAACAGCGGTCCGCTGAACGAATCCGGGTTCGGCCCCGTACTTGGTGGCGTTGGGGGCGGGACCGTCATCGAGGAGGAACAACCGTGGCACGGACCGGTATCGACACGTCGATCCTGCACAAGGGATCGCACAGCGCTTCCTACTTCGACCTGGCACGTGCGGCCGGAGAGGGTGCGGAGATCGTCGACTTCTGCATCCCGTGCAACCCGTACTTCCCCACCCCGGAGATGTTCGACGAGCTCACCCGGGACCTGAAGAGCATCCTGAAGTACTACCCGAGCGACTCGGCCACGATCACGAAGAAGCTGGCCAGCGTGCTGAACCTGCACCCGCAGACGGTCGCGATGGCGAACGGCTCGACCGAGCTGATCACCTGGATCGACCACCTGCTGGTGAAGGAGAGCCTGGCGATCCCGATCCCGACCTTCGGCCGGTGGACCGACCAGCCGCTGGAGACCGGCAAGCGGGTGGACATGTTCCCGTTGCAGGAGCGCGACGGCTTCCGGCTCGACCTCGAGGAGTACGTGGAGTTCATCCGGGAGCGCAAGTCCCGGGTCGCGGTGGTCTGCAACGTGAACAACCCGGACGGCAACTACCTGCCGCGCCGTGACGTGATCCGGTTCATGGACGCGCTCAGCGACCTCGACCTGGTCGTCATCGACGAGTCGTTCATCGACTTCTCGGACGCCGAGCGGTACCCCTCGGTCGGCCCGGACGCGGTGATCCGGCCGAACGCGGTGGTGCTGAAGAGCCTCGGCAAGAACTTCGGCCTGCACGGCATCCGCTTCGGGTACATGCTCGCCAACCCGGCCATCGCCGGGAAGATCGCGAAGATGCTGCCGAAGTGGAACCTCAACTCCCTCGCGGAGAAGGTCGTTCACATGATCTCCGACCACGAGATGGAGTACGAGGAGAGCCTGCGCCTGCTGAGCCGGGACCGCCGGTCGATGGCTCGCGAGCTGAGCCGCATCCCGGGCCTGACCGTCTTCCCGTCGCAGGGCAACTTCTTCCTGGTGAAGCTGCCGACCGAGTGGTCCGGTGTGGCGCTGCGCGACTACCTGGTCGCCAACCACGGCATCATGACCCGCGAGTGCGGCAACAAGCTCGGCATGACCAGCCAGTTCATGCGCCTCGTGGTACGCCCGACCGCCGACGTGGACCGCCTGGTCGACGGCATGATGGATTACGCCCAGCGCTTTCACAACCGCTCGGTCTACGACACCGAGCCGATGGAGCAGGCCGGTCGCCGGTGGGCCGAATCCTCGTACGAGGAGCAGCCGGACAACCTGGTCCCGTACCCCGGTCGCCGCGACCCGGAGTACACGGCCCGCCGTGCTGCCGTGAGCTGACCCGAAGCTCAGTTCGCCCCCTTTCCGGCCGATTGGTCCCTGGACGAATCGGTTCCGGGAAGGCGGGGGTATGACCTACCGCAGGTCGCTGGCGCGCACCGGGATCTTCGCGGTTGTCTACGCGCTCGCGACCTTCGCCGGGCGGGCCACCGTCATGGACGACGCCAACCTGAGCCTGGTCTGGCCGGCCGCCGGTGTGGCGGCGATCTGGTTCTGCCGGCAGCGGCACTCCCCGCTGCGCTGGGCCGACGCCGTGGCCCTCGGGCTGATCACCGTCGCGGTGAACACCGCGACCAAGGCCTCCACGCCGATGGCCGTCATCTTCGTGGCCGCCAACCTGGCGCAGGCCTTCGCGTTCGTGCGCCTGATCAACCACTGGCGTCCCCGGCTCTGGGGCGCCGGGGGTACCGAGCCGCTGCGCAGCCCACCGGACCTGTGGGCGTTGATGGCCGCGGCGTTCGGCGCCACGGTGGCCGGCGCCGCGGTCGGCCCGTCGGTGGCCTGGCTGGTGACCGGTACCTATTCGTGGACGACGACGTCGGTGTGGCTGTCCCGCAATACCGCGAGCATCCTGGTGGTCGGCGCGATCGGATTCTGCCTCGGTCCGTGGCTGGCCCGCGGTCCGGCGGCGTGGCGGGACTCCCTCAGGCGGCTGACGCGCGTTCCGGGCCGCAAGATCGCCGAGTACGCCGCCCTGATCGTCTGCTCGACCGCCGCCTATCTGGCCGGGTTCGCGTACAGCCACGGGCTTCCGCTGGCGTTTCTGCTGATCGGGGTCACGGTCTGGGCCGGCACCCGGCTGGCGACCTCGTTCGTGGTGATCCACAACCTGTTCGCCGGAGTCATCGTGGTGCTCTTCACCCTGGACGGGACCGGGCCGTTCGCGGACATCGGCAACCACGCGTCCCGGGCGGTCGTGGCCCAGCTCTTCGTGATGCTGACCGCGGTCATCGGGCTCTCCCTGGCCCTCGGCCGCGACGAGCGGTCCGCGCTGCTGGCCGAGCTCGCCGCCGAGAAGGCGGAGCTGGGCGAGCAGCGGGAACAGGCGTCCGAGCGGGCCGAGCTGCTCCGGGCGATCATCGACTCGACCGCGGACGGCCTCGCGGTGGTCGACGCCGACGGCCGGGTGACGCTGCGCAATCCGGCGGCCGTGCGGCTGCTCGGTGGTCAGACAAGCCCGGCCGGCGGCTTCTACCACCTCACCAGCCCGGCCGGCGGTTTCTACCACCTCAACGGCGTGCCGCTGGAGGACCACGAGATGCCGCACACCCGGGCGCTCGCCGGCGAGGACCTGGACGACGTGCACATCCTGGTCCGCAATCCCGGCGTGCCGGAGGGCCGGGTGATCAGCGTCCGGGCCGCCACGCTGGAGGACGGCGCCGGCCGGCGCAGCGCCGTGGTCCTCTTCCACGACGCGACGGCCGAGCGCCGGCACCGCGACGAGCTGACCAACTTCGCCGGGGTGGTCGCGCACGACCTGCTCAATCCGGTCACCACGATCGAGGGTTTCAGCGACTTCGCCGGTGAGGCGATCGCGGCGCTGCCGGACGGCCCGGAGGTCGAGGAGGCGCGCGACAGTCTGGCCCGGGTGCACCGGGCTGCCGGGCGGATGCGGGCACTGATCGACGGGCTGCTCGCGTACACGACGGCTCGTGATGCGACGGTCGCGACCGTTCCGGTCGATCTGGGTCAGGTGGTCACCGAGGTGACCGTGGCCCGGCTGGACGCGGCGATCGCGGCCGGCCTGCCGGTGCCCCGGTTCATCGTGGGTGATCTGCCGATGGTGCAGGCCGACCCGGTCCTGATCCGGCAGCTGCTGGACAACCTGATCGGCAACGCGGTCAAGTACACCGCGGCGGGCGTGACACCGGAGGTCACCGTCACCGCGCAGCCCGACGACGACCTGCTCCGGATCCGGATCGCGGACAACGGCATCGGCGTGCCGGCCGGGCAGCACGAGGTGATCTTCGGCAACTTCCACCGGGCCCACCCGACCGCCAAGTACGCCGGAACCGGTCTGGGCCTGGCGATCTGCAAACGCATCGTGGAACGGCACGGCGGCGCGATCGGCGCCGACGACAACCCGGACGGCGGATCGGTCTTCACCTTCACGATCCCGCCCGTTCCCGGATCCGCTCAGGTCAGCTTTTCCCGGGCCGAAGAGCAGTCGTGGGGGGAGCCGCGCCGATGATGAAAGACCCGGACGAACTGGCCCGGCTGACCGCTCTCCGGTCGTACCAGGTTCTCGACCGGCCTCGTCCCGTCGTTCTCGACGACCTCACCCGCCTCGCGGCGGGCATGTTCGACACCCCGATCTCCGCGGTCTCGCTGATCGACGAGGATCGGCAGTGGTTCGCCGGCCGGGTCGGGCTGGCCGAGGCGCAGACCCCGCTCGACGTGTCGTTCTGCGCGCACGTGGTACCGGCCCGGGAGCCGCTGATCATTCCGGACGCCACCCGGGACTCCCGCTTCGCGGACTATCCCAACGTGACCGGTGAACCGGGCATCCGGTTCTACGCCGGCGCTCCGGTGATCGACGAGGACGGTCACGTGCTGGGCGCCATGTGCGTCGTCGACATCGAGCCGCACGAGGTCAGCGACCGCCAGGTGGACAACCTGGTCACGTTCGCGAAGCAGGCCGCCGGGCACCTGTCCGCGGTCCGCGGCAGGATGCGGATGGCCGACCTCGGCGACGAACTGGCCCGCTCGGCGCAGCGCGAGGAGGACCTGGTCGCCACGATCACCCACGAACTGCGTACGCCGGTCGCGATCATCCAGGGCTATCTGGAGATCCTCGGCGACCAGGAGGGTCTCGCGGAGTACCGCGGGCTGATCGATCCGATCCACCGCAACGGCCGGCGTCTCGTCGACATGGTCGACCACATCCTGGCCGGCACCCGGCCCGGTGAGGCGCCGCTTCCGGCGCCGGCCGAGTCGATCGGCACTGTCGACCTGAGCACGGTGGTGGCGGCCGCGATCACGGCCTGCCGCCCGCTGATCCTGCTGCGCGGCGGTCCGGTCGACGTGGCGGCGTACGAACCGATCCCGGTCCATGCCGATCTCGCCCGCCTCGCCCACGCGGTCGAGCAGTTGCTCCGCAACGCTCTCTTCTTCACCCCTTCGGAAAAACCGATCATGGTACGCGTAGAGGCCGCACCCCATCCGGCCATCGAGGTTCGTGACGGCGGAGTCGGCATCCCGTCCGACGAGCTGCCGCTGATCTTCGACCGGTTCTACCGCGGCCGGTACGCCCGGGACCTGGCCGTGCCGGGTGTGGGACTGGGGCTGACGATCGCCCGCAACATCGTCCGGGCACACCGCGGCGATCTCATGGTGGAGAACACGACGGACGGTGTCAGCGCCCGAATCTCTCTGCCCGGCGCCCGCTGAGGATCCGGCGTGCACCGTTACGGTGAGCAGATGGACCCGCCCGGCGCGTTGAGCCTCGGCGATGTCGTCGAGGAGATCCTTCGCCGCCTGGGCGAGCAGAACAAGGTCGTCCCCGACTACATCGTCCGCGACGCCGTGGAGGCCGCGCTGGGGCGCCGGTTCCCGGAGACGGCGCTGAGCGACATCCGGATCCCGGCCGGCATCGCCGGTGAGCTGATCGACGGTTTCTGCGCCGGCGCCACCGCCACCGAGGACGACGCGGCCACCATGCCCGCGGTGCTCAGCGGCGACGAGACCGGACGGCTGGTCACCGCCCTCGGTCTTGCCGTACACGTGGCCGCCTTCAACCTGGACCGGGACCGCCTGCATGTCGCCCAGATCCTGAACGGCGCCGCGGCGGCGCTGGTGGCGCTCGGCGCCGCCGAGCGCGCGGCGCACGCCGACGGCACCTCCGCCGTGCTGCTCTCCCCCGCGACGCTGCGCACGGTACGCACCACAGCCGCCGGAGTGCTCCAAGGCATCGACCACCGGGGCTGGCAGGCCCGCCATCTCGACCAGGACGCCACCCATGCGCTGTTCACCGGGGTTCTCACCATGCTGGGCGCGGTGCCGTAAACGACTAAGAACAACCGGATCACAACCGATCTGATCCTTGTGGCTGATCCGCGGCACCGGGTGCGCGACCCCGAGCGCGTCGCGGCGGTCCATGCGACCGGCGTGCTCGACACCGCCGAGCCACCCGGCCTGGGACGGCTGACCCGGCTCGCGACCCGGCTGATCGGCAGCCCGACCGCGCTGGTGTCGCTGGTCCTCGACGACCGGCAGGTCTTCGCCAGCCAGGTCGGCCTGCCACAGCCGTGGGCCGATCTCGGGCAGACCCCGCTATCGCACTCGTTCTGTCAGCACGTCGTGGACGACGACGCCCCGCTCGTGGTCAGCGACGCGCGCCTGGTCGACCGGCTGAAGGACAACCTCGCCATCGGTGACATCGGCGTGATCGCGTACGCCGGGATGCCGATCCGCGTCGACGGGCAGACGCTCGGCTCGTTCTGCGCCATCGACGGGCAGCCCCGGGACTGGTCGGATGAGGACCTGGCCGTCCTGGAGGACCTCGCGGCGGCCGTCGCGACCGAGATCGAGCTGGTCCGGGCGGCCCGGCACGCCGAGGAGACCTCCGCGGTGGTCCGGCGGATCCTGGAGGTGTCGCAGGACGCGTACATCGCGATCGACGCGGACGGTCTTGTCGTGGAGTGGAATCCGGCGGCGGCGAAGCTCTTCGGGCGTACCCGGCAGGAGGCTGTGGGCGAGGACCTGGCTCAGCTGATCATCCCCGGGGAGTACCGCGAGGCGCACTACGGCGGCCTCACCCGGGTACGCACGACCGGCGTGTCGAAGCTCGCCGGGCAGCGCATCGAGCTCCCGGCGGTCAACCGGGAGGGCCGGCAGTTCCCGGTCGAGTTCACCCTGCAGGCCACCCGGCACGGCGGACGGCTCGTCTTCCACGCCTTCCTGCACGACATCAGCGCACGTCACGCCGTGGAGATCGAGCTGCGCCGCCAGGCCGAGCTGATCGACGCGGCCCCGGCCGCGATCATCGTGCGGGCCCCGGACGGGACCATCCGCTTCTGGAACACCGGCGCCGAGCACATGTACGGGTGGCCGGCCTCGGCCGCCCGCGGCCGCAACATCCATCGTCTGCTCGCCACGGTGTTCCCCGGCAGCACCGCCACTGTCGAACGGGCCCTCGCCGCGAACGGCCGCTGGGAGGGCGAGGTGACCCACCGCCGCTCCGACGGGCGGTCCATCGTGGTGCTGAGCCGGCACGTGGTCCGGCCCGACTCCGGCGGCGCGGGCCACGAGGTGATCGAGACGAACACCGACATCACCGGCCGGCGGAACGCCGAGGAACGGCTCGCGGCGAGCGAGCGGCAGTTCCGGGTGCAGTTCCACCAGTCCACCGTCGGCCAGGCCATCGTCGGGCTGGACGGCCTGGTCCAGCACGTGAACGAGGCGTACGCCCGGATGATCGGTTACTCACCGGAGCAGCTGATCGGCCGCCGCAACGAGGACTTCACCCACCCGGACGACCGGGCCGAGGGCACGCTGATGACGGCCCGCCTCTTCGCCGGGGAGCAGGAGTCGTACGAACGCACCAAACGCCTGGTCCACGCCGACGGGCACATGGTCGACGTGCACATCGGCGTCCGGCTGGTCCGGGACGCGGACAGCACGCCGCTGAACCTGATCGGTGTCATCCAGGACGTCACCGAACAGCTGCGTGCCCAGCGGGAACGCGACGCCGCCGAGGCCGTGCTGGCCGAGCGCAACAATCAGCTGGAACTGGCGAACGGTGAGCTGCAACGCGCCAACCTGCTCAAGCTCGACCTCATGGGGATGCTCTCGCACGACATCGGCACGCCGCTCACGTCGATCATCGGGTACGGCGAGCTGCTGGTGGAGAGCGACCTGCCGAAGCCCCTGGAAGCGTCCACCGCGAAGATCATGAGCGCCGCCCGGCGGATCGACGAGCTGCGGCACAACGTCCTGTCGATGTGCACGCTCAGCGAGACCCGGCTGCGCACCGACCGGCAGCGGGTACGCCTCGCCGAGGCGCTGCGCGACGCGCTGGACGCCGCCGACCAGCAGGTGCCGCTCTCCTGCCCGCCGGCGTCGGAGGTCCTGGTCAACCCGGCACACCTGCGGCAGATCGTGGTCAACTTCCTGACCAACGCCAACAAGTACGGCGGCGGGGCGACCGCGATCGAGGTGACGACCGCGGAGCTGTCCACCCGGATCGCGGTGCACGACCGGGGGCCCGGGGTTCCGGAGGAGCTGCGGGCGCATCTGTTCGAGCGGTACACCCGGGCCGGCGACAACGGCGCTGCCGGCCACGGGCTGGGACTGCACATCGTCGCGAGCCTGGCCGAGGCGAACGGCGGCTCGGTCGGTTACCAGCCCGGTGACCCGGTGGGCAGCGTCTTCTGCCTCACCCTGGAAAGCGCCTGACGTCTCACCAGCTTTCCGGCCTCCGGAAGGATGCCGGCAGCTCGATCGTGACGGTGGTGCCGTGGCCCGGCTCGCCGTCGATGCGGAGCACGCCGTCGTGCCCGTCGACGATCGCCTTGACGATCGTCAGGCCGAGCCCGGCGCCCTGCACCTCGGCACGTTCCGCGGAGCCGGCCCGCCGGAACGGCGCGAGCACCCGGCTGCGGTCGATCGGGCTGATGCCGGCGCCGGTGTCGCGTACCCACAGCTCGGCCCGGCCCTCGTGGCTGGTCGCGCCGACCGTGATGGCGCCGCTGTCGGTGAACTTGACCGCGTTGAGAACGAGCCGGGCCAGGGCCTGGCCGATCCGGGCAGCGTCCACGTCGGCGAGGACCGGTCCGCCGGCCTCGACCGTCACGGACAGGCCCTTCGCGGCGATCAGCGCCTCGTTCTGGGCGACAGCGGTGGCAGCCAGCTCGGCCAGGTCGGTGGGACGCCGGTGGAAGGCCCGGTTGCCGGGGCCGGCCTGCGCGGCGAGCAGCATGTCGTCGACCAGGTTGAGCAGCCGGTCGGAGTTGCGCTGAACCCGGGCCAGGAAGCCGTCCCGTGTCTCGGCCGGCAGCTCCGGGTCGCCAAGGACCTCCAGATATCCGTGGATCGAGCTGAGCGGCGTACGCAACTCGTGGGTGACCCGGGCGATGAACTCGTCCTTGACCTCCTCGGCGGCACGCAGCCGTTCGGTGAGGTCACGCATGTCCCGGGCGTACCGCCGCAGTTCCATCTGGGAGACCACGTGCCGGGCCAGCGCCCGCAGGCTCTGGCACTGCTCCGCGTTGAGCTCACCGGGTTCCTGGCCGATCACGCAGAGCGTGCCGAGCGCCTGCCCGGACGGCGAGACCAGCGGCGCACCGGCATAGAACCGGACGTGCGGCACGCCGACGACCGTCGGATGCCCGGCGAAGCGGGGGTCGAGCACCGCGTCCAGGACCTGCATCACCTCGTCACCCTGAATCGCCCGCTCGCACATCGAGCCGGCCAGCGGAGTCTCGGCGATGTCGTGACCGAACCGGGCCTTGAACCACAGGCGGTCACCGTCGACGAGGCTGATCGCCGCCATCGGCGTCCCGCACAACTGGGCAGCGAGGGCCGCGATGTCGTCGAAGTCGTCCTCGACCGGGGTGTCCAGGATCTGGTACACGTCCGTCAACTCGGCGCTCCTTCGACCATCACAACGTGCTGTCTCGCTTAAGAGTCGGTCGCGGCGGTGCGAGTGTGAGGCACTGCCCGGGTGCCTTCCGGTTAGCGGGCCGGGGCCCGCCCGCCGGCCCACTGGGTCTCCAGCGTGCGGGCGTACACCGATCGGCCCACCGGCAGCGTGAACGACATCCGGGTGCCGCTGCCGTACGGATTGACCATGGCCTCGATCGTCCCGCCGTGCCTCTCCACGATCCGCTTGCAGACCGCCAGCTCCAGCCCGTTGCCGCGCTCGTCGCGGCCGCTGTGGAAGCTGGTGAACACCTCCTGCCGCTGGCCCGGCAGCAGGCCGAGGCCGTTGTCCAGGATGTCGATGCGCAGCATCCCGTTCCGCGCCGGCTGACAGGAGACGCTGACGTACGGCGTGACACCGGGCGGCGTCGGCCCGAGCGCGTTGTCGACCAGGTTCTCCAGCAGCTGCCGGATCAGGACCGGGTCCGCCTCGACCGGTTCCATCTGGCCGATCTCGAAGTACGGCGGCGCCGTGCCGGTGCTGTCCGCTTGGTCGTACCGGCTGTTCACGATGTCGCCGAGCAGCAGCGACAGGTTCACCGTGGTCGGCATCAGCTTGCCGTCCCGGGCCGCCGTGTACGCGAGAAGGCCGTTGAGGAACGTCCGCATCCGCGCCGACGCCCGCTGGATCCGGGTGACCCGCTCGGCCGGCTTGTAACCGGCGAGTTCCGTTTCCAGGACCTCGGCCCAGCCCTCGATCGTGGTGAGCGGATTGAGCAGGTCGTGCGCGACCCGCCCGGCGAACGACATCAGCTCGTCGCGGTGCCGCCGGTCCGCGGTGACGTCGTGGAAGACGACCACCACGTGCGCCGGGGAGTCCGGGTTCATGGCGATACGGGCCACGTTGAACCGGACGATCCGGCCTTCGGGCACCGCGGCGTTGCGGACCAGCACGTCCATCGGCGGCACTTCCTCGCCGGCCAGGGCTCGGGCGTACGGAAGATCGGCGTCGGCGAGCGGGGTGCCGTCCGGGTGGAAGAAGCCGTAGTCGCTGCCGAGCGCCACCCCGCCGGAGACCGTGCTGACGCTGCCGAGGAGCCGGCCGGCCGCCGGGTTGCGCAGCACCAGCCGGCCGTTCTGATCGAGGATGGCCAGGCCCTCGGTCATCGAGTTGACGATCATGGTCATCATCCCGGCCTTGTCGGTGGCCTCCTGCTCGGAGACCTGCAGCCGGCCGATCAGGGCGTTGCGCTCGTCCCGGCTCAGCGCCAGGGCCAGCGCGACGACGGCCAGGATGGCGACGTACAGGTCGATCACCAGGACCCGGGTGCCCGGGTCGGTGATCTCGGCGTACGGGCCCCAGCCGTGCTGGGTCAGGACCGCGGCGGTGCAGCTGAAAATCAGGCAGTGGCCGATGGCGAGCGCGGTCGGCACCCGGATCGCCGCCCACACGGTCAGCGGCAGCAGTGCGAACCCGATCGGCAGGCTGTGGTTGACCGCGAACGTGTAGTAGTACGCCCCGCCGGAGACCACGAAGATGGCCAGGCACTCCAGCGCGCGGTTCTGGTCGAGAGAGACCCGGTGCTGCCCGCGCAGCAGGTACCAGGCGCGCTGGATGGCGACGCCGAAGATCAGAATGCTGCCGGTGTCCCGGACCACCCGGATGCCGAACATGGTGATCCCGCCGGCGTAATCGGCCAGGCCGTCACCGAGCATGTCGATGCACGCCATCACGGTGGAGGAGGCGGTCGCGGCCACCAGCATCCGGGCCAGGTCGTCGAGGCTGGAGAGCGGACGCCCGCCGTCCTCGCCGGCCCAGACCCCGGGCAGCAGCCGGGCGGTCACCACCGCGAAGGTCATGCCGGCCGCCACGGCCGCGCCGGCGTGGATCGCCGCCGCCACCGGGTCCACCCCGGTCGGCACCAGGCCGGCCACGGTCAGCACGGCAAGGACCACCATGTCCAGCCAGCGCCATCGGGACTCACGGCGGATCACCAGCCACACGGCCGCGACGCCGGCGGCCGGCCACAGCACCGGCACGTCCAGCTCGGAGAGCACCGTCTGCCGGCCGGCCAGGAGCGCGATCAGGTAGAGCGCCGCGAAACCCACGGTGCTCGGAACGGACATCCTCGTCACACAAGTCTGTTCGGCACCTACGGCGGACTTCTGAACTGATATAGCCATTTCGATATATAGATGAAGGGTGAACTCACGTTTAGGCTCTCCCCAGAGCCGAGAGACGAACGTCAATACCCCCCGGGACGTTCGCCGGCAGGCGTGAGAGAGGAACGAAGATGGCGATTCGACGACACGGCCGCATCCTGGCCGCAGGTCTGTTCGCACTGGGTGCGGTCGCTGCCGCGACCCCGGCCGAGGCAGCGGCGCCGGTGCTGGGACAGATCAAGCTGGCCGGCTCCGCGACCGCGGTGGACGGCAGCTACATCGTGGTCCTCAAGTCAGGCGCACAGCAGGCCTCACTCTCCAAGGCGTACGGCGCGACCGTGAAGCGCAGCTTCGGCAAGGCGCTCAACGGCTTCGAGGCCACCATGACCGAGACCCAGGCCAAGCGCCTCGCGGCCAACTCGAAGGTGGCGTACGTCGAGCAGAACCAGGTGATCTCTCTGGCCGCCACGCAGACCAATGCGACCTGGGGCATCGACCGCATCGACCAGCGCGCCCGGCCTCTGAGCACCACGTACACGTACCCGGTCACCGCCTCGAACGTCACCGCCTACATCATCGACACCGGCATCCTCAACACGCACAGCCAGTTCGGCGGCCGTGCGGTCAGCGGGTACGACTTCGTCGACAGCGACAGCAACTCCACCGACTGCAACGGCCACGGCACGCACGTCGCGGGCACCGTCGGCGGCAGCACGTACGGCGTGGCGAAGGCCGTCAAGCTGGTCGGCGTCCGGGTCCTCAGCTGCACCGGCAGCGGCACCACGGCCGGCGTCATCGCGGGCGTCAACTGGGTCACCGCGAACGCGGTCAAGCCCGCTGTCGCCAACATGAGCCTCGGCGGCGGCGCCAGCACCGCCCTGGACAACGCGGTCGCCAGCTCGATCGCCTCCGGTGTCTCGTACGCGGTCGCGGCCGGCAACTCGAACGCCAACGCGTCCACCGCCTCGCCGGCCCGCGTGGCGACCGCCCTGACCGTCGGCGCGACCACCAGCACCGACGCCCGGGCCAGCTACTCCAACTACGGCAGCGTCCTGGACATCTTCGCGCCGGGCTCGTCGATCACCTCGGCCTGGTACACCAGCACCTCGGCCACCAACACCATCAGCGGCACCTCGATGGCCGCGCCGCACGTGGCCGGCGCCGCCGCGCTCGTGCTCTCCCGCAACCCGAGTTACACCCCGGCCCAGGTCGCGTCCTCGCTGATCACCAACTCCACCCCGAACGTGGTGACCAGCCCGGGCACCGGCTCCCCGAACCGCCTGCTCTTCGTGGTCCAGTAAGGCCCTGGAGACGGCCCGCCTTCCTCACGGAAGGCGGGCCTTTTCGCGTGACGAGATGACCAAACCGAATGTGACACCGGGCCCTGGTGATCATCATCATCACTGAGATACGGACTTCCGGCGCCTGTTCCGCGGTTCTATTAAGTGGAACAAGGAGCGTGAAAGTGATGACCGAACAGGGACAGCACCGAGTCGTCATCGTCGGAGCCGGCTTCGGCGGCAAGTACGCCGCCCGCGCGCTGCGCAAGGCCGATGCGCACGTGACGATCCTCAACGGGACCAACCACCACGTGTTCGAGCCGCTGATCTACCAGGTCGCCACCGGACTGCTCTCCCCCGGCGAGGTCGCCACCCCGGTCCGCGAGTTCTTCCGCGGCCAGAAGAACACCGAGGTGCTGCAGGGCTGGGTCACCGACGTCGACCCGGACGCTCGCACGGTCACCGCGACCGCGCCGGACGGGGTTCCGTACCAGGTTCCGTACGACACGCTGATCGTCGCCGCCGGCACCACCCAGTCGTACTTCGGCAACGACCGGTTCGCCGAGTTCGCCCCCGGTCTGAAGAGCATCGACGACGCGGTCGAGCTGCGCGCCCGGATCATGTCCGCCTTCGAGATGGCGGAGCTCGCCACCGATCCGGCCGCCGCCGAGCGCTGGCTCACCTTCGTCATCGTCGGCGCCGGCCCGACCGGTGTGGAACTGGCCGGTCAGATCGCCGAGATCGCCCGCCGCACGCTGCCCGGCGAGTACCGCCGGATCGACCCGGCGAAGGCCCGCATCGTGCTGGTCGACGCGGTCGACCGGGTCCTGCCGACCTTCTCCCCCGAGTCGTCGGCCGCCGCCGAGAAGCGCCTCCGCAAGATCGGCGTCGACGTCCGGCTCGGCACCAAGGTCGTGGACATCGACGCCACCGGCGCCGACGTCCAGACGAGCGCCGGGACCGAGCGCATCACCGCGATGACCAAGATCTGGAGCGCCGGTGTCGCGGCCGCACCGCTGGCCCGCCGCATCGCCGACGCCACCGGTGCGCCGGCCGACCGTTCCGGCCGGATCCTGGTCGAGCCGGACCTGACCGTTCCCGGTCACCCGGAGATCTTCGTGGTCGGCGACCTGATGAGCCTCGACAAGCTGCCCGGCGTCGCCCAGGTCTCCATCCAGGGCGGCGGATACGTGGGCCGTACCGTCCGGGACCGCCTGGCGGGCAAGAACGCCGGCAAGCCGTTCCACTACTTCGACAAGGGCAACATCGCCACGATCTCCCGGTTCTCCGCGGTCGCCGACCTGCGCGGACTGCGGCTGAGCGGGCTCGCCGGGTGGTTGCTCTGGCTCGGGGTGCACTGGGCGTACCTGCCGAAGGGCCGCAACCGGGCGAGCTCGCTGGTCCGCTGGGCGGTCGCCTTCCTCGGCCGGAGCCGGTCGGAGCGGGCGGTCACCAGCCAGCAGATCAACGCCCGCGCCGCGCTCCGCACAGTGGCTTCAACGAGCACCGCGGCTTCCCTCAAGCAGACCGAAAAGGATCAGGAAGTCGCCGCCGAGCTGACCTCGGCCGGATAGAGCAGGGCCGTAAGCTCGGCGGCCGGCATCGGCCGCGCGAAGTGGTAACCCTGAGCGCTCCGGCAGCCCAGCTCGACCAGCTCGGTGGCCTGCTCGGCCGACTCGACGCCCTCGGCGATCGTCGTCAGGTTCATCATCCGGCCCAGCCGCAGCACGGTGTCGGTGACCATGGCGCCGTTCGCGGTGCCGTTCAGCACCGCCACGAACGACTGGTCGATCTTGAGGATGTCGATCGGCAGCTGGGTCAGGTACCGCAGCGTGGAGTACCCGGTCCCGAAGTCGTCCAGGGCGATCCGCACACCGTGCCCGTGCAGCAGGTGCAGCTCGGCCACCACGGCCGGGTTCTCCACCTGCACGCTCTCGGTCACCTCGATGATCAGCTCGGTGGCCGGGAAACCGGTCTCGGCGAGCGTACGGATCACCCGGTCGGCGAAACCGCCGGTGAGCTGACGCGGTGACGCGTTCACCCCGAGGTGCAGGCGGCGCCCACCGGCCCGCCACTGGGCGACCTGGGCGCACGCCTCGGCCAGCACCCACGCGCCGATCTCCTCGATCGCGCCGGTCTTCTCGGCGATCGGGATGAACACGCCCGGCGGGATCGTGCCGCGTTCCGGGTGCTCCCAGCGCACCAGCGCCTCCATCCCGTTGATCTCACCGGTCGGCAGCTCGACCACCGGCTGGTAGTGAACGCGCAGCTCACCCCGCTCGGCGGCGCCCCAGAGACCGGCCGCGAGCGCTTCCTCCTCCTCGGTGCCACCGGGCACGCCACTCTTGATCCGCCGCTTGTTCTCGTACATCGCCTCGTCGGCGCGGCGCAGCAGCGCGTCCGCATTCGTCGCGCCCGGCTCCGCCACCGCGATGCCGACGGCCGCCCGGATCCGCACCACGACGTCGTCGATCATGATCGGGAGCTCCATCTCGCGGCGCAGCCGGCGGATCACCGCCTCGGCGTTCGCCCGCGAGCCGATGTCCTGCAGCACCACGGCGAACTCGTCGCCGCCGAGCCGGCCCACCACGTCGCTGCCGAGCACCGAGCGGCGCAACATCCCGGCGAACTCCACCAGCATCCGGTCACCGGCCGCGTGCCCCAGCGTGTCGTTGACCTCCTTGAAGCCGTTCAGGTCGGCCAGCAGCACACCGACGGCACGCCCGTTGCGCGACGATCGGGCCAGCGCGCGGCCGAGCGCGTCGCCCAGCCGGGACCGGTTCGCCAGGCCGGTGAGCCCGTCGGTCACCGCCATCTCGTGGTTCTCGCGGAGCGCGACGATCTGCCGGGCCACCACGAAACCGGTCAGCGCCACCGAGCCGAGGACCAGGCCGATCCAGGACGGCCTCCCGGCCCGCAGCGCGGCGCCGGTCAGCAGCGCCAGCGCCAGGCCGATGCTGAGGTACGGCAGGCGATTAACCACCCGCTCGCGATCAGAACCGGTCACCGGCGCCTCACCGCGTGCCGTCCGGAACTGCTCGAAAGCGGCCACGGTGATCAACGAGTGCCCGATCACCCAGCAGGCGAACTGCCAGCTCGCCGGGATGGCGCCCACGAGTCCGGCCTGCGCCCGCAGGAAACCGAGATAGATGTTCCCGGAGATCTCGAAGAGCAGGGCGATCGCCATCAGCCGCAACGGCCGGCGCACCGACGGATCGGCGCCCTGGGTCAGCACCAGGGCCACGCCGAAGAGCAGAACAAGATCACCTATCGGGTACGCGAGAGCGCCGAGCACCGCCGCGCCACTGGAGTGGCCGTCGTCCAGGAGCGGGCCGACCGCGAAGTACCACATGACCATGGCACCACCGGCGACCACGGTGCCGACGTCGAGCAGCGTCTTGTGGCGGGAGCGTCCGCCGCCGCCACGCCGCTGCAGGGTCAGCAGCCCGGTCAGCATCACCGGCACGAAGGCGAGCCGCACCACGTCGCCGGGCGCCGGGAACGAGCTCCAGCTCTTGAACACGGCGAAGGAGACCGAGGCGATCACCAGCGTCCCCATGGCGGCGGCGATCCAGCGCCACGCACGACGCGTACCCGGGTGCAGGTCGCCGCGGCGGCTCGTGCGGATCGCGAACGTCGCCGAAGCCAGATCAAAGACGATCATCGACATGCCGGCGACCCGCTGGATCCCGTCACTGTCGAGCTGACCGAACAGGAGCGCGCCGAGCACCGCGGCCAGCGCCGTGCCGGCCATGCCGTAGAACACCTTGGTCATGCCCGTCCATCGGCCGTGCCACCGGGTAGCTGACGACGAGGAATCACTGCAACCAGCCGGCAACCGACATTTACCTGGCGTCGGCCGGATCACCGCCGATAGCTCAGATCACCTCGGCGACGCTCCGGCGCCGCCGCCCGCTCGACGATCGGAGCAGCATGACGGCCATCATCGACACCCTCGCCGTTCGCCCGCAGGCCCGTCTCCGTACGGACCTGCCCACCGTGCTGGTCGCCGACGACGACGAGGGCATCCGGGATCTGGTCAGCTTCAAGCTGGAGATGGCCGGTTACCAGACGATCTGCGTGCCGGACGGGTGCACGGCGCTGACTCTCGTCGCCGAGACCCGGCCCGACCTGGTCCTGCTCGACATCGCGATGCCCGGCATGGACGGCCTGAGCGTCTGTTACCGGATGCACGCCGACCCGGCCACTGCCGAGATCCCGGTGATCATGTTGAGCGGCTGTGCCACCGAGACCGACATCGACCTCGCCTTCGTCTCCGGCGCGGAGGAGTACCTGCCGAAGCCGGTGAACACCGCTGACCTGGTCCGCAAGGTCGGCTGGCTGGTCCCGCGCCGCCACTGAGCCGCGTACCGGGCATGTCCGGGCCGGTTTTCGGGCCGCTCAGCATGCCCCGTCCGGCGTCGATAAAACCTGTGTGAGCCGTAAGCGACCGGGCGCCGCCGTCCTCAGCGCGCTGGTCGCGGTCGTCGGCTGTGCCGTCACCCTGGTCGTGTCCGTCACCCTGGCCCGGCGTGAAGAGGCGGCCGCTGAGGTGCAGATGGACCGGCGCACCTCGGCGGCCGCCGACGCGGTACGCACCGAGACCCGCCGCTACGTCGACATCCTGCGCAGCACGGCGGCCGGCGCCGGTGGACAGGAGGAGCTGACCGGCCCCGAGTTCGGCATGATCACCCAACCGCTGAAAACGATGAGGCTGGCCGGGGCCAACGGGATCGTGCTGGTGGTCCCCGCCGGCGACGACGATGTGGCCGCCGTCCAGGAACGCTGGCGCAAGCTCGGCATGGCGGGTCTCGTGCTGGACCCGAAGGGGCACGGCGACCACGCCTTCGTGGTCACCGGCACCACGCTTGACGACTCCCGGCCCACCGGTGGCCTGGACCTGGCACAGGCCGAGGCTCCGGCGTCCGCCCTGGACGCCGCGCGTCGCAGTGGTCAGGTGGCCGTGTCCGATTCCTATCATCTGCTCACCGATCTTGCCCTGCCCGCGGAACGCCGGCAGAACTCGTTCATCCTGGCGTCACCGGTCTATCGCGGATCGGAGCAGCAGTTCCTCGGCTGGGTGGTGCTGGGCGTACGCGGGCAGAACTTCATGGGTGACACGTTCGAGCTCGCCGGCCAAGGCCTGCTCGACCTGACACTGAGCGCGGCCGGCACCGACCGGCGCGAGCTGGCGGTCGCCGAGCTCGACGCGGCCGGCAAGGGCAAACGTGACCTGCAGCGTGCTGTCGACATCCCGGTGGCCGACAAGATCTGGACGCTGCGCGTCGCCGCGAACGCCGCCGCCCTGCCCGGCGTGCGCAGCGCTCTCCCGCTCGCGGTGATCGTCGGCGGCCTCCTGCTCACCGGCGTGCTCACCAGCCTGGTCTGGGTGCTGGCCACCAGCCGGGACCGGGCACGCGTACAGGTCCGGACCGCCACCGCCGAGCTGCGGGCCGGTGAGACCGCGAGCCGGCGGCAGGCCGAGCTGCTGAGCGCCGTACTGGACGGCATCAGCGACGGCGTCGGCGTGGTCGGCCCGGACGGCAAGTTCCTGCTGCACAATCCGGCGGCGATCCGGATGCTGGGCCGGAGTGACCCGAACGCCGGGGTGGAGGGCTGGCAGGACCACTACGGACTGTTCCTCGTCGACGGGGTCACCCCGTTCGCGACCGACGAGATTCCCCTGGTCAAGGCACTCGGCGGCGAGAGCAGCCGGGATATCGAGATGCTCGTCCGGCATCCGGAGCACCCGGACGGCCGGGTGATCAGCGTGTCGGCCCAGCCGATCGAGACGTCCGCCGGCGAGCGCGGCGCGGTCGCCGTCTTCCACGACATCACCGAACGCAAGAACGTCGAGATCGAGCTGCGCGGTTTCGCCGGCGTGGTCGCGCACGACCTCAAATCACCCCTTACTTCGGTACGCGGATACGCCGAGCTGATCACCGATGCCCTGGACGAACTGGAGGCCGGACACGACGCGGCCGCCCTCGCCCAGGCCCGCCGCGGTTCGGAGAAGGTGATCAACGGTGCGCTCCGGATGCAGCAGCTCATCACCGAGCTGCTCGATTACGCGGCGGCCCGCGACGCCACGCTCCGGCTGAACGACGTGAACCTGCGGTCGCTCGTCGACGACGTGGTGACCGCCCGCACCGACAACCCGGACGGGTCGACAGTGCGGCCGGACATCTTCGTCGGCGCGCTGCCGGAGGTGCAGGCCGACCCGGTCCTGCTCCGCCAGGTGATCGACAACCTGGTCGGCAACGCGATCAAGTACACCCCGCCGGGGCAGGCGCCGCGGATCGACATCACCGGCCGCGCCGAGCCGGACGGCGACGTACGCGTGCAGATCGCCGACCGCGGGATCGGCATCCCGGACGGCGAGCACGCCCTGGTCTTCGACAGTTTCCACCGGGCGAGCAACGGCGTCGGGCACCCGGGCACCGGACTGGGCCTGGCCATCTGCCGGCGGATCGTGGAACGGCACGGCGGCCGGATCGAGGCCGCGCCCAATCCGGGTGGCGGCACGATCTTCGCCTTCACACTCCCGGCCACAAGTCTGACGGCATCGATACCTGTGGGCATTGTGTGATCACGTGCACATAATCTAGATCGCCTTGTTGGTCGATAGGAATTGTGCCAATATCTCGGCCATGCCCGTGGTCCTGCATTGGTTCCTCCCCACTACCGGTGACAGCCGGTCGATCGTCGGCGTCGACGACCGTGGTGGTCGCAGCACGCACACCGATCCGCTTTCTGAGCAGAAGCTTCGCGAGCCCGACATCGAGTACCTGATCGACGTCGCCCGCGCCGCCGAGCGTTGCGGGTTCACCGGCGTACTCACCCCGACCGGCACCTGGTGCGAGGACGCCTGGCTGACCACGGCCGCGATCGCCCAGCACACCCGTACCCTGAAGTTTCTCGTCGCGTTCCGGCCCGGCTCGCTGTCGCCGACGCTCGCGGCCCAGATGGCCGCGACGTTCCAGCGGATCTCCGGCGGCCGGCTGATGCTCAACATCGTCACCGGCGGCGACGCGGCCGAGCAGCAGCGTTTCGGCGACTGGCTGGACAAGGACCAGCGTTACGAGCGCACCGGCGAGTTCCTCAGCGTGGTCCGCGGCGCGTGGAACGGCCCGTACGACTTCGACGGCAAGCACTACCAGGTCGCCGGAGCCCTTGCCCCGCGCCGGTTCGAGCAGCCGCCGATCTACTTCGGAGGCTCGTCGCCGGCCGCGCTGGAGGTCGCCGCCGAGCACACCGACGTCTATCTGACCTGGGGCGAGCCGCCGGCCGCGGTGGCTTCCAAGATCGCTGCGGTGCGCGCCCTCTCATCGAGAGAGATCAGGTTCGGCATCCGGCTGCACGTGATCACCCGGGACACCTCCGAGGAGGCCTGGGCCGTCGCCCGCTCCATGCTGGACGCGCTCACGCCCGAGCAGATCGAGAAGGCGCAGAGCTCGCTCGGCAAGGCCGACTCGGTCGGCCAGCAGCGGATGCTCGCCCTGCACGGCGGCACGCTCGACGGACTCGAGATCTACCCGAATCTCTGGGCGGGCATCGGCCTGGTCCGCCCGGGCGCTGGAACCGCACTGGTCGGCAGCCACACCGAGGTCGCCGATCGGATCGCCGAGTACCACGACCTCGGCATCGACGAGTTCATCCTCTCCGGTTACCCGCATCTGGAAGAGGCGTACCACGCCGGCGAGGGCCTGATCCCCGAGCTACGCCGGCGCAACCTTCTTGCATCCTCGTCCTCACAGGAGAACTGAATACATGAACCGCCGTGACCTGCTCCGCCTCGCCACCGGCGCCGGAGCCGCTTCCCTGCTGGCCGCCTGCGCCGGCCCGGGCGGCTCGTCATCCTCGGATTCCGCCAAGTCCGATGACACCCTCTCGTTCGCCCACTGGCGCGCCGAGGACAAGGAGGTCTTCGAGAAGATCATCGCCGGCTACTCCGCCGCGAAGGTCCGGCAGGACATCTCGCCGTCGAACGACTACCAGAGCACCGCGCTGCAGAAGCTGCGCGGCGGCAGCGTCGGCGACGCGTTCACCGCGTTCCGCGGCGCGCAGTTCCTCGACATCGCGAAGGCCGGCGTCTGGGCCGACCTCACCGGCCAGGCGCTCGTGCAGAAGTACGAGCCGGCCCTGATCACCGCGGGCGCTCAGGACGGCAAGCAGCTCGGTGTCCCGTACCAACTGGTCTTCAACACCCCGCTGGCCAACACCGACCTGATCAGCAAGGCCGGCTTCGGTGAGGCGCCGAAGGACTGGGACGGCTTCCTGTCGCTGCTCGACAAGCTGAAGAGCCAGGGCGTCACGCCGTTCGCGTGGCCGGGCGGCGACGCGGCGAACGCCGGCCAGCTGCTCAACGTCATGGTGGTCAACAACGCGCCGACCGACGACGCGCTCGGCAAGATCGAGACCGGCGAGAACAAGGTCACCGACGACTGGTTCCTCACTGTGCTGAAGCAGTACCAGCAGCTCGTGCCGTACTTCCAGACAGGCGCGACCGGCACCAGCAGCGACGCGGCCCTGGCGCTGTTCGCCCAGGGCAAGGCGGGCCTGCTCGGCACCGGCTCGTTCCAGGTCGCCGGCGTCCGCAAGCTCGGCGCCACCTTCGGCATCGACCTGCTGGCCCCGATCACCACGACGGCGGACAAAGCGAAGTACGAGGGCGTCTTCAACGCGACGTTCATCCTCGGCGTGAACGCGAAGTCCGGTAAGCAGGACGCCGCCCGCGCCTGGATCGAGCACCTGTCCGACCCCGAGGTGGCCGGCGTGTACGCCAACGGCACCTCGCAGCACGTGACGGTCAAGGGTGTCGAGTACACCAACGCTGACCTCAAGGCGCTCGCGCCGTGGCTGACCAAGAAGACCGCGCTCGCGCCGCGCTTCCAGTTCAGCAACCTCGACGTCCGTGGCGCGGTGGAGAACGCCACCGTGCAGGTCGCCGGTGGCAAGAGCCCGGAGGAGGCGGCCGAGGCCGCCCAGAAGGTGATCGACCAGAAGAAATGACGTCACTTCGCACCCGGGGGACGCTGTTCCTCTTCGCGGTGCCGGCCCTGATCCTGTACGGCGGGTTCTTCCTGCTGCCCGCCGTACAGGGTCTGCGGTACGCCACCACCGACTGGGACGGTTACAGCTCCACGTTCAACGACGTGGGCCTGTCGAACCTGACGGACGTGGTCAGCGACGACGACCTGTTCCGCAACGCGCTGACCAACAACCTCAAGTTCCTGCTGGCCGTGGTCGTCGGGCAGACCGCCCTCGCCCTGCTGCTCGCGGTCCTGCTCGCCGCGCGCAGCCGCGCCTCGACCGCGCTGCGGGCACTGTTCTTCCTGCCCACCGTGCTGTCGTCGGTGTCGGTCGCGTTCATCTGGAAGTTCGTCTACGACCCGAACTTCGGTCTGGCCAATAGCCTGCTCGGCGCGGTCGGGCTGGACCGGTTCCAGTCCGCGTACCTCGGTGACGAGGCGACCGCGATCCTCTGGGTCGCGGTGGCGCAGGTCTGGTTCCACGCCGGGCAGATGATGGTCATCTACATCGCCGGGATCAACCAGATCCCTCCGGAGCTCTACGAAGCCGCGAAGACCGACGGCGCCGGCCGGTGGCAGCAGTTCCGGCACGTCACCTGGCCGATGGTCGCGCCGGCCACCGCTCTGGTGATCGCGTACACCACGCTGCAGTCGTTCAAGGCGTTCGACCTGATCCTCGGCCTGGCCGGCAACCCGCCGCGGTCCGGGCTCGACGTGCTCGCCACCCGGATCTACACGACGTTCGCGAACTCGCAGCTCGGGTACGCCGCCGCCGAGTCGGTCATCTTCATGATCGCCATCGCGGCGGTCACGCTCCTGCAGAACCGCGCGGCAAGGATGGTCCACGGATGAGGCGCTTCGTCCTCGGGGTCTACGCCCTGCTGATCGTCGTACCCCTCGTGGTGATCGTCGGCGGCAGCTTCAAGACCACGCCCGAGCTGTTCGCTTCGCCGTTCGGGCTGCCGAAGAGCCCGACGCTCGACAACTACACCACCGTGCTGGCCAAACAGGACATGCTCGGGGTGCTGGGCAACAGCCTGTTCGTGGTCTCCATCTCGGTGCCGGTCACCCTGCTGCTGGGCAGTCTCGTCGCGTTCGCGGTGGCCCGGCTGCCGCGCTGGCCGTCCCGGATCCTCTTCGCGATCTTCGCGGCCGGGCTCGCGGTACCCGCGCAGGCCGTCATGATCCCGCAGTACGTGCAGTTCGAACGGCTCGGCCTGCGCAACAGCCTGACCGGCCTGATCCTGGTGAACATCGTGGTGACACTGCCGGTCGCGGTCTTCATCCTGGCCGGCTTCATGCGTACGCTGCCGGCCGAGCTCTACGAGGCCGCGGAGCTCGACGGCGCCGGCCCGTGGGCGTCGTACCGGAGGATCGCCGTGCCGGTGTCGTACCCATCGCTGGCCGCCACCGCGATCTTCCTGATCGTGATGCACTGGAACGACCTGCTCTATCCGCTGCTCTTCATCGACGACCCGGACAAGCGGACGCTTCCCCTGGCGCTCCTGGACTTCCAGGGCGAGTACCTGACGGAATATCCGCTGCTCTTCACCGGTGTGGTCGTCGCATCGCTGCCGATGGTGCTGGCCTACGCGTTCCTGCAGCGTCACTTCGTGGCGGGGATCACCGCCGGTGCGGTGAAGGGGTAAACCCGTCGTGAGCGGGGTGTCTGTTCATCGGGGCTTCGCCTGACCGTCCACTCTGGCGTTCTACGTTGACCGCATCGAGTTCTGGTGGAGTGTGGCCCTGGCGACGCTGGGCGTGGTGGTTCCCGGCATCGTCGCGATCTACGAGTTCGTCGTCAAAGGACGCAAACGACTCGGTTACCGGGTCCAGATGGACACCACCGCCACTGACGTGGTCGAGACCGTGCACGCCGGCGCGCTGCGCGAGTTGCAGCGTGACGACGTCCCGATCGACGATCCCACCCTGGTGCTGCTCCGCATCGAGAACAACGGCGCCACCAACATCGACACCCGGGACTACGCGGTCCTCGACGACGACCGGGTCGGCATCCGGGTCCGCTTTCCCGGCCGCCAGGTGGTCGGCATGGTGGTCACCGAGCTCAGCGACGACTACCTGCGGCCCAGCTTCCAGGACGGCTCCGGCCTCGCGGTCCGCGGCGACGTCATCGAGCTGCCCAAGGTCCCGCTCAACCGGGCCGCGCACTACAAGGTCCTCGCCGCCCTGGAACGGGCCGGCGGCAACGGCAGCGACCCGGGCATCTTCCCGGCGCCGGTGGTGATCGGCGGGATCAAGGGCGGCGTACGCGGCGGCCGGATCCAGGAGACACAGAGCCGCACCGGCACCCCGAAACGCGCGATGGCCCTGGTCGGCTTCCTGGTCCTGCTGGTCGTCGCGCAGCTCGTGGTCTTCCTGCGCAGCGACACCGGCGCGCCACTGGACTGCGCCACCGGCCGGATCCGGATCACCGGGTCGACAGCGTTCGAGCCGATCGCCAGGCAGGCCGCGTCGGCGTACCGGGACGCCTGCCCCGGCGCCTCCTTCGACCTGGACATGCGCGGCAGCGGCGAGGGCCTGCTCGCCCTGAACAAGGCCGCCTCCGCCGACGTGATCGCGTTCTCCGACGGCGAGAAGCCGGACGGTATGCCCGCCCTGCTCCCCCGCCCGATCGCGTTCTTCCTGTTCACCCTGATCGCCCACCCGGACGCCGGCGTGCGGGACCTGACCCTCGACCAGGTCCGCGCTCTCTATCGCGGCGAGATCACCAACTGGAACCAGGTCGGCGGCGCGGACGTGCCGGTCCGGCTGATCAGCCGCAACCCGGGCTCCGGCACCCGCAACGCGTTCCAGCGCCGGGTCCTGGCCGGCGTCCGCGAACCGGGCAGCAACTCCGACGACTGCCGCAACCGTGATCCGGGCACCCCGGCCGGCGTGGTCCGCTGTGCCCGCGACTCCACCGAGGACGTGCTCGGCGCGGTCGCCGACACCCCGGGCGCGCTGGGGTACAGCGAGCTCGGTGCAGCCGGCGGCCGCGACGATCTGACGATCGTCCGCATCAGCGGCCACCCCGCGACGGTCACCGAGGCGGACCATGGCGCCTATCCGTTCTGGGAGACCGAGTACGGCTACACGCACGGCGAACCGCCCGCCCAGTCCCTGACGGCGAGTTTCCTGCGATACCTGACGAACCAGGTCGGCGCCGACATCCTCCGGGCACACGGCAACCGCCCCTGCGCCGAACTGGCCAACCCCGCCCTCTGCCACCCCACCTGACCCGGCTGTCGCCCAGGGCTGCCGGCTGCACGCTACGGCGACCACCCCGTACAGCCGGGCAGGTCAGCGGAAGCGGTACGCCGCCGCCGGGTGGTCGTCGCGGACCCTGGTCTCGCCCGCGCCGTAGAACGACTCGCGCAGTGTCGTGCCCTCATACTCCGTCCGGGTCAAACCCCGCCGCTGCAGCTCCGGCACGGCCAACTCCACGAAGTCGCGGAACGTCACCGGCGGGACCGGGTCGGCGATGTTGAAGCCGTCCACACCCGACTCCTCGGCCCAGCGTTCCAGCTCGTCGGCCACCGTGGCCGGGCTCCCGACGATCACCGGGCCGCCGCCTCCGACACCGACGAACTCGGCGATCGCGCGCGGCGTCCACGTCCGCGACGGGTCAAGCGTGGTGAACAGCTCGACCATGCCCCGGATCCCGTCGGTGTCGACGTACTCCAGTGGCTTGTCCAGATCCAAAGCAGACAGGTCGATGTGCATGAGCGCGCTCCACCGGGCCAGCGCGCCCTCGACGCTCGCGTACCGCTGATAGTCGGCCAGCTTCGCCTGCGCCTCGGCGTCGGTCTCGCCCACGATCACGGTGGCGATGGCGAAGAACTTCACCGACGACGGGTCACGCCCGGCCGCCACGGCTTCGGCCCGGACCCCGTCGACCAGGGTGCGTGCCATCGACGGCAGATAGGCGGAGAGGAAGACACCTTCGGCATGCCGGCCGGCGAACGCGCGACCCACCCGGGACGTTCCGGCCTGATAGAGCACCGGCGTCCGCAGCACACCCGGCTCCGACAGCGCGATACCCGGAACATCGTAATAAGTTCCGGAATGAGCGATAGGACGGACTCGCGAGGGTTCCACAAAGACACCCCGGGAAGCGGAGCGCACCACCGCGTCGTCCGCCCAGCTGCCCTCCCACAGCTTGTAGACGACCTCCATGAACTCCTCGGCCATCGCGTACCGGTCGTCGTGCGCCATCTGCCGCGTCAGGCCGAGATTGCGGGCCGCGCTGTCGAGCGCCGACGTCACGATGTTCCACCCGATCCGGCCGCCGGTCAGGTGATCGAGCGTTGTCATCTTGCGGGCGAACGCGTACGGAAGCTCGTACGTTGACGAGACCGTGACCGAGAAGCCCAGGTTGCGGGTCGCCGCGGCCATCGCGCTGATCGGCAGCAACGGATCATCGGTCGGTGTCTGGATGCCGTCGCGGAGCGCAGCGTCGACGCTGCCCTGATAGACATCGAGCGGCCCGAGCGCGTCCGCCACGAACAGCGCGTCGAACTTGCCACGCTCCAGGATCTGCGCGGTCTCCACCCAGTAGGACAAATCGCGGTATCGATGAGCCTGACTGTCCGGATGCCGCCACAGCCCGATCGCGGTGTGCCCGACGGTGGATTGCCGAAGGCCGTTCAGGCGGATGCGCATGGGTTACTCCTCAGTGAGAATCAGCAGGTCAGCGCTCTGGCGAACCTGCTCGGTCGCGTAGAACGCGTCCTCGTGCCGCGCCCACCGGGACCAGTGCGGCGCATAGGTCTGACCATCCCTGGCCAGGGCGCGCTGCTTGCGCACCGCGGTGGGGCTCTCCAACCAGACAACCCCGCATGTGTACGCACGAAGCAGCCGCCCGCCGGCCCCCACGCCTTCGACGACGAGCCAGTCGGCGTCCGGAACCGGATGGTGCCCGGTGTACTCGCCGGCCGCCCAGTCCCAGCGTTGCCAGACAGCGGGCCGCCCTTCGGCGAGCGGTTCCAGAACCCAGTCCCGCAGCGCGGTCACCCCACGTTCGAGCCCGTCCCACCCGGCGTAGAGATCGTCCATATGGATCAGCGGCGCGCCGAGGCGTTCGCCGACTGCCCGGGCCAGCGTGGTCTTGCCCGAGCCGGAGCGCCCTTCGACAGCGAGAACCTTCCGCTTCCCGGCGGAGGGCTGCTGCGTGGCGGCCCAGTCCAGAACCCGGGTGACCGCGGCGTCCAGTGGTGTCGTCACGACCGGAACAGCACCTTCTCCGGCGTGATCCGCAGAACCACGCGGCCGGCTTCCTCGGCCGGGTCGGGGATCACGTGATCGACGCCGGTATACCGGCGGGCCAGCCGGTGCACCAGGCCGTCCGGGTCGCCGGCGGTGATCCGGGCGACGCCACGGATCTCGGCGTACCTGGTGGGACGCTGCCGGTCGTGGATCAGCACGGTGACCCGGGGGTCCCGTTCGATGTTGCGGACCTTGCGCCGTCCCGCCTTGGTGGTCATCACCAGATCGTTCCCGTCCAGGGCGGCCCACATGACGGAAAGCTGCGCTTGCCCGTCCGGCTCCGTGGTCGAGAGCACCGCGAACTCGGGCCGCTCGATCAACTCCCGGACCTCAGCCGGAATCACCACAGCGTCCGGGACCGACCGGCCCAGGTCGATGGGCAGGCTCGGGTCGGCGGACCACTCTTCGAGGGAACCGTCGTAGAGCGCCACGTCGTCGCGGCCGAGTTCGCGCAGCGCCAGGCCGAGCGTGGTCGCGGAGATGCCGCCGCCGCAGTACAGCCAGATCGGCGCCGGGTCGGCGAGGAGGTCGCCGAGGACCTGGCGAAGTTCGGGTTCGGGCCGGAATCTGCCGTCCGCGCCGATCAGCGAGCGGGCCGGCAGGTTCGCGGTGCCGGGGATGTGGCCGCGTCGCGAGTACCGGGTCGGAACCTCACCGGCGTACGCCTCCGGGTTGAGCGCGCAGACGACGCTCGCCTCGACCCGCCCGGCAAGCCACTCCTCGATCTCCGCCCGCCCCACCCACCGCGGGGCAACGTCCCGCGTGTCGATCTCGGGCGCGGGAAGAACGTCGATGTCTTCCTCGGAGGAGGTCACCGGGAGGCCGGCGTCCTGCCAGGCTTTCAGGCCGCCATCCAGGACGTAGGCCTCCAGGCCCAGCCAGTCCAGCAGCCACCACAGGCGGGATGCCCAGATGCCGTCGCCCCGGTCGTAGGTGATCACCGGTACGCCGGGGCGGACGCCCAGTGCCGCCAGCCTTGCTGCCAGTTCCGGGGCGGACGGGTGGGTGAAGTGCAGGCCGGAGTTCTGGTCGCTCAGGTCGTGGAGCAGGTCGGCGTGGCGGGAGCCGGGGATGTGGGATTTCGCCCAGCCCTCCAGCCCGGAGACCGCTCTGTGGTCGCCGTCCCGCAATGCCTTTGCGAGCTCTACCGTCGCGTCCAGGACGACCACGGGGCCTTGCGTCGCGCGTACTGATAAAGCAGCGGGACCCAGCAGAAAGCTGGTCATCGCCGCACCGCCTGGACCCCCGCGGGGGTCGCGACCTCCGCGCGCCAGTCGGGCGTGACGGCCTGACGCCAGTCGAAGGTGGCAGGGAGGATGGCGTTGGCGGCGAGCCAGTCGGTGTAGGGGTCCATCAGGTCGGGGCGGATCTCGCCCCAGCGGTCGCCGTGCCACCAGGTGGGCGCGATCAGTTCCAGGGAGCGGGACAGGATCGACCGGGGGAAATACGGGATGACCCGGTCCAGGATCTCCAGGGCGAGGCCGGGCTGCTCGGTGGCGGCGCGGTAACCGCGTTCGGTCGCGGACAGGAAGGCGGACAGGTCCTCGGGGGCCAACGCCGCGGGGCCGGTGCCGAGCAGGTAGCTGTGGTACGGCGGGGCGCCGATCTCGTCGACCGGCCAGGTGATCCTTTCCGGACCCGGGATCTGGGCGAAGAGTGCGTCCCAGGCCCAGTATCCGCCGAACGTGGCGTCTACTTCGCCGGCCGCGATGTCGTCGGCGCTGAGTTCGCGGTAACCACTGTCGACCAGGATGACCGCGTCCGGGTCGCCACCGTCGGCCGCTACCAGGTGCCGGACCATCGCCAGGCCGCGCGGGGTCGGATTCAGCGCGAGGCGCTTGCCCTCCAGGTCACGCGGCCGGGTGATGCCACGGCCGACGACGGTCTGGATGGTCTCCATACCCCGGTGGTTGATCGACGCGACCGCGTGTAGCGGCTGGCCGGCGGCGCTGCGGACCAGCAGCCGGTTCGTCGGGAAGACGCCCAGGTGGACCTCGCCGCGGGCCAGGTGTTCCAGGGTGTCGCCGCGCTGCGGATCGAAAACGGTCAGCTCGACGTCGAGACCGGCGTCGCGGTACCAGCCTTCGCGGCTCGCGACGTAGAGGCCGGCCGCGTTGGTCCACGGGTGGAAGTACTCGAGCATCACGCGCACGTGGGTGAGGGTCATCGGGGGCTACCTGTCAGCAGATCGGTGAGGCGGCGGCGCAGTTTGACGAAATCGGGGTCGTCGACGACGTCGTCGCGGCGGGGACGGCCGAACGGGACGGTGACTTTTTCGATCACCGTGGCCGGGCGGCTGGAGAAGACGTAGACGGTGTCGGAGAGCAGCAGTGCCTCTTCAATGTTGTGGGTAACGAAGAGGACCGCTCGGCGGTTCGCTTCCCAGATGTCCAGGAGCCAGCGGTGCATCTCCAGGCGGGTCATCGCGTCGAGTGCGCTGAACGGCTCGTCCAGGCAGAGGAGTTCCTGGTCGGAGAGGAGCGCGCGGAGGAAGGCGACGCGTTGCTGCATGCCGCCGGAGAGTTGGTGGGGGTATTTGTCGGCGAAGCCGTCGAGTCCGACTTTGCTCAGCCACTCACGGGCGGCGGCGATGTCCGCCTTTCCCTTTATCTCCTGAGCTAGCACGACGTTCTTCTCGATGGTGCGCCACGGCATCAGGGCCGGCTGCTGCGGCATATAGCCGATCAGGCCGCGCTTCGCCTTCTGCCCGTTGATCTCGATGGCGCCCGCGGTCGGGGTATGCACGCCGCCGACCAGGTGGAAAAGGGTGCTCTTGCCGGAACCGGAGGGGCCGACGATCGAAACGAACTCGCCCTTTTGAACCGTTATATCTAGATCTTTCAGGACTTCGAGGTCTCCGAAGCTGTGGCTGAGACCGGTGACCTTCAGTGCTTCAGTCACGGCGGCGCCCCTTCACAGTCAGCTTCTCCAGCAATACGACCAAACCGAAAACGACCAGCGCCAGAATCACCACGATGGCGATCGCCACGAACAGCCGGTCGGCACGGAACGCCGACTTCTGGATGATCATGTACTGCCCGATGCCCTTGTCGCTGCCGAGCCACTCCGCGATGATCGCGCCGAGCACGCTGTACGTGGCGGCGATCTTCAGTCCGGAGAACATCGTCGGCAGCGCGTGCGGCCACTGCAGCTTCGTGAAGAGCTGCCGCCGGTTCGCGCCGCTCATCAGCATGTAGTCGGCGATCAGCGCGTCACTGCGGCCGAGCCCGTCGAGCGTGGCGACCGCGACCGGGAAGAAGCAGACCAGGATGATCACCACGAGCTTCGGCGCGATGCCGAAGCCGAGCCAGACAACCAGCAGCGGGGCGATCGCGATCGTCGGCACGTTCTGGCTGATCACCAGCAGCGGATAGATCGCCACCCGTACGCCGGGGAGCAGATGCAGCACGACGGCGACGAAGAGGCCGGTGGCCACGCCCGCGCCGAAGCCGTACAGCGTGAGCTCGGCCGTGGCGAGGGTGTGCCTGGCAAGCGCCTCGCGCTGGTCGGCAGCGGCCGTCAAGATATCGGAGGGGCTCGGCAGCAGCCACGTGTCGATACCGGAGAGAGTGGTGTAGAGCTGCCACCCGGCGATCAGCAGCAGAACCGTGATCGCCGGGGGAAGAGCCCTTTTGACGCTTGTCACGCGGCCGGCAGGAAGTCGTTCGTGTAGGCCTTCGACGCGTCGACCTCTTTACTGAGGACCTTCTGGTCGAGCAGCCACGCGGAGAAGTTCGTCCAGATCTCCGGCTTCTGCTCGCCCCAGCGGGCGGCGTCGTCCTGGTACCGCGGGCTCAGCCACTCCTGGCTCTTCTTGACGAGCTCGGCGTCCAGGTCGGGAGCCGCCTTGAGCAGGATGTCCGCGGACTCCGACGCGTTCTTGGCGGCGTATCCGTAACCCTCGGAGACGGCCGCGGTGAACTCCTTGACGACAGCGGAGTTGTTCGCGATCTGCTTCTCGTTGGTGATCAGGATCGGCGTGTAGAAGTCGAGCGCCGGGTCGTAGTCCTTGACGTACTGGATGTTGACCGGCTCACCCCGCAGCTCGGCCTCGATGCCGGTCCAGCCGTAGAAGATCCACTCGAAGTCGATGCCCTTCTTGGTGGCCGCGAAGAAGTCGGCGTCACCGACGTTCACCGTCTTGATCTTCGAGGCGTCACCGCCGTCCTTGCTGACCACGGCCTTGAGCAGCGGCTCCTCAAGAGGGCCACCCCAGCCGCCGTACGTCTTACCGGCGTACTGCTTCGGGCTGGTCAGGTTGCGGTCCTTCGGGGACGCGAAACCGGACGTGTTGTGCTGGATGATCGCGGCGATCGAGACGAGCGGCGCACCCTCGGCCCGGGCCTGGGTCAGCGACTCCTGCGCGCTGATCGCGAACGGGATCTTGTCGGCGGCGACCAGGGCGGACGGGTCGGCGTCACCCGGCTGGACGATCTCGACGTCGAGGCCGTGGTTCGCGAAGTAACCCTTGGCGGCCGCGACGTAGAGACCGGTGTGGTTGGTGTTCGGGGTCCAGTCCAGCGCGACCTGGATCTTGGTGAGGGTCTTGCCATCCGCGGTCGTGGTCTTCTCGTCGGAGGACGAGCACGCTGCGGCGGCGAGGGTGACGGAAGCGGCGGCAAAGGCGGCCAGGGCGCGGCGCCGGGTGAGCGGAATGTTCATGGGGGATCTCTCCGTGCGGTGGATACCGCAGGAACCTATTCACCCGGGCGACCGCTTACCAGGGTTAAGTGACCGGCATTACATACTGATCCCACATATCAGACCGAATCCATAGGAATAAGTCGGATGATGACCCACTTTGACGTGGGCGTTCCGCTCTCCTCGGCCTGCGACTCCAGCGGAACCAGAGGGTTCGTCTCGGGGTAGTAGGCGGCGACACAGCCTTTCGGGGTGTCGTACTCGACGAGCCGGAAGTGGTTGGCGCGGCGCTCGATGGCATCGGAGAATTCCGACACAAGATCGACTATCTGCCCGTTTTCGAATCCCAGCTCATCCAGGTCTGCCCGGCTGATGAAGACAACTCGGCGGCCCGCATAAATCCCTCTATAACGGTCGTCCAGCCCATAAATGGTGGTGTTGAACTGGTCGTGGCTGCGCAGCGTCTGCAGCACCAGCCGGCCCGGCGGAACCGTCATCACCTCCAGCGGGCTGACGGTGAAGACCGCCTTGCCCTCCGGAGTCGGGAACTTCCGGGCGTCGCGCGGCGGATGCGGCATCGTGAAGCCGCCGTTGCGGATCTTCGCCGCGTAGTCGTCACAGCCCGGAACCACCCGGCCGATCCGCTCCCGGATCTGCTCGTAGTCGTCGGCGAAGTCGCCCCACGGGATCGCGTGCCGCTCCCCCAGCGTGGCCGCCGCCATCCGGCAGATGATGTCGACCTCCGACCGCAGCAACGGCCCGGCCGGCTCCGAACGCCCCCGCGACGCGTGCACCGCGGACATCGAGTCCTCCACGGTGATGCGCTGCTCACGGCCGCCGGTCAGGTCTTTTTCGGTACGCCCCAAAGTCGGCAGAATCAGCGCGGTATGCCCCGCCTCGACATGGCTGCGGTTCAGCTTCGTGGAGATCTGCACGGTCAGCGTGGCGTTACGCATGGCCGCCGAGGTCACGTCGGTGTCCGACATCGCGCCGACGAAGTTGCCGCCGAGGGCCACGAAGACCTTCGCCCGGCCGTCGCGGAACGCCTTCACCGTGTCGACCGCGTCGTGGCCGTGCTCGCGGGGCGGCTCGAAGCCGAACTCGTCCCGGATCCGGTCGAGGAACGCCGCCGGCGGCCGCTCCCAGATGCCCATGCTCCGGTCGCCCTGCACGTTGGAGTGCCCGCGCACCGGGCAGAGGCCGGCGCCCGGCTTGCCGATCATGCCCTGGAGCAGCGCGACGTTGACGAACTCCCTGATCGTGGCGACGGCGTTGCGGTGCTGGGTGATGCCCATGGCCCAGCAGTGCACGATCCGTTTCGCGCCCGCCAGCATGTCGGCGGCCTCTTCGATCTCGGCCCAGGTCAGCCCGGTGGCTGCTTCGATCTTCTCCTGATCGACGTCTTTCAGGTGCGCCGCCCACGCCTCGAAGCCGACAGTGGAACTCTCGATGAAGTCGGTGTCCGCGACATTCTTTTTCAACAGCAGGTGGCCGATCGCCTGCCAGAGCGCCAGGTCGCCGTTCGACCGGATCTTCAGGAACTTGTCGGCGAGGGCGGTGCCCTGCCCGGCCAGGCCACGCGGTTTCTGCGGGTTGTCGAACCGCAGCAGGCCGGCCTCGGGCAGCGGGTTGATCGCCAGGATCTTCGCGCCGTCGCGCTTCGCGATCTCCAGGGCGGTGAGCATCCGCGGGTGGTTGGTGCCCGGGTTCTGCCCGGAGACCACGATCAGGTCGGCCTGGTGCAGATCTTCCAGGGTCACCGAACCCTTGCCGACACCGATCGTGCGCATCAGCGCGGAACCGGTCGACTCGTGGCACATGTTCGAGCAGTCCGGCAGGTTGTTCGTCCCGAAGGCGCGGGAGAACAGCTGGTAGGCGAACGCGGCCTCGTTGCTGGCCCGGCCGGAGGTGTAGAAGGCGGCCTCGTCCGGGCTGCCGAGCGCGTTCAGATGAGCGCCGATCAGCTCGAAGGCGTCGCTCCAGGAGATCGGCTCGTAGTGTGTGCCGCCGTCGCGCCGGACCATCGGGTGGGTGAGGCGGCCCTGTTTCTCCAGCCAGTGGTCGGTGCGCCCGGCCAGGTCAGCGATCGGGTGCGCCGCGAAGAACTCCGGCCCGGCCGTGTCGCGGGTGCCCTCCCAGGAGACCGCCTTCGCCCCGTTCTCACAGAACTCGGCGGCGTGCCGATGACCCTGCGGGTCCGGCCAGGCACAGCTCATACAGTCAAAACCGTCGTGCTGATTCAGCGTGCGCAGGTTGCGCACCGTCTTGCGCAGACCCATTTCCTGTACGGCATTCGTCAAGCTCAGCCGGACCGCCTTGAGGCCGGCCGCACGGTCGGCCGGAGGGCCCACGTGGAGCCGGGCGTCCTCATCCTCTTGCCTCATGGCCCCAGTCTGGCCCCGGTCCGTGGCGACCGGCAAACCGTAGCGGGCACTCTTAGAGTTCGTCGGCTTTCAAGCTGCTCAGCACGTGCGCCGAGGGCCAGTCCTCGACCCGGTACCGCGAGGGTGCCAGCAGCGGTTCCGGGCTCAGGCCGGCCTGCTCCTCGACCAGGTGCCACGGCACCCGGAACTCGACGCCGGACTCCGGCCGGGCAAACGCCACCGAATCGGCCCTGGGCAGCAGCGTACTGACACCCTCGACCCAGGTCGCGATCGTCTCGGCCGGTCCGCCGTCGGGCGGCTCGACCGCGATGAGCCGGCCCACGTGCACGTCGACGCCGGCTTTCTCGTACTGCTCGGCGAGCCAGTCGGTCTGGTTCGAATATTCGGTGAGCGCCAGCACCGCTTCGGCCCGGCGGGCAGGCAGATAGTGCACATGTCCGGCCGGCGGCGTGTACGGAACGGACACCCCACCGGGCCCGGAGACGTACCCGACCGGCGTCAGATAACGCACCGCCTCCTGGAAACCACGCTCGACGAGGGCGTAGAGCTGGTCCGCCTCGTTCTCCGGCAGCGGGCTGACCAGCAGCGTGTTGTTGTCCGGGGCGAACGCCAGGACCGGTGTGCCCATCCGCTCGCCGACGTCGGCCAGCCAGCCGGGCTGGAGCAGCAGCGACGTGAAGTACCCATCGCCGTCGTCGAGCATCCGGATCAGACTCGGGCCGGCCGGCCACGGACGGGCCAGCGAGCGGCGGGCCAGCTCGGCCAGGTTCTCCCGGGCCGCCTCGAAGACGTCACCGGCCGTGACACCCCACTCGTCGAGCCGGTCCGGGATCACGTACGCCATCGCGTCCGGCGCGTCGATCACCACGAGCTCGCGCAGGAACGGCATCGCCATCCGGGACAGCGGCGGCCGCATCCCCACCGGGCCGGCTGCGCCGAACGTGACCGGGCGGACCACGGGGCGGAGCTTCGCGCGTACCGTCTCCCAGGTGTCGTCGGCCGGCGGCGCGGCCATGAGCTTGACCAGACGCTCCAGGCGCTCCCGGCGTTCCGCCGGGGTGGCTTCCGCGGTCTCGCGGAAGACATTCGAGAGATAGAGGTGGGCCGGACCGGATCCGCCGGTGCGATGGATCGCGATCGCGAACTCGTCCGCGCGGTACGTCGCGCGCTCCACCCCAGGAGTCCCCCGGGCCACCCGGAGGGCCAGCTGGGCGAACCGGCGCTGCGGTGAGCCGACGAACCTGTCCAGCAATCCCATTGGTGGACAGTAGCCTGCGAAGGCCTAGATCAAGCGGGTCGGTGCTCGTCGACCAGCCGGGTGGCGATGTTGTTCAACGCCTGGTCGATCAACACCTGGTCGTCCGGATCGGTACGCGCGATGTCGTCCAGATTCGCGTCGAGCCACTGGCGCCACGCTGCGCGTACCCGCTCGAACTGCTCCTGACCGGCTTCGGTCAGCTCCACCTGATCACCCTCGACCCGGGCATATCCGGCCTGCTGGAGATCCTCGAAAGTGGGTTCCAGCACTTCAGGGGGCATCCGGTGCTGGCGGGCGATGGCCGGCAGCTCGGCACGGCCCTTCGCGCTCACGTGCAGATGCGTCTGTCCGATCGCCCACGCCTGTGACGGGTTGACGTCGGCGCCGGAGTCGGCCAGGACCTGGTCCATGATCGAACGGTCGCCGCGCGCCTTGCTCATGGTGTCGCTGATCTGTCGCTCCAGCTGGCCGACCCGGTCGTCCGTCGCGGGTGCTCCCAGTCCCTCGCCGACGTCGGTCGCGGCGGCCCGCGCGCTGTCCCGCAGCGGTAGTTCCTTGAGCAGCCAGGCCACCAGGAACCCGAGCACGGCGACCGGGACCACCCAGCGGAAGACGTAGTTGATCGCGTCCGCGTACGCCGCGATGATCGGCCCGGACAGAGCCTCGTCGAGCGCGTTGAGCGCGGTCGGGCTCTGCGCCACGGCCGGCGAGACCCCGGTCGTGGTGATCGCGCCGGTCAGATCACCCTCCAGATGGCTGGAGTACAGAGTGCCGAAGATCGCCGTTCCGAACGAACTTCCCAGGGTACGGAAGAACGTCACACCCGAGGTGGCGGTACCGAGGTCGGCGTACGGCACGGTGTTCTGCACGACGATCGTGAGCACCTGCATGGACAGGCCGATGCCGGCGCCCAGGATGAACATGTACAGCGATTCGAGCCAGGTGCTGGTGGTCGTACCCATTGTCGACATGAGGTAGAGCCCGACCGTCATCACGGCGCCGCCGGCGATCGGGAACATCTTGTACCGGCCGGTGCGGCTGACCACGTTGCCGGAGAGGATCGACATGATGAAGAGCCCGGCCACCATCGGCAGCGTCCGTACGCCGGATCCGGTGGCCGTCACCCCGTCGACGTACTGCAGATAGGTGGGCAGGAACGTCATCGCCCCGAGCATCGCGAACCCGACGATGAAGCTGAGCGTCGAGCAGACCGAGAAGACCGAGTTGCGGAACAGCCGCATCGGCAGCATCGGCTCCCTCGCCCGCATCTCGACGACGACGAACGCGGCGAACAGGGCTATCGAGCCGGCGAACATGCCGATGATCGTGGGGGAGCTCCAGGCGTACTCGCTGCCACCCCACTCCAGCGCCAGGATCATCGTGGTCGCTGCGGCCGCGATCAGGCCGATGCCGGCGTAATCGATGACCGGCTTGCCCCCCGCCTTGATCGACGGGATGGCCTTGGCCGCCATCGCGATCACGATGATCGCGATCGGCACGTTGATGTAGAACGCCCAGCGCCAGCTCAGATGGTCGGTGAACAACCCGCCCAGGGTGGGCCCGACCACCGTGGTGACGCCGAAGACCGCGCCGAGCGCGCCCTGATACTTGCCGCGTTCGCGCAGCGGGATGACGTCGGCGATCAGCGCCATCGCGGTCACCATCAGGCCGCCGGCGCCGATGCCCTGGATCGCGCGGGCGCCCACCAGCATCAGCATGTCCTGCACCAGACCGCAGAGCGCCGAGCCGGCCACGAAGATCACCGCGCTGATCTGGAAGACCAGTTTGCGGCCGAAGAGGTCACCGAACTTGCCGGCCAGCACCGTCGCGATCGTCTCGGCCAGCAGGTACGCCGTGACGACCCAGGACATGTGCCCGGCACCGCCGAGGTCCGCCACGATCGTCGGCAGCGCGGTGGACACGATCGTCTGGTCGAGGGCTGCCAGCAGCATCCCGAGCAGGATCGCGACGAAGACGACATTGACCTGTCGGCGGCTCAGGACGGGCATTTCTTGATCGTCGCCCGCTGACCGATCTCCCGGGGCGTGATTGGCGAATCCCGGGGACCTCTCGGCGAATCCCGGGTTCTCTTGGCGAAAGCACCGAAGTAAACTAAGTTGACTTCGACGTTTTTGCAGGTCAGCCTTGTATCGAGAGGAATCGAAGATGTCGCTTGGCGCTTCCAGCACGGTGGGTGAGTGGCTCGACCACGCGGAGGGCGGCCCCGCCATCCGGGCGCTTCTCGGCCAGGGCGGTGACTTCGACGAGTCCCGCCTCGCCCCGGCCCGCGGCCTGCCGTTGCAGCAGCTGGTCGCCATGAGCCAGGGCCAGATCCCGCAGGAGGCCGTCGACCACCTGGTCCTGTCGGTCAACGGCGGCGTCGCACCCACCGACGACGGCGGTTCCGGCTGGCGCGAGAAGATCACGCCGGGCCGCTTCGACGGCAAGACCGTGATCGTCACCGGCGCCGCCTCCGGCATCGGCCGGGCCACCGCGTCCCGCATCGTCCGCGAGGGCGGCCGGGTCGTGGCCGTCGACATCAGCTCCCAGGGTCTGACCGACCTCGCTGCCGGTCTGGGCTCGTCGGTCATCCCGGTGACCGCCGACATCACCAAGGCCGACGACGTGGCCCGCATCATCGAGGCCGCCGGCGACCGCATCGACGGCCTCGCCAACGTGGCCGGCGTGGTCGACGACTTCACCCCGATCCACGAGACCGCCGACGCCGTCTGGGAGCGCGTCTTCGCCGTGAACGTCGACGGCGTCTTCAAACTGACCCGCGCCGTCGCCCCGTCGATGCTGGCGGCGAAGAACGGCTCGATCGTCAACGTGGCCTCCGAAGCGGCCCTGCGCGGCAACGCGGCCGGCGTCGCCTACACGGCGTCGAAGCACGCGGTCGTCGGCATCACGAAGAACACCGCCTTCATGTACGGCCCGGAGGGCATCCGCGTCAACGCGGTAGCCCCGGGCGGCGTGGCAACCGGCATGGTCCCGCGCAACCAGTCCGAGTACGGCCTGGCCCGCACCGGCCCGCACCTGCGCACCATCCCCCCGGTCGCGCTGGCCGAGCACCTGGCCGCCTCGATCACGTTCCTGCTGAGCGACGACGGAGTAAACCTGAACGGCGTAATCCTCCCCTCCGACGGAGGCTGGTCAGTCCAGTAACAAGCCCGACGGGGGCTACCCAGCCAAGCAACAGCCCCCACTGCCTCCAGCCAGCCCCAAGCGGCAGCCCCGACAGGGGCACACCGTGCGCTCCCATCAAGGCTTGACGAGAGCCCACGGTGTGCCCCCGTTCTCGCTGGACCATCCGCGTGTCGATTTCGGGTGCGATTCGCACCTCAAACCCACACACAACGCGGAAGCCATCCGTGTGTGTCGACTTCAGGTGTAATCCGGACCCGAAGTCGACACGCGAAGCCGCAAGCACCCTCCGCACCGGCTGCAAGTCATCCGGGTCGCGTTGTCTGGCGAGCGGCGGTACCGGTAGGCGCCTCAGTGATCAACGCCGGCCACATGAGGGCGGAATCGAGGGCACACGGTGGGCCCGAGACACGTGGACAGAACCACACGATCGCCCGAACCGGCATGGACCAGGTCGCACAATGTCCCTCCGTGCGACCTCATCACGGCCAGGGCAGGGATGTGGGCACACGTTGCGGTTATGTGCGACCCCAGCCACCCTTCCCGCGCCGAAACCCCGCCGAAGGCCGCCGGGAAGGGCGGCCAGCGCACACGTTGAACCTCCGCGTGCGCTGGCTGCCGTCATGGGGGCAGCCAGCGCACGCAGTTCGTGATCGCGTGCGCTCACCGCCGATCGCGTGCGTTCACCGCCCCTCCCGAGCACCAACCACGCCCGCGGTCACCCACAAACCCGCCGGCACGACCCCGAGCGCGAGCCGGCCGCGCCCCGGCCAGCGCTCCGGGTCGTCCACAGGCCGCTGACACGACCACAAGCACAAGCCGGCCCCAACCGGCTCGCGCTCACGGTCGCCCGCAGGCCACTTTCACGACCACAAGCACAAGCCGGCCCTGACCGGCTCGCGCTCACGGTCGTCTACAAGCCGCTGACACGACCACAAGCACAAGCCGGAGTCCGACCGGCTCGTGCTTACGGTCGTCAGGCATACCCGGGCCACCGACCCCGGAAGCACCACCGAGCAGACGTCGGCCGAACGCCGCCGGACAGACCCCCGGCTGAACGCCGCCGAACAGACTCCGGCTGAGCATCACCGAGCAGACTCCAGCTGAGCACCACCGGACAAACTCCGGCCGGACACCGCCGCAAACCCCTATAACTCGGACCGGCGAGCCCGCTCAGGCCGATGGCGTCAGGATCTGCTGGAGCAGTGCCCCGTAACGAACCACCAGCTCACGAGGGTCCGCCGCCACCAGCACCTCATCACCCACCACCCAGAGCGCGTACAGCAACCCGCCGATCACCGCCGCGGCCAAACGGGCACGGATGTCGGCGTCCGGGCCGACCAGCCGGGATCGCAGTGGGCCCACGAACGTCTTCTCGTGGATGTCCTGCAGGCGGGACTTGATCTGGGCCTCGTTGCTGCCTCGGACCAGCGCCAAGTACACGCCGCGGATGTCGTCGTCGGCCAGCAGGCGTTCGATGAAGCGTTCGCCCAGCTGTTCGGGCGGCACGTTCAGCAGTGGCTCGTCGTCGATCGTCAGGTGCATGGTCTCCAGGAACAGCAGTTCCTTCGTACCGAAGTGCCGGATCACCAAGGCTGGGTTGCTGCTGGCGAGGGCGGCGATGTCGCGCACCGAGGTTCGGGCGAAACCACGTTCCCGGAACAGGCGGGTCGCCGCCGTTCGGATCTCCTCGCGGGTTGCTTCCCCGGTCCGTCTGACCATCTTCAGATCGTAAGCGGTCACCCGCCTTGGCCCTTCAAGGCCAACCCCTTGGGTACGCGAGAAAGGCTCGGATTAGCCGTGCTCAGCTGTCCGGGTCATGACCAACGAAACGGGAAAGGTACGACATGAGTAAGGCGACACGGAGTCTGACCATCGCCGGTCTCGGCGTCCTGGCGGGTGCGACGTTCGGGGCCGGTCCCGCCCTGGCATCGCCCGGGAACCCGCCGCCGGACGCCCCACCGAGCGTCGCCGGCCACTACGAGACCAAGGTGGCCTGCGAGGCGATCAGCAGGCTCGGCTCCCGCCTCGAGTTCTGGGACCAGCACGAGTGTGAACAACAGTTCGCGGGCGCACGGAAGCTGTATGTCCTGTACGTCGAATACGAGAGCGGCGCACCCGCATGGCAGGGCGGCCCTGCCGGACCAGGAACACCGGGTGACCAAGGCCCAGGCCAAGGCCCAGGCCCGCTGCCGGGCGGACCAGCCCCAGTGCCGGGCACGCCAGAAACACCGGCTCCGGAACCCACCGACACCCCAGCCCCGACCGAAACCGCCGCACCGGCAGCGACCGAAACCCCGGCCGTAACCGAAACCCCGGCGACTACGGAAACCCCGGCAACAACCGACACCCCGCCGGCAACAGAGACTCCGGCGGCAACGGAAACCCCGGCGGCTACTGAAACCCCGGCCGCCACCGACACTCCAGCAGTAACGGAAACCCCGGCCGCCACGGAAACCCCAGCAGAAACGGAAGCCCCAGCCACTGAGACTCCGGCAGCAACCGAAACCCCCGCCGACCTCGGCATCACCATCGAATAAGCACGAAAAAAAATCGGCGGCCGGGGAACCAAACCCCCGGCCGCCGATCCCATTTCAAAACTCAGTACTCACCCACCGGCCATAGCCCCCACCACCATGAACGGCTCCTCCCCTTTAACCACCCGCTCCGGCAGATCAGCATCCGGCGACTCATTGGACAGATCCTCCTCACACGCGAAGAACCGCACCAACGGCCGCCTCTTCCCGGTACGCCGATCCCGCATCGTCCCGAGCAGCATCGGATATTCCTTCTCCACCGCGTCCAGCACACTCCGCTGGGTGACCGGCGAGGAGACCGAAACCGAGACCTCCCGCTCCACCTTCGCCAGAGTCCGCAGATGCGGCGGCAGGATCACCCGGATCACGGCAGGACCTGCACTTCCACGGACAACACCGGCGGCAGATCACGCACCAGCGCACGCCACGAATCCCCGCTGTCCGAGGAGCCGTACACCTGCCCACCGCTGGTTCCGAAGTAGATGCCGCACTCGTCGAGCGTGTCGACGGCCATGGCGTCGCGCAGCACGTTCACATAAACGTGCTCCTGCGGCAGCCCGTTGGTCAGCGGCTCCCACGAATCCCCACCGGTCCGGCTGCGATAGACCCGCAGCTTGCCGTCCATCACATAATGCAGCGAATCGCTGGTGATCGGCACGACGTAAATCGTCTCCGGCTCGTGCGCGTGTACCGCGATCGGGAATCCGAAGTCGGTCGGCAGATCCCCGCTGACCTCACGCCAGTTCGCACCGGCGTCATCGGTACGCATGACGTCCCAGTGCTTCTGCATGAACAGCGTGTCCGGCCGGGACGGATGCTGCGCGAGCCGGTGCACACAATGCCCGACCTCGGCGTCCTGGTCGGCGATGCCGTCCGAGACGAGGCCCTTGTTGATCGGCAGCCAGCTGACGCCACCGTCATCGCTGCGGAACGCGCCGGCCGCCGAGATCGCCACGAAGATCCGGTCCGGGTTCACCGGGTCGAGAATGATGGTGTGCAGGCACATGCCTCCGGCGCCGGGCTGCCATTTCGGAGCCGAGGCATGGGTACGCAGACCGGCCAGCTCAACCCACTTCTGCCCACCATCGGTCGACTTGTACAGAGCCGCGTCCTCAGCGCCGGCATAAACGACGTCGGGGTCGGTCCGGGACGGCTCGATGTGCCAGATCCGTTTGAACTCCCACGGGCGCGATGTCCCGTCGTACCAAAGATGATCTCCGACCGGGGGTTGGTAGACGAAGTCGTGGTCGACCTGGTCCCACGACTTCCCGCCGTCGTCGGACCGGTGGATGACCTGGCCGAACCAGCCGCCGGACGCGGAGGCCCAGAGCCGGTCGGGGTTCGCGGGCGAGCCGTTCACGTGGTAGATCTCCCACCCCGGGAAATGCGGCCCGCTCACCTCCCATTTCTCCCGCTCATGATCAGATGTCAGGATAAAAGCACCTTTACGGGTGCCCACCAGCAATCGAACGCCGCTCATGCTCGCTCCCCTCGGGTGTGCTGTACGACACACATCCTGGCGCAAAGCCCAGCGCGTGACAGCCCGAGAATCGAACGAGTTAGCCCTGCAACGCCCGAGCCATCTCCGCCTGCTCGGCGAGCACCTCGTTCATGCTGGCCTGCACACTGTCCATCTTGCCGATGGTCTCGCTGGTGGTGTGGATGCCCGCGGCGACGGTCTCGGCGCTGGCCTGGATGCCGGCGATCTGGTCGGCGACCTTCTTGGTGGCCTCGGCGGTCTCCCGGGCGAGCTCCTTGACCTCACCGGCCACCACGGCGAAGCCCTTGCCGCTCTCCCCCGCGCGGGCCGCCTCGATGGTGGCGTTCAGTGCCAGCAGGTTGGTCTGCTCGGCGATCGACTCAATGATCTTGATGACGTCCCCGATCGCGGCGGACGCCTGGCCGAGCGCGGCGACCTCGGCGGTCATCGCGGAGGCGCGGTCGACCGCCTGCTCGGCCACCGAGGTGGCGTCGCCACTGGCACTACGCAGCCGCTCGACGGTGTCGAGCAGGGCGCGGGCGTTGTGGGCGGCCCGTTCGCTGCCACGCATGACGTCCAGTCGCTGCGAGACGAGCTGCTGCACGTTGCGCAACGAGGCGGCACGGGACGGCGAGAGGTCGATGTACTCGGTGGTGAAGAAGTCCATGGTGCCGACGATCCGGTCACCGCTCATGATCGGGAAGCAGACGCCGGACCGGACGCCGGCCCGCTGCGCCGCGGGCGCCCGCACACAGTCGGTGATCTCGGCGAGGTCGCGGACGAAGACCAGGTCCTTGGCCCGCCAGGCGCGGCCGGAGAGCCCGACACCCTCGGCGAACGTGGCGGCCAGGGTGACCCGGCGGAACTCGTCGCCGGCCGATCCCGACTCGACCTGGAACTTCAGCACGTTCTCGTCCGGGTCCACCTCCCAGTACGACCCGTACGCCCAGCCGAACGCGCTGCGCACGCTGTCCAGGGCGGTCCGGATCGCGCTCTGGCTGTCCGCGGCGGTGCCGAGCCTGGTGACCACGGTGGTCACGGCGGTACGGTCGTCGGCCACCTGACGCAGCTCGGCGGCGGCGACCGCGCTGGCCCTGGCCCGTTCGGCGATCCGGGCGAGGGCGGTGAACTTCTCCCGCCGGTTCGCGTCGAGATAGAGCGGCAACGGCGAGTAGTACTCCAGCACCGCGTGCACCTCGGCGCCCTTGACCACCGGCACCACCACGGCGCCGACCATGCCGTTCTGGAACGCGGCCTGCCCGCGCCGGCAGTCGCCGCACTCGTCGGCCGACTCGGCGTACACGGCCTGCCGGGTACGGAACGCCCTGCCGACCATCCCGGTGTCGGCGGGGATGGTCCGGCCCGGGGTGACACCGCCGGCGGCGCTCTGCAGCTGCGGCGCGATCCGGCCGGTCTCGTGCATCAGGCGTAGTTGCCCGCCCTCCGGCACCCAGACCGCGCCGTAGGAGAAGCCATACGACTCGACAGTGCTGGCCACCGTGATCCGCCAGGCGGTGCTCTCGTCGATCGCGTTGTCCAGTGCGAGGACCAGCTCCTCCAGCGCCTCGACATCCCGGGGCACGGGGCGGGCGGCCTCGGGGGCCGCCTGACGGGAACCGAACAACCGCATGGGTCTCCTCAGGGAAAGTCGCCAGGTCCTTCCCTACCATCGGCCCGAAACGTCAGGGATTAAGGCCGAAAGCGATACCCCATCCCGGGCTCCGTGATCAAATGCTGCGGCCGTGCCGGGTCGGCCTCCAGCTTGCGGCGCAACCGGGCCATGTACTGCCGCAGGTAGTTCGTCTCGGTCTGGTACTGCGGCCCCCACACGTCGTGCAGCAGCTCCCGCTGGGTGATCAGCTTCCCGGGGTGCCGGATCAGGTGTTCGAGCAGCTGCCACTCGGTCGGCGTGAGCCGGACGTCCGGGCTGATCGAACGCTCGGAGAGATCCACGGTATAGGAACCGATCTTGACAATCGGCGAGGAATCCGACGGCTGGATCCGCCGGGTCACCGCCCGGATCCGGGCGAGCAGCTCATCGACGCCGAACGGCTTGGTCACGTAGTCGTCGGCGCCGGCGTCGAGCGCCGCTACCTTGTCGGTGCTGTCGGCCCGCCCGGAGAGCACGATGATCGGCACGTTGGTCCAGCCGCGCAGGCCGCCGATCACCTCGGTGCCCTCCATGTCCGGCAGCCCGAGGTCGAGAACAACCAGGTCAGGGTGGTGATGAGCGGCGAGATGCAGTGCTGACGCGCCATCACGGGCGGTGTCAACCTCGTACCCTCGGGCCTTGAGGTTGATCCGCAGTGCCCGGACGATCTGGGGCTCGTCGTCGACGACGAGGATGCGAATCATGAGAAAGCCGGCAGCGAAATGATCATGGTAAGGCCGCCTCCCGGGGTCTCTTCAGGGGTAAGTGTGCCGCTCATCGCCTCGGTGAGGCCCCGGGACAGCGCCAGGCCGAGCCCCACACCGCTGTGGTTGTCCCGGTCGCCGAGCCGCTGGAACGGCAGGAACACATCGTCCCATCGGTCCACCGGAATGCCCGGCCCATGATCGATCACCCGCAGCTGCACGGTCTCGCCATGCGCACTCGCGGTGATCATCGGCGGCCTGCCCTCCGGGCTGTAACGCAGCGCGTTGGCCAGCAGATTGACCAGCACGCGTTCCAGCAGGCCAGGATCGACGCGCAGCGGTGGGAGATCATCCGGGACGCGCACGGTCACCGTCCGGCCCTCCGGGCCGAGATCATCAAGAGCCGGGGGTACGACGTCCTCGGCGCCCACCTCGACGGCGGACACCCCGAGTGCTCCGGCCTGCAACCGGCTCATGTCCAGCAGATTCGCCACGAGCCGGCCCAGTTTGTCGAGCGACTCGTCGGCAGTGGCGAGCAACTCGGCCCGGTCCTCGTCGTCGAACTCCACGTCGGAGCTGCGCAACGACGCCACCGACGCTTTCGCCGATGCGAGAGGCGTACGCAGATCGTGGCTCACCGCCGCGAGCAACGCGGTCCGCAACCTGTTGGCCTCGGCGAGCGGCTTGGCCGTGGCGGCCTCGGCGGCCAGCCGTTCCTGACGCAGAGCCACCGCCGCCTGGGCCGCGAACGCCTCGACGATCCGCCGGTCGGACGCTTCCAGGACCCGCCCGCGGAACTGAACGACGACATCGCCGTCGGCACGGACCTCGACGTCGGCCGGGCCGGCGGGCTCGCCTACCGACACGACCACCTCACCGGCGTCCAGCAACGTCACCGAATCCATCGCGAACGTCTCCCGGAGCCGATCGAGCAACGCCATGAGCGGCCGCTCGCCGTGCAGCACGCTGCCGGCCACCGTCGCGAGCATCCGCGCCTCGGCGGACGCCTGCGCGGCCTCCAGGGTCCGGCGGGCGGCGGTGTCGACCACCCAGCTCACCGCGACGGCCACGCCCACGAAGATCACCAACGCCAGCAGGTTTTCCCGCTGTGCCACCAGGAAGTGCCCGTACGGCGGGGTGAAGAACCAGTTCAGCAGCAGCGAACCCCCGACCGCGGCGAGCAGCGCCGGCCACAGCCCGCCGATCAGCGCCACCCCGACGACCGCCACCAGGAACAGCAGGATGTCGGTGACCAGCGACGGATCGGGCAGCGCGGCGAGCAGGCCGGTGAGCACCGGCAGCCCGATCAGTGCGGTGAGAAACCCGGCGGTCTGCCTCCTCCGGGACACCGCGGCGCGTTCGCGAACCATGCATGGATCATTCCATCCGGCCGAGGAAGGCGATCGGCAGCGACAAGATCATGGTGAGACCGCCGCCCGGGGTCTCCTCCGGCGTCAGCGTGCCGCCCATCGCCTCGGTCAGGCCCCGGGACAGCGCCAGCCCGAGCCCGACGCCGGTGTGGTTGTCCCGATCGCCGAGCCGCTGGAACGGCAGGAACACGTCGTCCCACCGATCGCTCGGAATCCCCGGCCCGTGATCGATGACCCGCAGCTCCACGGTGTCGCCGTGCGTGCTTCCGGTGATCATCGGCGGTGCGTCCGGCGTGCTGTACCGCAGCGCGTTGGCGAGCAGGTTCACCAGGATCCGCTCCAGCAGGCCCGGATCGGCGTGCAACATCGGGAGATCTTCCGGGACACGCACGGTCACCGTCCGGCCCTCCGGGCCGAGATCATCAAGAGCCAGGGGTACGACTTCCTCGGCGCCGACCTCGACCGGACTGACCCCGAGTGCTCCGGCCTGCAACCGGCTCATGTCGAGCAGGTTCGCGACCAGACGGTCCAGCCGGTCGAGGGACTCGTCGGCGGTCGCCAGCAACTCGGCCCGGTCCTCCTCGTCGAACTCCACATCCGAGCTGCGGAGACTGGCGACCGACGCCTTCGCGGACGCCAAGGGCGTACGAAGGTCGTGGCTCACGGCAGCGAGCAACGCGGTGCGCAACCGATCCGCTTCGGCGAGGGGTTTCGCGGTGGCCGCCTCGGCGGCCAGGCGCTCCTGGCGCAACGCGACAGCGGCCTGGGCGGCGAAGGCCTCGACGATCCGCCGGTCGGACGCTTCGAGGGTGCGTCCGCGCAGCTGGACCAGCACGTCGTCGTCGGCCTTGACCTCGGCGTCGGCCGGACCCCGCACCTCACCGACGGACGCGACGGCAACACCCGCGTCCAGCAGCGTCACCGAGTCGAGGGCGAACGTCTCGCGAAGCCGGTCGAGCAGCGCCAGCAACGGCCGCTGACCACGCAGCACGCTGCCGGCCACGGTCGCCAGGGTCTGCGCCTCGGCCGAGGCGAGAGCCGCCTGCCGGGTACGCCGGGCCGCGGTGTCGACCACCCAGCTGACCGCGACCGCCACCCCCACGAAGATCACCAGGGCGAGCAGGTTCTGCCCCTCGGCGATGGTGAACCGGCCGAGCGGCGGGGTGAAGTACCAGTTCAGCAGCAGCGAACCGCCGACCGCGGCGACCAGCGCCGGCCACAGCCCGCCCACCAGCGCCACCCCGACGACCGCGACCAGGAAGAGCAGGATGTCGTCGACGAGCGGCAGCGCCGGGCCGATCTCCAGCGCGGCGGTGAGCAGCGGCAGGCCGAGCAGCGCGGTGCCAAAACCGGCGATCCGCCGGCCCCGGGACAGCGCGGGCGGCAGCGGACCGCGGCGACGGCCCCGGCCGGCCAGTTCGTGCGGGACCAGGTGCACGTCGATCGAGCCGGACCGGGCGATCGTGGTGACACCGACGCCGGCCGCGAGCATCCGCGCGAGCCGGCCCCGGCTGGACGCGCCGAGCACGATCTGGGTGGCGTTCACTCCCCGGGCGAATTCGAGCAGCGCCTGCGGCACGTCGGTGCCGACGACCTGGTGATACGTGCCGCCGAGGCTCTCGGCGAGCACCCGCTGACGGGCCAGCTCGGCCGGGTTCGCGCCGGCCAGCCCGTCGCTGCGGGTCACGTGCACGGCGAGCAGGTCGGCGCCCTTGCCGCGGGCGGCGATCCGGGCGGCCCGCCGGATCAGCGTGTCACCCTCCGGGCCGCCGGTCAGCGCGACCACCACCCGTTCCCGGGTCTCCCAGGTGGCTTCGATGTCGTGGTCGGCCCGGTACTGGCCGAGCTGCTGCTCCACCTTGTCAGCGAGCCAGAGCAGCGCCAGCTCCCGCAGCGCGGTCAGGTTCCCGGTACGGAAATAGTTACCCAGCGCCGCGTCGACCTTCTCCGGCCGGTACACGTTGCCGTGCGCCATCCGCCGCCGCAGCGCCTCCGGCGTCATGTCGACCAGTTCGACCTGGCCGGCGCCCCGGACGAACGAGTCCGGCACGGTCTCCCGCTGCTCGACCCCGGTGATCCGGGCGACCACGTCGTTGAGCGATTCGAGGTGCTGCACGTTCACCGTGGTCAGCACGTCGATCCCGGCGTCGAGCAGCTCCTGGACGTCCTGCCAGCGCTTCGGGTTCCGGGTGCCCGGCACGTTCGTGTGCGCCAGCTCGTCGACGACCGCCACCTCGGGCCGGCGGGCCAGCACCGCGTCGAGGTCCATCTCGGCGAAGGCCGCGCCGCGATAGGTCAGCTCGCGGCGCGCCACCACCTCCAGGTCGCCCGTCATCGCGGCGGTGTGCTTGCGGCCGTGCGTCTCGACCAGGGCGATGACCACGTCGGTCCCGCGCCCGGCGCGCCGGTGCGCCTCTTCCAGCATCGTGTACGTCTTACCGACGCCGGGCGCCGCACCTAAGTAGATCCGCAGTTCGCCGCGAGCCATGGGTCAGCTGCCGTCCAGAGCGAGGTTCAGCTTCAGGACGTTGACCGCCGGTTCGCCCATGAAGCCCAGTGCCCGGCCGTCGGTGTTCTGCTCGATCAGCTCGTGCACCCGGTCCAGGCTGATCCCCCGCTCGCGGGCGATTCGCGGTGCCTGGAGCTCGGCGTACGCCGGGCTGATCTGCGGGTCGAGGCCGCTGCCGCTGGCGGTCACGGCGTCCGCCGGGACGACCGGGTCGGCCGGGGCGTCACCGCGGATCGGGGTGATCACACCGCCGAGAGCCTGGTAGTCCTCGCCGTTGGTGGCCGGCTCCACCGTCACACCCTGATAGGTCGTGACGAACGGAACATCGGTCTGGTTGACCGCGACCACCCGGGTGATCGGGCCGGTGAAGCCGTCGCGGTGGAAGACCGCGAGGACCGCGCCGACGCCGTCGGCCGTGCAGAAAGGCCGGCTGCCGTCCACACCCTCCAGCTTGCCGATCGCGAGGCTGCGCGCACAGACCTGGGTGAGCAGGCTCTGTGAAGCCTCCTCGGGATCATCGGACAGGGTGTCGACGACACTCTCCGGGCCCAGGTTGCTGGCGCCGGTCGCCGTCGGGTCGTAACCGCCCGCCGACGGCCGGCTCTGGAAGTACTTGGTGACCGGGTTGCCGTCGGCATCGGTGAAGGACTGGCCGATCAGCGTGAGGTCACCCGATTGATCGGAAATTCCGGGTATCTTCGCCACGCCCACGAACACCAGCGGATACGCGATACCCAGCAGAACAGTGAAGACGAGCAGCGCCCGCAGCGCGGCAACGTGCTGAGCGAGCCATGAAGGAATTCTCATGTGGATCAGATCCCGGGGATGAGCTGGATGAACAGGTCGATGAGCTTGATGCCGAGGAACGGCGCGATCACACCGCCGAGGCCGTAAACCAGCAGGTTGCGGCGCAGCAGCGCGCTCGCCGACGACGGCCGGTACCGGACACCGCGCAGCGCGAGCGGGATCAGGAAGACGATCACGATGGCGTTGAAGACGACCGCCGACAGGATCGCCGAGCCCGGCGAGTGCAGCCGCATGATGTTGAGCGTGTCCAGGCCCGGGTAGACCGCCGCGAACATCGCCGGGATGATCGCGAAGTACTTGGCGATGTCGTTGGCGATCGAGAACGTCGTCAGTGCGCCCCGGGTGATCAGAAGCTGCTTGCCGATCTCCACGATCTCGATGAGCTTGGTCGGGTCGGAGTCGAGGTCGACCATGTTGCCGGCCTCTTTCGCGGCCGACGTGCCGGTGTTCATCGCGACGCCGACGTCCGCCTGCGCCAGGGCCGGCGCGTCGTTGGTGCCGTCACCGGTCATCGCGACCAGCCGGCCGCCCTGCTGCTCCTTCTTGATCAGCGCGAGCTTGTCCTCCGGCGTCGCCTCGGCGAGGAAGTCGTCGACGCCGGCCTCGGCGGCGATCGCGGCCGCGGTGCGCGGGTTGTCACCGGTGATCATCACGGTCCGGATGCCCATCCGGCGCATCTCGTCGAACCGCGCCTTCATCCCGGCCTTCACCACGTCCTTGAGGTGGATGACGCCGAGGATCCGATCGTTTTCGGCCACCACGAGCGGTGTGCCACCCTGGTCGCTGATCCGGCCGACGATCGCGTCCACCTCAGCGCTCGACGACCCGGTCCACTTGATCACCGCGGCCGCGGCACCCTTGCGGATCTTGCGATCGCCGATGTCCACACCGCTCATCCGGGTCTGCGCGGTGAACGGCACGAACGTCGCCCCGCCGATCAGCCCCGGCTCGCGCTCCCGGATCCCGTACTCGTTCTTGGCGAGAACCACCACCGAACGCCCTTCGGGCGTCTCATCAGCCAGGCTGGCCAGTTGCGCCGCGTCGGCGAGATCTTGCGGATCAACCCCATTCAGGGGTACGAGTTCCGAGGCTTGCCGGTTTCCGAGAGTGATCGTGCCGGTCTTGTCGAGCAGCAGCGTGCTCACGTCACCGGCCGCCTCGACGGCCCGGCCGCTCATGGCGAGGACGTTGCGTTGCACGAGACGGTCCATGCCGGCGATGCCGATCGCCGAGAGCAGCGCGCCGATCGTGGTCGGAATCAGACATACCAGCAGCGACACGAGCACGATGCCGGTGACGCCGTTCCCGTCGATCGCCGAGGTGTCCGGCGCCGCCGCCTGGTAGGCCTTCGAGAAGATCGCGAGGGGCTGCAGCGTCACCACCGCGAGCAGGAAGATCACGGTGAGCGCGGCGAGCAGGATGTTCAGGGCGATCTCGTTCGGCGTCTTCTGCCGGTTCGCGCCCTCGACCAGCGCGATCATCCGGTCGACGAAGCTCTCCCCGGGCTTCTGGGTGATCCGGACGACGATCCGGTCGCTGAGCACCTTCGTGCCGCCGGTGACGGCCGACCGGTCGCCGCCGGACTCCCGGATCACCGGTGCCGACTCGCCGGTGATCGCCGACTCGTCGACGCTGGCGATGCCCTCGATGACGTCGCCGTCACCGGGAATGATCTGGCCGGCCTCGACCACGACCACGTCGCCCTGCTTGAGCTGCGTGGCGGCGATCTCCGTACCGTCGGCCAGGATCGCGACGGCGTCCTGTTTGGCCGATCGGAGCGCGGCGGCCTGCGCCTTGCCCCGGCCCTCGGCGACCGCCTCGGCGAGGTTCGCGAAGATCACGGTGAGCCAGAGCCAGCCGGTGATCAGCCAGGCGAACAGGCTCGGGTCGGCGATCGACAGAACCGTGGTGAAGACCGCGCCGACCTCGACGATGAACATCACCGGGTTGCGCCACAGGGTGCGCGGGTCGAGCTTGCGCAGCGCGTCCGGCAGGCTCTTGCCGAACTGTTTCGGGTCGATGAGGCCGGCCTTGACCGGCTTCTGTGCCGTTCCGGTGGCGGGTTCGCCGGCGTGCTTGTCGGCGTGCTTGTCGAGTACGGCGGTCATGAGAGGCCCTCCGCGAGGGGTCCGAGTGCGAGAGCGGGGAGGAAGGTGAGAGCGACCAGCACGACCGTCACGCCGGCGACCATGCCGACGAAGAGCGGCTGGTGGGTGGGCAGCGTGCCCTCGGACTCGGGTACCGGCTGCTGTTTCGCCAGCGACCCGGCCAGCGCGAGGACCAGGATCAGTGGCAGGAAACGGCCCAGCAGCATGGCGAGTCCGAGCGCGGTGTCCCACCATCCGGTGTTCACCGTGATGCCGGCGAAGGCAGAGCCGTTGTTGTTGGCGGCGCTCGTGAAGGCGTACAGAACCTCGGAGAGACCGTGCGGTCCCAGATTGAGCGCTGTGGTGTTGTTGCCGGTGGCGAAAGCCACCGCTGTTCCGGCGAGTACGAGGATCGGGGTGACCAGGAAGTACAGCGACGCCAACTTCATCTCGCGGGCGCCGATCTTCTTCCCGAGGTACTCCGGCGTGCGGCCGACCATCAGTCCGGCGACGAACACCGTGATCACAGCGAGGATCAGCATGCCGTAAAGACCCGAGCCGGTGCCGCCGGGCGCGACCTCGCCGAGCATCATGTTGACCATCGGCATCATGCCGCCGAGCGCGGTGTACGAGTCGTGGAACGAGTTGACCGCACCGGTCGAGGTCAGCGTCGTGGCAGCGGCGAAAACGGCCGAGCCGGTCACGCCGTACCGGGTCTCCTTGCCCTCCATGGCCGAGCCCACCGCCTGCGGGACCGTACCGCCGCCGTGGTTCTCGAAGGCGACCGTCAGGGCGATGCTGCCGATGGCGAGGATCGCCATCACCGCGGCGATCGCGTAACCCTGCCGGTTCTGCCCGACCATCCGGCCGAACACCCGGGGCAGACTGAACGGGATCAGCAGGATCAGGAAGATCTGCAGCCAGTTCGTCCAGGTCGTCGGGTTCTCGAACGGGTGCGCCGAGTTCGCGTTGTAGAAACCGCCGCCGTTCGTGCCCAACTCCTTGATCGCTTCCTGGGAGGCGACCGGACCGCCGGTGACGTGCTGCGCCGCGCCGGTCAGCGTGGTCACGTCGGTGCCGCCGGAGAGGTTCTGCACCACACCCGCGACCATGAAGATCAACGTCGCGAGCACGCAGATCGGCAGCAGGATCCGCAGCGTGATCCGGGTCAGGTCGACCCAGAAGTTGCCGAGCAGCGTCTTCTTCTTCGCCGCGAAGCCCCGCATCAACGCGACCGCGACCGCGATGCCGACACTCGCCGAGACGAAGTTCTGCACGGTGAGCCCGGCCATCTGCACAAAATGGCCCATCGTGGACTCACCCGAGTACGCCTGCCAGTTCGTGTTCGTCACGAAACTGACCGCGGTGTTCCAGGCGATGTGATCGGTGACCGCCGGCAGGCCGAGCGAGAGCCACAGTTTGTCCTGCACCCGTAGGAACAGATAGAGGAAGAGCAGCGACACCGCGGAGAACGCCAGCACCGACCGGGCGTAGACACCCCACGTCTGCCCCGCCTGTGGGTCGACCCCGACGGCCTTGTAGACGGTCCGTTCCACAGCGTTGTGCCGTGTGCCGGTGACCACCCGGTACATGTAGTCGCCGAACGGCCGGTACACCGCGACGATGGCGGCGACCAGCGACAGCACGAATATCCAGCCGGCCATCAGAATTTCTCCGGAAAGAGCAGGGCGACCACGAGAAACACAGCGAGAGCGACGGCCAGGACAAGGCCGACAGCGTTGACGGCGCTCATCAGCGTTCGACCGCCCGGATCAGCACGGTCAGCGCAGCGAACAGCGCCACCGTGAGAACGACGAACCCGAGATCAGCCACGGGAGAACTCCAGAGTCGAGAGGTTTTTGCTTGCCCCCGAAGCAAATCTCGCCGGCCCTGGCGTTGACAGGTCCGTTCACACCACGCAGACGCCCCCACCCCCGTTATTCACACCCTGTTGACGCCACCACCCCCAGCGCCCAGTGCCAGCGCCAGCCGCCGCCCGCCCGAATGCCGCTGCTGCCCTGCTGCCCTGCTGCCCGCTGCTGCTCTGCGGCCGCTGCTCTGCTGGCCGCTGCCACCCGACGGCCCTGCTTGTTCGTTGTGCCAGTTCGCCGTGCCCAATGGCCTTCTCGTTCGCCATGCCAGTCGGCCGTGCCCGATGGCCGGCCCGTTTCGCCGCCGCCATTGCCGGCTCGCCGTTCGCGCGATCCTGGCAAGTTCCGGTGAGGTCGCACGAACCCGCGGTCCGCGTAGGTGAGGTCGCACGCAACGGCTCCGTGCGCATGGGTGAGGTCACACGCAACGGCTCGGTGCGATTTCATCCACGCCAGGGCCGAGACAGGAGCTCACGGACACACTCGGTGCGACCTGATCACCGCCGCCGGCCGCCTGCGTGTGCCCACGTCTCGCCCGCCCGCCAGCGTGTCGATTTCGGGTGCGAATCGCACCTCAACTCGACACGCACGAGCGCGCGACCCACGCCCGTGTCGGCTTTGGGTGTGGGTTGTGCCTCAGGTCGGCGCGCTCTTGGGTGGGTTCGTTAGATGCCGGACAGGTGGAGGCCGGCCCAGAGGGCTGTCACCGCGGCTACCAGGCCCAGCGGCACCGTCAGGGCGCCCAGCCGGAGGAACTCGGACGTTCGCGGGGCCGCGTCTCGCGCGTGCAGGATTCGGCGCCACAGCAGGGTGGCCAGGGAGCCGACATAGGTGAGGTTCGGGCCTACGTTCACCCCGATCAGCACCGCCAGCAGCAGACCCGGTGACGACGACACCGCCGGGAGCAGCACCAGCGTCGCCGGCAGGTTGTTGAGCAGGTTCGCCAGGACAGCGGCCAGCACCGCCACCCCGAGCAGGCTCAGCAGATCGTCGTGGTGCGGCACCAGCTTGTCCACCCAGTGGCCCAGGCCGTTGTCGCGGACCGCCAGGACCACCACGCCCAGGGCCAGTACGAACGCGCAGAACGCCGGATGCGCCTCGACGACCAGCGAGAACGGCTTGATCGTGCGGCGCCGCAGCAAGGGCACCGCCATCAGGACGGCGCCGGCCACCGCGACATAGGCCGGTTCCACGCCCAGTGGCTGCAGGATCGCGAATCCGGCCAGCGTGACCGCCAGGATGACCAGGGCGTATCGCGGGGCCGGGCCCGGCTGCTCCGGCTCCTTCGACGCCGGCAGGTCGAGATCGCGGGCGAAGAAGAACTGGAAGATCAGGTACTCGACGGCGATCACCGCGATCCAGGGCGCCGCCATCAGGGCCGCGAAACCGGCGAACGTGAGACCACTCGCGGCGAAGGCCAGCAGGTTCGTCAGGTTCGACACCGGCAGCAGCAACGACGCCGAGTTGGCCAGGTGGTTGCAGGCGTACGCATGAGGCTTCGGTCTGACCCCGGCCCGTGCCGCCACAGCGAAGACGACCGGAGTCAGCAGCACCACTGTCGCGTCCAGGCTGAGCACTGCCGTGGTCAGCGCGGCCGCCCCGAAGACAGCGCCGAGCAGGCGGCGGGGCCGGCCCTTGCCGGAGCGGGCCACCACCGCTCCGACGTATTCGAAAACCCCGTGCCGCTCCGCCGTGTACGCGAGAACCAGAACAGCCGCCAGGAATGCCACTGTCGGTGCTAATTCCCGTACCTCTGAAAGAGCCGCAGCCGGAGTGACCAGGCCTAGGCAGACGGCCAGCAACGCGGCGGGAACCGCCGCGGCGGCCTCGGGCAATCCCCTGGGCCGCGCTACCGCGAACGCGAGCACCGCGCCGAGCAGCGCCAACGCGATGATCATGGACACCGGCGCAGCCTAAGTCGTGGCGAGCGGGACCGCGACCGGGCGGGATGCGTCGTGCGCCACGACACAGCCACGTCGCGCAGAACACCCGCCCGGAAGCCGTCAGACCGCTACGTCCTCGGACGGTTTCTCGGCCAGCGGACGCAGCCGCAACCTGGTGATCGCCCGGCCGGTGATCTCGACGACCTCGGCGGTGTGTCCGTCGATCGTGACGGTCTCGCCGGTCTCGGTCGGGATGTGGCCGAGGCGGGCCAGGACCAGGCCGGCGACCGTGGTGTAGTCACCGGCGTCGAGTTCCTCGATGTCGACGCCGATGTCCGGTAGGTCGTGGATCGGGAAGGTGCCGGGCAGCAGCATCGTCCCGTCCTCTTCGCGGATGACCGACTGCACGTCCCGGTCGGTCTCGTCGTAGATCTCGCCGACGACCTCTTCGACCAGGTCTTCCATCGTGATGATGCCGTCGATGGCGCCGCGCTCGTCGACCACCATGGCGAACTGCTGGTGCTGGGACCGCAGCTGGCGCATCGCGTCGGAGACCTTCAGCGTTTCCGGCAGGAACAGCGGGTTGAACATGAACTCGCGGACCGGGCCCTGCGCGCCGATCAGATCACGCAGGTGGACCACGCCGAGGACGTCGTCGAGACCCATCGGGCCGGTGACCGGCGCCCGCGAGTGACCGCCCGCGACCAGCCGGTCCAGGGCCTCCGCCGCCGGCGTCTCGGCCGGCAGGATCAGCACGTCACGGCGGGGGACGAGGATCTCCCGCAGGATCCGGTCGGCGATCTCGAACGCGCCGGAGATGATCGTGCGCTGCTCGGCCGTGAAGTCCTGCTGCTGGGCGACCATGTCGCGGATCTCTTCGGTGCTGACCTCTTCGCGGCTCGCGTTCGGGTCGACGCCGGCCAGGCGCACCACCAGGTCGGTGGTCTTGCCGAGCAGCCAGATCACCGGCCGGCTCATCGTGGCGATGATGTCGAGCGGCCGGGCGACCATGATGGCCCAGCCCTCGGCGCGCTGCATCGCGATCCGTTTCGGGGCCAGCTCACCGATGACCAGGGTGAAGAACGTCAGGACGATCGTGACGAGCACGATCGCGACGGTGTCGGCGGCCGTACCGAGGAAGCTCAGCGGCTTGACCAGCGGCTGCGCCAGGGAGACCGCGGCAGCCGCCGAGGCCAGGAAGCCGGCGAGGGTGATGCCGATCTGGATGGTCGCCAGGAACCGGTTCGGATCCCGCGCCAGTTTGGCGAGCGTCCTCCCGGTGCGTGACTGCCTCTCCAGTCTCTGCAACTGGCCTTCCCGTAGCGAGATGAGAGCCATCTCGCTACCGGAAAAGGCCGCGTTGAGCAGCACCAGCACTACGACGAGGACAACTTGCCACCCGTATCCGCCCACGGCGGAAATCAACTCCTTCGATGTCTCCGCGCACGCGCCGGCATGGCGCTTCGCGAAGGTCTCAGGTTACCCGTTGACCAGGCTCGTCGCCGCCGCCCGGCCCGCCCGGTACCCGAACACCACTGCGGGCGCGATCGTCGAGCCCGGGCCCGGGTAGGTCCGGCCCATCACTGACGCGGTGGTGTTGCCCGCCGCGTAGAGACCGGAAACGCCCACAACGGCACCATTCTCGTCGGTGAGGAGGCCGCCTTTCGTACCCAGGTCGCCGGGAACGAGCTGGACCGCGGTGAACGGGCCCTTCTCGATCGTGCCGAGGTTCGGGTTGGGCTTCACCGTCGGGTCGCCGTAGTAGTTGTCGTAGACCGTGCGGCCCCGGCCGAAGTCCTCGTCGACACCGCTGCGGGCGAAGCCGTTGAAGCGGTCGACCGTCGCCCGCAAGCGAGCCGGCTCGATGGACAGAACGCCCGCCAGCTCCTCGAGAGTCGCCGCCGACCGGACGATCCCCGCCGAGCGCAGCTTCTTCGTGCCGGTCAGGAACGCGTTGAACAGGTAACGCCGCCGGTGCCTGGTGTCCAGGATCAGCCAGCTGGGGATGGCGTTCGACCGCTCCAGCATGGCGTGACCGAAGTCGATGTAACTGGCCGACTCGTTGGTGTACCGGTCACCCTGCTGATCCACCACGATGCTGTACGGCATCGACCGCTCGGACAACACGAACTGGTGATGCCCGTCCGGCAGCGGCACCGACGCGCCCCACCAGGCGTCGTCCATCAGGTCGAGCGTCGCGCCGGCCTCGGCGGCGAGCCGGATCGGGTCACCGAGGTCACCGTCGGCGGCCGAGGTGAATCCCGGGGTGCCGTGGTGCTTCTCGCGCCACTCGGTGTTGCGCGCGAAGCCACCGGCGCCGAGAATGATATTTCGCGTTTTAATGCGCATTTCCCCCGCCACGGCCCCGACGATCGCACCGTCCTCCACGATCAGCTCCGTCAACGGGGTGTTCAACAGAACTGACGTCCCCTGCTCACGAACGATTCCGAACAGACTCGCCGTCAACGCCGACCCGATCCCGAACAGCCGCTTCCCGGTCGCCAGCCCGAAGAGAGTCCGGAAGACGAACTGCGCACCCCGGACGAACCCGCTCGGCGTCGACCAGGCCCGCGACAGCAGCCACACGTCATCGGTCTTCAGCGGCGCCGGCATGCTGTCCCGGCCCCGGAACGTCTCGAACCACTCGCCGAGTTTCTTCGTGTCGAACGGCTCGACCTCGATGCCCCGCCCGACCATGCCGCCCGGCCGGTCCGGGTAGTAATCGGGGTAGTCATGCGACGCCACCCACCGCACACCCTTGCTCCGCAGCAGCTCGAAGACCTCGGGCACGGTCTCCACGAACGCCCGCCGGCGCTCCGGCGAACTCGCCGGCCCGACGTCGCCGATCGCCTCCTGCATGTAGGTGAGCGCCTTCTCCACCGAGTCCTCGCCCCGGATCAGCGGGTTCGTCGGCATCCACAGCCCGCCGCCGCTGAGCGCCGTGGTCCCGCCCCACTTGCCGGTGCTCTCCACGACAAGAACCTTCGCGCCGGCGTCGGCAGCGGCGATCGCGGCGGTCAGCCCCGCCGCCCCGGTACCCACCACGAGCACGTCAACTTCACGATCAAAGATTTCGGACACGTTACGTCTCCTAGCCGATCGGCTACTCACAGATGATCGGCAACCTAGCCGCTCGGCTAGCCGAGAAACAAGATCTCGGTACGATCGGACCATGCGAACCGCACGGGAACGGGTCCTGTCAGCAGCCCTGGAGCTCTTCGCCGAACACGGCGTGAGCGGCACGTCGCTGCAGATGATCGCCGACCGGATGGGTGTCACGAAGGCGGCCGTGTACCACCAGTTCCCGACGAAGGAGGAGATCGTCCTCGCGGTCATCGACCCGGTCCTGCTGAGCCTGACCCCGATCGCCGCCTCGGCCGCGCGCCGCAGAACTCCCGCGGCCCGGCGTCGCTATGTCCTCGACGCGGTGGTCGATCTGGTGGTCGAGCACCGGCGGCTGTCAGCGGTGCTGAGCTTCGATCCGGTAGTGAGCCGCCTGGTCCGCCAGCACCCGTCGATGACGGTGATCTCCGAACTGGTGGAGCTGCTGACCGGCCCGGACCCGTCCCCGGCCACCCGGGTGGACGTCGCCATGGTCGCCGGCGGCCTGGTGATGGCCGGCGCCGAGTCGTCCCTCTCCGACCTTCCCGACGAAACCCTCAAAACCCACTTGCTCAAAACCTCGCTGCGCACCTTGCGCCTCAACCGGAGTTAGTACGCCGAATCAGCCGAGCGGCCGGAACACGCCCTCCAGCAACAGGTCGACCGATCGGTCCGCGGCGGCGCGGGCGATCGCCACGTCGGTGGTGGTCTCGGCGACGCCCTGCACCATCGCGAAGAGCAGCGCAAGGTCACCGGGTTCCAGGTCGGGCCGGACGTGCCCGCAGTCGCGAGCCCGGCGCAACGGTCCGGTGAACGCGGCGATCACCCGGTGCAGGTACCGCTCCTGGGCGGCCGGGTCGAGCCGGCGCGCCAGGCTGACCAGCCCGCGCAGCGAGACCAGCGAGTGCAGGGTCTCGCGCAGGAGCGTACGGAAGTCGGTGTGCGCGGCGTGTGTCTCAAGCCGTTCGAGCTGGTAGCTGATGACGCCGGCGAGCAGGGCGTGCCGGTCGGCGAAGTGGCGGTACAGGGTGGCCTGGCCGACGCCGGCGCGGCGCGCGATCTCGGGCATCAGGGCGAAACCCTCGCTGCGGGTCAGCACTTCGCTGGCCGCCTCGAGGATGGCCGCACGGTTGCGCTGGGCATCTCGTCGACGCGTTGCCGGGGCTCCGTACAGCACCTGTACCCCCTTAGCTACCGACGAGTCACGTTACTTGCCGGTAACGAGAATGTCATCATCTCCACATTCTCGGATCTGACCACGCTCCGGCGCCGGCGAAGCCGCCAGGGCGCGGACGGCGGCGGGTCCTACCTGGACGTTCCCATTCGATAACCTGCCGGAAACGGTAACGGAAATGGATCACGGAATTCCGTGATCCATTTCCTTTTGCGGGGACAGTCCACTTTGGTACGGAAAGCCCGAGCCGGAAATCCTCGGGAATCAAGTGCGTCATTTACCATTCAGCCGTCCGGTCCGGACCGGAAATGACAGCCCTCTAGTTTCGGTAGTCGCGGACGAAACTGGGGGGAACCGTGAGGACGCGATTCATCATGATCATTGTCGCTGTGCTGGCAGCGACGCTCCTTGAGCCACCACCGGCCTACGCGGCTCCTCCACCCGACTTCCAGACCTCGCTGGTGATCGGCGCCGACCTGAACGAGCCATCGGGCTTCGAGATCGCCCCGGACGGACGGATCTTCATCCTGGAGCGGTCCGGGAAGATCCGGATCTACAAGAACGGTCACCTGCTCGCTACACCGTTCGCCGACCTGCCGAGCGAGGCGAGCGGTGACCGCGGACTGATCGGCATCGCGTTCGACCCCGAGTTCGGCGTCGCCAATCACTACGTCTACTTCTATTACACCGGGCTTGACCTGCACAATCGCCTGGTTCGGTTCGACGCCTCGGGTGACGTGGGTACCGACGGGCCGTACACGATCTTCCGTACCGAGTCACTCTCCCAGCAGCTGCACGTCGGCGGCAGCATCCGGTTCGGACCGGACGGGAAGATGTACTTCGCGGTCGGCGACAACGGTTACTCCAGCAACGCCCAGGTCCTCAGCAACCCGCACGGCAAGATCCTGCGGATCAACAAGGACGGCTCGATCCCGGCCGACAACCCGTTCTACGGCCAGGCCGGCAAGGAGCAGGCGATCTGGGCGTACGGGTTCCGCAACCCCTGGCGGTTCCAGTTCGACAGCCTCACCGGTCAGCTCTACGGCGGCGACGTCGGCGATTACACGTGGGAAGAGGTCAACCACATCGTCAAGGGCGGCAACTACGGCTGGCCGCTCAAAGAAGGCATATGTGCCGCGAACTGTGCCGGTTTCACCGACCCCATTTACGTTTACCCCCATAACGGGGAAAGTGCGGCCGCGACCGGTGGTCCGATCTACCGCGGTGACCAGTTTCCCGCCGAGTACCAGGGCAACCTCTTCTTCGCCGACTACGCGAAGGGCTTCATCCGGCGCGCTGTTCTGGACGCGGCCGGCAACGCCACGAGCGTGACCGACTTCGACGCCACCGCCGGCTCGGTGGTGGACATGAAGGTCGGGCCGGACGGCTCGCTGTACTACCTCACGTTCATCCCGGGACGGCTCTACAAGGTCAGTTACAGCCTGGGCAACCACGCGCCGACAGCGGTGGCGTCCTCCGACGTGACCGGCGGCGACGAGCCGCTGACGGTGCACTTCTCGGGTGAGGGCAGCACTGATCCCGACGGGGACGATCTGACCTTCGAGTGGGATTTCGGGGATGACACGACAAGTGTCAGTAAAAATCCGACAAAAACCTACAGCCAGACCGGCGTTTATCAGGTCACCCTGACCGTCAGAGACAGCGAGGGCAACGCCAACTCCGCCGTCCCCATCATCATCCAGGTGGGCATCCCGCCCACGGTTCGCATCGCGGTCCCCGCCGACGGCTCGACCTACCGCGCCGGCGACGTGATCACCTACAACTCGTTCGCCACCGACGCGGCCGGCTTCGACCTCGACGACAACGACATCACGACGAACGTGGTGCTGCACCACGGCACCCACATCCACCCGTTCGTCGGGCCGCTCACCGGCCGGGCCGGCCAGTTCACCATCCCGGTCACCGGTGAGTCCTCGGCCGACACCTGGTACCGGATCACCACGACGGCCACCGACGCGAACGGCCTCAGCGCCACCAAGTCGATAAACATCCGGCCGCTGACCAGCACGTTCACCCTGACCACGAACCCGCCGGGGCTGCCGCTCTATCTGGACGGCATCCCGGAGACGACGCCGCACGAGCGGCTCGGCGTGGTCGGTTTCCAGCGCGAGGTGTACGCCCCACCGACCGCCACCGCCGAGGACGGAACCGTCCTGCACTTCACCGGCTGGTCGGACGGCAAAGGCATCCGGCACAGCATCGTGACGCCCGCGCAGGAGGCCACGTTCACGGCGAACTACGCGCCCTCCCCCGCGTTCACCGCGACGTTCTACGGCAACCGCAACCTGGCCGGGACGCCGCTACTGACCCGCTCCGACCCGGCTGTCGACTTCATCTGGGGTGCGGGCAAGCCCGACCCGGCCGTGCCGGCCGACGAGTTCTCGGCGCGGTGGACCAAGAAGCAGTACTTCGCCGGCGGGCGATACCGGTTCACCACGGTCTCCGACGACGGCGTACGCCTCTACATCGACCGTGAGCTGGTCCTCGACCAGTGGAACGGGCAGTCCGGCACCGCGTACGACTGGGTCGGTGACCTGGGCGCCGGCACCCACACGATCACCATGGAGTACTTCGAGGCGGGCGGCGAGGCACTGGCCAAGCTGGACTGGGTGGCCGCGATCGACCAGCCGTCCGACACCTGGAAGGCCGAGTACTGGGACATCACCGGCGCGAACGATTCGCCGACCCTGCCGGTGACCGCACCGGCGCTGACCCAGAACGAGCCGGCGGTCGACCACGACTGGGGAACCGGATCCCCCATCGCGGCAACCGATCACTTCGCGGCCCGCTGGACCCGCACCGTGAGCCTCGCCCCCGGTGAGTACGAGTTCACCACCACCGCCGACGACGGCGTACGCCTCACCGTCGACGGCCTGCGGCTGATCGACGACTGGGCGGACGGCGCGGCCCGGGTGAACACCGAGACGACCCTGCTCAGCGGCGGCCCGCACACCATCGTCATGGAGTACTACGAGAACTTCGGTGACGCCGTGGCGAAACTCGCCTTCCGGCAGACCGCCGACGCGACCGATCCACCGGACTGGGCGGCCGAGTTCTGGAACACCGCTGATCCGGCCATTCCGGCGCGGGCACCGGATCTCACCCGTACCGATTCGGTGATCAGCAACGACTGGGGTGGCGGCTCACCCGACCCGGCTGTCGACGAGAACCACTTCGTGGCGCGGTGGACGCGTACCGACACGCTGCCGGCCGGTGTCTACCGGTTCTCCGGGCGCAGTGACGACGGCATCCGGGTCTATCTGGACGGTGTCCCGATCGTCGACAAGTGGGTCAACCAGAACGACACGTTCAGCACCGACCGGCTGGTCCTCTCCGGGACGCACCAGATCCGGGTGGAGTACTACGAGTACGACGGCGGCGCGATCGCCCAGTTCGGATACCAGCGGATCGGCGACGTGGCGCCGGACGACACCTGGGACGCCGAGTTCTTCGCCGGCACCGCGCTGGCCGGCACACCTGTCGCCACGAGGCAGGACGAGAACATCAACTTCGACTGGGGCGCCGGCAGCCCCGACCCGGCGCTGCCCGGTGACGGCTGGTCGGCCCGCTGGACCCGGACCGCCGAGTACGCGGCCGGCACGTACCGCTTCAGCGCGACCGGCGACGACGGCATCCGGGTGCTGCTCGACGGCGTGACCGTCGTCGACGGCTGGTCCGACCACGCACCCACCACGTTCACCGCTGACATCGAGGTCGCCGCGGGAGAGCACACCGTGATCGTCGAGTTCTACGAGCGCGGCGGCGGAGCCCTGGCCAGATTCAACCAGAATGTCCTCTGAGGAGACGACAATGGTGGACGTCGCACCGACCGCACCAGTCCCGCTGAAAACCAAAGCACCGCCCATGGTCAGTGTCGTCGTACCGACGCGCAACGAGTCGGACAACGTCGGTCCCCTCGTCGAACGACTCCGGACCGCCCTCGGCGAGATGCCCGGCGAGATCGTCTTCGTCGACGACAGCGACGACGACACCCCCGAGGTGATCGCGTCACTTGCCGACGACGACATCCGGCTCGTGCACCGCACGGCCGGGCACCGCGACGGCGGCCTCGGCGGTGCGGTGGCCGCCGGGTTCGCCGCGGCGCAGGCGCCCTGGGTCGTGGTGATGGACGGCGACCTCCAGCACCCGCCGGAGACCGTGCCCGACCTGCTCACCGCCGGCCGCAACGAGACGGCGCAGGCCGTGGTGGCGAGCCGGTACCTGGACCGCGGCCGGGTCGACGGGCTCGGCGGGCTGTTCCGCCGGTTCGCGTCCCGCGCCACCGGGCTGGCCGCCAAGGTGCTCTTCCCGCGCCGGCTGCGGACCGTGACCGACCCGATGAGCGGCTTCTTCGCGATCCGCCGGGACGCGATCCGGCCGGAGGAGCTCCGCCCGGACGGCTACAAGATCCTGCTCGAAGTGCTCGTCCGGAATCGGGTCGAGCGGATCGCCGAGGTCCCGTACACCTTCCAGCCGCGAACCGCCGGCGACAGCAAGGCGTCCCTGCGTGAGGGTTTGCGGTACGGGCGGCACCTCGCCGGGCTGCGTGTCGCCACCCTGCGCCACCCGCGGTCGGCGACCGGCCGGATGCTCGGTTTCGCGCTGGCCGGTGCGGCCGGCACCGCGGTGAACTCGGCGGCGCTCTGGGCGCTCGGCGAGGTGGCCGGTCTGCCGTACCTGGTCGCCGCGTTCCTCGCCGTGCAGGTCGCGATCATCTGGAACTTCGTGGTCGTCGACAACCTGGTGATGCCACCGGGCGAGCGGACCCGAGGACACCGGTTCGGCCGGTTCCTGCTGCTCAACAACACGCTGACACCCGTACACCTGGGGTTGCTCTTCGCTCTGGTGCAGCTCGGCGGGCTGCACTATCTGGGTGCCAACGTGCTCGCCATCGTGGTGGTCTTCCTGCTGCGGTACGTGGTGACGACCTCGTGGGTCTACGGCACACCGAACGATCTGATGAACACGGTCCGGCGCACCGCACAGGTCCGGCTGCTGCTCGCCCTGGTGCTCACCGCGGTCGCCTTCCCGGCGCTGCTCACGGCAGGCTGGGCCGGCGTCGGCACGCGGGGTGACACGGTCCCGCTGATCATCCCGCTGGCCGCGGCCGTGGCGCTGGTGGCCGGGCGGCTGCGGCCCTCCGACCACGAGCCGAACGTGCACGACCGGCAGACCGACGGCCTGATCGCGACGGCCTGCATGGTGGCCGCCGCCGCTCTGCTGATCTTCTCCTCCCTGGACAAGGCAGCGGCGCTCTTCTACCTCGGTGGCGCCGCGATCCTGCTGGTCGGCACCCGCACGGCGGCCCGGCTGCGCTGGGTGCTGCTGCTCCTGCCGATCGCGGCTGTCAGTTCCGCAAGCGTCCGGAACACCGTCGACGACGCACTGAGCTCGATCATCCAAACCCTCGGCCAACCGGCCGGGCCGATCAACAGCGCAGACGGTTTGTCCATCAACAGCCTTCTCCTGGAACGAGGCCAGCTGCCCGGCCTCGCCCTGTTCGGCGCCATCGCCTGCCTCGTGATCAGCGCGTTGATCATCTCCGGGTTCAGCCGCTCCGCGCTCGTCCGGATCGTCGCCGGAACGCTCACCGTGATCGCGGTGACCGTCGGCGCGATCCTCACCGTTCTGCTAGCCGGCCGGCTCTTCGGCCCGGAGGCGTTCCGGATCGCGCAGAAACCGATCTTCATCGACCTGGCCCTCGCCGCCACCGTCACGATCTTCATTGCTCGCTGGAGCCCCATGAAAAACGGAAATAGCGCGATGTTTCTGCCAAGAGCCCGCTTCGCTCTGCTCACCCTGGGCTCTGTCGCGATCGCCCTGAGCGCGGGAGCAGCGCTGTGAGAAACACGAGTGACCCCGTGCGGAACGGGAACAACCCGCACTCCGCCCACGTCGTGCTGACCCGCCCCCAGAAGGCCGGCCTCGTCATCGCGCTCCTGATCATCGGCATCATCGCGATCCTGCGGCCGATGCTCGTCCTGCAGACCATCGTCGCGGTGGTGACCCTCGCTTATGGAGCGGCGATCATCTTCCGGGTCGTCCTGGTCTACGCCGCCGGCCGCGGCGAGCACCAGGTACGCGTCAGCGACGAGGACGCGCGAGCCGTCCCCGACGACGAGCTGCCGATCTACACCGTGCTGGTGCCGGCGTACAACGAGCCCAGCGTCATCGGCATGCTGATGACGCACCTCGGCGCCATCGAGTACCCGCGCGACAAGCTCGAAGTGATCCTGCTCCTCGAAGAGGACGACCGGGAGACCATCGAAGCGGCCGAGGCGTCGATCAGCGGCGACCACGTCCGAATCCTGGTGGTGCCCGAGTCCCAGCCGAAGACGAAGCCGAAGGCGTGCAACGTCGGCCTGGAACAGTCCCGGGGCGAGTTCGTCACGATCTACGACGCCGAGGACATCCCGGATCCGCTCCAGCTGCGCCGGGCCGTGGTGGCGCTGCGCCGGCTCGGCAAGGACTACGTCTGCCTGCAGGCCGAGCTGAGCTACTTCAACGTGGATCAGAACCGGATCACCCGCTGGTTCTCCCTGGAGTACGCCACCTGGTTCCGCTCCCTGCTCCCCGGACTCGTGGCCCTGCGGATGCCGATTCCGCTCGGCGGCACCAGCAATCATTTCCGTACCCAAGAATTGCGTGAGCTGGGCGCCTGGGATCCCTACAACGTCACCGAGGATGCGGATCTCGGCATCCGGCTGGCGCGATCCGGTTACCGGGTGGGCGTGCTGCACTCGGTGACGCTGGAGGAGGCGAACTCCGACTTCATCAACTGGATCAAGCAGCGCAGCCGCTGGTACAAGGGCTACCTGATGACCTGGCTGGTGCACCTGCGCTCACCCCGGGCCACGTTCCGTCAGCTCGGCTGGCGCGGGCTGCTCTGCCTGAACCTCTTCGTCGGCGGCACTCCCCTGGCGGCGGTGCTCAACGCGGTGCTCTGGGCCACCACGCTGCTGTGGTTCCTGGACCGCCCGCCGATCATGGAGGAGATCTTCATCCCGCCGTACTACTACATCGGACTGTTCTGCCTGATCTTCGGGAACGCCACGGTGATCTACCTGAACGTCCTGTCGGTACGCACGATGGACCGCCCGGATCTCCTCGGAACCGCACTGCTCTCGCCGCTGTACTGGGCCATGATGAGCCTCGCCGGAGCCAAGGCCGCGTGGCAGCTGGTCGTCAAACCCTCGTACTGGGAGAAGACGACCCACGGGCTGCACCTGCAGGAGGCCTCGAAATGACACTCGTCGACACTCCGGTCAAAACCCGCAAGATCAACGTGGTCGTGCTGGTCACCGGCATCCTCTACCTCGGCATCGCCATCTGGTTCTGGCGTTACCACCTGATGCCCGGCGACTCCAGCAGCCGCCTCGCCAACGCGTACTACACGATCTTCAGCCGCGACCCGCACCTGGCCGCGATCGGCTTCGTCTGGAACCCGCTGCCGTCGCTGCTGCTGATCCCGTTCCTGCCGCTGACGCTGGTGTTCCCGGCACTGACCCAGGAATCGCTGCTGGCCGTCCTGGCATCAGCCGCGCTGATGACCGCGACCGTCGGGCTCTTCCACTCGGTCATCCAGAAGATCGTCGCAAACCGGGCGCTGCAGATCGCGCTCACCGCGGCCTTCGCCCTGCACCCGATGACCCTCCTCTACGCCGGAAACGGCATGAGCGAGGCATGCTTCCTCTTCACCCTGATGCTCGCGGTCCGCTCGCTGCACCTCTGGCTCGTGGAGAAACGCGTCGAGCAACTGGTCCCGCTGGGCCTGGCCCTCGCCCTCTCCTACGGCGCCCGTTACGAGGCCCTCGCGCCGCTGGCCGCCGTGACCGCCCTGGTAGCCGCGATCACCTGGTGGCGCAGCGGCCGCAACGGCGCCCTGGCCCGGACCGACGCCGTGATCGTCGGCCTGCCCGGCCTTCTCGCCGTCGCCCTCTGGGCCCTGGCCAGCAAGATCATCGTCGGTCAGTGGTTCGCCACGTTCTCCTCGCAATACGGCAACTCGGCCCAGGTCAGCACGTCCGCCGCGGACATCGGCTCGGTCACCGGCGACGATCTGGCCGGCCGTCTCTCGTACTGGGGCCATCAGATGACCGGCCTGGCACCCTTCGCCGCGATCCTGCTGATAGCCGCGCTGGCCTTCGCCTGGCACCGCCGCGACCTGGCGATCCTCGCCCCGATCACGGTCCTCGGCTCGGTCCTGGCCTTCGACGCGATGGCGTTCCTCTCCGGCACGTCCTTCGGCTGGCTGCGCTTCCACATCGCGGTGGTCCCGCTCGCGGTCCTGCTCGCCGCCCACCTGATAGCCGACGCCCGCCAGCGGTTCGTAACCGCCGCATCCCTGGTCCTGGTACTCGCGGCGTTCCCCACCATGTTCAGCATCCTGTCCGATTCCAACCTCTCCCGCGAAGAGGCCCAGTGGGTCACCGAGAGCGGCCGCTTCAACACCTCTGACCTGCACAGAATCAACACCCAGGTAGCGTCCGACCTAGACGCCATGAACCTCCCCGACGGCGCGGTCCTGACCGATGTCGCCTACGCCTTCGGCGTCGTCCTGGCCAGCGACAACCCGGACCAGTTCGTCATAACCCCCGACCGCGACTTCGCCGCCGCCGTAGCCGACCCCACCGCCCACCACATCCAATACCTCCTCCTCTCCGCCGACGGCTCCGCCGACGCCGTCCGCCTGGCCCGCTACGGCCCCACCCCGGTACCCCTCGACAACGCAACCCCGTACCGCGACGCACAAGGCGGCGTCGAATGGTTCCTGGTCAAAACCCCTTTTTAGTACGCGTTTCGCAGGACGCCCGTAGCACCCCGAGCGACCACCTGCCCCTCAAGGCCGTCCGGCCCGTCTCGCGACCGGTGCCCACTCACCCCTAACCCACCCACCCCGAATCCAGCTGGCTCTCACTGCCGTCTCCCCCCAGCCAAGACAGCAGTGAGAGCCAGCCGCCCATCCCCGCCCGGCCGCACCCTCGCGAGCCGTCGCTCCGGTAGGTCATCGGGCCTGATGACCTACCGGAGCGACGGCTCGCTCCTGTTACGGCCCGAGCTCGCCGCGTCACCGGGCCGGACGGGTGTGGAGCGCTGCGTGCCGGGTCGGTGACGGCTGGAGATGGGCTGTGTCGCCGGCCGGCTCGCCCGTGGCGGCGCGTCCCAGATGCTGGACTCGCGGTGGTGAATTTTCTGTCAACAACCTGTGCAGCGGGCGCGCGGCGGAGTCCTCGGCGAGCAGGGCGGCGCGGAAGATCAGGACGGGCGGCCGATGCCGGCTCCGACCAGGTGCGTGCATGATCTTCCATTCCAGCCACTTCTCGGGTTGCCCGAGTTTGATTACAGTGAATAACCATGAGGTTGCCTAGGGTTACCGAGCCCTACGTGTTTACACCTTCCGTCCACTCCGGTCGAGTGATCGCTATCGTCTCGGATCACCAGAAATCCGACAGGCGCGCAATCGCTTCCGTCCAGTAGCGTCGATAGTGCTTTTGTGAGCGTCCACAACCGAGGTGACGGCATGGTTCCGCTGGGAGAGGTCGTCGCCGGGCGCTATCGCATCCTCCGTCCGCTGGCGAACGGCGGGATGAGCCGCGTCTGGCTCGCATCCGACGACCGCGCCGGTGTCGCGCGTCACGTCGCCATCAAGCAGTGCACGGTCCCCGACGGGCTCTCCCCCGAGCAGCGCGACGTCATCCGCGAGTGGGCGTTCCACGAGGCCAGAGCCGCTGCCCGGGTGCGCCACCCGAACCTGATCCACACCCTCGAGGTCTGCCAGGACAACGCCGGCCCATGGATCGTCATGGAGTACGTGCCGTCCCGCTCCCTCCAGGAGATCGTCGAGACCGAGGGTTCCCTGCCGCCCGCCCGGGTCGCCGAGATCGGCCTTGCCGTGCTGGCCGCGCTCGCCGCCGCGAACGACGCCGGCGTGCTGCATCTCGACGTCAAGCCGGGCAACGTACTCATCGGCGATGACGGTCGTGTCGTGCTGACCGATTTCGGTCCCGCCGTCACCTCGGCCGGCATCCAGGCACTGACCGAGGCCGGCGTGGTGCTCGGCTCACCGAAGTACATCGCGCCGGAGCGCCTCTTCGAGCACACCTCCACTGTCGCGTCGGATCTGTGGTCGCTCGGCGCGACGCTGTACCACGCGGTCGAGGGTCGGCCACCCTATCTGCGCTCCAGCACGACCGGGGTGCTGCGCGCCCTCGCCGACACCGAGCCCGACCCACCCCGGCAGGCCGGTCCGCTCACCCCGCTCCTGACCGGCCTGCTCCGCCGGGACCCGGCCACCCGCCTCGGCGTCCACGAGGTGGAGGCGAAACTCCGCAAGGTCGCCGGCGTGCGACGCTCGGCATTCGGCCGTCGCTGGTGGAAACCGACCTGGTCACGCCCCACCCTGCCGGAACCCGCCCACGAGGCCACCGCCGCCGAACGCGCCACCCGAGCCGCGCCACCGCAGGAGACCCAACCGGACGCGTCGCAGATGACGCCGGCGGCGGAGGCTCTTGGGCGGTCGGTTGATGAGGTCGAGGAGGACGGGCGTACCTGGCTGCGCCGCCGTCTCTCCGCGGCCGCAGCGGTCATCACCCTGCTGGCGCTGCTGGCCGCCGTCGCCGCGAACGCCCGCGACGGCAACGGTGACATCCGGCAGCCGGTGCAGAGCTCGGCCGCCGCGGTCGCCGCGGTGCTGCCTGAGGAGTTCGGCTGGTGGACGGATCCGAGCGGCTTCCGGGTCGCGGTACCGGACGGCTGGCGACCGGACCCGCTCACTGACGGCGAGGTCTCGTTCGCCGACCCGACCGGCGGCACGATGCTGCGGATCAGCCGCTGGCCCGGCCCGGCCGCCGACGTGGTGGCCGGTCTGCTCGCCCAGGAGCAGGACATCGCAGTCCCGGCGTACCGGCGGTTGAGGATCGAAGCGCTTCCCGGCGCGACCGGGGCGGTCTGGGAGTACACGTTCCTCAACCCGGACTCGGTCGCGATGCGCGGGCTGCGCCGGGTGGTGGCGAGCGGCGCCGAGGCGTACCTGATCGAGTGGCGCACCGCGCGCGACGCGTGGCATGCCGCGCTGCCTCAGCTCACCGTGGTCCTCTCCACGTTCGCGGCCTGAGCGCCACTCGCGGCCGACGAAAGCGACGGAGCCGGAGAAAGCGCCGGAGCGGAAGAAGCCGACGGCGCCGGAGAAACCGGTAAACCCGGCACGACCATCTCGCCGAGCTTCATCAGCAGGTCGTGCGCGGTGAACGGCTTCTCGATGAACGCGATGTCCTCGTCCAGCACATGCGTCGTCCCGAGCAACCCGTTGCTGTACCCGGACATGTAAAGCACCGGCAGCTCAGGCCGCGACTCGTGGATCACCTCGGCAACCCGCCGCCCGGACATCTCCGGCATGATCACGTCGGTCAGCAGCGCGTCGCAACCGTGCTGCCGGAACAGCGCGAGCGCCTCTTCCCCGCCGGTCGCGGTCAGCACGTGGTACCCGCCGCCGGCCAGGATCCGGGTGACCACCCGGGCCAGCACCGCCTCGTCCTCGACGACCAGGACGGTACGCCCGGCCCCGTCCGGCGGCGCCTGACGCTGCACGGCCGCACCGACCCGTTCCGGCGACGTCACCAGCGGAAGGTAGATCCGGAACGTGGTGCCGACCCCCGGCTCCGAATACACGTTCAGGCTGCCGCAGGCCTCGGTGACGATGCCGTACACGGTCGCGAGGCCGAGACCCGTACCCTTGCCTGTCGGTTTTGTGGTGTAAAAAGGCTCGAAGATGCGCTCGGCGACCTCCGGCGGCATCCCCTCGCCGGTGTCGCTGACCAGCAGGCGGGCATAGGTTCCGGCGGGCAGCGGCGGTTGCATGTCGAGCTCTCCGCCGTCGAGGGCGGCCGCGTTCGCTTCGAGAACCAGCGTGCCGCCGTCGGGCATCGCGTCCCGGGCGTTGATCGCGAGGTTGAGCAGGATCTGCTGGACCTGGCCGGGGTCGGCGAAGACAGTGACCGGATCCGCGGACGGAACCGTGATCAGGTTGATGTGCGCGCCGATGGTCCGGCCGAGCATCGCCTGCACTTCGGCGAGCGCCTCGTTCAGGTCGACGTCCTGCGGCTGGATGGTGTCGCCGCGGGTGAAGGTGAGCAGCTGCCGGGTCAGGTTGATGGCCCGGTCGGCGGCGTTGCGGACGTGCTTGAGATCGTCGGAGAGCGCCTCGTTGCCGGCGGCTTCCTCGACCGCGAAGTCGGTGTAGTTCACGATGATCGCCAGGATGTTGTTGAAGTCGTGCGCCACCCCACCGGCCAGTTTGCCGAGCGACTCCATCCGCTGCGCCTGATGGGTACGTTCCTCGATGGCCCGCTGCTTCTCCGCGGCCTCTTTCGCCGCGGTGATGTCGCGTATCACGACCGCCGCCCCGGAGATCTCGCCCGCGGAGTCACGGATCGGCGCCACGCTGAGCGACGCCTCGACCGGTGTGCCGTCCTTCGCGAACCGCCGCGATTCGTACCGGAGGTTCCCCTCGCCGCGGGCGATCCGCATCGCGACCTCGTACTGTTCCGCGACCCCGGACGAGTCGGCGAGATCGACGATCCGCCGCCCGATGAACTCGTCGGCGGTCCAGCCGAAGATCCGTTCCGCGCCCGCGTTCCACGCCGTGACCAGGCCGCCCAGGGACACCCCGATGATCGCGTCGTCGGTGTGCTCGGCGACCGCCTCCAGCATCGCCCGCGCGGCCTGTTCCCGGGCGTCCGCCTCGGCGACCCGCGGATCCATGTGCGTCTTCACCCGGTGCCGCGCCGACCAGTACCAGATGCCGGCCGCGACGAGCGCCAGGCAACAGACGACGAGCGCCAGAAAGAGCTGTTCCGGCATGGTCGTCTTATCGGACAAAGCTCACAAGCTCTGAGGTCCGAATGGACGGAATTCCCCAGCGGCCCGCACAATAAACCCCTTTCACGGAACTGACGGGGGTTGGCGCACCAGATGCGGGTCGGCATAACCGGGGTGGGCTCGTACCTCCCGGAGCACGAGATAACCACGGCCGACCTGCAGAACCAGGTGTCGGCACGGCTTCCACGCGGCCTGTTCGCCCGGCTCACCGGCATCGAACGGCGTCGCATCGCGGCCGCCGACGAGTACGCGTCAACCCTGGGCCTGCACGCCGCCCGGACAGCCCTGACCAGCGCCGGCCTCGACCCGCTCGACATCGACCTGCTGCTGTTCGCCTCGGCCAGCCGCGACATGGTGGAACCGGCCACCGCGCACATCCTGCAGGCCTCGCTCGGCAGCCGGGCGCACGCGCTCGACGTCACCAACGCCTGCAACAGCTTCATCAACGGCATCGACCTGGCCCGCTCGATGATCCTGGCCGGCCGGGCCCGGCGCGCCCTGGTCGTCACCGGCGAGACACCGTCACGGGCGATGCGTCTCACCGCGGACCTGGCCGAGGCGCGGCGGTCGTTCGCCGGTTACACGTTCGGCGACGCCGGCGCGGCCGTCGTGCTGGAGCCGGTCGAGCACGGCGGGATCGTGGACATCGACTCCGAGACGTACTCCGAGCACTGGACGGCCGGCGGCATCCCGGGCGGCGGCTCCCGGCATCCGCGCGGTGACGAGCACACCTATTTCGCCGGCGACGGGCACAAGCTGCGCGGCGTCTTCGAGAAGGTCGGCGCCGGCATCCTCGACCGGGTACGCAGCCGCACCGGTTTCGAGCACACCGATTACGCCAAGATCCTCGTGCACCAGGTGACGCTGCCCTACCTCGACCGGTTCATCGAGGTCACCGGCGTGCCACGGGACCGGCTGGAGATCACCGTGACCGGACTCGGCAACATGGCCAGCGCGACCATCGGGGTGCAGCTGGCCCGGGTCCACCCCGACCTCAAGCCCGGTGACCGGGTGCTGCTGATCGGGCTCGGTGGCGGTGTCAGCCTCATGACGATGGTCTGGGAGCAGTCGTGAGCACGCGGCTCTGGGTGGTCGTTCCGGCGTACAACGAGGCGGCCCGGATCAGCGCCACCCTGTACGCCCTGGCGGCGCAGACCGACACCGCGTTCACGCTGCTCGTCGTGGACAACGGTTCCACCGACACCACGGCCGACGCGGTGCGCTCGTTCATGGAGTGCGCGCCGTTCGCCGTGCAGGTGCTCACCGAACGGGAGAAGGGTGTCGGGTGCGCGGTCGACACCGGGTTCCGGCATGCCATCGCTTCGGGGGCCGAGCTGATCGTGCGTACCGACGCGGACTGCATCCCGCGCCCCGGCTGGGTGGCAGCGGCGCGTGCGGCGCTGGACGGCGGCGCCGGGATGGTCTGCGGCCGGATCACCGCCCGCCGCGACGAGCACGGACCCGCCGGCCGGGCGTTCTTCGCCGGGCTGGTCACGCTGGCCGCGCTCTTCGGACGGCTGCGCCCGGCACACCACGGCGGCGAATACCTGGCGCCGTACCGGATGCACGCCGGCAACAACATGGCGATCACAGCGCGGCTCTACGAGGCGTGCGGCGGCATGCCCCGGCGCCCGTCACCCACCGACCGCCTCTTCCTGAACCGGGTACGCCGGACCACCGCGTCGATCGTCCACAGCAGAACGATGGTCGTGGAGAACTCGACGCGGCGGATCAAGGCGTACGGCGTGATGGCGACCGCGAAGTGGTACCTCGACCGCGGCAGCGGCCCGCTCACCCCGGATCCGCGATGACTCTCGACGCGCTGAACGCCGGCCTGCGGCCCGGCGACGACACCCCCGCGCTGATCACCGGCCGCCGTACGGTCACCCGCGGCGATCTCGCCGAGCTCCGCGATCGGTACGCATCCGCGCTGCACGCTCACGGCCTGCGCGCCGGTGACACCCTCGGCGTCGCGGTCCGTCCCGGGCCACGGGCTTTGGCGATGCTGCTCAGCGCGTACAAAATCGGTCTTCGGGTCGCCGTGCTGGACCCGAACGCCGGGCCTGACGTGCTCACCGCCCGGCTCGCGCTGGCGCGACCGAGATTGATCGTCGCGGACGCGGCCGCGCAGGCGGTCGCGAGCTGGGCCGCACCCCTCGCCCGCCGCGCCGGCCTCGCCCTGCCGGACCTCGCCTCGCTGGCGCCGACAGTGACCGTGGGCCGGCGTCTGCCCGGGTCAGCGCCGTCGCTGGAGCTCGTGACCGGTGAGGTGCCGGCATACGACGGTGACGGCGACGCGGTCGTCATCTTCACCTCGGGCACCACCAGCAGCCCGCGAGCCGTCGTCCACACGCGCTCCGGTCTGGCCAACGGCCTGCAGGCGGTGACCGACCTGGTACAGCCCCGACCGGGTGTGCCGGTCATCGGCGGCACGTTCTTCGTGATGCTGCCGGCGCTCGCCGCGGGCGCACCGGTCGCCCTGCCGGCACGCCGCGGTCTCGCCCGGCAGATCACCCACCTGCGCCCGCAGGCGATCTACCTGACCCCGCCGCGGCTGCGGACCGCGCTCGACGCGGGCGTCCGGTTCACCGGGCGCGTCTACAGTGGATCGGCGCCGGTCACCGCGCGGTTGCTGAGCCGGGTCCGCGAGACCGGAGCTGATCAGGCCTGGTGCGTCTACGCATTGACCGAGGTGTTCCCGGCCGCGGCTGTCGAGGCGACCGCCAAAGCCGCGTTTGACCAGGCCGGTGACCTCGTCGGCGACCTGCTGCCGGGCGTGCGCGCCCGTCTCGACGACGCCGGCGAGCTGCACCTCGCGGGTGCTGGTGTCTGCGATCGATACCTGGGCTCCGAGCCGCACGAATGGGTCGCGACCGGCGACCTGGCACGCCTCGACGATCGCCGCGTGGTCCTGGCCGGCCGCCGCAAGGACATGATCCTGCGCGCCGCCGAGAACATCTATCCCGGCCTCTACGAACCCTCCCTGCACGTACCCGGCGTCTCCCTCGCCGTCCTCGTCGGCGTCCCGGCCGGCGACGGCGACGAAACCCTGGTAGCCCTGATCGAAACCGGTCCGCACGCCGATCAGTCCGCCGTCCGCGCGGCCTTGCGCGAGCCCCTCGACCGGATGGGCGCCGCCAGGCCCGACCACATCATCCTCACCAAGATCCCCCTGTCCGGCCGTTCGAAGAAACCCGACCGGGTCGCGGCGGCGAGACTCGCCGCCGGCCTTCTGGGGGTACGGGAATGAGCACCCCGAACCTCGCCGTGATCGTGCCCGCCTTCAACGAGGCCGCGTCGATCGGTGCCACCCTGGCGGCGCTGGCCGCCCAGTCCGACACCGGGTTCCGCCTCGTGGTCGTCGACAACGCGTCCACCGACGACACCGCCCTGGTGGTGAGCCGTTTCGCCGCGACAGCGCCGTTCCCGGTGGACCTCGTCACCGAGCCGTCCCCCGGCGCCGGAACCGCCGCCGACACCGGTTTCCGGCACGCGATCGCGACCGGCGCCACGATGCTGGCCCGCACCGACGCCGACTGCCGGCCGGCCGCGGACTGGGTGGCGACCGCTCGTGCGTACCTGGAAGGCGGCGCCGACATGGTCTGCGGCCGCAGCGTCCCCCGCCGCGACGAGCAGCCGTCCTGGATGGAGCGTGTCGTCTTCCCCGGCGCGGTACGGCTGGCCGCGGTCTACGGCCGATATCGGCGGACCCACCGTGATCCCGCGTTCCGCACGCCGTACGTCCTGGTGCACGGCCACAACCTGGCCCTGTCCGCCTGGCTGTACCTGAGCTGCGGCGGCACCGAACGCGAAGCGCTGGAGTCGGGCGCCGAGGACGTCACCCTGCTCAACCGGGCGAGACGGCACACCGACCGGATAGTCCGCGCCGAGGACCTGGTGGTCGAGTCCAGTCTGCGGCGGCTGCGAGCGTGGGGCCCGAAACGAACCCTGCTCTGGCACTGGGACCGCCGCTGGCGCCCGCCGACAGCCGCCGAGGTGCACATCCGATGACCCACGCCTCCGCGATGCGCCGGGCTCGCCGCCGTGACCGGCGGGTCTATCTCGGCAGTCATCCCTTCCTGTTCGCGCTGCTCGCGGCCACCCGCCGCCGCCCGGCGACGCGCATCGGCCGCACGGTGATCGCGCATTCCCGGGCCGCGTTCGTCGACGGGCTGCTCCGGGTGCCCCTGGACCGGACCGCCGAGGGCACCACCGGCGGCGCCGCGGGCCGGCTGACCGGCGGCGGCCTGCTCTTCGACCAGGAGGGCGACGACCACCGCGCCTCCCGCCGGGACCTCGCCGACGCCCTGAGCGCCGAGGGCGTGGCACGCCTCCGTCCGATCTGGACCGGCCTGCTGACCGACCGCCTCGCCCCGCTGGCGGCGGGCCACCCGATCGACCTGGTGGACATAGCCGCCGATCTGTCCGGCACGACCACCGCCGCGATGCTGGGCCTGGCCGTCGACGGCCGCGATCTGGCAACGGCCGCCCGAGCCGCAGCAGCGGCCGGAGCCCGGGACCACCTGCCGGGTCTCCCCCACCCGGGCGCCCGCAAAGCCGCCGAGGCCGCGGCGGCCAACCTGAACAACCTGCTCACCGGCGGCGACGCGATGGCGGCCATGCTCGCCGTCGCCGCCATCAACACCACGGTCGCCGCTCTGCCCCGCGCCGCGGCCTGGTGTGCCGACGCGAACCTCTGGCCCTACGCGGAAACCGCAGTGGAATCCCTGGTCACCGAGCTGCTGCGAGCCACCACCCCGACGCCGCTCCTGCCCCGGGTAGCCGCCGGATCAGGCACCGTCGCCGGCTGCCCGGTCACGGCCGGTGACCGCCTCGTCCTGGTGGCCCGGCACGCCGTGGACGCCCACAGCACCGACCCCAACCCGGCCGACCCGGCGCCGCCGCACGTGGCCCAGCTGGTCTTCGGCGCAGGCCCGCACGCCTGCCCCGGCGCCCGCATGGCCCGTGCCCAGATGGCTGACACCTTGGCGGCGCTGGCCCCGTACCGGCCGACAGTGGTCAGCGCCAGAGCGGACCGCCGCAGCGCCCTGCCCGGCTGGTCCTCCTTGATCCTGGCCCCGGCCCGGTGAGCACGTCACTCCACGGATTGCGGATCGCGGTCACCGGGGCGAGCGGCTTCTGCGGCGCCGTCGTCGCGAACGCCGCGGCGGCAGCGGGCGCCACGGTGGTCTGCCTGGGACGGCGCCCGGGACCGATCGGTGAGCACCGGTACTGGGACGCCACGCGTACCCCACCCGATCTGACCGGAACCGATCTCGTGCTGCATCTCGCCGCAGCCGTCGGTGACCCACCACCCGGTCGCGCCGCCGAGGAAGCCTTCCACGCGGTGAACGTGGACGGCACCGCCCGTCTCATCGAGGCCGCCGGAACCCGCACGCTGATCTGGGTGAGCAGCGCCAGCGTCTACGCCAGTCCGACCACGCCGGAGCCCATCCGCGAGGAACACCCGCTGGGCGGCATGACCGCTTACGGTCGCACCAAGGCCGCCGGGGAACGTCTCGCCGCAGCGGCCGGCGCCGTGATCCTGCGTCCGCGCGCGGTCTACGGCCCGGGCGACCCGCACCTGCTCCCCCGCCTGCGCCGGGCCGTCCGCGGAGGCCGGGTCCTGCTACCCGGACCGGACATCCCGCTCAGCCTCACCGCCGTCGAGAACCTCGCCGACGCCTGCCTGGCTGCCCGAAATTGGACACCCGGCGCCTACAACGTCGCGGACCCACCCGTTTACCGGCGCGACGAGATCGTCAGCGCGGCCTGCGGCGTACCGGTCCAGCACCTGCCGATCACCCTGGCACGCGCGGCCGCGAGGACCTCGGCCACGATCGCGCGCCTCACCCGCCGCGCACCGACCCTTTCCTGGTACGCCTTGGAGCAGCTGACCAATCCGGTAGTCCTGGACACGTCCCGAGCCGCGGCGCAGGGCTGGACCCCGACCCGGACCTTCCACGATTTCCTGGACAGCCCCGGCGCTGATCGTCCATGAGCTTTTCGCTACAAGGGTGTCGACACAGATCTTGTGAGTTTCGGCCCGCCGCGCCACCGCAAGCTCACAAGATTCCGCGAACGCACGGGTTTCCGGGAGACCGTCGCGGGATCTCAGGCCGAGACGCGGGCGGTGTTCACGCACTCGGCGACGTCCAGCACCAGCAGCAGCCGGCCCTCGGTCTTGTACGCGCCGGTGACCAGCGCCCGTGACGGGCCGGTCAGCGTCGCCGGCGGCTCCTCGAACAACTCCGCGTCCAGATCGGCGACCTGCCCGATGCGGTCGACCAGCAGGCTCACCGGCTCGTCGCCGTACCGCACGATCACGTTCATCACCAGGCCGGACATGTCCCGGCGGGGCATGCCGAACTGCACACGCAGGTCCACCGCGGCGATCACCTGGCCGCGCAGGTTGAACAGTCCACCGACGGCGTTCGGCGCCAGCGGCACCGGCGTGTACTCGCTGTACGACAGCACCTCCTGCACAGCGTCCACGTCCACGCCGAAGAACTGGCCGGCGACCTCGAAGGTGACGAACTGACGACTGGACATGCGCGCTCCCGGGGTTCATGACCACCGGGCAACTGCCACGACGGATTGCCAGGCTCATCGGGCGACCGGGTGCCGACCCAAGAACTCCGGCGGGATCAGTCAGGTGAGCGTCGGGTGCGCGTCAGGTGCGGCCTTTCAGCGCCACGTATCCCGCCCGCCTCTCAGCGCCACATAACCCGCCCGCCTCCCCGCGTCCCTGGCCAGGTCGATGCCCACCCTCGCCAGCAGATTCGCGCCGTCGATCGCGGCCTCGTCGGCAGCGACAGTGCGGGAGGCCACCGCGAACTCGCGCGTGTGCGCCGTCGCCGTCGCGCCCCGCAGCCCGATCATCGGGTGGATCGACGGCACAACATGACTGATATTGCCCATGTCCGTCGAGGCGGTGTTGAACTCGGGCGGCAGGACCACGGCGATCCGCCCGAAATCGGGCAGGTGCGCGCAGTAGGCAGCCATCAACCAGGGATCGTTGCGCAACTCCAGGTAATCCGGCCCGGCCTGCTGGAACGACACCTCGGCCCCGGTCGCCAGCGCGCCTGCCCGGAAACAATCACGCACCCGCTGCCGCAGCGCGTCCAGCTTGTCGGCATCCGGGGCGCGTACCTCGTAATCCAGCACGGCCAGCTCCGGAATGATGTTGGTGACCGACCCACCATGACGGATGAATCCGGCGACGCGACTCGACGGCGGCACCTGCTGGCGCAGCAAGCCGATCGCCACCTGCGCCACCACTGCCGCGTCCGCCGCGTTCACCCCGTCCCACGGCGCACTGGCGGCATGGGCCGGATGTCCGCGATAGGTCACTGCGAACCGGCTGCACGCCTGGGTGCTGTCCCGGGCGCCCGCCGTGTCGATCGCCCCGGGGTGCGCCATCATCGCCACCGTCACGTCGTCGAACACACCCCGTTCCAGCAGCAGCTGCTTGCCGCCGCCGCTCTCCTCGGCGGGTGTGCCGATCAGCTTGACCCGGAACCCGTACCGATCGGCCGCTGCCCGGAGCCCGATCGCCGCGCCCGCCGCGATCGCGCAGATGATGTTGTGGCCGCAGCCGTGACCGATTTCGGGCAGCGCGTCGTACTCCGCGCACACCCCGATCGTCAGCTCGCCCTCGCCGTGCACAGCGGTGAGCGCGGTCGGCAGATCACCGGCGCCTTCGGTGACCTTGAACCCAGCTGACCGCATCAGCTCAGCCAGCTTCGCGGCCGAGGCCTGCTCAGCGAAGGCCACCTCCGGCTCGTCGTGCAGGCTGTGGCTGAGAGTGATCAGCTGCTCCCGCCACTCGGCGATCGCAGCGCCGGCCGTGCCGTACCACCTGCTCGCGCTCATCCGCTCTCCCTCCGGGGTTTGCTACGTACCCGCGCGGGCCGCCCCACGTCTGTCCGATCACAGACAGGTTGCAGTGTGGCTACGCCCGAGGCACACCATCTCCGCGGACACCACCCTTGAGCAGCCAAAACACCAACTTCAACAGATCAAGAGCCGAGGGTACGCGTAAGCCTCGTCACGCCGTCAACAACGTTGACACGAGCCGTCAACGTTGTTGACACTACGACGGTAAACATCGCTGTCCGAAAGCGTTCAGTCATGCCACGGCTCGCCACACTGCCCCGCCAGCTGCTCTGGTTCATGCTGGTGGGTGCGCTCAGCACGGTTCTGCAGACCCTCGTCTACGTGTCCGTGCGTTTTGCCGTACCAGCGACCTGGGCGAGCTGGATCGCCCTGCTCGCGATCACGCCCTTGAACACCGAGGCGCACCGGCGGGTCACCTTCAACGTGAAGACCTCGGCGGTCGGCCGGCTGCACTGGGAGGCCGGCCTCACGTCGGTCGCCGTGTACCTGGCAAACCTCGTGGTCGCCCCGCGGTTCGCCGGGATCGCCGGCCCGCACCCGACCTCCCTGGAGGAGGCGCTGATCCTGGCGCTCACCGGGAGCCTGATCGGCGGCCTGCGATACGTCCTCCTGCGCGGCTGGGTCTTCGCCCAGCACCGCCACCAGGCGCCGGCCCAGCCCGGCAACCGCCCGGCCGGCCGCGACCGGCAGACCGCCGAGCACCGCGAATCGCAACCGGCCGCCGCACCGCATGCGCCCGGGTCACCGGGCAGCACGCCGGCGAAAGTGCACCGGGCAGGGCTCAGGCTTCTCCGGCGACGGGGTCGGCAGTGTCTAGCAGCCGCTGGATCGAGTCTCCGTACAGCGCGACGATCGCCGGCCGGTCGGCGCAGCTCAGCACCGGATCAGCGACCAGCCAATACGCGTTGATCAGCCCGGCGAACTGGGCCGCCACCAACCGGGCCCGCAGCTCGGGGTAGGAACCGCCGATCCGGTCGGCGAGCGGACCGACGAACACGTCGTGCATCGACGCCCGGAGCTTCTCCTTGATCTCCGGGCGGTCCGACGCGGTCAGCATCGCCCGGTAGACCCCGGCGGCCGGGGTCTCGGAGGCGCGGAGCACGAACCGGACCAGCTCCCGGCCGATCGACTCGATCGGCCCGGCCAGGATCCTCGGCAGCTCCTGGGAGACCGAGATGGTGGCGAGGAAGAGGCCTTCCTTGGATCCGAAGTGGCGGATGACCAGGGCGGGATCACAGCCAGCGACGGCGGCGATGCCACGCACCGTGGTGCCCGAGTAACCGTCGCGGACGAAAAGCTCGGTCGCCGCCCGATGGATCGAGTCCCGGGACGGGATGTTCTGCGGCAGCACGTTCCCATCCTAGGTAAAGAACGGAACGGCCAGTAGGGGCCTGAGCCCCGGCCGGCCCGGGCTGGATGCCGGACCGGCCGGGGCGTGCGCCACCGGAACAGAGCATCAGCTCCCCGAGGCGCTCCGGCGGCGACGGCCCAGGAGCAGCGCGACCGCTCCGAACAGCACCAGCGCGATTCCCCCGATCCCGAGTACAGCCACGTTGGCGCCGGTCAGGGCAAGCGCGCCGCCACCCGTACCCCCGCCGCTCGGAAGAGGCTCGCCCAGCGCGACCGGCTTGACCGAGACCGATGGCGAAGCCGAGGGCGAGGTCGCGCGGGACGCGGAAGCGGACGGCGCGGGCGAGGACGGACGAGTCACCGCGGGTGAGGAGACGGAGGGTGACGGCGACGGGGTGTAACCGTCGTTGCCACGGTCGCGCGGCGGCTTCACGGCTTCCGGAGCGCAGGCGGCGACCGAGAGGAATCCGAGCGCGAGGTCGAGCACGTGGGCCTTGCCGACCTTCACCTCGACGCGGAGCGAGGCGGCCTCGGCGCTGACGGTGCGCTTGCCGATGTCCGAAGTGGCCCGCCCGAGGGAGAGCCGGACATCGATGGCGGACGTCTTGTGCTGACCGATTCCGCCTCCCAGGCCGAGCGCGTCGGCCTCACCGGCGAGGCTCAGCGAGACGTCGGCGCCGGCGTCTTCGAGGGTGCTCACCGACTTGCCGCCGGAGCTGATCTCCAGCACCGCCGGGCGGTAGTCAACAGTGGACTTCTTCGGATCGCTCGCGGCGACGACCTCCAGCGTCGGCTGGTTGACCACCTTGATGCCGATCTCGTGCTCGGTGCCGGCGAACAGGCTCAGGTCGCCGAGGGCGACACCGGCGCCGGCTCGGACGCCGACCTGCCCGTGCTTCAGGCGGACGAGGTCGGTCGCGCTCTGAGTGGAACCGCTCGGACCGATTTTGAGCAGGCTGGTGTTGCGCGACGCGTGAGTCAGGTGGTCGATCACGCTGAGCACCGGCACACCGTGCGTGCCGCCGAGCACCGAGAGCCCGGCGAGCATGGTCGCCGACCGGGTGAGCGGCCCGGTCTTGCCACACCGGTACGCGTCCTCCCAGGTGGCCTCGGCCGTGGCGGTGCCGGCCTTCACGGTCGCGAGCCCGGCGATGTCGACCGTGGCGAGGTCGACGCTGGCCGGCCCCTTGCTGCGCGGCGCCGTGGAGATCGCGGACGCCTGACCGCCGGAGATGCCGAGCAGTTTCGCGTCGGCGTACCGGGCGGAGGCGACGGTCTTGTGCGGCTTGCCCTTGCTGTCGGCCTCGCCCCGGGAGGAGGCGAGCCGGACGTCGGCGAGCGACGGCAGGTCCCGGTGCAGCGGCCCCGGGTCGAGGACCGTGATCTTGGCGAGGTCGGCCTGCGAGCGGGCGGTGAACTTCCCGGCCGTGCAGTCCGTCGTCGCTGCCGCTGCCGCAGCCGGCACCGCCGGAACGGCGATGGCGAGCACGACGGCGGCTGCTGCGGACTGGGCCGCGCTCCGTCGGCGAGGCAGGGGGATGTGGCGGCGAGCGATCGGCATGTGGTGCGTCCCTCCGGGTGGGGAAGATGTCCGATCTCTCATCGCAATGCACCCTTTGTGAGCTACGGCAGACTCAGGGACGACTCACCATGAGCGCATAGCGGCGAAAGGGACAGACCACCGCATCACCGTCGGAATCAACGATCCGATCGGTCCTCCGGATAGCTCGCTCCGCCGGTGGATTCGTCGGTCAGTGGGCGCGCGCCACCCTCGGGCGGCCCCGCCTCCGACTGCTCACCGGCCGCTAGCTGCGGGAACTTGACGTCAAAAGCCGGGCGCTCGGAACGGATCCGCGGCATCCGATCGAAATTCCGCAAGGGCGGAGGGCTCGAAGTAGCCCATTCGAGCGAGTTGCCGTGGCCCCACGGGTCGTCAGCGGTCACCACCGGGCCCGCTTTGTACGACTTCCACACGTTGTAGATGAACGGCAGCGTCGCGACACCGAGGATGAACGCGCCGATCGTGGAGAGCATGTTGAGGAAGGTGAAGCCGTCGCTCTCCAGGTAGTCCGCGTACCGCCGCGGCATGCCCTCGGCGCCCAGCCAGTGCTGCACCAGGAACGTCACGTGGAAGCCGATGAAGGTCAGCCAGAAGTGCAGCTTGGCGAGGCGCTCGTCGAGCATCCGGCCGAACATCTTCGGGAACCAGAAGTAGATGCCGGAGAAGACCGCGAACACGATCGTCCCGAACAGCACGTAGTGGAAGTGGGCCACCACGAAGTAACTGTCGTGCACGTGGAAGTCGACCGGCGGCGACGCGAGCAGCACCCCGGTCAGGCCGCCGAGCAGGAACGTCACCATGAACCCGATCGCCCACAGCATCGGCGACTCGAAGCTGAGCTGCCCGCGCCACATGGTGCCGATCCAGACGAAGAACTTCATCCCGGTCGGGATCGCGATGAGGTAACTGAGCAGGCTGAAGAACGGCAGCAGCACCTGCCCGGTGGCGAACATGTGGTGCGCCCACACGCTCATCGACAACGTCGTGATCAGGATGGTGGCGGCGACCAGCGTCTTGTAACCGAAGACCGGCTTGCGGCTGAAGACCGGGATGACCTCGGTGATGATGCCGAAGAACGGCAGCGCGATGATGTAGACCTCGGGGTGCCCGAAGAACCAGAACAGGTGCTGCCAGAGCATCGGCCCGCCGGTCTCCACATTGAAGACCTGCGCGCCGAGGACCCGGTCGGCGGCAAGGGCGAAGAGCGTCGCCGCCAGGAACGGGAAGACCATCACCACCAGCACGCTGGTGAGCAGGATGTTCCACGTCATGATCGGCATCCGGAACATGGTCATGCCCGGTGCGCGCAGGCAGATGATCGTGGTGATCATGTTGACCGCGCCGAGGATGGTGCCGAGGCCGGAGATCGCCAGCCCGACCACCCACATGTTGCCGCCGACGCCCGGCGAGTACTGACCGCCGCTCAGCGGTGTGTACGCCGTCCAGCCGAAGTCGGCCGCACCGCCCGGGGTGAGGAAGCCGGCCACCGCGATCAGCCCGCCGAACAGGTACAGCCAGTACGCGAACGCGTTCAGCCTCGGGAACGCCACGTCCGGCGCGCCGATCTGGATCGGGACCACGAAGTTCGCGAACGCGAAGACGATCGGCGTCGCGAACAGCAGCAGCATGATCGTGCCGTGCATGGTGAAGAGCTGGTTGTACTGCTCCGGGGAGAGGAACTGCATGCCCGGGCGGGCCAGCTCGGCGCGCATCATCAGCGCCATCAGGCCACCCACCACGAAATAGGCGAAGGCGGTGATCAGGTACAGAATCCCGATCTGCTTCGCGTCGGTGGTGCGGATGGTGCGGGCCAGCCAGGAGCCGCGGATCTGACGCCGCACCGGCCACGGCCGGGTCTGCACGGGACGAGGCGCAACAGCGGTCATCGAAATGTCCTCCCGGACTGTTCGTACTCCGCGGTGCGCGCCTTGCCAACCCGGCCACATCCACCGACAGGGATCAACCCCCTGCGCCATGCACCATCCGCACAACCCGGCCTGTCACGGCGAGGGCTCGGTCCAATCCGGTGGGTCCGTGGTGTGCAGCAGCGGATCGTCGACGGCAAACGTGCGCACCGGGCCGGGCAGGGTGCGCGGGCCCTCGAACCGGACCGTCACCCGGCCCAGCCCGCTCCCCCAGACCCAGCCGGAGCCGTGCTCGTCGTGCCGGACATCCTGCCCCGGTCGCCACACCGGCGGCCCGGCCGTCTCCGTCGCCACCGCGAGCGGCTCGGGTGCCGGGGCCATCAGCAACGGCTCGATCAAAACCGGCCGCTCCAGCGAGAACAGCTCGTCCTGAGCGAAGTCGGCCAGCGTCGACACACCCACGCCGAGCAGCCGGACGCCGCCCGTCGTGTTCACCTCGGCCAGCAGCCGCCGGGCCAGCTGCGCGACCAGGCGGCCGTCGTCGGTCGGCTGGTCGCGGGTCAGTGCCCGGGTCACCGTCGTGAAGTCCGGATGCCGGACCTTGATGTTGACGGTCCGGCCGCTGAGCCCGCTGTCGCGCAGCCGGCCGGCGACCCGGGCGGAGAGCAGGTCGAGCTCCCGCTGCAGGCGCACCGGGTCGGTGAGGTCGACGTCGAACGTCTCCTCGGCGGACACCGACTTGGCCTCGCGCTCGCTGACGACCACCCGGTTGTCCTCGGCACGGGCCAGCCGGAACAGGCCGTTGCCGTGTGCCACCCCGAACCAGTCGACCAGGTCGGCGAGCGGGACCGCGGCGAGCTGGCCGACCGTGCGTACCCCAGAGCGGTGAAGGCGTTGCTCGGTCGCGGGACCGACACCGCCGAGCGCGCCCACCGCCAGGGGGTGCAGGAGCGTGAGCTCCTCGCCGGCCGGGACCACCGTCAGACCGTCGGGTTTGTGCAGCTCGGAACCGATCTTGGCGAGGAGCTTGGAGGATGCGACGCCGACCGAGCCGGTGACGCCGCCGGTGGCCTCGGCGATCTCGCGTTTGAGGCGCAGCGCGAGCTCGGTGACGCCGCGCGGTGAGAGGTCGTGGCCGCCGGCGGCGAGGTCGAGGTATGCCTCGTCGATGCTCACCTGCTCGACCAGCGGGGTCAGGCCGGTCAGCAGGTCCATCACGACCTGGCTGGTCCGTTTGTAGGCCGCGAAGCGGGGTGAGAGATAGGCCGTCCCGGACGGCAGGCGACGCCGGGCCTGCGCCATCGGCATGGCCGAGCGCACACCGAAGACCCGCGCCTCATAGGACGCGGTGGACACCACACCCCGGCCCGCGACCCCGCCGACGACCACAGGCTTTCCGCGCAGCGACACCTTGTCGCGCTGCTCGACCGCGGCGAACATCGCATCGAGGTCGACGTGCAGAATGCTCGGCTCGCCCCTCACGACCGCAGCCTATGCCGGGGGTACGACAACAAACGCCTGCCGACCTGGCCTTACCCGGATATAAGCGGCGGCCTCGCTTTACAGCGCCGGAAATGCTGTGCCACGATACGGCTCGATCTCACGATATTACAGCGCGTGACCAGGGAATCCGCCGAGGACCAGCAGGGAAGGGCGTACGGTGACGGAGAGTCAGCTTGCGACCGCGTCGGATAGCGCTCTTGTCCGTGCCGCTCAGGGTGGCAGCGTCGGCGCGCTCGATCAGCTGATCACCGGGCACCTGCCGCTGATCTACAACATCATCGGCCGGGCCCTGAACGGGCACCCGGACGTCGACGACCTGGTGCAGGACACCATGCTGCAGGCCATCCGCAGCCTGCGCTCGTTGCGTGACCCTGACCGATTCCGTTCCTGGCTGGTGGCGATCGCGTACCGGCGGGTGCAGATGTACCTGCGGTCGCGGAAGATGACCCTGACCCGCCGCCACCCGGAGCCGGTCGACGTGCCCGACCCACTCGGGGACTTCGCCGAGCGGACCACCGCCGAGCTGGTCGTCGCCGAGCAGCGCCGGGAACTCGCCGAAGCCGGCCGCTGGCTTGAGGAGAGCGACCGTGAGCTGCTCGGACTCTGGTGGCAGGAGGCGCGGGGCGACCTGAGCCGGGCCGAGCTGGCCGCCGCGCTCGCGGTGAAGCCGAAACACGCCGCGGTCCGGGTCCAGCGGATGAAAGCGCAGCTCGACCTGGCGCGCGGCGTCGTGCGGGCGCTGCGTGCCCGGCCGATGTGCCCGGAGCTGTCGGACACGATCCGGTTCTGGGACGGCGCCACCGACTCGCTCTGGCGCAAACGCCTGTCCCGGCACGTGCGCGACTGCCCGAAGTGCCACGTCTACCAGGCCGGCATGGTCGCGCCGGAGCGGCTGCTGATCGGCGCCGTGCTGCTACCGGTGCCGGCCGCGCTCACCGCCGCGGTGCACGCCGCACTGCAGACCGGCGGCGCGGCCGCGCCGCCGGTGGCGATGAGCCTGGTCGCGCTGGTGCAGAACAAAGCCCTGGTGGCGACGACGGCGGTCACGGTGGCGGCGGGCGGCGGGTTCGCTTATGCGGTGCTGCACCAGCCCGCGTCGCCGGAGACGCCGGTGGCGGTCGCCCCGCTTCCGGTGATCACGCCGTCCGCGCAGGCGACGGCGACGGCGTCGGTCCGGCCGTCGGCAACTCCCAGCTCTCGTCCCAGCTCAGCCGCTGCGATCCCGCAGAACGCGGCCGACATCTATGTCGCGCCGAACGGCTCGGACGACGGCGACGGCAGCGCCGGCAAGCCCTACGCCTCGATCGCCAAGGCGGTCGCGGTCGTGAAACCGGGGCAGACGATCGCTCTGCGCGGCGGAACCTATCGGCCGACCAGCCCGATTTCGATCACCACGAGCGGCACCGCGGCGAAGCGCGTCACGCTCACCGGTTACGCCGGCGAGCGCGCGGTGATCGACGCCTCCGGCATTCCCGCCGACAAGTGGGCGATCACCCAGGAGTCGTCGTACTGGACGGTCCGGGATCTGGAGATCACCGGGGCGCTGAATCAGGCGTACACCTGCCGGTCCTGCACCAACACCGTCTTCCAGCGTCTCGTCGTGCACGGCAGCGGTGGCGCCGGGCTGATGCTGCGCGACGACGGCACGGCCGCGAACCAGGTCCTGGACAGCGACTTCTACGACAACCGCGGCTCCGGCCTCGCGGTGCAGTTCGGCAACGGCGACGGCAACCGGCTGCGCGGCAACCGGGCGTTCCGCAACGGCGGCGACGGCGTCAACCTCGGTGCCTTCAACTCGGCCGTCACTGTCGAGTACACCTGGTCGTTCGGCAACGGCGCGAACGGTTTCGCACTCGGCGGCGGCAACCCGGCCAGCACCGCCGCGCACCGCGTGCGGCACAGCGTGTCCTGGGGCAACAACGGTCACGGGTTCGTCGACGAGGGCAACACCGCCGCGATCGAGCTGGGCAACAACACGGCGTACCGCAACACCGGCCTCGGCTTCGCGATGACCACGGCGCCGGCGATCCTGCGGCTCAACGTGGCGATCCGCAACGACCAGGGCGAGTTCTCGCTGACCTCCGGCGGCAATGCGAACAACAACTCCTGGCAGGACTCCGGCTGGTCGGAATCGGACTTCCGATCCACCGACCCGTCAACCGCCGAGGGGTCCCGCAGCGCCGACGGCGGCCTGCCCGGCACGCCGTACCTCGCCACGACCGACGGGTTGGGCGCCTCGATGTCCGGTCGCTGAAACCCTCTGCTCAGCTCACGCTGAGCGTCTCCGGGATCTTCCAGCCGGGGTACGGGTCATCGGCCGGCTCCGGCATCGGAGCACCCGCCGCGGTCGCCCGGAGCAGCAGCGAGGTGCCGTCGGCCGCGACGATCCGCACGCCACGGGGTGCCTTGCCGCGCGCGTCGGACGGGCCGAGACCGTCCAGCGCCACCAGCTGCCAGCCGCTCAGGCCGGCCGGGCGGGCCGCGTCGAGCAGCAGGCAGACCAGCACGGCGATCCGATCCGGCCGGGCCGGCCACGGCAGCACCGCCGGTGTGGGCAGGACGTTCTCCCCGGACCAGATCGCACCCCAGAGGTACGCCTCGGCGCCGCTGGTGCACCGCACCCGCACGCCGGCCGGGGACGGGCCGCCGGCGACCTGGTCGGTGCCGTACCGATGGACAGTCTCGATCTCAGGGTGACCGCAAGCGGTCAGCAGCCGCTCGATGACGTCGAGAACCTCGCCGAGTCGCACCGGACCCTCCTGCTTTTTCTTGCCTGCTTTTTTCTTGGAAGCCGCGGCCAGTCAACGACGGTTCAGCGGGTGGTGGTCACCCGCTGTGTGCGATTTCGCCGGTGCCACGTTCGAGAAACGCATCTCAGCGCGATCCGGGGCACGAGCAGGCCCGGCACGGTAGGTTCACGGACATGGCCCGGGTACGCGCGGCTCTCTATCTCGACTTCGACAACGTGTTCAGCGGCCTGATCAAACAGGATCCTGACGTCGCCATCCGGTTCGCCAAGGAGCCGGCCGCATGGCTGGCCCGGCTGACCGCATCGCTGACCGTGGACGGTCCACGCCGCTGGCTGGTGGTCCGCTGTTACATGAACCCGGGCGGCTGGGTGCCGAACCCGGACCCGGAGGCCAGCCCGCCGCGCCTCTACTACTCCCAGTTCCGGCCGTTCTTCGTGAACGCCGGCTTCGAGGTGATCGACTGCCCGAGGCTGACGCACACGAAGAACGCGGCGGACATCCGGATGGTGGTGGACGCCGTCGACGCGCTTGCCGACCCGGTGGTCTACGAGGAGTTCGTGATCGCGTCCGGGGACTCGGACATGACGCCGCTGCTGGTGCGGCTGCGGCGCTCCGATCGGCGTACCACGATCGTCTCGCCGTCGGACGCCGCGGAGGCGTTCGTGGCCGTGGCCGACCGCCTGATCACCAGCCAGGAACTGCTCGAACTGGTGCAGGGTGAGCCGGTCGAGACCGACGAGGAGCCGCCCGAGGGCCCGGCCGCGGTGGTCGCCGAGGCCCCGGTCTCCTACGAGCAGTTCCGCGACCTGGTCCGCTGGCGTTACGAGGCGACGACCGCCCCGCTCAACCTGGCGTCGCTCGCCCACGACCTGCGCCGCCAGCTCGGCCCGAGCGTGGACGAGACGAACTGGTTCGGCTTCGGTGGCTTCGTCCGCGGCCTGGAGAGCCTCGGGCTGGCGCACGCGAAGTTCTCCAACCACTTCGTCTGGGACGAGAGCCGGCACGACCCGCCCGAGTCCTCCGGCGGCTCCGGTCCGGCGCCCGAGCCGGTGGGCCGCCTCAGCGCCCTGCTCAGCCTGCCCCGGCTGCCCCGGGAGATGTGGCCGGACGTCTACCAGGCCCTCGCCGAGTACGCGGCCGACCACCACTTCAACCTGACCGAGGCGACCCGGTGGGCCCGCGACCGGCTGGCCGAGAACGGCGTGGACGTGAGCCGCGCCTCGATCGCCTTCGTCACCCGGGGTACGGCGTTCGGCGGAGCACCGCTGTACCGGCAGCCGCCACCGGTCGCCGAGGAGATCGCCACCGCGTTCGCCGACAACGTGCTGAACCGTGCCGAGGCGGCCTCCATCGCGCTGACCGACGAGGAGTCCGCCGAGGTGCGGGAATGGCTGGGTGCGGCGAAAGAGGCCTGAGGCCGGCTCCGGTGCCGGTGCCGGTGCCGGTGCCGGTGCCGGTGCCGGTGCCGGTCTCACAGACCGGTGAAGAGTCTTTCGGCGGCCGATTCCCAGGAGTCGACCAGGTCGATCGAGGCCGGGTCACGCAGCCACTGGATCTGGAGGCCGTCCATCATCGCGACCACCTGGCCGGCCAGCCGGAACCGGGCGACCTCGCCGCCCGGCGCGAGGCTCGCCAGCATCTTCAGGGTGTTGCGCTGCCGGTCCTGGAAATATCCATGCGCCGGGTGGCCGGGCGCCAGCGACTCGGCCTCCAGCACGGCGAACAGCCGGACGATCTCCGGCTGGCCGGCGTTGCGGCGGACCAATGCCCGGCAGACCTGCCGCAGGGTGATCCCCGCGTCCGGTGTCCAGACCCGGTCGACCGGCACGGCCAGCTCCTCGGCGAGCGTGCGGGTGTCCACCTCGTCGCGGTGCTCCAGGACCGCGACCAGCAGATTGTCCTTGGTGCCGACGTGGTGCAGCAGGCCCGGAACGGTCAGCACGCAGCCGTCCGCGACGTCCTGCATCGACAGCCCCCAGAAGCCGCGCTCGGCGACCAGACGGGTCGTGACCTCGATGATCTGCCGGCGCCGCTCGGCGGCCGGCAGCCGGGCCCGCTCGCGGCGGATGGGCTGGGTTTTCACAGCGTCTTTCCTACCAGCAACCCCTTGCTCCGCCGGTGCGGGCGGGGTTATGTTTCCCGTTAATTAATACCTAGTAGGTACTCAGTAAGCAGTCTCTAGGGAGCTTCGATCTCATGTCTTCCGAGCTCAGCACCGCCGACCAGGCGGCGATCACCAGTGGCAGCGACTTCTGGCACACCAGCGCGGTCGAGTCCGCCGGTCTGCCCGCGGTCACCGTGACCGACGGCCCGCACGGTGTGCGCATGCAGGCCTCCGGCGGCGACCTGCTCGCCGGCGTCCCGGCCACCTGTTTCCCGCCCGCGGTCGCCAGCGCCTCCACCTGGGATCCCGACCTGCTGCGCCGGATGGGTGAGGCGCTCGGCGACGAGTGCCGCGCGCAGGACGTCGCGGTGCTGCTCGGCCCCGGTGTCAACATCAAGCGCAGCCCCCTCGGCGGGCGCAACTTCGAATACTTCTCCGAGGACCCGATCCTCACCGGCATCCTCGCCACCGAGTGGGTGCGCGGCCTACAGAGCAAGGGCGTCGGCGCGTCGCTCAAGCACTTCGCGGTGAACAGCCAGGAGACCGACCGCATGCGGGTCAGCGCCGAGGTCGACGAGCGCACGCTGCGCGAGATCTACCTCCGCGCCTTCCACCGGGTCGTCACCCAGGCCCAGCCGTGGACCGTCATGTGCGCCTACAACAAGGTCAACGGGGTCTATGCGAGCGAGCACCACTGGCTGCTCACCGAGGTGCTGCGCGACGAGTGGGGCTTCGAGGGCCTGGTCGTCTCCGACTGGGGCGCCGTGGTCGACCGGGTCAAGGCCGTCGCCGCCGGGCTCGACCTGACCATGCCGGGGCCGGACGCCGCTGGTGATGCCGCACTCGTCGGCGCCGTCGAGGCGGGGCAGCTCGATCCGGCGTTGCTGCGGGTGTCCGCTGAGCGCGTACGAAAGCTGGTGGAGAAGGCCGGGCAGCGCCCGGCGGGAGGTTACGACGCTGCCGCGCACCACGCTCTGGCCCGGGAGATCGCCGGCCGCGCGATCGTGCTGCTGAAAAACGAGGGTGGCCTGCTTCCGCTGGCTGATTCCGGCGTGTCGGTCGCGGTGCTCGGCGAGTTCGCCCGCACCCCGCGTTACCAGGGCGGCGGCAGCTCGCAGATCACGCCCACCCAGCTCGACGACGCGCTCACCCAGATCCAGGCCTCGACCGGCGCGGCCGTCACGTTCGCGGCGGGTTACACGGTCGAGGGCACCGAGGCGGACGAGGCTCTGCTGGCCGAGGCCGTCACGGCCGCGCGGTCCAGTGACGTGGCCGTCGTCTTCGTCGGCAGCGTGCACGAGACCGAGGGCGCCGACCGTGACTCGCTCGACCTCCCGGCCTCGCAGCTCGCGCTGATCGAGCGGGTCGCCGCCGCCAATCCGCGGACGATCGTGGTGCTCTCCAACGGCGCGGTCATCGCGACGAAGCCGTGGGACGACACGGTCCCGGCCCTGGTGGAGGGCTGGTTGCTCGGCCAGGCCGGCGGCAGCGCCATCGCCGACGTGCTCTTCGGCCGGGTCAACCCGTCCGGCCGGCTCGCCGAGACGATCCCGCTGAAACTCGCCGACCACCCCTCCTACCTGGACTTCCCCGGGGAGAACGGCCACGTGCGGTACGGCGAGGGCATCCACGTGGGCTACCGCGGTTTCGACGCCCGGGAGCAGGATGTGGCGTACCCGTTCGGCTTCGGCCTGTCGTACACCACGTTCAGCTACGGCACCCCGAGCGCTGTCGCCACCGCGACCGGCATCGAGGTCCGCGTCCCGGTCACCAACACCGGCAGTCGCGCCGGGCGTGAGGTCGTGCAGGCGTACGTGTCGCTCCCCGGTTCTTCGGTGCGCCGGGCGCCGCGCGAGCTGAAAGCGTTCGCCAGCGCCGAGATCGAGGCCGGGGCGACCACCGAGGTGGTGCTCACGATCGACCGGGCCGACCTGGCGTACTGGGAGACCCGCCTGGGCCGCTGGGTGGTCGAGGGCGGCGCCTACCAGGTGTCCATCGGCGCCTCGTCCCGTGACATCCGCGCCGAGGTGACCCTCGACGTCACCGCCGACGACGCCCGGGTCCCGCTGACCGTCGAGTCCAGCGTCGGCGAGTGGTTCGCCGACCCCCGCGGCGCCGAGCTCCTGGGCGCCGCCTTCGCCTCCGCGGCAGCCGAGGCCGCCGGCGACGCGGACAGCCCCATGTCCGCGATGGCCGCCGACCCGGCCATGCTGATGATGCTGGGAAGCCTTCCGCTGAGCCGGATGGCCGCCTTCCCGGGCAGCCCCCTCCACGCGGAGCAGCTCGACAACCTGGTCAAAGAGGCCAACAGCTAGCCCCCGCCCGCCCGGCCGCCCTTAACCCACGTCCAGCCGCGACACCACCCGAGCCGCGCCGCGGCACCACCCGGGCCGGGCAGGGCCGGGCAGGGCCGTGGCATTGGCCGAGCCGAGCCGGGCCGTGGCATTGCCCGGACCGGGCCGGGCCGCGTGGCATTGCCCGAGCCGGGCTGCGGCGTTGCCCGAGCCGAGCTGGGGCGTGGCGTCACCCGAGCCGGGCCGGGGCATTGCCCAGGCCGGGCCGGGGCATTGCCCAGGCCGGGCCGGGGCATTGCCCGGACCGGGCCATGACCTGGCATGCCCAAGCTGGGCCATGACGTGGCATTGCCCGGGCCACGGGATTACCCGAGCCACGGCATTGGCCCGAGCTGCAGCATTAACCCGAGCCACAGTGTTGTCCGGGCTGCGGGGTTGCCCGGGCTGCGGCATTGCCCGGGGTGTGGCTGCGCGCGCTCGGTTTGGCTGGCGGCGGCTGGTTGCCGCCCGGCTTGCTTGGCGGCGGCTGGCTCGCTTTCCTCATAGACAGCGCGATCTTGGCGGGTTCTGGCTGCTCGACTTTGCCATCGTGGAGGCGGGCGACCCAGGTCAGGGGCACTTTCGACGGGAACCTCGTGTTCCGTCTGGCGGCACGATTTCCACGATCCTTGCCGGCTGTGGCCGGATGGCCGGACGGCGCCACTTGTCTCACCGAACTGTCACGGAGGGTGAGCGCCAGGCACGGGTGCCGCCGTTGTCGGCCCGATCTTGGAGAATCTTGGGTGTTCTGGCGGTGTTCTGGCCACCACAGGTTTCCAAGATTCGGCGATTTCCGCCTTTTATGACGGCAGTGCGTGATCAGGGTGCTCGCGGAACGCTCGGAGTCGGCATGCCGCGGGCGGCCTTCCCGGAAACTTGTGCGTTTGTGGTTGGACGGACGGCCGAACCGCACAAGATTCGAGCGGTACCTCGCAATGAGAGCCGTCTTGGCGCCAGAACCCGTCGGCGGCCCGCCGAATGGCGAAACTCGGCGGCAGGTCGCGGGAGATGAAGACCCAGGCCGGGATGTCGCCGTAGGGTTCCAGCCATTTCGAGTGGCTGATGCGACGGCCCGGGTTGTCACGATCGCGGGCGGGGCGGTGTGGCGAGTTCTACGTGCGGGTTCGGCTCAGTCGGGCCTCTACCGGCGGGTTCGGCTCAGTCGGGCCTCTACCGGCGGGTTCGGCTCAGTCGGGCCTCTACGTGCGGGTTCGGCTCAGTCGGGCCTCTACGTGCGGGTTCGGCTTAGTAGGGCCTGGATGCGGGAGACCAGCTCTCGGGGGCTGAACGGCTTGGTCACGTAGTCGTCGGCGCCCGCGCTGAAGCCGCCTTCGACGTCCTGTTCCTGGACTCGGGCGGTCAGCATGATGATCAGCATGTCGGCGGTGCTGGGGTCAGCCCGCAGCATCCGGCAGACGTCGATGCCGGATAGACCCGGCATCGAGACGTCGAGCACGGCAAGGGTCGGATGATGCGCGCGCGCCGTGTCCACGGCGGCCTGCCCGTCCCCGACGGTAATGACCTCCAGACCGGCCTGTTCCAGCTTGAAAGCCACCAGATCGCGGATGTCGGCATCATCGTCGGCCACCAGGACCGTCGTCACGGCAGTTCCTCCCTCGACCCTTTTATTGGACTTTATCGCGTTAAACCCGGCTGGGGGTCGGAACTGCGACCGGCGGCAGGCACGAACAGGGGACGACGCCGGTGCAACTCAGCGGCAACCTGGAGGAGCCGGGGTTGCATCCTCCCGGCGGTGTGCTGGATCAGCCGAACACCGCGGCCGATGAAACCACAGCACCACCGGATGGCTTGGAGGACCGGATGAACGCACTGCTCGCCGACGAACGTTCCGAAGCGCTCTTCGCCTCGGATGTGCAGCGCTCGCAGGAGCCGACGCCGGAGCTGATCCGCGAGGCGGTCACCGCCACGGTGGGCCGGCTCGGAGCGACCGGATGTGCCGAGCTGGTCGCCCAGGAGTTCGGCGAGCACCCGGACTGTGCGATCAACCGGATGAGGTGGGCTCGCAATGCCATCCGACGCGCGTTCGCGTGACAAGTGGGCGGTCACCACGGGGGTCGATTGTGCGTACCCTCTGGCGCGCGGAACGCGCGGGCCTTAAGCTTTCCGCCATGCTCGCGAAAATGATGTGGTGGCCCGCCTGACCGGCGGCCCCTTTATCGCGAGCTGAATCAGCTACCGCGGCCGCCTCTCCGAGGCGGCCGTTCTGCTGTGGCCCGTCCTCGGTCAGCGGCCTTGCCGAGGAACGAGGATCCCATGCCATTCGCCCTGCTCCACCGCGACGGTGCCGACCACGTCGAAGTGCTCACCGGTGATGTCGTCACGGTGGAAACGCTCGCCGGCATTCCGCTGGAACCGGGCCGGCCCGTTCTCGCGGTGATCCCCTATCGGCAGATCGCCGAACGCGGTTTCGACTGCGTCGACGACGGCGCCCCGCTGGAATGCCTCCTCGTCGACAGCATCGAACGCCAGCCGCTCGACGCCTTTCCGCCCGGTGACCTGACGGTTCGGGACGGCGGATTCGACATCAGCGACGCCGAATACGGCACGATCGTGGAACGTGTTCTGCGCGACGAGATCGGGAACGGCGAAGGCGCCAACTTCGTCATTCACCGCGTGTGGAACGGCACTGTTGACGGCGATCCGGTCGAGGCGGCGCGGGCTGTTTTCGGTCGGTTGCTCGCGAACGAGCAGGGCACCTACTGGACGTTCCTGGTGCACACCGGCACCCGCACGCTCGTCGGCGCCACCCCGGAACGCCACGTCAGCGTGGCCGACGAAATCACCATGATGAATCCGATCAGCGGCACGTTCCGCCACGGCTCCGGCTCCATCCTCGATTTCCTGCGCGACCCCAAGGAGATCGAGGAGCTCTACATGGTCCTCGACGAGGAACTCAAGATGATGGCCACCGTCGCCGAACACGGCGGGCAGGTCGCCGGGCCATTCCTCAAGGAAATGGCCCACCTCACCCACACCGAATATCTGCTCGCCGGGCGCGGTTCCCTTGACGTGCGCGACGTGCTCCGCGAGACAATGTTCGCGCCGACCGTCACCGGCAGCCCGATCGAGAACGCCTGCCGCGTCATCGCCCGCCACGAACAGCGCGGACGCCGCTATTATGCCGGCGTCGTCGCCCTTCTCGACCACGATTCGGCCGGTCGGCAGACGCTTGACGCGCCCATTCTGATCCGCACCGCCGAGATCTCCCCGGACGGCACGCTGCGCATTCCGGTCGGCGCCACGCTGGTCCGGCATTCGACGCCGGCCGGCGAAATCGCCGAGACCCACACCAAGGCGGCGGGCATTCTGGGTGCCTTCACTTCCGCTTCTTCTTCGGTACGGGAAACCTCGTCATCGTCGGAAACTCAGGAACTGCTGGCCGCTCGCAATGTGGAGCTGGCGCGGTTCTGGCTCGATTCCCGGGAGCCGGGCGCGCTGGAGGTCCCGGAACTGGCAGGGCGCACCGCCGTGATCGTGGACGGTGAGGACACGTTCACCGCGATGCTCGCCCACCAGCTGAAGGCTTTGGGTCTCGGCGTCTCGGTGGTGCCGTGGTCCGCGCCGGTCCCACCCGCCGATCTTGTCGTGGTCGGCCCGGGTCCTGGCGATCCCGGTGACCTCTCCGATCCGAAGATGGCGACGTTGCACGCGCTGATCCGGTCGTTGCTGGACTCGGGGCGGCCGTTTTTCGCGGTCTGCCTCGGCCAGCAGGTGCTGGCGGCGGAGCTGGGGTTGTCGCTGGTTCGCCGGGACTCGCCTTATCAGGGGCTGGCCCGCGACATCGACCTTTTCGGAACGGTCCGCCGGGTCGGCTTCTATTCAAGCTTCGCCGCGATGGCGGGGTTGGGGGTGGGCTCCGCTGAGGCGGGGTTGGGGATGGGCTCTGCCGGGGTGGCGGCGAATGTGGAGCTGGCGGTTGATCCGGTGGATGGGCTGGTCCACGGGCTGCGCGGGGCGCGATTCGCGGGGGTGCAGTTCCACCCGGAGTCGGTGCTGAGCCGGGACGGGGTGGACGTGTTGCGAGAACTGTTGCCGCCATTGCTGGCGGAGGTGGTTAGCCCGATCGTGAGCGGGTAGCGAAAGAGGTACCGGTGGTCCACGGTGATCGAGAGCCTCACCGTGGACCACCGGCCTACGTCTCCCGACCATGAACGTACGCGAAGTCGTTCACAGGGGGCGGTGAGCGCACGCGAAGTTGTTCACAGGGGCGGTGAACGCACGCGAAGTCGTTTTCTCGGGGCGGTGAGCGCACGCACAAACGGTTTGCGTGCGCTCACCGCCGTCATAGGGGCGGTGAGCGCACGCGGAACGATTTTGCGTGCGCTCACCGCCCTTCGCGGTTGTCCACAGGGGCTTTCGCAAGGGGTCGTGGGTTGCCACGCTCGCTGGGTGGACCACATCGATCCGCGCTTTCGCGAACTGCTCCGGCGCCAGCAGGGAGTTGTCGCGTGGCAGCAGGCGCGTCGCTGGCTCAGCGAGAAGGAAGTCCGGCACCGGGTCGACTCCGGGCGATGGCAGCGGGCGCATCGGGGCGTTTACCTCGCTCACGACGGTCCGATCAGTGAGCCTCAGCGCTGGTGGGTCGCCAGCCTGGCCACAGGTGAGGGCAGGCCGGCGCTTCTCGCCGGGATCACGGCGCTGTCGCTTCGCGGATTCCGGCGGCCGAACGCCCATGGCGACGGCACCATCCATGTCCTCGTGGCCGACGGCCGGGTCGATCGCGACGTCCCGCCCCGGTGATCGTGCATCGCACCCGGCACCTTCCGCGGGAGTACGTCCGTTCCATGGCACATCCTCCGTGCACCACGGCGGGGCGGTCTCTTGTTGATGCCGGGCAGTGGGCGCTCACCGACACCGCCGCTGTTTCGATCGTCGCGGCGGCTCTGCAGCAGCGGGTTGTCGCCGCTGATGAGGTGTGGGCTGTGCTCGGGGCCCGGCGGCGGTTGCGGCGGCGGAAGGTCATCGCCGCTGCGCTCGTCGACGCGGGTGGCGGGTCGGAGTCGGGTTATGAGGTGGAGTTTCTGCGGCTCTGCCGTAAGGCCGGGCTGCCCGAGCCCTCGCGGCAGGCGGTGCGGCGTGATCGGGCGGGGCGGCGGCGGTACCGGGATGTGTTCTTCGAGCCGTGGGACGTACAGGTGGAGATCGACGGTTCGCAGCACATGGAGGTCCGTGGCTGGTATGCCGACATGCGGTCCGGCAACGAGATCGCGATCAGCGGGGTGCGGCTGCTGCGCTTTCCCGGGTGGTCGGTCCGGCACCGGCCGGAAGAGGTAGTCGCCGACGTCCGGGCGGCGCTGCGAGCCGCCGGCTGGCGCGACCCGCGAACAGAGCGGAAAGCCGCGTGATCACCCGGAGACGCTCATACTTCGAGGTGACACTTGCGGTGGGGTTGACCTCGGCTTGGTTTGGGGGGTAGGGGCTGCGGGCACTCGGTCGGCGCAGCACGACCTGGAAAAGCAGGAGCTCGCAAAAAAGCATGATCTGGCGAGGAGAGGGCCTTGGCTGAGCCGCACGTGACTCTTGATCCTTATTCGCTCAACCCGGTGGAGCAGAAGCTGCGCGGTCCGCTCGAGGATCAGCTCAGCTCGGCCCTTCAGGCCGCAACCACCAAGATCACCCATCAGTACGACGGGCAGAGCGTCGAGCAGGTCACCACGATGCTGCTCGAACAGGCGAAGGCGGGGTTGCACCCGGACATCGCCGCAGGTTTCAACCCCGACCACGAGCAACTACGCCACGTGGCCGAGGAAATCGTGAGCCGCGCCAACTAGGCGCGCACCAGCTAGACCTTGGGCGGACGCGCCACCTCCGGCGTGTTCGCCCAGTTCCGCGTGGACAGGACCACCCGATGACCGTCCGGGTCGGCGAACGTCACGCCCCAGCGGTCCCAGTACGGCCCGGCGGACACCCGGCTTCCGCCCGCCGCGACGATCCGCTCGCCCCAGGAATCAGGCACTGAGCCATCCAGATAGATCACCAGCAGATCGTGCTCGCTGACGTCAGGAACGCCAGGCCCCGGAACGCACACCAGCTCGAGATGCCACGCGGCCCCGGTCAGCCCGACCATCACGATGTCGTGCTCCCCGGGCCCATCGGCGAAACCTCGGTACAGCACGTCCAGCCCCAGCCCGCCGGCATAGAAGCGCTCGGCCGCGGCCAGATCCCGAACCGGCCGGGCAAGACGGATGTGTGCGTCGGCATTGATCTGCGTCATGCCTCCCATTGCACCAAAAAGTAACGGCCGAGCACAGGGCCCGGCCGTTACTCAACAGATCTCCTACTTGAGGGCGTCCGAAGCGTCGAACCAGGTCGACGGCTTCTTGACGTCGGCCAGTTTCAGGCCCTTGAGTACCTTGGTCATCTCCGCGTCGGACAGGCGTCCGCCGCTGGCGACCTGGATGCTGGTCTTGCCGTCGGGGCTGCGGTGCGTGCAGAAGCCGTTCCCGCACTTGATCGTCGTGTTGCCGGTGGTCTGGTTCGAGTTGGTCTGCGGCACCACGAAGATCTGGAAGCTGCCCGGGAGGTCCTCGCCGTCAGCGCCGCCGAACGGCTCGACGAGACCGGACGTGGCCGGCGGCGTGTTCGAGAAGATCGCGCCACCGAAGTCGCCGTCCCGAGCCGCGGCGATGCCGTTGAGGCCGGACATCGCGTTCGTGCCGGTCTCGACGGGCTGGTATCCGGCCGGAACGTAGTCCAGCTCGAACGGCAGCTTCGCCTTGGCCGGCGACGAGGACGGCTTCAGACCGGCGACGATCTTCTGCATCTCGTCGGCGGACGGGTCGATCTCCTCGCTGGAGTGGCTCTCCAGGACGGCGTACGCGTCCGGCGCGTACTCCCAGGCCAGGGCGCGACGGTACATCGAGCCGTTGCCGTCGCCACCGGTCTGGTACGCCTTCTTCCCGTCCACGGTCAGCGCCGTGGCGCCGGCCAGCTTCGCCGGGTCGAACGCGCCGGGCCGGTACAGCACCAGGTACGCGTAGATCGTCGGAGTCTCCGGAACGGCCTCGCCGTTCTTGAGCTTCTCCAGCTTGTCGTTCATGGCGTCGACCTCTTCATCGGTCGCCGCCCTGTCGTTCGACTCCCGGCCGTCCAGGTAGACCGACGCGATCTGGTACGCCGTCGACGTGACGATCGGCGCCTGCACATGCCAGCGGCCCGCGTCGTACGCGTCGAACGTGAACGTGAACGGGTCCTCCGGGAAGGCCCAGCTCGCCGGGGCGACGGCCACTGTGCCGGGAGCGGCCGCGGGCGGCGTCACCGTGCTCTGTCCCGTACCCCCGAAGATCGAAGGAACGGAGACCGCCGCACTCACCGCAACCACCGCGAAGGCCGCGCCCGCGCCGGCGAAAGCCGCGCGGCGGCGGCGCTGCACCTTCCGGCCGCGTCCGACGATCTCATCGACCGTGTTCGAGTCCGGCGGCGCGTCCGACGTCGCCAGATCCACCACCTCATGCAACCGCACGGGACAACTCCTCGATTTCCGCGACCTGAAGGTCGATCTTTTCGGCTACCAGAATCTCGCGCAGGCGGCTGAGCCCGCGCGACGTCTGGCTCTTGGCGGTGCCGACGGAGACACCCAGAACTCCCGCGGTCTCCTCGAGGCTGAGCCCGAGGTAGTAGCGGAGGATCAGCGCGGCACGCTGCTTGCGTGGCACCGCGCGCAGCGCGACCTGAACCCGGAGACGCTCGTCAGTGGCGGCCGCCGGGTCGTCACGCAGGGCGACATCCGGCATGGCATCCCCGGCGGAGCGTTCCCGGCGCCACGGCCGGCGGGTCTCGTCGACCGCTGCCCGGTACACCATGGTCTTGGCGTACAGGTCGGGCCGGTCGAGCTTGCGCCAGCGCGGATAAAGCTTGGCCAGGGCGGTGGCAACGGCGTCCTCAGCCGTGTGCCAGTTACCGCAGGTGAGGTACGCCAGCTTCCGGAGCGGGCCCAGCTGGGCCGCCACGAACTGGCGAAAACCTTCCTCTTCCTCGGCGTTCAAGATCGGCTACCTCCTTCGACGGAGGTGGAACGTTCGCAGCCGGTTCTAAGGTTGCACGGGTTTCGAGTGCAATTCGAAAATGAGGTCGATCACGAGCGCGGTCCACCCGGTCTGGTGCCATGCTCCCAGGCCGGCGCCGTTGTCACCGTGGAAATACTCGGGGAAGACGATGAGATCCTTCCAGTCCGGGTGGGTCTGGAAGAGGTCCGTCGCGCCGTAGATCGGCCGTCGCCCGTCCGCGCCGGGCAGGAACAGCGCGATCAAGCGCCGCGACATGTCGTCGGCGATCTCGCCGAGCGGCATCTTCGTCTGCGACCCGGTCGGGTACTCCGCCTTCAGATCGTCGCCGTAGAACGACGCGAACTCCCGCAGCGCCTCCACCAGCAGATAGTTCACCGGCATCCAGACCGGCCCGCGCCAGTTCGAGTTGCCGCCGAACAACCCGCTGGTGCTCTCGGCAGGCTCGTAACCCACGGTGAAATCCGACCCGCCGAGCGAGACCGTGAAGGGTTTCTCCAGGTGAGAGCGAGACAGGGTACGCAGACCGTACGGCGACAGGAACTCCTCGGGGTCGAGCAGCCTCGCCAATATCCGGAGCAACTGGTCCTGACCCACCATGCTAAGCAGCCGCTGCTGCCGCCGGTCGGCGCCACCGAGCCGCCGCGCGCTGATCACGTCGCCGTAGTCACGCTGGGTGTGCAGCATCCAGCGCACCCGCGAGTTCAGCGACGGCAGCCGGTTCAGCGTGTCCGAGGTGAGCCGGGTGGTGGCGGCGAGCGGCAGCAGGCCGACGATCGAGCGGGCCTTCAACGGCACCTTGTGCCCGTCGGGCAGCCGCAGCACGTCGTAGAAGAAGCTGTCCTCGTCGTCCCAGAGCCCCTGCCGGTACGCGGCCTCGGCGATGTACGTGAAGTGCTCGAAGAACTTCGTGGCCATGTCCTCGTACGCCCGGTCGTGCAGCGCCAGGATGATCGACATGTCGAGCAGGTTGAGGGCGTACATCGCCATCCAGCCCGTGCCGTCGGACTGTTCGAGCACCCCGGCGACGGGCAGCGCCGCCGACCTGTCGAACGGGCCGACGTTGTCCAGGCCGAGGAAGCCGCCCTCGAAGACGTTGTTGCCGCCGACGTCCTTGCGGTTGACCCACCAGGTGAAGTTGAGCAGCAGCTTGTGCATGATCCGGGACAGGAAGTCGTGGTCCCGGGAGCCGTCGATCTCGAAGACGCGCAGCGCGGCCCAGGCGTGCACCGGCGGGTTCACGTCGGCGAACGACCATTCGTACGCCGGGATCTGGCCGTTGGGGTGCAGGTACCACTCGCGGAGCAGCAGCAGGAGCTGGGACTTGGCGAAACCCGGGTCGACGCGCGCGATGCTGACGCAGTGGAAGGCCAGGTCCCAGGCCGCGTACCAGGGGTACTCCCACGGGTCCGGCATGCTGATCACGTCGAAGCTGTTCATGTGCCACCAGCCGTTGTTGCGCCCGTAGCGCCGGCCCGGTGGTGGTGGCGAGTTGGCCGGGTCGCCGACCAGCCACTGCTTCACGTCGAAGTGGTAGAACTGCTTGCCCCACATCAGCCCGGCGATGGCCTGCCGGGCCACCTGCTTCTCGTCGGCGGAGGCGGCCTGCGGGATCACGCTGTCGAAGAACTTGTCGGCTTCGGTTTGGCGCGACCGCATGACGTCGTCCCAGCCGGCGTCGAGGTCGGCGGCTTCGAGAGGCCGGTCGCTCTGGGTAAGCCGTAGGCGAATCGTCCGAGTTTCTCCCGATTTAAGGGAAATTTCGTAATGTAGAGCGCCTTTGGTTCCGGTGCCCAGCGGGTTCACCGTCGGCATGTCGTGGATCAGGAAGTCGTTGATCCCGTCCTTCGGGTACGGCGACCGCCCCGGCAGCCCCCACAGCCGCTGCGAGTTCGTCTCGTTGTCGCACATCAGCGCCGGCGCCTCGTCGACGCCGTCCAGCGTGATGTGACCGATCGACCGATGAATGCCGGCCAGCCGACCCGGCGTGCCCGCCATCGCCGGCGCGGTCCGGTTCGGCAGGCCCCACGACCAGGTGTTGCGGAACCAGAGGCTGGGCAGCACGTGCAGGGTCGCCGGATCGGGGCCCCGGTTGGAGACGGTGATCGCGATGCAGACGTCGGTCGGCGACGCCTTCGCGTAATCGACGGTCACCGCCCAGAAGCGGTCCTGGTCGAAGATGCCGGTGTCGACGAGCTCGTACTCGCCCTCGTTGCGGGAGCGCTGGCCGTTGACGCGTACCAGCTGGTCGTACGGAAATTCCTCCTGCGGATAGTGGTACCGCCAGCGCATCCACGAGTGGGTGGGCGTCGAGTCCTGGTACCACCAGTAGTCCTTGGCGTCCTCGCCGTGGTTGCCGCCGTCGCCACCGAGGCCGAACATCCGCTCTTTGAGGATCGCGTCCTCGCCGTTCCAGAGCGCGAGCGCGAAGGCGAACGTCTGACGGTCGTCGCAGAGGCCGGCCATGCCGTCCTCGTTCCACCGGTACGCACGGGAGCGCGCGTGATCGTGCGGGAAGTAATCCCAGGCCGTGCCGTGTTCGCTGTAATCCTCACGAACCGTGCCCCAGGCACGCTCGGCCAGGTAGGGACCCCATGCGCGCCACGGCTGCTCGCCGGAGTCCGCCTGAGCCAGCCGGTCCCGCTCCGACACTTACGCCCTCCAATAACTCTTCGTCCGAAGTCGATCACACTGAGACTGTCACGTGGATGTGTCAAGTGAGACTTGTTCACGGCCTATCTGGACCCTTTGTCAGAAAAAGTTACCGAAACTTCGTCTCCACCGCCGTGAACAAGTCTCATCGTGGGTCGGATCCTGGGGTTTATGGCATGCCACGGCTTATGGGCCTCCGCCAGCAACCGGAAGAATCCGGTTCGGCACCCGGACCGCAACCGGACCCGGGAAGGTTTGCCGGGTGCAGCGCGAGCGAATTTCCCGGTGGCGGGCCCCGGCCGGCGGCCTCACGCTGTACCTCTGGCTTCTCGTGCTGGCCGCCTGCGTCGTGGCCCGGCTCCTGCTCGGCCGGTCGGACCGGTCCTACCTGGTGATCGTCGCGCCGTACCTGCTCGTCAGCATCGCCACACCGGTGCTCATCGTGATCGGCACGCTGCGGCACCGGCCACCGCACCGGGGCGGCTGGCTGATCCTGGCCGTGGCGCAGCTGCTCTACGCCACCGGCGACACCATGTCGGTGTTCGACAACTGGCTGGGTGAATTCCTCGAACCGACCCCGGCTGACGTCGTCTACTTCATCTATTACGCGTTCGCCGTGACCGCCGTTCTGATGTTCATCCGCCGGCGCACACCGGGCTGGGACCTGGCCAGCGGCATCGACGCGCTCATCGTCGCCTGCAGCGCGGGCCTGCTGACCTGGGTGTACCTGGTGGAGCCGCTCACCTCGGACTCCGGGCTTCCTCTTGCGGCCAAGCTCACCGAATCGGCGTACCCGGTCCTGGATCTGATGCTCTTGATCCTCGCCGTCCGTCTCATGCTGGGCGCCGGCACACGCGGGCCGGTGCTGTACCTGCTGCTGACCAGCCTGACCCTGATGTTCACCGCCGATCTGCTCTACGCGGTGCTCGGCGTGGTGTCCGGCGAGAGCACCACGGAGGCCTGGCTCGACGCCGTCTGGATGACCTCGCTCGGCCTGCTCGCCGCAGCCGCCCTGCACTCCGGGATCCGGACCTTCGACCAGCGCACCGGCAGCGCCATCCCGGACGCCTCACGCGGCCGCCTGCTGATGCTCGCCATCGCCGTCCTGATGGCTCCGGCCGTCCAGATGATCGAGCACCTGCGCGGTGACGACCTCAGTGTTCCGCTGGCGAGCGCCGCCTGTGCCGTGATGTTCCTGCTGGTCCTGGCCCGGATGTCCGGTCTGGTCGCGACGCAGCGCCAGGTCGCGGTCAACGACGGCCTCACCGGCCTGCGGACCCGCCGCGCCTTCGAGGAATCACTCACGGCCGAGTGCCGACGAGCCAAACGCCATGGGTACGAGGTCGGCCTGCTGATCGTCGACGTAGATCACTTCAAACGGGTCAACGACACCTACGGGCACCCGGCCGGTGACCGGACGCTGCGGGAGGTGGCCGACCGGCTCCGGAACAACGCCCGCACCGGCTCGGTGGTCGGCCGGTACGGCGGCGAGGAGTTCGTCCTCCTGGCGCCCCACATCGACGCCGTCAACCTGCGCGACTTCGCCGAACGGATCCGAGTCGCCGTCGCCGGCCTGCCCGTCAAAGCGGACGACGACGTGCTGCTGGGCGTGACCGTCTCGGTCGGCGGCGCCACCGGAACCGACCCCGGCGACCTGATGCGCGTCGCCGACGCCGCCCTGTACGAGGCGAAGGCAGCCGGCCGAAACCGATCAGTCCTCGCCGCCGCCGACTAGGGTCGGCGTCGTGCCTGCTTCCGATTACGTGGTCGACCTGCGCGCCAAGGTCGGCACCGGCTTGATCCTGTTCCCGACGGTGACCGCGGTCGTCTTCAACGATCTCGGCGAGGTCCTGCTGCACCAGCGCAGCGACAACGCCCGGTGGACCCTGATCGCCGGCATCATGGATCCCGGCGAACAACCGGCCGACGCGGTGATCCGCGAGGTCGAAGAGGAGACCGCCGTCCAGGTGAAGATCGAACGCCTGGCCGGAATCGCCCTGCACGACGTCACGTACACCAACGGCGACCAGTGCCAGATGGTCAACTCCTGGTTCCGCTGCCGCGCCGTGAGCGGCGAGGCCCGGGTGAACGACTCGGAGTCGTTGCAGGTCGGCTGGTTCGCGTTGGATGCGCTGCCCGAGCTCAACCCCTATGCCCACCACCGCATCCAGACGGCCCTGCCCGAGCAGGCGCCTGCCTGGTTCGCCGAACCGGGCGAAGGCATCATCCCCGGCTGGTGACCGGGCGCGGGCCGGCCGGTGGCCGCCGCGGTTTGGCCGGTGACCGGCGCAGGCCGGCTGGGGTGACCAGCGCAGGCCGGCTGGGGTGACCAGCGCGCGGGCCGGCTGGCGTGACCAGCGCGGGCCGGCCGGGGTGACCAGCGCGGGTCAGCTGCTGAGCCAGCCTGGTCTGATCAGGCCGGCTTCGTAGGCCAGGACCACCAGCTGGGTCCGGTCGCGGGCGCTCAGCTTGATCATCGTCCGGCTCACGTGTGTTTTCGCCGTGGCCGGGCTGATGATCAGGCGGCCGGCGATCTCGTCGTTGGACAGGCCTTCGGCGACCAGAACCATCACCTCCCGTTCGCGATCGGTCAGCTGCTCCAGCTGCCGGGACGGCTCCGGGGCCCGGCCACGGACGGCCGGTCCGGCCGCGAACTCGCCGATCACCCGCCGCGTCACGCTCGGCGACAGCAGCGCCTCACCGGCCGCGACGACGCGCACGGCCCGCAGCAGCTCGACCGGCTCGGTGTCTTTCACCAGGAACCCGGAAGCCCCGGTCCGGAGCGCCTCGAAAACGTACTCATCCAGCTCGAACGTGGTCAGAATGACCACCTTGGTGCCGGCCAGCTCTGGATCGGCGGCGATCCGGCGGGTCGCCTCAAGGCCGTCGACGCCGGGCATCCGGATGTCCATCAGCACGATGTCCGCCCGGGTCTCCCGGACCAGACTCACGGCCTGCAGCCCGTCGGCGGCCTCACCCACCACCGTGATGTCCGGCTCCGCGTCGAGCAGCGCCCGGAAGCCCGCCCGAACCAGCGCCTGATCATCCGCCAGGACCACTGAGATCATGCCCATCCCCGCCCTCATGACTCTCCTGTTGGGAGCACGACCGACACCAGGAAGCCGCCCGCCGCCGGCCGGCCCGCCTCGAAGCGCCCGCCCAGGCTCTCCGCCCGCGCCCGCATCCCAGCGATGCCGCTGCCCCGCTCCCCCTCATCACCGCCCTGGTCTATCGGATCGGCCCGGTCGGCCCGCTTGGTCGGGTCGGACCGGGCTGGCGGATCGGACCGGCCTGGCGAATCGGACCGGCCTGGCGAATCGGACCGGCCTGGCGGATCGAACCGGCCTGGCGGATCGAACCGGCCTGGCGGATCGAACCGGGCTGGCGGATCGGACCGGGCTGGCGGATCGGACCGGGGTGGCGGGTCGGACCGGGGTGGCGGGTCGGTGGGGGGTGGGCCGCTGTTGCGGATGGAGAAGTGGAGGGCGGACGGCAGGTAGCTCACTGCCACCTCGGCGTCCGGCGATGGGCCGGTGGCAGCACCGTGGCGGCGCACGTTGGTCAGGGCTTCCTGCACGATTCGGTAGGCCGCACGGTCGACCTCGGCCGGCAGGTCGCGGGGCTCGCCGCGGATCACGGTCCGCACCGGGAACCCCGCGTCGGCGGTCAGGTCCTCCAGCCGGGCCAGGCCGAGCACCGGCTGCCGGGGCGCCGCCTCGCCCTCGGTGCGCAGCACCCCGAGCACCGAGCGCACCTCACGCAACGCCTCCGAACTCGCCGTCTTGATCGCGGACAGCGCCTCGCGGGCCTGCTCGGGGCGGCTGTCCATCAGGTGCAGCCCGACGCCGGCCTGCACGTTGATCAGCGAGAGGTGGTGGCCGAGCACGTCGTGCAGCTCCCGGGCGATCCGGAGCCGCTCCTCGGAGGCCTGGCGGCGCTCCTGCTCCTCTCGGGCCCGGGCCTGCTCCAGCCGGACCTTCGTGATCGCGGCAACCTGCTCGGAGTACGCCTTGGCGACCGCGCCGACCACCACCGAACCGCCCAGCCCGCCGACGAGCAGCAACGACTCCCGCAGCCCTGGCGGGGTGCCGGGCAGCCCCAGCGGACCCATCAGCACCAGCGTGACCAGCAGGTAGGCCGCCCCGGCCAGCGCCGCCGCGACGAAGGCGGTCCGGTGCCGGCCGGTGAAGGAGAGGCTGAACAGGGCGATGAGCGGGGCCACCGCGTACGTCCAGTGGGGCGACGCGATCGTGGCGACGGCGATCGAACCCGCTGCTGCCACGGCGAAGACCCGGGCCGGCGCGCGCCACCGCCAGAACAGTGCGAGCGGGCCGACGAGCAGCAGACCGTAGACCAGCGCGCTGCTGCCGACGTGAACGGAGCCCAGATGAAAGGAGCCGAGACGAAGAGAGTCGAGGTGAACGGCGTAGTCACGGGCGCCGAGCACGTGGAACAGCACCGCGCCGATCACCGCGCCGGGCGGCCAGTGCCCGTGCCAGCGCCGCGCCCACGGCGGCCGTGGCCGCGGCCAGTCGTCCTCTTGGTAACGCGCCCACGGCTGGCCCGCCCACGGTGGGGAACCGGGCCAGCCGTCATGCTTGCCGCGCGACCGCGAGGCCCGCGCCCAGGGCGGCCGGTGAGCACGCTCTGCGGCGAACCGCTGCGGACTGCCCGGATGCCTCATGCAGCGAACCTACGGCAATCGGCACTGCCGCCGCGTCGGCCCACGGGCCTACTACCGGGGTCGGCCCGCGTACTCCCCCGGGCGTATGCCGCGTGCGCCGTGAGGCCTTGAGCACTCCCTCGGGATGCTCCCGCCGGGCGACGCGCCGGGATGCCGTTGCGAGGAGGCTGAATCCATCACCAGGACCCGCCCGACGGGACCGACAAGAGGAGACCCCATGCAACCCGAGACCCGGCTCCGCACCTCCGACACCGAACGCGAACAGGTCGCCGAGATCCTGCGTGCCTCGATGGCCGAAGGACGGATCGATCTCAACGAGGGGGAGGAACGGCTCGCCAAGGCGTACGCGGCTATTTATCGCGACGAGCTCGCGCCGCTCACCTCAGATCTCCCCGACGGTGGCCGCGCCGCTCTGGCCCGCACACCACAGGCGCGGGCCGCGACACGCCGGTCGCTGCAACGGCACGCCAGTTTCATCCTGATCATCGGTGGCGTCCTGACCGGACTGTGGCTGCTCTCCGGAGCGCAGTTCTTCTGGCCGGTCATTCCGATCGCGTTCCTGGTCATGGGCTTGGTCCGGCACGCCCGTTATGGCCGCTATCAATTCCGCTACAGCTACGCGCACGGCCGCGTCCACTGACCACCCGCTGTCGGGTGTCCGGCACCACTCCGACGTGGCCGCGACGGTCGTTGATCTTCGTCCCTCCCTCTGCCAGAGTGGCCGAGTTTGTTCGGGGAGGGACGAAACACATGATGGGACCGTCGCACGCGCTTTCGGGCGCGGCCGCCTGGCTGGCGGGTAGCTGGGCGCTCGCCCAGTTCGCCGGCGTCAGCCAGTCACCGCTCGAGGTCGCGGTCGGAACGGCGGTCTGCGCCGGCGGCGCACTCCTGCCCGACCTGGACATGTCCGGAAAGGTCACCCGCAACCAGGGCGGCGCCACGGTCGCCCGCACGTTCGGCGTCGCGTCACTGTTCGTCGCCGAGGTGGTCGAGAAGTTCTCGCTCGGCGTCTACACGGCGACGAAACTGAGCCGCGACCCACGCCGCGACAACGGGCACCGCACGTTCACCCACACGCTGCCGTTCTGCGCGCTGATCGGCTGGGGCACCACGGCCCTGGCTACCGCGTACGGAAAATGGGCGGTGGTCGGCATCGTCTTCTTCATGGCAGGGTTGGCGCTGCGCGGCCTCTTCGACGAGTGGGCCGAACGCGCCGGCTGGGTGATCGTCACCCTCGCCTCGGCGTTCATCGCCTGGTTCACTGCTGCGAACCTCCCGGGCGACCGCGGTTATCCGCTCCTCGGTCTGGCCGTGGCCATAGGCTGCGTCGTCCACATCCTGGGCGACATGATCACCAAGAACGGCGTACCGATTCTCTGGCCGATTCCGATCAATCGCCGGATGTGGCGCATGGTCGGCATCCCGAACAGCATGGCCGTCAAGGTGGGCGGCAAGGTGGAGGTCGTGGTGCTCCGCACCGCCTTCACGATCATCTCGCTGCTCTCGATCGCCGGCCTCTTCGTCCCCGGCGTCCTGGAACGCCTCAACCTGGACGTCTGGGCCAGCCGCTAACGCCGCGCCGCCCGGGCGAACTGGCAGCCCTCGGAAGCGCCGCGGACCAAACTCTTTTCGGCCCTACACCCACTGTGGATGTGAGCACATCCACCGTGGGTGTAGGGCTTTTTGAGTTATAGGCGGCGCGGCACGCGAGCCAGCACCGCACGCGAGACGCGGGCGCCAGACCCGGGCGCGGGCGGGTTATCCACAGGTCGGCGACGAGGGCGGCGGGCTGGGGTGGTGCTGGGGCACGATCGGGGCGCGGGCGGGGCGGGTTGAGGCGCTGGCGCAGGGAGTGCCGGCTCGGCCTCGGCGTCTCGATCTGCTGATCGCCGAGGGTGACAGCAAGCGCGCGTCGAGGGCTTTCGTGCCGCGGCTTCCGGCCGTCCTCACCGTTACCGTCGCTGGGTACCAGCTGCCGGTGGTGCCGCTCACCGTGCTGCTGGAGACCAACGCTGACGTGGCGGACCTGCGTCGCAGGTCCGCCGTCATCGCTCGTCAGTCGATGGAGTAGGCCAGGTTGGGGCGGAGCCAGCGCTCCACCTCGGGGACCGGGAGGCCGCGGCGGACCGCGTAGTCCTCGATCTGGTCCTTGGCCAGGCGGCCGACCGTGAAGTACTTCGCGTCGGCGTTCGCGAAGATCAGGCCGCTGACCGCGGCGGCCGGGGTCATCGCGAACGACTCGGTGAGGTGGACGCCGATCGCGTCGGTGCCGAGGAGCTTGAAGAGTTCCTTCTTCTCGCTGTGGTCCGGGCAGGCCGGGTAACCGAGGGCCGGGCGGATGCCGCGGAAACGCTCGGCGTGCAGGTCGGCGAGGACCGGCTTGGCGTCCGGCTCGAACCAGTCGCGGCGGGCCTTGAGGTGCAGGTATTCGGCGAACGCCTCGGCCAGGCGGTCGGCCAGCGCCTTGACCATGATGGCGCGGTAGTCGTCCTGCTGGTCCTCGTATTTCTTGGCGAGCTTGTCGGCGCCGTGGATCGCCACCGCGAAGCCACCGAGGTGGTCGCCGGCGCCGGCCGGGCCGATGTAATCGGCCAGGCAGCGGTTGGCGCGGCCGGCCGGCTTTTCGGTCTGCTGGCGCAGCATCGGGAACGCGTAGCCGTTGTCCAGCTTGATGTCGTCGCCGTCGGCGTGGGCCGGCCAGAAGCCGTAGCGGCCACGGGCCTGGAACGAGCCTTCCGCGATGATCTGGTCGAGCAGCGTGTTCGCGTCGTCGAAGAGCTCACGGGCGACCGGCTGGTCGAGGATCGCCGGGTACTTGCCTTTCAGCTCCCACGCCAGGAACAGGAACTGCCAGTCGATCATCTGGCGGAGTTCGGCAATGGTCGGCGCGACCTCGCGTACCCCTGTGAAAGAGGGAGTGGGCAGCTCGCTGAAGTCGACCGGCTCGCTGTTCGCCCTCGCCTGGGCGAGGGTGAGCAGTGGCTGTGAATGGCGCTGCTCGTGCTGGATGCGGAGGCGTTCCTGCTCGATCCGGTTGTCCTCGTCGAGAGTCTTGGCGCGGATCGGGTCGAGCAGGTTGGAGACGACGCCGACGACCCGGGACGCGTCCAGCACGTGGATCGTGGAGCCCTCGTAGGCCGGGGCGATCCGCACCGCGGTGTGCTGCTTGGACGTGGTGGCGCCGCCGATGAGCAGCGGCAGGCTCATCCCCCGGCGCTGCATCTCGGCGCCGACCGCGACCATCTCGTCGAGCGACGGGGTGATCAGCCCGGACAGGCCGATCACGTCGGCGTTCTCGGCGAGCGCGGTCTCCAGGATCTTCGAGGCCGGCACCATCACGCCGAGGTCGATGACGTCGTAGTTGTTGCAGCCCAGCACGACGCCCACGATGTTCTTGCCGATGTCGTGCACGTCGCCCTTGACCGTGGCGAGCACGACTTTGCCCTGACCGCGGTCCGCCTGGACGCGGCCTTCGAGGCGGGCCTGCTCTTTCTCGGCCTCCATGTACGGCTCGAGGTAGGCGACCGACCGCTTCATCACCCGGGCGCTCTTGACCACCTGGGGCAGGAACATCTTGCCGGCGCCGAAGAGGTCGCCGACGACCTTCATGCCGTCCATCAGCGGGCCTTCGATCACTTCGAGGGGCCGGGGCAGCTGCTGCCGGGCCTCTTCGGTGTCCGCCTCGATGAAGTCGACGATGCCGTGCACCAGTGCGTGGGTGAGCCGCTCACCGACCGGGGCGTCCCGCCAGGCGAGGTCCACCTCGCGCTTCGCGCCGGTCCCGGTGACTGTGGAGGCGAACGTGACCAGGCGGTCGGTGGCGTCCTCCCGGCGGTCGAAGAGAACGTCCTCGACCAGCTCCAGCAGGTCGGCCGGGATGTCCTGGTAGACGGCGAGCTGGCCGGCGTTCACGATGCCCATGTCCAGGCCGGCTTTCACGGCGTAGAACAGGAACGCCGAGTGCATGGCCTCACGGACCACGTCGTTGCCCCGGAACGCGAACGACAGGTTGGAGATGCCACCACTGGTCCGGGCGCCCGGGCAGCGCTCCTTGATCCGCGGGAGGGCGTCGATGAACGCTTTCGCGTAACCGTTGTGCTCGGCGATGCCGGTCGCGACGGCGAGCACGTTGGGGTCGAAGATGATGTCGTTCGGGTCGAAGCCGTCCTCGACCAGCAGGTCGTACGCCCGGCCGCAGATGGCGACCTTGCGATCGGCGCTGTCCGCCTGGCCCTGCTCGTCGAAGGCCATCACGACGACGCCGGCACCGAAGTCACGGATCCGGCGGGCGTGCGCCAGGAACTGCTCCGGGCCCTCTTTCAGGCTGATCGAGTTGACCACGCCCTTGCCCTGGACGCACTTGAGGCCGGCTTCGAGCACGCTCCACTTGGAGCTGTCGATCATGATCGGGATCCGGGCCACCTCGGGCTCGGTGGCGATCAGGTTGAGGAACGTGGTCATCGCCTGCTCGCTGTCGAGCAGGTCGGCGTCCATGTTCACGTCGAGCAGGTTGGCGCCGCCGCGGACCTGCTCCAGGGCCACGTCGACGGCGGCCTGGTAGTTGTCGGCCTCGATGAGCCGGCGGAACTTGGCCGAGCCGGTCACGTTGGTCCGCTCGCCGATCATGACGAAGCCGGTGTCCGGGCCGATCGCGAACGGCTCCAGGCCACTGAACCGGGTGGTCGGCGCCGGCGGAGCGATCACGCGCGGAGCCGTGCCCTGGACTGCCTGGGCGATCGCGCCGATGTGCGCCGGGGTGGTGCCGCAGCAACCGCCGACGATGTTGACCAGGCCGGCCTCGGCGAACTCGCCGATCAGCGCGGAGGTCTGTGCGGGCGTCTCGTCGTAACCGCCGAACGCGTTGGGCAGTCCCGCGTTCGGGTGCGAGGCGACGTAGACGTCGGAGAGCCGGGCCAGCTCGGCCACGTGCGGGCGCGCCTCGGCTGCGCCGAGCGCGCAGTTGACCCCGACGACGAGCGGCTTCGCCCGCTCGATCGAGCGCCAGAAGGCCTCCACGGTCTGGCCCGAGAGGGTACGCCCGGAGAGGTCCACAATCGTCACCGAGATCCAGAGCGGAATCTCCGGAGCGACTTCCCGGGCGGCCGCGACGGCAGCCTTCGCGTTCAGCGTGTCGAAGATCGTCTCGATGAGCAGCAGATCGACGCCGCCCTCGACGAGAGCCGAGATCTGCTCCTCGTAGGTGGCCTTGACCTGGTCGAAGGTGACCGCACGATAGGCGGGCTCGTCGACGCGAGGGGACAGGGAGAGAGTCACGTTCAGCGGGCCGATCGAGCCGGCGACGAAGCGGGGCCGGCCGTCGCGCTCGAAGGCCTCGTCGGCGGCCTGCCGGGCCAGCCTGGCGCCCTGCACGTTCATCTCGCGGACCAGGTGCTCCAGACCGTAATCGGCCTGGGCGATGCTGGTCGCGGTGAACGTGTTGGTCGTGGTGATGTCGGCGCCCGCCGCCAGGTATTGCCGGTGGACGTCGAGGATGATGTCCGGCCGGGTCAGGATCAGCAGATCGGGGTCGCCGGTGACGTCTTTCGGGTGGTCGGCCGGGATCAGCTCGTTGCGGTAATCGGCCGGGGTGAGCTTGGCGCCCTGGAGCATCGTGCCCCATGCGCCGTCCAGCACCAGAATCCGCTCGGCGAGTAGTTCGCGCAGCTTGGTGACGTTCTGAGTCACGACACACCTCCGAGTAGTTCGGAGGCGCCCTTGTCGGTTTTCACCGGTCGAGCGTGACGGGTGGGCCCGCTGCAGCGCCTCTCGGCCGGACCGTCAACGATACCCACTTCTTCACTTGGCATCGGCGTAGGCACCAACCACTGAGACGTCGAGGGGGAAACGCACCGTGGTGTCCCCGAACAGCATCCGGCCGGCCCGCGCCGCGCACTCGTGGACCGCGCGCACGACGTCCTGAGCCTGGTCAGACGGGCAGTGCACCACGACCTCATCGTGCACGAAAAGGACGAGCTCGGCGGGTGTGCCCTCCAGCTCGGTGCGCAGCAACGCCAGCAGGACGAGAGCCCACTCGGCAGCCGTGGCCTGAATCACGAAGTTTCGGGTGAATCGGCCCCGGGCCCGGCCGGGCGGCACCGCGGCCTCGTCGGGTGGGTCGAGACCGGCGTCCCGGGAGGCGAACGCCGGCGGGCACGTCCGGCCCAGCCAGGACCGGACCAGGCCGCCGGTCTCCCCCGTGCGCGCGGCCGCCTCCACGTAATCGAAGGCCACCGGGTAGTGCCGGCGCAGCACCGCCAGCGCCGGGATGGCGTCGCCGCCGGTCTGCCCGTACATCGCGCCGAGCAGTGCGATTTTCGCCTTGGCCCGGTCGCCGCTGAACGAGTCGGTCGCCAGGGCGGCGTAGAGATCGCCGGCGGCCGCGGCCCGGGCCAGGCGCTCGTCGCCGGAGACCGCGGCCATCACCCGGGGCTCCAGCTGGCCGGCGTCGGCGACCACGAACTGCCAGCCCGGATCGGCCACCACGCCGCGGCGGACGACCTTGGGCACCTGGAGCGCGCCGCCGCCCCGGGCCGCCCAGCGGCCGGAGACGACGCCTCCCGGAACGTACTCAGGGCGGAATCGGCCGTCGCGCACCCAGGCGTCGCACCAGGACCAGCCGTGTGCCGTCCAGATGCGGTAGAGCTCCTTGTATTCCAGCAGCGGGGCGACGGCGGGGTGGTCGACCTCGCGCAGCACCCAGGCCCGGGTGTTGGGCACCTGGATGCCGGCCCGGCCGAACGCGCGCAGCACCTCAGCCGGCGAGTCAGGGTGCAGCCCGCGGACGCCGAACGCCGCGTTGATCTGGGCGGTCAGCTCGGCGAGACGGCGGGGCGGGCCGACCGGCTGCGGCGGCCCGAGCAGCTCCCGCAACAACTCGTCGTGGATGTCAGCGCGCCACGGCAGGCCGACATGCCCCATCTCGGCGGCGATCAGCGCCCCGGCCGACTCGGCGGCGACCAGCATCCGGAAGCGGCCGGGGTGCTCGGTTTCGGCGATGCGTTGCTGCTGTGACGCGTACCCAAGCAGTAAGTCCTGGATCTCCATGGACGGCGCTGAAGCGGCCTCGAAGAGAGCTGCCTGGGCGAAGCCCGGCGGCTCGGCGCCGTGACGTGGTGGATCGGGTGGCACCGGGAGGCCGCGTGATCGTGCGAGCACCGCGGCGACCCCCCGTGGCTCGCCCCAGTGCCCCGCGTGCCCGAGCAAGAGAGCCTCGGTGAGCTCCAGATCGTGACAGCGGGCCACCCGCACCCCGGCCCTCAGCAGGGCCGGGTAGATGTCGGCGGTGGACGACCAGACCCAGCGAGGCTGGTCAGCGGCCTCCCGGGCAGCCATGGTCGCGGGCAGGTCGGCCACCTGGTGAGGTGGACCGGCCGGCCCGCCGTCGGCTCGCAGGTCCTGCAGCCGACCGTCGGGGAGTACCGCTACTAACACGCCGCCATTCTGCGCCCGCGGTACGACAAATTCTTACTTCACGGCGCCGGCGGTGAGGCCCGCCTGGATCTGCCGCTGGAAGATCGCGTAGACCACGATCATCGGCAGGATCGTCAGGGTGAGCGCGGCGAACAGCGTGGACCACTGCGCGTGGTAACCGGCCTGCACGCTGATGTTCGCGATGCCCTGGGTGAGCACCCACTTCGAGTCGGCGCCGGCGCCCTGCATGATCGCGACCGGCAGGAGGTACTGGTTCCACTGGCCGACGATGTTGAAGATCGTGATGCTGACCAGGCCGGACTTCGCCATCGGCATCATGATCTGGAAGAACTTCCGGGTGTGCGACGCGCCGTCGACGGTGGCCGCCTCGTCGATCTCCATCGGCAGCGACTTGAAGAACGCCGCCAGGAAGAAGACGGTGAACGGCAGCGAGTACGCGATGTACACCAGGATCAGCCCGGTGAACGTGTTGATCAGCCCGAGGTTCTTGAGAATGAAGAAGAGCGGGGTGATCGCCATGAACGTGGGGAACGCCAGGCCGGAGACGAACAGGTAGTACAGGAACCGGTTGCCCTTGAACTGGTACCGGGCCAGCACGTACGCCGCCATCGAGCCGAACAGCATGGTGCCGGCCGTGCTGATCGTGACCACGAAGACGCTGTTCAGGAAGTACTGACCGATGTTCGCCTCGGTCCAGGCGTCGGCGTAGGTGGCGAACGAGAAGGAGCTGGGCAGCGCGAAAGGCTTGCCGAGGAAGATCTCGGTGTTGCTCTTGAACGACGCGAGCAGGACCCAGATGAGCGGGCCGGCCGTGGCGATTGCCCAGGCGAAAAGAGCGATATGCGCAAGCCCGTTGAGCGGGCTTATTTCGCGCTTTTTCCGCTCAACCGGCGACACGGCGGCAGGAACGGCGGGGGCATCAGCAGTGGTAGTCATCAGTGGGCCTCCCGCCGGGTGACCCGCAGGGTCAGCGCGGCGAACGTCAGGGTCAGGAAGAAGAGCGCCACGCCGAGGGCGGAGGCGTAACCGGCCTGTGAGTACTCGAAGGCGTTCCGGTAGATCATCATCGACAGCACCGAGGTCGCGCCGTCCGGACCACCCCGGTCCACCGACATGATGTTGACCAGGGCGAACGCGTCGAACGCGGCGATACCCAGGTAGACCCAGGCGACCTGAAGGGTGCTCCAGAGCAGCGGGATCGTGATCTTGAAGAAGAGCGTGATCCGGTTGGCACCGTCGAGCGCCGCGGCCTCGTAGACCTCCTGCTCGATCGAGCCCATGCCGGCCGAGAAGAGCACCACGTAGAAGCCGACCGCCTGCCACACCATCACGGCGAGGATGCAGGTCAGCGCCCACCGCTCGTCGGCCAGGAAGAGCCACGGCGACCAGGATTCCGGGAAGAGGCCGTTGAGCATGCCGCTCTCGTCGGTGGAGAACACCCGGCCGAAGATCACCGCGACGATGGCGAGCGCCATCAGCTGCGGGAAGAAGAAGATGACGCGGTAGAACTTCGACCCACGGACACCCTTGTGCATCCCGCCGCCGGCATTCAACAGGAACGCGAACACCAGGGCGATCGCGATCGTGATGATCGGCAGCAGGATCAGCAGGTAGAGGTTGTGCCCGATCGAGCGCCAGAACAGGTCGTCGTTCCAGAGCCGCTCGAAGTTGTCGAAGCCGATGTACTTGATCGGACCCAGACCGGACCAGCTGGTGAAGGCCAGCTGGAACGTCTGGATGTACGCCGCGACGACGAAGGTGGCGTAGAGCACCACCGGCACGGCAAGGAAGCCGATGATGAAGGGATACTTGCCGTGCCGCATGGTACGTCTGCCTAACCTCTTAGGAGCGGGTGAACTTGGTGACCGAGGAGTCGGACGCGACCGCCTGAGCAGCGGCCTCCATCCGGTCCGCGAACTTCTGCGCGTCGTAATCGGAGAACATCAGGTCGTTGGCGGCAGCGCGGGACTCGTCGTCCAGCTTCTTGTACCAGGTGTCGAACAGGTAACCCATGAAGATGTCCTTGCCGGCCTTGCCGACGGCCTCGTTCGCGCTGGTCAGACCGGGCGAGATGGTCACGCCGTCGGCCGCGCCCGCCACCACGGTAAGCGACTTGGTGAGCTTGGTGAAGCCCAGCGCCGCCTCCTTGGAGAGCATCGTCCGCAGGTACTCCATGCCGCCACGCGGGTTCTTGCCCTTGGCAGCGACGAAGTAGATCTCGCCGGCCGCGGCGTTCAGGGCGGCCGCCGGGAGGGTGTCCGCGGTGGTCACGCTCGGGAACGGGGCGACCGCGTACTCGAAGCCCGGAGGGGTGTCCTTTGCCTGCTCGTTCTCCAGCCAGGAGCCACACGGGTAGAAGGCCAGCTTGTCCTGGTTCTGGCGGAGCTGGATCTCGGTGTGCTTGAGACCGAGGAAGCTCTTGTCCAGGTAGGTCTTGCCGACCTCGGCCCACGCGGCGGCGGCCTTGACGATGGCGTCGTTCTTCCAGGCGCCGGCCTTCAGGTTGTCGATGTCCTTGAGGACCTGCTCGCCGCCGATCTTGCCGGCGCTGGTCAGGATCGCCCGGACCTGGTAGTACGACGCGTTGGCGCCCGCGTAGCCGTACGGCGTGATGCCGGCGGCCTTGATCTTGGCGAGCAGGGCGGTGAAGTCGGCCCAGGTCTCCGGCACGGTCCAGTTGTTCTTGGTGAACAGGGCCTTGTTGTACCAGAGGCCGAAGACCGTGTACGCGTAGTTCACCGCGTACGGCTTGCCGTTGTACGTGCCCTGCTCGATCGCGCCCGGCACCAGCGTCTCGGCGACCGTCTTGCCGGCGATGTCGAACGACGGGGCGGCGAACAGCTCGGTGAGGTCCTGCGCCTGGCCGGCGTTGACGACCGCGCCGAAGTCCATCAGCTTCGAGCCCGAGTTGTTGATCATGTCGGGCGCGTCGCCCGCGTTGATCCGGGGCTGGACGACAGTGGAGACCTCCTGGGTGGCGGAGTACGTCACCTTGGAGTCCGGCCACTTCTTGTTGTAAAGCGGGGTGTCCACGTCGGTGGCGTACTTGGTGCCGAGACCACCGTCGAAGATCACGATCTCGATGCCGGTCTTCGGGTCGATGCCGAGCGGGTTGTCCGCCGACTTCTCACCGGTCGCCTGCTCGGGAGTGTCCTCGTCAGCCCCGCCGCCGACGCAGGCGGAGAGCATGCCCACCGCGGGGGTGGCGGCGATGCCGACCGCGGCCGCGCGGCGGAGCAGGGTACGGCGGTCGAGTTCAGATCCTGTTATGTCGGACATGACGAAAACCCCTTCGAAATCAACCCTTGACGGCGCCGGCCGTCAGACCTGTAGCGATGTTGCGTTGAATGATCAAGAAGAAGACCACCACGGGGATCGACGTGATGATCGCACCGGCCATGAGGGGGCCCCAGGCGGTACCACGTTCGGTCTGGTTGTACAGCAGCCAGGCCATCAGGTTCTGTTTCTGCGGGCTGTTCAGCGTGTTGATGATGATGAATTCGTTCCACGCCTGGATGAACCCGTAGACACTCGTCGCCACCAGGCCGGGACCGGTGAGCGGAAGAATGATCTTCCAGAACACCTGGGCCCGGGTGCAGCCGTCGATCATCGCGGCCTCGTCAAGCTCCCGGGGGATGCCGGAGATGAAACCGCGCAGTGTCCACACCGTGTACGGCAGCAGCAGCACCAGATAGACCAGGGCCACGCCGGGCAGGGTGTTGGTGAGCTGAGCCCGCTGCAGCATCAGGAACAGCGGGATGAGCAGCGCCAGGAACGGCACCAGCTGCACGGCCAGGACGACCAGGATGATCGCCTTGCGGCCGTAGAAGCTGAACCGCGCGATCGCGAGCGCCGCCAGGAAGCCGACGACCAGCGCGGCCGCGACCGCCATGGCCGTGATGATCAAGCCGTTGATCATGCTGGGGATGAAGAGCTCCTCACCCAGCGCAGACCTGAAGTTGTCCAGGGTCGGGTTCTTCGGCAGGAACGACGGCGTGAAGCTGCGTACCTCGCTGTCCGGCTTGAACGCCGTGTTCAGCACCCAGTACACCGGGAAGATCATGAAAATGCCGAAGATGATGCCGGTGGCGTTCGCCGCGATCGTGCCGGCCCGGCTGCGTCCGACGGTGACGACGCCCTCGTCGTGGCGTGCCATCAGTCCACCTCTCCGATCTTGAACATCTGGCGGATGTAGAACACCATCACGCCGAGCATGATCAGCACGGTGATCACCGAGATCGCCGAGCCGTAGCTGTACCGGGACTGTCCGAACGCCTGGGTGTACGAGTACGTCGCCAGGGTCTGGTAGACCGGCTCCGGATGACTGTCGCGCAGCGCCCAGTTCTGCGTGAAGAGGCCGAAGTTCCAGATCACCGAAAGAGTGGTGACGATGGTCAGCAGCGGCTTCAGGATCGGCAGCGTGATGTTGCGCAGCGCCTGCCAGGACGAGGCTCCGTCGACCGTAGCGGCCTCCAGGAGCTCCTTCGGCACCTGGGTGAGCCCCGCGCTCAGCGAGATCGCCAGGAACGGGATGCCGGCCCAGACCACCAGCGTGGTGATGACGGCCCAGCCCTCCCACGGGTTGACGAACCAGCTGTGGTTCGCGAAGTCCACCCCGGGGATCTTGTCGATCAGGTAGTTCAGGACTCCGAAGTCCGAGTCGGTCAGCCAGCGGAACGCCTGCGCGGCGACCAGCTGGGGCAGCGCCCAGACGAACATCATCGCGATCATCATGAACAGCCGGACCTTGGCGTGCACCCGGCGCATCAGCAGCGCGATGCCGAGGCCGACCAGGACCGAGATGGTGACCGAGACGACCGTGAAGGCCGCGGTCCGCGCCACGACACCCCAGAAGACACCGTCGGTCAGCGCCTTCGTGTACTGGTCGAGGCCGACCCACGGCGGGGTCAGTCCGGTGATCAGTTCCCGCAGCCGCATGTTCTGGAACGACAGAACGATCATGCGATACAGCGGGTAAGCCAGCAGCGCGACCAGGATCAGCAGCGTGGGCAGGGAGAGCAACCAGGCGGTACGAGCGTCACGCTGGGTGCGGCGGCGAACCCGGTTCGCCCTCCGGGGCTGCGACGGAACCGGCTCTTTTTTCAAAGGCGGCGTCTCGACGGCGTACATCAGTGATCCCTCCAGGCGTACCGCCCGCCCCGGTTCGCACCGAGGCGGGCGGTGCGGCGAATCAGGCCTCGTTGAGCGTGGCGTTGATCTGCTCGTCGGCCCACTTGGCGCCGTCGGCGACCGTCTTCTTACCGGTGAGGATGTCGGTCAGCATGGTCTGCAGGATGCTGGCCTTCTCCACGTCGGCCCACTTCTCGGCGTTCGGCGGGAACCAGCTCGACTTCGCGGCGAGCGCGGCGTTGGCGATCGCCGGGTTCTCGGCGGCCTTGTCGAGCAGCGCGGTCGAGTTCGGCAGCGCGTTGGCCTTGATCAGGCCCTCCATCGACTTGGCGTCGGTGAAGGCCTTGATCCACTGAGCGGCCAGTTCCTTGTTCTCGCTCTTCTGGGTCACGCCCAGGTTCGAGCCACCGAGGAAGGAGGGGATCTCCGGCATCGGCGCGGCGGCCAGCTTGCCCTTGACCTTGGTCGGGACGAGCGCGGAGGTCGGGTCGTTCGGGTCCTTGCGGACCTCCTCGGCCGAACCCTGCTCCCAGCCGTTGCCGTAGAACATGCCGCCCGAGCCCTGCGCGAAGATGCCCGCCTGCTCGTTCTCGTTCTTGGTGACGTCAGCCTTGGAGTACTTCTTGGTCAGGTCGACCCACTCCTGCAGGCCGGCCTGCGAGGTCGGCGAGGAGAGCTGGCCGGTCCACTTGTCGCCGTCCTTGGTGGCGATTTCGCCACCCTTCGACTTGACCCAGGACATCGCGGCGTACCAGTACTGGCCCGGCATGTAGATCGCGCTGAACTTCTTGTCCTTCGCGTTCGCCGTCTGCAGCTTGTCGGCGGCCGAGAGGAAGTCCGCGTAGGTCTTCGGGGCGTCGGCGATGCCGGCCGCCTTGAAGAGGTCGGTGCGGTAGATCAGCACGCGGGCACCGGCGTAGTACGGCACGCAGTAGGTCTTGCCGTCCAGCTCACAGGCGCCGGAGAGACCGGTCAGCCAGGTGTCCGAGTTCTCGAAGTCACCCTTGTTGAGCTCGGCGAAGCCGCCGTTGAAGACGTACTTGGAGAACTCGGTGTTGCCGAGCTCGACCACGTCCGGAACGTCCGTGCCGGCGAGCGTCGCGTCCAGCTTGGTGAGGTGGTTGGCCCACTGCTGGTACTCGACGTTCACCTGCGCGCCGGTGGCCGTGGTGAACCGCTGGGTGGCGTCGTCGACGACACCCTTCCACGCGGTCTCGGCGTCGACCATGAGCCAGACCTTGAGGGTCTTGCCCTTGCCGTCGACCGTGGCGTTGGCCGAGGTCGCGCCTTCATCGGAGTCGGACGAACCGCCGCACGCGGCGGCGCCGAACAGCGTCGCAGCGAGGGCCGCGGCCACCGCAATCTTGCGCTTCACTTTTCCTCCCGGAAGGAATTTCAATTTGAGAAGGGTTCAGCTGTCTTTCGCGGCCTTGTGGCCGTGCACCGCTTTCGCGGTGCGCTGGAAGGCCGCGTGCGAGCGCTCGTGGGTCCGTTGAGCGACGGCGACGTAAAGAAGATCGAGAACGACCAGCTGGGGATGCCGGGCGCTGAGCGCGTCCGGCCGGAAGGTCGTCGCTTGTGTGGCGGTGAGCAGGACGATGTCGGCGAGCTCGGCCAGCGGTGAGCGTGGGAAGCTGGTGAGCGCGATGGTGGTGGCGCCCCGGCTGTTCGCTTCCGCGAGCAGCTCGATCGTCTCGCCGGTCTCGCCACTGTGCGAGATACCGAGCGCGACGTCGCCGGGCCGGGACAACGCGGCGCTGGCCAGACCGTTGTGCACGTCGGTCCAAGCCCACACCGGGATGCCGATGCGGTGCAGACTGAACTGCATCTCCTCGCCGACCAGCGCGCTTCCGCTGGCGCCGAAGATGTTCACGCGAGGAGCGGCGGCGATCGCCACCGCGGCCCTCTCCACCTCGCTCAGATCGAGCAGCGAAGCGGTGTCGTGCATGGCCCGGGTGTCGGCCGCCATGATCTGGCCGAGGACCCGCTCCAGCGGATCGTTCGGCTGGATCTCGCGGCCGATGTCCACGTGCCAGCCGGCTGAGCGCGCCCGGCCGGTCTCCGCCGCGATGCCGAGGCGAAGGTCCGCGTAACCGTCGAATCCCACCGCGCGGCAGAACCGGGTCACCGTCGCCGGCGACGTCCCGCTGCGCTCGGCGAGCTCGACGATGGTGGCCCGCGATGCGGCGGCCGGGTCGGTGAGCACCTGCTCGGCGACTCGCTGCAGCGCGCCGGTGAACTCCGGCAGCAGCGAGCGCACCCGCAGCAGAACACCGTCCGACGGGTGGTCTCCGCCGATCGCATTCGGCGGCCTGTGCGCCGTCACGTTCGCGTGGGCCCGGTCGCTTCCGTTGCGGGCGTCGCGAACCAGCGAGTCGGCGGTCGCGCTCCACGCGATGCCGTCCATCTCCGGCTCAGCCATCGGACACCCTTTCAGGAAGGACTGTTTACTGTCGCGGTAAAAGTTCTTACTAACCGCCCCTCCGTGTCAAGACTGTGGTCGAAGTTTTCAGAACCGTTACCTGAGCTGCGGCAATGAACTGATGTTTCGTAGAGGGCAGATGACGTCCATCAATCAGCAAATAACCCTTACGATGTGTCCGCCATCACATGTCCGCGTAACGCCCGTTTTGTCATAGGCCGTTTAGCTGATGGACTGGAGCCTTTTAGGCCGACGCGAGCTAGTCCGTTCGGCCGATCTCCGTGACGCGCCGAAACCTCTCCGTCACGCAAGAAACAAGATCAAAAAATTTCTCGTACGCGTAACGGAGGCTGGCCAAAAGCAGCCACACACCCATCGCCGCCCAGGCCGGCCACCTGCAACCCCAGCCGATCATGCAGCCGCCGCCCGAGTCAGTGGTCACCCCTCCGGAGCCAACCCATCACGGAGAGTGCCGACTCCAGCGCGAATCCCACCCCACACCAGCCACCACGGATGCGCCCGTTTCCCCGCCATAAGCCACACCCCAAGCCCCAGCCAGGCGTGAGCGGCTAGCGCTTGTGGTCGCCACAGCGTGCAGCTGGCAGCCCTAAGCGCCAGCCGGGCTTAGGGCGGCTGGGCTTGGGTGCGGCTGGGGTTGGGGTTGGGCGGGGGTTATTTGGCGGTGTCGGTTACTGCCTGGAGGAAGGCTTCGGAGCGGTGTTCGAAGTTGCGGAAGCGGCCGTAGCTCGGGGCGGCCGGGGACAGCAGGACCACTCCCCCTGCCGGAGTTGTCTCTCGGGCGATGCGGACCGCGTCGAAGAGGTCCTCGGCGGGGAGGGCTCGCACGCCGGGGAGGTCGGTCAGCTCCGCCAGGATGCGGGGGCCGCTGTCCGGGAGGCCGATCACGGTCAGTGTGCGGGACTCCAGGAATGCTCGTAACGGTGCGTAGTCCAGGCCTCGGTCGGCGCCGCCTACGAGTACGGTGAGTGGTCGGTTTTCGTAGGCTTCGATGGCGTGGATCGCCGAATAGGGACTCGTCGACAGGGTGTCGTCGACGAACGTCAGCCCGGAGGCGTCCTCGATCTCGGTGAGGCGGTGCGGCAGGCCGCGGAACGAGCGGACCGCTGCCTCCAACTCTTCGCGGCGGCCGACCACGTCCACGCCCATGCCGTCCAGGACGGCGAGGGCCACGGACAGGTTGCGCTCGTTGTGCTTGCCCTTCAGCGTCAGCGCCGACCTGGGGAAGAGCGGCTCGTCGCTGCAGAAGACGGTGCCGTCCTCGACCCGGAACCGGGAGTCCTCGGCGGCCGCCGGCACCGGCGGGAAGCCGCTGGAGTCGATCACCCGGCGGATCTCGTCGCGGAGCCGCTCATCTTCGGCGTTCACCACGATGAGCTCAGGACCGTACGCAAGAAGGTTTAGTTTGTCGCGGTAATAGGCTTCTTCGCTGCCGTGCGAGTCTAGGTGCTCGGGGAAGAGCGAGGTGACCACCGCGACGCGCGGCGAGTCCGACAGGTCCGCGCACTGGTAACTGGAGAGCTCCAGCACGTACAGATCGGATTCGGGCAGGTCGAGCAGCGGGATGCCGATGTTGCCGCCGTACGCGTTGGGCTGGCCGATCGCGGCCAGGAGGTGGCTGATCAGGCTGGACGTGGTGCTCTTGCCCTTGCTCCCGGTGACGCCGACGGTCTTGGCGGCGTTCGCCGCCATCCACAGCGCGGTGCCGCTCGTCACCGTGACGCCGCGTTTGCGCAGCTCAGCGAGGTACGGGTGGGTCAGCGGCACACCGGGCGACCGGACCACGACATCCGCCGTGTAGAGGGCGGCCTGAGCGTGCTCCCCACCGGCGACGGGCGCGAGCGCGGCGAACTCGTCCTCCCACGGCGTGGAGAGGTAGTTGGCGCTGTCGTCGACGGCGATCAGCCGGGCGGGGCCGTGCTTCGCGATCGCGGTCACCGCGGCCCGGCCCTCACGGCCGGTACCCCAGACCGCGACCGAGCGGCCACGCAGATCCTCCAGGCGCACGTATCTCCCCTTCACCGGGTGGCTGACCCGGAAGCCGGGCCGCTGTGTCCCTTCGCGGGACCGAACTAATATTGCCCGTCGGCCTCAAGACAGGAGTTCCCGGGTGCAGTTCGACGTCATGCGCTTCCCCTCGTACTCGTTCGATCCGACGACCGGGGTGGCGGCGTTCGACTACCTGCTGGACGGTCCGGAGCCGCTGAGCTTCACCGAGACGATCACGTTCCCGGTCGCTGCCGGGCGTCCGGTCCCGGACGCGTTTCACCGGGTGCTCGACCTGCTGCACGTCGTGGCGGGGGTGAGTTACTACAAGGTGGGCGCGCCGCCGCGGGTGGTGGCACCCCAGCCTGTTCCGGCCGCGGTGGCGTCGTTCTTCACGGCGGTCTACACACACGGGCTGGCGGAGTACGCCTATCGGAACCAGTTGCCGCACGTGCTCTCGCTGGTGGTCGAGACCCCGGGCGTCGTTCCCGATGCCGAAGTTTCGGAAATGTCGGGAAGGCCGCTCTCGGCCGTCGGCGGTGGCAAGGACTCGATCGTCACCCTGGAGATCCTGCGCGCGGCCGGGCTCGACCCGGTCCCGTTCTCGGTCAACCCGAACCCGGTGATCGTGAACGTGAACGCCGCCTCCGGCCTGACCGCCCTGGCCGCCCGCCGCAAGCTCGACCCGCGGCTGTTCGAGCTGAACAAAGCCGGCGCGCTGAACGGGCACATCCCGGTCACCGCGATCAACTCGCTGATCGCGATCGCCACCGCGGTCCTGCACGGCCTCGGTCCGGTGGTGATGTCGAACGAGCGGTCCGCCTCCGACCCGAACCTGATCTGGAACGGCCACGAGGTCAACCACCAGTGGTCCAAGGGCGCCGAGGCCGAGGGACTGCTGCGCACGGCGGTCACGGCGTACGCCGGCATCGCCGACCCGTACTTCTCGCTGCTGCGCACGCTCTCCGAGCTGCACATCGCGCAGCTGTTCGCCGGTTACACAGCGTACGACGACGTCGTTACCAGTTGTAACAAGGCGTTTAAACTTCACGACCCCACGGCCCGCTGGTGCGGTGACTGTCCGAAGTGCCGGTTCGTGTTCCTCGCGATGGCGCCGCACATGCCCCGCGAGCGGCTCGCGCACATCTTCGGCCACGACCTGTTCGCCGACGAGGCGCAGGTTCCCGGCTTCACGGAGCTGCTCGGCGTCGACGCGCACAAGCCGTTCGAGTGTGTCGGCGAGGCCGAGGAGTGCCTGGTCGCCCTCTCGATGCTGACCGACGACGCCCCGGTGCTGGTCGCGCTCCGCGCCGCGGTGCCCGCCTCGGCCTGGGACGACGCGTCGCACAGCAACGTCTTCACGCCGGGCGGGCCGAACCACATTCCGCCCGCGTACCGCAAGCTCCTCGACGAGGCGGTCCAGGCCGGCTGACGGTGCTTTCGGTACGGGGTTTCACCGATGACGCGTTCGCACCCGTGGCGGACGCGCTCGCCGCGTTGCCGGAGGACCCCGGCTCGCAGCTCGTGGTCTGGTCCGGCGGGCGCGTCGTCGCCGACCTGTGGACGGCCGGCGCGGGCGGCGCGGATGCGCTCACCGGTGTCTACTCGGCGGGCAAGGGCGCGGCGTACCTGGTGGTGGCCCGGCTCGTCGCCGACGGTGTGCTCGACCTGGACCGGCGGGTCGTCGAGTACTGGCCCGAGTTCACCCTCGGCCAGCTGACCCTGGGCGATCTGCTGGCGCACCGGGCCGGGCTGATCGGCGTGGATGGCGGTTTCACCCCGGACGAACTGCGCGACGACCGGGCCATGGCGGGCCGGTTGTTGCGTCAGGAGCCGTACTGGCGGCCGGGTTCGGCCTACGGATACCACGCCTTCACCATCGGGGCGCTGCTCGGTGAGGTCGTGCGGCACGCGACCGGGCGTACGCTCGTGGCGCTTTTTAATGATCTGATTCGGACGGACGTTTTCTTCGGGACTTCTTCTGTCGATCGATATCGGCCCGTCCTCGCGCCGCCGCAACGCATCCGGGTCCCGGCCGGGAGCCTCACCGAGATCGCCTTCAACCTGCACGCCAGCCCGCCCACCGACATGGTCTCCTGGATCAACCTGCCCGAGGTACGCGCCGGCGGCCCGGTCTCCGGCGGCTGCGTCGCCAGTGCGCGCGGCCTGGCCAGAATGTATGCGGCAGCGGTCTGGGGTGTTGACGGCGGGCGGCCGCTGGTGGACCGGCACACGCTCACCGAGTTCGCCACGATCTCGTCGGACGGGTTCGACCGGGTGACCGGTGAACGCCGCCACTTCGGGCTCGGCTTCGAGGTCCAGCACCTGCGGTACCCGGGCTTGAGCGTGAACGCTTTCGGACACAGCGGGGCTTCGGGGGCGCATGCCCTGGCGGACCCCGGTCGGGGGATCGTGTTCGCTTACACGCGGCAGCGTTGTGCGTACCCGACAGGCGCGGCGCCGGAGGTGCCCGCCCTGCTCGCGACCGTCCTGGCGGGCGGGTAGCGTCGGCGGGCGTGACGGATGGGATCTATGTCGGCAACGCTGATCCGGATGCGCTGGCCGACCGGGGCTGGCTGCTCGGGCATTTCAAGCCGGAGGGCGACGCGCGGCACAGCACGGATGTCGAGATCAAGTGGGGTCGCCATCCCCAGGGCGACAGGCGGGCTGCTTGGGTACGCGGTGAGGAGCGCACCGCCCTGCTCGTGCTGATCAGCGGCTGCTTCCACATGGAGTTCCCGGAGCGCACCGTGGTCCTCGACAAGCAGGGTGACTACGTGGTCTGGGGCCGGGGCGTGGATCACAACTGGCTCGCGGCGGAGGAGTCGGTGGTGCTGACGGTCCGCTGGCCGTCGATAGCGGGGTATGCCGTCCCTTGACCGCTTAGTCCGGTGGGTCGTGGTGGATGCGGGCCGGTGAGATGCGCAGGTGCTCCAGGGCTGCTGTCGTCGCCGCGACCATCAGCGGCGGGCCGGCGACGCAGACCTCGTGGCGGGACCACTCGCCGTACGCCGCTACCGCGTCGGTGACCTGGCCGTAGGCGTACGGGCCGGGGTTGCCCTCGGAGACGACCGGGACCACCTTCGCCTTCGGCGCCTGCAGCGCGATCGCCGACAGGTCGTCGATGTCGTACAACTCGGAAATATCGCGTACGCCCCAGAACAGCACCACCGGGCGCGGGTCCGCCGTCGCCGCCACCTGGGCGAGCATCGCCTTCATCGCGGCGATACCGGTGTCGCCGGCGATCATCAGGACGCCCCGCCCGGCCTCCTCCGGCACCCGCATGTCACCCTCGGCGCGGGTCAGGCGGATGTGGTCACCCTTGCGAGTCTTGTGTACGAGTGTGTGGCTCACGCCCGCGGACGACCTCGCTCGGACGTGCAGTTCCAGGGTCTCGTCCCGATGCGGGGCGCCGGCCAGCGAGAACGGGCGCCAGACGCCGGGCTGGTCGGCCACCTCGATGCGGGCGTACTGGCCGGGGCGGTACGGCATCGGCATGAATGGGCGTACCCGGATCACCGCGAGGTCGGGGCGGCGCAGCTCGTGGGAGATCACCTCGGCGCCCCAGGCGGTCGGCTGATAGGCCGCCAGGGTGCCGCCGTGCACGATCCACTCGTAGGTGTGCTGCCACGTCCAGCGCCAGGCGTGGTCGAAGTCCTGGCGCCACGCGCCCGGCGCCATGCCGGCACGCATCGCCTCGGCGAGGGCGGCGCCGACGAGCTGGAGCTGGTTCCACTGGACGCCGCATTCGGCGAGGGCGGCGCCCAGGTCGCCGCAGCCGGACACCACGTGGGGCGGGTTGTCCAGGTTGTGGGCCAGCCAGGTCAGTGCCCGGGCCAGCTGGAGGCGCTGGATCTCGTCGGTGCCGGGCAGGGTTGCCAGCAGGTCGGGCTGGGCTTGGTACAGCGCCACCCAGAGCCTGTCGGCCACGTCCTCAGTGCCGCCGGCGAAGGTGAGGCTGGTGCTCAACAGTCGCTGGGTGTCACGGAGCTCGGCGTCGTCGGCGGGGTTCATGCCGTCCACGCCTGGGGCCGCTTTTCTCGGGGGCGGATTCTGGGGGGTGCGGGGCGGATAGGCGTACAAAGAAGGATCTTGAGGGAACTCGGTGCCTGGAGAACCGATGGGCCGGACGGGGTCCAGCCCGGGGATCGGCGGGGCGGGTGTCGCGGGGCCGGAAGGGTTCACGCCGGTGATCGGGTTGATCCGGCCGGCGGCCGCGCCCCAGACGCCTTTCTGCGTGGTCGGGCGGCGGGCGGGGTTCGGCTGGGGTGGTTTTCCGGGTTTCGCGCCGAGGTTGGAGCGGCCCAGGGTGGTGGCCGGGTCGCCGCGCCAGAGGAGTTCGGAGTTGGGCCGCTCGGAGTTGGGGTTTCCCGGGCCCTGTCGATCGGCGGGCGGGCGGTTCGGTGGGGCCGGGCGGGGTGGCGGGGTGGGGTGGATGCGGCTCGGGTGGGCGCCGGGCTCGTCGGGGAAGCTGGACTCGGGGGACAATTCGCCTCCCAGTGGCGAGGCGTCGGGCTTTGGGGAGCTGGGAACGGCAGTGCCAGCGGTGGCGTGGCGGAAGTCGGCGCTGTCCACCGACATTTCGTAAATGTCGGAAATAGCGACAGGGGCCGGGGTGTTGGGAGCGCTTGATCTGCCGGGGGTGCCCGGGCGGCCGGGAGCGCTGGAACGGTCCGAACCCGGCATGTGGGGCTGGTCGCTCTCGGGCAACGCCCGGGTAGGGCCCTCACGGTGTTCGGCTCTTTTCTGAGCGGCGATCTCGGACAGCGCTGCGGCGGTGTCGCTGGTGCCCGCGGCGGCCGCGTCCGGCGCGTTCTGGCGCAACCGGATCGCTCGCAGCAGGGCGAGCAGATGCGGGTCGGAGCCCTGTCCCGAACCAGCCGACACTGACAAACCCTCCGAGAAAGTTAGTTACATCCTCCCCCACCATATGCCCGATCTGCCGGAAATATCCGTCACGAGCGGGCCAGAGCCCAAGCCACGCCCCGACGGGAACGGCACCCAAGATCGCGCAACCCCGAGCGGGTGTGTCGATTTCGGGTGCGATTCGCGCCTCAACTCGACACACACCCCGCGGAACACCTGGTCTGTGTCGGTTACGGGTTCCATACGCACCCCAACTCAACACACACCCCGCGAACCACCCGGCCTGTGTCGACTACGGGTTCGATACGCACCCCAACTCAACACACACCCCGCGGAACACCCGGCCTGTGTCGACTACGGGTTCCATACGCACCCCAACTCAACACACACCCCGCGAACCACCCGGCCTGTGTCGACTACGGGTTCGATACGCACCCCAACTCAACACGCAGTGGGCGGGGATGCTCGCGGCGCGTTGTCTTCGGCTTCGCAGGGCGTCATCCGGAACCGGCCGCTGGGTGCCTCGCTCGCGCGGCGACGAGACCTACGGCGACAGATCACGCCCGACCACGGGTCGACGGCACGCATTCCCTGGCAAGTGGCTACCTCAATTGACCAGCAGAGTCAGCCAACCGGAGGACAGGAGCTGGCTTGCGGGGCTGTTCGGCGGAAGTTTCACAGCGCTGAGCACCTGCCGGACTGGCCGGCGCATGCTTGCTGGTCAGCGCATACCCTTGTCGGCCGCCGGGCTCGGTCGAGGCGCTATGCCGCCGCGCTCCCCCGCGAATCTTGAGCGATCCTCCACCCTCTGGGGTAGGAAATCGCTCAAGATCCCGAGTGGCCGGCGGGCGGCGGGCGGCGGGCGGCGGGCGGCGGGCGGCGGGCGGCGGGCGGCGGGCGGCGGGCGGCGGGCGGCGGGCGAATCTTGAGCGATCGTCAACCCTCCTGGGTAGGAAATCGCTCAAGATCGCGGAGGGGCCCCGACGCGGGCGAGCAGCGCGGGGCGTGGCTCGCAGCGCGGGCGGAACGCACCGCAGGACAGAGCCCAGCGCAGGACAGAGCCCAGCGCGGGGATTGGGGTTAGCGGCAGATTTCCCAGAAGGCTATTGCTGCTGCTGTGGCTACGTTCAGGGAGTCGACGCCGTTTTGCATCGGGATGGCGACTCGGGCGTCGCTTGTCAGGAGGGCGTGGGGGGTCAGGCCTGGGCCCTCGGCTCCCAGCAGCAGGGCCGGGCGGGCTCGTTGGGCGCTGGTCAGCTGCTGCAGCGGGATCGCGTCGTCCGCCGGGGTCAGGGCCAGCAGGGTGAAGCCGGCTTCGCGGATGGCGTTCAGGGTTTGCGGCCAGTTGTCGGACTTGGCGTACGGGATGGCGAAGACCTCACCCATGCTCACCCGGACCGCGCGGCGATACAACGGGTCCGCGCAGCTCGGGGAGAGGACCACCGCGTCGATGCCCAGGGCGGCGGCGCTGCGGAAGAGGGCGCCCAGGTTCGTGTGGGTGTTCAGGTCTTCCAGGACCGCTATCCGCTTCGCGTTCGCCAGCAGGTCGGGCAGCGGGGTCAGGGCTCGGCGGTGGAACGACGCCAGGACGCCGCGGTGCACGTGGAAGCCGGTGATCGACTCCAGGACCGGTGCGGGGGCCGTGTAGAGCGGGGCCTCCGGGGGCAGGCCGGTCAGCTGGTCGGCGCGTTTCTGGTCCACCAGGGCGGAGCGCAGCTCGTAGCCGGCTCGCAGGGCTCGCTGGATCACCAGCTCGCCTTCGGCGATGAACAGGCCGTTGGGGGGTTCCCACTTGGTACGCAACTCGACGTCGGTCAGGGCGCGGTAGTCAGCGATGCGCGGATCGTCGGGGCTGGTGATGGTGAGAGCTGGCACCTTGGCATTGTGCTCTAGGGCCGATCGGCCTCGGACGCCAGCTCGTCGGTGATCAGCAGGTCCTGGCGTACCCGGCCGGAGCGGTAACCGGCGCGGCCGACCATGTGGGCGGCTACCGGGGCGGTCGCCATCTGGAAGACCGCTACCAGCGCCATCACCCCCAGGTGGTCGCGTAGGCGCAGAGCGCAGCCGGCCAGGATCAGCAGCAGGCCCAGGGCCTGCGGTTTGGTGGCGGCGTGCATTCGGGACAGCAGGTCGGGGAAGCGAACCAGGGCCACGCCGGCGGAGAGGCTGAGCAGGGCGCCGACGATGAGGCAGAAATAAGCCAGCGCATCGATCATGAGGGCGGCCTCGTGGTGGCGAAGCGGGCCACGCTCACCGAGCCGATGAAGCCCAGGATCGACAGGACCACCAGGACCGGCAGCGCTGTCGCGTCCCGGGAGAAGGCGGCCTCCGCGCCGATCGCGGCCATCACGATGGCGAGCAGCACGTCCATCGCGATGATCCGGTCCAGGACGGTCGGGCCGCGGACGATGCGTACCAGGGCCAGCACGGCGCCGGCGGTGAGCAGGACGGTGACGATCACCGCTACCACTGTCATCGATTCTCCCTGCATAGAGTGCGTTCCGCCGGGGAGCCGAACGCGGCGACGAGGCGGCGTTCCAGGGCCAGCACCTCGCCGCGGAAACGTTCCACGTCGGCCAGGTCGGATACGCCGAGGACGTGCACGTAGAGGACACCCCGTTCGCGGTCGACCTCGACGATGAGGCTGCCCGGCACCAGCGACAACGCCTCCGCCGTCAGGGTCAGGCCCAGGTCGGACGGGACACGCAGCGGCACCGCGATGACCGCGCTGCGCGGGGTGCTGCCGAACCGGAACGCCAGCGCCGCCACCTGCGCGCTCGCCACCACCAGGTCGACGGCGAACCGGCCGGCGAATTTCAGTACGCCGAGGGGGTGCACGCGGCCCGCGTAGGTGACCGGCGGCAGCGGGAAGACGGTCAGCACCACGATCGCGATCAGCAGGCCGCCGATCACGGTGAGCGGGGTGAACGAGCCCCACAGCAGCGTCCAGATGACGGTCAGCGCAGCCGCGGCGACACACCGGTCCCGCCAGCGCCCGGCGATCATGACGCACCCCGGAAAACGTCGCCCAGGACGGATCGGGCGTAACCGGCTCGGTCGCTCAGATCGCCCGCAGCCTGGTCACCGACCGCGAAGAGCGGGCCGGCCACCACGGTGAGCGCCACGCCGAGCGCGACCAGGGCCAGGGTCGGGATGATCATCAGGGGTGGGCACTTCCCGGCGTCGGGTGCGGGCATCGACGGGTTCGGGGCACGCCAGAACGCCAGGTTCCAGACACGGGCGATCGCGTACAGGGTGAGCAGGCTGGTCAGCACGCTGCCGATCACCAGCAGCCAGGCGAGCACCCCGCCGTCGGCGATACCCGCCTCGATCAGCCCGAGCTTGCCGATGAATCCGGAGAACGGTGGGATGCCGGCCAGGTTCAGCGCCGGTATCAGGAACGCGATGGCGAGCACCGGATTGAGCCGGGCCAGGCCGCCGAGCCGGTCCAGGGCGGTGCTGCCGCCGCGTTTCTCGATCAAGCCGGCCGCGAGGAACAGCGTGGTCTGCACGGTGATGTGGTGCACCACGTAGAAGATCGCGCTGGCCATCCCGAGCCGGCTGGTCAGGCCGACGCCGAACAGCAGATAGCCGATATGGCTGACCAGGGTGAACGACAGCAGCCGCTTGATGTCCGACTGCGCGACCGCGCCCAGAATGCCGACCAGCATGGTCAGCAAGGCCAAGATCAAGAGCACCACGGTCGCCCTTCCACCAGGGAAGAGCAGGGTTTCGGTACGGATGATCGCGTACACACCGACCTTGGTAAGGAGGCCCGCGAAGACGGCGGTGACCGGGGCCGGCGCGGTCGGATAACTGTCCGGCAGCCACGAGGAGAGCGGGAAGACCGCCGCCTTGATGCCGAAGGCGAGCAGCAGCATGCCCTGCAGGATCAGCCGGAGACTGTCCGGCAGCCCGTCCAGCCGTTCGGCGAGCTGGGCCATGTTGAGGGTGCCGGTGGCCGCGTAGATCAGCCCGATCGCGGTCAGGAAGATCACCGAGGACAGGAGGCTGACCACGACGTACGTGGTGCCGGCCCGGATACGGTTCTCGGTGCCGCCCAGGGTCAGCAGCACGTAACTGGCGACCAGCAGGATCTCGAAGCCGACGTAGAGGTTGAACAGGTCCCCGGCGAGGAACGCGTTTGTCACGCCGGCGGTCAGCACCAGGTACGTCGGGTGGTACACCGAGAGCGGCGTCTCCTCGTGCCCGTCGGCCATGCCCTGGCCGATCGAGTAGATCAGCACGCAGACCGTGACGGCCGCGGAGACCACCAGCATCAGCGCGGCGAGCTCGTCGGCGACCAGCACGATGCCGAGTGGTGCGGCCCAGCCACCGACCGCGACCACGAGCGGCCCGCCGGTGGTGGTGAGCGCGAGCAGGGCCGCCGAGACGAGCAGGGTCGCGGTCAGCGCGGTGAGGCTGATCGTCCGCTGCACGCGCGGGCGGCCCGCCATCAGCAGCGTGAGCGCGGCGCCGAGCAGCGGGATCGTCACCGGCAGGGGTACGAGCCAGGTCATGAGTTGTCCTCCGCGCCGGAGCCTTCGTCGCGTTCGGCGAGCAGCATGATCCGGCGGTCCTCGACGTCGTCCTGCACCTCGTCGTGCCCGGCCATGGCCCAGCTGCGGTACGCGAGAGCCAGCAGGAACGCCGTCATCCCGAGCGTGATCACGATGGCCGTCAGGATCATGATCTGCGGCAGCGGATCGGCCATCTCGCTTTCCGGAGCGCCACCGACGATGGGCGGCGCACCCGCCTTGCCGCCGAGCAGGATCAGCAGGTTGACCCCGTTGCCGAGCAGGATCATGCCCATCAGGATCCGGGTCAGGCTGCGTTCGAGCAGCATCGAGACACCGGCGGCGAAGAGCACGCCGATCACCACGACGTAGACGAGATTCGGGGTCATACCAGCTCCTTCACCCGGTCGTCGCCGGTCGCCGCCTCGGAGGCGGAGCCGGCGTCGTGCCGGCGATCCAGCTCGGCGCCGAGGCTGCGCAGGATCTCCAGCACCAGGCCGACCACGATCAGGTAGACGCCGATGTCGAAGACGGCCGAAGTGGCGAAGTGGATGTGGCCGAGCACCGGCAGGTGCAGGTCGATCAGGGCGCTCTGCAGCACCTGGCCGCCGGCGATCATCGCGGCGAGGCCGCTGCCCACCGCGATCAGCAGTCCGGTGCCGAGCACCAGGCCGGCGTCGACCGGGGCCGCGGCGTTCAGCTCGGGTTTGCCGCCGGCCAGATATCGGGTGGTCAGCGCCAGCCCGGCGACCAGGCCGCCGGCGAACCCGCCGCCCGGCTCGTTGTGGCCGGAGAAGAGCAGGTAGATCGAGAAGAGCACGATCGTGTGGAACAGCAGGCGCGTCACCACCTGCAGGATGATCGACTGCCGGCGTGCTTCCGGGGTGTCACCGGCACGCAGCCAGCCCGGCCCGCCGTTGGTCAAGGAACCGGACGGAGAAGTCGAGCGCCCGCGCAGCGCGTCGTCCCTGCGGAAGATCAGGCTGGCCACGCCGGTCGCGGCCACCACCAGCACCGAGATCTCGCCCATCGTGTCCCAGGCGCGGATGTCGACGAGCGCCACGTTGACGATGTTGGTGCCACCGCCGTAGGAGACCGCGAGATCCGGGAAATCGACCGAGATCGGGACGGCCTGCCGGCCGCTGACCGCCGCGTACGCCATCCCGGCGGCCACCAGCCCGGACGCCACCGCGACGACGTTGCGGACCACCCGGCTGCCGACCAGCGGACGGGCCGAGAAGAAGGCCGGCAACCGGCGCAGCACCAGCAGGAACATCACGATCGTGGCGGTCTCCACCAGGAACTGGGTGAGCGCCAGGTCGGGAGCGCCGTGCAGGATGAAGAGGACGGCCATGCCGTACCCGCCGACGCCGACCAGGATCATCGCGGTCATCCGGCGCCGGGCCCGGGCCGCGAGCAGCGCGGACGCGGCCACGACGGCGCCGGCCACGAGCTGCAGCGGGCTGTCCCAGAGACGGATGCCGGCCGGCCAGGGCGCGCCGAGAGCCAGCGTGACCGTGCCGATGACGACCATGACCACCAGGATCATGCCGAGCGAGAACGGCAGCGAGCCACGCTGGGTGAAGCCGGTGACCTCGACGGCGGCGCGGTCGACGGCGCCCATGATCCGGCGGTAGACCGACTCGGCGGCCGGGAAACGCTGCGCCGGCCAGCTGTCCCGGCGCCGGGCTGCCGCGAAGATGCTCAGGCCCAGGCCGAGGACCACCACGGAGAGCAGGACCGGCAGGCCGAAGCCGTGCCAGAGGCCGAGGTGGTAGGCCGGGCCGCCGAACTCCGCGGCCCAGGGTGCGAGGACCCCGTCGAGGCGGGTGGCGAACAGGCCGGGGATCAGGCCGGCACAGGCCAGCAGGAGCGGGGGGCCGACGAGCGCCGCTCCGGACGGTGTCGGCAATGCCCTTGCTGTGTCCGGCTTGTCGGCGAATGCTCCCCACAGCACGCGTAGGCCGTACGCGACGGTCAAGCCGGACCCGGCAACCAGGGCGAGAAGGATGAGGGGTTCCTGTTCGAAGGCCGCGAAGGCGGCCTCCTTGCCGACGAAGCCGGCGAGTGGCGGCAGGCCGGCCATCGATGCCACGGCGAGGGTGGCGGCGATCGCGAGAGCGGGCATGCGGCGGCCGAGACCGCTGAGTTCGCGCAGGTCACGCGTGCCGGTGGCGTGGTCGATCACGCCGACGACGAGGAAGAGCGCCGCTTTGAAGAGTGCGTGCGAGACCAGCAGGGCGGCACCGGCGAGCGCTGCCGTCCGGCTGCCGGCGCCGAACGCGACGGTGAGCAGGCCGAGCTGGCTGACCGTGCCGTAGGCGAGGACGAGTTTCAGATCGTGCTGGCGCATCGCCGCCCAGCCGCCGAGCAGCATCGTGACGACGCCGGCCGCAACCGTCACCCAGCGCCACGCCACGACGTCGCCGAACGCCGGTCCGAGCAGGCCGATCAGGAAGACGCCGGCCTTCACCATCGACGCGGCGTGCAGATAGGCCGAGGCCGGCGTGGGTGCGGCCATGGCGGACGGCAGCCAGAAGCTGAACGGGAAGATCGCCGATTTGGAGAGCGCGCCGGCCAGGATCAGCACGGCCGCGGTGGCGAGGTAACCGCCCTCCGGCAGCTGCCCGGCGGTGATCTCGGACCACTTGTAGGTGCCGGCGTGCTCACCGAGCATGACGAAGCCGACAAGCATCGCGAGACCACCGGCGGTCGTCACCACGAGCGCCTGCATGGCGGCCCGTCTCGCCGCCGCCTGCTCCGGGCTGTGCCCGATCAACAGGTAGGAGAAGACCGTCGTGAGCTCCCAGAACACGTAGAGCACGATCAGGTCGTCGGAGAGCACCAGGCCGGTCATCGCCCCGGCGAAACCCAGAAAAACCCCTGCGAATCGCCCCAGGTTCGGGTCACCCTCGGTGAAATATTTTGAGCTGTACGCCAGAACGACCGCCCCGATCCCGCCGACGACCAGCAGCATCAGCCAGGCGAGGGGTCCCATCCGCAGGGCCAGGTCGACGTCGAGGTGGGGTACCCAGGGGTAGGTCTCACTCTTTACGTCGCCCGTGTTGGCGAAGGCCCAGGCGGACGCCGCCGCGGGGACCAGCGCCAGGCCGTAGAGCACGCGATTGCCGCCGGCTCGCACCAGCAGTGGTGCGGAGAGGGCGGCTACGGCGTGCAGGATCAACAGAAGAAGCACGCCACACCTTTCGCTCGCAGGCCTGCCAGCCTGCCCGGCGGATGTGGCACTCGTGACCCGGATTCACGACAGGTCTATGACGTTATTAGTCCGCGGTAATCCCAGCCTCGCAACGGCTGGTCGGTCAGTGAGCCGTCGGCGCGGGGCACTCTGAGCGGGTCGCCGTCTCGGGTGAACGACACGGAGGCCACGTCGGCGCGGGCCGTCAGGGTGCAGACGATCTGGGCGTACGCGAGGACCTCGTCGCTGCGGGCGCCGGCCTCGGCGACCTCGACGGTCACGCCGTCGCTCTTATTTGAATTACGCACCGAAAGCGTCGTTCCGGACAGTGAGGTGGACAGGCCAAGACCTCGCTCGGCGGCGGTCGGGCCGGCGGTCAGGTCGTCGAGCTGGCGCTGGGTGGTCGGTACCGAGCTGACCCGGCGTACCGCCTGGACCAGGCGGCCGTCGCGGACCAGGCAGAGCACTTCGGCGACCTCGCCGCCGGGCGCCGGGCCGGCTGTCGCGGTGTTCAGGTCGCCGCGCGGGAGGGTGACGGCATGGGGTTCGTCCTGGGCCGGGATGCCGCAGCCGGCGAGGAGCAGGGTGAGTAACAGGGCTGCTTTTTTCACGCTGCCAGCTCCACTTTCTTCACGCTGTCAGCTCCACCCTGAACCGCGCTCCCCCGCCTGGCCGGTCCAGCACGGTCGCCGATCCGTCGTGCGCTGCGGCGTGACCCGCCACGATCGACAGGCCCAGGCCGGTGCCGTCGCCGCCGCCGCGGGCGTTCGCCGCCGGTCCGCGGACGAACCGGTCGAAGATCATCGGGCGGTGTTCCTCGGCGACGCCGGGGCCCTCGTCGTCCACTTCCAGGAAGCAGCGGCCTTCGCCGGCCGTTCCCAGCCGGATCGCTATCGGGCCGCCGCCGTACCGGATCGCGTTGTCGATCAGGTTGGCGAGGGTCTGCTCGATCCGGCGGCGGTCCACCCGCCAGATCTCCGGCGTGCCGGGGACCCGGGTGACCAGGTCCTCCGGCAAACCCCGGGACCGGCAGACCGCGCGGGCCAGCTCGGTGACGTCGATCTGCTCGCGGTGCACCGGCTGGTCGCTGCGGGCCAGCTCCAGGAGGTCCTCGACCAGGCTCTGGAACCGGGTCACCTCCGCCGCGATCAGGGTGACCGCCGCCGCCGACCGTTCGTCGAGGCCGTCCTTGCGCCGGTGGACGACGCTGACCGCCGCCTCCAGGGTCTGCAGCGGGGACCGCAGCTCGTGGCTCACGTCCGCGGCGAACCTGCGGTCCTTCTCCAACCGGCGGGCCAGCTGGTCGGCCATGTGGTTGAAGGCGTGCGACAGCCCGGCCAGGTCCGGCTCGGTGTCCGGGTCGAGGCGGGTGCCCAGGTCACCGGCGGCGACCTCGCGGGCGGCGCCGGCCACCACGGTGAGCGGGCGTAACGCGTAGCGGGTGACGTACCAGCCGACGGCGGCGCCTCCGGCGGCCACCATGATGGCGACGGCGGTGAGGACCAGCGCGAGCAGCTGCAGCGTACGGTCCAGCTCCTGCAGCGACACGATCTCGTAGAACGCCGCCGACCCGGAGAGCGGGATGCCCACCACCAGGGCCGGGACGGTGTCGCGCTGGATGCGCTGCGCGCCGGCCTCACCCCGGCCGAGCATCTCCTGGAGGCCGGCCGGGATGGCGGTGCCGGCGGCGGGTTCGGCGGTCCGCGAATACCACTCGCCGCCCAGGTGCAGCAGCACGAACCGGTCGGCGCCGGTGTCCAGCGCGCTCAGCGCCTCCGACACGTCCGGGACCGGGCCGGTCACCCCGGCGTTCACCACCGTCGCGTCGAAATAGGCGGCACGGACCGCGGTCCGCTCACGCTCGGCGAACAACGTGTTGCGGATCAGTTCGTACGACACCAGGCTCACGCACGCCGACAGCAGCAGCGCGCCGACGGCGAACGCGGCGCTGACCCGGGCACGCAGGCCGATCGGTTTCACGGCTGCAGCTTGTATCCCAGGCCACGGACCGTGACCAGGTGGCGGGGCTTCGCATTGTCCAGCTCGATCTTGTGACGGAGCCGGCCGACGTGCACGTCGACGACACGTTCGTCGCCGAACTCGTACCCCCAGACGCGCTGGAGCAGCTGCTGGCGGGAGAGGACCAGGCCGGGGTGGGCGGCCAGCTCGCACAGCAGGCGGAACTCGGTGCGGGTGACGGGTACCGGGGTGCCGTTCAGGCGTACCTCGCCCGCGTCCGGACTGACCTGCAGATCGCCGAAGGTGAACACGGTGGCCGCGGGGGCGGTCGCCGCCGCGGCGGCGACCTTGGAGCGTCGTCGCAGGGCCCGCAGCCGGGCCGCCAGCTCCTTGACCGCCACCGGCTTGATCACGTAGTCGTCGGCACCCGCCTCCAGCGCCGCGACGATGTCGTGGGTGTCGTCCCGGGCGCTGATCACGATGATCGGCACCTCGGTGTCCCGGCGCAGCTGCCGGATGCACTCGAAGCCGTCCATCCCCGGCAGCATCAGGTCGACCAGCACCGTGTCGGCGGGCCGGCGGCGCTGCTCGGCGAGGCCTTCCTCAGCGGTCGCGGCGGTGTACGAGGTGTATCCCTCGTCCTCCAGGGCCATCGACAGCGAGAGCCTGATCCGGTCGTCATCCTCGATCAACAGCACGGCGGTCATATCCGCATGATGCCGCCCGGATCGCTGGAATGCCCTTCACGTGCGTAGGACGAGGGGTTTGTCACGGAACTGTCATGGCTGTGGGCCGGGATCGCCACGCCGCCCGGCCAGGCTCGGTGGAGTCGTTTTGGCGCTGTTCTTTCGGCGCTGTTCTTTCGGCGCTCTTCTTTGGCGCTCTTCTTTGGCGCTTGGACCGTGGGAGGTGGGCATGTCGGCCGTCAGCCTGGCCGTCGCTGTGGCCGTCGGTATCGTCGCCGGCCTGGCCGTCTGTGCGCCGCTGCGCCGCCGCGGGCTGCCGCTGTGGCTGCCATTCGCCGCCGGGGTCGGCGCCGCAGTGCTGGCCAGCGTCGTCACCCGGCTCTCGAACGCGGAGAGGACCAGCCTGACCCTCATCGAATTCCTGCTCCAGATCCTCTTCGCCGGCGCCGGACTGGCTGCCGTGGCGGTGACCGCGAGGAACGAACGATGACCGATTTCATGGATGCCGTTGTTGTCACGCCGCTGACCGACCTGGATCGGGAGGTCGCGGAGCAGCTCCGCCCCGAACTGATGTCCGCCGCTGGTGAAGGTCGTGATGTGGTGGTCGATCTGCATGCCGTGCATCTGATCGACTCGGCCGGGCTGGGGTTGCTGGTCCGGGCACATCAGGAGGCCAAGCAGAACGGTGGGCGGCTGGCGTTGGTGGCGCCGTCCCGGTTCGTGCTGACGGTCCTGCACACGATGCGGCTGGACGGGGTGTTCGATCTCTATCCGGACAGATCAAAGATCATTCGACCCGGTACGTGACGTGGATGGCTTGGCCGCTGCCCCGCGCGTGGACCTGGTGCAGCCGGCGACTGGAGAGCCCGTCGAACAGCGGTGTGCCATTGCCCAGCAGCACCGGTGCGATGTGCAGACGCAGTTCGTGGACCAGCCCGGCGTCCAGGGCGCTCCGGATGGTTTCCCCGCCGCCCATGATCACTACGTCGCGGTCGCCGGCCAGTGCGGCGCCTTTCGCGATCGCTCCGGACAGGCCGTCTATGACGAAGGTGAAGCGGTCGGTCAGGCGTACCCGGTCCGGGGGTGTGCTCGTCACCACGAGCACCGGCGGTTCGGTGTTGTGGCCGGCGCCGTAGCCACGGTCCTCGTTCCAGCCGTGCGGGCCGTCCACCACGTCGAAGAGGCGCCGGCCCATGATCACAGCTCCGGTGGCGGCGACTGCCTGGTCGAGGATGTCGGCGTCGACGGGATCGGGTCGCATGGCCCAGTGGTGGAGTGGTTCGCCGCCCTCGCCGAGACCGGCGCCGGGGCCGGGTTTCGGTCCGGTGACGAATCCGTCGAGCGAGATCGTGATGTCAGCGACGACCCGAGCCATGGTTGAAGCCCTTCCAGCCAGGGCCGTCGTGTTACGGCCTCGGCTGGGGACTTACCCACGACGCGGTGGTTCTCACTGGTGGCTCGACGGCGGTGGCCCTGGGGGAGACGGCGGTGGTTCTGGGGAAACGGCGAGCCTCGGGGAGACGGCTGGTCCTGGGGAGACGGCGAGCCGTAGCTCAGAGCTGTTCTGAGGGTGCGATGACGTGTCTGAGCTACGGCTCGGGCCGCTCGGCCGTAGTCCAGGCACCTTATGAGGGTCCGATTTCGTAGCTGCGCTACGGCTCGGCTCGGTCTGGCCCGGCCCGGTCTGGCTCGGCTCGGCGCTCAACTCGCGGCTCGGCACGGCTGCTCAGCGCTCGGGGCCGTTTTCCTCCCGGCGAACCCAAAGTCGACACACCGCCGGGGCCAGCGGTCCGTGTGTCGAGTTGGGGCGCGCAGCGAACCTGAAATCGACACGCTCGTGCTGTGCCGGGGTGTCAGGCCTTGGGGAGGAGGCGGCCGCCGGTCCAGGCCAGGCCCATTCCTGCTGCCAACAGCAAGAGTGCCCCTACCGTGGGGATCGGTAGCGGCACGAAGGGCTCGGAGCCGATGGCTACCGCTGCGAGCATCAGCAGGATTCCATCGGCGGGGTTCACGAGTTTGGATCGGAAGACCGCCCAGCCCAGGAGCAGCAGGCCCGCACCGGTGACCGCGCCGGCGCCGGCCAGCAGTGCCGGGACGTGGCCGGTGACGATCGGGGCGCTCTCCAGGACCGCGTCGGCCGGGAGCGCGGCCAGCGGGACCAGCGTCGTTGATCCGGCCAGCGTCACGAGGAGCCCGACGAGCGCACATCGCCGCGTGCGTGAGCCGGCCAGCAGCCCGGCCAGGGCGATCAGCGCCACCGTCGCCAGCCAACCGGCCAGCAGGCGTACGGCCAGCGGACCGGGTGCGCTGTTCACGCCCAGGGTGAGCCAGCCGTACAGGACGGCGGCGACCGGCAGGCCCCACAGCGCCAGCCTGGCGTACCGGCGGACGGACCAGATCCAGACCGCCTCGCGTACCGGCAGCAGGTGGTTGTCCGACTCGATGCCGGCGGCAGGGCTCGGCGAACCGACCCACGCCGGTGCGACCCGGAGTGGACGTCCGCTTGCGGTCTGACGTTGGCTGATGCTCATGGCTCCGCCTTGTTTCCTGGGCAACGAGCCGAGCGGCCGGGGGGCACCGGTCGGAATCCTGAGGCGAAGCATGTCAAAACTCAGAAGACTGTGTGTCTAATCACCAAAAGATGGGATAAGTCGGGCCAAGATTTTCGGTACGCCTGCGGGATTGGCCAGGGCTTTGCGCGTACCCAAGAAAGGGCCGGCGCCGGTCCTGTGAGAGGGACCGGCGCCGGGTTTGATCAGGCCTTTTCGGCCTGGTTGTTGGCGGAGTAGTCGGCGCCGCCGAGAGCTGCCGCCGGGGGCAACTCGGTGGTCGGCGGCTCGGCTGACGAGGTGAGGGCGGACGGGGGCGCGCTTGCTGCCTCGGCGGCTCGGACCTCGGCGTTCACCCGCTGGGCCTCAGCGGCGGCGGCCTCAGCGGCTGCCGCGGCCTCCCGCTCGACGGCGCCCGCGTCAACGGAGGCTTTGGGTACGTCGCCGACCATGTTGGCGAGGCCACCGAGAGCGCCGCCCAGGCCTTCCAGTGCCTTGGTGAGCTCGGTCGGGACGATCCAGACCTTGTTGGCGGTGCCGTTGGCGATCTGGGGCAGCGCCTGGAGGTACTGGTAGGCGAGGACCTTCTGCGACGGGTTCGCCGTGTGGATCGCGTCGAAGACCGTGCGGATCGCCTTGGCCTGACCCTCGGCCTGCAGGATGCGGGCCTGCCGGTCACCGTCGGCACGCAGGACCTGGGACTGCTTCTCACCCTCGGCCGTGAGGATCGCTGCTGCCTTGTGGCCCTCGGCGTTCAGGATCGTGGCGCGGCGTTCCCGCTCGGCGCGCATCTGCTTCTCCATCGAGTCGCGGATGCTCGGCGGCGGCTCGATCGCCTTGATCTCCACCCGGGTGACCTTGATGCCCCAGCGGCCGGTGGTCTCGTCGAGCACGCTCGACAGGTGCTTGTTGATCTGGTCGCGGCTGGTCAGCGCGCGCTCCAGGTCGAGCGAGCCGATCACGTTACGCAGCGTCGTGACGGTGAGCTGCTCGATCGCCTGGAGGAAGTTGGAGATCTCGTAGGTGGCCCGGACCGGGTCGACGACCTTGAAGTAGAGGACCGTGTCGATCGAGACGACCAGGTTGTCCGAGGTGATCACGGGCTGCGGCGGGAACGAGACCACCTGCTCGCGCATGTCGACCTTGGTGCGGACCGCGTCGACGAACGGCACCAGCAGGTTGAGGCCGGGCGACAGGGTGCGCTTGTACTTTCCGAGACGCTCGACGACGTCCATCCGCTGCTGCGGGACGATCCGCACCGACTTGACCAGGGTGGTCACGGCGAGGACGGCGATCACTATGACGAGGACCGCGATGATTACTTCCATGACGCCTCTCAGGTTGTTCGATGGGTGTTACTAGACGTCGGGGAGATCGTCGTGCCACACCATGGCAGTGGTGCCACGGAGCTTGACGACGCGGACTCGCTCGCCGGGCTGGAAACTCTCCTTGTCGTCGCAGGATCGTGCCTGCCACAACTCGCCATCTATCTTGATCATGCCGCTCACGCCGCTGACCTCGTCCACGACCGTGCCGCGGGAGCCCTCCATGGCCTCGATGCCGAACGGGGTGTCCCCCGACTCAATCGCCGAACGCGCGTGCCGCGTCACGATCGGGCGGACGGCCGCCACCGACAGTCCGGAGACCACGGCGAACACGACGACCTGTAGTAGGAGCGGGGCGCCGAAAGCTGCCGCCACAGCAGCAGCCGCGGCGCCGGCCGCGAAGAAAATGACCAGAATCGTCGCGGTGAAGGCCTCGCCGATCACCAGCGCGATGGCGAGAACGACCCAGATTACGGCTTCCACATCTCCGATCGTGGCACGCCGACGCACGTGCGGCACATGACGATTTGGCGTAGCCGAATCGTCATCGAACAGTTAAACCCGTCAGTCCCCTGCTTCCGAGAGGTTCCACTGTGTCGCTGCTTGCGGAGACCACCCGGCGGATCGACGAGATCGCTGCCCGGGCACAGTCCACCGGCCGGGTGCCGTCACTCGCCCTCGCAGTCGTCCGGGACCGTGCCGTGCTGCACTTCGCCGCCGCGGGCGAGCAGCCCCGGCCGGACCAGAAAACGCAGTACCGCCTCGGATCGATCACCAAGACGATCACCGCGACGCTCGTGATGCAGCTGCGTGACGAGGGCTTTTTCGCGCTCGACGACCTGCTCTACCGGCATCTGCCCGGCACACCGATCGGCGACGTGACGCTGCGGCAGCTGCTCGGGCACGTGTCCGGGCTGCAGCGCGAACCGGACGGGTTGTGGTGGGAGCGGAACCCCGGTGGAGACGTGGAATCTCTGCTCGCCGGGTTGACGTACGAGAAGGTGGCCGGTGCGCCGTTTCGCCGGTTCCGGTACTCGAACCTCGCTTATGGGTTGCTCGGCGCTGTCTTGGAACGTGTCACCGGGCAGACCTGGGCGGAGCTGGCCGGGAAGCGGGTGCTCGATCCGCTGGGGATGAAACGGACGACGTATGCGCCGGTGGAGCCGTACGCCCGGGGTTATGTTGTTCATGATCTTGGTGGGGCGCTGCATGAGGAGCCTCGGCCGGACACCGGCGCGATGGCGCCTGCCGGGCAGCTGTGGTCGACCGTGACCGATATGGCCAAGTGGGCGGGGTTCCTCGCCGATCCGGCTCCCGGTGTGTTGTCCCGGGAGACCGTCGACGAGATGTGCGCGCCCGTGGTGATCGGCGACCTGGAGTCGTGGACGGTCGGGCACGGGCTGGGGCCGCAGTTGTTCCGGGTCGGTGAGCGGGTTTTCGTCGGGCACGGCGGGTCGATGCCGGGGTATGTCGCGCATCTGGCCGTGCATCGGCGGTCCCGGTTGGGGGTGATCGCTTTTGCCAACGCCTACGGGCTGACTGGTGATCACATCCGGGAGGTGGCTCTGCGGGCGCTGACCACGGCTGTTGATGCCGAGCCGGAGCGGGTTGCGGTGTGGCGGCCGCCTGTGGTGCCGGTGGGGGAAGCGGCGGAGCTGTGCGGGCGGTGGTGGTGGATGGGGAATGAGTACGAGGTGGTGCCGGATGGTTCGGCGTTGGTGATGACTGGGCCTTGGCATCGGACGCGGTTTGTTCAGGAGGCGCCGGATCGGTGGCGGGGGGTGGCGGGGAACAACGAGGGCGAGGTGCTGGCGGTTTTGCGGGGCGGGGACGGGGATGTGGGGGCGTTGGATATCGCTACTTTCGTTTATCGCCGTGAGCCGGGGCATTTGGCTTGAGGTTTGCGGGGTTTCGTGGTTTTTGTGAGGTATTGGCCTCGGTCGAGGGCTGGGCGTTGAGCGCACGCAGAGGCGTTTGCTCGCGCTAGCCGCCCTTGCGCAGGCGTTTTGCGGGCGACGACTGGCCCTGCTTGGGCGTTTTTACGCTTTTGCCGTCTGGGATTGGCTGATTGGGATGCCGGGTCCGGGAGTTTGGCACTGCTGTGGGGACGAGGTCGCACGCAACCGGCGGGCGGTGTGGATGTCGGCACACCGATCGCGGGGTTTGCGTGGATGAGGTCGCACGCAACGGCTCCGTGCGATCTCATCCACGCCAGGGCCGAGGCGGGAGCTCACACAGGTACTAAGTGTGTCCTGATCACCGCTACTGGGCCCTTGTGTGTGCTCGCGACTCGGCCAGCCGCGCGGCGCGCCTCGATCCAGCCGCTGCCCCGCTTGGATCCGGCCTTGGCCCGCTTTGATCCGGTCGCGTGGGGCTGGCTGCGGCTCGCTGCCGGAAGCGGCCCGGTCAGCGCTCCGGCTGCGGCATAGCGCCGCCTAAGGATCGCCGCATGCGGGGAACCAACGTGCGTCCCCGGCTCGGCCCTCGCCAGAGCCCCGGCTGTAAATGGCGAAGTCGAGGGGCGCGGGCCCATCAGCTCTAGGAGCAGGCGCGAATCGTGCGGGACTGTGGGCGCTCGACACGGAGGGTAGGCGCCCGCCAATGGTTCCGGCCCGATCTTGGAAACCTGCAGGTGCTCTGACCCCCGCAGGTTTCCGCAAAGCCAGCACTCTCCACTGTCGCAGAAGCAGTGCGTCACCAGAGAGCCCGCGGACCACCCGAAATCGACACACCGCGGCGACGGCCACAGCGGGAGGACGCCGGCCTTGTGCGCCTGCGGTCGGCGGACGGTCACAAGATCTGGGCAGCGGCAGCGGCAGCGGCAGCGGCAGCAGCAGCAGCGGCCGGCGGTGGCGGCGCGGGGGCTCTCTCGCGATCCACAGTCCGCCTGTGGCCTGATAAACCCAAGGCCAGCCCCACCGCCACCGTTGCGATGCCCAGCCAGACCAGAGGTCTCGGCGACGGGCCGCCCAGGGCCATGCCGGCGATGGCCGCGCTGATCGGGGCTACCCCGGTCAGCAGCCCGGCTCGGCCCGCGCCGATCCGGGCGACGCATGTGTACCAGAGGAGGAACGCCACCGCCGTCACCGCTACGGCGAGATAGACACCGGCCAGGAGGTCCGCGGGGCGCAGGTCGGATGCGGCACCCGGGCCTTCGACCAGCACCCCGGCACCGCCGAAGAGAACGGCCGCCATCCAGGTCGTGTGGACAGATACGCCCAGCGGGCCGTGCCGGCCGAGCAGTGGCACCGCGAGCAGTGTGAACGCGGCCTCGCAGGCGAATGTGACGAACGCCCAGGCCAGTCCGGTCGCGTCGGCTCGGCCCAGGCCTTGGACGAGGGCGGCGCCGGCGGTGACCACGGCAGCGGCGGCGATCACCCGGGAGGCGGGAGCCCGGCCCTCCAGCATCGGGCCGGCGATCGCGAGCAGGATGGGTACGCAGGCTACGGCTACACCGAGGACGGCCGGTTCGGCGTGGGCCGCGCCTCGGACCAGGGCGACGTTGAAGAGCAGCAGGCCGGTCCCGGTGACCCCGAGCAACCAGAGCCACTCGACACCCCGAGGCCAGAGCAGCCCAGCACCCCGCAGCACACGCCGAGCGGCGAACGACCAGCGAGCGGAAAACCGGCGGCCAGAAGACCGGCGAGCAGAAGACACGGAAGACCCGCGGCCCGAGGACCAGCCGGCCCAGACCAGGAGGAGCAGGCACGCCAACCCGTACCGAAGGGCCTGCACCGTAAACAACGGCGCCCCGGTCAAATGGCCTGACACCGCGACGCTTCCGCCCACGAACACCATGCCGGTCGCCCCGGCGAGAATCGGCAACGCTTTCACACCGCCGATCCTGCGCCGCGATATGGTCCGCTTCGAGGGCCAATCAGCGCGCGATGAGACGGACCAATTTCGCTCCCGGGAGATGGACCATGTCTGACTTCCTTCAGCTCCACCCCGAAACAGCGCCCGCCAAAGGGCTGACCGCCTGGCTCACCGACGGCCTGCGCACGGCCATCACCGGAGGCCGGCTGACACCCGGGGACCGGCTTCCCCCGACCCGCCTGCTCGCCGGCGAGCTGAGGGTCTCCCGAGGCGTCGTCGTCCAGGCCTATCAGCGGCTCACCGACGAAGGACTGGCAACCGCCCGCACCGGCTCCGGCACCGTGGTCACCGGCCGGGGCGCCGCGAATACCCAGCACCAGGCCGCGGACCGGCGGCGCACTCTCGACGAACTGCGGCTGCCGCTCTCCACTCCGGACGGCATCGACCTGAACCTCTCCCCCGGCGTACCCGACCTGTCCGCGTTCCCGCGCACGGCCTGGCTGCGGGCGGAACGCGCGGTGCTCGACCACGTGACCGGAACTGATCTCGGGTACGGCGACCCGGGCGGTGTCCCACGGCTGCGGTTCGTGGTGGCCGGCTGGTTGGCGCGTACCCGAGGGGTCCGAGCCGAAGCGGACGACGTAGTCGTCTGCGCGGGCGTCGCGCAAGGGCTCGCATTGATCGCGCAGAACAGATCAAAAGCAGACATCGCCGTGGAGGACCCGGGATCCCGCGGCGCCGCCGATCAGCTCGCCTATTGGGGGATGCGGCCGATCGGCATCCCGGTCGACGACGAAGGGATGCGGGTCGGCGAGCTGTTCAGGACAACGGCCGAGGCCGCCGTCCTGACGCCGGCGCATCAGTTTCCCACCGGTGTCGTGCTCAGCCCGGCCCGTCGCCGCGCCCTCCTCGAATGGCCGGGACTGATCATCGAGGACGACTACGACGCGGAGCACCGCTATGACCGGGCACCGGTCGCCGCGCTGCAGGGGTCGGCGCCGGACAAGGTCGCCTACCTGGGCAGCGTCTCGAAATCGCTCGCTCCTGGGATGCGTCTGGGCTGGATGATCGCCCCGCGCCGGATGCAGGCCGACCTGCTGGCCGCGAAACACGCGACCGATCTCGGCAACCCCGCGCTGCCGCAGCTGGTCTTCGCCGAGCTGCTGTCCACCGGCGTTTACGAGCGGCATCTGCGCGCGGTGCGGACCCGGCAACGCCTGCGCCGGGACGCGTTGCTCAGCGCGCTGCGCATCCACCTGCCGGGCGCACAGGTGGCCGGCGTCGCGGCCGGGCTGCATCTGCTCGTGATGCTGCCCAAGCATTCAGAATCGGACACCGCGCTGGCAGAACGCATCGCCGCCCAAGGCGTGATGGTCCACCCGCTCTCCTGGCACCGCCAGCGGCCCGGCCCGCCCGGCCTGGTGATCGGTTACGCCGCCCACCCACCGGACCGCCTGACCGAAGCCGCCAAGCGAATCGGCAAAGCAATCAGGCATCAAAAACCGTGACGAAATCGATCAGCCGCTCCATCGAGTTGATCAACGGCGTCTCGACGTCCTTGTAACTGTGCACCGACCCGAGAATCCGCCGCCACATGTCAGCGGGCTCGCGCACGCCCACAGCCTCGCAGACACCCTCTTTCCACGGACGACCCGGCGGAATGACCGGCCACGCCCGCAGACCCACCCGCTCCGGCTTCACGGCCTGCCAGATGTCGATGTACGGATGCCCGGTGACCAGCACGTCCGGATGCTTCACCGCGGCCACGATGCGGCTCTCCTTCGAGCCGGGCACCAGGTGGTCGACGAGCACGCCGAGCTTGCGCGCCGGACCCGGCCGGAACCGGGCGACCTCGGCGGCCAGATCGTCGATGCCGTCCAGCGGCTCCACCACGACGCCTTCGATCCGCAGGTCGTCGCCCCAGATCCGCTCGACCAGCGCGGCGTCGTGGATGCCCTCCACCCAGATCCGGCTGGCCTTGGCGACCTGCGCCTTCACCCCGGCCACCGCGATCGAGCCGGAAGCGGTGACCCTGCGCTGCGGCGCGACCGGTGAGGCGGCCGGTCGCCGCAGCGTCACCGGCGAGCCGTCGAGCAGGAAAGCGCCTGGTGTGAGCGGGAAGTTCCGGCGTTTGCCGTGCCGGTCCTCCAGCACCACAGCGCCCAGCTCGAAACCGACCACCGCGCCGCAGAACCCCGAATCGGCGTCCTCGACGACCAGATCGGGTTCGGCGTCCACCTCCGGAATCACCTTGCGGCGGCGCCAATTGCCCGCCAGCACATCCTCCCCATACATGTCTCGCACGGTAACCCGCGATCACGAACACACCGATGGTGACGCTCCGAGCCGAGACAAGCTTCCGTGCTGCCACGTACCCTTGCTCGCATGTCACCCGCTACTGGGGCGGCCCTCCGAACCGCCCGCCGGTCCACCAGGTTCGTCGCCTGGGTGCGCGCCTGGCGCGCCGGCCTCACGCCGTTCGACGACCTTGCCGACGAGATCGCCGACGGCGAGGAGCACCTGGTCGCCGACGCGCCCGGCACCTGGACGGACGTGCCGCTCGCGAACGCCCTGCCGATCTTCGCGAAACTGCACCCCGACGAGATCCGGTTGGTGCTGCCCGCGCCCGGCGACCCACGCGGCCTGCCCGGTCCGAGCGAGCTGACCGGCGCCGCGCTGCTGGCCGGCGAGGTGGTGATGACGCCCGAGTTCGGCGTGGTGCCCGAGGTTCGGCGGCACACGTCGGGGTCCGGCGTGGAGTTCGAGACCGTGCTGTGGCGCGTCCATCCGGCGCCCGAGCACCGCCAGGTCTTCCAGATGGGCGCGGCCGAGGCCGAGGCCGAGCTGACCGCAGCGCTCGGCGAGGCGACCGCGACGCTCACCAAACTGGACGTGGCCCAGTGGAAACCCGAGCTGGCCGGCGCGTTGCAAGCATTGCGCCGCCCGGAGAGCACTGCCACCCTGCCACCCGGCTTCGACCCGCGCTCGCGCCGCCTGTTCGCCCGCGCCAGCGTCCTCGACCAGGTCCTGGCGCTCGCCGGGACGAACGCGCCCGGCGGCGCGGTGAACGGTTTCGAGGCACAGGCCCGGGACGCCGCGCTGCGACCGCTCACGGCCGCCTGCCGGCAGGCTCTGGTGGCGGCCTGCAACTCACCGCTGCGGCCCTGAGCCCATGCAGGACCGGCACGCGCACTGCATGTTCTGCGGGGCACGATTCCTGCCCGGACAGCCGTGGCCGCGTCACTGCACGGCCTGCAGCGAGGTCACCTATCGCAACCCCAGCCCGGTCGCCGTCGCGGTCCAGCCGGTCGGCACCGGCCTTCTCGCGGTCCGGCGCGGCATCGCACCGGCCGAGGGCCGGCTCGCCCTGCCGGGCGGTTTCATCGAGGTGGGCGAGACATGGCAGGCCGCGGCGGCGCGCGAGCTGGGCGAGGAGACAGGCCTCATTCAAGACCCTTCTTCGGTACGCCTTTACGACACGGTAAGTGCCCCGGACGGAACTATTCTGATCTTCGGCCTGCTACCGGCGTTACCGAGTGCCGCAGCGCTGCCACCGCCCCCGGCGGTCGGCGAGACCCTGAGCCGCGAGGTCCTTTACGGCCCGACCGAGCTCGGCTTCAGCATCCACACCGCGATAGCCACCCGCTGGTTCACGACCCGCTGACGTCAGTCGATCAGGGACGCCGCGACCAGTTCGGCCACCAGCAGTTGGATCGCGGGGGCACAGCGACCGGTGTCGGCTGAGGTGAACCAGGCCAGTTCGGTGATCTCGTTGTCCGGGGCGGGTTCGCCCGGGGCGTCCGAGATGAAGGTGATCAGGCGGACCCGGGTGCCCGGCGGGCGGTTGTGTGCTGGTGCCTCGATCGTCGAGAAGGGGCGCAGGGCCGCCGGGTCGACCGGGATGCCCACCTCTTCGAGGGCTTCCCGGGCCGCCGACTCGGCGTACGTCTCGCCCGGTTCCGGTTTGCCGCCGGGCAGGTAGAAAGCGTCCGACCCGTCGGCGCGTACCACCAGCACGCGTCGATCACGGACACAGACCCACGCGGCGGCGACGACCTCGTCCGTCAGTTCTGGTTCTGTCAGTTCTGGCACGGAAGCGACGCTAGCAAGCGACGACCCAGCGTCAGCTGCGCTCCACCTCCCAGGTGAACGGCACGCCGGTGATGTCCTTGTCGTTCGCGGCGTTGTTGTCCTGAAGCACGGTGGTGAACTTGAACATCTTGCTGTCGCCGGCCGCGGGGTGCCAGGTCGTGTCGACGCCGTTGCCGAAGCCGGTCTTGGTGGTCTGGAACGTGTAGAGCGTCGTTCCGGTGGAGATCGTGTTCGCGTTGGTCAGCGGGTCGAAGCCGGAGCAGTCGAAGGCCGCGCCGGCCGAGCTGTAGTCGCTGACCTGGATCTGCAGGTCCAGGTACTGAGCCAGGTTGGGCGTGGTGCTGACGCTGGACGCGAGGCCGTAGAGCATCACGTTGCCGGTCGGCGCCACGTCGCCGGTGTAGGTGACCACGATGCACTTCGACACGCTGGTGAGCGGCGTCATCAGGGTCTGGTTGAACATGGCGGTGGCGCCGCCATCGTTGTCGCTGAGGGCGACCTTTGCCGCGTGCCATTGGTTGGTCGTGTTGTCGGTGCTGCCGGTGAACGCGGCGGACGACGCGGTCCACACGGTGAAGCCACTGATCAGCAGACCGGCGGCCAGGGCCGAGGCCACGGCGATCGGGCCACGGCTCGGCGTCGTTCTCCGGTGGCGCCAGTGCTTCTGCGTCATGCCGCGTTGATCGGCGCTCCCCGGCCCCACTTGAGAACCCGCGGCTCAGCGGAATCTCACAAATGCCGAACGGGTGGTTGTGACCCGGAAGGCCGTGCTGTCCCTCTCGGCGGTCAGTGTGCTGGGCGCCGCCGGTGGGCTGCTGCTCTGGACGCTGATCCCGCTGCTGTTCGGCTGGTCGTCGTCGGTCGTGGTGAGCGGCTCGATGAGCCCGGCCGTGGAGGCGGGCGACGTGGTGGTGACCTCGCCGCTGCCGGAGGACGACGTCGCGGTCGGTTACGTGATCCGGTTCCACGACCCGAACCGGCCCGGCCGATCGATCCTGCATCGGATCACCCAGGTCACCGAGAACGGGCTCTTCGTGACGAAAGGCGACGCCAACCGTACGGCCGACTCCACCCCGATCCCGGCCAGCTCGGTGACCGGCATGGGCAGGCTGCGGGTGCCGTACGTCGGACTGCCGATGCTGTGGTGGCTGGAACGCGACTATCCGCGTCTGGCAGTGACCGTCCTTGTCGTGACGGTGCTCTGTTTACTCGTACCCATGGGGTGGTCGGTGAAGAGGCGGCCGCGCCACCTGCGTCAGAGAAACGCATAGATGGTCTGGGTGAAGTTCTGCGCGAAGATCGCGCTCGCGGTGACGCCGGCCACCTGCGCCGGCGAGGTCCGAACCGTCAGGCTGGCGGTGATCCCGAGCTGGCCCTCGGTGTTGATCCCCCAGCACCAGACCGTGGAGTCGGTCTTGCGGGCGCAGGTGAACGCCCGGCCGGCCGTCACGGTGTCCCAGTCGGTGTCCGTGCCGACCTGACCCGGCGACGCCCCGGACGTGCTGGTGGCGCCCCGGCCCAGCTCACCGCTGGTGTTCTCGCCCCAGCACCAGAGCGTGCGGTCGGTCTTGATGGCGCACGCGTGGTCGTAACCGGTGGACATGTCCCGCCAGCTCCCGGCGATCTGCAGCGGCGTCGGGTTGGCCGCGATCGCGCTGCCGGAGCCGATCTGCCCTTTGTCATTGAGGCCCCAGCACCAGAGCGTGGCGTCGGTACGCAACCCGCAGTGGTAGTAATCCCCGCCGGAGACCGTGCTCCACGTGGCGGCGTGCGGCACCGTCTGCACCGGCGTGGTCTGCCGGGTGTACGTGCTCGCGTAGGTGACACCGTCCCCGAGCGCCCCGTTGTTCGGCGAACCCCAGCACCACAGACTCTGATCGGTACGGATCCCGCAGCTGTTGAACGCCGACAGCCCCATCCTGCTCCAGATGTGCCCGCCCGCGATGAGCAGCGGCGCCATGATGTTCTCGTTGGTGGGCGGCTGGAAGACGCCGGATCCGCCGCGCCCGTTGTTGTCGCGCCCCCAGCAGTAACCGGCGCCGGTCGTGGTCACCCCGCAGGTGTGGTCCCAGCCGGCCGACACCTGCGCCCACGAGCCGGCGACCTGGGTGGCCGCGAACCGGTAGATCACATCCCCGGCGCCGATCTGCCCCCGGTTGTTCGCGCCCCAGCACCAGAGCGTGTGGCCGGCGCGCAGCCCGCAGACGAACGATCCCCCGGCGGTCAGCACGGTGAACGGCCCCGCCCCGGTACGCGGATTGAAGCTGGCGGTCCGGTTCTTCAACTCCAGGCCGAGCTGCCCGTGGTCGTTGTCGCCCCAGCACATCAGGATGCCGCCGGTACGCAGGCCGCAGCCGTGCGCGGTGCCGGAGGCAAGCCCCGTCCACCCGGTCACCCCGACGATCTCCTTCGGCGTGGTCCGGGTGGCGGTGTCGCCGTTGCCGAGCTGGCCGGACGCGCTACTGCCCCAGCACCAGGTCTCGGTGGTGCTGCGCAGCGCGCAGGTGTGCCCGCGGCCGGGCCGCACCGACGTCCAGGTGGTCGCCGACCCCACCTGTTCGGGCGCCGTCCGGTCGGTGGTGTCGCCGACGCCGAGCTGCCCGCTGCCGTTGCGTCCCCAGCAGAACAGCTTGCCGCCGTCACGGATCCCGCAGGCCGACTCGTGCCCCGCCGTGACGGTGGTCCACGCCGCCGCGCCGACCTGCACCGGGCTGGTCTGTGTCGTCGTGCTGCCGATGCCGAGCCGGCCGTTCGCGTTGCTGCCCCAGCACCACAGGGTGCTGTCGGTCTTGCGCATGCCGCAGGCGAAGTCGGCTCCGGCGGTGACCCGGCTCCAGGTGGCAGCGCCGACCTGCACCGGGCTGGTCTGTGTCGTCGTGCTACCCAGGCCGAGCTGGCCGGACGTGTTGTTGCCCCAGCACCACAGGGTGTCGTCGGCCTTGTGCACGCCGCAGGCGAACTCGGCTCCGGCGCTCACCGAGTTCCAGGTGGTCGCGCCGAGCGAGGTCGGCGTGGCACGGCTGGTGGTGTCGCCCAGCCCGAGCTGGCCGGAGGTGTTCGTGCCCCAGCAGCTGAGCGTCGCGGCCGTCTTCACGATCGCGCAGACCGCCTTGCCGCCGACGCTCATCGAGGCGTACGCACCACTGGCCACCGTGGGAACCGGCACCATGTTGTTCGCCGAGCTCACCCCGACCCGGCCGTCCGCGTTGTCGCCCCAGCAGTACAGGCTGTCGCCGGTCTGAATGGCGCAGGTCAGGTCGTCGCGGGCGGCGACGGCGGTCCAGGTGGCCGCGCCGACCCGCAGCGGGTAACCCTGGTCCGCGCCGCCGTATCCGGACTCGCCCTCCAGCAGGTAACCCCAGACCGCCACCGGGCCGTTCGGGAAGGTGCCGCTGGTCGCCGAGCCGGTCCAGGAGATGTTCGCGGTCCAGGTCGCGAGGAGCAGCACGAGACCGAGCAGCCGTCTCACGTCTGCGCCTCCCAGACGAACGTGGCCGACGCGGTCTCGTTCTGCACCGAGTTCGGCGCGGAGTTGCTCAGCGCGTACCGGAATCGGTAGGTCTTTGTCGTCGTGGCCGAGGCGGTCCAGGGGCTCAGACCGTCGGCGTACGTGCCGGCGTTGGTGCGCAGCCAGACCAGGTCGGAGCTGGTGGTGACGTTGACCGGGCCGGTGAGCGCGGCGAAGTCACTGCAGTCGGTCGCGCCGGCGCCGTCCGCCCGGTCGACGGTGAGCTGCACGTACTGGGCGAGGTTGCCGGACTGCGCGCTCTCGTACATCTTCACGGTGGCCAGGACGTTCCCGCTGTAGATCACGGTGATGCACTGGCTGCCGGTGTCGCCGGGCTTGAGGTTGGTGCCGCCGAGGGCGAACAGCGCGCTCGACGTGCCGGTGCCGATCACGACCTTGCCGGCCTGCCACTGGTTGCCGGTGTTGCTGGTCGAGGCGGAGAAGACCGCGCCGGTGGAGTGCCACACCAGCGCGCCGCTGATCGCGAGGCCGCCCACCAGCCCGACGGCGACAACAACCCGTCGCCCGATCACATATGTCCGATCGGACGACGGGTGGGACTACTGAGCCCTCAGGAAAACGGGCTCAGATCTCGTCGATGAGGTCGGCCACCGAGTTCACGATCCGCGAGGGACGGTACGGGTAGGTCTCGCTCTCCATCCGGCTGCTGATCCCGGTGAGCACCAGGATCGTCTCCAGGCCCGCCTCCAGGCCGCAGAGCACGTCGGTGTCCATCCGGTCGCCGATCATCGCGGTGGTCTCGCTGTGCGCGCCGATCGCGTTCAGCGCCGAGCGCATCATCATCGGGTTCGGCTTGCCGACGAAGTACGGCTTCACGCCGGTCGCCTTGGAGATCATCGCGGCGACCGAGCCGGCTGCCGGGAGCAGGCCCTCGTTGGACGGACCGGTGGCGTCCGGGTTCGTGCAGATGAACCGGGCGCCACCGTTGATCAGCCGGATCGCCTTGGTTATCGCCTCGAAGCTGTAGGTCCGGGTCTCGCCGAGGACCACGTAGTCCGGCTCGAACTCGGTGAGCACGTAACCGGAGGCGTGCATCGCGGTGGTCAGACCGGCTTCGCCGATCACGTACGCGGTACCGCCCGGCCGCTGGTCGGAGAGGAACTGCGCGGTCGCCAGCGCGGCCGTCCAGATCGACTGCTCCGGGACGTCGAAGCCCATCCGGTTGAGCCGGGCCTGGAGGTCACGAGGGGTGTAGATGGAGTTGTTGGTGAGGATCAGGAACGGCTTGCCGGACGCCTTCATCCGATTGACGAACTCGGGCGCCCCGGGCACCGGCACGCCCTCGTGGACGAGCACGCCGTCCATGTCGGTGAGCCAGCTCTCGATAAGCTTGCGTTCCTTCATCAGGGGGCTCCTCGTCGCTGTGGGGGCGTGCAGCAGTCGGTGGGACAGAGGTCCCAGGTCGGGAGCGTACCGAGCCCGGTGTGTGCGGCCTCGGCGGTACGTTCCTGCACGAGCTCGCGCACCATCGCGACGAACCGGGGGTGGACGCCGGGGGTGGCGGCACGGGCGTAACCGAGGCCGAGCCGGTCCGCTGTCTCCTTCGCCTCGTTGTCCAGGTCCCAGATGACTTCGAGGTGGTCGGAGACGAATCCGATCGGGCTGACCACCACGTCGGTCACGCCTTTCTCGGCGAGTGCCTCCAGGTGGTCGTTGACATCCGGCTCCAGCCACGGGATGTGCGGCGGGCCGGAGCGGCTCTGCCAGACCACGTCGTAACCGAGGTCGGAGGCGGCCGCGGCGTGCACCAGGCGGGCGGTCTCCTCCAGCTGGGCGGTGTACCGGCCGCCGGTCGGGCCGGCCGTGTTCGCCATGCTGACCGGGATCGAGTGGGCGGTGAAGACCAGCCGGGTGGTCGCGCGGCGGGCCGGGTCGAGTGTCGCCAGTGCGTCGCGCACCGACTCGATGTTCGGCTCCACAAAACCGGGGTGGTCGTGGAACTGGCGCAATTTCACGATCCGGGGCGCACCGGGCCCGACGTGCGCCCGCGCCGCCGCGATGTCCTCCCAGTACTGCTTGCAGGAGGAGTAACCGCCGTACGCGCTGGTGGCGAAGCCGAGCGCGGTCTCGATGCCGTCGTCGCGCATCTGCGCCACGGTGTCGGCCAGCATCGGGTGCCAGTTGCGGTTTCCCCAGTACAGGGGCAGGTCGATGCCGTGCGAGCCGAATTCCTCGCCGACGGCCGCGAGCAGGTCACGGCACTGCTGATTGATCGGGGAGACCCCGCCGAAGTGCATGTAGTGCTCGTACACCTCGGCGAGGCGCTCATCCGGAACTCCGCGCCCGCGCACCACATTGCGCAGGAACGGCATCACGTCATCAGGCTTTTCAGGGCCACCGAAGGAGAGCAGGACGAAGGCGTCGTATACCACCCAACCATCCTGCCACCGTGTTACGCCCCGAGAGCGTGGTAGCCCCCGTCGACGTGCACAACCTCACCCGTGGTCGCCGGGAAGAAATCGGAGAGCAGTGCGCAAATGGCCCGCGCGGTCGGCTCCGGGTCGCTGAGGTCCCAGCCGAGCGGCGAACGCTCCGCCCACGCCTCCTCGAACTGCGAGAAGCCCGGGATCGACTTGGCGGCCATCGTGCGCAGCGGGCCGGCCGAGACCAGGTTGCTGCGGATGCCCTGCTTGCCGAGGTGCAGCGCGAGGTACCGGTTCGCGGACTCCAGGCCGGCCTTCGCCACGCCCATCCAGTCGTAGACCGGCCACGCCTTTGTGGCGTCGAAGGTCAGGCCGACGACCGAGCCACCCCGGCCCATCAGCGGCAGCGCCGCCATGGCGAGAGACTTGTACGAGAACGTGGAGATGTGCAGCGCCGTTGCCACGTCATCCCACGGAGCGTCCAGGAACCCGCCGCCGAGGCAGCTCTGCGGGGCGAAACCGATCGAGTGGAGCACGCCGTCGAGCCCGTCGACGTGCTCGCGGACCTTGTCGGCCAGCCCGTCCAGGTGCTCCTGGTTCGTCACGTCGAGCTCGATCACCGGGGCCGGCTCGGGCAGACGCTTGGCGATCCGCTCGACCAGCGAGAGCCGGCCGAAGCCGGTCAGCACCACGGTCGCGCCGTTCTCCTGAGCGACCTTCGCCGCCGAGAACGCGATCGAGGCGTCGGTGATGACACCCGTGATGAGCAGCCGTTTACCGGCCAGAAGTCCAGACACGTAATTCTCTCCTGAAAAAATACCCGGGCTGATCAGTGACCCATTCCGAGGCCACCGTCGACAGGCAGCACGGCGCCCGAGATGTAAGCCGCGCTGTCACTGGCCAGGAAGGTCACCGCGGCGGCGACCTCGTCCACGCTCGCGAGGCGCCCGGCCGGGACTGACTTGATGATTTCTGCTTTGCGGGACTCCGACAGCACTGCTGTCATCTCGGTCTCGATGAAGCCGGGCGCCACCACGTTCGCGGTGATGTTGCGGGTGCCCAGCTCGCGGGTGATGCTGCGGGCCATGCCGACCAGGCCGGCCTTGCTCGCCGCGTAATTCACCTGTCCGGGTCCGCCGTACAGGCCGACGACCGAGGAAATGAAGATCATCCGGCCCCACTTGGCGCGCAGCATCTTGCCGCTGGCCCGCTTCGCGCAGCGGTACGCGCCGGTCAGGTTGGTGTCGATGACCCGCTCGAACTGATCCTCGGACATCCGGAGCAGGAGCGTGTCGTCGGTGATGCCGGCGTTCGCGACGAGGACCTCGACCGGACCCAGCTCGTTCTCAACGAACGTGAACGCGGCGTCGACGGCCGCGTTGTCGGTGATGTCGCACTGCACCCCGAACAGGCCATCCGGCACGCCCGAGCCGCGGTGCGTCACGGCGACACGGTCGCCCTGCTTGGCGAACGCCTGCGCGATGGCCAGACCGATGCCGCGGTTTCCTCCGGTCACCAGAACGGTGCGAGCCACAACCCACTCCTTCGACGAGGTCATACCCAGGTAGGGGGTGCCGGGTGGCACCGCAGGGTCACGACAGCCTCAGCGCAGCGTCGTAACCTGCTGGGAATGGAGACTAACGGCCCCGGCAGTCGCGGCGGCGTGACGGGGCCGCTGACTTACCTAACGTTCAAACAGGAGATCCGCAGGCCACCGGCCCGGCGCCGGCGTTACCGGAACGCGTTGCCGCTGCTCCTGCTGGGGCTGGCCGGCCTCGGACTGGTCGCCGGCAACTTCCTGACCCAGGTCCGTGGACTGGACGGGCCGACCGCCGCGCTGATCGCGATCGGGTCGGTGCTGCCGGTGCTGGTCGCGTACCGCCGGCCGGTGATGGCCTGGCGGCTGGCCTTCCTGATGCTGTTCGCCGGCACCATCGACGCGCAGCCGAACGAGCCCTGGCCGTGGAACACCGTGCAGATCATCGGCGCGCTGGTCGTCCTCTTCCGGCTGGCCGCCACGAACGAGTCGCTGGTGACCATCTGGGCAGTCTCGCTCACCGTCATCCCGGTCTTCATCTTCGCGCCGGACGCCAACGCGTGGGGCGCGGCGCTGCTGATCGCCGTCGTCGCCGCGATCGGCGACATCATCTCCCGGCGGCGCAGCACCCGGGAGATGCTGGCCGAGCAGTCCGAGCTCAACGAACTGGAACGGGCCAAACGAGCGGTACTCGAAGAACGCGCCCGGATCGCCCGGGAGATGCACGACGTGGTGGCCCACCACATGTCGATGATCGCGGTGCAGGCGGAGACCGCGCCGTACCGGATCGAGGGCCTTCCGGACGCGGCTCGCGAAGAGCTGACCACGATCGCGGCGGCGGCCCGGGAGGCACTCACCGACATGCGGCGCCTGCTGGGAGTGCTGCGCGCGGAACAGGACCAGGCGCTCACCGCGCCACAGCCTGGGTACGCGCAAATCGCCGACCTGGTCAGCACAGCGCAACGAGCCGGGCTGCCGGTGTCGGCCGAGATCCAGGATCTTGCCGACCTGCCCGAGACGGTGGGGCTCACGGCGTACCGCATCGTGCAGGAAGCGCTGGCGAACGCGGCGCGGCACGCGCCTGGCGGCCCGGTGCGGCTCGCTGCTCGCGCTGATCCGGCCTCGCTGGAGTTGCGCGTGCACAACAGGATGACCGTGGAAACCACCGGCGGCGACGGTCATGGCCTGATCGGCATGCGGGAACGGGTCGCGCTTCTCGGTGGCGAACTCGACGCCGGTCCGGACGGCGAGGGTGGATATCAGGTCGTGGCGACGATCCCCCGGCAACACGAGAGAACGCAGCGGGAGCGCGCATGATCAAGGTCTTGATCGCGGACGACCAGGCGATGGTCCGGCAGGGGTTCGGCGCGCTGCTCGCCGCCCAGCCCGACCTGCTCGTCGTCGGCGACGCGGCGAACGGCGCCGACGCGGTCACCGAGGTTCGCAGGCTCGCCCCGGACGTCGTACTCATGGATGTCCGGATGCCGGTGATGGACGGCCTGGAGGCGACCCGGCGGCTGGTGGGCGGGAATCCGGCCGGCGGGCCGAAGGTGTTGATTCTCACCACGTTCGATCTCGACGACTACGTCTACGAGGCACTGCGCGCCGGCGCGAGCGGCTTCCTCCTCAAGGACGCACCCGCCGCTGACCTGGTCAACGCGGTACGCGTGGTCGCCTCCGGCGAAGCGTTGCTGGCGCCGTCGGTGACCCGGCGGCTGATCGCCGAGTTCGCCGCCCGGCCGCACCCGAACCGGCCGCGGCCGGTCGTGCTCAACGCGCTGACCCCGCGGGAGACCGACGTGCTGCGGCTGATCGCGCGGGGCCGGTCCAACCAGGAGATCGCCGCTGACCTGGTCGTCGCCGAACAGACCGTGAAGACCCACATCGGCCGGATCCTCGGCAAGCTCGGGCTGCGCGACCGGGCGCAGGCCGTGGTGCTCGCTTACGAGACCGGCCTGGTCGCCGCCGGGGAATAACTGATCGAGTGACCCGATTTTCTTAGGTGCGACTTAAGGGGTACGCTCCCACACTGTTCCCAGGGCCCGAACGAGCTATGGAGGTGATCGCTGTGCGAGATAGCGATCCTCCTAGTCGTGGCCGGGACGCTCGTCAGCGTTTCTGACCGCTGACCAGATTTCTCCCACCAGCATCCACCGGTTCTGCCGCCTTACGCCCGGCCGGCCGGCAACGTCGCATGCGCCGCGACGCCGGATGCCGGCTTGGCCGCGACCGTGACCTGCGCGTTTCAGTTTCGCTCAGTCGCCAGCGGAAGCGGGTTGATCATGAAGAACCTCGTTGCACCTCTCGGATTCACCCTGCTGTCGGTATGGGTGGTCATGCTTTTCGTTCTCGCCCACAACTCTTAGTCCTCTGTCAGGGCAGTCTCGACGTCCACAGCAGGCTCAGGCCCGCGCCCAGCAGGCCGAGCAGCAGGCCGGCTCCGGCGTACCACTGGGTCACCTCGCGCGGTTCGGTCCGGTGGCCGATCGAACTGCCCATGTCCTCGTAGACCTGCTTGAGCTCGCTCACCGAAGCGGCCTCGTAGAAATAGCCCTTGGTGCTTTCCGCCAGCTCCTGCAACGACAGCCGGTCCACCGGCACCCGCTGCACCGAACCACGGATGTCCACCACACCGGTGTCGGTGCCGAACGCGATCGTCGACACCGGCACGTTCGCCTGCGAGGCCGCGGTCGCCGCGTCCTCGATCGACCGGCCCGACGTACGGTAACCGTCGGAGAGCAGCACGACCCGGGCCGGCGGGGCGCCGTCCGCGCCGTCCGACGGCACCGAGCGGATCGCGTCCAGCGACGTGAACACGGCCTCACCGGTCGCGGTCGCCTCGGCCAGCGTCAGCCCGTCGATCGCGGAGATCACCGCGGACCGGTCCTTCGACGGCGGGACCAGCACGTTCGCCGCTTTCGCGAACGAGACCAGGCCCAGGTTGTAGGTGGCCGGCAACTCGTTCACGAACGCTTTCGCCGCCTCCTGCGCGGCCTCGATGCGGCTCGGCGCCACGTCGTCAGCCTGCATCGAGAGCGACACGTCGATGGCGAGCATCACCGTGGCGCGTTCCAGAGGCTGCTCGGTGTCGACCGACGGACGGGCGGTCGCCGCCGCCAGCGCGCCGAGCATCAGCAGGAACGCGGCAGCCGACACGTGCCGGCGCCAGCCCAGGCCTTTCGGCGCGAGGGTGCGCAGCAGGTCGACGTTGGTGAACCGCATCGCGTAGTTGCGTTTGCGGAACTGCCGCCAGACGTAGAGGCCGGCCATGCCGAGCACCGGCAGGATCGTCAGCAGCCACCACGGCGCCAGGAAACGGATCATCGTGTGGTCCCTCGGGTGCGGGCGTGGCGTTGAGCCGCCACGAAACGGACCATGTCGAGCAGCCAGTCGGTGTCGGTGCGCAGCCGCAGGTGAGCCGCGCCGCCGGCACGCAAGGCGCGGGCGATGGCGGCCCGCTGCTCACCGGCCGCCTCGGCGTAACGCTGTCGAAGTTTCGGATCGGCGGTCTGCACCTCGTGCAGGTCACCGGACTCGGGATCGGCCAGGGTCAGCACGCCGACGTCCGGCAGCTCCAACTCTCGCGGATCGACCACCTCGATCGCCAGCACGTCGTGCCGGACACCGAGCTTGCGCATCGGCCGCGCCCAGGACTCCACCGGTGCCAGAAAATCGGAGATCACCACTGCAACACCACGGCGGCGCGGCGGCCGATTCAGCATCTCGATCAACTCGCCCAGGTCGGCGCGCCCGGGCTGGATGCGAGTGCGCGCGATCGCCCGCAGCAGCCCCTGCGCCTCCTTGCGGCCGGGACGCGCCGGCATCCGGACCATCGGCGAGCTCGGCGGCTGGCTCGGCGCCGTCGCCGCCTTGCGGCGCCACCAGCTCGCGCTTTTCTGCGGTACGCCCGAACCGGTGCCGACCACCGCGCCGATCCGGTTGCCGCCCCGTGCGGTGAGGTGCGTGACCGCGGTGGCCGCGGCGATCACCAGATCACTCTTGAGCCAGCGTGCCGTGCCGAAGTCCAGACTGGCCGAGAGGTCGATCGCCATCCACGTCTCGAGTTCCCGGTCGGCGACCGTGCGGCGCACGTGCGGCTGGGTGGTGCGTGCCGTGACCGGCCAGTCCATCCGGCGGACGTCGTCGCCCGGGCGGTACTCCCGGGACTCGCCGGCCTCGGTGCCCGGTCCGGGCAGCAGGCCGACGTAATCACCCTGGAGCAGCCCGTCGAGTTTGCGGGTGACCAGCAGCTGGAGGCGGCCGAGGACAGCCTCGGCCCGCGCCGACTCATCCGGCGCGACGGGCGTCTGGCCCGGGGCGGTCACTGCTGGCCGTGCCAGCCCTGCGGGCCGCCGGCCTGGTGGCCGCCGGGGCTCTGATCGCCGGGGTTCTGGCCGGGCTGTGCCGCGCCGGGCTGCTGTCCCGCGCCGGGCTGAGCGCCGCCGGCGTGTGCGCCGCCGGGCTGGCCTGCGCCGGCGTGTGCGCCGCCGGGCTGGCCTCCGCCGAACTGTGCTCCGCCGGCCTGGGGGTAGGGCTGCTGCTGGCGAGGGTCGAAGACCGCGGCCGGGACACCGCTGGTCGGCTGGATCTGCGGTGCGCCGTGACCGTTGAAGCCGCCGGCCGGACCGCTGGGGAAGCCGCCGTTGAGATTGCCGTTGGGGTTGCCACCATGGTTGCCGCCGTGGTTGCCGTTCGGGCTGGCGCCCTGGCGGGACGCGACCGACGGCATCGGGACGGTCTGCATGATCCGGGCGACGATGTGGTCGGCCGGGATGTCGTCGGCGAGCGCGTCGTAACTGAGCACCAGGCGGTGCCGCAGGATGTCCGGCGCGATGTCCTGAAGGTCCTGCGGCAGCGCGTAGTCACGGCCGCGGAGCAGCGCGAGGGCCCGGGTGGCCCGGACGATGCCGAGCGAGGCACGGGGGCTCGCGCCGTACTGAATCAGCTGCGCCACGTCGGGCATGCCGTGCTGGGCCGGGGCACGGGTCGCGAGGACCAGCCGGACCGTGTAGTCGACCAGCGCGTTGTGCACGAAGACCTGGTCGGCGCGGCGCTGCAGGGCGAGCAGGTCCTCGGAGGTGAAGACCTGTTTCGGCTCCGGCGCGCTCACGCCCATCCGGTAGACGATCTCGCGTTCCTCGGTGTCCGTCGGGTAACCCACGATGATCTTCATGAGGAAGCGGTCCCGCTGGGCCTCGGGCAGCGGGTAGACACCCTCCTGCTCGATCGGGTTCTGTGTCGCCATCACCAGGAACGGGTCGGGGACCGCGTGGCTCTTGCCGCCGATCGACACCTGGTGCTCGGCCATCACCTCGAGCAGCGCCGACTGCACCTTGGCCGGAGCCCGGTTGATCTCGTCGGCAAGCAGGAAGTTCACAAAGACGGGGCCGAGCTCCACGTCGAACTGCTCGCTCGACTGCCGGTAGATCCGGGTGCCGACGATGTCGGCCGGGACCAGGTCAGGGGTGAACTGCACCCGGGAGAACGAACCACCGACCACCTTGGCCAGGGTCTCCACGGCAAGGGTCTTGGCCACGCCGGGAACACCCTCGATCAGGCAGTGGCCGCGGGCGAGCAGCGCCACGAACATCCGCTCGACCATCCGGTCCTGGCCGACGATGACCCGTTTCACCTCGAACATGGCCCGCTCTAGCTGTGACGCGTCCTGCGCGGGCGTGACCGGCGCCAGGGCGCCGGGACTGGTCTCGGTCTCGGGCATGCTCGGCTGGGACACCGGTCCTCCACAACGGTCGTGATACGCCGACATGGATGCCGACGTTCAAGACTTACACGACAGACAACACCACACGGCTGGGAGGTTCCTAAGAAGTCTTCCGGCCGCACTTGCCCATTCTGGTCATCAGGGCTGTCACCTCCCCGTCATCATCGCCTCTGCCAGCAACGACCGCAGCCCTGAGCGCAAGAGGCCGGTCGTGTTGATCTTTCTGCGCGATCCGCCGGATCGGGCACCGTCACCGGGTGGATCCGCGCGGATTTGGAGCGTGTAGCATTTCCCTTGTCGCCGGGCGGCTTCCCCCGTGGCCGCCCGGCGCTAACTCTTCCTCCCAAGGGCAATCTGGCCCACTCCGTAAGGTGTTCGGAATGGTTGAGGATCTATCACCCCAGTGCTCCGCCAAGGGTTGCCGCCTTCCCGCGGCCTGGCAGCTGCATTGGAACAATCCGAAACTGCACACCCCGGACCGCCGCAAAGTCTGGCTGGCCTGCGCGGATCACCGCGAGACGCTCGGCGCCTTCCTCGAAGCGCGGCGCTTCCTGCGAGAGGTCACACCCTTCACGGCGGCAGGAGATGCGGTCATCTCATAGGCTTCATATGTGAGCGAGCCGCCCAGCACCACAGTCGATGCCCTCGAACCGTGGCCCGACACGGTCGAATGGCGCCCCGTCTCCCCCAAACTGATCGTCGTGGAGCTGATCGGCCTGGCCGTCTGGCTCGCGGTTTTCACCGCCGGCCTCGGCATCGCCTGGTTCTTCAGCCGCCATCCCGGCTGGCTCATCGGGATCGGCGTGGTCCTGCTGCTCGGCGTCTGGCGCGCCGTCGTCCACGTGCGGGCCGTGCGCGCCTGGGGATATGCCGAACGCGACAACGACCTCCTGGTCCGGCACGGCCTGCTGCTCCGCCATCTTTCGATCGTTCCGTACGCGCGGATGCAGTACGTCGACGTCACCGCAGGACCGCTGGAGCGGGCGTTCGGGCTGGCCACCGTGCAGCTGCACACCGCGGCGGCGGCCAGTGACGCCCGGGTGCCGGGGTTGCCGCCCGAGGAGGCGTCCCGGCTGCGTGACCGGTTGACCGCCCTCGGCGAGGACCGGGCCGAGGGCCTGTGACCAGCGCCGGCCTGCCCCCGTCAGTCCCACCGGGCCCGTCGCCGGACCCCGCTCACCCGTCAGCTGTTCCCGGGCCTCATCCAGAACACTTCCCCGGTGCGCCCGGCTGGCATGCCACCGCTCCACCTCCTGGATATCCGCCTCCCGGGTGGCAGGCTGATCCGGGAGCCGGGCTGGAGACGCGGCAGCGGTTGCATCCGCTCAGCCCGTTGCTGAGCGGCGCCAAGAGCATCGTGGTGATCGTCGCGGCGCTGTCCTGGCAGACGCTGTCCCAGCTCGGGACCACGCACTTCGCCATGCTCGTCGCCATCCTCGCCGTCGGGGTCGTGATCTTCTCGGTGATCGGCTGGTACAACACCGGGTACCAGGTGATCGGCCGGGAACTGCGGATCGCCGAAGGACTGATCTGGCGCCGCAACCGGGCCATCCCACTCGACCGTCTCCAGTCCGTCGAGCTGCGCCGGCCACTACTCGCCCAGCTCACCGGACTCGCCGAACTCCGCCTCGAAGTCGTCGGCGGCGGCAAGACCGAGGCGCCACTGGCGTACCTCACGGTCCGGGAAGCGGGACTGCTCCGGGAACGGCTTCTCGCGCTCTCCGCGCGTACCCAAGCTGGTCAAAGCGCGAGTGTCGCGGAGCCGGCGGCCGGGGCCGCGGCGGTGACCACCGCGCAGGCCCCCCTTTATCGCGTTCGCAACCGTGACCTGCTGATCAGCCAGTTGCTGACGCCGCAGGCGTTCTTCCTGCCGATCGGTGTCGCGTGGGTGGTGACGCAGTTCGTGATGGAGGGATCGTGGACGTTCGTCGGGATCGCCAGCACCGTGACCGCGATGGCCGGTGTGCTGCTCCAGCCGATCCGGCGGGTGCTCGGCGACTGGGATTTCCAGCTCGGCCGTGACCGGGACCGGCGGCTCGTGCTGCACTACGGGCTGGTCGAGACGCGCAATCAGGTGGTGCCGCCGTTCCGGGTGCAGACCGTGCGGGTCATCTGGCCGTTCCTGTGGCGCAAGGCGCGGTGGCTCAACCTGCGGCTCGACATCGCCGGGTACAGCGGGCCGGAGCCCGGTGACGACAAGAACTCGGATCGGCTGATGCCGGTCGGGGACATCGCTACCGCGCGTTCGCTGGTCGCGGCGGTTCTACCCGGTGTCGACCTGGCGACTCTCGCCACCTCGCCGCCTCCGGCGCGTGCGCGCTGGCTGCACCCGATCGGGCTGCGGTTCTACGGGGCCGGGCTGACGCCTGACGTGTTCGTCACCCGGCAGGGGCGGGTCACGCGCGAGGTGAGCCTGGTTCCGTACGCACGGTTGCAGAGCGTGCGTGTGGTTCAAGGGCCGTTGCAGCGCAGGCTCGGGCTGGCGACCGTTTACGCCGACACCGCCGGTGGCCGGTCCGGAGTGGCTCGTGATCGGGATCTTGCTGAGGCTTGGGCGCTTGCCGAGCAGCTGGCGGTTCGGGCTCGGGCGGCGCGGGTTGGCGGGTCCTAAGGTGTGTGGATGGAGTTTCCGGAGTTCGCACCGGGGCTGAACGCCCGAGTCGAATTGACCGTCACCGACGCCGACACCGCGCAGTCCATCGGCTCCGGTGACGTGCCGGTGCTGGGCACGCCCCGGCTGCTCGCCTTGGCCGAAGCAGCCACCGTCGCCGCCACCGCACGGCAGATCCCCGGCGGCGTCACCACGGTCGGCAGCCGGGCTGAGATCGAACATCGCGCGCCGACGCCGGTGGGGCGTACCGTCGCCGCCACAGCGACGCTGACCAAGGTGGACGGGCGCACGCTGGTCTTCGACGTCACGGTTCGGGATCGGGGTGCGGTCGTGGCCGAGGTGCGGGTGGAGCGGATTCTGGTGGAGCGGCAGCGTTTTATCGCTGGGGCAGAGGTTCTTCGGTAGGGGTTTTTGGTTTTTCGGGTTTCTTGGCTCCGGCTTTTCGGTAGGGCTTCTTCGGTCGGGCTTCTTCGCTAGAGCAGGGCGCCCCAGCGGGTGGTCAGCTCGGGGGCGGTCGGCATCGCGGTGGCGCCACCCGGGCGTTCGCAGACCAGGCCGGCTACGGCGAGGGCGAAGCGCACATGGCGCTGCCAGTCCGCCAGGCTGCCGGGCCGGCCCTCGTCCAGCAGGCGGCGGATCAGGGCGCCCATCACCGAGTCACCGGCGCCGGTCGCGTCGATGGCGGCCACTGCCGGGGCGGGCAGCATCACGCCACCGTCTTGCGCGGCAATGTAGGCGCCTTTTGATCCGCAGGTGACGACCACGGCCTTGGCTCCCACTGCGCGGATCCGCTCGGCGGCGACTGCCGGGTCCGGCTCGTCGTACAGGATCGTCGCGTCAGCTTGGCTGAGTTTTACCAGGTCGGCGGTGGTGAAGAATTCTTCGACCAGGGTTTGGAGAGCTTTGATCGCGGCGGCGTCCGGTAGAAGTGTGGGGCGGACGTTGGGGTCGAAGACCTTCAGAGGGCCGGGGGTCTGCCACGCTTTTCTGGCTGCTGAGCGGAAGGGTTCGCGGAGCAGGCAGATCGAGCCGGTGTAAAGGACTTTCGCGTCTGCGACGGTAGTTTCGTCCAGGTCATCGGGCGTCAGCAGCGCGTAGGAGGGTGGCTCACCGTAGAAGGTGAAGGTTGGTTCAGCGCCTTCGAATGTGGTCACTGCCAGCGTGGTGGGCGCGGTTACTCGGCGGATGCCGCGTTCGTTGACTCCAGCATTTCGGATAAATGCTGATATGCGGTCGCCGAGGACATCGTTACTCAGCGAGCCGGCGTAGGTGACCTCGCCGCCCAGCCGGGCTACGCCGACAGCGACGTTGAGTGGTGCGCCGCCGATCGCCTGCTTGTAGATCTGCTCCCCGCCGGCGTCAGCCTCCAGCAGGTCGATCAGTGCCTCGCCCATGACCATCGCGTAACCCATGACCGCCCCCTCCGCCGTCCCGAGCCAGCCTCTCACCCCAGACGGCCTCCAGTCACGGCGTCCGTTCACGGCACCCTTCCGCCTGCGCGAGGCACCCGCCGCCGCAAGCACGAGCCCCAGTCCCGGGCTCGCGCTTGTGGTCGTATTTTCGGCCCCTGCGCGACCACAAGCACAAGCCGAGCGGAAGCGGCTCGCGCCTACGGTCGCGTTTTCGGCCCCTGCGCGGCCACAAGCACAAGCCAAGCGGGAGCGGCTCGCGCCTACGGTCGCGTTTTCGGCGCTCACGCGACCACATGCACGAGCCGAGCGGAAGCGGCTCGCGCTTACGGTCGCGTTTTCGGCCCCTGCGCGACCACAAGCACAAGCTGGCCTCTGCCCCGGCGCTTCGGCGCTTCGGTTGTTGGTGGCTGGCTGGACTGGAGCGGATCGCGGTGGCGGTGGGCCGTGCAGAGTTCTCCCGTTGCGGAGTGGCTGCACCCTATGGCTGCCGGCTCAACGCTGCGGCGACCCCAGTGTGCAGCTGGCGTTGGGGTGGCTGTCGCTCATGGCTGCCGGCTTAACGGTACGGCGACCGTGGCGTGCAGCCGGGGCAGGGCGGCTGCACCGGATGGCTGCCGGCCGTACGGTGTGGCGACCGTGGCGTGCAGCCGGTTGGGGCTGTTGGTTGTCACTGCTGAACCTGCTGGCCGATTGAGATCGCGCGCTAGCAGTGGACGCTCGGGTTTGATCACTTCTCCGCTCCCGGTTTTCCGCGGCGATCGTGGTCCTTGAACCACGGCCCGGTGGGAACGGCGGCCCAATGTCGCGCGGGGCAGACGGGTGTGTCGATTTCGGGTTCGATGCGCGCCTTTACTCGACACACACCGGGTGGTTGCTCGCGGCGTGATGCCTTTGGTCCGGCAGAGCGGATCGGATCCGGTCTCCGGGCGAGCTGGTCGCCGGGCAGGCCGACCGCCCGGCGAGCCGTAGGCCAGATAGGTCATCGCAGCCTCATTACAGGGCTGAGCTACGGCTCGCCCCGCGGCAACGGGACCCGCGGCGCCGAGACCCGCGGGAGCACGACCCGCGGAGGCACGACCCGCGGAGGCACGACCCGCGGGGGGGGCTAGACCTGCGGGGGCTAGACCTGCGGGGGCACCACCTGCAGGGGCTAGACCTGCGGAGGCACCACCTGCAGGGGCACGACCTGCGGGGGGCTGGACCTGTGGGGGCGGGACCTGCCTGGGCGCCGTTTGGGGCGGCGGTGGGAGCTGGCCGAGTGTGGGCGCTTGCCCCGTGGGTGGGTGGCCGGGGCTCGCACGGTTGCTGGGATTCCCCGTGGTCACGGAAGCTCAGACCGCTTTGGGGGGTTGTGTGGCTAGTTATATGGGTGATTTTGCGACACTTTGGGGATGAATTTTCGACTTGTGCTTTTGGCGGTTCCGCTTGTGCTCGGGGCCTGTGCCAGCGCCATGGCTACGCCGGCCTCGCCTGAGGTGTCCGTGTCAGCTGTGCCGGATGCGGCGCCTGGGCTGGAGCCCGGGCCGGTCAGTTCGGGGACCTTCCGGGCGTGGCGGGAAGGGGCCACCGCGGTCACCTATGACGCTGCCGCTGTGCCGGTAGGTGCGACCGCTGAGGTCAGCGTCAACGAAGCCGCGGGCAGTGTCACCGTCAAGGCTGAGCTGGCCGGGCTGGTTCCGGGGCGGAAGTACGGGGCTCACCTGCACAACAACCCGTGCACGGCTGACCCCGCCGAGGCTGGGCCGCACTATCAGCATCGGGTGGATCCGGCTGCTGGGCCGGGGAAGCCTTCGGTGGATCCGGTCTATGCCAACCCCGCCAATGAGATCTGGCTGGACTTCACCACTGACGCTGCGGGGACCGCAAAAGCCACGAGTGTTCAGCAGTGGCGGTTCGACGCGGCGCGGCCGCCGTGGTCGTTCGTGCTGCACGCTGAGGGAACCCACACCGCGCATGGTGAGGCCGGGACCGCTGGGGCGAGGCTGGCCTGTCTCACGCGGGATCCGGTTCCGGCCTATGTGAACCAGCCGGGCCGCGGATAAGAGGCCACCTCAACGGCGTGGGTGCGATGCCGTTGCTTGCGGGGGCCGTGGAGGCTTTCACCAAACAGCTGAAGCCGTCCGGGCGTATAAGCAAGAGCGGGAGCGGAAGTGACCGCGCCTGCCGGGCGCACCGCTGGGGTTGTACCGTCGAGCCAGCGAGAACGGAGGCATCCTCAGATGGCCGAGCAAGCCAAGACGGAGTCGCACGATCCGGATTTCCCGGAGGCGTTTCTGCAGTTCATGCGCAGTGGCTGGCGGGAGGATCCGCTCGCGGTGACGCCGCTGCCAGAGGTTCCCAACTACGCCAAGCGGCGGGCGGCGCTCTCCGAGGCGTTCCCGGGTGAGACGCTGATCATTCCGAGCGGCAACGAGAAGGTGCGGGCGAACGACACCGATTACCCGTTCCGTCCCGGCAGTGACTTCTTCTATCTGACCGGCGACCGTGACCCGGACAGCGTGCTGGTGCTGCTGCCGACCGGTTCGGGGCATGACGCGGTGCTGTTCACGCGGGAGCGCAACTCCAAGGAGACCGACCGGTTCTTCCGGGACCGCAACGGTGAGCTCTGGATCGGGCGCACCCACACGCTCGCCGAGAAGTCGGCTGAGCTGGGTGTGGACACGGCGTCGCTGGGGCAGCTCGGCACGGTGCTGGCCGGTTCGGCGCCGGGGCGCACCCGGGTGCTGCGCGGCCTCGATGCGAACGTGGACCGGGCGGTGCTGGCCTACGAGCCGAACCGGGAGAAGCCCCGCGACCGCGAGCTGGCGTGGGTGATCTCCGAGCTCAAGCTGGTCAAGGACGAGTGGGAGATCGGCCAGCTGCAGGCCGCGATCGACGCGACAGTGCGCGGCTTCGAAGACGTGGCCCGGGTGCTCCCGGCCGACCGTCCGGTCAAGGAGCGGCTGCTGGAGGGCGTGTTCGGGCTGCGGGCGCGGCACGAGGGCAACGACGTGGGTTACAGCTCCATCGTCGGTTCCGGGCCGCACGCCACGATCCTTCATTGGGTACGCAACACCGGCGTCACCACTCCCGGCGAACTGCTGCTGATGGACATGGGTGTCGAGGGCAACAACCTCTACACCGCCGACGTGACCCGCACGGTGCCGGTCAACGGGACGTTCACGCCGCTGCAGCGCCAGGTCTACGACATCGTGCACGCGTCGCAGCAGGCCGGCATGGACGCGATCCGGCCGGGTGTGAAGTTCAAGGACATCCACCAGACCTGCATGCGCGTGCTCGCCGAGGGTCTGAACGATCTCGGCCTGCTGCCGGTCAGCGTGGACGAGGCGATGAGCGAGAACAGCACGGTCTACCGCCGGTGGACGCTGCATGGTTTCGGCCACATGCTCGGCATCGACGTGCACGACTGCTCGAACGCCCGCAAGGAGTCGTACCGGGACGGTGAGCTCAAGGAAGGCTACGTGCTGACCGTCGAGCCGGGTCTCTACTTCCAGGCCGAGGACGACCTGGTCCCGGCCGAGTTGCAGGGTGTCGGCGTCCGGATCGAGGACGACGTTCTGGTCACCAGCGACGGCTGCCGCAACCTGTCGGCCGGCCTGCCGCGCTCCTCCGGTGAGGTCGAGCAGTGGCTGGCGTCGCAGCGCGAAGCGGGACCGCGGTTACCTGTGTGACGTTTGTGACGTGTTGCTCCGCGCTCGCGCTGGGCAGAGTGGTGGCATGACCACGTCCGAGCCCGCCGTAAGGCTTCGCGCCTACGGCGGGCTCCGCATGTGGCGTGACGGCGTCGAGGTCGATATCGGACCGCCCCGGCAGCGGGTTCTGCTCGCCGCGCTGCTCGCCGCACGCGGTGGGGTCGTCGGCATCACCGAGCTGGTCGAGCTGATCTGGGGCGCCGAGCCGTCACAGAGCGCTGTCAACCAGCTGCACCGGCTGGTCGGGCAGGTACGCCGCCTGTTCGAGCCCGATCTGCCCAGCCGGGCGACGGGCCGATGGGTGCATCCGGCCGGTGAGGGATATCGGCTGGTCGCGGACGCTCTCGATACCGACCTGGCCGCGACGCCGTCGCTGGACGCCGTGCAGGAACCGGCCTTCGCCGGGCTCGACCCGGAGGTGCTGGAGCACCCGCTGTTCGTGACGATCGCCCAGGAGCGCATCCAGATCGCGGTGGACGCCGCCGACCAGCCCAGCGCGCTGAGCGGCGTCCAGCGGATCGCGGCGTCCGCGCCGCTGCACGAGCCGCTGCAGGCCCGGCTGATCCGGCTGCTGGTGCTCTCCGGGCGCCGTGCCGAGGCCCTGGTGCTCTTCGACGAGGTGCGGCACCGGCTCGCCGACGAACTGGGCACCGATCCGGGCGCCGAACTCCGCGCGGCTCACCTGCTGGCGCTGGAGGACGAGCAGCCGGCCGCACACCGCCCTGTTCAGCTTCCCCGCCGGGTCGCCGGGTTCGTGCCCCGCCATGACCTCACGTCGGCCCTCGACGCCCAGGCCAACAACGCCGCGATCGTCATTCTCAGCGGCATGGGTGGCGTCGGCAAGACGGCCGTCGCCGTGGACTGGGCGCACCGGCTCGCCCCGCGCTTCCCGGACGGCCAGCTCTATCTCAACCTGCGCGGCTTCGACCCGAGCGGCCGCCTCGTCGACCCGGTCGACGCGCTCAACACCCTGCTCGAATCGGTCGGTGTCTCGCTGGCCTCGCTCGGTGGCACCGGCCTCGACGCGCGGGCCGCCCGGTTCCGGTCCGCCCTCGCCGACCGCAAGATGATCGTGCTGCTGGACAACGCCCGCGACTCCGAGCAGGTCCGGCCGCTGCTGCCCGGCGTACCGGGCTGTCTCGTCGTCGTGACCAGCCGCAACCGGCTGACCGGCCTGGTCGCCCGGGAAGGCGCGCGGCCCGTGCACGTGAACCGGCTCGGTGACGCGGCCGCGAGCGAACTGCTGGCCAAGCGGGTCGGCTCGGCCCGGCTCGCCGCCGAGCCGGCGGCGAGCCAGGACCTCGTGCGATTCTGCGCGGGACTTCCGCTCGCGCTCGCGATCGCGGCGGCCCATGCTTCGGTACGCCCGGACATGCGGCTCAGTGAGTTCGTCGAAGAGCTAGAACTGGACGCCCTCTCCACGGGCGAGTCCGGGGACGACGTGCGATCCGCGTTCTCCTGGTCCTACGAGGCGCTCAGCCCGGCTGCCGCCCGGCTGTTCCGGCTGCTCGCCGTGCACCCCGGGCCGGAGATCTCGATCGCGGCGGCGGCAAGCATCGCCGGGGCCGGCCCGAAAGCACGGTCGCTGCTCGCCGAGTTGAGCGCGGCAAACATGCTGACCGAGGCGGACGGGCGCCGGTACACGATGCACGACCTGCTGCACGCGTACGCCGACGAGCTGCTGGAGAGCTCCGGCGAGCGGCTCGACGCGGAGAAACGCCTGGTCGAGCACTATGTGCGGAGCATCCGGCACTCGTACCTGATGTTCGGGCGGCCGCAGGTCACCTACCTCGGGCCGCCGTCGGCCGGGATGACGATCGAGCGGCCGGCCGACTTCGCCGCGGCCCTGGAGTGGTACCTGCGGGAGAAGCTCACCCTGCGCGCCGTCATCGACCTGGCGCTGCTCCGCCGCTGGCATCGCGAGGCCATCGAGATGGTGCTCGACCTGCGAGCCGCCCGGGGTGCCGTGGTGGAGCCGCCGGCCGACTCGGCCGAGCAGTCCGAGCGCGCGCTGAAAGCAGCGCAGTCGCTCGGCGAACCGGTCCTGGAAGCCGGGATGCTGCGGGAGAGCTCGATCGGGCTGCACTCGACCGACCCGAATCAGTTCCGGTCCCGGCTGGAACGGGCGCTGGAACTCTACGAAAGCATCGACGACCTGGCCGGGCAGGCGATGGTGTGGCGCAACATGGCCTGGTCGACCACGGCCGAGCCCTCGGAACGCCTGATGTACGCGAAACGGGCGGTCGACACGGCCGAGCTCTGCGGCGAGCCGAGCGTGCTGGTCTTCGCCCTCGCCGCGCTCGGCTCCGAACTGCGTGACCAGGGTGACCTCGCCAGCGCCGCCGATGCCGCGCTGGAGGCCCACGAGCTCGCCGTCCAGGCCGACGTCCTGGACATGTCGGCGCAGACCGCCGTGAAACTCGCCGAGATCAAACTCGCCCTCGCCGATCACTCAGCTGCCGTCCGGTACGCCTCGACGGCCCTCGACCTCACCCCGCCGGCCGAGGTCTTCACGCCGTTCCAGGCCAGCGCGATCCTCGCCGAGGCCACGCTCGCCCTCGGTGACACCGCCCGGGCGTCCGCCGTCGTGTCCACGTTCCGGCAGGCCGCTGCCCAGCACTCGCACATCTACCGGGTGGTCTGGGGCGACGACGAGGTCGACGCGGTGATCTCCCGGGTGGATGCTTGTGCATCATCGATGCACTGAATTTGCACTGACTCAGAGTTTTCTCATCCTCGACCCGCTGTCCGAGGACGAGGAGAACCACGATGAGCTACCAGGGGCTGCGTTTCATGGGCGGACCGACCGGTGAGGTCCGGATCCGGATCTACCGGCCCGCCGGTGCGACCGGCCCGCTGCCGGTGGTGCTCTACACGCACGGCGCGGGCTGGGTCTTCGGCGACTCCGCGGTGCAGGACGGGCTCGTCCAGGACCTGACCGCACAGTCCGGCGCCGCGATCGTCCTCGTCGAGTACGACCACTCCCCCGGCGTGCGGTACCCGATCGCGCTCGAACAGGTCTACGCCGCGCTGGACTGGATCGTCGTGCACGGCTTCCTGCACGACCTGGACGCCACCCGGATCGCGGTCGCCGGTGACTCGGTCGGCGGCAACATGACGGCGGCGCTGTCCGTGCTGGCGAAGCAGCGCGGCGGGCCGGAGATCCAGGCCCAGCTGCTGTACTACCCGGTCACCGACGCGTCGTTCGACACCGACTCACAGCACAGCCACTGGCTGCGAGTCGACGCGCCCCGGGACGAACCGGCGCGGGCCGGTGCCGGCGTGCTGAGCGGGCTGCCGCCGGCGCTGGTCATCGTTCCGGAGGCGGACGTGCTGCGGGCCGAGGGTGAGGCGTACGCGGCCACGCTGCGGTCCACCGGCGTGCCGGTGACGGCGGTCCGTTACCAGGGGATCATTCACGACTTCGCGCTGCGTGCCACGAACGCGGTGACCGCGGCGACGGCTCAGGCCGGCGAGTTCCTCCGCGCCGCCCTGAGCCCCGAACTTCAGACCTTGTAGTCAGCTCTTGTAATCGGAGACAATCCAGCACTCGGCACCGGCAGCGGTGTCTGTCACATTGATTGTCACCTTTGTCGGATGGCCATCTTCACGAGAGAACTCGGTCGCCACCTCGGCGCCGTCCTCACTCGCGGTCTGCGCCATCTCGACCAGCTCGGCGAGGGTCGGCACCTCGATCTCCTCGCCCTCCTCGCCGGTCACCGGGCCGAGATCCACCTCGGCCGAGGGCGACGGCGACGCCACCGGAGCGTCCACCCGCTCGGCCGCCGACACGACACCGCCGGTCACCGTGGCCTGATAGGTGCCGAGAGGCGCGTTCGCGTCACAGCCACGGATCAGCTTGTAGGTGTAGGAGCCAGGTTCGGTCCATGCCGGAGCCTCTCCAGCGGGCGCCGCTGACGCGGACTGCCCGGGATCAGTGAACTCCGGCTTCTTCTCCTCGGACGTGCAACCGCCGACGAGAGCTACCAGGACCAACGCGCACAGGGCACGCTCGAGCCGCACCAGGACCTCCGATTCGCGGGCCACACCGACTGCCGGCAGGACCACCGCGCCGCAATCTAGCTCATCCTCACCACGGCTCGGTGATCACGCCCGGCAGGTCCCGGATCGCCACCCGATCCTCGGTGGACAGCACCGTGAGCATCTGCTCGGCCTCGGCGAGGCTCGCGTGCCTGCCGATCGATGCCTGCGCCTCGGTGTCCGGGGTCTCCAGCCAGAGGCGGCCGTTCTCCCAGCGCATCTGCACGATGCCGCCCGAGCGGCCCACTGCGGAAAGCCATGATTCGGTACGCGTGGGCAAGCGCCGCAGCACGTCCAGCGTCTCCGGCAGAGTCATCCCGATGGGGTCCTGCTGCGTTCCGTTCGGCAGGCTCTCGTAGGAGACGTCAAGCGAGGGCGGCCCGTCGGGTTCGGGGTGACCGGGGTACCCGGCCATCCGCCCGTGCCTTCGCCGCGACCAGCGCAGTCTTATCCCGACCCGCTCGTTGGGCGAGCCGTTCCAGTAGACGTCCAGCCCCTCGGCCCGCAGCGCGGCCGCCACCTCGGCGCCGATCTCCGCGGTCGGCGGGGCGCCGAACAGCCCGAACGCGATCCGCAGGTCACCCGAGTCGACAGCGTTCTCGGCGTCCTGCTGGTGGTAGAAGGCGTAGCCGCGGCCGGCGCCCTCTCCCCCGATCTCGGCAACCCCGCAGTTCTGGCAGCAGGCGAAGTCCTCCCGCGCGACGATCCCGGCCAGGTCGAGAGCCCGGAACGCGTCGGTCAGCCGGTCGCTGTCGGTCCGCGCCGGCCACGCCGTCTGTGTCTCCCGGTGCGCGGCGAGATGCACCCCGGCGAGCCGGGCCGCCTGCGCCCGGATCGTCTCAGGGTCGCCCTCGCCGGCCAGGTGGTCGACGCAGTCGCCGACGAGCGTGTCGTAGTCGTAGCAGCCCCTGGCCACGGCGACACGAAGAAATTCGTCGGCGGTTTCCTCCGATGACATGCCGATCAGGATGCGTCACTGACGAAGACCGCCACGGAACGGGGTGGGACGGTCAGCAGATCGGCGGCCGCTGTTGCCGTACGCAGGACCGGGTCCGCCGACTCGGCCAGCTCGGGATGCAGCCGCAGAACGGGCAGATCCGGCACCCGCTGCTCGGCGGCGTCCTCGGTGCCGTTGAAGACGACAACGATCGTCGCCCACGGCGAGTCCAGGCCGGTGGCGTCGAGGGACATCACGATCACGCCGGGCGTCTCGGCCGAGCCGCTCAGCGGGAACGTGAGCCGGCGCTGCACCTCGTCGGCCGTCGGCAGCCCGAAGACCGGCGACGAGCGGCGGATGCGCAGCAGCTCCCGGTAACGCTCGGCGGCCAGCTCGATCACATCGGGCGGCGGGATCAGCTCCGGCGAGGACAGCAGCGGGCGCGCGAACGACCACGCGTCGCTGTTGTCGGAGTACGGCGGCAAGCCCACCCCGAAACCGTTGCCGAGCGCCGGGTCCCAGCGGATCTGGTTGAACCAGTCACCCGAGTTGAACGAGTTGCGGTCCAGCGACTTCGACCGCAGACGGTCACTGCCGAGGGCCACGAATCCGGCGCCCTGGCTCAGCACCACCAGCGACAGGGCGAGCACCTGCATCCTGGCCCGGTCCAGCGGGGCCATGCCGGCCGGGAGCTTGAAGGCCATCGCGTCGTACAGAATCTCGTTGTCGTGGGCGTCGACGTAGTTGATCGCCTCGCCCGGATCGTGGGCGTAACCGCTGGGTGAGCCGTGGTAATCGATCTGCGCGCCGCTGAGCTCGACTCCCGTGTGCGTCGTGAAGCGATAGGTCGCCAGGGCGCCCGAGAGTCCGACTTTGATCTGGTCGTGCAGCCAGAGCGGCGTGCCCGATCCGAGGCCGCTCGCGAAACCCCGCACACCGGGGTCGCCGGACGAGCCGCCGCCGCGGATCGCGTCCCGGAGCCGGTCGTTGAACGTCCCGATCCCGGTGCCGGCCATGTTGACCTGGGTGGCCTGGGCGAACCGCGCGTCGTACGCGACCTCGCCGAAGTTCCACCCCTCGCCGTAGAGACAGATCTCCCGGCCGTGCTCGCCGAGCCGGTCCAGAGCTATCCGCGCCTCCAGGATGTTGGCACGCGGATGGTGGCCCATCAGGTCGAACCGGAAACCGTCGATCTTGTAGTGAACCGCCCAGGTCACCAGCGATTCGATGACCAGCTTGCTCATCATCATGTGCTCGGTCGCGGTGTTCGGGCAGCAGGTGGACTCGGCGGTGCTGCCGTCGGCGAGCAGCCGGTGGTAGTAACCGGGCACCAGCCGGTCCAGGACGCTGAACCGGTCGAGGCCGTCGCCCATCGTGTGGTTGTAGACGACGTCGAGGACCACGCGCAGCCCGGCCGTGTTGAGCGCGGCCACCGCCGAGCGCAGCTCCAGGATCCGCCGCTCACCGGACGGGTCGGTGGTGTAACTGCCCTCCGGCGTGGTCCAGTGCCACGGGTCGTAACCCCAGTTGTAGCCGTCCTCGTCGGCGATCGCGGCGATGGCCTGCTGCTGCTCCGGCGAGTCCGGCGGGAACGACGCCAGGTCGCAGGCCGGAACCTTCTGGTCGGCGCGCCGGTCCGGGACGGTGGCGAAATCGTTGATCGGCAGCAGGTGCAGGTGGGTGAGCCCGGCGCCGGCGAGCGACCGCAGGTGCCGCATCCCGTCCGAGGAGTCCCGGGCGAACGCCGCGAAGGTTCCCCGTTCGGCAACCGGAACCGAGGCGTCGAAGATGGAGAAGTCGCGGACCGAGACCTCGCCGATCTGCATCCGGGCCGGTGCCACGGCCGCCGGCTTCTCCAGCCGGTCCCAGCCGGGCGGCTTCAGCGCCGGATCGGCGAGATCAACGAGCTGGCTGTGCGTGGAGTCGGCGGCGAGCGACACCGAGTACGGGTCGGTCACGCTGGTCGTGACGATCCGCTGGGCCGCCGGGTGCCAGATCTCCACCTGGTATCGGTAGTACCGGCCCAGCCACTTGCGCTTCGCCGCGATCGACCAGATGCCGGTGACCTGGTCGCGGTCCATCGGCAGGACCCGGGGCTCGGCACCGGGTTCCCGGAACAGCTCCAGCTTCACCGAGATGGCGGTCGGCGCCCAGACCGACAGCTGCGGGCGGTCCTCGTCGCCGAACGTCAGGCCCAGCTCGGCGTCGGCGGCATCCGCGTACAGGTCGTCGAGGACGCCGGCCAGCTGCACCGAGGTGAGCGCGGTGACCTCGCCGTTCTCGTCGGTGCCGGTGATCACGAGCTGGCCGCGGAGCAGGTCGCCGAGGGCGGCGTCGCCCATCTCCCGGATGGCGAAGGCACGGTACGCGCGCAGATGCGGGAAACGGCGGCTCTGCGCCTGGAAGAGCCCGCCGGGCCGGGGCACCAGCGCGAGCTCCTGACCGTTACTGGTCAGCGTGAACGACACCGCCCGCGCCGCGAACCAGTCCGGCAGCGCGATCGTTCCGCGGTCCACGAACACGCCGTACGCGCGGGCCGGGTCCAGCTCCGGGCCGAGGGTGCCGAGATCGGGCCGGACCGGGGCCGCGACACCGGCGACCATCCACAGCTCGCGGGCGATCGTCAGGTCCAGGCGCTGGTCGTCGGGCAGGTCCTTGACGTCGCCGCGGTGCACGACGAAACGCAGGCCGGCGGCGTCGGGGCGGACCGTGATCTCGAAAACCGCGCCGAAGGCATCGAAGCGGGCCGGTGCTGTGGGCGTACCCCAGCGGGTTTTCTCCTTGACCGGGACGCCCTCCCAGCAGTGCAGGCCCCAGCCGGTGTAGTCGCCGTCCGGCCGGCGGTAGTGAATGACGATCTTCTCAGGCTGCTGCGGAGCAGGCGGCGGATCCTGGAGACGCCGGTCGTTGGCCGTGATCCAGATTTCCGACTTTTCCGCAATATCAACCCAGCGGTCGACGTCTACGTCTTTGGCGCCATAACGATGGACGACCAGGAACCCGACTTCGCGGGCGTTCTCCGCCAGCCGCACCCAGGCAAAACGCCCGTTTTCGTCTTCGCCGTCGAAAGGGGCGCCACCCGGATAGATCATCTCGTCGGCCACGTCGCCCCAGGCGTGCAGCGACCAGTCGGAGTAATCACCATCTGGCCGGTGATAGTGCACGATGAGCCATTTCGGGCGGGTCCGGCTCTGCGGCGGGTCAATCGCGGTCGCAGTGATCTCGATCGTCGTCACCGGACCATGGTCGCAGAGCAGGGCTCAACGTGTGGCTATGACCGTGGTGATCAGCGGACCGTCCGTGCCGGTGCGGATCAGGTACCGATACCGCTCGCCGGGCACCGCACCACCCTCGTTGTCGAGGTACTCCCACTCGACCGACACCAGCGTGAGAGCCTTGGAGAGTTGCTGCACGGCGAGCAGCTGCGCGTGCGCCGCGACGATCCGATGCTCGCGGTACGCGGGCGCGGCCCCGAGAAACGACAGCGCCACCGCGGCCGGCGAACTGAACGTGAAGCTGTACGTGTCGGAGACCACGAGCCCGGGTAGTGCGTGGCAGTTCGCGATGGCCGCGACATCGCCGGTGGTGAGTGCCGCGCCGTAACGCCCGAAGAAGTCGGTGAGCTCGTCGGTGTCGACCGATGCCGTCATGCGGCGCGTATGCCCATCTATCAAAAATCCCAAACGCCGCTGGGACTGAGAGGATCGGCAGGTGGACCCCGCCTTGCGAGAGTTAGCAAGACGGACGTACGGTTTACAGAAGACGTGAACCGAGAGTTAGGCCTACCTAACCCGCAGGTCGCCCTTTCGGTGCGAAAGACTTGACTTCCAGTCGCTGGGTGTGAAGGAGAAGACGGTGGCCAGCCTCGACACCTTTGGTGCGAAGAGCGAGCTGCGCGTCGGAGACGCGAGCTACGAGATTTTCACGATCGACAAGGTGAAGGGGCACGATCGTCTGCCCTACTCCTTGAAGATCCTCCTGGAGAACCTGCTGCGCACTGAGGACGGCGCGAACATCACCGCCGACCACATCAACGCGCTCGGCAGCTGGGACCAGAACGCCGACCCGAGTGTCGAAATTCAGTTCACCCCGGCACGGGTGCTGATGCAGGACTTCACCGGCGTTCCCTGCGTGGTCGACCTGGCCACCATGCGTGAAGCGGTAAAGGACCTCGGTGGCGACCCCACCAAGGTCAACCCGCTCGCGCCGGCCGAGCTGGTCATCGACCACTCGGTCATCGCCGACCTGTTCGGACGCGAGGACGCGTTCCAGCGCAACGTGGAGCTGGAGTACCAGCGCAACCGCGAGCGCTACCAGTTCCTGCGCTGGGGACAGACCGCGTTCAACGAGTTCAAGGTCGTCCCGCCGGGCACCGGCATCGTGCACCAGGTCAACATCGAGTTCCTGGCTCGCACGATCATGGAGCGCAACGGGCAGGCGTACCCGGACACCGTGGTCGGCACCGACTCGCACACCACGATGGTCAACGGCCTGGGTGTGCTGGGCTGGGGCGTCGGCGGCATCGAGGCCGAGGCCGCGATGCTCGGCCAGCCGGTCAGCATGCTGATCCCGCGGGTCGTCGGCTTCAAGCTGTTCGGCGAGGCGCCGGCCGGCACCACCGCCACCGACCTGGTCCTGACCATCACCGAGATGCTGCGCAAGCACGGTGTGGTCAGCAAGTTCGTCGAGTTCTACGGCCCCGGCGTGAGCGTCGTGCCGCTGGCGAACCGGGCCACGATCGGCAACATGTCGCCGGAGTACGGCTCGACCGTGGCGATCTTCCCGATCGACGAGCAGACGATCGACTACCTCAAGCTGACCGGCCGGTCCGCGGAGGAGATCGCCCTCGTCGAGGCGTACGCGAAGCGGCAGGGCCTCTGGCTCGACCCGAACGCGGAGCCGGACTACTCGGAGAAGCTCGAACTGGACCTGTCGACGATCGTTCCGTCGCTGGCCGGCCCGAAGCGTCCGCAGGACCGGGTGCTGCTCAGCAACGCGAAGCCGGCGTTCCGTGAGGCGCTCGGCAACTACGTGACGCCGCACGGCCACGCCGATGAGGCCAGCGAGGAGTCGTTCCCGGCTTCCGACGCGCCCGCCAACGGCGTGTCCGATGACGCGGACAAGCCGCACATCTTCAGCGCTGCCAAGACCGGCGGTGGCCGGGTCTCCAAGCCGACCCTCGTCAAGGGCGAGGACGGCCAGGAGTACGAACTCGACCACGGCGCGGTCGTCATCGCCGCCATCACGTCCTGCACGAACACCTCGAACCCGCAGGTCATGATCGGCGCGGCGCTGCTCGCGAAGAAGGCCGTCGAGCGTGGCCTGACCCGCAAGCCGTGGGTCAAGACCACCCTCGCGCCCGGTTCCAAGGTCGTCTCCGACTACTACGACCGGTCCGGCCTCACGCCGTACCTGGACAAGATCGGTTTCAACCTGGTCGGTTACGGCTGCACGACCTGCATCGGCAACTCGGGCCCGCTGCCCGAGGAGGTCTCGGCGGCGATCAACGAGGCCGACCTGACCGCGGTGTCCGTCCTCTCCGGCAACCGGAACTTCGAGGGCCGGATCAACCCGGACGTCAAGATGAACTACCTGGCGTCCCCGCCGCTCGTCGTCGCGTACGCCCTGGCGGGCTCGATGGACATCGACATCACCACCGAGCCGCTCGGCACGGGCTCGGACGGCAAGCCGGTGTACCTCAACGAGATCTGGCCGTCCGCCAAGGAGATCGACGACACCATCGCGCAGGCGATCGGTGCCGAGGGCTTCAGCACGGCGTACCAGAACGTCTTCGCCGGCGACGAGCAGTGGCAGTCGCTGCCGACCCCGACCGGCAACACCTTCGCGTGGGCCAGTGACTCCACCTACGTGCGGAAGCCCCCGTACTTCGAGGGCATGTCGGCCGACCCGTCGCCGGTCAACGACATCGCCGGCGCTCGCGTGCTGGCGAAGCTCGGCGACTCGGTCACCACCGACCACATCTCGCCGGCCAGCTCGATCAAGCCGGACTCCCCGGCCGGTAAGTACCTCGCCGAGCACGGCGTCCCGCGCGCCGAGTTCAACAGCTACGGCTCGCGCCGCGGCAACCACGAGGTCATGATCCGTGGCACGTTCGCCAACATCCGGCTGCGCAACCAGCTGCTGAACGATGTCGAGGGTGGCTTCACGCTCAACCACCTGACCGGCGAGCAGACCACGATCTTCGACGCGTCGGTGGCGTACCAGGAAGCCGGCATCCCGCTGGTCATCCTGGCCGGCAAGGAGTACGGCTCCGGCTCGTCGCGTGACTGGGCGGCCAAGGGCACCATGCTCCTCGGCGTCCGCGCCGTCATCGCCGAGAGCTACGAGCGCATCCACCGCTCGAACCTGATCGGCATGGGCGTGCTCCCGCTGCAGTTCCCGGCGGGTCAGACCGCCGAGTCGCTGGGCCTCACCGGCACCGAGACCTTCGAGTTCACCGGTGTCACCGAGCTCAACAACGGCACCACCCCGCGCACCGTGAAGGTCACCACGGACACCGGCCTCGAATTCGACGCCGTCGTCCGGATCGACACCCCCGGCGAGGCGGACTACTACCGCAACGGCGGCATCCTGCAGTACGTCCTGCGCAAGATGCTCCGCAGCTGAGGTTTTTGCTTCTTCGGAAACCCCGTCTCACTTCGAGGCGGGGTTTCCGCTTTTCTCGGATTTGCTGTCGTCGCGCCGATCCGCCTCCTCCGCCGCCGCTTGGGCTTCATGATCACGACCGACCTGCTCCAGGAACACCGCATGTCGCCGCAGGTCAGCGGCCAGCTGCTGCTCAGCGCTACGCCGATGATGCGCCACACACTCCGTGCTCAACTCGACCGCGTCGGCCCAGCGCCCCAGCTCATAGAGCCGATCGGCATGCTCACTCAACGACTGCCCGAGCCGCTCGTCCGCACCGGGATCCCGCCCGGCCAGAGTCCGCCACATCGCCAGCGCCCGCTCACTGATCACCACGGCCTCGGCATGCTCCCCGGCCTCGGCGAGCCCGGCCGCGAGAGCCGACATCCCCCGTGCCAGCACCGGCTCCGGACAGGCCTCGACGATCCCGGTAGCCTCCCGCTCGGCATCCAGCGCCTCCGCCAGCCGACCGGCCTTGACCAACCGATTGGCAAGCGTCACCAGCGCGGTAGCCAGCAACTGCCCCCACGCGGGATCCGCTCTCGCCAGCCCGGCAGCCTCAGCCGCGAGCGCGAGTGCCTCATCCTCCCGAGCGAGCACGGCGACATAACCCGACTGGTTGTCCAGCGCCCGCACCAGCACCGGCTCCGCCGCCCGAACCCCTTCATCCACGAGCTCCCGCAACATCCGGACGGCCTCACCCCCACGCTCAGCCGCCCGCGCTGCGTCACCCACCCGAAAAGCACGCGCGGCCGCGTCCACCGCTTCCACCGCTCGGCGCGTACTCACGCCCCCGTCACCGGCCGCCTGCCGCAGCCTCTGAATCCAGCCCACGCCAGAAATCTAAAAACACCGATCAACACCGTCAAATCCATGTCGCATCCAGTCAGTGGCCCAGACCGCTGCTCCCGCCGAGGGCCCGGCCCGGTTCGCTGGCCGCTACGCGTCCAAAACGCTCCCCGCCCCAGGCGACCTGAGCAATCACTCCCGCTCCCCCTCCTATCACCCCCGCCCCCAAAAAAGGCAGGCCCACCCCCACTGCCCAGCCCAGCACACACCCAGCCCGTCCCACGGGCGACCCAGCACGCGGACAGTCCGGGCAGCGCGTGCCGCAGGCCGCGGGCGCAGGCCGGCTGGCGCAGGCCGGCTGGCACTGGCCGGCTGGCACTGGCCGGCTGGCACTGGCCGGCTGGCACTGGCCGGCTGGCACTGGCCGGCTGGCACTGGCCGGCTGGCGCAGGCCGGCTGGCACTGGCCGGCTGGCACTGGCCGGCTGGCACTGGCCGGCTGGCACTGGCCGGCTGGCACTGGCCGGCTGGCACTGGCCGGCTGGCACTGGCCGGCTGGCGCAGGCCGGCTGGCACTGGCCGGCTGGCGCAGGCCGGCTGGCACTGGCCGGCTGGCGCAGGCCGGCTGGCACTGGCCGGCTGGCGCAGGCCGGCTGGCGCTCACGGTTGCCTTGAAACGTTGCAGCGCGACCGTAAGCGCGAGCCGCTCGAAACCGGCTGGCGCTCAGGGCTGCCCTGAAACGTTGCATCACGACCGCAAGCGCAAGCCGGCCGAAACCGGCTGGCGCTCAGGGCTGCCAGCTGCACACCAGGGCGACCGTAACGTTCAGCTGGGTGACGGCGGAGTGCCTCGGCTGTACGCCACGGCTGCCGGCTGCACGTCAGGGTCACCGCGACGTTCAGCTAAGTGACCACGGCGTACAGCCGGGCAACAGCGAGGCGGCTCGGCTGTACGCCACGGCTGCCGGCTGCACGTCAGGGTCACCGCGACGTTCAGCTGAGTGACCACGGCGTACAGCCGGGCAACAGCGAGGCGGCTCGGCTGTACACCACGGCCGCCAGCTGCACGTCAGGGTCACCGCGACGTTCAGCTGAGTGACCACGGCGTGCGGCTGGGTAGCGGGGCTGGAGTGGGCTTTGGGGTTGCGGGCGGGTGGGGCATGGCGGGGAACACGTCGGGTGGGTGGGTCTCGGGTGGGCTGGGGTGAATAGGCTTCGGGAATGGATGACAAGACGGTGCTGAGCCGGATTCACGGTTTGGTCGATGAGGAGCACGAGCTCCGCCAGCAGCTGAGCCAGGGCGCGATCTCCTCCGATGAGGAGCACGCCCGGCTGAAGGATCTCGAGGAATCGCTGGACCAGTGCTGGGACCTGCTGCGTCGCCGGCGTGCGGCCCGCACGGCCGGGAACGACCCCGACACCGAGCAGGCGCACTCCGTCAGTGAGGTCGAGAACTACCTCCAGTGACGCGGCCCCGGTCGCGGCCGCCGTGGACGCGGCGGCCGCGGGCCGGGAACCGGACGTCTGCCCAACCCGGACCTGGCCGGCCTGCGCCTGCCCGACTCCGGCGGGGTCAGCGGAGGCCTGCCTCGTAGTGGAGGCGTTCGATCAGGGCTTCCGGGTCCACCGGCAGGCCCCGGGAGCGGAACCAGGCCGCGACGTTGTTGACGTCGCGGGCGATGAACTCGGCGCCGCGCGGGTTGGCGATCACATCGACGATCTGGGGCAGGTCGATGAGAACGAGGCGTCCGTCGCGTACCAGAGTGTTGTAGGGCGACAGGTCGCCATGGGCGACCTGGGCGCGGGCCAGAACCGACAGCGCGTCGGTCATCTGGCGCCAAAGGTCGGCCAGTTCATCCGGGTTTGCCCGCACCTGGGCGAGCCGGGGTGCGGCTTCGCCGGTCTCCCAGTCGCCGATGAACTCCAGCATCACTTCGGTGCCGATGAGCTGGACCGGGTACGGCACGCAGACCAGGCCGCTCTCCTGGCCGATCTGCCACAGCCGGCCGAGCGCGTCGAACTCGGCAGCTGCCCACTGCCCGGCGATCATCTCCTTGCCGAACGCCGTGCGGTTGGTCATGGCGCGCATCTCCCGGGAGCGCCGCACGCGGCGGCCTTCCAGGTATCCGGCGTCGCGGTGGAACAGCCGGTGCTCGCCGTCGCGATAACGCTTCGCGGCCAGCAGCGACACCTGGCCGGAATCAGGTACTGCCCGGCGGACCAGGAAAACGTCGGCTTCCTTGCCGGTTTTCAGGATGCCGAGCTCGGTGTCGACAGCGCCGTGCTCCGTGCGTACCCAATCGGGTCTGGGAATTGGACCATGTAAAGCGCCGTCCCAGGTCGACCAGCGATCGCCGGTCGGCGGGAGGTCGGGGTCTTCTTTGAGGGCCGGCTCGAGCCGGCCGCGCTTCAGAAAGTCTGGTTCGTCGTCGTCGAACTTGCGGCGTCCACGCCGCATCGAGTGCTCGCGCACTGGAGGGTCTCCTCGGAGAAAGAAGTAAACAGGGAAATCTGGACGGCAGGCATCACAAAGACAGCCATGGAGTCCACCCCCTTCTCTCTCGTCGGACCTCTCGCAGGACCGGTGTCAGAAAACCAAACCCGGAAAACCCGCGCAACCTATTTAATTCAGCGGGTCGCCATGATCGCCGAGATCCCCTGGATCACGTTGCCGACCACCTTCGTCGGGGCGAACCTGCTGTCCACCCACTCACGACCGCGGTGCAGCCACACGCTCGGCAGCCCCATCGCGGCCGCGCCACCGATATCCGCTTCCGGGCTGTCGCCGACCACCCACGCTCCAGCGAGGCGCATCCGGACCCGCTGGGCGGCCAGCGCGAAGATTCTCGGGTTCGGCTTGCTGACCCCGCACTGCTCCGAAATCACCCAGTCGGCGACATAGCGGTCCAGACCGGTACGCCGAATGCGCGCCTCCTGCTGCTCAGCAGGACCGTTCGTGACCACGACGGGGATCAGTCCCGCATCACCGGCGATCTCGAGTGCACAGCCCACCATCGGATCGAGACGCTCGAACGCCTGCGGGCCCACGTTGAGCTCGTCCACGAGATCGATGGACGGGATTCGTAGCTGGTAGCGGTCCCGGATCAGGTCGGCCAGGTCCCACCGGGAGGTCAATCCGTCGGCGTCCACGGAGACCAGCCAGTCCAGATCTTCCTGCGGCGCGGCTATCTCGTCGATGAAGCCTTTAGCCCACAGACGGAAGGCACCGCCGCGATCAAGCAGGGTGTCGTCCAGAGCGAGGAAGACTAGAGGCACCCGGGCACCTTACGTGAGGCGTCGCCAAACCTGACAGTCCAGGAGTGTTAACAAAAGCCCGGAATTCGCATCATCCGATCGAGCGATGGCGCCCCGTTTAAAAAGCCGTACGTACGGATTGCAAGACCTGACCGCCCCGTGACACGATCAGCGCGTGCCCCGGGTTAGTCAGGACCAGCTAGACGCGCGCCGCCACGAGATCCTCACGGCGGCTCGCGCGTGTTTCGCGAGGTTCGGCTATGAGGGCGCCACGGTCCGCCGCCTCGAGGAGGCCACGGGCATGTCCCGTGGTGCGATTTTCCACCATTTTCGTGACAAGGAGTCGCTGTTCCTCGCGGTCGCCGAGGACGACGCGGCCACGATGGTGGAGACGGTCACCCGCAACGGTCTCGTCCAGGTGATGCGTGACCTGCTGGCACGGGCCGGCGGCAGCGAGGGCGACACGGCCGGCTGGCTCGGCACCCAGCTGGAGGTGGCACACCGGCTGCGCACCGATCCCGCGTTCGCGAAACGCTGGGCGGAGCGCTCGGCCGCGATCGCCGACGCCACCCGGGAGCGCCTGGAGCGCCAGCGTGACGCCGGCGTGCTGCGCCAGGACGTGCCGGTCGAGGTGCTCACCCAGTTCCTGGAGCTGGCGTACGACGGACTGGTCCTGCACCTGGCGACCGGCCGCCCACCGGGCGAGCTGGCCCGCGTCCTGGACGTTGTCGAAGAGGCCGTCCGCCGCCACTGAGGCACTATGGACCGGGTGCAGAACGCGATGTTGCTGGCCGTCACACCCGGGCTGCGGTGGCTGACGGCACGCTTCGCCGTCGAACCCGGCGCCCCGGTTCGCACCCGCTGCGGCGGCTGCGGCACACCACTGGCCGGACGCTTGTTTTCGCCGAGCGGCCGATGCGGTGACTGCGGTGTCATGATCGGCGCTCCGCCGTACCTTCTGGAGCTCGTCACCGTGACCGGCGCCGTGCTGGCGGTCCTCGCCGCGCCGTCGGTTCCGATCGCCCTCGCCGCACTCTGGTGGGTGGCCTGCGCCGTGCCGCTGCTCTTCATCGACCTGCGGGTCCACCGGCTGCCCGACCCACTCACCGGCGCCGCTCTGGCCGGCGTGCTGCTGATGGAGGCGGTCGCCGCGGTGACCACCGGACCGCCGGCCGCGCTGGGCCGGGCGTTGCTGTGCGCTCTGGCGTACGGCGCGTTGCTGCTCGTACCGGCCCTGATCCTGGGTCCGCGTGGTCTCGGCCTCGGCGATGTGAAGCTGTTCGTGTCGATTGCCGCGCTTTTCGGCTGGTGGGGCTGGAGCACCGTGTTCACGGTGCTGTTCCTGGCCTTCCTCGCCAGCGGCGTCGTGGCGGCCGGACTGCTGGTCACCCGCCGGGCGCGGCGAGGCACGCACATCGCGATGGGCCCGTACCTGGTAGGCGCGGCCTTCACGATGCTGGCCCTGCTCGCCTGACCCGGGAGTGGCAGGATCCAGGGCATGGATCTCGGGTTGGCTGATCGCGTCTTTATCCTCACCGGCGCCTCGCGCGGTCTCGGCTTCGCCACCGCGCAGGCGCTCGTCGACGACGGCGCCCGGGTGGTGATCTCGTCGCGCTCGGCGGAGCAGGTCGCCGGCGCGGTGGCCGATCTCGGCGGGCCGCAGCACGCCGCCGGGGTGGCCGCCGACCTCAGCGACCCGGGTACGCCCCGCGAGCTCGTCGACACCGCCCTCGAAAAGTTCGGGCGGCTCGACGGCGCCCTCGTCTCGGTCGGCGGGCCGGCGCCGGGCACGGCCGCGAGCATGACCGACGATCAGTGGCGGCAAGCGTTCGACACGGTCTTCCTGGGTTCGGTCCGGGCGGCCCGGACGTTCGCGTCGTCGCTGCCCGAGGGCGGTGCGGTCGGTCTGGTGCTCTCCACCTCGGTGAAGACGCCGCTCGCCGGGCTCGGGCTCTCCAACGGGCTGCGGCCGGGCCTCGCCATGGTCGCGAAGGACATGGCCGACGAGTTCGGCCCGCGCGGCGTCCGGGTGCTCAGCATTCTGCCGGGCCGCTTCATGACCGACCGCAGCCGCGAGCTGTTCGAGGCCTCCGACGACCCGGCGACCGCGACGGCAACGGTGGCCGGCGCGATCCCGCTGCGCCGCATCGGCGAGCCGCCGGAATACGGCCGCGTCGCCGCGTTCCTGCTCTCCCCCGCCGCGAGCTACGTGACCGGAACGGCGGTCACCGTCGACGGCGGCTCCATGCGCACCCTGTGACGCCGTCCGGTTTTGCCAAGCCGTCCGCCTCAGAGGTTGCCGCCGCAGCCGGGCGGACCATTCCCGATCTCGTCGGGCCGCACCTGCGCGTGCTCTTCTCCGGGATCAACCCGAGCCTGTACTCGGCGGCGACCGGCCACCATTTCGCCCGCCCCGGCAACCGTTTCTGGCCCGCCCTGCACGGCGCCGGCTTCACCGACCGGCTCCTGCACCCCTCCGAACAGCACCTGCTGCCATCGCTGGGCCTCGGGATCACCAACGTCGTCGCGCGGGCCACGGCCCGCGCCGACGAACTCTCGCCGGTCGAGCTGATCGCGGGCGGCCAGCTCCTGACCCATTTGGTACGCGTAACCGAACCGGCCCACGTGGCAATCCTGGGCGTGACCGCGTACCGCACCGCGTTCGGCAAACCGAAGGCCCGGCTGGGCCCCCAGTCCGACACGATCGGCGGGACCCCGGTCTGGGTGCTCCCCAACCCGAGTGGCCTCAACGCCCATTTCCAACTCCCGGCCCTGATCGACGAGTTCCACCGCCTGCGCGAAGCGACGAACTGAGGCCGGGCGATTCAGCCGGTTTCGTGCGGGGGCTCGGTGAGGTCGTCGCCGGGACGGGGTGGCAGGACCCGCTGCTCGTGGACCGCGGTCTCGCGGCGGAACCGGTCGGCCGACGGGTGCCACATCTCGTCGATCGGGCCCATCACGCCGCCGCCGATGCCCTTGCCGCGGGCCCAGCCGGCGAACCGCCAGAAGCCGTAGAGCAGCACCGCGACGACCACGAGGGTGATCAGCAGACCGGTCATGGGCCGACCCGGATCGGTGAGTCCGTGGTGAACTGGGTTCGGTAGAGGTCGGCGTAGAGCCCGCCCGCCGACATCAGCTCGGTGTGCCGGCCGCGCTCCACGATGCGGCCGTGGTCGAGGACCAGGATCTCGTCAGCGTCCCGGATCGTCGACAGCCGGTGGGCGATGACCACCGCGGTCCGCCCCCGCAGCGCCTCGGCGAGTGCTCGCTGCACGGCGGCCTCCGACTCGCTGTCGAGGTGCGCGGTGGCCTCGTCGAGCACCACGATCGACGGCTGTTTCAGCAGGATACGGGCGATGGCGATGCGCTGTTTCTCGCCGCCGGAGAACCGGTAGCCACGCTCGCCGACGACCGTGTCCAGCCCGTCGGGCAGGGCGCGGACCAGGTCACCGACCTGGGCGCCGTCGAGGGCGGCCCACATCTGCTCGTCAGTGGACTCGGGTGACGCGTACCGAAGGTTTTCGGCGATCGTCTCGTGGAAGAGGTGCGAGTCCTGGGTGACCACCCCGATCGTGTCGCGTAGCGACGCGAGGGTGGTGTCGCGCACGTCGACGCCGCCGATCAGGACCGCGCCGCCGCTGACGTCGTAGACCCGGGAGAGCAGCATCGACGTGGTGGATTTGCCGGCGCCCGACGGGCCGACCAGGGCGACCATCCGGCCCGGCTCGACGGTGAAGTCGACGCCGTCGAGGACCAGTTCGTTTTCCCGCTGGTCGAGGCTGGCGACGTCCTCCAGGGTGGCGAGGGAGACCTGGTCGGCGCTCGGATATCGGAACTGGACGCCGCGGAACTCGATGCGCCCGGCACCGGCCGGGATCGGTGCGGCATCCGGTTTCTCGGTGATGCCGGGATCGAGGTCGAGCACCTCGAAGACCCTGTCGAACGAGACGAGCGCGCTCATCACGTCGACCCGGACGTTGCTGAGGGCGGTGAGCGGGCCGTAGAGCCGGGTGAGCAGCAGCGCCAGGGTGACGACGGTGCCGGCCGAGACCTGCCCCCGCACGGCGAGCCAGCCGCCCAGCCCATATGTCAGGGCCTGGGCGAGCGACGCGACCAGCAGCATCGCCACGAAGAAGGTCCGGCCGTACATCGCCTGCTGGATGCCGATGTCTCGTACCCTCTCGGCGCGGTCACCGAACCGCGCGGCCTCCGCGTCGGGGCGACCGAAGAGCTTGACGAGCAGCGCGCCGGAGACGTTGAAGCGCTCGGTCATCGTCGCGTTCATCTTGGCGTCGAGGTTGTACGACTCGCGGGTGATCTCGGCGAGCCGTTTGCCGACCCGCCGCGCCGGGATGATGAAGACCGGCAGCAGCACCAGCGACAACACGGTGATCTGCCAGGACAGGGTGAACATCACGGCCGCCGTCAGCACCAGCTGGATGACGTTGCTCAGCACCCCGGACAGGGTCGACGTGAACGCCCGCTGCGCGCCCACCACGTCGTTGTTGAGCCGGCTCACCAGGGCGCCGGTCTGCGTACGCGTGAAGAACTGCAACGGCATCCGCTGCACATGGTCGAAGACCCGGGTCCGCAGGGTGAGGATGATCCCCTCGCCGATGCGCGACGAGTACCACCTCTGCGCCAGCGACAGCAGCGCGTCGGCGACCGCGAGCCCCGCGATGAGCAACGCGAGCCGCACCACAGTGCCGCCCGCCTCGGACCCGCCGCCGGTGATCGCGTTGATGACGTGGCCGGCGAGCAGCGGCGTGGCGACGCCGATGCCGGCCGCGATCACGACGGTCACCAGGAAGATCGTGATGTCGCGCCGATAGGGCTGGGCGAATGTCAGGATCCGGCGCGCGGTGCCGGGTGTGACCTGGTGACGGTTCACCTGGTCGGAGTTCTGGATCGAGCGCAGCACGGTCCAACTGGGCATGGACATGCGTCACCTCCCGGGGCGTCGCTCGACGAGACAGCAGGAGCCTGCCACGTGGGTACGACAACCCGGGAGGTAAGGACGCTATTCCGCGTTACTCCCCAGACCCGAGAAGGTCGCTGAGGCGCCGCGTCTGGGCCTCGCGCTCCGCTCGGTCCTGCTCCGCGTACGACCTCTGGGGTGCACCCGCGAGCAGGGCTTTGATCTCGGTGACCGCGCCGGTGTCGGCAGCGAGCACCGCTGCGGCGAGGTCGGACACCGCGCCGTCCAGCTCGGCCCTGGGCACCACCGCGGTGGCCAGGCCGATCCGGTCCGCCTCGTCCGCCGAGATCCGGCGGCCGGTGACGCAGATCTCCAGCGCCCGGGACGGACCGACCAGCTCGGTGAGCCGTTTGGTTCCGCCCAGATCGGGCACCAGGCCGAGAGTCACCTCGGCCATCGAGAACTTCGCGTCGTCGGCGAGAACACGCATGTCGCAGTTCAGTGCCAACTGGAAGCCGGCGCCGATCGCGTGTCCTTGTACGGCTGCGATAGTCACAATGGACGGGTTGCGCAACCACGTGAACGCGGTCTGGAAGCCGGCAATCCGATCGGCACACTCGGTGGCGGACAACTGTGCCAGCGTGGCCAGTGAAGAATGTCCGTCACCGCGTGCCACCGACAGATCCAGGCCCGCCGAAAAAGCGCGCCCTTCGGCTTGCACAATGACGACGCGTACGTCGCCCGGTAATTTCCTCGAAATGTTGCCGAGCTCCGTCCACATGGACGGAGTCTGGGCATTGAGAACGTCGGGCCGGCACAACGTCACCGTCGCAACCGGCCCGTCCTGTTCGTAACGAACGCCTACCTCGTCGGTCGCCGGCGCGGCGTTGCCAGTCGTCACGCCTTCTTACGGCGGCGGGCGCCGCCACGCTGGCGCAACTGAACTCCTGATTCGGTGAGCACGCGGTGCACGAATCCGTAGGACCTACCGGTGGAAGCGGCCAGCGCTCGGATGCTCTCACCCGAGGTGTATCGCTTCACCAGGTCTTTGGCGAGCGACTGCCGCTCGCTACCGACGATTCGACGACCCTTCTCAGTACTGGTAGCTGTGCCAGTGGCTGCCATCTTGAATCCTCACGTCGCAGACAGTGCGGTCAGATACGGTCTCACCTATTACACCGTCTCCAACGATCATGCGCCAGGTATCTAGCGCTCGCGAACGTGCCCATTTGTTACTGTCAGGAACTTGACGGTTACCACGGGCATCAATGTCAGACAGTTTGCCGGCAGCATCTCGCGAGGCAATTCAGGTCCGCGTGCGATCGTCGAGCACTCTCGTCAAGACCATCGATCACCTGCAAAAACACTCGATCGAGACGACCCGCAGGTGGGAGCCTTGACCGCTCCGGAGAGTGGTGTGATCGCTCCGAGGGGTGACGATCGAACGGGTTCGACACGACATCGGACGCGCCCGACCTGTTCACAAACGCCCGAACATCGCACTGTCTGTGTGGGCACCAGTTGACAACTGACGATGCGGTTGATCCCCGGATTTCGCTGCAAGAGAACGTTTACCCGGGCGCCGAGGCGCCCGGGTAGGTCTCACGCGAGTTCGACGAGCTCCAGCATGTCGTCGCTCCACGAGTCCTCGTCGCCGTCCGGCAGCAGGATCGCGCGGTCCGGCTTGAGCGCCTGCACACAACCGGCGTCGTGGCTGACCAGGACGATCGCACCCGGGTAATTGGCGATCGCGTCGAGGACCTGCTCGCGGCTCACCGGGTCGAGGTTGTTCGTCGGCTCGTCGAGCAGCAGCACGTTGGCGCCGGAGCAGACCAGCGTGGCCAGGGCCAGACGGGTCTTCTCACCACCGGAGAGCACACCGGCCGGCTTGTCGACGTCGTCACCGGAGAAGAGGAAGGCACCCAGGATCTTCCGCAGCTCGGTGTCGGTCTGCTCGGAGGCGGCGCTGCGCATGTGCTCGAGGATGGTGCGGTCCACGTCGAGCGTCTCGTGCTCCTGGGCGTAATAGCCCAGCCGCAGGCCGTGGCCCGGGCGCACCTCGCCGGTGTCCGGCGCCAGCAGGCCGCCGAGCATCCGCAGCAGGGTGGTCTTGCCGGCGCCGTTGAGCCCGAGGATGGCGACCCGCGAGCCACGGTCCACTGCGACGTCGACGTCCGTGAAGATCTCCAGCGATCCGTACGACTTCGACAGGCCGGCCGCGGTCAGCGGAGTCTTGCCACAGGGTGCCGGGTTCGGGAACCGGACCTTCGCCACCTTGTCCGAGGTACGCGTCTCCTCCAGGCCACCGAGCAGCTTCTCGGCACGCTTCGCCATGTTCTGTGCGGCGACGGTCTTCGTGGCTTTCGCCCGCATCTTGTCGGCCTGCGCCATCAGGGCGCCGGCTTTCTTCTCCGCGTTGGCGCGCTCGCGGCGGCGGCGGCGCTCGTCGGTCTCGCGGGCTTCCAGGTACGTCTTCCAGCCCATGTTGTACATGTCGACGACCGAGCGGTTCGCGTCCAGGTACCAGACCTTGTTGACCGCGGCGTCGAGCAGCTCGACGTCGTGGCTGATCACGATGAGGCCGCCCTTGTGCTGCGCCATGTAACCGCGCAGCCAGGCGATCGAGTCATGGTCGAGGTGGTTCGTCGGTTCGTCGAGCAGCAGGATGCCCTTGCCGTTCTGCCCGGAGTTGGCGAACAGGATCCGGGCCAGCTCGATCCGGCGGCGCTGACCGCCGGAGAGGGTGCCGATGGTCTGCGCCAGGGCGCGGTCGGGCAGGCCAAGGTTCGCGCAGATGCGAGCGGCTTCGGCCTCGGCGCCGTACCCGCCCAGGGCGGAGAACCGGTCCTCCAGGTTGCCGTACCGCCGGACCAGCTTGTCGTCGGCGCTTTCCTCGAGCTCGATCTCGAGTTTCTGCATCTCGGCGAGGATGGTGTCCAGGCCACGGGCGGAGAGGACACGGTCGCGGCCGGTCACGTTCAGATCGCCGGTCCGCGGGTCCTGCGGCAGGTAACCGATCTCACTGGTCGTCTCGACGGTGCCCGCGTACGGAGTGCCCTCGCCGGCCAGCACCTTCAGCGTGGTGGTCTTGCCGGCGCCGTTGCGGCCGACCAGGCCGATCCGGTCGCCGGGCTGCACACGCAGGGTCGTCGGGGAGATCAGAATCCGGGCGCCGGCACGAAGTTCCAGTCCGGTGGCGGTGATCATTATGCTTCTCGCTCTCGGGTGATCGGGCTGACTCAGGGCGCAATAAAGCGCCGGCCATCCTCCTGGACGGTCGGCGCGGGGCAGGTCAGCCTTCGCAGAGCAGCACGCGGCCATACTACTCGGCTGCCACGTCCAGCTCCCACTCGATTAGTTCACAAGATCATCGGGTACACCGCGGGCAACCGTGGCGAAGGCAGGACGACATGGAACTCAATGAACGTGCGGACATCGACACCAGTCAGGTCGAGGACGGCCGGGGATCCGGCGGTGGTGGTGGCGGCATCGGTGGCTTGCCCATCGGTGGCGGTGGCCTGGCCGGCATCGTCGTCACCCTCGTCATCGCGCTGGTCGGCGGATACTTCGGGATCAACACGATCGGCGGTGACAGCGGCGGCTCGTCGTCAGGCACCCCGCTGAGCCAGTGCACCGGCGACCAGAAGCTCCAGGCGCTCGAATGCCGCAATGGGCTCTTCGTCACCTCGATCCAGGCGTACTGGCGCGACCAGCTGCCGGAATCCTTCGGCGAGCAGTACAAGCCCGCCGTCACCCACATCTTCTCCAACCAGGTGAGCACCGGGTGCGGCTCGGCCGACTCCGGTGTCGGGCCGTTCTACTGCCCCGCCGACGACAAGGTCTACATCGACCTGACCTTCTACGAGGTTCTGTCGAAGCAGCTCGGCGCGCCGGGCGAGTTCGCGCAGCCCTACGTTCTGGCCCATGAGTACGGCCACCACGTGCAGGACGTGCTCGGCACCGAGGCGGAGATGCGCCGCCGGCAGGAACGCGACCCGGGCTCGGCCAACGCCGAGTCGGTGAAGCTGGAGCTGCAGGCCGACTGTTACGCCGGCGCGTGGGCGAACGCCGCGGCGAACACCACCGACAAGGACGGCGACAAGATCTTCACGAGCCTCACCGACCAGGACATCCAGGAGGGCATCCAGGCGGCCGGCCAGATCGGCGACGACACCCTGCAGAAGAAGGGTGGCGGCGACATCAACCCGGAGGAGTTCACCCACGGCTCGTCCGCGCAGCGGCAGCAGTGGTTCCGGGTCGGTTACGACAGCGGCGACCCGAAGCAGTGCGACACCTTTAAGGCCGGAGCGGTCAGCTAGAAGCTCTTTTCTCCGTTATCAGGCCTCTTTGTCAGGCCTCTTTTAACAGGATCGGCACGGCGCGAGCCGCGGCGACCGCGTCCACCAGGATCGCGCGCCGCGGCTCGGGCACATCCAGAAGGCGTCCGGCCCGTAGTGCGGCAACCGGTGCCAGGTGCCGCAATGCCAACACGGACTCGACCGCCGAACGATCCCCTCCGGTGACCACGGCGGCCAATGACCGTACCTCGGGCAGGAGAATGCGCTCGACGATGCCGGCGCCGTCGGCAGCCGCTGCTTTTGCCTGATTGTCGCGGCGGCGAGCGAAGCGCTGCTGCGACCAGCCGCCGGCAGCTGTCCGCCCTTGCACATAGTGCGTGTCCACTTTGGAAACCACCAGGTCAGGACCGTCGGCGATGCCGACGGCGATCGCGCCTTTGCGCGCCAGGAGAAGACCCAGCCGACGACTCGCTTGCGCTTCGCGAATCAGCTCGGCCACCGTCTCGGCCGGACCAGCGCCCGGGGGCGCGCTCAGCGTCGCCGTCACACCGTCAGCGGCGATCAAGGTCAAACCCATTTCCTGGTACGCACCATGCCGGGTCCCGAAGTTCTCCAGCCATCGCGGCAGCCGCTCCGGGGCGATATCCACCCATTTTCCGCCGCCGGCAGCCGCACGTTCGCCCATTCTTGTCAGACTACGGTGGCAGGATCGCTGGGCATGAGCGAGTTGGCCGGGACCTTGATGGGGCGTCTCGACGGTGAGTTCACGGCGGCGCGTGACCCGGTGCGCGCGGTGGGCATGGCCGCTTACATGCGCGACCAGTTCCCGTTCCTCGGCCTGCCGTCACCGATCCGCCGCGCCCGGGCCCGCGCCGCGCTGACCGGTCTGGGAGCGCCCACGTCCGATGATCTGCGCGCGGTCGCACTGGCCTGCTGGGACCGTGACGAGCGGGAGTTCCAGCAGTTCGCATGTGATTACCTGGCGGCTCATGTCGCGGAGCCTTCTCTCCTGGACACGGCGGCCTCGCTGATCACGACAAAATCCTGGTGGGACACGGTCGATCCGCTCGCCACTCATTTCGTGGCAGGGTTGGTGCGGCGGCATCCGGTGCTGGTCGCGGAGATGGACGAGTGGTCCCGGGCGCCGGATTTGTGGCTGGTCCGCACGGCGATCCTGCACCAGCTGCATTACGGGGCGTCGACGGACACCGCGCGGTTGTTCGGCTATTGCACGGCACAGGCCGGGCACCCGGATTTCTTCGTCCGCAAGGCGATCGGGTGGGCGCTGCGGCACTACGCGAGGACGGATCCGGGGGCGGTGCGAGCGTTCGTGTCAGCGAACAGCGACCGCCTGTCCCCGCTGTCGATCCGAGAGGCCACAAAGCACCTCTGACGATGGAGGGGGTGGTTTTCGCGCTGGGTCGTCGCGTGGTCATCGTGCTAAGTCGTCGTCAGGAGGTGGAGTGCCAGGGCTGCGATCAGGGCGCTGGACGTCAGGGCGGTGACGAGACGGCCGCGTTCGCCGGTGAGGACGCGCCCGATCAGCGAACCACCGCCGGCGATCAGCAACTGCCAGCTCGCCGAAGCGAGAAACGCACCGGCCACAAACCACACGCCGCCTCCGGCGCCACCACTGCCGAGCACCAGCGCCGCGAAATAGATCACGGTCGCCGGGTTGAACAGCGTCAATGCAAGAACCCCGAGGTACGCCCGAAGCACCGCCCCCGACCCGTTCTCAGGTCCCTCTTTCGCGGGCAGCACTCGGCTCTGGTCTTTCGCGCGGTGACGTAGTGCGCCCCAGGCCGTCCACCCGGCCAGCCCGAGCAGAACCACGGCCCCGGCCCACCGCAGTGGAGTAGCGAAGGGCGCGATCACCGCCGCGACGGCCGCACCACCGACCACGGCGACCAGTGCATAGATCCCGTCAGCGGTAGCCGCACCAAGCCCGGCTGCCGCACCGACCCGCAGCGACGTGCGAGCGCTCAGCCCAGCGATCAGCACTCCGATGGCGCCGACCGGCACAGCGATCCCATATCCGGCGACCACACCGGCGAGAAACGCCCCGTTCACGACAGCTGCCGAAACACCGCCGCCCACAAGTCAGCGGCCTGCTGTCGCCCAGCCCGATCGGCCACAGCGACAGAAACAGCGGCATACGACTCCAGCGCGTTCACGCCACCATCATCGACCCCACCCAGCCCGCAAAACCACCGATTATCAGCCGCACCAGGGGCACCCCCGAACCCGCTGGCGACCACAAGCACAAGCCAAACCAAACCAGCTCGCGCACACGGTCGCCCAGAAGCCGAAAAGACGACCACAAGCACAAGCCAACCGAAACCGGCTCGCGCACACGGTCGCTCGGAAGCCGAAAAGACGACCGCGAGGACAAGCCGGCTGGGGTCGCGCGCGCGGGGAACTTTGCGGTGGCGGTGAACGCACGCGGAAACGCTTTGCGAACAAGCCGAACAGGCCGAACAGGCCTAACGGGCCTAACGGGCCTCGGGCGAGCGTCGTTGAGGTCGCACGAACGCTCGGTTTGGCGTAGGTGGGGTCGCACGGTTGCGGTTCGTGCGACCCCACCACGGCCAGGGCCTGGATCCGGGCGCACAGAGACGTTACGTGCGACCTGATCCACCCTGCGACCGGTCCAGCTGGTTCCGCTGCTGCCTCTCACGGGCAATTTGACAGCGCTGACAGCCAGCCGGACGGCACGAGCTGGCTCCCGGCGCTGCCCTCGAAAGTTCGTCCCAGCACTGACCCTGCTGGTTGATTCAAACGCCGCCAGCAATGCACGCTCGGGCTTGATCGCCTCTCCGCCCAGAGGCCTCCCGTGGCGATCGTGGTCCCCGAACCACACCCCGACGGGAACCACGGCCCAAGATCGCGCAGGCCAGAGCACGCGTGTCGACTTCGGGTTCAATACGCACCCAAAATCGACACACATCGGGCAGGATGCTCGCGGCGTGATGCCTTCGGACCCGCCAACCGGGCCGAGCCCGGCCGCCGGCATGAGCCGACCGCTTGCACGAGCCGACCGCCTGGCACGAGCCGTAGCTCAGAACACGCTCGGCCACAGTTCCACGGCGCGCATCCCCGGTCAGCGGCTACCTCAATTGACCAGCACGGGCGGTTCTGAGGGTCAGCCGGACCACCGGCGCACCAGACACGGCACCGGCGGTGACTCGTCGGAGATCAAGTGATGTATCACGATTCGTTCCGGGTCGTTGCGTCAACCATTGATTACGTGATGCTTCTCCTTGGTTTCGGAACGTGACCAGAGCGCCCTTTGCTCGGTAGGGTCCGATCATGGTCGCTGAGCTGATTCTGGTCCGGCACGGGCAGAGCCTGGCCAACGTCGCCTTCCCCGCCGCCGACGCCGCAGGCCTTCTGGAGGTGGAGTTCGGCGGACGTGACGCCGACGTTCCGCTCACCCGCACCGGCGAGGAGCAGGCCTCGGCCCTCGGCCGCTGGCTCGCCACCCTCCCACCGGGGCATCGACCACAGGTGGTGATCACGTCGCCGTACCTGAGGGCTCGCGAGACGTGGCGCATCGCGGCCGAAGCGTCCGGTGTGGACCTTCCGGAGCCACGCACCGACAATCGGCTCGTCGATCGGCTCATGGGTGAGCTGGAACTGCTCACCCGAGCCGCGGTCGCTGCCCGCTTTCCCGGCGAGGCGGACCGGCGTGCCGAGGCGGGCGAATACGAGTACGCCCCTCCGGCCGGCGAGTCGTTCGCCGACATCCGGGTGCGGCTCGCCTCGTTCCTCGACGACCTGCGCCGCGAACAGAACGGAAAGCGGGTCGTCGTGGTCGCCCACGACTCCATCGTGCTCATGATGCGAGCCGTCGTCGAGGACCTCGACTGGGAAAAGGTGCTCGCTGTCGAGGCCGAGTCGGGTTACGTCCGCAACGCGTCGATCAGCCGTTTCGCCGACAAGGACGGCCGCCTCACCCTGGACAGATACAACGTGATCGACCATTTGCCACCAGCGTGAAACCCCGTTATACATAGACGGGCGTCTTGCAAAGAAATATTTGCAAACTTATCTTTGGACGATGCCCGGAACCCTTGGCCCACAGTCCTTGCGTGGTCTCGCGCACCCTTTGCGCGTACGCATCCTGCGTGTCCTGCGTGAGCAGGGCGCCTCGACCGCGACCCGGCTGGCTGGTCTTCTGGGTGAGAGTTCCGGCGCCACGAGTTATCACCTGCGGCAGCTCGCCGGTTACGGCTTCGTCGAGGAGGAGCCACGGCGCGGGCCCGGGCGGGAGCGCTGGTGGCGGCCGGCCGTTCCGGAGGACGCGCCGGTGGGGTTGCGGGCGGAAGCGGTCGCCGATTTCCAGCGAGTGCAGGACTTCCTGGCTGTCGCCGGGACGGTCCCCGACGAGTGGGGCGGCAGCGTGACCATCGGCAACCGGGCGCTGCGGCTCACCCCGTCTCAAGCCGCTGAGCTGCTAGGACGCATCGACGGGGTGCTCGCGGACTATCCGGCCGACCAGCCCGGCGAGGAAGCGCCGACGGACACCGGGAGGGTGGTGTTCCAATGGCAGTCGTTTCCACAGATCCGGTGAACACACATCCGATGAACCGCCAGCTCATCGTCCTCCTCGCCGCCGAGGGGATCTCGATGCTCGGCAGCCGGATCACCTTCGTGGCGCTGCCGTGGCTGGTCCTGACCAGCACCGATTCGGCCCTGCTCGCCGGGGTGGCCGGGTTCGCCGAGATGGTTCCGTACATTCTCGCCGGCCTGATCGGCGGTCCGATCGTCGACCGGGTCGGCCCGCGACCCACGGCGGTGGTCGCCGACGCGGCCAGTGTGCTCGCGGTCGCCGGCATCCCGCTGTTCGCGTTCTATCAGAGCGCCTCCCTCGGCGTCCTGCTCACGCTCATCGCGCTCGCCGGCGCGCTGCGCGGGTTCGGCGACGCGGCCAAGCGCGCGCTTCTCCCCCGTACGATCGCTGCGGCCGGCGTCTCCACGGAACGCGGGACCACGCTCTACGACGGTGTCTCCCGCGCGTCGACGCTGGTCGGGCTGCCGCTGGCCGGGCTGCTGATCGCGGCTTTCGACCCGGCGACCGTGCTCCTCTTCGACGCCGCGACCTTCGCCGTCGCGGCCGTTCTCATCGGCGCGCTTCTGCGTGTCGGCTTCGCCGACGCCGCCGCTTGCGACGAGACCGAGGAGCATGGGTACGGGGCCGCCCTGCGCAACGGTTTCCGGTACGTCCGCGACGACCGGCTGATCCTCGGCGTGATGTCGCTGCTCTTCGTGACGAACATGTTCGATCAGGCGTACGCCACGGTCTTCGTACCCGTGTGGGTGCGTGAGGGTCCGCACGGACCCGCAGCCCTCGGGGTTGTCGGCACGGCGTTCGGGCTCGGTGCGGTGGCCGGGAACATCCTGTACACCGTTATCGCGCCACGGCTGCCCCGGCGGCGTACGTTCGGGATCTGTTTCTTCGTCGGCGGGCCGGCCCAGTTGGTCGCGCTCGCGTTCACCAACGAGGTCTGGGTCGTGCTGGCCACCGCGGCGATCTCCGGAGCGCTGATGTCCACGGTCAATCCGATCCTGCTGGCGGCGGTCTACCGGCGGATCCCGGCACACATGCACGGCCGGGTGTTCAGCGTGCTGATCTCGGTGTCCTGGGCGGGCATCCCGCTCGGCGGCGTGCTGGGCGGCTGGGTGACCGACGTGCTCGGGCTGCGAACGGCGGCGCTGCTGGCCGCGATCGGATATCTCGCGGTGACCGCGGCACCGTTCGTCTTCCCCGCGTGGGAGGCCTTGGACCGCACCGAGCAGGCGGCCCGCAAAGCGGTGGCAGCCGCCTGACAGTCCGGCAACCCGGTGGCAGCCAACTGACAGTCCGGCAACGCAGTGGCAGGCAACTGACAGTCTGGCAACGCAGTGGCAGCCGTCTGACAGTCGTCGATAAGTGCCGGATAGGGTCGCCGAATGCTTTTAGCTCATGACATTTCCGGCAGCGGCCCGGCCGTGATCCTGCTCCACTCGACCGTCGCCGACCGCCGGATGTGGGACCCGCAGGTACCGGCGCTGACCGCCGCCGGCCACCAGGTCGTGCGGTGTGACCTGCGCGGTTACGGCGAATCCCCGATTCCGATCGGCACCGACTGGGACGAGGCCGACGACGTGGCCGCCCTGCTCGACGCGCTCGGCATCACCCGCACGGCCATCATCGCGGCGTCCGGCGGCGGCCGCGTGGCGCTCGAGTTCGCTGTCCGCTGGCCGGACCGGGTGGCCGCTCTCGCGCTGCTCTGCACCGCACTGCGGGGCCACGAGCCGAGCGCCGCGCTGCGCGAGTTCGGCGACCGCGAGGACGCACTGCTGGAAGCGGGCGACGTAGCCGGCGCAACCGACCTCAACGTCAACCTCTGGCTGGGCCCAGAGGCAGGCGAGGACCAAAAATCTTTGGTACGCACCATGCAACGCAACGCCTTCGACGTCCAGCTAGCCGCCGAAGAGGCCGCACAGGCCGCAGCCCACACAGCCGACCCAGCCACGCCACTCGATGCCCCCGCAGAGCCCACCGTCAGGCCCGCCGCCGAGCCGCATGATGCCGCGGCGCTGTCCTCCGCCGAACCCACTGCGGACGCCGGAGAAGATGCCTCGGGGCCGGCCGCCGCTTTCGCCTCGATCACCGCGCCGGCCCTGCTGATCTCCGGTGCGCACGACCTCCCCGATTTCCACGAGATCGCCGTCCAGCTCGCGAAAACTCTGCCCAACGCCCGCCACCAGGAACTCTCCTGGGCCGGCCACCTGCCAAACCTGGAACGCCCCGACCTGCTGAACCCGATCCTCACCGCCTTCCTCGCGGACCCCGCCACGAAGGGCTAGACCCTGCTCCACTCCCGGAGCTGCGCGGCCACCTCGCGGTCGCCGCCACGAGGGACTAGACCTTGCTCCACTCCCGGAGCTGGTCAGCCACCTCGCGGTCGCCGTCGACTCGGATGTCTGCCGGCTCGATCCGGCGGTAGAGCGCGAGCACCAGCTCACTCGCTTTCCCCTGGAGGCGGGTGACCGGGTCGCCGCTGGCGGCCGGGCCGACGGTCACCCCGGCCGGGGACAGGTCGACCGTCCAGGACGGGCCCTCCAGGGCCTGGAACTCGATGCGGGCCGGGCGGTGCGGCCAGGCGCCCAGGGAGCGCAGCGGGACCTCGAGGAACTCGCCCACACCGTCGACGGCGATCGCCGCGGGCAGCGGCTCCGGTTTGCCGAGCGCGTCCTGTGCGTCGAACGCGTGGACGGCCGCCTCCTGCACCTGGTGACGGGCGACCGCACGAACCGTGTGGGGAGCGGCTGAATCCGGCCACCAGGCCCAGCACGGCGCCTCCGGGCCGGTGGCGCGCAGCGCGTCGAGCAGCAGGGCTGTCGACTCCGCCGACCAGTCCAGGAGGTCGCCGCCGGGCGCGGCCTCCTCACGGGGCGGTGGAGCGGACGGGTCGCCGGCCCGGGCCGCGGCAGCCCAGAAGCGCTGGACGCGGCCGAGGTGCAGGACCAGGTCACGCACGGACCAGTCAGGACAGCCGGGAACCCGGGCCGTGAGATCGTCGGCGGCCTCCCGCAGCGCGGCTGACCGAGACTCGATCAGCGACAGCAGCTCGGGAAAGGGCGGTGTCGATGCCATGCCACGGTTCTATCACCGGGGTACGACAAAGGGCGGCGCGCTTCGCAGCGCACCGCCCTAATGACGTACGAAATCAGACGTTGAAGCCGAGAGCCCGCAACTGCTCTCGTCCGTCGTCGGTGATCTTGTCGGGGCCCCACGGCGGCAGCCACACCCAGTTGATCCGGAAGTCCTGCACGAGCCCGCCGCCGGGGCCGGTGGTCAGCGCCTGCCGGGTCTGGTCCTCGATCACGTCGGTCAGCGGGCAGGCCGCCGACGTCAGCGTCATGTCGAGGGTGACCACGTTGTCGTCGTCGACGTGGGTGCCGTAGACCAGGCCCAGGTCAACCACGTTGATGCCGAGCTCGGGGTCGACGACGTCCTTCATCGCTTCCTCGATATCGGCGTGCGACGGCTTGGGCTTGTCCGAGACGGCGACCGCGGCGGGAGCAGCGGCGGCCTCCGACACGCTGGTGGCCGGAACCTCAACGGGCTCGCCCGCCTCAGCGGCCTCGGCCCGCTCGGAAGCGAGCCAGTTCGGAACCTCGTCGGCAGCCGCATCGCCCGCAGAACCCTGCGCGGTAGCCACTGTCTGAACAGAATCGGTCTTGTCGCTCATGCCTTCACCTCCGGGCTCACGCCCACCTCCACGCCGGCGCGAACCGCCGCGTCCTTGAACGCCATCCACGGCAGCAGGGCGCATTTCACCCGGGCCGGGAACTTCGCGACCCCGGCGAACGCGATGCCGTCGCCGAGCACTTCCTCGTCGGGCTCGATCTGGCCGCGGCTCTGCATCAGGTCCACGAAAGCCTGGTGGATCTCCGAGGCCGTCGCCGCGTCCCGCCCCTGGAGCAGCTCGTGCAGCACCGAGGCCGAGGCCTGGCTGATCGAGCACCCGAGGCCGTCGTACGAAATTTCCGACAAGTCGGAGTTGACCCGAACGGTGATCTCGTCGCCGCACGTCGGGTTGACGTGGTGCGCCTCCCCGTCGAACGGGTCACGCAGCCCCTTGCCGTGCGGATTCTTGTAGTGATCGAGGATGATCTCCTGGTAGAGCCCGTCGAGCATCAGCCGAACACCTTCCGCACCTGGTCGAGACCGCGTGCCAGGGCATCGATCTCGTCCGTCGTCGTGTACAGGTAGAACGAGGCCCGCGTCATCGCCGGAACGCTGAAGCGGGAGCAGACCGGCCGCGCGCAGTGGTGGCCGACCCGCACCTCGACACCGAGGGCGTCGAGGATCTGTCCCACGTCGTGAGGGTGTACCCCATCGACGCCGAACGACACCGTCCCGCCCCGGCCCTCCGTGGTGGCAGGCCCGAAGATCCGCACACCCTTGATGCTGGTCAGCGCGTCCAGGGCGTACGCCGTGATCGCCTGTTCGTGCTGGTGGATCGCCTCCATGCCCAGCCCGGTCAGGTAATCCACTGCCGCACCGAGGCCGATGGCCTGCGTGATCGGCGGGGTGCCGGCCTCGAAGCGGGCCGGCGGCGCGGCGTAGGTCGTACCCGTCATGGTGACCGTCTCGATCATCGAGCCGCCGCCGAGGAACGGAGGCAGCTGCGCGAGAAGGTCGTACCGCCCCCACAGGACACCGATGCCGGTCGGGCCGACCATCTTGTGCCCGGTGAAGGCGATCAGGTCGGCGCCGAGCTCGGCCACGTTGATCGGCAGGTGCGGGACGGACTGCGAGCAGTCCAGAACCAGCAGAGCGCCGACCTCACGGGCCCGAGCGGAGATAGCCGAAATATCGTTGATCGTCCCGAGAACATTGGACATGTGCACCAACGACACGATCTTGGTGCGCGAGGTGATCAACTCGTCGAGCCCCGACTCGTCCAGCCGCCCCTCATCCGTGATCCCGAACCAGCGCAGAGTCGCGCCGGTCCGCTCACAGAGCAGCTGCCAGGGAACCAGGTTCGAGTGGTGCTCCATCTCGGAGACGACCACCTCGTCACCCGGCCCGAGCCGCAAATGCTGCCCGGCCGAGTGCGCGACCAGGTTCAGCGCCTCGGTGGAGTTCTTGGTGAAGACCACCTCGTCCGGGCTCGCCGCACCGATGAAGGCGGCGATGCGAGCCCGCGCGCCCTCATAGGCCTCGGTCGACTCGGTGCCGAGCGTGTGCACGGAGCGGGACACGTTGCCGTTGTACCGCTCCTGGTGCGCGCGCATGACGTCGAGCACCTGCACAGGTTTCTGCGAGGTGTTGGCGCTGTCCAAGTAGACCAGCGGGTGGCCGTTGACCTCCCGCTCGAAGATCGGGAAGTCCTTACGGACCTGCTCGACGTCGAAGCTCATCTTTATCGACTCCCAGCGAATCAGGCGCGGGTCAGGAACTTCTCGTAACCCTCGACCTCGAGCCGCTCGGCCAGCTCCGGGCCGCCCTCTTCGACGATCTTGCCGCCGACGAAGACGTGCACGAAGTCCGGCTTGATGTAGCGGAGGATCCGGGTGTAGTGGGTGATCAGCAGGAAGCCGGTCTCGCCGGTCGCGCGGACCCGGTTCACGCCCTCGCTGACGATCCGCAGCGCGTCGATGTCGAGGCCGGAGTCGGTCTCGTCGAGGATCGCGATCTTCGGCTTCAGCAGCTCGAGCTGCATGATCTCGTGACGCTTCTTCTCACCACCGGAGAAGCCCTCGTTCACGTTGCGCTGTGCGAACGCGGGGTCCATCTGCAGCTTCTCCATGGCGCCGCGCAGCTCGCCGGCCCAGGTACGCAGCTTCGGCGCCTCGCCGTCGATCGCGGTCTTCGCGGTACGCAGGAAGTTCGCCACCGAGACACCGGGGACCTCGACCGGGTACTGCATCGCCAGGAAGAGTCCGGCCCGGGCGCGCTCGTCGACGCTCAGCTCGTGGACGTCCACGCCGTCCAGGGTGACCGAACCACCGGTGATCTCGTACTTCGGGTGGCCCGCGATGGAGTACGCCAGGGTCGACTTGCCGGAGCCGTTCGGACCCATGATCGCGTGGGTCTCGCCGGCTTTCACGGTGAGGTCGACACCGGCCAGGATCGGCTTCAGCTCGCCCTCGGGCAGCTTCACCGAAACCTGCAGGTCACGGATCTCCAGGGTGCTCACGGCTCTACTCCATTACTCGGTGTCGTCGAAACGTAGATGTCGCCGTCGCGGATCTCGACGGGGTAGACCGCCACTGAATCGATGGCGGGTGGTCCGGAGGGTTCACCGGTGCGCAGGTCGAAGCGGGAGCCGTGCAGCCAGCACTCGAGAGTGCAGCCGTCCACCTCTCCTTCGGAGAGTGCCACGGAGGCGTGACTGCACTCGTCACGCACCGCATAGAAGTTGTCGTCGTCGGCGTGCACGACCGCGACCTCGACACCGTCGACCTCCACCTGGAGGGCGGTGCCTTTGGCCACGTCGGTCACCGGTCCGACGTACTCGAAATCCACTATGAACCGGCCTCGACCAGACGAGCCTCGATGGTGTCGCCGAGGCGCTCACGCAGCCCCTCGACCGGGATCTTGTTGATCAGCTCGGCGAAGAAGCCGCGAACCACCAGCTTGCGGGCCTCACCCTCGGGGATACCGCGGGCCATCAGGTAGAACAGCTGCTCGTCGTCGAAACGACCGGTCGCGCTCGCGTGCCCGGCGCCGGCAACCTCGCCGGTCTCGATCTCCAGGTTCGGCACCGAGTCGGCCCGTGCCCCATCGGTGAGGATGAGGTTGCGGTTGATCTCGTACGTGTCGGTGCCGGTCGCAGTCGCCCGGATCAGCACGTCGCCGACCCAGACGGTGTGCGCCGACGCGCCCTGCAGCGCGCCGCGGTAACCCACGTTGCTGCGGCAGTCCGGCGCACTGTGGTCGACGAGCTGCCGGTGCTCCTGGTGCTGGCCGGCGGTCGCGAAGTAGAGGCCGAACAGCTCGGCGTCGCCGCCGCGTCCGGCGTACTCAACGCTGGTGAACTGGCGTACCAGATCTCCGCCAAGGGTGACCTGCAGGTGCTGGACGTGCGCGTCCTTGCCGACCCGGATCTTGACGTGCTGGGCCTGGACCGCGTCGCGGTCCCATTCCGCGAGGGTGATGAACGTCAGCTGAGCGCTGTCGCCGACCACGACCTCGATGTTGTCAGCGAGCGTGACCGAGCCGGACTGCTCCAGGATGATCGTGGCCTTGGCGAAGTTGCCCACCTTCACGAAGGTGCGCGCCGCCGCGGCGTCGCCGCCCTTGCCGACCAGGCGGATCACCGCGGCCTCGGCAGGCTCGGCCTCGGCCGCCACCTCGATCACGGTGACGCCGGCGGCCGAGCCGTACGCGAGAGCGCTGACCCGGTCGAACGGCGTGAGCACCGGGTCGACGTCGTCGGCGGTCGAGACCGTCACGCCGTCCGGCAGGTCGCCGAACTCGACGCTCGGCGCCGCGCCGGTCAGCGACGTGGCCTTGACCAGGTCACCGAGCCGCTTGAGCGGGGTGAAGCGCCACTCCTCCTCCAGGCCGTTCAGGGCCGGGAAGTCGGTGACGTCGAAGGAGCGCAGCACCTGCGACTTGGTGCTCGGCGGGGCGATGGCCTCGGTTGTCATCTCTTCCTTATGTCCGCTTTGTTCGCTTCGGGAGGGCCGGGTGATTAACCCACGGCCCCTTCCATCTGGAGCTCGATCAGGCGGTTCAGCTCGAGCGCGTACTCCATCGGGAGCTCCTTGGCGATCGGCTCGATGAAGCCACGCACGATCATCGCCATCGCCTCGTCCTCAGTGAGGCCACGGCTCATCAGGTAGAAGAGCTGGTCCTCGCTGACCTTGGAGACGGTCGCCTCGTGACCCATGTTCACGTCGTCCTCGCGGATGTCGACGTACGGGTACGTGTCCGAGCGGGAGATCGTGTCGACCAGGAGCGCGTCGCACTTGACCGTGCTCTTCGAGCTCGACGAGCCCTCCAGCACCTGGACCAGGCCGCGGTACGACGTCCGGCCACCACCACGGGCGATCGACTTCGAGATGATCGTCGACGAGGTGTGCGGCGCGGCGTGCACCATCTTGGCGCCGGAGTCCTGGTGCTGACCCTCGCCGGCCATGGCGATCGAGAGAACCTCGCCCTTGGCGTGCGCGCCGGTCATGTAGACCGCCGGGTACTTCATCGTCACCTTGGAGCCGATGTTGCCGTCGACCCACTCCATGGTCGCGCCCTCTTCGCAGGTGGCGCGCTTGGTGACCAGGTTGTAGACGTTGTTCGACCAGTTCTGGATGGTCGTGTACCGAACGCGGGCGTTCTTCTTCACCACGATCTCGACGACCGCCGAGTGCAGCGAGTCGGACGAGTAGATCGGGGCGGTGCAGCCCTCGACGTAGTGGATGTAGCTGCCCTCGTCGGCGATGATCAGCGTCCGCTCGAACTGGCCCATGTTCTCGGTGTTGATCCGGAAGTAGGCCTGCAGCGGGATGTCGACGTGCACACCCTTCGGCACGTAGATGAACGAGCCGCCGGACCACACGCTGGTGTTCAGCGCGGCGAACTTGTTGTCGCCGACCGGGATGACGGTGCCGAAGTACTCCTTGAAGAGTTCCTCGTGCTCCCGCAGCGCGGTGTCGGTGTCCAGGAAGAGCACGCCCTGCTGCTCGAGGTCCTCACGGATCGCGTGGTAGACGACCTCGGACTCGTACTGCGCGGCGACGCCGGAGACCAGACGCTGCTTCTCCGCCTCGGGGATGCCGAGGCGGTCGTACGTCGCCTTGATGTCCGCGGGCAGGTCATCCCAGGTGGCGGCCTGCTTCTCGGTGGAGCGCACGAAGTACTTGATGTTCTGGAAGTCGATGCCGGTGAGGTCGGCGCCCCAGTTCGGCATGGGCTTGCGGTCGAACAGCCGCAGACCCTTCAGGCGCAGGTCGAGCATCCACTGGGGCTCGCTCTTCAGCGCCGAGATGTTGCGCACCACCGCTTCGGACAGTCCGCGCTGAGCCGTGGCGCCAGCCGTGTCGGTGTCGGCCCAGCCGTACTCGTACCGACCCAGAGCGGCGAGGTGCTCTTCCTGAGTGACGATCTGGTCAGTCATGTATCTGTCCTAACCGTGATTGCGGTGGTTACACATGATGAGGCGGGAATGTGCGTTGTACACACCCCGTCACCGTGGGCGATGGTGGCGAGACGCTGGACGTGGGTGCCGACGAGCCGGGAGATGACTTCGGTCTCGGCGTCGCACAGCTGAGGAAACTCGGCAGCCACGTGAGCCACCGGGCAGTGATGCTGGCACAGCTGCCCACCGGACGCGATCGTGGTCGCGCTGGCAGCGTAACCCTCGGCGGTCAATGCGTCGGCGAGTGCCTCGGCCCGCGCCATCGGATCGGACCCGGCAGACAAAATAGCGGCTTGCAGACGCTCCTCGAGCGCCTGGACCTGGGCTGCAGCGAACGCGCTCAACGCTTCCGGACCGTGCTGCTCGGCGATCCATCGCAGCGCGGCGGTGGCGATGCCGTCGTAGTGGTGCGGGTTGTTGCGGTCGTCGCGGCCGGCGGCCGTGAGAACGAATGCCTTGGCCGGTCTGCCTCGTCCACGAGGTTTGTCCCGGCGCAGCTCGCGCGTCTCCACGAGATCCTCGGCGAGCATGGCGTCGAGGTGCTTGCGAATGGCGGCCGGACTCAAGCCTAGCTCGGCTCCCAGCTCCGCCGCGGTGGCCGCGCCACGCTCCAGGAGCAGGCGGGCGACACGGTCCCGGGTGCGCCCGTCCGAGGCGGTGGCGGACGCCACCACGCTCGTCGGTATCAACACCAGGTTTTTCACTACGGCAACGTTACGTATTTCCGCGAGGGCCCGCAAACCAAACCCCGGTGATCCACCACACCGGTGACCGGAGCTGCCAAAATTCGTGTCGTACCCCGCGCGTACGATCCGTCGCGTGAAGTACTCCGTGCTGCGCCCGCTGGCCCTCGCGTCGCTGATCGCCAATGCCGCGCTGATCGTCACCGGTGCCGCGGTTCGACTCACCGGTTCCGGCCTCGGCTGCCCGACATGGCCGAAATGCACCGACGACTCCTACACGACGACGTCCGAGATGGGCGTCCACGGGATGATCGAGTTCGGCAACCGCCTGCTCACCTTCGTCCTGGTCGCCCTGGCGTTCGCCACGTTCTTCGCCGCGCTGCTCAACCGCCCGCGCCGCAAATCGCTGATCGTGCTCTCCGTCGTGGTCGCGCTCGGCATCCCCGGCCAGGGCATCGTCGGCGGCATCACGGTCCTGACGAACCTCAACCCGTGGGTCGTGGGCATCCACTTCCTGCTCTCGATCGCGCTGATCGCCGGCTGTTACGCCCTCTGGCGCCGCATCGACGAGGGCGACGCCAAGCCGATCCCGCTGGTCCCGGCCCCGATCCGCCACCTCGCCTGGATCACCGCGTCGGTCAGCCTCGCCGTCATCACCGTCGGCGTCATCGTCACCGGCAGCGGCCCGCACGCCGGCGACCAGGGCGCCAAACGCAACGGCCTCGACCCGGCCACGATCTCCCAGGTCCACGCCGACCTGGTCTTCCTCCTGATCGGCCTGTCCGTCGCCCTCTGGTTCGCCCTCCGCGCGATCAACGCCCCCGCACACACGATCCGAGCGGCCGGCGTCCTGATCCTGGTCGAATTCGGTCAGGGCATCATCGGCTTCGTCCAGTACTTCACCCACCTCCCCGTCCTCCTGGTCGCCGCCCACATGCTCGGCGCCGCAATCACCTGGACAGCCACCCTCGCCGTCCTCTGGTCCCTCCGCACCCGCCCACAGCAAGAAGCCCCAAACCCCACCGAAACCCTCACCCCCTACGAATCGGTCACCGCCTAACCCCTTTTTCCGTACGCGTAACCGCACACCTCTCAAGAGTCCCCCGCGACCTCTGACGCGGGTCCAGGCCGCAGCGCCCCTCTCGCGACACGTCGCCGGCCACTCCCCCTACGCGTCCCGCTACCGGCTCCCCCGCGGCTCTCGGCCGCGACGCGGCCGCGTCACCGGCCCCAGCCCCCTTCGCGCGACGCGGCCGTGTCGCCGATCCCAGCTCCCTTCGCGCGGCTCGCCCTGGGTGCCGGGTCAAGCTCGGGATGCCAGGCGGGGTGAGCGCGAGTCCAGGCCGTTGCGCCACCCAACCTGCCTGCATGGCCCCGGCCGTTACGCGGCGAGGTCGCCGGCCCACCCGATGAGCGCGGCGCATGGCAGTGCCGGGCCGGAATCCAGGCCCCCGGGATCCAGGGCCGGGCCCAGAGCTCGCAAGATCGACCCCGGCACGACCGGAACGCCGCGAGCCGTCGCCCAGCCATGGAATGACCGGCCCATAACGTGCCTCAACGACGGCTGACACCGCCCGGCCGTAGCCCAGCCACGAAATAGCGCCCCGATTACATGCGCGAGCTACGGCCGGAGCCCCGCAACCCGCCCCGAACCCGTAAAGCCCACCCGCGCCGTAGCCTCACCCCGCGCCACAGCCTCACCCCGCGCCGTAGCCTCACCCACGCCGTGGCCTCACCCGAGCCGTAGCCCAGAGAGGTCATCCGGCCCGATGACCTACATGCGCTACGGCCCGCCCCCTCGCAGCCACACCACGCCTCACCGGTCGAGCCTCGCCTCGCGGCCGCGCTTGGCAGACGGCCGCGTTACGGCCTGGATCGAGGCGGAGCGGAAGCTGCGCAACGGCCTGAGCTCGCACCCAGCCCGCGTGGCGACCCAGCTCGACCCGGCAACCACCGCAAGCCGCGCGAATGGACCTGGACCAGCGACACGGCCGCGCTACGGCCTGAACCACGCGGGGAGTCGGCGGCAAACGGCGGAGCGAGGGCGGGCTCGGGAGCCGGCGGCGAAGGGTTGGGCAGGGAGTGGCCGGCGACGTGTCGCGAGAGGCGCGTTGCGGCCTGGGGCACCGCGAGACCTCGCGGGGGACTCACGAGAGGTGTGCGGTTACGCGTACCAAAATGGCGTCGGCAAGACGGTCCGCCGCTGAGGGGGCTGAGCGCAGGAAGAGGCTGGGTTCTGTCAGCTCCAGCTCGATCAGCGTGGGGGCGCCGTCCGGGCCGGGGATCAGGTCCACCCGGGCGTAGAGGAGCTGGGACGTCCCACCTGGGATCGCGGCCAGAACCCGCGCCGCCACGTCCCGTTCCGCCTGCGAGGGCGTGCGCGGGGTGATGGACTCGTCGCCCGGCTGGATGGTGCCGTCGGCGGGGCCCTTCAGCATGGGGCCCTTGCGGATGGCGTGGCTGAACGAGAGCTCGCCCGATTTGTCCGGAAGGCACAGGAGCGCGGTCTCGCCGGCCGTGTCGACCGCTCGCAGATAGGGCTGGATCATCGCGGTTCGGCCGGCCGCGTGGAGGCGGGTGACCAGAGTTTCGGCTTGCTCGCTCTGCGCGGGGAAAGCGTAGCGGCCGGTGTCCTGGCTGCCGGCGCTGATCGTCGGCTTGACCACCCACTCACCCTCGGCCGGCGGCTTCCAGGTCTGGCCCGGTGCGACGAACTCGGTGGGGATGGTCGGGATGCCGGCGGCGGCGAGGTCGCGGAGGTAGACCTTGTCGGTGTTCCACTCGACGATCGTGGCCGGGTTCACCAGGCGGGGCACGCGGTGCGCCCAGGCGACGAACGCGTCGTGGCGGGCCACGTAATCCCATGGGGAACGGATGACCGTGAGGTCGTAACGGGACCAGTCCGCGGACTCGTCGTCCCAGCGGACCGCCTCGACGATCACCCCGCGCTCGCGCAAGGCGTCGCGCAGGGGGTGATCGTCGTCCCAGAGGTCAGGAAAGGTCGCGCACGTCACGAGTGCGACCCGGGTGGCGGTGCTCACTTCAGCGGGCCATGCTCCGGCGCGCCATCGAACGCCACAGGTCGTTGCTGGGACGCATCTGCTCCAGGAGCTCCCGCTCCCACTCGTTCTCCACGGCGACGCCGGCCTGCTCGCAAGCCTCGCGAGCGACACCGGTGTCCTGGGCGAACTGGTCGGACCACTCGCCGTCCTCTCCGACGAGGACGATGCGGGCGCCGCGCTTACCGACGTACTCGATCACCGCCTTGGCGCCGTCGTGCTCGGCGGCGAAAGACTTGATCTCGCGGGTCAGTGTCGTAACGGAACCTTCTGCCATAGGTCGCAGCCTAAGCAGTGAAGGACGCCCCGTGGGTAACCCCGGACTTGTTTTGTGACTCCAATTACCAGCAGGTTTCGTAATCTGCGGCATTGTTTTGAGTTGATTACGCCCGAATTGTCAGGTCAACCAATATCAACCCAACGAGTGACGGACAGTAACTGACACTGATCACAATCCGGACATCCGGTGCGACGGCAGGCGGGACGGTGACGCTTAGATGAGAGCGTCGACAGCGATCGCCATGAAGACCACGGTCAAATAAGTGATCGACAAGTGGAACAGCCGCATCGGGTTCACCGTGTCACCCGCGCGGGTCTTGACCACCAGCCGGATCGCCTCGGCGAGGAAGACGAGGCCCATCACGATGGCGGTCACGCCGTAAATCGGTCCGAGACCGAGCGGCCAGGCCACGAGCGAAGCGACCACAGTGAGGACGGTGTAGACCAGGATCTCGAAATTGACCCTGCTCATCGACCGGACAACAGGGAGCATCGGAATGCCGGCCCGCGCGTAGTCGTCCTTGTACTTCACCGCGAGCGCGTAGAAGTGCGGCATCTGCCAAAAGAAGACAACCGCGAAAAGCGCCCAGGCCAGCGGCGGGATGGACCCGGTCACCGCGGCCCAGCCGATCACCACGGGCGCGGCACCGCAGGCGCCACCCCAGAAGGTGTTCGCCGGGGTCCGGCGCTTCAGCCACATCGTGTAGATCACGTCGTAGTAGAAGATCGACGCTGCGGTGAGGACGGTGGCGAGCCAGTTGGTGAGCAACGCCATGACCACCAGCGACACGACGGACAGCGTCAATCCGAAGATCAGCACGGCACGCGGCGTGAGCTGGTTGGCCGGGAGTGGACGGCGCTTGGTCCGCCGCATCAACTGGTCGATGTCACGGTCGATGTAGCAGTTGAGGACGCTCGCCCCGCCACCGGCGAGACCGCCTCCGACCAGGACCGCCGCGAACGTCACGGGGTCGGGCCAGCCGCCTGCGGCCAGCATCATGGTCGGCACTGTGGTTACTAAAAGGAGCTCGACGATCTGCGGCTTGGTGAGCGCCAGGTACGCCCTGAGAAGCGCTATCCGGTTACGCGGCGCACGCTCCGCCACGCCGGGCGACCGTCGGTGGACGGGACGCTCGGTGATCATGCTCACGGACAGCCACCTTCCGGCATCGGCTTTATTTCGCGGCCGTTGCCGGGTATTCACCCAGCGGCTCGCCCGGACAGCCTACGCGCAGCCGTCTCCGCTGCTCGGGGCACCCAGTGCGGGTGCAGACGGTCACACCACTTGATCCGGCGTGTCCGCTCACAGCGTATGTGCCTAGGGCGTTCACTGCGCACGTGTTTAGCCCGACTGGATAGGGTCAAGCCGAAAAGGGTTCCATAATTTTGCCCGAGGAGCACAACCGACGTGGCTGCCACAGATCCCGCTCTCAACTGGTCCGACCTCGACCGCAAGGCGGTGGACACCAGCCGGGTGCTGGCCATGGACGCCGTGGAGAAGGCCGGCAACGGCCACCCCGGCACCGCTATGAGCCTGGCGCCGGCCGCCTACCTGCTGTTCAACCGCGTGATGCGGCACGACCCCACGGATCCGCAGTGGGCGGGACGCGACCGCTTCGTGCTGTCCTGCGGACACTCGAGCCTCACGCTTTACGTACAGCTCTTCCTCAACGGATACAGCACCTCACTGGATGACCTGAAGTCCCTGCGCCAGTGGGACTCGCTCACTCCGGGTCACCCCGAGTACGGGCACACCCCCGGCGTCGAGATCACCACCGGCCCGCTGGGCCAGGGCATCGGCAACGCGGTCGGCATGGCGATGTCCGCCCGCCGCGAGCGCGGTCTGTTCGACCCGGACACCGCCGCCGGCCAGTCCCCCTTCGACCACCGCGTGTACGCGCTCTGCTCGGACGGCGACATCGAAGAGGGTGTCAGCCACGAGTCCAGCGCCATCGCGTCGGTGCAGAAGCTCGGCAACCTCACGGTGATCTACGACGACAACGAGATCTCCATCGAGGACGACACCCGGATCGCCAAGTCCGAGGACGTCGGCGCCCGGTACGCGGCGTACGGCTGGCACGTCCAGACCGTGAACTGGCGCGGCGAGAACGGCTACGACGAAGACGTCGAGGCCCTCTGGGACGCGATCCAGGCCGCCAAGGCGGTGACCGACAAGCCGTCCTTCATCGTCCTCAAGACGATCATCGGCTTCCCCGCGCCGAAGAAGCAGAACACCGGCAAGATCCACGGCTCCGCGCTGGGCGCCGACGAGATCGCCGCGACCAAGAAGATCCTGGGCTTCGCCAACGAGCCGTTCGCCATCGACGACGACGTCGTGAAGCACGCGCAGCAGGTTGTCGAGCGCGGCAAGGCGGCGCACGCCGAGTGGGACAAGGCGTACGGCGCCTGGGCTGCCGGCAACGCCGAGGGCAAGGCGCTGTTCGAGCGTCTCGCCACCCGCACCCTGCCGGAGGGCTGGCTCGACGCGCTCCCGGTCTTCCCCGCGGACGAGAAGGGCATCGCCACCCGCGCCGCGTCCGGCAAGGTCCTGGAGGCGCTCGCGCCGGTGCTCCCCGAGCTCTGGGGCGGCTCCGCCGACCTGGCGGAGAGCAACAACACCACGATGAAGGGCGAGCCGTCCTTCATCCCGGCGGAGTACGCCACCAAGGAGTTCCCGGGCCACGAGTACGGCCGCACGCTGCACTTCGGCATCCGTGAGCACGGCATGGGCTCGATCCTCAACGGCATCGCGGTCCACGGCGGCACCCGCCCGTACGGCGGCACGTTCCTGGTCTTCAGTGACTACATGCGTGGTTCGGTCCGCCTCTCCGCGCTGATGAAGCTGCCGGTCACGTTCGTGTGGACGCACGACTCGATCGGCCTCGGCGAGGACGGCCCGACGCACCAGCCGATCGAGACGCTGACCGCGCTGCGCGCGATCGTCGGCCTCGACGTGGTCCGCCCGGCCGACGCCAACGAGACCGCGTACGCGTGGCGTGGCGCCCTGGAGAACAAGGACCGCCCGACCGCGCTCGCGCTGTCCCGGCAGAACCTGCCCACCGTCGACCGCACCAAGTACGCGTCGGCCGAGGGCACCCTCAAGGGCGGCTACATCCTGTCCGAGGCGTCCACCGGCGAGCCCAAGGTGATCCTGATCGCCAGCGGTTCCGAGGTGTCCATCGCGCTCACCGCGCAGGAGCGCCTCGAGGCTGAGGGCACCCCGACCCGGGTGGTCTCGATGCCGTGCCAGGAGTGGTTCTACGCGCAGGACATCGCGTACCAGCAGCAGGTCATCCCGCGTGGCGTGAAGGCTCGCGTCACCGTCGAGGCCGGCATCCGGATGAGCTGGGACCGCATCCTCGGTGACGCCGGCGAGGCCGTCAGCATCGAGCACTACGGCGCCAGCGCCCCGGCGAAGATCCTCTTCGAGCAGTTCGGCTTCACTCCCGACAACGTCGTCGCGAAGGCCAACGCATCACTCGCCAAGGTCGGCGAGATCACCGGCCACAAGACCGGCAACTGAATTCTTAAGGAGCAAGGCAAATGACGGACAGGCTGGCTGAGCTCTCCGCGCAAGGCGTTGCGGTGTGGCTCGACGATCTCTCCCGGGTACGGCTGACCAGCGGTTCGCTGGAGAAGCTGCGCCGTGACCAGCACGTGGTCGGTGTCACCACCAACCCGAGCATCTTCCAGAAGGCTCTCTCCGACGCTGACGCGTACGACGAGCAGCTGCGCGACCTCGCGGTCCAGGGTGTGACGGTCGAGGAGGCCGTCCGCCTGATGACCGCCAAGGACGTCCGCTGGGCCGCTGACGTGTTCCGCCCGACCTACGACGCCTCGAACGGCATCGACGGCCGGATCTCCATCGAGGTGGACCCGCGCAAGGCGCACGAGACCGCCTCCACGGTCGCCGAGGCGAAGACCCTCTGGTGGCTGGTGGACCGCCCCAACCTCTACATCAAGATCCCGGCGACGCTGGCCGGCCTGCCCGCCATCACCGAGGTTCTCGGCGCGGGCATCAGCGTGAACGTGACGCTGATCTTCTCGGTCGAGCGCTACGAGGCGGTCATCGACGCGTTCCTGACCGGCCTGGAGAAGGCCAAGGCGAACGGCCACGACCTCAGCAAGATCGGTTCGGTCGCGTCGTTCTTCGTCTCCCGCGTGGACACCGAGATCGACAAGCGGCTCGACAAGATCGGCTCGGACGAGGCCAAGGGCCTCAAGGGCAAGGCGGCCATCGCCAACGCTCAGCTGGCGTACGAGGCGTACACCAAGGTGTTCAGCGGCGACCGCTGGAAGGCCCTGGCCGACGCCGGCGCCCACCCGCAGCGTCCGCTCTGGGCGTCGACCGGCACGAAGAACCCCGACTTCCTCGACACGATCTACGTCGAGGAGCTGATCGCGCCCGGCACGGTCAACACCATGCCGGAGTCGGTCATCTTCGCGTACGAGGACCACGGCACCACCCGCGGCGACACCGTCACCGCGAATTTCGCGAGCGCTCACCAGGTCTTCACCGACCTCGCGGCGGCCGGAATCGACCTCACCGACGTCTTCAAGGTCCTTGAGGACGAGGGCGTCGAGAAGTTCGAGGCTGCCTGGAACGAGCTGCTCGAGGGCGTCACGAAGTCGCTGAAGGCCGCCGCCGGCGGTGCCAAGAACCCCAGCGACGCTGCCTGACCCGAGGTTTTTGTGGCCTGTCGCGGGAGTCCCCGCGACAGGCCGTTCCATCTGACGAAAATTTGGCAGGATGGCAACGTGGGTAATCCGCTGCGTACCGCACAGGACCGTCGGCTTCCGCGGATTCCGGAGCCCTGCGCTCTGGTGATCTTCGGGGTCACCGGTGACCTGTCCCGTAAAAAGCTCATCCCGGCCGTCTACGACCTGGCCAACCGCGGTCTTCTACCGCCTGGCTTCGTGGTCGTCGGCTTCGCCCGCGCCGACTGGGGTGATGGCGACTTCGAGTCGCTGGCCTACGCCGCCGCCAAGAAGGGCGCCCGGACGCCCTGGCGGGAGGACGTCTGGCAGCGACTCAACAGTCAATTCCACTTCGTTCCCGGCTCTTTCGACAACGACGACGACTTCGACAAGCTCTCCGAGACTCTCGATGATCTCCGTGAGCGCAATGGCATCACCGGCAACACGGCCTTCTACTTCTCCATCCCGCCCGCCGCGTTCCCGCTGGTGCTCAACCAGCTCAACCGCACCGGGCTCGCGGACAACGCGAAACTCGGCGGCTGGCGCCGGGTCGTGGTGGAGAAGCCGTTCGGCCACGACTTCGCCTCCGCGGTCTCCTTGAACGAACTCGTCGACGACGTGTTCAATCCGCAGGAGGTCTACCGGATCGACCACTACCTGGGCAAGGAGACGGTTCAGAACATCCTGGCCCTTCGCTTCGCGAACAGCCTGTTCGAACCGGTCTGGAACTCCAAGTACGTCGACAGTGTCCAGATCACCATGGCCGAGGACGTCGGCATCGGCTCCCGGGCGGCGTTCTACGACGCCTCCGGCGCCGCACGCGACGTACTGCAGAACCATCTTCTGCAGCTACTCGCTCTGGTCGGCATGGAAGAGCCCACAAGCTTCGACCCCCAAGAGGTACGGGCGGAGAAGCTCAAAGTTCTGAAAGCGATCAGTCTGCCGGCCGACATCTCGACGGGCTCGGTCCGCGGGCAGTACCTGTCCGGCTGGGTCGCCGGCGAGCGCGCACCCGGTTACCTGGAAGAGGCGAACATCCCGCCGAACTCCAACACCGAGACGTACGCGGCGGTCCGGCTCGGCATCCAGAACCGGCGCTGGGCCGGCGTCCCGTTCTTCGTACGGGTCGGCAAGCGGATGCCACGGCGGGTCTCCGAGATCGCGATCCTGTTCAAGCAGGCGCCGCACCTTCCGTTCGACCCGGCCGACGTGGAGATGCTGGGTCACAACCAGCTCGTCATCCGCGTCCAGCCGGACGAGGGCGTGGTGCTGAAGTTCGGCTCCAAGGTGCCGGGCACCGCCATGGAGGTCCGCGACATCGCGATGGACTTCCAGTACGGCGAGGCGTTCACCGAATCCAGCCCGGAGGCGTACGAGCGACTCGTGCTCGACGTGCTGATCGGTGACCGCACACTCTTCCCGGACGCTGCCGAGGTGGAGCAGTCGTGGCGGGTCATCGACCCGCTCGAGGCCGCCTGGGCGGGTACCGCTCCGGAGCCGTACCGGTCCGGTGAGTGGGGCCCCCGGGCCTCCGACGAGATGCTGGCCCGCGAGGGCCGTGCTTGGAGGCGAGCATGATCGGCCTTTGGGACACCACCGGCAACGAGGTAGTCAAGGCCCTGGCCGCCGAACGCCGCAGTGCCGGCGGCGTGGCCTCCGGCCTGGCGCTCACCCTGATCGCGGTGGTCGAGGAGAAGAAGGTACGCGAGGCGGAAGCGGCAGCCACCATCGCCGCGGCCGCACACCCGTGCCGTCTGCTCATCGTGGTGCGCTCCGACATGGACGGCCGCAGCCGCCTGGACGCGGAGATCGTCGTGGGCGGGCGCCTCGGCCCCGCCGAGGCGGTCGTCATGCGGATGTACGGCCGTCTCGCCCTGCACGCCGAGTCGGTGGTGATGCCGCTGCTGGCGCCGGACGTGCCGGTCGTCTCGTGGTGGCACGAGGAACCGCCGAACTCGATCGCGAACGACTTCCTCGGCGTCGTCGCGGACCGCCGGATCACCGACGCCGCGCAGTCCCCCGACCCGGTGGCCGCACTGCGCCAGCGGGCCGTGGACTACGCACCCGGTGACACCGACCTGACCTGGACCCGGATCACCCTCTGGCGCACGCTGGTGGCCGGCGCGTTCGACTCGACCGACGCCCGGGTCACCGGCGCTCGGATCGTGGCGCCGGAGAAGGACCCCACCGCGTGGCTGATGCTCGGCTGGCTCAAGTCCCGCCTCGGCATCGAGCCGGTGCTGGAGCACACCGACCGGTCACCTCGCCTGCACTCGGTGGAGCTGCTGTGCGAGAACGGCGACTGTGTACGGGTCACCCGCGAGGAAGGTACGGCGCTGTTCAGCCGGACCGGCCAGGAGGACCGGTACATGCCGCTGCCGAAGCGGGCCGTCGGTGACGAACTCGCCGAGGAGCTGCGCCGGCTCGACGCCGACCAGATCTACGCGGACGCTCTCAGCGCGATGGCCGGCGTGCCGGACCTGAGCCAGCGGGCGCCGATGCGCGTACACGTCTGGAAGGACCCGGCACTGGCCGCCCGCGCGGCCAGTGCGGCTTCCTGATCATCGTTTGCCGAATTCGACACCGGGCCGTCCGCCGCATCGCGGCGGGCGGCCCTTCATAGGGGAGAGACCTCAAATTGAGTGAGACCGTGGTCGTGGTTGTTCCGGACGCCGACATCCTGGCGTCGACGGTGGCGGCACGGCTCGCCATCAAGATCATTGACGCGCAGGCGGTGCACGGCACGGCCAGCGTGGTGCTGACCGGCGGGCGCGTCGCGGCGAAGGTGCTGCGCTCGCTCAGTGACCTGCCCGCCGCCGCGGCGATCGACTGGTCGCGGGTGGACCTGTGGTGGGGCGACGAGCGTTTCCTGCCGTCCGGCGACCCGGACCGCAACGAGACCCAGGCCCGCGAGGCGGTGCTGGACAAGCTGCCGCTCGACCCGGCCCGGGTGCACGCGATGCCGGCCACCGACGGCCCGGACGGCGACGACGCCGTCGCGGCCGCTGCCCGGTACGCGGCCGAGCTGGGTGACACCCTCCCCCGCTTCGACGTGCTGATGCTCGGTGTCGGCGAGGACGGCCATGTGGCGTCGCTGTTCCCCGGCCACCCCGGCCTTGAGGCGACCGGGAGCGCGGCCGCGGTGTTCGACAGCCCGAAGCCGCCGCCCACCCGGGTGACGCTGACCTTCTCGACGATCCGGAGCGCCGACGAGGTGTGGCTGATCGCGGCCGGACCGGACAAGGCGGCCCCGATCGGCGCCGTCCACGGTGGTGCTTCGCTGCCGGCTGGGAGCGCTGTGGGCGTACGGAAGACCCTCTGGCTGCTGGACCGGGCAGCGGCGTCAGAGATCCGCTGAGCGTGGTGAGGAGAGGGCGTTATGCGCCCTCTCCTTAGAATGGCGGCCGTGACGATCCGCAGCTACCGGCCCAGTGACCTTGAAGCGATCTACGACATCTGTGCGCGCACCGGCGCCGCAGGGCAGGACGCGCGGGGGCTGTACAGCTCGGATCGGCTGCTCGGGGACATCTGGGCGGTGCCGTACGTGGTGCACGAGCCGGAGCACGCCCATGTGGCCGAGGACGGCGAGGGCAATCCGATCGGTTACATCCTCGGTACGGCCGACACCGCCGCGTTCGTGAAGTGGTACCGCGCCGAGTGGCTGCCGGCCACGGTGGACCGTCTCGTCGCCGGGGATCCCCGCGACGAGGGGATGCTCGATCTGCATCACGAGCCGGAGCGGATGCTGATCCCGGAGCTGGCCGGCTATCCGGCACATCTGCACATCGACCTGCTGCCGCAGGCGCAGGGCCAGGGGCTGGGACGGCAGCTGATGGCGGCGTTCCTGGCCGGGCTGCGCGACGCCGGCGTCTCGCGGGTGCACCTCGGGATGGCGCCGGAGAACCACGGCGCGTACCGGTTCTACCAGCGTCTCGGTTTCCACGACGTCGAGGTGCCGGACGCGGGCGCGCTCTTCCTGGGCCGGGACACCACACCGCTGAGCTGATTGAGCCGGCCGCCCCCGTGCGGCCGGCCTCAACCGCGTCTGTCTAACGCTCGCCGCGCCGCTGGCGCAGCTTGGCGAGCGCCTCGGCGAGGATCGCCTGGGCGTCCTCTTCGGAGCGGCGCTCCTTCACGTACGCGAGATGCGACTTGTAGGGCTCGGCGCGGAGCCGGCCCGGCGGGTTCGACCGGTCGAGACCGGCCGGCTGCCCGCAGCGAGGGCAGTCCCACGTATCCGGTGTCGCGGCCTCCGCCGCGAACCAGATCTGGCTGTCGTGGCCGGCCGCGCAGAAATACGTGATCTGCCTGCGCGGTGCGGGTTCGGTGCGCTCGTCGGGCCGCATCGGGCTGGACCCGACACGACTGCCGCGGATAGCGCTGCCACTGGACACGGACGTCACTCCTGTCTCGAGGGGCCTCAAGAGCCGCCCGGGCGGGGGTTGGTCAAACCGGACGGCGAGGACAAAAAACCGCGCGGCCGGAAAAACCGGCCGCGCGGCAGATTGTACGACTATGAGCGCCCGTCAGGAAGCCAGCTGAAGTTTGAGCCAGAAACCGAGGCCGACAATGCAGGCGAACCAGATGATGCCCACCAGAACGGTGTAGCGATCCAGGTTCTTCTCCGCCACCGAGGAACCGGCCAGGCTGGAGGTGACGCCGCCACCGAACATGCTCGACATGCCGCCGCCCTTACCCCGGTGCAGCAGGATCAGCAGGGTCAGCAGAATGCTGGTGGTGATCAGCAACACGATCAACGTGTAAGCGAACGCGATCGGCATGGTCGGGTTCATTCCTCTCGAAGGGCACAGCAAGCGGTCCCACAATAGCGGGTGCCCGGCCGTTTGTTACGGCCGGGCACGCGCGATCTGCATGTGATCAGAGATCAGCGAGCTACGTGCTCCGGGAAGCGCACGATGGCCGCGAAGCCCTCGGCGTCCAGAGCCGCGCCACCGACCAGGGCGCCGTCGACATCCGGCTGCGCCATGATCGAGGCGATGTTCCCCGCCTTGACCGAGCCGCCGTACTGGATGCGGACCGCTTCGGCCACCTCGGCGCCGTACTTCTCGACCAGCCGCGCACGGATCGCGCCGCAGACCTCCTGCGCGTCGTCCGGCGTGGCGGTCTTGCCGGTGCCGATCGCCCAGACCGGCTCGTACGCGATGACGATCTGCTTGATCTGGTCTTCCTTGAGCCCGTCCAGGCCCGCGTCGACCTGCGAGGTGCAGTGGCCCACGTGAGCGGACTCCTCGCGGACCGACAGGCCCTCGCCGACGCAGAAGATCGGGGTCAGGCCGGCCGTGAAGGCCGCCTTGATCTTCGCGTTGACCAGCTCGTCGGTCTCGTTGTGGTACTCGCGGCGCTCGGAGTGCCCGATCACCACGTAGCTGCAGCCGAGCTTCGCCAGCATCGAGCCGGCGATCTCACCGGTGTACGCGCCGGACGCGTGCTGCGAGATGTCCTGAGCGCCGTACGCGATGCCGAGCTTGTCGCCGTCCACAGCGGTCTGCACGGTACGCAGGTCGGTGAAGGGCGGCAGCACGACGGTCTCGACCGCGTCCAGCTGGGCCGGGGTGAGGCTCGCGGCCAGCTTCTGGATGAGGAGATTCGCCTCGAAGTGGTTGAGGTTCATCTTCCAGTTGCCGGCAATGATCGGCTTACGGGTCGTCATCACTTCTCCAGTGCGGCGACGCCCGGCAGCGTCTTGCCTTCGAGGTACTCCAGGGACGCGCCCCCGCCGGTGGAGATGTGGCCGAACGCGGTCTCGTCCAGGCCGAGCGTGCGTACCGCCGCGGCCGAGTCGCCGCCACCGACGACCGAGAAGCCGTCGATCTTGGTGATCGCCTCGGCGACACCGCGGGTGCCGGCGGCGAACGGAGCGAGCTCGAAGACGCCCATCGGGCCGTTCCAGAAGACCGTCTTCGCACCGGCGACAGCCTCGGCGAAGAGAGCCGTCGACTTCGGGCCGATGTCGAGACCGAGCCGGTCAGCCGGGATGTCCGAGACATCCACGACGTCGTGCTCGGCGTCCGCCGAGAACTCGGTGGCCGCGACCACGTCGACGGGCAGGACGATCCGGCCGTCCGCCTGCTCCAGCAGGTCGGCACACACGGAGATCATCTCGGCCTCGAGGAGGGACTTGCCCACCTCGTGACCCTGCGCCTTGAGGAACGTGAAGCACATGCCGCCACCGACGAGGAGCTTGTCCACCTTCGGCAGCAGCGCCTGGATCACGGCGAGCTTGTCGGAGACCTTCGAACCGCCGAGAACGACGACGTAGGGCTGCTCCGGGCTCTCCGAGACCTTCTTCAGGACCTCGACCTCTTTGAGGACGAGTCCACCGGCGTAGTGCGGCAGCCGGGCCGGTACGTCGTACACCGACGCGTGCTTGCGGTGCACCGCACCGAAAGCGTCATCGACGTAGAAGTCCGCGAACTTCGCCAGTTCGTCGGCGAAAGCGCCACGCTCCGCGTCGTCCTTCGACGTCTCGCCCTTGTTGAAGCGCAGGTTCTCCAGAAGAAGCACCTGCCCGTCCTCAAGAGCCTCGACCGCGGCCGAGGCGGAGGCGCCGACAGTGTCCTCAGCGAAGACAACCGACGAGCCGAGCAGCTCACCCAGCCGGGCAGCGACCGGCGCGAGCGTAAATGCAGGGTCCGGCGCGCCCTTCGGACGGCCCAGGTGGGACGCCACGATCACGCGGGCGCCCGCATCGCGCAGGGCGATCAGCGTCGGCAGGACCGCGCGGGCGCGGCCGTCGTCACTGATGACACCCGGATTTGCCTTGTCGAACGGGACGTTCAGGTCGGCGCGCACGAACACGCGCCGACCCGAGACACCCTCGCCGAGCAGGTCGTCGAGAGTCTTCAAGTTAGATCAGGCCCCGACCAGCTTGACCAGGTCGACGAGGCGGTTCGAGTAGCCCCACTCGTTGTCGTACCAGCCGACGACCTTGACCTGGTTGCCACCGATGACCTTGGTGAGGCCGGCGTCGAAGATGCACGAGGCCGGGTCGGTCACGATGTCCGAGGACACGATCGCGTCCTCGGTGTAGACCAGGATGCCCTTGAGGGGGCCCTCGGCGGCGGCCTTGATGGCGGCGTTGACCTCTTCGACCGACGTGTCACGCGCGGCGGTGAAGGTGAGGTCGGTGGCCGAGCCGGTGGGGATCGGCACACGCAGCGCGAAGCCGTCCAGCTTGCCCTTGAGCTCCGGCAGCACCAGGCTGACGGCCTTGGCGGCGCCGGTCGAGGTCGGCACGATGTTCAGCGCGGCGGCGCGGGCGCGACGCAGGTCGCTGTGCGGGCCGTCCTGCAGGTTCTGGTCCTGGGTGTACGCGTGGATCGTGGTCATCAGACCCTTTTCGATCCCGATCGTGTCGTTCAGAACCTTCGCCATCGGGGCGAGGCAGTTCGTGGTGCAGGAAGCGTTCGAGATGATCGTGTGCTTCGCCGAGTCGTAGAGGCCGTCGTTGACGCCCATCACGATCGTGATGTCCTCGTTCTTGGCCGGAGCCGAGATGATGACCTTCTTGGCGCCCTTGTCGACGTGCGCCTTCGCCTTGGTGGCGTCGGTGAAGAAGCCGGTCGACTCGATGACGACGTCGGCACCCAGGTCGCCCCAGGGCAGGTTGTTCGGGTCGCGCTCGGCGAACGCCTTGAACGACTTGCCACCGACGCTGATCTCGTCGGCGGACGCCTTCACCTCGTGGCCGAGACGGCCCAGGATGCTGTCGTACTTCAGCAGGTGGGCGAGAGTGGCGTTGTCGGTCAGGTCGTTCACGCCGACGATCTCGATGTCGGCGCCGGACGCCTGCTGCACCGCGCGGAAGAAGTTACGACCGATACGGCCGAAGCCGTTGATGCCAACCCGGATGGTCACAGGTGGTCTCCTCGTTTCGGTCCGCCGGATTTTGCGACCGGCGGAGGGTCTGCATGCCAGCCGAATGGAGAGCAGGCACAAGGATGCCCGGCCGCCGCGCCCGAAGCGCGTGGAACGCCGCAACCGGAGTTGGCGACGTGTCACAGCGGGGGGTTCGGCCGAACTGCCGGCACCGTCGCCGTCATAAGTGACCCTATCCGAGACCGGGTATTCATCAGGCAGCGGGGCCGCGACCTGAACGTTACCTAAACTGGGCACCGGCTCGGACAGGGCCAAAGGTCACATGACGGTCTAACAGGCCATCATTTCCGGCGTTACCGCCGCTTCGGTGTCGGGAATGCCGAGGTCACGCGCCCGTTTGTCGGCCAGGGCCAGCAGCCGCCGGATACGGCCGGCGATGGCGTCCTTGGTCAGCGGCGGGTCGGCCAGCGCGCCGAGCTCCTCAAGCGAGGCCTGCCGGTGCTCCAGCCGCAGTGCCCCGGCCGAGGTCAGGTGGTTCGGAGCGTCGTCGGCGAGGATCTCCAGGGCGCGGGTGACCCGGGCCGCCGCCGCCACCGCTGCCCGCGCCGAGCGGCGCAGGTTCGCGTCGTCGAAGTTGGCCAGCCGGTTCGCGGTGGCGCGGACCTCACGGCGTACCCTCCGCTCCTCCCAGGCCAGCACGCTGGAGTGCGCGCCGATCCGGGTGAGCAGCGCCGCGATCGCGTCGCCGTCCTTGATCACCACGCGGTCGACGCCGCGTACCTCGCGCTCTTTCGCGGTGATCCCGATGCGGCGCGCGGCGCCGCGCAGAGCGAGAGCCGCCTCCGGTCCCGGGCAGGTGATCTCCAGGGCGCTGGAGCGGCCCGGCTCGGTGAGCGAGCCGTGCGCCATGAACGCGCCCCGCCAGGCAGCCACCGAGCAGCAGACGTTGCCGTTCACCACGTGCTGCGGCAGACCGCGCACCGGGCGGCCCCGCACGTCCAGGAGGCCGGTCTGGCGGGCCAGAACCTCGCCGTCCTTGACGATCCGCACGATGTAGTGGCTGCCCTTGCGAAGGCCGCCCGAAGCGAGGACGTGCACCTCGCTCTGGTACCCGTAGACATCCGAGATCTCGCGCCTCAGCCGCCGCGCCACCGCGCCGGTGTCGAGTTCCGCTTCGACCACCACTCGGCCGGAAACGATGTGCAAGCCACCGGCGAAACGCAGCAGAGCTGCCATCTCGGCCCGGCGACAGCAGGGCTTCGGAACATCGACCCGGCTCAGCTCGTCCTTGACCGCTGCCGTCATCGCCATCGTTCTAGTCACCTCATGCGCCGGATCTGAAGAGTGTGTGCCGCACTACGCCAGTAACTAACGAGCGGAGCCCAATACTGGCACCAGTGCAACGCTCAACGACTCAGGATCATGCCGTGGGCTGCCGTCCGCCACGGCGACGGGTGCCAATACCAGTTCCGCGCCGAGGGCGAGCGCTGCCGCACGCACCGGTTCCGGTTCGCCCGCCCACTTGGCGTCGGCGAGCACCGTGTCGACCCGGAGTTCCGGGAGGTACCAGTGCAGCGCCGCCAGGTGGTCGGCCGTGGAGAGACCGGACGTCTCCTTGTCGGCGCTCAGATTGAGCGTGACCAGGCGACGGGCCGGGCTCGCCACGATCGCCGCAGCGAGTTCCGGCACCAGCAGATGCGGTAACACGCTGGTGTACCAGCTACCCGGGCCGAAGATCAACCAGTCGGCCGCGGTGACCGCGGCGATCGCGTCCGGACAGGCCGGCGGATCCTGCGGGACGAGGCGCAGCGCGCTCACCCGGCCGTCGGCGACGGCCACGGCGTGCTGTCCCCGAACGGTGGTCGCCTCACCCGCGGCACCCACCATGTCGGCCTCGATACCGACAGCGTGCAGCGCCATCGGCAGCACCCGGCCCTGCGCGCCGACCATCTCGGCCGCGTGGTCCAGGGCCCGCACCGGGTCGCCCAGCATCTCTATCAACCCGAGCAGCAGCAGGTTGCCCACCGCGTGCCCGGCCAGGGTGTCCACCGACCGGTCGGCACGCCGCTCCCCCGGAGGGCTGGTGCGCTGGGTCGGCATCGCCGCGAACCGGTGCTGCATCAGGCTCGCCGTACGCCGAGCCGTCGGGTGATCGTCGGCCAGCGCCGCGAGCGCCTGGCGCAGATCACCCGGGGGCAGCAGCGCGTCACGCTCCACCCGCAGCCGCCCGCTGGAACCGCCGTCGTCGCCCACCGTCACTATCGCGGTGATTTCCAGGTTCAGATCCCGGGAGCAGTGCCGCAACGCGCGCAGCGAGGCGCTCAGGCCGTGCCCACCGCCGAACGCCACGACCCGGATCGGAGCCGCCGCCGTCACTCGCGCCCCAGGTCGCGGTGCGAGGTATGCGCGGACAGCCGCATCCCGGACAGCCGCGCGGTGAGCTCCTCGGCGATCGCGACACTGCGGTGCTTGCCGCCGGTGCAGCCGATCGCGACAGTGAGGTACCGCTTGCCCTCGCGCTCGAAGCCGGGCGCGGTCGCCGCGATCAGGCCGGCGTAGGTCCCGACGAACTCGCCGGCACCCTCCTGGCCCAGGACGTAACTGCTCACGCCCTCCTCCAGGCCGGTGTGCTCGCGCAGTTCCGGCACCCAGAACGGGTTCGGCAGGAACCGGGCGTCCAGCACGTAGTCGGCGTCCGGCGGCAGGCCGTACTTGAAGCCGAACGACAGCACGGTGATCCGCAGCCGGCGCGAGTCGTCGCCGCTGAACAGCTCCTCGACCCGGCGCCGCAGCTGGTTCACGTTCAGGTGACTGGTATCGATGATCACGTCGGCCTGGTCGCGGGCCTCCTCGAGCAGCTTGCGCTCGGCCGCGATCCCGTCGGCCAGCCGTCCGTCGCCCTGAAGCGGGTGCGAGCGGCGCACCGACTCGAAGCGCCGGATCAGCACCTCGTCATCGGCGTCGACGAACACCACACGCGGCGCGAAGCCGCGTTCCTTGAGCTCACGGACCGCCCCCGCCAGGTCGGTGGAGAACGCCCGGCTGCGCACGTCGAGCACCATCGCGGTACGCCGTGCCGCGCCACCGGCCGCGAAGGCCAGCTCCGCCATCTCCAGCATCAGCGCCTGCGGCAGGTTGTCGACCACGTAGAAGCCGACGTTCTCCAGCGCGCGGGCCACCGTGCTGCGCCCGCCGCCGGAGAGCCCGGTCACCACCACCAGGTCGGTACCGGCCTCATCGGGCTCCACTACCTCGTCCACGCACGCCTCCCGCGTCGGTTCGCTCGCATTGCACGAGCGACACAACATCCTAGGCCGTGAGACACCTGGACGACCGCCGGACAGCCTGTCCGCTACCGGTCCGGGTTAAGGGCGGCGAGGACCGTCTCGGCCGTGCGCCGACCGATGCCGGGCACCTCGGAGATCTCCTCCGGCGTCGCGGCGGCCAGGCGTTTCAGCGAGCCGAAATGCCGCAGCAGGGCCTTGCGCCGCACGTCGCCGAGGCCGGCGATGTCATCCAGCGCGGAGGCCGTCATCCGCTTGGAACGCCTCTCCCGGTGGAACGTGATGGCGAACCGGTGTGCCTCGTCACGGATGCGCTGCAGAAGATAGAGCGACTCGGACGTGCGCGGAAGGATGACCGGGAAGTCCTCACCCGGCTGCCACACCTCCTCGAGGCGTTTCGCGAGCCCGCAGAGCGCGACGTCGGTGATCCCCAGCTCGGAGAAGACCGCGGCCACCGCGTTGACCTGCGGCTGACCACCGTCGACGACGACAAGCTGCGGAGGGTACGCGAACCGGCGCGGTTTGCCGGTGAGCGGATCGATGCCGGGCAGCGTGACCGGCACGACGCCGTCGGCATCGGGCTCCGGCAGGTCCTCCGCGATGACGGCTTCCTGTGCTTTGAAGCGGGCGAACCGGCGCCGCATCACCTCGCTCATCGCCGAGAGGTCGTCGGTGGCGCCTTTGATCGCGAAGCGGCGGTACTCACTCTTACGGGCCAGGCCGTCCTCGAAGACCACCATCGAGGCGACCACGTCGGTGCCCTGGATCTGCGAGACGTCGAAACACTCGATGCGCAGCGGAACGGTGTCCATGCCGAGCGCCTCGGAGATCTCCTCCAGCGCCTTGTTGCGGGTCGTCAGGTCGCCGGCCCGGCGCAGCTTGTGCCGCTGCAGCGACTCGGCGGCGTTGCGCGCCACCGTCTCCATCAGCGATTTCTTGTCACCGCGCTGCGGCACCCGCAGGGTCGCCCGGCTGCCGCGCCGCTCGGTGAGCCAGTCGGCGAGCGCGTCGGCGTCCTCGGGCAGGGCCGGCACGAGCAGCTCGCGGGGAACGTCGTTCTCCCCCTCGGCGCCACCGTAGACCTGGGTGCAGAAGTGGTGGACCAGGTCGCCGGTGCTCAGGTCCTCGACCTTGTCCACCACCCAGCCACGCTGGCCGCGGACCCGGCCGTCCCGGACGTGGAAGACCTGCACCGCCGCCTCCAGCGGGTCCTCGGCGAAGGCCACCACGTCGGCGTCGGTGCCGTCACCGAGCACCACGGCCTGCTTCTCCATCGCCCGGCGCAGCGCCGCGATGTCGTCACGCAGCCGGGCCGCCCGCTCGAACTCGAGCTCCTCGGAGGCCTGCAGCATGTCGCGCTCGAGCCGTCGCACGAACGCGTCGGACTTGCCCGCCATGAAGTCGCAGAAGTCGTCGACGATCGCCCGGTGCTGCTCGGCGCTGACCTGGCCGACGCACGGCGCCGAGCACTTGCCGATGTAACCCAGCAGGCAGGGCCGGCCGATCTGACCGTGCCGTTTGAAGACGCCGGTCGAGCAGGTGCGCGCCGGGAAGACCCGCAGCAGCAGGTCGAGCGTCTCGCGGATGGCCCAGGCGTGCGAGTAGGGACCGAAGTAGCGGACACCCTTGCGCTTGGCGCCGCGCATCACCTGGAGGCGGGGGAACTCCTCGTCGAGGGTGACGGCCAGGAACGGGTACGACTTGTCGTCGCGGTATTTGACGTTGAAGCGGGGGTCGAACTCCTTGATCCAGGAGAACTCGAGCTGGAGCGCCTCGACCTCGGTGCCGACCGTGACCCAATCCACACTGCCGGCGGTGGTGACCATCTGCTGGGTGCGCGCATGCAGCGACCAGACGTCGGCGAAGTAGGAGTTGAGCCGGTTACGCAGGCTTTTCGCCTTGCCGACGTAGATCACCCGGCCGGCGGGGTCGCGGAAGCGGTAGACACCCGGGGCGTCCGGGATGGTACCCGGAGCCGGACGATAAGTGGACGGGTCTGGCACATCTCCAACAGTAGTGCCTGGGACTGACAGAATTGCCCGACCGGAGGTCCGGTGCCGCCGCCACGGCGCCGGATCTCCGGCCTGTCACGTCACGCGATCAGGCGGCTTTCACCACGTTGTCGCCATCGAGCTCGACCTTGGTCTCGGTGAGCGGCTGCTGAGCCGGCCCGGACGTCGGAGCGCCGTCCTTGATCGAGAAGAAGCTGTTGTGGCAGCGGCAGATGATCTGCCCGTCAGCGATCTCACTGACCTCGCAGCCCTGGTGGGTGCAGACCTTGCTGAAGGCCTTGAAGGTGCCCTCGGTCGGCTGGGTGACCACCAGGTCGTTCGTGATCACGCCACCGCCGACAGCGACCTTGGACGCCGCCACCAGGACCGTGGCGCTGCCGCCGCTGTCACCGGTGTCGCCGTCACCCGTGCCGCCGGCCGCGGTGCTGCCGGCCGGTGCCGGGTTGGTGTCGAAGTCGGTGCCGTTCGGGTTGGTGCCGCTGCTGTCGGTGCCACAAGCGGCCAGGACCGCGCCGGCGCCGAGAGCTCCCGCGCCGACCAGGATGCAGCGGCGCGTCGAGGTCGCGCCACTGGCGCTGGCGCACTCATGGTGAGTCGCGGCCTCGGTCCTCGTCTGCACGTCGGTCATGTGTAGCCCTCCCAGTACTGGATTTCCGCTCGCCATCACGCGGAGTCGCCCTTGGATACGCGGCTGGGCAGTTGATCAGTTCACCGTCACTACCGAAATCATGCCCATACGACCGCCCGGCCGAGGTTAGTTTCCCGACCGGGCGGCTTCGCTATGAGGCGTCTAAGAAATTCCTAAATCACACGGTCGCCTTGGCCCGCGTCTTTCGCGCCGGGGCCGGGTTGTTCGCCTTCCCGGCCCGGCCGGTGGCCGCGGTCGCGCCCTTCGGCTTGCCGGCCAGCCCGAGCACCGGCCGCAGGAACTGCCCGGTGTGGCTCTCGGCGACCTCGGCGATCTCCTCCGGCGTGCCGGTGGCGAGCACCACACCGCCCTTGTGGCCGCCTTCCGGACCCATGTCGATCAGCCAGTCGGCCGTCTTGATGACGTCCAGGTTGTGCTCGATCGTGATCACCGTGTTGCCCTTGTCGACCAGGCCGTTGAGCACGATCAGCAGCTTGCGGATGTCCTCGAAGTGCAGGCCGGTGGTCGGCTCGTCGAGAACGTAGACGGTCCGGCCGGTGGACCGTTTCTGCAGCTCGGAGGCGAGCTTCACGCGCTGCGCCTCACCACCGGAGAGGGTGGTCGCCGGCTGGCCCAGCCGCACGTAACCGAGGCCGACGTCGACAAGCGTCTTCAGGTGCCGGTGGATCGCCGGGAGCGCCGAGAAGAACTCCGCGCCCTCCTCGATCGGCATGTTCAGCACCTCGGAGATGGTCTTGCCCTTGTAGTGCACCTCAAGGGTCTCCCGGTTGTACCGAGCGCCCTTGCACACCTCGCAGGGGACGTAGACGTCCGGCAGGAAGTTCATCTCGATCTTGATGGTGCCGTCGCCGGAGCAGTTCTCGCAGCGGCCGCCCTTCACGTTGAACGAGAAGCGGCCTGGGCCGTACCCCCGGACCTTCGCCTCGGCGGTCTCCGCGAAGAGCTTGCGGACGTGGTCGAAGACACCGGTGTAGGTGGCCGGGTTGGACCGCGGGGTCCGCCCGATCGGCGACTGGTCCACGCCGACGACCTTGTCGATGTTCTCGATGCCGGTGATCTTGGTGTGCCGGCCGGGCACCTGCCGGGCCCGGTTGATCTGGTTCGCCAGGACCGTGTGCAGGATGTCGTTGACCAGCGTCGACTTGCCCGAGCCGCTCACACCGGTGACCGCGATGAACTGGCCCAGCGGGAACGGGACGGTCAGGTTGCGCAGGTTGTGCTCGCGGGCACCGTGCACAACCACCTCGCGGCCGGCCTCCTGCGGGCGGCGGGAAGCCGGGATCGGGATCGACTTGCGGCCGGAGAGGTAGGCGCCGGTGGGCGACTCCTCGTTCGCCAGCAGGCCCTCGACGGTGCCGCTGTGCACGATCTTGCCGCCGTGCTCGCCGGCGCCGGGGCCGATGTCGACGATCCAGTCGGCGGTCCGGATGGTGTCCTCGTCGTGCTCCACCACGATCAGGGTGTTGCCGAGGTTACGCAGCCGGACCAGCGTCTCGATGAGCCGGTGGTTGTCGCGCTGGTGCAGGCCGATCGACGGCTCGTCCAGCACGTAGAGCACGCCGACCAGGCCGGAGCCGATCTGGGTGGCGAGCCGGATGCGCTGCGCCTCGCCGCCGGACAGCGTGCCGGCGCCCCGGTCCAGCGACAGGTAGTCGAGGCCGACGTCGACCAGGAAGCGCAGCCGGGCGTTGATCTCCTTGAGCACCCGCTCGGCGATCATCTTCTGCCGGTCGTCGAGGACCAGGCCGGACAGCAGCTCCGCGCACTCGCCGACGGAGAGGTTGCAGACCTCGGCGATGCTCTTGCCGGCCAGGGTCACCGCGAGCACCTCGGGCTTGAGCCGGGCGCCGCCGCAGACCTTGCAGGGCACGTCGCGCATGTACCCCTCGTACTTGTCGCGCGACCAGTCGCTCTCGGTGTCGTTGTGCCGCCGCTCGATCCACTGCACCACGCCCTCGAAGCCGGTGTAGTAGGAGCGCTCGCGGCCGTACTTGTTGCGGTAGCGGACGTGGACCTGGTCGTCCGACCCGTGCAGGATGGTTTTCTGCACCCGGCTGGAGAGCTGCCGCCACGGCGTGTCGATGCTGAATTTCTCCGCGTCGGCGAGCGCCTCGAGCAGGCGCAGGAAGTACTCCTGGGTGGTGCCGCCGGACCACGGCTGGATCGCGCCGTCGCGGAGGGTGGCCTCCTCGTCCGGGATGATCAGCTCGGGGTCGACCTCCTTCTTGGTCCCGAGGCCGGTGCACTCGGGACACGCGCCGTACGGCGCGTTGAAGGAGAACACCCGGGGCTCGAGGTCCTCGATGGCGAGCGGGTGATCGTTCGGACAGGCCAGGTGCTCGGAGAAGCGCCGCTCCCGTTCCGGGTCGTCCTCCGGCAGGTCGACGAAGTCGAGCAGGATGATGCCGCCGGCCAGGCCGAGCGCCGCCTCCACCGAGTCGGTGAGCCGCTGCTTGCTGGACGACTTGACGCTGAGGCGGTCGACGACCACCTCGATGGTGTGCTTTTCCTGCTTCTTCAGTTTCGGCGGCTCGGTCAGCGGGTGGACCGTGCCGTCGACCCGGGCCCGGGCGAAGCCCTTGGACTGCAGCTCGGCGAAGAGGTCGACGTATTCACCCTTGCGGCCGCGGACCACCGGGGCGAGCACCATGAAGCGGGTGCCCTCGTCCATGGCGAGCACCCGGTCGACGATCTGCTGCGGCGTCTGCTTGCTGATCCGCTCGCCGCAGACCGGGCAGTGCGGGGTGCCGGCGCGGGCGAAGAGCAGGCGCAGGTAGTCGTAGACCTCGGTGATGGTGCCGACGGTCGAACGCGGGTTGCGGTTCGTCGATTTCTGGTCGATCGACACGGCCGGGGACAGGCCCTCGATGAAGTCGACGTCGGGCTTGTCCATCTGGCCGAGGAACTGCCGTGCGTACGACGACAGGGACTCGACGTAACGCCGCTGTCCCTCCGCGAAGATCGTGTCGAAGGCGAGGCTGGACTTGCCCGAGCCGGACAGGCCCGTGAAGACGATCATGGCGTCGCGGGGCAGGTCCAGGTTGACGTCGCGCAGGTTGTGCTCGCGAGCGCCACGAATAGTCAGTCGGTCGGCCACTGCCAGCCTCTCCGTACAGGTGTATGAGTCGAGCAGACACTTTAGCCAGGGGGTATGACATTTTCTGGCGACCCAGGTTCAGCGCCTAGCAGATGGCGAACATTCCCCGTCACTCCTTCGGAGGAACCGGCAGACTCCGCATGTCCCAGAACTCCACACCACCGGCTGACTTCGGTTCGCCGAGCGCGTCGACCAGCAGCTCACGCTGTGCCTCAGGGTTGCGGCCCCCGGGCACCAGGATGATCACGCCGGCTCGCCAGAAGATCAGGTCCTCGGTGATCCGGGCCCGGTCGGCGTCGGTGAGCTCAGGCACTCGACCGTACTCCCGGACCCGCCAGAGCAGGTCGGAGGTGAAGCGGCGGGGCGCGTTCCAGGAACCGGTGTCGTCAGCCGGCGGATTCACCGGGCCCATGAAATATCCGCGCGGCGTGGCGTAGTCCAGGTTCATCAGGGTGGCCCAGCGCATGCCGGTGCGACCGGTGGTGACCTCCGGCAGGGGCACGGTGATCAGGGTGCGGTCGTTCGCCACGTACTCCTTGTAGGTGCCCTGGGTGAGGAAGGCCGGCAGGGGCTCGCCCTCGACGACGGGCAGCGGCTTCGGGATGAGCGGCACGAGGGCGAGCGTCATGCCGATCCAGAAGAGCCTCCGCTTTTTGTCCGGATAAATACGGACTTTGTCGGCGGCCAGCGCGTAGAGCACCCCGACGATCGTCGCCGGCACCATCGCGAACCTCGTCACACTGACCAGGTCGATGATCGGAACGTGGCTGATCAGGCCGAACGGTAGCGGGATACCGGTGTCGCGACCGAACACCTTCAGCACCGGGCCGAACGACATCAGCAGCAGCACCAGACCGGCGATCCCGGCGGCACGGGCAGCGACGTTCCGCCACACCATGACCACGGCCACCACGATCATCACGAACCCGAACGGCCCGAAGAACGTGTTGTCCTCGGTCGCGCTGACGCTCATGCTCCGGGTCAGCGCCGCGTTGCCGGCCAGCGACTGCCGGGCGAACCCGAAGAGCGAGGCCAGGTCGGTGACGTACATGTCCGGCTCGAACGGCTGGCCGTGGTAGTTGCCGGGCGCGAAGAACTGGTACCAGAGCGGATAGGCCAGCAGCACCCCGGCGGTGGCGGCGGCGACCCCGAGCCCGGCGAGGAATCGCTTCCACACGGCACGGACCACGTCAAAGGCCATGACCGCGTACGCGACCACGAACACGCCCAGTGTCAGTGCGGTGAAGAGCAGCGTCTCCTCGTTGATGAAGCACTGGAGCACGATCAGCAGGCCCAGGATGATCCCGCCGCGCAGCGCCCGCCCCGGCTCCCGCAGCCGCAGGACCTGCCAGACGATGAACGGCACCACGTACTGGTTGACGAAGTTCACGTGCCCGTTCGCGTGCGACACCATGGTCGGCGCGAACCCGCAGAACACGCCGCCGATCGCCGCCGCCACCCGGCTGCGGACCAGGTGCCGGGAGAGAACCCAGTACCAGGCGTACGCGGTCCCGGCCAGGCCGAGAGTGATCAGGAGCGCGACCGACACGCCCGCGCCGAGGAAGTGGGTGATCGGCGCCAGCGGGAGGCTCAGCGCCAGGATCGACGTGTTCGCCATCATGTTGACCCCGACGGGGGCGTTCAGCCGATCACTGAAGAACGGCGACGCCCCGTCGAAGATCACCCGGTCGGCGTGCGCCAGCACGAAGAGGAAGACGCCGTGGTCGTCGTCGTTGCTGGCCAGCACCCGTCCGTTGGGGTCGATCCAGAGCCGGATCAGCACCACGATCGCGAGCAGCAGGTAACCCAGCGGAACCCAGACGTCGATCCGCCGGAGCCACCAGGACCCGGTCGCCGCAGGAACCTCCCCCGCGGTCGACACCGGCTCCTCGATCATCTCTTCAGCCGCACGCACCGGCCGAATTGTGCCAGAGCCCTAGCGGGCAAGCCGCGCGGAGCGGCGGGCGCTCTCCACCTGGACCTCGTGGTTCAGCTTGCGCCAGCTCGCCAGGCGGCGGGCCGTCAGTGTTCCCCCGGTCAGGGCCGCCTGCACCGCGCAGGCCGGTTCGGTCTCGTGCCGGCAGTTGTCGAAGCGGCAGTGTGCTGCCAGTCCGGTGATGTCGGCGAAAGCCCGTTCCAGGCCGTCGGCGGTGTCCAGGAGGCCCACGCCTCTGATGCCGGGTGTGTCGATCACCGCACCTCCGCCGGGCAGGGTGACCAGGTTGCGATAGGCGGTGGTGTGCCGGCCCTTGCCGTCGGCGTCCCGGATCGTCTGCACCGGCATCACGGCGGCGCCGGCCAGCGCGTTCACCAGCGTCGATTTACCGGCGCCGGAGCGGCCCAGCAGGGCGACGGTCCGGCCCGCCGCGGCCGCGCGGAGCTCGGCGAGCCCGTCACCGGAGCGGACGCTCACCGGCAGGACCGGCACGCCGGGTGCCAGCTCGGCCATCTGGCGGGCGATCGCGACCGGGTCGGGCGTGGTGTCGCATTTGGTGAGGACCAGCAGCGGCTCGGCCCCGGACTCCCAGGCGAGCGCCAGGAGACGTTCGACACGGCCGTCGTCGGGTTCGGGATGGATCGGCTCGACCACCGCGACGACGTCCATGTTGGCCGCCAGGACCTGCCCGGAGGAGTCCTTGTCGGCGGTACGCCGAATCAGTGTGGTGTGCCGTGGCAGCACCAGTTCAAGTGTGGTCCGGCGGTCCGGCCACTGACGCAGCACCACCCAGTCGCCGGAGCAGGGCAGCCCCGCCGGGTCGCGGGCGGCGTCGAGCAGCACGCTGCCGCCCAGGCTGGCGCGGGTGGCGCCGGCCGCGGTGAGCACCGTGCAGACGCCTCGGTCAGCACGCAGAACCCGCCCGGGTAGTGCGTCGGCGCGGTCGAAAGGCCGGTACGCGGATGCGAAAGTCTCGTCCCAGCCCAGCTGGGACAGGTCGTACGACATGAGAATCCTTTTACGGTCGTGGGGTACAGCGGCCCCCGGGGTGACAAAACGCGACATCGATGAACTGCACGTTCCTCACCTCCCCGCTGGGATTCGATCGATCTACGCGGCAGAAACGACGGTACGTTCACGGTGACCGGGGCGAAAGCGATTTCCGATAGGGTCGGCACGTGACCATGGATCCGCTGGTCCTGATGACCGACGTGGAAGAGTCCACCGATGCGCTGCTGCGTGACGCGGAGAGCTGGGACGACGGCGTGCTCGCCGAGCCGTCCGGGCTGCCCGGCTGGTCAGTGGGGCACGTCCTGACCCACCTGGCCCGCAACGCCGACGCCCTGACGAACCTGCTGGTCGCCGCGCGCACCGGCGCCGAGGCACAGCTGTACGCGAGCCGCGCCGCCCGTGACGAGGCCATCGAGTCCGGGTCCGGCCGGCCGCTGGCCGAGCAGCTCGACGACCTGCGGGCCGCGCACGACCGGTTCGCCGACGCGGCCGCCTCGATGCCGGCGAGCGCCTGGTTCACCCACCTGCCGGCGATCGGCCAGTCCGCCGCCGGCGTGCCGTGGGGCAGGCTGCGCGAGATCGAGGTGCACCGGGTCGACCTGGCCCGCGACTACACCGCGCAGGAGTGGACGGACGCCTTCGCGCTGCGCCTGCTGCGGGAATTCGTGGCGCAGCCACCGGCCGACGCGCCCGCCATGGTGCTGCGTCCGCTCGGCCTGGAGCACCCGCTGACGATCGGAGACAGCGGCCCGGTGATCGGCGGTCCGACCAAGTCGCTTGCCGGCTGGCTGATCGGGCGAGCCGACGGCACAGACCTGACCGTCGCTCCCGACGGGGAACTACCCAAGCCAGCGAGGTGGAAATGAGCACGGATCTCGGCGGTGGCCTCACCATGACCAAGGTGTCGGTCGGCCCGATGGACAACAACGCCTACCTGCTGGAACACGGCGGCGAACGCCTCCTGATCGACGCGGCGAACGACGCCGGCACCCTGCAGGACCTGATCGGCTCCGGCGGCCTGCGCGCCGTGGTGACCACGCACCGGCACCAGGACCACTGGCAGGCGCTGGAGGAGATCACCCTCGCGACCGGGGCGGAGTCACTGGCGCACGTCGACGACGCCCAGGGCATCCCGGTGGTGACCCGCACGCTGCGCGACGGCGACGTGGTCGAGGTCGGCGGTGCCAGCCTCGACGTGATCCACATCGTCGGGCACACGCCGGGTTCGATCGTGCTGTCCTACCAGGGCAAACACCTGTTCACCGGGGACAGCCTCTTCCCCGGCGGGCACGGCAAGACGGCCACCCCGGAGAACCACACAGAGATCATGGACGATCTGGAGAGCAAGATCTTCGGCCGGTTCGGCGACGACACCGTCTTCTATCCCGGTCACGGCAAGGACTCCACGCTCGGCGCCGAGCGCCCGCAGCTCGCCGAGTGGCGTGCGCGCGGCTGGTAGACATGAAAAAGCGGGAGACCGGGGCATCTCAACTGCTCCGGTCTCCCGCGACAAACCCTCAGTGGAAGATCAGCCGACGCTCTTCGTGGCGTTCCCGTTCACGTGGATCCCCTCGGCGAACTCCAGCACCTGCGTCTCGCCCCAGCCCAGGTTGTCCCACACCTGGATCACCAGGTAACCCTGGTCGGGCAGTTCGAGGAACAGCGCCCACCCGTCGGTCTGGTCGAGCATCTTGGTCAGCACACCGGTGTTCTCACCGACGGTGACCTTCTTGCCGCCCAGCTCGGCCGGCGCGCCGGCGTCCTGGAGCATCACAGCGATCTTGCCGACGAAACTGTGCGGGTCGCTGTTGGCGCCCGCGTCGGGACCGCTGGACGGGCCGGCGAGCGGCCCGTCGGGTGCCAGCACCAGACCGCTGTTGTCGTTGCCCTGGAGGATCCAGCCCTCCGGAACCTGGTCGAGTTCGAATGCGTCGGGCTGCTCACCCTGGTACGCCACCAGCTTGGTGGGCACCAGCTTGCTGGGCACCACGGAACTCACCGCGGGCGCCGGGGCAGCGAGCGGCGCCGAGGCGGGCGCCGCCCCAGCGGTGGCGAACGCGACGGCCGCGGCGACGGCGGCGACAGCGAACGCGGAGGCCCCACCGGTCTGGACGAGCCGGCGGCGGCGCAGGGCACTACGGCCCCGGGCCAGGTCGGCCTGGATCACCTCGGAGGTCGGATCGGCTGCCGGTCCGGCGAGTCGCTCCAGCCCGTCATAGAGATCAGTCATGAAAAGCTCCTGGTCAACGGAGTGTTCAGTGGAGTGCCGAGAACCGCTCGGAGCCGGTCGAGGGCCCGGGCGGTCTGGCTCTTCACCGTTCCCTCGGAACATCCGAGGGCGTCGGCGGTGTCGGCGACGTCGAGGTCGTAGAAGTAGCGGAACACCAACGCCGCCCGCATCCGTGGTGGCAGCTCCTTCAGGGCCGCGCGCAGCCCGTCCGAGAGTTCCCCGCCCGGCACCTCCGCTGCCGCGTGTTCCGGCAGCTCGGCCATCGTCCGTTCCCGCCGGCGCCACCAGCGACGCCGCTCGTCCGTCAACGCGTTCACCAGTGTCCGCCGCACGTACCCGTCCGGGTTGTCGGCTCGCTGGAACGCCGGCCAGGCGACGTACAGTTTCGTCAGCGCGGACTGGACCAGGTCCTCGGCCAGGTGGGCGTCGCCCGCCGTCAGCAGAGTGGCCGTCCGCACCAGCCCGGCACGTTTCGCCGCCACGAAGCGGTGGAATTGCTCATCACGCTCGTTCTTCACACGAGCCCCTCCTTCGCTCTCACACCTCCCTGACGACTCGCGTCTCAGCCGGGTTGCATGAAGCCGTGGAGTATTCCCGAGTATCGCTTGGCCGGCGGCTTCGCGTACTCCTCTCGCTTGGACGTGCCCAAACCCAGCGTGACCAGCGCTTGGACCATGAGGGTCGCGGCCGCGACACCGTCGATCACGGGTACGCCCAACCGAGCCGAAAGTTCCGAGCAGAGATCCGCCATCCCGGCACAGCCGAGCACGATGACGTCGGATCCATCCGTTTCCAAGGCGTGCGCGGCCAGCGAGGCCACCCGGGGCAGAACCGTCGGATCACCCTCGAGTTCGAGCACCGGAATCTCACAGGCATGAATGCCTTTGCAGGCGCCGGCCCCGACATATCGATGCGCTAGATCCGACGCTCGTCCGCGCGTACGGGAAAGGGTTGTGACAACGCTGAAACCGCGACCGAGCAACGCTGCCGCATGCATCGCGGCCTCGGCGATGCCGACCACCGGGCCGGCGGCGATCTCGCGGGCCGCATCCAATCCGGGGTCGCCGAAGCAGGCGATGACGTAACCGGCGGCGCCGTCCCGCTCCCCCGCGGCGACCTCGGCGAGCAGGCCCGGGACCGCGAGGGCCTCGTCGTAATGGCTCTCGATGGAGGCCGGGCCCATCGCCGGAGTGACGCCTTCGACGACGACGCCCGGGCCGGCGACGGCCCGGGCGCTCGCCTCGATCAGGCTGGTCATCGACGCCGTGGTGTTGGGATTGATGACCCGGATGAGCATCAGGATTTGATCGACGCAGGGGCCGGCTGCCGCTTGAGGAGGCCCAGGTAGACGACGAAGCCGAGGCCGCAGCCGATGAACCAGCTGTACTGGGCGATGTCGTGCATACCCGGTCCATCGGTCCAGAGCACCGGGATCATCGCGATCGCCGCGCCCACCGCCGTCGCGATGATCGCCGGCGGGTTGTACCCCTTGCGGTACCAGTACTTGCCGGTGGAGCTCATCGTGAAGAGCGCGTCGACGTCCACCTGCTGCTTGCGGACCAGGTAGTAATCGGCGATCAGCACTCCGAACAGCGGTCCGATGAAGGCGCCGAGGGTCTCCAGCGTGTAGTGGATGACATCGGGGTTGTTGTAGAGGTTCCACGGGGTGATCAGCACCGAGCCGACCGCCGCGATCATGCCGCCGGCCCGCCAGGAGATCTTCTGCGGGCTCACGTTGGAGAAGTCGAACGCCGGCGAGATGAAGTTCGCGACGATGTTGATGCCGATCGTGGCGATGGTGAAGGTCAGCGCGCCGAGGACGATCGCGAACGTGCTGTCGATCCGGGCGACGGTCGCGACCGGGTCGGTGATCAGCTCGCCGAAGACCGGCAGGGTCAGGCTCGCCGTGACGACGGTCAGGATGCTGAACATCAGGAAGTTGACCGGGAGACCGAGGAAGTTGCCGGTCTTCACGGCTTTGAAGGACTTGCCGTACCGCGAGAAGTCCCCGAAGTTCAGCATCGGACCGGAGAAGTACGACACCACCAGGGCGATCGCACCCAGCATCACCGGGACGGCGTCCAGGCCGTGGTACTCCACGTCACCCAGGTTCAGGTCGATCGCGCCCCAGCCGGCCTTGTAGATCAGGTAACCGGTCAGCGCGAACATCACCACGTAGACGGCGGGCCCGCAGAAGTCGATGAAGCGCCGGATCGACTCCATGCCGGTCCAGAACACCGCGGCCTGGAGAACCCAGAGCACGGCGTACGTGCACCAGCCGAGCAGCGGCAGCCCGAGGAAGCCGTACTGGTTCACATCGGCGTACGGCAGCAGCGACGGCCACAGCTTGAGGACGACGACGTCCAGCGCCGCCGAGGCGAGGTAGGTCTGGATGCCGTACCAGGCGACCGCGATCAGGCCGCGGATGATGGCCGGCACGTTCGCGCCGAGCACACCGAACGCCACCCGGTTGATCACCGGGTACGGAACGCCGGTGGCCTGCGACGGCTTCGCGACGAGGTTGCAGAAGAAGTAGACGATCGTGATGCCCACGATCAGTGAGACGAGCACCTGCCAGCTGGAGAGTCCCAGGGCGAACAGCGAACCGGCGGTGACGTACCCACCGACGCTGTGCACGTCGGACATCCAGAACGCGAAGATGTTGTAGGAGCCCCACGTCTGCTTCCGCAGCGGAGCCAGGTCCTCGTTGGTGAGGCGGGGATCGTATTCAGGCTTGATGACGCCGCTACCGACCGGCATGCCGGCGGCTTCGACCAGGTCCTCGTGGTGCGTGCTGGGGATGGTGTCGGCCATGGCCGTCACGCTATGAATCCGCTGTTTCACCCGGATGTGCGGAACTGTATATCTTCGATCTCCCAAAGGTTCCCCAACTGTCACCCGAACGGATGGTCCGGGTACGGTGCTGCGGCGAGATCGACCGCCGATGCAAGGAGCGCCACCTGTGACGACGACCGAGGTTGCGCCGGCGAGCGCTCCGGCGTCCACCGCGCCCCGGCTGCACCCGCAGACCGTTCGCTGGCTGGCCGGCGCGGGCGCCGCGATGGCCCTGTACGCCGGATTGCGCATCATCAACGTGCTCGTGCTGATCTTCTACGCGCGCCGCGACGAGAAGACACCGGCCTGGCGTGACCTGCTGCTCGCCTGGGACGCGAAGTGGTACGCCGGCATCGCCGAGCACGGATACGACACCGTCATCTCGTTCACCGATAAGGGTGTTCCGGAGATGTCGAACCTGGCGTTCTTCCCGCTCTACCCGGGTCTGTCGGCGGCCGTCGCGTTCGTGCTGCCGGTCTCGGTCGGCACCGCGCTGCTGCTGGTCTCCTGGGCGACCGGCCTGGCCGCGGCGGCCACCCTGTACGCGCTCGGCAGTTACCTGCGGGACCGGATGACCGGCATCCTGCTGGCCGGCCTCTGGTCGGTCGTGCCGCACGGCATCGTGCTCTCGATGGGGTACAGCGAGCCGCTGTTCACCGCCCTGGCCGCCGGTTCGCTGCTGGCCGCGCTCCGCAAGAACTGGCTGACCGCCGGCGTTCTCTGCCTGCTCGCCGGGCTGACCCGGCCGACCGGCGCCGCGGTGATCGCCGCGGTCGTGCTGACCGCGCTGGTCGCGGTGGTCCGGAACCCGCGGGAGTGGCGGGCCTGGGTGGCCGGCCTGATCGCCCCGCTCGGCCTGGTCGGGTACATGGCCTGGGTCGGCATCCGGCTGGGCCGCGCCGACGGCTACTTCTACGTGCAGAACGAGACCTGGAAGATGGGTTTCGACGGCGGCGGTTACACCCTGTCCACGTTCTCGAACATGCTGCTCGACAACCGGATCTCGCTCGAACTGACCGAGGTGAGCCTGGTCCTGCTGCTGGCCCTCGGGCTGTTCGTGGTGGCGCTCGGTGAACGGCTGCCGTGGCCGCTGCTGGTCTACGCCGGTGTCGTCGTGTTCATCGCGGTGACCGGCGACTGGTTCTACTGGGCGAAGGCACGGATGCTCATCCCGGCCTTCCCGCTCCTGCTGCCGGTGGTCTACGCGATGCGGCGCAGTCACAACCGCGTGGTCCCGTACGTGGTCGTCGGCGGGCTCGCCCTTTTCTCCACATTCTTCAGCGTCTATCTCACGCTGACCTGGCATCGCTCCTTCTAGAAAACGCCTGACCACGGCTGTCCATCCCTCGACTCGCCGCGTTCGCTGACGTTCGGGCGACCCCCACCGGGGTCGACCGCTCGGAGATCAACACCAGTTGGCCCGTGATGGCTTTAGTTCAGTGCTTGAGCAAATATCGCGTGCCACTGTTGGGCCCGCCGATCATGTCGGCGGCCCCCTCTCGCCAGCGAAACGGAGTACCAGCAGTGAATATCGAGACTGCCCTTAAAGAAGCGATGGGCATCGAGGGCGCGATCGGTGTGGCACTCGTGGACTACACCAGCGGCCTCACTCTGGGCGTGCTCGGCGGCGGTCAGACGATGGACATGAACATCGCCGCGGCCGGCAACACCGACGTGATCCGTGCCAAGGTACGCACCCTCGAAATGCTCGGCCTCCAGGACGGCATCGAGGACATCCTGATCACGCTCGACTCGCAGTACCACCTGATCCGCCTGCTCCAGAACAAGCGGCACGGCGAGTCGTTCTTCCTGTACGTCTCGCTCGACAAGACCCGCGCCAACCTCGGTCTGGCCCGTCACCAGCTCCGCAAGATCGAGCGGGACCTGGACGTATGACGGCCCCCGGCGACACGTACAAGCCGGTCTACGCCGAGCTCGCCGCGCTGCGTTACCAGGTTCCCGGCGTGCTGGGCTGCGTGGTGGCGGGCGTCGACGGCCTGCTCATCCTGCACGACAACACCTCCGGCCCGGAACCGCACGACGTGGCGGCCCTCGCGGCCGGCGCGCACGGCATCAGCCGGACCACCGGCGCGGTGCTGCAACAGGGCGGCTTCGCGGACGTCACGATCCACAACCAGAACGGGTACCTGTCGGTCTACGCGATCGGCGACCTGGCTCTGCTTGCCGTGATCGGTGACGGCGGGCTCAACATCGCCCGCCTGCACCTGGAGGCACGCCCGGTCCTGGCCCGCCTCGCCGGCCTGCTGAACCTGCGCAGCGCCTGACCAAGCGGGCTCAGTAGCTCCACTTCTGCTGCGATGCGCCGGTGCACTCCCAGATCTGCGCCCGCACACCGTCAGCGGTACTCGCGTCCGGCACGTCCACGCACTTCACCGCCCACTCGCTGACCAGGTCATACGAGCTGTTGTAGGTGAACATCTGCGCGGACGATCCGGTGCAGGTGGCGGTCTGGAGCAGCGTGCCGTCTCCGGTGTCGCCGATCTGGACACACCGGCCACCGACCCGCATCGTGCCGTCGCCCGGGAAGCTGAAACGTTGCTCGGCCACACCCGTGCAACCGTTGAGGACGACCCGGGCGGCGGTCGCGTGCAGGCACGTCCCGGTCCCCATGCTCTTCACCTCGCGCCCCACCGCCGTCGCCGCGGTGGTCGCGCTGGTGGCGGTGGTCGCCGCCGCTCCCGCGGGCGCGGTCGTAGCCCCCGCCCCGCTCCCCGCGGTGGTGGTCGCCGCCGCCGCGGTCGTCCTGGTGGCAGCCGTTCCGCTCACGGCCGGAGCCGACCCTCGCGGCGACTTTTCCGGATTTGCCGCCTTTACCGGCAAAGATGACGGCACCGGACCGGGCGCGATCGTCGCCCCACTCCCCCCGGCCGCCCCCGAAACTCCAGGCTGCGGAATCGCTCCCTGCCCCACCTCGGCCGGCGCCGGATCCCCACCGACAAGCGCACTCACCGCCGGCTGAGCGGCCAGCCCCAGCGCGATCAACCCCGCGGCGGCAAGCAGAGCGGTCCGCCGCCGGCCCTTCTTGGGTACGGACGTCAGCCCCACAACCGCATCAACCGCGCCCCCTGACAACCCGGCCGCGACCTCCGGACCCTCCCCACCACCCGGCGCGACCGCCGGCCGGGTCGCGGGTTGCTCTTCCGGAACTTCGGGGGCTTTGGTGCGTACCCTCGGCTCGTCGGGAAAGGCTGCGGCGCGGCTCGCAGGGCGAGCGCCCACCATGGCCGCGACCAGGAGTCGCTGGGCAGTTTCGGCGTCGGCGCGCTCGGCGGGGTTCTTCTGGAGGAGCGCGATCAGCGCGGGGCGCAGCGAGCCGGCGCGCTCCGGAGGCGCCGGCAGCTCAGTGGCGAGGGCGGTCAGGGTGGCCATCGGCGACGAGCGGTCGTAGGGCGGACGCCCCTCGACGGCCGCGTAAAGCGTCGCTCCGAGTGACCACAGATCGGCGGCCGGGCCGATCTCGCCGTCCAGAGCGCGCTCCGGGGCCAGGTAGGACGGCGAGCCGAGCACCACTCCGGTGCTGGTCATGCTGGAGTCGCCGGCGGCCGTCGCCAGACCGAAATCGGTCAGCACCACGCGGCCGTCGTGGGCCAGCAGGACGTTGCCCGGTTTCACGTCGCGGTGCAGGATTCCGGCACGGTGCGCGGCACGCAGGCCGGCCAGCACGCCCAGGCCGATCCGGGCCGCCATCTCCGGCGCCATCGGCCCCTCGGCCCGGACCACCTGGTAGAGCGACCGGGACTCGACAAGCTCCATGACGATCCACGGCACGTCGGCGTGGAACACCACGTCGTGGACGCGGACCACGTTGGCCTGGTCGAGCCGGGCGATGGCGCGTGCCTCGCGGATGGCGCGGTCGCGCAGCGTGCGCAGTTCGGATTCGGTCAGCCCTGGCGGAGGAACGAGCTCCTTGATCGCGACGTCGCGTCCGAGCAGCTCGTCGCGGGCCGCCCAGACCCGGCCCATCCCGCCCTGGCCGATCCGGCCGGTGAGGCGGTAACGCTCAGCGATGATCGAAGGAAGCACTGCGGCACCGTACCGGTCGGGGATCGATAAAGAGCGTTTCCAGACGCCGTTTATCGTTCGTTTATCGGGTGGAACCGCAGCTCAGAACAGCCTCGATTCCACAATGTGGACAGTGTGATTTACTCGTCGGCGTCATTCCTCGGCGAAGAGGCCGGTGTGCTGGGGCAGGTCGGAGATGAAGTCCTGAAGCCGGTGGTGATGCGCCGCGCAGACCAGCGCGAGCGCCTGCTCGTCCCGGCGCAGGAACGCCGCGAGCATCCCGGCATGATCCGAGTGCAGCAATTCCCGGTCGGCGGCGGTCAGGTGCGACATCGGGCGCAGCGGCTCGGTCATGTTCCACGCCGACTCCAGCATGTGCAGCAACCGGCCCATCCGGCACGCCCCGATCAGCGCGAGGTGGAACCGTCGGCTCTCCCGGTGGTACGCCGCACCGCTGTCGTCGGTCTCGATCGCCGCGTCCAGGGCCCGCAGCGCGTTCCGGGCCTGGCCGTCGTCCTCGTCGGTGGCGCCGGCGACCGCGGCACGCAGCGCCGCCGATTCGAGCGCCTCCCGGACCAGATAGATCTCGCCGAACTCGCGGGCCGTCAGCATCGCGACCCGATAACCGCCGTTCGGCCGGTGATCGACAAGACCCTCCCCGATCAACGTCATCAGGGCTTCGCGTACGGGTATCCGGCTCACCTTGAACGCCGTGGCCACCGCATCCACGGGGATGGCCGAGCCGGGTGGCACCTCGCCGTGCAGGATGATCGTGCGCAGCTCGTCGAGGATCACGCTCTGCGCGCTGCCGCCCGGCCGGTCGGCAAGCCGCGCCAGCAGGGCCGATCGACGTCGGGGCCCGGACATGGCCGGACCCTAGTCCTCTCCGGTTATCGGCACGTTTCGCCTGTCGGTGTGCTTCGCGGGTCGCTCGATGGTTCGGCCATCAGCGGAACCCTCATCGATGCCTGTCGCCGGTGGCTACTCTGGCGAGAACCCCCGAGCACTGGAGGTAGCGGTGGAAGGTCGACACGATCCGAACCGGTGGGGTTTCCCGCCGCCGCACCCACAGCCCGAGTGGCAGCCGCACATGCCCGGCAACGGACCGGGTCTGCCGGGCTGGCTGGAGGAGCGGCTCTTCGACCAGCGCATCGTGATGCTGCGCGGCCAGCTCACAGCGGAGACGGCGACCGGGGTGATGGCCGCGCTGCTGACCCTCGACTCAGCCGGACCCGACCCGATTCACCTGCACGTGGCGAGTCCGGCCGGTGATCTGAGCGCCGCCCTGTCGGTCATCGACGTGATCGACGCGCTGACCGCGCCGCTGCACGCCCTCGTCACGTCGGAGGCAGGCGGCGCGGTCCTGGCCGTGCTCGCCGCGGCGGACCAGCGTGCGGCATATCGGCATGCCCGGTTCAAACTGGCCGAGCCTCGGGCCGCCGGCGTCACCGGCACGGCCGACGAGGTGGCCGCCGCGGCCGGGCAGCACCTGCGTGAGCTGGAGGAAGCGGTGGTCCGGCTCGCCGAGGTGACCGGTCAGCCGCGCAGCCGGGTCGAGGACGATCTGTCCTCGGGTCGCAGCCTGAGCGCCGCCGAGGCCCTGGATTACGGCCTGATCGGCGAAGTGATCACCCCGAAAGGGCGATGAAAAAGGAGCGGGCCCCGGCTTTCGCCGGGACCCGCTCACTTCAGTTCAGGCAGTTCAGCATTTCAGGCGCGTCAGGCGACCTTGACACCCATCGACCGGGCAGTGCCCTTGACGATCTGGATGGCAGCATCGAGGTCGTTCGCGTTGAGGTCGGGCAGCTTGCGCTCCGCGATCTCCTTGACCTGCGTGGCACTGAGCGTGCCAACGGTCGTGGTGAGCGGGTTGGCCGCGCCGGACGGGATACCCAGGCTCTTCTTGATGAGGAAGCTGGTCGGCGGCGTCTTGTACACCAGCGAGTGGCTACGGTCCTCGAAGACCGAGACGATGACCGGAATGATCTCGCCGCGGTTCTTCGACGTGGCCTCGTCGTACTCGACCTTGACGGCACGCATGTTGGCACCGGTCGGGCCGAGCATCTTACCGAGGTCGACCATCGCGGCGTTACCCGCCTCAAGTGCGAGGGTTACCTCATGGGTCTTCTTCTTGGCCTTGGGAGGCATCGGGTAAGGCTCCTTAGGGTGAGCTGCGGGCCGAGACAACGCAGCTCGCCAGCATCAACGACACACGACAACCCCGAGACCCTACTACCGCTTCGACACAAGGGTCAAAACGATGGAACAAAGGGGGTCTCGGGTTCTACCACCAGTGTAGCTCGCGACCCCGGCGCGGCCGGGACCGGCCCTGCTCAGTACCTGTCGCAGTAGCAATCACGCATCAGGTGGCGGACGGTGCTCACGTAGTCCGGGTTGACCAGCTCGCCGTTCGCGTAACCCTCGTCGACCGAGCCTCGGCCCATGTTGTATCCGGCGATCACCATGTTCAGCAGGCAGAGCGACGAGTCCGATTTACACTTCGCCGGGCTCAGGCTGTAGTTCTTCTTGAAGTACGCGTCACCGAACGCCTTGGTCAGCCACGCCAGGTAATTCGCCCCGACGACGGCGTTCTGCTTGTACGCGTGTGAGTCGTACGACTGCTCGAAGCGCTGGTTAATGAACTCCTCGGTCTCCGGCATCACCTGCATGAGCCCGAAGCCGCCGTCGCAGTTCACGATGTTCGACGTCCAGCCGCTCTCGTGCCACGACACCGCCCGGATCAGGTCCGCCGGCACCTTCAGTTTCGGCGCCGACCCCGGCCAGTACGTCTTGGTCGCGGCCGCGTTCAGCGCCGATTTCGCCTTGGCCTTGGAAACCTCTTTGCCCTCGAAGTCCGCGCAGTCCGGGGGCTGGAAGTTGTTCGGGTCCTCAGTCGGCGTGGCCGACGTCTTGCTCGGCTTCGGCTTCTTCGAGGTCTTGCTCGGCGTGGGCGACGGCGATTCCTCGGCCACCGGATCGTCGGTGATCGCCGGCTCCGGGGACTCCTCGGTCGCCGACGGCACGACAGCGACCGGCGCGACCGCCTTGTCCTCTTCCGAGGCTCCGGCCAGGCCGCAACCGCCCGCGACCACCAGCACCACCGCAGCACACACGAGACGCGTCCGTAACACCGATTTCATCGATGAGAACCTTCCCCCGAAAGACATCGAAGGTGGACGCTAACAGCAGTCCGGCGTTTTGCGCAGACCGTAAAACCGACCAAACGACCACAAGTTCGGGGACTTGACCCCGTGTCCCGAACGGCAACCTGAGCCAGGGACAATAGGTCTATGCAGACCCGCACCGACCTACGCAACGTCGCCATCATCGCTCACGTCGACCATGGCAAAACCACCCTGGTCGACGCCATGCTGCGCCAGGGCAGCCAGTCCCACGCGCGCGGCGAGATGGCCGACCGCGTGATGGACTCCATGGACCTGGAGCGGGAAAAGGGCATCACCATTCTCGCCAAGAACACGGCGATCAGCTACCAGCCCACCGAGGGCGAACCCGTCACCATCAACATCATCGACACCCCCGGCCACGCCGACTTCGGCGGTGAGGTCGAGCGCGGCCTCACCATGGTCGACGGCGTCGCCCTCCTCGTGGACGCCTCCGAGGGCCCGCTCCCGCAGACCCGCTTCGTGCTGCGCAAGGCCCTCGCGGCGAAGCTCCCGATCATCCTGATCATCAACAAGGTCGACCGTCCCGACGCCCGGATCAAGGAGGTCGTCGACGAGACGTACGAGCTCTTCCTCGACCTCGACGCCGACGAGCACCAGATCGAGTTCCCGATCGTCTACGCGTGCGCCCGTGACGGCATCGCCTCGCTGACCCAGCCGAAGGACGGCACGGTCCCCGAGGACAGCGACAACCTCGACGTGCTGTTCAGCACGATCCTCGACACCATCCCGGCCCCGCAGTACACCGAGGGCGCCCCGCTCCAGGCACACGTCGTCAACCTCGACGCGTCGCCGTTCCTCGGCCGTCTCGCGCTCTGCCGCGTGCACGAGGGCACCATCCGCAAGGGCCAGACCGTGGCCTGGTGCAAGACCGACGGCACGATCTCCAACGTGCGCATCTCCGAGCTGCTGATCACCGAGGGCCTCGAGCGCAAGCCGGCCGAGAGCGCCGGCCCCGGCGACATCATGGCCGTCGCCGGCATCCCGGAGATCATGATCGGTGAGACCCTCGCGGACGCCGAGAACCCGATCCCGCTGCCGCTGATCAGCGTCGACGAGCCGGCCATCTCGATGGTCATCGGCACCAACACCTCGCCGCTGGTCGGCCGGGTCAAGGGCTCCAAGGTCACCGCGCGCATGGTCAAGGACCGCCTCGACAAGGAGCTGATCGGTAACGTCTCGCTCCGCGTCCTGAACACCGAGCGCCCGGACGCCTGGGAGGTTCAGGGCCGTGGTGAGCTTGCTCTCGCCATCCTGGTCGAGCAGATGCGCCGCGAGGGCTACGAGCTGACCGTCGGCAAGCCGCAGGTGGTCACGAAGACCATCGACGGCAAGATCCACGAGCCGGTCGAGCGCCTCACCATCGACTCCCCCGACGAGTACATGGGTGCCATCACCCAGCTGCTCTCCACCCGCAAGGGCCGGATGGAAGAGCTGATCAACCACGGCACCGGCTGGCTCCGCATGGAGTGGCTCGTCCCGGCGCGTGGCCTGATCGGCTTCCGTACCGAGTTCCTCACCGAGACCCGCGGCACCGGCATCATGCACCACCTCTACGAGCGCCACGAGCCGTGGTTCGGCGAGCTCCGCACCCGCCAGAACGGCTCCCTGGTCGCCGACCGCGCCGGCGCCGTCACCGGCTTCGCGATGATCAACCTGCAGGAGCGCGGTCAGCTCTTCGTCGAGCCGACCACCGAGGTGTACGAGGGCATGATCGTCGGCGAGAACTCTCGCGAGGACGACATGGACGTCAACATCACCAAGGAGAAGAAGCTCACGAACATGCGTGCCGCGAGCGCGGACAACACCGAAAAGGTGATCCCGCCGCGCAAGCTGTCCCTGGAGCAGTCCCTGGAGTTCTGCCGCGAGGACGAGTGCGTCGAGGTCACCGCGACCGCCGTCCGCATCCGCAAGGTCGTCCTCGACCAGAACGCCCGAGGCCGCGCCGCAGCCCGCCGCAAGCACCAGTAAGTCAGCGTCATCCGGAGGCCCGCCAGCGCACACCAGCGCAGGCGGGCCTCCCCCTTTCCCCAACCCCGCGCGCCCGCCTACGGATCTATCTCGCTGTCGCGGCCGCCGTGCTGGTCGCCGCCGGCGGCACCGCGCTGCAGATCAAATGGGACGCCGACATGCAGGCATCCAAGCCGATCGTCGGCAAGCCCGATGACCCGATTCCGATGCCGTGGTCGACCAGCTTCACGATGGAGAAGATCGAGTGGGGTGTGACGCTCACCGCCATCTCGTCGGACACGGATGAGGTGACCTGCCGGATTCTCGCCGGCGACCAGGTGATCGCTGAGCGGACCGAGCAGCGGGCCGCGGTCTGCGCCTACAACCCGCTGTTCGACCAGGCGATGCAGGAGCAGCTCGACCTGGTGCCCACGAGCTGACCGACACGAACGGCCGGGCCCGGGTGACTTGTCGTCGCCCGGGCCCGGCCGGTGTCCGCGTCGGTGGGAACGGTGCTCCGACCGTACCCAAGAAGGTTTTTGATCTTTAGTTGCCGGACCCGATCAGCTCTTTCTTGCGGTCCCGGGAGGACTTGATCAGGCTGGCGGCGGTGGCGATGCCCAGCGTGCCCAGGATGACCAGCAGGGAGAGCCAGATCGGGATCTCGGGGGCCCAGTGGAAGCCGTGCCCGTCGTTGAGGAACGACAGGGTGTTGGTGTGCAGGGCCTCGAGGAAGAGCTTCACGCCGATGAAGGCGAGCACCACGGCCAGGCCGATGTTGAGGTAGACCAGACGCTGCAGCAGGCCGCCGAGCAGGAAGAACAGCTGCCGCAGACCCATCAGCGCGAACACGTTCGCGGTGAAGACGAGGTACGGCTCCTTGGTGATGCCGAAGATCGCCGGGATCGAGTCCAGGGCGAAGATCAGGTCGGTGGTGCCGATGGCGATCATCACGATCAGCATCGGGGTGAAGAGGCGCTTGCCGGTCTCGGTGACCACGCTGAAGCGGCCGTCGCCGAACGACGAGGAGATCGGCAGGGCACGCTTCGCCCAGCGGATGAGCAGGTTCTCCTTGAAGTCGTCCTCGTCGTTCTCGCCGCCCTTGACCAGCGTGATCGCGGTGTAGACGAGGAAAGCGCCGAAGATGTAGAAGACCCAGGAGAACTGTGTGATCAGGGCGGCGCCGGCGGCGATGAACGCGCCACGCATCAGCAGCGCCAGCACGATGCCGATCAGCAGCACCTTCTGTTGCAGGTGCCGTGGCACGGCGAAGCGCGCCATGATGATCACGAAGACGAAGAGGTTGTCGACGCTCAGCGAGTACTCGGTCAGCCAGCCGGTGTAGAACTCACCGGCGTACTGTCCGCCCGCTGTCGCCCAGACTCCGGCACCGAACAGGACCGCCAGGCCGACGTAGAAGCCGACCCATGTTCCCGCTTCCTTCATGCTGGGTTCGTGTGGTCTGCGCCCGATGATCAGAAGATCAACGGCGAGTACGGCCACCAGCGCAACGAGCGTGGCGACCCAGACCCAGACGGGAACGTTCAACGAGAACCTCCGGCAGACACGGGTCGTCGCTGCATCCACTCTTGTACGCGTCTCATTACGAGTACAGGTACCCGAGTTCTGTGATCGAGACTCGTGAGTGAGTCACGAATGACCAGAACCCGACACCGGGACTCGCTGGAGCGAGACTCGTGCCTAAATGAAAGCAGCGACGTGCGACTGTCGGAGGTCTCTTCCGCCGCGGATGACTCCGCGACCCCCGGTCCCGGGCGCGCCGATATACGGCGTTCCGTGCTGACGACACCGGAGCAGGGGAATACTCCCCTCCCACGGTTAGCCATTGTTGCGCATCCGGTCCCGGATCTACACACCGGGAGACCTAAGAGTGGCGGGACTCGCGTACCAAACCGCTCATCCTGGAAGATTCCCCTTCACTGTCGCCTTCCCTCAAGGCTAGTCCCGGTGACTCCGAGTTTCGGGGCGAACCCTGACAGTCCCTAAGGCATCCTAGTAAGCTAGCCATGTTTCGCGTATGGGACAGTTGCCAACATGGTTCTCGAAGTCACGCTGATCGACGTCCTGCCTGGCCGAGACATCGACTTCCTGGAGGCATACCGCCTTGCCCGCCCGGTCATCGCGGGGGCGCAGGGTTGCCGCTCGGTACGCGTGAAGCGAGGCACCGAGTCGAGCACCCGGTTCCTGCTCCTGGTCGAGTGGGACAGCCTGGACGACCAGGAGCACAACTTCCGGCGTACCGAACGGTTCGCCCAGTGGCGGGCGCTGATCGCGGGTGCGCTGGCGCAGCCGCCACTGGCCGAGTTCTTCGCCGACGTGGTCCCGGCCGGGGCGCACCCCGACCATGACTTCTTCGCAGGCTGACCCGGCCGGGCGCACCCCGACCACGACTTTGTCGCGGGCTGACCCGACCGGGGTTATTTCACCCCGGCCATGTCCATGCCGCGCAGCTCCTTTTTCAGTTCCTTCACCTCGTCGCGGATCCGGGCGGCCAGCTCGAACTGCAGCTCACGGGCGGCACCCAGCATCTGATCGCTGAGATCCTGGATCAGCTGGGCCAGCTCGGCACGGGCCATCCCCGGCCGGGCCGTACCGGAGCCGGCACGGGCTTTCGACCTGGTCTCCGGCACCGGCGCCTTGCCCCGGGACATCTGCCGGCCACCGCCGCCGACCATCGCGCCGCCGACCGCGTTCTCGGTGTCCTCGGCCTCGCGGTAGATGTCGTCGAGGATGTCGTGGATCTTTTTCCGCAGGGCCGTCGGGACGATGCCGTTCGCCTCGTTGTGGGCGATCTGCTTGTCGCGCCGGCGGTCCGTCTCGTCGATAGCGTTCCGCATCGACGGGGTGATCTTGTCGGCGTACATATGGACCTCGCCGGAGACGTTACGCGCGGCGCGGCCGATGGTCTGGATCAGCGAGCGGCCGCTGCGCAGGAAGCCCTCCTTGTCGGCGTCGAGGATCGCGACCAGCGACACCTCGGGCAGGTCGAGACCCTCACGCAGCAGGTTGATGCCGACCAGCACGTCGTAATCACCCTTGCGCAGCTCCTTGAGCAGCTCGACCCGGCGCAGCGTGTCGACCTCGGAGTGCAGGTAACGCACCCGGATGCCGTTCTCCAGGAGGTAATCGGTGAGGTCCTCGGCCATCTTCTTGGTCAGCGTGGTGACCAGGACCCGCTCGTCTTTCTCGGTCCGCAGCTTGATCTCGTGCATCAGGTCGTCGATCTGGCCCTTCGTGGGTTTCACCACGACCTGCGGGTCGACCAGGCCGGTCGGGCGGATGACCTGCTCGACGAACTCGCCCTGCGCTTTCTCCAGCTCCCACGGGCCGGGTGTCGCCGACAGGAACACCATCTGGCCGACCCGGTCGAGGAACTCGTCGAAGCGCAGCGGCCGGTTGTCGGCGGCGCTGGGCAGCCGGAAGCCGTGCTCGATCAGGATCCGTTTCCGGGAGGCGTCGCCCTCGTACATCCCGCCGATCTGCGGGATCGTCACGTGCGACTCGTCGATGACGGTGACGAAGTCATCCGGGAAGTAGTCGAGCAGGGTGTAGGCCGGCTCGCCGGGCTGGCGGCCGTCCATGTGCATCGAGTAGTTCTCGATGCCGTTGCAGAAGCCGACCTGGCGCATCATCTCGATGTCATAGGTGGTCCGCATCCGCAGCCGCTGTGCCTCGAGGAGCTTGCCCTGCCGCTCGAACTCGGCGAGCCGCTCCTCCAGCTCGGCCTCGATGTCGTGGATCGCCCGCTCCATCCGCTCCGCGCCGGCCACGTAGTGCGTCGCCGGGAAGATGACCAGCTCGTCGACCTCACGGACCACCTCGCCGGTGAGCGGGTGCAGGTAGTAGAGCTTCTCCACCTCGTCGCCGAAGAGCTCGACGCGCACGGCCAGTTCTTCATAGGCCGGGATGATCTCCAGCGTGTCGCCGCGGACCCGGAAGGTGCCGCGCTGGAAGGCCACGTCGTTGCGCGTGTATTGGATGTCGACCAGGCGGCGCAGCAGCTTGTCGCGCTCGATCTCCTGGCCGACCTTGAGCTGGACGGCGGTCTCGATGTACTCCTGGGGGGTGCCCAGGCCGTAGATCGCGCTCACCGTCGCCACCACGATGGTGTCGCGCCGGGTCAGCAGTGACCGGGTGGCCGAGTGGCGGAGGCGCTCCACCTCCTCGTTGACCGAGGAGTCTTTCTCGATGTAGGTGTCGCTCTGGGCGATGTACGCCTCAGGCTGGTAATAGTCGTAGTAACTCACGAAGTATTCGACGGCGTTGTTCGGCAGCAGCTCGCGGAACTCCTTGGCGAGCTGGGCGCAGAGCGTCTTGTTGGGCGCGAGCACGAGCGCCGGCCGCTGCAGCCGCTCGATGAGCCAGGCCGTCGTGGCGCTCTTGCCGGTGCCGGTGGCGCCGAGCAGAACAGTATTCAGATCGCCGCGGCGGACCCGTCGCTCAAGCTCGTCGATCGCGGCGGGCTGGTCACCCGCGGGCTGGAATTCGCTGACGACCTCGAACCGGCCGTCAAGTCGTGGGATGTCGAGCGCCATGTTCACACCGTACGTCGGGGGTATGACAAGTTCCGGCACGGCTGCCGCGAGCCGGTCACGACGGCGTGCTGTGGGTGCACATTCCGCCCCGAGCAGCGCCATTGTCGTGCTTGACCCCGCGGCCTAGCCTTGGCGGGTAGGCCGCTCGCGGCGGCCGCAGGCATCGTGTGGATCACATCCGTCAAGGATCGCGTTCACCATGCCGCACCGTGGTCGATGCGCCCCAGGGACCTCCCGGGCAAGCGCACCCTCGGTGAGTCGCGCCCAGCGCAGACCGGTCGCCGCGAGAGCTTCCTACGAAGCTTGTCCAGGCTGCCAGCCGACTGATGCCGCCCAGTCGTCCGCCGCCCGGGCCTCCTCGTCGAACCACGGCTCCTTCGCTTCGGCGTACCCCTCCCGGTCCTCGATGGAAGCCACCCACGCGGCCTTGGCCGCGGCATAGGCGTCTCGCGCCTCCGGCACCGCGCGCAGATGATCACGCATGAGCAGCGCGAAACGCCAGCCCGGCGACCCCGCCACCCGCACGTGCAGGTTCACCTCGTAACCCGGGTCGGCGCATCCGTGCAACCGCTTCGGCCAGGTCATCCCCGGCACACCGCGCGCGTTGTCGAACCACTCCCCCGACCTGCGCGGAAAGCCGATCTCCCCGAGCCGCCCGGCAAGCGCGTCCGCCTCGGCCAGGGTCCGCACGCTCAGCATGAGATCAACGACGCCGGACAAATCCGACAAAAACGGGACCGACGTCGACCCGATGTGATGCACCTCCGGCTGACCACCGAGGCCATGCCGAATCCGGGCGATCAACCGCGCGGCCACCGCCGGCCAATCCGGCTCAGCCCGCTCGGCCGGCTGATCCTGATGCCGCGCCGAACGCCCCAGACGCAGATTGCGCTCGAACTCCACGATCCGCTCACGCCACAGCTGATCCACCCGGGCATGCAAATCACCAAGATCGGCGTCGTTCGTGAGGACCACGTCAGCCGCGGCACGGCGTCGCTCGTCGTCGGTCTGCGCCTCGATCCGGGCGGCGGCTTCCGCCGCCGTCATGCCACGCAACTGCGTCAGTCGCTGCATCCGCAGCTCACGGTCCGCGAGAACAACAACGACCAGATGGTACGACGGAGAAAGCCCCGCCTCGACGAGAAGCGGAACGTCGTTCACCACGATCGCGTCCGGTGGCGCCGCTCGGGTCAGCTCGGCCGTGCGCTCCCGCACCCGGGGATGGATGATCCCCTCCAGCGTCCGGCGGGCCGGCTCGTCGCCGAAGACCTTCGCACCGAGCGCCGGCCGGTCCAGCTCGCCGTCCGCGGTGAGCACACCCGCGCCGAACGCGGCCACGATCGCGGCGAGCCCGTCGGTGCCGGGCTGGACCACCTCACGGGCGAGCACGTCAGCATCGATGATCACCGCACCGCGCTCGGCGAAGCGCTGGGCCACAGCACTCTTGCCCGCACCGATCCCACCCGTCAGTCCCACCCTCAGCATGGGAACCAGTATCCCGGTGCGCTCGATCGTCAGCGCTGTCCAGCCGCCGAAAATCCGGGGAATGGCGAAAGGCCGCCCCGACCTGAGTCGGGACGGCCTTTCCGGGTACTACCGCTTGGCTACAAGCAGAAGAGCGTCAGCTCTTGCCGCCGGCCAGCTTCTCGCGCAGAGCGGCGAGAGCCTCGTCGGTGGCCAGCGTGCCGGCCGGCTCCTCGGCGGAGCGCGCCGGGGCCGACGAGCTCGTGGACGAGGAAGTCGACGAAGACGACGAAGAGGTCACGCCGCCGGCCGGAACCGGGTTGAGCGCAGCCTCGGCGTCGGCCTCGCGGCTCGCCTGGACCTGCTTGGTGTGGGCCTCCCAGCGCTCGCGGGCATCCGCGTACTGCTTCTCCCACGCCTCGCGCTGCTTGTCGAAGCCCTCGAGCCACTCACCCGTCTCGGGGTCGAAGCCCTCCGGGTAGATGTAGTTGCCCTCGTTGTCGTACGTGGCAGCCATGCCGTACAGGGTCGGGTCGAAGTGCTCCTCGCCCTCAACGAAGTTCTCGTTGGCCTGCTTGAGCGACAGCGAGATCCGGCGACGCTCGAGGTCGATGTCGATGACCTTGACCAGAACGTCCGAACCAACCTGGACGACCTGCTCGGGCAGCTCAACGTGACGCTCGGCGAGCTCGGAGATGTGCACCAGACCCTCGATGCCGTCGTCGACGCGGACGAACGCACCGAACGGAACGAGCTTGGTGACCTTACCCGGGACGATCTGGTTGATCGCGTGGGTCCGGGCGAACTGACGCCACGGGTCCTCCTGGGTCGCCTTCAGCGACAGGGAGACACGCTCACGGTCCAGGTCGACGTCGAGGACCTCGACCTCGACCTCCTGGCCGACCTCGACAACCTCGGAGGGGTGGTCGATGTGCTTCCAGGAGAGCTCGGAGACGTGCACCAGGCCGTCCACGCCGCCAAGGTCGACGAAGGCGCCGAAGTTGACGATCGAGGACACGACGCCCTTGCGGACCTGGCCCTTCTGCAGCTTGTTGAGGAACTCGGTGCGAACCTCGGACTGCGTCTGCTCGAGCCAGGCGCGGCGGGACAGAACCACGTTGTTGCGGTTCTTGTCCAGCTCGATGATCTTCGCCTCGAGCTCGCGGCCGACGTACGGCTGCAGGTCCCGGACACGACGCATCTCGACCAGCGACGCCGGGAGGAAGCCCCGGAGACCGATGTCGAGGATGAGGCCACCCTTGACCACCTCGATGACGGAACCACGGACGACGCCGTCGTCTTCCTTGATCTTCTCGATGGTGCCCCAAGCCCGCTCGTACTGAGCGCGCTTCTTCGAGAGGATCAGGCGACCTTCCTTGTCCTCCTTGGTGAGGACGAGGGCTTCGATGTGGTCACCGACCGACACCACTTCCGCGGGGTCCACGTCATGCTTGATCGACAACTCGCGCGAGGGGATGACGCCCTCGGTCTTGTAGCCGATGTCGAGCAGGACCTCGTCCCGATCGACCTTGACGACGGTGCCTTCGACAATGTCGCCGTCGTTGAAGTACTTGATGGTCTCGTCGATGGCGGCGAGGAATGCTTCCTCGGACCCGAGATCGTCGACGGTGACCTTGTTGGCGCTCGAGGTGGCCTCGATGCTGCTCGTCATGTGGACAGTTGCTCCGAACGGATGGATTCGTGGTGTCTCTCGCGCTCGGCGGAACTGCCACCGGAACCGCACGAACGAGTGAGACGACCAAGCTGTGGAGCAGTCTGATCATATGCAGTCGATCATGCCGAGACCGGCGACCACGGAACCTGCTCCCTGCCGAGGCACACGATCCGCGAGCGCATCGACTAGCTTACCGTGCGCATTACCACAGGTTGCAAGCCCTCCTGAGGAGCGCGGCACATTGTCGGGTCAGAACCGGCCAGTCTGCCCGATATAGGCCGAATCCTGGCAGCCGACACGCCTGCCGTACCGTTGCCGAGTGATCGAGATCCCCTCAAAATCCGCCGCCGGGAACGTGACCGAGACGGAAGCCCGCAGGGCCAACCGCTCCTGGTGGGATCTCGACGCCGACGACTATCAGGACGAGCACGGCGCCTTCCTCGGCGACTCCGACTTCGTCTGGTGCCCCGAGCGCCTCCGGGAAGCCGACGCGCGCCTTCTGGGACGCGTACAGGGAAAAAAGATCTTGGAACTGGGCGCCGGCGCCGCGGCAGCCTCGCGGTGGTTGCGCCTGGAAGGCGCCCATCCGGTCGCCATCGACCTCTCCGCGGGCATGTTGCGCCACGCGGCCCTCACGGCCGACAAGACAGGGGTACGCGTACCGCTCGTCCAGTCCGACGCCATGGCCCTGCCGTTCCGGGACGACGCGTTCGACATCGTGTGCACCGCCTTCGGCGCGATCCCGTTCGTCGCCGACTCGGCCGCCGCCATGCGCGAGGTGGCCCGGGTGCTGCGGCCGGGCGGCAGCTGGGTGTTCTCGGTGACCCACCCGATGCGGTGGGCGTTCTGGGACGACCCCGGCGCGGAAGGCCTCACCGTGCGGAACTCGTATTTCGACCGCTCGCCGTACGTCGAGCGCGACGACGACGGCCAGGTCACCTATCTGGAACAGCATCGGACGCTCGGCGACCGGATCCGGGAGATCGTGGCGGCCGGGTTCGTGCTGCGTGACCTGATCGAGCCGGAGTGGCCGGAAGGTCATGAGGGGACCTGGGGTCAGTGGAGCCCGCTGCGCGGACGCCTTTTCCCCGGCACCGCCATCTTCGTGTGCGACCTGCCGGCCTGATCGTCTTCCAGGCGGGGCTGACGTCCAGGACGTCTTTAGGCGGGGCTGACGTCCAGGACGCCTTTAAGCGGGGCTGACGTCCAGGACGTCAGCCAGAAGAGTGAGAGTGTCCGGAACCGGCCGGTAATACACCCAGGTGCCACGGCGGTCGCAGTCGACGAGGCCGGACTCGCGCAGTATCCGCAGGTGATGCGAGATCGTCGGGCCGGTCAGGTCGAACTCGCCGCTCAGGTCACACACGCAGATCTCGCCCTTGGGCGCTGACGCGATCATCGAGAGCAGCCGGAGCCGGACCGGGTCGCCGAGCGCCTTGAACATGCCGGCGAGCACGGACGCCCGATCGGTCTCAAGCGGGCCGCGCACCAGCGTGACACCGGCGACCTGGGCGATGATCGAGATCAGCAGCGAAGGCCTGACCTCGTCCCCAACGGCGATCTCCATCGACATCGATCCACTCGGCATCGGACCAGGGTGGCAGATCATCGCAAGGTGCGCGGTACCTGCCACCCGTCCGGGCGTTCTTTTCCCGCTGTCAGTGGTCGGCGCCGTTCCAGTCCCGGCCGGCGCCGACCGAGACCTCCAGCGGCACCGAGAGCGGGAACGCGCCGCCCATCTCCCGGCGGACCAGCTCCTCAAGCTGCTCACGCTCGCCGGCGGCGACCTCGAACACCAGCTCGTCGTGGACCTGGAGCAGCATCCGCGACGTGAGGGCGGAGTCCTTCAGCGCCTCGTCCACCCGGAGCATCGCGATCTTGATGATGTCCGCGGCGGAGCCCTGGATCGGCGCGTTCAGCGCCATCCGCTGGGCCATCTCGCGGCGCTGCCGGTTGTCGCTGCTCAGGTCGGGCAGGTAACGGCGGCGGCCGAGGATGGTCGCGGTGTAACCGTCCTTGCCGGCCTGCACCACCACGGCCTGCAGGTAGTCACGCACCCCGCCGAAGCGCTCGAAGTACTCGTCCATCAGGGCACGGGCCTCTTCGGTGGAGATGCTGAGCTGGTTGGAGAGGCCGAAAGCGCTCAACCCGTACGCCAGGCCGTAGTTCATCGCCTTGATCTTGCGGCGCTGGTCGGCGCTGACCTCGTCGAGCCCGACGTGGAAGACCGACGACGCGGTGGCGGCGTGGAAGTCGGCACCCGAGTTGAACGCGGCGATCAGCGCGTCATCGCCGGACAGATGCGCCATGATCCGCATCTCGATCTGGCTGTAGTCCGCGGTCATCAGCTGCTCGTGACCCGGCCCGACCACAAACGCGCGGCGGATGCGCCGGCCCTCTTCCGTACGGATGGGGATGTTTTGAAGGTTCGGATCTGTCGACGAGAGGCGGCCGGTCGCGGCGACCGTCTGGTTGAAGGTGGTGTGGATGCGGCCGTCGTCGGAGACCGACTTGAGCAGGCCGTCGACAGTCGACTTCAGTTTCGCCACGTCGCGGTGGCGCAGCAGGTGCGCCAGGACCGGGTCGCCGGTCTGCGCGAACAGGCTCTGCAGCGCGTCCGCGTCGGTCGTGTAACCGGACTTGATCTTCTTGGTCTTGGGCAGGTTGCGCTCGACGAAGAGGATCTCCTGGAGCTGCTTGGGCGAGCCCAGGTTGAACTCCCGGCCGACCACCTCGTGCGCTGCCTGCTGCGCCGATTTCACCTCGGCGGCGAAGTGCGACTCCAGCTCCGACAGGTAATCGGTGTCGGCGGCGATGCCGAGCCGCTCCATCGCGGCGAGCACCACCGACAGCGGCTGCTCCACCTCGCCGAGGATCTGCATCGACTCGCCGCCGTCCTGGGACAGCTCGGCGGTGATCACGTCGGCCAGGTCGAGGGTGGCCCGGGCGCGCAGCATCAGGTTCATCTCGGCGGCGCCCTTGTCGTCGTCAGGGCCGTCGAAGAGGGTGATCTGCGCGTTCTCCGGCTCGTCGACCCGCAGCTCGCGCTTGAGGTAACGAAGGGCCAGGTCGTTCAGGTCGTACGCACGCTGGTCCGGCTTTGCCAGGTAGGCCGCGAGGGCGGTGTCCGTGGTGACGCCGGCCAGTTGCCAGCCGTGTGCCTGGAAGGCGAGCAGCGCCGGTTTCGCGTCGTGCACCACCTTGGGCCGGCCGGGCTCGGCCAGCCAGGCGGCAACGGCGCGCTCGTCGTCCTCGTCCAGGGCCGCCGGGTCGAACCAGGCGGCCTTGCCGCCGGCCGTGGCCACGCCGACGCCGGTGAGCTCGCCCGCGCCCCGGCCGAACCGTCCGGTGACCGCGACGCCGACCGGCGCCGTGCCGGCGAACTCACGCAGCCAGCCCGCCACCGCGCCGGTGGGCAGGATCGCGCCGTCCAGGTCGAAGCCGGACTCGGCCTCCGGCTCGACGGCGTCGAGGTAGGAGTAGAGCCGCTCGCGCAGCACCCGGAACTCCAGCGCGTCGAAGACCGCGTGCACCGCCTCGCGGTCCCAGCCGGCCCATTTCACGTCCTCCGGCCGCAGCGACAGCTCGAGGTCGCAGACCAGCCGGTTGAGGTCGAAGTTGCGCATCACCTCGGCGAGGTGGGCGCGCAGACTCTCACCGACCTTGCCCTTGATCTTGTCAACGTTGGCGATGATGCCGTCCAGGCTGCCGAACTCCTTGATCCACTTGGCAGCGGTCTTGTCACCCACGCCGGGCACGCCGGTCAGGTTGTCGCTGGCCTCGCCGACCAGGGCGGCCTTGTCGCGGTAGAGGCTCGGCGGCACCAGGTACTTCGCCTCGATCGCCGCCGGGGTCATCCGCCAGACATCGGAGACGCCACGGACCGGGTAGAGGATCGTGACGTGCTCGCTCGCCAGCTGGAAGGCGTCCCGGTCACCACTGGAGATCACCACCTCCATGCCGGAGTCGCGCGCCTGGGTGGCGAGGGTGGCGATGACGTCGTCCGCCTCGTAGTTCTCTTTCTCCACGACCGGGATGCGCAGCGCCTCGAGCACCTCCTTGATCAGGCTGACCTGGCCCAGGAAGGGCGTCGGCGTCTCGGAGCGGCCCGCCTTGTAGTCCGCGTACTTCTCGGTGCGGAAGCTTTTCCGGGAGAGGTCGAAGGCGACCACGATGTGCGTCGGCTTCTCGTCGCGCAGCATGTTGATGAGCATCGAGGTGAAGCCGAAGACAGCGTTCGTCGGCTGGCCGGTGGCGGTGCTGAAGTTCTCCACCGGGAGCGCGAAATAAGCCCGGTAAGCCAAGGAGTGGCCGTCGAGCAGCAGGAGGCGGGGAGTCTGGGCGTCGTCGCTCACGTCCCTGGACTCTAGTCGCCGGGTCCGACAACACCGGACGCACCGCCTGAGCCGTCACCTAAGAATCGTCTGACACTTGCTCAAGGTTACGGAAAGGCAACTGTCCTGTTGCAGCCCTGTCCGGACCCTGGTGCAGACACCGTCTGCTCACTTAAGTTTCCACAGCATCAGCGTCATGGCAGTGGGAGCCCACCAACGCACCCACCGCGCTGGACAAAGGAGAATTGATGATTCGCCGCAACTTTGCATGGCGCAGTGTCGCCGTGCTGGGTGCCGCTTGCCTTGCCCTGGGCGCGTGCTCGAACTCCGATGAGCCCGAAAGTGGCTCGTCCTCGGCCCCCGCGGCCGCTGCTGGCGACGGTGTGCTGAAGATCGGCACCCTGCTGCCGCAGACCGGCTCCCTCGCGTTCCTCGGCCCGCCCGAGTTCGCCGGCGTCGACCTCGCCGCCAAGGAGATCAACGCTGCCGGTGGTGTCCTCGGTAAGGACGTCGTCATCAGCGACACCGACTCCGGCGACACCTCCACCGACATCGCCAGCCAGTCGGTGAACAAGCTGCTCGCCGAGAAGGTCGACGCCATCATCGGCGCCGCCTCGTCCTCGGTCTCCCTCTCCGTGATCGACAAGATCACCGGTGCGGGCGTGGTGCAGATCTCTCCGGCGAACACGTCGGACCAGTTCACCACGTACAACGACAAGGGCCTCTACTTCCGGACCGCGCCGCCGGACGTCCTCCAGGGCCGCGTCCTGGGTGACCTCGTCGTCGCCGACGGCAACGCCACGGTCGGCCTCCTCGTCCTCCAGGACGCGTACGGCACCGGCCTCGCGAAGAGCGCCCGCGCCGCGATCGAGAGTGGTGGCGGCCAGGTCGTCGCCGAAGAGGTCTACGACCCGAAGGCGGCTGACTTCTCGGCCGAGGTCGGCAAGATCAAGCAGGCCAACCCGTCGGCGATCGTCCTGATCGGCTTCGACGAGACCAAGAAGATCGTTCCGAAGCTGGTCGAGGCAGGCCTCACCGCCAAGGCGAAGAAGTGGTACTTCGTCGACGGCAACCTGTCGAACTACGGCTCCGAGTTCCCGAACGGCACCTTCGAGGGCGCCAAGGGCACCCTGCCGGGCGCCAAGGCCGGCGAGGACTTCCAGAAGAAGCTTCTCGAGGTCGACCCGGCCCTGAAGGACTTCTCCTACTCGGCCGAGTCCTACGACGCGACCATCCTCACCGCCCTGGCCGCTGAGGCCGCCAAGAGCGACTCGCCCGCCGAGTTCTCGAAGCAGCTGGCCGCGGTCTCCAAGGGTGGCGAGAAGTGCACCACCTTCCAGCAGTGCAAGGAAGCGCTGGCCGGTGGCAAGGACATCGACTACGACGGCGTGAGCGGTCCGGTCGAGTGGAACGACGCCGGTGACCCGGCCGAGGCCACGATCGGCATCTACCAGTACGGCGCCGACAACACCTACAAGAACGTCGCCTACCAGACCGGCAAGATCGACGGCTGATAGCCCGCTCCTGTAGTTCGCACCACCTTCTCAGCGAGGGCCCGGCCATCGGCCGGGCCCTCGCCCTTTCCCCCCGACCCACCCCCTGCCCTGCCGCAGCCTTCCCCCACCCCACCCCCTTGGGTACGCCCAAAGCCCTCCACCCTCACTCCAACCCCAGCCCTCCACGGCCACTCCCCACCACCGCCACCGCCACCGCCACCGCCACCGCCGCCACCGCCACCGCCAC
>NZ_QLMJ01000008.1 GCF_003259845.1 Actinoplanes lutulentus
CGACTTGCATGTGTTAAGCACGCCGCCAGCGTTCGTCCTGAGCCAGGATCAAACTCTCCAACAAAATCTTTGGAAAAGCGTCCCGGCAACAAAAAAGTTGCCAAAGGAATTTCCCTACCCATCCCAAAGGACAGGCCGGGGTAATGCCATAAATGGCACTGGCTTATCAAGCACCCTGTTGAGTTCTCAAAGAACAACCGCACACCATCGAAAGAACCACCGTTTCGGCGGCCCGTTCCCCGGGGCACTCGTTCAACTTTACTCTCTCGTTTTCCGCCCCGTCAAATCCGCGTTTTCAGCGAATCTGAAGAATGCGAGAAACCGTTCGAGCAACCTCCGGAACTGTACACGATGAAGCACCGTGACCATTTCGAAGGGTTCCTCCAGGACGGCCGCTCCGGGCCCCTTGCGGGTCCCGTTCGCTCGCCCGTCTCCCTGGCGGCTCGGAAAACATTACCCGGCCCTCCGCACGCTGCCAAATCGGGGTCCGGCGACCTGAGTCACAATGATCAGGACGCGAAAAGCCTAAGGAGCCGGCGTGGCACGCGAGCAGTCGAATTCCCTGGTCGGACGGGCGCATGAGCTGGGCGTACTCAAGGGGCTTGATGGGTCTTTGATCTTGCGTGGGCCTGCGGGAGTCGGGAAGAGCGCGCTGCTCGACGCTCTTGCCACCGACGCCCGGGCTAACAACGCGCGGGTGTTGCGCGCGGCGGGAGTGCAGGCGGAGACCGATTTTGCCTATGCCGGGCTGCATCAGCTGCTGCATCCGCTTCTCGGGCAGGCGTCGGAGATGGAACCGGCGCATCGGGCGACGCTGACCGCGGTGCTGGGTGGGATTCCGGAGCGGGCGCCGTCGGTGATGGCCCTGGGTGTGGCGGTGCTGGATCTGCTGTCGGTGGCGGGTGCCCGGACGCCGCTGCTGTTGATCGTTGATGACGGGCAGTGGTTCGACGTGCCGAGTGTGCGGGTGTGCGCGTTTGTAGCGCGGCGCCTCGACGACCTGCCGATCCGGGTGGTGGTGGCGGTTCGTGACACGGACCCGTCGGGGTTCGACGACGCCGGGTTCAACGAGCTCGCCGTCGCGCCGCTGTCGCCGGAGGATGCCGCCGAGCTGCTCGACAACCGATACCCCGGGCTGAGCGCGGATACCCGGAGGCAGACTCTGGAGTACGCCGACGGCATCCCTCTGGCCCTGGTCGAGCTACCCGGGAACGGGCCGGGCGCCGACCCTGGGACGCTGTCTCTGCCCCGCCGGTTGGAGAAGGTCTTCGCTGATCGGATCCGGGCGCTGCCCGACGCGGAACGCCGTGAGCTGCTGTTGATGGCTCTCGACGGCGCCGGCAGGCAGCAGGCTCACGGTCCGCACTACATACCGGAGATGACGACCGCGGCACAGGCCGCCGGCCTGCTCCTGGACGCCGAGCCGGCCTTCCGTCATCCCCTGGTCGCCTCCGCGGTCGTACAGACGGCGTCACCGAACGAACGCCGGGCCGCGCACGCGGTCCTCGCCGGGTTGTACGCCGCCGACCTGGAACGACGTGCTGCGCACCGGGCCGCCGCGGCCGTCGACCCGGATCCGGAGATCGCCGGTGAGCTGGAGCGTGCCGCGCGGTCAGCGGTACGCCGAGGTGGTGCGACCACAGCCGTGCAGTGGCTGACCCGCGCCGCCGAGCTGCATCCACGGCCCAAGGAGCGTGCCCGGCTGCTCGCCGACGCCGCCTATGTCGCCGGGCAGGCCGGTCTGCTGGAGCGCGCCGAGATCCTGGTGGCCGCTGCTGATCAGGCCGGCGGCCGGGTGTCGTCGCCGGATGCGGTGCTGACGGCCGCGTACATCGCGCTCTATCGCCACGGTGACGTGGCGATGCACGGTGTGGTCGCCGGGGTTGTCCGTGCCCGGCACGCGGAGCTCGACGATGTGATGCTGACCCGGCTGGTCAATCTGTTGCTGGCGCTCAGCCTGTTCGCCGGCGACCCGGCGGCGTGGATGATCACCGACGAGGTGACCGAGAAGGTTCAGGACCGTCTGCCGCCGACGACCCTGCTGTGCCGGGACGCCTGGAGTGACGTGGTCCGCAGAGGCGCCGGCCTGACAGACCGTCTTCGGGAGGCGGTGACCGATTTTGCCGAGCCCTGGGATCTCATGCGGCTGGGTGTCGCGGCGTTCTGGGTCGACACCCTCGCGGACTTCCGGCCCTATCTGCGGCGGACCGCCGAGCGGGAACGGGACTCCGGCGCGGCGTCGTCGCTGATGACGATCCTGCAGTTGGTGATGTTCGACGACATCGCCGCCGGACGATGGGACGAGGCGGTACGCGTCGGCGAGCAGGGTCTCGCGCTCACCGAGGAGCACGGGTACGACCTGTTCGGCCACCAGTTCCGGGTGTTCCTCGGCATCGTCGCCGCCCAGCGGGGTGACAGCGCGCGGGCCGCCGAGCTCCAGGCCGTCGTCGACGCGTGGGCGCGGCCCCGGCGGGTCGGATTCCTGATCCAGTTCGCCGAGGAGATCGGGCTGCTGGCCGCGTTGAGCAGCGGTGACTACGAGACCGCCTGGACGTACGCGATCGGCATCACCAGCCCCGGGACCTTCCCGCCGTACGTTCAGCACTCGTCGCGAACGCTGTTGGATCTCGTCGAGGCGGCGCTGCACACGGGGCGGGATGGCATTGCGCGTACCCATGTGATCGCCGCGAAGCGGGAGGGGTTCGCGGAGGTCTCGCCGCGCCTGGCCTTGCTCGTGGCCGGAGCGGAGGCGATGACCGATCCTTCCCAGGCGGCGTTCGCGGCCGCGGCGGAGTTGCCGGGCGGGCTGGACTTCCCGTTCGAGCGGGCGCGGATCCGGCTGGCCGAGGGTGCGTGGCTGCGACGGCAGAAAATGATCAGCGAGGCGCGGGTGGCGCTGAACGATGCGGCGGAGACGTTCGAGCGGCTCGGCGCGCACCGCTGGGCGGAGCGGGCGAGGCGCGAGCTAGGGTCGGGATCTCATTCGGGAAAGCCGGACCATCAGCAGCTCACCACGCAGGAACGGCTCATCGCCGAACTCGCCGCGACCGGGCTCAGCAACAAGCAGATCGGCGCGCAGTTGTTCCTGTCGCCGCGGACGGTCGGCGCCCATCTGTACCGGATTTTCCCGAAGCTGGGGATCACCTCCCGGGCCGCCCTGCGGGACGCGCTCGATGACTGAGTCACCGGGTTAGGTCGAACGACTGATTTCAAGGTCATGACTGTCGAGCGATGCTTTTGTCATCGGCGAACGCCGATCGACAAAGAGGAGCTTCACGATGACCACCCCCGTCGTTTTCATCCACGGTCTCTGGCTGCACGCGTCCTCATGGCAGCCGTGGAGCGACCTTTTCGCCGAGCGCGGTTACGACCCGATCGCGCCCGGCTGGCCCGGCGAGCCGGAAACCGTCGCCGCTGCCCGCAGCAACCCGGAAGCGGTCGCCGGATTCGGCATCGACGACGTGACCAACCATTACGCCGCCATCATCCGCGGCCTGCCCACTCCGCCGGTCATCATCGGCCATTCGTTCGGCGGGCTGATCACCCAGAAACTGCTCGGACTCGGCCTCGGCGCGGCCGGCATCGCGATCGACCCGGCGCAGATCAAGGGTGTCAAACCGCTGCCGTTCGCGCAGCTCCGCTCAGCATTCCCGGTCCTCTCCAACCCCGCGAACCGGCGCAAGGCCGTCTCACTCACCCTTCCGCAATTCCGGTACGGGTTCGGCAACGCGATTCCGGCCGCCGAGTCGGACGAACTGTTCGAGAAGTGGACCATTCCGTCGCCGGGCCGGCCGTTGTTCGAAGGTGCCCTCGCCAATTTCCAGAAGGACTCGGCGGCCGCGGTGAACACCGGCAACACCACGCGCGGCCCGTTGCTGCTGATCTCCGGGCAGCAGGACCACACCGTTCCGGACGTGGTGACCCGCGCGGCCTACAAGCTGTACGGCGACACGGCCGCGACCACCGACCTGAAGCAGTTCCCGGACCGCGGCCACTCACTGACCGTGGACTCGGGGTGGCGCGGGGTCGCGGATTACGCCCTGGAATGGCTGAAGCGGTAGCTGTCAGCGGACCACGGTGACGGTGCATTTGGCGTACGCGGAGACGTGCTGGCTGACCGAGCCCAGCACCAGGCCCGCGAAGCCGCCGTGGCCGCGCTGGCCGACCACCAGGAGTTCCGCGCCGGCGGACTCCTCGATCAGCACTTTCGCCGGGCTGCCCTGCTTGACCATCGGCTGGACCAGCACCGGCGGCTGTTCGCCGAGTTCGTCCTTGATGACCTGGAGCAGTTCGTCGGTGGTGCGCTGGCTCTCGTCCGGCACGAACCGCTCGGAGACGCTGACGCTGCCGGCCGGGGGCAGCAGCGTGTGCTCCCACACGTTGATCACGATCAGTTCGGTGCGGTGGGCCGCTGCCTCGGAAGCGGCCCAGTTCAGCGCCTTGCGGCTGCCGGGTGAACCGTCGACGCCGACCACGATGCTTCGCCAATCACTCACCGTCGTCCCCTCTCCTCCCCTCTCAGCCTCGTCCAGATCTTGGCCGGCCGCCATCCCCGGCGTTTCGCACGGATCAGCGCTTGTCGTCACGTCAAGTTGCGAGCGTGTTACAGCGGGCATAGCTTCCGCTCAATGGTCTGACGGCCAACAAGGGGGTCTCCCGTATGACCACCACGCTTACCGCCACCGTCACGACAGACGCCGAGCGCAAGCCGCTCATGTCGGGTCCCGCCCTGCTGATGATGAACCTCGGGTTCTTCGGGGTTCAGTTCAGCTTCGGCCTCACCCAGTCCGCGGTGAACCCGCTGTTCCTGCTCATCGGTGCCTCACCCGAGCAGTTGCCGATCCTGAACCTGGCCGGTCCGGTCACCGGTCTGATCATCCAGCCGCTGATCGGCGCGATCAGCGACCGGACCTGGCATCCGCGGTGGGGCCGGCGCCGCCCGTTCATCACGGCCGGGGCGCTGCTCTGCGCGGTGATCCTGTTCCTGTTCCCGTTCGTCGGCATCCTGTGGCTGGCCGTGGTCTGCTTCTGGTTGCTCGACGCCGGCAACAACACGTCGATGGAGCCGTACCGGGCGTTCATCTCCGACCGGCTTCCGAAATCACAGCTGGCGCGCGGCTTCCTGACCCAGAGCATGTTCACCGGGGCGGGCGCGGTCCTGGCGAACCTGTCGCTGTTCCTGCTCGAAAAGGTCGAGCCGCTCCAGAAGACCGCTGGCAACGGTATTCCCTACTGGATGTACGTGTGCTTCATGATCGGCACGTTCTGCATTCTGCTGACCGTGCTGACCGCGATGGCGCGTACCCAAGAATTGGTTCCTTCGGACGCGGACCTCGCGGAAATGCGGGCCGCACCGAAAGGGCTCCATCATGCGATCCGCGAGATCGCGGACGCGGTACGCGTCATGCCCGTCGCGATGCACAAGATCGGCGTGGTGTTCCTTTTCCAGTGGTACGCCATGTTCATCTACTGGCAGTTCGTGGCGGTGAGCCTCGGCGAGACAGTTTTCGGCACCACGCCTCAGGAGGGCGGGCCGGCCTGGGAAGAGGCGATCGGCTGGAGTGGACTCCAGAACGCCTCCTACAACTTCGTCACCATGGTCTCCGCGCTGTTCCTGGTCGGTTTCGCCCGGCGGATCGGCGCGAAACGGGTGCATGCCGTGGCGCTGGGAATGGCCGCGTTGTCGCTGGTGTGGCTGGCGCGGATCGACAATCAGTACGTCGCGCTCATTCCGATGATCGGACTCGGTGTGTTCTGGGCCAGCGCCGTCGGTGTGCCGTACCTGATGGTGGCCAGCATGGTCCCGGCCAAGCGCACCGGGGTCTACATGGGCATCCTGAACATGATGATCGTCGTCCCGATGCTGATCCAGACGGTGACTTTCGGCTGGATCTTCGAGCATCTGCTCGACGGCAAGGGCAGTAATGCGATTCTGCTGGCCGGGGTTCTGCTGGGCATCGGCGCCATTGCGATGCTGTGGGTGAATCCGCCTGACGAGGCTGACGAGTCGCCGATCGTGCCGTTGGGCAGCAAACGCAGCATCACGGTTTATGACCGGGTTGTCGTCGGGTCGGACGGGACTCCCACCAGTCTTTATGCCGTTGACCGGGCGGCCGAGGTGGCGCAGGCGGCGCAGGCTCGGCTGGTTGTCGTCACTGCTTATCGGGAAGGGTCGTCCGCTCCTACCGAGCCTGGGGCACATCAGGATCTGTACGGCGTTGACGTGGCTCGCGATGCCTTGTCCAAGTCGGTCACCGGCTTGACCAAGGAACGGGCCCGTTATATCGATCAGCGGCTGGTTGCCGGCGATCCGGCGCAGGCTTTGCTGGATGCGGTCGGGGCTGATCCGGCCAATCTGATCGTTGTCGGGAACCGCGGGCTGGGTGCCAGTCACGGGCAGTTGCTCGGATCGGTGCCGGCTGCGGTGGTGAAGAACGCCATCTGCGACGTGCTGGTGGTGCAGACGGCGGCACTGGACGAGGAACGGATGTTCTCCGCGGCCGATCGGGCCGATCGGGATGATCCGTCCGGGGACCAGTCGTCCTGAGCGTCACACCCACTGCGGGTGTAGTGACACCCGCAGTGGGTGTGGGCCGAAAAGACTTAGGCCTGGGAGCGCCCGCCCGGCTTTGGTCTAGAAGCGCCCGCCGCCCCCACGACGACCACCTCCGCCGCCACCACCGCCTCCGGTTCGGCGAGCCCTCGACCCGCTCCCCCCGAACCCGCCATGTCCGAAACCGCCACGGCTCCCGCCACCGGACCGCATCGCGCCGGAGAGGATTCCGCCGAGCACCGCGCCGGCGATCTGCCCGGCGTCGACACCTCCGCCGCGACCGCCGCCGCTGCTCCAGCTGTTCACATCCGCCTGGGCGGCATGCCCCGCCGCTGCGGCCAGTTGGCGGGCCTGCGCTACCTCCTGCGCAGCGGCGTGCGCGTCCGTGACGGCCAGCTGTTCGGCCAGCGCCAGATGCCGCAGCGCCTCGGACAGCCGGACACGAGCGTCCGGGCCGACCGCTCCGCGACGCGTACCGATGAAGTCGTTGGCGGCAGCGATCTCAGCGCGAGCGAGCGGCAGGGTCTGCGCGAGCACGGCCCGGACCCGGGCGTCCCGTTCCGCCTGGTCGACGGCTGCGGCGAGGGCGGCGTCCAGCACGGCGTCGGCGGCTTGAAGGCGAGCCACGACCACTACCGGGTCGGGCCGCGCCGCGCTCAATCCCGCCCGGGCCTCCGCCAGAGCCTGCTCACCACCGGCGACCGCGGCCGCAAGCCCGCCAGGAGAAACACCGGCCATCGCCGCCCGGCCGGCCGCGATCTCCGCCGTGATCTCGGCGATCAACGCGTCAGCGGCGGCCCGAGCGGCCGGCAGATCAACTGCCGCCTTGTTCACCGCGGCGACGAGTTGCTCCGCCTGGTCAATGGCCTGCTCCGCGGCCCGCACAGCGAGAGCGGCCTGAGCAGGCCCCGCCGGAACAGAACCTGAAGAAGACCCCGCCAAGGCCTCCCGCGCCCGGCCCAGCGCCTCCCCCGCGAACGTCAACCGCTCCCGCGCCTGCCCCACATTTCCGGCAACGCCGCTGACTGAGTCCCCGCTGTACCGCTCCCCCAGCTCCCCGACGACCCGGCCCGCCTCAGCCAGCCCCGCTTCCACCACGTCACGCTGCCGTGAAAGCGACTCAGCGACCTCCCCGGCCCGCCCTTCGAGGTCCCGGAGCTGGTCGAACGCCTCCGACTCGGCGTCGAGACGAGCATCGGCGGCCTCACAGAGTTCGATGATCCGTACCAAAGTGGACCGTCGCACTGCCGCGCCCGGCGCGGGCTCCTCCTCCAAGGTCATCCGCAACCGGAAGGCCTCGGCCACGTTCTCCCGCGCGAACGCCAAGGCCTCCTGGAACCGCCCGGTGGCAGCAGGGCCGTACTGCGCGCTGGCCAGCGAACCCTCCCGCTCGCTGGCCCGCAGATCATCGTCGAGCTCGATGAGCAGGGCGTTGGCCCGGGTGGCGAGCTCGTCCAGGCTGGGTCCGGCAACCTCTACCGGAGCCGGCTCCACCCGGCGGCCTCGCCGCCGCAGCATCACCCACACCAGCGCGCCCACCAGAATCAACGCGATGAACAGCACCGCCCAGACAAGCCCGCCCCCACCCTTCGCGGCGTCCTGGAAACCGGCCGCACCGGCAACCACCGCACCGGCCCAGTCCCCCTGCGCGAGCGCGGGCTCGATGTCGTCGCGCGCCACGTCCGCCAGCTCGCTGTCGCTCAGCCGCGAGTCGTCCGGAAACGAATAGGCGTAGGAACGGTCAACGGTCGCCACCGCCAGCAGCGCGTCCCGGTCACCCAGATCGCTGAGCTGCGCGGTCTCGTCGGTCCACTGCTGCGCCGGCACCCCGTCGAACGACTCGACGAACACCACCCACAGCTGAATCCCGGTCTCCCGCTGCAACTCCGCGAGCGCGTCGTCGATCGGGGCACGGTTGTCGACGGCATCAGCCCGGTCGATCACCTGCATCTCCAGCCGCAGCGGCGCATCAGCGCGTGCCACACCAGGCCCCACACCGGGCCCCACCAGCAGAGCGGCCACCAGCACCACGAACGGCGCGACCAGAGCCCGCCACCTCGAAACCGTCACTACCCCAACCTAGTGGGCGCGCTCTCCGCGCCACTCCAGCCCTTCCTTGCGTACGCACAAAGCTCTCACCGAGAGTGAGAGAAGGACCCTGGATTGAGTTTCGCGAACCCCTCTTGTCGCTGGTAGGGGAAGTAGGGGTACGGCGCGATGCGGTCACTGGCCGCATCCAGGCAGCGGCCCGGGCCGGCGCCTACATCACCGGGCCGTGATGACCACGTTGTCGCGGTAGTGCCGCGTCTTCGCGTCGAAGGTCCCGCCACACGTGATCAACGTGAGCCGCACCGAACCGTCCCGGGCGAAATACTGCTCCAGCGGAACAGCCACCTTCCGGTACCGCTCGCGCGCCACCACCTCGAAGTCCCTGGTCACACCACCGAGACCGGTCAGCGTGACGACATCGCCGGCTTTGAGCGAACCGAGCCGGAAGAACACCCCTTTGCCCTGGTCAGCGGCATCCACATGCCCGGCCACCACGATCGACCCGGCGACCGCCTCGAACCCCGGCCCGAACCGGTACCACCCGACCCGCCCCACATCCGCCGGCACCGCGAAGTCCCCGCTCCGCGCGTCGATGCCTACGGCCTCGACAGCAGCGTCCACCCCGAGCGCCGGGATGCGTAGCCGGCTGGGTGCCTCAGCCGCGGCAACTGCCAGGTCAAGGCCGTCATTGATGGGTACGCCCACCGAGCCCGACGGCCCCTGCGAGGCGGAACCGACCGAGGCCGAAGCAACCGAGGCCGAAGCAACCGAGGCCGAAGCAACCGAGGCGGATATCGGCGGCGCCCCGAAATCAGCGGCCGGCCGCGACCGCAGCATCACGACGGCGACCACCGCCACCAGAATCACCCCGGCAGCCACGATGAGCAGGGCACGCCCCGGCCGGAACCGGGACGCGCCCCCGTGCCCACTGATACTCATCAACGGCCGGCAACGACCCGGCGCCCGCGAGCGAACCGCGCCAGTCCGGCCATCATCAGCAGAATCCCGGCCGCTCCGACGCCGTACCACGGCAGCGCGACCCCCTGGTCGGCCTGCCCGCCGTCGCCACTGGGCACTCCGCCCGGCGCCGAGTGCAGCCCGCTGATCGTCTGCGCCACGATGTCGAGGGTCTTCGCCTCGGCCGAACCCACCGCGTACACGATCGTCGCGGTCCCCTCCTTCAGGTCGAGGTCGGCGGGCCCCAGGACTCGGGTGTCGGTCCCGGCCAGCACCACGTCCGCGGAGATCGAACCGGCGTCCACATCGGCCTTGGCCTCCTTAGGGTTGGTCAGCCCCTCGAACACCGGCGAACCGGCCGCCCGGACATCAACCGCCGGCGCCGCCGCGGTGTGCCGCACGATCAGCCGAGCCTTACCCGCCGCCAGCTTGGCGGTGTCGTTGACGAACGGCGTCAGCACCGGCTTGCCGTCCTCACCGAGGTGCGCCACCAGGCTGATGTTCGCGTCACCCGGCACGTCGGCGTCGTTGACGGTGAGCAGCGCGTCGCCGATGGCGTCACCGGGTTTGGTGAGCGCGATGTCGTACTGACCGGCCGCGAGACTGAGCGGACCGGCGACCTTGCCCGGCTCGAAGCCTTCGATCGTCTTCTCGCCGTTGACGTAGACGTCCACCGGCTGCCCCGGAATGCCGTGCACCACCGAGACTTTCGCATTTGCCCGTCCGGCGAACGCGAACGCTGGTGTGGCGGCCGTGCCGAGAGCGATCAGGACGACCGCTCCGGTTGCGGCCGCACGGCGAAGGTGAAGGATGCGCATCGGGACTCCCTCGAACACATGGTTGGGTGTTGTCCAGTCCTTCGCCGCGACAGCCCCATTTGGATGCGCCCAGAGAAAAGCCGGAGAAAACCTGGAGAAAACCCGGAACAACGGCAATCCGGTGCATCCAGCCGGGGTCCGCCGAACGAACCACTGGGAGAACCTCTGTGCGGAAGGGAGGTCGATGGGCTCCGACGACGAGCTCGCCGAACGGTTACGCGACGGCGACGAGAAGGCTTTACGGACGGCCTATGACCGACATGGATCAGCCGTGCTCTACCTCGCCCAGCGGATGCTGGGCAACCGGGCCGATGCCGAGGACGTCACCCAGGTGACGTTCGTGGCGGCGTGGGCGGGCCGGGACACGTTCGATCCGCAGCGTGGCACGATGCTGGGCTGGCTGCTCGGTATCGCACGGCGCAAGGCCGTCGATCGCTTGCGCTCCGCCGCGCGCGACGAGCGAGTGACCGAGACGGTACGCGCACAGCTCGCCCCGCCCGACGACAAGGAAACCCCGGAGCGGGTCGTCGACCGGCTCGTGGTCGCCGACGAGCTGGGCCGGCTGCCGGACGAGCAGCGGCGAACCCTGGAGCTGGCGTTCTTCGACGATCTCACCCACCCACAGATAGCCGCCGTCACCGGATTGCCTCTCGGTACGGTCAAGAGTCATATCCGCCGTGGAATGGCTGTCCTGCGACGTCGTTGGGAGGTGGACGGTGCAGCATCTGGATCCCGATCGGCTGGTCCTTCTCGCGCTCTCTGAGGAGCAGTTCGACCTCGACGAGTCGGATCATCTGGCTCAGTGCGCCGGCTGCCGGTACGAACTGGACGCGTTGCGCGACGTCGCCGAGATCGGCGCCGAGGTTCAGGGGATGCGTGATCTGCCGGCCCCGCCGGAACGGGTCTGGCGGGCAATCGAGGCCGAGGTCACCGTTGCTTCGACACGGCCACTGCGGTCGGTTTCGGACAGTGCTTTACGCGTACCGCAGGGGGTTGAAAGGCGGAAGCGGGCCGCCTGGCTCAAGCCGGTCCTGGCTGCGGCGGCAGCCGCAGTGCTTGCGGTGGCGGGGACGGTGACCGTGACGCGGTTGCTGGACCGGCCGGCGGCCGAACAGGTGACCGCGCGGGCGACGCTGAGTCCGCTGCCGGCGGTGAACGCAGCCGCAGGTGGGAGTGTGCGGGTGCTCTCCGACGGGGTGATGCGCATCGATGTACGGAACCTGCCGCTGACCACCGGTTTCCACGAGGTGTGGCTGATCGATCCGGACGATGTCACGAAGATGGTGGCTCTCGGCACGCTGCCGGACGCGGCCGACGTGGTGCTGCCGGTGCCGCCCGGGACTGATCTGAATCGGTATCGGCTTGTCGATGTCAGCGACGAGCCGCACGACGGCGACGCCACGCATTCGGGGCGAAGCCTGCTGCGGGGAACGTTGACCTATTAGCGGCAATGGCGGGGTGGGCGTTGTCAGTCCGCCCCGCCCAGGCCGCCCACCACGCCGACCGCATCTCGGCGGCACTGGTCAGGATGCTCAGCCGCCGTCAGGCCGCCGAAGGCGTGACAGGCAACTCCGCGGGCCGCGCGAAGTGATAGCCCTGGGCGCAGTCCACACCGATCTCGGCGAGCCGGGCGCTCTCCGATGGGGACTCCACACCCTCGGCGATCAGGGTCGCGCCGATCCGGACGGCGAAGTCGTTCAACGACCGGGCCAGCGCGATCTTCACGATGTCGGTGTCGACGTCACGGACCAGGCTGATGTCCAGCTTGATGATGTCGGGCCGCAGCTTGAGCACATGATGCAGACTCGCGTACCCCGCCCCCGCATCGTCGATGCTCAGCCGGATCCCGGCCCGGCGCAGCGAGTCCAGCGCGCCGGTCAGCAAGTCGTAGTTCTCCACCTGGGCGTGCTCGGTGATCTCCACGGTGAGCCCGGTGCCGGCATGCGCCAGAAGGGTGTCGCGGACCTCGGCGTCGAGCAGCGCCTCGGCGGATAGGTTCACCGCCAGCCACGTGCCGTCCGGCAGATCGGGCAGCCGGCGCACCGCCTGACGCAGCGCCAGCAGCTCCAGGGCCACGCCGAGTCCGCATCGCGCCGCCTCCGCGAACGCGATGTCCGGCCGCGCGAACACCTCCGGATCGAACCGCGCCAGCGCCTCGAAACCCACCGTCTCACGATCACGCAGCCTGACCACCGGCTGAAAAACCATCCGGACCGATTCACGATCAAGAACATTTTGTACGGTCCTGCGCGCCACCGCCGCGGCATGCCGTTCCTGCGCGACCGGGCTGCTCATGTGGTCACTGATCACGTCCGCGATCAGGCCCATGTACCGCACCGACTGGTCGTCGAGCGACGGATCGGGATACCGGCTGATGCAGCACAGCATGCCCGCGACGTCGCCGTCCGGCCCGCGCCACGGCACGCCGACGTAGGAGCCGATCCGCAGGTCACGGGTGGAGGCGAGGTCGCGGGCCACCGGATGCCGGCGGGCGTCGTTGACGACACCGGGAAGCGCGCCGGAGAGGACCCGCTCGCAGTACGAGTCCTTGAGATCCCGGCCCTGCCCGACCTGAACGCGCATCGCCTCGACCGCCCCGGTCGCCGCACAGATCATCTGCTGGTCGGCGACGAACGCCGAGACAAAAGCAACGTCAACCCCGAGATGCGTCCGTACGAGGTTCAGCAGGCGGTCGACCTCGGCGATGTCGGCGAGACCGGGCTGCCAGGGCGTGGTCTCGAGTGTTTGCACGGGTGCACTGTCGGCGGGGCCCGCACCGGTCTGAGGTTTTCCGGTCAGATCTTGACGCAGCCGCTCGCCGGGTTCTCCGACAGCTCGATCACCGCGTCCAGGCGGTCCCGGGTGCGCGTCAACCCGGCGATCTGCTCGTCGATCCGCGCCCGCTCGGCGGCCAGCCGAGCCCGCGACTCCGGCGTGTTGACCTGCGCCTCGACGCAGGGCAGCAGCTCGACGATGGTTTTGCTGGACAGTCCGGCCTCGTACAGCATCTGGATGAGTTTCACCCGCTCGATCGCGGGCGACCGATAGTGCCGCTGCCCGCTGTCACTGCGACCGGCGGTGATCAGGCCCTGCTCCTCGTAGTAGCGCAGCGCCCGCACGCTGACGCCGGCCTCTGCCGCCAACTCACCGATACGCACTGTGACCCCCACCATAGAACTTGCCTCTGACGTCAACGTCAGGTTCTAGCGTAGCTCCCATGCAGATCAACGGAGCAAACGTCCTGGTCACCGGCGCGAACCGCGGCCTCGGACGGCAGTTCGCCCAGTCCCTTCTCGCCCGCGGCGCCGCCAAGGTCTACGCCACCGCGCGCCGCCCGGAGCTCATCGACGTACCCGGAGTCATCCCGCTACGCCTCGACATCACCGACCCCGCGTCGGTGGCGGCCGCCGCGGCCGAGGCCACCGACGTCCAGATCCTGATCAACAACGCCGGCATCTCGACCGGCGCCAACCTGATCAGCGGCGACCTGGCGGTGATCCGCAGCGAGATGGACACCCACTTCTACGGCACGCTGAACATGATCCGCGCGTTCGCACCCCAGCTGGCCGGCGGCGCGATCCTCAACGTCCTGTCCGCGATCTCCTGGCTCGCCTACGACGGGGCCGGCGCCTACCACGCGGCGAAGGCTGCCGAGTGGGCGCTGACCAACGCCGCCCGCCTGGAGCTGGCGAAACAGCGAACCCTGGTGACCGGCCTGCACCTGGGCGCCGCCGACACCGACATGATGGCCTGGTACGAAGGCGACAAAACCGCCCCGGACGTGGTGGTGAAGGCCGCCCTGGACGGCATCGAGGAGGACCGGCCCGAGGTCCTCGCCGACGCGTGGAGCCGCCAGGTGAAGGCCTGGCAGTCCGAGGACCCGAGCGTCATCTACCGCGAGGCCGCGGCAGCCCTCACCGCTTAACCCGCGGTCAGCTCGAACTCGGCGCGCGCCGACACCACCCCGTTCACCTGCAACGCCACCCCGTGCGGCCCGGCGTAGTAGCGCCGCGTCGTGATCGGCCGGAACGAGTGCTCCCGCACGACGCGCAGCTCCTCGCCCGGCTCCAGCGTGCGGGTGGTCAGCTTGAACGTCTTCCCGCTCTGCGACCCGTCGGCCTTGCGGTGGTAGATCACGTAGTCCACCGCGATCCGCGCCGCCTCCGTACCCGTGTTGCGCAACACGACCGAGAAGCCCAGTACCCCGCCGACGGCCACGGTCGCCTCTTCCAGGACCGGTCCTTCGACGTCGATCGTGGCAGGAGCAAACCCGAGCGTCGCTAACGCTCCCGGGTGGCCCTTCTTCACGAGGGTACGCAGACCGCGCCGCACCACCGACGCCGTATGCGCGTCAGCCGCGGCCAGCCACCGGCCCGCCGTCTCCACGACGAGCTCAGGCTGGTCGCGGCTCAGATCGTTGAGGTGGTTGCCGACCGAGCGCCGCACGTATTCGCTGTCGTCGCGATACAGCGCGTCCAGGATCGGCACGGTCACCCCGGCCCGGCTGATCACCTCGGGCACCCGGATCGACCAGGGCAGATAGGGCCGCGTCCCCTCGGAGGCGAGCCGCCGCACGTCCAGGTCATCGGAAGCGGTCCAGCCCTGCACGATCTGCAGGGCCCGGTCCAGGTCGTGCCGCAGCAGCGTACGAATCGCGAACTCCGCCGTGAGCCGCCCGGTCAGCTCCGCCAGCAGAGCCATCGCGTCGTCGAAGGCGTCCTCGCCGCCGTCAGCGACGGCTTTCGCCGCGACCGCGCTGGTCACCGGCCAGACCATCCAGCCGGTCAGCAGCGGCGCACTGCCCCGGACGATCTCGGCGAACCGCGCGTAGTCCCCGGGCAGATCAGCGAGCAGGGCGTCCCGCAGCAGGTCGGCCCGCTCCCGCAGCGCCAGCCCGTCCAGCCCGCGACCGGCCTCGGCCAGATGCGTGAGCCCCGCCGACGGCACCACACTGCGGACAGCGCCGATCAACCCCTCAGCGGCCCGAGCATTGATCAGCTGATCTGCGAACGGCATGGCGAAACGTCCTCCCAGCTGGATTCCGGCGACACCGCCGGATGCCCACCATGATCTCCCCTCACCGCCCTGAAGAAAGGCACCACCCCGTAGTGCGACAGCCCCGGCGCCACCGCCGACTCGCCGGGTCCTCGCCGCTCCAGGATTCAACCCGGCTGGGTCCGGAACCGAGGCCCACGATCACGCAGGCCCGGCCAGTGTGTCGATTTCGGGTTCGATACGCGCCCCAACTCGACACACGGTTGGTGGCGGGCTCGCGGGGGTAGCCCAGTGCCGTGCCAGCCGAGCAGGAGTCTGAAACCGCGTCCGGACCGTCGTCCGAGGACCGTGAACGCCTTGACCGCGAGGATCGGGAGGAGCGGGAACTCGTCCGCGAACCGGATGAGAATCACGAGACGAATCGGTCGGCGACCCGGCTCGAGCTCTTCTTCGACCTGGCGTTCGTGCTGTTCGTGGCCGGCTGCGCCAACATGCTGGCCAAGGACGAGACGGCTGCCGGCGGGCTGAAGTTCGCGGCAGTGCTCGCGGTCGGCTGGTGGGCATGGGCCAGCGCCACGCTGTACGCCAACCGGTTCGACACCGACGACGCGATCTTCCGGCTGCTCACGCTGATCGGCATGGGCGGCGTGATCGTGATGGCCGCGTCGGCCGATCAGGTCACCGGATCGGCCGGCGCGTGGTTCGCCCTCGGGTACGTGACCCTGCGGATCGCGCTGGTCGTCGGCTATCTGCGCGTGTGGCGGACGCTGCCGGAAACGCGGTCGGGCATCAAGCCGTACCTGATCGGCCACGCGGCCGGCGCCGGCTTCTGGCTGGTCTCGCTGATGGTGGCGGCTCCGGGCCGGTACGCCCTCTGGGCGGTCGGGGTGCTGGTCGACGTGATCGGCCCGGCCGTGGCAGCGCGGCTGCCGGACGCACCGCCGCTGCACATGGAGCACCTGCCGGAACGGTTCGGCCTCTTCGTCATCCTGCTGCTCGGTGAGTCCATCGCCGCGACCGTGCACGGTCTGCACGACGGCAAGTGGGCGGCCGGTGTGGTGGGCACCGCCCTCGCCGCGTTCCTGCTGGCCGCCGCCCTGTGGTGGTCCTACTTCGACCTGTCCGGCGGCGCCGCGAAGCGCCGGCTCGTGCAGGAGGGCGATCGGACGCACGAGGGCGTACACGACTTCTACGTGTACGCCCATCTGCCGGTCGCGGTCAGCCTCGCCGCGGTGGCCGTCGGTCTGGAACACGCCATCGTGCACGGCGCGGAAGGCCACCTCAGTTCCGGCACCCGCTGGGTGCTCGGGGCGGGCCTGGCCGGCTATCTGCTCAGCGCCGCGTTGATCCAGGGCGTGCTCTCGCATCGGTACCGGGCTGTCCTGATCTGGCCGGGTCTCGGTGTCCCGGCCATCGCGGTGATCATGGTGCTCGATCTCGCGCCCGCCGTGCTGGTCGGACTCTGCGCGGCGGTGCTGATCGCCGGCGTCGCCACCGGTGTCCGCCAGCACCGGCACGGCGAGATCAAGGTCGCCAAGGTCTGATCAGCGGCGGTCGCGGCCCTCATCACCGGCGGTCTCCTCGCGGGCGACCGGCTCGCTGACCGGCTGCTGCTCGGTGACCACGTACTTGCGCAGGCGCGCCGTGCCACTGGCCGCGGAGCTGTCGTCGTAGCTGGCCCCGTACCCGGCGGCGGCGTGGCGGCCCGCGGTGGTGTCGCCGTCGCGCAGTCCGTAATAGGTGTAGAGCTCCGCCTCCTCGGCGGGCGAAACCGCACCGTCGGCGTCGATCCGCGGTGCGTCCTTGATCTTGCCCTTGGGGTACGACACGGTGATCCGGTCGCCGGAGTAACTCGCGGCCCGGAGCGGGACGAAGGTCTCCTTGGTGCCGAACAGCCCGGTCCTGACCGTGACCCACTGGGGGTCGCCGCCCTGGGCGTCGAGGTAGACCTCGCCGACCGAGCCGACCTTGTCGCCGTCGGTGTCGTACACGTCGGCGCCGGTGAGCCGGGCGATGTCATTCTGTGTGATCACGGCAATTCCTTTCGAGAGGGAAATGATCGTGAAACAATTCCTGATGCCTCGAAAATGCCCGTGCTTTTCGCCCACAAACGGTCGATCTCTGCCAGATTCGGAATTCACCTCTGCCGGGCCGAAATCGGATGACACCTATTTCAGGTTTGCGGGGTTCCGCTCAGGGTAGCCGAATATCGACAACTACAGATATTTGGAGATGTGTCATCACCCGAGCACCCATTGCCCCCGTCACCACCGGCCCTCGCGCGCGCCGCGAAGGGCATGCACAGGCTGGTGACGGCGTCATCGCGTACACCGTTGCCGGCTCCGGCGAGCCGCTGCTCCTGATCCACGGACTCGGAGGGACTCGCCGGACGTGGAATCGGATCATCGACGATCTCTCGGCGACGCACACCGTCATCGCGCCTGATCTGCCCGGCCATGGGGATTCGGACGCCCCGGCCGGCGATTATTCGCTCGGGGCGCTCGCCGCGGCGTTGCGGGATCTGCTCGTCGTTCTCGGGCATTCCTCGGCAACCGTGATCGGCCATAGTCTCGGCGGCGGTATCGCCCTGCAATTCGCCTATCAATTCCCGGAGCGCACCGAACGGCTCGTCCTGATCAGCAGCGGTGGCCTCGGACCGCAACTGACCCCGATGCTGCGCGCCGCGACCCTGCCCGGCGCGCAGACCGTGGTGGCGGGGCTGGCACTGATGCCGGAGCCGTTCACCCGGCGAGCATTGTCGGTGATGTCGACGGTCGCGCCTGGATTTCTGGCCCGGCCTGACGCGTACCCGGTGGCCGAAGGGCTGCGCCGGCTCACGCACACCGGTCAGCGCCGCACGTTCATCCGGACGGCACGGACCGTCATCAACTGGCGGGGACAGTCGGTCAGCGCCATTCAGCATCTGCGGCAGCTCACCGATCTGCCGGTGTTTCTCGCGTGGGGCAGCGACGACCGGACCATTCCGCCGCGTCACCACCGGGCCGTGGCCGAGCTGCTGACCACGCCGCAGCTGCTGGAGATCGACGGCGCCGGTCACTATCCGCACGAGACCGACGCCGGCACGCTGCTGCCCGCTCTGCAGGGCTTTCTCGGGTCGACGTCACCGTTCCGGTACACCGAGAGCCGGTGGCGTCACCTGCTGACCACGCCGCGGTGATTCACGAACGCAACGGCCTCGGCGGCCAGTGCCGGGCCGGCCGTGGTCACCGCGTTGTGAGCCGCGCGCGCCAGCGACATGCTCCGGCCGGTCGCGGCGAGCCCGGCGGCCCGCGCGATCCAGCTCGGCGGGGCGATCGGGTCGTGTTCGCCGCGCAGGACCAGGATCGGCGCTGCGACCAGGGGAAGCCGCTGTGCCATCGGATGCCGGGTGCTGTGCCGCAGCGTCCGTAGCACTCGCGGCACGCCGGCGTCGCGGACGTCACGGGCGATGATCTGGGCCTGTCGCGGATCCTCGTGGGCGAGGTCGCGTACCCATCGCCAGGCCTGACCCGCGGCGGTCGGCGCGTCCGGGTCGACGGTCGGCCCGACCAGGACCAGGGCGCAGGCCAGCTCCGGACGCCGGACGGCCAGCTCGACGGCGACCTGGCAGCCGAAGGAGTTGCCCAGCAGGACCGCCCCGGAGAGACCTTCGGCATCCATCCAGCCGGCCATCGCGGTCGCGTGCTCGATCACGTCGAAGGCGCCACGCGGGCTCTGGGACAGGCCGAATCCTGGCAGGTCCGGCACGTGGACGTCGCCGGGCAGCGCCAGCGCGGTCGGCATCAGGTACCGGTGCGACACCGCGAGTCCGTGCAGCAGCACCCAGGGAATGCCCGGTTCCGGCGAGCCGGTCCGGGATCGCACGTGCAGTTTCAGGCCGTCGACGGTGACTCGGCGACTGGTGAATCCTTGATCCGGCCGGGGCGCCGCCATGGCCGCCCGGGCCTCTGCCGCACTCATGCGGGCAATTCTTCGGATTCTCACCATCGGTGCTTACCCTCAGCGCGCCGTTCCACCGCTGGCGGCTCAGGCGACGGTCACCGAGATGGTGTGGAGGCCGGTCGCGCCGTCCGGGTAGGGCGTGGCCCGGTCGGCGATCTGCACCTGGCCGGTGCGGTCGGTCGCGCGGACCGACAGAGAGTGCGGGCCGGACGGGGCTGACCAGCGGTAGCGCCACTGTACCCAGGTGTCGATCGACGGGCTCGGGAGCAGCTCCGCCTCGGTCCAGCCCGCTCCGTCGATGTTGATCTCGACTTTGCTGATGCCGCGTTGCTGGGCCCAGGCCACGCCGGCGACGGTCACCGCTCCGGCCGCCAGTTGAGCGAACGGTTTGGGCTGGTCGATGCGGGACGCCGTCTTCACCGGGCCGCGGGCGGCCCAGCCGCGTTCCACCCAGTACGCGTCGAAGGCGTCGAACGTGGTCACCTCGAGTTCGGTGAGCCACTTGCAGGCGCCGGCATATCCGTACAGGCCCGGCGTGAGCATCCGCACCGGGAAGCCGTTGACCAGCGGCAGCGGTTCGCCGTTCATGCCGACCACCAGCATCGCGTCGCGACCGTCGAGCAGCAGGTCGATCGGGGTGCCGATGGTCATCCCCTCGACCGAACGGGCGACAACCTGATCGGCGCCGGCTCGGACGCCGGCTTCCCGCAACAGAGGGGCCAGGGGTACGCCCAGCCAGCGCGCCGTCCCGGCATAAGGACCGCCGACCTCGTTGGAGACGCAGTTGAGAGTGATGTCGCGTTCGATCAGCGGGCGGTCGAGGAGCTCGGCGAAGGAGAAGCCCATCTCGTTGTCGACCATGCCGTGGATCCGCAGACGCCAGGTGTCCAGGTTGATCCGGGGAATCGTGAGTGCCGTGTCGACGCGATAGAACGTGTCGGTCGCCGTATAGAAGCCGGCGCCGCCGGAGAAGGGTTTCGCCGGGTCGGCCGCCGCGGGGAGCCGCACCGCCGAGCGGCTGCTGCTCGCCGCGTTGCCGCGCACCTGACGCACCCCGTAAACACCGCCGGCAGCGGCAGCGGTGCTGCCGGCGAACAGCGTGGCCGCCCGCAGAAAAGCACGCCGATCGAATTCGGTCCCGGGCGAGTCCGCGACGGTAAACGGAGAACCGGATCGCAGCAGGACCCACAGGACCACGCCGGAAATAGCGGCTCCCATCAGGGCCGGCACCGCGTCGATCGCCGTGGCCGCCGGGCGGGTCAGTGCTGCTGTCGCGCCGACCACCCCGAGCAACGCGGCGCCAGCGATCCCGGCTGCCCGCCAGCGCACGGCCAGGACGCCGACCACTGCGGTGAGCAACGCCAGGACCAGCACGATCCCGGCCAGGAGCATGGGCTTGTCGTGGGTGCCGAATGTGCGTACCGCGAATTCTTTGATCGGAGTCGGCGCCGCGTCGATGAGCGCGCCCCCGACGGCGGTAAGCGGCCCGGCCTGGGGCCGGGTCGCGGCAGCGAGCAGTTCCGCCGCCGCGACCCCGAATGCCGCGGCGAGGATCCCGCTGGCCGCACCCATCGTGATTCCTCGCATGACAGTGCCCTCCGCTAGAAGTCCGAGATGGATCAGCTCTTCGGCATCAGGACGGAGTCGATGATGTAGACGTTGGCGTTGGCGGTCTGCACGTTGCCGCAGATCACGGCCGCGGAGCCGTCGACGGTGAAGTCCTCGCCGCTGCCGCTGACGGTCAGCTCGTCGCCTTCCAGGGTCTTGTGGGTTCCGGCCAGGTCGGCAGGTGTGAGCTTGCCCGGCACGACGTGGTAGGTCAGGACGCTGGTCAGGGTCTTCTTGTCGGCAAGGACCTTCTTCAGGTCAGCCTCCGGGATCTTGCCGAAGGCATCGTTGGTGGGTGCGAAGACGGTGACCGCCTCGGCGGTGTTCAGCGAGTCGACCAGGTCGGCCTGCTTCACGGCGGAGACCAGCGTGCTGAGCAGCGGGTTGCCGGAGGCGGCGGTGGCGACCGGCACCTGGGCCATCGCCTGGAAGCTGCCCGCGTTCGCCGGGTCGGTGGGGACCGCGGCGCAGCCTGGGCCGAAATTGGTCATGCTCGTCATGGCCGGGGCGCTGGACGCCGCCATCGTGGGCGCCATGGTCGCGGCCGGGGCCGCGTCGGCGTCGCTGTCACTGCTGCCGCAGGCCGTCATCGCGAGGGAGAAGAGAACAGTGGCGGAAACGGCAGCGATTTTGTACGTACGCATGATTGTGGTTCCTCTCGGTTTTTGTTCTGACACCTCCGATTCGGGGCTGCTCCAGCGGCGGATTGGTCGGATTGGCGAGAACTTCAAAAACTTCCCCGAGCGAGTGTGACCACCGTGACCATGGCTGTTACTCCTACTTGAGTTGTAGGGTTACGGCAGCCGTAGTCAAGATCAACTGTGGGGCACCATGACGCAGAACACAGCAGCTCAGCAGCATGCCGCGTGGCAGGAGGACCGTCGTCGTGCGGTCACGTCCGCGACCGGCAACCTCGCGTTGATCGAGACTCGATGGGGCGCCGACGATCCGGACGCCGCCCTCGCCGGTCAGCCCGCCAGCGTCACCGCCACCCGGCTGTCGCGCCGCGACCCCTTCAACGGCGAGATCCAGCACGGCGTGCGCCTCTGGGACGCCGCCTCGCCCGCGATCAAGAGCTTCGAGGGCATCGACACCTACCCGTATGACCCGGCCTGGGTGCTCGACGCGACGTACACGGACGTGCCCGGTGACCGCCGGGTGCCGTTCCAGCACGCGCAGGACGCCGGCTTCACCCGTGACCTGCCGGTCCCCGGCGACCTGCACCTCACCGTCGACGGACGCGATTACACGCTGAGCGCCTTCGACGACGACGGCCGGTTGCTGCTGGTCTTCGGCGACCCCACCAACGGCGGCGAGACCTATGGCGCCGGCCGGTTCCTGTTCGTCGACCGCGAGCCCGGCCAGACAAACGTGGTCCTCGACTTCAACCGCGCCTTCGTGCCGCCGTGCGGGTTCTCCGAGCACTACAACTGCCCGATGCCGCCCCCGCAGAACCGCCTGCATCTGCCGGTGCGCGCCGGCGAGAAGCTCGCGAAGTCCCGAACCAACTGAGCACCACCACACCCCCGAAGAAAAGACACACCGTGAATAGAAGAGCAGTCATCCGTACCCTCGCCGCTGTCACCGCGCTGAGCCTGACCGGCGGCCTCGCTGCCTGCGGCAGCGACGACGACAGCGGCGCGAGCGCCGCGGACAGCAGCAGCGCGATCATCCAGGTCGGCTCGGTCTACGAGCCGCAGAACCTGGACAACACCGCCGGCGGCGGCCAGGGCGTCACCGAGGCGCTGAACGGCAACGTGTACGAGGGCCTGTTCACGCTGACCGACACGGGCGCGGTCGAGCCGCTGCTCGCGAAGGACCAGAAGGTCAGCGACGACGGCCTCACCTACACGTTCACCCTGCAGCCGAACGTGAAGTTCCACTCCGGCGCGGCGCTGACCTCGAAGGACGTCAAGGCGAGCGTCGAGCGGGTGACCGCCGAGAACTCGAAGTCGGCCCGCAAGAGCAACCTCGCGGTGATCAAGTCGATCGACACCCCGGACGACGCGACGGTGGTCTTCACGCTGTCCAGCCGGTCGATCTCGTTCGTCTACAACCTCAGCTACATCTGGATCAGCAACGCGGCGGCGACCGACCTGACCACCACGGCTGACGGCACCGGGCCGTACAAGTTCGGCGAGTGGAAGCGCGGCTCGACGCTGTCGCTGACCAAGTTCGACGGGTACTGGGGCACCGCCGCGAAGAACGCCGGCGTGGTGTTCCACTACTTCACCGACGCCACGGCGCTGAACAACGCGCTGCTCACCAACGCGGTCGACATCGTCACCAGCGAGCAGAGCCCGGACGCGCTCGCGCAGTTCAGCGGGAACGCCAGCTACAAGGTCAACGACGGCAAGGGCACCACCAAGCTGCTGCTCGCGTTCAACGACAAGGTCGCCCCGTTCGACAAGGTGGCCGTGCGGCAGGCCGTCAGCCAGGCGATCGACGACAAGAAGCTGCTCACCTCGATCTGGGGCGAGTACGGCACCGAGATCGGCTCGATGGTCCCGCCGACCGACCCGTGGTACGAGGACCTGACCTCGGTCAACGCGTACAACGTGGAGAACGCCAAGAAGCTGCTGACCGACGCCGGTTTCCCGAACGGCTTCACGTTCTCGCTGGACACCCCGAGTTACGACCCGCACCCGACCGCTGCCACGTTCATCAAGAGCGAGCTGGCGAAGGTCGGCATCACGGTGAACATCAACACGATCACCGCCGACGAGTGGTACACGAAGGTCTACCAGAAGCGGGACTTCGCGGCGACGCTGCAGGAGCACGTGAACGATCGTGACGTGGTCTGGTACGGCAACCCCGACTTCTACTGGGGCTACAACAACACCCAGGTCACCGACCTGGTCAACAAGGCGGAGCAGGCCACCACGACCGACGAGCAGACCTCGCTGCTCAAGCAGGCCAACAAGATCATCGCGGAGGAGGCGGCCAGCGACTGGCTCTACCTCTACCCGCAGATCGTGGTCGCGTCGTCGAAGCTGACCGGGTACCCGGTCAACGGCCTCAACGCCCAGTTCTTCGCGTACGGGATCGTCAAGAGCTGATGATCCGCTACCTGCTGCGGCGGACCGCGATCCTTCTGGTGTCGCTGTCCGCCGCAGCAGTGGTGCTGTTCGTGCTGCTCCGGCTCCTGCCGGGCGACCCGGCCAACGCCCTGCTCCCGGTCGGAGCGACCGCCGAGCAGATCGAGGCCGCCCGCCGGGAGCTCGGCACGGACGCCCCACTGCTCTCCCAATTCTTCAGCTGGCTCGGCGACGTCGTCACGTTCGACCTCGGCAAGTCGCTGGTCAGCACGCTGCCGGTCGGTGACGAGATCGCCGCCCGGCTGCCGGTGACCGTGCCGCTGACCCTCGCCGCGTTCACCCTGGCCGTGCTGATCGCCGTGCCCGTCGGTGTGCTGGCCGCGGCCCGCGCCGACCGCTGGTACGGCCCGGTCATCAACGCTGTCGCCCAGCTCGGCATCGCGGTGCCCGCGTTCTGGGTCGGCCTGCTGCTGATCACCGTGTTCGCGCTGAACCTGCAGGTCCTGCCGGCCGGTGGTTTCCCGCCCGGCGGCTGGTCCGATCCCGGCGCCGCGATCGAGGCCCTGGTCCTGCCGGTGGTCACGGTCGCTCTGGTCATGTCGGCCTCACTGATCCGGTACGTCCGCAGCGCCACCCTCGACGTGCTCGGTGCCGACTATCTGCGTACCGCCCGTGCGCTCGGCGCCAGCTCGTCGCAGGCGATGTGGCGGCACGGGCTGCGCAACGCCGCCGTCCCGGTGATCGCCGTGCTCGCCATGGAGCTGGCCACCACGTTCCTCGGGGCGGTCGTGGTGGAGAGCGTCTTCGCCCTGCCCGGCCTCGGCGGCATGCTGGTCCGCGGCATCAGCCAGCACGACTACCCGGTCATCCAGGGGATCATGCTGGTCAGCACCGCCACCGTCCTGGTCGTCGGCTTCCTCGGCGACCTCGCCCAGCGCCTCGTCGACCCGCGCCTGCTGCACCGGAGCACCTCATGAGCCGGCGTCGTTCCCTGCACCTCGCGGCCGGTCTGCTCCTGGTCGCCGTCGTCGTGGGTGGGGTGCTGCTGTCGTACCTGTGGCTGCCGTTCGCCCCGGACGACACCTCCGGCGGCCGGCTCGCGCCGCCCGGCGGTGACCACCTGCTCGGCACCGACAAACTCGGCCGGGACCTGTTCACCCAGCTGCTGATCGGTGGCCGCATCGCGATCGGCACCGCGCTCGGCGCGGTCACCGTCGGCGGCGTACTCGGGGTGAGTTTCGGCCTGGTCGCCGGGTTCGCCACCCGCTGGCTCGACGACGCCGCCGCGGTGCTGCTCGACATCCTGATCGCGTTCCCGACGCTGCTGCTGGCGATGCTGATCGTGGCCGGCGCCGGTGCGTCGCTCGCCACCGCGGTGATCGCGATCGGTCTGGCGATGGCCGCCGTGGTGGCCCGGCTGACCCGGGTGCTGGTCAAGCAGATCCTGGCCCGCGACTACATCACCGCGGCCCGGGTGGCCGGCATCTCCTGGCCGCGGATCGTGGTCAGCCACGTGCTGCCGAACATCGCACCGACCGTCTCGGTCAACCTGGCCCTGCAGGCCGGACTCGCTGTGCTGGCCGAGGCGAGCCTGTCCTATCTCGGTCTCGGCACGCCGCCGCCGAACGCCTCGTGGGGGCGGATGCTCTACGAGGCGCAGGCCACCGTGCTGGTCGCGCCGGTGGCGGCGCTCGCACCGGGCATCGCGCTGGTCGCGCTGGTGATCGGCGTGAACCTGACCGCCGACGGGCTGCGCGACTTCACCGATCCGAGGAGATCCCGATGAGCCTGCTCACCGTCGACGGGCTCACCGTACGCAACGGGACCGGGACGGCTCTCGTCGACGACGTGTCGTTCAGCGTCGCGCCCGGTGACCGCACCGGCCTGATCGGCGAGTCCGGGTCCGGCAAGTCGCTGACCGCGCTCGCCGTCCTCGGCCTGCTGCCACCGGGCCTCACCGCGAGCGGCTCGATCCTTCTCGACGGCGCCGACATGATCCGTGCGCCACGCGGGCACGGCCAGGTCGCCGCGATCGTCTTCCAGGAGCCGCTGACCGCGCTCGACCCGCTGATGACCGCCGGACGCCAGATCGCCGCGCCGATCCGCCGGTTCCGGGGCCTGCGCGGCGCCGCGCTGCGGTCGGCCGTCGCGGAGGCCCTCGCCGAGGTCCACCTCACCGACGCCGACCGGATCGCCCGTTCCTATCCGCATCAGCTCTCCGGCGGGCAGCGCCAGCGGGTCGCGATTGCGATGGCCATCGCCTGCCGGCCGAAACTGCTGATCGCCGACGAGCCCACGACCGCCCTCGACGTCACCGTGCAGGCCGAGATCCTGGACCTGCTCGACCGGATCGTCACCACCCGCGGCACCGCGCTGCTGTTCATCACCCATGACCTGCCGGTCGCCGCGAAGGTCGTCCGCGACACCCATGTGATGCGCCACGGCCGGATCGTCGAGTCCGGGCCGATCTTGGACTTGGTCTCGCATCCGCAGCACGAATACACCCGCACGCTCGTCGACAGCGCCCGCCGCTTCGACGCCGCTCTGAAACGGACCGGCCGTGATTCTTGAGGCACGCAACATCGGTTTCGCGTACCGCTCCGGCGCCGCCGCGCTCACCGGCGTCTCCCTCGCCATCGAGCCCGGACGCAACGTCGCCCTGGTCGGCGAGTCCGGCGCGGGCAAAACCACGTTGTTGCGCATTCTGCTCGGTCTGGCTCAGCCTTCAACCGGAGAGCTTTGGTACGCCGGAAGCCCTCTCGCCCGTCCCCGGATGCGCGACTATCGGCGGAGCGTCCAAGCGGTCTTCCAGGATCCGTACTCGTCCCTGGACCCCCGGCACCGGATCGGCCGGATCGTCGCCGAACCCCTGCGCGGTCTCGGCCTCGGCGTCGACCAGTCCCGGGTCGCGGCAGCCCTCGACGCGGTCGGGCTGCCGGCCGACGCCGCCGGCCGTTATCCGCACGAGTTCTCCGGCGGGCAGCGCCAGCGCATCGCGATCGCCCGGGCCATCGTCGGCAACCCCCGGCTGCTGCTCGCCGACGAGCCGGTCAGCGCGCTCGACCTCACCACCCGGGTCCGCATCGTCGACCTGCTGGCGTCGCTGTGCGCCGAACGCGATCTGACCATCATGCTGGTCTCGCACGACCTCGGCGTGGTGGCCGAGTTGTGCCAGCACACCGCGGTCCTGGAGCACGGGCGCCTGGTCGAGCAGGGCGACACCGACCGGGTTCTCGGGGCGCCTTCCCACCCGTACACCAGGAAATTGATCGAAAGCGTGCCGCGCCTCCCCTAGCTCGGGAGGAACGCGGCTCGCGGTTCTTGGACCAGGCCTTTCGTGTGCTCCTGGGCGAAGGCGGCCGGGCCCAGCGCCTCGACGGCGGCGGCGCGGACCTTTGCCAGGTCGGCGGCGTCGTCGGGGTCGGGGACCTGGTAGACGGCGTGGAACGCGGCGTCGGTGACGCCGAGCATGCGGGCCGCGCGGGCGTGGTCACCCTCGGCGGAAGCGAGCGCGGCGCCGGCGAGGCAGACGTACGGCACGAAGTCGGCCCAGTCGTTGGCGAAGACCCGCTCGCGGCTCTGCGCGAACAGTTCGCGGGCGGCGTCCAGGTTGCCGAGGCCGAGTTCGCAGAAGGCCAGGTTGTGGTACTCCGAGTTCACCGTCTCCGGCCGGCCGAGGGACTCGTTGAGTGCGATGCTGTCGCGGTAGAGATCGCGGGCTTTGGCGAGGTCACCGGACATCCGGGCGACGGCGGCCAGGACGTGCCGGGGGCGTTCCTCCAGGGCCCGCTCCCCCGACTTGATCGCCACGTCCAAGGCTTCGCGGGCACGGGACTCGCCCAAGGTCAGGTCGCCGCCCCGGATGGCGACGCGGGCCAGGCTGTACCGAGCCTCGACCTCGCCTGCCGGGTCGCCGGCCTGCTGGGCCCGGACGATCTCGGCCTCACTCATCTGGACGACCGCGTCGGTCTCCCCACGCCGGAACGCCGACCGTACCCTGTCGCTGAACGTCATCCGACGACCTTACGGGCCTGCCGCAACAGCTCCGGATCGTGGGCGTTCACGATGGTCAGATCGGGAGCTCCGGAGGCCACGAGCCGGCGCAGGTTGTCGTGGTTGGCCTTGACCCGCCGGCGGTCGTGGGCGACGACCTGCTCCATCAGGGTGAGCAGGCGCGGTGCGTGGCCGTCTTCGCCGATCTGCGCGCGGTGGTAGAACGCGTCGCCGGTGTGCAGGATCCAGCGGTCGCCGGCGTCGACCGCGACGGCGGCGTGGCCGCGCGTGTGCCCGGACAGGCCGACCAGGACGACGCCGGGCAGGATCTCGGTGGCCGCCGCGAAACCCCGCCACACGTCGCCGCGTTCCGGGTCGTGTTCGACCAGGTGGGGGCGGTGCTCGCGCTGGGCGGGCAGGTACCGGCTGCGTTCGTTCGCGGTCCGCGGATGCTGGGCGGCCTGTGATTCCGCGGCGGTCAGGTGCACCCGCGCGTGCGGGAAGTCGGCGAGCCCACCGGCGTGGTCGACGTCGAAGTGGGTGAGCACGATGTCGCGCACGTTTGACGGCTGGTGCCCCAGCTTCTGGATCTGCCGGACCGCCGTCTCGGCGGGGTCGAGCACCGGCCGGATCAGGTGCCGCGCCGGCCCGAGGCGCCGGGCGGGCTCCTCGATGTCGCGCAGCCCGAACCCGGAGTCGACGAGCACGAGTCCGTCGCCGGTCTCCACCAGGAGGACGTGGGCGACCAGGCTGCCGCCGGTCGCCGGGGGCCGCATGGTGCCGCAGTTGAGGTGCTGAACCGTCGGCATGTGGCCCCCTGGGTGTCACGTCACGGGCCTGTCGCTGTCCGGCTCGCGCTTGCGGTCGTGTTTTCGGCCCACATCCGACCACAAGGACAAGCCGAACGCGACCACGGGAGGGCGTGTCAGGGCTGGTAGTCGGTTACGGCGTAGCAGGTGCCGCCGTCGTAGGCCATGGCCTGCTGGTCGAAGCCGAACGCGGTGGGGTGGCCGTCGTGCGGGTCGCGTTCGCGGCGGAGGCGGGTGTTGTGCGGCTCCTGCTTGTCGATCCAGGTGTTGATGTCGCCGAGGGTCGGGGCGGCGAAGTCGGCGTGGGACTCGGCCTGGTCGTTGAGCGGGGTGCTTGATCGCACCTTGCCGTTCTCCACCTCGACACGGAAACGGGCCTCGTAGAAGCCCCGGGTGCAGCCGGTGGTCAAGGTGAATGCGTAGTTTGGCGGCTCTGCCCACCTCGGCGTGCTCGGCACCGGTTTCGCGGGCGGCGTGGGCTCGGAGGACGACGGTACGGGCGTCGCGGGCTCGGAGGACGGTGCTGGTGGCGGGCTTGGAGGGTTCGCCGTTGCGCCTGCGGAGGTGCAGCCGGAGGCCACGGCCAGCAGTGTTGTGGCTGCCAGCAGGTGTGCTTTGGGCGTACCCAAGAAAGGCATGGAGTCCCCGCTTCCCGCAGCCGTTCGGCGGCGCTGAGGTTTGACGCTCTGATCGTCGAGGTGGTTCCTCGGGGAAGGGCTACGCGGGCGAAAGTGCGTCGCGGCGGGGCGGGGGCTGGGACGATCGGAGGGTGACAGTACGACAGTGGGACAACGCTGCCGACGCCCATGAGTTCGCCAGCATGATCAGGTCGATCGTCTCGGGCAACAACGACCTGTGGGATGCGGTGTACGGCACGAGCTATCGGCCGCACGGGGTGTCGGACGAGGTCGCCGACGAGTATCAGCTGCGGGTGAAACGGATGCTCGGTATCGCCGCGGGATTCTTCCTGGCGGCTGCTGAGCGGCTCGCGCCGCTGGAGAAGGCGTCGGTCGAGGACATCCTTGACGCCGCCGAGAATCGGGTGGCGTCGCATCCTCCGGCGCCGCCGGGAACCTGACCTCAGCGGCTCTCGACCTCGCGGGCCATCGCCCGCAGGGTCGCCGCGAAGGCCAGCTTGCCGGGCACCGACACCAGCGGCCCACCGTGCCGGGTGATCGCGTGGGGAACCACGGTGACGTCCTCGAACCAGAGGACGCGGCACGCGCCGCCCGGCAGCGGCGTCACCGAGAACCAGGCTCGGCCGCGCACGACCCGGCCGAGTTTGACGATGTCGCACCGTCCCGCGGTGCCGCCCTCCGGCGGAGCCCAGGCCGTCACCCGCATCGGGTCGTCGAATGCCAGCGGGCCCCATCCGGTACGCGCGACGAACTCGGCCCCGACCCCGTCCGGCCGGTCCGAGACGACGCGGATCGCGGTCAGTGGCACCCAGTTGCCGTGCCGGGGCCAGTCGACCAGGGTGTTCCAGACGTCGGCGGCGGGCGCGCGGACGTCGCGGGTAACGGTGAATCCAGCCATGGGTCGATTGTCCAGGCGGCGACGCACTACCGCCTCGTGGACACGGCGGATTCCGGAGACCACGACCCTGGGGTGCCCCGGCGGTACCTGTCACGACAGGAATTCCCCCGCCACCGGTGACCTGGTGGTCGAGCCGGGCACGATCGGCCTGGACGGTTACCGCGCCATGGACGACCGCACCGCGCTCACGGTGCTCATCAGAATTTCGACATGATCACCGTGTTCGCCGCCGCCGACAGCGAGACTCCGTCGCCGGCGGCGCGTACCCGGAGTTTGAGGTATGCGTCCTGGTCCTTGATCCCGTCGTTCGCCATGATCAGCGCGAGGGCGCACTGGATGGTGGCCCGCACCGACAGCGCCTCGGCGAAACCGGTGACCAGTTCCTCGCCGCCGGCGTCCATCGCCGCCACGTCCTCGGTGTCGCCGGGCCACGGCAGGTCCGGGTCGTAAGCGGCGCAGATCCCGGCGGTCAGCGGTGCCATCGCGGACACCTCACGCCCGTACAGGTCGAGGCTGGCGATGGCCGTGCCGCTGCCGGTGAACAGCGGCACCGACACCATGCCGAGGCCCATCTCGGCCGCGGTGTCGCGGAAGCCCGGCCACGCCATCGTCGTGTCACCGTCCGTCTCGTCGTCCTCGGACACGTCCTCGACGGCCTGGACCAGGTCGCCGCCGGCGGCGACGGTGCATGTCCCGTCACCGTGGCGGGAGGCGACGGCGGCGTAATCAACAGCGCCGATCCGGTCGGCGGCCAGCACGGCCACTCGTCGCAGGCGGTCGTCGACACCGGGCACGTCGTCCGGGGTGTCGGCAAGCGCGACGATGGCGTCGGCCAGCGGCTGCCGCATGCTGGCGGGAATCTCTGCGGGTCGCGGGGTCATCTCCCGTGCTCCCTCCGGTAGCAGGTGGCGTGGCCATGGAGGTACCCCGATGTTGACCTTTCACACGATTGTCATGTTCCGGGCAGTCCGCCGAAGAACGCCCGCAGGTCCGCCACCAGCAGATCAGACGTTTCCAGAGCCGGAAAATGGCCCCCGCGGGCAAGCTCCGACCACAATCTGATGTCCGGGAATCGCCGGGCCGCCCACCTTCGCGAAGGCCGCGGAAGATTACGCACCGCTCGGTCCGTTCACGCGCGCGGCGGCAGCTTGAACACCTCGACGAGGCCGCTGATTTCGATCACCTGGTAGACGTTTTCGTGGGCCGGGTCGATCCCGAACTCGCAGCCGGTCCGGGTGGCGTCACGGCGGCAGTGCAGGAGGGTGCGAATCCCTGCCGAATCGAGGAACGTCACCTCGGCCAAATCCATCCGGATGCGCAACGGAACGTTGCCGTCGCGAAGCACCTGACCGACCGATTGCAGCACCTTCGAGCAGGAATCGCGGTCGACCTCGCCGATCAAGGCGATGACGGTGCTGCTGGATGGGGTGTCCCTGCGAATCTCGACCGTGAGCGGAGTTCCGCCGAGAAAAATATCTGATGACATGCTGGGCCTTCGTGATGTGGGGTGGTCGTCAATTCGTACAGATCGCCCGTGTCCCTGAGCGATGCCGAGAATGAGACCCCACAAGCGCGGGAGGCCGGAACCCGACGATTTACCTCGTGCGTCGACCCTACGCCACTCTTGCCGATATCGATGCGAACCGGCCGTCCTCGAAAGTGTCATCCGAGAACGGCCGGGCTGCTCGATCCGATCACCGCTGCTGGGTGTCGCCTTCCCCGGTGTGCTGCTGGGCAGCGTCAACACCCTTGTCAATGTGCCCCGAGTACTTTTCCCCGGTCCGCTGATCGACCTGATCCCCGGCCTTTTCCAGGCCGGCGTCAACCTGCTCGTCGTGCTTGTTCGCAAGGTCTTTAGCTTTGTCCAGGAAACTCATGGAAAAAGCAGTGCCCTCTCGTCGCGGACCGAAACCGCATCCACGCAAGATCCCTCTTTCGGTCACCCTCATTCCCCGGTACGCACAACGGCCCGCCACTGAAGCGTTTGGCCGCCCGGACGCCGGGTAGCCGGATGGCCTCATTGCCGTTCTTGGAGGAAATCTCAGATGGATGCCAGCAAGCCCGTCAAGGCGGCCAAGAAGGCCGTGAAGGCGGCGGCCACCTCGGTCGCGGACGCCGTCACCGCCCAGGTACCTGGCTCCCCGGGGAGCGCTCCGGCAACGCTCGAGGAGCCGACCACGCCGCGCGAGCCGTTGCCGCCGAAGAAGGAACAGGGTGCGCCGGACACGCGTACGCCCACCGGTGCGGAGACCGGTCTGCCCGCTCCCGCGAACGGCCAGCAGGGCGCGTACCTGACCACGGCCACCGGGGTGCGGCTGCGCGACACCGACCACTCGCTGAAGGCCGGCCCCCGGGGCCCGTCGCTGCTGCAGGACCACCACCTGCGCGAGAAGATCACCCACTTCGACCACGAGCGCATCCCGGAGCGCGTGGTGCACGCACGCGGCACCGGGGCGCACGGCACGTTCACCGCGTACGGGACCGCCGAGTCGGTGACCAAGGCCGGGTTCCTGAAGAAGAACACCGAGACCGACGTCTTCGTCCGGTTCTCCACGGTTCTGGGCTCGCGCGGCTCGGCGGACACCGTCCGGGACACCCGTGGTTTCGCGGTGAAGTTCTACACCGACGAGGGCAACTTCGACCTGGTCGGCAACAACATCCCGGTCTTCTTCATCCAGGACGCGATCAAGTTCCCGGACATCATCCACGCCGCGAAGCCGCACCCGGACCGGGAGATCCCGCAGGCGCAGAGCGCGCACGACACGTTCTGGGACTTCGTCTCGTTGCACACCGAGGCGCAGCACCACACCATCTGGAACATGTCGGACCGGGGCATCCCGCGCTCGTACCGGACGATGGAGGGTTTCGGCGTCCACACGTTCCGGCTGGTCAACGACGCCGGCGCGACGACGCTCGTCAAGTTCCACTGGAAACCGAAGCTGGGCGTGCACTCCCTGACCTGGGAGGAGGCGCAGCTGCTCAGCGGCCTCGACCCGGACTTCCACCGCCGCGACCTGTACGACGCGATCGAGGCCGGCGCGTTCCCGGAGTACGAGCTGGGCATCCAGGTCTTCCCGGACACCGGCGAGGAGGCATTCGCCGGCATCGACCTGCTCGACCCGACCAAGATGGTCCCGGAGGAGCTCGCCCCGGTCCAGCCGATCGGCAAGCTCGTCATCGACCGGACGCCGACGAACTTCTTCGCCGAGTCCGAGCAGGTCGCCTTCCACCTGGGCACCATGCCGCCGGGCATCGACGTCACCAACGACCCGCTGCTGCAGGGCCGGCTGTTCTCGTACGTGGACACCCAGCTGTCCCGGCTGGGTGGCCCGAACTACAACCAGATCCCGATCAACCGGCCGCACGCGCCGGTCAACGACATGCTGCGCGACGGCTTCCACCAGCACGCCGTGCACGGCGGGGTGGCGCCGTACCGGCCGAACTCGCTGGACGGCGGCAACCCGTCGACCGCCGAGGACGGTTTCGTCGACGTGCCGGTGATCGTGGCGGAGGCGCCGAAGATCCGGCAGAACCCGGCGTCGTTCGACGACCACTACAGCCAGACCCGGCTGTTCTGGCTGAGCATGACGCCGACCGAGCAGGAACACATCATCAGCGCGTACACGTTCGAGCTGTCCAAGTGCTACGAGCAGGCGATCAAGGAACGGCAGCTGCAGGCGCTGGCGAACATCGACCCGGTGCTGTGCCGGCAGGTCGCGACCGGCCTGGGCCTGCCCGAGCCGAAGCCGACAGTGCCGCTCGCTGACGTCACGCCCAGCCCGACGCTGTCGCAGATCGGCCACACCTGGCCCACCGACGGCCGCACCATCGGCATCGTCGTGGACCCGGACGGCGACGTGGACGCGGCGCTCAAGGTCCGTGAGGTGGTGTTCGGCGCCGGCATGACGCCGCTGCTGATCGCCCCGCACGGCGGGATGGTCGGCGGCGCACCGGTGCAGCGGACGTTCGCCACCGCCCGCTCGGTGGAGTTCGACGCGATCCTGCTGGCCGGCGCGCCGGTACCGGCCCCGGACGCGCGCCCGGCCCGCGACGCGAAAGCCGGCCGCGCCTCGGCCACCGTGGACCCGCGGGTACTGCTGCTTGTCGACGAGTGCTGGCGGCACGCCAAGTCGATCGGCGCGTGGGGCGACGGCGTCACCGTTCTCCAGGAAGCCGGCGTCAGCGGCACACCGGGCGTGGTGACCGCGAATTCGGGCGAGGCCGTCTTCGGCGAGATCCAGGTTCTGCTGGGCGCTCACCGGGTCTGGGAGAGATTCCCGGCTCTGGTCGCCTGACGCGTACGAAATAAAGCCGAGGCTCTGTTCTGCCCCATCGGGCAGGACTGGGCCTCGGCTTTATTTCTGCTTTCCGATTTTATGTTTAGGTTAAAAAGAATCGATGGCCGATAAATTATCGAATATATTTCCATCCGACGGTTAGGAGCATTTATCGAGGAGATTCATTGAACGAACCCAGGACAATGTAGGAGGCACCATGAGTGACCGAACCATCGGCGCTTACTCGCCGGATCTTTCCGCTCCGGACGATACGTCCAAAGCCAAACAGGCCACCGCCCAGGCCGCCGTCGACGTGAAGGACACCGCGAAGGAGCAGGCCCAGCGCCTCGGCACCGAGGCCAAGACGCAGGCGCGCACCGTCGCCGCCGACGTGCGGAACAAGGTCAGCGAGCAGGCCCGTACGCAGAACGACAATCTGGTCAGCAGCATCCGCCAGACCGCCGGGCACCTCGACGAGATGCGCGGCGCCCGGCAGGACTCACCGGCCGCGGCCGTCGTGTCCCGGGTGGCTGACGGTGGCCGGCAACTCGCCGACTACCTGGACCGCAACGGTCCCGAAGGCGTGCTCCGGGAGGTGCAGGACTTCGCCCGGCGCCGGCCGGGAGCGTTCCTGGCCACCACCCTCGCCGCCGGATTCGTCATCGGACGCCTGGGCAAGAGCGTCGCCAAGGCCGACCCGAATGCGGGTAGCAGTGGCACCGGCAACGGATTCGTCGCCGCCGAGCCGCAGACCTATGCGGCACCGGCTCCCGCCCCGGTCAGCAACGGCGTGAGCGGCACCGAGTACGCGGCCGCCGGCACCGGAGTCCCGGTCGTGAACAACGACCCGTTCGGCTACCAGGACCCGGAGTCGCGCCCGTGACGATCCCTCGTCCCCATGACGCGCCTGATCACGTCGCCGACACGTCGATCGGTGACCTGATCGGCAACATCAGCAACGACCTGTCGCAGCTGTTCCGGCAGGAGGTCGACCTCGCCAAGGTCGAGATGAAACAGGAAGCGACGAAGGCCGGCAAGGCAGCCGGGATGCTCGGCGCCGCCGGTTTCGCCGGATACCTCGCTGTCGTGCTGCTCAGCTTCGCCGTCGTGTTCGGCCTCGCCAACGTGATGGACGCCGGCTGGGCCGCGCTCATCGTCGCCGTCGTCTGGGCGGCCGTCGGTGGCGTCCTGTTCGTGAACGGCCGCAACAAGCTCAAGACCGTCGATCCCGTGCCGCACCGCACCGTGGACACCCTCAAGGAGGATGCGCAATGGCTGAAGAACCCGACCGGCTGAAGCGGCAGATCGAGGACACCCGTGCCTCGCTGACCCGTGACGTCGACCTGCTGGCCGAGAAGACCAGTCCCGGCAAGGTCGCGCAGCGGCGCTGGAATTCAATGAGGGAGAAGGTCATGGGTACCACGGACCACGCACGGCACGCGGCCGGCGACACGACGTCGACGGCGGTACGCACCGTGCAGGACAAGGCATCGCAGGCCTCGGACGTGGCGGGCGAGAAGGCGCACGTCGCGGCCGACGCCGTCCGCAACGCCCCGCAGGCCGTCGCCGCGCAGGCCCAGGGCAACCCGCTCGCCGCCGGCATCATCGCGTTCGGTGTCGGCTTGCTCGCCGCCACCCTGATCCCGGTGACCGACGCGGAACGCCGCGCCGGCCAGCAGCTCAAGGACAACAGCGGCGAGCTCACCGACAAGGTGAAGGATGTTGCCGCGGAGGTCAAGGACGACCTCACCGGTCCGGTCCAGGACGCCGTCGCCTCGGTCAAGGGGACCGCGCAGGACGCCGCCCAGACCACCAAGGGTCAGGCACAGTCCTCGGCGCACGACGTGACCGACCAGGCTCGGCAGGCCGCACGGAACGCCTCCTGAGCGAGCTCTCGTGTGCCGGTCTCCTCACGGGGCCGGCACCAGCGTGTCCGCACGTCCCTCGGATCGTGAAAGGCCGTGGGCCCGGCGGGTCAGCCGGCGGCCACGTCGCGGCGGATCGACCAGGCTGCCAGGGGCAGTGATGCCGCCGTCCACGCCAGCAGCGACAGCAAGAACCGGGAGTCGCCGGTGCTGGCGTACAGAAAGCTGGTGAAGGGCAGTGGCTCTTCGAGTCGTCCGATCAGGCCCTCGGCGAACAACAGCCAGCCCAGATAGCCGGCGAACAACCACAGCGGATGGCGCACGATCGTCGCGTTGGCGGCGCCGAAGACGGCGATCAGCGGGACCACGGCGAGGGTCGACAGGTATTCGGAGCCGTAGCCTCCCCCGGCGACCGCGACGCCGCTGACCGCGGCCAGGACCAGCGCGAACAGGACCGACACCACGCATTGGGCGGCGAAGACCAGCAGCCGGTGCGGCTGGCCGAGGAACACCAGGATCGCGGTGCGGTGCTGGTAGTGCTGGGCGGTGATCATGATGGCGATGCCGAAGGCGCCGAGGCCGGCGAACAGGGTCCAGAACTCCTCGCTGAGCCAGCCGGTCAGCGCCGCGAGGGTGGCGAACCCGGCCAGGGCGATCCAGGAGGATCGGATGGTCAGGCTCCGGTGCAGCTCACTGCGCAGGACCGCGATCATTGTGCCTCCGCCATGCTCAGGAAGATGTCCTCGAGGTGCTGGGTGTACGCGACCAGCTCGTAGATCGGCACCTGGGCGTGCAGGGCCATGTCGCCGGCCTGTTCCGGGGTGAGCCCGGTGACCAGCAGCGCGTCGCCGTCGCTGGTGACGGTCGCGCCGTGCTCGGTGAAGGTGTCGAACAGCAGCTGGTGGTCGCCGCCGCGGACCCGGAGCTGGGTCATGCCGGTGAGCTCGGCCAGCGGCGCGGCCGCCTGGATCCGGCCGTCCGCAATGATCACCACGTCGTCGACCATGAGTTCCAGTTCGCCGAGCAGGTGGCTGGAGATCAGCACGGTGCCGCCGGCCGCGACGTGGTCACGCAGCAGTCCGCGCAGCCAGGCCATGCCTGAGGGGTCGAGGCCGTTGGCCGGTTCGTCGAGGACCAGCACCGGTGGCTCGCCGAGCAGCGCTGTCGCCACGGCGAGGCGCTGGCGCATGCCCAGGGAGTACTCGCCGGTGCGTTTGTGCGCGGCTTCGGACAGGCCGACGTACTCCAGCAGGTCGTCGACCCGTTTGCGGGAGGTGCCGCTGAGCAGCGCCTGGGTGATCAGGTGGCTGCGGCCGCTCTGTCCTGGATGGCTCAGCCCCTGTTCCAGGACCGCGCCGGCCTCACGCAGTGGCTGCTTGAGGTCGCGGTACCGCCGCCCGTTGATCAGCGCGGCGCCGCGGGTGGGGCGGCTGAGCCCGAGCAGGATCCGCAGCGTGGTGCTCTTGCCGGAGCCGTTGAGCCCGAGCAGGCCGGTGACCCGTCCTGGCGAGGCGGTGAAGGTGACGTCGTGTACCGCGTCGACGCCGCCGTAGGTCTTCGTCAATTCCCGGATCTCGATCATCGGGCGCGATTAAACCGGCCGCTGTCAAACCGGGTACGCCCCGATTACGGGGCGTACCCGGTCCTCTCAATCTTTCAGGTGTGCGCCGATCTCGGTCTCGCTGACCCGGGTCGGTTCCAGGACCCGGTGCAGGAACACCCGGGTGCGTTCCTCGCGGGGGCTGCCGAACACCTCCGCGGGCGGCCCCTGTTCGACGATCACGCCGCCGTCCATGAAGACGACCCGGTTGGCGACCTCGCGGGCGAAGGCCATCTCGTGGGTGACCACGAGCATCGTCATGCCTTCGGCGGCCAGGCCGCGCATGACCGCGAGGACCTCGCCGACCAGTTCGGGGTCGAGCGCGCTGGTCGGCTCGTCGAAGAGCATCAGCTGCGGGTCCATCGCCAGGGCCCGGGCGATGGCGACGCGTTGCTGCTGGCCGCCGGAGAGCTGCGCCGGGTACGCGTCAGCCTTCTCGGCGAGCCCGACGCGGTCCAGGTTCACCGAGGCGATCCGGTTGGCCTCGGCGCGGCTGCGTTTCAGGACCCGGCGCTGGGCGATGGTGATGTTCTCCCGCACGGTGAGGTGACCGAACAGGTTGAACTGCTGGAACACCATGCCGATGCCGCGCCGGACGGCGTCGATGTCGCAGTCCGGGTCGGTGACCTCCACGCCGGCCACCCGGATGGAGCCGGCGGTCGGCTCCTCCAGCAGGTTCACGCAGCGCAGCAGCGTGGACTTGCCGGAGCCGGACGGGCCGATGACGCAGACCACCTCGCCCGGCTCGACCGACAGGTTGATGCCGCGCAGCACCTCCAGCTTGCCGAACGACTTGTGCAGCTCGCTGATCTCGATGGTGGACATCGCGGTCACCTCTCCCTCGCGGCTCGGCGTTCCAGCCCCCGGACCAGCTGGGACAGCGGCAGGGTGATCACCAGGTAGAGCAGTCCGGCCACCACCAGCGGTGTCGGGTTGACCCGCGTGTTGAGCGTGTCACCGGCGAACTTGGTCAGCTCGATCGTCGTGGGGGTGACGCCGAGGACGTAAACCAGCGAGGTGTCCTTGGTCAGCAGGATGATCTCGTTGGTCAGCGGCGGGATGACGATCCGGAACGCCTGCGGCAGCACGATGGAGACCATCGCGCGGGTGTGCGACATGCCGAGGGTACGGGCCGCCTCCAGCTGCCCCTTCGGCACCGCCTGGATGCCGGCCCGGATGGTCTCGGCCATGTAGGCCGCGGCGGTCAGGCCGAGGCCGACCGCGACCGAGCCGTACACCCCGCCGGGAATCTCCCGGTCGGGAAACGCCAGGGGTACGCCGTACCCGACCATGAACAGCACCAGCAGCGCCGGCAGGCCACGAAAGAGTTCGATGTAGGCGGTGGCGAACCATCGGTACGGCGCGACCGACGACAACCGCAGCAGCGCGAGGATCAGCCCGAGCGTCAGGCCGAACACGAACGCGAGCAGGGTGTAGACGATGGTGTTGCGCAGCGCGACGGTGATCGCCTCGGGGAACATGCTCTCGGCGATGTCACGCCGGAAGAACGCCTCGGACAGGGTGCCCCAGTCGGCGGCGCTCACCACGAGCAGGATCAGAACGACGAATACGACGTAGCCGGCGACGCGGACGACCCGCCGCCGCCGGCGAGGGCTGAGCGTCATCAACTGGCCGGCTTCTCGCCGATCCAGGTCGCGTAGATCTTGTCGTAGGTGCCGTCACTCCGCGCCGCCGCGAGGGCGTCGTTGAGGGTCTTGAGCAGCTCGGCGTTGCCCTTCTTCACCGCGAAGCCGTACTGCTCGCCGGTGTCGAAGCCGGTCGCGACGACGACCTTGCCGGGGTTGGCCTTGATGTACTCGTTCCAGACCGGCAGGTCGTTGACGGCGGCCTCGATCTGGTTGGTCGCCAGGGCCTGCTGCAGAGCGGCGAGGTCCTTGTAGGAGACCACCTCGATATTCAGGCTCTTCTCCTTGACCTGGGCGTTGATGTACTCCTCGCCGGTGGTGCCGCCCTGCACGCCGAGGCGCTTGCCGGCGAGCTCGTCGAGGGTCTTGACCTCTTTGCCGGTGAGCACGGCGAGCGCCTGGGTGGCGTCGAAGTACGGCTCGGAGAAGTCCAGCACCTTCTTGCGCTCGTCGGTGATCGTCATGCCGGCCGCGGCGACGTCACACTTGCCGGAGTTGAGGTCGGCACCGGACTTGATGCCCTCGAACGGCGTGTCGACGATCTCCTGGGGCACGCTGAGTTTCGCGGCGACCAGGTCGATGAGCGCGACGTCGAAGCCGACCACCTTGCCGGTGTCGTCCTTCGACTGGAACGGTGCGTACGGCAGGTGTGTACACGTGGTCAGCGCGCCGGCTTTGACCAGGGCGACGCCGCCCTCGGTGGTGCCGCCGGTGTCTTCCTTGGCGCAGCCCGCGACGCCGGCGATCGCCAGTGTCGCGGCGGCCGCGAACGTGGCCGCTTTACGAGCAGGTCCCAGCTTGTTCATTCAACTCTCCCGGTCATGGCCCCCCGCCCACCGCGGGGCCATGCCAGGTTATTCCATTATCATCGATGTCTCGCGGCGACTCACCTACCGGTACGCCGGGAGTCGGGGCGCCGGGCCGGCGGTCCGGTGCGGCTGCGCGGACGCGCCGGCGGGAGCTCGGCCGGGCCGTCGACAGCGCCGGGGCTGGAGAACACCACGGGCGGGATCGCCGGGGCGGCCGGCGCCTGCGATGCGGGAGCGACCCAGTCCGGCTCGACGATCTGGGCACCGGTGACCGGCGACGCGGGCGCGGCGCGGTCCAGCAGCCGCTGTGCCAGGGCTGCGTCGACGTGGCCGTCAGCGCTGATGCGGACACCAGCGGTCTCGGCCAGTGCCACGACGTCGGTGGCGGCGAAGGCTTTGGCGCCGAGGGCGCTGAGCCTGCGGGCGAACTCGTGCACAGTGATCTGCAACGACGACCTCTCGTAGGGCTGTCCACGGCGGCGGGGGTGACCCGGCCGCGGAGAATCGCAACGCAGCGGTGCATTACCCCGCGCTGTCACGGTCATGCCGCGCCCCCCTCACGGTGATGCGAGACGCATCAGCAAGGGTGGGATGCACTATCTTACGTGACCCCCGATCACGGCGATCGACTTCCCGACACCGACACCGATGTGCTGGCCGGCGGCGGGTTGTCCGGGTCGCCCTGGCGCTGCTGGATCTGGTGCCGATCCTCGGCTTCGGCCTGGTCGTCGTCGGTGGGTTCGGTGCCGGGCGGCTGCCGGTTCGGGGTGGGCTCACCTTCCGGGTGACTGATCAGGTATCGGATCGCGGTGTTCAGCACGGCCAGCAGCGGGACCGCGATCAGGCCGCCGACGATGCCGGCCAGCACGATGCCGGCGGCGATCGCCAGGATCACGGCGAGCGGGTGCAGCGCCACCGCCCGGCCCATGATCAGCGGCTGCAGGACGTGGCCTTCGAGCTGCTGGACGCCGATCACGATGGCCAGCACGATCAGCGCGCTGACCGGCCCGTTGGCGACCAGCGCCACCAGGACCGCCGCCGCGCCGGCGATGGTGGCGCCGACGACCGGGATGAAGGCGCCGAGGAAGACCAGCGCGGCCAGGGGCAGCGCCAGCGGCACCTTGAGGATGAACAGGCCGATACCGATGCCGACCGCGTCGACGAAGGCGACCAGCACTGTCGCGTGCACGTACGAGACCAGGGTGTGCCAGGCGTAGTGGCCGGCGCGGGCGGTGGGCAGCCGCGCGTCACGGGGCAGCAGCCGGCACAGGAACGACCAGATCTGGCCGCCGTCGCGCAGGAAGAAGAAGAGCGTGAACAGCACCAGGAAGAACCCGGTGAGCACCTCGCCGAGGGTGGTCGCGGTGCTCAGCGCGCCGGAGGTGACCGCGCCCTGGTTCGCGGTGATGGCCGCGCGAGCCTGCTCGATGTACTGGTCGAGCTGACGGTCGGTGACGTGCAGCGGACTCTGCGCGAGCCAGGTCTGCACCTCGCCGAGGCCGTCGCCGACCTGGGCGGAGAGGTCGTCGAGCTGGGCGATGAAGGTCCGGATGATCAGGCCGAGGCCGCCGAAGACCAGCACCAGGGCGGCGAGCAGGACCATCCCGGCGGCGAGTGAGCGGTTCATCCCACGCCGGACCAGGGCGGCGCCGGCCGGCTGGAACAGCGCGGCGAGCAGCATCGCCACCATCACCGGGATGATCACCAGGCTGAGCAGTCCGACGACCCGCAGGAACAGATATCCGGCGAGCACGAAGAGGATGAAGCGCCACGCCCAGGCGCCGGCGGTGCGCACCGCCCGGGGCAGCACGTCGCTGTCGCGGTCCGCGCGCTGGCCGACCACCACGACCGGCGGCGAGCCCGGCTCCAGGCCCGGCCCGGCCGTGAACGGCGGTAACGGGTTGCGGCTCGCCGCCTCGGCGAACCTGGCCCGAGCGCGTTCCCGGGCCGTACGTGTCCATGCCATGTGTGCTCTCCTGATGCGCTGTGGACACTCCTGGCAGCGGTGGACCGGCCGGGTGTCACCGCGTGACTGCCCCGTCGCGCCCTGATTCACACACGTTCGACCAGGCCGACGCCGTGACCGATCGGGTGGCCGCGAGTTAGACGGACAGCCGACCCTGCACGGCGGAAGCTGACGATCTTCGCGGGCGTGCCGGCGCCCGCGCACCAACTGAACATTCAGACTGTCCTCACCGTCGCCAATACGGATCTGGAGTGCCATCGGTGTCACCTGAAACCACGCTCGCCCGCCTCGCGGACGAATTCCTCGCTGCGATGAACCGGCACGGTGTGCACATCGATCGGCCGGTCGTGGAGCAAGAGATGCGCGAGCGCATCGACGCGATCGCCGAGGTGCTCCGGCTCGACACCCAGACCGTCCTTCGCGATCACGCTCAGGACGGCTGGGGGCGGCAGATGGCCGCGGCCGCCATTGAGCAGATTCGCCAGGATCGTCTGCTCGACATCAACTGGCGCTGAACTGGCCACCACCTGGGATCACGCGTCGATAACGGGGTCGCGCAGGATCCGCTGGAACCTTATGATCTCGGGACCCAAGATCACGAGGTATGTCCATGCGTACGTTCTCCGTGCCTGAACGGCTGGGTGGCTTCGGCGTGCTCGTCGCCGTCGCAGCCACGGTCTGGCCGGCCGTCAGCGCCAGCACCGGAGCGGCTCTGCCGTGCCCGCTGCGAACGCTCACCGGCGTGCCCTGCCCGGCCTGCGGTCTGACGACCGCAGCAGTCGCGCTGGCGCACGGCGAGGCTGTCACCGCGTTGCAGGCCAATCCTCTGATCTTCGGGTTGGCGGCCCTCACGGCCGCCACCGTCCCGCTCGTGGCGCTGCGTGCCGCAGGCGTGCTCGGACCCCCACGCCCGTGGTCGTCGCAGCGACGGCGGCAGGCGGGATGGATCGCAGGACTGCTCGCGTTCGCGAGCTGGCTCTTTCAACTGCACCGGCTCGACGCGAGCCGGCCCTTCTAAAGGACCGGAACCATGACAGACCCCTACGCCCAGCAGTCCTACCCGGCTCCGGCCGGCTACAACGCCGCCACCCCGGCTTACGCCAGCTGGATCCAGCGTGTCGGCGCGTACCTGATCGACGCCATCATCGTGGCGCCGTTCTCGATCCTGGCCGCCACCATCGGCACCAGCACCGATGCCGCCGGCGTGCCCAGCTACAACGCGTTCTACTTCGTGTTCATCGTGCTGGCGATCGCCGTGCAGGGTTACAACCGCTGGTTCCAGGCCGGCAAGACCGGCCAGAGCTGGGGCCGCAAGGCGCTCGGCATCCGCCTGGTCGGCCTCGCCACCGGCCAGCCGATCGGTGCCGGCAAGGCGTTCCTGCGCGACCTGGCGCACTTCATCGACGGCATCATCTGCTACATCGGCTTCCTGTTCCCGCTCTGGGACGCCAAGAAGCAGACCATCGCCGACAAGATCGTCAGCACGGTCGTCGTTCGCTGATCTGAGCTTCACGAAGCCCTGCCGGTTCATTCTCGAACCGGCAGGGCTTTTCCATTGTTTGCGCCGATCTGACGGGGGCATGTGCTTCGAGGTATTTCCACGAAAGGAAACTCAACGATGGCACCCACTGCCCGCAAAAACGCCGCCACACCTCACTACACGGTTCCCGGATTGAAGCCGGACACCGCCGCCGAGGTCATCACGGTGCTCCAGGACCGGCTCAACGCGCTCAACGACCTCGCGCTGACGCTCAAGCACGTGCACTGGAACGTGGTGGGCCCGACCTTCATCGCCGTGCACACCATGCTCGACCCGCAGGTCGACGGTGTCCGGGAGATGGTCGACACGACCGCCGAGCGGATCGCCACCCTGGGCGGTTCCCCGGTCGGCACGCCGGGCGCCCTGGTCGCCCAGCGGAGCTGGGACGATTACTCGATCGGCCGGGCCGACGCCAACGCACACCTGGCCGCTCTCGATCTCGTCTACAGCGGCGTCATCGAGGACCACCGGGCGGCGATCGAGAAGACCGAGGAACTCGACCCGGTCACCGAGGACCTGCTCGTCACCCAGACGGGTGGCCTGGAGCAGTACCACTGGTTCGTCCGCGCTCACCTGGAGCGCCCGGACGGCACCCTGGTCACCGCGAACGCGCCCACCGAAAAGGCCGCCGCCCGCAAGGCGAAGCGCTGACCGGTTCTTTGCCGGAGGGAAAATACGTTCAGGTGAGAAACACTCCGGAATTGCCTTTTCCCGGTAGTGGCCGGACCGCGGAACGATTTCGCGGTCTGGCCGCTCTCGGCCGTACCGATCTGGTCACCGCCCGGCTCGGCGAGGGCCACGCGGACGCGATGGCGATCCGCGCGTCGCTTCGCGACGCTTCGCTTGATGAAACAAGGCAAACCCCGACGGACGAGCGCTGGGGCGTCTGGGCGGCGGCTCCTTCTTCGGTACGCGCGGAGCACACCAGCACGGGCTGGCAGCTGACCGGCGACCGCCCCTGGTGCTCCGGTGCCGTCTGGTGCACCCACGCGCTGGTGACCGCCGCGGCCGAGGACGGCACCCGGCTGTTCGCCGTCCGCAACACCGCCCCGCACGCCGTGCCCCTCGACGGCACCTGGCCGGCGATCGGCATGGCCGGCAGCGACAGCCGCACCGTCCGATTCACCGCCGCACCGGCCCGCCCGGTCGGCGAACCCGGCGACTACGTGAACCGGCCCGGCTTCTGGCACGGCGGCATCGGCGTGGCCGCCTGCTGGTACGGCGGCGCCCTCGGCATCGCCGACACCCTGCACGCCGCCGCCGGCCGCAAGGACCTCGACCCGCACGGCCTGGCCCACCTCGACGCCGTCGACGCGGCGATCGCCGCGGCCCGGGCCGTGCTGTTCGAGGCGGCCGCCATCATCGACGCCGACCCGGCAGCGCATGCCCACCGGCTGGCCCTGCGGGTCCGAGCCGTCGTGGAGAGGTCGGCGACCGAGGTACTCGACCGGGCCGGGCGGATGCTCGGCGCCGGGCCGCTCTGCCGCGACGTGCAGCACGCTCAGCGCGTCGCCGACCTGACCGTCTATCTGCGGCAGAGCCACGCGGAGGCCGACCTGGAACAACTCGGCCGCCTGGTCGCGGAGGCGGAGCAGCCATGGTGAAGCCGATCGTCGACGAGGGCACCCCGGAACAGCGGTGGCGGGCGTGGCCGGCGATGTCGGCCTGGCCGCCGCTCGCCCTCGACCCGGCCGAGCCGCCGCTGGTCGTCGCCCCGCACCCGGACGACGAGATCCTCGGCGTCGCCGGTCTGATGGCGATGCTCGGCCGCGCCGATCTGGTCGCGGTGACCGACGGCGAGGCCTCGCACCCGCACTCCACCGTCCACTCCCCCGCCGAGCTCGCGGAGATCCGGCGCGCCGAGACCACCGAGGCCCTGTCCCGGCTCGGCCTGCGCGACACGACCGTGCACCGCCTCGGCCAGCCCGACGGCGGCATCGACGAGAACATCGTCACCAAGGAACTGACCGCGCTGCTCACCCCGGGCCGCTGGTGCCTGGCCACCTGGCGCGAGGACGGCCACCCCGACCACGAGGCGGTCGGACGAGCAGCCGCGGCAGCCTGTGCGGCCACCGGGGCCCGGCTGCTGGAGTACCCGATCTGGACCTGGCACTGGGCTGCTCCCGGCGATCCGGCCGTACCCTGGGATCGGGCTCGCAGGATCGAGCTGACCGCGGCCGCGCGCTTTGCGAAAGCGGCGGCGATAGCCGCATTCCCCAGCCAGATCGCGGCACTCGGCCCCGCCGAGGCCGACGCGGCGATCCTGCCGCCGCACATCCTCGCCCGCTTCACCCGGCCGTTCGAGGTGGTCTTCACGTGACCACACCGGTGACCTACTTCGAGCGGATGTACGCCGGCAGCGCGGACCCGTGGAACTTCGAGACCCGCTGGTACGACGCCCGCAAACACGCCCTGACGGTGGCCGCGCTGACCCGGCCCCGATACCGGTCGGCGTTCGAACCCGGCTGCTCCACCGGACGGCTCACCGCGCTGCTCGCGGGCCGCTGCGATTCCCTGCTGGCCGTCGACGCGGTCGGCGCCGCTGTGCGCACCGCGGCGTCCCGGGCGGCCGGGCAGCCGCAGGTGACGGTCCGCGAGGCCGCGGTGCCGCACGAGTGGCCCGCGGAATCGTTCGACCTGATCGTGCTCTCCGAGATCGGCTACTACTTCAGCAACGCCGACCTTTCCACGCTCGTCGAGCGGACGGTGGCCTCGCTGGAGCCCGGCGGCGACCTGGTGGCGGTGCACTGGCGCTGGCCGGTCGAGGAGCACGCCCGCTCCGGCGACGAGGTCCACGCGGTCCTCGCGGCGACGGACGGCCTGACCCGCCAGTCGCGGCTGGAGGAAGCCGACTTCCTGCTGGAGGTCTACACCCGAGACCCCTCTTCGCTTTCGGTGTCTTCTTCGCTCTCCGTTGCCCAGCGTGAAGGTCTGGTGTGACCCGGATAGCTGTGGTGGTGCCCGCTCACGACGAAGCCGCCTCGATCACCGCCTGCCTGCACAGCATCGCGACCGCCGCCCTGGCGGTCGCACCCGTGCCGGTCGAGATCATCGTCGTCGCTGACGCGTGCGCCGACGACACCGCGGCCTTCGCTCGCGACGCGGGTGCCACCGTGCTGACCACGACGGCCCGCAACGTGGGCCGGGCCCGCGCCGCCGGGATGCGCCACGCACTGCGCCACGGTCCGGACGGACTGTGGCTGGCCACCACCGACGCGGACAGCCGAGTACCGCCCGGCTGGCTGACATGGCAGCTGCGCCACGCCGACGCCGGCGCCGGCCTGCTCGCCGGAACCGTCGTCGTGCACGACTGGCAGGGCTGGCCGGCCGACCTTCAGGCCGCCTACGACACCGGGTACCACGACGCGGTCCGTGGCACCGCGCACGATCACGCGCACGGCGCCAACCTGGGCATATCGGCAGACGCGTATCAATCAGCTGGCGGTTTTCGCCCGCTGCCGCACAGCGAGGACCGCGACCTCATCGACCGGATGAGCCACCGCGGCGCCCGGGTGGTCACCGACACCAGCTGCCCGGTCATCACCAGCAGCCGGCGCCTCGGCCGCGCCCCGCACGGCTTCGCCGCCCACCTGATCACCCTCGCCGCTGCCGCCCCTCCATACGGAAAGGCGGCAGCGAGGGATGTCTCAGCCGGCGATGCGCTCGCGCAGGGCACTGAGGTCGGCGTCGGACAGGCCGCCGCCGCGCAGATATTCGGCTGAGCCGCCGCGCTCGTCGAGCCAGGCGAAAGCGGCTTTGATCGCCTCTGGCGGTGTGGCGGTGACCAGGTCCGTGATCGCCGGGATGAGGGGTACTCCCCAGGCTTTCAGGCGTGCCAGCATGAGTTCGGCCCACTCGCCGGCGAGGTTCGTTTCACTGAGCACGTAATCGGCGATCACGGCGCCGCGGTCCGCGCCCGCCGCATCGAGCAGCAGGGCGACGGCCACGCCGGTCCGGTCCTTGCCGGCCGTGCAGTGCACGAGCACACCGCCGTGCGTTTCGTCGGAGGGCCTGGCGACGAGTCGTGCGACCTCGGCGAAGGTTTCGGCGGCCGAGCCGAGCATCTGGACGTAGATGTCGGCCAGCGAGGGGAGGCGCGCGAAGGCCGCTCGCATCGCGGCCTCGTCGAGGCCGGCCGCTGACGGCATGCCCGTGAACGACCCCTGGAGCAACGGCAGTTCCACGACGGCGAACTCACGTGCCGAGCCGATCCGGTTCGGCGCGCCGGTTTTCTCCAGGTCGCTGCGGAAGTCGACGATCGTACCGATCGGGCTCGCCGCCAGGGTGTCTACGCCGTTGCCGGTGGTGCCGGCGAGCGCGTCCGACCGGTAGAGCACCCCGGCGCGGGTCGAACTGCCCGCCGTGAGCGGGATGCCCCCGGTGTCCCTGGAGTTGTAGGTTCCGGCGATGATCGCGCTCACGCGACCTCCTGTTTCTCTGCGGGGGTGGAGTCATGCGTCTATGAGTACCTCAACCTAGTGGCGACTAAGTTAGCCGGTGGATCAGGTATCCGTCCAGGTCGGCGGCACCACCTGGTCGCCACCCGGGACGACGTCTCGTAGGGTTTCGGGGGTGGAGAGCTCAGAGCGTCCCCCCGACGGCGACCACCGGCTCGCCCGCGGCGACGCCCGGCGGACCCGGATCCTCACCGCCGCCACCAGCGAGTTCGGCCGCAAGGGTTACGAGAGCGCCCGCATCGCCGACATCGCCCGGTCAGCCGGGGTGACCGACGCGGGCGTGCTGCACCACTTCGCCACCAAGCACGACCTCTTCATGGCCGTCGTCGAGCGTCGCGAGGAGGTCTACCAGACGATCAAGCTGCCCACCGACTCGGTGCGTGCCCTGTTCGACGAGTTCATCGCGGTCGTCCGCCTCGCCGCGCAGGAGCCCGACCTGCTGCGATTCCGCGTCATGCTCACCGGTGCCTCGCGCGTCGAAGGCCATCCGGTGGAGGGCCGCGCCCGTCGCAACCTGGAGGCCGCGCTGGACACGCTGGTCCCGTTCGTGCGCGAGCGCATCGCTGCCGGAGAGCTCGCCGGGACGACGGATCCGCAGCAGCTCGTCCTCGAACTGCTGGCCCTCAACGAGGGCATCCGCGACCAGTGGTCCACGCTGCCCGACCGCATCGATTACGTCGCCGTGTTCACGGCCGCCGCCAACCGGCTTTACGAGAGCGCACGGGCGCGCTAGCCGGCCAGGCGGAACCGTTCCGCATGGATCTGGGTACGCGCGACGCCCAGCTCCCCCAGAGCTTTGAGCACCGCCACCGTCAGCGCCTCCGGGCCGCAGATGTAGATGTCGCGGTCACGGATGTCCGGGACCAGCCGCTCGAGGTTCTGCGGTGCGAACGGCGTGTTCGGCGGAGAGCCCTCGCCGGTGCGGCCGGTCAGCACGTGCAGCTCGGCGTCGCGCATGCCGGCCAGCGCGCGCAGCTCGGCGATCAGCACGGCGTGGCCCATGGTCGGCACTCGGTACAGCACGGTCATCGGACCGGTCAGTTCCTCCAGCAGGGCCCGGATCGGGGTGACGCCGATGCCGCCGGCGATCAGCACGCTCGACGGCTTGGTGCGGGCGAGGCTGGTCAGCGCGCCGTACGGGCCCTCGGCGAAGACCCGCGCGCCGACCGGCAGGTCACGCAGCCCCGCGCTGGTCCGGCCGATCGCCTTGGCGGTCAGCCGGAGCGACACCCCGTTCGGCGCGGCGGACAGCGACCACGGGTTGACCTGCCACCACGCGTTGTGCCCGGGGAAACGCCACAGCATGAACTGCCCGGCCAGCGCCGGAAGTTTGTCGAGGTGCCGGCCGGTGACGTGCACCGACACCACGTCGTCGGCCTCGGGAACCACGGCAGCGACCCGGAACTGGTGGCGCGCGTTGCGGACCAGCGGCATGACGATCCGGCCGATCAGCAGGGCGGCGATCGCCAGTGTCCACAGCAGCCACCAGTACGCCCGGGACAGCGACGACACGGTGAAGGTGGTGATCTCGAACATCTGGTGGATCAGCGCGAGCACGATCACCAGGTAGAGCAGGAAGTGGATGGCGTGCCAGGCCTCGTAGGACAGCCGGCGGCGCGCGTACCGGGCGGAGACCACGGCGACCAGGCCGACGATCAGGAACGCGATCATGCCGAGCAGGACCGGGAACGATCCGGCCAGGCTGATGATCTGCACCGGCACCGGGTTGCCGTCGAGCTGGGCGAAGCCGGTCACGATGAACGCCACGTGGGCGAGCAGCGTCCAGAACAGCGTGAAGCCGACCCAGCGGTGGATCGTGGTCAGCTGATCCATGCCGAGCCGGCGGTCCAGCCACGGCAGCCGGGCGATCAGCACCAGCTGAAAGATCATCACCAGCGCGACGTGCAGCCCGAGGAACCGGCCGATGGTGATCAGGGTGTTCTTCTGCGGCACGTCCGAGGTGAAGAACATCAGCCACACGAACACGAGATTCAGGCCGAGGACGCCGAACAGCACGAGCTTGGCGGCGGCTCTAGGGCGTACCAAAGATCGGGTTTTGATCTGGCTGGTGGCCGTCATGTGAGTCAGCGTGCACCAGCGGGCCTGCGCCGCGCCAGCCCCCGACCGTGGCGTGCGGCCGGAGCTCGCACGCCACGAGAGGCGTCAGTTCGCCGGCGGGATGTTGTGGTTGATGCGGAACAGGTTGGCCGGGTCGAACCGCCGCTTGATGCCGGCGAGGCGCTCATAGGACTCCGGCGCGTAGGCCAGCGCCGCCGTCTGCGGGTCGGCATCGTTCGCGAACATGAAGTTCAGGTACCGGCGACCGGTCGACCACGGCGCGAGCGCGTCGATCAGCTTCTGCTCGTAAGCGTGCAGCGCGGCCGCGTCCGGCGGCCCTCCGGCCGCCACCAGGAAGACGTTGTACAGCGTCTGGTCACGGTTGCCGACCGCGTTCGGCACCTCAGGGGTACGCGCGAGCGCCCCGCCCATGTGCCGTACCTCGGCCAGGACCAGCGGCGAGTCGGAGCCCGGACCGGCGTACCGGAGGATCGTGTCGACGGCCTCGGCCGGCAGCTCACGCAGCAGGGCGCCGTGCTCGTAGATCGGCAGCGGGTCGACCGGGTCGCTGTGCACGGCGGCGATCGCGGCGTACGGCATCGGCCCGACCGCGTCGATGATCGGCGTGCCCAGCTCGCGGAACGGCTGCACCAGGACAGCGCCGTCGGCCGGGCCGCCCAGGTAGGTGATGCGCAGGTGCGCGACGAGGCGGTCGCGCAGCGGCTCCGGCACGAACGGCGCCGGCGGCAGGTGCAGCAGGCCGACCGAGGCGGACATCTCCTCCGGCAGGTCCTTCGTCCACTCGCGGAACAGGTGCAGCACCTCACCGGCGAGCTCACCCGGGAAGAAGATGCCGCCGCCGTAGAACGCCTGGAGCGGGAAAACGGTGAACTCGATGGCGATGACGACGCCGAAGTTGCCCTTCGCGCCGCGCAGCGCCCAGAACAGGTCCGGCTCTGTCTCGGCGGTGACGTGGCGCAGCTCGCCGTCCGGGGTCACCACGTCCAGCGCGGTGACGTGGTCGGCGGCGTACCCGTACTTGCGGCCGAACGGGCCGAGGCCGCCGCCGAGGGTGTAGCTGACCACGGTCACGGTCGGCGATGAGCCGTTCAGCGCGGCCACGCCGAGCTTGGACGCCTGCTCGACGAACTCGCCCCAGCGCACACCGGCCTCGACCCGCGCGGTCTTCGCGGTCTCGTCGATGGCCAGGCCGGTCAGCCGGCGGGTGGTGATCAGCACCGAACCGGCCGACGACACCGAACTGCCGTGCCCGGCGCCGAGGACGGCCACCGGCAGGTCATGGGCGGCAGCGAACCGTACGGCTGCCTGCACGTCGGCGGCGCTGGTGGCGCCGACGACCACCGCGGGGGTGTGCACCACGGTCAGGTTGTAGGTGGGGATCTCCTCCGCGTAGCCCTCGTCTCCGGGCACGAGGACGGGACCGGCGACGGTCGCCGTCAGTGCGGCGATGTCGGCCGCGGAAAAAGTACCGGGAGTGCTGCTCACGTGGATCGGCCTCTCTGCAATGCCTGGCTGTTGTGCCGCCATTAAGCGCCGCACGATGTCGACGAAGAGTTGGCGAAAAGTAGATGCGCAGGTCAGCTCGGTGGCGACGGGTCGCAGCGACCGGCTTGAATAGGGGGCATGACAACACCTCTTCGGATCTCGGTACTCGGCCCGGTGCGGGCCTGGCGAGCAGACGAGGAGCTCGATCTCGGCACCCCGCAGCAGCGTGCCGTGCTGGCCACGCTGGTGCTGCGCGAGGGCCGGCAGGCCACCCTGGAAGCGCTGATCGACGCGGTCTGGGGTGACGATCCGCCGCGTACCAGTGCCTTGACCTTGCGTACCTACGTCTCCCGGCTGCGGCAGGTCCTCGGCGCCGATGTGATCGTCACGGCGGGCGGCGGTTATCTGCTGCGGCTGGAGCCCGGGACGCTGGACCTGGCGGACTTCACCGCGGCGGTGGCGCAGGCCCGCGCGTCGCGCGACCCCGGGGAGGCCGCCCAGCTGCTCCACGAGGCCGAAAGTTTGTGGCAGGGGCCGGCCCTGGCCGACGTTCCGGGTTCGTACGCCGCCGCCCAGCGTGTGCGGCTCGAGCGGGAACGGCAGACGGCCAGTGAGGAGCGGCTCGCCCTGGACGTGGCCTCGGATCGGGCGGGCGTGGCGGTGACGGAGTTGACCGCGCTGGTCGAGGAGCATCCGCTCGACGAGAATCTGAGCGGGCTGTACATGCTCGGGCTGTCCCGGACCGGGCGGCAGGCCGCGGCGATCGCCGAATACGGGCGGATCCGGGATCTGCTCGCCGACGAGCTGGGGCTCGACCCGGGTGCGGCGCTGCGCGACATCCACCAGCGGATCCTGGTCGGCGAGCTGTCGCCGGTTCTGCAGGCGGCTGGTTCTCTGGCGGCTGGTTCTTTGGCGGCCGGTTCGCAGCGGCCGGCTGCGGTTCTGCCGGCGGGCGGGATGCCGGCGCCGGCCGTGGTCGGTCCGGCGGCCGGGGTGCTGGTGCCGGAGCAGCTGCCGCTCGGCAACCGGGACTTCGTGGGGCGTGCCGCACTGCTCGACCAGCTCGCCGAGCTGCTGGTGACGCCGGGTGTCAGCGCCCCGGTCGTCGGCCTTGTCGGGCTCGGTGGCATGGGCACCAGCACCGTCGCCATCCACCTCGCTCACCGGGTTCGGCCGTCGTATCCGGACGGGCAGCTCTACGCCGACCTGCGCGCGGGCGGGGACGCCGGTGTGGTGCTGACCGGTTTCCTACGCTCGTTCGGTGTGCCGGCCACGGAGGTCCCGGACGCTTTGAGTGAGCGGGCGGCGTTATGGCGTACCGTCTCCTGCGGCCGCAGGCTGCTCATCATGCTGGACCATGTGGCAACCGCGGAGCAGTTGCGTCTGCTGCTGCCGGCCGGCACCGGCAGCGCCGCGATCATCACCGGCAGCCGGCGCATCCCCGACCTGCCGGTCACCCAGTGGGTCACCCTGCCGGCGTTCGAACCGGAGGAGTCCGTCGAACTGTTCCGCCGCATCGCCGGCCGCGACCGCGTCAACACCGAACACGACGCCGCCTTACGCTTCGCGGCGGCTTGCTCTCACCTGCCTTTAGCGGTACGCCTCGGCGCCGAACGCCTGGCCGCAAGGCCGACGTGGTCAGTGGCGTCAATCGGCGAACGCCTGCGGGTGGAGATGCGCCAGCCGGTCGCCCTGCACGAGGACTGCATCCGCGTCGAGGCCCCGTTCGAACGCGACCTGGCGTTGCTGCGCGCCGCCGACCCCTTGGCGGCGGTGGCGTTCGGCCTGGTCGCTCTCCCGGAGGCTGAGGAGATCACGGCCGCGGCGGCGGCCCGGCTGCTGGACCTGCCGGAGACCGAGGCAGAACGCCTGATGGAGTCACTGGTCGACGCGCACCTGGTCGAACCGGCCGGCTATCAGCGGTACCGGTATCACGAGATCGTCCGCTGGTTCGCCCGCCGCAAGGCCATCGCCGCCCACAGCCAGGCATATCGCGATGCGGTCCTGGCCAGACTCGGCGAGTCCGCCGAGTCGACGCTGCCGAAGCGAGCGCTGCGCGCCGTTTAACTAGGTGACAGGCTCGTTTGTCTAGATCTTGTGCACTTGAGCCGGCGGGGCAGCCCGAAAGGCACGAGAAGCCGCCTGGCGCCGGGAGTGGGCAGAGCGACGTACCGCGAAAAGTGGTTACACCTGCAGCGGGTGTAACACCACGCTGACCCTGGGCGCGCGGGGTGGCCGGCAGCATCCTGTTCATCGCGCAGCAGGGGGCCGGCCTGGGCGTCGGAGGCATGTTTTGGTGGGGCTGCGACGGGCATCGCAGTCGTATCGGATCGTGGAAAGGACAGTGATGACGATCTCCGTAGGTACACGAGTGGCTTTCCTTGTCTCCGAAGAGGGCATCGAGCAGGCCGAGCTGACCGAGCCCTGGCAGGCCGTCGAAAAAGCCGGGGCGACGCCGGCGCTGGTCTCGTTGAAGCCGGGCACCGTGCAGGGCTTCAACCACCTCGACAAGGCTGACACCTTCGACGTGGACGTGACTCTGGACGAGGCCCAGGCAGCGGACTACAGCGCGCTGGTCCTGCCGGGCGGTGTCCCCAACGGCGACCTCTTGCGTACGCAGAAACCGGCCGTCGAGTTCGTCAAAGCGTTCGCCGCCGCCGGTAAACCGATCGCCGTGATCTGCCACGGCGGATGGGTGCTCATCGAGGCAGGCGTGGTCGAGGGCCGCACCATCACGTCATGGCCGTCGCTGGCGACGGACTTCACCAACGCCGGCGCGACCTGGGTGGACCAGGAGATCGTGGTGGACACCGCCGGATTCCCCCTGATCAGCAGCCGCAACCCGGACGACCTGCCGGCCTTCACCGAGAAGCTGGTCGCCGCCCTGCCGCAGGCCTGATGCCGCACGGCAGAGGGTCCCGCTCATCACGAGCGGGACCCTCTGCCTTTCATCAGATCTGGTCCAGCCATTTCAGGATCGCCTGGGTCGTTTCTTCCGGCTTTTCCTGCTGGATCCAGTGGCCGCAGTCCAGGTTGACCACTTCCACGTTGGGCACGAAGTCGGCCAGCCGTTCGGATTTCGCGACCAGGTCGCGGTCGCCGTAGATCATGAGGGCGGGCTGCCGGATGACGGGGTCCACGTCGGCCAGCAGGTGCCAGTTGCGGTCCAGGTTGCGGTACCAGTTGATGCTGCCGGTGAAGCCTGTCGACGTGAAGGCGGCGGCGAAGACGGCCAGTTCGCTGTCGCTCATCACCGGCTCGCCGAGTGCTGTCTCCGCAGTGGCGAGGTCGAGCAACGACATCGGGGGCGCGTTCTTCCGGTACAGGTTGCGCAGGAACGGAACGGTGTTCTCGTCGAAGACGGCGTCCGCGACGCCGGGCTGCCGGTTGAAGTGGACGAAGTAGAAGTCGCCGCCGAGCACCTCTTCCATGACCTCGATCCAGGGTTTCGCACCACGCTCCTGGTACGGCAGGCTCAGGTTAACCACGGCGTTGACACGGTGGGGATGCAGCAGGGTCAGGCCCCAGACGACCATCGCACCCCAGTCATGGCCGACGAAGGTGGCGTCGTCGTATCCGAAGTGATCGAGGAGAGCGACGAGGTCACCTGACAGGTGCTCGATGTCGTAATCCGTCACGTCGGCCGGACGCGACGAGCTTCCATAACCCCGCTGGTTCGGGACGATGACGTGGTAACCCGCTGCGGCAAGGGCGGGTACCTGATGCCGCCATGAGTAGGCCAGCTCCGGCCAGCCGTGGCAGAGCACGATGGGTCTTCCCGCGTTGTGCCGACCGGCTTCGAAGACTTCGAGTTCCACACCGTTAACGGCGATGAGGGTGGGTTCGGGAAAATCCGGTGAGGTCATGCCGCCATCCTGCGGACCGAAACCGGTCATCCCCTGACCGCTTTCCTGGGGAGTCTTGTCAGTGTGCGAGCTGACCGGTTGATGGCCATCCTTCTTCTCCTGCAACAGCGGGAGCAGGTGACAGCGGCAGAGGTCGCCCGGGAGCTGGAGGTCTCCGAGCGCACCGCCCGGCGCGACCTCGACGCGCTGTCCACGGCCGGGGTGCCGGTGTACTCCCTGCAGGGCCGGGGCGGCGGCTGGCGTCTCGTGGGCGGTGCCCGTACCGACCTGTCCGGGCTGACCGCGGGTGAGGCCCGTGCCCTGTTCCTGGTCGCCGGCCCGGCCTCGGCGGCCACGCCGGCCGTGAAGGCCGCTCTGCGCAAGCTGGTCCGTGCCCTGCCGGAACCCTTCCGGCTGCAGGCCGAGGCAGCGGCGTCGTCGCTGGTCCTGGACCCGCAACGGTGGGGGTCGAGCCCGGTCGAGCCCCGGCCGCCACGCTTGCTCGACGACCTGCAGGACGCGGTGATCCGCGGCGTGCAGGTGCGGCTCGGCTACGTCGACCGCAGCGGCGCCGAGACCGAGAGAACCGTCCACCCGCTGGGCATCGTCGCCAAAGGGCCGTCGTGGTACCTGGTAGCCGGCACCGATGCCGGCCGGCGGACCTTCCGGATCGACCGGGTGTCGTCCGCCGGCCCGACCGGCGATCCCGTGCACCGGCCCGCGGACTTCGACCTCGCCGCCAGCTGGCGCGCGATCGCCGACGAGGTCGACCGCAAAAGAACACCCCTCGAAACCCAGGCCTTGTGTACGCCCGATGGCATAGGCGTGCTCCGGATGGCGTTCGGCGCCCGGCTCGAAGTGGGAGGCGCCACCACCGGCGGCCGCATCGAGGTCGTGATCCGCGGCAGCAACGAGTACGTCCTCGCCGGTGAGCTCGCCGGGCTGGGCGAATGGATCGAGGTGATCGGCCCCGCGACTGTGCGCGACCGCCTCGCCTCGATCGGCACCACACTCGTCGAGCGATACAGCCGGCTACCACCGTTGCAGTAGGGCGAAATGCCTGCGTACGGACGAGGCAGCGGGGCCTGCCGGCGAGCAACCATCGAATCCAGAAAGCGACAGGAGGCGCCTGATGATCCAGGTCAAGGAAGTCACGAAGCGGTACGGCGACAAGACCGTCGTCGACCAGCTGACGTTCACCGCCCACCCCGGCCAGGTGACCGGTTTCCTCGGGCCCAACGGCGCCGGCAAGTCGACGACGATGCGGATGATCGTCGGGCTGGACACGCCGACCACCGGTGAGGTGCTGGTCAACGGCCGCCGGTACGCCGAGCATGCCGCCCCGCTTCAGGAGATCGGTGTGCTGCTCGACGCCAAGGGTGTGCACCCGGGCCGCAGCGCCGCGAATCACCTGCTCGCCATGGCCCGCACCCACGGGATCCCGAAGAAGCGGGTCGACGAGGTCATCGAGCTCGCCGGGCTGACGAAGGTGGCCGGCAAGCGTGTCGGCAACTTCTCGCTCGGCATGGGCCAGCGGCTCGGCATCGCGGCGGCGCTGCTCGGCGACCCCGGCGTCGTCATGCTGGACGAGCCGGTCAACGGACTCGACCCCGAGGGTGTCCTGTGGGTGCGTAACCTGCTCGCCCGGCTGGCCGCCGAGGGCCGTACCGTCGTGCTCTCCTCGCACCTGATGAGCGAGACCTCGCTGATCGCCGATCATCTGGTCGTGATCGGCCGCGGGAAGCTGCTCGCCGACACCAGCGTCGCGAGCCTGGTGGCGCAGGCCGCGGGCGGTGGCGTGAAGGTCGGCACGCCCGCGACCACGCTGCTCGGCGTGCTGCTCGCCGGTCCGGACGTCACGGTCACCCCGGCCGGGCCGGAGGAACTGATCGTGTCGGGCCTCGACGCCCGCCAGATCGGTCAGATCGCCGCTGATCACGGGATTCCGCTGTTCGCACTCACCCCGCAGACGGTCTCCCTCGAAGAGGCGTTCATGGACCTGACCCGTGAGGCCGTCGAATACACCAGCAGTTTGGAGCTCGCGCGATGACGACGATGAGCCTCTCCCGCCGGGGTGTCCTCGCCGGAGAGTGGACGAAGTTCTCCACACTGCGCTCGACCTGGGTGACCACCGGCGTCTCGGCGCTGCTGGTGGTCGCTCTGGGCCTGATCGCAGCGACGGTCGGTGACTCCGCGACCGGGATGGACGCGGTGAGCCTCGCCCTGTCCGGGACGACCCTGGCCGCGCTCGCTGTCGGTGTCCTCGGGGTGCTGCTGTCGGCCGGCGAGTACTCCACCGGGATGATCCGGGCCACGTTCACCGCGGTTCCGGCCCGGCTGCCGGTGCTGTGGGCCAAGGCGCTGATCGCCGGCGGCACCGCGTTCGCGGTCATGACGATCGCCGCTGTCGTCGCGTTCCTGGCCGGGAACCCGCTGCTGGACAGCGGCCTGACCGCGCTCGGCCTCGGTGACGCGGGCGTGCTGCGGGCTCTGGCCGGTGCCGGCGCGTACCTGGGTCTGGTCGCCGTTCTCGGGGTGGCGCTGGGGATGCTGCTGCGGTCCAGCGCGGGCAGCATCGCGACGCTGGCCGGCGTCCTGCTGATCCTGCCGGGCCTGGTGATGCTGCTGCCCGGCTCGCTCGCCGAGTCCGTCTCGCCGTACCTGCCGAGCAACGCCGGCAGCGCGATCATGTCGGTGAACCCGTCGGACGGGTCGTTGTCACCCTGGGCCGGGCTGGCCGTCTTCACCGGTTACGTCGTCGTGACGCTCGGCGCGGCCGCGTACCGTCTGAGGAAGAGCGACGTCTGAGAAAGGCGCAACGCGCCGCACGCCGCCTGACGGATCCGTCAGGCGGCGTTCTTCATGGGGACAACGCTGATCGATAGCCTTCGCCTATGGCTTTGCGACCTGACGAGTTCCACGACCACGCCCTCGCCGCCGCGGACGATGAGCGCCGGCTTCCGCTGGCGCGGATGACGGGGTGGGAGATCAGCCCGTTCGAGCAGGAGGGGCTGCGGGTCACCCCGCTGCGCCCGCCGGTGCTGCCCGAGCCGCCTCGGCACGGTGAGGACCCGGCGGACTGCGGCAGCTGCGGCCGGCGCGACGAGGGCATCTGGTTCAACGAACGCTGGCGGCTGACCCGCATCGGTGGCCGCGGTGTGCCGCTCGCGTTGATGCTGATGCCCCGCGAGCACTACGACATGGCCGATCTCCCGGATGAGCTCGCCGCCGAGCTGGGGCTGCTCAGCGTCCGGATCGTGCGCCACGTCCAGGCGCTGGAGCACATCGCCCGCGCCCACGTGTATCGCCTCGGCGACGGTGGCGCGCATCTGCACATCTGGTTCTTCGGACGGCCGCAGGGCCAGTCGCAGATGCTGGGTTCGTGGCTGATGGTCTGGGACGACCTGCTGCCGGAATATCCCGAGCGGGTCGCCGACGCCGACGCGGATCTCGTGGTGGAGGCGCTGCTGGCGTCCTCCGGAGGCAGCCGCCAACCGCTATCGTGACCGTTGTGAATGCCTGCACACCCGGTTGCTGAGCACGCGCTGACGCATCAAGTCATCGCGTGCTGCCCCGGGAGGACTCCTCTGTGCTGCGTCATCGTGACTTCCGTTGCTTCTGGCTGGGCCAGACCGCATCCCAGTTCGGCGAGCACACCAGCCTGGTGATTCTGCCGCTGATCGCGGTCATGACGCTCGGCGTGAGCGCGAACCAGCTTGGCGTGCTGCGGGCGGCCGGGCAGGCCCCGTTGCTGCTGGTTGCGTTGTTCGCCGGGGTGTGGGTGGACGCCTGGCGTACGCGTACCGTCATGGCCTGCTCCGACCTGGCCCGAGCCGCGGTGATGGCGGTGATCGTCGCGGCCGCCCTCTGGGGCGGCCTCGGCGTGCCGGTGCTGGTGGCAGCCGCTGTCGTGGTCGGCACCCTGTCGGTGTTCTTCGATGTGGCCTATCAGGCGGCGCTGGTCCGGCTGGTGTCTCGCGACCAGTTGCTGCGGGGCAATAGCCTGGTGGAGGGAAGCCGGTCGGCGGCGCAGATGGGCGGCCCGGCGCTCGGTGCCGCGTTGGTGGCGTTGTCGGCGCCGGTCGCCGCGACCGTCAGCGCGGTGCTGTTCGCGGTCTCGGCGTGGTGGATCGGCCGGATCCGGGTCCGGGAGCCGATCGCGCGGCGGCCCCGGCTGCGCGAGGGCGTGCGTTTCATCACCGGCAGCCCGGTGCTGCGCGCGATCTGCCTGGCGTCGGCGGCGTTCCAGTTCGCGTTCGCCGCGACGATGACGGTCTACCTGCTCTTCCTGCCGCGCCAGCTGGGACTCCCCGGCCCGGTCATCGGCGTGGTGCTGGCCGCGACGGGTGCGGACGCGCTCGGTGGGTCACTGCTCGCGGCGCGGCTGCCGAGCCGTTTCGGGTACGGCCCGGTGCTGGTCACGGCCGCTTTCCTTGGCGACGGCGTGATGCTGATCGTGCCCGCGCTGCACGGCGATTCCGCCGCGACCGTGGCGATTCTGATCGCGGTCAACCTGGTCTTCGGGATCTTCGGCCAGCTGGTCAACGTCACGGTCATGGCGGTGCGCCAGGCGGTCACGCCGGCGGCGCTGCAGGGCCGGGTGGCCGCGACGATCACCTTCGCCGGCATGGGGACGACCCCGCTGGGGTCGCTCCTGGGCGGTCTTCTCGCTGCTCACACCGGCTTGGGTACGGCATTGGCACTCACCTCTGCGGCAATGCTGCTGTCGCCCGTGGTGATAGCAGCATCACCGCTGGCTCGTCTGGACCATGACCCTGCGCGATATCCGTTGGTAACAGTCCGCGATTAGCGTGCAGACCAGCGCAGCTCCACCGGCGCCGCCATGATCGGAAGGGTGCCATGAATCTCCTCCTGCTCACGGACAGCCAGCTCGATGTGCTGCCGGTACTCGACCTGCTCCCGCACGCCGTCAAGGTCGCGCCCCGCGACAGCTGGGCGGAGGCGATCAAGGAGCCTGATCTTGCCGTGGTCGTGATCGACGCCACCGGGCAGCTCAGCCAGGCCCGCGCGACCTGCCGCGCGCTCCGCGCCAGCGGCATCACCGCTCCGCTGATCGCTTTGGTACGCGACGCCGGCCTGGCCGCGATCGGTGTCGACTGGTGCATCGACGACTTCGTCCTGACCACGGCCGGCCCCGCCGAGGTGGCCGCCCGGCTGAGCCTCGTGGTGGGCCGGCGCGGGCTGGAGAGCACCGCCGGCGAGGAGCTGATCCAGATCGGCGACCTCACCATCGACCCGCACAGCTACGTCACCCGGCTGCGGGGCGAGAACCTCGCGCTGACGTACAAGGAGTTCGAGCTCCTGAAGTTCCTCGCCCAGCAGCCCGGCCGGGTGTTCAGCCGTGACCAGCTGCTGCGTGAGGTCTGGGGTTACGACTACTTCGGCGGTACTCGTACCGTGGACGTGCACGTGCGTCGCCTGCGGGCCAAGCTCGGGCCGCGCTGCGAGACGATGATCGGCACTGTCCGGCAGGTCGGCTACAAGTTCGTGATGCCGTCGAACGGGCGCGGTGCTCCGGCCCGGGCGTACAACGACGGGCTGACCGCTTCCGAGGTCGCGTGGGACGAGTCGCTGATCGCGATGACCGCGCAGCCTTGATCCTTTAGATGTGGTGGGCCGGGCGGTTCGCCCGGCCCACACTTCACCTCAGCTGTAGTTCATCTCAGCTGTAGTTGAGCGAGAAGCTGTTCACGGTGAAGTTCGACTGCCCGGCGGTGCCGGTGATCTCGAAGCCGAACTGGGCCTCGCCGACCGTCACGTCACCCCACCAGTTATTGGTGCGCAGCCAGTTCAGCACGGCCAGGACGTCGATCGTGCCGGCGTTGGTGTTGGTCCGCACGAACGAGAAGACCGCGTTCGCGCCGTTCGAGCCCCGGTACACGTTCCAGGTGTGCCCGCCGACCGACAGATTGCGGACGTTCGGGACCGCGCCGTTCGCGTCGTACTGCTCCGCGATCGGACCCACCGCGCCGGCCTGGTTCGTCCAGATCATCACTTCGTACGCGTGATTGTTGGCCCAGATGTCGTACGCGGTCGTGTAGTCGCCGCTGCTGGGCACACTCACGTTGAACGAGCTGCTCAGCGTGGACAGTGAGCTCAGCGTCCGGTTCAGCGTCTTACCGGTGTTCGGGTACGACTTCACGCCGCTGGTCCGCGGGTGGTTCGCGACGACACCCCAGTTGGTGCCGGTCCGGGCCCAGATCGTCTGCGTGCCGGCGCCGGAGCCCCAGATGTTGTTGTAGAGCGTGTACCCGTTGCTGGTCCACGACGCCCACTGCCCGGAGTCGACCCAGGCCGCGTCCGAGGGCACTCCGGTGCTGGGCTGAGTGGTGGCTGACGGGCTCGGATTCGTCACACCCCCGGTGCAGGCGGTTCCGTTGAGCGTGAAGGACGCCGGGACCGGGTTGCTGCTGCCGGTCGACACGCCGTTGAAGCCGAACGACGCGGTGCCGTTGGTCACGATCGACCCGTTGTACCCGGCGTTACGCGCGGTGACCGTCGATCCGGACTGGGTGAGCGTGGTGTTCCACGCCTGGGTCACGGTCTGTCCACCGGTGTAGGACCACACCAGCGCCCACGAGGTCAGCGGATCGCCGAGGTTCGTGATGGTGACGGAGGCGCCGAACCCGCCGGACCATTGGCTGGTCACGGCATAGTTGACGCGGCATCCGGCGGCCGCGGCGGCCGGCATGACCGCGACCAGGGCGGTGCTTGCGGTGATGGCCGCGGTCGCGGCCAGGGACAGGGCGAGGGTACGTCTGGACATGGCTGGTCCGATCTCGTGGGGATCACTCAGTGTTCGTCGAATCGCTTCGACTGCCCGGATGGGGATTTCCTGGACAAGGGTGCGAGATTGCGTAGATGTTACGCGGGAGCGCTCCCGGACATCAAGGAGCATCTATTCGTCGCCCGGCTCCGGATGGCGCCCTTAAAATCCAGGCGTGCCCGAACGCGTGCGATTCGCCAGTAGCCGAGGACCCGAGCTCGCCGGGCTCATCGACCCGCCCGCCGAGCCGGTTCGCGGCTGGGGCGTGTTCGCCCACGGGTTCGCGCTCAGCAAGGACTCGCCGGGCGCATCCCGCACGTGCAAGCAGCTGGCGTCCGAAGGCATCGGGATGCTCCGCTTCGACGCGCTCGGCCTCGGCGACTCGGACGGCGACTGGGGCGACGGCTCGTTCGACGTGAAGGTGGACGACGTCGTCCTGGCCGCCGAGTTCCTGACCGGACGCGGGACCCCGCCGGACATCCTGGTCGGCCACTCCCTCGGCGGCGCCTCGGTGATCGCCGCGGCAGGCCGGGCACCCAGCGTCCGGGCGGTCGCGACGATCGGCGCGCCGTTCGAGCCGAAAAACGTGGAACGCCACTACGAAGCCCTCGTCGACCGGGTCCTCGAGGACGGCCACGCCGAGTGGCTGGTCGGCGGCAAGGCGCTGATCCTCAAACGCAGTCTCGTGGAGGACTTCCGCCGTGCCGAGCTGCGCCATCACGTGGTGGAGCTCGGACTGCCCCTGCTGGTGATGCACTCCCCCACGGACAGCACGGTGGACGTCGCCAACGCCAGCCGGATCTTCCAGGCGGCACAGCATCCGCGCAGCTTCGTGTCGCTGGAGGGGTCGGACCACCTGCTGACCGCTCCCGGCCAGGCCCAGCGAGCCGCCCGGGTGATCAGCGCCTGGGCCGACCCTTATCTGCCAGGACAGAAATAGGCGGCGTCCGGCCGGGGCGAGCGCGCACGGCCAGGTTGCTGCCGGGTGCGCCCGGACCGGAAATGGTCGAACTGGCCCAGGTCATCGATTGACGCCGTTCCCGCTCAGGCGCTGCCTCGGCGGGAGTCCCAGGCCTCCCAGAGCCGTGCGTAGATGCCGTGTGCGGAGAGGAGTTCGTCGTGGGTGCCCTCCTCGGTGATCCGGCCGTGCTCCATGACCACGATCCGGTCGCAGGCGGCGGCCTGGGACAGCCGGTGGGCGATCACCAGCCCGGTGCGACCGGCCAGGGCTGCATCGGTGGCACGGTCGAGCAGGCCGGCGTGGGCGGATCCGGCCTCGGCGGTGGCTTCGTCGAGGATCGCCAGGTCCGGGTCGGCGAGCAGCAGGCGGGCGAGCGCGAGCTGTTGTGCCTGGGCGTCGGTGAGCGGATGTCCGCCGGCCCCGACCACGCTGTCGAGGCCGTCCGGCAACAGGTCGAACAGACCGGCTGATCCGGTCGTCTCCATGGCGTCCTCGATCTCGCGGTCGGTGGCATCCGGTGCGGCGAGCGTGAGGTTGTCCCGCAGGGAGCCGGCGAACACGTGCACCTCCTGGGTGATGACTGCCGTGCGCTCCGGCCGGGCCACGGTTCCGGCATCGGGTGGGTGGATGCCGGCGATCACGGTGGCGAGTGTCGTCTTACCCGCCCCGGAGGCGCCGACCACGGCTACGCGTTCACCGGAACCGATGTCGAGGGTGACAGCGTCGAGCACGAGCGGGCCGTCGTCGTAGCTGAACGCGACCTCGTGCAGCCGGACGGAGGTACCTGCGCCGGGCGCCGGGCTCGGGCCAGCCGCGGCACCCGCCGGGCTGGGGCCGGCCGCGGCATCCGCCGGGATCGTGGCGACGCCGATCATGCGGCTCAGCGAGGCGAGGGCGGACTGGAGGGTGTCGATGACGAACAGCAGTTGGTTGACCGGTCCGAGCAGGCGCAGCACGAGCAGCATCGCGGTGGTGGCGGCGCCGACGGTGGAGGTTCCACCCTCGATCAGGACGAACCCGACGACGAGCACGGCGGCCAGGCTCAGGCACTCGCCGACGTTGAGGCGGGCGTTGAGCATGCTCTGCACGGTCCGGGCGCGCAGCGACTGCACCGCGACACCCCAGGAGGCGGCCATCACTGCGCGGTGGCGTTGCTCGGTGAGCCCGAAGCCGAGCACGGTGGCGTATCCGCGCTGGGATTCGAGGATCTGCTGCGCGCGGGCGCTCATCGCCGCCCGCTCCGCGCGGTACACCGGCGGGCCGGTGCGCAGATACCACCGCATGGCCAGCACGTAGACCGGCAGCACGACGGCGAACGCGGCAGCGTAGGGCCATTCCAGCGCCGCGAGCCCGCCGAGCGACACGACGATGGTGAACGCGGTGACGGTGACCACCGGGATCACCGCCGGGGCGGCATCGGCGACGGCGGTCACGTCGTCGCTGGACCGCGAGATCAGGTCCCCGGTCCCGGCGCGTTCCACCCGGTGCTGCGGCAGCGTCAGAGCGCGGGCGACCAGCTGTTCGCGCAGCGCGGCGAGGATGGCGTGGTACGCGCGGGTGGCCAGGACGATCGTCGCCGCGGTGCCGGCGGCGCCGAGCACTGCCGCGACCGCCATCGTCGTGGCGACGGTCAATACGGTGCCGAGGCCGGCGGTACCCGTCTGGACCCGGTCGACGAGGAAACCGGCCGCGACCGGCCCGATCAGGTCGACGGCGGCGCTGACGATCCCCAGGCCGGCGACGGCGGCGAGCCGGAGCCGATGCCCGCGGCTGAGCCGCCACACCTCCCGCGCCGTCTCCCGGCCACTCGCCACCGGCAGTGCCTGCTGCGTCGTCGCGGTCATGGTGTCCCCGGCTTGTCGAACACGGATTTGTCGAGCGCGGTCCTGTCGAGTGCCGGCTCCTCCCCGAGCAGGTCGACGACGCGGTCGCAGGCAGCGAGCAGCGCCGGGGCCGAGGCGATCAGCAGCGTCGAGCGGCCCGCCCGGGCACCGCGCAGCCGGCCCGCGATCGCGTGCTCGGTGACCGCGTCGACAGCGGTGGTCGGGTCGTGCAGTACGAGCACCGGCGCGTCGCTCGCCAGAGCCCGGGCGAGCGCGATGCGCTGCCGCTGGCCGCCGGAGAGGCGGTTGCCACCCTCACCGGCCGGGACGTCGAGGTCGGGGGCGAAGTCGTCGCACGCCGCCGCGCGCACCGCGGCGTCCACCCGCTCGGGCGCTCCCGCGGTCACGGCGACGTTGTCGCGGAGCGTGCCGCTGAACAGCGTGGCGCGGTGCGGTGCGACGGTGACCCGGGAGCGGAACTCGGCCGGGGACAGCTCACGTGCCGCGACCCCGTCGAGCCGCGTCTCGCCGCCGCCGGCCCGCGGGTCCAGCAGCGCCTCGACGAGGCGGGCGGCGGTCTTGTCGCCGGCGCGCACTCCCACCAGTTCTCCGGGCTCCACCCGGATCGTCGCTCCTGATGCGGACACCTCCAGTGCCGGGAGCGCGGTGATCTCCCGTACCCCGGTGTTGGTGGTCTTGGGTGTTGAAGTGGCCTTGTCCCTCAGCACGTCGAGGATGTGTGCGGCAGCGGCGCGGGCGTTGGCCAGGTTGGGGATGGAAATGCTCGCGATCGCCTGGATCTGCGGCAACAGGGCCTGGGCGAGGCCGACGGCGGTGATCAGCCCGCCGATGCTCAGCTGCCCGTCCACGGCGAACCAGCCGGCCAGCCCCATCACCGCGGCGACGAACGTGCCGCTGACCACGCCCGAGCCCATGAGGAACCGTCCCAGCAGGCCCGCGTTGCGCGTGGCGCCGACGAGGGTCAGCCGGCTGGCCTGCCGGTACCGTCGGGTCGCCTCGGCCTCGGCGCGTACGCCTTTGACCACCCGGTATCCGGCGACCAGGTCGGTGGCCTGCCCGACGGTGGAGGCCAGCAGTGCCTGGTACTCGCGGGTGTCCCGGGAGAGCCGCCCGCTGAGCACGCCCATCAGCCAGACCGCGACCGGTGCCCCGATCAGCACCACGAGTCCGAGCAGCCAGTGCGTCACCAGCAGCGATGCGGCGATGAATCCGATGGCCATGATCCTCGAAACCGGGATGATCACCAGGATCACCGCGTTGGACAGGCGCGCGACGTCGTTCGTCATCACCGAGACCACGCCGCCGTCCGGCGCGTGGGCGGCGCCGCCGGACGGATGCAGCACGCCGATCGAGAGGGTGCCGCGGATCCGGTGCTGCAGCAGCTGCACCGCATGAGCGGTCAGCCGCAGTGAGAGCCCGGCCGCCGCCGTCAGCGCGATGTAGAGGGCGGCCAGCACACCGAGCCACAACCCCAGCTGTCCGGCGTTCCCGGTCGCCAGCGCCCGGTCGATCGCGAGTCCCATCACCACCGGGACCGCCGACTCGCCGACCTGCCACACGATCGCCAGCAGCATCGCGGGGATGGTGACCCGTGGCAGCGAGAAGATGACGCGAGCGACGAACCTCCGGGGACGCTCGTCCACCCCGACCTCGAACGGAGGGACCGCGGGCGGCGTGTTCACAGACGCCTCCTGGCTTCGACGAACAGCAGCCAGCCGAGGTAACCGCCGCCGAGCATGACGGTGATGATCCCCACCGGCAGCGGGGTCGGGGCGACGTGCTGGGCGATGTAGTCCGCCGCCAGGCACAGCAGCGCGCCGGCGAAGGCCGCGGGTGCGAGGGTGATCCCGGCGGTACGGGCCAGCCGGCGGGCGATCTGCGGCGCGACCAGCGAGATGAACGCGATCGGCCCGGCCGCGGCGGTGACCGTCGCGGTCAGCGCCACGCCCACCACGATCAGTCCGAGACGGGTCGGCGACACGCGTACCCCATGCGAGGCGGCCGCGTCGTCGCCCAGTTCCATCTGCCGCATCGGCCGGCTCAGCATCGCCGCCAGCAGCAGAAGTACGGCGATGCAGGCGCCGCCGATGACGACCTGGCCCCAGGACACACCGTTGAGCGAGCCGGCACCCCACGCGGCCGCGGCCATCGCCTGTTCCAGATCGGCTTGGAGGATCAGCCACGTGTTGATCGACCCCAGCATCGCGGAGACGCCGATACCGACGATGATCAGCCGGAATCCCCGCGCCCCTCCCCGGTAGGCGAGCAGGTACACCACGACGGCAGTGGCCATGCCGCCCAGCAGCGCCCCACCGACGAGCTGTAGGTAGCTGCCGTTGACGACCAGGATCACGATCAGCGCGCCGGTGTAGGAGCCCTGGGCGAACCCGATGATGCCGGGGTCGGCGAGCGGATTGCGCAGCATCGACTGGAACACCGCCCCGCTCACCCCCAGCGCGGCACCGAACACCACCGCCGCGGCGACCCGCGGCAGCCGCCACTCGACCACGATGTCGTGCACCAGCCCGCTCTCCCCACCGGCCAGCGCGGAGACCACCTGCCCCGGGCCGAGCTGATACGAGCCGGTCATCAGCGCGAGCACCGCCACGGCGGCGACCGCGGCCGCGAGGACCGCGCAGACGACGAGCGAGCGCCGGTCGAGGCGTACCGCGACTCGCCGGCGCCGCAGCACCAGCACACCGCGCGCGCTCAAAGCCCGCTCGCTTTCTTCCGCCGGACCAGCACGATGAGGACGGGGGCTCCGACGAAGGCGGTCACGATGCCGACCGGGATCTCACCGGGCCGCATGACGACGCGGCCGAGGATGTCGGAGGCCAGCAGCAGGCTCGGGGCGAGAAGGATGCTGTAGGCGAAGATCCAGCGTTGATGCGGGCCGACGATCCAGCGGGCCACGTGCGGGACCATGAGTCCGACGAAGCCGATGGGTCCGGCGAGCGCGGTGGCGCCGCCCGCGAGCAGCGTGAGCGCGATGATCGCGAGGACCCGGGTACGCGCCAGGCGGACGCCCTGCGCGGCGGCGAGGTCGTCGCCCAGGGCCATGGCGTTGAGCGAGCCCGACACCGCGAGGGCGAGAACGAGTGCCACCGCGAGGAACGGCAGGATCGGCCACACCAGATCGAGCGGGCGGCCCACGATCGAACCGGCGTTCCAGGATCGCATCGCGTCGAAGGCTGCCGGGTTGGTCAGCTGGAGCGCCTCCCGGGCGCCGCCGAGCACCGCGCCGACGCTGACCCCGGCGAGCACCATGACCACCGGCGACTGGCCCTGCCGGGTCGACCCGAGCGCGAGCACCAGGAGCGTGACGATCAGTGCTCCGGCGAACGCGAACCACATGTAGCCCTGAATGTCGGAGACGCCGAGCACACCCACGGCGACCGTCACCGCGAAGGACGCACCGGCATGGACACCGAGAATGCCCGGATCGGCCAGGGGATTGCGGGTGAGCGCCTGGATCAACGCGCCCGACAGGCCGAGCGCAACCCCCACGATCAAACCCACGACGGTACGCGGCAGCCGGTAGTCGCGGATCGCGAACTGATCGATGTCGGCCGCTGGATGGAACAGGGCGTCCCACACCGCAGACGGCGCGATCGACGTCGATCCGATCATGACGCTCAGCACCAGCAGAGCCAGAAGAGCCAGCAGTGCTGCCACCAGGCCGAGCAGACGGCGACGCGGTCCGGGCGCCGTGATGGTGCCCGGACCGTCCCGCCGGAGGGCGAGGGTTGTCACTCCTTGGCGGCCAGGGACGCCAGTGCGGTGTCGAGCGAGTCCAGGTACTGCAGGACGGGCCCGTAGGAGTTGTTGCCGGGGCAGAAGACGCCGAGCGCACGGCCGGAGGTCACGGTCGGCAGCGCTTTCCAGGTGTTGGATTCGGTCACCGTCGCGAAGGCCTTCTTCGGCTGTCCCGCGGCGTCGACCGGGTACAGGATCGCGTCGTACTTCGACAGTCCGGCGATCTGCTCGAACGGCAGGTCCGCCCAGCCCAGAGGATCGGCGCCGGCGGCCGCCTTGGGGGAGTTCAGGCCGATGTCGTCCGCGGCGATCTCGATGCAGCCGAAGTCGGTGATGACGAACGTACCGGGATCGGAGTTGTCCCAGCGGTCGACAGCGACGAACTTCGTGTCCGCGATGATCTGGGGGTAGGTCTCCTTGATCTTCGCGACCTTGCCCTGGAACGCCACCTTCTGCGTGCTCAGCGAGTCGGTCAGGTTGCCGGCCTCGGCGAGCGCGTCGGCGAAGGCCTTCCACTCGGTGTCGAGCCCCCAGAAGACCGTCGGGGCGATCGTCTCCAGCTGCTTCTTGATTCCCTCGAACTCGGCGTCCGGTACCTGAACCAGAATGAGGTCCGGCTTCAGGCCCGCGAGTTTCTCCAGGTCGATCTCGGCGGTGTCGGCACCGAGTCTGGTGGCCGCTTCGTACGTGGCCTTCTGGTCCGCGGGAATGGGGTCGAGCTCGGACGCGGAAAGCTCCGTGACGCCGATCGGCTTCCCGCCGATGTCGATGAACGGCTGACTCGTGTTGCCGAGCGCCACCACGCGCTGCGGGTCGGCGGGGATCGTGACGGTGCCGTTGCCGGCCGTGATGGTACGGGTCGTCGCGGCCGGGGCGGCGGTGCTGCCGGTGTCCTTGTCGTCGCTGCCGCAGCCGGTGAGTACCAGTGCGGCACTCAGCAAGGCGGCGGACAGGGCCTTGTTACGGCGTACCCAAGGGGTTGTGGTCATAGGGGTGTTCTCTTTCTTTTTCAACGGGGTGAGGGTGCGAGTTCGTGGATGGTGGTGCCCCAGCCGACGGTGTGCGTGGCGCTGCGAACCAGTCCGGCTCGGGTGATGACGGCGTCGAGTTCGGTGCCGGTACGCAGGCCGGAGCCGTGCACGGCGAGGGCGAGCAGATCCGCTTCGCCGTCGTGTTCGTCGAGGTCGCCGGTGTCGAAGAGGTCCTCGACCAGCAGCACCCGGCCACCCGGGAGGAGGTTCTCGGCGGCCCGGCGCAGGGCGTGGGCGGCATCGGCGTCGGCCAGGTTCTTGAAGGCGCGGATGACGAACACGGCGTCGGCGGCCGGGCTGGGCTCGAAGACGGACTGCTCGGCCACGCTGACCCGCGCGCGCTGCTGCTCGTCGGGAATGGTCGCGGGCAGGTCGCGGCGCAGCCAATCGGCCTGGGCGGGCAGCGCGCAGATCGTCACGTGCAGGTGCGGGTGCGCGGCGACGAACTCGCGTGCCTGGGCGCCCGCGCCGCCGGAGTGCAGCACCAGGTGCCGGACACCCTTGAGGATGTCGGACGCGGCGATCGGTTCGGCCAGCGTGGCCTGGAACAGCGCGAGACGTTCCAGGTAGCGGTCCTCGTAGTCCTGTTCGGCGCGCACCTCGGCGAAGGTCTGCCCGGTGACCGAGGCGTAGGAGGCGCGGCCGGTGCGGATCGACGCGGTGAGTCCGTGGATGCCGAGCATCTCGCGTCCCACCACGCCGGCCGGGTGCAGAGCGTTGATGACGAACTCGACGGTCAGGACCTCACCGACCGGCGTCAGGCGGTAGTGGTCCGGCTCGGCCGGGGTCAGGATGTCCAGGGTGTGCAGGTAGCGCAGCAGTTTGCCCAGCGCCCGCTCGTCGGCGCCCACCTTGACGGCCAGGTCCGCGACGCTGGTCACGCCCCGGGAGATCAGCTCGGGCACCCCGAGTTCGACGGCGGTGCGGATCGCCACCGGCGCGATCAGCTCGGTCAGATCGTGCAGCCGCTCGAACGGTGTTCTCGTCTTCTCGGGGTCGGGCACCGCGGCGTCCTGTTCCAGGGCGACGACCTCGCCGCGACGCCAGTACCCGATGAACTCGATGTCCTCCTTGGGCACCGCGCGGTCCTCGACCAGGTGGCGCCGGATGTCGCGGACCGCGGCCTGTTGCCCGGCGATCCAGGCGAACGGCCTGCCGTCCCACCAGCCGCAGTTCCGGACCGCGTCCAGCAGGTGGGTGGTCGTGCCGGCCTCGGCGCCGTCGCGGACTAGCCAGGTCACCTCGACGCCCGGCAGCTCCCGCAACTGCTGGCGGTCCTCGTTCGCGGCGATCTCGATGAGGACCTGGGCCCTCGTGTCCTCGGGCAGTTCTTCGAGCAGACGGGCGATCGCGGGGATCGTCGTGTCGTCGCCGGCGACCAGGAGCCAGTCCGCGTCGTGCGGGAGCGCACGGGACGCACTCGGGCCGAAGAAGTGGATGCGATCACCGACCTGGGCGCGGTACGCCCAGGTGGTGCCCACGCCGATGCCGTGCTTGACGACGTCGATGTCCAGCTCCCCCGCTGCGGCGTCCCAGCGCCGCACGGTGTAGATCCTCGACAGGGGCCGGGGGTCGCGCGGCAGGTCGACGCCCTTCTCCGTCTGCACGGGCAGCACCGGCTCGCTCTGGCCGGGGTAACAGAACACCAGCCGGATATCGTCGTCGAAGCCCGTCGAGTCGAACGCCGGCCGAGGGAAGCCGTTCGCCGAGGTGAACTCACCCAGCTGCGCACCGGCCAGCGTGATCCGCCGCATCCCCGGCGTCAGATCGGCCACCCGGACGACCTCGACCTCCCGCAGGGTCAAGGGGTGCACGGTGATCCGGCGTGAGGTCTTCGGCATGGTGAAGGCAATTCCTTTCGGGCTAAAGTTAGGTGAGCCTAACCTCCAACCGTGTGCGCAGATCGCCATATAGTTAGGACATGGTGCGTGTTGATCTACCGCCGCCGATCCCTCGCGTACGGTCGACCGGCCTCTGGGACCAGGCCGAGCATCTGCTGCTCTGGGTCCGCACCGGCTCGGCGTGCGTCCTGGTGGGGAACAATCCGGAGTTCCGGCTGACCTCTGGCCAGGGCGTCTGGATTCCGGCGGAGGCCGGCAATCATTGGACGATCGTCACTGAGCCGGGCACCGTCGCCTTCCCGCTGCTGACCCATCCGAGCATCGCGGCCGAGGCCTTGTCCGAGCCGAGGCGGTTCGTGGTTCCCGATGGCTGGCAGGACTGGCTGATCCAGAACTTCAACCTCATGATCACGCCGCTGGCCAGCCACGGACACTCCCAGGACGCGCTCGCCGATCTGCTGCGCCGCCCCGGGACACACTCTCCGGAACCGGTGCGAACCGGGAACACCCCGCCGTGCACGGTCGATCCGCCGATCATGCCGAAAGCCGGCGCGGCCCGAGAAGTGGCCGACGAACTGCTCCGGAATCCCGCGCTCGACCTCACCGTGGCGGAATGGGCGGAACGGGTGCTGTCCAGCCCGCGCACTCTGCTCCGCGACTTCCGCGCTGATACCGGGCTGAGCTTCGAGCAGTGGCGGCTGCGCTGCCGGCTGAACGCCGCTGTCGAGTACCTCGCGGCCGGATACGGCGCCGGTCGAGTGGCGGCACGCGTGGGTTTCGCCACTCCCAATGGTTTCGCTCGCGCGTTCAAGCAGCAATACGGTCAGACCCCTCACGAGTTCGGCCGGGACCTCTCCGTCCGGCCGGTCGCGAGTGGGCTGACACACCGCGCGGTGGCGGCACGCCAAGCCGACGACCTGATGCGCATCGTGCGCGCGGAGACCACCCCCGCCGTGCCCGACATGCTGCCCGCGGCCCGCACACCGTCACACACCAACAACGTCCACGTGCTGATCTGGACGTACCGCGGCAGCGGATACCTGGACATCGGCGATCACCGGTACGAGCAGGAGCGAGGCGTCGCGACCTGGATCCCCGCCGGCTCGGAGCACACCACGGGTGTCCGCGAGAACTCGATCTCGCTGCCGCTCGGCAACGCCGGCACCGGGGCCCTGCAGCTGACCGCACCGCTGCGGGCCCAGTTCTCGCCCGCCTGGGACGACTACCTGCTGTTCTGCTCCATCAGCGCCCGCACCCCGGTACGTCCGGACGACTACGACCCCGGCCACATCCTCGATCTGTTCGCCGATCAGGTCGCCGCACAACGAGCGCTGTCGGTACCGATGCCGGCTGACCCCCGGGCCCGGGCAGCGGCCATGAACTACCTGCGCAGCATCGGTACGTCCGGCGGTTCAGAGCTCGACGTGCCCGCCGGCACCCATCAGGCCTTCCGCGAACAGACCGGCATGAGCTTCGCCCGCTGGCGCTACGCCGCCCGCATGCGCATATCCCGCGACCTGCTCGCCGGCGGCGCCAAACCCAGCGCCGTCGCCCGCCGGGTCGGGTACGCCCACCTACCGACCTTCAGCGCCGCCTTCACCCGCTTCCACGGCCTCTCCCCACGGGACTACTTGGCACGCGAGTTCGACCGGCGCGGTGGCCACCATCCACTAGAGTCGGCAGGGTTGGATCCGCACCGATGATCCGGTGGAGTCCCGGCTCACCGATCACGCGCAAGATCCCCGCCATCACTGTGGAGGGTCTTGCATGTCTCAGAACGCGGGCGTCAAGCTACTGACCGTCGTCGCGCCGGCCAAAGACGAGGGCTGCAGCCCTACCGGCCTTGTCGGACGACGATTGGCACGCCAGCTGCTCGCCACCGGCGACCCGGTACGGGTGCTCGCGGAGCCGGACGAATGCGACGGCTGGCCGGACGGCGTACACGTGGTGGCAGGTTCCATCAGCCGGCCGCTGTCTTCCGGCGAGATTCTGGCCGGCGTCGACGCGATATTCCTGGCCGGTGCTCATCCCTCGACCGTCGCAGCGTCACTGACGCTCGCTCGTGACGCCGGCGTCCGGCGGATCGTGGTGCTGTCCTCCCACGGACCGGAGTTCGAGCAGTGGAACCCGCCGGAGACGTGGTACTGGCTCGCCATCGAACGAGCCGTGGAGCGGTCCGGCATCGCGTGGACACACATCCGGCCGTCGGCTGTGATGGGCTCGATGTTCAGCGGAACCTACCCCGCCACCGGTTCCACCTGGCCGGACTCCATCCGCGCCGAGGGGGTGGTCCGCGAGGCGTTCCTCGACGATGGGTGTTACCCGTTCATCCATGAGGACGACCTGGCCGCGGTCGCGGCAGCGGCGCTGTGTACGGACCGCTACGACGGTTCCATCCTTGAAGCGGTGGGCCTTCCGCTGGCCACGCGTTCACGCGTACGCAGCATCGCCGCCGCCCTGGGGCGTGACATCCGCGCTGTCGAGGTGCCGGCCGACGAGAGCCGCGCGGTCTGGCAGCGCGACGGCTGGCCGGACGGCGCCATCGACGTCACGTTGTACGGCCTGCAGGAGTACGGCTCCCGCCTGGCCGAACTGACCGAGTGGACCCACGCGCAACGCCCCTCCGTCGCCGACATCATCGGCCGCCCACTACGCACCTACGACGAATGGGCCGCCGAGAACGTCCACCTCTTCCGGTGAGGCATATCCGCTGATCCGCCTATGGCCCCAGTTGATCTAGTGAGTTTCTGGTCGGCATGACGGCCCAACGGCACAACATCGCGGTCGCGCCGAGCCTTCGATGCTGCCGGGAGTGCAACGGATCGCGACGGGCGGGACCGTCAGGCCTTGGCAGTGCGGGCCGCCTCCACCACCGTGCGCATGTCGGTCACCTGGTCTGCCGACGGCTCCTCAATCTTCGGGTAGCCGGCGCCGATCCCGGTCAACTCGACGTAGTCGCCCGCCCACGTGTCCCATCGGATCGGATAGGGCTCGCCGGACGTGGCCACGCGCGCGCTCATCCCACCCTGCTTCGTTGATCCCATCGTCAGAACCGGCACACCGTCGACCTCGGACGCCGCGCCCTTGATGACGGTTCCGGCCGGGACGTCGAAGTCCGCGACGAGTCCGTCCCTGCCGAACACGGCGCCGAAGGTCTTCGGTGACGAGGGAATCCGGATCCATTTGTCGCCGGCGGCTGCGATGGTCTCCTGCGGATCGTCGTTCTCGGTGAGGAGCTTCCAGTATTCGGTGCTGGGCTTCATGTACTGCGTTCCACCGACCATGAGGATCTCCGCGGTGGCCTTCTCCAGGCCGTTTTCGAAGCCGAGCCGCGTCATGCCGATGAGATCGTCGCCTACCGCCGTGAACTCGGCGTAGACCCGTAACTTGCCGGCCATCTGGTAGCCCGAGAACTGGAACGACGGCGCGCCGGCGAGCGCCTGCTGGGCGCGGTCCAGGATCAGTTCCGCGGTGAGCGCCTCGATACCGTTGGAGGCCGGCGCGACGGACGCCGGCGCGACGGACGCCGGCGGCTCCGGTGCGGCCAGGCCGGCCGGTTCGGCTTTCTGGCAGCCCGTGAGGAGAAGACTGGCGGTGGCCAAGGCGGCGACGCCCGCCCGGAATGCGGTCACTTGTTCCCCCATGATCAAGATGAAGCGGCCGAACCTTAGCAGTCCTCGATGGACCTACGGCGCTTCCCGGAGGTGAAAAGCTGTCGAGAGCTCCTCGACAGATCGGCGGAAACAGCATGACCGCACCCACCAGCGACGTGACCCTGCGCCACTCCGACGGCGAGGAAGCGCTCGACATGCGCGACCACATTGTCCCCATCTATGCCGCGACCCGCGCCCACCTGCGCGACAACCCCTTCTACCAGCCGGAGAACTTCTGGTCCCGGCTCATCGGCACGCACGCCAAAACCCGCGACTTCGACCTGGTCACGGCCTGGATCAACACCACATGCATCGGGTACGCCTTTGGCAGCCCCAGTGCCGCCGACAGCGCTCTCGAAAACCAGCTGAAAGCCGCGTTCCCCGGCACCGAGCCGGCCGGCCCGGTCTATGTCTTCCGCGAGTTCTCCGTCGACCCGGCCCATCAGCGGCACGGCCACGGCGCCCGCATCCACGACGAGCTCCTGCGCGGACGGCCCGAGCGATTCGCCCGTCTGCTGGTCCGCGCCGACAACGAGCCCGCACAGGCCGCCTACCGCCGATGGGGCTGGGTCACCATCGGCACGGAGCAGCCGTTCGAGAACTCGTCCCCCTTCGACGCGATGGCCCTCGAGATCCGGCAGAGGATCTAGGTGCCGTCCTCCGGCTGCGCCTGGCGTTCGGCGCGCAGTGCGTCCAGCCGGGCCTGGGCACGCTGGACCGCATCTCGTGACCGTTCCAGGAACGCGTCGCTGCGATCAAGGCGCGCGACCTCGCGCGTGAACGCCCCCTGGATCCGGTCCAGCGGATCAGGCTCGCCGGGGTGGCTGTCGCGCTCGTCCAGCAGACGCTCGCGGACGCTGGCGTTCGCCTCCCGGCCGTCCGCGATCGCCTCGCGCTCGTCGGCGCGGCGTCCGCGCTGCTCCGCCGAGACCTCGCGCTCCGCGACGAGCCGTTCCCGCTCCTCCACCGCTGAACGCCGGGCGCCCAGCGCCGTCTCCTGGCCGGCCAGCCGCTGTTCCCTGGCCTCCAGCAGCCGTTCCCGGGCATCGAGTTTCTGCTCGCGCTCGTTCAGGTGGCGGTCGCGCTCGTTCCAGCGGTCATCGGGAAACACCGTCTGATCGTAGTTCCGCCACCGCGGGGCCGGTGCCCTGGGACACCGGCCCCGCGACGCGAACTGATCAGGCGGCCAGGTCGATCGTCGTGCCGATTCCCTCCTCGCGGGCCCGCTTCAGCAGCAGGTCGGCGGTCACCAGGTCCTGCAGGCCGATGCCGACCGAGTTGAACAGCGTGATGTCCTGCGGCGTGGTGCGGCCGGGTGCGAGGCCGGCGATCACCTCGCCGAGTTCGACGCGCACGTCGGCCGTGGTGATGGCGTTCTCGGCGAGCGCCATCACCACCTCGCCGGACTTGCTCAGGGCGGTCGGCAGCGAGTCCACCACCAGGTACGCGCGGCGCATCCCGGAACCGTCGATCTCCCGGTGGTCGGTACGCGGTGGCGCACCGACGGCGTTGACGTGCAGGCCCGGCTCGAACCAGGCGCCGTGAACCAGGGGCTCCCGGGCGGGGGTCTGGGTGCACAGCACGTCGGCGGCGCGGACCACCTCCTCGACCGTGTCGACCGCCTTCACCGTCAGACCCAGCCCGGCGACCGCCTCCCGGTACGCGCTCACCCGTGCCGACGAGCGTGACCAGACGACGACGGTGTCGATGTCACGGACCGCGACGATGGCCCGGGTGTGCTCGATCGCGAGGTTGCCGGCGCCGACCAGGCCCAGCACCCGGCTGTCCGGCCGGGACAGGTGGGCGGTGGCGACGGCACTGACAGCGGCCGTGCGGACCGCGGTGACCAGGCGCCCGTCGATCAGGGCCTGGCACTCCCCCGTCGTGGCGGAGCTGACCAGGATCGCCGAGCGCTGCACCGGCAGTCCGGCGGCCCGGTTGCCGGGGATGTCGGCGAGCAGTTTCACCGCGGCCCGGCCGCTGGCGCCGTCCGCGGCGGCCATCGGGATGAGTGCCGCACCGTCGAGGGTCATCGCCGGTGGGGCCGGCACGACGGCGCGTCCGCGTGCCAGGTCGGCGTGTGCCCGTTCGACGGCGGCCCGCACCTCGGTGTGGTGCGGGTCGCCGCGCAGCAGCCGGGCGACGTCGGAGTGGGTCAGGACGAGTGTCATGCGACGACGAGCCGGTTGGGCAGTGTGTTGAGGACCTCGTTGCCGTCCTCGGTGCAGATGACCGTGCCGCCGACGCAGACCCGGCGGCCGTCGAGCAGCGCGTTGGGCTCGAACGCGAACGCGGTGCCGGGCTGGATGACGAAGTCGCCGTCCTGCGGCACCACCGGCGGCAGCGCGGGCAGGTGCGACAGGCCGGGGTCCTTCTCGGTGTTCATGTGGGTGGCGCTGTTGAAGATGACGCCGGAGACGGTCTGGATGTGCGGGCCGGTGTTCCAGCAGCCGGCGTCCAGGGCGGGCTGGTTCATCGCGGCGGCCAGCTCGCTGAACGTGATGCCCGGCTTCAGGACCTCGAGGCCGGCCTTCAGCGACGCCTGGCAGACCTCTTCGAGGAAGAGCAGTTCGGCGGACGGTTCGCCGAGGACCACGTCGATCTGCTGCTGGGACTCGTAGGTGCCGTAACAGGCGAAGATCTCCGAGGCGATCGAGTCGCCGGCCACCAGCGTGCGCGGCGCGCCACCCATCGACATCCACTCCGGCTGGCCCCACGCGAACCGCGAGGAACCGCTGCGCAGCAGCAGACTCGGCGGCAGCACCCAGCCACCACCACTGACGATGGCATTAAGAGCAGCAGACCCAACCACACTTTCCCGTACGCCCACCGCGCTGGCCTCGATGAACGCGGCACACGCCGCCTCGCCGAGCGCGGCCGCCTTGCGCAGCATCTGCCGCTCTTCCGGGCTCTTCACCAGGGCGAGCACCTCGAACGGCGTCGCGACGTCGACGAACGTCGCGTCCGGCAGCCCGTCGAGGACCCGCAGCCAGGTGCTGTAGGAGATGGAACCGGCCGCGCCGCCGACGGCCCGGCTGCTCAGGCCGACGATGCCGACCCGGCCGGTGTCGGCCTTGCGCTCCTTCACCGAGTTGATCATCCCGGCGATCGGGTCACCGACCCGGTAGTCCTCGACCCACCGGTCGTACGCCTGGCCGGGCTCGTCGTAGCGGTTCAGCGGGAAGCGGCCGAGCAGGTAGGTGGGCTCGCCCTCGGGGGTGAGCACCACGATGCCGTGCAGGGTCTCGTTGGTGAGGTAGCGGTCCCACAGGTCACGGCCGGAGCCGAAGACGACAAGCGCGTCCAGCTCGTTCTCGGCCATCAGCGCCCGCAGCGCCAGGTAGCGGCGGTCCCTCTCGGCACGGGAGAGAACGGGGAACTCGTCGGCACCGGGCAGCACGGGGGTCAGGACGGGGTGGGTCATGCGGGGCTCCCAAGGGTGGTGAGGACGGTGCGCAGGTACGCGACGCTGTCGGTGATGAAGGCGAGTTCCTCGTCGCTGCTGGTCGGTGCGCGCAGCGCGGCCAGGTCGGCCCGGCCGGCGTAGGACCGGGTCAGCCGGTGGACCTCGGCGAACTCGTCGAGGGTGAGGTCGGGGTGCCCGGCACGCCAGACCGGGTCGTCGACGAAGAGCGGCATCTCGGCGCGGCCGTGGATGATGCCCTCGATCGACAGGGTGGCGTCCGGTGCGTGCTCGACCAGGGGCGCGAGCAGCGCCGGCCAGTCGATGACGCCCTGGCCGGCCGGGGCGAGGAACCGGCCGATGCCGTCCTCGGTGAAGGCCAGGGCGACGTCGCGGACGTGGCTCTGCCGGGTGTACGGGGCCACACGGTGTGCCGCCGCCACCGGGTCCTCGCAGCGGACCAGCACGTTGGCGGTGTCGAAGGTGATGCCGAACGCGTCCGGCCCGGCCTCCTCGACGAGGCGGACCACCTCGAACGAGGTGATCTCCTCGTGCGTCTCGATGTTCAGGTGGCAGCCGTGGTCACGCAGGATCGGCGCCAGCGAGACCAGGACACCCGCCGTCGCGGCGAGCTGATCGGCCCAGGAGACATCGGTACGGAACCTGTCACACGCGTACAGTCCCTGGATTTTGAATTGGTAGTTGGCCGTCGCCGTCCAGAGCTCGCGGATGCCGGCGCCGGCCAGGGCCTCGATGATGCGGCGCATGCCGAGCAGGTAGTCGCCGTCGCCGAGCCGGCGGATCTCGGGTGCCTCCGGGGTGGCGAACGGGTTGACCTTGGCGGTGCCGACTTCGAGGTAGAGGCCCAGGCCGGTGGCGTGCGCGGCGATCTCGCCGAGCTCACCGGCGTCGAGGGTGGGGCTGAGTTCGAGTGCCGAGCGGAAGAACGCGCCGTCCAGGCCCAGCTCGGAAATCTTGTCGAGGGTCCAGTGCGGGCCGTTCTCCCGGGCGCCGGGGAACTTGCTGGTGTCGGTGCCGACTCTCATTTCGCGGTGCCGCCGGAAAGGTCGACCAGGCCGCGGCGGAAGATGTTCGCCGGGTCGTAGGACCGTTTCACCGCGACGAGGCGGTCGTAGTTGGCGCCGTAGACCGCCCGGGCCACGTCCTCGTCGCCCTGCACGCTGGCGAAGTTGATGTAGGTGCCGCCCTGGAACGGGCCCATCGCGTCGGCGAAGCTCTTGGCCCAGGCGACCAGTTCCGGCTTCTCCTCGGCGAACTCCCAGTCGGCGCCGATGTTGGCGCCCCAGGCCAGCCCGTGCGAGCTCATCGCGGTGGCGGTGGTGTCGCGCCGCGTCATCGCGCCGCCGCCGCCGATCACCTCGAACGGGCAGAGCACCTGGTGGGCGATGTTGGAGTGCGCCTGCAGCGGCCGGCCCGGGTATTTGTCGGACCAGTCGATCGCGGTGTCGATGACCTCGTCGGCGAAGCTCTCCAGGAAGATGTGCTTCCAGTAGTGGCCGATGCCGTACCGGAACTCGTCGTCGGTGGAGTGCTGCAGGGTGACGTGCGGGATGGTGCGCAGGCTCTCGTAGACCGGCCGGGCCTGGGCGAACATCGGCGCGGTCAGCGCTGGCTCGGCGGCCGGGTCGCCGTAGTGAACGGTGGCGATCGACAGCACCGGCTTGCCGCGGTGCTCGGCCTCGACCTGCGACCAGTACGGCGGGCAGGTCAGCAGCCGTGCGTACGTGGTGACGTTGTCCGGCGCGGTCGGCGCCCAGTCCCGGAAGAAGCGCAGGACCTCGCGGCGGTCGTCGGCGGCGTACAGGGCCTGGCGGATCGTCGCGAGTCCGGGCAGCGGCACGTACCGGAAGGTGAACGAGGTGACCACGCCGTAGTTGTGGCCGGCGCCGCGCAGCGCCCAGAACAGGTCGGCGTGCTCGGTGTCGGAGACCTGAAGGATCCGCCCGTCGGCGACCACGATCTCCGCGGCGACCAGGAAGTCTACGGTCGCGCCGTGCAGCCGGGCCAGGTATCCGGCGCCGCCGCCGAGGGTGAGCCCGGCGACGCCGGTGTGCGAGACGACGCCGGCCGGGACGGCCACGCCGTGTTCGGCGGCGGGCCGGTCCACGTCACCCCATCGGCAGCCGCCGCCGACGGTGACGGTTCCGGCTTCCAGGTCGAACACGACGTCGTTCATCGGGGCGGTGTCCAGCAGCACCGCGCCGTCAGCGACGGCGGTGCCGGCCAGGTTGTGCCCGCCGCCGCGCACGGTGACGTCGATGTCGCGCTGCACGCACCAGGTCAGGGCGGCGGAGACCTCCTTGGCGTCGCGGCAGCGCACGATGGCGGCCGGGCGGCGGTCGATGTCGGCGTTCCAGACCCGGCGGTGCCGGTCGTAGCCGTTCTCGCCGGGCAGGATGACCTCGGCGGAGGTGACGGAGCGGAGCTGGGCGAAGTCGGTCATGCGGATTCCTTACTGAGCAACGTGCGGAGCGCGTCGGCGCTGCGGGTGGCGAAGACGTCGAAGGTGAAGCCCGGGTCGGGGGTTCGCAGGGTTCGCAACGAGAGCCCGTCGTAGGCGTGGGCGAGCCGGTAGATCTGCGCGAGCTCGCCGGCGTCCAGGTCCGGGTGCCCGGCGAGCCAGACCGGGTCGTACGGGTGCAGGGTCATCTCGGCGCGGATCACCCCGATCGGCTCGATCGTGAGGTTGAGGTCCGGGTTGGCGCCGAGCAGGGCGTCGAGGACCGGCTGCCAGTCGATGACGCCCTCGCCGATCGGTGCGAGGAATCGGCTGATCCCGTCGTCGGTGACGACCAGCGCGGCGTCACGCAGCTGGGTGGAGTGCACGTACGGCGCGGCCCGCCGGGCGGCCTGCACGGCGTCCTCACCGCGGACGAACACGTTGGCGCTGTCGAAGCAGATGCCGAGCACGTCCGGGCCGACCGCCTCGACGAGGCGGACCAGCTCGTACGTGGTGATTTCCTCGTGGGTCTCCAGGTTGAGCCGGCAGCCGTATTCGCGCAGCGTGGGTGCGAGCAGTTTCAGGAACTTCTCGGTGGCGGCGAGCTGCTGCGGCCAGCTGGTGTCGGTACGGAACCGGTCGGTGCTGAAGTATCCGGGCAGCTCAGGCTTGAACCCGCCGGTGGCGCTCCACAGGTTCGTCACGCCGATCGCACCCGCGGCCGCGATCAGCTTCTGCATCCCGGCCAGATAACTGCCGTCGCCGAGCGCCCGGATGTACGGGAACTCGCCGGTCATGTACGGGTTGACCTTGCCGACACCGAGCTCCAGATAGAGGCCCAGCTCGTCGGCGCGGGCCCGGATCTCGCGCAGGTAACCGGGGTCGAGGGTGGGTGACACCTCGTACAGGGTGCGGACGTTCACCCCGTCCAGGCCGAGGTCCTTGATGTTGTCGAACGCCGCGAACAGGTCCGGCCAGGGCGGCGGGCCGTAGGTGGCTTCCAGTTTGATGTCGAGGCCGACGGCGGTCATCGGGCGCTCTCCTTCTGTCGATGACGGCGTTCGCGTTCGGCGGCCGGGTCGGGGATCGGCACGGCGGCGAGCAGCGAACGGGTGTAGGGGGCCTGCGGGTTGTCGTAGATCTGCTCGCGGGTGCCCTGCTCGGCGATGCGTCCCTGGTCGAGCACGACGAGGCGGTCGCAGAGGTAGCGCACGACGGCGAGGTCGTGGGCGATGAACAGGATGGACAGGCCGAGTTCGCGGCCCATGTCGCGCAGCACGTTGACGACCTGGGCCTGTACCGAGACGTCGAGGGCGGAGACCGGCTCGTCGCAGATCAGCACCCGAGGTTCGACGGCGATGGCCCGGGCGATGGCGATGCGCTGCCGTTGCCCGCCGGAGAACGAGCGGGGATAGCGGTCCAGGTCGCCGGCGTCGAGTCCGACCTGGCCGAGCAGCGTGGTGACACGGGCGCGCCGGCCGGCGGCGGTGCGTTCGATGCCGTGCACACGCAGGCCCTCGCCGACGATCTCGGCGACGGTCATCCGGGGGTTGAGGCTCGCGTACGGGTCCTGGAAGACCATCTGCGCCTCGCGCCGGAACCGGTGCCACGCGGCCCGGCCCTGCAGGGGCTCGCCGTCGTACGAGACGGTGCCGGCGTCCGGCTTGGTGAGCCCGACCAGGCAGCGGACCGTGGTGGATTTACCGGAACCGGATTCGCCGACCAGGCCGAGCACCTCGCCGGCCCGCAGGGTGAACGACACGTCCTCGATGGCGGTGAACCGGCCGTACCGTTTGGTGAGACCGTCGGCGGTCAGCAGGTCAGACCTCATGGCAGGCCACCTGACCGCTGCCGATCGTGACCAGCACCGGCGCCTCGGCAGAACACCGGGAGACCGCCGCCGAGCACCGCGGGTGGAAGGAACATCCCGGCGGCCGCGCCGACGGTTTCACCGCGGTTCCCGGGATCGTGTCGAGGCGTTCGGTCAGCGCCCGGTCCACCCGCGGCACGGAGTTGAGCAGGCCACGGCCGTACGGATGCGACGGGCCGGCGAAGAACGTCTCCACGCTGTTCTCCTCGACCTTGCGCCCGGCGTACATCACCGCGACCCGGTCGGCGAACCCGGCGACGATGCCGAGGTCGTGGGTGATCAGCAGGACCGCGATGCCGTCCTCGGCGGCGAGCTGTTCGATCAGGGCGAGGACCTTCTCCTGCACCCGGACGTCGAGGGCGGTGGTCGGCTCGTCGGCGATCAGCACCCGCGGGCCGGTGATCAGCGCGGCCGCGAGCATGACCCGCTGCCGCATGCCGCCGGAGAACTCGTGCGGATAGGCGTTGAGGCGCTCGGCGGCGCGGGGCACACCGAGCCGGTCGAGCATCTCGGCGGCCCGCCTGCGGGCGTCGCGGCGCGACACACCGCGGATGCGCAGTGGTTCGGCCACCTGGTCGCCGACGCGGCGCAGCGGGTTCAGCGCGGTGCTCGGGTCCTGGAAGACCATCGCGAGCTCGGTTCCGCGTACCCTCTGCATTTGTTTTTCGGAAAGGGTGACCAGGTCGCGGTCGCCCAGCCACACCTGACCGCCCACGGTGACCGACGGGTCGAGGCGCAGCAGCGCACGGGCGGTCATCGATTTGCCGGAACCGGACTCGCCGACCAGCGCGACCCGTTCACCGGCACGAAGTTCCAGGTCAAGGCCGTCGACGATGCGCAGATTGCCGACATCGACGGTCAGGTTCTCGACCCTCAGCACTGCTGTCATGCGTCCCCCAAGGTCGGGTCGAGCTTGGATCGCAGGGCGTCGCCGAACAGGCCGAACACCACGGCGGTGAGGGTGATCGCGATGCCGGGCACGGTCGCCACCCACCAGGCGGTGGTGACGAACTCGCGGCCGTCGGCGACCATGGCGCCCCAGTCGGCGCTGGGTGGCTGCGCGCCGACGCCGAGGAACGACAGGCCGGACATCAGGACGATCACGCCGGAGACGTCCAGGGCGGCCTGCACATAGAGGCTGTCGAGGGAGTTCGGCAGCACGTGACGGGCCATCAGCCGGCGGGCCGGCACGCCCATCACCCGGGCGCTCTCCACATAGGTGCTGGCCATGGTCTCGCGCAGCACCGCACGGACCAGCCGGGCGAACGGCGGCCAGAGCGCCACGACCAGCGCGATGATCGTCGAGCGCAGGCTCGGGCCGAGCGCCGCCGCGATGCCCAGCGCCAGGATCATGCCGGGGATCGACAGGAAGATGTCGCAGACGCGCATCAGGATCTCGTCGGCCCACCGGCCGCCGATCGCGGCGAGCGCGGCCACCACGATGCCGACGACAGCGGCGAAAACCACCACCACGATCGAGGACAACACCGTGGTACGGGCACCGGCGAGCAGCCTGCTCAGGATGTCGCGGCCGGCGGCGTCGGTGCCGAGCCAGTGGCCGGGGCCGGGCGCCTGCAGCGCCTGGGACAGATCCACCTGGTACGGGTCGTGCGGCGCGAGCCACGGCCCGACCAGCGCGATCAGCAGGAACAGGGCCGCCGCGGGGATGGCGAGGCGGTCGAGCAGCGGAATCCGGGGCAGCGCGATCCGGGGCAGGGTCATGGCCGTCATGCCGCCACCGCCTGACGCGTCCGCGGGTCCAGCCAGAGCTGGATCAGGTCGACGAACAGGTTGGCGAGCACGAACACCAGGCCCAGGACCAGCACCGCGCCGAGCACGGCGTAGGTGTCCTGGGAGGTCACCGCCGTGTTCAGGTAGGTGCCGACGCCGGGGATGCTGAACACCGACTCGACCAGCAGCGCGGCGCCCATCATCCAGCCGAACTGCATGCCGAGCAGCACCAGCGTCGGTACCAGGGCGTTGGGCAGCGCGTGGCGCCAGATGATCCGCGCGTTCGACGCGCCCTTGGCCCGGGCGAACGCGACGTGGTCGGCGCGCAGCGCGCCCACCATCGAGGAGCGGATGCTGCGGGCCACCACCGCCAAAAACGGCGCGGACAGGGCGAGCGCGGGCAGGATCAGATGTTGTACGGCGTCCCACAGGCCGGCGATGTTGCCGGCCAGCAGGGCGTCGACGGTGGCCAGCCCGGTGACCGGTGGTGATTCCAGGCCGAAGCCGTTGCGGCCGGAGATCGGTAGCCAGCCGAGCCGGGAGCCGATCAGGTACTGCAGCATCAGGGCCAGCCAGAACACCGGCACTCCCCCGCCGAGCACCATGATCAGCCGGCTGGCGGTGTCGCCGGAGCGGCCGTGGCGCAGCGCGGAGAAGACGCCGAGCGGCACCGCGATCGCGATGTTGAAGACCATGGTCAGGGCCACCAGTTCCAGCGTCGGCGGCAGCACGGTGGCCAGGTCGACGCGGATCGGCTGGAAGGTGACCACCGACGTGCCGAGGTCACCGTGCAGCAGGCGTTGCAGGTAGTCGCCGTACTGGACCAGCACGTTGTGGTCCAGTCCCAGGCGTTCACGGGCCTGGGCGATCTGTTCGGGGGTGGCGGTGCGGCCCGCCGCGATCTGGGCCTCGTCGCCCGGAATCGCCTTGATCATGAAGAAGACCGCGGTGGCCACGCCCCAGATCGTCAACACCGCCAGCGCCAGCCGGCGCACGATGAGCCTCAGCACGTCGGGTGCCCCTTACTGGAAGTGCAGAGCGGTCGTGTCGAGCAGGGTGTGGGTCGGCGCGTACGCGAACCCGGCCACCGTCGACTTGTGCAGGTAGTTGTAGGTCGAGTTGGCGATGTTCATCGAGACCGCGTCGTCGTTGACGATCTGCTGGACCTGTTTGGCGTACGCACAGCTCTGGTCCTGTGAGGTGGCCTTTGTCGCCTTGTCGAGCAGCGCGTCGACCTCGGGGTTGGAGTACTGGCCGTAGTTGGAGCCGGTGCCGATGAACTTCGAGTCGTAGACCCGGTAGAGCATCGAGGCGGCGTCCGGGTAGAGCGGGAAGTCCCAGAGCAGGCCCAGGTCCGGCGCCGTCTTCGGGTCGGAGACCGCCTTGACGAACTCGGGGTAGGTGACCGCCTTCAGCTCCAGCGTCACGCCGATGTCGCGCAGGTTCGACTGCAGCAGCGTCCCGGCCTTGTTGTGCTCCGGGATGACCGACTGGTAGTACATCGTGAGTTTCAGGTTGGTGGCGCCGGCCTCGGCCAGCAGCTTCTTGGCCTCGTCGACGTTCTGCGCCGACGGTGCGATCGCCGGTCGGCAGGACATCGTGCTGGGCAGCGGGCCGTCGGCGACGACGCCCTTGCCGGACAGGATGTTGTCGACGTGACCCTGGTAGTCGTAGGCGAGGCGTAGTGCCTTGCGGACCCGTACGTCGGCGGTCGGGCCCTGACTGGTGTTGAAGAACGTGTAGAGCTGCAGCGGGCCCTTCACGTCGGTGGAGGTGAAGCCGGTCGCGTTGGTGAACTGCGCCTGGTCGGTCGGGACCAGGCCGTACGCGACGTCGATGTTGCCCTGCTTGAGTTCGTCGCGCAGCGTCGCGCTCTCCGTGCTGTAGCGGTAGACCATGCTGGCCGGCCGCTTGCCGGGACCGTCCCAGTACTGGTCGTAACGGGTGAAGCGGGCCTGCTGGTTGGGGCGGTAGTCGGCCAGGGTGTACGCGCCGCTGCCGGCGTCGTGGGTGGCGAGCCAGGTCTGCCCGTCGTCGGTGCCGGCGTTGGCGGTGACCAGCGCCGAGTTGACGATGTAGACGCGGCTCAGCGCGCCGAGGAAGCCCGCGTTCGCCCTGCTCAGCGTCACGGTGACATGGGAGCCGTCGGTTGCCGAAGAAGACTTGTAGTCGGCGATCACGGTCGCGATGCCGAGGTTGAGCTTGCGGACCCGATCGAGGGTGTAGACCACGTCGGCGGCGGTCACCGGCGTCCCGTCGTGGAACTTCGCGCCCTCGCGGAGGGTGAAGGTGATCGAGGTGGCGTCGTCGGCCACTTTCCACTCGGTGGCGAGCTTGGGGACGAGCTTGTCGTCGCTGTCGTAGGTGAGCAGCGTGTCGTAGACGGCGACGCTGGTCAGATCGGTCTGCACATCGGACGAGAGCAGCGGGTCAAGAGTCTGCGGGGTCGCTCCGGTGCCGATGATCAGGGTGTCGGCGCGGCTGGATCCCGTGGTCGTCGTAGTGGATGAGGAGGAACCGCAGGCGGCCAGGGCGAGCGCCAGCGTGGCCGTGGCGGCCCCCGCCACCAAGGTTCGCAGCTTCATGATGTCTCCGGGGGTTAGTCGAGCATCTTGGTATACAAGATGCCAACTGAATGGAGTCAGTGTTGCGAACGCGAAGTAACAGGCTTGTCAACTGGACCGACATCTCCGGGCGTTCCCAGCCATGGCGGGTAGCGGCTATCTTTGGCGTGCTGTATTCCAAAGACATCGCTAAATCTTCGCCAGACAGGGGCATTTCATGACCACGCAGTGGACGGCCATCGGCACCGTGGACCGGTCGCTGTCCACCCAGGTCTACGACTTCCTGCGCGAGCGCATCATCTCCGGCGACCTCAAGCCCGGTCAGCGCCTGATCGAACGGGAGATCTGCGAGCAGCTCAACGTCTCCCGGATCCCGCTGCGCGAGGCCCTGCCCCAGCTGGAGGCCGACGGATTCATCCGTACGCTGCCCCGGCGCGGCGCGATGGTCACCCAGCTGACGCTGCGCGACATCGAGGAGCTCTTCGACGTGCGCGAGAGCCTCGAGGTGCTCGCCGCCAAACTGGCCGCCGGCAACCCGGACCCCGCCGGCCTCGCGGTCCTGGCGGAGAACATCCGCGAGGCCCGGGCTGCCCTGGACCGTGGCGCCGACCACGAGGCCGCCGCCGCCAACGTCGCCTTCCACGACGGCGTCCTCGCGCTGTCGCGCAACGCGCTGCTGGCCGGCCTGATGCAGCCGCTCAACGGGCGCATGCAATGGCTGTTCCGGATGACCGCCGACCGCGACATCCGCGTCCAGTGCGCCGAGCACGAGGGCCTGTTCGCCGCCATCCGCGACGGCAACACCGAACTCGCCGCGTCACTGGCCTTCGCCCACGTCGCCAGCGGCCGCACCCCGTCGCTCACCCTGCTCGCCGACGTCCTGCCCGCCGACCGCTGATCAGCCGGTGACGACGGCCAGACCGGGGACGCCGTAACGCGCGTCGAGGATCTGCATGGCGGCACCCGCGGCGATGCTGTTCTCCGCGAGCGTGGACACCGAGACGTCGACGGTGAGCCAGTCCGCGCGGGGCACCTCGGCGCTCACGGTCGCGGTGACCGCGTCGAGGTAGACACCGCTGTGCCGGATCAGGTCGGCGCCGGCCAGCACGACGTGCCCCAGGTCCAGGGTCTGCAGCAGGTTGACCACACCGACGCCCAGGACCCGGGCCGCCCGCTGGACGTCACCCGCGGCGAACGCCTGGTCGTGGACGGCTTCCAGGCACCCGCGCCGGCCGCACACGCAGGCGGGACCGTCGAGCTGGACGACCGTGTGGCCGAACTCGCCGGCGTTGGTGTGCGCGCCGCGATGCGCGGATCCGCCGAGCCACAGCCCGGCGCCGACCCCGGCCTCCACCATGATCAGGGCCGCGTCGCGGAACCCCGGGCCGCGCCGCCACGCCTCGGCGGTCACCCCGGCGGTGACGTCCTTGTCGACGTGCACCGGCAGGCCGAGCGCCTGCTGCGCCATCGACGCCAGGGGCACGTCGTGCCAGTGCCGCAGCCGGTGGGCGTCGCGGACGGTGCCGGCGGCGTGGTCGAGCGGGCCGATCATGCCGATGCCGACGCCGACGAGGCGGTCGCTGAGGTCCCTGGCGGCCCGCAGCTGCCGGACCTGCTCAACAAGGGCATCCAGGAGCTGGCCGGGCGTGAAGTCACCCGGTAGCACCGTCGCCGTGGATGCGAGAACGGCACCGGCGAGATCGGTCAGCGCCAGCCGCAGCATCCGCCGCGACACGTGCGCCCCGATCGCGAAGCGGCTGTCCGGCACCAGCTCGTAGACCCCGGCGGCGCGGCCGGTCGCCGGTCGGCGCACGCCGGCGGGTGCCACGACACCCTCGCCGAGCAGCCGGGCCAGGACCTTGGAGACCGCCTGCGGGGTGAGCCCGGTGGCGTCGGCGACGTCGCCGCGTTCGAAGGTCGCGCTGGCCCGGGCCAGCGCGATCACCAGGGCCTCGTTATAGCCGCGCAGGAAGGTCTGGTGCACCTGATCACCTTAGCTGGAGGGTTTCGCAAAAGCGTTGCTAAAGTCCGCGGCCATGGAACACCTGACCACCCGGCACCGTTGGACAGCCCTGCTGGCCCTCGCCCTCGGCGGCGCCGCGATCGGCCTCACCGAGTTCGCCGCCATGGGACTGCTCCCCGAGATCGCCCAAGACCTGCTCGGTGCCGGCTCCGCGACCGAGGTCGCGCACGCCGGTTGGACCATCACCGCGTACGCCCTGGGCGTCGTCGCCGGCGCCCCACTGATCGCCGCGCTCACCACCCGCTGGCACCGCAAACGCCTGGTCCTCGGCCTGCTCGTGCTCTTCGTCGCGGGAACGGCCGCCTCGGCGCTGGCGCCGACCTTCGGCCTGGTCCTGGTGGCACGTTTCGTCGCCGCACTGCCGCACGGCGCCTACTTCGGCGCCGCCGGCCTGCTCGCCGCCTCGCTGATGGGACCGGGCAGAGAAGCACGAGGGTACGCGGCCGTGCTCAGCGGTTTGACCATCGCCAACCTCGTCGGCGTCCCCGCGATGACCAGCCTCGGACAGGCCGCCGGGTGGCGCGCCTCCTACGCCGTCATCGCCGGCGTCTTCCTGCTCACCCTGCTGGCGGTGGCCGTCAGCGTCCCGGAGATCCCGGCGGTCGCTACCGGGTCGGCCCGCGCGGAACTGCGTACCCTCGCTCGTCCTCAGGTCTGGCTGGTCGCCGCGACCGTGGCGATCGGGTTTTCCGGTTTCTTCGCGGTGAACAGCTACATCGCGCCGGTGACGACCGAGGTCACCGGCCTGAGCAACGGCGCGGTGCCGTGGGTGCTGGTCGCTTTCGGACTCGGCATGACCGTCGGCAACGCCCTCGGCGGCTGGTTCGCCGACCGCGACCTGCGCCGCGCCCTGCTGCTCGGCTTCACCGCCGTGATCGCAGCGATCCTGTTCTTCGCCCTGTTCGCGGACACCACGCCGGGCCTGTTCGCTGGGGCGTTCCTGGTCGGCGCCACCAGCCTGTTCCTCGGCCCCGCCCTGCAAGCCCGGCTGATCACCGTCGCACCCGGCGCGCAACTGATGGGCGCCGCGATCAACCAGTCCGCGATGAACGTCGCCAACAGCATCGGCGCGGCGGTGGGCGGCCTGGTGATCGCTCGCGGTCTCGGTTATCTCGCTCCCGCGTGGACCGGTCTGGCGCTCAGCGTGGCCGGGTTGTTGATGGCCGCGCTGAGCTTCCGCCTGGACCGCGAACGCACCGCCCCCGGCGACGCTCAGCGATCCGCTGCGGTTCCTACACCTTCGGGGCAGCAACGAGCCGGCTGAACGGACCCACAATAGAAGGCGTGCGCATAGGTGGACGCCTGCCGAGAGGCAGCAAAGCGGAGCGGCGTCTCCTCCGTGGGGCAACAGATGAGCTGGTGATCGATGCGCGCGGCTGGCGTCCGTCCGACCGGCTGGTCCGCTCGCCGGTGCTGGCCCGCAGGCTCGCCGGGCCCGCGCCGGTGCGGCTGCTCGGCGTTCGGGTCACCGGCAAGCTGGACCTGAGCGGGCGGACCATGACCGCCCCGCTGTCCTTCGAGGACTGCGTGTTCGACGAGACGGTGGACCTCACCGGGCTGACCGTGCCGTCGGCGCAGTTCGTCGGCTGCCGGATGCCGGAACTTCACGCCGCCCGCCTCAAGACCGGTGAACTGCATGCGTCGAACGGTTTCGCGGCATCCGTGGTGCGTCTGCAGGGCGCGCAGATCGACGGCTCGGTGGTGTTCGACGGCGCCGTCCTGTCCCATGAAGGCAAGTGGGCGCTGCTCGGATACAGCATGAGCGTCGGGCGGTCTCTCAGCTTCAACAACGGCTTCTCCGCCCACGGCCAGATCAACCTGATCGACGCGCGCATCGGCGGCAGCCTCAGCTTCACCGGATCAGCTCTGCATCAGCCCGGTGGCACAGCTCTGGACCTGCAGAGCGCCACCATCGGGTTCGCCCTCTTCCTCGGCAGCAGCCTCGGTGATCCGGGTGGTTTCACCGCCGAGGGAATGATTCGGCTGGTCAGCGCTCGCATCGACGGGTTCGCATGCTTCTGGGGCGGCCGGATCAACAACCCGGGCGGATACGCCGTCGCCGCGCTGGGGCTCAAGGTGCGCACCGTGATCCACATGGACCGTGGATTCGTCGCGGTCGGCACCGTCGATCTCGATCGGGCTCAGATCGGCGGAACCGTTCACCTGGCCGGCGCGGTGCTCGACGGCGGGGACGCGGTGGCACTCCGCGCGCAACGGGCCGCGATCGGCGACTCACTGGAGATCACCAGCGGTGCCACCGTGCACGGAGAGGTGGTCCTGCACGGCGCTCGCGTGGACGCCCGGCTCGACTTCACCGACGCCGACCTCGGCGGCTGCCCTGCTCTCGATCTGTCCCATCTACGGGCGCAGTCGCTGGTCCTGCGGCCACAGACCGCTTCCGCCGCCGTCGACCTGAGCCACGCCTGGACGGGGGTCCTCGACGACGACGTTGACCGATGGCCGGCTTCGTATGCGCTGCAGGACTTCACCTACGACCAGATCACCGAGCAGGGCAACGTGCCGGTGGACCGGCGTATCGCCTGGCTGCGCCAGGAACGATATGGCTATACGCCGCAACCGTACGAACACCTGGCCGCCGTGTATCGCCGCACCGGCCACGAGCAAGCCGCCCGCCGCATCGCGGTCGCCAAGCTGCGGCATCAGCGCAGAGTGCTGAGCCTCGCCGGCCGCCTTTGGAACATACTGTTGCAGGTCACCGTCGGGTACGGGTACCGCCCCTGGCTGGTCAGCCTGTGGCTGCTCGCCCTGGTCCTGCTCGGCGGCACCGCCCTGATGTCAGCGGACCGCTCGGACATCGTGGCGATGCGGCAGCCGGCGCCCCCGTTCAACCCTTACCTGTACGCGCTGGACGCGTTGATCCCGGTGCTCAACCTGGGACTGAAGTCATCGTGGACGGTCGGTGGCCCGGTCGCCTACTGGTCGTGGGCACTGACCGTCGCGGGTTGGATCCTCACCACCGCCTTCGTAGCCGGCGTGGCGAAAGCCGCGAAGCGCGACTGACCGATTCCGCACAGCCTGCGATCAACGGTTGTCCGGGCGGAGCAGGAATCGGCGCTGGCGGACGCGGTCCAGCGCTGCCTCGCTCGACAGCTCGGCCCGGTGCTCCGGGTTCTCGTGGTAGTGGCGCAGGGTCTGGTAGACGGCCACCGGGTCGGAACTGAGCCACGGCACCTGGATCGCCAGGACCGGGAACAGGCGCTGCTCCCAGCCGGCGATGGCGTGCGGCGCCGCCCGGACGATGCGGGTCGCCTCGGACGGCATGGCCGCCACCGCGATCAGCGGTGTGCGGGCGAACTCGCTGGAGCCCACCTCGCGCACGGTGTCCCAGGGCGCGAAGTACGTGAAGGCGATACTGCTGTGGTAGATCCCGGCGGGAACCAGGGTCAGCCGGCCCGGCGCGTGCCGCAGCAGCGCGAACGCCATCAGTACGGGGAAGGCCGCGAGCAGCAGCAGGACGATCGCGATGACCATGGAGTCGGGCAGCAGGGCCAGGGCGATCGCGATCAGAGCGAGGGTCATCAGGACGCTGTTGGACGCCGTCCAGTAGTACATCGCCGTGCGGTACCGGAAGCTCACACCGGGCGTACCGTCATCGATTCTCGCGATCTGGGGGTTGATGTCGCGCGGATAGCGGCGGGAGGCGTAGAACCAGCCGGCGAAGTGGCCCATCACGATGGTGGCGCCCACCAGGAACGCCGCGCGGGGAAGGTCGCCGCCGATGGCCGTGACGACTGCCGTTACCAGGCCGATCGCGGCGAGCAGGGCGCAGAGGACGAAGGAGAAGCCGGGCCATCGTGACGGCCCGTCCTCGCCCCACGGCGACCCACCGGCTGCCGCCGCGGTGTCAAGGTTGGGAATGTCGTCTGGCATGCGGCCCCGCCCGGGTCTCGAAGGTGGTGAAAGGGACTAGCCGAACACTTTCTGGAAACCGCCGCTGATCGCCGAGCCGACGTCCTTGGCGCCGTCGCCGATCGCCGAGCCGACATCCTTGACCCCGTCGGTGATGGCCGTACCGGTTTCTTTGAGGCCGTCCTCGAAAGCCTTCGTCACGTTGTCCGGTAGGGCATCGTATGCGGCGTCGACGAGGCCGCTGCCGATCACACCGCCGACAATGCCGCCGATCGCGCCACCGACCACGATGCCGACCGGACCGCCGGAGATGCCGATCGCCGCACCGATCTTGGCGCCGACCAGGGCTCCGCCCACATTGCCCGCTCCGGAGAGGACGGACTTGCCGACCGGTTTGCCGTGCGCGATGTCGTATCCGACGCCGGCCGCGGTGATGACCGCGCCGGCCACCGGGATCTTGCTGAGGAACCGGCGTTCGAAGCCACGGGCCTGCAACTCGACCTTGCTGCTCTCCAGGTACTTGGCGTAGGCCGCCTCGTTGAGGGCCTTGGACGCGGGTGTGCCGCCGGGGGTCTTCAGGTAGTGGTCGACAAGCGCCTCCGAGGCTTTGCCGATGGCCTGGGACTCGGCGCGCAGAATGTCACGGTGGATGGTCGCCAGGCTGCCGATCAGGCCGCCGGTGATCACCTCGCTGGTGAACAGGTGCCATTTCTGGGTGATGTCGTCGCCCATGTTCTTCAGCACCGCCCGGCCGAACTCGATGGCCGCGTTCCCCCGATCGGCCTCGGCCTGGGCGAGCTGATAGGACTCGACCTGCTGCGGGGTGGGCGCGGCGACCGGTTCGAGAATGGTGTCGCCGGCCAGCGGCAGGCCACCGTCCGCGGCTATCTGCCGGGCACGGGCCATGTGGGCCTGAGCTTGAGCCAGCTGTCCGGCGTAGTGTTCGAGGCCGTCGGCCGTGCTGCGCAGACCGCCGTGCAGGCGGTCGGCCTGGCCGGCGGTCCCGTCGATCCGCTGGCCGAAAGCGGCTCCGGCCGCGCCGCGCCAGCTCTGGGCGGCGTCGGCGTGCGAGGACCGCATCGCGGCCGCACCACCGTCCACTTCGAAGGCGAGCCGGTCACGCAGCCAGCGGGCCGTCGCGTACACCTGCTCCGGCCGGCCGTCGAGACGGGTGTCGATGGGCATCAGTACCCACCGGCGATGTGCCCGGCCGCGGAGGCGTCCTCGCTCACGTACGCCCGGCTCGCCGCCGCGACCCGGGAGCCGGTCTCGTGCAGGACGGTGACCAGCTGCGCCGAGTTCGCGCAGAGGGCGGCGAGGATCGCGGCGATGGCGGCGGTGTCCTGGCCCGCGTCCGGGGTGCCCGGCGCGCCGTCGCCGGCCGCGTCGATCGCGTCACCGCGGTGCCGCAGCCGCTCGGCGATGCCGTCGAGCACGGCCGGGTCGACATGCAGATCGTTCATGGCTGCTCCCCGTCTCGTCTCAGCTGCTCGGGTATACGCATGTCCATGAAGATGAGTTCATAGCCGGTGAGCTGCTGAATCCGATCGAGGTCGGTCGCCGGCACGACCGTCCACGGCTGCTGTTCACCGCAGCAGTCGACGAGCCGGTCCAGAGCCGAGTAGATGAGCAGTGCCATCCGGCCGTCCTCGGTGCGCCGCAGCTCGATGGTCACCTCGCCGTCGCCGGGGCTGACCGGTGAGCACGGCAGGTAGACATAGGGCGGGATCGTTTCGGCAGACAGTCGCGCGGCCCTCCTCGATCGACGGAAGTTCGCAGGTTAGTGAGCCGCGCTGATCCCGTACCCATGGAAGTCCAAGATCTGACGGCAGCGGCGCACATCGCGTCGGCGATGAGGCCGCCGCCACCGCTGACACTGGGTCCAGGCGCGAGCTAGGAGGACCTGTCAGGTGAATGCCTCAACCCCAAGCACGGAGACCACTGCCGAGGAGTCGGTGCTGCCTGAGTTGCGGGACGCCTGGTGGGAGCACGGTGTCCGCCGGAGGGCTGAAGCCGGTGTCCTCGGTGTCTTCGCGGAGCTGCCGAAACTGGTCGGATCGGCGGTGTCGGTCGCCTGGCGGGCAGACCGTGTGCGTACGCTGGTCGTGGGTTTCGCCACGCTCGGATCGGGCCTGATGGCGACGTTCGGGTTGCTCTCCACCCAGCGGCTGCTCGTCGAACTCTTCGCTGGTGGGCCGACTCCTGACCGGGTGCGGGCGGCGCTGCCGGCGCTGGCGCTGCTCGCGGCGACGACGGCGGTCGCCGGAGGTTTGCGGATCACCATCGGGTACGCGCAGAACGGCCTCACCCCACGGGTCAACGAAGTGGCCGAACGCCGCCTGTTCGAGGCGACCACGGCGGTCCGGCTGGCCGCGTTCGACGAGGACGCGTTCGCCGACGACATGGAACGCGCAACCCGCGGCAGCGACGCGGCGATCGCGCTGGTGCAGAACACCGCGAACATGTTCGCCGGGCTGGTGAACCTGCTCGCCGTCGCGGTGGCCGTCATCGTGATCAACCCGCTGCTGCTGGTCGCGCTGATCGTCGCGACCCTGCCGAACGGTTACGCCGCGCTGCGCGCGGGCCACTTGCGCTATGCGACATTCCTGGCCGGTTCGGTACGCCGGCGCAGGCTCTGGGTCCTGCAAAGGCAGATGGCCGAACGGGACTCGGCGCCGGAGCTGCGATCGTACGGACTACGCGGCTTCCTGCTCGGCCAGTACGACATGGTGATGGGCGCGCAGACCCGGGAGGATCTGGCGCTGGCCCGCCGGGTCACCACGACGACGAGTGTCGGCGCGCTGGTCAGCGGTGTCGGGCTGGGCGGTGTGTGGGTGCTGGTGGGCGGGCTGCTGTGGGGCGGGCGCATCCCGCTGTCGAGTGCGGTGACCTGTGTCGTCGCCGTCCAGGCATCCCAGCGGGCTCTGGCGGTGGTGACGTTCCAGCTGGACCGGCTCTACACCGACGGGCAGTTCTTCAAGGAGTACATCGGCTTCCTCGAACGGGCGAAGCAGTACCTGCCGCCGGAGGGTCCGGACGGTGACCGTACCCAGCCGCAGGCGTTGCGGCAGCTGACGGTGCGGGGCGTGAGCCTGGCGTACCCCGACCGTGACCAACCGGCGGTCGACGACGTCACGCTGACCATTCAGGCCGGTCAGACGGTCGCGTTCGTCGGGGAGAACGGCTCCGGCAAGACCACGCTCGCCGCGATGATCGCCGGGTTGCGGTCGCCGAGCGCCGGGGTGATCGAGTGGAACGGTCATCCGATCGCCGATCTCGACGAGGGCACGCTGCTGCGGCGCATCTCGGTGGTCATGCAGGAGCACCACAAGTGGCCGTACACGGCGGCGACGAACATCGCGATGGGCGACATCGGCACTGCTCCGGCGCAGAAAGCGATCGAGCAGGCCGCGAACCGGGCCGCCGCTCACGAGACGATCCTGAACCTGCCGAACGGGTACCGGACGCTGCTCGACAAGACCTTCAAACACGGCCAGGACCTGTCCGGCGGGCAGTGGCAGCGCATCACCGCGGCGCGCGGCTTCTACCGCGACGCCGACCTGCTGATCATGGACGAGCCGTCGTCGGCGCTTGATCCGCGGGCGGAGGACGCGCTGTTCCGGGCGGTGCGCAGCAGGCAGGGCCACAAGACCACCATCCTGATCACCCACCGGCTGGCGAACGTCATCCACGCGGACCGGATCTTCGTGATGCACGACGGGGTCCTCACCGAGGAGGGCACCCATCGCGAGCTGGTGGCGGCACCGGGGCGGTACGCGGAGTTGTTCGCCATGCAGGCCAGCGGTTACGTAGCCGAGCCCGACGATGCCGGATCCCCGTCGGCGTGACGCTGACGCCGGTGTCACTCACCACCGCGTGCCTCCCAGCGCTCCAGAAATGACTCCATCGCCCCGGCAGTCCGCACTGTCTCCAGCCAGTCCCAGGCAGCGTCGCGGATCTCTCGTTGAGCGACCATCTCGGTCGCCTCCCCGTAACTGACCGGCCAGCCGTCGACGATGTCGCCGAGTTCGGCAAAGAGGCGGTACAGCCCACCGGCGTGTGCCACCTCGGCCCAGGACGGTTGCAGGAACTCCCCCGACACCTCGGCGACCAGCTCCACCGGATCCTCGTGTCCCTTCAGGATCCGCCACATCAGCGAATCGATGACCGAGATCAGAGCACCAGGGACGTCGTCGGCGGCAGACACATCATCATGATCGCTCATCGGCACGTTCAGTCGCCTGGAGCGCATCGATCAGTCGTGGCCGATCGGCGGCCACGACTGATCGTTGCGGACGGTCAGGAGCCGTCGCCGTCGATGCAGTGGCTCGACGAGTCGTCGACGCCGCTGCGGTACGGGATGATCTCGGCCCGGAACTTGACCTTCAGACAGTCGCCCTGCTCCACCGCTTTCTCCGCGTTGCCCTTCAGCAGCCAGGTCCCCCCGACGAGGGCCGCGGAGCAGGCGGCCGCAGCCATCTTTCGCTCTTGAACACACAATTTCACGTCAGCGGCGTAGGCCGCGAGATCGGCGTCTCGTTCGTTGAGGACTTGATGGATCTCCTGGGTGACGCGACGGCTGAAATAGAACGTGCAGTTACCGAAGTTCCCGCACTTGTAGACCCCGTTCTCCCCCGCCCGGGTGCCGTCCGGCACGCCGGAGACCGCGGAACCGGACGACGGTGGTTGCGGCGAGTTGGCCGCCTTGTCGAGCGCGGTGATGGTCGCGGCGTCCGCCACCCCGGTCACCGGCAGATTCACCGGCCCGCCCTGGAAGCCCCGTACCGCCAGCACGGTCTGTTCCCCGAAGTCGCCGTCCACCAGCACGTTGATGCCGACGGCGACCAGGGAGTTCTGCAACGAGAGCACGCAGGCTCCCGACGACCCCTTGGTCATGACCTCGTCGACGCAGGTGGTCAAGCTGACGACGTCGTCCTCGGCTCGAGCCGGGCCGGCCGTACCCAGAACCGAGACCGCCAACGCCGCGGCGACCAAACCGGAAAACCATTTCCCGCGCCGTTTATCGACCGCATGAATTTCCTCCGGGAAATAGCTCATAACTGCCACCCTGCGTCGTTTCGGCTGAGCCTCCACGATTCGTCATCGCGTCACGCAGGCGATAGAGGGGTAATCCGTTCGGGGCCGATTCCCGAGAGGACAGCAGCCGCCGGCTGCTCGACAGCCTCCGCCGTGAGAACGGTCAGACGCTCGGGCGACTCTGCGCCGGCCTCGCGATGACGCGGCAGACCGTGACCGAGCAGACGAAGAGCCACTAGACCTCCAGACTCACCTCAAATGTTTCGACGAGATGACAAGGCATCGATGCTTTGCAATGATGGGAGCGCTCCCAGCTGGTCTGTGCCACGAGAGGAACGTTCATGGGTCAGAAAACACGGAAGGCCGGGCTCGCCTTCATGGCCGCCGCCCTGGCCGTCACCGGAGCCGTCTACGGCGTGACACGGTCGGCGTCCGCCGACGTCGTGGCCCAGCTGAGCGGTCCCCAGCTGGTCGCCGACATGGGCGCCGGCTGGAATCTGGGCAACACCCTGGAGGCCAGCACCAACGGCATCCCCAGTGAGACCGCCTGGGGAAACCCCGCCGTGACGCAGGCTTTCATCGATCGGGTACGGGCGTCGGGCTTCAGGACGATCCGGATTCCCGTCTCCTACCTGGGACACATCGGAGCCGGCCCGGACTACACCGTCAACGCGGCATGGCTGAACCGCGTCCAGCAGGTCGTCGACTACGCGTACAGCCGGGGCCTGTATGTGCTGATCAACATGCACGGTGACGGTTACAAGACCGTCGCCGGCTCCTGGCTGATCTGCGACGCGTCCGATCAGACCACGATCCGGGCGAAGTACCAGAAGGTCTGGCAGCAGGTGGCGACCCGGTTCCAGAGCTACAACGAGCACCTGATCTTCGAGTCGATGAACGAGAACTTCGACGGGCAGTACGGCAATCCGACCCAGCCGTGTTACTCGAACATCAACGCGTACAACCAGCTCTTCGTGGACACCGTGCGCCGCACCGGCGGGACCAACGCCTCGCGGTGGTTGCTGGTGCCGGGCTGGAACACCAACATCGATTACACCGCGGGCAGCTACGGGTTCGTGATCCCCACCGACCAGTACCGCTCCTCCACGGTCCCGGCCGCCGAGCAACGGTTGATGATCTCGGTGCACTACTACGACCCCTGGGACTTCACCGGCACCGAGGACGGCACCATCACGCAGTGGGGCGCGGCAGCGACCAACCCGGCGAAGAAGTCGGTCTGGGGCCAGGAGGACTTCCTGGACGGGCAGCTCAAGAAGATGCACGACACGTTCGTCACGCGCGGATATCCGGTGTTCGTCGGTGAATACGGCTCGATCGACAAGACGACGTACGACTCGACAAACAACCGGTACCGCGCGGACTACGCACGCGCCCTGGTGACCGCCGCCACGAAGTACGGAGCGGCCACCGCGTACTGGGACAACGGCTGGAACGGACAGCACGGCTTCGGCCTGTTCGACCGCAGCGCCGCGACGGTGACCCAGCAGGGCATCATCGACGCGATCATGACCGGCATCGGCAGCCAGCCCAGCAACTCGCCCTCGGTGTCGCCGTCCGCCTCAGCTTCGGCGCCCCCGTCCGGGTCGCCTTCAGCGAGCCCTTCAACGAGCCCGTCAGCCACCGCCGGCGCCTGCCGGGTCACCAGCGCCGTGAGCGCCTGGAACACCGGCCTGACCAACAGCATCACCGTCACCAACACCGGCACCACCGCCGTCAACGGCTGGAAGCTGGCCTTCACCCTGGCCGCCGGACAGACCATCACCGCCGGCTGGAGCGCCACCTACTCCCCGACCAGCGGCACGGTGACCGCCACCAACGCGAGTTACAACGGCACCCTCGCACCGGGCGGCTCGGCCACCATCGGGTACCAGGCCGGCCACACCGGCAACGCCGCCGCCCCGACCGGATTCACCCTCAACGGAGCCACCTGCAGCTGACGGACCGGCGCCGCTTCGACGTCCTGTCGGAGCGGCGTCACGCTCCCGCGCGGGCGTCGAACTCGGCGCGGGCCATGAAGACGCGATCCATGTGCGCCTCCGCCCAGGTCTTGATCGCGGCCATCACCGGGACCAGTTCGTGCCCGAGCGGCGTCAGCGCGTAGTCCACCCGGACCGGCACCGACGCGGTCACCGTGCGGGTGATCAGGCCGTCGCGTTCGAGCGTACGCAAGGTCTGGGTCAGCATTTTCTGGCTGACACCCGCGATGCGGTGGGCGATCTCGCCGTGCCGCTGCGGGCCGCCGGAGAGTGCCGAGATCACCAGCGCGACCCATTTGTCGGTGAGCCTGCTCAGCAGCTCCCGGGTCGGGCAGCCGTCCAGGAACGCGTCGTAGTCGAGTTTCGCCTGATCACGGCGTTGTTCTGCGGTCGTCGTCGCCATCGTTGCCCCCTCCGGTGCCCTAGGCACTCCAAGGTACCTACTTTCTCACGGTGCCCAGGGATTCGTACCGTCGTGGTGTTCGCAAGAGCGACACCAAGCGAGGGAGACGGCGATGCGTGCAGTCAGTTATGCGGAGTTCGGCGGACCGGAGGTCCTGCGGGTGGCCGAGGTTCCGGTGCCGGCGCCCGGGCCGGGACAGGTGCGGGTGCGGGTCGCCGCGTCCGTGCTGCATCCGGTCGATCTGATGGTCCGCTCCGGCCGGTTCCCGGCGCCGCTGCCGACCGGCCTGCCCTACACACCCGGCTGGGACGTGGCCGGCGTGGTCGACGCGGCCGGCGATGCGGTCGAGCAGTTCGCCCCCGGCGACGAGGTCATCGGCTTCTCGCCGTGGCTGCAGACGACGAGCGGCGCCCACGCGGAGTACGTGGTGCTCGACGCCGCCTCGCTGACCGGCGCGCCCAGCGGCGTCCCGGCCACCGAGGCGGCGACGCTGCCGACGAACGGCCTCGCCGCCGCACAGGCCCTCGACCTGCTGGAGCTCCCGGAGGGTTCGACAGTGCTGGTCACCGGCGCGGCCGGGCAGGTCGGCGGATTCGTCCTGGCGCTGGCCCGGGCTGCCGGTCTGCGCGCCACCGGGCTCGCCGGAGACGGCGACCGCGAGTTCGTCGAGTCGCTGGGCGCGACGTTCCTGGCGCGCACCGAGGAGCCCGCGGGAGTGTTCGACGCGGTCATCGACCTCGCGGTGATCGGTTCCGCACTGCTTGATCGGGTACGGGACGGCGGCGGCTTCGTGGCCGCGTCGCCCCCGCTTCGCCCGGAACCGGTGCGCGGAATCCGCACCTTCGCGATGGAGGTGTCATCGGACGGATCCCGGCTGGAGGGGCTCGTCAAGCTCGTCACCAGCGGTGACATTCCGCTTCGCGTCGCGGGCGTCTACCGCTTCGACGACGCGGCGGCCGCCCACGACCGGCTGGCCCGGGGCGGCGTACGCGGCGCGGTGGTGATCGTTCCCTGACCCCGTACGGGGCGCTTGCGAAAGGCCGCGTCTGCAACTAATTTTACTTGCAGACACCGAAACAACGCGCCTGCAAGTACATTGGGGAACCATGCCGCTGCTGTTCACGCCACTCACTCTGCCCGCGCCCGACGGCGACGGTCTCACCCTGCGCAACCGGGCGATCGTCGCGCCGATGTGCCAGTACGTCATCGACGCCGAGGACGGCGTGCCGACCGATTGGCATCTGCAGCATCTCGGTTCCTTCGCCGCCGGCGGCTTCGGCCTGGTCACCACCGAGGCCACCGGCGTCGAAGCGCGCGGACGGATCAGCCCCCGTGACGTCGGCCTCTACACCGACGCCCAGCAGCAGGCACACCAGCGACTGGTCCGGTTCATCCACTCCCAGGGTGCCGCCGCCGCGGTGCAGCTCGCCCACGCCGGCGGCAAGGCCTCCACCTATCCGTGGCTGCCGGGCCAGCCGGACGGCACGGTGCCGGCCGCGGACGGCGGCTGGCAGACGGCCGGGGTCGCTGACGCGCCCGTGCTGCCGGGGCTGGACGCCGCGACCGCCCTGAGCGAGCAGGGCATCGCCGAGGTGGTCGCCGCTTTCGCCGCCGCGGCCCGGCGGGCGGACGCCGCGGGTTACGACGCCATCCAGCTGCACGCCGCCCACGGTTACCTCATGCACCAGTTCCTGTCGCCGCTGACCAACACCCGCATCGATGGCTACGGCGGGGATGAGGAAAGGCGTACGAGATTGGTCCGCGAGGTGGCCGCCGCGGTCCGCGCGGTCTGGCCGGCGCACAAGCCGCTCGGCATCCGGATCAGCGCGACCGACTGGGTGGACGGCGGCTGGGATGTGGCCGCCTCGGCGCGCCTGCTGCGCCGCCTCGCCACCGACCACGGTGTGACCTGGGTCGACGTGTCCTCCGGCGGCCTCGGTCGTGGCGCGGACATCGCGGTCGGCCCCGGATATCAGGTGACGCTGGCCGCGGAGCTGACCCGGGAGCTCGCCGGCACTCCCCTGGTGGTGAGCACGGTGGGACTCATCGACGAGGCGATCCAGGCGGAGACGATCCTGGCGTCGGGTCAGGCGCACGCGGTGTCGATCGGCCGCGCCGCGCTGCGCGACCCGCACTGGGCGGCATCCGCCGCGTCCCGGCTCGGCGTGCCCCGCACCGAGATCCCGTACCCACCGCAGTACTGGCGCGCCAACTGGTGAAGAGCATCGCCCACGGTATCCATATATCTACACGTATGTACGGAGGCGCCCGCGCAATGCGGGAACGTCCACACCTCGCGGACACGTCCTACGGGCGCTGGTCCTCCCAGTAGCGGCGTTCGATCCTGTCCGGGTCGTTGACGATGGTGCAGTCGGCGTCGATCCACATCGTGGCGCGGGTCTTCGGTGTGTAGGCGGGCCATCGCGGGACGCCGGGCGCGGCGGGGTGGCCGGTGCGGGCGAAGCCGGCCCACAGCGCGCTCATGTGCCGGGCGGTGGCTCGCCGTCCCGGCAATGCGTCGCCGCTCAGGGTGGCGAACTTGAGCGGGATGTCGGAGGCGTGTGGTGAGCCGAGCGGGAAGCGGGTGCCGGGTACGAGTGTCGGGTCGGGATAGGCGAGCTGGTACATGTACGCCGGCGCACGGTGCTGAGCGTGCTTCGCTTCGGCGATCTTGATGGCGTCCCGCCAGATCGGCGAGGTGGTGATGGCGAAGTAGAGCTGCGCCGGAGTCGCACCGGGGCGTGACCGGCGGAACGTGTCGATGATGCGGTCGAGTTCCGCACCCTGGTAGGTGCCGCTCAGCCGGCTGCGCAGCCCGGCGTCGTCGATGCTGAAGATGTCGGGCGGGCCGAACAGGCTGAAGAACACCGTCTCGTCGCGGGTGGTGCCGACCATCAGCGGTTTGCCGGCCGAGAACGGAGCGGCGCCGCCGGCGAACGGGTGCCGCGGAATGATCGTGCCGTCGACGAAGGCGCCGAAGCCGGGCAGCGGGTCCGGGTCACCCCAGGGCGCGACCCCGTTCGCGGCTTCTGACTGCTGGATCTCCAGCAGCCGGGCGGCCGGGATGTCGTGCAGCGTACGCACGTCACGCCGGGTCAGCCCGAGCAGGTGCAGGGTGCGCTCGGCACGGGCGGTGGCACCGTCCCGGGTCGGGAACCGCAGCGGCGCGGCGCTCTCGATCGACGCCTTGTGGAACAGCCGCGAAGCAGCCGGCATGGTGTACACGGCCGCGGTCTTGGCGCCGCCGCCGCTCTCGCCCCAGACCATGACGTTGTCCGGGTCTCCGCCGAAGTGCTCGATGTTCTCCGCCGTCCAGCGCAGCGCCGCGAGGATGTCGAGCATCCCCTGGTTGGCGGCGTAGTCGCCGAACGATCCGAGGTGGAGGTAGCCGAGCAGGCCGAGCCGGTGGTGGGACTCGACGACCACCACGTCGTGGCGACGAGCCAGGTAGGAGCCGTCCTGCCCGGTCGCGGACCCCGAGCCGATCATGTAGCCGCCGCCGTGGTTGTAGAACATCACCGGCCGGCGTTTGCGGTCGGCGGCCGGGGTCCAGACGTTGAGGTACAGGCAGTCCTCGGACGGCGCCGGCATCCGGCCGTTGCCGCCGGGTCCCATCTCGCCGCCGGCCGCCTGATAGGCGGGGTTGGGAAAGTCGACGGTGTCCCGCACGCCGCGCCAACCGCGAGGCGGCTTCGGCGCCTGGAAACGGAGCTTGCCGAGCGGCGGCGTGGCATAGGGGACGCCGAGAAACTTCACGATGCCGTCCTCGCGACGGCCACGCACCCGGCCATAACGGGTCACGGCCTCGTCTCGGGCGTGCCCATGACCCGCCTGAGCCGGCACCCCGGCCAACGACGAGGCGGCCACCGCCAGCGAACCGCCGATCAGCACTCTGCGAGTAACGGGACTGTCCATGATCAATCCTCCTGGATGATGTCGGCGAAGGCGTACGCGCTCGGTTTGGGCCGGCGGGTGAAGTCGTCGTCAACGGCGATCAGCCCGAACTTCGGCCGATAGCCCTCGCTCCACTCGAAGTTGTCGAACGCCGACAAGTGCAGATAGCCGCGCACGTCGGCACCTTCGGCGATCGCCTGCCGCACCGCCGCGACGTGCGAGCGCAGGTACGCGACCCGTTCGGTGTCGTCGGTGGTGGCGATGCCGTTCTCGGTGACAAATAGCGGCAGGCCAACGCGAGCGGCGCGGTGCAGCATCTCGCGCAGCCCGTCCGGGTGCACGGCCCAGCCCATCTGCGTGACCGGCACGTCCTGCGGTGGTGGTGCGAAGAAGAACGGCGACGAGGCGTCCACCCACTGTTTGCGGTAGTACTGCACGCCGAGCCAGTCGCCGCCGTCGACGCCGGTCAGGCCGTCGAGGTAGCGGTCGACGATCTCGTGCCGCATCACGTCCACAAACGAGCCGGAGCCGGCCAGCAGCGGCAGTTGCACGGCCAGGCCGATCCGCAGACCGCCGGCGGCACGGATCGCCGGGACGGCCGCGAGGTGGGCGTCGAGCAGGACACCACCGACCCGCCGCCACAGGGCAGGGTTGGTGACGCCGGGCGGGTGGTAGCCCTCGAGATAACCGTGCAGGGCGATCATCTGTGGTTCGTTGATGGTGCAGATGTACGGCATCAGGTCGCCGAACTCGGCCGTCACCCGAGCGCAGTAACGAGCAAAGAGAGAAACAGCGTCGGGCGCGAGCCACCCGCCCCGGGAGGCGAGCCAGCGCGGCAGGGTGAAGTGGTGCAGCGTGACGAAGGCGGTCATGCCGGTCTCGGCCAGGGCGGTGAGCACCCGCCGGTAGTGGTCGGCGGCGGCGCGGCTGAACTGGCCGGGCGCGGGTTCGATCCGGGACCACTCCAGCGACAGTCGATGCGCGGTGTGGCCCAGCGATGCCAGGAGCGCGAAGTCATCGGCGTACCGATGGAAGTGATCGATGCCGTCGCCGGACGACCACCTCGCGGCAGAGGCGGGATTTTGCTCGAAGTCCCACCAGTCGTTGTTGGTGTTGCCGCCTTCGACCTGGTGGGCGGAGGTGGCGCTGCCCCAGAGGAAGCCGTCGGGGAAGGTCACGCCGGTCCTTTCGAGAGCGGCCCGGCCGCCACCGGAGAGCGGCGGCCGGGCCGGGGAATCACCAGTGATAGGTGCCGGACGGCACCTGGTAGACGGCATAGCCACCGTCGAGGCGCAGGAACGTCGCCCGGCGCGGGGTGCGGGCCACCCGGCCGCCCAGGGTGGGCACCCAGACCTGAGCGGTGGTGTTCGGCGGGATGGTGGCGGTCAGTTTCAGCCGGTTGCCGTCCCGCTTCCATTCCGAGCGGGCGGTGCCCTGCGGCGTGACATAGGAACCGCGGACGAACGTCAGGTCGCCGACCACCTTGGGTTGGATGACCAGTTCGCGGTAGGCGACCGTGCCCTCGGCCGCCCGGATGCCGGCCAGGCCCGCGTGGAACCACTCCTCGATCTGGGCGAGGATCATGTGGTTCTTGGAGTCGCCGCGGTTCCACCGCTCCCCCATGGTGGTCATGCCGCCCGGGTTCGCGACGGTGGACTCCATGAAGTAGCCGTAACTGGGCTGTTCATCCTCCTGGATGAGGTCCCAGAGCACGTCGTCACGGCCACCGGCAGACAGCGCCCGCACGGTCGGCGCCATGCCGATGGTGCCGCCGCTGAAGTGCGGACCGTCGCCGTTCGGGTGGAACGCGTAGATCATCGCGATCAAACCGTCGAGGACTACCTGCCGCTCGGCGTCCGGCACCAGACCGGCGTCGAGCGCGAGCGCCTGGGCCGTCTGGGAGACAGCACCGTTGTCCGCGTAGAGCCGGCGAGCCGGATCCCAGAACGTGTTGTGGAAAGCTGCGGCGATTTCGGCTGACAGTTCCGAGTATTTCCGGGCGTCCGCCGATCGACCAAGATCAGAAGCCAGCGCCGCCAACGAAGAGATCATCGTGTAGTAACCCCAGGTCCCGGTGATCCGCCCGGAAACCGGCTCGGCCGACACCCAGTCGGCGAGGGCCGCGTCGACGATGTGACCGGCCGCCTTCTGCCGGGCGATGTAGTCGGCGAACGCCACCATCTGCGGGTAGTACCGCTCAGCGGTGGAGACGTCGCCGTAGAGCTGCCGGAGGAACCCCGGCACCAGGATGATCGCGTTACCCCAGTTGATCTCGTCGCCGAACCGCCCGGTGTAACCCCAGTCGTAGACCGGCGTCTTGAGCGCCACGTTGCCGGCCATCGGCGTGTCCGCGATTGATTGCCCCTCGACCAGATGGTGCTCGTGGGTGCGCAGATAAGCGGACAGGTCGAAGTTCCGGTGGATCGAGCCCATCGGCATCGTGTAGTCGGCCGGGTAGGACAGCTTCTCCCGCCCGGGACAGTCGGTGAACACCGACTGGATGTTGCCGGCGAACGAGTACCAGGCCATCTCGTGGATCCGGTTGACTCGCGCGTTCGACGTGGTCACCGCGCCGGCGACCGGCGTGTCGGCCTGCACCCGAAGCCCCGTGACCAGGTCCGGCGCAGGCACAAAGGACGACGGCAGCCCGCTGACCTGCACCCACTGCATGCCGAAGTAGTTGAAGTCCGGCCGCCAGGTCTCGCCACCGCGCAGCCCGGCCGTCGTATAGGTGTTGAACAGGTCAACACCCCGGCTTCCACCACCGCCCTTGAGCGATGCCTGATCGACAGTGCCGTCGGCCGCGAGGGATTCGGCCGGCGAGATCCGGATCGTGGTGCCGGCCGGCAGGCCCGTCACCCGCAGCTGCGGCAGGCCGACGATGTTCTGCCCGAAATCGAACACCCACGTGCCCGGCACCGGATTGGTGACCGCCACCGGCTTGAACGTTTCAGCGACGGTGATGGGCGGCGCAGTGCGGCCGACCAGCCGAGTGGCCAGGTTCGGCGGCGGCGCGATCCCGGCCGCGATCCATCCCATCGCGGTGCCGTCACGCCGCTTCGCGGCTGCCGACAGGTCGGATTTGGGCTGGTCCCAGCCGGGCTGCTCACGGCGCGCGTCATGATCGCTGCCGGAATACCAGGCATCGGTGATCAGTGGGCCCAGCGCCGCGCGCCACTCACGGTCCGAGACGATCACCGTCTCTTTCCCACCCGCGTACGCGATTTCGAGCCGCGCGATGAACCGAGGAGTGACCGCTGCTCCGGCGCTGGCGTCGCTGGCGGCGATGTTGTTGCCGGACCCGGTGACCGTGACGCCGGCCGCATGCGGCTTCGACAGCCCCGGCGTGACGGTGATGCTGTCGGCGCCGATCGCGGTGATGACCCGCGACTCCAGGTTGTCGCCGCCGTCGCCGGTGTCGACGTTGAGGGTGCCGCCGACGTGATAGCCGGTGACGCTGCTCAGCGTGACGGTGGTGGCCCCGGCTTCGACCGCGCCGGACAGGGTGCCGGTGCCCTTGAGCTGGCTCTGCCACCACGCGTACGGCGCGGTACGCCCGACCGCCGGGTTGGTGACGCTGCGCCGGACGTAGGCAGGACCGTTGCCGAGCCGCACACCGACGGTGTTGGAACCCTGCTTCACTGAGGAGGTGATGTCGTAGACCCGGTACTCGCTGGAGAGCTGGTAGTTGGAGTACCCCGGCGCCAGAACCTCATCGGTCAGGGATCGGCCGTTGACGGTGGCCAGGTGCAGGCCGACGCCGGAGAGGTAGAGCCGGGCCCGGATGACCTTGCGGTGCGGGTCGGTCCTGAACTGCCGGGCGAAGATCGGCATCGGCTGGGTCTCGGTGCGGCCGGGGTATTCGATCCAGCGCGCACCACCCCAGTCGCTCTGCTCCAGCAGGCCGTTCTCCCAGGTGGACGGCCGGCTCCAGTCGGTGGCGTGCCGGTTGGCGTCCCAGGCGCGGACCTGCCAGGTCACCCGCTGCCGGGAGGTAAGCGCCTTGCCGCCGTACCGGACGCCGGACTGGACGGCCGAGGTCACCCTGCCGGAGTCCCAGAGAAGCCGGCTGCCGTCGTGGACCCGGATCTGGTAGGCGGTCTGCCGGTCCGCGGCGGCCGATGTCGTCTCGGCGAATCGCCAGCTCAGCACCGGGTTCGGGGCGTCGAGGCCGAGCGGCTGGTCACCGCGTCCGTTGACGCGAAGTCCGACGACACGCAGGCCGGGTGCGTGGGCGGAGGCGGGGCTCGCGGTCAACAGGGTTGCGGAGGGGACGGCAAGGGACAGTCCCAGTGCTGTGCGGCGCTTCATGCTCCGGCCTTGTAGTCGGTGTCCATGTCCGCCAGGACGTCGGCGGCGGTGGCCTGGTTGCTGAAGACCTCCTGCAGGCCGCTGAGCATGGTCTGCTGCACCTTGGCGTTGGGCCAGAGCTGGTCCATGAACGGCACGGTCTTGTTGCCCTCGACGAACGAGGTCAGCTCGGCCAGACCCGGGTCGACGGTGGTGCCGGCGCCGGACAGGGTCGGCAGGCTGCCCTGCGCCTCGTTGAACGTCTTCATGCCTTCCGGCGACATCACGAAGTTGACGAACTTCAGCGCGAGATCGGGGTTCTTGGCCTTGGCGTTGACGCCGTACCCGGCGCCGGCGGCCGCGGGCATGATGAACTGCGCCGCGTCGTCGGTGGCCGGCAGCGCCTTCATGCTGAACGTCCCGGCCGGGTTCTTGCCCTTGAGCAGCCCGATGATCCAGTTGCCCTGGATGATGCCGAGCGTCTTGCCGGTGGCGGCAAGCGTCTGGCTGGCCTCGTAACTGGTGCCGAGCGGGTCCTTCTGGAAGCAGCCGGCACCCGACATTTCTTCATATTTTGCCATCGCAACCGTCCACGGCGAACCGGCGAAGGTGGCCTGCCCGGCCGCCATCTTGGTGTCGAAGTCCTTGTCGGCGCTGTAGACCGTGGTGGCGACCAGGGCGTACAGGGCGATCTGGGTGACCCAGTTGTCCTGGATGCCGAGCGCGAACGCCGGCGTGCCCTTGCCGGCGGCGGCCTTGCAGAACGCCAGCAGATCGGTCCAGGTGCCCGGCGCCGTGAGTCCGGACTTGGTCAGCGCCTCGTCGTTGTAGACCGCGCCGATGCCGTTGAGCCCGAACAGCGCGTTGTACGTCTTGCCGTCGTACTGGGCGACCTGCTTGAACGCGTCCGGCAGCTGGGCGGCCCACGGCTGGTCGGACAGGTCGCGCAGGTAACCGGGCTTGGCGATCACGTAGGTGGCGCCGGGGTTGCCGTTGCCGGGCCAGACGGTCATCACGTCCGGTGCCGTGCCGGACGACAGCTGGGTGCGGATCTGCTGCTGGTACTGGTCGGCGCCGCTGGTGGACAGGTTCACCGTGACGCCGGGGTTGGCGGCCTTGAACGCGTCGACGACCTTCTCGATCGAACCCTGATCCACCGAGGCGATGGTCAGGGTCTGGTCGTCGCCGCTGCCGGAGCTGGATCCGGTGCCGCTGGAACAGGCGGTGAGGAGGGTGGCGGCCGCGAAAGCGGCAAGGAATCGTTTCATGATCTTCTCCTGCGTTGGAGATGACTCAGACGGGGGTGGTGATGGTGTGGCGGCCGGACGTCAGCCGCCGAGGTTCGGCGTTCGGGAGGTGCACAATCGCGGTGCTTCCCGGCGGCACCGTGGCGGTCACGGTGAGCCGGTCGTCGTCGATGGACCAGCCGCAGGCCACCAGGCCGCGGGCGGTCTCCTGTTCGGCCCGCGCCCACCTCAGCCGGCCGGTCGGGTCCGGGGTGGGTCGCAGCAGCAGCTCGGAATAGGCGATCGAGGCAGGTGTCTGGTCGATGCCGGCGACCCGCCCGTAGAGCCAGTCGCCGACGCTGCCCAGGCTGTAGTGGTTGAAGGAGTTCATCGCAGCGGATTGGAAGCCGTGCTGTTCGGTCCAGCCGTCCCAGCGCTCCCAGATCGTGGTGGCGCCGTGCCGGATCGAGTAGTTCCAGGACGGGTACTCGTCCTGGTGCAGCAGGGCATAGGCGAGGTCGGCGCGGCCGAACTCGGTCAGCACCGGGCACAGCAGGGAGACGCCGACGAAGCCGGTGGTCAGCCGATTGCCGCGACTCTCGATGTCGGCCGCGAGATGCGCGGCCGCAAGCGGCCGGAGATGACCAGGGACAAGATCAAAGGCCAGACCCATGAGGTACGAGGTTTGCGTCGCACCCTTGATGCTGCCGTCGTCGCCGATGAACGCGCCGGCGAAGGCGTCCCGGATCGCCGCGTGCAGCTGCTTCCAGGGCTCGGCCGGCCGGCCGAGGACCTCCGCGGCCGCCGCGACGATCGCGGTGCTGTGCGCGAAGTACGCGGTGGCGAGCACGTCGCGCGGGGTCTCCGCGTCGATCTGCAGCCAGTCGCCATAGGAGTTGCCGGTGCGGTGCTCCCACAGCAGGTTCGGGTTGTGCCGGTGGATGTGCTCGACCCAGGCGGCCATCGCGTCGAAGCTGCGTTCCAGCACGCGCCGGTCGCCGTAGGTGCGCCACAGCAGCCACGGGATGATCACGCCGCCGTCGCCCCAGGCCGGTGCGCCCTCGCGGTCGAACGCGATGATCGGCGCGACGTCGCGGAACGCGCCGTCGGCGTTCTGGCCGCCGACGACGTCGCGCATCCAGCGGGCGAAGAACGCGGACACGTCGGCGTTGCGGGTCGCGGTGGGCGCGAACACCTGGGCGTCGGCGAGCCAGCCGAGGCGCTCGTCGCGCTGCGGGCAGTCGGTCGGTACCGCGACGAAGTTGCCGCGCTGTCCCCACGCGATGTTGGCGTGCAGCTGGTTGACGGTGGCGTCCGAACACTCGAACCGGCCGGTCCACGGGGTGTCGGAATGCAGAACCTGGGCGGTTACGTCATCGCGGGCCGGCAGGTAGCCGTGGACCTCGGCGTACCGGAAGCCGTGGAAGGTGAATCGCGGCTCGAAGACCTCGACCGACCGGCCGGCGCAGATATAGGTGTCGGTGGCAGCGGCCCGGCGCAGATTGTCGAGATAGAGCGTGCCGTCCTCGTTGAGAACTTCGGCGTGGCGCAGGGTGATCCGCTGCCCGGCCACGGCGTTGCGGATGGTGAGGCGGACCCGGCCGACCAGGTTCTGACCGAAGTCGGCGATGCCGCCCTCGACCGTGACGGCCGGGAGTTCGGCGGTGACCCGGATCGGCGCGTCGGGTTCGGCGACCAGCGGTCCGGGGGCGGTGTCCAGGACGATGACCGGGCGCGGGGCGGACAGTTCGCGGCGGCCATCGGTGAACTGGCCCATCATCAGGTCGGCGGAGCGGATCGGGCCGTCGTGCTCGGTCCAGTCACCGTCGGTGGCGATGATCTGCTGGGAGCCGTCGGCGAAGTCGAGGACCAGCTGGGCGAGCAGTCCGGGGGCGTCGCCGTAGTGGCGGGCCGGGCGGCGCGGGTCGAAGCCGACATAGCCGCTCCACCAGCCGTCGGCGACGACCGCTTCGAGACGGTTGCCGCCGTCGCGCAGCAGCGCCGTGACGTCGTAGGTCTGGTACTGGACGCGCTGGTGGTACTCGGTCCAGCCGGGTGCCAGCTCGTGATCACCGATGCGGGTGCCGTTGAGGCTCGCCTCGTAGATCCCGCGGGCGGTGGCGTAAAGCCGGGCCCGGGCCGGCGCGGCCGCCAGGTGGAAGGTGCGGCCCAGGTGGATCGGCGCCTCGGTCACTCCGGGAGTGACCAGGTCGTCGTCGGTGGGCGGGTCGACCGGTGGCAGGGCACGCTGGTCGCGGCCGATCCAGACGGCGGTCCACGCCGACGGGTCGAGGAGCCCGGTTTCGAACCAGGACTCGGCGGCTTCGCGCGTACCCTCGTCGTCCCAGATCTCGACTGACCAGCGATAGCGAGTCGCCGGCCGCAAGGCCGGTCCTTCCCATGGGATCAACAGGGTCTCGGCGGATTCCCGGCGGCCGGTGTCCCAGACCTGGTCGTCACCGTCAAAAGCGGTGATTCGGTACGCGATCTGCGTGGCGCCGTTGCGGTCGGAGCGAAGTTTCCAGGACAGCCGGGGCCGGGTCTCGTCGAGGCCGAGTGGTTCGGTGCGCTGTTCGGTCTGCAAGCCGTAAGGGGTCATCCCTTCAGCCCTCCCGCGAATCCGTTGATGATGCTGCGCTGCAGGGACAGGTAGACGGCGAGGACCGGCACGATGCTGATCAGCAGGGCGGCGAAGATGAGGTTCCAGTCGGAGACGAACTGGCCGACGAAGCCGGCGACCGCGACTGGCATGGTCTGCTGGTCGCTGCCGGACAGGTAGAGCAGTGGGGTGAAGAAGTCGTTCCAGACGCTGACGGTGTTGAGCACCAGCGCGGTGACGGTGATCGGTTTGAGCATCGGCAGCACGACGTAGCGGAACGCGGTCAGCGGGCCGCAGCCGTCGATGGTGGCGGCCTCCTCGAAGTCGCGCGGCAGCGCTCGCAGGAAGCCGACGTAGAGGAACGTGGTGAACGGGACCTGCAGGCCGGCGTAGAACAGCACCAGCGACCAGATCGAACCGAGAAGTCCGAGGTCGCGGATGGTCTGATAGAGCGGGAGCGCGGCCAGCTGGAACGGCAGGATCAGCCCGAGCATGATCAGCAGGAAGGTGCCGCGGGACCAGTGCGCGGTGGACCGCGCAAGAGGGTAGGCGGCCAGCGACGACACGATGAGCACGATCAGGACGCTGACCGCGGTGACGATCAGGCTGTTGATCAGGGCACCGCCGAGGCCGCCCTCCTGCCAGGCCTGGCTGAAGTTGGCCAGGGTCGGGCTCCGGGTGAGCGCGATCGGCGAGGAAGTGTCGCTCGGTGATCGGATCGCCAGGTTGACCAGGACGTAGACCGGGAAGGCGAAGACGATCGCCACCGCGACCATCGCCGTTTCCAGCAGGAACGTTCTCGTGGTGTAGCGGTTCATGACGCCGCCTTCTCGTTGCGGTTCAGGACGGCGTACTGGCCGGCGGAGACGACCGCGACGATGGCGGTCAGTACGACGGCGAGAGCGATGCTGTAGCCGAACTCACCGAGGGTGAACGCGTCCTTGTAGATGAGAGTGGAGATGGTGTCGGTGGCGTGCCCGGGACCGCCGCCGGTCAGCGCGTAGACCTGGTCGAACAGCTTGATCCCGCCGATGATCGACAGCATCAGGTTGATCGTGATGGCCGGTGCGAGCAGTGGCCGGACGATCGAGAAGAACCGGCGGACCGGCCCGGAGCCGTCGATGGCGGCTGCTTCGTAGATCTCCCGCGGGATCGACTGCAGGCCGGCCAGGAAGATCACCATCGAGTAGCCGGCGAACTGCCAGACCACGACCAGCACGATCATCCACAGGGCCAGGCCGGGGTCGCCGAGCCAGTTCTTGCCCTCGATGCCGAAGACGCCGAGCAGGCTGTTGACCGCGCCGTCCGGGCCGAGCAGGTTGCGCCACAGGTACGCGGTGACGATCGGCGTGACCACGGCCGGGGCGAACAGCAGGACCCGCAGGACGTTGCGGCTCTTGATCGTGGTGTTGACGCCGAGGGCCAGGAGCAGGCCGATGCCGTTCTGGATCACCGTGATCGCGACCGCGATGAGCAGGGTGTGCCAGATGGCGCCGAGCGCGTCGGGGTCGTCGGCCATCGCGGTGAAGTTGTCCAGGCCGATGACGGCGAAGGCCGGGTCGAGGCCGTCCCAGTCGGTGAAGGCGTAGTAGACCCCGCGGGCACTCGGGACGAGCACCACGAAGGCGAACAGCAGCAGCGCCGGGACGGTGAACCACCACGGCGGTGCGGCAGGTCCCCGCCGCCGGGGCCGGGCGGCCGCCACCGGCCGCTCGGAGCTTCGTTTCTGGAGATCGAGTGTCACGGAGAACCCACCTTGCTGAATCGTTTCATGTTCAGGTGGAACGACCGCGCCCGGCGCGGTGTCGCGGTGATGTGGGTAACGTTTTCCAAATGTTTCGCCGACCTTACGAGCGCGTGCCGAACAGCGTCAAGGGGTTGGTAGGCCGGATTATCGGCTCTTGCTTGGCGCGTGCTGGGCTTGAGAAGATCACCACCGTGGATAACGTTTCACATGACGTGCGACCTGATCAGTACGCTTTGCCCAACCCTCACGCTTTAGGAGACCCGGTGGACAAGCCCGCGCCCCGTCGCGTCACCATCGTCGACGTCGCGCGCCACGCCCAGGTGTCCACCACCGCGGTGTCCAAGGTGCTGCGTAACGCGTACGGCGCGAGCCCGGCCATGCGGACCAAGGTTCAGCAGGCCATCGCCGAGCTCGGTTACCGGCCGTCGGCCGCCGCCCGGGGACTGCGCGGGCAGACGTACACCATCGGCGTGATGCTCCCGGAGCTGCGCAACCTGTTCTTCGCCGACATCCTCGACGGGATCACCGCCCAGCTCGGCGACAGCGATTACCAGGTGCTGCTGGCGCCCGGCTGCAACGGCGAGAAGGCCGAGGCCCGGGTCATCGACGCGATGATCGACCGCAGCATGGACGGCCTCGTGCTGATCGCCCCGGTCTCGGCGAAGAAGCGCCTCAACGAGGTCGCCGGCAACGTGCCGACCGTGGTCGTCGGCCGGCACGGATCCTCCCCGAACCACGACAGCGTCACCGACGACGACATCGCCGGTGCCGCCCTGGTCGTCGACCATCTCGTCAGTCTCGGCCACCGCCGCATCGCGCACATCGAGCACCACGAGACCGACCGGGTCCGCCTCACCGAGATGCCCAACGCGCAGCGCGCCCGCGGATACCGCGACGCGATGATCGCCCACGGCCTCGAAGACGAGATCGACATCGCGTCGACCAGCTACACCCAGCAGGGCGGATACCTCGGCGCCCAACAGCTGCTGGCCCGCCCGGTCCGGCCCACCGCGATCTTCGCCGGCGCCGACGTCGTCGCCCTCGGCGCCCTCGAAGCGATAGCGGAAGCCGGTCTGACCGTGCCCGGCGACATCTCGGTGGCCGGTTACGACAACAGCGCTCTGGCCGCTTTCGGGCCGATCTCACTGACCAGCGTCGATCAGGACGGCCGGCAGATGGGCGCGAACGCCGCCCGGCTGCTGGTCGACCGGATCGGCCAGCGCGACCGGCGCACCGCCCAGATCACACTGTCACCCACCCTGGTCGTTCGGCGTACGACCGCTGCCCGATGAGCCTCACGATCGAGAACCGGCGGATCGACGGACCACACGGCAGCATCCCGGTTCGCGTCTACACCCCTGATCGTCAGGCGGATGCCGAAGCCGGGCTGGTCTGGGCGCACGGCGGCGCCTTCTTCGGCGGCGACCTGGACATGCCCGAGAGCGACGGGGTCGCCCGGCAGTTCGCCGGACGCGGCATCACCGTCGTCACCGTGGACTACCGGCTCGCCCCGGTCCTGGACTGGGCGACCGGCACGGCCGGGGAGTCAGCCGGCCGCGTCCGCTATCCGGTCGCCTCCGAGGAGGTCACCGCCGCGTTCCGGTGGGCGGCCGACGCCTTCCCGGTGGCCCGGGGCTGGGCGATCGGCGGAGCCAGCGCCGGCGGCAATCTCACCGCGGGCGCCACTCTCCGGCTGCGCGACCACGGCGGGCCACTCCCCCGCGCTGTGCTGCTCGTCTACCCGGTCCTGCACGCCGGGCTTCCACCGATGCCCGCCGAACTGGCCGCGAAGGTGGCGACCCTGCCGAACGCCGATCTGATCGGCGCCGAGGCCATCAGCAGGATGAACCTCAACTACGTACGAGAGCCGGCCGCCCTCCAGGAACCGTACGCGTTCCCTGGCGGCCACGACCTCACCGGCCTGCCGCCGACGTTCATCCTCAACTCCGACATCGACCCGCTGCGCGCCTCCGGACAGCGGTACGGCGCCGAACTCGCCGCCGCCGGAGTCGACCTCGTGATGATCCGCGAAAGCGGGACCCGGCACGGCCACCTCAACGAACCGGACAACCCGGCCGCCGTCCGCAGCGTCAGCCGGATGGCGGACTGGCTGCTGTCGCTGCCCGAGAACAGCTGATGTGTGCGGGCGGACCTGTCAGGGTTGGCGCCGGGTCATCAGGGAGGCGAGGGCGAACCGCAGCAACGGCCGGTAGACGCGGATCGAGTCGCTGAGGCCGCCGAAGTTCGAGCCCGCGTTGCCGTTGAGGTACACCGCCGGGATCACCACCTCCTCCATCGGCTGGCCGGTGCGAGCGGCGTCCAGCAGTACGTTCATCTCGTACTCGAAGCGCTCGCCCTCGACGGCGCCGAGGCGGCCGAGCAGCGCCGCGGGGTAGACCCGCAGGCCGGTCTGGGTGTCCGAGACAGCGCGGCCGGTCGCGTTGCGGAACAGGACCTGGGTCACGGTGTTGCCGAACCGGCTGCGTAACGGCATCGGGTCGAACCGGCGGACCCCGAGGATGATCAGGTCGCGGCCGGATCGCTCGCTCACCCGGCGGATGTCGTCGGCGCTGTGCTGGCCGTCGGCGTCGGCGGTGACGACATCCATGCCACTGAAGGTCGTTTCGGCGTACCGAAGGCCGGTTTTGATCGCGACGCCCTTGCCCTTGTTGACCGGGTGCCGCAGCACTTCGCAGCCCAGCGCGCGCACCGCCGCCAGGGCCGGCTCGAAGGCGGGGCCGCTGCCGTCGTCGACGATCACGATCCGGCAGGCGCCGTCGGCGAGCAGATCGGCGACGAGTTCGCGCAGGTGAGGGCCGGGGCGGTGGACCGGCAACAGCACGACGACCTCGGGGTACGCGCTCACAGTGTTCTCCTGACGTGGCCGGCGGCGGTCCCCTGTGTACCCCGGCGGGCGGTGACTCACCCGCGTCCGGCGTCGGCCGAACGGGTGACGCGACACCCCGGGTTACTCTCTGATGGTTACTCGGGAACTGAAGGAGAGTAAGGAATGGGAACGCGGCAGGAGATCAGCGCACTCCCTCCGGAGGCCGACCTGGCCCGGGCGGACTCCCTCGCGCGGGAGATCTTCTCGGACGTCGCCAACAAGTGGGCTTTCCTGATCATCGAGTTCCTGGGGCAGCGCACCATGCGCTTCAGCGAACTGCGCAACGAGATCGGCGGCATCAGCCACAAGATGCTCACTCAGAACCTGCGGATGCTGGAACGCAACGGGCTGGTGGAACGCACCGTCTACCCGACGATTCCGCCGCGCGTCGAGTACACGCTCACCGAGGCCGGCGACGGTCTGCGGGCGGTGGTCGACGGCATGTGCGGCTGGACCCAGCGTTACCTGGGCCACATCGAGAAGTCCCGCAGCAGCTTCCGTGCCTCCGCCGGCTAAATACGCCCGGCTGATCAGTCGAGGACGGCGACCGCCTCCACCTCGACCAGGTGCTCCGGCACGTCCAGCGCCACGATGCCGAACAGTGATGCCGGCGCGGCCGGGGTGACGCCGAGCTTCGCCGCCGCGCGGGCGATCCCGTCCAGCAGCAGCGGCATCCGCTCGGGTTGCCAGTGACCAGGTAACCAAAAGGTGACCGGGCCGCGACGAGAGTCGCCGCGGCCCGGCCGATGATCACTTCAGGCCGAAGGCCCGGGTGATCGTCTGCTCCACCTTGTTGCCGTAGGCATCCTTGGCGCTCGTCCGCAGTGTGACGTGCTGTGCGCTCCTCGGTGCCCGCAGCTCCGCGGTCCAGCCGCTCCTCCCCTGGGTCAGCCGACGGCTGACCCAGGTCACACCGTCGTCGAAGGACACATCCACTGTGACCGTCCTGATCGACTTGCTGCTCGGTGCGCCGGCCAGGTGCGACGGGATCACGGTGATCCCCGCCGACCGGGAAGCCTTGTGCGCCAGATCCGTGTCCACCACGTAGTCGAGCTGGATCAGCGGCAACCGTTTCGTCGTGGCGTCCGACACGAAGTCCCAGGCCGTCCGCGTCTTGATCGAGTACGGGAAGACCGCCGGGTCGCCCTCGGTCGTCGTGAGCAGCCGGTACGGCAGCCGCTTGGGGCTCAACCCGCTGTTCGAGTCGATCCAGCCCCACCCGTTCTGCTCCAGCACCGTCTTACCCTGCGACAGCGTCACGACCTGCCCCGACGAACCCTCCGGCACGGCATCCCCGGCATGGTCAGCTCCGGAGTCACCCCACCCGGGCACCTCGGCCACGATCCGGTCGCCGTCCCGGTAGGGCAGCGTGCCCGCATCGTTGATCCGTGGACGCTGAATCGCGGCCAGCCACTTCTCACTGGTCCGGCTGCCCGCCGTGAACGTCCGGCTGCCGCCGCGCTGGAACGACCGCAGATCGTTCATCTCCGCCGACCACCGGATGTCGCTGCCGGGCGTCACCCAGTCGGTACGGAACCGATCCACCTTGATCGTCGACAGCGAGCCCACCTTCACCGGCATGTCCGGGTTGTAGTCATACCGGCGCTCGGACAACTCCCGATCCGTCGTGCTCTGGAAGTCGACGTCGACCCGGGCCAGGTCACGCTCCGACGGACGGTAGACGACCGATTTCGGCACCCCGGCCGGCCAGTACCGCACCAGGTCGTACAGATAGTCGGTGGTCGGATCGGACGTGACCCGCAGATCCACCCGGCCCGCGCCGAGCTGGGTGATCAGCCGTTCGCCGCTGTCCTTGGTCAGCGACACCACGGCGAGTTTCGTCCGGCTGGTCGCGTCGTACCAACGCCCGGTTTCGTTCGTGACGATCAGCAGCAGTGCGGCGCCGGCCTGCTCAGCGGCTTCGACCTGCTCGTCGAGGTCGTCCTGGCGTACCAAAGCGATCTTGTCTTTGACTCCTGCGGCCTTGAGCTCCGCGGCGGTGCCGGTACCGGCGAAGACCGCCTGAGTCTGTTTCGTCCCCTCGGCCGGCACTGTCGATCCGGGCAGCACGATCAGGTCGTCATAGAGGATGCCGCCGTTGTTGATCGAGAGCGCCGGTTCGATCTTGCGCCAGCGGGCGGTCACCGACATCTTGCCGTCGCGGGCCTTCTGACCGGGAGTGATCCAGATGCTGTCGTAGTAGCGGTTCACCAGATAGGCGTCGGTGACCGAGGCCGTGCCCAGCTCGCGGTGGTAGTCGAGGCGGATCTCGGCGTTCGCGGTGAGCTTCGGAGTGATCGCCTGGATCTCGCGGGTCGAGGCGGCTTTCAACTCCACCGTCGTGTCCTTCTCGACGATCACGGTGGGCACGTTGACCAGCGCGACACCGCGCGAGTTCGGACCGTGACTGCCCTCGACGTCGCCCCACATCCACACCGAATACCGGCCCTGCGGCACGAGCACGTCGATGGCGTGGCCGTCGTCGGTGCGGAAGAAGTAGTAGGCGCCGGCCGGGTCGCCGTCGCGCAGCAACATGATCTCGCCGGGCATCGCCTCGCCGTTGCGCCCGGACGGCTTGAGCACCAGGTGCCGCGGCTGGTCCTCGGTGCTCAGCCCGACGACCGTGTCGGCCAGCCGGATGCCATCGGTGCTGGTCGCGACCACATTGCCGGTGTAGCGGCCCTTCTCCTGCGTCCGGCTCAGATCCGCCGCGACCGTCACCGTCGCCGTGCCGCCGGCCGGAACCGAAACCCGAGGAGCAGAGATCAAAATCAGACCATCGGGTACGCCCGGAGCAGCCAGCTCCAGATCAAGAGTGACGTCGGCAGCGCCGGTGTTGGTGTAGGTGATCTGCTTCTCGGTCGTGCCGGTGGGCTCGTCCTCCAGCGGGTGGATGCCGAGGTACGCGGTGCCGGTCGCGAAGACCGTGGCCGTGCTGGTAGCGGCGATGTCGACACGGCCACTGCCGCCCTCATAGGGGCCGTAGTCGGGTGTCTGCTTCGCCGTGCTGACCAGCGCGTCCTTGAGCTGCGCGCCGGTCCAGCCGGGGTGCTGTGCGGCGAGCAGCACGGCGGCGCCGGCCACGTGCGGGGTGGCCATCGAGGTGCCGCTCATCGTCCGATAGAGGCCTTCGCCCTCGGTGGAATACTGCGACCGGGCGGCGAGGATGTCGACGCCGGGCGCGGTGATCTCGGGCTTGAGAGCGCCGTCGACCAGTCGCGGTCCGCGGCTGGAGAACTCGGCGATGTGGTCGGCGGCGTCCACCGCTCCGACGGTCAGGGCAGCGTCGGCGGCGCCGGGCGTACCCACTGTCGTCTCGGTCGGGCCGCTGTTGCCGGCCGCGACGACGAACAGGGCGCCGGTCTCGGCGCTCAGCGCGTTGACGGCCGCGCTCATCGGGTCGGTGCCGTCGGTGGGGCTGCCGCCGAGGCTCATGCTGACGACCTTCGCCTTGCGGTCCCGGGCGGCCCACTCCATGCCGGCGATGATCCAGGAGTCCTGGCCGGAGCCGCCGTTGTCGAGGACCTTGCCGATCTCCAGGTCGGCGCCGGGTGCGACACCGCGTTCGGCGCCGCCGGATCCGGCTCCGGTGCCGGCGATCGTGGAGGCGACGTGCGTACCGTGGCCGTGGCCGTCGGTGACGTCCTCGCCGGGCACGAAGCTGGCGCTCGATTCGATCTGGCCGGCAAAGTCCGGGTGTCCGGCGTCGATGCCGGTGTCCAGGACGGCGACGTCGATGCCGGCGCCGGTGTTGCCGCCGGCCCAGACGGCGGGGGCGCCGATCTGGGCGACGCTGTCGGTGAGGGCGGCGTGCACCTTGCCGTCCAGCCACACCTTGGTGATGCCGTGCTCAAAAGCGGCCGGGGTTTCCCCGGTCAATGACGACCAGAAGTCCTCGGAACGGTCGCGGTCCGTGGTGACCACGCGGCCGTGGATGCTGGGCAGTGCGCGTACCTCGGTGCTGGCGTCCGGCAGCGCGGCGGCGCGGCGGCCGGCGGCGGCGTTCTGGTACCCGAGGATGACCGGCAGCCGATCGGTCGCGGTGTCGCTGTATCCCTCGCGCAGCAGGTAGGTGACGTTGAACAGCCGCTTGTCCAGGCTGCCGGCACTGACGTAGGGCTTGGCACTGTCGGGATAGACGTACGTGTCCGGGCCCACGGTGGTGATGTGCGCGCCGACCTGCTCGCCGTCCGGGCCCTGCACCGTGACGACACCGGGCCGGACGGTCACGACGTCACCGGTGATCAGGGTGATCGTGGTGCCTGTTGCTGGGCTCTTCTGAGTGATCGCGGTGGCGGCTGTTTGTGCGGTGGCGGGCGCCGGCGGGGTCACTGCCAGCGCGGTCACGGCCGCGACGATGAGCGGCGCGGACCTGCCGATGAAGGAGCGTGTCACGTAATACCTCGACTCGATCAGAGACCTGAAGTGGTGGTGACGCTACAAGCGAGTTGATCGATATCGCGGTCGTCGATCGATGTCGTTCACGGCATGGAAACCGAACGCGCGGTTGCCCGTAATCGGCCGCGCCGATCGTCGTTTCCGGTGTCTCCGCTGACTGCTTTCTTCGCCCTGCCCGCGCCCGGGCCGTTCGTCGGGCGCACCCGGCTGCTCGCCACCCTGCGTACCGAACTGGCCCGGCCCTCGGCGATGGTCCTGCTCAGCGGTGAGGCCGGCGTCGGCAAGAGCCGCCTGGCGGCCGAGTCGCTTCAGGACAGTGGGCTGCCGGTGGTGGTCGCGCACTGCGACGATCTGCGCGAGCCGCAGCCGCTCGGGCCGCTGATCGACGGGCTCCGGGTCGCGTACGCCACCGGGACCCTGCCGCCGTTGCGGACGACGGATCCGGAGGCGGGTGTACTGGCACGGCTGCTGCCGCCACTCGCTGACCAGCTTCCCAGTCCCCTGGCGGCGTTGCCTGATCCGGATGCTGAACGCGCGCGGCTGCTGCGGGCGGCGGCGGCTCTGCTGGCGGCGTTGACGCCGATGGCGCTTGCCGTGGAAGACCTGCAGATGGCCGACCCGGCGACGTTGCAGTTGCTCGACCATCTGGGTGCTTATCCCGTACCCGGGCTGAAGGTGGTGATCACGGTGCGTGAGGCCGAGTTGCCGGCCGGGTGGCAACCAGGTCCCGCGATCCGGCGGCTGCGGGTGCCGCCGCTGACCCGTGCGGAGGTCGGCCGGCTCGCGTCCGCGCTGCTGAAGGGTTCTGGCACCGGCCCGTTCGCCGTCTATTTCTACGAACGCACCGCCGGTATTCCGTTCCTCGTCGAAGAGGTCGTGCGGTCATTGACCGACGGTGACGTGGACACCATCCGTGAGCGTCCCGATGCCCTCGCCGACGTCGCCGTCCCGGCCCTGCTGCGCGACGTGCTGGTCACCCGGCTGCAGCACTTCGACGAGGCCGCCCGCGAGATCCTCGGCGCGGCCGCGGTGCTGGGTCAGGCCGCGGACCCGCGGCAGCTCGCCGCGATCACCCAGACCAGCGACGGTACGGTGACCGCGGCGTTGAACCAGGCCCGGACAGCCGGGCTGCTGCACCAGCGCGACGGGCGGCTGTGGTTCCGGCACACCCTCGCCCGCCAGGTCGTCCACGAGTTGCTGCCGCCGGTCACCCGCCGGCTGCTGCACCTGCGCGCGGCCCGGCTCCTGGAGGAACAGCAACCCCGTCCGTACGCCCGCCTCGCCCATCATTTCCGCGAGGCCGGCAGCCCCGCCGACCACGTCCGCAACGCCGAAGCCGCCGCTGATCTGGCCGCCGCCCGTGGTGACGACGCCACCGCCGCACGGTTCCTGCTCGACGCCGTCGGGCACACCGGCCTGCCCCGGCCGGTGCGCGTGCGGCTGGCCGCCAAACTCGGCCGCTCCGCCATCGAAAGCGTCGCCCAGGCCTCGGCCATCCCGGTGATGCGCGACCTGGTCGCCGACCGAGGGCTGCCGCCGGGCGCCCGGGGCGAACTGGGCCTGGCGCTGGGCCGGATGCTGCGTCAGCAGGGCGAGGCCCGCGCCGGATACGAGGAGATCGAACGGGCGGTGCCGTACCTGCGCCACCACGGCCGGCGAGCCCGCGCCCTCGCGGTGCTGTCCGCTCCGGACACCGTGATCGGCCGACACCTGAGTGAGCATCAGGCCCGCTGCGAGGAGGCCGCCCTGGCCGCCGAGAAGTCGGGCGAGCCGTCGGCGGTCCTGGCGGTCGAGATCGCCCGGCTGTCGCTGCTGCTGGAAAGCGGCGACCCGGCTGCCGTCCCGGCGATCACCGCGACGGCGGCGAGCCTCGCCGGGCATCCGCGTGAGCGTGCCCGCGCGTGTCTGAACTGGGCGCAGGGCGCGCTGCACGTCGGCGACATCGCCCTGGCCGCGACGATGCTGGCGACCGGCCGTCAGCTGGTCGACGACACGGACTATGAGCGGCTGCGCCCGGTGGTGGAGCTGACCACGTTCGGGCTGGATCTGGCGGTCGACCGGCGTGCCGGGCTGGAGGAGCGGCTGCTGCGGTTCCTCGCCAGGCCGTACCGGTTGCCGCTGGCCATGGCGGACGCCCGGCTGTATCTGGCCCGGCTGCGGTACCGGCAGGGCGACGTGGACGTCGCCGAGCAGGGCCTGCGCGAGGTGATCGCCGAGACCGAGCGGACCGGGGCGGCGTGGCCGCTGATTCCGGCGCGGACGGCGCTGGCGGAGTTGCTGCTCTCCAGCGGTTTCCAGGCCGCCGGACTGGCGGAGGCCGCGGCGGCGCTGGCCCTGGTGGAGGGCAAGGGGTTACCGGCGTGGGGCCGCGACGCCAGCCGGCTGACTGTCCCGCCGCGTCAGACGCAGTCCCAGAAGAACCGGCCCTCCCGGTGATCCTGACTCAGGAACGCGTAACCGGTGCCGCCGCCGAAGTTGAGCGCGAACGCGTCCTCACCCACACCCTCCGCGCCATCCAGCTGGAAGAAGAACCGCCACGAATCATCAATCGCAGGAGGCGTCCACGGCTGCCAGAACAAGGGTTCGCCACCCACGTAGCTGCGGCATTCCACGTCGGGCAGATCGTCGTCCTCCTCCATCACCCTGCCCTGCAGCGCCGCGTCACGGGAGACGAGCTGCCGCTCGAACGCCGCAGCCGCAGTCCCGTCCGGCGTCTTCAGGTCGAGTTGCAACTCCACGGGCTCCCGCGCGAACCAATCCACGCCTCGCCGCCACAACGCCGGGCCGGTACGCCGAGGCTCGCCGTCCACAAACGATGGCACGCGCCCATCCGGCTGCACCAGGAGCGCGTTCTCGCCACCCTCCAGGTCGAAGGTTCCGTCCTCGTCGCTGACGAACAGATACGCCAACCCCACACCCGGTCCCGGCAACGGGAACTGCCCGATGAACGTCATCAGCTCACCGGACCCCCGCGACACCGGCCAGAACGGCTCACCCAACCAGAACGGCTGCCCACCGAGCTTCGCGACCGGTCCGTCGATCGGCGTGCCACTGGGCCGCCACGACATCTCCAGGCGGGGCGTCAGCCACCTCTCGAACGGCCCAGCCGCCGAGGTCAACGCTTCGGACCGCTCCCACCCCGCCATTTGGCCAACCTCTCGCAGCGACGATTTCGCGCCGCTAAGGTACGGGATCTGGCTAAGTGCCGCGCAGTGAGGCCGCCGAGGTTATTCTGGGAAGCCCTCGGAGGGTGTCAGGCGCTCAATGAACCTGCGGAAGTCGGGTGCAAGCAGCAGTTCATGGTCCATCTCGTTGTCGATCCAGACGACCGGCGGATCTCCGGCAGGGCCGCAGTCCCGGTAATCGAGGGCAACCCAGTAATGCCCTTCCCCGCCAAGTAACACAATTGGCGAGGGAAGATCCCATTCCTGCACCAGATATGGGGTGTCGAGCAGCGTCGTCGTCTTGGCCTGCCCGGCCGGTCCGATCCCGCAGAGGTGCTCGAAGGGAACGTGATCATCCGCGTAGAAGTTCGCTTCGGCCGGACATGCGTCCCACGCCTCGGCGACGACACCACCGTTCTGAATCCGGAGTAAGCGGATGAGATCGAGTGGCAAGGTGACCCCGAGCTGAGCCTCTGCGTCGGCGACCAGGTCATCCGTCAGGGGAGGCAGCCGAAGATACTCACTATCCGGATGCCAGAAGCTGTTCACGACCCGATCGAACGACGCCATGCCGATCATGGTGCCATCCGCGGCTACGGCGGCATCTTGGATGCGCCCGCGTGCCGCGTACGCGTCCGCGCCGGCCGACCTGTTCCCCGTCGGTGTGGCCAGCGGTGACCCGTTGCCGGATGCCGTGATCCTCTGGACCCGCCTCATCAAGGACGGTGGCCTTCCACGCCGCCCGGCGTTGCAGGCGGCCCACGCGGCGTTCCCGTGGATCGTGACCTGGGATGACCACGAGACCGAGAACAACTACGCCACACTGATCGACGAGACCGATGACACCGGCGCCAAGCGCCAGACGCCGGCTGACTTCGCGAAGCAGCGGGCGGCCGCGTACCAGGCGTACTACGAGCACATGCCGATCCGCGCCGACCTGCGTCCTGGCAGCGCTGACCTGCGCATCTTCCGTCGCTTCGACTATGGGCGGCTGGTGCGCTTCAACGTGCTCGACACCCGGCAGTACCGTACCGACCAGCCCGGCGGTTTCTCCGGCGACTTCGGCCTGTTCGAGGCCGGGCTCGCCAACACGGCCGGCACGCTGACCGGCGAGGACCAGGAGCGCTGGCTACTCAAGGGCCTCGACCGCAGCCCCGCCCGGTGGAACGTCATCGCCCAGCAGGTGATGATGAGCCGCACCAGGTTCCCCAATCCGACCGGCGCCGGGCCCACCACCCTGGCCAACCTCGACCAATGGGACGGGTACGCCCGCAGCGCACCCGGCTGCTGCAGCACCTGCACGACGCGAAGATCGCTAACCCGGTGGTGCTCGCCGGCGACATCCACTCCAGCTGGTTCAGCGAGCTGAAACTCGACTTCGACCGGCCGGAGCAGGCCTCGGTGGCGGTCGAGTTCACGGCCACCTCGGTGAGCTCCGACTTCCCCGCCGCCTACGACGCGCCGATCAAGGCGCTCAACCCCATCCTCAACCCGCACGTACGGTATTTCGACGGTTCCCGCCGCGGATACCTGCGCTGCACGGTCGACCGCCATGAGTGGCGCACCGATGCACGCACGGTCGAGACGATCGCCGTGCGGAGGGCTCCGGTCAGCACCACCGCCTCGTACACCGTCGAGTCCGGCACGTCCACACTGGTCAAGAGCTGACGTGCCCGACCCGCTGGGGCTGTCTGCCTGCCGGCGCAGGCGTCAGGCCCCGTCGCGGCAGAGGATGAAGTCGTCGAAGACATGCCGGCCGGTCCGGTCACCCACCTCCGCGACGGCCGCCTGGATGTCCCGCAGATGACCGGCGGTCATCTGCAACGGCGTCTCGTCAGGCTGGAAGGAGGTCCGGACCGGATAGTCCACACCCGGCTCATCGGTCATCTCGATGTGGCAGCCCAGCACGTGGGTCACCGGCCGCGTCTCGCAGAACTCGACGAGCGTGTCGATCGTCTGCCGGAACGCCGTCCAGTCATCGATGTACAGCCGGCCCCGATAGACGGTGTCGCCGGTGAACAGCAGTCCGGTGAACGGGTCGTGGAAGGTGATCGCCGACTCGTGATGACCCGGCGTCGCCAAACAGTCGAGCACCCGACCGCCGAGATCAAGACGCACCACCTGGTTCGATCCGGTCAGACCCAGGTACGCCCACGCACTGGCGCGGTCGGCGCCCACCACAACGGTACGGGGACGGCCGGCGAACTGGGCGTCGGCAGCGACGTGGTCCCGATGGGCGTGAGTGTGCAGAACCACCAGCTCGTAACCTTCGCGGGGATGTGCTTCGAGCCAGCGCCGCACGAGGTCGTCAACGGTGCGCCGCAACGGAAAATGCTCCGCGGACGCGGTGGCACCGGTGTCGAGCAGGACCACCCGATCATTGCCGAACAACAGGAACATGAACGGCGCCTCGTAGTCGACCGCTTTGTTCTGCCGCAAGATGACGGTGTGCTCGTTGTAGGCGTGCACCTGAATGTCGGGATCGGTGTTGTGTTTCGCCGAACTCGACCCATGGATCCATCGCACGTCCAGCGTGCCGGCGCCCGGCGTCGCGGAGTTGAAGTCGATACGCGTGTCAGTCATGGCGCCTCCCGGATGCGTCGTCTTTGCAGGCCGGGTACGGCGCACATCTCGTCCGGGGAAGCGTCACCACGCCGCCACGAGGCAACGTATCAGAGCCGGCGCCGGCAGTAATTGACCGGTGGTAGCCGCACTCCGTCATGATCGGCGTTGTGCGGGCGATGTTTCTCCCCGGCCTTCTGATACGCCCGGAGGGGATCCGTGGTTCGCCGTCGCGCACAGATTTCGCGCTGACCGTGATCCTGGCCCTGGTCACGCTGTTCTGCGTCGGTTTCGCCGTCGTGATGGCCGGTGACGGCTCCGCAACGGGCTGGATCCTGGCGCTCGTCGCCGCCGTGTTCACCGTTGTCGTCGGCTGGTTCCTCATCGTCTTGCTGCGCCTCGCGCCCGGCACGCTCGTGCTGACACCGTCCGGTATCTATCACCGTTCTTTGGTCCTCGAACACTTTGTTCCCTGGGACACGGTCGTTGACGTCGAGGCCACCGACGCACCGCAGCCGTGGATCACCGTCAAGGCGCTGCCCAGCGATGGCACTCGCGAACGCCGCCACACCGGTCGGCTGCACGCCTTCGAAGGCCAGGCGCTGCCGTTCCTGGTCGCCCGAACCTCATGGCTGGGCACGAACGCGGTACCGGCGTACCAAGCGATCCGGTATTACTTCGACCATCCCGACCAGAGGTTCCAACTCCACCGACCACCCGGCCGACCGTGACCCAGTGATGCCAGGAAACGCGGCCTCGGCGGCCGGCCAGCGTGACGGCAAGCAGGCCGGGCCGGCACCCTCGATCCACCAGCAGCGTCGATGCGACTCGGTCAGAGCGGTCCGCAGAATCGCGCCGTCGCCGAGCTCGGCATAACGTGATGCCAGGTCTTCGTGCTCCGCTCCCAGGACGCCCCAACGCCCTGACCGGCGCAGCCGCCCGGCAAACCCGCCGCGTCGTTGTCGGCGTTCGATCCCGGCGGCGAGGCGCTGCTATCGTTCCGGCCCGGACGAGACCAGATCATGGGGAGCGGACATGCCAGAGAGCACCATCGAGCCAGTCACGGTAGACGTCGATGACCTCGCTCTGGAGCCGCTCGGCTGGTCACTGCAGGACGTCCGGGCCAGGCTTGTCACCGACGCGCCCTGCCACGGCAAGGTCAGCCAGCGCGTCGCCGTGTCAGGAACCGCGCATTTCACCGACACAGCGTGGACCGACCGGTTCGGCGCCGTCACCAGCCGGACCCCGCACGTGCTGGTCACTGTCACCCGCCGTGGAAGCGGTCTGCTGCCGTCGTATGCCAAGGTGGTTGCCGAAACCACTGCTGCGGCCGCCCGGCGCCCGGTCCGGTTCACCGAGACCAGCGAAGCGTGGCAGGTGCAGGAGCCCTTGACCCCGCAGGATCTGGAACTGCGGTTCACCGGCTACGACTTCGACAGCGTTCCCGGGACGTTCCGGCTGCCGGCCGGCACCGCCCGGCCCGTACCGGTCGGCATCGTCGACGAGAGCACCTGGCCGTCGCTGCAGATCAAGGCGATGACCAGCGCTGAATTGTCCCGCGGCCACTTCGGCGACCGGCTACGGATCAACCTCGACGGGATCGTCGAGCTCGGCACCGTCGAAGAGATCCTGGCCGACAGGGAACGACACGACGTGTCGCCCCTCGACCGGTTCCTCGACGTACCCCGGGTTGCCGTACCCGCCCTGGTCCTCGAGGTCACCGACGACACCGACTTCCTGCTCGCCCGCCACTCGCTCGCATTGCCCGGGACAGTCCCCGCCGACGCGAAAGCCGCCGCCCGGCGGCGCTCACCACGATTCGTCGCCGGATGGCAGCTCAGCACGTCGTCGCTGGCCGGAACGTCGGCCCAGGTAACCATCCGGATCCACGACGCCGCCGACATCAGCCTGATCTGACCGTCGGTGCCTCGATGAACTCGGGCATCCGTGCCGCACTGATCTGACTGCTTGAGCTCATACATTTTCGCGGGTAACACTGCAGGACATGGCCTGCCGATGCCGCTCCCAGAGACCGGCCTGGAGCGGAGCTGAACCACGCCGAAGAAAAACGACGCAGCAACCGACGCAACATGTTTTGTGCCGTCGACGGCGGGTAGGCCACAGATACCTGAATCTGAGGAGAAGATCATGAGCACCGTCACCGAGTCCGTGGACGTCAACGTGCCGATCGGCACGGTCTACAACCAGTGGACCCAGTTCGAGGACTTCCCGAAGTTCATGGATGGCGTCGAGTCGATCACGCAGCTCGACGACACCCACACCCACTGGGTGACCAAGATTGCCGGCCAGAGCCGCGAGTTCGATGCGGAGATCACCGAACAGCACCCCGATGAGCGGGTGGCATGGAAGAGCACCAGCGGTGACACCAAGCACGCCGGCGTCGTCACCTTCCACCGCCTCGGCGACGAGGAGACCCGGGTGACCATCCAGATGGACTGGGAACCCGAGGGGTTCGTCGAGAAGGTCGGCAGCGCGGTCGGCGTCGACAGCCACCAGGTGAAGGCCGACGCCAAGCGCTTCAAGGACTTCATTGAAGGCCGCAACCACTCCACCGGCGCCTGGCGCGGCGACGTCGAACGCCCCGGCGCCTGATCGGCAGCGCATCACCCTGCGGCAGCGGCCGGCGCACGATCGCCGGCCGCTGCGATGCAGCAAGGAGAGCACACTGACGCTCCGTCAAGCGTACGGACGCATCCCCTTTATAGTGCGACTACAGTGCCCAAACGGCTGGTTTTCCATGGCCGTGTGGGTGGGCACATTCAGTGCGTCGCAGTTGGCTCGGCCGCGGTGAGAAGTCGCGGGTCGCGCATAGCGCCGCTGTGGTATCGACTGAGCGCAAGGAGCACCCCGCATGACTGTCACCGTTGACACCGCCGCCCCGGCCGAGGCCTCCACCAGCACCGACCCGGCCAGCGAGCTGATCAACGCGATGGCTGCCATGCCCATCGGCCACCCGTCGCGGCCCGGCCTGCGCGACCGCGCGATCGAGGCCTGGCTGCCGCTGGCCCGGCACCTGGCCAACCGCTACGCCAACCGCGGCGAACCCCGCGACGACCTGCACCAGGTCGCCATGATGGGCCTGATCAAGGCGGTCGACCGGTTCGACGCCGACCGGGGAATCGACTTCGCCGGGTTCGCGATCCCGACCATCATCGGTGAACTCAAGCGGCACTTCCGCGACAAGACCTGGTCGATCCGGGTGCCGCGCCGGCTGCAGGAGCTGCGGCTGGCGATCACCGGCGCCAACAACGCGCTCAGCCACACCCTGGGCCGCTCCCCCACGGTCGCCGACATCGCCACCCACCTGGGCATCAGCGAGGACGAGGTGATCGAGGGCCTCGAGGGCGCCCGCGCCTACAACGCGACCAGCCTGTCCACCCCGATCAGCGAGAGCGGCGCCGAACTCGGTGACACCCTCGGCGGCGACGACGCCGGATACGAGCAGGCCGAGCTGCGCATCGCGCTCGGCCCGGCGATGGCCAGCCTCGACGAACGCGAGCAGAAGATCGTCAGCCTGCGCTTCTACGGCAACCTGACCCAGTCGCAGATCGCCGAGCAGATCGGAATCTCCCAGATGCACGTGTCCCGGCTGCTCACCAAGGCTCTCACCAAGCTGCGCCGCCAGCTCGACGGCGCCACCGTCTGAGATGCCCACGCTGCCGGTGCTGACCCGTTAAGCACCGGCAGCTTCGACCTACAGCAGCCCGGCGAGATTGTCGAGCACCAGCGATCCGGCAACCGCGACGTTGAGGCTCGACCCGGATCGCGGGCGTCATCGCTCGGGAGCAGGGGCACTCCAGCACGTGAAGATCATGTGTGTGGCGTGCTTCGTGGCGCACGCAAGCCATCGACGAGCGACATTTCGACTCCGGCAGGTCACCGACACCCAGGCGGCGTAAGCCACCGATTTCACTCGCCGGTCGTGCGGGATTTCGCGGACTCTGGCCGGATCCCGTGCCGTGGACCCAGCTCGGTCGATGCCGGCGGTGACCACCTCGTCGGATCGAAAAAGCGACAGCGCCCTTTGGTTACCATTCTTCGCGATTTGTTGCCTACGTCACCCGCCGCAATTTGCGAAATGGCTTCTACCTCGGAGATCAAGTCGATTTCCACTCGGATAAAGTGTGGGTCAACAAGCGTATGGCTACATTCGTCGAGCACATTCCGAGAAACTCGACAAAGAGGTGTCATGAACAAGCGAACCGCGGTCAAGGCCGCTATCGGCGCGGTCGTCGCCGTCGCCGGATCCCTCGTGGTGGCCCCGACTGCCGCGCTGGCTGTCTACACCTGCCGCTCCGGTGAGGTCTGCCTCTACCAGGACTACAACTACAAGGGCAGCGTCTCGGTCATCACCGAGATGGGACCGGGCGGCCAGGGCTACGTCGTCGACTTCCGGGGCCACCGCTACACCAACGGCGTGGACCTCAACGACTCCGCGTCGTTCGTCGTGAACAACACGAGCCAGTGGATCCGGCTCTACGAGCACGGCAACTTCAACAACTACAAGAGCGGCAGCTGGTTCGAGGTCGGCCCCAACGGCCAGCGCAACGCCCCGTCGAACATGAACGACAAGGCTTCGTCGATCAGCTGGGCGCCGGACCCGTACTGATCGAGCCTAGAACTGTGACTGTGCTCAGCAGGCGACACGTGTCGATGGTCGGCTCGTTGAGCGCCGTGTGACGGCGATCGGGGTTGATCAGTGACCGGGTGAGTTCGACCGGTTACATGCCCGGTTCACGGGTCGCTTCACGGAAGTCGGTCCGCGGTGGCCGGCCCGGCAGTATCTGTCCGGGCTGGTCACCGGCTTTCCATTACCCGGTCGCCGCCGAGGAGGTCACCGCTACGTTCCGGTGGGCGGCGGCATGAACCCTCAATTTCGTACGAGAGCAGGCCGCGCCTGAGGAGCCGTCAGAACTGGACGAGGACCTTGAGGGCTTCGCGGTCGTCCATCGCCTGGTAGCCGGCCGGGGTTTCCTCGATGCCGATGGTCCGGTCGAAGACCTTGCCGGGCTCGATCTTTCCGTCGAGGACGTCCGGCATCAGTTCCTCGATGTAGTGGCGCACCGGGGCCGGGCCGCCGGTCAGGGTGAGGTTACGGCCGAACAGGTTCCAGCCGATGTCACCATCGTTGTACTGCGGCACACCGACGCGGCTGATCACGCCGCCGACGCGCGCCACACCCAGGGCCTGCTGGTAGGCGGGCATGTGTCCCACGCACTCCAGGACGGTGTGGGTGCCGTCGCCGCCGGTGAGCGCGAGGACCTTCTCGATGCCTTCCTGACCGCGCTCGGCGACGACCTCGGTCGCGCCGAATTCCAGGCCCAGATCGGTACGCGCCTTGTGACGGCCCATCAGGATGATCCGCTCCGCGCCGAGCCGCTTGGCCGACAGCACCGCCATCAGGCCGACCGCGCCGTCACCGATCACGGTGACCGTGGTGCGCGCGTTCACCTTCGCCCGCACGGCCGCGTGGTGCCCGGTGGCGAACACGTCGGACAGCGTCAGAAGCGACGGCAGCAGCGCCGCGTCGACGCCGGCCGGGACCTTGACCAGGGTGCCGTCGGCCTGCGGTACCCGTACCGCCTCGGCCTGGCCGCCACCGATGCCGCCGGCGGCCCAGAAACCGCCGTGCCGGCACGAGGCCTGGAAGCCCTCCCGGCAGAAGTCGCAGGTGTTGTCCTGCCACGCGAACGGCGCCACCACCAGGTCACCCTTCTTGACCGACGTGACGTCTGTGCCGGTCTCCTCGACGACGCCGAGGAACTCGTGGCCCATCGGCGTGCCGTTCTCGTCGGCCGGCATCGAACGGTACGGGTGCAGGTCACTGCCGCAGATGCAGGCCTGTACGACCCGCACGACCGCGTCAGTGGGTTGTTGCAAGGTCGGGTCCGGCACGTCGATCACGCGCACGTCGCCGGCACCGTACATGAAAGTCGCACGCATCAGAGAAATTCCGTTTCCTAGAGGTTCCGTTCCGCTACCCAGGTAAACAGGCAGCTCAGCGATGTGGGAGTGCCTGTCGGAACAGGTACTGGCAGTACCTCCCACCCCCGGTCAGTGACCCGGCGGGAAGTCGGTCGAGGCGGCCAGCTCGGCCTGTGCCTCAAATCCGGCGATCCGCTTACGCAGCACGTCGACGGTTCTGGACAGGGCCTGCGAGCCCAGCACGATCCGCATCGGGGCCGGCTGCTGGTCCACGCTGGCGATCATGGCGGCCGCCATCCGGACAGGGTCGCCCGGCGCCAGGCCGTTGGCCGGGTCGAGCATCGCCTGGAACGCGTAGCCCTCCTTGTCGCCGTTGGTGTAGTCGGCCTGGCTCGGCGGGTCGTAGGGCATCTCGCTCTGGTAGAAGATGGTCCGTCCATGCTCGCCGTCCCAGACGACGAGATCGGGAAAACGGTGAGTCACCGGACCGGCTGGAACCGGCCGTCGATGCGGCGTGGGATGTTGTCGCAGTCGTCGCGTAGTTCGGCGGGTAGCAGTTCGGTGGGCGCGTTCTGCCAGGTGACCGGCCGCAGGAAGCGGCGGACGGCGGAGGCGCCGACCGAGGTGTGCTGGGTGTTGGTGGCCGGCCACGGTCCTCCGTGGTGCTGAGCCCAGGAGACGGCGACGCCGGTGGGGTATCCGTCGACAATGATCCGGCCGGCTTTCGGGCGCAGCCGCCGGGCGAGTTCGGCGGGGAGTTCGGTCTCACCCGGTCCACGCTGGACCGTGGCGGTCAGGGAGTTCGGCAGCGTGCCGAGGGCAGCGTAAAGGTCCGCCTCGTCGGTGTAACGGGCGATCACCGCGACCGGGCCGAAGCATTCCTCGGTGGCCTCGCGTGGCAGGTCGGCGGCGGTTGTCGTGAGCAGTATCGGCGTGCCCCGGAAGCCGCCCGAGGCGTCACCGGAACCGGCGGACGACGTCTCCAGGATCTTGCCGAGGGCTGCGGTCCCGCGGGCGAATGAGGCCGCGATGCCCTCGTTGAGCATCACCATCGGTGCGGTCTCGGCGATCGCGGATCGGGCGGCGTCGACCAGGGCGTCTCCGTCCGGGCCGGCCGGCACGAAGGCCAGCCCCGGCTTGGTGCAGAACTGCCCCGCCCCGAGCGTGAACGACCCGGCGAACTCCAATCCGATCCGCGTTGCCCGGTCGGCCGCTGCGGCCGGCGTCACCACCACCGGGTTGAGGCTGCTCAGCTCACCGAAGAACGGGATCGGCTCGGCGCGCGCCTCGATGATCGCCAGCAGCGCGCGGGCACCGCCCTGCGAACCGGTGAATCCCACCGCCCGGATCGCCGGGTGCGCCACCAGGTCGGCGCCGGCCTGCTGCCCGTACACGATCCCCAGGGTGCCTTCCGGTGCGCCCGCTTTGCGGGCGGCGTCGCTGAGGATGGTGAAGCACATCTGGGAGGTGGCCGGGTGCGACGGATGTGCCTTGAGGACGACCGGGCAGCCGGCGGCGATCGCGGAGGCGGTGTCCCCGCCGGGGACGGAGAAGGCGAGCGGGAAGTTGCTCGCCCCGAAGACGGCGACCGGTCCGACGGGTACGAGCATCCGCCGCAGATCCGGGCGGGGTCCCATGGCGGTGTCGCCCGCGTGGTCGATGGCCGCCTCCAGGTAGCCGCCGTCGGTGAGCACCGCGGCGAACAGCCGCAGCTGGTAGCAGGTGCGGGTCAGTTCGCCGTTGAGCCGGGTTTCGCCCAGCCCGGTCTCCCGATCGGCCACCTCCACGATCTGCGGCCGTGAGTCCTCCAGAGCGGCCGCCAGCGCTTCGAGCACGGCGGCTCGTTTGTCGCGCCCGAGTGCTTCGAGGGGGCCGGCCGCGGCCAGTGCCGCGTCGCAGATCTCCGCGACCGACGTCGTCTCGCCGGCGACGACCTGGACCACCTCACCGGTACGCGGATCGATACTCACAACCTGAGCGTTCACGGCGTTTCTCCTTGGATGTCGGCGCGGTCCCCGGTCCACTCGCGCAATTGGTCGCTGAGAGTCACTCCGAGCCCCGGGCGGTCCGACAGGTGGATCCGCCCGTCTCGGATCACGAGTCTTTCGTTGAACAGCGGGTGCAGCCAGTCGAAGTGCTCGACCCACGGCTCGTGCGGGTACGCCGCCGCCAGGTGCACGTGGATCTCCATGGCGAAGTGCGGCGCGAGGGTCAGGTTCCGGTGTTCCGCGAGTGCGGCCAGCCGCAGGAACTGGGTGATCCCGCCGATCCGGGGCGCGTCGGGCTGGATGATGTCGACGGCCTCGTGCTCGATCAGCTGGTAGTGCTCGGCGACGCTGGTCAGCATCTCCCCCGACGCGATCGCGGTGTCCAGGGTGCGGGCGAGCGCGGCGTGCCCGACGACGTCGTACGCGTCGAGCGGCTCCTCGATCCAGACCAGGCCGAACTCCTCCAGGGCGCGGCCGACGCGCTGGGCGGTGGGCCGGTCCCATTGCTGGTTGGCGTCGACCATCAGCGGTACGTCGTCACCGATGTGCTCGCGGACCGCCCGGACCCGGGCCAGGTCCACCGCCGGCGACGGATGCCCGACCTTGATCTTGATGCCGCCGATGCCGGCCGCGAGGGATGCGGTGGCGTTCGCGGTGATCTGCTCGATCGGCTCGTGCAGGAAGCCGCCCGAGGTGTCGTAGCACCGGACGGAGTCCCGGTGGGCGCCGAGCAGCTTGGCGAGCGGCAGACCGGCGCGTTTGGCCTTGAGGTCCCAGAGGGCGACGTCGATCGCCGCGATGGCCTGGGTGGCGGCGCCGCTGCGGCCGACCGAGGCGCCGGCCCAGACGAGTTTGGTCCAGAGCCGGCCGATGTCGCTGGGATCCTCGCCGATCAGGGTGGGTGCGACCTCGCGGGCGTGGGCGAACTGGGCGGGCCCGCCGGCGCGTTTGCTGTAGCTGAAGCCGACACCCTCGTGGCCGTCGGCGGTGTGGATCTCGGCGAACAGGAACGCGATCTCGGTCATCGGGCGCTGCCGGCCGGTGAGCACCTTGGCGTCGCTGATCGCGGTCTTCAGCGGCAGGGTGACCGAGGAGAGGGAGATTCCGGAGATGCGATCGGTCATGTGGTCACCGCACCAGACAGGGGCGCTTGGGATCGAAGCGCCAACCGGGGACGAGGAATTGCATGGCGGTGGCGTCGTCGCGGCCACCGAGGCCGTGCTCGCGATAGAGCTCGTGCGCGGCGGCCAGGGCGTCGCGGTCGAGTTCCACGCCGAGACCGGGTGTGGACGGCACGGCGATCGCGCCGTCACGGATCGTGAACGGGTTACGGGTGAGCCGCTGGCCGTCCTGCCAGATCCAGTGCGTGTCCAGGGCGGTGATGTCGCCGGGCGCGGCGGCGCCGACGTGGGTGAACATCGCCAGGGAGATGTCGAAGTGGTTGTTGGAGTGCGAACCCCAGGTCAGGCCGAAGTCGTGGCAGAGCTGGGCGACGCGGACGGAGCCGCGCATGGTCCAGAAGTGCGGGTCGGCGAGCGGGATGTCGACGGCATGGGAACGCACGGCGTGGGCCATCTGCCGCCAGTCGGTGGCGATCATGTTGGTCGCGGTGCGCAGCCCGGTGGCGCGGCGGAACTCGGCCATCGTCTCCCGGCCGGACAACTCACCTTCGGCACCGCAGGGGTCCTCGGCATATGCCAGTACGTCGCCGGCGTCGCGGCACAGCCGGATGGCGTCGGCGAGCAGCCAGCCGCCGTTGGGATCGAGGGTGATCCGCGCGTGCGGGAACGCGCAGGCGAGCGCCCGGACCGCCGCGATCTCGTGCTCGCCGGGGAGGACGCCGCCCTTGAGCTTGAAGTCGGCGAAGCCGTACCGTTGCTGGGCTGCCGTCGCCAACTCGACGATCGCCGGCGGGGTCAGCGCGGGCCGGCGGCGCAGCCGCTCCCACGCGTCGGCCGGCGACGGCTCCGAGACGTAGGGCAGGTCGGTGTGCGTGCTGTCCGCTACGTAGAACAGGTATCCCAGGACCGGCACGCTGTCGCGCTGGCGGCCCTCCCCGAGCAACTCGGCGACCGGCACACCCAGGTGCTGACCGAGCAGGTCCAGCAAGGCGCACTCCAGAGCGGTCACGGCGTGCACGGTGACGCGGAGGTCGTACGTCTGGAGGCCGCGACCCTGGACGTCCTGGCCCGCATGAGTCGCTGCGAAGCTGCGCAGCAGCGAGCCGTATTCGGCGACCGGCCGGCCGATGAGTGACTCCTGCGCGGTTTCGAGAACACGCCGGATGGCGTCGCCGCCGGGAACCTCGCCGACACCCTCGTTGCCCGCACTGTCGGTGATGATCACGACGGTGCGGGTGAAGAACGGCCCGTGGGCCCCGCTGAGGTTGAGCAGCATGCTGTCGTGACCGGCGACGGAAACGACTTCGATGCGCTCGATGACAGGGCTCATGGCCGGATCTTGTCGATCAGGGTGGACAGTTCAGCGCGTTCGTCCGTGCTCAGGTCGGTCAGCGGTGGCCGGACCCGGCCTCCGTCGCGGCCGACCGCGCTCAGCCCCGCCTTGATGATCGAGACGGCGTATCCGCGGGAGCGGTCGCGGATGTCGAGGTACGGGATGACGAAGTCGTTGAGCATCCCGTAAACGGCTGTACGGTCCTCGGCGCGCACCGCCGCATAGAAGCGCAGCGCGAACTCGGGCACGAAGTTGTACAGCGCCGAGGAGTAGGTGCTGACGCCGAGCTGCAGCAGCGGCAGCGCGAACGTCTCCGCGGTGGGCAGCCCGCCGATGTAGATCAGCCGGTCGCCGACCTTCGCAAAGGTGCGCGTCATCCGCTCGATGTCGCCGACGCCGTCCTTGAGGCCGATCAGGTTGGGGTTGCGGTCGGCGAGGGTGGCCACGGTTACGTCATCGAGCACGGCGTTGGCCCGGCTGTAGACGATGACGCCGAGGTCGGTGGCCCGGCAGACGGCGTCGACGTGAGCGATGAGACCGGCCTGGCTGGCCTCGGTCAGGTAGGGCGGCAGCAGCAGGACTCCGGCGGCGCCGGCATCCTGGGCGGCCCTGGCCTGCGCTGCGGCCAGGGCGGTGCCGCCGGTGGCCGGGGCGACGACCGGGACCTGATCGCCGACCTCGTCCACGGCGACCCGGACCACGGCGTCGATCTCGGCGGGGGTGAGGCTGAAGCCCTCCCCGGTGCCGCCTGCGGCGAAGAGACCGGCGACGCCGAAGCTCGCCTGCCACGCCAGGTGCTCGCGGTAGCGGGCTTCGTCGAAGGCGAGGTGCTCGTCGAAGTGGGTCACGGGGAACGACAGCAGGCCGGAACCGAGCCGGGCGGCGAGGTCGAGAGGGGGAATCTGCGTCACCAGGCCACCGTAGAAACCTTCGATGATGCCTGTCCAAGAGTGTTTCAGCATTGCTTGATACCTCTAGAGCATCAACCCGTCGAGGACCTGGAGGACCCGCTCCAGCGCCGGATTGTGCGAGTGGCGAGGCCAGAGCAGGTGCAGCTCGACCGGTTGGGGAATCGGTGTGCGAAGCGGCAGGTAGGTGACCGCCGGAACCCCGAGCAACTGCGCCGAGGCCGGCACGAAGGCCACGCCGCGCCCCGCCGAGACAAGCCACAGCATGGTCATCACCTGGCTCACGGTGTGCACGACACGCTCCTGGGCAAGCGGAACCATGCTCACCACCAGGTCGTAGAAGTACCGGGCCTTCTGCTGCGAGTGGAAGATCAGCGGCTCGCCGGCCAGGTCGGCCGGGACGACCGGACGGCTGAGCTCGGTGAGCGGGTGACTCTCGTGCACCGCGAGCAGCAGGGCCTCGCGGTGCAGCAGCCGGGAGTCGAACATCTCGGGGTCGAAGGGCGGCCGGGCCAGGCCCAGGTCGATGTCCTGGCCGGCCAGCGCGGCGATCTGCTCGCGGGTGACCATCTCGTACAACTCGACGTGCACCTCGGGCAGGTGCAGTTCCAGTTCGTTGAGCAACCGGCCGAGGATCCCGAAGGTGGAGGCGGAGGTGAAGCCCAGCCGGACCAGCCCGCTGAAGCCCGAGGAGACTCGCTGCGCCAACTCCGGCGCCGACTCGGCGATCGCCAGGATGCGGCGGGCCTCGGCGAGGAACGCCTCGCCGGCCGGCGTGAGCGCCACCCGGCGGTTGTCGCGGTCGAGCAACTGGGCGCCGACCGCGGCCTCGAGTTTCTGGATCTGGCGGCTCAGCGGAGGCTGGGTCATCCGTAACCGGGCCGCAGCACGCCCGAAATGCAGCTCCTCAGCTACCGCGACCAGGCCCCGCAGTTGCTCCAGGGTGTAGTTCATGCCGTGAAGGTATCAATCGATGCAGCAATTGGCTTGGACAGGCATGAAAGCAGGGTCATACGCTCGCTGGGCAAGTGACCCCCCTCACAGCGGGAGACCGCAATGACGAAGACCCTTCCCTCCCTAGGGCTCATAACCGTCCTCGCCCTCACCGGGTGCGGCGGCAACCTTGACTCCGACGACTCGGGCACCGCCGCAGCGGCCTATCCCGAACGCGCGGTCACGCTGCTCATCGGCCAGGACGCCGGCGGCAGCACCGACCTGATCGGACGCGCTCTCGCCGATCCGGCGAGCACCGACCTGAAGCAGCCCATCACCGTGCAGAACCGGCCCGGCGCCAACGGGGCGGTCGCGGCCAAGGAACTCGCCGCCGCGAAGCCCGACGGATACACGATCATGGTTTTCGTGGGATCCCTGGCATACATCACTCCCCTGGCGGTTCCGGCCGATCAGGCGGTCGACATCAACAACTACGAGGTCGTCACCGGCATCTCGCAGGATGACTTCGTGCTCATCGCGCACCCCCAGACCGGATTCACCACGGTCAAGGACATCGTCGACGCCAAACGGCCCATCAAGTTCGCCACCACCGGCGTCGGCACCGGCAGCCAGCTCACCCAGACGCTGCTGTTCAACCAAGCCGGCGTCGACGCCACGGCGGTGCCGTTCAACGGCGGCGCACCCGCGCTGACCGCGGTCCTCGGCGGTCAGGTCGACGTCGCGGCGGTGCAGCTCGGCGAGGCGAAGCAGCAGATCGAGGCGGGCAAGGCCACCCCGATCGTCACCTTCGCCACGCAACGGCCCACCTACATGCCGGACACCCCGACCGCCACCGAGGCCGGCTACAACGTTCCCGTCCAGCAGTCCCGGGCCATCGTCGCACCGAAGGGCACTCCGAAAGAGGTCATCGACCGGCTGCGCACCGCCTTCGGAAAGTCGTTCGCGGACCAGGACTATCAGACCTTCAACGCCGAGCGTCTGCTGACCGCCAACGAGGTGGACGGCGCTGCTCTGCTGCAGCAGTGGAACGGTTCCCTGAGCACCTACAAGGACCTGGTCGCCCAGCACAAGATCGACCTGAGCGGCAAGTGAACACCGGACCAGCGGCAGGCCCCGAACCGGCGGGGGGCACGGCGCCAACGGGCGGCTCCGCGCCGGCCGTGGGCGCCGTGCCCGTGGACGACCGGCCCCCGCCCGCGGGGCCGGCAGCCAACCTGATTGCCGCAGCTGTCGTGGTCGTCCTCGGCGTCACGGCGATCACCGGGTCCCTGGCGTTCGGCGCGGGCAGCCCGTCCCAGCCCGGCCCCGGCACCTGGCCGCTGATTATCGGGGTCGTTCTGGTCGTCTTAGGACTCGCCCTGGCGACGCAGGCCAGACAGCCCGGCCAGGCCGAGCGGTTCACCCGCGGCAGCCTGCTGGTGGTCGCCGCGGTGTCCAGCATGGTCGCCTACGTCGCGTGCATCGCCACCATCGGCTTCGAGATCCCGACCTTCCTGCTCGCCTTCGTCTGGCTGAAATTCCTCGGCAAAGAATCCTGGCGCCTGTCGATCCTCACCAGCCTCGGCATCGTCGTCGCCTTCTACGCCCTCTTCGTCGGCGCGCTCGACGTGACCATCCCCCACCTGTTCTGACCGTCCCCGGGAGGACCGTTGTCCGAGGTCATCGACGGCTTCGCCGTCGTCCTCGAGCCGACGAACCTGCTCTACTGCCTCGTCGGCGTCGTCATCGGCATGCTCATCGGCGTCCTACCCGGACTGGGACCCGCCGCGACCATCGCCATCCTGCTACCGCTCACCTTCGGGCTCGAACCGGTCACCGCGATCATCATGCTGGCCGGCATCTTCTACGGCGCCCAGTACGGCGGCACCATCACCTCGGTCCTGTTGCGCCTGCCCGGCGAGGCGTCCTCGGTCGTCACCGTCTTCGACGGCCACGCCCTCGCCCGGCAGGGCAGAGCGGGCACCGCGCTGGGCATCGCGGCGATCGGCTCCTTCGTCGGCGGCACCCTCGCCATCGTCGCGCTCACCTTCGTGGCCCCGCTCGTCGCCGAGTTCGCCCTCGACTTCGGCCCACCCGAATACACCGCGCTCGCCCTGCTCGGCATCCTGCTGGTGTCCACCATCAGCAGCGGCGGCCGGCTGCGCGCCCTCACCGCCGCCGCGATCGGCCTGCTGCTGGCCACCGTCGGCCGCGACGACTTCACCAGCGCCGAACGCTTCACCCTCGGCAACCTGTCGCTGGCCGACGGACTCGACTTCGTCCCGATCGCGATGGGCCTCTTCGGCCTCGGCGAGATCCTCTACAACCTCGAGGAACGCCACCGCACCGTGCACGCGCCGGCCACCGTCGCCAACGTCTGGCCCAGCCGCACCGACCTGAAACAGTCCGGCGGCGCCATCGGCCGCGGCTCCGTCCTCGGATTTTTCCTCGGCATCCTGCCCGGCGGCGGCGCCGTGCTCGCCTCCCTGGCCGCCTATGCCCTGGAGAAACGGCGCTCCAAGCACCCCGAGCGCTTCGGCAACGGCGCCATCGAAGGCGTCGCGGCACCCGAAACCGCCAACAACGCCGCCGCCACCTCGTCGTTCATCCCGCTGCTATCGCTCGGCATCCCCGCCAACGCCACCATGGCCGTCATCTTCGGCGCCCTGCTCATCCAGGGCGTCACCCCCGGCCCGCAGCTGATCACCGAGAACCCCGAACTGTTCTGGGGCGTCGTCAACTCGATGTACCTCGGCAACATCCTGCTACTGATCATGAGCATCCCGCTGGTCGGACTCTTCGTCCGCATCCTGCGGATCCGCGCCACCGTGCTCGCCCCCATCACCGTGCTGATCACCCTCGTCGGCGCCTACACCGTCAACAACAGCGTCTTCGACATCGGGCTGGTCATCGCGTTCGGCGTCCTCGGCTACCTGATGAAGAAAGCCGGTTTCGACCCCGGCCCGATGGTTCTCGCCTTCGTCCTCGGCTCGCTGCTGGAAACCTCGCTACGCCGCTCCCTGCTGCTCTTCGACGGCGACCCCACCGGCTTCGTCACCCGCCCGATCTCCGGCGTCCTGCTCGCCGTGCTGATCGCCGTGATCCTGCTGCCGGCAGCCCAGCTGCTGCGACGCCGCACCCAGGCCGCCCCGCCGGCCACCGCTGCCGCCTCCCTCACCGGAGCGACCCAGGAACCCGGTCCGGCCCCCGCCGCCGAGGCCGAGGCCGCAGCGACGACGCCGGCCACAACCACCACTGCGGACCGCACCATCAGACGCGAGGAGCCCCACCCATGACCGTTCTCGTTGGCTTCCTCCCCACCCCGCAAGGAGAGGCCGCCTTCGACGCGGCCATCACCGAGGCCCAGCGGCGCGCGGAGCCGCTACTGCTGGTCAACTCGCCCCGTGGCGGCGCGCCCATCAGCGCCGAAGCTGCCGACGAACGGACGATCGCCGACCTGACCGAACGCGCCCGGCGCGCTGGTGTCCAGCTGCACCTGCACACGAGCGCGCACACCGGTGAACTCGCCGATCACCTGCTCCGCACGGCCGAAGAAGTGACGGCGTCGGTCATCGTGATCGGCCTCCGCAAACGCAGCCCGGTCGGCAAACTCTTCCTGGGCAGTACAGCGCAGCGCATCCTGCTGGATGCCGACCGGCCGGTACTCGCGGTCAAACCACACACGGGCACGCCCGGCGCAACGCTGTCCTGAGCTCACACAGCCACCGTCCACCCTCCGCTGGTGGTCTCCGGTGCTACCGCGGCCGGGACCGCCATTTTCGAGACGGTGTTCGGCCCGATCGCCGGCTCCTGATCGATACTCGTAAGGATGGCGTTCTCATGGACAGCGGCATCGAACAAGATCCCTTGGTACGGGCACTCCAGTGCGGAGGCTGATGAGGCTCGATGACCACGCTGCGACGGTTACGGCTCGCACTGATCCTGGCCATGTTCTCGCTGGTGCCGCTCGCCGGAACGATCATCGGCGGAGTCGCGTTCTGGCAGCGCGAGAGCCTGGCGTTCAACCTCATCACGATCTTCTTGGTGCTCATGTTCGCCTTCTGTTTCGGCATCAGCCTGTCGATCGGCCTTGATAGCGGGCTCGCCGACATTCCATGGGCCAAGATCGGCGTCTTCTTCACCCTTCTTCTGCTGAGCGGCGGCGTAGCCTGGGTACGCGACATGACCTGACGTCGTGGTACTCCTCGTTCGCCTCGTCGAAGTGACCGGTCTCTCCGTGCCAGTTGGCCAAGGACGCTCGTACGCCGAGCGTGACCCGGGTCAGTCCGATCCGAGGATGCGGCGGCAGTCGCCGAGCAGCTCCTCGAAGCGGGCCACGGTCTGCTGAGGATTGTCGTGGTCGGCGTCCCGCTTCACGACTTCACAGCGAGTGACCAGGGTGTAGGAGTGTTCCGTGCCCATGATGCGCACGCAGTCATCGAGCAGCCTCTGGTAGGCCGCCGCGGCTTCGCGTGGACTGTTCTCTTCCAGGGCGTCGGCAAGGTTTCGGCGGGTGGTCAGTGAATCGGCATGGTCGGCGCCGATCAGGCGGGTCTGTTCGGCGAGAAGCTGTCGCAGGATGACGATCGCAGCATCGTGGTTCCCCGCTTCGACGACCGGGGCGATCCAGGAGGCACGTCCCAGCACGTCCCAGCTCGTCGCGGCCAGGGTGTTCGCCAGCGGATGCCGCCCCCACACCACCACCGCTACCAGGGCTGCGGCAACGGTCGCGGCAGCAGCCAGACGAGCTGGGCGGCGCCATCGAGCGCCGGAGAACCACACCATGCAGCCATGGTCGCAGTGACCTCCAAGACCCTGAACGCGACTTTTCACGCCCTCGCCGGTTACGGCGGCCTGTTCTGGCGCGGGCCGCGCTCCTTCGCCAACGGCCGGCTGCGCACCCACGTGGTGGTGGGCGCGCAGCCGGGATTGGCTAGAGCCCGATGGTGGCCTGCGGCCCGGCCCCGGCTTTGACGATGCCGGGGACGTTCGCCGCCGGATCGAGGGTGTAAGAGTAGAAGTCACTCGGTGCGAAGGCTGAGCCCGATGTCGTCGACGCTCCGGTGCAATTGACCAGGATGCTGCCGCTCTGTCTGAGCTGGGCACCGTTGGCCGTGTCCGGGGAGAACGGGTCGTTGACCTTCTCGAAGTAGCTGTTCTCGATCACCATCTTGGTGGCGCCGCGGGCGTAGTTGCCGTAGCCGGTGACGTTCTGCAGGTAGTTGTTGTAGAGGTGCGCGTATTGCAGGTTGTCCGCGCTGGGGTTGCGCTGATTGGTGTTGAAGATCCAGTTGTGGTGGATCGTCTCCCGGGCGGTCACGTTCGTCGTCCAGCCGATTCCGAAGGTCTTGTTGTGGTTGCCCATGATGTTCCAGGAGACGGTCACGAACGACGTGTCCTTGCGGGAGTCGATGTAGCCGTCGTTGATGTTCGCGAACGTGTTGTGGTCGATCCAGATGTGGTTGGCGGTGTCCATCTGGATGCCGTCGTAGTCGAAGTCCTTGTCGTCCGGGTCGTCGGAGGCCATCGCGGTCTCCCCGATGGTCAGATTCCGGATGATGACGTTGCTGATGCCGGAGCCGAGGAAGAAGCCGCCGTTCTTGATCCGCCCGTTCTTGCCTACTCCGACGATCGTCTTGTTCGACTTGACGGGGATCTCGTAGCCCATGGCCGGCACCGTGATGGTCGCATTGACTTTGATCACGTAGGCGGCCGTGGCGGTGGCGTACTTCAGCAGGTCGGCGTAGGTGGTGACGGTGACCGTGGTGCCGCCGGCGCCACCGGTGGTTCCGCCGTTGGTGGCCGCGAAACCGTCAGCTTTGTCGGACCAGGTGCCGCTGCTTCCTCCGGCGACGAGGGTGAAGCCCCACTGCTGGGTGCTGCTGGTGGCACAGGTGTCGACCACCACCGCGGCACCATTGGCGGTGGCGTCACGCACACTCAGACACAGCCCATAACGCACACTGGTGAGCTGATACGTACCGCTGCCACTGGCGGTGAACCTGAACTGCTGACCAGTCTTGGCCGCATCACCACACCCCCACTGCTGCAACCGGGTACCAGCAACCGCATCAGTAGGCACATCAACGCACTTACCGGAATTCACACTCACCAACGTGAAAACACCGGAACTGACCTGCTGCACCACGAACTGCTGCCACGCGTAATCAGCGTGACAACCCCACTGCTGCAACAACGCACCGTTGTCCTTCGAACCATCAGGGATGTCAATACACCGGCCGCTGCTGGCAGCCGCCAAGGTATAGGTACTGCCGGCTGCGGGGGCGACGGCGGCTGCGGACGGCAGCGACGAGACGGCGATGAAGGCGCTGGGTATGACCATGGCGAGGCCGGCGAGCAACGCCAGCCTTCGGCTCTTCTTCTTCATGGGGATTCCTTGGGGGAAGGAGGGTTACAGCGGGTTCCAGCCGTCGGAGCCGGCCAGGTACTTCTGCGGGGTGTAGTTCGCTGCCTGGGAGTCACTCATCTGCGGGGTGTTGCTGTTGACGGCCGCACCGGCGCCGGTGTTCTTGTAGGAGAAGAAGCGCGCGTTCTTCCACGAGTTGGAGGACATGTCCTGCCACGGCGCCGTGTATTTGATGCCGGCGCTGAGCGTGGACTCGCGGTACAGGACCTGGGCGGCAGGTCCCCAGGGGCGGCCGAGGGTGGTCACATTGGTACCGCCACCGTTGTTGACCGTGCACTTGTAGAACAGGTAGCCGTAGGTGTTCGCGGCGGCGGTGTTGGCAGCGGTCATCACGCCGCCGGTGGAGCTGACATTGTGGATCGTGCTGTTGTGGAACACCGCGATCGAGCCGCCGAAGATGAAGTCGGTGGTGCCCTCGATGTAGGAGTTCACGACGTAGGCACGGCCCGAGTTGGTCAGCAGCGTGTCCTGGTTGCCGAGCACCCGTACGTTCCTTAGGATGATCTTGTCAGCGTTCAGGTTCAGCGCGACGGCCTGGCTGCCCGTACCGTAGTCGTTTTTGATCGTCAGGTTGGCGGCGTTGAATTCCTTGCCGTTGGCGAAGAACGTGGCGCTGCCCGAGGTGCCGTAACCACCCGCGCTGCTGTGGTTGTTGACGATGACCACGCCGCTCGCGGCCGAACCGGCGCCCTGCAGGGTGATGTAGGGCTTGTTCGACGGGATGGTGACGATCTCCCGGTAGGTACCTGCTTTGATCGTGATCACCCGGCGCGATGTGTTGTTCGCCGGCACCGCGTCGATCGCCGCCTGCACCGTCTTGTACTGGCCGGTGCCGTCAGATGCCACCGTGCACGGGCACGTCGCACCACCTTCGGCGCCTCCGGTGACGAAGGTGAAGCCCCACTGCTGGGTACTGCTGGTGGCACAGGTGTCGACCACCACCGCGGCACCATTGGCGGTGGCGTCACGCACACTCAGACACAGCCCATAACGCACACTGGTGAGCTGATAGGTACCGCTGCCACTGGCGGTGAACCTGAACTGCTGACCAGTCTTGGCCGCATCACCACACCCCCACTGCTGCAACCGCGTCCCGGCAACCGCATCAGTAGGCACATCAACGCACTTACCGGAATTCACACTCACCAACGTGAAAACACCGGAACTGACCTGCTGCACCACGAACTGCTGCCACGCGTAATCAGCGTGACAACCCCACTGCTGCAACAACGCACCGTTGTCCTTCGAACCATCAGGGATGTCAACACACCGGCCGCTATTCGCAGCCGCCAAGGTATAGGTACTGCCGGGCACGGGCGCGACCGCCGCCTCGGCCTGCAAGGCGGAAGCCGCCACGACGGCGAGCGGCGCCACGAGCACCGTCAGCGCGCCGGCCCACCATCGCTTGGATCTGATGTTGCTGCCGAATCTGGACATGACGTCTCCTTCGACTGCCTACCTGTCGGGGTAGACACGGGGGATGGGGATGGGGATGGAGGCGGGAAGTCACCTCAATCCGGTGGTGGCGATTCCCTTGACCAGGTATTTCTGCCCGGCGATGAAGAAGCCGATCACCGGCGCGAGGGAGACGAACGACATCGCGAACATCTCGCCCCACATGCTCTGCCCCTCGGAGTCCATGAACTGCCGCACGGCCAGCGGAACGGTGTAGAGCTCGGGGTCGGTGAGGTACAGCAGTGGACTGAAGAACTCGTTCCACACCGAGATGAAGGTGAAAATGGCCGTGGTGGCGAAGGCCGGCAGGCACAACGGCATGATGACCTTCCAGAAGGTGCGGAACGGGCCACAGCCGTCGATGCGGGCAGCGTCGTCGAGTTCCTGCGGCAGCGAGCGCATGAACTGGACCATCAGGAAGATGTAGAAGCCGTTGGTGGCCAGGAAGTGCGGCACCAGCAGCGGGTAGTAGGTGTTGAGCCAGCCGAGCTTGTCGAACATGACGTACTGCGGGACGACCAGGACGTGACCGGGCAGCATCATGGTGCCGAGCATCAGCGCGAAGAACAGCTTGCGGCCGGCGAATCGCAGACGGGCGAAGGCATAGGCGGCCAGCGAGCAGGACAGTAGATTGCCGACGATACTGAGGGTGACGATGATCAGCGAGTTGGCGAGGTAGACCTCGAAGGGTGCGCTGAGCGCGGTCCAGCCGCGGGCGTAGTTGCCGAAGTCGAAGACCGCCGGCCACAGCGACTCGTCGGTGAAGACGCTGTTGCTGGGCTTGACCGAGCTCGAGATCATCCAGAGCAGTGGGTACATCATGACGATGCCGCCGCCGCTGAGCAGGACGTACCTGATGAACCGGGGACGCCTGCGGACGGGTGGCGCGGCGGCGGGGTCGATCGCCGCGGGCGGGGTACGGGTCTCGGTGAGCGTCATGGCACGGCCCGTCAGTTGTCGTAGAAGACCCAGAAGCGGGCCGTGAGGAAGTTGATCGCGGTGAACCCCGCGATGATCATCAGTAGGAGCCAGGCCATCGACGAGGCGTAGCCCATATCGAACTCGGCGAATCCCTTCTGGTAGAGGTACAGGTTGTAGAACAAGGTGGAGTCGGCCGGGCCGCCGCTGCCGTTACTGAGCACGTAACCCTGGGTGAAGGTCTGGAACGACGCGATCAGCGACTGGACGAGGTTGAAAAAGATGATCGGGCTCAGCAGCGGCAGCGTGATGGACCGGAACTGCCGCCACTTCGAGGCGCCGTCCATCGCGGAGGCCTCGTAATACATCGCCGGGATCTGCCGCAGCCCGGCCAGGAAGATCACCATCGGGGCGCCGAAGGTCCAGACGTGCAGCAGGATCAGAGTGCTCAGCGCGTAGTCCGGGTCGGTGGTCCAGGCCGGGCCGGTGATACCGAACCAGGCCAGGGCATCATTGACGATGCCGTCGTAGCCGAACAGGTACCGCCAGAGCATGACGATGGCGACGCTGCCGCCGAGCAGTGACGGCAGGTAATAGACGCTGCGGTAGACAGCCAGCCCGCGAACGCCGCGGTCGAGAACGATCGCCACCCCGAGCGCCACGGCCAGCGACAGCGGGACCGACACCAGCGTGTAGATGAAGGTCACCTTCAGCGATTGGTGCAGCAGCGCGTCGCCGAGCATCTCGCGGAAGTTGTCCAAACCGGCCCATCGCGGCGGGGTGAGCAGGTCGTATTCGGTGAACGCCAGGTACAGCGAGGCGAAGAACGGCACGATCATGAACAGCAGTCCGCCGAACCACGGCAGCAGGAAGAGGTAGCCGGCCCGGTCCTGGCGTCTGCGCCGGCGCGGGGCCGCTGCGAGAGCGCGGGCCGGCGCCGTCATGGTGCGATCGCCTTCTGCGCCTCGGCGATGAACTGCTTGCCGGCGTCGGCGGGGCTCATCCGGCCGAACTCGACCTCGGTGGTGAGCGTCTTGAGAATGTTGGTGAGCTTGCTGGCGCCGACCGGGTACGGGTAGGACTCCGGCAGTTTCTCCTTCTGCAGCGCGGCCAGGAATTCGCTGGAGCGCTTGTTGTCCGGTTCCAGCCCGGACGTGATCGTCTCGGCGACGGTTCGGCTGGCGGGCACACCCCGGGTGACCCCGGCGACCTTCGCGGCCTCCGTGTCGTTGATCAGGAAGTTGAGCAGCGTGACGGCTTCTGCCGGGTGCCGCGAGGACGCGGCGATCGACCACAGGGCCGGAGTGTCGATGGACTGCCCGCGTCGCGGACCCTGGGTCTCCCCCGGGACGCGCAACAGCTGGAGGTTGCCGCCACAGGCCTGGTTGTAGCCGAGCAGGTTGTTGGTCGGGATGATCTGCGATGCGATCGACTTCTTGGCCAGGTAGGACTGCGCGGGCGAGGTGCCGTTGTTCTGATCGATGAATCCGGCCGGTGGCACCCCACCGGCCTTTCGAAGGTCCGCGACGAGCTGGTACCAGGCGGTGACGGTGGCCGCGGTGGCGCCGAGCCTGCCGTCGGCGGTGAAGAAATCCTCGCCTCGCTGGCGGGCGAAGACCAGCAGGTTCGCCACTGTCCACGCGTCGATGCTGGCGCCGTACACCTTGCCGCCACTGGCCTTGGTGACCTGCTGCGCGAAGGCGGCGAAATCGTCCCAGCTCCACGTGTTGCCGTCGGGGATCGCCACGCCGAACTTGTCGGTGAGGCCTTTGTCCACGATGAAACCGATCGTGTTGAGGCCGGACGGTACGCCGAAGCTCTTGTCACCGACCGTACCGAGCGCACGGGCCGAGCTGGTGAGCCCGGACTGGTTCATCTCGGGATGCGGGGTCAGGTCGAGCAGGGTGCCGCGGTCGGCGTACTCGCGCAGGCTGTCGAAGCGCATCGCCATCAGGTCGGGTGGGTCGCCCGCCGCGAAGCGGGCGGCGAGTTTGTCCTTGTACGGGCTGCTGTCCTGATATTCGGTGCGGACGCGGATGCCGGGATGGGCGGCCTGGAACATGTCGAGGGCCTTCTGGGTGAGCTCGGCACGCTGGGCGTCGCCCCACCAGACCATGTTCAGTTCGATTTTGCCGTCATCACCGCCCTTGCCGCCGAACCCGCGGCTGCAGGCGGGCAGGGTCGCGGCGAGCCCGGTCAGGCCGGCGAGCCCGAGCAGGCGGCGCCGATCGAGCCGGGGGCCATCGTGGCGGTCGTCCACAAGATTTCCCTTCTGTCATCGATTTGTTTCAGTGTTTTATCTATCGTGAGGCGTGTATGTCAACAGCATCGCCACCTCGACTTTCACGAACAGCGGTAATTTGTTTCAGAGGTTGACTTAACTGCGGCGACCGCACTAGCTTGCCGTCCATGCCGACAGCACAGGCACATGACCTTTCCTGCGCCGGAAGGGTGGTGGCCCGGTACGTGTGGGATCCGCACCTGCCCCCCACCGTCTCGCCCCGGCCTTACCTGCATCCGGTCACCACCCTCGGCGGCACCACCGTCACGGGATTCATGCCGGACGACCATGTCCACCACCTCGGCGCGAGCATCGCGGTACCGGCCCTGAACGACGCCAACTTCTGGGGCGGGCGCACCTACGTCACCGGACACGGCTCCCTCGCTCTCGACAACCACGGCCGGCAGCGGCACGCCGGTTGGCTGCACCGCTCCGCCGACCGGCTCGTCCAGGAACTCGAGTGGCTGGACCGCGACGGGCAGCCGGTGGCTCTCGAACGACGCAGCCTGGCCGTGCGCCCGATCGACGGCACGGCATGGCTGCTCCGCGTGGAGTTCTCACTGCGCAGCGCCACCGGTGGTTCGCTCACCATCGACAGCCCCGCCGCTCGCGGACGCACCGGCGCCGGCTACGGCGGGTTCTTCTGGCGGGCCCCGGCAGGGCTCACCCGGGTACGCGCATACGGGGAGGGTTCCCACGGCGACGTGCACGGCAGCCGCGATCCCTGGGTGGTTCTCAGCGGCAGTCAACCCGGCGCCGCCGACTGGACCCTGGTCTTCCTCACCGACGCCATCTCCGCCGACCCCTGGTTCGTGCGCTTCGACGACTACGCCGGCGTGTGCTCGGCGCTCGCCTGGGACCAGCAACGGGTCGTTCCGGCCGACGGCGTGCTCACCCGGCAGTTGTCCGTACTGGTTGCCGACGGCTCCCCGACCGATCAGGTGCTGACCGCGGCCCGGCAGGCCCATCGATGACCGCGCCGTGGACCGCCGACACCGGCGACGGCCACTACCGCAACCCGATCCTTTACGCCGACTTCTCCGACCCCGACGTCATCGGAGTCGGCGACGACTTCTTCATGACCGCCTCCAGCTTCAACCGGGTGCCCGGCCTCCCCCTGCTGCACTCGACCGACCTGGTGAACTGGCGGCTCGTCGGGCACGCGCTCGAGCGGCTCCGGCCCGAGGACTTCTACCGCACCCCCCGGCACGGTTGCGGCGTCTGGGCTCCGGCACTACGCCACCACGACGGCCGATTCTGGATCGTCTACCCCGATCCCGATCACGGGATCTACGTCACCACCAGCGACGATCCGGCCGGCACGTGGACCGAACCGCGGTTGATCCTGCCCGGCAGCGGCCTGATCGACCCGTGCCCACTGTGGGACGACGACGGCAACACCTACCTGGTGCACGGCTGGGCCAAGAGCCGCTGCGGCTTCAACAACCGGCTCACCGCGTACCGGATGAGGCCCGACCTGACCGGACCCCTCGACACCGGAACCGTGATCGTCGACGGCGACTCCATCCCCGGCTGCCGCACCCTGGAGGGACCCAAGTGGTACCAGCACGACGGCTGGTACTGGATCTTCGCACCCGGCGGTGGGGTGCAACACGGCTGGCAGTACGCGATGCGATCCCGCGACGTTCTCGGACCCTACGAACCCCGCATCGTGCTCACCCAGGGCGACACCACCGTCAACGGCCCGCACCAGGGCGCGTGGGTCCAGACCCCGGCGGGCGAGTCCTGGTTCCTGCATTTCCAGGACCTTCATGCGTACGGAAGAGTCGTGCACCTGCAGCCGATGACCTGGGACGGCAACGGCTGGCCGGTGATCGGCGACCGCGGGGCCCCGGTTCGGCGGCACCGCAAACCCGCCACCACGACGCACACGCCCCGCCCGTTCGCCGGCACACCGGAGTGGACCTGGCCGGCCAACCCGGAGCCCGGCTGGAGCACCCGGCTCCCCGATGCGGACGGACTCCGGCTGCTCTGCCGTCCGGGCGACGACCTGCGCAAGGCTCCCGCCGTGCTCGGCCGCCGGTTACCCGGCCCCCGGGTCCGCGCCGAGACCACGGTTCACCTCGACGCCGGGATCGGGGCACGGGCCGGGCTCACGGTGCTCGGTCAGGCGTACTGCTGGATCGGTCTCGAACAACGGCCTGGCGGGCCCGTCCTGGTCTGCCGGACGGCCGACGCCGCAGGCGAGGCCGAACGCGACGTGAGCCCGCCGGTGCCGGTGGACAGGCCGGTGCGGCTCGCCGTCACCGTCGCCGACGGCGCGATCACCCGGTTCGCCGCCGACTCCGGGACCGGCTGGACGCAGTACGGGCCGCCGGTCCAGGCCACGCCGGGCCACTGGATCGGCGCCACCCTCGGATTGTTCGCGCTCGGCTCCCACGGCCACGCCGACTTCGGCCCACTCGTCATCGCCGCCTCGGAGGAACCATGAAACGCCCACTCGCCACTCTCGTCCTGGTAGCCGCCATGGTCACTGCTCCCGCCGCGTCCGCCGCTCCCCCGGCTGCCGTTCCGGACCCGTCCTGGACCGATCAGCCGACAGGCTTCGCCGCCGGCACCACCGGTGGCGCCGCGGGCCGGACCGTGCGGGCCGGCACCCTCGCCGAACTGCGCGCCTACGCCTCCGCACCGGAACCGCTGATCGTGCAGGTCACCGGGAGCATCCGGGTGGACCCGTTCGGCGACATGATCCGGGTCGGCCCGGACAAGAGCATCATCGGCGCGGGCCCGGGTGCCGAGCTGGTCGGTGGCGGGCTGTTCCTCGACCGCTCCCGCAACGTGATCATCCGGAATCTGACCATCCGGGATTCCTACATCCCCGGCGATTTCGACGGCAAGAGCGCCGACAACGACAACGACGGCATCCGCCTCGACACCGCCGACCACGTGTGGATCGACCACGTGAAGATCGAGCGGGTCGGCGACGGCGGTATCGACGTGCGCAAGGACAGCGACCACGTCACGCTCTCCTGGAACGTGATCAGCGACATCAACAAGGCACTCGGCGTCGGGTGGACCTCGAACACCGTGACGAAGCTGACCGCGCATCACAACTGGGTTCGCAACACCGTGCAGCGCAACTGGAGCCTGGACAACACCGAGGCCGCCCATCTCTACAACAACTACCTGACCGAGGTGACCCAGTACGGCACGATGAGTCGCAACAATGCGAAGGTGGTCGTCGAGGACAGCGTCTTCGATCAGGTCAACGATCCGCTCGTGGTGCATGGTCCGGCCGCGCAGCTGGTCCAGCGGCGCAATCTGTTCACCGGCACAGCCGGGCGCACCGACTCCGCCGGGACCGCTTTCGACCCCGCCGCCTTCTACGCCTACGTCCCCGATCCGGCGTCCAGGGTCAAGGACCTGGTGCGCCGGTACGCCGGCCCGCGGACCCCCGCGAACCGGACCCCGCGAACGGTGACCGTGGCCCTCGACGGCACCGGCGACTACGGCAGCCTGCTGGCCGCACTCGGCGCGACCCGCGACGCCCGCGGCCGCGTCGAGATCGTCATGAAGGCCGGCCACTACCGCGAACAGGTGCGGATCTGGCCACACCAGTCAGGCGTGACCGTCCGCGGCGACGGCGAGGTGGTGATTTCCTACGACATCGCGGCGAGCGCCACGAAGTTCTACGGCGGCGTCCAGGGCAACGCCGGGGCAGCCACGCTGGCCCTGCTCGGCGCCGGCACCGTGCTGCAGGACCTGACGGTGCAGGCGTCCTCCGCGCCGGCCGTCCGTGTGGCCGGCGACCGGGCGCTGCTGATCCGGGTGCGGCTGATCGGCGGCTACGACGCGGCCGCGGGGCGCGGGCACCTGCGCGACAGCGCCGTACAGGGCACGATCGACGGGCCGGGAACCACGGTCGTCGAAGCAACCGCGGTCACACCCGCGGCCGCGTGACACTATCCTGCAACCGTGACAAGTGACGCCGTCGAGGTCCTGCGTCTCGGCGACCATGCCGTCGCCGAGTACGCGTGGCGCCCATCCCTGCCGGCCTCACTGGCGCCCCGGCCCTACCTGCACCCCGTCCGTACGCTGGCCGGCACCACGGTGACGGAGCTGATGCCGGCGTCACACCGGCACCATCTCGGCGTCAGTGTCGCGGTCGCCGAAGTGGACAGGCACAACTTCTGGGGTGGGCGCACCTTCATCCCGGGTCACGGGCCGGCATGGCTGGACAACCAGGGCAGCCAGCAGCACGTGCGCTGGCTGCGGCGCACGCCCACCCAGCTCAGCCATACCCTGCGCTGGAGCACCATCGACGGCGACCCACTGCTGTCGGAACGCCGCGAGATCTCCGCCCGGTTGCTCAGCCCGGACGTCTGGGCCCTCGAGTTCGGTTTCACCCTCACCAACGTCGCCGGCCGGGAGCTGCCGATCCGCAGCCCGGCCGCGCACGGCCGGATCGGCGCCGGGTTCGGCGGCTTCTTCTGGCGGGCTCCGTTCGTCGACTGCCGGATCACCGCCGAGACCGGGACGGGCACTGACGCCGTGCACGGCCGGGCTGCCCGCTGGCTTTCCGTCGCCGGACCCGGTTGGACTCTGGTCTTCCTCGGCGCCGATGCCGCGACCCAGGCCGACCGATGGTTCGTGCGTACCCGCGACTACCTGGGCGTCGGGTCGTCGCTCGCCTGGGAACAACCGCTGCGACTGGAACCCGAGTCCGTCCTGAGCCGCCGCGTCATCACCGTCATCGCCGACGGTGACCTGCCCAGCGGGCAGGCCGCCGCATACGCCGACGACCTGGCCTCATGACCAAACCGGTGCATCGCGTCGCGCCCCACGTCGATATCCCGATCCGCCAGGACAGTCTCCGCGCCCACAACCTGGTCCTGACGTTCCGGCAGATCGTCGCGGCGCAGGACACGCCGATCTCGCGCAGCGAGCTGTCCACGGCCACCGGACTGACCCGGCCGACCATCTCGCGCATCGTCGACGACCTGCTCGCCGCCGAACTGATCATCGAGGCCGGCCCCGCCCGCTCCGGATCCAGCGGCCGGCCCCGGGTCGGACTGAGCCTGGCGCGTACCGGACCCGCCGGCCTCGGCCTCGACATCCGCGCGGACGTCCTGTCCGCCTGTGTCGTCGACCTCACCGGCGCGGTCCGGCACCTGGACTTCGTCCCGTACGACGGCACCGACCCGGCAACCGTGCTACCACGATTGGCCGCGATGGCGGACCGCGCCATCGAGGCCGCCGCCGCGGAGCACCTCACCGTCGTCGGCGCCACCATGGCCGCGCCAGGACCGGTGCAGGACAACTCGATCGTCAGGTTCGCGCCGACGCTCGGATGGCGCGACGTGGACGCCGGCGCCGCCCTGTCCGAATCTGTTTCCTCCGGATCGGCTGCCCTGCCGATCCTGGTCGGCAACGACGCCCGGCTTGCCGCCCTCGGCGAGTGGTACGCCTCCGGGCAGGCGATGCGCAACTTCGTCTGCGTCAGCGGCGAGTTCGACATCGGCGCCGGTCTGCTGCTCAACGGTGCGCAGCTGGGTGGTTGGGCGGGCGAGCTCGGACACGTCATGGTCCGCAGCGACGGACCGTCGTGCGCCTGCGGGGCGGTCGGCTGTCTGCAGTGTTACGCCGGGCTGACGGCGATCCTCGCAGCGGCCAACCATGACGGGCGCGACGGCGGTGGCTCTCCGGCCGTTGCCATCGACACGCTGGTCTCTGCCGGTGACCCTCGCATCCTGGACGCTCTCGACGAGGCTGCCACCGCCCTCGGCATTGCCGTCGCCGGCCTGGTCAACCTGGTGTCGGTCGACACGGTCCTGCTCGGCGGCAGCTACTCGCTGCTGGCGTCCTGGCTGGTCGACGGCATCAACCGGGAACTGCGCCGCCGTGTCCTGAGCGCGAACTGGGCACCGATCGAGGTCCGCCCGGCGCCGCTGGGCCCGGATGCCGCGGTGATCGGCGCCGCGCTCAGCGCTGTCGACCGCGTCCGCGAGGACCCGAACGGCTGGCTGGCCCGCGTCCAGTCACGCTGATACGGCCATGTCGCCGGCTCCCGGGACCTGCCCGGGAGCCGGCGCCGGTGTCTTACCCGATCGCAGTGGCGAAGATGTGCATGCTCGTCTGGGCGGCGCTCACACCCTGACTGATGTTGGGCAGCGTGAGATAGCGGACCGTTTTCGCAGGATCCAGCGCAGTCGATGTGGAGTAGAGGCTGACTTTCCTGACCCGCGGGTTGCTCACGGTGTTGTGGTAGGCCAGAGACGTGACAATGGCGCCGCCGGGCGCCGGATTGTTCGCGTACCAGTCGGTGAACGCGAGGGTGAAGCTCTGTGTGGTGCCGTCGGTATAGGTGACGGTGGCCGGGCCGGAGGCGGTGCCGCTGACGCCGGCACCGATCAGGCCGAGTTTCGTGCCGGAGCCCTGCAGTGCGATGGTCTGCCCACCCGCGACCACGTTGTCGGGGCTGCCCGCGCCGGCCGCCGGCCAGGTGAAGGTGAGACCGTCGTGCGTGACGGCGCCGCCGGGGACGATGGCCGGCGTCGCCGCGGCGAGCGCCTGCGCGGAATAGGAGTAGCCACCGCCGTCGATGTTGCCGGCTGCCGGTTGCGCGTCGTCGCTGATTCCCACGTTGCCGTAAGCCGAGGCGAGTGAGGGGAACGGCAACGAGACGGTCCGGGTCGCCGACGTGGTCGCCGGCCCGTTGACGCTGCGGAAGGTCGCTGCGGCCGTGAGTTCGGCGATTCCAGGCTTGTCCGGCGCCGTGACCGTCCACGAGGCCCGTACCGTCTGGCCGGGCGCGACCGACGTGAAGGTGGTTGGGCCGTCCGGGGTCGCCGTCCAGCCGTCCGGCGTGCCGAGAGTCAGGGTGACGCCGGTCAGCGCGACGGGGCCGGGGTTGGGCAGCGTGACCGTGGCGGTGAGGCTGCTCCCCGCCTCGGCCAGCGCCGGGGCGTCGAGCGAGAACGGCTGCTTGACCACGATCGGGGTGGTGCCGGTGACACCGCCGACGGTTACCGCGATGGTGGTGACGCCGGCCGAGATCGCGGTGATCCGGCCCCGCTGGTTCACCGTCGCCACGCGCGGGTTGCTGCTGCGGTAGGTCACTCGGGCTCGTTGGAGGTCGGCGAACGATTCATCGTTGTAGACCGCTTCGACGACTCGATCGGCACGCACATGCTGGCCGGCCTGAGTGGTGTCGTCGGCGATCCACGGGTTCCTGGCGTCGAGGTCGACCCTGTCACCCGGGGTGAGCTGCACCCGGTCGGGCTGCACACTGACGGACGAGATCCGCGGTGTGATGCGCCCGTGGATGCGGACCGTGTCGGAACCGACGACGTGGGCCGCGTCGGTGGCCACCTGGAACTGGTAACGCCCGTTGTAGACCACCTGTTTGCGCTGCTTCTCGTCGTAGAAGGCCAGGTCGCTCGCCGGGATCCGGACAGCGATGGCCTGGCGTTCGCCCGGCTGCAGGATTCTGGTCTTCTGGAAACCGGCCAGCCGCTTGGCCGGCAGGTCAAGACCGGCGACCTCGGGCATGGTGGCGTACACCTGGGCGACGGTGGCACCGGCCCTGGTGCCGGTGTTGGTCACGTCGACGTGGACCGTGACCCGGCCGTCCGGGGTCGTGCTGGAGCGGTCGGCGCGCACCTTGCCGTAGGCGAACGTGGTGTAGCTCAGCCCATGACCGAACGGATAGCTCGGCGTTCCGGTGAAGTACTGGTAGGTGCGGCCGAGCCCACCGGTCTGCGCCGGCGTGAGGCCGTAGTTCTGGATGTCGGGCAGCTGGGAGTCGTCCTTCTGCCACGTGAAGCTGAGCCGCCCGCTGGGGTTGTGCGCCCCGAAGAGAACGCTGGCCAGCGCCGTTCCCTGGCTCTGCCCGTTGTAGGCCCCGAAGACGACCGCCGGGAACGTGCGCTGCGCCTGTTCGATCGCCACCGGCCCGCTCGCCTGGACGGCCAGCACCGACCGCGGGTTGCCGGCCGCGCTGACCTGGTCGATCAGTGACTGGTAGTTGCCGGGCAACGCCAGCGTCGCGCGGTCCTTGCCTTCGGTCGCCACGTTCTGGTCGGTGCCGACGAACACCACGACCAGGTCCGCGGACGGCAGGTCGGCCAGTGTCTGCGGGTCGCAAGCGGCCGGTGCGGCGGCGGTCGTGGACGTGGCGCAGGCGTCGAAGGAGACGGTCGCCTGCGGCAACGCGTTCCTGATGCCCTGCACCGCGTTGACCTGTACGGTCGGGTCGCCCGAGTAGCCGCCCAGAGTGACCGTGTTCGCCAGGTTTCCCACCACGATCACTCGGTCGAGACTGTCCGGGTCGGCCGGCAGCACGGCGGCGCCGTCCACCGGGTCGTTCTTCAGCAGCACCAGCGAGTTGGCCGCCACCTGCTCGGCGAGCCGCTGGTGGGCCGGGCTCTCGATCTGATCCTTGGTGATCGCGGTGTAGCTCACCTGATCGGCGGGGTCGAACTCACCGGTGGCCATCCGGGTCGTGAAGACACGCACGAGCGCGTCGTCGAGCACGCCCTCGCTCAGCACACCGACGTCGAGGGCCTCCTGAACGTTGGCCAGGGTGTACTCGTCGCCGCGGCAGTTGAGTTGCGTACCGGCGCGCAGTGCCCATGCCTGGGCTCCGGCGGCGCCGGAGATCTTTCGCCCGGTCCCGGTCTCGGTCCAGGTGGTCCGGCCGTCGGCGGTGGCGGTCGTCCATCCCGGCGGGGCCCAGTTGTGGCGGTTGGGAGCCCAGATGTCGGTGATGGCGCCACAGTCGGACGTGGAGTAGCCGCCGAACCCGAAGGTGCGCTCGGCCAGCACATTGGTCATGTAGGTGTCGGCAGGCGCCGGCGTGCCGTTGACCCGGTTGTACGCCGTCATCAGGCCGGAGACGTGAGCGTCCTGGATCAGGCTGCGGAACTGCGGCGTGTAGTAGTTGCGGATGTTCGCCTCGGTGGTGTCCGAGCTGCCGGACTCCCGGTTGGCCTCGACGTTGTTCAACGCGAAGTGTTTGGCCGTGGCCGCGGTCTTCAGGTACGGCGTCAGCCGCTCACCGGTACGGCTCTGTCCCTGGAAACCGTTGACATAGGCCCCCGCGAGCGTCGAGACCAGCAGCGGGTCCTCGCCGAAGCCCTCGTCGTTGCGGCCCCACCGCGGATCGCGGGCCATGTTGACCGTCGGCGCCCAGTAACTCAGGTTGCCGTAGGCGCTGCGGTCGGGGCCGATGTTGTTCTGGCCGGTATTCCACAGGGATTTGTCGAGCAGCCCGCGTGCCTCGTCCGCGATCGCCGTGGTCTCCTGATAGATCAGTTCCGGGTCCCAGGACATCGACGTGGCCAGGTTGGTGGGGAAGCTGGTGGCGTGCACCCCGCCGCTGACGCTGCCGCGCCGGGCGTTGCCGCCGAGCCGGTTGACGCCGTGCTGGGCCTCGTTCCAGTACGTGTACTGCTGCACGCCCAGACGTGCGATGGGCGGCGCTGTGTTGGTGCGCAGCTGGGCCACCTTCTCCGCGAGCGTCATGCGCGATACCAGGTCGGCGGCTCGTTCGGCGAAGGTGTAGCGGGTGTCCAGGTAGATCGGATCGGCTGGCGTGGCCGCATGGGCCGGTGTGACGGGGGTGATCCCGGCTGCCAGCAATCCTGCGATCACCACAGCGGCTCGGGTCCTCAAGCGCGCCATTCGCATGTCCTCCTCGGGGCGGCGTCGCTGGCGAGGTTAGGGTGCCGCAGCCAATTAAGTCAATCGGTGTAACTAATCCTCGTAGCAGGTCAGACGATTTATTTACTGGCCTTGACGTAATCCGCCGAGCGGCCGTAGCCTCCGAGCTCCGGCGCGACCCGGGCGGGTCACGCGATCCGGGCCAGGTGGTCGAGGTGGACTTGCCCGTGCAGTGGCGCACCGTTGAGAAATCGGGCGATCTCCGCGGTGGCGAACTCGCCGAGCCGGCATACCTCGCGCCCCTCGGCGCCGGCCAGGTGCGGGGTCACGAAGACGTTGTCCAGCGCGAAGAGCGGATGGCCGGCGGGCAGCGGTTCGGGGTCGGTGACGTCGAGCACCGCGGAGATCCGGCCGGTGGCGCACTGCTGGATCAGAGCGCCGGTGTCGACCAGGGAACCACGGGCAGTGTTGATCAGCAACGCGCCGTCGGGCAGTAGCGCCAGCCTGCGGGCGTCGAGCAGGTGGCGGGTCTCCGGCAGTGCGGGCGCGTGCAGGCTGACCAGCTCACTGTTGCCGCAGAGCGCATCCAGGTCGGTCAGCTCGGCGCCGAGTGCACGTGCCTGATCGGCGGTGATGTACGGATCAGCGAGCAGCACGGTGATGTCGAGTTCGCGCAGGCGTTCCAGGACGAGGCGCCCGACACGGGAGGCGCCGATGATGCCGACGGTGGCGCCGAGCAGCCCGGGACCACGGCCGGCGGGCCATCCGTCGCCGGGCCGGGATCCGGCGTAGCGGCGAGCGCGGGCGAAGACGTCCTTGGCGCCGAGCGTCAGGGCTGCCACGGTGAACTCGGCGACCGGGGTGGCGTTGGCCTGCGCGGCCGAGGAGACGACGATTCCCTGTTCGAAGACGGCCTCGTCGAGGTGCAGCTTCACCGTGCCGGCGGCGTGCACGATCGCGCGGAGCCGGGGTGCGGCGGCGAGCACGTGACGGTCGATGCGCGGCGCACCCCATCCGCTGATCAGGATTTCCGCGTCAGCGAGGGCGGCGCGGGCCTGCGGCGAGGTGAACTCGGTGAAGGCGGTGGCCGGGTCGAGGTGAACCAGCCGGCACAACCGGTCGAGGACGGGCGCGGGGAATGCTTCCCGGCGCGCTCGATCGGATAGCGCGAAGACCGCGGCGGGTCGATGGGGCACGCTGGCACCTCCAGATGTTTAAACGTTTTCTAGCACAGTCCGGCACCGCTTCACAGCACTGGCTATCTAGCGCCGATGACCTCGGAACGTACTCTTGACCATCGATTGAAAGCGTTTTATCTTGTGACCACCTTGTTTCCGCGAGGTAAAGATCACAAGGAGTGATGCCCGGATGGTGACGACCCGGGTTCGAGAAACGCGGTCCACACCGCGCGGGCCGGTCACGGCGCCACCCGCTCGCGCGGGACGCTGGCAACGCTTGCGCGCGGACCGGATTCTGCTGCTGCTTCTGCTGCCGGGTCTGCTCTATTTCCTGGTGTTCCACTACGGCGCCCTGTTCGGCAACGTCCTGGCCTTCCAGGACTACGTGCCGTTCCTCGGCGTACGCGACAGCGAATGGGTCGGCCTGGCCCACTTCGAACGGATGTTCACCGACCCGCTGTTCTGGAGCGCGGTCACCAACACCGTCCTGATCGCGGTGCTGCAGCTCGCGTTCTTCTTCCCCGCTCCGCTGGCATTGGCCCTGCTGCTGCACAGCATCGCCGGCGACACCCTGCGCAAATTCGTGCAGAGCGTCGTCTACCTGCCGCACTTCTTGTCCTGGGTGATCGTCATCGCGTTGTTCCAGCACATGCTCGGCGGTGCCGGCGTGATCAACGGCTGGCTCGCCGATCTCGGTGTCGGCGGGATCTCGATCATCGGCAATCCGGACGCCTACAAACCCCTCGTGGTCGCGCAGGTGATCTGGAAGGAGTGCGGCTGGGCCACCATCATCTTCCTCGCCGCGCTGTCCCAGGTGGACGAGCAGATGTACGAGGCGGCCGCACTCGACGGCGCGTCCTGGTGGCGGCGGCTGTGGCACGTCACGCTGCCGGCCATCCGGCCCGTGATCATCCTGCTGCTGGTACTGCGCCTCGGCGAGTTCCTGTCGATCGGCTTCGAACAGTTCTTCCTGCAGCGCCAATCGGTCGGCGCCGAGGCCGGCGAGGTTCTCGACACCTTCGTCTACTACACCGGCTTCGCCTCCGGCGACTTCGGTTACGCGGCCGCGGTCGGCCTCTTCAAGGGCGTCATCGGCATCGCACTGATCTACACGGCCAACAAGGTCGCGCACCGTTTCGGCGAGCAGGGGGTGTACAAGTCTTGAGCAAGCACGCGTACCCGGCCTGGGCGGGCCGGCCGACTCTCGGGGTCCGGATCGCCAAAGGCATCGCCCTCGCCGTGATCGTGTCGCTGGTGCTGTTCCCAATGTGGGCGGTGGTGGCGACCAGCCTCGCCGACCCTCAGGAGATCATCAACAACGGCGGGTGGGTGATCTGGCCCGAGCGGCTTTCCGTCCAGGCGTACTCGGAGATCCTCGACGGCGGGATCGTCACCCGGGCCCTGCTGGTCAGCGCCGGAATCACCACGGCCGGCACCGCGCTGAGCCTGGTCTGCACGATCGGCCTGGCATACGCGCTGAGCCGCCCCCGGCTCTACGGCGGCAAACCGATCCTGCTGCTGGTGCTGTTCACGTTCCTGTTCCCGCCCGGCATGGTGCCGCTGTTCCTCGTGGTCAGCGAGCTCGGCCTGTTCGACCAGTACGCGGCGCTGGTCCTACCGTTCCTGATCAACGTGTTCAACCTGGTCGTGATGCGCGGCTTCTTCCAGTCCATCCCCGAGGAGCTGCTGGAGGCCGCCCGGCTCGACGGGGCCGGTGAGTTCGCCATGCTGCGCCGCATCGTGCTGCCGCTGTCCAAAGCGGTCGTCGCCGTGGTCGGACTCTTCTACGCGGTCGCGTACTGGAACCGGTTCTTCGAGGCGATCATCTACTTCAACGACCAGACGAAGTGGCCGATCGGCACCGTCCTGCGTCAGTACGTCACCGGTGGTGCCGCGCTCGCCGAAGGCGAGGCCGGCGCCTCGTCCCCGCAGTCCGTCCAGATGGCGGTCGTCGTTCTGGCGACCCTTCCCATCGTCTGCGTCTACCCGTTCCTGCAGCGCTATTTCGCCAAGGGCGTGCTGACCGGAGCGCTGAAAGCCTGACCCACCATGAAAGGTGCGACATGAAGAGACGCTCTTTGTTGCAGCTCACCGGCGCCGGCGCCCTCGGAATCGCCGCGGGGCCGGGACTCGCCGCGTGCAGCGGCGGCGGTTCCGGCGGCGGCAGCGTCGGCAATGCCGGAAAGGATCTGGCGCCCTGGCCGGCCTACCTGCCGTTCGCCGGACCACAACCGGACGCGCCCGGCGACGACTCCATCGGTGTGCAGCCGCTGTACCTCAACTATCCGGCACAACTCACCCAGTCCGTCGCGGAGACACCCGGCGACGGCTCCGAGGTGACCGCGATGGTCGTCACCTACGAGGCACCGCCGAAACCGCTGGCCGAGAACAGCTACTGGCAGGAGATCAGCAAGGCGCTGGGCGTCAAGCTCAACGTCATCGTGGTCCCCGACCCCGAGTACGCGCAGAAGATGACCACGCTGATGGCCAGTGGCGGCGACCTGCCCGACATCGTCATGTTCACCAATCTCAACCTGCCCCGGCGCGCCGAGTTCATCCAGCGCAGCTGCGCCGACCTGACCGACCTGATCGCCGGCGACGCGATCAAGCAGTTCCCGAACCTGGCGAACATCCCCGCCTACGCGTGGCAGGGCATGGGTCGCATCGGCGGCCGTTTCTTCGGCGTGCCGCTGGAGCGGCCGATGCCGGCGAACACGATGTTCGTCAACCGCACCCGGCTCGACGAGGTGGGCGCGCCGGTGGACTGGAACCACGACCAGTACATGTCTGCCATGCGGGACCTGAGTTCCGGCCGCCGCTGGGGCACCGGCTGGTACAAGACGCTGTTCACCAGTCTGAGCGGCATCACCTTCCACGCCTCGTCGGCCGGCGCGCCGAACAACTGGGCGGTACGCGACGGCGGCTTCGTGCACACCGGCACCACACCGCAGTTCGAGCAGGCGCTCGGCGTGATGCGCGAGGTGACAAAGGCCGCCGTGCACTACCCGGACAGCCTCACCGCCAGCTCCACCGACATGCAGAACAACTTCTACAACCAGACGGTCGCCTCGCTGCCCAACGGGTTCGGCTTCCTGGCGCTGTCCAATCTTCTGAAAGCCGGCAACCGGTTCGCCGTCGGGCTGGCCCGGCCGTACTCGCCGCAGGCCACCACCTGGCGCAGCATCGGCAACTTCGGCTTCGCCACGTTCAAGAAGGCCGATCCCAGCCGGATCACGATGCTGCTGCGCATCTGCGACTACCTGAGCGCGCCGTTCGGCAGCAAGGAGTACGAGCTGGTCAACTACGGCATCGAGGGCAAGCACTTCACCAAGGAGAACGGGGTCGTCACCACCACCGCGCTGTACGCCTCGGAGAACAGCGCGACCCTGCCGGTCCGCTACATCGGCACCGCACCGTCCGTACTGCATCTGCCCGGGTTCCCCGACGTCGCCAAGGCCGCCCACGAGTGGGAACGGGCGGTGATGCCGCGCAGCGTCGCCAACCCGCAGAACGGGCTCCAGTCGCCGATCGCATCCGCCAAGGGCGGGCAGCTCGACCAGATTCTCGGCGACGGCATCGCCGCGATCTCCTTCGGCCGCAAGCCGGTCTCCTCGTGGAAGGACACCATCAGTCAGTGGCGGGCCGCCGGTGGCGACCAGCTCGCCGAGGAACTCGCCAAGGAGTACCAGGCCAACGCATGACGGTCAGCGCCGGCGCACCGCCGGCCGCACCGTGTCACGCACCACGATGTGCGTGCCGAGCATGACATGCCGGGCCTCGGCCGTACCGCTGCCTCGCTCCAGCACGAGCCGGGCGGCGGTACGGCCGAGTTCCTCGTGCGGAACGTGCACCGTGGTCAACCCGATGTCCTCGGCCGGCGGCAGATCGTCGTACCCGATCAGGGAGATGTCCTGCGGGACCCGCAGGCCGTTCTCCCGCAGCGCCCGCAGGGCGCCGGCCGCGACCAGGTCGTTCGCGGCGAAGACGGCGGTGAAGTCGGGCGGGCCGTCCTGCAGGCGGCGCTTCATCAGGCGGTAGCCCTCGCTGCGTTCCAGGCTCGCCGCCTCGATCTCCAGTGCCGGGTCGTGCGCCACCCCGAACGCCGCGAGAGCCTCCCGGTAGCCGGCGATCCGCCCCTCCGAGGTGGTGTAACCGGCCCGGTGCCCGACGTAGAGGATGCGTTCGTGCCCGGCCGACAGCAGGTGGCTGGCGGCCGCACGGGCGCCACCGGTGTTGTCGAACTCGACGCCGATCGAGGGCGCGTCCGTGCCGAGCGGTGGCCGCCCGCAGAGCACCAGCTGCGAGCCGGCGGCGGCGAGCGCGTGTGCGTATTCGGTCATCCGCGCCTTGTATTCGGCGTCGTCGACGACGTTGCCGACCAGGATCACCGCGTCCGCGCCCTCCTCGCGCATGAGTCGCACGGTGGCCAGCTCGCGGGCCGCGTCGCCGGCGGTGGTGCCGATCAGGCAGAGCCGGTCGTGCCGGGCCGCCTCCGCCTGCACCCCCTGCGCGACGTGCGCATAGTAGGGCGAGATCACCGAGTTCAGCACGATGGCGATGGTCTTGCTACTCGCGCCGGACAATGCCCGGGCGTGCGGATTCGCCACGTAGTCCAGGTCCCGGACCGCCCGCAGCACCTTGCTGCGGGTGACCGGGGCCGGCGGGTAGGTGCCGCCGAGCACCCGCGAGACGGTGGCGATGGAAACCCCGGCCCGGGCGGCCACGTCACGGATGGTGACCCGTCGGGGGGCGGACTCCGGGCCGCTGGCCTGAGGCATGGGGATTCTCCGATCGACGGTTCGGGGTCCGGGCAGTTTAACCGCTTACAGCACCGTGGTCTGCGACCATCGGATGCTGCCGTCCGACCAGACAGGCGCTGGTCCGTCTGGGCCGCGGCCCAGACGGACCACACTCACATAGCGGCGCGTCCCGCCAGGATGACGGCTCATCAGGTACGGGGTGACCGAGTACGCCCCGAATGCGTCCCCCTCAGGCCCGTCCCGCAGGCCGGCCCCGGTGAACCCGGCCAGGGCTCTGATCGAGCTGGTGAGTCCGTCGGCGCGACTCACGATGCCCTCGCCACCGTCGGCGTGGCACGCCAACGGCCGGTCAGAGGCCAGGGCGTGACCACCGTCGCGGATCAAGTGCCCGGCGGGCGCGGAGACGTCGTGCACCCGTACCTCGAACGCGCCGTCCACGGTCGAGGTGGTGACCACCTCGACCTGGCCGGCACGCCAGCGTGATGCCGCGACGCGGCCGGTGACCGTCAGCGGCTCGATGTGCCGGCGTTCGGCTTCCCGGCCGTCCGGGGTGATCACCGCGAGCCGCCCATCGGCGGAGCCGTCGCCGAACTGCGGCGCCGTGTGGCTGCTGTAGGCCAGGCGCACGTAGAGCGGGTCGGGCGGGCCATCCGGCGAAGTCTTCGCAGCCCGGTCGCTGCCGTGGTTGAGAAGTCTGACCACACCGTCGGCGCGGGTGCCCTGCAACAGCCAGCCCGGCCCGGGCAGGGCCACCGTGACATCGCGAAGCTCGATCTCGGCGGGCTCCTCGACCGCGGTCCAGACCGGATGATCGGCGGGGAGGAGCAGGCCGAGGAACGCCTTGGACGCCCAGTAGGGCGACGCCGGACCGGAGTAGGACTGGATCATCGGCGAGTACGGCCGGTGCCAGCCCAGGGTGAGCAGGCCCCGATGGTCGGGTGCGCCGTTGCCGGTGAAGTGCCGCAGCGCCCCGGAAGCGATCCGCCGGATCCGCCCCGGCGCCAGGATCGGGTCCCCCGCCAGCGCGCCCAGCCACAGCGGCGCGACCGTCGCGAACCGGTAGGTCAGCGATCGTCCCTGGAAGATCGGGCTGCCGTCGGCGGCGAAGAAGTGCTGGTATCCGTCGAGGAACCGGGCGAGCCGGTCGTGCAGGCCGAACTCCCGGCCCGCCATCCGTGCCCACAGCACCGGGTACAGGTGCAGTGCCCACCCGCTGTAGTAGTCGAAGTTGCGCCCGTCCCCGTCGGTGTACCAGCCGTCGCCGGTGTGCCAGTCCTCGATCCGGTCCAGGCCGCCGGTGATCTCGGCGGGATCGTGGGGGCCGCCGACGGAGGCGAGGAATTGTTCGACGATGACCCGGAACAGTACCCAGTTGCTGTCCGGAGTGCGCTTGCCGACGAAACCGGCCAGCCATGCGACCACCTGTTCCTGCTCGGCCGGGGCCAGCCGGTCGAAGAGCCAGGGCCGGGTCTCGTGCAGGGCGACCGCGATGCTGGCGGCCTCGACCAGAGGCTGCGACATGTCGTCGAGGGGCGGCCACGCGTACGGATGGGTGGGGTTGGTTCCGGCGAGCAAGCCGGCGGCGTACCGCTCGAGCAACCCACCGGGTGCGCCGCCGCCGGCGCCGGCGATCCGGAAGGCCGCGAGCAGGAAGGTACGGGCGAAGCCTTCGAGCCCGTCGCTGACCATCCCGTTGCGGCTGGGTGGGCCGGGCAGCCGGTACTGAGCGAAACCGTCGGTGGCGTACGGCTCGACCGAGGCCAGCAAGTGGTCGGCGACGGCCTCCCAGTGCGCACGGGTCCAGCCGGTCAGCGGGGACAGGTCGCGGTCCTCAACAGGTAGGTCCAGGGCCATCGTTAAACCGTATCCCTCCATCTTGACAAGCTTCGATCAGTCATGTTCCGATCCAGATCTTAAAAGGTTTTAAGCATGGAATCCACATCGTCCTCCACCGATCCGATGGGAACCGTCATGCCTGAACTGACCCGCCGCAGCCTGCTGCGTGGCGCCGCCGCGGCCGGCACCGCCACCTACCTGTCGCACGCCGCACCCGCGCACAGCGCCCCCGTCACCGCCGTCCCGGTGACGCCCGCACAGGCCGCCGAGGGCACCCCGCTCGCCTGGCTGGAAGGCGGCACTCCGCCGGCTCTCGCCGCCGGCACCACCTTCGGCGTCGCCTGGCCGCGCGGCGCGTTCACCAAGGACCGGACGTTCGCGCTGTCGACCGACGCCGGCACCCCCGTCCCGGTGCAGACCTGGGCCACCGGTTTCTGGCCGGACGGCACCCTGAAGTGGACCGCACACGCCGTCGGCGCCGAGGTGCCTCCCGCCGCGGAATACCGGCTGACCCCCGGCATCCCGGCCACCGGGACCGTCGCCGTCACCGTCCACGAAAGCAGCGCCGGCGTCGAGGTCGACACCGGTGCGGTCCGCTGCGTGCTGCCCAGACGAGGCAGATATCTGATCAGCGCGATCAGCCGGGCCGGCACCGACGTCGTCCGCTCCGCCGAACTGGTGTGCCTGCGCCGGAGCGCACCCCTCGACGACGAGACCGGCACGGTCGGCACCAGCCGCTTCGACAGCGCCGTCGTGAAGGTCGCCGTCGAGCAGTCCGGGCCGGTCCGCGCGGTCGTCCGCGTCGACGGCAACCACCGTGACCGGCGCCGCCGGTGGCTGCCGTTCAGCATCCGCTTCTACTTCTACGCGGGTTCCGACGGCATCCGCGCCGTGCACTCGTTCACCTTCGACGGCGACCAGGACAGGGACTTCATCGCCGGGCTCGGCCTGCGGTTCCGGGTACCGATGACCGGCGAGCCCCACGACCGGCACGTGCGCTTCGCCGGCACGGGCAACGGCGTCCTCGGCGAAGCGGTGCGCGGCATCACCGGGTTGCGCCGCGATCCCGGCGCAGCGGTCCGTGCCGCGCAGCTCGCCGGCGACGCCACCCCGCCGACCGCCACCTGGGACAGCCGGGTCACCAGCCGGCTGCAGTACGTCCCGGCCTTCGGCGACTACAAGCTCACCCAGCTCAGCGCCGATGGCTTCCAGGTCAGCAAACGCACCTCGGCGGGTCACGGCTGGATCCCGGTCGACGCCGGCACCCGCGCCGGCGGCCTCGGTTACGTCGGTGGACCCGAGCGGGGCTGCGCCTTCGGGATGCGCAACTTCTGGCAGCTGCATCCGGCTCAGCTCGACATCCGCGCCGCCGCCTCCGCCGAAGCCGAGGTGACCGTCTGGTGGTGGTCGCCCGAGGCGCCCCCGATGGACCTGCGCTTCTACCACGACGGGATGGGCCAGGACACCTACCCCGAGCAGCTGGAAGGCCTCGAGATCACCTACGAGGACTACGAGCCGGGGTTCGGGTCGCCGTACGGCATCGCCCGCACCACCGAGCTGATGATCTGGGCGCTGGACGGCACTCCCCCGGCCCGGCGGCTCGCCGACCTGACCCAGGCGGTCCGCACGCCGCCGCTGCTCGTGGCGCCGCCCGCGCACCTGCACGCGGCCGGGGTGTTCGGCGACTGGAGTCCGGTGGACCGGTCGACGCCGGCCCGCGCGGAGATCGAGGACCGGCTCGACATGCTCTTCGACTACCACCGAGGCCAGGTCGAGCAGCGGTCCTGGTACGGGTTCTGGAACTACGGCGACATCATGCACACCTACGACAGCGACCGGCATGTCTGGCGTTATGACGTCGGCGGCTACGCCTGGGACAACTCGGAGCTGTCCACCGACCTGTGGCTCTGGTATCACTACCTGCGCACCGGAACGGCCGAGGCGTTCCGCTTCGCCGAGGCGATGACCCGGCACACCGGCGAAGTCGACGTCTACCACCTCGGAAAATACCGCGACCTCGGCACCCGGCACGGCGTGCAGCACTGGGCCGACAGCGCCAAGCAGCAGCGCATCAGCAACGCGGGCTACCGGCGCTTCTACTATTTCCTGACCGCCGACGAACGTGTCGGTGACCTGCTGCACGACCTGGTCGACGCGGATCGCACGTTCCTGGTGCTGGACCCATCCCGCAAGATCCGCACGGAGCCGTACACCCCGGACCCGCACGCGCTGAGCATCAGCACCGGCACCGACTGGGGTGCGCTCGCTCTGGCCTGGCTCACCGAATGGGAAAGGGGCGGCGATCCGATCGCACGGCACAAGCTGCTGGAGAGCGCACGTACCATCGCCGCCATGCCTAACGGATTCGTTCAGGGCAGTGGCCTCTACGACCTGGACACCGGCCGGTTCGCCCCGGCCCAGCCGGCCGTCAGTGTCGGCTCGCTCGGTGCCGTTTTCGGACTGGTCGAGGTCTGCAGCGAGATCATCGCGCTCACCGGCGATGCCGAGTTCACCGACGCCTGGCTGCAGTACTGCCGGCTCTACAACGGCACCGCCGCGCAACAACAGGCCGAGACGGGGGTCGCGTTCGGCACCCAGAACCTGCGGCAGGCGCATTCACGCCTCACCGCCTATGCGGCTGCCAGGCTCAGAGACCCGATCCTGGCCGCGCGGGCGTGGCAGGAGTTCCACACCGGGCACGCCGGGTACCCCCGAAACCGGAGCTGGGCGACCACCCGAGTCGACGGGCCCGCGGTGCTCAAGCCGGTCGACGAAGCCGACTTCTCCACCAACGCCTCCGCGCAGTACGGTCTCGCCGCCATCCAGTGCCTGGCACTGATCGGCGCGGAACTGCCTCACTGAGAAAGGACCCACCTTGCAAGCTCTGGTCGTACGCGGGGGATGGGACGGCCATGAGCCGGTCGCCTGCACCGAGTTGGTCATACCACGGCTGCGCGCGCACGGCTTCGCCGTGCGGATCGCCGAGACCCTCGAGGTGTACGACGATCCGGCCGTTCTGGCGGCCAGCGATCTGATCGTGCAGTGCTGGACCGGCGGACAGCTCACCGAGAAGCAGGAAACCCATCTGGTGGACCGGGTTCATGCCGGCGCCGGGTTCGCCGGCTGGCACGGCGGCATCGTCGCCACCGCCGACGCCGCCCGGCGGTACCAGTTCATGGTCGGCGGCCGGTTCCTGTGCCACCCCGGAGGTTTCATCGACTACAACGTGGACATCGTCGCCGAGCATCCCGTCGTGCGAGGCATCGACAGCTTCAGCGTGCACACCGAGCAGTACTTCTGCCACGTCGATCCCGGGTTGGAGGTGCTCGCGACCACCACCTTCACCGGTGATCACGGCGTACCCGAGACGGCGGGCGCGGTGATGCCGGTGGTGTGGTTGCGCCGCTACGGCAAGGGCCGGGTGTTCGTGTCGACGCTTGGGCACTCCGCTGCCGACCTGGCGCTGCCCCAGGTCGCGGACATCACCGAGCGCGGCCTGCTCTGGGCGGCTGACGCTCTGTCGCGTTGACGCTCGGGCCCGAGGAGACTCTCGGTCTCCTCGGGCCCGATCCGGTAAGGCGTCGATGACATTCATGGGGGTCGGTTCAGTCGCGGAAGGCGTGCGGGAGTAGCCGCAGCTCCTTGAGCCGGGCGAGCACGAGAAGACCGATCTGGTTGGCGCCGTACTCCGAAAAGTGGGTGTTGTCCCCCTCCTCGTTGTAGAGGTAGATCTGCTTGGACGCCTCGACACCGAGGCCCTCGACGAGCGCGGCGCTGTCAGCGGTCAGGTTGATGTAGGGAGCGGCCTGTTCCTCGGCGACGGCTGCCGTCTGCGCCGGCAGATCGACGCCGAGGCTGTTGATGTGCCATGCCACCGCGTTGAGGTGACCCGCGCTGTCGAAGCGGCGGCGCACCGGCGGGCTGACCAGGACGGGCCGGGCGCCCGCCGCGCGGACCTCGGTGATCATGCGGGTGAGGTTCGCCCGGAAGGTGTCGGCGGTCGTCGTCTTGTCGTTGTGGCCGAACTGCAGCAGCACCACGTCACCGCGGCGGACCAGCGGCAGCATGGTGGCCCACAGCTTGCCGTTGGCCAGGAAGGACGTGCTGCTCTCCCCGGAGTCGGCGTAGTTGGCCACCGTCACGTGGCGCCGCAGGTGCTGGGGGATGGCCTGGCCCCAGCCGGCGAAGGGAGCCCAGTCCTGATCACAGACCGTGGAGTCGCCGGCCAGGAAGAGCAGCGTGTTGCGCGGGCTCGCCGGGCGTACCGAAATGTTTTTGATTTTGGGGTTGGGGCCGGTGAAGGTGAGCGTCAGCCCGGGGGTGCCGTATTCGACCCGGGTCGGCTGGCCCTCGGGGTCGCGGACGTTGACGCTGAAGTCGCGCCGGGCGAACCGGCCCGCTGCGGTCGCGACCTCCCCGAGGACCATCCGGCGGGCCTCGGCCAGAACAGAGGCGGTGGCAGCCTCGTCGTCATCACCGAACAGCACCGAGACGTCGTAGTTGCCGGGAACGACGTCGAACTGGCAGACCACCGGCGCGACCCCTGCGCACTCCCCCGGGATCAGCGCGCCGCGGCGAGCACCTCCGGCCGACGCAGGACCGGAGATGCCACCAGCGATGGCGGTGACCAGCAACGTCACGGCGAGCGTTCGAGATCGTTTCAAGGCTGCTCCTCAGATAGGGCCGCAAAGTTAAAACGTTTACATCGATGTCATCGAATCACTGCTCCTTTCGATCGTCAAGAACGGATGAGCCAGACACGGCCTGCCACCTGGACTACGCAGGCGACAGGCCGCTTCGCTGCTACTCGCCGACGTAGTGGATCTTCGGGGCCGGTGGGGTGGTCATGCCGGTGCCGAGGTAGTAGTCAACCGCGTGGGACTGCATGTAGCCCTTGAGCGTCATGCCGTTGCGGTACGCCGGGTTCTGCGCGAGCGTGTAGAGCCGCGTGTCGGTGGCCTGGTCGGTGGTCAGGATGACCAGCTCGTCGTGGGCCCTGTTGCTCAGCACGACCTCCTCGCGCCAGTCGCCGAACAGGTCGCCGATCAGGTTCGGGTTGCGGGCGAAGTCGTACCCACCGGCCTTCCATGCGGTCAGCAGGCGCGGCAGGTGCTTGGAGTCCGCCGGCGCTGCCGGGTTCCACTTCTCGACCTTGCCGTCGTTGTAGAGCTCGGCGCCGAGATCACCGTCCCACCAGAGGGTGAACGACGGCCACGGGCTCTTCTTGGCGTCGGTGACCAGCCGCTTGTCCTTCGGGGTGCTGTACACGCCGGAGTACGACCAGGCCTCCAGGCCGGGTGCCGACGGATCGATGTCGCCGACCAGGCCGCGGCCGACGTCGACGATGCCGCCCTTGTGCTCCCAGATGACCTTGCCGGTGGCGGCGTCGTAGTAGTACTCCAGCAGGCCGCTGGTATTCATCTGCTGGATGCCGTAACCCTCCAGGCCCGGGCGGCTCGGGTCGATGTCGGCGATGTACCAGCGGTCGCCGTGGCCGATGCCCTGGTCGTCGAGGGTGTACCGCAGCGTGCCGTCACCGTTGAGGACGAACCCGATCTCGGCGACCTCATCCTTGCCGTCACCGTCCACATCGATGATCCGAGTGTTGTGCCCGTCGGGCGCGTGCACGCCCTCCCGCAGCCACTTCCACTGGTTGGTGACCGCGGACCCGTCGAACCGCCACGCGGTCATCATCAGGTTGAATCCGCCCTTGCCGACCCGGTTCTTCATGAACGCGACCAGGCTCGGCGTCTTCCCGTCGAGGTATCCGACGCCGAATCGGGCGTACATCGGCCCGTCAGCGAGGTAGTCGTCGGGCACCGGGGCGGTGGCCCGCTTGGCACCGGTCATCCCGTCCAGAATCGCGATGAACTGGTGGGTGTCGTCGGGGTACGAGAAGCGCGAGCCGTCGCCGAAGGTGACACCGTTCGCGATCCGGACCGCCACCTCGGCCTTGCCGTCGCTGTCGAGATCCTGGACGGTGACGCCGTCCCAGTTCCCCACGTCGATGGTCGACGAGCCGCCCTCGATGTTGTTCTGGTTCGTGCTGTTCTTCCCCATGCTCATCGACCACAGGAAGGTGCCGTCACCGGAGTACGCCTCAAGGGCCTGCGGGGTGGTCTGCCGGTCGATCACATAGTCGTACTCGCCGTCGCCGTCCAGATCGCCGGTCCAGACGAACTTGAACGCCGCACCCGCCCTGATCGGAATCGTGACCGCCGGGCCGAAGGCACCGGCCGCGAGAGTGTAGGCGGAGCTGGGCGCCTGCTCAGCGCCGTCGACGACCGCCCGGACCCGGTAACTGGCGGCTTTCGTCGTGGTGGCGGTGGTGTCGACGAGGTTGGTGCCCTTCGTCAGGACGGTGCCGTTGAGCTTGGTGTAGGCACCACCGGCGGTCGACCGATAGACGTTGAAGCCGATGGCGGCCGGGTCCAAGGCGAGCAACCGCCACGAGACCAGCACCTCACCGTTGGCGCGCCGGACGGCCACGACACCCCGGCCGAGGTTCTCCATGGCCCGGCCGGCCGGCGTCGCCGCCGCGGTCGCTGCGCCGGCGGAGGCCGGAGCCGTGGCCGAGGGGGCGGCCGATTTCGTCGCTGAGGTGGCGGCCGATGTCGTCGCGACGCTTCCGTCCGCGGCCGCGGTCACCGCCGAACTCGCCGCAGGGGCGGGCTGCGCGGCGCTCTTCTGCTCACGGCAACCGGCGGTCGCCAGACCCGCGACCAATATCAGTGACGTGACGGCCGCCTTTCGGCGAACCGATGAGCCTGTCCCGGCCATGGGTGTTCCTTCCTCGACAGATGCGGCAACAAGATTACGGAGGGTGACCATAAGGGGAGGTCGACCTCGCACCGCCGCCGAGGAGATTAGGGTCCGTGAATCGACGCGGTCAACTCAAACCCGGCCATTTTTAAGGTTCGCCAAAAGTAGCGGTCGGTGTGATGCGTCGAGGGCGACTCACATATCATTTATCCGCCCTACCTTGCTTTTATTGACTAGTTTTTGCTGCTGGGTGGCCCTGCTTTCGAGATGTGATGCGGGTCACTTCGGAAATACGATATGTCGGCCCCTGATTCTCCATCGCAGAATTATCAACGCGTATTTGACAGCTACTCACGTACATATTTACGCTGACCGCGACAACGCATGACGATGAACAGACCGATCACCATGAGTAGCGTTGCGCCAGGAAGGCCAAGCCAGCAGATGAGCAAGCACCGCGACACCGAACGGGAACGGGTCATCGCCGCCCAGCGCGGCGACCGGAGAGCCCAGGAGGAGCTCGCGCGCGCCTATCTGCCGCTGGTCTACAACGTCGCGGGCCGCGCCCTTTCCGTGCAGCCGGACGTCGAGGACGTGGTCCAGGAGACCATGCTCCAGGTGATCCGCGCCCTGCCCGGCCTGCGGCAACCGGAGAGCATCCGGGCCTGGATCCTCACCATCGCCATGCAGCAGGTCGGCGCGCATCAGCACCGAGCCGCCGGCACCACCGCCCTGGACGATCTCCCCGAGACCGGCACCGATTTCGAGGAGCTGGCCATCCTTCGCCTGCAACTGTCCGACCAGCGCCGCCAGGTCGCCGCGGCGAGCCGCTGGCTCGACGTCGAGGACCGCAACGTCCTCGCGCTCTGGTGGCAGGAGACCGCCGGCCACCTCGACCGCGCCGAAACCGCGGCCGCCCTGGAGACGACTCCGGCGTACGCGGCGGTTCGCGTCCAGCGGATGCGCGCCCAGCTGGACCGCAGCCGCTCACTGGTGGCCGCGCTGGACGCCCGGCCACGCTGCCCGGAACTGGTGGCGGCTGCCGCCGGTTGGGACGGCCGCCCCAGCCCGCTCTGGCGCAAACGCCTGGACCGGCACGTGCGCGACTGCGACCTGTGCCTCAGCAACTCTCGCGAGGAGGTCGCCGCCGAGCGGCTCCTGGTCGGCTGCGGCCTGCTGCCGGTCCCGGCCGCACTGACCAGCGCCGTGCTCGGCAAGATCTCCGCAACCGGCGGAACGGCGGGCGGAACGGCCACGGCTGCCCGCCCTCGCCTGGGGTCCCTGCTGCGGGGCAAGCCTCTCGCCGCCACGGCAGCGGCCGTTGTCGTGCTGGCCGGCGGTGCTCTGGCGTACACCGCGCAGTCAGAACCCGACCGGCCGCAGCCCGACGACCGCGTCGCCGCCGCTGCCGCGCCCAGCCCCGCGCCGGTCACGAGATCAGCACTGCCGAGCAGCGCCGCGCCCACGCCGTCCCGGACCACCGCCACCGCCACCGCAGCGAAGACGACCAGGGCCGCAGTGGCGACGCCCACTGCCAAGGGCTGCGGCGCGAAACTGACGACGATCTGGGCCGGCTGGCCGATGCGGGACACGGCGAAATACACCAACCTCGGCAACGGTACGGTCCGCGACACCACCACGTGCCTGGTGTGGCAGCGCGCCCACGCCCCCGACCGCTACACGTTCGCGGAAGCCAAGCAGTACTGCGCCGGCCTGACACTCGACGGCGGCGGCTGGCGCCTGCCCAGCCGGATCGAGCTGACCTCGATCGTCGACTACGGCGCCGACAACCCGGCCATCAACACCACCACGTTCACCGGCACCCCGCCCCGCTACTTCTGGACCTCCTCGCCCTGGGCGGTCACCAAGACGCCGTTGCGCGCCTGGATCATCAATTTTTATGAGGGCCTCGCCAGTAACGCCGCCGAGCAGAGCGGCGCGTTCAATGTGCGCTGCGTCCGGGCCGACGGCGGCTCGGGACGGCCTGCCTACAAGATCTCCTCAGGACGCGTCACCGACCCGGCGACCGGCCTGACCTGGCAGCGCGCGTCGTCGGCGGAGATGACGGTGGCGAAAGCCGACGCCTACTGCACCGACGGCTGGCGGCTGCCGACGCTCAAGGAACTGGCGACCACTGTCGACGAGACCCGGGTCTCCCCCGCCATCGACATCAAGGCGTTCCCCGACACACCCAAGACCGCCCGGTACTGGTCGTCGACCGTCGCGACGCCGCGCCCTGCCGACCGGTGGATGCTCGGCTACAACGACGGCGTCACCACCTACAAGCCGTACGAGACCGGACGTGTCCGGTGCGTCCGCTGACCGGCCGTCACCACTCGGTGAAGGAGCCGTCGGGGCGCCGCCAGACCGGGTTGCGCCACCGGTGACCGATCGCCGCCATCCGGATCACGGCCTCCTCGTCGACCTCGATGCCGAGCCCGGGGCTCTCGGTACGCTCGGCATGCCCGTTCACGAACCGGAACGGCGCCGGGTCGATCAGATAGTCGAGCAGCTCCCCGCCCTGGTTGTAGTGAATGCCGACGCTCTGCTCCTGGATCAGGAAGTTCGGGATCGCGAACGCCAGCTGCAGGCTCGCGGCCAGGGCGATCGGCCCCAGCGGGCAGTGCGGGGCCATGGTGACGTCGTACGTCTCGGCCATCGCCGCGATGCGGCGCACCTCGGAGATGCCGCCGGCATGGCTGACGTCCGGCTGCGCGACCGCCAGGCCGCTGCCGAGCACGTCGCGGAAGTCGTGCCGGGAGTACAGCCGCTCGCCGGTGGCCAGCGGGATGGCCGTCGACTGCGCCAGCGATCCCAGGTTGGCCGTGTGCTCGGGCAGGACCGGTTCTTCCACGAACAGCGGTAGGTACGGTTCGAGCAGCGGCAGCAGTCGCCGGGCCATCGCGGTGGAGGCGCGCCCGTGCAGGTCGACGACCAGGTCGTTGTCCGGTCCGATCGCTTCACGGACGGCTGCGACCCGGTCGATCACCTGATGGGTTCTCGCCGGTGTCTCGATGGGGCCGAGTTCACCGGAGCCGTTCATCTTCACCGCGGTGAAACCGGCCGCGATCTGCTCGCGGGCCAGGTCGGCGACCTCGTCGGGACGGTCACCGCCGATCCAGGCGTACATTCTGGCCCGCTCCCGTACCGGGCCGCCGAGCAGTGCGTGCACCGGCCTGTTGTACGCCTTGCCGGCGATGTCCCACAGCGCCTGGTCGATGCCGGCGACCGCGCTCGACAGGACCGGGCCGCCGCGGTAGAAGCCGCCCTTGGTCAGGACCTGCCAGTGGTCCTCGATGCGCAGTGGGTCTTCGCCGACAAGGTATTCGCAGAGTTCGGCGATCGCCGTGCGGACGGTGTCGGCTCGCCCTTCCACGACGGGTTCGCCCCAGCCGGTGATGCCTTCGTCGGTCTGGATCCGCAGGAAGAGCCAACGCGGGGGGACGAGGAAGGTATCCATCGAGATGATCTTCACGGATGAGCCAATCAGGAGGAGGAGGTGGAGATGCTCCAGCCGCCGTCGACGACGAGGCCGGTGCCGGTGATGAAGGAGGCCTCGGGGGAAGCCAGGAACGCGACGGCGGCGGCGACCTCGTCCGGGTCGCCGAGCCGCCCGGCCGGAGTCTCGGCCACGGTGGACGCCCGGCCGTCCGCACCGATCGCGTCCCAGGCAGCGGTGAGGATCGGGCCCGGGATGACCGCGTTCACCCGTACCTCGGGGGCGTAGTCGACGGCCAGCTGGCGGGTCAGGGACAGCAGCGCACCCTTCGTCGCGGCGTACGCGGCACAGCCCGCGACACCGGTGTTCGCATGCACCGACGAGGTGAGCACGAGGGATCCACGGTGCTCGGCGAGGAGCGGGCAGAAGAGCCGTGCCGCGTGGTAGGCGCTGGTCAGCGAGACACCGATCTGCCGGTCCCACTCGGCCTGCCGCAGCTCGTGGATCGGCACCGTGGGCACGACCCGGCCCGGGCCGTTGGCGTGCACCACGTCGACGCGTCCGTGCCGGTCGATCACCTCGGTGGCCAGTCGTTCCCAGTCCTCGCCACGAGCGACGTCGACGTGCAGGTACGTCGCGGTCTCGCCGATCTTCTCCGCGAGGGCGGATCCCTCCTCGTCGGCGATGTCGGTGAGAACCACCCGGGCGCCTTCGGCGGCGAGCCGGCCGGCGGTAGCCGCGCCGATGCCGGAGGCGGCTCCAGTGATGATCGCGACGCGGCCGGTGAATCTGCTGGTCATGGGTTCAGTCCTCGGGAGCGGTGGCCGCGAACGCGGCGTTGATCTCGGCTTGCAGTGCGACGTCGCTCCACATCGGGTGATGCGGAGCCGCGTTGGAGCAGACGACGGCGCCCCAGGCACCGGCCTGCCGGGCGGCAGTGGTCGCTTCCCGGCAGATCTGCGCGCCCACGGGACCGTCCTCGAAGGTTGCCCGCAGTGGCGTGTATCCGACCCAGCCTTCCCCGAAGACGAGCGGGACGTCGTGGTCGGCGGCCCAGTCCGCGGCGGCGGCGATCCACAGCGACAGGGTCTGAGCCATGCCACAGCGGTGGTGGGCATATCGCTCGTAGAGCCAGCGGTCCCAGCGGTCCGGGTCGCACCAGTCGTGGGCGTAGACCTCGCGGGCGCCGACCATGGTGGCGTCGAATTTCCATCGGCAGGCGGAATCCGGCGCCCATTCGGTGAGCAGCGGTGCATCGTCGAGCAGCAACTGCTCGGACACCTGCGCCTGCGGAAAGGGCCGGTCCGGGTCGCGCAGGGCGAAGGTGTCGATCAGTTCGCCGAGGACGCCGTAGACGTACGGATGGAAGACAGCCACATCGGCGTTGCGTGGCAGCCCGCGCATCTCGCCGACCGGAACCCCGGCATAGTTCGCGGTGATCAGCCGCGTCGGGTGACGGTTCCGGAACCGGTCGATGCCGCGTTCGAGCAGCGGGCGCAGGCCGAGGACGGCGGACTCACCGGCGGCGACCGCGGCGGTGAGTCCGCCGAGCTGCACCTCGTTGTGGATTTCGACGAACGCGATCCGGTCGTCGAGGCCGTTTTCGATCAGAAAGTCGACGCAGTCGGCCAGTGCGTCGGCGAGCACGTCGACGCGCATGTGCGGCGGCACCGCGGACAGCCCGCGGTGCCAGGAGTCGTCGGCGAGGAAGGCGGGGCTCTGCTGGTACTCCCAGCTGGAGAGGATGACGTGACAGTCATGCCGGTGGGCGGCCCGGAACAGGTCGAGCAGATGCTCGCGTCCGTCGAGGGTGGCGCTCGCGCCCAGGTCGTACCAGCGGGTGCCCTGCCCGTAGCCGTTGCCGAAACCGGTGAAGGTGAGGGCAGTGGTGTCCAGGCCGGAGCCGAAGAGCAGGTACGGCATGGCACAGATCCGGACCGTGTTGTAGCCGCGGTCGACGGCCTGTGCGAACGCGGTGTCGAGGTCGACGAACGGCTCACCCGGGCCGGTCCTGGTGTACCAGCTGAAGTCCCACAGACTGATGGTCAGCAAGCGAGGCAGATGATCGGGGATGGGCATCGGATCTCCTCGATGGAACAGGGCGCTCGCTGCATGCCGGGGATGCGAGCAGCATGCGCCCGCTGATTCGCGAGTGTCAACGAAAAGTAATATTAGTTTGTACTTTGGTAGGCTTAAAGGGTGGGCTAGTAACGATCCCCGGCTCGATATATGACATGATTCCGCCATGACCGACCACCCCCGATCCGGTGCGCACGACCGCCTCGTGACCAGCCTGGGCACTTCGATCGTCACCGGCGAGCTCCCGCCGGACTCCGACGTCGACCCGGTGGCGCTCGAGTCCCAGTTCGGCGTGAGCCGGACGGCGGTCCGCGAGGCCCTGCGCGTGCTGTCCGCCAAAGGGCTCGTCGGAGCCCGGCCTCGCCGTGGCACATTCGTGGCGCCGCGGGAGCAATGGGCGCTGCTGGACCCGGATGTACTGCGGTGGCGTTTCGCCGATCGGGTGGACGGCGTCTTCCTCGACGAGCTCGGCGAGGTCCGGCTGACCGTCGAGCCGACCGCCGCGCGACTGGCAGCGTCCCGCCGTACCGACCGGGATCTGGCCGACCTCGAGGATGCCCTCGCCGCGATGCGGTCGGCCGGCGAGAAAGACGCCGACGAGCAGGTCACCGCGGACCTCGCCTTCCACGACGCACTGCTGCGGGCCGCCCACAACGAACTGCTGCTGCAGATGTCGGTGGTTATCGAGGTCGGTCTGCGGCTGCGGGACCAGTTCGTGCACGGCGCTCTGACCACCGAGTCGGCCGACAAACACGCCGAAGTGTTGCTGGCAGTCCGCAAACAGCGGCCGAAAGCGGCCGAGACCGCGATGCGCGCGCTGATCGAGAAGTCGATCGCCGATGTCGAGATAGCCAAGAAAGCCATCTAACGGCGGACGTCGTCGTCGCTGAAGGACAGCAGCTCAGCACGGGTGGCGAGACCTTCCCAGTCACCCACCGTCGACGCGGCGAACGCACCGCAGACAGCCGCCTGGTGCAACCTCGCCCGGGGATCGAGACCGTCGAGCACTCCGGACAGATAGCCGGCCACGAACGCATCACCCGCCCCGATCGGATCGGCCTGGGTCACCGGAACCGCCGCCGTCTCGAACATCGCGTCCGCGGTCACCACGGTGGCTCCGGCCGCACCGTTCTTGATCACTGCCTCGCCCGGCCCCAGCTTCCGCAGGGCGGATCCGAGGTCGTCGCGCACACCTGTGATCAGCGCTGCCTCGTCAACCCCGGCGAAGATCAGGTCTGCCTTCTCCGCCAGCGCCCGCAGCTGCGGACCGGCTCGCTCGGGCGACCAGAGTCGCGACCGGTAGTTGACGTCGAAGCTGACGGTCACCCCGGCTGACCGGGCCCGCAGAATCGCCTCGTGCACGGCGTCGGCCGCGCTCGCGCTCAGCGCCGGCGTGATCCCGGTGACGTGCAGGATGCGCGCTGACTCGATCACCCCGTCCGGCAGCTGTTCCGGGGTGAGGCGGCTGCCCGCAAGGCCGTCACGGTAGTAGTCGACCACCACCCGGTCGGTGGTGCGCTGGTGGCGCATCAGCAGGCCGGTCGCGCGGGCCTGGTCCCGGGTCACGGCGGTGATGTCCACGCCGGCGCCCCGGAGTCCCTCCAGGACGAGGTCACCGCCGGTGTCAGCGCCGAGACGGCCGATCCATGTCGCGGTGTGGCCCAGCCGGGACGCGCCGATCGCGACGGTGGCCTCCGCTCCGGCGAACGACAGGACCGCGGGCGATCCGGGACCCAGCCGTCCCGGAACGCAGCCGCGGACCACGAGCATCGCCTCCCCGAGGGTCACCAGGTCAGGCATCGACGAACTCCTTCAGCCGGTCGGTGAGTTCCCGGGCGCGCCGGGCGAGTGCCCGCAGATCGCCACCGTCGTCCGCGGCGTCGCCGATCAGCGGTCCGCCGAGTGCCACCGCACGAGCGCCCGCCCGCAGGTAGTCGGCGGCCTGGCCGACGGCCACCCCTCCGGTCGGTACCAGCGGGATGTCTGGCAGCGGGCCGCGGACGGCCCGTAGATAGGCCGGCCCGCCCATGGCGTCCGCCGGGAAGACCTTCACCAGATGCGCACCGCCGGCATGAGCCGCGATGATCTCGGTGGGTGTCAGAGCACCACACACCACCGGTACGCCCAGAGCACCGGCCCGATCCAGCACGGCCGGCAGAACGGCAGGAGTGATCAGGAACGACGCACCGGCCTCGACGGCGTTCGTGGCGCCGGCCTCGTCGAGGACGGTTCCCGCCCCGAGGGCGAGTCCGTCCGGCAGCGAGCCGGCCAGGGCGGTGATCGCCTCCAGAGCTCCGGCGGTGGTGAGCGTCAGCTCGACGGCGGTGAGGCCCGCCTCGGCGAGGGTCTCGACGACCGCCGGCACACGATCCGAGGTACGGGCCCGGATGATGGCGATCGCCGGGCACCGCTGCAGCGCCTCGTTCAGCGTGGTCATCGCGGACCGGCAAGCACGGTGCGCGGCTGGCGGGCGAACTCGATGCGCCGGATGTCGAGCACCCCGCCCTCGACGTGGTCGGCGGGCCGCACCTGCGGAGATATGAAGATCGGCGCGTCCTGTGCCAGCGGAAGCAGCCGCAGTTCGATGCCGTGGGCGACCGCCTCCTTGCGCACGCGGCGCAGTGCGATCTCCCACACCGGCCCGTGCCAGAACTGGTCGGCGATCAACCGGCCGTCGATGTGGGCGCGGCCGACGTCGCCGGTCCAGTGGATCCGCAGGAGCACCTCGTCGTCGGTGTCGGCGAACAGGTCGTCGGACACCGGGACATGCAGCACGGCTGCCTCCTCGAAGTCGGCGTCCTGCGGGGCGGAGGCGCGCCCGGTGGCGGCGTCCAGGGCGAAGGGCCGCGCCGGGCCGGGCTCACGCAGCCAGGTGACTGCCGCGGGCACCGGCTCGGCGTCCGCGACCGACGGCTCGTGGACGCTGAACACGCCCTGCCTCGGGTGACCGTCCACCGCGGGGTGGACCAGCAGCGGTGCCGCCGGGCCGTAGACGACGGCGGTGCCCTCGTCGAGGACGACCGGCATCGCGCTGATCACCAGCCGATCGGTGCCCCACAGCTCACCGTGAGTGGCCTGCAGGGCCGAGGCCTCGTCGAGCAGCAGGATCGCGACGGAACTCCCGTCGGATCCGGTGACCCGCAGCCACGCGGCCGGTCCGGGTTCGATCCCGGTGACGACGATCCACTCGCCGTCGCGTTCAACGGTGGCCGGGCCTTCCACCGTGGCGACCGTCGCAGCATCGAGGACCAGTTCCACCGGGATGCCGGCGCTCGCGCTCAGCACCGCGGTGGGCACTCCCCCAACGGTCAGGTCACACAGCGGCTGGGCGGTCGCGGTCACGATCGATACCGGGCCCACCTGCTGGTTCAATGGCCACACGAAGTACGCGCCCGTAGGGATCGTCACCGGCTGGCGCGGCACGGTCAGGTCCCGGCCACCGAGCCGTACGGTGAACTGCACCCCGGCGTGCTCGGGCAGGCTCTCAACCGGCTGATGGTTGTTGACGAACAGGTATCCGCTGTCGCCGTCGGACCGCACGGACCAGCGCAGCGTCGCCCGGTCCGCGGTGTCGCCCGGCGCGTCCGCGGGCATGTGCAGAGTCATCGGCGCGAGGCGGGCGCCGTGGCCGGCGAGCCACACGTTCTGCCGGCGCAATGCGTTCCACGACGGCCGGAACTGGCCCGCATCACCGAGCGGCGCCTGGAAGTCATAGTTGATCACCGGGCAGTCGTTGGGATAGCCGGTGGCGTGTGACTCCTGCAGGGTCGACTTCGCACCGATCTTCTGGGATGCGCCGTGGTACAGGTAGTAGCCCTGCAGGGATGAGCCGCTGCCGATCTTCACCAGGCCCAGCGCGGCGACGTCGTCGGCCTCCACGATCGGCCGCCGGTGGTAGGAGGTGTACATGCCGCCGCCGAGTTCGCAGGTCGCGAAGGGGTACCGCGCGAGGTGGGACTCGTCGGCCGTGCCCTCGCCGGTGTCCTCGTCCTGTCGCAGGTCGGCACCGATGGAGTCGTCGTCACGGCCAGGACCGAAGAAGTAGTGGGCCCGGCTCTGCTGCGGCCAGCCGTCGTGCGCGGTGTCCCATGCGGCCTCGGAGTAACCGCCGAAGACCGGCAGCATTTCGTCGGCGGGAAGCTGGGCGTGGCCCCAGCCGGTGGCGGTCCACAGCGGCGCGTCCAGGCCCGTCGCGCGAATCATCCGCTTCAGGGTGAGCAGGTGCTCGGGCTGGTCGTAGAGCTCGTTCTCGACCTGGATGGCGACGATCGGACCGCCGTCGGCACGGGTCAGGCCGCGTAGTTGCTCAGCGATCTGCTCCAGGTAGGTGCGCACGATGTTCAGGTATCCGGGGTCGTCGGTGCGGGTTCGGACCGGTTCGGCGAGCAGCCAGTCCGGGAAACCGCCGTTGCGGGACTCGCCGTGTGCCCACGGGCCCAGCCGGGCCACGACGTCGAGCCCGGCCGCAGCGCACGCCTGCACGAAGGATCGCAGGTCACGGTCACCGGACCAGTCGAAGCGTCCGCGTTCCTCCTCGTGCAGGTTCCAGAAGACGTACGTGGCAACCGCGGTGATCCCGCCGGCCCTGATCTTGCGCAACTCCTCAGCCCACTCCGCGGCCGGGTAACGGCTGAAGTGGAACTCGCCCATGACCGGGAACCAGGGGCGGCCGGCCCTGGTCAGGTATCCCGAGGTCACCGTGATCGCATCGGGGTGGCTGTCCGGGTCGCCGATCGGCAGGTGCCCGGTCAGCGGCGGCGGGATCTGCGCCGGGACTTCCAGGAACGGCATGACGGCACTCCTTAGCTCGATGGCGGGAGCGAAATTATCATACTAATTACCAGCCGACCAGGCTTGTGCTACGGGGAATCAAGACTATCTTTGGTTTCGGAAATATTATTTTTAGCCGTCACGGGTGTTTCCACCGAACGGCACCCGACGGTCAAGGAGCCCCGCCGGAGATGCGCGCCGAACAGTTCACCGACCCGGTCGCCGAGCATGGCGAAGGCCCTGTCTGGAATCCACTGAAACAGACGTTGAACTGGGTGGACATGCTGGAAGGGGACATACTTGGCCGCGCGGCGGGCTCAACGGCCATCGAACGCCGGCATATCGATCCCATCGCCGCCGCCCTACGGCCCCGCCGGGACGGCGGAACGATCATCGCCGGCGAGAACAGCTTCCTGTTGCTCAACGGCGACGGCCGGATCGAACAGCGCATCACCGTCCCCGGCTGGCGTCCCGGCACCCGCATGAACGAGGGCGGCTGCGACCCGCACGGCGCCTTCTACGCCGGCTCCATGTCCTACGACGCGACCCCCGGCGCCGGCCGGCTGTATCGGCTGTCCCCCACCGGCGAGATAGACGTCGTCCTCGACGCGGTCACCATCTCCAACGGCCTGGCCTGGAGCCCCGACGGCGCACTCGCCTACTACGTCGACACCGCGACCGGGCGCATCGACGTCTTCGACTCGGATCCGACGACCGGCCTGACCGGCCGCCGGCCGCCCGTGGCGATCCCGCCCGAGCAGGGCTCACCGGACGGGCTCACCGTCGACGCCGAGGGACATCTATGGGTGGCCCTGTGGAACGGCGCCGCCGTACACCGATACACCCCGGACGGCCGGCTCGACGATGCCGTCGCACTGCCGGTGAGCCAGGTGACCGCCTGCACCTTCGGCGGCGCCGCCCTTGACGAGCTCTACATCACCACCTCGCGCCACGCACTGGACGACCCGGAACCGGCGGCCGGTGCGGTGTTCCGCGCCCGGGTCGGCGTCACCGGGCTCCCCGCCCTGTCCTACCACGCCTGAACCACGCGGAGGATCCATGGCTATAAAGGCATTCGCGGCTGTCCTGGTCGCTGCCGCCCTCACCCTGTTCGCGCCCGCGAGCCCGGCTTCGGCCGACGAGGCGGTCGTGTCCGTCGAGCACACCGCCGTCACCACCGAACGCGGCACCCCGCACCAGACCTACTACGACGGGACCTGGGACAGCAACTCCCGGATCCACTGGGCGAACACCGGCGCGTTCCTCGAGGTCGTCTTCGACGGGCACACGGCCGTGATCTACGGCAGCACCCGGACCGGCCACGGCCTCGGCCGCGTCTCCATCGACGACCAGGAGAAAGGCACCGTCACCTACGGAGCCGCCACCAACAACACCGTGCGGGCGCTGGCCACCTTCGGCGGCCTCACCGACGGCCGGCACACGCTGCGAATCGTCGCCGAAGGATGGGTCGACCACGGCCGGATCGAGGTCACCTCCGGTCAGCCGCACGTTCCGGACGCGCTGGAGACGCTGCACAGCTCGGTGTCAGGCTTCACCGCCGCCGACTACACCGCACCCACCTGGGACCCCTTCGCCGTGGCGCGCACAGCGGCCGGTGAGCTGGGCCGTAGCGAGGGCACGCCGGAGGTACGCGAGACGGCACGGGCCGCACTCCAGCAGGCAACCGACGCACTGGTGCTCCTGCGAGGAATCCGGGCCATCGTCGCCGACTATCAGAACCGCGTTCCCACCGACTTCACCCGGAGCTCGTGGACGCCGTTCGCCACGGCGCTCAACGACGCGAAAGACCTGCTGGACAGGGCCGACGCCACGAAAGCCGACGTCGTACGGGTCAAGAACGGGCTGCACACCACCGCCGGAGCCCTCGTGCCCGTCGCCGGCGGCAGCTTCCAGCCGATCACCAACAACACGTTCTGGCGCGACACCGACGGCAACCCGATCTACTCGCAGGGCGGCGGCATCTTCCGGTTCGGCGACACCTACTACTGGTACGGCGTGCGTTACGCCAACGCCGACGACTACCACGCCGACCCCTCACACACCTACCCGTCAGCTTTCCAGTCGATCCCGGTCTACTCCTCCAAGGACCTGGTGAACTGGACGTTCGAGAACGAGGTCGCCACAACCGGCACCGCCCTGAACATCCCGGCGTCGACCGGGCCGTACTGGGCCCGGCTGCAGAGCCTGGCGGAAGCCTCCTGGCTGGGCCGGCTCGGCGTCTCCTACAACGAGAACACCGGTAAGTACGTGCTGCTCGTCCAGATGTCGCAGCGGCTCGACCCCAGCGGCGCCGACAACGCCGGCGTCCTGTTCCTGCAGGGCGATTCACCGGCCGACGACTTCGCGTACGCCAACCTGCAGAAACAGATCGTCAACTCGCCCACCAGGTCCACCGGCGACCAGACCGTCTTCACCGACGACGACGGCTCCGACTACCTCGTCTTCTCCAACGCCGCCGGCCGCGCCCGCGCGTTCGTCAGCAAGATCTCCGCGGCGGACTCGCTCACCGTCGAACCCGGCGCCCAGATCGGCTGGTCCGCCGCCGGCCGCGAGGGCAACGCCATGTTCCGGCTGCACGACACCTATTACATGGCCGCTTCCGACCTGCACGGCTGGAACACCTCGGTCAACCACGTCATCCAGTCGCAGACCAGCGCCATCCAGGGCCCGTACAGCCCCGAGTACACCCTGCGCGGCACTGAGAAGGACTACAGCCACGTCACACAGACCGGCTTCTTCGTCACGATCAAAGGCACCAAACAGAACACCGTTCTGTACGCCGGAGACCGCTGGGCCGACTTCGCCTGGAACGGCCTCGGCTACAACCAGTGGACACCGCTGTCCGAGACCGGCGACGGACTGTTCTTCAACTCGCTCAGCCACTGGGAACTCAACGCGGTCACCGGGGAATGGCGGGTCGGCGACGACAACAACTACGTCCTCAACCCCGACTTCGCCGCCGACCGGATCGCCCGCTCCGAGCTGACCGGCTGGACCACCACCGTCGACACCGAATACTCGGCCAACACGTTCGTCAAGAACGTGACCCCCGGAGCGGACTCGAGCCGCTGGGCGCTGCAACTCGGCAACGCCGAAGCCTTCTCCGGCTCCGTGCGACAGGAGAACCCGGTCCCCGACGGGCTCTACACCTTCAAGGCAAAGATCAACACCGGAGGAGCCCTTGGGTACGCCCGAGTGGTCATCAGCGACGCATCCGGACACGAGTATCACCTCGACGTCAACCGCGCCACCTCCGGCTGGGAGCCCGTCGAACTCCGCGACATCGTCCTCACCGGCGGAACCGCGACCGTCCGCGTCGAGGCACGCAGCGCCGGCGGCAACCAATCGGTGAAACTCGACCTGCTCTCCCTGGTGAAACTGCCCGACTGGAGCCCTGACACCACCTACCTCGCCGGTGCGACCGTGCATCACCAGGGTTCACGCTGGCGGGCGACGTGGTGGACGCGGGGCCAGGCGCCGGGCGACCCGCACGGCCCCTGGCAGGAGATCAAGGAGTCCGCTGGCACCGCCGTCTGGACGCCGTCCCGGATCTTCGTGGCCGGTGACGTAGCCCTGCACCAAGGCGTCACCTACACCGCCAAGTGGTGGACCCGTAACCAGCAGCCCGGCAACCCGTACGGCCCGTGGCAGGTGACCGGTTGATCAGCGTGCCGCTCAGCGTCCGTTTCGACGCGGCGCTGGGCGGCCGCTGGACCAGCCTGTCCAGCGGCCACCGCGAATGGCTCTGGCAGCGCCGCGACCACGCCCGCTCGGCCGTGCGACCGGGTGACCCGTTCGTGGACGCCGGCGGCCTGGAGGAATGCCTGCCCACCGTCCGCGGAAACCCCGACCACGGCGACGCCTGGGCCCGCCGATGGAACATCGTGGCACCAGGAGAGTTCGCCGCCGAGACTCCCGCCTTCACCCTGAACCGCCGCATCACCGACCGCAACGGCGCGGTGGTGGCCGACTACCGGCTGGCCGCCGCACCGGGATACCGGTTCGTGTGGGCCGCCCACGCCCTGCTCGACCTGTCCCCGCACGCCCGGCTGGAAGCGCCGGCCGGCACCCTGACCCGCGTCTATCCCGATCCGGAACCCCCGGTCGAGGGACCATGGCCGGCACCGCTCGGCGCGGCGCTCGACGCCCTCGGCCCCGACGACGGCACCGCGATCGGTGCGGTGCTGCGCGATTGCCCGAGGGTCACCGTGGCCGACGGCCCCGACCGGCTCATCTGGGAACTCGAAGCCGACGGTCAGCCCCGGTCGGTGGCGCTGTGGCGCAACCTGCGCGGCTGGCCCTCCCCGGTGCCGTACCGCAGCATCGGCGTCGAACCCATGCTCGGCGGTGGCTTCGACGTCGAGGAGGATGTCCCGGCCGCGGTGGTGCCGGGCAGTGGTGAGGTGTCGTGGCGGCTGACCGTCTCCGCATTCCGAGAACAGAGGTGACCCCATTGCCCACCGATCAGCACGCCTTCAACTACTCGCCGTGGTACTTCTGGCGAGACGCCGGCCCCGAGGCGCAGAGCGACCAGATCGCCCTCCAACAGGACCTGTCCGAGCGGCTCGGGTACCGGTTCGGTGACCAGTGCTTCGTCTCCGTGCTGGCCGCGGTGGAGAACGACGACCTGGCCTTCGGCGATCGCACCTACGTCGCGGCGGGCGCCTACCTCAGCGGGTCACTACAGGCCGGGCGGGACTGCACCATCAACGCGTACGCCGTGGTCCGCGGACAGATCCGGCTCGGCGACGCTGTCCGCATCGGCGCCCATACCTCGATCCTGGGGTTCAACCACACATTCAGCGATCCGGACACCGAGGTGTTCCGGCAGCCGGTCTGGTCCCGCGGCATCACCATCGGCGACGACGTGTGGATCGGCTCGCACGTCGTCATCCTCGACGGGGTGACCGTCGGCGACCGCGCCGTTATCGCAGCCGGCGCGATCGTCACCAAGGACGTCCCCGCCGGGGCGGTAGTCGGCGGCAATCCGGCCCGAGTCATGCGATGGCGAGTGCCGCAACCGGTCCCGGCCGCGAGCGACCTGGCCGCTTTCGCGGATCGTGCCAGGGAACAGACCTCCGCCCTCCTGAACCGCAGCTGGGATCCGGACAGCCGAATGTTCACCGACCGGCCCGGCGCACCGCTCACCGACCCGGCCCGCAGCATCCGGGCCCAGTGCGACGCTGTCGAGATCGCCGACCTGCTGCTCGGGCGGGCGCCGGACCAACTGCCGGTCGAGGAGCAGATCCAGCGATTGCGTGCCCCGCAGGACCTGGACCTCTTCGACGGCGCGGACTCCTACCACGTCCTGTGCGCCGGCTATGCGCTCGACCTGCTGGGCAGCGAGTTCCCCGAGCCGATCCGGTTCCTGTCCACGGCGACCCCACAGGAGATCGCCGCCGGGCTGCGCAAGCTGCCGTGGGACGGTGGCGCCTGGCATGGCGGCCACATCGTCGACGGTCTCGGCACCGCCCTGCACTGGAACCTGCGCAAGGGTGAGCCGCCGCAGGACGGAGTGATCGAGACCCTGTTCGGCTGGCTGCAGCTGAACGCCGATCCACGTACCGGCATGTGGGGTGAAGGCGCGCCGGACACCGGCCTGCTGGAGATCGTCAACGGCTTCTACCGGGCCTCCCGCGGCACCTACGCCCAGTTCGGCCGGCCGCTGCCCTACCCGGAGCGTGTCATCGACACCGTGCTGGAACACGTACGCGACGCCCGCTTCTTCGCGCCCGCACGCCAGAACGCGTGCAACGTCCTGGACGTCGCGCACCCGCTGTGGCTGACCCGGCACACCGGTCACCGCACCGCCGAAGTGACGGCTGTGGCCGAGAAGTTGCTGCACCAGGCTCTCGGTCATTGGACCGACGGCGCCGGGTTCGGATTCCAGACACCGCACCCGTCGACGCGTGGTCTCGCCGCCACCGTCCCCGGGTTGCAGGGCACCGAGATGTGGCTCGCGATCATCTGGCTCCTCGCCGACCTGACCGGAACCTCATCCGAGCTGGGCTACAGACCGCGGGGCGTACACCGTCCGGAGCCGGCCGCCCGGCTGATCCCGGCGGCCCTCGCGTGACCCGGCCGGACACGCTCGTCCTGATGCCCGCGCAGAGCTGGGATCAGCAGTTCGACCAGGCCCGGCTCGACCGGCTGCGGTCACTGGCCCGGGTCGGCGACCCGGTGTGGCTACCCGACCTGGCCGCGCCGGAGCTGACCACGCGGCTGGCCGGAGTGGAGGTGCTGCTGACCGGCTGGGGCACTCCTCCGCTCGACGAGGCCGCCCTGGCCCGCCTGCCCCGGCTGCGCGCCGTGCTGCACTGCGCGGGCACGGTCCGGACGTTCGCGAGCACAGCGGTCTGGGAACGCGGCATCCTCGTCTCCAGCAGCGCCGAGATCAACGCCGAGCCGGTGGCCGAGTACACCCTCGCGGCCATCATCATGGCGGGTAAGAAGGCGCCCTTCCTGGCGGCGGATGCCCGCCTGCACCGTACCTACCAGGCACAGCCACACCACCGCGGCCCGCTCAGCAACACCGGGCTGACCATCGGGATCGTCGGCTTCTCCCGGATCGGCCGGCGGGTCGTGGAACTGGTGAACCAGGTCCTGCGGGACGCCCGCTGTCTGGTCGCCGACCCGTTCGCCGATCCGGACGACGTCCGCCGCTGCGGGGCCGAGCCCACCGAACTCGACGACATGCTGCCGCAGCTGGACATTTTGTCGATCCACGCCCCGGAGCTGCCGTCCACCCGGCACATGATCGGCGCCACCCAGCTGGCCGCGCTGCCCGACCACACCACCGTCGTCAACACCGCGCGCGGCAGCCTGATCGACACCACGGCCCTGGAGCGTGAGTGCCTCGCCGGGCGGCTGCACGCCATCCTCGACGTCACCGACCCCGAGCCGCTGCCGGCGGCCTCACCCCTCTACGACCTGCCAAACGTCATGATCACCCCGCACGTCGCGGGATCGGCCGGATCGGAGGTGCTGCGGATGACCGACGGCGCCCTGGACGAACTCGCCCGCTTCGCCGCCGGACAACCCCTGCGCAGACCGGTGCTCCTCGACCATCTGGAGCAGACCGCCTGAAACTCTCAGCCGGTGAGAGACGCGGGGCCGGGATTGATGCCGCGGCCTCTCACCAGTAGACCGTCAACCCCGGCGCCCTCGACGAAGGTCATGGCGACCTTCGTCGAGGCGATGTCCGATGCCGGGCCGCCGCACGGGTCGCGGTCCAGAACCACCAGGTCAGCGACGTTACCGGCACGGATGCTGTCGCTGTCGCCGCGCCGAGGAACGGGATGGTCAGCTGGTCCATCTGTGGCTCGTACGCGGCCCACAGCGGCCGCATGTGCGCGGCCGCCCCGAGCTGCCGGAAGCGCGCGATGTCGTCCGGGTGCACGACCTGCAGGTGGGCCAGGTGCGGCCGGGTGTCCCGGAAACCGTTTGTCCCGCGGGCCACCTCGATCGCGTCGAGGGCCTCGCGGGCGGCCCGGGCTCCGAGGCCCGGTGGACGGTGGCTGGCTCGCCCGCTGACCCTGCGGACACGTCACGCTTCCAGCTGCAGGAGGTAGACGTCGGAGCGCCCGTCCTGGTAACCGCGGTTGTAGCTCAGGTAGCGCCCGTCAGCTGACATCACGGGGTGCGGGTCGAACTGCTGGCCCGGCTTCCAGTAGGTGCCGTGCCGGCCCAGGATCTCGGTTCGCGGCAGCCCGAGCGAGTCGAGGTCCTGCCAGTGGATCGCGGTGATCAGGTCCGGCGTGAGGAGCCCGTCGGCGATGATCGCCGGCAGGGTGGCGTGGGAGCTCGTGTGACCGTAGTGGAAGAACGGATAGTCCGCCTCCCACACCACGTTGCCCTCAAGGTCGGACACCCCGATGTAGTGGTCCACCCCGCGCATCGGCAGCAGCCAGTCGCGGTCGGTGTAGTCGTACCGAAGGCCGCGTTTCTCGTCTCGTGGCAGCTGGTCCGGGTTGCCCGACAGGCCGTGGTAGTAGATGAAGCGCCCGTCGGCACTCCAGTTGCTGTGGATCTGGAAGTTGTTGGCGTTGCGGGGCCGGCATTCGGTCAGCGAGCCGGTACGCGCGTCGAGCAGCCAGGCCCGGGTGGTCGTGCCGTCGCTGCCGCCGTGCCAGCCCGGCGCGTAGTTGCGGTCGATGAGGAGCAGGTCCGGATCGGTGGGGTGGGCGAGGATGTGCACGTTGGCGGAGCCTTCGTCGCGGAGGAGTTCGTCGACGGCACCGGTCGTCAGGTCGATCCGCAGGTAGATCGTGTGAGTGGTCTCGTCCTTCGGCAGATGATGCTTCGCGATGAACAGGTGCCTCCCGTCGGCCGAGCCGGCCGGGTGGCCGTACAGGTATCCGGGCTCGAATCGCTCGATCAGTTCCCGCTTCTCCACGGTCCGCACGTCGTAGGCCAGCAGCGCGACCTCGGCCTTCTTGGTGACGATCAGACCGGCTTGCGCCCACAAGGTGAGGTCGTTGCCCTCGACGAAGTGGTCCGCCGATCCCGGCTCGGTGACATCGACGACCGTCAGGTCACCGGTCGCCGTGTCGGCGCGCAGGATCGCCGAGCCACCGCCGTGGTTCTGCGTCATCAGTGCCAGGTAGCGCCCGTCCGCGGAGAACGCATTGTTCACGTGGTAGGTCGGTGTCTGATTCCGATCGCGTGACCGGGTCAGCCGCCGGGTGGGCCGCAGCGTGACCTCGTCGGGGAAGACGGCCGACTCGTTGAAGGTGGTTCCGATCGGCGGGATGCCGGCACTCGCGATGGCGTTCAGGACAGGCTCCCTCGGCGTGACCGCACGGCAGCTCCAATAAATATGCTTAATACACCATAGAAGTCACACTTTAGGACGTCAACCGCCTGCGGCGGACCTGATGCAAGCGCTTCACGTCCACACCCCCATCCCCGGCATGACGCGCCACTGCCGGCAGCTGAAAGCTCGGTTAAAACGTTTTATTGACTTCCCGGAAACACGGCGGCAAACTTACGGAATTCGATAGGAGCCTGTCGATCTATGACGTGCCCGGCGAGCCGCCGGCACCGGCAGGCACTGGCTACCGGCATCCCCCAGATCGCCGTCCCAAGGGAGTCAGGAATGAGATCAGCTCAGCACCAGGCCATCCCCGTCCGGCACCGCCTGCGGGCGGCCGGACTCACCTGCGCGGCCACCGCCGCGAGTGTCGGCCTGTTCGCCCTGCCCGCTGACGCCGCAGCACTGCCGGCCGGGTGCACCGGCACCGCACCCGTCGTGTGCCACTTCGACGTCGCCCCGGGCAACTACCTGGTCACCACCGCTACCGGCAGCGGCACCGGCCTCTGGGTCGAGGCCCGCCGCCGGATCTTCAACCCTGCCGCCGCGGGCACCCGCACCGCCACCGTGAACGTCCGCGAACCGGAGGGCCAGCCGTCCTCGTGGGGAACCGGCACGCCCGGCCTCACCCTCACTTTCGACGGCGCCACGCCGGCGGTCACCTCGGTGACGGTGTCGGCGGCGGCCAGCCCGCTCGTGGCCTTCCTCTTCGGTGACTCGACGGTCTGCGACCAGTCCGTCGCCCCGTACGCCGGCTGGGGTCAGCAACTCACCGCGTCGGTGAACAAGAGCGCCGTGATCGCCAACTACGCCGACACCGGCGAGAGCTCGGAAAGCTTCCGGTACAAGTCCTACCTGTTCCCCGCCATCAAGCCCCTGATCAAGCCGGGAAACCTGGTGTTCCTTCAGTTCGGCCACAACGACAAGACCACGACCGCGGCCGCGTACCGGGACAATCTCACCGCGATGATCACCGGAATCCGCGACCAAGGCGGGGTTCCGGTGCTGGTCACCCCGCCGGTGCGCCGGCGGTTCGACGGCGCCGTGCTGGATGCCGTCGCTCAGCACGTCAACTCGACCGGAGCGAACCTGCCGGCCGAGATGAGGACGGTGTCCACCGCGACCCGGACGCCGCTGATCGATCTCACCGCCAAGAGCAAAGCGCTCGTGGAAGGGCTCGGCCCGGCCGGCTCCGCCCCGATATACCTCACCGCGGAGAAGGGGGACAACACCCACTTCTCCGAGTACGGGGCCGCGCGGGTTGCCGCCCTCGTCATCGACGGCATCCGTGAACAGAACCTGCCGCTCGAGTCGTTCCTGCGGTGAGGCGGCAGCGATGAGTCCCCGAATTCTGCTCCGCGCCCTCATGGCCGTCACCGCCGGCGTCGTGGCCGGCACGGCAGGCACCGCCTCGGCCGCAGCCGTCTACTACATCTCCCCGAACGGCAGCGACAGCGCGGCCGGGACCGCCTCGGCCCCGTGGAAGTCGATCGCGAAAGCCCAATCCGTCGCGACGGCAGGCGACACGGTCTACCTCCGGGGCGGCACCTACGCCTACACCCGCGCGACCAGCAGCTGCGCAGGTCAGACGGCGCGGGTCGACGCGATCACCCTGAACAAGAGCGGCGCGGCTGGCAACCCGATCCGCTACTGGGCCTACCCCGGAGAGAAGCCGATCTTCGACTTCCACGGCATGACCGATGACTGCCGGATCAAAGGCTTCAACGTCACCGCCAGCCACCTTCACCTCAGAGGCCTGGAGGTTCGGGGCGTACCGCAGAACAACGACCTGAACGCCGAGTCCTGGGGGCTGTGGATCTCCGGCAGCGGCAACACCTTCGAACAGATCAACACCCACCACCACATGGGGACCGGACTGTTCATCAACGGCGGCGGTGGCAACCTCGTCGTCAACAGCGACTCGCACGACAACTACGACCCGCTCAGTTCGGACTCGCCCGGCGAGAACGCCGACGGCTTCGGGTCGCACTACGCGGTGGCCGGGCGTGCCGCGAACGTGTTCCGGGGATGCCGTGCCTGGTGGAACGCCGATGACGGTTTCGACCTCATCTCCACCTATGCGCCGGTGACGATCGAGAACTCCTGGGCCTGGCGCAACGGGTACGTGCCGGGCACGACGACGGCCGCCGGAAACGGCAACGGCTACAAGGTCGGTGGCTTCGGCGGCGACTACGACGCCGGCGCGGTCAGACACACCGTCCGATTCTCCGTCGCCTTCCTCAACCGGGCGGCCGGCTTCTACTCCAACCACCACCCGGTCGCCAACGACTACGTCAACAACACCGGGTACGCGAACGCCACCAACTTCAACATGCTCGGCGTCGACTCCGGCGGCGCCGCCGCCGGCCGGGGCAATCTGCGCAACAACCTCGCCTACAGCGGCACCCTGACCTCGAACATGACCGGCACCAGCGCCACGAACAACTCCTGGAACCTGCCAATCAGCCTCGCGAACAGCCAATTCCAGAGCGTGTCGACCAGTGGCTGGGACACTGCACGCCAGTCCGACGGCAGCCTGCCCATCCTGCCCCACCTGCGGCCCGCCACGACCAGCTCGCTGATCGACCGGGGCGTCGACACGGGCCTGCCCTACCAAGGCCGGGCCCCCGACCTCGGCGCTTTCGAGACCTCCTGAGGAGAGCACCCCATGACGCGTTCAATACGCTCCGCCTGCAAGCGCCGGGTCTCCGTCGTCGCCACGGTGCTGATGGCAGCGTCGACCGTACCGTCGGCCGCAGGCCTCGCATCGGCGGCGACCGACCGGGTTTCCCTATACGAGGCCGCCGACTACACCGCCGGCTCGTGGGCGGCGTTCTCAACAGCCAGGGACACCCGCGCCCTGGTGATGGTTCGCGGCCTGCGGAGCCTGGTCGCGGACTACACGACACGGGTCCCGAGCAAATACACCGCCGGATCGTGGGCGCCCTTCGCCAAGGCGTTGACCGTCGCGGAGGATGTCGCCGCTGACGGGGCGGCGACCGCGGCGCAGGTCGCCGCGGCGAAGACCGCTCTGACGGCTGCCGCCGGCGACCTGGTGGCCGCGGCCGCCGGCACGTTCCAGACCATCACGAACGACACGTTCTGGCGGGACACCAGCGGCAATCCCATCTATTCGCAGGGCGGCGGTGTCTTCAGGTTCGGCGATACCTACTACTGGTATGGCGTGCACTATCTCGGCGCCGAGCACTATCTGGCCAACCCGACGAGGAAGTACAACACCGAGACCACCTTTGTCGCGATCCCGGTGTACTCGTCGCAGGACCTGGTGAACTGGACGTTCGAGCGGAACGTCGCCACGGCCGCCACCACATTCCCGGACGGGTCCAACCTCAGCAGCGGCTGGGTGGGCCGCCTCGGCGTGTCCTACAACGAGACCACCGGCAAGTACGTGCTCGTCTCGCAGGGTAAGGGCGGCATCATGTTCCTGCGGGGCGACTCGCCCACCGACACCTTCGACGGCGCCGCGGTCCAGGCACAGATCACCAACTCACCGACGCCCGCCACCGGCGACCAGACCGTCTTCACCGACGACGACGGAACGGACTATCTGATCTTCTCCAACGCGTCCGGACGCGCTCGCGCTTTCGTCTCCCGGCTCCGGCCGTCCGACTCGCTGTACGCCGAACCCGCGGTACAGATCGGCTACAGCTCCGCGGGCCGCGAGGGCAACGCCATGTTCAAGCTCGACGGCAAGTACTACCACGCGGCCTCCGACCTGCACGGCTGGAATTCCTCGGTCGCCTACGTCCTCGAGTCGGCGACCAGCAACATCCAGGGCACCTACTCCGCCGAATACGTGCTCCCGGGCACCGAGATGGACTACAGCCACGTCAGCCAGACCGGGTTCTTCGTGACGGTCAAGGGCACCGTGAAGAACACGGTGATCTTCGCCGGCGACCGGTGGGCCGACTTCGCCTGGAACGGCATCGGATACAACCAGTGGATGCCGGTGGACAAGACCGGCACCCGCCCGCAGTTCCACTCGCTGAGTCAGTGGCAGCTCAACGCCACCACCGGGGAGTGGCGGGTCGCGGCAGGCAACAACTACGTTCTCAACCCCGATTTCCAGGCCGACCGCGTCATCGTCAGCTCGGTACGAGGCTGGACCAGCTTCGTCGAGTCGGGCGCAACCGCGATCGTGAGCAACACCAGCGGTGGGGCGAATGGCAGCAGCTTCTCGCTGCGGGTCGGCGCCACGTCCGCCTTCGCCGGCGGCGTACGGCAGGAGATCACCGTGCCGGCCGGGACATACTGGCTGGCGGCGAACACACTCACCTCCGGCACCGTCAGCAGCGCCCGGATAACGGTGACCGACGCCGGCGGCGCTGTTCGGACCCTGACCATCCCCGCGGGTAGCAGCTGGAGTCCGCAGCAGCTGGCGGGCTTCACCCTTGCAGCCGGCAAAGCCTGGGTCACGATCCGGGCAACCGGCACCAACGGGAACCTCCGGGTCGACGGGCTCTCGCTGGTCAAGACGTCCTGAACACGGACGACGGCGGTGGCACGGCGCGCGAGCGCGGTGCCACCGCCGCATGCTGTCACCATCGACGGCGATCTTGGCGGACGCCACGGCTCGGCAGGTTCGCGCAAGCCAGCGCGCACCTCGACCGCACCCCTAGATAAATATGCTTAATAGACCTTGACAGTAATACTTTAGAGGGTGCACCGTAGCAGCTGTAATCGCCTTGACATCGCCCCGAAACGTCTTGTTCGGCCTGCTGGCAGGTCCGTAGCACCACCCTTATTTGAGAAGAGGTCTGGTCCCATGACGTCCTTTCCTTCATCGGCGCCGCTGAGCCGGCGCTCGTTTCTCGGCGCCACCCTACTGACGGCCGGCGCCGTCGGCGCACCGTCGCTTTCGGGCTGCAGCACCGGAGGCGGCTCGAGTTCCGGCTCGGCCTCGAAGACGGTCACGGTGATGTACAAGAGCGCCGAGTTCACCAAGGAGCACATCGCCGAGTTCGAGAAACTGAACCCGGGCATCACGATCGAGTTCATCGAGTACGACATCACCCGGATCAACGCGATGATGTCCGCCGGCAGCCCGCCCGACTTCGTCCGGGGCAAGGCGGAGCCGCTGAACGTGTTCCGCGGGTTGGTCGAGCCGCTGGACCAGTACCTGGACGCCAGTTCGGTGATCAAGCGGGACGACCTGGTCGTCATCAACGACGGGCACCGGTGGGACGGCGCGAAGAACGGGACCGGGAAGTACTACTCGCTGGTCAAGGACTTCAGCCCGGACGCCAGCGTCTGGCATAACAGGGCTCTGTTCGAGAAGGCGAAGGTCGATCCGCTGAGCCTGACCGAGCCAATCTCCTGGGACGAACTGCTCGAGGTGGCGAAGAAGCTCACGGTGCGCAGCGGCGACAAGATCGTCCAGCACGGACTCGGCGTCGAATGGGCCTGGTCGGTCATCTCGCCGATCCGTCTGATGATCGCCCAGCAGAACACCGATCTGTACAACGCCGATCTGACGGAAGCCGATTTCACCAGCCCGGCGGCGGTCCGGGCGGTGCAGTGGTATGCCGATTTCGGCAAGGCCGGAGTGGGGCCCACCGTGCTGAACCCGCTGCCCGACAACTCCGACCAGTCGACCTTCTCCGCCGCCAAGATGGCCATGACCACGGACGGCTACTGGTTCGGCGCGAACTTCGTCAAGGGCCCCGCCGAGCTGCAGAAAACGATCCGGATGGCACCGGCGGCGACGTTCGGCGCGCGCATGAACGCCAGCTACAACGGCGGCATCGGAGCGTGGATCCCCGCCAAGGCCAAGAACAAGGAGGCGGCCTGGAAGGTGATGGAGTACTTCCTGGCCGGGCCGGCGGCCGTCGAGCGGGCCAAGAGCGGCTGGGGCCTGCCGTCGCTGAAGTCGCTGTGGCAGTACCTTCCGCAGGAGCTCGACTACCAGAAGGAAGCGCTCAAGACGGCCCAGACGGAACTGGAGCACCTGGTCACCCTGCCCGTCTCCCCGTACGCCACCTTCGACCAGATGCAGGCCGCCGTCGACGCGCAGCTGACCGAGCTGCTCAAGGGGAAGATTACTGTCGCCGATGCGTGCGGGCGCATCCATGACCAGGTCAACAAGGACCTCAAGCGGGGCAAGGAACTGGCCGGATGACGGTCCTGTCCACCCCTCCGGCTAAGGCACGCCCTTGGCGGCGGTACCCCGCCTCCACGTTCTACCTGTTCGCCGCGCCCTGGATTCTCGGCTTCCTGGCTCTGACCGTCCTTCCGCTCGCGTGGGCTCTCATGATCAGCCTGACGAACTTCGACGGGATGGCGCCGACCTACCGGTTCGTCGGATTCCGCAACTACGTCGAGTTGTTCACCGACTATCCGCAGGCGCTGCGGAGCCTGTGGCAGACACTGCTCTACACCGCCGTGGTGGTGCCGCTGAGCGTCGCCGGCGGCCTCGGCCTGGCGATCCTGGTCAATCGCCGGATCCGTGCCGTGGGCCTGATCCGGGCGGTCTTCTTCCTGCCGTCGGTGGTGCCGGTGGTGGCCACGGCGATCATGTGGCGGCTCGTTCTGAACCCCGATGCGGGCATGCTCAACGGCATCCTGGGTCTGGTCGGCATACCGTCGGTCTCCTGGCTCATCGACCCGTACGCCTTCTACTCGCTCGTGATGGTGTCGTTGTGGGGCCTCGGCGGCGGCATGGTCATCACCTTGGCCGCCCTGCAGGACGTGCCCGCCGAGTTGAACGAGGCCGCCACCCTCGACGGCGCCAACGGCTGGCAGGTCATCCGCAACGTCACCATCCCGATGATCTCGCCGGTGCTGTACTTCCAGATCGTCACCGGCGTCATCGCCGCCCTGCAGGTCCTGGTCCAGCCGCTGCTGCTCGCCCAGACCAGCAGCATCGCGATGGCCTCGGCGGTGCCCCCGAGCACGCACGTCTACATGGTGCAGGTCTACCAGGAGTTCTTCACCAACAACCGGTTCGGATTCGGGTCCGCGATGCTGTGGGTGTTCTTCCTGGTGATCATGCTGTTCACCGTCGTGCTCCAGCGCAGCAGCCGGCGCTGGGTGCACTACCAAGCTTCCAGCAACGAGGACTGAGAGGAGGATCTCCGGTGACCACCATGCTCACCCGGCAACCAGCCGCCCCCACGGAGAACGGGGCCGGCGGCTCGGCACGGTCTCGCGAGAAGAGGCAGCGCCAGTCGGCGTTCGTCTACATCGCGATCGTCGTCTGTCTCGCCCTGTTCGGCGCACCGTTCCTGTGGATCCTGCTCACCGCGCTGGCCACTCCCCAACAACTCGGCGAGGGCGCCGGCGGGCTCCTGCGGTTCGACAACCTGCAATGGAACAACTTCGTCGAAGCCGTCACCCGCGTCGAACTCGGCGCCTACTTCGGCAACTCGCTGTTCCTGGCCACCCTCACCGCGGTGCTCACCACCGCGTCCAGCGCGATCGTCGGGTTCGCCTTCGCCCGGATCCGTGCACGGGGCAGCAAAGCACTGTTCACCATCGTGCTGGCCACCATGATGATCCCGCAGATCGCCACGCTGATCCCGACGTACATGATGTTCTCCCAGGTCGGCTTGGTCGGCACCTATTGGCCGTGGGTGCTGTGGGGGCTCAGCGGTTCGGCGTACATGATCTTCCTGTTCCGGCAGTTCTTCGCCGCCATCCCGCTGGAGCTCGAGGACGCAGCGATCATCGACGGCTGCGGCTGGTTCCGGACCTTCGTGCAGATCTTCCTGCCCCTGTCCCGGCCGATCATCCTGACCTCGCTGCTGCTGCAGTTCACCTGGGCATGGGGCGACTACCTGACCCCGGCCCTGCTGCTCAACCAGGACAACACCACTCTCGCGGTCGCCGTGACCAACGCCTACCTCGACCCGCAGGGCAACGGCATCACCACCCTGCAGGCGGCCGGATCGATCCTCTACATCCTGCCGGCGCTGGTGATCTTCCTGTTCTTCCAGCGTTACTTCATCAGTTCCGCGCTCAGCTCCGGCGTCAAAGGCTGACCGGACATGTCCTACGGCGCGGCCGTACCCAGTTCCGGCGCCGTCACGGTGTTGCAGCCCCTGCCCCGAGACGGCATCGCGCTACGGCCGGACGGGCTGCTCGCGAGCTGGCAACGACGCAATGCCACAACCACCCTGCCGCACAACGTCGAACAGCTGGAAACCCACGGCAATGTCGACAACCTGCGCCGGGTCACCGGTGACGTCACGGGCGCGTTCACCGGCTTCTGGTTCGGCGACACCGACGTGCACAAGACCCTCGAGGCGGCGTTCTGGGAGCTCGGCCGCTCCGGCACCCGGTCGCCGTTCCTCGACGGCACCACCGCGCTGCTGGAGAAGGCCCAGGACCCGGACGGCTACCTGAACTCGTACTTCCAGGTGGACCACCGCGACCGGCAGTGGGCCGAGCTGGACAACAGCCACGAGATGTACTGCGCGGGCCATCTCATTCAGGCGGCGGTCGCCGCGGCGCGTTCCGCGCCCGGCGACGCCGCAGCCCAGCAGGTGGTCACGGTCGCGCGCCGGTTCGCCGATCTTCTGGTACGCCGGTACGGGCCGGACGGCGAGGACGGGATCGACGGACATCCCGAGGTGGAGACGGCCCTCGTCGAGCTCTACCGGATCACCGGGCACCGGCCGTACCTCGCCCTCGCCGCCCGTCTCGTCGAGCTTCGCGGACACGACCTGCTCGGCGGTGGCCCTCGCCGCCGGCGCTACTACCAGGACCACTCCCCGGTCCGGGAGGCCACCGAGGTCACCGGTCATGTGGTCCGTCAGCTCTATCTGCTCGCCGGCGCCGTCGACGTGGCCGTCGAAACCGGCGACTCACCCCTGCTCGCCGCCGTGGAACGCCTGTGGGATTCGGCTCACGACAGCCGGACGTACATCACCGGCGGGCAGGGTTCACGGCACACCGACGAGGCATACGGCGACGCGTACGAGCTTCCGCCCGACCGCGCCTACACCGAGACCTGTGCCGCGATCGGCAGCTTCCAGCTCGCCTGGCGCCTGCTGCTCGCCACCGGCCACGCCCGGTACGCCGACGAGATGGAACGCGTGCTGCTCAACGGCCTCGCCGCCGGGATCAGCCTCGACGGCACCGCGTTCTTCTACACCAACCCGCTGCAGATCCGCACCGGCCGCGACGGCTCGAACGAATACGCCCCGTCACAGCGTCTCCCCTGGCACTCCTGCGCCTGCTGCCCACCGAACCTGGCCCGGCTGATGGCGTCGCTGCACACCTACACCGCCACCGGTGACGCCCACGGCCTGCAGTTGCATCTCTACGCCCCGGGCTCCTTCCGCACCGGAGATCACGCCGTCCAGGTCGACACCGGCTACCCGTGGGACGGACGGATCACCGTGACGGTCTCGCTGGCCTCCGCCGCGCCCTGGACCCTCTCGCTGCGGATTCCGGCCTGGTGCACCGGCGCCCGGCTCGCCGTCAACGGCGAACCGGTCGAGGCCACCACCGGATACATGCGGCTCACCAGGACATGGCGGCCCGGGGACCGGGTGGAACTCACCCTGCCGATGCCGGCGAAGACCGTCACCGCGCACCCGCGGGTCGACGCGGTCCGCGGCACCGTGGCCCTCACCCGCGGACCGTTGGTCTACTGCCTCGAACACGCCGGCCTTCCATCAGCGCTGAAGGGCCTGGTCTTCGAGGACCTGTATCTCGACCCCGCGGCAGTGCCCGAGGTGGTGCGTGACAGCGAGGCGATCGCCCCGGTGCTTCTGCGCATCGGGCTCCGGAGCCGAACCGGCGAGCCCGCCACTGCTGTTCCGTACTTTCTCTGGGCCAACCGGGGTCCCGGGCCCATGCGGGTCTGGATCCCGCTGGCGAACACCGAAAGCGAGAAACGATGAGCGGCGCCTACCTCCTGGTCTACTTCAAACCGGAGTTCACCCCCGACGGTGAGCAGGTGCGCTTCGCCGTCAGCGGCATCGACGACCCGACCACCTGGACCGAGCTCAACGGCGGACAGCCCATCCTCGTCAGTGACGTCGGCGAACGCGGCGTACGCGATCCGTTCCTCATCCGCGACACCAGGACCGGCCGGTTCATCGTCATCGGCACTGACCTGCGAGTCTTCCCCGACCAGGACTGGAAACGAGCGACGCGCTCCGGCAGCCGCTCGGTCGTCGTCTGGGAGTCGGCCGACCTGATCTCCTGGTCGCGGCCGGCTCTCGTCGAGGTCTCCCCACCGGGGGCCGGCAACACGTGGGCGCCGAAGGCGTTCTGGTCGCCGGCACGCGCCGCCTGGCTCATGATCTGGGCATCAGCGCTGTATGACGACGCGGAGAGTCCCGAACAGCACCAGCGACTACTCGCCGCGCAGACCGGCGACTTCCGTGCCTTCACCCCGGCCGAGATCTATCACGACCCCGGGCACACCGTCATCGACGCGACCTTCCTCGCCGACGGCGACGACTGGTACCGCTTCTCCGCCGATTCGCTGGGCGCCGGCCCCACGGAGGGACGCGGTGAGCACATCCTCATGGAACGCGGAACCGCACTCGAGGATCCGGCCTACGTGACCGTCGTCGAAGACATCGGCAAGCCCGAACTTCGGCATGCCGAAGGGCCGGCGGTGTTCGCTGGCCCTTCGGGTGACTGCTGGTACCTGCTGATCGACGAGAACGGGCACCGTGGCTATCAGCTGTACCGGACCGATGTTCTCGCATCGGGGCGGTGGGAGCGCCAGACGTCCGCGGTGCTGCCGGTTGATGCACGGCACGGCTCCGTCCTGCCCATCACCCTGGCCGAACGGGAACGGCTCCTGCACGCATTCACCGCACAGCCTTGACCTGCGCCGCCCAACCTCGGCGGGACATCCGTATTTTACGAGGAGTGACACTGCATGCCTAGCTACCGGGCAGCGATCGTGGGGACCGGCGGTATCGCCGCCGGTCATGTCGAAGCGCTGCGAGCCCATGCCGATCGTGTCGAACTCGTCGCGATCACTGACGTCGATGCCGACCGGGCCACCGCTTTCGCGCGGGACTGGACTGTTCCCGCCGTGTACAACGACCTCGCCAGCCTGCTGGAAGCGCAGAAACCGGACCTGGTGCACCTGTGCACTCCGCCGTCGACGCACGCGCCGCTGGCCGAGCAGTGCCTGCGTGCCGGTGTGAACGTACTGGTCGAGAAGCCGCCGACGTTGTCGCTGGCCGAACTCGACACGCTGGCCGCCGTGTCCGGCGAGACGGGCGCACAGATGGCGACCGTCTTCCAGCATCGGTTCGGCGCCGGCGCCATCAGGCTGCGCAACCTCATGGCCTCCGGTGAACTCGGCCGGTCGCTGCTGGCCTCCTGCCACACCCTCTGGTACCGCGACGACGACTACTACCAGGTGCCGTGGCGCGGGCGCTGGGAGACCGAAGGCGGCGGCCCGACCATGGGTCACGGCATCCACCAGTTCGATCTACTGCTGTCCATCCTCGGCCCATGGCAGCGGGTGATCGCGATGACGGCCCGCCGGGCCCGGCCGGTGCAGACCGAGGATGTGTCGACGGCACTGGTCGAGTTCGCCGACGGAACCCTGGCCACTGTCGTCAACTCGGTGGTGTCGCCACGGCAGGTCTCGGCGCTGCGCTTCGACTTCGAACACGCCACCGTCGAACTCGACCATCTGTACGGCTACACCGACGATGACTGGACCATCACCGCCGCGCCCGGCCACGAGGAACTGGCCCGGCGGTGGCCGGCGGCGAGCACACCGGCGCGCAGCGGGCACGCCGACCAGATCGCCGCGCTGCTGGACACCCTCGACGCCGGGCAACCGCTGCCGGTCGGTCTCGCCGAGACCCGCCAGACGATGGAGTTCATCGCGGCTCTGTATGCCTCCGCCGCCACCGGGGCGCCGGTACAGCGCGGCGAGATAACGCCCGATCACCCCTTCGCCGCTCACATGAACGGACACCGATGAGCCTCCGAGTCGACCACACGCTGGATCAGTCGGTCACGGTCACTGCGGGCGACGTCCCGCTGTTCACCTACGTCTACCGGCCCGACACCGTACAGCTGGAATCACCGAAGCCGTACCTGCACCCGATCCGGACTCTCGCCGGGGATGTGGTGTCGCTGTTCCGCCCGCACGACCACGTCTGGCACAAAGGCATCGCCTGGTCCCTGCCACACGTCGGCGAGCACAACTTCTGGGGCGGGCCCACCTATGTGCACGGCCAGTCCTACGTTCAACAGGAGAACAACGGCAGTGCTGTACACCGCACGATGATCGCTCTCACCCCGTCATCGCTGACGCACCGGCTCGACTGGCTCGCGCAGGACGGCACCCCGGTGCTGACCGAGGAACGGACTCTCGGCTTCGCGGTGATCGACGACCTGAGCTGGGTGCTCACCTTCTCGACCGCGATGACCAACGTGTCCGGCGGCACGCTGGCGTTCGGCTCACCGACCACGAAGGGCCGGGAGAACGCGGGCTACGGCGGCCTGTTCTGGCGAGGACCGCGCTCGTTCACCGGTGGCACCCTGATCCACGACGGCGGCACCGGCGGTGACGAACTGCGAGGCACCCGCGCCGCATGGTTCGGATTCCGCGGCCGGCACGACGATGTGGACCGCTCGTCAACCGTCGTGGTGGTCGACGACGCCGCGAACCCGCATCACCCGCCGCAGTGGTTCGCCCGCAGCGAGCAGTTCGCCTGTCTGAACCCCGCCCCGTTCTTCAGCGAGGAACAGGACCTGCACGCCGGCGCCGAGACACGGTTCCGCTATGCGGTGGTGGTCGCGACCGGCGACGCCGACGCCGGCAAACTCGCCGCGCACGGCAGGGCTGCCCTGTGATGAGCTCGGCGAGTTTCCCCGGCGGCACGTCCATCACCCGGCTACAGGTGTATTCCGACACCTGCGCCGACGGCCTTGCCGGCGGCACACCGCACGTGCACACCGTCTCGACCGAGGCGTACGTCGTGGTCGGCGGCACCGGAGTTCTGCACACCCTCGACCCGGCCGGTCTGCGGGAGACACCGCTGGAAGTCGGCAGCGCGATCTGGTTCACCCCCGGAGTCATCCACCGGGCGGTGAACCACGGCGACCTGCGCGTCGTCGTGGTGATGTCCAACGCCGGGCTGCCCGAGGCCGGCGACGCCGTGATGACCTTCCCACCGGAGATCGTGGCTGATCCCGAGCGGTACCGAGCGGCCGCCTCGCTGCCCGCTGACGAGGCCGGCAAAGCCGACGCGGTACGCCGGCGCCGCGATCTCGCCGTCGAAGGTTTCCACCGGCTGGCCGCCGACCCGGTCGCCCTGGCCGCCTTCTACGACCATGCCGTCGCGCTCGTCCGGCCCGCAGCGGACGGCTGGCGCGAGATCTGGGCGCAGAGCGTCGAGGCGCAGACCCGGCGTACCGCAGCGCTGATCGACGCCATCGCCGGCGGCGACGGCCACCACCTGCGCGAGGCCGCACTGTTCAGCGCTCCTCAGAGCGAATCCACCGGCTGGGGTATGTGCGGCCGGTTGCGCACCCACGACGTGCGCAATCCACGAGGTGGTCACACAGTGGACGTTCCGAGGGTCTAGTTCGTTTGAGGAACCTGCCGGTGAACACCCGGCAGGGCGCCCTCCTTGCCCATCGCCCTGGACGAACACCGACAGCTGCGTCGGAGCAATGCCCCGGCTGCCCCGGCCGCTATGCGGTGGTGGACTCACCAGCCGACCGGCGGCGGATCTGCAGCAGACGGCGGCCGCTGTCGAGGAACTGCTCCCGCAGCACGGCGTCGTCGAGAGCGGCCACTGCCGGGTCGCCGAGCGGGGAGGCCAGCCCGCCGATAAAGACCATCAGCGGGATTCGATCGGCGGGGTCCGACGCCACCCTTACGATGAAGGAGCCGACCCGGCTCTCCCATCCGGGACGTTCCTCATGCCGCGCCAGGAGCCGGGACACGTAGGGATCATTCATCAGCACGGCGTACTGTGATCGAAACTCCAGCACGAGGTCCACACATCCAGTCAGGATCTCGTTCAGCTGCGCCTGCCGGCCACGGCGGAATTCAGCCTTGGTGAGAACGGCAGCGAGTTTCTCGAAGATCGGCGCGACGACACCCAGGACGAGATCGTCCTTGCTCTTGTAGTGGTAGAAGAGGGCGGCCTTCGTGACCCCCATTTCGTCGGCGATCGCCTGCATGGTGGTGCCTGCCACGCCGGTGTGGGCGAACAACCGAAGCGCCGTGGCGTGCAGCTGCTGCTTGCCCGCGCCGTGCGGCCGCAGACGTGTTTCCGGCGCCATGGGCACCCCCATCTTCGTCTCCCCGTCTCCGGCCATCGTACGGAGATGGTGTGAAACTTACCGCACGGTCAGATAGAAACTATCCACGCGGTAAGTTTAAGACGTACGGTTTTGCTGCCGAACACACCGCAGCGAGCCCCGTCCCAGCACTGGAAACGAGTACCGACGTCATGAACAAGTGGGTTGAGCGAACACTCTTCACCGCGCTTTACGTGGTCGCGACCGTGGCATTCCTTCTCGTCGCCTCGACCTTCCTGCCCACCCCGGTGAACGTTGTCGGCGCCATCCTGTCCTCGCTCCCGGCGTACGTCATCACCATCGCGCTACTTCTGACCGCAGGTGCGGGATGGCTGTGGTGGTGCCGCCGTACCCGGGCCCGGCAGGTCCTGGTCGTCCTCACCGCCCTGACCCTGCTCGGTGGCATCGTGGTCTTCGGGCAACAGCTGTCGCTGGCACACCGTGAGAACACCGACCTCGACGTGACCAAGATGTTCGCCCTCTCAGACGGCGACACCGCACCTGATGAAACCGTCACCTACCTGCGCTTCAACGGCGAGGACGTGCCGTTGTCGGTGTGGCGCCCGGTCGGCGGCAGCCAGGCCGGCGCCCCGGTCATCGTGATGGTGCACGGCGGAGGCTGGGTCTCCGGCTCCCGGCTGGAAGGCACCCCGCCCGGTCACGCCCGATGGTTCGCCGAGCACGGGTACCTCGTCATCAGCGCCGACTACACCCTGTCCAACCAGCAGCGCCACCTCTGGGACGTCACCGAGAGCCAGATCGGCTGCGCCCTGGCCTGGACCGGAGCCAACGCGCAGCGCTTCGGCGGCGATCTCAGCCGGCTCTCCATGGTCGGCGACTCCGCCGGCGGCAACCTGGCGCTCCAGGCCGCCTACAAAGGGAACGCAGGCACACTCTCCCCGGCCTGCGAGGGCACCCTCCCCCGAGTCCGAGCCGTCAGCGTCCTGTATCCCGGGGCCGACATGGCAGATCTCTACGAGAACAGCTCCTCCCGGACCTTCCTCGAGCAGTATCTCGGTGGCAGCCCTCAGCAGTACCCCGACCGATACGCCGCCACCACCGTCACCAACCACATCAGTACCCAGGCCCCGCCCACTCTGATCACCGTGGGAACCTCCGACGGCCTCGTACCCCCGAAAGGCTCCTACAAGCTGTACGCCAAGCTCCAGGACAGCGGCGTAACCAGCGAACTGATCAAAATCCCCCACGGCCAGCATGTTTTCGACCTGCCCAGCGCCGTCGGCACCCAGGTCTGGCGTCAGGCCACCCTGCGCTGGTTCACCGGCCACGTGGCATGACACTCGCCGATCAAGCCGAGGCTGCCGGCGTCGCCGTGACAAGGGTGGTGTCCCCCTGGGCGGATCACACCATCACCCTTCAGTTCGGCGGCGCCCCGAACCAGATGGCGTTGCAGCTCATGCTCAAGCACTTCCAGGGCCACGACACCGCGTAGGTCAGGGGGTGTCCCATCCCTGGTAGGTGTACGACCGGAAGGTGACGGTGCCGGACGTGGCGTACAGACCGAGCACTCTTCCGACGAAGGGAAACGCGACCTCCGCCGACAGGTAGCGGCCGTCAAGGTCAGCGACGAGGACGGTGGAGCGTGGTTCGTCGCGGGGCATGGCGCTCAACCGTACGCGGTCGGGTGCCATGCCGGCGTCGAGGCGTGGTGTGACCGGCACGGTCTCCACCAACAGAACGACAGGTCCAGCAGGCAGGATCGTCTCCCACTCCTGCCGGATGCCGGCCACGCGGGCTCGTCCGACGACGCGGGTGCCGCCGGGAATCGCGCTCGCTTCGAGGTCGTAATGGTGGTGCTGATCGAACAGAACGGTGCATCCCCCAGTCCCCCGCGTGACGTCGACCTCGACCGAGACCGTGGCGGCGACGCTGACCTGCCGGCGGCCGATCAGACAAGGCCGCAGGTCGTCCGGCGTCGTTCCGTCACCGGTGATGGCGAGCGCTCCGTCAGCGAGCGAGGCGACCTCTGCCGGACGGCGTCGTACGGCGATCCAGCCGTCGTCGAGGGTCGCGGTGCTGAACGTGTCGTGGTACTCGATCGGTTCCGGGCGAAGGTTCACGGTCACCGGGTCAGCGACCGGCCATGCGTCGACCCAGGAGACCCGGGTGGCGAACGTTTCCCGGCCCAACGGCGAGAAGCCGTGGGTGAGCCCGCGGGGCCGCATACCGAGCAGGACCATGCCGGTGCTGCCGTCGGGTAGTTCGACCAGGTCACCGTGGCCGGTGTTCTGGATCGGGCGGTCGGTGCTGCGGGCGCTGAGGAAGGGATTCGAAGGGCCAGGCTCGAACGGCCCTTGCGGCGAGCAGGACCGGGCGACGCTCACGCCGTGGCCACGTTCGGTGCCACCCTCGGCGATGATCAAATACCAGTACTCGCCACGGCGGTACAGATGCGGCGCCTCCGGGAATTTGAGGCCCGTTCCGCTCCACAGCGTTCGCGGCTCGTCGAGGATGCGGCCACCGGTCAGATCGACGCGTACCTGCTGGATCCCGCGGTGGGTCTGCTGGGCGCCCAGCGGGGCGGCGGAATACGTGACGAACGCGTTGCCGTCGTCGTCCCAGGCGAGGTCGGGGTCGATGCCGTCGAGTCCTTCGACAACGATCCCGTCGCTCCACTGTCCCGCCGGGTCGATGGCGGTGAAGAGCAGGCAGCCCCTGCCGCCCAGCACCGTGACGATGAGATAGAAGAGATCGTCGTGGTGGCGGATTGTCGGAGCGTAGACCCCGCCTCCCGCGGGGACGTCGCTGATGCCCAGCTGTTCGGCGCGGGTGGCGACGTTGCCGACCTGCTTCCAGGTGACGAAGTCGGTGCTGTGGTAGATCGGCAGGCCGGGCAGGTATTCGAACGTCGACGTCACGAGATAGTAGTCGCCACCAGCCTTCGTCACGCTCGGGTCAGGGTTGAAACCGGGGATCAACGGGTTATACAACTCGGTGCTCATGCGATGACCTGCTTCCACTCGAAGACATGGGTTCCGGAGCCGACATGGTGGATGCCGTCGCGGCCGGTGCGGACGCGGGCAGTGGCGCCGGGTGGCACGGTCACTTCGAGGTGGACCTGGTCGGCATCGCGTGTCCAGCCGCTGGTGGCGGTGCCGAACGGGGTTCGCAGGGTGGCACAGGCGTGGGTGAGCCCGCCGCCGATCAGCGGTTGAATGTCGATGACCCGGTACCCGGGTTCGCCTGGTGTGAGGCCGGCGACGCGTTCGGTGAGAAAACCGGCGACGGCGCCGAGCGCGTAGTGGTTGTGGCTCAGGTGGGCGCGGCCGTCGGGTTTGTGGCCCTCCCACGATTCCCACACGGTGGTGGCTCCGCACTCGACCTGGTAAAGCCAGGACGGGCTGGTGTTCTGCAACAGAAGCCGCCAGACGACGTCGGGACGGCCGCCGTCGGCGAGTGCCGGCAGCAGCATCGGGGTGCTGAGGAAGCCGGTGCCGAGGTGGTCACCCGCTTGCTCGATGAGCGTGACAAGGCGGGCGACGGCGGCAGGGCGCTCGCCGGGCTCGAGCAGGTCGAAAGCGAGTGCGCGGACGTAGTCGTCCTGCCGGTCGCTCCCGATGCGTCCGTCGGCCGCGAGAAAGACGGTCCTCCATGCGTGGCGGGTACGGTCCGCCAGCCGCCGATATCGGGCCGCGTCGGGATCGTGGCCGAGCAGTGCGGCGATGGTGGACAGCGTCCGGGCGGAGTGTTCGAGGTAGGCGGTGTTGACCACGCTGCCGCGCCGGTAACTGTCGACGACCGAGCCGAGGGCGCCGGTCCCTGGGCGCAGCCATTCGCCGAAGTGAAAACCGGTGTCGAGGATGTGCTGCTCGATGTCGGAGCGTCCGGTTCCGCGCAGCCGTCGCCGGAGGCTGCGGTGTTCGTATGCTTTGCTGGCGAGGTGGTCGACCCAGGCGGTCATCGCCGGATACCCGCGTTCCAGGACGGTGCGGTCGCCGTAGTAGCGATACAGCGTCCAGGGAAGAAGGACCGCGGCGTCGCCCCAGCCGATGGATCCGCCGCCGGCCCGGACAGCACGTTGCAGGCCGCCGGAGAAGGTGGAGCCCTCGGCGGGGATGAAGATCGGGATGCGACCGTCGGGTAGTTGCTCGGTGGCCAGGTTGCGCAGGTAACGGCGCAGGTAGCTCTGGGCGTCGACGTAGGTGGTGGCGGTCGGGGCGAAGACTTGGATGTCGCCGGTCCAGCCGGAGCGTTCCCGGGTCGGGCAGTCGGTAGGGGTGTCGACGAAGTTGGAGCGCAGCGACCACCCGACGTTGCCGTACAGCTGGTTCAGCCGCGGGTCGGAGCAATCGAAGCTGCCTGAGGCGGGCAGGTCTGACGACAAGACGATGCCGTCGACGGATGTGGGATCGAGGTCACCGGGCAGGCCGTCGACCTCGAGGTAGCGGAAACCGTGGATGGTGAACCACGGCTGGTAGGTGGTGGTCGCGGAGCCGAGGAGGACCTCGTCGCGCTGCTGGAACTTGCCGATGGCCCCTTCGAACAAGTAGTCGACGTCGAGTTCACCGTCGTCGCGCAGGACTTCGCTGTGGGTCAGTCCGATCCGGGCGCCGGCTGGTCCGGTGAGCCGGATCCGTACGACACCGGCGAAGTTCTGTCCGAAGTCAACGATCTGTTTGCCCGATGGGGTCCGGGTCACGGTGCGGGCCGGCAACAGGTGCACCTGCTGGACCCGAGCCACCTCCTCAGCGATCAGGGTGCGTGGCTGGTCGAGTACCCACGCCGCAGAGAACCGGGCCGGCGTCGTCTCGCCGGTATGCCAGTCGTCGTCGGAAATGCGCTGGTCGGCTTGTTCTCCGAACTTCGGGTCGGCGGTGCGGATGCGGCCGGCGCCTGCTTTCCAGGTCTCGTCGGTGGTCAGCAGCAACCTGCTGCCGTCGGCGAGGTCGAGTTCGATCTGGGCGAAACCGGCGAGCCGGTCGCCGTACACGGCGGGAACGTTGTGGCCGCCGTTTCTCCCGCGGAAACGCCCGTCAGCGACGGCCATCGCGAGCACGTTGCGGCCGGTGGTGACGGCGTCAGTGATGTCGTACGTCTGGTATTCCACCGCGGTGTCGAACGGTGTCCACCGTGGGACCAGCGCCGGGCCGGTCAGATCGACGCCGTTGACGAAGAACCGGTACCAGCCGAGCGCCGACACATAGGCACGTCCCCGGACGACAGCGGACGGCACCTCCACGACCGTACGCAGGTACACCACCTGGTAGTCGGCCGTGCTCGCCGGAGCCGGGCCGCTGATCCATCGGGCCCGCCACCTGGCCGGGTCGAGGATGCCGGTCTCGAACGTGGCCGGTTCGCTCCACAGGCCGGCGCGGTCCTGGTCGTCCCAGGTCCGGACTCGCCAGCGGTAGGCGTGGGCGGATGCGAGTGCAGGCCCGCCGTGGACGATGCCGAACGGCTGCGCACCGGCCGCCGGGCCGCTGTCCCAGATGAGGTCACCGGGGCCGAAGCCGGCTCCGGCCGACACCTGCACCGCGTATTTCGTCTGTGGTCCGGCTCCGGGAGCCGGCCGCCAGGCGAACTCCGGCCGCGGGTTGTCGATACCCACCGGGGCGACCCGGGTGTCGGTACGCAGATCGATCGGCGCGCCGGTCATCGGACACTCCTCACATGTGGGGCCGGCCACCGGAGAGGCTCAGCGACAACAGTCGAATTCCCTACTGCGGTAAGGTTTTCGTGGCCCGCAGTGGTCACGTTCCGGAGGTCTCGATGTCGGCGAAGACGGGCACGCGTGGCCCCTACGCGAAAACAGCGAAGGTACGGGCGCGGGCGATCGACGCCGGTATCGCGTTGTTCAGCTCGGCCGGTTACAACGGCGCCACCCTGACGGTGATCGCCGAAACCCTCGGCATGACCTTGACCGGGTTGCAGCATCATTTCCCGACCAAGGAGAGCCTCCTCACGGCGGTGCTGGAGGAACGTGATCGGCGCGCCGAGGAGGCGTTGCCGAGCAGCGGTTCGCACACCGACGCGTTCGAGAATCTCGCAGCGATGCTCAGCGAGAGTCAGAAGACTCCCGGGCTGATGGAGCTGCAGTGCGTGCTCTCCGCGGAGGCGACCTCCGCCGATCACCCCGCGCACGAGTACTTCCAGCGGCGATATGCCAGGCTTCGCGGCGAAGCGACCGAGGCCTTCCGCCAGATGGCCGAGGACGGGCAGCTCACGTCGGCGTACGAGCCGGCCAGCCTGGCGGCAATGCTCATCGCCGTGGTCGACGGCCTGCAGCTGCAGTGGCTGCTCGAACGCGGGTCGGTGGACATCGAGGCGGAGACCCGGCGGTTCCTGCGGACGTTCATTCCTGCCATCCATTGACGTCGCCGGTCACCCGGCCCGCGGTGGCAGCGCGGCGTCGATCAGCGCGCGGGCACGTCCGTTGCACTGGCGCCCCTGCGCGAGCGGTACCGCGTTGAAGCCGTGCGGCGCGTCGTCGAAGATGTCGAGATGTACGTCGACGTCGTCAGCGCGCATCCGTTCGGCCAGCCGGCGGGCGTCGTCCAGGATGAGGTCCCGGGTGCCGATCGCCATGTAGGTCGGCGGGAAGCCGTGGAACGAGCCGAACAGCGGTGAGATCGCCGGGTCGTCCAGTCGCCGGTCACCGGCGTACCAGGTGGCCGCTTGAGCCACCTGGGAATGCACGAGGATGTCCCGGCCCCGGTTCGCGGTCGCCGAGTTCCCGCTGAGCGACAGGTCGCCCCACGGGTAGATGGCCACCAGCGCCGCGGGCATGGGCAGGTGCTCGGCTGCGGCGGCCTGGAGCAGGGTCAGAGCGAGCCCGCCACCTGCGGAATCGCCCGTGACGACAAGCCGGTCCGCCCCGACGGTGTCGAGCAGAGCTCGGTACACGGCCAGCGCGTCGTCCTTGGCGGCCGGGTACGGATGCTCGGGGGCGAGCCGATAGTCGACGCTGACCACATCCGGTCCGCCGTGCTTCCACGCCTGAATCGAGAGGGAGTCCGGAACGCCGAGAACGTAGGCTCCGCCGTGCAGGGCCAGCACTGTTCCTCGCGTGCTGTTGCCGGACGAGAACCGCACGACCCGTACCCCGGCGATGTGCTCTTCGGTCTTGCTGATGCCTTTCGGCAGGCGGAAGCGGCCCGCCATCCGGATCGCCGAGTCGCGTGCCGCGGCGAGGTCGTACGGTGTGCCTTCTTCATCGCGAAGCGCCCTGACCACCAGGCGAGTGATGAACCGTCCGAGCGGCCCGGATCGTTTCGTCGTCGCAGGGAACCGCATCAGATCGTCTCCTTGAGGCAGGCACGGGCGTGGGCGCCGAGCCACGCGAGGCTGGGGCGCGGCTGGCGTTCGAGGGTGGACCGGTCGACGGCGATGAGCCCGAACGTCGGCCCCCAGTGGCCCCACTCGTAGTTGTCCACGGCGCTCCAATGCAGGTAGCCGCGCACGTCGAGCCCGTCGGCGACGGCATGGGCGAGACCGTCGAGGGCGGCTTCGGTGTACCGGATCCGGACCTCGTCGTCTGCGGTGGCGATGCCGTTCTCGGTGACCAGCATCGGCGTTCCCCCGGTGATCTCCCAGGCGTGCCGTAACCCCATCTCGAGGGCGTCAGGCCGGTACGCCCAGCCCGATAGAGTGTTGTCGGGATGCTGCGGGTGCGCGACGATGCCGTTCTCGTCCACGCTCTGACTGGTGTAAGCCTGGACACCGATGAAGTCGTCGACGCGCGACACCTCCAGGAAGCGGTCCTCCCACGCCCACCGGGTACGCGCGAAGATCTCCTCGTTGCCGGGCGTGACTACAAACTGCTGACCGGCGACCGTCCATCCGGCCTTCGCCGACGTGTTGGCTCGCACGATCTCGACCGCGCGCCGGTGCGCGGCGGTCAGGATGTCTGCGACCTCGCCGTCCGGGGTCGGCAGGCTCAGGCTCGTCACCGCCTCGACCGAAGCCCTGCCATCCAGGGCAGGGGCACCGCCGCGCAGCAGTGCCGTCATCGACGCCACGATATTGGGCTCGTTGATGGTGCACACCCATTCGACGTCCTGCAGGATCGTCGTCGCCTGCCGCACATATCGAGCGAACAGCTCGACCGCGTCCGGGTTCAGCCAGCCACCCATCGCGGCGAACCAGAGCGGCGAGGTGAAGTGATGCAGCGTGACGACCGGGGTTAGCCCCAGGCCGATCGCGGTGTCGATCATGCGGCGGTAGTGGTCGAGTTCGCGCTGGGAGAATTCCCCCGGATTCGGCTCGATGCGCGCCCACTCGATGCCGAACCGGTAGGCGGTCAGGCCTGCACCGGCGAGCAGCCGCATGTCCTCGCCGTAACGGCGGTAGCTGTCGACGGCGTCGCCGCTGCGTTCGCTGATGAACGAGGCCGGGTCGTTCTCAAGGTGCCACCAGTCAGAGTTGGTGTTGGCGCCCTCGGTCTGGTGCGGCGACGTGGACGCGCCCCAGAGGAAACCGTGGCGAACATTGGAGGGTGTCGACATTGAGGCAGTTCCTTCGATGTGGAGGCTGTCAGCGCACGCGCTTGATCGGCAGGATGAAGACGATGCTCGCCATGGCGATCGCGATGGCGCCGATGAATACGGCCGGGTAGCCGCCCGCGGCAACGAGCACTGCGGCGAGGCCCGGGGCGAAGATGCCGGGGGCCGTGTTTGCCACGGTGAGGAAGCCGAGGTCTTTGGCGGCGGCGTCGTGGTCGGGCAACACTTCGACCATGAGGGCCTGGTCAACCGAGATGTAGGTGCCGTATGCGAGCGAGGCGACAGCGGCGAAGAGCAGGAACGCCAAGGGCTCCCGCGACGTCAGCAGCAGACCGAGCGCGACGGCAAGGACGATCGCGGCACCGATGATGAACGGCCGGCGCCGTTGGAGCCGGTCGGAGAGTACGCCGAACACGACGGTGCTCACGCCGGCTCCGGCAGCGAGGATCACCCCGGCGAGGGCGAGAATCCGCCCGGCCTCGTCGTCGGCGGCACCGAAGTGGTCAGTGAGGATGAACAGCTGGTACCCGATGACCGTGACCAGTGCCAGCAGAAATGCCAGCCGGCCGCCGAAGACCAGCCAGAAGTCCCGATCGGCAGGCGGCCGCAGAGCGATCAGCAGATTCTTCACGCTCGCGTGTTCCGGCCGCCGGTCCAGGGTGGACGACGTGGGGATGATGAACCAGCCGACGACAGCGGCGAGCACCATCAGCCACGGCACGACTGCCAGGCCTACCCTGGGGACGGAGATGAAAGCCGAGGCAACCACCCCGCCGACGGCGATGCCGAGCAGGCTGCCGATGCCGATCAGCGAGGACACCCGGCCGAGCCGGTCCGCGGGAATATGGTCCGGGAGCAGCGCCGACAGCGCCACGACCATCGATGCCAGACCCACCTGGAAGCCGACGAAACTCACCAAGATCAGCAAGAAGCTGTCGGCGGCCGGCACGAGCAACAGACTCACCGCGCTGAACAGCGCCGTGCCGAGGATCCATGGCTTACGGGCACCGAATCGGCTGCGGGTGCGGTCGGACAGAGCACCGACCGTGAACGCCGCGATCACACTGAGAATCGCGCTGACGGTCGAGATGATCGCGGCAAGCCGGACCTTCTGAGCATCGTCGACCTGCGCCAGCAGCGCCTGCAACAAGGTGGGCGCGCTGGACGAGGGAATGCCCCAGGCGAGCGTCGCGAACAGCAGATAGAGGCCGAGAGCCCGAGCTTCATGCTGCGTTGAGCGGCTGGACGCTGAGGGCGGGTCAGCGGGGAGCGGTGCCGCAGGGTTGCTGTTTATCGCCATCCCATGACCTCCTTGAACGGCGCCAGCCACTCCGGCGCGAATTTCTGACTCGACTTCGAAATTTAACTTGCGGGGACTGTAACAGGAAATTTGAAGTCCAGTAAGAAATTCGTTGACCCGCTTCGAGCCCAACTCTGCGAGCAATATCGGGACCTGGTTGAACACGCCTGCTCCGGTGCAGCGCTGCGGCCGACGCCAGCCGGCCATCCCGAAGCCGAAGCCGAGTTCCTGCAGGCGCAGCCGGACCGTCCGCGGTCCCGGCCGCTTCGAGCGTTCCTGCTGGGCGACCACATCTATCCGGATCCGCTGCGCTATCCGCACTGGGCGCGGTGGGCAGCCGGAATCATCTCCGCCGGCGCCGTCCTCTACTTCCTGCTGTCCCTGATCTACGACGTCGGCGCCCCACGCCGGTACCTCGCCCACCGGGACGGGACCGGCCGGCCGTGTCCCAGCCCTTGCCGGAGTAGAGCCGCGTCTGGTCGGCATACCAGGGTGAATTCGGGTTCGTCGACTGCGAGTAGGTCAGGATCTGCCGGCCGGCCGGCCGGGCGGGCCGTGCCGGCCGAGCTCGACGGCCATGACGAACGACCGATCCATGTACGACCTGCGGGTACCCGACACCCGGCACCAGCGGGTTCGTGATCACGTTGAACACGCCCGCCTCACCGCGGCCGCCGTGAATGGGGATGCGCTGGCCGCCGCGGGCATCGGTGTGGATGTCCCCGAACTTCGCGTCGAGCAGGATCCCGGCGAGGCGCTGCACGGCATCGGCGAGCGCGGTGCTTATCCGAGGATCTGCGGCGTTGAGAAGGCATCGACAAGCAGCCTGGACAGCGATTCAGACGCCCAGACATAGCGGCTGTGCTGGTACGCATGACGAACAGCCGTCAGCTGGTCGGTGAGGTCGCCGACCTCAGGCCGCACGACACGCTCGGGAGTCGCCATACGACCCGTGCCAACGGTAATGATCGCCGTCACGAGCGCCGTGGAGTGGGATGCCATCACGCCTGGGACGCCGCCCTAGTCGTGAGCGCCTTCGATACCTGGCTAGCAATAGAAAACATCCAGGCCGTAGTGGGAACAGAACGCGGTCCAGCGTTGGGTCTCGATCCGCTGCCGGCTGGAAGCCAAGACCGTGGCGACCGGCGAGCGCAGATTGTCGTAGCGGATCTCGCCCGTCGGTACCCGGGGGTTTTCAGGGCGTGGACGTGTCCCTCCAAGAACGCCTCCTGACCGCCGGAGGCAGACCCGAAGATCTTTTCCGCACCAGCAAGCGTCGGTCTCGGCCTTCGGTGGTGCGGCACCGCCGCCAGGGGCCTACGGCTGTGACTCGATGCTGCCGATCCAAACCGTGCCGTAGTGCGGCGGCAGGGCCTGGACTGCGGCGGCGACTGCCGCGGCGGGGTCGTCGGTGTCCAGGAGCACGGGCGGTTGTGAGTCAGCGAGGTTTCCCTGGATGCCGGTGGGATGAGGAGCGTAGGCGACGAAGTGGGGTTCGGGGGCGAACCAGATCCAGGGGCAGTCTTGCGTGAACGGGTAATGGGAGCAGCGGCTGAAATGCAGGCTGTTGTGGCTGGTGTAGGGGAACAGGTTCCGTAGCGGGGTGCCTTGCGCTGCGGCAGCCAGTTGACGAAGCCGCATAGCGACCCAGTCATCGCCGGTGCAGGCCAGCGTGCCGTCCCACGTTGCGTCGCGGATCTCGTCGAGGGAGGGCGTGGATTCGGCTGGCATGAGCCCATTGTGGCCTTCATCGGCAGAGGATGTCCTCCGGCCTACTCTCTACAGCTTGACGCTGGAGCCGCTCAGCCTGCTGTTTCTTGGTAGCGATCGGGCACGGCGCCGGCCAGTGCGCATAGGCTGAGCGAGTGGTCGCCGATGAGGAGGCGGAACCGTCCGAGATGATTCTAGGCGGCGGGCGGTTGACTCCCGGCGTCGTCAAGATCGGTGAGACGGTGAGGCGACCAAAATCGGCTTTCACAAGAACACTATTACGGCACCTTGCTCAGGCAGGCTTCGACGGTGCCCCGAAGTATCTCGGCCGCGACGAGCTCGACCGGGACATCCTGGCCTTCTTACCGGGTGATGTCCCTGCGAAGTGGCGCGCACTAACAGATGACCAGGTCGCGGCGGGCGGATCACTACTGCGCCGTTTTCATGAGGCGAGCCGGGCTCTCGCCGAACGCCTCGGCGACGGGCCAGTAATCTGCCACAACGACGCAGGGCCGAACAACACCGTCTTCCGTCACGCTCGACCGATCGCCTTCATCGACTTCGACTTCGCCGCCGTCGGTGACCCCCTCGAAGACGTCGCTTATATGGCCTGGTCATGGTGTATCTCGTCAAAGCCGGCACGAGGAGACGCGGCCAGCCAAGCGCTTCAAGTCCGAGTCTTGGCCGACGCCTACGAGCTCTCCACAGCTCAGCGCACTCGACTCATGGACGCCGTCCACGAACGTCTCGTACGCAACGAGCGCTTCTGGACCTCACGCGCCTCCAACGGGCCGCCGGTGATCTCCGGACCACCGCCGGCCGAGGTGTTGGCGTGGACATCCACGGAGAAGGATTTCGTGATCCGCTTCCACCGCATATTCACCGCCGCCCTGGCGTAGACACCCACCCGAGCACGCGGAGTCGAAATCGCCGTTGAAACGCGGTCGATAGGCGGTCCACTGCCACCTCGCACAGGAATTCCCTCGTGCATCAGCGTCCCCGCTGGGCCACCCGGTAGGTGCGCAGGTTCGGGTCGGCCGCGATCTGCGCCTCGGTGTACTTGATCGTGTCCCAGCCCTTGCCGGAGTAGAGCCGCGTCTGGTCGGCGTACCAGGGTGAATTCGGGTTCGTCGACTGCGAGTAGGTCAGGATCTGGCGGCCGGACGGACCGTGCCGGCCGAGCTCTACGGCCATGACGAACGACGATCCGTGTACGACCTGCGGGTACCCGACACCCGGCACCAGCGGGTTCGTGATCACGTTGAACACGCCCGCCTCACCGCGGCCGCCGTGAATAGGAATGCGCTGGCCGTCGCGGGTATCGGTGTGGATGTCCCCGAGCTTCGCGTCGAGCGGGATCCCGGCGAGGCGCTGCACGGCATCGGCGAGCGCCATGCGTACCCGAGGGTCTTCGGCGTTGAGAAGGCGCGGAGTGCGCACCGGGTCGGTGACGTCGAAGGTGTCGGCGAACCGGATCCCGCCGGCCAGCGCGAACTCGGTGAACAGGTGCGCGCCCCGGCTGTCCAGATCGGCCCGCAGGTCGAAGCCGGCCAGCGCCTCGCAGGCCGCGGTGAGGTCGACGGCCGCGCCGTTCGAGGCGGTCGCGGCCGGCTGCCGGCGGCAGAGCGCGACCAGGTCGTCGCGGACGAGTTCGGCGCCGTGCACGCGGTTGCCGAACGTGACCTGCCAGAGCCGGCCGGTGGTGAAACCCTTGCCGGGCAGCCCGTCGGTGCCGGCCAGGCGCTGCTGGATCTGGTCAAGCCCCAATCTGGTACGCAGACTGCGCTGTGCGCGTTCGTTACCCAGAATCCGCGGGAAGCCCTCCAGCGGTGCGGCCGGGTTGGCCAGCCAGTGACTGTCGTTGGAGTTGGTGACGAAGTCGTCGCGGAACCGCACCGGCAGGTTGGCCGGGCCGAGGATGCCCGGCACCACGGCGACCGGGCCGTAGCGGGTGTCGTAGAAAGTGCGGCTGACCGCGCCGTCACCGGTCCGCACCGTGACCGTGCGGGCGCGCATGTTCTCGGGCCGGCCGTCGACGTAGTAGGAGGTGGGGTCGCCCGGCACGAGGCTCAGGCGGTTCCAGACGAACCGGCGCGCCGTGGAGACGGTGTGGCTCCAGGCGATCGTACGGTTGTGCCCGATCTCGATGATCGGGTCGCCGATCAGTGCCGCGCCCTCGACGTCGTAGCGGCCGGGCACCTTGAGATGCATCCGGTAGAAACGCTCGGCGCCCTGCCACGGGAAGTGCGGGTTGGCCAGCACCATCCCGCTACCGCTCGTGGTGGCCTGCGCGCCGAGGCCGTAGGCGTTGCTGCCGATGCCCGCGGTCGTCCCGTCCAGGGCGGCGACGACAGCGGCGGCGTCGGGAGCCGCCGCGGCAGAGGCGGCGTCGGTGGCGGCGGCAGGGGGCGCCGCGGTCACGATGCCGTCGAGCAGAGCGCGCGAGCCGGCCCGGACCATGCTGGCCCACGACGTCCGCCAGACATCCAGCTCGGTCAGCGGGCGTACCCATGCCTTGCCCTTGCATGCCGGGTCGGTCAGACCGTGCACGCCGGCGCGCCGCAGGAAGTGGTTATAACCGGCGACGAAGCCGCGGACCTGGTCACGGACATCGCCGGACGGCGACCGCACACCGTCGCGGCGGCCTTGCAACAGCCGTTCGGCCACCCGCTCGTCGATCGCCTTGCGGTAGAACAGGTCGCTGCGCACATTGGCATCGTCCGGCCCGGCCGCCCCGAACCACCGGGCCCGCTCACCGCTGACGGTCACCACCTTCTCGGCGATGACGCAGATGTTGTCCTCGGCCTGCACGTAACCGACGCCGAAACCGAGGCCGGCGAAGTTACCGGCGGTGATGTGCGGGACGCCGTAGGAGGCCCGGCGGATCACCGCCGCATAGCCGCCATCACGCTCGATACCGAAGGCAGGTGACGGCACGGCTGCGCTCGCCACGACCACGCCGACGGCGATCACTGCTGCGGTGAGGCGTACGGACAAGGTGGTCACGGCAGCATCTCCCCCTCGATACGGCATCCATCGCCGTGATTCTCTCATCGTCGGCGGGACGGGTGGGGGCAGCGGATCAGGGGGTGACGAGAGCGTCGGCGAGCGCCCCCGCCAGCGGCGCACGATTCCGCCGGCGCCGACCAGCAGCGCGGCGAGCAGCGGGCCCACCGCGCCGACGCAAGCGCGAAAACGCTCCACACCTAACGGCGCAGAGCGATCCACGCCTCGACATCCGACGTCAGCCACACCTTGCCCTGCGCCAGATTGGCAACCGGAGCCGGAAAGTCAGCACGACTGGCGAGCTGATAAACGCGTTGCCGGGAGATCCCCCCAAGCCGAACCCGGATCTCGTGAGCACCCATCAACACACTCGCACGCCGTTCCACACCCATGACTATATTCCTACGACAAGTAGTCTCACGATTCTTGTAACCCGACAGAGTGCTCGCAACCCGCACTCGCCACGCAGAGGCCTGTAGGCGTCCGGTGGTGGGTCAACGCCGCTGCGATCGGCGCGCACCTGGCCGGCAGCGTCGGCGAGCTCGTCGGCAACCGGTCCCGGCTGGCGATCCAGCGCGGCGCCGGATCGACCGCACTGACCAAGACCGGCCTGACTCTGGCGGCGCTGGCCGTGACGGGGTACAGCCGGCTACTCGGCCGTAAAGTCGCGGCGCAGCCCTCGGTGCCGGCGCTGGCAGGCACCGAGCCCGCCGCCAGCACACCGGATGAGGTGGCCAAGGCGCAGAAGCAACTGTCCGTGTTGCAGTGGATCGTCCCGGCGCTGACCGGCGCGTTGATCGTGGTCACCTCGCTGGCCGGTGAGCAGCAGCGGGCGAGCGAGGTAAAGAAGGGTTTCGTGGCCCGGTTCACCGGCTGAGCCGCCGGTCTCCCGTGTCGGGCCGCCACGACTCTGCCGCGAGATCACACCTGCGGTGGCGGGCGCCCGGATCCCGGCTTTCACCGGATCCGGGCGACTCCCGGCGGGATTACGGTGGCCCGTCGGGATCTGACCCGTCGGCCTGGCGGCCCTGGACCTCGGTGTCGCCGTCGCCGTTGTCCTGTTCGACCTCGGTCGACTCGTGCTCCTCGGCGAAGTCGCCGGCTGTCTCGTCAGGGTCACCAATGGGTTCCATACAGGGCATCTGCCCGTCTCGCCGACACGCAAACGAGCGGATCCGATCAGCGAGAACCGGGCGCAGCGAGTTCCGGCAGACTGGCCAGGTCGGTCACCACAGTCTGTGCGACGTCGCCGAGCCGGCGGTTGGTGCGGCGGGCGTAACCGCGGATCATCTGGAACGCCGCGTCGACGCTGATGCCGTGAGTTTGCGCAATGGCGCCCTTGGCCTGCTCGATGACGATGCGACTGTTCAATGCGCCCTGCAGCTGTTCGGTCAGGATCTCGGCGCGTTGGATCGTGCGTTCCTGCAGAACGCTGATTGCGGCGACGTCAGCGAGGGCCTGCACAATCTGCACGTCGCTGTCACCGAGGTCACCGACGGTGTTGCCGAACAATCCCATCACGCCGATGATTTCTTGACGCAGCCGCAGCGGGAACGCGTGCACTGACCGGAACCCGGCGGTGACGGCGTGCGGGGCGAACTGCGGCCACCGCGCGGTCGCGGCGGTGGCGGTGAGGTCGGTGTTGATGACCGGTTTGCCGCCGTGGAAAGCATCGACGCATGGACCGTCCTGCTCCCGCAGCTGAAACAGTTCGAGGAATTTGGTGGTCTCGTCGGAGGCGGCCATGAAGTGCAGTTGCCGTTTGGGGTCGGCGAGCAGAATCCCCACGGTGGCGTCGTCGGCCAGTCCGGCGACGCGGTCGGCGAGCATTTGCAGGAACTCGATCAGGTCGAACTCGTCGACGAGGGAGTCGGCGACTTCGACGAAGACTTTCGCAAGGCGTTCAGCGGATACGGTGGTCATGGCTGCCTCCCGGCCTGGCTGCCCTGTGGTGGGCGTTCACGAGTGATCACGTTTGAGATGCAGCCGGCCGGCGACGATGTCCGCGGCTACCTCGGACAGGTGACGGTCGGTGGTGTATGCGTGGGCACGCAGCCGGACCAGCGCTTCGGCGAGGGTGACGCCCAGCATCACCATCACCATCCCCTGCGCCTGCCACAGCGGCGCGCCCTGGTCGATGGCGTCGTCGATGTCGCGCTCGCCGTGGGCTTGGTCCTGCCCGTCCAGCAGCGTTGTCACCGCGCGTTCGCTGATCGTGATCGCTTGGCCGAGTTCGTCTCTGGACAGCGGTCCGGCATGGGTGCGGAACACGTCGAGGACGCCGAGCCGGGCCGCGCCGACCTGCAGGGGGAACGCAAACACCGCCCGGATCCCTGCCTCGTGCACGGCCGGGGTGTAGGCCGGCCACCGCAGCATCGCCTCGTGGTCGAGGTCGGTGATCAGCACGGGGCGCCGAGAGGCGAAAGCGTCTACGCAAGGGCCTTCACCGAAGGTGAACTGCAGCTCTTCGATGCGTTCGGTAGCAGGATCGGACGCGGCGGCCATCCCGTGCACCCCGTCGGCGGCCATCACGCTCACCCCGACGCCCGCGGCGGACAGCTTCCGGGTCGCGTCAGCACACAACACCTGCAGCCGGCTAACCGCACCACGACCCGGCCGCGCTCCGTTGGCCTCATGATCCATGCCGGTTTATCCCCGCCGGTCCGGAACAGATGGCGGCACGACCTGCACTCCTACGCATGACGGCACCCCTTACAAGCAATGAGCACTGCCGGGGTCCGGGGCAGTCGGTAACGACCAGAACGCGCTTCACCAGAGTAGTCGCGCGGCATGGACAGCCACTCATGGGGCCCGGAACACGAGCGCCGACAATGCATTGCTTGAAGATGTGCAGCGGCCGGAACGCTGGTGGAGAAGGTTCAGGCGGTGACGGTGCGCATGGCGATGAAGATGCCGATGCAATGGGCGGCGAAGGCCACGACGGTCAGGGCGTGGAACACCTCGTGGAAGCCGAACCATCGCGGGTTGGGATCGGGGCGTCGGATGCCGTAGACCACAGCGCCGAGAGTGTAGAGCGCGCCGCCGATCAGCAGGAACGTGACGACGGGTGCACCGCCGGACCGCCAGAACGCGGGAAGGTAGATCACGGCGACCCAGCCCAGGGCAATGTAGACCGGCACGTACAGCCAACGTGGGGCGCCGATCCAGATGACTCGGAAGGCGACACCGGCCAGCGCGCCGCTCCACACGATCCACAACAGGGTTCGGGCTTGCCCGGCAGGCAACGCGAGTACGCAGAACGGCGTATAGCTGCCGGCGATGATCAAGAAGATGTTGGCGTGGTCGAATCGCCGCAATATGCCTTCCGCGCGACCTGCCCAGTCACGGCGGTGATACAACGCGCTGATACCGAACAGCAGCGCCGCCGACAGCGTGAACAACGTCAAAGCCAGCCGGGAGCCGGTATCCGGGGACAACACGGTCAACAGCGCCCCCACAGTCACCGCGAAGGGGAAAGCACCGGCGTGCAGCCATCCCCGCAGCCGGGGCTTGATCACGGCGCTGAGGTGATCGAGCCCGTGCTCGACCCGGTTAAGTCCGGCGTCCCGGCGATCGTCGGCTTCGCCCTGTCGCAAACGGCCCGCACTCGTTTCGCTCTGCACGTCAACGGGGTCCACGACTGTCATCCTCATAGGCTGGCGTGAGCACGGACGGATGGGGAGCTGATCATCAGAATCTGCGCCATGCCGCTCGCATCGAGTACCGACCGGTGCATGAGCCGGGGCCGGCACACCCTCACTGCCAGCACCTGGGGTACGACGCCGACGAGTCTGGCGAGAAAGTTGGGGAGGGCGGATCCCGCGAAGGCAACCTCGGCGAGGTCGACGGAGACGCTGTCGGGCGACAGGGCAGCGACCTGGGCGATGGCGTCGCTCAACGCCGGTTCCGCATCTCTATCGAGGTCCCCAGCGAGACGGACTTCCACGTGCCGTTGCCCGGGCACTGCTGCGACCATGACGATGCAGCCCGATGTTGAATACTGCGTCATGTGGCCCATCCCTTGTGGCGCTGTTACGCGCGCCGGGGTCTGGGGCGACGGTCGATACGAACCGTGTTGACGACGGTACACATAGAGCGTCTCCGGCGCATCTATCTGTCACGCAGCGGGAGAAACGGCGATGTCCCGAGTGATTGGTGGGCACGCCTCGTCCACGCGATGAGGTGCTGGCTCGGCCCGGACAGGGCAACGCTGCCCTGTCCGGGCCAGTAATACCCGCTGGCCGGCAGGATCGGAAGGTCAGGCGTCGGCGGAGTCGCGGCTGCCGGCCTTGGCCAGGCCGCGGCTGGCCATGTATCCGATGGTCAGGAGCACGACGTAGAACCAGGCGCGGTCGGCGCGGAAGTAGTCGCCACCGGCACCGTTGTCGCCGTTACCGTTGCCGTCCACGATCAAAGACGCAATGAGTACGCCCAGGACGGCGACCACGTAGGCAATGAACTCCGTTGTCTTGAAGGCCGGCTTCGTCTCGAGTGAGCGGCGGGTTCGGTCCTGGCTCACGGCGGCGTCGTGACGAGCTGTTCCAGTAGTACTGGACATGAAGGACTCCTGAGGGTGGGTTCGCGGGGAGACGGTGGAAAGCCGCAGGAGTCTGGACGGCTTGTATCCGGTTGCGTCGAGCCGAATACCCGTGCCCTACAGCAACAAACAGTGAACGGCCACCTTTCGGATTCGTCACCCGGGATTGCTATCCGGCGGAGTCGAGCCGGTGCCGGAGTTTGACGAGAGCTTGCGCGATCAGCCGGGAGACGTGCATCTGCGAGATGCCGATCTGCTGGGCGATGTCGGACTGGGTGAGGTTGCCGTAAAAGCGCAAGGTCAGGATCTGACGTTCCCGCTCGTCCAGGCTTGCCATCGCCGGGGCGAGTGCGATCTGAGCCTCGGCCTGTGCGAACGCGTCATCGTCCGCGCCCAGGATGTCACTCAGTTCGCCGCTGCCATCAGAGTGGATCGGCGTCGACAACGACACCGTTCGGTACGCGTTGGCACCTTCGAGCCCTTCCACAACGGCCTCTTCGGTGAGGCCGAGGTGGGTTGCGATGTCGGCCACGGTCGGGGGACGACTCAGCGTCTGCGCGAGTTCCACGTTTGCTGAGGTGATCGCCAGCCGTAGTTCCTGCAGCCGGCGTGGGACCCGGATCATCCACGCCTGGTCGCGGAAGTGGCGTTTCAGCTCACCGAGGATCGTCGGAATCGCGTACCCCACGAAGCCGGCGCTCTGTCCTGGAACGAATCTGTCCACGGCCTTGATGAGGCCTACCGTGGCGGTCTGGACCAGGTCGTCGGAGGGGACGCCGCGGTTGGCGTAACGCTTGGCCAGGCGCTGGGCCATCGGTAGCCAGGCTTCGATGGCCTGGTCGCGCAGGGCCGGGCGGGACGGATGCCCGACGGGCACCGCCAGCATGGCTGTCAGAAGATCGTTGGGGCCGTCATCGCAGTACCGATCGTTCACCGCGGCGGTTTCGGGCTGGGCGAGCCGAGCGCCATGGCCGTTGGACTTCGCAAGCATCGTTCTCCCCCGGCATGCAGCCTTGGTGGATTGCCGGGGTCCGGGGCAGCGGCCCTCTGCACGGGCCACGCCACCAACTTTAATGCCTCTAGAGAGATCTGGCTCAATTGCCGGGCAGGTGTCGCTCATTCCTGCTTCGGCCTGAAGTCGTCGATCGCTACGATCGGCCCGCTCACGTTCCCGGCGCTAAAGTGTGAGACGAGTAGTCGCTCCAGTCCCCGGCGGCGCAACTTCGCGCCGTGCCGCCTTCCGGGGAGTGTGCCGATGATCGCCAGGTGCTGGCCAGTTCTGTGTCCCGACCCCGATGATCAGCAGTCAGCGGCGGTCAGGGATCTGCTTCGCGCGGTTCGTCGGCTCGATGACGGCGCCGCTCTCGACACGGTGGAGCCGGCGATCGCCGAGCACGGCGTGTTGTGCACGTGGGAACGGCTGATCCGGCCCGTCTGGGCCGCCCTCGGCTGCGGTACTGATCCCTCCGCCGCCGAACGCCTTTTCAGCCGATCGATGTTCCAGGCTCTCGCCGTGGTCCGGCAGCCGTGGTCTGCCACCGGGCCGCAGGTGCTCCTCGCGTGTGCAGACGAGGAACATCAGAACCTGCCGGTCGACGTGCTGACGGCCGCCCTGGCCGAACACGGCATCAGCGGATGTGGCTTGGGGCCACGGGTTCCACCCCGGGCAGTGGCAGCCGCCGCACACCGCCTGAACCCGGTCGTGGTGGTCATCTGGTCGCAGACCCGGGACACCGCCGATCCCGTACAGATCAGGTCGTTGTCGATGGACTGCCCCGACCCGGCAGTGATCGCCGCGGGACCGGGGTGGATCACCACGGCACCCACCCGGCTGGCGGCATTCTCGGTCGATGTAACCGCCACGGTGAGCAGAACCCTGGCGCTGCTCGGCAATCCGAGGGCCCAGCCGATCCCAGGACACGGGTACGCCGCCGCTTCCTGAGAACGACCGTCGGACCGTTGGTCGAATGCCCGCCGACGCACGTTCTTCGTGTCAGGCCTCGTCGTAGGACAGCGACGCGGACAGTTCACGGTGCGCCTCGACCTGGCCGCGAATGGCGTCGAGATTCTGCTCAACCCCGGCCATCACATCGGCGCCGGCAACAAACCGCGGCGGCAGCTCACCGGAGCTCGACAACGTGACGAGAGCCCGAGCAAGCTTGGCCGGATCCCCGCCCTGCTGGCCGTTCATGCCCTTCCACGCCTCAATGGTCGCGGCCGTGCGGCCGGCATAATCCTCGATCTCCAGCTCAGGCCAGATGGTCGAAGAACCTTCAACCAGCAATTCCGTACGGAAAAAGCCCGGCTCAACCGCCATCGTGCTGATCCCGTACGGCTCAAGGTCGAACCGCAACGACTCCATCCACCCTTCGAGGGCGAACTTCGACGCGGCGTACGCGGCACAGAACTCCCGCCCAATCAACCCGGCAGCCGAGGTGATCGTGATGACCTGCCCGCCGCGCTGGGCCCGCATGACCGGCAGCACCGCCCGGGTCACGTTCAACGGGCCGAAGAAGTTGGTCTCCATCTGCGCCCGGAACTGCTCCGGACTGATGTTCTCGAAGTACCCGGCGTAGAAGTTCCCCGCATTGTTGACCAGCACATCGATCCGCCCGAACCGGGCAACGGCCGCGTCAACAGCGGCCCGCACACTGGCCGGATCGGTGATGTCGAGCCGAACAGTGAGCAGGTCACCGGCGACCCCGACCGCCTTCTCAACGTTCTCCGGGTTACGCCCGGTGGCGACAACCGCGTACCCGGCCGCAAGCGCCGCCTTCGCGATATCAACACCCAGCCCACGCCCGGCCCCGGTGACCAGCAGAACCTTCTTCGTCATGTCTTTCGTCCCTCACGATCTCGTGGCACCGGATCGGCGCCGCGTTCCAGAGAACGCCTGTTCACGAGCGCGGAGAAGTCACTGCTGAAGGGTGCACCGACAAGCGGTGGGCTGTCAGTACACCCCTCCAGCAGCACCCCGTCACCGCAGCGGCACATCCCGCCTCCCAGCGGCACGTGGAGGGCGTTTGCCTGCGGAGCTTGATGGTCGGACTTGGCAGGACTTTGACGAATCCGGTGTCATCGGTTCGCTGTCTTGTGATCATCGGCGTATGGCTGATCTTGATCGTGGCGATGAGGTTCCGATCGTTGTTGAGGTCGCGGACTGGCTGCGGATCGACGGCGTCATGGACAACGAGCTCCAAGGCCTGCGCGACAAGTGCTGGGAGAGCGAGATTCCGGACCAGTTGAACCCGTTCTGGGTTGAGCTGACAACGCTGGCGGAGAGTGTCCGGCAGGCGGGCAGAGCTCAGCTGCCGGACTGGCCCAAGACCTCGAAGGGCTTCCGTTCCTGGCCGCCTCCCGGCCAGACGCAAGAGATGCGCCTCGGCGCCAGGCAGTGGGGACTGGTCGTGTCGGCTCTTGAGCGCTGGGCAACGTTGGACGACGAGGACGCCGATCAGAAGTCCGCAGAACTTCTTCGCCGGATTGCAGCGACCGTACGCGCTGGCTTCGATAAACCGATTGCCAGGCCGTTCCCGACGATCAGACCCGAGTGGTAGGTCGTCTCAGCGACGATCACCGACAGCCGCTTCAAGACGCAAACCGATCCCGGCGAACACCAGCATCCCAGCGAAGAAATACCCCTCGGCGGGCACGCTGTCCACCACGAGGCCGATGACGGCGACCAGAATCCCCACACCCAGCGCAATACTGCCAAGAATCCGAGCCGTGTCGATCCGTCGTCCCCGCGCATCCACGAACAACACCGTAAGACCACTCCCTGACGCGAAGCAGCAACATCGACATGCACCGATTACCTTCACGGCCCGCTGCCCGCCGGTACAGTTTCTGAGCAGGTTGAAGCTTTGATCGCCGCATACAGCATGTGAGTCTTTGTGTCTTTTGGTAGTTATGAGAGTGAAGCCGCCTCGCGTTGACGCCAGGGGTCACCCGCCTGCCTCCAAACAGAGGACCCATGACTCGGTCACGCCGTCTCGCCGCCCTCACGATGCTCGCTGCGGCAGTGCTCGCCCCGTTCTCAGCCCCGGCCGAAACCACTCCGGCCGCAGCCGCTCCGGCCGGCACCGAAGGCAGCGTCTACCTGCGAAACCTCACGCTGCCCACCAACGGCAGCGCCGTCGAGGAGAGCCTGTTCGTGCTGATGTTCGCGGACGAGCCGGGCTGGGCCGACAGCCTCACTCTCACCATCGACACGACCCAGGTGGGGGTAGCCGACGTGGATGTCGCCACCCAGTCGGAAGGGAAGTGCTCGACCGGCCCCGTCGTCCGATGCGTCATGCCGGGTCCGCACCGCGTCTTCGAGCGTCCCGACGACGGCACCAGCGGCTACATGACATTCGGGCTGGTCTCGCTGCGCCTGACACCCCAGCCGACCGCGGCCGCCGGCGACTCCGGCACCCTGTCGGTCGCGACCACGATCGACGACGGCCCCACCAGCACCGAGACCGCCACCATCCGCATCGGCGAGGGCGTCAACCTCACGGCAGTCGACGACAAACCCCGTTCGGTCACTCCCGGCGGCTCGCTCACGCTCACGCCGAGGGTACGCAACAGCGGCCCGACCGCCGTCGAAGGACTGACCGCCGTCATCAGCACCGCTCCGGGCGTCCTGGCCGGCACCAACTTCGGCAACTGCACCTACGGGTACGCCATCTCCTGCACCTTCGACACGACACTGGCCGCGGGCGCCACCTACCAGGTCGCCGCGCCGTTCACGCTCCGTGTGCCCGGCGACGCGGCAGCAGCCAGCCAGACCTCCATGGACGTGCAATGGCTGACCGCCGCCGAATGGGAGGACTGGCAGGCCGAGTACAGCGCCCTGCCCGACGGCCGGCCGGGCACCGGGGCTGTCCTCGAACTCGACGAGGTCGACGTATCAGCGGCCGGCGTCCCCCAAGCCGACACCGACAACGACGACAACGGCTCCCACACCACCGTGACAGTCGCCGGCGTCCGGCGTACCGACGTGGTTGCCTTTGGAGCGGCGATCCCCGGCAGCGAGGGTGACCACACGCTGAAGGTCGGGCTAGCCAACGAGGGCCCGGGAACGTTGCGGCACCCGCCTTTCATCAACAACGCGCCCGTCGTTCAGGTAACCCTGCCGGCGCCGATGACTGTCGTCACCGCGGATGAACGCTGCTTTTCGGTGTACGAGGGAGATGACCAGCCGGCCGTGTTCCAGTGCAGGTTGGAGTCGATGACGCTGCGGCCCGGCCAGCACCTGACGTTCGCCTTCACCGTCCGCAACACCGAACAGGTGCACAATGAGGAAGGCTCGGTGCAGGTAGCCCTGTTCGAGGACGACGGCGCCGGCGTCGACCGGAATCCCCGCAACAACCACGCCGCCATCAAGGTCACCGCAACCGGCAGCAAGGACGAACTTCCCATCACCGGCCCCGGCGCGACGACAATCGGAGGCATCGGCCTCGCACTCATCCTCGCCGGAGCCACCCTCGTCGCAACACCGCGGCGGCCACAGGCCCTCACCCGCCGACGGAATGCCACGCAAAACCCGGCTCGCGCAGATCACTGAGCACCGGGCCGCTGCAAGGTTCCAGCCGCCATCACGGCCTCCGCCAGCGACCTGATGACTATCGCGGGTCTGCCCAGGAGTACGCCTACCTCGTGCCGCCTGGTCTCCTGCGGCTCGACGGCGGCGTAATCCAGGTCTCGGGGTGTGTGAACTCCGAGGCTTCGGTATCAGAGGTGCTTAACGACGCGGAAGCGTTTGAGCACCGCCTGGGTGTCGTCGGTGATCGTGAAGGTGGGGTTGCCCAGCCAGCCGCGATAGTCCTCGCTGTGCCAGTAGGCCTCATGGTCAACGCGCCACTCGGCCACCGTCATGAAGCCCTCACCCTCGTCGATGGCATGCGCCAGATCGACGTCGCCGACCCGGGCGATGCGGACCTCGGTCACCTCGAGCACGGCGACCGGGCGACCAGCCGAGTCGATCAAAGCCGAGCGACTGCCCACGTTGGGCAGCGGTTCGGGCTCGACCTCGTAATCCTGCAGCAGGCCGGTGGTGCTGGTCTTGCGCCCGTCGAGCACAGCGGCGACCAGCTGGTCGCGCAGCGGGCCGGGAAAGGCGAGTTCGAAGTGCGGCAGCTCGTCGGTCACCAGGCGAGGTTAGTGGGCCACGGCCTGCCTGCGCGCCCCGCTTTCTCCACCCCATAGCGCTTCGAGGCGACTATGCAAAGCGACGGGCAACATCCTCATCTGGCACCCCTCTGTGTCAAGAGCTTCAGCGCAGTCCTAGTGCCTCGGCGCGGGCGCACTCTCATGCCGCAGCGATGCTGATGCGTGGTCGGTTCGAGTAGTCCTGGCGGCTGGTCGGGACCGGCTTCCCGGAGGATCAGACCTGCTGCGGGGAGGGCGGACCAGGGGATATGACTATCTCCGCGGCCCTCGAACCCACGCCGAGGACGTCCGACCCGCGGCTGGTTCGGGCTGCGGTTGCCGTCTATCGCTCACCTGCAGGTGGCGAAGCCTGTGCCGATGAGAGGACGCGCGACGTCTTAAGCCCGGGGTAGGTTTCCCGGCATGGTCCATCACATCGACCACGGCGCGTCGGGCGCGATCCGACGCTTTGCCGGATGGGTGGCGCGTGGCTCAGTCGGCCATCCTCTGCTCGACGGAATCAACTACTGGGACGAGTTGAAGGACTCGCCATCGCAGATGGAGACATGCTTCGCGATCTTCGTCAACGTCCTTGAGCTGGACGACGATGGGATGCCTCTCAACGAGAAATACGCCGAACGCCGAGCCGCTACATGGCTTCACCAGTACTGCACTGGTGAGCTTCCACCTGGTGAGGCCGAGTTGGAGCCATGGGAGTGCGAGCTGTTCTGATCGCGCCCGGACATGCCGATGAGCGGATGTCGTGCTCTGCCGATCCGCATACGATGCACCGGTGACTGACGAGGACCGGGTGCTGCCGAGTGCGCTGGACGAAGCCCACAATCTCGGCTTCTTCTGGGAGCACGACGGGTACGACTTCCAGCCGGACACGGAGTTCGAGTGGTCCGTCGAAACCACCGAGTGGTGGCACGTGTGGACGAACAATACTGCTGCGGGAGACGCGCCGTTCCGGGTCTTCGGAGTCGACGGCAGTGGCGGCAAGGTGGCGTTCTGGGCCCGTGTGCCAGGCGCGTCAATCGAGGGTCAACCCATCGTGTTCCTCGGCTCCGAGGGCGAGATATGCGTGGTCGCTCACGACCTCAACGATTACCTGTGGCTGCTGGCGAACGGCGTCGGGCCACTGGAAATGGTTGACGGAATCCACCGCGATCCGGAGCCCGTCGCGGCGCTTGTGGCGCATGCGCAACGTCAAACCGGCACCTCAGCACGCAGTCTCAAAGCAGTTCTGGACGCCGCTGCTTCCGAGCTGCCGGCCCTGACCGCCCTAATCGAATCAACGGGGAGGCAGGCAAGCCCGATCTGAGCGGCGGACATGCCTCCGTTTCGACTTGGGCTGAGTCCGGATCTGCCGCTGCCCGCCTGCCTGCCGGCCCACCGCCGTCACGACCCGCGGTCGGCGGCGACGAACCGGCGACGTGTCGTGCCGAGTTGAGTACGTTTCCAGGTGCGCCTGGCGGACCTTCACCCCGGTGATCAGCCAGAGAATTTCTCGCGGTTGATGGCTCGCTCCCACTCGCCAATGAAGGTTTCCGCAATGCCGGAGTCCATTCGGCCAGCTTCCACCATGCCAATGAACTCGTTGGCGTACTCAAATTGGAACGATGCGCCCGAATTGCCCGAGAGGCGACAGATCTCACCGACCAGCTCCTTGACCTCTTCCAGGTGGGCACTGTCTACCTGGGGGTCGATCTCATCGCCCCATGGCGGTAGGGCCGTATAGAGCTGCAGCCCAAACCCGACCCAGCGGGGGCTAGAGTCGCCTGACTGATCGAGGACCTGGGGCGGGTCGATTACCCAGTTCCGCCGGCCGGCAAGCCGCTGAGCTGATGAAACCATCGCATCAACGATGGATGCGGTGGAATCTCCCTCCAGCGAGACAACGAGCCGGTCGACGGGATGGTCTTCTCGCACAGAGTCCCTCCAATTGGCCGGATGGCCAAACCATCGGCTTGGCTGACGCCCGCGGAACCGCAATCCAGCCGCATGCGCCAAGCCACCGCAGCGGGTTGGCCGCATGATCTCATAGCGGAAGGCGACGATTTGCCTGACCGAAACCTTCTGGGCCCACAGGTGTACTGATCTGCCGCCGTCCGTGCATGCCGAGCCACCGCGAAGCCATCACGGGTCGTAGCCAGGGGACGTCGTCGCCAACATGTGGCTTCCCGACGAGCGCGGACCTGAGATGGCTCGGCTTGAAGCCTGTCGCTGGTACCCCATCGGATGTGCCTGCTGGATTACAGGGCGATCGGGCGATAGGCCAGCGCAGCGTTGACGATTGCTTCCGCCGTCGCTTCCTTCAGCTCGCTCGGCGGGTGGAAGATCAGGCTGCTCGCGCCCGGCATCACGGTGTTGAGATCGAACGCTGCGATGTACCAGTCGTCGGTGGGGTCGGCCAGAATGTGCCGCACGATCTCGACCAGCTCGTCTCTGGTGACATCGGGCAGTCGGACCGGCGGCGGCGCGCATGCCCACTCGACCAGTTCTGCGCGGTCTGACGCTCCGCAGCGATAGTGAAAGTCATCTACCCCGAAGTTGTGGCCAGTGGTCTGGTTGAGCGTCTCAATTGCGCCGGCGGCGTCCTCACCTCGATCAACGAGCTGTTCAATCTGCAAAATCGTTGTCCAGATCGCGTCTCGCCGCTCAGGCGTAACCGGTCGACGCCGCAACTCGTCGCGCGGTCCTGGCGGTACGGGCAGCACCTTTGCTCAGCTGCCGCCGGTTGCGGCGACGCTGTCCGCTTCGGCGGGACCGACGTGGGCGGCGATCAGGCGCCAGCCGTGGGAATCAGTGTGAATCCAGGTGCGGGTGTAGCGGACCCGGGCGGCAAACGGTACGCCCGCGGTGCTGCCTTCCACCGTGCCGAGAAACCACGTCACGCCGGTGCTGGCGACGACGAGCACGTGGAGGTCCTCCTCGTGGACTCGCGTCATCGACTGCTGGCCGGACCGGTGCAGGTGCAGGTCATCCTGCTTGGAATACAGGTTGCCATCGGGCCCGGTGAAGACGAGTCGGTCGTCGATCAGCTGATCCAGCACCTCAACGTCCGAGGTGAGCTGCGCTTGTTGAAGGCGTCGCTCGGCGTCGCGCAGGGCCGCCACGGGATCGCCAGCGGCGGACTCCCCTGGATCTCGACTCAGGTCGGGCATGATCGGGCCTCTGTTCTGTGGTGTCGGCCTACCTTACTAAGCCAGCCGCTGTGCTGTATGACGATGATCGACCTGGCCGGCGGGAACAGACACGACCAGATCCTCAACTGCCGCTGTAGGCGCGCCTTCTTCAAGCTGTGCTCCGTGCAGCAGGCCGTCGATTCGTCGGTCTCGGTCACACATCGGCGACGGTCAGCCATTCTGCGGAGCGTGGCCGGTAGCCGTACCGTTTCGTCAAACCGTGCACGATGGCAGGCGCGTGAGCGGCGCCGTAAACGACGGCGACCTCGATGTTCTCCCCGCTGCGCTCCTCGTGCAGACGGCAGAGAGCGGACAGCAGCCGATTGTCGCGCTCACCACCGAAGGCAGCCTCGAGTCGTGGCGACCAGTCGGCGAGATCCTCCTCTGCCGCCGAGGGCAGGTCGTTCTGCTCCATCGACCGGGACCAGATCATCCGGGTGCCACCGAGCAGGCGCGTCACCACGATGAAGGGAAGCGCGCACCACATCATCAGCCGGTGCGACAGCGGCACTCGCCGCCAGCTGGCCGCGAAATCCTCGACGCTGACATCCGGGCGTATCACCGGAACGCCCAGCGCAACGTAGTCGATATCCTGCTCGACCAGCTTCGCTCGCCTGTTGAACCGAAGCACCGTGTAGCTGAGCGTCAGCGCACCGACCAGGACCGAGCGCTTCCGCTGGCCGCCGCCCACGCCCTCGACAACGACCACGTCCGCTCCCTTGAGACGGGTGGTCACGGCCGTATAGAACGCGGGCTTCGCCATATGGATCATCGGATACAGCACGAACTGCAGCGCTGAGTCACGACGCCGCAGCCGGATAACCGCCGACCGGACCCCGAATTCGGTCACCTCGATGATCTGCATGTCGCCCTCGCACGGCATCTGAACTGTGCCCGCCATGGTGGCAGCGATCGTCCAGTGCAGACGGCCTCAGATTTCCGCACCCGCTTTGCCGGAAACAACAGACCCAAAGCCACGGACTAAGTCAGCCGGACCACGACCAAACGCACGCCCCGACCAACACTCGTCATATCGCGTAGCAGGCGACTCAGCCGCCCAGCGGACCTCGGCCCGCGCTGGCCGGAGACGTCACAGCACTGCGATTGCGGGACCTGCCTGCGACCAGCACGGCGGCGACTACGGCCGCGGTCCAGACGCTCCATCGCACCGGCTCCGCCATCACGCTCGCCGCCGGTGGCGGCAGAACCGTCGTCTGCAATGCCGCGCCTGCGGGGACGACCAGTGCAGCCACCACCCCGGCCGGACCGGGCAGCCCGATCGAAGCGCCGACAACACCGAGCGGCGGACCGAGCAACACGCTGGCGATCAACCAGAATCGAGGCGCCACGCCCGACCAGGCGCTCCCCTCTAACAGCAGGTCCGCGCCATAGTAGGAAGTGGTGGCGAACCCCAACGCGACACCACCCGCCAGAGCGCCGCGCACCATCCCTGCCGCCACCCGTGCGTGCCGGCTCACCCACCATCCCGCCAGCACGGCCGTCGCCGCCCACGCCCATCCGGCATCCAGGATCAGACCGGCGAACTCCGCGGCATGCGACCAGCCACCACGCTCAGCACTCGCGGTACCGCCCTCGCCCAGCATTTCCGGCACATGGTTGACAACCGCGTCGAGGACGCCCAACAACATCCCCACAACGGGGCCCACCATCCACCACAACCGCCCGCTGCACAGCATCACGCGATCATGGTGCCGGACCCGCCCGGATGACGTCGCCCCGCAGGCAGGCGGACGAAACCGACCAAAATCGGACTAACCAAACTAGCCGCTCCGTGAGCGGTGACCACGGTCGCGGAGGTTGCGTACCGTAGCTAGGCCTGTGCTCCTGCCGAGGAGAGTGTGCCTCGAACCGGCACATGCGAACCGTTGGCGACGCTCGGAAGATGTGCGGCCAAGGCTCGCTCGACCAAACGCATATGCAAACTTTGGTGCTACACCCGCTGCAGATGTGGTTACACCCACAATGATCTCCAGGGAATCGTCACCCGGTATGCCTGCGCAATCTGCCGCTGGGGGGTCATCGGTCAGATCGCCGGCCGTTCCCCTTCGAGCACCACACCCACCCGCTCGCAGACCGCACACCTCTGCGAGCTCCACCAGGCCCTGTCCTCACCATCGTTGACATAGGAGGCCTCTTGGAAATCGTCCCCGCACGAGCAGGCAGTGCCACTCGGCATTCGATGGAGGTGATGCCCCACGTGCCCTGATCTGTCCCGCAACAATGGTCGGCGTCTGTGCTCGATGCGTTCTTGTGCCCGCGCACCCGCACGGGCGGCCATCGACTCTTCCCAGCTACCGCCCATTCAGCGGGCGCGGCGGTAGTGCATGAACACCGCGCCGTTGCGCAGCGGCGCCGCCGAGACCAGCTCGAGCTCGCGCGTGCCGGCCAGCCCACCCTGGTAGAGCGTCGGACCGTGGCCGGCGATCCTGGGGTGCACGAGCAACTTGTACTCGTCGATCAGGTCCAGCCGGTCGAGTTCGGTCGCGAGCTTGCCGCTTCCGAGGAGAACCCCGTCCGGGGTCGCGTCCTTGAGCTTCTGTACGCCCTCACGCAGGTCGCCGCCCGATACGTGATGGCTGTTGGCCCACGTGAAGTCCGTGCGCGTCGACGACACCACGTACTTGGGTTTGGCCTCCAGCTTGACCGCCCACTCGTGGATGGCCGGCGGTGCGTCCTCGTCGCCGCGGGCGACGGCCGGCCAGAAGCCCTCCATCATCTCGTAGGTGACGCGGCCCCACAGCATTGCCCCGTGCTCGTCCATGAGACGGGTGAAGAGGGCATGCGTCTCGTCGTCGGCGATCCCCTCCTGGTGGTCGACGCAACCGTCCAGGGTGACGTTGATGCTGAAGGTGAGCGATCCCATGGTCGGCGAGTCTAACGTCACAACGCGTCAGCCCAGGTCCGACCGGCTCAGGTGCTTGTTGGCAAGTTCGTACTCTTCGGCGCTGACCGGTTCGAGCCACGTGGTCGGGTCGCTGCCGTCCGGCTTGGCTTCGAGCAGGGCGAGATGGCTCATGAAGGTGCCCGAAGCCGCCCCGTGCCAGTGCTCCTCGCCGGGCGGGCAGACGACGGTCTCCCCCGCGTGGATACGAAACGTGGAGCCGTCCCGGGTGCCCACCAGGCCGACACCCTCGGTGACGTGCAAGGTCTGGCCGACCGCGTGACTGTGCCAGTTCGAGCGGGCACCCGGCGTGAACCGCACCAGCGCGGCGGTCATCCGCGACGGACCGGTCCCGCTGTGGATCGGCGTCATATAGACGTCGCCGACGAAAGCCTCAGCGGGCGTCTTCACCGTCGGGCGGACGGGCAGTAGTTCCATGTCGTGCTCCTCGAAGTCAGTGTCCAGGCGAATCCATGGAACCTCTTCGCGCACGCCACTGGGAGTCACTGCCGAGACAGGTACCGCCAGAACACCCCTGATCAACCCCCGCCCGGCTCCCTCAGGGAGCCGATCATGCTCTTCAGACTTCGGTACGCGGCCGCCTGCTCAGTTTCGGACATCGCTCCCAGCATCCTGAGCTCGACCGATCGCACCGCCGCGGTCGCCTTGGCGAGACTTCGCCGGCCTCGTGGCGTGAGCCGTGCCGGCAGAGCCTTCCCGACGGGCGCCTCGGCCGGCCGGGTCACGTACCCGTCCTTCTCCAGGGTCTGCAGCAGGACGTTCATCGACTGCCGCGTGACGAACGCGCCCCGCGCCAGCTCGGAGTTCGACAGGCCGGGGCGCTGCGCCAGCAGTTCGAGGCAGGAGTAGTGCGTCACGGTCATCCCCAGCGGCCGCAGCACCGCTTCCATGGCCGCGCGCAGGGCGCTCGACGCCTCTTTCAGCAGGTAGCCGAGTGAAGTTTCCAGGTCGATGCCGGCGTCGCCTTGACTCATGTCAGCATTCTGACATAGCGTGGTGCGTGTCAGTAAACTGACATGTACCGAAGGAGCAAGCATCATGCCCGTCACCGGACCCGACTTCATCTCCCTGCAGGCGAGCGACCTCGCCGCGTCGCAGGCGTTCTACGAGCAGTTCCTCGGGCTCACGCGCTCCCCGGCGGGCCCGCCGCACGCCGTCGTCTTCGAGACCAAGCCGATCGCGTTCGCCCTGCGCGACATCGTCCCGGGCACCGATCTCGCGTCCGTCGCTCAGCCCGGCATCGGTGCGGCGATCTGGCTGCACGCCACCGACGTCCAGGACATCCACGACGCTCTCGTCGCCGGCGGGCACACCATCGTCACCGCGCCGATCGACGGCCCGTTCGGCCGGACGTTCACCTTCGCCGACCCCGACGGCTACCAGATCACCCTCCACGACCGCGCATGACTGATCAGCTGGTGGCTTCGACGTAACGGTTCTTGCCGGCGGCCTTCGCCGCGTACATCGCGGCGTCCGCCTCGCGCAGGATGTCCTCGGCGTCCACGCCGGGCCGGTTGACCGCGATGCCGACGCTGGCCGACACCAGGGCCGGCTCACCGTCGATGTCGATCGGCTGCTGCACCACGGCGATCACCCGCTCAGCGGTAGGGCGCGCGGCGACATCGTCGATCAGGCCTTCCAGGATGATCGCGAACTCGTCCCCGCCGAAACGCGCCACCGTGTCACCGGCGCGCAGTTCGGTCCGCAGCCGGATCGCGACCTCCCGCAGCACCGCGTCACCGGCATGATGGCCGCGCTGATCGTTGATCTGCTTGAAGCCGTCCAGGTCGATGAAGAGCACAGCGAACGTACGATCGCCGCGCGCGTGCGTGGCAATAGCGTGAGTGAGACGGTCGTAGAACAGCAGCCGGTTGGCCAGGCCGGTCAGCGGGTCGTGAAACGCCAGCTGCTGGAGCTGGGCCTCGACGTGCTCGCGACGGGTGATGTCGAGGCGCAGCGCTGCGGTGGCCCGGTCGACCTGCTCCAGGGCCCGGTTACGGCTACCGGCCAGGCTGCCGATCATGATGGCGAGCAGGATCGTCAGGACGGCTCCGGCGGCCGCGGTGAGCCGGCTCATGCCCCGGTCGGTCGTGGTCAGCAGCCGGTGGGTGGGCCACACCGTGACGTGCCAGCGGCGTTGTCCGACGGAGAGGTTGTGCTGGCGTACCAAAGTGGTGCCGGAGGCTCGGGTGCCCGGGCTGACCGCGGCGATGACGGCACCGGCCTCGCCGGGGTCGGTGAGGCTGACCTGCACGGTGCCGTGCCCGCGTTCGAGCAGGGCCTGCGCCAGGAAGTCCTGACCGCGCAGCCCCAGCAGCATCCAGCCCTTGAACTCGTCGGGCGCCGCCGAGCCCAGCCCGCTGTGCACCGGCACCGCCAGCACCACGCTGCTCTGACGTGACCTCGCGGCCACCGTGCTGTCGCGCAACGCCGGATAGGCGGAACTGATCGCCAGCCGGTTGCTGTGCCGGGCGGTGTACAGCGCGGCACTGATCGGTTCGCTGACGCCCACGTCCGTACCCTGCATGTCGCGTTCGTCGAACGCCTTCTCCAGGATGAGGTATTCGTGCATCGCCTCGCCCGCCTCCGGCTGCAATCGCAGGTCGGGGTTGCCGCGGGCCCGCCAGTACCGCTGCACCGCGCCGGTCTGTGCGGTGACAGCCGGCACGACGAAACCGAGCGCGCTGGCGCCGGGCAGCCGGGTCGTGTCCAGCCCGGCAGTGATCCGGGTGAAGTCGTCGGCACTCAGATCCGACTGGGCGCCGACCGCGTACGCCATGTCGGTGAGCGTCTCGCCGTACCGCGTGACCCGGTCGGTGATCGCCGCGGTGACCTCGCCGGCGTAGCGATCCATGACCTGGTCGGCGTACCGATCCTCACCGGCCTCGACCGTCGCATAGGCGGTAGCGGTCACCACCAGCCCGGCCAGCAACACGAGCACCATCAAGGCCGCGCTGGCCCGGCGCCGCCGCGGGGATGCCGGGCCGCTCACCACAGTCACACCCCTCTGTTCGGCATCCGAGCGCCGTCATTGAACCCGGATCGGCGACGCTTCCGCCGTACCCAAGCTCGCTCTTGATCTTGACCTTGATCTTCATCACAAACCAGACCCTTGGGTACGCGGAAACGATCACGCCATTCCCACGGACACCCGTTCCGAGCGACGTCGCCAAGCAGCCCACCCGAGATGCCGGTGACGATCAGAACGAGCACCGCGGTGGCGGCCGCCCGGCCCGGCAGATCCCACCAGGGCGCCGCCGCCACACCGCGATCACCAGTGCCGACGTCGATATTCAGTGCCGGCGTAGCGGGCGGACCGGCCCAGCTGCTCCTCGATGCGCAGCAGCTGGTTGTACTTGGCGGTCCGGTCGCTGCGTGACAGCGAGCCGGTCTTGATCTGGCCGCAGCCGGTGGCGACGGCGAGATCGGCGATCGTGGTGTCCTCGGTCTCGCCGGAGCGATGTGACATCACCACGCGATAGCCGGCCTTGTGCGCGGTGTCGACGGTCCGCAGTGTCTCGGTGAGCGTGCCGATCTGGTTGACCTTTACGAGGATCGCGTTGGCGTAGCCGCCGGTGATGCCGTCGAGCAGCCGGTCGGCGTCGGTGCAGAAGACGTCGTCGCCGACGAGCTGGAGGCGGTCGCCGGCCTGCTGGGTGAGGTTCTTCCAGCCGGTGAAGTCGTCCTCGGCCATCGGGTCCTCGATCGAGGTGATCGGGTACCGCCCGGCCAGTTCCAGCAGGTAGTCGATGTGTTCGGCGGACGTACGGGTGCGACCCTCACCGGTGTACTCGTACTTTCCGTCGCGGTAGAACTCACTGCTCGCCGGGTCGAGGCAGACGGTGATGTCGGTGCCAGGTCGATATCCGGTGTCCTCGATCGCCTGCACCACGAACCGCAGAGCCTCGTCGGCATCGGTGAACCGGGGCGCAAAGCCGCCCTCGTCACCCACGTTTGTGTCGTGCCCGGCCGCGGCCAGCGAGCGGCGCAGCGTGTGGAACACCTCGGCGCCCATCCGGACGGCCTCGGCAAACGACGGCGCCCCGATCGGGGCGATCATGAATTCCTGGAAGTCAAGTGGATTGTCGGCGTGCGCTCCCCCGTTGACGATATTGATCATCGGGACCGGCAGCAGCCGCGCTCCGACCCCACCGACGTACCGATAGAGAGGTAGCCGGTGCGCCTCGGCCGCGGCCTTGACCACCGCGAGGGACACCCCGAGGATCGCGTTGGCGCCGAGCCGGCCCTTGTCCTTGGTGCCGTCCAGATCGATCATCGCCTGATCGATCAGCGCCTGGTCCTCGGCGTGCAGGCCGGTCACCGCCTCGGCGATCTCGCCGTTGACCGCGGCGACGGCCTTGCCGACACCTTTGCCGTGGTACCGCGCCGGGTCGCCGTCGCGGAGCTCGACCGCCTCGTTCGCTCCGGTCGACGCCCCGGAGGGCACCGCGGCCCGCCCCGTCGAGCCGTCGGCGAGTACCACGTCGACCTCGACGCTGGGGTTGCCCCGGCTGTCCAGGATCTGCCGCCCGAGAACCCGGCTGATGGCCGTCATCTGTGCTCCTTGCTCGTGCCGTCATTGCCGGACGCAAGCCTGGAGGCTGGGCGGGTGTGCTGTCATCGCGACGATCACCATGTTGACCTGTACCCCGGGGTACAGGTTTAGGGTGCCCGCATGCGGGTGGGAGAACTGGCACGCCGGACCGGTACGACGTTGCGGGCGCTGCGCTACTACGAGGCCGCCGGGCTGGTCGTGCCCCGGCGGCTGAGCAACGGGTACCGCGACTACGAGCCGATCGCGGAACGGCAGGTCGCGCAGATCCGCGAGCTGATCGCGCTGGGCCTGACCGTCGAGGAGACCCGCCCGTTCGTCGAGTCGATCGCCACCGACGACGACGTGTGCGCCGCAGCCTGCTCGAAGTGCACGGCGCCCGCGGCGAGGGCATCTGGCTGCGTGACCACCACAGTGAACTGCTCGCCGCCGGAGCCGCCCGGGTCTACGGGCTGTCCGCGCAGTCGACCGGATACCAGCGCGAGCTCGCTCATCGGCTGCGGCTGCCGTACCCGCTGATCCCCGACCCGAAGCTGTCCCTCGCCGCCGCCACCGGGCTTCCGTCCCGGACCGCCGGAGACCTGGTCGTCTACGACCGGCTGACCCTGATCGTCAGCGACGACCTGGTGGAGCACGTCTTCCACCCGATCCCGGACCCGGCCTCACACGCCCTGCACGTGATGCGCTGGCTGACCCAGCAGCATCGCGGATGCGGCTCTCCATGATCCGCCGCCCTCGCGCTCCTGCCGCATGACGGGATCGGCTGCGCCACGCCCCGGCACGGTGGCATGGGAGTGCAAATGCTCTGGCCGTGACCGCTGAGGAGCCCGGAATGTCGTTGCCTGACACCGTCGACGCCGTCATCGTCGACTGCGACGGCCTGCTCGTGGACACCGAGACCTGCTGGACCCGGGCGGAGACCATCCTCGCTACGTTGACCGACCCGTCGCTGACCCGATGGGCCGTCGGCATCAGCGCATCGGCACGCCGCTGACCTCCCGGTTCGTACAGCGCCGCGGCACGGCATTCAGCGGCGGACGGCCAGGATGAACCCGCTGCCCACGGGCAGATCGGTGGTGACGAGGTCGTCGTGCTCGACGAGCGTGCGACGGATCCCGGCGACGATCGCGACATGCTCGGGCTCGGTGTAGCGGCCCGGGTCCATGTCGTCGACGAACAGCACGCCGCCGTCGGCGAGGGCGGCGATGGTCAGGTCCAGGCCGGTCCACTTACCAGCCGGCGCATCCGCGAAGATCAAGTCGAACGTGCCGAGGTCGGGCAGCAGCGCCTCCGCGTCACCGGTGAGCACCTCGAACCGGTCCGGCAGACCGGCGTCCCGCACGGCAGCGGCGAGGTCCTCGTCGCATTCCACCGAGACGACCTGCACGTCACGGCGGTCACCGAGGCCGTGACTGATCCAGGCCAGCCCGGCGCCGGCCCCGGTTCCCAGCTCGAGAATGCGGCCGCCCGGACGCACCGCGGCACTCAGGGTGGCCAGCAACTGCCCGGCGAGCGGTTCGCTGGAGTAGCCGAATCCGGCCGTCTTGGCCCGAAGATAGGCGGCTGCTACCGCGGAGGGTTCAGTCATTCCCGGAGCATAGAAACAGTCGGCAGAGGAATCGCCGCTGATTTCCACGGCCTGAGACAGTCGTCAGTCGGCGGCGGTGAGCAGCCGGACGACCTGGTCGACGTAACGGTGGCGCTCCGCCTCGGCGGCAGGCAGGGCCCCCGGCGCGACGTGCGCCATCTGCGCGTAGCCCAGGTAGGCAGTGACGGCGAGCAGCCCCCAGCGCCGGGCCTCCTCAGCCGGCCAGCCGAGTGCTGCGAACAGGCCTGCGGTGTACTCCACCCGCCGCTCGGTGACCCGGGCGAGCACCGGGGCGACGTGCGGGTGGTCGGCCGCGGCAAGCATCGCCAGGCGGATACCTCGCCGTCGTGCGCCTGGTGCACCCCCTGGTGGTCAGTGCGATGCTGCGCCACGCCGGCCGAACCACCGTCGCCCCGTGGCGTTCCACGGGCAGGGTCACACGCCCGGCAATCCCGTGAGCCCGGCGACCAACCCCAGGACCGCGCACACCCCGAGCACCCGCAACACCGGCCACGACCGCCAAAAGATCAAAACCGCCGCTGCCGCGGCAATTGCCAGGGGTACGGGACGAGCACTGCCGAAGTCCGGAAGAAGCACGTGCAGCGGCCCGAACTCAACCTCCCGCACCGCGCTGAACAGCGTATGCACGGCGAAATACAACCCCAGGTTCGCGATGACCCCGACAACCGCTGCGGTGATGCCGGTCAGCGCCGCCGACAACGACCGATTGCCGCGCAGCCGTTCCACATAGGGCGCCCCGAGCAGAATGAACAGGAAACACGGCACGAACGTGACCCACGTGGTCAGCAGCGACGCCACAACACCGGCGACCCACGGGTCCAGACTGCCCGGATTGCTGTAGGCACCGAGGAACGCGACGAACTGCACCACCATGATCAGCGGCCCCGGGGTGCTCTCGGCGAGAGCAAGACCACGGACCATGTCACCGGCGGACAGCCAGGCGTAGTGCTCGACGGCCCGCTGCGCGACGAACGCCAGGACCGCGTACGCCCCACCGAAGGTGACCACGGCGGTGCCGGAGAAGAACAGACCCTGCTGGGTGTAAACGCTGCCGGCGCCGGTGACCATGGCGAACACCGCGACCGGAAGGAACCAGGCGGCCAGCCCGACGATCAGGATCGTCGCGGTCCGCCGCCGCGACGGCTGCTCGTGGTGCAGCACGTCGTCGGAGATCAACGGCTCAGGTCCCGGCGTCGCCGTACCGTGCCCGCCGCCGGACTCGACCAGCCGCGGCCGCCACCGGTGCAACGCCCAGCCCGCGAGAGCGGCGGCCGCGATCACGACCGGGAACGGCACCGCGAATCCGGCCAGGGCCAGGAACGCGAGCACGGCGAAGACGACCAGGGTCCGGCTGGTCAGCGCCCGCCCGGAGACCCGCCACACCGCTTGCACGACGATCGCCACCACCGCCGGGGCGAGCCCGGCGAACAGCGCGGTCACCACCGTGGTGTCGCCGTAGCCGACGTAGACGGCGGACAACCCGAGCAGCGCGACCACACCGGGCAGCACGAACAACGTCCCGGCGACCAACCCACCGCGCAGCCCGTTGAGCAGCCATCCCACATAGATGGCAAGCTGCTGCGCTTCCGGTCCGGGCAGCAGCATGCAGAAATTCAACGCGTGCAGAAACCGCTTCTGCCCGATCCAGCGCCGCTCGTCGACGAGATGCCGCTGCATGACGGCGATCTGCCCGGCCGGCCCACCGAACGTCTGCAGCGAGATGCTGAACCAGACCCGGACAGCCTGCCCGAACGGCACGACATCACCGGCCGGCAAAGTGGGGGTTTCGGGGTCGGTGGTCACCGCAGCGATTCTCCTGGCTCGCGGTTGATCGCTGCAATCAGCCTCGCTCGGAAACCGCTTCGGCACGCTGCTCGATGTCGGCGGTGATGCGGGCGCGGCCGGCGCGTTTGCTCGCGTACAGAAGCTGGTCGGCGCGGTGCAGCAGCGCGTGCGGACCCTCGCGGCCGTCCCAGCGGGCCAGGCCGGCCGAGAAGGTCTGCCGCTGCGGGGTGACGGCCAGCAGCCGATCGAGCACCCCGGTCGCCTCGGCCGCCGTGCAACCGGAGAGCAGCATGCCGAACTCCTCGCCGCCGTACCGGGCCAGCACATCGCCGTCGCGGACCTGCTCACGCCAGGCAGCGGCGGCGGTGGCCAGGAGTTCGTCGCCGGCCTGGTGGCCGTACGTGTCGTTGTACTTCTTGAAGTGGTCGAGGTCGATCAGGGCGACGAACAGCGGCTGGCCGGTGGCCGCGCTGTCGGCGACCGCGGCGGTCAGGCGTTCGTCCCACTGGCGGCGGTTCGGCAGTCCGGTCAGCGCGTCGTGCTGGGCGAGTTGTGCCAGCCTGCGTGCCTGGGTTTCGACACGGCGCAGCAGCCCCGCCATGCGTACGCCGACCAGCAGGAACAGGGTGACCGAGCAGATGCCGGTGGCGAGCCAGTTGTCACCGGAGTGACCGGTGGCGCCCTGGTAGAGCCCGACGGCCGGCGGCAGCAGGAGGGTCACGATGAGCAGGATCAGCCGGGGCCGGACGAACGCCGGCGGCTGGGACAGCGGCACGGTGAGCCGCCGCATCGACGGGTGCCACACCGCCGCCGCGGCCACGCTGTTGGCCAGCAACGACAGGACGTCGGTGGGCTGGCTCCGCCCCGGCGACGCATCGTCGCCCATCACGAACAGGATGTCCGAGACCGCGGTCAGCAGCAGCGCCACCAGCAGCAACCGGTAACTCGCGGTCCGGGCGCCGGGTGTGGTGACCAGCAGCGAGACGAGAACGAACAGCACGATGTCGCCGGCGGCGACCACGACCGCATCCGTTCTCTGACCCCACGGCAGCGTCGTGTCGGCGACGACCGCATCCAGCATGAAGATCCAGTAGAGCAGTCCCAGGCTGGCCGCCACCAGGCCGGCGTCGATCAGCGCCGTGCGGTCGTGGGCCCGTGCGCGGCCGCGGATCAGTCCCACCAGCGCCCAGCACATCAGCGGATAGCCGGCCAGTTCCAGCGCGCCGCTGACCGGCGACGGCGGCGGATCGGACGTAGCCCGGTCGATGACCGTGCTGGCAAGCCAGGCGGCCAGGCCGACGATGAAGGCGTACCAGGTCCCGGGTTGATCCGGCCGGTGGAAGCGAACGCCACCAACCACCGCGACGACGCAGCTCGCGCCGATCAGGCCGTAGCCGGTTGCCTGCCACCCGGCACCCGCCGGCAGCAGTGTGTAGGCGAGGGTCGCGGCGATGCCGACGACCAGGCACGTCTGCCACGCCGGCATGCCGCGAAGTCGACCGATCGGCACAATCCGCTCATCGGCACCCTCAGCCGCCGGCTGAGTGGGAGGTCAGCGGTTCAGATAGGCCGCGAGCCCACCGAGTTCCTCGCTGGCGATGAACACCGACCGCACGTTGATGATGGCCTCCTCGACATGGGACGGGCACCCCCATGCCGCGTCACCCCACGAGTCCGCGATCTTGATCTCGGCCGGTGCGCTGCATCCGGCGCCGCCGCCGAGCTGGCAGCGTTCCGGATGCGGTTTCGCGGCCAGCGTGGCCGCCGCCGCGTCCATCTGAGCAGCGAGTTCCGCCGCCGCGGCCGCACGCTGCTCGGCCTCCGCGCGCAACTCCCGCTCGGCCCGCATCGCCTCCGCCAGGTCGTCGTGCGCGGCCCGCACCCGGGCCTCGGCGGCGCGTTCGGCCTGCTCACTGTGGTGGCGCTCAATGGCAAGAGCCGCCGTCCCGGCGAAAACCCGGGCCAGAGCGAGGTCACTTTCCTGGGGTACGCGCGGAACCCGGTGATACATCGCGAAGGTGCCCAGCAGACCGCCGTCACGGGCCAGGATCGGCGTCGACCAGCATGCGGCCAGTCCCGCCTGAACGGCCAGTTCCCGGAAGTCGTCCCAGAACGGGTCGGTACCGATGTCGGTGACGATGACCGGTTCCCGCCGGTGCGCGGCGGTCCCGCACGAGCCGACGCCGTCGCCGGTGGCGATCCCGTCGATGGCCTCGTTGTAGAACGCCGGCAGGCTGGGCGCGGCGCCGTGGCGCAGGTGAAGCCCATCGGGATCGGCGAGCAGCACCGAGACCAGGACCTCCTGCGGCGCGAGTTCCTCGATGCTGCGGGCCATCCCGTCGAGCACGTCGGTCAGCGGTGCCTGCCGGGCGATCTGCTCCAGCAGGGCCCGGTGCTCGGCCATCAGGAGCTGGGCGTGCCGGATCTGGGTGGTTTCCACGCCGATGACGCAGATCCCCGGCACGTCGCGGCGCGGCTCGTAGGTGAAGTCGAAGAACGCCTCCCGCGCGCCCAGCTCGACGCGCACGTCACGGCCGGTGTACGCCTCACCGGTGGCGAGAACCTGGTCCATCAGCGCGATGAACCCCTGCTCGTCCAGGGTGGGCGCGAGCTGCGCGAGCGGGATCCCGGTCCGGCCCTGGTCGTCGCCGATGGCGGCGAAGAACGCCGGGTTCGCCGTCTCGACCAGGTGCGAGGGTCCTGAGAGAAGGGCGAACACGGCGGTGGACTGCCCGAACAGCGCCCGCTGATCCTCTGCCGGATCTGCCGTCATGGTGTGCTGCGCCCTCTCGCCTGCGGATGTGTGAAACCGTCAACCTACGGGAGCGTGGCGGTACCCACTTCACGCGGCTCCGTAACCGGCGAGTTGTCCGGGTCGAGGGTGTTCTTGCGCAGGACGATGCTCGCCACCGCCGCGCAGGTGAAGAAGAACGCCATGCACGACGCCATCGTCAGCACGGTCTGGCTGCCGAGCAGGCCGGTCAGCGGGGTGGTCAGCGCGCCGGCCAGGAACGGCAGCCCGCCGCCGAACGCCGACGCGGTGCCCGCGGCACGACGGCCGGCGAACTGGGCGATCGCGCCGTTCGACGGCAGGTACATGCCGAGCCCGGCGGTCATCACGGCGAGGCAGACCCACACCACGGCCAGCGGCGGCCGGTGATCGGTGGCGACCAGCGAGGCGGCGAACAGCGCCAGCACCCCGGTCGTCTGCACGGCGATCGCGCATCGGCGCAGCACTACCGGTCCCGTACGCATGACCAGGAGCCGGAACGTCACGCTCGCGGTGACCATCGCGGTCGCGTTGGTCGCGAAGATGATCGTGTACATCGCGGTGCTGACGCCGAGGCCGTCCTGCAGCACGAACGACGACCCGCCGATGTAGATGAAGAACCCGGCCGTGGTCATGCACTGGACCAGCACCGGAGAGGCGAAATGCCGGTCGCGCAGCAGGTCGGCGGCGCGCAGCCGCAGTTGCGCCAGGCCGCCGGGGTGGCGGCGCTCGGGCGGGAGGGTCTCCGGCAGTTTCAGGTACGCGGCGATCACCATGGCGGCACCGACCGCGGCCAGGAACCAGAACACGATGCGCCAGCTGCCGAACGTGACCAGCACACCACCGATGGCGGGCGCGATGACCGGCCCGATCAGCGACACCGACGACAGGGTGCCGAACATCGCCGAGGCGGCCCGGCCTTTCCAGGCATCGTTGACCACGGCCCGGCCGACGGCCACGGCGGTTCCGGCGGCGATGCCCTGCACGGCGCGTTCGGCGACGAACAGCCAGTCGTTGGTGACCAGCGCACACAGCACGGACAGCACGGTGAACACCACCGACGCCGCGATGATCAGGCGGCGCCGGCCCCGGGAGTCACTGACCGGCCCGGAGAGCAGCTGCCCGGCGGCCATGCCGACGATGAACGCCGTCATCGTCAGCTGCGCCATCGACGAGGTGGTGCCGAGGGTGGTCTGCACGTCGGGCAGCGAGGCGATGTAGGTGTCGGTCGACAGGGTGCTGGTGCCGGTCACCAGCACCAGAGCCACCATGCTCGGCTTCCGTATTAAAGATGACATCACTCAAACTTTCCGTCGGATCCCGTCCCAGTCTCCAGCTCAGCAACGTGCCCGCAGCACGGGGTTACGGTGACTTCCTGGAAATGGGAACCGACGAAGCGTCGCGGATCTTGCATGACATCGGGCGGGCGCTCGGCCGGCCGCTGGCGCACCTGTGCACCTTCCTCGACCCGGAACGCGTCATCGCCGACACCACCATCGGTCCCGCCATCGAACCGATCGTGGCCGGCATCCGCGAGGCCTTCACCACGCACGCGCCCCCGGTGATCGCCCGCGACGTGACGATCAGCCTCAGCCGGCTCGGCGGCGCTGCCGAGCTACGCGGCGCGCTGGAGCTGCCCCGCGAGGCAGCCCGCCGCCCGTCCGTCTGAAGCCTGTCGTTCCGTGCGTCAGATAGCGGCCATCAGCGACGTGATCAGCGCCTCGATGTCCTTGCGGAGGTTCGTCACGGCGAGAATGAGCCCACCGGCGATCAACGCTGCGAGCAGCGAGTACTCAACAGCCGTCGCACCCTCGTCCGACTTGTGCGCGGCGCGGATGTACGAGACCAGCATGCCGATGAACTCCACGATCAATCCCCCAGGTTCTCGCAGGCCGTCCGGCTTGGCGGCCTTGCGTCAGACTTATCGGACCGCACAGCCACTCGTCTGATAGCCAACCGGTTGCCCCGGGTTGCGGATCAGCTACCGACCGCAGAATCCTGGAAACAGACGATCCGCGAACCCTTGGACAAGGATTCGCGGATCAGGTCCAGCTCGCTATATATGTCGAAGTCCGTCAGATGGCGGCCATCAGGTTCGTGATCATCGCCTCGATGTCCTTACGAAGGTTCGTCACCGCGAGAATGAGCCCACCGGCGATCAACGCCGCGAGCAGCGAGTACTCAACAGCCGTCGCACCCTCGTCCGACTTGTGCGCCGCGCGGATGTACGAGACCAGCATGCCGATGAACTCCACGATCAATCCCCCAGGTTCTCGCAGGCCGTCCGGCTTGGCGGCCTTGCGTCAGACCTATCGGACCCCCGAGCCCCTGGTCTGATAGCCAACCGGTTGCCCCCGGTTGCGAATCAGCTGCCACCTCGCGGTGCGAGATCCGGCGCCGGCTCCCTTGTCGGTACGCCCAAAGCCTGCTGATCTTGGCGGCATCGTGATCTGGTGAACCCGCGGTTGTTCGGTGTCTGTCCCCTCGTGGACAGCGCACTCGATCCGCCGTCACGGAAGGCTCGGCAAGGCCGCCAGAACGTCGTCGAAGGCACCGGCATCACACCGGTTGTCTCTCGGCCGTGGCAACTCGTCAGGCAGACCCGCAGCGGGCAACTCCCACCAGACGTGAGCGGCGCCGACCCGCTCGACGGCCTGATACCACTGCCGCAGCGGCTCGATCAGCCGGACATGAAGGTCGAAGTTGCGCCGACGCCGGCCAGGGTCCGTGTCACGACGCCGCCGGAGTTCCCCCTCCGCAGGCACGGAGACCAGCACAAGATCCGCAAACCCGAGCCGTCCCGCCGCCACGGCCGCGCGATGAGCAGCGACCTCGGCCTGCCAGTGCGGCTCGGACACCATGCCGATCCGGGCGAGCGACCAGGCATAGTGCAGCTTCAGCGGATCGTCGTCACAGACCGCCAGCCCACCACGCCGCTCCTGCCGCTCAGCCTCCCGCCACCGCCGTGCGTTGACCTCGCACCAGAACGCGGCCTGTTCGGCAGGCTCCGGTCCCGGCAGATCGTCGCTGCCCGGACCGTACTCAGGCACCGTGTCCTCCGGAAAGTGCCGCCGACACCACGTCGTCTTCCCGGCAGCGCTCGGCCCGGTCACCACCACGATCACCACACCGTTCTACCGCACGCCGCGCACATTTCCGCCGCAGGCTTCTCGTGGAGAACCGCACGCCGACGGCGTTCGTCACCCACCAGCCGACCGCCTCAACCCTGTCCCATAGCCAGCGGATGATCTAGTGCCGCGGTGCTGAGCGCCTCCGTCGCGGTCGTCGGACCGCAACGCATCCGAGTGCTGCGCCTCGGCGTGCCGTTGCTGCTCGCGCTGGATGAACAGCACCAGGTCGCCGTGATCGGCCACAACGGCCGCCAAGAAGGGACCGCCATCCGTCGAAGACTTACCCGCTCAGCTCGTTTTCGAGAGCCGCAGCCCGGCGCTCCAAGTCCGCCGCGATGCCGTCCCAATCCGGGCCATGCATCCAGAGGCTTAGTGCGGCCTCTCGCATCAATGCCGGATCATCAGGCCGCTGGAGAAGCACGAGCCGATAGGCCAGGTTGCGTACCCACACCGGAAGGAGCCCGTCAGCCACGTTCGGACACAACTCGTGCAGCATCGCCAGGATGTCCTCCGCGTCGGCGAAGGTCAGCGTCTCGATGAAGTACCGATCTTCGTAATCCAACGAACATCGCGGCACAACAGCAGGCCGGTACTCGTCGCCATAGCGGCATCGGGCGTGTTCCGTGAGCGTGCTGTGCATGCCGTGGACCTTAAACAGGGCTTACCGACAAATGCGTCGGCGGGGCAGCCCGAAAGGCGACAGAAGGCGACCTCAGGCAGAAGGCACGGCGCAAACGGTCGACCCGGCCCCGATGTTGTGACTTTGCGCCGTCACTCCAACCAGAAACGCACTAGATCGCGTCGCAGTTCTGGAAGTCCGATCAAAGCTCGCCGTCGGCGAGCTCGCGCTGCGTGCCATCGGGCATCATCCGGTAGCGGCGCGCCGGTCTCATCATCGCCACGAGCTGCGTCATCCTGGCATCGCGTTCGGCCTGTTCCCTGCCGGTCGGGTCGGCGACCCGGAAACCGTGCATGTGAACGTCGAACGGATCGATGTCGCCGGGTTCGGGACGACCTTCGAGAATGAACCCGAAGAGTGCACGCAGGGCCTGCCCACCCAATTCCAGCGGGTGGAACGGAAGAGGGTACGGATTCCTCGGAGAGAAACGGCTCGACCGGATGCTCGCCGGCCCAGTACGGCAACTCGAAGTCGTACGGCTCGCCGATGTTCTCCCCGACGCCGGCATCCGGCGAAAGGCTGAGCGAGCGGATGAGCTCACCGTTCTCCCATACCGCGAAAGCAAACCAGTCAGAGCTCGAGTGCATCGCGTGCATGATGATCCGCCGGCCCGCTCCAGCCTGAAGCAGCCGGGCCGGCAGTCGTGATGGGAGATCGCAGACGAGCCGCCGATCGCAGAACAATTCGGCACCGGCCACCACGGCCACGTAACTGGTGTCGTCCGGCGGATAGCTGTAGTCACCGACGGAGCCCTCGCCGATCGGTGTCACCTCGTAGTCAGGATGCAGCTCACGCACCAGGCCGATGACTTCTGCCGAGTCCGGCCGGGCTACTCCGCGCAGGGCCGGCCGCAGATCGCCGTCGGTGAAAGCCAGCAGTGCGGTCTTCGCGCCCATCTGTTCCTACCTCCAGCACGCGTCACCAGCGAGATCCGATAATGACTGGCGTGCCGACCGCCCAGCGCGTCAGGGTGGGGCGTGATCACCATTCAGCGGGTACGCGTCCGGTGGGGCGCGGCGGCGCGCGGGGCGCAGCACGCGAACGCCCGCCGTGGCCTGTCCCGTCCGGCGGCCCTTCCGTCGTTCATGCCGGCCGACGACGTGGTGATCCACGAGGTACTGGCTGATGAGGCAACCCGCTACACGCCCCACGACCAGGTAATCAGCGGCGGAACGGATCGAGCCCGTGACCTCGGCCTGTGGCTGTCGTCAAAGGAATCGGCGCTGGTCGTCGACCGGTTGCCGGGCCATGCCGCATATCCGCGGCAGAGCGGCCCGGCACGCCTCTTCACACTCCTGCCCGGGCAGATCGGCCGCTATCGCGCGAACTTCCGGTACTGGTTCACCACCTGCCCCTGCAATCCGAGCTGGTACTACGAGGACTGGCACGTACTCATCGCCAACGGCGCGATGGAGACCGAGGAGTTCATCTCACGCGAGCCGGACCAGGACGCCGACCATCGAGTCCATCTCTACGGCGGATCGAGACGGCCGGCCCGGCGGTAAGCGAATGCCCGACGTGCACCAAAGTCGATGGTTGGCACGGGCTCGCCCGCCATGAAGAGTGTTCTCATGACGTGCATCGTCGGGATTACGGACGGCAAGGTCGTCACCATCGGTGGGGACTCGGCGGGGAGCGACGGGTGGCACGTCGCGGTGCGGTCGGATTCCAAGGTCTTTCAGGTGGGGCCCTACCTGATGGGCTTCACGACCAGTTACCGGATGGGTCAGCTCCTGCGCTACTCCCTGACCGTCGGTGAGCCCGACACCTGGGACGTCGACCGGTTCATGGTGACCACGTTCATCGAGGCCGTCCGAGAGTGCCTCTCCACCGGCGGCTACGCGAAAATCGAGAACGGCCGGGAAGAAGGCGGCGAATTCCTCGTGGGCATTCATGGCCGCCTCTATGTCGTCGGCGGCGACTACCAAATCGGGCACACCATCTCGGGCTACGCCGCCGTAGGCTCCGGCTACCTGGTCGCCCTGGGGTCACTGCACTCCACCGCCAGGTCGCCGATCAGCAGCCGACAGCGCGCGGTGATGGCCCTCGAGGCGGCGGCCGAACTCACCGAGGGCGTCCGCCCACCCTTCACCGTGGTGCAGTCGGAGTGAAACCTCCGAGCGCAGTCCCGCACCGGTGATGGGTGGAGCGACGTTACCGCGAAATTGGCTACACCCGCTCAGCGTTCGATGGCCTTCATCTGCGCCTCGGTGTGATGCTCGCCCTCGGCAGGGGTCAGCGCGTCCAGCGCCGCGATCTGCGACGCCGTCAGCACGACCGCGTCCGCCGCGACGTTCTCCTCCAGGCGGCTCACCCGCTTGGTGCCGGGGATCGGGACGATGTCCTCACCCTTGGACAGCAGCCACGCCAGCGCGACCTGCGCCGCCGTAACCCCCGCCTCGTCGGCGATCGCGCGCACCTCATCAGCACTACGCACATTCCGTTCGAAGTTCTCCCCGACGAACCGCGGGTTCGTCTTCCGGAAGTCGCTGTCGTCGAGATCGGCGGTGGTCCGGACCGCGCCGGTCAGGAAACCCCGGCCGAGCGGCGAGTACGCCACCAGCCCGATCCCCAGCTCCCGCAGCACCGGCAGCACCTCTTCCTGGTCCCGGGTCCAGAGTGAGTACTCCGACTGCACGGCCGTGACCGGGTGCACGGCGTGCGCCCGGCGGATCGTGGGGATCCACGCCTCGGACAGCCCGATGTATCGGATCTTGCCCTCGGCGACGAGCGCGGCGAGCACGCCCATGACGTCCTCGATCGGCGTGCCGGGGTCGACCCGGTGCTGGTAGTACAGGTCGATGAACGAGGTGCCGAGCCGCTTGAGCGAGCCCTCAACCGCGATCCGGATGTTCTCCGGGCTGCTGTCCATCCCGCCGGGTGCGCCGCCGGTGTGCGAGACGAGGCCGAATTTGGTGGCCAGCACGACCTGGTCACGGCGGCCGCGCAGCGCCTGGCCGACCAGTTCCTCGTTCACGTACGGCCCGTAGACCTCCGCGGTGTCGATCAGGGTGACGCCGAGGTCTATCGCCCGGTGGATGGTCCGGATCGACGCGGCGTCGTCGCTGCCGGCGCCGGTGTACCCGTGCGACATCCCCATCGTGCCCAGGCCGATCCGGCCGACCTCGAGTTTTCCGAGCTTCGCAGTACGCATGCGATCCAGTCTGCCAGCGAAGCGGGTCACCGGCAGCCCCCTGGACTGTTAGGCCAGCCATGCCTAATCTACAGTCTGTAGGAGCAAGGTTAGGCAAGCCTAAACGAGAAGAGAGTCCATGCTCGCCACCTACCTCATCGGCCTGCGCGAAGGGCTCGAGGCCACCCTGGTGGTCAGCATCCTGATCGCGTTCCTCGTCAAGGCCGACCGCAAGGACCGCCTCCCCCAGGTCTGGGCCGGCGTCGGACTCGCCGTCGCGCTGTCCGTGCTCTTCGGATGGCTGCTCAGCTACACCTCGACCACCCTGCTGCGCGACTACGACCAGCGCGAACTCTTCGAGGCGATCACCTCGATCCTGGCCGTCGTCTTCGTCACCTGGATGATCTTCTGGATGCGCCGGGCCGCCCGCTCGATCGCCGGTGACCTGCGCGGCAAGCTCGCCGAAGCCCTCGCAGTCGGCTCGATCGCGGTCGCCGTGATGGCATTCCTGGCCGTGGTCCGCGAAGGACTCGAAACCTCGCTGATCTTCTACTCCGCGGTGCAGGGCGCGAGCATCAACGGCGGCCCGCTGTACGCACTGCTCGGCGGCATCGCCAGCGCCGTCCTGATCGGCTTCCTGATGTACGCCACCGCGGTCCGCATCAACCTGACCGTCTTCTTCACCATCACCGGCACACTGCTCATCCTGGTGGCCGCCGGCATCCTGAAATACGGCGTCCACGACCTGCAGGAGTCCGGTGTCCTACCCGGACTGAACACCCTCGCCTACGACATCAGCGCCACCCTCGACCCCTCGGCCTGGTACACGGCGCTGCTCACCGGCATGTTCAACGTCACCCCGACGGCCACGGTCCTCGAGGTCGCGGCCTGGGTCGTTTACGCCGTACCCGTGCTGTTTCTTTTCCTGCGCCCCACCGGGCGCAAGCAAGCCCTCAAGCCCGTGCCGCAGACCTAGGAGAAATAGTGCGCACAACCCCCCTCGCCGTCACCGCCGTCGCGGCGCTCGGCCTGACGCTGACCGCCTGCGGCTCCAGCGACGCGACGAGTGAAACAAAAACAGGCCCTATCGCGGTCGCCGCGACCGACACCGCCTGCGAGGTCGCGAAGACCGCCGTCGACGCCGGCACCAACGTCTTCGCCATCACCAACAAGGGCCAGAAGGTCACCGAGTTCTACGTCTACGCCGCCGGTGACCGGGTCATGGCCGAGGTCGAGAACATCGCGCCCGGGCTGTCGCGCAATCTGCACGTCGAGCTGCCGGCCGGCACCTACGAGACCGCCTGCAAGCCCGGAATGATCGGCAAGGGCATCCGCGGCCAGCTCACCGTCTCCGGCTCGGCCGCGCCGCTGACCGACGACGCCGCGCTGCTCGCCGCCACCGAGAGCTACTCGCGCTACGTCAAGAGCCAGACCGGCGCCCTGGAGGAGAAGACCACCGAGTTCGTCACCGCGGTCAAGGCCGGCAAGGCCGACGAGGCGAAGGCGCTGTTCCCGATCGCCCGCACCTACTGGGAGCGCATCGAGCCGGTCGCCGAGATCTTCGGCGACCTCGACCCGCGCATCGACGGCCGCGAGGAGGTCACCGAGGAAGGCCTCACGTTCGGTGGCTTCCACCGCATCGAGAAGGACCTCTGGGAGACCAAGGACATCTCCAAGTCCGGCCCGATCGCCGACCAGCTGCTGACCGACGTCAAGGAGGTCGTGCAGAAGGCGAACGCCGAGAAGCTGTCCCCGCTGCAGCTCGCCAACGGCGCGAAGGCCCTGCTCGACGAGGTCGCCGCCGGCAAGATCACCGGCGAGGAGGACCGGTACTCGCACACCGACCTCTGGGACTTCAACGCCAACATCGAAGGTTCCAAGGCCGCGATCGCCTCGCTGCGCCCGGTCCTCGAGGAGCGTGACCCGGCCCTGGTCAAGACCCTCGACACCGAGTTCACCAACGTCGACACCACCCTCGCCAAGCACCGCTCCGGCGACGCCTGGAAGCTGCACACCGACCTGTCGCAGGCCGACCTGAAGGAACTCTCCGACGCCATCAACGCTCTCGCCGAGCCGATCAGCCAGGTGGCCGCTGTGGTCGCCAAGCAGGCATGACCGGAATCAATCGCCGCCGCGCCCTCACCCTTGCCGGGGTGGGGGCCGCCGGCGTTGCCGGCGCAGCGGCTGTCGCCGCAACAAAATTCAAAGGCGACAGCGAGGGTACGCCCGAAGCGGTCCCGTTCTCAGGACAGCACCAGGCCGGCATCGTGACCCCGGCCCAGGACCGGCTGCATTTCGTCGCGTTCGACGTGGTCACCAAAGACCGTGACCGGCTGATCCGGATGCTGAAGGAGTGGACCGCCGCTGCCGCCCGGATGACCGCCGGCCAGGACGCCGGTGAGATCGGCGCGGTCAACGGCATCCCGGAGGCACCGCCGGACGACACCGGCGAGGCCCTCGACCTGCCGCCGGCCTGGCTGACCCTGACGATCGGCTTCGGGCCGGGTCTGTTCCAGCGTTTCGGGTTGAGCGCGAAGCGCCCGCCGGCGCTTGAGGAACTGCCTCGGTTCACCGGGGACACCCTCGACGCCGCCATCTCCGGCGGTGACATCTGCGTGCAGGCCTGCGCCAACGATCCGCAGGTCGCGGTGCACGCGATCCGCAACCTGGCCCGCATCGGGATGGGCGCGGTCAGTGTGCGCTGGTCACAGCTCGGGTTCGGGCGTACCTCGTCGACCACCACCGGCCAGACCACCCCGCGCAACCTGTTCGGCTTCAAGGACGGCACCCGCAACCTCAAGGCCGAGCAGCCCGACCTGCTGCGCGAACACCTCTGGGTGCAGCCCGGCGACGGCCCGGACTGGATGGCCGGCGGCTCCTACCTGGTCAGCCGCAAGATCCGCATGATCATCGAAACCTGGGACCGGTCGTCGCTCGCCGAACAGGAAATGATCATCGGCCGGCGCAAGGGCTCCGGCGCGCCACTCGGCTCCGACGACGAGTTCGAGGAACCCGACTTCACCGCGGTCGGCGCCGACGGCACCGAACTGATCGCCAAGACCTCCCACGTACGGCTCGCGCACCCGGACACCAACGCCGGCGCCCGGATGCTGCGCCGCGGCTACAACTTCGTCGACGGCTCCGACGGCCTCGGCCGGCTCAACGCGGGCCTGTTCTTCATCGCCTACCAGCGCGATCCGCGGACCGCGTTCATCCCGGTCCAGCGCAGCCTGGCCGCCAACGACGAGATGAACGAGTACGTCCGCCACGTCTCCAGCGCCCTGTTCGCCTGCCCACCCGGCATCACCGCCCCCGACGACTACTGGGGCAGCGCCTTGTTCTCCTAGACGTCACCACCAGTAGTTGTCCTGCGGGGTGTAACCCTTTTCGAGGTCGGCGATCTCCCCGCCGGACAGCTCCAGGTCCAGGGCGGCGACGGCGTCCTGCAGATGGTTCGGCTTCGTGGCGCCCACGATGGGGCAGGACACCACCGGCTTGGACAGCACCCACGCCAGGGCGACCTGCGCCATCGGGACCGCCCGGGCCTCGGCGACCTTCTGTACGGCGTCCACCACCGGTTGATCGGCGTCCCGGTCGAACGCCGTGGCGACCGCGTCCGACGACGACCGCGCGGTCTGCTGACCCCACGGCCGGGCCGCGCGGCCCTTCGCGAGCGGTGAGTACGGCGTCAGCCCGACACCCTGATCGAGGCACATCGGGATCATGTCCCGTTCTTCCTCGCGTTTGAGCACGTTGTACTGGTCCTGCATCGCCGCGAACGCCGTCCAGCCGTTCACCACGGCGGCATGCTGCATCTTCGCGAACTGCCACGCCCACATCGACGACGCACCGAGATAGCGCACCTTGCCCGCCCGGACCAGCCCGTCCAGCGCCGCCATGGTCTCCTCGACCGGGGTCTCGTCGTCGAAGCGGTGCACGTAGTAGACGTCGATGTAATCGGTGCCCAGCCGCCGCAGCGACGCGTCCACCTGCTCCAGAATCGCCTTGCGGGACAGCCCGCTGCCGCCGGGGCCGTCGTGCATCCGCCCACTGACCTTGGTGGCCAGCACGATGTCCTCGCGGCGGGCGAACCGCGTGATAGCCCGCCCGACGAACTCCTCCGACGTCCCACCCTGATAGACGTTCGCGGTGTCCCAGAACGTCACCCCGAGCTCGACGGCCTGCCGGAAGAACGGCGCCGCGGCATCCTCGTCCAGCGTCCACCGATGCATGCCCGCCGCGGCATCGCCGTAACTCATGCACCCCAGCCCGACCCGGCTCACCCTCAGCCCGGTCCGCCCCAGCCGCGTGTACTCCATGCCCCTATCGGATCACACCGCCGTCGACGACACGTGGTGGCGGCCGATCGGCAGCATCAGCGGTTTCCCCGACACCGGGTCGGTGATGACCTGGCTGTCCAGGCCGAACACCGCCCGTACGCACTCCTCCGTCAGCACCTCAGCCGGCTCCCCGGTGGCGTGCAGACCACCACCCGCCAAAGCGATCAGGTGATCGGCGTACCGGGCCGCCATGTTCAAATCGTGCAGCACCATCACGATCGTGGTGCCCCGGGCCGCGTTCAGATCAGTGAGCAGGTCCAGCACCTCGACCTGGTGGCTGACGTCCAGGAACGTGGTGGGTTCGTCGAGCAGCAGCAGGTCGGTCTGCTGGGCGAGCGCCATCGCGATCCACACCCGCTGGCGCTGGCCGCCGGACAGCTCGTCGACGGGCCGGTCGGCGAGATCCGCGGTGTGGGTGGCATCCAGGGCTGCGGCCACGGCCACGTCGTCGTCCTTGCTCCACCGCGACAGGATCCGCTGGTGCGGGTTGCGGCCGCGGCCTACCAGGTCGGCGACGGTGATGCCTTCCGGCGCGATCGGTGACTGCGGCAGCAGGCCCAGCGTGCGGGCGAGTTCCTTGGCCGGCATCCGGTGCACTTCGCGGCCGTCGAGCAGCACGTGCCCGGCACGGGGTGCGAGCAGCCGGGACATGGCCCGCAGCAGCGTCGACTTGCCGCAGGCGTTGGCGCCGACGATCGCCGTGATCCGGCCGGGCGGGACGAGCAGGTCGAGGCTGTCGATCACGATGCGGTCGGCGTACCCGACGGTCAGTTTTTCGACGGTCAGAGAGTGAGTGGTGGTCACAGGGATCCTCCCGCGCGGTTCGTGCGGACGAGCAGAAAGATGAGGTAGGGCGCGCCGAGCACGCCGGTGATCACGCCGACCGGGAACCGGGTGTCGAACGCGAACTGGCCGATGAAGTCGGCGACCAGCACGAGCAGCGAGCCGACCAGCGCGGACGGGATCAGCAGCGAGCCGCCGGGGCCGACCAGGCGCGCCGCGATGGGTCCGGCCAGGAAGGCCACGAACGCGATCGGGCCGGTGGCTGAGGTCGCGAACGCGATCAGGCCGACTGCCGCCACGATCGAGACCAATCGGGTACGTTCCAGTCGGGTACCGAGCGCCGCGGCCGTGTCGTCGCCGAGTTGCAGCATCGTCAGGTTGCGGGCCTGGGCGAGCAGGATCGGGCCGAAGACGAGCAGGGCCAGCAGCACCGGCACGGTCTCGTCCCAGGTGGAGCCGTTGAGGCTCCCGTTGAGCCAGCGGGTCGCCGCCTGCAGATCCCACTGCCCGGCCTGGTTGAGGATGTACGAGGTGGCGCTGTTGAGCATCGCGGCGATCCCGATGCCGATCAGCACGAGCCGGGTGCCGGCCACACCGTCCTTGAACGACAGCAGGTAGATGAGCAGCGCGACCCCGAGCGCGGCCACGATGGCGAAGATCGAGACGCCGGTCTCGTCGAGGCTGAGCACGATGATGGCGAACGCCGCCGCCGCGCCGGCCGCCGAGCTGATCCCGATGATGTCCGGGCTGGCGAGGGGGTTGCGCAGCATGGTCTGGAACGTGACACCGCCGATGCCGAAGCACAGTCCGGTGACCAGGGCCAGCACCGCGCGCGGCAGCCGCAGCTCACCGACGGTGAAGGAGGCGCCGGGCACGGTCTCGCCGAGGATCACCCGCAGCACGTCGCCGGGTGGGTAGAACGTCTGCCCCACCATCAGTGAGACGGCGAAGATCGCGGCAACGGCGATCCCGAGGGCGGTCAGCACGGTGTGCCGCCGCCGGTTGCGCCGGACCCGGCCGCGGGTGACCGCTTCAAGGGTCGTGGTGCTCACAGCTCCCGCACTTTCTGCCGGCGGACGATGGAGATGAAGAACGGTGCGCCGATCAGGGCGGTGATGATCCCGGCCTCGATCTCGTCGGGCCGGTTCACCACCCGGCCGATGACGTCGGCAAACGTCAGCAGCACCGCGCCGGTAAGGGTGGCGAACGGCAGCAGCCAGCGGTGGTCGAGGCCGACCAGCAGGCGGCACATGTGCGGGACGATCAGGCCGACGAACGCGATCGGCCCGGCGATGGCGGTGGCGGCGCCGCACAGCACGACCGCGCCGAGGGCGGCGGTGGCGCGGATCAGGGCGACGCGTTCGCCGAGGCCGGCGGCGAGGTCGTCGCCGAGCGCGAGGGAGTTCAGCGGCCGGGCGCAGAGCAGGCAGATGACCAGGCCCGCGATCAGGAACGGCAGGACGTTCCCGATGCTCTCCCAGGACGCGCCGCCGACTCCGCCGACCTGCCAGGACTGGAAGTTCTCGGCGACGTCGCCACGCGGCAGCACGACCGCGACGACCAGCGACGCCAGCGCGGCGGAGGTGGCCGCCCCGGCCAGCGCGATCTTGAGTGGGGTGGCGCCGCCGCGGCCGAGGGAGCCGACGCCGTAGACGAATACCGTCGCGACGGCCGCGCCGGCGATGGCGACCCAGATGTACTGGGTGGCGGTGGACAGGCCGATCGTCGTCATGGCGACGGCGATCGCCAGCATGGCGCCCATGTTCACGCCGAGGATGCCGGGGTCGGCGAGCGGGTTGCGGGTGACGCCCTGCATCACCGCACCGGACAATCCGAGAGCCGCGCCGACCAGGACCGCGAGGATCGTACGCGGGATGCGCTTGACGACCGCGGCCTGATCGAGAGTGTCGTTGGCGCCGCCGAAGGCGGCGGTGATGTCGTCGAAGCCGACAATCCGGGAGCCGAAGGCGACCGAGGCGAGCATGACCGCGACCAGCACCGCGACGACGACCAGCAGCCAGGCCAGGCGCACCCGGGCCGGGCGTCGCAGCAAGGCGACGTCCGGCCCGGACGGAGTATCCAGTTGCGTCATCAGATCTTGTCGGCGGCCTTGCCGAGCAGGTCGACGTAGTCCTTGAGGACGAACGAGACGGCCAGCGGCGTCGGGTTGGCGGCGGTCGCGACCGGGGTGCTGCCCGGCAGCGAGACGAACGAGCCACGGGCGATCGCCGGGATCTTGGAGAGCAGCGGGTCCTTCTGCAGGGTCGCGAGGGTGGTGCCCTCGGCGTCACCGTAGGTCACGATGATGTCGACGTCGCTGAGGTTCTGGACCTGCTCGGCGCTCTGGGTGAGGCTGAACTCCTCGGTCGCGGCGGACGCCTTCTCGATGCTCGCCGGGTGCTTCATGCCGAGGTCGGTGAAGAACTGCGCGCGGGTGTCGTGCGTGGTGTAGAAGCTGATCTTGCTGAGGTCGGTGGGGTCGATGTGGGTCAGGAACATCACCGACTTGCCGGCCAGCTTCGGGTACCGCGCGGCCTCGTCCTTCATCTGCTTCTCGATGGTGCCGATCAGCTTGTCGCCCTCGGCGGCAAGGCCCAGGGCCTTGCTCTCCAGCTGGATGCTCTCGCGCCAGGACGTCGACCACGCGGTCTTCGGGTACGCGACAACCGGCGCGATCTTGCTCAGCGTGTCGTAGTCCTGCTGGGTCAGCCCGGAGTACGCGGCCAGGATGACGTCCGGCTTGGTGTTCGCGACGCCTTCGAAGTCGATGCCGTCGGTCTCGTCGAACAGCACCGGGGTCGGCGCGCCCAGTTCCTTGAGCTTCGCGGCGTCCCACGGCAGCAGGCCGTCGCCGTCCTCGTCGCCGAAGTTGGCCTTGGCGTACCCGACCGGCACGATCCCGAGGGCCAGCGGCACCTCGTGGTTGGCCCAGTTCACGGTGGCGACGCGTTCCGGCTTCTTCTCGATCGTGGTGGTGCCGAAGGCGTGGGTGATGCTGACCGGGAAGCTCGCCGCGGCGCTGCCGGCGGTGGCGGGATCGCTCTCGGTGTCGGACGATTCGCCGCAGGCGGTGAGCGCCAGGGCGGCCGTGACGGCGACGAGTCCCGTCAGGAACCGGTTTGCACGCATGAAACTGAACTCCCATTCAATAACTGGTAAGGCAAACCTAACCTAACAGTCCGATGAACAGGCTTCATGATCGACTCCTGCCCGCTGGCGGTATGCCCTAATTGCGGGCGGACCAGGCCGCCCAGAGCTGGGCATAACGCCCGCCGCCGACGACCAGCTCGGCGTGCGATCCACTCTCGACGATCTCGCCGTGTTCCATCACGATGACCCGATCCGCCGACGCCGCCTGGGTGAGACGGTGGGCGACTACCAGCGCGGTCCTCCCGCGCAGCACCGCCATCGCCGCCTGCTCCAGATCACGCGCTCCGGCGCTGCCCGCCTCCGCCGTCGCCTCGTCGAGGACCACGACCGGCGGGTCCAGCAGCACCACCCGGGCCAGCGCCAGCTGCTGCGCGCGGGCCGCGGTGAGCTGATGCCCGCCGTCGCCGACCACGGTGTCCAGGCCGTCGGGGAGCTCGCGCACCCAGGACAGCGCGCCTACCCGGGACAGCGCCTCGGCCACCTCGTCGTCGGTGGCGCCCGGCCGGGCCAGGCGCAGGTCCTCCACCAGAGGGCCGGCGAACACGTGCGTTTCCTGGCTGACGATGGCGATCGTGTCGGCGGGCAGGTCCGAGACGGCAATGCCGCCGATGGAGGCGTACCCATGAAGGGGGCGCAAGATGCCCGCGGCGAGGGAGGCGGCGGTGGTTTTGCCTGCGCCGGTGGAACCGACGAGCGCAACCGTTTCGCCGGGCGCGACCCGCAGGGAGACGTTGCGCAGCACGGGCGCGGGACCGCCGTAACTGAAGGTGACGTCGTCGAGGACGAGGTCATGGCCAGCCGGCCGGCTTCCCAGTCCGCGAACTTCGATGTCCATGTCGAGCACGCCGACGAGCCGGGCCAGGCTGGCGCCCGCGTCCTGCGCCTTGTCGAAGGTGACCATGAGCAGGGCGATCGGGCCGAACAGGCGGTGGAACAGCAACGCGGCCGCGGAGACCTCACCGACCGTGACGGCACCCGAGCGGGCGAGCACAAAACCGACCACCAGGACGGCGCCGAGGCCGGCGAGTTCGGCGCGGTGGATCCGGCCGATGAAGCGGGTGTAGAGCGCGAAGACGCCGATCGATATGTCGCGGGCGCGGGCCGACGCGGTCTCGATGCCGGCGAGGTGCCGATCTTCCAGGTGGTAGGTGTGGACCGTGCGGGTGCCCTGCATGCTCTCGACGAACAGCTGGGATCGTTCGGCGATCGCGACGCGTTCCGCGGCGTAGGACGGTGCGGCGCGCGGCAGGTACCAGCGCAGCCCGATCACGTAGAGCGGCACCGCGACCGCTCCGGCCAGACCGAGCCGCCAGTCGATGCCGGCGATCGTGGCGAGGCTGATCACCGACAGCAGCACCGCCGAGATCATGCCCGGCAGCACGTCCGTGACGGCCTTGCCGATCGCGGCGATGTCCGCGCCGACCCGCGACAGCAGATCACCGCGCCCGGCCCGATCGAGGACCAGAGCGGGCAGCCGCAGAGCGGTCGCGACGGTGCGTTCACGCAGGTCAGCAAGGATCCGCGAACCCAGCCGGTTGATCAGATATCCGCCGAATCCGGTCGCCGCGCCACCCACCACCGCAGCGATCACGATGGTCACCCCGACGGTCACGATCGCGCCGATTTCGGCGCCGGCTCGGACTCGATCAACAAGCAGACCCAGAGCGTACGCCGGAACGACTGACGCCGCGGCGGCCAGCAATCCGGCGGCCAGGGTGAACAGCGCCTCACGCGGCCGGGAGCGCAGTTCCGTGGTCAACCAGGCCCGGGTCTCGCGCGGGCCGGCGATCGGCAGCAGCTGATCGGTCATCGCAGTACCGTCCGGCGGTAGGAGTCGTCGCCGGCGACGAGATCGGCGTGCACGCCCTCGGCGGTGACCGTGCCGTCGCCGATGACGACGACTCGGTCAGCGGCGGCGAGCAGAGCCGGGCTGCTGGTGATCACAACGGTGCTGAACAGGCTTGCTGCCCCGGCCTCGCTTTCTGTCCCGGCCCCGCTTTCTGTCCCGGCCTCGTTTGCTGCGCCGTGCCGCAGTGCTCGGATCCCGCCGGCGATGGCGTGTTCGGTGACCGCGTCCACGGCGGTCGTCGGGTCGTGCAGCACCAGCAGCGGCGGCTGGGCCAGCAACGCCCGGGCCAGCGCGACCCGTTGCCGCTGGCCGCCGGAGAGGTTCGCGCCGCGTTCGGCGATCGGCGCATCCAGGCCGTCCGGGTGCAGGTCGGCGACCTCGTCGGCCGCAGCGGCCCGCAGCACTTCGGCGAGCCGGTCACCGCCGTCGTCGTGGACGTCGATGTTGGAGGCGAGCGAGCCGGTGAACAGGTCGGTGCGGTGCGGTTCGACGTGCAGCAGGCGGCGGGCCCGGGCGCGGTCGACGGTTTCCAGGGGTTCACCGCCGAGCAGGATGTCGCCCTGATAAGCGTCGGGCACGGCCAGCAGCCGCATCAGCGCTTCGGCGTCGGAGGGGCGTCTGGCGACGACGCCGACGAACTCGCCAGGCTTAATGTGAAGGTCGAGACCGGCGAGCGAGCCGTGCGTGACCCCGATCAGGCGAAGATCGCAGCTCAACGAATCAGGGTCGGCAACGCCGTCCGGCAGGATCAGCCCGGCCTGCACCACCGACGCGACCCGGTCGGCGGCGGCGCGTGCGGCGGCGACCCAGCTCGGCACCACGGCCAGGGTGCCGAACGGTTCGATGAGGAACTGCGCGGACCCGATCACCGTGATGAACTGGCCGACCGTGATCCGGCCGGTCAGCGCGAACCAGCCGGCCGCAATGGCGACACCACCGGCGAGCAGGGTGCTCAGTGTTGTGGAGGCGCCGAGGTACGCGTTCTGCGTACCCGATGCTCGTAATGTCGCGGCGAGTGACTCGCGGCTGACCAGCCGGTAACGCGCGGAGGCCGCGTCCTGCACGCCGATGCCCCGCAACGGGCGCATCCCGGTGACCAGGTCGGTGGCGAGCGAGGTGGCCCGGCCGGCCTGGTTCTGCTGGTCGGCGACGCGGCGGGCGATCAGCGGCGCGGTGAGATTCAGGATCGCCAGTACGACCGGCGTCGCGACCAGCACGATCACCCCGAGCGGCGCCGAAATGACCAGCAGCGTGATCGCGCTGACCGCCACGGCCAGCACCGCGCTGGTGATCCGCGGAATGTGATCGAGGAAATAGGACGTCAGGTCGGCGTCCGTGGTGGACACCGTGAGCAGGTCACCGGCGTGCCGGTCGGTACGCAGCCCGCGTGGGTGCAGGATCTGCGCGGCGACCTCGACCCGCAGCCGGTGGCCCTCCTCCGCGATGGCCCGCTGCAGGTGCCGCGCCCCGAAGCGGTAGGTGACCGCCAGCACGAGGTACGTCACCGCGAGCACCGGGATCCAGATCAGCAGCGCGGTCAGGTCACCGGGGCCGACGGCCTGATCGACGATCACGCCGATCACTACCGGCACGAGCGCCGCGCAGATCTGGTAGATGCCGGCCAGGCCGGTGCCGGTCCAGAGGTGCCGGCCGTTGCGGGCGACCGCCCGGCGCAGGATCGCGGTGCCGGGTGCCTTCAGCATTGCTCGACAAGCCCCTAACTAAAAGATCAAGTTAGGTCAGCCTAACTCCTTCGCTGATCAGGTGCCGCACCCGTCTCCTGCTGCTCCTTCATCAACTCCGGCGACATCGGGGGCGCGCGGCCGACCAGTCGCCCTAACCTGATGAACATGTCGTACGTCGCCACCCGTGACGGCCGCAAGAACCGCAGCGCCGCACACCGGGCCCCATCCGTCCCTGACCGGATCGACGACCTGCACGGAAGCAGCATCGGCGTCCTCGAAGTGCCCCACCACATGGCCTGCGGCCACGCCAGCCGCCGCCAATACGAGCTCGACGATCCCATCCAGCTCCGGCACGCGTACGAACAGGTGCTGTGCGAAGCAGCGGGCTGCGCCGAGGTCGAGGACCTGATCAACCCGGCGCTGCTGCGCCGGGTCTGGCGCGACCTGCATCTGCCATCCCGGGTACGCGAGGCGTGGGAGACCCAGCACCCCGGCCTGCGCCGCACGATCAACCGCACGCCGTCGTCGGCGTCGGCGTCGGCGTCGGCGTCGGCGTCGGCGTCGGCCGAGCCCACCAGCCGGGTCAGCACCAACCGCCCGGCCAAACGCGGCTCCAGCCGCCCGGGCCGGTTCCAGATCGTGCGACCGGCAGCGAGGGTCAGAACTGCCGCGTGAAAGTCATGTCGCCGGCTCCATCGCGGCGATCTGGGCCTTTTCGAACGCGAGCGCGGACGCCGCCGTGTGCAGCCGCCACACCCGGGCCCGACCGGGCGTGGTCAGCTCCACGGCGGCGTCCATCGCTACGGCTGCCACTCACTCCATCGGACCACCCGGATACGCAGAAACGGCCCCGGCGGAGGCTGGCTTTGATACTGCGGGTACCGCCCGACCAGCGCCGGCTCCACCTCGTCGACAACGTCGGCAATCCCGTCGGCCCGCACCCACCACAACTGCGACCAGTCATCGTCGTAGAAATCAGCAAGCACACTGACCCGAGGCTGGTGTGCGATGTTGGTAAGCCGCTGCAGCCGCCGATGCCGCTTGGGCTTCCCGTCGACGGCAGTGTGAATGACGTCCCCGACCAGCGCGAACACGATCGGCACCAGATGCGGCGCCCCCTCAGGCGTGACGGTGGCGAGCCGCGCCACCCTCACCGAGGCGAACCGCTCGGCAGGCGTCATCAAATCATCACCGCGGGAGGATGCCCAAGGTTGCTCACCCACCAAGGCTAGTTCGATGCGGCGCATCCACCCGACCCACGTGGTAGACGTCTTCGCCTACGTGACGGTGCTGAACCTGGCAGTCGAATACATCCCCGCCGTGATCAGCGAAGGCTTCACGTTGTCGTTGCTGACCGCGCTGCTGCTGAAAATCGCCCTGGAGCTGGTCCTGCTCCTGAAACAACACATCCTCGGCCGCATGCGCGACGCCACCACCAGAACCGCCAAGGTCGTGTCCGGGGCGGCCCTCTGGACAGTCGCCGCAGGCAGCAAGTTCGTAGTCCTGGAGCTGGTCAACCTCATCTTCGGCGACGCGGTGAGCCTGGGCGGCTTCTTCTCAGTGACCCTGTTGGTGGTCACCTTGCTGCTGACCCGCGCCGGCGTACGCCGCCTACTCGCCGACGTCCCCACCTGAACGCCTGCGGGACCAGCGCTCAGCGTTCGCAGGTCTCCGCAAGCGGAAGCTACAGAGGTTCGGATCCCCAACTGGCAGGTCAGTTCTCCAGGGCGGTGTGCCGCTTTCGAGGACGCCGTACCACCTGAGCTCCCCTACCCTTGGGAAGGCATCTTCTTGGTGAGCCGTTGGGGTGACGTCGTCGATGAGCGTTGGGGTGGTTGACCACGTCGGTCCATGGACCGAGGACGAGTACTTTGCGCTCAGCGAGACGACGGACCGGATCGAGCTGATCGACGGGAGCCTGGTGGTCAACCCCGTACCAAATATGAGCAATCAGCGCCTCTCCCGCCGCCTGGCGAATGCGCTGGAGGAAGGCGCCGCGCCGGCCGGGCTCTTCGTGTACGAGGCGATCAACGTCCGGTTGCACACCGGCCGCATCGTCATTCCAGACCTGGTTGTGGTGGACCTGGACGAGGAGGCCGTCGCGGCGGACGCTTCCCGGGTGCGTCTGATCGGTGAGATCGTTTCGCCGAGCAACGCTGCCATGGACCGGGTGCTCAAGATGCAGCTCTACGCTGCTGCTGGCATCGAGTGGTACCTCCTGGTCGAACACGAGGCACCGGATTCGCTGACTCTGCGGCTCAACCGCCTCGACGACCAGCACTACGTCGAGGAGAGTGTCGTGAAGACCGGTGGGAGCCTGGCCTCCGAGCGTCCGTTCCGATTCGAACTCGACACCCGGACTCTCGTCCGTCGCTGACAGGCACGGCCTCCGACGCCTGACATACCCTGTGGCATGGTCATCGACGGGGTTATCTTCGACTTTCACGGCACTCTGGTCGACGGCGGTGACCCCGATCGCTGGGTCGCTTCGGCCCTGCGCCACCTGGCCGAGTCGGGCAAGACCGCACCGGAGCTGACCGGCAGCGAGTTCAAGTCCCTCAGCGACCACCTCGATCACATCTGGCAGCACGCCCACACGATCGACCCGAACAGCGACCGCGACCTCGACCACGCCCGCCACCACGACGTCTTCACCAGAACGGTCGCGCTGCACCCCGGTGTCGAACCCGAACTGATCGAAGCCCTCTACGCGGTCATGCCCGACCAGTGGTTCCCCTTCGACGACACCCTGCCGGTGCTGAAAGAGCTGAAGGCCCGGGGCACCAAGGTCGTGGTGCTGTCCAACATCGGCCTGGACATCCGCCCGCACCTCACCCGCACCGGCATCCTCGACCTGGTCGACGACGTGATCCTGTCGTTCGAGGTGGGTCTGGTGAAGCCCGATCCGGCCATCTTCGCCCACGCCCTGGAACTGCTCGGCGTGCCCGGCGACCGCACGCTCATGGTCGGCGACAGCGCCCGCGACGACGTCGGCGGGGCCGCTCTGAGCATCCGGACGCTGATCCTGCCGCGAACCGAAGGTCCCCTGCACGGCCTCGACTCGGTGCTGCACCTGGTGGGCGCCACCAACAACAACGCCACTGACGGCGCCCACCAGGGGATCAGCCTCCGCTGACCGGGTGGAACGACTTCGGCAGCGACCTCGGCACCGCCGACCGGGCTGCCGGCGTCACCACCGGCAGGCTGTCGAACAGCACCCGGCCGATCTTCGCGTGCGCCTGGACCGCCGGGTGCGTGGCGCCGTAGTTCTCCGGCTCACCCAGACCCTCGGCGAACATCGCATAGGTCAGCAGCGGCACCCCGTCCGCGCTGAACATGATGCCCGCCTCGTGCCGGGACTCGCCGAGGTCGTTGAAGTCGGCGCCGTACTTCGTGGCGACCCGCTCCCGCTCCTTCGAGGACATCACCCGGCGTACGCCGTCGTGATATCCGTTGAGCCAGCGGGTGACGCTCAGCAGGAAGTCGCACGACTCCGGCTTCAGCAGCGTCTTGGTCGCCAGCCGCCACAGCAGGTCATGCATTTCGCGAGGCGTAGTCGTACCCAGGTAGAAGCGGTTCGGGTTCGCCACCGGAATCACCCGGGTGTGCACAAAACCCTTGGCCGCCAGAATCTCGTTGATCTCCAGGGCCGGCACCACGCGGCCACACATGCGTACCGCGGTGTTGTCGGAGACAAGGAGCATCGCGGTCAGGAAGTTACCGACGGTGATCTCATCGCCCCACACGCGGTGCAGGTGATAGATGCCCGAGCCGCCGAGGATGATGTCCGCCGGCAGGTCGAGCTTGGTGCCGAGCGTGAGCTCGCCGCGGTCGATCTTGTCCATCACCGCGGTGGCGACGGCGAGTTTCTGCACGCTGTAACCGAAGGTGACGTGATCGGCGTCGTCCTCGATGATCGGCGTCAGCACACCGGCAGCGTTCACCGCGGCGATGTGCGTGTGCCAGACCCCGCCGGCCTTGGCCTTCTCCTTGTTGTACACCTTCCGGATGCTCGCCGGCCCGCCCGCCGCGGCCTGCGCTGGGCTGCTGCTCACGCCGACACCCGCGGCCGCCGCCGCAGCACCGAGACCGAGTGCGGAACGTCGGGAAATGCTGCTTGACATCGTTCTCCCTCAATGGACGATGAGCCACGCGGCAAGGTACACCATGCTTCAAAACCGCCCACATCTCCGCACACACGGCACCCCTCTCTCGATCTAGTAGGTTGCCAGGCGTGACGATCATCCGCTCGCTGCTGCTGTTCGTGCTGGCCGCGCTGGCCGAGATCGGCGGCGCCTGGCTGATCTGGCAGGGCTGGCGGGAGAACCGCGGCCTGTGGTGGATCGCCGCCGGCATCGTCGCGCTGGGCGCCTACGGTTTCGTCGCCACCCTCCAGCCGGACGCCAACTTCGGCCGCATCCTGGCCGCGTACGGTGGCGTCTTCGTGGCCGGATCCCTGGCCTGGGGCATGGTCGTCGACAAGTTCCGCCCGGACCGCTGGGACCTCATCGGCGCCGCCATCTGCCTGATCGGTGTCGCCGTGATCATGTACGCCCCGCGCACCAGCGCCTAAGAAGTCATACTTCACCCATGGGCTATAGAGAGTTATGATCGCGGCATGAGCAAACGGCTGTGGGATGCGTTCCTCGACGCCCTGATGAGTCTCGCCGAGCTACCACCCGAACCCTGCGCCCTCGAACTGACCGACGCCGCCCGCAACCAGCGCAGCCTCGCTAGCTGATCAGCGCGGCCGTGTAAAGCTCGGCCGCCGAAGCCGGATCGGCCAGCTCAGGGCCGATCGCGGTCAGGCCGAAATCTACGACGTCCGCGCCGAGATCACTCAACAGCCGCGCCAGGAACGCCTCGGCGACATCCGCCTGCGCCTGCAGGTCAGCCGTGACGACCGGGATGGCGAGCACCCCGGCGAGCGCGTTGGCCGGCAGCTGGTCGAGCAGCACCTTGAGCACCCCGGAGAAGGTGCTCCGGTACGCCGGGGTCGCCACGATGAGCACGGTGGCGTCCTGCAGTTCCAGCAGCGCCTCGCCGGTGGCGGCGTCGCCCGGGACCAGCAGGCCCGGGCCGAGTTCGGAAACGTCGACGATCACCGCGCCGGTGCCACCGCGGCTCACCGCGAGCCGTTCCCCCAGGGCCGTTGCCAGCTGCAGCGTCCTCGACCCCGGATGGGGATGGCCGGAGAGCACTACCACATCCGACATACGGCCCACCCTCCGATCACTACGGTCACCGCAATCATCACGCCACGAGCCGGCCAATGCTATTCGTACAATCAGCTATTACTTTGCGTAGTCATGCGGCCTGCCGCGCATAACGCGGACGCGGTACGCACCACCCGAGCCGTGACGACGGATAACGCACCTGCGGTACCCGCGGATGCCGTGCCGGGTTGACGACGCGGACCCCCTGCGGCCGCGAATCTTGAGGGACCCCCGACATCTACCGAGGAGTCCTGTCTCAATGGCTACGTACCTGTCCCGGCTCGGCGCGTTCAGCGCTCGCCATCGGGTTCTCGTCTTCGTCGTCTGGGGCCTGATGCTGGCCGTCGGCATCGTCGGCACGGTGACCGGCATGAGGTTCAGCGACGGCGGTTTCAGCCTGTCGAACACCGAGTCCGGCCGGGCCCTGGAGGTCATGCGGAAGCAGTTCCCGGCCACCGCGACCGACGACACCCAGGGAACGCTGCAACTGGTACTCACCGCCCCGGACGGGCAGAAGATCACCAGCGCCGCCAGCAAGAGACTGGTCGCCACCGCGATCGACGGCGTCGCCGGCGTGGACCACGTGGCGTCGGTCAGCAAAACGCTCGTGTCGGCTGACGGCACCACGGCGGTCGCGACCGTCACCCTGACCGGGCTGACCGACGACACCGACACCGAACCGATCTACGAGCAGGTCCTCGCGGTCGCCGATCAGGCCCGCGACGCCGGTCTCGGCGCCGAGGTCGGCGGCTCGATCGGCGACCAGACCCCCGCGCAGAGCCCCGCCGAAGGCATCGGCGCGATGATCGCGTTCGTGATCCTGATCGTCACGTTCGGATCGCTGGTCGCGGCCGGCGCCAACATGATCGGCGCGCTGCTCGGCCTCGCGACAGGGCTGCTCGGCGTCTTCGCCCTCTCCGCCTGGCACCCGATCGGCGCCACCACACCCACCCTGGCCGGCATGATCGGCCTCGCGGTCGGTATCGATTACGGCCTGTTCATCCTGGCCCGGTTCCGCACCGAGCTGCGCGAAGGCCGCACCGTCGACGAGGCCATCGCCCGTTCCATCGGCACCGCCGGCTCCGCGGTCGTGTTCGCCGGCGCCACCGTCGTCATCGCGCTGGTCGGCCTCGCCGTCGTACGAATCCCGTTCATCACCGAGATGGGCGTCGCCGCCGCGGTGACCGTGGCCACCACCGTGCTGATGGCGCTGACCTTCCTGCCCGCACTGATGCGCTCGATGGGATACCGGGTGTTGTCACGCCGCGAACGCCGCCTGCTCAAAGCTGGGGTTCCGCTGCGGGAGCAGGCCACCCAGCGGGCGCAGCGCCGCTCGTTGCTCGACCGCTGGATCCGCACCGTGGTCAGGGCACCGCTGCCGATCGCCGTCGTCGCGATCGCCGCACTCCTGGCACTCTCCCTGCCGACCTTCTCTCTCAAGACCGCGCTGAGCACCCCCGGCGGCGAGGACCCGGACAGCACCCAGCGTGCCGCTTACCAGTTGATCGCCGACAAGTTCGGGCCCGGTACGCAGGGCACCCTGATCGTCCTGGTCGAGGGCGACAGCGTCGCCGACAAGGTCAACGCGGTCACCACCACGATCAAGGGACTCGACGACGTCGCGTCGGCCACCGCCGCCGGCGTCAGCAAGGACGGCAGCACCGCGATGATCCAGGTCGTCCCGGACAGCGGACCGATCGACGACGCCACCCGCGACCTCGTCCGCGACATCCGCGACCACGCCGGCGACGTTGCCGGGGTAACCCTCGCCGTCACCGGTTCCACCGCGATCGACATCGACATCAACGACAAGCTCAACAAGGCGCTCATCGTCTACCTGATCTTGGTCGTCAGCCTGTCGCTGGTTCTGCTGGTGATCCTGTTCCGGTCGCTGCTGGTACCGCTGGTCGGCACCCTCGGATTCCTGCTGTCGCTGGGCACCGCGTTCGGCGTGACCGTCAAGGTCTTCCAGGACGGCTGGGCCGACGCGCTGATCCCCGCACCCTCCGGCAACCCGATTTTGAGCCTGCTGCCCATCCTGATCGTCGGCATCCTGTTCGGTCTCGCCATGGATTACCAGGTCTTCCTGGTCTCCCGGATGCACGAGGCGCACGCCCGTGGCCTGAGCCCCGCCGACGCGATCGTCGACGGATTCACGCGCACCGCGGTGGTCGTCGTCGCGGCCGCCGCGATCATGGTGGCGGTCTTCGCCGGATTCGCCACGGCGGTGTCGCCGTTCGTCGCCGCGATCGGGTTCGCCCTGTCCGTCGGTGTGCTCGCCGACGCCTTCATCGTCCGCATGATCATCGTCCCGGCCGTGCTCAAACTGCTCGGCAACGCCGCCTGGTGGATGCCCCGCTGGCTCGACCGCATGCTGCCGAACATCGACGCCGAGGGCCGCGCGCTGGAAGCGGCCGACCAGCCGGGCCGGCACCACACCGGCGAGGACCTGCGCACCCCGGCCGGAGTGCGCTGACCAACGCCCCCAGCGACCCGAAAACCCCGAGCGGCGCTCGCGTCAGTGCGCGAGCGCCCTCTCCAGCTCGGCCTTGCTCATCGCCGACCGGCCTTTGATGTTGCGTTTCTTCGCCTCGTTGTAGAGCTGTTCCTTCGTACGCCCCTGAGCCCCACTGTGCGACCGCTTACCACCGCGATGCCCGGAGGAGACATCCTCGATGGACAGGCGACTCGCGGTCTTCGATTCACCGGCGCGGGCTCGCTCCTTGTTCACCGTGCGCGCGGCGATCTCGGTCGCCACCTTCTTCGGTACGCCCCGCTTCTCGGCGCTCTCCTTGATGTGCTCGTACTGACGTTCACGCTTGGGGCTGGATCCTGCCGGCATGGCTACCTCCTCGATCGAGCCGGTTCACGCCTGCTGGGATTTCCCGTCCTCAGGGCGGTAAACACCAGGCCGCAGCCGCGCGGCCCGCGACTCCAGATAGCGCTGCTCCGGCCCGCTGAGCGTCAGCCGCGCCGCCAGCCGGTACTGCTCCCGCGCCTCGTCCCGCTCACCGGCCATCTCCAGCAGATGCGCGCGCACCGCCGCCGTCCGATGATGCCGAGCCAGCGCCGGATCCCCGGCGATCTGATCCAGATCGGTCAGCGCCACCCGCGGGCCGTCGACCATGGCCCGCGCGACGATCCGGTTCAGCGCCACCATCGGGCTGGGGGCGAGCGCGTGCAACATCCCGTACAGAAGAAGGATCTGAGGCCAATCGGTGAGCTCGGCGCGCGTCGCCTCATCGTGAACCGCCGCGATCGCGGCCTGAAGCTGGAACGGTCCGATCGGTGCGTGAGCGAGCGCATGGGTGATGATCGCGACGCCTTCGGCGATCGCAGGCGCGTCCCAGCGCCGCCGGTCCTGTTCCGCAAGCGGGACCAAAGATCCACCCCCTTGGGTACGCGCGGAGCGGCGCGCGTCCGTGAGCAGCATCAACGCGAGCAATCCGGCCACTTCCCCGTCGTCGGGCAGACGCCGGTGCAGCTGCCGGGTCAGCCGGATCGCCTCCCGAGTCAGCTCGACCCGGTTCACGGTGTCGCCGGAGCTGGCCGTGTGCCCCTCGGTGAAGATCAGGTAGAGCACGTGCAGAACCGCGTCGAGGGGCGCTCCCGGCGCGGGCATCTCGAACCGGGCGCCGGTGTCGCGGATCCGCTGCTTGGCCCGGCTGATCCGCTGGCCGACGGTGGCCTCGGGCAGCAGCAACGCCCGCGCGATCTCCGCGGTGCTGAGCCCGCCGACCGCCCGCAGCGTAAGCGTGACCTGGGCCGGAACGGTCAGCGACGGATGGCAGCAGAGCAGCAGCAATGCCAGTTCGTCGTCGCCGCGGACCTGCGGCTCGGGATCGTGCCGGACCGCCTCCTCGCGACGCCGGCGTGCCGTCTCGGAGCGCAGCATCTCCACCCGGCGGCGGCTCGCCACGGTGATCAACCAGTGTCGTGGCTGCTCCGGAACGCCCTCCCGCGGCCACTGCTGAGCGGCCGCGAGCAGCGCCTCCTGCACCGCGTCCTCGCAGGCCTCGAAGTCGCCGTAGCGGCGCACCACCGCCGCCAGGACCCGCGGTGCGCACTCACGCAGCAGATCCGGCAGCGCGGTCACAGGTCCCATTCGCTCATATCGAGGACCGGGCGCACCTCGACCCGGGTGTACCCGGCGTCCGGCGTCCTCGCGGCCCAGGCGACCGCCTCGCCGAGATCCGCGACGTCGATCAGATAGAAGCCGGCCAGATGCTCCTTGACCTCGGCGAACGGGCCGTCCGAGGTGATCGTCTTACCGTCGCGTACCGAGACCTGGGTGGCCAGGGCCGGATCGCCAAGGCCTTCGCTGGCGACCAGGACACCGGCGTCGCGCATCTGGTCGGTCAGCCGCAGGTGGCCGAGCCCGAAGTCGGTCCGCTGCTGCTCGGACAGCGTCTCCCAGACGGCGAGCGACTGCGGGTTCGACTGGATCAGGATCACGTATTTCATGGCACTCCTCCGATTTCTTTTACCCATCTTGTAGAAGCTGGCTGCCTCGGCTTCGACATGATGGGTAAAGAGAAAGGTAGGACCTGTCATGGACGAGATCCGGGACGTCATCCTGAACAAGGCCGCGCTACTGCAGAAGGGTGACGCCGAAGCCATCCTGGCGCACTACGCGCCGGCCTTCGTCGAGTACTCCCTGGCCCCGCCGCTACGCCAGCCCGGCGACAGCCGCGATCCGGCCCCGCTGCGCGCCTGGATGGCAACCTTCGAGGCACCCCCGCGCCGCGAGGTCACCCAACTGGAGATCACCACCGACGGCGACGTGGCGTTCGCGACCAGCCTCGACGCGATGACCGCGATCCCGCGCGGCGCGACCGAGCCGTTCACCCTGTGGTTCCGGGTCACACACGGCCTGCGCCGCATCGACGGCCGCTGGCTGGTCACCCACGAACACGAATCGGTGCCGTTCGAGATGGACGGCTCCTTCCGCGCCTCGATCGGCCTGACCCCGACCTGATGATCGTCTGGGTGGCGTCGTTCCCGCGCTCGGGCAACACCTTCCTGCGGATCGTGCTGCACCGCCTCTACGGCATCCGCACCTCGACCGTCTACGACGTCGACGGTGTGGCTGCCCGCCTCGGCCCCGATCTGATCGGGTTCACCGAACGCCCGGGAACGCTCGCCACCCTCCGCGCGGACACCGAACCGCACTTCATCAAGACCCACCGCCGGCGCGACACCGACGTGCACGAGAACGACCCGAGCCGCTACGAGCCCGAACTCCGCACCAAGATCCTGCGCCAGTCCCCCACCGGAACCGGCAGCTGGGGCGCCAACGTCCTCAGCTGGCTGCACCCGCCGGCCGCGCACCGGATGGTGCTGCGCTACGAGGACCTGACCAGCGATCCGATCCACCACGTGACCACGATCGTGTCAGCGCTGGCACCGGCCCTCACCCCCGTGATTGATCCCGCCATCCCGTCGATGGACGAGCTCCGGTTACGCGACGACCGCTTCTTCCGCCGAGGCCACACCGGCTCCCACCGCGACGAGCTGCCACCGGAGTTGCACGAACTGTTCTGGTCCCGAGCCGACAACCGCGAGGCGATGCACCTGCTGGAGATCAGCCGATAGTGCGCAGCGGCGTACCGGCCTGCCACGCCGCGATGTTCTCCACGATCTGCTGGAACCAGCCCTGATAGGTCCGGTCGGTGACATATCCGAGGTGCGGCAGCAACACCGTGTTGGGTGCGGCCCGCAGCGGATCCCCGGCCGGCAGCGGCTCGGTGTCGAAGACGTCGAGCCCCGCACCGGCGATGGAGCCAGTGGTCAGCGCGACAGCAAGCGCCGTCCGGTCGACGATTGGCCCCCGCGAAGTGTTGATCAGGACAGCCGACGGTTTCATGGCCTTCAGCTCGGCGGCGCCGACCAGTCCGATCGTACGATCGGAAAGCTTGAGATGAACGCTGAGCACGTCGCTCTCAGCGAAAAGCTGATCCCGGCTGACCAGAGTGGCGCCCACCTCGGCGGCGCGTTCGGCGGTGAGGTTCTGACTCCAGGCGATCACCCGCATGTCAAAGGCCCGCCCGATCCGCGCGATCTGACTGCCGAGCCGCCCCAGCCCGAGTACGCCCAGCGTGCTCCCGTTGAGATCCGTGCCGACGGTGGTCTGCCAGCGACCGGCCCGCAGCGCCCGGTCCTCGGTGACGACGTTGCGCTGGACGGCGAGGATGAGCGCCCAGGTGAGCTCGGCGGTGTTGGAGCTGACCGCCGAGCCGGCGGCGGTGGTGCCGCAGACGGTAACGCCCTGCTCTTTCGCGGCGGCCAGGTCGATGGACGCGTTGACCATGCCGGTGGTGATCAGCAGCCGCAGGTCGGGCAGGTCGCGCAGGAGTTCCGCGGTGAACGGGGTGCGTTCCCGCATAGCGACGACGACCTGTGCGCCCGTCAGTGCGTTGACCAGGTCGTGGTGGTCGGCGAGGTGCTCGTGCAGAACCTCGACCTCGGCGTCGGCAAGCGTCTCGAAAGGCCCGTAGGCCCGCGCCACCCGCTGGTAATCGTCCAGAACAACGATCTTCATGGGGTTCAGCCTAGGGCCAGAGCAGGAGTTGGCGGTGGTGGCCGAAGCCGTTGCGCAGGTAGAAGTCGACAGCCCGGCGCCCGGAGTGGACGGTGACGTGGAGGAGTGCTTGTCTGCGGGCTTCGGTGAGGATCGCTTCGATCAGTGCGGAGCCGATGCTCTGGCCGCGATGTTCCTCGCGGACCATGACCGACTGGATGTCGCCAAAGCGGCGGTCCAGGTCGCCGTTGCCGGGCACCCGCTCAGCGACGAGCAACCAGGCACAGCCCACGATCTGCCCATCGACCTCGGCGACGAAGGGCAGGTGGGTTTTCGCGTGAGCAGCCATCCAGTCGGTGAACGCGGGGAGCTGGTTGGGCTCGATGTCCCGCAGCTCGGCGAGAGCCACCACATCGTCCACACCAGCCATACGCACCATCACCGCCGGAGTTTAAAGCCCACCCGCAGGTCGCCGCCGCCATGCGCGGGCCGGTCTCGGCCATCTGATCCACCCTGTTGTGTGACCACCGGAAACGTCCTATTGAGGGCTATGGTGTCCGGTGAGCCCGGTTCGGATAAATGGACTCACCGTTCATCGGAGTCGTTGGGGGTGGCCGATGCCGCGACGGATTGTTGTTGCCCATCCCGACTTCGGCCGCAAGCTTAAAGAACTGCGTGAACAGCACGGATTGTCGCTGCGCCGACTCGGCGGGATGATCCATTGTTCGCACGGCCATCTGTGGGATCTCGAATCGGGGACCAAACGGCCGAGCCTCTCCGTCGCGGTTCTGCTGGATCAAGCGCTTGGCGCCGCCGGGCAGTTGTCCGCCATGGTCTCCGAAGTGTCAGCCGACACCGATGCCCGGCAAGTCACCTTCGAACCAGCGGTGGTGTCCACGCCGTCCGGGCTAGAGTTCGCGCCGGACTGGCGGCATGGCATAGATGTCGCTGTTGATCTTTGGCGAGGCGATATGCAGCGGCGGAACCTTCTTCGGCAGGTCGGCTTCAGCGCGACCGCCTTCCTGCCTGCGGCGATGCGATGGCTGATGTCGTCACTCGACGAGCGCCCGGCCGGCAACGGCGAGCGGCTGATCGGGACTGCCGACATCGAGACCGTGCGCCGGATGACCTCCACGTACCGGACGCTGGACAACCAGTTCGGCGGCGGCCACATCCGCGACAGCCTGATCCGGTTCCTCAACGCCGAGGTCACCGAGCTGATCAACGGCCGCTACAACGTGGCGACCGGACGCCAGCTGCTGTCCGCGGTCGCGGAGACGACGCAACTGGCCGGCTGGGCCTCATACGACGCCGGGCTGCACGGGCTGGCCCAGCGATACCTGATCCAGGCTCTACGCCTCGCGGCGGGCGCTGGCGATCGAGCACTGGGCGCGGAGATCTTGGCGGCGATGAGCCACCAGGCCGCGTTCCTGCGCGCGTCCGGCGAGGCGGTGGATCTCGCCAAGGCCGCCAGCCGCGCGGCGGCCGAGGCGGGTATCGCCGCGATCGAGGCGGAATCAGCGGTCCTCGAAGCACAGGGTCATGCTGTCGGCGGCAACGAAAAGGCCTGCGCAGCAGCGCTGAACAGGGCCGAAGCGATCTTCGAAAAGGCCGACCGCACCAGCGAGCCGCAGTGGATCGGCTACTTCGACGAGTCATACCTGGCGGCCAAGTTCGGACACTGCTTCACTGCCCTGGGCAGAGGCGACATCGCTACCCGGTCGCTCGACATGGACGGTCGCCAGTACGCGCGTGGACGGCAGTTCAACCTCGTCCTGCTCGCCGTGGCACACGCGCAGAACGGTGAGCCGGAGGAGGCCGCACGTGTCGGTATCGATGCCGTCGAGGCCGCGGAAGACCTGCACTCAGTACGCGCCCGCGACTACCTGACCGACCTCGCCGACCGGCTCTCCAAGCATGTCGGTCTGCCCGCGGTGCAGGACTTCACCGAGCGGTCCCGGCCGGTCCTGGCGAGCGCTTAAAGTTTGCCGGTCGCCTTGCGCAGCAGCAGGGCGAGCAGGCCGGAGACGGAGCCGGCACCGACGATGGTGCCATCGTCGATGTGCTGCTGGATCTCGTCGAGCGGAATCCAGCCGAGTCGCTCGGCTTCGTTGATGTCCGGGGCCGCGCCGGTGAAGTCGGCGCCACGGGCGAGGTAGACGATGTTCTCCTGGTCGATGGTGCCCACCATCGGCTGAAAGCTGATCAGCTTCTCGATGCTGCGCGGCCGCCAGCCGGTTTCTTCCTCGACCTCGCGTGCGGCACAGGTCATCGAGTCCTCGGCCGGATCGAGGTAGCCGCCGGGCAACTCCCAGACCCAGCGGTCCACGATGAACCGGTGCCGCCACATCATCAGCACGCGTTCGTCGTCGTCGAGCACGATGACCATCGCGGCGGCCGGGATGCGCAGAACGTACTGCTCGAAGCGAACGCCATCGGGTAGCTCCACGTCCGCGATGCTCAGCACCGCCCGCCGGGTGTCGTCGACGACGCGTTCCCCGTGGATGGTCCATTCACTGGCCCTCTTCGGCTCAACGCTCATCAGCGCACAGTAGCCGTACGCCCTCCAAGTTGTACTCCGACACCTGGCGCGTCGGCTGACAGCGGCTGACGCCTGTCGCCTTCAATTCCGGGTCATCGGGCCGCCACGCTGTGACCGAGACACCTGGTGAAAAGCAGCGAAGCCCTTGCATCGAGATCGGGCACGCGGTCCCGGCCGCACCACGACAAACCTGCGGACCGACGGGCGGACCACCGTGACAGTACGTCGCAGGCTGGCGTGCCCTCGACATCACGAAAGGCAGGACATGGCGACGACCACGAAAGGTGAACCCGAGTGGTGGCGATAGCGGCGACGAGCGCGCTCCTGGTGGGGTTTCTCGCCGGCCTGATCAGTTTCAAGGTCAAGAGCCGGTGGTGCCCGCGCTGCGGCGCAACGACCACCGTCGACCTGCCCGCAGCGACTACCCTACCGCACCCGCCGAACACACCGAGCTGGGCGACGCTGCCGACGCAGTCCTACAACCAGGTCGGGCGGGCAGGAGCACTCACCCCGGCTCAGCGCCGACGCGCGAACGGTGGCCATTGATGCTGGTCCCGAGGACGCCACACCAGCCCGACCGGCCGGCGTGGGACTGCCTGGCCTGCGGTGAGCCCTGGCCGTGCGCACCTGGCAAGGTCGAGCTGGCCGAACAGGGCGTGGTACATCGGCGTTCGCTGCGGCTCTATCTGGAGTCGTGCGTGATCGACATGATCGACGACCGCGCCGACGGGCATCACACCAGCGGCCGCGACGACGCGATCTACGACCGCATCCTCGGCTGGCTCGACGCATCCCAATCTGATCCGGCCGACCGTGCGACAAGACGGGCGGGCTGACGATGCTCACGAGGCACTATCCGCCCGCAGTGCTCGTCCACCTACCCGAGTGCGTGGAGGGATCCGAGATTCCGGCGTGACGGCATCGTCCCGATGGTCACCGTGGAACGACTCGAATCCAGGTCGGTCATTGACAGCGGCCCTCCTATGACCTCGCACCCGCGGCGACGTCGCGGAGCAGGCTCGCGGCGAGCAGCACCTCGGGCGGGACGACCTTGCGCCGCTCGAAGTCCTTGGGGCGCAGCAGCAGCTGCGCCTGCCCGGCGCCGATCTCACGTTCGAGCATGTCCTGGAGGAAGGACTTGGCCCGAACCGCCTCTTCCGCCTGGTTGTGCTCCAGCCTGGCGAGGGCGTGAAGCACGGCCGTCTCCGCATCCGGCAGGTAGACGTAGTCGTCGCCGGCCGGGAGTTTCTGGGCGCTCAGGTCGACTCCCCGGCGGAACCAGACCTTGATCAGCTCGGCGCCGGTGAAGTCGTTGCCACGGATCTCGTTGTGCTCGCGGAAGACCAATTCCCGGTATCCGGAGGGCTCGGGGCGGCCTTGCCGCGCCAGGACCGACAGCACGATGTCGAATCGGTCCTGCGGAGTGCTCGGTGCGCCCTGCAGCTCGAGGCCGGTGATCCGGCCGGTGAACGAGCAGTCGATGAACTCCAGATAGTCGGCGTTGATCTGGCTGAACCGGACGTTGCGGAAGGTGCAGCCGGTGAAGCGGGCGAAGCCGCCGAGCGCGGCGAACGACGCCCGGTCGAAGGAGCAGCCGAGGTAGTACGACTGCTCCGTGCCCGCACCGAGCGCCGCGTGCCCCAGCTTGGTGCGGTCGAACCGGCAGTTCTCGAAGGTGGAGCCCTCCGCGCTGAACTGATCCAGCGCCAGGCCCGAATAGTCGGCTCCCACCACGTGTTCGTGATCGACGACGATCCGTTCCATGCTCCACCCCTCGTCCCTGCCGGTGACCGTCACTGTACTGAGCGCGGACGCCCGGCTGTCATGGTTCGAAGTCGTACTTCGTGTTCACGTTCCAGCCGTAGAGCGAGTATTTACACGATTTGTAGTTCGGGTCGTAGCCCGGTTTGTCCTTCCAGTCGTCTTCGCCCTTGTTCTGGTGTTTCTTCAACTCGCCGCGGGTGGTCAGCTCGACCCAGGTCTTGGTCCAGGTGTCATAGAAGTCGACACCCTTGGAGGCGTTGTAGAGGAATCGGCCCGGCTGGGCAGCGTCCAATGCGTCAAACGTGCGCTTATGGACGATATGACCGCGGGCGTACCAGATTAGATAGAATTTGCCCTCTTCTTTGATCCTATTCCACTGCCCGGGCGTGATGTCGCGATCGATGCTCTTCGTGCCGGCGTCGGCGATCTGCTGGGCGACCTCCTCGATCAGCTGGCGAGGATCACCGTCGTCGCACTTCGGGTCGCCGGTGCCGGTGGTCTCGCTGACCGCCTCCGCCGCCGCCGCCGCGACGACGGCCTGGTTGGCCGCCTGGTTCTCGTCGGCCTCCGCGACGACAAGCGACGGGATCCGCACCCCGGCCGCCACGTTCGAGAGGGTGTTCTTGGCGAGTTGCCCGGCCGGGAGCAGAGCGATCGGCGCGGCCGCCGCCGCGACATGGCTCAGCGTCTCCCCCATGCTCGGCAGCACCGCCGCCGGCAGGGTGATCGCCGGGGTGGTGGCGGGCACCGTGGCCGCGGGGGTACCCGCCGGCGACTGCACCACGACGGGGGCCTCGATACCCAGCGCAGGCGCGGCAATCCCCGCCACCCGCACGTCGGTCGCATAGGCGTCGTACACCGCCCAGATCGCGTTGATCGCGGACACGCCGGCCTGGTGCAGGCCGTCGAGCATCGCGGTGACACCGGCGTCGCCGAGGGCGTACAGATCGGTGATCGACTTGTACGCCGCACCCGACTCGACCCAGTAGTCGACCGCCACGTAGGCGACGACGGCCGTTACCAAGTACCCGACGGCCATGCCGATCGGGATCACGCAGAACCCGCAGTGGCCGCTCGGGTCGTTATTCGTGATCGGGTTGGCGTTGCCGTACGCGTACCTGTTGGTCTGCGCCGTCGGATCCGGGTCCAGGGTCAGCGTGTCCCGGGTGGTGAAGCCCGCCTGCGACGGGCTGTACCAGCGGGCCATGGCGTTGACATCACCGGTGACCGGGTCGGTCCAGCCACCCTGGAATCCGGTGGACAGGGTGCCGCTGCTCGCGGCGACCTCGCCGTACGGCTGGTAGCTGCGGCTGGCCAGGACCTCGCCGGTACTCCCGCTGATCGCGGCCACGCCGTCGCCATGGATCGCCTCGTCGACTAGCTGTCTGGCCGGGTCCGAGCCCTGCTGCTCGGAGAACGCCTTCCCGGCCGGATCCCGGAAGATCGCCGCCTCACCCGATCCGGTCGGGACCTGCACCGGGTTGTTGGACAGATCGCTGTAGCTGAGCGCGATGCCGTTGCGCTCCGCCAACCGGCCGAACGAGTCGTACTTGTACGAGACGGTGTGTCCCGGCGTGGCCACCTCGACCGGTTTGTCGAACCCGTCGTACCGATACGTGGTGGTGGCACCGCCGAGGCTGGAGCTCAGCAGGTTCCCGCCGGCCGACCAGGTGTTGACCAGGTCGGCCTCACCACCACCGGAGGCGCCGGTGAGCTGGTTGCGCTGGTTGTAGGCGTAAGTGCGGGTGCCCTCCTGAATCCGGTTGGAGGCCTTGTCGTACGCGTACATCACGGTGGTGTTGTCCGGTCCGGCCCAGCTCGCCAGCCGGCCGAACAAGTCGTACGTGTAGCTGTTCTCGCCGGCACCCGCGCCGCCCGTGGTCTTACGGGACGTCACCAGATCGTCGAGGTCGTAGGCGTACGCGGTGCTGAGAGTGGCGGCGTCGCTGGGGTTCTTCACGGTGTCCGTGGCGAGCCGGCCCAGCGTGTCGTAGGTGAATTCCCGCAGCACCGCCCCGCCGCCGTAATCGATCACCCCCAGGTTGCCGACCGAGTTGTAGGTGTACCCCGCCACCCGCGAGGTCAGCCCGTCGGTGACCGTGGACAGCCGGCCCGCCGCGTCGTACCCGAAATAGCCGGTGCCGGCGGCGTCGGAACGACTGGACAGGTTGCCGTCGCCGTCGTACGTGAAGGTGGACGTGCCGCCCCCGTCGACCGAGCTCACCAGCAGACCCCGGTCGTTGTAGGCGTACGACCGCTGCGTACCCGGTCCGCCGACGGCGACGGTACGGCCCGCCTCGTCGTACTCGAAGGTCCGCGAGGCGGCCTGCGCCGTGCCGCCGGACGCCGTCTCCTCGACCATCCGGCCGAGATCGTCGTACTGCCGGGTACGGCTGACGCCGTCCGGAGTCAGCTCAGCGACCAGCTGGCCACCGGCGTCGTAGACCGACCGCCAGGTCCGGGCCGAGGCAGCCTCGGTGCCCGGCTCGCGGACCGCAACCGTCGCTCCCCAGTCGTTGTGCAGGTAGTCGGTCGCGTTGCCTCGGCCGTCGACGACGCGCGTCCGCCGGCCCAGAGCGTCATATCCGAGAGTGACGACGATGTCGTTGCCCGAGACACCCTGCTGGGTAACGATGGCCGGATCCGGTCCGGGACCGTACTGGTACTGGGTGACCCGGCCACCCGGGCTGGTTACCCGGAACGGCCGGCCCAGCGCGTCGTACTCCAGCCGGTTCGTGCGCTGCGCCGCCGACAGGACCCCGCTGCTGACCCTGTGGTCCGTCTCGGCCAGCAGGCGGCCGGCCGCGTCGTACCGATAACCGACCGCCCTCTGTTCGCCGACGATGACGGCGCTGATCCGGCCCTGTGCGTCGTATCGCTGTTCGGTCCGCAGGTTGGTTCCCTGGATCGTCAGGGTCCGCTCGCCTGCCTTGTTGTACTCGTACCGCGTGGTCCGGTCGTCCGGTGAGGTGACGCTGGTCAGCAGGCCGGCGTCCGAGCGGCCGAGCTCGGTGGTGAAGTACGCGGTCCCGCCGCTGGTCCGTTCCGCCTCGGTGCTGGTGATCTGGTGACCGAGGTCGTTGTAGGTAGCCAGGGTCCGGCTACCGCCCGGTTCCGCGGTCTCCAGCAGTTCACCGGCACGGTCGTATCCGTACCGGGTCACCGGAGCCGGCTGCGGCCCGTCGTCGTCCGGGTCCTGGCCGGTGATCGCGATGACCCGCCCGTACTTGTCGTACGTGCGCGTCGTGCTCCGGTTCAGCCCGTCGGTCACCACCTGCGGCTTGCCGGCAGCGGTGTAGGTGGTCGTCACGGTCGGGGCGATGGTGGTCCCGGCAGCCGGGGCGTACGACGGCAGGGTCGTCGACGTGACCCGGCCCAACCCGTCGTACCCGGAGCTGACCGTCGCACCGTGTGCGTCGCGCACCTGGGTCACGTCGCCGAACGTGTTGCGCCCGTATGTGGTGACCGGGGTGACCCCGGCGGTGCTCACCCCGTCACGCCAGACCGTGCGAGCTGCCTCGGTGCTCGTCCGCAGGTGCCCGAGGGCGTCGTAGGTGTGATCGGTCGCCACACCGGCCGCGTCGACCGACCGGCTGACCAGCCCTCGCACGTCACGGACCTGCTCGGTCACCGACGGCGTGGACGACGAGCCGGTGGTGTCCACCGAGGTCTTGGTCAGCTCACCGGCCGCGTTGTACTGGTAGGTCGTCTTCGCGGCCTGCTGCCCGGACCTGTCGTACTCCACGGCGACCCGGGACACCAGGCCACCCCAGCCGTTGGCCGGCTGGCTGTCGCCGACCCGCACGTACACGGTCTTGCCCTTGGCGAGCTGCGAGGTGAGGTCGAGGTTCCACTGGGCCCGGTTGGAGCCGTTGCGGATATCGCCGGTCTCCTTGATGACGTCCGTCCAGGTCTGGTTGTCCGAGCTGAACTGGACCAGGTACTGGTTGCGGACCTCCAGGAAGAGCCGCCCGGAGACGGTGTCGGACGGGAACACGAAGCGGTAGACCATGGCGTTCGTACCGTCCGCGTACCGGCTCCCGCCCTGGTCGATCAGCGAGCCGCCCGCCGCGTACAGATAGGGGGTCTCGACCGGCCGGCCGGTGATGAAGGTGAACCCGTTGGAGCTCCGCTCCGAGGCGATCGAGCCGTCCGCGGCGAAGGTCCGCACCGTGGTACGCGCCAGCCCGCCCGCGTCGAGAGTCTCCCGGTTGCGCATCCCGGCGTCGTCGTAGTCGTAGTCCTCCACCACGCCGCCGGCGCGGGTCACCCGGATCACGTTGCCGCCCGGGTCGTACTCGTAACGTTCCAGCTCGGTGCTGGACGCCACCGCACCCGTCGCGTCGCGACGAACCCGGCTGGCCGTCTCCTGCTGACCGTCGTTGTGGTACGTGTACGCGGTCTCCCGGCCCATCGAGTCGACCACGGAGGCGAGCTGCCCGGCCGGGTCGTAGGAACGGGCCTCCAGCACCAGACGGGTGCTGACCGGGTCCATCGGGTCGACGTTCGCACCCGTGGCGACAGTCTCGACGAGCCGGCGCGCGTCGTCGTACCGGTACTCCAGGATCAGGCCGCCGGCCTGGGTGAGCTTGGCGATGTCACCGGCGGTGTTCCACTCCGTCCGCTCGACCGCGAGGTCCGGCGTGGTCGTCGTCTCGACCCGGCCGGCCGGGTCGTAGGTGTAGCTCCACACCCGCGACGGATCGCCACCCGTGGTGTCCTTGAGCCGCTTCACCTTCAGCAGCCCGGAAGGCTGGTACTCGTACTCGGTCTGCTGGGTGTTCGTCTTACCGGTCACCGGGTTCGCAACGCCTGGAGCGGTCTCGGTGACCACCCGCGACATCGCGTCGTAGGCCGTACTCCAGGTGCCGTAGGTGACGGTCGCCCCGCTGACCACCGCGCTCTCGGCACGGCTGATCCGGCGCCCGAGCAGGTCGTACCCGTAGTTCTCGATCAGCCCGAGCGGATCGGTGACCCGGGCCAGGTCGCCCTTGGCGGTGTACGCGTGGGTGGTGACGCCACCCAGCTTGCTGGTGATCTGCAGCGGGAGACCGGCCGGCATCACACCACCGCCGACCGCGGTCTCCGTCCCTGCCGTGTAGGAGACCACCTCGGTGGGCCGCGACGACGGCCCGGCCGGCAGTGGATAGGTGATCTTCGTGGTACGCCCGGCGGTGTCCAGCTCGTAGATGATCCGGTTGCGCTCGTCGCCGTCCCAGCCGTTACGGGTGCCGGTCTTCCAGGTGATCCGGTCGTTTCGTGGGTCAAGCGGGTCGGCCGTGTTCAGGTAGTAGCCGTAGTTCTTCCACCGCCACAGGCCGGACTGGAAGACCGCCTCGGCGGTGAGGTTGCCGCGAGCATCCCGGTAGAGGAACTTGGCGCGCCCGTTGGCATCGGTGTACTTGATGATGAAGCCGTTGGCGTCGTAGTCCCACTTCTCGACGCCCTCGTCACTCATCCGCTCGGTGAGCCGCTCACCGCGTAACAGGTCGTAGGTGTAGGTGACGGTGTCGCGGCCGGTCGAGGCGAGTGCGACCTTGCGTACCCCGTCGCCGAGAGTCGGCTGGGTGACCGTCCAGGTCGCGCCCTCCCGGTCACGAACCGTCGCGAGCCGTCCCGAGTTCGTGTTGTAGGCCAGCTGCGTGGAGACGTAGGCGTTCGGCTCGGTGACGCTGCCCAGCCGCACCGAAGCGGTTCGCGCCGCGTAGTGGGCGGAGACCTGCAGGGCGCCCAGCGAGTGCCGGTAGACCGCCACATCGTCGATCTGGCCGGTGAAGGGCAGGTAGCCCGTCGATCCCCCGGCCCAGCCGGAGGTGTATCCGTTGCCGATCGAGGCCTTCGCCATGTCGGAGCGGTACACCTGGTAGCCGCTGATCCCGCCGACGCGCACGCCGTCGAGATAGACGTCCTGCTTGTCGAGATTCACCGAAATCACCGCGTGGTGCCAGGCACCGTTGTCCACACGGGCAGCCGACACCACCTGGGTTCCCCCGGTGGCCCAGACCCGGCCGTGCAGTTTGCCGTCGGTGCCGACGTACAGCCCCGGGCTCCAGCGCTTCGGCGTGGTGCCGAGCGCGCTGTTCTGTTCGCCGTAGAGCACACCGGTCATGCCGGACGCGGCTTTGAACCAGAGCTCAACCGTGAACGACATGGTCGAGGTCAGCAGGTTGTCCGGCAGTTGCATGGAGGCGTTATTCGCGGCGTCGAAGAACACCGCCTTGTCACTGGTGCCCTGCAGTGCACCGGTCTGGTTGAAGGTCACCTTGCCGTAGGTGCCGTTGAATTGGCCCGGCTTGGTGGCCGTCAGGTTCGCCGCGGTGCTGCCGGCCGACTCGGTCATCGGCCAGTACGCCGTCGGGTTGTCGTCGAGGACGACCGAGCGGTAGTGCGAGGAGGCGGACCAGCCGTATCCGGTGCAGGCGTTCACCGCCGAGCACGCCTTCGTGAGGGTGTTGCCCGAGTACGTGTACGTCCACAGGGGTTGCGCGCCACCGGTCAGCGGCGCGTCCGCCCGAACCTCGATCACCTTGCCGTCGGCCCAGGTCAGTGTCAGCGACCGGCCGCTCGTTACGTCGGTGACCTTGGAGACCCGGCCGGCCGTGTAGGTGAACTGCTGCACCCGGCCGTTCGCGTCGACGATGCTGGTCAGGTTCCCCAGGTCGTCGAAGACCCGCTTCTCCCCTGAGCTGTCGCGCAACGTCCAGTTGGCGGTGCCGCGAACCAGCGAGACGGACTTGCCGAGCGGCGAGGTGTAGGTGCCGTTGGCGTTCTTGCCGAACCGCACCTGCCGGCCCGACTCCTGGGTGACCACGACGTTGCCGCTGCCGTCCGGGTCGGCGACGACCACCTGGTCCAGCGGTGTGGACCAGCCGGCACCGAACGCGCCGCTGTTCCCGTTGACCTCGAACTCGTAGATCCGTGTCGCGCTGTCGGTGGTGCTCGACGTCGGTGTCGTCACGTTGAGCCGCACGTACCGGGCGGTCTGCGCGGTGATCGTGTTGGTGGTGACGGCGGCGGTGTTGCCCGTCACCGTCACCGCCGTCGTCCACGTGCTGCCGTTCGTGGATATCTGGATGTTGTAGGCGCTGGTGTTCCAGTCCGCCGCCTCGCCGTTGGAGCCGGCGTGGCGGATCACGAACGACCGGACGGTGCGCTTCGCGCCGAGATCAACCTGGAGGTAGGCGCCGGCCGCCTTGGAGCACCATTTGTCGAGGGTGCTGCCGGTGACCGCCTTCTCCGGGCCCTCGGTGGTCGCGCAGGCTGCCGAGCCGGTCGCCGCCCGGCCCAGCGCGACATTGTTGTCCGGGCCGCCGCCGCGGTAATCCTGTGAGTTGTAGGTGCGGCGGATCTCCAGTGGTGGTCCCGGGACCGGAACCGCCGCGTCGACCACCGAGGCGGAGTAGTTGCCGGCTTGCGGGTTCACACCCGGCACGTCGGCGTCGGTGGACGCCGCTGCCAGGTGCGCGGTGACCGCCGGCTGCGCGATCACCGGCGTCAGAGCGTACGGACCTTCCAGGTAGGTCGCGTTGGCGCCGTCGTAGACCGCGACGTACCAGAACGCCGTCTTGCCCCAGGCAAGCGAGGCGGCCGGGACCGTCCACGTCGACGACGTGATCCAGTTGGTGTTGACACAGCCGGTGGGAGCGTCGACGGTGCCGCCGTTGCACAGTTCGAACCAGTAGTTCGGCACGCCGGGCGCGTTGTCGGCGTCGTAGTACTGCGCCCACAGAGTGGGGCGCAACGTGGCGACCTGGGCGTTGTTCGGCGGATGATAAGAGAGAATCTCCGGTGGCGAGGCCGGCAGCACCTTGAACGAGAACGTCGCTATCGGTACGCCGAAACTGCTCGCCAGCCCGTTCGGGCCGACGAGATCGATCTTCGCGGTGTAGGTACCGGCGATCAGAGGCTGCACCTGCAACGTGAACGTGCCGGTCTCCAGGTGATCCAGCGTGGTGCCGGGCTTGATCATGCGGAAATCGAAGAGCTGGCCCGCGCTGTTCACCACGTCGACGGTGACGTGATAACCGTTGGTCGGTGTCCAGCTCGCCGCGCCGACGTTCTTGGCCCGGATGTCGATCTCACCGGCTGTCTGCGGGGTGACCGGCGGGTCGAACACCGCGCTGGGCAGCGAGAACGAGGCGGCCGCGTCGGCGAACGCGATATCGATGAACGGGTAGTTGCCGGTCGGATTCTCCCCTGAATAGAACCACTTCTCGGCGCTGCTGCTGGTGTTGGAGGCACGCAGGGTGAAGCCGTAGAAATCGTGGTTCTTGTCGAGCAGCTCGGTCATCTCGGCACGGTCGAGCGTGATCGTCTCGTATCCGGCCGCCTTGCTCGCGCAGTTGCCGCCCCGGTTGAACGACTTCTGGCCGATCGAGTCCGCCGAGTCGTACGCCGGGCCGGGCCAGGTCGTCCCCTTGCCGGAGAACTGGGACCACGACTCGGTCACCGGATAGACGGTCACGTTGGCGGCCGTACAGCTTGGCGCCCAGTTCTGATAGAGGCTCAGCGAGGCGCCGACGATGTACCGCTGCTCCAGCTCACCGACGTGGATGAACTGCAGGTAGGTGGCGGCCTTCTCGACGCCGCCGTTAGGGGTGCCGACCTTCAGGTAGGTGAAGGCACCGTTGTCACGTTTGGCGAAATAGCTGCTGGAGACGAAGGTGTCCTGGAACGCGGGCTCCCGCATGGTCAGCGGCGGGTCGACCGTGACCGGGAACCGTCGCTGAGGATCACGCAGCCACGCGCCGTCCAGCGTCACCTCCAGCTGCCAGCCGGTGCCGTCCGGAACGATCCGGTAGGTGACGCCGGTGGAGAGCACACCCGAACCAGTCCTCGGATCCGGCGTCGAGTCGTACATGAAGCCCGGCGGGATGCTGGCCCGCACCTCGCCCGTCTCGTCGCGCAGGTCCACCCGGCCGGTGTTCGCCGGGATCTCCGGAGTGAGGCCCTTGAGCTGCATCGGGAACAGGTAGCGGACGGGCGCGGCCGCGGAGTGCAGGATCAGCTCGTCCTTGAAGCCCTCCTTGGTCGCGGTAAGCACCAGGTCGGTCTCCGGCAGCACGCCCGGATAACGCACCTCAGAGCCGGAGGCAGCCCCGGTGACCGGCTCGGCGCCGGCCAGGCCGAAGGAGGCCTCCAGCCCGGCGGCCACGGTCATGCTTGCCAGCCGCTCCGCCGTGACCTGCCCGGCGAACGAGACGTCCGCCGCCGCGACCGGACGCAGCCGGCCGTCGGCACTCGTGGTCAGCGTCGTGTCGATCGGCACCATCGCGCCGCTGTCGTCACGCGCATAGGTCGCCCCCGCGAAGATCCGGGCCGTCTTGGTCCCGTCCGGGTTCTCGAAGACGGTGGAGGCCTCGGTGCGTTCCTCTACCAGCTCGGTCGATCGGCCCTGCTGGAAACCGGTCACCGCGGCGCTTTCCTGCTGGATCGCGCTCGCCGGCTGCTCGGCGTCCTCGGCGGCCGGAGAATCCGACTTCGCCCGGAGCGGACGGGTGCCGGGAGCACAGCCGAGACACTGAGCGCCGCCCACCGTCGGCGGGTCGGGGTAGGCCCGTTCCTTGCCGACCGTGTTCTTTACGTGCGACGGCAGCTTCGGATCACCGGACGGTTTCGAACCCCGCGCATCGGTATCGCTCGCGGACGCCGAGTGGTCCGTACCTTCGGCAGAACCCATCGCCTGAGCAGGATGGGTCCGTGATCCACCGATGCCGGGCTCAGCCGCGGCCGGCTGCGGAGACGCCGTCAAAAGGGTCGCGGTCAGGACCGCGGCCAGGCCTCCGGCGAGAAGTCTCCGAAGAGAGAAGGACACACCAATGCGGACATCCCGACTATCCACGACAGACCCCAGCCCCCGAAAAGATCTATGGTTAGGCCGGTGATCATGCAGCAATGTATTTCCATGCACAAGATCGTTCCCGAAGCTGGATTCGCCGGGCCTGGTAACGCCCTGATAAACAGCTGAGTCTCGGACTCTGGTCTCTCAATCAACCGACTGCGGTGGCGAACTCGCCGCGCACCAGCCAGCCCCGCGCCTGACGCGACGCGGCGGATCGGCCACCAAGGATGGCGGCAATCATCATTGCAAGCCGTCGGAAAGCCGAACGGCTTCCATCATTCAGGACTAAACGGACGTCTCGTCATCTGTCGAGTTCAAACGGCCACCCGGGACCACTGCTGGTTCGCACCACTCCCACAAGCGAACTGCTGAATATCCGTCCCATCAATAGTCCCCGACCCAACCACATCAAGACACTTCCCACTATGCCGCGCCACCAACCGGAAATAACTCCCGATCGCCTGCCACTGCCACTGCTGATTAGCGCCCGCCCCACAACTCCACTGAATAACATTAGCGCCGTCAGCACCCGACCCCGACGAAACATCCAAACACTTCCCGCTGTTCTGGTTCACGATGTTGAGATAACCACCACCGACATCCCGGAACTCCCAGCGCTGATTATTCCCACCATTCCACGCATACTGCTTGACCTCAGCCCCGTCAGCAACCGAGCTACTGACAACATCTATAACCCGACCACTGTTGCGGTTGACAACACGCTGATAACTGACCGGATTACCGACAACAGTGCCCGCCGCAGCGTCAATAGTCACCGTCGGATACCAGTTCAAACTCATACTGGTAGCACTCGGAAAACTAATCGGCAACCACACATACGACGAATCATTGACCGGCCCACCCCAGGCACCAGCCCACCGATCTCCCATGTAGAGATAGCTGCCACCAACCTGAAGCACGAACGTAGGCTGCGACCGGAACGTAGTCCCGTCACCGGTGTTGGTCCATCCGCTCCAGGGCCCACCAACACTAGACGCAGTCGCATACTTGGCCTGGTTAGGACTCCACCCCGTAGCACCCGAGGTCAGCATGAAATACGTGCCCCCACGCTTGAACAACGCCGGCGCCTCCCGGTGCGCGTCATTCCAGAAATTTCCGACAAGCGACGCCACACCCAGATAATCACTGGTCAGCCGATAAATATGCAGGTCATAGTTCTCATCCGCGGCCGAGATCATGTATCCGGTAGAACCGTCCACAAACAACGTGATGTCCCGGGACATATGCGAGCCCAACGGCCGGAAACTACCATGATACGTATAAACGCCGTCCACAGTAGCCGATGACGCCACCGCCGCCCGCGCCTCGCTGTAATCCGTACCGTTCTCCTTGTGCATCCACATCACATAACGCCCGGTAGCAGCGTTATAAACAACCTTGGGCCGCTCAATATTGGCACCCTGCAACTCACCAGCAGCCGCCGGCGTCAGCACGTTGTTACGAAACTCCCACGTACGCAGGTCAGTCGACCGATAAACCGAAACCGCTCGAAAAGTGTTATCCGAGTTCCGGTTCTCCCCGAACCAGTAATAATACGAACCAACCTTCAGCACCCCACCACCGTGCGCATGCAGAACATTGCCGGAGGTGTCGGCGAACTGCACACCATTGGTCACCGTCACAGGAGCCGCCTGCGCCGGCCCGGCGGGCAGCATCACCGCAGCGATGAGCACGAGCACGGCCACGAGAACCCTCACCGCACACCTCCGTTAACATCGATGAAACTGAATGTTAACGTAACCACGGCTAGACCGGAGGCGTCAACGCCCAGGCCACGGTCATCAGGCATGCTGCTCCCCATGGAACGGCAAACGACATGACCAACCAGGAACGACGCGGCTGGCTGACCCCGATGCGGGCCCGATCAGCCGACGAGGGCCACCGGGCGGCCACTCCCCTGGAGTTGCTCTTCGACCTCTGCTTCGTGGTCGCCGTCGCGCAGGCCGCGCTGCCGCTGCACCACGCGATCACCGAGAACCACGTGGCGCACGGCGTCGGGGCGTACCTGATGGTGTTCTTCGCGATCTGGTGGGCGTGGATGAACTTCACCTGGTTCGCCTCGGCCTACGACACCGACGACGACGTCTACCGGATCACCACGCTGGTCCAGATCGCCGGCGCGCTGGTGCTGGCCGCCGGCGTCGAGTCCGCGTTCGAGGGCGGCAACTACACGACCATCACCCTTGGGTACGTGATCATGCGGCTGGCCCTGGTGACCCAATGGCTCCGCGCCGCCCGCAACGATCGGCAACGCCGCCGCGTGGCCCTCAGCTACGCCGCCGGCATCACCATCGTCCAGGTGCTGTGGTTGATCCGGCTCGCGCTGCCCGACTCCTGGTCGGTGCCGCTGTTCGTGCTGCTGGTGGTGGCCGAACTGCTGGTACCCGCCCTGGCCGAACGCGCCAAGGGCGGCCCAACCACGTACCACCCGCACCACATCGCCGAGCGGTACGGCCTGTTCACCATCATCGTGCTCGGTGAGGCCGTCGCCTCGGCCACGATCGCCGTGCGCACCGGCGTCGACGAGGGCGAGCACCTCGCCGAGCTGGTCACCCTCGCCGTCTCCGGCCTGGTCATCGTGTTCGCGCTCTGGTGGCTGTACTTCGAGCGCCCGGCACACCGGCTGCTCACCACGCTGCGCACCTCACTGCTGTGGGGGTACGGCCACTACTTCATCTTCGCGGCGGCGGCCGCCATCGGCGCGGGCATCGGCGTCGTCGTGGACTACGACATGCACCACGCGGAGATCTCCGGCACGGTCGCCGGGTACGCCATCGCGATCCCGGTGGCGATCCTGCTGGTGCCCATCTGGCTGCTGCACGTGCGACCGGTGCAGACCGGCGCCGGCCTGGCCGCGTACCCGGTCACCGCCGCCCTGGTGCTGCTGGCCCCGTTCGGTCCGGCACCGGTCACGGTGATCGCCGTCCTGCTGGCAGCACTGGTCGCCATCACTGTGGCTTCGGCCCGCCGTACAGCGGGAGCCGCCGAGCCCGCGCAGCCCTGAGGGCACCGGCGATCCAGCAGAACGGGATTGGCTCTGCCCATCGTCGCCGGCGCGGCCGACGATGGGCAGTATGACCACCTTCGCACCGAGCCCGATGACCGCGCTGATCGACTCCACCGTCCGGTACGACCTGGCCGAGAGCACCTGCCCACCGGTCCGCCTCGGTGACCTCGCCGAACCGGACGAGCTCGCGGCGGTCCCGATGGGTTACGGCACCACCCGCGGCGACCTCGCCCTGCGCGAGCTGATCGCCGCCCGTACCGGCGTGACCGCCGACCAGGTGCTGGTCACCGTCGGCGCGATCGAGGCGATGTTCCTGCTGGCCCAGGCGGTCTGCGAACCGGGTGACCGGGCCCTGCTGGTCACACCGTGCTTCCCGCCGGCACGCAGCGTCCCGGAAGGGCTCGGCGCGAAGGTCGACCTGATAAAAGCGTCGTTTGACGATGGATACCGTCTCCCCCTGGAAGAGATCACCGCAGCGCTCGGGCCGCACACCAAGCTGGTGTCCCTGGCCTCGCCGCAGAACCCGTCCGGCGTCATGTTCACCGAGACCGAACTACGTGACCTTCTCAATGCGGTGCGCCGGCGCGCACCCCAGGCGGTGGTCCTGGTCGACGAGATCTACCGCGAATCTTCGTACGCAAAAACACCGGTCCGACCGTCGGTAGCCACCCTGTCGCCCGGCCTGGTCACCTGCTCGTCGATCTCCAAGGCGCACGGCGCACCCGGCCTGCGCATCGGCTGGCTGACCGTGACAGATCCCGCCCTGTACACACAGCTGCGCGAGGCCAAATTCCTGACCACGATCGCCTGCTCCAACCTCGACGAATTCCTCGCCACCCGGGTGCTGAGCCGCAGCACCGAGATCCTCGCCGACCGCGCCGCTTTCCTGGCGCCGGCCCTGGACGAACTGCGCGGCTGGGCGGCGAAACAGCAGGTCGAGATGGTCGTCCCGGACGGCGGGCCGCTCTGCTGCCTGCGCCTGCCCGCCGGCGTCGACGTGCCTGCCTTCTATCGCCGGCTGGCGGAGCTGGACACCCGGGTCGCGCCCGGATCCTGGTTCGGCGAGGACGACCGGATCTTCCGGGTCGGCTTCGGGCACCTGCCGGCTGACGAGTTCCGTACCGCTCTGGAGAACCTGAGCGCCGCACTCTGACGACCGGGGTCACTCCTTGCGGGGAATCGACGACCGAAAACGTGCCACGCCTACGACTAGTTGTCGCTTACTACTTGGTATGGGACTAGCCTCGGCGGGCATGAACAACGTGGTCCTTGTGGGTGCGGCGGAGATCCGGTCCTGGCTGCGGGTGTCCCGCCAGCGGGCATATCAGCTGATCAGCCGGGACGATTTCCCCGAGCCGTACCAGGTGTTGCGGATGGGCAAGGTCTGGGATCTGGCCGAGGTGGAGCGCTGGATGCGCGTCCACCGCCCCAACGACGCGGGTCGCGTCAAACCCTGACCGCGCCGTCACGCCACGGGCACCGGCGAGGTGTCGTGCGAGTCAGCACGCGCCTTCTTCGGAAACGCGAAGGTCAGCGCGAGGAACGCGACCAGCAGCACCACCAGCACCACCAGCACCGTCAGCGTGTGCCGGAACGCCTGCTCGGCGCTGCCGGTCGTGATCCCGTCGAAGAACACCGAGCCGAAGATAGCCACGCCGATCGAGCCGGCAATCGACTGCACCGCGGTCAGCACGCCGGACGCGGAACTGATCTCGTCGTCGCGGACAGCCGCCAGGATGACACTGAACAGCGCGGCGATGACCACGCCCGAGCCCATCCCGGCGAGAGCGATGCCGGGCACGATGCCCCAGATCGAGAACGGCCCGTCGTGGCCCAGCTCGCTCCAGAGCAGCGCCGCCCCACCGAGCTGGATCACCGCGCCCAGCTGCAGCACCACCCGCCCGAGCCGCTCGGCCAGGATCGCGCCGCTCAGAGCGCCACCGACCGCCGTGCCGATCGCCACCGGCAGGTTGCCCAGCCCGGCTTCACCCGCGGTGAAGCCATGACCGATCTGCAGAAACAGCGTCAGGACGAGCTGCGTGCCGATCAATGCGCTGAAAAACAGCGCAATTCCTACCAAACCCACCGTGTACGCCCCACGGCCGAAGATCGTCGGAACAACCAATGGGGTACGCCCACCGGCCGCCCTCCCCCGCTGCTGCAGCCCGAATCCGACGAACCCGGCCAGCCCGGCGGCGATGCTCAGCCACGTCCACAGCGGCCAGTCGCGTTCCTGGCCGAAGTTCAGCGGCAGCACCAGCAGCGCTGAGGACGCCACGACCAGGGCCGCACCGGTCAGGTCGATGCCCACCGAGCGGTCGCCGGGCCGTTTCGGCAGGATCAGCCAGGACACGATCAGCGCGGTAACACCGATCGGCACGTTGATCAGGAAGACCGTGCGCCAGCCCCAGCCGAACAGGTCCGCGGAGATCAGGCCGCCGCCGAGGACCGGCCCGATGATGCCGCCCAGCCCGAGCACCGGGCCGAACACACCGAACACCTGGGCGAGCTCCTTGCCGGAGAAGTTCTCCCGCAGCAGGCCTAGACCCTGGGGCAGCAGCATCGCCCCGGCCAGGCCCTGCGCCAGGCGCAGCACGATCAGCGATTCGATCGTCGGCGCCGCGGCACACAGCGCCGAGGCCAGCCTGAACGCGCCGAGGCCGAGCAGGAACATCCGGCGCCGGCCGTACCGGTCGCCGAGCCGCCCGCCGATGATCAGCCCTGCGCCGAGGGTCAGGGCGTACCCGCCGATCACCCACTGCAGGCCCAGCGGGGATGCGCCCAGCTTCGAGCGGCGGATGGCCCGTGACCTGGGCGTCGACCTGCCCGGCCTGGAGGCGATGGACCACCTGATCTCCTCCGGACCGACCAGTCCGACCGATCTGGCCCACCGCCTCGACATCTCCACGGCGGCGACCAGCCTGGTGCTCAACCGCCTCGAGTCGGCCGGCCACATCCGCCGCGACCGCCACCCCACCGACGGCCGCAAACTCGTTGTGACCGCTTCCGACGACTCCGCGAACGAGGCCAACCGCCGGGTCGCGCCCCTGATCGACGGCGTCGAAGCCCTGGTCAGCTCATTGTCCGAGCAGGAGAGCACCACGGTGCTCAAATTCCTGGACGCGCTGATCCAGACCTACGACCAGGCCGAGGCATCCGCAAAATAGGCCGCCGGCGCATCACGCCACGAGGCGCAGCACCGTCCGCTCGACCGCCGCCTGCCAGTCGCCGCCGACCTGCCCATCGAACGCGAGCTGGTGCAGGATCACGCCGTCCAAATAGTCGAAGACGGCCTCACAGTCACCCTCCGGGTCGGCCGAGCCGATCTCCCGCAACCACGTCGCCGCCCATTTCCGCAGCTCCCGTGCCGACTCGGCGAGAGGATCCCGCAGCTCCGGGCGCAGCGTCGCCTCAAGGAACAGCCCGTACCGGGCCACCGTGACGGCGCGTTCCGGACCGAGGGCGCGCTGCACGTACCCGATCAGCCCCGCTGCCAGCTCAGCCGTGTTCGCCGGGCGTACAAAAGTGGTTATGGTCTCCCACCCGATGCGATCGCGTTCCGCGAAGCGTTCCACCACCGCGCTGATAAGCGCGTCCCTGGTCTTGTAGTAATTCGCGGTCGACCCGTAAGGCATCGACGCCGCGGCATCAACCGCGCGGTGGGTCAGCGCTCGCGACCCCTGGTTACCGAGGACGCCGATCGCGGCGTCGAGCAGTTGTTCGCGGCGGGATGGCACCGCGTCACCCTACCGCTCACAACACCTGTTGTCGAAAAACAACAGATGTTGTAGCGTCCGACGCATGGAAATCATCGGTGGTGGCATCGGCGGACTCAGCGCCGCGATAGCACTGGCCCGCGACGGGCACAAAGTCACGCTCCGCGAGCGAAACGCGGCGCTGCCCAGCACCGGCACCGCACTCGGAATGTGGCCGGCCGCGCTGCGGGCACTCGACGAACTCGGTGTCGGCGACCAGGTCCGGCGCACCGGGAGCCGCCAGCAGGCCGGTGCGTTCCTGCGCTCGGACGGCTCACGGATCGCCACGATCGACATCGCCAGGCTGCGGAAACGCACCGGCGACGACGTCTACCTGATCTCCCGGCCGGCGCTGCTGGCGATCCTGCACCAGGCCGCAGCCGACGCGGGAGCGGATCTGCGTTTCGGCGAGCCGGTCTCCTGTCTGGACGAGACAGCCGACCTCCTGGTGGTCGCCGACGGCGTGTTCAGCCGCACCCGCGACCGCCTGCTCGGCCCGGCCTACCAGGCGCGATATTCCGGCAGCACCGCCTGGCGCGGAACCATCGAGGACATGCCGACGGCGGAGTTCGCCGAGATCTGGGGACGCGGCGCCAAGTTCGGCGTGACACCGCACGAGGGCGGCCGCACCAACTGGTTCGCGGCGGCCGCAGCGCCCGAAGGCCGCTTCGAGCCGGGCCACGAGGTCGCCGCACTGCACCGCATCTTCGGCGACTGGGCAGCGCCGGTCCGCCCGGTACTCGACGCGATCGAGGAATCCCGCATCCTGCGCCACGACATCTACGTCACACCACCGCTGCCGTCGTTCGTGCACGGCAACGCCGTCCTCATCGGCGACGCCGCGCACGCGATGAACCCCGACCTCGGCCGCGGCGCCTGCGAGGCCATCATCGACGCGGTCACCCTCGCTGCCTGCCTGCGGCAGCAGAACGGCCCACTTTTGTACGATCGAAGCCGCCGCCCCGCAACCCAGCGACTGGCCCGGGTGGCCGCCATCGCCGCCCGGATGACCCGGATGCGCCACGCCCTGCCGCTCCGCAACGGCCTGCTCAAAGCGAGCATGCTCGCCGGCCCTCCGAGCTAGGCGCGGCGTCGCCGGGTAAGCTCCTCGGCAGCGTCGCGTGCCGGTGGCAGACCGTGTCAGGCATGGAGGCGCCGAACCGAAGGAGACCGACCGTGTCGTCGTGCCCTTCGTCTTCGCGTGTCTGACCGCGAGACGACCAGGCTGGTGGCCTGGGCCCAGGAGATGCGCTCCACGCACGCCCGCCTGCGCGAGGCGTTGCAGCTCACCCGTGATTCCCTCGATCACCCCGGCGCGACCGTCGCCGCCGTCGGCGATCTGCTGCTGTACTGCCGCGGTTTCTGCGCGGCCCTCGACGGCCACCACCGCGCCGAGGACCGCACCCTGTTCCCCGCCATCGCCGCGGCCCGCCCGGATCTGCGCCCGGTGCTGCGTGCCCTGGAGCAGGACCACTCGATGATCGCGTACCTGCTCACCGGCCTCACCGCCGCCGTGGACCGCTCCGCGGCCCCCGACGAGCTGCACCAACATCTCGACGGCATCGGCGCCATCATGGAGAGCCATTTCCGGTACGAGGAACGCCAGCTCCTCACGGTGCTGGAGTCCCTGAACCTGCCGGCCGCCCGCGAGGAGGCCCTGGGTCCTCTGTGAACGTTCCCTGAGCCGGCCATCGATACGACCGTCAAGTGTCCATCGATGCTGTCCTTTAGATCGCCCATCGATGTGGTCCTTTAGGCTGGCCGCATGCAGATCCGGCTGTTCCGGCCCGAGGACGCTCCAGCCGTGTCCGCCGTCATCCGCGCGTGCCTGCGCGACGTGAACAGCCGCGACTACCCGCCCGACGTCATCGACACGATGTCCGCCCACTTCGACCCGGCGCGCGTCCAGGAGCTGGCCGCCCGACGCGAGATGTTCGTGGCCGAATCCGACCAGATCCTCGGCACGGTCTCCCGAGACGGCAACAAGGTCTACACGATGTTCGTCCGCCCGGACCAGATCGGCAGCGGCATAGGCCGCCGGCTGATGACCCACATCGAGTCCCTGGCCGCGGCCGAAGGCTTCGACCACATGGAAACCGGCGCCAGCATCACGGGCCACGGCTTCTACCAGCGCCTCGGCTACACCGACATCCGCACGAGCGAAACCACCTTCGGCCTCAACTACATCCTCCGCAAGCCCCTCCCCTGACCCGCACCCAGCAGCCCAAAGCGACCGCCAGCGCCAGCCAGCGCCCGACGGCTGTCGCTCACGGCTGCCAGCTGTCACCCACGGCGACCACAACGTACAGCCGAATTCCGACTGGTCGCGTCCGGCTTGTGCTTACGGTCGCGTACAGGCCGAAACAACGACCGCAAGCACAAGCCGGCCGCCGAACAACGCCACTCAGCTCAAGCCGACCTGCCGCAGCCCACCAGCACGACCAGACCCGCCGCCCACAACCCACCAACCCGACATCCAGGCAACCAGCGGTCCCCACGCAGGCAATACCCGCCAAGATCCCAACCCGCTGTCGCGCACGGCTGCCAGCTGCACGCCATGGCGACCACAACGTACAGCCGGATCGCGGCTGGCGCTCACGGCTGCCGGCTGCACAGCGTGGCGACCGCAACGTACAGCCGGGCTCTGGCTGCGGGCCGGCTCGCGCTTGTGGTCGCGTTTCCGGTCCCAGCACGACCACGAGCACAAGCCGGCCGCCCGCAAACCCGGTGCTCTAGAGGCGGCCTGTTGCCTTGAGCAGCAAGTACACGTCGGCTACCTTGCCGGCGAAGTCGCCCGCGTCGGCGTCGACCACGATCGCGCCGAAGCGGCTCAGCACCTCGCGCACCCGGTCGCGCTCGCTCAGCACCCGCTGCGCCGCCGCGGCCGCGTGCACATCGAACGCCCCCGGCGACGCAGGCAACGACACCAGCCGTGACACCGACGGATCGCGCACCCCCGCCACCACCACCTGATGCCGGGCCGTCAACCGTGGCAGCAACGGCAGCAAACCCTCGACGATCGGCGCCGGCTCCAGCGCTGTGAAGATCACCACCAGCGACCGCTTCTGATCACGCCGGAGCAGCGACGTAGCCAGCGCCGACCAGTCCGTCTCGACCGCGGCCGGCTCCAGCGACGCCATCGCGTCGATCAACCGGCCGAGCGAAGCCTGCGAGGAGGACGACGACAACGACGAGCGCACCACGGCATCCAGCGCGAACAGACTCACCCGGTCGCCGGCCCGAACCCCCAGCACCGACAGCAGCAGAGCAGCGTCGATCGAGGCGTCAAGACGTGGCGCGTCCCCTACCCGGGCAGCCGACGTCCGACCGGTATCGATCACACACACGACCCGGCGATCACGTTCCGGCCGCCACGTCCGCACCATCACGTCGTTGTGCCGCGCGCTCGCCCGCCAGTCGATCGACCGCACGTCGTCGCCGATCACATACTCCCGCAGAGCATCGAATTCGGTGCCGTGCCCGCGCCCGCGCGTGACCGACGAGCCTTCGACAACGCGCATCCGAGCGAGCTTCTCCGGCAGAATCCGGCGCGACGGAAAATGCGGCAGAACCCGCAGAACCCACGCCGGGGAGATCGCCGCGTTCCACTTGCGGCTTTTTTGTCGGTACGCGACACCGAACGGCCCCATGGACCGCACAGTGACCCGGACAGCGGGCCGATCCCCGTGCCGCACCGGATTCAGCTTGGTCACGAGATCCTGATGCGTCCCCCGGGGCAGAAACACGTCATGCCGCGACGGCCATGCCCCGGCCGACGGCACCCAGCTGTCCCGCAGATGCAGCCGCAGCGGCCGCCGCCCGGCATTAACAACGGTGAGCGAAACGGTGGCGGTCCCGCCGAGCCACACCGTGCGATCCCCCGACCGCGACAGCCGCACCGCGGTCAGCGGCCCGGCGACGGCGATGTCGAGACCCGCCACGCACACGGCGAACCCGAGCACGATCAGCAACCCGATCCACGGGGCAGGCAGCAGCGCGGGAAGCGGCACCCCGGCGAGCAGGATCAGCGCGAACCGGCGGGTGACCATCAGCGCGGCGCGGGCACGGCGGCGAGCACCCCGGCCAGCACCGCCGGCACGGTGGCGCCGTCGAGCTCGGCGTCGGCACGCAGGCGTACCCGGTGGCGCAGCGCCGCGATGGCGTACGCCTTCACGTCATCCGGCACCACGTAGTCCCGCCCGGACAGCCACGCGTACGCCTTGGCGATCCCGAGCAGGGCGGTCGCTCCACGGGGTGACGCGCCGAGTTCCAGCGCGGGCGTCTGCCGCGTGGCCCGGCACAGGTCGACGATGTACGCGAGAACCGGCTCCGCCACCGACACCCGCTGCACGGCCGCCCGCCCCGCCGCGAGGTCGGCCGGCCCGGCCACCGGGGTGATCCCGGCCGCCTTCAGATCACGCGGGTCGAAGCCGTGATGGTGGGCCCGGAGCACGTTCAGCTCGTCGTCGCGCTCGGGAAGCGGCACGGCCAGTTTCAGCAGGAACCGGTCCAGCTGTGCCTCGGGAAGCGGGTACGTTCCCTCGTACTCAATGGGGTTCTGTGTGGCCGCGACCAGGAACGGCTGCGGGAGCGGCCGCGGGGTTCCGTCGACGCTGACCTGGCGTTCCTCCATGGCTTCGAGGAGCGCGGCCTGGGTTTTCGGCGGCGTGCGGTTGATCTCGTCGGCGAGCAGCAGGTTGGTGAAGACCGGTCCGGGCCGGAAGTTGAACGCCGAGCTGCGGGCGTCGTAGACGAGCGAGCCGGTGACGTCGCCGGGCATCAGGTCCGGGGTGAACTGGACGCGTTTGGTGTCGAGGGCGAGCGCCGCCGCGACGGCCCGCACGAGCAGCGTCTTCGCCACTCCGGGTACGCCTTCGAGCAGCACGTGTCCGCCGCAGAGCAGCGCCACCATGACGCCGCCGACGACCGCGTCCTGTCCGACGACGGCCTTGCCGACCTCGGCGCGCAGCCGGCTCAGGGCGAGGCGGGCCTGTTCGGATTCGGCGGTCACGACGGTTCTCCTTCAACGATTTCATCGAGTTCATCAGGCCGGCGCATGACGTCATGCACCAGCTTCTCCACGTTCTGCGCGGCCGCCACCAGGGCCGTGTCGTTCTGCGGCGCGGGCCCGTCGAGCACGTCGCGGACGTGGTCCGGTGCGAGGCCGGCCCGTTCGGCGATCTCGTCGCTGGTCGCATCCGGCGGCAGGCCGAGATGGTCGGCGAGCCGGCGCCGGGCCGCGGTCCGCAGGATGTCCAGCGTCGATCGGCGGGCGCGGGCCCGCTGGTAGAGGCGGGCGTGCCCGAGCATCGTCTCGTGCGCGGGTACCCGGGACGGCAGCGGTTCGGCGACCGGGGTGCCGAGCCGCCGGGCGGCCGCCGCGGCGAACGCCAGCAGAGTGATCGCGATCAGCGCGAGGGCGGCCCAGAACGCTGTGGGGAACGCCTCGGACAGCGGCGGTTTCGGCGGTTGCCCGCCACCGGCGGCCGGCGGCAGATCGGTGGGCGGGACGGTCGGGCCCGGCGTGGCCTGCGAGTCGCCGGTCGGCTGCTCAACCGGTGAGGAGGGATCGGAGCCGGAAGGCGACGGCTCCGGTTCGGCGTTCTCCCGCTGGTGCAGGCTCAGCCAGACGACCCGGTCACCGCCGAGGACCGTGGTCGCGAACTCCTCGTTGGCGTGCTCGCCGATCCGGTCGTTGCGGAACGGGTCGGCCGCCCCGACCAGCACGATCGTGACCGGCCCGTCGGTGAACGCGGCCAGCCCGCCGCCGAAGCAAACGGTGCCGTCCGGTGCCTCGTACCGGTGGCGCAGCACGGCGGCCGGGCCGGGCAGCGGGATCGTGCAGCCGGCGCTGACCGCTTTCGCCGCCCAGCGGGTACCGGTGTGGTTGACGTTCCAGCCTGTCCGTTCCAGATCACGCAGCTCGGCGCCGGCCACGACGATCCGGGTGCCGGTCGGCAGGCTCACCGTTCCGATCAGATTCTGCAGGTCGACAAACGCCGGCGCGGGCACGAACAGCGTCGCGCCGGGGCTCTTGCGTACCAGATCAAGAGCGTTCTCCGACGTCGTCGCCTCGTCCACCGCGACGCCGCGCGCGCGAAGCGCGGCGGCGAGCCGGTCACTCCCGGTGCCTTCACTCGCGCCCGGGCTCAGGTACGCGGGATCGCCCGGATCCGCCTGTTCGAGGCGGTGCACCAGCAGCGTCCCGAAGACCAGCACGCTGAGCAGCGCGAACGGCAGCACCACCCGCATCCGCCGATGGGTGAGCGGGTTCCAGAAGCTCACCGCGGACCGCCCAGGGACGAGCGGACCTCGTCGGTCAGCCGCCGCATGTGCTCGTCGTGGGACGGGCCCGCCTCACGCCGGCCGTACCAGACCTCGGAGAACAACGCGGCCGCCGCATCCATGGCCGGTGCCGCCACCGGCTGGTTCAGCGCGGTCACGTCGGCGAGCTCGGCCACCGTGGTCCCGGGCTCCGGGGAGACGACGCCGGCCCGGGTCAGGTCGATGACGGTGTCCCGCAACCGCTGACGGATCGCCTCGTCGTAACGCCCCTCGGACGCGAGGACGTTGGCATCCGGTTGGAAACTCGGTGCTTTCACGCGTACCGAAGGAGGCTTTTGATCGGAATTTGACGTTGACTTCTTCCGGCGGCGGCGAGGTAGGCGCGGCAGGGCAGGCAGCCGGAACGACGGCCAGCGGCGGGGGACCCAGGCCGGAAACGAGTACCAGAGCACGGATCCGACCAGCGTGATCAGAAACAGTCCGAGCAGCAGGGTCCGGCCCGGGATCACGTCGAGGACGTCGGCGATCCACGCGTCGTAACCGCGGGTCATGCGGCGTCCACCAGCGCGGACGAGCCGTCGCCGCCACGCGCGCGTTCCCGTGCGATCTCGATGTCCAGCCCCTCGGTCCGAATCCGCGCCTCCACCAGCAGCACCGCGTCCAGGCAGGCGAGCGCCGGATAGGCGACCGTGTTGGCCAGGCCCCAGGCGAGCGGGACCACCCAGGCGAGCACGGTATTACCAACCGTCCACCCGGCCTGCGAAGCGACCATGACCCACGCCGTCCCGAGCGCGAACCGCACCATGAACCAGGTGAAGTACGCGAGCAGCCGCAGCAGCGCCGGCCGCACCCCGTCCCGGACAGCGAGCCGCGCGGACCGGCCGAAAGCGGCCAGCGGCCCGGACACCCGGTTGAGCGTGAGCGCCGGCGTCGCCATCCCGATGAGTCCGTAAAGGATCAGCCACGGCACGAACCCGACATAGGCGCCGGCCGCCGCGATCAGCCCGGCGACGACGGCGACCACCAGAACCGGCAGCGGCCGGGTGCGCGCCCACAGGTCCCGATGCCGCACCGGCCGGCGCAGCAGAGCGGGCCCGGCGGCCGCACCCGCATAGGCACCCAGCAGCGCGATGATCGTCGCCTCGAGCCCGAAGCCGACCGCCGTGATCAGCCACCAGCCGCCGAAATCGCCGAAGTCCGGCATGAACGTGGGTGCGTCGAGGCCGGCGCTCTCCCGCATCCGGCCGAGGATCACCTGCTCGGCGGCAGCGAGCGGCCCGGCGAGGGCGACCAGCGGCAGAGCGCGCTGGCGCAGCAGGGCGGCACCGGCATCGAGGAGTTCCCCGGCGGTCATCGGCCGCATCGGCAGAACTTCGGGCGCCATGGCGGCAAATCCTAGGTGATCACCCTGCGATATTGTCTCCGGCTATGTCCGGGCTCTCGAGGTTGCAGCACATCCTGGTCGTCGACGACGACCCGGCGGACACCATGATGATCGAGGAAGCCCTGCTCGGCGTGGACATGCCGCCGGTCGTGCACGCCGTCGAGGACGGCCGCGAAGCGCTCGACTTCCTGCGCCGACGCGGCCGGTACGCCGGCGTCCCGCGCCCCGATCTGGTGCTGCTCGACCTCAACATGCCGCGGATGGGAGGCCACGAGGTGCTCCGGGACATCAAGAACGACGACGACCTGAAGAGCATCCCGATCGTCGTGCTGACCACGTCGACGGCAGCACCGGACATCACGGCGAGTTACGCGACGCACGCCAACGCTTACGTCTCCAAGCCGATGGATCTGGATTCGTTCGAGTCGGCGATCCGCAAGATCAACCACTTCTACAGCGAGATCGCGATCCTTCCGGCCGATTCCTGACCGCAATCGCGGCTAGCGTCGGGGTGTGAATCGCCGCGCTCTGAACCGTGCCACCCTCGCCCGGCAACTGCTGCTGGAGCGCGCCGATCTGAGTGTCCCGGAGGCGCTGACCCGGCTCGGCGGCCTCCAGGCGCAGACCCCGCACACCTGGTACGTGGGGTTGTGGAGCCGGCTGCGCGACTACTCCCCCGTCGAGACGTCGGCGCTGCTGGAGGGCGGCGAGATCGTCCGGATGGCGCTGATGCGCTCGACGATCCACCTGGTCACCGTGGACGACGCGCGGTGGCTGCGGCCGCTGGTCGAGCCGGCGATCATTCGCAGCACGATGGGCGCTTTCGGCCGGCATCTGCGGGAGCTGGACCGGGCGCAGTTGGTGTCAGCTGCCGTAGCGGCATTGGACGAGCGCCCGATGACCTTCAGCGAGCTGGGCAAGGCCCTCGCCCCGTCGTTCCCCGGCCGTGATCCGAATGCCCTCGCACAGGCCGCGCGGATGTGGATGCCGCTCGTGCAGATGCCGCCGCGGGGGATGTGGGGGCGTAGCGGGAAGGCGGCGCATGCTCCGCTGGCTTCCGGGCTTGCTGAAAAGCCGCCGCAAGATCTTTTCCTCCGCTATCTCGCCGCCTTCGGCCCGGCGACGGTACGCGACGCCCAGCAGTGGTCCGGCCTCACCCGCCTCGCCGAAGTCGCCGACTCCCTGCGACCGAAACTGATCACCTTCAAGGGCGACGACGGCCGTGAGCTGTTCGACCTGCCCGACGCACCCCGGCCGGACCCGGACACCCCGGCGCCGGCCCGCTTCCTCTACGACTTCGACAACCTGCTGCTGTCGCACGCCGACCGCACCCGCATCACCGGCGACACCGACTACACGGCACAGGGCTGGGGCGGCGACAACAACGAGCAGCCCCGCTCGATCCTGCTCGACGGCTTCGTGGCAGCGACGTGGCGGATCGTCGTCAGCCGGCGAGAAGTGGTCGTGACCATCCGCCCGTTTCGGGTTTTACGCGCTACCGAGAAAGCCGCCATCGAAGAGGAAGGCACCGCCTTGGCGCTCTTCCACGCCCCTGCGGCCGACCCGGCGATCGTTTTTCAGGCCGGCTGAATCTGGCCCGACACCCGCTCGATTCGCCCCTGCTCGTCGAACTCCACCCGCATCTCGCTCCCGCCCGGGTGATGACCCACCACCAACCCCGGACCGTCCTCACCGATCGACCATCCCTGTTGCTCCAAGAACGCCAGCAGCATCGCCCGGTGATCCACAGGGAACGCCTGAATCACCTGCCCGAGCACCAGAAACGCCCGTTCGGGCGACACCGGCTCGATCAGTGCGGGCGGCAACCCCTCCACATGGAAGAACACCGCCCCGCCGTCATAAGGCCCCCGGTAATAACACCGGCCCGTCAACCCGGACGCGATCAACGCCAGCCGCGCGCCATCAGCCCGCTCCAGCGGGAACGACGCTTCGGTCAACTCGGTCACGCCGGCATAGTCGCCGTACCCTCGAAGCCACTCGCTCAGATGGACCACCTGCGCCGGCAGGTTGCTGCCGGTGTTCGCCCAGGCCCACAGCCAGGTCCCATCCCCATGGCTTTCGGTGCCGAGCAGCTGAACCGGGTAGCGCAGATCCTCGCCGAACGTCGCCACGCCCTCGGTCAGATCAAGCTGCCAGTCACACTCCCCGATCAGGTCGGCGAGGGCGAGCTGCCGGGCGAAAGCGGTGGCCACATGCTGGGTGAACAATTCCTCGAATCGCGACACCCGGTCACCCTATGGCTAGGGCCGCGGCTGCTCCGCCTCGCTCTGCAGCAGCTGCCGCAGCGCCGCGACCTCGTCGGCGAGCGCCAGAACCGCATGCGCATGCGCAGCGGCGATCACCGCCGGAGTGCCCGGCAGCTTCCCGGACACGCTCGCCAGGAGCTCGTTTGCCAGATGACGGTTACTCGCCTGCGCCATCCCACGAGTCTCTCATCCGGCCACAAACGCCTTGATCCGGTCGGCCACCCGGTCCGGCGAATGCACCGGCAGATCATGCGACGCCCCCGGAACGATCTCCACCGTCGCCGCCGGCATGACCCGAGCCAGTCGCTGCGCGACTTCCTTAGCCGGATAAAGCGCGCTTTTTTCACCCAGCAAAACCAGCGAGGGTACGGTCACCGCCCGGAGATCCTCATCCCCAAGCGGCGTGGGTACGGGTAACCGGCGCCGGAATTTCATCGTCAGAGGCAACAGCGGCATCAGCTCGTCGTCACGCAACGTGGCGTTCCTCACCGGCCCAGCGAGCCGGCGCCGCACCGGCCGCGGACTGATCCCGGCCAGCCCACCGGCGATGAGCCAGATCCAGAACCGCGCCCCGATCGCCCCGAACCCACCCGGATCGAGCAGGGTGAGGCTGGAGGCTCGGCCGGGATACTCAAGTTCATAACGCAGTGCCGCCCACCCGCCGTACGACATTCCGACCAGATGCGCGCCGTCCAGCCCGAGCCCATCCAGGGTCTCGTCCAGGCAACCGACAACGTCACGCTCAGTGGCGATCGCCCGAGTCTGCCGGGCCGCACCGGGCTCACCAATCGGGTCAAGAGCGATCACCGGGTTCGTGGCGCCGAGGTCCTTTACATAGTGGTACCAAGTGACTGCGTTCCCACCGGCCCCCGGCAGAAGCACAATCGGCGTGCCGGTGCCGGCGCCGCTGCGATAGGCGACGGCCGTCCCGAAGCTGGTCTCCACCGGGATCGGGGTGTCCGCACCGGGCAGGAGCCGGACCAAGGCTTGGCGATAAGCCCCGTCGAAACGCTCACGGGCGCCCTCAGAGGTGAAGCCGCTGATCCCGTCCGAAGGGCCCATCGTGCGAACGTATCAGGTCCACAAGATAGCCATCGAAGCGAAGCTCATCAGTCTCTTCCGGCCAGCGCCCGGCGTGGCCGAGGGGTGCGAGGATCGCCGTCCCGGGGTCGAGCGCCCGCTCCAGCCATGCGAGATCAGGCTCCTTCAGTTTCCAGGCGACCTCATCACCGACCGCGAACAGCTCCCCGCAACACTGCAGCTGCCACCCCTCCATCCAGATCCTGATGGCCGTCGCCTCCGGCTGGGCCCTGGCCCCGGCAGGCTGGGACCGAGGCTTCGTCATCTCCGTAGCAGCCCTACTGGCCCTGCTGCTGACAGCATTCGCCCTGCTCGCAACCCCCACCCACCCCACATCCCACAACAAGTGTGTCGATTAGGGGTTCCCCACGCCCCCAAACTCAACACACACACCACAGGCAACCCGCCCGTGTCGACTTCAGGCTCCACACGTACCCAAAATCGACACGCACACCGCAAGCAACCCGCCCGTGTCGACTTCAGGTGCTCTATGCACCCAAAGTCGACACGCATCAGCGGGCCGCTCACCGCGTGTCGACTTCGGCCCCCGCCGACCGGCAACCCGGACGCCATCGCCGGGTGACCCAACCGAGCCGTAGCCCAGCCACGTCACCGCACCCTCACGACGTGACCGAACGACGGCCGAAGGGCACGAGCCGTAGCCCAGCCCTGTCACCGCACCCTCATAACGTGGCTGAACTACGGCCCAGGGGAACGAGCCGTAGTTCAGCCACGTAATCGCAGTCCCATAACAGGGCTGAGCTACGGCTCGGCGCTTGGCAACGAGAGACGCCGGCACCAGAACACGCCGCGGCCCGCCAACTCAGCGCGGCTGCGGGTTCGCAAGCGCCTTGCGAGCCACACGTATCGGGACGAAACCGGCTGGTCCTCAGGCGCGCCCGTGCGATGCGGGATCAGCGGTGACCGCACCTGCGCCGGCCGCTGCCGCCGCCGATGTCGCCGGCGCCGATGCCCGTGCCGCCGTCGGTGCCGCCGCCGATGTCGCCGATGCCGGTGTCGGCGTCGGTGCGGGTGTCGGCGTCGGTGCGGGTGTCGGTGTTGTGGGGATGGCGTTGGCGACCAGGACTGCTGCGATGGCGGCCGCAGTGGACAACGTCTCCGCGTTCAGGACGCGGGTACGGGCTGAGGCCCCGTCCAGCAGCAGCGCCAACTGCTCGCCGAGCTGTTCCGGCTCACGAGCCCCGGCCTCGCGAGCCGCCTCGGTGAGCCGCGCGGCGAAAGCCACCTTGTAATCGCGAGCGTAAACCCGCGCCGGGTGCTCCGGGTCGGGGATCTCGACGGCCGCCGCGATGAACGGGCACAGCGGGGCGTGCACCTCGAACACCGCCAGCAGCCGCTCGCGCGGTGTCAGGTCGGCGCGGTCGAAGACCTCGGGCAGGACGTCCGGGTCGAATCGGCGCAGGCACTCGGCGATCAGCTCGTCCTTGCCGGCGAAGTGCTGGTACAGCGTCCGTTTGGACACCTCGGCCGCGGCGCAGAGCTGGTCCATGCCGGTGCCGTTGATGCCCTGCTCGCGGAACAGCTGCTGGGACGCGCTGACGATGCGCTCCCGGGCACCCCGGCCGCGGCGCAGCCCCCGCGGCCCCTTCTCCACCTCTGTCACCCGCCCAGCGTAACCCACTCGGGTACGACTCAGTGTACTTAGCTTGCGCCCGATCGAACCGGCAGCTACGTTAAGTACGCAGATCGGTGTACATAACGAAGGAGTGCTCGTGGGCAAGCTCGATGGCAAGGTCGCAGTGATCACCGGCGGGACGAGCGGGATGGCGCTGGCCGGTGCGAAGTTGTTCGTTGACGAAGGAGCTCACGTCTTCATCTCGGGCCGGCGCAAGGACGCGCTCGACGAGGCCGTCGCGCTGATCGGCCGCAACGTCACCGGCGTGCAGGCCGATTCGGCCGACCTCGACGACTTGGACCGCCTGTTCGCGACGGTCAAACGAGACAAGGGCTCGATCGACGTGCTGTGGGCCAGTGCCGGGACGGGTGAGCAGGGCAGACTCGGCGAGATCACCGAGAAGCAGTTCGACGACGCCTTCTCGCTGAACGCGCGCGGCACGCTGTTCACGGTTCAGAAGGCGCTGCCACTGTTCAACGACGGCGGCTCGATCTTCATGACCGGGTCGAACGCGTCACTGCGTGGCTACCCCGATTGGAGTGTCTATGCGGCGAGCAAGGCGGTGCTTCCCGCGTACGCAAGGGTCTGGGTCTCTGAATTGAGGGATCGCAAGATCCGGGTGAATGTGCTGACGCCGGGCCAGGTCTCTTCGCCGATGATGGAGTCGGTGATGGACGCGCAGCTCAAGGCGCAGTTCGAGTCGGTGATTCCGCGGCGGGAGATGGGCCGTCCCGAGGAGATCGCGTCGGTCGCGTTGTTCCTGGCGTCGGACGACTCGAGTTACGTCAACGGGATGGAACTGGTCGCCGACGGCGGCACTACCGTCATCTGAGCGTGCCGCCGACCGCATAGTCCTTTAAGCAGAATCGGAGACGGGGTCGCTGCCCAGCGCCGCGGCCGCGTCCTTCTGATAGGTCCGCTGCCCATCGAGAACGATCAAGCTGCCGATCACCAGCGGCAGCAGAACCACGGTATAAGCCCACCTCAGCGACCCGGTGGCGTCCGACGCCAGACCGATCAGCCACGGACCCAGCGCGCCGCCGAGTGTCACCAGCAGCTGCAGCACCGCGAAACCCAACCCCCGCCGATGGGCCGCGACCACATCAGCATTAGCGGCGGTCAGGTTGGCGATGGCCGCGGCGAACCCGACGTTCGCGAGCGTGAAGCAGATCGCCTGCGGCACCAGCACCGGCACACTGATCGCCCCGGCCAGGAACACCGTGCCGAACAGCAACGCCCAGCCACCGATCGCGACCCGGCGCTCGTGGAGACGGTCGCCGAGCCAGCTACCGGCGAGGATGCCCCCCACGATCCCAACCAGCCCGGCGCCGCCGCCGACAGCGGCCGCCGACGCCTCGGCGAGACCGAACTCGCGGGTGTAGAACGACGGCATCCAGAAGAACAGCCCGCCGAGCCCGAAGAACAGAATGCTCAGTCCGACGATCACCGACCGCAGAGTCCGGATCCGGAGCAGAATCGCCAGCTGCACCCGCATGGGCGCGGCCGGCTCGACGACAGAAGCCGCGGGAGCAGAAGACCCCCCGCTGTACCACCGCGACAGCCCGTCACCGACCCCGCGCACCGGCTCCCGGACCGTCAGCACCAGCAGCGCGATGATCACCCCGGGCACCGCGACCAGGAAGAACCCGGTACGCCACCCGACAGTCTGCGCCAGCGCCCCACCAGCGATGACCCCGATAGGCAGCCCGGCGAAGTACGCCATCCGCTCGTACCCATAAGCCCGCGCCCGCCCGGGCCCCGGATAGAGATCCCCGAGCAGACTGGACGACGGCGGGTTGTACAACTGCCCGGCCGCCCCCAGTAGAACCCGGACGGCGAACAGTGTCGCGTAGGTACCGGCCAACCCGGTGCCCACGGTCAGCAACGCCCAGACCGCGACCACCGCCGAGATCGTCCAGGTCCGTTTGCCGGTGTCGGCCAGCTTCCCGGCCGGCAGCAGCAGCACGATCGCGGCCAGCGCTCCGGCCGTGGCGATCGCGCCGCCCTGGCTGTCGCTGAACCCGAACTCCTCCTGGATCGTCGGCAGTGCGCCGGCCAGCAGGTTGTACTCAATCCGGTCGATAGCGGCGACGAGCGCCACGCAGATCGCCGGCCACCAGCCGAACGGTGCGGCAGTGCCCCGACGGACGGCGACCGGGGGACGCCCCGGATAGGCCGTCACCTGCTTGATCTGCTCGGACTCTTCGGTGATCGCCATCCCGGCACCCTACCCAGAAGAAACAGCGTTTCGCTAGAGGATACAGAGCACATGGAAGCAACAACTCCCTATCAACACCCTGACGAATCGTTGATCGTCGATTAAAAACAGGCCCCTAGCTTCATTGGCAGGCGTCAATCCCAGCCACTGGAGGAACCGATGCGACCCACCGCCACCCGTGCCGCCGCCGTCCTGGTCGGCACCGCTCTCGCCGTCGCCGTCACCCCGTCCGCCGCCGAGGCCACCGGCACCGTCCTGAACGCGGACAGTCCCACCGCGATCGCCGGCACCTACCTGATCACACTGAAGGACGGCAACCAGATCGACCGGTCCCGCGCCGACCGGCTCGCTCAGCGTTACGGCGGCGACGTCGGCCGGGTCTTCGGCCACGCGATCGAGGGTTACACCGCCACGCTCACCGCGCGTCAAGCTGCGCGGCTCGCCGCCGACCCGTCGGTCGCCACCGTCGAGGCAGACCAGACGGTACGCGTAACCGACACGCAAACCTCCGCCCCGTGGGGCTTGGACCGCATCGACCAGCGTGCCCTGCCACTGAGCGGGACCTACACGTACGGCCCGAGCAGCGGCGTCACCGTCTACGTGGTCGACACCGGCATCACCATCGGCCACCAGGACTTCGGCGGCCGGGCCAGCTACGGATACGACGCCGTCGACAACGACGCGGTGGCGCAGGACGGCAACGGGCACGGCACGTTCGTGGCCGGCGTGGCCGCGGGCAGCACGTACGGCGTAGCCAAGAGCGCCAGCGTCGTCGGCGTGCGCGTGCTGAACAACAGCGGTTCGGGCACCACGGCCGGGGTGATCGCCGGCATCGACTGGGTGACGGCGAACGCGGTTCCCGGCCGCTCGGTGGCGAACCTCAGCCTCGGCGGCGGCGCCAGCACCACTCTGGACGCCGCTGTCCGGCGGTCGATCACGGCCGGGATTCCGTATGCGATCGCGGCCGGCAACTCCGGTGTGAACGCGGCCAACACGTCGCCGGCCCGGGTCACCCAGGCGCTGACGGTCGGCGCGACCGACCGTAACGACGCGAAGGCGAGCTGGTCCAACTACGGCTCGGTGCTCGACCTCTTCGCGCCCGGCGTCTCGATCACGTCGGCGTGGCGGACCAGCAACACCGCCACCTACACCGGCAGCGGCACCTCGTTCTCGTCGCCGCACGTGGCCGGCGCCGCCGCGCTGTACCTGGCCGCCAACCCCGGCGCGTCGGTGACCACGGTGAACGCCGCCATCGTGAACAACGCGACCACGGGCGTGGTGACCAGCCCGGGCAGCGGCTCCCCGAACCGCCTGCTCTACGTCGGCTGACGATCGGCACTAGGCCCGGCCGGAAACGGCCGGGCCTTTGCGCGTACCAAAATGATCAGGAGCGAAGCTCGCGGATGATCTCCGTGCCGGACCCGATCGGGGTTTCCGGGTCGAGGGTGATCCGCTGCGTTTCGGTGAAGCCGGCCTTCTCCGCGACCTTGCCGGACGCGACGTTCTCGGCGTCGTAACGGATGATCACCCGCTCGATGCCCGGCAGCGTGAGCGCCACCCGCGCGAGGACCCGCACCGCCGCGGTCATGTGCCCGCGCCCGGCGAACGGCGTCCGCAGCCAGTACCCGATCTCCAAAGCCCCTGGTCCGGGCCGTGTCATCAGGCCGATCGAGCCGATCAACTCACCGATGGTCGTGAAGATCGCGTAGTTGAACTCGTCGCCCTTGGCCCAGCTGTCCACCGACCGCTCGATGTAGGCCATCGACTCGGCGAAGTCGTAGGCGTCGGTCGCCCACGGCAGCCACGGCTTCAACTCGGGCAGCGACTCGGTAATCGCGGCGGTCAGCTCGCCGGCCCAGTTGGGCTCCCAGCGCTTCAGAACTAGCTGACCGGCATTGATCATCTCGGGCGGTTCCATGCCCGATAGCTTCCGATGCCCGCCACCCGCACGCAAACCCATTTGCCGGGGTCGGTACGTTGGCAGTTATAGCGGTCGATGCATGCCAGCCGCCGGCACCAGCCCGGCGGCGACGGGCGAGGAATACCGGCGGGCCCGCCAGGACGATCAGGTTTGTCCGATGGGAACTCTGTCAGCGCGTGCGTTGGCACCCGTCCGGCTCCGTCAGCTCGTGCCGTATAAAGCCGCGCGGCGTCAACGTGCCGGGTGAATGCTGAAATGAGAGCGCGGCGCGGGTGTCAGATCTTGGAGTCGCCGGGGCGAGCCGTAGCTCAGACATGTCATCGGGGTCCCAGAACAATCCTGGGCGACGGCTCAGGCCGGCGAGCCGTAGTCCAGACCTGCTATTCAGGGTCGATGACGTGTCTGAGCTACGGCTCGCCCGCGACAAGCCCGCCACCGAGCAGGCGATACCGCCGGCCCGGAGAACCCGCGCTCACGGCGGTGGGCGGTGAAGTCGCCGAAACGACGAGTTATGTCCGTGCGAGCCCTAAAGCACCGCTCCCTAGCCTCAGCGGTACCGGACGACCTCGAACGGCCACCGCTCGGCCAGCCAGTCGCTCACCACCACGGTCAGCGGCTCGTCGGACTCAGCCCGGTCGGCCCGCACCCACGACGACACCACCACCTCAACACCCTCACCAGGTTTGAAGTAGACACACCCGATCACGTCACCGGTTTCCGGGTCGAGCACCGAATACGCGAAATCCACCCGCCGCGCCGACCGATCAGCGTGGCTCTCCAGATCAGCGAGGTTCGCGGCGAGCGACATCCCGCCCACCGGCGGCCAGCCACGGTCGAAGCCCGGCGTCCCCCGGATGTGCTCGATGCTCCCCATCCACGCCGTGTGATCAGCCTCGTTGTGCTCCGGCCCCAGCAACTCCAGCCGAAACCCACCGGCGACATACACCTCCGGCACCGCGAACGACTCACCGACCAGCGCGCTCATGAAGCCCTCGGACGAGTACGAGACAGCACGATCTCCCCCTCACCGCGATACACGTTGATCTGCGGCGTCTGCACGACCTTCCGCCCCAGCATCAGATCCCGGGCGTGATCGTAGGCCTCCCGCACCGTGACATACCCACGCCCCAGCCGGTCCGCAGCGCCGTCGCGCAGGCCGTCGAGCAGCGCCGACGTGAAGATCGACCCGTCGTCCCGCTCCCCCTCGAACGCCATCTGCGTCGCGCTCGACGCGGTCAGCACCACCCGGCCACGCCCGCCGAGCAGGGCCGCGGCCGGCACGTCCTGGCCCGCTTTAGCCCGGCCCGCCGCACCGCTGTAACAGGTGTCCAGGATCAGGATCTGCCGCGTGGCCCGGCACCGGTCGAGGACGTCGGTCAGCCAGTTCCAGGAGATCGCCGTGGAGAGCGGCCGGTCCCGCTGGGTGTCCTCGGCAGCGAAATAGAGCCGCCCGGCATCATCGAGCAGCCCGTGCCCGGACAGATAGATCAGAGCCACCTCGACCGAACGCCGCGCGGACAGAAAGTCGTCGATCGATCGGCTGATCTGAGCATGGCTGCCGTTCTCCACCACGGTCCCGGCGAATGCGCCCAGCACCGGATCTCCGAGAACCTCGGCCAAACCGGCGGCATCAGTGGCGGCGGCGCGCAGCCGCGGAAGCCCGGCATCCTGATAACGGGAGGTCGCCACGATCAGCGCATGCCGGTCAGCACCAGGCGAACCGAAATCCGTCGAGTCCCGGGAAGAGTCCCGAGAAGAGTCCCGAGAGGAATCCCGAACGGGCGGCCGCACGGTTTCCGCCCACCTCTTGAGCGCCAGATTCCCCGGACGGTCCTCAAGAATCGCGTCGATCAACGACTCGAGCCAGCCCTCACTCCGCGCCGCCTGAATCAACTGGAAAACGACCACCGGGAGCGGATTGCGCAGGTCGACGACGTTCGACAACTGCCGGTCGAGACCGTAGAAAACCAGACGCTCAAGCCCATCCGAACCGGGATAGGCATCCAGAACGGCCGTCTGGAAATCACGCAACTGCACACCGGAGAAACCCATGGGTTACTGGTCGAGGCTCTTCACAAAAGCGTCAACAAGCGCTTTTCGCTCCGCCTTCGTGAAGTTCGTCCCCTCGATCCGCTTGCCGTCGATCTCCACCGCGATCTCACTCGGCTGCCGGCTCAGCCACGACGCCACGATGTCCATCACGGACTGCACGACGATCGGCCCGAGGGTCACCACGAGCGTGCCCACCGCCAGCACCTCGCCCGCCTTGGCCCCACCGGGCAGCACCCCGCCGTCACCCCGGACGACGTCCTCCACATCGGCCTCGCGGATCTCGGCGAGCAACACCCGTGTCCGGCTGTCGATCTCCTCCTCGTCCACCCCGGAGCCCACCACCTGAATGGACAGTTCGCTGGTCATGGCCGCACTTTACTCCAGCGAAACGATCTGTCCGCTGTCGCGCAAGCGATAGTTCACTGCGATCCATCGATGTCCGGATGCAGGATGTGTCGTCACCCTTCGATGGTTGGAGATGTCATGCTGCACACCTCGCTCCGCCGCCGCGCGCTACTCGCCGCAGGTGGAGCTCTCGCCGGGTCGCTCACCCTGCCCGGCGCCGCCTCGGCCACCACCGCCAAGGCTCCGGAAACACCCCGCGCGGCCCTGGAGGCGATCTTGGCGGGCAACCGGCGCTTTGCCGCCGGTCACCCGCGCCACCCCCATCAAAACCTGGCGAGGGTACGCGAAACCGCCGCCGGCCAGGACCCGTTCGTGATCGTCCTCGGTTGCGCGGACTCCCGGGTCTCCCCCGAGGTGCTGTTCGACCAGGGTGTCGGCGACATCTTCGACAACCGGGTGGCCGGCAACATCGTCGACGACCTGCTGCTCGGCAGCATCGAGTACGCCGTCGAGGAGTTCGTCCCGCCGCTGATCGTGGTCCTCGGCCACGAACGCTGCGGCGCGGTGGCCGCCACCCTGAACGCGGTCCGCACCGGCGGCACCGCCCCCGGCCACATCGCGGCGATCGTGGCGGCGCTGACCCCGATCGTCACCCCGTACGTGAACGACCCGGACGGCGTGGAGAACGCGGTCCGCGCCAACGTCCGCGCCCAGGCCGAAGCCCTGCTGGAGACCAGCGACATCGTCCGCGAAAGCGTCGAGGCCGGCCACACCGCGGTCGTCGGAGCCCGGTACGACCTGGAGTCCGGCCGGATCACCCTGGTCCACTAGCCGTTCAGGCCGGGGCGGGGCCGGTGCTCTCCCGCAGCTGGATGCGGACCGCCGGGCCCGCGCGATCCTGCGGCGCCGCGCCGCCGAGCGCCGCCAGGATCGCCTCGCCCAGGATCAGGCCGTGCTCGTGGACGTTCTTGCTCAACGCCGACAACGGTGGCGTCGCCAGCTCGCACAGTGGCGAGTCGTCACAGGCCAGCAGGCTCATCGCGGCCGGGACCGGGATGCCGGCCCGGGCCAGCTCCTGCTCCGCCGCGACCGCCATCACGTCGTTGTCGAAGATCACCGCGGTCGGCCGTGGATCCGCCGCGAGCAATGCCCGGATGCCCCGCACGCCTGACTCGGAGCTGTAGTCGCCTTCGACTTCGGTGACGCGTACCCCAGCAGCCGCCGACATGGCGGCGGACCGCTCAGCGGTGTGGATGAGGGTCGTGGGCCCGCTGACCCGCCCGATGTCGCGGTGACCGAGAGCGATCAGCGCATCGATCGCCGCCGCCATCGCGGCAGCGTCGTCGGTGATCACCCGCGAGAAGAGTGCGTCACCCCGGCCGGCCAGTACCGCGGGCAGCCCGAGCGCCGCCAGATGCCCGGGCCGGACGTCGCGATGAACCAGGTTCACCACGACGACAGCGGAGACCGTGCGACCGGCGGCCCATCGGTCATAGGCCGCGAGTTCCGCCTCCCGATCCGGCACGACCAGGAGCAGAACCGAGGTGCCGTGCGGACCGAGCGCCTCCTCCATGCCGGCGATGAGCTCCATGAAGAACGGCTCGACCCCGACCTGATCAGCAGCCCCACCCGCCAGCACCAACCCGACCAGCCCACTCACCGCGGCCGCCCCGATCAGCCGGTCAGGGAGTTCGCTGAGCGCAGCACCTCGGGCGCCGCGAACGCGGCGGGGTCGAGGGTCGCCGTCGTCGTGACCGAAAACGTTCGGCTCTCGCCGGGCAGCAGATCCACGAGCATCTCGTCGACAACCGCGTCCGGCGCGAGACGATCAACCAGAAGAGCAAGATCCCTTGTGTACGCCGACGCGCTGACCGTCACCTCATATCCGGTATCCACGGCCCGAACGCTGACCTCGACCGGCGACGGATCGAACGCCAGGTCGTAGTCCTCGGCGAACAGATGCGTGGCCCGCAACGACCCGGCATCGGCGACCAGAACCGTGCGGGCCGGGTCGCCCACCGGCAGCGGTTCCCCGACCGGGATGAGGCTCACGCCACGCGCCGGCACCTCGAGGTCGGCCCAGCGCTCCTCGACGACCTTTCCGTCAAAGCCGATGAGCCGGATCTGCGCACGGGACTCCCAGCGCGCATCACTGTCGTTGACAGCCGCCAGCACCGGCCCGCCATCGCGCACCACGAATCCCAGCGCCCGCGGCTCATAGGCGGCCCGCAACGCGTACCACGCCGGTTTCAACCGGCCGGCCCCGTCGACAACGGCCCACGACGTCACCGGCCAGCAGTCGTTCAGCTGCCACAGAATGCTGCCCATCGTCCGCGGCGCATGCGACCGCAGATGCAGCACCGCATGCCGGGTGGCCCGCGCCTGATTCAACTGTGCGGCCCAGTGCCAGTCCCCGAAATCGTCCGGCAGCCGCATGTGCCGCGTAATCCCGGCATCAAGCTTCGCGTTGCCACCCTCGGCCTTCTGATGCAGCAGAAACGCCGCCGAGTCCTTCCGCAGATCCGCGGCATCCAGCGACGACTCCAATGTCGCCCACGCCGGCGGCGCCTGCCAGCCGAACTCCGAACAGAACCGCGGCACGAACTGGTCGTGGAACGTGTAGTCCTCCCGGTTCCACGCCTCCCACTCGTGCCGTGTCCCATAACGGTCGTCATTGGGATGCGCCTGCGACGACAGCGGGCTCGACGGACTGCCCGGGTGATAGGGCCGCGTCGGGTCCAGTGCGGCCAGCAACGCCGGGAAATCCTCGTAGTAGTACCGAGCACCCCAGGTCAAATCGCCGAGAGCCTCTTTCCAGCCCCAGTCCTCGTGACCCCAGATGTTCTCGTTGCCGCCATTCCACAGAATCAGCGACGGGTGCGGAACGAGCCGGGTGACGTTCTCCCGCGCCTCGGCGAGAATCTCCGAGCGAATCGGCTCCTCCTCCGCATAGGCCGCACAGGCCAGCGGAAAGTCCTGCCAGACCAGAATCCCCTGCTCGTCACAGACGTCGTAGAAATCGTCGCTCTCCCAGATGCCGCCACCCCACACCCGCAGAAGATTGGCGTTGGCGAGAGCCGCGCGGTTCACCGCGCGCTCCAATGTGGTACACGTGATCCGGGTCAGCAGATGATCGTCGGGAATCCAGTTGAGTCCCCGCACAAAGATCGGCTGATCGTTGACGACAAGGGTGAACGCCGACCCGTGCTCATCCGGCGTCTCGTCAAGCCGCACATCGCGGAAACCGACCCGCGAATCGAAACGGTCCAGGATGTCGCCCTGATACAGCAGCTTCACGGTGATCGGGACGAGGGTCTGGTCGCCGTACCCGATCGGCCACCAGAGCGGGGCGTCCTCCACGTCGATCTCGACCGTTCCGGAGCCGGCCGCGGCGGGCAGCGGCAGGCGGCGCCGGCCGTGCTCGCCGACGTAGATCTCGGCGACCAGGTTCACGCCGGCGGCCCGCTCGACGTCGACGACCACGGTCAGATGGTCACGGGTCGCCAGCGGGCGGACGGCGGTGATCCGCGCGGTCTGCCAGCGTTCCAGCCGGACCGCTTTCCAGATGCCGGCCGTCTGCAGGTCGGGACCCCAGTCCCAGCCGAACGAGCAGGCCATCTTGCGCACCGCGTTGAACGGGTGCGGGTACGGCCGGGGCCGCTCGCCGATCTCGTCCTGCAGCCGCTCGGCGTACTCAAGGGCGGACGCGAACCGCACGGTGAGCGTCTGGTCCTCGCCGGTGACCAGCGCGCTCACGTCGAACCGGTACCCGCGGTGCATGTTCGCCGTCCGGCCGATCTCCACGCCGTCCAGCTCGATGGTCGCGACGGTGTCCAGGCCGTCGAAGACCAGGTCGAGGCGCTCCCCCGGCGCGGCCGGTTCGGCGCGCAGCACCGTGTCGTACCGCCAGGAGGTCCGGTGGAACCAGGCGAGCGCCCCCTCGTTCTCGCCGAGGTACGGGTCCGGGATCAGACCGGCGTCGAGCAGATCGGTGTGCACGGTGCCCGGGACGGTGGCGGGCACCGTGCGCTCCGCGATCTCCGGCGGGACCGGTCCGCCGGTCGCGCGGACGGTCCAGCCGGTGTGTAGCTCGGTCTTGCGCATACCCATATTCTTAAGCTGCTGAACTAAGCCCGTCAACGAGGGGGTCCGTCATGGTTCGCTCGGCCAGAGGACGGGCACGGGAGGCGATCCTCGACGCGATCCGGGCCGCCGAGCCGCTGAGCCGTGTCGAACTCGCCGCCGCGACCGGGCTCACCGAGGCCGCCGTCTCCATGACCGTACGCCGCCTTCTCGACGACGGCTTGGTGATCGAGGACGGCCGCAAGCCCACCGCCGGCAAACCACGCACCCTGCTGCGCCTCGATCCGGGCGCCCGGATCGCCGTCGGCGTCCACCTCGACGCCGGCGTCGCCACGTTCGTGCTGACCGGCCAGACCGGCGGCATCATCTCCCGCCTGGCCCGCCCGACCAGCACTCCACCGACCGCCGACGAGCTCGCGGCCGGCGTCGCGGTGCTGCTCGCCGGCTCCGGCGTCGACGCGGCCCGCTGCCAGGGCATCGGCCTGGCCGGCGCGGCGGCTTCTCCCGCACCCCATGACGAAGCGGATGAACTCGGTGCGCGGCTGGCCTCGGCGACCGGGTTGCCGGTAGTGGTGGAGAACGACGCGACCGCTGCCGCGGTCGGCGAGCACTGGGTCGCCCGGCTCGGCCCGGAACGGGCCTTCGCGGCCCTGCACATGGGCGGCCGGCTCGGCGCCGGCATCATCATCGAAGGCCGGGTCCTGCGAGGCGGTGAGTTCGGCCATTTCTGCGTACGCCCGGAAGGCCCCGAATGCTGGTGCGGCTCGCGAGGTTGCCTGGAGGCGGTGGCCGGTCCGCGTACCCTCGTCGCTCTGGCGTCGGCAGATGCCGCGGCCGCGGCAGAAGCCGGACTCGCACGCACCTCGCGGGGTGTGTCTGCGGACTTCGCGGCGATCGCGCGCGCGGCACGCGCCGGAGCACCCACCTGCCGCGCGCTGCTGGAGGAGTCCGCGGGGTACGTGGCGGCCGCGGCAGAGTCGGTGGTGAACCTGCTCGACCTGGACCTGGTCGTGCTCACCGGAGCGGGATTCGCGGCGGCGTCGTTCGTGTACGGCCCGGCCATCCAGCGCCGCATCGCCCCCGCCGACAGCCGCACGTGGCACCGCGCGGTGACGGTGACGGTGTCCCTGGCAGCGTCGACCGCGTCGGCGACCGGAGCAGCGGCGCTCGTGCTCCAGCCCCCCACATAGGATCGATCTTTCCTAGGATCGGCCGCATGACGTCTGATGCCCGACCAACCGGACTGGTCACCGGATGCCTGGTGGCGATTTCGTTCGGGACCGTGTTCATCCTGGTCAACAGCGGCGGCCTGTCCTCGCCATGGCCCCTGATCATCCGGTTGGCCGGGGTGATCGCCGCGGTGGCCCTGCTGGTGGCGCTCTTCCGCACCGTGCGGACCGCGGCCGCGCCCGGCACCGTCCCGGATGTCCGCGGATTCACCGACCGGCGCTACTGGCTGGTCGTGGCCGTCGAGGTGATCGCGCTGTTCGGCGGCCTCTACGTGATCAACGGCGTGCTGGAGCTGAACGAGGTCTCGGTCGCCTGGGTGGCCACTGTGGTCGGTGTGCACTTCTTCGCCCTGGCCTGGGCATGGCGGATGCCGATGTACCACTGGCTGGGCGCCGTGATGACGGTCCTCGGCCTGGCCGGTTTCGCGGCCTGGGCCCTGACCGAGTCGGCGGCGACGGTTGGGCTGATCGCGGGGGTCGGCTCGGGCGTGGCGCTGTTCGGCATGGTGGTGGCGGCGCTCCGGCAGGCCCGGGGGTGACCGTTTCACGCGTACGTTCGGGGGATTTTTAAATGGCTTAAGTTTCTCCCCTCCGGACGTTGACAGGGGTGGATGCCTCGGCGCATGTTGGGAGCGCTCCCGAATCCTGCGTCCCCCAGGAGGAATCCCCATGAGATCGAAATGGTGGGGCGGCTTGGCCGCTCTGCTCACCTGCGCGGCGGCCGTCCTCGTCGCCGCACAACCCGCTCAGGCCGCCACCGGCTTCAGCGTGTCCGGTACGACCATCGTCGATGCGAACGGCAGTCCGTTCGTGATGCGCGGCGTCAACCACGCCCACACGTGGTACCCGTCGCAGCTTTCGTCGTCACTGTCCGGCGCCAAGGCCCTCGGGTCGAACACCGTCCGCGTCGTGCTCGCGAGCGGCCAGCGCTGGACCAAGAACGAGGCGTCCGACGTCAGCAACGTGATCAGCCAGTGCAAGGCGAACCGGCTGATCTGCGTCCTCGAAGTGCACGACACCACCGGGTACGGCGAGCAGTCCGGCGCCGCTACCCTCGCCCAGGCCGTGGATTACTGGATCTCGGTGAAGTCCGCGCTCGACGGCCAGGAGAGCTTCGTCATCCTGAACATCGGCAACGAGCCCTACGGCAACGGCACTGCCGCGTCGTCCTGGACCGCCGACACCAAGTCGGCGATCACCCGGCTGCGCACCGCCGGATTCCAGCACCAGATCATGGTGGACGCGCCGAACTGGGGCCAGGACTGGCAGTTCATCATGCGTGACAACGCGGCCTCGGTCTTCGCCGCCGACCCGAACCGCAACACCGTCTTCTCCATCCACATGTACGGGGTGTTCGACACCGCCGCGGAGATCACCGACTATCTGGGCCGGTTCCAGAGTGCCGGGCTGCCGGTGGTGGTGGGTGAGTTCGGGTTCGACCACTCGGACGGCAATCCGGACGAGGACACGATCCTGGCCACCGCGCAGGCGCGCGGAATCGGCTATCTGGGCTGGTCGTGGAGTGGCAACGGGGGCGGCGTCGAATATCTCGACATGGTCACCAACTTCAACGCGGCCGCACTGACGACGTGGGGCCAGCGGATCTTCAACGGTGCCAATGGCATCAAGGCGACGTCGAAGGAGGCGACCGTTTTCGGAAGCCAGCCGTCGTCACCGGCGCCTTCATCGCCTTCGCCCTCGTCATCGCCTTCGCCCTCGTCATCGCCTTCACCCAGCACTCCCCCTCCGTCTGGTGCTTGCACCGCCACCTACGCGGTCTCCAACTCCTGGCCCGGCGGCTTCCAGGGTGCCGTCACCGTGAAAGCCGGCTCGGCCGCGATCAACGGCTGGACCGTGACCTGGACCTGGCCCAACGGCCAGCGCTTCAGCAGCACCTGGAACGCCGCGATCACCACCTCCGGCGACACCGTCACCGCCCGCAGCCTCGGCTACAACGGCTCACTGGCGGCCGGCGCGTCCACGAGCTGGGGTTTCACCGGCACGTTCACCAGCACCAACACCGCTCCGACGCTCGCCTGCACCACGCCCTGATTTTCATGGAGCCATGGTGGTGCCAAAATGGCACCACCATGGCTTGCAGTGGTGCCATAGCTGTGCCACAGTGGTGTCATGGACTTGACCACGTACGTGAACAACCTCGGCCGGGAGTTCGCCTCCCTCGCCGAAGCCGGCGGCGAGGACTCCCGCGCGCTGGTCGAGCGCCTGACCGGGCCGCTCGAATCAGCGATCCGGATGACGCTGCTCGACGCCCTGTCGGCCGCCGCCGACGAGATCACCCAGGACCTGGCCCCGGGCTCGGTCGAGGTCCGTCTCCGCGGCCGCGACCCTGATTTCGTGGTGACTACGCCCGCTGTTCTGGAGCCCGCCTCTGCCGCTCCGGCCTCTCCCGCCTCTTCCTCCGCGGGCTCCGAGCCGCCGATCTCCGAGGACGGCCCCGCCGCCCGGATCAACGTGCGCCTTCCCGAGCAGCTCAAAGCCTCGATCGAAGAGGCCGCCGCCAAGGAGGGCCGCTCGGTGAACGCCTGGCTGGTCCGCGCGGCCGCCACCGCTCTGCAACGCCCCGAGCGCGACCAGCCTGCCGAGCCGCGGAAGGCCAAGCAGGGCTTCACCGGCTGGGTCCGCTGACCTCCATCTTTTGAGAGACCCGACAACCGTGGGGACAACCATGCCCATTTTCGACACATCCGAGCCGATTTCCGTGGCGGTCGACCTCAGCGTCGGCCACGTGACCATCGCCGCCGGCGACCGCGTCGACACCATCGTCGAGGTCCGCCCGAGCAACGAGGCCAACGACTCCGACGTCGAGGCCGCCCAGCAGGTACGCGTCGACTTCAGCACCGGCACGCTGCGGGTCACCGGCCCGAAGCGCGTTTTCGACTTCTCCCACAAGACCAAGTCGGTGACGGTCTCCATCGAGCTGCCCGCCGACTCCCGGGTGACCGCCGAAGTCCAGCTCGGTGACCTGCGTGCCACCGGCCGGCTCGGCGAGTCCCGGTTCAAGACCGCGGCCGGGCACGTCTCGGTGGAGCAGACGGGCGCGCTGCGCGTACGGACGTCAGCCGGTGACGTCACCGCCACCAGCATCGCTGGCGACGCGGACATCGCCACCGGCACCGGCCGGATCACGGTCGGCGAGATCGACGGCAATGCCGTACTCAAGAACTCCAACGGCGACACCACGATCGCCGCGGTGACCGGGACGGTGCGCGTACGCGCCGCCAACGGCGACATCACCGTGGAGCAGGCCGGCGCCGGGGCCGACGCGAAGTCGTCCAACGGCAGCGTCCGGCTCGGCTCGGTGGCTCGCGGGTCGGTCGTGCTGGAGACGGCACTCGGCAACCTGGACGTCGGCATCGCCTCGGGCACCGCGGCATGGCTCGACGTGAACACCAGCTTCGGACGCGTACGCAATCTCCTGGAGAACTCCCCCGGGCCGGACGCGACCGACGAGACGGTTGAGGTCCGCGGCCGCACCACGTACGGCGACATCACCATCCACCGAGGAGGCGAACGATGATCGAGGTGTCCGGGCTTCGCAAGGCGTTCGGCGAGCACACCGTGCTCGACGGCATCAACCTGACCGTGCCGCACGGAACCGTGTTCTCGCTGCTCGGCGCGAACGGCGCCGGCAAGACCACCACCGTGAAGATTCTGTCCACATTGCTCGGTGCGAACGCCGGCGAGGCCCGGGTGGCCGGACACGACCTGGCCCGGGATCCGGACGCGGTCCGTGCCGCGATCGGCGTCACCGGCCAGTTCTCCGCCGTCGACAACCTGCTCACCGGCGCGGAGAACCTGACGCTGATGGCGGATCTGCACCACCTGCCCCGGGCACAGGGCCGCCGGCGCGCCGCTGACCTGCTCGACCAGTTCGACCTGGCCGACACCGGCAAGAAGCCCGTGTCGACGTACTCCGGAGGCATGCGGCGGCGCCTCGACCTGGCGATGACCCTGGTCGGCAGCCCGCAGCTGATCTTCCTCGACGAGCCGACCACCGGCTTGGACCCGCGCAGCCGGCGCAACATGTGGCAGATCATCCGCGACCTGGTATCCGGCGGCGTCACCATCTTCCTCACGACGCAATACCTGGAGGAGGCCGACGAGCTGGCCGACCGGATCGCGGTCCTCGACCAGGGCCGGATCGTCGCCGAGGGAACCCCGGACGAGCTGAAACGCCGCATCCCCGGCGGACACGTCCGGCTGCGCTTCGCCGAGCCGCAGAGCCTCGACGCGGCGATGGCGGTCCTGGGCCAGGCATCCCGCGAGACCGACACCCTCGCGCTGCGGGTCCCGAGCGACGGCAGCCTGCGCGCCCTGAAGGACTTGATCGGCCACCTCGACGACCGCGCGATCGAGGTGGACGAACTGTCCGTGCATACCCCGGACCTGGACGACGTGTTCCTGGCCCTGACCACCGTCTCGTCGAAAGCTAGGTGATCACCATGACCACCCAGGCTCTGCCCTTCTACCCGTTGCGCGACTCGGCGACGATGCTGCGCCGCAACGTCAAACGGATGCTGCGCTACCCGTCGATGACCCTGCTGCTCATCGGCATGCCCGTGGTCTTCCTGCTGCTGTTCGTCTACGTCTTCGGCGGCACGCTGGGCGCCGGCCTGGGCGCGGCCGCCGACGACGGCCGTTCGGCCTACGCCAACTACGTGGCCCCCGCGATCATCCTGATGACCATCACGTCCACGGTCCAGGGCACCGCCATCGCGATCGCCACCGACATGACCGAAGGCATCATCACCAGATTCCGCACCATGCACATAGCCCGCGTCTCAGTCCTGACCGGCCACGTCGTCGGCGCCATGATCCAGGCAACGATCGCCGTCACGATCGTGACCGGCGTAGCGATGCTGGCCGGCTTCCACCCCGAGGCGGGCCTGCTGGAATGGCTGGCAGCGGCAGGGTTCCTGCTGGTCGTGGCGTTCTCCCTGATCTGGCTGGCGACCGCCCTGGGCCAGGTGAGCGACAGCGTCGAGACCGCGAGCAACCTGCCCATGCCGCTGGTCCTGCTGCCCTTCCTCAGCAGCGGCTTCGTCCCCACCGACTCGATGCCGGCGGGCCTGCGATGGATAGCCGAAAACCAGCCCTTCACTCCCATCATCGAGACCCTGCGAGGCCTGCTCATGGGTACGCCCATCGGCAACAGCTGGTGGATCGCGTTGACGTGGTGCGCGGTGATCGCCCTGGGCAGCTACGTCTGGTCAAAGCACCTGTTCAACCGCGAATCGTGATGTGTCGCAGGTGCCCTCACATGCCGAAGAGAGGGCGCAGATCCGTAGCGCAAATCGCTTGCAACGCCGACCTCCAGGGGTGAACGTGGCGACTGTGACTGACCAGGTTGATGCGCTGCAACTGCCACCCAGCCTCTCTTCCGAGCACCGGGACGTACTCGCAGACTTGGTGCGTCGCAACGAAGCGGACTACGGAGAGAATATCGTGGGACTGGTCTTGTCCGGCTCAGCAGGTCGAGGCATGGCGACGGAGAAATCGGATCTCGATGTCTTCACCGTGCTCGCCGACACCGGTGGCCGCGGACCCCAGACGAGCCGTTCCGCGGCGCTGGACGAGACCATCGTCGCGATCTCTGACCTGGAGCGGGTGCCGTCATTCGGCACCGAGGGATGGTGGTACCGCTGGTCATTCGCTTGGGCGCCGGTGTTGTTGGATCGCACCGAAGGGCGGTCGGCATCCGCGCTTCATCGGCAAGCCACGGTCACGGCCGACGAAGCCGCATCGATTCTCGTCAAACATGACCGGCTCGACGGCTGGCTCAATTTCGCCTACCGCGCTCTCAAGAACGACCGCGACGGACGCTCGCTGGAACGACGTCTGGACGCCGCAGAGTCGGTGCCTTGGCTCCTGGATGTCATCTTCACCTTGGAAGGACGGGTGCGCCCGTACCACAAATACCTTCCCTGGGAACTCCGCCAGCACCCCCTTACCCTCTGGCGCGCCGAGGAACTGCTCGCCTTGCTGACCGCCACCCTGGATGGCGACCCATCGGCGATCCGCGCGACTTTCCAGCGTGTCGAAACGTCGTGTGCGGCATTCGACAGTCAGGTCGCGATCCCCGTACTCACGCCTGTCATCGAAAGCTGGGGCGACGAGTTGCAGATTCTGAGGGACTGAAACGACGCGGCTCGGGCGCGTGGCATCGTGGGGATCAATAACCGTGGGAGGGTGCCCACGCCGCCGCGCGACCGCTGGGAGAGGTGAGCATGGTCGAGGCGCGTACCGTTCGAACCTTGGTGGCCGTGGCAGGCTTTCTTGTCCAGGAGTTCGTGGAGGTGCCGCATCTGCCGTCCCCTATGGCGGCGTGGAAGCCCTTCATATTGGCCTCGGCTACGCCATTGATGCGGATCTCTTACGACGACGCCGACCATGACGATCAGCTGGATCGCGCGTGGTGGGACCTCAGCTCACACAGCGGCACGCTTGACTCAGCCGGCACGGTATTGCTCTCTGTCGAGGGGGCAGGTGGCCTACCTTGGCTGCAGGCTCAGGTGAGTAGGAAGCCACCGCGTGCTAGCGCGATTGGATTGCCCGGCCATGACATCGGGTTTGTTGCGTTGTCAGTCGATGGCGAGGCCAGCATTAGGGTGACCAGCGAGGAGTGGGAAACGTGGATTTTCTCCAACCCGCCCCCGTGAGCGATTGCTAAGCAAATGGATGTCAGCTGCGGAGTCTGCGCCAACCCTGCGTGACGAGATCAGCGAAGGCGATCGCCGCGAGCGTCCAGCCGGCAATTCGTAGCACCAGGTTGTTGTGATTCGCGGCGAACCCGAGGCCGACGACGACGTAGGCGAGGTCGGCCCACCATGGGAACATTCCTCCGCTTCGAGGGGCAGCAGTCACCTGCTTGAACGGATCCCGGCCGATCGCGCTGTCAAACGCCGTACCCAACTGGATTCGGCTGAACTCGCCGCGTCGTACCGCGTCGGCGACCTTCGGCATCACGTTTGCTGCGTTCGCCAGTTCGGCTTCCGAGAGGGTGGCTGCCAAAGGGCGTGGCGGACCGGTCCGCAGGGTCAGCTCGACCATCCCGCCAGCAATCCCCGAGACACCCCACACATCATCCTGGAGATAGTCCCATCGACAACTTTCACGGCGATCCGGCACGGTAGAACAGTAACGTCCCTTGGCATCCACTACCGGCTACGGAGCGGCTTCCGGTCAACGCGACACGTCAGGTCATCCAGTGGGGTCGAGTCCGTCAACGTAGCCCACCGCGGGATCGCCAGCAGCGACTCGGACCGGATAGTTCCAGCGTCTGAGGGCCTGCGCCATTCTCGCGGCGCCTGCGGGATTGGCTGAGTGAATGATGACGACACCGACGTCGAAGGGCTGGCCCTCGAAGGCAGCCTGTTCAAGGATTTCCACGACCGGCCAGATGGTGTCATCGTCGCCCAGATCATGGTCGAGCCAGAGCTCATCGATCCGGCGGCTCCGGTGACGGTCGAGAAGCTTGACTCCAGTTGAGCTTGTGCGAGCCACCTCGGCCGGCCGGGCGTCAACGAATGAACGTAGATCGTCGACAAGGATGATCACCGACTTGCGGTCCGTCATCGCACGATGATGCCTGGTCCTTCGCCGCGCCGCGATCGAATACCCGGACATGCCGCTGAGAGTGCTGGTCCACCCACGGCACCGGATTATCGCTGGCATTGATCACGCCGAACGAGCGGTCGCCCGCTTGAAATCATGAATTGCTGCGCAGGTCAGTGACCTTGCGAGGCCGGTAGCGCGTAACGGCGATGACGCACAGCAGGGCGGGCGCGAAGCTGATAGAGAACCCGAACTCCGGCCCGACCAGACCGTCCGGGCCGGCGAACCCTGTGGCGGCGCTGATCCACATGAACGCGACAAGCAGCATCGCAGATCCGAGCAGGAGCCAGAACATGCCGGCTTCGCCCGCATTCCGCCATGTCCGCCCCGTGGCCTTCACGATCGGGTTCTCGCCACGGAGCAGGACCAGGATGCCCCGGCTGAGCAGGGCTAATCCACCCAACCCCGCGATGGCGATCTCCACAATGTGTTCCACGGACGTAGCGTAGCGATTCTCAGCCACCTAATCGCCGCGCACGTGTCCCAGAGCCGATCTCCACAGCCGCGGTCGACTCACTCTCTTGCCGCTGATCGGGCGGGCGTCGTAGGAGGGTGCCGTAACGTTCGTGACCGCCAGATGGCGTTCGCGTCGGCGGTCATAGAGTTGCTGCGTGGCGACCGTGACAGAAGCCTGGATCCGGATAGAGGGCTGGCTGCACCAGCACACCCCGAGAAGCGGCGCCCGACTCGCCGGCCCGGCGACGTCTGACCTGATCATGGCTACGGAGGTTCAGACAGGCGTAGCTTTCCCGGCAGAGCTCGTCGAGTCCTTACTACGCCACGACGGTCTGATTGAACAGGCAAACCTGTTCCCGGAAGCAAAGCCGCTCGCCGTCAAGGAAATCAGCGAGCAGTATGAGATCCGGATGGACATCGCGCCTGACGTTGACGGCTTCACGGTCCATGCGCCCAGCGCCGAGCCTTGGTGGCACGAACTCTGGCTCCCGTTCGGCGATGCCGGTTACGGCCTGCAAGTCATCGACATGCGACCTGGACCGCGCTGCGGACGACTAGGTATGGCGGCGACTTCCAATCCTGCGGACTTCTCAGATGGCTGGCCGTCCTTGAGCGCCTATCTGACAGCGATCGCGGACGCTCTCGAACAAGGTGGCACCGTAGGCAAGTGGCATCCGTACGTCGTCGAAGACGAAACGCTCTGGTGGGACTTGGCCGGGAGAACGGAAGTCAATGGCGAACCACTCCGGCCAGCGCCTTCCACCGGTTCATAGCAACGTCCTCTTCTGCCGCGATGCGTGCTCGGTGCGCCGTAGGTGGTCTGCTGTGTCAGACTGCGCAGGTGCACCTCAGCGACACCGGCGGCACCCACCTGGAGCTGCGTGTCTCGGGATACCAGTTCCCCGATGCGGAGGATCCAGGCCAACGGTTCAGCTGGCATGTAATCGAGGGGAATGCCAAGGCCGGCGGTGCCTCGTGGAGCTTCCGCTATCCAGCCCTCACCTGCGACGAGACGCCTCGAGTTTCGGTCTGGCTCCGGAAGATCGCCGATCGGTTGCCTCCTGCGAATGCCCCCGGAACTTCAACCGGCAACGCCGACACTCTCACTTTCACAGAGCCGAATCTGGCATTTGCTTGCACCGGCAGCGACCACTTCTTAGCCACGATCGGGATCAGGCGTTATCGCTGTATCCCGACAAACCCACTCACTGAGTATGTGCGGCAGCCCGGGTCGGTTGGGCCGCCAGCCGTCAGCCAGGGCGTGACGGATGCTGGCTTCAACGGTGGCCGGAGTGACCGGTCCGCTCGGCAATTGCATCCAGTTGCTCGGGTGTGCGAATGGCATCGTCACCACCAGCGTCGAGCCCGTAGCTTCGGCAAGGCCGACGGCGAAGGTGAACGCCGACCAGCCCATTGCTTGGCAATAGGTCGGTTTACGACGAATCCGCCAGCGATACGAAACGCCATCAACAGCGATCCGACGCGAGCCTTTGGTGCCCAGCGTCATCGTCAGCTCCCCATCGCGGCGACGTTCGGAACGCTCAAAGTACTAGGGAAGCCGTGGGTGCTGCTACCGACTTCGGCCTGGCAAGCCAGCCGGCTAGGTTCTGTCCCGCGGATCATGTCCGTCAGGGACCGCGCGTAGCCAGTCAAGCATCTCGACCAGGTCGAGGGTGGCCTGGTAGTTGACGCCGAGTTTGTCGAACCTG
>NZ_QLMJ01000009.1 GCF_003259845.1 Actinoplanes lutulentus
TTCAAGGTGACCGAGGAGAACGGCTTCGGCCACAAGCAGACCCAGGAACTCGAGCCCGGCCGCGCCGCCTCGGTCAAGACCACCGACGCCAACGGTCACATCAGCACCGCTGAGTACGACCCGCTGGGCCGGCTGATCAAGGGCTGGGCGCCGGGCCGTGCGGGTGCGGCGATCCCGGACTTCGAGGCGACCTACACGATCCCGAAGCCGGACGCTGACGGCATTCGTAAGCCGCCGTACGTCGTCACCAAGGCGCGGGGTCACGAGAACCGCGTCGAAACGTCCATCACGATCTACGACGGTCTGGGTCGTGAGCGGCAGTCGCAGGAGCCGGCCACCGGTGGCGGCCGGCTGATCACTGACACGCTGTACAACAGCTCCGGCGAGGTGTGGCAGACCAACAACGCCTACTTCACCGCAGGCAGCCCGTCCGGCAACCTGTTCACCCCGGATTCGGAGATCGCGGTTCCGAACGCGACCCGGTACACCTACGACGGCCTCGGCCGGGTGCTCCAGGAACTTCCGATCCTGCGCGGCGCCGAGACGCCCGCCAGGGCGACGAAGTACGAATACGGCGAAGACTGGTCGATCGTCCGCAACCCGTCGGGCGCGGCCTCCTACCGGGTGTTCACCGACGCTCTGGGCCGGACCAGCCGGGTGGACACGTTCAACAACGCGGCTACCGCCGGCTTCACCTCGATGCGGTACGAGTTCAACGCGTCCGGTCAGATGGTGAAGGCCACCAACTCCGAGGCGAAGGCCGGCAACGCCTGGTCCTGGACCTACGACCAGCGCAACCGGGTGGTGCAGGCGAAGGACCCGGAAAGCGGCACCACGAGTAACACCTACGACCACCGCGACCGGATCATCTCCACGACCAACGCCAAGGGCACCACACTCGTCACCGAGTACGACGATCTCTCTCGCCCGTCCAAGCAGTACGTGGGCTGGGAGATGACCGACCTGCGGGCTGAGTTCACCTATGACTCGGCGGCGGGCGGCAAGGGCATGCCGGCGACCTCGACGAGGTACACCGACGGTAAGCCGTACAAGCAGACAGTCGCCGGGTACACCAGCGATTACCAGCCGACCGGCACCACGCTGACGCTGCCGGCGGACATCGCCACAGCGTGGGGTCTGAAGACGTCGTACAGCTACAACTACACGTACACCGACACCGGTCTGTCCGAGTCGGTGACGTTGCCGGCGGTCGGTAACTTCCCGAGCGAGAAGCTTCTCGCCCGGTACAACGCCGAGGGCCTGCCCCTCTCGGTCTCGGGCCAGGACTGGTACGGCGCCGAGACTGCGTACTCCCCGTACGGACAGCTGATGCGCTCGACACTCGGTGCACAGCCGTACCGGGTCTGGGCGCTCAACAGCTACGACGAGGCCGACGGTGCTCTCAAGGACCAGCAGGTCTACCGGGAGAACACCGCCGACAAGACCCTCGTCGGTGGTGTCCTGGCGTCACACCGGTCCTATGGCTACGACAATGCGGGCAATGTCACTGCGATCCGCGAGCGTTCGGTCGGGTTCGAGGAGCGGCAGTGCTTCAACTACGACATGGTTGGTCAGCTGACCAAGTCGTGGACGTCGAAGGACCAGGAGTCCTGCGCGGCCGGCCCGGTCGGTACTGACGGCACGGTCAACGTCGCCGCCGGAAAGGACAACGCCGGGTACTGGCAGGAATTCGAGTACGACCTGCTGGGCAACCGCACCAAGCTGGTCGAGAAGGACATCACCGGGGCGACCGCCAAGGACGCCACCAGCACGTACACCTACGGTAAAGCTGACGGCAGCCAGCCCGGCACGCTGACCAAGGTGACGGAGAAGTACACCACTCCGGCCGGTGCGCAGGTCACCGCCGAGGCGGAGCGTCTGTACTCGCTGACCGGCGACACGACCTCGGTCACCTCGGTGCAGACCGGTGAGAAGCAGGAGCTGTCCTGGACCTTCGACGGACAGGTCGAGCGGATCTCCGGCCAGGGCGGCAACGGCAAGACGTCGTACATCGGCCTGAACAACGCCTGTCTCGATGTCAGTGGTGGCGCTGCCGCGGCGGGCGCGAAGGTCCAGCTCTGGGGCTGTAACGGCAGCCCGGCGCAGAAGTGGAGCTTCCGTTCGACGCCGGGTCAGGCGGACGCGAACCTCGGCACCCTGTCGCAGTACGACGGCGGCTGGTGCGCTCAGCCGGCGGCGAACACCGCCGGATCGGCTGTCGCACTGCAGAAGTGTGACGGCTCGGCAGCTCAGCAGCTCCGGCGCACGGTTACCGGTCAGCTGACCCACGTGGCGTCCGGGTTGTGCATCACCGCCACCGCCGACAACACCGGGGTCTCGCTGGTGGCATGTGCCACCGGCAACGCCGGCCAGGTGTGGGCACCGCAGGACCAGACCACCTACATCTACGGTCCTGGCGGTTCCCGGCTGCTCACCATCCAGGGCAAGCAGGCGACGCTGAACCTTGGTGAATCTCAGCTCACCGTTCAGCCGGGCGGCGCGCCGGTCAACACCCAGCGCGCGTACTCGGTGCCGGGTGGCACGGTGCTCCGTTATGCCCAGGGCGGCGCGGCCTCTGCGATGGCCGCGCTGACCGGTGACCATCAGGGCACTCCGTACGCCGAGGTCAGCCTCGCCGGCGGGATGGGTTTCCGGATCCGCAAGCAGGACCCGTTCGGCAACGAACGTGGCACGGCCGTGCTCGCACGCAACATGCAGACACGGGCCGGATTCCTTGGGGCCACGCGCGATGACGCGTCCGGCTTCACGGCGCTCGGCGCGCGATTCTACGACCCGGCGGTGGGCCGATTCCTTTCCCCGGACCCGGTGCTCGACCTGGCTGACCCGCTGCAGTCCAACGGTTACGCCTATGCCCACAACAACCCGGCGACGCACGCCGACCCGACCGGCCGGTCGATCACTCTGACCGCTTCGGAGTTGGCGTCGGCGCTTGCCGGTGCTGGTCTTTCCGCGGCGCAGATCGCTGAGGCGCAGGCCAACGCGAACCGGTCGCTGACCGATGTGATCCTGTCGGCCGCCTGGTCGATGCTCAAGGATTTCATCGGCATCACCGACGCGATGAACTGCTTCGGCGGTGACATGTGGGCCTGCGGCAGCCTGATCATCGGCGCGATCCCCTGGGCGAAACTCGGGAAGATCCCGGCGGTACTCAAGGCCATCGATCGTACGATCGCTGCGATCTCAGCGTGGAAAACCGCCAAGAAGGCGGCAGAAGCGGTGTTGGCCGCTGCGCGAGCAGCGGAAGCAGCGGCACTCAACGCTAAAAAGCTGGCAATCGAAAGGGCCAAGAAGGCGGCACAGGCGGCGAAGAAGAAAGCCGCCGACAAGGTCAATACGACAAGCAACAAGGCAACCACTGCTACGAAGAAAACCGGCGGCGCGGTCCAGAAACAGGCCCAGGCCAAGGCTGCGCCGAAGAGTTCATCTGTTTCCAGTGCCGACGGTGGAAATGGCGGCGGGTCCAGGCCCGGTGGCTCCTCCGGCGGATCCGCTCGGAACAGCGGCGGCTCCAGCGGAGGCGGCGGCGCCGGCAAGGCGGATGACGGTGGCAGTGGCGGCGGCAGTGGCGGTGGCGGCAGTGGCGGTGGCGGCGGAAGCGACGGCGTCATGATCGACTCGGGGACGGCCAGAGCGCTCTCCTCGGCGAATCAGAACATGGCGGATCGCATCCGCAGCCAGATCGGGGACCGGCAGATCTACATGTGCCAGACCGCACTCACCGAGTTCCAAGACGCGGCGTCACGCCTGGCCGGGCCGGTCGAGCGCGATCTCGTCGCGGGACTGATGGGCAAGGTCAGGATCGTGCCCGACAGCCCCACCGCTAGAGCCTCGGCCCTGGTCGAGACCAAGAAGGTCGGCGCGAACGATAAACTGATCTTCGGTACGGCAGACAAACTCGGCATGCAGATCTTCACCGGCGACGAGAAGTTCCTTCGCGGAGCTCTGGCGCAGAATGTCGAGTTCGATGCGATCGTCCATCCTCCGTTCAATTTCCTGGGAAGGTAGATGTGGATCCGATCGCTGACATGGTCGCCACATTGCGTCAGGCGTTTCCCGACGGGATCGGTGACGATTCTTATCTGAGCCTGCTCGCGTGTCTGTACGAGGACATGTCCGACGAGAACCTCTCCAAGACGATCGCGCTCTTCACGGGCCGGAACCGATGGGACGTTTCGAACGACATTCCGCGGGCGTTGTCCGCGCGGAACGCGAACCGCGAGGAGATCGAAGTGGTGGCGGCCCGCTTGCGGGCGGCAGGCTGGGAGCCTGACGAGAGCTGAGTCAGGGCGATCAACCGCACGTTGTACGACAGGCCTGGCCTCGCGGCCAGGCCTGTCGTCTTTGTCAACGCCCGGTGTTTCCGAGCGGTCGCGGGAACGATCATGGCTGGCCGGGTGTTGCTCCGCTTATGACACGTACCTCCCCGGCCGGGCTGCGCCTCTCGATCCTCGACCTCGCGCCCATCGCCCCCGGCGAAACCGTCGCGCAGGCCTTCGCGAACTCCGTCGCACTCGCTCAGACTGCCGAGAGTCACGGTTACGAGCGGATCTGGTACGCCGAACACCACAACATGGCCCGGATCGCCTCCAGTGCGACGAGCCTGCTGATCGGGCATGTCGCCGGGAACACCTCGACGATCCGGCTCGGTGCCGGCGGCATCATGCTGCCGAACCATTCGCCGCTGGTGATCGCCGAGCAGTTCGGCACCCTCGCGTCGCTGTACCCGGACCGGATCGATCTGGGCCTCGGCCGGGCGCCCGGCAGCGACCAGGCCACCATGCGGGCGATGCGCCGCGATCCGATGTCGGCGGAGTCGTTCCCGCAGGACATCCTCGAACTGCAGGGCTATCTCAGCGGCGAGTCACGGATCGAAGGCGTCCAAGCCACGCCCGGCGCCGGAACCAACGTGCCGCTCTACATCCTGGGCTCGTCGATGTTCGGCGCCCGGCTCGCCGCCGCGTACGGCCTGCCCTACGCGTTCGCCTCGCACTTCTCGCCCGGCCTGCTCCACGAGGCGGTCACGGCCTACCGCCAGGAGTTCACCCCGTCGGCGCAGCTGTCGTCGCCGTACGTGATCGCCGGTGTGAACGTGGTGGCCGCCGCCTCGTCGGACGCCGCACGGCATCAGTTCGAGACCACCCGCCGGACGCTGGTGCGCGGCCTGGTCACGCGGTCCTCCGGCCCGGGGGAGTACAGCGACGCGGAGATCGACGCCTTCCTCACCACACCGAACGGCCGTCAGCTCGCCGCGATGCTGACCTACACGGCGGTGGGCACCCCGGACGAGGTGAGCGCGTACCTCACCGATTTCGCCAAGGAGGCCCAGGCCGACGAGCTGATCGTCGCGCATCAGTCGACGCGGATCGCCGACCGCCTGGAGTCCGTGGCCCTGACCGCCTCCGCCGTACTCGGGTAGGAACGGCCGAACAACGCGGCCAGGCTCGCGTCCGAGGCCTCCAGAGCGTCCCGGTCGAAGGTGCTGCCCGCGGCGACCAGCTCGGCGGCCCCGGTGCGGTCCAGCAGTTCGGCGAGCCTGCTCTCCACCCGGGCCGGCGTGCCGACGATCGCCGCCGCGACGGTCTCGTCCATATATTGCCGCTGGCGCGCGGTCCGGGTCACTGCCCGGATCGCCGCCGCCGGCTCCAAAGACGGAAACACCCCATGGGTACGCGCAAAGGCCATCGCCCACGCCTCCGGAACCGCGAGTTCGGCGGCCTCGGCCTCGGTGTCGGCGATCAGCACGTCGAGGCTGATCGCCACCCGCGGCTCCTGTTGCTGCGCCGACGGCCGGAAAGCGCGCCGATAGCCGGCCAGCGCCTCCAGCCCGGGCGCCGGGTCGCCGCCCACACCCAGCAGCGGCCCGCCGACGATCACCGGTAGCCCGAACTCGGCCGCGACCCGAAGCCCGCTCCCGGTGGCCAGCACGGAGAGCGGCACCGGGCCGTCCGGCTGCGGACGCAGCGTGACCTCGGCCGTCCCGTCGAAGTATCCGCGCAGCTCAGCGAGGTCGGCGGCGAAGTCGCTGTCACCCTGCCGCAGCGCCCGCCGCACCGGTGCGGTGAAACCGGGGGAGCGGCCCAGCCCCAGGTCGACCCGGCCCGGAGCGAACGCGGTCAGCATGGCGAACTGCTCGGCGACGACCAGCGGCTGGTGGTGCGGCAGCATCACCCCGGCCGACCCCAGCCGGATCCGCGTCGTCGCTCCGGCGACGGCGGCCAGCAGTACCGCCGGGGCAGCACCGGCGATCCCGGGCACCCCGTGGTGCTCGGCGACCCAGAACCGGTCGTATCCGAGCCGCTCGGCCCGCACGGCCCGCGCGACGCTGCCGCGCAGCGCCGCCGCCTCGGCCTCGCCGGCGCGAGTACGGGACCGGTCCAGCAGCGAGAGTCGAACCCCAGCGTTGATCACACCAGGTCCAGCGCCGCCGGGCCGGGCGCTTGTTCCCAGGAATCGGTCACCGGTGGCGGCTCACTCCGCGAGGATCGGGAGGTGCCGAGCCGGGAGGTACGCGCGGACGTGGGTGGGGGTGGCGCCGTGCCGTTGCGGTTGTCCAGCGCCGCCGTGCTGCGTGCCGTCCTCATCGCGATGGTGGTGGCCGGGCTGGGGTACCTGACCGGGAACGCGGCCCTGCGTCTTGCGCTGCCGCTGCTGTCCGACGTCGGCGCTGCCGTCGCTGTGATGGCGGTGCTGCGCTGGTATCGCGGGACGTACCGGCCGGTCTGGCTGTTCATCGGCCCGGGGCTGCGGCTGGACACGCCGGCGCTCGGGCAGATTCTCACGCTGCTCCCGGTGTACTGCATCGCGGCGATCATGGGTGGTCTGGTACGGCTCGCCCCGGATGGCGGGCCGGTCAAGAACACCCTGCGTTACATGTTCACCGCGCTCGGCATCTCGCTCAGCGGAATGGTCGTGGTCGTCACCCACACGGATCCGGTGACCGGCGGGCAGCCGACCTGGGTGGTGCTGTTCTGGGTGGCGGCGATGCTGTGCCTCGCCGGGGCCGCACTCGACCCGGGCAACAACGAGCTGGGCCGGGTGCCGCAGGGCACCGGTCAGGGCACCGTCCGGTTGCCGTACCTCGGTGTGGGTTTGCTTCTCGGCCCGGTGGTCGGCGGTGTTCCGCAGGTGTTCGGGAGGGCGCCGGACGGGGTGATGCTCTGCGCCGGCCAGGCCGTCATGACCGTCCTGGTGCTGGTCCGACTCAACCAGTCGGAGCGGGACCGGGCCGCGCAGCAGCGGCTGCTGGCCGAGCAGGCGCAACACGACGAGCTGACCGGGTTGCCGAACCGGCGTTACCTGTTCGAGCTGCTGAAGACCCTCGAAGGCGCCGGCGGGGTCGCGGTGCTGTTCTGCGACCTCAACGAATTCAAGCCGATCAACGACGAGCTCGGGCACGAGGCCGGCGACAGCGTGCTGCGTGCCGCGGCGGCCCGGTTGCGCGACGCGGTCCGGGGTGAGGACGTGGTCGGCCGGGTCGGCGGCGACGAGTTCCTGATCATCTGCCCGGACGTACGCCGCGAAGCGGGCCGGCAAGGCCGGCGCCCGCGAACAGCAGCGGTTGCGCACAGCCGGCTGACATCGATCGACGGGGTGCTCTTCTCCTGACGGGCTCCGGCATGGAGAATCGGTCGCCGCCGATCAATGCCGACCGCAGGGAACGAACCATGCCGTTCGATGGGTTCATCTCGTACAGCCATGCCGCCGATGGGCGCCTCGCGCCCGCTGTGCAGCGAGGCCTGCACCGGCTCGCGCGGCCATGGCACCGGCGCCGGGCGTTGTGGATCTTCCGGGACCAGACCGGCCTGGCGGTCACGCCCGGCCTGTGGTCGTCGATCCAGACCGCGATGGACGGTTCGCAGTACTTCGTGCTGCTCGCCTCGCCGGAGGCGGCGCGCTCGCCCTGGGTGAACAAGGAGATCGAGCACTGGGTGGCCACCAAGTCACCGCAGCGGATACTGCCGGTGCTGACCGACGGCGAGTGGCGCTGGGACTCAGCGATCGGTGACTTCACCGGCGATTCCACGGCCGTGCCCGAGGCGCTGCGCGGCGTCTTCGTCGAGGAACCGCTGTATCTGGACCTGCGGTGGGCCCGCGACGACCTGCACCTGACCCTGCGGCACGCCCGGTTCCGGGACTCGATCGCGCAGCTGGCCGCGCCGATGCACGGCGTCAGCAAGGACGAGCTGGAGAGCGAGGACGTCCGCCAGCACCGGCGGGCCCGCCGGCTGTGGTCGGCCGCCACCGCGATGGTGCTGGTCCTCGCGCTGGTGGCCTCGCTGACCGGTGTCCTGGCGATGCGTAACGCCGGCCGGGCCAACGCCTCGGCCGTGGAGGCACGGCGGCAGCAGCAGATCGCCTTCGAACAGCGCGGCAGCGCCGAACGGGCCACCGAGGAGTCGCTGCGGCAGCAGGAGAACGCCCAGACGCAGGAGCAACGGGCGCAGACCGCCGCCGAGGAGACCCGCCGGCAGGGTGTGCTCGCCGGCGAGCAGCGCGCGCTGGCCGACCAGGCCGCGGCGGACGCAGCCCTGCAGAAGGGCAACGCCGAACAGCAGCAGGAGTACGCCCGGCGGGAGAAGGAGAACGCCCAGCGATCCGCCGAGGACGCCCGCCGCGAGCAGGAGGACGCCCGGCGCTCCGCCGAGGATGCCCGCCGGGAGAAGGAGAACGCCCGCCGCCAGCAGGAAGACGCCCGGCGGTACGCCGAGGACGCCCAGCGCCAGAAGGAGAACGCCCAGCAGCAGGAGGAGAACGCGCAACGGTCCGCCGAGGACGCGCAGCGCTCCGCCGAGGAGGCCAAGCGGCAGCAGGAGCTCGCCGACCAGGCGGAAGGCCGGGCCCGGCAGCAGGAGCAGCTCGCGCAGCAGTACCAGGAGCAGGCCCAGCTGGCCATCGAGGAGCGGCAGCGGCAGGAGAAGATCGCGCGGGAGCAGGAGCAACTGGCCCGGGAAGCGGCCGAGGAGGCACGCCGCCAGCGCGAGGAGGCGGCGTTGCAGCGGCGGATCGCGATCAACCAGCGGCTGATCGACCGGGCCCGAGCGATGATCGAATACGACCCGCAGAAGGCCCTGATGCTGGGCGTGGCCGCGCAGCGACTGCACGCCGGCGCGCTGAGCGGTGACCAGCTCAGCCATCTCGTCATGTCGACGCACTACGCCGGTGCTCTCGCCGACGTGGTCGAGGTCGCCGTGGTGGCGAACGGGGTGCTCGCCGCCGCCGGCCCGGACGGGACAGTGGCGCTGTGGGACATCTCCCGCCCGGCGCGGGTCGTCCGGCTGGCCGCCGTGCCGACCGGTGGATCGGCCGGCAAGACGCTGGTGGCCAGCCCGGATGGGCGTACGCTCGCGGTGTTTGAAGGGTTGTCGCCCGTGGTGTTGTGGGATGTGAGCGACCCGGCGCGGCCGGCACGGCTGACGGAGCTCGCTGACGCGGCCGGGACGGTGGCGGTGGCGTTCAGTCCGGACGGGCGTACCGTCGCGACCAGCAACCGGGACAAGAGCACCACCCTGTGGGACGTGGTTCGTGGCCGGGCGCCGGCCGTGCTCAGCACGCTGCCGGGCACGCGGTCGCTGACGTTCGGGCCGGACGGGAAGATCGCGGTGACCAGCGGCGCGACGGCCACCGTGTGGAACCTGGCCGACCGGACGGCTCCGGTCCAGCTCACCACCATCAGCAAGGCCCTGGCCGACGGGGCCGTCGTGTTCAGCCCGAAGCTGCCGGTGGTGGTCATCGAGGAGATCGACGGTTACGTGGTCCCGTGGGACATGCGGAACCCGGCCCTGCCGAAACGCGGTTCCTCGTTGGAAGCGGCGACCGGCGACGCGGCGCTGAGCCGGCTGGCGTTCAGCGCGGACGGGCTCATGCTGGCGCTCAGCGACTCCAGCGGCACGACCCGGCTGCGCAACCTCTCGCTCGGCGCGATCGCCGGCCAGACCTCGTTGATCGGCCGGGTCGCCACCCTGACCGGCCGCGACGGCCCGATCCGGTCGGCGGCACTCAGCGCCGACGGGAAGATGCTGATCACCTCCGGTGAACGCCGGACCGCGACGCTGTGGAACACCCGGGGCGCCTTCGGCCGGGAGACGATCGCCGCGCTGGTCAGGCCGGACCCCGCGGACGTGGTGGGGGTGGCGTTCGGTCCCGACGGCCGATCGGTGATCGCCGCCGACGCACCGGGAACGACGGTGACCTGGGATCTGACCGATCCGGCCAAACCGGTACAGGGCGCGGCCGTGCAGCTGAACAGCGGACGGATCCAGCTGATGGACCAGAGCCGGGACGGGCACACCCTGGCCGTCGGCGGCATGGACGAGGTGGTGACGCTCATCGACATCAGCCGCCCGGCCGAGCCCGCGGTGCTGACCAGGATCACCGACCCCGGCGACGTGAGCACGTTCACCTTCAGCCCGGACGGGAGCGTCCTCGCGGTCGGCCGGACCAACGGCCGGACGTCGCTGTACGACATGGCGAATCCGGCCCGGCCCGCCCCGCTCGCCGAACTCACCGACCGCGGATTCCTCAACGGGCTCTCGTTCAGCGGCGACGGGCGCACCCTGGCCGTGGCCGCCGGATACAACGTGTCGCTGTGGGACCTGACCGACCGGTCCGCCCCGGTTCGCCACACCGAGCTCTCGCTGGGTGCGTCCACCCTGGCGGTGGCGCTCAGCCCGGACGGGCGCACCCTCGCCGCCGGCGTCGGCTGGGGTGGATCGGCGAGCCTCTGGGACATCGCCGACCCGGCCCGCCCGCACCGGCTCGCCACCATGAAGGACGCCGAGAGCGTGGTGATGTGGCTGGGCTTCAGCCCGGACGGAACCGTGCTGGCCACCGGCGGGATCAGCGAGGCGCACCTGTGGGAGGTCACCGACCGGACCTCACCGGTACGGTTCTCCACGCTGGTGCACAACCAGCTCCGATCCCGCGACCTGGTGTTCAGCTCGGACGGGCACACCCTGGCGGCCGCCGGAAGCCGATCCGTCACGCTGTGGGACTACTCGGTGCCGAAGGCCCTGTCCGCCGACCCCGGCACGCACGCCTGCACTCTCACCGGGCGCGGGCTCAACGCCGAGGAGTGGGCGCAGTACGTGCCCGAACTCCCGTACCAGGCGACCTGTTGACCGGGAGGCCGTGCGCGGGTCTCTAGGCTGTGGGCATGAAGGTCTTGTCCATCCAGTCGGTGGTCGCGCACGGCCATGTCGGCAACTCCGCGGCCGTGTTCCCCCTGCAGCGCATCGGTGTCGAGGTCGTGCCGATCCCCACGGTGAACTTCTCCAACCACACCGGGTACGGCGCCTGGCGGGGCCCGCTCATCCCGCCGCCGGACGTGGCCGAGATCCTGCTCGGGGTCCAGGAGCGCGGGGTCTTCCCGCAGATCGACGCCGTGCTGTCCGGATATCAGGGCGGCGCGGGCATCGCCGACGTCATCATCGACGCCGTCCGCCGGGTCAAGGCCGCGAACCCCTCAGCGGTGTACGCGTGCGACCCGGTGATGGGCAACGCCAAGTCCGGATGCTTCGTCGCGCCGGAGATCCCGGTGCTGTTGCGCGACCGGGTCGTGCCGGTGGCCGACATCATCACGCCGAACCAGTTCGAGCTGGGCTTCCTGACCGGCACCGAGCCGGCCAGCATCGAGTCGACCCTCGCCTCGGCCGACCTGGCCCGCGCCATGGGTCCCTCTACCGTGCTGGTCACCAGCGTGGAACGCCCGGACCGGGAGGAGGGCACGATCGAGATGCTCGTCGTCGACCCGGCCGGCGCCTGGATCGTCACCACCCCGCACCTGCCGTTCAAGGCTAACGGCTCCGGCGACGTCACGGCGGCGCTGTTCACCGCCCACTACGTGCAGACCAAGAGCGCGGCGGTGGCTCTGGAACGCACCGCGTCCAGCGTCTTCGACCTGATCGAGACCACGTACCGCTCCGGCGAGCGCGAGCTGCGGCTGGTGCAGGCCCAGGAGTTCTACGCCACGCCGCGTATGCAGTTCAGCGCCAAGCAGGTCCGCTGACCCCTTGGGGCGGTGGTGGCACAGGCATGACAGGTTCGACCGTACCGGCTCGCCGGTGCTCAGCTACGGCGTCGGCGGCCTTCGATGGGGAGGCCGCTTCAGCCTGGCAAGCCATCTGTGGCGGGCCGTCTGCCCGTGGCGTGCGGGTCTCCTGTGGCGGGGAGGACGCTGGGGTCGCGGGAGACGGCTGCCGCGGGGGCGACCGTGCCGGGGGCGATAACGCCGCCGGAGGCGGGGTTCACGGTCGTCCGTGGGACGACGGCGGTGCCACAGGCCGGCCGCCGCGATCAGTGCCATGGCCGCTGCCTCGATGAGGCGGGCCAGGGTGATCAGCGTTTCCGGGTCAGGCAGGTCGACCATCTCGACTCCTCGGTGTGTGCGATCTGCTACACGACCAAGGCTTGAATGTCCGGGAGTCAAGCGAAAGGGCTTGCGGCTCAATACCGACATCTCTTGACGCGTCCGGCTATCGCGCGATGTCCAGAATGGCGATCATCGCCTGTCAATTGACGCGGTGAGATGATCAGAAAGGACGCGCCGCGCCCCGTCCGTATGTCATAGCGAAATCCCGGACGGGATGTCCGTGCAATGCACGTCCGTCATTGTGGACGCATGTCCTGCATGGAATGCTCAAGCTTGACAAAATTGACGCGCCACCGAGCTGGAGCGTATCGACGTGGCCATCCCGATGCCGGGTCGCGACAGAGTCCCTGACGGGCCGGTGCGCGACTTCGTCACGGCCATGCATGAGATCTATGACGCGGCGGGCCAGCCCGCGAGCCGCCTCATTGCCAAGACCACTCTTGCGCTTCCTTCCAAGGACTACCAGGCGGTGTCGCACGAGACGGTGAGCGGCACCCTGCGTGGCGGTGCGGTTCCCGCCTGGGAGAAGGTCCGCTCGATCCTGAAGGTGCTGACCGACGGGTTGCCCGACGACGTCGAGCTGCCAGACACCGAGCTTCGGATGAGAGCCCTGTGGACAGCCGCCCGGCACCGGGTTCAGGACCCGCCCGTCTCCGCCTCGCGGCGGCCGCCGGTGACGATCGCGCTGTCATCGGCCCGGCTGCCCGCCGAGGCGGTGCCGATGGCCGGGTTTCGCCCGCGGCCGGCGCCCGGTTTCGTCGGGCGGGCGACGCTGATCGCGGCGGTGCACACGGCTCTGACGAGCCCTGACGACGTCAGGCTGGTCCTCTTCGGTGGCGTGGGCGCGGGTAAGACCCAGACGATCTTGCATTACCTGGACCGGCATCATGGCGCCGATCGGCCGCTCTGGTGGGTGCCGTGCACGACGGCGGATACCGCCCGCGCGTCGCTGATCGAGCTGGCGGCCGCGCTCGGCGTCGACCGCCACCACCGGGTCGATCGCACCGTCCGGCTGGTGCTGGAGGCGCTCCAGGCGCGCCGTTTCCCGTACTTGATGATTTTTGACGGGCTCGACGATCCTGATCTGTTGCGCTTGGTCCCGAACGGCGGGCACGTCGTCATCACCACCCGTGATCCGGCGTTCGGCGACGACGGATCGAGTGTCGGGATGGAGGTTCCTGATCTCGAGCCGGCCGACGCCGAGCTCCTGCTGCGTACGCATGATCCGGACCTGCCGGCGTGGCTGATAGCGGAGGTCATCGCGGCGTACGGACCGTCACCCCTCGCCATGCGCCAGCTGGTGTCCTGGTCGCGGGTCGCCGGCCGGCAGGTCGGCGTGATCGGCGACGCCGACCCGGCCGAGTGTCTGACAACGGTGCCCGCGGACGGCTACGGCAGCAGTGCCTCATTGGCGCTGCTGCTGGCCCTCGATCGGCTGGACGCGGCGAGCGGCCAGGCACTGCGCCTGCTGGAGGCGTTGTCCTGCTTCGCTCCGATCCGGATTTCGACGAAGCTGCTCGGCCGTGGTGCGAACGCCACGGCGAGCCCGGGCAGCGTCCTGGCCGAGACACCGCGCGGTGAGGTGGCGCTGAACCTGGCGATCCTCGAACTGCGTCGCCGGGGTCTGGCCCGGCTCACCGGTGACGGCGTGGAGGTGCTGCCCCTGGTCCGGATGGTGGTGCGGGGGACGCTGGCCGGCGAGGAGGCCGCCCGGGCATATCGGCGCGCCCACGCGATGCTGGCCGCGGTCAATCCGGGCCGGCCTGACGATCAGCGCTCGGCGACCGACATGTATGAGGGGATCGCCGCTCACGTGGACGCGACGGGACTGGTGTGGTCGGAAGATCTGAAGGCACGGGAGACGGTGTGCGACCAGGTCCGCTTCCGTTATCTGGCCGGCGACTACAACGTGGCATGTGACCTGGGGGAACAGGCCTACAAGGCCTGGCGGCCGGGTAATGACCCCTCGACGGACGACCATCTGCTGCTGCGGATGTCGCACGAGTGGGCGAACGCCCTTCGTGCCACCGGGCAGTACGAGCGGGCCGGTGAGCTGACCCGTGGGGCGATGAGCCAGCTCGGAGTGGATCCGGCATACGGCGAAGACCATCCGTACACCTTGGCGATGGCCGGCAGCCGAGCCGCGGATCTGCGGATCGCCGGTGACTACCGGCGGGCGCTGGAGGTCGATGAGGAGACCTACGAGCTCTGCAAGGCTCGGTTCGGCGAGGACCATCCACGCACCGTCATGAGCCTGCACAACCGGGGGATCAGCCTGCGGCTCAACGGGGAGTTCCGGCAGGCGGAGCAGACCGACCGGGAGGCGCTGGCGCGGCATCGCGAGGAGTTCGGTGACGCCAATTGGCGCACCCTGCTGTCGATGAACGCGCTCGCTGAGGATCTCAACGGCCAGGGGCGTCACCAGGACGTTCTCACCGAATTGGAGCCGATGCTGGCGCGTGTCACGTCGCAGGAGCACACCCGGATGGATCGTGGTCTGCTGCTGGCGCAGAGGGCGCTGGCCCTGGCTCAGCGCGGGATCGGCCGCTGGACAGAGGCGCTCGGACTGCTGGAGAGCTCGTACGCCGACTGCGTCCGGCTGTTCGGTGAGGGCCACGAGTACCCACTGGCCCTGCGGATGAGCCGCGCCAACACGCTGCACCTGCTGAACCGCACCGATGAAGCGGTCGAGGAGCTTTCGCAGGGCATCACGGACTACCGCCGGTTGTTCGGCCACGGCAATCCGCTGACCGTGGTTGCCGAGATCAATCTCGCGAACGCGCTGCGAGCTCGGGGCGATCATTCGCTGGCGATCCGCATCGACGGGCACGGTAGCGAGACGCTTATCGACCGGGTCGGCCGTGATCATCCGTTCTCAGTGGCCGCACTCGTCAACCTGGCGTCGGATTACGCGCTGGGCGAGCACCCGAACCGGCTGGTCGCCTCGCGCAAGGCGGTCGAGTTCGCGTTACGCGCCTACACCGTCCTCGACCACCCGCACGTGATCGCGGCCGAGGCGAACCTGGCGGCCGATCTGGCGGCCGCAAACCTCCCGCTGGCCGCGGAGAAGCGGCTCGAGGTGCTGCGGCGTCTGGAGGCTCGGTACGGCCCGGAGCATCCGGCGGCGAGAACTGTCGCACGGGGCGAGCGCGTCGATTGCGTTCTTGAGCCTCCGCTCGTTTAACTGTTCTTGACAAGAATTGGTCATATTCCCCTCACAACGGCCGGCCGCGCTGGTGATTGCGCACGGGAATTCGCCGGTTCTCCGATCGATCCAGCGGCTGCAGGCGAATCCGATGGCACGCCAGGCACAACGGCATAGCTTCGCTCGGTGGATCAGCCGGCCTCGTGGATCAGCCGGCCTCGGTGGATCAGGTCGGCGGTGGCTCGATGTCGCATTCGAGTCGTTCGCCGGCCCTGGCCGCGGTGAGCTCCGGGTGCGGAGGAGCGAGCGCCTGGCCCAACTCCTCCAGTGATGTGCTGAGCAACTGGTCAGCCTCGGTGGTCGCCCCGGCCGAGCGTAGGTCGTGGGAGAGGTTCACCGCCCGGGCGATCAGGTACGGATGCCGGGCGCCGCCGCGCACCTCGTGCGGGCCACCGGAGACCCTGCGGCTGCGGTCCAGCACGTCCGTGGAGAGCGACACGGCCTCAGCCGTGTCGCCGCGCAGGGCGTGATCAGTCGCCAGCGAGGTACCGGCGCAGAGGGTGTACGGGTGGTCCGCTCCCAGCGTCGCGGTCAGCTGCTCGTAGGCCTCGGCGTCGATCTCCGCCGCGAAATCGTGCTCCCCGGCCGCGCGCCGCGCGATCGCTTCGTTGACGAGTGCGCTGAGGGTGAGCGGATGCCGGTCGCCGAAGTACTCCCGGTAGCGGGTTACCGCCTCTCTGAGGTGTTGCAGCGCGCCGGCGATGTCGCCGCTCTGGCGCAGCAGGTTTCCGTAACTCGTCAGCGCGGCGACGGTGTACTCGTGGTGGGGGCCGAACCGGGCGAGCGTCTGATCCAGGTTCTCGCTCAGCACGGCGGCCGCGTCCTGGAGCCGTCCGGCTTTGCGGAGCAGGATTCCGTACGTCCGGCCGGACAACAGCACGAGGCGGTGGCCACTGCTGCGTTCGTTGAGCAGCGCCTCGCGCCAACCCTCGACCACTGCGATCCCGGCCTGGTACGCGCCCAGCCCGTAGTAGTCACGGGCGATGTTCATGTAGGCCTCGAGGGCGCCGAAGCTGGTGGTGAGCGCACTGCCGGCCTCACGGCCCGGGCTCTCCTGCCCGGTGGCCTCCCAATAGTTCAGCGTGTCCTGGTCGAGGTCGGCCGCCGCGGCGAAATCGCCGACCATGCGGTAGGCGACGGCTAGGTTCGACTGGGCGTTAAGGATGTAGGGCGCGGGATGATGGAACACCTCCCGATGCCGTTCCAGCGATTCCCGCGAGAACGACAGCGAAACCGCGTACTCGCCCCGGATGCGAAGAGCCTGGGCAATCTGGTTACCCATCACCAGGGTGGGCCGTGCGTTCTCGCCGAGGTGCCGGCGCATCAACTCGTACGTATCTGTGGTGATCTCGTCGGCCGGGTAGCTCTCGCCGAGCGCGCGCCTGGCGTTGGCGATGTGCGCCCGTCCGTTGAGGGTCAGCTCGCCGTGCGGTCCGAGTTTCGGGTCGTGGGTCTCCCTCTCCCAATGGGCGACGGCGTCCGTGGCGAGGCGATTGCTGTTCTCGTAGTCGCCCATGTTGTAGAGGTAGCGGACGTGGTCGAGGACCGTGGTGCGCGCGGCGATGCTCTCCGCGCTGATCATGGATGCGGGAAGAAGATGGGGCCCGATCTCGCGGTGCAGGTCGAGGTCGGCGCGCGAGTCCCTCTCGTCCGGGTCGCCGGGGTTCGCGCTGGCCAGCAGGTTCTGCACGCTTCGCAGGATCTCGGCGGCTGTCGCATCGTCCATGACGTCACGGAGCACTGCCTGGACGAGCCGGTGGACCCGGAGGCGCTGAGCGTTGTCGACCTTGACCAGGCCGTACCGGGTGAGGTCACGAATCGCGATGTTGATTCTGATCGAGTTGCCGAGCAGGGTGCGCAGCGGCTCCACCACCATGGTGGACTGCCCGAATCGCAGCAGCGAGATCGGAACCGGCTCGCCTCCGAGGAAGGCGAACAGTTCCAGTAGTTGAGCGGTCGCCGGGGTCTTGGTACGCAAGCGGTCGATCGCCAGCGTGACGAACGCGACGACCGAGTCGGGGTAACCCGCCGGCTTGCCCTCGGAGAGCAACTCGTTCTGGTGCCGCTTGAGCAACTCGATGTACTCGCTGACCGGCATCCGGGTGAGCAGGTACCACGACGCCGCCTGCTCCAGCGCCAGCGGAAGGTCACCGAGGCGGTCGGCGAGCCGATCGGCGTCGACGGTGCTGATGCTGTTGTCGGTGCGGCGGCGCAGCAGATCGATGCTCTCGTCGCGCTCGAAGACGTCGACCTCGATGTCGGTGCCGAACGCTGCCCACTCCTTGTTACGCGTGGTGACGACGACGTCCCCGCCGGTGGACGGCAGGTACTCGTCGATCGAGTCCGGGTCGTTGGCGTTGTCGTAGACCAGCAGCCACTTCATCGTCCCGGCGGCCAGCGTGTCGAGCACGAGCCGGGCGGTCTGCTGCGCGTTCTCACCGGGCCGGACGCCGAGCTGTCCGGCCAGCTGCTCCAGCGACGCGAGCACACCGGCAGTGGCGTCGGCGGGAATCCACCAGACCAGGTCGTAGTCGTCGAGGTGCCGGTACACGTACTCCAGGACCAGCTGGGTCTTGCCGACACCGCCCATGCCGTGCACGGACTGCGGCAGCACGGCCGCCTTGGACCCGGAGGCCAGCGTGGTGGCCAGCCGGTCGAGCAGCACCGTTCGGCCGGTGAAGTTGTGGTTCTGCAACGGCACACCACCCCGGATGGCCCGGGTACTGGAGACCCGTCGCCGCGGCTCGTCCGGGCCGGCCTCGTCGCGCTCGGCGAGTCGCAACGCGTCGTAGTCCGTCTCGGAGACGCCGAGGCCGCCCGCCACGTCGGTGGCCCACTGTCGCAGGGAGTTGCCGGTGCTGGTGCCGACCAGCCGGGCGAGCCGGATCACGAACCGGAGCAGGGGCGGCACGCCGCCGTCCGGGACCGGCTGCTGTTCCATGACCCGGACGACCGCGTCCCAGTCACGCCAAATATTGAAATTCTGTAACTCCGGCACCTCGGACAGCTCGTCGAGGGCCTTGAAGACCGACGTGGTGCCGACCTCACCAAGCATCCGGCACAGGTCGAAGCGGTCCGGTCGGGACAGCAGCAACGGGCGACGCAGATCGAGCGCGATTTCGGCGGCACGCAACGCGGCCGCCTCCGGATGATGGTCGGCGACGACCCGAGTGAAGATCACTGTCGCGCCGCTGAGCAGGTCAAAAGAATTGATCAAGGACAATAGATCGCGTCGCGGATCAGGGGAGCGTCGGGTCGGGAATTTTCGCCGGAGGAGGCTGGCGGAATGATCAACCGCACGATCTCGGGCGTCCCCGTCAGAAAGGGCGTTGACCTGTAACAACGCGTCGACCAATGCGTCGAGCGGCTTGATTTCCGGCACGGCTCATCAATCCTTGGATGCGATTTGATGTGTGCGCGCATGGTAACTGGATTCCAGCCGGGACAGATCCCCCGATCGTGGTTACGGCCCCCCGTAGACGAGTTTTCGGCAGGCCGGGATCACGGCCCCGGCGCGTGCTGTGTGGACGGCGGCGGCGCGGGAACTACGGTGGTCCGATGTCTACGAGATTGTCACCTGCGGAGTGGGCGCGGCGGCGCCGTGCCGATCACGTCGACCGGAGGCTTGAGGTCGCCGGGGCGAGGGCGTTCGGGCGGCTGGGGCGGCTCGGCGACGACTGGCACATCGTCGACTGGTCGCAGACCGGGTTGTCGCGGCGGCACGACGAGAACGACCCGGTCCGTGCCCGGGCCGGGTTCCTGGCGATCGGGCCGGGCGGGGTCTACGCGGTCACCATCGCCGACCAGGGACTCTCCCGGGTCCTGATCGTCGGTGACGTGGTGCAGATCAACGGCAGGCGACTTCCGTACGTGGCCGAGGCCCGTCGCGCCGCCAGCCGGGCCGCCGCCGCGTTCGCCGCGGCGGCCGGTGTCGAGGTGCCGGTCACCCCGGTGCTCGCGTTCGCCGGCGTCGGCGCGATGAGCACTCACGGCCTGCCCACCACGTGCCTGGTCGCCACCGATCGTGAGCTGGACAAACTCCTGGTGGCCGGTGGCAGCCGGATCAACCCGGGTACGGCGGCCCGGCTCGCGCGGATCGCCCGGGAGCGTGCTGTCGACCAGGCGCCGGCCAACGGGCACGTTACGCCGTACCCTCGGCGGGGTTGATCTTTAAGGTTGTTTAAGGTTTGTCGCCCGTCCGATGGTGAACTCACGCTCGTAGATGCGGTCATGAGACGCACCTACAGGCGGCCGGGCAGCGGCTTCAGCGGACGTAATCGCAAGATCGTGATCGGGCTCGTGGCGGCCGTGGTGGTCGGCGGCGGGCTTGCGGTGGGCACCGGGCTGAGCAGTGCCTCCACGTTCTGCGACGGGCTGGACGAGCAGATCCAGGTGACCCGGGACTTCATGGCGGAGCAGCGGGCCAACCCGAACGCGCAGACCGAGGCGATCCTGGCGAACCGGCAGGCGGTGCTCGATCTGATCAACGTGCAGAAGGCGCAGGGCGGTTGCGGGGGAGCGGTCGAGGTGCCGGTGGCCCAGCCGACGACGGAGGCGCCCGTAGAGGAAGAGACCGAGGCGCCGGTCGAGGAAGAGACCGAGGCGCCCGCTGAGGAAGAAACCGAGGCTCCCGCTGAGGAAGGGGCCGCGGGCGGCGATGTCGTCTGTGCCGGCTCGACGGTCACGCTCTCCGGTGAGGCCGGCGCGCCCGCGGCGTCCAGCGGCACGTTCCCGATCGGCACCCGGCTGCGGGTGACCAACCTGGACAACAGCAAGAGCATCACGGTGACCGTGGCGTCCACGTCGGGCAGTTGCATCCTGCTCAACAACGCGGCCTTCGAAGAGGTCCGCGAGCCCGGCAAGTTCCTGATCCGGCGCGCCGTGATCGAACGGGTGGGCTGACCCCGTCAGTTCGCGTCGGTGAGCGCGTCGAGGACGAAGGCCTGGTCCTCGGCGCGCAGCAGCAGGAACGTCGGGACGGTACGCGTGCCGTCCGCGCGGAAGCTGACCTCTCCGGACACGACAGTGGTGTCGGTGGTGGTCAGCGCCTGCCGGATCGCCGAGGGCTCGCTGCTCCCGGCGCGCCGGATCGCGTCGACGGCCACCTGCACGGCGTCGTACGCCTCGACCGTCGACGGCCCCGGACTCGTACCGAAGGCCGCCTTGTACCGGGCCGACCATTCCTTGAGAGTGGGCATCAGCTCGGGGAACAGCAGGGCGGTGCCGTAAACGCCGGTGCTCTGGGCCGTGGTCAGGTCGTTGAGCAGCGGGCCGTCGGTGGCGCCGTCGCCGACCACGATCCGGCCGCGGAAACCCTGGGCGCGCAGGTCCTTGATCAGCTGGTTCGCCTCGGCGTAGTAACCGGTGAAGTAGACAGTGTCGGCCTTGCCGCTGATCACGGTCTGCGCGATGCGCTCGTAGTCGGGCGCGCCCTGGCTGAGCTTGATCTCGTCGGTGATGGTCAGCGTCTTGGTGCGCTTCGCCTCGGCGACCGAGGAGTCGGCCAGGGTCAGCGAGAAACTGGTGCCGTCGTGCACCACGGCCAGCCGGCTGCCGCCGAGGCGATGGATGCGATCGACGGCGAAGACGGCCTCGGCGCCCACGGTCCCGCAGATGAGGAAGACGCTGTCGTACCCGGGTTCGGTGAGGTCCGTCGAGTTGGCCTGGGCGATGACCATCGGGATGCCGGCGTCCCGGAAGATCCGCAGGGTGGGTACGACGGCACTGCTGCAGTACCCGCCGACCGACACCGCGATGCCGTCCTTGACGATGTCCTGGGCGGCGCTCACCGCGGTACCCGGGTCGCAGGCGTCGTCAGCGGTGACCAGCTCGATCTGCTTGCCGAGCACTCCGCCGGCCGCGTTCAGCTCGTCCACCGCCAGCTGGGCGCCGTTGCGCATCGACTCGCCGGAGTGATTGCTGCGGCCGGTCAGGGGCAGCACGCTGCCCAGCCTGATCGTGGTGGCCGATGCCTCCGACGCGGCTTTTCCGGCCCGGTCCGAGGAATCCTGGTCCGGCGATCCGCAGGCGGCCAGCACGGCCGAGACGAGCGCGGCGGTCGTCAGACCCAGCACGATCCGGCTCTGCACCGAGGGACTCCGTTCGCGAGACTCGGACTTCTGTTCGGCGTTTGTGACCTGAGTCTGAGGTGTTTTCCCTTGACCAGACGTGCGTAGCGCCGATCATTTCGATGTGACCCGGAGCAACGGCCGACGCAGCGTCGTGATGACGGCATCGCTGGCTCTGGTGTTGCTCGCCCTCGGTGGGTACGTCATCCAGGGCATCGTGCACACCACGCGCGCGACCGATCAGCAGCGTGAGGCGCTGGTGGTGGACATGCTGTTCACCGAGGCGCGGATCGCCGTCGCGATGCAGGAGGTCAATCTCCGGCACTATCAGGTCGAGCCGTCGGTCGCCGTCCAGCAGCGTTTCGCGCAGATCGCCGACACCACCAGCGAGGTGCTCTCCTCGGTCGCCGCCAAGGATGACGCCCGGACGCGCGCGGACGCCGAGCGGTTGCTGCGCGCCCAGGCCCGGTACCGGGAGCTGGCCGAGCAGCTGATCACCATGGTCGCCGACAGCGATCCGGGCTTCGCCCAGCTCGATCGGCTCGAGGTCACCCCCGCGTTCTACTCGCTCCAGAACGACGTCGACGAGGTGTCACGGGCCTCTCATGAGTACGCGCAGGAGCAGGTGAGCGCGTTACGGCGTACCCAAGTGCAGTTGCTTGTCGGTACTTTGATCGGTTTCGGACTGGGCCTGGCGATGGTCGCGATGATCATGAGGTTGATCGTCGGACATCAGCGCCGCCTGGTCGATCAGGCGGTCGAGAGCCAGCACCGGGCCATGCACGATCCGTTGACCGGCCTGCCGAACCGCGAGCTGTTCTATCGCGAGCTGACCCACGCGCTGGCCGGCAAGAACAGCGTCGCCATCCTGGTCATCGACCTCGACGGCTTCAAGGCGGTCAACGACACGCTCGGCCACCAGGCCGGTGACCTGCTGCTGATCGAAGCCGGACGGCGGCTGACCGGTGGCGTCGGCGGCCGTGGGGTGGTGGCGCGGCTGGGCGGTGACGAGTTCGCCGTGCTGCTGACCCGGGCGAACGGCCTGACCGCGGTCCGGGCCCTCGCCGAGCAGCTGGTCGCCGGGCTGCGGCGCGACTTCGTCCTGGACGGCCTGACCGCGGCGATCAGCGGTAGCCTCGGCATCGCGCTCGGCGAGCCGGGCGACGCCGGTGACGAGCTGTTCCGGCACGCTGACGCGGCCATGTACCGGGCCAAGAACAGCGGTGGCGGCGTCGCCGTCTACCAGCCCAGCATCGACACCGGTGAACCCGACCGGATGTCGCTCTTCGCCGACCTGCGCGGCCTGCTGGACGCCGGCGACCCGGACGGTCAGCTGCGACTGCATTACCAGCCCCAGGTACGCCTCTCCGACGCCGAAGTCGTCGCGGTCGAGGCACTCGTGCGGTGGGAACACCCGGACCGCGGTCTGCTGATGCCGGCCGCGTTCCTGCCGTCCGCCGAGCGCGGGGGACTGGAGATCCCGCTCACCCATCACCTGATCGCGGTGGCCGTCCGGCAGGCCTCGTCCTGGATGGCCGCCGGCCGCCGCTGGCGGGTGTCGGTGAACGTCTCGCCCGGCGCGCTGAACGACGACGCGTTCGCCGACCGCGTCCTCGCCGCCATCGCGGCGGCCGGCCTGCCCGCTGAGCTGCTGCGCCTGGAACTGACCGAGACCAGCATCATGACCGACCCCGGCCGCGCCGTCCAGGCGCTGCGCGAGGTCAGCGCGCACGGCGTCAGCGTCTCGGTGGACGACTTCGGCACCGGGTTCAGCTCGCTGGTCCAGCTGCGCGACGTCCCGGCCGACGAACTCAAGATCGACCGCACTTTCGTACGGGATCTGCGCGACGGCACGCCCGACGCGGTGATGGTGCGCAGCTCGATCGACCTCGGGCACAACCTCGGCCTGGAGGTCGTGGCCGAAGGCGTGGAGGACGTGGAGACGCTGGCCCGGCTGCGCGAGATGTCCTGCGATTTCGCCCAGGGTTATGCGCTGAGCCGACCGGTGCCGGCCGCGGACCTGCCGGCGGCGTGCGAGCAGGCGCGGGCGGTGGCCGCCGAGGTGATCCCGGACCGGCCGCTGTTGCCCAACTTCCAGGGTTGAGCTCCGAAAGTTTCGGAATCCGGCGGTTGTTTCGTTTCAGCTGGGCGTGGGCTTTGGGCGTACCCTTGCTGGGTCTTGGGTGTTTCGGTATTTCCGCAATGTTTCCGGAAGTTGTTGACAGCGATGGTTCCGGCAGGCCACGATCCGCACTGACGGACTTCAATGGCCGTCATCCCCGGAGGGCTGTTCCCCGACAGCCCTTGTTTGAGGAGGAAGCCCTCAGATGACCGCAGATCTCGCACGCCCGAAAACCCCCAGAAGGGGCCGCGTCCGCCTGCTCGCGGGCGCGGCCTGTGCCGTGGCGATGGCCGTCTCCGCAGTCGCGGTGGCCGGCGTCGCGCACGCCGAAGCCGACCGGACCGTCAGCTCGAACACGACCGGAACCCACAACGGGTACTACTTCTCGTTCTGGAAGGACAGCGGCGACGCGAGCATGACGCTGCTCGCCGACGGCCGGTACACCAGCAGGTGGAGCAACAGCACCAACAACTGGGTCGGCGGCAAGGGCTGGGCCACCGGCACCCGCCGGACGATCAGTTACTCGGGCAGCTACAACCCCAACGGCAACAGCTATCTGGCGCTGTACGGATGGACGCGCAGCCCGCTCATCGAGTACTACGTGGTGGAGAACTTCGGCACCTACAACCCGAGCAGCGGCGCCACCCGGATGGGCTCGGTCACCACCGACGGCAGCACGTACGACATCTACCGCAGTCAGCGGGTCAACCAGCCGTCGATCGACGGCATCCAGACGTTCTATCAGTTCTGGAGTGTGCGTCAGCAGAAGCGCAGCTCCGGCACGATCACCACGGCCAACCACTTCGACGCGTGGGCGCGGGCCGGGCTGAACCTCGGCACGAACCACAGCTACCAGGTGATGGCGACCGAGGGATATCAGAGCAGCGGCAGCTCGGACATCACCGTCCGGGAGGGCGGCGGCACGACACCCACCACCCCGACCAGCCCGCCGCCGACCGGCAGCAACTGCACGGCGACGCTGACGGCCGGGCAGCAGTGGAGTGACCGGTTCAACCTCAACGTCGCGGTCAGCGGCACCAGCAACTGGACCGTCACGCTGAACCTCAACGGCGGCCAGAGCCTGCAGAACAGCTGGAACGCCGCGGTCACCGGCACGACCGGGGCGATCACCGCCAGGCCGAACGGCAACGGCAACAACTTCGGCGTGACGATCATGTCGAACGGCAACTGGACCTGGCCGACGGTGACCTGCCGAGCGAGCTGATCGGCTGGTCTTGGCCTCAAGTTCGGTGCGGCCCGGCCGATGAGGTCCTGGTGGGAACCCGGGGCACGGCTGAGGTGACCGGGACTGCCGTCACACCGTGGCGGCTGACCCGAACCCTCGCCGTGGCCTCGGGCGCACTGGTGATCGCGGCGATCTGGTTCTCGATCGGTCTCACCCGCCGGACCCCGGACGTGATCGGCTGGCTGCCGCCGGTGGTCTCGGTCGCGGTGTCGGTGCGCACCGCGTGGCAGGCCGGGCGGGACGGCCGGACCTTCTGGCGGTACGTGGCCATCGGTGTCCTGATGATCGGCCTGGCCTCGGCCGGTGCCGCGTACGACTACTTCAGCGGTGACCAGCAGGGCCAGCACATCAGCGGCCCGACCGCCGCGATGTACGTCGCCGGGCTGCTGGTCATGCTGGCCGGACTGCTCAGGATTCCCGGCGCCGGGCGTACCCGGATCGAGTGGACCCGGTTCGGCCTGGACATCGCCACGGTCATCGTCACCGTGCTGACCTTCGGCTGGCATCTGTTCTACCGGCAGTGGCAGGGCTGGGCCGGCGACACGGCCGCCGGGATGATCACGGTGTTCATCGTGGTGGCGGCCGGTCTCGTCTGCGTGTCCGCGTTCGTGAAGGTGGCCTTCACCGGCACCGGGCCGATCGACCGGCGAGCTCTGCACCTGCTCGCGCTGACCGGGGCGGTCGGCGCCGGCGGCGGGGCGCTGACCCCGCTGCTCGCCTCCCGGCCCTACCTGAACAACACCCACATCCTGCTGCCGGCGGTCTGTCTGGTGCTCTGCCTGGCCGCCGACCGTCAGCTGCGGGCGAGCCGGGCGGGCCGGCCGCTGCCGCGTCCGTTGCCACGGCGGCTCAGTGTGATGCCGTACGCCGCGGTGCTGCTGACCGCCGGCCTGCTGCTGATCTCCGCGGCCGGGCGCACCTCCGATCTGATGGTGGTCGCCGTCGGCGCGGTCACCGTGACGCTGCTGGTCGCCGGCCGGCAGATGGTCGCGCTGCGCGACAACGTCCGGCTGCTCGACGACCTGGACGCCCGCCAGCGGGAACTGGCACATCGGGCGACCCACGACGTGCTCACCGACCTGCCGAACCGGGCGGTTCTGCTCCGCGAGGTCGCCGCCGCCCTGACCGACGACCTGTCCACGGTCAGCGTGGCCCTGATCGACCTGGACGACTTCAAAGCGATCAACGACGACCTCGGCCATGCCGTCGGTGACGCCCTGCTCATCGCGGTCGCCGAGCGGATCGTGGCGCAGACCCCGCACGACGGCATGGTGGCCCGGCTCGGCGGCGACGAGTACGCGCTGCTGCTGCGCGGCGGCGACACCACCACACCGGCCGCCATCGCCGCTCACCTGCGCCTGCCGTTGCACGCCGCCGACCACGAACTCGTCGTCGAAGCAAGCATCGGCGTGGCCCGCGCCCGGGCCGGCGACACCGCCGACGAGCTGCTGCGCCGGGCCGACGTCGCGATGTACGAGGCGAAGAGCCAGGGCAAGGGCCGGCAGGTGGTCTACAGCGCCGAGATGGACCAGCGGTCCGCCGAACAGGCCCGGCTCGCCGCCGATCTGCGTACCGCGCTGGACACCGGCCAGCTGCAGCTGCATTACCAGCCGATCGTGGCGCTGCCCGGCGGCGAGCTGCACGGGGTGGAGGCGCTGATCCGCTGGACCCATCCGGAACGTGGCCCGATCGGGCCGGGGCTGTTCATCCCGGCCGCCGAGCGCACCGGGCTGATCGTGCCGCTGGGCGCCTGGATCCTGGAGGAGGCGTGCCGGCAGGCGGCCCGCTGGGCGTACGAGCTCGGCGGCGCCGCGCCGCGCACGGTCAGCGTGAACGTGTCCGCCCGCCAGCTGCGGGAGGCCGGTTTCGCCGGTGAGGTGGCGGCGGTGCTGCGCCGGACCGGGCTGGCGCCGCACATGCTGACCGTCGAGGTCACCGAGACGGCGGTCTTCGACGGCGGCACCGCACTCACCGAGCTGCATGCGATCGCCGCGCTCGGCGTCAGCATCGCGCTCGACGACTTCGGCACCGGCCACTCGTCGCTGGGGCTGCTGCGCACCTGCCCGGCCGACATCCTGAAGGTCGACAAGTCGTTCATCGACGACATCACCGAGGGCGGCCAGCAGGCGGTGGTGGCCGCGGCACTGATCCGCATCTGCGCCGGCATGAACCTGCGGGCGGTGGCCGAGGGCGTGGAGACCGCCGAGCAGGCCGCGGAGCTCTACCGGCTCGGTTACCGGTTCGCTCAGGGTTACCACTTCGCCCGCCCGTTGCCGGCCGAGGCGATCGCCGCATATCGCCCGATGGGGGCAGCGCCGGGCCTTGCCGCCTGATCATGCCGCGTGGCGCGCGGTTCAGATCAGCCCCCTTGGGTACGGTAATAGCATGATCTCGGACTCGGCGCGCCTGGTGCTGCGCTGGTCCGTCTCCTTTGTGCTCACACTGCTGACCGGCACTGCCCGGCACAGTGGACACCCGGTCGTCGTCGCCGAACCCGTTGTCACGGTTCCGGCCTTCGATGCTCCCCGGTGGCTGCGGAACCGGCTCGTCCCGGCCGCTGACGCCTCTCGTGCTCCGCCCGCACTCCACGCCTGACTCGTTCTCGTCCGCGTGGATCCTGCTCTTGGGGAGTTTTGCCGTCATGAATGTTCTGATCACCCCGGTCACCATCTGGGCCGTACTGATGCTGTTGTCGCTGCCGGCGCTGCTGATGCTCGCCAGCACGCGGGCGATCGTCGACCCGCGGCAGACGGCCCTGGACACCTTCGGATTCCTGCGCCGCCGCCACGAGGAGCGGGAACGTCGGCAGAACGAAGCCGTCACCGCCGAGCGGTACGCCGGCGAGGTGGCCGTGGCCGCCGACCGTGCCACAGTGGCCGCGCAGCGCTGGCACGAGAGCTGGCAGCAGGCCGAGGAGAACGCCAGCCTGGCATGGCAGCGGTGGCAGGACGCCGAGCAGCAGGTGGCCCGGGCCCGCGCGGCCGCCGCGTTCCGTCCGGCGTGGAGCCTGCGCACCCCGTCCGAGTACGCCGAGCGCGAGCGTTTCCTGCTCCGGACCGTGGACACCGCGGTGGCCCGTGGTGACCTGCCCGGCGACGCGCTCACCACGATCGCCTTCGACGCCCGGCTGCACCCGGTGGAGCAGGAGTTCGCCATCACCCGGGCCGTGGCCGCGTACCGGCAGCAGGTGTGCCGTGACGCCCAGGCCGCGGAGAAGACCGCGTGGCACGACGCCGAGCTGGCACTGGCGACCCGGGACAGCCTGCGCTTCGAGGCCGGCGAGGCGCTCGCGCAGGCCGCCGTCCTGACCCGGTACCTGCCGCGCCGCGACAGCCAGGTGGCGCCGGTCCGCGAACGCCGCTGGGTGCAGCAGCCGGCCTGAGGCTCGGGCGCGGCTAGTGTTCAGGCGTGACTGAACTGGATGAAGAGGCGATCGCGTTTGCTCACCGGATGTTCGACCTGGCCCGCACCGGTGGCACCGAGGAACTCATCGGCAACGTCATCGCGGGGCTGCCGGTCAACCTCACCAACGACAAGGGCGACACGCTGCTGATTCTGGCGGCGTACCACAATCACCTCGACACGGTGACCGCCCTGCTGGAGCAGGGCGCCGATCCGAATCGCGTCAACGACCGGGGCCAGTCCGCACTCTCCGCGGCGGTCTTCCGGCAGAACGCCGGCGAGGTGAGGGTGCTGCGCGAGGCCGGCGCCGACCCGGACGGTGGAATGCCCTCGGCCGTGGCCACGGCGGAATTCTTCAAACTGCCGGAGATGGCCGCGCTGCTGCGCTGATGGTGGCCCGCAGTGGCCGGAACGCGCGAAAGGGCGCCCCCGCAAAGCGGGGCGCCCTTTTCAGCATCGCCTAGAAGCTGGTCATGACCAGCGGCTCGTTAGAACCATACTTTTCGACCACCGACCGGGCGGCCGACAGCACCGAGGATCCACAGCACAGCACCGATCACCAGGAGGACGATGCCGATCGTGTAAAGGATCGACACCTTCAGGAAGATGCCCAGCAGCAGCAGGATGAGTCCAAGAACCAGCATGACTTTGCTCCGTTTCGTCCGGGGGTTTCCCCGCCGGGCAGTTGGTACCCAGCCCATCGAAAAACCAATCCCTTTAAATAAATGGGTTGGCTGACATCTGCCACGGACGGGTGTCAGCGCGCTGTCAGAGCCGTGTCGGCGCCGGCGGTCATTGTCAGTGAGTCACCGCGAAACACCGATCGCACGGGCCCGCAGGCGTACGGCAACCCGGGTTCCATCGCGGTCACCGTGCGGGTTGCGGCCGGCTCCAGGGTGGAGGGCAAGGCAGCCGCCGCCGACTTCCGGGGCACCGGACGCCTCGGCGACGTCGTCTTCGAGACCGCGCAGGGCCCGATCGACCTCGACGCGGCGGCGAGCGCCCGGCTGAGCGTGGCCGCCGGCGACGTCACGGTCGGCCGGCTCACCGGCGCTGCGGAGATCAGCACGGCCAAGGGTGACATCCGGATCACCGAGGCGGTGCGGGGTGCGGTGGTTCTGCGTACCCAGGCCGGGACGATCTCGGTTGGCGCGGCGCCGGGCGTCTCAGCGGTGCTGAACGCCGGCACCGCGTACGGCCGGGTCGACAACCGGCTCAAGAACGACGGATCCGCCGGGCTGGACATCCACGCGACCACCCAGCACGGCGACATCGTCGCCCACAGCCTCTGACGGCCGTCAAGGCCGCGATGGGCTGACAGCTACTTTTGTGCGGCCTTTTCGGCGCGGTATGTCCGGAACAGTACCGCGCCGATCCCGCCCACGATGATCACGATCCCGGCGATGAGCAGGGCGAACAGCCCGTTCCCGTGCTTCTCCCGGAGGGTGAGGGCGGCACTGACCAGGAAGTAGGCACCGAAGAGCAGCCCGGCAACCGGCAGGGCCCAGCCGGTGTTGAACGGTTTCCGCTGTTTTTCTTCTGGCTGGGCGTTGTCGTCTGTCGAGGTCACAGGTGCAGTATCGGCCATCGGGTCCGGCGGTCGAGGAATGCCCCCATGATCGTGATCAGGGCTTGCGGGCCACCGCTCCGTACGCGTCCAGCCACTCGGCCTCGTCGTCCGGACGCCAGTTGGTGATCTGCACGAGGCCCGGCTCGACCAGCTCCAGGCCGTCGAACAGGCTGCCGATCTCGTCCGGGCTGCGCAGGATGTACGGCACGCCGCCGTTCTGGGCCAGCCGCTCGGCGCCCTCGACAACGGCCGGCGTGGTGTCGGTGCCGTCCCACAGCACCAGATAACTGCCGGACGGCGCCGCGTCCATGATCCGATTCACGATGGAGGCCGCGACCTTGAGATCCGGCTCGTAACCCAGCACGCCCATGAACATCACGCCGATGGGCTGGGAGAAGTCGAGCTCCTGCCGCGCGGTGGCCAGGATCCGGTCCGGGTCGTGGTAATCGGCGTCGACGTGAACGGTCCGGCCGCCCTGGGTCGTCTCGGCCATCAGCGCCCGGGCGTGCACCAGCACGAGCGGGTCGTTGTCCACGTAGACCACGCGGGACTCGGGCGCGACGGCCTGCGCGACCTCGTGGGTGTTCTGCATGGTCGGCAACCCGGTGCCGATGTCGAGGAACTGCCGGATGCCGGCCTCGGCGGCCAGGTGGTGAACGACCCGGATGAGGAACCGGCGCGACTGCTTCGCCATCAGGACGATCTCGGGATAGACCTGCGCGACCGCGTCACCGGCGGCCCGGTCGGCCGCGAAGTTGTCCTTACCTCCCATCCAGTAGTTCCAGATGCGCGCCGCGTGCGGCACATCCGGCTGAAGCTGGGCCGAAGTCTGATCATCCGTGGACGCCATGCGGACGTTCTACGCCGCGCGCCCGACAATCGCAAGTGGACAGTGCCGATTATCTTTCCGGCAGTTCGCGCAGCAGTTCCTCGGCGCGGCGGGTGAACAGGTGCGCGCCGCGCCCGGCGGACAGCGCCCGGGCGCGCTCGGCGGCGGCCCGCACGACGCCCGCGGGCGCACCACCGGCCCGTAGCAACCGGGCACGCAGCAGGAGCAGGAACCCTTCCGCGTAACGCTCGCCGTACGCCTCGACGACCTGATCGGCCCGGTCGAGCGCGGTGGCCGCGGCGTCCACCCGGTCCGCGGCCAGCCACATCTCGGCGATCAGGCCGTACCAGGTGGCGAGGCCGGTGAGCGGCGGGTCCAGCAGCTTCGCGGTGAGCACGGCCTCGGCCTCGGCGGCGGCGCCGGCCGGATCCTGGCCGGTCACCGCGAGCGCCCAGCAGCGGTTCATGCGCAGATGGGCGCCGAAGAAGGCGAAGGAGAAACCGGGGTCCTCGGCGATGCCCCGGCCGGCGGTACGCAACGCCCAGGCGGGGTCGCCGGCCAGCGCCGCGATCGTCGAGGCGAACGCGGCCCAGAGCGTGATCGCGTACGGGTCGTCGCCGGCCGCTTCGAGGGTGTCGAGCACCGGCCGTGCCGCGTTGAGGTCGCCGTGCAGCGCGGAGATCTCCGCGTGCATCCCGGCCGCGATCAGATGCAGGTCACGCCGCAGCGGGTACGCGCTGTCCCCGTCGATGTCCTCCAGCAGGGTCCGGTCCGAGCGACTCTGATATTCGACGGCCTCACCGATCTCACCGATCGCCCACTGGTAGATGGCCCAGGAATGCAGGCCGTACGCGCGCAGCATCGGGTCCGCCGACGCCTCGCTCTGCTTGAGGAACTGACCGGCCAGCCGGTCGGCGCGGTCGAGCCGCAGCCCCTGGCAGTCCGCGGCCAGCCGGGAGATCAGGAAGTTGACCGCCTCCTGGTCACGACCGAGTTCCCGGGCGACGTGCTCAGCGCGTTCCAGCAGCTCGGTCGTCGAACCGGCGTACCCCGATCCCATCCCGACCACGACGGTGAGCTGCGACAACGCGGACAATTCCAGCTCGGCCAGGCCCGCCGTCCGGGCCAGCTGAGCCGCCGACCGCAGGTGCTGCCCGGCCGCGTCGAGAGCGGACTTGGCCGCGGCCCGGCGACCGGCACAGATCAACGCGTCCGCGGTGCGCGCGGGTTCGGCCAGCGGACCGGCGGCCCAGAGATGGTGGGCGACCCGCTCGGCGACCGATTCGACCTTGGTGTCGCCGGCTTCCAGCGCGTCCGCGAGGCGCAGATGCAGCTGGACCTTGCGGTGCGGCGACGTGGTCGTGTCGACCGCCTCGCGGACCAGGTCGTGGGCGAAACGCCGCGCGTACGGGTTGTCGCGGACATCGACGAGCAGGCCCAGCTGCTCGATCGGCTCGAGGCGGTCGAGGCAGGCCGGCACGTCGATGCCGGCGACCTGGGCCAGCAGCCGGAGGTCGACGTCGCGGCCGATGAGGGCGGCGACCTGGAGCAGGTCCCGGGCGTCGTCGTCGAGGTGGGAGACGCGGTCGCGGACGACGTCGCGGACGGTGGACGGCACGGCGGCGATGGTGCCGCCGGCGGCGAGCAGCCGGGCCAGCTCCTGGACGAAGAACGGGTTGCCGGCGGTCCGCGCGTGGATGTTGCGGGCGACGCCCTCGCCCGGATCGTGGCCGATCTCGCGGCGAACCAGCTCGGCCACCTCGGCCGGTTCCAGCGGACCCAGCTGGATCCGGCGGTTCCCGGACATCCGGCTGATCGCGGCGAGCAGCCGGGCCAGGTTCTGCGCCGGCGCGCGGTCACGGAGCACACCGACGGTCACCGTACCGCTCGGGAGCCGGGCCGCGAGGTGAGCGAAGAGCGCGAGCGAGGCGAGGTCGGCCCACTGGAGGTCGTCGATGACCAGCACCACCGGCCGTGCTGTGGCAAGCCGCCCGATCAGGGCGACCACCCGTTCGAAGAGACGGAACTGGCTTCCGGGGTCCGGTGCCGCCGGCTCGGTGAGCGAGCCCATCTCGACGAGGGAGCCCAGCTCACTGGTCAGCCACTCGCCACGGCTCTCCGCCGGCAGCGCGTCGAGGATCATGCCGACCGCGCGCATCCACGGCCACATCGAGGGCGCGCCGCCGTCCTCCAGACACTGCCCCCACACGACGTGCGCGCCCCGCCGGCCGGCCTCACCGGCCGCCTCCTCGACCAGCCGCGTCTTGCCCGCACCGGGTTCGCCCTCCACCAGGACCAGCCCGGTTCCCCCGGCCAGTGCGGAATCCATCGCCTGCCGCAGCACCGCGAGCTCCTCGGTGCGACCGACCAGCCCCAGCGCCGGCACCGCGATCTCACGAGCGGCGAGCAGAGCGGGGCCGGGCTCGATGCCCAGCTCGTCGACCAGCCGAGCGTTCACCCGCTCCAAGACAAAATCAGCTTCTTGGGTACGCCCAACGGCGTTCAGCACCGACACCAGCGCCGCCTGGACGGGTTCGTGCAGCGGCGCCATCGACGCGGCCAGGCGCAGCGGCCGCAGGACGCGGTCCGGCTGATCGAGCGCGATGGCGAGCCGTGCCGCAGTGGCGCAGGCGCCGAGGAGCTCGCCGTCGAGCGCGGCGAACACGGACGCCGCCGCCGGCGCGGGACCCCACTCCGCTCCGACCGGGCCGCGCCAGAGTTCCAGGGCTTCGACGCAGGAGTCGAGCGACGCCGGGGCCGTCGCGACGAGGTCCCGGAAATCGGCGAGGTCCAGCACACCGGGGCCGGCCACGAACACGTAGCTGTTGCCCCTGCGGTGCAGGAACGATCCGGTGGCCCGCGGCGGCAGATCCGGTTCCAGCAGCCGCCGGAGCGCGCCCACGTATTTCTGGACGAGGTTGAGCGCGCTGGCCGGGACGTCGTCCTCCCAGATCAGGTCGATCAGCTCGTCGGTGCCGACCGGCCGGCCGGCCCGCGCGGCCAGCAGAACGAGCAGCAGCGCCTGCTGGCGTGGACCGGTGTCCACTTCGGTGCCGTCGCGCCGGACGCGCAGGGGTCCGAGAATCTCGATGCGGGGCGGTGACACGGTGTCAGTATTCCCCGGCCAGCAACTTCTCGGCACGGCGTGCGTACAGATGGGCCTCGCCCGTGACCGAGACCGACCGCGCCCGTTCGGCGGCGGCCCGCACGACGGCGGCCGGCTCGCCGCGGGCCTGCGACAGCCGCGCGCGGATCAGCAGGATCAGGCCCTCGGGGTACCGCTGCCCGAACGTGTCGAGCGCCCACTCGGCCCGGTCCAGGGCCGCCGCGGCCAGGTCCAGCTGCCCGGCCGCCAGCCGCGCCTCAGCGAGCAGGCCGAACCAGGTGGCGACACACGAGCGCGGCGGGTCGAGCAGGTTCTTCAGGACCAGGCGCTCGGCCCGGTCCGCGGCCCCGGCCGGGTCCTGGCCGGTCATCGCCTGCGCCCAGTGCCGGGCCAGCCGCTGGTACGTGCCCATGAAGACGAACGTGAACTCGGGGTCCGCGGCGATTCCCCGCTCCGCCGCGCGCAGCGCCGCCGCCGGATCGCCGGCGTTCGCGGCGATCCGCGCGGCCATCGAGGCCCACACCGTGATCATGTACGGGTCGTCCCCGGCGGTGGCCTCCAGCGCGTCGAGCAGCATCTGAGCGGTGCCGAGGTCGCCGTGCTGGGCCGTCATCTCCGCGAAGATCCCGGCCGGGAGCATCTGCAGGTCGTGCCGCAGCGGGTCGTCCTCACGCCGCGTCGCGTACTCGGCGAGGGTCTGCCCGGCCTGTTCGAGGTACCGGACGCCCTGCCCGATGTTGCCGATGTCCCACTGGTGGATGCCCCAGGCGTTCAGGCCGTACGCCCGGATGGTGGGGTCGGGCGACGAGACCTGTTCGTACAGCTGCTGGGCCAGGGGTTCGGCACGGTCGAGTTCGATGGTCTGCGCGTACCCGGCCCAGCGGGAGAAGAGGAAGTCGGCGGCCTCGCGTTCCCGGCCCAGGCCACGGGCCAGGTGTTCGGCGCGTTCCAGCAGGTCGAGTGCCGCGGCGCCGCCGTACAACGACCGCATTCCGACCACCGCGGCGAGCTGTTTCAGTGCGGAGAGTTCCAGCTCCGCCAGGCCCGCCATCCGGGCGACCTGGGTGGCGGACCGGAGCTGACGTTCCGCGGCTTCCAGCGCGGATTTCGCCGCCGCGTTGCTCCCCGCGCGTACCAGAGCGACAGCGGTCCGGGCCGGCTCGGCGAGCGGGCCGGCGGCCAGCAGATGGTGGGCGAGGCGCTCGGGGTACGCGCCCGGCGCGGTGTGTTCGAGCGCGTCGGCGAGCCGCAGGTGCAGCCGGGGCGCCGACATCGACGGCGTGGCCGCGGCGACCGACTCGCGGACCAGGTCGTGGGCGAAGCGCAGCGAGAATGGATCGCCGGGCGCTGGACCGAGCAGGACCAGGGCCTCCGCCGGTTCCAGGCGGGCCAGGCAGGTCCGCGCGTCCAGGCCGGCGGCGTGGGCCAGCAGGCCCAGCTCGACGTTGCGGCCGACCAGCGCGGCGATCTGCAGCAGGGCGGTCGCGTCGTCGTCGAGCCCAGCCATCCGGTCGTGGACCACGTCACGCACCGTGGACGGCACCTCGGCCCTGGTCGCGGCGGCGGCGGTGATGACACCCTGGTCGGTCGCGAGCAACCGGGTCAGCTCACGGACGAAGAACGGATTGCCGGCGGTACGCGCGTGGATCCGGGCCGCGACACCGGCGGTGGGGTTGCGGCCGGTCTCGCGCCGGACCAGCTCGGCCACCTCGTCCGGCACCAGCGGGCCGAGCCGGATCCGGCGATGGCCCGGCAGCCGGCTCGCGGCGGCGAGGAACCGGGTCAGCTCCGATCCGGGCACGGGCGCGCGGTTGCGGAGCGCGCCGATCAGCACGGTACGCCGCGGCAGCCGGGCAGCCAGATGACTCAACAACAGCAGCGAGGAGCTGTCCGCCCACTGGAGGTCGTCGAAGACCAGCACGACCGGCTGCCGTGTCGCGACTTCGCCGACGACGGCCGTGGCCTCCTCGAAGAGGCGGAACTGCGCGCCGCTGTCGGGCATCAGAGGGCCGCCCTGCACCCCGTGACCGGGTCGGACGAGCCGGCCCAGCTCGCCGGCCAGCCGCTTCTCCCTGGCGGGTTGCGGCAGGCTGTCGATCAGCGCCTCGATGACCTGCACCCACGGCCACATCGACGGCGTCCCGGCGCCTTCCAGGCACCGGCCCCAGACGACAAGCGTGCCGTGCCGGTCGGCCGGCCTGGTCGTCTCCTCGAGGAGCCGGGTCTTGCCGACGCCGGGTTCGCCCTCGACGAGAACGAGCCCGATGCCACCGGCGAGAGTGGACCCCACGATCCGGGCCTCGTCGATCCGGCCGACCAGGCCGTCCCCGTGAGTCGCTCTAGGTGCTTTCGCCGCTGCGGACGCCGGTTCTTGCGCGGGGCGCAGCACCCGCTGGTGTGCTGCCCGCAACGCCGGTCCGGGCAGGACGCCGAGCTCGTCGGCGAGCCGCAGGCGAACCGCCTCGAACACCGACAACGCCTCGGCCTGCTGCCCGGACGCGGCCAGCGCGAGGATGAGGCTCGCCTGGACCGGTTCGTGCAACGGCGCCATCGAGGCGGCGAGCGTCAGCGGCGTGAGCACCCGGGCCGGCCGGCCCAGCTCCACGGCGATCCCGGTGGCCGCGACACACGCGTCGAAGAACTCGCCGTTCAGCCCGGCGAACGCCGCGTTGGGGGTCAGTCCGCTACCCGCCGGTCCGTGCCACAGGCCCAGCGCCTCCGCATAGGAGTCGAGGCTCCGCTCGCCGGTGGCCGCCCGGGCGCCGGCCACGAGCGTGCGGAAGGCGAGAAGGTCCAGCACGTCCGGGGCCGCGTCGAACAGGTAGCCGTTGCCGTGACGCTGCAGGTAGGAGCCGGACTCGCGGGCCGGCAGCGACGGTTCGAGCAGACGCCGCAGCTCACCGACGTACTTCTGGAGGATGTTCAGCGCGCTGGCCGGAACATCCTCGTCGGCCCAGACCAGGTCGATCAGCTCAGCCGTGCTGACCGGCTGTCCGGCCGACACGAGAAGGGCGGCGAGCAGATGTGCCTGCTGCCGGGGAAGAGGATGCGACTCGGCACCGTCGCGCCAGAGCCGCAGCGGGCCGAGAATCTGCAAGCGCATGGCCACGAGACGAAACCCTATCGGTGCTGGTGCTTATGCTCTAGCCTGCCAAGTCGTTTTACCGCAGCTGGAGGTGGGAGTGGGTGCCGGCGGATCGTTACGCCTGGACGTCCTCGGCCCGTTGCGGATCCAGCGCGACGGCGTCGAGCTGGATGCCGGGCCACCGCAGCAGGCCCTGCTCCTGACCGTCCTGCTGGCCCACGCGGGCAGTCCGATCAGCACCACTGACCTGGCCGACCTGATCTGGGCCGGCGACGACGCCCCGGCGAGCGCGCTGAACATCATCCAGAAGTACGTCGGCGCGCTGCGACGCCTCCTCGAACCCGAGCTCCCGGCACGCGAATCCGGCTCCTACCTGCGGCGGCGCGGAGACGGGTACGTTTTCGACGCGACCACCGCGATGCTGGACGTGCTCGAGTTCCGGGATCTTCTGGACAAGGCCCAGCAGGCCTCGGGCGTCGCGGCCCTCGACCTCGTCGTCCAGGCGCTGAGCCTGTGGCGAGGACCTTCTCTGGACGCACTGAACGCCGAGTTCGTCGGCGCCTGCCTGACCGCCGCTGACCTCGCCGTTCCGCTCGGCCGGGCGGAACGGGTGCTCGACGCGCTGCGGCTGGCGGCCTCGATCGCGCCACGGAACGCCGACGTGCGGGAACGGCTGCGGACCCTGGCCGTGCCGACGGTGAACGGCCTGGTCGGCCGGGCCGAGGAGATCGTCGTGCTCCGGCAGGCCGTGGAGTCGGCCGTCGCCGGCGCGACGGCGGTCGTGGTCGTCGAGGGCGAACCGGGCGCCGGCAAGACCCGGGTGCTGCAGGAGACCGCCATCGAGGCCGCGCGAAGCGGTGCGCTCGTGGTCTGGGGCCGCTGCCTCGAAGGCGACGGGACACCGTCGATGTGGCCGTGGGTGCAGGTGGTGGGCGCGCTGCTGGACAGCCTGCCGCCGGAAGCACGGCAGCGGGGACTCGACAGCGAGCTGGGCCGGCTCGTGGAGGCGCACCGCGACGTCCTGGCCGCGCCGATCCTGCCGGACAGCGGCGCCCAGTTCCGGCTCTTCGAACGGACCGTCGCCGTCGTCGCACAGGTCGCGGACCAGGTGCCGGTGGTGCTGATGATCGACGACATGCAATGGGCGGACGTGGCCTCGCTGCAGATGTTCGGCCACCTCACGGCGAGGCTGCCGGGCCGTACGGTGATCGTCGGCGCACTGCGTGACCGCGCGCCGGCGCCCGGCTCGGAGCTGGCCCGGATCCTGGCCGCGGTGAGCCGGATGCCGGGTCACCGCCGCATCCGGCTGGGTCCGCTCGGCCCGGCCGAGGTGGCCGAGCTGGTGCGCCGCGAGATCGGGCGGACGCCGGGCGATGCCGCCGTCCGCAGCATCCACGAACGCACGGCCGGCAACCCGTACTTCGTTCAGGAACTGTCCCGGCTGCTCGCCGCCGGCGGCGACATCGCGACCGTGCCGTCCACCGTCCGCGACGTCGTCCGGGATCGGGTCGCCGGCCTCGGCGACGGCACCAGGGAGCTGCTCCAGGTCGCCGCGCTGATCGGCCGGGACGTCGATCTTGCCCTGCTCGCCCGGGCCGCCGGGCTGGACGTGCAGACCTGCCTCGACCAGCTGGAGCCGATGGAGGCGCTCGGCCTGCTCGAACCCGTGCCGGACAACCCGTTCTTCGCCCGTTTCCCGCACGACCTGGTCCGGGAGTCGGTCGCTGACACGACGCCGTCGCGGCGGGCGGCCCGGCTGCACCTGCGGGTCGCGGACGCCCTGGAACAGCCGGAACGGGCGAGCGAACCGGTCGCCGAGCGGCTCGCCCACCATCTCTGGGCGGCCGGCCCGCTCGCCGAACCGGCGCGAACCGCGGGGGCGCTGGTCCGGGCGGGCCGCCGGGCCACCACCAAGTCCGCGTTCGAGGCCGCCGAATGGCAGCTGCACTCGGCCGCGAACGTGGCGCGCGCGGCCGGTCTCGCGGAGCTGGAGCTGTCCGCGTTGTCGGAGCTCACCGCCGTCGTCGGAATGCGTTCGGGCTATGTCGGCTCGGCGCTCGACCTGCTGGAACGCGCCGAGGAGGTGGCCCGCGCACTCGGCCGGGAGCGGGAGGCCGCCGACTTCCTCTTCTCCCGCTGGGCCGCGCACTCGCAGGGCATCCAGCTCGACCGGGCCGGCCGCCTGGCCCGCCGGCTGCGCATACAGGGCGAGGCGTCGGCCGACCCGGTCGTTCGCGCGTACGGCCTGCACTCGTGGGGGATCCACCAGTGGGACGTCGGGGACATCGGCGAGGCGTACCGGTACCTCAGCCAGTCCAACCGGACCGTGGTCGACGAGCTCACCAACCGGGAGGACGACCCGCTCCGGCACGACCTGCAACTGCTCTCACCGGTGATGCTGGCGCTGATGACGGCGCTGAGCGGCGACCTCGCCGGCGCGTGCGCGCTGCTCGACTCGATCGAGGCGGCCGCCGGCGACGACTCGTACGCCATCACGGTCTGGGCCGCGTTCGCGGTGACGGTCGCGGCGGTCTCCGGCGACCCGGCCCAGGCGATGCGCGCCGCGGCGCGGGGGATCGCCGCCGACCCCGATCTCACGTTCCTGTTCCTCGGCAGTTATCAGCGGCTGGCCCGGTGCTGGGCGCGGGCGGTGACCGGTGACGACCCGGCCGGCGCCGCGGCCGAGGCGGAGGGCATCATCGCCGCGGCGCTGCTCGACCCGCCGCGGTCGGGCGTGGCGACCTGGTACGGCCTGCTGGCCGAGATGTGGCTGTCCGCCGGGATGACGGCGGCGGCGGCTGCCGCGCTGGACCGCGCCGACTGGTTCCTCGAGACCTGCGGCCAGCGCTATCCGGAGGGCCTTCTGCTGCTGGTGCGAGCCCGGGTGATGCTGGCCTCCGGGCGACCCGTCGCGGACGTCCGACGGGTCGCCGAACAGGCCCGTGAGCTCTCCGCCGAGCGCGGCGCGCACCTGTTCACCCGCCGCGCCGAGGAGCTCCTGGCCACGCTGTAAGGCGTAAAGAATTCGTCCACAAGGCATTCACAGCGCGCTTCTACGCTTTCGATATTCGGGGTTCCGAAATGAAGACCCGAAATGAAAATAGGAGCAGAAAATGTACACTCGCCGTGAGAATTCCGATATCGAAACCGACCCGGTCCGGGCGCGTGCCATCCGGCAGCTGCACCTCAAACGCGGTCTTCAGATCCACGCCCTGATCTACGTGATGGCCAACATCATCCAGGTCGTTGTCTGGTTCGCGTACACATCGGAGCAGTTCTTCTGGCCGCTCTGGTCGATTCTCGGCTGGGGCATCGGCCTGGTTTTCCACATCTGGGCGGTGTATTCGGGGGCGAGCCTCGACGAGGATCGTATCGAGCGCGAGGTCAATCGCATCAATCGTGGCGGAGCAGGCAACTGAGCGTGTCGTTCCTTCTCGAATTCGTCCGTGATCCGATGACGGTCGCCGCGGTGGCGCCCAGCAGCCCGGCCCTGGCCGAGGTCGTCACCTCGACGGTTCCCCGTACGGGATCGCCGGTGGTCGTCGAACTCGGCCCGGGAACCGGCCCGTTCACCGCGGCCATTCAGGAACGTCTCGCCGGCCGGGGCCGGCACCTCGCCGTGGAGCTCAATCCGCGTTTCGCCGAGCAGCTCGCCACCCGCTATCCGGCGGTCGACGTGGTCACCGCGAACGCGGCCGGGCTGGGCGCGGTGCTGGCCGGTCGCGGGATCCAGCACACCGACGTAGTGGTCAGCGGACTGCCGTGGGCGGCCTTCGGCGAGGAGCAACAGGGCGACATGCTGTCCGGAGTGGCCGATGTGCTCGGTCCGCACGGCGTGTTCACCACCTTCGCGTACGTCCACGCCCGGTGGTCGCCGCCCGCCCGGCGGCTGCTGCGTTCCCTGCGGTCACGGTTCGACGAGGTGGTGATCAGCCGGACGGTCTGGGCCAACGTGCCGCCGGCCCTCGTCTACGTGTGCCGCCGCCCGATCCCACCGCACTGAAGTCCGTACTGAAGTCAGCAGTGAAGTGCCGGTTCAGTACGCGTCCACAGCTGCTCCGTGATACTTCAGTGCCTTCGCCGAAGGTTGACGTGTTCCGGCACGTCGATCGAGGGGGAAAGCATGAGCGACTCGGGAGCTCTGCGTTTCACGGTTCTGGGCCCGCTGCGGTTCTGGCGTGGCGACGTGGAGCTGGACGCCGGACCGCGGCAGCAGCGATGCCTGCTCATGCTCCTGCTGGCCGCGGCCGACCAGCCACTGGGCATGGGCGAACTGGCGGAGCTGATCTGGGAAGCGGACCCGCCGACGAGTGCCGTGAACATCATCCACAAGTACGTCGGTGCGTTGCGGCGGCTGTTCGAGCCCGGGCTCCGGTCGCGGGATCCCGGGTCGTACCTGTTGCGTCACGGCAGCGGTTACCTCCTGACGACCGGGTCGGCGACGGTCGACCTGCTGGTGTTCCGCCGGCGGCTGGCCGAGGCGAAGGCGTGTGCCGGGGCCGGCGCCTGGGAGCAGGCGCTCGGCCACTACACCGCCGCGCTGCGCCTGGTCCGCGGCCCGGCCGGCGGTGCCGTCGCCGACAGCGCCCGGGCAGCGGCCGTCTTCGCCGGTCTGGACGGCCAGTTCTTTGACGCGACCGTCGCCGCCACCGAGATCGCCGTCAAACGGGGGCAGCCGTCCGAGGTTCTGTCCGCGCTGCGGCTGGCGGCGACGATGGACCCGCTGCACGAGCCGGTGCACGCCGGCCTGGTGACCGCGCTTGCCGCTGCCGGGCAGCAGGCGGAGGCGCTGGACGCCTATCGGACGATCCGCGAGCGCCTCTCCGGCGAACTGGGCATCGACCCCGGCTCCGCGCTGCGGGAGGCCCAGCGGCGGGTGCTGATCCCCGCGCCGGCAGTTGCGCAGGCTGAGGCACCGCAGCCCGCGCAGCTCCCGCCGGACCTGGCGCTGTTCACCGGCCGCTCGGCCGAGCTCGCGATGCTCACCGGCCTCGTCGGCGGCCGCCGGCACAGCCCGCTGGTCGTGGCGATGGACGGCATGGGCGGCGTCGGCAAGTCGACGCTCGCGGTCCACTTCGCCCATCAGGTGTCGGCCGCGTTCCCGGACGGCCGGCTCCACCTCGACCTGCACGGCGACCGGGACGAACCGGAGACGGCGGGGGAGGCGTTGCGGTCCCTGCTGTACGCGCTCGGCGTGCACGCCGCCGACGTCCCGGACTCGGTGGACGCGCGCAAGGGGATGTACCGCAGCCTCACCGCGGCCAAGCGGATCCTGGTGCTCCTGGACAACGCCCGCGACCCGGCACAGGTACGCCCACTGCTCCCGAACTCCCCGGAGAGCACCGTGCTGGTCACCAGCCGGCGCCCGCTGCTCGGCCTGGCGGCGTTCGACGGAGCCCACCTGGTGCACGTGGACCTGCCCGGCCTTCCGGAGGCCCGGGAACTGCTGGACCGCCGGCTGGCCGCGCTGCCGAACCGCCCGGTCGGCGGCGCCGCCGACGAGATGATCGAGCTGTGCGGGCGGCTGCCGCTGGCCCTGGCGATCGTCGGCGCCCGGCTCGCCGTACGCCGGCACCTGTCGCCGGACATCGTCGCCGCCGAGCTGCGCGACGGCGCCCATCGGCTGGAGGCGCTGTCGGCCGGCGCGGGCGAGCACGACCCCCGTGCCAGCTTCGCCTGGTCGTACCGGCAGCTCAGCACCGGCGCGGCCCGGCTGTTCCGGTTCCTGTCGGTGGCCCTGCCCGCCGGGGTGCGGCTCACCGCCTGCGCGAGCCTGGCCGGTCAGGACGCCGCCCGGACCCGTCTGGAGCTGGCGGAACTGGTCGAGGCGGCGCTGGTGACCGAACACGACGACGGGCGGTTCACGTCGCATGTGCTCGTTCGTGCGTACGCTCAGGAGCTCTTTGAAACGACGGAGCCGGCGGCGGAACGCAGCGCGGCGCTCTGTCGCCTGCTGGAGTTCTATCTGCACAGCAGTTACCGCGCGCATGTGCTGGTGACGCCGTATCGGAACCCGCAGCCGGCACCGCCGATGCCGGGCGTCGTCGCGGACGAGCCGGCGAGTTACGACGAGGCGTTCGCCTGGTTCGACGCCCGCCGGACGGTGCTCAAGGAGGCGGTCCGGGTCGCCGCCGATCCGCGATCCGGGATCCGGCCGTGGCAGCTGGCCATCGCGATGCAGCAGTACCTGCACGGGTTCGGATATTTCCACGACTGGGAGGAGGTCACCCGCACCGCGCTGGACGCCGCGCGGCGCGACGGCGACGAGGCCGGTGAGGGGCACGCTCTGCGCAGCCTGGCGGGCGCGCGGTGTTACACGGGCAACTACGACGACGCGCTGGAGATGCTGACCGCCGCGCAGCGCATCTTCGAGCGCCGCGACATGTGCCTGGAGCAGGCGCTGGTGCACACCAACCTGCAATGGGTGCACCAGGAACTCGACCGGCACGACGAAGCCCTCGCGCACGGCGAGCGGGCGCTGGAGAGATACCGCGCTCTCGGCGACCGCCAGGCCGTCGCGAAAGGACTGACGTTCAACGGCCGCTCGCTGACCCGGCTCGGGCGGCTGGCGGAGTCGTCGCTGGCGCTGGACGAGGCGCTCGGCATCCACCGGCACTTCGACGAGCCGAGGATGCTCGTCCTGGAGGGCGCGACCCGCCGGGCGGTCGCCGCGAACCTCGCCGAATCGGGCCGGATGGACGACGCGGTGCGCGAACTGGACCGGGCGGCCGACGCCGCGCGGGAGCACCTGCCGGAGAAGGTCGACACGCTGTGCGAGCTGGCCGAGCTGCTGATCACCATGGGCGAGACAGAGCGGGGGAGGACGGTCGTCCACCGCATCCGGTCGGCCCTCGCCGAGTTCCAGGACGGCGGCCCGGAGAGCCTGCGCATCCGCTTCACCAGAATCGAGGAGCGCCTCGAGGGCGGATCTTGTCGCAGGGGAGGTCGCTCATCACCGTCGATGGCACTGTGGCGTCCCGATTCCCCCGTAACGCTTGCGTAACCGGGCGAGAGCGACCTGTCCCCTGCAACGAGACCAATGCTCATCGAAGGACCTTGTACGAAGCATGGGAGACTCGTAACGGTCCTTGTGGATTTCTTGAATCCGCAGGTCGGGTCACGAGCGTACGGAGGTCAGTTGGCGGCGGAGTTCGGTGTGCTCGGTGTGGTGGAGGCTCGGATCGACGGCCGGCCCACTGATGTGGGGCACACCCGGCAGCGGTGTGTGCTCGGCATTCTGCTCATCGAGGCGGGCCGTCCGGTCTCGGTGGACCAGCTGATCGACCGGGTCTGGGGTGAGCACGCGCCGCAGCGGGCCGCGAGTGCGCTCTACAGCTATCTGTCGAGGCTGCGCAGAGCCGTCGCCGACGGGAGTGACATCAGGATCCTGCGGGAGCCCGGTGGTTACCTGCTCACCGTGGATCCGCAGACGGTGGACCTGCACCGGTTCCGGGCGCTGATGACTCTGGCGCGCTCGACCGAGTCGGACGCGCCGGCCGCCGATCTGATCGAGCAGGCGCTGGGTCTGTGGCGCGGTGAGCCGTTCGCCGGCGTGGACACGCCGTGGATGGACGCGACCCGGCGCACCCTGCTGAGCGAGAAGTTCGCCGCCGAGCTGGACGGCAACGACGTGCTGCTGCGGCTGGGCCGGCACGGTGAGCTGCTGCCGGCGTTGTCCGCCGCGGTCGCCGAGCATCCCCTCGACGAGCGGGTGGCCGGGCAGGCGATGCTCGCGCTGTACCGGTGCGGGCGCCAGGCCGACGCCGACGAACAGTACCGGCGGATCCGCCGCAGTCTCGCCGAGGAACTGGGCAGCGACCCGGGTGCGCCGCTGCGCCAGTTGCACGAGCGGATCCTCGCCGCCGATCCCACCCTGGTCGCGACGACACCACAGAAAAGCACCAAGGAGGCGAACCCTCCCACTCAGCTCCCGGCCGACGTCCGCGCCTTCACTGGGCGTACCCACGAATTGGCCTCGTTGGACCGCTTGCTGGCGCCGGCAGGCGGCGATGAACCACCGCTGACCGTGGCGTTGTTGTCCGGCACCGCCGGCGTCGGCAAATCAGCCCTGGCCGTGCGGTGGGCGCACCGCGTCCGGGAAGCGTTCCCGGACGGGCAGCTCTATGTGAACCTGCGCGGCTACGACGCGGAGCAACCGGTCGCGGTCGCGGACGCGCTCGCCGGATTTCTCACGGCTTTAGGGGTACGCGGACCGGAGATCCCACCCGGCGTCGACGAACGTGCCGGACGGTACCGCTCGGAGCTGACCGGCCGGCGGATGCTCGTGCTGCTGGACAACGCGTCCTCGGTGGAACAGGTCCGGCCACTGCTGCCCGGCACCGGGTCATGTCTGGTTCTGATCACCAGCCGGGACTCGCTGCCCGGCATGGTCGCGGTGCACGGCGCCGAGCGGGTCAACCTCGATCTGCTCCCGGTGCCGGACGCGATCGGGCTGCTGCGCAAGCTGATCGGCGCCCGGGTCGACCAGGAACCGGCAGCCGCCGCCGAGCTCGCCGCGGCGTGCGCCCGGCTGCCGCTGGCGTTGCGGATCGCCGCCGAGCTGGCCGCCGAACGCACCGACGTGCCACTGGCCGAGCTGGTCGCCGAGCTCGGTGACCACCAGGGCCGGCTCGACCTGCTGGACGCCGGCGGTGACCCGCGTGCCGAGGTCAGGGCGGTGTTCTCCTGGTCGTACCAGAACCTGCCGGACGGCGCGGCCCGGGCGTTCCGGCTGCTCGGGCTGCACCCGGGGGAGACCGCGCACGTCGACGCGGTGGCGGCGCTGACCGGCACGGCCGTGGGGGAGACCCGGCGGCTGCTGAGCGTGCTGACCCGGGCCAGCCTCGTGCAGGCCGGGCGCGGCGGGCGGTACGGGATGCACGACCTGCTGCGGGCGTACGCCGCCGAACTGGCCACCGCACACGACGCCGAACCGGACCGGCGGGCCGCACTCACCCGGTTGTTCGACCATTATCTGGACGGCGCGAAGGCGGCGCTGTCCTCGCCGCTGTCCTCACCACTGTCCGATAATGCCCGTGCTTGGATCGAGGCGGAACGGCCCAACCTCGCGGCGGTCTGCGCGCACGGCGCGGCACACGGCTGGTACCAGCACACCATCACCCTGGCCGACACCCTGTTCGGTTACCTCGACGCGGGCGGACCGGCCGCCGAGGCCGTGGCCGTCACGGCGTCCGCGGTCTCGGCGGCCCGCTCGGCCGGCGACCGGCAGGCGCAGGCCCGGGCACTGTCCCACCTGGGCCGGCTGCACCGGCGGCAGGGCCGTCTGCCCGAGGCCGTCGCGACCTACCGGCAGGCCCTGACCCTGTACGCGGACCTCGCCGACCCGGCGGCCGAAGCTCTGGTGCTGCGCAACCTGGGCAGCGTCGACTGGCGGCTCGGCGATTACCGGCAGGCCGCCGACCACTACCGGCGGGCCTGGACGCTGTTCGAGAGCCTCGGCGACCACGCCGGCCAGGCCGACGCGCTGGTCCGGCTCGGGCTGGTCGACGCCCGGCTCGGCGAGGAGAAAGAGGCGGCGCAGCGGTTCGAGTCCGCATTGGACCTGTACGCCGGCCTCGGCGACCGGTTCAGCGAGGCATACGTGCTGTCGCTGCTGGCCCGGCTGCCGCATCGCCCGGCGTCGCTCGATCAGGCCGCCGGGGACCTCGAACGGAGTCTCGCCGCGGTCCGGCGTACCGGGGATCGCACCGCTGAGGCGTACGTCCTCTCCGATCTGGCCGCGATCGACGCGCGGCAGGGCCGCCTCACCGAGGCCGCCACCCACCTGCGTCGCGCGCTCGTGCTGCTCCGCCGGATCGGTGACCGGGCCAGCGAGGCCGAGGCGCTCAACGACCTCGGCCAGGTGCTGCGGGCGGCCGGGGACGAGGCCGAGGCCGGTGATCAGCACGGTCAGGCGCTGGCGCTGGCCGAGGAGATCGGCGATCGGTACGAACAGGCGCGGGCCCACGACGGCCTGGACACCGGGCGGGCAGGGCGCATCTTCGCCGGTTTGCGGGTGCCGACCCCGCCTCAGCTTCTGATGACGCCGTCGACCCACAGCACGGTGACCGGCCGGCCGCGGGATCGGGCGTAGGCGACCACATCGGCCGTCCCGCCCAGCCCGCGCGCCGGCAATCCGTCCCACACGGCGAACAGGTGGTCACACCGGTCCACCAGGGCTTTCCCGGCAGCCAGATAAGCCTCGTCGCCGGGTCGATCGAACGGCAACGTGACGACGGAAGCCGCGGCCCGGACGAATGCGTCCAGCCGGGCCCGGCTGCCGTCCGACGCCAGCGAACCGGCGTAGCCCGCGCACGGCAGGACCGCTTCGAGAACCCCGCCGGCCGCCAGCACGTGCTCGGCGAACAGCTGGTCGGCGCCGTCGGCAAGGCTGGACACCCCGAGCAGGCCGGCGCCGGTCGGCAGCACCCGCCGCCAGTGCTCCACCGCGCGTTCGGCGATGCCCGGTGGGAGCATCCGGTGACCGGTCACGCCGAACCGGCGGGCGGTCAGCACGTTGGCTGGTACGGCAGCTCGGGGACGTACCGGGCCCATTCGCCGGCGTCGAGCCCGCGGCCGCTGACCGCGCAGGCGTTCCGTACCGGGTCGGCGGCGAGATCCGCCGGCACCGTGGCATCCCAGAGCGTGACGTTCTTGCTGGAGGCGTACGTGCTGCTGGCCGCCAGGGTGCGTCCGTCCGGGCTGAGTGCCATGTGGAAGCTCTGCATGTCGGGGGTCTTGAACGTGGTGTACCGCACCGGGCTGTCCGGATCGGTGATGTCCCACAGGACCATCGAGTTGTCCATGCCCGCGGTGGCCAGGGTCTGTCCGTCCGGGCTGTAGGTGGCCGAATAGGCGTACCCACTGTGCCCGGCCAGGGTGGCGATCTTGCGAGGCTGCGCCGGGTCGGCGACGTCCCACAGCATGGCCGATCCGCTCTCCGTGGTGGCGGCCGCCATGGTGCGGCCGTCCGGGCTGAATTCGAGCGTGTTCGCGTGGTACCCACCGTAGTTGGCGAGCGGGATCGACGTGAGCCGTCCCGGTGCGGACCGATCGGTCATGTCCCACATCGACACGTTGTAGCCCTCACCGACGGCCATCACCCGCCCGTCGGGGGAGAACGCGATGGACTGCAGCATGTCCCGCAGGGCGAGCTCGGTGAGCCGGTTCGGCGCCGTGCGGTCGGTCAGATCCCACAGCGACGTCTTGCCGTTGGAATGGCCGACGACCAGGGTGCGACCGTCCGGGCTGAACATCATGGCCCACACCTCCTTCCCCGGGTCGCTGAATGTGGACAGGACGGCGGGCTCGGCCGGCCGGGACATGTCCAGCAGCGTCACCACGTTGTCCAGGCCGGCGACGGCCAGGGTACGGCCGTCCTTGCTCTGCGCCGTCTGAACGATCTTGCCGGCGTACAGCTTCAGACCGTCCGTCCGGACCGGGTTGGCCGGATCGGACAGGTCCCAGGACACGCCGATCCCGTCGCGGCCGGCGGCGAGCAGCGAGCGGTTGTCCGCGCCGAACGCGATCCCGACGACCCTGCCGGGGAACGGGCCGGGCATCGTGGCGATCGGCTTCTTGTCGTACCGCCCGTTGCTGTACCAGACCGTCCCGGTCTGCCGGTATCCGGCGGTGGTCAGCGTCCGTCCGTCCGGGCTGAAGGCCATCGCCCGTACCGGCCCGCCGCGCGCGGTCGGCGTGGCGATCCGCGCCATCAGACTCGGATACTGGTTGGTGTTCTCATAACCCCACACTTCGGTACGCCCATCGGAGTCCCCGATCGCCGCCATGGTCCCGTCCGGGCTGAACTCCATCGTGCTGAGCAGCGCGTCACCCTTCGAGGTGAGCTGCGACGTGCCCTGCCGTGGCTTGGCCGGGTCGGTCAGATCCCAGAGGTACAGGTAACCGCTCGGCCCCTGAACGGCCACCACGGGCTGCTTCGGGTGGTACGTGATCTTCGCGTCCGGCACCGGGTCACCCCAGCCCGGCGTGATCGTGACGCCCTTCACCGGCGCGGTCAGGTCGGCCAGGTTCCAGGCCAGGACCGTGGCGCCGCTGGTCACCGCGGTCCTGCCGTCCGGACCGAATTCCAGAGGGTACGCGCCGGTCAGCGTCGAGAGGATTGCCGGCGCAGCGCCGGAGATGTCCCACAGAACGGTGTTCTTGGCGCTGTTGCTGGTCGCGACGGTCCTGCCGTCCGGGCTGAACGTCACCGTCACGATCCCAGCGGCATCCGGGATCGTGGTGATCCGTGCCGGCCGGGCCGGGTCCGCGACGTTCCACAGCACCGCCTCCGGGCCTCCGTCGTACACGGCGAGGGTCTTGCCGTCCCGGCTGGCCGCGAGGGTCTTGTCGGTGGTCCCGCCGGCCGTCAGCTGGGTGAGCCGGACCGGCTTCTCCGGGTCCGCCGTGTTCCACAGCGACACCGTCCCGCCGGAGCCGGTCGTGGCGATCACCCGGGCGCCGACCGCCACCACGTCGATCACGTCGGCGATCGAGCTCGCGTAATCCGTCGCCATCGCGAGGTGGCTGAGCTGCTGGCGGGTCAGCGCGGTGTCGTGCACACGCTGCGCGGCCACCCCGAGCATCAGGCCCTTCTTCGGGTCGTCCACGATCATGGCCCGGGCCCGGTCCATCAGCCGCTGGTTGATCACGACGCGTTGCTGCAGCTCGGCGGCCTCCCTCTGGCGGCGGGCCTCCTCGGCGGCCTGGCGGGCCAGCCCTTCCTGACGCTTGCGCTCCACCTCGGCCTTCTCCGCCTGCGCGCGGTGCCATGCGGCGAGCTTCTCCTGCTCCTTGGCCCGGGCGGTGGCCTGGTCGGCGAGTTCCTGCTGCTGCCGGGCGTACGCCATCTGTTGCTCGGCGACGGCCTTCTGCCGCTCCGCGTTGGCCTTCTGACGCTCGGCCTCCTCGGTGGCGTCCTGCGCCAGCTCCTTCTGCTCCTCGGCCTCGGCCTTCTGCTGCTCGGCGACGGCCTGCTCACGGGCCGCGTCGGCCTTGTACCGCTCGGCGTGCGCCTGCTCCGCCACGGCGTCGGCCCGGTACCGCGCGGCGTTCGCCTGTTCCCGCTTCGCCTCGGCGGCGGCGTCCTGCGCGAGGGCCTGTTCCCGCTTCACCTGGGCCGCCGCGTTCTCCGCCAGGACCTGCTGCCGCTTCGCCTCGGCCGTGGCGGTCTCGGCGAGTGCCTGCTTCTGCTCGGCCAGCTGCTCCTGCCGCCGGGTCTCGGAGCCGGCCTCCAGCGCCCGCCCCTCCTGCACCCGGGCGTTCTCCTGCTGCCGCTGCGACTCCTCGGTGGCCCGCTCGGCCGTGCTGCGCTGCTCCGACGCCAGCCGCTGCTGCACCAGGGCGTTCGCCGCGGCGGTCTCGGCCCGATCGGCGTTACGCACCGCGAAGACACCGGTCAGCGACGCGACCAGGGTCAGCAGCACCAGCATCGCGACCGCCACTGCCGACAGCCGCCGCGCCCGCCGGTGCTGCCGGACGTCCTCACCCTCCAGCTCGTCCTTGCTCACTCCGTGCATCGGCGCGGCAAGCTGCGCGATCGCGTCCCGGAACCGGATGTGCTGCAGGCTCAGGTGCAGGTCGTCGCGAGCCCACCGCAGGTCCAGATAGAGCGGCTCCTCGGCGAACACACCGCGCAGCGCCGCCGGAACCGACGTGGACTCCTCGGTGAAATCCTTCGCGGCGGGATCCCAGCACCACTCACCGTCGGTCACCACCGGCAGGATGCGGTCCGGCGACTTCGTCGCCAGCCAATGCTCGATCTCCCGATTCACCCACTGCGAGTTCGCCGCCTCGGGCGAAGCGAGCAGCACGAAGTGCTTCGAGCCGTCCAGCGCCTCCTGAATGGACGTCCACAGCTTCGGCGTCACCGCCAGCCCGGTCTGATCCCGGAAGATCCACAACGCCCGCCGCTGATGCCAGGGTTTCGCCAGCCGGTGCAGACCGCGCTGCACGGCGGGTGCCAGCCGCCCATCAGCGGCATGACTATAGGAGATGAACCCATCGAACGGCATGACTGTCCCCGTGGTCGTCTTGATCGGCGATGGCCGATTCTCCATGCCGCTGACCCACAGGTAAAGCGAACGGGCAGATCCCATCTGGCGTGGACATAGGACGATATGGTTTGATCTACGAAGGCCGGGCATTCTCCCCCGTGGATGCCCGGCCCCCATCTTCCGCGCCGCCTTGCGGCGCGATCTTTCACCAGCCGGGAGCGTCCCACTTGGGTACGCGCGAACCGCCCGGCCCGTGAACGTCGACATCCCCGTTCCCGTGGATGATCACGACCCCGGTGTCCGGATCCCCGATGACCAGCGGCTGGTTGCCGTGGTGCCGATCGCCGTGCGGGTTGTCGCTGTTGTGGTGGTCGTTGTCGTGGTGATCGTTGTGGCTGTCGTGGCTCTGGCTGCCGCCATGGTGATCGCCATGTGTGCTGTGGTCCGGTTCTGTCCAGGTCGGGCTGGGGTGCTCACTCGGCGTAGGCGGACAGGTGGGCGTGTTCGTGGTGGGTGCGCTCGGGCTCGGTGAGCTCGTGCTGGGAGCGCTTGTCGGGCTGGTGGTACTTGTGGGGCTTGGTGTTTTTGTCGGGCTTGGTGTTGCTGTCGGGCTTGGTGTTTTTGTCGGCGGCACCGGCCGGTAGCCACCGGGGCTACCGGAGACCGGCCTCCCTCGGGAATCGAGAATCCGGAGCACGTCGGCGTCAGAATTGCCGTCGGGCGTCTTGCTGGCGACAGGATCGGGTACGTCGCCGCGAGCAACAGATGGCGGCAACAGCGACGTGATGACGGCGACCCCGGCGATGGCGACGAATCGGCGCATCCGGAGACCTCCTTGATCGGGAAGGACGGAACCCCCCGAGGCTATCCCCATACCGGACAAATCGGTCAAAAGTCAGGCCGCTATCACCCGTAGTCATCGACGAATCTGATGGTGCCGAGGCCGTCCACAGTGCTTCCATGACCGGATGGATGTTCTCCTGGACGCCGTCGACCGCGTACTGGAGAGCCTGCGCCACCGCTGGCCGAGAGCGCTGTTCATCATCGGCGTCACCCTGTGGCTCCTGTCCACCGCGGCGGCGGTGGCGGTAACCACACTGAGCGGCAGCCTCGCAACCGGCGTAGTGATAGCCGCGCTGCCGTCCGCGCTCCTGATCATCGTGACGGTGCGAGGCCTGGACCGCCTGCCCTGGCCGACCTGGCCCCTGGGCGTAGCCCTACCGGTCTTCCTGGCCGGCCTGGTCGCCCCGGTGGCCCAGCGCTTCGAGGACCCGTTCGACTGGCTCGTACCGATCCTGGTCTTCCTCTACGCCCAAATCTTCCTGGGCACCCTAGCCGCGGCCGACGAGCTGAAACGCCGCCGCTCCACCCAGGACTCGACGATGAGCCCCATCGGCAGCCCAGCAGCCCCAGCAGCGGCAGCCCCAGCCGCCCTCACTAGGTCACCCTCCGCCGTGGCAGTCCCAGCCCTGGCAGCCGCCAGGCCAGTGGCAGCCCCGCCCACCCGACCAAAGCAACCGTTAACAACCCACTACCGAAACAGCCCAACCCGGCCCGCGCTCACAGTCGTGTCCCCGGCCCTCGCGCGACCGTAAGCGCGAGCCGGCCGTGCCCGGCTCGCGCTCGTGGTCGTGTTTCCGGCTCTTGCGCGACCGTAAGCGCTGGCCGGTCGGGTCCGGCTTGTGCTTGTGGTCGTGTTTTCGGCTCTTGCGCGACCGTAAGCGCTGGCCGGTCGGGTCCGGCTTGTGCTTGTGGTCGTGTTTTCGGCTCTTGCGCGACCGTAAGCGCTGGCCGGTCGGGTCCGGCTTGTGTTTGTGGTCGTGTTCCCGGCCCTTGCGCGACCACAAGCGCGAGCTGGCCCGGTCTGGGTATTTGCCGGCTGTCGCTCACGGCTGCCGGCTGTACGGCGTGGCGACCGCCAGCGACAGCCAGTTTCGGCCGGCTGTCGTTCACGGCTGCCAGCTGCACAGCGTGGTGACCGCTGCGTACAGCCGGTCCAAGCTCGTGCCCGGCCGGGCATGCCCCGTCCCAGCTCGGGGCCGGTTTGTGCTTGTGGTCGTGTTTCCGGCTTCCTCACGACCGCGAGCGCAAGCCGGGGCCCGTGTGCCTTGTGGCTGGCGGGCTGGGGTGGGGCGGACCGCGGGCCCACATCGCCTGGGAGTGTCTAGGCTTTGAGGCATGAGCACCCTTGCCGGCCGTACCATCGCGGCCCTGCGCAGTGAGCACGACACCCTCGCGAGCCTCGTTCCCGCGCTCTCCGCCGACCAGCTGACCGGGCCGTCCGGGGCTTCCGCCTGGACGGTTGCCGACGTCCTCTCGCACCTGGGCAGCGGCGCCGAGATCACGCTGGCCGGTTTCCGGGCGGCGGTGGGTGAGGCGGAGGCGCCAGGCCCGGACTTCAACCAGGGCGTGTGGGACCGCTGGAACGCCCTCGCCCCGCAGGACCAGGCAACCGGCGAGGTCGCGTCGGATAAGGAGCTGGTCACCGCCCTCGAAGCCGTACCCGAGGAGCGTCATGAAGAGCTGCGCGTGCGGACCTTCCTGCCCGACCCGGTTCCGTTCGCGCTGTTCGCCGCCCTGCGGCTGAGCGAGGTATCCCAGCACAGCTGGGACGTCCGCGCCGGCCTCGACCCGTCCGCGGCTCTCGCCGACGACTCCACCGAGCTTCTCGCCGAGCACCTGAGCGGCGGCCTCGGCTTCCTGCTCGGTTTCATCGGCAAGCCGAAGGCGGTCACCGAGCCCGCCGTGATCGAGATCAGCGGCACGCCGTACAGCATCGTGGTCGACGACTCGGTCCGCCTCACCACCGAGACGCTGACCGCGACGGCGACGTTCAACGGGCCGCTGGAGTCCGCGTTGCGGCTGCTCTACGGCCGCCTGAACCCGGAGTACACCCCCGACGACCTCACCGTCACCGGCAACGTCACCCTCGACGAGCTGCGGGCAACCTTCCCCGGTTTCTGAGGCGACCAGAAACGGATGACCCGGCCGCGGCGATCGCCGCGGCCGGGTCCGTAAAACGCGTTCTAGGCGGGCAGCACCCACTTCTGGTTGGCGCCGCCGTGGCAGTCCCAGATGTGGATCTGCTGGCCGTCGGCGGAGCTGTTCTGGCTCACGTCGAGGCAGCGCCCCGACTGCGGATTCCGGATCGAGCCGTCGGCCTGCGGCGTCCAGTTCTGCGCCCCGGACCCGTTGCATGTCCAGAGCTGCGCCTTGGTCCCGTTGACGGTCGCCCCGCCGGCCACGTCGAGGCATTTGCCCAGCGCCCGGAGCGTGCTGCCCTGCCGCGTCCAGTTCTGCGCGCCACTGCCGTTGCACGTCCACAGCTGGATCTTCGTGCCGTCGGCGGTCGCCGCACCGGAGACGTCCAGGCACTTACCGGCCAACCCCTTGATCGCACCCGAAGATGCCGAAGAAAGCTCCTTTATCCGGATATTGCGGAACGATGCCTCATCCCCGTCACCGTGGTTCTGGATGCCGATGTGCCCCGCCAGGGACCGCACCGGATCCACATTCAGAAAATCATTTATCTGTACGCCGTTGAGAAAGACCCGCAACCGCTCACCTTCGACGAGAAGCTCATAGGTGTTCCACGCCCCCGGCGGGTTCAGCGCCGCATCCCGGGCCGCCAGATCCGCGGACTTGAACGTATAAACCGCCCCGGTCGTCCGATCCGCCGCGTCGGTGGCGTCGATCTGCACCTCGTACCCGTTGTTGACCGCCGACCACGGGTCGCTCGACGGCGGGAATCCGATGAAGACGCCGGTGTTGTCGTCCCCCGGCGAGCCGCCAGTCCAGCTTCAATGAGTAGCTGGTGAACTGCTTCGCGCTGTACCAGTAGAGGCCCATCCCACCGGTCGACGTGAGGGTCGCGTCGGTGTTGGTGAACGCGCCCGGCCCGGCCTGTGACCAGCCCGCCGTCGAGCCGTTGAACAGCGGGACGTACCCGGTCTCCGGCCGGCAGTCCGCTTTGGCCTGGCCGGCCGCGTACCGAATGCCGCCGAGCAGATGCGCGCGGAAGGCGCCGTCGGTGTACGACGCGACGGTGTGCCCGCCACCGGTGTAGAAGGAGCGTCCACCCTGGTACGGCTTGCACCATGAGTGCGGATGATCGGCGCCCATGGTCCCGCCGGAGTACGACGACTCGTCCAGAGTCGCCAGCACATGAGCCGTGGACCGGGCGTTGGTGCGGTAGTCGTACCACTCGTCGGTGCGGTTCCAGACCTGGGGCAGGTGGGCGGTAGCGGCGTGTGCCCGGTCCTCGACCTTCACGTTGGCGGACTGGATGGCCGGGTGCGAGGCGAACCACGCGCCGACCAGTTCGCCGTAGAACGGCCAGTCGTACTCGGTGTCGGCGGCGGCGTGCACCCCGACATAACCGCGACCGGACTTGATCCAGGTCTCGAACGCGGTCTGCTGCGCCGCGTTGAGCACGTCACCGGTCGTATTCAGAAAGACCACTGCTTCAAAGCTGGATAAAGCCGTGAACACAGCCGGGTCCTCGGTGGCCGTCACCGAGAAACCGTTTGCAGCGCCCAGCTCGCGGATCGTCTGGGTTCCGGCCGCGATGGAGTCGTGCCGGAAACCGGCCGTACGGGAGAAGACCAGCACGTCATAGGGGGTGTCGGCGTGCGCCGCGGCAGGCACGCCGAGCATCGAAGCGACCACTGCTAAAAGAAGCAAGACTCGTCTCACGGAAGCACCCACTTCTGGTTGGCTCCGGTTCCGCAGTCCCAGATGTGAATCTGCTGACCGTCGGCGGAGTTGTTCTGGCTGACATCGAGGCAGCGCCCGGACTGCGGGTTGCGGATCGTGCCGTCGGCCTGCGGCGCCCAGTTCTGCGCCCCGGAGCCGTTGCACGTCCAGAGCTGGGCTTTCGTGCCGTTCACCAGCGCCCCGCCGGCCACGTCGAGACACTTGCCGAGGGCGCGGAACGTCTGTCCCTGCCGGGCCCAGTGCTGCGCGGCGGTGCCGTTGCAGGTGTAGAGCTGGATCTTGGTGCCGTCAGCGGACAAAGCCCCGTTGACGTCCAGGCACTTGCTCGCCAGGCCCTTGACCGGGCCCGAGGCCGAGCCGTTCAGGGTGAAGGCGTCCACGTCGTACAGCGCGCCGGTCGCGGCGCCGGCGAAGGTCAGGTACAGCGTGGTGGTTCCGGCCGGAGCGCCGCTCACCGCGCCGGTGACGTTCGTGAACGTCTCCCAGCCGCCGGTCACCGGCACGGTGGCCGAGCCGAGCACCGTCCCGGTCGGCGAACCGGCCCTGATCTGCAGCGTTCCGCCAACCCCGGCGGACGAGACCCGGGCGGTGAAGGACGTGACCCCACCCAGTTGGTACGGCTCAAAGGCGACCCAGTCACCGTTGTTGATGTCCCCGACGGTCTTTCCACCCTCCGCCGGCGTCTTGGTGAACGTGGTGATCCCGGACGAGGTCTTGAAGTGCTCGGCCTGCCGGTGCCGGGGCTGCAGGATGTGCTGCTGGTGCGTGGTGAGCCCGGCCGCATCGGTGTACTCGGCGTCGAAGACCGCGAAGATGTTCGCCGCCGCGTCGTGCTCGCCGTCGACCGGGATGGTGATGACGCCGGTGCAGCCGTTCACCGAGGTGATCTGGTGGCCGTGGCTGTCGTGGCCGAGAACGTACGTCATCTTGGCCCGGGCACAGTTGATCGTGCCGTCCTCGGGGTCACTGGGGGTGAAGGTGAACGGGATGGTGTCGCCGTAGGAGAAGAGCTGCCCGTTGCCCGGTGTACCGATGCTGATGGTCGGCGCGGTGTTGCCGACACCGATCTGGACACTCGCGGTACCGGTCGCGCCCTGCGGGTCGGTCACGGTTAGTGTCACGTTGTAGGTGCCGTTGGCCGCATAGGTCTTTACCGGATTCGCCGAACCAGACGACGTGCCGTCGCCGAAGTTCCAGGAGTACGTCAGTGCGCCACCCTCCGGGTCGGAGGAGCCGGCCGAGGAGAACGTGACGGTGAGCGGCGCCTGCCCGGTGGTGGGCGCGCCCGCGGCGACGGCGGTCGGCGCGCGGTTGCCGCCGCCCACGTAGTCGTATCGGTAGAGCGCGGAGTTGGCGTCGCCGTTGAAGTACCCGGTGCCGTAATCCAGCACGTAGAGCGCGCCGTCCGGCCCGAACGCCATGTCCATCACCTGTTTGCCGGCCCACGGGAAGTCGGAGATCGCCCCGACCGAGCCGTCGGCGCCGACGTGGATCGGCTTGATCCAGCCCCGGCCCAGCTCACCGGCGAAGAAGTGGCCGTCGAGCGACTGCGGGAACTTCGTCGCCGACGTGTTGGAGGCGTCGTAGCGGTAGACCGGTCCGGCCATCGGCGACTCGGATCCGCCGCCGAACTCCGGCGGGCTGCCGGCGTCTCCGGCGTACCGAATCCAGGCGGAACGCGCAGGTGGCAGGGTGGTCTGGCCGGTGTTGCGGAACGAGTTGTTCGCAGGCCCGGCGGCGCAGTTGTACTTCGCCCCGGTGGTCCCGGTGCTGAAGTTCCACTCGTTGTACGTCTCGGTGCTGGTGTTCGTCCCGGTGCAGTACGGCCATCCGTAGTTGCCCGCGCTGGTGATCCGGTTGAACTCGACCTGCCCGCTGGGCCCGCGGTTCGCATCCGTGGATCCCGCGTCCGGACCGTAGTCGCCGAGGTAGACGATGCCGGTGGCCTTGTCGACGCTCATCCGGAACGGGTTGCGGAAGCCCATCGCGTAGATCTCCGGGCGGGTGTTCGCGGTGCCCGAGGCGAACAGGTTGCCGCTCGGGATCGAGTACGTCCCGTTCGCATTCACCTTGATCCGCAGCACCTTGCCGCGCAGGTCGTTGGTGTTGCCAGCGGTGCGCTGCGCGTCGTACGCGGGGTTGCGGTTCGTCCGCTCGTCCAGCGGCGAATATCCGGCCGAGTCGAACGGGTTGCTGTCGTCACCGGTCGACAGATAGAGATTGCCGGCCGCGTCGAAGTCGATGTCCCCGCCGACGTGACAGCAGATGCCCCGGGTGGCCGGCACGTCGAGAACGGTCACCGCACTGCCGGTGTTCAGCGTCCAGTCGGCGTTCAGCGTGTACCGGGCGAGCCGGTTCACCCCGTTCCACGCGGAGAAATCGGTTCCGGTGGCGGGCGCGTCCCCGGCCGGCGTGGAGAGCGGCGGCGCGTAATACAGATAGATCTGCCGGTTGGTCGCGAAGCCCGGGTCGACCCCGACGCCCTGCAGGCCTTCCTCGTCGTGCGTGTAGACCGGCAGCGTGCCGATCACCGTGGTGGCGCCGGCGGCGTCGGTACGCCGCAGCGTCCCGTTCCGGGCGGTGTGCAGCACCGATCGGTCCGGCAGCACTGCGATCGCCATCGGCTCGCCCACCTCGGCGACACCCTTGGCGAGCGTGACCTGCTGAAAGTCGGCCGGATCGACCGGATGAGCGAGAGCCGGCCGAGGCGCGGCCAGGATCAGCGATGGGACGAGGAGAAGCGACCCGAGGACGGAGAAACCGCGTTTCAGGGGCATGGGCAGGTCCACTTTCTTTCCAGGTGGATGCCAAGGGGCGGGACCTGCGCCGACTCGCCGAGCCCTGGCCGGGGGAGCGGGACCGAGGGAGGGGCCCGCAGGGTTACCACCGTGTTACACGGCTCCCCCGACGTTAATGACTTTCGATGCCCGAGTCCATACTTTCATCGATAGCGACAAAAGTTTCAGTCCTGATGGATGCCCTCTGCCGTGAGTTGCTCGCCGATGCGGTGCAGGGCGTTGCGCAGGCGCCACTTCGCGGTGCCCTCCGGGATGTTCAGTGCCAGCGCCACCTCGCGATAGGTCAACCCGTCGTAATACGCCAGCATCACCGCTTGTCGATGCGTTGCGGGCAGGTCCGCGACCGCTCGCCGCACCTGCCGGTTCGTCGTCGAGGTCAGCACCGCGTCTTCGACGCGATGCTCCGGCTCGCCGCCGGCCGCTGCCACGATCACGCTTGCTTGGGTACGCCGCCGGCGCACCCAGTCGATGCCCCTCCTGCGAGCGATCATGCTGAGCCAGCCGCCCAGCGGAGCGCGGTGCGGATCGAAACGCTCGGGCCGCTGCCACAGGTCGACGAAGACCTCCTGAGTGATGTCCTCGGCGGCGCCCCGATCCCGCGTCATCTGCAGCGCCAGCCCGTAGACGGCTGGGCTGTATCGGTCATACACCTCGCCGAGGCACTCCTCGGAACCGGCCATCAACTCGTCGCGGATGCGCACGTCGTCCGCCACCGGCAGCGGCCGCATCTCAATCACATCCCATCGTGGCCGCCACGGTCAGGAATCCGCGCGCCGCGACCGTGTCCCCGCCGATCTCGGCGCCGGTCGCGTCCGGAGTGAGCCGACCGGCCAGCAGCCGGCAGAACCGCTCCGCCGGCAGCGAGATCTCGGCGACCACGTCGCCGTCACCCACCACGTCGGTACGCCCACCGTCGCCGGTCAGCACCAGCCGGATCGCCCGCCCGTTTCCGGCAGCGGCCATCGCGGCCGGCAGCAGCGGCAGTGCGAACCCGACGATGTCGGCGATCTGGCGACCGTCCGGCCGCTGCGGTGGCAGTTCCAGCACCACGCGCACGTCCTCCGCGTGGATCCAGGTCTCGAAACCGCGCTGGATCAGCGCCTCGCGCATCGGGCGGCGCACCGCCCGGCGCCCGGCCAGACGGACGTCGCGCTCCATCAGATCGCCGCCGGCCCGGCCGACCGTTTCCGAGATCGCCAAGGCTTGGGTACGCCATGACGCCCGCACATCCGATGCCCCTGCTCGTGCGCCGACGCCCGCCGTGGCCGCCACCTGGCGATCGTTTTCGGTCAGGTGCAGCAGCATTGCGCGTACCGAAGAATGGGTTTGGCAAGGGTTTTGCCATTGGGTGGGTGGCAGGTCGGCGAGCAGGCGATCGAGCTCGGCGACCTGGGTGCGGTAGATGTCGCTGAGCCGGCGGACCTCGGAACGGCCGGGCCGGGCGGTGAACGCGGCGGCGAGAACCCGCGAGCGCAGGCCGGGCGAGGGAGGCCGGGCCGCGGCCTCACCGATCAGCTCGGCAGTCCGGGACAGCGTGTCGATCTCCGTGGCGCAGGCCGGGCAGCTGCTCACGTGCTCGGCGACGGCCATTTCCTCATCGGGGGAACAGGCCCCGACGGCGTACGGTCCGGCGAGGTCGCCGATGTGTCCGTTGTCGATCATTTTGTCTCCGAATCGACGGGCTTCGGGCACTGTCGCACCTGCCGCAGGGGTTCGTATGTCGGGAACCCGAAGGCGCGACTGTGACGCGGGTCACTTTGCCGATCGATCTCCGATCAGCGGGCAACCGCTTCGAGCCGCCGCGAGTCGGCGGGGCCCCCAGCGACTCGCGGCCCGAGGGCGAGCCGTAGCTCAGACGTGTAATAGAGCTGCGATTACGCGGCTGAACTACGGCTCGCGCCTCGCGGCCGTAGTCCAGCCACGTTATGAGGGTCGGATGACATGGCTGAGCGACGGCTCGCCCGGCGATCGAGGCGCCCAGCGGCTGGGCCCGGCTTCCGCCAGCGCGGGTCAGCGCGGGTCAGTGCGGGTCAGCGCGGGCCGGCGCGGGCCGGCGCCGCCACGGCGCGAGCGGCCTACCGGCGTGTGTCGAGTTCGGGCGCCCATCGAACCGAAAATCGACACGGGCGAGCGACTCGCGGCGTGTGTGTCGAGTTTGGGGGGGTAGCGAACCCGAACTCGACACACTCGACCTGGGCCGGGCGACCTCCGTGGCGGCTGACGGCAGCGACGACGCGGACGCGCGGAAGCGGGCTGGGGCGATCACCCGCCGCTATGACGAGTGGCTGGCTGAGCGTGGTGTCCGTTCGGCCTGCGGCTCCTGCGGCGAACACGATTACCGGCTCAGCCGGCAGCGGTTTCGGCCGTTGTGTTTGGCCTGGTAGAGCAGCTTGTCGGCGGCGGCCAGGATGCTGCTCTGGGTGCTGCCCGGCAGCGCCTCGGTGGCGCCGATGCTGACCGTGACCGGGAGGTCGCCGGTCAGTGGGTGCCAGGGGTGGTTCTGGACGGACTGGCGGAAACGCTCCAGGTGCGGGGCCGCCGACGCGGCGTCGCAGCCGGGGAGCACCAGCAGGAACTCCTCGCCGCCGAGGCGGGCCGCGAAACTGCTGCCGGGGTCCGGCCAGGTGCGTGCCGCGTCGGTGATCAGCTCGGCGAGGGCGACCAGGACGCGGTCGCCGATCTCGTGCGAGCAGATGTCGTTGACCCGCTTGAAGTGGTCGAGGTCGACCAGCGCGACGACGAGCGGTGCGGCTGCGGTCAGCAGGGCGGGCAGGTTCTCGTCGATGAAGCGCCGGTTGCGCAGCCCGGTCAGTGGGTCACGGCGGGCCTGCTCGCGGAACCGTTCGGCCTGGTCGCGTGCCTCGGCCGTCTCGAAGACGGCGTGCCGTGCCCGGGCCTGAGCGTCGCGCTGCTGCGAGTGGAGCAGCCGTTCCGCCGCGTGGAACCTCTTGTAGACGACGAAGGCCTGGCTGTGGTCGCCGCATGCCGCATACAGCTCGGCCTGCTCCTGCAGGACCCGGGCTTCGACGCCGGCGAGGGCCCGTTCCTGGCAGAGCGCGGTGCATCGGTCCAGGCTGACCTGCGCCGCGCCGGTGTCACCCAGGTGCCGCTGGGCGATCGCGAGCGTCAGCAGGAACTCGGCCAGGCCGTCCGCGTCGTCCAGGCCCGAGCTTTCGTACGCCTCGACGTTGCCCCGTGCGATCGTCGCCGCCTCGGCGAAGCGGCCGCGTGAGATCTGGATCATCGCCATGGTGTCGAGGGCGTCCAGGGACAGCCGCTCGCCGGTCGCCTCGGTGACCGTGCGCAGCCGCTGGATGGCGATCCAGGCTCGTTCGCCGTCGCCGGCCAGGTGTTCGGCGTACGCCAGGTTGTTCAGCACGACCAGGCGCAGCTCGACGTCGTTGTTGCCGGCGGCGACCCGTTCGGCGTGCTCGTACCGGGTGCGGGCCGCTTCGATCGAGCCGTCGGTGGCGAGGACGTCGGCCAGCCGCAGAAGGATGGCGCCCTGCGCCCGCGGTGACGCGTCGTCGTCGAGCGCCTCGACGGCCCGCACGGCGTGTTCCAGACCGGCGGCGACGTCGCCGAGATTGTCGTGAACGATGGAGAGCTGCTGGTGGCTGCGGGCCAGCAGCGGCCGGTGCCGGGTCTGCTGCGCCCAGGTGTTGACCGTGGTGCAGATGGCCGCCGCGGTCGCCAGGTCACCGGTGCGGCGGAGCATGTTCGCTTCCAGCAGGCGGGCCCAGAGATGCAGAGCGTGCTCGCCGCGGGCCCGGGCTTCGCCGGCCAGTTCCGCCGCGCGGGTCAGGACGTGGGCGCCGTCGGATCCGAACCGGTACTCCAGCGACTGGATCTCGGCGGCGATCTCCAGCGCGGAGCGCACCGGGATCGATCCAGCGCTCACTGCTCCGGTCACGTGCTCATTATCGGCTCGAAGAACCCCGAGCCAAGCGTTCCGGGCGGCCGGAGTAATCCATTACGGATGAGGCCGGCCGGCGCGTGCCGGGGTGTACTCGGGTGACCTGCCATGGAAGGGCATTCACATGTTCGATGACAACGGGTCATTCCTGCTGGCGATTTTCGAGTTCTTCATCTTCTGCGCCTGGTTCATGGGCCTCTTCTGGGTTTTCGGAGACCTGTTCCGCAGCAAGGACCTCGGCGGTTTCGGCAAGACGGTGTGGAGCATCTTCCTGATCGTCCTGCCGCTGCTCGGCATGCTGGTCTACCTGATCGCGCGGGGCAACGGGATGAACGAGCGTGCCCTCGCCTCGGCCGCCGATCTGCAGAGCCGGCAGGAGGCCTACATCCGATCGGTCTCGTCGTCGGGCGGCGGCTCGCGCAGCGCCACCGAGGAGATCGCCTCGGCCAAGTCGCTCCTCGACTCCGGCGCGATCACCGCGGCCGAGTTCGACCGGCTGAAATCCGAGGCGCTGGGTGGCAGCAGAGCCACCTCGGCTGTCGCATAACGGGCGTAGCCCGCAGCGCCGGAGCGCTGCGGGCCCAACCACCTACCGGATTTCGTACGCGCGGATCACCGTCTGGGTCACCGTGGTGCCCGCCTTGTTCACCACCGTGGCTCGCAGCGACACGAAGCCGGGCTTGGACGGGTGGTGGACCACGGCTGTCCACCTCGACCCGATCCGGGCGGCCGGTGCCGCCGACCAGGTCTTGCCGGACGGATGGTGGACCACGGCTGTCCACCTCGACCCGATCCGGGCGGCCGGTGCCGCCGACCAGGTCTTGCCGTCGTTGTACGAGGCCTCTACGCGTACCCTCTGGGGAGCTCCCGCACCCGCTTGCTGGGTGAAAGTCAGAGGGATCGCGACGGAGTCGCGGACCCGGGCGGTGTTGCCGAGGTCGAGGCGGGGTGCGAAGCCGACCGCGGTGAGCGGCAGCGCGGTGGCGGTCGCGACGGGCGCCGAGTCGAACTCCCAGACCGTGTGCATCGTCGTCGACACCCGCGACGCCGCCGGGGAGACCGTGTAGTCGAGCCGGTACCGGTGCTTCTCCGGGGCGAGCGGAATGCCCTGATAGGGACCCTCGCGGGTCTCGGCCAGCTCGCCGTCGCGGTAGAGCTTGACCTGGTAGTCCTCGACGGCGGCGTCGACGTAACCGAGGTGCCCGGCCGCGTCCTGGTAACCGGTCAGGCGGAGCAACAGTTCGTCGTCCCGGCGTTCCACTGTCGGATATTCCGGGAAATAGGGGGTCAGGGGAACGCCGAGGACGCCACCGTTCCACTGCTCAGCGAGACCGGCTCGGCCGGTGAACTCGGCGAGCCGCACCCCGTCCAGCACCTCGGTGACCGTGGATTCCCAGGTCAGGTTGCCGGCATAGTGCTCGGCGCGCCGGGCCGGCAACGCGATCTCGGGAAGTTCCGCACCGGCGGGGTACGGGAATCCGGCGATCACCGGATAGTTGGCCCGCCGCACCACGGCACCCGGGGTGTTCAGCGCGTACCCGGCCCGGACCGTCGTGAGATCCCGGGACCGGACGTGCCGGGTGACGCCGGTGCCGTACCTGCCGGTCCAGCTCCAGCCCAGCTGATAGGTGCCCGAGGTTCCGGCGAACAGCGCCCCGGCGTGCGTGATCAGACCCGGCAACGTGGTCCGGGACAGGTCGGCGGTGAACAGGGTTGCCGGGTCGGTGCCGTACGCGGTGGCGCTGACGGCCTGCGCGGTGCCCTCGTAACGGGTCTGCACCGCGGCCACGACCGGTTTCGCGTCCCGGGCCGGCACGGTGATGTCGACCTTCTTGGCCAGCCGCGCGTCGAGGGCGACGGCGGTGTCGGCCGTGACGCTCAGGTTCGGGTGGACGATCGACGTGGAGGTGCCGTCCGGACTGGGGATCATCGCGGCGACGAAGTAGTCGCCGAGCGGCACCCGGATGGTCTCCTCGGTGGCGAAACCGAAGTGGACCATGAAACTCGACGGGCTCGCCACCATGGTCATGATGCTGGCGGGCGTGGCACCGGAACGATCGAAAGCGGTCAGGTCGATGTCGGCGCTGGGCTCCTCCCGCATCACGCTGAACGGGGTCTGCACCGAGATGCCGTCCCCGGTCGCGACGACCCGGCCGGAGAACGCCCCGTAGGAACTGCCGCCCTCACGGGTGTCCGCGACCACGTCGACGGTCGCCGAACCCTGAGCCGGCACGGTCACCGTCGAGGCGCTCAGCGTCAGCACGCCGGCCGGCGCGTTGCCGGTGAGCGCCAGGTTCACAGTGACCGGCGCGGAGCTGGTGTTGCGGTAGGTCAGCGTCCTGGTCACCACGTCCCCGGCGTCGTGCGGATAGGCCCGGAAGCCGAAGTTCACCGTCGCCGGCAATGCGCTGACCGGCGCGGACAGTGCGTGCGGCACGTCGACCAGGCCGGCACCCTGTGCGAACTCGTCGAACCCGTCCTGCGGCCGGGCGCTGCCGATCAGCGCCGACTTGAGCTGCGCCGCGCCCAGCGACGGCTGCGCCTGGGCGAGCAGCGCCGCGGCGCCGGCCACGTGCGGGGTGGCCATCGACGTACCCGACTTCGCGATGTAGCCACCACCATTCTGAGCAGCGGTGATGTCACTGCCGGGCGCGGTGATCTCCGGCTTGACGGCGTAGTCACCGAGCCGTGGCCCGCGACTGGAGTACGAGTCGACGACACCGGATTTGGTGACCGCGCCGACCGCCAGGGCCGCGTCGGCGGTGGCGGGGGAGCCGACCGACTGCGGCAGCCCCTCGTTGCCGGCGGCGATCACGAACAGCGTGTCGTACGCCGCGGTCAATTCGTCGACAGCAGCTTCCAAGGGGTCGACGCCGGGGGAGTCGGGCGAGCCGAGACTCAGGTTGACCACGTCGGCGCCCTGCTCGGCGGCCCACTGCATGCCGGCCAGGATGGCCGATTCCGGACATGCGCCCTGGCCGTACCAGTCGAAGCAGACCTTGCCGTCGAGCAGCGCCGCACCGGGCGCCATGCCCCGGTAACGGCCGTCCGAGCCGGCGCCGCTGCCGCCGACGATCGACGCGACGTGCGTGCCGTGCCCGTTCACGTCGGCGTCGCCTTCCCACTCGGGCACGAAGTTCTTCCGCCCGGCGACACGTCCGGCCAGGTCAGGGTGGGTGTCGTCGACGCCGGAGTCGAGCACCGCCACGGTCACTCCGGACCCGTCGAAGCCCTGTTCCCACGCCGCCGGTGCTCCGGTCAGTCCGACGCTGGTGTCGAGCGCCGGTTTCCGTACCCCGTCCAGCCAGATCTTGCCGGTGGTCTTTTTGATCGTCGCCCAGCGTGCGGCGAGTTCGTCGACCGGCACCTCGCCGGCGATGCCGTCCACCGCCGGCAGCGCGCGCGTCGCGGCCAGCCCGGCGGCCCGCGCCGCGTCCGAAACGATCAGCGGCAGCTCGCCCCGCCGGTCGAAATTGCCGTCCAGCAGGGTGGTGACGTCGAAAAGCCGCTGGTCGAGAAGGTCTTCCCGGAGCAGATCAAGAGCATCCGAGGGTACGACGTAACGGTGCCCAGCCGCGTCGAACTGCGCCACCTGGACGCCGGGCCGGGGCGTCACGGTGATCCGATCGCCGGACACGGTGATCCGGTCGCCGGTGATCAGCGTGAGGCTACGGGCGAGTCCGTCGTCCGTTTTCGACTCGGCCCCGAGCGTCACCGGCCCGGCCTCCGCGGGCGTGGGGGCGGTCGTCAATGCGGCCGCTATCAGCAGGATCGCGGCGCGCGCGGTCCAGGGGCGTCGGTGCATGGGATCTCCAGGTCAACGCGGAGGGATCGCGTCCGTCAGGGTGTCGACAGTGGACGCGAAACAATTTGCACTGACCGTACCGATTGTTTTGTCGATCGATGTTTCCCGATTGCGAAGATCCGGTGCCCGGGATGTTGCCGCGAACGGGTGATCTCCAAAGTGCCGATTACCGGCCGGTCGCGTTTCCCTCGCGCTGAGCAGGGGCACTGCACTGCGTAACCAAGGAGGTGAACGCAGTGACCGCAAGCGCATCCACCGGTGGCGAGCGCACCAGCGCATCGACATCCGACCTGGTCAGCCAGGCCGCCGCCCAGATCTCGACATTGGTACGCGACGAACTGACCCTGGCGAAGCTCGAACTGACCGAAAAGGGCAAGCGCGCCGGTGTCGGCGGCGGCCTGTTCGGCGGAGCGGCCGTCCTCGGCCTCTACGGGCTGGGCCTGCTGCTGACCCTCGCCGTGGTGCTCCTCGACCTTGCCTGGCCGCTCTGGCTGGCCGTGCTCGTCGTGATGGTCGTGGTCTTCGCCGCGGCCGGAGTCGCCGCGCTGCTGGGCCGGACCAAGTTGAAGCAGGCCACGCCGCCGCTGCCGAGCGACGCGATCGCCGGTGTCGAAGCCGACGTGCAGACCATCAAGACCGCAGCCCGAGAAGGACGCCACGCATGAGCACCCCGGAGAAGCCCGTCGACCCGCAGCAGCTGCGGACCGAGATCGAGAAGACCCGCGCCGACCTGGGCAGCACCGTCGAGGCCCTGGCCGCGAAGACCGACGTCAAGGCCCGCGCCAAGGGCGCCGCCACTGACGCGAAGCACCGCGCCACGGAGGCCGCCGCCGACGCCAAGGACCGTGCGGTCGAGGCCGTCAGCGGGGCGAAGGACCGTACCAAAGAGGCAGCGACCGACGCGAAAGAGCGAGCGAAAGTCGTCGCCGCCGACGTCACGGACCGCACCAAGGTTGCCGCCGCGGATGTGAAGGATCGTGCTCAGCAGACGGCGGTCGAGGTTCGGGAGAACCCCCGCCGCGCGGTGCCACCGGCCCTGATCGGCGTCGCAGCCGTGGCCGTCGTCACCGGCATCGTCGTCGCCGCGCGCCGCCGGCGCGCGTGACCCGCCAACCGACAGGAGCGATGTGATGATCCGCCTCGTTACGCTCGCGGCCGGATTCGCGACCGGTTACGTGCTCGGCACCCGAGCCGGCCGGGAGAAGTACGAACAGATCGCCGCCGCCGCCCGCAAGGTGAGCGGCAGCCCCACGCTGACCCGCGCGCAGAGCTCCGCGAAAGCGCTGCTCGACGCCGGCGTCGACCCGGCCGACACCCGGCCCCGAGCGGCCGGCGTCGTGAAGTCCGACGAACCGGTCGCCGGTGCCCGGCCGGCGCCGCTCTACGAGACCGACACCCCGTCGGGCCCGACCACCTACACCGGTGGCACCCTCTCCTGAGCGGAACATGACGACGGGCCCGGCCGATCGGCCGGGCCCGTCGACGTTGTCTTCTAGCGGTCCGCGGTGACCGCTTCTTTCTCTGCTGCCGGGTGGGCGACCGGGTGGCTGCGCTCCAGCGCCGCGCCCTCGACGTCCACGTTCGGCAGGATGCGGTCCAGCCAGCGCGGGATCCACCAGGCGGACTTGCCGAGCAGGTGCATGACCGCCGGGATGAGCAGCATCCGGACCAGGAACGCGTCCGCCAGCACACCGAACGCCAGGCCGAAGCCGAGCGACCGGATCATCGTGGTGTGGCTGAAGATGAAGCCGCCGAAGACCGAGATCATGATGATCGCGGCGGCGGTGACCACGGTGCGGCCGGCGTGCAGACCTTGGCGTACGGCGAGGCGGGCGGGTGCGCCGTGGGCGTACGCCTCGCGCATCCCCGACACCAGGAACAGCTGGTAGTCCATCGCCAAGCCGAACAGGATGCCGATCAGGATGGTCGGCAGGAAGCTCAGCACCGGACCGGGATCGTGGACGCCGAACAGCGCGCCGAGCCAGCCCCACTGGAAGATCGCGGTGATGCCGCCGAACGTCGCGAACAGCGACAGCACGAAGCCGATCGTCGCGGTGACCGGGACCAGGATCGAGCGGAACACCAGGATCAAAATGATCAGCGACAGGCCGAGCACCACACCGAGATAGATCGGCAGGACGTCGGACAGCTGCTCGGAGATGTCGATGTTGCCGCTGGCACTGCCGGCCACGCCGAGAACGATGTCGCCTTCCAACGGTGAAAGATCACGCAGGTCACGGACCAGTTGCTCGGTGGTCTCACTGTTCGGGCCCTCGGCCGGAACCACCTGGAACGCGATCAGCTCGTTGTCACTGGACTGCCCGATCGGGGCAACCGCCACGACGTTGTCCTGGGCGAGGATCCGCCCGCCGATCTCCGCCTGCGCGGCGAGCGCCGCGTCGCCGGTCACTGCCTGCGGCAGCTCGGCGACGACCAGCAGCGGGCCGTTCACCCCGGCGCCGAACTTCTCCTCGATCAGTTGGTACGCCTGATACTGCGTGGAGTCCGCCGCCTCCGACGAGCCGTCCGGCAGGCCGAGCCGCATGGACAGCGCCGGGATGGCGAGCACGACCAGCACGGCGAGGCCGGCGACCGCGGTGATCAGGGCCCGGCCGGTGGTCATCGGCGTGGTCGGGATCTTGCCGGCGCGGGACTGGCCGATCGTGGCCTTCGCCTTCTTCGTCAGAATCCTGGTGCCGAGCAGGGCCAGCAGCGCCGGGGTCAGCGTCACCGCGATGACCACGGCGACGGCGACACAGATGGCGCCGACCGTACCCATGAGACCGAGGAAACCGATCCCGGTGACGTTCAATGCCAGCAGGGCGACCAGCACCGTGGCGCCGGCGAAGACGACCGCGTTGCCGGAGGTGCCATTCGCCAGGGCGATGGACTCGTGCAGCTCGACGCCGTCGAGCAGCTGACGGCGGTGCCGGTTCAGGATGAACAGGCAGTAGTCGATGCCGACCGCCAGGCCGAGCATCACACCCAGCACCGGGGTGATCGACAGCATGTCGACCGCGCCGGACAGCGCCAGCGAAGCGGTGACGCCGACACCCACGCCGACCAGGGCGGTCAGGATCGGCAGCGCCGCCGCGACGATCGCGCCGAGCATCACCAGCAGGGTGATCGCGGCGACCACCAGGCCGGCCACCTCACCCACACCGAGAACCTGCGGCACACTCTGCGTGATCTCGTTGGAGAAGTCGGCCTCGATCCCGGCCGGTACGCCATCGGTCACATGCTCGACGACACCCTCCTTCGTCTCCGGCGTGACGTCCATCTGTGCCTTGTCGAAGACGATCGAGGCGACCGCTGTGGTGTCGTCCACCGAGACCATCCGGATCTGCGACGACATGTCCAGGATCTGCTGCGAGTTCTCCAGCTTGGCGGCCTGCGCGTCCAGCTGCTGACGCTGCTCCTCCGGGAGCGCGTCCCGGTTCGCCAGCGCCGCTTCCAGCTGCTGCTCACCCTGCTTCAGCTGCTCGGACTGCTGGGCGAGCTGCTGAGACGTGGTGAACGGGTCGGTCGTGGCGGCGACACCGTCCAGCTCGCCGGTGCTCTTCAGCAGAGCGCCGATCGCCGTACGCTGGTCGTCGTTGAATTTTGCGCCGTCGGCGGTGTGGAACACGATCGTCCCGCTGCCGCCGCTGGCACTCGGAAAGCGTTCCCTGAGCTGGTCGGTGACCTTTGCGGTCGCCGTCCCCGGGATGCTCACCTGCGACGACAGCGCGCCGCCGAGGGTGAAGTAAGCGGTGACGGACAGCCCCAGGACCACCAGCCAGGTGATCAGGACGGCCCAGGCGCGCCGGGCGGAGAACCGCCCGATGCGATACAGCAATTCAGCCATTTCTACCCTTTAGTAGCCGGTTCTGACGCTTTCGATCATTCGTTCCAGGAGCTCGCGCCACAGCGTGCGCGCGGCCTCGTCGGTGGCGGCGCTGGTTGCCGCGAGCCAGTGCTCCGCGATCACCTCGGTGCCGTGCATCAGCGCACTGACCAGCAGTTCCGCTTCGAGAGGATCCAAACCCGCATTCCGTACGCTCAATTCGCGCGCCAAATCAGCGGACGTGCGTGAGAACGTGGCCTGGAAGATCTGCCGCGGGCGGGGATCCCCTTTGTCGAATCCGCCGAGCGCCCGCCACAGAAAAGTGATCAGCCCCGGGATGTCGGTGGCCCGCAACGCCTCGGTGAGGGTGGCGAAGGCGTCCGCCCGGGTGCCGGGCCCCTCGGAGCCCGCGGTGACGACCTGGCGGAAGTGCTCGATCACCACCCCGAGCGTCTCGCTGCACACCGTCGTGACCACGTCGTCGATCGACGTGAAGTGGTTGAAGATCGTCCGCCGGGACACGTCGGCCCGCTCGGCGAGCTGGTCGACGCTGAACCGCTGACCCTCACTGACCAGGTCCTTGGCGGCATCGAGGATGGCGCGGCGGTGACGTGCTTTGAGCGCCGCGCGACGATCCGGCGCAGTTTCCATACTCGGTATACTAAGTGCATCGTTGCACTAAGTGCAGTGAGGGGTGGCTATCCCAGCCTGAAGACCAGCGCCAGCGCGGCCAGCGCGATCACCAGGTTGACCCAGTGCGGGCGGACCGCGCGCCAGCCGTCATCGGGCAGCGCCGTGCATGACGGCGGCGCACAGGGCGATCGTGAAGAGGTTCTCCCCATCCCGGCGGCGGTGGAAGCTGGGGCGTCCTGCGATCGGCGAGCTGTTCAGTCGGTGGTGTCCACGCTGCGGGCCAGGCGGGCCAGGGCGAGGGCTACGAAGACGAACGGCAGCACGATGAACAGGCCGGCCAGGCCGAACTCGGGGACGACCACCAGCCACAGCATCACTGCGACGCCGGCCGTCACACCGGCCCCGACCCGAAACGTCTGCGCCGGGGAGGCGGACTTGGGCGGCTCGTCATCCCAGCGCGCGATGATCTCGTCGAACGAGTCGGGAGCTCGCGTGCCGGGGGCTTGCATGTCGAGGGCTCGCGTGCCGGGGGGTCGCATGTCGGGGTCGAGTTTGATGTCCGGGTCGAGTTTGACGTCGGGGTCGAGGCTCACGTCGGGATCGAGGGTCACGTCGGCGACGCGGGCGAGTTCGAGGCGGTTGCAGACGTCGGCGACACCGGGGGTGGAGCGGGCTATGTCGGCAGCGGTGAGCCGGGCGTAGAGGGAGCCGACGGTACCGGCCAGATCGACCACGCTGTTCTGCACCTGGACCGTGATGCGCTCGTCCAGGAGGCGGGGCTCGTGAAGAATCCGCGTCGCCACCTTGTGGGTGAGCTGAGCGTCGTGGTCGCGGGGTAGGTGCAGCACTTAGCCAGGGTGGCCGCAGATCATGGAGGCTTGCTGGCGAGTTGATGACGCTTTCATGACGGAGCCCCGCCGGGATCTTGAGCGATTTTCCACAGCGGGGCGTCAACAATCGCTCAAGATCCGCAAAGAAGGGGCGCCATGGCGACTCCACGCGCCAGCTGGTCCGGCACCCAGCCAGTGCTCGGGCTGAGGGGCGACACATCAACCGCCTACGGCATGCGGTCGCTGTCGGCGAACTTCAGGGCCTGGGTGCCCAGCACGTCGTCGTGTCTGGCGATCTCCGTGCCGTCCCGGTAGACGGTCACGCCGCCGTGCCAGGCGCAGTACTCCACCTGCTCGTACTGGCTGATGCGGTCGTCGTGATGGTGGACTTCCAGGACGTCTGCTGATGTTGCGGCCATGAGCGACCTGCCTCTCGTCGTCCCAGGACAGCGCGGAAACCACAAAACCGCTGATATCACACGAAAAACGTGAACACCCCGCTGCCAAAGGACACGCCCTATCGGCGCCCCGCCGGCTCGCTGAAGGATTTGTCGAGACTCCAGCGGAGCTGGAAGAACAGCGCTGTCGCCATCAGCGCCGCCGGCACCAGGGTGAACCCCAGCAACAACGCCGTGCGGGCCGAACCCGGCTGCGTCACACTCTGGCCCTCGACGGTCGAGACGAAACCGCCCAGCGCCAGCGCCGCCGAATACAGGTAGGGCCCGATCGCGGTTCCGGTCGCCTCGGTCGCGGTCCACACACCCGTGTACGCACCCGCCCGCGCGACCCCACGCGACTCCGCGGCAGCCACCGCATCCGGGACCATCGAGAACGCGAACAGCTGCAGCCCGGCGAAAGCGATTCCCAGGAGCACGACCACCGCGACTGCGGGCACTACCCCGTACCCAAGAAGGGGCGCGAGAGAGCCGATCACAAAGACCACCTGGGAGATGATCAACCCGCGCTGCTTGCCGATCTTCCGTGAAACGGAAGCCCAGATGGGGCCGGCAATGACGGCTGGGCCGAGGAAGGCGCCCATGAAGACGGCGGTGAGGCCGGAGTTGCCGAAGACGTGCTCGGTGTAGAACGGCAGCGCCGCCAGGAACAGGTGTGTCGTGGTGCCGGTGAACAGGTATGACAGCACCAGCGAGCGGAAATCGCGGTCCTGCCAGGCGATTCTGACGTCGCTGAGCGTCGAGTGGGATGCCGCGTCGGGGGTTCGGAAGCCGGCGCTGGTGGTGAGGCGCCGGACCCCGGCGATGGCCACGAGACCGGAAACGACCATGACGCCGGAGAGCAGCAGGGCCATTCTGGCGTAGTCGGAGCGTGCGCCGGCGGATACCAGCGCGGGGGCCGCCACCCCCGCGCCGAGCAGGCCGAGCGTGAGGAACAGCATCCGGAACATGAAGACCCGGGTCCGCTCGTGATAGTCGATGAGCAGGTCGGAGGGGGTGGTCAGGTACGGAACCTGGAAGCAGGCGAAGAGCAGGTTCCCGGCGATGAACCAGCCGCCCACCCACAGCGCCGCCGATCCGCCGGACAGTCCGCTGGGGACGGTGAACATGCCGACCATCGCTACGGCTAGCAGAAGACCGATTCTGAGCAGGCCGCGCCGATGTCCGCTGCGGCGTGCCTCGCGGTCGGAGCGGCTGCCGAGCAGCGGGTGCACGATGACGTCGATGATCTTCGGCAGCAGCAGGGTCAGGCCGGCCAGGAACGGCGGGACGCCGAGCGTGTGGGTGAGGAAGTAGAGAAGCAGCAGGCCGGGCACGGTGACCCAGACACCCATTCCGATCGAGCCGGTGGCATAGGCCAGAAGATCGTTGGTCCGGGTCTTCACTCGGTGCCCCCGTGTCGTGCCACGACTCCGGCGGCCAGTGCCGCGCCCGCGAACGCCCCGGAGCGGACCCGGCCGGCGAGGGTGCGGGCGACGATCCGGTCGGTCAGCGCCGGGAAGTGCCTGGCCAGGAAGAATTCGACCGATCCCCGGCGCGTGGTCGGTAGATCGCGTCGCGCGCGGCCGCTCAACGCGGCCTTTTCGACGGTACGCACAACGCCCTCCAACGGCTCGAACTGACTCATGCCCTCGAGGGACAGCCCGGCCTCCGCCGTCGCGTCATGGATCGGGCTGCGGACGGCGGAGGGATACACGCACGTCACTCCCACATGGGTGCCGATCTCCAGGCGGAGCGCATCGGCGTACGCGACAAGCGCCCGCTTCGACGCGCCGTAAGCGGCCGCCAGGGGCAGTTGCATGACGGCCATCCGCGAGGTGAGCATCACGACCCGGCCGCGCGAGGTGACCAGCGCGTCCACGCACGCGGCGGTGACCCGCCAGGCGCCGAGCAGGTTGATGTCGAGCTGACGGCGTACCTCGGCGCCCGGCGGCAACTCGGCCGGTGCGGGCCCGCCGATCCCGGCGTTGTTGATCAGCAGGTCGAGCCCGCCCAGCGCGCTGATCGCCTCGGCCACCGCCACGGAGACGGCGTGGTCGTCGGTGATGTCGCAGGGCAGGACCTCGACCGGGTCGTCGGCGCGCGGTTTCAGGTCCAGGCCGATGACCCGGGCGCCGAGCGCGTCGAACCGGGCGCAGATCGCCCGCCCGAACGTGCCGGACGCACCGGTCACGAGGACCCGCATGCCGCGAGGATCTCTGCTCATCTGGTGACTCCTCGGGCGATTCCGGTGGCTCCTCGGGCGATCTCACGGTTCAGGTCGGCGACGTACCGATCGAAGTCGACGCGCATGTGTGGCCGCGCGTTCGCACCCCAGCGGTCGACGGCGCCGCGCAGAGCGCGGTCGACAGCGCGCCTCTGTTCCTCCTGCGGAGGAAGGACATAAGAGCCACTGTGGTACGCGGCCACGAGCTTGGCCTGCGCCTCGACAACCGGAAACGCCGCACCGGTGGACTGCATCAGCCCGACGAACGCCAGGCTCGGGTCGTCAAGATGAAAAACCCGCTGGTAGAGCGGTAGCGCTTCCGGGTCCGGTCCGAGCCATCGCTGCGACAGAAACGGCATGTGTACGCGATAACCGGTCGCCCACACGATGACATCCACCAGTTCGGCGGTGTCGTCGGTGAAGACGACCTTTGCCCCGTCGAAGCGGGTGATGCCGGGACGCGGGGCGACCTCGCCGTGGGTGAGGCGGTGCAGGATCGTGTCGCTGACCGTGGGGTGGTTCTGGAACAGGCCGCCTGAGGGAGCGGGCAGGCCGTAATTCTCTGGTCTGCCGACAGCCACCCGGAGCAGAGTCTCGGCGAGGCGCTGGCGCAGCCGCCAGGGTAGCGCCGCGATGGCGCCGCCGGTCGCGTCGGCCGGGCGGCCGAAGAGGTACTTCGGGACGATGTGGACGCCGTGCCGGGCGGAGAGCAGGACCGGGGTTTCCGCTGTGTAGGAGGCGTCGACCGCGATGTCCATGGCCGAGTTGCCCATGCCGACGATGAGCACCTTCTTGTCCGTGAAGACGTCCGGGGTGCGGTAGTCGTGGGCGTGCATCTGGGTGCCGTCGAACGTGCCGGGGTAATCGGGCAGGCGGGGGTGCCAGTTGTGGCCGTTCGCGATGACCACCGCGTCGTAGGGTTCGGAGTCGACGGTCCAGGTTTCGTTCTTGTCGATCGTGGTGACTTCCGTGCCCAGCCTGATGTGCGGCGTCAGCCCGAATTCTTCGGCATATTGCTGTAAATATCCGGCGATGCGGGCAGCTGACGGATAGTCCGGCCAGTCCGCGGGCATCGGAAATTCGGCGAACTCGGTGCGGCCCTTGCTGGTGTTCAGATGCAACGAGGAGTACGCCTCGGTCCACAGGCCACCGGGCTGCTGGTTCCGTTCGTACGCGACCGCCTCGCAACCGGCGTCGAGCAGCGCCTTGAGCGTGGCGAGTCCGGCGGCTCCCGCGCCGATCACGGCGACACGCATGACACTTCTCCTAGGGGCCTTGTGGTGTTTGCCAAACCGTAGGCCCTGGCAGGCGGCCTGAAAATGGAGCGGACCACGTGGTTTCGCATCGATGTTGTGGGCCACCACAATGACGGCATGAATCCCTCCGACGGCTGGACCGCCGTGGTCGACCTCATCGAACGGGTCATGGGCGACGAGGACCTGCTGCCGTCGGTGATCGCCGGCGTGCGCGCCACGGTTCCGCAGGTGGCGGTGCTGCCGCCGTCGGACATCGCGGGACACACCCGTGCCCTGCTCACCGCGGCCACCCGGGCCCTCGCCGCCCGGCGCGGACCCACCGAGGCCGAGCTGTCGTTCGTCGAGGAGCTCGGCGTGACCCGGGCCGGGCAGGGCGTGCCGATCGAGGCGGTGCTCGGCGCCATCCACGTCGCCGAACGCGCGATCTGGGCCCGCGCCCGCGAAGTGGCCCGCTCCGAGGGCGTCGGCGCGGACCGGTTGCTGGACGTCCGGGAGCTCTACGACGACTGGGCCGACGCCGTCCGCAACCGGCTGATCATGGCGCACCGGGTGGCGAAGGCCGGCGCGGAACCCCGTCCCGGCGGCCGGGACGCGGCGATCCTGCGCCGGCTGCTGCAGGGCGGCTCGGCGGCCGCCCTGGCCGTCGCCGAGGCGGGCCTGCCGGTCGGCGGCGGGCTGTGGGTGCTCGTCGCCCGGCCGGGATTCGACGAACGCCCGCTGCGCGACCAGCCGCCGGTGGTCTGCGCGGTGGTGGACGACCTGTTCGTGGGGGTCTTGTCGCGCTCACCCGGTGGTGTGCGCGCGACCGCCGGTGTTGCTGGGCCGTCGGAGCCCGACAAGCTGGCGCCGGTGCAGCGCCTTGCCGTCGCCGCTCTGACCGCGGCCGAGTCGACCGGACGTACCGGCCTGGTCCACATCGCCGACGTGGCGTGGCAGGCGGCGCTCACCGAACGGGCCGATCTGGCCGCCGTGCTGCTGGAGCGGCACCTGCGCGCGTGGGCGGCGCTCGGGCCGAACGCGGAGCCGGTGGCATATGCCGTACTCGCCTGGCTGGAGAGCGACCGGGACGTCACGGTGGCCGGTTCACGGCTGTTCGTCCACCCGAACACCGTGCGCAACCGGGTGCGCCGTTTCACCGAGGTGACCGGCATCGACCCGGCCGGCACCTTCGGCGCTACAAACGCCTGGTGGCTGTGCCGCACCTGGCTGCGCGAGGCGACGTGACTTTTGATCGGTTTCATCCGCTGCGGACGATTTCGGCCGCCGCCGTCACCGCCAGGGTGAGGGGATGGCATCGACAGTGCGCCGGGCCGGATCGGTCCCTCTGCTCGGACTATTGGTGATCATCGCGGGCGCGATTTTCCTCGTCGCCGGCACGGTCGCGTACAGCACGGTCAGCACCACCCTGTCCGACCAGCGGATCACGGTCTCCGACGACGCCGCCTATTTCGCCGGTCAGCACATCAGCCAGCCGTGGGAGGCCTACGCCGAAGCCATGGTGATCGCCGACCACGCCAGCGAGATGGCCGGCGGGAAGACGTACGCGGAGTTGCCGCGGGACGACCCCAACCGGGAGTCCGTGATGACCGCGTCGTTCCTGCAGGCCTCGCTGTTCACGTCGGTGGTCGCCTTCGGCGTCGCCCTGCTGGCCGCCGGGCTGGGGGTGGTCCTGGTGCTGACCGGGATCGCGCTGCGCCGGCTCGCCCGGGCCTGAACGGCCCGCCGGCGCCCTGGCTCACGGTAAATTGTCGCTGATACGAGAGATAGTGGCATTTGCGGTAGTCCTTGGGGGCAACGCGTGAGCCGTACGTTCAACAGGTCGCGCCGCTGGCTGGGCGCCCTCATGGCGATCACCACCGGTGGGGCGCTGGTGGTGAACCTGCCGGTCGCCGAGGCGGCCGCCTCCGCGGTGACCTTCAGCTACACCGGACTCGATCAGACCTGGACCGTCCCGGCGGGGGTGTCCGCGGTGCGCGTCGAGGCTTTCGGCGCCCAGGGCGGTGGTGAATACGGCGGCTTCGGTGCCGGGGTCGTCGCCAACGTCGCCGTCACAGCGGCCCAGCGACTGACCGTACGGGTCGGCGGCCGCGGCGGCCTGGCCACCGGCGGATTCAACGGCGGTGGCGGCAGCTCCTTCGCCGGCGCCGGGCTCGGCCAGGGCCAGGGCGGCGGTGGCGCCTCCGACCTGAGCCTGGGCGACAGCCGGCTCGTGGTGTCCGGTGGCGGCGGAGGCGCGGCCGGCGGACCCTCCTTCGGCATGGGCGGATCGGCCGGTGGCACCATCGGCGAGGCCGGAGTCGACGGCAGCAGTGTTCACCACGGTGGCGGCGGCGGGACATCCGTGCAGGCCGGACTGGGTGGAGGCGCCTTCGCCGGTGGCGGTAACAGCGCCACCGGCGGCAACGGCGGCTTCTACGGCGGAGGCGGTGGCGGCGGCTGGTACGGCGGCGGTGGCGGCGGCGGCGACAGCAGCGGCGGGTCACCGGCCGGCGGCGGTGCCGGATCCAGCCGCGGGCCGGCCGGGGCGACCTTCGTGCAGGGCGCCCGGACGGGCAACGGCGAGGTCCGGATCAGCTGGGGCGTCGGTACACCGGCCGGCGCGGACAATCCGGTCGCGGCCTTCGCCTTCACCGGCGGATCACAACTCTTCCAGGTGCCCGCCGGGGTCACCGCCGTGGACGTGCGGGCCAAGGGCGCGCAAGGCGGCACCGGGACCGCACAGCCAGGACTCGGTGCGGACGTCTCCGCCGAGGTGCCCGTCACCCCCGGTCAGGTACTCGCCGTACTGGTCGGTGGCCGGGGCGGCAACGGCGACGGGTGCGGCGCGCTCAGCTGCGGCGAGCCCGTCGCCGGCAACAGCGTCGGCGGTTTCAACGGCGGCGGGTCCAGCACCTTCGCCGGTGCCGGGACCGGACGCGGCACCGGCGGCGGTGGTGCGACCGACCTGCGCCGCGGTAGCTGGCGGCTGGACAAACGCATCGTGGTCGCCGGCGGTGGTGGCGGATCCGCGGTCAGCGGCGTCGTGGACGCCGGGCGCGGGCGCGGCGGCGACGCCTCCGGCCCGATCGGCAATTCCGGCGGGCCCGGTGACGGCCAGTACACCGGTGGCGCCGGCGGCAGCCAGTCGGCCGGTGGCGCGGGCGGTGGCGCGTACGCGGGTGCGGGTCGTGCTCTGGACGGCGGTAGCGGTGGCTTCTTCGGCGGCAGCGGTGGCGGCGGCTGGTTCGGCGGTGGCGGTGGAGGCGGTGACAGCAGCGGCGGCAGTCCGGGCGGCGGCGGTGCCGGGTCCAGCCATGTCACCGACGCGATCGGCGATCCCGCGTACGCCTCGAACACGGCCGGCGGTGACGGGCAGCTGAGCATCACCGCGACGGCGGCGGACCCGGACCCCACGCCGACGCCGACCGCTCCGGGCTCGGTGGTGCTGACCCCGGCCACCGCGGGCGAGCTGCGCGTCGGCTCGATCTGGAAGGTCACCGGCACCTTCGGCAAACCACTGCGTTCGTACGCGTGGCTGCGCTGCACCTCCCTCGACCCCACCACCTGCACCAGGATGGCGGGCGCGACAGCCGCCACCTATCGCACCCGCATCCCCGATCTGAGCAGATTCATCGCCGTCGACGTCACCGACACGGACGGCAACACCGGCCGATCGGAGCCGCGCTTCATCCAGGAGAACGTCTGCAAGGTGCCGATCGAGTTCAAGGACGGCGCTTACTACAAGACCCGCACCCGGGCGAGCACCACGATCACACCCCGCCCGGGCTGGGGCTGCCTGCGAATCAACATGTTCATCGCGGCCAAATACATCGACATTCTTGGGTACGGAAACGATCGCGGGCCGTCGTCACTCGCCGACGCCACGGCGAGCAAAGGGTCGATCTGGGTCAACTTCGAGACCGGCCGGATCGACACCGTGGCGAACCACACCGACACGCGTGTGGCGTCCTTCAACGCGTTCCCCGTCAACGTCACGAAGAACGCGGACTCCGGCGTCGCGGACGCCCTGGTCCGTTGCGTCCGCGCCGAACGGTCGTATGTTCACCTGGACAAGTCCTGCCAGGCCCGGGTCTACGAGACGTTCCGGAAGGCGAACTCGGCGGGCTTCTACTTCCCGAGCACGAACACCTCCGGCAATTTCCGGATCCGGTACCACTTCACCAACGCCGCCCGGCGGTACGTGGACACCGCACCGGCCGCGATCGACGGGATATTCGGCTTCAGCGGAACGAGCGACGGCCGCGTCGCGGTCTCCTGCGCCTTCATCGACAAGTTCCCGTCGATCGAGATCTACCAGGATTGGCCGTCGCCGAAGGCCGGTGGCGCTTACACGATGCGCGATGTCTTCTACCGCAAGGAATCCAGCCCGCGGGACCTCAACGCGAGCGCTCCGAAGTTCAGCAGCGGGAAGTGCGGCCGGATCCCACGCCCGACCACGAGGACGACATCGCTGGAGCGGCTCTCCGGGGTGATCGCGAATATCGACAACAAGTACTTCGCTCCGATCGGGCCCGACCCGTACGAGGACGTGATGCGCGACTACAAGACCTGGTCGCCGATGTAGGTCACCCGTCGTTATGCTGCTGGCGAAACTGCTGGTTGATGGGGGATTCAGAGATGAACGACGGCTCGTCCTCCCTCACGGTGCGGTTCGAGATCCTGGGGCCGGTCCGGGCGTACCGGGGGGCCGAGGTGGTGGATCTCGGGCCGATCAAACAGCGGGCACTGCTGGCTGTTCTGCTGCTGAACGCGGGCCGGGCCGTGCCGATGGGCCAGATCATCGCGGCGCTTTGGAACGGCGATCCGCCGGAGAACGGCATCGACGTGGTGCAGAGGTTCGTGGGCGGTCTGCGCCGGGCTCTCGACCCGGAGCGGACGTCCTTGATCGCGCTGGCCGACGGCGGTTATGTGCTCCGAGCGGGTGAAAACGCGATCGACGTCGAGCGGTTCCGGGCCTCGATGGCTCGCGCGCAGGGCGAACACCAGACCGGTCGGCTCGATGCAGCAGCCGAGGAGGTGCGCACGTCGCTCGGCCTCTGGCAGGGCGAGCCTCTGGCCGGCCTGACCGGCCCGGTCTTCGAGTCTGCCCGCTTCCGCCTCAACGCCGAGCGCGCCACCGCCTCGCAGTTCCTGGTCCGCCCGATGCGCATGCACCCGCCGGAACCCGAGTCACCTGAGCGTGCGCCGGTCGCACCCGCACGAGCCACGCCGCCGCCCGCCGACCCGACCCGGGCCGCACCGGCGCGCCTGGACCCCACCCGGGCCGCGCCCGCGCGCCTGGACTCCACCCGGGCCGCACCAGCGCGCCTCGACCCGACCCGCCTTGAGCCGGTGGGGGAGAAGCCGGAATATCCCGAGGCGGTCGACCCCTGGGAGGGGCACGATCTCTTCCCGCCGGACCCGGCGCGGTGACCTGACGGGAACGGTCGCTCAGCGGGAGCGGAAGCGGCGGATCGCGCCCTTCACCCCGCTGCAGCACTTGCCGGGGCAGTCGCCGGAGGAGCAGCAGTCGCCGTCCTGGCAGTCGCTGGGACAGCAGGCGTCGTCGCAGCAGCTCGCGCAGCACTCGCCCGTGCAGTCGTCGGACGAGCAACAGTCGCCGCCGCTGCAGTCGCTGTCACAGCAGTCGTCGTCGCAGCACTCCTCCTCGTCGTCGTCCTCGTCCGGAGACGGCGGCTGCGGTATCTCGCCCGGATCCCGGGGCGGCAGGTCGACACGCAGGTCGGGATGGATGCGGGAGTCGATGTACGGGACGGCCGGCGCGCTGTCCTCCATCATCGTCGGCTCGACCGGGACCGTGATGCCGTCGTGGCCGATCAGCACGCGGCCGCCGTCGGGGTACGCGAGCAGCGCCGCGCACCCGTCGAAAGGCACCGTCAGGAAACAGTCCTCACCCTCGACGATGCTCACGCCGTCCTGCCCGACCACCAGGCGCAGGTTCAGGCCGCCCAGGGCGGGATGCGCCGCGCCGGTCACGGCGTACGTGGACTGGCCCGGCACCCGGGTGAAACCGGCCCACGTGGCCGGGGTGCCTCGCGGGGCCATCAGCAGACCGTCGGCGTACGCCTCGGCGGCGATCGCGGAGACCTGGCCGGGGGTGACCGCGCGGGTGGCGGCGGTCAGCGCGGCCAGGTCGAGCACGGGCTGGCCGGTGAGCAGATCCTCGACCTGGCCGGGCAGCAGAGCGCCCTGCCGGGAGGCCTCGGCGAGCTGGTCGCACTCCTGGGCCACCACGGCGGCGACGTCAGCCGGGTCGGCGCCGGCGAACCGCAGCGAGGCCAGCACGTCGACGAAACCGCCGAGGACAGCGCCGCTCTTCGCCGGCAGGGCGTCCGCCGTCGCCGTGACGAAGGCGGTCCCGTTGCCGCGCGTCGCGTACCCGGCCTGAACCGTGTACGAGATTCCGCTCTCCTGGCGCAGGGCGCGGAACATCGCCCGCTGGAGCACACCGGCGAAGACCGAGGAAGCGGCGTGCCGGCGTACCCCGGCGTTCCACGCGAGCACCCCGGAGGGCCCGGGGAAGTACGCCGGGAACGCGGAGAGCGCCGACGTCACCGGTGGCGCGGGGCGCCGTGGCCCGCCGGGCAGGTTCAGGCGCAGGCCGGGTGGCACCGCACTGCCGGCGATCCACAGTGCCGCGTTGCCGCGGGTGAAGAACCAGCCGGTCCATCGCCGCAGGTCGTCCGGGGTGATCGCGGGCAGCCCCAGCTCGGTGTAACCGCGCAGGCCGAAGTCGCGGGCGCCGTGCCGGTGGATGGCGAGGGGATCGTCGACGGTCGCACCGCGCCCTCGCTGTTCGGTACGCAGGATCTCCTTCTCCACCGGCAGCCGGTGCATCGGCAGGTCGCGCAGCGATTCGCAGACACCGTTGAGGAACGCGACCACGTCGGGTGCGCTGCCCTGGAGGTGGAAGTAGGTGATCTCGTCGCCGGTGGCGCCGTTGTAGTGGTAGTCGGCGACGCCGAGTGAGTACAGCGCCAGGTGCTCGATCAGATGGGTGATGCCGCGGCGGGAGAGCGGCTCGTCGGCGGTGCCGACCCGGAACGCGAGCCCCGCGTGTGTCGGCCCGTCGGTGGGCGTGAACAGCGCCGGGATGCCGTCGATCGCGAACTGCTGGATCATCAGGGCTCTCCCGACGCCCAGGTCCGGGCCGCGCGGATGACGTCGGGGACGCTCTTGTGGATGTTCCAGGGATAGGCGGTGCCCAGGTCGCCGAGCAGGCGTAACGCCCAGGCCGCCGCGGACTTCTCCTGCATCTTCCAGAACAGGAAGGCGAATGTGCTCGCCGCCTCCAGCCAGCCGTAGGTGTGGCGGAAGGCGGGGTCGCCGATCGAACGCTGCGCCGCTTCGAAGAGTTCGGCACGCACGGCCGGAGCACGGAGATAGTCCCGCAGGGCGGCATCGTCGCCACCCGCCAGCCAAATCGAGATCATGTGCTCGGTGTGCGCCTCGGCGACCAGGATGCCGTGCGCCGTGCCGGTCGGAACGGCACGCATGGCGTCGCGGGCGAAGGTGTGCAGTTCCTCCCACGATCCGCCCCACTTCGGGCACAGCTGCTGCAGGAGCGAACGCTGGCCCGGCAGATGGTGCGGATCAGCAGCGGCCATCCGGTCGTAGCGGCGGCGTGCCTCGGCGAGGCCGAGTGAGAGGCCCAGCGCCGAGGTCAGCCGGACGGTCCAGATGGCCGGGTCGCGGGGGTTGCGGGCGGCGCCCTCGATCAGCACTTCTTCCGCGTGGCCGAGCCACTCGTGGAATACCTTGAACTGCTCGGCGCTCACGTCCTTGGCCTGGGCCGAGGTGCGGACCTTCCAGCCGATGCCGATCAAGCGGGTGCCGAGCATGGCTGACGCGGCGCCGTCCGACGGATCCCGGCGCAGGATGTCACGCAGGAAGTCGTCGAGGCCGTCCTCGTCCGCACCTGCCCGGATCAGTCCGGTCCGGCTGTCCGGCGCGGCGGCGTCGAGCACCCGGCGGCAGGCCTGCCAGTCACGACGGGCCAGCGCGGCACGCACGACAGCGATGTCGGGGTACGCGGTGGCGAGATCGAGAACAACGTCGTGCGGCGGCACCATGGCGCGAGATATTAACGGAGATGATCTTCAAAATGGGGGCAGCCGCCCAGGCCGTGAGATGTGTGACCCACGTCACGCCGACTCGGGGATCGCCGGCGAAGGAGCTGTCGTCTTGGAGATTGTGAGACGAAGTTTGAGCGCGGCTGACGAGGGTGAACTCGTGCGCCGCACCGCTGCCGGTGATCGGCGCGCCTTCGACGAGTTGTACCGGCGGACGTCGCCGTGGCTGCTCGCCCGGTTGCGCCGGCGGTGCGCCGACGACGACGTGGTCGCTGACGTCATGCAGGAGACATACCTGGCCGTCTGGCGGGCGGCCGGGAGTTTCGCCGGGGCCGGTGCCGACGGCAGCGCCGTCGGCTGGCTGTGGACCATCGCGGCGCATCGGCTGGTCGACGCGTTCCGGCGGCGGGCGCGGGTCAACAACGTGCCGGCGGTGCCGTTCGCCGACACCGTCGCGCCGGCCGCCGAGGACGAGGTGATGGCCGGGCGGGTCGGGCAGGAGCTGGAACAGGCCCTGACCGAGCTGCCGCCGGAGGCCCGCGACGTTCTGCGGGCGATGGTTCTCGACGGGTTCTCGGTCCGGGAGACGTCCCTGCTTCTGGGCGTACCCGAGAGCACGGTGAAGTCCCGGGCCCGGCGGGCACGGATCTTTTTGCGGGAGGCACTGTCGTGACCACACATCCGAGTCCAGCGGTGATCGCCCGGTACACCGATCGGCATGCCGTCCTCGACGAGGTCACGGCCTGGTCGGTCGAGGTGCACCTGGAGGAGTGCACGGACTGCCGTGCGCTGGTCGCCCAGAGCACCGAGGACGACAGCCGGGATCTGCTCGCCTCGATCGCCGCCGGCGTCGACCGGGGGATCGCGGCCGGGCCGGCGCCGGAGAAGCGTCCGGGGTGGGCGGCGGCGCGGCATCGCTGGATGGTCTGGCGGCTGGCGCCGTGGCTGATCATGACGGTGGCCGTGCTGGCCTGCGCCGTCGGTCTTGAGGCGTTACAGCCGTCGCTGCCATCGCTGGTGGCGCTGCTCGCACCGGTGGCGCCGCTGCCCGCGGTGGCGATCGCCTGGAGCCGGCGTCAGGACCCGGCCTGGGAGCTCATCGCAGGCACCCCGGCGGCCGGACTCGCGATGCTGCTGCGCCGGACGGCGGGCGTTCTCGTCGTGGTGATCCCGGCGCTGGCGGTGGCGAGTACGCGTACCCAAGGGTCGTTGGCCTTGACGCTCCTGCCGTGCCTGGCATTCACGGCCGCGACCATCGCTGTGGGTGGCTTTATCGGTGTTCGCCGTGCGGCCGTGACGCTGGGTACTGCCTGGGCCGTCGCCGTGATCCTGCCCGCGGTGGTCACCGCCGAACTGCCGGTAATGCTGCGACCGGGCAGCTCCGGCGGGTGGGCGATCGTCGCGCTGGCCCTCGGCGGCCTCGTCGTCGCGCGGAGCGAGAACTTCCGCCGCCTCACAAGCCATGACTGACATTACTGAGAGGAACACCTTCATGCGTACGGTGAGTGCGGCCGAGACGGCCCCCACCACCCACCCGTGGGCGGTTCACGCCGAGGGCCTGCGGGTTCGCGCCGGCCGGCATGTCGCCGTGGACGGTCTCGACCTCGCGCTGGGCACCGGTGTGCACGGTCTGCTCGGGCCGAACGGCGCCGGCAAGACCACGCTGATGCGTGCCCTGGCCACGGTGCTGAAGCCGGCCGGCGGGAAGCTCACCCTGCTCGGCGAGGCCGTCGACGGTCGCGGCGACCTGCGACGGGTACGCCGGGGACTGGGCTACCTCCCACAGCAGTTCGGCTTCTATCCGCGGTTCACGGTCCGGGAGTTCGTCGAATACATGGCGTGGCTCAAGGAGATGCCGAAGACCGCGATCCCCGGTGCGACCCAGCGGGCCATCGACCGGGTCGGGCTGACCGCCAAGGCCGGCGCACGGATGAAGACGCTGTCCGGCGGCATGCTGCGCCGGGCCGGCATCGCGCAGGCGATCGTGAACGACCCGGCGGTGCTGCTGCTCGATGAGCCCACCGTCGGCCTCGACCCGGAGCAGCGCCTCGACTTCCGTGAGCTGCTGCGCGACATCGGCGTCGACACGTGTGTGCTGGTCTCCACCCACCTTGTCGAGGACGTGGTGGCCGCCTGCTCCGACGTGGTGCTGGTCAGCGAGGGCCGGCTCGTCTACCAGGGCACACCGGACGACCTGGTCACCCAGGGCGGTGACGGGGATCCGGGGGACAGCCCGGCGGAACGGGGTTACTCCGCGCTGCTGCGCCGGCACCGGGCGGAGGCCGGCCGATGAGCCGCGTTTTCGGCATCGAGCTGCGTCGCTCGGCGGCGTTCGGGTCCGCACTGATTCTGCTGGTGGTGGGCGTACTGGCGCTGTACTTCGCCGAGGGGATCGGCTTCTCCGACGGGTGGATGCAGCTGGCCATGACGCAGCGGCTCTACCTCGCCCTGCTCTGGCCGCTCGCTCTCGCGGCCGGAGCCTGGCAGGCCCGGCGCGAACACCGGTCGAAAGTGGGTGAGTTGTTTGCGAGCACCCCGCGCCCGGTCGCGCAGCGGGCGCTGCCCGCCCTCGGCGTGATGGCGGTCGCGGTGATCGCCGCCTACCTGGCGATGAGTATCGCCGGCGGGCTGTGGATCGTCGCGACCGCCCGATATCTGCCGCTCGCGGTCTTCGCGGTCACCGCTGTCGGCGTGCTGTCGCTGATCGCGGCGGTCTGGCTCGGCCTGGCGATCGGCCGTCTGCTGCCGTGGCCGGTGACCGCTCCGGCGGCGGCCGTCGCCGGGCTCGGGCTGCTGCTGAGCCTTCCCGGCGCGACGCGGCCCCGAGGCTGGCTGGCCCTGGTCTTCTCGCCGATCTACGAGATGAACATGCCGGATGCCTTCGGCGACGTTCCCGGCCGGGTCAGCGCGGCGCAGGCCATCTGGCTCGGCGCCCTGGCGGTGACCGCCGTGATGCTCTTCGCGTCCACCGGCTGGCGTCTGCGGGTGGCGGCGGTACTGCCGGTGGCTCTGGGCGCGGCGCTGGCGATCGCGGTGATGCCGCACGGGGACCGGGTCGTGGTCAGCGCGATCGACCCGGTCGCCAAGGAGCTGGTCTGTGCGGAGCGGGTGTGCCTCAGCCGGGTACACACCGGACTGCGCTCCGAGATCGCCGGTCCGGCCGCCGACGGCCTCGCGGTGCTGGCGAAGCTGCCGGACGCGCCGGCCCTGGTGCACGAGGACACCAGTACGTTCGTCCCGGACGCTTTCCCGCGATGGCGTACCGACGTGGTGTTCCTGCGGGTCGACGCCGGCACCGACGGTCACCTCGCGAACCAGGACAGCGTGCAGGCCGAGGTGGTCGCCGGGGCGTTCGCCAGCGATTTCACCTGCGCCGACGCCGCACCGGCGGCGGACCGGTACGCGGCCGCCTACTGGCTGATCGGACGTGAGCCGGTGGCCGACCCGGACGCCTTCGCCGACGACGTCGCCCTGACCGCGGTGCTGTGGAAGAACCTGCGCGAGATGCCCGCCGACGATGCCCAGGCCCGGGTGACAGCGCTGCGCCAGGCCGCGCTGACCTGCTCGGCCGGCGACGGACTGTTCCCCCAGGACAAGCCATGAGGTTCCTGACCCTGTACCTGCGCTCCCGGCGCGCCCCGATCGCGCTGGCCGGCGCGGTCGCCGTCACGGTGCTGATGTGGACGCTGTTGTCGGTGTTCTCGGACAGCCCGGAAGCCGACGTACCGATGGTGATCCTGACGGTTCTGCTGCTGGTGGCGGCGCTGACCGCCACCCTCGGCGGGCCGGACGACGCCTTGGAGGCGACCGCCGCGCTCTCCTGGCCGCCGCGCCGGATCGCCCATCTGCTGGTGGCGTTCCTGGTGGTGACCGGGTTGATCCTTCTCACCCAGGCGACCGGGGCGCGGTTCGGGCCGGGCTGGCTGGTGATCCGCGACGCGGCCGGGCTGCTCGGGCTGACCGCGCTGTGCGCCGCGACGATCGGTGTCGCGAAGGCCTGGTTCCTGCCGCTGGGCTGGACCTTCGCGGCGGCGCTGTTCCCGCAGGCGGATCCGCTCGCCGGCCGGGTGCTGACGTGGCAGGCGCAGGCGCCGGAGAGCACCGCTGCGGCGGTGACGGCCGGGCTGTTCGCGGTCGCGGGGATCGTGGCCTACGGCGTGGCCGGGCCGGTGCGGCGAGCGCCCGCCGAGGCCGCACAGCAATAGCCGGCGGCTTCGGCGGGCGCGTCGAACTCCTAGTGACCGGTTTCGGTCGGGTGGTTCAGCGGCTTCGCGTCGCTGGTGATGCCGACGCCGCTCAGCACCGGCGACGTGCCGCCGTTGCCGCTGGTCAGCTCGGCCCGGTACTGCGCGTACCGGGATCCGCCGGTGACCTTGCCGTTCTGGCCGACGAGTTTCCAGCCGGTCCAGCCCGCTCCCGGGGTGGAGGTGCTGCCGGTGCGGACGTAGAGCCGCACCGCGGCGCCGGACGGAACGGATGCCTGGTACGACAACCGGTCCCAGTTGACCATCTGGCCCGCGTCGAGCACCCGGGACACCAGGGTGCCGGTGCGTGCCTTGGCGTTCAGGCGTACGCCGTCCGCGTTGACCGTGGTGCGGGTCTCCGTTCCGGTGCGCTGGCCGGCGACCGTGTGGTCGGCGACACCGGCCGCCGTCGAGACGAACGTGGTCCACCGCGAGGTCGACACGTTGCCCGACTCGTCGACGCTGCGCACCCGGTACTTGTACCTGGTCCGCGGCTCCAGCCCGGTGACCACCGCGCTGTGCCTCGTGCCGGACTCGTCGGCCGGCAGCGCGGTGAAGCCCTCGACCTCGAGGGTTCCGGCGGCCGGCTCGTTGGTGGTCCAGGAGACCGTCGCCGTGCCGTCCGGACGGGACAACGCGGTCACCTTGGCGTTCGCCGGGGCCTTCTTGTCCACCGTGCCGGTGACGAGTTTCCGTACCGGCGAAACGGTGGTCCGGCCGTCCGGTGCGGTCGCCCGGGCCCGGTACCAGTAGGTGGTGCCGGCCGTGAGCCCGGTGAGCTCCACGGTCCGCTCGGTCGCCTGCGTGCCGTCGACGACCTGAGACGTCAGTGCGGTGGCGCTCGTACCGTACTCAACGGCGATCTTGCTGGACAGCGTGCCGGCCAGGGTGACCTCGGCGGTCGTCGCGTCGGTTTCCTGGACGGTCGCGGTCACCGACGGTACGGCCGCGGCCGCGCCGTAGGTGGCGAGATGCGCGCCGGACGCGGCGGTGAACATCGCGTACTCAACGCCCTTGATCGTCGTCCGGGTGAACGACACCGGTGTGCCCGCGCGGGTCAGCGTGGCCAGCGTCCGGCCACCCGGGCCGAGCGTCGGGACCATGCCGGTCAGCCCGGTGGCGCCGGCACCGACGTTCACCGTGAACGCCAGGTTGTCACCCGACCAGGAGATGCCCGAGTACGACGAAGCGTTGCGGCCGTCGGTCCAGGTCAGCAGCTGTTTGGCGGTGATGATCGGTACGTTGCGGGCCTGGGCCGAGGCGAGCAGCGCATCACTCTGGTACTCGGTGGAGAGGTCGGTGTGCATGTTCGCCGTGAAGGCGCCGTAGTAACCCTCCGCACCGAGCGCCCGGTCGAGCAGGGTGTTCACCGTGTACGGGTAACTCTGGCCGGACTCGTCGGTCATCTGCGTGGCGGCCTGGTACACGTCGATGAGCCCGCCGGTCTTGGCGGAGAAGCGCATCGGCATGCCGGAGCCGGTCATGAAGCCCGGCCGGTCGGCGACCCAGGACGCGGGCCAGTAGTAGTAGTTCGTGTCGAGCCGGATCCCGTTGGACAGCTCGGTGCTCGCCTGACTGGACCAGTCCGACCAGACGATGCAGTGCGTGCGGTTGGTGACCGGTGCCGGCACGCCGGTGTACTTCGAGCGGAACGTGGTCAGCTGGTTCGTGTAGAAACCGGCCACCGAGCTCGCCGTGTAGTCGGCGCAGTCGGTGTTGACGTGCAGGCCGACCTCGAAGCCCCGGGATTGGTAATTCGTCGCCTGCGTGCTGGTCAGCGGCGTGTTCGGGAAGATGTACGACGTGTACCGGGCGCACTGCCAGTCCTCGACGACGCAGTTGGCCGGGCTGTTCGCCGCGTACTGGTCGAACCGGCCGGCCGTGCCGTTGTTGGCGTGGTCGTCACCGGTGGCGACCACGACCGCCTTGAGGCTGCGCGGGAAGTACCAGAACTTCGGCAGCGGCTTGCGGTCGAGGTTCATCGCGCCGATTAGGTTCGCCAGCAGCCGCTGCTGCTCGTCGGCCTGCGGCACGGCGACCTTCGCGAGATCGACCCAGTCGGCGCTGCTGCCGCCGAAGTACAGGTCGTCGGATCGCCGCGGCGAGGAGCCGTCACGTTCCTGGCCGTCCCAGGCCGGGTTGCCCTGCCGGGTGTAGACCAGCGACTGTGCCAGGTCGAACGTGAACGCCGCCGCCTGGCCGCCGTTGCTGCCCACATCGACCAGCGACACCGCCGGGTTGGTGGTGGCCGCGGTCGCGGTGGAGTACAGCGTGGCGACCGAGCGGGCGCCGTTCAGCGTGTACCGGTCGGCGATGCCGTGGTACTGGATCGTCTGATCGGTGATGCCCGCGCCGGGCGACGAGGTCGTGTCGACCTTGAGGTATCCCTCGGCGAGCGTGGTGGTCGAGGTGGTGAGCCCGAGCAGGCCGGCCAGCTGCTTGTCCGGCCGGAACGCGACCAGGTTGCCGCCCGCGTTCACCCAGGTGGTGAACATGGTGACCTGGGCCGCGGTGAGCGTGGCCGGTCCGAGCAGCACGACGTCGTACTGGCTCAGCGTGGTCGCGGTGACGCCGGTCAGGTCGGCCGTGGTGAACTCGTTGAGGCCTTCGGTACGCAGCACCTCGGCCAGGAACGGGGTGAACCCCGACGCCGCCGACTTGATCACGAGCACCGGGCCGCCGGGACCCTGGTCAGGCGGCGGCGGTGGCGCGGCCGCACTGGTGAACGTCCAGGTGACCGGTGTCATCAGGTTCCCGGCGGCATCCCGGGCGCCGCTCACCGAGGCCGTGAACGCGGTCGAGTACGCCAGCGCCGCCGACGGGGTGAACGTGGCAGTGGCGGTGCCCGCGTCGTACGCGGTGGCACCGGCGACCGCGCCGGCCGGGCCGGTCAGCGTCACCACCGCACCGGAGACCGGCTCGCTGAAGTTCGCGGTGACGGCCGTGGTGGCCGGCACGCCGGTGGCGCCGGCGGCCGGGGCGCGACCGGTCAGGGCCGGCGCCACCGTGTCGGCGGCGGTGGTGTTGAAGACGACGTCGACCCAGTAGTTGGTCGACTGGTAACTGCCGTCCGGGAACGCGCTGGCGCCGTACTTGTAGACGCCGTTGCTGCCGGCGATCGTGCTCAGCGGGCCCCGGGTCACCGCGGTGGCGAGGCCGTTGCTGGTGGCCGCGTAGAAGCCCGCGTCGGTGTGGTACGACGCCACGTACGTGGTGTTCGCCGTGACCGGGACCGGGTTGGGCAGCGTGGCGGTCTGCCAGCCGGTGGCGCTCTCCCCGGTGAACGTGACCTGGGACAGCCGGGTGGTGCCGGTGCTGTTCCAGAGTGAGCCGAGGTGTGTCCCGGTGTTGCCGGAACCCTTGTAGAACTTCAGGCCGGTGATGTACCCGGCGCTGTTCGACCGGAACTTCACCCCGACCTCGACGGCGCTGTTGTCGGCGACCGCGGGGGTGGCCGGCGTCGCGGTGGCCGGCCAGATCGTGCACGGGCAGGCCGAGCTGGACGAGTCCAGGGTGGTGAACGACCACGAGGACGCGGTCATCGTGTTCCCGGCGGTGTCCCTGGCCCCGCTGACCGTGGCGGTGTACACGGTCGACGTGGTGAGCGCGCTCGACGGCGTGAACGTGACGGTCCGGGTGCCGGCGTCGTACCCGGTCGTGCCGGCCACGGTGGTGCTGCCGGCCCGCAGCGCGACGGCTGCCGTACCGGTCTGCAGCGGCTCGTTGAAGGTGGCGCTGACCGTCGTCGCGGCGGCCACGCCGGTGGCGCCGGAGGCCGGGGATGTGCCGGTGACCGTGGGCGGCGTCGTGTCGGTGACGCTGGAGTTGAATACGACGTCGACCCAGTAGTTGGTCGACTGCCACGAGCTGTTCGGGAAACCGCCGCCGGTGCCGTACCGGTAGACGCCGTTGACCCCGTCCGTCCCGTTGCGCAGCGCGTGCAGCGGCGCGTTGTCCACGCCGGCCGTCGCGAATGCGTTGCCGTCGGCGGCGTACCGGCCGTTGGGCGCGTAGTACGACGCGACGTACGTGGTGTTCGCGCTGATCGCGATCGGGTTGGCGAACGTGGCGGTCTGCCAGCCGGATGCGGACTCACCGGTGAACACGACGCTGCCCCGGTTCACGCCGGCCGCGTCCCACAGGTTGCCGACGTGCGTACCGGTGTTGGTGGCGCCCTTGTAGAAGCGCACCCCGGTGACGAAACCGTCGGTGTCCGAGCGGAACTTCACGCCGACCTCGACGGCGTCGGTGTCCGCTTCGGACGGGTTGGCCGGCACCGCTGTGCTCGGCCAGATCGAACAGGGACAGGTGGCGGCGAGTGCCGCCTCCGGGGCGACGAGCAGCCCGGCCACCAGGACCAGGCATGCCGCCAGCTTTGACAACAATTTCAAGAGCGCACGCTCCTCAGGCGGCTGGTGTGAAGACGACATCGACCCAGTAGTTGGCCGACTGCCATGAGCTGTTCGGGAAGCCCCCGCCGCTGCCGTACCGATAGAGCCCGTTGGCGCCGTCGGTGCCGTCCCGCAACGCGTGCAGCGGGCCGTTGTCGGCACCGGCGCTCGCGAAGAAGCCGGTGTCCGCGGCGTACCGGCCGACCGGCGCGTAGTACGACACGACGTACGTGGTGTTCGCGGTGATCGCCACCGGTGTCGCGAACGTGGCGGTCTGCCAGCCGGTTGCCGTCTCGCCGCCGAAGGTGACCGTGCCGAGCTGCGTGCCGCTCGAACTCCACAGGTGGCCGACGTGCGTACCGCTGTTGCCGGTGCCCTTGTAGAACCGGACGCCGGTGACCGTGCCGGCCACGTCGGAGCGGAACCGCATGCCGAGCTCGACCGCGGCGGTCTCCGGATCGGCCGCCACACCCGGCACCGCGGTGGCCGGCCAGACCGAGTAACTCGTGCCGGTCGGCGGCGGCGCCGCGGTGGTGAACGACCAGGACGCCGGCGCCATCGTGTTGCCGGCGGTGTCCTTCGCCCCGCTGACCGTCGCGGTGTACGTGGTGCTCGTGGCGAGCTGCGCCGACGGCGTGAACGTGGCCGTGTTCGTCGCCGCGTTGTACAGCGTCGTGCCGGACACGCCGGCCACCGTGAGACTGACCGTGGAGCTCTGCACCGGCTCACTGAACGCGGCGGCCACCGTGGTCGTCCGCGCCACACCGGTCGCCCCCGAGGCCGGCGTCCGCGTCGTCACGGTCGGCGCCGTGGTGTCCGGCGTGGCGGCGCCCGGGTTGAAGACCACGTCGACGTAGTAGTTGGCGCTCTCCCACGACTCGGTCGGGAAGCCGGTGCCGTACCGGTAGATGCCGTTGACCCCGTCCACGCCGTCGCGCAGCGCGTGCAGCGGCGCGTTGTCGACACCGGCCGTCGCGAACGCCCCGGTGTCACCGGCGTAGTGGCCGTTCGGCGCGTAGTACGACACGACGTACGTGGTGTTCGCCGCCAGCGTCACCGGCGTGGACAGGGCGGCCTGCTGCCAGCCGGACGCCGTCTCACCGCTGAACGTGACCGTCGCGAGCTGCGTGCCGGTGTTCGACCACAACCGGCCGACGTGCGTGCCGGTGTTGGTGGCGGCCTTGTAGAACCGGATCGCGCTGACCGTGCCGGCCACGTCGGTACGGAATCGCAGCCCCACCTCGGTGCCGGTGCCGTCCGGGTCGGCCGGCGTGTTCGGCGTGATCGCCGAGCCCCAGATGCTGCACGGACAGGTACGCGCCCCCACGGTGACCGCCCGGGTCGCCTCGGCGCCCACGTTGCCGCTGTCGTCGGTGGCCCGCACCTTGATCGTCGTCGCGCCGGTGGTGCCCGGCGTCCAGGTGTACGTCCACGCCGCGCGCCCGTTCGCCGGGTGCCAGCTGGTGCCGTTGTCGGTGGAGACCTCGACGCCGCCGACCACACCGCCGCCGGTGTCGGTCGCGGTGCCGGAGATCGCCGTCGGGGTGCCGGACTGGACCGTCGTGCCGGCGGCCGGCGCGGTGATCGCCGCGGCCGGCGCCACCGTGTCGGTGGAGGCGGTGGCCAGCGTCAGACCGGACTGCAGGGTGCCGGGCTGCGCGCCCATGTCGGCCAGGAAGTTGACGGTGGCCTGCTTGATCGGGGTGCTGGCCGCGCCGGAGCCGCGGTCGTGGTTGCTGTCCAGGCCCCAGGACCACTGCACGGTGCCGGCGCCGAAGACCAGGGCGCCGCTCGCCGCCCGGTACATCGTCATGTTGTGGGTGGCGCTGCCGGTCGCGTACGTGGATCCCCAGTCCTGCAGCACGTCGAGCCCGGAGGCGGACGTGGTGGACAGCCGGAACAGCCCGCGCGGCCGGAACCCGTTGTCCTCGTCGATGTCCCACTCGTAACCGACGGTCCCGGTGCCCAGTGTCGCGGTGGCGCCGGCCGACTGGGTGGCGACAGTGGTACCGCGCCAGAACCGCATCTTGCCGTCGGCGGCAGGCACCTGCAGGTTCACCGTGCCGGCGTTGACCTCGAAGTTGGTGCCGGTCAGCGCGTTCTCCGGGCGGTTGCCGTCGGACGGCGGGCTGAACCGCGGGTCACGCCAGGTGCCGGTCCAGGTCGAGGTCGGGTCGATCTTCCCGCCCGCGTGGGTCTCCTTGTACGCGACCATCGTGCGGTACGAGTCCTCCCAGCGGGTCTTCCAGAACACCTCGTTGCCGCTGAGGAACGCCAGGTTCAGCCCGGCGTCGCGAGCCGCTTCGACGTTGTCGCGCTGAGCGCCCGACCAGTACTCGTCGTGGCCGACCGACAGGAACGCCTTGTGGTTGGTCAGCAGGCCGCCGCTGCGGTCGGCGTCGACACCGGCGATGTAGCTGACGTCGTAGCCGTTCGCCTCCATCCACCGCACCATCGGGTACTCGGCGTTGAAGACGGCGTCCTCGGGACCGGTCCCGCGCGTGGTGATCGGCCGGTTGTAGCTCACCTTGTACGCGCGCCCGACCGGCGAACCCACGTACAGGCTGTTGCCGCCGTACTGGTTGTAGGCCTGCCAGGTCGAGTCGGAGGTCTGGAAGACGACGTCCGAGTGGCTGGCGTCGTTGCGCACCACGAACACGATGTGGCTGGCGCCGGACGTGCCGTCGGTACGCACGAGCCGGGCGAAGTAGATGCCGGAGACCGCGCTCGACGGCACCGCCCACGACGCGGAGACCGCCCAGTTGCCGCAGTCGACCAGGCCGGTGGCGGCCTGGCTCATGCAGTTGGGCTGGGTCTGCTGCCCGACCGGATTGACCGTCGTGATGAGCCGTGCGCCGTTTCCGGCGTAATAACCCATCCGGTAGATGTCGAGCCGATACGACGTCGCCGAGGATTTGATTTTGAAATTGACCGTTTCGCCGACATTGACACTGATCTGAGTGCTGAATCCCTGAATGGCGTCGCTACCGGCGCCGGAAACGTCCCAAGTGCTCTTCGGTGTGCCGGTCTTGGTGTTCTCGCAGGCGATCGGATTGATCAGCGGCGCGCACGCGTCAGCGGCGGCCGGACCGGCCCCGACGACGGCCGCACCCGCGACGACCAGCGTGACGACCAGTAACAGCCGTAACCGGAATGAGTTGAGATGACGCACCGGAATCGTCTCCCCCGCGCTTGATAGGGATTGAAAAAGAACACCACAGCGAATCATGGGAATACGTGAACGCAGTATCTGTCGGTCACCCGACAGCCCCGGCCGTGGTGGGCGAAGTGCGAATTTAGTCGGCCCGGTCAGTTCCATGATCTTGGCCAGTCCGGATCAAAAGACCCGCCGATCAGAGGATTTCCCAACGCTCCCGGCCGCCGTAGAAGCCGCCGCGCACCCTCCGATACGGTCTCTGCGGCGAACGGACCGGGGAGGATTCGCATGGCAGCGGGCAAGGGGCGCAAACCGGTCGTGATCGAGGGCCTGGTCTGCGACGACCCCGCCACCATGGTCTGGGAGGACGGCGAACGCGACCGCTGGTGGTCCCGCGCCGCGGCCCTCGACCACGGCCGCGAGGAGCCCGGCTGGCCGCTCGCCGCGACCAGCGCCGACCGCCTCTCCGACCTCACCCCGCCGCAGGTGTCCTGGCTGTTCACCCAAGGCCCCGAGGCCTCCGCGCGGGCGCTGCTCAGCACGACGATGCCGCACCGCAACCGGCAACGCCTCGACCTGGTCCGGGTCGCCGTCGCCCGCTTCGAACTGGACGCGCTGCCCCTCGCACTGACCGAAGCGGGGGAGAGCGCCGACCGCCTCGGCCTGGTCATGCTGCCGTTCCGCGCGCCCGAAGCGGCGATCCTGATCTCCGGATGGCTGCGGCACCTCGGCTCCGCACGCCTCTGGGCACGACTCTGGCTGGAGCGGCACGCCGAAGCCGCCGCGCGGGCGCTCATCCCGATCGCGGTTGGCCGCCCCGGCAAAGCCCGTCAGAACGCCGAGCAGGCGCTGGTCCATCTAGCTGCCATCGGCCGCGGGCCGATCATCACAACAACAGCGCTGGGGTACGGGGGAAGCACTCGTGACGCCGTTTCCGGCATGATCGGGGAGCTGTCACCCGTACCCTCGCCGGTTTTGAACTGGCTTGAAGCGCGACCTGCGCTGATTGAGGTTTTGTCGGGGTCCTGTCTTGATGATCCGCCGGAGCCTGCTCCGGGGGATGCGGTGCTCGGTGTGGCGGTGGAGTCGTCGGCGGCCGCGCAGCCGTTTGTCCGGGCGCTTCCCGCTGACCTCGGGCCGGGTCACGCCGAGTTCGGGCGGGCGTTGCTCGACGAGTGGGTGGCTGACGGGATGCCGGCGGCTCGGGCTTGGGTGGTGCTGGCGCAGGCGCATGTCGGTGACGACGCGACGATGGACCAGCTCGCTCCTCTGGTGCGGTCGTGGCCGGCCAGGAGCCGGTGGGCGCGGGCCATCGACGGGCTTGCGGTGCTGGCTTCGGCCGGCACCGATGTGGCGCTGCGGCATCTGCTCGCGATCGAGTCGGGGATGTCGGGTGGGCCTACCAACGATCGGGCCAGTGCTTATCTCGGGCAGGCCGCGGCGAAACGCGGGTTGTCGGTGACGCAGCTGGCGGATCGGCTGGCTGTCACGCACGGGCTGGAGAATGGGGTGACGCTGGATTACGGGTCGCGGGTCTTCTCGGTTGTCGTGGCCGAGAGTTTCGGGGTGTCGGTCCGGGGTGCGGACGGGCGGGTTCTGGCGCGACCGCCGAAGCCGGGGGCACGGGATATAAATCCGACCGCTTATCCGGATTTTCTGCGATTTAAGAAGGATTTGCGGGCGACAGTGGGGGCGGAGATCGCGCGCTTCGAGCGGGAGATGATCGCGCATCGTCTCCGGCCGGCGCGAGATCTGGCGTCAGTTTTGTTGCCACACCCGATCCTGGGCCGGATCGCCCGCCGATTGTTGTGGGGTTCGTATTCCGCGGGTTCTTCATCTGGCGGGCTGGTGCGGGTGTTGCGGATCGCGGAGGACGGCAGTTTCGCTGACGTCGACGACCGGGCCGCTGATGTCGACGACGACGAACTGCTCGGGATCGTGCACCCGGCCGAGCTGGGTTCGTCGCTGGAGTCGTGGGCGCAGACGTTCGCCGACTACGAGATCCTGCAGCCGTTCCCGCAGGTGCACCGGCCGGCGGTGACCCTGACCGCCGCCGAACGCGCGGCGACCAGCCTGCCGGGTTTCGGCCCGATCCCGACGGACCGCATCGTCTCGATGCTGAACGGCCGCTGGGCGTCCTACCCGGCGGGCGGCGTACACACCCAGCTGACGCGCTCCCTGGGCAACGGCCTGGCGCTGGTCGTAGAGATCTCCCCAGGCGTCACGATGTCCTACAACACGGTCGCCGAACAGCACATAACCGAGATCTGGTGCGACGACGCCGGTTCCGACCACTGGCAGCTGACCCGCCACATCCCCCTGTCCACCTGCGACCCAGCGACACTGTCCGAGCTGCTGGTGGAGCTGAGAGCCCTGAAATAGCGCGCAGTTTTCATGCGCAGGGCCCGCGCCCCCGCTGATCCCACTGGCTCGTTGATTCCACTGGCCCGCCGCCGGGCCTGGCCCGCCTTGGCCGCCGATCTTGTGAGTTTCCGGCTGCCATGACGGCCCAAGCTCACAAGATCGCGCCCGACGCCGCGCGTGGCCCGCCTTGGCCGCCGATCTTGTGAGTTTCCGGTTGCCATGACGGCGCAAGCTCACAACATTCGCGTCCGCCGCCAAACTCCCATCAACGCCGACTTCGGCAAGGCCCCGCGCCGCCTCGAACTTGGCTCCCGGCCGGACTTTGTGCCGCGTCGGCTTCGTGCCGCGTCGATGAGGGCACACGCAGGAGGCTGGCAGCGGTGATCAGGCCTCACCGAATGCGTCTGTGAGCTCGCGTCTCGGCCCTGGCGTGGATGAAATCGCACGGTGCCGTTACGTGCGACCGCATCCACGCAGCCCGAGCGCTACGTGCGCCTTCGCCCCCGCATCCCGCGTCAGTCAGCGCGCCCGAGCCGGCAAGCGTACCCACGACGCCGATGCGGGGCGGTCAGCCAAGCGGCGGCCAGTCAATAACCGGCGGTCGAGCGGCCCGCAACCTTCAACGGCCGGCGGCTATCCACGCCGTGACCGTCAACGGCCGGCGGTCGACCGCATCGCCGCCGCCACATCCACCCCGCCGCCCGAGTCCTCCGCCGCCAACCCCGCGATCACCCCGTCCACATCAGCCTCCGAACGGTTCTGGCTCAGCTTCCACTTCGCCTCCACCCGGCTGATCCGCAGCGAAACCCCGACGATCGCCCGCAACTGCCCCTCCACGAACCGCGCCGGCGCGTCCTCCACCGCCCACGGCTCCTCCCGCCCACCCTCGTGTTTCCCGGTCAGCCGCCGCACCTGCGCCGAAAGCCAAACCGGATCGTCATGCACGACAAGTTCCCCGTAAACGTGCGCCACCACGTAATTCCACGTCGGCACCACCCGCCCGTGCTCCGCTTTGGACGCATAAAAACCGGGCGACACATAGGCATCCGGACCCCGCACGATAGCCATCGCCTCACCGATGACAGGCTGCCGCCACTGATCGTTGTTCCGGGCCAGGTGAGCGTGCAGAGCATGAGTCTCAGCGTCATAAACGAACGGCACCGGAGTGGCGAGCAGCCCCTCAGGCGTACAGGTCACCAGGTCGGCGAGACCACCGTTTTCCAGGAGAGACAAGCCTGAACCAGCGAAATGCGTCGGCACGTACATGAGAATCAGCCTTTCGAACGGGTTCGCTGCGTCAGCACAACACAACCGAGCACGATCAGCGCCGCCGCGATCGAACTCCGGCTCACCGCCTCGCCGAGCAGCAGCGCCGACCACGCCAACGTGAGCAGCGGCTGCATCAGCTGGATCTGACCGACTTTGGCGATACCGCCGCGAGCCAGTCCGCCGTACCAGGCGAAGAACCCGAGGAACATCGACACCACGGTGAGATATCCGAAGGCCGCCCACCCGGATACGCCGGCGTGCGGGGGAGAGGCAAGAGCGCTGGTCACCGTCACCGGAACGGTCACCGGCAGCGAGATGATCAAAGCCCAGCAGATCGTACGCGCACCGCCCAGCTCTCGTGACAACGCGCCGCCCTCGGCGTACCCAAGTCCGCAAAGGATCACCGCGATCAGCAGGAAGAGATCGGCGGACGTGAGCTCGCCGTGCACCGCGCCGCTGGTGACCAGGAACGTCAGCACGACAGCCAGACCGCCGAGGCTTGCCAGCCAGAACAGTGCCGGCGGCCGTTCGCCGGCGCGGAGTACCGCGAAGACCGCCGTCATCGCGGGCAGCACGGTGATCACGACCGCGCCGTGCGCCGAGGTGGACGTGGTGAGCGCGAGCGACGTGAAGAGCGGGAATCCGACGACCACCCCGATCGCCACGACGGCGAGCCGGCACCACTGCTGCGGGGTCGGCGCGGTGGCTGACGTGACCCGCAGGTAGACCCAGGCCAGCATGCCAGCGCCGACCGCTCGGCCGAACGCGACGAACCACGGGTCCAGGTCGGCGACGGCGACCCGGGTGAACGGCAGGGACAGGCTGAAGGCGAGCACGCCCAGCGCCCCGAGGAAGATGCCGCCCGTTACCGCTCTGGAGGCAGTAGCGCTACTCTGTGCTGTCATGGAGCACGGTAACGCGGCAGCCCGGGTTGTCCAAGCCATCCGCCGCGTGGCGGCCGTCTCGCCCGCTGGTGCGCAACTGCCGTCGGTGCGCGAGCTGACGGCACGCCACCAGGCGTCCCCGGTCACCGTGGCGTCAGCGATTCGCCAGCTCGTGGCGGAGGGAGTCGTCGAGACCAGGAACGGCCGGGGCACGTTCGTGGCAGCGAGGAGCGAGCGGACGCGTACCCCTGATCTTTCCTGGCAGACGGTCGCTCTCGGCCCGGCGCGCTCCGGCGAGCACGAGATGCAAGCGTTACTGGCGTTACCGCCTTCCGGGGCGATTTCGCTCAGCAGCGGCTACCTCGACACCGACCTCCAGCCGGCCGCCGCGCTCGGCGCCGCCCTGGCCCGGGCGGCCCGTCAGCCGGCGAGCTGGCAGCGCGGTCCGGTCGAGGGTCGCGAGGACCTGCGCGCCTGGTTCGCCCGCGAGTCCGGCGGTGGCCTGCGCGCCGAGGACATGGTGATCTGCCCGGGCGGCCAGGCCGCGCTCTCCACCGCGCTGCGCGCGCTGACCGCGCCGGGTGACACCGTTCTGGTCGAGTCGCCGACCTATCTGGGTGCGCTCGCCGCGGCCCGCGCCGCCGGCCTGCGGGTGGTTCCGGTACCGGCCGACGACGACGGTGTCCGCCCCGACCAGCTCGCGGCCGCGTTCGCGCGTACCGGATCGCGCCTCTTCTACTGCCAGCCGCTCCATGCCAACCCGACGGGCGCGAGCTTGGCGGCGGCCCGCCGGGCCGCGATTCTTTCTTGCGTACGGGATAACGCCGCATTCCTGATCGAGGATGATTACGCCCGCGACCTGACGATCGACGCCGAACCGCCCGCACCCCTGGCTTCCGAGGATCCCGACGGCCACGTCATCTACCTGCGGTCCCTCACGAAACCCGCGGCTCCGGGCCTGCGGGTCGCCGCGATCGGCGCTCGCGGACCGGCCGGCGCCCGGCTGCGCGCCGCCCGTCTGCTCGACGACTTCTTCGTCTCCGGCCCGCTCCAGCAGGCCACCAGCGAGTTCGTCTCGTCCCCGGCCTGGACCCGGCACCGCAAAACTCTGCGCACCGCGCTGCGCGACCGCCGCGAGGCACTGCTCACGGCCCTGTCCCGCCACCTGCCCGACCTGCTGCCGTCGCGGGTGCCGCGCGGCGGCATGCACCTCTGGTCCCCCCTGCCCACCGGGGCCGACGACACCGCGGTCACGGCGGCGGCAGCCTCCCAGGGCGTGGTCGTCTTCCCCGGCAGGCCGTGGTTCGCCGCGGAGCCGACGGGCGCCTTCCTGCGCCTCACCTACGCGGCGAGCCCGCCCGACCTGATGGACGAGGCGGTCAGAAGGCTGGCCCGAGCCTTCTGACAACGCCGGGCCGGAGAATCGGCGGGGTTCACCGGCGGGCCAGGCGGCGCGCCCCCGAGATGCCGGTCTGGTACGGCAGCTCGTAGTGGGCGAACAACGCCGGCTCGTCGGTAGCCGCCAGCTCCCCGTCGAGGTCGATGCTGGGCGCGTTGCCGACGAGCTTCTTGCCGTACCGCACCCGAACCGCCTTCGGACTCACCGTCGCCCCGTCGAGCGGCACGAACACCAGCCGATGCCGCCCGATGAAACCAACCCGAACCGTGGCGAACGCAGGCTCGTCACTGATGGTGTCCACGTACACAGCCTCAAGGTCACCAATCTTGTCGCCATCCGGATCGACGACGTTCTCACCACGCCAGTCACGCAGGTTCTCAGCAGGGAACATGCCTTCCGTTGTGCCCGTACCCAGCCCCAAGGAAACCGCCCCCACACACTTCCCCACCGCGACGGTGCTCGCCGGGGACCGCTTGGGTGGGGCGCCTATGGGCTCAGATTCTTCGCGATGTAGTCGAATGCGTCCGGGATCAGGGTCGACCAGTAGCTGAAGTTGTGTTTGCCCGGGCCGAATCCGCCCGCTCCCGGTGGCACCGGGAGTGACGCCCACAATTCGCGGACATTCTCGTAGAGATCGTCGTCCTTGCCGCACCACAGGCCGATCGGAACGTCTCGCAACCGTTCCAAGCCGTCGAAAACCGCGTCCCCCGGGGCGACCGCGGGGGAGAACGCCGCCACCGACCGGACGAAACCGGGAAACGTCGACGCCAGCAGCAATGCCCCCGACCCGCCCATCGACCAGCCCCACGCGGCCAGCCGGGTCGTGTCGAAACCGCGTTCCGCGCACCACGCCGGCATCTCCTGGCGGACCATCCACTGCGGGTCGTCGCCGCCGCGTGGCCGCCACGCCAGCCGGTCCCCGGTCGCGCCGGCCAGCACGAACGGGGCCGCGCCCCGCTGTACGGCGTCGGTCAGGAACCGGCCCAGGCCCATCGCCGAGAAGTCCGCCGGCCGTTTCGAACCGCCGTGCAGCACGAAGCAGACCGGCAGGCCGCGCCCGTCGCCATGACCGGCCGGAACCGCCGTCCAGAAGTCGACGGTCCGGCCCCGCGCCGCGGAGAAGCGCTGTTCCAGGCGCTCGTCGCCGGCCGGGGCGGAGGGCATCACCGGGCCGGGGTCGGCGCCGACCCAGGAGCAGCCGCCGGCGGCCGCCAGAACCGAACCGGCCAGAAGGAACGCTCGTCGTCGCACGGCCTGATCAACGGATGGGATGCTTTCCGGATGTCACCGTCCGAGATTCTGACCTTCATCGACGAGCACCGGCACGACCTCGCCGAAAGCCTGGACGGCCTCACCGAGGAGGAGGCCCGCCGCCGGCTGGTGCCGTCGAAGACCACGCTGCTCGGCCTGGTCAAGCACGCCACGTTCGTGGAGAAGGTGTGGTTCGACGAGGCGGTCACCGGCAGGTCCCGTGCCGAGATCGGGATTCCGCGGACGCCGGACGCGTCGTTCACCCTCGACAGCGACGACACGATCGAGAGTGTGCGGGACGCGTACCGAGAGGCTTGCGAGGAATCCCGGCAGGCCGTGCAAGAGAAAAGCCTGGATGATCTGCTGCCCGGCAACCGGAGGGGGCCGTTGCCGCTGAGCTGGGTCCTGCTGCACGTGCTGCGGGAGACCGCGCAGCACTGCGGGCACGCGGACATCCTGCGCGAGCAGATCCTGGCGGCGCGCCAGCAATAGGAAACTAACCGCCGAGCTCGCGCAGACCCTTCTCCCAGCGCTCCCGCCGCTCGTCGGGCGACTGCTCCCACCAGGGATCGCCGCGCTCGCCGAGCGCGACCTTCGCGAGCTGTACCCGGGCCCGCGCCGATTTCGGGTCGTCGCTGTTGCGCAGGGCCGTGCCCACATCGCGGCGGGCGGACATCAGCGCTTTGCGCAGCCGGGCCGCCTCGTCCTCCGGGATCTCCGGATCGGTGGCCCGCCAGCGGCGGCCCTTGACGACGATGTAACGCCCATCCTCGGTCTTCTCCACGGGTGAGCACTTACCCGCTATCGTCGCCCGGATGCGCCGTCATGTCGTGCCGCGACTGCGAGCGACCGCCGACGCGCTCTGGCCCTAGGTGCCGGTCCTCGGCGGGGCGGCGGTCCTCGGCGGGACCACGGTGCTCGCCCTGGCCACCACGATCCTCCCGATCGCCGCCCTGCTCCGGAAACCGCCGACCGTGTCCGGGTGAGCGGCGGGCCACCCCTACGGTGTCCAGCATGGACCGTGAGAGCCTGACCGTGACCGAACGCAGGATCTGGGACGCCTTCACCACCGGGCGCCGCGTTGATCTCACCGGCGAGGAAGACCGGCGGGTACGGGCCGAACTGCTCACGTTCCTGCTGCTCGGCGGGGTTCCGGACCACGACGGCGAGCGCAGCGCCCTGCGGATCACCGGGGCGATGATCACCGGTGATTGGAAGCTCGCCTACGTCGACGTGGCCGCGCCGATCAGCCTGCGGCAGTGCGTCTTCAAACGGCCGATGTACTTCTCCGGCACCCGGTTCCGCCGGATCAGCCTGGACAACTGCGTCTTCCCCGGGTTCATCGCGTCGAACGCTGTCGTCGAGGGCGGGATGCGGCTGCGCGGTGTCCGCAGCACCGGCACGATCCGGCTGATCGGCGCCCGCATCGAAGGCGCGCTGACCCTGAGCGGAGCCGAACTGACCGCCCCGGACTACACCGTCGACGCGACCCGGATCCAGATCGGCTCCGACGTGTACGCCCGGCACGGCTTCCACAGCACCGGCGAGATCCGGATCGACCACGCCGAGATCGGCGGATCGCTGCGCTGGGAAGGAGCGACCCTGTCCAACCCGGGAGGCCGGGTGCTGGACGCCCGCGGGATCCGGGTCGTCTCCGAGGTCCGGTTCCGCAACGGGTTCACCGCGGACGGCCGGGTCGACCTGCGCGGCGCGCAGATCGGCGGCGAGTTCTCGGCCGACGACGCGGTCCTGGACGGCGTACCCGAGTCGCTGACCCTCGGCAGCGTCACCGCCCGGGAGTTCATCCTGTCGGCCCGGCAGCCGCCGGCCGGCGCGGTCGACCTCAGTCATGCCCGGGTGGAGGTGCTGCGTGACGACCCGGCGAGCTGGCCGGCCTCGTTGTCACTGAACGGGCTGACGTACGGCGCCCTGTCCGGCACGGCCACCGTCGCCGACCGGCTGCGCTGGCTGCAGCGGGACTCGCCGGACTTCCCGCCGCAGGTGTACAGCCAGCTAGCGGCGGTCTACCGGGCGACGGGACGGGACGACGACGCGCGTACCGTCGCCCTCGCCGGTGAACAGCACCGGCGCCGGACACTGCGACCGGCCGGCCGGATCTGGGGCCTGCTGCAGGACGGCACCGTCGGGTACGGGTACCGCCCGGTCCGTGCCGTCGCCTGGCTCGGTGTGCTGCTCGCGATCGGCACCCTCGTGTTCGCCCAATGGCGTCCGAGACCCGCCGAAGCACCCAAGGCCCCGGAGTTCCACGCCGCCGCGTACGCCGCCGACCTGCTGTTCCCGGTGATCGATCTCGGACAGCAGTCCACCTATCTACCGCAGGGGTGGACGGCCTGGTTCGCGTACTTCCTGATCGGAGCGGGTCTGCTGCTCGCCACCACCGCGGTCGCCGGCGCCGCCCGGCGTCTCCAACGAGGCTGACCGCGTCACCACGCCCGCCGACAGTCGTTTCCTCGCTGGTAAGCCACACCGAGGAGGAGCACCGGCACCATGCTTCAGCATCGACCCCGCCCGTTCGGCGTACGCGCCCTCCTGCTGGGCGCTCTCGCCGTCCTCGTGACCGGCGTCGGCGCGGCCTTCGCGATGCCCAGCCGGGAGCCGGGGCCGGTCCTGGCCGCGGCCACGCCGATCCTGCACTGCGCCGGTGACGCCGCCGCCAGCGCCCGCGCCGGCCGCGCCCCGGTACTGCTGATCCACGGAACCGGCTCGAACTTCCAGGCCAACTTCTCCTGGAACTGGGCTCGCGCCCTCACCGCCGAGAAGCGGGCGTACTGCGGGATCGACCTGCCACAGGACGCCAGCGGCGACATCCAGCTCGCGGCCGAGCACGTCGTGCGGGCGATCCGTACCCTGCACAAGGCCGCCGGGGCGCCGATCTCGATCGTCGGGCACAGCCAGGGCGGGCTGATCGGCCGGTGGGCGCTCAAGTACTGGCCGGACACCCGCGACATGGTCGACGACTACGTGTCGTTCGGCGCGCCGAACCACGGAACCGCCACGTTCGTCGCCCAGTGCGAGGCGGCGGGGAAGTGCCCGGCCGCACGGTGGCAGCAGCGGACCGGCTCCCGCCTGCTCGCGGCGCTGAACGACGGCCCGCAGACCTGGCCGGGCGTCGACTACACGCAGGTCATGGTGCATTCCGACGAGATCGTCGTCCCGCACACCTCGTCGGTGCTGCCGGCCGCCACGAACGTCACCAACATCGAGGTCAACCGGATCTGCCCGGCCGAGACGGTCGAGCACTTCGGTCTCGCGTACGACAATGCCGCGTACCTCATCGGGCAGGACGCGCTGACGCACCCGGGCCCCGCGCAGCCCGCGCGGATCCGCACCGCCAGGTGCGGTCCGCCTCTGATGCCGGCGGTCGACCCGCTCGATTTCCCCACCCGGGCCGCGGCCGCGCTGGTGCAGAGCGCCAGCGCGATGGTCACCGCCCGGCAGCTGAAGGCGGAGCCGCCGCTGCGCTGTTACGCCGATCGGTCCTGCACACCGGTTCGACGGTAAGCGTCCCGGCCTCGGCGTCCAGGCAGGCGCTCACGCCGAGGCCGACCGCGACCTGCCGGTCACCATGACCGATCTCCAGACCCCGGAGCATGGGTACGCCTAACCGAAGCTCCTCCGGCTCGTGAGGAAGAAACTGTCCGAGAGCGATCCCGGCGACCCCGTCGAGTGCTCCGGACCGCTGGAGCTGGGTCAGCATCCGGTCGATCCGATACGGCGCCTCACCGACCTCTTCGAGCAGGAGGATGGCGTTGGTGAGGTCGAGCTGATGGGGTGTCCCGGCATTGGTGGCGAGCATCGTCAGATTGCCGCCCAGCAGAGTGCCGGTGACTTTCCCGCTCTCTCCCGCGAGCCCGTGGACCACGACGGGCTCACCGGTCATCAGCACCTCCCGCACCCCGTCAGCCGTGACCGATCCGTGCACGGTCGCCAGCCCCGTCTCGCACCAGAACGCCGCATGCAGGGCGGTGATGTCGGAGAACCCGAGGAACAGCTTCGGATCGGCGCGTACCGCGTCGAAGTCGACCCGTTCGGCGATCCGCTGACTGCCGTAACCCCCACGCAGGCACACGACACCCCGCACCTCCGGATCCCGCAGCGCGTCGTTGAGATCCGCGAGCCGCTCGTCATCGGTCCCGGAGAGAAAGCCGCGCTCGCCGAGCGCATACCGCCCGAACCGCACCCGCAACCCCCACCCGCGAAGAATCCGCGCCGCGTCCTCAGCCTGCCCCTCCTGCACGGGCCCAGCAGGCGCCACCAGCGCGACAACGTCACCGTTCCGCAGCCGTTCCGGTCTCATGCTTTCCTTGTTACCTCCGGGGTCTCCGCTTCGTCATCGCCATGAAGGAACCCGACCGGATGAAGGTGGCGGCAATGAGCGAACCCGACGACCTCGCGGCAGCCTTCGAACAGCACCGCCCACGCCTCACCACGGTCGCCCACCGGATCCTCGGCTCGCGCGCCGACGCCGAGGACGCCGTCCAGGAGGCCTGGCTGCGCCTCGCCCGCCAGGACACCGGCACCATCGACAACCTGGGCGGCTGGCTCACCACGGTCACCGGCCGCATCTGCGTCGACATGCTGAGAAGCAAAAAGATCAAACCCGAGATTCCGTACGGTGATCAGCCCCCGGATCTCGTAGTGATCGAGGACGACGAGCTTCTCGCCGACGCCGTCGGGCAGGCGCTGCTGGTCGTGCTGGACACGCTGCGCCCCGCCGAGCGTCTGGCGTTCGTGCTGCACGACATGTTCGCGGTGCCGTTCGACGAGATCGGCCAGATCCTCGGCAGGTCGGCCGACGCCACCAAGATGCTGGCGAGCCGGGCCCGCCGCAAGGTCCAGGGCACCCCGCACCCGGCCGGCGAACGCCGCCGCCAGCGCGCCGTCGTCGACGCGTTCCTCGCGGCGGCCCGCGGCGGCGACTTCGACGGCCTGCTGCGCATCCTCGACCCGGACGTCACCTGGCGTACCTGGACCGCCCGCGGCCTGGTCGTCCGGCACGGCGCGACCGCGGTCGCCGCGCGCGCCCAGCAGGGCGTTCACGCCGCCATCACCGCTCACCCGGCCCGGGTCAACGGCGAGGCCGGGTTTGTGGTCCGCGCCCTGAACGGCAAACTCCTGGCCGTGATGGCGTGCACCGTCTCCGGCGACCGCATCGTCGAGATGCTGTCGGTCTCGGATCCGGCCCACCTGGCGACCGTCACTGTTACCTCCGAGCCGCCCCCACCGTCATCCTGAACATGAACACTGCTCTGTGGATCGTCGCCGGCCTGCTCGCCACGGTTTTCACCATCGCCGGCCTCAACAAACTGATCCTGTCCCAGGAGACCCTCGCCAAGGCGCCGGGCGGAGGCTGGGTCCTGGACTTCAGCCCGCGCTTCCTGAAGATCCTCGGCACTCTGGAAATTCTCGGCGCCGCAGGCCTGATCCTGCCGGCGGTCCTCGGCATAGCGCCGATCCTGGTCCCACTGGCAGCGGTAGGAATCGCCGCGATCATGCTCGGCGCGGCGATCGTCATCTACCGCCGAGGCGAATACGCCCACCTGCTCATCAACATCATCTACCTGAGCCTGGCCACGTTCGTGGCGGTCGGCCGCCTCGGCCCGGAGCCGTTCATCATCTGACGCGCCGAGGCTGAGACGCAGGGGTGATAGTGAGGTACTTATCATGGCCTACGTCCGCTGAACGCCTTATAAGGTGTGTGGATCACAATCGCGTACCCACACTGTTAACAGGGAGATGCTGCTCATGGGCGAGCCGATCAACGTAACCGTCACCGGAGCCGCCGGCCAGATCGGGTACGCGCTGCTGTTCCGCATCGCGTCCGGCCAGCTGCTCGGGGCGGACAAGAAGGTCAAGCTGCGCCTGCTGGAGATCCCGGCCGCGACCAAGGCCGCTGAGGGCGTCGCCCTTGAGCTGCAGGACGGCGCGTTCCCGGCGCTCGCCGGCGTCGACGTCTTCGACAACCCGAAGGCCGCCTTCGACGGCACGAACGTCGCTCTGCTGGTCGGCGCGCGCCCGCGTACCAAAGGCATGGAGCGTGGCGACCTGCTCGAGGCCAACGGTGGCATCTTCAAGCCGCAGGGCGAGGCGATCAACGCCGGTGCCGCCGCGGACATCAAGGTTCTCGTGGTCGGCAACCCGGCCAACACGAACGCTCTGATCGCCCAGCAGCACGCGCCCGACGTCCCGGCGGACCGCTTCACCGCGATGACCCGCCTCGACCACAACCGCGCGCTCGCCCAGCTCGCCGGCAAGCTCGGCGTCTCGGTCGAGGAGCTGAAGAAGGTCACCATCTGGGGCAACCACTCCGCCACCCAGTACCCGGACGTCTCGCACGCCTTGGTCAACGGCAAGAGCGTCGCCGCGGCCATCAACGACCAGGCCTGGCTCGCCGACGAGTTCATCCCGCGGGTCGCCAAGCGCGGCGCCGAGATCATCGAGGTCCGTGGCGCGTCCTCGGCCGCGTCCGCCGCGTCGGCCGCGATCGACCACGTCTACACCTGGGTGAACGGCACCGCCGAGGGCGACTGGACCTCCGCCGGCGTCATCTCCGACGGCTCCTACGGCGTAGCCGAGGGCATCATCTCCTCGTTCCCGGTCACCGCGAAGGACGGCCAGTTCTCGATCGTCCAGGGCCTGGAGATCGACGACTTCTCCCGTACCCGCATCGACGCCTCGGTCGCCGAGCTGGTCGAGGAGCGCGAGGCCGTCCGCAAGCTCGGCCTCATCTGACCGTTCCATCAGAAAAGGGCGGCCTGTCCAGGTCGCCCTTTTCGGCTTCGGCGAGCACTCCGGCCGGATAGCGTCAGGCCGTGAAACGATCGGTCGGTCCGGCCGCGACGGCGGTCAGCGGCACAGGCGTGCTGATCATCGGGCTCTGCCTGATCACCGCGGACCGCCTGAATCAGTCTTCGCTCAGCCGTACCCTAGCGGTTTTGGCAGTTGCTCTTGCCGCCGTCTCCGTCGTGGTCGCGCTGGGCGCGTCGGTGCGGCAATTCTTGGGTACGCTCATCGGCGCGGCCGCCCTCAGCATCCTCGCCGTGGCCTTCGGGACAGCGGCGGCACTGATCGTGGTCCTGCGCCCGGCAGCGGGCGTCCACTCGGACAAGCCAGAGATGACCCTCGCGGTCAACGGCGGCGCCGGCGAAACGAGCGTGTCGGTGCTGCTCGACCTTCCGGGCCTGCGGCCGCACAGCCTCGTCGACGCGACGCTGAAGGGCATCACCTACGACGCCGTGCAGGCCGACCTGGTGCATGTCGTCGCGACGGCCGACGACGACGGGTTCGCCCAGGTCACGCTGGCGGTGACGGACAGCGGCCAGTTCCGCAACCTGATGGTGAAGGCCGAGATGACCGGCCGGACGTGTTCGGTCACGGTTCCCCTGGAGAACCGGATCAGCCCGGACACCGGCCTCACCTGCCGGAGCTACTGAGAGCCGCCGGCTGTCCACTTGCAGCCCGTTGGTGCACTGTAGGCATCATGGACACGCAGGCCGACGCATCCGCCACCGCGCGACTGCTGCACCGTGCGGGCCGGTGGGACCAGGCCCTCGCCGTGCTGACGCCGGACGCATTCGCCGCCCGAGCCGAAATCCTGGTGGATCGCCACTGGTGGCGGCTGGACGAGCCCGAGGCGGCCGCGGAAGCAGTCGAGGCGCTGCTGCCCCGAGATCCTGTCCTGGCCGGACACCTCGACGCGCAACTGCGCTACACCCGGCTGCTCTTCGACCTCAGCCCGCTCCCCGACGACCAGCGTCAGGCCCACCACGGATTCCGTACGGCCACCGCTGACCCACGCCTGGCAGGATGGGCCACGTTCTGGCTGGGCGTGTTCGCCGACATGATCGAGAGCGATCCGGCTTCGGCCGCCGAGGCCTATCGCAAGGCCCTGGAGCATGCCCACAGCCAGGGCGACACCCTGCTGGAGTCCTACGCGGTACGACACCTCGGCGACCACCTGCTGAAGACCGACCGGGACCGGGGTATCGCCCAGCTGCGCCGGTCTTACCACCTGCGGGCAGCCCTCGGCGCCCGTCCGCAGACGGCAGCGGCCGCCCTCACCCTCGCCGGAGAGCTGACCCCCGGCGCGGAAGCGGACCAGCTCCACGAGGCAGCCGAACTCACGGCGCGCGAACTCCAGCTCACCTGGCTGACAGCTGCCCTCCGATCGAGTTGACATGTCTCGTCCGCACATCGGCCTGCCCAGCGGCGGCATCGAGCTGACACCCGGCGATGTCGAAGCCCTCGAAGCCCGCTGGTCCGCAAGCTGGACACCGCAGGCGGTCGCGCAACGCCTGGCCGGAACCACGGTCCCTTGGTACGTGGCCGCGGGCTGGGCCCTGGATCTGTTCCGCGGCGAGCAGACCCGCCACCACCACGACATCGAGATCGCCGTGCCGGCCGCCCGGTTCCCGGAGATCCGCTCTCATTTCCCCGAGTTCACCGTCGACGCTGTCGGGACCGGCCGGATCTGGGAGTCAGCCGGCCCGGAGGCCTTGAGCGCGACATGGCAGACGTGGCTACGCGAACCGGGCACCGGGCGGTACCTGCTCGACGTCTTCCGCGAGCCGCACGACGGCGAGACCTGGATCTGCCGGCGAGACGAAACGATCAGGCGGCCCTACGCCGAGATCATCCGGCACACCCCGGACGGGATTCCGTACCTGATCCCGGAACTGGTCCTCTACTTCAAGGCGAAGCACGTGGGCGAGAAGGACGAGGCCGACTTCAGGGGTGTCCTCCCGTTGCTGAGTGACACGCAGCGCGAGCGTCTGTCCGGCCTGCTGGCCCGAGCCCATCCAGCACACCCCTGGCTGACGTCCCTGCCACCCGCACCCTGAAGCCGACGCTCAGAGTCCCACCTTTTTCACGCCGTACTTGGCCTGTGCCGTGGTGAAGCCTTCATATTCCAGCTGGGCGATCAGACCCGAACGGGAAAACGCGGAGTACTCCAGGTACTGCTTCGCCATCTTGGCGGCCTGGGTGTTCCAGTTGGCGCGCTGCTTGTCCACGCCATAGGTGGCGAGCTTCGTGCTGAAGCCCTCGTACTTGAGTTGGTCGATGAGACCCGAGCGGGAGAAGGGGGAGTACTTCAGGTAGGAGGCCGCCATGCGTCGGGCGTTTTTCTGTGCGACCGACTCCTTGGCAGCGGAGTAGGAGACCGCGGCGACGGAGTGAGCAGCGGTCGGCTGCGCCTGCGCCGGGGATGCAACGCCGCCGACGAGCCCGAGGGCGATGAAAGCGGTCGAGGCGGAGACGAGAATCTTCTTTATGGTGAACCCCTTGAGTCCCTGAGCCGATGTGTACTGGCACGCACCATCGGAGACCCGCGGGCTGACTTGAGGCTTGCCGGCCGACTCGTCGGCTGTGCATCGGCAGCGGGTGGAGCACGAAACGTGTATGTGCCCTCGGGCCGAGCGAGGCCTTGGCCGCCCTGTCTTCCGGAAAAGTTGTCGTACCCCGCTGATAGCTTCGCGACGGATGCTGGAGCAGATGGGGGATGCTGATGGCTGAGGTGGTGTTGCGGCCGGTCGAGGACTCTGACCTGGACGCGTTGTTCGAGCAGATGCGAGATCCCGAGTCGGTCCGGATGGCGGCCTTCACCGCCAAGGACCCCGGTGACCGAGCCGCCTTCGACGCCCACATCGCGAGGATCAGGGCGACACCCGGGGTCACCCACCGCGTCGTCACCGTTGACGGGCAGCCGGCCGGCACCATCGCCAGTTTTGTCATCGAGGGCGACACCGAGGTGACGTACTGGATCGGTCGAGAGTTCTGGGGTCAGGGCGTCGCCAGCCGAGCGCTCGCCCAGCTCCTGGAGCTGGTCCCGGCACGGCCGATCTTCGCCCGAGCCGCCAGCGACAACGCCGGCTCGCTCAAGGTGCTGCACAAGGCCGGCTTCACCGCCATCGGCACCGACACCGGCTTCGCCAACGCGCGCAACGCGGAGATCGAGGAAACCATCCTGCGCCTGGACGGGAGCGATTCCTAGGGCCCGCCGACGGCTCAGGAGCGGAATTGGCCGACCAGGTCGCGCAGCTCGTGGGACATGACCGCCAGCTGCTCCGCGGTCTGCCGCGACTCGACGACGCCGTGAGCCGTGTCCTGGCTGGCCGTGGCGACCCCGGTGATGCCGGCGGCGATCTGGCTGGACCCGGTGGCTGCCTCGGCGATGTTGCGGCCCATCTCCGCCGTGGTCGCGGTCTGCTCCTCGACCGCTGCCGCGATCGTCATGGAGTGCTCGTTCACGTCGCTGATGATGCCGGCGATCCGGTCGATGGCGGCGATCGCCGACCCGGTGTCCTCCTGGATCGCCTGGACGCGATCGCTGATGTCGACGGTGGCCCGGGACGTCGCCTGCGCCAGATCTTTGACTTCGCCGGCGACCACCGCGAAGCCTTTGCCAAGCTCACCGGCCCGGGCTGCTTCGATCGTGGCGTTCAGGGCGAGGAGGTTCGTCTGTTCGGCGATCGAGGTGATCAGGCTGACCACGCCGGTGATCTCTTCGCTGGATCGGCCCAGCCTGGCGATGGTCTCCGAGGCGGCGCGGACGCTGTCCACGCCCGCGGCGGCGACGCCGGCGGCCCGGCCGGCGCCGTCGGCGATCTCGCGGATCGCGGCGTTCATCTCCTCGGTGCCGGCCGCGACGGTCTGCACGCTGGTGGAGACCTCCTCGGCGGAGGACGCGATCATGTCGGACTGGCCGGACGCCGAGTCGGCCGCGTCGGCGATCCGGGCGGAGGTCGCGGTGAGTTCGGTGGCGGCGTCCGAGAGGGTACGACTGTTCTCGGTGATCGTGGCGAACGCGGAACGCAACACGTCGAGGGTGCGGTTCATGGCGCTGCCCATCGCGGCGAGCTCGTCGCGTCCGGCTTCGGGCACCCGTACCGTGAGGTCCTTGCCGGCCACCGTTTCGAGCGCGGTGACGGTGGTGGCCAGCGGCCGGGTGATGCTGCGGGTCACCACGACAGCGACGAGCGCGGCCAGCACCAGGCAGAGCGCCCCCGCCGTGATCATGAAGGTCTCAGCGGTCGCCGCGGCGTCCTCGGCGGTCTGCTGTGCGGCCGCCGAGCTGGCCTCGGTCTTTTCGACGAGGCCGTCGACCGAGGCGATGATGTCGTGCATCAGTTCCAGGGCATCCCCGGAGACCAGCGCGTTCGCGGCGCGCTCGCCGGCCCTGGTTCCCGCGCGGTACCCGGCGATGACCTGCTCGTCGACGTCCATGAACTGCTCGAAGGACGCCTCGGCGGCATCAACCAGCGCCGACTCGTCGGCGGTGAGACCGAGGGATCTGAGCAGGGCGAGGTCGTCACGGAACGCGTCGGTGGAGGCGAGGAACGAGGCGCGCTGCCCGACGCTGTCGTCGGTGGCGTCGGCGATGCCGCGGATCGTGTCGAAGGCGTACCCGGTCTGCCAGCCGTTGAAATCGGCGGTGCGGAACTTCGCCACCAGGGCCGCGCTGTTGGCCGTCTCGGCCGCGGCCAGCTCGCTGGTGGCGTCGCTCGCGCGATGCTGCCCCCACAGCCCGATGCCGATGGCCGCGACCATGCACAGGCAGACACCGGTGAAGGCGACACCGAGGCGCATGCCGATCTTGAGATTGCGGAGCAAGCGCATCGCCACCACCACGATAGTGAAAAGTTCTCATGGTGACGATAGCGCCCGTATTGTCCCGAGCGGGCGCGTGAACTCACATCCGCGCCAGCGCCCCCGCCGGGTCCTCCATCGCATCGGCGACCACGCGCATGAAGCCGGCCGCCGTCGCGCCGTCACACACTCGATGATCAAAAACAAAGGACAACTGCACGATCTTTCGTACGCACAAAGCCCCGTCCACCACCCAAGGACGATCCATCACACGGCCGAGTCCGAGCATCGCCACCTGGGGATGGTTGATGATCGGGGCGCTGCCGTCGACCCGGAACGCGCCGTAGTTGTTCAGCGTGAACGTGCCCGCCGGGGTGGACTCGTTGCGCCGGGCCCGGGCGGTGACGTCGCGGATCGCGGCGTCGAGTTCGGTGGTGGTCATGGCCTGCGCGCCCATCACGGCCGGCACGACCAGGCCACGGTCGGACTGCACGGCGATACCCAGGTTGATCCCGTCCAGCTCGACGATCTCCTGGCGTTCGACGTCCAGGCGGGAGTTGAGCACGGGGTAAACCCGCAGCCCGGCAACCACGAACCGCGCCACGTATGCCATCAGCCCCGGCGACCCGGCAACACCGCGGGTGCGTTCCCGCAGCTCCCACAGGGGAGTAGCGTCGACATCCACCCAGACGGTCGCCTCCGGGATCTCCGCGCGGCTGCGCCCGAGAACCGCCGCGGCGGCCTTCCGGAACCCACTGAGCGGAACCCGCCGCTCACCGGCCGAGCCACCGCTGCCGGCCGACCGATCCTGCATCGGATATTTCGGAAATGTCGCCTGCTCAATCGCCGAAACCACCCGAGGCGCCGGGATCACCGGAGCAACCGAAACCACCGACTCCACGTCCCGCCGGGTGATCACTCCGCCCGGACCGGTTCCCTCCAGCGCCGCCAGATCAACGCCACCCTCCCGAGCCAGCCGCCGCACCAGCGGCGACACCACCCGAGCCACCACCACCGGACCGGTCGCTACCGGGCTGGCTGCGACCGCCGGACTGGCCGGCACCGTCTCGCGACCCCGCGGCCGTCGGTGCCGGACCGCGCCGGCTCCAGGCGTAGTCCCGTACCCGATGAGAACGTTGCCGGATCCGGCCCGCTCCTCCTCGCGATAAACCTCAGCCGAGCCGACCGCCGCACCCGCCGCCGCACCCGCCGCGGCACCCACCGCCGTCACCGTGATCAGCGGCGCGCCGACGTCAACCGTCGCGCCCTCGGCGGCGTGCCGGGTCGCGACCCGGCCGGCGTGCGGGGACGGGACCTCGACCATCGCCTTCGCGGTCTCCACCTCGACGACCGGCTGGTCGATCTCGATGACATCGCCTTCGGCGACCAGCCACCGGACGATCTCCGCCTCGGTCAGCCCTTCGCCGAGGTCGGGCAGCAGGAAGGTGTTCACGCGTACTCCCACTGGAGCTCGTCGACGGCGTCGAGGATGCGGTCCACCGAGGGGAGGTGCAGGTGCTCCAGCTTCGGCGGCGGGTACGGGATGTCGAAACCGGTGACCCGCCGGATCGGGGCGTGCAGTGAGTGGAAGCAGCGTTCGGTCACCCGTGCCACGACTTCGGCGGACACGCTGGCGAACCCGGCGGCCTCGGCCACCACGACGGCCCGCCCGGTCGAACGGACCGCTGCGCACACCGTCTCGTCGTCGAACGGCACGATCGAGCGGAGATCGACCACCTGCAGGCTGCGGCCTTCCTGGGCCGCGGCTTCGGCCGCTTCGAGGGCGATCGGCACCGCCGGACCGTAGGCGATCAGGGTCGCGTCGGTTCCCGGCCGGCGCACCACGGCCGTACCGATCGGCGGCACCGGGAGCGTGAGATCCGCTTCGGAGCGGGAGAAGTACAGCTTTTTCGGTTCCAGGAACACGACCGGGTCGGGCGACTCGATCGCCGCCCGCAGCAGTCCGTACGCGTCAGCCGGGTCGGACGGCGCCACCACGTGCAGCCCGGGAGTGTGCGCGTAGTACGCCTCCGATGAGTCGCAGTGGTGCTCCACACCGCCGATGCCACCCGCGTACGGAATCCGGATCACCAGCGGCAGCGTGACCCGGCCGCGGGTCCGGTTGCGCATCTTCGCGGCGTGGCTGATCAGCTGCTCGAACGCCGGGTACGCGAACGCGTCGAACTGCATCTCGACGATCGGCCGCATCCCGTTCATCGCCATCCCGATCGCCATGCCGAGAATGCCGGCCTCGGCGAGGGGAGTGTCGAAGCAGCGCTGCTCGCCGAACTCGGCGGTCAGCCCGTCGGTGATCCGGAAGACCCCGCCGAGCGCCCCGACGTCCTCCCCGAACATCACCACCGACTCGTCGGCACGCATCGCGTCCCGCAGAGCCCGGTTGAGCGCGTTCGCCATGGTCATCTTCTCGGGCACGACCGACGTCATCGGACCTCCTCACGGGACAGCTCGTCGGCGACGAGCGCTTGCTGCTCACGCAGCTGCGACGTGGGTACGGCATAAACGTGCGCGAACAGGTCCCGATAGTCGGCGGCCGTCTCGGCGTTGAGCCCGGCGCGCATCCGTTCGGCGAGCTGCTCGGCGTCAGCGGCGCACGCGGCGACCCGCTCGTCATCGAGCAGGCCCTGCTCGGCCAGATAGTCCGACAGCCGGGTGATCGGATCCCGCGAGAGCCACGGCGTGACCTCGTCCTCAGACCGATAACGCCTCGGATCGTCGGCGTTCGTGTGCGCCTGCACCCGGTACGTATGAGCCTCGATCAGCTGCGGACCCTCCCCGGCACGGGCCCGCGAGACGGCATCGCCCAGCACCGTGAGCAGCGCCGCCACGTCGTTGCCGTCGACACGTTCGCTCGGTACCCCGTACCCGATGCCCTTGTGAGCGAGCGAGGGCGCGGCAGTCTGGCGTGCCAGAGGCACGGAGATCGCGTATTCGTTGTTCTGAATGAAGAACACCACCGGGGTACGGAAGACCGCGGCGAAGTTGAGCGCCTCGTGGAAGTCGCCCTCGCTGGTCGCGCCGTCGCCGCAGAGCGCCATGACGACGGTCGGCTCACCGCGCAGACGGGCCGCGTGCGCCACACCGACGGCGTGCAGCAGATGGGTGGCGAGGGGTGTGGCCTGCGGCGCGACATTCGTGGTCTGCGGGTCGTAACCGCTGTGCCAGTCGCCGCGCAGCAGGGTGAGCGCCTCGACGGGGTCGACGCCGCGGGCCACGATCGCCGCCGAGTCACGGTAGGTGGGGAACAGCCAGTCGCCGTCGCCGAGCACCTGGACGCAGGCGACCTGGCAGGCCTCCTGCCCGTGCGACGAGGGGTACACCGCGAGCCGGCCCTGCCTGACCAGCGCGTTCGCCTGGTCGTTGAAGCGGCGGGCGGCGATCAGGGCGGCGTACGCGGAAACCAGTGCCTGGGGGTCGGGCATGTCGTGGCCGACGTGCGGAACGGGGTGGCCGTCCGAGTCGATGAGCGTCACCGGCTCCGTGGACGGCAGCAGGTGGGCTGCGTCACGTGTCATGGACGGATTCTTATTTGCTTGCCATTTGAACACCAGAGCTGGCTTCAACGCGAGATATTGTTTCGTCGGCGAGGGCGATGCGGAGCCGAACGTCCAGCGCCACCCAGCGAAAAACCCAGCAGGTGAGACAGGTGGCAACGTGCTCGACGAGACCGACCGGCGCATCATCACCGAGCTCGCCCGGGATGGCCGCATGTCGATGCGTACCCTCGCCGAGACGCTGCACATCTCCCGGGCGAACGCGTACGCCCGGGTCGCCCGCCTCCAGCAGGACGGCGTGATCCGGGGCTTCCACGCCGACATCGACCCGGTCGCGGCGGGCCTGACCACTGCGGCCTACGTGACCGTCAACCTCCAGCAGGCGAACTGGCGTGAGGTGCTCGGCCGGCTGCGCACCCTGCCGGGCGTCGTCCACATCGGCCTGGTCGGCGGCGACTTCGACGTGATCCTGCTGGTCCGGGTCGCCGACAACACCGAGCTTCGCCACCTGGTCCTCGACGAGATCCAGGGCATGGCGGGCGTCGTCAGCACCCGCACCCTGCTGCTCTTCGAGGAGTCGGCACCGGGTCAGGGCGTGGCGTAAAGGGCTGTCAGCTCCGACCCGATGCGGGCGAGCTCCGTGCGTACCGAAGAAGGCTCGGTGACCTCCACGGCCGCGCCCCACCCGGAGAGCGTGCGCGCGATGTCGCGCGCGGTCGGCGCGCCGACCGTGACCCGCACGCGGCCGTCGGGTCGCACCTCCTCATCGGGATGGCAGTGGCGGCCGAAATGGTCGCGGAGCACCCAGAGGAAGCGTTCCGGGATGAGCACGGTGGCCCACGTGCTCGATCGGCGTTCCTCGATGGTGCCGACGACCCGGGCCCATGCCTCGTCGAGGGTGAAGCCGTCCGGGCGTTCGAAGGTCTGACCGGTTTCGTTCAGTGCGCTCATCCGGTCGAGGCGGAATGTGCGCTGGCCGCGGCCGGTGCCGGCGAGCAGGTACCAGACGCCGTCCTTGTCGATCACGCCCCACGGGTCGGCCTCGCGCTCCTTCTCGTTGTAGGTGAACCGGATCCGCCGGGTCCGGACCACCGCGTCCTGGAGCCGGCGCACGTCGTCCGGCTGGTCGCGGCCGTGTTCGCCCCACCGCGAGGGATCGATCAGTGTGGCCTCGGCGGCGGCCTGCGCTTCGTCGCGGAACGTCTCGGGCAGCGCCCGGAGAAGCTTGCGCAGCGCGGTTTTCGCGTCACCCTGTGCGGCCGACGAGGCGGACGCCGGTCCCGCCAGCAGGAACAACGCCCTCGCCTCCGGCGCGGACAACCCGCTCAGGTCGGTACGCGCACCGCCCACCAGTTGCCAGCCACCGTGCCGTCCGGGCTGCGGATAGACCGGAATCCCGGCGCTCGACAACGCCTCCAGATCACGGCGTGCGGTGGCGACCGAGACCTCCAGCTCGGCCGCGAGCTCGGCGGCGGTGATCCGGCCGCGCGTCTGCATCAGGAGAAGGGTCGCCACGAGACGGTCGGCACGCATGCCCTGGATTCTCGCCGACAAAGTGCTCAGAAGGTGAGCACTTTCATGGGCAGGATCAGGGGCATGACTCTTCGCGGATTCACCACCGTCACGTTCTTCGCCGACGACCTCGACGCGGCCCGCGCCTGGTACACCGGCGTCTTCGAGAGCGAGCCCTACTTCGTCCGGGACGGCGCCTACCTGGAATGGCGGGTCGGCGACTACCAGCACGAGTTCGGCGTCCTGAACAGCCGGTTCGCCCCGCACCCGCACGGCGGGCAGGCGAGCGGAGCGATCGTCTACTGGGCGGTCGACGACGTCGAGGCGGCCTATCAGCGTCTGCTGGGACTGGGCGCGACGCCGCACGACAAGCCCACCGAGCGAGGACCGGGTTATGTGACGGCGTCCGTCCTCGACCCGTTCGGCAACGTCCTCGGGGTGATGCTCAACCAGCACTATCAGGACGTACTGGCCGCCGTGCGTACTAATTCGTCCCGGGGTCGGGAGAACAGCTGATTCGCTCAACCGTTCCGCCGAATTGGCGCTCAGCGCCGATTCGTTCCAACCCTACCGAGTGACGCCATTGAGATGACCCATTGAGAATGTCGCGAAAACGCCGATAGCGTGCCGTCGCATCCGCATCAATCGGTGCGAAGCCCCGCGAGAAAGCGGTAACGCCGTGAATCCCATCCCGCTATGTCGTTCCCTGATGGGCGCGGTCATGATCATGACCCTGCTGGCGTTCTTCGCTGAGCCCGCCGAGGCGAACACCTCGGCCTGGCACACCTCGTTCAACAGCAAATGCGTCGACGCCGACGCCAACCGGATCAACCAGAACGGCGCGGCGATTCAGCTCTGGGCCTGCAACGGATCTCGTCAGCAGTCCTGGACCTCGCACGCCGACGGCACGATCCGGGTGGGCACGAACGGCCGTTGTCTCGACGCCGACACCAACACGGCCGGTCGCAACGGGACAGTCGTGCAGCTGTGGCAGTGCAACGGCTCGCCGCAGCAGCGCTGGTCGATCATCAACAAGGTGGTCCGCAGCGGGTACAGCGGAAAATGTCTCGACGCCGACCTGAACCGCATCAACGTCGACGGCGCCCGGATTCAATTGTGGGACTGCAACGGATCGCGGCAACAACAGTTCTACGGCCTCTACAACAGTGTCCAGAGCGATTCCTGTCCCGCATACAACGCGGCCGGGCTATGGACCACCAGCACCGATTTCGCGAGGGTACGGGTACGCACCTGCTTCCACTGGGACAAGGGAATCGTCCGTCCGGTGGCGGACTTTCAGGTCGACTGGCCGAGCACCTGTTCCGCCGGAGCGCCCTGGGCGGTGTCGTGCAGTTTCACCGAGCTGCGGCACCGTAAGCGGCTGAGCGTCTACGGTGTCCACCTCCGCCTCTCCTGGACCGACCCGAGCGGCGCCGGTGGTTTCCAGGACTGTGGCAGCGGCCCCTTCACCACCAGCTGGCCGGCGCACAGCACGTACACCGTCACCTGCGAGGGCGGATGGATGCCGCTGCGGCACGCCGGCGAATACACGATCCGGGTCACCGGCATCGAAGGTGACGTGAAGAGCGACGGCCAGGGCTGGCGCTCCCTCGACGACCTGACCAAGACCCGGCGCTTCTAGCGGGCCAGACTCACGACGAGGGCGGCAACTGACGTAGCCAGGAACACCACACCGCCGATCACGTTGCGCGAACCCACCCGCAGGTGCGCGATGATCGCGCCGATGAAGTAGAGGATGAGGCCGCCGGCCGCGAGCTGCCCCAGCAGCGGCACCGCGAACCCGGCGGCCAGTCCCACCGTTCCGGCCGCGAGCAGCGACCCCAGCACCGGCACGTACTTGCGGGGGATTCCCTTCATGTCGGCCTGCGTCTTCGGATATTCGTGGCCGATCAGGTAGAAGACGGCTGCGCTGCCGGTGAAGAACGCGGCCACAGCGGTGATCGTGATGTAAGCGATGGACATACCACCATGGACGATCAACCGTCCCTGAATGTGACAGCGTCACTCCTCGAACGGGGGATTCTCCGTTCGAGGACACGTCGAAAGCGCAGGCCAGCCGCGCTTCGGGCCGCGCATCCGCCGTTCGCCCGGGTTGCCACACCCGCTCGCCGGACCAGAATTCTCGCCGCCACAGCCCCACGTGCGGGCCGCTGCGCCACCTGCGGAGAAGAAGCCGCCACGCCACCTGCGGAGAAAAGCGGAGAGAAAGCAGACGATGGAGAACTTTCAGAACGTCGCCTCCGGCAACGCTCACGTCGGCGCCCAGATCGGCAAGAACACCGGAACCGTCACGGTCGGGCCGGCTCCACTAGCGGCCGAACTCGATCAGCTGCGAGACGCCCTGCGCGCCACCGATCTGGACGCCGACGCGCTGGCCGAGGCCGACCACGAGATCACCACGACCGCCGAAGCCCTCGCGACGGACAACAGAGGCCGCGCTGTCCGCGCCCTGAGCCGGCTCGCTGCCATGGCGCCCGGCCTCGCCACGCTGATCAGCTCGGTCACCGCCACGATCCAGGCGATGCGGTGAGTACCTACACGAACGTCGCTGATGGTGACGCCAGCATCGGCGTGCAGGTCGGTGTCCTGCACGGCAACGCCTACGTCTACCAGACCGCCCCGACCGCGACCCCCGCCGAGAAACTCCAGGTAGCGGTCCACTACCTGCAGGGCGGTTCACCCCGTGAGGCGGAACGGCGGCTCTCCGCGCTGGTCTTCGAGGACCGGGTCAGCTCGGCCGAGATCGCCTACCACTGGTCACTTTCCGTGCTCAGCGGCCGCTCGCTGACCAGCCTGAGCAGCGCCGACATGCACCAGCTCGAGCAGGCGTTCGGGATGGCGGATCTCTATCCGACCGGGCGCTGGTGGCGCTGCGTCGGCGTGATCCGGATGCTGTTCAACGCGCTGCTGACCGTCGGACCGGAGAATCAGCAGGCGCTCGGGCAGGCGTTGCAGGCGTACTCGACGCTGCCCGAAACTGATCGCCAGGACATCGAACGGCATCTCAGCCAGACACTTTCCGGCGTGGCACAGGACCACATCGAACAGCTCAACGCGGAGCATGTGCGGCGGGCTCGGATGGCCGGGGACCGTGCGGTGCGCGTACCCAAATTCTTTGAGCCCGACCCGGTCGAGCCGGTCGCGAAGGTCGCGCGCGCAGCGCCGGCCGAGTCGACCTGGCTGCCGCTCGCCGGAGGTGGACTGCTGCTCCTCCTCGGTGCGGTGACGCTGGTCCAGGCCGCCGCCGCACGCAGCGTCCTCGCCGCCGTGACCGTTTTCGTTCTCCTGGCGGCCGGCGGCTGGGCGGTGGTCCGGCACGGCCTGGACCGCGCGTTCCTGCGTTCCCGCCTCGCCGCCAAGGACGCCGAACTCCGCTCCGGCACCCGCGCCGCGTTCATCGGCCCCGGCGGCGACTCCCTCCGCGCCGGCTTCGCCGACGCCGTCGCCTCGATCATCGACACGGCCTTCGCGAGCCAGCAACCCCGCGAGCAGCAACTCCGCGACTCCTTCTGGCGCGACACCGCCGGCTTGCGCACGGCCCTGCAAGGAGACCTCATCGATTTGTACGGAATTCGCGGAACCCGCCCTGAGCAGGTCAGATATCTCGCGGCTCACCACTGCGAGGGCATTGCGGGACGCTGGCGCGCGGGCACTCTCGACGATTTCCGCCGCGAATACCGCCCGTCCGCGACACCGCCGGCGTTCCTGGCCGGCGTCGCCGCCCTCGGTGCCGCCGTGGCACTCGTCCTGCTCTCGATGACGGCGATGACCTTCTGCGCCCTGGTAGTCGCCGCGCCGATGCTCTTCTTCGGCGCCCGTTTCGCCCACCAGGGCGGCCTCGCCCTGTACGGCGAACGCCGCCGCCTGGCCCTGGACGCGACCGAATTCGAACAGCGCCACCGCGACGAGCGCGCGGCCTACGACCGCTGGGTCGCGTGGCTGTCGGACCGTCCCACCGATGTGGAGATGGGCTACTGGCTGGCCCTCGACCTCGCTTACTGGAAGCGGGGTGTGATGGGGGACTACCGGCTCTCCAACCGGGATCTGCTCACCCACCTGACGCTGACCGAGGCGGCGCCGAACGCCCGTCGTGCCCGCGATGTGGGCGGCCCGTTCCGGCATTCGGCGTACACGGTCCTGTTGTTCCTGCTGACCGAGGGCGGCGTGCGGCAGGTGCAGGCGAAACTCGACTTCGCCGGCGGCGGCTTCTCGGGGGAGCGGCGCACGACGTTCCGGTACGACGCGATCGGCTCGGTGCAGGTCACCGAGGTGGGCCTGCGCATGGGCGACCAGAAACTGGTGACCCGGCAGGCGTTCCAGCTGGCGCTGGTGAACGGCCACAGCATCCGAGTCCTGCTGGACGACTTCAGCGACGAGTCGATCGACTACCTGCGGGAGAACCCGGACCACCTGGCGAGGCTGGCCTCCGACGCGGCGGGGGTGACGAGCGCCCTGCACATCCTGGAGGCGGTGGCGGCGGACGGGCGGGACTGGATCGCCCTGGAGCAGCAGCGAATGCACCGACGCCTGCCAAGGCAGCAGCCGATGCCATCCCCGGTGACATATCCCCAGATCCCACGCTGACCAAGGCACTGTGCCGCCGGTCGTTCGGCGCGCATAGTTGTCACCCGTTGCTTCGGTGCCCGCGGTCGTCGGAGCTCAGTAAGCCGGCAGGTTTCCCGCTGCAAGCGTCCGCACCCCTTCTCAGCTGAACAAATCGACGAGCATCTCAAGTCTGAAGCCCGCAGGCGGGCGGTTTGCAGGGTGTGTGTTGAGTTGGGGTGCGTATCGAACCTGAAGTCGACACAGGTGTTGCCTTGACCCTCGAGCCGGTTGAGGCCATAGCTTTCACCGCATGCTGACCACCGAGATCTTGCGACCGATCCTGCGCGCTTCCTGGGGAGCCGATACCTGCGATCCGCACGACCTGCCCGACTGGCACCCGGGTAACCCGTCGCGCGGCCAATGCGGCGTAACCGCCCTGCTGGTCCAAGATCTGCTGGGCGGCGACCTGATCCTCGGCGAGGTGTTCAAGAACGGTCACAAGGTCGGCCACCACTACTGGAACCGCCTGCCCAGCGGCGAGGAGACCGACTTCACCGCGGACCAGTTCCACCCCGGCGAGCAGATCGTCGGCGGCGAGGTCCAGCACCGCCCACCGGGCGCCCCGAAACGCTGCCGCGCCCGGTATCAGCTCTTGAGCAACCGGGTCCAAGCCGCCTTGTAGGGTCGCCGGGTGACCGTTTCTGAACTCCCCTCCATCGATGTGCTTCGCTCCCGGTGTCAGGCGCTCGCGGTGCTGTCGTGCATCGCCGATCAGGGCGAGCCCTTCTACCACTACACCGTGTCGTGGGGTGACGACGAGGCGGCGTTCATGGACCACGGCTCCGGTGACGAATGGGCGATCGTCTTTACCGGGGACGGCGCATTCATCCGGATCTTCGATCATGAGTCGCCGCTGTCGCCGTACGGCAACCCGGACCACGAACTACGGCCCGGCCTGCTCGACGGCCTGCCCGAGGTGTTCCGCCGGCACGTCGACGAGAAGGCGTTCAGCGACGAGACCGGCCAGTTCCTGGCGACCGCAGTGCTGTGGCGGCTCACCGCTGACGACCGCTGGCACACGGGCACCGAGCTGCGTGAGCCGGCCGAGCAGGCTGAGTCAGCCGAGCCGGCCGAGCAGGCTGAGTCAGCTGAGCCGGCCGAGCAGGCTGAGTCAGCTGAGCCGGCCGTCGAGGACGGCTCGGACATGCTCGACATCCTGCTCGACGACATCATCGACGAATATGTGGAGTTCGCCGAGGACTACTACGAGACCGATATCGATCAGGCTGCGGTGGAGCACGTCATCAACGGTCGCCCCCTCACCGAGGCCGTGGTGCAGGCGCTGAACCCGGAAACCACCCTCACCACCCTGCGCGCCGATCTCACCGAGACCGGGTACCCGCTCGTCTGAATGTGGTCATCGGGGCTCGACGATGATCGCCGGCATGCGGCCCTCCGTCGGCAGGCGCTCCACCGACCCGTCGCGCAGGGACAGGCGGATGCCGGCGGTCGGCTCGCGCATGAAATGCCACGGTTCGACGCCGAACAGCACGTGCTCGGCGTCCTCCCAGATCGGCGCCCGATAGGACCCGTCCGGCAGCCAGAACACCTGTGGTTCCACCTCCGGCGTGATCGCGAACAGCGTCAACGCCGACGGATTCGTCCGCACGGTCCACAGCCGCTCTCCGCCCGGCGCGAGCCTCGCGGCAAGATCGACCGGCACGGTCACATCCGGTCGCCCTGGCCGAACAACGATGACGCCTTGTCCGCTTCGGATCAGCCCGATACCACTGATCGGATCGATCTGCTGGAATGCCCGCTCGGCCGCCCGCGGCGCACCGCCCGGCGTCCAGCACATCGTCGAACCGCGTCCGTCACCGAAATAGATCGTCTCCCCGTGCACCCCGATCAAGCCGATGAGGCGCTCCTCCGGCGAGGGCATGGCGATCGTCGGACCACCAAACAGATCGACGATGCTCAACTGTCCATTATCGGCCACGGCGATGCGGTGCCCGTCGCTGAGAAGGAGCAGGCCGGTTCCGCGTACCCCAGGAATCTCCCGCATGCCGCCATCGGCGGCGATAAGCTCAGCCATCCGCCCAGGTCCCGCCACCAGGATTCCGCGAGCAGTCTGCATGGCCCGGGTCCATGGCGCGGCCTCAGGCCGCGCGCTTTCCGTGGGTACGCGATCAGAACCGGTCACAAGCGTCCCGTCGGCGAGAAAGATGCCCGCTTTCGGGGGCGCACCGATCGGCGGCTCCGGCCTATCCCGCCGGGCGAACGGATCAACCCCGACCGGCGCGTTGAAGGTGAACCGAACCATCGCCCCCATCCGAACACTGCCCCGAAGGCGCCGATTTCCACCACTTCCACCCGATCCAGCGGGCCAAGGGCTCACGGTGGGCTCGGGTTGCGGCTGCGCGGCGGCGGGTCCAGGGCTCACGGTGGGCTCGGGTTGCGGCTGCGCGGCGGCGGGTCGAGAGCCCACCGTGGGCCCTGACCGCGCCTGCGCGGCGGCAGGACGAGAGCCCACCGTGGGCCCTGGTTGAGGCTCGGGCTCCGGCCTCCGCCCCATCCAAAGACGCAGCTCCCCGCCATCACTGACCGGTTCCGACCAGAGCAGCCCGCTCTCCTCGGCGAACCGCAACGCCCCACCCAGATCCGCCTCCGGCATCAGCAGCCGCGCCGCCAGCTCACCCGCCGTGACCGAAAGCGGCATCCGCGGCGACCACCGCAGCACCAGTTCGACATCCTCGGCGACCGACCCGAACCGGCTGCGAGCGTCCTGCTGGCGGATCATCCGCGCCTGCTTCGCCGACAGCGCCAGCACCGTGTCCACCCGCGCCGGCTCCCCGACCCGATACCGGCCCGGCGCCTCGGCCACCAGAACCCCCGCGGCCGCAAGCAGCGCGAACGCGTCACGCTTCCGAGCCACCCTGGGTACGCCCAATTCGGCGGCGATCTCATCAAGCCGACTCTGTTGGCCGTTGAGACGCGCGGCCACCTCGGCGTGCTGCGCGGCGTTGCGTTTATCGAGGTCGGCGTGCCCGGTCGGCAGCGGTGTACGGGGTAGCGGCCACACCGGTTGATCAAGCCAACCCTCGGGCCGCAGATGCTCCCGTCCCCAGGCGTCGACCTGTTCCGCGCTGGCCAACCCGTCGAGCCGGTCGGCCGTGGCACGGACGATGCCGGCCAGCTCCATCAACTCGTACCCAAGCTCAGTTATCCATCCGCTGTTGCCCGGGCCGACCGCAGGCCGGCTGCGCCGAAGCCAAACAGGCAACGCGATGTCCGAAACCGGCCAGAACTGAAGCAGCCACCGAAAGCCGCCGCCCTCGATCGGCGCGCTACAGATCCGCACCCGATAATCCCCGCCCGAGCCGAGATCAAAGTCCGCCGGGCCGACGCCGCCGGTCAGCCAGGTGAGCACCAGCCCACCGGAGCAAGCGAGATAGGGAAGCTCAGCGACATCGCCACCACCGAAGCCGTCGCCGTCTGATCCTTTCGGCGGGGTGTCGTGGAGTTCAAGCCGCACCCGATGAGGCTCGTTCCCACTGGCCTGGCACATGATCCACCCGGCGCCCGCCCCGGCGAACGTCCCCGCCGGCTCGACCCCGCTGTCATGCTCCCGTGGCAGCGCAGGCGCCCGCTCCCAGGCCACGTCCGGATCCCGCAGAACGAGCAGCCCGTAGTCGGGAAGATATTCATCACTTTCGAAGACCCGCACGGCGTTGGAAGCTAGCAGGTCGCGGGACCCACCACAGCCCGCTCTGCTTCCCCATGAACCGCGGCGTCCCCTTTAGAGGCACCGCGGCCGACCATTCCCCCCAGGGGCGGTGAGGTGAACGGTGGTGGCATTGACCGACGACGCCGATTAGTCCTCCGCGACCAGCTCGACCTCGAAACCGGCCGCGTTCTCCAAATAGGCGGCATAAACATCCGGCCCGCCGGCATGTGGATGCCGGTCCGCGAACATCAGCGTCCACCCGTGCCGCCCGGCCTCACCGACGACCGCGTCGACCTCGGCCCGGCTGCCCGCCCAGAACGCCACATGATTGAGCCCGCTACGCAGCCGCTCGTGCCGGCCACGAACATGATCCGGCCCGGACTCAAGCACGATGTAAACGTCACCGAGCACCCAGCTGCCACCGGAAGCCCAGCTGCTCTCCAGGACATACCCGAGCCGCTCCAGCAACCACGGCCACGAGCCGTCGTCGTCGAGCCACAACTCGATGTGATGCGGCCGCCCCCGGCGGCTCACGACCGCCACCGCGACCGCCCCCGCCGGCTCACAACCGCCGCCGATAACGGATCTCCTCCAGCGGGAAACCCCGCGACTCGTCCACCAACATCCCGCCATCGGCGAACCACCCCGCGGCCTCGTAGAAGCGCCGCGCCCGCACATTCGCCTCCAGCACCCACAGCGTCGCCTCGCTGAACCCCAACCCGGGCAACGCCAACTGCCGCACCCCGGCCGCCATCAGCGCCTGCCCGCGTCCCTGCCCCCACGACCCCGGCCGCACATAGATCGCATAGACCCGCCCGACCCCAGGCTCCTCGTCATCAGCGCCGACCGTCACAAACCCCGCAACCCCGGGGTCGAGGACCAGGATCGCCTGCGGTGGCTGAATGGTGGTGAGCCAGTTCCGCCACCCATCGGCACGATCGGCCACCGACAGCCCGTCGAGATATTCCTGCGGCATCATCCCGCGATAGGCGGCCTGCCAGCCGAGCACGTGCACCTCGGCGAGAGCATCAGCGTCCGCGACGACGGCGGGTCGGATCTTCATCCCGTCACTCTAAGGAGACTCAACGACCGCACAGCAAACATACAGGTCAGGCTGGACATCACCCCGTACCGTTGAGGATCCGAAGAAACAAAGAAGGAGCATCCCCGATGGGCTTCGTGAAGCGTTTCGTGCTCTCGATGGTGGCATCCAAGCTTCACCGCGCCTCACAGAAAAGGCACAACCCGGCCGTCGACGCCCTCCTCCGCGACGTGAACCACCGCATCGCGAGAAGCCAAGGCCACGGCTACGGCCAGCCCGGCTACGGCCACCCCGGCTACGGCCACCCCGGTTACGGGCACCCGGGTGCCTACGGCCATCACGGCCACTATCGGCACCACGGGCACTACCGTCACCACGGTCACTACCGGCGCAAATTCTGGTAACTGCTCCGCGGCGTCGGGATCATCGCCGAAAATCCGTCAGCCGGGCCGGCGGCCGCTGATGCCGCGGTGTCCAGCCCGCACGACGTCAGCGTGTGCTGGCGCATCAACATCGACGCCGGCACCGGCGCGATCTCCCGCCAGGCGAAACACGACCGGATGATGGCGGCGTTCGCGCCGCCGGTCAGCGTGCGGTCGGCGTCGAGGATGGCCCGCAGGATCCCGTGATAGGTCAGGAAATCCGGGGAGATGTCCGACCAGGTGGTGGCGAGCAGCCGGCCCAGATAGTCGCGGGCCAGCAGCAGCGATTCTTTGAACGCGGCCTCGTTGCCCGCATAGGCCGCCGCGAAATCGGTCTGGATCTGGTCCAGGTCGTGCGCGGTGCCGGGCAGGTTCGTCGAGCGGTTCCGCAGGTCGTCGGTGATCAGCTTCTTGTTCACCAGGTCCTGCTGGAAGAACTCGACCATCGTGTCGAAGATGGCGCCGGTCAGCGGCATCGACCGGTCGTGCGGTTCGTCGTTCACGTCCGACATGCGCAGGGCGTTGAACGCGATCCGGATCTGCCTGCTGTCCGACAGCTCACCGACCCGGTCCAGGCCGTTGATGGTGAGCAGATTGCCCTTGGTGTTCTCCAGCAGCATGTCGACGACCGAATGGAAATGCAGCGACGCCACGATCGCGACCAGGTCACCGGCAGACTCGTGCATGCCGCCGTAATCGATGCCCTCGTCAGCCGGGCTGGCCGGGATGCCGACCTCGGCGAAGATGAGGCTGTGCCCCAATTCGTGGGAGAGCACGTCGAAGTTCTCGCAGAACGGGCGGCTGTGGTCGATCGTGCCGGTCGGCGTCCGGCCGAACCCGAATTCGAGGAAGCCGTACCCGGACTGGGCGTTGTTCCACTCGATCAACGGAATCAGTTCGAGCCGGGCGAAATCAGATTCGAAATGCCATTGAATGGTACGCCCGAAGTAGTCCTCCCAGATGTCCAGGACGCGCCGCACCGTGGCGTACATGGTGGCCGCCGAGAACTCCCGGCTGGCCGGGTCGAGGTGATCGAAGTGACCGTCCGGACCGGGCTCCACCGCGTCCCGGGCCGCACCGGAGTACGGAGGCCGGAAGAACTGGTTGTACGGCAGCTTGCCGATCGCGTCGACGACGAACATCCGGTCGTCGGCGGGTCCTCGTTCGACAGCGCCCGGCGACGGGGCGACCGTCACGGTCTCCGGCTCCGGGAAGAGCGGCGAACCGTCGGCCTTGGTGAGGAATCGGGGCTGCGGGAAGATCCGGAACCGGGTGCCGGTCTCGGCAAGCCTGCGGTCGAGTGCGACTGACATGGGAGTACCTCCTGGAGGTGTGACCTTCAGCGGTAGACCCGCCCCAGATCCAAGTCAACGCAGCTGTCCATGAACCACCTGAAGGAGCACCCGTTCCGCCGAGGCCACCACGCCGCATGGGGGAGGAGCATGCGGATATGACCGGCGTACTGATCGCTTTCAATCTGCGACTGGAACGACGCGCCCTGCCACTGTGGATCGCCGGAGTGGGGCTGCTCTTCCTGATCCAGTCGACGCAGAGCCAGAGCCTCTACGACACCCCGGAAAAGCTCGCCCAGCTCCGTGCCACGCTCGGCGGCAACACCGCGGTGATCGCGATGAGCGGTCCACCCGAACTCCTCGGCACCATCGGCAACGAGATCGTCTTCGAGATGTTCGCGTTCGCCGCGATCATCGTGGCGCTGATGAACATGTTCCTGGTCGGCCGGCACACCCGTGCCGACGAGGAAGCCGGCCGCGCCGAGCTGATCCGGTCCGCCCAGGTGAGCCGCCATTCTCCGCTCTACGCGGCGCTCGCCCTGGCAGCGATCGCGAACACGGCGGTCGCCGTCGTCGTCTTCGCCGCCACCGCGGGGACGGGCCTCGACAAGACCGGCTCCGCACTGACCGCTCTCGCCCTCGCCGGCGTCGGCCTGGTCTTCGCGGCGGTCACCGCCCTCGCCGCGCAGATCTTCGAACACACCCGCGGCGTCTACGGCCTCACCGGATCGATCATCGGCGCGAGCTACGCTCTCCGCGCCGCCGGCGACGCCGGCAACCCCGCCCTGGCCTGGGTTTCCCCGATCGGCTGGGGCCAGCGGACCTTCCCTTTCGGTCCAGGCCGTTGGTGGCCACTCTTATTGATCTTGGGTACGCTCAGCGCCCTCACACTGGCGGCCCACAAGACTCTGGATCGACGCGATGTCGGCGCCGGCCTGATCCGCCCGAGGCTCGGCCGCCCGCGCGCGTCCAGGGCGCTGCGCGGCCCGTCGGGGCTGGCCTGGCGCCTGCACCGGGGCACGGTGATCGGCTGGACGGCCGGCGTCGGACTGCTCGGCGCCGCCTACGGTTCGATCGGCGACAGCATCGAGCAGTACATCGCCGACAACCCGGAGGTCGCCGCCTATCTGCCCGGCGGGGCGGCGGATGTCGTCGACGCGTACCTGGCGCTGAGCCTGACGCTGTGCGCGCTGCTGGCGGCAGCGTTCGGGGTTTCCGCGACGCTGCGTGCCCGCGCCGAGGAGACGGCCGGCCGCGCCGAGGTCGTGCTCGCCGCCTCGACCGGCCGCGCCGCCTGGCTGGCGAGCCACGTCGGCGTGGCACTGGCCGGCAGCGCGCTGGTCCTGGTCACGGCGGGTTTCGGCGAGGGCCTGGCGTACGGGATGACCGTGGATGAGCCGGGCCAGGCGATCCGGATGGCCGGGGCGGCCCTGGTCTATCTGCCCGCCGTCTGGGCGATCATTGCCGTCGCCGTGCTCGGTTTCGGCTGGCTGGCGCGGGCCGCCGCGGCCGCCGGCTGGGTCGCGCTCGGTTACTGCGCGGTCGTCGCGTTGTTCGCCGACTCGTTCCGGCTGCCGGACTGGTCGCAGCAGGCCTCACCGTTCGCGCACGTGCCGGCCGCGCCGCTGGACGCGGTCACCGCCGGCCCGATCGTCACCCTCGCCGTGATCGTCGCCGTTCTCGTCGCGGCCGGTTTCGCCGGCTTTCGGCGGAGGGACGTGGGGTACTGAAAAAGTGGCGATACTGTCGGGGTGAACGGGGCGGAACAGGAGTCGGGCAGGCTCGCCGCGCTGCATGAGTACCGGCTGTTCGACACACCGCCGCAGGAGGAACTGCGGGCCGTCGTGCGGATCGCCGCTGCCGTGGCCGGCGTACCCACCGCGACACTCAATCTGATCGACGAGCATCGTCAGGTCATGCTGACCACTGTCGGTTTCACCGGACGTGACTGCGACCGGGACGACTCGATGTGCGCGATCCGGCTCGGCACCGGACAGCCGGTGAATCTTCCGGACGCCAGCCTCGATCCGGCGTACCGGAACAATCCGTGGGTGACCGGCGAGCTCGGCCTGATCCGCTTCTATGCGAACGCCCCGCTGATCACACCGCACGGGCACATCCTCGGCACCCTCTGCGTCTTCGACACCGAGCCGCATGAGCTCAGCGCCGAGCAGGCCGCTCGGCTCGAAGACCTGGCCGCGGTGATCGTCGCGTTCTTCGAGCGCCGCCGGCAGACCCGGGTGACCGCCGAGTTCGCAGCCATCACCGAGGCCCGCAAGGAGTGGGCCGAGGCGCTGCTCGACGGCATCGACGTGGCAGTCGTCGCGATCGACACCGAGTTCCAGGCGACCCTGTACAACCGAGCGGCCCGGCTGAGCCACGACCCGGACGTCGACCTGGGCGCCGCACCGGTCGGCATCGCCGAGCGCTACCAGCTGTTCGAGCCGGACGGGCACACCCTGATCCCCGACGACGAGGTGCCGCTGATGGTCGCCCTCGCCGGCAACGGCCCGGTCACCGCCAAGGAGATGATCCTGCGCCGGCCGAAGACCGGCCCGGCGACGGTACGCGCGAACGCCCGCGCCCTGTACGACGCGGCCGGCGCGATCACCGGCGCCGTTGTGGCCCTGCAGGACGTGACGGCCGAGGCCACCCGCAAACGGCTGATCGAAGAGGCCCGGTCCCGGCTTGCCGCCGCGAACGCCGAGCTGCTGCGCTCCAACGCCGACCTGACGAATTTCGCCGCCGCGGTCAGCCACGACCTGGTCTCCCCGCTCGCCGCGGTCGGCGGATACCTGGAGCTGCTCGCCGACGAGGCCGGATTGTCCGTCGAACCGGCCACTCGCGAGGTGGAACGGATGCAGAATCTGATCGAGTCCCTGCTCAGCGCCGCGGCCGCCGATGGCGCGCATGGGGGTCAGATCCCCGCTGAGGCTGCCGATAGGTGAGGGGTGGACCTCGTCGTGCCGGACCAGGAGCGGGAGATACGCAGGCTCGCCGCGCTGCACGAGTACCGTCTGCTCGACTCGCCGGCCGACGACGAACTGGAAGCGGTGGTCCGGGTCGCGGCCGCCGTCGCGAACGTGCCCACCGCCACCCTCAACCTGATCGACGAGCACCGCCAGTGCCAGCTGACCACTGTCGGTTTCGAGGGCGGCGACTCGGCACGCACCGACTCGATGTGCGCGGTCCGGTTCGAGGCCGGCGATTTCATGTACACGCCGGACGCCAGCAAGGACCCGCACTACCGCGCCAACCCGTGGGTGACCGGCGTCCTCGCCGACGTGCGCCTCTACGGCTCGGCACCGCTGATCACCCCGGACGGGTACGCGCTCGGCTCGCTCTGCGTCTTCCACGACGAGCCCGGCACACTGGACTCGCGCCAGATCGGCCGCCTCAAGGACCTGTCCGGCATCGTCCTGGCCCTGTTCGAACGCCGCCGGCAGGCCCGGCTCAACCGTGAGCTGGCACTGATCTCCGAAGCCCGCCAGCGCTGGACCGACACGCTGCTGGAGACGATCGACGTGGCAGTGGTCGCGGCCGACCAGTCGGGTCGCCTGACCGTTTTCAACCGGGCGGCCCGCGAGTGGCACGGCCTCGACGCCGACCCGACCCTGGAACCGCAGGACTTCTCGGACCGCTACCAGCTGTACGCCACCGACGGCGTGACGCTGCTGCCCCCGTCCCAGATCCCGCTGCTGCGCGCCCTGCGCGAGGGCACCGTCGACAACGCCGAGATCATCATCAAACGGCCCGAAGCCGATCCGGTGCACGTCACGGCGAGCGGCCGCGCGCTGATCTCCGGCGACGGCACCCCGATGGGCGCGGTCGTCGCGATGACCGACGTGACCACCGACCGGGCCCAGCAACGCGCGATCGAGGCGGCGCGGCGCGAACTGGCCGCCGCGAACGAGGACCTGCGCCGCTCCAACGCCGACCTGACGAACTTCGCCGGCGCGGTCAGCCACGATCTGGTCTCCCCGCTCTCCGCCGTGCACGCCCACCTGGAGCTGCTCGAAGAGACGGCGACCCCCGAAACCCAGCGCTGGGTGGCCGCCTGCCAGCGCGCGGTCACCCGGATGCGCGACCTGATCGGTTCGCTGCTTCAGTACGCCCAGGCCGGCAGCGCCCCGGTCCACCGTGTACCCGCCGACCTCGGCGACATCGTCGACCAGGTGCTGGACGACCTCCAGTCCCTGGTCGAGGAGACGTCCGCGACCGTGGAGGCCCCGAAACCGCTGCCGGTGGTGGCCTGCGACCCGGTCCTGGCCCGCCAGCTGCTGCAGAACCTGATCGCCAACTCGATCAAATACCGCCATCCGGACCGTCCGGCCCACGTCACAGTGACCGCCACCCGTTCACCAGAGGCGTGGCAGATAGCGGTCACCGACAACGGCGTAGGCATCCCGCCCTCCCAGCGCGACCGCGTCTTCGAGATGTTCACCCGCCTCGACGACGCCCCAGCGGGCGGCCACGGCATCGGACTCTCCAGCTGCCTGCGCATCGTCGACCGGCACGGCGGCGCCATCCGCGTGGAGGAGAACCCCACCGGCGGCACCCGCGTGATCTTCACCCTGCCCGACTGAGCGATCCGGTTCCCGTCAGATCCGGTTCCCGCCAGATCCGGTACCCGTCAGATCAGGTTCAGGCGGCGGGTCGCCACGCCGATGCTGATGCGCTGGCCCCACGACAGCTCCAGCGCGTCCGACTCCAGGCCGTCGGCGAACACCACCAGGCGCTCCGACTCGCTGGTCAGCTCCAGCTCGTCGCCTCCGGCCAGCACACCCGCGACCAGGGAAGCGCCCGTCGCCGGTGACGGCCAGGCCTCCCGGACGTACCAGCACAGGGCCGGCTCCTCGGGCGACGGAGCAGCCGGCGCGACAGCCCGCTCCTTGGCGATCGAGGCGCACCACCCGGTGGCCCCGGTGCCGGTTCCGGCGATCAGGCCGGATGACGACTGGCGTTCCCGGGCGCCCGCCTGGTCCGAGAGGATGTAGCGCGCCGACTGGTGGCCGGCGTGCCCCACGTAGATCTCGTTGAGGCCGTACAGCTCCTGACCGTCGTCGAGCCTGGCCACCACCATGGTGCGGCTCTGCCCCGGCGGCCGGTCGCGCAACAGACCCGCCACGGCATCCGGCCGGTGGCGGACCAGCACGCCGGCATTACGTCCGGGCTCCGGGTCGACGCCGATCACGGGCTGGCCGGTCAGGTACTTCGCCACGTTCGCCACCAGGCCGTCCGGGCCGACGGCGACCACGATGTCCTCCGGTGCGAACAGGAAGCGGGGCAGGTCGGCGCGTTCCACATGACCGCGCCGCCAGTCGGTGGGCACGGCCGCGCCGACCCGGGTCAGCGCGTCCTGCAACGCCTCGTGCCGCGCGGTCACCTCGTCCAGGTCGCGGCCCCGCCGGCGCAGGAAGAACGCGGCCGCACCCCGGGTGCCGTGCCGGGCGAGCAGCTCGTCGAGCTCACTACGCCGCGACACGACGACCACCCTCGGGGGAAGAATGCTCACCCCAGCCGCCCGACCAGCTTGCTGAGCAGGTCCGGCGTCACGGTCAGCTCGCCGATCGCCGGCACGTGCGCGGCCAGTTCCTTCAGCGCGAGCGCCTGCAGCACCGCCGGCGGCAGGTCCCGGTACGCGGCCAGGCGCGCCGCTTCCGCCTCCGCCTCGGCCAGGCCGACAGCTCGGGCTCCGGCGGCGCGGGCCTCATCCCGTACCCACGCTGCCTCTGCCTCGGAGGCCGCAAGGCGCCGCAGTCGCTCGGCTGACGCGGTGCTCGCGACCTCTTCCCGATCGGCTTCGGCGCGGGCTGCCACCAGCTGCGTCTCGGCGTCGAGCTCGGCTTCGCGGCGGGTGTTGGCGCCGTGCTGCTCGACGAGTTCCTGCTCGCGGCGGGCGAGTTCGATCTTGCTCTGCAGTTCGTTCTCGGCGATCGCCTGCTCCTGCTGGACCGCGTGCGCCCGGCGTGCGTACGTGGCCCGGTCCGCGTCCTGCTGCACCTGCTCGCGGGTCGGCGTCTGCAGCGCCCGCTCCAGGTCGGGCTCGGGGCGGATCGCGACGACCCGGGCGCTGACCACCGACACCCCCGTCTCGGTGAGTCGCGGGTCGGCGGCGAGTGCGTCCGCGACGGACTGCCGGATCCGCGCGACACCGGTGGTCAGCGCCTCGGCCAGCGGCAGCCGGGCGAGCAGGTCGAGCGCGGGCTGCTGCGCCAGCTCGGCGAGGAGCCCGGCGACCTGGTCGAGCGGCTGCCCGCGCCAGGTGCCCCGGTAGGGGTCGATCGAGAAATCGAGCCGGCCCGCTGCCGCGGCCGGGTCGCTCACCCGGTAGGTCACGGTCGCCTGCACTGTCACGTCCGCGAAGTCCTCGGTACGCGCGTGGAACAGCAGCGGCAGCTCCCGGTCGTCGACCGGCACCTCGGAGAGCGCCGCGGTCAGCGGCCGGTACCAGAACGACAGCCCGGTGCCCTCGTGTTTCGCCGCGCCCCGGACCGTGTGACTGACCCAGCTTGTCGGCGCCGACCGCAGGTGCCGCAGGTGGAATCGCCGTGTCACGTCAGCCATGTTCTGCCTTTCGCTTGTATCTCGTCATCATGACGATAATGCCGCCCGCTATTATCGTCAACATGACGCTTAACATGGCGGCGGTCACAGTGGATCTCGTACTGCTGACGATCCGGTCGGGTGATCTGCAGGTGCTGCTCGTGCAGCGCGGCATCCCGCCGTTCGAGGGCGAATGGGCGCTGCCGGGCGGCTTCGTGCTCCCCGACGAGGATCTGGACGCCGCGGCCAGGCGCGAACTCCGCGAGGAGACCGGCCTTGATCCCGAGGCCGGCCACCTGGAACAGCTGGCCACCTATGGCACGCCGGGCCGGGATCCGCGTGGCCGGGTGGTGACCGTCGCCTACCTCGCGCTGCTGCCGGATCTGCCGGCCCCGGTGGCGGGCAGCGACGCGTCCGGGGCGGAGTGGCGTTCGTCCTCCACCGGCCTCGCCTTCGACCACGACCGGATCCTCGCCGACGGGCTGGAGCGCGCCCGGGCCAAGCTGGAGTACACGTCCCTGGCCACCGCGTTCTGCTCGCCCGAGTTCACGGTCGCGGAGCTGCGTACGGTCTACGAGACGGTCTGGCAGACCACCCTCGACCCCCGCAACTTCCACCGCAAGGTGACATCGGCCGAGGGCTTCGTCGAAGCCACGGGCGCCACGGCCATCCGCGACCGAGGCAGACCGGCCCAGCTCTACCGCCGAGGCCCGGCAACCCTGCTCCACCCACCCTTACTGCGCCCGTCCCGCTGATTCTCGGGTACGCCCAATGCCCCGCAACCTGGTCCGCGATGCTGACCGGATGGAACGAGCAGACCTCGACGTGGACAGCGACACCTTCAACCCCTGACCGAGCCCCGCCAGATCTTGAGCGATTGTTCACCTCCCGATGGGCAAAGTCGCTCAAGATCTGCGGAGGTGCCGGTCCTCTGCGGTGATGCTGGGCCGTTGTGGTGGTGCTGGGTCTCAGGCCGGGCCGGCGCCGAAGCCGGGGCGGTCCGGGGTCCACTGTGGCTGCGTCAGCACGGAACGCCGAGGCCAGCCCCGCTGCTCGATCAGGTGCCGCTGGATCAGCCGGCAGGTGTCGCTCTCCCCGGCCAGATAGGCGACTCCCGCGCCCTGCGGCAACTCCAACTCCTGCACCGCGCGCAACAGCGTCCGCGACCCGACAGCGCTGGTCGCGCCGCGATGAACCCACGGCAGCGTCGGTACGCCGTCGAAGCCCGGCATCTCGTCGTCCCCACCGATCGACGCGAAGACACCCGCCACCGGTGCCGCGCGGGGGAGCGCGGCCCGCATCGCCAGTAGCGGCACCGCCCCGGTCTCGTCCCCGGCAAAGAGGTGGAACGCCGCCTGTTCAGCGAGCGTGATCTTGCTACGCGGCGGTTCGACCGTGATCCGATCACCGGCCGCGACAGCCCGGGCCCACGCGCAGCCCGGCCCACCCGCCGGATGCACCGCGACCCGAAGCGTCAGGCTGGCGTCCCGCGGATCATGCCGCCAGATCGAATAGACCCGCCGCGCCACCGCGTCGCCGTCCGGCACATGAACCACCAGGTGAGCACCGGGCCGAGGCCGCAGCCGGGGCACGTCCGGCCCGGCCAGCTCGATCTCACGCATATGAGCGTTGACGTCAGCGACCGCCCGGACCCGGGTGAGCAGAACCTGCCTCACGCGGCCACTCGCGCCGGCAGCCGGTGCAGCGTCACGTCCGTCAGCGCGCCACCCGCGGCCGTAGTTGTCAGGTAGGTGCAGAACGGCCGCCGCCGGTCGGTCGGCGAACCCGGGTTGAGCAGGCGCAACCCGCCCGGCGCGGTGCTACCCCACGGGATGTGCGAGTGACCGAACATTCCAAGACCCACAACTCGTGGACGCTAGCACGGTGATCGCACTCGCCAGGTGTCGAGCTGTATCCGCAGGCGATGCTCAAAGACCTGCGCTCCGGCATTCGCATTGCTCATCGCTCGATGTTCGTCTTCTCGTCAAGATGGGTGCGACCGGTCTCTTCCCACTCGGCCTGTTCGACCGGGGACAACTCCTGGTACCTGGCCCAGAAATCGCCGAACGCCACGCCGACTTCATCGCCGTACACGCTGCTTGCGGCCATCTCCCGTAACGATCTTCCGCCGAGTACCTCGCGGGCCATCTCACGCATTTGGTCGCTTCCGCGATCGGCGAGCGATTCGAGGATCTCGCGGAGCCTGTTGGCTAGGCGAGCGTCGCCCTGGGCGATGTCGAGAATCTCGTCAGACATGGGAGCCTGCTCCGGTCAGCGGATGGTCGTAGCCGGCTCCGCCGCCGATGATGGGGAGCTTGACCGAGTCCAGGTCGCTGAGATTGAGATTGAGGGCCGAGCGGAACGTCATGATCGCCGTATTGGCCAAGGCGAGGTACTTGGTGATCTGTCCCCACTGGTGGAGGACCGCAGCCGTACTGACCGCTGCAACGCCATAGCCGATTGCCGCGCCGGCGCCAGTGGCCGCGGTGACAGTTCCGCCGACTGCCGCGATTCCCATAATGATGGCGGTGTCGCACATGGCCTTGAGTATGCCGCCAATGGCGTCCCCCGCGGACCACACGGCATTGGCCATAACCTTGTATTCCTCTCCGATTTTCAGGAGGGGAGCACGCAGACGGTCTATTGCCGAGGACAGGTCACTGAAGTACCGGTATGCGGCATCCCCAGCATTCCCCTGCCAATACTCCTGCAAAGACGAGGATCCGGACTGGGTGTTGATGGCGACATCGTGCAGAGCTGTTGCTGCGCTGTTCAGAACGGAGGGCATCCTGGCGAACGTCTCCCAGTCGCCGACAATCTTGTTCTGAACCTCTTGGATCGGATCGAATCCAAGGACTGTGTCCAGACCTTTCATGATCCACGAGGTGGGGCTGATGTAGTCCAAGAACGCCAGCCGGTTCACCGGACTATCAGGCTCCTCCGGCGGAGGGATCAAGTTTGACTCTGGTGTCCTGGGGTCGCTGAAGAGTGCCGGTTTACAGATGATCCCGGCATTCTCGTACTCAAGCGGCGTGGGGCACATTCGTACGGCATCGGGTAATGCGCGATCCAGGTTCGCCGCCGCTGCGACATCAGTTGCGCGGTAGTAGCTGGCGGCTGCCTGGAGCTCCGGTTCGGAATACTCCAAAACGCACGTCAGTCGATAGAACGTGCTTGAAATGGTCACCATGGCTTCGGCATTCTTCTCTTGAGCTAATGCCCAATACTCGCCGCCGGTGCCGTCCGTGGCCCACTTGGTGATGTAGGAGCTGACTGTCTGGATGTCCGACCGGGCTCGATTCACCTGTTCCGCGTACGAGGTCAAGGCCGACGGCTCCACCCTGAGCGTGGACATCAGCCGGACCCTGCCGCGATCACCAGGCCACCGACTCCAAGGACAGTGAACGCCGCCGCAGCAATCTGAAGCGACCGCATCAGCGCGGGATAGGGCTTACTGAAGAAGAATCCAGCACCGCACACTGCTCCCACGGCGCACATCAGGTGCGGGACCAGGCGGACTCCGGAAACCCCGCCTTGCGAGATCGTGAGGACGGAGAGGATGCCGAGCGCGATACTCAGGGCAGCCGCAAGGATTTGCAGGTTCCAGAGCCCTGTCCGCTGAACGCCGGCGAACGGATTCTCGCGCTCGGTGGGCGCCTCCGGGCGGCTGGCGGCGGTATCGTGCTGCCTGGTACTCGGTCTGCGGTTTCTCTTCCTTGCCACGGCACGGACCGTACCAAGTGGAGCTGGCCGTGGGTCTCTTCCCCGAGCTGGTTCCCAGGCATCTGCGAAGTATTCGCCATCGATGAACCGGGAGCCCCCGCCGAGCGTTATGCGGTCACATCTCCATCACGCCGATCTGCTGGACCGTCAGCCTGTAGCCGGTCGAGTGACTGGCGGGCGGCCCGAGCCTCGAGCGGCATCAGAACAACTCGCACCACCCGAGCCTACGAGGCCGGTTTCAGAAGAGGGGCGTCCTGCCCTTGTAACCGGTCGCCATCTTCACCGGGGCTCGCAGGGTTTTGCCGGTGCCGCGGAACAGGAACAGGTAACCGGTCGCGGATTGGACCGCGAAGATGTCGGTGAAGCCGTCGCGGTCGAAGTCGCCGGTTCCGATGATGTCGCGGAAACCGCTGGCCTTGCCGATTTTCACGCGGGTCTTGAAGCCGTTTCCCTTGCCCGGGTACAGGTAGAGCGTGCTGGTCTTCGTCTCCTTGACCAGCAGATCCACATAACCGTCGCGGTTGTAGTCGCCGACGCCGGTGAATTCGGTGCGGTCCGCCCAGTTGCCGTAAGCGAGGACCTTCCGCGCGCCGAACTTGGCGCCCTTCTTACCCGGGTACAGATAGACGTCACCGTTGCTGATCTGGGTGGCCAGCAGGTCGGGATAACCGTCGCGGTTGAAGTCGCCGACTGCCGTCAATTCGCGCATGTGGGTGAACTTCTTGTAGAGCTTCTTGCGCGTACCCAGCTTGCCGTTGCTCTTGCCGGGATAGAACCAGACAACCCCAGCTTTGGTACGCGCGATGATGTCCTCGAACCCGTCCCGGTTCAGATCCATCCGGACGATCGCGTTCATGCCCGCGAAACCGCCGGCGATCTTCGTGCGGTTCGCCTCGGAGATGTACGAACCGTTGCCCGGGTAGCTGAACAGGTTGCCGCTCGACTTGGTGCGGGCCAGCACGTCCGGCCAGCCGTTCCGGGTCCAGTCACCGAATTTCGCGGACGGCAGGCGAGCGAAGTCCAGGTAGTCGTTGTCGATGTTGATGGTGACGCCGCCCCACGTCTCCTTGTGGTCGCCGCGGTACTGCTTCATCCGGCGGCCGGGCGTCCAATAGGTCGACGGGATCACCTTGTCGGCGGTGGTGACGACCTGGTCCCAGCGGGCGAAGTCCATGTAGTCCGGCTTCACGTAACCGGCCTTGTTGTAAACGGCCACCTGGTCGGCGACGCCGGAGCTGACGCTGCTGTAGAAACCGGAGAAATACCCGTGGTCGTGCAGGCGGGCCGTCCAGCCCTTCATGAAGGCGAGGACACCGGCTTTGCAGACCGCGTCGTTCGTCCGGTACGCCTCCATGTCGTAGATCAGCACGCTCTCCGGTGCGAGCCCGAGCAGTTTCGCCTGCCCCACCGCGTCGTCGGCGATCGTGCGGCCCTGCTTCTCCGCGTTCTTGTTGTCGATCAGGTTCTTCTTCGTCGTGGTGGTGCACGTCGCCTGCGGCCCCACGTAGAGCGGGATCATCCGCCAGCCACGGGTGATCTGCTCGCGTACCCACGCTGCGGTGAGGTTCGGCTGCGCGCAGCCCCGGTTGTTGCCGCCGAAGTAAATGCCGACCGCCCGGTACGGCGACTTCAGCCACGCCTTCATCGCGTCACTCGACGGGGCCGTGCACGCGTCGAAGCCGTACCCCTTGAAGGTGCCCGGCTGCGGAGCCAGGGCAGCGGCCGCGGCGGCGTTCCCGTTCACCAGAGCGAGCGGGGCGACACAGAGCGCGACAACCAGGGCGCCGAGGAGGCGCTTCCGGTACTTCAGGAGCATTCGATACCTCTTCGGGCAAAAAACAGCCGGGCGGCGAGCCCATCGAGGTAAACAAACGCATAGACGTATCGCTACGGCCGTTCGGACGAGACGGTGCCGTACGAACGGCCTGCCGGGTGACCTGGGCCACTGGCTGGGAAGGCCTGGGGGAGTGGACCACTAGCGTACGGGTGGTGGATCAACTCACTGGGCGGCAGCGGTGGGCTGCGCTGATCGCGCTCTCTCTCGGCGGCGTGGCTATCGGTCTGACCGAGTTCGTCGCCATGGGGCTGCTGCCCGACATGGCACAGGCGCTCCTGCCGGAGGCGTGGGCGCGGTCGCATGAGGACGCTGTCGCGCAGGCCGGGTGGGTGATCACGGCGTACGCCCTAGGGGTTGTCGCGGGCGCGCCGCTGATCGCCGCGCTCTCCGCCCGGATGCCGCGTAAGCGGCTGGTTCTCGGTCTTCTGGTGCTGTTCGCGGTGGGTACGTTCGCGTCGTCGATCGCGCCGACGTTCGAGCTGGTCCTGGTGTCGCGGTTCGTGGCGGCGCTGCCGCACGGCGCCTACTTCGGGGCGGCCGGGCTGCTCGCGGCGGGTCTGATGGGCCCGGGCAACGAGGCGCGCGGCTATTCGATCGTGCTGGGCGGGCTGACGCTGTCCAACGTCGTCGGGGTTCCGCTGATCACGCATCTGGGCCAGTCGGCGGGGTGGCGGGTCGCCTACAGCGTCATCGCCGTCGTCTTCGTGCTGACGCTGCTGGCGGTGCTCGCCACGGTTCCGGACTCGCCGGCGAAGAAGGACGCCTCGCCGGCCGCCGAGCTGCGCGCCCTGCGCCGGCCGCAGGTCTGGCTGGTCGCGGTGACCGCCGCGATCGGGTTCGCCGGGTTCTTCGCGGTGAACACCTACATCGCCCCGGTGACCACCGAGGTGACCGGGCTCAGCGAAGGCGCCGTTCCCTGGGTGCTGGCCGTCTTCGGCCTGGGCATGACGGCCGGCAACTTCCTCGGTGGCGCGTTCGCCGACCGGAACCTGCGGGTCGCGACTCTCGCCGGGTTCGCCGGGGTGATCGTGTCGACGGTCTTCTTCGCGCTGTTCGCGGCGACGCCGGTCGGCCTGTTCGCGGGCGCTTTCCTGACCGGCGCGACCTGCATCTTCCTCGGCCCGGCGCTGCAGGCGCGGCTCATCACGGTCGCGCCGGAGGCGCAGCTGATGGGCGCCGCGGTGAACCAGTCCGCGATGAACCTGGCGAACAGCCTGGGTGCCGCGCTCGGCGGCCTGGTGATCGCCCGAGGGTACGGATATCTCGCCCCCGCCTGGACCGGAGTCGCCCTGGCCGCGGGCGGTCTGGCCCTGGCCGGAACGAGCTTTGCCCTGGACCGTAAGTCGGTTTCCGCCCAAAAACATGAAATAGCCACATAAATTACGTGGGGTGACGAAGGTACGTCTGGCCGGGGTGCTTCTGCTCCTCGCGGTGCTCCTGGTGCTCCCGTGGCAACCGCACCGGGCGACAGCGGTACAGACGACCTGCCCCTCTCCGGTCTCCCTGATCAACGGTGACTTCGAGACCCCGGTGCTCAACGACGGCACCGTCGTCATCACCGCGCAGACCAACGTCCCCGGCTGGCAGACCACCGCCACCGACAAGAAGATCGAGCTCTGGCGGCAGCCGTTCAACGGCGTGTATGCCGCATCGGGCGCCCAGCACGCCGAGCTGAACGCGAACCAGGTCTCCACCCTCTACCAGGACGTCACCACCACACCCGGCCAGGCGCTGCGCTGGGAGTTGCGGCACCGGGGCCGCAGCGGCAACGACACCATGTCGCTGCTGATCGGCCCGCCCGGCGGCACCCTGATCAGCCAGGGGACCTACACCGACGGCAAGGCCGCGTGGGGCACCTGGTCCGGGTTCTACACGGTGCCGGCCGGTCAGGCGTCGACCCGGTTCGCGTTCCAGTCGGTCTCGGCGGCCGGCGGCAGCCAGAGCATCGGCAACTTCCTCGACGGCATCTCGTTCGGCACCTCGGCCTGCCTGCTCACCACCACGACGGTGGACAAGGCGACGGCCGACGTCGGCGACGTGCTGACCTACACGGTCACGGCCCGTAACGACGGCGGCAACCCGGTGGCGGCCACCGTGCTCACCGACGACCTGCCGGCCGGTGTCACGTTCGTACCCGGCTCGATCCGGTCGCTCAGCGGGTCGTCGTCGACCACCATCAGCGACGGCGCGGACGGCGACATCGGCGAGTACGACGCGCCGGCCCGTACCGTCCGGATCCGGGCCGGCACCGGCGCGAGCGCGTCGGCGGGCGGCGCGATCCCGGTCGGTGAGTCCCGGTCGTTCAGTTACCAGGCGGTGATCGGCTCGGCGGCCGCCGCGTCGGTGCTCGCCGACGAGGCTACGGCCACCTACACCGACGCGCTCACCGGCAGCCGGCCGCTCGCGACCTCCAACACCGTCACCACCACTGTCGCGCCGGCCGCGAACCTGTCGGTCGACGCGGTGATCGGCGCGGCCGGCGTGGTGGCCGGCACGACCACGACGGCCACCGTCACGGCCCGCAACGCCGGTCCGAATCCGGCGTCGGCCGCGCGGATCAGCGCGACCGTCCCGGCCGGGCTGACCAACATCACCGCGTCATCGCCGGACGGTACCTGCACGGTCACCGGGCAGACCGCCCGCTGTGACGTGACCACCCTCGCCGCGGGCGTCACCGCGACGATGGCCGTCACCGCCGACGTGCCCGTCACCGCGCCGGCCGGCATCCAGGCGTCGCTGACCGCATCGGTCGCCTCCACCACCCACGAGATCGACAACACGGACAACGCGACCTCGGTCAGCGCCACGGTCGCCACCCGCGCCGACCTCGCCGTTACCATGACCAATACCGCCGGGGTGGCCGGCGCCCCGGTCACCTACACCGTGACGATCACCAACCAGGGCCCGTCGGTGGCCCGCGGCATCATGCTCGCCGACCCGGTGAACAGCGGATCCACCTATTCCAGCGGCAGCAGCGGGTGCGCGCTCGCCTCCACCGGCACTGTCGAGTGCTCGGTCGCCGACCTCAATCCGGGCGCGACCGCCACGGTCACCATCACCATGGTGCTCAGCTCCAGCGGCTCCGGCGCGATCAACAACGCGGTCTCGGTCACCGCGGCCACCCCCGACCCGATCGCCGCGAACAACAACTTCTCGGTGCAGTCGGCCGGAACCGCGGTGGCCGACGTGGGCGTCTCGCTCACGCTCGGATCCAGTTCGGCGTACGCCGGAGACACGGTCCCGTACACCCTCACGGTCACGAACAACGGGCCGTCGGCGGCGGTGAACGTCAACTTCAACACCGTCGTCCCGCCCGGCGTCACCATCGTCCGGACCAGCCCGTACTGCACGGTCAACGGCTGCACCCTGCCGTACCTCGCGGCCGGCGCGTCGATCCCGCTCACCGGCGACGCCGTGCTCGGCGCCGGCGCCACCGCCGGTCCGGGCATCGCGAGCAGCACCGTCATCTCGCCGACCACCGACAACAACGCGGCGAACGACACCACCACGGTCAGCTTCACGATCCTGCTCAGCGCCGACCTGTCGATCACCCAGAGCCTCAGCAACCCGAGCGACGCGTCCGCTCTCGTCGCCGGCCAGAGCGTCGAGGGTACGGTCACGGTCACCAACAATGGGCGTACCCGGGCCGAGGGTGTGGTGGTGCGCCAAGCCGTACCGACGGGCCGTGCCGTGCCGGCCGTCTCGACGGCCGCGACCGGTTCCGCGTGCTCGTACCAGAGTGGGTCTTTCGTCTGTCTGCTCCCGGCGCTGGCCGCGGCAGCGACCTGGCGCATCGACTTCGCCGGCGTGCTGATCCCGGCGGGGTACGGCGACGCGGTCTTCGCGCGCACCGCCGCCGTGTCCGCGACCACGACCGACCCGGCCTCCGGCAACGACAGCGTCACCACGAGCCGTGCCGTGGAGCGCCGCGCCGACCTGCGGATCACCGAGACCACCAGCACACCGAACGTGGTGCAGACCGAGAACGCCCGCTTCCAGGTGACGGTCCGCAACCTCGGGCCGTCCGACGCGGTCCAGGCCGTCGTCGTCGCGAGCGCGTCGGCGGGCCTGCTGGTCTCCGGCGGGACCGCGAGCGACGGTGCGTTCGACCCGGCCACGCTGAACTGGACCTTCGCCACCCTCGCGGACGGCGCCACCGCGACGCTCGACCTGGTCGCGTCGGTGCAGAGCTCCGGGACGCTGACCGCGTCGGCGCGGCTCGCGTCGTCGGTCAGCACCGACACCGCGTCCGGCAACGACAGCGACGCGGCGACCGTCACCGCCGCTGCGGCCGCTCCCGCGCTGAGCCTGGTCAACGCGCCGGACGTGGTGCCGGCCGCCGATCGGCACGGGGTCAAGGCCGGTTCGCGCGTCGACTACGCGTACACCGTCGCGAACACCGGGAACCTGCCCGCGACCGGCGTCGTCGTGACCGGTACCCGCGGCGGGACCGCGACCTGCGGCAGCACCAGCCTCGCGCCCGGCGACACCACGAACTGCACGGCCGGCAGCTACACCGTGGTGCAGGCCGACGTCGACGCCGGGCAGCCGATCCTCGACACGGCCCGGGTCACCGCCGTGACCGGGGTGTCGGCCGATCCGGCGTTGTTCGCGACGGTCGTCGGGAGCGTTCCGGTCGCGGTGCTCGCACCCTCGCTCGCGCTCGCGGTCACGCCGGTCGTCAGCCCGGCCGAACGGGCGCATGCGGTCGCCGTCGGTGACCGGATCGGCTATGCGTACACGGTCAGCAACAACGGCACCGCCCTGATGACCGGGATCGCCCTTGCCGACACCCGGGTCAGTGCGGTGAGCTGCCCGCAGACCACCCTCGCGGTCGGCGTCTCGATGGTCTGCACCACCCCGGCCGCCGCGCGTTACACGGTCACCCAGGCCGACGTCGACGCTGCCGTCCCGCTCACCGACTCGGTCACCGCGACCGCCACCGGCGGCGTCTTCGGCCCGGCCTCCGCCGCGGTCCCGGTCGCGGCCGCCGATCCCGCGATCTCCCTCACCGTCACTGCCGGGCGCGCCGGGCCGTTGTCCCTCGGAGACACCCTTGGGTACGCGTACAGCGTCCTCAACACCGGAAACGTCACGATCAGCGGGCTGAGTGTGGCCGACTCGCACGCCGAGCGGGTCAGCTGCCCCGGCGGGGACCTGGCTGTCGGCGCCTCGCGCATGTGCACGTCGGTCACCCCGTACACGGTCACCCAGGTCGATGTCGACGCCGGCGGGTCGATCCACGACGACGCGGTCGCCACCGGGACCGGACCGGCGCCGGCCTCGCTTCCGGCCAGTGCCCAGGGTTCGGCGCCGGTCACCGTGGTCGCGGCATCGCCCCGGCTGACCATCGTCGCGAGCGCCGCGATCACCCCGGCCGCCCGGCAGAACGCGGCCGCCGCCGGTGACCAGGCCGCGTTCAGTTATCGGATCACCAACACCGGCAACGTCACGATGAACGACCTTGCCGTCGACCACGCCCTGGCCGGGCCGGTCACCTGTCTTGCCGGCACCCTCGCGGTCGGCTCGGCCGCCACCTGCACGGCCGCCGCGAGTTACCGGGTCACCCAGGCCGACGTGGACGAGGGCGGCGTGACCAGCATCGCGAAAGCACTCGGCCGGGCGCCCGCGGAAACCTCGGTCGCCGTCCAGGGCACCGGCCCGGCGACCGTGACGACCGCGGCGATCACACCGGCGCTCACCATCACGGTCACCCCGGTGGTGTCGCCGGCCGGTCACCAGACCGCTGTCGAAAAGGGCGACCAGATCGGCTACCGATATCGGGTGACCAACGCCGGCAACGTCACGATGCGTCAGATCCGGGTCGAGGACGAGCAGACCGGCGAGGCGGACTGCCCGGACCGCACGGTCGCCGTCGGTGCCACCGCGATCTGCGAGTCCACCACGTCGTACCGGGTCGGGCAGATCGACATCGACGCCGGCGAGCCGATCGTGACCAGCGCCTATGCGTACGGGCGGCGGTCCGCCTCAGCCTCCGAGATGCGGTGGGGACCCGGGTACGCGACGACGCCGGTCCTGCTCGACGAGCCGGCGCTGACCGTGGACGTGACCGCTACCGTCACCCCGGCCGCGCACCAGCACGCCGCCGGGGCCGGGGACACCATCGCGTACGCGTACCAGGTCACCAACAACGGCAGCGCCGTGATGACCGCTGTCGGTGTGGCCGACGAGCCGGTCGGCCCGGTCACCTGCCCGTCGGCCGCGCTGGCTATCCGTGCGGTGATGACGTGCGTGGCGAGCAGGACATACACGGTCCAGCAGTCCGACGTGGACTCCGGCGACCCGGTCGGTGGCCGGGTCTTCGCCACCGCCAGAGCGCCGGGTTCCGGGCCGCGCACGTTCGGCCCGTTCACCGCGCCCGTCCCGGTCGTCGACGGCGAGGCCGAACTCGGGCTCACGGTGACCCCGTCCCGCGCCGGACCGGTCAGCGCGGGCGACACCTTCCGGCTCCGGTACGCCGTGACCAACGAGGGCAACGTGACGATCGCGTCGCTGTCCGCCCGGGACACCCGGTCCGGGGCGGCGACCTGCTCGAATGCGGCGCTCCCGGTCGGCGGTGCGGTGGAGTGCGTCTCCCCGGCGATCGCCGTCACCCAGGCTGACGTCGACGCGGGCGGCGAGATCCGGGCCGTCGCGGCGGTCACCGGTGTGCGGGCGGGCACTCGCGAAGGCGTACCCAAGAAGCAGGCCGAGACGGGCGTGCCGGTGGCCGCGGCAGCGCCCGGTCTGAGCGCGACGCAGACCGCGGTCTGGCGCGACACCGACGGTGACGGAACGCTCGGCGCGCGCGACGACGTCGTCTCCACGGTCGATGTGCGCAACGCCGGCAACGTGACAGTGATCGGTCTGACCGTCACCGGCCTGCCGGCGGCGACCGTCTGCCCGGAGACCCGGATCGCGCCGGGGGAGCGGGTCCGGTGCGTCTCGCGCGCCTATCACCTGACCGGCGAGGAGATCGCATCCGGCGGGCGAACCGTCGATGCCCTGGCCGAGGGCATCGCCCTGGGCGGCATGGAGCAGGACGTCGACGCCGAGGCGCTGGGAGCGCTCGCCGCCCCCGCTGACCAGCCGCGACCCGATCCGGACCCGGTTCCGCCGCGCGCCGGCCCGGTCGACAACCCGATCACCGGACCGCGGTCGTGGCCGCTGCTCATCCTCGGTTTCTCGTGCATCCTCGGTGGACTCGTCCTACTGATGGCGACCCGCGCGAAATCGATGACAACCGGTTGACCGCCCGTGCCCGTCCTAGGGGTGACGACACCGACGGAAGGACCGGGCGATGCGCGACGGCGCGGAAGAGGAGTACGTCGAGTACGTCACGGCGCGGGTGCCCGTGCTGCGACGGCTGGCGTACGTCCTGACCGGTGACGGCCATCGTGCCGACGACCTGGTGCAACAGACCATCACGACGCTGTACCTGAAGTGGCCGAAGGCCCGCGTCGCGGACAACATCGACGCCTACGTGCGGACCATGCTCGTTCGCGGTTACGTCGACGAGAAGCGTCTCGCCTGGTCGAAGGTCCGGCTGTTCCGGCAGCTCCCGGAACCGGAACCGGTCGAGGAGGTCGCCGCGATCCTCGGCTGCTCCGGCGGCACCGTCAAGAGTCACACCTCCCGCGGGCTGGCCGCGCTGCGCCGCCTGCTCCCACCACGAATCGAGGTGCCGAGATGACCGACCTTCTGCGTACGCTCGACGACGAGCCGGACACGCCTTCCACTGTGGATATCCGGCGCGCGATCGTTGCCGCTCGCCGCAAGCGAGCGTTCCGGCGGGGTGTCGTCGGGGCGAGTGCGGCCTGTTTCACTGTCGCCGCATCAGTTGCCGGATTTGTCATGACAAAGCCCTCGGCCGTTGCTCCTTTAGTTGCCGCCTCCAGCTCGCCGTCTCCTACTCCTCCTGGTCTTGCTGCCTGCACCCTTAGTCGCCTCCCGGTCCCGGACAAGGAACCGATGGCTCTCGTCTCCGGCGGCGACCCCACCGGCTCGTGGATCGTCGGGCGGACCTACCCGAAGTCCGGCGGATACCAGGCGGTGCTCTGGCACGAGGGCACCGTCGCGAAGGTGATGCTGCCGGGTGACCTCGAGGAGTCGCTCCAGGACGTCAACGCGTCCGGCACCGTGGTCGGCTGGAGTTACGACGCGTCCGGCCCGGTTCCGTACGCCTACCGCGACGGCACGGTCACCCGGCTGGCCTCGTCCGGCTCCGCCCTCGCGATCAACGAGGCCGGCCGGATCGCCGGCGACGACGGCAAGGGCCACCCGGTCGTCTGGGCGTCGGCCGGCGCCAAACCGGTCCGGCTCGGTGTGCCGGCCGGAACCACGGACGCGCAGGCCCGCGACATCGACCTGGACGGCACGATCGTCGGCAGCCTCGGCCTCGAGATCCCGTACGTCTGGATGCCCGATGGCACCCACCGTGAGCTGCCGATGCCCGAGATCGACGGCAAGCCGGCGGCGATCGCGCAGGCCTTCGACATCCGCAACGGCTGGGTCACCGGGATGGCGAGCACGACCAGCCTGAAGGGCAGCCGGGGGACCGCGCCGGTTATCGCGGTGCGGTGGAACCTGCGTACCGGGGTGACCGAGGTGACCGACGGGCTGCAGTACCCGGCGGACGCGGTCAACGCGTACGGATGGCAGATCGGCACCGACCGCAAGGGTTACGCGGTCGTCCTGGCCGGTGACGACGTGGTCCGCCTGCCGGACCTGGCATCGCATCGGGCCGACGGCACCGCGACGATCGCGAGCAGCATCAGCGACGACGGCCGGGTGATCGCGGGCCAGTCCGACGACGCCGGCGGCACGATCCAGGCCGTCATGTGGCGCTGTCGGTGACCGCCCCGTCTTTCCTGCGCAGCCACAATCCGATGATCACCGTGATGATGCTGACCGTGAACGCGATGACGTTCGGAATGACGAGGGGCCAGTCCTGCCGGGTCCACCCGTACGCGAACCACAGGGCGAAACCCGGCAGCAGCACCGCGAAGTAACCGAGCGACAGATCGGCCGAGGACCGGCGGACGATCATGCGGCGGATCTGCAGGACGGGGGCGATCGCCATCACCACGCCCCAGAGACCAGCCGCTATGCCGAGAATCGATGCCATGTTTCACCTCACGAGACGTAAGGCGCTCGGTCTGGCGGGCCGCGTCGGCCGGAGGGCTGGGAGTGCCGGGAGGGCCGGGAGCGCAAACGCAACCATGGGACAGAATACCGGCCATGACTGACGATGGCTCGGCTCGCCTGGAGACCCTTCGTGGTTGGTGGCGGCTGCCGGACGAGACCCGCAAGGAGGTACGCGACCTCGCCCGGGCCGGCCGCCGCCACCCCGACCCCGAGGTTGCCTGGGTGGCATGGCGGTGGGCCGAGGCCGTCCTCCCGGTCGGCGCCCCGGAACCGGGCAAGATCCGCAACATCCTCAGCGCCGCCGGGTTCTGGCTGCAGATCCTCGTCGAACTCGGTGGCGCCGGTGACCCGATCGATCCGCCGCAGCCGAGCTGGCTGGACCGCCGCCGGGCCCGCCGGATCCTGCGGCTCGGCCCGCCCCTGAACTGAGTTCACCGGATGGACACGTCTCGTGCACCTGATGGTGGCTCGACGACCTCCGGGCCTGCACTTATGGTGGTCAGGCAGCTGAACGCTCGGTAACGAGAGGTGATCCGATGCGTAGCTCGGTTCTTGAGGTAAGTACCAGTCCCGACGGCAGTGTGGTCATTCAGCCACACGGCTCGGTGGGTCCCGCTCACGCCGTCGAGCTGCAGCAGCTGCTCGTTCACGCGGTTCGGCGGGTCCGCCCGCTGCGACTGATCGTGGACCTCGCCGACGTGCTCGATCTCGACCCGATCAACCTCGGTTCGGTCGCCGCCGCATGCGACCTCGGCGACGATCACCAGGTGGCCGTTTTCCTGGACAACCCGAACGGGTTACTCGCCCGCCAGCTGGCCGCGGCCGGTGTGCCGAGACAGCGGGTGCGCAGTACCTGAGGGGATTCAGGGACCTGCCATCGCGAGTTCGTTCATTGTTAACCTGATCGGGCCTAATCTCGGACGATGGCGGCACCGATCATTCTCACCCGCGCCGACGCGGCCCGGACCATCGCGGAAACCCTCCTGGGTGACAGCGGCAATCGGTTCCGGCACACCGCCGGCGTCGCCGAGCGAGCATCCGGCCTCGCCTTACGGCTCGGCCTCGACGAAGACCTCCTGGTCGCGGCCGCCTGGCTCCACGACATCGGGTACGCGTCACCGCTGATCGAAACCGGCTTCCACCCGATCGACGGCGCCCGCCACCTGACCCGCGAGGGCTGGCCCGCCCAGATCGCCGGCCTGGTCGCCTACCACTCGGGCGCCCGCTTCGTCGCCGACGTCCGAGGCCTGTCGACGGAGTTGGCCGAGTTCCCGGACGAGCGCAACCTGATCTCCGATGTCCTCACCTACGCCGACCAGACGGTCGGCCCCCGCGGCGACCGGGTCGAGCCGGAGACGCGGTACACGGAGATGCTCCACCGCCACGGCCCGTGCTCCTTCAACGCCCAGGCCGACCCGCTCCGCCGCCCGTACCTGCGAGCCATAGCCACCCGAGTCGAATACCTCCTCCACCAGAACTGACCCACCCCCGAACCCACCGCAAGCCCGCTCGGCCTTGCGTGCCCCTGGGCCTGCGCGCTTCTCGGCCTGCGCGCCTGGTTTCCTGCCTGCGACTCGATTCCGCACGCGCCGAGTAGGCCGAGGCGACAAAACGTCCCAAGATCGTGGAGAGTCGGCCCTGCGCAGCGACCATCGCCCGCGATCTTGTGAGTTTCCGCCGCCGCGCCAGCCACAAACTCACAAGATCGGCCCTCCCGCCGCCCTTGCCGGCAGCACAAATACCCCATCTCACCGCGACCCGGGCATTCTCTCGTCACTGAGCTGTCCCCAGGCACAAGAGATCCGCATCTCGCCAAGCCGGCGGCCCGCCAAACAAATAGCTCGCTCGGCCTGTCCCGCGCTCCCCGCGGCCGCCCCCGCCGCTTCGGCCGTAAGCGCCCCCGCCGCTTGGCCCATCCGTCGCGACCGTGGCAAGCCCCGCTCGACATGTGGGCCGACCTCGGGCCCTGGCGTCGGCGTTACTCGCCGGCGGATTTCAGGAAGGCGATCAGCGCCTCTTGGTAGGGGTCGAGCGTGCGCACGTCGAGGTACTCCTCGGGCCCGTGCTGGCCGTCCCCGCCCGGGCCGAAGATCACCGCGTCGACGCCCTGCGCCGAATAGAACCGGCCGTCCGCTGCCCCGTGCTTCCGGAGCAGCGAACCCTCGTATCCCACCGACCGCGCGGCCGCCCCCAGCAACCCCACGAACGCACTCGACGAAGAAGCATGATGGGGTGCGCCCAGCGCTTCCACCGTCACCTCGACGGCCGGGCCGGTCACCGACGCCAGGAAAGAGACGATCTCGGAGGGGGACCGGCCGGCCAGATCGGGATCACTCGGCGGGAAACGGATGTCGAGCAGGGCCGTGGCATCAGCCGGCACGATGTTGGCGGCCACGTTCGACGTTGCTACGCTGGCCACGTTCACCGTTGTCGTCCACACCTCCGCCTCCGGCACCGGATATCGCGCCGTCAACGCTGACACCGCCGACACCACCGCATCCAGCGCGTTCGACCCGAGCCACGGATAGGCCGCGTGCGCGGAGACCCCCACGGCCTCCAGCCGGACCCGCACGATGCCCTTGGACTCGGTCACGATCCGCAGGCCGCTCTGCTCGCCGATCACCACGAACTCACCGCGTACGCCCTGCGCCACCTGGTGGCCGGTGCCGTCGAAGCCGCCCACCTCCTCGTCGGTGACCAGTTGCAACGCGATCGGATAGGGCAGCGTCCGGGCACAGTCCCGGAAGACCGTGGCGAGCACCACCGCGGCGGCCTTCATGTCGTGCGCCCCGCGCCCGTAGAGCCGATCACCGTCCAGCCGGGCGGCGAACTGCGCGTCGGAGCCGGGCACCACGTCCAGATGGGCGTTGAGGATCACCCGGGGAAGACCAGGACCCACGGTGACCAGCGCGCTCGGCTTGCCGCCCGACGAGAACCGCCGCACCGAGAACCCCGGCCCGACCAGGTCGAGCATGAAATCGAGCGCCCGCCGCAGCTCATCGGGCCGGTCCGCAGTGGACCGGATCCCGATGAGCCGGACCACATCATCCAGAAGCAACGACGACACGACCCGAACCTACTGCGGCTTCAGCTCGCCCGCTTCGATCGCGACCGGCAGCTTGTTCCCGGCCGGCGGCAGCGGGCACGTCGCGAACTCCGTGTACGCGCACGGCAGATTCGTGGCCCGGTTGAAGTCCAGCGTGACCGACCCGTCCGGCCCCGGCGGCGCGATGAAGAGACTCCGGTTGGCGGCATAGGTAGTCAGCCCCGACGTCGCATCGGTGAACAGCACGAACAACGACCCGGGTGTGGCGCCGTTGAAAGCGATCAACGACAACTCGTCCCCGCCGACGCTGAACGACACCGTCCCCGGCGACTCGTAGACGTGCTCGATCCCCTCCGACACCGACCCGACCGGCGTCGGCCGAGGCGACTCATAAGGCGTGAAATATCCGGGCACAACCCACTTCTCGTCGGCCGGATAAGCGGAAGTGCCGGTATACCCCGCCAACACTGGACTCGACGGATCCCGGGGCCGGATCACGTCGAACCCACCACGCCGAGCGATCTCGATCACCACTTTGCCCCAGCCCACGGCGATGTCGGCCCGTTCGGCGAGCGGCGCGAACTGATGAGTTCCGGTCACCGCTACACCGTCGACAACCAGTTCCTCCCCATCCGCCAGAGAGACCACCACCCCGGAAGGGCCGGTACTCCACGAACCCGGCGCATCGTCGAAGCGCTGCGGCGATTCATTCAGCCAGTTCAGGCTCGTGATGGCGAGAAACCCGTGCGGATCCGCCCGGCGCTTCTCGTGCGCGGTGTGCCACTCGTCCCATTGCTGCTGAAACAAGATCGTCATACCGCACAGCCTAATCCCTACTTGTTGCATGGGAAATACACGTCTGCTACCGTCGGAGCTGGTCATGAGTGCCAGCGCGTAGCCCCGGCTTGCTGGCCGGCAACCCTTCCGTTCGCGATGGGGTGCCCCGGGTGAGGACCGGGCCGCGTCGAGCCCGACGCGGCAAGCGCGGGCCCGTGTGGGTCCCGAGACCTCACGGAGGCGAACCATGTCCCTCGACATCGTCGGCGACGACCTCAAAGTCACTCTTCCCGACGGCGAGACCCGGCCTTTCGCCCATCTCGATTACGCTGCTTCCGCTCCCTGCGTCGAAGCCGCGGCCCAGGCGGTCGCCGACCTCCTGCCGCGCTACGGCAGCGTTCATCGAGGCACAGGGGTACGCTCACAGGCCTCCACCCTCGCGTACGAACTAGCTCGCGATGTGGTGTCGGAATTCGTCGGCGCCGGCCCGGACGATGAAGTGATCTTCACGCGGAACACGACCGACGCGCTGAACCTGCTGGCCCGGGCATTGCCCGCCGGCACCACGACGATCGTCTTCGACGGCGAGCACCACGCCAACCTGCTGCCCTGGCCGAACCAGGTGCGCCTGCCCGCCCCGTCATCGGTGGCCGAGGCGATCGCCGCGGTCGAGCAGGCGCTCGAAAGCACAACAGGAACGGTCCTGCTCACCGTCACCGGCGCCAGCAACGTCACCGGCGAGGTCTGGCCGATCAAGGAACTGGCCGGGCTCGCCCACCGGCACGGCGCCCGGATCGCCGTCGATGCCGCGCAGCTGGCCCCGCACCGGCCGATCAACGACCTGGGCGCCGATTACGTCGCGTTCTCCGGTCACAAGCTCTACGCCCCGTTCGGCGCCGGTGTCCTCGCCGGCCGCCGGGACTGGCTGGACGCCGCTGACCCGTACCTCTGTGGGGGTGGAGCGAGCGCCGCCGTGGGTGACCGCCCCGGTGAGCTGGAGTGGGCAACCGGGCCGGCGAGGCACGAGGGTGGCACCCCCAACCTGCTCGGCGCCGTCGCGATCGCGGCCGTCTGCGAGGCCCTGACCAGGGCCGACCGTGACGTTCTGCACGAGCGGGAGCAGGAGCTGCTGGCCCGGCTGCGTGCCGGGATCGCGACGATCCCGGGCGTGACCGAGGTCAGTCTTTTCGGGCCGGACCACCCCCGGGTCGGCATCGTGTCACTGGCGTTCACGACCGACGACCCGGCCGACGTGGCGCTGCGGCTCGGCCGGGACCACGGCATCGGGGTGCGCGCCGGTCAGTTCTGCGCTCACCCGCTGGTCCGCCGGCTCACCGGCAGCGGCGTCACGGGGGAGTGCGGCGTCACGCCGGGCCTGCTGAGGATCAGTTTCGGTCTCGGCAGCACCACCGAGCACGTCGACCGGGTTCTGGACGGTTTGCGAAACTCCTGATCCGCTACCGGGAAGTGACTGTCCCGGCCGGGCCTGCGGCCGATCATCATCAGTGTGGCGACCTGGATGAAGTGGTTGCGTGACCGGCTTCCGACCGGTGGCGGACTGCGCGACGAGGACTGGGCGGGCCGGCACCGGCTGCTGACGGTGCTGCTCGCCGTCATCATGGTGGCGCTGGTGCTGTTCGGCGTGCTGCAGCGCGAGGATCACATCCCCGCGATGCTGCTCACCGTCGGCCTGGTGCTGCCGTGCCTGATCGCGGCCTCGTTGCTGCGCTCACGCCGGGCGCGCTCGGTCTTCGTGGCGCTCGGTTACACGGCCGCGTGTGCCGGCATCGTGTCGCTGAGCCACGGCCTGACCGAGGCCCACTTCACGTTCTTCATCTCGGTGGGCGCGCTCGCGCTGTACCGGGACTGGGCGCCGTTCGGTGCGTTCCTGGTCGCCACGACGCTGCACCACGCCGTCTTCGGCACGCTGGTCAGCGACCACACCTACGACCACAACTCGGCCGTCGCGCACCCGCTGGTCTGGGCGGTGATCCACGGCGGTGCGGTGCTGATCGCCGCCTGCTTCCAGATCGTCTCCTGGCGCCTCACCGAGGTCGAGGAGGACCGCGCCCGGGAGAACCTGGACGAGAGCCAGGCGCAGCTCAGCGTGGCGTTCGACCAGACGCCCATCCCGATGGCGATGTTCTCGCCCGAGGGCATGGTGCTGCGCAGCAACGCCGCGTACCGCGAGTGGCTCGGCCTGCCCGGCGACCTGCCGTCCGGCTTCTCGCTGGCCGACGTGCCGCTGACCCCGGTCGACCCCACCGAGCCGCCGATACTGGCCCTCTTCGCGGACAGCCACGAGCCGCGGACGGTGACCCGGCAGTACCGCCGCCCGGACGGCTCGACGATCTGGGTGCAGGTGCACGGGACCGGCCTCTACGACCGGAACAACCAGCTCCGGCTCATCTACGTGCACTGCTTCGACGTGACCGCTACCCGCGACCACGAGGCGGAGCTGCGCTACCAGGTACGCCACGACGCGCTGACCGGCCTGCTCTCCCGCAAGGCGTTCGAGCACGACCTCGCCGCCATGCTCACCGGCAGCGCCGAGCCGGTCAGCGTCATCTACCTCGACGTCGACCGCTTCAAGTCGATCAACGACGGCGCCGGTCACCACACCGGCGACGACGTGCTGCGCGCGCTGGCCGTACGCCTGTCCGCCGTGGTGCCGACTGGTGCCCTGATCGCCCGTCTCGGCGGCGACGAGTTCGTGGTCGCCCTGCCCGGACCGTCCGGCACCGGCCTGGCCGTCGCCAACGGCATCCTCGGCTGCCTGGCCGAGCCGCTCGCCGGCGTACCGGTCTCGCTCAGCGTCGGCGTCACCACGGCGTTCGGCCCGTCCACCGCCGACGAGATCGTGCTCGCCGCCGACACCGCCATGTACGCGGCCAAGCGCGCCGGCGGCAACCGTCTGCAGGTCTTCACCGACGACCTGCGGGTGCCGGTGCAGGAGCGGATCGCCGCCGAGGCTCGCCTGCGCCGTGCGCTGGCCTCCGACCCGCGGTACACGCTGCCGCTCTGGTTCCAGCCGGTCGTCTCCACCGCCACCGGGCGGATCATCGGCGCCGAGGCGCTGGTCCGGATGCGCACCGAGCAGGGCAACGTGCTCGCGCCCGGCCACTTCATCGGTGTCGCCGAGGAGACCGGGATGATCGTGCCGCTCGGTGAGCACGTGCTGCGTTCGGCGATCGAGCACCTGCAGCACTGGTCGGACTGGCTGGGATACGTCTCGGTCAACGTCAGCCCGCGTCAGCTCGCCGAGGCGGATTTCGTCCCGATGGTGGCGGCGCTGCTGGCCGAGTACCCGTACATCGACCCGTCCCGTCTCGTCCTGGAGGTCACCGAGACCGCGCTGATCTCCTCGACCGTCGACGTGAGCGAGCGGCTCGCGCTGCTCAAGCAGCTCGGCGTACGCGTGGCCCTGGACGACTTCGGCACCGGGTACAGCTCGCTGACCTGGCTCAAGTCGCTGCCCGCCGACGTGGTGAAGCTGGATCGCTCGTTCGTGGCCGGCCTGGCCGACGACCCGCGCAAGGCATCGATCATCTCCGCGGTGCTCTGGCTGGCCCACTCGCTGGGCATGTCGACGATCGCCGAGGGCGTGGAGGAGTTCTCCGACTGGGAGGCGCTGCGTGAGGCCGGTTGCCCGGCGGTGCAGGGCTACTTCTTCAGCAAGCCGCTGCCGGCCCCGGAGTTCGACCGGATGCTGGTCGCCGGCACGACCGTGGCCGACGTGGTGAATTCCACCTTTGGTGGAGTTCATCTGAACGAAACCACGGGACGCGCCCTGGCCGGTTAGAGTCCGGCCATCCTTGACAACGTTGATCCATTCATCGGTACAGCGGCCACCGACCTGCCTCGCGCGCACGGGTTGGCCGCCACATGGTGGTGGCCGAAACCGCAGGTGGGTAACACCCACCCGGGCGCCACCTCCCCGTTCGGCATGGTCTCGGCCTGCCCCTACTCGGGGGCGTACCCGACCGGTTACGGCCGGTACGCCAAGAACACCGAGGGCGTGCCGGAGGAGATGTTCGACCGCCTCCAGGCGTCCGGGTTCACGCATTTCCAGCAGTCCGGCACCGGGGCGATCCGCAAGTACTACAACTACGTGCGGGTCACCCCGATGATCCAGCCGCTCGACGACCTCGGCCAGTCCTGGCCGCTGGAGGACGAGCGCGCCGAAGCGGGCTACTACGCGGCGAACCTGGACACCGGCGTGCGCTGCGAGATCACCGTGGGGGAGAAGGTCGCGGTCCACCGCTACACGTTCCCCGACAACGAGAGCGCCCGCGTGGTGGTCGACCTGTCCTGCGGCGGCCTCGCCATCGACCTCGGGCGTACCGTCCCGTTGCGCGCGCAGGCCGAGAGCATGGGGCAGGGCCGGGCGCAGGGCACCGTCGTGATGGAGGGCGTCCCGCTCTCCGTCTACGTCGAGGTGGACAGCCCCGGCTGGCGGCAGATGCTCTGGTACGACCGCCGGCTCATCCCGGGCGGCACCCGCCTCGACTTCGACAGCATCCGGCACACCACGCTGCGCCCGTTCGGGATGCTCTTCATGGGTCCGGCCCGCGCCGGGCAGACCATCGAGGTACGCCTCGGCTTCTCGCTGCGCGGCAACGACCAGGCCCGCGCCAACCTGGACCGCGAGTGTGGCGGCGCGGAGAGCGCTTTCGAGACGGTTCGCGCCCGCACCCGCGCGCGCTGGCGTGACCACCTCGGCCGGGTGCAGGTCGACGGCGGCACCCCGGCCCGCCGGACCGTCATGGCGACCTCGCTGTACCACTCGCTGATCAAGCCGTGCATCGCCGACGACGAGAGCCCGTTCTGGCCCACCAGCGGCCCGTACGCCTTCGACATCTGCACGATGTGGGACATCTACAAGACCCAGCTGCCGCTGCTCTCCGCGATCGCCCCGGACCGGGCGAACGACCTGCTCGAATCGCTGATCCGGGTGTGCGAGGAGGAGGGCAACTTCCCGATCGGCTATCGGATGGCCCGCGGCGCCGACCGGTTCTTCCGGCAGGCCAGCGCGCTCGCGCACACCGCCCTCGCGGACGTGCACGCGCTGCGCCGGCCCGGCATCGACTGGACCGGCGCGCTGGTGCACATGGTCGACGACCTGCGCCGTCTCTACGGCGAGGACTTCTGGGAACACGGCGTGGTGCATCCGATCACGCACACGCTCGATCTCGCGTACGCACACCATTGCACCGCGAAGGTGGCACGCGCCCTGAATGACCACCGACTGGCCAGTGACCTGGAGCGGCGCAGCCGCGACTGGGTCAACGCCTTTGATCCGGCGACCGGTCTGCTGCGCGACTCGGAGTTCTACGAGGGCGGCAAGTGGAACTACTCGTTCCGCCTGCTGCACGACATGGCCGCGCGGATCGAGCTGGCCGGCGGCGACAAGGGGTTCATCGGCAAGCTCGACCAGTTCTTCGGGTACGGCGCCGACCCGGTCAAGCAGCCGGGCCGCTGCCCGTCACCGGTCGAGATGGCCGCCGGGTACGCCCTGAACCGCTTCGAAGGTCTCAACAACGAGCCGGACATGGAGGCGCCCTGGGCGTACCACTACGCGGGTCGCCCGGACCGCACCGCCGAGATCGTGCACTCCGCACTGACCTGGCAGTTCGGCACCGGACCCGGCGGTCTGCCGGGCAACGACGACTCCGGAGGTCTCAGCTCCTGGTACATCTGGGCGTCCCTGGGCCTGTTCCCGGTCGCCGGCCAGAACCTCTTCCTGGTCAACGCGCCGGCGTTCGCCCGGGCGCAGATGCAGGTCGAGGGCGGCGAGTTCGTCATCGAGACCAGCGGGCACCGGGAGACCCCGATCGGGGTCGACGGCCTGGAACACGACCCGGCGCCGCAGTACGTGCAGTCCGCCACCCTCAACGGCAAACCACTGCACACCACCCACCTGAGCGCTGCCGACGTCCATCAAGGCGGTCGGCTGCATCTGCGGCTCGGTCCCGAGCCCTCGACCTGGGGTCAGGGGTCCCGGCCGCCTTCCCTCTCACACCCCCACCCGAAGGAAACACCATGAGTCGACCGACCCGCCGCCTGGTCATAGCGGTCCGTGCCGACCCTGTCATCTGCGGCCATTCGGGCGAGGCGCGCAACCTCGCCGAGGTCGCGCTCACCCGGGGCTTCGACGACGTCCGGCTGCTCACCTGGCCGATCCCGACGCTTCAGGCCGCCGGACTGCCCCTCAAGCCGCTCGACCGGCTGCTCCCGTACAGCCCCGGCATCACCGTGGAGCGCCCCGAGTCGGTCGGTGACTACCGGGTGCCGGACGGCCGGCACATCGCCGGTCTCACCGGCCGTCTGGTCGAGCTGCTCTCCGAGCCGGTACCGACCGTCTGCCTCTCGATGTACCTGGTGCCGCACACCCAGGTGATCAACGAGGCGGTGAACTCGGCCCGCGCGGCCGGTTTCAATCCGCAGGTGCACACGATCGCGAAGGCCGTCGGCTCGGACGTCACCAACGTGATCCGCTCCTGCCTGCGCGAGGGCCGGTTCGGCGCGGCCACCGTGCTGCTCACCACGTTCCTCGCCAGCGACGAGGTGGTCGCGGTCTCGGATTACACCCGCGACGAGATCATCGCCTCGGCCGAGGAGGTGGACGCCCACTGCGGCACCACGTTCGCCGCGCAGTGCCGCGAGCGGGTCACGGTGAGTTACCCGCCGATCGACTCCTCGGCGTTCGTCCCGCTGGAGGACTCCGCGATCGATGCCGCCCTGTCCAAGCGCGGTCTGGAACGCGGCAAGTACATCCTGTTCCTCTCCCGCGTCGCCCGCGCCAAGGGGATCTACGACCTGGTGATCGCTTTCGGCCAGATGCGCGCCCGCGAGGACGTCACGCTGGTTGTCGCCGGCACCGGCCCGGCCCTGGAACACGTGCAGGCAATGGCCAAGGAGGACGACCGGATCGTCTTCCTCACCGACGTCGACGACGACGAGAAGCCGCTGCTCATGGCGGGCTGTGCGGCGTACGCGCTGCCCACCAAGCCGGAACCGGACTTCGTCGAGACGTTCGGCATCGCGCTGGCCGAGAAAGCCCTGGCGGGCGGCGGCCCGATCGTCACGACCCTGACCGGCGGCACCGGCGAAGCGGTCGGCGACACGGCGATCATCGTCGAGGCGGGTGACATCGGCGCGCTCGCCGACGCGCTCGACAAGGTCATCCTGGCGATGCCCGACGAGGAGAAACGCGAGCTCGAGACGCGTGCGCGAGCGCACGCCATGCAATTCGACCGCGTCGCGGTCTTCGACGATCTCTTCAAGCCCTAGGGTACGCGGAAAGGCCGCCCGTCCTTCCGGTCCCGGGCGGCCTTCCGTGGTCGTTACAGCTTGCCGTCTCTCGCCAGCTGCTCCAGTCGTGCGTATCCCTCGTTGACGCCGACCTCCATGCCGCTCTGCAACCAGGCGTCGCGGCCCTCGAAGCTGTCGACCAGCGACTGCGCGTGCAGCCGGGTCCGGCCGTTGCCCAGGTCCTCGAACCGCAGCGTCTCCAGGGAGACGCCGTCCGGCTGGCCCTCCCAGGTGAAGGTCTGCACGATCAGATCCGGTCGCACCTCGTGGAAGCTGCCGTGGAAGGCGAACTCGTCGGTGCCCCGGGTGCCCACGTACCGCCAGCTGCCGCCGGTCCGCGCGTCCCAGTAATCGATCTTCGTGCTGATCGAGTCGGGGCCGTTCCACTGCGCGAAGAGCTCCGGGTCGGTGTGCGCGCGGAACAGCTGCTCCGGCGTCGCGTCGAAGTCGCGCGTGATGCGGATGATCGGAAGCTTGTCGTCAGCCTCAATCTTCGCGGTCATTGCTGTCCTCACTCTCGTCGGTCTGTGCTGTCTTCGTCTCTGCCAGCAGGGCGTCGAGGCGGCTGTAACGCTCCTCGGCCCGTCGCCGGTACTGCTCGATCCAGGCGTCCATCTCGTCGAACACCTCCGTCTCCAGGCGCACCATCCGGGGTTGCGGTCCCGGCGGCCGGCTCACCACCCCGGCGTCCTCCAGCACCTTGAGGTGCTTGTAGACCGCCTGCAGCGACATCCGGTACGGCTCGGCCAGCTGGTTCACCGTGGCGTCGCCGCCGGAGAGCCGGGCCACCATGTCGCGGCGTGTCGGGTCGGCGAGTGCGGAGAAGACGCGGGTCAACGTGTCCGCCGGCATCGATCCTTCTTTCAACTCGCTGGTTTAAAGCGAACCTAGACGTGTCCCCGGTCACCTGTCAACTAAAAAGTTGAAAGCGCAGCTCAGGCCGGATCGGCAATCTTGTGTTCGGGATCCGTACACGTCTGCCCGATAGACCGAACCCATGGAAGAAGTGCGTTGTGTGATCCGCCGCGACGACCGGTCCGCCGTGCGCCTGCACCTGGCCGGCGAGTTCGGCCGTGCGGCTCACCCCGAGCTGCGCCGCTCGCTGCGCAAGGCCTGCGACCGCGCCGGCCGGGGCAGCGTCGTCGTCGACATGGCCGAGGTCTCCTCGATCGGCAGTGAATGCATCGAGGTGCTGCTCGTCGGTTACACCCGCGCGCTGCGCAGCGGCACCGGTTACGAAGTGGTCAACGCCCACGGACCGGTCCGGCAGGCGCTCGCCCTGACCGGCCTCTGCGAGCCCGCGGTCGACGACATGTTCGACTCGCTGATCGCCCTCGTCGAGAGCGTACCGGCCGCTACCCCGGATAACCGCGGGTAAACCCATTCCCAACAGCGGGTGACCGCCCCGGGCCTACGATCGATTTCGCTCGTAAGCCTGTGCTGGGAGGGGGGAACCGCCATGGCCAAGAAGTCGAAGAAGGACAAGAAGGACAAGGACAAGAAAGACAAGAAAAAGAAGAAGAAGTAGTGGGACAGGGGCCGCCGCCACCCGCGCGGCGGCCCGCTCAATCCGATCGGGGAGAACGGTCCGTGCACGACCAGATGCTGACGCTGTTCGACGACTGCGTCTCCTCATTGCTGCTGCTCCGCGGCGACCTCGCCGCCAATCGCCGGGTCCAGCCCGGCGAGCGCCGCAGTACGGCCCTGGCAGCGATAGCCGCCGCCGAACGCTTCGCCACCCTGGCCACCCAGGTGGTCACCGACGCGGACCGCGAATCCGCCCGTCCCGCCGAGGCTGCGCCAGTCAGGTAAACATTGTTTACTTCGCGATGGCCTCGCCGTTGCCCGTTGTTCGGCCTGGCCGCGTACCAATACCGCGTGAAGTTGATCAACAAGCGCCTCGCCGCCACCTGTGCCGCCTGCGCCATCGCCCTCAGCAGCGGCCTCGCGGCCGGCATCAGCCCCGCCGTCGCCGGTGGTAGGCACGGGGACGGCCACGGTGTTCACCAGCCGGCCACCCGCCACCAGATCCCGTTCACCGCGGCCACGGTGACCCAGAACGCCGACGGCTCGTTCACCATCACCTGGGCCGCCACCGGCGCCCGCTCGGTGAGCGTGTACGCCGGCACCGACCAGAACCGGATCTCGTACAAGCGCGCCGTCGCCAAGGGCTCCGCGAAGGCCACCGTCACGGTCACCGGCCTCGCCGCCGCGGACCGCTGGTGGTTCGAGCTGGTGCCGGACCGCGGCGAGTCGCTGACCGTCGCCGACCGTTCGCTGCACCTCGCCTCGGCCCCGAACTTCCGCGACGCGGGCGGTTACCGCACCGCCGGCGGCCAGTGGGTACGGATGGGCGTGCTGTACCGCGCCAACGACCTCGGCAAGCTCACCGACGCCGACGTGGCCAAGCTGAAGCGTCTCGGCATCCGCACCGACATCGACTTCCGTACCGACTCCGAGATCACCGCCTCGCCCGACAGGATCCCGGCCGGCGTGACGTACATCCACGCCAACGTGATCGGCACTTCAGGCGTCGGCACCGGCGGCATCGACCTCACCACCGAGGCCGGCGGCGTCGCGATGATGGAGGCCGGCGAGAAGGCGTTCGTCTCCTCGGACTCGGGCCGCGCCGCGTACACGACGTTCTTCACCACGGTCGCCGACCCGAAGGCCGCGAACGTCGTCTACCACTGCACCGCCGGCAAGGACCGCACCGGCTGGGCCAGCGCCGCCCTGCTCACCGCGCTTGGTGTCCCGAAGGCCACGGTCCTGGAGGACTACCTGCTCAGCAACGTCAACCTGGCCGCCTCCAACGCCGCCACCCTCGCCGCGGTCCCGGCGGCCATCCGCCCGGGATACAAGGCCGTCCTCGACGTTCGCGAGTCCTACCTCCAGTCCGGGTTCGATGAGGTCACCGTCACGTACGGCACCTTCGACAACTACCTCCGCCAGGGCCTCGGCCTCACCCCGAAGGACCTCCGCGCCCTGCGCGCCCAGCTCCTGGTGGGCTGACCCAGCCCCGCTTCCGGGCGCCTCTTCAGTACGCGCGAAGAGGCGCCCGCTTTGCGCCTAGAAGCCGCAGTACTCCAGCTTCGTGATGCCGTCCTGGTTGTCGTCGTCGTCCCGGTCACCGAGCTCGATCTTCGGCCCGAACGCGTCCCGGTGCGCCCATCCCTTGGTCTGCGTCCCGGCGATCCGGCCGTAGAACCACATGTTGCCGTACATGTTGTAGTAGATGCACCAGATGTAGAAGTCGGTGCCCGCCGAGACGGAGGCGACCTTGTCGCACGCGCCGAGCGGGGCTTCCTTGACGTTGTAGCTCTTGAAGAAGGTGAGTTTTCCTTCCCCGTTGGGCCGCCAGTAGACGTAGTCACAGGTGTCCGGATAGGCCTGAGCCGGCGAGGCGGGCGCGACCGCCGCCAGCGTGAACGCGAGCATCGCCGCCACGGCGATGTGGATAGGCTTCAATTTCACGAGGCGGGAGTCTATCGAAGCGCGGCCGCCGGGGCCTGCCCATAAACTGCGGCCATGAACGCCCGGCCGCATGCCGTAGATCTCTTCTCCACCGAGCTGACCAACCTGGGCTGGGCGACCGACCTGCTGGTCGCCGGCTCCCTCGCCACCGGCGACTACCGTCCGGGCGTCAGCGACCTCGACCTGGTAGCGATCACCGACGGCCCGGTCACCCCCGAACGTCAGAAGCTCCTGATCGATCTGCACCGGCGCCTGGACGCGGGCCCGGCCTCCGGTCTCCAGCTGGGCTGCGTCTACGTGCCCGAGTCCCAGCTCGCCGACCCCGCGGCCACCCACCCGACCTGGACGCACGGCCAGCTTGTGCAGCGCATTCTCTCCGGGATCACTCGCGCTGAGCTCGTGCGCCACGGCTTCGCCGTGCACGGTCGCGAGCCAGGCGACCTGCTGCCCGCTTTCACCCATCATGATGTACGCGTAGCAGCCCACGCCGAACTGACCGGTTACTGGTCCTGGGCCGCCCGCCGGCCCTGGATCTGGCTCGACCCGGTGATCGCCGACCTGGGCCTGACCTCGATGGCCCGCGGCCGCCATGCCCTGTCCACAGGCGACCTGCTCACCAAGAGCCGAGCGATCGAGCAGTCGGCGGCCCCACCCTGGCTGAAAGCCCAGCTCCGAGCCCGCCGATCCGGCTCTTCCACCCGGTCACCACGACTCCGAACCGCCTGGCAGTCCTGGCGCGACGCCCGCCAAACCGTCAAGGCGGCCCGCGCGCACCCACCATCACCCCGGCCCCAGCCCCAGCCCCGGCCGTAGGCAACCGCCCGACATCCCAAACCACCCGCGCCAGCTCTTGTGCCCCCACCCCACCCTCGCCCCGCCACCCCACTAGATCTGCCAGGCCGCCCCCGCCGCCGTGCCGGCCATGCCGTGCCGTGCCGGCCATGCCGTGTGCCGTGCCGGCCATGCCGTGCCGTGCCGGCCATGCCGTGCCGTGCCGGCCATGCCGTGCCGTGCCGGCCATGCCGTGCCGCGCTGGACATCGCGCTGCGCCGGAACCCGCTCACCCGCCCAGATCTTGTGAGTTTGTGCCGTCCGGCTAGCCGCAGGCTCACAAGATCTCCGTGGGCCGGTGGCCGGTGCCTGCGCCGCGACTGCTCGCCCAGATCTTGTGAGTTTGTGCCGCCCGGCTAGCCACAGGCTCACAAGATCCGCCGTGGCCGGTGCCTGCGCCGCGATTGCTCGCCCAGATCTTGTGAGGTTGAGCCACTCCGCCCGCCGCAACCGCACTAGATCCGCGTGCGCGCGCCACCCGGGATGCGTCACCGGGCGGACGGGCCCCGAGCCACCGCCCGGATCGCACTCCGTGGCAGGGTGATCGTCATGCGTATCTCGATCTGGCCCGGGGCCGGGCAACCCTACGGCGACGTGCTCGAAACGGCCCGGCACGCGGCTGAGACCGGCTGGGACGGCGTCTGGATCGCCGATCACTTCATGCCGAACGACGGCACCGGCACCGACCCGCTGCACCCGGTCCTGGAGGCAGGCTCCCTGGTGGCAGCGCTCGGCGCGGCCGTCCCGCGGGTGCGGATCGGCACCCTGGTGTACGGCAACATGTACCGTCACCCGGCCGTGCTCGCCAACATGGCCGCGACCGTCGACCACATCACGCGTGGCCGCTTCACCCTCGGCGTGGGCGCCGGGTGGCAGATCAACGAGCACGAACAGTACGGGATCGAGCTCCCGCCGATCGGCCGCCGCATCGACCGTTTCGTCGAGGCATTGTTGGTGCTCAAGGGCCTGCTCCGGTCCGAGCGAACCACCGTGAACGGCGAGTTCTACCAGCTCACCGACGCGGTCTGCGAGCCGAAACCGGTGCAGGACCCGCTGCCCATCATGATCGGGGCGAAGGGCGAACAGCGGATGCTCCGGGTCGTCGCCGAACACGCCGACATGTGGAACACCTGGGGCCGCCCGGACCTGATCGCCCACAAGTCCGGCGTCCTCGACCGGCACTGCGCCGACGCAGGCCGCGACCCGAAGTCGATCGTCCGCACCGCGCAGGCACTGACCGTGGTAGACGGCCCGGTGCCGGACGGCGTGTCGATGCCGGTGATCGGCGGCTCGGTAAAGCAGCTGACGGCTGACATCGCGGCTTATGAGAAGGCCGGCGTCGACGAACTGATCATCCCAGACGGCCTGCTAGGCAAGGACGCCGCGAAGTTCAAGGCAATGGACACAATCCTGAACCTGATCCGCCCCTGACCCCAGCGCCAGCCCGACCCTGACCGCCAGCGCCAGCGCCAACGCCAGCCCGAGCCTGACCGCCAGCGCAGCCGGAGCCTGACCCCAGCGCCAGCCGGGGTCTGACGCCAAGTGCTGGCCGGAGCCTGACCCCAGCGCCGGCCGGGGTCTGACGCCAGCGCCGGCCGGCCGGAGCCTGACCACCAGCGCTGGCCGGCGGCCGGGCCGGGCTCGGCCGGCCACAGATCTTGAGCGATTTTCAACAGTCAAAGGTGCAGGATCGCTCAAGATCCGGTGGTCTCCCGAGATCTTGTGAGTTTGCGGTCGCTCGGACGGCCGAACCGCACAAGATCGGCCAGCCGCGGCGGCGAGCCGTAGCTCAGAGCGGTAATCAGCCGGCGATGACATGTCTGAGCTACGGCGCAGCCCGCTCGGCCGTAGCTCAGACACCTCATCAGAGGCCGATGACATACCTGAGCTACGGCTCGCCTACGGCATCAAGATCTCCCGCCACGCCACGCCACGCCACGCCACGCGACGCCACGCCACGCCACGCCACGCCACGCGACGCCACGCGACGCCACGCCACGCGATGCGACGCCACGCCACGCGACGCGATGCCATGCCACGCGATGCGATGCGGGCCGGTGCGGGCTTACCGGCGGGATCAGGAGCGGGCGGCGACCTGGTCGAGGACGTCGTCGGCGGGGCATCGGCCGCGGTGCACGTACTTGTCGGTGAAGTCGGCGATCGCGTCGCGCAGTTCGCGCTCGGCGCCCTGCCGTGCCAGCGCCGCGTAGGCCGCCACGAAGCAGTCCCGCGCCGCCGCTGCCAGAACAGAATCGGTCAGGGCGTCGCGCCCGGCCCGCTCCCACAGACGCGGTTCGTCGACCAGGTGCGCGGTGGCCTGCCACGCCTCCTCGGACGCGCGCGGGTCGTCGAGCAGCACCGCGGCCAGTGTGGCCGGCAGGCGCCAGTCCCGGCCGGGCTGGCGGTCGGCCACGTCGAGCTCCAGGTGGCCACGCGCGGCCACCGGCGGGCGCAGGGCGGCCAGGTGCCGCTGCAGATCGTTCTCGGTCAGCCGGGCGCCGGCCCGGATCGCCTCGCGCAGGCTGCGGCCGGAGGCGGTACGCGCATCCATGACGTACCCGGCCCAGGACTCCCGTGCCTCCCCGGCCGGCGGGCCGACCGGAAGGTCGCGGCGCAGAGCCTGGCGCACGCTGCGCCAGCCGGTCGGGCGGCCGTGCCGCAGCGGCGCGTTCGCGAAAGCGGCCGCGAGCACCGGCGCGAGCGTGTGGGCCAGGGCCCACCGGTGCCGCAGGCCGAGCGCGCCGCCACCGTCGAGCCCGGCTTCCAGGCCGATCCGGATGCCGGCCGTGGCGGTGCCGAGCGCGTGCTCCGGCCCGTCCGGGTGAACGGTGTCGGTAGCCTGATCAACAACGGTCAGCCGGTGCTGCTCGACGAGGCGGGTGGACGCCGCCAGGTCGTCGGTCATCCGGCGTAGCGCCACGTCGAGGCCGGGCGACGGCGGCCCGCTGACCACCATGACGCGCGGCGAGCGGGCGTCGAGGAAACCGTGCCGCAGCGGCCGGCGTCCGGTCGGTGCGGAGGCCGGGTCGAGGAGCAGATCGACGGCAATCCCGACGAACCCGGGCAGTCCGGGCGAGAAGGCCCCGGCGGCGATGAGATCGGCGGCTGACTGTTCGGTCAGGGCGGTCACGGTGCCTCACTCCCCAGGGGTTTTCCACGAGCGGCGAGCATAGCATTCCTATCTGGCTGATAGGAATAGCGGATCTCTGTAGCTGGACAACGCCGCGCAAATGCTGGGATGACCGGTATGCGGCTTGCATACTGGTTCGCGGCCCTTGCGGGCCAGCCTGTTTACGCGTACCCGGGAGGTCTGATGGCACCGAGACTGGCAATCGCCGCGCTCGCGGCCGTGACCCTCACCTGCGTCGCGGATCTTGCGGCCGTGAATATGGCCAGCGCAGCGCAGGCGCGGGGCCAGTGGGCGGTGAGCGGCGTCGAACCTCTCGGTCAGCCGGTCGCGATCGGTTCGGCCATTCTTGGGTACGCCCGGAGTGGCCCCCAGATCAACATCCAGGGCCGGGCGCCGGAGGACGGTTCGGTGCTGTGGGAGTCCGAAGCGGTTCCCGGCATCCCGGTGCGAGTCGGCGAGTGGGCGGTCTATCTGGAGCCGCAGGAGGCGTTCGGCGCCGGATACGCGAGCGTCGTCGTCGCCGATCCACTGACCGGAACGCAGATGCAGCGCAGCCCGGCGATGATCTTTTCGGGTGTGCCGCAGAGCTGTTTCACGGGCCGGGCCGTGTGCGTGTCGGCGGCGCCGGCCGAGGATGAGCCGGCGCACGGCTACCGCCTCGACCTGGCCAGCGGCGCCTTCATCCCGTCGGGCGACGGGGTGACCGGCGAGGGCCTGATCAAAATCGGTAACGAAGTGGGGCTGGCCCACGACGGCGTGGTCCTGTGGCGCCGCCCGGATCCCGGGGCGACGCGGTGGACCCTCGTCCCGGCGGAGAGCGTGGCGGTTCCGGGTGAGGCCGCGCAGCCCTCCGCACCAGCCAGTCCGGCCGGTGCGGCCGGTTCCCCGAGTCCGGCTGGATCAGCTGCGCCGGCTGGATCAGCTGCGCCGGCTGGACCGGCTGGTGTCTGGGTCGGGGAGACCGCCGGCGGCAGCATCGGCCTGGACGCCCGGAACGGAACACAGCTGTGGGCGCTTCCCGGCGTCCTGACCGGCTGCGGAATCCCGCTGCACACGGCCGTGATCCGCTGCCGCGACGGCCGCATCGAGGCCTTCGACCCGCTCACCGGCAATGCCAGCTGGTCGGTGCCGCTGCGCGGTCCGGTAGCAGTCGGCGGGAGTGCGGAAACAGGCGCGACGATCGTCATCCGTGGTGTCGCGATCTCCCTGACCACCGGCGAACGCACAACTCCCGCCGGCGCGTCCTGGTGCTTCACCGCCGACCTGGCCTCCGCCTGCGGCGCGGACGGCGTGCCGCCCGAACCGGCGTGGACCGCGGTCGGCGCCATCGCCGACGGATACGCCGTAGTGGCCACCCGCGCCGGATATTTCGGCCTATTGATCGACCCAGCACCATAACGCCTGCCAGCCGACCCGGCCCCAAACCGCCTGCTAACCGACCCGGCCCCACAGCTCAAAAGGACTGTCACCCGGCCGGAATCCGCACGCCTCCGCCATGTCCGCCGCCTCGCGCAACCCGTGCGCCACCGCCTCCGGATAGTGCGCGTCGCTGCCGAAACTGACCGCGTCCCCGCCCTCCTCATGCCACCACGTCACGATCAACCGGTCGAAGCCGAGCCGCGTGTTGATCTCCAGCGCCCGGCCGGCCTCGGCAGTGGCGCGCAGCGCGTGCCGGAACTCCTCCTCGAAGTCGCGCGGGTCGAACGTCTCCGGCCCGGGCCAGTGCCGGATCGGGTAGTCGATGTGCGTCAGGATCTCGAACACGTCGCTGCCGGCGACCACGTTCGGGATCTCCAGGAGGTAATCGCGGACCACCTCGGCGGCGGGCCGGTCCGGGTAGATGCCGAACGGTTCCGCGTACCCGCCGTTGTGCGGCAGGCAGTGCAGCGAGCCGATCACCCGCTGGAACGGGCCGGCCGCGAGGACCTTGGCGATCGCGTCCGCGTGCCAGTGCGGTTCGCCGAGTTCCAGCCCGGTGAGGATGCGCAGCGCGGGGAAGAGGTCCCGGCAGCGTTCGATCGTCGCGAGATATCCGTCGACGTCGAACGGCGGGGGAGTGACCAGGCCGTCCGGGCCGGCCGATTCGCTGAGGTTCGCGTACGGCCCGTCGGTCGGCGCCGGCCACGCGGTGTGGTCGAGGTGCTCGGTGAACGCGATCACCGGCAGGCCGAGTTCGGCGGCGCGGGCGCAGGTCTTCTCCATCGCGCCCCGAGGGGCGTCCCAGGAGAACTCACTGTGCACGTGACTGTCCGCGGGAAGCGTCATGGGTGTCGCCTGTTCCTTTTCCGATTCGTCCGGCGAAGTGAACGTATCCGAGACGGCCGCACCGAAGCTGTCACCCAGCACACAAACCTTCAATCTAGGTTCCTAGGATGCCTTAGGGGGTAAGGCACACGTCCCCGAGGGCGGAATCCGGGGACGGACAGGGATTGCACCGGAGCACCACGACACGACCTCAGCCATACCGTCAGCTCATGTCATCGAAAAGCGTCACCGTTCGCCGGGCCGCGATCGCCGCGCCGGCACTCATGTTCGGCTACGGCGTGCTGCGGTTCTTCGACGGTGCCGACGGAGACCGGGGCAACGGCCTGGCCTGGGATGCCGGGCACCTGGCGTTCTTCGCCGCCATGGTGGTGTTCGGGGTGCTCGCCGTCGCGATCCGCCCGGCGGTCCCGCAATGGGCGCACCGGGTCGGCTCGGTCGCCGCGGCGACCGCCCTGGTCGGCATCGGCTGCTTCCTCTGGGTGATCACCGGCGACCTGTCGGACTCATTCCGCGAGGCGGCCCCGCTTCCGGACGTCCTGCGGACGGGCGGTTCGGCGCTCTTCCCGCTCGGGATGCTGGTGCTGCTCGGCCTGATGGTCGCGGTACGCCGGATGCCGGTGTGGAGCCCGCTGCTGTTCGGCGCCGGCATCGCCGCGATCACCGTGAACCTGGACATGCTGCCGATCGCGTCCCTGATCATCCTGGCGGCGCTGTCGCCGCTGGCCGGCGACGTCGACGAGGAACCCCAGCAGAAAGACCACACCGGCGAGGTGTCCAGGCAGGCCGCCCGCGAGCGCTTCAAGCCGGAGCTGACCAGGCACTGAGGGAGACTTGACCGCGGCCACGGGGGCACGCGGTCAATACCCTCAGTACTTGAACGTCCGCACCAACCCCTGAAGATCATCCGACAACCGGGTCAGTTCGGCCGCCGCCTCGTGGGTCGCATATGCACCCTTACGGTTCTCCTCCGCCACATCCACGACCTGGCTGATGCCGTCGCCGATCTGGTTGGCACCGTCCGCCGCCGCGCTCAGGTCGGACGCCATCCCACTCGTTACCGCACTCTGCTCCTCGACCGCCGACGCGATCGTCGTCTGGAACTCGTTGATCCGGCCGATGATCTCGCCGATCTGCGAGATCGAGTCGACAGCGGTGCTGGTGTCCGCCTGAATGGCCGCGACCCGCTTGCTGATGTCCTCGGTGGCCTTCGTCGTCTCCTGGGCGAGGTCCTTGACCTCGCCGGCGACCACGGCGAACCCCTTGCCGCTCTCGCCGGCGCGGGCGGCCTCGATGGTGGCGTTCAGCGCGAGCAGGTTGGTCTGCTCGGCGATCGCCGTGATCACCTTGACCACGTCGCCGATCTCGGCGGACGACCGTCCCAGGCGCGCCATCAGATCCTCGGCGGTGCTGGACGCGATCACGGCTTCCTGCGCGACGCTGGCGGCCTCGGCGGCCGACACGGCGATCTCGCGGATCGCGGCGCCCATCTCCTCGGCGCCGGTGGCGACCGCGCCGACCCGGGAGTTGACCTCGGTGACCGCCCCGCCGATGTGGTTGACCTCGCCGGAGGTGCGGTCGGCGCCACCGGCCAGGCTGCGCGACGCGACCTGGAGTTCACCGGCCCGGCCGGCCAGAGCGTTTCCACTGGCGGCGAGGGTGCCGACGGCCGTACGCATCTGCTCGGTGGCCTGGTTGAGCGCCGAGCTCATGTCACCGAACTCGTTCCGGTTGTTGATCTCGGCACGGCGGGTGAGGTCGCCGTCGGCGACGGCGTGCAGCACGTCGCGGAACTGCCGCAGTGGCCGGATCACGCTGTTGGCGATCAGGAAGGCGAGCGCGGCCGCGACGAGCAGGCCGGCCACCAGCACGGCGATGATCATGACGCGGGCGGACGAGTATTCGCTGTCGGCCTCGCTCAGCGCCGCGGTGGCGACCGTGTCACCGGCATCGTCGAGAGCTTCCAGGCTGGAGAGCGCCTCGGTGACCTTCGCCGGGATCTCGGTCGCCCGGATCTCGTCGAAGCCGGTGAGGTCGCCGGCGGCCTGGAGTTCGCCGGCCTTCTCCCGCAGTTCGCCGTACTCGGTCCACGCGGTGCTGAACGCATCGATCGCGGTGCGCTGCTCGCTGTCGAGGTCACGGCCGCTGTACGAGCCGACGGCGGCCTCGATCGCGGCCTGCGCGGTTTCGGCCCGCTCCTGCGACTCGGTACGCAACGTGGCCAGGGTGGCCGTCGCCGAGGAGAGGATCTCGAACCGGTAGACCCACACCTGCTCCCGGATCGTCGCCACCTCCTTGGAGGGCAGCAACGCCTCGGTGTAGATGTTGCGGCCGCTGTCGGCGACCTGCGACATCCGGACCAGGCTGATCGTGCCCACCAGGATGGCGACGATGCCGGTGAGAGCGACGAGCAGGGCGAGATTGGTGCGGACGCTGAGGTTTCCGACCAGACCGGGACGCTGAGCCACGACTTTCCTATCGTCTGGCCCCTCGGGGAACTGAGCCCCGAATCTCATCCGAGGTACGGCGGCGCCACACCCCATCCCCAGTGCGGCACCGGTGCCTGCCCGGGCGGCGTCGCGCCGGGCTGCGAGTTGGCCACGGCCAGCCTGGTGCCCCACTCGAGGTAACCCATGAACGCCGACCGGAACTCGGGATCGTCCGGCAGCCCGACGTCGTCGGCCGCGTCGGCCAGCAGGCTCACCCAGCGCCGCCGCTGCGGTTCGGTGATCGCCTTGCCGAGGTGGTGGCCGAGCATGTGCGCGTAACCGCCGCGCTCCTCGGTATAGCGCGCCGGCCCGCCGAACACCTCGCCGAGCCACATCGCGACGAACCGGGGGTGTGCCGAGTCCATGTGCGCGAACAGCGGCCCGATGAGGTCGTCGGCCACCACTTTCTCGTAGAACCGCTCGGTCAGCCGCTCGAACGCCTCCGCGCCGCCGCCCCAGTCGTACAGCGTCGGCACGGCGGCCCCGGCGCCGCGTACCGAAGTGGGCTCGTAATGGCGCATCTCCTCGATGGCCTCGATGTAGCCACGGATCTCGGCCAGGAACCCGGGGAACAGGTCACCGCCGCGAAATCCCTTCAGATGGTCGTCCGCCGACGTCCAGGTGATGCGCAGAACGTAGGCGGACGGCTCCTCGGCGCAGCGGCTCAACTCGTAGTCGACGCACTGCGGCGCCCGGGCGAGGAACCGGGCCGCGCGGGCATAGGCCTGCTCGAATGACTCGGTGTCCCCGGAGATCCGATACCGGATGTATTCGACCGTCATGCGTCCACCATAGAACCAAGGCCCGTAATGATGTAAGCATGTAATCAGAGCAATCCGGCCCGCTTCGCCTCGTACTCCGCGTCGGTGAGCAGCCCCGCCGCGTGCAGCTCGGCCAGGTTGCGCAGCAGCGGGTTCTCCACCGGACCAGCGGCCAGCCGCTCCTCGATGACCCGGCACAGATGCCCGGCGGCGGCCTTGCCGGTGCTGAATTCGACAGTGTTCCCACCCACCGCGATCAGCAGAATCCCGCGAAAAAGCCCGTCACGCACAGCCGCACCGGAGACGTCGCCGAGCGCGATCACCGACCGCCCGGCCCCGGTGCGAAACCCCATCTGCCCGGTGCTCACCAGCTCCAGCCGATCCGGGAACACCAGCAGATAGACGCTCGCCCCACCGTCCACCATGTGCCCGACAGCCAGCGCACCGATCACATCGATTCCGGCCCGCTCGGCCCGCGCCCGCGCGTCACCCTTTTCGGAGAACAACCCCATAAATCAAACCCTAGTTGGGTACGCCCAAAGCCCACCCGCTGCCCCGGCATGCTCAGAGAGGCGGCCCCCAGGTGGCAGGGTCGGCACACGTGGCGAACTCCATGGCCTCGACCATGCGCCGCACGTCAGCGAGGGGAACCGTGGACCGGTCGCGGGCCGCGAGCTGCACCAGGCAGTCACCGGCAGCAACCATCAGGGTGCCGCCGGGATTGTCGTCCGCATCTGCGAAGTACCACGTCTGATGGCCGGCGATCGTCACCGGCGACGGCAACGTCTTCCCCGAGATCACCCCGGCCGGGTCATCGGACTGTTGCGCCGAAACCGTCAGCGCGTTACCGAAGCCGACCTGCGCCGACGCCCATCGCGTCGAGGCGCGGTCGAGGGTCAGTCCGCCCGGGACCCAGCCGAACCGGAACGGCATCGGTGGCACCGACGGCGTCGTCATCTGGACGTCGGCCGCGACCCTGAGCACCTGCTTCAGCGCGCCGCGGGGCCCGGTGGCCACCGCCCAGGCGCCGGACGGCTCCTGCCAGCCGACCATCGGCGGGTCAGCCAGGCTGTACATCACCGGCCGGCCGGGCAGGACGCCCTGTTTGCCCTGGAGCAGCGCGGACGGGTCGAACAGGCCGGGATCGTAGACGACCAGGTCGGCGCCGTTGTTGACCGACCGGGCGCTCTCCTCGGCGGTCGTCGCGGTCGCCTTGTGCCGGATCTCCGCGGTCTGCTGCCCGGCCTGGGCGGTGAATTCGGTGATCACATAGTCGGAGCCGTCGATCACGGTGATGCCGAGCTGGGCCGGCGTGCGGTACGCCGGGCTCGCGACGACAGCCGGACCCACCACGACAGGCGGCGCCGACCGGTCCCGCAGCACCGGCAGGACAGGCAGGAGTCCGGCGGCAAGGGCCAGCGCTCCGGCCGTACCCACGGAAAGAAGCCGGCGGCGGCGCCGCAAGCGCAACCCTCGCGATCGTGCCCCCGCGACCACGGCGAAATCCACTATCGCGTCGGCGGAGTGGTCGTCCAGGGCGCGGCGCAGATCAGAAACGGTCGTCATGACAGCACCTCAACCTCGGTGAGCTCGATGCGCAGGGCGGACAGCGCCCGGCTGGCGTACCCGCGCACGGTTCCGGACCGGCAGCCCAGCACGTCCGCTATCTGTTGGTCGGTGAGCCCTTCGTAGTAGCGCAGGACGATCACCGCGCGTTGCTGGCGAGGCAGGCTGCCGAGCAGTTTCCACAGCTCATCGCTGCTGTCCGGGGGTTGCGGCGCGGGCAGCGTGTCGTGGTCGACCGGTACTGTCGGTAGTCGCCGCCGGCGTAGCCAGGACAGGTACTCGTTGGTCAGCATCCGCCGCACATAGGCATAGGGATCGTCGGCCGTCGCTATCCGGCGCCATTTCAGGAAGGCCCGGGCGAGCACCTCCTGGACCATGTCGCGTGCTTGTTCCCGGTCACCGCAGAGCAGGACCGCGTATCGCGACAGCGCCGGCAGCCGGGCTGTCGCGAACTCCTCGAATTCCATCCATCGCCTCCACCGTGTCTGACGCGGACGAACCTCGATGTGTTGTGCGGCGTCAGCGGGAAGTATTGGCGAGGGTGCGGAAGCGGATCTCGTAGACCGGGCGGTATCGGTCGTCGAGCAGCGTGATCAGGCTCAGCAGCAGGATGAAGAAGAGGGCGACGCCCGGGTCGAGGTCACCGCCGCCGCGCGGGAGCAGCCAGTCGGCGAGCCAGACCAGGGCGACGTTGAGCAGGGCGCGGGCGCCGAACCCGGCCAGTGCGCTCTCCACGCTGCGGGCCGCGCGGGCCGACCAGAGGCTGATCGCGGCGTTCACCACCACGAACGCGGTGGTGACCAGAATCCGCTGGGTGTTGCTGAACGTGGCGCTGGGCAGCACCTGGGCGTAGATGACCCAGATCAGGCTGACCAGTGCCACCTTCTCCAGGGTGCCGGTCGACCACAGCCGGCCGTGGGTGGCGGTCCAGCGGGTGCGGTCGGCGATGGTCCGCGCCCCGTCCGGCAGCGGGTCGGCCGCGACGTGCCACGCCCAGTCCGGAGCGGGTTGCCGTGGCCGGACCGCGAACCAGTACGCCAGGCAGAGCAGCACCACACCGGCCGCGACCGCCGGGCCGAACCAGGGCACGTCCTCGACCATGTCGGTGAAATCGAGCTGGGCGACGTGGATCCACCACTCCTGCGGCAGCTTCACGAAGATCCAGATGCCGGCGGCCGCCAGGATCCAATTCCGCAATGTCACCCGTGCGGGGTCCCAGAACAGCCGATACGCCTCGTAGGCGATGAAAAAGTACTCGAACGTGTTCGGGAAGACCATCAGCAGCCAGCGCGCCTCGGCCAGCTCGAACGCCACCACACCGACCAGGCGATAGAAGTACAGAAACCTTGCCACCTGTACGGCCGGACGGCTGGACCAGTTCCGCATCGTCGACAGATAGGCGATCGCCAGGTAGTAGACGTCCATCGCCTTGTCGTAACCCTGGTAACCGGGCGGGTCGAAACCGAACGACTGGAAGACGGTCTGGTCGACGGCGTCCAGGACCAGCGCCGCGACGATCGCCGGCAGCGGGAACCGGGGAATCAGCAACGGCACGAGAAAACGCGCACCGACCACCGCCAGGAACACAGCCGTCGCGGTAGCCGTCATCACCCCATCACACCAGCTGCACCGCTCGCGCGGATCACCCGCGCGGTATGAACCCGCCCCTCGCGGATCTTGAGCGTTTTCCGACCTCAGCAGGAGGGCAGAAAACGCTCAAGATCCGTGAAGGGACCGCGCTGTCAGCAGTAGCCGGAAGGGCACTCGCCGCTGGCCAGCAGCTCGTACTGCCGGCATTTCGGGCAGCGGGGGCGTTCCACCTCCACCTTCGCCGGAGCACGCTTCGTCGTGGTGGCCTTCGCCGCCTTTGGTGCCTTCGGCGCCGCGGCGGCCTTGGCCCGCGTCGCCTTGACCGGCTTGACCGTCGTCTTGCGCAGCTCCACGGCATCCACCGCGGTCGCCAGCAGGACGTCGTAGTTCTCGTCGATCAGGTCTGCCTCCAGAGTCACGACCGTGTTCGGGTCGTCCGGGTCGCGCACGTACGCGCCCGGCATCGACAGCGCCACCTCGTTGGCCCGCTCAGGGTCCACGGCGACGTCGACGCCACCCGGATGGATGTACACCGCGACACCGGTGGCGCCCTGTGGCCGCACCTGCAGGGCGCGGCCGACCGTGCGCACATCGACGGTGGTCCGGCCGCGAAGCTCCAGCAGGAGCCGGGCCACCGAAGGAGCTGCCCCGGGGTTGTACTCGTCCATCAGACCTCCGCTTCAAATGACGACCCTTTAGTATCGCCATGCCCGGAGGCCGCGTGTGCCCGGCATCGGAACGGGTGAAATTGATGTCATCCACACGTGAGGCAGTAGACCGCGTCCCGGGCGGCAAGATAAAGCCCGAGGAACAGCGGCAGGCTGGCCGCCCAGCCGAGCACCACGGCGAGCCGCGCGGAGCGGAACAGAAACAGCCGCACACCGAGCAGGACCAGCAGAAACGGGACGACGATCGCGGCGGTGGCCACCGCGGTGCCGGTGCCGTCGTCGGTCAGATTCTCCATCCAGGCGGTCTCGCTGCCGGCCGCCATGTAGAAGAACCAGGCCGCGATCACCATGATCACCAGAGCCCAGGTGAAGGTCCCGCCGGCCGTACGCAGTCTCGAAGTCCCCGTCATGGCGGGCATGGTAATCCTGAGGTACCACCCGGGGGTCCGACCCTGGTGTGACGCGGTCCGGGCGGTCCCACGCCTACCGTCCGGCGCATGGGCACGCTGATAGCCGTCTGTTTCCTTGCCCCGGCCGCCATCCTGCTGACCTCATGGGGTACGCCGATGGTGGCACCGCCATCTACGCGCCGAGGCCGAACGAGCCTGGCCCTATCGTGGCCGGATGAGCACCCGCGACGCCCCGGCCCAGATCGGCGACCTGCCCCCGATCGGCCGCCCGGCCACCAGCGCGTTCCTGGCCGCCGGCATCACCACCCTGGCCCATGTCTCCGCCCACAGCCGCCGCGACCTGCTGGCCATGCACGGCGTAGGCCCCAAGGCGATCAAAATCCTCACCGCAGCCCTCTCCGAGCATGGCCTGACCTTCACCGACTGAGGCCGGGAATCGCGTGCGGTTACGCGTACCCAAGAAGGGGCCCGGACCGGCGGGGAGCCGGACCGGGCCGCTGAGGGTGAGTGTTATTGCATTTGTTCCAGGACGTCCTCGGCGGTGAGCGTGCCGCGGTCGTCGGTGGTCTTGAGGGAGCGGGCGGCTGCCGCCGGCGTGGCCGGATCGGCGGGACGCTTCCAGTGCCAGTCCGTGACGGCCTGGTAGGCGGCCACCACCGAGAGCAGCTGGTCCTCCTCGTAGGGCGCGCCGCCCAGGATCGTGCCGATCGGAACGCCGGCCGCGGAGAAGCCGATCGGGAAGCCGATCTCCGGCAGGCCGAGGATGTCGAACGGGACGGGGCTGGTCTGCACCACCACGTCGCATTTTTCGAAGACCTGGTCGAGGACGCGTTCCAGCAGCAGGAGCTTGGCCCGCTGGCCGGTGATGAACTCGTTCGCGCCCAGCAGGGCGCCCTGCAGCCAGCCGGTCACCGAGACGCCGAAGCCGCGCAGGTCGTTGCGCAGGTACGGCATGAACGGCTCGCTGCGCTCCGGCAGGCGCACGTTGTTGAACTCGTTGCCGGTGAGCAGGTCCCATTGATCGGGGAACGGGACGTCGACCAGGGAGATGCCGTCGATCGTGTCCAAGGTCGACAGGAATGCCGTCCGGGTGGTGGTCGAGGCATATCCCGGCAGCACACCGACGCGCACCCTCTTGCGGACCCGGCACTTGCCCTTCGACACCACCGGAGTAGCGGCCGCGATCAGGTCCGGCAGGGCGGGAAGGCCTTGGGTACGCGGATCCGCCGGGTCCTCACCGGCCATCGCGGTCAGCATGATCGCCGCGTCCTTGGCGTCGCGCGCGAGCGGGCCCGGGTGGTCGCGGGTGTAGCTGAGCGGGATGATCCCGGCGAGCGACACCCGGCCCATCGTCGGTTTGAGGCCGGTGAGGTTCTGCGCGTTCGACGGCGCGGTGATCGAGCCGCCGGTCTGGGTGCCGGTCCCGGACGCGGCCATCCGGCTGGCGACCGACGTGGCGGTGCCGGTCGACGAGCCACCCGGATCGGTGGCCGGATTCGCCGGTGTCCACGCGTTCACCGTGGTGATCTTGCCGGCCGGGGTGGTCGCGCGGGTCGTGGCGAGGGGACCCATCTGGGTCTTGCCGAGCACGATCGCGCCGGCCGACTTCAGCTTGGCCACCGCTGTCGCGTCATACGGCGGGACGAAATCCTGGAACAGGTACGAGTTCGCGGTGGTCCGCACCCCCTTCGTCCAGTAGTTGTCCTTGATCGCGAGCGGGATGCCGTGCAGCGGCGTGGCCTGCTTCTTCTTGCCCGCGGCGACCGCCGCCTTGATGGCGTCGTCGGTCAGAACCGTGTTGAACGCCTGGTAGACCGCGTCGTAGGAGCCGATCCGGGCCAGGTATGCCTCGACGATGGCGGCCGGCTTGAGCTTGCCGAACCGGATCATCCAGGCCGCCTCGGCGACGGTCAGCTCGGTCAGGTCCTTGCGGGCCTCGGCGCGCGGGGCGACATAGGCGTCATCACCGAACTTGGGCGACTTGCCGGACCACGCCTGCGCGGCGGCGGGCAGTGCGGCCGCGCCGGTGGCGGCAGCCGCGGTGATCGCCGCGGTGCGGGCCAGGAAGACCCGCCGGTTCACTGCGGTCATCGACGCCACTCCGTACTGATCGAGGGATAGAGCATCGGTGCCGGCTGCTGCGACAGCGCGGCCGCGTGCGCCGGGTCGCTACCGGCGGGCGCGGGCATCTGGAACGCCGCGAGAGTGGTGACACTGCCCCGCACGAACGATCGCAGCGAGGCGAGAACGGAATCCCGGCCAGGCGATCCGGTCTCCGGATCGGCGGTCGTGCCGGGCGGTAGCTGGTCCAAATCAATGCCGAGAGACGCGAGACGAGCCCGGATCATGATGTCCAGCTCGGCGTCCGTAGGAGGGGTGGCAGCCATGATCGCCACTCTTGGAGCCATCTGTGTCGGCGCTGTGTCCGCATGATCACGCCCCAGTGACCACCCCGCTCCGGTCCATCCAGGACGATCCCTTCCGCCCCCATTTGGTACGCGTTACCGCCCCGGCGCGGATGTCGGGCCTGGCGGGTGTGTTGATTTCGGGCTTGATACGCGCCCTCAATCGGTGGTGGGGTGGGTGGGTGATCGGGGACCGGTGGGGTGTCGGGGACGGAGATGTCGGGCGGGTCTATCCGTGTGACGCGTTTGTCGAGGCGCCCGTACTTCAGGTCTGGCGTGGCGTGCGGGTCGCGGTTGATGCTGCCGCGTTGTGGCCGTGGGTGGGGCAGGTGCGGATCGCGCCCTACTCCTACGACTGGCTGGACAACCGTGGGCGGCGATCACCGCGGCGGCTGGTGGGGCTCGCGGAACCCCGGGTAGGTGAGGCGTTCACCATGACCGGCGGCCGGCCGCAGGGGCGGATCGTCTCGGTCGACGCCGGGCGGCAGCTGACCGGCACGATCATGGGCGCGTACATGTCGTATGTGCTGGTCGACGAGCCGGACGGGGCTACCCGGCTGCTGCTCAAGGTTGTCATGCAGGGGCATCGATGGGCCGCGCCGTGGCTCTCCGCCGGGGATCTCGTCATGGCTCGGCGGCAGCTGCTGAATTGGCGACGGCTGGCCGAGTCGGCCGGCTGAGCCGCTGGTGCCGGAGTCGTCGATCGTCCGGGGCGGCGACGGCCGGTCAGGCCGCGACGCAGAAGCGGTTGCCCTCGGGGTCGGCCAGGACCACGTACGGGAGTTCGCCCGGGTGGCGCTCGCCCGGTTTCGGGTAGTGCGGCCAGTCGACGTGGGTGGCGCCCAGCTTCAGTAGGCGGTCGACCTCGGTGTTCAGGTCGTCGGCCAGCAGGTCGACGTGGATGCGGGGAAACTGCTCAGCCGGGCTCCCGCTGGTGTCCATCGCGATCGGGGCGCCCGGTTCGCCGGGTGAGGGCTCGATGACGATCCACTCGTCGCCGGGCCAGCGGGGCGGCCGGCGGACGTACCCGAGGGCCTGTGCCCAGAACGCTCCGGCACGCTCCGGGTCGGTCACCCCGAGCGATATCTGCGCGATCGCTGCCATCGACCGATGTTAACCGGCTACGGTCAGCGCAGGCGGTCGGGCATTAAGCTTGATGACACGCGAGGCGTGGGCTGGTTGAAATGTTTCAGTTCCGGTGGTTCACTCGGAGTGCAACATCGATCTCCGGTGGTTCACTCGGAGTGCAACATCCAACTCGGCGAAAGGTCCACCGTTGACCCGCAACGGCCGCGCCCCCTCGGTCAAGGACGTCGCCGCGGCCGCCGGTGTCTCGCTCGGCACGGTGTCGAACGTGCTCAACCGCCCCGCCGTGGTCAGCACCACGACCCGCGAACGGGTCGAGCGCGCCATGGCCGACCTGGGTTTCGTCCGCAACGAGTCCGCCCGCCAGCTGCGGGCCGGGACCAGCCGGGCGCTGGCGTACGTGATGCTCGACGGCGGCAACCCGTTCTTCCACGACGTTGCCGAGGGCATCGAGACCGCCGCCGAGGACGCCGACCTGTCGCTGTTCGTCTGCAACAGCAGCGGCCGCGGCGACCGTGAGGCGAAACATCTCGACCGGCTCGTGCAGCAGCGGGTTCAGGGCATTCTGATCACCCCGGCCGACCCGGACGCGCCGCACCTCGCCGAGGTCGGGCAGCGCGGGATCCCGTTCGTCATGGTCGACCGGCTGAGCCGGGCCGGCGATCACTGCTCGGTCTCGGTGGACGACGTGCTCGGTGGCCGGATCGCCGTCGAGCACCTGATCGATCGCGGTCATCAGCGGGTCGCGTTCGTGGGCGGGCCGGGCAGCATCGGACAGGTGCGGGAGCGGTTGCAGGGCGCCCGCGAGGTGTGGGCGGAGTTCGGCCTGCCGGCCGAGGACCTGATCAACCTGCCCACCGAGGCTCTTACCGTGAGTGAAGGACGGTCAGCGGGGGAGCGGCTCGCCGGCCTGCCCAGCCGGCGGCGGCCGACGGCGGCGTTCTGCGCCAACGATCTGCTGGCGCTCGGGTTGTTGCAGCACGCGGTCACGGCGGGGCTGCGAGTGCCGGACGATCTGGCGATCGTCGGGTTTGACGACATCGACTTCGCGGCGGCCGCCGCGGTCCCGCTGACGTCGGTGCGGCAGCCTCGTCAGGAGCTGGGGCGAACGGCGGCACGGCTGGTGCTGGACGAGGCGAGCAATCCAGATCATGTGCACGAGCAGGCAACTTTCGTGCCGGCGCTGGTGGCCCGGGCGTCGACGGGAATCGTCAAGCGCAGCTGATTTCGGGGGTGCTGTGCCGCCGGGGTCTGGGCGCACGGTGTGCTTTCGTCCCGCTGGGATCTGGGCGCACGGTGTGCTTTCGTCCCGCCGGGACCCGGGCGCACGGTGTGCTTCTGGCATCGGGAGCGTGAAATAGCATGGGTCGCATGTTCGTCCTGGTTCCCGGCGCAGGTGGCAGTGGCTGGATCTGGCACCTGGTCGTCGCCCGTCTACAAGCCGCCGGCCACAACGCGATCGCCGTCGACCTGCCCGGCGACGACGAGACCGCGGGCCTGCGCGAATACGCCGACCTGATCGTCAAAGCAGTCGAAACAGCCGAAACAGCCGGCACGACCGACGACGTCGTGCTCGTGGCGCAGTCGCTGGGCGGCCTCAGCGCACCCCTGACCTGCGACCGGCTCCCGGTCTCCAGGATCATCCTGGTCAACGCCATGATCCCGGCCCCCGGCGAGACCGGCGGCGACTGGTGGGCGAACACCGGCCAGGAGCAGGCGCGCCGCGACAACGACCGGGCCCAGGGCCGTGACCCGGACGCGGAGTTCGACCTCGGCGTCTACTTCTTCCACGACGTCCCGCAGGACCTGACCGATTACGCCATGGCGCACGGCAGCCCGCAGTCCGGCGCCGTGTTCGGGCTGCCCTGGCCGCTGCCCGCCTGGCCGGACGTGCCGACCCGGGCCCTCGCCGGCGCCGATGACCGATTCTTCCCGGCGGACTTCCAGGCGCGGGTAGCCCGGGACCGGCTCGGCCTCGACGTCGAACGCCTGCCCGGCGGCCACCTCAACGCCCTGAGCCGCCCCGACGAGCTGACGAAAGCCCTGCTCGAATGAGCCCACACGAAGACTCCGCTCGACTGAGCCGGCACGAAGACTCCACTCAGATGAGTCCGCACGAAAGCCCCGCTCGGATGAGGCTGCGCGTCGGCTGTGCCATGTGGAGTCTCAAGTCGTGGCAGGGCCGGTTCCAGCCGCATCCGGCGACGCCCGGCGATCGGCTGCGCGCCTATGCGAGCTGGTGCAACGCCGTCGAGGGCAACACGACCTTCTACGCGATCCCGACCCGGGAGACCGTGGAGAGCTGGGCCGCACACGCACCCGACGATTTCGGATTTGTGCTGAAAATTCCGAAAATAGTGACGCATGAGCGCCGGCTGATCGACGCCGATGAGCCGCTGGCTGCTTTCTTTGACGCGATTGAGCCGCTCAAGGATCGTACCCAAGCGCTCTGGATCCAATTGCCCGGCGCATTCGGACCGCAAGATCTGCACGACCTGTACCGATTTCTGCGGCGAATGCCCGCAGGGCATCGCTGGGCCGTTGAAGTGCGCCACCCGGAATTCTTCGCCGACCCGCGCCGGCTCGAAGAAATGCTGACCGCGGTCGATGCGGAATGGGTCCCGTTCGACACGACCACGTTCTTCGCCAGCCCGCCGACCAGCGACGCCGAGCGCGACGCCTGGACGAAAAAGCCTCGCATGCCGCTTCGCGAGCATGCGACAACGGCACGACCCATCGTGCGCTATCTGGGACGAGACGATTCCGATCGTACGATAGAAGGCTGGCAGAAATGGGTGAGAACGACCGCGGAATGGCTGCGTGAGGGGCGCGCGCCGACCGTTTTCGTGCATACTCCCGACAATGCTGACGCGCCGGAATTGTGCCGCCGATTCCATGACGAGGTGCGCGCGCTCGTGCCGGAGCTGGAGCCGTTGCCCGACCCGTTGCCGCTGCCGGAGCCGGAAGCACCCCTCACGCTCTTCTGAAGATCATCGTTGGATAGATTGCGCGCCGTGGATCAACGGTCGGCCGGTGGCCGCGTTCTCGTGTGGGCACAGTGGACACTGCTCGTGGTGTGCCTGATCAGCAGTTTCGGCGTGTTGTTGCTGGCCGCGCTGCGTGCCAACGACCTCGGCGCGGTGTTCGACCCAGGGCTGGACCGCCTCGGTGACCCGATGGACTCGCTGCCCGAGGCGCCGCTGGTCTACGGGTTCGTGCCGGGGATGTTCGTCGCGTACTTCATCTACCCGGTGGCGTTCGTGACGGTCTTTTTCGGACTCGGGATGGTGATGCACACCTGGCAGGTGGGCGACCGGGAGACGTTGCGCGGGCTGCTGAAGAGCACCGGGGCGTGGGTGGTGCTGACAGCGGGCGCCCTGACACCGTTCGGCACGCAGCTGCATCAGTGGCTGCTGGACTGAGTGTCGCTGCGCAGGGACAGGCGCAGGTAGTTGAGGAAGTGCGGGTTGGCCGTCGCGGTCAGGTTCTCGACCCGGGAGCCGTGCATCGTCGAGATCCCGCTGTAGAGCAGCGGCACCACCGGCGCGTCCCGCATGATCCGGCGATCCAGGCTCGCCCACTGCGCCTGCGCCCTGACCGGGTCGGCTTCGGCGAACGCGCGGTCCATCGCCGCGTCGACCTCCGGGTCGGCGTACCCGGTGATGTTGTGGTCGCTGCCGCGCGACGTGAACAGCGGATGGATGCTGGCGGCCGGGTTCGGGTAGTCGGCGAGCCAGGCGCTCACCCTCAGCTCGAAGTCCTCGGCCGGGTCGACGATCGGCTTCAGGGTCACGGCGATGCCGGCCCGGGCCAGCCCGCGCGCGATCGTCTCCGCCTCCTCCCGCCAGCGGATCTCGTCGTCGTAACTCAGCGTCAGTTTCAGGTCGGCGTGGCCGGCTTCGGCGAGCAGCCGTCTCGCGGTGGCGACATCGCCGGACGGATCCTTTGCGTACAGCTGGTAGTCGACCCGGCCGGGCATACCGGGGCCGATCAGCGCGCTGGCGTACTCGACGGTCGTGTACTCGCCATAGGCCTGCATCAGGGGGCGCTTGTCGATCGCGTACTGCATCGCCTGCCGGACCTTGCGCACCGCCAGCGGGCCGCGCGTGGTGTTCATCGCCAGGTATTCGAGCGCGTCCGGTGCCGAGGTGATCAAGCGTTTGTGCAGCTCAGAGCTCTGGTGGATGCGCTTCAGCGTGTCGGTGGGGAGCAGCGCGGTGCCGATCGCGTACCGGTCCTTGCCGGCATCGGCGACCAACCGCCGCGCCTGTTCCTCCGCGCTCTGGCCGAGCTCCATCACGATCCGGTCCGGCTCGGCGGTCCGGATCGGATCGCTGGCGCGATCCCAGTGCGGGTTGCGGATCAGCTCGGCGCGCTTGTCGCGCTTCTTCAGGGCGATTTGGTACGGGCCGGAGGCGACCGCTTCGTCCTTCGACTCCGGCACCGGGACGAACGCCGCCATCGATGCGATCCAGGGCCAGTCCCGGTACGCCATCCGCAGCCGGAACACGATGGTCCGGTCATCGGGCGTCTCGATGGAGTCCAATTTCTCGCCGTCGTAGGGCCCACGATAATCGGCCCCGCCGGCCAGCAGCGACCGGTGATATCCGAGCCCGCCGGAATGCTTCGCCGCGAAAGTGCGCTCGACACCGAATTTGATGTCGGCCGAAGTGATCGGGCTGCCGTCGGCATATTTCAGGCCGGGCTTGAGGGTGTGCGTCCAGGTGCGCCCGCCGTCGTCGCTGCGCCCGGTGTCGGTCGCCAGATCGGGCGTGACCAGGGTCGGCTTGCCGGGCCGGGCGTCCCAGGTGTTCAGCCGGCGCAGCACCAGGCTGGGCAGGCTGATGGCCGAGGAACTGCTGCGCGCCGGATCGAAATCGACGTCGTCGGCGGCTGACAGGATCCGGAGCGTGCCGCCGGTGGAGGCTTCGGCCGGTGCGGCAGCGCCGAAAACGGCGAGCAGAAGAATGGTGATGGCGAGGCGCATAATTCTTGAATTGTAAGTTTCCAGTGAACGGCCCGGCGGCTCTTTGCATCAGAGCCACCGGGCCGTTCACAATTACGCGGTACGGGCTACGCGTGCGGACAGGTGGCGCGGTACTCCTGGATCGTGGAACCGCTCGGGGCCGGGCACAGGAACTGGTCGTACCGGGTGTCGTTGTCGATGAAGCGCTTGATCCACGACAGCGCGTACTTCGCGACCGTGACGTTGCCACCCTCGGTCGGCGCCGAGTGCGTGGCGTTGTTGACCTCCAGGTACGCCTTGTCCGGCGCACTGGACAAACTTGTGTAGAACGGCTCGGAGTGCGACGCCACCGGTGCGACAGTGTCGTTCTCCGCGCCGATGATCATCGTGGGTACGCGTACCGTGGTCCACGATTTTGTCCCGTGCCACGGGGTCAGCGGCACGGCCGCCTGCAACGCCGGACGGGTGCGTGCCGCCGCGAGACTGCCGCCGCCGCCCATCGAGTGGCCCATCACGCCGAGCCGGGTGGCGTCGATGCGCGTACGCACCGAGCTGGTCCCGGTCAGGTAATCGAGCGCGGACAGCAGCTGGGTGCCGCGGCTGTCCGGCTGGTCCAGAGTGCTCAGCGTGTTGATCGTGATCACCACGAAGCCCTGCGAGGCGAGCCGGGGTCCGAGCCAGGCGACGCTCGACTGGGTCGCGGTGAATCCGGGGGAGATGGCGACCGCGCCGAACGTGCCGTCCGCGGTGCTGGTCGGGTAGTAGATGGTGCCGCCGCCGAAGCCGCTCTGGCGGGCCACCGTGGTCTGCGAGACGGCGTACGTGCCACGTGACGCCTCGATGCTGGCGTTCGTGGGTGCGGGTCCCCGCTCGTACGGGTTGGCGGCGAGGGCCTGCGTCGGCGCGACCAGGACTGTTGCTGCCGCGGCGATCGAGGCGAAGAGAAGCGAAACTTTCATGCGAGTGCTCCCTGGGGTGTGGGATCGTTCACACATAGATCGATGTGGTTAAGATCTCGCCGCTCGTTACCTGCCGGTAATCCCACTGAGTACATGCTGCCGCGATATGTAACACGACGGAAATTCCGTTGCCGCAGCCGTGAACTGGGCCAACAATGATCGACATGACGTACTGACGATCCGCCTTCAGCCTGTGCCAATCCTTGACTGAGAAAGATCGTCATCTTGTCTGTAAAAGTCTTCGCGGGCCCGTCCAGCTGGATCGAGTCCGCCGCGATCACCCAATGCCACCAGGTCGCAGCCCTGGACGGCATGATCCACGTGGCCGGAATGCCCGACCTGCACCCCGGCAAGGGCGCCCCGATCGGCGCCGCCATGCTGTCGTCGGTGCTGTACCCCTTCCTCGTCGGCTCGGACATCGGCTGCGGCATCGCGGTCTTCCCGTTCCGCCTCAAGAAGGTCGTCCCCGAGCGCCTGGCCAAACGCTTCCCCGACCTCGACGAGCCAGTGCCACCACCAGGCGACGTCCCGGGCGGATACGGGGAGGGCCTCGGCACGGTAGGCCGAGGCAACCACTTCGTAGAGCTAGCCAGGGTGGACGAGGTCTTCCCACCGCCGCGCGCTTTGCCGCCCGCGCCGCCGACGGCACCGCCTTTGCCGCCCGCGCAGACGTCGCCGCAGACGTCACTGCAGACGTCGCCGCAGACGTCACTGCAGACGTCGGCGCAGACGTCGCTGCAGGCGTCGCCGTCGCCGTCGCCGTCGCTGTCGCAGACGTCGCCGCTGGCCTCGCGGTCGCCGCTGGCCTCGCCGTCGGCGTCGGCGTCGGCGTCACCGGCTCTGGCCGCTGGGGATCATGTGCTGATCGTGCACAGCGGGTCCCGCGGATTCGGTGAGCGGATCCTGCGGGCACACACCGAAGTGCACGGCGCCGGCCCGGCCACCGACCCCGCCGCCTATCTCGAAGCGCACGACTCGGCCGTACTGTGGGGAAGCCTGAACCGGCGCACCCTGGCCGAACGCGTCGGATCGGCGCTCGGTGCCGACGTCGGCGAACCGATCCTCGACGTCTGTCACAACGCGGTGGAGATCCGCGACGGGCTCTACCTGCACCGCAAGGGCGCCGCACCGGGCGACGGGCAGGACGTGCTGATCGCCGGCACCCGAGGCACCAGGTCCTACCTGGTGTCCGCGCACGCCGGCCCCGACGCGGGTTTCTCGGTGGCCCACGGCGCAGGCCGCAAGATGTCCCGATCCGACGCCCTGAAGCGGGGCAAGGCCAAACACACCGTCGAGGAACTCCGGCGCACACCCGTCGGCTCCTTAGTCGTCTGCGGCGACCGCCAGTTGCTGTTCGAGGAGGCCCCGACCGCTTACAAACGCATCGAGCAGGTAATTGCCGACCTGACCGTCTTCAGCCTGGCAACCCCGCGGCTCACCACAGTCCCGGTGATCACCTACAAAACCGCCGACAAGCACATGTCTCCACCAGCCTCCCGAACAGCCAGGCGAAGGTGACAACCGCCTCGATCACGCGGGGCCGATAGAGGCGGCAGCCGGTCCGGCCATGCGTCGGCCCGGCCATGCGTCGGCCCGGCCATGCGTCGGCCCGGCCATGCGGTGGCCCGGTTTGAGGTGGCAGCCGCTTGGTCTTGCTGGCAGTCAGACGGTGTTGGCGGCGGCCAGGTTCATCCGGGCGGCAGGCGAAAGTGGCAGCCGACTGGTCATGCGGGCGCCCCGGCGAAGCTGACCGTCCGCGTGATCAGGCCGGCAGCCCGGCGGCGCGACGCCATCGATTCATCTCGTCGTCATGAGTGCTCCCGTCGTTGACCGGCCTGCTTCCGTTTCCGTTTCCGTTTTCGATCAGCGTCAGCGGCCACACCGGCAGCCCCGCGCCGCCGTCGTAGGCCGTCCACGCCCACGGCCCGTCGAACCGCCACGCCCGCCCGTCCGCGCCGGCCACGTCGTCGCCGAGCTCAAGAAAGGCAAAAGGACGAAAGACCAATTCAATTCGGTACGGGATTCCGCCATGCGGCTGAATCCCCGTGCCCTGGAACTCGGCCCTCGGGTCCTGCGCCTCACCAGCCCGGAGAACAAGCAGCTCAAGGCTGGTCCGCGGCAACCAGCCGGTAACCATGGGCGGGTCGGACTCCTGCACCTCGATGACGTGCACGATCCGCTCCGGCATGCCGACCTCGCAGGAGTCGCCAGGCGCAAGCGTGTGAGCAGGCGGAACCGGTGGCATAGAGCTCGTCCCGGGTATCGAGCCCGATACCGACGTCACCGTTCCACCGGATGAACTCCGACTCAGGATCGACCTCCCACCAGGGCCACCGAACCGAGAGCGTCCACCCGTTGCGCTCGGTGACAATCGTGGACCTGGCCGGCACCGAGATCCGCAGCACGTCCCCAACGCGGAAGGTCATGACCGCAGAGGATCCCAGTGACCCAAGCAGAGCCGCAAGAACCAGCGCAGCGGTCGTCCTCCAACCCCGGCTCTCCTTTAGCCGATGTCAGGAATCAAGGCGCGCAGCCTGAAACAGTAAACAATGCGAATCGCGGCTGAGGTGTCGATTCCTGCCGATGTATGGGAGGGCTTCGTGACCTTCCGAAGATGCGTGCTTTGTTCCGGCAATTTTCGGAATGGGGAATCGGCTCCATTTCCTGGCTGATATCAAGCCCGGCACCGGTGGATCCCGAACCTGCCCGTCCGGACTCGGCAGCCCCGGACTCGGCAGGCCCGGACTCGGCAGGCCCGGACTCGGCAGGCCCGGCGTCCGCAGGCCCGGAGTCCGTTCGTCCGGACTCCGTGGGATCGGGGCTCGCGGCCTCCGGGCAAGCGGGCTCGGGAGACGTCTCCGAAGTGATGCCCGGAAAACCTCCCTGTTCTCCCTGCTCAGGAGTGTCAGTCAAACCCGCCGCCCGATGGTCAGGATCGGAACGGGCGCACCGGAAGGGACGCGCATCCGAGCCGGTGTGGATGCCCGGATCAACCAGGTCGGGCGGGGTGGCTGGCTCGGGCGCTGCAGGCTGAACGTCCTTCGAGGCCTCGCGAATCTGCCGCAGGCGCTCGGCGTGCCGACGGTTGAGCCCCCACGCGCGATGGCGCTCGTGCTGACGCCGGAATTCCTCAGCCTCGGCCGAATAATTGCGCCTGGCGGTTCGGTCCCGCCACGACGCTAATTCGGCTCTGGTGAACAATCCCCGCTGTCCCATGGCCCAATTCTTCCAGCCCGAAGAAGCGACCGGTAAGCATTCGATCAAGCCGCTTTCCAGCCCGAAATCCCAGCATAAGAAAATCAAACCCCGCGCCCGCCGAACCTTCCAGGACCACCCCCAGCTCGGGCGTGGCGCGCTCAGGAAAGCAACGACAGCCCAACAAGCCCAGCGGCCCTCGGCATCGGAACCCCGGAATCACTAGTTCTGCATATCGTTCTGCGTGTTCAGCCCACCCCGCATCTGGTGGAATCTTGGCAGCGGGCCGAGTTCGGGGGAGCTCCGCTGCGTGGCGCGGGCCGGGTTCGAGGCGAGACCCAGCCCGCGCCCAAACTCAGCACGGGAGTGGCCGGCCCGCGAGGCCCGGAAGCCACGGCGAGAGGGCAGGCCAAGGAAGCCACCGCCGACCGGAGCGAGTGCCAAACCGGTCCAGGCCACAGGGCAGAACAGGCCAATCACGCAAACCGGCAATGCCAGCCAGCGCCTGCAGCGCCAACGCCGGCCCGCACACCCCGCGACTACAGCGCCCGCGCCAGCCAGCACACCCCGCGACTACAGCGCCAGCGCCCGCGCCAGCCTCTCAATCCCGTACTCGAAAGCCTCCTCGACATCCCCACCCAGCTTGAACGCGCCCGCCAGCTCCATGTTGATGAACCCGTTCCCCCACGCGGTGACCAGGCGCGCCGCCTCCAGCGCGTTCCCCGGCCCCGCCAGCTGCGCGGACACCTCCAGCATCGGTGCGCTCGCCTGCGCCAGCCGCTCGACGTCCACGGCGACCACGACCTCCGGCGACCACGCCATGATCAGCCGATAGGCCGCCGGGCGGGCATGAGCGAACGCCCGGAACGCCCGCGCCAGCGAAGCCAGATCCGCCCGCGGGTCACCGGTGCGAACCACCGCACCCAGCCGCGCGCCCAGATCGTCGACCGACGCCGACGCGACCAACTGGATCAGCGCCTCCCGGTTGCGAACCCGCTTGTAGAGCGACGGCGCACGCACCCCGACCCGCTCCGCGACGGCCTGCATCGTCAGCCGCGCCAGGCCGTCGGCCTCAAGGATCTCCCGCGCGGCCCCGACGATCTCGTCCAGCGACGTGCGTTCCGGCGTCGGCATAAGCGCTCCCTCACAGACCTCAACGACCACAGGCCTCAACGACCACAGGCCTCAACGACTGCAAGCCTCAACAACCACAGGCCACAACAAACGATAGCTATTGACCGTAGCCATCATAGCTATGTACCTTAGCCATCATGAAGCTGGGTCCCCAACTCCACCGCATCGGCAGCGACATCGTGGCGGTCTACCTCATCGTCACCGACGAGGGCGTCACGCTCATCGACGCCGGACTCTCCGGCCAATGGCCGGAACTGATCAGCGAACTGACAAGCCTGGGCCTCTCCGTCGCCGACATCCGCGGCGTCATTCTCACGCACGGTGACTCCGACCACCTCGGCTTCGCCGAGCGACTGCGACGCGACCACCAGGTGCCGATCTTCGTCCACGCGGCCGACGCCGCGCGCGCCCGCGGCGAGATCAAAACCAAACCCACCTGGGGAAAGGTCAAGCTGGGTGGGATCACGAGCTTCTTTTGGTACGCGTCCCGCAAGGGTGGTCTCAAAACCACGTACCTGACCGAGGTGAACACGATCGAAGACGGTCAGGTGCTCGACCTCCCCGGAGCGCCCCGGATCATCGGGCTGCCCGGGCACTCACCGGGCAGCATCGCGATCCACTCGGCGGCCGCCGACGCGGTCTTCGTGGGTGACGCGCTGACCACCCGGCACGTGCTGACTGGCGAGAACGGTCCCCAGCCGGCCCCGTTCACCGACGACCCGGCGCAGGCCGCCGCCTCCCTCGCGAAGATCGCCGAGCTGGACGTGACGTGGGTGCTGCCCGGCCACGGCACGCCGTGGAACCAGGGCGCGGGGGAAATCGTGCGCCGGATCGAGTCGCACCGCTCATAATCGCTGTTCATGCACGCATTGATCGTGGGCAACAGTGACGGGATCGGTCTCGCGCTGACCAGACGACTGATCGACGGCGGCTGGCAGGTGACCGGACTGTCGCGCAGCCCGGCCCCGGTCGGCGACCACCGCGTCGTGGACGTGACCTCGCCGGACTTCCCCCGGGCCCTGTCCGAAATCGACAACGTCGACCTCTGCGTCTACGCGGCCGGGATCGGTGACACCCTCACCGACGACTTCACCGCGCAGACCCGGGCCATCGAGGTCAACCTGCTCGGCGCCGCGCGTACCGTCGAGGTGATCGTCCCGAAGATGCTGGCCGCCGGTCGCGGGCACCTGATCGGGCTGTCCAGCATGGCCGACACTCTGATCAGCGCGGACGCGCCCGGCTACGCGGCCTCCAAGGCGGGCCTGAGTGCGTACTTCCTCGGCCTGGACGCGGCACTGCGCCCGCGCGGCGTCGCGGTGACGACGGTCCGCTTCGGCTTCGTCGACACCAAGATGGCGAAGTCACCGGTCACCCCATTCCGCATCCCGACCGAGAAGGCCGTCGACGTACTCCTGACCTGTGTCCGAAAACGCCCAGCCCTGGTCTCCTATCCGCGCCGCATGGCGGCGCTCACCGGCGTCCTCGGTCCCGCTCTCCGCCTCGCCGCCCGCTCAAAACCCTTCTTCGGTACGCGTTAACGACGCCACCCACGCGCGACAATTCGCCCATCGCCGTGTTTCGTGATGCCCATCCGATCCGGACGGTCCTCCGGTGACGATCTGCCGCTAGGGTTCTGTGGAAACGGCGTTTCCATAGGGCGGAGTGCTTATGCGATACGTGATCGTCGGCTGTGGGAACGTCGGTATGGAGCTGGCCCGGCGCTGGACCGCGGCCGGTCACCACGTCGTCGGGACGACCACCTCGCCCGCCCGGGCCGCCGAGGTCGGCGCGGTCTGCGCGTCGGTCGCGGTGCTGCGCGGCAGTGACCGTTCCGCGCTGTCCGAAGCGGTCACCGGCGCCGACGCGGTGGTGCTCACGGTGAGCCCGCGCATCACCCGCGCCTTCGACGCCACGGCGCGCGTAGCCGAGTACGCCGACACCCTGACCGCTACGGCGCGTACCGCGGCGGCGGTCCATGATCGCGTCGTCTTCACCAGTTCGGTGTCCGTTTATGGTCGCGGTCTCGCGCCCGTCGTCGACGAGACCACGCCGCTCACCGACGATCCGGACGCCTCGCCGCGCAACTTCATCGCGGCCGAGGCGGCGGTCCTGGCCGCGGCGCGCGGCGCGGTCGTGCGTCTTCCCGATGTGTACGGGCATCCGCGCGACATCGACTACCCGAGCCGGGTGAAGCTGGCCCACGAGATGCTCGGCGGCAGCGTGCCGTTCGACGGCGAGGCCCTGCTCTATCGGATCGACTACCGGGATGCCGCCGCGGCGCTCGACTTTGTGGTCACCGGTGGCCTGACCGGGGTCTACAACGCGGTACCGGACGCCGTCACGCCGCCGACCAACCGGGAGGTCTTCGCCGGAATCTGCGCGGCAGAGGGCTGGCCGGACCTGACCTATCGCGCGGAGATCGCCACCCCGGTGGTGCCGATGAGCTCGGCGAAGCTGCGCGCGGCCGGATTCACCTTTGACCACTGAGGGAAGAGCGGGAGCGGCGGCGGCCCGAATCGGTACCGCCGCCGCCTCCGTGCCAGGCACGGCCCCGGGGGCAGGGGAGTGCCCTCGTAGATCAAGGACGTTTGGCACCCCTGCTTCCGTTGCATCGGTAACCAGAATTTTTCAATTGATCGATCCGACCTGCTTCACGTGGCGGACCAGCGGGGCCGACTCCACCCGCTCCACCCCGTCGAGGGAGCCGATCTTCTCGGTCAGATAGCGGTAGAAGCCGGCCATGTCCTGGCAGACGACGGTGGCGGTGACGTTCGTCGGCCCCGTCGTGGCGGCCGCGAAGACGACCTCGTCGTGCGCGGCCAGCGCGGCGCCGACCTCGGCGAGCCGGGACGGCGCCACCGACAGCCAGAGCATCACCCGGCCCCGATATCCGAGTGCGTCCGGGTCGATCTCCACGTCGCAGAAGAGCGCGCCGGTGCCCAGCAGGTCGCGTAGCCGCCGGCGCACGGTGGACTCCGGCCACCCGGTTGCCGCCGCCAGTTCGGTGTACCCGAGCCGGCCGTCCCGGGCCAGCGCGTCGATCAGCGGCTGATCGGCATCGGTCAGCTGGGGGTGACCGGGCAGCCGCTCCGGCGTCAGGGCCTCGATCTGCTCGCTGGTCAGCGCCTGGTCACGGCCGTCCGGCCCGATCGCTCCGCCGCTGAACTGGTGGATCAGACAGTGCGCCGTCACCGAGACCAGACGCGGCGTACGCGGCAGCTTCTCCAGCAGCAGCGACTCCCAGTCGGCGGTGGCCGGTACGCGTACGCTGCAGGAGATCTCCGTCCCGCCGCTGGTCAGGCTCACCCAGACCGTGTCGCGGCGACGCGCGAGCGCCGCGGCGATGGTCGTCGCCGCATCCGGCGCGGTACGCAACCGGATCGTCCACATCTCCTGACCTAGCGTCAGCGGGTTCGGCAGCGCCACGACCCGCAGGCCGGCCTGTTCGCGCAGCTTGCGGTACCGGCGGGCCACGGTCTGGTCGGCGACGCCGAGGGCCACGCCGATCTCCCGGTAACCGGCCCGGCCGTTGATCCGCAACGCGTGGATCACCTGCTGGTCGAGCGTGTCGATTTCCATCGACCCAGCGTAATCAGGTGTCGAGATCCGCCGGTTTCCACGTTCTGCGTCGCTCTCTCCGCCGCCGGACCGGCACAGTGCTTCGCATGCACAAATGGTCACCGCTCGTCGCCGTCTGTCTCGGCACGTTCCTTCTTCTCGTCGACGTCACCGTCGTCGTGGTCGCCCTGCCGGACATCGCCGCCAGCCTCGGCGCCGGCGCCGGCGAACTGCAATGGATCCTCGACGGTTACGCCCTCGCACTCGCTGCGCTCCTGCTCGGCGCCGGGTCACTGGCCGATCGGTACGGGCGCCGCCGCGCGTACGGAATCGGGCTCTTGATCTTTGGGGTTTCGTCGTTGATCTGTGCGTTGGCGCCGGATGCGGCGACGCTGATCGGCGCCCGGATCGTGCAGGGGATCGGGGGTGCGGCGATGTATGCCACGACGGCCGCGCTGCTCAACGTGACCTATCAGGGGCGGGATCGGGGTGTGGCGTTCGGTGTCTGGGGAGCGGTGAACGGTGCGGCCGCGGCTGCCGGGCCGATCGCCGGTGGGCTGCTGACCGAGCACCTCGGGTGGCATTGGATCTTCCTGGTGAACCTGCCGATCTGTGCCGCTGCGGCCTGGTTCACCTATCGGGGTGTCGTGGAGTCCCGTGCGCCGCGGGCGGGCCGGTTCGATGTGCCGGGGACGGTGGCGTTCACGGTGGGGGCGGGGGCGTTGACCTATGGGCTGATCTCGGCTTCGGTGTCAGGGTGGAGTGCCGGGGTGACGATCGGGTCGATCACTGCTGGACTTATCGGATTTATCGTATTTATGGTTGTCGAGCGGCGCTCGGACCATCCGATGCTGGATCTTGGGCTGTTCCGGCGGCCGGCGTTCGCCTCGCTGATCGCGGCGGCGTTTCTCACCCAGGCGGCGGCGTTCGCGGTGATGCCTTATACGACCGTGTGGCTTCAGCGGATCCTCGGTCACGGGCCGGTTGACGCCGGGCTGCTCGGCGCGCTGCCGATGAGTCTCGCGTCGCTGGTGGTCGGCGTTTTCGCTGGTCGGGCGCTGCAGGGGCGGCCGGCGCGCTGGACCGTCGGTGTCGGCCTGCTGCTGGTGGCTGCCGGTGATCTGCTGCAGACGCGGGTTGACTCGTCGTCCGGCGGGGGTGTGCTGATTCCCGGGCTGGTCCTGGTCGGGCTCGGCGTCGGAATGGTTCTGCCGACCATGTCGTCGGCGATTCTTGACGAGGTGCCGAAGGAGCGCAGCGGGATGGCGGGCGGCGCGATGAACGCGTTCCGGCAGCTGGGGTTCGCGTTCGGGGTGGCGGTGCTCGGGACGGTGTTCGGTTCGGCCTATGGTTCGGGCTCTTTTGTGGATGGGCTTGATACGGCTCTGTTGATCGCGGCCGGGCTGGCGCTGGTGGGTGCGGTGGTGGTGCTGGTGTTCGCCAGGCACAAGGAGCAGGCGGCGGCGGTTGCCGGAGTGGCCGGGTGACGGTTTTTTTACGGCTTACCGACGGCTCGGGTGACTATCGCGCGGATCTCCTCCACCGGCACCGGGGTGGTCGCCAGAGTTTTATGAATGACGAGGCCCTCGATCAGCGCGTCCACCCCGCGGGCGGTCACCGGATCGACGAAGCGTTCCAGTACCGCGCGGCTGGCCCGCATCCATGTCTCGGTGACCTCGCGCAAGGCCGGGTCGCGCAGCGCGGCGAGGTAGAGCTCGTACGCGATCGCCCAGTCGTGCGTGTCGGCGCCCGCGTCGCCGTGGATCAGCCGGGTCACCGCGTCGATCAGCTGGTCGCGGTCGTGCACCCCGTCGAAGTGCGCGGCGTACGTCGCTGACATCCGCTCGGCGTGCCGCTTGAAGGCTTGCGCGCGCAGATCGTCGAGCCCGGTGAAGTGATACGTCAGCGAACCCAGCGGGACATCCGCCGCCGCCGCGATCAGCCGGTGCGTGGTGCCGGCTACACCGTGCTCGGCGATCACCTGGATGGCGGCGTCGACGATGCGATCCTTGCGATCCGGGTCGTGACGGCGAGCGCGGCGCGGGTTGTTGCGTTTAGTGGGGTCGTGGTGGGCTTTTTCGGTCGGGCCAGCTTGGGACGGGCTGGCTTTGGATGGGCTGGCTTTGGGCAGGCCAGCTTTGGATGGGCTGGCTTTGGGCAGGCCGGCTTTGGTTGGCGCGGCTTTCGCTGGGGTGGCTTTTGCGGGGGCGGCTTTTGCGGGGTTTGCTGCCGGGGTGGCCTGACGCACGACGCCGTCGGCGCGCGTCCGGCTCACAGTTCGCGGATGACGCGCGCCGGCGAACCGACCGCGACCACGTTGGACGGCAGATCCTTCACGACCACCGAACCGGCGCCGACCACGGTGTTCTCGCCGATCGTCACGCCGGGGCAGACGATCACCCCGCCGCCGAGCCAGACGTTGTCCCCGATGACGATCGGTTCCGCCGACTCCCACTTGTCCCGGCGCGGCCCCGGCTCGAGCGGGTGCGTAGCGGTCAGCAGCTGAACGTTCGGCCCGATCTGCACGTCGTCACCGATCGTCACCTTCGCCACATCCAGAACGACAAGACCGAAGTTCGCGAACGTACGCGCACCGACCGTCGTCTGGAAGCCGTAGTCACACTGGAACGGCGGCCGGATCTCACTGCCCTCACCGAACCCGCCGAGCAGCTCGGTCAGCAGCTCCCGCCGCCGGTCATCGTCGGTCGGATCCATCGCGTTGATCTCGTGGGCGAGGCGCCGGGCGCGGGCGGACTCCCGGGCGATATCCGGGTCATCGGCGATGTAGAGCTCTCCGGCGAGCATCCGTGCGTGCATGCTCTTCTCACTGACGGACATGTGTACAAATGTACGCTGAGTTGCCAACCACCGCGTCCCATTAATCGCCGGTTTCCACCTCCCCGATCGATGGCCGGCGGGGTCGGCGGGGTCGGCGGGGCGGCGGGCCGGTGGGCCGGCGGGCCGACGGGCCGGTGGGGCGGCGGGTCGGCAGGGCGGCGGGTCGGCGGGTCGGCAGGGTCGGCGGAGTCGGCGGCTGTTTCGCCGGCCCGGCCGTGGGCTCGCTCCTCGCGCCCCGCCCGGCACTCCCCGCGTGATCGAACCCCGCCGGCTAGGTGCGCAGGTGCAGTGACCATCGCCGCAGAGTTGGGGGCACACAGTGGTGCGGGGCATACGTTCGGAGGCTGGTGTATTTCCTGGACTCACCCCTGCGAGGGCCGGCTGGCTCGCACTGCTGGTTATTGGAAATCCCGCAAGTAGCGGACGCCAGGTCTTGATCGCCTCTCCGCCACAGTCCTCCCGTGGCGATCGTGGCCCCCGAACCACACCCCGGCGGGAACGGCGGCCCAAGATCGCGCAGGCCAAAGCGGCTGTGTCGATTTCGGGTTCGCTACGCCCCCAAACTCGACACGCACCCCGCGGTTCGCCTGGCCTGTGTCGGTTTCGGGTTTGCTGCGCCCCCAAATTCGACACGGACCCCGCGGATCGCCTGCGCTGTGTCGATTTCGGGTTCGATACGCGCCTCAACTCGACACACAGCGGGCGGGGGTACTCGCGGCGCATTGCCTTCGGCCCGCCTGGCGGAATCTGGACTCGCGGCTGGGTGACTCGCTCCCCGCGGAGACGAGACCTACGGCGACAAATCACGCCCGACCATAGGTCGACGGCACGCATCCCCGGGTAAGCGGCTACCTCAATTGACCAGCAGGGTCAGTGCTCTCCGTGCCGGTCAGCTGAGGGTGCTGCTTACTCGGGGGCGTGACGTCAAACAGCCGGGGCTCGGCCGTCCGGGTTGGTCGATTGCCGCCGCTCTCGTCCGGACCTCGACACGCGCGGCCCGGCTACGCGGTGCGGGTCGTGATGCGGGTGCACCCTGTCGCGGAAGGTCTCGTGTCGCAGGACGAGCCGTAGCTGAGAGCGGTTATTAGACGGCCATTCCGTGGCTGGACTACGGCTCGCGCCCCTGAGCCGTAGTCCAGCCACGGTATGAGTGCCCGATAACAGGCCTGGGCTACGGCTGGCTCGGCTCGCTCGGCTGGCTCGGCTCGCTCGGCTGGCTCGGCTGGCTCGGCTGGCTCGGCTCGCTCGGCTCGCTCGGCTCGCTCGCGTGGTGGCGGACGTGTCCAGGGGGCGGGGTGTCCGCGCGAGTGCCGCGAGGCTTCAGCGTTTGCGTCGCGCGAGGCGTGGGCCGGCTCGGGTGCGTGGCCGGGCTCGGGTTCGCGGCAGGCCCGGACGTATAGGCAGGGCTTGGTGCGTGGCCGGGCTCGGGCGCATGACCGGGCTGGGTGCGCGTGGCCGGGCCCGGGTTCGCGGCAGGGCTGGGCGCGTGGGCTGGGCTGGGCGCGTGGGCTGGGCTCGGGCGCATGGGGCGGGCTGGGCGCGTGGGCGGGCTCGACGCATGGGCCGGGCCGGGCTGAGTGTGTGGGCGGGCTGGGCGGGTGCTGCGCCGAGCCCGGTGCTGGGCCGGGTGCGGGAATGGGTGGTGGTTGGCCTTGACCGCGGTTGTGGTGCGTCGTAATGTGTCCGTAACTCTGAAACGTTTCACACCGGCATCGGGAAACCACGGGCTCTCTACTACCGAGAACGGCCCGTGACCAGCACCAACCCCAACCCCGGGAACCCCGTGAAACTGGAAGACGGAACCCGCCCCGGCCCGAAGGACCGTCATGACGAACCCCGTAGTCGCCGAGCTCATCGCCCGCTCGAACCGCCTCGGCGCGGATCCCCGAACGACCAACTATGCCGGCGGCAACACGTCGGCCAAGGGCACCGACACCGACCCGGTCACCGGGACGCCCGTCGACCTTCTCTGGGTCAAGGGCTCCGGCGGCGACCTCGGCACGCTGACCGAGAACGGTCTCGCCGTGATCCGCCTCGACCGGCTCAAGAGCCTGCCCAGCGTCTATCCCGGTCTGGAGCGCGAGGACGAGATGGTCGCCGCGTTCGACTACTGCCTGCACGGGCGGGGTGGCGCCGCGCCCAGCATCGACACCGCCATGCACGGGCTCGTCGACGTCCCGCACGTCGACCACCTGCACCCGGACGCCGGTATCGCCATCGCGACCGCCGCGGACGGGCCCGCGCTCACCAAGGAGATCTTCGGTGACCGGGTGGTCTGGGTGGACTGGCGTCGTCCCGGGTTCCAGCTCGGGCTCGACATCGCCGCCGTGCAGAAGGCGAACCCGCAGGCGATCGGCGTGATCCTTGGCGGTCACGGCATCACCGCGTGGGGCGCCACGAGCGACGCCTGCGAGGCCAACTCCAACGAGATCATCTCCACCGCCGCGGCCTATCTCGCCGAGCACGGCCGCAGCGCGCCTTTCGGCGCGGCGACCCATCAGCCTCTGGAGCAGACGGTACGCGCGGAGCGAGCCGCCGCCCTGTTCCCGGTGATCCGCGGCCTCGCCTCGACGGACCGTACCCAGGTCGGCCACTACACCGACAGCGACGTGGTCCTCGACTTCGTCGGCAGCGAACGCCTCGCCGAGCTGGCGGCACTGGGCACGTCCTGCCCGGACCACTTCCTGCGTACCAAAGTGAAGCCCTTGGTCGTGGACACGGCACCTGACGCGCCGCTCGAGGCCGTGATCGACCGGCTGAAGGAACTGCACGCCGCTTACCGGGACGACTACCGCGCCTACTACGAGCGGCACGCGACCCCGGAGAGCCCGGCGATCCGTGGCGCCGACCCGGCGATCGTGCTGGTCCCGGGTGTCGGCATGTTCTCGTTCGGCGCGAACAAGCAGACCGCCCGGGTGGCCGGCGAGTTCTACGTCAACGCCATCAACGTGATGCGCGGCGCCGAGTCGGTCTCCCGGTACGCCCCGATCGACGAGTCGGAGAAGTTCCGCATCGAGTACTGGTCGCTGGAGGAGGCGAAGCTGCAGCGGATGCCGAAGCCGAAGCCCCTCGCCACCCGGATCGCGTTCGTGACCGGCGGCGGCTCCGGCATCGGCCGGGCCATCGCGCTGCGGCTCGCCGCCGAGGGCGCCGTGGTGATCGTGGCCGACCGCGACGGCGAGGCCGCCGAGAACGTGGCCCGCGAGATCGGCGGCACCGACGCGGCGATCAGCGTGGTCGCCGACGTGACCGATGCCGAGGCGATCCACAAAGCGTTGGAAACCGGTGTCCTCGCGTTCGGCGGCGTCGACCTGGTCGTCAACAACGCCGGCCTCTCCATCTCGAAGCCGCTGCTGGAGACCACCGAACAGGACTGGGACCTGCAGCACGACGTGATGGCGAAGGGCTCGTTCCTGGTCGCCAAGGCCACCGCGAAAATCCTGATCGAGCAGGGCATCGGCGGCGACATCGTCTACATCTCCAGCAAGAACTCACTCTTCGCGGGACCGAACAACGTCGCCTACGGCGCCGCCAAAGCAGATCAAGCCCATCAGGTACGCCTTCTCGCGGCCGAACTGGGCGGGTACGGCATCAAGGTCAACGGCATCAACCCGGACGGTGTCGTCCGCGGCTCGGGCATCTTCTCCAGTGGCTGGGGAGCCAAGCGTGCCGCGGTCTACGGCGTGCCGGAGGAGAAGCTCGGCGAGTACTACGCGCAGCGCACCCTGCTCAAGCGTGAGGTGCTGCCGGAGCACGTGGCGAACGCGGTCTTCGTGCTGACGGCCGGCGAGCTGTCGCACACGACCGGCCTGCACGTTCCGGTGGACGCCGGTGTCGCGGCGGCGTTCCTGCGATGAGCAAGGTTTTCGCGGCGGTCGACCTCGGTGCGTCCAGCGGACGCGTCGTGGTCGGCCGGTTCGGTGACAACGGGCTCGAACTGGACGTGGTGCACCGGTTCTCCAACGACCCGGTACGCGTCGGCGGCACCCTGCACTGGGACATCCTGTCGCTGCACCGCGGCATGATCGAGGGCCTGCGCAAGGCCGGCCCGGTGGACAGCATCGGCATCGACTCGTGGGCTGTCGATTACGGGCTGATCGACGCGAGCGGCGCGCTGCTCGGCAACCCTGTGCACTACCGGGACTCGCGGACCGACGGGATCGCCGCGGCGACCGACGACCTCTATGCGGTCAACGGGTTGCAGACGCTGCCGTTCAACACGGTCTATCAGCTGATGGCGGCCCGGGACACACCGCAGTACGGGCTGGCGCGTCACCTGCTCCTGGTGCCGGACCTGCTGGCCTACTGGCTCACCGGTGAGATCGGGGCGGAGTACACGAACGCGTCGACCACGGGGCTGCTCGATGTGCGTACCCAAGAATGGTCGTTGAATTTGATCTCGGATTTGGGGTTGCGGGCCGAGGTGTTGCCTCCGGTCCGGCATCCCGGCGAGGTGATCGGCTTCCATGAGGGCACGCCGGTCGTGGCGGTCGGGTCGCATGACACCGCGTCGGCGATCGTCGGGGTGCCGGCCGAGGGCAGCGACTTCGCCTACATCTCGTGCGGCACGTGGTCGCTGGTCGGCCTGGAACTGGACGAGCCGGTGCTCAGTGACGCGTCGCGCGAGGCGAACTTCACCAACGAGGGCGGCGTCGACGGGACGATTCGCTATCTGCGGAATGTCATGGGGCTGTGGCCGCTGCAGGAGTGCCTGCGCGAGTGGGGTTCGCCGGACCTGCCGGAGCTGCTGAAAGAGGCCGCCGCCGAACCCGGGCTGGCCTACGTCGTCGACCTCGACGACCCGGTGTTCATGCCGCCCGGCGACATGGAGGGCCGGCTGCGCAAGCTGGCCGGGCTGCCTGCCGAAGCCGGGCGGGCGACGATCACCCGGTGCATCCTGGACAGCCTGGCGCTCGCGCAACGGCGCGCGTTGCGCCAGGCCCAGGAGCTGTCCGGCCGTTCGGTGTCGAGTGTGCACCTGGTCGGCGGCGGAGCGTTGAACGCGCTGCTCTGCCAGCTGACCGCGGACGCCAGCGGCCTGCCGGTGCTCGCCGGACCGGTCGAGGCCACCGCGATCGGCAACCTGCTCGTCCAGGCCCGGGCGGCCGGGGTGGTCGAGGGGGGTCTGGATGCGATGCGGGCGCTGGTGCGCGAGACTCAACGCATCGTGCGTTATGAGCCGCGCGGCGACGATGCTGTCTGGCGGGCAGCGGCCACGCGGGCAGGGAGGTGACCGTGCGGATCGCTCTTTTCGCCACCTGTCTGGCCGACACGCTGTTCCCGGAGGCTGCCAAGGCGACAGCGCTCTTGCTGGAGCGGCTCGGCCATGAGGTGGTGTTCCCGTTCGAGCAGACGTGTTGCGGGCAGATGCACGTGAACACGGGCTATCAGAAGGACGCGTTGCCGCTGGTGAAGCGGTATGTGAAGACGTTTGATCCTTATGACGTGATCGTGGCGCCGTCGGGATCGTGCGTCGGGTCGATTCGTCATCAGCACGCGATGGTCGCTGCCAAATACGGTGACGCGGGGCTGGCCTCCCGCGCGTCATCGGTGGGGGAGCGCACTTACGAATTGTCCGAGTTGCTCATCGACGTTCTCAAGATCGAGGATGTCGGCGCGTTCTATCCGCACAAGGTCACCTATCACCCGACCTGCCACAGCCTGCGGATGACCCGGGTCGGCGACAAGCCGCTGCGCCTGCTCCGGCAGGTGCGCGGCCTCGACCTGGTCGAGCTGCCGGCCGCCGAGCAGTGCTGCGGGTTCGGTGGCACGTTCGCGATCAAGAACGCCGAGACGTCGTCGGCGATGCTGGCCGACAAGATGACCAACATCGTCTCCACCGGCGCGGATGTCTGCAGCGCTGGTGACGCGTCCTGCCTCATGCACATCGGGGGTGGGTTGTCGCGGCTGCGGTCCGGGGTGCGCACGGTCCATCTTGCCGAGATCCTCGCCGCGACGGAGTCGTGACATGACCACTTTTCTGGGGATGCCGGCTACCGCTCCGCGGGGTGTCGGCAATCTGCGCGGTGACCAGACGTTTCCGGAGGCGGCGCACGATGCCCTTGGCAACGATCAGATGCGGCGCAACCTGAGGCATGCCACCACGACTATTCGTGGCAAATCCGGCAAAGTCATCGGTGAGCTGCCGGATTGGCAGCGGCTTCGGGACGCCGGGTCGGCGATCAAGGCCGACGTGATGGCGCGGCTGCCTTTCTTATTGGAGCAATTGGAACAGAACGTCACCGCAGCCGGTGGCATCGTGCACTGGGCCGCCGACGCCAACGAGGCCAATGCGATCGTCACCCGGCTCGTCAAGGAGACCGGTTCTGATCGCGTCATCAAGGTCAAGTCGATGGCGACCCAGGAGATCGGGCTCAACGAGGCCCTGGAGGAGGCCGGCATCGCGCCGGTCGAGACCGACCTCGCCGAGCTGATCGTCCAGCTTGGCCACGACAAGCCGAGCCACATCCTGGTGCCGGCGATCCACCGCAACCGCTCGGAGATCCGGGAGATCTTCCTGCGCGAGATGCCCGGCGTGGACCCCGCGCTGACGGATGATCCGCCGGTGCTCGCGGCGGCCGCCCGGCGTTATCTGCGGGAGACGTTCCTCTCGACCACGGTGGCCGTGAGCGGCGCGAACTTCGCGATCGCCGACACCGGCACGCTCGCCGTCGTCGAATCCGAGGGCAACGGCCGGATGTGCCTCACCCTGCCGGACACGCTGATCACCGTGATGGGCATCGAGAAGGTGCTGCCGACCTGGCAGGACCTGGAGGTCTTCCTGCAACTGCTGCCCCGGGCGTCGACCGGGGAGCGGATGAACCCGTACACCACGATGTGGACCGGGGTCACGCCCGGCGACGGCCCGCAGAACTTCCACCTGATCCTGCTGGACAACGGTCGCAGCGCGGTCCTCGCCGACGAGGCCGGCCGCTCGGCGCTGCACTGCATCCGCTGCTCGGCCTGTCTCAACGTGTGCCCGGTCTACGAGCGGACCGGCGGGCACGCGTACGGGTCGGTCTATCCCGGACCGATCGGCGCGATCCTGTCGCCGCAGCTCACCGGCATCGAGGACAACGCGTCACTGCCCTACGCGTCGTCGCTCTGCGGCGCCTGCTTCGACGCCTGCCCCGTCAAGATCGACATCCCGTCGATCCTCGTCCACCTGCGCAACGAGGTGCCACACCCGCGCGGCGAGCGCGCGGCGATGAAGGCGGCGGCTCGGATCATGGACAGACCCCGTTTGTACGCGTCAGCGCAGCGCGCCGCCAAACTGGCCCGCATCGCCGGGCGTCGTGGCCGGGGCCTGCCACCGCCACTGACCGGGTGGACGGCCAGCCGTGATCTGCCGGAGATGCCGTCGCAGACGTTCCGTGATTGGTGGGCGGCCCGATGAGCGCGTCACGAGAGCTGATCCTGAGCCGGGTGCGTGCCGCATTGCGGGACGCGCTGGTGGTTCCCGAGGTGCCCCGGGACTATCGGCCCGCCGGGCGGCCCGTTGATCTCGACGTGCTGGTGGACCGGCTCGTCGACTACAAGGCCACGGTCCACCGGATTCGCGAGGATGAGATCGCGTCGACCGTGGAAGGGCTGGTCAGCGGTGCGGTACTCGTACCCTCGGGTCTGCCGCAAGAATGGCGCCCAGCCGGCGCCCTGGTCGACGACGGCCTCGCGCCGGACCGGATAGCGGCAGCCGCAGCGGTCCTGACCGCCGCGGCCGTGGCCGTGGCGGAGACCGGAACCATCGTCCTGGACGCCTCACCGGACCAGGGCCGGCGCATCATCACCCTGCTGCCGGACGTGCACATCATCGTGCTGCGGCCGGAACAGGTGGTCGCGGCGGTGCCGGACGCGGTCGCCCGGCTGGACGCGCGGCGGCCGCTGACCTGGATCAGCGGGCCGTCGGCGACGAGCGACATCGAGCTGAACCGGGTCGAAGGGGTGCACGGCCCGCGAAACCTGCACGTGTTGTTGCTGGGTTAGTTCTCCGTTTGTCCCTGCGTTGCCGACTGATCTTGGCGGGCGCGGTGGCGGGCGACCATGGCGGTGACCTGGGCGAGGCTCTCGTCCAGGTCCATCGCGTCGCCGTTGCGCGCGTCGGCCCGGGTCTTGTCGATGATCTCCTGGAACTCACGGCCCCAGTCGGTGCCGGGCACGATCGACGCTTCGACGGCGCGCAGCTGCTCTTCGAGGCGATCGGCGAAAGTCATGCCCGAACCCTACCCGCGCGCACCCCGCGGGCAGGAGCGGTCGTGGTTCCTGCCCGGCTGGGGGTCGTGAAGCATTCCGTCTCGCCGCTGCGTGGTCCGGGGCCGGCTCTGCGCCGACGAGATCCCGCGCTGGTCAGGCGCTCGGACCGGCATGGACGCCCGTCGGCCGGGCGAGCCGTAGGTCAGGCATGTCATAGCCGTGCCATAACCTCGCTGAGCGACGGCTCGAGGTCGCGGGCGGGGATTATCTAGACTGCGGCGGTGACTGTTGTCGATTGGTTGCCTGGCTGCCGGGCGGGTGTCGCGTGATTGCGGACGCGTGGGCTCGGATTGAGGCGGTGCTGGCTGAGGTTCTGCCGGAGGCGGCCGGCAAGCTCGCCGGGCCCGCTGACCCCGCTGCGATCGACGCCGCTGAGACCGCGCTCGGGCTCACCCTGCCGAGCGACTTCCGGGCCAGCCTGCTTATCCACGACGGCACGGAGTGGGGGATGCCCCAGCCGGTGCCGCTGGACAGTCTCTACAGCGCCTCGGGCATCGTCGACGGTACGCGCATGTGGCGGGCGAACGCCGGCGACGATCAGCAGTTCGACAATCCGGGAGCCTGGGCCTACCTGATCGACAACGCGTTCCTCAGTGTCACCGGGCCGGTGCTGCCGAGAATGGATGCGGGTGGCCGGCGGGTCGTGGTGGGTGACATGAACGGCGACATCTGGTGGTTCCTCGATCTCGCGCCGGCGCCGGGCGGCACCGTCGGGCAGGTGGTCCGGGTGGATATCGAGTCCGGGTGCTGGGACGTGATCGCACCCTCGTGGGAGCAGCTGCTGATCCGGTACGCGGAAGACCTGGAACGATCGGCGCTGAAGATCGACGAGACCGGGCCGTCCTGCGAGTGGGGCGAGTCGTCCGACTATCCGGCTCCACGACCGGAGTGGCTCCGGGACGTCACGGCGGTCAGTCCGTGAGAACGATCGTCCGGTCCGGCCCCCGCGAGGTCTCCTGGTCCGGATAAACGCGCAGCTCGTCGCCGTCGCGCACCACCCACGGCTCGGTCCACATCTCCTCGGGACCCGGCACCAGGACCCGGGTGACCGACAGTGCGGCGTCGTGGATCAGCACCGAGTGGATGACGCTGACCAGGTCGCCCATCGTGTACTCCTGGGCCGGATGCTCGTCCGGGCCCTCGGCCGGCACCACGAAGAACCGGTCGTCGAGCCACCACCCGCTCGACGCCAGCCGCAGACCCGCGCCCACCCGCACACCGTCGATCCACAGCGACATCGACCATCGCACCGCCTGGTGCCGGTTGCCGGCGCTGAACCGCACCCGCACATCGTCGCCGCCGTAGAACGAGTCGCACCCGCCGGGCACCGGACCCTCCCGGTGCGGATCGACGCCGGCCGCCGGCAGCGGGTCCCGGGAGCAGATCGACGGCTCCGAGCACGCCCGATCCATCCGCCGCGTGCAGCCGAAACCCGCCGCCGCACAATCGCGCGGCGTCGCCCGGGTCAAAATCTCGATCAACTGCATTTGGTACGCGTCATCGCCCAGCATGTACCGGTATTCGTCCGACTCCTGCCACCGGGTGAACAGCTCCACCCCGGTCGCCGAGCGGCGCAGCCAGACCCGCCAGTGCTCGTCCGCCCACCGCCAGCGCCGGGCTCCGCGCAGGTCGATGGCTTCCGGAGGTTCTTGGAGAACCCGGATGATCTGTTCTTCCCGCTTGGTCTCGCGGCGCCGCCAGCCGGTCATGTCACGCCTCGCCTCGTCAGCTGTCGCGGTGGTGTTTGTCGCGGACGGCCATCTCGACCTCGGCGATCCGGACGGCGTCCGCCCAGCCCTCCGGTAGGTCGGGCGGCCCGGGCCGGGTACGCAGAACCCGGCCGCCGGCGTGCAGCCGCATCGTGAGATTCGAGGGCCGGCCGTCGTACACGTTGCGGACCACGTCGATCCGGCTCACCTCGCGGGCCGGATAGCTCGTCCGCCGGTGATCGCTGCCGGTCACCGTGAACGCGTTGTTCCGCAGCTCGACGGCAACGATTGCCCTGCGGTCCATCAGGATCTCCCGGATGCCGAAGATCGCACCGACCGGAATGAGCAGCAGCGACAGCCAGAGCGCGTTCGGGATGGCGCCCATCAGCCCGCCGGCGCAGAAGATCAGCACCATCGGGATGGCGGAGGCCAGCAGGTAGATCCCGGCCTTACGCCAGGCGTACCCGGAATCGTCGGTCTCGGCACGCCAGATCACCAGCTCCGCTTCGGTCACGCCGACATCATCGGCGCCGATGTCAAGGAAGCCGGTCCCGGGTGCCCATAGGGTGATCTTCATGAAGATGCTTGCGGGCCGGTTGCACCTGAAGGAACGCGCGCTGCGGATGGAGTCCGTGGACGTGCCCGAGCCGGGGCCGGAGGAGGTTCTGATCAAGGTGGAGGCGGCCGGGGTGTGCCTGTCCGACGTGCACCTGATCGAGGGCGGGCTGACCCCGCGGCTGCTCGGCGGTGACGTGGTCACCCTCGGGCACGAGACCGCCGGAACGATCGACCGGGTGGGTGACCGGGTCGAGGGCTGGAAGCCGGGGGACCGGGTCCTGCTGCAGGCCGGCCAGCGGGACCGGCTGGGGACCGTCTACACGCGGGGCGTCGACTACGACGGTGGCTGGGCCGAGTACACGGCGGCCCGCGCCGACACGCTGGTGGCGATCCCGGACGATCTGCCGTTCGAGCAGGCCTGCATCATCCCGGACGCGGTGTCCACACCGTGGGCGGCGATCACGGCGACCGCGCAGGTCAAGGCCGGCGATCCGGTGGCGGTCTGGGGTGTCGGCGGGCTCGGCGCGCACGCGGTGCAGCTGCTGCGGCTCATCGGCGCGGCGCCGGTGATCGCGGTGGACCCGCTGCCGGCGGCCCGGGAACGGGCCCTGGCGTTCGGCGCGGACTTCGCACTGGATCCCGGTGAGGCCGGCCGGATCCGGGAGCTCACCGGCGGCGGGCTCGCGGTGGCGTTCGACTTCGCGGGCGTACCGGCGGTCCGCGAGCAGGCGCTGACCGTGCTCGCCCGGGGCGGCAAGCTGATCCTCGCCGGTATCGCCAACAAACCGGTGACGATCAGCTCGGACAGCTTCTTCAACTACCTGAAGCTGTCGATCCACGGGCACTACGGCTCGGATGCGGAACACGTCGAGGAACTGGTCCGGCTGGCCCGGCAGAAGCGGCTCGACCTGGCCGGCTCGATCAGCGACGTGCTGCCGCTGGCCGACGCCCCGGCCGCCGTGGAGCGCCTGCAGAGCCGGGAGGGCAATCCGATCCGGCTCATCCTTCGGCCATGACGTCGGCTGGCGTCAAGCGATCGATGATGGTTGTGTACGGTGCCAGTCGGACATCGATCAACATTTAAGACAATGTGGAGTAACGGTGAGGGAGCGTACGGGCAGGCACCTGGCGGCCGCGATCGCGCTCGCCCTCACCGTCTCCGGGTGCGCCGGGGCCGGCGCCGGCGCGCAGGCCGAGGCGACAAACGACGCGGTGGGCAAGGGATTCCCGATCGTCACGCCACCGGCGGCCGAGTCGCCGTCACCCACGCCGTCCTCGTCGGTGCCGGCCGCGACGGCGAAGCCGATCGTGAAGTACTCGGCATGCTCGTCCGGCGGCACTGTCACCTTCACCGCCACGTACCAGGACGACTTCGAGTTCCACCACGTCTTCATCGACACCGACGGCGACCACCGGACCGGGTACACGGGAGTCGACGTGGCCGGTGACTTCGGCGCCGACATCATGATCGAGAACGATCTGCTCTTCCGCTCGAACGGCACCGAGTGGTCCTGGGTCGAGGTCAAGGCCAAGAGCCCGCTGCTGTCCCGGTCCGGCGACACCTATCGCTGGCGGCTGAAAGCAGCGCAGGGTCGGGGCCGGGTCGTGTTCAACGGCGACGACGGCACCACCGAGGTCACCACGCCGGTGGTCACGCTCAAGGAGTGCGACGGCCCTGCGTCCTAGGCGCTGACCAGCTCGCGGGAAAGGGTGTTCATCGTGGCGCTCACCTCGCGGGCCTGGTCGTGCAGGTCGCGCAGCAGGTCGGCGGAGCCCTCCGGGTGGCGGAAGGCACGGTCCTCCAGGTCGGCGCAGATCGCGGCGAAGCGGTTCGCGCCCAGCGTGGAGGACGAGCCCTTCAGGCCGTGAGCCAGCCGGGCCAGGTTACGGGTGTCGCCGGAGGCCGCGGCCTCCTCCATCTTGCCGAGCACGCCGGGCAGCCGGTCGGCGAAGTTGTGCAGGATCTCGGCGAGCCGCTCCCGGTCGTCCGGCACCACGCCCGCGATCGCGTCGACGCAGGCCCGGATGCTGTCCGGCTCCGCGGTGTCCGGTCCCGGCATCGGGCCCTGACCGGCCAGGCGCACATCGGCGTACGCCGACGCGGTGGCCAGGACGACGTCCAGATCCTCCTCGTTGATCGGCTTGGACAGGAAGCCGTCCATACCGGCGGAACGGCTGGCCTTGCGGTCGTCGACCATGACGTTCGCGGTCAGCGCGACGATCCGGGGCGCGCCGTGTGCCGGCGGGTCGGCGCGGATCAGGCGGGTGGCGTCCAGGCCGTCCAGGACCGGCATCTGTACGTCCATCAGGACCAGGTCGTAGCGCGTACGCATGACGGCCTCGACGGCTGCCTCGCCGTCGGTGACCATCTCGACGCGGTGGCCGCGGCGTTCCAGCAGGAGCTGGGCGACCCGCTGGTTGACCGGGTTGTCCTCGGCGACCAGCACCAGGAGGCTGCGGCCCGGGGTCAGTGCGGTCGAGGCTGGGGTGCTTTGCGCGTACCCAAGGGGGGTTTTGACCTGGGCCTCGCCCAGGCGCAAGGTGACCGCGAAGGTGGACCCGTGACCGGGCTGGCTGTCGGCGGTGATGCCGCCGTCCATCGCCTCCGCGAGGCGCTGGCTGATCACCAGGCCGAGGCCGGTGCCCTCGTAGCTGCGCGCGGTCGACGCGTCGACCTGGCTGAACGGGAGGAAGAGGCGGTCCATCCGATCGGCGGCGATGCCGATGCCGGTGTCGCGCACGGCGAGGCGGATCGCGACCCGGCCGCTCTCCTGGGCGTTGAGGTCCGGCGCGGTCGAGACGGCGACGGTGACCGCGCCGTGCTCGGTGAACTTGACCGCGTTGCCGAGCAGGTTCACCAGGATCTGCCGGATCCGGGCCTGATCGCCGCACACCATCTCCGGGCATTCCGGGGTGAAGTGGCTGGACAGGTGCAGACCCTTCGCGTCGGCGGTGAGCGCCACCAGGTTCATCGCCTGCTGCACGCAGGCACGCAGGGTGAACGGCTGCTCGTCCAGGGAGAGCTCGCCCGCCTCGATCTTGGAGAAGTCCAGCACGTCGTTGATGATCACGAGCAGCGAGCCGCCGCTGGCGTGGACCGTCTCGACGAGCTCGCGCTGCCGTTCGTCCAGATCGGTCTCCATGAGCAGGCCGGTCATCCCGATCACCGCGTTCATCGGGGTACGGATCTCGTGGCTCATCGTCGCCAGGAACGCCGACTTCGCGTTCGTCGCGGCCACCGCCTCGTCGTGGGCGGTGAGTATCGCGGTCATCGACGCGTTGACGGCCTGCGCCATCTGCGCCAGCTCACGGGGTGACGTCACCTCGGCGCGCTGGGTCAGATCACCCTCGGCAACGCGCTGGGCGGCCGCGGTGACCTGTTTCGCCGGGTCGGTGATCTTCTTGGTGATCCAGCGGGCGCAGAGTGCCACCAGGATCGACGTCGCCACCACGAACCAGAGGATCAGCCAGCGGGTGTTCTGCGCGCTCGCCCGGCTCTCCGAGAGCTTGCGGGAGAGCTGCGCCTCCTCGTGCTGATGCATCTCGCTGACCAGCGGGAAGATCAGGCTCATGTCGCCGCCGCTGGTCGGTGTCCAGGTGTCCACCTGCTCCTGGATGCGCCCGGCGAGGGCCAGATGGGTCAGGTCGCCGTCCGCCTCGGACCGGACCTCGTCGAGCCGGCGGTCGACCATCGAGCGGCTCATCTGGAACGCCTCGGTCCACTGGGCCGTGGGCGGGTCCTGCCGGCCCCGGGTCACCCGGTCCAGGTTGTGGATGGCGTCGCCGAGCCCGCCGATCTGCCCGAGGAGCATGTGCGAGTGGCGCATCGGGTCCTGGGTCGCGACGAGACTGCCGATCCGGACGTACGCACTGATCCCGACGACGGCCAGGGCCACCAGGGCGAGCGTGAAACCGGCCGCGAGCATGCGCCCCACGGTCCAGCGTGAGGGTTTGCGGGCGGCGATCCGATCACCGAGATCAGACATGAGAACTACTCTAGGTAATTGTTTGCTGTGGTGTGCCGGACTGGGCTAATGAGGTGGTGGTTGTGACATCGGTGCTGGTAATCGACGACGATCCGACGGTGCTGGAGATCGTGGAGACGGTGTTGCGGTCCGGCGGGCTGGATGTGGACACGCGCAGCACTGGTCGTGACGGGCTGGTCGCGGCGCATGAGCGGGTGCCGGACTGTGCCGTTCTTGACGTGAGCATGCCGGGGATGACGGGGCTTGAGGTGTGCCGGGCGCTGCGGGATGACGTGGAGACGGCGGACGTTCCGATCCTGCTGCTGACCGGGCGGGGGCAGTGGCTGGATGTGGCTTCCGGGTTTGACGCGGGGGCCGACGATTACCTGGTCAAGCCGTTTACCGCGCAGGATCTGCTGACCCGGGTGGAGGCGCTGACGATGACGGTGACGGGGTAGTGGCGGGGGTGGCGATCTTGGCGTATGCCTACTAGTCTCATGCACATGGATGAGGACAGGCCTCCGGCGTGGGGTAAGGCTGTGCATGAGTTCTGCGCCGCTGTGGGCATTCCGGTGCCGCCGCCACCGACAGCGGAGCAGAGAGCGGCCTTCGAGGCGTGGATGCGTGAGGGTGACGCCCAGGTCGAAGCGATGCGTGCGCGCCGGAGAGACGCGGCGTGACAGACCACCAGCCACGCGTGCTCGATGCTTCAGCTCTGGTGGAACTGTTTCAGGGGCATCCCCGGCTCTTGGAGCTCCTAGGCGGAGCGGCCGATGGCGACTTCAGCATCGCTGTTCCGGCAGTCGCGGTCGCCGAAGCACAGGCGGTTCTGGCTGTCACAGGCTCCGCCTGGAGTGCCATTCTCGGTCGCACCGGCGTCACCGAGTTGCCGCTCTCCGCGGACGCCGCAGTGGATGTCGGTGATATCGCCCGCCCGCGGCTCCTGCACCATCCGGTGCACTCCGCCCTGATCGGACCGATCATGGTCGGCCAGGTGATCTGGGAGACCAAGCAGATGGGCGCCGTGGTGGTGACTCGCGTTCCGGAAGCCTATGGCGGTCACGACATCTCGGTGGCGGTGATCTGAGTCGGTCAGTGGGGGAGGGTGGTGCATAGGTAGGGCGTGTCGTTGAGGGTTTCTACCGCTACCTGACCGTTGTGACGGCCCACCACTGCTCGGGCCAGCATCAGGGCCATCGCGTTGCCCTGGCCGCCCGGGCCGGTGAACAGGCGGTCGGTGGGTTGTTCGGACGGCAGGCGGAAAGCCACTCGCCAGTGGCCGGCCTCCTCGGTCACGTCCATCGTGCCGTCGCCGCCGAGGGCGCGTACCGCTGCCAGCAGCCGGCGGAAGACCTGGGCCATCCGGGTACGGTCGCCGATCACATCGCCCGCTGTCGGCGAGGCGGGCAGGGACACCCTCGTTCCTGCTTCGGTTGACACCTCGGTCAGCAGCTCCGGCAGTGAGAACGGCCGGTGATCCAGCGGGATCGTGCCGTTCTCCAGGCCGCTGATCGTGGCGATCTCGGAGACCACGTCCTCGATGCGGTGCAGGTTGCGGCCCAGGATCGGCAGCACGTCGTCCACCGCAGGGTCGCCGGTCTTCTCCGGCAACAGGCCCACCACGGCGAGCGCGGCCGCCAGCGGGGTGCGCAGCTCGTGCAGCAGGGCACTGACCAGCTCGGCCTTGGAAGCGGTCAGCTCGGCCAGGGCGCGGTTCTGCTGGCGGCGCCGGTGCCGGCTTGGCGTCGTCGGCAAAGAGGGCTCCTGCGGTTCGGCCAGCAGACACAATGCGATCATGAGCAAGGTAACGGGGCGGAGCCGGGCTGAACGGCGCAATCGGTGGATCGGCGCCGGGATCGTGCTGGTGGGCGTGGCCGCTGCGGGTGTGGTGTTCGCTGTGAACCAGGACGAGAAAACCACGACGGCGCGGGTCGTCACCGTCGCGGCGGACAAGGGTGACGTCACCCTGGACGTGGCCACCACCGGGACCGTTGAGCCGGCCACCACCCGGAGCCTGTCGTTCGCCGTGGGCGGGACCGTCGAGGCGATCGCGGTCCGTGCCGGGAACAAGGTCGAGGAGGGCGACGAGCTCGCCACCCTGGACGACGCGGACGCCACCGAGAAGGTCAGCGACGCCTCCACCAAGCTTGCCGACGCTCAGGACCGGCTCGCCACCGCTGAGACGAACGCGGCGGCGGCCACGGCCAGCGCGACAGCTTGCGCCGTAGCCACGCGAACCGGTGGCGGCGGCGCGCCGGTCGCGGCCGGCGCGCAACTTGCGGCCGGCGCGGAAATCGCGGCAGTCGGCTCCGCCACCGCCTGTGCGACCCAGGGCTATCCCGACACCGGCAACGACCAGGTGCTCAACGCCGAACAGGCCGTCAACAACGCCGAGGTCTCGCTCGCCGAGGCTGAGGAAGCGCTCGACGGCACCGTCATCACAGCACCCATCGCCGGCACGATCGTCTCCATCTCCGGCAGCATCGGCGACAAGGTCAACTCCGGGTCGACCTTCATCGGGCTGGCCGACACGTACGACATGCAGGTCTCCGCCGACTTCCCGGAAGCCGACGCGGGCTCCCTCGCGAAAGGGCAGACCGGCACCGTCACCCTCGCCGACTCCGACGAGAGCTACGAGGCGAAGGTCGTGCAGGTCGACCCGGTCGGCACCTCCGACGGGACCCTCGTCCGGTACGGCGTGCTGCTCTCCTTCACCGACGTGCCGTCCGACCTGCTCGTCGGGCAGAGCGCCCAGGTCCAGGTACGCACCGGCGAGGCCTCCGGGGTGCTGCGGGTGCCGTCCACCGCCGTCCACGACGTCGCCGGGGAGTCCGGGACGGTCATGGTGAGTGGTGGCAGCGATCCGGTCGAGCGGACCGTGACCGTCGGGCTGCGCGGCGACCAGTACACCGAGATAACCGACGGACTGTCCGAGGGCGAACAAGTCGTACGTTCCTGGTGATGTCGCGGACAACGCCTCGGGAACCGGACAGAATGCAGATGTGAAAGCGCTTCGCCGTCCCAGTACGGCCGTGAACGCACTGCTGGCACTGCTCATCGTCGGCGCCGCGTTCTGGGGCTGGACACTGCTGCGCGACACCGACTCGGACACCGAGGCGAACGCTTCCGGCCTGCGTACGCTCACCGTCGACCAGGGCACCGTGACGAAGACGGTCTCGGCCGACGGCAGTGTGGAGAGCGCCTCGACGGCGACCGCCACGTTCACCACGTCGGGCACGGTCACCACGATCAAGGTGAAGGTCGGCGACAAGGTCACGTCGGGTCAGCTGCTGGCCCGGGTGGACGCCACCGACTCGGAACGATCGCTGGACCTGGCCGAGGCGAACCTGGACGCGGCTCAGGACGCTCTTGACCGGGCCGAGGACGCCGGGACCGACACGAGCAGCGCGACGAACGAGGTCACCCAGGCGGAGCTGTCCGTCGACGAGGCGGAGGCCGCGGTCACCGGCACGAAGCTGACCGCGCCGATGGCGGGCACGGTGACGGCAGTGAACGGCACCCTCGGAGGAGCCTCATCCAGCGGCGGAGGCAGCGGCACGACGAGCAGCAGCACCAGCAGCGGCTTTGTTGATCTCGCCGACCTCGGCAAACTCCAGATCACCGCCGCCTTCTCCGAGGCTGACGCCACCGAGCTCAAAGAGGGCCAGTCCGCCACCGTCACCTGGAACGCTCTGCAGGGCACCGAGACCACCGGCCAGGTGATCGCTGTCGACCCGACCGCGACGACCACGAACAGCGTCGTCACCTACGGCGTCACGGTGAGCCTGCCGAACCCGCCGGACGGCGCCAAGCCCGGCCAGACCGTCAGCGTCGCCGTGATCACCGGCAACGTCGAGAACGCCGTCATGGTCAACTCGGCAGCCGTGACCAGCACCGGCAACCGGAAGACCGTCACCGTGCTGGGTACGGACAACCAGCAGGAGACGCGTCAGGTGCAGGTCGGGCTGGAGGGCGATGACGCGTACCAAATCACCTCGGGTCTCACCGCGGGTGAGCGAGTGATCGTCCCGACCGCGACCACCACCACGACGACGACAAACAGCGGCGGCGGCGGGGGATTCGGCAGCGGTGGCGGCGGCGCCCCACCCGGCGGCGGCAGCGGAACCGGCGGCGGAATGGGCGGGCGCTGAGCGATGTCCGCCAGGCCGGTGCTCGACGTACGCTCGCTGACCAAGGTCTACGGCGCGGGTGACACCCTGGTGCGCGCTCTCGACGGCGTCTCGATCGAGGTCGAGCGTGGCGAGTACGTGGCGATCATGGGCTCGTCGGGTTCCGGCAAATCCACCCTGATGAACATCCTGGGCTGCCTCGACGTGCCCAGCACCGGCACCTACCTGCTGGACGGCGTTGACGTGAGCCGGCTCGGCGACGCGCAGCTCGCCCTGGTCCGGAACCGGCTCATCGGGTTCGTCTTCCAGGCGTTCAATCTCATCCCGCGCACGAGTGCGGTCGCGAATGTCGAGCTGCCTCTCGCGTACTCGGGGATGCGCGCCGCGGAACGGCGCCGCCGCGCGATGTTCTCCCTGGATCTGGTCGGCCTCGCCGACCGCGCCGAGCACGAGCCGAATCAGCTCTCCGGCGGCCAGCAGCAGCGGGTCGCGGTGGCGCGGGCGCTGGTCACCGAGCCGGCGTTGCTGCTGGCCGACGAGCCGACCGGCAACCTGGACAGTCACGCCACCGAGGAGGTGCTCCGCGTGTTCGACGACCTGAACGCGGCCGGTCGCACGATCGTGCTGATCACCCATGAGGACGAGGTGGCGGCGCACGCCGACCGGCTGATCAGGCTCTTCGACGGCCACGTGGTCGAGGACGCGCGAATCGGACGGCACGCAGCATGAATTTTCACGAAATTGTGCGATTCGCGCTGCGCGGGATCGGGGCCAACAAACTCCGTTCCGTGCTCACCATGCTCGGCATCCTGATCGGTGTCGCCGCCGTCATCCTGCTCGTCGCGGTCGGCAACGGCTCCGCCCAGGCGATTGCCGACCGGATCTCCGCGCTCGGCACCAACACGCTGACCGTGATGAGCACCAGCCGGGGCGCGTCACTCAGCCCGGCGACCGCGGAGGCGCTCGACGACCCGGTGCTCGCCCCCGACGTCAAATCCGTCTCGCCGGTGGTCAGCACGTCCGCGACGCTGACCTACGAGGGCGCCGAGCACGAGATCAGCACGTTCGTCGGCACCACGCCGGAGTGGTTCACCGCCTCCAACTTCCCGGTCGGCACCGGCGCGGTCTTCACCGACGACGACGAGGCGCAGGCCCGGCGGGTCGTGGTGATCGGACAGACCGTCGCCGAGGAGCTGTTCACCGGCGTCGACCCGGTCGGCGAGCAGGTCACCATCGGCGGCGCGCTGTTCACCGTGGCCGGGGTGCTCCAGGAGAAGAGCTCGTCCGGCTTCCAGGACTCCAACGACACCGCTGTCGCGCCGCTCAGCGCGGTCCGGCAGGTCCTGGCCGGGTACGGCTCACTCAGCTCGATCCTGGTCGAGGCCCACGACTCGGACATGGTGGACACCGTCCAGTCGGAGATCACCACGGTGCTGAACCAGCGGCTGGACGCGGACTCCTACCGCATCCAGAACGCCTCGCAGCTGCTGGAGACGCAGACCGAGACAGCCGACACGTTCACCACGCTGCTCGGCGCGGTCGCGGCGATCAGCCTCCTGGTCGGCGGCATCGGGATCACCAACATCATGCTCGTGACGGTCACCGAACGGACCCGCGAGATCGGCATCCGGAAGGCCCTCGGCGCGCCCCGCCGGGTGATCCTCAGTCAGTTCCTCATCGAGGCGACCCTGCTGAGTGTTATCGGTGGAGGCCTGGGCGTCGCGGCCGCCGTGATCGGCAGCCGCTTCGAGATCGTCGGCGTCACGCCGGTGATCGTGCCCAGCTCGGTCGCGCTCGCCCTGGGCGTCTCCGTGCTCATCGGACTCTTCTTCGGTGGCCTGCCGGCCGCCCGCGCCGCCCGGCTCCGGCCGATCGACGCCCTCCGCTACGAATGAGGACTCGTGGATTCCGACACCGAGGTGTTACCCCGTACCGACGATGATCTGAACAGCGCGATCGCCGCGGCCGCGCCCAAACGCTGGTGGAACCGGACGACGCTCGCCCTGCTGGGCCTGGTCCTGGCGGTGGGCGGCTTCCTCGGGGGAGTGCAGGCCCAGGAACGCTGGGGTTCGTCGTCTTCTCCTGCGTCCTCTTTTCCGAGGAATGCGGGGATGCCCAGCGGAGGCGGTGGTTTCGGAGGGCAACGGCCGGACGCTGCCGCGTCCGCGTCCGGCACGTCCGGAACGGTCAAGCTCATCGACGGAACCACCCTCTACGTCGAAACTGACGCAGGCGAGACCATTACGGTACGCACGAACGACACCACAGCCGTGAAACTGTCCGAGACGACGACGCTGGACAAGCTGGTCAGCGGCCAGCAGGTGACAGTGGTGGGCGCCGCCGACACCGAGGGCATCGTGACAGCGACAACGGTGACCGCCGGCTGAGGCTCACTGTCTCCATGTCGACGCGCCAGCTGCCCTGTTTCGCGCTCGGGTGTTGGTAACTTCTTAAGACACGTTGTCGGCATGAGGAGGGGCAGCATGAGTTCGGTGGACCTTCCCGACTGCTGCCCGCGGGCCGAGATCGAGCTGGAGGTCACCGGGCAGACCGCCACGTCGGTCACCGTGGCCGTGCGCGGGGAGATCGACATGGACAACGGGGAGCACATGCGGCACACGCTGCTCACGATGCTCTCCTCCACGCCTGAGACGCTGGTCGTCGACATGGGCGGGGTGCTGTTCCTCGGCTCGGTGGGCCTGCGGGTCCTGGTCGAGTGCCACACCGTCAGCCAGGAGCAAGGACGTCACCTCGTGCTGGACAACGTGCGCTCCTGGGAGCAGCGGGTCATCGAGATGGCCGGGCTCGGCGAGCTCTTCGACATGCGCACGAGCGAACAGGCCTGATCAGGCCAGCACCCGGAACACCAGCAGCGCCACATCGTCGTCGCCGCCGGCGTGCTCGGCGAGCAGCAGGTCGCAGATCTCGCCGGGGCTCAGGTCCTGCCGGTCGGTCAATGTGGCGACGAGCTTCGCCAGCCCCGCGTCGATGATCTGATGCCGCCGCTCGACCAGTCCATCGGTGTACAGGACCACTGTCGTACCGGGTGCCAGCTCGGTCGTGTGGTCCTGGCGTACCGTCGCGGGGTTGAAGCCGAGCAACGTCTCGGGTGACGTGTGCAGGAGGGTGACCCGGCCGTCCGGCTGGATGGTGGCCGGCGGCAGGTGGCCGGCGCTGGACCACCACATCCGGCCGGGCAGCAGCCGGACGAGCAACGCGGACGCGAACGAGCCGACGCCGAGGCCCCGCATCGCCACGTCGAGCGCGGTGAGGATGCGCGCCGGCGAGCGGTCCTGGCCGTACGCGACACCGCGCAGCAGGTTACGCATCTGCGCCATCACCGCGGCGGCGTCGCGATCGTGGCCGGTGACGTCGCCGACGACCATCGCGAGGGAGCCGTCGGGCAACTGGAACGAGTCGTACCAGTCCCCGCCGATCTGGGCCCAGTGCGCGGCGCTGCGATATCGGACGGCGATGTCGAGATTCGCCGCTCGCACCGGCGCGGTCAGCAGGCTGTGCTGCAGCGCCTCGGACATCCGCTGCTCGGCCAGCCGGACCTGCGCCCGGGTGAACGCCTGTGTCAGCGCCGCTCCGATGAGCCGGACGAACCCGAGATAAGCCTCGTCGGCGTGCAGATGCTCGCTGAGCCGGACGTCGAGAGCCGCGACCGGATCGTCCGAGATCCGGACCGACTCGGTGCCGGGTACGTCGACGACGGGACCGAGCCGGATCGTGACCTCGGGCAGGTCGGCCGGTGCGGACCGGAGCACGGTCAGGGCCCGTTCCGCGATGTTGCCGGGGCCGCCGGCGGCGGCGAGCGCGTCGGTGAGACGGGCGACGACCTCGAGGCGCCGGTGGGCCAGGATCTGCGAGGTCGTCTCGGTCGCGATGTCGATCATGCCTTCGACCTCGCCGGACGGTCCGACGATCGGGGAGTAGCAGAAGGTGAAGTAGGTTTCCTCGGTGAACCCGTGCCGGTCCATCATCAGCAGCAGATTGTCGGCCATGGTCGCCTGCCGGGATGATCGCACCGACTCCAGCATCGGCCCGATGACGTCCCAGATCTCCGGGAAGACGTCCGCGGTCGGCGCACCCAGCGCCGACGGGTGCTTGTCGCCGATCATCGGGACGTAAGCCTCGTTGTAGATCAGCCGGAACTCGTCACCCCAGAAGAGCGTGACCGGGTACTTGCTGCGCAGCGCGAGGTCCACGGCGGTCTGCAGCGTCGGGCTCCACGCCGCCGGCGGCCCGAGCGTGGTCGCCGCCCAGCCGACGTCCGCATACGCCCCGCGCAGCGATCCGGCGGCCTCGAACAGATCAATCACGCGCGAACTCTAACCGCCGATAACCTTCAACCGGCCAGGAGCGCCCCGAGCAACGCGACTCGCTCACCCACGCCGATTGCCGAGACCCATTCGGTACGCGCATGAGCACCACCACCGCGCGGAGCCAAGCCGTCGACGGTCGGCACGCCGAGTGATCCTGTGGTGTTCGTGTCGGCGGCCCCGTCGGCCGGGCGCCCGCCGATCTGCTGACCGATTCCGGCGGCAGCCATCGTGATCCTTTGCAGGAGGTCGGCGCCGGGTGGTGACGGCCGCCATGTCGGCCGCCGCGAGAGCAGCGTTGTCGTGACCTCGGCCTTGGCGTTCACCGGACGCAGATCGGTGAGAAGCGAGATCACCGCCTCCTCGTCCTCCGGTGCGACGAACCGCAGCCCCAGGTCGGCGTACGCCGAGCCGGCCACCACGTTGGTACGCCCGCCGCCGGCGATCGTCCCGGTGTTCAGCAGCACCGGCCGGTCCGCGACACCGGCCCGGACCCGCAGGAGCTGGTCGATCAGCTCGTCGATGGCGTTCGCCCCGGCGTCCGGGTCGAGGGCCGCGTGCGCCTCCACGCCGGTCACCTCGATGCGGGCGCGGGTGCTGCCCCGCCGGCCGGTCTTCAGGTCGCCGCCGGGATGCGGCGGCTCCAGCCCGAGGACCATGCCGGCCCGGCCCGCCTCGGAGCGCACCAGGTCGCCGGCGGTCGGTGAGCCGATCTCCTCGTCGGCCACCACGATCACCCGGATCTCCGGATGGGTCGTCAGCCCGGTGACCGATTCCAGCAGTGCCGCGATGCCGGCTTTCGTGTCGTAGACCCCCGGCCCGCGGATCACGTCACTCTCCACCGACCAGGGCATCGTCTCCAGGGTGCCGACCGGCCAGACCGTGTCGTAATGAGTCAGCAGCAGGGTCGGCGCACCTTCGCTGCCGGTCGAGGGAATGCTCCAAAGCAGGTGGTCGCCGGTGGGATGCGGCTCGCGGGTGACGGTGAACCCGGCCCGGGCGGCGTCCGCCTCGAGCACCTCGGCCAGCTCACCCAGCCTCACCGGGTCACCGGTCGGCGACTCCAGCAGTGTGTACCGGTGCAGCGCTTCGAGAGCGGTGTACAACATATGCGAAACATAATTTCCATCAACTGCGTTGTCAACGAGCCCGTTCGGCGCCAGGATGGGCAACATACGGTTTCTATCTTTGATCGCCGGGAGGTCCTCGTGGCCGAGATCCGCAACCTGGACGGCATCGCTGAATCGACGGCGGCCGCCGCGCTCTACCGCTTGGTCTTCGGATACACCGAGCCCGAGTGGGGTCTCAGCCCACGCCTGATCATGGCCTTGCAGAGGAACTCCGGGACGGCGATCGGCGCGTTCGGTGAGGACGGCACGCTGATCGGCTTCTGCTACGGCTTCACCGCGGTCGAGGACGGCGAGATCTACCACTACAGCCAGGCCGCGGTGGTCGCGCCGGGCGCGCAGGGCGGCGGCGTCGGACGCCTGCTGAAGCAGGCGCAGGCCACTGCGGCGCGAGCCACCGGGGCGCGTTCCATGCGGTGGACATTCGATCCGTACGCGTTACGCAACGCCCATTTCAACTTCGCCGTTCTCGGTGCCACCGGGATTCGTTTCATGCCCGATTTCTATGGTGAGCCCGGCACCGATCGGGTTCTCGTCAGCTGGGGGCTCGGGGGCGGTGCGGTTACGCGTACCCCTGTGGTCGCGAGCGTGCGGACCGCGGCGAGTGACACGGTCGCGGCGCCTGACCCGGTGGATCGCGGCCGGTTGCGAAGGCAGTTGATGGACCAATTCGGGGCCGGGAGCCGGCTTGCCGGCGTGGCACGCGCCGGAGATGGCGTCGATTACGTGTTCGAGAATGCTCCGTCGTGACGTCTTCTCCTTCCGAGCGGTTCGACCGCAATGTGCAGCGCCGTTCCGCGCAGGTGCTCAAGCAGCGGGTGCTCGAACAGCAGCGCGCCGAATTCGGGAAGGCTCTCGCGTGGGCCGCCGAACAGGACTCCATCGAACGCGCGGCTGCTCTCATCGTCTCGGCGAGGCGCCGTTACCTGCTCGGGTACGGAAAGTCGCACAGCTATGCGTCATTGCTCGCCGCCGACCTGAGCGCCGGTCTTTCCGGGGTGCACCTGGTCGACGGGGCTGCGCTGCGGTCGCTCGACGTTCTCGGCGACATCCGGCAGGGTGATCTGCTCGTCGCGGTGTCGATGTCGCGTTACCGCCGGGAAACCGTCGAGATCGCGTCGTCCTACGTCCGGCACGGCGGTGACCTGGTCCTGGTCACCGACGCCGAGGACGCGCCCCTCGCCTCCCTGGCAGCGGTGAAAATCGTGATCGGCGCGGACACGGCCTCCTATGCGAACTCGCCGGCCTCGGTCGTGCTCGCCCTTCACCTGCTCGCCACATTGACCATCGCCAGTTCCAAAGGGGCCGGTCGCCGCCTGCGTGAACGCGACGAACTCGCCCTCGAACTAGGCCTGTACGCGGAGGAGCCATGACCCGGATAACCCTGCGCCGGGTTCGGCTGCCTCTCGTGCACGAGTTCCAGACGAGCTCGCACGCCAAACGATTCCTCGACCACATCCTGGTGAGCATCGAAAACGACGACGGAGCGGTCGGCTGGGGTGAGATCGCGTCGCCGAGCGGGCCGTTCTATGCGGCCGAGACGGTGTCGTCGTGCTGGGCGGTGGCGCGCGATTTCCTGGCGCCGCTGGTGCTCGGGGTTTCCTGGGATCATCCGTCGGTTCTGGCGCAGGCGATGGGCAAGATCCGGGGTAACCATTTCGCGCGGTCCGGATTCGATGTGGCTGCCTGGTCCCTCTGGTCGGCCGGTCGCGGCGAGTCGCTGGCTTTTTCGTTGGGCGGTACGCGCTCGCGGGTTCCGGCGGGCGTTTCGCTCGGCATCGAGCCGACGGTCGACGCGTTGCTGGAACAGGTGGCGGCCCGGGTGGCCGAGGGATATCAGCGGGTGAAGCTGAAAATAGCGCCGGGTTGGGATGTGGGGGTGGTGCGTTCGGTGCGCGCGGCGTTTCCGCAAATGCCGCTGCACGTGGACGCGAACGGTGCGTTCTCTCTTTCCGACATCTCCGTTTTTCTGGAATTGGACGAGCTCGGGCTGCTGATGATCGAGCAGCCGTTCGCGCCGCGTGATCTGCTCGCCCACGCGGCGCTCCAGGAACGGATCTCCACCCCGATCTGCCTGGACGAATCCATCGAGGACGTCGCCGACCTGGCCACCGCGCTGAAACTGGGCGCCGGCCGGGTCGTCAACATCAAGGTCTCCCGGATGGGCGGCCTCACCCCCGCGATCCGCGCCCACGACCTGGCCCGCGCCGAAGGCATCCCGGCCTGGTGCGGCGGCATGCACGAATTCGGCATCGGCCGCGCCGCCAACGTGGCGCTCAGCTCCCTGCCCGGCTTCACGATGCCGTCCGACGTGTCCGGTTCCGACAAGTACTACGCCCGCGACGTGACGACCGCCCCGATCGTCTGCACCGGCGGCTTCGTCGACATCCCCGCCACACCCGGCCTGGGCTGGGAGCCGGACCTCGCCTTCATCGAGTCGCAGACGATCGACCGGGTGACAGTGGCGTAGTTTGGGCCCATGGCTCTCCCACCCGTTGGCCAAGAAGATCGGCGCCTGGCCGTCGGTTCTGGCGGTCTCGGCCGTGACGGCAGCAGCGTCCTACGTCCTGTCCGACCGTCGCTGACCAGACTTTCGCGCGAAAGCGTGGCATTCGACGGCGGCCCATGCGAGTGATGGGTGCTCAGGGCGTGGTGGGGTGCAGGTAACCGCGCAGATAGGTCAGGGAGTCCGGCAGGTTTTCGCCTCGGCGTAGTTCGTCGACGAAGATGGCTATGTCGAACAGCGCCCAGCGGATCGGGTAGAGGTTCAGGGCCGGGTCGGTGATCGTGAGGCCGGTCAGCTCCTCGTAGTGGCGCAGCACCTCGCGGTCGTCGCCGTCCGGAGGCTCGCCCACCAGGTCGGCGAAGCGGCTGGTCAGCATCCAGAGGTCGCGTTCCGGTGGGGCGATCGCGACGGTGTTCCAGTCGATCAGGAAGCGACCGTCGCCGGTGCGCAGGAAGTTGCCGGGGTGCGGCTCGCCGTGAGTCAGCACCCAGTGTTGCGGCTGGTCGGCGGCTAGGCGATCGCAATCGGTCAGCCACTGACGGACGTCGTCGGCTCGGGCGGCCAGCAGGGTGCGTGCTTCCGCAGAGTAAGGGCCCGCGTTCCACGGCCGATCCAGCTCACTCAGCGCCATGTCGATTTTCTTACGGCCGGGCACGCCCAGGTCGAGGCGAGGCGCGATCGTGTAGGGGTCGCTGCCGGGAAGCGGGTTTGCTGTGTGCAACCGGGCGAGGAGTTCAGCGATCTCACGGCGATCGGCCGGAGGATGCGGCGCGAACGGTCCGGAGACTCCTTCGAGCAGCGGGTACAGCGATAACGCGTACCGAGGGGAGAGCCGGCGGATGACCGCGCCGGTCTCGTCCGGGATGGGGGCGAGGACGAAGTCGAGCCCGGAATCGTCGCGCAGCGAGACCGCGGTCAGCAGTGAACGCCGGATCCGGTCGAGCTCCGCCTCCCGGCCCTCCGGCGCGAAACCGAGATCGTCAACCTTGACGAACCAACGCTGAGCCACCGACCAGTGGTGACTGCCCGCACCGACCGGAAGAAACTCGATCTCCCCGGAATTGACACCCCACCCGGCGCGAAGCGCCGAAAGCAGACCCCTTTCGGTCAAGCCGGCGGGCGGCTCACGCATTTTTCCGGGTACGCGTAACCGCCGGGATCCAGCCCAGCGCAGGCTCGCCCTCGACCGGCAGCACGGAGATGTGTCCGGCACCGGGGACGACGCGGAGTTCGGCGTTCGTGATCTGGCCGGCCAGCCAGGCACTGTGCGAGCTGGGCACCATGAGATCGTCGCCGCCGTGCACGAGCAGCACAGGCGTGGTGATCGTGGCCGGGTCGAACCCCCATGGGCCGACGTAGGCCAGGTCGTCGTCGATCAGCGGGGCCGGACCGTTTTTGATCGCTGGTTCGACGACCGAGCCGAACCAGCCCCAGACGCCTTCGAGAGCGGCCCAGTCACCGTCGGTGAAGTCCGGGTCGGTGACCGTGGGTGCGGCGGCGTAGGTCTCCTTGGCGGCGCGGCCGGCAGCGGCGGCCTGGAGGGAGGCGAGACTGCCCGGCCCCATCCCGGCGAACCAGTCGAGGCCGGCGGCGGTGTGCGGGGCCAGACCCGAGATCGAGACCGCCGCCGTGACCCGGGCCGGGAGCAGGGCCGCGCAGGCCAGGGCGTGCGGGCCGCCGCCGGAGTGGCCCATGACCGCGAACTCGCCGGCGCCGAGGGCGTCCGCCACCGCTGCCGCGTCGGTGGCCGCCGAGGCGATGTCGCGGCCCGGGCTGGGCGTCGAGCCGCCGTAACCGGGCCGGTCGTAGGCGATGAACCGCAGGCCGAGAATCGTCGCCGCCGCGAACAGCGGCTCCGGTGGGCGGCCGATGTTGGGTGTGCCGTGATGCCACAGGACGACCCGGTCGCCGTCACCCCACGAATAGGCATGCAGGATGCGGCCGCCGGGCAGGCGAACATCGGTCTCGATCACTCCCACACGATAATTGTCGGTGCGCCACTCCACACTTCCTGCCGTCGAACGCGTCACGAGGGGCGGAAGGGGGAACGCCGGTGACATTCGAGGAGTTTCTGGCGGCACGGCTGGCGGCGCTGCTGCGGTACGCCACCGTGCTGGCCTGTGACCCGCACCTGGCCGAGGACATCGTTCAGGAGGTCCTGGCCCGGGCGCAGCCACGCTGGGAGCGGATCGCCGCTGCCGACGCGCCCGAGGCGTACGTGAAACGCATGATCATCAACGAGCTGGCGTCGTGGCGGCGGCGTAAGGCGTCCCGGGTGGTGCCGTTGTCGCACGAGGCCCTGGAGACCGTCACGGCGCCGGACAGCGATCGGCAGGCCGAACTCGGCGAACGGGACGCCATGATCCGGCGGATCGCCCAGCTCCCGGTGAAGCAGCGCATCGTGATCGCGCTGCGGTTCTACGAAGGGCTGAGCGACCACGAGATCGCCGACCTGATCGGCTGCCGGCCCGCGACGGTACGCAGCCACACCTCACGCGCGCTGGCGAGTCTGCGCGCGAACTTTCCCCAGGACGCCACCAGGATCGGAGGCTGACCGTGAACGATCAGACGATCAAGGATGCTTTCGACGCGATCGCTGCCACGGCGGTCTCGCCGGAACGGGTGCGGGCCCGGATCGACGCCCGGGCCAGGGCACATCGGCAGCGACGGTTGTTGCTGGCCGGTGCCGGGTTTGCCACGGTTGCCGCTGCGGTGGGCGTACCCATGGCGCTGGGTGAGGGGCTCGGTGAGCTTGCGCCGCCGGGGTTTTCGCCGCCGCCCGCGGAGGTTCAGCCGGTGCGGGTGCGTGCGGTGTCGCTGATGTACGCGCCGACGTGGTTGCCGGACGGAGTGGCCGAGCGGTTCCGGGCGGTGCGGTTCACGACGGTGAACTTCACGGCGCTCGGCGGGTCCCGGTCGTGGTACCCGGAGGGTTCGCCGTACTCGGTTCAGGTGCCGGAAGGCAGCGTCACGTTCGGCATCGGCGAGCAGGCCGGTGAGGGGGAGACCGCGGAGCCGGTGAAAATCGGTTCGGCGGACGGCACGATGTGGGTGACCGACACGGCGTTCGTGCAGTGGCAGCCGGCGGGTGGGCCGTGGATGACCGTTTCTGTCTATGGGACCGGGGACGACGCCTCGATCGCGCTGCGGGTCGCGCGGTCGGTGGCCGCGACGACCGCGACCGCGCTGGTCACCATGACGTCGCCGGTCACGCCGCCTGGGTACGACGATGGGACCGCGCTGTTCGAGGTGTATCCGACGAGCGGCGGCGGGGCGCAGTCGCTGACCTTCACGTCGTCGGACGGGCGGAGCGCCTATCAGTTGTCGACGTCGCCGCCGGAGAGCGGGGAGCAGTTCAAGGCGGTCACGCGCAACGGCCTCACCGTCTATCTGCCGGGGGAGCCGGCGGACGCGGTCGGTGGCGGGGTGCCGCTGACGGATGAGCAGACGACGGCGATCCTGGCCGCGGCGAACGCCACGGCCCCCGATCTGTCCTGGGTCGGCTGACTGCGCGCGATCTTGAGCGACTTTCTACCGTGGAGGGTGGAGAATCGCTCAAGATCGCGGAGGGGCGGGATGCGCCTAGGCGGTCAGCTCTTTGAGGGCGGCGTCGAAGATCTCGTGGTGGCGGGCGACGTCGGCGATCGAGGTGTCCGGGCACATCAGGGCCATGTTGTGGAACGGGGTCAGCAGCACGCCGCGGTTCGCCAGGTAGACGTGCAGGAAGTCCTCCAGCTCGGCGTCCGCGCTGGCCGCCGACTCGGTGCCGTTGCGCGGGGCCGGGTTGGCGAACCGGTATTCGACGCGGGCGCCGAGACGGCTGACCGACCACGGCAGGGCGTACCCGTCAATGATCTTCTGAATGCCGTCGGCGAAAGCCGACGCCGTACCGATCATGTGATCGAAAGCGGTCTCGGTGAGCACGTGCTCCAGGGTCGCGCGGGTCGCGGCCATCGACACCGGGTTGCCTGCCAGAGTGCCGCCGACGCCGCCCATGTCGATCAGGTCGAGGTCGCCGCGGCCGGTGAGCGCGTCCGCGAGCTCTGCCGACAGGCCGTAGGCGCCGACCGGCACACCGCCGCCGATCGCCTTGCCGATCGTCACGACGTCCGGCTGCAGGTCCCAGAACGCTGTCGCGCCACCCGGACCGGCCGAGAACGTGTGCGTCTCGTCGTTGATCAGGTAGGTGCCGTACTGGCGGGTCAGCTCGCGGACGCCGGCCAGGTAGCCGTCCTCGGGCAGCACGATGCCGATATTGGTCAGTGCCGGCTCCATCAGCACGGCCGCCACGTCGCCGTGCGCCAGCTGGCGCTCCAGGCCCGCGAGGTCGTTGAACTCGGCGACCCGGCTCGTCTCGGTCACGTCCACCGGAGCGCCGACGTTGCCCTCGCGGCTCACGCCCTCGCCGTCGGGACCGACAACGATCAGCGACTCGTCGACCGAGCCGTGATAGCAGTAGCTGTTCACCAGGATCTTGGAACGGCCGGTGACCGCACGCAGCAACCGGATCGCCCAGCGGTTCGCATCGGTGGCGGTCAGCGCGAAACTCCACGCCGGCAGGCCGAACCGGCGGGCCAGCTCGGCACCCGCGAACGCGGCGTCCTCGGTCGGCAGCATCGTGCTCAGACCGCCGAGCTCGGTGATCCGCCTGGTCACGGCGCTGGTGACCGCCTCCGGGGAGTGGCCGGCCATCGCGCCCGTGTCACCGAGCGCGAAGTCGATGAACTCGTTGCCGTCCACGTCGGTGATGCGATTCCCGCGAGCTGTCGCCAGATAGATCGGGAAACCCGCGGCCGTCTTGTTCATCCAGGTCATGGGTACGCGTCCGAAGAGGTGATCGGCCTTGCCGTACGCGCTCGCCGAACCCGGATGGCGGTCGGTGAAAAGGGACCGCTCACGCTCGGCGAGCTTGTGGAGAAGGGCGCGATCGATACCGGAATCCGTCGACATGGCGCGACGTTACCAGGGAATAGTCACTCCTCGGTGGTTCTGAGAACGGTAACCGTACGACTGCGGCCGTCCGTGACGTAGAGCCGCAGACCGTCCGGCGAGAGCGCCACGACCCGGGGACTGTCGCCGACCTTGACCGTCGACACCACCTTCAAGCCGTCCAGATCGATCACGCTCAGCGTGTCCGAGCCCTCGTTCACGATGTACGCGTGCTTGCCGTCCGTCGACGTCATCACCGCCTGCGGTTCCTTGCCCACGCTGATCTGCTTGATCTGCCGCAACGTCGTGGTGTCGAAGATCTGCACCTTGTCCAGGTCGTAGTTCGTGACGATCAGCTTCTTACCGTCCGGCGTCAGCGCGATCGCGTGCGGCGACCGGCCCACCTTGATGTTGCGCCGCACGATCCGGTCCGCCGTGTTCACCACGGAGATCTGGCTCGACTCGTGGTTTGCCGTGTAGGCAACAGTGCCGTCCGGTGAGAACGTCACCCAGTGCGGGTTCGGCGGCACCGAGATGCGACTGGATTCGGTCAGCGACTCGTCGTCGTAGATCTCCACCCGTGCGCCGTTGTGGATCGGCACCCACACGTCACCGTCCGGGCCGACCGCCGGCTCGAACGGGCGCGGGCCGGTCCGGATGGCCTTCACGAGTTTCGCGTTCTTCGTGTCGATCACGGCCAGGCCGTTGCCGGTGAAGTCGTTCTCGAACATCGAGGCGTACACACGGCTGCCGTCCTGCGAGATCGCGATGAACCGGGGCGTGTTCGGCACCGAGACCTTGGTGATCTTGCGGGTGGCGACCTCGATGAAGTGGACGTCCTTGGAGTTCTGGTCCGCGACGTAGACGACCTTGTTGTCAGGGGAGACGACGACACCCTCCGGCTCCTGGCCCAGCTTGAACCGGTCCACGATGACGGGTGTCGTCAGCGAGACCGGGATCTCGGCGGCGGGCGGCTCCGTCGGGGCACCGGTCGTCTCCGGTGGGGTGCTCTGCTCCTGTTGCCCCTGCGGCGTGGGGGTCGCGGTGTTGTCGGTGGTGCCCGGCCGCAGGAGGCGGACAGCCAGGTAACTACCGGCCGCCAGGACGGCCACGGCCAGCAGGATCGCCAGGACTTTGCCGGCTCTGCGGCGCGGTTTCTCCTCGTGGTACGGGGCGGCCGGCGGCGGCGACCCGGGCTGGGCTGTGCCGCGGACGGTCGCGGGGTACGGGGCAGCGGGGCTCGCCTGCCATTCCGGGGTGGACTGCCAGCCGGGGGTGGCCGGTGAGGCGGGCCAGGTGGAGACGCGGGCGGTGGGTTGTCCCCAGGGGTCGGCGGGAGGCTGGGGGGTGGTGCCGGCGTTCGGGAAGACGTTGGCGGTCGCGGCGCCGGGGGTGCCCCAGGGGTCGGCGGGCGGTGCGGGTTGAGGGGTGGGCGCGCCGGAGGTTGGTGTTGTGGCGGGCCAGGGCGTGGCGGGACTGGTGGGCGCGCCCGAGGTTGGTGTGGTGCCGGGCCAGGGTGTGGCGGGAGTGGTGGGGGTGGGTACGTCGGCGGGCCACTGCGGGGTGGCGGAGGTGGGGGTGGCGGACTGCTGCTGGGGGGCGCTGTGGGATTGGCCGCTGGTGGTGGGTGGGGCGCCTGCTCGGGGGCCTGCGCCTGCCCACGGGTCGTCGGAGCCGGGGCCGCCGCCGGGCCAGCCTGTGGTGGGGGCGGCTGCTGCGGCCGGCCAGGGGTGGGGCTGCGGGTTGGTGGCAGCCGGACGCGTCGGTAGTGGGTCGGTGACGTCGGCGTCCGGGTGCGAGTTGGTACGGGCCGGGGGAGTCAGCCAGGGGTCGCCGGCCACGCCGTGGTGGCTCGGGCCGGGCCACGGGTGGGTAGGGGTCGGCTCCTCGGGTGGAGGGAGAGGGCTTTCGGGCTGGGCGGAAGCCGGTGGCGGTGCGCCGGCTGATGCCGCTGCGGGTTCTTGCTCCGCGGGCACCGGGGGTGTGGGAGCTTCTTGCTCCGCGGGAGCCGGGGGTGTGGGAGCTGTGGGTTCGGGGGGATCGGTCGGCTGGGCCGGCTCGGTTGTCTCCGGTCGGGGGCGTAGCCATGCCGCGCCTGCCACGGAGGCGGTCGGCCAGGAGCCGGCGGCGCTCCACCCTTGGTAGCCGGCTGTGCTGGAGTCGTCCTGCTGCGCGCCGGTTGGTTCTGGGGTGGCTGCCGGTTCCTGATCCTGTTCCGGTTCTTGTTCCGGTTCTGCCGCGGTCGACTCGGTGCCGGTCGGGGCGTGGTCGGTTGGTGCGGCCGGGGGTTCCGGAGTTGTCTGGGTGTCGGCATGCCCCGTCGTTTCGGGGGCTTCGGTGGATGGTTCGGGCGACTCAGCGGGTGTGGGGCGGACTTCGTCGGTTTCGGGAGTTGGGGGCGTGGGCCAGCCGGTGAGGCTTTGCTCCCGTCGTGGTCCAGGCACCGGCCCGCCGTTCGCCGAAGTTCCCTGATCCGCCTCGGGCGTTCCAGCAGAGGAACTGCCGCCGTTAGCCGGGATGCCCGACGTCGGCGCCGCCCCGGGCGCGGGCGCACCACTCACGGGCGCCTCCGTCCACGCTACGGCCGGGGGGTCGTCTGCGGTGGGCGTACCCAAGGGCTCGCCTGACTCGGACGCGGCCGGAACCGGGCCGCGGGGTTGCGGTGGCCGGCCGCCCCAGCCGAATCCGCCACCTGCCGCGTTCGGCCAGCCGCCGGTCGAAGAGGGAGCGCCGCTGACCGGTGAGGCCGAGCGGGGTTCGGGGATTGGCGCGCCGCTCGTGGGTGAGGCGGGTCGCGCGCTGGGAATGAACGGGGCGGGGTGTTCGGCTGCGCCACTGGTGGGTGCGGTCGGAGGGGCTGGCGGGGCGCTCGTGGGCGCGGCTGGCGGGGCGCTCGTGGGCGCTGACGGCGGGGCGCTTGCGGGTGCGGCCGGCGGGGCGCTTGTGGGTGTCGTGGGTTGGGCGCCCCAGGCGGCGGGTGCGCCGCTGGTGGGTGAAGCCGGCCTCAGGCCGGGAAGCGTCGTGGGTGGTTGGGCCTCAGGGGCAGCCGGTGCGCCGCTCGTGGGCGTCTCCGGCTGGGCGACGGCCGGCGGCTGCCCGGATGGGGCAAAAGCAGGCGGCGGCTCGGCCGATGCGAAAGGTTGCTGCCCGGATTGCGCGGCAACAGGCGGTTGCCCGTCCATCCCAGCCGGCGAAGCCGAAACCGGCACCGACGGCGAAGCCGAAACCGGCGCCGACGGCGATGCCGAAACTGGCACCGACGGCGAAGCTGAAACCTGGGCCGCCGGAACTGCTGAGGCCGGGGCTGCTGAGACCGGACCCGCCGGCAGAGCGATCGGGGGCCTGGCCTGTGCCGGGAGACCAACGGGACCAACGGGAGCAGCGGGGGCCGCCTGCGCCTGCGCCGGTGCCGCCAGTGCGGGCTGCCAACCCGCCGCCGGGCCGACCGGAAGCTCCGCCGCCGGTCGCGCGCCGTTGACGCCGGGTGTCGGGCGGAACCCGCCGGTGGATTCCAGTTCTTCCGAGACCTCGCCGGTGACAGCGAGCCTGGCCACGCCGGCCGGGCCCTCGACCGTGACAACCCCGTCGAGGCGGCCCACTGTCGGGAACCAGGAAACCTTGAGCACGCTGCCCTCGAGCCGGGCGTGCAGACCCTCCACCGAACTCGTGACCGCGGACGCCACGGTCAGCGGCGGGCCCTGCACGGGTACGCCCGCTGCGAGCTGGCGTGTCCCGGGCGGTACTCGTCCGAAGTCCAGGGCGGGCTCGGTGAGGCGTACCGAAGTGCGCCTTAAAGCGGCTGTAGCCGCGGCAGCCACCCGGCCCTCACCGGTGGCCATGCGTCGCAGGGTCTCGCGGGCTTCGACGGCCCGGGTGAGGTCGGCGCCGGCGGCCGCGACAGCGAGCTGGGCGATCATCGTCATCTGGTCGCTGCCGGGACGGCGGATGCGGGACACGTAGGGCTGGCGTCCCGAACCGAAGACCCACTGACGCACGCTCGGGTCGCGTTCGCGCAGGTGGTCGTGGAGTTCGCCGATGCCGACGAATCCGTCGCGGTCGCGGTCGGCGCCGCCGTTGCGAATGCCGTCGGCGATCATGCCGGCGAACGTGGGCGGTTCCGGACGGGCGGTCGCCGCGATCACGACGCGGCTCTGCCACTCGGCCGTGCGCGCCGCCCGGAAGTGATGGCCGGCGTCGACCGGCCCACCGGTACGCCCGTCGAGCAGCACCACGGCCTGCCCGGCACGGCTGCGCTGCATCATCGCGGCGATCTGCGAGACATCGACGGCAGTGTCGGCCGGTCGTGCCATCGCGGTGTCCGACCCGGCCAGATAGAGCCCGCCGCCCGGCCCGGTCAGCATGATCCCGCGGAAGTAGAGCAACACAAGATCGTCTTGGTCGCGTCCCTCGAACAGCGCGGTGATCCGTTCCCGCACCTCAGCGGACCCGGCGTCATGCAGAAACGCCACGTCGAACCCGCCGAGCCCACCGTCGCTCAACGCGTCGGAGAGCACAGGAACATCGCCGGTCGGCACCGCGAACCTGCTCAGAACAGGATCATCCTGGTGCTCGACCGTCACCACAACTGCCAGCCGTCGCCCGCTCATCGCATCACCCTTCATCCATGGTGCGATGCCGAAGCCTGCCACGAAACCCCTCGATGATTACGAACCGCCATCGTCCGAGAACGGAGCGTTGTTGATCTCGGGGTTTCACGCGCCGCCGCCATAGCGATCTACCTGCGATGATGTTGCTGCGGGCGCTCCATGATCGGAAGGCCGGAAGACAGTGCGGAATTCACTGGATTCAGTGGATCTGGCACGCTGACGGATATTTGTCACTCTGAGAGCGCAGCCGACGCTTTGCGTCAATTGCGGCGGTACGCCCTAAGTGCGCACGTGCTCGTCGAAAGGTTGAGTGGCGGACCGCTGGGCGGGGTGAGGCGGTGCTCGGGCCGGTGCCCACAGCTTGGCGGCTCGGTCCGCGGCCCGGTTGACGATCCAATTCGCGCCCCGGCCCGGCCCGGCCCGGTTGACGGTTTGCTTGCTGACGGCCTGGCCCGGGTTTGCGGTCCGGCCCGGTTGGCGGTCTGAGTGTGTGGTCCGGTCGAGGTTCGGGCGTGCCCCGTCCTCCGCGTGTCGATTTTGGGCGCGGATTGCACCGCAAATCGACACAGTGTTGCCGAGCCGAGCCGAGCCGAGCCGAGCCGAGCCGGGGCTGGGCCGGGCCGAGCCGGGACTGGGCCGAGCCGCGGCTGGGCGAGGGCTGGGCCGGACTGGGCTGGAACAGCGGCTGGGTTGGTGTGTGTTGAGTTGGGGTTGGTGGGGGTGTTGTCCACAGTTCGGCGTTATCCACAGGGGCTGAGCGGACGATCTTTGGGAGCTGTCAGCGTGGCCCGATGACCGGGGATTTCGATGACTTCGCCGAACTCTGCTTTGCGCAGTCGGGTGTGCTGACCACTGCTCAGGCTGTCGCGCTGCTCGGCCGGGGCGTCGTACGCGGGCATTTGCATTCAGGCCGGTGGCGACGGGTTTGCCGGGGCATTGTCAGTACGACCAACGGGCGGCTTGAGCGGCGGCAGCAGGTATGGGTCGCGGTGCTGACGGCGGGGCCGGGAGCGGCGCTCGGTGGGGTGACGGCGCTGGCTGAGGCCGGGGTGCGTGGTCTGCAGGAGGGGATGCTGCGGGTAGTGGTGCCGGCAGCACGGGGCAGGAGTCTCCGGTTGCCGGCGATGCCTGAGGACATGCCGGTGGTGCGGGTGACGCGTACCCGGTGCTTGCCGGAAGAGCATCGGAATGCCGGCAGCCCGCCGCGGATGATCGTTTCGCGAGCGCTGGTGGACGCGGCGGCGTGGGCGCCGAGTGAGGACGCCGCGCGGACGATCATCGCGGCTACGTTTCAGCAGCGGGGCGGGTGGTGGCTGAGGACGTGTTCGGGGTGCTCGGGGTGCGGAAGCGGCTGCCGCGGTTCGCGATGATCAAGCGGACCGTGCTCGACGTCGCGGGTGGGGCGCAGGCGCTCTCGGAGATCGACTTCGTGGACATGTGCCGGCGGGCGAGCATTCCGGCGCCGGAACTTCAGAAGCGGCGACGGGACGACTCCGGGCGGCTGCGCTATCTCGACGCCTATTGGCCGAGGTGGCGGTTGCATGTCGAGGTCGACGGTTCGCATCACATCGAGGCACGCCAGTGGGCCGAGGACATGGTGCGGCAGAACCAGGTGTGGATCGAGGGGGATCGGATCCTGCGGTTCCCGGCGGGCCTGATTCGGTCACGGCCGGATGTGGTGGTTGGTCAGCTACGGGCGGCGCTGGAGGCCGCGGGCTGGCATGACTAACCGGTGGACCGGCTGAGCGCCCGGTCGGCTGAGCGCCCGGCTGGCTGAGCGCCCGGTCGGCTGGGCGCGCGGTCGGCGGTTGCCGGGACTGGGGCCGTCAGGTGCCTTCCACTGGGGGATGCAACTGATCGGGAACGGTCACACGTAGAGGTCGAAGACCTGGTGGGCGGCTCGGATCCGGGCTACGTCGTTGGCCCGGGCGGACTCGATGCGGGAGACCTGGGCGGCCGCGTTCTCGATGGTGGCGCGGATCGCGGTCACGGTGCTCGGGGCTACGTCGCCCGCGCTGATCGACTCGGCGAGCTTGGTACGGCTGGACTGGAGGCGGCTCCATGCCGCGGCGCTGCTCCAGCTGGCGGCGGTGGTCGCGGCGCTGATGTACATCGGGGCTCCTCGGGGGTCGGGCCGTTCGTGACGGCCCCAAACATCGTCCGGGTCGCTCCTGAGCTGCAACTTTTGCCAGTGACCTATGCAACAGCTGTGCAACCTGGGCGGTTGCTGTGAAAAGCGGCCGGGATCCGGTACACGGGGTACCGGATCCCGGCCCAGGCTGGGTCAGTTGTTGACGGCGGCCAGGTCGCGGGCCTTCTCCGGCCAGCTGGAGAGGGTCGGCGCCAGACGCATGCCGGCGGCGGTGACGGCCTGCTTCAGCGCGGCGACGTCGGAGTCGGCCAGCTTGGCGTACGTGGTGATGCCGGCAGCGGCGAGCGCCATCGCCATCTTCGGGCCGATGCCGGCGATCTTGGTCAGATCGTCGGGCTCCGGAACGTCGGCCGGAATCGCGGCGGCGATCTCCGCGCTGGTGAGCGGCGCGGCCTCCGGCTCCTCGTCGGCAACCGGCTCCAAGTCGGCGAACGACTCAGCGGCAACCGGCTCGGCAGGCGCATCGACAGCTACCGGCGCGACAACAGCCGACTCAGCGACAACCGGCTCAGCGGCGGCAACGGGCTCCGGCGCGACAACCGGCTCCGGGGCGACGACAGGCTCGGCGGCGGCAACCGGCTCCGGGGCGACAACCGGCTCCGGGGCGACAACGGGCTCGGCGACAGCGACGGGCTCCGGGTCAGCAACCGGCTCAGCAGCGGCAACCGGCTCGTCGACCGGCGCGGCCGGCTCAACGACAGCGGCCGGCTTCTCTTCGATGAGAGGCTCGGCGACGGGCTCGGCGACAACCGGCGCGGCGACAACCGGCTCGACTACCTCATCATCCGACTTGGACTCAGCCACGACGGGCTCGACGACCGGCTCGGCCACGACGACCGGCTCCGCGACGGCTTCATCGGACTTCGCCGGCGTCTCGACGGTGGACTCAACCGGCTCGTCGACAACCGGCTCGTCGACAACCGGCTCGTCGACAACCGGCGCGTCAACGACCGGCTCGGAAGCGACAACCGGTGCAACAGCAGCAGGGGCAGGCTCAGCGGACTCGGCGGGCGCGGGCTTGGCGGCGCCGAGGCGTCCCTTGACCAACCAGCCGGCTATAGCGCCGATCACGAGCCCGGCAACAAAGTAGAGGAATGATGCCATATCGGGCCTCCGGACAGGAGATGGGGGTGCATGTGGTAGCGGGCAGCTTTCCACATCCCACAAACCCGGCGTGACGTGGGTGTCTGGCTCAAATACCGAGACTGTCAGCGCCGGGTGATCACGCCCGGAACGAACCGGTTCGCGGCGTACGTCGCAGCCCACAGCACGATGCCGATGAGCAGCAGCACGCCGGCCACCCGGTAATCAGCCGCCGCCCGCCCGGAGAACGGGCTCGCGAGGAACGCGCACGCGAGCGCTCCGATGATCGGGATCACGGTCGGCGCCTTGAAGTGCTTGTGCTCGACGGGGTCGCGCCGCAGCACCAGGACGGCCACGTTCACCACGGTGAAGACGCAGAGCAGCAGCAGCGCGGTGGTGCCGCCGAGGGCGGTCAGGTCGGCGAACCAGATCAGTCCGAAAGCGATGACGGTCGTGAAGACAATTCCCACCCATGGGGTACGGCGTTTGCGGTGCACCCGCCCGAGAACAGACGGCAGCACCTTCTCGTTCGCCATGCCGTACAGAAGCCTGCTCGCCATCATCATGTTGATCAGGGCGCTGTTGGCCACCGCGAACATCGTGATGAACGCGAAGATCGAGAGCGGGAACCCGGGCGCCCCGGCCGAAACCACCTTGAGCAGCGGGGTATCGCCCTCACCCAGCTCGGCCGGCGAGACCAGGGCGACCGCCGAGATCGCCACCAGCACGTAGATCAGCCCGGTGATGCAGAGGCCGGTGAGCATGACTTTCGGGAAGATGCGTACGGGATCGCGGGTTTCCTCGGCCATGTTGACCGAGTCCTCGAAGCCGACCATGGCGAAGAAGGCGAGGGCGGTTCCCGCGGTGACCGACAGGGCGATGCTCTCGCCCGGCGGGGTGTTGAACTCGGTGAGCCGGGACAGGTCGCCGTTGCCGCCGCCGAGTGCCCACGCGCCGATCCCGATGACGATCAGCAGGCCGGTGAGTTCGACGCAGGTGAGCACCACGTTCGCCTTCACGCTCTCGCCGACGCCGCGGAAGTTGACCAGCGCGACCAGGACGATGAACCCGAGTGCGATAGCGGTGAGGGCGAACCCGTCCGCGATGGACAGGTCGAACGCTTCGGCGAAGTTACCGGCGAACGCCTTGGACGCGCTGGACGCGGAGGTCAGGCCGGAGCACATCACGGCGAACGTGACCATGAACGTCAGGAAGTGGATGCCGAACGCCTTGTGCGTGTACAGCGCCGCGCCGGCCGCTCGCGGATATTTGGTGACCAGCTCCAGATAGCTGAACGCGGTCAGCAGCGCGACCACGAACGCCACCAGGAACGGCAGCCACACCGCGCCGCCGACCTCGTTGGCGACCTTGCCGGTCAGCGCGTAGACGCCGGTCCCGAGGATGTCGCCGACGACGAAGAGCAGTAACAGGCCCGGCCCGATGACGCGATTGAGTGTGGGATGTTCCTCTTCTGTCTCGGTCACGACAGCCTCCCCAGAAAAGGCGCCTCCACAAAAGAGGACCACTGCGGAACAGTGACGTTACCCGTACCTTGGGTGACGGGAAACCTGGGAGGACATCATGCGAATCGTGCTCGCCGCCAACCCCGAAGTCGATCAGCCATGGGTGACCGATGCGGCCGCCGACCTGGTCAGGCAAACCGGCGCCACGGTCGCCGTGGTGGCCGTCGACGAGCTGGAGATCGAGCATCTCGCGCCACTGCCGCGCAGCGTCTACATCGAGCGCGCGGAGCGGGCGAAGAACGAGGCCGTGCGGCGCCTCGCGGAGGCGGGCATCGATGCCACGGGTACGGTCCTGCCGGGCCGCCCGGTCGATCAGATCATCCGTTTCGGTGAGGAACAGGCCGCCGACCTGATCATCGTCGGGTCCAGTGCCCGCCCCCTGGTGGCTCAGCGGCTGCTCGGAAGCGTGCCGCTGAGCCTGATCCAGAGGGCGGGCCGCCCGGTGCTGGTGGTCACCCACCCGGCCACCGAGTCCTAGGGGTACGAGACCAGGTAGACCGGCTGGCCGATCTTGGTCATGTCCGCGGCCTCGCCGACCCCGTTCACCACGTGGTTGACGACGCCGGCGCTGAGGTTCACGGTCATGATGTGGTTCAGCTTGACGCCGGGCCGGTTCGGCACCTCGAACCCGTTCTCGGTCTCGATCGACGGGTTGTTCTGGTTGAAGACGTAGACGCCACCGCCGTACAGAGTGTGGGTCTTGACCTTGTCTCCGACCTTGTAACCGGCGTAGCCCTTCGTGGATCCGTTCATCCAGTCGGCCTGCGTCGGCGGGTCGTACGGCAGCTCGTTCTGGTACAGCACGGTCGTGCCGCGCTCGCCGTTCCAGACGGTGTTGTACTTCTGGAAGTGCTCGACGAACAGGCCGGTCGCGGTGACGTCGTCGCCGTTGATGACCGCGCCGTACCGTCCGGTGTTGGTCTTCCAGCGGTCGGTGTCGCCGTTCACGCCGTTGGTGAAGCCCTCGACGCCGTGGTCGCCACGCCACACCCAGGTGTGGTCGATGAGGACGTCGTCGCTGTTCACCTCAAGCGCGATGTTGGTCTTGCCAATGTGCGGCCCGCCGACCCGGAAGTAGACGTCCTGCAGGGTGATCGGGTTGGACGCGCTGGTCAGGCTGGGCGCGTTCTTGGCGCCGACCCGCAGCAGCACCGGCGATTCCTTGGTTCCGGCGTCGATGGTCACGCCGGCGACGATCACGCCGGGCACCGAGGCCACGTTCAGCGGCACCGCGCCGTTAACCGCGGTCAGCGTGGCGTGGCCGAGGCCGAGGACGACCGTGTTCGGGCGCCAGACCTCGATCGACCGCGCGATGTCGTACACGCCCGGGGTGATCAGCAGGTGCTTGCCGAGGGCCAGCGCCAGGTTGATCTTCGTGACGGAGTCGCCCGGCTTGGCGATGTAGAAGTCGGACAGCGGGATCGTCCGCCCCGGTCCGCCCCACGAGACGCCACTGGTGTTGCGCTGCGCGGCGGGTACGCGTACCTGATAGCGACCGGAAGCGTCGGTGAACAGGTACGGCTTCTCCCGGCTGACCGGGGTCTTCTCCAGGGTGGTGTACGGCGGGTCCGGGAACGTCGCGTCGTCCGGTGCGCCCTGCACGCCGGAGAAGACCTGGTTCCAGACCGCGTTGGACCAGCCGGCGACCTCGCTGTTGCGGGTCAGCCACTGCTGCTGCGAGCCGTTCGTGGTGGACGGCAGCTTGGAGTCGGCGATGAAGCCGCCACTGGCGAACTGCGGGCCGGCGGTGCAGTAGTCCATCAGCGACAGGCCGCCGCCGGTGAACTGCGTCCGGCGCAGCGAGGTGGCCTGCGAAACCGCCCAGAAGTTGGCCGACGACCGGCAGCCGTCCTGCCCGGCCGCGTTGATGTTGACGGTCAGGTTGGAGACGGTCCGCCAGAAGTTGACCAGCGCGAGGCAGTTGTCAGCGGTCAGGCAGCGGTTGTAGACCTCAACCTTGCCGTTGATCACCACGTCGCCGGGGTTCGCGCCGAGGCCGGTCAGTTCGGTGTAGTAACCGACCTTCACCTGCAGCGGCTGCTCGGCGGTGCCGTAGGTGCCGGGCTTGAACAGGTAGGCGTAACGCTGCGTACCCATCTCATTGTTGACCTGCGCGGCGTAGGTGGCGTCCAGCGTCGCCTGGATCTCACTCACCGGCTGGCTGGGATCGAAGATCGTGACGTTCGGGCCGAGGTTCGGCGTGGCTGAGGACGGCGTGGCGGCGGCTGGGCCGGCCGAGGCGCCGGCGGCCGCGAGCACGAGGCCGAGAGCGACGGCTCCGGCGGTGGTGCGGCTTCGCGTCATGCGGAGGGTTCCCTTCCGTAACAAGATCGCAATGATCCCGGTCACAGAAGCAATCCCCGAACCTCGATGTCAAGGGCATCGATCCGGCATAACGGGGTGCTCTGGGGCGAGACACCCAGGTTCCGGAACTTCAAGCCCCCGAAACCGGTTCCGCAACCGTTCCCGGAGAGCAAATCCCTTGGGTACGCACGAAGCACACGACCGTCAATCTCGCGGTGCGGCGTAGACCACCACGTTGTCGCGATAGCTCCCCTTGGAACGGTCGAAGCTCCCGCCGCACGTGATGAGCCTCAGCTCGGCGCGGTTCACGGGGCCGTAGACCTCATCGGTCGGGAACTTGTGCTTCGGGTAGGTGGCTACCCGGTACACCTCGAGGGTTGCCACGGTGCCGTTCTTTCGGCGTACCGAAATGGTGTCACCGAGAGTGAGCTCCCGGAGCCGGAAGAAGACCGCGGGTCCTTCGCGGGCGCTGTCCACGTGGCCGATGATCACCGCGGCGCCGGGCTCGCCGGGCGTGGGGGAGTGGCGGTACCAGCCGGCCGGGGCGGAGGCCTTGAGCGGGGGGACTTCGAGAGTGCCGTCGGTGTTCAGGCCTACCGCGGTGATCGGGGCGTTGAGCTTGATCGCGGGGATTTCGAGGCGGGTGGGCTCGGAGCGGGCCATGCCGCCGGGTTTCGCCGTGGTGGGAGGAGGGGCGGGCAGAGCGTCGTCCTGCGGGTCGTCTTGTGGTTCTTTTAGCGGTTCTTTTTGCGGGCCGGGTTGTTGGCTTTCGTCCGGCTTAGTTTGCTCTGAGTCCGCTGTCTGCTGAACGTCGACGGCGACGGGTGGCAGGGCTGTCGCTTCGGTGCGCAGGCCCATCGCGGTGCTGGCGGTACCCAGCACCGCGAGAAGGGCGGCGAGCGCTGCGGCGCGGCGGTCTCGGATGCGCGGCATGGGGTCGCGGGGATGGTGGGTTAGACGCGCGGGCGGCGGCGCACTGAGTATGCGGCCGTGCCGAACGCTGCCAGCAGCAAGAACGTGCCCATCACCAGGAACGGGACCCGCCGGTCGGAGGCACCGCTACCGCCACCGGCGTCGACACCGCCCTTGGGAGTCGGCGGAGTGGAGTCATCACCGTCGTCGCTGTCCCCGCTGCCGTCGCCGTTGCCGTCCCCGTTGCCGTTGCCGTCTCCGGTTCCCGCGCTTGGTGAAGGGCTTCCGCCGGTGCCGGTGTCGTCGCTGGGGATGACGCCTCCGCCGCCGGGGCCGGGGCTGACTCCGCCGGGATCGGGGCTGACTCCGCCGGGATCGGGGCTGGCATCGCCGGGGCCGGCGCTGCTGTCGCCCGGGCCCGCGCTGTTGTCTCCCGGGCCGGGGCTGCCGTTGCCCGGGTAGCCGTTCGGTCCCGGGGCGCTGGTGGACGCGCCCGGAGCGGCGGTGTCGTCGCCGTTGTTGTCGCCGTCGTTGTCGCAGGTGGCGAGCAGGACGAAGAGCAGCAGCAACGCCAGAAGCAGCCCGACGCCCACCGCGATGGCCCGATCACGGCGCCCGCGGCGCGCCGGTGCCGCGTGACTTGAGGACACGAGGTGCCTTTCGCGCAGAAACGGCACATCCCGGGTGGGACGGTGGGCGCCACGTTAGTGACCTACCGCCCGAAGCGCGACCCCCTGTCCGTGATCGGTCACTTCCTATCTCGACAGACCGCCCCGCCCGGCTGCTCCGCGCCGAGTTCCGACGATCAAGGCGGGTGTGTTGATTAAGGGTCCGCTGCGCCCCCGAACTCGACACACACGCCGCCCGGTGCCCGCCCGTGTCGACTTCAGGTCGGATACCCACCCGAACTCGACACGCACCGGCGGACGGCCGGGCCTGTCGACTGAGGATCCGCCGGCCGAAAAACCGGGCCCGACCGCCGAGCCGTAGCTCAGACATGTCACCGGGCTCTCATAAGGTGCCTGAACGACGGCCGCGAGGCACGAGCCGTAGCTCAGACATGTCACCGGGCTCTCATAAGGTGCCTGAACGACGGCCGCGAGGCACGAGCCGTAGCTCAGACATGTCACCGGGCTCTCATAAGGTGCCTGAACGACGGCCGCGAGACACGAGCCGTAGCTCAGACATGCCATCGCAGCCCCAGAACATGTCTGAGCTACGGCTCACCCTCGCGGCGCCGGGAACCACCGCGTCGGAACACGCCGCGACCATGACAGGCCCGCACACCCTGTCGGCACAACGGCCATCCGATCAAACGGGCCTCGAAGATCGGACGGCCTCCGGCAGCCGGCCCGACCACGAGCGCGAGCCGCGCGGAGCCGGCTTGTGCTTGTGGCTCCACAAATCGGACGTCCCGCGACCGCGAGCGCGAGCCGCAGCGAGCCGGCTCGTGCTTGTGGCTCCACAAATGGGGCGTTCCACGACCGCGAGCGCGAGCCGCTGGCCCGGCGGTTCCCCCGGCCTGGGCGGGGCTCTCCGGCCTGGCGGTGGCTTGGGCTGGCTGGTGTTGTCAGAGCAGGTGGATCAGGAGCAGGACCAGGCCGATGTGGGTCAGTACGCCGGTGGCGCCCAGGGCGATCGCCAGCGTCGCGGTCGGGCGGGAGGCGGGTAGGCCCCGGACGCCGAGCACGATCGCGAAGACCGAGCACAGCAGCAGCGGGTTGATCAGGAGGCTGATCGCGCCGACTACGACGGCACGGTTCTTCGGTGAGATCGCGTGCTCGCCGGCCGCGGGTGGCGGGCCCTGCGACGTGGCCGGCGTTACGAAGCCGAGCTGCGCGGACACGGCGTCCACCGGCTGCATCGGATAGCCGCTGGGTGGTGCGAAGGCCTGCTGGGCCGCTACCGACGGCGCGGTGATCGACGGAGCCCTGAGTTCACCCTGGCCCCATCCGGTGAGGTCCAGGCCACCGCCGAGCCCGGAAGGCGCAGGACCGCTGCCCGCGCTCTGCGGGCCGATCGTGTGGGCGCCCGGGACCGGCGTGCCACTCGGCGCGGCCGCCGGTATCACCGGTGGGGTGGCGGTCGCGCCCGGCTGGATGTGCGAGGTCCACTCCTGGCCGTCCCACCAGCGGAGGGCGGGCAGGCCGTGCGGATCGGCATACCATCCGGCGGGCGGCGCGGGGCTGGTCATGGGTGGGCGTCCTTTCCGACCGGGCTGTGCTTTCCGATCGGCCCGGCGAGCCCAACTCTGAGTCATAAACGAGAACCAGCGAGCCCAACCCTGAGCCATAACGACAACCGGCCGGCTCGCACCGCCGGGAAACAGCGGTGCGAGCCGGCCGGGATGATCAACCCGTCAGGACTGGGTGATCTTCAGGCTGTCCACCGCGGCCTCCACCAGTGACGCCGTGCCCGCGTCAGAGGCTTCCACCTGGACACGGATCGTCTGTCCCGCGTACCCGGAAAGGCTTGCCGACGCGGCCGCCCAGGCCGCCGCCTTGTTGCTCGCCGCGCCGGTGAGGCTCACCAGCGTGGTGGTCGTCGAGCCGGAGACCACCCGGACCCGCAGATAGTCGGCGCTGGTCGCGTTGTTCAGGTGGGCGAGGTACCACGACCAGGACAGCGTCAGCGTCCCTGACGACGGCAGCGTGATCGACGGCGACAGCAGCGAGCTGACACCACCGTCCAGGTCGTTGGCGCCCGCGCTGGCGCCCGCCGTAGCCCCGGTCACCAGCGCGTAGCTGCCCGATGCCGCCGCGTCCAGCTGCGTCGCCACTCCGGAACTGCTCGTCGCCGCCGGGTTGCCGCGCTCGAACAGCCCTGACGTCGCGGTGTCGGCCGTACCCCGGGTCCACGTCGTGGCCGTCTCCAGGTCGTCGGACCAGACGGTGGTCCCGGTGGGCGGCTGGGTTCCGCCTCCGTCCGCCAAGGCCCAGACCGTGTACGCGATAGCGTCCGAATTCCGGTCGAGTGCGGTGTCGTTGATGTTCGTGATCGTGTCGCACGCCGCGTGGTAACACGGGTCGAAGCGGGTAGCCGTGCCACCCCAGAGCGCCACCTGCGCCGACGTCTTCGTGCCCTCGGCGCCGGTGAAGATGCCACCGGCGGGGATCCCGGCCGCGATGAAGGGGCCGTAGTCACTGCGCCCGTCGAAGTCGGTGCCCCGGGTCGGTACGCCGATCGAGGTGAAGTAAGCGGCGAGCGTCTGCTCGATCTGCGCCGAGCCGGTGGGGCCGGGGCCCGATCCGGTGCCGTCCGAGTTGTCACCGTCGTACAGGAAGTATCCCGGGTTCGGGGATCCGACCATGTCGAAGTTCAGGTACCCGGTGATCGCCGCCTTCTGGGCGGTGGTCAGCGAGTTCACGTACGCGGTCGAGCCCCGCAGACCCAGTTCCTCGGCGCCCCACCAGCCGAAACGCAGGTGCCGGTCGGGCTGGAAGCCGGTGCGTGCCACCTGCAACGCGACTTCGAGGTTGGCCGCCGAGCCGGTCCCGTTGTCGTTGATGCCGGGTCCCGCGGTGACGCTGTCCAGGTGCGCGCCGATCATCAGCGTGTCGCTGGTGTCGCCGCCGGGCCAGTCGGCGATCAGGTTGTACCCGGTGGCGCCGTTGTAGGTGAACGACTGCTGGGTGGTGGTGAAACCGGCCGCGTCGAGCAGGTTCTTCACGTACGTCACCGACGCGAGGTAACCGGGCCGGCCGTGCGCCCGGTTGCCGCCGTTGGCGGTGGCGATGCTCTGCAGCTGGGTGAGGTGTGCCTTCACATTGGTGACCGAGATGTCCGGAGCGGCAGCGGCTTGTACCGGTGACGCGGCGGCGGTGAGGCCGCCGGCGACCAGCAGGGAGACGCCGAGCAGGGGAAGGGCGCGCACGGGATCCTCCGCGACTTGAAGCGACGAAGCACGACTTAAAACATCGACGAGCATCGCAGAGGCCGCAGGCCAGCCCTCCATATCAATAGATACCTATCACCGTTTTCGAATCGCAATCGTAAATTCAAGGTTTCCGAAGCTGCGCATGTCCATGCCTTGATGTTTAGAGTGCGTTGATCGCCCCGGAGTCACGGCGACCACTGTGACTCGAATTTCGGAAGGCATGGGATGCGAAAAATCCTTGCGGCCACCCTGGCCGCATCCGTCGGGCTCCTGATCGGAGCCGGCGTGATCCCGGCCTCGGCTTCTGCTCACCAGGAGCCGGGTTACACCCCTCCGGCGATCAGCTGGGGGAAATGCGCGAGCGCGGGCCTGAACGCCCGTGGCGCGGAGTGCGGTTTCCTGATCGTGCCGCTGGACTACGCGAAGCCCAAGAGCACCAAGATCAAGATTGCCGTCTCGCGGATCAAGCACACGTCCACGGCCGCCGAGTACCAGGGCGTCATGCTCACCAACCCGGGCGGCCCGGGCGGTTCCGGTCTCACCCTGTCGGTGCTGGGTGAGTACGTTCCGAACGACGCCGGCAGCTACTTCGACTGGATCGGCTTCGACCCGCGCGGCGTCGGCTCCAGCGTTCCGGCGCTCACCTGCGACGTGGACTACGCCGGTTACAACCGGCCGTTCTACGTCCCGGTGAACAAGTCCCTCGAGAAGCAGTGGCTGGCCAAGGCCAAGGGCTACGCGAAGGACTGCGACAAAGCGGGCGGCGCGCTGCTCGACCACGTCAAGACCACCGACACGGTCGCCGACATGGAGAGCCTGCGGAAGGCCCTCGGCCAGAAGCAGATCAACTACTACGGCTTCTCGTACGGCACGTACCTCGGCCAGGTCTACGCCACGCTGCACCCGGACAAGGTGCGCAAGTTCGTCTTCGACGGCGTGGTGAACCCGGAGGGCGTCTGGTACCAGGCGAACCTCGACCAGGATGTTCAGTTCGACAAGAACATGGACGTCTACTTCGCGTGGGTCGCCAAGTACGACTCGGTCTACCACCTCGGCAAGACCGCGAAGTCGGTCAAGCAGAAGTACTACTCGACGCTGTACTCGCTGATCAAGAAGCCGGCCGCCGGCAAGATCGGCCCGGACGAGTGGAACGACATCTTCGTCTCGGCCGGTTACTACGTCTTCGGCTGGGAGTCGGTGGCCGAGGCGTTCGCCGCCTGGGTCAACGACAAGGACCCGTCGCTGCTGCTGGAGAACTACCCGGAGCCGGGTGGCGCGGGCTCCGACAACGGCTACGCGATGTACCTGGCCGTTCAGTGCAGCGACGTGAAGTGGCCGACCAACTGGAACAAGTGGCAGCGGGACAACTGGAAGATCCACTCCAAGTACCCGTTCATCACCTGGAACAACGCCTGGTACAACGCGCCCTGCATCAACTGGGGCACGAAGCCGGGCAAGCCGGTCGAGATCAAGGGCAAGAAGTCGCCGGAGATCCTGCTGATCGCCGAGACCAACGACGCCGCCACGCCTTACGACGGCGCTCTTGAGGTCCGCAAGCGCTTCCCGAAGTCGGTGCTCATCGAGGGCGTCGGCGGCACCACCCACTCGGGTTCGCTGAACGGCATCGCCTGCACCGACAACCTGATCGCGGACTACCTGGCCACCGGCGAACTGCCGGACCGGGTCCGCGGCAACCGTTCCGACGCGCAGTGCGACCCGATCCCGCAGCCGGTTCCGGCCGCTGCGGGCGCGGCAGTCGCGAAGCGCTCGGCGGCGCCTGCCGGCCTCCCGGCCGACATCCGCGCCGAGATCGGCGTTCGTCGCTAGAAACGGTGAAAGGGCCCGGGCGCACGCGCCCGGGCCCTTTCTCGTGAGCTACTTGGCAGCTGCTTTCTTGGCCAGCTGGATCTGCTCGTAGACCCTCGTCCGCAGTTCGATGAAGCGAGGATCGGCCCGGGTGTGCAGCTGATCCCGCTCGGCCGGCAGGTCGATGACCAGCTCGTCCTGCACGACCGTCGGTGACGACGACAGCATCACCACGCGCCGGCCCAGATAGACCGCCTCGTCGATGTCGTGCGTGACGAACAGGACGGTCACCTTGAGCCGCTGCCACAACTTGCGGACCAGGTCCTCCAGGTCCGCCCGGGTCTGCGCGTCGACGGCCGCGAACGGCTCGTCCATCAGCAGCGTCTCCGGTTCGTACGCCACCGCCCGCGCGATGGCGACACGCTGCTGCATGCCGCCGGAGAGCTGCCACGGGTATGCCGTCTCGGTGCCGGTCAGCCCCACCGCGTCGAGGGCCTCCTCGACCAGTTCGGCGCGGCGTGGCTTGGACACCTTCTTCTGCTTGAGCGGCAGCTCCACGTTGTCCCGTACGCTCATCCACGGGAAGAGGCTGCGCCCGTACTCCTGAAAGACCACCGCCATGCCGGGCGGAGGCCCGGCGACGGCCTTGCCGTTGACCTTGACGTCTCCGGACGTCGGCTCCAGGAGCCCGGAGATGCAGCGCAGCAGTGTCGTCTTGCCGCAGCCGGACGGGCCGACCAGACAGACGAGGTCGCCGTTGTCCACGGTGAACGTGAGATCGCGGAGTGCCTCCACCTCGCGACTCCCGGACCGGTATACCTTCTTCAGACCTTTGACCTCAAGCATCGTGGCCCTCCTAGCCGGCCCGGCGCTGCGCTTCGCGCAGGCCTTCGTACCATCGCAAGACCCGCTTCTCGGCGAGCCGGAACAACAGCGACAGCGCGAATCCGAGCAGGCCGAGCAGGATGATCCCGCTCCACATCTCGGGGATCGCGAAGCTGCGCTGGAACTGCACGATGGTGAAGCCGAGGCCGTTGCTGGCCGCGAACATCTCGCTGATCACCATCAGGATGATCGCGATGGAGAGCGCCTGGCGCAGCCCCGTCACGATCTGCGGTCCCGCCGACGGCAGGATCACCTTGGTGAGCCGGGCCGTCCCGGTCACGCGGTAGGAACGCGCGGTCTCCAGCACGACGCTGTCCACCGCGCGGACACCCTCGACCGTGTTCAGCAGGATCGGCCAGACACAGCCGAAAACGATCACGATCACCTTCATGCCGTCGCCGATGCCGGCGAACAGCATGATCACGGGTACGAGTACCGGAGGCGGGATGGCCCGGAAGAACTCCAGCACCGGCTCCAATGTGGCCCGCAGCCGCCGGTTCAGGCCGATGGCGAGCCCGAGCCCGACACCGGCGATCGACGCCAGAAGGTATCCGGCGAAGAGCCGCAGCAGACTCGGCACCACCTCGGCCTTGATGGCGGCGAGCGTCCAGGTGTTGCCGAAAGCGGTCAGGATCTCGGACAGCGGGGGAGAGTAGAAGCTCTCGCTGTCAGCGCTCAGCACCCACCAGCCGACGAACAGGACGACCGGCAGGGCCGCCGCGAAGAGAAGACGTCGTGCGACGGTCACACCGCCACCTCTCCACGAACTGACTGGTGCCAAGCGAGCAGGCGGCGCTCGCCGGTACGAGCCAGCAGGTTGATCAGCACGCCGAGCACGCCGGTGACGACGATCAGCGCGTACATGGTCGGGACGGCCTGGGAGGCCTGGGCGATCGCGATGTCCTTGCCCAGCCCCGGCGAGCCGATGACCAGCTCGGCGGTGATCGCCAGGATCAGCGCCACCGACGCGGCGAGCCGCACGCCGGTGAAGACGTACGGCAGGGCGGTCGGCCAGAGCACGTATCGGATGCGGGCCCAGCCGGAGAACCGGTAACTGCGCGCGGTTTCGTACGCGACCGGGTCGACGTCGGCCACCCCGTACAGCACCTGGACGAGGACCTGCCAGAACGCGGCGTAGCAGACGAGCAGCAGGGTGGAGCCGATTTCCGTACCGAAGAGGAGAACGGCCAAGGGGATGAGCGCGACCGAGGGGATCGGGCGCAGGAACTCGATGGTCGAGGCGGTGAGCTCGCGCAGCACCGGCACCGAACCGATCAGGATGCCGGCGAGCACGCCGGCGGCGACCGCGATGAAAAGACCCCAGCCCCACGCGACCAGGGTGTCCTTCAGCGAGATCCAGAACTGTCCGGTGCCGGCCTCGTCGGCCAGCGCGGCGAGGATGGCGCTGGTCGGCGGCAGGTACTGCTCGTCGACCACCCCCAGCCGCGGCAGCAGTTCGATGAGAAGGAGCAACCCGGCCAGGCCGGCCGACCCCAGAAATGCGGGGTGGCCGAGCCAAGCCGGGTTGCCACGACGAACCGATGTCACGGGAGCAGCTTCGCCAGGTCCGGAGTGCCGGAGAAGATGCCGTCCTGCTCGCCGAGCTTGGCCAGGGTCTCGACCGAGGCCTTGTTGATCTCGACGGGCCACTTCGGCAGAACCACCGCGGCGCGACCCTTCTCGTCGATCTTGGTGTAGTCGGCGAGGATGGCGCGGACCGCGTCCGGGTTGGCGTCGGCGTACGTCAGCGACTCGTTGATCGCCTCGGTGAACCGCGTGACCAGGTCGGCGTCCTTGGCGATCAGCTCGGTGGAGGCGAAGTACGCCGCCACGGTCAGGTTCGGCGCCGCGTCCACGAAGGTCGAGGCGATCTCCCGGCCACCGGCCGCCTTGATCGCGGTGAGCTGCGGCTCGACGACCCAGGCGGCGTCGACCTGGCCGCCGTCGAGAGCGGCTGGCATGTTCGGGAACGGCATCTCGACGAACTCGATCTTCGACGGGTCGCCGCCGGCCTTGCGGACCGACTCCCGGGTGACGGTGTCACCGATGTTCTTGAGCGTGTTCACCGAGATCTTCTTGCCGGCCAGCTCGGCGGCGGTCTTGATCGGGCTGTCGCCCTTGACCACCACGGCGCCGAAGTCCTTGCCCTGGACGCCGGTGGAGGCCACGCCCGCGGCGACGGCCTTGATCGGCACGCTCTTGGTCTGCGCGATCATCAGCGAGGTGAAGTTGCTGAAGCCGAACTGGAACTGGCCGCTCACCACACCGGGGACGATGGCCGCACCGCCCTGACCGGCTTCCATGGTCAGCTCGATGTTGCGCTTGCTGAAGAATCCCTGCTTCTGGCCCAGGTAGATGGGTGCCACGTCGATGATCGGGATGACCCCGACCTTCACCTTGTCCACGCCGCCGGTACCGCTGTCGCCACCCGCCGAGTCCGAGTCGCTGGAGGTGCCGCATGCCGTAAGGGTGCCGGCGAGGGCTACCGCCACCATCCCCGCGAGGAGTCGCCGCCGCATATTTACTCCTTAGAAATCTGTGCGCATCACGAACATGAGTTCTCAGAGAGAACGCTATGATGTGCCCCGTGTCACGTCAACGATTGGTTTCGATCAACTGATGCCGCGGGAACCGTACTACGTCCAATCGCTCGAGCGGGGGCTCGCGGTGATCCGTGCATTCGACGCAGAACATCGCGAATTGACCCTCAGTGACGTCGCACGGTCATGCGGTCTGACCCGTGCGGCTGCGCGGCGGTTCTTGCTCACCCTCACCGATCTGGGGTATGTGCGCACCGACGGCCGGCTGTTCTCCCTGGCACCGAGGGTTCTCGAGCTGGGGTACGCGTTCCTCTCCAGCGTGTCGCTGCCCGAAGTGGCCGAGCCGCACCTGGAACGTCTGGTCCAGCAGGTGCACGAGTCGTCGTCTCTGTCGGTGCTCGATGGTGACGATGTGGTGTATGTCGCACGTGTCCCAACAAGCAGGATCATGCGGGTCGCGATCAACGTCGGTACGCGTTTTCCGGCGTACGCCACGTCGATGGGCCGTGTGCTGCTCGCCGCGCTGCCGGCGGGGGAGCTTGAGGCGTACCTTGATCGGGCGAAGCTGGAACCACTGACCGACCGGACCATCGCCTCGCCGAGCGCGCTCCGCGCGGAGATCGCGCGGGTTCGCGCGCAGGGGCACTCCATCGTTGATCAAGAGCTGGAGGAGGGGCTGCGGTCACTCGCGGCGCCGATCCGGGACCGCAACGGGACGGCGGCCGGCGCGATCAACGTGTCGGTGCACGCGGCCCGCGCCACTGTCGAAGACATCCGGGAACGCCTGCTGCCGCCGTTGCTGGCCGCCGCGGCCGCGATCGAGTCGGATCTGCGGATCGGCGCCCGGCCGGCTCGTCCCTGAGGTTCGTGCGGACTTCCGCAGGCCCGAAGGGGACATTGGCCTCAACGTTCGTCATCTTCGGCCGAAATGACATTCCGTGATGGGGTGGCGCGTCTGGCTGGCCTCCGGGACCGGAGCCGCGCTGCTGTATGTCCTCATCCCGGAAAGCTGGGTGTCGTTCGGCCTCGCGGGCGCCGTCGCGCTCGGCTCGATCGCCGTGATGGTGGCCGGTGCCCGGCGCTACCGCCCGGTCACCGAGCCCTTCTGGTACGTCTTCGCGATCGGCGTCAGCTCGTGGGTGCTCGGTGACGTGCTCTATGCCTTCGGGCTGGACTATCCGTCCTGGGCCGACGCCTTCTATCTAGGTGCGTATCCGCTGCTCACCGTGGCGTTGTTCCGGCTCACCCGGCATCGTGGGCCGGTCTGGTCCGGCAACCTGATCGACTCGGCGATCATCGCGGTCGCGGTCGGCATCGTGTACTGGACGTTCGTCATCGAGCCGATCGTCACGGACGGCTCCACACCGATTCTGACCAGGGTGGTCACCGCCGGTTATCCGACCGCGGGCGTGCTGCTCTTCGCGGTGATCACTCCGATCCTGCTGCGGCGGGGGCCGCGTACCGGGAGTCTGTGGCTGCTCACCGCCGGCAGCGCGATGACTCTGGCCGGCAACGTGATCTACATGCTGGCGCCAGGCGGGGCGAGCCGGATCCTGTACGCCGGATATCTGCTCGCCTACGTCCTCTTCGCTGCCGCCGCGGCCCACCCGTCGATGGCGGCGCCGGTCCAGGCCGACGGTGACAGCCTCGGCCGCAGCCGGCTGATCGTGCTCACCACCTCGATGCTGCTGGTACCGGCCGTGCTGCTGATCCAGGGGGACTGGCGTAGCTGGGGTGTCGTCGCGGGCGGCTCGATGGTGCTGTTCGTGCTGGTCGCCACCCGGATGTCCGGTTACATCGCCCGGGTCGACGACCAGGCCCGGCAGCTGCGCGACCTCGCCATGCACGACGACCTGACCGGGTTGCCCAACCACCGTGAGCTGGAGTCCCGGGTCACCGTCGCGCTCAGCCGCGGCCCCTGCCACGTGATCGTCATCGACCTGGCCGGCTTCAAGCACGTCAACGACCGTCTCGGGCGGTCGGTCGGCGACCTGGCCCTGGGCGCGGTCGGTGAGCTGCTGAACTCCTGCTGCGGGCGGGACGGCGACGTCGCGGCGCGGATGGGCGCCGACGAGTTCGCGGTCCTGGTACGCGGCGACGGCGAGACGGCCGCCAACCGGATTCTTGAGGTGCTGCGTCACCCGATTCAAGCGGGGGAGCACGAGCTGCTGCTCACCGCACGGCTCGGCATCGCCGCCGGGGAGATCGGGATGACAGCGGCGGAGCTGGTACGCCGGGCCGACACCGCCCGGTACGCGGCCAAGTCGGCCGGGGCGCCTCTGGTCGCGTACACGATGAAGCTGGACGAACGCGCGGAGGCCGCGGAGCGTCTCGGCGCGGACCTGCGGCACAGTCTCGACGACGGTGACTTCCGGGTCGTCTACCAGCCGATCGTGTCACTCGGCAGCGGCCGGATCGTGGCCGTCGAGGCGCTGGTCCGCTGGGAGCATCCGGTGCGCGGGCCGGTCAGCCCGGTCTGCTTCATCCCGATCGCCGAGGACAACGGCCTGATCGTCGAGCTCGGCGAATGGATCATGCGGACCGCCTGCACCCGGTTCGCCGAGTGGCGCCGGGATCTCGGCGACGCCGCGCCGCAGTACGTCAGTGTGAACGTCTCGGCACGTCAGCTGAGCGAACCCGGGTTTCCGGACGTGGTCGCCGGGATTCTGATGGACACCGGCGTTCGCCCGAGCGCGCTGCTCGTCGAGGTGACCGAGACCGCGATCTTCGGCGGCGGTGTGGCGATCGAGGCGGTGGAGACGCTGCACGCGGCGGGGGTGCGGATCGCCCTCGACGACTTCGGCACCGGGCACTCGTCGCTCGGGTTGTTGCGCGCTGTCCCGGTCGACGTGCTCAAGGTCGACAAGTCGTTCGTCGACGAGATCAGTGAGCCGGGCCGCAAGGCAGTCATCGTGGACGCGCTGATCCATGTGAGCAACGGGCTGGGGTTGCGGGCTGTCGCGGAGGGTGTCGAGACCGCTGAGCAGGCTTGTTATCTGCGCGAGCTCGGCTATCACTACGCGCAGGGCTATTACTTCGGCCGCCCGGTGGACGCACCCGATTTCACCGCCTTCACCCTGGAAACCGCCCCGATCGTGTGAAGAGCGGGGCGGCTCTGCGCCGGGTCAGCTCTGTTTGTCGATGAAGACGTGCGCTGCCACGGTCAGCAGCTGCCATAGCGCGTCGTCGAGACGGTACGCCGGCGGCAGCCCGTAGAACCGGCTCGTCCCGTACTCCCAGTCCAGGTCCCGCACGGCGTCCTCGGCCGCGGCCAGCACCGCGGTGCGGCGTCCCGCGGCCACCTTCGTGCCGGCGGTCAGGATGCCTTTGAGCACGCGGCCGAGCCGGGGCTCGTCACCGAGCTCCTGGTTCGGCTGGCTGCGGTGCGAGCGGGTCTGCCAGCCCAGCACCTGCTCCGAGTCGCCGCCCGCGAAGACCGGCGCGAGCCGCTCGTTCGCCAGCGCCACCGCCGCGCCGGTGAGCAGGTCGAAGTCGCGGCAGAGCAGCAGGTGGTCGCCGGTGAGCCGGGGCAGCGGCCGGGGCAGCACCCCGGCGCCGAACAGGTCAACGGACTTCGCCTCCAGCAGGGCGGCGTTCTTCTCCTCGGCGATCACATGCGGTGAGGGCGGGGCGGCACGGCGTTCCTCGTACGATTGCCGCAGGTCGTTGAAACCGTCGAAGGCGCCGAGCCGCAGCGAGTGGCGGGACGCGAACAGCATGATCTTGTCGGTGGCCGGGCGCTCCTGGGACTCCGGCGACGGGACGATGTTGTTGAGGTCGACGCGCTGCTGGCCGAGGTACCCCCACAGCTCCCGGCTCAGCGGCGCACCCGGCGCACCGGCCGCCGGCAGCGCCGCGAACGCGTAGACCTGCTGCTGCTCGGCGCCGTCGTCCTCCGGTGACTCGTTCATGAGCCGGCGATGCTCCTGCTCGTCGTAGTCGACAAGCCACTCCGCCCCGGTGATCAGCTCCCGGCCGATCTCCTCAGCGCCGTGGCCGGTCCGCTCCAGCAGCTCGAAGATCGACAACTGGCGTAGCGGCGCGAACATCGGCCTGGCACGGTCGGAGAGCGCGTCCACCACCTGGGTCACCGGCGGTACCGGACCCGCGCCGGCGAGCACCAGCGACGGACGGCCGGTCCCGGTGCTGACCCGCCAGGTGAGCGCCTCGGCGACCGGGTCCAGTGAGGACACCGACCGCTCGTAGAGCCACTGCTCGGTGTCGTTGTCGTCCACCTTCGGCAGCATGTGCCGCAGTGGGAACTTCTCCGCGTCACGGCGCTCCTTGCGTACGTCGTCGATCTCCTGGGACAGCACGTTCGTGGCGTCGTTCACTGTGACCCGCCACAGCTCCGCCTCGGCGTGGACCGCGCTCACCTCCTGCGCCATCCGGTCCAGCATCCGCAGCGTCCGGTCGTGGCAGTCGGCCTGCACGTGCGCGAGCAGCAGCGCGTACTCAGCGGAGAGGTAGCTGAGCTGATGCTTGCCGCGCCGGAAGCCCCGGTCCTCGCGGGCCTGCTCCTCGGCGCTGTCGCGGGCCACCTTGGCGAGCGCCGGATCCTGCCGGGGCGCCGCCTCGACCCGTGCGCGGAACAACTCCAGCCGCTGCCCGACGAGATCCAGGAACCGCAGTCCGGTACGCGGCCCGCCGTCCCGCCGCGACATCACCCGCGCCACCGCACCCCGCAGCGCCACCGCCCAGTCCGCGGCGATCTGCCGCTCGTGGTGCTCAGCGACCGGGTGCCACTGCTGCCGGGTCTTCACCGTGATCGGCACGTTGCGCTCGCCCCAGAATGCCTGCACGGTCTCCTGGGTCCGGTCGATCACCACCTGGCCGCGGTGGTCGGTGCGGAACGACGTGATGTCCTCGAACGGCAGCATCAAGTTCGGCGGTTCCGGGAACGCCAGGTTCCCGTCACGGGACTGCAGCCAGCTCACCGTCGGCGACAGCAGCCCGTCACGGGCCGCCTCGCTGTCCAGCTCCTGCAGCACCGCCGGCGGCAGCGCGCCGCCGGCGTCCGGTACGTCGACCGAGCCGAGCAGGAACGGGTTCACATCACCGTCGAGCGACCCGGCCCGGTCCGGCAGATCGCGCAGCACGGTCAGCGCCGCCTGGCTGACCAGGCCCCGGATCACCGGCTCCCAGCCGTACTCGATGATGTAGACGCCGAACGTCGAGTACAGGTCGGTGGCGCCCTGGCGGTACTGCCGCGCGTTGACCCGGTAACTGCTGAACGCCGCGCCGACGGTCGGCAGCAGGTGCGCGTAGACCGCGTCGGCGACAGCGACCGGGGTGACCGTTTCCGGTCCGAAACCCTCCAGGTGGCGTGCCGCCGAGCGGGAGCGGCGGCCGTCCAGGAAGTACGTGTACTGCACCGGCGCGGCGGTCATCTGATGGACGTCCTTCGGCGCCCAGCGAAACTCGGCGGGGTGCTCGCGGCCCACGTTCATGAGCCGGTCCAGTTCGCGCAGCAGCGCGTATCCGTTGGCCTCGCTGCGCTGACGCTGCGGGCCGTCCAGCCGGCGGCGGAACGCCCCGGACAGCACGCAGAACAGGGTGACCGAGAAGTCGCCGCCGTGTGCCTGCCGGATCCGCTGCAACGAGGCCAGCACGTCCAGCAGAATCCCGGCACCGGTGCCGCCGGCCGTCGAGCTGATCACGTAGATGTTCGGGGTGGTGTCCGCGTGCACCCGGGTCAACTGGTCGAGCGCGTCCTCCAGCCGCTTCGTGATCGGGGTCGAGCCCAGCACGTCGGCGAAGAACGACAGCCGGCCGAACGAGCGGATCTGCCCGGCGCCCTCGACAAGGAAGGAGAGTGCCTCGTCATCGCGGATCCGGCGGGCGTCCTCCGGGCTGAACCACGGCACCACGGTCGGGTAGAACGCCTCGGCAACCTCCCGGCCCTGCCGGATCTTGTCGATCATGCCGCCGATCGAGCCGTTGAGGTACAGGTCCTCCACGTTCTCGTCGAGGGTCACGCCGTCGACCCGTGGCCGGTTACGCCGGTCCACGTCCAGGGCGCGCAGCAGGATCGGCCAGTCGTACGGCTTACCGTCCACGCGGGCCGGCGCGGACGGGTCGTGCCGCAGATCCTGCCAGCGCTGCTCGGTCGTCAGCCGGGCCTTCAAATGGGCGGCGGCGGCGCTCCCGGTGCCACCGAGCCCGATAACCAATGCGGGAAGCACGAGAGAACCTCCGAGGGTCAGGGTTGATAGGTGAAGGTGGTGCCGTCGGTCAATGGCTTCGTCTGTCGTGGCAGGCAGATGACCTTGTGCTTCTTGCCGCCGCGCCGGTACTCGATGCGCAGCACCAGCTCCCGGCCCCGGCCGGTGCTTTTGCGCTGCCGGAACGCGCGGACCGTGCCGGTGCCGCGGGGCGCGGTCCCAGTGCCGTGCGGCGCCGGGAAGCGGACTTTGCGCCCGGAGAGCAGCTGCCGGTACGGGCCGGCCCCGCCCGGCTCCGAGATGGTCAGCCGCCCGCCACCCATCGCCCGCCAGCGCCGGTGCGACAGCCAGAACGGCAGAGTGATCACCGCGACCAGCACCAGCCCGGCCAGCACCGCGAGCCAGATCGGGTATCCGTTCGCGGTGGCCCGTACCGGAATGTCGGCGGTGGCCGGTGCCGGGGCGAACTCGAGGCCCAGGTCCTGCACGATCACGTCGCGCCAGGGCGAGCCGGCCGAGGCCTCCAGGTGCAGGGTGCCGGTGCGGACCCGCTCGCCACCGATCCACCGTCCGGCGCTGTCCGGCGGGGAGACACGCAGGCGCAAGGTCTCCTCCTTACCCGGCGCCAGGACGGCCGGCCCGGAGAGCGGCTCGACCGGTACGGGAACGCCGTCGACGCGGGCGGTCAGGGTCACCTCGAGGGGCACGTCCGACGCCTCGTTGCGTACCCGGGCCGTCACCGTCACCGGTTCGCCGGAGACCGTGACCGGTGACTGTTCCGGGGTGAGCGTCACGGCGAGCCGGTCCCGTGACACCCGCGCGGCGGCCTTCTCCACTGCGACCCGGCCGCCCACCCGGCGCAGGTAGTCGCCGACCTGTGCCGGCGGCAGGTCCATCAGCACGGTGTCGTCGAAGACCCGGTCGAGCATCGCCACATCGGTCTGACCGGTCAGCGGCAGGCCGAGGGCGCGGACCGGCCGGCGGCGCTCCACCCCGGTGGCCCTGTCCCGCAGCCGCTCGATCGCCGTGCCGATGTTCCCGGCGTACGTCGACCCGGCCGGCGCGTCCTGCTTGCCGTCGGTGAGCAGCACCACCATCGCCGGATCGGTGTTGTCCGGCAGGTCGACGGTGTCCAGGGCGGACTCGATCGCCGCGCCGATGTCGGTCTTCGCACCCTCGGCCCGGTCCGGCAGCAGGTCCAGCACGCCGGCGCCGGCGTCGCCGATCCTCCCGGAGAACTCCGGGTCGGGCCGGTCCGCGAACGCGACCAGGTGCAGCCGGTCGACCGGGGACAACGCCTCCAGCAGTGGCCGCAGCGCCGCGCGCGCCCGGGCGTAGAGGTCGGGCCCGCCGGGCTGCTGCATCGACGAGGAGACGTCGAGCAGCACCACGTAGTCGGCCGGCAGCTCGTCGATGCGCAGCGACCGCAGCACCTCGGCGAGAGTGGCCTGTGGTGCGGCGGCAATCGCCGGCCCGGCCGGCACCAGCGCGACCGGCACCAGCGCGCCCAGCACCAGCACCGTCAGGCACGCGACCAGCCGTCGCAGGGCCGCCATGATCCTCACCTCCGCTCCCGCTGGATGCCCTCGAGCGCGCCGGTGTAGATCACACGGCCGGTCCGGTAGACCACGGTGCTGTCCATGAGGCTCGGGCGCAGACAGTCGAAGATCCGGCCGACCTCGGCCTCCTTGCTCGGCTTGAGACGAATGTCGTTCTCGGCGTCGACCTCGCCGTTGCTCAGCAGTTCCTTGTAGAGGACGGGCCGTTTCCCGAGATCCTTCACCCGCAGATGGGGCGTGTTCTTGGCGGCGACCTCGTCGACGAACGTCATCGCCGCCGTGCGTGCGGCACCCCACCAGCTGTCCGGTGCGGGCAGCGGCCGGTGCACCACCGAGCGCAGCACCTCGGCCAGCTGGGCGGCGCGGACCACCATCGTGGCGCCGTCGCCGCTGGTCTCCGCGGTGCGGTAGGCGATCAGCCGGTCCCGCATGGTCGCCTGCAGGTCGCTGACCGCCGACTGCGCCGGGACCAGCTCGGTCTTGCCGGCGTACCACGCGGATTTGTCGGTCCGGGCCAGCCACAGCATCTGCGAGGCGATCGCGACGATCCGCGGGTGGGTGAGCACGCGGTCGTTCAACGCGCCGAGTACGAGTTCCTCGGGCATCGCCTCGGACCGCGCCAGCACGCCCGGCGTGTCGTGATACGCCGGGATCAGCACCTGCGGCGGGTCGACGTCGGCGCGCAGGTCGTACCAGCCGTTGGTGAAGACATTCCAATCCTGTGGCAGGTCGCGTCCGATCCGTTTGCGCCACTGATCGGCCTGGCCGCGCGGCAGGCGCAGCAGTCCCAGGTGGAATGCCAGCCACTGCTGGGTCGACGTGCGTCCGGGCAGCGTCTCCGGGCCCAGCGCTGCGAACACCTCCGGGTCGTCGGCGAAGTCCCGGAGAACCCTTTCGACGCCGACGTCGATCCGCCGGCGTTCCAGACCACCGGCCCGGGGTGGCGGCGACGTCCGGTCGCGGCCCTCCGGCGTGGGGGTGGACACCAGCACCTGCGTCCGCGAGGGGTCCTCGTCGCGGGCAGTGCCGGTGGCACCGTCGCAGAAGAATGTCTTGAGCCGGTGGGCCAGGTCCCGGGCTCGTCCCATCATCGCCTCCTGATCAGGCCGCAGGTCGCTGCGGTGGCGGGCCGCCTCGAGGCGGGTGGCGTTCATGAGGTTCTCGACGGCGCCGGTCAGCTCGGCCACCTGCCCGGCGACCACGGCGCCCAATGGATCGTCGGTGAGCACCGCGGCCCGCAGCAGGTCGTCGAGGGAGACAGGCCGGTCGGTGGTCGTCATCAGTGGGTCCCGTCGAAGGGGTTGTCGTGGTCGTCGTTCTCGGCTTTCGGCGTGCCGAGCGGGTGCCGGTAGACGACACCGGGCCGGTGCTCGACGTCCACCGGGGAATCGGTGGTCCAGAGCGGTGGGTCACCGGCGTGCACCCGGATGACGCCGTCGGCGTCCAGGCTGACCAGGTGCGGGATCAGCGGGCCGGGTTCGGCCGGCAGCCGGCCCAGCAGCCGCTGGCGTCCCTGGTCGTCCTGGATCAGAAAGGCCCAGCGCCCGTCCTCGTCCGGTGGCGGTAGCGGGACGCGGCTGAGCAGAGCGGTGCGGACCGTCCCGTCCTCGTCGGCGAACCGTTCCCGGCCCGGCGGCTCGCCACACCCCAACGCCGGCCGCGCCGGCGCGGCGCCGGCCACATGAATGCGCCCGGCCAGTCGGTCGAGATCCAGGGGATCCGGTCCCTCTTCCCCCTCGGGTACGCGTAACGACGGCACCGACCGGCCGACGAGGTGATAGGGCTGTTTGTCGCGCCACAGCAGCAGGTTCACGTCGAGCCCGCCGTCCACCTCGATCCCGCAGTTGATCTGGTTTCGCCACACCTGCCGATCCAGGCGTACGCCCGGCGTCTGCTCGCCGAGGCGCACGTCCAGGTCGGACCAGCGGAACACGCCCCACGGCAAGGGCTGGCCGCCGTCCACCTCCCGCACGATCACCAGGCGGTCCGGCAGCCGCCCGATCGGGGCGAACGCCCGCAGCCGGCCGCCCGGCTGCTCCCGGAACGCGGTGCCGGCCCGTAGCAGCACCCGGTTCTGGTCGCTGAGCCCGCGCATGCTCAGCGTGCACGGCAGGTCGAGCAGCAGGTTGTCCACCTCGATCGAAACCTCGGTGGCGCCCTGGCGCAGCAGCTGTTCGTCGGGCTCGGAGGTGCCGAGCGAGCTCATCGAGGCGGCCCATGCGGCGCCCATCGAGGCGGCGTTCTTCGCGTATGTCCGCTCCACCACGACCTGCACCGGGCCGTTGTCCATGCCCTGTCCAGTGGTCAGCTCGCGGGCCACCACCCGCGCGGCCAGGCCGAGCTGGCTGGCCTTGCCGGTGAGGATCACCCGGTCCAGCCGCTCGCCGGCGTCCAGCCGGGTACGCGCCAGCGCCGCCGCCAACCGGCTGATCTCCACGAGCATCGGCTCACCCACGGCCACGAAGTCGGCGTACGTCAGTGCCGGCAGCCTGCTGCCGAAACCGGGCGGCACACTGGCCGGGACCGCGACCACGGCCCGGGCCACGTCCTCCACGACCTCGGCCCGCAGCGCGAACGGCTGATCCGGCGCGACCTGGATCTTGGCGGTCTCGGCGAGGTCCCACAGCTGGTAGAAGGCCTTCTCCCGTGCCGCGGTGACCTCGGTCGCCGGCCGGCCGGCGGTCCGGGTGCCGACCACCCGTTCCACGTTGTCCCGCGAGCGCTGCCCGCCCGCCGGGTCCGGGACCGAGGTGTCCTGCTGCAATGCCGTCCGCGCCTGGGCGACCAGGCTGCCCGGCTGGTACTGCCCGTCGCCGGTGCGGTACGTGCTGTCGAGTTCGGCGGTGATCTGGTGCTGCCAGTCGGCCCAGGTCTCCGGCTCGTCCGGGAAGCTGACGCCGCCCGGATGCTCAAGCGTCAGCAGATGGTCGGCGATCATTGCCTTGATCAGGTGGAACACCTGCAGCGTCAGGAAGTCGCCGCCGCGCCGGCTGCGCCCGCTGGTACCCCGCAGCTTGGGCACGAGACGGTAGTACCGGCCGGTGCTGCCCGGCGCGGCGCCCGGCAGCTCGGGCGTCTGGTCGTACAGGTTCGTGGTGATCAGGGCGATGTCGGTGGTGCCGCCGCCCACGTCCACGACCAGGGTGTTCTCGGTGCGGTGCCGCTCGTCGCCGTTCTTCGCCCGGAACCGGGCACGCAGCGCCTCCACCCCGGTCGTCTGGTTCGCGCCGAGGTCGCGCATCAGGAAGAACAGTGCGGCCGCGATCGCCTCGTCGTAACGCAGGTCCACCTCACCGACCCCGAGCAGCGCGGTGATCACGTGTTCCAGGCGGCGGCGGACCGCCGGCGGCGCCATCGTGGGATAGGTGACCACCACGTGGTCGATCGGGGCGTCCTCCAGCCGGTCGGGATGTGCCTGGGTGAATTCGTCGGTCCGGTCCAGCAGGAAGCCGAACGCGCCACCGAGCAGCGGTTCCAGGTCGACCGCGTGGGTGCCGTCGCGCAGCGGCAGCCGGAAGTCGCTCTTGTCGAGGTGGTGCTTGAGGCCGCGCAGGGTGGCCAGGGTGGAGCCGTCGCCGAGTGGTCGGCCCAGGCGTACCCGCAGTTCGGGTTCGACCGCGGTGACGTCGAGCCGGCTCGGTACCTCGTCCTGGTCGGTGGCGTTGTCCAGGCGTACCGGGAAGAGCGAGTAGTGCTCCAGCGCCGGGGTCTCGAACGCCTCGTCGTAGCAGCGGTGCAGCTGGTCGGCGAGCCACGCGGCGAACGGCGCGGTGCCGCCGGCCTGCGCCGCCTCCAGCGCCAGCAGGACGTCGTAGAGCAGCGCGTGGTGTGCCGACTCCTCGGCGTGCACCGCCTCGGCCAGGTTTCGCGGCGTGCCACCGGCGCTGCCGGCCAGCTCGCCGCCGAGGCGGGTGCGCAGCGTCTCCCACTCGGCACGGCACTGCGCCACGCTCGGTTCGCCGACCTCCTCCGCGAGCGGCTCGCCGCGCAGCAGCCGCACCACCGCCCGGCTCAGCGCGGCCCGCTGGTCGGCCGGTATCGGCACGACCGGCGGCGGCAGGTTCGGGTCGTAGAGCGTGACGGTGGAGTTCGTGGTGCCGAAGTCCACCGCGGCCAGGCCGCCGTGCCGGCGGTCGCGGATCCGGCGCCGGGCCGGCCGGATGCTGCGGTCCGGGGCGGGAGTGGTGAAGTCGTCGGTCATCGCTCGTCCTCGGCGTCGGCGCGGTCCAGCAGGTCCTCGATCCGGCGGGCCACCGCCTGCGGTGAGATCACCGGGCCGCCGGGCTCGTCGCCGAAGAGCGCACGGACGTGCGTGTCGGCGCGCTGATGCACCTGCTGCTGCATCCGCAGCTCGCGGCGCACCGCCTCGATCCGGGCGGTCAGCGCGGTGGCGAGTTGCTCCTCGGCGATGCGCTGAGCGGCCACCACCAGCTCGCGGCGGACCCGCATGATCGTCATCAGGTGCCGGCCGTTGCCACCGGCCCGGCCGGCGGCCGGATGCCACGGCAGATGCCGGGCCGGGTCGAGCGGGAACGCCGCACGGACCGCGGTGGCGGCCGGTGCGACCGGCTCCGGCCGGGGGAGGTCGGCGATCCAGTTGATCTGCACGCCGCGCCGCAGCTGGCCCACCGTCTTGTCGGTACTGTCCCGCAGCGGCACCACCATTTCGAAGAACTCCGTGCGCAGCAGGCTCAGCCGCACCGCCCAGCGCCGCAGCCAGCCGTCAACGGCCGCGTCGATCACCCGTGCGCAGGCCTCCGGGATGTCCCGGGCGAGCGCGCGGAAGCGCATCTCGAAGACCTCCGGCGTGGCGGGCATCTCGTCGGCGTACCGGGTGCCGGGCGCCAGCACGTGGTTGCGCAGAGCGGAGAAGAGGACCGGCCACTGCGGCCAGGCGTAGATCTGGGCGGTCACCCACTGGCGCAGGGCCGCGTACGGTGTGGCGCCGCCGTCGTGCCCGTCGGCCGGACCGGCGATCCCGCGCTCCACGTCGGCGGTCATCGCGGACAGCTCGGCGCCGATGCGGGCGAGCAGGTCGCGCACCCGCATCTCGGCCGGTGCCGGCGGCGGCGCGGCGGCCAGCGGGCTCTCGTCCAGGGCCACGACCACCCGGCGCACGGTCCGGCGGAACTCGTCGTAGGCCGCGCCGGTCCGCCGTCCGCGCTCGGTCAGGCACGCGGCCTGACCTCGCTCGCAGATGTCGGCGCGCATGCCGGCCAGGGCGCTGCCGTCCCGCAGCACCAGGTAGCTGTCCGGGCCGGGCAGCGTCAGCGGGGTGGGCGTACGCAGCTGGACCAGCAGTTTCTCCGCCTCCCGCTGCGAGCCGTCGATGGTGACCACCGCGCCCGCCGTGGCGAGCTCCGCCTCGATCAGCCAATCCGCCCGGCCGGTGCGCAGCCGGGGGTCGAGCAGTGGCAGGTCGATCAGGTCCAGGCCGTCCTCGCCGATCGGCCAGCGCTCCTGCGGGACGTCCACGTCGACCACCACCCGGCGCACCACCGGCAGGACGCGGTGCAGCACGTTCTGCCCGAGGTCCTGGTCGGCCTCGTACGGCCCGGCGCCGCCGGTGTCCGGGAACGGCAGCCGGCCACCTGAGGCGCCGCCCCACCGCACCGGCATCGTCGCGTGGTGCACCGCGTCGAGGCGGATGCGGACGCCGTCGCGGCCGAGGAAGCGCTCGGCGAAGATCTGCGCGCGGTAGAGGGCGGCCAGCTCGGCGATGCCGGCCTGGCGGGCGCTGTCCGCGCCGGACCACCACGACCGGGCCAGCTCCAGCGCGGCCGGCCAGTCCACGTCGGCGGCGTCACCGGCCGGCGAGTCGCCGACCTGGCCGAGCAGCCGGGTCCGGCACTCCAGCACGTGGGCGTGGGTCAGGAACGAGACCGAGGCGCCCCGGATCGCGGCACGCTCGGCGGCCACCGGGTTCAGGCGCACGGTGGTGACGTACCCGATGGTCGTGCGTGCGGGGGTGAGGCCCGCCGCGCCGTCACCGAGCAACGGCGCCCAGACATGATGGCTGACCAGCCGGTCGTCCCCGCCGGACTCGGCCAGCAGAGCCACCGCGGGCCGGCTGGTGGCGGTGGTGAGCACGCGGCCGGCGGCCTCGGTGACCCGCCGCTGGTGGCCACCGTCAGTGAGGAGCCCGGTGATGGCCGGGAGCAGCCGGTCGAGCCGGGCGACGATACGCCGTGCGGGGTCTGCGCTCTGCGAGGACACGCGTTCCCTCCCGTTTTTGGGTGTGCGTCATCAAGGCGCGAATGAAAGGTGGGCGGCTATAGCCGTGCTATTCGGGGAATAGTAAATCTTCTGGCTCGTCCCTGGGAAAGGCTAAACCGCCCCCGAAATAGTGCGGTCATCGAATGGGGTAGTCCATTCGGTCAATCACTTTTCATGATCGTATTCATGTTGCCGGTGGAAGTCGGGTACGGCCGAATCCGTCCTCCTTTGCCCGTTCCCCGTACTGCACGCGGTGGGTGATAGGGCGGCCGGCCTTCGCGTATTTCTCCTTGATCCGCTCAAGATAGGTACGCACGGTGCCAGGCGCGATCTCCAGTACTCGGCCGACCGCGTCGAGGGTCATCCCGCTGCCGTAACGGACCAGCACCTCCCGTTCGCGGGCGGACAACTCCGGGCGTCCCGGCCGGTTGTCGCGCCCGAGCCAGAACGCGTGTTCCGGGGTGAGCGGGGCCTCGCCGGCCGCCACTTTCCGGATCACCTCGGCGAGCGTGCCGAGATTGTTCGCCTTGGGCACGTACGCCCGCGCGCCGGCCTCGGTGGTCGCCGCGATCCACACCGGATCCGGGATCACCGACACGATGATCACCACATGGCCGGCCGCGACCAGCCGCCGCACGTTCTCCGCCGGATCGGTGAAGTTCTCCAGATTCAGGTCCAGAATCACGGTCTCCGGCCGGCGCGGGATCGCCAGGTACTCCTCGACCGAGGTGGCCATCGCGGTCAGCGCGATCTCCCGCGAACGTGCGATCCAGGCGGCCATCCCCTCCAGCAGCATCTGGTCGTTGTCGATCGCCCCGATCTCGATCATCGCTGCCATGACACCTCCACGACGGTCCCCTGCTCGGGCGCGGAGTCCACGGTGGCCCGGCCGCCGACCTCGACGACGCAGTGCCGCAGCTCCCGGATCAGGCCGCGCCCGGGCGACACCTCCTCCGGGCGGAAGCCGCGTCCCCGGTCCACCACCCGGACGGTCACGCCGCCGTCGTCACCGACCGCGGTGAGCCAGGCCTCGTCGGTCCCGGCGTGCTTGTCCACGTTCGTGAGTGCCTCGCGTACCGCGCTCGTGAGCGCCATCTCCACCGCCTCCGGCAGGGGTTCCCCCAGGTCGTGGAACTGGGAGTGGATGTGCAGGCCGAGCGCCTGCTTGTCGCGGACCACCCCGGCCAGCGCGGTGGCGAGCCCGGCGCCCGGCGCGGGCCCGGCCGTGACCAGCCCGCGCAGGTAGTCGGCGTCGCGCTGGGCCAGGGCACGGACCTCGTCGGTGCGATGGTCGAGCCGGCCCCGGGCGATCTTGCTGAGGGTGGAGAGGACCGTGTGGTGCAGGCGGTCGTAGTGCAGCGTCCGCTCGTCGAAGCGGGCCCGCGCGGCGGCCTCGCGGGCGCTCGCCGCACGGGCTGCCTCGCCGGCCGCGTCCAGGTCCCGGGCGTTCTGCCGCAGGTGCCCGGCGACCAGGCCGGCCAGCGCCGCGAAAGCGGCCAGCGAGACGGCGTTGTGCGCCACCGCACCGAACCCGTCCGCGCCGGCCGGACCGGCCAGCGAGCCGGTCACGTAGGCGGCCAGCAGCAGGCCGGTCGCGGCAACCGCAACGGCACGTGGAAGCAGCGCCGCCGCCGTGATGGCGGTGCCCATCGCGGGCGGCAGCACCCAGTGCGGCCAGCTCGGCTCGCACGCCGCCGAGCAGGCCGCCGGCACCAGCAGCAGCCCGGCGGCCGCGACGCCCACATCGGCCAGGATCCAGCGACGGGCGACCCCGCCCGCGCCGCCCGGCGCCGGATCTCCGGCCTCCCCGGGTGCGATGCCGCTTTGCCGAGCGGCCTCCCCGGGCGCGGTGCCGCTTTGCTGAGCGGCCACCGCGGGCGCGGTACCGCTTTGTCGCGCGGCCTCACGGAGCAGGCCGGTGAAGAGCAGCACTGTCCAGGCGACGGCACCGAGATATCCGGCCAGCACCAGGGCCGGCCGCTGGTAGACCCCCATGCCGCCGGTCAATGGCACGGGCAGCCAGACGCCGAGCTGGACAGCGCGCAGGCAGGCAGTGGCCTTGATCAATAACGCGTCGACCCGGGCCGCCGCCGTGCCCGGGGTCCGCCAACCCGTTTTCCCCACCGGCCGACAATTGCATGCCCGGGCGCGCGGCGACAGTCCGCATATCGGCGGACACCGTTTCAACATCAACTTAGGGCGGCGATTTTCCAGCCGTATCCCATTGACGACGGCAATGACGAACTGCAAGGCTGTCGTGGCTCGGGGGTCACTATTATGCTTTGTTTACCGCTTTGGACTGCAACAAGTCCGCCGTTCGGATGAGTGCATGAACCTATTAGTTGGATCCATTCCCTGCGAACAGGTGGATGCCGCGGTCGTGGCTGCCGACGACCGTGTGTCGGCATCCGGCCGGCGGTCCGCCGCACACCGCGTGGGCGCGCTTCTGGCGCTCGCCGAGGCGCTGCAGAGCCGTTTTCTGTGCCGCCGCATCGCCGATGACCTGGACCGGTGCATCGCGATCGTGCGTGACGCCGGTGATCTGGTGCCGCGCGGCCGCCCTGAGCGCCGGCAGGTCACGCTGCGTCTTGCCAGTCTGCTCGCGGTGCGTAACGGCCAGGGCGACACCGAGGCGGCGCTCGAAAGTCTGCGAGACGGGCAGCGGGGCCTGCGCCAGGGCAACCCGGAGCACGCCGTCCTGGACACCATGATCGGTGCCGTGCTCGTGCCGCAGTACCAGCGCTACCACCGCGAGGCCGACCTCATCGAGGCCCTCGACCGCATCGAGCGCGCCCTGCCGGTCATCGACCGGGCCTTCGCGGCGCCCCGCCCCGACCCCCGCTACACCGAGGTTTTCGCCACCAGCGCCTCAGCCGCCCGCGCGGGGCTGGCCGCGCTGCTGGTCTCCCGCTCCGGCACCGACCACGCCGGTGACGACGACGAGCGGATCCGGCGCCTCGTCGACCAGGCCGGCCGGCTCGCCCCTTCGGTGGCACACGTCGGTGACGCTCTCCTGCGCGCGTACGAGATGAAGGGCTTCGAGGGCCAGCCGGCCGAGGACGCGGCGAAGATGGCCGCCGGTTTCGACGTCGGTGACCTGGCGCCGTTCCCGGGCGTCAACGACGGGCTGGCCGTCGCCTCCCGAGGCGTCCGGATCGGCGGCCGCTACGGCACCACCGGTGACCTCAGCTCACTCGACGAGGGCATCCACGACCTGGAGACCGAACTCGACGCCCCCGGCAGGTTCGAACCGGATCGCCCCTCCCAGCTGGCCACCCTGGCGAACCTCTACCAGCTGCGGTCACGGACCAAAGGGCTCTCCGGCGACCCGTCCGCCGCGGCTGACCGCCGGCGGGCCGAGGACCTGGCGACCCGCGTGCTCGCCCTCGGCGCCGGCAGCCAGGACGAGGCCCGCGTGGTACTCGCCAACTGCAAACTCGACGGTTACCGCCCGGACGGGCCCGACCAGCACGTGCTCGACGAGGCGGTCACCCTGTTACGCCGGGCGATCTCCGGGCAGGCCCTGTCACCGCCGCTGCGCCGGACCCTGCGCAGCTCGCTCGCCGAGGCGCTGATCGGCAAGGGGTTCCGCGACGGCGACATCGGGGCGGTCAACGAGGGCGTCGAGCTGTTCCAGATGGTCCGCGACCGATACGCACCCGGTACCCTGCCGCACGCGCTTGCCTGCTCCCGGCTCGCCGCCGGCCTGCACCTGCGGGCCGAGGCCACCGAGCAGGAGGACGACCGGCTCGCGGCGGCCGCCGCGTCCCGCAAGGCGATCAACGAGATTGTCGGCAAGAGCCTGATCTGGGCGTACGACACGGCGGTGCAGTGGGCCGACTGGTCGTGGCGGCACGAGCGGATGGCGGACGCCGGTGAGGCGTACCTGATCGCCGTCGACGTGCTCAACCAGCTGGTCCGGGCGCAGCTGACGCGAGCCATGAGCGAACTCGTGCTGCGCCGCGCCGCCTACGGGATGCCGGCCCGCGCCGCCTACGCGCTGACCCGGCGCCGCCGCCTCACCGAGGCGATCGAGGTCCTCGAGGGCGGCCGCGCGGTGCTGCTCTCGGCGGCGCTGGAACGGGACCTGGTGGGGCTCACCGCGCCGGAGCACGCGCCGGTCCGCGAGCGGTACCTGCGGGCGGTGGAACGCCTGCGGTCGCTGCAGGACCGGGCCATTCAGGAACAGCTCTCCACGGAGGAGGCATGAGCGGTAAGACCACCCGGGAGGAGAACACCCCCGGAACCCCGCCGACGACGCGGGAAAACGCGGCGCCCGCGACGACGCGGGAGAACGCTCCACCCGCCACGACGCGGGAGAACGCGGCGCCGGTGCGGGATTCCGGTGGACTGCCGGACGCGGTCTTCACCCGTTACCAGCCGGAGCGCGCGCTCGCCATCGGCGGCGAGGCGCACCTCGTGATGCTTGTCCGCGACCGGCACACCGGCGAGCAGCGGGTCGCGAAGGTCTACCCGACCACGGTGCGCCCGGCCACCAGCCTGCTCGACGCGCTGCGCACCGCCGAGCGCCGGCACGTGGTCCGGGTGATCGACTGGGGTGAGTCGGTCGCGTACGGACTGGAGATGAGCTGGGAGGTGCAGGAGTACGCGCCCGGTGGCTCGCTCGCGGCCTACGCGACCGGCCACGGCGGCGCGCTGCCACCGGACCAGGTGCGGGTGGTGCTCCAGCAGGTCACCGAATCGCTGGCGTACCTGCACGGCGAGCTGCGCCACGGCCACCAGGTCGGGATGGCGCACCGCGACATCAAGCCGGAGAACATCCTGCTGCGCGACCAGGACCCGCTCGACCTGGTGCTCTGCGACTTCGGGCTGGTCGCTGAGCTGCGTGCCACCCGGCGTACCACCGGCCGGGCCGGCACACCCGCCTATCAGGCGCCGGAGACGTGGTGGCAGAAAAGCCAGGAGCCGGAGCAGGACTGGTGGTCGCTCGGCGTGGTCATCGTCGAACTGCTCACCGGGCGCAACCCGAACAGCGGTGTCGGCGGGCACGCGGCGAACGAGCGCGCCATCTTCGAGCACATCGCCAAGTACGGCGTGGACCTGGACGGGGTGACCGACCCGGACTGGCGGCTGCTCTGCCACGGCCTGCTCACCCGGTCACCGGAGGAACGCTGGGGCGTCACCGAGGTCCGCGCGTGGCTGGCCGGCGAGCGCCCGGCCGTGCGCGACGCGCCGATCGCCGAGCCCGAGCCGCCCGCCGCGCCGCCGGTCGCACCGTTCGAAGTGGCTGGGCGGCTCTGCCGGAGCCCGGAGCACGTCGGCGCGGCGTTCTCGGAGAACTGGCCGGCCGGGCTCGCCCACTTCCAGGACCGCACCAAGCGGCTCGACCTCTCCGACTGGATGAAGGAGAACTTCCCGAACATCAACCTGCCGGGCAACCTGTTCCGGACGGACGTGAGCGGCCGGGCCGACGCGGCCGCCCGGCTCACCCGGTTCATCGCGTGGGTGGCGCCGGAGATGCCACCGGCCTACGAGCAACGCGCGGCCGACGCGAACGGGATCGCGATGATCGCCCAGTCGGCGGCGTCCGGCGACCCGACCGCCGCCGGCTTGCTGGGCGCGTTCGACGTCGGGCTGCTGCGGGCGCTGGCCCGGCACCGATGCCGCCTGCACACGCGGTGCGCGGGAGGCCAGCCGGGCTGCGCGGTGCTCACCGAGGCCGCCGACCGGCTCGACCAGATCGACGCGGCGGTCCGCGAGCGGATCGACGGGCTGGCCGTGTCGCTGGCCGCCGGAGGCACCCCGGTGGGCTGGGCCAGCCCACCACGGATGACCGAAGTGGATCAGGCATTGCCGGTGGCGTACGCGCTTGCCGTACGCCTGCTCGCCGATCCGGATCACCGTGACCACATGCTCGGGGTGCTGCGCAAGCAGAAGGTGGCCGGCCGCCGCGTGTGGTGGCGGGCGCTGCGCGAGGACGCTGCCGGTGGCACCGATGTGCGGCAGCTCGCCGCCGGTGCGGTGGCGAGCGCGCTGATCCCGGTCGCCACCGCGGAGGCGGCCGCCGAGCAGGCCCGCGACGCGCAGGTCAAGCAGGAGCGGCGCAACGAGCGGGCGGCCCAGGTGGGCACGGTCCCGGCGCGCGGGCGCGGTGTGGTGCGCAACGCGTGGCGAGACACCGGGAACATGCTGTGGGCGGTGCTGCTCGCGTACCTGACCACGTTCGCGGCGGCGGCCGCCAACCGGTTCGAGGAGTTCTCCCTCGACCAGACGCGGACGCCGGAGTACCTCGCATACGTCACCAGCGTGCAGACGATGGTGGCGCTGCCGATCCTCGTGGTGCTCGGCTGCCTGCTGATCCGGCCCGCCGAACCGGGGCGGGCGCTGCGCCGGGCCCGGCTGTTCTGCTGGCTGTTCGCGATCGCCGTGGGGATCATCGTGCAGGCCGAGCAGGCCGAGATCCGTGCCCTGGTGCGTTTCCCGATCATCCTGCGCAGCGGGGTCCGGGACACGCTGTTCGGGCTGAACAGCAATTACGCCGGCATCTTCCCGTACGCGGTGATCGGCGCGGTCGTCGTGGCGATCTGGGCCGGTCGCCGCCTGGTCAACCGGGCCGCCGGCACCGAGTCCGGTCCCAGTGGGCGGACCTCCCGCGACATCCGGGCCGTCCTGATCGGCGCGGTCGTCGTCCTCTACCTGATCGCACCCCTCTACGTATGGCAGCAGTGGTCGCCGCCGTTCCTGCCGTCACCCGTGCGGGAGTGGTGGGTGTGGTGACCACGGCACCGGAAGGAGAACCGGCATGAGCTCGATGACCGGAGCACGGTACGTGGTGGAGACCGCAGCCGAGCGTCTTGCCCGCGAGCAACGCCAGGAGTGGGAACGCTACGTCGCGGCGCGGGGCGAGGTCGAGGCGTTACGGGCCGAGGCGCAGGCATACCGGTCGGTCTACGGCGACCGGATCGCCAAGGTGCCGGCCGGGAAGGCCGCCAAGCCCGGTCAGTCACCGGCCCGGATCGCGGCGGCCACCGGCGAGCTGCGCGAACTCGTCCGGCGCGAGCGGGAGACGCTGCGGGCGTCGGTGGGTGCGGCGTCCCGCAGCGACGTGAGCGGGCTGCTCGCCGCCTCCGGTGCGGCGGCGTCCGTCACCGCGACGCGGACCTGGGACGACTCGGTGGTCACGCCGGCCGCCGACGCCCCGGCGGTGGGTACCGCAATGCCATCGGACCGTCCAGCGGGAGTGGACGCCGAGCCGGATTCGGGTGCTGTGGATCGTACCGAAAAAGTGATCGCACGCCGCCGCGCCGCCGCCGAGCGTGCCGCCGACCTGGTTTCCCGCCTGCCGGCGGCGACGCCGGGCGAGACGCGCGCGGCCTGCGCGGAGGCCGCCGCCGAGATCGCGGGTGGGGCAACCGACGGCCGCGCGCGGTTGTTGCTCGTCGATCTGGAGAAGAGGGTACGCGCCGAGCAGCGCACCGATGAGCAGGTGGAACGCGTCAGGCGTGAGCTGCTCGCGGTGGCCGCGCCGCTGGAGACGGTGACCGGTGACGAGCCCGCAAAGCTGCGTGCTCGCATCGGACGGCTGATCGAGCAGCGTGTCACCGGCGTGCCGGACGGCCTGCGTGCCGAGGCCGATGCGGCACTGGACCGGGCGGACAAGGCGCGCCGCCGCCGAGCCGTCGCGAACGCCATGCGCACTCAGCTCGCTGACCTCGGATACCAGGTCGCCGAGGGTTTCGAGACCGGGCTCGCCGATTCCGGGGTGGCGTTCGCGGCGATGGGCGATCGGGGCGGGTACGGAGTGAAGGTGCTGCTCGACCCGGACCAGCCGGTGATCCGGACGCAGGTGGTCCGGGCCGCGAGCACCCACGCGGCGCAGGCCGACGACATCGGCGCGGAGCGCAAGTTCTGCGACGACTACGACGTGATGACCCGCCGCATGCGCAAGCAGGGCGTCGAGGTCGCCGAGGCGGCCCGGCAGGCTCCGGGCAAACGGCCGGTGCAGGCGGTCGCCGACGAGTTCGTCCCGGCCCGGGCCGCCTCCGGCGCCCGGCAGCAACAGCAGAGGGAGCAAAAGCTGTGAACCCCGAACCGGACGGTACGTCCGTGCCGTTGCCCGCCTGGCTGCGCGAGATCGACCTGGCGCTCTGCGCACACCCGCAGATCCTGCTCACCGGCAACGTCCGCGACCTGTACCGGCTGCCCGACCCGGCGCACGACGGCATGGTCCGCTTCATGGTGCTGACCGAGGCGGTGTGGAGCGTCGCGCAGGCCCGTGGTTACGGCGCGCTGCTCACCTACTCCAACGGTGTCGGGGTGGAGATCAGCCACCACATCCCGGAGGGCGGTCTGCAGGCCGCCCAGGCGGTGCTGCGCGAGGCCGACGTGGAAGCCGGCCGGCCGCTGCACATGACCCAGGTCCGCGACCTGGTGACCGCGGTGACCGACCTGGCCCGCCGCCGCCAGAACGGACCGCCGATCGCGCTGGTGCTCAGCGACGCGGCCCGGCTCTTCACCGGTGACCTGCAGCTCTCTCCGGACGAGCGGCTCTTCCTGGCGACCGCGGACCGGCTCGCCTACCGGGCCACCCCGGTCGGCAACGGGTACAACACGGTGTTCTGGGTGCTCGACCGCGAGCACGACCTGCCGGCCTGGTTCGCCAGCGGCAACCACACGCTGCGCATCACCGGCATCCCGGAGCCCGATCTCACGGCCCGGCTGGAGACCGCGTCCGACCTGGTGGCGGTCCTGCCGGACGTGTCGCCGGACATCGACGAGCGCCAGATCGTCATCCGGCGGTTCGCGGAGGCCAGCCACGGGATGCGGATCCGCAGCATGCGCGACGTGGTCCGGCTCGCGCGCGCGGCGGGCATCCCCGGCAGCCGGGTCGACGACGCGGTCCGCGCGTTCCGGGTCGGCGTGCCGGACAACCCCTGGCAGAGCGCCGGACTGCGCGACCGGTTGCGCGCCGCCGATAAGGAACTCGGCAACCGGGTGCTCGGGCAGCCCGACGCGGTCCGCCGGGTGCTCGACATCCTCGCCCGCTCAGCCACCGGCCTCTCCGGCGCGCACACCGGCGGGCAGAGCAAGCCGCGCGGCGTGCTGTTCTTCGCCGGGCCCACCGGCGTCGGCAAGACCGAGCTCGCCAAGGCGCTCGCCGAGCTGCTCTTCGGTGACGAGAACGCGTACCTGCGCTTCGACATGTCGGAGTTCTCCGCCGAGCACTCCGAGGCGCGGCTCATCGGCGCGCCGCCGGGCTTCATCGGCCACGACGCCGGTGGCGAGCTGACCAACGGAATCCGTCAGCAGCCGTTCCGGGTCGTGCTCTTCGACGAGATCGAGAAGGCGCACACGAAGCTGCTCGACAAGTTCCTGCAGATCCTCGACGACGGCCGGCTCACCGACGGGCGCGGCGGCACCGTGTACTTCACCGAGGCGCTCATCGTCTTCACCACGAACCTCGGCATCATCGTGCCGGGCGAGGACAACAAACCCGTCGAGAACGTCACCGACGAGCAGGAGCTTCCGGAGATCGAGGAGCGGGTCCGGCAGTACATCGAGATCTTCTTCCGGCATTTGATCGGCCGGCCCGAGCTCTACAACCGCGTCGAACAGAGCATCGTCGTCTTCGACTTCCTGCGTCCCGAGGCGGCTCTGGAGATCGCCGACCGGGCCATCGGGCGGGTCGCCGACGCGGTCCGCCGCAACTTCGGCACCGAGCTGCAGTTCAGCGATGAGGCCCGCGAGCAGCTGCTGCAGGAAGCCACGTTCAACCTGCGCAACGGTGGCCGGGGCATCGTCGCCGCGATGGAGAGCACGCTGCTCAACCCGCTCGCCCGGGAACTGTTCGCCCACCCGCCGGAGCCCGGGCGGACGCTGCGGGTCGCCTCGATCGAGCGCCAGGGCCAGAACTACGAGCTGGTGATGGAGTGAAGCTGCGGCTGGCCCGTACGCACCATCCGGTCACCACGCTCGGGCCGGGCCGCCGGATCGGGATCTGGGTGCAGGGCTGTGGCATCGGCTGCCCCGGCTGCGTCGCCCGCGATACATGGGTCGCCGAGCCGCGGCACGACGTGGAAGTCGCCGACGTGCTCGCCTGGTGTGCCCGGCACATCGGCGACGCCGCCGGGGTCACCATCACCGGCGGCGAGCCGTCCGAGCAGCCGGCGGCGCTGGCCGAGCTGGTGCACGGGCTGCACGCGCTGAACGACGACTGGGACGTGCTCTGTTACACCGGCGTGGAGTTCGACGAGTTCGAGCGGCGCTGCCCGGAGGCCCTCACCGGCATCGACGCGCTGATCACCGGGCCGTTCCGGATCACCGAGCCGACCGATCTGGTCTGGCGTGGCTCGGCCAACCAGAGGCTCATCCCGTGCTCGGAGCGGGGCGAACAGCGCTACCGCCGATGGGCGCTCGCCGAGCGGGACCGGCCGGAGCTGCAACTGCAGGTCGGCGACGAGAGGGTCTGGATGATCGGCATCCCGGGCCGCGGCGACCTGGCCCGGCTGCAGCGCGTGCTTCGTGACCAGGGCATCGAACTGGAAGGCGTGTCATGGCGTCCCTGATCTGTCCCCTTCACGGACCACAGCGGACCGGCGGCTCGATGTGCACCGAACCCGGCTGCATGGAGTTCCTGATGCCCGCGCCGGCGGCCATCGCCGATCCGGTCTGCCCGGTGCCCGGCTGCGGCAACCAGCTCGATCCGGACGGCACCTGCCCGCTGCACAACCTCGACCTGGCGGCCGAAGCCGATGTTTACGCCGACCCGGCCCGGTTCCAGCTCGATTTCCCGTTCGGGCCGATACCGATCGGCAGCAGCGAACTGCGGATCGGCCGCTCCGAGGAGTTCGGCGCGATCGCCGAGTCCCTGCGTGACTACGACAAGGTGTCCCGCCAGCACGCCGTCCTCTGGATCGAGGACGGCGACTTGTTCGTCCGCGACCTCGGCTCCACCAACGGCACGTTCGTCAACGACCGCCGGCTCACCGACGACGACCGGCGGCGTCTGCAGGAGGGCGACGAGGTGCGCTTCGCCAGCGTGCTCCGGGTCCGGGTCCGCCGATCGGCGGCGGCATGACCGGGGTACGGGTCGCCGCGCTCACCGAGTGCGGCGCGGTCCGCACCGACAACCAGGACGCCGTCCTCGCCCTGGGCTGGATCAGCCAGGCCGCCCGCCCGCGCGTCGTCGAGCTGGCCACCGACGGCGAACCCCCGCTGCTCCTCGCGGTCGCCGACGGCCTCGGCGGCCACAACGCCGGCGCCCTCGCGAGCCGCCTCGCCGCCGCCGAACTCGCCACCCGCCATCCCGGATGGGACTCGCCGGAGGCGGTGCACGCGGGGCTGATCGCGGCCGGGGAGACGCTGCATTACACCGGGGCGCGGGCGGCGGCCACCGCCGGTATGCGTACCACCGTGGCGGGCGTGCTGGTGACGGCGGACGCGGTGGGCGTGTTCAACGTGGGGGACAGCCGCGTCTACCGGATCACCGACGGCTACCTGGAGCAGCTCACCGTCGACCACGCCTCCGGCCGGTCGACGGTCACCCAGGCCCTCGGTGACCCGCCGGCCGACCCGCTCGACCCGTTCGTGCTGTTCACGCCGCGGGAGCCGGGTCGATACCTGCTCTGCACCGACGGGATCCACGGCGCCGTCGACGAGCGGATCCTGCGCAAGGCGTGCCGTCTCGAGGACTCCCGGGAACTGGTGGAGGCATTGCGGTCGGAGGCGTACGCGGCCGGCGCCCCGGACAACCTCTCCGTGCTCGTGGCCGACCTCACGACGTGAGATCACCACGGTTCGCCCAGTTCGCACTGCCGGTGTTCCTGGTCTTCGCCGCCGTTCCCGCCGGGGAGTTGCTCGGGCACGTCGGACCGGACGATCCGGTGCCGATCCTCGTCTCCGCGTCGACCTGGCACCCCGAGCGGGAGTCCTTGGAGGACTGGCTGGTGCCCCGGTTCCTGCTCCGCGCCGCCCTGGGTCTGGCCGGGGTCTGGTATCTCCTCACCGCCGCGCTGCTGGCGGCGTGCGGACGGCTTCCGCTGCGCCTGCTGGGCTTCCTCGACGACGTGTGTGACCGAGGGGTGTTGCGCCGGGTCGGGCCGGTCTACCACTTCCGGCATCCGTTTTTCGGCAGCCGGATCGGGTGGGGGGCCGGGGACGGCGGCCGCTCGGACGGGTTGTTGCGGGGGCGGTTCAGGAGGACTCGGCGTGCTGGTGGCTGAGCAGGCGTTCGCGGAGGCGGGCGTGGCGGAACTGGTAGGTGCCGCCGGACTGGCGCAGCAGGCCTCGCCGGTGGGCATCGGACAGGAACGGCATGAGGCGCCACGGGAGGTGGCCGCGCAGGGCGAGCCAGCAGCGGGCGATCGTGAAGCGGCCCCACGCGGTGAACAGCACGCTGGTCACCGCCGCGGCGGTGGCGACGGCCAGGCCGGCGGGGACGCTGATCAAGGCGGCCGCGGTGGCGCCGAGGATGCCGCCGCGGAGCACCGCGCGGGACAGGGCGGTGCGCCGGTCGGAGCGCAGCAGCTCGTCCGGGCCGGCCGCACCCACGTCGGCGGGGACGTCCAGCCAGACGTCGAGGGCGCGGGCCGCGGCGATCGCGCCACAGCCGGCCAGGGCGGCGAGCGGACCGGCGGTGAACCACAGGGCCACGGCCAGGGCGGTGCCGCCGGCCAGCCAGCCGAGCACGCCGGCGGTGGGCGCGCCGGTGCGGCCCCGGATCCAGAGCCCACGGGTACGCCGTATCCCGAGCCGTGCACCCGTCGGCACCATCGGCTGGTGGAGCACGACGAGCGCGGTCGCTGCCCCGCCGAGCACTCCGGTCCCCGCGGCGGCGAGCGGGCCGCCGCCGACGAACCAGGCTGTGGCCGCGAGTGTCACCGCGCCGATGAGTGCGCCGGTCGCGCCGAGCAGTGGCCGGGGGAGCGCGGTGGTCAGGCGCCACCACGCGATGTCGGCGGGCAGGTGGCCGGCCAGCCAGGTCAGCCATTCCCCGGCCGGCCGGGGGTCACCGGAGTAGGCCACCGGCACCGCCTGATCGAGCAGGTGTTCCTCCAGGTCACCGGGGGACCGGAAATCGAACAGCTCGGCCGGGTCCGCGCCGGTGTCGCTGTACGCCGCCCGTGCCAGCGACGTCATCAACGGGCTGGACAGCACCCCGGCGACCAGGCGGGCCGGCTCGTCCCCGGGCCCGGCGGTGAGCCGCCGCAGTACCGGATCCCAGCGGGTGGCCGGCGCGGCGCCGGCCGGCCGTGCGGTGAGCGGCAGGTACGCGGCCAGATCGGTGGCGGTCAGCGGCTGCAGGCGGACCACGGCGGCACCGGTGAGCACATCCCCGGCGCTGACCGCGGCCCGGTACGGCTCGGTCCGTGCCGCCAGCACGAACCCGGCCGGCTGGGGGAGCGCCGCGTTGAGCGCGAGCAGTGCCGTGGCCTGCGCCGCCGTTGGCAGTTCGTCGAGCCCGTCGAGCACCGGCAGGATGCGGTCGCCGGCGACCAGCGCGGCCGCCGCGGTACCGAAACCGCGATGCCCGGCGGACAGGGCCGGATAGCCGGCCGCGAGCCGCTCGGCGAGCCAGTCGGGGAAGCTCTGCCGGTCCGGGCTCCACGTGGTCAGCGACAGCAGCACCGGGACCGGCTCCTCCGCCTGACCGGTTTCGATCAGGTCGAGGAGCAGCCGGATCAGCAGCACGGACTTGCCGCTGCCCGCCTCACCGAGCACCACGAGCCGCCGCGACGGCACCCGCCGGAACACCGTGGTGATCTCGTCGAGCCGCCCGGCCAGGTCCAGGGCGGCGATGCCGGGTCCGCCGGCACGACGCACGTTGGCCCAGTGGTCCTGCACCCCGGCGGCGGGTTCGGGAACCGCCCAGCGGACCGGGATCGGCGCCGGGTCCTGCACCCGGCGGATGCGTTCCTCGGCGCGCCACTGCTCGCGGACCGCTTCCCGCAGTGCGGCGGCCTGCTCGCCGAGCGGCACGGCGGTGAACGATCCACGGGAGCGCAGCGCGGCGAGCAGGGTGGCCGCGCCGAGCACGAAACTGCCCACGCTGGCCAGCCTGTCCGCGGTGTCCAGACCGGACTGCCAGATCAGGGTTACGGCGATCGCGACGACGGCCGTGACGATGAACGGAATGAGGTTCCGATGGTTTCCCCGAGCCAGCCGCCGCACGGTTCCCATGATGGGGGTTCCGGGCAATCCGCGCTGCCCTCGTTCGACGCGGAGTTGCGGGAGGCGCACGCCGAGCTCGGCGGCGCCATCCAGGCCATTCAGGAGATTCCCGGCTTCGAGACCTTCCTGGCACCGGTCCGGTTCGCCGATGTCGCGGCGACCGCGGATCACCCGCTGGTGTACCTGGTGCCGTCCGAACGCTCCGGGCTGGCTCTCGTGGTGCGCGGTGACGAGATCGTGGACGTGCCGTTGCCGGGTCTCACCGACCGGCGGGTGCACGAGTGGGCGGAGCGGCATCGCGAGAACTTCCCGGCTTCTCGCAGCGTCTGGTCACGACATCTGGCCGGGCTGACGAACTGGCTGTGGGACGCGATGGCCGGCCCGCTGCTCGGCGCACTGCCGGCCGGCTCCCGGATCACCTTCATCCCGGCCGGGCACACCGGGCTGCTGCCGTTGCACGCCGCCCGTACCGCCGACGCGAGCCGGCCCTCCGGTCACCGTTACCTGATCGACGAGGTCACGCCCGGGTACACGCCGAACGCACGGGCGCTGGCTGCCGCGCGGGTGGTGGCCGCGGAGACCGTACCCCGGCGGCTTCTCGCGGTGACCGACCCGGAGGCCGCGCTCGCGGCCCGCTTGCCGCATTCCCGATGGGAAGGACAGGCCGCCGCGGCGGCCTTCCCGGTCAGCAAGATCTTGGTGGGTGCGGACGCCACGATCGATGCGGTACGCGCGGAGCTGCGTGAAGCCGACGCCGTTCACTTCGGTTGTCACGGTGTCGCCGACTCCGAACCGTTGCAGAGCGCCGTCCGTCTCGCCGGTGGCGCGTCCCTGCGGCTCGCCGATGTGCTGCCGTTGCGGTTGCGCCTGCGGCTGGCCGTGTTGTCGGCGTGCGACACGTTCGTGCCGGGCCGTGCCCTGCCGGACGAGGTGATCAACCTGCCGACCGGGTTGCTGCAGGCCGGCGTCGCCGGTGTGGTGGCGTCGATGTGGGCGATCGACGATCACGCGACCGCACTGCTCATGATCGAGTTCTACCGCCGGTGGGATCCGGCGCGGGACCCGGCGGTCGCGCTCGCCGAAGCACAGCGATGGCTGCGCGACGCCACCCCGGCCGGGGTCGAGGAGCACTGGGCCGCGGCGCTGGACGCGGGTGAGCGATGGCTGCCCGAGAAGGTGGCCGAAGCGCTGCTGAACGGCGTGTTCACGGCCGGTGACTCCGGCAGCCGGCCCTGGTCCGAGCCGGCGCTCTGGGCCGCCTTCACGTTCACCGGCGCGTGAGAGGCCGTCGATGAATCGTGACGAGGACGCGCTCCGCAAGGTCGCGGAGCAGGCTCGGGCCCAGCTGCCCGCGCTGCTGGAGAACGCGGGCGCGGCGGACCGGATCGCCCGGCTGCTGGACGACGCCCTGGCCCGCCCGTCCGGGCCGCTCAGCCAGCTCGCCCTGCACCGGGCGCTGCGCGCCGACCCGGGGCTGGAACGGTGGGCGCGGTCCGCGATGCGTGTCGCCGAGAGCCGGCTGCGCGCCGAGCCCGGTACCGCGCCGCCCGCCCGGTACCTCACCACCGCCATGCCGGCCCGTGCCCGCGGCGGCAAACGGCTCGCCCTGCACGCCGCGATCACCCTGGACGGAGGGCCGGGCAGCGTGCCGGCCCGGCCGTTTCCGATCCCGCCGTCCGGTGTGGACGTGCTGATCTCGGTGGCCTCCGAGACGCTGCTGTTCGAGAACGACGAGGTGCAGACGGTACGGGTACGCCCGGCCGCCGACTCGGAGACCGTGCTGTTCGTGGTGACGGCCCCGGCACCCGGACGGCATGAGCTCCGGGTACGCGCGTACGTCGCCAGCGGTGGCGGAGAGATCAGCGCGATGACGCGTACGCTCGTGGTTGATCCGGAAGGCTCGACCGAGACGCCGCGAACGCTGACCGCCCGGCTGGACCACCTCACCGCCGACCCGGACGGCGTCACGTTGCAGATCGACCGCGCGGCCGGCGGCCTGAAGTTCCGGGTGGTCGGCGCGGACATGCCGGCGGTGTTCTCGGCGGCCGCGCCGCCCGACATGATCCGCGACATCCTCGGTGACGCGCACCGGATGGCCACCGGCCGGACGTTGTTCGACTCGATGGGCGCGCGGCGGCGGCTCACGGACTGGGGCCTGACGATGTGGGACCTCCTGCCGGGTGAGGTGCGTGAGGAGGTCACCGGACGGCTGAAACGCGATGGCGTCACCGGGTTGACGCTGTGCACCGACGTGAGCGCGCTCCCGTGGGAGTTGCTCACCGACCCGTTGTCCGACGGCTTCCTCGTCGACCGGATGCCGCTGGTCCGGCAGACCGGCGCGCGGCCACCCGCCCGTGCCCTGACACTCGTCGATCCGGTGTTCGTGCACGGCAGCAACCCGCCGCCGGACGCTCAGGCCGAGATCCGGGCGGTGTACCGGCTGCTCACCGACCCGGGCGAGCCGGCACAGGTCATGCGTCAGCGCGACCTTCTGGAGCGCATCGACGCCGGTGACTTCAACCTGCTGCATCTGGCCTGCCATCAGACGCATCCGGAGACCGGGCAGGGTGGCGTCGCGATGAGTGACGGGCCGTTCCAGCCGGTGTCGCTGGCCCGCGCGGTGCGCAGTGCGGCGCTCGGCCGGCGCTGCCCACTGGTCTTCTTCAACGCGTGCCGCAGCGTGGACGGTGGGTCTTACGACACGGTGATGGGTGGTTGGGCGGAACAGTTCATGCGCGCCGGTGCCGGCGCGTTCGTCGGCTCGTCGTGGGCGGTGCGGTCGGAAACCGCGTTCGCATTCGCGTCGGCGTTCTACGAGAAGTTCGTCGCCGGTGTGCCGCTGGGTGCGGCCTCGCTCGCCGCCCGGCGTGCGGTGCGTGGTGACGACGCGGACCCGACCGGGCTCGCGTACGCCGTCTACGGGGATCCGTCGGCGGTGGTGGTGACCGGAGGGGAGCGGTAGTGGCGGGGCGGCCGGTGTTCGTGGTGCATGGGATCAGCAACCGTGATCCGTCGGTGCTGGAGGAACGGGTGGCGGCTCTGCGGGAGGCGGCGCTCGGGCGGTGGGACCTCCATCCGACCTTCTGGGGGGATCTGGGGGCGGCGCATCTCGGGGTGGATCTCGTGATGCCGCCGTCCGCTCGTGGCGGGCCGGTGGTCCGGGACTCCGCCGAGGGGCTCGCCGTCGTTCTCGAGGCGGTTGACGATCAGGAGGCCCGGGAGGCGATCGCCGAGGGGTGGGAGGAGACCCGGTGGTTGTCGCGTACCGAGGATCCCGCGGTGCTCGCTGAGGTGGGTGCCGTTCTCGCCGCGGCCGTTGCGGCGTCTTCTCCGGACGGCTACGTGGTCCGGGAGCCGGGGCGGATCCGGCGATTGATCGGGGAGCGGTTGCCGGAGCTCGATCGGGTCGCCGGTGCTGCGATCGGGTCGGCGGGGGAGCGGTTCTACACGTGGTTCCGTACGCGGCACGCCGAGTACGTCGCCAAGACGCTCGGGGACATCCTCGTGTACCAGCGGCACGGTGAGCAGATCCGGGCGCGGATCCGGTCGCAGATCGAGGCGGCCGTTCCGGGGGCCGGGCGGTCACCGGAGACCGCTGTGCATCTGGTCGGGCACAGTCTCGGTGCGGTGATCGCGCTGGATCTGGCCACCGCGGTGGACGAGCCGGTCTGGGTGTCTGGTCTGGTGACGTTCGGGTGCCAGTGGCCGTTGATTCACGTTGTCGATCCCCGGGCGGGGGTCGAGGCGTACCAGGGTTCGCCGGTTTCGCTGCCGCCCACTGTCGGCCGTTGGACCAACCTGTGGCATCCACTGGACCCGCTGGGATTTGTGGCGGGCCGCATCTTCTCAGGCGTCGAGGACATCCGGGTGGATTACCTGTTCTCCGAGGAGTTGTACGCCCACTCCGTTTACTGGACCCGTCCCGAGCTGGTGGCCGCCATGTCACAGACCTTCACCCGCCGCCCGTGACCGGACTCAGTACGGACCCACCACGAAGGCCGCCCCGCTGCTGATGATGGAAGGGCTGGCGGCGCCGGCTGCTCCGGTGTCGCCGTTGGCCACGACGGTCATGATGTAGGCGCCGTCCGGGACCACGCCGGAGGTGGGCGCGCTCGTCGTCGGGCTCAGCTGGGTCGCTGTCAGGTCGAGGTCGCAGATCAGTTCGGTGTCGCTGACCACGATGCCCACCGTGCACTCGGCCACGCCGCGGTTGGTGGCCGCGTCGTAGGCGCCGTCGACCAGGAAGACGTGCGGGTCGGAGCTGGTGGCGGCGGCCGCCGGGTCGAAGATCAGGGCGGAGAAGCCGGCGCCGGTCACCGAGACCGTCACCTGGGCGCCGGTGACACCCGTGCTCGGCGAGATGGTGATGCCGTTCGTGTACGCGAACGGGTACGTCGTCAGCGTGACCGGGTTGTTGTCCGGGTCGAGGCTGCTGACCGTGCCGCCCGGGGCCACCACGGTGAGGGCCAGGCCGGTGCCGGCCGCGCGTACGCCGGTGGTGGCGGTAAAGCTGTTGCCGTTCGACGCGACCCTGATGTTGGAGAGGGGTGCGCCGTCGATCGAGCCGGTGATCGCGGTGGTGACGGGGGAGAAGCCGGTGCCGTTCACGGTGATCGTCTGACCGCCGGCGGCGGGGCTGCTCGCCGGGCTGATCGAGGTGATGGTCGGACGCAGCGTGATCGTGTAGACCGACGTGGCGAGCAGGGTGCTGGTGGTCGTCGACTCGGTGTCGTAGACGCAGACGTACCACCGGGCCTGTGCCTGGGTGCCGGTCAGGACCAGGCCGGTCGGGTTGATGGAGTCACCCGGGTACGCCGCGGTCGGCACCTTGAACACGATCTTCCACGGCGTGATCCGCTTGACCTTGGCAAGCTCCGCGGTGAGCACCCCGGCGGTGGTGACCGCGGCCGGGCCGGCGATCTGGGTACGCGTCTGCGCCTTGAGCGCGCACCCGGTCGTCGCGGCCCCGACGAACTGGAACTGCACCACCGGGGTAACACTGCCGGCCGGGAACGGCGCGATCGCGGTGGGCGGGACCGATCCGACGATCGTGCCGCCGGCGCCGCTGGTTCCGTACGTCTTGCTCAGCGTCATCGCCACGGCGGCCGCCGACGCCGGTGAGCCGGCGCCCACCAGAACGGTGGCGGTCAGGACGACCGACGCGAGGACGGCACGGGTTATGCGGCGAATCATCGGATCTCCCCAGGGCCTGCCGGATCAGAGCTGATACCGCAAAACAGCGTAACGTTCACGTTGGTCCCGATTTGCGCATATCAGTGAACCCCGAACGAGTGACCCGGGAACTTTCTGCCGCACCGCTCTCTCTCAATGGCGACCAGTCAGCAGGAGCGAAGAGGGAGCCCTCATGAACATCAAGAGCATCGCCATCGCCACCGCCACCGTCGTGGCGGGCATCCTCACCGCCGTTCCCGGAACCGCCCACGCCGCGTCCGGGGTCCGGGTCTGGTTCCACCCGGGCGACCAGTTCGCCCCGGCGACGCTGTGGAGGTTCGACTTCGACAGCGGCGCCGGCTTCAAGCGCAGTTACCAGCCGAGCCTCACCGGCTGGCCGGTGCAGCGGCAGACCGACTTCACGTTCGAGAAATCCGGCGCCGAGTACACACTGCACACCTTCGTGTACGGCGGCACCCAGCGGATCACCGGCGTGGACTACTCGGAGTCCGCCGACACCTGGGTGGTCAGTAACGACGGCTACACCGAGACGTGGCTCGGCTGCCGCTCAGCAGGCCGCCCGCTCTATGCCGCGGCGGCCTGCTGAGCTGCGAAAACGGAAGCCGGAGACTAGGGCAGCCACTTCTCCCACGTGGTGCGGTGCGCGTCGGCCCATTTGCGGGCAGCCTGCTCGGCGGTCAGACCCTTTGTCATGTCCTTGGCGACGGCGTTCTGATCGGCGTTGGTCCACGTCCAGTTCTTCAGGAACGTGGCGGCCGGGCTGCCCGAGTCGACGAACGCCTTGCGCCCGATCTTGTCGAGGTCGTACGGCTGGTAGTCGCAGGCCACCGCGTCCGCGACGGCGTCGCAGCCCGGCGTGTAGTTCGGCAGCGGGATGTGCACCAGCTTGATGTCCGACAGCAGCCACTGCGGCTCGTAGAAGTACCCGATCAGCGGGGTCTTCTTCGTCTGCGCCTTGCGGAACGCGGCGATCAGCTTGTCCTCGCTGCCGGCGTAGACCACGGTGTAGTCCAGCTTGAGGTTCTTGATCAGCGTGGCGTCGTTGGTGACGAACGACGGGTCTCCGGCGAGGAACTGCCCTTTCTCGCCGGACTCCGCGGTCTGGAAGAGCTCGGCGTAATCGTTGAGCTTGGTCCAGTCGGTGATGTCCGGGTACGTCTTGGCCATCCACGGCGGGACGTACCAGCCGATGACACCCTTGTTGCCGGTGAGACCGAGCTCGACGGCCACCTTCTGACGGTCGATGTACTTCTTCTTCAGGTCGTCGTGTCCCCAGTTCTCCAGGATCACGTCGATGCTGCCGTCCGCGAGACCCGCCCAGGAGCTGGTCTCGCTCAGCTCGATGGCGCCGACCGTGCAGCCGACCTCCTGTTCGAGCAGGTACTTGACCACGGCGACGTTTGCGGCGTACCCGCTCCAGGGGTTGACCGCGATGTTGACCTCGCCGCAGGAAGTCGCGGCAGGGACGCCGGGTGGCGCGGTGATCGCGGCCTCGGAGCCGGCGCAGCCGGCCAGAGTGACCACACCCAGAAAGGCGGCCGCGAGACGAACGAATGAGTTCACCATGCTGATCCCGCCCGCTCCCGGTTGGCCTTCTCGGTGCGCTTGACCAGGACCTCTTCGGTGAGCGAGACGAGGACGTTCTTCACCGACTCGCGGTCGCGGGCGTCGCATTCCACCAGGGGGACGCCCGCACCGACGCCGAGAGCGTCGCGGACCTCCTCGAGCTGGAAACGCTGCGCGCCGCCGAACCGGTTGACGCCGATGATGAACGGGATCTCGTGCTCCTCGAAGTAGTCGATCGCGGGGAAGGAGTCCTCGATCCGCCGCGTGTCGACCAGCACGATCGAGCCCAGCGCGCCGTCGACCAGGTCGTCCCAGAGGAACGCGAACCGGTCCTGTCCGGGCGTGCCGAACAGATAGAGCAGCAACGCGTCGTCGAGAGTGATCCGGCCGAAGTCGAGGGCGACGGTGGTGGTGGTCTTGCCGGACACCGCGGAGGTGTCGTCGATCCCGATCGACTTCTCGGTCAGCTCGGCTTCGGTGACCAGTGGCTCGATCTCGGAGATGGCACCCACGAAGGTGGTCTTCCCGACGCCGAAGCCACCGCTGATGACGATCTTGACAGCGACGGGGTGCGCTGCCGACGGCTCCCTAGAGCGCCCGGACACGGTCCCTGATCCTTTCGATCAAACTGGTGGAGAGCTCGGCCGGCTGATCCTCGACGGAGAGAAACCCCTGCGTGATCAGATCGGCCACGATCACACGAACCACACCCAGGGGTACGCGCAACGCCACCGACAGGTCGGCGACCGACATCGGGGCCTGAGCGAGCTCGACGATGCGCCGTGACTCGAACCGCAGCGGCGCCGACAGCGCGGCCGGGGCCGCCCGCAACAGCGTCTCGATGCGCAGCCCGTCGTGCAGAGGCTGGGTACGCCCATTGGTGAGCATGAACGGCCGCACGACCGGATCCTCGTCGTCGTCCTGCGCAGGCGACGAGGTGGTCGGCGGCTGCCCACCCGCGTACGGGAAGGAGCTCATCGCGGCAGGTGTTGTCGGGACTCCGCGATCAGCGCCGGGGTCAGCAGACCGCCGAATCGTTCGGCGAGCAACGAGATCTCGTACCCGACCAGGCCGAGATCGCAGTCGCCGCCGGCCACCACGCCCAGGACGCTGCCGCCCGAGATGACCGAGACCAGCAGGAAACCCCGATGCATCTCGATCATGATGAGTTTGAGGCCGTCGAAGTCGTACCGGCGGGACGCGCTGCGGGCCAGGCTCGCCAGGCTGGAGACGATGGCGGACAGCTGATCCGCTTCGGCCCGGTTGAGACCGTCCGAGCTCGCGATCAGCAAGCCGTCGGAGGACACCGCCACGGCGTCGCGGACGCCGTCCGTCTGGTGCACGAAGTTACCGAGCAGCCAATTGAATTGATGTCTGTCCGCCGACGTGTCAACGCTCATCATTCTTCTTTCCAGGTTGCTGCCAAGGGGCCACTGCGGAGTTCCGTTCACGGCAGTCGCGCTGTTTCCGCGTTGCCCCGCTGGATTCCGCCGCGTAGTGCGTTGAGCCGGTCCCGGACCGCCTCGGGTGAATCGGTGACCGGAGCCGGCTTCTCGGGGGAAGAAGCCGGGGACGACGGCGACGGCGAGGGGGCTCGCTGTGCGCGCGGCGTCCGTTTGCGCAGGCCGTTCACGGTCCGGGGAGCGGTGGCGTCGCCGGCCGGGATGTCATCCACCACGACGTACTCGATCGCGGTGGAGACAAGTGGCCGGTCGGCCGTGATGACGGCGGTCGTCGCGGCCTCGGGCGCCGGCTCGGGCGACGACTGTGGGAGACGCCGTGGCTCGACCGCAGCGGCGATCGGGCGAGCCGCCGGACGGGGCGTGGACCCGATCGTCTGCTGCTCGGCCAGGAGCTCGGCCGGCAGCGTGATCCGTGCCGTCACACCGGTCACCGGTGACGGCGTGAGCTGGACGTCGATGCCCATCTGCAGGGCCAGCCGGCCGACCACGTAGTGACCCAGGAAACGGGCCGGGGCGGTGATGAAGTCGCCCTCGCCGCGCAGGCGCTCGTTGGCCCGCTGCATGTCGGCCGGCGACATGCCGATGCCCTGATCCATCACGGCGATGAGGTAAGTGCCACCGATCCGGCGGCCGTGGATCTCCACGTCGACATCCGGCGGGGAGAACGCCAGACCGTTTTCGATCAGCTCGGCCAGCATGTGCGCGATGCCGCTGACCCCGGTGCCGTTCACCAGCGTGTCGTCCACCCGGCGCAGGGTGACCCGGCGGTACTCCTCGACCTCGGAGACGGCGGCCCGGATCACGTCGGAGACCTGCAGCGGGTCGGAGAGCTGCCGGGGACTGGCCGCGCCGACCAGGACCAGCAGGCTTTCCGCGTTCCGCCGCATGCGGGTGGCGAGGTGGTCGAGTTCGAAGAGGTTCGCCAGGCCGGTCGGGTTCGACTCCTCCCGTTCCAGCTTGGTGATGAAGCCGAGCTGGCGGCGGAGCAGGTTCTGGTTGCGCCGGCCCAGGTTCGCCAGGGATTCGGCGGTGGTGCGCCGCAGCGTCGCCTGCTCGGTGGCGAGCGAGTACGCCGTCGCCTGCACCCGGTCGAACGCGTCGGCCACGAGTTTGACCTCGATGCTGGCGCCCCGGGGTACGCGTACCGACGACGGCGGGGCGGTGCTGTCACCGGTGGCGGCGCGCTGGACCGCCTCGGGCAGCTGCGTGCTGGCCAGCCGGTTCGCCTCGTTCGCCAGCACCGACAGCGGCCGGGCGACCGAGCGGGACGCGACGGTGGCCAGCCAGACCGAGCCGGCGAGACAAACCAGGACGGCGCCGAGGAGCACGCCCATGCGTACCGTCGCCTCGTCCTCAAGGGTGGTGGCGCGGGCCGTGATGACGGAGCCGATGTGGTGTTCCAGCTGCAGCATGTCGTCCAGCACGGTGGTCTGCGCGGACCACCAGGACTGCGGGTTGACCTGGAGGTACTTGCCGTCGCCGGACAGCAGCGCGACCTCTTCGAAGTACGCCGCCTCCCGTGCCGCGCCGGTGTCCAGGGCGTAATCCCGGGCGGCCCGTTCGGTGCTGTTGGCGTACCGGTCGAACGCGGTCAGCGCCGCGTCCTTGGTGGAGCGCATGGTGACGAACTGGAGGAACTCGCCGCGCTTGAAACCGCTGGCGGAGAAGACACCGTTGAGGAACGCGCGCTCCTGCGCGGTGGCCTCCTTGATGTCGCCGAGTGCTTCCAGGGCGGCGGCGCCCCGGCTCAGCTCCTCGTCGCTGGTGCCGTCCAGGTCGAAGTCGAGATTGCCCAGGTCGGCGATCCGCGCGCTGTAGAAGGCGAAGGTGGCGGCCCGCTCACCGGATCCGGTGTCGGTGCCGGCGCGGACACCGGCCAGGCCGTCCAGCTGCAGCACCGCGGCGGCGGCCCGCTGTTCGACGACTCCGTCGTCCTCCAGCAGGCCCTCGACCTCGGTACGCCTCAGGTCCACCTGGTCACGGGCCGGCAGCAGCTCGGCGCGGAAGCCGTCGTTGCCGCCCAGCAGACCCGCGGTCAGGCCACGTTCGTCCTGAAGTCCCTGGATCAGCTCCTGGACGGCGAGGTCGATGGTGACGGCGCGGGCGGTGGCGGAGGCCGAGCGGTAGTTCCCGATCTCGCCGACGGCCACGATGGTGAGCAGCACCAGGGTGGTCGCGACCGGCAGGGCCAGCGTGCGGACCACGCGCCGGCGGATCGTGCCGCCGGCTCTGCGGGGGCGAGCGTGGGCCGGCGTGTCCTCGCCGTTGGGTTCGGCCAGTTCGGCGCCCTCGGCCTGGACGGACAAGCGATCAGCTCCTCTGTCGGCTGCCGGCGTGGCCCCGTGACGGCCGGCATGCAGATATACGCAAAAGATGATGGAGTGGCGCACAACGAAATAGCGGTCTCCGGTAATGGGAACTGATCTTCGGAGATCGCCGGAACAGGATCTTCTCTTTGTCCTAGATGGTCAACACTGCGAGCCGAAATTTACGTCAGCGGAACCGCAAACACTCATGGGAGCGCTTCCACGGCGAATTCCCGGCTCGCGTCGACCAGCCAGCCGGCCAGATGGGTCGCGAACGATGCCCTTACCAGCACCCAGAATTCCGATTCCCGGCGAAGAATGATGACCGGCGCATGCGCCAGAGTGGTCTGCACGCAGGCGCCGACTCCGAAGACACCCGGGTGCAGATCGGTGGCGCAGCCGAGCGCGAGGAGATCCCGGACATGCGGGCCGCGCAGCGAGATCGTGGTCCGCTGTGCCGAGACATCCACGACGGACCCTTCCCAGTGGTGTTCGGTAAAACCCCCTGGAGGGCCCACCGCCAGCCACTCGTCCGGGCCCAGCCACAGAATGTCCACGTCACCGGATCGGGAACTCGTCCCCGCGGAAAGCGGCAGCGAGGAGTCCGGCTCCTTCCGGATGTTGATCTGGGTCAGGAACGGGATTTCGGCGATCGTGACCGGCCCCTCGGGGAAGCGGAAGCCGCCGAGGGGGGAGTTCTGCTCAGCCATCGCGCCGGGCACCTTCCGGGTCGTAAAGCACGGAACCGGTGATCGTCACCGGCGTCGGTTCGTCGCCGAGCGTCGCCCAGATCGTCTGCCCGACCAGGTCACGGCCACCACGGACGAGGCCGAGCGCGAAGGTACGCCCCAGCGCCGCGCTGTGGTACGACGACGTCACGTGCCCCAGCGACGTCCGGTCCACGACGAGCGCGGCGCCCTCGGTCAGCAGGGTCCCGTCGTCGGAGAGCAGCCCGACCAGCTGTTTCCGGTCGGCGCGGCTGTTCTCGGCCCGGGAGAACGACCGTTTGCCGAGGAAGTCGGCCTTCTTCTTGGAGACCGCCCAGCCGAGGCCGAGGTCGTGCGGGGTGACAGTGCCGTCGGTGTCCTGCCCGATGATCGGGTAACCCTTCTCGGCGCGGAGCACGTGCATGGTCTCGGTGCCGTACGGCGTGATCCCGAGAGCGGCCAGCGTCTCCCACAGCGTCAGCGCGTCCCACCAGCTCACGTTGATCTCGTACGCCAGCTCGCCGGAGAAACTGATCCGGCAGACCCGGGCGTCGAGGCCGGCGACGGTGGCGTCGCGCCAGGTCATGAACGGAAAGCCGTCCTTGCTGACGTCCAGGCCGGGTGCGATCCCCGCGAGCACCTCGCGGGATCGGGGGCCGACCAGCGCGACAGTGGCCCACTGCTCGGTCACCGACGTGCAGCGGACCCGCAGCTCCGGCCACTCGGTCTGCAGCCACTCCTCCATCCAGTCCAGGATCGCGGCGGCGTTGCCGGTCGTGGTGGTCACCAGGAACCGGGTGCCGGTCAGCCGGATGACGGTCCCGTCGTCGAGCACCATCCCGTCGGGGCGGCACATCACGCCGTACCGGATCGCGCCGGGCTTCAGCGTGCTGATCATGTTGGTGTAGAGCCGGTCCAGGAACTCGCCGGCGTCCGCACCCTGCACGTCGATCTTGCCGAGGGTCGAGGCGTCCATCATGGCGACGTCCTCGCGGGCGGTGCGGCATTCGCGCAGCACGGCGGTGAGCATGTCCTCGCCGTCACGGGGGTAGTACCAGGGCCGTTTCCACTGACCGACGTTCTCGAACAGCGCGCCGTTCGCCTCGTGCCACTGGTGCAGGGCGGTGACGCGTACCGGGTCGAAACGCATGCCTCGGTCACGTCCGGCGAGCGCGGCGAAACTGACCGGGACGTAGGGCGGCCGGAACGTTGTCGTGCCCAGCTCACCGACGTCCACGCCGAGCAGCTCCGCGACCACACCGCTGGCCAGCGTGCCGGACGTTTTGCCCTGGTCGTGCGCGGTGCCCGCGGTCGTGTACCGCTTCACATGCTCGACCGAGCGCATCCCGGTGCCGGTGGCCCGCGCGATGTCCGCGACCGTCACGTCCCGCTGCAGATCCACGAACTGCGTGCTCTCGTCACCGTCCAGCATCCAGACGGCCAGGCCCGGCGTGACCTCGCGTTCCTTGATCTTCGGAATCGCCGGTTCCACCGGCTCGAAACCCGCGGCCCGCGTCGCACTCCGGCCCGCTGCCGCGCCTTCGCTCAGACAGAGACCCAGTTGGTACGCGCCTGAGGCTGAGCCCGCGACGTGCAGTGCCTGCCGGCAGTGGCCGTCCGGGCGGAAAGCGGCCAGCGCGTCGTCGTAGACGAGCCGCCCACCGGCCTGGCTGTACAGCGCACCGACCGGGTTCCAGCCACCGGAGACGAGCAGCAGATCGGCGTCGACGTGGCGTTCGGTACCGTCCGGTCCGCGCAGCGTCACGCCGGTGACGTGGTCGTCCCCGCTCACGCCGGCCACCGCCCAGCCGGGAAGAGTCTCGATGCCGAGTTCCGCCCATCCCGCTGAGCCGCCGGGACGCAGGTCGGCGATCGCGGCGACCTCGACACCGGCCGCGTGCAGGTCACGGGCCGCCGCGTACGCGCTGTCGTTGCCGGTCAGCACGACCGCTCGATTGCCGGGCCGGACTCCGTACCGGCGCAGGTAGGTGCGTGCCGCGCCGGCCAGCATGACGCCCGGCAGGTCGTTGCCGGAGAAGGCGAGCGAGCGTTCGTGCGCGCCGGTGGCGAGCACGACCTGGCCGGCGCGGATGCGCCAGATGCGCTCCCGGGAGAGGTGCGCGGGCGCCTGCGCACCGAGATGGCCGGTACGCCGCTCGACGGCGATCACGTGGTTGTCGTCGTAGTAGCCGAACGCGGTGGTCCGGGTCAGCACCCGCACCTCGGGCGCGGCCCGCAGACCGGCGGTGACCCGCTCGACCCAGTCGAGCTGCTCACCGGTACCGAGAAGGCTGCCACCCAGCCGGGGCTGGTCGTCGACCACGATGGTCCGCGCGCCGGAGGCTGCGGCCACCGACGCGGCGGCCAGCCCGGCCGGCCCGGCACCGATCACCAGGACGTCGCAGTGCGCGTGCGTGGCGTCGTACCGGGCCGGGTCGGGCCGGTCGGCGAGCCGTCCCCGGCCGCGCAGGCCCCGGGCCACGAGACCGTCGTAGAGCTCGATCGTGGTGGCCGGCAGCATCGGCTCCGGGAACGGCTCCTCGATCTGGACGAGCGCGTTCGGTTCCTCCACCCCGGCGGCGAAGATCCCTCGCGGCCGGCCCAGCCGGATGCTGGTCGCGACCTGGCGGACGCCGCTGGCCAGCAGCGCCGACGCGAGGGTGTCGCCCTGGAAACCCTGGTACTCGACGCCGTCGAACAAGAAACGCAGCGGACGGTCACGGTCGACGAGCCCGCCGTGGCCGGCCCTCACGCGTGGATCTCGTTCGTCACGGTGTCGCGGACCAGGTTGAACCAGCGCCGGCAGCCGGCGGTGTGACACCAGCGCTCCCGGAACGCGCCCTTCGGGTTGTCCCGGAAGAACAGGTACTTCGCCCACTGTTCGTCGGACAGCGTGCTCGGGTCGCTGGGATAGGCCACCCCGGCCTGCCCGCCGTAGTGGAACTCGGACTCGTCGCGGCGCCCGCACCACGGGCAGGGGATGAGCATCATTTTTCTGTCCCTATGAATCAGTGGGCGACCGCGGCGGCGCCGTGTTCGTCGACGAGCGCACCGGTGACGAACCGCTCCAGGCTGAACGGTGCGTTCAGCGGATGCGGCGCGTCGTGCGCGATGGTGTGCGCGTAACACCAGCCCACACCGGGGGTGGCCTTGAATCCGCCGGTGCCCCACCCGCAGTTGAGGTAGAGCCCGTCCACCCCGGAGAGCCCGACGATCGGGGAGGCGTCCGGGGTGACGTCCACGATGCCGCCCCAGGTACGCAGGACGTGGGCGCGGGCGAAGACCGGGAACAGCTCCAGAGCCGCCGACATCTGTCGTTCGATGATGTGGAAGGCGCCGCGCTGGCCGTACCCGTTCCAGGTGTCGATGCCGGCGCCCATCACGAGTTCGCCCTTGTGCGCCTGGCTGACGTACACGTGCACGGCGTTCGACATCACGACGGTCGGGTGGACCGGTTCGAGCAGCTCGGAGACGAGCGCCTGCAGCGGATGGCTCTGCAGGGGCAGCTCGACGCCGGCCATCTTCGCCACCACCGAGGTGTGGCCGGCCGCGCTGAGCGCGACCCGGCCGGCCCCGATGGTCCCCTGGGTGGTGTGCACCCCGGTGACCCGGCCGCCTGAGATCTGGAGGCCGGTCACTTCGCAGTTCTGGATCAGGTCCACGCCGAGGGCGTCCGCCGCCCGGGCGTAACCCCAGGCCACGTAGTCGTGCTTCGCGATGCCCGCGCGCGGCTGGTATGTCGCGCCGTGCACCGGGTACCGCACGTCCGGCGAGATGTTGATGATCGGGCAGATCTCCTTGACCTGCTCGGGGCCGAGCCACTCGGCGTCGACCCCGTTGAGCCGGTTCGCGTGCACCCGCCGGACGCTGTCCCGCACGTCCTGCAGGCTGTGCGCCAGGTTGAGCACGCCCCGCTGGCTGAACAGGATCGGGTACTCGAGTTCCTCCTCGAGTCCCTCCCACAGCTTCAGGGCGTGCTCGTAGATCCCGGCGCTCTCGTCCCACAGGTAGTTGGACCTGATGATCGTGGTGTTGCGGGCCATGTTGCCGCCGGCGAGCCAGCCGCGTTCCAGCACCGCCACGTTCGTGATCCCGTGGTTCTTGGCGAGGTAGTAAGCGGTGGCGAGGCCGTGCCCGCCGCCTCCGACGATGATGACGTCGTAGGCGGCTTTGGGCTCCGGGTTACGCCACAGCTGTTCGGGGTGCTCGGGTAGATCCGTTACTGGGCCAGCCACGCCTTCACCTTGTCAGGGTTGGCCTCGACCCACTTCTTGGCGGCGTCGGCCGCGCTCATCTTGTCCTCGGCGATGTACTTGGCGACGACGTTCTGGTCGTCGTTGGTCCAGTTGAACGCCTTGACCAGCTTGTACGCCGGGCCGTTCGCGTCGGCGAACTTCTTGCTGACGATCTTGTCGAGGTCGTACTCGGGGTAGTCACAAGCGATCTTCGCGGCGTCGGCGTCGCAGCCGGCCGTGTACGCCGGAAGGTTCACCTTCGCGAGCTTGAGCTCGGCCAGGAACCACTGCGGCTCGTAGAAGTACCCGATGACCGGGGTCTTCTTCGCCTCGGACTGGCGGAACGCGGTGATCAGCGCGGTCTCGCTGCCGGCGTAGACCACCTTGTAGTCCAGTTTCAGGTTCTTGACCAGGGCCTCGTCGTTGGTGACGAACGACGGGTCGCCGTCGAGCAGCTGGCCCTTGTCACCGGACTCGGAGGTCTTGAACATCGAGGCGTACTTGTTGAGGTTGTTCCAGTCGGTGATGTCCGGGTACTTCTCGGCCATCCACGGCGCGACGTACCAGCCGATGATGCCCTTGTTGCCGGTCGAGCCGGCGGCGACGGCGGTCTTCTGCTCGTCGATGTACTTCTTCTTGAGGTCGTCGTGACCCCAGTTCTCCACGACCGCGTCCACCTCGCCGGTGCCGAAGCCCTGCCAGGCGATCTCTTCCTTGAGGTCCTTCTTGGTCACCGTGCAGCCGAGGTCCTTCTCCGCGACGTACGCGATGACGGCGGCGGTCGCCTCATAACCGACCCACGGGTTGATGGCCAGGTTGAAGGTGCCGCAGTTCGCGGCGGCGGCCGACGATCCGGTGCTGCCGGTGTCGCCGATCTTCTCCCCGCCGCACCCGGTCAGGGCCAGTGCCGTGACGGCGGCAGTCGCTACGAGTCGCTGCAATCTCATTATCGATGACCTTTCGGGGAATTCGAGGGACTGGATGCGCGTGCGATGCGGTCGAGCATGATGCCGAGCAGCACGATGGCCGCTCCGGCGGCGAGGCCCTTGCCGTACAGCTGGCCCTGGGAGAAACCGGCGACCACGTCGTAACCGAGCGCGCCGGCTCCGACGAGACCACCGACAACGACCATGGACAGCACATAGATGAGGCCCTGGTTCGCCGCGAGGGTCAGCGACGAGCGGGCCATCGGCAGCTGAACCTTGGTGATCAGCTGCCAGGTGTTCGATCCGGCGGCGGTCGCGGCCTCGACAGTGGTGGCCGAGATGCCGCGCACACCGTCCGCGACGATCTTGATGGCGACCGGCGCGGCGAACACCACCGCCGCGACGATGGCGGTGAACCGGGTGGCCGAGAAGAGCGCCAGGAATGGCACCAGGTACACGAACGCCGGCATCGTCTGGCCGGCGTCCAGGGCCGGGCGGATGATCCGGTCAGCGAACCGGTTGCGGCCCATCCACACGCCGACCACCACGCCGAGCACCATCACCAGCAGCGTCGCGACGATGGTCATCGCGAGGGTGGTCATGCTGTCCTGCCACAGCCCGGTGCCGATCAGCAGCGCGACGCAGGCGGCCGTGGTGACCGCGGTCCGCACCGTGCCGATCAGCGCGGCGAGCAGCACGACGACCGCGCCGACCAGCCACCACGGCGACTCGACAAGCAGTGACTGCAGCGGGTTCAGCAGCGCGAAGGTGACCAGGTTCTTGATCGCTTCGGTGGCCGTGGACAGCTCGGTCTGCGCCCAGAGGGTCACCTCGTCGGCGCCGCGCGAGATGGCCCGGCCGACACCGGCCTGGTCGGGGAACTCGGCCGCCCAGACGTAGGTGTAGGACATGTAGCAGCAGATCGCGGTCAGCACGCCGAGCCCGGCGGCGACCGGACGGCGGAACCGGTGGGTGGTGCCGACCTGGCGTACCCGGTTGCTGGCCGCCGTGGTGACCCGGTCCAGCACGATCGCCATCACGACGATCGCGAGGCCGGCGTTGAACGCGGTGCCCACATCGAGGGTCTGCAGCGCCTTGATGACCGTCTTGCCGAGGCCGGGCGCGTCGATCAGCGCCGCGATGGTGACCATCGACAGTGCGGCCATGATGGTCTGGTTGACGCCCAGCACGATGGTCCGCTTGGACAGCGGCAGCAGCACGCCGGTGAGCGTCTGCCGGCCGGTCGCGCCGAGCGAGTCGGTCGCCTCGACCGCGGCCCGCGGCACCGAGCGGATCGCGTGCGCGGTGATCCGGATGGCCGGTGGCATGGCGTAGATCAGCGTGGCGATCGTCGCCGACGCCGGACCGATCAGGAACAGCAGCGTCAGCGGCGCCAGATAGACGAACGTCGGCATCGTCTGCATGAAGTCCAGCACCGGCGTGACCAGGGCGTTGAACCGATCGGACAGCCCCGCCCAGATACCGAGCGGGATGCCGATGAGCAGCGAGATCGCCACCGCCGAGAGGGTGAGCGCGAGCGTGTCCATGCTCTCCTGCCACAGCCCCTGCAGCCCGAAGAAGACAAACCCGCCGGCCGCGAGCAGCGCGACTCGCCAATTGCCGAAGAACCAGGAGATGTACGCGACCACGGCCACCACACCCAGCCAGCCGAGTACCGGGACCGGACGGCCGAACGACGGCTGGGAGATCAGCGCCTGGACGAACGTGACCAGGGCGTCGATGCCGGCCCGGATCTCGTTGAAGAAGTACAGGAAGATCGGGCTGCTGTTCCGGTTGGCGCCGACCGTGTCGTTTACCTCGTTGAGCCACTCGTGCAGCGGGGTGAGGTCGGCGGGGGAGAGGCTGAGCGTGTGGGTCCCGTGCGTGGGGATCCAGATGAGCACCCAGGCCACCAGGATCGCGGCCACCTTGACCGGCTTGCTCAGCCTGATTCCGGGCCGGGGAACGGCTGCCGCCGTCGTGGTCGTCACGCCGGGACCTCGACCCCGGTGACCGCCGCCAGGATCTCCTCGTCGGTGACCACGCCGAGCAGCTCGCCGTTCTCGATCACCTTCACCGGCTTGCCGGCCGCGAGCACCAGCCGGACCGCGTCCCGGACGACCACGTCCGGGCCCAGCTCGGGACCGTCCAGGACGTCCTCCGGCCGGGGCAGCCGCATGATCCAGCGCAGCGTGAGCACGTTGGCCCGGGGCACGTCCTGGACGAAGTCGCGGACGTAGTCGTCGGCCGGCGCCCCGACCAGTTCGTCACCGGTGCCGCACTGGACCATCGCGCCGTCGCGCATGATCAGGATCCGGTCGCCGAGCTTCAGCGCCTCGGACAGGTCGTGGGTGATGAAGACCATCGTCTTGCCGACCTCGCGGTGCAGCCGGATGACCTCGTTCTGCATGTCCCGGCGGATCAGCGGGTCCAGCGCGGAGAACGGCTCGTCGAAGAAGAGCACGTCCGGGTCGCCGGCCAGGGCCCGGGCCAGCCCGACCCGCTGCTGCATGCCGCCGGAGAGCTGTTCCGGGTAGCTGTGCTCGTACCCGTCCAGGCCGACCAGGTCGATGACCTCCTTGGCCCGGCGGATCCGCTCGGCCTTGCCGGCGCCGCGGATCTCCAGCCCGTACGCCACGTTGTCGAGGACCTGACGGAACGGCAGCAGGCCGAAGTGCTGGAAGACCATCGAGAACTTGCGCCGGCGCAGGTCCCGCAGCCGTTTCTTGTCGGCTGCCAGGATGTCCTCACCCTCGAAGATGATCGAGCCGGCGGTCGGCTCGATCAGCCGGGTGAGGCAGCGGACCAGAGTGGACTTGCCGGAGCCGGACAGCCCCATGACCACGAAGACCTCGCCGGGGGCGACGTCGAACGACACGTCGCGGACCGCGGCCGTGCAGCCGGTGCGGTCGATGAGCTCACGCCGGGACAGCGCGGAGAGCTCGGCCGACCGCGGAACCAGCTCCGCCTTGTGCCCGAACACCTTCCACAGGTCCTTGACCGAGATGACTGCCTCGCCTGTCATCGCAAAGCTCCAATGCTTAGGGACGGAACCAGTTCTGCGGGCGGGGGTCGATGTTCTGCCAGATGTGCTTGGTCTCGCGGTATTCGTCCAGCCCGCTGGGGCCGAGCTCGCGCCCGATGCCGGACTGCTTGAAACCGCCCCACTCCGCCTGCGGTACGTACGGGTGGTAGTCGTTGATCCAGACGGTGCCGTGCCGCAGCCGCTGCGCGACCCGCTGTGCCTTGCCGGCGTCCTGCGTCCAGACCGCCCCGGCCAGCCCGTAATCGGTGTCGTTGGCGATCCGCACCGCCTCGTCCTCGCTCGTGAAGGTCTCCACGGTGAGCACCGGCCCGAAGGACTCGTCGCGGACCACGGTCATGCCGGAGCGGCAGCCGTCCAGGACCGTCGGCAGGTAGTAGAAGCCGTCGGCCAGGTCCGGGTCGTCCGGCCGGCGCCCGCCGCAGCGCAGCACCGCGCCCTCGGCGACACCGGCGGCGACGTACGCCTCGACCTTGGCCAGGTGTGCCGCCGAGATCAGCGGACCGGTCTCGGCCTTGGTGTCGAACGGCCCGCCCAGCCGGATCCGGGAGGCCCGCTCGACGACCGCGTCGACGAACCGGTTGTGGATCGACTCCTCGACGACCAGCCGCGCGCCGGCCGAGCAGACCTGACCGGAGTGCAGGAAGACCGCGGTCAGCGCGAAGTCGACAGCGGTGTCGAAGTCGGCGTCCGCGAAGATCACGTTCGGGTTCTTGCCGCCGAGTTCCAGCGCCACCCGTTTCACGGTGGCGGCGGCCGAGGCCATCAGCACCCGCCCGGTGGCCAGGCTGCCAGTGAAGGAGACCAGGTCGACGTCGGGGTGTTCGGCGAGCGGCGCGCCGGCCTCCGGCCCGAGGCCGAGCACCAGGTTCGCCACACCGTCCGGCAGGCCGGCCTCGGTGAGCAGGCGCATCAGCAGGATTGCCGTCGACGGGGTCAGCTCGCTGGGCTTCAGGACGAACGTGTTGCCGGCGGCCAGGGCCGGCGCGACCTTCCACGACGTCTGCAGCAGCGGATAGTTCCACGGGGTGATCAGCCCGCAGACGCCGATCGGCTCGTGCACGATCCGGCTGATCGCGTCGGTGCGGCCGGTCTCGATGGCCCGGCCCGCGTCGGTCGCCGCGATCCCCGCGTAGTAGCGGAAACAGGCGGCCACGTCGTCCATGTCGTACTCGGCCTCGACCAGGCGTTTGCCGGTGTCGAGAGCTTCGGCGCGGGCCAGTTGCGCCTTGTCCCGGGTGATCAGGTCGGCGACCCGGTGCAGCAGTGCGCCGCGCTCGATCGCCGGGGTGCGTGGCCAGATGCCCTCGTCGAACGCCTGCCGCGCGACGCCGATGGCGGCGATGGTGTCCTCGCGGCTGCCGTCGGTCAGCGTGGCGACCAGGGTGCCGTCGGCCGGGCAGCGGATCTCCCGCAGGCCGCTCATCGGGTGCTCTCCTGCTCTTCGTTGTCCCGGCGGTAGAAGGGCAGCTCGACCGGGGCCAGAGGGGTGTTGCCGAGGATCAGGTCGGCGGCCTTCTCGGCGACCATCATCACCGGGGCGTAGATGTTGCCGTTGGTGACGTACGGCATGACCGACGCGTCGACCACCCGCAGACCCTCGACGCCGTGCACCCGCATGCTGGCCGGGTCGACCACCGACATCGCGTCGACGCCCATCTTCGCCGTGCAGGAGGGGTGCAGTGCGGTCTCGCCCTCCTTGCGTACCCAATCAAGGACTTCCTCGTCGGTCTGCACCGACGGGCCGGGCGAGGTCTCGCCGCCGTTGAACGGCTCCAGCGCGGGCTGGTTGAGGATGGCGCGGGAGACCCGCAGGGCCTCGGACCACTCGCGGCGGTCCTGCTCGGTGGAGAGGTAGTTGAAGCGCAGGGCCGGGTGCTCGCGCGGATCCCGGCTGACGATCTTCACGCTGCCGCGGGCGTCGGAGTACATCGGGCCGACGTGCACCTGATAACCGTGCCCGCCGGCCGGCGACGAGCCGTCGTAGCGGACCGCGATCGGCAGGAAGTGGAACATCAGGTTCGGGTACGCGACCTCGTCGTTGCTGCGGACGAACCCGCCCGCCTCGAAGTGGTTCGTCGAGGCCGGTCCGCTGCGCAGGAACAGCCATTGCGCGCCGATCCACGGCCGGTGCCGCCACTTCAGGTACGGCTGCATCGACACCGGCTGGGTGCAGGCGTACTGGACGTAAACCTCGAGGTGGTCCTGGAGGTTCTCGCCGACGCCGGGCAGGTCGTGGACCGGGTCGATGCCGAGGGCGGACAGCTCGGCGGCGTTGCCGACGCCGGAGAGCTGCAGCACCTGGGGCGTATTGATCGCGCCGCCGCTGAGGATCACCTCGCCGGCGTAGACCCGCTTGGGGGCGCCGCGTCTGCCGGTCGTGTACTCCACGCCGACCGCGCGTTTGCCGTCGAACAGGACCCGGGTGACCAGCGCGCGGGTGCGTACCGTCAGGTTGGGCCTTTTCATCGCGGGATGGAGATAGGCGCGGGCGGCGGAGAGCCGCCGCCCTCGGCGGATGTTGCGGTCGAACGGCGCGAAACCCTCCTGGCGCACGCCGTTGACGTCGTCGGTCGGCGGGTAACCGGCCTGCTCGCTCGCCTCCAGCATGGCGGTGAACAGGGGATTGTCGGCCGGACCGCGTTCCAGCACGAGCGGGCCGTCGTGACCGCGGAACGGGTCGTCCGGATCGGCCGCGAGGCAGTTCTCCATCCGGTTGAAGTACGGCAGGCAGTGCGCGTAATCCCAGTCCTGCATGCCCGGGTCGGCGGCCCAGCGCTCGTAGTCGAGGGGATTGCCGCGCTGGAAGATCATGCCGTTGATGCTGCTGGAGCCGCCGAGGACCTTGCCGCGCGCGTGGTAGATGCGCCGGCCGTTCATGTGCGGCTCGGGCTCCGACTGATATTTCCAGTCGTAGAAGCGGCTGCCGATCGGGAACGTCAGCGCCGCCGGCATGTGGATGAAGACGTCCCACGGGTAATCGGGGCGGCCGGCCTCCAGCACCAGGACCTTGGTGGCCGGGTCGGCGGAGAGCCGGTTGGCGAGCGCGCTGCCCGCCGAACCGCCGCCGACGATCACGAAGTCGTACTGCGTCATGACTGTGCCCCTTCGGAGAGCGCGACGTGCACCATGCCGTCGGTCACCTCGACCCGGTGCGTCCGCACGGGTTTCTTCGCCGGAGGTCCGTCGACCCGCCCGGTACGCAGGTCGAACTTGGAAGCGTGCAGCGGGCACTCGACCTCGCAGCCCTCCAGCCAGCCGTCCGCGAGCGAGGCGTCCTGGTGGGTGCAGGTGTCGTCGATGGCGAAGACCTCACCGTCCTCGGTGTGGAAGATCGCCACCGGCGGGTCGGTCTCCCATCGGTACGCCTCACCGGGCGCGATGCTGCTGAGCGGGCAGACAGGCTGCAACATCAAGCCTCCTGAGGTACGGCGCGGAGCTGGCGGCGCCACCGGGTGAAAAGCCGGGGCTGGTTCATGCCGAGCACGGCGACCGGATGCCCGCCGCGCTCGTAGACGGCGAGGAAACTGCGCTGCTCCGGGTCACCCTCGACGATCCGCACGGTGTCGCCGGGCTCGCGGTGACCGGCGAACTGCAGGCGTACGCCGTACTGGTCGGACCAGAAATACGGGGCCTTGCCGGTGTCCGGGGCAGTGGCGCCCAGCAGCGTCGCCACCGCTGTCGCCGGGTGGTCGAGGGCGTGGGTCCAGTGCTCGGAGCGGACCGCGCGACCGGCGAACGGGCTGAACGAGACGGCGCAGTCACCCGTGGCGACGACGGTGGGCAGGCCGGTCGCGCCGGCCGCGTCGGTGACCACACCGCCGTCGACGGTCAGGCCGGAGCCGTCCAGCCACTCCACGTTGGGGATGGCGCCGATGCCGGCGACCACCAGGTCGGCGGGCAGCCGGACTCCGTCGGCCAGCTCGACAGCTTCTATCCGATCCGATCCGAGCAGGGCGCTCACCGGGGTGCCGGTTTTGAGGCGTACCCCATGGTCTGCGTGAAGCTGCGCGCAGAGCGCGCCCATCTCGGGTCCCAAGGGGCCGGCCAGGGGAGTGGGCAGGCCCTCGACGACCGTGACATCCCAACCGAGCGAACGGGCGCTGGACGCGACCTCGGCGCCGATGAAACCCGCGCCGATGACCACGAGACGGCCGGTGGTGCGCAGTTCGTCGCGCAGGGTGAGGGCATCGTCCAGAGTGCGCAGAGTGTGCACGCCCGCCAGACCGTCGGCGTGCGCGGGCCGCCGGGCCCGGGCGCCGGTCGCGACGATCACGCCATCCACCTGGATTTCCTGGCCGTCGGCGAGATGGATGCTGCGCCGGCGTGGATCCAGGCGGGTCGCGGCGGTGCCGAGCCGCCAGTCGATGCCGAGATCCTCGTCGTCACTCAGTGCGAGATCGTCCACAGTGCAGGCACCGGTGAGAAAATCTTTGGACAGTGGCGGGCGGTCGTAGGGGTGGTGCCGCTCGGCTCCGATCGCGATGATCTCACCGGTGAAGGACTGTCCACGCAGGGCACGCGCTGCGGCCAGACCGGCGAGGGAGGCCCCGACAATCGCGACTTTCTGCACGCCTGCAACCGCCTCCGTTGTGAATCACGAAACAGCGAGTGGAATCCGCAACAGATTGCCGAGGATCTTGATCGATAGTCAAGAGACCGAATGAAGGTGGTCCCTTCTCGCAACCTCCCCGAAATCCGTGACCTATCGTTGCGCCATGAGCAACGATCGCGAGACCGCGCCGGCCGTCGTGCAGTCCGTCGACCGCGCCCTGAGCATCCTGGAGATCCTGGCCCGCAAACGCGGCGCCGGTGTCACCGAGATCGGCAAGGAGCTCGGTGTGCACAAGTCCACCGCGTTCCGCCTGCTCGTGGCGCTGGAGAACCGTGGTTTCGTCGAGCAGACGCACGACCGTGGGACGTACCGTCTCGGGCTCGGCGTGGTGCGCCTCGCCGGTGCGGTGACCGCGCAGCTCGACCTGAGCCGGCAGGGTCTTGCGGCATGCGAACGGCTCGCTGTGGACCTGGGCGAGACGGTCAACATCGCGATCCTGGACAGCGGCAGGGCGGTGAACGTGACCCAGAGCCGGGGTGCAGCGTCGATCGCGAGTCACAACTGGGTGGGCCGGCAGACGCCGTTGCACGCGACGTCGAGCGGCAAGGTGCTCCTGGCCTTTTCCAGTGATCTGTCGCCCGGTCCGTTTGAACGTTTCACCGCAGCGACGGTCGTCTCCTCGGTGGATCTTGGAGCGCAGCTGGCGACGATCCGCTCGGTCGGCTGGGGCTTCACGGCCGAGGAGTACGAGGTCGGCCTCAACGCCGTCGCCGCGCCGATCCGGGGTGCCGACGGTTCGGTCATCGCCGCGCTGAGCGTCTCCGGGCCGGCCTACCGGCTGTCCCAGGACGACTTCCCGGAGGTCGCGAAGCGGGTGATCGCCGCGGCCGACGAGGTGAGCGGCCGGATGGGCCACGTCTCCTAACCGAAATCTGAGCGTCTTGACGCGGTCACACTGCTCGGTGAAGCTGTTGCGTATTCCAGGTCGAGTTGCGCCTTGTGAAACGGGTGGCTTATGGCTCGTGTTGTCATCATCGGTGCCGGCGTGGTCGGCAGCGCCCTCGCGGACGAGCTGACCGACCGCGGGTGGACCGATGTCACCGTCGTCGACCAGGGTCCGCTCTTCGCCGCCGGTGGCTCCAGCTCGCACGCGCCGGGACTGGTCTTCCAGACGAACCCGTCGAAGACGATGACCGAGCTCGCCGCGTACACGGTCCAGAAGCTCAACGACCTCGGCTGCTTCCTGCAGGTCGGCGGGCTCGAGGTCGCGACGACGCCGGAGCGGTGGACCGACCTCAAGCGCAAGCACGGCCTGGCCACGTCGTGGGGGGTCGCTGGTTCGCTGCTGAGCGCCACGGAGTGCGTCGCGTTGCACTCGCTGCTCGACCCGGATCGGATCCTCGGCGGCTTCTTCGTGCCCACCGACGGGCTGGCCAAGCCGGTCCTCGCCGTGGAGACGCAGGCGAACCGGGCCATCTCGCGCGGAGCGCGCTTCCTCGGCTCGCACACGGTGACCGGCATCGGCCAGGAGAACGGCCGGGTCACCGGGGTCCAGACCGACCAGGGCTTCATCGCCGCCGACATCGTGGTGTGTGCCGCCGGGTTCTGGGGGCCGAAGATCGGCGAGATGGTCGGTCTCACCGTGCCGCTTCTGCCACTGGCCCATCAGTACGCCAGAACCGGTCCGTTGTCTCTATTGGACTCCTCGTCGGAGGCCAGCCGGCCGATCCTGCGCCACCAGGACCAGGACCTCTATTACCGCGAGCACGGCGACCGCATCGGCATCGGTTACTACGGGCACGACCCTCTTCTTGTCGGCGAGCTCGGCAAGCCTCCGGCCATGCCGAGCGTCCTGCCGTTCACCGCGGACGACTTCGCGCCCGCCTGGGAGGAGAGCGTCGCGCTGCTGCCGGCGCTGGCCGGTACCGAGGTCGAGGACGGGATCAACGGGATCTTCTCGTTCACCCCGGACGGTGGCCCGCTCATCGGCGAGCACCGTGAGCTCGCCGGGTTCTGGGTTGCCGAGGCCGTCTGGGTCACCCACTCGGCCGGCGTCGCCCGTGCCCTGGCCGAATGGCTGGTCGACGGGAAATCGAGCGTCGACCTGCGCGAATGCGACCTGCATCGCTTCGAGGAGCTGCAGCTCGCGCCCAGTTTCATCTCCGAGCGCGGCAAGCAGAACTTCGTCGAGGTCTACGACATCGTCCATCCGCTGCAGCCGATGGAACGGCCCCGGCCGTTGCGGACCAGCCCGTTCTACTCGCGCCAGCGCGAGCTGGGCGCGGTCTTCCTGGAGGGCGCCGGGTGGGAGAGACCTTATTGGTACGAGTCGAACGGCTCGCTCTCTTCGGTTGATCTTCCGCCGCGTGATGAGTGGTCGGCGCGCTACTGGTCGCCGATCGCCGCTGCTGAAGCGGCGGTCACCCGATCGCGGGTCGCGATGTATGACATGACTCCGTTACGGCGGCTGGAGGTCAGTGGGCCGGGCTCGCTGGAGTTCCTGCAGCGGTTGACGACTAACAACCTGGACAAGTCGGTCGGGTCGGTGACCTACACGCTGATGCTCGACCACCGTGGCGGGGTTCGTAGTGACCTGACGGTGGCTCGGCTCGGGCCGCAGACTTTCCAGGTCGGTGCCAATGGGCCGCTGGATGACGACTGGATGCGGCAGCATGCTCCTGCTTCGGTGCAGGTGCGGGACATCACCGCCGGGACCTGCTGCATCGGGTTGTGGGGGCCGCGGGCGCGGGACGTGCTGCAGCCGTTGACCACATCCGACTTCTCCAATTTTTCGATGAAATATTTCCGTGCGCAGAAGGCCTACATCGGCGAGGTGCCGGTCACCGCGATGCGCCTGTCCTACGTCGGTGAACTCGGCTGGGAGCTCTACACCACCGCTGACCTGGGCCTCAAGCTCTGGGACACGCTCTGGGAAGCCGGCCGGGAACACGGGATCATCGCGGCTGGGCGCAGCGCCTTCAACAGCCTCCGGCTGGAGAAGGGTTACCGCGCCTGGGGCACCGACATGACGACCGAGCACGATCCGTTCTCCGCCGGGCTCGGTTTCGCCGTACGCATGGACAAGGGTGACTTCATCGGCCGGCCCGCGCTCGCCTCGCTCGCCGCATCCCCGTCGTCCCGGCAACTGACCTGCCTCACGCTCGACGATCCGGCCCACGTGGTGATGGGCAAGGAACCGGTGTTCGCCGACGGCGTCCCGGTCGGGTACGTCACCAGCGCCTCCTACGGCTACACGATCGGGCGCACCGTCGCGTACGCCTGGTTGCCGGCCTCGCTCAGCGTTCCCGGCACCGCCGTCGCCGTCGAGTACTTCGGCGAGCGGCTGCCGGCGACCGTGGCGGCCGAGCCGCTGTTCGACCCGAAGATGGAACGAATCCGCTCGTAAGGAGTGGCTGTGACCGCTAGCTTGATCCCGACTCTGTCAGGCCACTACTACACCGATCCGGCGATCTTCGCGCTGGAGCAGTCGCAGATCTTCGAGCGCATGTGGTTCTGTGCGGCCCGGGCCGCCGACCTGCCCAATCCCGGCAGTTTCCAGTCGGTGGAGATCGGCCGGGAGAGCGTACTGATCGCCCGGGGCCGGGACGGCAGGCTGCGCGCGTTCCTGAACATCTGCCGGCACCGCGGCGCGAAGCTCTGCACCGAGGAGACCGGCGAGGTGAAGCGCGCGTTCCAGTGCCCGTACCACGCCTGGACGTACGGCCTGGACGGCAAACTGATCGCCGCGCCCAACCTGACCAAGATGCCGGACATCGACCGCGTCGAGTACGGCCTGGTGGGTGTCGCGTTGAAGGAGTGGCTCGGATACGTCTGGGTGTGCCTCGCCGACGACCCGCCGTCCTTCGAGGACGACGTGATGAGCGCGGTCACCGAGCGGCTGGGTTCTTTGGAAGCGATCGATTCGTACGAGATCGGCGATCTGGAAGTCGGTAAGCGCATCCGGTACGACGTGAAGGCGAACTGGAAGCTGATCGTCGAGAACTTCATGGAGTGTTACCACTGCGCCACGATCCACCCCGAACTGACCGAGGTGCTGCCGGAGTTCGCCGACGGGTACGCCGCGCAGTACTACGTCGGCCACGGCGCTGAGTTCGGCTCCGGCATCCAGGGCTTCACTGTCGACGGCAGCGAGGGCTTCGACAAGCTGCCCGGCGTCACCGACGACCAGGACCGGCGCTATTACGCCATCACCATCAAGCCGCAGGTCTTCGTCAACCTGGTCCCCGACCACATCATCATGCACCGGATGTACCCGGTCGCCGCCGACCGCACGATCGTCGAATGCGACTGGCTGTACTCCAAGGAGGTGGTCGCCTCGGGCAGGGACGTGTCCCGCTCGGTCGAGCTCTTCCACAGGGTGAACGAACAGGACTTCGACGCCTGCGAACGCTGCCAGCCGGCGATGAGCTCCCGCGCGTACGCCCGAGGCGGCGTCCTGGTCCCCTCCGAACACCACATCAGCGCCTTCCACGACTGGGTAACCACCAAACTCGCTGTGATTGACTAGCACCCATGACTGCCGGGCCGACTGCTGCGACCCGTCCGCATAATCGGAAGCAGCTCATCGTCGAAGCGGCTGGTCAGGTGTTCAGCGAGCGTGGTTATCACGCGGCCTCGATGGAGGAGATCGCTGCCGGGGTGGGTATCAGCGCGGCGGCTCTCTACCGGCACTTCCCGAACAAGTACGCGTTGTTCGCCGAGTGCGCCAACGTCATGGTGGACCGGCTCGTCGCGGCGCTCGACGAGTCGCCGGCCGAGGCGCCCCTGAAAGACGTGCTGGCCGCGCTGACCCGGGTCACGGTCGCTCACCGCGCGGCCGGTGGGCTGTACCGATGGGAGGCCCGTTACCTGGACCGCGACGATCGGCGGCTGCTCCGGGCGAAGTTCGGGCACGTTGTGGGGCGGGTCACCGACCTGGTGGGGCGGGAGCACCCGCTGCCCGGCGAGCGCCTGCGGGCCGCGGCGGCTCTCGGCGTGATCGGGTCGATCACGATGCATCACACCTCGATCGCCCAGCGCCGGATCGAGGATTTGCTGCTGGCGTCGGCGCTGCGGGTGTCCGGAACCGATCCGGCCGCCGCTGCCGGGAGCGCGGGGCTTGTCGAGTTGCCGGCTCAGCCGGTTCCGCGTACCCGGAGGGCCGAGATCCTGGCCGCGGCCGTTCCGCTCTTCGCGCGCGACGGGTTCGCCAATGTGACAAACGGGCAGATCGCCCAGGCGGTGGGGCTCGCGCCGTCCGCGATCTACCGGCACTATCCCGGGAAGGTCGACATCCTGGTGGCCGCGTGTCTTCAGGCGGCGGGGCTGTTGTCGCAGGCGGTGGACCGGAGTCTTCGGCAGTCGGCCGACCCGCGTCAGGCCGTGGTCGCGATGACGGCGGCGTACGTGGCCTACAGCTTCGAGCACAACGCGCTGAACAGCGTCGCCGAGGCCGAGATCCGTGGCCTGCCGGCTGACCTGCGGCGGCCGCTGATCCTGGCGCAGCGGGAGTACATCGCGGTCTGGGAGCAGCAGTTGCGGGCGGCCCGTCCGGAGCTGGATCCGCGTCAGGCCCGGCTGCTGGTGCACGCCGGGTTCGGCGTGGTCGTGGAAACCGGGCGCGCCCTGCGCTGGCAGGACACGCCCGGTGATCGGGACACCGTCACGGCTCTGGTGGCCGGAGCTCTGACCCTTTAACTTCCCGGACGGTTCCCGGTGGGAATCGTGATCGGGGTGTACGTCGGCGACGTCCCGTTGTTCAGGAACAGCATCGCCAGCCCGCGGACGAACTGGTCGAACACCGAGAAGCTGGTCGGGATGATCGGCGACAGCCCTTCCCGGAACGCCACGTACGCCGGCCAGCCGACCTCGATCAGCGTCCGCGACGCGTAATCACGGGGCAGCTTCAGCCAGTCGCCGATCTTGTCGCTGAGCACGTATCGGGCGAACTCGCGCTGGAATCCCTTGGTGACACCGAGGTCGACCTGGGAGACCAGGTTGAGCAGGATGTCGGCCAGGGCGACACCCTCCGGCGTCGAGCCCATGATCGGCGTCAGCACGTACGCCGACTGTGATTTCGCGGCGGCCCAGCTCGCCGGGATGAAGTCGTCCCGCACACCCAGCAGGTGCAGCGCGACCTGCCACTGGTGCAGGTACGCCTCCTCCTCCGCGGCCGACATCCGGATGCCCCACTGCTTCAGCTTGCCGTGCACATAGGTGCCGAGGCTGTGGAAGGTGACCAGGATGTCGCCGTTGCTGATCGGGATGAAGTCCTGGTCGTCGGTGACCGCCCGCCACTTCGCCGAGGTCGGCAGCAGGTGCCGCACGGCGGCATGGGTCAGACGGGTCTTGTTCGACGTGACCACGAAACCGCCGGTGGGCTGGAAGGCGTCCAGCGCGCTCAAGTCGTACCCATAGGTGAAGGTCTTGGCCGCGCGCGACTGCATGACGGCGCCGCCCTCGGACCAGTACACATTCCTGGCCTCGCGCGGGATGACCGTGCTCATGATGCCGCTGCCCAGGCCGTAGAGCAGGAACAGGTACAGGCTCATCCGCTTGTTGAACTGGGCGGCGCGAGCCAGTTTCGTCTGGTCGGCCCACGACGGCAGGGTGTTGACCTGCTGCAGATAGGTCGTCAGGTTGGCGGGCAGGCCCGCGGGCAGCGGGTCGCCGTTCGCGCGCCACGACGCGAACGCGGCGTTGACCGCCGGGATCTGACCGTTGTCCAGGAGCGAGGCGACGAGCGGGTCGGTGGCGTCGTCCCAGACCTTCCACGGGTCGGTGACCGTGTCGACCGCGGCGATCGACTCGGCCGACGACCACGCCCAAGCCTTGGACGGATCCGCCACAGCGGTCACTCCCAGCGCCGCGCCGAGCGTCAGAACGCTTCTCCTGCTGAGATTTTGCATTCGCTTACCTCATTCCCGAGCGGCCGGATTTCGCCTTGAGTACCAGTTCACAAGCAGGTTTCGAAGTTCACCACTGTGTGATTTCCCATTAACATAGCGGTGCGCCACGTCATCGGCAAGGCTGGATGTCCACCGGTCCCGGTTCGATGACAGCTGCACGGCTGACCTGGTGATCTACGGCTCTGACCCCATACGGTCATCGATTAATGCCGATGTTCGGACAGGGAGGTCCAGGACATGCGCATGAAACGCCGGCCGCGGATCATTGCCGCGCTCGCCACCGTCTCGCTCATCACCGCCTGCTCCGGGAACGACGACGGCGACGGCGGCGCCGAGGGTGACGCCGCCGGATATCCGGAGCAGAACATCACCATCGTCGTGCCGTTCAGCGCCGGCGGCCCGACCGACACGGTCACCCGCATGATCGCCGACCCGATGGCGGCCGCACTGGGCGGGAAGATCGTCGTCCGGAACGTCGAAGGCGCTGGTGGCACGGTCGGCGCCGGTGACGTCGCGCGGGCCGAGCCGGACGGTTACACCGTGCTGATGCATCACATCGGCATGTCGACGGCGCCCGCCCTCTACAAGGACCTGGGCTACCGGCCACTGGAGGACTTCGCGACGGTCGGGCTCGTCACCGAGGTGCCGATGACCGTCGTGGCCCGCCAGGACTTCGCGCCCGCGACGTTCCAGGACCTGGTGACCCACGTGAAGGCGAACGCCGGCACGGTCACCCTCGCCAACGCGGGCATCGGCGCCGCGTCCCACCTCTGCGGCCTGCTCTTCCAGGCGGCCGCCGGCGTCAAGCTCCAGGAGGTTCCGTACCAGGGGACCGGTCCGGCACTGACCGACCTGGTCGGCGGCCAGGTCGACTTCATGTGCGATCAGACCACCAACACCAGCGGACAGATCACTGCGAAAAAGATCAAAGCGTACGCGGTAACGACCCCGCAACGCGTGCAGAGCCTGCCCGACGTGCCCACCACGGCCGAAGCCGGCATGCCACAGCTGGCGGTCAGCGTGTGGCACGGCCTCTACGTCCCGGCGGACACGCCCCCGGAGATCGTCGAGAAGCTGTCCGGCGCGCTGAAGACCGCGCTGGCCGACCAGGCGGTCATCGACCAGATGGCCAAACTCGGCACGGCGCCGGTGACGGCCGCCGACGCGACTCCGGACGCGCACCGGGCGCATCTCGAGGAGCAGCTGACGACCTGGCAGAAGATCATCTCGGACGCCGGGGTGCAGCCCTCTTGACGCGATCTTTTCCGGATGTGCTGGCCGGGGGCATCTTCGTCGTGATCGGCGGCGCGTTCGTGATCGGCGCGCTCGGGTACGACCGGGGCACCGCCCTGCGGATGGGCCCCGGCTACTTCCCCTTGGTGGTCGGCGCGATCGTGGTCGTTCTCGGACTCGCGATCGTCATCAAGGGGCTGATCGCCGGGGAGGTGGCCGCGTTCGGGCCGGTTTCCTGGCGGGCGGTCGCCGTGATCACCGCCGCGGTGGTGTTCTTCGGGTTCTTCATCCGGCGCCTCGGATTCGTACCCACGTCGCTGGTGACCGCGCTGCTGGCGGCGCTGGCCAGTAAGCGGGTGCGGCCGCTCGTGGCCGTGAGCGTCGCCGTCGGGCTGACCACCACCGCCACGCTGATCTTCGTGATCGGGCTGCAGCTGCGTATCCCGCTGTGGGGTCTTTAGTGGACCTTCTCGACAATCTGCTCCTGGGTTTCTCGACCGCCCTGCTGATCGAAAACGTCCTCTACTGCTTCCTCGGGGTACTGCTCGGCACCGCCGTCGGCGTGCTGCCCGGCATCGGCCCGACCGCCACCGTGGCGATGCTGCTGCCGATCACCTTCAACTTCGAGCCGGTCACCGCGCTGATCATGCTGGCCGGCATCTACTACGGCGCCCAGTACGGCGGCTCGACCACCGCCATCCTGATCAACCTGCCCGGCGAGTCGTCGGCCGCGGTCACCGCGCTCGACGGACACGAGATGGCCCGCCAGGGCAGAGCCGGTCCGGCGCTGGCCGCGGCCGCCGTCGGATCCTTCTTCGCCGGCACGGTCGCCACCGTCGTGCTGGCCGTCGCCGCCCCGCCGCTGGCCGGCGTCGCGCTGCGGTTCGGCCCGGCCGAGTACTTCTCGCTCGTGCTCTTCGGCCTGATCGTGTCGATCGCGCTGGCCCGCGGCTCGGCGCTGAAAGCTCTCGCGATGATCGCGCTCGGCGTCCTGCTCGGCACCGTCGGCCAGGACATCTACACCGGCACACCGCGGTACGTTTTCGGTCAGCGCGAACTGTACGGCGGCATCGACTTCGTGTCCGTGGCGGTCGGCATGTTCGGCATCGCCGAGATCCTGCGCAACCTGGAGAACGAGCGGACCCGTGTTTCTCTGCCCGCCAGCGTGACCGGACTCTGGCCGACCGCCGAGGACCGCCGCCGGATCGTCGGCCCGATCCTGCGCGGCACCGGCCTCGGCGCCGCCCTCGGCATCCTGCCCGGCGGCGGCCACGTGCTGGCGTCCTTCACGTCGTACGCGGTGGAGAAGCGGATCTCCCGGCGCCAGGACGAATTCGGTCACGGCGCGATCGAGGGGGTGGCCGGCCCGGAGTCGGCGAACAACGCCGCCGCGCAGACGTCCTTCATCCCGCTGCTGACGCTGGGCCTGCCGGCGCACCCCGTGATGGCGCTGATGGTCGGTGCCTTCATCGTCCACGGCATCACCCCCGGCCCGAACGTCATCAACGACGAGCCGGCGCTGTTCTGGGGCCTGATCGCGTCGATGTGGATCGGCAACGTGCTGCTGGTCCTGCTGAACCTGCCACTGATCGGCATCTGGGTACGGATGCTGCGGATCCCGTACCAGGTCCTCTTCCCGATGATCATCCTGTTCGCCGCGGTCGGCACGTACTCGCTGAACTTCAACGCCTACGACGTCTACGCGATCGCCTTCTTCGGCCTCCTCGGCTACGTCCTGATCAAATGCGGCTGCGAGCCGGCGCCGCTGCTGCTCGGCTTCGTGCTCGGCCCGCTGCTGGAGGAGAACCTGCGCCGCGCCCTGATCATCTCCCGAGGCGACCCGTCCGTCTTCCTGACCCGCCCGATCTCAGCGGTGCTGTTGCTGCTGGCCGCGGCGGCGCTGGTGATAACGGTCCTCCCCGCGATCCGCGAACGCCGGGACACCGTCTTCACCGAGGAGGAGTAGCCCGCCCTCAGTGCTGGCACTGATGTGACCTCACCCCGGCCCTCCCTACCGTCGATGTCATCGACCGGAAGGGGGTGCCCTCATGCACCTCGTCATCGGCGGGCTCCTGGGTCTGACCTGGGCCGCCGCATGGGTGGCATGGCCGCGCCGATCACGTCGCCGCGCGGCGCCTGGACCAGCCTTTACGGCCTGTCGCTGATCCTGCTGCTCTGCCTGGCCGCAACGCTCCCGTATCCGGAACGGACGAGACCCGTCAACAGCGTACTGCTCGGCGCCCTCTGCGGTTTCGCCTGGGCCTGCGCCCTGCGCGCCTTCATGGCCGCCGTCGTCGGTGCCGGCTCCGAGGTTCACTGGCTCAACACCTTCGGCTTCATCCTGCTCCCCGGCACTCTCACCGGCGCGCTTCTTGGGTACGCCGATCGGCTGCGCCGGCACGGTAGGGAACCGAAACGGATTCTCGCGCTCGCCCCGCTGCTGTTCGCCGCGGTCCTGTTCAGCAACCCGCTCGACATGCCGTCGCTGCTGGAGGACGGTGTCGGCGGGGGTGCTCTGGGCGTACCCACGCTCGGCATTTTGGGTGGTTATGCGGTGAGCGGGACCGGTACGCGCAGAAGAATTGCCGCCGGGCTGGTGTTTCTCGCCGGGCTGGCGGTGTGGTTCGGGACCGCGACCGCTGTCGGCGGGCCGAGTTTCGCGCTGACCACGCCGCACGGGCTGTGGGCGACGACCCTCTACGACACCTTGCTGATCACCCTGGCGCTCGGTGTTTCGCTGGCGCTCATGACGCGGAGGATCTCAAGTAGGCGAGAGCAGCCGGCGCAGGGAAGGCCGACGGCGCAGGCCGGGCCGAGCCCTGGCCGACCCGGCCGCGTTGGCCGGGCCGATCGTGTTGGCCGAGCTGACCGTGTTGGCCGGGCCGAGCCGTAGCTCAGATGGGTTATCGGGGTCTCATAAGGTGGCTGAACTACGGCCGAGCGGTCCGAGCCGTAGCTCAGCCACGTCATCGCCGCCCCATGACATGGCTGAGCTACAGAGAGGATTGGTGGTGAGCACCTCCCGCCCGGGGTCTGACCCACTGAGCTACTGACTTCGGGTCTTCGAGCCGATCTGTCGGCTT
>NZ_QLMJ01000010.1 GCF_003259845.1 Actinoplanes lutulentus
CGACTTGCATGTGTTAAGCACGCCGCCAGCGTTCGTCCTGAGCCAGGATCAAACTCTCCAACAAAATCTTTGGAAAAGCGTCCCGGCAACAAAAAAGTTGCCAAAGGAATTTCCCTACCCATCCCAAAAGGACAGGCCGGGGTAATGCCATAAATGGCACTGGCTTATCAAGCACCCTGTTGAGTTCTCAAAGAACAACCGCACACCATCGAAAGAACCACCGTTTCGGCGGCCCGTTCCCCGGGGCACTCGTTCAACATTACTAGGTCTTCCTGGCGTTGTCAACCGGTTAATCCCGGTTGGTGCCGATCTAACCCGGTACGTCCTCATGGCAGACCGCAGGCCAAGGCCCTAGATCCGATTCAGAGGATTTGGCAGGACGGCCGCTGCGCTGAGCCTCAACTTCGGCCCTGCTTGCTCGCCCGTTTCCCTGCCGGCTCGGAAAACATTACCCGTTGGTTTCCGAGCCACCAAATCGGCCCCCAGTGTTACGCGTTCTCGCAGGTCAACGCAGCCGAACCGGAGATCAGGCCACGGAAGCCAGCGCTTGACCGATCCCCCGGTGGAACGTCGGGTACGCCCAAATCGCGCTCGACAGCGTCGCGATCGGCACCTCAGCGTGCACGGCGACCGACAACGCCCCGATCATCTCGCCACCGGCGGGCCCAGCCGTGGTCGCGCCGACGACCACTCCCCGCCCGTGGTCCACGACCACCTTGATGAACCCCTCATTACCCGGACCGTGGATGAATCCACGCGATGTCGAGGACAACGGCACGTGACCCACCCGTACATCGAGGCCGGCGTCGCGCGCTTGCTGCTCGGTGAGGCCGACCGCTCCGATTTCCGGGTCGATGGAGGTGACCCGCGGCCGTGCCCGGTAATCAGCACCCGGCGCGCATCCGATCATCAGTCCGGTGGCGACGACCAGCCCGCGTGAGGCGACGAACTCCTGGTCGCCGACACGGACCTGTCCCGGACCGGTGATGGTGGCCGTTCCGCGTACGAAAATGCCGCCTTTGCCGGTGAAGCGGTCGACCGCGACTTTGTCGTTCCAGTCGTCGGTGGCCTCATCGCGGATCCGCTTGGCGACCGGTGCCCAGTCGGGTTCGACGGTGGCCGAGCCGGCCAGTCCGGGAATGCGCCGCGCTTCGGCGAGCGCTGATCCGGCCCTCACCATGATGCTGGTCGGCGGGGCCCGCCGGTTGAACCGTTATGACGGACGCAACCGCCGGCGGGCCCCGCTTCACTCACCCGGGCAAGCCGGGCGAGACCACCCGAAACGCGCCGGGCGGAGATCATGGCCGCAGCCACACCGCCTCGTCCCGTTGCGACTCCAGCGGTCCGGGATAGTCGAGGCCGCGGCGCACCGGCTCGGGTAGGCGCCAGGGCTGGTGAACGGCCGGGCCGTCGATTCCCTTGAGCTCGGGTACGTAGCGACGAACGTACACGCCTTCGGGATCGAATCGGAGCGCTTGGCGAATCGGGTTGAAGCGCCGGTGGGGCCGCGAGTCGTTTCCGGTGCCGGCCACCCACTGCCAGTTTCCGGCATTGTTCGGGACATCCCCGTCGATCAGCCAGCGGAAGAACCAGTCGACACCGAGGCGCCAATCGAGGCCGAGATGTTTGGTCAGGAACGCCGCGGTGATCAGCCGTGCCCGATTGTGCATCCAGCCTTCGGCACGCAATTGGCGCATCCCGGCGTCGACGACCGGCACACCGGTGAGCCCGTCCTGCCAGTGCTGCAGCGCGTCCTTGTCGTACCGCCAGTTCTTGTCGTTGCCAGGGCGCAACGGTTCGGTCGAGAGCTTCGGGAACACTTTGGCGACCTGGTAATAGAAATCGCGCCAGCAGAGCTGTCGCACGAAAGCTTCTGCCTGACTCGCCCTCGCTGCCTCGGCGACAGCCAGTGGGGAGATACAACCCCAGCGCAGGTACGGGCTGAGCCTGCTCGTCTTGTCACCAGCCATGTCGTCATGCGCATCCGCGTACCCGTCAATCGTGCGCAACCAGGCAGTGAGCCGGCGCTGACCGAGGGTTTCGCCGCCCTCGGCGGCGTGTGGTGAATCTCCGCTGGGGATCGCCGGCAGCCGGCCGGCCGTGACCCCGTCCGGGAGGGTGACAGTGCGCGGTGTGCCGGCCTGCTGCCGCCAGGTGGCCTGTGACCAGGTACGGAAGTACGGCGTGAAGACCTTGTAGCAGTCGCCGCCACCGCCGGGGCGCAGCGTCCCCGGCTCGACGACCGTGACGCCGGGGTGCAGGCGCAGCTCAAGCCGATGCCGTTCGCACTCCTCGGCCAGGCGGCTCTCCCGGCGGCGGGCATATCCGCTGACGTCGGCGGCGAGATGAATGGTTCCGGCGTCGTGCTCGCGGGCCAGCCGAATCGTCTCGGTTACCGGATCGCCGGTACGCACAACCAGGTCCCCACCCCGCTCGCGAAGCTGCTCCCGCAGATCGGCGAGGCACTGGTGGAGAAAGCGCGACCGGTTTCCGGAGAGGCCGGCCAGTTTCGGATCGAGGACGTAGAGCGGGATGACCCGATCCGCGTCCGCGCAGGCCTCGGCGAGCGCGGGGTTGTCGCGCACCCGGAGGTCCCGGGTGAACAACACGACCGCAGTGCTCATCAGGCCGCGATCTGGATCGGTGTGCCCGGCCTGGTCAGCAGGCTGCGGACGGCGACGGCGGCGCGGCGGCGGTTCGGCACCGTGGCGCGACGGGCGAAGACGTCGTAATCGGCCGCCTCGATTTCGGCGAGGATCCCGCCGTACAGCTGGAACGCGGTCCGCATGCAGGCCTGGGACGCGGGTTCGAGCAGCGGGATGCCGGGAGCCGCGGCCACATAGTGCTCGCGGGCCCGGGCGATCTCCGCCTTGATCAGCTCCTTGACCGCCGGGGTGGCGACCCGGCGCTCCAGGATCTGCTCGGTCACGCCGAACTCGGCGAGGTGCTCCTCGGGCAGGTAGATCCGGCCACGGTCGAGGTCCTCGGCGACGTCCCGGATGAAATTGGTGAGCTGGAACGCGAACCCGAGCTGCCGAGCCGGTTCCCGGGCCGCCGCCCGGTCGGAAGAGCCGAGTATCGGCAGCATCATCGTGCCGATGACCGCGGCCGAGCCCTCCATGTAATCGAGCAGATCGTCATAGGTGGCGTACCTGGTGACGGTGATGTCCATCGCCATGCTGCGCAGGAACTTCTCGAAGTCGTCGAGGTCCAGGTCGAAGACCGCGATCGTGTGCAGCACGGCGGGCAGCAGCTCGTCGTCGGTCGGCTCGCCGCGCAGGCCGGCCAGGAACTGCTCGGACCACGCGGTGAGCAGCGCTGCACGCTCGGCGGACGGCCGAGACTCGGTCCGGTCGACGATTTCGTCCGCATATCGGGTGAATCCATAGAGAGCGTGCACATGCCGGCGCTTCCACCCCGGTAGCAAGCGGGTCGCCAGGTAGTACGTCCGTCCGTGCTCTCGGTGCAATTCGCGGCAGCGTGCGTACGCCGCCGTCAGATCAGTATCCATCCCGGGCCTCCCGGTAAATCGACGCACGAATCGACGCAACTTCAAAAAGTTAGGGTACGGTATTCCGCGTGGCCAATCACACCCTCGAGGGACATCGCTTTGATGCGATCCCACGCCAGCCGGTCTCGCATCGGGCGCTGATCGGCGCTGTCGAGGGGACCCTCGCCGACTTCCTCGCTTCGCAGACCGCCGCCCTGGACGCTGTCGACCCGGCGCTCGGCAACTTCGCCCGGACCGCCCGTGACCTGGTGCTGGCCGGCGGCAAACGGCTGCGGCCGACATTCGCTTACTGGGGCTGGCGCGGTGTGGTCGGCCCGGCCGAGCCGGTTGATCCGGTGTTACCCGCTCTCGGCGCTCTCGAACTCATGCACACGTTCGCGCTGGTGCACGACGACCTGATGGATGAGTCGGACACCCGGCGTGGCCGGCCCACCGCGCATCGAATCTTCGCCTCCCAGCACGGCGAGCACTTCGGTGGCTCAGCCGCGATCCTGGTCGGCGACCTCTGCCTGGTCTGGGCCGACCAGCTGCTGAGCCACACCCGGCTCCCGGCGGCGGCGCTGATGGAGGTCCGCGATCGGTACGACAAGATGCGCGTCGAAGCGATAGCGGGTCAATATCTGGACGTCCTCGGCGAAAGCGACCCCGGATCCTGGTCGGTGGAGCGGGCTCTCACCGTCGCCCGGCACAAGACGGCCAGTTACACCGTGCAGTGGCCGCTCTCGTTCGGTGCCGCGCTGGCCGGTGGCGACCGCCGGGTCGACGAGGCGTACCGGGTATATGGCACCACCGTGGGTGACGCCTTCCAGCTGCGTGACGACCTGCTCGGCGTTTACGGCGACCCGGCGATCACCGGCAAGCCGATTGCCGACGATCTGCGGACCGGAAAGCCCACCACCCTGCTCATGCTGGCCCGGCGGATGTCCACCGAGGCCCAGCTCGCTGCCTTCGCCGCCGGCGACGTCGCGCAGCGCGCGACGATCATCGCGGAAACCGGCGCTCCCGACCTGGTCGAGGAGATGATCAGGGTACGCGTGGACGAAGGCGTCGCCGCCCTGTCGGAAGCTCCGATTCACCCGGACGCGCGTGAGGCCTTGGTCGAGCTGGCCACCGCCGCCACACACCGCCCGGCATGATGTCTTTCCCCCCTCGTTTGGAGCATCCCTCGTGCGTGTTGTGACCGGACCCACCGACCGGGTCGTCGTGGTCGGAGCCGGCCTCGGCGGCTTGGCCTGCGCTCTTCATCTGGCCGCGGCCGGACGCCAGGTCACCGTCGTGGAACGGGAGCCGATACCCGGCGGCCGGGCCGGCCGTCTCTCCGTCGGCGGTTACGAGTTCGACACCGGGCCGACGGTGCTGACCATGCCGGAGCTGATCGAGGAACCCCTCGCTGCCGTCGGTGAGAAGCTCTCCGACTGGCTCGAACTGACCCCGCTCGACCCGGCATATCGGGCGTACTACCCGGACGGGTCCACGCTGGACGTTCGTACCGACACCACCCGGATGGCCGCCGAGATCGCCCGCGTCTGCGGTGCCCGCGAGGCCGACGGATACCTGCGGTTCGTTGACTACACCCGGCGGCTCTGGCAGCTGGAGCGCAACGACTTCATCGACAAGAACCTTGACGCACCGACCGACCTGCTCGGGCTTGGCCTACTGAAACTCCTCGGGATGGGCGCCTTCCGGAAGCTCCAGCCCAAGATCGAGCAGTTCTTCCGCGACCCGCGTACCCAGCGGATCTTTTCGTTCCAGGCGATGTACGCGGGCCTCTCGCCGCACGATGCGCTCGCCATCTACGCCGTGATCGCGTACCTCGACTCGGTCGCCGGGGTCTACTTCCCGGTCGGCGGCATGCACGCGGTTCCGAAGGCGCTGGCCGGCGCGGCGGAGAAGCACGGCGTGACGTTCCGTTACGACACCACGGTCGAGCGGGTGCTCACCACGAACGGGCGGGCCACCGGCGTCGTCACGGCGGGTGGCGAGCACATTCCGGCCGACGTCGTCGTACTCAATCCGGATCTTCCGGTCGCGTACCGAGATCTGCTTCCGAGCCGGCGGCAGCGCTCGCTGCGTTACTCACCGTCCTGTGTGGTTCTTCATATCGGCTCCGACCGGGTCTACTCGAAGATCGCACACCACAACATCCACTTCGGAAAGGCCTGGAAGGGTACGTTCGACGAGGTGATCAACAAGGGTCTGCTGATGAGTGACCCGTCACTGCTGGTCACCAACCCGACCCGGACCGACCCGACGGCGGCGCCCGACGGCAAACAGACGTATTACGTGCTGGCGCCCGCGCCGAACCTCGAGACCGGCCCGATGAACTGGCGCGGCGGCCTCGGCAAGCGGTACGCCGACGAGATCCTGCAGGTCCTGGAGAACCGCGGTTACATCGGATTCCGGGACGGCGTCGAAGTGCAGCGGATCATCACGCCCGCCGACTGGGCCGATGAAGGGATGGCCGCCGGAACACCGTTCGCGGCCTCGCACAGCTTCACCCAGACCGGCCCGTTCCGGCCGTCGAACCTGCACCCCACCCTGCCCAACGTCGTCTTCACCGGTTCCGGGACACAGCCTGGCGTCGGGGTGCCGATGGTGCTGATCTCCGGGAAGCTGGCGGCATCGCGGATCACCGGCGGTAAGCGGTGACCTCACGCGAGGCGCATCTCGTCGAGCTCGTTGACGACTCCGGGGTGCCGGTCGGGTCGGCCACCGTGGAGCAGGCCCATCTCTCGCCCGGCCAGTTGCATCGGGCGTTCTCGGTGTTCCTGCTCGACGATCAGGACAGGGTGCTTCTCCAGCAGCGGGCCGCCGTCAAGACCCGCTTTCCGTTGCGCTGGGGGAACACCTGCTGCGGGCATCCCACACCGGGTACGCCGGTGACCTCATCCGCGCTCGAACGGCTCGGCGAGGAGATCGGCGTCGGTGGGGTTTCCCTGGTCGACGCGGGTGTCTACACGTATTTCGCCGAGGATCCGGTGACCGGGCGGGTCGAGCGGGAGTACGACCACGTGCTGGTCGGGCGGCTGCCGGTCGGCACCCAGTTCCGGCCGGACCCGGCTGAGGTCGCGCGGCTGCTCTGGGTTTCGGTGCCGGATCTGCGGGAGCGGCTGGAGAGCGATCCGGGGTCTTACGCGCCTTGGCTGAGCGGGGTGACAGCGCGCCTGGAGGAGTACTTGTCCTCGCTGGCGCCTGCGTCTTCGCCTGCGTCGGTTTCGGAGCGGTTGGGTGGGAAATGACGGCCTGAGTGCGGGCGCCGCAGCCCGTCGGCTCGGCGTCGCGGTCACCACTCTTCGCACCTGGCATCAGAGGTACGGGCTCGGACCGAGCCGTCACGAACCGGGCCACCATCGGCGGTACACCGTCGAGGACATGGTCCGGTTGCAGGTCATGCAACGGCTCACGGCCCAGGGGGTGGCGCCGGCCGAGGCTGCCGCCTGGGCGCAGAGGGATCCTTCCTCGTCCCTGGAAATCGCGGGTGCCGGGTCTTCCGAGGCTCCAGCCGGCGGCGGTCAGACCATCGCCCTCGGTCCGCACGCGAATCCGGCCGCTCGTGGGCTTGCCCGGGCGGCCATGCGGCTCGACGGGCCGTCGATGCGCTTCATCATCGAAGGCGCCGTGACCGGCCGTGGCGTCATCCCCGCCTGGCAGCACGTGATCACGCCGGTGCTGATCGGCATCGGTGAGCGCTACGAGGCAACGAAACGATTCATCGAGGTGGAGCACCTGCTCTCCCGCACGGTCACCGAGGTGCTCGCGGGCGTGCCACGGCCGCCTCGTGACCGGGAACCCCGTGCACTGCTGGCCGCGACGGACGAGGAACAGCACACGTTGCCCTTGGAGGCGCTGGCTGCCGCGCTGGCTGAGGTGGGGGTGCCTACCCGGTTGATGGGGGCCCGGATGCCGTCTCATGCGCTGGTGGACGCGGTTGCGCGTACCGGCCCGGCGGCTGTGGTGCTGTGGTCGCAGCTGCCGGCCACTGGGCGTGTGGAACAGCTGGAGGAGCTTTTGGGCGTACCCAATCCGCCTTTGATCCTTGCCGCAGCCGGCCCCGGCTGGCCGACCGACGGTTTACCACCCGCGGTAACCACGTTCAGTGACCTGGCAAGCGCCGTCCGTGCCGTAGCCGCCGCATGACCCTCACGTTTCCGCAGGTCAGCGACTTGCGGAAAGAAAGGGGGGTACCGATTTGGAGACCGCTCGGGGGATCACATATGCTTTGCAGGCACTCAACGGGGCGCGGTTGAAGGCGAAGGCCACCAAGCGTTGCTGATCTCGCGGCCAGCGAGATGTGTAATGATGGAGGAGTTGCCCTCATCGTCTAGTGGCCTAGGACGCCGCCCTTTCAAGGCGGTAGCACGGGTTCGAATCCCGTTGGGGGTACTGGTAAGTTAGCGATGCAAGTTGCTGACGAACCAAAGCAAGTGAATAGCAAGGTCCTGTGGAGCAGTTGGAGTGCTCGCCGCCCTGTCAAGGCGGAGGTCGCGGGTTCAAGTCCCGTCAGGACCGCAACAAATTGCACGGCCAGGTAGCTCAGTTGGTACGAGCGTCCGACTGAAAATCGGAAGGTCGGCGGTTCGACCCCGCCCCTGGCCACCAGGCCCTCGCCGGGCACTGAGCATCGTCCACCTGCGGAAACGCGTGGTGGACGTTTCGCTTTCCAGGGTGTTGTCTCCCCTCGAAGATGACCTCTGTCGACCGCGGATTCCCCATGATCGCCGTCGCGAGTTGTTGGTTTGATCGGCGATTTCAGCGCTGCTTCCTCACTACGCTGGCCGGCATGGACCCTGCCGACGATCCTCCCGAAGAGGCGTACGGACGAGTCACCAATCCGGAACGCTTCCGGGTGCTCCACGACACAGCACACCGATTCCTCGACGAACTGGCTGGACAGTACGAGGTCACCGAGATCAGAGGAATGACCTCCGACCCGAGCGGAAGTCGCGATCAGGCACCGTTCCGCGAGCTTGATCCCGCACGTCCTGGCGTCGGACGGCTCCGGATCACCTTCACCGCCTTTCCCGGCCTCATGGTGAAGCTAGGCCAGGAACAAGAGACCGCACTCCCGGCCTGCGGATGCGATGCCTGCAACGATGACCCGGCCGATCTGATCGAAGAGCTCCACGACCAGATCGACCAACTCACCGACGCCCGTGCCCAGAAGCGAACGACACGGTGGCGCCTCAAAGCTCCCTTGCCACCGGCGAACTCGACTACCTAGATCGGTTACGCGCAGCCTGGACTGACACGGGCGTGGGCGATTACTCCTCAACCGCTACAAGGCTGCGCCACATCAGCCATCCCAGATGCCCGAGATCCCGCCGGGGACGAACTGCGTCTGGAACTGGGCACAGGCATCGGGCGGCGTGCCGTCCACCGCAAAGTCACCGCCGCGGTGTCGCCCTGATCAGAAAGTACGCGAATCCACTTTGGAAGCACGCTGCTGGACGGTCGCCCGCTGAATCTTGAGCGATGTTGCACGTCCGGCTGTCGAAAATCGCTCAAGATCTGGCAGGCGGCCCCCGTGACGGCCCGGTAAGACGAGTCGCGCGGTTCGGATGTGAAAGGGCCCGCGCTGTCACGGGGGAGACGGCGCGGGCCCGAACGCAACCATAGCGACGATCTTCGCCTTGATCGAGAGGCTGCGGGACATCCATAGCGAACGCACAGGGACTCTCACAGGAATGACAGAATCGGCCCGGTCAACGCCGAGGCGACGACCGGGCCGAGATTGCTGGAACTCACAGCCGCTCGTGGTTCTGGCGGCCGGCACCACGAGTAAGTGCTACTTGATGCGAGCCTTGGCCTCCGCGAGCGCCGCACCGGCAGCACTCCCTGCGTAAGCGCGAGCGGCGGAGACGCCGGTCTCGGAGACGCTGGACAGCTCCGGGTTGACCGACTCGCAGTTCAGGGCGAAACCGCCGGCCATCACCAGGCAGACGTCACCGGCGACGGTGTTGTCGCCACCTTCGAGGAGGTCGTACGCCGTGGCGCTGCCGACCTGCACACCGTTGTCGTCGACGTCCTCGCCGATCAGGAAGTCGTCGCCGGCTTCGCCGAGGATCCAGTCGTCGCCGGCCATGCCGAACGCGAAGTCGTCGCCCGCGCCGCCCCAGATCTGGTCGTTGCCGTCGCCACCGGAGATCACGTCGATGCCGTCGCCACCCTTGATCGTGTCAGCGCCGGTCTCACCGACGATGGTGTCGTCACCCGCGCCGCCGGTGAGAGTGTCGCTCCCGGCGCCGCCGAGCAGGTAGTCGTCGCCGTCCTCACCGAGGAGGTTGTCGTCGTCGGCCGAACCGCCGAGCTGGTCGTCTCCGGTTCCACCCCAGAGGGTGTCGTAACCGTCGCCACCGACCAGGACGTCGGCGCCCGCGTCGCCCTTGACGTTGTCGGAGTCAGCGCCGCCGTCGATCGCGTCGTCGCCCTCGCCGCCGTACAGCGAGTCCATGCCGGCGCCGCCCCAGATCTTGTCGTTGCCCGCGAGGCCGTTGACCGAGTCGGTGTCCGCGCCGCCGTCGATCGCATCGTCGCCGGCACCGGCGTTGATGGCGTCATGACCATCGCCGCCCCAGATCTTGTCGTTGCCCGCGTCACCCACGAGGTAGTCGTCCTCGGTGCCACCGTCGATCGCGTCGTTGCCGTCGCCACCGTAGAGACGGTCGGCACCGGCTACGCCGATGAGCTGGTCGTTGCCGGCTTCGCCGCGGAGCTCGTCGTCGCCGGCGCCACCGTTGAGAACGTCGTCGCCCGCTCCGCCGCTGATCGCGTCGGCGCCGTTGCTGCCGCCCAGGCGGTCGTTGCCCGCCTCGCCCCAGATGGAGTCGTTCTCGGTACCGCCGTCGATCACGTCGTTGCCGTCGCCGCCGCGTACCTTGTCGATCCCGGCACCGCCGGCGAGCTGGTCGTCGCCCGCGTACCCGTAGATCGTGTCGTTGTTCGCGCCGCCGTCGACCACGTCGTTGCCGGCGCCACCGCTGATCGCGTCGTCGCCGGTGTTGCCGACGAGGCGGTCCTTGCCGGCGTCGCCGTAGATGGAGTCGTTGTTCGCGCCGCCGTCGATCTGGTCGTCGTTGTCGCCGCCACCGATCGCGTCGTTGCCGGCGCCGCCGTACAGCCTGTCGGTGCCGGCTTCGCCGTAAATGGTGTCGGTGCCGGCACCGCCGTCGATCACGTCGTTGCCGACGCCACCGGCGAGGCGGTCGTTGCCCGTGTTGCCGGCCAGCCGGTCGTGGCCGTAGTCGCCGTACGCCTTGTCGTTGCCAGTCCCGGCGTCGATCCCGTCGTTGCCGGTACCGCCGTAAACGGTGTCGTCGCCCGAGCCGCCGTAAAGGTTGTCGTCGCCGGCACCACCGACGAGCTTGTCGGCGCCGGAGCCGCCCTGCAGCTCGTCAGCGCCCGTGCCACCGGTCAGGGTGTCGTTGCCGGTGCCGCCGTCCGCCAGCAGGAACACCTTGGTCTTGTTCTTGACCGAGTCGTTCTTGTCGCCCAGCGCCACGCTGATCCTGGCGGTCGTCTTCGAGGTCGTGCACTTGACCTTCGTCGCGTCGACCTTCTTGCAGCCCTTGCCCGCCTTGAGCGCGACCCGGTCGTCGAGGGTCACGGTCCGGCCCGAGATCGTGATCGTCAGGGCGTTGGTCGCACCGGTGAGCGCCTGGAACTGGACGGTGTTCGTCCCGACCACCTTGGCGAGACCGGCCGAGGCCGCCTGCGCCGGTGAGGCGAGGATTGCGGTCGAAGCGACTGCGAGGGCCGCGGCGCCGATGGCCGCCATAGCTGTACGCCGGGACAGAAACATCAAGAAACCCCCGTTGGAGCTGGAGCGATCGGCATCATTGCAGCGCCTCATGATCTATCTGCCAACTCCGATCCCATAGAACGGGACCGTACCGACGTATTGACCACTAGCTGGAAAAAGTACGGCCCGGCCGCCATCAAGGCGACCGGGCCGTACCAATGAAAAGGTCTTACTTGGCGATGGCCGCATCGAGGCGGGCCTTCGCGGACAGCACCTCTGCGATGTCAGCGCCGGAGCCAGCGGCGGACTTCGCCGAGAGAGCCGCCTCGGCCGGAAGCTCGCTCAGCTCACAGTTGATCGCGGTGCCGGCGGCGAGCAGGAGGCAGGTGTCGCCCGTGACGTGGGCTCCGCCGTCCGCCTTGTCGGTGGCGGCCGGGTCACCGACCGGCTTGCCGTCCTCGGTGAGGTCGTCGGCGATCAGAACATCGTCACCGGCGTCGCCCCAGAGGCGGTCGTTGCCGGCCAGGCCGTACACGTAGTCGGTGTCGGCGCCACCACTGAGGTTGTCGTCACCGGCCTCGCCACCGAGGACGTCGAAGCCCGCCTCGCCCCAGGCGAAGTCGTTGCCGGCTCCACCCGCGAGGAGGTCGGCACCGGCGCCACCGTAGAGCCGGTCGACGCCCGCCTCGCCGACGAGCGTGTCGTCGCCGTTGTTGCCCCAAGCCTTGTCGTCACCGGCTTCGGTGTTGACCCAGTCGATGCCCTCGCCGCCGGAGAGAGCGTCGTTGCCGGCACCACCGAACAGGTCGTCGTCGCCGGCGTCGCCGTAAACGGTGTCGTGGCCAACCTCGGCATCGATGTAGTCGGTGCCGGCGCCGCCACCGATGCGGTCGTTGCCGGTGCCGCCCCAGATGTCGTCGTTACCGGCCTCGCCGTAAACGACGTCGTTACCGGCCTCAGCACTGATGTTGTCATTGCCGGAACCGCCGGCGATCTTGTCGTTGCCCGTGGAACCCCAGAGCTTGTCGTTGCCCGCGTCGCCATAAACGGCGTCGTTGCCCGCGTCGCCGTTGGCCACGTCGTTGCCGGCACCGCCGTAGATCGCGTCGTTGCCCGAGTCGCCGTACAGCTTGTCGTTGCCGCCGATGCCCCAGATCTTGTCGTTGCCCGAGCCACCCTGCAGCTCGTCGACGCCGGGGCCACCGGTCAGCTTGTCGTTACCGGCGTCGCCGAAGACCAGCGAGGCCACCTTGGTCTTGTTCTTGAACGAGTCGTTCTTGTCGCCGAGTTCGGCGGTGACCAGCTTGGTCTTCTTCTTGGTCGTGCACTTGACCTTGGTCGCGTCGACCTTCTTGCAGCCCTTGCCGGCCTTGATGGCGACCTTGTCGTCCAGCGTGACGGTACGGCCCGAGATCGTGATCACGAGCGTGTTCGTCTTGCCCTTGAGCGCCTTGAAGTAGACGGACGACGACGTGTCCACCTTGACCGTTCCGGCCGAGGCTGCCTGTGCAGGCGCCGACAGGAAAGCGGTCGAAGCAACGGCAGCGGCTGTGATTCCGATGGCGGCCAGCGCCTTGCGGTTGATCAGGAACATGCGGAAACCCCCGTATCCGGTTCAGGAGAGATCGAGACGGAGGGTCCACGATCTTCCCCCGCGTCGATATCTCAGCGGTTACACGCCACGAAACCAAGCGCGTTCTCATAGAACGGGACCGTACCGACGTATTGACCACTCTGTGGACTGACAGAAAGAGGGCCCGGCATCAGCCGGGCCCTCTTTGTCGCAAAAGGTACTACTTGGTGATCTCCGCGAGCAGCCGCGCCTTGACACCCTCAAGAGCCGGGTTGACCGCTCCGGCGGAAGACGCCGCGGCCGAAAGCGACTCGACCGGCAGCTCGTACAGCTCGCAGCCGGACTTGGTGGCGCCCGCGAGAACGAGGCAGACATCCGCGTCCACCTGAGCGCCGCCGTCGACCCGGTCGGTGGCGGTCGCGCTGCCGACCGGCTTGAAGTTCTCGTCGACCGACTCGCCGATCAGCAGATCGTCCTCCGTGGAACCGGAGAGCACATCGTTGCCGGCCTCACCGACGATGCCGTCGAAACCGGCCTCACCGAAGATGGCGTCGTTACCGGTGTAGCCGAGCGCGAGGTCGTCGCCCGCGCCGGCGGAGATCCGGTCGTTGCCGGCGCCGCCGTCGAGGAGGTCGTCCTGGTTGCCGCCGAGCAGCTTGTCGTCGCCCGCCTCGGCGTTCACGAAGTCGCTGCCGTCGCCGCCGCTCAGCACGTCGTTGCCGGCCCCGCCGAGCAGGGTGTCGTCACCGGCGTCGCCGTAGACGACGTCGTTGCCGGCCTCGCTGTAGAGCTCGTCGATCCCGGCGCCGCCGTAAATCTTGTCGTTGCCCGCGCCGGCCCGCACGACGTCGTCGCCGGCCGCGGCGTTGACAACATCGTTGCCGGCCCCGCCGTAGATGAGGTCCTTGCCGGCCTCGCCGTAAACGACGTCGTTGCCGGCGGCAGCGTCGACCTTGTCGTTGCCCGCACCCGCGTAGATGGCGTCGTTGCCCACGCCGCCGAACAGCTTGTCGTTGCCGCCGACGCCCCAGATCTTGTCGTTGCCCGGACCGCCCTGGAGCTCGTCCGCGCCGGCACTGCCGGTCAGCTTGTCGTTGCCCGCGCCGCCGTTGGCGAGCAGAGCGACCTTGGTCTTGTTCTTCACGGCGTCGTTCTTGTCGCCCAGCGCGACCTTGATCAGCTTGGTCGCCTTCGGCGTCGTGCACTTGACCTTGGTCTTATCGACCTTCTTGCAGCCCTTGCCCGGCTTGAGCGCCACCGTGTCGTCCAGCGTCACGGTCCGGCCCGAGATCGTGATGACGAGCGAGTTGGCCTTGCCGGTCAGCGCCTGGAACTGGACGGTCGCCGGCCCTGTCACCTTCGCCAGACCGGCCGAGGCGGCTTGAGCCGGCGACGCGAGGAAAGCGGTCGAAGCCACCGCGGCGCCGATAGCGGCCAAGGCAGCTCGATTGAGCAGGAACATGCGGAAACCCCCGTGTCGGGCATGAACTGGTCGACGTCGATCTCAACGTATGCGAATGGCGCAATCAAGAGGACGGGACCGTACCGACGCGTTGTTCATCCAATGTAAAGGCCGGGTACTTGATCAGTACCCGGCCTCTGAGGTCAGCGGATTTTCACCGATGCGCTGATGGCTTTGCCATCAACGTGACCCGCCTTCTTGGCGATCACCGTCACGGTGATCTTCTTGTTGCGCCAGGCGGACTTCAACTTCAGCGTACGCCCGGTCGCCCCCTTGATCACCTTGCCGTTCACCCGCCACTGGTATCGATACGAGTCAACCTTCGGCAACCAGGTTCCGACGTTCGCGGTCAGCTTCTTGCCGACTTTCGGCGTACCCGTGATCTTGGGTTTCTTGGTGGCCTTCGGCGCCTTGGCCTTGGCTACCGCGGCGGTGGCGGCGGAGGCCGCCGTGCCTGGCTGGTGACCGGCGCGGGTAGCCGTCACGGTGACGGTGAGCCGCTTGCCGGCAACCGAAGCCGGGATCGTCAGGGCCGAGCCGGTCGCGCCCTTGATCGCGACACCGTTCGCGGCCCACTGGTACCGATATCCGGTCGCCGCCGGCGACCAGGTGCCCGGCACGGCCTTCACGACCTTGCCGACCATCACCGTCCCGGAGATCGCCGGGCGCTTCGTGGCCACCGGCTTCGCCTGGAGCACGATCGTGAACGCCTTGGCCAGGACGACCGCCGCCTGCCCCGCGCCGTACGGCCGGAGGGTGACCGAGGCGACCCCGGCCGGCGCACCGGTGAGGTTCACATCGGCGACAGCCGTGGTCCCGTCCGCCGACACCGACTTGATCGTCGCGGTGATCGCCTTGCCACCGGCCGGCGTCACCTGCAGGACGTCCTTGCGGAGCAGGTTCGAGCCCTTCACCGTGATCGTCCGAACCCCACCGGTGGTGACCGACGCGGGCCCGGCCGCGGTGACCTTCACCGCTGCCGGCGCGACCTTGAAGACGTACCAGGTCTCCTCCGAGCCGGCCTCGCCGACGAAGCTGCGGACCACCAGTTCATGGGTACGCGCCACCGAAGGCGTCACGGTGATCGTCGCGGTGCCGTCCGCCTTGGCCTTCACCGTGACGGCCGGCCCACCGTTGAGCGTGTACCGGTACGAGGTCACCCCCGGCTCCCGGGGTGTGAAGGTGAACGTGCCCGGAATCAGCCGCGCGGTGCCGATCTCCGGGAACTCGCTGGAGACGACCTTCGGCCGGTCCGAAACGCTCGCCGAGGTGTGCCGCGCCACCGAGAGATCGCCGTCGGCGTCGACGGTCCTCACGTAAAGGTCGCGCTGAGTCGGATCGGTCACCGTGAAGACGAAATCGGCGCTGCCGTCGCTCTTGGCCGGCACTGCCACCTGCTCGGTGATGCCGCCGCCGTCGAGACCGAACCAGTACCGGTACTCCTTCACGCCGGGCACCCGGGGCGTGGCGTGAACGCTGACCTTGTCGCCGAGGAACATTTCCCGGTAGACGCCGCCGGAGACGAGCGGGCCGTTGTCGACCAGGAACGCGTACGCGTGCTCCGGGAACTTGCGCTCTTTCCCGTCGATCGTCTTGATCGCGCGCACCCACAGGAGCTGGTACCCGCCCTCGGTCGGCGTGATCTTCACATCGGCGTCGCCGTCGGCGTCCGGGACAACGGACCCGGTCGGCTCGCTGTCCTCGAACCGCCAGTCGAGCCGCTCGGCGCCGGCGGGCCCGTCGATGTGGAACTCGCCCGGCACGCCGACGTTGAACTTCAGGTCGTGGAAGAAGATCCCGGGGTAGTCGGTCGAGGTGACCGTCGGCCGGGTGTCGAGGACCCAGAACTTGAAGACTGCCGTCTCCGACTGGTTCCCGTCGGCGTCGAAGGAGTGCACGGTGAGCTCGTGGACACCGGAGAAGAGCGGCGTCCACTCGATGGTGAGCGGGCCACCCGGCGTCTGCGGGGAGCGTTCGAACCACGGCTGGCTGTCGCCGAGCTCGGGGCCGGTGAAGTGGTACTCGTACCGCACCGCGTCGCCGGCCGCGCTCTCCATCGTGAAATCGCCGCTCAGGGCGATGCCACCATGCGGCGTCAGGGCGTCCGGGTACCGGGCCGAGCTGACCGACGGCGCGCCGGCGGAAGCAGCAGTGCTGGTGGCCCCGACCCGGAAGCCGGCAGCGGACGCGGGGGCGGCACCGAGTCCCACCACCACACCCGAGGCAAGCAGAGAAGTAGTTGCGAACGCTATGAAGCGTCGAGACACAGTGGATCCTCCCCAAGGATCCGGCGGCAAGATCAACCGCACGGTGTCAGAGATCATAGACCGCAGCCGTTCAATAAAGCTGCCCCTGAAACGGCCTAGATTTCGCAGCTCACCCTGGTGTCCGCCGACGAGTCGATGCACTGGTCACGGCCGGATTCGCCGTCCAGCGTGTCGGCGCCGGCGCCACCGCGGAGCACGTCGTTCCCGTTGCCGCCGGAGATGAAGTTGACGCCGCCGTTTCCGGTCAGCCGGTCGTTGCCGGACCCTCCGAAGAGCAGGTCGGAGCCGCTGCCACCATAGAGCCGGTCATTTCCGAAGGCGGCGAAGACCACGTCGCTGCCGCTTTCGCCATGCACGACGTCGTTGCCCGAGGTCCGGCCGCCGCCGTCGATGATCTGGTCGCTGCCGGAGCCACCCCAGACCACGTCGTTCCCGGAACCGGTGTCGACCCAGTCCGCGCCGCCGTACCCGTAGATCGTGTCGTTCCCACTGTCGCCGCCGAGCAGCCGGTCACCGCGCGGGCCGCCGGCGATCCGGTCGCTCCCGGTGCCGCCGTCCGCGGTGATCTTCAGGTCGGCCTTGTTGGTGATCGAGTCGTTCCGGTCGTAGGTGTACACGTACACCCTGGTCGGTGCCTTTTTCGTGGTGCACCTGACCTTGGTCCTGTCACCCTTGACCGCCTTGCAGCCCTTGCCGGCTTTCACCGCGACCCGGTCGTCGATCGTGACGGTGTTGCCGGAACGGGTCACCACGACCTTGTTCTGCTTCTTCTTCGCGGCCTTGTAACGCACCTTCGTCGTGTCGTACACCGAGGCCACGCCCGCGGTCGCGGCCTGAGCGGGTGCGGCGGCGACCGTTGTGGCGACCATCGTGGACAGCAGAAGAAGGGCCGGCCAGGTGGAACGAAGCATGTGAATCCTCCCCGTGGACGAAAGGATCATAAGCAGGAGAGTGAGCCTCTTGATGGTCAGCGGCCGTTCCACCAGAGTGAGACGGTTGGATACAAGGAGGGCGATGTCATGCAGACCTTCACGAACGAAGCGGAGCAATCGGCCTACACCCTGGCGGAGGCGTTGAGCGACAAAGCGATGTCCTGCATGAAATACGCCGAGGAGGCGGGCGAGGCGTTCCGCTCCGGCAAGATGGCGATGCGCAGGCAGTTCAAGGCGCGCGGCCTGTCCGAGGCGGAAGCGGACATACGCTGGTCCGGCACCTCGCAGGCGGCCCGCGCGATCGCCGACAACAACTTCTTCATGTCACAGGCTTCGATGTACAACAACGCCGCGGCCGTTCAATACGCGAAAGCGCTGTACCTCAAGATCCGCTGACCTCGGCGCTGCCCAGGTGGGCTTCCTGCCCGGCCCGGTACCCGCGGATCCGCCCGCTGCCCTGCAACCGGCGCGGCGGTAGTTTCGCCAGCTTGGGGTACGTCTCGTCGCGCTTGAGTTCGACCAGATCGGTGCGGTCGACCAGGACCAGCTCGGCGCCGGGCGTCTCCGCCGCGGCGTTCTTCTCGGCTGACCACAGCCGCGCGCTGACCGCCTGGCTGTACCCGACCAGCCAGGAACGCCGATAGGCCGCCGGACTCTCGCCGAACGGCACCGGGCTCGCCGACAGCCCGTGCGCCGCCTGCACGAGCAGCGAGGTGAAGAGCAGCTCGACGCGTTCCAGATCGGCCGCGTGCCCGAACAGGTGGCTGCGTGCCAGCCCGCGCCGCTCCAGATGGACGACCCGGCAGCGCAACGGTGACGCGACGGCCGCGAGCAGGCCGGCTTTGTCGCGCGCATAAGGCGGGTCGATCGTGACGACGCGATCCCCGATCGGGTCCGCCGCCGGATCACCGACCGCGAGCATCGCCTGGTCGACGCCGTACTTCGCGATCAGCTCGGCGGCCTTCTCCGTGAACGCCTCGGCTTCGCCGGGCGTACAGGCAGGATCCTCAGCCATGGCGAGCAACTTGCGCACGCGGGCCAGCAGGCCGTCATTCATGGGTACGCGTAAAGCCCTTCACGCCGCCCGGCGACGCAGCGTGGCGACCGTGGAGCCGGCGAGCGCGAGCAGGCAGTCGGGCAGCTGGCCGTCGGCGATCGCGGCGCCGAACAACGCCTCACTGGTGGGAAAGTCGCCGTTCACATAGGCGCTGACGAAACGCGCCACCCAGCGCTTGTCGTACTGAGCTTCGTCGATGCCCGGGAACTCGAGTGTCCAGGCGCCGCCACCGCCGGGCATCTGCCCGACCATGGTCGCTGCCAGGCACCACGCCACGTCCCACGCGCCGACCACACCATCGCGGTCGACGACCGCGTCGAAGGTGTCGGCCACAGCAGCGCTGTCGCCGCTGATCGCACTCTCAAGGATCTGCGCGGCGTCGTCGAACGCATGCTGTGGTACTTCGGTCACGGAAGAAAAGGTACGTCCAACGGTCAAGGAACGCTCGTCGACGAGGTATTTCCCGCACCACAGTGCGAAGCAAACGCTCTCAGGCGCCGCGGAGCAGACAGGTGATCCGCGCGGTGCAGACCCGCTCGCCCGACTCGTCGGTCAGCACGACCTCGTACGTCGCCACGGCGCGTCCCCGGTGCACCGGCAGCGCCACGCCGGTGACCAGACCGGACCGGGCCGCCTTGTGATGGGTGGCGTTGATGTCGACGCCGACCGCGAACGGCCGGTCGACGGTCTGCCCGTGCATCACCGCGCCGACCGAGCCCAGCGTCTCGGCGAGCACGCAGGAGGCCCCGCCGTGCAGCAGCCCGTACGGCTGGGTGTTGCCCTCGACCGGCATGGTCCCGACCACCCGCTCGGCGCTGGCCTCGGTGATCTCGATGCCCATCCGCTCGGCGAGCGCACCACCGCCGCTGCTGGTGAACAGGTGCTGCTTACCGTCCTCCGCGATATCCACGTCGGCAGACGTTACCGCCGCACCTTGTGCGAACCAGCGACAGTCGTCACAGGGACGTGAGTGATCCGAAGTTGCTCAGGGTACGTGTAGGGCACGACGAGAGGAGCACCATGAGCGAGCCGCAGGAGATCATCGAGACGCGGGGCGAGTTCCGCGTGGACCTGATCAAGCAGGACGCGAACGGCGACGGACAGACCGACGTCTGGGTCTCGGACACCGACGGGGACGGCAAGCCCGACCTCTACCAGTTCGACACCGACGGGGATGGCCTGGTCGACATCACGATGGTGGACCTCGACGAGGACGGCAACCCGGACAAGATCGTGGACGGGGACGGCGGGCTGCCTCCGGTGGCCTGACCTGCTCAGCCGCCACCGAGCGCGGAGAGGGCCACCCAGACCACGGCTATCGCGACGGCGGTCGTGCCGACCGCCGAGACCGTGTGCCAGACGGAGGGTGTGCCCTCGACCGCCTCGGGGTGGCCCAGTTCTTCGAGGCGGGCCCGGTGTTCCCGCACCTTCGAGACGGTGTCTGCCATGCCCTCCGACCGGCTCAGATCGACCGCTAGACGGGCTTGGGCGCGCTGCAATCGGCGTACCGTCGCTCTGGCTCTGCGACCTGCTTGCGCGGCAGCATGCCGGCGCGCCGCCGCGCGCCGCGACCCGGAACCGAGCACTTTCAGTTCGTTCTCGGTGATCAGGGTGGGGTCACGCAGCGTGGCGAGTTTCGCGACGTAATAGGCCGCTTCGCGGTCGTGGGCACGGCGGACCAGATAGAGGATGAGCAACAGCGGCGGCAGGCCCTTGAAGACCAGCACCGCGAGCAGCGCGAGCGCGCCGTTGCCCAGGCCGTCGCGGAAGAGCGGCGAGTTCCACAGCACGTGCGAGGCCCAGGCGCCGAAGAGCGCGAGCGCGGCCATCCCGATCCGGTGCCGGCGGGTGCGGTCCGGGTTGACCACGAGGTACCCGATGCCGGCGCCGGCGAGCGCGCCGAAGAGCGTGTGGCTCCACACCCCGGCCAGGAAGCCGCGGACCAGGAACGTGGTGATCACCGGCTGAATCTGATCACCCTGCCCGGCCAGCGCGACCGCCCCGATCGCGAAGACCACGTCCTCGACGATCTGGAACCCGAGCCCGACCAGCGCGCCGTAGACCACGCCGTCGAGAACGCTGTTCACCTGGGCGCGGGCGATCAGCACGATGGCGACCACGCCCAGCGTCTTGGCGATCTCCTCGACCGTGGGACCGGCCAGCGCGGCACCCCAGTCGGCCGCAAAACCCGGTGAACCCAGTTTCGCGATCAGATTGTCCAGTGCGGTGCTCGCTGGGATCGAGACCGTGGTGGCCACCAGGCCACCCCAGGCGAACGCCACCACGCGCAGGCTCGGCGGTTCCCGCTCCAGGAAATCCAGCTCCGAGACGAAGAGCCAGAAGGGTACGGCGAGCAGCGCGAACAGGCCGGCCGCGGTGAGCGTGGCGATCGGGTACATCTCGAAGAAGCGCCAGGTGATCTGTGCGATCCGGACAGCGCCGGCGACCAGCAGGGCGATGACGACCCAGAAGGCCGGGTTCCGGACGAGCGCTGCCGCCCGGACGCCGCCGGGGCGGACCGGCTCGCCCATCAGCGGTCCTCGTACCGCAGCGTGCGGGTGCTCGCGTCGATCGCCGGGAGGGTGCGGGCCAGGTCGGGGTCGCCGCCGCTGACCGTGACCTCGATGGTGAGGCCGTGCGCCACGAAGACGGCGTACCGGCCGCCGCGGTTGCCGGCGGTGTACCCGCCCTGCAGACCGGCGAGCCCACCAGCAGTGGAGACCGCGAGTTGGGTGCCGGTGACCTGGTAACCACTGGTGCCGGTGATGCGCTGGCGAAGGCGGACCGCAGCCGCGGTCAGGTCACCGTCGAAGGGTTGCACCGCCACGGCGTACCGCACCGGGCCGATGCGGAACAGAACGGTGCCCCGGTCCTCTGCGGGCCGGGTCCCGGTGACGTCGAGCGTGGCGCCCGGCGGCGGCACGAGTGTGACGCCGGCACCGACCTCGTACGCCGCCCCGTCCGGGATGGCCCGCTGGGCGGGAACGGCCTCGTCCACCAGCGGCAGGCCGAACGCGAGGCCGGCCAGCACGAGGACGAGAACGAGCGCGAGGGGCAGTCCGAGGGTGCTGGGGAGGTCGGTGTGCTGACTGCGCGTAACCCTCCCCATCCGTCAAAGCTAACGGCGCTCACGGGCAGTTGTCCGGAGAACCTCTGGCCGCCCACAGTGGATGGACAATCAACCTGGCCGATTACGGATTTGTCCGTTTTATCGAAAGGTGCGGTGACGGCACGAAAGCGGTCAGCCATACTCCGTTGTCGCTGCGGTGGAAGACGTGGCCCTCGTCGGCCATCAGCCCGGCCGCGACGCTGAAGACCACGACGTCCGGCGACCGGCGGCGGCCCACGACCAGAGCGGTCGGCACGTCCGCCGAGAGGTGCACGTGGTGCCGGCTGCCCGGTCGCAGACCCTGCTTCAGGATCGCGTCGGTGTTCGCCCGGGGCGTGCCGTGGAAAAGCTCCGCGGGCGGCGTCGCCGGCGGCAGCTCCAGATCGATGCCGACCCGCCGGGAGTGACCCTGGCTGGCCCGGATCCGGTCCACGCCGTCCGGGCCGGGCGCGATGGCGAACCGCTTCTTGTCGTTCTCGGCCACCACCACGTCCAGGTCCTCGCGGCTGATACCGAGGGCGGCGAGGAAGGCCGGGACGGGCACCCAGCCGTTCGCGTCGAGGGTGAGGCCGGCGGTCTCCGGCCGGTGTCGCAGCACCAGCGACATCCGCCGGCTGAGGCGGACCTGGTCGCGGGTGAGTTCAGTCATGTACGTAACTCCATGACCGCAAGGTAATACGGCCGATCCCGGTCGTCGATCGATTTGAGCCGCCATCCGGTGCCGTCCAGCAGCGTCTCCAGCTCCGCCGCGGAGCAGTTCAGATAGTCGAACCACTCGGTGGCGACCTCCCGATAACGCAACCGCAGGCGCAGCTGCCCGCCGAGACGGCCACGCTGCCGGTTCCGCTCGTGGTACGCCACATGCACCGGGTCACGAGTCCCGTACGGGTCACTGCCCTGCGCCACGATCCGGGCGCCGGGTGCGGCCAGCCGGGCCAGGGCGGCCAGGAAGACCGGTGCCCGCTCGGCGCTCTCCAGCAGTCCGAGGTTGTTGCCGAGCAGCAGGAACGTGTCGTACCGGACGGAGGCCCGGGCGAACTCGTCCACGGTGGTGAGAACGGTGTCGAGCACTCCCCGCTTGCGGGCCACCTCGATCGCGCCGGCTGAGGTGTCCAAGCCGGTCACGGCGATGCCGCGGCGCTGGAGCTCGACGGCGATCCGGCCGGCGCCGGCCCCGATGTCGAGAACCCGGCCGCGGCAGAGTTTGAGGGCCCGGCGGTCGTAGGACTGCCAGTCGCCCGGCTCGTCGAGGTAGTGGTCGGCCGGCGCGCCGTTGATCAGGCCGTCGTCGCGCTCGATCACTTCGATGACCGGTCGCGGATATTTGCCGCCGGCCAGTGGCCTCGGGCCGATCCCTGTTCGTACCGCGTACGCGTCCCGGATCATTTCACCGAAGGCGTCGCCGATGGTCGGCTGCTCCATGGTCATCTACTCTTGAGGAATGGCCGGATTGGAGCAACTCGGATCCGAGAAGTACGTCCTGCTCACCACGTTCCGCAAGGACGGTCGAGCAGTGGCTACACCCTTATGGGTGGTGCCCGACGGCGCAGGCCTCGGGTTCTGGACTGTCGCCGGGAGCGGCAAGATCAAGCGGATCCGCAACAGCGGCCGCGTCACCGTTGCCGCCTGCGACATGCGCGGTAACCCGAGCGGCGAGCCGATCGAGGCAAGCGCCCGGATCGGCGACACCGCCGATTTCCAGCGGGTGGCCGGGACGCTCAAGAAGAAGTACGGCCTGATGGGCCGGCTTACCGTGCTCGGCAGCCGCCTCCGGCGAGGTGCCGACGGAACGGTCGTCGTGCTGGTCAGCTAGTGCTGGTCAGACGGCGCTTGAAAAAAGATCAAGCGGCCGCGCGACTTCTGGATCTCCGTCTCGTTGATCAGATCGGCGAGACAGAACTGAGAACTTCATAGTTACGAAGAAGGGGCGATCGCCTTCCCCAGCGCTCGCCCCTTGCAACGATGATCGGTCGGTGCGGTGTCAGTCGCCCTGACGCTGCGTCGGAATCTGCCCCTGGAGCAGGGCGCGAACTTCCGACTCCCGGTAGCGACGGTGGCCGCCCAACGTGCGAATTGCGCTGAGCTTGCCAGCCTTCGCCCACCGAGTAACGGTCTTCGGGTCGACGCGGAACATCGACGCCACCTCGGCCGGCGTTAGTAGCGGCTCAGGATCGTGCGTACGCGATGCCATCGGTCACTCCTCCACAGGTGCCTAAAAAACATCGGCCGGGGTCCCGCCGGCCGGTGCGTCTCTCATGGTCCGGCTAGTCCCCGATGTCCGACATGGGCCGAACGGACGAACGTCCCCAGATAGATGGATGAAGCATGCCCGATTTTTGCGTGTTTTATACGCCAGATAGTGTCGCGTTTAGTCCGATTATCACGGTTCGGTAGGCCCCGATTACGAAGAGTGTTCGCTTCGGGAGCGCTTCCAACCGTTGACATACGTACGGCTCTGTCCCATTTCCGCAGGTCAGTTGCATCGCTCAAGAAGTTGGACAGAACGCCAACGCGCCACCAACTTCTCGTAAGCCTCACTAGCTGACTCAGCGTCACCGCGAGAAAGTGCGGAAAGTCCGGCTGCCACCAATCCGGGTGAATCGTCCTCGGTGAGCTTGTCCTCCGGTAGGAGGTTGACGAGGCCGCCGTAGTCCAGCTCCACCACGGAACGTGGGTGGAACTCCTCCAGCCAGCGGGTACCCTCCTCGACCGCCTCCGTGATCGGGGCGTCGCCCAGCGACTTGCGCAGCACCGAGACAGCCCGGTGCGCCCGGCGGCGGGCCTTCGAGATCTCCGTCCGGTACCGCAGCGTCCGCCTGCGGGCCTTGAGCGCGATCTCCCGCTCCTCCAGGTCCACGAAGGCGAACCAGCGCAGCGGCACGCCCCACGTGGAGACCTGCTCGTGCACCCGGGGCACACCCTGCTCCAGCACCTTGGCGCCGCTGCGCCAGTCCTCCACCACAGCTCGGGCCTGCCCGGCCAGGATCGGCGGCACGAAAGCGTCGGCCAGCACGGCGGGAACGCCGTCCCGGGCACTCAGCGCCGCCTCGGCAACCCGCAACCGCAGGTTCCAGGGGCAGACCAGGATGGAGTTCTCCCACTCCAGCACGTACGCCTCGTCGGGCAGGTCGGGCAGCCTGGTCCATCCGGCGCCGAGCGCCTCCAGAACGGCGGTGCGCTGACGGACCGGGCCTTCGACGGGGCCGAGATCTCGGCCCTCCTTGGCGTAACGGCGCCAGAACGACTGCCGTTCGCGATCAAAGGCGGTCAGTGGCTCGTATACCCGTAGGTACGACGCGAACAGTGACGGCACGGCGCGATCCTTTCACGAATCCAGCCGGGTGGAACTTCCCGCGCGGACGTAATCGACGCGCCGCCCGCACTACTAGGCTCGGAAATGCCGGCACACCCCCGCCGGCGTGTGGCCCCACGAAGGCCGATCAATAGATCAGGAGAACAGCGATGGACGTGTTCGACACCGACGGGCACGAACAGGTCGTCTTCTGCCAGGACCGGGCAACCGGCCTGAAGGCGATCATCGGTATCTACTCGACGGCGCTCGGCCCGGCGCTCGGCGGTACGCGTTTCTACCCGTACGAGAACGAGGCGGCCGCTCTCGCCGACGTTCTGAAGCTGTCCCGCGGCATGGCGTACAAGAACGCGATGGCCGGCCTCGACCTGGGCGGCGGCAAAGCGGTGATCTGGGGCGACCCGGCCCGGGTGAAGTCCGAGGGCCTGCTGCGCGCCTACGGCCGCTTCGTCGAGTCGCTGCGCGGCCGCTACTACACCGCCTGTGACGTCGGCACGTACGTGCAGGACATGGACGTGGTGGCCCGGGAGACCAAGTTCGTGACCGGCCGCAGCGTGGAGCACGGCGGCGCCGGCGATTCCTCGGTGCTGACCGCCTGGGGCGTCTTCCAGGGCATGCGCGCCGCCGCTGAGCACACCTGGGGCACTCCGTCGCTGCGTGGCCGCACCGTGGGCGTCGCGGGCCTCGGCAAGGTCGGCAAGTACCTCACCGGTCATCTGGTGGAGGACGGCGCGTCCGTGATCGCCACCGACCCGAACGAAACCGCCCTGGCGTGGGCCCGGACCACCCACCCGTCGGTCCAGCTGGTGCCGGACACGGCAGCGCTGATCACCTCCGACATCGACGTCTACGCGCCCTGCGCCCTCGGCGGCGCCCTGGACGACGACACAGTGCCGGTCCTGCGGGCCAAGGTGGTCACCGGGGCCGCCAACAACCAGCTGGCACACACCGGCATCGGCAAGCTCCTGGAGGAGCACGGGATCCTCTACACGCCGGATTACGTGGTGAACGCCGGCGGCGTGATCCAGGTGGCCGACGAGATCGAGGGCTTCAACTTCGAGCGGGCGAAACTCCGGGCGACCGGGATCTTCGAGACCACCCGCCGGATCCTCCAGCTCGCCGGCGACGAGGGTGTTCCGCCCGCCGTCGCCGCCGACCGGCTCGCCGAACGACGCATGGCCGAGGTCGGGCGTCTGCGCTCGATCTACCTCAACTAGGACGCTCGGACACCTGCCGCGCGCCTGTGGAGAGGCCAAACCGCGACGCGCGGCAGTGTCACACGCAACCCGAGGTGCCGAACGCGCCGTCGTCCATGTACCGTAAGACCCACGAGAGATGCCTGACGTCATCGGGGCCCGCCTTCGGGCTGCCCCGAATTCTGTGCGAGGGGGTCGAGCCATGGGGCGCGGCCGTGCTAAGGCCAAGCAGACGAAGGTGGCGCGGGAGTTGAAGTATCACTCCCCGAACACCGACCTCACCGCCTTGCAGCGCGAACTGGCGAGTGCCGGTAAGTCGAATCATCATTTCGACGACGACAACGACGAGCTCGTCGATGATGATGAGGACGACGATGATGACGCGGATGACGACCGGGATACCTGGTCGCCGACAAGGCGCTGACCCGCAGTAGCACAGAGCACGCGGCATAGCCGCGTGCTCCGGTGAGTCGTGGTCGAACATTTTTACGGTTGAACCGAAGCCCACGCGGGCGAACCTCGCGTGGGCTTCGACCGGACAGGCCTCAGCGCGGCCGGTTGTTCCAGTTGTAAAACGTAGGAATGTTCTCGAAGTGGTTCCAGGCGCACACAGCCGAGCCGCTATCTGACGCTGTCTGCTCGGCCCTTTGCTGCCGGGCCACGTCCGCCTCCGCGATGAGAGCGGTCAGGCCGGCCCGGGTCTCGTGCAGCCGTGCCGTCACCGGATCCTCCACGCCGTCAGACAGCCGTGGCTTCATGATCTCGGGCATGGTCCAGCACTCCCTCCAGTAGGCGAATCTTGCTGTTCCGGCAGTGGTCCGTCTCCGTGACGTCGAACCTGCCGTGTTCGAAATAGCGGTTGGCCGCGTGCGCGCCACCGCAGAAGCCGAAATAGGGGCAGCTCGTCCGGCATGCCTCGATGCCGCGCAGGAACTCGCCTATCCACGGCGTGGCCGCCGCCCCGGCCAGGATCTCGGCCAAGGGCGTCCGCAGCACGTTACCGCTGGAGAAGTCGCCGTACCTCGGATCGGAGAAGCCGGCCAGCTCGGGCGAGAGCAGCACGACCGAGCCGTCGTACGCCACGGTCGGGATCGGGTCCAGCTGCCGGGGCAGCAGCTCGTCCGCGCTGCCGTCGAGGACCGCTGCGGCGTACCTCAGCGACCACTCCACCTCACGCAGATGGATCCGCGGCGCCTGCCGCCAGGCGCCGACCAGCTCCGCCCAGAACGCGCTCACCGCGGCCGGATCGCGGCGGTTGAGCCGGGTGTTGACACCCTCCAGCTCCTCCACGTTGATCCCGAGCACCTCGCAGCCCAGGTCGAGGAAGTACTCGTACAGCTCGGTCGCCATGCCGGGCTGCGGGTCGCTGACCACGCAGAGCGCCGAGAACGGGATGTCGTGCCGGCGCAGCGCGTCGATCCCCTTGAGGATCATGTCGTAAGCCGGGCGCTCCCGGCGGTCCACCCGGTCGCCGTTGCGCTCCCGCGGGCCGTCCACGCTCACGCTCACCCGCACGTCGTGCGCCTTGAAGAACTCGCACCAGGCGTCGTCGATCAGCGTCGCGTTCGTCTGCACGTGATGCTCCACCGCCGCCCCGAACGGCGCGAACAGCGCGGCCATGTGCTCCAAGCCCGCCGCCAGCGGCTCACCGCCGTGCCACACGACCGAAAATCTCTGGGTACGCGCAAAGCCCGCCACTGATTCCGCGACCTTCTCGGCGACCGCGACCGGCATCTTCAGGTTGTCCCGCCGGAACGGCAGGTAGCAGTAGCCGCACGCGAGGTTGCAGAGAGTAGTGGGCTGCATGACGACGTAGCTGGGCACCGCGGAGATGCCCCGCATCCCGCTCCACGCATCGGTCATGTCACGCACTCCCGTCCGGCACTCGCGACTCTAGGCCCTGCGATCCACCACCCATACGAAAGATCCGCATGTGCCGGACATCGACACACGCGGATCATTTCACGTTTTGTCCCGTTGGGTCAGCCGCGGGTGTAGGAGCCCATCATCTGAACCTCGCCGGTGCCCTCGATGACCTCGCCGACCTGCCAGGCCTCGACACCACGGCCGGTCAGGTACGCCATCGCCCGGTCCGCGTCGTCCGACGAGACGACGGCGAACATGCCGACGCCCATGTTGAACGTGGCTTCCATCTCGGAGTCCTCGATCCGGCCCTTCGCCTGGATCAGGTCGAAGATCGGCTGCGGGCGCCAGGTGGAGCGGTCCACCACGGCGTCCATGGTGCCGGGGAGGACCCGGTTCAGGTTGCCGGGGATGCCACCGCCGGTGACGTGCGAGAACGCCCGGACCTCGGTCTCCTCGATCAGGCCAAGGCAGTCCTTGGCGTAGATCTTGGTGGGGGTGAGCAGTTCCTCGCCCAGGGTGCGCTGGGTGCCGAAGTCGTCGACCACGGTGTCCAGGCGCATCCGGCCGGCGCCCAGCAGCACGTGCCGGACCAGGGAGTAACCGTTGGAGTGCAGACCCGACGAACGCATCGCGATGATCGCGTCGCCGAGCTCGACCCGCTCCTTGCCGAGGATCTCGCTCTCCTCGACCACGCCGACACCGGTCGCCGAGACGTCGTACTCATCCGGGCGCAGAACGCCGGGGTGCTCGGCGGTCTCGCCACCGAGCAGGGCGCAACCCGCGTAACGGCAGCCGTCCGCGATGCCCGCGCCGATCTCCGCGACCTTGTCCGGCACGACCTCGCCACAGGCGATGTAGTCGAGCAGGAACAGCGGCTCGGCGCCACAGGCCACCAGGTCGTCGACGACCATGGCGACCAGGTCGATGCCGATCGTGTCGTGGATGTCGAGCTGCTGCGCGATGACCAGCTTGGTGCCGACGCCGTCGGTCGACGAGGCCAGGACCGGGCTCTTGTACTTCGCGGCGTTCAGCTTGAACAGGCCGGAGAAGCCGCCGAGGTCACCCATGACCTCGGGCCGGGTGGTCTTCTTCACCTTCGACTTGAGCAGCTCGACCGCACGGTCACCCGCGTGGATCGAGACACCCGCGTCCGCGTACGTCGCCGAGCGCTTGCGCGGTCCACGGCCGCCACCGGCCGTCCACAGCTGGCGGTCCGCGCCTTCAGCGCCGTTCGATCCGGCACCACTGCGCTCGGACACGTGCGTCACGGTTCTCCCCTTTAGCGGTTCTTTGATTCTTAAAGTCACGGGTGGTGCAGCGCGCCGGCGCCGCCGGGGCTCGCGAGCAGCGCGACCGGACCGGACGGGTCCTCGTCGCTGTACTCACGGGCCTCGTAGTCGGACTCGAGCTCGGCGACCGCAGCGTCGGTGGCCTCCGAGGACGCGCCCGGCATGGAGGCGCGCTTGCTGACGCCCTCCAGCACGTGCTTGCCGATGAGATCTCCGGCCGGGAGCTCGATCGGGTACTGCCCGTCGAAACAGGCCATGCAGAGCCTCGTCTTCGGCTGCTCGGTCGCCTGGACCAGGTTGTCCAGCGAGACGTAGCCGAGACTGTCCGCACCGATCGAGCGGCGGATGCCGTCGATCTCCAGCCCGTTCGCGATCAACTCGGCGCGGGTGGCGAAGTCGATGCCGTAGAAACACGGCCATTTCACCGGCGGCGACGAGATGCGGACGTGGATCTCCAGCGCTCCGGCCTCACGCAGCATCCGGATCTGGGCCCGCTGCGTGTTGCCACGAACGATCGAGTCGTCGATCACCACGATCCGCTTGCCGCGCACGACCTCGCGCAGCGGGTTCAGCTTGAGCCGGATGCCCAGCTGACGGATCGTCTGCGACGGCTGGATGAAGGTCCGGCCGACGTACGCGTTCTTCATGAAACCGGCGCTGTACGGGATGCCGGAGGCCTCCGCGTAACCGATCGCGGCCGGGATGCCCGACTCCGGGACGCCGATCACCAGGTCTGCCTCGACCGGGTGCTCCTTGGCCAGCTTGCGGCCGACCTCGACCCGGGCCGAGTAGATGTTGCGGCCGGCGATCGTGGTGTCCGGGCGTGCCAGATAAACATATTCGAAAAGGCAGCCCTTGGGCTCCGGCGCGGCGAACCGGGTGGAACGCAGGCCGTGCTCGTCGATCGCGATGATCTCGCCGGGCTCGACCTCGCGGACGAAGCTGGCACCGGTGATGTCCAGAGCCGCGGTCTCGCTGGCGACCACCCAGCCACGCTCCATCCGGCCCAGCACCAGCGGGCGGACACCCTGAGCGTCACGGGCGGCGTACAGCGTGTGCTCGTCCATGAAGACGAAGCTGAAAGCGCCGCGCAGCGTCGGCAGCAGCTCCATGGCCGCGGCCTCGACCGAGAGGTCGGGACGGCCGGCGAGCAGCGTGGTGACGAGCGCGGTGTCGGAGGTGGAGTCACCCACCTCGAGGCCGCGGTCAGCGACCTCCTTGGCAAGCTCGGCCGTGTTGACCAGGTTGCCGTTGTGGGCCAGCGCGATAGTCGTCCCGGCCGGGGTGGCCCGAATCGTGGGTTGCGCGTTCTCCCAGTTGGAGCCACCTGTCGTCGAGTACCGCGCGTGACCGATCGCGAGATGGCCGCGCAGACTCGCCAGGGTGGGCTCGTCGAAGACCTGGGAGACCAGGCCGATGTCCTTGTAGACCACGACGCCGGATCCATCGCTCACCGCGATGCCGGCTGCTTCCTGGCCTCGGTGCTGCAAGGCATAGAGCCCGAAGTACGTGAGTTTGGCGACCTCTTCATCGGGGGCCCAGACGCCGAAGACGCCGCAGGCATCCTGCGGGCCGCGCTCCTGGGGGTCGAGATCGTCGGTCAGTAGGCCGTCGCCTCGGGGCACCTGCTCGCTCCCTCGTTCGGATCTGCTTGAAACGCTCGAAGCGCTGATCTGCTCGAACTAGCTGGTCCGCTCCGATCGCCCAGTGTACGCGAGGCCACGGGCAGCGGCCCGTCGCTCATGTTCCGGTCAGCGGCAGGAACTCGGAGAGATCGGTACGGACACCGCTCGCCCGGAGGCGGCCGTCACGCGTGGCTTCCGCCCACTTCAAGCGTCCGGTAGCCAGGAGCAGCCATGTCATCGGATCCGTTTCGACCACATTGGGCGGTGTGCCGCGGGTGTGCCGCGGACCAGCGACGCACTGAATCGCACCGAAAGGTGGAATCCGCACCTCCACCGAACGGCCAGGCGCACGTTGGGACAACTCGGTCAGCAGTGCTCGGACGGCATCGCGCAGCACCGGACGCTCGGGTTCCTCACCCCGGTCCAGTGCGTCGAGGGCATGCCCGACGGACTCGGATTTACTGTGCGCAGGGGACACGTCGGGACGATACGACTCGGTTTGTAGACAACGGCACACCGCCCTGGGTCGCGAAAGTGACGTGCGACAAGGCATAGTGGCCGACGGTGTTCAAGTCGCGGGATCTACCGGTCACCGAAACCGGGGACCGCGCGACCCGGAAGGTGGTGGATGTGACAACGCACCTACGTGCCAGGACGACCCAGGCCGGTGCGTTCCTGGCCCTGGTCGCCGGCCTCGTGGCCGGTGTGCAGACCCCTGCACTGGCCGACCCACCAGGCGTGCAGATCACAAACCTCTCGTCGACCGAGGTGTCCACGGGAAGTACTGTAACCATGCAGTACACCATCAGTAACCCCGGGTCCGGCGACGGCGGGGAAGAAGGCGGCGGCCAGCAGCAAGCCGGCAGCGCCAACATCAAGGTCAGCGGCATGGACTGCAGCGGCGACTGCAGCTCGGTCCGCCAGATCGAGAGTTCCTCCAGCTTCACCGCGACTCTGACCGCGCCGAGCGTCGCAGCGGGCGAGACCAAGGACGTCACCGTCAAGGTCACCGCGACGATCAACGGTGAGACGGGCGAGGCGAGCCAGACGGTCACCGTCAAGGGCGCCGACAAGCCGACGAACGTCACCCGGGTCTCCGGCAAGATCAAGGACGGCGACGGCGCCAAGGTCGCCGGCGTTTCGGTGGCCATGCAGGACGGTGCCGGCAACGCGTACGAGACGACGACGAACAGCGACGGCAGTTACTCGTTCATCGCCTCGGACTCCAAGCCGATCGAGGCCGGCAACATCACGGTCGGCGCGCTGAAGGACGGCTACACGGGGACCACGGTCACCGTGCAGGGCACCTCCGGCAAGTCGGTCAACGTGCCGATCACGCTGAAGAAGCTCGCCGCGGCGAGCCCCTCGGCGACTCCGTCGGCCAGCGTCTCCGCGAGCGCCGTGCCGACCGAGGAAGTCGTCGAGCCGGAGGACGAAGAGACCACCGAGGAGTCCGCTCCCCCGGTGGCTCAGGACACGGTCTCGGGCGACGCCGAGGGCGGCACCAACTGGCTCCTGATCATCATGGGCGTTCTGCTCGTGGCCGCCGGCATCGGCGCCATCGTGCTGGTGCTCATGCGGCGTAAGAACGCCGCCGGCGAGGGCCCTGACGGCGCCCCTGCCGGTCCCGGCGGCCCTGGTGGCCCCGCGCCTGCCATGGGTGGCTTCGACGCGACCCGGGTGGCCGCTCCGGTCGGCGCGGGCCGTGGTGGCGACGCCACGATGGTCGCGCCCATGGGTGGCGGCATCGGCGACGCTCCGACGATGATCCACCGCCCGGTGGTCGAGGACGAGTTCCCCGACCCGTACGGCGCTCCCGTCCCGCCGCAGGGCGGTTACGTCGGCACCAACAGCCAGTGGGGTGCTGCCGAGCAGGCCGGCAACGGGTACGGCGGACAGCAGCAGCAGTACGGCGCGCAGCCGCAGTACGGGCAGCAGGCCGGCGCGTACGGGCAGCAGGGCCAGGCGGCCCCGCAGCAGCGGTACGACGAGCACACCAACCTGTACCAGCCGGAGCAGGCTCAGCAGCCGCAGCGCTACGACGAGCACACCAGCCTCTACCAGCCCGAGCAGGGCGCCGGTTACGGCGGTGGCTACGGCGCTCAGGGCGGCGGTTACGACCAGGCCGGTGGCTACGGCACGCAGGCTGGTTACGACCAGCAGCAGCAGCCTCAGGGCGGTTACGGCGCACAGGACGGTTACGACCAGGCCGGCGGTTACGGCACGCAGGCTGGTTACGACCAGGCCGGCGGCTACGGCGCACCGGCTCAGGGCGGCGCCTACCCCGGTTACGACCAGGGCGGTTACGGCAACCAGCAGCAGCCTCAGGGCGGTTACGGTGCCCCGCAGCAGCAGCCCGGTTACGAGCAGCCCCAGGAGGGCTACGGCGAGCCGGACGCCTACGGCAACTACCCGCCGCAGCAGCGCCCGCCGCAGAACTGGAACAACGGCTGACCCGCAAAACTGAAAGAGGCCCTGTGCGATCTGATCGCACAGGGCCTCTTGCGTAGTGAAGGGGGGCGGGATCACCCGCCCCCCTTCACCGAAATGATCAGTTGCGCTCGGTCAGCTCCAGCGTGACGGAACGACCCTCACCGTCGGCCGAAGCCGTCTCGGCCGGGCCACCGAAGAGGTTCTTCAGCGTCGCCGACCACGCGGTGCGGAGCTCGTCCAGCCCGATGGTGAACTGGTCCTGGATCTGGAGCGTCTGCTCCTCGGCGGTGACGCCGATCGGGGTCACCGGCACGCCGAACTCGGCGGCCAGAGCCAGGAACGCCTTGTCGTGCCCACGCGGCACAGCGACGACGGCCCGGCCGGCCGACTCGCTGAAGAGGTGGACGAACGCCGTCGAGCCGTCCTCCGGCAAGGTCACCTTCGCGCCGACGTTGTGACGCAGGCAGCTCTCCACCAGCACCTGAGCAAGGCCGCCGTCGGAGAGGTCGTGCGCCGCGCTGACCAGACCGGCCTTCGAGGCCCGGCCCATCAGAGCGCCCAGCGCCTGCTCGGCCGCGAGGTCCACCTTCGGCGGCTTGCCACCGAGGTGACCGTGGGTCACCCAGGCCCACTCCGAGCCGGAGAGCTCGTTGCGGGTCTCGCCGAGCAGGAAGAGCAGGTCGCCACCGGCTTTCGCGGGTGCCGGGAAGCCCATCGGGATGCGGCGGGCCACATCGTCGAAGATGCCCAGCACGCCGACCACCGGGGTGGGGTGGATCGCCGCGGCGCCGGTCTGGTTGTAGAAGCTCACGTTGCCACCGGTGACCGGGGTGCCTAGCTGGAGGCAACCGTCGGCGAGACCACGAACGGCCTCGGCGAACTGCCACATCACGGCCGGGTCCTCCGGCGAGCCGAAGTTCAGGCAGTCGGTCACCGCGATCGGCTCGGCGCCGGTCACCGCCACATTCCGGTACGCCTCAGCGAGCGCGAGCCGCGCGCCCTCGTACGGGTCGAGCCGGGCGTACCGGCCGTTGCCGTCCACCGAGAGGGCCACGCCGAGGCCGGTCTCCTCGTCGATGCGGAGCACGCCGGAGTCCTCCGGCTGCGCCAGCACGGTGTTGCCGAGGACGTAGCGGTCGTACTGCTCGGTGACCCAGCTCTTGTCGCACAGGTTCGGCGACGCGATCATCTTCAGCACGGTCTCGCGCAGCTCGTCACCGGTCGACGGACGCGGAAGGGTCTCCGCGCGGTCGGCCTGGAGCAGGATCAGGTCGGCCGGCTCGCGCAGCGGGCGGGCGTAGACCGGACCGTCGTCGGCGAGCGAGCCGGGCGGCACGTCGACGACGACGTGGTCGTTCCAGCTGATCACCAGGCGACCCGGGGTGCCGTCGGCACCGGCCGGGGTCACCTCGCCGATCGCGGTGGCCCAGACGCCCCACTTCTCGGCGACCTTGAGCACAGCGGCCAGGTTTTCCGGCGTGACGATCAGGAGCATGCGCTCCTGCGACTCGCTGGCCAGGATCTCGGTCGGCGACATCGAGGCCTCGCGGAGCGGAACCCGCTCCAGCCAGACCCGCATGCCGGTGCCGGCCGCCGCGGCGGTCTCGGTGAGCGCACAGGTGAGCCCGGCGCCGCCGAGGTCCTGAATGCCGCTGACCAGACCGGCGTCGTACAGCTCGAGGCAGCTCTCGATCAGGAGCTTCTCCATGAACGGGTCGCCGACCTGCACCGACGGACGGCGCTGCTCGGCTTCCTCGTCGAAGGTCGCCGAGGCCAGCACGGAGACACCACCGATGCCGTCCCGCCCGGTACGCGCACCGAGCAGCACCACGATGTTGCCGGTGCCGGTGGCTTCCTTTTTCTGCAGCCGCTCGACCGGCAGAACGCCGATGCTGAGCGCGTTGACCAGCGGGTTGCCCTGGTACGTCGGGTCGAAGACGATCTCGCCACCGATGTTCGGCAGGCCGAGACAGTTGCCGTAACCGCCGATGCCGGCCACCACGCCGGGCAGCACCCGGGCGGTGTCCGGGTGGTCGGCCGCACCGAACCGCAGCGGGTCCATAACCGCGATCGGCCGGGCGCCCATCGCCAGGATGTCCCGGACGATGCCACCGACACCGGTAGCGGCGCCCTGGTACGGCTCGACGTAGCTGGGGTGGTTGTGCGACTCGACCTTGAAGGTCACCGCGATCTTGTCGGAGATCTGCACCACACCGGCGTTCTCACCGATACCGGCGAGCATCCGGGTGTTGGGCGGCGTCTTCTCCCCGAACTGGCGGAGGTGCACCTTGCTCGACTTGTAGGAGCAGTGCTCGCTCCACATGATCGAGTACATCGCGAGCTCGGAAGCGGTGGGCCGCCGATCGAGGATCTGACGGATCCGGTCGTACTCGTCGTCCTTGAGGCCGAGCTCCGCGTGCGGCTGCAACTCGTCCGGCGAGGCGACCGCCTTGTCGACCGTGTCAGGCCCGTCCGCGAACTCGTTGACCAGTACGTCCGTGGCGGCGAAGCCACTCGGCTTGTTCGACGCCGCGGCCGCCGCGGGCGGCTGGTTCGGCACAGCCCGCGAGGGCTGCGCCTCGCTGGTGGCCGTCTCCGGCTGCGTGGTCATCGCTGTTGTCCCCCTGCGAGCTGACCGTCCGCGGACGACCCCGCCAGGGCCCGCAGGACGGAAGTGAAGAAGCCGAGGCCGTCGAGCGACGGGCCGGTCAGCGCCTCCACGGCGTGTTCCGGGTGCGGCATGATGCCGACTACGTTGCCGGCCTCGTTGGTGATCCCGGCGATGTCACGCTGCGAGCCGTTCGGGTTCCCGCGGACGTAACGCGCGATCACCCGGCCCTCGGCTTCGAGCGAGTCCAGAGTCTTCTGGTCGGCGACGAAACAGCCCTCGCCGTTCTTCACCGGGATGAGGATCTCCTGGCCGGGCGTGAACTGGTTGGTCCAGGCGGTGTTCGTCGCCTCGACCTTCAGCCACTGGTCCCGGTTGCGGAAGTGCAGGTGCTGGTTCCGGGTCAGCGCGCCGGGCAGGAGATGCGCTTCGCAGAGGACCTGGAAACCGTTGCAGATGCCCAGAACGGGCAGGCCGCCACGGGCCGCGTCGATGATCGACTCCATGACCGGAGCGAATCGCGCGATCGCGCCACAGCGCAGATAGTCGCCGTACGAGAAGCCGCCGGGAAGGACCACGGCGTCGACTCCGTGCAGGTCCGGGTCGCCGTGCCAGAGTCGCACGGCTTCGGCGCCGGCGATGCGGGCGGCGCGTGCGGCGTCCCCATCGTCCAGCGAACCCGGGAAGGTGACCACACCGATCCGCATGGTCAGGCGACCTCGGCCGTGGTGCCCTCGACAACGCGGATCTCGAAGTCCTCGATCACCGGGTTGGCGAGCAGCTTGTCGGCGATTTCGCGAGCCCGATCAAGGTCGGGTTCGCCGGCGAAATCGATCTCGATTCGCCGGCCGATTCGGACGGAGGAGACATCGGTGACGCCGAGCCGGGGCAGCGCGTTCGCCACCGCTTGACCCTGCGGGTCCAGGATCTCCGGCTTGAGCATGACGTCGACCACGACGCGAGCCACGGGCACTCCTGACTGATAGGTGTAAGCACGCGAAGCCTACCTGGTGAAGCTGATCCACGACCCACGGGCCGGTGTCGACCAGCCGACCCAAGCGTCATTGAGCTGGGAATCTCCCATTGATCGCGGGGGCATCACATCGTGATAGGTGTCGATTGATTGGTATGGCGGCGGCCGTCGATGCCCTAGGTTGCATCCATCGCATTCGATTCACCGTCACGTGTTCTTCCGTCGCCCCGATCCCCAGGAAGGAATCCCGACGTGCGCATTCGACTCGCGGCCGCCCTTGCCGGCCTCGCCGCCGCACTGGTCACCCCCGCTGCCGCCCAGGCGGACGACGTCACCCCGTACATCATCGGAGGCGGCACCGTCTCCTCCGCGCCGTGGGCCGCCGCCGTGTTCAGCAACGGCAGCTTCACCTGCTCCGGCACCATCATCTCGGCGAACTACGTGCTCACCGCGCGGCACTGCATCAGCGGCACGATGTCGGTGCGGGTCGGGAGCGTGAACCGGACCAGCGGCGGCGTCACCGCCTCGGTCAGCAGCACGTCGACCCGGTACGACCTGGCGCTGATGCGGCTGAGCACCTCGATCAGCACCACGTACATGGCGCTGTCCAGCTCGTACCCGCCGGTTGGATCCACCAACTCGATCTACGGCTGGGGTCAGACCTGTTACTCCGGCTGCGCCGCGTCGACCGCGCTGAAGACCGCGACGGTCCAGGTCACGTCGACCAACCAGACCGATGCGTACGGTGGTCGCGCGATCGGCAGCACCCGGATCAACGGCAACGCGTGGCGTGGTGACTCCGGTGGGCCGCAGGTCTACAACGGTGCCCAGGTCGGCGTGGCGTCGACGGCCGACGGAACAAGCCGTCAGTACTACGGCAGCGTGGCTTACAACCGCGCGTGGATCACGTCAGTCGCCGGCGTCTGATCCTCGCTGCAGGTGTGGCGCCCGACCAGTGGTCGGGCGCCACCACCGTCTCTAGAGAATGGGCGCGGGCGCGTACCCCGCCGCCGACGGGTTCTTCGCGACGATCTCGGCGATCCGGTCCGCGACCGCCTGGACCTGCGACGGAGCGGCGCCGACGAAGGCCGCCCGATCGGCGACCAGGGTGTCGATCTCGGCACGGGACAGCTGCAACCGGCCGTCGGCAGCGAGCCGGTCGAAGAGGTCGTTGACCGCCACACCCTTCTCCCGCATCGCCAGGGCGACACCGACCGCGTGCTCCTTGATCACTTCGTGCGCGACCTCACGGCCGACGCCCTTGCGTACCGAAGCCACCAGGATCTTCGTGGTCGCCAGGAACGGCAGGAAGCGGTCCAGCTCACGGGCGATCACCGCCGGGTACGCCCCGAACTCGTCCAGCACCGTGAGGAACGTCTGGAACAGCCCGTCGGTGGCGAAGAACGCGTCCGGCAGCGCGACCCGGCGCACCACCGAGCAGGAGACGTCGCCCTCGTTCCACTGATCGCCGGCGAGCTCGCCGACCATCGAGAGGTAACCGCGGACGATCACGGCGAGGCCGTTCACCCGTTCCGACGACCGGGTGTTCATCTTGTGCGGCATCGCCGAGGAGCCGACCTGGCCGGGCTTGAAGCCCTCGGTCACCAGCTCCTGGCCGACCATCAGGCGGATCGTGGTGGCCAGCGACGACGGGCCGGCGACGATCTGGGCCAGCGCGGAGACCACGTCGAAGTCGAGCGAGCGCGGGTAGACCTGGCCGACGCTGGACAGCACCCGGGCGAACCCGAGGTGCCCGGCGACCCGGGTCTCCAGCTCGGCGAGCTTCTCCGACGCGCCGTCGAGCAGATCGAGCTGGTCAGCAGCAGTGCCGACCGGCCCCTTGATGCCGCGGAGCGGGTACCGGGCGAGCAGGTCGTCCAGTCGCTCGTACGCGATGAGAAGCTCTTCGGCCGCCGAGGCGAACCGCTTCCCGAGCGTGGTGGCCTGGGCCGCCACGTTGTGCGACCGCCCGGTCAGCACCAGGTCGGAGTGCTCCACCGCGAGGGCGGCGAGGCGGGCGAGCGTCGCGACCACCCGGTCCCGGACGAGTTCGAGGGAGGCACGGATCTGCAGCTGCTCGACGTTCTCGGTCAGGTCGCGGGAGGTCATCCCCTTGTGGATCTGCTCGAACCCGGCCAGCTCGCTGAACTCCTCGATGCGCGCCTTCACATCGTGCCGGGTGACGCGCTCGCGGGCCGCGATCGACTCCAGGTCGACCTGGTCGAGAACCGCCTCGTACGCCTCGACGGCACCATCCGGCACAGCCACACCGAGGTCGCGCTGGGCCTTCAGGACGGCGAGCCAGAGCCGCCGTTCCATCCGGATCTTCTCTTCCGGGGACCAGAGCGCGACGAGGTCGGCGGAGGCATAGCGAGCGGCAAGCACGTTCGGGATGGTCACGCCGCCGATTCTCCCACGGGTGCCCGCAGCGCCTCCGGCAGGCGCAAACGTGAGGGTACGGACCTCGGACGAACTCGTTCCGAACAGTGGCAGACTGCACGGACATGCGGCATGCTCGCTAAGGTTACTGGCGAGTAGGTTCGACGCAGATCCCGAAAGGTCCACTGATGACTGATTTCAGCCCCGAGTCGCTCTCGTCGATCGGCCCGAAGGAGTTCTCTCAGCTCGTCAAGTCCACTCCGGACTCGAAGATCTCCGAAGTGATGACCTCGGACGTGCGCCCGAAGATCCTCGACGAGGTCTTCAACCGGATGCCTTCGCTGTTCCGCGCCGACAAGGCCGGCAACACCTCGGCCGTCATCCACTGGACCATCACCGGCGGCGCGGGCGGTTCGAGCGACACCTACGAGACCGTGATCGAGAACGGCACCTGCACTGTGACCAGCCAGCCGGTGCGCGAGCCCAAGCTGGCCATGACGATGGACGCGCTCACGTTCCTCAAGGTTGTCGCCGGCGACGGCAACCCGATGATGCTGTTCATGACCGGCAAGATCAAAGCCAAGGGCGACCTCTCCCTGGCCGCCAGCATCGCCAAGCTCTTCGACATCCCCAAGAGCTGACGTGACACGCGAGAGGCCGGCACATTCACCGTGCCGGCCTCTCGCGTATTCAAGCTTCGAATGATCAGATCCGGCCTTCGACCGCCTTCAGGGCGATGTCGGTCCGGTACTGAGCGCCGTCAAGGCGTACCCCATCGATGAGTGCGTAGGCCGCCTGGCGTGCCCCCCGCAGGTCTTGGCCCACGGCCGTCACGCTCAGTACTCGGCCTCCGGCCGAGATGAGCGCTCCATCGGAGCGCCTCGCGGTCCCCGCATGGATCACGCCCGGCGCTTCCGCGCCTTCGATCACATCTCCGGTACGCGGAACGCCCGGATAGTTGTGACTGGCCACCACGATCGTGACCGCCGAGCCGTCTTTCCAGGCCAGCGGCGGGTGAGCGTCGAGCGTGCCGGTGGCGGCGGCGTTCAGAAGACCGGCCAGCGGCGAGTCCAGCAGCGCCAGCACGACCTGGGTCTCCGGGTCGCCGAATCGGGCGTTGAACTCGATCACCTTCGGGCCGTCCGGGGTGAGCGCGAGACCGACGTAGAGCAGGCCGGCGAACGGCGTGCCACGGCGGCGCATCTCGGCGAGAGTCGGCTCGACGGTTTCCCGGAGCACCCGCTCGACCAGGTCGGCCGGCGCCCAGTCCAGCGGCGCGTAAGCGCCCATGCCACCGGTGTTCGGGCCTTCGTCGCCGTCGGAGAGCCGCTTGAAGTCCTGTGCCGGCATCAGCGGCGCGACAGCGGTGCCGTCGGTGACCACGAAGAGGGAGACCTCGGGGCCGGGCAGGAACTCCTCGATGACGACCTTGCCGCACGCCTCGGCGTGGATCAGGGCTTCGTCGAGATCGTCGGTGACGACCACGCCCTTGCCGGCGGCCAGGCCGTCGTTCTTCACCACGTACGGCGCGCCCAGCTCGGTGAGCGCGGCACGCACCGCGACCATGTCGGTGCAGGCGAAGGAGCGGGCGGTCGGCACACCGGCGGCGGCCATGACCTCGTTGGCGAACGCCTTCGAGCCCTCCAGCGCGGCGGCGGCGCCACTCGGGCCGAAGCAGGCGATGCCCTTGGCCCGGACAGCGTCGGCGACCCCGCCGACAAGCGGCGCTTCCGGGCCGATCACCACCAGGTCGGCGCTCAGCTCGACAGCGAGCGCGGCAACCGCGGCGGAATCGGTGACTTTGACGTCGTGCAGCTCGGCGACCTGGGCAATGCCCGGGTTGCCGGGCGCTGCGGCCAGGAAGTCGACGGACGGGTCGGCGGCTAGTCCGACGGCAAGCGCGTGCTCGCGCCCACCGGAGCCGATCAGAAGTACGCGCACGACGGCCCATCCTACCTGCGCGCCCGTCGCGTAAACTTCGGCAGTACCCGGGCTCCTCCGAGGTACGACCTTGAGGCAGTACCGTTCTGAAGGGCAACACTCCAGTGCCGGTGATCGTGTTGGTCGGCGCCCAGTGGGGCGACGAGGGCAAGGGCAAAGCCACGGACCTGCTGGGAGACCGGCTGGACTACGTGGTCAAGTTCAACGGTGGCAACAACGCGGGCCACACCGTCGTCATCGACGGCGAGAAGTACGCACTTCACCTCCTGCCGAGCGGAATCCTCTCCCCCGGTGTCGTCCCGGTGATCGGCAACGGCGTCGTCGTCGACCTCAACGTGCTGTTCCAGGAGATCGACGGCCTCGAGGCGCGTGGCATCGACACCTCCCGCCTGCGGATCAGCGCGAACGCGCACGTCATCGCGTCGTACAACCGGTCGCTCGACAAGGTCAGCGAGCGGTTCCTCGGCGCGCGGCGGATCGGCACGACCGGCCGTGGCATCGGCCCGACGTACGCCGACAAGATGAACCGGATCGGCATCCGGGTCCAGGACCTCTTCGACGAGTCGATCCTGCGGCAGAAAGTGTCCGCGGCGCTCCTGACGAAGAACCAGGTGCTCTCCAAGATCTACAACCGCAGCGCGGTAAAGGCCGAAGAGGTCGTCCAGGAGCTGCTCTCCTACGTCGACCGCCTCCGGCCGTTCGTCGCGGACACCGCCCTGGAGCTGTCGAACGCGATCGACGACGGCAAGGTCGTGCTCTGCGAGGCCGGCCAGGCCACCCTGCTCGACGTGGACCACGGCACGTACCCGTTCGTGACCAGCTCGAACGCGACGTCCGGCGGCGCCTGCACCGGCTCCGGCATCCCGCCGACCCGGATCGACCGGGTGGTCGCCGTGATGAAGGCGTTCACCACCCGCGTCGGCGAGGGCCCGTTCCCGACCGAGCTGCACGACGAGCGCGGCGACTACCTGCGCAAGGTCGGCCACGAGTACGGCACGACCACCGGCCGCCCGCGCCGGATCGGCTGGCTCGACCTGGTGATCGGCCGTTACGCACAGCGGATCAACGGGGTCACCGACTTCGCACTGACCAAGCTGGACAACTACGACGGGCTCGACGAGATCCCGGTCTGCGTGGCCTACGAGGTCAACGGCGTCCGGCACGACGAGATGCCGGTCAACCAGACCGATTTCCATCACGCCAAGCCGATCCTCGAAACGCTGCCCGGCTGGAAGCAGGACATCTCCGGCTGCCGCACCTTCGACGAGCTGCCCAAGGAGGCGCAGGGCTTCGTCGAGTTCGTCGAGCAGCGGATCGGCGCGCGCATCTCGATCGTCGGCGTCGGCCCCGGCCGCGAAGCCGTCATCGAGCGCCACTCGGTCCTCGGGTCCTGACGTGTACGACGTGGTGCTCCTCAGCCTGACCGAGGGGTCGTCCGGCGACGCCTGCGGCTCGGGCGGCGGCTGTGGCGGCTGTGGTTCGGCTGCGGCTACCGTCTGCGCTCCGCGTACCCCGGTGTTGGCCTGTGCCGACGCGCTGCGCAAGGCAGGCGCTCAGGTTGAGACCGTCATGGCCGCTTCTGATCAGGAGATCGACGCGGTTCTCGCGCGCTTCGACGGTCCGGCCAGGCCTGACGGCCTGACCTGGCCAGATTCGGACAGCAAGCTGCGCCTGGTGGTGGCGAGCGCAACCGACAGCCAGTTGCGCGCCGTCGTGCGCAGGCTCGTCCGTCGGTACGCCCCAGCGCCCAGCAAGCGCCCGGATGACCTCTCCGCCGAACGGACCGTGCCGGACCTGCCGCCGCTCGCCATCCTCCCGCTCGACCCGAGCAACACGGAGGACCTGGCGGCGCAGCTCGGCCTGCCCCGGACGCCGGACGAGGTCGCCGAAGCGGTGCTGAGCGGTTCGGTGCGCCGGCTCGACCTGCTGCGCAACGACAGCGGCTCGGTCACCCTCGACGGCGCGCTGCTCGGCGGCTCCGACGACAACGGTCGCGCGGTGCCGTGGCGTGGCCGGGTCGAGGTCGACGACGCCCTGCTCACCGATGGTGAGGAGCCGGTTCTGGCGTGCGCTGTCGGCAACGCCGGCGGTTACGCCGAGTTCGACGGCTTCCGGCTGCTGGCCGACGGCGACCCGACCGACGGCCGGGTCGAGGTCGCGGTGGCGGTTCCGGTCATGGTGAAACAAAGATTCAGGGGCACGAAGGTACGCATCGAGGTTCGTCGAGCCCGCGGCCGAGCTGTCTCGGTGCTTCCTCGCGAGGGTGACCTGCAGTTCCTCGACGACGGGGTGGCGGGATCGACGAGTCGCAAGCGATCCTGGTGGACCGAGCCGGGTGCCTGGGCGGTGTACGCGAGCTGATCGCTGTGCGACTCTGAACGGACTATTCGGCCGCAATCCGAACTGTCGTACGGGAGGTCGCATCCGTGGCGGACGAGCTCACCGAAAGAGATCCTGCTCCCCGGGACGTCGAACCGTTCTGGTCCGGGGAGCCGGATCCCCCTGTTTCTCCGGTTGTTTCGTCGGCCGCTTCTTCGACTGATTCTTCTGCCGGCCAGGCTGTGCGGGTTCAACCTGGGGTGTACCGGCCGGGGGTTTCCGCGCCGGAGCCCGGGGTTCCGGCTCAGCGGTCGCCCTCGGCGGCCTCGCCCTGGTCACAGCCTTTGCAGCGGCCAGCGCCGTCCTCGGTGTCCCCTTCGGAGGATGATCCTTTTCCGGAGCTGGGTGACGACGAGGGCGACTCGCCGACCGCTGAGGAGTTCGCCCGCCGCAGACTGGCGAAACCCACGCAGCAGACCGCAACCATGGGCGCCCGGGCGCTGCTGCAGCGCAGCACGCTGGGCCTCGTGAAGATCGCCCCGGGCAAGCGTGAAGTTGAGTACAAACAGGACGTCGACACGGTCCGGCGCAACTTCGGCGGCCTGCGACAGGTCACGATCGTGAACCCCAAAGGCGGCGCCGGCAAGACCGTCGCGGTGCTGCTGCTGGCGATGACTTTCGGACAGAAACGCGGCGGCTACGTTCTGGCCTGGGACAACAACGAAACCCAGGGCACCCTCGGAATGCGCGCGCAGCAGGACTTCCACTCCCGCACGGTCCGGGACATGATGCGCGATTTGCACCTGTTCCAGGGCGCGCAGGGCCGGGTCGGCGACCTGTCGCAGTACGTCCGCTCACAGGGCGAGGGCATGTTCGACGTACTCGCCTCCGACGAGTCCGCGACGGCCGGCGAAATGCTGACCGCCGGAGCGTTCGCCGAGATCCGCGACGTGGTGAGCCGCTTCTACAAACTGATCTTCGTGGACACCGGCAACAACGTCCGCGCCGAGAACTGGCAGGCCGCCATGGACGCCACCGACCAGCTGGTGATCACCATGTCAGCCCGCAACGACTCCGCCGAAACGGCCGCCCGGATGCTCGACCACCTGGAACAGAGCGGCCGCAAACGCCTGGTCCGCGAAGCCGTGACAGTCGTGACCATGCCCCCGACCCGCAAGGACATCGACCTGCCGGCAATCCAGCACCACTTCGCGGCCCGAACGAGGTCGGTCCTGCTGGCCCCTTACGAAAAGCTGATCGACTCAGGCGAGCCGCTCCGCTACAGCGCCCTGTCAACAAACACCCGAGACGCCTGGCTGAAGATCGCCGCAGCGGTAGCCCAGGGCCTATAGCCACCCCAACCAAACACCCACCACCCACCAACCGTCGCCCGCTGGCCGCCGCTGCCCGGCCGATGGCCGTCCGCCGCCCGCTGGCTGCCCGGTGCCCGGTGGCCGGTGGCTGCCCAGTGGCCGCTCGCGGGACGGCCGGTCGCCGGTGGCCGCCGCGATCTTGTGAGGTTTCGCCCGCCAATCGACCCGAACCTCACAAGATCTGTGACGGCGAGCCGCCCAACCCCCACCGCCAACCGCCAAATTCGAAATCTTGGCAAGCTGCGCCGCCGCCATGGCCACCCCGACTCGCCAAGATCCGGCGTACAGCGGCGGCGACCCGAACATCCGCGTGCGCTGAAGGCTCGTCATGCGGACAGGGCTGGCCAAGGCTGAGGCTGAGGCAGTAGCCGAGGCTGGAGAACGTCGACCGGCGCAATCTTGTGAGCTTCAACCGCCAATTCCGCCGGAAACTCACAAGATCTGCAAGCCGCCCCGCCCCGCCGCGCTGCGCCAGACACGAGCCCACCGTGTGCTCTCGACCCATGCGACACGAGCTCACCGTGCGCTCTCGACCCGTTCTACCTGACCCCGCGTCTATCACCTACGTCACGGGCGGCTGCGGCTGTGCGAGGGCGGTCGGCGCACGCGAAGTGCTTGTGCGTGCACCCACCGACCGCCGCCGCCTGCGCGGCCGGTAAAAAGCCGCGAAGCGTCAGCTCAAAGCGTCAGCTCAAAGCGTCAGCTGCCGCCGGGTCGCTGTCCCTGAGGAACTGGGCACACCGGGCCGCCTCGTCCGCCTCCCCGATCGCCGCCGCGGCCAGCGACAACGCGTGCAAACACCGCAAAAAGCCCTGGTTGGCCTCGTGTGACCACGGCACCGGGCCGTGGCCCTTCCAGCCGTTGCGGCGGAGCGAGTCCAGGCCGCGGTGATATCCGGTACGGGCATAGGCGTAAGCGGTGACCGTCTCGCCCTCGGCCAGCGCGCCGGACGCGAGTGGCGCCCAGGCAGCGCTGTAAGCGGGGAACCTGGCGGCAACCGCCTTGAAGGCCTCGACGTTGCCAGTCGCCGCTGCGTCGGCGAGTGCCTGGTCGGCCTCCGCGTCGGCGGGCAGGCGGGTGGCCGGAGGCTCGGGAAGGAGGTTCTGCATGACCTCATTCAACCCGTACCCGAGAGGTTAATTCCGCAACGCGCAGATCAGTCCCAGGCTTTTCCGAGGCGGAAGAGCCGGTCCGCGTACTCGATCTGGGTCTGCCACTCGGTCGGCCATGCACTCAGGCCGAGCGATGCGCCTGCGAATGCGCCTGCAAGGCAGGCGATGGAGTCGGAGTCACCGGAGGAGGCCGCGCCGCGGCCGACGACCGCGACCGGGTCGTCGGGTGAGATCAAATAGACATAGAGCGCGGTCGCGAGCGCCTCTTCGGCGATCCATCCGGCGCCGGTCGCGAGGCACGGGTCGCCGTCGTATTTGCCGGCCGCGAGCGCTTCGGTGACCCGGTCGAGCGCGGCCGCGCACTCGTCCCATCCGCGCGCGATGAACTCTTCCGGCGAGGTCACGGTGGGTCGCTGCCACAGCCCGCCGAGCCAGTCGCCGTGATAAACCTCGCGCTGCGAGACGCAGCGCTCCCGGAGCGCCTCAAGCAGGAGATTCGGCGCGAGGCCGTCTTTCAGCCACAGGCATGCGTACGCCGTGAGCTCACTAGCCGCCAACCCAGTTGGATGACCGTGTGTGAGGGCCGCCTGGAGTTGAGCCGCACCCGAACGCTGGTCGTCGGTGAGGCCGGGGATCAGCCCGATCGGGGTGACCCGCATGTTCGCCCCGCAGCCTTTCGAGCCGGCCTGGGTGGCCTGGGTCCACGGCCGGCCGTCGGCGAGCGCGGCGCAGGCACGCAGGCAGGTCATGCCGGGTGCGCGGTCGTTCTCCGGGCTGGCCGCCCACTCCAGGAACCGGCGTCGCAGCACCGGCTCGAACGTCTCCGGTGTGATCGTGCCGCGCAGTTCGAGCAGCGCCTCGCCGACCGCGAGCGCCATCTGGGTGTCGTCGGTGACCAGGGCGGGTTCGCCTTCGAGCCGGCGTGGGCCGTCCGGGCCGTATTGGGCGACGATCTGCGCGTACTCCTGGAATTCGGTGGGCTTGCCCAGTGAATCCCCGTAGGCCAACCCGAAGAGCGATCCCGACGCAGCACGCATGTGACAACTCTAGGTAGTCCGTCAACAAGGTGGGGTTCACGAACGGGTCTCGCACGCCACGCGCAAGATGGACCACATGCCCGATCCGTTACAGCCTGTCCTCGGTGGCGACGAGCCGTTCGACGCGACCGAGTTCGAGGTCGAGTCCCGCGCCGAGCTGGACGCGCTCCTCGCCAAGCACACCCTCGCCGGCCTGGTCGTTCTCGGCCTTCGCCTGGACCGCGACCCGCCGGATATGTCCGGTGTGGACGTGCACGACACGCTCTTCGTCGGCTGCGAGTTCAGCGGGCCGGACGTCGAGACCGATCTGATCCGGCGCGGCGCGCACGTGGTCCCGCCGCTGGACGGCCTGCCGTACGCCACCCACCCGGCCGTCCTCTACACCCCCGAGGACCTCGCTGCGGGGTTCGACGGGGCCGGGTTCGCCGGGATGTACGACACGGCCGTCTACGACCACTTCGTGGCGCACGGCGGTGCGGTGCCGGACATCCGGGAGGCCCTCGCGCAGCGGCTGCACGACGCCGGCATCGACAACGCGCTCGGCAAGGCGCTCGCGGCGTGGGCGAAGGCGCACGGGCAGGAGGGCGCGGTCGGGATCATGGGTGGGCACGCGGCCCCGCGTGGATCGTCGGCGTACCGGATGGCCGCCTCGCTGGCCCAGCGTCTGGCCGGGCAGGGGCGGCTGATCGTCACCGGAGGCGGTCCCGGTGTGATGGAGGCCGCGAACCTCGGGGCGTACTTCGCGTCGCGTACCCAAGAAGATCTTTCCGCGGCGATCGACGCGCTGGCGGAGGCGCCGCACTTCCTGGACCACGAGCCCTACACCGCGGCGGCCCTTTCGGTACGCGCGGCGTTCCCCTTGCCCGACCTGGACCTCGCAGGCCGGCTGCAGCACGGCGGCCTGGCCCTGCCGACCTGGCTCTACGGGCATGAGCCGGCGAACCTGTTCGCCGGGCAGATCGGCAAGTACTTCTCGAACGCGGTCCGCGAGGACTCGATCCTGCGCCTGGCCCGGGGCGGCATCGTCTTCGCGCCCGGCTGGGCAGGCACGGTCCAGGAGATCTTCCAGGCCGCGACGAAGACGTTCTACGCGACTGACGGGCCGTCCGGGGCGTATGTGTTCCTCGGTGTCGAGCACTGGACCGCGCTGCCGGTGGCCGAGCTTCTGAGGCCGTTGCTGGCCCGCTCACCGCACGGCGACCAGTCCGGCCTGATCGTGGTGACCGACTCGCTGGACGAGGCGACAGCGGCACTGATCCGTTCCTGACAGACCTGCTGGCGGGCATGCCGCACACTGCGGTCATGGCTAGCTTCGTGGTGGTCGTCTTCGCGATCGTGGCGGTGACGTTCTTCGTGTTCATGGGGGTCGTTGCGGTGCTCGTTTTCCGGGCCGCACGGCGAGGGCGCAACTACGGCCCGGTGCGGCACCGCCGGTCGCGGGGTCACGGTTCGTCGTGGCACTCGGACGGCAGCTCGTCGGACTCGTACGACTACTCGGATTCCGGGAGCTCGTCCGACTCCGGCGGCGGCTGGGGCGGTTCCTCGGACTCCGGCGGCGGCGGGGACAGTGGCGGCGGTGGCGGAGGCGGCGACTGACGGGATCTGATCAATCCCGGTGATCAATCCCGGTGATCAAGCGATGTGGACCCGGCGCCAGTGGATCGTCGGAGGCAGGTCGGACTCCGGCACGTCGGTGATCCCGTTCTCGTCCATCGCGTTGTAGATCGCGAGGCGCGCGCCGTCGAAGAGGAATTCGACGGCGTGCAGCACGCGCGGCCGCCAGTCCGCCGACGTGGTGTGCTCAATGATGTTGACGGCCCTCAGCTGCCGGCCACGGGCCTTGCGCAGAGCGGCGTTCGGGTCGGCGCGCCAGTCGAAGTGCTCGTACCAGTCGATCGGCCGGGCCATGTCGATGTGATCCCAGGTGATCGCACACTCATCGAATTTACGATGAGTAATCTCGACATGACTCAAACCAAAGTCGAGAATGACCGGGCCGTCGGCGAACCAGCCCCGCTGAGCGACGTCCCACATGAGCCAGCTTGATCGCAGCTTCCGGCCGATGAGCCGCACAAACATATGTCTATGTGTCGCTGCGAGCGCTTCGGCATCGTGATGCCACTCGGGTTTCCAGCCTTCGATACCGAGCACGATCACCGCCTCGCCGATCTTGACGTTCGATCGTACCCCTGCCTCTCCGTAACCCCGCAAGACAACAACGGCCGGTACCCGCGTACGGGGACCGGCCGATGCCGATGGGATTACTTCGAGAGAGTGGTTCCGGACGAGCGAAGGTGCTCGCACGCCTCGACGACGCGCTTCGCCAGACCGTTCTCGGCCAGCTTGCCCCAGGCGCGCGGGTCGTACGCCTTCTTGTTGCCGACCTCGCCGTCCACCTTCAGCACACCGTCGTAGTTGTGGAAGATGTGGTCCACGACCGGGCGGGTGAACGCGTACTGGGTGTCGGTGTCGATGTTCATCTTGACCACACCGAAGTCCAAGGCGCCGTGGATCTCGGAGAGCAGCGAGCCCGAGCCACCGTGGAAGACCAAGTCGAGCGGCTTGTCCTTGCCGTACTTCGCGCCGATCGCGTCCTGGATCTCCTTGAGGATCTCCGGGCGCAGCTTGACGTTGCCCGGCTTGTAGACGCCGTGCACGTTGCCGAAGGTCAGCGCCGTCAGGTAACGACCCTTCTCGCCCAGGCCGAGCGCGGCGGCGGTGGCCAGGCCGTCCTCGACGGTCGAGTACAGCTTGTCGTCGATCGCGGCGGAGACACCGTCCTCCTCGCCACCGACCACGCCGACCTCGATCTCAAGGATGATCTTCGCGGCGGCGGACGCCGCGAGCAGCTCCTCGGCGATCTGCAGGTTCTCGTCCAGCGGCACGGCCGAGCCGTCCCACATGTGCGACTGGAACAGCGGGGCCAGGCCCTTGTTGACGCGCTCCTGGGAGATCGCGATCAGCGGACGGACGTAGGAGTCCAGCTTGTTCTTGGGGCAGTGGTCCGTGTGCAGCGCGATGTTGATCGGGTAGTTCTTGGCGACCTCGGTGGCGTACTCGGCCAGCGCGACCGCACCCGTGATCATGTTCTTGATCGTCGGGCCGGACGCGTACTCCGCGCCACCGGTGGAGATCTGCACGATGCCGTCGCTGCCGGCCTCGGCGAATCCCTGCAGGGCCGCGTTGAGGGTCTGCGAGGACGTCACGTTGATCGCCGGGTAAGCGAACGCGCCAGCCTTGGCACGATCGATCATCTCGGCGTAGACCTCGGGGGAAGCGATAGGCATCGGGCGCTCCTTGCTCTTTGGAACGGGAAGCAGAGGGCAGGACCGCGCTGTCCTCCAGCAGGCAGTATTCCGCAGTTGCGGTGCGTAGCGGAAATCACCCCGAAACTCGTCAGTAGAACCCGGCACATCGGGCTTAAAAGGCAAATAACCTTCAGGTCATGTCCGTACTTCCCGGGCGGATCGTGACCACCGTGTCCGCGATCCTGATCACCGTCGGTGGTTGCCCGCTTCCGGCCATGGCAGCGCCGTCCTCGGCCACCATCGCCACCCACTTCCAGCAGCTCACCCTCACGCCCGGCGGCGAGCCACGGGACGCCCTGCTCTGGGGCGCGATCGGCGGCGCCGGCGATGCCGGCCTGGAGGTCGTGCGCTTCACCGTCGACTGGACCGGCATCGCGTCGTTCGCCGACGTCGAGCTGAGCCAGACGGGCAGCTGGATCATGCGCGACAACATCGCCACCGGCAGTGAATACGCCAGCACGCCGGCGGACGACGGCTGCAAGGTCAGCGGGACCACCGTCACGTGCAGCGTCCGGACCTGGATCGACAACGCCCTGCCACTGACCGGGCTCGGATACTTCGCCGTCGAGGCCAAGGCGGGCGCGGCCGCCGGCAGCTCGGGAGCCGTCCGGGTCACCGCGTCGGTCGGTGCCGGACCGGAGAGCACCAGCGAGTCCCTGGTACGGATCGGCGAAGGCGTGAACCTGGTCGCTGAGGACACCGATCCGATCGATGTCACAGCCGGTGATACGACCGAGGTGGACGCCCGGGTCAGCAACGGCGGCAGCACCGTCGCCGACGGCGTGATGCTGTACCTCGGGGTCGACCGGGACGCACTGGCCGACACCTCGTACAGCAACTGCGAGTACGGCCAGGCGGTGATCTGCACCTTCGACACCCAGCTCCAGCCGAACCTCACCTACGCGCTCTCCGAGCCCATCGGCGTACGCACCCCGGCCGACGCGGCCTCCGGAAGCCGCCTGCACGGCGAGTTCACCTGGACCACCGCGACCGAGTGGGACGACCTGAAGACGTCCCTGCCCGACGAGCTCCTCGACGTCGTCTTCGGGGACCTGCAGCCGGGCACCGGCGACGAGCTGACCCTCGGCCCGGCGACCACCACGGCCGGGGTCCCCCAGGTGGAGCTCACCGAGGACGACAACACCGTCGAGCTCACCGTCACGGTCGAGGACGGACCCGCCGCGGACCTCACCGCGATCGGCGCCAAGGTCACCGCCAAGGCGGACAGCACTGTCGACGTACGCGTCGGCCGGGTCAACAACGGTCCGGGGCGGCTCTATCCCGACCTGTTCGAGAACAACCGTCTGGGTACCAGCATCCGGCTTCCGGAGAACACCCAGCTCGTCGGAGTCGGCGACAACTGCTACACCGATGACGGCAAGGACGAGGACTCGGACTCGAACCGGCTCTGGTGCGAGAGCGACGCCGAGCTGGGAGCGGGCGACCGCGAATACTTCGATCTCGAGCTCCGGGTGGAGAAGTCCGGCAAGAACGGCTCGGTCCAGGCCTATGAGCTGAACGGCGACGGGAAGAACGACTCGGCCCCGATCGTGGTGACCGTGACCGGCGGTGACGACGATCTGCCGATCACCGGGCCGTCCGGGCTGCTGGCCATCGGCGCGTTTCTGCTGGTGCTGGGTGGACTAGGGCGTTATCTAGCCCGCAGCCGAGCCTGACCCCGAGCCTGACACCGATGGCTATTTCGATCGCCTCATTTGCCGGTCGCTGACACGATCAGCGGGTGCTGCTCACCCTGACGACCACCCATCGGCCCGCGACCGACCTCGGATACCTGCTGGTCAAGCATCCGGAGAAGGTGCACTCCTTCGACGTGCCCACCGGTACGGCGTACGTCATGTACCCGGAGGCGACCGAGGACCGGTGCACGGCGGCGCTGCTACTGGACGTCGACCCGGCGCGGTTGCGGGCGCAGCGGGACGCTTTCGAGCTGAGCCAGTACGTCAACGATCGCCCGTACGCCGCCTCCAGCCTGCTGGCCAGCGCGCTTTCCAAGGTGTTCCGCAGCGCCCTGCGTGGCGCGTCCAAGGACCGCCCGGACCTGGCCGCCCAGCCGATCCCGCTGGAGATCCGGGTGCCGGTGCTGCGCGGCACCACCGACCTGGTGACCCGCCTGTTCGCACCGCTCGGCTGGGCGGTGACGGCGACGCCGATCCCGTTCGAACCGGAGATCGGCGGCGACAGCCGTTATGTCGACCTGCGCCTCACCGGTGTACTGCGGGTCGCTGATGCGCTCAACCACCTCTACGTGCTGCTGCCGGTGCTCGACGACGGCAAGCATTACTGGGTGGCCCCGGACGAGATCGAGAAACTGCTGCGCTCCGGCGAGGGCTGGCTGGCCGGCCACCCGGAGAAGGTGCTGATCGCCCGCCGGTACCTGGCGCATCGCAAGTCACTGGCCACCTCGGCCCTCCAGCTGCTCGAAGCGGATCAGGAACCGGCCACCGAGGAGGAGGCCGAGCTTCCGGTGCAGCGCCGGGCGCCGCTCGCCGAACAGCGCCGGGAGGCTGTCCTTCTGGCGTTGACCGAGGCGGGAGCCTCACGCGTACTCGATCTTGGGTGTGGGGGTGGAGCGCTTCTTGCCGCGCTGCTGAAGCAGCGGGGTTTCACCGAGATCGTCGGGGCCGACGTGTCCAGCCGGGCGCTGGAACAGGCGGCCCGGCGGCTGCGGCTGGACCAGCTGCCGGAGCGGCAGAAGGACCGGATCAGGCTGATCCAGACGGCACTCACCTATCGTGACGACCGGCTGCGCGGCTTCGACGCGGCAGTGCTGATGGAGGTCATCGAGCACCTCGACGAGTCCCGGCTGCCCGCGCTGGAGGCGGCCGTCTTCGGTCACGCGCGGCCCGGCGCGGTCGTGGTGACCACGCCGAACGTCGAGTACAACGTGCACTACGAAGGCCTGACCGGGATGCGTCACTCGGATCATCGGTTCGAGTGGACCCGCGCCGAGTTCGCCGGGTGGGCCGAGCGGGTCGCGGCCGAGCACGGTTACTCGGTGACGTTCCGGGGCGTCGGCGAGGACCACGAGACGACCGGCGCGCCCACTCAGCTCGCTCTTTTCAAGATCAACACCAGCGAGGGTACGGAGGTTTCCGCATGATCATCGACGTCCCCGAGCTCAGCCTCGTCGCGCTCGTCGGCATCTCCGGTTCCGGAAAGTCGACGTTCGCACGCCACCACTTCGCGCCGACCCAGGTGCTCTCCTCGGATTACTTCCGAGGGCTGGTCGCCGACGACGAGAACGACCAGTCGGCCTCCGCCGACGCCTTCGACGTGCTGCACTACGTGGCCGGCAAGCGGCTGGCCGCCGGGCGGCTCACCGTCGTGGACGCCACCAACCTGCAGACCCACGCCCGCGCCGGCCTGGTGAAGGTGGCCCGGGAACACGACGTACTGCCGACAGCGATCGTCCTGGACGTGCCGGAGTCGATCGCGTGGGAGCGCACCGAGTCCCGCGAGGACCGCACATTCGGCCGCCAGGTGATCACCCGGATGCATCGTGACCTGCGGCGTTCCCTCAAGCAGCTGAGCCGGGAGGGCTTCCGCAAAATCCACGTGCTGCGCGGGGTCGACGAGATCGCCGGCGCCGAGATCCGGTACGAGAAGCTCTTCAACGATCGGCGTGACGAGCACGGGCCGTTCGACATCGTCGGCGACGTGCACGGCTGCCGTGCCGAGCTGGAGACGCTGCTCGGCACGCTGGGCTGGGAGCTGCTCCGCGACGCGCACGGCCGGCCGGTCGACGCCGTCCACCCGGAGCCGGGCCGCAAAGCCGTCTTCGTCGGTGACCTGGTCGACCGCGGCCCGGACTCGCCGGGCGTGCTGCGCCTGGTGATGGGCATGGTCGCGGCCGGGCACGCCATCTGTGTGCCGGGCAACCACGAGCAGAAGCTGGCCCGCAAGCTCAACGGTCGCAAGGTGCAGCTCACCCACGGCCTGCCGGAGACGATGGAGCAGCTCGCCGCCGAACCGGACGAGTTCGTCACCGAGGTGCGGACGTTCATCGAAGGCCTGGTCAGCCACTACGTGCTCGACGACGGAAACCTGGTCGTCGCGCACGCCGGGCTGAAGGAGGCGTACCAGGGGCGGGCGTCCGGCCGGGTGCGCAGCTTCGCGCTCTACGGCGAGACCACCGGCGAGACCGACGAATTCGGCCTGCCGGTCCGTTACCCCTGGGCGAAGGACTACCGGGGCTCGGCCGCTGTCGTCTACGGCCACGTGCCCACCCCGGCCCCGGAGTGGATCAACAACACGATCTGCCTGGACACCGGCTGCGTCTTCGGCGGCTCGCTCACCGCACTGCGCTGGCCGTCGCGCGAGCTGGTCGCGGTACCGGCGGCGAAGGAGTACTACGCACCGGTGCGACCCCTGTTCGCTGTCGCGACCAAACCCGATGCGGGCTTGGACATCGCGGACGTGACAGGCCGTCGTCACATCGATTACGGGTACGGGCGGACGACTGTCCCGGCCGAGAACGCCGCTGCTGCTCTCGAGGTGATGGGCCGGTTCGCCGTCGACCCGGAAACGCTGGTCTGGCTTCCGCCGACGATGGCGCCCTGTTCCAGCTCGACAGTCGACGGTTTCCTCGAGCACCCGTCGTCCGCCTTCGCCGACCTGCGGGCCGCCGGAGTCGGCCGGGTGGTGTGCGAGGAGAAACACATGGGCTCGCGGGCCGTGGTCCGGGTCTCCGCCTCCGGCACCGGTGATGCGATCTGGACGCGTACCGGCCGGCCGTTCTTCGGGCCGGAGATGGACGTGCCGCTGCTCGCCCGGGTCCGTGCGGCCGCCGCTCCGCTCTTCGCCGAGCTGGAGACCGACTGGCTGCTGCTCGACGCCGAACTCCTGCCCTGGTCGGCGAAGGCCGGCTCACTGATCCGGGACCAGTACGCCGGAGTCGGCGCGGCCGGCCGATCCGCCCTGCCTGTCGCGTTGGCCGTCCTCGAACAGGCAGCGGGTCGCGGGCTCGACGTGGCGGCGCTGCGGGACCGGCTCGAACTGAGGTCGGCGGAGATCGACGCCTACTCGACGGCGTACCGGTCATATGTGCAGCCGACCGACGGTCTGGACGGCATCACGCTGGCGCCTTTCGCTGTGCTGGCCGGCGCCGGTCACGCGTACACAAGCAAGGATCATGACTGGCACCTGGCGCAGGCGGACCGCCTGGTCGCGGCAGACCCGGGCCTCTTCACCACCACCCGGCGGATGATCGTGGATCTCGCCGATCCGGCGGCGGAAGCGGCAGCGACCGAGTGGTGGCTCACGCTGACCGCCGGCGGTGGCGAAGGCATGGTGGTCAAGCCCTGGACGGGACTGACCGCAGCCGACGGCAACGGCCGGCTCGTGCAGCCCGGGGTGAAGTGCCGCGGCAGGGAGTACCTGCGGATCATTTACGGTCCCGAGTACACCCGGCCGGAGCAGCTGGAGCGGCTGCGCGGCCGGAATCTCGGCCGCAAACGGGCACTCGCGCTGCGGGAGCACGGCCTCGGTCTGGCCGCTTTGGATCGGCTGGCCGAGGGCGCGCCGGCCTGGCGGGTGCACGAGTTGGTCTTCGCCATCCTGGCGGCCGAATCGGAGCCGGTCGACCCCCGGTTGTGACCACACAGTTACTTCTTGACGAGTAATCGGTATCCACAGGATTCATACAGGTACCGGCCTTGAACAGGCCGGTACCCTGGCTCCTCGTGGACATCCATGCGCTCACCGAGCAGCTCGCTCTGAACCCGATGGACCCGAAGGACCTGCTCTCGGCCTTCGGTGTGCCCGGCGTTCTGGCCATCCTCTTCGCGGAGACCGGCCTTCTCGTCGGATTCTTCTTCCCGGGTGACTCCCTGCTGTTCCTGGCGGGCGTCGCGGCTTCCTCGGTCGCCGACTCGATCTTCGGCCCGGGCAGCAAGCTGTCCATCACCGCCCTGCTGATCGGCGCCCCGGTCTTCGCCATCGTCGGCGCGCAGCTCGGGCACTGGCTCGGCGCGAAATACGGCCGCCGGATGTTCGACAAGCCCGAGTCGAAGCTCTTCAAGAAGGAGTACGTCGAGAAGGCGGAGTACTACTTCGAGAAGTTCGGCCCGGCCAAGGCCGTGGTGCTGGCCCGCTTCATCCCGATCGTGCGGACGTTCCTCAACCCGGTCGCCGGCACGCTCGGCATGCCGGCCCGCCAGTTCTTCATCTGGAACGTGGTCGGCGCGATCCTCTGGACCGACGGCATCATCCTGATCGGTTACCTGCTGGCGCAGCAGATCTACGACGCCATCGGCGACAAGATCGACCACTACATCCTGCCGGTGGTCGTGCTGATCGTCCTGATCTCGGTGCTGCCGATCCTCATCGAGATCCTCCGCGAGCGCCGTGCCAAGAAGAAGGGCACGCCTCCCGGACCGGCTGAGGCTCTCGGTGTGGTCGCCGCGGCCAGCGTCGCCGGCATCGCGGACGCCGCACACGACGAGATCCACCCGCACCACCACCAGCAGCAGACCCCGCAGCCGCCCTACGGCGGCCAGAACTACGGTCAACCCCAACAGCAGGGGTACGCGCAACCGCAGGGCGGCAACGTCTACGGCCAGCCCCAGACGTACGGGCAGCCGGCCCAGCCCCGTTACGACGAGCCTGCTCAGCCTCGTTATGACGAGCCGGCTCAGCAGCGTTACGACGAGCCGACCGGGCAGTACTTCGGTCAGCCGTACCCGCCGCAGCAGCCCGCGCAGGAGCAGCCGCAGCCGCCGCAGCAGAACCGGCCGCCGCAGACGTACGGCCAGCCGCAGCAGTACGACAACGACCAGAACTGGCCGCGCTGACCCGAGCGGTCACGCACACGAAAAACGGCCCGGCTCCCCGCGAAGGGGGCCGGGCCGTTCCACGTTTCTCAGACCTTGACGGGTTTCTCAGACCGTGACGGCGGTGGAGCCGTGCAGCCGATCCAGGAACTCTTCCGGACAGTCCCGGAGGTTCTCCAGCCGACCCGCGGCCAGCGCCCGGTAGGTCAGTGAGGCCGCTTCCTCAAGGTTGCGGGCCCGTTTGTGCGCCAGCTCCACGGAGTCTCCGACCACGACACAGCCGTGCTGACTGAGCACCAGACAATCGGTGCCGTCAGCGGCCATCGCCGCGGTCAGGGATGCCAGCTCCGTGGTGCCCGGCATCCGGAACGGCACGGTGGCGACCCGGCGCAGATAGAACGCGTGGTCGGTCGTGCTTATCCGGATGTGCTCGCCGAGAGCGTCCAGCAGCAGAGCCGTCTGCGGGTGCAGATGGACCACGGCGTTGACGTCCGGGCGAGCACGGTAGAGCGCAAGGTGCAGAGCAAGTTCACTTGTCGGTTCGATCTGCGGCGGCGGAATCGTGCCGATCATCGTCGGCGCGCCGTCGGAGATCTGAACCGACGTAAAGGTGTTACGGCTAAGTCTGTCGAGCCAGGAGCCACTCGCGGTGACCCAGATGGCATCCTCGTCGGGGATCCGGGCGGACAGGTTTCCGCCCGAACCACACACGAGGCCCGCTTGCACCACGTCGTAACCCACGTGCGCGAGCTGGTCACGCAGGTCTCCGGGGACGTAGTTCACCCGTTCCTCCTCAGGTTCGCCCAAGTGGACTTGGATGAAGTCCTCGGCCTGGCGTCACGCCCCCATGTTTCGGTGACGCCAGGCATTTCCCAACGAATCAGCGGGCCTTCTTCGTGGCCCGCTTCCGCGGCGGGGTGAGCAGGTCCGCAATGGTCGCGATTGCGGACGGCACCAGGCGGTAGTACGCCCAGACACCGCGCTTCTCGCGCTCCAGCAGACCAGCCTCCGTCAGAATCCGCAGGTGGTGACTCACGGTCGGCTGCGAGAGGCCCAGAGGGGCCGTAAGGTCGCAGACGCACGCTTCGCCATCCGTCGCGGACTGGATGAGGCTCAGCAGCCGCAGCCGGGCCGGGTCGGCGAGCGCCTTCAGCACTCCCGCCAGACGCTCGGCGTCAGCGCGTTCAATCGGCTCGCCAGCAAGCGGCGAGATCTGAGGCATAGTCATTTCCGCCAACGCAGTTCCCACGATCTCCATCCTTCCACCAACTGCATCGATTCTCCTGCATGTGAGCAGGAACGAACCGGCTAACTTTCAGGCCGTAAGGCCGACATCGATCGCCGGGACGGCCGACCGGTCACATTGGCCGGCAACGCGCACCGTCCACTGGTTCCGATCGCCCTTAACCGCGACGACGACTTCGGTCTCTGCCTCCTGCAACGCCTCAGCCGCCATCTGGTCGCTACCCATCCGTGTCGAGCTCTCGATCCCCGTCTCCGGAGTGAGGCGGGCCACATTGCCAATTCGTCGATTGTTTCGAGTCACCGATCTCGGACGATGACCCGGAACAGAACGCATCGAGACCATCACGCGGCACTGCGCGATCATTTGGCCGCCACTCTCCGAACCCAACAGCTCACGACCCGATGAAAGCACGGCGCCACGCTGCGCGACGGCTAATTCAGTGATGAATTTACCCAGGTCGTGCCGTGCTTCCATGACATCGAGCGTACTGGCTGGATGGAAACCGGAATCTTTCGCCCCGCCGGGGCGGAACGGAACTATTGACCCAGGGCTAAACCACCTTCTGTAAAGAAGGTTTACCGATCCCTCATCGGCCCTCAGCCTTTCCCCAGACCATAGATGCAGCTCAAAGCAGGTAACGTCGCCACGGTACCCCCGCGCACCTCAGGATCACCTGGTGGATGCGCTGTGAGACTGCTGTGAGGGCCTGAAACACGATTGTCCGTCCAGGCGAAAACACCCACCGGTCGGCCGATCTCCATCTATCCGGACAGCCGATCGGGTGAAGCCCGCAGAAACGCACCGTACCCGTTCGAGTGACCCACAGTCGTCGATACGGGACCGGTTTGTGTTTGTTACCGGTGAGTTCAGTCGGAAGGTCGCGACCAGTACTCGTCTTCGGGCCGAGGAGTCGGCTTCTGTACCGGAGGGTGAACGAAGTTCTGATCTGCTTCGGACGAACTTTGATCCGATTGCGGGTATTGATCCGTCGATTGTGGTGCGGCCCACGGAGAAGCTGTGACGGCAGGATCACTCGATGGGTATACGGGCGGGTTCCCGTACCCGAATCCACCCGGCGGCGTCCCGCCGCCAGGATTCACTCCTGCGGTGCCGGGCGCCGCAGTCGGGTTTCCGCCAGACGGACCCGGACCCCAGTAAGGATTCGCCGGCGCCGGAGCGCCCCAGCCCGCACCACCGGCCTGAGTGCCCGCCGGAGCACCCCAGCCCTGATTCCCGGCCGCCGGAACACCCCAGGCCGGGTTTCCCGCCGCCGGGCCGCCCCACGCCGGGTTCCCCACCGGGCCGCTTCCCGCACCCGCGGCGGCGCTTGCGCCGCCGAAGAACGCGCGAGGCGCGAGCAGGAGCAGAAAGGCCACCAGGAGGTACGCGATGACCTGAGCGACCGCCACAGCGGCGTTCAGACCGATCCAGCCGCCCGGGTAGGCGTCGTTGAGTGCCGCGCCGAGTGAACCCGACACCGCGTCACCCGACTGCTGCCCGCCGATCGCCGCGACCGACCCGCAGCCACCGATCACACCGAGCACGCAGACGCCCAGCGTGATCCCGCGGGCCAGCCGGCTGCCGCGGCGCAGGCCGACACCGAGCACCGTGAAGAGCGCGACGATCAGCAGCGCCACCACGGCGCCGATGGCCGAGCCGAGCCAGATGACGGCGACGTAGTTGTCGGCCACCTCGGAACCGGAGGTCGCGTCCTGGAATCGGCCGACCGTGCCCGGAGTCACCGCCACCATGCCGGCCGCATAGACAAAACCGGCCACGGCCATGGTCCAGAGCAGAGCGACAGCCGTCGTCACAGCGGCCGGCCGGACACTCGCTCGCGGCGAATCCTGCGGCGGCGGGCCCGGAGACCACGAGCCCGGTGACGGCGCACCCGACGACGGCTCGGCAACGGGCGGCTGGGCGGCATATGACATCGATGGGCTCCCGCAGTGGTTCGGCTGGCCAAAACCTACCGCCTGCGGCATCGGAAAGTGGCCGGACCGGCCCGCCAGCAAAGGCGGACCGGTCCGGGTCGAGCGTCAGTCCGGGTCGAGCGTCAGGCCGGGTCGGCCCTCAGGCCGGCTCAGGCCTCAGGCCGGGTCGGCGGGCCGCGGCGGCTGCGGCGGCTGGTCGCCACCGGGCCGATCAGCCGGGTCGGCAGGCGCCGAGGCCGGGTCAGCAGGCCCAGAGGTCGGGTCGGCAGGTCCAGAGGTCGGATCGGCCGCCGGCGGCTGATCACCGAACGGGAACTCGGGCGGCGACGCCCACGGGTCGCTCGGCGGCAGACTCGCGGGCGGAGCACCGGGACCGGGCTGCGGCGGAGATCCAGGCGCGCCGGTTCCGGCCTGTCCGGGGTACGGAGGAAGCCCGGGCGCAGGCTGACCAGGATGCCCGTACTGCTCCGGCGCCCCGAAGTGGCTCTGCTCGCCGACATAGGGCGGCAGACCCGGCGAGGGCTGCCCTGGAGCCGGATATCCCGTCTCAGGCTGCCCCGCCGGAGGCCCGGACGAAGGCGGACCATAGCTAGGCGGCCCGTATCCCGGCGGGCCATAGGACGGCGGCCCATAACCGGGTGCACCCGGAGGCGGCCCATAACCAGGCGCACCGGGCGGCGGCCCATAAGCCGGTCCCGGATAAGGCTGACCGTAAGCCGGCTGCCCACCCGGAGGCGGATAGCTCCCCGGAGGCGGATAGCTCCCCGGAGGCGGATAGCTCCCCGGAGGCGGATAGCCACCGGGCGCCGGATAACCCGGATACCCGCCACCGGGCATCGGATACCCCGGGTACCCCGCCACCGCCTTGCGGAAGTACGCGTTCGACGCCGGCACCGCCAGCAGGATGATCACGGCGATCAGCGACAGGACCGTGAGCAGGGTCAAAACCCAGAGGACGGGCTCGTACCAACCCGGCAGGGAGACCGAGAGCTGCGCGTCGACCTGGCTGTCGCTGAGCCCACCGCTGCCTTCGCCCGTGGAGACGGCGTTGCCGGTCACGTCGGTCAGGCCGAGCGCGTTGCAGCAGAGGCCGAGGCCGGCGAAGACCCAGGTGGTGATCCGGGAGCCGTTCGACCCTCGGCTGTTGAAGATCGACAGCACGGCCAGACCGACCGCGATCACCCCGTACGCCAGCGCGATGATCACGATGACGACGGTCGCGATGCTTTCGGCCTCGCTCGCCAGCTCGGTTCCCGCGGCGGTCTGCCGCGCGGCGTCCCGGACGCCGCTGACGGTCAGCAGTGACACGAACGCGGTCAGCAGCTGAAGGAACGCCACTCCGTAGAGCAGGTAGGACGACATGGTGACGACACCGGGGCGCGGCGGACGGGCGGCCGGCGCCGGATTTGGGGTGGGATATATGGGAACGGTCACACTGCCCTCCTCTAGATCCATTTACGGTATCGGTCGCAGGCCATATACCGCGACCACACCTCACGGTCCGCAACCGTGTGGAAGCATCGGGCAACGATGGTCCTAGAACCCGCGAACGGTCGCTCTTTCGGGGGGCGGCACTGTTCGACACACCCGCCTAGACTTCGATGCCGTGGCGTCCAGCTGGCAGCAAAGACCTCCAGCGGACCGCCCTGCCTCCGGCACGAGTCGCCCGCCCCGCGCATCTATCTCCGGGGCCGAGGCAGACCGGCTGGCGGCGCCCTTCCCATTAGGCCGGCCGCGTGACCACACCGCGGCTGCCCCAGAGCTGACAAGGACCGGTGAGTCCCATGCCACACGCCGACACTCTGACCGTCGTTCACCATGACGACACTCGAACAAGGTTCAAAGATGTGCGATACCAGTTGCACCGCGACGGCATCCGCATCTGGTCCGCTGATGGCGATCATGACATCACGGACATCCTGATGACTCACGCCTACCGGCAACGGGAGGTGGAGAACTAGGAGAAAGGGCCCCGGGAAACCCCGGGGCCCTTTTTTCAGATCCCGCGCCGGACCGAGAGACCGTCCTTGGCGTCGCTGAGCGAGACCACCACGACGTCACCGTCCCGGATCTCACCGCCGAGCAGCGCCTTGGCGAGCAGGTCACCGATCGTGGACTGGACCAGGCGCCGCAGCGGACGGGCGCCGTAGATCGGGTCGTACCCGTGCTCGCCCAGCCAGTCCACCGCCTCGGGTGCCACCTGGAGGTCGAGCCGGCGCTCGGCGAGCCGGCCGCGCAGCCGGGCCAGCTGGATGTCGACGATCGCGATCAGGTCCTGCTTGGTGAGCGCATGGAAGACCACGATGTCGTCGAGCCGGTTCAGGAACTCCGGCTTGAAGTGCCCCCGGACCGCGGCGAGCACCTCGTCGCGACGCTCCTCGTCACCCATCGTGAAGTCGGCGTTCGCCGAGCCGAGGTTCGACGTCAGCACCAGGATCGCGTTACGGAAGTCGACAGTGCGGCCCTGCCCGTCGGTGAGCCGGCCGTCGTCGAGCACCTGGAGCAGCAGGTCGAAGACATCCGGGTGGGCTTTCTCCACCTCGTCCAGCAGCACCACGCTGTACGGCCGGCGGCGCACCGCCTCGGTCAGCTGGCCGCCTTCCTCGTACCCGACATATCCCGGCGGCGCGCCGACCAGCCTGGCCACCGAGTGTTTCTCGCCGTACTCACTCATGTCGATGCGGACCATCGCCCGCTCGTCGTCGAAGAGGAAGCCGGCCAGGGCTTTCACCAGCTCGGTCTTGCCGACACCGGTGGGGCCGAGGAAGAGAAAACTGCCGGTGGGCCGGTCCGGGTCGGCGATGCCGGCCCGGGAACGCCGGACCGCGCTCGCGACAGCGGCCACGGCTTCGCGCTGGCCGATCACCTTGTCCAGAAGCGACTCCTCCATGCGGAGCAGCTTGGCGGTCTCACCCTCCAGCATCCGGCCGGCCGGGATCCCGGTCCAGGCGGAGACGACCTCAGCGATGTCGTCGGCGCCGACCTCCTCCTTGACCATCGGTGGCTCGGCGCGCTCGTCCTCGGCCTCGGACGCTTCCCGGATGCCCTTCTCCAGGGCCGGGATGATCTCGTAGAGCAGCCGGGACGCCTCCAGCAGCTCGCCGTCACGCTGCGCGCGCTCCTGAGCGGCCCGCGCCTCGTCGAGGCGTTTCTTCAGCTCACCGACCCGGTTCAACCCACCGCGCTCGCGTTCCCAGCGGGCGGTCAGCGCGGTGAGCTCTTCCTCGCGGTCGGCGAGGTCGCGGTCCAGCCGCTCCAGCCGGGCCACCGACGCGGGGTCGGTCTCCTTGCTGAGCGCGAGCTTCTCCACCCGCATCCGGTCGACCTGGCGCTGGAGCTGGTCGAGCTCGACCGGCTGGGAGTCGATCTCCATCCGGAGCCGGGAGGCCGCTTCGTCGATCAGGTCGATCGCCTTGTCCGGCAGGAACCGGTCGCTGATGTACCGATCGGAGAGGCTGGCGGCCGCGACCAGCGCGGCATCGGTGATCTGCACCCGGTGGTGCGCCTCGTAACGACCCTTGAGCCCGCGCAGGATGCCGATGGTGTCCTCGACCGTCGGCTCGCCGACGACGACCGGCTGGAAACGACGCTCCAGAGCGGGGTCCTTCTCGATGTGCTCGCGGTACTCATCCAGGGTGGTGGCGCCGACCATGCGCAGCTCACCGCGGGCGAGCATCGGCTTGAGCATGTTGCCGGCGTCCATCGAGCCCTCGCCCTTGCCGGCGCCGACGACCGTGTGCAGCTCGTCGAGGAACGTGACGACCTGCCCGTTCGACCCGCGGATCTCTTCGAGGACGCTCTTCAGCCGCTCCTCGAACTGGCCGCGGTACTGCGCGCCGGCGACCATCGCGCCGAGGTCGAGCGAGACCAGTTTCTTGTCACGCAGGCTTTCCGGCACGTCACCGGCCACGATCCGCTGGGCCAGGCCCTCGACGATCGCGGTCTTGCCGACGCCGGGCTCACCGATCAGCACCGGGTTGTTCTTGGTACGCCGGGAGAGCACCTGCACCACCCGGCGGATCTCGACATCCCGGCCGATGACGGGGTCGATCTTGCCGTCCCGGGCCAGCGCGGTCAGGTCGACGCTGTATTTCTCCAGCGACTTGTACGTCTGCTCGGGGTCGGCGTTGGTGACCCGCCGCTCGCCACCGCGGACCTGCGGGAACGCCGCGATCAGCGCTTCCTCGGTAGCGCCGGCGCTCTGCAGGGTGTGCCCGACCGCGCCGCCGACCCGGGCGAGGCCGGCCAGCAGGTGCTCGGTCGACACGTACTCGTCGCCGAGCGGCTTGGCGATCAGATCGGCCGAACCGATCGCGTTCACGAATTCGCGGGAGAGGCTGGGCTCCGCGGTGCTCGCGCCACGCGCGGAGGGCAGCTGCTCGATCGCGCGGGCGGCCGCCCGGCGCACGTCAGCGGGGTTCGCCCCGACCGCCCTCAGCAGCGCGGTCGCGGTCGAGCCGCCGGTGTCGAGCAACGACAGCAGCATGTGCCACGGCTCGACCGTGGCGTGCCCGCGGCTGCCGGCGTCGGCGACCGCGGTGGTGATCACTTCGCGGCTCTTGGTGGTCAAGCGTTCGGTGTTCATGTGCTCCCCTGATCGGATCCCAACCAAGTGCGGACTTGAGCGTATGCCACTCAACTTTAGCGCGCGCCTCAAAGCCGTGACGGCCACCACCGGAGAGAGGCGACAACAGGAAAGAACCCGTAACGTACGGACTTGTGTCGCTGCCCTCCGTAACGCGACGGCTCCTCCCGCTCGGCCTCGTCTTCCTTACCACCGGCATCGCCACCGCGGTGGTCGGGCCCTTCCTCGGGCTCTTCCTCAGCACGACTGTCGACGCCAGTCCGGTCCAGGTCACCGTATTCCTGGTGGTCTCGTCGGTCTCCGGTGTCGTGATGTCCTGGGCGATCGGCCGGATCTCCGATCGCCGTCCGATGCGTCGCATGCTGCTGATCACCGCGGGGCTCGCCGGCTGCGTCGGTTGCGCCCTCACCGCTTACGTGCGCGATTACTGGGTGCTGCTCGCGCTCACCGCGACGGCCACGGCGATTGCCGGGTCACTCTTCCCACAATCCTTTGCGTACGCACGACAGGTGCTCCAACGCGACGATCCGGCCCGTGCGGCGATGGGAATCAGCACCCTGCGCACCGTCTTCTCGGTCGCCTGGGTCGGCGGGCCGTCGCTCGCCGCGTTCCTGGTGGAGGCCGGCGGCTTCGAGTACGTCTACGGCGCCGCCGCGGTCACGTACCTGATCGCCGCGCTGGTCGCGGTCCGCTGGCTGCCCGAGGTCGAGGCGCCGGCCGCGTCGCACGGCGGTGAGCAGGTCTCGGGCAAGGTGCCGCCGGTGCTCTACCCGATCCTGGCCGGCTTCACCCTGCTGCAGACCTCGATGGTCCTCGGCGTGCAGGCGCTGCCGCTGTTCATCAGTACCGAGCTGGGCGGCTCGATCGGCGACGCCGGCCTGCTCCTCGGGCTCTGCGCCGGCCTGGAGATCCCGCTGATGCTCGGCTTCGGCTGGCTGTCCACCCGGGTGCCGATCCGCCTGATCGTCATCGGCGGCGCCCTCTGCGCGGTGATCTACCAGGTCCTGATGGCCACGGCCGGCTCGGTCGCGATGCTCGCCGTCGCGCAGATCCCGAACGCCCTGTTCATCGCGGCGACCTCCGGCCTGGGCATCTCGTACGTGCAGGACTTCATGCCCCGCTTCCCGGGCCGGGCCACCACCATGTTCACCAACACGTTCCCGCTCGGGAGCATCCTGGCCGCCCCGCTCTTCGGAATCGCTCAGCAGAACGGCTTCCGGCTGGCGTACGTGCTGAACCTGGTCCTGGTCGCGCTCGGCCTGGTCCTGGTGGCGGTCTTCCGGTCCAGCGGCCACGCGGACACGCCGAACCCGGTGGAAGCCGATCAGAAGACGGCCACCGAACAGGCCCAATGACCACGATCAAGCTCGACTGCCTGTTTCGGGGCAGCAACAGGCTCGTTGCGGGTTAACGTTGGCATCGTGCGCGTACGGGTGGAACAGACTCCTCTGCCGGGAATCGGCGTCCGCCATGATCTGGTGACGTCGTCCGGCCGTACGGTTGGAGTCGTCTCCCACCGCAACGGCCGCCGCGACCTGGTGCTGTACGACGTGGACGACCCCGACGCGAGCCTCGCCTCGATACCGCTCACCGACGACGAGGCGGAGGCCCTGGCCGACGTTCTCGGCGCTTCGCTGATGCTGGGTCAGCTGGCCGGCCTGCGACAGCAGGCGGCCGGTCTGCTCACCGAGCAGGTCGCCCTCCCCGCCGGCTCTCCGTTCGTGGGCCGGCGCCTGGGTGACACGCGCGCTCGCAGCCGCACCGGCGCCTCGATCGTGGCTGTTCTGCGAGACCGGGAGGTGATCGCCTCTCCCGAGCCGTCGTTCCGGTTCGAGTCGAACGACGTGGTCGTGGCGGTCGGCACCCGGCAGGGTCTGGACGGCGTGACCGCCATCCTGGCCGGCGACGACGACGGCTGACCCCCGTGCAACACGACACGACGATCCTGCTCATCGAGATCGGCGCGCTCCTGTTCGGCCTCGGCATGCTGGGGCGCATCGGACGGCGGTTCGGCCTCTCCCCGATTCCGCTCTACCTGCTGGCCGGCCTGGCCTTCGGCAGCGGCGGGATCGTGCCGCTGTCGGCGAGCGAGGAGTTCATCGGCATCGGCGCCCAGATCGGGGTGGTGCTGCTCCTGGTCATGCTGGGCTTGGAGTACTCAGCCGACGAGCTGGTGGACAACCTGCGCGCCGCCGCTCCGGCCGGCCTGATCGACATGCTGCTCAACGCCCTGCCCGGCGCCGCGTTCGCGCTGCTGCTCGGCTGGGGCTGGCAGGCCGCGCTGGTGCTGGCCGGGATCACCTGGGTCTCCTCGTCCGGCGTGATCGCCAAGGTGCTCGGCGACCTGGGCCGCGTCGGTAACCGCGAGACCCCGGTGATCCTCTCGGTGCTGGTGATCGAGGACCTGGCGATGGCGTTCTACCTGCCGATCGCCACCGCGGTGCTGGCCGGCAGCGGCCTCATCCCCGGCCTGACCACCCTCGGCGTCGCTGTCGTCACCGTGGTCGCGGTGCTGGTCGTGGCGATCCGGTACGGCGGCGAGATCAGCCGCTTCATCTCGGTGAAGGACCCGGAAGCACTGCTGCTCAGCGTCCTCGGCCTCACGCTGTTCATCGCCGGGGTGGCCGGCGAGCTGAAGGTGTCCGAGGCGGTCGGCGCGTTCCTGGTCGGCATCGCGCTCTCCGGTCCGGTCGCGCACCACGCCACCGAGATGCTGTCGCCGCTGCGCGACCTGTTCGCCGCCGTCTTCTTCGTCTTCTTCGGCCTGTCCACCGACCCGGCCGACATGCCCGGGGTGCTGCTCCCGGCGCTCGGGCTGGCCGTGCTGACCATGCTGACGAAAGTGCTGACCGGTTACCTCGCGGCCAAGCGGGCCGGCATCGCCCTGCCCGGCCGGCTCCGATCCGGTCTGGCCCTGATGCCGCGTGGCGAGTTCTCCGTCGTCATCGCCGGCCTGGCTGTCGCGTACGGCGTGGACGCCAGGCTGGCCCCGCTCGCCACGGCGTACGTGTTGATCACCGTGGTCACCGGGCCGATGCTGGCGCGGCTTCCGGACTACCAGTGGTTCAAGAACCTTGTCCGGAAACGAATGGCGGCCCAGGCAGCGAAGGCAAATCCGCTCCCCGCACCGGAGTGACCTGCGTCTCCATGAAGAACGCCTAAAGTTACTGTCCAGTATCTGAATGTGAAGCCTTGACACTTCCGCTGAAACACTCGGCGCGCTACCGTCTCCGAGCGACGACTCTGAGTATTGGGACGTTCGACACCAGTGACCGACGGAGTGACATCGGTTGCATGCTGTGAACGGTTGAGTTAGGCGGCGGCGTGAGCGTGCGTGAAGCATCTTTCCTTGGTTTCGGGAATCCGGTCGATCCCCGTCCGGACGAGCTTCAGGCGTGGGCGTACCACCCTGAGTCCGTCCCTTTGAGCACCATGCCTCGTGACTGGGATCTGCTGATCTCCGGTGACGTGCTCGGCCCGACCCTGTTCGAGCTGGCCATGGACAGGCAGTGCCCGGCGCGGCGATTCGCGCAGCACTGCATGTACATCTACGGCGCGGACGGTGTGCGGCAGAACGCGAGCGGGCAGCGTAAGCGCCGGTTGAAGAAGTTCGTGGAGCGCGCCGAGGAGGTCGGCGACGAGCCGATGCAGATCTGGGCGCACAACTGCCGGGTTCTGCTGACCCGGCCGGAGCTCTTCGATCACCACGACTGGATGGAGGGTGGCCTGGTCCGCCACCCGCGTCGACTGGGTCTCTTCAACCGACGGTAATCACTTATTAACTACTAGTAGTAAACGGCGGCCCCGGGAAACCCAGGGCCGCCGTTTCACTTACTTGTCCGGGGAGCGGCGAGGCCGCCACACCACCAGCGCCGTCGAGTGGGTCTCCTGGCGAACCAGGTCCCGGCCGGCGTACGGGCTGCTCATCGCTTCCAGCTGGGCGATCCGCTGGTACGCGGCCTCCAGCTGGTGCGCCAGCTCGGCCACCTCGTGCTGGAGGTCGCCGACGAGCTGTTCGAGCCCGATGATGCGCTTGATCCCGGCCAGGTTGACACCGTCGTCCTGGCTGAGTCGCTGCACCTCGCGGAGCAGCGCGACGTCCCGCTCGCTGTACCGCCGGCCGCCTCCGCCCGCCCGGCCCGGTTGCACCAGGCCGAGGCGGTCGTACTGCCGGAGCGTCTGCGGGTGCATCCCGGCCAGCCGCGCGGCCACCGAGATGATCAAAACCTTCGCTTCGGAGGCTTCCGTGGAGATGTGGATCTCTTCATACATGTGCCACCTCCCGTGAGGTCCTAACCAGCTCGGCGCATGCGGGCGTCGAGCCGCTCCCGCCCCGGGGGCGGGGTGAGTTTCGCGAATTTCTCCAGCGCGTCCCGGGCCTCGCCGGTGATGTCCGACGGGATCTGCACGTCGACGGTGACGATCAGATCGCCGGCTTGGCCCTCCTTGCGGACCACACCTTTGCCTCTGGCCCGGAGCTTGCGGCCGCTCGGCGTACCCGGTGGGACCCGGAGGGTGACCGGGCCGTCCAGAGTGGGCACCTTCAGGTCCGTGCCGAGCACGGCTTCCGCCATGCTGATCGGCACCGCCAGCGTCAGGTCATCGCCACTGCGGCCGAACAGCTCGTCCGGCCTGACCTTGACCTGCACGTACAGATCGCCGGCCGTGCCACCGCGGTCGCCCGGCTCGCCCCGGCCGGACAGCCGGATCCGCTGGGTGTCGGCAACGCCGGCCGGGAACCGCACGTTGATCGTCCGGGTCTTGGTGACCCCGCCGGTGCCCCGGCACTCCGGGCACTTCTCGTCCACGACGCTGCCCGAGCCCTGACAGTCACGGCACGGCTCGGAGAAGCTGAACGAGCCCTGGTTGCTGGAGATCATGCCGGAGCCCTGGCATTTCGGGCAGGCGCGCGGCGTGGTCCCGGGCTTGGCCCCGGAGCCGCGGCACGTGTCGCAGGCGCCCGGGGTGCGCAGGGTCAGCGGCAGCGTGGTGCCGCGAACCGCCTGGACGAAGTCCAGCGTCACCTCGGTCTCGACGTCACGCCCGCGCTGCGGGCCACGCCGGGCCGCGGCCGGACCAGCACCGGCACCGCCCGGACCGGCACCGCCGGAGAAGATCGAACTGAAGATGTCCGAGAAGCCGGTGCCACCGAACCGGCGGTCGGCTCCCGCACCCGCGCCGGCGCCCGCGGCCCCGCTGAACCCGCCGAACAGGTCGGAGGGGTCGAACTGGGTCCCGTTGCCGGAACGCGCGGCGCCCCGGCGGAACGCGCCCGAGCCGAACAGCGAGCGCATCTCGTCGTACTCTTTGCGCTTCTTGTCGTCGGAGAGCACGTCGTAGGCCTCGGAAGTCGCCTTGAACTTCTCCTCGGCCGCCTTGTTGTCCGGATTACGGTCCGGGTGGAGGTCGCGGGCCAGCTTCCGGTACGCCTTTTTGATCTCGTCGGTTGAGGCGGACTTGTTCACGCCGAGCACGGCGTAGAAGTCTTTCTCGAGCCAGTCCTTCGAGCTCATTCAGTCCACCTCCTTCGACTCGACTGCTTTCGACCTGACTGCGGGATCCCGCCCGCCGGCGAACCGGCGGGCGGGACACGACACCAGTTTCACTCCGGATCTGCGACGGCGACCATCGCCGGACGGAGCAACCGCTCGCCCAGGTTGTAGCCGCGACGCATCACCTCGACGCAGGTCGGCTCCGTGACGTCCGGGGACGTCTGGTGCGCGACCGCCTCGTGCAGGTTCGGGTCGAAGGCGTCGCCTTTCTCGCCGAACGCGACCAGACCGAGTTTGCCGGTCACCGCGGTGAGCTGTTCAGCCACCGAGGCGAACGGTCCGACCAGGTCGCCGTGCTCACGCGCACGGTCGATGTCGTCCAGAACCGGGAGCAGTGCGGTGAGCACCGAGCCCGTGGTCTGTTCGGCAGCGGCGCCGCGGTCACGGTCGACCCGCTTGCGGTAGTTGGCGTATTCCGCGGTGACCCGCTGCAGGTCGTGCGTCCGCTCGTCGAGCTCGCTGCGCAGCGTTGCCAGCTCGATGCCGATCGCGGTGATGGCGTCGTCAGACACCGGAGCCTCGTCCTCCTCCTCGGGGGCGCGATGAGCGCCACCCGACTGAGCCACCGGATCCTCGGCGGGGGTCTCCTCGGCTGACGAATCGATCTCGCCTTGGATGACTTCCCGCTCGGTCACCGGACCGTCGTTGTCGTCGTCCTTGGCCGTCACTTCTTGTCGTCCTCCACGATCTCGGCGTCCACGACGTCGTCGCCGCCGTTACCGGTGGAGGGGCCGGCGCCGGTGGCGCCACCCGGAGCGCCGGCACCGGCGTCCGGACCGGCCTGCGGGGCCTCGCCCTGCGAGTACAGCAACGAACCGGCCTCCTGGGAGACCTGCGACAGCCGCTCGTGAGCCGACTTGATCTTCTCGATGTCGGTGCCGCCGAGGGCGCCGCGCAGCTCGCCGAGAGCCTCGCCGATCTTGTTCTTGCTGTCCTCGGGGAGCTTGTCGCCGCTCTCCGCCAGGAACTTCTCGGTCTGCCACTGCAGCTGCTCGGCCAGGTTGCGGGTCTCCGCGTCCTCGCGACGCTTCTTGTCGTCGTCCGCGTGGTCCTGTGCGTCGCGCATCATGCGCTCGATGTCGTCCTTCGGCAGCGCGGAGCCGCCGGTGATCGTCATCTTCTGCTCCTTGCCCGTGCCCAGGTCCTTGGCGGACACGTGCACGATGCCGTTCGCGTCGATGTCGAAGGAGACCTCGATCTGCGGAACGCCACGCGGAGCCGGCGCGATGCCGCTGAGCTCGAAGGTGCCGAGCTTCTTGTTGTACGCCGCCATCTCGCGCTCGCCCTGGTAGACCTGGATCAGCACCGAGGGCTGGTTGTCGTCAGCCGTGGTGTAGACCTCGGAGCGGTGCGCCGGGATGGTGGTGTTGCGCTCCACCAGCTTGTGCATGATGCCGCCCTTGGTCTCGATGCCCAGGGACAGCGGGGTCACGTCGAGGAGCAGAACGTCCTTGACCTCACCCTTGAGCACGCCGGCCTGCAGAGCGGCGCCGACCGCGACGACCTCGTCCGGGTTCACGCCCTTGTTCGGCTCGCGGCCGATCAGGCTGTTCACCAGCTCGGTGACCGCCGGCATGCGCGTCGAGCCGCCGACCAGGATGACGTGGTCGATGGCGGCGAGCTTGACGTCGGCGTCCTTGATCGCGGACTCGAACGGGCCCTTGCAGCGGTCCAGCAGGTCCTGGGTCATGCGCTGGAACTCGGCGCGGCTCAGGGACGTGTCGAGGTGCAGCGGGCCGTTCGCCCCGGCCGTGATGTACGGCAGGTTGATGCTGGTGGTGCTGGCGGCGGAGAGCTCGATCTTCGCCTTCTCCGCGGCCTCGCGCAGACGCTGCAGGGCCATCTTGTCCTGGGAGAGATCGATGCCGTGCTCACCGCGGAACGTCTTGACCAGGTGGTCGATGATCCGCTGGTCCCAGTCGTCGCCGCCCAGGTGGTTGTCACCGGAGGTCGACTTGACCTCGATGACGCCGTCGCCCAGCTCGAGCAGCGAGACGTCGAAGGTGCCGCCGCCGAGGTCGAAAACCAGGACGGTCTGCTCCTTGGAGCCCTTGTCCAGGCCGTAGGCCAGGGCCGCCGCGGTCGGCTCGTTCACGATCCGCAGGACGTTCAGCCCGGCGATCTCGCCGGCTTCCTTGGTGGCCTGACGCTGGGCGTCGTTGAAGTACGCCGGAACCGTGATGACGGCGTCCGCGATCTGCTCGCCCAGGTAGGCCTCGGCGTCACGCTTGAGCTTCATCAGCACCCGCGCGGAGATCTCCTGCGGGGTGTACTTCTTACCGTCGATGTCGATCGACCAGTTGGTGCCGACCTCACGCTTCACCGAGCGGATGGTCCGGTCGGGGTTCGTCACCGCCTGACGCTTGGCGACCTCGCCCACGAGAACCTCGCCGTTGCGGGCGAAGGCGACGATCGACGGAGTCGTCCGAGAGCCCTCCGCGTTGGCGATGACGGTGGGCTCGCCTCCTTCCAGAACGCTGACGCAGGAGTTCGTGGTGCCGAGGTCGATGCCGACCGCACGTGCCATGGTTGTGCCTCGCTTCTTACCGCTTGGTTCGTACAGGGTTGAGTGGAACCGACTCAATGATGCCACGGTGACACGCAACGTCAAATCGAAGTTGAGTCAGAGCGGCGCAAGTCGGCGCGTGAGGCCGGTGATTCGGAAATCACCTGCATACCTGTCCGGTCACGGCATACCGGGAGCTGTTGCCCGAGATGCATAGATCGTGCACGCTTTACCCGTGACGACGCACGGAGACGCGGTCGGTCCGTCGGCCCTTTCCGCCGTCCCCGCCGTAACGGATGAGAAAAGCCAGGTCAGCGGTAGCCCATCAGAGCGTACGGGGACAGACCAGCCTCGACCGGCAAACCAGGGAAACCTCCCTGAGCCGGCCGCGGTGCCACCCGCCCTGGGACGCCTCGCCACCGCATTGAGTGAATTGCGCTCGGCATTGGGCGCTGTGTCGTACCCATTGGTCCTGCCCTCGGCGGAGGAAGCACGCAGGGTGGGCGGGTCGCTGCGCTCGCAGCTCGACGACTACCTTCTGCCGCGCCTGGCCCGGCTCGACGCGCCGCTGCTCGTGGTCGTCGGCGGTTCCACCGGCGCGGGCAAGTCCACCCTGGTGAACAGCCTGGTCCAAGCACCGGTGAGCACGGCCGGCGTGCTGCGGCCGACCACCCGGTCGCCGGTGCTGGTGGCGAACCCGGCCGATCTGACCTGGTTCGGCCGTGGCGGGCTGCTGCCCGGCCTGGTCCGCACCGGCGAGCAGAGCACCGACCCGAACGTGTTGCAGGTCATCGCCGCGCCGTCGATCGGTCCCGGCGTGGCCCTGCTCGACGCGCCCGACATCGACTCGGTCGTCGACCAGAACCGCAAGCTGGCCGCACAGCTGCTGGCCGCCGCCGATCTGTGGCTCTTCGTGACCACCGCCGCGCGGTACGCGGACGCCGTCCCGTGGGAACTGCTGACCACCGCCCGGCTGCGCGGCACCGTGATCTCCCTGGTGCTGGACCGGGTCCCGGCCGAGGCGGCCGCCGACATCGCCGCGCACCTGGGCGAGATGCTCACCGAGCGCGACCTCGGCTCGGCCCCGCTGTTCGTGATCCCGGAAACCGGTCTGGACAGCAACGGCATGCTGCCGGAAGCCGCGGTCGGCTCGATGCGCCAATGGTTCGCCCAGCTGTCCTCGGACGCGAACGCGCGCTCCGCGGTGGTCCGGCAGACCCTGGACGGTGCGCTCGGCGCCCTGTCCCCGGCTCTGCACGGCCTGGCCGAGGCCGCCGACGAGCAGCTCTCCACCGCCCAGGCGCTCGACGAGCGGGTCGCGGCGGCGTACCGCAGCGCCCGGCGCACCACCGAGGAAGGCCTTCAGGACGGCCGGCTGCTCCGCGGCGAGGTTCTGGCCCGCTGGCAGGAGTTCATCGGCACCGGCGAGTTCCTGCGCAGCCTGGAGTCGCGAGTGGGCCACATGCGCGACCGGCTCCTCGCGGCACTCAGCGGCCGCCCGGCGCCCGGGCGCAACCTTCAGGTCGCGATGGAATCGCAGCTGGTCACCCTGCTGCGCGGGGTCTCGGCGGACGCGGCCGAGCAGGCGTACGCGGCCTGGCAGTCGCACCCGGCCGGCGCCGCGCTGCTCGAACCCGCCCTGCAGAAAGCCGACCCCGAGCTCGCACAGCGCGCCGACCGGCTGGTCCGGGACTGGCAGCAGTGGGTGCTCGACCTGGTCCGCCGGGAAGCCGCCGACAAGCGCACCGTGGCCCGCGGAGCGGCGTACGCGGTGAACGGCGCCGGCCTCGCCGTGATGATCGCCGTGTTCACCACGACCGCGTTCATACCCACCGGCCTGGAGGTCGCCGCCGGTGCCGGAACGGCGGTCGCCGCGCAGAAGGTCCTCGAGGCCGTCTTCGGCGACCAGGCCATCCGCACCCTCGCGACCCGCGCCCGCACCGAGCTGCTGTCCCGGGTTGATGATCTACTCGCCGCCGAGGCCGCCCGGTTCACCGAGCGGACCGCGACGGTACGCCTCGAAGCCGAGCCGGGCACGCTGTTGCGCCGGGTCGGCACCGAGGTGGAGGCTGCCAGGAAGGAACTCGCGTTGACCGGACCGGGGCAATGAATCTCGTGGAACAAAAGGTGGACGCCGAGGACCTGTCCCGGCGGCTCGAAGCCCTCTCCCGGTTCCTGCGGGTGACCGGGCCGTACCTCCCGGACGGCAAGCTGGTCGCAGCGCACACCCTGGTGGAACGGGCCGGCAATCGGCTCTCGCTGTCTCTGGACCACACCGTGGTGGCGCTCGCCGGCAGCACCGGCAGTGGCAAGTCGAGCCTGTTCAACGCGCTGGCCCGGTTCAAGCTCTCCCAGGTGGGTGTTCGCCGGCCGACGACCGGCACCGCGCACGCCTGCGTCTGGGGCCCGCTGGAGCCGGCGAACCGTCTGCTCGACTGGGTCGGGGTGCTGCCGCGGCAGCGCTTCGTCCGGGAAAGCGCGCTGGACGGCGACGACGAGGCCGGCCTGCACGGCCTGATCCTGCTCGACCTGCCGGACTTCGACTCGGTCGAGCGCACCCACCAGCTCGAGGTGGACCGGCTGCTCGGCCTGGTCGACCAGATCGTCTGGGTGGTCGACCCGCAGAAGTACGGCGACCGGGTGCTGCACCAGGCATACCTCTCCCAGTTCGCCTCGCACGCCGGCGTCACCATCGTGGTGCTGAACCAGGCCGACCGGCTCACCCCGGGCGACACCGAGGTGGTGCTCGCCGACCTGGGCCGGCTTCTCGAAGAGGACGGCCTGACCGGCACGCCGGTGCTGGCCTCCTCGGCGAAACAGCCGGGCATGCTCCGCGACCTGCGCGGCGCCCTGGAGAAGACGGTCGCCGACCGGCAGGCCGCGCTGCGCCGGCTCGCCGCCGACCTGGACACGGTCGGCGAGGAACTGGCCGTCACGATCGGGCCGCCGGCCGCCGAGGACGAGGTGGACCGGAGCACGGTCCGCCAGTTGTCCGACTCGCTCGCCGCGTCGGCCGGTGTCCCGGCGGTGGCCGATGCGACCGCCGAGGCGTACCGGCAGCGGGCCGCGGCGGCGACCGGCTGGCCGCTGGTGCGCGGGCTCAACCGGCTGCGCCCTGACCCGCTGCGCCGCCTGCACCTGGGCGAGAAAACGCCTACCGACGCGGTCTCCACCGACATCGTTCCGCGTACCTCGGTGCCGGCCGCTGATGCCGCGCAGCGCTCCGCGGTCGGCATCTCGGTCCGGGCGGTCGCGTCCCGGGCCGCGGCGCCACTGCCGGAGGTCTGGGCGCCGGCGCTGACCACAGCGGCCCGATCCCGGGCCGACGATCTGCCGGACGCGCTGGACCGGGCGGTCGCCACGACCGACCTCGGTGTGCAGCGTGCCCCGATCTGGTGGCGGGTGGTCGGTGGCCTCCAGTGGGTGCTGCTGGCGACCGCGGCGGCCGGTCTGCTCTGGCTGATCGCCGGTTACGCGATCCGCGCCCTGGGCCTGCCCGAGCTGGACAATCCGCAGGTGGGAGCGGTTCCGCTGCCGACCCTGCTGCTGCTCGGCGGCCTGCTCGCCGGGCTGCTTCTCTGGCTGCTGCTGAAACCTCTCGTGGTGGCGGGTTCGAAACGGGCGAAGCGCCGGGCCGAGCAACGGCTGCGTGCCGCGGTCACCGAGGTGGCCCGTGCGCACGTCGTCGTTCCGGTCCGTGAGGTGCTGAACGCGTACGCCCAGGCGAGGGAAGCGCTCGGCGTGGTGCGTTCGGAGTAGTTCTGCCGGGTGCCGCGAGCGTAGGCTCGCGGCATGCCCGCACCCCGCCCCGTGTACGAGGCCGTTCTCCACGCGGCCCGCGACGTCACGAAACTGGGCTGCGCGCTCGATGCCGAGATGCTCGGCACCGCGCTGCTCGGCAGCATCTACTCGGTGGCCGCCGAGCGCCGCGCCGAGGCGGTCCGCGATTTTGTGGGCCGTTTCCTGGTCGCGACCGAGCGGCAGCACACGCCCGAGGCGGTGACGATCCGGGAGGTCTTCGCCGCGCTCGTGCCGGACGCTGACGGAGCCGCGGGTGTCGGTCACGACGGCCGGGCCCCGTCGTGGGTCACCGAGCTGGGCCGGGTCCGCCCGACCGGCTGTTATGCGTACGGAGACGTCTACGGCGACCAGACGTCATACCTGGTCACGTTCGCCTACGAGGACAGTGCCGACGGCGGCCCCGAGCACGCCGTGGTGGCCATCGTGGACCACAACATCGGCATCGCGAAAGACGTCTTCGTCTCGTCCTCGGCCGAGTCGATGCTGAGCCAGGTGCGCGCGCTCTGCGACGCCGACGAGCTGATGTGGTTCCGCACCGAGGACCCGGGCCGTCTGCGCGACGAGGTGGGCCGCCATCTGGAGATCACCGACGACCTCGGCGACCTGCCGGCCGACGGTTCACTCGCCACCGACCACGCGCTCGCCACGGCCCGGTTCGCCCTGTTGCCGGTGGTGAGCACCCCGCCGCTGGACGAGCCGACCGGCCGCAGCGGCGCCGACCTGGCCCGCGATTTCGCCGACTCACCGGAGGCGGCGGCCGAGGGGCTGCCGGACACCGCGCGCGAGGCCGACCGGGCCTCGTTCGCCTTCTGCGTCAGCCTGATCCTGGACCACGCGGAAACGCTGCCCGGCGCCGATCCGCTGCGCTGGAGCCCGGCCGTGGCCGGGCTGTTCCTGCTGGACTGGGTGCACCGGCGTGCCGTGCTCGACATCGACGACGCCGCGATGCTGCCGATGGTGATCCGCGCCTGGACGGCGTACTCGGGCCGTAAGCGTGGCCTGTCCGAGGCCGCTGTCGCCGGGACCAGCTCCGTGGTGGAGGAACTGATCCCGGAGTTCGTCCGTCTCTATCGGACCGGCGAGCGCCGCAGCCCGGCGACCGCCGCGGTCGCCCAGCTGATCTCCGAGGGCGTCGACCCGAACGACATGACCGCGATCGAGGCCTGGCTGGACGCCAACCGCGAGGACTGACAACCAGTCAGCGCTGGTTGATGTAGTGGTCCTCGGCCGGCCCGGAGTGGTGCTTGCCCACCCTCGTGCTCCGCTGCCAGGCGGCGCTGATCTCAGCGGCCTGCTGGGTGTACTCGGCTCGGTGCGCCCCGCGGTACGGCCGGTTGTTCATCATCCGGCTCTCGTCCGAGCGGGGCTGGGTGTCGTCGGAGCGGCTCTGCGAGAAGAGCCGGTTCATGTTGAGTCCGCGCTCCGGATAACTCTGCTCGAGGATCCGGGCGGGTCGGATGTTGTACGGGCGCTCGGCCACCGCTGACCTCCGGCTGGGTTCGTCATCGTCTTCTTCACAGGGCTCTTCCGCGTCCGCCGGCACTTCGGGCAGCCCCGGCACCGTGGGGAAGTCCTGCGGTTCCTCCGGACGGGACACGTCGTCGCCCTCCTCAGGCACTACCGGCAAATCCGGCACAACGGGCAATTTACCCCGAACAGGAAATTCTCGTGGTTTTGCAGGATCCGAAATCGCCGGATTCTTCCGCCCCGGCGCCGGCCGCTTCCGGGTCGGGCTCTTCGAACGCGGCGTGCCCTTCCCCGCGTACCCATGCTTTGTCTGATCTTTATCGGCCACGCCCGAAGCCGGACCGGAACCGTAAGAGCGACCACCCGAAGGCCGATAGGCCGCCGGGCCGGAAGGCCCGCCAGACGGGGAGGCGGCAGGCGCGGAGGGCGACGGCGTCGCGGGAAACAGAGAGGGAGGCAGAGAGGCAGGCAGAGAGGGCGACAGAGAGGGCGACAGAGTGGGAGATAGCGAGGGCGACAGGACCGGCCAGGACGGCCCGGGGTCGATCGGCCCGCTGGACGGCGGCGGCAGGAACGGAACGTCCATGGCGCCCGGCCGATCCCGCCCGGAGATCTCGTTCGAGCCGGTGGTGAGTACGGCAAGCGTCGGCACCGAAGCGAGCCCGACCAGGAACGCCACCATGATCACGTACCGACGGGTCGTCCCGGAGAAGCCGTGATCCTCGCTGTACACCCCGTCGAGGCGTTTACGCAGCACCTTGAAAGGTGGTGCGAAGTCGTCTTCATCGGGCAGGTGCGGCACGCGAGAGCTCCTTGTACGAAGAAAGATCCACCTGGATCCGTTCCGGACAAAGGGCTGAACGACGCATTCCTGTTTCGGCAGCGGCACCCCCATGCCATTCGTACTAGAGTGAGATCACAAAGACTACTAAATCGGACAAATACCCTTAACGATGCGTCAGCAGAAAACTTAATTTCGTGATCCACGCAGTCTGTAACGGCGCTCACTCCCTCTGTCAGGATGGGATCGACGGCACCGCCGCCGTCGCCCTCCGCCAACCAGCGGGGCTTCGGCGGGTTCGTCCCGGCAGAACCAACGGCCGGAAAAGCCGCGCGGCAACCCCACCCGGGCCAGGCGCGGCCAGCCCTGAGTGGTCAGCCGCGTGGCCGGGAGACACCCGCCGCGGGGCGTGGAGAGGAAACAGGAGACACGGATGGCGAAAGGCGAGCGCGAGAAGGCCGGAAACGATGTGCCGGCCGGCGGCTTCGTCCAACTGCTGACCCCCGACGGCGAGCGCATCGAAAGTGCGACCACCGCCGACGGAACCACCTACACCGTCGACTTCACCGACGAGGAATACCGCGAGCTCTACCGCGACCTGGTGACCGTCCGGCGTCTCGACGCCGAGGCCGTCGCCCTGCAGCGTCAGGGCGAGCTGGGCATCTGGGCCAGCCTGCTCGGCCAGGAGGCCGCCCAGGTCGGATCCGGCCGGGCCCTGCGATCACAGGACATGGCCTTCCCGACGTACCGCGAGCACGGCGTTCTCTACTGCCGGGGCATCGACCCGATCATGCCGTTCGGCCTGTTCCGGGGCGTCGACCAGGGCGGCTGGGATCCGAACGAGTTCCGGTTCAACACGTACACCATCGTGATCGGCTCGCAGACGCTGCACGCCACCGGTTACGCCATGGGCATCACCATGGACGGCAAGACCGGCAGTGCCGACGGCGAGGCCGTGATCGCGTACTTCGGTGACGGCGCCACCAGTCAGGGCGAGGTCAACGAGTCGTTCGTCTGGTCCGGTGTCTTCAACGCACCCATCGTCTTCTTCTGCCAGAACAACCAGTACGCGATCTCCGAACCCCTGGAACGGCAGACCCGGGTCCCGCTCTACCAGCGTGCCGCCGGTTACGGGTTCCCCGGCGTACGCGTCGACGGCAACGACGTGCTGGCCAGTTACGCGGTGACCAAGGCCGCGCTGGACAACGCCCGCAACGGACAGGGCCCGACCCTGATCGAGGCGTACACGTACCGGATGGGCGCGCACACCAGCTCGGACGACCCGACGCGTTACCGGATCTCCAGCGAGGTCGAGGCGTGGAAGGCGAAAGACCCGATCGCGCGTCTCAAGGCCTTCCTCGCCAAGCAGAAGGTGGCCGGCGACGACTTCTTCGGCGAGGTCGACGACACCGCCGGCAAGCTCGCGCTTGACCTGCGCGAACGCGTACTGGCGATGCCTGATCCACAACCGGTGGCGATGTTCGACAACGTCTATCCGAACGACTCGCCGGAGCTGATCAAGCAGCGCAAGGCGTTCGAGGACTACCAGGCTTCGTTCGAGGGGAGTGGGCACTGATGGCCGAGACGATCAACTTGGGCAAGGCACTCAACCACGGCCTGCGCCGCTCCCTGGAGAACGACCCGAAAGTCGTGATCATGGGAGAGGACGTCGGCAAGCTCGGCGGCGTCTTCCGGATCACCGACGGCCTGCAGAAGGACTTCGGCGAGAACCGGGTGATCGACACCCCGCTCGCCGAGGCCGGCATCATCGGCACGGCGGTCGGCCTCGCCATCCGCGGTTACCGGCCGGTCTGCGAGATCCAGTTCGACGGGTTCGTCTTCCCGGCGTACAACCAGATCGTCAGCCAGGTCGCGAAGATGCACTACCGGTCCAAGGGCAACGTCCGGCTGCCGATCGTCATCCGGATCCCGTTCGGCGGTGGGATCGGCGCGGTCGAGCACCACTCCGAGTCCCCTGAGGCCTACTTCTCGCACACCCCCGGCCTCAAGGTCGTGACCTGCTCCAACCCGGCTGACGCGTACGCGATGATCCAGCAGGCGATCGCGTCGGACGACCCGATCGTCTTCTTCGAGCCGAAACGGCGTTACTGGGAGAAGGGCGAGGTCGACCTGGACCTCCCGCTCGACGGCGCGTACCCCTTGCACGCCGCGCGAACGGCCCGTCCCGGCAACGACGCGACCCTGCTGGCTTACGGCCCGATGGTCAAGGTGGCGCTGGACGCCGCCGCGGCCGCCGCCGAGGACGGCCGTGACCTCGAGGTCATCGACCTGCGCTCGCTCTCGCCGATCGACTACCCGGTGATCTTCGACTCGGTCAAGCGGACCGGTCGCGCCATCGTCGTGCACGAAGCGCCGGGCAACCTCGGCCTCGGCTCGGAGATCGCCGCCCGGATCACCGAGGAGTGCTTCTACTCCCTGGAAGCGCCGGTCCTGCGCGTGACCGGTTATGACATTCCTTATCCCGCGGCCCGCGCCGAGGAGGAGTACCTCCCCGACCTGGACCGGGTGCTGGACGCCGTCGACCGTTCGTTCGGCTGGTGACCCCGATGTCACGGATCAAGGAATTCAACCTGCCCGACCTCGGCGAAGGCCTCACCGAGGGTGAGATCCTGGCCTGGCTCGTCAAGGTCGGCGACACGATCGAACTGAACCAGCCGATCGTCGAGGTGGAGACCGCCAAAGCGGCAGTGGAGATCCCCGCGAAATGGGGCGGCGTCGTCACCCGGATCTTCCACGAGGCCGGCACGGTGGTCGAGGTCGGCAAGCCGATCATCGCGATCGACACCGACCCCAGCGCCGGTCCGGCTCCTTCGGATCCCCCCGCCGCGACTCCCGCAGGCGAGGAGACCGAAGCCGGTCTCATCGGTGGTCCGGCTCCGGGCGGCCGCACGGCCGTCCTCGTCGGTTACGGCCCGCGAACCACAAGCGCCAAAAGAAGAGCCAGGATCGGTACGCCTACGCCTGCCACAAGCGCAGCTACCCCTCCCCCGCCTCCGGCGGCTACCGCCGATCTCCCGCCCGCACCGCCCGCAAAGGCATTGCGGCCCGTGGGATCGGGGGTCCTCGCCAAACCGCCGGTCCGCAAGCTGGCCCGGGACCTCGGCGTCGACCTCACCTCGCTCACCGGCTCCGGTCCTCTCGGATCGGTGACGCGTGACGACGTACACAAGGCTGTGAACGAAGCGCAAGCACCCGCGGAGCCGCAGCCGATCGCGGTTCTGAATGGCGTCGCAGACGCCGGTTCGCGGGAGCAGCGCATCCCGATCAAGGGGGTGCGGAAGCTGACCGCGGCGAACATGGTCGCGTCGGCCTTCACCGCGCCGCACGTCACGGAGTTCCTCACCGTCGACGTGACCCGCTCGATGAAGACGCTGGAGAAGCTGAAAGGCCGGCCGGAGTTCGCCGAGCAGCGGATCTCCCCGCTGCTGCTGGTGGCGAAAGCCGTGCTGCTGGCGATCAAGCGGCATCCGATGATCAACTCGACCTGGTCCGGCGAGACCGGCGAGATCGTGGTCAAGGAGTACGTGAACCTCGGCATCGCGGCGGCGACCGAGCGCGGCCTGATCGTCCCGAACGTCAAGGACGCCGGCCGGCTCACCCTGCCCGAGCTCGCCACCGCGCTGAACGATCTGGTGCGGACCGCGAGATCGGGCAAGACGCCGCCGTCCGACATGTCCGGCGGAACGTTCTCGATCACCAACGTCGGCGTCTACGGCGTCGACACCGGCACTCCGATCCTGCCGCCCGGCGAGTCGGCCATCCTGGCGCTCGGCGCCATCCGGCCGACGCCCTGGGTGCACAACGGCAAAATCAAGATCCGTGAGGTGACGACCCTCGGGCTCTCCTTCGACCATCGGATCGTCGATGGCGAGCTGGGCTCGAAGTTCCTCCGCGACATCGGCGCCTTCCTGGCCGACCCGAAGACGGCGATGCTCACCTGGGGTTAGATTCGTTCGTCGCCGACGGTTGTGGACTTTCGATTCTTAGGCACATGACCCAGCTCACCCCCTGAAACTTTGGCAATGGCATAGCCAAAGGCGCATACTTCAATCAACACCGAGACGTGCGCCGAGGTGACCGCCACAAGCGGGACCGGTCGCGCTCGTCATGAGCAGGGCCGGCCAAGAGCCGGGGAAAGAAGCAGTGCCATGAGCATGATCGACCGCATCCGCCGGCGTCGGATGATCAGCCGCCAGAACCGCGCCATCGACCGCGCCATGCAGTCGGCGCCCACGCAGTCGATGCGCGACGAGATCGCCTTCTTCTCCCAGAGGCAGCCCAGCTAGGCAGCCGCGCTGGAGCGCTTCTCGGGGGGAACAAACATCGAACGGCCCGTCCGGATCATCCGGACGGGCCGTTTCGTGTCAAAAACCACGCTTGAAGATCGGACAACAGTCCCTCCGGGGCGTACACCGGGATTCCTCACGCCGCCGACGCCCGGTACGGTTGGGCACGGTTCCCAAGCCGGCACGGCCGGTCGGCGGACGGGACCAGGGCCCTTCTTGATCGGGGCCCGGCACGGCCTGGCCGGAGAGCTGGCACGGCCCTTTGGTGGAAGGACGCCGCAGGGGTCTTGTCCGTGCAAAGCTGGCACGGCCGCAGAAATGAGGAGGCGCGTATGACGTCCGAGGGGCACCACGCCGGTCAGCCGGCCGAGGCCACGTCGGGCGGACCCGCTTCGGACGGTTACCCGTCCGACGCCGAGGGTCAGCGAGTGGCCGGCCGGGCATCAGCCCCGGTGACGCCGGCCGAGGGTTTCCCGACCTCATACGGACCTCCACCGCAAGCCACTCCGAACGGCGGCTCGCCGTTCGTGGTCCCGCCGGTCTCCACGTTCGGCGCGGGCCCCAAGCCGGCCGGCACTCCGTACGGCTCGGCCCGCGTGCCGCAGCCGGAGTCCGAGGAGCTGCCCCGGCGCGACGCTTCCCCGTACGGTTCGGTGACGCCCGGCGCAGCCGGTTCCGCCGCGCCCTATGGGTCGTACGGTTCCGCTGGTTCTGTTCCCGCGGCTTCTTCGGTTGAGGGTGGAGCTCTTCCTCAGCGTGGCGCTGCGCAGGCCGGTCCGGGGCAGGCTGATCCCGCTCTTGGGCAGCCTGGTCCTGGTCTCGGGCAGTCTGGTCTTGGGCAGCCTGGTCCTGGGCAGGCTGGTTGGGCCCCGCAGAACCCGTCGCCGCCGCCCGGTCTGAACACTCCGCCCGGATTGCCCGGCCTGCCCACCCGCACGCCGGGTGCCTCAGTGCCCGTCGGTGACGACTCCGGTGGCACCAGTTTCTCCGCTTTCGGTGACCAGCCGGTGCGCGTACCCGGCGCCAGCCTCACCGACCTACCCGACGCTTCCGGTCCGAGCGGCTTCACCGCCGGCCCCGCGCAGAACAGCTGGATGCAGAACAACGCCCGCAACGCCGAACCCACCGACGCGAACCGGGCGGCGACCACGTTCCCGGCCCGCCGAGGCGAAGGCGGCGGTTTCCCGCTGCGCGCCCCCGCAGGCCCCGAGGGCGGCCCCGCGGCCGACCTGCCCACCCGCAACGGCGGCCAGCAGTTCGGCAACACCGGCCAGCCCTTCGGCAACGACCCGCAGCCCTTCGGCTCGGCGGCCCCCGCTTCGGGCGCGCCCCAGCCGTTCGGTTCCGCAGCACCCGCTTCGCCGTTCGGTTCCGGAGCACCCGCCTCGCCGTTCGGTTCCGCAGGTCAGCCCGAGGGCGGCGCCCAGCCGTTCGGTTCCGCAGCGCCGTCGTCCGGTGTGCCGCAGCCCAGCGCCCAGCCGTTCGGCACCGGCTCCGACGGCCGGCCGTCTTACGGCTCGCCGCAGCAGGCCCCTGAGGGCCAGCCCTTCGGCTCCGCACCGCAGTCCGGCCCCGGTTTCGGTGGCCCGGCGCAGCCGAGTTCGCCGTTCGGTGGCCCGGCTCAGTCCGGCTCTGACCAGCAGCCTTTCGGTTCGCCGTTCGGTGGTTCGGCTCAGTCCGGCTCTGACCAGCAGCCTTTCGGTTCGCCGTTCGGTGGTTCGGCTCAGTCCGGCTCTGACCAGCAGCCTTTCGGTTCGCCGTTCGGTGGTTCGGCTCAGTCCGGCTCTGACCAGCAGCCTTTCGGTTCGCCGTTCGGTGGTTCGGCTCAGTCCGGTGCCGAGCAGCAGCCGTTTGGCTCGGCGCCGCAGTCCGGGCCTGGGTTCGGCTCCGCTGACCCCTCGGACGCACCCGCTGAGCGCGACTCCGAGCCGACCGGTGGTTCCGGCTACCCGCAGCGTGTTCCCGGTGCCTCGCTCTCCAGCGGTGGGGCGCCGATTCCCGCGCCCACGTCCGGCAGTGCCGTGCCGCAGCCGCGCGACCCGGGCGAACGTCCGGTGGTCGGCTCGGCCCGCCCGGTCACGGCCAGCGCTTCGGTGCCCGGCTCCCGCGTCGACGCCGCCGAACTCCCGCCGCCCGCACCCGCACCGCAGGCCCGGGTCTACGGCCGTCCCGCCTCGGCACCCCCCGCCGAACCGGAATCCGACGACGACAACCGCTCCGACGAACCGTCGGGTGGCTTCCCGCCCGCCCCGTTCTCCCCGGCCGCGCCGCAGCGCACGGAGTCGTCCTTCGCCCCGGAGCGCACGGACACCCCGTTCGCCCCGCAGCGAACCGAAGCCCCGTTCCAGCAGGACCGCGGCGCCCAGGAATACGGCACCCCGGACCGCAGCGCGCAGGAATACGGCGCTCCGGATCGCGGTGCTCAGGAGTACGGCTCCCCGGACCGTAGCGGCCAGGAGTACGGCTCGTCGGACCGCGGTGCGCAGGAATACGGCTCGTCGGATCGCGACGGTGCGTCGTTCGGGGCGCAGCGTGCTGACTCTCCGTTCGCCCCGCAGCGGGCCGACCAGGACGAACAGTCCGGTGGTTTCCAGCAGCGTGGCGCCGAGGACCGGTTCACCCCGCCCGGTGGCTACCCGCCGGCCGGCCAGCACAACAGCGGTGGCCCCGGCTTCCCGGGCGCCGCACCCCGTACCGATGAAGAGCCCAGCGGCGGCTTCGCATCCGCCCCGCTGCCTCAGCGGGGTTACCCGCAGCAGCCCGCCCCGGAGGACAACGGCCACTTCGGCCAGCGTCCCGGCGAAGGCCCTGGTGCGGCCAACCCGTTCGGCCCGCGCCCCGGCGAGGCACCCGACGCCGCCAACCCGTTCGGCGCACGTCCCGGTGACGCCCCTGAGGCGAACCCGTTCGGCCCGCGTCCCGGGGAAGCACCCGCCGCGGGAAACCCGTTCGGCGCACGTCCCGGTGACGCCCCTGAGGCGAACCCGTTCGGGCCCCGCCCCGGCGACGCTCCCGAGGCGGCCGACCCGTTCGGCCCGCGGCCCGGTGACAACTCGCGGCCCGGTGACAACCCGCGTCCGGGCGACGGCCAGCAGAGCAACACCTACGGTCAGCGCGCCGAGGAGAACACCGACGGCGAGCCGAGCGGTGGCTTCGGCGGCGTCCCGTTCCAGCAGCGTGAGGGCGGCTTCGGCACCGGCGACGCCGGTGTGAACCCGCAGTCGCCGGCTCGGGCCTCGGCCCGCGCCTCGGCGAGCGCGCGGGTCGCCCCGCCGGAAGCGCCCGGCAGTGGCGTGCCGTACCCGGACTCCGGCAGCGTGCCGTTCCCGGGTTCGGGCGGCTCGCCGTACTCGATGCCCGGCTCACCGCAGTTCCCGTCGTCCGGCGGTCCTGCCTTCGGCAACCCGGGTTCTCCGGTTCCCGGCCCGCCGTACAACGAGTTCACCAGCAACCAGAACGGCCCGGACCAGTTCAACGAGCACACCACGGACATGTCCGGCCGGGGCAACTCGCCGTACGTCCCGGCGCCCGCTCTGCCGCCGATGCCCGGCGAGGCCGCTCCCGGCGTCTACCCGGGTAGCCCGGCGGCCCGTGCCACGGTCACCCCGCCCGGCCCGGAGGACACCACGAGCTGGCCCGGTCCCGAGGGCGACCAGAGCCGGTTCGAGCAGTTCAAGTCGGACGAGCCCGCGGCCGCCCCGGCTCCGGTGAAGGTGAACGTGCGTACCGTGCCGGTCACCCTGGCCGTGGTGCTCGGCGCCGCGCTGCTCCTCGGCATCGTTTTCGGCCTGGTCTCGCTGATCGCCGGCGACGACGAGTTCAGCGTGGCCCAGGGTGAGTGCGTGACCCGCACCGCCGACAACGCCCCGGTGAAAGCGGACTGCTCGACGGCCGGCGCGTTCGAGGTCGTGTCGATCGCCACCGCCAAGGAGCAGTGCGCCGACCAGGCTCAGCCCTACATCGTCGTACCCAAGGATGGCGGCGACCAGGTGCTGTGCCTGAAGCCAAAGGCGTAAGGCTGAAAGCCTGATTGATCCACGGCACAGGCCGCGGTCCCGCCGCTGGGCGGGACCGCGGGCCTGAGGCACGATGGGCGGCATGAACTTTCGTGTGCGTGCGCCCGAACTCAAGGGCCGCGGCTGGCTGAACACCGGCGGCAAGGACCTCACCCTCGCCGACCTCCGGGGCAAGATCCTGATCCTGGATTTCTGGACGTTCTGCTGCATCAACTGCCTGCACGTGCTGGACGAGTTGCGGCCGCTGGAGGAGAAGTACGGCGACGCCATCGTGGTGATCGGCGTGCACTCGCCGAAGTTCGAGCACGAGCGTGACCCGGTGGCGCTGGCCGCCGCCGTGGAGCGGTACGGCGTTCATCACCCGGTCGTCGACGACGGCGACATGCACCTCTGGCAGCAGTACGCGGCGAAGGCCTGGCCCACCCTGGCAGTGGTCGACCCGACCGGTTACCTGGTCGCCTCGATGGCCGGTGAGGGTCACGCCGAGGGCCTGTCCCGGCTGATCGACGAGCTGATCACCAAGCACGAGGCGGACGGCACCCTGCACCGCGGCGACGGTCCGTACGTTGCGCCGCCCGCCCCGGACAGCCTGTTCCGTTTCCCGGGCAAGGCGATCGAGCTGCCGAACGGGAACCTGCTGGTCTCGGACTCGGCCCGGCATTCGATCGTCGAGCTGGCCGCCGATGGCGAGACCCTGGTCCGCCGGTTCGGCAGCGAGAGCCGCAACGATCCGTTCAGCGAGCCGCAGGGCCTGGTCCTGCTGCCGGCCGAGGTCAGCGAGATCGCCGGTTACGACGTGGTCGTCGCCGACACCGTGAACCACCAGCTCCGCGCGATCAACACCGCGACCGGCGAGATCACCCTGGTGGCCGGCTCCGGCAGGCCGTGGCGTTCCACCGTGGACAACCACCCGCACGACGCGCTCGCCGCCGACCTCTCCTCACCGTGGGACCTGGCCTGGTACGACGACAAGGTCATCATCGCGATGGCCGGGATCCACCAGCTCTGGTGGTTCGACCCGATCAAGCGCACGGTCGGCGTCTACGCCGGCACGACCGTGGAGGCGCTGCGCGACGGCCCGCTTCCGGACGTCTGGATGGCTCAGCCGTCCGGCCTGTCGGTCAGCCATGACGGCAAGCGGCTCTGGATCGCGGACAGCGAGACCTCGGCGCTACGGTTCGTCGAGGAGAGCGCGCTGCACACCGCGGTCGGCCAAGGACTGTTCGATTTCGGTCACGTGGACGGCCCGGCTGCCGAGGCGTTGTTGCAGCACCCGCTCGGGGTGGCCGCGCTTGCCGACGGTTCCGTCCTGATCGCGGACACCTACAACGGCGCGGTTCGCCGATTCGACCCGGCGACCGGCCAGGTCTCCACCGTCGACTCGGGCCTCGCCGAGCCGAGCGACGTGCTGGTGACCAGCAACAACGATGTTCTCGTCGTCGAGTCGGCCGCGCACCGGCTGACCCGCCTCGCCCCCGGCGTGGTGACGAAGGTCAACGGCGAGCGGCACAGGACCGAGCGCCCGCCGTCGCACCTGGCACCGGGCGAGGTCACCCTCGACGTGATCTTCACGCCGGCTCCGGGCCAGAAACTGGACAGCCAGTTCGGCTCGCCGCTGCGACTCACGGTGTCCGCGTCCCCGGCCGAGCTGCTGCTCGACGGCGACGGCGTCACCACCGACCTGTCCCGGAAACTGGTGCTCAACCCGGACGTACCTAAGGGTGTGCTCCAGGTGGTGGCCCAGGCCGCGACGTGTGATGTGGACGCCGAGTACGGCGCCTGCCACCTGACCCGCCAGGACTGGGGCGTCCCGATCGTGATCGACCCGGCCGCACCCTCCCGCCTCCCCCTGATCCTGCGAGGCATGGACGAGCGCTAGGCGAACGCGCGTACCGAAAGGTGGCTGTCGAGGCCGGCTCGGACCGCTCGGGCCAGCTCGACGGCGCCCGGGGTGTCGCCGTGCACGCAGATCGAGCGAACCGGGAGTGCCACCACGGTCCCGTCGGCGGCGACCACCTCGCTGCTGACCGCCATCCGTACGGCCCGGTCGACCACGTCGGCCGGCTCGTGCACCAGCGCGTCCGGTGCCGATCGGGGCACCAGCCGGCCGTCGGGCAGGTATCCGCGGTCGGCGAAGCCCTCGCCGACGACGGTGAGCCCGGCCTCGGCAGCGGCCACGGCCAGCACCGATCCGGGCTGGCAGAGCACCGGCAGCGCCGAGTCCCAGGCGAGCACCGCGTCGACCACGGCGCCGGCCTGCAGGGGGTCGACGGCGGCGGTGTTGTAGAGCGCCCCGTGCGGTTTCAGATAGCGCACATGATTGCCGGCCGCCCGGCAGAACGCTGCGAGCGCGCCGATTTGGTACAGGATGTCGTCGCGCAGTTCGGTCCGTGCGTAGTCGATTCGGCGGCGACCGAATCCGGCCAGATCGCGGTAACCGACCTGCGCGCCGACGGCGACGTTCTTGTCGGCGGCCGTCCGGCACACCCGATGCATCGTGGCCGGGTCGCCGGCGTGGAAGCCGCACGCCACGTTTGCCGAGGTCACCACGTCGAGCAGGGCGTCGTCGTCGCCGAGTCGCCAGGCGCCGAAGCCTTCGCCGAGGTCGGCGTTGAGATCAATCGAGGTCACGAAAACGTACCGTAGTCCCCCGGCCGGACCGGCAGTGTTCCATCTGTTCGACGTTCGTGCACCCGATCGGTAGCGCGAAGGTGCCCGCACGTCGTACTTTCATGGAGAAATCACCAGGGATAGCTCGTCGTATCCGGCATCACTACCCGCTAGTAACCTACGGTGCCGTAACCTGGAGCGCGTGACGACCTCAGCCCCGTTCCGGATGAAGCCTGCCGACCTCGGCAAGCCGCGACTGCGCGGCCGGTTGCATCAGTACGCGTTCTTCGTCGCCCTGGTCTGCGGCATCGTGCTCTGCTCGATCGCACTCACCCGACCGGGGATCGGCCCGTTCATCAGCTGCTTGATCTACAGCATCACGGTCTGCGGCCTCTTCGGCACCAGCGCGCTGTACCACCGGAGGGTCTGGAGCGAACGCGGCTACCAGATCATGCGGCGGATGGATCACTCGATGATCTTCATCTTCATCGCCGGCACGTACACGCCGTTCTGCGTGCTGCTCCTGAACGACACCAAGGCCACCTGGATGCTCAGCCTGGTCTGGATAGGCGCCCTGGGTGGCGTCGCCCTCAAGGTGATCTGGCCGCACGTGCCGCGCTGGGTGGGCGCTCCGCTGTACGTGGCGCTCGGCTGGGTCGCGGTCGCCATCATCCCGGACGTCCTGCACGTCAGCGTGACCTGCCTGGTCCTGATGATCGTCGGCGGCGCGATCTACACGATCGGCGCGGTCTTCTACGCGCTGCGCCGGCCCAACCCGTGGCCGACCGTCTTCGGCCATCACGAGTTCTTCCACGCCTGCACGCTGGTCGCGGCCATCTGCCATCACATCGCGATCTATTTCGCGCTATACGCGTAAAAGCCCGGGTCCAGTTCGGACCCGGGCTTTCTAGCTAGATCAGGAGTAGGCCGGGGGCGGCGGCGGGGGAACATCGTCGTTGCGACGGACCTCGCGGTACTCGCTGGTGTAACCGGCGCCGGCGACCGGCTGCTGCGTCCGGGTCACCACCGTGCGACGGCGGCTGCTCCAGAACCAGAGAGTGATGATCAGGCCGGCCAGGCCCGCCACCATCAGAATCCAGCCGATCACGTTGATGTCCAGGCCACTGATGTCCGCCTCCACGGCGAACGCCAGGATCGCGCCCAGAGCCAACAGGAAAATGCTTGCGCCGATGCCCATCTGACCCTCCTCGGGTGGTGTCCGCCCGGCCGGGCCCTCAGCGCTCGACCGTGATGAATGCGTCGATCGACCGTTTACCCGCCCGCTTGAAATTCCAATCAGGCAAGCTGTTCCCATGACCTTGCGAACGCTCATCCTGTTGCGCCACTCCAAGGCCGAGACGCCCGGCGACCTCGTCGACTTCGACCGTTCGCTCACTGAGCGGGGTGAGTCCGACGCGGACGCGGCTGGTGCGTGGCTCGCGGACGCGCGGCTGCACCCTGATTTTGTGCTCTGCTCACCGGCCCGGCGCACCCGGCAGACCTGGCAGACGGCTGCGATCGCGATGGCACAGGGCGAGAACGGGCAGGTTTCACCCGAGGTCATCTACGACGAGGGTTTGTACCTCGGTGGGCGTACCGAAGTCTTTGATCTTCTTCGTCGGGTTCCGGAGACCGTGCGGACGGTTCTGCTGGTCGGGCACAATCCGACGGTGTCCGAAGTGTCCGCGCTGCTGCTGCCGGACGACCAGTTCACCGGCACGGTTGTCGAAATGAAGACCTCCGGCCTCGCCGTGCACAGCGGCGAGAAGCCGTGGTCGGAGACCCAGCCCGGGGCGATGCGCCTGGCACGCCAGCACACCGCCCGGGGCTGAGAACCAACTACTTGCGGTACCAGGTACGGATCGACGTGTAGGTGACGTTGCCGAGCTTGTCGTAAGCGCGTACCCGTACCTTCATGGTCTTTTTCTGGTTTTTGGTGTTGACACTGAGGACATAGCCGGATTTGACATCTTTGGCGACGACCTTGCCGTTGATGATCAGCTCGACCCGCGCGATGCCGGACGTGTCGGTGGCCGCGACGTAGACCTTGACCGTGCCCTTGACCTTGGCCTTGTTCTTCGGGGCCTTGGTGATCTTCACGGTCGGCGCCTTGTTATCGGCGATCACCGTGCGGGTGTAGGTCCGGGAGTTGCCGAGCTTGTCGGTCAGCTTCCAGGTCAGCTTGACGTTTCCGCTGGCCTTGCCGGTCGCGACCGTCCGCGAGGTGCCCGTGCCGAGGTACTTGCCGTTCGCCCACAGCTCGGTCTTGGCGACCCCGCTCACGTCCTTCGCTCCGCTGAGCGAGCTGGTGAAGGTGCCACGGACCTTGGCGTTGGCGGCCGGGCTGATCGACGTCACGGTCGGGCCTTCGTTGTCCGCCACGACGGTCCGGGTGAACCGGGTGATGTTGCCGGACGAGTCGGCCGCCTCGACCACGAGCTGGCCGCGGTTGGGCGCGACGCTCGCCGTCCAGTCGCCGGAGACCTTCTTCATCGCCACGCCGTTGACCGTGGCGGAGGCGACGTCCGCCGCACCGCGGAACACCACCTTGGCCACGCCCCGGATGTGAGCGTTGGCTACCGGGGAGACGATGCTGCCCGCCGGACCGACCGTGTCGACCTTGACGACCGTGGTGGCCTCGTCGGTCTTGCCCGCGAAGTCGGTCACCCGGAACGACACCGCGAGGTCGCCGGAGAAGCCGGCCGGCGGCGTGAACCGCAGTTTCTCCCACGGGTTCCGGATGGTCGTCGTCTTGCCGGCGACCGTCATCTCGACGAGCGCGAAACCGTAGTCGTCGGTGACCGCCGGCTGCACGTCGATCGGCTTCGCGATCAGCTGGCCGGCGGTGAGGCCGGTCGCGGTGATCTCCGGGTCGGCAATGTCGTTGCCGGCCACCTGGTGAACGGCCTTGCCGGCGTTCAGAACCGGAAGCCGCTCCGGGGGTGGAGGTGGTCCCGACGATCGCCTCGCGCACCTCGTCGGCGGTCGCTCCGGGTTTCGACGAGAGGGCCAGCGCGGCGGTGCCGGCCACCACGGCGGTGGCGCCCTCCACACCGTTGAGGTACGTCTTGTCGCCCTTGTGGTTCGTCGCCGGCGCGCCCTCGGCCGCGGCGACGTCGATCCAGCGATCCCACCCGGACTCGTAGTTGCTACGTCCGGTGGTCCGGCCGGCCGTGTCGACGGCGCTGACCGCCAGCACCGGCTCGATGGCCGCCGGGTAGGCGGGCGAGCCGTTGTACGCGTACTTGCCGGCTGACGCGACGAAAAGCACGTCCTTGTTCAGCGCGTACTGGACCGCCTCGGCGATCAGCTGGCGGTTCGACGAGATCGAGGCAGACGTCGTGATGACCTGGGCACCGTTGTCGGCGGCCCAGACGATGCCGGCCGCGAGCGCCGCGGAGAATCCGAGGACCGAGCCCCCGTTCTGGTGAGCGATCTTCACCGGCATGATCCGGCAGCTGGGGCAGATACCCGAGTCGCCGGCGATGATGCCGGCCGTCATCGTCCCGTACCCGTCTTTGTCCGAGCTGTCTGTGCCCATGTCCGGGTATTCGGGAAGCATGACGAACGGCAGCCTCGTGGCGTCGACACCGGGGACCAACCGGCTCGGCGGCAGATCACTGTTCGGCGTGACACCGGTGTCCAGGACCGCCACGGTCACCGGCTCGCTCCCGGATTTGCCCCGCGGCAACTGCACGGTCTGCAGCTCACGGCCGGTCAGCGGCGCCTGTTCCGAGGTGTGCAAGTCGAGAATCAGCTCGGGCTGCACGTACCGGAAGTGCTCCGGCACTGCTGCGTCCAGCTTGTTCCTGAGCGCGTATTAGTCATCGTATTCAAGGCCGGCACGGACGGCGTTCAGTCCGGGAATCCACTCGGTACCCCCGTGGAGCGTGAAGCCCAGGCTCTTGAGGAGTTTGTCCGGTTCAGCGCCCGGGTTGAGGCCGATGGTGAAAGGCAGCGCCGACAACGCCGCGGCCGCCGGCGTGGACACTGTGGTAATCGCGCCGGCCACTAGGACGGCAGCAAGACCTAACGAAATCGCACGCAATGATTGGCCCCCGTAGCCATAGACATCAGCGTTCGATCATATAGATGTATGTCATCGGCGCCAGGTACGGGTCGTCGTGTACGTGACGTTGCCGAGCTTGTCGTATGCGCGTACCCGTACCTTCATGGTCTTTTTCTGGTTTTTGGTGTTGACACTGAGGAAATAGCCGGACTTGACGTCCTTGGCCACGACCTTGCCGTTGATGATCAGCTCGACTCGCGCGATGCCGGAGCTGTCGGTGGCTTTGACGTAGACCTTGACCGTGCCCTTGACCTTGGCCTTGTTCTTCGGAGCCTTGGTGATCTTTACGGTCGGCGCCTTGTTGTCGGCGACCACGGTCCGCGTGTAGGTGCGGGAGTTGCCGAGCTCGTCGAAGAGCTTCCAGGTCAGCTTGACCGCGCCGTTCTTCTTGCCGGTCTTGACCTTGCCGGAGTACGGCGCTTTCTGATCCATGCCGATGTACTTGCCGTCCGCCCAGAGCTCGGTCCACGCCACCCGGGAGAGGTCCTTCACTCCGGTCAGCGTGGTGGTGAAAGTGCCGCGGACCCGGGTGTTCTGCTTCGGGTTGACCGTGCCCGTCGGGCCGGTGTTGTCCGCGATCACGTTCCACGAGCGGCTGGTCGAGTTCCCCAGCTCGTCGCTCACCTTCCAGGTCAGCTTGAGGTTTCCGGAGTACGTGCCGGGGCGCACCAGGACGGAGAAACCGGCCTGGTTGTAAGGCGGCTCCGGATTGTCCGAGCCGTAGTACTTGCCGTTCACCCAGAGCTCCGCCTTGACCACCGGGCCGTCGTCGTAGACCTTGCTCGCCCAGGCACGGAAGTCGCCCCGGATCCGCTCACCGGCGGCGGGGGAGAACGGAGCGTCGAACCCGGGACCGTCGTCGTCGACCAGGATGTAGCTGCGGAACGCGGCAGCGTTCCCCTCCTCGTCGTACGCGACACCGAAGAAGCCCCGCGTCGTCGCGGTGACCGGCACGGTCGCGGACCAGTCCAGGGTGCCCGGCACCTTACTCATGACGACGTCGTTGACCGACGCGGAGACGACGTCAGCCGAACCGCGGACGACCACCGTGATCGGGCCGCTGCGGACCCGCTTGTACCAATCCGGTGAGACGACCTCGGCGGTCGGCACGGCCGTAACGGCATCGATTTTCGTCCGCGAAGTCTCCGCGGCGGCCGCCGGAGCGGCGAACGCTCCGGCGAGCAGGCTGGTGACAAGAGCAAAAGTCAGAACGCGCACCGATGGCCCCCGTTGCCATGTGTCCACACAAGATTGACTCGGGAGCATATCGAAGATCATTTCTGATACCAAGTGGCGAAAAGTTCCGGGGAACAACGAAGGCCGGCGGACGCCATTGTCCGCCGGCCTTCGTCTTTTTCAGGAGAGTGGGAAAAGCTTGTGCACCGCGAGGATCAGAAAGCGTCCTCGGGCAGATCCATCACATCGAGGTTCGTGTTCTCGATGATGCGACGGTCGGAGCCGATCCGGGGCAGGATCTCGCGGACGAAGAAGCGAGCCGCCGCCACCTTGCCGGTGTAGAACGACTTGTCCGCCTCGGACAGTTCGGTGTTCAGCGCGTTCAGCGCCACCTCGGCCTGGCGCAGCAGCAGCCACGCGAGGACAACGTCACCGAGTGCCAGCAGGATCCGGCGCGAGCTCAGGCCGATCTTGTAGAGCTCGCGAGCCTCGCCGCCCTGTACTTCCTGGAGCCAGCCCAGCGTGATGCCCAGGATCTGCTGCATCTCGCCGAGCGCCTTGCCGAGGGCCAGCCGCTCGTCCTTGAGCTGACCGTTGCCGGCCTCGCTCTCGACGAAGCCCTGGATCTCCGCGGCGATGGTGCCGAGCGCCCGGCCGTTGTCCTTGACGATCTTGCGGAAGATCAGGTCGAGGCTCTGGATCGCGGTCGTGCCCTCGTACAGGGTGTCGATCTTCGCGTCCCGGACGTACTGCTCCAGCGGGTAGTCCTGCAGGAAGCCGGAACCACCGAAGGTCTGCAGCGACTCGTGACCGAGCAGTTCGTACGCCCGCTCGGAGCCGACGCCCTTGACCAGCGGGAGCAGGAAGTCGTTGATCTTGTTCGCGATCTTCGCGGCCTTCTCGTCGCCGGCCGCGGTCGCGATGGCAACCTTGTCCTGCCAGGTCGCGGTGTAGATGACCAGGGCACGCAGACCCTCGGCGTACGACTTCTGCAGCAGCAGCGAGCGGCGTACGTCCGGGTGGTGGGTGATGGTGACGCGCGGCGCGGCCTTGTCGGTGTTCTGCACCAGGTCGGCGCCCTGTACGCGATTCTTCGCGTACTCCAGCGCGTTCAGGTAACCGGTCGACAGGGTGGCGATGGCCTTCGTGCCGACCATCATCCGGGCGTTCTCGATGATCATGAACATCTGCCGGATGCCCTGGTGCACCTCGCCGAGCAGCCAGCCCTTGGCCGGGGTGCCGTGCTCACCGAAGGTCATCTCGCACGTGTTGGAGACCTTGAGGCCCATCTTGTGCTCGACGTTCGTGGCGTAGACGCCGTTGCGCTCGCCCAGCTCGCCGGTCTCCGCGTCGAAGTGGTACTTCGGCACGATGAACAGCGACAGGCCCTTGGTGCCGGGGCCACCCTCGCCCTCGACGCCCACCGGGCGGGCGAGAACGTAGTGGATGATGTTGTCGGTGAGGTCGTGCTCACCCGAGGTGATGAAGCGCTTCACGCCCTCGATGTGCCACGAGCCGTCGGCCTGCGGGATGGCCTTGGCCCGGCCGGCGCCGACGTCCGAACCGGCGTCCGGCTCGGTCAGCACCATCGTCGAGCCCCACTGCTTCTCCACGAAGAGCTTGGCCCACTGCTTCTGCTCCTCGGTGCCCTCGGTCCACGCGACGTTGGCGAAGGACGGGCCGGACGAGTACATCCAGATCGGGGCGTTCGCACCGAGGATCTGCTCGGCGACGGCCCACACGAGACTGCGGGGCGCGGGCGTGCCACCGAGACCGGTCGGCAGGTCCAGCCGCCAGAACTCGGACGCCATGAACGTCTCGTACGACTTCTTGAACGACTCCGGCAGCGGCGCGGTGTTCGTCGCCGGGTCGAAGACCGGCGGGTTGCGATCCGCGTCGGTGTAACTGGCAGCGAGGTCCTCCCGGGCCAGCCGGTCCACCTCGGCGAGCACGTCGCGGGCGCTCTCCAGGTCGAATTCGTCGAACGGCGCCTGGCCGAGCGACTTTTCCGCTCCGAAGACCTCGAACAGGTTGAACTGGAGGTCCCGAAGGTTGCTCTTGTAGTGCGTCATCGTGCTTGGCCCCGCTCTCCTGGACGCGAGTTACCCGTCAGTAACCCCACTGTATTACCCATCGGTAGCCAGCGACAACCCGGGCAGGGTTTCGGGTCAGACCCACCGGGTAGGGGAGCCTGTCCGCCGGTTCGTGGGACAAACGTCGCCGATCGGGTGGCTTACCTGACCACCGTTCGGCCATTTGCGGACTTCGACCCTCAGAACCACGTATCGCTCGCCGATGAGGTTCGTTTCTCCGGATAGACAGCGAAGAACGTTTCGCCGACACCCAGGGGGACGCGATGTTCGCCACGATCAAGAACCTGATCCCGGAGCCGCGCCAGGCCAGCCAGCCCCGCAATTACGTCGGACGGCATCGCCAGCCCGAGACGGCCCCACCAGCTCCGGCGCCGACCTCCCCGGCAGCGCCGGAGCCTGACGAGACCACGGCGGCCTAAGAGCCGGCTTTAAAAGAGCGGCCTAGGAGCCTGCGGCTCCGACTTCCCAACTCGGCACCGACACGGCAGCGTCGCCGTCCGGGCCCACATATTCCAGAAGAACCAGGGCGATGTCGTCCTCGAGCCGGCCGTAGACCCAGTCGACGAGCGCGGTTTCCAGCGACGCCAGGCCGTCCCCGACCGTGCCGTGCCCGAGCAGACGCCAGGCCCGGTCCGCAGTCGGGAAGAACTCGCCCTCGCGGCGAGCTTCGCCGAGCCCGTCCGTGAAGAGCAGCAACCGGTCGCCGGGCTCCAGCCGCTCGACCCGTGCCTTGACCTCGGGCATGAAACCGAGCGGCGGCGCCGGTGCCGGGGGCTCCAGTGGAATGACCTGGCCCCGGCGCAGCAGCAACGGCGCCGGATGTCCACAGTTCACGATGGTCAGGGTGCCGCCGCGCTCCTCGACGAGCGCGGCGGTCACGAAGTCCTCGTCGCCGACGCTCCGGGCCACCGCCCGGTCCAGGTCCGCAACGATCGACTTGAGATCGGGCCGTTCGTACGCGACATGCCGGTACGAGCCCAGCACGATGCTCGCCAGGCGAACCGCGTCCAAACCCTTGCCCCGGACGTCACCGATGATGATCCGGACCCCGTACGGCGTGTTCAGCGCTTCGTACAGGTCTCCGCCGATGTCCGCCGCAGCGGTGGCCGAGATGTAACGCCCAGCGACCGAGAGCGCTCCCACTTGTGGGCCGATCGGGCGCAGCACCGCTTGCTGGGCCACCGAGGCGAGCCGCAGCAACTCGGCGATCCGATCCGCCTGGCGCTCCCGGATGGTGGCGCCGGCCGCCGCGACACCGGTCGCGAGCATGATCCCCATCAGGTTGACCACACTGGCCATGCCCTGGCCGCCGGACGCGCCCACGAAGATCGCGCCGACCACCGTGGCCACCACGCCGACACCGAGCACGAACTGCCACGCCGCGAAGACAGCGGCGAGGAACGGCACCGCCGCCAGCAGGCCCACGAACTCGGCGGAATCAGGGTCGGTGAGCTCCACGGCGGACACGACAGCGAGCATCACAATGGCCGCGCCGAGCCCGGCGCGGTTCCCTGGACTCATCGGGCGTCGGCCCGGCAGCAAAGTAGGCATGGTTCCGCCGAACAGCATGCCCGATCGACGTGTCCTCAGGCATCATCTTGACCCCTAGGCTGAGGCGGTTCTGTCCACCCGTCAGTACCGGCGTCATTCGGTCGGTCCAGGAAGAACCGGTCCTCGGTGACAGGATGTTGGTGTGAGCACCGATCTGCGTGATCTTCTGCGTTCCGAGTTTCGCTGGACCAACCCCGGCCCGAACAGCGAATATTTCGTCAGCGACCGCTCCGGCTGGTGGCGTGAACCGAGAATTTTGGACGGTCTCGGTCCAGCACTCGCTGATCTCTTCCGGTCAGACCGTCCCACCGTTGTGGTCTCGCCAGAAGTCACCGGATTTATGCTCGGCCCGCTCGTGGCGCGCGCCCTCGGAGTCGGTTTCGTCGAGGCGTACCGCGCCGGAGCCCGCCGGCCGATCGCCGAGCCGATGATCTGGACCGAGGTCCCGGCCGACCACCGCGGCGACGTCCAGCACCTGGGCGTGCGCGAGTGGCTGATCTCCCCCGCCGACCGAGTCCTGATCGTCGACGACTGGGCCTCGACCGGCGCACAGGCCCGTGGCCTGCGAAATCTTGTCGGCGATCGCTATGTGGGCACCGCTGTGATCGTCGATGAATGCCCGCCCGCGGTCACCGCCGAGCTGATCATCCGAAGCCTGCTGTCCGGGTCCGACCTGGACCCGTGATCCAGGCCGCGAGGCCTCTCATCCTTCCTCGCGGCCCTTTGGGTACGCCCTAAGCGCTGGGCCGTACCCGCTGATACCCGGCGAGCGCGCCACGCGTCGGGTGCCAGCCCGTAGCGGTGTAGACAGCCAGCCCACGCTGCACGTACGGGTCCTCGGCGATCAGCGCCTCGGCCTCGGCCTGGGTGTCGACGTCGAGCAGGATGATGCCGCCGGCAGCGGGGTCCTGGCGCCCGGCGGTGACCGAGAACCCGCCCTTCTCCAGTCCGTCGACGAAGGCCAGGTGATCCTCGCGGGCGGCGTCCACCTCAGCGAGCGGCTTCAGGTACTTCGAAATCATCAGATACACGCCGCTCATCGTAGATCCGCGTCTGGCCCGATCGGGTGATGGATGGATCAGCCGCTGAGCGAAATGCCCGGGATATCCGCACGGTGACGATTTGCGGTGACTGAACCTACCGTTGCGGGTGTGCAGATCCAGATCACCGCGGCCCCCGACCCGGTCCTGATCGCGGCCGCCGTCCGGCGTGGCCTGCGCCGGCCCGTGTTCCTGGCCCGCTCCGCCGGCTGGGCCGGGCTGCTCGCCGCGGCGTTCGTGCTGGTGACCACCGGCAGCCTCAGCCCGGCGCTGCTCACGATCGGCGCGGTTCTGGCCGTCGGCGTACCGCTGATCATGCTCAACCGCACCGCCCGCCAGGCCATGCGCGGCGGCCGGCCCACCACGTACGAGATCAGCGGGGGCGGCATCGCCAGCGCTGACGACCAGAGCCGTCATTCGTACGCATGGCCCGCCATCCGTTCGGTCGACGAGCTCCCCGGCCAGCTGGTGTTCGGCCTGGCCGACGGCCGGCTCATGCCGGTGCCGACAATGGGCCTCACCACCGACCAGGTCGATCAGATCCTGGCCATGGCCGCAGCCCAAGGCCTCGCCGTCAGGCAGTTGGCCAGGTCTTGAAGTTCATTGCCGATCGGCTCGCCGTCGGCCCGCGCTGCCCCTGGTACCGCGACCCGTAGACCGACGACCCATAGGGGTGCTCCGCCGGGCTGGACAGCCGGAAGATGCAGAGCTGGCCGATCTTCATCCCCGGCCACAGCTTGATCGGCAGGTTCGCCACATTGGAAAGCTCCAGCGTGACGTGCCCGGAGAACCCGGGGTCGATGAAACCGGCCGTCGAGTGCGTCAGCAGGCCGAGCCGCCCGAGGCTGCTCTTACCCTCCAGCCGAGCAGCAAGCTGCTGACCGAGGCTGATCACTTCCAGGGTGGACGCCAGCACGAACTCGCCCGGATGCAACACGAACGGCTGACCGTCGGCGACCTCCACCGACGCGGTCAGCTCGTCCTGCTGCTCGGCAGGGTCGATGTGCGTGTAGAGGTGGTTGTTGAACACCCGGAAGAAGCGGTCCAGCCGCACGTCGATGCTGGACGGCTGCATGAGCGACGGCTCGAAAGGCTCCAGCGAGAGATCCCCGGATTTGATCTCGGAGACCAGGTCACGGTCGGAGAGCAGCATCGCAACACCATACCGACCTGCCCATATCGGCGTGTTCACTGGATGACTCGAACACATGTTCGATAGACTGCTCCCATGGCAACCTGGTCCGATTTCGCCGCCGCCGAGCCGCTGCTCGCCGCCGGCATCCGTGCGCTCATGGAGCAGTACGGCCCCGGCATGGGATACCTCGCCACCGTGCGCCCCGACGGCGGCCCCCGGGTGCACCCCGTCTCGCCCGTCTTCACCGACGACGGCCTCTACTGCTTCATCGTCGACTCACCCAAGCGCCGCGACCTGGTGCGCGACGGTCGGTACGCCCTTCATGCGTACCCACCGGAGGACAACGACGACGAGGCCACCATCACCGGCCGCGCCATCGAGGTCACCGACCCGGCCGCGATCACCCACCTGGCCGGCACCCTCCACGCCTCACCCGACGTCGACTGGAGCCTCTTCGAGCTGACCATCGACACCGCCATGCTCCGCCACCACGGCCCAGCCGGCGCCCTACCCCTGGCAGCCACCCCGTTCGCACCAGCATTCGCCCAGACGTGGCAGGCCACCAGAAACTTACGCAGAACCCTGGCCGTCGCCAGCTGACAAGCCGGGGCGGTCCCGCCGTGCAGTCGGATAATCAGGTACAGTGGGGCCGCTTGCGGGTGTAGTTCAATGGCAGAACATCAGCTTCCCAAGCTGACAGTGCGGGTTCGATTCCCGTCACCCGCTCGGAGGCGGAGGCGTGTGTTCGCGGAAAGCGCGAACCGCGCCTCTTCGCATTTCTGCCTGGGGGCCGAGCCCCCAGACCCCCACGGTGACTTTTGGTCGCCCTTTGTGGGTGGTCATTCTCTTTCGTTGGTACGGCTTTTGATGTTGATCAAGGTTCCTGGCTGGCAGTAAGGTGCCTGGCACGCGTCCTCCCTGGTGGGTTTCCCGGTGGATTGGGTGGCGACTTTTTGTGGTTTTCACCCTTTGGGGGATTGGGTGGGCTTCGTGTCCTTCGTGGGCTTTGCCGGGCGTGCGGTTGTGTCTCTTGGCCTTGTGGTGGGGCTGGGGGTGGGGGTGGGGGTGTATTGCCCGGCTCCTTCGTCCGCTGCTGGGGTGGTGGCGGGGGAGGTGGTGGTTTCGGCTGCTGATCGGGCTGTGCCTCGGTTCACTTTGATTTTGAATGCCGGGGACAGCGGGTTTCTCTGGGTTCAAGAGGGTGACGACCGGCTGCTCTGGACCGGTTATGCGAATGGTGTGACCAGTGCGGTGGGGCAGAGGCTGGCGTCGCCGATTCGGTACGACATCGACTCGGGACGCTGGAGTGGCGGCATTTCGGGGCCGGGGTACGGCCGCGGCTCCGATGTCATCGCCATCCAGTCCGACGACGATCCACTGCGCATCAGCCTGCTCCGAGCGAATGTCGCGATCGGGGACGTCATGCTCCCCGCGGAGCACAACTATCTGGGAACCTACGGCGAGACCGTGGTCAGCCGGGCCGGCGAGTACGGGTCGACGGACACCTACCACCTGTGGCGGCTGACGAATGGCCTGGTCACCGAGGTGGTGGCGACCGGAATCCCCGCTGGGGCCGGCCTGATCACGATCGAGGATGGCGACGCGCGATCGATCATTCTTCGTTACGTGGATCCGCAAGGCACGAACGGCAACCAGCGGTGGGGAATCGTCGACCTGGCCGACGGGGAATTCACCCCGTTGCCCGATCGGATCGACGGCTCTGCCGCGTGGGAGGTCGAAGGATTCCGCCTCGGCGCGGACTCGATACTTCGGCTGCGTGGCGACAAGGTGGACGTGCTCGACCGTGCCGACACGACCGCCGTGCTGCACCAGGTCGTCTCGCCGGTCGGAATCGAGGCGGATTTCGGGATCACCGGATCGGCCGTGCTTGCCGTCGAGCCCATCTCTCCGGGCGACAACCAATATCGTGGGCAGGCCCTCTGGGCGATGACCGGGTCGCGCACCACCAAGATCATGGACCCTGCCGCCTTCCAGATCACGCCGGCACCCGACGGTTCCGTGCTGGTGGCGGGTGCGCAGGAAAGCGTCGCCGAGGGTGACCTGGACTGGGGCATCTACCGGATCTCCGAGGCCGGCGACGGCTCCATCGTCCGCACCCGAGTGATCGCGGTGGAACCAGCACCCGCCGACGTGTACGGACTGTCCCTCGGCAGCGGTGTCCTCACCACCGCCGACAACAGCACGATCTACGAGGGCTCCGCGATCATCGGCTCGTACCGCAGCGCCTGGATCAGCAGCGGAACAGCGCCCCGTGTCACCCGATCCACGGTTGACGGTCTGGTCCTTGCGCACCAGGACGAGGAACCGTCCTGTCCCGTGGACAAGTCCCGCTGCATTCACATGTTCGCCGACGGCGCCGGCCATCACGGTCGGGTGACGAGCGATGAGCACGGCAGCACGCTGCTGTATTCCAACGGCGCCCGAAGCAACGACGGTCCCGCCGTCCCCATCGGCAGCACCCGGGCCGAACTGGCCGATCTGTCGGGGCGTTACGGAATTGTCGAGGACGGAGCGCAGTACCTCGTCGACTTCCATGACGGAGCCATCCTCAAGAGGCGCGAGCATGTCGCTGCGGCGATCTGGGGTTCGACCTTGTGGAGCAGCACCGCTCCGGCCAACTTCGCATCGGAGAGCGCCGGCCTCACCGGCGTCATCCAAGCCACCCGGCTGCCCGACGGCGCCGTCCTCGAGAGCTTCGCGACACGCAACGGCTGTATTCCTTCCGAGCTGCAGGCCGTCGGACGGTGGGTGTACTGGGTCTGCAAGCACTTCCTGGGCGGCATCGTCGGGGCCGGCATCTACGACCGAGCCACCAAGCGCACGGTCACCGCTCCGGCCGACGAAGTGCTGCTCGGCGACGGCTATCTGGTCGAACAGGTCACCAACACCGGGCTCCGGCTCATCGACCTGCACAATGGGCTTCCGGCCAGTGGTTCGTACGCCGACCTGCCCAGCCGGGTTTTGGCGAGCGCGGCACAGCTCGGCTTCTGGGCGATGGAGGACGATCAGGACGCGCAGCGGACCAACTGGACCGTTGACCGGTTCGGCGGTGGGGTCGCCTACGTCGATACCCAGCAGCGAGTGCACATCGTGCCCACGGGAACTCCGGCGGCGGATCTCGCGGTCATCGACGCCGAGGTCGGCGCCAAGGCCGTGAACTGGACCGGCTCCTGGTGGCTGTCGAAGCCGGCCTCGTCCTGGCAGCTGACGATCCGGAGCACAACCGGGGCGATTCTGCGCACGATCAACGGCTCGACCGCTCACGGCCTGATCGAGGCCACCTGGGACGGCAAGGATCCGGCCGGCCGAGCGGTCGCCGACAACGCCTTCACCTGGACACTCACCGCCACCCCGGCCGACGGCCGGGGCGCTGCCCTCGCCGTCGGCAACGCGCTGATCGCGACGAAGGCGCCCGCCATCAGCGGAACCCTCGCTGTCGGCTCCACGGTCAAGGCCAGCACCGGCACCTGGCTCCCGGCGCCGGCGTCGTACGCCTATCAATGGTCGGCCAACGGGGTCGCGATCAGCGGCGCGACCGGTTCCGCGTACCCAATCCCCGCCGCCATGCTGGGGAAACGCCTGACCGTGACCGTCACCGCCAAGCGTGCCGGACATCTGTCCGGAGTGGCGACGTCCGCTGCCTCGGCCGCGGTCGTGGCCGGATCGGCGCCGAAAGCCTCGAAGGCCCCCACGATCAGCGGAACCGTCGCCGTCGGCTCCACGGTCACCGCCAGCACCGGCACCTGGTCCCCGACGGCGGCCTCGTACGCCTACCAGTGGTCGGCCAACGGGGTCGCAATCAAGGGCGCGACCGGTTCGGCGTACCCAATCCCCGCCGCCATGCTGGGGAAACGCCTGACCGTGACCGTCACTGCAAAGCGCGCCGGGCATGTGAGCGGGGTGGCGAAGTCCGCGGCCTCGGCCGCGGTGGCCAAGGGCAAGGCGCCGAAGGCGACGAAGAAGCCGAAGATCACCGGCACCGCGAAGGTCGGCAAGAAGGTGAAGGCGTCGGCCGGCACCTGGTCACCGAAGGCGACCGCCTATCAGTACGAGTGGCGCCTGAACGGAAAGCTGATCAAGGGCGCGACCGGGGCGACCCTGAAGCTGAAGTCCTCGATGCGGGGCAAGAAGCTCACGGTCACCGTGATCGCCAAACGCCCCGGCCACACCAACGGCCGAGCCACCAGCCCCTCCGTCAAGGTCCGCTGACGAGCCCCCGCTCGCCCATGTCCTGGGCGAGCTGCGCCAGCTCGTCGGCGGCGGTGCGGCGGCGTAGGTCGTCTCGGTACTTGTAGGCCAGGATCGAGCCGGCCAGGACGCGGCGGTGGGTGCCGACCTTCCGGAACTCGATCTCGCCTGCTTCCAGCAGCCCGATCAGGTACGGACGTGACACTTTGAGAAGGTCCGCGGCCTGCTGGGTGGTCAGCTCGGCGTGCTCTGGCACCACCGAGACGCTGTGGCCGTTCGCCATGTGCGCCAGGATCCGCGCGAGCCGCCGTTGGTCAGGTGGTGATGTTCAGGAAGACGTTGTCGATGGCGCCGGCGAACTGGTCGTTGCCCGGGGCCGCGCCCTTCCCGCCCACTCTCAGCGGCTCGGCGTTGGCGATCGACAGGAGCGGTGGGATCGGGACCCAGGCTCTCAGCACGCCGTCGACGAACATGATCAGGCGGTTCGGGGTGCGGCGGCATTCCAGGGAGTGCCAGGTGCCGTCGGCCACGTCCATCGTCGGTTCGGCTCGGTAGATTCGGGCTCGCTGGCCGGCGATCACGCAGCTCGGGTGGCCCTGCCGGTGGTCGACCTGCAGCTTGAACTGGCTCACCCCGCCGACTGAGTACCCCTTCTGCAGCACGTTGGCGCCGTCGGCCAGGTCCGCGTGGGTCATCAGGACGGACGCGCCGTATCGGAGCGCCCGGCGGCCCGGGTTCAGGGTGTCGTCGCGTACGCCTTCCAGGATCGCCCGGGGGCAGTCGCGTTCCCGGGCCAGCGTGCACCGGTCCGGGTAGTCGACAGCGAGGCCACCACCCTGGGGTACGAGCCGAAGCCGGCCGCCGTTCTGGCCGAGAGGCCGTAGTTCGTACCGTCCACGGAGGTCAGCGATGGGTCTGCCCACGCCGTCGTCGAAGTCGTATCGGAGGCTCACCGGGCCGCCGGCGACCCTGACCTGGCCGGGAGTGGATCGTGCGGAGGCGGACCCGGCGTTATCCAGGACACCCGCTGAAGGCTTCAGGAAACCCGCTGAAGGCTCCAGGACACCCGCCGCGGGCGGCGCGGCAGCCGGGCTGCTGGCCTGGGCTGGGAGATGATTGATCAACAGGAGGGCGCAGCTGAGAACGAGTGTGGCTGACAGGGCGCCGAGCGGATAAGCGCGCCGTCTTTTGTGAAGCATGGGGGTTATTGTCCGGATTATCCGGGCGAGAGCCGTATGAAACTCCGCGTGTGAGCGATTGCACCCTTACGCGTTCCGTCGAACAACCGAGGCGGAACCCACCAAAGAGGTCAGCGGATCTTTGCGGCCGCTCCGGCCGGCTCGCCGACTACCGCGTGCAGGACGTCGTCCAAAGTGATCACTCCGAGCGGCCGGCGCCCGTCGCTGACCAGCACGATGTGCAGCCGGTCGCGCCGCATCGTCAGCAGCAGATCAGCGAGGCTGCGCTCCGGGGCGACGACCGCGAGAGGCCGGATCACCTCGGCGGGGATCGGGAGACGGCGCTGCGTTGCCGCGTACCCAATGATGTCCTTGACGTGCACGAAGCCCAGCACCCGGCGGGTGTCGCGCTGGACCACCGGGAAGCGTGAGCGACCGCTGCGGGTTGCCACCGCCTCGAGGGTGGCCGGTGAGACGTCCGCGGCGACCGTCGTGACCCGCGACCAGGGCAGCAGAGTGTCGGCGGCGGTCCGGCTGTTGAGGCCGAGTGCGGCGTGGATGCGGGCGTACTGTTCCGAGCCGAGCAGGCCCTCGCTGCGCGCCTGGGTGACCATGCCGGCCAGCTCCTCGGCGGTGAAGACCGTCTTGACCGCGTCGGTGGTCTCGATCCCCCAGATCTTGAGGATCAGGCGGGAGGCCCAGCGCATCGCGTTGAGCAGCGGCTTCGTGGCGATGCAGAACGCCAGCATGAACGGGCCGAGGATGAGCGCCGAGCGTTCCGGTCCGGCCAGGGTGATGTTCTTCGGCACCATCTCGCCGATCACCGTGTGCAGGAACGTCACGATCACCAGGGCGAAGACGAAAGCGACCGGGTGTACGACGTTCTCCGGCAGGCCGATCGCGCCGAACGGGCCCTCCAGCAGGTGCGCGACGGTCGGCTCGGCGAGCGCGCCGAGGACCAGGGTGCAGATGGTGATGCCGAGCTGCGCGCCGGCGATCATCAGCGGGATCTGGCTCATCGCCGACAACGCCCAGCGTGCGGCCTTGGAGGTCTCGGCGAGCGGTTCCAGCGCGGTACGCCGAGACGCGATCAAAGCAAACTCGCCACCGACAAAAAGACCGTTTCCGATCAGCAGGACGGCGACGAACAACAGCTCAGTCATCGGCCGGCTCCGGCGGGGCGACGACGCGCACCTGTTCGATGCGGTGCCGGTCGACCTCCATCACGGTGAATTCCCACCCGTGTTCCTCCAGGGACTCACCAACGACCGGGATGTGACCGAGCCGGGCCAGCAGGAAGCCGGCCAGGGTCTCGTACGGCCCCTCGGGCAGCTTGAACCGGGTCTGCTCCAGCACCTCGTCCTCGCGGAGCAGGCCGTCGACGAGGAACGTCTTCTCGCCGCCGGGCGCGGTCAGCTCCTGGTTGGCGGTCTCGTCGAGCTCGATGTCGTACTCGTCGGCGATCTCACCGACCAGCTCCTCGATCAGGTCCTCGACGGTGACGACGCCGTCGGTGCCGCCGTACTCGTCGACCACGATCGCCAGGTCGGCGTCCGCGGCTCGCAGAGCGGCGAGGACCTTGTCGAGGCTGAGGCTCTCCGGCACGAAGACCGGCTCCTTCGCCAGGGTGGAGACCTTGGTTGCGGCGCGGCGCTCGGGCAGCACGCCGAGCGCCTCGTTCACGCCGACCACTCCGGTCACCACGTCCAGCGTGTCCTCGTACACCGGAAAGCGGGTGTGCCCGGTCTGCTGGGCCACCGTGATCAGGTCGGCGACGCTGGCCGTGGTCTTGAGGCCGACCACGTCGACGCGCGGGGTCATCGCCTTGGCCGCGCGTTTCTCACCGAACCGGATCGTGCGGCGCAGCAGCGTCGCGGTCTCGGCGGGCAGCGCGCCGGCCCGGGCGCTGATCGCGGCGAGCAGGCCGAGTTCCTCCGGGGAGCGTGCGCTCGCCAGCTCCTCCTGCGGCTCGATGCCGAGGCGGCGGACCAGCCAGTTCGCCGTGCCGTTGAGCGCGGCGATCAGCCACTTGAGCATCGTCGAGAAGCCGTGCAGGGGTGCGGAGGTGAGCAGCGCGATCCGCATCGGGCGGGCCAGCGCCGCGTTCTTCGGCACCAGCTCACCGAAGAGCATCGAGAGCAGTGTCGCGACGACCAGCGCGCAGACGTGCGTGATCGTGTCGGTCGCCGACCCGGCCAGCGGCTTCACCAGGGGCGTGAGGAGCTCGGCGAACGCCGGCTCGGCCAGGTAACCGGTGAGCAGGGCGGTCAGCGTGATGCCGAGCTGAGCGCCGGAGAGCTGGAACGAGAGCCCGTGCAGAGCGTTCCGGACGGTACGCGCCCGGCGATCCCCGGACATGGCGCGTTGCTCGATCTCCGCCCGGTCGACAGTGACCAGACCGAATTCGGCGGCCACGAAGAACGCGTTGCCCGCCGTCAGCAGCGCGAACGCCACCAGCGGGAGCACCGCGGTCAGGAGCAGGCCGTCCATGATCGCTTCACCTCGGGCATCATTCTGCCGGATACGGGCCATCCGGGACCAACCGTGGCGGTGACAAGGGCCACTGGGTCAAACGGAAAACGGCCGCTCACGAGGGTGAGCGGCCGTTTCATGTGAAACAAAGGTCAGGCGTCCTGTTTCAGGGACCGGAGCAGCACGGTCGCGACGTCGACGACCTCGACCTCTTCCTGCTTGCCCTTACCGGTCACCCCGTCGCCGATCATCGTGTAGCAGAACGGGCAGCCCACGGCGATCGTCTTGGCGCCGGTCGCGAGGGCCTCCTCGGTGCGCTCCACGTTGATCCGCTTGCCGATCCGCTCTTCCATCCACATCCGGGCGCCACCGGCGCCGCAGCAGAAGGACCGCTCGGAGTTGCGCGGCATCTCGATGACGTTGCCGGCCTCGCCGAGCACCTCGCGGGGCGCGTCGAAGACCCGGTTGTGCCGGCCCAGGTAACAGGGGTCGTGGTAGGTGATGTCACCGTCGATCGGCTGGACCGGGGTGAGCTTGCCTTCCTTGACCAGGTGCGCCAGCAGCTGAGTGTGGTGCACGACCTCGACCTTGAGGCCGAGCTGCTCGTACTCGTTGCCCAGGGTGTTGAAGCAGTGCGGGCAGGTCGCGACGATCTTCTTGGTCTTGTTGTCCTCGCCGAGCGCCTCGGTCAGCGTCTCGACGTTCTGCTGCGCGAGCATCTGGAAGATGAACTCGTTGCCGATGCGGCGGGCTGGGTCACCGGTGCAGGTCTCGCCCTCGCCGAGGATCGCGTACTTGACGCCGGCCTCGTTCAGCAGCGTCGCGACCGCGCGGGTGGTCTTCTTGGCCCGGTCCTCGAACGCGCCGGCGCAGCCGACCCAGAACAGGTAGTCGAAGTCCTCGGTCTCGCCGACCCGCGGCACCTCGAAGTCCAGACCCTTGGTCCAGTCCTCACGGGTGTTCTGCGGTGCGCCCCACGGGTTGCCCTTGTTCTCCAGGTTGCGCAGCATCACGCCGGCCTCGGAGGGGAAGCTCGACTCGATCAGCACCTGGTAACGCCGCATGTCGACGATGTGGTCGATGTGCTCGATGTCAACCGGGCACTGCTCGACGCAGGCGCCACAGGTGGTGCAGGACCAGAGGACGTCCGGGTCGATGATCCCGCCCTCTTCAGCGGTGCCGATCAGCGGCCGGTTGCCTTCGGCGAGCGCAAGGACATCCATGTGCGCGAGCTGCGCTTCGGTGGCCTTCTCCTCACCCATCAGGTCTTTGCCGCCACCACCCAAAAGATAAGGAGCTTTTGCGTACGCGTGATCGCGCAGCGACAGCACCATCAGCTTCGGCGAAAGGGGCTTGGCCGTGTTCCACGCCGGGCACTGCGACTGGCAGCGGCCGCACTCGGTGCAGGTGGAGAAGTCGAGCAGGCCCTTCCAGGTGAACTGCTCGACCTGGCTGACGCCGAACAGGTCCTTCTCCGGGTCGGCCTCTTCGAAGTCGAGCGGCTTGCCGTCGCTCATCATCGGCTTCAGCGCACCGAGGCCGGAACCGGCCGGCTTCTCCGGGCTGCGCTTGAAGTAGATGTTGAAGAACGCCAGGAACCGGTGCCAGGCCACACCCATCGTCGGGTTCAGCGAGATGGTGATCAGCCAGCTCATCGAGATCAGGATCTTGATGAGCGCCATCCAGGTGGCGCCGTCCTCCCAGGCCGGGAGCACCGATCCGATCGCGTGGCTCAGCGGAGTGGCCCAGAGCGGGTACTCGAAGTGGTCGGTGGCGACCTTGAAGCCCCGGATGAGGAACCCGAAGATCAGGACGCCGATGATGATCGCCTCGACGAAGTACGCCTGCCACATCGTCGAGCCGAGGAACCGGCTCCGCTTCACCGCGCCCGGCTTCTGCCGCTGACGCACGAAGACCAGGTACAGGATGCCGACCGTGCCGAGGATGCCGATCCACTCGGTGACCAGGCCGAACACCACCCAGTGCCCGATGATCGGCAGGCCCAGCTTCGGGCTCACCACCTCGAAGTACGCCTCGAGCACCAGCGACGACAGGATGACGAACGAGACCATCACCAGCCAGTGGGCCGCCCCGATCGCGCTCCACTTGAGCATCCTGGTGTGACCCACGGTCTCGACCAGCATGGTCTTCGTACGCGTCTTGGGGTCGGCGAACCGGGCCGGGTCAGGCTGTCCCTGGCGGATCACCGCGGTGATCGTGAGGACGGCCTTCACCGCCAGGTAGACGGCCACAACCGTGATCGCCCCCGCTAAGACGGTGGCGACGATCTGTGGAATGCCCATCCGGTTGTGCCTCCTCGGTCGGCGGTGCGCCAGCCCATGTTACCCACGAGTAATAGACGGGCGAACACCTGTCCGTCAAGGTAAAGCGCACCCCACGACAAGCGGGGGTGCGCTCACTTTGGCTGATTTTCACGTATCCGCAGGAAGCGGACCGCGAAACTCAGCGCCAACGAGAAAGAAGGCCCAGAGAGGCGACCATGCAGCCGAAGCCGACCGCGAGGTTCCAGTAGCGCCAGCTCTCGACCGGCCACTGCTGGGACGAGAGGTAGTAAATGACCAGCCAGGCGATACCGATGACGATCAGGGCAACCGCACTGACCGGAATCCACGTGGGACTCGGTTTCTTGGACGCCCCAGCCGCCGCCGGCCGGATATCCGACGGCGGGGTGTAGACCTTCTTCTTGCGAACCTCTGACTTCGGCACAGTGCTCTCCTGAAGGGCAACAAGTGGTGAACAACCCACCGCTGGGCTGGCTCCGGAAGCCCCGAATGCTGCCCGTGGCGAATACTGTTCGACAGCTAGCGTAGTCAAGGCGGCGCACAGACAGGCACCCGCCGGGCGAGGAAAATACCTGGCGTCGGGTTTCGGAGGGAGTCTGGGGTGGTGTTTCCAGCGGGCAGCGACGGCATCGAAGGGCGCGACAACGCCCACGACGGTGCTGGTGGGGCCTCCTGGCGGCTCGTGCTGCGGCGTGCCGCGCGTGGCCTCCGGCCACGGCGAAATCACAAGAAATCCATCTGGTCCGCGGGAGTCCCGCTGATCGCATTGGCCGCGGGTCTGCTCTTCACCACCTCCGCGACAACCGCAGACGGTACGGCACTGCGCGACGACCGGCGCCCGCAGCTGGCCCAGTTGATCACCGAAAAGCGTGAACGTCTGGCCGCCAGCGAAAAACGGGCCGCCAAGCTCCTCGCCGAGGTCGACGACGAGACCGCCCGGCTGGCCCAGGTCGACCAACCGGTCAAGATCGCCAGCGAGAACGCGGACGCCATCCGGGAACCGGCCGGCTTCACCGCGCTACGTGGCCCAGGTCTCACCGTGTCACTCAACGACTCACCGCGACGCGGATCGGACTTCGCCGAGAACGCTCCCGACAACGACGATCTCGTCGTGCATCAGGGTGACGTTCAGGCCGTTGTGAACGCCCTTTGGGCAGGCGGGGCGGAGGCTATGACGATCATGGATGTCCGGGTGATCTCGACGAGCGCGGTACGATGTGTCGGCAATACGCTGCTCCTTCACGGCCAGGTCTTCTCGCCACCGTTCAAGATCACGGCGATTGGCGAACCCACAGCCATGAGTCGTGCGTTGGACTCGGCAGATGGAGTCAGGCAGTTCCGCGAGGCCGTCGCCGACTTCGGGCTCGGTTACACGGAAAAGGTGGAGAAGAACGTGACAGTGCAGGCGTACGACGGTTCGACCGACCTCCGATCGGCGCAGGCCGCCCAGTGAGTCGTCACCGCGCACCTGACAACGACGGTCAGACCGCTTTCATCCCCCGGCTCACCGACGCATCCGACGACGGCGTGCCCGGCGGGCCGATGGCGCCTCCGGTCGGCCTGGGCGGTATTCCAGCCCGCCCCACCCGCACCCCGGCGGCGCAGCAGCCCGCAGCCGCGGACGTTCCTGCGGTTCCCAGTGCACCTCCAGCCCCGGGCGCGGTTGCGCCGGGCAGTGAACTGCCCGCTCAGGATGAGGTGAGCGCCGCGGCCGCCGCCGCACGACGGCGCGCGGGGGTGACGCCACCGGTTACCGCGGCCTCGCTGGACGCCGCTCCTTCAGTGGCTGTGTCCCCACAGACGGCCCCTTCGTCCCCAATGGGTGTTTCGTCTGATTATTCAGCTTCTGAAGGACCGACCCGTCCTATCCGGCCTCAGGCCGTGTCTCCCGAGCCGCTTCCGGGTGCGCAGACGCCGCTTCCGGGTGCGCAGACAGCCCAGGCGCCGCGCCCGGCCGAGCAGCCCTCGTGGGTGCCACGCGCCGAGCCGGCCGCCCCCGCCGCTACCTGGACCGATCCGGCGGCCACAGCAAGGCTCAGCACCAACGGCACCGCCCAGCCGGTCGCTGCCCAGCCGCTGGCGGACTCCCGAGGTGACACCACCACCGAGTGGGCCGCGACTCCGCAGCCGCCCATCGAGGCGCCGCAGTCACCCGCCCCCGCGCCGGCCACCCGAGTCGGCCGCAGACGACGTGCAGAATCGGACACCACCGCCGGATGGCAGCCCACCGGCGCAGGCGGCCCGGCACCCCAGAGCCCGGTGCCCCAGAGCCCGGCGCCACACAGCCAGATCCCGCAGGGCCAGATCTCCCAGGGCCAGATCTCCCAGGGTCAGGTCGCGCAGGGTCACGTGCCGCAGAGTCCGACGGCTCCGGTTCCGACGGTTTCGAGCTATCAGCCGCAGAGTCCGGCCCCGCAGGCCAGGACGCCGTTCGCAGCTGACGCCACCGCCGCTTTCGGTGTGGTGGGCGCGCAGCGCGCGGCAGGCACCCAGGCCCCGACCGGCCCGCAGAACCAGAACCCGGCGGATGCCCAGCGACCGGTGGCCGCCCAGCGGTCCGCCGCCGACCAGCCCTCCGTGGCCGAGCAGAAGTGGGCCGCGATGAGCGCGGCCACCGGCCAGGCCACCGGCGCAGCCAGCGTCCCGGTCCCTGCGACCGGCGCAGCCAGCGTCCCGGTCCCTGCAGCCGGGGCAGCCAGCGTCCCGGTCCCTGCAGCCGGCGCCGCGAGCGTCCCGGCCGGCGGCTCATCCGGCGGGTCCACCAACGGCCAGGCCCCGGGTCACGGCCATGCCTCAGGCAACGGCCATGCCCCGGGTCACGGCAGTGCGGCGGTCGGTGGTTACCCCAACGGGGCTGTCGGGCCCACCCGGGACCCCAGCGTGACCACCGTCATCCGCACGATCGACGCCCCCACCGGCATGCTCCCCACGCTGCCGGCCGGAGCTCCGCTGCCCGGCAAGCTCACCGCTCTCCCGCCCGGCGCGGCGGCGCAAGCCGCGCGTGAGGCGGCCGGGCCTGATGCGACGCTCGGCGCGGCCTCGGTCAGTGCGACCCCGGTCAGCCCCGCGAGCCCGGGAGACCCGGCTGACGCCGAGACTCCGGACGACGATTCCAGCAATCCGAAACGCGGTGAGCGGGTGGTCAAACTCCGTCCGGAGCAGACCGGCGAGGGCTACAAGAGCGTGTACTCCGAGCTGACGCGGCCCACCGTCGGTTCCCGGATCCGCACGGGCATCCGGACCTCCGGCGAAGTAATGATCACTTTCGGTCTGATCGTGCTTCTCTTCGCCGGTTACCAGGTCTTCGGAAACTCGGCCAAGGTCCAGTCCGAGCAGGACAACCTGGCGCAGGAGCTGGACCAGGCCTGGGCCGATCCGACCGTGGCGCCCACGGCGGCGGCACAGGGTCCGGCCGCGCCCGGCGACAGCCTCGTCGGCCGCCTCTACATCCCGAAGTTCGACAAGGAGTGGGTGGTCGTCAACGGCGTCCAGCCGGACGACATCAAGTACGCGCCCGGCCACTACCCGGACACCGCCCTGCCCGGCGAGATCGGCAACTTCTCGGTCGCCGGCCACCGGATCAAGAAGATCTTCTGGCGGCTGGACGAGCTCAACGACGGTGACGTGATCGGCGTCGAGACGCGGGACAGCTGGTTCGTCTACCACGTCTACAAGTCCGAGGTCGTCCGTCCGAATCAGGTCGAGGTGGTCGCGCCGGTACCCGGTAAGCCCAAAGCGACGCCGACGAAGGCCCTGCTGACCCTCACCACCTGCAACCCGAAGTTCAACAACTACGAGCGGCTCATCGTGCACGCCGAGCTGGTGAGCACGGTCCCCCGCGACCAGTCCAAGCCGGATGCCGGCATGCCTGCCGAGATGAAGGCGTCCTGACAGATGTATGCCTGGATCTGGCGCAAGCTCCCGGGTGCTGTCTGGGGCAAGCTGTCCGTCTCGCTCGGGCTGATCGCCGCGACCGGCGCGCTGCTCTGGTACGTGATCTTCCCCTGGGCCACGCCGCTGCTGCCGTTCGACGATGTGCAGGTCGAGTCCGGCTCCGGTCAGGTCGACTCGGAGACGGTCATCCCCGGTGACGACTCGGGCGAGGACCCGGAAGCGCCCGACGAGCTGCCCTACAGCACTCACTCCAATGACCCCCATCCCAGCTCCAGCCCCAGCAGGTGATGATTTGCGCATCCTGGTCATCGACAACTACGACTCGTTCGTCTTCAACCTGGTCCAGTACCTCGGTCAGCTCGGTGCCGAGTGCGAGGTCCGGCGCAACGACGAGATCTCGGTCGCCGAGGTGGGCGAGTTCGGCGCCGCGGGTCTGCTGCTCTCACCCGGCCCCGGCACACCGGAACGCGCCGGCATCATGATGGACGTCATCAAGGCGTACGCGGGCAAGCTGCCGATGTTCGGCGTCTGCCTCGGCCACCAGGCGATCGGCGCGGCATTCGGCGCGACGGTGACCCGGGCGCCGGAGCTGCTGCACGGCAAGACCTCTGAGGTGCACCACACCGGCGACGGCGTGCTCGCCGGCCTGCCGGACCCGTTCACCGCGACCCGGTACCACTCGCTCGCCGTGCTGCCGGAGACGCTGCCGGCCGAGATCGAGGTTACCGGGCGTACCGAATCCGGGGTTGTCATGGCGATGCGGCACCGCGAGCTGCCGATCGAGGGTGTGCAGTTCCACCCGGAGTCGGTGCTCACCGAGGGCGGCCACACCATGCTGGCGAACTGGCTGGCCTCCTGCGGCCTGTCGTCGGCCCTGGAGAAAGCCCCGGCGCTCGCCGCCGAGGTGGAGACCCGCCGCAAGTCCGCGTTCGCGACTGCCTGACCACAACGAAAGAGGCCGGTGACCCTCGCGGGGTCACCGGCCTCTTCTTGTCAGCTGCTGTTACTGCGACGTGCCGCCGCCGCTGCCGTCGTCCTCCTCCGGCGGGGTCTCCCCCGTCGACGGGTCCGGGCTCGGCGACTCCTCGACCGGCTCACCGATCACGCTGAGGACGACCGTGCTGCCCTTGTCGACCTTCTTGCCCTTGGCCACGCTCTGCTTGGCGACGTCGCCCGGGTTGCCCTCGGCCTGGATCGTCTCGATGCTGAAGTTCAGGCCGGCCTGCTCCAACCGGTCCTGAGCGATCTCCTGCGACAGACCCGTCACCTCGGGAACCTCGACCTGGCTGTTGTCGGACACCTTCACGGTGATCGACGTGCCCGGTTCGACGCTCTTGCCGGCGCTCTCCACCGAGATGACCTCGCCCTTGGGCTTGATGCTGGCCACCTCGCGGATCACCGGGGTGAGACCCTTCGCGACCAGGGCCGCCTCGGCCGCGCTGGTCGTGCCGCCGACCAGGCCGGTCGGCACCTGGACGTCCTCGGGTGCGAGGCAGAGCTGGTAGCTCACCGAGGTGGTGACCTCGATCTGCGTGTTCGCAATCGGCGCCTGCGCCACGACGTCGCCGGTGCAGTCCTTCTTGGTCGTCGGATCCTGCGCGGTCCGGTTGGTCAGGCCCTGCTGATCGAGTTCCTTGCGGGCGTCAGCCTCGCTGAGCCCGACAAGGTTCGGCATGGTGACCGTGGTGACTGCCGGTGTCTCGGGCTCGTTGTCGCGGTCGCGGCTCATCGCCAGTGCGACACCCAGCACGATCACGACCAGCACGCTCAGGCCGGCCAGCACCGCCATCACCCAGGACGACTTGTTCTCCGGATTGCCCTGCTGACCCATCCCACCCGGAATCGGCCGCTGCATCGTGGTGGCGCCCTGCGGCTGCCACTGGTGCGGGCCGCCGCCGGTCATCGCCACGGTCTCGGCCTGGCTCATCACCGGGGTGGCCATGACCGGGCGGCCGGAGACCGCACGGAGCGCGTCAGCACGCATCTCCTGGGCGCTCTGGTACCTGTTCAGCGGGTTCTTCGCGAGCGCCTTCAGGACGATCGCGTCGATGTCCGGCGGGAGGTCGCGAACGATCGAGCTCGGCGGGCGCGGATCCTCCCGGACGTGCTGGTACGCCACGCTGACCGGGCTGTCGCCGACGAACGGGGGATGTCCGACGGTCAGCTCGAAGAGGACACAGCCGGCCGCGTACACATCGGAGCGTGCGTCGACGGACTCGCCGCGCGCCTGCTCGGGTGAGAGGTACTGAGCCGTGCCGATCACGGCGCTGGTCTGCGTCATCGTCGTGGCGCCGCTTGCCAGCGCCCGGGCGATGCCGAAGTCCATGACCTTGACCTGGCCGTTCTGCGTGATCATCACGTTGCCGGGCTTGATGTCCCGGTGGATGATCCCGTGCCGGTGGCTGAACTCCAGCGCGGCGCAGATGTCCGCCGTGATCTCGAGTGCCCGCCGTGGCTGAAGACGCTGTTCCTGAGCGAGAACCTCCTTGAGGGTGCGACCGTTGACGAACTCCATCACGATGAACGGGTGACGCTCGCCCGCGGCGGAGGTCTCCTCGCCCGTGTCGTAAACGGCGACGATCGCTGGGTGGTTCAGAGCTGCCGAGTTCTGTGCTTCACGCCGGAACCGCTCCTGGAACGTGGCGTCCCGAGCCAGGTCGGTGCGCAGCATTTTGATGGCCACGTCACGGCCGAGGCGCAGGTCGCGTCCTCGGTGCACTTCTGCCATGCCGCCGTAGCCGAGCAGCTCGCCGACCTGATACCTGCCACCGAGCAGGCGGGCCTGCGCCGTCATAACGTCTGTCGTCCTTCGTTCAGTCGGATCCGGCCGAGCTGGGCATCGGCCTTCATAAGACGGTACGACGCCGCCGACACTGGGTCAGCAACCACGCCCGAGCGGAGGATAGCCGCAGAGCTGCTGTGATAGCCCAGCGTGCTGCCTACGGCGCTGCTGCCGTTGCCATCTCGTAATAGGAAAGAGATGACGCCGGCGCAGAGAAGGACGAGAAGGGCGAGCACCACGGCCAGAACGACCAGGACCTGGCGCCCGAAAGTGTTCTCCGGCTTCGCGGCCGGTGACACCGGGGGTGAGTACGAATTGATCGGTGGTCCCGACTGCGGCCGGTACTGCTGCGGCTGCGGCTGAGGCGGTGGCTGCTGCTGCATGTACGGCGGCGGCGACGTCGGCACCGAGGCCGCGCCCCGGGCACCGGAGACCGGCCGCGGCACGGAGGCGCGAGCGGCCGCACCGGACTGCGGGCGCGACGGCCCGACGTTGCGCGGCGGACCGGAGATCGGCGGCGAGTTCGGCGGCGAGGAGATCGGCGGCTGGACCGTGGTGGTCAGCGACGCGGCGGCCTGACGGGCCACCGACGCCATCGCGGCGGCGCTCGGCCAGCGGCTGGACGGGTCCTTGTCCATCGCGCGGTCCACAATGGCGCGGACCGCGGGCGGGATGTCGCCGGGCAGCGGCCGGGGAGACTCCCGGACATGCTTCATGGCGATCTCGATCGGGGTCGCGCCGTCAAACGGCCGGTGCCCGGAAAGGCACTGGTAAGCCACGACACCCAGCGCGTAGACGTCGGAGGCCGGCGTCGCCACGTCACCGGCGGCCTGCTCCGGCGAGATGTACGAAGCCGTGCCGAGCACCGCGCCGGCCACCGTCAGCTGCCCGACGAGAGCCGAGCGCGCGATGCCGAAGTCGGTCAGGACCAGGGTGCCGTTCGGGCGTACCAAAAGGTTTCCTGGTTTGACGTCGCGGTGCACGATGCCGTTGCCGTGCGCTGCTTGCAGCGCGTCAGCGGCCTGCGCGACCAGCGCCATGGTCCGGGCCGGCGTGAGCCGGCCCACCCGGCTCAGCGTCCGGGAGAGGGCGTCGCCCTCGACGTATTCCATGACGAGGAACGCGAGCTGCTGGTCGCTGCCGTAGTCGTAGACATCCACGACGCCCGGGTGGTTGATGGTGGCCATGGTCCGTGCCTCGCCGCGGAAGCGCTCGGCGAAGCCCGGCTCGTCCAGCAGGGCGGGTAGCAGGATCTTGACGGCGACGGTACGGCCCAGCACCTCATCGATGCCGCGCCACACATCACCCATGCCGCCGCCGGCGATCCGCTCCTCCAAGCGGTACCGCCCACCGAGCGTGACCCCCGGGCGGATCATGTCAGTCCCCTCCCCGACCCGCCGCGGCCTTCATGATGAGCCCGGCGATCCGGGCGGCCTCGGCACTCGCGTGTCCACCGGACACGTTCTCAAGCATGACGCAGACCGCCGAGACGGGCTTATCGCCATCGAAGGCGAATCCGATGAACCATCCGTGCGGGTTCGCACCCTCGGCGTTCTGTGCGGTGCCAGTCTTGCCACCGACGGTGAGTCCGTTGATCTGGGCTCGGGTGCCGGTGCCGTTCTCGACGACGCTGACCATCATGTCCTTGAGGTCGCTGGCGACGGTCGAGGAGACCGGGTCGCGCAGGCTCTCCGGTTTCGCGGTGTAGATCGTCCGGCGGTCCGGTCCGAGCAGCTTCTGCACCATGTACGGGCGCATCTGCTGGCCGCTGTTCGCCACCGTGGCGGCCATCAGCGCGCCCTGCAGCGGGGTCATCCGGACATCGCGCTGGCCGAGTGAGGACTGGGCCAGGGCCGCGGTGTCGGTGCTGCCGTCCTGGTTCTGGATGTCACCGGTGCGGCTCGCCGCCACGGTGAGACCGGCTCCACTGTCCAGGTCGCCGACCTTGAGGGTGTCGTCCTCGAAACCGAACGCCTTCGCGGTGTCCTTGACCTTGTCCGCGCCGAGCGCGACGCCGAGCCGGGCGTAACCGGTGTTGCAGCTCTCGGTCAGCGCCTCCTTGAGGGTGACCTGCGAGCCGGGGCAGACCTCCTCTTCGGAGTTGCGGATCGTGGCGCCGCCCTCTTTGTAGACGCTGCCCGCCTCGATCTCGCTGGAGGTCTTGTAGCCGTTCTGCAGCGCGGCCGCCGAGACGATCACCTTGAACACCGAGCCGGGCGGCAGGGTCGCGCCGGTCGCCCGGTTGATCAGCGGGTCGTCCTCGTCGTTCGCCAGCTTCTGGTACGCCTTTGCCGCCTCTTCAGTGTCATGACTGACCAGCGGGTTCGGGTCGTAACTGGGCATCGAGACCATCGCCTGGATCGCACCGGTGGACGGGTCGATCGCGACCGCCGCGCCCTTGGTGACGCCACGCTGGTTGTTGGTCATCTGCTTCCAGGCGACCTCTTGCGCTTTCGTGCTCAGCGACAGCACCACGTTGCCACCACCGGGGTTGTCACCGGTGAACATGCTGCTGAGCCGATCGCCGAAAAGCTTGTCGCTGGCGCCGGAGAGGAAGTCGTTCTCGGAGGACTCGATGCCGGTCGCGCCGCCGATGACCGGCTTGTAACCGAGCACCGGTGCGTAGATCTTCCCTTCCGGGTAGGTACGCAGGTACTTCAGCTCGTCGTCGGTGGTCTTGTTCTGCGCGAGAGCGGTGCCACCGGCCTCGATGACGCCGCGCGGCGTCTCGTATTCGGCAACCGTGACGCGGCTGTTGTAGTCGTGCGTGCGGTACTCGTCGGCCTTGTAGAACTGGACCCAGTTCAGGTTGGCGAAGAGCAGGCCGAACAGGACCAGGATGACCACGCCGGAGCGGCGAAGTGGTGCGTTCACGGCTTGATCACCTCCGTCATGGCGCCGTGCAGCTGAACAGGTGCTTTCTTCGGTCCGGCTCGGTCCGGCCCGGTCCCGGTGGCCGGTTGGCGGGCCGCGTCCGAGATCCGCAGGAGCATGGCGACCAGCAACCAGTTCGCCATCAGTGAGGAGCCACCGGCGGAGAGGAACGGGGTGGTCTGCCCGGTCAGCGGGATGAGGCCGGTGATGCCACCGAGGATGACGAAGACCTGCAGGCCCAGCGTGAAGGCGAGGCCGCCGGCGACCAGCTTGCCGAACGAGTCACGCACCGCCAGGGCGGCACGCAGGCCACGCTCGACGATCAGCAGGTAACAGACCAGCAGCGCGGTGAGACCGAAGAGGCCGATCTCCTCGCCGAGGCCGGCGAAGATGAAGTCGGTACGCACCTCGGGCACCTTGCCAGGCGAACCAGCACCCGGGCCGGCGCCGAAGAGGCCACCGCTACCGAGTCCGAGCAGGCCCTGGACCAGCTGGTAACTGCTGCCGCTCACCCGCTCGTAATTCGCCCGCGCGAACGGGTCGAGCCAGACCTCGGCGCGGTCGTAGAAATTCGCGAATGGACCGCCCACCGACGCACCCAGCAGGTACGCCAGATAGACACCGCCGAAGAAGAGCACCAGGCCGATGATCAGCCAGCTGGCCCGCTCGGTGGCGACGTAGAGCGTGACGACGAAGAGCCCGAAGTACAGCAGGGCGGTGCCGAGGTCCTTCTCGAAGACCAGGACCAGGAGGCTGAGCAGCCAGACCGTGACGACCGGACCGAGGTCGCGGCCGCGGGGCAGGTCGATGCCGAGGAACCGCCGGCTCGCCAGCGACAACACTTCCCGTTTTCGCACCAGGTAGTACGCGAAGAACGAGACCAGTGCCAGCTTGGCGAACTCACCCGGCTGGATCGAGAACGACCCGAACCGGATCCACAGCTTCGCGCCGTTGACCTCGGAGATGCTGCTCGGCAGCACCGCCGGGATCATCACGAGCACGATGCCGACCAGGCCCAGCGTGTACGCGTACCGAGAAACGATCTTGTGGTCGCGAATCACCAGAAGCAGGATCGCCGCGAGGATCAGCGACGCGAGTGTCCAGGCCAGCTGACGGCCGCCGGTGCCGGCGAAGATGCCCGGCTCCGGCTGCTTGTTGGCGATCGCCTTGGCCAGGTCCAGCCGGCGCAGGAAGCCCACGCCGATGCCGTTGATCAGCGCGACCGCCGGCAGGAGCACCGGGTCGGCGAAGGGCGCGGTGAAGCGCACCACCACGTGCAGCCCGAGGAAGAGGATGCCGACCAGCGCGGCGGGGATCCAGGACGTCATCCGGATCTCGTCGAACTGGTTGGCCTCCACCGTCGCGCCGAACACGGCGACGATCGACATCGCGAACGCCAGCAAGCCGAGTTCAGCGTTACGGCGTGTCTTCCATCCCGTCGGGATACGCGACATCTCGCCCGTGGAGGCGGGCGTCGGAGCCGGTACGGCGGGCGCGGTCAAAGATGAATCCCCAGACGTGTAGGCCGTGCTCAGTTGACGGTCCGGCAGCCAACCGGGTCGACGGTGGCAGGAGCGCTTTCGGACGGTTGCGAAGCGGCAGCCGAGGCCGGCGGACGCGCGGTGGTGCTGGCCTGGACCGTCGGAGCCACCGAACTCGAAGCCGCCACACTCGGAGCCACCGAGCTCGTGGTCACCGGCGCGGTGCTGGCGACGCTGCAGACCGGTTTCAGGTTCGGGTTCGTCGGTTCTTCGTCGGTGAGCTCGGCGAGCGTGGTGCGCGCCTCGACCTGGCTGTCCGCGTGAATGCCCTGCTTGACCTGTTCCTGGGCGACCGAGGTGAGGTCGTCCAGGCGGACCGAGCTGGTCTCGCTCACGGTGGACAGGTCAAGACCGGCGACCTGGCCCGGCACGCCTTGGAATATGGCGAGCTGGCCGGCCTCGGTCGCGCCGACGTAGTACTGGTCCTGGGTGTACTGCCAGCCCGCCCAGAGGCCGCCGCCGAGCACACCGAGCAGCAGCAGAACCATGAGAGTGGTCCGGACCGGGTGTCCGGCCGGCTCCGGTTCGTACCCACTCGAGGCCGGCTCCGGCTGGGCCGGGCGCGGCGGCTTGAGGGCCGCGGCACGGGCCGCAGCGGTCGAGCTGTCCGCCACCGTGGTGTTGCCCCGGTCGAGGGAGGCAGCGCCGCCCACGATCGGAGACTGCTCCATGATGTCGGCGTCGGTCGCGTCCGCGATCACCACGGTGATGTTGTCCGGACCGCCGCCGCGCAGCGCCAGCTGCACGAGCCGCTCGGTGCAGGCTTTCGGGTCGGCGAGTTCCCGCATGGTCTGGCCGATCGTCTCACCGCTCACGACGCCGGAGAGGCCGTCGCTGCAGATCAGGTATCGATCGCCCTTGAGCACCTGGCGAACCGAGTACTCAGGATCGATGTCCCGGCCGTCCAGCGCCCGCGTGAGCAGCGACCGCTGCGGGTGGCTGCTCGCCTCCTCGGGACTGACCCGGCCCTCGTCGACCAGCATCTGGACGTACGTGTCGTCCTTCGTGATCTGCGAGAACTCACCGTTGCGGAGCAAGTAGGCGCGGGAGTCGCCGATGTGCACCATGCCGAACTTGCTGCCCGAGAAAAGGACAGCAGTCAGCGTGGTACCCATACCCTCCAGCGCGGGGTTGGCGTCGACGGTGTCGCGCAACTGTTGGTTGGCGGTACCGACGGCGTGCCGCAGCGCATCGACCATGGCGTCACCAGGGACGTCGTCGTCGAGAGGCGCCATCGCGGCGATGACGATGTTGGACGCCACGTCACCGGCGGCCATGCCGCCCATGCCATCGGCGACAGCGAGAAGTCGCGGCCCGGCGTAAACGGAGTCCTGGTTCAGGTCTCGGATCAGACCGCGGTCGCTCTGAGCGGCATAGCGCAGGGTCAGGGTCATGGCCGTAACTCGAGTGAAGTGCGCCCGATGCGGATCGGTACGCCAAGGGGGACTGGAGTAGGTCCGGAGACCTTACCGCGATCTAGATAAGTGCCGTTGGTCGAGCCGAGGTCTTCGACGAACCACTGGCCATCGCGGGGTACCAACCGGGCGTGCCGGGCAGAGGCGAAGTCGTCGGTGATGACGAGCGTCGAATCCTCGGCCCGCCCGATCGTGATCGGAGCCTCACCGAGCGTGATCCTCGTGCCGGCCAGCTGGCCGGCGGTCACGACGAGTTGCCGCGCCGCCTTCCCGCGCTTCGCCTTCGCCGGCCGGCCCTGGAGCACCGCGCCACCCACCCCCCGAGGGCTGGCGACGATGCTCTTGGACCGGGCGCCGGAGAAGAGATCCCGCCGGATCACCCCGACCACCGTGAACACGAAGATCCACAGAAGAACGAGGAACCCGAAGCGGGCAACGGTTAGGACGAATTCGGGCAAGGTCGCTAGCCGTCCACTCGGAAGGTGAGCGTGGTCGTCCCGAGCTGGATCATGTCGCCCGGGTTCAATGCGACGGCGGACACGCGCTGGCCGTTGACCATCGTGCCGTTCGTCGAGCCCAGGTCCGTGAGAACGACCTGGTTGCCGTCGTAGTCCAGACGGGCGTGCCGACGCGAGATGCCGACGTCCGGCAGGCGAAGGTTCGCCTGGTCGCCGCGGCCGATCACGGTCGAGCCCATCTGCAACGGGTAGGTACGCCCGTCGCCGGACACGAGACCGACACTGCGCGGGCCACCGTGACCACCCTGCGGCGGGTAGCCGCCCTGCTGGTCATAAGGCGAGTACTGAGGCCCCGCGTCATATGCCGGCTGTTGCACCGGGGCGACCTCGCCACCGGTGTACACCTCAGCGGTGACACGGAACATGCCCGTGTCCAGGCCATCGCCCCGCTCGATCTCGACGATCACGTCGCCGTACACGGTCCAGGCCTGCTCACCGATGAACTCGGCCTGGGACTGCGCCAGCTCCTGCGCCAAGGCCGCGGCATACGGCGCCAGCCGGCTGTGGTCGTAGGGCGACAGATCGATCACATAGCGGTTGGGCACAAGGGTGCGGCCACCGGCGAGGATGGCCTTGTGTGCCTCGGCCTCCCGCTGCATGGCATTCAGGATCTCCACAGGGTGCACGACACCCTTGAACACCTTCGCGAAGGCCCCCTCGACAAGGCCTTCCAATCGCTTCTCAAAGCGCTGCAGCACGCTCACCGGCTCCTCCTCGGGTTCCGAGGACATGATGGTATCCGGCGACTGCTTGCGCATCCGTAGCCCAAGAGCAGCCGGCACTTCTGACCCTCGTATGACGCCCTACGACGCCGTGCTAATGTTTCCTGCGTCGCGGGGTGATATCAACTCACTTGGTACTGATCTCGCCTAGTGACGTGCGACAGCGTAGTCTGTCGCAGCCAGTAACAAGAAGTCGGCTCGACCAGCCGGTTTCAGGCCAACGAGATCATGCGTATATGATCTTGGCGGCAAGTCACATGGGGATGTGGCGGAATGGCAGACGCGCACGGTTCAGGTCCGTGTGTCCGAAAGGACGTGGGGGTTCAACTCCCCCCATCCCCACGAGTTCGCTGGGAGCCCTGTGTTTGCGTAACGCGCAAACCCAGGGCTCCTTTCGTTATGCCAGCCGGGGGGCCGAGCCCCCCGAACCCCCCACGGTGCGATGGTCACCCTGGAAGCTGCCTGGTCCCTCTCTCCGGCCCTAATTCCTTGGGTACGCGCTAAGCGTGCTGTTTCCCACACGGGCGATGCTTTGGGGCTTTTGAGGGGTTGGGGTCACGGGAAGGTGCCGTGGGTCGGGCATCTTTCGGGTGATGGTTGGGGTGGGCGCTATGCTCGCCGCCTCTTGTTGGTGTTCCTCATTTGTTCTTGTCTTCAGGGCTGGAGTGTTGGGCGTGTCGGTCACCGGGACTGTTCGGGGCAAGCGCAACGTGCTCGGGGTGCTCGTCGATGTGACGGACTACGCGGAAGCGGTCGATCTGATCGTCGCGGCGGCCCGGGAGCAGCGGCCATTCGCGGTTACCGCTCTGGCCGTGCACGGCGTGATGACCGGGGTCGAGGATTTCGCGCACAACGGCCGGCTCAACTCCTTTGATCTTGTGACGCCGGATGGTCAGCCCGTCCGGTGGGCGCTGAACCTTCTCCACGGCGCCGGCCTCACCGACCGCGTGTACGGGCCGTCGCTGACCTTGAAGGTCGTGGAGCAGGCCGCGGCCGAAGGACTGCCGATCTACCTGTACGGGTCGACTCAGCCCGTTCTGGACCGGCTCGTGCCGGCGTTCCAGGAGATGTTCCCGGCCCTGAAGATCGTCGGCATCGAGCCGTCCAAGTTCCGGAAATCGCTGCCGGGCGAGGAACTGGAGATCGCCGAGCGGATCAAGTCCTCCGGGGCGCGGATCGTGCTGGTCGGCCTCGGCTGCCCGCGCCAGGAGATCTTCACCTACGCGATGCGTCCGCATCTCGACATGCCGCTGCTCGCCGTCGGTGCCGCCTTCGACTACCACGCCGGTCTGCTGAAGAACCCGCCCGCGTGGATGCAGAAGTACGCACTGGAGTGGCTCTGGCGTCTCGGCCTCGAGCCCAAGCGCCTGTGGAAGCGGTACATCCTGCTGAACCCGGCGTACCTGGCACGGCTGTTCGCACAGAAGCTCGGCATCTGGAAAGCGACAGCACCGGCGCCGACCACCGAGCGCGTGTACGACTTCGCCGTCTGACCCGACACCCCCTACGGGTACGTGTTCGGGGCATATCCCGGTTTCGGCACAGCGTGAATCGGTGAACGCTATCGATGTGGACACCGTTGTGGACGTCATCCTGATCGGCACCCTCGCCGCCGTCTGGCTCGCCGCCGGCCTTCTGGTCGACGGGCTGCCCACCGCCGGCACCGCGAGCGAGCTCCGCCGCCGAGCCGTGCTGCTCACCGTGCTGGTCGCGATCGGCGCCACCGCCTTCGTCGCGGTGCCGGTCATCACCGGGCTGATCCCCGGCGTTTCGTCGGCGCCCACGGCGGCCCTGCTCCCGGCCGTACCCGCTCTGATCGTGCTGACCGCGACCCTGCGCCGCCTCGCCTGGGTCCGGCGCGGCGCGGGCGCGTTCGCGACCGCGCCGCTCGCGCCGGTTCCGCCGGCCCTGCGTGCGGCCGCCGCGCATCCGCTCGTCGCCGCACCTCTGCAGATCACCGGACTGGCCGCGCTGGTCGGCATCCCGATCGCGGCGCGGCTCGTCGAGGTTCCCTCGGGCGGCGCGTCGACGGCCGCCGGGGTGGCCATCACCGTGGTCGCGGTCGCCGTCGTGGCGATCGGCATCCGTGCCGGCCTGCGGCACAGCCGATTCGCCCCGCTGGTGATGGCGCCGCTGGTGATGTCATCGCTGCGCCGCCGGGAGCGCACTCCCGCCGGCGTCCGCTGAAAAAGGGCCTTACCTACTTACTTGTTCCGGTGGTTCCTCGCCTCTTGCTGGTACAGCAGCTCCAGAATGGAGCGTGCCGCCTCGAACCACCGGTCCAGCCAGTCCGAGGGCGGCAGCGTGCCGCGGGCGGGAAGCTCGAGGAGCAGCCCACGCAGCAACGGGTGATCCGCCATCGATTCGCTGGACGAGTCCGCCCAGGTGCTCGTGGCGAAGACCGGCTCGGTCAAACCGTGCAGGTCAAGGGAAGGAAGCTTCCCCGCGCGATCCAGCGCACTGGTCGGCTCGATGCTGCGCGACTCAATGCTTCGCGATTCGATGCTGTGCGATCGGCCGGGCGAGCGGGTCGGGAGGCCCGAGCTGCTGCGGGACAGCAACTCACTGTCCCCGATGTCCCCGGTCAGGGTCGAGTCCCGACGATTCTGCCGGTACGCGCTGACGCCACCGCTGAACCGGTCCTGCGCTGTCGACGAACCGTTGGTGAGGTTCTCCGAGCCAATAGTCATCTCTCTGCCTTGCCTCGTTCGATTGTCGCCGCAAAGCGCGGTCCGGTCCGCGCTTAAGGCAATCAACGAGGCGAGTCCCGCCCAGCGACGGGAAAAACGGGCAAATGACTACAACCGGATAAAGCGAGTCGACCGAGCGGAACGCTCAGAGATCGAACTCGCCGTCCTTGGCCCCTCCGACGAACGCGTCCCATTCAGCGGTCGTGAAGATCAATGTGGAGCCGGCCGGATTCTTGGAGTCGCGGACGGCGATCGCCTCACCAACGAACGCGACCTCGACGCAGTTGTCACAGTCCGAACCGCTTCGGGTGCTCTTGAACCACTCGGCCCGGCTCAGGTCGATCCGGAGACCCTTCGTCTCGAATTCCACAATGTCTCCTTCGTCAGCATCTCGATCAACGTGGTGGGCGGCCGCCAGACCCTCGGCCGCTCGGCCGCCCAGGTCATCGAGCGCTGCCCGGAGATCAAGTGGCCAGAGATCGATTGGATCGTCCTGAATCAGTAACGACCGCTTTCTCGTACGGACGCGGACCCGCTGGGCGATTACCGATCTCGTTCATTCGATCGGGCGCCTCAAATGGGGCCATAGCGACTTAACGCGCCGGCCAACCCGCCTGCCCTTTAGTGTTTCCCCTGGTCAAGGCCGCCCGATGCACCATTCCGGCGGGAAGAGACCGGCAATATCCAGGTAAGGGTTTTATGTCCGAAATGGCGCTTATTGCGGCTGGCTCATGATCGCGCCACGCATTGGCTCGGCGGCATTCCCGGCGACAGCGATCGCCGGTTCCGGAAACGATCTTCGAGGTTCGGCCGATGATCACAGAGGATCACGGAAGGCGTACATGCAACTTGCATCGAAGGAATCGGTGGTGCAATCTTTCCGTATGGCTTGCATCACGCAACGTTCTTGAGTGGATCGTGCAAGTCCGACAAAATGCATGTAAACGACGTCCGATACGGGGCGCCGAGCCATTGGGAGTCCATGGTGGACTTCTGCCCCTGACGTGGGTGGCAGGATCGGCGATGGTGACGTTCCGCAACATTCTTCGATGGTTTGGCACATCGAAGGGTTGCAAAGGTGTACCAGACAGGCACACTGGTGCATCTGTCACAAGAGTCCACCCCACACGAGTCTCAGGGCAGGAGATGACGTGGTTCTTCCTCGGTCCGGTGATGTCATCCACGTGACAAAAGCGGCGAGCGTCCAATTCGCATCACCGCTGCTGTTCCGGGTCATCCGGGTTCACGACTGGCCGACGTACGAGGGCTGGGTTTGGCTCGACGGCTACGAGCTCAACTCGGCCGGTGACGCGGTCGAACGCCGCTCCATATTCGTGCAGGTCAACGGCCTGCGTCCGGTGGGCAAAGCCCCGGATCCGCGGGCACGAAACGCACGTCAGCCAGCCGCTCGTCCCGGCGTACTGCCGGCGCGGACGGTCCGCACCAACCGCTGAGCCGGCTCAGTCCTGGGCGGGGGCTTGAGCCGGCGACGTCGTCGTCGCCACCGGGCTGCTGGGCAGCGCGGTCGAGACGACGAGAGTGATGCGCGTGTCGGAGGGCACCAGGCTGCCCTCCGGCGGATCGCTGTCGATCACCGTTCCCGGTTCCGCGTCACTCGCGCGCTGGATCACCCGGAACGTCAGTCCGGTGCGTTGCAACGCCGACTGTGCGTCGGCGACCGGCATACCCCGCAGCGCCGGCACCGTGACCTCGGCGTTTGCCGGCTCGGTGGTCGGCTCGACGGTGCTCAGAGTCGGTGACGGGCTGGCCGGTTCGGTGGTCGGCTCCGTCGTGGACGCGGTCGTGGGCTCGGCAGCAGTGGTCGCCACCGTCGCCGGAGTCGTCGCGGGCGTCTCGGTCTGATCGTCGGAACTCTGCACGATCACCGCGATGCCGAAACCGAGCAGGCCCAGCAGCGCCAGCGCGGCGGTGCCGACAGCGATCGGCGCCCACCAGCGTCCTCGCGGCTCCTCGGAACGAGGGTCCGCCCAGTCGCTCTCGTAGTACTCGGTGCCCGGCCTCGGCGGCCGAACCTCGGCCCGCCCGGTCCAGATCGCGTTGTCGCGGTCATCCGATCGGGGACCACCGGACGGTTGAATTCGGGTGGCGTCATCCGCCGCGCCAGACCTCACCTCGGTCGGGCTCGCCTCGACCGGTTCCATCGGCGTCGTCTCGTCCGGCTCCGGGGGACGCTCGTCGGCCATCGCCGGTTCCCTTCACTCCGTACATCTGTGCTCGCCGCAAGCGTCAAGGTATCGAATCTTGAGGCTACGTGGGGTTTTCCGGCCGAATGCAACCTTGCCAGGCGTTTCACAGACATCGGCAGGTACCAGTACAGTGCCCGGCATGGCCGAGAAGGGCTGGACATCACAGGCCGCCACGGCGGCCGGAATCGCGGCTGGCACGGGTGCCGCACAACTGGGTCTCGGCTACGGCTTGGGCGTACTCGTCTGGCCGGCGACTGCCGCCGAGGCGGAGAACATCTGGCTGGGCAGCCTCGGCTGGGCCACCTGGATCACCGCGAGCGCCACCGTGCTCGGCGCGGTGACAGCCAGTCGGCTGCGCCCTGACCGGCCCGGACGCTGGCTCGGCCTCTGGCGCTTCGCACTGGCAACGGCCTCCGCACTCGGCGCCCTCGTCTCGGTCGCGCTGGTCGCGCTCCCGGCCCGCTCAGCGGTACGCCTTGACGACCTGTCGCCGCAGCTCATGGCCGGTGGATACGCGCTCGCCGGCCTGCTCGCCGGCCTGGTCGTGGCGTTCTGGGCGGTCTCGTCGGGACCGGTCGCGGCCAACCTGATCGGCACGGCGGCCGGGCTCTGGGCCCTGGCCATCGCCGGGGTGGTCGCCGAGCTGGTGACCGGCCGTGATTTCGCCACCTACCTGACCAGCTGGCAGTTCGCCGAGGCGGCAAGCCCGGTCCGGTACGGCGGCATCTACTGGCCGAGCGCGCTGCTCACCCTGGCCGCCGCGTTCGTGATCGGACTGATCGCCGCCTGGCCCGCCGCCCGCCGTGGCAGCACCGGCCTGGGCACCGCGATCTCCGGTGCGGTCGGACCGCTTCTGGTCGCGTTCTCGTTCCTGATCCTGGCGCCCCAGCTGACCCAGGCAACCGGCCCGCTGCAGTCGGCGTACCTGATCGCCCCGTACGCGGTTCTCGCCGGTCTCGCCGGCTCGGCCCTGACCGCGGCGCTCGCTCAGAGCAGCCAGACCCGCCGCAACCGCCCCGATCTGGTCCCGGTGACGACCCCGGACTCGGACAACGACGTCTTCACGAACCCCGTCGGGACGGCCACCAAGCCGACGTCGCCGGTGAGTGAAGTGCCTGGTCGCAAGCCTGTTGCCCCGAGGCAGCCGCTCCGGCCGGAGCCCAAGCCGGTCAGCATGCCGCCGACCCCGAAGCCTCTGGGGCCGCCGCCGTCAGCCGGAGCACCCACCGGCCCGCCGCCGGCCGCTCCGGCCAAGGCCACCGGATCCGCCAAGGCGCCGGGCCAGGCCACCCCGAGCCCGGTCGGTAAACCGGCCACACAGGACAAACCGCCTGCCTACGCGGATCCGGAGATCGCTGCCGCCGCCCGGCCAAGCCGTAATCCGATCAAGCGGGCTACCGGTCGCAAGGGTGACAACGGCAAGCCCGAAGGCGGCAAGCCCCGCTCCACGATCACCCCGCCGCCCGCGAACCCGACGGTCGCCCGCATCAACCCGGACGATCCCTCCCGCAAGTAGGGGTTCGTCAGGGTTCGGTCGGCCACCGGTGCACGGGCTCGTTGAGCCTCTGCAGCTCGACGTATCGCTGGGTCATCTCGCGGATCGCCGACGGCCGGTCCAGCCCCCGGTTCTCGGCGGCGCGAACGGCGGCGGTCTGCCAGGTCGCCCCGTTGCGGCCGGTGCGGCAGCGGTCCTCGATCACGCCGAGCAGCCGGTTTCGCTGAGCCGCGTCAACACCGAACCGGTCCAGCCCGGCATGCGCTTTCTCCAGCAGCTCTCCGAGGACCAGGTCCACGACCGGGATCTCGCCCCGGCCGGGCCACCGCAGCACCGCCGCGATGCCGTCCTTGGAACCGGCCTGGAAGTTCGACGCGGCGTCGGTGAACGGCAGCCGCTCCCAGATCGGTGACTCCTCGGCGGCCAGCTCGGCGACGAGACCGAAGTAGAGCGCCGCGTTGGCGAGCAGGTCGACCACGGACGGCCCGGAGGGCAGCACCCGGTTCTCCACGCGAAGATGGGGTTTACCGCCCGAGACGTCGTAGACCGGACGGTTCCAGCGGTAGACGGTTCCGTTGTGCAGGCGCAGCTCATGCAGGCCGGGGATGTCGCCGGCTTCGAGTGCGGCTGCCGGGTCCTCGTCGTGCAGCTCGGGCAGCAGCGGCGGGAAATATCGGACGTTCTCCGCGTAGAGGTCGAGGACCGAGTCGATCCATCGTTCGCCGAACCACACGCGAGGGCGTACCCCCTGGGCTTTGAACTCGTCCGGCCTGGCGTCGGTGGCCTGTTCGAAGAAGGCGATCCTCGTTTCGGCCCAGAGTCGATTTCCGTACAGATAAGGGGAATTTGCCCCCAGCGCGACCTGGACCGCGGCAATGGCCTGGCTCGCGTTCCAAGATCGCGCGAAGTCGGCCGGCGGGACCTGGAGGTGGAACTGGACGCTGGTGCAGGCCGATTCGGGGGCGATCGTGTCGCTGCTGGTGCGTAAACGGTCGAATCCCTCGATGTCGATCCGGAACTCGTCACCTCGGGCGGCGACGATCTCGCTGTCCAGGGCACGGAATCGTTCGCCGGCCGAGAGATTCGCCGGGACCAGGTGCGACGGCTGGAGCGTCGGCAGCATGCCGATCAGGGCGAGCCGGCTCTCGCTCTTGCGGGCGCAGTCGGCGGCGGCGCGCAGACCGTCCAGAATGTCCCGTTCGTAATCACCCAGACCGTCGCCCGCGATGAGCCGGGGCGGCACGTTGAACTCCAGGTTGAACTTGCCGAGCTCGGGCTGGAACCGCGGGTCACCCAGATCCGCCAGGATCTCAGCGTTGCGCATGCTCGGGCCGGCGTCCGCGTCGACCAGGTTGATCTCGATCTCCAAGCCGGTCATCGGCGCGGAGCAGTCGAACGGTGATGTATCCAACATCTCGCCCAGGACGTCGAGGCAACGATGCAGCTTGCGGCGGAACGCAACCCTGTCCCGCGACGAGAAGACGGCGTTCACCAGATCCTTGCCCATGTGCCCTCCCGGGGACGACCGGCGGACTAAAGGACGTCGATCACCGCTCTGTGAACGAACAATCGCGCTCGGTACACATTGCCATCCCGGGCGGAGGACCGCCAGACGAAGCCGAGGACCCCGGACGCAGCGACGCGCCGCCCGGAAGCCGGGCGGCGCGTCGCTGAAGATCTACTGGGATCAGGCGGCGTCCTGCTGGAGGATGGCCTCGCCCTCGATCTCGATCTTGACCTTCTTGCTCACCATGAAGCCGCCGCTCTCCAGGGCGACGTTCCAGCTCAGGCCCCAGTCGTCACGGTCGATCTCGGTGTGCGCGCTGAAACCGAAGACGTGCTGGCCGTACGGGCTGGTGGTGGCGCCCTCGAACTCGACGACCAGCTCGACCGGACGGCTGACACCCTTGATGGTGAGCTCGCCGTCGAGGACGAACTCGGCGCCCGCGTGCGACTTCACACCGGTGCTGCGGAAGTCCATGGTCGGGTACTTCTCCGACTCGAAGAAGTCGCCGGTGCGCAGGTGGTTGTCGCGGTCGACCTGGCCGGTCTCGACGCTGGCGGTCTTGATGGACGCGGTCACAGCGGAGTCCAGCGGGTTCTCCCCGACGGTGATGGTGGCGGTGGCCTCGGCGAACTGGCCGCGGACCTTGCTCACCATGAGGTGTTTGACCACAAAACCGACGCGCTTGTGTGCTGCGTCCAGGTCGTAGGTGCCGGCGGCCGGGATCTGCAGACCTTCGAACTCACGCGTGCTGACGGTCATGACTGTTCCTTCTTTCGAAACCTGAGCGACTGGATGCTTGTCTGACGGAGCAACTATATGCGCTGCAATATTCCCCCTGTCAAGTGCCTGCTAGTGTTGATCGTGTGAACACGGATCTGGACGACCCCCGCCTCACCGCAGTCGGACTGCTCGCGGAGGCTTACACGGGATTGATGAACCGCTTCGCCGCGCAGTTCGACGAGCACCGGTTGTCCTCGGTCGAGTTCGAGGTGCTGATGCGCCTCGCCCGCTCGCCCGGCAACCGCCTGCGGATGACCGACCTGGCCGGGCAGACGACGCTCTCCACCAGCGGCGTCACCCGCGTTGTCGACCGGATGGAAAAGGGCGGCCTGGTCCGCCGGGAGGCGTGCGCCAGCGACCGCCGCAGCTCGTACGCGGTGATCTCGGAGGCCGGCATGCAGCGCCTCGACGAGGTCCTGCCGGGACATCTCGAACTGGTTCAGCAGTGGTACGTCGGGCTGCTCCCGCCGGAGCGGCTCGATCAGCTGCTGGGCTCACTGCGCACGATCCGCGATGCGGTCAACCCGTGCGCAGTGGCCGGCAGCGAAGAGCCGATCCAGCCGGCAGCCTGATTTACAGGCCCAGGCCTCGGGCGATCAGCATGCGCTGCACCTCGGACGTGCCTTCGCCCACTTCGAGGATCTTGGCGTCACGATAGAAGCGGCCGACCGCCGACTCGTTCATGAAGCCGTACCCGCCGTGCACCTGGGTGGCGTACCGGCTGTTCTCCATGGCGGCGTTGCTGGCGTTCAGCTTCGCGATCGCCGCGTACCGCTTGAAGTCCTCGCCGGCGAGCATCCGGGAGGCCGCGTCGTAATAGCCGAGCCGGGCCACGTGCGCGCGCAGGTCCATGTCGGCGATCAGGAAGCTCACGGCCTGGTTGTCGCCGATCGGCCGGCCGAAAGCGGTGCGCTGCTTCGCGTACGTCACCGACTCGTCGACGCAGCCCTGCGCGAGACCCACCGACAGGGCGGCGATCGCGATCCGGCCCTCGTCGAGGATCCGCAGGAACTGGGCGAGACCCCGGCCTCGTACGCCGAGCAGGTTGGCCTCGGGTACGCGTACGTCGTCGAAGGACAGCTCGTGGGTGTCCGAGGCGCACCAGCCGACCTTGGAGTACTGCGGCGCGACGGTGAAGCCGGGCGTGCCGGACGGCACGATGATCGTCGACAGTTCCTTGCTTCCGTCCGGGTTCCGGCCGGTCACCGCCATCACGGTGACCAGGCAGGTGATGTCGGTGCCGGAGTTCGTGATGAACGCTTTCGTCCCGTTGATCACCCACTCGCCGGCCGACTCGTCGAGCACCGCCCGGGTCAGCGTCCCGGACGCGTCCGAGCCGGCTCCGGGCTCGGTCAGGCCGAACGCCGCGAGCGCCTCACCGCTGGTCAGCCGGGGCAGCCAGCGTTCTTTCTGCTCGTCCGTCCCGTACCGGTGGATCGGCATGGCGCCGAGCGAGACCCCCGCTTCCAGGGTGACCGCGACCGAGCTGTCCACTCTGGCCAGTTCTTCGAGGGCGATGCAGAGCGCGAAGTAGTCGCCGCCCATGCCGCCGTGCTTCTCGTCGAAGGGCAGACCGAAAAGTCCCATTTTGCCCATCTGGCGCACGATCTCGTACGGGAAAGTCTTCCTCTCGTAGTGCTCAGCGATCACCGGGGCGACCTGCTCCCGGGCGAACTGGCGCACGCTCGCGCGCAGCTCCTCGTACTCGTCGCCGAGCCGGAAGTCGACCATGACTGCCTCTCTCTACTCAGGAGCTACACAGAGCTACACGGAGATACACAGAGCTACACGGGAGTGACGCCGTGCCGGCGCCGAGAGAACGTGCGGTCCTTGCCTCGCGCGGCGTCGAAGCGCCGGACCAGCTCGGCCCGCAGATCGGCCGGCTCGACGACCGTGTCCACGACCAGCTCACCGGCGAGACGCATGATGTCGATGTCGCGCTCGTACTCGGCGCGGCGCGCGGTGACGAAGGCGGAGCGCTCCTCCGGGTCCTCGATCGCCGCGATCTTGTTGGCGTACACCGCGTTCACCGCGGCCTCGGCGCCCATCACGGCGATCTTCGCGGTGGGCAGGGCGATCGTGGCCTCCGGATCGAACCCGGGACCGGCCATCGCGTAAAGGCCGGCGCCGTACGCCTTACGCACCACCACACAGATCTTCGGAACCGTGGCCTCCGAGATCGCGGTGATCATCTTGGCGCCGTGCCGGATGATGCCCTGCTTTTCCACGGCCGTGCCGACCATGAAACCGGGCACGTCGGTGAGGAAGAGCAGCGGAACGTTGAAGGCGTCACAGAGCTGCACGAACCGGGTGGCCTTGTCGGCCGAGTCGACGAACAGCACCCCGCCCTTGAACATCGAGTTGTTGCCGACCACGCCGACCACCTCGCCGTTGAGGCGGGCGAATCCGACGGTCAGCTCACGTGCCCACAGGGCCTGAATCTCGAAGTACGAATTCTCGTCGACCAGGCCTTTCACGTACCGTCGCATGTCGAAGGCCTGGCGCTCGCTCACCGGAACCAACGCGCTGAGATCGACCCGGCCGGGCTCCGCCGCGGTCGCCGCAGGCGGCTGCTGCGTCCAGTTCGCCGGAAGGTAGGACAGGTAGGTTCGCACCACGTCGAGCGCCTCGCGCTCGGTCTTGCAGAGGAAGTGGCCGACGCCGGACTCGGTGCAGTGCACCCGGGCGCCACCCATGGCTTCGAGCGTCGTCTTCTCCCCGGTGACCATCTCGACCATCCGGTCGGAGCCGAGGTACATGCTGGCGTTGCCCTCGACCATCGCGACCACGTCGCAGAACGCCGGAATGTACGCCCCGCCGGCCGCGGACGGCCCGAACAGCGCGCAGACCTGCGGAATCGCACCGGAGGCACGGACCTGGGTGTGGAAGATCTTGCCGGCGCCGCGGCGGCCGGGGAAAAGGTCGACCTGGTCGGTGATCCGGGCGCCGGCCGAGTCGACGAGGTAGACCATCGGCACGCTCTCGCGGTACGCCCGCTCGATGATCCGGACGATCTTCTCGACGGTACGCGCACCCCACGAACCGGCCTTGACCGTTGAGTCGTTCGCCATGACGCAGACGGGCCGGCCGTCGATCCGCCCGAATCCGGTGATCACACCGTCGGCGGGCAGGCCGTCCGCGAGACTGTTGGCGTAGATGCCGTCCTCGACGAACGTGCCCTCGTCGATCAGCAGGCTGATCCGTTCGCGTGCGAAGAGCTTGCCCTTGGCGGCGTTGGCGGCGTGATATTTCTCGGCGCCACCGGCCAGCACACGCTTGCGTACGGCCGCGAGCGCGTCGCCGTCCATCGTTCCTCCGCATCCCGGCGGGGTCACCCGCCTTAACGATCGTTAGAAACCTTAACGGTCGTTAGGCTAGCCCATTTGGTGGGACGACGGCAACGACGGACAGGAGCCTCCGCGGCTGCGGAAGCTCCTGTCCGTATTTATTTACGTGCTACCGCTGCGCGATGATCAGCGCAGGCTGTTGAGCAGACCCAGGCCACCGCCGAGGCCGGCGCTGCGAACGCCGCCCAGGTCGGTCAGACGGCCCAGCGAGGACTTCTCGGCGGCACGGCCACCGTTGCCCTTGGTGTAGGTGTCGGGGAGCTCGTCGCCGTAACCCGCGTCGTCCTGCACGTCGGCCGGCAGCTCGTCGGCCGGAGCCTCGTCGCCGTAACCCGAGTCGCCCATGACGTCGTCGGCCGGAGCCTCGTCCGCCACGTCCGGTGCCTCGTCGGCGTAGCCGCCGTCGCCACGAACGTCGCCCGGCATGTCGGTGTCGGCCGGAGCCTCGTCGCCGTAGCCACCGTCGTCGCCGGCCACGTCACCGTCGTCGTCCTTGACGGGCTTGACCTTCTTGATGTTGCTGTCGATCACGTTCGCGCAGTTCGCCTGGCTGTACGACTGGCCGAGGAACGACAGCGAGTTGCCGCAGATGTTGATCGGCGCGGTGACCGGCGCGGCGAACTGGGTGCCGTTCAGGAACCCGAAGTTGCCGGCGTTGCTCTGCCGGATGCCGCCCCAGTTGCCACCGACGTTGCCGCCGTGGCCACCGGTCGGGGCGAACCCGAAGTTGCCGAGGTTGCCGTGGCCGGGGTTGAGGCCACCGTGTCCGAGGCCGCCCTGTCCGAGGCCACCCTGGCCGGGGAGGCCGTGCCCGAACCCGCCGGGAACAACGTTGCCGACGCCGTGCTGGCCGCCGAGACCCTGCTGTCCACCGAGGCCGTGCTGGCCACCGGTGCCGTGGGCCAGGTTGTGGGCCATGTTGCCGATGGCGTTGTTGCCGAGCAGGTTGCGGTCGGTGCCGAAGCTCTCGCGCTGCATCGACGACTTCTTGACGATGCTCTTACGGCCGTCGACGCCGATCGCGTTGGTGCAGGCCGCGGCGGCGTAGGAGACGCCACCCAGGCTGGTCGCGTTGCCGCACGCGTTGATCGGCATGGTGACCGGAACGGCGATCTGGGTGCCGTTGCCGATCCCGAAGTTGCCGACGCTCTGCTGGCCGATGCCGTCGTTCCAGCCGTTCTGTCCACGGTGCCCACCGGCGCCGATGGCGTTCACGCCGGAGCCGGAGCCCTGGGAGATGCCGAGCAGGCTGTCCGCGTTGCCGACCTGGTTCATCGGGAGGACGACCGGGAACGCGATCTGGGAGCCGTTGCCCTCACCGAAGTTGCCGAGGCCGGCCTGGTCGATGCCGGCCTGAGCCGCGGCGGCCGGAGCGAGGAGAAGGGCGCCGGCGGCGAGCACACCGATGCTGAGCGTCTTACGAACCCAAGTCTTCTTCATTTGGAAAGAAGTGCCTTTCACGAAATGGTCAGCAAGGAATTTCTGCGTATTCAATTGGCTGGTTCCGGAACCTGTTTTCGGGCGCAGCGGTGCCCAGGCTCGTTTCTTCTGCGTTGACTCCGCTATCAGCGGGTGAAGTGATGGTCCGCGGGCCGTTCGGCCGATTCGCCGCCTGTGCGCAAGCGGTTCGGGAATCGGATGACCCGCACGCACGGCGAAGCGCCGGCGTGAGGCGGTGCCATCACTGAACTAGTCAGGTGAGACGGTCGGTGCCACGGCATCGTTACGCCGGGCCTCGACATCGACCGCGAACGGGAACCGGTGACTGACCACCGCGCCGTTCACGACTCGAGCCGGAAGGACGGCCACCGGGCCAACCTCCGGAGACGCTCCCGGCCCACCGGCCGGGATACCGCTGACAGTCCCGAGATTCATCCGCGCAGGCGAGGGCCCGTCTTCGACAGGCGCTTCCTGCGGGCGGTACGCCACGGGCTGAGCCGGCCTTGCAGCCGGGACGCGGCGGTGAACATGGGACCGGGACCCGGCCTTCGCGTGCCGTGCCGGCGTGACGCCGGCCGGAGCGCGAGAGGCCTTGATGCTGCTGCTTTCCGAAGTGGACGGGTCGATCTTGTTTGCCGCCACCGCATCGCCCGCTACCTGGGGCAGCTTCGCGACCGGGGCGGCGCCGCCGTCGTCGAGCGGTGATTCGACGTCCACCTGCGGCCTGTCGGCCTCGGCGTCCGGCGTCTCCGGCTCGGTCACGGTAACCGCGGCGTCCTTCGCCGGTTCGGGTCGCGTACGGTCGTCCGCCCGTCCTCCGCTGGTACGCGAGGGAGCGATCTTCCAACGCGGTTCCGTACCGAACGGGTCCGCGTCGATCGCGGTTCCGTCGTAGGTCACCTCGTAGGGCATCTCCACCGGCCCGGACAGCATCCGTTCCGCTGTCGTGAGAATCGACGCCACGACACGCCTGTGGAGTTTCGGTGCGGGTTCGGACTCCAGCGGCTGGACGGCCGCCTTCAGGAGTTCACCGACCATCAGTTCGTCGCCGTACACCTGCGCGACGCTGTTCGACGTGGACTCGTACACCGAGCCGGCGGGCTCGTCGTCGTGATCCGCGGCGTTCGCGGCGGTGCCGGTGAGCAGCCAGGCCGCTCCGGCCAGTCCGCCGATGACGAGTGCACGCACGGCCCACCGAGAGCCGGTGTGCCCTGCGCGGCGCTCCTGTCGCCGCTCCGCCCCCTGGATCGGGGACGGCATGAGCGGGGAGCCGCCGTCGGGGACTGACGAGGACCTGCTCGCCGTACGCGTGAAGCGCTCGACCTTCCAGCCCGTCATGATCCACCCCCCGTCGTCGACGCCGGCCGTTGGCCTGCTCGCCACGTTCTGAGAAGAACGCTGTCCCGTTAGGACCAGGCGATATTGGCCACTCGGTATTGGTAACGACGGGGGCGAACGAGAAGTCACGCGGACAATTGGGAAAAATGGGTCCGGGAAAGGACCGCCGGAATCACACCAACCGGGTACGCGGCCCGGCCCGCAGAACACCGGAAGTAAGGCGCCGGCCAACCACCTTTTCGGCCAGCTCAGCGGCCTCGATCAACCGGTCCAGATCGATTCCGGTGTCGATTCCCATGTCGTGCAGCATGTGCACCACCTCTTCAGTGGCAACATTGCCCGAGGCACCCGGCGCGTACGGGCACCCGCCCAGGCCACCCGCGCTGGCGTCGAACTCGGTCACGCCGAGATCCAGGGCGGTCAGGATGTTCGCGAGACCCGTACCCCTGGTGTCGTGGAAGTGCAGCAGGTCCGGGCGTACCGAAGAAAGAAGGTCACGCACCCGGCGGGGAGTTGCCATGCCGGTCGTGTCGCCGAAGGCGATGCGGTCCGCGCCATCGGCGCGGACGCGAGCCACGATGGCCGCGACCCGATCCGGATCGATGTCGCCCTCAAACGGGCAGCCGAAACTGGTCGCGACGATGACTTCCAGTGTCGCGCCCGACTCGTGCACCAGCGGAATCAGGCCGGCGATGTCGTCCAGTGACTCCTCGGTCGACCGGTTGAGGTTGCGGCGGTTGTGGGTGTCGCTCGCCGACACCACCACCTCTATCTCAGCGAAGCCGGCAGCGATCGCGCGCTGCGCGCCACGACCGTTAGGGATCAGCGCCGAGTACCGCACGCCGGGGTTGTGCCAGGCCGTGGCCCAGACCTCGTCGGCGTCGGCCATCTGCGGGATGGCCTTCGGGTGGACGAACGAGACCGCCTCGATCCGGCGCACGCCGGTGCGGCTCAGCGCGTCGATCAGGGCGACCTTGGCCTCGGTCGGGACCGGGTCTTCGTTCTGCAGACCGTCCCGGGGTGCGACTTCGCGAATGCTGACGAAAGTCATGACCTCACCTCACCGCATCCGGGAGACGATGCCGGTGTCGTAGTCACCGGACAGGAACTCCGGGTTCTCCAGCAGCTCGGCGAAGAACGGCAGGTTGTTCTTCGGCCCGGCGATCGCGAAGCCGGCCACCGCGGCACGGGCCTTCTCGATCGCCTCCTGCCGATCACTACCGAAAACGATCAGCTTGGCCATCAGCGAGTCGTAGTTCTGGCTGACCGTGGTGCCCTCGGTGTAACCGGAGTCGACCCGGACACCCTCGCCGGACGGCTCCACCCAGGTGGTGATCCGGCCGGGGCCGGGGAAGAAGCGTTTCGGGTCCTCGGCGTTGATCCGGAGCTCGATCGCGTGCCCGCTGGTCTTTCCAAGATCCACACTGGAGGGCATCCCGGACGCGATCCGCAGCTGCTCCTCGACCAGGTCGATGCCGTGGATGATCTCGGTGATCGGGTGCTCGACCTGGAGCCGCGTGTTCATCTCCAGGAAGAAGAAATCGCCGGTCGCCGGGTCCAGCAGACACTCCACAGTGCCCGCATTGCGATAGTTGACCGCTTCACCCGCTTTGACCGCGGCGGCCAGCAGCCGTTCACGCAACTCAGGAGTGACAGCCGGAGACGGCGCCTCCTCGACCAGTTTCTGGTTGCGGCGCTGCACCGAGCACTCCCGCTCGGAGAGGGCGATCACCCGGCCGTCGGCCAGACCGAGAATCTGCACCTCGACGTGGCGCACCCTGGGGAAATAGCGCTCGATCAGCACCGATCCGTCGCCGAACATCCGCTCGGCGAAGGTGCGCACCTTCTCGTACTCCTTGTGCAGCTCAGCGTCGTCGTTCGCGACCGCCATGCCCATCCCGCCGCCGCCGGCCGACGCCTTCACCATCACGGGATAGCCGATCGACTCGGCCGCCCTCCGGGCTTCCTCGACGGTCGCCGCCGGGTCTGACGACCCGGGCGCGACCGGCACGCCTGCCGCGGCCATCAGGTTGCGCGCATTGATCTTGTCGCCCATCGCGCTGATCGCGTCAGCGCCGGGTCCGACCCACACCAGGCCGTTGTTCACGACGGTACGCGCGAAGTCCGGGTTCTCACTCAGGAAGCCGTAGCCGGGATGGATCGCCTGTGCGCCGGTGGATTTCGCGGCTGCCAGGATCGCGTCGGCGTTGCGGTAACTCTGTGCCGGATTGGCCGGACCGATGCACACGGCCTCGTCGGCTTCGAGAACAAACGGCAGGTCAGCGTCGGTATCCGAGTGGACCGCGATGGTCCGGATCCCCAGCCTCCTCGCGGTCCGGATGATCCGGCGGGCGATCTCGCCCCGGTTCGCGACGAGCAACGACTCGATCATTCCGCTCCTTTGCGGTCGGTCTTACGCCCTTGTGGGGCGCTGTTTCGACACCGCCGGTGGTGGGGCGGTGTCGATGACGCGTTTTTGTCGAGGTATTCGGTGTTCTATCGGGTAATTCCAGCAGGTCAGCGGCCGGCGAGGGCGTGGATCGTCGCGTCACGCAACAGATCGGCCCGGCGACGGCGCTCCACCTCGCCGCCGAGGAACGGCGTCGAGTTCATCAAGCCGAACGCGGCGTGCGCCAGAACCCGGGCCTCCGGTGCGGCCAGCTCGGGGCGCACCCGGGAGAGTACGGACACCCACTCCTCGACATAGAGACGCTGCAAACGGCGGATCTGCCGGCGCGGCTCATCGGGCAGGCGGTCCAGCTCGTGCAGGTGCAGAGCGATCACCGCGGGGTTGGTCAGCGCGAAGTCCACATGGAAGTCGACCAGGTCGGCAAGCGCGGCCTCGACGTCGTCGGAGTGCCGGGCCACTCGCTCCTTGCCACCCTCCAGCAGGCTCTCGCTGACCGGGATCAGGGCGGCGACCAGCATCGCCTCCTTGCCGGCGAAGTGGTGATAAAGAGCCGGGCCGGTGACGCCGGCGGCGGAGCCGATGTCATCCATCGACACGCCGTGATAACCGCGGGAGGCGAACAAGCCCACCGCGATCTCCAGAATCTCGTCGCGGCGTGACCGCCGCCGAGGCGCCGGAGGGGTGGTCCGGTGCCGCTGCTCTACCGTCGTCACGTGGCAACTGTAACCCGGCGTCAAGCCCTCACTTAACGGTCGTTCAGCCCCTTTTTGGCTTCGCGGGCCTCGTCCAGCAGCGTTACCGTGAGTTCCCGGCTTGCCGCATCGGGATCCATGCCTGCCAGCAACGTGTCCAGCATCGTTTCCGCCTCGTCCACCGAGCCGGATCGGAGCAACGCTTCGGCCAGCATGCTGGTCACCCGATCGGCGTCGTCGGTCGCGCCGATCTCACGCAACCGCTCCGGTGCGCCACGCAGATGCGGCACCGCCTCATCGAACCGTCCGCGGCGCATCAACAGGTTGCCGACCTCGAACGCGAAGACCCCCCGGCCCCAGATCACGACCGGTTCGGCGGCAAGTTCGGCAGGTAGAGCGTTGTGTCGCTCGGCGACCTCACCGATCAGCTCCTCGGCCTCGGCGACCTGGTCGGCGTAGTTGAGCGCCATCAGGCGCCGGCGCAGCACCCGCAGCTCGCCGACCGGGTCACCGGACTCGCGCAACGACTCGGCGGCGGCCCGGAAGGTCAGCGCGGCCTCGCTGTCCCTGTCCAAGTCGTACAAGAGCTGGCCGGCCTGCTCGCCGATCTGCCCGCGGCCGGCCGGGTTGTCCACCAGCCGCTCGATCAGGTCCCGGAAGCCGTCGAGGGCCCGGGTGTTGTCGCCGAGATCACGGTAGAGATTGGCCAGCAGGAACCGGCAGTTGACCGCCGGCTCCTCGATGCCGAACCGCTCGAAGCCGAGCAACGCTTCCTCAGCCACCTCGATCGCCTCGGCCGTGCGGCCGGCTGTCTGGTATGCCTGGGCGAGCTCGTGCCGGGCGAAGATGCCCGTGTGGTCCATCAGCTCGGGGTCGTCGATGGTGCCGCCCTGCTCCGCGGTCAGGCCGATCACCTCGACGTAGTCCTCGATCGCCTCGGCCGGCCGGTCCAGGCTCACCAGGGCGCGGGCACGGTGGATCCGAGCGGGAACAGCCGCGCCACCGAGGTCGGTGGCGAGCGCCGGAGTGAGGACGGCCACCGCTTCCTCGGGTGACTCGGTGAGCTGACCGAGCAGCACAGCGGCCTCGGTGCCGGAGTCGGCCGGGCCGTTCTCCTGGTAGAAGGCGAACGCCAGCCGGGCCGCTGCGGCAGCCTCCTCATGCCGGTGAGCGAGAGCGCGGTTCTGTGCCCGGACGATCGCGTGGAAGGCCGACCGGCGCGCATCACCGGTTTCCCCGGCGAACCGGTCCGCGTTGTCGCCGGCTTCGTTGGCGTCGTCGAGGCGCCCTAACAAACGGTACATTTGCGACAGACGCAACCATGCGCTCGCTCGGCTGTCCGGATTGCCGTGCTCCTCGTGGTGAGCGACGGTCGCCGTGATCACCGCGAGCAGCTCGTCGGTCGGCTCGTCGGCCAGAGATCGCACCAGCGCGGCCCTGGCCCGCATCAGGCTCGCCTCGCCCTCCTCGCCCGCCTCGGCGAACAGCTCGGCAGCCCGTGACCAGGCGTCGACGGTCTCCTCGTGCTGACCATCAGCCAGCACGAAGCCACGCGCCTTGAACAACCGAGCCGCGAGCGCCGGCTCCAACACAACGCCGCCCGGCGCATTGCCCGGCACGTAGCTCGGCACGTCGCCCGTCGCGTTGCCCTGCGCCTTGAGCTGCGCCTCGACCTCGGCCTCGACCGCTGTCATCACCTCGCGGAACGCGGCGTCGCGGTCCTCGGACCGGTAGTGCTCGGCCAGATCGAGCAGCTCGGCGATGCTCGAGCCGGCTGGAATCTCAGCCGGCGGCTCCGGCACGACCTCAGCCGGCCGGGGCGGTGCGGCAACCGGACCGACCGGGGTCGGACGGGCCGTCGCGGAGAGCTGCACCGCGAACTCGTAGGGCTCAGCAATGAGCGCCTTACGGACGCTCTCGCCCTGGTGGTCGGTGCCGTTGCGGGCGTCGAACCTGGCCGCCGTCTCGGTCGCGAACGCCGCAAGCTCCGCGGACAGCTCGGCGGCCGTGATGTCCGGCTTGCCGCTGCGGCGGATCACCACGTCGCCGTGGCCCAGCTCGGTAATCCGGCGCAACAGCATCGACGACTCGGCGGCGAACCACATGGCCGACGACGGCGAGGGCGCGCGGTCAAACCAGTCGATGTGCCGCTGGAGGATCTCCAGGCCGCGGTGCTCGTTGCCGCTGCGGGCGCAGAACGAGATGTGGTCGCCGATGCCGCCGAAGTCGGCCAGATTGTTCCGCTCGATCAGGTAGGACCGGCGGTGGGCGTCGGCCGCCTCGGCCGGGCGGCCGGACCGCAGGTAGGCCACCATCAGCTCGCTGAGGATGCTCTGCGGCTGCTCGCTGCAGGACAGGTGACCGGCGAGCACCGGCTCGGCCAGCTCGACAGCCTCGGCGAACTGCTCCTTGCCGATCAGGTGGTAAGCCAGCGAGGTCGGGTCGCACCCGGCGCAGTCGGAGAGCTCGTCGCGCGGCGCGGCCTGCCATTTCTCGAACCAGCCCTGCGCCTCCTCGGTCGCGCCGATGTGCTGGGCGACCAGGTAGCGGTGTTTGTAGACGGCCTGCAGACCACGGCCGTGCTCGCGGTAACGGCGCTCCATGTCGTCGAGCACCACGTATGTCCGGGCGAGCGGGACCTCCGGGAACCGGGTCAGCGCGTTGACCATGTTCTTGAAGAGCCAGAGCAGGTTGTGCGTCCACCGCTCGTGGTACGGCGCGGGCTTGCGATCGAAATCGGCCACGCACCAGGAGAAGGTGGGGAACGATTTCACCGGCTCGCCGCCGTACATGTACGCCGTGGTGGCGAACAGGCGCGTGTAGAACGCCAGGGCCGGGTCGCCGGCGCCGTCCACGTGCCGCAGCACCTGCTCGACCAGGGCGATCTGTGCGGCGCCGTACGGCAAGTCCTCTGCCTGGTTCAGCAGTCCCCAGAGCTCTTCGGCCGTTTTCATGGTCAGGACTCTCCCGGAACGGCTCGGTCCAGAAGGCCGAGAAGTGAGGTGGTGAGCAGGGCGGCGTCGGCCGGCCGGATCGGGTGGTGGCCGAGCATCAGCGCCTGGCCGTACAGCGACTCGACCGCGAGGCCGGCGAGCTCGTCGTCGCCGAGCGCGGCGATCCGCCGGACCAGCGGGTTTCGATAGTTCAGCACCAGCTGCGGGCGGTCGGTCGGCACCGTCTGCGCCAGTGCGTCGAGCACACCGCCCCAGAGGTCGTCGGCCTGCGAGCGGCTTGTGGTGAACTCTTCCTGGAAGGTCGCGGACCGGCTGATCAGGTAGAGCGCGGGCAGCGTGACCGGGTCGAACGCGCGCACCACGACCTCGCAGCCGAGCCTGTCCAGACGGCGCTGGGCGGCCGCGAGGAACGGGCGCAGGCGCAGCTCAACCTCGGCCTCCACCGGCTGGAACCGGGTGGCCAGGTCGGACGGGTCGAGCCGCTCCGCACGGGTCTCCGGGTCGACCGCGGCGAGCCGCTCGATCAGGTCGGCGTCGTACACAAAACCGCCGTTGATCAGGGCGATGTCCTGCGCGGCGGCGACCGCGGCAAGCTGCCGGAACTCGTCGTCGGTCGCGGCGTACCGCAGCAGGCCGTGCCGGGTGCGGAAGTCGGCGAGGGTGATCTCACCCATGTTGGTCTGCATCGGGTACCACTGCTCGACCAGGTGCAGCATCTCGTCGTCGTGCAGGGCGAGCGCCTTGACGCCGAGGTGATGGATGCGCAGGAAGGCGGCGAGGCGGCGCGGGTCGGTCGCGGCGAGCCGGGCCAGCCAGCCGCGCAGCTGGTCGGCGATGGCGTCCCGGGTCTCGGCGAGCTGGCCGTCGTCGTAGAGCGCCTCGCGGCTCGCGGTCGGCCGCAGCTCGCTGCTGTCCACCACGCACCGGGCGAAGAACGCCCACTCCGGGAGCAGGCCCTCGACGTGCTCGGAGAGCAGCATCCGTTTCAGGTAGACCCGGTGGCCGCCGCGGCTTGCCGGGTTGACCGGGGCGGGCAGGACGAACGCCGCGCCGCTGAGGCCGGCGGCGGGCACGTTCAGCTCGATCACGTCGAATGGGCGGAAACCCAGGGTGGCCTCGGCGTATGCCAGCCGCTCGGACTGCGGGCGGTCCCAGGGCAGCACGTCGTCGGTCACGGCACGGCCGTCCACCGTCACGGCGACCGGCAGCAACGAGCCGTAGAGGCCGGCCAGCTCGCGCACTGTCGTACCCACAAGGAAGTGCTCTGAGCCGCGGCGCGGCAGGAGGGTGACCGTGGTCCCTGGCTCGCGGTCCTCGCCCGGACCGACGTCGTAGCGACCGTCGGAGTGACCGGTCCAGAGGACCGGCGGGGCGTCGCCACGGCGGGTGTGCACCCGGATCTCGTCGGCGACCATGAAGCAGGAGAGCAGGCCGATGCCGAACTGGCCGAGGAACTGGTGCCGGGCGAAGCCGAGCTCGTCGCGCTTGGAGCTGCGGCCGATCGTGGCGAGCAGCTCGTGCACCTGCGCCTCGGTGAGGCCGATGCCGTTGTCACTGATGCGCAGCTCGTCCCCGGTGACGATCTCCACGCGGCCTGCGTGGTCGGGACCGACCGCGGTGATCGCGTCGACCGCGTTCTGGAGGAGCTCGCGGATGTAGACGCGCGGGCTCGCGTAAAGATGGTGGCTGAGGAGATCGACGATCCCTCGCAGATCGACCTGGAACGTGTTGCTCACGGTCGATCACGGTACCGGGCGGCACCGACAATTTCGGTGCCCGCCCGGTTGCTCCACCGCTTTTGACTCAGCTCAGGCCGCCGGGCTCGGTGCCCTGGGCGATCGGTGCCCGGACCAGGTTGCCCCATTCCGTCCAGGAACCGTCGTAGTTGCGGACCTGCGGGTATCCGAGCAGGTGGTGCAGCACGAACCAGGTGTGCGACGACCGCTCACCGATCCGGCAGTACGCGATGATGTCGTCCGCCGAGTCGAGCCCGAGCTCGTCGGCATAGATCTTGACGAGATCGTCGTGCGGCTTGAAGGACCCGTCCTCGTTCGCCGCGGATTTCCACGGCTTGCTCAGCGCGCCCGGAATGTGACCGCCGCGCAGCGCACCCTCCTGCGGGTACGCCGCCATGTGGGTCAGCTCGCCGGAGTACTCCTGCGGCGACCGGACGTCGACCAGCGGCCGTCCGCTCGAGATGTGCCCCATGACCTGGTCACGGAACGCGCGGATGGCGGCATCGTTGCGGACCGGAACCGGATAGTCCGCACGGTCTCGCACGGTTTTGTCGCGGGTCAGGGTGCGCCCCTCAGCCGCCCATTTCTGCCGCCCGCCATCAAGCAGGCGCACGTCACGGTGGCCGAAAAGACTGAAGACCCAGAGTGCGTACGCCGCCCACCAGTTGAAGTTGTCGCCGTAGAACACGATCGTGTCGTCACGGCCGATGCCCTTGGACTCGCAAAGCGCGGCAAACGCGGCCGGGTCCAGGTAATCGCGGGTGATCTGGTCGTTCAGTTCGAGATGCCAGTCGACCTTTACCGCGCCTGGGATGTGGCCGGTGTCGTAGAGCAGCACGTCCTCGTCCGACTCGACGACGACGAGGCCGGGCGTTTCCAGGTTCTCGGCGAGCCACTCGGTGGTGACCAGTTTGTCGGGGTGCGCGTAAGCCTGAAGGGCCTGCGCCGGATCGTTCGAAACGGACATGCTTGTCACGCTAGCGCTTCCTGCTCGCTGATCGTTTTCTATTCACTGATCGGGCCCAGTGCTGGACGCTTCGCGGAGACGAGATCGCCGGAGGAACGTCCGCGCAGGTGGCGGTTCACCCACGGGGCCAGGTGCTCGCGGGCCCATTTCAGGTCGGCGCTGCGGGCCAGCCGCCACGGAGTCGGCTGCGGCGCCGGCGGCACCAGCATCCAGTCCTCCTCGACGCCGACGCCGAGCGCGTTCAGCACGTGCCCGGCAACCCTGCGGTGGCCGAGCTCGGACAGGTGCAGACGGTCCGCGCTCCACATCGTCGGATGCAGGTACGCCTCGTCCGCGAACAGGTCGATCACGTGAGCGCCGTGCCGTTCGGCGATCGCCCGGGTCCCGTCGTTGAGCGCTGCCGCACGGGCCCCGATCATCCGCTGACCACCCGGGATGTGTGCTGCCACGTCGGCGAACCGGAAGAGCACCACGTCGGCGCCGGCGGCCCGGATCCGGGCGACCGCCGGCTCGATCCGGGCCACGAGCGCCGCCGCGTCGGCTTTCGGTCGCAGGATGTCGTTGCCGCCGGCCGCGAAACTGACCAGGTCCGGTCGCATCGCCAGGGTCGGTTCGAGCTGCTCGGCGAGCACCTGTTCGAGCAGGCGGCCGCGGATCGCGAGATTGGCGTACCCGAAAGCCGGCCCCGATTCGACCGCGAGCCGGGTGGCGACCAGGTCAGCCCACCCCCGATAGGTGCCGTCCGGGTACGCGTCGGACATGCCCTCGGTGAAGCTGTCCCCCATTGCCACGAAGCTGCGCCAGGCCATCGTTCTCCCCTAACGGAAGTTCAGCTTTGGTTGCCTCGTCAGTTTTCCACCCGACAGGGATGTCTCGTCTACGTGACGCTGACGACATGGACCCTTGTGGACGATCAGGTGTGTAATCACCGGAGACGCCGGGTAACCGTTTCGTAACCGCGTTCAGGGGGTGGGGAACATGGCTAGATCCGTCGCGGACGCGATGACCCGCAGGGTGGTCTACCTGCCGGAGGACACCAGCCTCGACGAGGCCGCCCAGGCCATGCGCGACCAGGGCATCGGCGACGTCGTGGTGACGCACGGACCGACGATGGCCGGAATCGTCACCGACCGCGACATCGTGATCCGGGCGGTCGCCGAGCACCTGCCGCCGGAGACCACCCGCCTCGGCGACATCGCCACCCGGGAACTGATCATGGTCGAGCAGAGCGCCACCGTGGACGAAGCGGTAACGGCCATGCGCAACCGGGGCGTACGCCGTCTCCTGGTCTGCGACGCGGACCGCAACGTGGTCGGCATCCTCAGCCTCAGTGACGTTGCCCTCCTGTCCGCCTCGGCAGCCGCCTGAGACAGGCCACCGGGTTGATCGGCCGCGTAGGGTCGATCGGGTGACCGACATGCCGCCCAAGCTCGCCGAGATCGTCGACGACTTCGCCTCCGCACCGCGCGAGGTGGTGCTCGAGATGCTGCTGGAGTTCTCGGACGCGGTGCCACCCCTGCCCGAGTCGCTGGCCGGCCACGAGGGCATGGAGCAGGTGCCGGAGTGCCAGACCCAGTTCTTCCTGAAGGCCCTCGTGCAGCCGGACGGGACCGTGGTGACCCACTTCGACTGCCCACCTGAGGCGCCGACCACCCGCGCTTTCGCCGGCATCCTCGCCGAGGGCCTGGCCGGGGCGAGCGCCGAGGAGATCCTGGCCGTGCCGGACGACCTCTACGCCCGGATGGGGCTGGCCCAGGCGATCAGCCCGCTGCGGATCCGCGGTGGCACGGCGATCCTGGGACGGCTGAAGCGCCAGGTCGCGGCTGCCGTCTCGGAGGCGTGACATGGACATCCAGGTCTGGTCCGACGTCGTGTGCCCGTGGTGCTACATCGGCAAGCGGCGGCTGGAACGAGCCGTGGCCGACTTCGACGACGCTGTCACGATCACCTATCGGGCGTACCAGCTCGACCCGGGACCGGTGCCCGAGCCGCTGCCGATCAAGCAGGTGATGGCCGCGAAATTCGGCGGCCCGGCGCGCGCGGAGCAGATGTTCACGCACGTCACTTCGATCGCCGCCGGCGAGGGCCTGCGCCTGGACTTCGACCGGGCGATCGCGGCCAACACGTTCGCGGCGCATCGGCTGATCGCGTGGGCGGCGACCCACGAACGACAGGCCGACATGCTGGAGGCGTTGCAGGTCGCCCACTTCACCGACGGCGTCGACATCGGTTCGCCGGCGGCGCTGGCCCGGGTGGCCGGCGGGATCGGCCTGAACGAGACGGCGGCCCTGGTCCACCTCGAGTCGGACGCGGGCAGCGCGGCGGTTCACACCGATCTGAAGGAGGCCGGCGAGCTCGGGATTTCGAGCGTGCCGACCTTCGTCATCGATGGGAAGTTCGTGGTTCAGGGCGCCCAGGAGGCGCCGACGCTGCTCGCCGCTTTCGAGGAAATCACCCGCCGGGAAGCCGCCGACGCAACAGCGTGACGCTTGTCGATGTCGTTCCACGTGAAACGACATCGACGTCCGTCATCGGATCTAGGCTTCGCGGGCGAGGCCGTCGATCACTTCGGCTCCGGGGAGTGCACCCAGGGCCGGGCCGGCGATCGCGATCTTGCTGTGCCGCACACCGGATCCGATGATCACGTGCGGGGTGGCGATCACCCGCGAGTCGACCAGGATCGGCCAGGACACCGGAAGACCGATCGGCGTGATGCCGCCGTACTCCATGCCGGTCAGCGACACCGCGTCGTCCATCGACGCGAAGCTCGCCTTGCGGACGTCGAGGTACTTGCGGACGACACCGTTCACGTCGGCCCGGGTGGTGGCCAGCACGACACAGGCGGCGTACCTGGTGACGTCGCCACGGCGGCCGGCGACGATCACGCAGTTCGCGGACTCGGTGAGGCTCACCCCGTACGCCTCGCAGAAGGCGGCCGTGTCCGCCAGGCCCGCATCGATCGGGGCGACCAGCACCTGGTCGGCGTCGATCGGCGCCTCAACCGGCCAGACCGCCAGGGCCTTCGCGACCGGCGGAGCGAGCAGATCCAGGCGGGACTGTGCGGATTCGGTCTTCAGGCTTCCCATCATGTCCGTCATCCTTTCCCCGGACCGGGGGTCGTGCACCACCGGGACCCCACATATCGGCCGCCGTGTCGAGGACCGGGCGCGATTCCTCAGGTCCCGGCAGATCTTGCCGACCGTCTGGGTTTGTGGAGGACCGAAGGAAAGCACGCGTCGGGACCGTGAGTGGCCTCGCCCTGCTCACCGGTGCCACTGCCCTGGTCGCCGTAGCCGGCGGCCACCGTTCCATCTTTGCGACCCTGTTGCTCACCCTGCTCGCGGCAGTGATGGCACACGCCCTGGTCGTCGAGATCCAGCGCCAGGCCCGTCGCCGCGCCCGCGACTGGGGCCGGTACGACACCGTCAACGCGGTGCTGCTCGCCTGCTGGGCGGTGTGCGCCGCCGCCCTGATCGGTGTCGGTTCCCGGCCGGTGCTCATCCTCGGCTGCGTGCTCTCCCCGGGGTACGCGGCGGCGAGCGCCTACTTCGTCGTGGAGCGTCTCCGCACGCTTGCCACGCCGTTCGTCCCGTCGCCGACGGCCGGCCCGGTCGACCCGGTTGTCGCCGTGGAACCGTCCGCCGCGGATGCCACGCCGTCGGTGTGATCGTCGAGGGTCGGCAGCACCACCATGAGCGGGGGCACCGGCACCCCGCTCGTCTCGATGGGCAGCTCGGGCACCGGTAGCCAGTCCACCCCGAGCGGCTCCGGCCCGAATCCGTCGTCGTGACCGGCCCGTGGTTCGCCGTCCGCAACCGTCACCGCAAAAACCGATGTCATGCCGGATGGGTACGGCATCTCCAGCACGTATCGGGCGTCGCCGACCACCAGCCCGGTCTCCTCGAAGACCTTGCGGTGCAACGCTTCCTCGGCCGTCTCGCCCGGACGCAGACCACCGCCTGGCAGGGTCCACCACTCGCCGCCGCCTGATCGCCGGCTTCGCTCGTGCACCATCAGCACACGGCCTTCCCTGACGATCACGGCAGCGGCCCGTCTTCGTTCGGTCACGAATCGCAGGCTAACCGCAGGAGCTGTGCGGCGCAGAACTCATTCATTCCTCTGTGGATGACTTCATCCATCGAAGAACGGGCAAATAGTCATCTTTACTTCGGAACGGTGACCAGCAGATACGTCCGTTCGGTCAACAGTTCCCGGGTCAGCGCGATGCCGGTGCGGTCGGCCAGGAACGACAGGGCGGGTCCGGTGGGTTCCGTCACGTCCGTACCCCCGATGAGGCCGGCCGCCCGCATGGCGGGAACGAAGTCGCCTGGCCGGCTGCCGCCCCAGCGCTCCGGAGCCACCGAATCGAAGTCGAGAAGCACCTCGCCGTCCTGCAGCACCAGCAGGCGTCCGTGCCCGGCAACATCACTTCGGTACGCGAACAGGCTGCGCCCCTTCGACAACGGGCGCACGATCTCACGGGTCACACCGAGCTCACCGGCGTCCTCGACGATCACGGTCCAGTCGCCGAGCCGCGCCAATCCGACGAAGTACCGCTGAGAGGCGTCGACCTCGCCGTCACCGGGTCCGACGAGCTGCGGCCATTCGACCCGTTCCAGCTCCTTGCCGCCGAGCCGGTCGATCACCTGTTTCGGGGTGAGGTCCTGGACGAGGGTGAAGCAGAAGCCGGCGGCGAGATCCGATTCCCGCAGCGGCCAGGTATAGCCGTCGGCCGGCACGGCGGAGGCACTGACGTCGGGCACGGTGGCGCCCGTGTCAGCACAGCCGGCCAGGCCGGCGAGAGCGACGAGGAGAAGGATGGAGCGGCGTTTCACGATCAACAGTCAACCAAAGCTTCGCCCGCGCGGTTGACCCGCTCTCGCTCTGAGTTTCGGCTTGAAGTTCGGCTTTAGGTTCGGCGCGACCAGGGCCACCGCAAGCGCCACGGTCGCCCAGACGTAAAGGTTGCTGCCGAGGAACGCATCCCAACCGTGAGCGCGACAGCGACTGCCGGATTCGCCGCGCCGTTCCCACGCAGCCACCAGACCCAGCAGACGACCACGATCAGGACGGCGACCAGCCACCAGACCGACGAGACGTCCAGCCGGGCGACCACGCCGCGCAGCGACTGGTTGGAGACGTACTCCAGCTTGCCGACGCGGCCCGTGTCCCAGAGCGCCTCGGTCCAGAAGACCCGGGACGCCTGCGGCGCGATCAGGGCCGCGAGAACGGTCGCGCCGGCAGCGGTACCGACAGCGATCGCCGCCGAGCGGTACTGCCGGGTCAGCAGCAGGTAACCGACGAAGACCGCCGGCGTGAGCTTGATCGCGGCGGCCAGGCCGATGCCGACGCCGGCCCAGCAGGGATAACGCAGACCAGCCGTGACCAGGACCAGCAGCACGAGATTGACCTGACCGAAACTGAACGTGTCCCGAGCCGGTTCGAAAAGCAGCACCGCGAGGAATGCCAGGGCGCTGAGCCAGCTGATCCGGCGCAGCGCGGGCGGAAGAAACCAGCGCAGCAACAGGATCACGCAGAACACGTTGACGATCAGCGAAACAGCCACCGCCACCGGCCACGAAGTGAGCGCCAACGGACTCAGAACCAGGGCGGCGAACGGCGGATAGGTGAAGCCGTACACCGATTCCTGGTAGCGGAACGCGTACAGATCCTCGCCGGTGAGCAACCAGTGCTGCACCGCGCCGCGGTAGACGCCGAGGTCGAAGAACTCGCGAAACGTCGGCACGGTAACCGTGAAAACGCCGACAACAACCGCCGCGAACAGCACGAGAAACCAGCGGCCCCTCATTGCGCGACCGCCCTGGAATAGGCGGCGGTCCGCGCCACCAGAAATGCGCCGGCACCCAGAAACGCACCGAGCAGAGCCAACATCAGCCGGTCGCCGTCCGCCGCGAATCCATCCGGCAGAACCATCAAAACCAACAACCCGCAAACCCCAGCGAGCGTACGCCGAACGCCCTGCCCGACTGCCACCGCGGCGATCGGCACCAGTCCCCACACGAGGTACCAGGGACGGATGGCGGGACCGAAAAGCACCAGCGCCACCAGCACGATGCCGAGCCCATAGACGGGTCCGAGGCGGGCCCGGTGAATCCAGACAAGCACCGCCACGATCAGCGTGGCGAGAAGGCCGGTGCCGCGCCACAGGCTGTGCATGAGCTCGGCGCCGGCGGCGTCCTGGGCCATCGTCGCGCTCCATCTGCCGAGCAGCCCGGTCAGCGACCAGTTCCCGGCGGTGATCGGAGTGCCGAGGGCGGTTATCCAGCCGTACCCGGTTCCGGCCACCGCGGTGATCAGCACGGTGGCGAGGGCAGCGGTGAAGCCGACCGCCACCGAGGCCCTGGTCTGCGGCCAGGAACCGCGCAGCCGGCCGGCCCAGATCACCGCCACGGCCACCAGGCCGAGGGCGGCCGGCGCCTTGATCAGGGCGGCTCCGGCAACCAGTACCGCACCGAGAACCGGCCGATTTCGAACAGCTGCCGCCAGCCCCGCGGCGAGCAGGCCGGCCATCAGCGCGTCGTTGTGCGCCCCGCCGATGAAGTGGATGAGCACCAGCGGGTTCAGCACGGCCAGCCAGGTAGCGGCCGAAGGGCTCACCCCGGCGGAGGTAGCGAGAGCCTTGAGTGCCACGGCCAGCAGGATCAGCCCGCCGACGGCGACGAGACGCATCGCGATGACCCCGCCGACCATGTGAGAACTGAAGAGCCCGGCGACGGCCTCAGCGACGATCAGGAAGGCCGGACCGTACGGGCTGGGGGTGTGCTGCCAGATCGCCGGCACCTGTTCGGCAAAGGCGCCGCCGAGCACCGCCGGCCCGTACCGGTACACATCCAGACCGGAATCGATCATCAGCCCCTGTGCGAGGTAGCTGTAGACGTCCCGGCTGAACAGTGGTGGGGCGATGAGGAAGGGCGCGCCCCAGAGAGCCAGGGTCTGCCAGTGTGTCCGGCAGGATTCGTCGGGTGTGCTCCTGGTCACTCGCCCGTACCACCACCAGGCGAGAAGGAGCAGCGCCAGCCCGCTGTAAACACAGACCAGACCGACCCGGGCATGCCGGACCTCGGTCACGAAGGTGACCCCGACCGGAAGCGCGCCGGCGGCGAACCCGCCCCCGGTAATCAGAGAGGAGCCGGCCGCCCCGGCGACACGCGAGAAGGCAAGCTGCCGCGCGCCATGATCGCTGAACACGGCCGCACTCTTTCAACGAAGAGTGTCGAACCGACCAACCGGAGTTGAAAGTGGACCCCAGCCGACCTGAACACGCCGGCGGCTGCCTAATCCTCCAGGCCGGCGAACGGCTCGACCGTCCACGGACTTCTGGCGTCCTTGCGGAATGCCACATGTCCCAGCGGCAGGTTCGCCACCTGCTCCACCGAGGGGTCGAGGTCGACGAGGTGAGTCAGGCAAGCCACCTGAACGGCACCCGGCGCGTTCCAGTCGTTCACGCCGTCGCTGACAAGCCAGCCGTTGTCATCGAGGTGAATGACCTCCCGAGCCGGTTCGGCACCGTCCGAAACCGTCCGCTGGATGACCGCGCCCAGGTCCTCAGGAAAGCGGTCCCCGGGAAACGGAAACGGTCGCTCCTTGAAGATCTCATGGTCGCCGGAACACCTGGCCTGCGTCTGCTCACCCTGATCCACCCAGCCACGATAGTGCCGCGACCCGGCCGGACACGCTGGAACCTCTCCGTCCATCGACGCTAGTATCTGCGGGCTTTGGCCTTCAACGGGGGAAAGACCTAGATGCGACGAATGATTCTGGCCGGCGGCGTGGTGGCGCTGGCCCTACTGATCCCTGCGGCACCGGCGACGGCACAGGCCGCAACTCCGGGGCTCGACGCGGCCTGCCAAACGGTCGAGCGCAAGCTCTTCAAAGACATCCGCGAGCTGATCACCATCGACCTGGAAACTGCCACGGACGTCGAGATCCGGGTTGTCGCCAACCGGATCCTGGCCGCGGCGAAAACCGACTCGTTGCCCGTCCTGCCCGGCGCGATCCAGGATCGGCTGGACGGCACCGCGGACGACCTGCGTGCCTTCCTCAAGAAGGGCGTGCAGACCGCCTGGACGGTGGCTCTGCGGATCTCGGTCAACCGAACGATGACCGACGCCGGCGCCAACGTGCAGGCTGCCGCACAGAAGGTGCTCGGCAACGGCACCATCGACGCTTTCCTGACCTACCTGAACGAGGATCTGTACACCGCACGCGCCCTCGACTGCGCGTCGCAGCCCACCCCGACGGCAAGCGCCTCGCCCAGCACCACACCGAGCGCCACGCCCAGCACCAGTCCCAGCGCCACGGCGAGCACGAGTCCCAGCGCCACGACAACTGCCACACCTGCTGCTACGCCCTCCGCCAGCACGGACGCTCCCGCCGGCGAGGATGGCGAAGACGGTGGACTGCCCGTGACCGGTACCGACACCGGAACCATGGCCGGCGTAGGCGGCGCGCTACTGCTCCTCGGCGGAGCCGGCTACCTGATCGGCCGCCGCCGCCGTTCCCGCTTCGTGGCCTAACCGGCCCGCAATGAGAAAACCCCAGGTCAATGACCTGGGGTTTTTCATTGAGCAAGCTCTCGCGAAATCGCCTGGTGAGAGGCGTTGAAAGTGGAGCCCAGGGGACTTGAACCCCAAAGGCGAGATCATCGGCTTCTCAGTAGCGAACCGTCGTGTGAGCTGCTGTTGTCTTAGATCAAAGCTCGTCATCTGACATCACTTTGCGGGCTTATGTGGTCCCGATATGGTCCGGATGATCTTCTCACGCTGGCTGTACTCGGTCGCCGGTCACATCGCCATTTCCCGTCGGCCGTTCCGTCGGCCCTTCACTGTCAGGTGATCCCTCTGCGACTGCATCCTCGTTAGCGGGAGCGGAAAGTGCGTCCTCAACGTCGTCTCCCCCACCCTCCACCTGAAGCGCGTTGAGTGCCTCTAGCCTTGCGTACATCTCCGCATTCCTTGCGCGGCGCCGCTCGTCCTCGATTTCGCCGTCTCGCACAAAGACGCTTAGCCCGCCGTCTGATTCGGTCCACTGCTTGACCGAAGAGCTCAACTCGCGAAGAGCCTTCGCGGCATGGTGCGTTCCGAACGTCTCCACCCACATTCGGCTCTTGTAGAAGCCCCAATCAAGAATCGCCTGCGTAGGCGGCATGTTCTTGTCATGCGAATCCTGATAGCGAAGCGTCACCTCGTATCTATCAGGCAGGTTCGCATCCTTCCTCGAAACACCGCTATCCCAGAAAATGCGCCATTCCTGTCCAGGCACCAAGACGGGCAAGGACTCGAATACCCTGACCTCCTCGGTGGCGTCTTTACCGGAAGACGTTCGCTTCAGAGGAGGTTGGCAGTCCATCTGCACATTCCGCGCCACTGTCGTACCAAAGTTCTTCACGACCAGCTCCACAATGTGCTGGCTGGTCTGGCTGGCCTCCATGAAGGCAACCACGTAGGGCTGTGCCTGCTCTTCTCGGAGTGTTCGCGCTTCGCGTACTTGGCGGAAAGCCGCGATGCTGGCCACTAAAGCGATCGCCGCAGTAGTCCAACCGGCACCCGCAGCCCAAGCATCTGGGTTTGTGCCCCCGATCCAATCCCACAGGTCACGGCCAAGCTGGCCGACCCGTCCCAGGAAGTCCGACATCGCGGCAGCGTACCGCCCGCCATCCCGTCCGCCGTCGACCCACACACCGTGAAGCAGGTCTGGGCCTGGGTGACAAGGTGGAGCGCCCAACCGGACGAACGACCTTGCCACCCAGGCCCAGACCTGCTCGGCTTCGCCTGGGTCGTCGGTGGTCGGGATGGCATTCATCCCAGAAGTCCGAGTGCCCCCGCCGGAGGCGTCGCACTGTCTCTGCTCGCACAGCAATCGGCCGGCGCGCCGGCCGATGCCGGGCGGAGCCCGCCAGCAGGCCGAGTGCGACCGGCCCGCGCCGCGCTTGCGCGGCGCCTTGATCCAGTACAGGCAAATTCGGCAACATCACCCAACCGGAATCCAGATCCCGGATCCTCTTCGCCGCAGCTAGAGTATTAGTCGATCAAGATTCTTTGTTCGAGCCAGCCGCGTCATCATTAAGCTCTTCCGAATCCGCCCGCTCCTCGTTTTCGAAGTCTGCTACCGACCTAGTCAGCTCGTTTCGCAGCCTAACAACTTCAACGGTGAACTCCGAATCATCGCCATACTTCCATTTAGCAAGCCGCACCGCTTCCTCCATGAACGGAATAGCTTCTCTCCGTACCGCGGCAACCTCAGCACCGCCATTCTCACCAGCCCGGTGAGTGATAATTGCCGAAAGGCGCAAGAGAGCCGCAACCCTATCCGAGGGGTTTGGGTCATGATTTTGAGAACGCGTCGCCAGAATATCTCGAAGTATTGGCTCCGCCAGATCATCCTGCCCAAGGCTATTCAACACTGCCGCTAAATTACTCATAGCACGAAGAGTGGATGGATGCGAAGGACCGTAAACCCTACGCATGGCGCGCACAGTTTCCTCAAACGTTTCCCTCGCCTGCGCATAATTTCCGAGGCTCCTCTGTTCAACACCAAGGTTGTTCATTGAGGTAAGAAATGAAGGATGATCAGGGCCGAGTATTCGGCGATACCCCACCAACGCACGTTGCAATAATTCCTCAGCGAGCACGTGTTCACCCGTCCGGGCAGCCATCGTCGCCCTATTATTAAGGGCAGCGAGCGTGTCGGGATGATCTTCCCCATAAGCCTCAAGAAGCGCGGAAATAGCGCTATCCATGAGAGCAGAAGCCTCTACATCGTGACCGCTATTCGCCAGCGATAGTGCCAAGTTGTTCACAGTTGTTAGGGTGACCGGATGAGTTTCGCCTAGAATTCGCTCCCTTGTTTGCAAAGTTTCGCGCAACAATGGAGTGGCATCATTCGGTCGACCGGCACGCAAAAGGACAGCAGCCAGGTTACTTTTGGTTACAAGCGTGTCCGGATGCTCAGCGCCGAGAACCTTCTGCCGCGCTTGCAAGGTATCCGAAAGTAGGTCAATGCCTGCTGTAACATCTCCTGCATCGACTAGTGCGGTGGCAAGATTGCTTTTTGCTGTAAGCGTTTCCGGATCCTCCTCTCCCAAAGTCCGACGCATAGCATCAAGGGTTTCCTGGAAGATCCGCCGAGCGCTCGAGAAATCACCTAGATCGCGGAGAGCAGCAGCGAGGTTGTTTCTTGTCGTAAGAGTGCTGCGATTATTCTCGCCAAGCTTTTCTCGACGTTCCTCTAATACCAGCTCCAAGAGCCTCCTGGCTTCAGATGGATCGCCCAACTCTCGGAGAGCCGAGGCGATATCTGCCATTAGGTCCACAGCACTTTCAGCGGCTGCACCCTCGCCTCCCTGGGCGGTAGAGAGCCATTGCCGCAACGCTTCCGCAACCGCGGTTAGGCGCCCTCGCATTTCGCTTGCGACACGCGCCCTATCAACAGACTCGGGCAAATCAGCAAGCAGGTTCGAAAGCTCTGTGGCATCGCCTTCATTCGCTTCCTCTACCTGGCGACGAAACCGCTCGACCCGTGCTAGAACATCAGACATTGGATCGGTCATCATGGCCCTCGCCGGTTTCACCGTTTCGCTTCCAGGTCGATTCAATTTGTAGATAAGCTATTGCCAGCTCTTCACTGAAGATCTCGACCGACTCCGACTTTGTGCCATCCCAGCGGTTGATTCGAAGCATTGGACCGCCCTGGGTAGGTTTTTCCGGCTCGGTATATACCACAGTGCCTTGATTTATACCTACTGCTATGCCACCCGATTGCTGACTACTGTCCTGGCCCAAGGTAGCGCTAGGGCTGGCATCCAGCTCCCGACGCTGAGCGGTTGCCGCCACCCATGCTGCAAGTCCTGAGAGCGCAAGGACTGCTCCACCGACTACCCATGGGTAGGGCTCCCAGTTCTCCCAGGACTCTGGCACCAGGTCAGTCGCCATGTTGATGACGAAACCGAGTCCAGCTGTTAGCCAGACGCCCAGGCCTACGAGTGTGGGCAACAGCCAAGACCGCTTTTGGTCACTCGGGCCCGCTGCTTGACTCGCCATAGTGTTCGATCGTGCCAGACGCGGATGATCGAGGGGACCTGCGTCGGCAACACGTCCTCCAGGCAGCACCCGTACGTGCTCACCTGCGCTTCCCCATCGCCATCGTCGATCTACTAGAGCAACTCGGTAATTCACTGCACAGGGCTGGTTCACTCGCCTCTGATGAGGCTGGGGCGGCCGTGGATATGGCCGCCTTATGACCGTTTTAGCTGGTCTACGTCCCGAAACTACACGCGTGCGGCTGAGGCCACCGCCGTCCAAGCGTCGAGCCTGTCGAGGGCAACTTGGGTCAAACTTGCGATCCGGCGAGTCATATTTGGCGACCCCCGGGCTGACCGAATCCTAATGACCAAAACCGCAACGTCGTAAGTGTGCTCGCCGCTCATACCGCGTGGATCGATGTACTTCCAATCCCGTAGACCGCTGGAGATGATATTGCCGCTTGAGGCGTCGCCGTGGCATAGGGCGGGACGGTGATCGCGGCCCAGATCGTCCAGAAGCGCCAAGGCGGTCTCCCGCTCTCCTGCTGGAGCAACGGATGTGCCCGGCCGGAGGTCCGTAAGGTGGTCGTCTTCGAGCCGCTCACGAAGCCAATGAAAAATCGAGGGCCTGTCGGGTCGGGGCGCCGCCTGATCGGCCATCGCTGCCAGCGGCTCGAAAAGCGCACGCGGATCAACCGTGGCTGGGTTGGCCTGGCTGAGAGGTGTGCCTGGAAGCACCCGGTCGAGCACAGTCCAGGTGCAGTGATCCGTAGTGAGCGTTTCGTGCACACGGGGAGCGGCGCGGCGCCCAGGTCAGCAAGCGCGGCCGCAACAGCGGCTTGATCGCTTCGTGCGGGTCGGGACTGCTGCGGATCACAAGCGGGCCGTCGGCGGTGTCGACCGCGACCACGAACCCGTACCGCGCTGACAGCACCTCACGCGGGGTGGCCCGGTAGCGCTCGCAGATCGCCCGGAACTGCTCCTCGACGTGCGCGGCCCACAGGTCGGCTGCTTCGGTACGGCGGGTTCTACCTCAGCCTGCCCAAGGGCGTCCGCACCTTCGACCCGGCCGCCGGCACCCTCGACCTGGACCCGATGGTCGCCGCCGCGCTGGAGTACCACGTGAAGGAATACCCGCCGGTCGAGGTCGGGATGCCGGACATCACGACCGGTCGCCCGGTCCGGCGCGCGGTGCCGCTGCTGTTCACCACCGTGCACGGCAATCCGTTCACGGACCGCACCTGGTCGGCTGAGTGGGTGAAGTGGCGCCGGGCCGCCGGCTGGCCCGAGGAACACGGCGGCTTCCACGCGCTGCGGCACTGCTTCGCGACCACGCTGATCACGAATCACGCGGACCCGAAGGAGGTTCAGAGAGCGCTACGGCACTCCATACTCCAGATCACCCTGGAGACCTACGTCCACTTCTGGCCGCGCCGTGAGCGCCGCCGTGGAGTGGTCGGAGAGGTGCTGAAGTCGGCCGCTGCGGGCCGGTGGGACCACCAGTGAAGTGGTCCCGAGATGGTCCCGAGATGGTCCCAAAGATCTTGGAACTCAGAATTGCCTGGTCAGGGACCAGAAAAGTGGAGCCCAGGGGACTTGAACCCCTAACCCCCGCCTTGCAAAGGCGGTGCTCTGCCAGTTGAGCTAGGGCCCCGTTTCGCTGATTAGCGAAGGTCGGGGGAAGTGGTGGCCTCGTGCCACAGGGCACGCTCGTCGCTGGAAGCCTTGACCTTCTTCACAACCAGGTAAGCAGCACCAGCCACACCGGCCACGATCAGAAGCTTCTTCAGCACGAGCACATCCCCTCGGAAATACGAGCACGCGAACCCCGTACAAAAGCAAACCGCAACCCACCAGCAAGCGCAAGCGAATCGCACCGTGGGGGGTTCGGGGGGCTCGGCCCCCCCGGCAGACATGACGAAAGTGACCTGGTTGGTGGAAACTCACCAACACAGATCACCCATCACGATCGTGGGGCTAGATGGAATCGAACCATCGACCTCAGAGTTATCAGCTCTGCGCTCTAACCGACTGAGCTATAGCCCCCTCAACTGCGGGGTGAACGTTACCGCATCGGGTTGCGAGCCTCCAAAGCGGGGGTGGCTCGCAACCCGACCAGATGTCAGTCCCGCTCGGCGAGCGTGAGCTCGACGCCGCCGACGAGGTCGGCGCAGACGTTGTAGATGAACGCACCGAGGGTGGCCAGCGCGGTGAAGAGCACCACGTTGACCGCGCCGATCAGCATCGACGTGCCGATCACGCCCCATGCGGTGATCCGGAAGGAGCCGCCGGAGCTGGCCTCGGCGCCGCCGCTGGCGGTGACGAGGTCCTTGAGGCTGTTGTTGACCGAGCTCCACACGCCCATGGTGTCGAGGGCGAGGTAGAGCACCGAGGTCGCGACGACAACCACGATGAAGAGCACGATCGAGACTGCGAACGCGAACTTCATGACGGACCAGGGGTCGATCCGCTTGAGGTTGAGCCGGGCCCTGCGGGGTCCGCGTGCCGCGGCCGAGGAGACCGTGGAGCGCGCGGAACGAACCGCCTCGGAGACACGGGCGGCACCGACCGCCGCGGATCCCGCGGCCGGCGGACCGGAACGCTGCTTGGCCGCGCCTGGCGCGGCCGGCGCGGCGGTCCCAGATGGCCGCTGCGGGCCGGTCTGGCCCTGACCCGGTGCGGGTGCACCAGTGGGACGTCCCTGGGAAGCCCCCGGCGCCGCACCCTTGCCCTTGGTGACGACCGGCACGGATGCCGAGCCCTTCACGACGGACGGACCGCCTGGCCGCTTGTCAGCGGCCTGGCCGTCGCCGGCCGGGTCACCCGGCGGCGGTGCCATGCCCGGCGCCCGAGTGAATTTCGGCGCGGTCGGGGCATCGGCGGGGACAGCGGCGCGCCCTGCGGACTCGCGTCCGTTCGCTGCGGCTGCGTCCTTTTTCGCCGCATCGTCCGGAGTCGCTGAGCTTCCCGGGCCCCCCGACTTCGCCTGTGTCTCCGGCATCAACTAGTCCTGTTCGTCAGGCTCGTCGGCATTGCGAGCAAGCGCCACGATGGTTACACCTTCAGGGAGGTCCATCAGCTTGACCCCCATTGTGTTCCGATCCCTCGTGCGCCGTACAGGCTTCACGGGAGTCCGGATGACACCACCATTGCTGGTGATGGCAAACAGTTCATCCTCCGGGCTGATCACCAGAGCACCCACAAGTCCACCACGTCGCTCCGTGATCTTGGCGGTCAGCACACCCTTGCCGCCACGGCCCTGCACCGGATACTCCTCGATCGGCGTGCGCTTCGCATACCCACCGTCAGTGGCGACCAACACATCCATGCCCTCGCGCACCACTTCCATGGCGAGAAGCTCGTCGTTGTCACTGAACCGCATGCCGATCACACCGGAGGTCGCACGACCCATGGGGCGAAGAGCCTCATCGGTCGCGTTGAAGCGGATGGCCTGCGCCTTCTTGGAGACCAGCAACAGATCTTCCTCGGGTGCTGCCAGCGCCGCGCCCACCAATTCGTCATCCTCCCGCAGGTTGATGGCGATGATGCCACCGCTGCGGTTGGAGTCAAATTCCTCCAGGCGCGTCTTCTTCACGAGCCCATTCTTAGTGGCGAGCACAAGGTACTGCGCGACCTGGTAATCCGGGATCTGGATGATCTGGGCGATCTGCTCGTCCGGCTGGAACGCCAGCAGGTTCGCGACGTGCTGTCCCTTGGCCACACGCATGGCTTCGGGAAGTTCGTACGCCTTCGCCCGGTATACCCGGCCCTTGTTCGTGAAGAACAGGATCCAGTCGTGGGTCGAGATGACGAAAAAGTGCGAGACGATGTCGTCCTGACGCAAGGATGCGCCGCTCACGCCCTTGCCGCCGCGCTTCTGCGACCGGTACAGATCGACCTTGGTGCGCTTCGCATAACCAGTTCGTGTGATGGTCACCACAACGTCCTCGCGGGCGATGAGGTCCTCCATCGAAACCTCGCCGTCGAACGGGATGATCTGGGTGCGCCGCTCGTCCCCGAACTTCTGCACGATCTCGCCGAGTTCCTCGGAAACGATCGCCCGCTGCCGCTCCGGCTTCGCGAGGATGTCCTTGAGGTCGGCGATCTCGATCTCGATCCGGCCGAGCTCGTCGATGATCCGCTGCTGCTCCAGGGCGGCCAGGCGGCGCAGCTGCATGTCGAGGATCGCGGTGGCCTGCACCTCGTCGACGTCGAGCAGCTGCATCAGGCCCTGACGCGAATCCTCCACAGTGGGCGAACGGCGGATCAGGGCGATGACCTCGTCGAGCATGTCGAGCGCCTTGGAGAGACCACGCAGGATGTGCGCGCGCTCCTCGGCCTTGCGCAGGCGGTACGCGGTCCGCCGGCGGATGACCTCGATCTGGTGCTCGACGTAGTACCGGATGAACTGGGCCAGGTTCAGCGTGCGCGGCACGCCGTCGACCAGCGCCAGCATGTTCGCGCCGAAGGTCTCCTGGAGCTGGGTGTGCTTGTAGAGGTTGTTCAGCACGACCTTGGCGACCGCGTCGCGCTTGAGCACGAGGATCAGGCGCATACCGGTACGACCGGAGGACTCGTCACGGATGTCCGCGATGCCGGTGAGCTTGCCTTCCTTGACCAGCTCGGCGATCCGCTCGGCCAAATTGTCCGGGTTCACCTGGTACGGCAATTCGGTCACCACGAGGCACGGACGACCACGCGGGTCCTCCTCGACCTCGACGACCGCGCGCATCCGGATCGAGCCACGACCGGTGCGGTACGCGTCCTGGATCGCCTGCTGACCGACGATCAGACCCTTGGTCGGGAAGTCGGGGCCCTTGACGAACTCGAGCAGCGCCTCAAGCGTCGTGGCCTCGTCGACCTCCGGGTTGTCCAGACACCACTGCACGGCCGCCGCGACCTCGCGCAGGTTGTGCGGCGGGATCTTGGTGGCCATGCCGACGGCGATGCCCTCGGAGCCGTTGACCAGAAGGTTCGGGAAGCGGGCCGGCAGGATCGTCGGCTCTTTGGTACGCCCGTCGTAGTTGTCCTGCATGTCGACGGTGTCTTCGTCGATGTCCCGCAGCATTTCCATCGCCAGCGGGGACAGCTTCGCCTCGGTGTACCGCATGGCGGCGGCCGGGTCGTTACCCGGTGAACCGAAGTTGCCGTTGCCGTCGATCAGCCGGTACCGCAGCGACCACGGCTGACCCATCCGGACCAGGGCGTCGTAGATCGACGAGTCGCCGTGCGGGTGGTAGTTACCCATCACGTCGCCGACCACGCGCGCGCACTTGACGTATCCGCGGTCCGGCCGGAAGCCGGCGTCGTACATCGCGTACAGGATCTTGCGGTGGACGGGCTTGAGGCCGTCGCGGACGTCGGGCAGCGCGCGGCCCACGATGACGCTCATGGCGTAGTCGAGGTACGAACGCTGCATCTCGACCTCGAGGCCGACCGGCTCGACGCGCTGGCTCACACCGCCGCCGGCATCGTCCTGGATCTCGTCGCCGTCCGGGGGCTCGGGAGTGTCAGTCACTGTTAACCCTTACTCAAGGTGATTCCAGGCAAGTTCGGACAAAGCCGACAAAATGCTGTGGATAACACTGTGGAAAGTACCTGCACGCTGTGGATACGGCCCCGGATCAGATGTCCAGGAAGCGAACATCCTTGGCGTTGCGCTGGATGAACGAACGCCGCGCCTCGACGTCCTCACCCATCAGCACGCTGAACAACTCGTCCGCGACGGCGGCGTCATCAAGCGTCACCTGGCGCAGCGTCCGGGTGTCCGGGTTCATCGTGGTGTCCCAGAGCTCCTGGAAGTTCATCTCGCCGAGACCCTTGAACCGCTGGATGTCGTCCGGCTTCGCGTTCGGCTTCTTCTGCTGACGCAGCGCGATCAGGCCGTCCCGCTCCCGGTCGGAGTACGCGTACTGGGCGTCGTCGCCACGCTTGTTCCACTTGAGCTTGTAGAGCGGCGGCGAGGCCAGGTAGACGTGGCCGTGCTCGACCAGCGGCCGCACGAAGCGGAACAGCAGGGTGAGCAGCAACGTCTGAATGTGCTGGCCGTCGACGTCGGCGTCGGCCATCAGGATGATCTTGTGGTACCGCAACTTCGAGAGGTCGAACTCGTCGTGGATGCCGGTGCCCATCGCCGTGATCAGCGCCTGGACCTCGTTGTTTTTCAGCACCCGGTCGATCCGGGCCTTCTCCACGTTGAGGATCTTGCCGCGGATCGGGAGGATCGCCTGGATGCGGCTTTCCCGGCCGGACTTGGCCGAACCGCCGGCCGAGTCACCCTCGACGATGAACAGCTCGGTCTCGCGCGGGTCGGTGGACTGGCAGTCGGCCAGCTTGCCCGGCATCGAACCGGACTCCAGCAGCGACTTGCGCCGGGCCAGCTTGCGCGCCTGCTGCGCGGCGATCCGGGCGCGTGCGGCCTGGTCCGCCTTGGTGATGATCAGCTTGGCGTCCGCGGGATTGCGGTCGAACCAGTCGGCGAGCTGCTCGTTGCAGACCTTCTGCACGAAGCTCTTCATGTCGGTGTTGCCGAGCTTCGTCTTGGTCTGGCCCTCGAACTGCGGGTTCGCCAAGGTCACCGAGATGATCGCGGCGAGACCCTCACGGATGTCCTCGCCGGAGAGCTTCTGGTCGGCCTTGAGGAATTTCTTCTCCACGCCGTACTTGTTGACGATGGTCGTCAGTGCGGCGCGGAAACCCTCCTCGTGGGTGCCGCCCTCGTGGGTGTTGATGCGGTTCGCGAAGGTGTAGACCGACTCGCCGTACGACTCGTTCCACTGCATCGCGATCTCGACGGCCATGCCCTCCTCGGGGGCGTCGGCGTCGAACTGGATCACGGTCTTGTGGATGGCGCTCTTCGTCGCGTTGAGGTGCCGCACGAAGTCGGCGATGCCGTCCGCGTACATGAAGGTGACCGAGCGGGCCTCACCGTTCTCGTCGACCGAGGTGGGCCGCAGGTCGGTGAAGCTGATGGTCAGTCCCTTGTTGAGGAACGCCATCTCCTGAAGCCGGCGGTAGATCGTCTGGAAGTCGAAGTCGACGGTCTCGAAGATGTTCGGGTCCGGCCAGAACTGGACGGTTGAGCCGGTCTTGTCGGTCGGCTCGCCCTTGATCAGCTCGCTCGGCTTCGAGTAGTCGTATTTCTGCCGCCACACGTTGCCGGACTTGTGGATCTCGACGGCCATCTTGGTGGAGAGCGCGTTGACGACCGAGACGCCGACGCCGTGCAGACCGCCGGAGACCTTGTAGGCCTGGTTGTCGAACTTGCCACCCGCGTGCAGCACGGTCAGCGCGACCTCGACACCCGGCTTTTTCAGCTGCGGGTGCAGGTCGACCGGGAAACCACGGCCGTTGTCGGTGACCGAAACCCCGCCGTCGTCGAAGATGACCACGTCGATGGTGTCGCAGTATCCGGCCAGCGCCTCGTCGACGGCGTTGTCCACAACCTCCCAGACGAGGTGGTGCAGACCGCGCTCACCGGTCGAGCCGATGTACATGCCGGGACGCTTGCGGACTGCCTCGAGGCCCTCGAGCACGGTGATCGAATCAGCACCGTACTCCTGCTTGTTCTCTGACACCCTCGGCCACTTTCTCGCTGCGGAACGTCTGCCCCGCAGCGGGGTTGGCGGGCACGACGGCAGCGGCCGCGCGCACACGTCTCACCAGGGAAAACACCCGCGGGGGGGAAGCGGACCACCGGTAAAACCATGCGCGCCGGTCGCCGCGGACGGCCCGCGGATCGTGATCGGCTGAGAAAACCGCGTAGCGTAACGACGAGGGTTGCCCTCCACCGCCAAGCACAGTTTTCCCGGTCACTGTCGATTCTACTCCGCCGACGCGAGTTGGCGAGGGTCCGGCACCCCTTCCGGGTGCCTGAGAGTCCCGTAGCGGGATTTGGGTCGCTACCCACGTGTTCCCCTACACGGACTTGCCGCCCACCGCAACGACAAGTGCTGCGGGTGCCAGAAGTGCCGGGCGCGCCTGCCGTGCCTAACCGGCACACACTGCGACACTGCTCGACAGCGGCAGGGGCTGGTGTCGTAACCTCGCCCGCGCGGGCCGGTGTCACCGGAGGCGCCGCATGACAGTCCGAGGAGGGGTGGCCCCGATGGCTCATGACAAGGGCCTGGACAACGTCGCCGTGCACTGGCCGCGGACAAATCAGTACTACGACCCGGTCGCGCCCGCCGAGTTCGTCGACTTCGGAACGATCGCCGACCGACCCGAGATCGCCGCGCCTACCGGCGCGCTCGCGCTACACATCGCCAAGACAGGGACGGTACGCGCGACCGCGTACACCGAGCTTGTCGATCTTCTGCTGGGTCTGGAGGGCGTCCTGTACGCCACCGACGCGGCCGCCGAGGACGAGGATCCGGTGATCGATCCGGACGGCTGCGCCTGGATCGCCGGCGGTCTGGAACGTTTCGTCGAGGGCCACGACAAGTTCGGCGACCTGGTCACCTTCGACACCGTCGCCGAGGTCATGCGCACTGCGATCGCCGGCGGACGGCTGGCTGACCAGCAGCTTCGCTGGCTCGAACACCGGCTCACCGCGCTGCGCGACGACGCCGGCAACGCCCCGCACTGGAGTTTCGCCCGCACCGAGCTGGTGATCCTGGCCGGTTTCTACCGCCGCTGCGCCGAGCGCGGCTTCGCCATCTTCGCCGACTACTGAGTCGTTCAGCCGGTTTTCCACAGGCTCAGACCGAGCCTGTGGGCAGCGGGTCAGCGGGACTTCGGCTGGCGGATCAGCAGGGCCAGGCCGACGGTGACGAAGAGGGCGACCAGGCCGGAACCCGTCCAGAAGATCGCCACGCGGTCGTCGGCGACCCTGCCGATCGCCGCGCGGGTGCCGGGGCTGGGAATGGGGCTGGCCGTCAGCAATTCGTTGCCGCTGCACAGCGAGGTGGTGCCGGCGACGGAGAGAACGCGGTACCGCCCGCCTTCGGCGAACCGATATCCACAGGACGCCTCGTTGTCCGATGTGGTCAGCGTCACCTCGTTGCCGGCCACGCCCTTGGCGACGGCCTCGACGGCGAACCGGACCTGCTGCTGACCGCTGTCGCGTTCGACAGTCCGGACAACGCCGTCGAACGCCAGCTCGGCGTCCTCGATCCCGATGCCGTCCTTGCAGGAGCAGGCCCAGGCCGGTCCGGCCACGAACGGTATCGGACCGATCACGAGAAGCAGCAAAACCACCAACCGTCGCACGATCATGCAACTCAGACGCTCGAACCCGGCGTCTGGTTGCACCAATCCCATCGATGTTGGCGAGTTGCGACCACATTTCGGCCCAAACTCGCCAAGATCGCCAGGGGTGGCGGTAGTCGAGCTGAGCGGGTGCTGCGGCCTGTGGTCAGCCGTAGGTGTCCCGGGGGCCTCGGCCCTGCACTCGGCGAGGGCCTCGGCTCCAGGACGGTGCTGCCGGGCCGTGGATGTTCAGCTTGGTGACCACGTTGTGGCCCACCTCGCCGGCGATCTTGCGCAGCAGGGTGGCGGCGAGCATCCGGAGCTGGGTGGCCCAGGCTGTGGATTCGGCTTCGACGGTCAGGACGCCGCCTTCGAGTTTCACCGGCCGGCTGTGCGCCGCGATGTCCGGGCCGACCACCTTCGACCACGAGCCGAAGACGGTCGCCTCGGCTTTCGGTTTCTCCCAGCCGCGGGACTTCATCAGCCGCTGCAGCATGTCGCCGAAGAGCTGCGGGTCGCGCGGGTCCGGGCCCGGCCCGGAGTAACCGCGTAGGCGTCGCCCGCTGCCTCCGCCGGTTTTGCGGCGCTTGGGCTGCTTCGCGTACTCCCGCCGGCGAGCCAGGGCCGCGTCCAGAACGGCTCGCGCCAGCTCCGGGCCGGCCAGATCCGGGCTCGGCAGAGCGGGTTCCTCAGCCTTAACCTCATCGGAGACAGGCTTCTGAACTGCGGATTCACTGGACTTTTCAGAACCCACAGGTTTGTCCACAGGGCGGCTGGCGGTGGGTCTCCGGGGCGGCTCCGCTGCGTTGTCCACAGGCTGTGCATTGGGCGTACCCTCGCGGGTTTGTCCGCGGGCGGGGGCGGGTCGCTTGGACCTCCACTCCGGGGTTGTCGCCCAGGGATCATCGCCGGCGGGACGCCGCGCGCCCTCAGAGGGCGCTCCACGCTCCGCCGGACGCGCACCCGAACCCGACCCACCCCAAAGATCACCCAGGGCCTCCCCGAAGAGCTGAGGGGGCTCGTAAGGGACGTCGGGCTCTTCGTTGGGCCACTCTTCGTCGGGCCAGGGTGTCCGATCGTGGTCAGTCGGCACGGATCACCGACCCGGTGGTGACGTCGTAGCGGACGCCGCGCAGCGAGGGCGGGACGTCTTCCGGGACCGCGCAGGTGACCAGCAATTGGGCGGCGTCGGAAACCAGGGCGGCGAGGCGTTCGCGGCGACCCGAGTCGAGTTCGGCGAAGACGTCGTCGAGGACCAGCACGGGTTCGATGCCGTCCGATCTCAACAGGTCGTAGGCGGCGAGCCGGAGCGCCAGCGCGAACGACCAGGACTCGCCGTGGCTCGCGTAGCCCTTGGCCGGCAGATCGCCGAGGCTGAGGGTGAGATCGTCGCGATGCGGGCCCACCAGGGTCGTTCCCCGCTCGGTCTCCGCGGTGCGGCGTTCCTCAAGAGAGGCGAGCAGGGCCTCCCGCAACGCGGTCCGGTCGGCGGTGAGCGATTCACCGAGCCGGGATGCGTACGCGATCGCGGCCGAAGTCCGCCCGGCAGCCACCGCGTCGTATGCCTTGGTCAGGTGCGGGCCGAGGGCTGCCGCGAGCTCCAGCCGGCCGGCCAGCAGCTCGGCGCCGTGCTGGGCCAGATGCTGGTCCCAGACGGCGAGCGTCGACAGGTCTTGGCCGCGGGAGCCGCCGACCTTGCGAGTCAGATACGCCGTCCGGAGCAGGGCGTTTCGCTGCTTCACCACCCGGTCGTAATCGGCGCGGACGCCGGCGTACCGAGGCTGGCGGGCGACGAGCAGGTCGTCGAGGTAACGACGGCGCTCGGACGGATCGCCACGGACCAGCTCGAGGTCCTCCGGGGCGAAGAGCACCATGCGCAGGGCGCCGAGCACCTCGCGAGGGCGGCGCACCGGCGAACGGTTGAGGCGGGCCCGGTTGGCCTTGCCCGGAACGATCTCCAGCTCGACCAGCAGTTCACGTCCATCGTGGACAATCGCGCACCGGATCACGGCGGAGGTCGCCCCGGCCCTGACCAGAGGCGCGTCGGTGGCCACCCGGTGACTGTCCAGAGTGGCCACGTAACCGAGCGCCTCGATCAGGTTCGTCTTGCCCATGCCGTTCTGGCCGACGAGCACGGACACGCCGGGGTCGAGATCCACGGCCACTCGCTCATAGGAGCGGAAGTCGGTGAGCTCGACCCGGCGTACGTGCATGAATCAGCGCTTGACCGCGTGCCCACCGAACTGCTGACGCAGTGCGGCAACGGCCTTCATCGCGGGCGAGTCGGCTTGACGCGACTCGAAACGCGTGAAGATCGAGGCGGCCAGGACATGGGCCGGCACGGCGAGGCGGACAGCCTCGTCGACGGTCCAGCGGCCTTCGCCGGTGTCCTCGACGTACCCCTTGAGGTTGGCGAGCGTCGGGTCGTCGTCCAGCGCGCGGTCGAGCAGGTCGAGCAGCCACGACTTCACGACGCTGCCCTCACGCCAGCTCTTGATGACCGCGGGCACGTTGTGGACGAGCTCGGACGCCAGGAGGATCTCGTAACCCTCGCCGTAGGCCTGCATCATCCCGTACTCGATGCCGTTGTGGATCATCTTGGCGTAGTGGCCGGCGCCGTGCGTGCCGGCGTGCGCGAAGCCGAACTCACCAGCGGGCTTGAGCGCGTCGAAGATCGGCTGACAGTGCGCGACCTGCTCGGCCTCGCCGCCGACCATCAGGGCGTACCCATTGGTGATGCCCCAGACGCCGCCGGAGACGCCGACGTCCAGGTAGTGAATGCCCTTGGCCTTCAGACGTTCCGCACGCGGTCCGTCGTCGGTGAACTTCGAGTTTCCGCCGTCGATCACGATGTCGCCCGGGGAGAGCAGTCCCGCGAGCTCGTTGATGGTGTCTTCGGTGATCTTGCCGGCCGGCACCATGGTCCAGACCACGCGCGGCGTGGCCAGCTTCTCGACCAGTTCGGCAAGATTGGCGGCGTCGCTCTTGTCCGGACTGTGGTCGAATCCGACGACTTCGTGCCCCGATGCACGCAGTCGGTCCCGCATGTTGCCACCCATGCGGCCGAGACCGATCAGGCCGAGTTGCATGGTCTTCCCCCTAGAAGTGCGAATGATCCTCGCTCAGTATCAGCGCGTTACCCGGATCGGCATGATCAGATAGCGGTATCCCGGGATGATTTCGCCGCTTTCGCCAGCGGGGGAGATCACAGCAGGCTTGAACGCGTCGACGAAAGAGAGCACCGCGGTCGGTGCGCCGAGGTTCTGCAGACCGTCGATCAGGTACTGCGGGTTGAAGCCGATCGTCAGCGGCTCACCGGTGAAGGTGGCCTCCATCGCCTCGCTCGCCCGAGCCTCTTCCGTCCCGCCGGCCTCGACGACCAGACCGTCCTCGCTGAAGCTCAGCAGCACCGGGGTGGTGCGCTCGGCGACCAGCGCGACACGGCGGACCACCTCGACCAGTGCGGCGACACCGACGCGGGCGTCGGAGTTGTGCGAGCTGGGGAAGAGCGAGCGGACGGGCGGGTAGTTCGCCCCGTCGAGCAGGCGGCTCGTGGTGCGGCGGGCGCCACCGGCGAAACCGATCATGCCTTCGCCGGCGCTGCCCTGCGCCAGGGCCAGGGTGACTCCGCCGCCGATCGGGCCGAGCGCCTTGGCGGTGTCGTTCAGGGTTTTCGCCGGGACCAGCGCGTTGATGCTGATGTCCGGGTCGTCCGGGCTCCACTCGATCTCACGCATCGCCAGCCGGTAGCGGTCGGTGGCCAGCATCGCCATCGACGTGCCGTTCAGCTCGATGCGGACGCCGGTCATCATCGGCAGCGTCTCGTCCCGGCCGGCCGCGATGGCCACCTGGGAGACCGCTGAGGCGAACGTAGCGGCGTCGACGGTGCCGGTGCTGGAAGGCATCTCCGGAAGAGCCGGATAGTCCTCCACCGGCATCGTGGGGAGGGTGAAACGTGCGCTGCCACAGACGAGCTCGAGGTGCGCACCGACAGCCGCGATGTCGACCGGCTTGCCGGGGAGTGCCTTGGTGATCTCGGCGAGCAGGCGGCCGGAGACCAGAGCGGCGCCGTCAGCGTCCGCCTGAACCTCGACACTCACCTGGCTCGAGACCTCGTAGTCGAACCCTGAGACCTGCAGCCGCCCGTCAGTGACCCGCAGCAGGACGCCGGCGAGCACCGGAACCGACGGCCGGCTCGGCAGGCTCTTGGCTGTCCAGGCCACGGCGTCGGCAAGTGCGTCTCGCTCCACCCGGAACTTCATGCTGTCCTCCGCGATGCTTTCTCTTACGGGGGCTTCGACCCCACTGAAACTCTATGGCTCCGGTGCTCTGCGTGTGCGCCCGACCCCGGTGCTGAGAAGTCGAGCAGGACGGTCGGCGAGCTCTCGCGAACCCCTCCACACCTTCCACAACGCTGATGATTGGTTTTTGTTCTCTATTAAAGAGATAACTAGTCGTCTTCATCGGTGCTGTGGATTCTGTGGAGAACCCGAGTTTCACCTGGTCAGAGGGTTATCCACCGGTGATTCACAGGTGGATAACCAGGGTATAAACCCCCGCCTTCGTCCACAGTCGCTGACCGTACGGGCGTTTGTCCACCGCTGTCCCCAGGCTGTCCCCAGGTTGTCCACCGGTTTTATCCCCTGCCCTGTGCAAAACGTTGGGACGCTACCGGGTCGTCGTCCCCAGAACCTTCAACAGGAAATCCACAGGCGTCCACAGGCGGTGGACAAAGATGTGACCGTCCGTGTCTGTCCACATCGATTTCCACAGGGTTCATGCACATCTGTGGGTTGTGGTGTCAGCAGTTATCCACCGTCTGGGGACAGAGCCTGTGGAGACCTGTGGATTAGTGTGGAAAACGTTGGCACGAAACCGACCCGTTCCGACGTTGACAACATCCCGGTTCCGGCTCTCAATCTTGCTCTGCGAAAAGCTTCAATATGCGGGCTGAGCTGCGATGATCTGGGCATAACCTGTGGACAACGCGGTGCACAAGCGGTGGATAACCTGTGCCGTTTTGGTATAGGCGCTGGTTAAGGGCCTGTGGGTATGTGGGCAAGGTGGCGCGAGCAGCCTGTGTACAGCGGTGTCCGGCGGCTCGGGGGCGATGATCGCTGGCGGCCGTTGCTGATCAACCAGGACAGTGCGGTGCCGTGCGTTGCGCACACCCTGTGGACAAGTGCGGTTGTCGGCCGCTTGAGCTGGGGTTATGGGCTGTGCACAAGCGGCTCAGAGGCCCTGTGGGCGGTGTGGGTGCGATGTCTTTGGAAACGGGCGTGGCCCCTGCCTCGAACGGCAGGGGCCACGTTGTTGCGGTTGTTGAGCCCTTGGACTCGTACCCAAAAGATCTAGGTGTTTTGCTTGATGCGGTTCGTCAGCTCAGCGATCTGGTTGTAGAGCGACCGGCGTTCGGCCATGTGTTGCCGGATCTTGCGGTCGGCGTGCATGACTGTCGTGTGGTCGCGGCCTCCGAATGCCTGCCCGATGCGCGGGAGGGAGAGGTCGGTCAGCTCGCGGCAGAGGTACATGGCGACCTGGCGGGCGTTGACCAGTACCCGGCTGCGGGAGTGCCCGCGCAGGTCTTCGAGGGAGACGCCGAAGTAATCCGCGGTGGAGACCATGATCTGGTCGGCGGTGATCTCCGGGCCGGCGCCGTCGGGCATGAAGTCGCGGAGGACCTCTTCGGCGAGGGAGAGCTGGACCGGCGAGCGCGTGAGGCTGGCGAACGCTGTCACCCGGATGAGGGCGCCTTCGAGCTCACGGATCGAGTTGGAGACGCGCGAGGCGATGAACTCGAGGACGTCGTCGGGGGCGTACATCCGTTCCTGGGCGGCCTTCTTCTGGAGGATCGCGATACGCGTCTCCAGGTCCGGCGGCTGGATGTCGGCGAGCAGGCCCCACTCGAAGCGCGTGCGCATGCGGTCTTCCAGAGTGGCCAGCTGGCGCGGTGAGCGGTCCGAGCTGATCACGATCTGCTTGTTCGCGTTGTGCAGCGTGTTGAAGGTGTGGAAGAACTCCTCCTGGGTCCGCTCGCGGTTCTCCAGGAACTGGATGTCATCGATCAGCAGGATGTCGACGTCGCGATATCGCCGCTGGAACGCCTGCGTCTTGTCGTCCCGCAGGCTGTTGATGAAATCGTTGGTGAACTCCTCGGTCGACACGTAGCGGACCGAGCGCGCGTGCCCCAGGGTGGTGGCGTAATGGCCGATCGCGTGCAGGAGATGCGTCTTGCCCAGCCCGGAGCTGCCGTAGATGAACAGCGGGTTGTACGCCTTCGCCGGCGATTCGGCGACAGCGACGGCGGCCGCGTGCGCGAAGCGGTTGGACGAGCCGATGACGAACGTCTCGAACATGTACTTCGGATTGAGCCGGTTGCCGTCGTTGCCACCGGGGCGCGGCGAGGAGCCGGGACCACGCAGGTCGACCTGTGGACGGCCGGGGCCGTTGTCGCCGCGCGTCGGCATCGGTTCGTCGCGGCGCGGGTCGTGACGCCGCTGGTTGTCGCGCAGGTGGGACTGGTCGGCGGCGGTCCGGTGCGCGACGGTGTCGTTCGGCGATTCCGGATCCGGGGCCTTGTCCATCTGGCGGGCCTGCGGACGGTTCAGAGAATGCGGCGGCTGCTGCGACTGCGGCATCGGGTCGGCGAAGAGCGCCTCCTGGCCGTCACGCGCGATGGGCACGTTGCGGGAGTGCTGCGCGGAGCCGGTCGGGTACTGCTCTTGCTGGTACTGCTCCTGTTGGTACTGGTCTTTCTGGTACGGGTCCTTCTGGTACGAGTCCTTTTGGTACGCCGGCTCCTGAGGGCGCTGGGTGCCGGGGTAACCGGGCAGCTCCTGCTGGTACGGATTGGGCTCGTTGTACCGCGGCGGGTCGGCGTAGTGCCGGGGCTGCGGCTCCACCTGGGGCTGGGCAGCCTCCATCGGAGTGCCGTACACCCGGCCGGGCATGCCTGAGCCGTCCTCGGGAGGACGAACGGTGACCGCGACCTGTATCGGCCTGTTCAGCCGGCGGGTGAGTGCCTCGGTGATTGCCGGGCGCATCCGGGACTCGATGACGTCACGAGTGAAGGCGTCCGGAACCGACAACAGAGCGGTGTCCTCGACGATTGCCCGTAGACGTACTAATTGAAGGTAGGCGCGCTGCTGCGGTGAGGCGATCTCGTCGGACAACTCACCCAGAGTCGCCTTCCACACCTCACCAAGGTCGACCTGATCGGCCACCGCCGCGCCACCCCCATCGCCACCGACCCCCGGTGGACCTTGTGTCCGGCCTTCCGCCTGTCCAACCCGTGTCCAGCTAACGTGCTGAACACGCACGGCGCCACCGGCTATCCACAGGTTATCCACAACCCGTGGCGTTGCTGATGGCCGCTCCCGGCCGGATTGGTCGGCAGAGTTACCGGAGCCTGTAGTGGCGCGGGCTGAAATCAGGCTCACCGTGGCGAACGATCCACCTGCTTGTCCGGTTTTGGCCGCCGCTTCACGGTCTGCGAACGGCCCGGTGAGACCAGCAACCGCGCACGCTAACAGCGGTGACAGGTGGACTACAACCGCAGACCGGACCGTGCGGGGCCCGATTGCAGGAAAAGATTCACTTTGTGCGCGGAAAGACCTGGTGGCTGTCGTTCAGACCCGCCTGTCGGCGTGCCGACCAAGGATATGGTTGACCGTGAGATGGCCTCTCCGTAGGGTTGGGCGGTTGCTCCGCCGCGTTCTGCTAAAGTGGCGTCTTGCAGCCCGATGCCCCCTGGACGTAGTACGAAGACGGAGTTCTGACGTGAGCAAGCGCACCTACCAGCCGAACAACCGCCGGCGTGCCAAGACCCACGGCTTCCGGCTGCGCATGCGCACCCGTGCAGGCCGCGCGATCCTGTCGTCCCGCCGGACCAAGGGCCGCGACAAGCTGTCGGCCTGATCCGACCGCTTGGCGCAGGCCTGAATGACCGGATAATCGTGCTAGCCGCGGCACAGAGACTGCGACGTAGCACTGACTTCGCCGCAACGATTCGCGGTGGCCGCCGTGCTGGTCGCGGGACTCTGGTCGTTCATCTGCTTATCGAGGAGCCGGCGTTCGCCTCTACGGCGCGCGCCGGCTTCGTCGTTTCCAAAGCGGTGGGCAACGCGGTGATCCGCAACAAGGTTCGCCGACGGCTACGTGAGCTGGTCCGGTCGCATCTTGCTGAGCTTCCCGAGGGTGCTTTCCTGGTGGTTCGCGCTTTGCCGCCTTCCGCCGAGGCGGCGTACGCCACCCTCGCCTCGGATCTGGAGGGGGCGATCGCGGCGGCTCGCAGACCCCGGCGGCCTCGATGAGCGTCGTTGCCCGGCTCCTGACCGCAGCGGTCGTCGCGTACCGTCGATACTTGAGTCCGGTGCTGCCGGCACGCTGTCGGTTCTATCCCTCATGCAGCGCGTACGCCCAGGAGGCTCTGGCGCGGCACGGTGCGTTGCGAGGGACGGGCCTGGCGATCTGGCGGCTCCTGCGCTGCCACCCTTTCCACCCTGGCGGGTACGACCCGGTGCCTGAGCGGATCCGTCACCGTCCTGCCGATGTGACTGGAGCTTAGATTGAGTCTCGACTGGATCTACAACGCCATCTCGTGGATCCTCCTACGGTGGCATGCCCTGTGGGACGCCATCGGCATCCCCGACGGCCGCGTGCTCGGCACCAACTGGGCCTGGATCCTGGCGATCATTTTCCTGGTCGTGACCCTGCGGATCATCCTGTTCCCCGTCTTCGTGAAGCAGATCAAGAGCCAGCGCGCGATTCAGGCGCTGCAGCCGAAGGTCAAGGCTCTCCAGGAGAAGCACAAGGGTGACCGGGAGACGCTCCAGAAAGAAATGATGGAGCTGTACCGGACCGAGAAGGCCAACCCGCTGATGGGTTGCCTTCCGATGTTCCTGCAGATCCCGGTCTTCTTCGGCCTCTTCCACGTGCTCCAGCACCTCGACCCGAGCATCTCCGAGAAGTACAAGCTTCTGTACGGATGGTCGCTCGAGCAGTTCGACAGTGCCGCCAACGCGCACCTCTTCAACGCCCCGATCAGCGCGAAGTTCGGCTCGTCCGCCGCCGAGCTCGCGGCCGTGGGCGCCGATGCCATGACCGTGAAGGTCCTGGCCGGCGTCCTGGTTCTGATCATGATGGCGACGACCTTCCTGACCAGCCGTCAGATGATCCTGAAGACCGGCTGGGCCGAGGACCCGCAGCAGAAGATGATTCAGCGGCTGATGCTCTACGGCATCCCGTTCTCGCTGCTGATCTCCGGCTCGCTGTTCCCGATCGGTGTCGTCATCTACTGGGTCACGAACAACCTGTTCACCCTTGCCCAGCAGCAGTGGGTGCTCCGGAAGTTCCCGCCGATCCAGATGAACAAGGGTGCTGCGACCACGTCGTCGGCCCGTCCGGCATCCTCGGGTTCGCGTACCGGTGCCGCCAACCCGGTGCAGCCCGCGCGTACTGGTGGGCTCTTCGGTCGTAAGTCCGCGCCCGAGCCGGTTTCTCCGGTCGCCGAGACCAAGGCCCTGGCCCCGAAGCCCGGCGCCAAACCGGTGAATCCGAAGAAGGGCACCCGGCCGGCGAACAAACCCAAGGGATGATCGCTGGTCCAGGCCCTGATCAGGGCCTGGACCGCTCCCCTTACCGCCACAGACCTCCCCGCTCTGCGGGAAACATCGGAAACAACGGAGATGAGACCGTGACCGACACCAGCACTCCCCCTTCCGCCGAGCCGGCTGAGGCCGTCGTGGCCACTGCCGACGAGAAATCCGAGGCCCCGGCCGAGGCGAAGAAGTCGGAGAGCGTCGCCTCGGACAGCGACCTGTTCCGCCAGAGTGAGATCGCTGCGGACTACGTCGAGGGGCTGCTGGACATCCTCGACTACGACGGTGACATCGACGAGCTGGTCTCGGCCGGCCGGCCGATGGTCGAGGTCGTCGGTGACCGGCTTCAGCCGCTCGTCGGCCAGCGCGGCGCCACGCTCGAAGCGATGCAGGAGCTCACCCGGCTGGCGATCTTCCGGGCCACCGGTTCTCCCAGCCGGCTTCTGCTGGACATCGGCGGATACCGCGCCGCCCGCCGCAAGGAACTTGCCGCGGTCGGCCGCAACGCGGTGGAGAAGGTCAAGGAGCACGGCGACCCGGTACGCCTCGAGCCGATGTCGGCGTTCGAGCGCAAGTGCGTGCACGACGTGGTCAACGCGATCCCGGGTGTGCAGAGCGAGTCCGAGGGTGTCGAGCCCAGCCGCCGCATCGTGGTGCGTGTGGCGGACTGATCGTGACGAACCCACGCTTCGGCGCGGGTGACCTCGGCCCGGGCAGTGATTCGCCCGGGCCGTCGTCTTTCCCGCGTTCTTCTGGTCCTTCTTCTTCTGGTCTTTCTTCTTCGGGGGAAGGTGCCTTGCCCCCGGGATTTCCGCTTCCGCCTGATGAGTTGCGGGGGGTTGCGGAGGAGATCTTCGGGGACCGGCTTCCGGTGGCTGTTCGTTATGCGGAGCTGCTCGGCACTGACGGGGTGATCCGGGGGCTGATCGGTCCGCGGGAGACGCCGCGTCTCTGGGAACGTCACCTGATCAACTGTGGCGTTATGGCGGAAATAATCCCTTTCGGCGCTTCGGTCGTTGACATCGGCTCTGGTGCTGGTTTGCCCGGTATCGTGCTCGCAGTGGCCCGACCTGATCTTGCGATCACGCTGGTCGAACCGCTGGCCCGGCGTACCGCGTTCCTCGACGAGGCGGTCGATGAACTCGGCCTCGACAACGTCATGGTCATCCGTGGCCGCGCCGAAGAGGTCGCCGGCCACCTCGAAGCGGACATCGTCACGGCCCGGGCTGTCGCCGCCCTCGACAAGCTGGCCGGCTGGTGCCTGCCGCTCGCGAAGGTCGGTGGCCGGCTGCTGGCGCTCAAGGGTGCTTCGGCGGCCGACGAGGTCGCTGAACACGGGCAGGCGCTGTCCGACCTGGGCGGCGGTGAAGTGGCCGTCCGGCTCTGCGGGGTGGGACTGATCGAACCGCCCGCGACGGTGGTGGACGTGGTGAAAGAGCGCCAGCCGTCACCGGTTCGGGCGCGGAGTGAAAACTCTCGGGCCGCTGAGCGCGGTGGGGGGCGGAAGAAGACGCGGAGGAGATAGATGGCCAAGCGGGGTGCACGGAAGCGTGCTTTTCGTCCTTTCCGGAAGACGCACCCCGCGCCATCGGTTGATCCCGCTCTTTCGGGGGGGTCGGCTCCTGAGAGTTCGGTTCTTTCGGGGGCTTCGGTCGCGCCTTCGAGTGACCTTGTCGCCGTTGAGCGGGACGTCCTGACCGAAATTGAACTGTCGGCTGGTCCTCGTGTCGTGTGCGGGTTTCTGATCTGGCCTGCTGTGGACGAGGTTCTCCAAGAATCCGCCGGACCTTCGTCTGGGGCGGTGGTCGAATTGGTTCAGGGGGCCGTGGCAGCCGGGGGCTCGCGTGCGGGCGGTCTTCTGAGGGGCCTGAGTGCCACTGTGGCGCCCGAAGTCGTGTCGACCGGGCGGCGTGTAGGTGCCGACGTTTTCGGGGCGGACGGCGAGCCTGGGGCTGGCGTTAGTGCTGCGATGCGTTTGTGGCGGTCGGTTACGCGTACCAACAGAGATTTGAAGCCTGCGTTGCAGGAAGCCGGCGGCGATGGCGGGGGGTTTTTGCGGCTCGTGCCTGGGGCGATGGTCTTCCGGGAGGCATGGTCAAAAGATGCTTCGGCAGATGATGGTGCGACGTTGCGCTCGACTCATCAGACTTCGGACCATGGCAACACCTGCCCGACACCCGTAGGCTGGCTGAGCGTCGATAGTGTGGACCGGATTTCTGTTGCCGGGGCCCACGTTCTGCCGGCCAACCCGTTCCTAACCAACAGGGATATAGCGGTGCATGAGTACGGTGTTTCACGTGAAACCGAGTCGCCTCTCGACAGGCCGTCGGGAGTGAGCGTGGGCGGACTGCACGCTGGCGACCAAAACGTTCCGCAGCCCAGGGCGGGGGGATACGGCCCATCGGCGTCGTATGACTACGGCGTTCCACCCTCCGTCTCGGCTGCGCTTACCCCTGGCGCTCCACTTCCTGGTGTCCCCGTTCGGCCGGACGAGCATGTTTCACGTGAAACGCCGGGCGGGGATGAGGACGATCCGCCCCTTGCCATGGAAGCGTTGCGAGCTGTGCAGATCCTCAACCCGAGCGGCGAGATCATCATGCCGCGCCCAGACCACCCGAGGGTGATTTGCGTCGCCAACCAGAAGGGCGGCGTCGGGAAGACGACCACGACGGTGAACCTGGCAGTGGCGCTCGCCCTGCACGGCAACCGCGTCCTGGTGGTGGACCTTGACCCGCAGGGCAACGCCTCCACCGGTTTGAACGTGCCACACCACGCCGGTGTGCCTGACGTCTACGACTGTTTGATCGACAACGTGCCACTGGCCGAGGTCGCGCAGGCGGTCGAGGGCATCCCGAACCTGTTCTGTGTGCCGGCGACGATCGACCTTGCCGGTGCGGAGATCGAGCTCGTCTCGGTGGTGGCTCGTGAGTCCCGCCTTGCTCGCGCGATCGCGGGGCACCCGGAGAAGTTCGACTACGTCTTCATCGACTGCCCGCCCTCGCTCGGCCTGCTGACGGTCAACGCGTTGTGTGCCGCGCAGGAGGTGCTGATCCCGATCCAGTGCGAGTACTACGCGCTGGAGGGCCTCAACCAGCTGATCAACAACATCAACCTGGTCCGGCAGCACCTGAACCCGACGCTCGACGTCTCGACCATCCTTTTGACGATGTACGACCGCCGGACCCGGCTGGCTGACGCGGTGGAGCAGGACGTCCGCAACCACTTTGGGACGAAGGTTCTGAACGCAGTCATTCCCCGAAACGTGCGAGTCTCGGAGGCTCCGAGCTACGGACAGTCTGTGATGACCTACGATCCGGGATCACGGGGTGCGACCAGCTATTTCGAGGCCGCCCTTGAGATCGCAGTTCGTGGGGTCAACACAGGAGGCACGGCATGAAGAACCGTCCGCGGGGTGGCCTAGGCCGTGGCCTGGGTGCGTTGATCCCCACGGCTCCTGCTGCTGAACCGGCTGCTGCGCCTTCCTCGGTGGATGTGGCGGTACCTGAGTCAGTGGCGGTTTCGGTGCCGGCTGCGGCACCTTCCGGGGGCGCTTCTGGCGCTTCCGGCGTTTCCGGTTCTTCGGGTGGTTCCGGTTCTTCGGGGGCTTCTGCTGTTCCCGCTGTTTCTGCGCCGCCGGTTTCGAATGGTTCGGATGTGGAGCTGGCGCCGGTGCCTGGTGCCCGGTTTGCAGAGCTTCCGGTCACCTCGATCGAGCCCAACGCTAAGCAGCCGCGGCACGTTTTTGACGAGGAAGCGCTGGAGGAACTCAAGACCTCCATCCTGGAGGTCGGCTTCCTTCAGCCGATCGTGGTGCGTGACGTCGGCGATGGCCGATTCGAACTCGTCATGGGTGAGCGCCGGTGGCGGGCTGCTCAGGCTGTGGGTAAAGAGACGATCCCGGCGATCATCCGGAGTACGCCTGATGACGCGATGCTCCGTGACGCTCTGCTGGAGAACATCCACCGGGCGAACCTGAACCCGCTTGAAGAGGCGGCTGCGTATCAGCAGCTGCTCGAAGAGTTCGGGGCCACTCATGAGGAGTTGGCTCGGCGGATCGGGCGTAGTCGGCCGCAGATCTCCAACACCATAAGGCTTATGAATTTGCCGGCGCCGGTGCAGCGCCGGGTGGCTGCTGGGGTGTTGTCGGCTGGGCATGCTCGGGCGTTGCTCGGGTTGGACGACAGCGAGGCGCAGGAGAAGCTCGCGCTGCGGATCGTGGCTGAAGGGCTGTCGGTCCGGGCTACTGAGGAGCTTGTGCAGCTTGCTGTCGCGGACGGGCCGGTCAAGAAGACGGCGCCGGCTCGGCGGGCGAAGGTGCATGCGCCGGCGCTGAATGATTTGGCTGAGCGGTTGTCAGATCGGTTCGATACCCGGGTGAAGGTTGATATCGGCCGGAACAAGGGCAAGATCACGATCGAGTTCGCGACGGTGGATGACTTGGAACGGATAGTCGGCATGATCGGTGTCGAGGATGAGGGTGCTCGCGGGGAAGAGTCGGGCGAGTAGCTTTCGGGTTTGGGTTTTGGTTTGGGTTTTGGATTTGTTGGGCGCGCGCCGAGTTTGGAGCGCGCCTTGTTTTTTGGGGCGTTTCTGGGTTGGTCTTGGATGTGAGAAGGGCTTCAGGGGCTTCTGTCAGAACGATTCTCCTGGGGTTTTGTGGTGGGTGGGGCAGGCGGTTTGGGGCGTTTGGATTGTGGCTTTTGGGGGTTTCGTCGGCTTCTCCAAAAGCTGAGTGATCTTCGTGGTTGTGGTGGTTGTTTGCGACCTGGATTTGCGATCTCGGAGCTGCGGTCGGTGGGGCGTTGCTGTCGACGTGGTTGGTGTTGACCATGCCGCGTGCGTGCGCGGTCTGGGTTACTCATTGCCCTATGCCGCTGTGAGCGTCGACTGGTGGAAGGGTCTCGTCCTGGGCCCTCTGGTCGGGCGTGACGATCGAGTCTTCGACCGGTGGTGGTTCTTGTTGCGGCTGGGGTCGGGGTATCTATCGCGTTGCCTCACTTCTTCTTTCGGGTGGCATGCTTCTTGCTCCGCGTCCCTCCTCTACTTTCTTCGCGGCCTTGCCAGTTTGAGGCGTCGTCCCATCAGGCCGTGACGGGTCGAGGGTGCAGAGGTGGGGAATCGCGGAGGCGAGGGCTGTGACTGGCAAGCCCCTGCGGTGACAACACGTCGTCTGCAGCGCCTCTCGCCTAGCGTGGATGTGGGCTAGGTGTTCCTGGGCCTACGTGGCTTTGGCTCCGACTTCAATCCGGGACTAGCCGGCAAGCTGGCCGCCGCCCGGTGTGCCCTTGGGCCAGGACTAGGGCCAGGGGCTAGCGATTAGACACCCTCAGCCAGGCATGGGTCTAGGTCGGAATGATTCGCCCTCGTGGAATTCCGATTCGGGGTTCCTTGGGCGCCTGGCTTGCTTAGGCCGATGAACAGTTTCGGTGGCACGGGGTCGCGATGATGACCGGCCTGCCCTGGCGAGATTTGGGCGCGCGCTGGAAGGTCGGGGGCGGCGGCCAAGGTGCGGTGCGGATCTAGCCCAGTCGCATCAGCCGGCTGGGCTAACGGACGCTGAGCGGTGGTGACGTCCGAGTAGGCGTAGGTCCTACGCCAGGCGGGGCGGGTTCGGCTCTCCCATCAGTAGGCAGGCGGTTCTGCGCTTGGCCGGATGGAGGTCTGCGCGCATCGGGGGCGGTCTGATGCGGGGCCAACCTGTCCATGCAAGACGCGGGCGCATGTGATGCCGAGAGTGCAGCCCTCTTCTCGTTGGTGACGGCTGGCGCGTCCGACCTGTGAGCCGTGAGTGGGTCAGCCGTAGTGGAGTACGAGGCACTGTTATTGCGCTGCCCGCGATGCACTGCCTATCGAAGTGCAGATTCTCAGGCTTCCGATGGTGGACATCGCTAGTCACGGGAGGCGGCGATTGGACCCGCTGCCAGTGGTCGTCTCGGGTCTTCTTTTGGGGCTGATTCCGAACGGAGAGTTGGCGGGCTGCGCTCCTTGGAAGCGATGGAGTGGCGAGTCATCCTTGCCCTGGGTTTCTGATCGGTCCTTGTTGTCGCGCCTCGTTCTTCTGTGGCCGCGATGCGGAGCGTGGTTTCTCGCCGCTCGGTGTTGGAGCTGTCGGCGCTCGTCATGTTTCACGTGAAACGGGGACAGCGATTGTTGAGGAATCGGCCGCCCCCCGCTAGGTCCGGGTAGCAGGTGTCGGCGGTGTTCGTCTCGGTCTTGATTGAACAGCGGAAAACGGGCCGGTCTAGACGAGGCGGGTTTGCAGGCATCGCGTGACGGCCGCGCGTTGGGTGACGGGGCTGCGATGGGTAGCTTGGCGGTCGCCCGTTTGCTATCCACAGCCGGTTCGCTATCCGCAGGGCCGGTTTTGGTCCGGGCCCTGCCCTCGCTGCCTCGGCTGGAAAGTGGGTCCCAAGTCCGCGCCGGCATAGGCCGGAGCGCTTGGGGTCCGGACAACGGATGCGGGCGAGGAGGAGGCAATGGCGAGTGGCCGGCGGCGAGCGGCCGTGATGTCGGAGCAGCCGGAGGCGCGGTGGCGCGGTCGGTTTCGGCTCTCAGCCTTCTGTCTCATCCAGGCTGTTGGTCCTTAGGGCTATCGAACTTTTGGGTATCGGCGAGCTCCGCGCAGTTTCATGCTGCGGTGCGTGGTCGCGAGTCGTCGTGCTGCGGTGCGTGGTCGCGAGTCGATCCTGGGTGGGCTGGAGCCTGAGACCGGGATAGTTCAGACCCGCGGTAGCTCTTGGCAGCCAGGTGGGTGATCTGTGAACTGGCCCGGCAGTCCCGGTCCAAGAGTTCGGGCGTTCAGACTGACTGCTCCGGCGTGTTCGACGGCTGGCGTCGCCGAACCTTCTGGTGAGACCTTCGTTTGGTGTGAGTCGTCCCGAGGACTGGCCGTGTGTCCGCGGGTTGGAGCTTTTTGTAGCAGGGTGGCCGGCCCCTGGTTGTTGACCGCATCTGTAGCTCGGCCGAACTAACGTCGTGCCTCAACGATGGCAGCGATGTCGTGCCTTGACGGTGGCGGCGATAAGGAACGGCCCAGCAGACGGGCAACCCCTGGCGGGCGAGGGCGGGGCGCTGGCAGCCGACCTCAGTTCCGGCCCGGGCCGTTTTGAGGCGTCCGCGTTTTGCGCGAAGCTTGTTGAGACGGGTAGGGCTGTGCTCGGGCATGCTGGCAGCCCTCCGTTCCGGGGCGGATCCACAGCACTTCGCGATCCCGATGTTTCACGTGAAACGAGCACCCGACGGCAATCGCGCTGACTCCTGGACCGAGCCTGATGGCAGGACAACGTCATGTCGCATGTACGTCGGCGCTCGGCACCGCGTTAGGCCGTTGGGGAGCGAAGTTGCCAAACCCGGTCATTCGCTGTCATCCACTGAGTTTGACCGTCTCGATGCCCGTCTGCCCTCCTGCCCGCCGGCTCGTCTGCCCGCCGGCTCGTCCCTCCCGCCCCTGCAATCGCCGCCTAGCCCTCCGTTCAGCGTCGTTCATTGCCCCGCCCGGCGCTGCCGCCTTCCGTCCGCCCGGCACCGGTGCACGCCGCCTCGCCTCGCCTGCGTCCTTCCCCCGAGGCCCTCCTGGACGCCTGCGCGTAGCGGGCCCACCTGAATTCATGGCGGCTAGGAAAGAGGTATCGGTCAACGGGCAGACGGGCTTCTACTTGATGCTGCGGTCCATGCCGGTATTCGACAGGCTGCGACGAGGATGCCTTCGCCGCGTACTGCCCGCCCCGCCGCCTTGGAGTCTGGTGGTCTCAGTGCCTTGGCCTTGTCGGGATGGGCGGTAGCACCTATCTGAATCGGCTCCCTTATGTTCGGGCTGGATGCACGACTGGGACGACTGGGATCGGCAGGGGTGGCATCACGTCGAGTTTTGGTAGCTACGACGGGGTCGTGCCATGCGCCGTAGCCCGGGTTTGAGGTCCGCGGTGTCGGCTACTGCCTCGAGCTATCGGCCACGCCATGCTCTCGTGGCCGGGCTCCTAGAGGCAGCCGCTGCCCCTCCCGGCTGTCAGCGAGGTTGAGCCAGGTGGGTCCTCGGTGAGTCTTGCGCCCGAGGTACTCCGGCCGGGAACGTCGTAGGCAACCTTGTCTGCTCCTTGGGTGGAGCATCGTCAGGCGCCGAAATTGGTGGATGGTCTGCTGGCTGGTGGTGGGTAAGCCGGCGGAGGGGCAGGCTTCCCCCGGCCTACTTCGGATTGGGCGGGCTTTCCTGGCACGCAGTTCGGGTGGCGGTGCCTGGACCCGCATGGTCGGGTGTCTGTCGCCCGCGCTCTTCGGCGGCGTGCGACGTGCGTGTACCTAGGCGAGTTCGTCAGCCGGCACATTGGTCAAGTCAGGCCGCAGACCGTCGGTGCCTGAACCGGGGGTGCGGTTCGGGGTCGGTGACCAGCTCCTGGAGCCGAGGCCAATTTGGCCGTGCAGCGCTCCCGACGGCCGTGGTTCAGATCAGCAGGAGGCGGGTTGTTTGCTGAGCAGCGCCATCCCCGATGTCTCATCGGTCGTGGGTGTTGACGATCCCTATGGCCTTCGACTGGAGGCTGGGCTAGGCCCCGACTGGGTGGGCTGACGGCAGGAGCTCGGGACGGCGATCGTTTGGCACAACGATGGGGATGACCGGATCCGTCGACCTGCGGCTACCTGATCGACGTCCCGCGTCAGTGTCGAAGGAGCATGGGCATCAGCCCGATTGGAGCCAATCCGGCCGACTCCTGAAAACTTGATGGGAAGCCGCACCCGCGCTCCCCGCTCCCCGCGCGCCCCGCACCCCGCACCCGCGCCCGTTCCGACCCGCGCCCGCGCTCCGACCCGCGCCCGCGCTCCGACCCGCGCCCGCGCTCCGACCCGCGCCCAGGGGGCCCGGGGCCTCGGGAACCGGGATCGGCGTTGATTGGAGTTCTGTGTGTTCGGTGGAGTCGGGCCGACTTGCGATGGGTTACGAGGCGCCGGCCCGGGTCAGTCCAGCAAGCGCAAAGGTGTACATGGCGAGCTGCCGTCGGCTGGCCGATTTATCAACTGGTGCCTTGGCGTGCTTCACCCTTGGAACCTTTGGTCCCCGGTGGTTGCGGGCGAGTGCCGTCAGTTTGAGCTGAGCGTTGCGTAGATCGCTTTTGCCGAAGCCGGCTTGTGGAACCGCCACTCCAGGTCTCTCGAGGGCGTTGTCGCCCGGTGCGTTGACCACGAACGGTTGCCGGGCCCACGAAACGTGATTGACCCGCGATGGAGTTCGCCAGTGCGGTTGCTCAGCATCGGCCAGCCCTATTCGACCTTGAAGAGTTGTGCGGACACGTATCCGTGAGAGTCAACAAGATCCGCAGCTGGGCGCGCGGATGGCGGCGGTCTTGGCGCATACGCTGCTACACCCAGCGCCTGGCCCATCCGCTGCCCGTGAAGTAGGCGCTAACCCGGTGAACGTTTTTGGACAACGCGCCGGGGGCCACGGGACGAGACTTTAGGCCGGCATCGTGGTGCTCCCTTGGGCATGGACCGAGAGGCGCCGGCGATGCTCGGCGAGCGATCGCAGCCGTCATTGCCCAGCCGGTCCCTCAAACGGCGGCAGCGTGATGCAAGTCACTCTCGCGTTTCACGTGAAACATGGCGGCAGAGAACGCGGCCAAGGTCCCCGCGCCAGCAGCACCCGCGCCAAGCAGCACCCGCGCCAAGCAACACCCGCGCCGACCAGCACCCGCGCCGACCAACACCCGCGCCGACCAACACCCGCGCCGACCAAACACCCGCGCCGACCAACACCCGCGCCGACCCGCCCTCGGCGGTGGGTCACCCCGACTAAGCCCGGCAGCCGACCACTTCGGGGATGCCTAACTCTCCACCGCGCCGGCAACGACCAAGCACAAGATTTAGCGACACACCGATGCCTCGCCCGTTTCACGTGAAACAGGTCTCCCACCGTCGAGCGACCTCCAAACGGTGGATCACCGCAACCCGAGACCCACCCCGACCACCACCCTCCGTAGCCATCCTCGAAAGTGACGCTCGCCCCTCTCTGCGCATACGCCAACGCCACTATCCACAACCTGTGCGTGACGCCTGTTGACGAACGCGTTCAACCCGTTTCACGTGAAACATCGCCGATGCCGTCACCTTCGTCCACCGCTCTATCCACAGGGTCTACAAGCGTTCTACGTCGCGTTTCACGTGAAACGCGGCAGCCTGTGGATAACTTCTGTGGATAACTTTGGGATGCATCCGGGGAGAGTGGCAGCGTTACGCCTGTCTAAGTGCCAACCCCGCTCGGGCGGGTGGAAAGGCGTCCCTCCGTCGTGCGAAATTGACCCAGGACAGCCCCTCCTGAGCTGGGCTAAGGTCACGTCGTGTCCGAGAACACCGCCCCCCTGCCTGACTTCACACGTTGGCCGTCTTTCCCCTTTGAGGGGGACATGCGGGTCAAAAAGCTTGCGCCTCCCGTGGAGGTTGAGCCGCCGCGAAGCGGTGAGGATGCGTCGGACTGTGTGGCCTGCGGCACGCACGACGACGCGTACATCTGGGTTAGTGAGCGATGGCGGGTCCGGGCGATGGACCGCCCGACTGGCTTGCCGATGGTTTTGATCCTGGAGTGCCGTTCGCACTTCGACATCGGCGACCTGACCAACATGCTGGCCGCAGAGCTCGGCGTCATGACCGTCCGGCTTGAGCGGGCCATCCGCTCGCTCGATGGCGTGGCGCGGGTGCACGTCAACCGATGGGGTGATGGTTCCGCGCATCTCCACATGTGGTTCCTCGCTAGGCCCTATGGGCGCCTGCAGCTCCGCGGCACGTTCCTCTCGCTCTGGGACGATCTCCTGCCGGTCATCCCGGAGTCCCAGTGGCGCGAGAACCTCGCCCACGTCGCCGCTTGGCTCGCCGACTTCGGCGGCAAGGCGAACGCCGAACCGGCTCACATCCAGTGGGAGTCCGCCGGGACTTTCGCGGCCCCCACCCCTACGAGCACAAACCCCGCCGCGGCGCAGGACACGGACGCCGACGAAAACCGCCGGCCAAAAACCCTTGGTGACATCGAGGCCGCCTCGGCGGCGGCTGATTCTGGGGTACGCGTAACCGAATCGCCCTCGGACACCCCGCAAACAGTCGTCGGCTCGACGCTTCCGCAAGGTGACCCGGCGCCGGACGCCGAACCAGAGCCCCACTCTCGAACGGCGCCGCTACCCGAAGCGCCCACCGCAGCCGCACCCCAGTCACCCACCAACCCTCAGCCAGCCTGACCAATTCAGCAGACCGAGCAGACCCAACTGGCCCGGCAGACCCAACTGGCTCAGCTGGCTCAGCTGACTCGGCTGACTCGGCTGACAGTCCCAGGCTTCAGCCCGACCCGAGCGTGGGGAAGCGGGCTCACGAAGGGCCTGTGAGGCTCCGGGCCGGATCGCGAGGCAACGCCCGTGCGAGGCTGCAGACCGCTGTGCAACGCCCGGATTTTGGCCACCGCTTCGTCAGACCGGGTCGCCGGCGGCATGTTTCACGGGAAACATCGAACCGCGAAGGCCGACGAGCACGGCAACGCGCAACGCGCAATGAGGCTGAGCGCCTGTCAGTTCGCGCGTACCGAACCCGAACTCGACACACTCGTTGGAACCGCGAGATCTTTGGGGACCACGATCGCTTTGTGATCCGTCTCAGAAAACGGAACAGATGGCCCGAGTGGTGAACGCCTGGGAGGCCTCTCAGCAACGGCGACTACCGCATAGAAGCGAGCAGGCAAGCGAAAAGCCCGGCGTCACCAACGACGACCGGGCTTCGCTGAACCACTTCACCGGAACTTCAGGCGGTGCGGCCCACTGCCTGTTCCACCAGCCCGCTCAGGACCTCACCCAGATCCACCCCGGCAGCCTGGACGGCCAGTGGCAGCAGCGAGGTCTCTGTCATCCCCGGGGAGACGTTGCAGCCCAGCACCTGCACCTCGCCGTCCGCGCCGACGATCACGTCGATGCGGGACAGGTCGCGTAGACCCAGAGCCTTGTACGCCGCCAGCGCCGCCTCCGACACCTGCGAGGCAAGTGAGGCCGGCAACCGGGCCGGCACGTGCCACGTCGTCAGGCCCGCCGAATATCGGGCCGCGTAGTCGTACACCCCGTCGCGCGGGACTATCTCGACGATCGGCAGTGCTTCCGGGCCGTTGCCCCGGTCGATGATCGAGACGGCGACATTGGTGCCGGTGACGAACTGTTCGACAAGCGCGGTCGAGTCGTACGCGAAGCAGCCCACCATCGCCGCCGGCAGGTCCGCGGCGTCGCGGACCACGGCTGCGCCCAGGCCTGAGCCGCCCTGTGCCGGTTTCACCATCAGGGGCAGGCCCAGGCGGTCGACGATGCGGTCCAGCACCGCCACGGCGCCCAGCTCGGAGAACCGGTCGTGTGGCAGTGCCACCCAGTCCGGCGTCGGGATACCTGCTTCGCGCAGCATCGACTTCGCCGACGGCTTGTCCCACGCGAGGCGGGCCGTGCGCGCGTCGGCGCCCACGTACGGAATCCCGCAGAGGTCCAGGACCCCGCGCAGCGACCCGTCCTCGCCGGTGGCGCCGTGCAGGGCAATCACCACGGCGTCGGGCGGGTCGGCCTGCAGAGCCGGAAGCAGCGAGACGTCGGCGTCGTGCAATTCGGCCGTCAGGCCCGCCGAACGCAGCGCGTCCAGAACCCGGCGGCCGGACCGCAGGGACACGTCCCGCTCGTAGGAGAGACCGCCGGCCAGCACCAAAATCCGCAACTCGTCACGCGTACCCATAGGGGTGATCATGCCAACTCGTGGCCGGGAGTGTCGGCAGCGGCTGGACCACGACGGCGCTGGTGAGCCAGCGCAGCGGAGCCGCCGAAGACGGCACGCATCTCCAGCTCCTTCTCCATCACCCCGGACAGGCGCCGCACGCCCTCACGAAGCCGCTCAGGCGACGAGAACGAGAAGTTGAGCCGCATGTTGCCCCGGCCCGTCCCGTCGGCGTAGAAACCCGTTCCGGGGACGTACGCGACGCGCGCGGCGATGGCCCTGGGCATCATCGCCTTGGAGTCGAGGCCCTCGGGGAGGGTGGCCCAGACGAAGAGGCCGCCGGTCGGGCGGGTCCAGGTGGTGCCTTCCGGCATCTGCGCCTCGAGGGCTTCGAGCAGGGTGTCGCGGCGTTCCCGGTAGATCTCGCGGTAGACCTTGATCTGCTCCTGCCAGGGCATCGCCGTCAGGTATTGCGTGACGGCGCCCTGGGCGAACGCGCTCGGGCAGAGCACGTTGGCCTCGCTCATCATGACGAGCTTGTCCCGGACAGCGTGCGGCGCGAGGATCCAGCCGACCCGCAGGCCCGGCGCGAACGTCTTGGAGAAGGTGCTGACGTAGAAGACGCCGTCGCGGCGGCGGGCGCGCAACGGAAGCGGCGCCTCACCCTCGAAGGACAGCATTCCGTACGGATCGTCCTCGATCACCAGCAGACCGGCGCGCTCGCAGATGTCGAGCACCTGCTCGCGCCGCTCCTCCGAGAGGGTGACACCGGCGGGGTTCTGGAAGGTCGGGATCGTGTAGAGGAACTTGGCCCGGCGGCCTGCTCTCTCCGTTTCCGCGATGGCTTCCTCAAGTGCTGCCGGGATCAGGCCCTCCGCGTCCATGGCCACATGCTTCACCTGTGCCTGGGCGGCCTGGAAGACGCCGAGTGCGCCGACGTACGTCGGCCCCTCGGCGAGCACCACGTCGCCCGGGTCGAGAAAGAGCCGGGCCAGGAGGTCGAGGGCCTGCTGGCCGCCGACGGTGACCACCACGTCGTCCGGGGACGCGTTGTGGATGCCGGACAGGGTCATCACGTCACAGATGCGTTCGCGCAGCTCGATCGTGCCTTGGCCGATGCCGTACTGAAGGCTGGTGGTGCCCTGCTCGGAACCGAGACGGTTCAGCATCTCGCCGACCGCGTCGAGCGGGAGGGCCGCGATGTACGGCGAACCGCCGGCCAGCGACACCACCTCGGGGCGGCTGGTGACGGCGAACAGTGCGCGGATCTCCGAAGTGGTCATCCCGCGAACACGTCGCGCGTACCGATCGGTGTAATCGTCCTGAGTTGTGCCGGTCATGCGGCTCTCACCTCGCTATATCGGTGGTGCAGACGCCATCGATAGTAAACGGGGAAAGGGCACCTGAGCCCGGCCGTCCCATTGGGCCGTTGCCCGACCTGCTCCCGTTCATGGTGATTCCGGCGTAGGATTCGCCGGGGGGCGCGGATGAGCGTTTCCAATCCGTCCCGGTCCTGTGCAGGGGGTTCGCCATGTCGCGGCGCCTGGTCAATCTCACCCTCGACACTCTTGAGGACCTGCCCCGGCCCTGTCGGCAGTGCGTTCACTGGGAGCTCGACCCGGTCTCCGCCGAGCGAGCCTGTGCCAGTGGTGACCCCGGTCTGGAAAAAGAAGCATGGGTTTCCCAGACGCTTCTGGAGTGGGGCTCCTGCGGCAAACTGGCGTACGTCGACGGCATGCCGGCCGGCTTCGTGATGTACGCGCCACCGGCTTACGTCCCCCGCTCGATGGCGTTCCCCACGTCCCCGGTCAGCGCGGACGCCGCGCTGCTCACCACGGCCAAGGTCGTGCCCGCGTTCGCCGGCGGCGGCCTCGGCCGGATGCTGGTTCAGGGCGTGGCGCGTGACCTGACGAAACGCGGGATCAAGGCGATCGAGGCGTTCGGCGACGCGAAAGCCGGCGAGCCCGACGACGAGGAAAAGCGCGACGGCACCTGCCTGGCCCCTGTCGACTTCTTCCTGTCGGTGGGCTTCAAGACGGTCCGCCCGCACTTCCGTTACCCGCGACTGCGGCTGGAGTTGCGGACGGCCCTGTCCTGGAAGTCCGACGTCGAGTACGCGCTGGAAAAGCTGCTGGGCTCGATGAGCCCGGAAAAGCTGCTGCGGCCGATGCCGGCCACCAGCAGCATGGACAACTAGGCGCGGTCGGCCAAGGCGAGACGCAGCTGCCGGACGTCGATCGAGCCGGTCGGCACGTCCCGTTCCACCGGGAAATACATCCGCTGGACCGCGGCGAGCAGCGCCTCGACGATCTGCTCACGGAACGCCGGGTCGATCAGGTGCTCGCGGTCGTGCGGCGACGTCAGGTAACCGAGGTCGACGCGTACCGTCGGCATCCGGGTCAGGCGCAGCAGGTCCCAGGTCTTCGCGTGGGTGCGGCAGTCGTGCATCCCGGTCCGGACCACGATCTCGCGCTGCACCAGGGCCGCCAGACGCTCGCCGACAGTGGAGCTCAGGCCGTTGCCGGTGCCGTAGTGATAGGTCGCGACACCCTGGGCGGTCTCGGAGTCCTGGCCGTCGAGGTGCAGCGAGATCAGCAGGTCCGCGCCGAGGCTGTTGGCGAGAGCAGCGCGCTCGGCGCCGCTCATCGGGGCCGTCGGCGACGGGCCACGGGTCAGGTGCACCCGCATGCCGGCCGCGGCGAGCCGGCCCTCGAGCCGGGTGGCCAGGTCGAAGACGAGGTCCGCCTCGTTCCACCGGAGCGGGCCGTCGGGCACCACGACGCCGGTGTCGTCACCGCCGCCGTGACCCGGGTCGATCACGATGGTCTTGCCGACCAGGTTGGGACCGGACTGGCGGAAGGCCTCGGCCTCACGCAGCCACTGCGGGCGGCCACCGACGACCTTGCGGCCGAGCCGGCGCAACGCTTTCATGGTCTGCGGGCCGCAGGAGCCGTCCGGCGCCAGGCCGACCTCACGCTGGAACTGTGCCACCGCCCGGGCGGTACGCGAACCGTAGATCGCGTCGGGCCGGCCGGTGTCGTAACCCATCTCCAGCAGACGCTCCTGAAGCGCCCGCACGTCCTCACCGACCAGCGCGTCGGGGACCGAGTGGAAAAGCGTCCGCGAGCCGAGACGCCAGCGGGCCGCGTCCAGAGCGCCCCAGGTCTCGTCGCCGACCAGACCGTCGACACCGAGCCCTCGGCCCTGCTGGAACGCGCGAACCGCGTCCTCGACCGCCTCGTCGAACACATCCGGTTCGTCTGAGGAGATCAGCTCCAGACCGGCCAGGATCGACCGGATTTCGGAAACTGCAGGACCGGTGTCTCCGCGTCGGATGGACCGCACTCACGACTCCCTAGGGGCGAGGAAGGACGAACCTTGACGAGCGTACGCCCCGCGTACCAGAACGGCGCGGGGCGTACGAACGGGCTTACGAACGGCCGTCAGAGAGCCGACTCGATGAAGTTGACCAGGAAGCTCTTCGGCTTCGCGCCGGCGACCGAGTTGACTCGCTCGCCGCCCTTGAAGATGGTCAGCGTCGGAACCGACATGACCTGGTACTGCATCGCGATCTGCGGGTTCTCGTCAATGTTGACCTTGACGATCTCCACCTGCGAGCCCAGCTCCGACTCGGCGATCTCGGCGAGCAGCGGGTCGACCTTCTTGCACGGCACACACCACTCGGCCCAGAAGTCGACAAGCACAGGCTTGTCGGACTGCAGCACGTCGGCGGCGAATGTCTGTTCGGTGACGACCTTCACAAGGACCCTCCGGTCTTACAGCTCTACGAATGAAGCGATGAAACGCTCGGCGTCCAGCGCCGCGGCACAGCCGGTGCCGGACGCGGTGATGGCCTGCCGGTACGTGTGGTCGACCAGGTCACCGGCGGCGAACACGCCGACGACGTTGGTCCGGGTGCTGGGCGACTGAACCTTGACGTAGCCCTCGTCGTCCAGCTCGACCTGACCCTTGAAGAGCTCGCTGCGCGGGTCGTGACCGATCGCCACGAAGACGCCGGTGACGTCGAGAACCTTGGTCTCGCCGGAGTTGACGTCACGCAGGCGGACGCCGCCGACCTTGCCGTCGTCGCCGAGGACCTCCTCGACGACCGTGTTCCACTCGACCTTGATCTTCGGGTTGTCCAGCGCACGCTTCTGCATGACCTTGCTGGCCCGGAAGGAGTCACGCCGGTGCACGATCGTCACGGTCTCGGCGAACCGGGTGAGGAAGGTGGCCTCCTCCATCGCGGAGTCGCCACCGCCGACCACGACGATGTGCTGGTTGCGGAAGAAGAAGCCGTCACAGGTGGCACACGACGAGACACCGCGGCCGAGCAGTTCCTGCTCGCCGGGCACGCCGATCGGGCGCCACGCGGAACCGGTCGCCAGGATCACGGCGCGAGCGAAGTATTCCTTCTCGCCGACCCAGACGGTCTTGAGGCCCTCGGTGCCCGGCTCGGTCGGCTTGTCGCCGAGCTCGACGCGGGTCACGTCGTCGGTGATGAACTCGGCGCCGAACTTCTCGGCCTGCGCCCGCATGTTGTCCATGAGCTCGGGGCCCATGATGCCGTCGCGGTGACCAGGGAAGTTCTCCACCTCGGTGGTGGTCATCAGAGCGCCACCGGACTGGACGCCCTCGATCACCAGGGGCTTGAGGTTCGCCCGGGCCGCGTAGAGCGCCGCGGTGTAGCCGGACGGCCCCGAACCGATGATGATCAGATTGCGGACCTCGTCCACTGCCGACTCCTCAGTCTGTTTGTCGCCGTACCGAAACGCCGGCGACACTGCACGCTAGAACGTCATGCTAGGCATTCGCCATTCCCCAGGTTCCGGCCGTGTCGGACCTCACCGGGGTTCGGTCAGCGTACCGGCAGTTTTGCCAGGGCGTCGGCGTCACCGATGGGCGTGCCGCAGGCCACCCCGACCGCCCACACCCACCCGCCGTTGGCCGCCGCGAACCGGACGATGAGGGCCGGAGCGCCGGTGTAGAAGGCGTAATCCACCGAGTCGACAGTGAGAGGCCCTCCGCCGTTCTGCCGGGCGATCGCGTCCAGGCAGTCGGCCAGCGCGCTCGGTTCGAGCAGCCGGCTGAGCGGATTTTTCGTCGCCGCCGCGGACTCGTCGACATCGTTGGAGGAGACCGCCGCTGAGGAGGCCGAACGGCTGCCCATCAGCGACGCGGGTTCCTGGATCAGCGTCGCGGCGTCGTAGTCGAAGCCGGACTGCAGGACCGAACCCACCGCCGGCGCCATCGCGACCATCGGTGCGTCAGGGTCCGCGGCGCCCTGCGCCTCGCTCAGACTCGCGCCGGAGTCGGTCGCGTCGCCGCCGGAGATCTGGCTCAGCCCGAACCCCGCGAAAGCGATCACCCCGGCCGCGATCGAGACGGGTGCGGCCCAGCGCGGCCTGCGTCGTGGCCGGGCCCCAGCGGCGCGCTCACGCTGCGCCTCCGCAAGATCCAAGACCTTCCCGGGTACGGAATCAGCGGCCTGCTCCTGCGACGGCGCAGTGACCGTGGGAGCCGTGCTGAACAACGCGTCCAGCCGCCCGGCAAGATCAGTCGGCATCGGGTCGGGAGGCAGGTCACGCAGCATCGTGCCGATCGCCGCCATCCCCGGGGCGAGGCGCTGATAGGCCTCCCGCCACACCGGGTCGTCGGCGACCAGGACGCTCACCCGCTCGTCGTCGGGCGTGCCGATCAGAGCGCCGCCGATGAAATCGGCAAGCAGATCGAGGTCGACCCCGTCGAACTCGGCGCCCGTCACCGCTGATCCCTCCGATCGTGCCCGGCCGGCAAGGAAGTCACCGGCCCCGACCCGGATCCGACGTTGCCGCCGCCCGGACGGTTCCCTTCGCCCCGCAGGAACCCGAGGGTCACCGCCATCCTGGCTCGCCCGCGGGCACACCTGCTCTTGACTGTGCCCTCCGCCACACCGAGCATCACGGCCGCCTCGGCGACCGGGTATCCCTGCACGTCGACCAGCACGATCGCGGCCCGCTGGTCGACCGGAAGGGCGGCCAGCGCGTCGCGGACGACGAGCGCGGTGTCATGGTCGGGAGCGGGAGCAGCCGGTTCCGGAGCGGACGGGCGATCCTCGTCACGGTTGCCGTCAGGCAGCGGGACGGTCGGGTGGGCCTGGCGCCGGCGAAGGCGGTCCAGGCAGGCGTTCACCACGATCCGGTGCAGCCAGGTGGTCACGGCCGAGTCGCCGCGGAACCGGGCCGCGTTGCGATGCGCGTTCAGCAGAGCGTCCTGCAGCGCGTCGGCGGCCTCCTCGCGCTCGCCGACAGTGCGCAGCGCCACCGCCCAGAGGCGGTCCCGGTGGCGGCGAACCAGCTCGGCGAAAGCATCCGGCTCGCCTGCCACGTGGGCACGGATCAACTCGGCATCACTCGGCGCGGATTCGCCCGCACCGGGCACACCGGCAGATACGTCCCGGGAAGTCACGCCAGCAATGTAGTCCACCGCGGCTCTTGGGAGGGGCCGTCAGAACCCGTACAACTCGATCTCGTTGACGCTGACCTTGAAACCGGCGCCGTCCTCGTTCGGCGGGAGCTCGGTCAGGAAGACCAGCACGTACTGGTATTTCTGGTCGGGCTCGAAGCCGGAGAACGCCCAGTTGGTGCCGGTGCTCTTCTCCGCGTCGCCGTCGCCGAGCTTCTTGTAGTCCTTGAGGATCTTGCCGTCGCCGCTCTGGCTGTCACCCGGGTCGTTCGTCCCGTAGCGCACGTCCATGGCCACGCCGGGCGCGGATGTGGACACCCGGACCTCGGCGAGCGAGCGCGGGCTGCCCAGGTTGATCAGGACGCCCATGCCCTCTTTCAGGTTGCCGAAGTTCGGCGCGCCGTCGTACCGCGAGGTGGTCCAGGCGGTTTCCGGGTCGCCGTCGACGACGTATTTCGCCTCGCCGGAGTCGCCACGGGAACCGGGCGGCGCGTCGACGATGCGGACCTGGTCGGCGGTGAGTGCGATCTTTTTCGGCTCGGGCGCCGCGGTCTCGCCACCGGCCGGTGTCTCCGGATCCTGGCCGGCGCCGGCCGTGACCGGCGGGTTGGCCTCGGTGTCGGTGCTGCTGGAACTGCTGATCGCCCGGATGCCGAAGATCAGGCCGACGATCGCGATGATGACCAGCGCGCCGACGCCCAGCATGATTTTCGGAGTGCTCTTGATCGGCTCGCTCGACGACGCGTTGCCCTGGACGAAGCGCAGGGGACCGACGTCCTCGTACTCCTCGTCCTCGGCGGCGGCGTCCAGGCGGCCCAGCTCGGCCGTGAGCGCGTCGGCCGCCGGTGCGGCGACCCGCCTGTCCAGCAGGTCCATGGTGAGGTCGTCCAGGTACGCCGGGACGCCGGCCCGGATCTGCCGCGGCGCCGCCGGGTTGCCGGAACTGTCGCGATTCGCATCCGGCAGCGCGGAGTCGCTGATCTCGTTGTGCGGCCAGTGGCCGGTGAGCGCGAAGTAGAGAAGCCCGCCGACCGCGCGGATGTCCAGCTCGACGCTGTCCGCCGAGTCGGCCCGGGCGTCGGCCAGCACGACCCGGCCGTCGTCGCCGATCAGCGTGGTGCCGGGGTGCACGTTGCCGTGGATCATCCCGGTGGCGTGCACCGACGTGAGCGCGTCAGCGACCGAGTGCGCGATGGCGATGGCCCGCGCCGGGTCGAGAGGACCCTCGGCACCGACCAGGTCACGCAGCGACTCGCCCTCGACCCACTCGCGAACGACGTACGCCCGCTCCTGCTCGTCGATCGCGTCGTAGACGCCGACCAGGTTGGGGTGGATCACGCGGCTCGCGGCGACCGCGGCCTGGAGCATCTCGGTGGCGGAAGCGCCGCCGGGGTGTCGAAGAACGACGGCGACCGGGCGCCGGAGAATGACGTCGATGCCGCGCCAGACCTGACGGCCCGCGCTGTCGTTGTTGACGTGCTGTTCCAGCTGGTAACGCTCAGCCAGGATCTCCCCGGCTGTGGGCGCACCGAAGGTCAAGACCGGTCCGGCCTCGTCGGCCGCGGTCTCGTGGCCTTCGCCGACCTGGGTCACCAGTCCTCCCTCGGGTGGTGCATACCTGGGTGGTACATGACTCGGCGCTCAGGACAACGTGCTCCCGCGCACATGCTCACCGACCATACCCGTACAGGGCCAGGGTCTGGCAGGTCGTCCCCCCGGCGCGGCATCGCATCGTGCCGCCATCAATCGGGACATTCCGGGCGGAGCTGGATCAGAAACTCCTGATCAGGACGGGCTTCCGCTTGATCAACGACCCAGTTTGCGGCGAACCATCCCGACGACCTGGCTGATCTCCTGGACACGCAGGCCGAGCGCCGCGGCCAGATAGGCGACGAGGATCACCGCGCCGCCCGCGAGCAGCTGGACGAGGGCCTCGATCCGGCCGTCCGGTTCGCCGGCGCCGGGCAGCAGGCTCACGACCAGCAGGCCGAGTCCGGCGGCGACCGCGGCTGCCACGATCACCTTGATCAGCGACACCGCGACCGAGCCGAGGTCCAGCCGGCCGATCTTGCGGCGCAGCACGGTCAGCGAGATCACCGCCGAGGCGAGGTACGACACGGCGTTCGCGGCGGTCATGCCGGCCGCCGAGAGCGACTCGCTGAGGATTGCGGCAAGGGCGAAGTACGCGCCGATCCGGACCGCGACCACCGGGATGTTGATCAGCGCGACCGTCTTGTTGCCCTGCAGTGAATAGAAGGCATAGGTGCAGAGGTAGCTGATCGACAGCGGCAGCACAGCGAACGCTGAGACGGTCAGTACGGTGCCGGTGTCCAGCGCCGCGTCGTTGTCGAAGTTGCCGCCCTGGAAGAGGAAGACGGCCAGCGGGTCGCCGAGCACGCCGTAGACCACGGCGATCGGGGCGAGCGCGGCGCTGACCAGCTTGATGCCGCGGGTCAGGTCGGCGCTGACCTCGTCGTACCGGCCGTCGGCTGCTGCGGCGCTCATCTTCGGCAGCAGGGCGGTCATCACCGACACGCCGATGATGCCGTGCGCCATCATGGTCAGCAGGTAGACGTTGTTGAAGGCCAGGACGCTGGCGCTGCCCTTGCCGGCCACCTCGTTGAGGATGCGGACCACGACGAAGACCGCGACCTGGTTCGCCGCGACGTAACAGAGCATCCAGCCGGCCAGGTTGCCGATCTCGCGCAGGCCGAGCGCGCGCGGGTCCCAGCGCCACTTCCAGCGGAAACCGACCTTGCGCAGGGCCGGCAGCAGGCCGGCGGCCTGCACCACCATGCCGAGCAGGGTGCCGCCGCCGATCAGCGCGATCTGTGCCGGGGTGATGCTTTCCGGGGTGAGACCGCCGTCGGTGCCGAAGGCGAGCACGAACACACCGCAGGTAGCGATCACCACGATGTTGTTGAGGATCGGCGCCCACATCGGCGCGGCGAAATGGCCGCGTACGTTCAGCACCGCGCCGATCAGCGCGGACAGGCCGGTGAAGAAGATGATCGGCAGGATCAGGTACGCGAAGCTGGTGACCAGTCCCGAGTACGCCTCGGTGTTCCCGTCGCTGGCCTGCAACGCCGTGATCACCGGGGCGGCCACCACGACCAGCGCCGTCGCGATCGCCAGCGAGGTGACGGCGAAGGTGAGCAGTTTCTGGGTGAACTCCTGGCCGCCGTCCGGGTCGGCCTTGCGCCGCCGGACCAGCAGCGGGATCAGCACGCTGGAGAGGATGCCGCCGAGCAGCAGCTCGTAGATCTGGCCGGGGAGGAACTGGGCGCTCGTGTACGCGTCACCCACGCCGGCGCCGAGGGTCATGCCGATCAGAGCGTTCCGGACGAAGCCGATGACCCGGCTGACCAGGCTGCCGATCGCCATGATCGCGCTCTGCCCGGCCGTGCCGCCGTCACCGCTTCCCTGGGCATCGCTGCCCTGCGTCGGCGGCACCTGCTCGGGAGGCAGGGCCTGGTCGCCGCCGGGGATCTCGGCATCCACCGAGATCACGGTGACGCCGTCCTCCGCCGGTGGTTGCTGATCATCTGGCGTCGCATGCGTGCTCCGGTAGAGACCGCCGTTCACCCGAGTCTCCTCCTACACACGTGCCGATATTGAAGTCACCATAAGGGTGACGGTCACAGGTGGTGACGCAGGAGGGTGCCGGGATCTGCTCCGGCCAGCGTTTCCACCATCCAGCATGCCTCCAGCGGAACCAAGGGCTCACTCAGCGCATCCAGAACGGTGGGGTGGTCGCATCCGGCCTCGGTCAGCGCGCCGAGCAGCGCCGGCACCAGGGCCAGGTCGCCGGAGTCGGTGATCCGGCGGGCCAGGGCGCGGGTTTGTGCGTACCAATGCTGTTCGGGCATGTGGCGCAGGCGCGCGCCGGTTCGGCGTACGAGATCGAGGATGTCCTCGTGCGGAAAGCGACTCCCGGCACGGACCTGGAGTGTCGCCCAGGCCGGGGCGCTCAGGGCCGCGACAGCGGCCTCGTCGAGAACCTGGGGTGAGAGAGCCTGCGGGGCCGGCCACCAGCGTTCGTCGGCGAAAAGCGGCAGCGGGGTCTGTTCCGGCCCGGAATCGATCGCGGGCGGAACCTCCCGGCGCAGCGATCGGTACGCGGCCTCACGCACCGCCGTGATCGCCGTCAGATCGTCGTCGGCGGTCGCCGGGGCGAACGGGGACAGCAGGGCCACCACCAGACCGGGATGGGGCAGCAGTGGATCTTCCAGAGCGATCACCCGTGCGAATGACTCCAGCTCCCACCAGTGCAGCGCGGCGGGGTACGGACCGGCGGCCGGCGACCAGCCCAGCTGGACCGGTTCGCTCGACGCGGGACGGCGAAGACCGAGGGCTCGATCGCCTGCGGGAAACTCGATGTCGAGGACCAGCGAATAGCCGTCCACCACCGGAAACGACACGCGGAGCTGTGGTGGGAGGTCGTCGGTTTCGCTGATCTGTCCCGTCCAGAACCCGGGGTCCTGGGTCAGGGGAAGCAGCGCCTCAGAAACGGGCACGCAGCCATCCTGCCCGGCGACTTGGCCGACTGCCAAAGCCTATAAGCTGGTCACCCCATGTCTGTCTTAAATTCCGCCCAGCAGAAAGCGGTAGCCGAGCTGCTCCGCGTGTCCCCCGTCGCCGACGAGTTAGGCCGCCGGTTCGCCGCCGCGGGCCATGAGCTCCACCTCGTCGGAGGCTCGGTCCGTGACGCGCTGCTCGGCAGCCTCGGCGACGACCTCGACTTCTGCACCGACGCGCGGCCGGAGCAAACGCTCTCGGCGGTGCACGGGTGGGCCGACGCGATCTGGGAGACCGGCCGGGAGTTCGGCACGATCGGCATCCAGAAAAACGGTCTGCGGATCGAGATCACCACGTTCCGCGCCGAGGCGTACGACGGACTGACCCGCAACCCGATCGTCTCCTACGGCGACTCGCTGCTGGACGACCTGTCGCGGCGGGACTTCACGATCAACGCGATGGCCGTCTCGGTGCCGGGGCACGAGTTCACCGACCCGTTCGGCGGGCTTGAGGACCTCTCACGGCAGCTCATCCGGACGCCGGCCGCACCGCAGGCCTCGTTCGGCGATGATCCACTTCGGATGCTGCGGGCCGCGCGGTTCGCGGCGAAGCTCGGGTTCACAGTGGACGAGCCGGTTATTTCCGCTATGCGGGACATGGCGCCTGATCTCGACCGAATCACCGCGGAACGCATCCGTGACGAGTTCACCAAGCTGATGACCGCCGCCGACCCGATCGGTGGCCTGCGCCTGCTGGTCGACACCGGGCTGGCCGACCGGTTCCTCCCCGAGGTCTCCGGGCTCAAGCTGGAGATCGACGAGCACGCCCAGCACAAGGACGTCTACGAGCACACGCTGATCGTCGTGACGAACGCGATGCGGCTCGAAGGCGACGGGGGCCCGGACTTCGTACTCCGGATGGCCTCCCTCATGCACGACATCGGCAAGCCGGCGACAAAGGCGGTCGGCCGCGACGGCCGGGTCAGCTTCCACCACCATGAGGTGGTCGGCGCGCGGCTCACCAAGCAGCGCATGAAAGCCATGAAGTACCCCAAGGACGTGATCTCCGAGGTGGTCGGGCTTGTCGCCCTCCACCTGCGCTTCTATGGGTACGGGAGAGGCGAGTGGACTGATTCGGCAGTGCGCCGTTACGTCACCGACGCCGGTCCGCTGCTCTCTCGTCTGCACAAGCTGACCCGCTCCGACGTGACCACCCGCAACCGTCGCAAGGCCTCGCAGCTGGCGACGGATTACGACGCGCTGGAGGAGCGGATCACCCGGATAGAGGCCGAGGAGGACCTGGCCAAGGTCCGCCCCGACCTGGACGGCAACGCGATCATGGAGCTCCTCGGTGTGCCGCCGGGTCCGATCGTCGGGCAGGCGTGGCGGTTCCTGAAAGAGCTCCGCCTCGACCGGGGGCCGCTGGATCGCGACGAGGCCGAGGCGGAGTTGTTCAAGTGGGCCCGCGAGCAGGGGCACGTTTCTTAGGGCAGTCCTGCTTTTACGGTCAGGCCCTGGAATTCTCGGGGCAGGTCGGCCTGTTCCAGGGCGCGGCCCTGTGCGTCGTAGAGCATCACGAACTCGTCGTCGACCGTGAGGATGCGGCCGTCCTTCAGATAGAGGGCGTCCGAGCCGATCAGTTCGGCGATCGGTGCGCCGCTCCTGACGTCGGCGAGCGTGATCGCGCCGCTCTCGGGGCGGACCAGGACGTGCCGGCCGTCGGGGGACCAGGCACGGGTGCCGAGCGGCCGGCCGGTCATCTTGATCGATCGCACCAGCTTGCCGGTGCCGGCCGAGTAGATGTCGAGCGATCCGACCTTTTCCTGGATCGCCTCGGAGCGCGGCTGGGTGGAGTCGCGTTGCGTCACCGCGAACTCCTTGCCGTTCGGTAGCCAGGACAGGGAGCACCAGTCCGGGCAGTTGGAGAGTGCGCCCGTTCTGACGTCGTCGTCCCGTGTCACGTCGGTGATGGCGAAGCCCTCCGACGTCGGGATGAGCAGCCGGGAGTCGACCGGCGACCACTCAGGATCAGGGTCACCGCCGATCGGCCGGTAGAAGATCGTGCGCCGGATGGCTCCCGACGCGGTGACGATGCGTGTCGTCTTTTCCGCCGTCGCGCCGCCGTAGGCCGCGATGAGGCCGTCCGGGCCGGGCACCACCGCCCCGTACCTCCCGGTCAGCTCCCCGTATCGGCCGGTTTTCCGGTTGAGCAGCACGTGATGGATCTCGTCCTCGGTGTACACGTCCGGCGAGTCCGGCTTGTCCACGGTCCGGCTCAGCGCGGTGATGACCGCGCCGCCGAGCAGCCGATATGGCTTGCCGGCGTCGAAGGCGCTCAGGGAAACGGTGGTCGGCGTCGCCTCCACCGAAGGGCTCACGGTTGCCGCCGGCAGTGGCTCGGCAGCGTCCTTGCGGAGCACGGTGTACGGCGTCACGGTGACAGCGATCAGCGCCACCGCGACAGCGCCGAAGGCGATATGGCGCCGCCTCCGGATCCGGCGGCCTTTGGTACGCGCGGCGGCCGCGAGATCGAGCGGCCGAGGAGCATCGTCGGCGAGGTCGAGAACCGCGTCGCGCAGGTTGTCCTCCAGATCTCTCATCGGGATGCCTCCAAGGGCGTGACACGTCCGACCAGGGCGCGAAGCTTGACCAGGGCACGGGAGGCCTGACTGACCACCGTTCCGGGCCGGCAGCCGAGCGCCTCGGCGGTCTCCTCCACAGAACGGTCCTCGAGGTAACGCATCACCAGCACCGCGCGCTGGCGGGCGGGGAGCGAGAGCAGCGCCTCACGCAGTGCGAGGCGCTCCGCCACGTCGTCGTCGTGCCGTTCCCGGTTCGCCCGGTCGGGCACGTCGGCGACGGTCACCTCGTTGCGGTTGCCGGCCTTGCGCCAGGCGGACACCCGGTCGTTGTACAAGATCTTGCGGACGTACGCCTCCGCGTCGGAATGTATGCGTGGCCAGTGCGAATACGCCTTGGCCAGCGCACCCTGCACCAGGTCCTGCGCGGCATCCCGATCCCCCGTCATAGCGTGCGCGATCCGGAGCAACGACTGCCCTCGTTCCGCGACGAACGCGGTGAACTCGTCTTCGAGCGACTGCTTCACCGGTCACCTCCACGAGGTCAGACGCATGACCGATCGGAAAGCTTGCATGTTCTCCCAGAAACCGAGCGTCAGAAACCGAACGTCAGAGACCGAACGTCAGGTGCCGTCCGGTCAGCTCTGGCGGCAGAGCCACCTTCTCGAGTACGGCACCGGTCGCGGCATACCTGGTCAGGATGCCCCCGTTCTGGGCCAGCACCGTCCCGTCGGCGAGAAACTGGGACCAGGCGACGGAGAAGTGAGCGATCTCCCGTTGGGAAGCGATTTCGATCATGGATATCTGCTCCGGCGACTGGTTCTGCCGGGTGAGCAGCAGACGCCCGTCCGGGGACGCCGAGAACTGGTCGATCGGCAGCGCCTTGATCGGCAGTTGTTCGATCACCGTGCCGCTGTTCGCTTCGAACGTCGCCACGCCGCTGACTCGGGACTCCTGCTCGCCGAGCTTCGAGACCTGCGGCAGCGCGATCCGGGTGTCGCCGGCGAACCAGGTGAACTCGCAGAATTCGAGGCACGCCAGCTGGCCGGGTTCGATCGTGCGGTCTGTGCTTCGCCGCCGGGCCGGCTCAATGATCGAGTAGCCCGTCTCGTGGGAGACCAGAACCCGGGAGCCGTCTCCCGACCAGGAAACGTTTGATGTCCTGGTCACTGCTGTCCGCCAGGATTCGCCGGTGCGAAGGTCGAGGATCTCCACCTTCTCCGAGTTCTCTCGCCCGACCACCGCGCGCCGGCCGTCCGGGGACGGCTCGATCCAGACGACACCCGCGGGGAGTTCTCGGTAGCCGCCGGTCTTCGGGTTCAGGACGAAAGTCTTTGTGCGGTCCTCGATGCTCAGCAACGGAACGCCGCCGGGTCCGGTGAACACCTCTGTCTGCTTGAAGGCCGGCGCAGGGGCCACCGTGACCGTCGCGGCCGGCAACGGCCTGGTCTCGTCGGCCGGCGTTCGCGCGATCACGATCGGGACGGTCACGGCCAGCACCGCGGCCAGCGCGGCGGCGACGGTGGCAGTGCGGCGGTTGCGCCGGATCCGATGGCCGTCGGCCAGTGCCCGGGCGGCCAGACCGTGCGGGGTGCCGGATTCGTCGGCGAGATCGCGGACGGTGGCTCGGAGCAGGTCGTCGATCATCGCAGCACCTCCACGGCGGTCGCGTCGTCCAACTCGGGCACCAGTTCGCGCAGCTTCTTCAGCGCGCGGGCGGCCTGGCTGGCCACCGTGCCGGGCCGGCAGCCCAGGACCTCGGCGGTCTGCTCGACCGATCGGTCCTCCAGATAGCGCAGGACCAGCACGGCACGCTGCCGGGGAGGTAAGGAAAGAAGAGCCTGCCGCAGCGTCAGGCGCAGCGCGGTGTCCTGGTCGTGCCGGTACGCCGGACCCGCCTCCGGAAGCTCGGCCATCAGCAGTTCGGGACGGCGGCCCTGGCGGCGCCAGCCGGAGACCCGGTCGTTGTAGATGATCCGTCGCACGTACGGCTCGGGATCACCGCTGATCCGCGACCATCGGGCGTATGCCTTCGCCAGTGCCGACTGGACCAGGTCCTCTGCTGTCTGCTGGTCGCCGGTCAGCGCGTACGCGACACGGACCAGCGCCGGCGCCCGATCGACGACGAACGCGGTGAACTCCGCCTCGTTCGACAAAGTCACGGTCACCTCCCGGATAGAAGTACGCCGTTCGGTCCTGGAACTTTGCACGAAGTTGTCAGACCTCCGAGGGAGAATCGGAGCCATGTTCGTCGTCGATTCCCTGATCGGGCCGCTGGGTGTTCATGCCGAGGATGACGTCGTGGTGAGCGTGCGCTTCGGCGCGCAGCCGGGCCCGGTCGCCGAGCATCCTGCCGCACAGCAGCTCAGCGCCTATTTCGCGGGTGAGCTGACCGAGTTCACGGTGCCGGTCGAGATGCGCGGCGGCTCCGAGTTCGAGCGTGCCGTCTGGGGCGAGATCGCCAAGATCCCTTATGGCGAGATGATCACTTATGGGGCGATCGCCACCGCGCTGGGTGATCCGGGAGCGGCTCGGGCCGTGGGCACCGCCTGCAATCGCAACCCGATCCCGGTGATCGTGCCGTGTCATCGGGTGGTCGGCGCGGGCGGCAAGATGGTCGGTTTCGGCGGCGGCCTCGATCGCAAACGCAAGCTGCTGGAGTTGGAGGCACGGGTGGCGCTGACCAGTTTGTGGAGTTAGGGAACGCCGGTGCCGGCGGCGGAGCGCGCCGGGGGGACGGACGTCAGTCGGCCGGGTGGACCGAGAGGCCGTCGACGCGTACCGAAGTGGGGTTGTGAAAAAGGCCGGCCCACGACGTGGACCGGCCTTTTCGCTGAGCTTGAGTTTCGCTCAGGTGGTGCTTAGCGCTCGATGTCGCCCTTGATGAACGCCTCGACGGCCGCGTGGGCGTCGTGGTCGCTGTACTGCACCGGCGGGGACTTCATGAAGTACGACGAGGCCGAGAGGATCGGGCCGCCGACGCCACGGTCGAGGGCGATCTTCGCGGCGCGGACCGCGTCGATGATCACGCCGGCCGAGTTCGGGGAGTCCCACACCTCGAGCTTGAGCTCGGCGTTGAGCGGGGTGTCACCGAAGGAGCGGCCCTCAAGGCGGATGTACGCCCACTTGCGGTCGTCGAGCCACGGCACGTGGTCCGACGGGCCGATGTGGACGTCGCTCTTGACCATCTCGTGCGGGATCTGCGAGGTGACCGACTGGGTCTTCGAGATCTTCTTCGAGACCAGGCGGTTGCGCTCCAGCATGTTCATGAAGTCCATGTTGCCGCCGAAGTTGAGCTGGTACGTGCGCAGCAGCTCGACACCGCGGTCTTCGAACAGCTTCGCCAGCGCCCGGTGCACGATGGTGGCGCCGACCTGGCTCTTGATGTCGTCGCCGACGATCGGGAGACCGGCGTCGGTGAACTTCTGCGCCCACTCCGGGTTCGAGGCGATGAAGACCGGCAGAGCGTTGACGAACGCGCAACCGGCGTCGATCGCGGCCTGCGCGTAGAACTTGTCGGCAACCTCGGAGCCCACCGGGAGGTAGGAGACGACCACGTCGACCTCGGCATCGCGCAGAGCCTGCACGACGTCGATGGTCTCGGCCGAGGACTCCTCGATCATCTCGCGGTAGTACGTGCCCAGACCGTCGTGGGTCGGGCCGCGCTGCACGGTGACGCCGGTCGGCGGCACGTCGGTCAGCTTGATCGTGTTGTTCTCGCTGGCGACGATCGCGTCGCTCAGGTCCATGCCGACCTTCTTGGCGTCCACATCGAACGCCGCGACGAACTTCACGTCAGAGACGTGGTAGTCGCCGAAGGTTACGTGCATGAGACCCGGGACGCGGTCGTTGGGGTCGGCGTTCTTGTAGTACTCCACGCCCTGCACGAGGGACGAGGCGCAGTTACCCACACCGACGATGGCGACGCGGACGGAGCCCATCGCGTTTGCCTCCTTGTTCATCACGGCCGGTCCAGATGCGGACGCGGTTGTTCCGGGGGTGTTTCCGAGCCGGCCGCCGGTGTGGCGGCCGGTTGCGCTCCGGCAGGGCCGAAACGGCTGCGCCCGGGGGTCTGGCCGGAGCGCTCATTGGTAATCAGTTCTTCCAGCCAGCGGACTTCGCGTTCGCACGCGTCGAGCCCGTGGCGTTGAAGTTCAAGGGTGTACGCGTCCAGACGATCGGCAGCGCGAGCCAAAACTTCACGAAGTCCTTCGCGGCGTTCTTCGACCCGGCGGCGGCGGCCTTCCAGAATGCGGAGGCGGGTGGCCCGGTCGGTGCGCGAGAAGAACGTGAAGTGGACGCCGAAGCCGGTGTCGTCGTACGTCTCCGGGCCGGTCTGGGTCAGCAGGTCCGCGAAGCGTTCCTTGCCCTCGGCCGTGATCTTGTAGACAACGCGGCCCCGTTTGCTGGTCATCGGGGGAATGATGTCGCTGGTCTCGGTCATTTCGGCCTCGCCGATCCAACCGGCCAGCTTCAAACGCTTCAGCGTCGGGTACAGCGTGCCGTAACTGATGGCGGCCCGGAGCGTGCCGAGCTTGGTCGCGAGCTCCTTGCGGAGTTCGTAACCGTGCATCGGAGCCTCCTGGAGGAGACCGAGAATCGCCAATTCCAGCACTCGACCCTCCTCGCGGTGTGTCCCGATGTATCGGCCCGATACATCGTCACCGTAGATCGGCCCCGCCAAGTGCGCAACTCGGACACTGCTCCGGAGTTGACTCGCCACGCTGCGTGATGGCTGTCGCCGCGGATGCGGCAACCGCGTACTCTCTTCGCCATGCGCACGCAGCGGCAGGTCATCGACTACTCGCTACAGAGGCGAGCAGTCCTGCGCGACGTGCGGAACGGCCAGGTCGGCGCACTTGAGGTGTGTGACGCGTCTCCTTACTTGAGAAACGCGGCGACATACCACGGCGAGCCGACCGACGAGCGGTGCCCGATCTGCCGCCGCGACAACCTGACACTTGTGCACTACGTCTATGGCGAAGAGCTCAAGAACTCCGCCGGCCAGGCGCGGAAACTGGCAGAGCTGCCAGTTCTCGCGATGACGCTGCGTGAGTTTCAGGTCTTCGTGGTCGAGGTGTGCCGCTCCTGCGCGTGGAACCACCTGATCGAGCGCTACGTGCTCGGCCGGGATGGCCTCGTTGAATCCGATACCGACACGCCGCTTGCGTCACACGGTGGGGAGGGGCGTCGGTGAACCGGTTCGATCTCGTTACCGTGTACAGGTTTGGGACCGAGTTTCTGTTACTTCCAGGATTTGACAAGACAGCCGCCATCGCAGCTGAAAACGTCCGCTCGAGGCGCATAGACAGGACGGCCCCGCCGGGTCGGCCTGTTCCGCCCCCGCGACCGGTAGGTGTGAACACATGAACGGGTACGGCGATCCGCAGTCCGCACGAGCCCGGGCCCGAGTGCCCGGGCCGTCCGCTGCTTCCACGCCTGACGACGATTTCGGGGGACGTCCCTCGGGTTCCGCGTCAGTGGCCGGTCAGGCCGGGCGTGCATCGGTGGGCGGCGCTTCAGCAGGCCGGGCATCGGTGGGTTCGGCCTCAGTCGGTTCCGCCTCGGTTGGTGGCCCAGCTGGGCGCGCCTCGGTCGGTTCGGCTTCGGTTGGCCCGGCTCGGGCCGGCGCCGCGGTGCCACCCGCTGGTGGCCGAGCCTCCGTCGCCCGCGCCGCGGTGCGGCCCGTCCCGCCCGGTGGTGGTGGGCCAGGCGGTCCTGGCGGCCCGGGTGGTCCCGGCTTCGGCGGCCCCGGTGGTGGTGGGCCCGGCCGAGGTGGCCGGAGCAAGGCGGACAAGAAGCATCGCCGTGCCAACATCCTCACCGCCGCGGCAGCCGTCCTGGTGATCATGCTCGGTGTCGGCATCGTCGGTGGCACGTACTTCTTCGACGACGTCGAACTGCCCACGCCTGAGGCCGAGGCGCAGATGAACGTCATCACCGACTCGAAGGGGAACACGCTGGCGAAAGATGGTTCGCCGCGTATCAACGTCCCCTACCAGAACATCAGCGAAGTGATGCAGAACGCCGTCGCCGCCGCTGAGGACAAGAACTTCTACACCCACAACGGCATCGACATGAAGGGCATCGCCCGCGCCGCGTGGAACAACTTCACCGGTGGCGACAAGCAGGGCGCCTCGACCATCACCCAGCAGTACGCCCGGCACGTTGCTGAGCTCAAGGAGATCAGCTACAGCCGGAAACTGCGTGAGGCGGTCATCGCCCGCAAGCTCGAGTCGAAGTACGACAAGCCCCAGATCATGGGCATGTACCTGAACTACATCGACCTCGGCGAGGGCCGGTACGGCGCAGAGGCCGCGGCCAACGGTTACTTCAACGCCTCGGTCGTCAAGGGCGCGAAGAACGAGATCAACGTCTACCAGGCGGCGGTCATCGCTTCGATCATCAAGCAGCCCTACCCGAACGATTACCACAAGGGTTACGACCCGAACTACAACCCGACCGATGCCAAAGATCGGTGGGAGTACACGCTGGCGAACATGCTCGAAAAGGGTTGGATGACCCAGGAGCAGTACGACAAGCGGGCGTACCCGAAGGTGAACCCGATCAGCAAGAGCGCCACGTGCAAGACCTGTGCCGACGGCAAGCCGGTCGGCATGGTCATGCGGCACGTGAAGTTCGAGCTGGCGCAGATGGGCATCACCGAGGACGAGTACAACCAGGGTGGTTACACGATCACCACGACGATCAACCCGAAGGTGCAGGCCGCGGCCGAGGCCGCCGGCTCGCGCAAGAGCAAGACGTCGCCGCTGAACGGGCGCCCGAAGAGCTACCAGTCCGCCGTGATCGGCATCGACCCGGACACCGGCCGGGTGCTCGGTTACTACGCCGGCGACGACCCGAACGGCATGGACTACGGCGGCTACATGGCCGGCGACGGCAGTGGAATTCTCGACTACGGCGGCCAGTCGCCGGGCTCGACGTTCAAGATTTACACCTTGGCCGCCGGTCTCAAGGAAGACATCTCGTTCAAGACGACCTGGGACGGTACGCAGAAGCGTCCGAACGGCACCAAGATCAGTAACGCGGGCGCCGAGGACTCAGCCGTGTGTCAGGGCAAGATCAAGTATTGCGACCTGGAGTTCGCGACGGTCAAGTCGTACAACTTCCCGTTCTACTGGATCGCCAACAACATCGGTCGAGACAAGGTCATCGCGGCAGCCCGTGACGCCGGTATCCGTTACATGTGGACGGACGCCAAAGAGGGCAGCCTCAGCGGCGAGATGGTCGACCTCACCAAGACCAACGCCTCCAAGTGGAAGAGCGGTGGCTACTTCGACAACGAGGTCGCCTTCGGCCAGTACCGCGTGGTGCCGCTCGAGCACGCCCAGGGTGTCGCCACCATCGTCAACGGCGGTGTCCGGCACGACGCTCACTTCATCAAGACGGTGAAGAAGCGCGACTCGAACACCGGCAAGCAGACGACCGTCTCGAGCGACAACCTCAAGGGCAAGCAGGTCTTCGACTCGGCGCAGATGTCCAACCTGCTCGGTGTCATGTCGGAGATCCCCAAGGCCGCCGACAACCGGATCTCGGACGGCCGTGAGTCGGTCGCCAAGTCCGGCACCTGGGAGTACAAGAAGGGCAACGGCGACACCTGGTTCGTCGGCGGCATCCCGCAGCTGGCGGTGACCGTCTGGGTCGGTGGCGCCAAGGACAAGGTCGAGCTCAAGGAAGCCGGCGGCACGAAGAAGATGTTCGGCTCCGGCACTCCCGCCGCGATCTGGGAAGAGTTCATCGAGACCGTTGTCGACGAGCTCAAGTGGGAGAAGAAGGACTTCCCGGACCGGATCGAGACGGGTAACCCCGACAGCGAGTACGCGAACGGCCAGGACCCGCCGCCGGTCGTGACTCCGACCGAGGACCCGAACCAGAGCCAGGTCTGCCAGCAGTTCCCGATCCTGTGCCAGGGTCAGGAAGGCAACACCGGGAACACTGGGAACACCGGAGACACCGGCAATGCCGGGAACGGCAATGGAAACGGTAACGGGGACACCGACGACGGTGATTGACGCGTCTTGATGCGTTGACGGCGCCCGCCTCCGGTTGGAGGCGGGCGCCGTCCTTGTTGTGGGAAGAGTTCTGTGAAGATCGGTGTGGCACCGCGGCCTGTCACCGCTAATGGCGGCGGATGCGGCATGATGCCAAGTCATGAGCGCGAAACCGTCCACCGATCAGCCGGACGTCTCTGAACCGACCTCGGACGGTTTCGTACGGGGACTCTCTCAGTTCATCGGCGGCCCGCTCGGCTCGCACGCGGTGCGACCCGACTCGCGGCCCGGCCGGTTCTGGAACGCGCCACGGATCGTCCTCGCGCTGACCTGCCTGGTCCTGGCGCTGTCCTGGGTGCAGAAGTCGCCCTGCATGGACGGGAACTGGCAGAAGAACGTCCAGTACACCCGGTACTGCTACACCGATGTGCTGGCGCTCTACTACGCCGAGGGCATCAACGAGGGCAAGGTCCCGTACGTCGACCACCCGGTGGAGTACCCGGTCGTCACCGGCTACTTCATGGGCGCGCTCGGCCTGCCGGTGCACTGGTACGGCCAGGATCACCCGGACATCAACCAGGGCAGCTGGTTCTACAACGCCAACGCCCTGGTGCTGTCCCTTTTCGCCGTCGCCACTGTCGGCATCATCCTGGCGCTGCGCCGGCGCCGGCCATGGGATGCGGCGATCTTCGCGCTCTCGCCGATCCTGCTGCTCACCGCGACGATCAACTGGGACTTCCTGGCGATCGGCCTGGCCGCGTACGGGCTTTTCCTGTGGACGAAGCGCAAGCCGGTCTGGGCGGGTGTCTTCTTCGGACTGGGTGCCGCGGCGAAGCTATGGCCGCTGTTCATCCTCGGGCCGATCCTGATCCTCGCGTTGCGCACCGGACGATTGCGTCCGTTCATCAGCTCGTTCCTCGCCACGGCCGTCACCTGGGCGGTGGTCAACTTCCCGGTCTTCTACTGGTACCACGAGAGCTGGCTGCGGTTCTTCCAGCTCAACTCGGAGCGGCCGATCGACTGGGGCACGTTCTGGTACGTCGGCCGGTACCTGGACGGCAAGTGGGCCGCCGGCACCGAGGGCGACCAGGGTCCGTTCCAGTGGCTGAGCAACCACGTCCCGACGCTCAACTACGTGTCGTACGGGTTCTTCGCCCTCATCTGTCTCGGCATCCTGCTCCTCGGCCTGCTCGCCCCGCGCCGGCCGCGCCTGTCGCAGGTGATGTTCCTGGTCGTCGCGGCGTTCCTGATCTCCAGCAAGGTGTGGTCGCAGCAGTACGTGCTCTGGCTCCTGCCGCTGATCGTCCTGGCCCGGCCGAAGTGGGGCGCGGTCATCGCGTGGAGCATCGCCGAGGTCGGGTACCTCGCCGCGTTCTACGCCGAGCTGATCGGCGCCGGCGGCAAGTCGGTCATCCCGGAGGGCACGTTCGTGCTCGCCTCGACGGCACGCCTGGTCACCGTCGGTCTGCTCTTCGCTCTGGTGGCGCGCGAGATCTGGCGGCCGGAACTGGACGACGTCCGGCAGTCATACGACGGGGCCGACCCGGAGGCCGGTCCGCTGGACGGCCCGGAGGCGCCGTGGGTCACCCGGTTCCGGCGGGCGTTCGGTCTCGGGCCCTCCCCGGAGGCGGCGGAGGAGATCCGCGCCAACCCGAGGTCGTTGATCAAAACGCTGTAGAGCGGTTCGAGCTTCAGCTCAGGATTCAGCCCGGGCCTCAGTTCAGGCGGAAGACGACCGCGTCGGTCAGGTCCTCACGCTTGATGTTCAGCGAATCCACCGGGATGTCGCCGGCACGTTCCCACGACGTGCCGGCCACCTGATCGCGCAGAAGCAGCACGGTGCCGACCCCGATCGACCGCAGGTACTCGATGCTGGCGATGTCCGGGAACGTCGCCACACGGCTGCGTAGCTCGCTCTGCCGGGTGGCGGCGAACGTGCCGCCACCGTTCGCGATGGCCTGGAACTCCGAGGTCGACCAGAGCTGCACGGTCTGATCGGAGAGCTCGGCCGTCGGCAGCACCAGCATCGGACCGGTGACGGTACGCATCGCCGCGGGCTGCTCCGGGACCACCGGATGCGCCGTGCTGTTCCAGCCCTCCAGAGCGACCAGGATCAGCGGCGTGAGCATCGCGAGCCGCAGCCACGGGCCGGGCCATGCCGGCACCCGCTGCGCGGCCAGATGCTCGGCACGCCGGACGAAGTCGTCGACCGCGCCGGCCGCGAGGATCGCCAGCAGCAACGTCACCCAGAGCATCAGCCGGCCGGGAATGCGCTGGTCGAACGAGGCACCGTAGTGGCCGAACAGCGGCAGGTAGGTGAAGCGCCCGCCGAGGTAGTTCGTACCCATGGTCAGCACCACCGCGAATGTGATGGCGACCATGAGGACCATCCGGTGCCGCAGCCGCCAGACCGAGAACCCGAGGCCGGCCAGGGCGAGCGCGTAGAGCACGAAGCCGGGCAGCAGCGACATCTCGGCGGCCCAGCCCAGCGAGGCGCGCGGCACCTCGTGCGCGCCGCCCCAGATCCGCGACTCGGCCGGCCCGATCAGCAGGCTGCGCAGCGGCGGCGAGAAGAAGTCGATCTCATCGGCCCGGGTCGGGCTGTCCGCGACCCGGGTGTACGGCACGGCGATGAGCAGCGCGACCCCGGCGAAGATCAGGGCACCGAGCGTGTCGGTGATCGCCAGCCGCCAGCCGAGCAGCGGAACTGTTGGTTTGCGCAGGAACCGGGCCAGCGCGCGGAACTCGGGTTTCCGCACCCGGCGAGCGAGCGATCCGACCACCAGGACGATCAAAATCAGACCCAGGACGTACGCGAACGGGATGCCGAGTGCGAACCCGAGACTGATCTGCCAGGCCGCGACCAGCCAGCCGGCGGCCGCCCAGCCGGCGTGCCGCCGAGACGGGCGCAGGCCGTACCGCATCGACCAGCCGTGGCCCCGGGCCAGCATGGCGAGGGCCAGCGGGATGCCGCCCGCCGAGATGATGTCGAGGTGGCCCTCCTGCGCCAGCCGCCAAGGCGCGTACGCGAACGCCATCGCGGCGACGGCCGCACCGGTGGGACGGGCGCCGAGCTGGCGAACCAGGGCGTACGCCCCGAAGACGAGCAGCGCGTGTGCCGCGATGAACAGCAGGTTGTAGATCAGGACGGCGGTGACCGGCCCGTTGCTGAGCATCGCGAACGGCGCGTAACCGAGCAGGCTGTCGCCGAACGCGTAGCTGTCGGTCAGCGGGAAGTACGCGTTCGCATGCCACAGGAGTTTCGGATCGGTGATCAGGATGTGCCCGGCCCAGGCGAGCTGCCAGGCCTGACGGGAGGGATCGCCGAGGTCCTGCGGCAGGGTGTGCAGCGGGTAACGGATAGCCGGCCAGGTCATCAGGACGGCGATCACGACACTCGCGTACGCCGCCAGGGCGTACTCATGAATGAGGGTGCGTCCGACGGCGGCCAGGCCCCGGCGGATCCGGCCGGGCGGCTGCTCGGGGGTGGTCGCGAAGACGGTCCACGGGTCGGGCGGCGCGCCGGGCGGCCGGGTGGAAGGCAGAGGGGTCCGCTCTTTTTCGGGAGCGACCTTTTCCTGAGCATCCTCTTTGGGGGATTCTGCCGGTTTGCGCTGCTCCGGAATCTTCAGCGCGACCTCGGCTTTCGCCTCGGATTTTCCGAGCCATGGCCTGAGCCAGCGCCGGGGCTTGACCGCCGCCCCGGCGTTAGGTTGCTGCTGCTCGGTCATGACCCTCCAGTGCCGCGGTGCCTGTCAGCCGCCCGCCCGCTCGCGCAGAAGGGCGATGTCGGCGGACTGGCCATCCGCTCCGCCCGGGGTCTCCACGATCGCCGGAGCGCCAGCAGCGCGGATCGCGGCCACCACCAACTCGGGGTCGATCTTCCCACTCCCGAGGTTGTCGTGACGGTCCTGGCCCGAGTCGAATCCACCCTTTGAATCGTTCGCATGGATCAGGTCGATGCGGCCAGTAATGGACTTGAGCCGGTCGACGATGCCGGTCAGGTCTTCCCCGCCGGCGAAGGCGTGGCAGGTGTCCAGGCAGAAGCCGGCACCGAACCCGCCGACCGCGTCCCAGAGGCGGGCCAGGTCGTCGAAGCGCCGGGCGCACGCGTTGTCGCCGCCCGCGGTGTTCTCGATCAGGATCGGGAGGGGCAGGCCGCCTTCCTTCTCCGCGTACTCAAAGGCCTTTCGCCAATTCGCGAAGCCGTCGGCGAGGTCGGCGCCCGAGCCGACGTGGCCGCCGTGCACGATCAGGCCTTTTGCCCCGATCTCGGCGGCTGCCTTGGCGTGCGCGACAAGCAGTTTGCGGCTGGGGATGCGGATCCGGTTGTTCGGTGAGGCGACGTTCACGATGTACGGCGCGTGGACGTAGATGTCCACCTCGGAGGCTCGCAGCTGCTCTGCGTCCTCGCGCGGTTTGGGGGATTTGTAACCCTGCGGGTCGGTGAGGAAGAACTGCACCGCGTCGGCGCCGCGAGCGGCGGCCTCGACCAGCGGTTCGGCGGAATCGACGTGGGCTCCGATGCGCATGGGTCGAGCGTACGACGAGGGTCCGACGCTTTTCTCTTGCGTCACGTGGTCGTTCCGTCCTCGTTGTCCGTATTGGTTACGGTTTGACTGATACCGGCGTGTCCGGTGGCGAACTTGGGGAGTGGTGCATGTCGCGGCGAGTCCGATACCGGGTGGCAGCAGTGTTTCTATGCGGGCTGATCTTCGGCGCGCCACTGCTTGCCAGCGGGACGGCGAGCGCCGAGCAGCTCGACCCGGGCGACCGCCGGGTGAGCTTCAACGGTGACGGGGTGCTCGGCCTGACCTGCGAGTCGAAGCCGAGCGTCGAGTCGATGAAGGTTCCCGCGGACAGCGTCATCCAGGTGCGGAACCGGACCGGTCATGACGCGCGGCTCAAGCTCGGCAACGTCGAGAAGGGCACGATCCCGGAGGACGGCTCGGCCGACCTGGTGTTCCGTCGCGGCACCACCTCGGTGATGCTCACGCCGGAGTGTGACCACGGCGAGGATGTCGTCCCGATGATCGTCACGGCCGAGCCCTCGGCAACGTCGGGCCGGCCCAACCTGAGCCCTCGCCCGCAGGGTGGCGCTGCCACGCTTTCCAAGCCGTCCGGGTCGGGCTCGCCTGCGCGTACCCATGGCGGCTCTTCGAAATCGGGCGCGGCCTCGGCTGCGCAGCGTCCGGACCGCGGGGCGAACTCCTCGCGTACCGATTCGCGCCGAACCGCAACCGATCGTCCCCAGGCCTCGGTGAGCAGCGCGGCCTCCGCCGCGGCCATGCCGCAGGGCGCCGTCAGCCAGCGTCTGCGAGCAAAACCAGTCAGGGGTACGGGTGGAGTAGGCGCACCTGCATTCGCCGGTATGCCGCCCGGAAAAGCGGTGTCCAAGAAGACGGCCCCGGCCACCGATTCGGTCATCCCCTCGATCTCCGACGAATTCGCCGTGCCGGTGCTGGACGACGAGGAACCGTCGGCTGTGGCGGCCACCGATCCGGTCGCCGCGGTCGGGCCGATTCGCGAGGGTAAGCCGATCGGGCTGCTCGGGATGACGGCGTTGGTCTGCGTTCTCGGCGTCTCAATCGCCGCGATTCGGGCAATCGTGTCACAACGTGCATCTCGCACGAATGTGGCGTAAGCTCCCTTCTGAAAGCTCCGCGGGGCGGACGCGTCCAACCTCATCGGTGTGGTCGTTCCTCCCCAGGTCCCACCCAACGAATCGGACCGGACGCCCCGCGGCTGTACGAAGCGATGACCTCGTCACCTGACGGGGTCATCGCTTTTTGGGTAAGCGGCCTCGGCTGGGTATGCTGGCTCGGTTCGCAGTGTGTTCGCCGTGGGCGCTCGATACCCACGGCTTTCTTCTGCGTGCGACACAAGACCTCCTGCCACGGAGAGACCGTGGCCGTATAGCCCACAGGAGGTGAATGTCTTGCGTCATTACGAACTCATGGTGATCCTCGATCCTTCGCTCGAGGAGCGCACCGTCGCACCGTCGCTCGACCAGTACCTGAACGTCATCAGGACCGCGGGTGGCTCGGTGGAGAAGCTCGACGTCTGGGGCCGTCGCCGGCTCTCGTTCGAGATCAACAAGAAGGCCGAGGGCATCTACGCCGTCGTCGACCTTCAGGCGACCCCCGAGGCCGTCGCTGAGCTGGACCGTCAGCTCCGGCTGAACGAGTCCATCCTCCGCACCAAGGTCATCCGTCCCGAGACCCGCTGAGGCGTTTTTGTCAGAGGGTCCTGAGACCCTTTGCCTCTAACGACTGAAAGCGGCGAGGAGAAGTCATGGCAGGAGAAACCACCATCACGGTCGTCGGGAACCTTACCGACGACCCTGAGCTGCGCTTCACCCCTTCGGGTGCGGCAGTCGCCAAGTTCCGCATCGCTTCCACGCCGCGGACCTTGGACCGGCAGTCGGGCGAATGGAAAGACGGCGAGCCACTCTTCCTCGCGTGCAACATCTGGCGTGACGCTGCTGAGCACGTCGCCGAGTCGCTGCAGCGTGGCGCTCGGGTGATCGTGCAGGGCCGCCTGCGCCAGAGGTCGTATGAGACGCGTGAGGGCGAGAAGCGCACCGTCTATGAGCTCGAGGTCGACGAGATCGGCCCGTCTCTGCGCTACGCCACGGCGAAAGTGCAGAAGGCAAGCCGGTCCGGCGGCGGCGGGGGTGGCGGCTTCGGCGCCTCCGGTGGTGGCAATCGGCAGCCCAGTGGAAACACCAACGGCGGAGGCGGCGGCGGAAACCGCGACTTCGACGACCCCTGGGCCACGGCTGCACCTGCCGCTTCCACTGGTGGTGGCGGCCGCTCCGGCGGCGGCAACTCCTCGTTCGACGATGAGCCTCCCTTCTAAGCCCTCGGGCTTTCTTGAGTTCAGGAGTAAGAGCAATGGCTAAGGCTGCTGCGCTTCGCAAGCCGAAGAAGAAGGTGAACCCGCTCGACAAGGACGGGATCACCTACATCGACTACAAGGACACCGCGCTTCTGCGGAAGTTCATCTCCGACCGCGGCAAGATTCGTGCCCGCCGCGTCACCGGTGTGACCTCCCAGCAGCAGCGGCAGATCGCCCGCGCGGTCAAGAACGCCCGCGAGATGGCGCTCCTGCCGTACACGGCTACGGCGCGCTGAGAGAGGACACCCAGATGAAGATCATCCTCACTCAGGAAGTGTCCGGTCTCGGCACGCCCGGCGACATCGTCGAGGTCAAGAACGGCTACGGCCGTAACTACCTCCTGCCGCAGGGCTTCGCCATCCAGTGGACCAAGGGCGCTGAGAAGCAGGTCGTGGTCATCAAGCGGGCCCGCGAGGCCCGCGAGATCCGTGACCTGGGCCAGGCGACCGAGGTCAAGGGCCAGCTGTCCGGCCTCAAGGTCACGCTGAACGCGCGCTCCGGCAACGGTGGCCGCCTGTTCGGCTCGATCACCCCGGCCGAGATCGTCGACGCGGTCAAGGCCGCCGGCGGTCCGGCTCTGGACCGTCGTCGTCTCGAGCTCCCGGGTCACATCAAGACCACGGGCTCGTACAACGTGTCGGTCAAGCTGCACCCCGAGGTGACCGCGACGTTCCCGGTGAACGTCGTCGCCGCCAAGTAATCAGGCTGCACGAGAAAGCGCGCTGGGCTTCGGCCCGGCGCGCTTTTTGTGTTTCCCGGTGGGTTTGCTCGTCTCGGTGGGGTGGTGCGGTCAGCTGAGGCTGTTGCCGGTGATGGCGGAGCTCAGGACGGTCGCTATTCCGCCGCCCACCACGGCTGCGGCCAGGCCGATGCTGGCGGCTTTCCAGGCGGTGGTGGCTTTGCGCAGGCCGACCGCCACGAGCACGCTGATGAACAGCGAGACGGCGAACTCGGGTGCTGCGTTCGCCAGGGTGTCCAGGGCGTGGCTGCGCTGCCCGGAGTTGAGCAGGAACATGCCGCCCACAAACAGGACCACGGGTACGCCGTACCAGACCACCGTGTAACCGACAGCCGCCAGCGGACCGCCGGCTGCCTCTTCGTCGGCCTCGTCGTCGTCCGGGTCGAGCAGGTCGGTGCCGCGGCTCGCGACGAGACCGCTCGTCATCGGGCGCCGCTCGTAGGAGCCGGTGCCCTGGAACGCACCCGTGCTGCGGCGCGGCGGCCACGAGGTGTCGAGGTCGTCCTCGGCTACCGCACCGGCCGACGTCCCGGCGGGGTTACCTGCCGTCGCCCAGCTCGCCGCACCGGCCGTAGCCGGCGCCGTTCGCGCCGCGCCGGTCGTGGCCGGTGCCGTTCGTGGCGTGCCGGGCGGTGCCGGTGCCGTTCGTGGTGCGCCGGGCGTCGCCGGTGCTGCCGTCCGGGCCGGGCCGGTTGCCAGGGCTGCCGGATTTGTCGGGATCGCGCCGGGCGGGGTGCCGTCCGGGACCGTCGAGATGACGGACGTGGCACTCAGGGCCAGATTCGCCGCTCCGGCGACCGTTGCGGACCCACTGGGCCGAAAGGGGGGAAAGTCCGACGTGTCATATCGCCGGGATTCACCCTCGGCAACGTCGCTCTGAGGCTCTAGCGACTGGCGCCAGTCGGTCTCACCACCCTCACCGGCGCCGTCGCGATAGTCAGCACCCCGGCGACCACCAGCGGCACGTTCGGCCGCGAGCCAGTCGGCGGTTTCACCGGTCTCGCCGTACCCGTTGCCGGGCGGCGGTTCGGCGATCGGGCCGCGCGGGTTCCACGGGTCGGCGGAGCCGTATCCCGGAACGCTCGCCCGTCGCGGCGGGTTGCTCAGAGGGTCCGGCCAGGCGCCGGCGGGCAGCTCGCGAGACGGACCGGGCGTGCCGTAGGCCGGCTTGCGACCCTCGTTCCACGGGTCCTGTGCGGGCTCCTGTGCCGGCTGCTGCCACGAGGAAGGGCCGGCGGGCAGAGCACGGGCCCCGCCGTAGCCGGGTCGTGCCGGCTCGTCGCGGGTAGCGCCGTATCCGGGGCGTCCCGGGTTGTCGCGGGGCGCGTCGTTCCAGCCGTTGCCGGCCGGAAGCTCGCGGCCGGGGGGCAGTTCACGGCCCGGAGGAAGTTCGCGGCCCGCCGGAAGCGCGAGGGGCGCGTTGTAGGTCGGCCGTGCGGGCTGCTCGGGACGGCCGGATCCGCGCTCACCCTGCCAAGAGGGACCGCCGGTGCCACGGTCGTCCTGCCATGACGGGCCGCCTGTGCCACGGTCGTCTTGCCACGAGGGGCCGGTACCACGGTCGTCCTGCCATGACGGGCCGGTGCCGCGGTCGTCTTGCCGCGAGGGGCCGCCGCGGCCTGCGTCCTGCCATGACGGGCGGCCACCGCGGATGTCGTTGGACGTGTCCTGCCAGGACGGGCGTCCGCTGTTGTCACCCCGAACGTCGCCCGAGGTGTCCTGCCACGAGGGGCGTGTGCCGCGGGTGTCGCCGGAGGTGTCCTGCCATGACGGCCGGGCGCTCCGGGTGTCGCCGGAGGTGTCCTGCCATGAGGGGCGACCGCTGGCAGCACCGCGCACGTCGCCGGAGGTGTCCTGCCAGGAAGGGCGTCCGCCCGCGTCCCGCTCGGACGGGCCGCGCTGGCCGTCCTGCCAGCTGGGGGTGGCTCCGGGGCCGCGCTGGTCGCCGCGGGCAGGGCCGGGCCGGCCGGTGGCGGGGTCGGACCAGGACGCGCCGCTGCCGCCGTCCTGCCAGGCCGGGGCGCTCGCGGGGCGCGCCGGATCGTTGCGGGTGCCGTCGCGCCAGGCGGGGCCGCTCACCGGACGGGCCGGGTCGGTACGCGAAGTGTCCTGCCACGAAGGGGCGGACGCCGCACCGCGAGTGTCGTCACGGGACGAGTCACGCCAGCTGGGAGCACCACGCGTGTCGCCGGGCCGGGCCGGGCCGCGAGAAGTGTCCTGCCACGAGGTACCGCCGGACGGGCCGCCCAGATCGGGCCGTGCCGGCTCGTTGCGGGCCGGGTCGTTACGGGCCGGGTCGGGCCAGGCCGAACCTCGGCCGCTGTCCTGCCACGCGGGCCCACTCGCCGGTCGCGTCGGGTCGGGGCGAGTGCCGTCGCGCCACGCCGTGCCGCTCACCGGCCGGGCCGGGTCGTTGCGGGCGCCGTCCTGCCAGGTCTGGCCGCGGGAGCCGTCCTGCCAGGCGGGGCCGCTCACCGGGCGGGCGGTGTCCGAGCGGGCAGCGTCCGGGCGAGTAGTGCCGGGCCAGGCGCGATCGGGGGCCGACGGCTCGCGGGAGGTGTCCCAGCGGTCGTCCGGGCGGGCCTGATCGGCCGGGCGCTGGTCGGTGCGCGGTTCGATGGGGCGCAGCGGGGCGCTGGGCAGCGCCCACTGCTGCGACTGGTCGCCGTAGGGGCGGCGCTGCTGGTCCGGATCGGGACGCTGCGAGCCGCCGGCGGGTAGTTCGCGGCGTGGGGGCAGCGGGCCGGGGCGTTCGGCGTCGCGGCGGACCTGCCAGGGCTCCGCGCCCGGATCGGGCTCCTGCGCACGGCGACGGCCACCGCCAGGCGGCGTCGCGGCATAACCTTCGGAGCCTCGCTCCTCACGCCCCCGGCGTTCGTCAGCGGGGAAACCCCCGGACCGGAACTGGCCGGTGTCGCCAGGCCGGATTTGTCCGCTGTCGCCCGGTCGGAGGCGGCCACTGTCATCACGGCGCAGCTGGCCCGTGTCGCCAGGACGCAGTCGACCGTTGTCATCACGGCGGAACTGGCCGGTGTCGCCGGGCCGGAGACGGCCACTGTCATCGCGACGCAGCTGGCCGGTGTCACCGGAACGGAGTTGGCCCGTGTCGCCAGGACGGAGTTGGCCCGTGTTTTCGGGACGCAGCTGGCCGGTGTCGCCGGGGCGTGGCTGGCCTGTGTCGCCGCCAGGACGGGTTCGTCCGCCCTCGCCTGAGCGGAACTGGCCCGTGTCGTAAGCACCGGGCATGGAAGCGCTCGGTGCTGAGGCGCCGCTCCATGGCGCCGCGCTGCCCGGAGCCGCGCCGTTCGAGGCGGGAAGTGCGCTTCGCGGGCGGCTGCTCGGCATGCTGCTTCGCGGGGCCGGCAGCATCGCGGTCCCGCGTGAGCCGGTCTGCGGCGGGTCGCCGGGAACGGAACTGGTCGGCCACGCGGCATCCGGAGAAGGCGCCGAGCTACTCGGCAGCGGACCACCCGGAACACCGTCACGCGGGCCACCAGCACCCCGGCCAGAACCACCGGAATGCCCGCCACCAGAACGCGCGCCGCCAGGAGCACCAGGGCCGCCGGCACCAACAGGACCGCCAATAGGGCCGCCAGGAGCACCGCCGCCGGGACCGTCGCGGCGGGAGCGTCGGCCGGTGCGGGTGGGCAGGGGCTCGTCCGCTGCCTCGTCACCCTTCCCCGACTCGCGGCGAGCTGCCTCGGCGCGCCAGGCGAGTACGCGCGGGTCGTCCTCGGCGCGGCTCCACTGGCCGGTGTCCGGGTCGCGGGTCCAGTTGCTGGTGTCCGGCTCGGCGCTCCAGGACGAGGTGTCCTCGCGCCAGTCGCCGCCGCCCTTGTTGTAGCGGCGCGGCTGGCCGCCCTTGGTGGAGGTGTCGGACGCGGGCGGTTCCGCACCCCAGGCGGGGATGCTGCCGGTGTCCGTGTGGCGTTCCCAGGTGTCCGGTTCTGATCCGGTCGACCAGCCGGTGCCGCCGGAGGGCGCCGCCTCGGTCTCGGGGGCGCGTCGGCGGCCGCGGCGCGGCGGCTCGTCCCGGTACGCCGAATCGCGCCGCCAAGCAGCCCGATCGTCCTCACGAACCAGGTGCTGCGCGTCCTCGGCGGGTGTCGTCTGCCAGCCGGGGGCGTCGGCGCGTTCCCAGCGGGCCAGGCCGGTGGTGTTCTCACCCGGGCCGGGCTGCTGCTGCTCGGGCACGCGGTTGTTCCACGATCCGCTGGCCCGCTGCCACGAGGGAGCGGCAGACGAAGAGGCCGGCTGCTGCCATGAGGGAGCGGCAGCCGAGGAGGCCGGCTGCTGCCACGACGGAGCCGAGGAAGAGGAGGCCGGCTGCTGCCAGGAGGGCGTTGACGAGGCGGGCTGCTGCCACGACGGGGTGGAGGTGGACGGCTGCTGCCAGGATGGTGTCTGCTCGACCGGCGTGGTGGCCCGGCGCTGCCAGGAGGCGGGGCTGTCGCCGCTGCTCTCCTCCTGCGCGGGTGTGGGCCAGGCCGTGCCGGAGATGGCGGGCTGCTCGTTGGCCCGGGCGAGCTCTTCGTCGGACTCCCACGCCTCGGTGGTGGAACGCCACACGTGCGAGCCGGTGGACGAGCGCCACTCGGTGGTCTGTCGCCAGCGTGCGCCGGTGGCCCGCCACTCGGCGGTCTCGGTGCGCCAGCCGGTGCCTTCAGCGGGAAGGGCGGTACGCCCCGTCGAGGCAACATCGGACCAACGGTTACCAGACGGTTCCACAGCGTGACCGCCACCGCCGTCGTAAACCTCGACGTCGGCGTTCTGCGCCCATGCGTCAGCGCGACGCTGCCAAGTGAGCGCCTCGTCACTCGGCGCCATGCTGCCGGTGTCAGTGAGCGAGGCCCATCTGGGTTCCGGATCAGGTTCCGGTTCCCGGGTGGGCCAAGCCTCCGCAGCGCGCCTCTCGCGCGACATGCGGGCGCCGTAGTCCCACTCCCGTTGGTCCACGTGCAAAGGGTGACGTGCTCAGGACGGAACCGCAACGCCTCAGTGCGACGGTTTGCTCACCCGGGACGGTATTTCCCCTGATCCGGAACCTTTTCTGCCCTCCACAGGTGGGGATGACAAAACTCCTGCTGGGGCATGGGGTACCGCTCGCATCCCCAAGAGTTGTCCACATGCTGTGCACAGGCAGAAGGCAGATGTCCACAGGTTGTCCCGAGGTTGTCCCGAGGCTCGTCCACCGACGTAGTTGGGCAGGTGGGGGCCGGATTCGTACAGTGGTCCAGCCCCGGGTGCCGTTTTTGATCGGAGACTTTCTCTGAACTCGGCCCGAGGTTCAGCCGAAAGTGTCGTACCCAGGTTGTTCGATCGTGACAAGCGGGCGTGACAAGTGGGTGTGACAACCAGGCATTGCCAGCGGGAAGGAGTCTCCGGGTGTCGATCACCGATGACGCAAGGCCGGAGTCTCGTCCACCGTCGCAGTCCGGCGGGGGTTCGGGGGGTAAGGGCGGCAACGGCTCAGGCGGCGGTGGTGGTGGCGGGGGCGGCGGAGGCGGTTACGACAAGGCCCCACCGCAGGACGTCGCGGCCGAGCAGGGCGTGCTGGGCGGCATGTTGCTCTCCAAGGACGCGATCGCTGACGTCGTCGAGATCCTCAAGACGACCGACTTCTACCGTCCGGTGCACTCGACGGTCTACGACGTCATCCTCGATCTTTACGGGCGGGGTGAGCCCGCTGACGCCCTGACCGTGTCGGCGGCGCTTGCGGACTCCGGTGACCTCGGGCGGATCGGCGGGGTGCCATACCTGCACACGCTGATCGAGAGCGTGCCGACCGCGGCCAACGCCGCCTATTACGCACGCATCGTCTCGGAGCGCGCGATCCTGCGCCGCCTGGTCGAGGCGGGGACGAAAATCGTGCAGCTCGGTTACGGCACGGGTGGCAACGGCGGCCGCGACGTCGACGACATCGTCGACCTGGCCCAGCAGGCCATCTACGACGTCACCGAGAAACGCGTCAGCGAGGACTTCGCGGCCCTCGGCGACATGCTCCAGCCCACCCTCGACGAGATCGAGGCGGTCGGTGCGTCCGGCGGCATGATGACCGGCGTCCCGACCGGCTTCCAGGACCTGGACCGCCTGCTGAACGGTCTGCACGCCGGCCAGCTGATCATCGTGGCCGGCCGCCCCGGTCTCGGTAAGTCGACCGCGAGCATGGACTTCGCCCGCAACGCGGCGATCCAGCACGGTCACGCCAGCGCCATCTTCTCGCTCGAAATGAGCAAGATCGAAATGGTGATGCGTCTGCTCTCCGCCGAGGCTCGGGTGCCGCTGCACAACCTGAGGTCGGGGCAGCTCTCCGACGACGACTGGACGAAACTGGCCCGGCGGATGGGCGAGATCAGTCAGGCGCCGATCTTCGTGGACGACACGCCCAACATGAACCTGATGGAGATCCGGGCGAAGGCGCGGCGGCTCAAGCAGCGCCACAACCTGCGCCTGCTCGTCATCGACTATCTCCAGCTGATGTCCTCGCCGAAAAAGACCGAGAGCCGTCAGCAGGAGGTCTCGGAGCTTTCCCGTGGCCTGAAACTGCTGGCCAAGGAGATCGAGTGCCCGGTGATCGCGGTGAGCCAGCTGAACCGTGGTCCCGAGCAGCGCACCGACAAGCGGCCACAGCTGTCCGACCTGCGTGAGTCCGGCTCGATCGAGCAGGACGCCGACGTCGTGATCCTGCTGCACCGCGACGACTACTACGACAAGGAATCACCGCGAGCCGGCGAGGCCGACTTCATCGTGGCCAAGCACCGTAACGGCCCGACCGACACGGTCACCGTGGCAGCTCAGCTGCATCTCTCGCGCTTCGTCGACATGGCCATCTGAGTCGATCCGGCACTCTGAAACAACAAGACCCCGGGTCGCGGCGCAAACACGCCGCGGCCCCCACCCGGGGCGAACGTCGTCAGGCTTCGGTCTCGGCCGGCCGGTGGTGGGAGACCAGGTTCTCGATCTGGTCGTACTTGTCGGCCGAGGCGTTCTGCACGGTCTGGACGATCACGCGGGCCAGCGTGTTGGCGTCCCAATCCCGGCACGCGTCCGGGTTCAGCAGCAGGTTGATGAGGCGGCCGTCGGCGTCCACAGTGGCGCGAACGGCGCCGTCCTCGGACTCGGAGCTCACCTGCATCGTGGCGATGCTCCGTTGCAATTCGTCCACTCCGGAACGTAATTCTTCGTATCGTCCGTACACGTCTTCGAGGTCGGTCCGCAGGGTTTCAGTCACGGTTCTTCCTCCGTTCACCGCAAGAGGGGGCGACGTGACAATACCCAAGATCCGCGACGTTGCGTATTTCTGTAACTTCGTAACGCACACGAAAAGAGAGACTTATCGAAATAGTTCGCTCTTAAGTGACGGGCCGACTCCGCTTGGTGGTCACCGACAGTGATCAATGGCACCACGAATGCGAAAAAAGGAATAGGCGTCATCACTGAGCGTGGACGCCCCTCGGAGCCCGAAAGACAGGGTCCGGAAACACAACTTCCCAAAGCGCGGACAGCCCCGAGCAAAACGTGGACAAGGAAAACCAGCAACGACACAGGGCCGACCCAGCCACGACTCTGAAGCAGGTCGCGGCCCGATCGGCCCTGAGGAACGACGAACCAAAGGCCCAGGCGGACCCGGAAGCTCAGTCGAACAGGTTGTGGAGGAAACTCCGGCGCCGGTAGTGCCCGTGGTGCTGCTGGCCGCGGTAGTGCCCGTGGTGGCCGTAGGCAGCGGGGCGACCGTACGCCGGAGCGGGCGGCGGGTAACCCGGAGCGCCGTAAGCCGGCGGGGGCGGCGGAGGCGGCGGGTAACCGGGCTGTTGGTGGCTCTGGTGATGCGGAGCCGGCGCCGGGGGCGGCGGAGCTTGCCCCGGTCCTGCCGGCCGGGCGTTGAACGACGCCTCGGCGGCGAAGAGCTTCTCCAGCTCGCCGCGGTCCAGGAAGATCCCGCGGCACTCGCCGCACTGGTCGATCGTCACGCCGCTGCGCTCGTAGACCCGCATCTCGCCATGACACTTGGGACAGGTCATCATTTCATTGACGGTACAAGGCTGTGTCATCCAATGCAGCCGTTGTACCTGTGTCTTGGCTGTGTCCGACCGCCGACAAACTCGTCAAACCCAGTACCGGCGCCCACGTCAGCAGCGCCGCCGGGTACAGGATGTACCCGAAACGGGTGGTCGGCATCAGCAGGATCGCGGCGAGCAGCCCCCACCCGCAGAACAGCGCCGACGCCGACGCCGTGCGTGGTGGCCGCCGGATCAGCCACAACCCGATGCCCGCAGCGGCCGTGACCAGCAGACCCATGGCGATGTAACGCCCGCCGGGCTGGATCTGCGAGATCAGATATCCGGGAAACGGCGACTGCGCCGGACTGGTGACCAGGCCGTGCCCGAGCGGGAACCGCAGCACGTTCTCGATCAGCGAGTCCGCGTTCACCAGCAGCGGCGGCACCAGGGCGAGCAGCGGCAGACCGATCGCGGCCGGCAGGAACCGGCGCCAGTGCCCGGTCACCACGGCCAGCACGGCCAGGACGGCGACCACCGGCAGGGCGAAGAGCTTGCAGGCGGCGGCCGCTCCCACCGCGACGCCCGACCAGCCGAAACGACCGGTCGCGGCCAGGGCCAGCGCGAGCAGGCACAGGGCCAGCACCGGGATGTCGTCGCCGCCGGTAGCCAGGGTCAGCGCGGTCACCGGGAGCACGGTTGCCGCCTGGATCGCGCGTACCCGATGGGGGTGGGAACGCAGAAGGGTGACGGCCGCGGCGAGCGCGGCCACCGTCAAGATCGCGAACCAGATCCGGGCGTCGGTCCACCAATGATCACCGGCGATCGCGCGCGGAAGACCGAAAATGGACATGCCGGGCTGGTAGGGCCGATAACCGAGCAGACGTTCGTCGAGTGGCAGCGCGGCGATCTCGGCGCGGCTCAGAAACGGCGTGCCGGTGTGCACCAGCGACTCGCCCATGTGCTCGACGACCACAACCTCTTCCTGCGCGCGATCGGTGCGCCCGCCGGCCCGCTGCACCGACTGAATGATCACCGGCAACAGCGCGACAGCGGCCCAGGTCACCCAAGCAAGGACCGCTCGACCGGCGGAAAAATCCAGGCCAGAGCGAGACCCTTGGGTACGCCGAAAGAGCTGCACCACCACGACCAGAGCAGCCGCTCCGTAACCCCAGGCGGCCACCGCCCCCCACGCCCGGTGCGGCAGCAACGTCGAGGTCAGCGCGGTGATCAGTGCGAACGCGGCGGACAACACGTAGAGCACGAGGTCGGCAACGAGCCCGCCGCCCGCCCGGTCCAAGCGCTTGAGCAGGCCGGTCGTTTTGAGCAGGTCGGTCACGCGGGCAAGTGTGGCAGAGGTGATCTCCCGGTGCCGCCGGCTCGGCGCACCGGCATCCGCACCACGGCGCCGGCATCGTGCAGAGCCGCCGCGAGCACCCCGGGACGACCACCGGAACCGCGTTGCAGCGCCGCGAGGAAGCGGGCCGCCGAGTACGGCCTGGCGAACAGGTGGCCCTGCCCGGCGAGGCAGCCCAGCTCCCAGAGGGCGCGACGCTGCGGTTCGCTCTCCACACCCTCGGCCACGACCGTGAGGTGCAGGTTACGGGCCAGGTCGACGGTGGTCCGGATGACGGCGGACGCTTCCGCCGACGTCTCCACGGCCGCCACGAACTCGCGGTCGATCTTGAGTTGGTGCACCGGGATCCGGGAGAGCACCGAGAGCGACGAGACGCCGGTGCCGAAGTCGTCGATCGCCAGCCGGACGCCGGCGTTGCGCAGCTCGGCCAGCGCGCGTTCGACCACTTCGAGCTGGCTGATGGTGAGCGTCTCGGCGAGTTCGAGAGTGAGCCTGTTCGCCGGTACGTCGTGCCGGGCCAGCCGGGCCAGCACGGTGGCCGGGAATTTCGGGTCGAGCAGGCTGCGCGGTGACACGTTCACCGCCACCGGAAGGTCGAAGCCGGCCTCCCGCCAGGTCTGCATGGCGATCAGCGACTGCTCCAGCACCGCGTCGGCGAACGCCGGCAGCTGACCGGAGCGTTCCACCGTCTCCAGGAACTGCACCGGGGTGAGGCTGCCCTGCGCCGGGTGCCGCCAGCGGGCCAGCGCCTCGGCCGAGACCACCTCGCCGCTGCCCAGGTCGACGATCGGCTGGAACTCGACGGAGAACTCGTGCTCGGCCACGGCCCGCCGCAGGTCGCCGGTGAGCATGAGCCGTTCCAGGTCGGCGGTGTCCCGGGCGTGCACGTAGATCGCGGTCGGCTGGCCGGTGCGTTTCGCCTGGTACATCGCGATGTCGGCGCGACGCATCAGTTCCTCGACGCCACCGCTGCCGGCCGCCAGGGCGATGCCGCCGGCAGCGTCCACTGTGATCTGCATGCCCTCGACCTCGATGCTGGCGTCCAGCGACGTGAGCATCGAGGTGGCCCGGTGGGTGGCCAGCGCCGGTGTCGGCAGGCCGGTCATCAGCACCGCGAACTCGTCGCCGCCGAGCCGGGCCACCAGGTCACCCTCGGCGGCCGCGTCGCTGAGCCGGCCGGCGACCTCGCGCAGGACGTCGTCGCCGGCGGCGTGCCCGAGAGTGTCGTTGACCTCTTTGAAGTGGTTGAGGTCGATCAGCAGCAGCGCGAAGAGACCGGCCTGATCGGTGCTCTGGTAGAGGTCACCGGCGTGCTCGTAGAGCCGGCGGCGGTTGGCCAGTCCGGTGAGCGGGTCGTGGGTGGCGGCGTGCTCATTTTCCGCGGCGATCCGAGCGAGCTCCGCGTACGCCTGGGCGTTGCGAATGGCCGTGCAGACCGCGGAGGCGAAGGTGCGCAGTTTGTACTGCTCGACCTCGGTGAGGCGGACCGCACCGCCGAAGCCGAGCCGCAGCACGCCGACACGCATGCCGCCGTCGTGTGCGACCAGGTCGACCGATTTCTCGTCCCGCTGCGGTGGCGCCGTGAGCAGCGGTCCGTCGGTCAGCACGTGTGAATCGGTGGCGCGCACGGTGCGCCGGGCGCCGCCGGCGGTCACGTCGATCGTGGCCTCGGCCGCTGAGAAGATCTGCGCCGCACGGGTGGTCGCCGCGTGCAGCACCTGCGTGAGGTCGACCGCGTTCAGCTCGTCGGTCGCTTTCGCCAGACGCTGCCACGACTCGCGTTCCTCGCGGGTGCGGGCGCTGCGGGACTGCCAGAGGTGCATGCAAGCCACAACGAGTGGGACGACCAGCAGGAGCAGCATGTTCGCGTCGGCGGCGAGCAAGCCGGCCACCAGGAGGCTGGCGGCGAGCTGGCCGAGGAAGCCGAGGAGCTTGCGCTTGCTGTTCTTCAGCGCGGCGAGACGGACGCTGGTCTGCGTGTTCACCGCCATGACCGGCACGAAGACGACGTTGTCGACCAGGGTGAACGCGGCCAGGGCGATGACGATGGCGAGGGGCGCGAAGGACGGCTCGAGCATGTCCGGCTGGACGCCCGCCACCAGGAAGACCAGGCCGGCCGCGCTCGCGGTCAGCGCTTCCTTGGCGGCCGCGAACACCGTTTTGAGGGAACCCTGACGGGCGAAGATCTTGAGGGCCGTGACGCCGGCGACCGAGCAGAGGACCACCCACGGCGCCGGGAACAGGATCAGGCCGACCAGGACCGGGACCTCGCCCCAGGTCGTGCCGTCCAAGCTGGACCGGATGCGGACCGAGACCTTGAGCCGGTTGGCGGCCACCACCGCCACGCTGAGCAGGGCCAGCGCCCACGGCGCCGGAATCGGGCCGGGGTTGTGCAGAAGGTAGAGCACCCAGCCGGCCGTCGTGATCAACGCCGCAACGACGACGAGACCGATGAGCAGCCGTAGCCGCCGATCGGTCGCGTCGTCGTTGGTGCTGGTCTCAGTCATGTCGCCTCGTTGCCGAGCGCAATCGCCTCGTCGCTCCAGGCCATCAGGCTATTCATGCACGCCTTATCGCGCACTGTCGTCCTCAGCTCCAGTCGTTGCTGCCGCGCATGGCTTTCTCCTCATTTTGGGCGGGCGCCGCCGGAAACGTGCTCCGGTGACGGGGATCTGGCACTTGTCTGTCGCGACAGGACAGAACTTAGGGTCCTGAGCATGTCGGTTTCAAGTGGATCGTGTAACTATGCGCAGAATGCGAGAATAGATCGCAACTTCGTCACCGACAGTTTCGGAATGGCGACTCAATGCGATGGAAATCGCATTCCGAATTTCATTTTCGTCCGCGTCCGCGCCTGCCCTGACCAGTGCCGGAAGCATGACCTCCCGGTATGGACAAAGTGTGAAGCCAATACGGCAGTGATGCGAACGCGATGGCCGCCGGCGCTCTATAAGCTCCCGGTATGCCCCAGGAATTCCAGCTGACTCATGTCGACGAGACCGGCGCCGCCCGGATGGTCGACGTGTCGGCCAAGGCGGTCAGCAACCGCCGTGCCGTCGCCGCAGGCCGGGTTCGCACCACGGCCGAGGTGATCGACCTGTTGCGCCGCGACGGCCTGCCCAAGGGTGACGCCCTCGCGGTGGCCCGCCTCGCGGGCATCATGGGCGCCAAGCGCACCCCGGATCTGATCCCGCTCTGTCACCCGATCGGACTGCACGGTGTCACCGTGGAGTTGACACTCGGTGACACCACAGTGGAGATCACCGCAACCACGAAGACCGCCGACCGCACCGGCGTCGAGATGGAAGCCCTCACCGCGGTCGCCACGGCCGGCCTCGCGATGATCGACATGATCAAGGCGGTCGACCCGGCCGCGAGCCTCGAGGCCGTCCGCGTCTTGCGCAAAGAGGGCGGCAAGACCGGAGATTGGGTACGCCCGGAGGACCGCCCGTGAGAGCGCGGGTGATCGTCGCCTCGAACCGCGCGGCGGCCGGCGTTTACGCCGACACCAGCGGCCCGCGCCTCGTCAGCGGACTACGCGAGCTCGGCTGCGAGATCGGCGACCCAGTCGTCGTGCCGGACGGCGACCCGGTCGCCGAGGCGCTGAAAGCCGCCGTCGCCGAGGGTTTCGACGTCGTGCTGACCAGCGGCGGCACCGGCGTGACGCCGACCGACCGAACGCCGGAGGCGACCCGGGGACTGCTCGACTTCGAGATCCCGGGCATCGCCGAGGCGATTCGCGCGTACAGCCGGGACCGGGTTCCGGCGGCGGCGCTCTCCCGTGGCCTGGCCGGTGTGGCCGGCCGCACCCTGATCGTCAACCTGCCCGGCTCGACGGGCGGGGCCAAGGACGGGCTCGCCGTGCTCGGGCCGATCCTGAAACACACCGTCGACCAGATCCGCGGCGGAGATCATTGATGTCTCGGCGATAGGCTCTCGGGGTGACCGACACGACCGGTGTGACCGAGGGCCCAGTCGACTGGGAGCAGGCGCGGGCTCTGGCATACGCGGCGGGCCTGGCCGCCTCCGGCAGTGCCGAGCGGATCCCGCTCGCCGCCGCGGATGGCCGGACCCTCGCGGAGCCGCTGCGAGCGCTCACCGACCTGCCCGCGTTCCCCACTTCCAGCATCGACGGCTGGGCGGTGCGCGGGCCGGGACCGTGGCTTCCCGAGGGCCGGGTGCTGGCCGGCGGCACGCCACCGCCGCTCAGCGGTGACGGCGCCTGCGTCGAGATCGCCACCGGCGCGATGGTGCCGGAGGGCGCGACCGCGCTGGTCCGGATCGAGGACTCGACGACCGGTGCCGACGGCCGGGTCTCCGGCGAGCCGCGCCGGGGCCAGATCCCCGACTGGCGTCTGCCGGGCGAGGAGGCCAGCCGTGGTGAGGAACTGCTGCCGGCCGGGACCGCGATCGACCCGGCGGTCATCGGCGTCGCGGCCACCTGCGGTTACCAGGACCTCGCGGTCTTTCCGGAGCCGCGCGCCGCGATGCTGGTCTTCGGCGACGAGCTGCTGACCGAGGGCCCGCCCGGCGCGGGCCGGGTCCGCGACTCACTCGGCCCGCAGGTCCCCGGCTGGCTGCGCCGTTACGGCGCGACCGTCACCGGCGTGACCGGGCCGGTCAAGGACACCCTGGCCGCCCACCTCGACGCGATCCGCGCCGGGCTCGACGAGGCCGATTTGATCTGCACCACCGGCGGGACCATGCACGGCCCGGTCGACCACCTGCACCCCGCGCTGGCTGAGCTCGGTGCGGAGTACATCGTGAACACGGTGGCGGTCCGCCCCGGGTTCCCGATGCTGCTGGCCCGGGTGCCCGGCGACCGTCCGCGGTTCCTGGCCGGCCTGCCCGGAAATCCGCAGTCCGCGGTGATCGCCCTGGTCACGCTTGTCGCGCCGCTGCTGGCCGGCCTGCGTGGCCGCCCGTTGCCGCCGCTGCCGCAGGTCGAGGCCGGCACCGCCGTGCCCGGCCGGGGCGGTTTCACCCACCTGGCGCTCGCCGCGTTCGATCCGGCCGGGCGCACCGCGACACCGGTCGGCCACGTCGGCTCCGCGATGCTGCGCGGCCTGGCGAACTCGGACGGGTTCGTCGTGGTCCGTCCCGGCACCCAGGCGCAGGCCGGCGACCTGGTGCCCTTCCTGCCCCTTCCACTGCTGCCCGGGGAGCGCTGAGTGACTGTCATGGCTGGCGTGGTGACACACGCCGAGGTTGTCGACGAACCACTGGACCTGGCCGCGCACGAGGCCGCGGTGGCCGACGTGCGGGCCGGAGCGGTGGTTTCCTTCCAGGGTGTGGTGCGCGACCACGACCACGGGCGAGGTGTGACCCTGCTGGAATACGAGGGCCACCCGACCGCCGCGGCGATCCTGCGGGAGGTGGCCGACGAGATCGCCGCCGACCCGGCGGTTTACGCGGTGGCCGTCTCGCACCGGGTCGGCACCCTGAAGATCGGCGATGTCGCGCTGGTCGCTTCGGTCAGCACCGCCCACCGGGCGGCCGCGTTCGAGGCGTGCGCGCGGCTCGTGGACGAGGCGAAAGCCCGGCTGCCGATCTGGAAACGCCAGGTCTTCCAGGACGGCACCGAGGAATGGGTGAACTGCCCCTAGCCACTGAGCCCTAGCCGCCCCGTGGGCCGGGGATCGCGGCGGCGCGCCGGACCGGTCGGCGCGCCGGCGCGGCGGGCAGGTTGTCGTGACGCCACGGCAGCGCGTTGACCAGCAGGATCAGGGCAACGGCGTAACCGTTCCAGGTCTGTGCGGCGAGCGGGTCGAGCACCATCAGGGCGTAACCGGCCAGGGCGGTCGCCGCGAATCCGACGCCGGTGAAACGGGAGCGCGGCAGCCGGGTGCCCAACCGGCGGCGGATCGCCTCGTCGGCCAGGATCAGCACCGCCGGGAGCAGCCAGATCGCCTCGCCGGGCGAGGTGACCGGTCCGGCCGCCGCCCCGGCCAGGGCCACCAGGGTGAACGCCGCGGTCTCGTCGCCGTCGGCGTGCGCCGAGCGAGCCCGGATCAGGCCGACCGCCAGCAGCAGCACGCCGAACGAGATCCAGACCAGCACCGGTGGCGCGGAGTCGCCGTACAGGCGGGCCAGCACGCCGGCCAGCGACTGGTTGCCCGGATCGCTGAGCGGCGCGGCGCGGTCGATCTCCCAGAGGGTGGTGCCGAACCAGGTCAGGGTTTCCGAAGGCGCGGCGATCAGCGCGCACAGCGAGACCGTTGTGGCGGTGACCAGGGCGGTCAGTGCGGCCCGGCGCTGCTTGCTGACCAGCAGGTATCCGATCAGCAGGAGCGGGCCGGCGGCGATCGCGCCGGCCAGGCCGATGCCCACGCCGGCCCAGCCGCCGGTGAACCAGACGCGGCGCAGCCGGGCGGCCGGCGATCGGTCACCGGTGGCGGAACGACTTCGCCACCAGCGCTGCCGGGCCAGGGTCGCCCGGCGCAGGGCCACCAGGTCCGCCGCCACCAGGCCGAACAGGATCAGGTCGACGCGGCCCAGGCCGATCGTGGCGCGTACCGGGCCGGCCAGCAGGGCCAGCGCGGTCAGGGTCAGGACGATCAGGGTGCGGCTGCGGCCGTGCTCGCGGGCGGCCGGTCCGGCCAGCACCATCAGGGCGAGCATCAGCGCGGCCAGGCTGGTCAGGGCGAGCAGCCAGCCGGCCACCGGCAGCGGGAGCACCACGAGGGGTGCCAGCATCAGGGCCAGGACTGGGGAGAGAGCGGCGCCGAACGGGGTGCCGTCCTCACGGTACGTATAGAGCCCGTCCCCGATTATCCAGGAGCGGATTGCCGCCAACTGGACTTCAAGGGTGCTTAGTGCGTACCCATGAATGCAGAATGTGATGAGCAGGAGCGTGAGCAGGCCGCCCAGCGCAAGGAGCGCTGAACGTCTGCGCGCAGCGCGGCGCGCACCCTTCTCGATTGCCGGCATGGAGCGACCCCCGTCTCGTCCTCCGGGCACGGCACGGCTGTCGCCCTCTCGCGGCCGGACCCAGAAATGGGCAAACCAGGTGAGAGTGGGCGGCAGGTTTGTAGCCGGGCGGAAGTGAGCTTAGAAGGCGCATACCGACCGTGCGGCCCCTCGTCCGCTTTAACGCAAAGGCCGCTTAGAGGTTGTTATCAGGACAATCTAAGCGGCGGGATCAGCCGGACGAGTGGTTTCAAGATCAGCCAGGAAGCTTCCGCGCGGCCGACGCGGAGAGCGCGGCGATGCGTGCTTCGCGCTTCGCGGTACGCACAGCGCGCTTCACCTCACGCTGTGAACGGTCGACCGCATGGGTCAGTTTCTGCTGGCTGCGATCGACGGCGTGGCTGGTCCGGTAGCGCAGGCCCGGCTGGCCCTCGGTGTCCGCGGCCGCGAGCAGCAGACCGCCGAGCAGGCCCAGGTTCTTCAGGAAGTGGATCTGCTGGTTGGCCCGGTCCTCTTTCGCCGCGGCCCAGAACGGGTGGCCGACGAGGGTGGTCGGCACCAGGCCGGCGGCGAGCACCGCGGCGGCCGGGCGGGTGAAGCGGCCGGTGGCGAGGGCGAGCCCGGCCACGATGTCGGCGGCGGCCTTGACCCGGACCAGCGTGGCGGGGTCAGTGGGCAGGCGCGGATCCGCCTTCTCCAGAAGGGGGGTGATCGGGTCGGTGACCCGCCGGGCCGCTGCGATCCGGCCCTCACCGGGCTGGATCAGCACGCGGACCCCGCTGATCACGAAGATCGAGGCGAGCATGGCTCGGGCGGCGCTGCGAACGGGCTTCATGAACTTCGTTATACCCGTAGTAGGGGTGTCATACCGGCTGCGTTCTGAGGTAGCGGCCGAAGTGCGGGACGGTGAACGCGACAGTGCCGCGCTCGCCGGAGTAGATGAGTCCTTTTTTGATCAGCGCATCCCGGGCCGGGGACAGGCTGGCCGGTTTGCGGCCGAGCGAGGTCGCGATGTCCGAGGTCGGCACGGCGGCGTCCATGTCGTTGCCCGGATCGCTGGAGAGCACGGCCATGGCCCGCATGTACTCCCGCTCGGCCGGGGTGGCCCGCTCGAACCGGGAGCCGAAGAAGCCGACCGCCAGCTCACCCTCCGCCTCGGGTGCCGCGACCTGCACGTCGTTCGCCGTGATCGGGGTCTGCGGCGCGTGGTCCCAGGTCGCTTTTCCGTACGCCTGAACGAAGTACGGGTAGCCGCCGGACTTCTCGTAGAGCAGGTCCAGCGCCTCCTGCTCGTACTCGACGCCCTCACGCTCGGCCGGTACGCCCAGGGCCAGGTCGGCGGCGTCGCGGTCCAGGCGGTCGATCCGGGCGTACCGGAAGAGGCGCTCGGAGTACGACTTCGCGGCGGACAGCACTGCGGGCAGGTGCGGCAGGCCGGCGCCGACCACGATCAGTGGCGCGCCGAGCTGCGACAACTCGTGGCAGGCCGCGCAGAGCGCCGACACGTCGGTGGCGCTGAGGTCCTGCATCTCGTCGATGAAGAGGGCGATCCCGGTGCCGACGTCGGTGGCGAGCGACGCCGCGTCGGTGAAGAGCTCGACCAGGTCGATCTCGATGTCGCCGGAGTCGGCGCGGCCGCGGGCCGGTGGCACGTCGATGCCGGGCGCCCAGCGGTCCCGCAGCTTGGCGTTGCCGTCGTTGGCCCGCAGTGCGAAGGCTTTGAGCACGCCGAGCACCTCGTCCACCCGGTCCGGGTCGCGGTGGTGCGGCGCCAGCTCGCGGATCGCCATGTGCAGCGCGCCGGAGACCGGGCGGCGCAGCGACTGGTCCGGCCTGGCCTCGATCTTGCCGGTGCCCCAGAGGCGGCCGATCGCCGCCGACCGCAGAGTGTTGAGCAGGACGGTCTTGCCGACGCCACGCAGGCCGGTCAGGACCAGGCTGCGCTCCGGGCGGCCGCGGGCGACCCGCTCCAGCACGATGTCGAAGACGTCCAGCTCACGGCCTCGCCCGGCCAGCTCGGGTGGGCGCTGGCCGGCGCCGGGAGCATACGGGTTCCGCACGGGATCCATGGCGTAGCACAGTATCGGGCTGTCTAGTGTGAACGCTAGAGTCCGCTCGAATTCACTCTCGACCGGCCTCTAGAGGTATCTAGCGAATTTGCTAGACCTTCCCATACTCACGTAGGCAGAGAACTACGTCGACGTCGTCGTACTCGGTGTCGTAGTAGTACCACTTCGTGTAGCCGTCGACCTTGGCGCATTTGCCCATCGCGTCCTTGTCGCCGGTGGTCCGGCCGTCAACGCGTTTCAGCACCTCATAGGTGTTCGCCGCGCAGGCCACCACGCGCAGTTTTGGTTCCAGGTTGGTGCCGTCGTTGCGGACGCACTGACCCTTCGTCGCGAACCGGGCGTCCTCGCTGGCCTGCGGGCGCGGGCCGGTGCCGGCCGGTGCGGTGGTTTCCGCGGCGACCGGCGGAGTCTTGTCGTCGTCGCGGTTCACCACGAACCAGGCCGCCGTCGCGATGCCGCCGCCGACCAGCACGCTGAGCACCGCGACCAGGGCGCCCATCGCGAATCCGCGCTTGGGCTGTGGCTGCGGCTGGTTCCACTGCGGCGCGTACGGCTGCTGCTGCGGGATCGGCGGGGCCGGTGGTGGGCTCCAGGGCTGCGACGGCTCGTGCTCGCCCCAGGGGTCGGACGGTTCCGAGTACGGCTCCTCGGTGTGCCGGCCAGGCCACGGCTGGCCAGGGAACGGCCCGTTCTGCGACATCGGGGTTCCTCCAGAAGCGGATTTCGCTGCCTGCCACGGTAGCGCGCGGCACGGATCCGGACGTTGCCGGAATCGCGGGCATTTTTCGCAGGCTGCCTTGTTCGAGGGCTCTTACAGCAGCCGGAGCTGGCGATCCTTCGGTTTTGACGGCGTGGCCTCGCCCAGCCGCTCGAACAGCCCCGAATCGATAACGTCCAGGAACGGCGTCGGGGACTGCTCTCGCTCGCTGCCGTGCCGGAATCGCTTGGCCGAGTAGCTCACGTAGAGCCGGTCCTGTGCCCGGGTCAGACCGACGAAGAACAGCCGGCGTTCCTCGGCGATCTCGTCGTCGGTCGGCGCCGAACCGGGCCAGCGCAGCGGCAGCAGCCCGTCCTCGCAGCCGACCAGGAAGACCACCGGGAACTCCAGGCCCTTCGCGGCGTGCAGGGTCAGCAGGTTGACCGCCTCGGCGCGGGGGTCCAGAGCGTCCACCTCGGCGCCGGTCTCCAGCTGCTGCAGGAACAGCGGCAGGTCGTCACCGACCCGCAGAGCCAACGGGATCAGCAGGTCCGCGGCCGACCAGACGTCCTCAGGGGCCAGTTGTTCGCCGTCCAGGGTCGGTGCCGCGTACCGCTGGGCAAGGACCTGAGCAGCGAGCTTGACCCGCGCCGCGAGTGAGCCACCGAGCCCGCCCGCGTGGCGAAGCTCGCGGGCGATGACCTGGACGCCGGGCCGGTCACGCAGCCGGTTGTGCGAGCGCTTCTGCACCGGCACCCCGGCCCGGGAGAGCGCGTCGAGGATCGGGCCGGACTGCGCATCGGTGCGGTACAGCACCGCGACGTCGGAGAACGACACGGTTCCGGTGACCGTGGCGCGGGAGTCGACCCGGCCCGAGTCCAGCGACCGGTGGGAGAGTCCGCCGACCAGCTCGTCGATGGTCCGGACCACGAAGTCGGCCTCGTCGGCCACGCTGCGCGCCGGGTACCGGCCGACCAGCGGTGACTCGGGGTCGAGCCGGGCCGGGTCCAGCCGGCGGCCGCTGACCAGCGAGGACGGCGCGATGGCCTGCACCGCGGCGGCCAGGATCGGGGCCGAGGAGCGGTAGTTGCGGGTCAGGCGTACCAGGCGGGCGTCCACGAAGTCGCTGTTGAAGCGCAGGAAGTACCGCACGTCGGCGCCGCGGAACGAGTAGATCGCCTGGTCCGGGTCGCCGATCGCGCACAGGTTGCCGTCCGGCGGGCTGAGCAGGCGCAGCAGTTCGTACTGGAGCTCGTCGACGTCCTGGTACTCGTCCACGAAGATCCACTGCCAGCGCTTGCGGTACCGCTCGACCAGCGCCTGGTCGTCGCGCAGCAGCGACACCGGCAGGCTGATCAGGTCATCCAGATCGACGAGGTCCTGCTGGCGGAGCAGCTTCCGGTACGCGGCATCGTCGACACCGGCCTGCTCCCGGGCCTGCGCCTGCTCGCGTTCGTCGGCGATCCGCCAGTTCGCGCCGAGGCCGGCCGCCTTGGCGTTCTCCTTCAGCACGGCCAGGCCGAGCGAGTGGAACGTGCCGACCGTGATGTCCTCGGCCACGTCACCGAGCAGTGCGTCCAGGCGTTCCTTCAGCTCGGCGGCGGCCCGCCGGGTGAACGTGATGGCCAGGCACCGCTCGGGGAAGACACCCAGCTCGGCGCAGAGGTACGCGATCCGGTGCGTCAGCGTGCGGGTCTTGCCGGTGCCGGGGCCGGCGACGATCAGCAGCGGCCCGCCCGGTGCGGACGCGGCCACTCGCTGCATGGCGTCGAGGCGGTCCAGCAGGCCGGTGCCGACCTCTTCCATGCCGGCCAGCATCGGCTCGAACGGCTCGTGCGGGCTGGGCGGGGGCGCGAGGGGCGGGGAGGCCGGCCGCTCCTTGGTCGACTTAGGCCTTTTGTCCTTTTGGGAAGGCTCGGCCTTCGTCTTCGGCTTATCCACCGGGAGCATGTCGAACAGCGTCTCCACCTGCGGCGCGCTGTTCCGGTTCCGCAGCTCACCCGGCTCGAACAGGGTGATCACGCCGTACTCGCCGTCGTAGCCCGAGATCCGCCGGACCTCGCCGCGCCGCAGCCGGGTGATCGCCTCGCGCAGCTCCTCGCCGCCCGCCTTGCCGATGTCGTCGACCGGAACGTTGCGCAGGATGTCCAGCTCCGGGCCGAGCGTCGCGACCAGGTGGTTCAGCTGGGCCTCGACCGTCTTCGACTTCGGGCCGACACCGTGGATCTCGCCGATGATCTCGTGCAGCTGGATCAGGTGCTCGACGTGCTGCTGTTTCTGGAAGCCCACCGGGCGGTCGGCCAGGTCCTCGACCCGGCTCAGCACGCCGATCGTCAACGGCCGGCCACACTCCGGGCATCGGCCCTGCGACTCGCGGGTCTTCGCCGGATCCCAGTTCACGCCGCAGGCTCGGTGGCCGTCCGCGTGGTACTTGCCCTCTTCCGGGAAGAACTCCAGCGTGCCGGCCAGGCCGATGCCGTCCTTCACCGCGAAGTAATCGGGTGTGCCGGTGAAGAGTGTGGCCTCTCTCGCCAGCGCGGCGGGTGAGTGCGCGTCCGAGTTCGAGACGAGGCGGTACTTGTCGAGGCTGGAGACGCGCCAGTTCATCGCCGGGTCCGACGAGAGGCCGGTCTCCACGGCGGTGACGTGCTCGGCCAGGTCGGCGTAGCAGTCGGCGATCGCGTCGAAGCCGGACTTGGAGCCGAGCGCCGAGAACCAGGGCGTCCAGATGTGCGCCGGGATCAGGTACCCGCCGGACTCCAGGGTGATTTCGAGCAGGTCGCGCGAGTCCAGGCCGAGAATGGGCCGGCCGTCCGCGGTCAGGTTGCCGATCCGGCCCAGGGCCGTGTTGATCTTTTCGACGCTTGCGAAGTCCGGCGCGTACAAAAGGTGGTGGACCTTGCGGGTGCGATCGTCCCGCTTGTAGATCGTGGAGATCTCGACGCTCAGCATGAAGCGGGCCGGTGCGGTGCCGCTGAGTGAGCCGGGCAGCCGTTTGGTCACGTTCGCTTCGTCGTCTTTGTTCAGGCGGAACAGACCCGGTTCGGCCGGCTCGAGGCTCTCCTTGAGATGCTCGAACCACGCCGGGTGAGTGAAGTCGCCGGTGCCGAGAAGGGCGATGCCTTTGCGCCGGGCCCACCAGGCCAGGTTCGGCAGCGTCAGATCACGGCTGCAGGCACGCGAGTATCGCGAATGAATGTGAAGGTCCGCGACGTAAGTTCCCGCGGTGACCTCCACGTCCCGCATCCTGTCACGGCCCTCGGTGCCGCCACGAATCGCCACGCTCAAACACACTTACCGATCTTGATTGGTCACGCCGAACGCAGTTCGATGACGGTGACTTGCGGAGGGGCGCCGACCCGAACCGGCGGGCCCCACGAACCGGCGCCGTTGGTCACGAAGACCGGCACGCCGTCCACGTTCCCGAAGCCGGAGACTACCGGCTGCGACAGCCGGACGAGCAGGTTGAACGGCACCATCTGGCCGCCGTGGGTGTGACCGGAGACCTGGAGGTCCACGCCGTAGGGCGCGGCCTCCTCGGCGGCGACCGGCTGATGCGCCATCAGGACCACCGGACGGGTCATGTCCCGATTACCGAGAGCCAGGGCGAAATCGGCGGGGTCGCCGTACATTTCCCCGTCCAGATCGTTGACGCCGGCCAGATCCAGGCCGTCGAGTTCCACCCGTTCGTTGCGCAGCGGCCGCATTCCGAACTCGGCTACTTCGTCGATCCACTCGGTGTAATCGGTGTAGTACTCGTGGTTACCGGTGACGAAGTAGGTGCCTTTTCGGGACTGGATTCCGGCTAGTGGCGCGACGAACGGGCCGATCTGCGCCACCGTGCCGTCGACCAGATCGCCGACGACGCAGACGATGTCCGCGTTCACCGAATTGATCACCTGGGTTACTCGCCGGGCGTGCTCCGCGCCGGTTGTCGGGCCGATGTGGATGTCCGAGACGACCGCCAGGCGAATGCCGTCCATGCGTCTCGGCAGCTTGGTCATCGGCATGTGGAAGCGGTTGATTCTTGGTGGGCCGGCTGCGGTTTTTACTCCGTACCCGGTGATGCTCGCGGCCGTGAGGCCCGCGAAGATCGCGGTGCCGCGCGCGAGAAGGAGCCGTCGTTCTTCATCGGGTTTTTCAGGAGCTTCTTGGGTACGGGTTTTCGACCTGCGCGTGATCGCCCAGCGGATCCATCGAGGGGTTTCGACGATGGTGAGGGTGACCAGTAGGTAGAACATGACCGCTACCCAGATGTATCCGGGCCAGTAGAGCCACGGGAAGTAGCCGTCACGGACGCCGAAGAGGGTCATCGGCATCGAGATCCCGAGGGCGATGACGATTGCGGTGCCGATGCGGCGGGGCAGGCCGGGGTGGGTTGTGTTGTGGACGAGGCGCTTCCAGAGGTACCAGTGGATCACCACGATGCTGATCACAACCAGCGTGTTGAAGATCAACTGGGTTTGCCTCCTTGGGGCTGGCACGCCTGGTCAACAGCTTGCCGGATTCGGTGTTGCCGAGGGGTGGCGGGGGCTGGGTTCGCGCGGTTCGCGGGGTTGGCCGTCTCCCCTCGGATCTTGAGCGATTTTCGACCTTCTGGGGTGTGAGATCGCTCAAGATCGCGAGTGTGCTCCGGTTAGGAGGCCGACGAAGTGGGCTTTTCGGGTGTCGAGCGATGCGAGAGCCCACGGTGGGCTCTCGGTCGCCCGGGACGGGGGCACACGGTGGGCTCTTGGCCGCCCGGGACGAGGGCGCACGGTGTGGCGTTGGCTGCCCGGGACGGGGGCACACGGTGGGCTTTTGAGTGCCTTCGCTGCGTGGATCGGGGTCGGCTGGCTGTCGGCGTTGACCCCTGCTGGTTGATTAAAATCCCGCTGGCAGCGGACGCTCGGTCCTGTCCGCCCCGGGCCTTCCCGCGGCGATCGTGGTCCCCGAACCACACTCTGACGGGAACAGTGGCCCAAGATCGCGCAGGCCCGACCAGTGTGTCGACTTCGGGTTCGACACGCCCCCAAACTGCGACACGCAGCCCGCGAACCACCCTGGCCGTGTCGATTCCGGGTTCGATATGCACCTCGACTCGACACACAGCGGGGCGGGAATGCTCGCGGTGTGATGCCCTCGGCCTCGCCAAGCGGACCACCCCCGCCGCTGGACCGAACCGGCCGCTGGGACCGAACCGGCCGCTGGGACCGAACCGGCTGCGGGAACGGGGCGGCTGCTGGGACGGGGCGAGCCGTTCGACGGGGCGAGCCGTAGCTCAGATAGGTCATCGGACGTCTTTGGGGTGTCTGAGCTACGGCTGCGGGGCACGAGCCGTAGGTCAGACAGGTCAAAGCAGCCTCATGACCTATCTGAGCTACGGCTCGGCCCTGCGGCGATGAGATCTAGGGCGACGGAACACGCTCGGCCACAGTTCGACGTCGCGCATCGCCGGTGACGCGGCTACCTCAGATGGCCGGCGGGGTCGGTGTTGGTTCGCCGGCCGTGTGGGGGCAGTGGAGGGCAGCTGGATCAGGCGAGCTGGTTTCGATGCTGGGTGTGACGGCGCTGGGGCCAGCTGGGACCGGGCGGACTGGTTGGTGCTCGGTGCGGCCTGCTGGACCGGACGTCCTGGCTGGGGATCGGTGCCGGCGCTGGACCTGCCGGAATTCGGTGCGGTGGAGCAACCCTGTGCGGTGGAGGAGTTCGGTGCGGTGGAGCAAAGTGCGTGGGGTCGACCTGTGGGGGATCTTTGCTTGAGGCTGTTGCTGTGGAACGGATTTTGAGTCGTGGTGGGGCTTCGGAAGCTGTTGGTGGGCACGGTTGGCGTTTTTTGTTGGGTACCTTGCGGACCTCGGTGTCGGTGGGATCGCTTGGTGTTGGGCTTGCCGTCGCTGCTAAGGCTGTTGAGGTTTGTGGTGGGGAGGCCGACGAGCATCTTCGGGTTGACCTGCGGGCGGACCGGGTTGAGTTTGTGCTTGAGTCGCGGCGGCCGGTTGGGGTCACCGCCCGGGACGTTGAACTCGCGCATCGGATCACCGCTGCTGCCAGGGATCTCGGGTTGAGGACGGATCCGGCTGCTGGTGTTCGATCGGTGCAGGAACTCGAGATTGCGATCGACGCCCTCGACGTCGGAGCGATCCGGCCGTTCTGGAAGGCGGTGCTGGGATACACGGACTTCGGCGCCGAAACGCAGCCCGCCGAAACGGAGCCTGTCGAAACACGGCCCGCCGAAACACGGCCCGCCGAAACACGGCCTTCCGAAACACGGCCCTCCGAAACACGGCCTTCCGAAACGCAGCCCTCCGAAACACGGCCCGCTCAGGGCGAAGCTGGCAGCGGGCCTCTTGTTGACCCGGTTGGGCAGGGGCCGGTTGTTTGGTTTCAGCAGATGACTGAGCCTCGGCCGCAGCGAAACCGCATCCACCTGGACCTCTGCGTTCCGCACGACGACGCTTCAACCCGCATCTCCGCCGCCCTACGAGCCGGCGGGCGGCTGCTGTCGGACACCCGGGCGCCGGCCTTCTGGGTTCTGGCCGACGTTGAAGGCAACGAGATCTGTGTGACCACCTGGCAGGGGCGGGACTGATCAGCCGCCGGCGAATGGGGGCAGTACGTCCACCGTTGCGCCGGCCGGGAGTTCGGCGGTGCGGTCGTGGCAGGCCAGGCCGTTCACCAGGAAGCTGGCTGCCTTCATGACCAGGGCCAGCCGTTCGCCGTGGCGGTTGGTCAGCAGCTGGGTCAGTTCGTCCACCGTTGCGGCTTCGGCGGACTCTTCGGACACCCCGCCGGCTGCGGCTCGGGCACCGGCGAAATAGCGCACGGTCAGCACGGGACCAGCCTCACTGGAGATCAGGCTCATTGCCGGTCAGCCTCCGATTGCGGACATCGGGCGGGCGGGCTGGAGGAAGGTGGGGTCGTCGATGCCGTGGCCGGCTCGCTTGCCCCACATCGCGGCTCGCCACGCCTCGGCGATGCGGTCGTCGGTGGCGCCGCCGCGGAGCAGTTTGCGGAGGTCGCTCTCGTCGGTGGCGAAGAGGCAGTTGCGGACCTGGCCGTCGGCGGTCAGACGAGTACGGTCGCAGTCCCCACAGAACGGCCTGGTCACACTGGCGATGACCCCGACTCGGGCGGGCTGGCCGGCCGCGTCCGTATAGCCCGGGATCAGCCAGGTTTCGGCCGGCGCTGTTCCACGTGAAACATCGTCAGGCTGGAGGGCGAACGGTTCCAGAGCGGCCAGGATCTCCTCGGCGGTGACCATGACGTGGCGGTCCCACTGGTGTTGCGCGTCCAGCGGCATCTGCTCGATGAAGCGAAGCTGGTAACCGTGGTCCAGGGCGAAGCGCAGCAGAGCCGGCGCCTCGTCGTCGTTGACCCCGCGCATCAGCACGGTATTGATTTTCACCGGGGTCAGGCCCGCTTCGGCGGCGGCGCGCAGGCCGGCCAGCACGTCGGAGTGCCGGTCGCGGCGGGTCAGGGTGTGGAAACGGGCCGGGTCCAGGGTGTCGAGGGAGACGTTCACCCGGTCCAGGCCGGCCTCTTTCAGGGAGATCGCGATCCGGTCCAGGCCGATGCCGTTCGAGGTCACCGACAGCTTGGGCTTGGGCGTGAGTTTCGCCGCGGCCGCGATGATGCCGACCAGGCCGCGGCGGATCAGCGGTTCACCGCCGGTGAAGCGGACCTCGGTGACACCGAGCTGCTCGACCGCGATCCGCACGAGGCGGCTGACCTCGTCGTCGGTGAGCTGCTCGGGCTGAGGCATCCAGGCCAGGCCCTCGGCGGGCATGCAGTAGGTGCACCGCAGGTTGCACCGGTCGGTGAGTGAGACACGCAGGTCGGTCGCGATGCGGCCGAACCGGTCGGCGAGCACGGTCACGGACGCCACCGAACGCGGACGGCTGCTGATCTCTGGAAGAGGCTCACAACATCGAATCTAGCCGCTCCAGACCCGAATCGCCGTTACGCATATCGCTGTATGGGCAGTAGCCGGGACAGCAGTGAGGCAGCGCGCGAACAAGGCAAACCCAACCGCTCGCAAAAGCGAGACCCGCCACCCGATCAAGCCCGCATAAGCGCGTCCACCGCACCCATCACAGCACTCCGATACCCATTCCCGAACGCCGCCGCGTGCACCAGCAAAAGATGCAACTGATGCAACGGCACCCGCTCCCGCCACCCATCAGCGAGCGGCCACTCCTCCTGATAACTCTCCAGAACCACATCGAAGAACGGCACACCACCGAACAACCGCAGCGTGGCGAGGTCCGTCTCCCGATGACCCCCATGAGCAGCCGGGTCAACCAGCCACCCCTGCCCACCAGCACCCCAGAGCACATTGCCCGGCCACAAATCTCCGTGGATGCGAGCGGGCGCCTCCGAACCCCCGTACCGATCAATGGTTTTGATGATCTTCTCGACGGCCGTGACGTCCTCGCCGGAGAGCGCGCCGCGATCGGCTGAAAGCCGGAGGTACGGCAGCAGGCGGCGTTCCGCGAACCAGGACCCCCACGCGCCGGAAACCACGCTGTTGTCCAGCGGCAACGGTCCGATCCAGCCGGGCCATGGCGCGCCGAAAGTGGGCGACCCGCTGCGATGCAGCGATGCGAGCTGACGACCGAACGCAGCCGCCGCCGACGCGGAAGCCAACCCCGGCGAGACCCACTCCAGGACGAGAAGGTCCGGCAGCGCGACGAACACCTCGGGTACGGGCACCGCGCCGGACTCTCGAAGCCACCCGAGTGACGACGCCTCAGCCGCGAACAGCCCCGTCGGCGCGGGATCAGAAGGCCAGTTCTTCGCGAAAAGCGACGTTCCGTCATCAAGCGTCAACCGCCGCGCGACGCACACTCCCGCGCCCACCGGCGTTTCCCGGATCCGCTGGTGAGTGAGAAATGTCGGGAGGTGCTGGGGATGCGCGCGCAGGTACGCCATGTCCACCCGCTTATCTTGCGCTTCTGGTGACGAACATCCCAATTCGAAGGCATGATGGGCGGCATGACCCCTGTCGCTGTGCGTTCTTATCGCCCGAGCGATCACTCGGCGGGCCGGCACCTGTGGGCGGAGCTCACCCGGCAGCACAACGAGATGTACGGGGAAACCGCCGACGACAGCGGAGCGGGCTTCGAGGAGTACCTGACGAGGCTCGACCTCTCCGGGCTCTGGGTCGCCGATCATGCCGACGACGGGGTCATCGGGATGGTCGGGCTGATCATGCGAGACCGGGCCGGCGAGGTCGACCCGGTGGTCGTCACCGCGACGCACCGGCACAAGGGCGTGGGCCGCCTGCTGCTGCAGCACGTCGCGGCCGAGGCGAAAAACCGGAACATGACGTCGCTGACCATCTCCCCCGAGTCACGCAACGTCGACGCGATCCGCAGCCTGCACGCGGCCGGTTACGACGTGGTCTCCTCGATCGAGCTGACCATGGACCTGGACCGGCACAGCCACGCCTGGCACGAGGAAGGCCTCCAGCTCCACGAGCTGCCCTTCAAAAGCTAGAGCCTGTGGACACGTTGTCCACAGAAAACAATTGAGGCACGCGGCCGGGGTGAGAAAGCCGCAACTCTGCCGGGCATGACAACCGACTGCCCGCTCATCGCCCGTACCCCGTCCGATCTGATCGCGATCGTGCCGTTCGTGCTCGGTTACCACCCGGCCAACAGCGTCACCGTGCTCGGTCTCACCGGACAGGACGTGACTTTCGGTGCCTGCTACGAGCTGCCGCCACCGGACTGCGACGACGGCGACGCCCAGGAACTCGCGCTGACGGTCGCCGCGACGGTGGCCCGCCAGGAGATCCAGTCACTCGTTGTGGTCGGCTTCGGGCCTGCGGCCCGAGTCACCCCCGCGGTGTCGCGCCTGATGGTGGCGTTGCGCTTTTCTGGCGTACGCCTCAACGACGCACTCCGGGTGACCGAAGGACGCTGGTGGTCGTATCTCTGTAAGGACCTGCGCTGCTGTCCGGACGACGGGACGCCGTGCCTGCCGCCGGACAGTGTGATCGCGGCCGAGGCGACGTTCCGAGGTCAGGTCGCGCTGCCCAGCCGGCGTGACCTGGTCGCCCGGGTGGCGCCGGTGGAGGGCGAGGAACGCGAGGCCATGGCGGCGGCCACCGAGCGGGCCCGGAAACGGTTCGCCGAGCTGCTCGCCGACGACCTGGGCGCGGCACGGTACGCCCGCCGGATCTGCCGCGCCGGCCAGATCGCGGTCCGCCAGGCGGAGTCCCGATATCGGTCGTCCCGCTCGCTCGACCCGGACGAGCTGGCCTGGCTCGGCGCACTGCTGGTGGACCGCGCCGTGGAGGATTACGCACTGGACCGGATCAAGCCGCAGGAGTGGCGGATCCGGCTCTGGACCGACGTGCTGCGCCGGGTCGAGCAGGTCTACGTCCCGGCGCCGGCCTGCCTGCTCGGCTTCACCGCCTGGCGTGCCGGCAACGGCGCTCTGGCCCGGGTGGCGGTGGACCGCGCCCTCGCCGTCGAGCCGCAGCACCAGCTGGCGAGTCTGTTGCACCAGGTGCTCGGGTTCGGGCTGTCGCCGCACATGGTCGGCTCGATGGCGCGCCCGGATCGGGCCCGCCGTGAAAGGCGGGCCCGATGAGCGAGGCAAGCCCGGTGAGCGAGGCGGGCCCGATAAGCAAGAAGGCGGGCCCGATGAGCGAGGTCAGGGACGTTCGGTCTCCTGCTGGACGGTCTGCTCGCCGAGATCGGTTCCGGCTCGCAGCGACGTGGCCGGGGCCGGGTTGTCCGCCACCTGGTGCAGTCCCGGCACCCGGTCCTCGACGACGAAGGTGGCCCGCGTGTGCGCCGGCGCGCCAGCGGTCGTCACGTACGGCAGAACCACGAAATCAGCGGTCAGCGCATCCTGGGTGATCGTGGTCCGGACGTACCCTCGCTGGTTGTTGTAGAAGCGCAGGTGCGGGTTCCAGGCCGCCCACGGGTGGTTGCCGCTCGCCACGTCGGCGCCGTCGCCGCCCGAGGTGATCGAGGAGCAGACGAGTTCGGTGCCGACGGTCTTCGAGGTCGGGTCGTCGTAGTCCAGCTTCAGCTCGTCGGCCCAGTGCGCGTGCACGTCGCCGGTGAGCACGATCGGGTTGCGGACGCCCGCGTCGACCCAGCCGCGGGTGATCCGCTCCCGGGACGCCTGGTAACCGTCCCAGGAGTCCATGCTGAGCACCTTCGACGGGCCCGAGTTGTTGTCCCGCTGCCCGAAGAAGACCTGCTGGCCGAGCACGTCCCAGCGAGCCGTGGACCGCCGGAAGCCGTCGAGCAGCCACTTCTCCTGCTCGGGCCCGGTGATGCTGCGCGCCGGGTCGTACGCGGCCGGGCAGTCCTTGTATCCGTCGCCGCAGCCCTGGTCGTCGCGGTACTGCCGGGTGTCGAGCATGTGGAACGTGGCGAGCCGGCCCCAGTGCAGGCGCCGGTACAGCTGGAGGTCGATCCCACGCGGCACCGAGGTGCGGCGCAGCGGCATGTTCTCGTAGTACGCCCGGAACGCGGCGGTCCGGCGGGCCAGGAAGTTCGGGTCGGCGGCCTCGGGCACCTCGTCGGCCCAGTTGTTCTCGGTCTCGTGGTCGTCCCAGACGACGGCCCAGGGCGCCACGGCGTGCGCGGCCTGCAGGTCCGGGTCGGTCTTGTACTGGGCGTGCCGCTGCCGGTAATTGGCCAGCGTGACGGTCTCCGGCCCCTCGTGGTCGCGCGGGTTCCCGCCCGGGATGTTGTAGGTGTCCGGGGCGTACTCGTACTGGTAGTCGCCGAGGTGCAGGATCAGCTCCGGCTCGTCCTCGGCCAGCCGGCGGTACGCGGTGAAGTACCCGTGCTCGTACTGCGAGCAGGAGACGAACGACATGGCGAGCGCTGTGACCCTGGCCGAGCGGGCCGGCGCGGTACGGGTCCGGCCGACCTGCGACGTGAACCGCTCCGCCCGGAAGCGGTAGAAGAACTCCCGTCCCGGCGACAGGCCGTCCAGCTCGACGTGGACGCTGTGCCCGCGGTCGGGACGGGCCACGGCCACACCGCGGCGGATCACCTTGCGGAACCTCTCGTCGGCGGCGAGTTCCCAGGCCACCGGCACGTTGCGGTACGGCATGCCGCCGAGGCCGTCCTCGGCGAGCGGGACAGGGGCGAGCCTGGTCCAGAGGACGAAACCGTCCGGATCCGGGTCACCGGAGGCGACGCCCAGGGTGAACGGGTCGGAGCGCAGTGGTCCTCGATAAGGCGCCGCCGCGGCCGCGAGCGGCCAGACAGTGGCGGCGCCGGCGGTGGTCAGCAGCAGGCTACGACGCGAAACAGACATGACCGCAGCCTGTGTCGCATGGATGAATGTGGATGCCGGTGCGACATTGCGGTCAACGGAACGTCATATGGTCAGAACGTGACGCGCTGGGCTCCCGCGTAGATGTTCATGCGCTGCCCGCGCAGGAAGCCGATCAGCGTCATCCCCGCCTCGTCGGCCAGCTCCACAGCGAGCGTGCTGGGCGCCGAGACGGCCGCGAGCAGCGGAAGCCCGGCCATCCACGCTTTCTGGGTCAGCTCGAAGCTGGCCCGGCCGGAGACCATCAGCACGTGCCCGGACAGCGGCAGCCGGCCCTCGCGCAGCGCCCAGCCGAGCACCTTGTCGACAGCGTTGTGCCGGCCGACGTCCTCGCGGAGCACCAGCAGGTCGCCGGCGGCGGTGAAGAGGCCGGCCGCGTGCAGCCCGCCGGTCCGGTCGAACGTCCGCTGCGACGCGCGCAACGTCTCCGGCAGCTCGGCGAGGACTCGCGCCGGGATTTCCAGCGGGTCGCCGGCCACCTCGAATTTCGAGCGGGTGCGGATCGCGTCGATGCTGGCCTTGCCGCAGACCCCGCACGAGCTGGTCGTGTAGAAGTTCCGGCTCGGGTCGGTGACCGGCGGCGGCACGTGCGGGTCGAGCACCACGTCGACCACGTTGTACGTGTTCGGCGTGTCGGTGCCGGCGCAGAGCTGCGCGGTCAGCACGTCGTCGGCCTTGCCGATGACGCCCTCACTCAGCAGGAAGCCCATCGCGAGGTCGATGTCGTGGCCGGGAGTGCGCATGGTCACAGCGAGCGGTTTTTTCCGCACCCTGATCTCGAGCGGTTCCTCCGCCGCGAGCTCGTCAGGCCGCCGCCGGGTGGGCGGCGACGCGCCCAAGTCGACGCTGACCACGGTGCGGCGCGTCACGTTCCTACCCATGTGGGAAGCGTACGGCGACGTTCACCACACGGCTTTGAAGTGAGCGCGCGGTCACGTCCGGCACGCGGTCGGGATACGGTACTCACGTGGGGGGATTTGCGGCGGTGGTCCTGGCCGGTGGTGCGGCACGGCGGATGGGCGGTGCGGACAAGCCGACTCTGCCGGTTGCCGGCCAGTCGATGCTGACCCGTGTCCTGGCCGCGGTTCACGACGCCGACCCTCGGGTCGTGGTCGGCCGCGTGCCGTCCGACCTGCCGGTCTCGGTGCACGTGACCCGCGAGGAGCCGCCCGGTGGCGGGCCCGTCGCGGCCGCTGCGGCCGGGCTGGCGCTGGTCCCCGACACGATCGCGTTCACCGCTCTGCTCGCCGCCGACCTGCCTTTCCTCACCGGTGAGGCGATCGACGTGCTGCGGCTGACGATGGAGTCGGCGCCGATGGAGGGCGCTGTCTACCGGGACGCCGAGGGCCATCTCCAGGTGCTCTGTGGTGTGTGGCGGACGAAATCGTTGCGCGCCGCTCTGGACCGGCTCGCCGAGGAGCGCGGTGACCTGCACGGCGCTTCGGTGCGGTCGCTGCTCGACAAGGTCCGGGTCGCCGAGGTGTCCTGGCGTCGTCCCGGCCCGCCGCCGTGGTTCGACTGCGACACCGACGACGACCTGCGCACCGCCGAGGAATGGGCGCGATAGGTGAAAGAGCTGGACGACTGGCTCGCCGTCATCGGGCCCGAACTCGGTGTCCGGCCCGATGAGGTGCCGACGGCCGAGCTGCTGGACGTGGCACGCGATGTCGCGCACAACGTGCTCCGGCCGGGTGCGCCGGTCACCGCGTACCTCATGGGTCTTGCCGTGGGCCGCGGAGCGGACCCGGCGGAAGTGGCTCGCAAGATCAGTTCCCGGGCGCTGACCTGGGGCGATCGCAAAGATCAAAGCTGACGCCGGACAGGGCGTTCACGTCCCGTCATTGCTCGATAGGGTGACGGGAACGGAGGTGGCGATCATGACGCCGGACGAAAGCATTCTGCTCGAGGAGCCGACCACGGCAGACCTGCGAGCGAAGGTCACTGACGCATGGCGGGAGTTCGCCGCCGCGCTCGCCGCGCTGCTGCCGGCGCTGCCGCCGGACGCTCACGTCGACATCACCCTGGACCCGACCGCGTCCGGGACCGGCACCGCCGTCTACTCGGTGAGTCTGCGGGTTCTGCAGGACGGTGTTGTCGAGGCTCTCGCGGTGGGCAACGCCGAACTCCCCACGGAGTACCGGATGAACCGCACCGCGGTCGCCGACATGGTCGCGCTCGGCTGGTCCCCGCCCGGCGTGCTGCCGGGCTCGGGCGACTCGTTCGGCCTGCGGAGCTCACAGGAGAAGGCGAGCCAGCTCGCCACCGTGGTCTCCCGCACGCTGCGCGATGTGTACGGGGCTCCGCACCCGGCGTTCCTGGTCTACCTGGTCCATGACGAGCAGGACGAGCCGATCGAGTCGGCGCCGCTCGGTACCGCCCGGCACGAGCCGTCCATCGGTGGCGTTGCCGACCTGGGCGGGCTTGAGGACGACGCCGCACTGGAAGCCGCCCTCGCGAACGTCGACGCCGACGTGGTGCCGCTGGAGGAGCGCGTCCGCACGGTCGTCGCCACCATGTCGAAGACCACTGTCGACCAGCTGCAGGTGGACGCCGACGGCGACATCGGCATCCGGGCCGGCTCGGCGATGGTTTTCGTACGGGTACGCGACAACCCGCCCCTGGTCGACGTCTTCTCGCCGGTCCTGACCGACGTCGAGCCGACCGAGCAGCTTTACGTGAAGCTCTCCGAGCTGACCAACCGGATGCCGATCGGCCGGCTGTACGTCGCGCAGGACACGGTGTGGGCGTCGATCCCGGTGTTCGGCCGCAACTTCCAGGCCATCCACCTCATGCTGGCCGTGCAGGTGATGACCGGCCTCGCCGACGAGCTGGACGACCGGCTGCACGGCGAGTTCGGCGGCAAACGATTCTTCGGCGAGGGTGACAAGCCGGTGCCGGCGAAGGACCGCCCGTCCGACGAGCACCGCCCCGGGATGTACCTCTAGCCGTCAGCTGACCGCCGATCTAGGCAAGTCTCGGTCACCACATGTGGGCCGAACTTGCCTAGATCGCGGCAGGCCGAGCGTGAGGGGACGCCGGTGCCGGCGGCGTAGTGCGCCGGCGGGAGGGGCGTCAGTCGCCTCGGAATCGCGGGCGCTTGCGTTGTGCGTACCAAATCTTTTAGAGGTATTGACCTGTGTTTCCGGGGGTTTCGCCGGTGGCCTGGCGGCCCGGGATGAGGCTGCCGCCCACCGGGAGTGCGGGGCGGCCGCTGCCGCCGCGCATGGATTCGAGCTGGAGCCGGGCGGCCATCTGCTGGGCGACCAAGGCGGCCTGGATGCCGTGGAAGAGGCCTTCCAGCCAGCCGACCAGCTGGGCCTGAGCGATGCGCAGCTCGGCCTCGCTCGGCGGGGTGTCGCCCTCGAACGGCAGCGAGAGGCGTTCCAGTTCTTCGCGGAGCTCGGGTGCGAGGCCGTCCTCCAGCTCCTTGATCGAGCGCTGGTGGATCTCCCGCAGGCGGCCGCGGCTGGCCTCGTCGAGCGGGGCGGCGCGCACCTCTTCGAGCAGTTGCTTGACCATGCTGCCGATGCGCATGACCTTCGCGGGCTGCTCGATGAGGTTGCCCGGTTCCTCCGGAGTCAGCGAGCCGTCCTCCTGGAACGTGCCGATCGGACGGCCGTCCGGGCCCACGACGATGACGGAGCCGTCTTCGGAGTGCTCAGTGGTGCGGGTGTCGTCGGTCATGGGTTCTATCTTTGCGCACCCGATCTCGTGGCGTTACGGCCGCAACTCCGCCACGGCGCACTTGACACTTCCGCCGCCCAGTTTGAGCTCGGAGAGGTTCACGTGGACCGGGAGATATCCGGCGGCGCGCACCTTGTGGCCCATCGCGGTGGCCTCGGTGTTCAGGATCACGTGCCGGCCGTCGCTGACCAGGTTCAGGCCGAAGGCTTCGGCATCGGAACGGTCGGCGAGCAGAGCGTCCGGGAAGAGCTGGGCCAATACTCGCTGGGAGGCCGGGGAGAACGCCTCGGGGTAGTACGTGACGTGCCGGTCGTCGAGGACGGCCAGGGCGGTGTCAAGGTGGTAGAACGCCGGGTCGACCAGCTTGAGTGAGATGACCGGGCGGCCGAGGATCTCCTGCGCCTCGGCGTGGGCGGCCGGGTCGGTGCGGAAGCCGTAACCGGCCAGGACGATGCCGCCGTAGGCGCCGGGGAGATAGGTGAAGTCGCCCTCACCCTCGTTGACCTGCTCCGGTGCGAAAAATCGCCAGTTGTCGGTTTTTTCGGCATAGAAGGCGCGGTGTTCGTCGGCTTCGCCGGCGCGCTGCGGGTATTTGAACCGGGCGCCGTAGACCGTGCCGTCGACGGAGAACGCGCCATTCGCGGAGTAGACCATGTCGGGCAGACCGGGCCGCGCGTCGAGCACGTGCACCAGGTGTCCAAGATCGGTGAGAGTGTCGCGGAGCGAAGCCCACTGCTTGAGCGCCAGCGCGCCGTCAACCGCGATCTTGGTGTCCATCCACGGGTTGATGGCGTACTCCACCGTGAAATGCTCCGGCGGACACATGAGATATGTCCTGTTTCGCGGCGATCGCTCGATGTAGCTCATGAAACTAAAGGGTAGGTAGGCTGCGGTGCGGCAAACAGCTAGAAATCTTGCTCCTCGGAGGCGAATCGTTGCAGATGGACGCGATTGACCAGCGAATCATTGCGTTGCTGGTGGCCGACGCCCGCGCCTCCTACGCCGAGGTCGGCGCCAAGGTCTCCCTCTCCGCCCCGGCCGTGAAACGCCGCGTCGACCGGTTGCGCTCCAGCGGCGTGATCAAGGGATTCACCGCGGTGATCGAGCCGGCCGCGGTGGGGTGGACCACCGAGGCGTTCGTGGAGCTTTTCTGCACCGGGCGGACCACGCCGGCCCAGATCACGGTGGCTGCGCGGCGGCATCCGGAGGTGGTGGCGGCGTACACGGTTTCCGGCCAGGCGGACGCTCTGGTGCATTTGCGGGCGGCGGATATCGGGCATTTAGAGCAGGCGTTGGAGAAGCTGCGCGCCGAGTCGTTCGTGACGTCCACGCGAAGCATGGTGGTTTTGTCACGCTTGGTGGAAACGCCTACGACGGTGGGGCCGGTTTAAAGGGCATATTTGGTACGAGACACGGCTTGGTCAACCGCAGCCACGGGGTGCTGTTAGCCCGAGGCGACTGACGTCCGTCCCGCCGGCGCTTCCCGCCGCCGGCCCCGGCGTCCCCTGACGCACCCGGTTCCGGGGGAGCCGCTTGCGGCCGGTCGTGGTGTCTCGTGACGGGGCTGGTCGTGGTGTCCCGTGACGCGGCTGGTCGTGGTGTCCCGTGACGGGGCCGGTCGTGGTGTCCCGTGACGGGGCCGGTTCTGGTGTCCCTCGTGGCCGGCTGAGCAGATTGGGCTTGGCCCAGCGTCGGCCGTGCGGGGTTCGGCGTGTGCACCCCGCCGATTCGTGGCCCTGCGTGTTGAGTTGAGGCGCGGACACCCCGGACCCCGGGCCGAATCGGCTGAATGGGGCGAACGGGTCGGGCGGGCCGGGCGGGTTGAGGAAACTAGTGAGTTTGTGGTCGGCCGGACGCCCCAACCTCACAAGATCGGGCGCCCCAACCAGCTGCGTGTCGACTTCAGGTTCAATCCGCACCCGAATTCAACACGCCCGCCCGAAACCCGCGTTCCGTGTCGACTTACGGCGCGTCTTTGCTGCTGCAGGTCTCTTCGCCCGGGCGAGCCGAAGCTCAGACATATCACGAGGGCTGCGATGACCTACCGGGCCTACAGCTCGCGTCCACCAGCCGTAGGCCAGACACCGAACCAGAGTCCGATGACCTATTTGAGCTACGGCTCGTCCAGGGGCCGGGCTTCACTTCGCTCGGCGGAGCCAAAGGCAACACGCCGCGAGTGCCGTCGCCGGTACGTGTCGAATCGAGGCGCATATCGAACCCGAAATCGACACGGCAGACGAATCGCGGTGTGTGTGTCGATTTTGGGTGCGGTTCGGACCCCAACTCGACACGGGGGCGGTGTTGGGGCCGTTCTGTGTCGGCTTTGGGTGGGTCACCCTGGCTCGCAGAGAGTGGAGGGCGTCCGACAGCCGCCAACGGGCGGCGGCCAGCGGGCGAACATCGGCAAGCGGCGGCAAACGCGGGCGGCAATCGGCGGCGGGCATCGGCGAGCGGTGGCGAAACGCGGGCGGCGGCCGGCGGGCGAACATCGGCGAGTGGCGGCGAATGCGGGCGGCTGGCGGTGGCACCGTGCGGCGGGCGGGCAGCGGCAAGCGGCGGCAACCGGCAAGCGGCGGCAACCGGCAAGCGGCGGCAACCGGCAACCGGCGGCAACCGGCGGCGGGCGGAGCGCTGCGGAACGGCTGCGGGTGGCGAGTGGCGGTGGGGTGGTTTGGGCTTGGGGGCGCCAGGGCCGGCGGCGGGAAGCGCCGGGGCATGGACGTCAGGGCCTCGGGACCACGGCACCTTGCGTTGGGCGTACTAAAAAAGGTTGAAGGTTTTTTGCAGGTAGAGGGCTACGCCATCGTTGTCGTTCGTCTCGCAGATCTCATCCGCCACCGCCTGCAGCGCCGGGTGGGCGTTGCCCACCGCCACCGCTCGGCCTGCCCAGGTCAGCATCGGGATGTCGTTGGGCATGTCGCCGAAGGCCAGGACCTGGTCGGCGGTGATGCCGTCGCGTTCGCAGAGCCAGGCCAGGCCGGCGGCTTTGGTGACGCCGGCGGCGGAGATCTCGACCAGGGCTGACGAGGAGGAGCGGGTGGCCTCGGCCATGCCGCCCAGGGTGTTGCTGACCAGCGCCAGGAAGTCGTCGGGGTCGGCGGACGCGGAGCGGGCCAGTAGCTTGACCGCCGGCGCTGACGTCAGCTCCGACGGGGAACTGATCACCTGGATCCGGTGGTCGCCGGCCCAGCGGATCGGCCAGGCCTCCTCGTGCAGGAATGAGCGGCCGTCCTCGACCTCGACGGCCAGGACGATGTCGGGGACGGCGTCGCGGAGGCGTTTTGTCACGTCGAGCAGGACGTCGACGGGCATCGAGTCGGCGCGCAGCACCTCGTCGGTGTGCGGGTCGTAGATGACCGCGCCGTTCGCGCAGACCGCCGGCAGCGGGTTGGGCAGCTGGTCCTGCAGCTGGTCGAGCCAGCGAAACGGGCGGCCGGTCACCAGGATGACCGGGACCGGAACCTGGGCCAGAACGTCCAGAGTGCGCCTGGTCAGGACCCGCTCGTTGTTGATCAGAGTGCCGTCGATGTCCGTGGCTACCAGGCGAAAGCTCATCACCTCGACAATAGCTCGTCCAAGAACACCGCCACACCGTCCTGATCATTGGTGAGCGTCACCGCGTCGGCTTGGGCGAGCAGCTCCGGGTGGGCGTTCGCCACGGCGACCTTGCCCCAGCCGGCCCAGGCGAACATCGGCAGGTCGTTCGGCATGTCGCCGAAGACGAGCACGTCCGCCGGATCGACGCCGACCGTCTCGGCGACCACGGCCAGGCCGGTGCCCTTGTCGACGCCGGCCGGGCAGATCTCCACGTAGTCGAGGCCGGCCTGGGTCACCGTGGCGAGGTCCGCCGGAACGACCCGGCGGGCGACCGCGAGCAGCTCGTCCACGTGGTGGTCGAACGACCGCGCGAACGCCTTGATCACTTCGCCGGTGAGGCACTCGGCCCGGGTACGCGTCTCGACCGTCACCGGGTAACGCCAGGTCGGGTCGTAGTCACCCCAGAGCGGGGACTCGTCGTGCTCCAGCGCCTCGAACATCACCGAGAGCGGGCTGCCGATCGCGGCCTCCAGGGCGGCGAGGGCCTGCCCGAGGGTTTCGCCGGGCAACCGGGCCTGGCGGAGGTACCGCGACTCGGCCTGGTCGAGCACCCAGCCACCCTGCGCCAGCACGAGGAAGTCGGCGACGCGGATGTCGTTGCGGACCAGTGAGGTGAGGCGCGGCCCGCGGCCGGTCGCCGCGACGATGCGGATGCCCGCCGCGCGAACCCGGTCCAAGACCTCGTGGGTGTACGCCGACACCGTGTCATCCGAGCGGACGAGGGTGCCGTCGAGGTCCGTGGCGATCAGTTTGGGGAGACCGGGCTTGAGCATCGTGACCTCCGAGGGTTTGGTGAAACCCCCGCGGAGGGCGGAAGGAGAACGCTACACCGGCTCGGCTACCAGCTGCCATGACAATTGGTAGCCGGCCGGTTGCGATCACTTGACGGGTTCGAGCACTTCCTTGCCGAGGAACGGCTGGAGCGCCTTGGGCACCCGGACCGAGCCGTCGGGCTGCTGGTGGTTCTCCAGGATCGGGATCAGCCACCGGGTGGTGGCGAGCGTCCCGTTCAGCGTCGCGGCGGTCTGCGACTTGCCGTTCTCGTCCCGGTATCGGACGTTGAGCCGGCGGGCCTGGAAGGTGGTGCAGTTCGACGTCGAGGTGACCTCGCGGTACCGGCCCTGCGACGGCACCCAGGCCTCGCAGTCGTACTTGCGAGCCGCGCTGCTGCCCAGGTCACCGGCCGCCACGTCGATCACCCGGTAAGGGATCTCGACCTTGGCGAGCATCTCCTCCTCCATGGCGAGCAGGCGCTGGTGCTCGGCGAGCGCGTTCTCCGGCTTGCAGAACGAGAACATCTCCACCTTGTCGAACTGGTGGACCCGCAGGATGCCGCGCACGTCCTTGCCGTGCGAGCCGGCCTCGCGCCGGTAACAGGTCGACCAGCCGGCGAACCGCTCCGGACCGTCGTTCAGATCGAGGATCTCGTTCGAGTGGTAGGCCGCGAGGGCCACCTCCGACGTGCCGACCAGGTAGAGGTCGTCGGCCTCGAGCCGGTAGATCTCGCTGGCGTGCGCGCCGAGGAAGCCGGTGCCCTCCATCGACTCCGGCCGCACCAGGGTCGGCGTGATCGACGGGATGAACCCGTGCTCGACCGCCTGCTGGATCGCGAGCTGCAGCATGCCGAGCTGCAGCAGCGCGCCGACGCCGGTGAGGAAGTAGAACCGCGAACCGGACACCTTCGCACCACGCTCGGTGTCGATCGCGCGCAGCGCCTCGCCGATCTCCAGGTGGTCCTTCGGGTTGGCGATCTCCGGCTTCACGCCGACCTCGCGCAACACCACGAAGTCGTCCTCACCACCGGCCGGCACACCCGGCTCGACGATGTTCGGCACGGCCAGGTGCGCGCGACGCAGTGCCTGCTCGGCCTCGCCTGCCGCGGCTTCCGCCGCTTTCACCTCAACCGCAAGGTCTTTGGTACGCGCTAAGAGCGCCGCCCGCTCGTCCCCTATTGCTTTGGCGACGTCTTTGCCGATGGACTTCTGCTCGCCCCGGACCGCCTCGAACCGCTGGGTGGCGGCTCGTCGCTCCTCGTCGGCGCGCAGCAGCACGTCGACCACCTCGGTGGACTCGCCGCGCGTTCGCTGGCTGGCGCGGATCAGTTCGGGGTCATCCCGGAGCAGACGCAGGTCAATCACGGTTGCCGAGCCTACCGGGGCGCTGGTCCGATCAGCACCCGGATATACCCCTGCGTCCCGATCGGCTAGAGCCGGTGTGGCTGATCGCGGTCTCCGGGGAACTGGGCGAACGGCGCTGACGGGGTGATGCTCAGCTCCAGCGGCGCGTCCGGCAGCGGTTCCTCGTCGTCCGTCCGGGTGATCACGCGGCGCTCGTTGTCATCCGGTTCCGGCGCGCGGTCCGAGATCCAGAGGGCGACCAAGGCGGCCGCCACTCCGGCCAGGGCGCACCAGATGCCTCGGCCGTACTCCACCACCGGCGGGTCGTCGTTGATCTGCACGCTCAGGAACCGGGAGACCAGCAGCGACTGGGAGCCGAGCATCTGAATCACCGCGAGGAGCAGGGCGATCTGCATGCCGCCGAGGCTCAGCCCGGCCAGCCGGGTGTAACGCCGGCCGGCCACCGGACCGAAAAGAGTCAGCACGACCGCGGTCACCAGCAAAAACAGACCACCGAGGTACGCCGCGCCGGCCCCACCGAGATCGATCAGGTTGGCCGGGAACATCTCGGACTGGACCGGCTCGCCGTCGACGAAGGCGATGTTGTCCATCGTCGTGACCTGCCACTCGGAGATCAACGAGGCGAAGGCCGCGACACCGCCGATCCCGGCGACCAGGGCCGGGACCCGCCGGTCCGAACCGAGGTCGCGAAGGTACGTGAAGCGGCGGGGCTTCTCCGCCGCCTCGGGCGCACCGAACTCGATCACTGACTCGGAATCGGAGGACATGCGCTCCATAATGGCCCCTTGCGTCGACTACGGACCAGCGGCCGCCGGATGGGCTAGCGTTCTGGTCATGCCTATTCGTACTGCTTCAGCTCGCTGGGAAGGGAACCTCACCGAGGGTTCCGGCACTGTCAAGACCGGTAAGGGCGGCTTGCAGGGGAACTACTCCTTCAAGTCGCGTTTCGAGGAGGGCGAGGGGACCAACCCCGAGGAGCTCATCGCGGCCGCGCACTCCGGCTGTTTCTCGATGGCGTTCTCGAAGGGCCTCGCCGACGCGGGCTTCACGCCGACGTCGGTGGAGACCGTCGCGAAGGTCCGGATGGACAAGGTCGACGGCGGCTTCGGCGTCACCGGCATCGAACTGGAGACCGTCGGCGACGTTCCCGGCATCGACGACACGACCTTCCAGAAGATCGCCGAAGGCGCCAAGGAGAACTGCCCGATCTCCAAGCTGCTCTCGCCGGGTGCTCCGATCACCCTGGTCGCGAAGCTCGTCTAGATCTTTTTTGGGCCCGGCGCGGTTCCGGCCGCGCCGGTTTCCCATCGAACGCTGTATTCCGGGCACAATTGCGACCGTGCCGGTGAACATGAGTCGTGAACGGTTCGAAGAGCTCGTCGGAGATGCTCTGGACGAGGTGCCCAACGAGTTGCTCTCCCTCATGAACAACGTGGTCTTCCTGGTCGAGGACGCCCCGCCGGACGGCGGCGACGACCTGCTCGGCCTCTACGAGGGCACGGCGCTCACCGATCGAGGCTGGGATTACGCAGGGACGCTCCCCGATCGGATCACCATTTACCGCAACGCCACGCTGCAGGTCTGCGACAGCGAGCAGGACGTGGTCGACGAGGTCGCGATCACCGTGGTGCACGAGATCGCCCACCATTTCGGGATCGATGACCAGCGACTTCACGACCTCGGTTGGGGTTAATTGCTCCCAGTTTCTACTCTGGGATCATGCGCAGCGAACTTTTCTCAGCGGAAAACCTCGAGAAGGAATCGGCTCAGCCCGGGCTGCGGCTCCAGAACTCCAAGCTGCTCAAGGCTGAGCTGAACGGCGAATTTCTGGCCCGGACCGGGTCGATGGTGGCGTACCAGGGTCAGGTGCAGTTCGAGGCACTCGGCTCGGGCGGCCTCGGCAAGTTCCTCAAGCAGAAGCTGACCGGCGAGGGTGTGCCGCTCATGCGGGTACGCGGCCAGGGCGACGTCTTCCTGGCCGAGCGCGCCGCCGACATCCACCTCATCGACCTGGAGCAGGGTGACGCCCTCTCCATCAACGGGTCGAACGTGCTGGCCTTCGACTCGACGCTCAACTACGACATCAAGGTCGTCGGCGGCGCCGGGATGATGTCCAACGCCGGCCTGTTCAACTGCGTCTTCACCGGCGCCGGGCGGATCGCCGTGATGACGAACGGCACGCCCGTGGTGCTCAACGTCGACGCGCCGACATACGTCGACCCGCAGGCCGCGATCGCCTGGTCGGCCTCGCTGCAGACCGGGTTCCACCGGGCCGAGCAGTTCAGCTTCGGCACGCTGCTGGGCCGCAGCACCGGTGAGCGGTTCACGATGAGCTTCAGCGGCCGCGGCTTCGTGATCGTGCAGCCGTCCGAGGAGCCCCCGGGTGGCCTGGCCGGCGCCGGTCAGGGTTCGTCGAAGTCAAGCGGCGGTGGCGGCATCCTGGACAACCTCTTCGACGACTAGACCGGGTTGCGCAGCTGCTCCAGCCAGGCCGCCGAGTCGGCGAAGTCGGTGTCGGAGAGGCCGCGCGGCGGCGCCACCGGCGACTCCGGCTGGAGCCGGTGCTTGGGATAACTACCCAGGAACCGCACCTCGGCGCAGATCCGGCGCAGGCCCTGCAGGGCCTCGCCGAGCCGGGCCTCAGCCACGTGCCCGGTGCAGTCCAGGAAGAAGACGTACGTCCCGAGCTGCTCACCGGTCGGGCGGGACTCGATGCGGGACAGGTTGATGCCCCGCACCGCCAGCTCGGTGAGCACCGCGAGCAGCGCGCCCACCTGGTCGTGCCGGATCGAGACGGCCAGCGACGTCACGTCGTCGCCGGTCGGAGCGGCCGGCGCGCCCGGGCGGGTGAGCAGCGCGAAGCGGGTCACCGCCTCGGCCCGGTCGGCCACCTTCTCGGCGAGCACGGCCAGGTTGTTGCGGGGCACGCCGATCGGGGCGCAGATGGCCGCGTCGTACTCCCCGGCGGCAGCGCTGAGCGCCGCGGTGGCGTTGGAGAGCACGTCCACCACGACGGCGTCCGGCACGTTCGCCTGGAGCCAGTGCCGGCACTGCGCGGACGCCTGCGGGTGCGCCGCGATCGTCCGCAACTCGGCGAGCGGCGTGAGGGTCCGCGCGGCCAGCACGAACTCGACAGGCAGCAGCACCTCTCGCGTGATCATCAGCGGGCTGCCGGTGATCAGCTCGTCGAGGGTGACCGGGATGGCCCCGCCGACCGAGTTCTCCAGCGGGACCAGGGCGGCGTCCGCCTCGCCCGAACGCACCGCTTCGAGGGCCTCCGGGACGCTGCGGGCCGGGGTGCGTACCCCACGCTCGGCGGCCGGGAGGGTACGCAGAGCGGCCTCGGTGAAGGTGCCCTCCGGACCGAGGTATGCGAATCGTGTGGGCGGCGTACCGGGCATCGGGCCAGTCTATGTGTTCGGACGGTTCAGGAGCCGCAGGCCAGTACGCGGATGCCGACCGGTGCCTCGGTCTGGACCCGGGGGTTGCAGACGTCGGTGCCGGCGGTGACCAGGGTGAGGGTGCTGCCCTTGCCGGTGGTGACCACGGAGAGGGTCTCGGCGTCCCCGGTGGCCAGCTTGACCGTGGTGAACGACCAGACGCCGGAGCAGAACGGGCCCTCGTCGACCTTCAACGTGGCGTCCGGAACGGCCGGGTTGCCCTTGAGCAGGGCGAGGATCTGTTTGCCGGTCGGTTCGCCGGTGCACTTCTTCGCATGCGACAGAGTGGGTGACGGCGTCGGCGAGGTGGTGGTCACCGGCGAGGTCGTCGGAACCGTCGGAACCGTCGGGACCGTCGCGGTCACCGTGGGATAGGTCGGATACGTCGTCGGAAGTGTCGCGATGGGCGGCGCTGTCGTCGTCGGGTCCAGCGGAACGAACGTGACAGGCGGCAACGACGGGATGGCGGCCACGCTGGGGGCGCTGACCACGGGTGCGGGGGCATCCACGGGGGCCGCGGGTGGCGGCGCACCGCAGCCGGCCATCAGCAGGAGACCTGCGACCGGGAGAAAACGGCGTGTGCGGGGGGACACCGGCTCATCGTAGGAGCCGGGCGGTCATCCGGCGATACGGTGGCCGACCGAAGTCAGGGTGTTGACCGCCTCGGTGAGGCGTACCGACGGGACCAGCAGGTAATCCGTGTCGTACGTCGAGAAGGTCACGATGTTGACGCGGGCCTCGGCGAGCGGGCCGACCAGCGAGGCGAGCACGCCGGTCATGGTCAGGTTCAGATCCAGGCCGGTCACGCGCAGACATCGCCACGCCGTGTCGGCGATCGCGTCGGCCGGAGCCCGGTGCTGGGGACAGATGATCGAGAGCTCGTCGACGCCCCAGGTCACCGAGATCACGCTCTTGTCGTCCGGACCCGTCGTGAGGGAGGCGGGCAGGGTTGAACCGGCGGGCAACCGGCACACCGCGTACTCACCTGGTAACAGGTCTAGATCCAGCATGAGGGCAGACTACGTTGCGGGCGTGTAACGACCAATGCCAGTCAGCTGCGGCAAACGCCACACCTTCGAGGACAAAGCGGACGTCAGTACCGTACTGGGGATAGGAAGGTCAGCGAACCGGCCACCCGATCACCCGCCAGCAACGGCGTGGAGACAGCGTCGACGGTCAGCGGAGGGTCGCCCGCCACCCGCAGCAGCCCGCGCGCGAGGCGCTCGCTGCTCACCGCGAGCAGCGGCGGAATCTTGTCCGCCTCGGGCTCCTCCAGCCGGCCTGCGCCGGCGGTGAAGTCGATCAGCTGCAGTGCGGAGTTCAGCCGCTGGCCCAGCGCCTCGGCGGGCTTGCCCAGGCCGAGCAGCTCGCTGCATGAGGGTGAGACGGCCAGGATCAGACCGCTGTTGTCGATGACCAGACACGGCTCCTCGGCGATCGCCACCGCCGCGCTCCAGCGCTCCACGCTGGTGACGAACTCGGCTTCGGCTGGTGTCCGGGCCTGGGGTACGAACGCTCCCGAGAGGGAGAGCTCAACATGCGCCACCCGCTCCTCCTCGTATCCATCGCGGCGACCGCCGGCGCGGCGATCGATCACTCGATCACGGCGCCGGCCGTCGACGACGTCAGGAAGGAACGTTACCGGCGGGTCGGCCGCTTGTCAGCGGCCGTCTGTCCGTTGCTGTACCAACGGTAGTCACCAGCGGGCCGATAGGGCGCATTTGCCCAGGTTCCCGGGTGGTGTGCCACGGCTGAGAGTTTGCTGGCGGTAGCCGGGGAGATTTTCGCGCCCCCGGCGATCAGCAAGCGGTCAAGCTCCTTGTCGGTGGCGACGAGGCAGTCTTTCGGTAGACCGTGGACGCTGATGACGCCCGATCCGACGAATGCCAGCACGGCTGTCACCGGCACATTCATCCCGACGGCGGCGGAGAGTGCCTTGGCAGCCCGGCGTGCGTCCCGGCGAGCCTCCGCGATGTACTGCGGGCGCTTTCCGTTGATCTGCACGACGTCGCCTGCGATCAGGACGCGGGACCGGCCGTGGTCGGCGACGGTGACCGCATAGACACCGCCGGGACCGATGGCGAGGAAACCGGCGCGCTCGTCGGCGGGATCGGGCTCGGCGTACGCCTGCATGACGTCCGTGCGAGGCCAGTCGACGATGTGCCAGTTGGGCCCGAGACGGTCGAGTCGCGTCAGCGCGCGAGCTCCGGCTGCCTCGAGACGCCGTGCGTCGCGGTCGGCGCGACGACGCCGCGCCCACTCGGCGGGCGTGAGACGAGGAGGCTCCAGGGCGGATGGCCCCGGATGGTGTTGGTCAGAGGGCGTGAGTGCCCTGGTCGGGACGGGAAGAGCGGGGCGGGCGGGGAAGACAGTCACTGCGACCTCCGGCAAAAGGTCAGTTGGGCTCTCTTTTCCAACTACCGTACGTGCTCGTGTGCCTACGGAACAGGTCTGGAGAGTGGAAAGAAAGGTGAAGGACTATGGATGAATGCCGCATTCACGGACAACATCTTCTTTCGGATGGTGCATGTGTACGCCTGAGTGCCGCAGTCTCGTCGCACCCTGACAAGTTATCGCCACCGTCCGTGGGATGCATGGTCGTCCCAAGATCTAGTCAGAACGTCACGACCTGATCGCACTCGGTACCCGCTAACGTCGGCGATGTGTACGTCGACAGTGAAGTGAGCACCCTGCGCACCGTCCTGCTGCACCGGCCCGGCGCTGAGCTGGCCCGGCTGACGCCACGTAACAACGACTCCCTGCTCTTCGACGCTATTCCGTGGGTCGGCAGGGCCCAAGAGGAACACGACTCGTTTGCCGAGGCCTTACGGTCCCGCGGCGTCGAGGTGCTGTATCTCGAAACGTTGCTGACCGAAACCCTCGCCGTGGAGCAGGCCCGCGAGGAGCTGACCGCGGGAGTGCTGGCCGATCCACGCCTCGGCGACTCGTTGCGGGCGGTCGTCACGTCGTACCTTCGCGATCTGGAACCGGCGCGCCTGGCCGGTGTCCTGATGGCGGGCCTGGCGCACGAGGAGATCAAGCCCGGCGCCGGCGGCCTGGTCTACGAAATGATGGACCGGTACGACTTCGTGATCGACCCCCTGCCGAACCTGCTCTTCACCCGCGACTCGTCGGTCTGGGTGGGCGACCGGGTCGCGGTCACCAGCCTGGCCATGCCGGCCCGCCGCCGGGAGACCACGCTGACCCAGGCGATCTACCGCTATCACCCGCGCTTCGCCACGGCGCCACTGCTGTACGACCCGGCGCTGGAACACGTCGAGGGCGGCGACGTGCTGGTCCTGGCGCCCGGGGTGCTCGCGATCGGCGTCGGCGAGCGCACCACACCGGCCGGCGCCGAACGTCTCGCCCGCCGCGTGCTGTCCGCCGGCCTCGCGCACACCGTGCTGGCCGTGCCGATCGCCCAGGAACGCGCCACGATGCACCTCGACACCGTCTGCACGATGGTCGACGTCGACGCCGTGGTGATGTACCCCAACGTCGCCGGCTCGCTGGTGGCCTGGACCGTGACCGCCGGGCTCGACGACGAGCTGTTGGTCCGCGCGCCACGCCCGTTCCTGGAGGCGGCCGCCGAGGCGATGGGCATCGACCACCTGCGGGTGATCGACACCGGACTCGACCCGGTGACCGCCGAGCGGGAGCAGTGGGACGACGGGAACAACACGCTGGCGCTCGCCCCTCGGCTCTGCGTCGCTTACGAGCGCAACGTGGAGACGAACGCCCAGCTGGAACGCGCCGGGATCGAAGTGATCCGGATCAGCGGTTCCGAGCTGGGCAGCGGCCGGGGCGGCCCGAGGTGCATGAGCTGCCCGATTACGCGTGATCCGCTAACTAGCCGATAACGGGTCAGCGGAGGGTGAGCTGGCGGCCGATCAGGCCCTGCTTGGCGCGGCGGGCGGCCGCGTCGAGGGGCTCGTTGACCGCGAGGGTGTCGGCGTACCGCTTGGCGAAATCGGCCAGCGGGGCCTCGAAGTCGGTGCCGTCCGGCTCGCCGGGGACGTCCCAGACCGGGACGAGCACGCCGTGGGCGCGGAACATGCCGGCGAACTTGGTGTTCTCGCCGAGCAGGAGCTCGCCCGCGGCGGAGAGCCGGGCCAGCGCGTCCAGAGCCTGGTCCTCGGCCTCCGGGAGCACCCAGCGGATGTGGCTCTTCTCCGGGGCGACCCGGCACCAGTACGCGGCCTTCGCGGCGGCGAGCCGGATTGTCGGGTAGATGGAGGCGTTCGCCCGCTCCAGGGACGCCCGCACGTTGGAGTCCTGGATCTGGTCGGCGTCCAGCCAGTACTCGAAGCCGTCGTGCATGGTGATGTCGAGCGGGCCGTCGACCAGGAGGTCCTGCAGGCGCGGGCCCTCGCCGGGCAGCGCCGGGACGGCGACCGTGTCACCGGGCTTGGTCTGCAGCGCGCTGAGGATCGCCACGGCCAGGTCGCGGGAGACGTCACCGGACTGGACGTGCCGCTGAAGACCGATGAAGACGCGGCCGTCGGCCCGGGTCATCGCCGGCCAGGCCATCGGCAGCACGGTGGAGAGGGTGACCGGGCGGTCGCCGAACTCCTCGACGACCTCGGGCTTGAGGGTCAGCGGCGCGGAGGCCGCGGGGACCAGCTCGCGCAGCGCGACCCACTCCGGCTCATCGGCCAGGCCCTCGAAGGGGCGGGCGACGAAAATGTCGCGCAGCTTGGTCTTCGGGGCGGTTTCGCGGGACTTACGACGCTTGCTCACGAGGAAACAGCGTAAGCGGTTGTTCCTCGGAACCCGTGACGTGGGCCACCCCGTGTCCGGAAATGGGAGGATTCAGGCACGCGGAAGGCGTACTTCGGCGACCGTGCCACCGCTGTCCCTCGGGCGTAGCGAGACCCAGCCGTTCTGGCGCTCTATCAACCGGCGGACCAGGTAGAGGCCGAGCCCGGCGCCGGGCTGGCGGCCGTTGTCGCCGGCCCGCCAGTAACGCTCGAAGGCACGCTCCACGTTTTCCGGTGCGATGCCGACGCCCTGGTCGGAGACCCGGAACCGCAGCGTGTCGTCGTCGGTGCCGGCACAGACCTCGATCGGGGTGTCCGGTTCCGAGTTCCGCTCGGCGTTGGTGGCCAGTTCGGTGAGGATCGTGGTGATGGAGTCGCGGTTCCCGTACGCCTTCGGCAGGCCGGGCGGCAGGTCGCCGAAGCGGATCCGTCCCCGCAGGGCGCCGGGCAGCTCGCCGGCCGCCGCACGCAACGCCTCGGCCAGGTCGAACGGGCCGGCCGCTGACGTGCCGACCGAGCCGTCGTCGGTGGTGGCCGAAAGGAGACGGTCCAGCAGACGGGCCAGCTCGCCGGCACGGGTGCCGATGACCCGGACGGCCTCCCTGCGCCCCGCCTCACCGAGGGTCTCCCAGTGGTTGGTGAGGGTGTCCGCGTACCCCTTGATGACCGTGACCGGCGTCCGCAACTCGTGGCTGGTGACCGCGACCCAGAGGTCCCGGTCCTCCTGGCGCAGGGCCTGCTCGGGCGCCGGCTCCGGGTGCACCGGGAGCCCGGCCTGCCGCCCGTAGAGACGGCCCAGGTGGCCGGCGATGAGCTCCATGACGGCGTGGTGCTCGGGGCCCGGGTCGTCGTCATCGCCGAAGTAGACGTGCAGGGAGCCGACCACGATGCGGTTCATCTCGCAGCGGGCGCCGAGCATGTGGCGCAGCTCCCCGCCCTCGATCTTGCCGGCGAACGCGCTGTTCACCGAGTCGAGAGGCAGCACCGCCGGGTTGCCGGGCCGCTCCACGCGGCGGCCGAGCGCCGGCTCGCAGACCCCGGTGGCCGAGATGATCCGGGCGTGGCCCGTCGCGTATTCCGCGAAGCCCGCGCCGCGTGCCCCGAGCACGTCCTGCGCGAGCCGGACGAACTGCTGGAGCACGGACAGACCCGGCTCACCCGCGTTGACGCGGTCGAGCGCCGCGATCTGACCCCGGGTCAGTGTCACGTAGTCGGGACGGCGGTCCGGCATGTCTGCGAGTCTGCCTCGCCCGCCGGGTTTTGGGCAGATGAACCTAAGCGGATCCTGCAGCTGGTGGCCGTTGAGTGTCGCAGGTCACACTCCACCGAGTTGGTCCAGCACGAACCGTGGACGATCGGTGATCACACCATCGACCCGGTGTGCCAGGACGAGTTCGAGATCCGCTGGTTCGTTCACGGTCCAGACGTATGTCTGGTGTCCGGCCGCGCGGATCGCCGGCAGCAGCCCGGGCCGTGCCCGGATCACTTCGACGCCGGGTCCGGCGGCGTGCGCGCCGAACGGCAGCCGTCCGCGGCCGAGGCCGGGCGGGACGAACTCCATGAGGAAGACCCGCGGCACACCGGGCGCCTGCGCCCGGATGCGCCGCAGTGCCAGCGCCGCGAAGGACATCACGGTGACCTGTACGAGGTCGTCCGGCTTCGGATCGGCGAGTCCGTAGTGACGGAGCATCCGCACGAGCCGGCGCTCCACCTCGGCGCCGTACCGGGACGGGTGTTTCGTCTCGATCAGCAGGCGGACCCGGCGGCCGGAGGAGAGCAGCGCCTCCAGCAGCCGTTCCAGGGTGAGCAGCCGGGACAGGACCGGCAGCTCCTCCTCGGCGGGGTACCCGGGGTGCCAGGAGCCGAAGTTCAGCGTCTCCAGGTCGGCGAGGGTCTTGGCGCTGACCCGTCCCCGGCCGTTGCTGGTCCGTTCCAGGCGCCCGTCGTGCACGCAGACCAGATGGCCGTCACGGGTCAGGCGAACATCGCACTCAAGGCCGTCCGCGCCTTCTTCCAGCGCGCGCAGGTACGCCCCGAGCGTGTGCTCGGGCAGTGCGTCCGCTCCGCCACGATGGGCGAAGACGAGCGGACGGTAGTTTTCGGCGGGCATGTCCCTGGGACTTTCAGATCACGCGGGCCGGCTGTCCGTCCTCACTCACTACATCGCGCCCGGCAGCGGCCCAGGCCTGCATGCCGCCGTCGAGGTTGCGGAGGTTGTCCCACCCTTGGTTGATCAGATAGGCGACGACCTGACCGGAGCGTCCACCGGCCCGGCAGACCACCACCACGTCGCCATCCGTCGGTACCTCGGCCATCCGGGCCGGGACCTCCATCATCGGCAGGTGGTGGGCGCCGGGCGCGTGCCCGGCGGTCCACTCGTCGGGTTCGCGAACGTCGAGAAGGAAGGCGCCGGGCTCAACCTCGTCAGAGGTGATGCTGGGTACGTGTGGTCCGAACACGGGAACAGATTACGACGTCACTTCTCGGTTGCGACGACGTCCGGGTTGTCGAGTACGAACTCGGCCAGCTTGTCCTCTTTGACCGCCTGGAACATGGCCTTGCTCGTGTCGTTGAAGACCTCGCGGCCGTTGCCGTTGCCGGAGAAGGTCCCGTCGTTCGTCCGGAGCAGCACCATGTCGTTCGCCGCGACGCCGGAGAGCCCCAGGACGAAGTCGGTGAGCTGGATGTCGCCGATGTCCAGGACGAGCGCCTCGCCCGCCGACTTGATGATCGAGCTGATCTTGAGCGGGTTGGTGAGGGTGCCGCTGCTGGACGCCTTCTTCGCCATCGCCTTGATCAGCTGCTGCTGGTGGCGCTGGCGGTCGTAGTCACCGTTCTTGAGGCCGTAGCGCTGGCGGGCGTAATCAAGCGCCTCCCAGCCCTCCATCTCCTTGCAGCCGACCTCGTGCACGACGTCCTTCATCGGCTTGCCGGACTTGCGGGCCTCGGCCAGCCACATCGGCTCGCCGCCGACCAGCTTCATGTGTTTCGAGGTGACCTGCTGGTCGACGCACATCTTGACGCCGCCGAGCTCGTCGATGACCTGCTTGAAGCCGCCGAAGTTGATGATGCCGGCGCCGTCGAAGCTGATCCCGGTCTCGGCTTTCAGGGTCTTCGAGAGCAGCTGGGCGCCGCCGGTCCAGCCGCCGCCGTTCTGTGCGCCGAAGAAGAACGCCTCGGTCGCCTTGACCGTGCCGCCGGAGTATTTGCTCGGCGCGAACGCCGGGGCGGTGACCTCGGTGTCGCGCGGGATCGAGATCAGGTACGCCTGGTCGTGGCTGGCCGGGATGTGCAGCACGATGATCGTGTCGGACCGCAGCTCGTCGGCGGCCCACCGCTCCCGGGCGTCCACGCCCATCAGCAGCATGTCGATCGGGCCCTCGAGGGTGGCGCCGCCGCCCTCCGCCTCGGTCTTTTTCGCGTCGCCGGTCAGGTTCTCCAGCGCGATGCTGTCGGTCGTCTTGCTGATCATGACCTTGCCGCCGACCAGCCCGCCCGCGCTCGCCACCAGCAGTACGACGCCGACCGATGTGGTGATCCGGGCCCAGAGCGGCGAGCGAACCTTTTTCGCCTTGCGGGACCGGATCTCCCGTGGCCCGTCAGGCGCGTCGGGGTCGAGCAGAGAGGCAAGATCCGATGACGGCGTCGGACGGTCGGCCGTGACGGTCATGCAGCTCTCCAAGGGGGTGGGAGGAGGGGCTGCATAACCTTACGGACACCCTGCGTACAACTGAAGATCTAGCAAGTTTCAATCTGAAGAAGCCGTCCCACCTGCGGCCGGATGTTACTTCTTGACCGGATTTGCGGCCATGTACTCGGCCATCTTGTCGTCGGCCATCGCCTTGTAGAGCGCGATCGCCTTCTCCCGGTCGGACACCACCACGGACTGGCCGCTGATCGTGTCGCTGCCCTTGTTGGGGCTGGTCATGAACGTCAGGTTCTCGCCGCGCAGGCTGCGGAACTGCAGTGCCATGTCCTTCAGCGAGAACGTCTCGTCGACCGTGACCGCTGCCGAGACCGAGTCCAGGAAGGCGTCCAGCTTGGTCGGGCTGGCCAGGGTGCCGCCGCTCGCGGCCTTGTCCATGACGGCCTTCAGGAACTCCTGCTGGTGCTGCATGCGGGCGAAGTCGCCGCGGGCGAACTGCTTGCGCTGACGCACCCAGTCCAGCGCCTGGGCGCCGTCCATGTGCATCATGCCCTTGGTGAACTTCCGGTACGGCTTGTGGATCGACGTGATGCTCTGGTCCACCTTGAGGTCGACGCCGCCGATCGCGTCGGTGACCTCCTTGAAGCCGCCGAAGTCGATCGCCATGACGTGGTCGATGCGCACGTCGGTCATGCACTCGACGGTCCGCACCGCGCGCGGGATGCCGCCGAACGCGAAGGCCGCGTTGATTTTCGCCCGGCTGCCCGAGGTGCAGGCGTCGTTGTTGCCGGCCGGGATCTGCACCCAGAGGTCACGCGGGATCGAGACGAGCTGAGCGGACTTGTGGTCGGCCGGGACGTGCATGACCATCAGCGTGTCGGCGCGCCAGGCGTTCTTGGCGTCCTGCTTCGCGTCCGGGTCCCGGGAGTCGCTGCCGACCAGCAGGATGTTGAACGCGCCCTCGACCGTCTTGGCCGGCCGGTCCGCGGTGATCTCGGAGAACGCGTCGGTGCGCTTGAGATTGTTGTCCAGGCCGTTGAAGTATCCGTACGCCGAGACGCCGGCGATCACGGCCAGGATCAGCAGGACGATGCCCACCACCAGCGCGATCCGTTTCCAGCGCGGACGCGGGCGGCGTCCCTTGTAGGAGCGCCCGGGACCGCCGGGGCCGCCGGGTCCACCGGGCCCGCCGGGCCCGCCGGGGCCGCCAGGCCCGCTCGGGGACCGGTCGGTCGGCGCGTAGTCGTCGTAGTTGTCGTAGTCGTCGCGCGGGCCTCCCGTGGGGCGGGCCTGAGCCCGGCCCCCGTAAGCGGGCACGGACGCCCGTCCGGAGGGGTAGCCGCTAGGGGAGGAGGTGGCTGACATGGATCCAGATTACGTAGTCAAGGCGAAGGATCTGGACCCGCCGCTCGCTTCGGCACGAAGGTGGGAGATTTTCTCCGGTTATGAGATTCGACACACGGGCCGGCGTGGCGACTCGCCGGCCCGTGCTAGGTGTCGAGTCAGTGTGCCCCGTGGCCGGTCAGCGACCGGACCTCGAGTTCCGCGTACTTCTCCGGGTCGGTCTCCTTGGAGATGACCGTGCCGATCCAGCCGAAGAGGAAACCGAGCGGGATCGAGATGATGCCCGGGTTGGACAGCGGGAAGAAGTGCCAGTCCTGGTCCGGGAACATGGCCGTCGCGGAGCCGGACACGACCGGTGAGAAGAACACGAGGAGCACCGCGGAGCCCAGGCCACCGTAGATGGACCAGAGAGCGCCGGCGGTGTTGAAGCGGCGCCAGAAGAGGCTGTAGAGGATCGCCGGTAGGTTCGCCGACGCCGCCACCGCGAACGCGAGCGCCACCAGGAAGGCGACGTTCAGGCTCTGCGCGAAGATCGACAGAGCGATCGCGACCGCGCCGATGCCGAGGGCCGCGATCCGGGCGACGCGCACCTCGTCACGCTCGGAGGCGTTCCCGCGCTTTATCACGCTGGCGTAGAAGTCGTGCGCGAGGCTCGACGAAGAAGCCAGTGTGAGACCGGCCACTACGGCCAGGATCGTGGCGAACGCGACGGCCGCGATGATCGCCAGCATGATCGCGCCGCCGGTCTCGCCGCCGAAATAGTCGATGCCGAGCGCCTGAGCGAGCTGCGGCGCCGCGGTGTTGCCCGCCTTGTCCTGCGCGGTGATGTTCGCGCCACCCACCAGAGCCGCCGCGCCGAAGCCGAGGGCCAGGGTGAACAGGTAGAAGGTGCCGATGATGCCGATCGCCCAGAGCACGCTCTTACGCGCGATCCGGCTTGTCGGAACCGTGTAGAAGCGGGTCAGGATGTGCGGCAGGCCTGCCGTGCCGAGCACCAGAGCGAGACCCAGCGAGAGCAGGTCCATCTTGCTGTAGAACGTCTTGGCCGCGTCGCCGGCGGTCTCCACGCCGTATCTCAAGCCGGGTTCCAGGAAGGCCGATCCCTTGCCGGATTGTTCCGCGGCGTCGCCGAGCAGCGCGGACAGGTTGAACTTGTAGTGCGCCAGCACCAGCAGCACCATGATGAAGGCACCGCCCATGAGCATGAACGCCTTGACGATCTGGACGTAGGTGGTGCCCTTCATCCCGCCGACCGTCACGTAGATGATCATCAACGTGCCGACCAGGATGATCGTCGCGACCTTGGCGGTGGCCGCGTCCATCCCGAGGAACTCGGTGCCCGGCTTGAGCCCGAGCAGCAGCGATACGAGCGCGCCGGCGCCGACCATCTGGGCGATCAGGTAGAAGATCGACACGACGATGGTGGAGACGCTGGCCGCGGTGCGTACCGGCCGCTGGCGCATCCGGAACGCCAGGACGTCGGCCATCGTGTACCTGCCGGAGTTGCGCAGGAACTCGGCGACCAGCAGGAGCGCGACGAGCCAGGCGACCAGGAAGCCGATCGAGTAGAGGAAGCCGTCGTACCCGTAGAGGGCGATCAGGCCGGCGATGCCGAGGAACGACGCGGCCGACATGTAGTCGCCGCCGATCGCCATGCCGTTCTGGAAGCCGGAGAACTGCCGGCCGCCGGCGTAGAAGTCGGTGGCGGTCTTCGTCTGCCGGCTGGCCCAGATGGTGATGCCGAGCGTGATCGCGACGAAGACCAGGAAGAGCGTGATGGTCAGCGTGCGTGAGGTGCTGGTGCTCGCCTCCGCTGCGAAGAGGAATTCCATCAGCTGGCGCTCCCCTCAGGCGTGGTGGCGGCGGCCTCGGGGTTGTTCTCCAGCTCGTTGTAGACGGCGTCGGCGCGCGGGTCCAGCTCCTTCGCCGCGTACCGGGCGTAGAACCAGGCGATCCCGAACGTCGACACGAACTGGAGGATGCCGAACACCAGGGCGATGTTGATGTTGCCGATCAGCTTGATGCTCATGAAGTCCCGCGCGTACGCGGAGAGCAGTACATAGAGGGCGTACCAGACGATGAACGCGATCGTCGTCGGGAAGATGAAGCTGCGCAGCTTGTGGCGGAGCTGAGCGAACTCCTCGGAGCGCTGGACTTCGAGGTATCTATCCGCTGAAGCAGGCACGGGGATTCACCACCTTCGGGCTCGGTCTTGTCCCGGCACCGTACGAAGGTGTGTGCCAGGTCACCGCCCGCCGGTCGTCGTCTGCGCCCAGTGGTGGTCTGATTGCGCCCAGTGGTAGTCAGGCGAGGCCGGTGTACCGCCCCCGATAGTGGACCAGCGGGGTCGCGAGGTCAGAAACGTTTATCGATTCGATCACGCCTTCGACCAGCAGCGCCCACCCGCATTCGCGGTTGCTCTCCAGCCGGCAACCGGCCCAGGTGGCGGCGCCGGCCGGCACCGGGCCGTACGGGGTGTCCTGCCAGTCGCCGGTGGCGAAGAGCCCGCCCGGCGACGGCATCAGGCCGGCGAACCGGTCGGCCAGCTGCCGGTCGGCGGATGTCAGGGTGACGACCGCGAAGCGCCCGGACTGCTCGGCCGCGTCCCAGAAGTCGCTCTCCTCGTCGATCAGGCCGAGGATCCGGCCCGGATTGCCGTCGGCGACCACGGTGGACGAGACGGTGAGGCCGCCCGGACCGGGTGTGGTCCAGACCGTGACGGGCGCGGCGAACCGGCCCCGGAGGCGGCGCACGGCGGATTTTTCCGAGTCCGGCACGGCGAACGGATCGGATGAGTGAATTCGGCCGCCCGGTTCGTCGGTGTTCATCCGATCATTCTCCCTATTACAGATTGTGCATGCCGCTATCCCATTTAATTGATCAGGAACTATTTTGTAGTCGGCTGGTCCACGGAGGGAGACGTCGAGTGGTGCTGCGACCGGGCGACATCGTCATGGTCGGTGCCGATGCAAGCGTCCAGTTCTCGGGCGATCGGGCGCTGACATTCCGGATCATCAGGGTTGACCCGCGGGTCACCTACGACGGCTGGATCTGGCTGGAAGGCTACGTCCTCGGTCCAGCCGGCAACGCGCTGCAGCGGCGGCGGATCTTCGTACGCCAGGACGGCCTGGTCGGCCCCGAGTCGCGTACGGCGGGCCGGCCCTGACTGCACTCGAAAGTGGACGGTCGCCTACCTGTCATCCGATCACCCGATTTGTGTAGTGTCGATCGCGGTGATGACGGGAGGCGGCCCGCCTATGAGTGAAGCGTTGCCCCAGGCAGGGGACGTGCTTTACGTGGGTGGTGCGGCCAGTGTCCAGTTCGCGGGAGCCCGGTCCCTGACATTTCGGGTGATCCGGGTCGATCCGCGGATCACTTACGACGGCTGGCTCTGGATCGACGGTTACGTGCTGGGCCCGTCCGGCGACGCCACCGAGCGACGGGTCATTTTCGTGAAGCGGGATGGGCTGCGCAAGATGCGCTAACGCGTCGTCACCGCGGCCAGGACCTCCGGCATCCGCCTGTCCAGCATGGACCCGGCCAGGTTCGCGCCGATCAGGTACGCGCCCAGGCCGTACCCCGCACCGAGCGGCAGACCCACCCACGTCCAGACCGGGCCGAGCAGGTAAGCGGCGACCAGAACCGGGATGGCGCCGATCAGCGCGCCCACCATCGCGCCCAGGCTGGGCAGCGCCTTGCTGATGCCGCCGCCGGAGGAGAGCGCGAACGGCGTCGTCGGATCCGGCAGGGCGTACGCGAACACCACCGAGATCGGCAGCACCAGCGCGAGACCGAATCCGTACACCGCCAGGAGCATGCCGACCTGCGCCGGGACGCCGCCCGGCCCGCCCGCCGCGAACCCGGTGACGGCCGCGACGAGCAGCAGCATCGGCACGGTGAAGAGGGCGTGCGCGGCGGCTCGGGAGTGCACCTCCAGCCGGCCCGGAACTCCGGTTGCCAGGTTGGTGGCGTTCGCGCTTCCTTCGTACCCGAACTGGTTGGCCAAACCGATGGGCGCGATCGCGCCCACCAGAACCGCGAGTCCCCCGGCGCCCGCGCCGCCCGTGCCGAAGACGGTGGAGAGCGGCAGGAAGACGCCGGCGACCGCGAGGGTGATCAGCGCGGCCCGCCGCCGGGTCTCGCGCCACCAGTACCGGGTCTCCCGGGCCATCAGCGCGCCGAACCGCGACCGCGGCGCCCATCGGGGAAGCAGCCGCGCGACCGGATCACGATTGTCGTTCTTCCTGGTGGCGCGGCCGACGGCTCGGCTGCCGGCGGTGCCGGACATCGCGGCCTCGATCGTGCGGCTCCACCACCAGAGCATGGCGGCGATCACCACGAGGACGATCAAAAGCTTCAGGGGTACGGCCCAAACCCGTCCCGCCGCGACATCGAGACCCATCGTGTAGGGAGCGGCCAGCGGGGTCCAGCCGACGATCGTGGCGATCGAGGCGGCGCTGTCCCAGTCCGCCCGGTTCACCAGGCCGAGCAGCAGCAGCTGGGCCGGGCCGATCGACGCGGCCACCACGGCCAGCATGATGGTCGCCAGATCACGGGCCCGGCGCGATCGCAGCGCACCGGCGAACGCGCTGGTCAGGGCCCGGCTGATCACCACGCACAGGACCAGGCCGGAAATGATGCCGAGTACCTGGGCGAACGCTGCGCCCGGTCCGCCGAGCCGGGCCGCGGAGTCGACAGTTCCGGCGGTGGCCGCGAGGGTGGACAGCGCCGGGATGCCGGCCAGCGCGGCGGCGGCGAGCCCGGTGATCAGCGTGCGGCGGGGCAGCGGCAGAAGTGCGAACTGCGCCGGGTCGAGCGAGTCGTCGACACCGAAGAAGAGCAGTGGCAGGAAGAACCAGCCGAGTACGAGCAGCGCGCCACCGAACGGGAAGAGCAGGCCGGCGGCGCGCGGATTGTCGAGCAGGCCGGGAACGGCGAAGACCGAGTAACCGACGACCGCGGCGAACCCGGCGGCGACCGCGCCGAGGACGAAGACCACGATCCGGGCGGTACGGCCGCGCAGGCCGTTGCCGGTGATCCGGAGTTTCAAGCGGACGAACGACCAGGCGGTCACAGCCACGCCAGCTCCGAGCCGGTCGCCACCCGGCCGCCGACGACCTGCACGAACACGTCCTGCAGCGGGCGGTCGGCCTGGACCGCGGCGAGCGTGCCGTGCAGGCGTAGCACCCCGTCGGAGAGGATCGCGACGTGTGAGCAGAGGCGTTCCACCACCTCCAGGACGTGGCTGGAGAAGACCACGGTGCCGCCGCCGGTCACGTACCGCTGGAGGATGTCGCGGATCAGCGCGGCCGAGACCGGGTCGACCGCCTCGAACGGCTCGTCCAGCACGAGCAGCCGGGGCGCGTGCAGCAGCGCGCAGGCCAGGCCGATCTTCTTCTTCATCCCGGCCGAGTAGTCGACCACCAGGGTGCGGTTGTCGACGCCGAGTTCGAGGACGTCGAGCAGGTCCCGGGCGCGCTGGTCGACCACGTCGGCGGGCATGCCGCGGAGCAGTCCGTGGTACGCCAGCAGCTCCGGGCCGCTCAGCCTGTCGAACATCCGGACGCCGTCGGGAAGCACGCCGACCAGGGCTTTCGCCTCTGCTGGCGAGGCCCATACGTCGTACCCAAGAAGGAAAGCCTGACCAGCGTCGGGCCGCAAGAGGCCGACGGCCATGGAGAGGGTCGTGGTTTTTCCGGCCCCGTTGGGGCCGAGCAGGCCGTAGAACGAGCCGGCGGGGACCTCCAGGCTGACACCGGAGACGGCGAGCCGGGTGTCGAAATTCTTCACCAGGCCCCGCAGCGACATCGCGGCACTGGGCTGTTCGCTCGGAGGGCGCTGTGCCGGGATGGTCATAAGACGAACGTATCGGTCCGAAGCGCCTCGGCGGAACCGGTCACACCCTCAGTGACTCCGGTGCGTGCAGCCGGAGCATGGTCGCCCCAACGTCGGCCGGAACCCGCCGGCTGGTCAGTAAAGAGCCGCCGACCATCACGAGGAAAGCCAGCGGAACGGTCCATGCGGCGGGCTGTTCCACGAACGTGGCGACCCATCCGGAGAGAGGCGGGCCGAGAACGGTGATCACCACGGCGGCCACCGACGCGCCGCCGCCGGCGATGATCCCGGCGATGGCGCCGGCATCGGTCAGGCCGCGCCACCAGATGCCGAGCACCAGCAACGGGCAGAAACTGGACGCCGCGACCGCGAAGGCGAGACCCACTACCTTCGACACGTCCATGTCGGACACATAGAGCGCGAACCCGGTCGGCACCATCGCGGCAAGCACGGTGGCCAGCCTGAACTCGCGGATCGAGCCGCTGCGGCCGGACCGCAGGATGTCCGTGAAGATCACCCCGGCGATGCTGGTGAGCAGGCCGGACGAGGTGGAGAGGAACGCGGCGAGCGCGCCCGCGGCAACCAGCGCGCCGAGCAGCCGGCCCAGGTGACCGCCGCCGAGCGCGGCCTCGGGCAGCAGCAGCACCACAGCGTCGGTGTGACCGGTCATCAGCAGTTGCGGTGTGTAGATCCGGCCGAGCACGCCGTACAGGGTGGGCAGCAGGTAGAAGAGCCCGACCATGGCCAGCACGACGAGGGTGGTGCGCCGGGCCGAGGCGCCGTCCGGGTTCGTATAGAAGCGGACCAGCACGTGCGGCAGACCCATCGTGCCCAGGAACGTCGCGAGGATCAGCGAATATGTCGCGAAGAGCTCCTGGTCACCGCTGGGCAGCAGCCAGTCCGCGCCGAAGCCGGCGTCGACCGTGCTGATCCGCGGCACCGGATCGCCGGCCGCGAACTCCAGGCTCTCGCCGGCCTTGACCGGCTGGTTCCCATTGATGATCGCGTCCTGCTCGATCACCACGGTGGTGGCGGCCGGGAAGACCGCGCCTTGCGGCGGCGTCGCTGCCGGGCGGCCATCGGACTGCCACTGCAAGATCAAGAAAATCATGGGTACGGCCAGCGCGGTCAGCTTCAGCCAGTACTGGAACGCCTGCACGAAGGTGATCGCCCGCATCCCGCCGAAAGCCACGTTCGCGGTGACCACGACGCCGACCAGCAGGGCGCCCCAGACGTACGACCCGCCGGTGATCGTGGCGAACGTCAGCCCGGCGCCCTGCAGCTGCGGCAGCAGGTAGAGACAACCGATGAAGAGCACGAACCCGGTCGCCAGCCGGCGCAATGTGCGCGATCGCAGCCGGACCTCACAGAAGTCCGGCAGGGTGAACGCGCCGGACCGGCGCAGCGGCGCCGCCACGAACAGCAGCAGCGCGAGGTACCCGGCGGCGAATCCCACCGGGTACCAGAGCATGTCCACGCCGTAGCAGAGGATCAGTCCCGCGACGCCGAGGAACGACGCGGCCGACAGGTACTCCCCGCTGATCGCCGCCGCGTTCCACGTCGGGCTCACCGACCGGGAAGCCACCAGGAAATCCGAGGTGGTACGCGCGAACCGCAGGCCGTACGCCCCGATCGCCACGGTCAGCAGCACCACCACGATCAGGCCGGGACCGAGGTACGGATTCACCGCTCCGGCCTCCGGATCAGCGCGGCGAAGTCCTGCTCGTTGCGTTCGGCCCAGCGCACGTACGCCGCGCCGACGCCGACCAGGAACGGGAACGACAGCAGGCCGAGCAGCAGCCACGGCAGCGGCACCCCGGCGACCCGGAACGAGCCGGCCGCCGGTGCCGCGACGAACAGCAGCGGCAGGGTTCCGAGGCCGGCCACGACCACCAGTGAGAGCCGCAGCGCGAGGGCCAGCTGGGCCCGCACCAGGCCTTTCACCAGCGCCTCACCGACCGGGGTCTGCTCGGCGAGATCGATGCCGGTCCGGTCGGTGGCGCTACGCCGGGCCGCCGCCTCGGCCAGCACGACCCGGGTCCTGCTGGTGGGGTCCGGCGCGGACGTGGGCTGATCGGCGGCCATGTCCGCGAGTCTGTCCGGCCCGGCCGAAATGTCAAGACCGGTAGATGAGCTCCCAGCAGTTCTGGAGCGGCCGTGAATTTCCGATGATCTCGCGTGCGGACTGCCGGCCGAGATTCCAGCCACGCCAGTCGTCGGGCGACATACCGTCATTGATCGCCCACACCAGACAGAGCCGCCTCTCCTCGTCGGAGATCTCGGCAAGAGCCGGCACCGCATCCGGCGAGAGCCCGGCGAGGTACGCCATGTCGATGCGCTGCGTACGCTCGAACCGGCTCACGTTGTTCTCCGCGATCATCCGGTCCGGGTTCGCCGCGGCCAGGCCGAGCAGTGCCAGCACGCCGGCCGCGATCGCCACCCGGGGCAGCCAGGGCGCCCGGATCCGGATGCCGGCGACCAGGACCATGGCCAGCACCAACCCGAACCACGCCTCGCAGCAGGCGACCAGCAGCCGCAGCCGGGTCAGCCCGTAGGTGTCGGTGTAGACGTTCATCCGGTGCAGCGCGGAGGCGACGATCACCAGGGTGAGCGCGGCGAGGCTGCCCAGCACGGTACGCAGCAGGATCCGGTCGGCAGGGGTTCGCCGGGGCGCCCATCGGGCCGCGCCGGCCAGCACCACGAGGGCCAGGACGGTAACGGCGCAGAGCTGCCAGAATCCGCTGCGGGCGTACTCGGCGTAGGTCAGGCCGTCGGTCTCCACCACGTATCGGACGCCGCCGAAGAGCACGGTGAGCTGAATCGCGACGAACGCGGCGAAGAGCAGGACCAGCAGGCCGAGCGGGACGGCCCACTCCAGCCAGCCGACCTTGCGGCCCTCGGTGTGATCCAGTCTGCCGGCCGACGGCGGCGCGGCACGCAGGAATGCGGCACCGGCGAGCAGCAGGAACGTGAAGCCGCCGACGAAGATCCACCGGGCCACCACGTCACCGCGGATGTCCGGGATCGCCGCCTCGAAGACCCGGGCGAACGCGGCATCGGCCGAGGCGAAGAGCGCTCCGAAGACGGCGAGCAGCACGATCGAGACCACGGCGGTGCCGAGAACGCGTACCGGTGAGCCGCTGCTGCTGCTCCGCAGCCGCGACAGACCGCGGGAGATCCAGGGAAGGCCGCGCACGGTTGCGATCGGGACACTGAGGTACGCGACAGCGATGGCCCTCAGCGAACGTCCGGAACTGATCGCGATCGCGCCGGTGACGGTGCCGGTCAGCACGCAGAGCGCGAAGAGCCAGTCGGCCGAGCGGAACGTGCCGACGGCCAGCAGGGCGACCGTGGCTACGGCCCACCCGTAGCGGTCCGGCGTCCCCTTCTTCTGCGGGCGTTGCACCAGCGGGGGTATGCCCGGCCGGCCAGGAACGACCCGGGCGACGATCAGTGCGGCGGTGCCGGCGATCGCGGTGACCAGCCAGCCGATGCCGGGCCGGTCGAGCGGCACGGCCAGAGCCGCCACGATCGCGGCGCCGGCCAGGGCCAGCAGGGTGGGTGCGGAGGCCGGAGCACCGGGACCGGGCCAGAGCACGCCGTCGCGGCGAGTGGGCGGCCAAGGCCCGTGCAAATCTCCCTTTTGTCCGGTCTGTAGAGCTGGAGGTGCCGTGGGCATGATGGCCTCGCCTTTCGTCAGGCGGTGTGAAGCGGGAGTTTTACCTGGATGTGGCAGCCGCGGTCGCCGTCCGGCTCGACCACGGCGATGGAGCCCTGGTGCATCTGGACCACCCAGCGGGCGATCGCCAGGCCGAGGCCCGTACCGCCGCCGGTGGCCCGCTCACCGCGGGTGAAGCGTTCGAAGACCCGTTCCCGTTCGCCGGCCGGGATGCCCATGCCCTGATCCACCACGGCGAGCAGCAGATGCTCGTCGCGGCGCTCGGCGCGGACCGTCACCGTGCCGCCGGCCGGGCTGTGCCGGGCCGCGTTGTCCAGCAGGTTCGCCAGGACCTGGTGCAGCCGCTCCCGGTCACCGGAGATCGACATCCCGGGTGCGGAGACCTCGAACCGCACGCCGTCGCCGGCGTTCATGGTGGCTTCCCGCACCGCGTCGTGCAGGAACGCCGGCACGTCGATCACGTCGCGGCGCAGCGGCACCACGCCGGCGTCCAAACGGGACAGATCGAGCAGGTCGGTGACGAGCCTGCTCAGCCGCTGGGTCTGTGCCAGCGCGGTGCTCATCGTCTCCGGCTCGGCCGCTGCCACGCCGTCGACGATGTTCTCCAACAGGCCTTGAAGTGCCGTGATGGGCGTACGCAACTCGTGCGAGACGTTCGCGATCAGCTCGCGCCGCTGGCGGTCCGCGGCCGCGAGGTCCGCGGCCATCTGGTTGAACGCCGAGGCCAGCTCACCCACCTCGTCCTGCGAGCGGGTGCGGATCCGCCGGGTGTAGTCACCGCGAGCCATCGCCCGGGCGGCCACCGTCATCTCGCGCAGCGGCACTGTCGCTCCATGCGCCATGACCTGCAGCGTCACCAGGCCGAGGGCGGCGGCGATCGCGATCCAGAGCAGGTCGACCCGGTAGAAGTCGATGCTCCAGAGAAAGACCAGCAGGCCCACTCCGCCCGCGAATCCCAGTGCCAGCGAGAGCTTCGCCTTGATCGAGCGGACCGGGTCGAGTGGGGTGGGTAGCCAGCCGAAGAGTTGTGCGGCGACATTGTGGACGAACTGCATGAATCCGGTGATCATCGGTCGACCTCAAGGGCGTACCCAATGCCGTGCACTGTGCGGATGAGGTCCGCACCCAGCTTGCGCCGCAGGGCCTTGATGTGGGAATCGACGGTTCGCGTCCCGGAAGCGTCGGCCCAGCCCCAGACCTCGGCCAGCAGGCGTTCCCGGGGAACGACAGTGCGCGGGCGCCCGGCCAGGTGAACCAGCAGGTCGAATTCGGTCGGGGTGAGGTGGATCTCCACCCCGGCGCGGGTGACGCGGCGTTCCGACGAGTTGATCTCCAGGTCGCCTAGCTGGAGCTGGTTCTTTTTCGCGTGGGCCTGGTTCTTCTCCGCGCGGCGCAGCAGGGCGTGCACCCGGGCCGCGAGCTCCCGCATCGAGAACGGCTTGGCCATGTAGTCGTCGGCGCCCACCGCGAGACCCACCAGCAGGTCGGTCTCGTCACCCCGGGCGGTCAGCATGAGTACGGGAACCGGCCGCTCCGCCTGGATCCGGCGGCACACCTCGAGGCCGTCGAAACCGGGCAGCATCACGTCCAGCACCACGACGTCCGGCCGGATCGTGCGGGCCGCCTCGACCGCTGCCGGACCGTCGCCGGCCAGGTGGACCTGGAAGCCCTCGGCACGCAGCCGGGCGGCCACGGCGTCGGCGATGACCCGCTCGTCCTCGACCACGAGGACGCGCCGCTCGATCGTCTCCATTTTCGGTCCCCGGCTTCCCTGTTTGAGGCGGCCGGTGCGTCCCCGTGACTCACCGGCCGGTTGGGTCAGCAGCTTATTGACCAGCTGAGGAGAGGGGGCGGCGGACTTGTAAAGGATCTGTGGAGACGATCCGGGACTTAAGAAAACTGGGGGTCAGCCTGTGGATAACTCTGTGGAGAAGTCCGTGAGGCTGTGGACAACCGTGTGGATTATCGGGTCCAGTCGTGTTTTGCGGCCCGAATCAGACGATCTTTCAGGTCTCGGGTGTGCCGGCGGCTCACCGGCAATTCCACGCCGTCGACCGATACGACGTATCCCGAGTTGGTCAGGCGCAGCTCGGTGACCAGGCGCAGCTGCACGAGGAAGGACCGGTGGATTCGCACGAAACCGGCGTTCGCCCAGCGTTCGGCCAGGGTCGCGAGCGAGACGCGTACCAGGTGGGAGGCTTCTCCGGTGTGCAGCCGGGCGTAATCGCCCTGCGCTTCCACCCAGCGCACCGACGAGCGGGGCAGCATCTTCGTCGTGCCGGCCAGCTCGACCGGGATCGCCGGTTCGTCAGGTGCCGTCGCGGGCGAGGGTGCCGCGCGCAGACCGGCCACCCGGCGCAGCGACTCACCCAGTCGCTCCGCCCGGACCGGCTTGCGCACATAGTCGGTGACACCCAGGTCGAACGCGTCCACAGCCCCGTCGTCGTACGCCGTCACGAACACGATCGCCGGCGGCTGGGCGAACCGGCGCAGGATCCGGGCCAGCTCCATGCCGTCCAGGCCGGGCATCCGGATGTCCAGGAAGACCGCGTCGACCTCGGTATCGCGGAGAACCCGCAGGGCCTCGGTGGCGTCGCCGGCCCGGTGCACGTGTGCGACCCGGCCGTCCGCGTTCAGCAGATAGGCGAGCTCGTCCAGGGCGGGTGGCTCGTCGTCGACGGCCAGGACGACGAGGCTCATGCTCTTGCCTGGGGATGGAATTTCGGCACGCGCATGCTCACTTTCGTACCCGCGCCGGGTGCGGTCTCCACCACCAGGCCGTTGTGATCGCCGAAGACCGAGCGAAGCCGTTCGTCCACATTCACCAGACCGACGTGCTGGCCGTCGTCGGTGTCATCGCTTTTCAAGGAGAAGACCACCGGATCCATGCCCACGCCGTCGTCCTCCACGGTGATGTGACACTCGGCTCCGGCGTCACGAGCTTCGATGCTCACCATACCGACGCCCGGCTTACGGGACAGGCCGTGCCGGACGGCGTTCTCCACGAGCGGTTGCAGGCACAGGAACGGCACGTTCACCGGCAGGACCTCGGGGGCGATCTGAAGGCGTACCTGAAGCCGGTCGCCGAACCGGGCCCGCTCGATCGTCAGATAACGATCGATCGACCGTAGCTCCTCGGCAAGCGTGGTGAACTCGCCGTGCGCCCGGAACGAGTACCTGGTGAACTCGGCGAACTCCAGAATCAGCTCCCGCGCCCGCTCCGGATCGGTGCGGACGAACGAGGCGATCGCGGTCAGCGCGTTGTAGATGAAGTGCGGGCTGATCTGCGCCCTGAGCGCTCGCACTTCAGCCCGGGCCAGCCGCTCCCGCGACGACTCCAGTTCGGCGAGCGCCAGCTGCGAACCGGCCCACCGCGCGGCCTCCAGCGTCGCCTGCACCAGCCCCGGCGCCGGCTGATCATCAGCCACCGCCACCAGCGCGGCCGTCGTCTGATCATCCGGCCCGCTCAGCGGCGCGATCACCGCACCCCGAACCACACAATCCACGCGGTCACAAGGAAGATCAGACCCATTGAGTACGACGGAACGCTGGGTACTCGTGGCTCGGCGCGCGGCGGTGACCAGCTGTTCCGCGTGGTGGGTGCCCCGTCCGTCGTACCCGAGGCACCGTTGCCCGTCGGTGATCGCCATCCCGACCGCGCCTACCAGGGTCCGCAGGTGTTTTACCGCTTTGCCCGCGGTGGCCGGGGTGAGCCCGGCCCGCAGCGGCTCGGCGGCCAGGGCGGCGGTGTGCAGCACGTCGTAGGTGGCGCGCTGCATTGCGGTGGCGATTCCCCGTCTAGCCCGAAGCCGCAGGGTTGCGACGACGGCGGCGGCAAGCGCGGCGAGCACAGCAAGAATCGAGAGAACGCTGCCAACCTGTCCCGCCACGCAGCAGATAGTCGCGTGTCCCGCCCCGAAACACCATCCCCAACCCGCCGAATCCAGGCCCCACGGTGGCCTTTCGTCACGCCGAGATGGGAGCACACGGTGGCCTTTGTCGCCCCTAGCCAAGGAGCCCACGGTGGGAGTGTGTTCACCCGAGTTGAAGCGGGGGTCGCAGCTGTGGGCGGTGGCTGGGACGCCTCTTTTTGTGGGGGCGGGGGTGATAGCAGAAAGGGCGTGACCGATTACGCAGGTCGCGCGGTGCGTGCTCGCGGGTTGGACGCGTAGCGGCCAGCGAGGAGTGCCGGGCCCTCGGCGGGAGCGGCGGTCTGTACGCGCCGCCCCGCTGCGAGATGGGGTTGATCTTGGGTTTTAGTAAGCGCCCTTGCGCTTCAGGACGACCCAGATGGTGCGCCAGAGGATGGAGAGGTCGTAGGTGAGTGACCAGTTGTCGACGTAGTAGAGGTCCAGGCGGACCGCCTCGTCCCAGGAGAGGTCGGAGCGGCCGGAGACCTGCCAGAGGCCGGTGATGCCGGGGCGGACCAGCAGGCGGCGGCGGACGTCGCCCAGGTAGTCGCCGTCGTCGGCGGGGAGTGGGCGGGGGCCGACCAGGGACATCTCGCCCTTGAGCACGTTGATCAGCTGGGGGAGCTCGTCCAGGGAGGTGGCTCGCAGCTTCTGGCCGAACGCGAAGATGCGGGGGTCGTGCTTCATCTTGAAGAGCATGCCGTCGGACTCGTTGAGCTCTTCGAGAGTGGCTTTGCGTTCCTCGGCGTCCTGGTACATCGTCCGGAATTTCCACACCCGGAATGTGCGGCCGTCGTGGCCGACGCGGGTCTGGCGGAAGAAGACCGGGCCCGGGTCGGAGAGGCTGATGCCGAGCGCGATGATCGCGAGGATCGGGCTGATCAGCAGCAGGCCGAGAGCGGCCGCGACCCGGTCCATCAAGTTCTTGATCAGCCAGCCGGGGCCGGAAAGGGTCGGCTCCTCGACGTGCAGCAGGGGCAGGCCCTCGATCGGGCGGATGTGCACGCGCGGGCCGGCGATGTCGGTGAGCTGCGGTGCGACCACGAGGTCGACGCCGGTGCCTTCCAGCTGCCAGGCCAGACGGCGTAGCTCGCCGGGCTCGGCGCTGGCCGAACCGCAGACCGCGATCGTGTCGGCGCTTACCTCGCGGACCAGGGCCAGCACGTCACGACCTGCGAAAACGGGGACCGGAGTCTCTATTCCGCGGGCGGCCGAGAAGCCGTCGGTCAGGTGGATCGCGACCGGGATCAGGCCGGCGGCCGGGCTCCGGGTGACGTGGGTGTAGACCTCGAGCGCCTCGGGCAGCGTGCCGACCAGGACCATCCGGTGCGCGCCGTGACCGGTGCGGCGTCTGGAGTAGTGCAGGATCTGCCGGGCCATCGCACGGTTGACCAGGATGAGCACCAGCGCGCTCAGCGACACCGTCGCGACCGTCCCACGGGACAGGTCGGTCTTGGTGGCGAACGCGAGCAGGGACACGCTGGCCACGACCGTGACCGAGGTACGCACGACCCGCTTGTATTCCTCGCTGCCCAGGCCCAGGTAACGCCGGTCGTATGTGCCGGCGGTCCAGAGCAGGAACAACCAGCCGAGCGGCAGGACGACGTACGCGAAGAAGTTGAACAGCTCGATGCCGTCGAAGAGGCCCCAGGAGCGGTTGATGAAACCACTCTTCGACTTCTCCAGCAGGGAGTCGGCGATGTAGCTCGCCACCAGGGCGGAGAGCAGGTCGACGATCACCAGAGCGAAGGTGTAGGGCCGGTGCCAGCGGGACACCCGGCGCTGCCGGGTCCAGGCGGATCTGGGTACGCCATTGCTCGGTGGCGGAGTCTCCTGCCACTCGAAGCTTTCGTACCCCACGGGCTGGCTCCGGCTGCTGTCGGTCGATGGGCGATGCAGGCTAGTGGTCACTTCGCCTACGTCCTCCCGCATCCGGAAAAAGATTACGCACCGCCACGACCTTTGGGTTGTCGGCGGGTCCGCCGATACCCGTTCGCGTCATAACGGTTGCCAGGGACCGGGCCACTATACCGATGGATCGGCCGGAGAGAAGGTGACGTTGTGGCAGCAATCCCGATGCATACCCAGCGTGACGGTGCGGTGGCAGTTTCACCTTTTTATCGCACCAGCTTGGAGAGCCGGCGGTCGGCGAGCGGCTTGCCGCCGGTCTGACAGGTCGGGCAGTACTGAAGGCTCTTGTCGGCGAACGAGACCTCCCGCACCGTGTCACCACAAACCGGGCAGGGCAGGCCGGTTCGGGCGTGCACCCGCATGCCGGCGCGCTTCTCGCCCTTGAGCTCGGCCGCTTTCTGCCCCACCGACCGCTCGACGGCATCCGTCTCCACTTCACGCATCGCTTCGTACAACGAGGTGATCTGGTCGTCGGTGAGCTTGCCGGTGAGTGCGAAGGGCGACACCTTCGCCACGTGCAGGATCTCGTCGGAGTACGCGTTGCCGATCCCGGCCAGGATCTCCTGGTCGACCAGGACTCCCTTGATCTGCTTGTTCTGTTTCTTCATGAGCTCGGCGAACTCGTCGCGGGAGACGGCCAGCGCGTCCGGGCCGAGCCGGGACACGCCGGGCACCTCGGCCGGGTCGCGGACCAGGTAGACGGCGAGCGATTTCTGGGTGCCGGCCTCGGTCAGGTCGAAACCGGAGCCGTCGTCGAGCCGGAGCCGGACCGCGATCGGGCCGCTGCCGGGCTTGAGCGGCGCCGGTGACTTGAACACGTCCCGGTAATGCAACCAGCCGGCGCGGGCCAGGTGGACGACGAGGTGGAGGTCGGCGCCGAGGCTGACGTCGAGGAATTTGCCGTGCCGGCCGGCGTCGGTGATCGGGAGGCCGGCGAGGGTGGTGGGCGCTGGATCGTATGTCTTCAGCGCGCTGAAAGAGGCCACTTCGAAGCGTTCCACGGTGTGGCCGACCGCGCGCTCGCGAAGGTAAGCCGCGAGCGCCTCGACCTCAGGGAGTTCGGGCACAGGTTCACGGTAGCGTTTCGCGCCATGAAGGTGGTGGTTGCTCACAACCGGTACCGCGAGGCTATTCCGTCCGGTGAGAACGTCATCGTTGATACGGAGATCGGTCAGCTGCGGGAGGCCGGGGTTGCCGTGGTGCCGTTCCAGCGGAGTTCCGACTCGATCGCAGAGATGCCGGCTGTGCAGAAAGCGCTACTACCGATCTCCCCGATTTATGGGGCGTCGGCCCAGGAAGACTTGAAAAATCTGCTCAAGTCCGAAAAACCGGATGTGTTGCACCTGCATAATCCGTACCCGCTGCTTTCGCCCTGGGTGATCCGGACCGCGCATGCTCACGGTGTCCCCGTCGTGCAGACCGTGCACAACTATCGGCAGGTCTGCTCCTCCGGGCTCTACTTCCGGGACGGGCACAACTGCCGGGACTGCCGGGGCAAGGTGCTCGGCTGGCCGGCGATCAAGCACCGGTGTTACCGCGGTTCGGCGGCGCAGAGCGCGATCATGGCGACCACACTGGCGGTGCACCGGCCGACCTGGCGCTCGGTGGATCGATACATCGCGCTCACCGACAAGATCGCCGCGCACCTGGTGGATTACGGGGTACCGCCCGAGCACATCGTGATCAAGCCGAACGGGCTGCCGGATCCGGGTCAGCCCGTGCCCCTTGGGGACGGGTTTCTCTACGGCGCTCGGCTCAGTCCGGAGAAAGGGCTCGACCTGCTGCTTGACGCTTGGCGGCGGCATCCGGACGGGTCGCTCGGGGTGCTGCGGATCGCTGGGGACGGTGAGTTGCGGCCACTTGCCGAGCAGGCTGCCGCCGAGCGGGGTGACGTGGTTTATCTGGGGCCGCTCGATCGGGCCGGGATGACCGCTGCCCGGAACGCCTCGGCTGTCGTGATCGCTGCGCCTACCTGGGAGGACGTGCTTCCTACGGTGATCCTGGAAGCGATGTCGGCGGGGCGGGCGGTGCTGGGGACTGCTGTGGGCGGGATTCCGTACATGGTGGGTGAGGGCGCTGAGGCCGCCGGGTGGCTGGCGCAGCCTGAGGCGGGGGCGCTTGCCGCTGTACTGCCGGCCGCGAGGGCGGGGGCGGCGGGGGCGGCTGTGATGGCGCGGGAGCGGTACCTGCGGCATTTCCATCCGGATGTGCTCACGAAGCGGCTCATCGAGATTTATGCGGATATGGCGCACGCTGGGCGGTGAGTGGCTGCGACAAAATCGCGATCTTGGCAGGTTGGGCCCGTATTTCAACCCGAACTTGCCAAGATCGCGAAAAGTAAGCCAGCGCGACGCCGGCCAGCCAGCGTGACGCCGGCCAGCGTGACCGTCAGCCTCGTAGGGCTGCTCGCCCCGTGAACGCGATGCTCGCCGCCAGGAAGCCGCCGTTGATCAGCGTGAACAGTGCGACGAACCACACCGTCCACTGTGGCGCCACCGTCAAAACGACGCCCGCGAGCGCCACCACGGCGCCGTAATCGCGGATCAGCTTGGCCGCCCGTACCGGCAGCGCCCGGCTGGACACCATGCTCGACGCCTGGTCACCACCCTGCATCACCGACGTCACCAGGTTGACCATCCAGGTCGCCGCGAAGGCGGCCAGCAGCCAGGCCGGTGTATCCGGCTCCTGCGCTTTCGCCGTCGCGGCAAGTGCCGCCACCAGGGACGACTGCACCGCCACGTCGCAGAGCACGTCGAGCCGTGCCCCGGCCGGGCTGGACTGCCCGGTAACGCGCGCGAGCTGACCATCCGAGCAGTCGAACGCGTACGCGAGTTGCCAGCCGACAAGCGCGAGCAAGCCGATCGGCGCGGCCCAGACGCTGCCGTCCGCGACCGGGCCGGCCGCCGCGATCACCAGGAACGAGGTGAGTACGCCGAGGCCCAGGTTGAACACGGTCATGACGGTCGGCGACAGGTGATGCTTGTGCGCCTGCACCGCGATCCGTGCGCCGATCCGCTGGCTGATGGCCTCGCTGAAGAGGCCACCACCCCGGTTCACCGCGTAGTAGTCGGCGGCGGTCGGCCGGGTGTCAGCGGGCTGCGACGGCGTCGTCATATTGAGCCAGCTTTCGGTGGATCTCCTCGGGGGACATCGCGAGGTGCTCCAGGATCGTGTAGCGATCGGGGCGGGTCCGGGGGGCGAATTCGACAGCGCGGACGAACTGGTCGGCGTTCAGACCGACGTCGGACGGCGTACGCGGCAGCTGGTGCCGTGCGAGACAGTCCGCCATCTGTGCGAACCGGCGCTCGTCGCCGCGCAGGAACGTGCAGAAGAGCGCGCCCAGCCCGGCCAGTTCGCCGTGCGACGCGGTCTCCGGGAAGAGCGAGTCGATGGCGTGCATGATCTCGTGGCAGCCGCCGCTGGACGGCCGGCTGCTGCCGCAGACCGCCATCGCCAGGCCGCTGGAGATCAGCGCCTCGGCCAGCACGGTGACGAACGCGTCGTCGGTCATGTCGCCGGGCATGGTGAGCACCGCTTCGGCGCCCATCCGGGCCAGCGAGGCGGCCAGGCCGTCGACCGGTTCGCCGCGCACCTCACGGGCGAGCTCCCAGTCGGCCAGGGCGCTGATGTTGCTGATCACGTCGCCGATGCCGGCCCGGTTGACCAGGTCCGGCCCGTTCTCCACGAAGTCCAGGTCGACGATCACGCCGAACGGGATGTGCACCCCGTACGAGCCCTTGATGCCGTCGTTGACCAGGCTCGCCACCGGGGAGGCGATGCCGTCGTTGGCGAGGCTGGTCGCCACCGACACCATCGGCAGGCCCCAGCGGCTGGCCGCGTACTTCGCCGTGTCGACGGTCTTGCCGCCGCCGATGCCGACCACCGCGTCGTAGTGGCCGGACCGCAGCTCGTTGGAGAGCTCCAGCGCGGCATCGAGGGTGCCGCCGCCGGTGACGAAGATCTCGGCCGATTTGAGCGAGGGGCGGAGCAGGTCGACGACCTGCTCGCCGAGGCCCGGACCGACCACTACGGCAACCTCGCCGCCGGAGGAGATCCGGCCGTCCACGAGGATTTTGCCGAGGTCAGCGACCGCGCCCCGCCGCACTTCGATGTGCAGCGGGGTCTGGACGCTACGGGCTAGTAGCGGCATGCGATTTCCCGGGCCTTCGCCAGGTCGTCGTGGTTGTCGACCTCGACCCAGGACAGGTCGCCGATCGGGGCGGCACGGACCTCGCCGCCGCGGTCCGCGTACACCTGGAAGCCGTCCTCGTAGTACTGGTCCGGGTTGGCTTCCCAGGTGGCCTTGAGCGCGTCGGCCAGCTTGCCGGCCGCGGAGGCCTCGATGATGTTGGCGCCGATGTACTCGCCGTAGGCCTCGGAGGGCTCCATCAGCTTCGTAATCTTGGTGAGCTGTCCATCTTCATTGAAGACGGTCTTCATCTCTTCGTCGGCGAGCTTCTTCACAGTGTCGACAGCGAGAAGAATGCTCGGGCCACGGTTCGCGAGCAGCGTGTGCTCCACGCTCACCGGGTGGACGGTGTCACCGTTCACCATGAGCACGCCCTGGGCGAAGTGGTCCCGGGCGAGCCACAGGGAGTACGCGTTGTTCCACTCCTCGGCCTTGTCGTTGTGCACGAGGGAGATCTTTACGCCGTACTTCTGCTGGAACGCGTCGACACGGACCTCGACGGCCTCGGCGCGGTAGCCGACGACGATGGTCACGTCGGTCAGCCCGGCGGCTGCCAGGTTGCGCAGCGAGATATCCATGATCGTGGTTTCGCCGTCCACGGGGACCAGCGCTTTCGGCAGCGTGTCCGTGTACGGGCGCAGCCTGCGCCCAGCGCCGGCAGCGAGTACCAAACCGATCATGGGGTGGTTCCTTCCAAAATATGGTGTGAAGGTGCCCAGCGAGGATAGCCGTACTCGCAAGGACCACCCAGAAAATGGTATAGACCCAGCTTCTAAGCTGGGGACCATGACCGCTGAGCAGCTGATCTCCTTTGCCCGTGGCGCTCCGTCGCTGGACATCGTCGACGTGGAGGGCCTGAAGGCCGCCGCCGTGCGCGCTTTCGACGCCGACCCGGCCGGTGTGACCGCTTACGGCACCTCCGTCGGTTACCTCCCGCTGCGGAAGTGGATCGCCGACAAGCACAACGTCTCCCCCGACCAGGTCATCGTGACGAACGGTTCGCTTCAGGCGGACGCGTTCCTCTTCGGCCACCTGGTGCAGCCCGGTGACGACGTTGTCGTGGAGAAGCCGACGTACGACCGCACCCTGCTCAACCTCGCGAACCTCGGCGCCAAGGTGCACCAGGTCACGCTGCGCGAAGACGGCATCGACATCGACGAGCTGAAGGCTCTGCTCGAGTCCGGCGTGCGGCCGAAGCTCGCGCACATCATCCCGAATTACCAGAACCCGGCGGGTCTCACGCTCTCGCTGGAGAAGCGGCAGGCGCTGCTCGCCCTCGCCGCTCAGTACGAGTTCATCATCTTCGAGGACGACCCGTACGTCGACATCCGTTTCCGCGGCGAGCCGCTGCCCTCGATGCTGTCGCTCGACACGGACAACACGGTCGTACACGCCTCCAGCTTCACCAAGACGGTCTGCCCGGGTGTCCGGGTGGGTTACCTGGTCGGCCCGGCCGCGCTGATCGACGCGATCGCGAAGAAGGCCACCAACCTCTACATCTCGCCGGGCATGGTCTCCCAGGCGATCGTTCACCAGTTCTGCGTCTCCGGCGCCATCGAGACGTCGGTGCAGACGGTCAGCGCGGCGCTGAGCGAGCGGGCCCGGGTGCTGGCCGAGTCGATCCGCAAGCACATCCCCGGCGCGACCTTCACCGAGCCGGACGGCGGTTACTTCCTCTGGGTCGACCTGCCCGCGGACGTGAACGTGGACAAGCTGTTCCCGGCTGCCATGAAGAAGGGCGTCGCCGTCGTCAAGGGCAGCGACTTCCTGCTCGAAGGCGGTAAGAACTCGCTGCGTCTGGCGTACTCGGCGGTCACCGTCGACCAGATCGACGAGGGTGTGCGGCGCATCGCCGAGGCCATCGAAGAGGTCCGGGACTGAGCTTCGCCGCGCCGGTCCGGGACAACCCGGCCCGGCGCGGACCCGAGCGGGTAGCCTCGACGGGTTTGGCGGGCATCGCCGCGACCGGGGGAGGTTGGCATGGCTGAGCGTGAACACGGAGCTTGGACCCGTGGCCGGCCCCTCGGGAAACTCTGGGCCGACCGGATGCGGGCGATCAACCCGTTCCTCACCAACGGGTCGGGCTCGGATCACCCGGATCACCCGGGCGCCACCACCGCCGTGGTGGACTGCGGCGTCTACGTGGGTGGCCAGCGCCTGCCCGGTGACTTCACCCCGGACCAGGCACTGATCGAGGCATCCCGCAAGGAAGGCTTCGTCTGGCTCGGACTGCATCACCCGAGCGATTACGAGATGGCGGCGATCGCCCGGACGTACGGCCTGCACGAGCTGGCCGTGGAGGACGCGGTCAAGGCGGAGCAGCGGCCGAAACTGGAGCAGTTCGGCGAGGTGCACTTCCTGGTGCTGCGCACCGCCCGGTACGTGCCTCACCAGGAGCTCACCGAGAGCTCCCAGGTGGTCGAGACCGGCCAGATGATGATCTTCATCGGGGAGCGGTTCGTCATCACCGTCCGGCACGGTGACGCGTCCGAGATGTCGCCGGTCCGGGCCGATCTGGAGACCCGGCGGGCCGCCCTGCTGGAGCAGGGTCCCTGGGCTGTCGCGTACGCGGTGACCGACCGCGTGGTCGACCACTACCTCGAGGTCGCCGACCAGGTCGAGGCCGACCTGGACATCATCGAGGAGGGCGTCTTCTCCCGGGACCGGACCGCCCCGATCCAGCAGATCTACCAGTTGAAGCGTGAGCTCGTGGAGTTCCGCCGCGCGGTGGTGCCGCTGCAGCGCCCGCTCGCCGCGATCACGTCCAGCCACGGCGTCGTGCCGAAGGAGATCCGGCGGTACTTCCGGGACGTGCAGGACCACCTGACCCGCACGGTGGAGCAGGTGTCCTCATACGACGACCTGCTGAACTCGATCCTGCAGGCCAGGCTCGCGCAGGTGACCGTCGACCAGAACAACGACATGCGCAAGATCGCCGCCTGGGCCGGTATCGCCACGGTCTGGACCGCGTTCGCCGGCATCTACGGCATGAACTTCGAATACATGCCGGAGCTCGGCTGGAAATACGGATACCCCGGCCTGGTCGCGATCCTTTCGCTCATCACGGTGCTGCTCTATCGCGCGTTCCGACGCAACGGCTGGCTGTAGCGATAATCGACGGGTGCATGAGCTGCACTCGTACCGGTTCTCGGTGCAACGTGTTGTCGCCGCGGTGGTCACCCATGACCCCGATCCGCCGCGGCCGCCGTTGCGCCGCGGTGGTGTGAGCGCGCTGGCCGGTCTGCTCGTTGCGGCGGTCGCGCTCGGTGCCGCTGCCGCATATGGCCTGTTCACCGGGCACAGCCGGACCGAGGCGACCGATCCGGGCGCGATCCTGCTGGAACGGCGTACCGGCACGCGTTACGTCTATCTGCCGTCCGACGGCCGGCTGCACCCGGTGCTCAACTACACGTCCGGACTGCTGCTGACCAGCGGTGACACACCTGAGTTGCGCACGATCGGCGCGGCGAAACTGGCGTCGGTGCCGCTGGGTGAGCCGCTCGGCATCCCGGGCGCGCCCGACGCGTTGCCGGCCGCCGGCGATCTCCTGACCGGTCCGTGGTCGCTGTGCACGGCCGCTGGAACGTCGACTCTGCTGGTCGGTGCGGCGCCGTCCGGCGGTCTGCCGCTGACCGGTGGGCTTCTGGTGCGGGCCGCTGGGCGTACCCAAATGGTCTTTGAAGGTCGCAGTTATGCCTTGACCGATAACGAACAGAAGATCGCGGCCTGGTCGGTGCCTGAGGCCTGGCTCGGCGCGATCCCGGCCGCGCCAGGCCATCCGGCCGGAATTTCCCCGCCGAGCGATGCTCCAGCGAGTGCGTGCGTCACCCTTGCGAGTGATCAGACCCAGGCTGGGGTACGCGTGAACGCCACGTTCCCGTCAGGCGCTGTGCACGTGCCGAGGGGCAAGGGGGCGCTCGTTTCGGCCGACGGTGACAAGATTCACCTCGTGACCGATTCGGGACAGCGCTTCGAGCTCGCCGGAGCCGACTTGCTGGGCAAGCTCGGGTACGCGGGAGTCACACCGCTCCGAGTGCCGGAGCGGTTTCTCGCACAGCTGCCGGCCGGGCCGGCCCTGGATCCTGTCCGGGCCGGCCGAGCCTGACGGCCTACTGATTACCGGGGGTTCTGCTTGGTGATCGGGTCGCTGACCGTGCCGTTCGCCGTGGTGTAGACGACCGGCTCCACCGGCTCGAAAGCGGCGTCGTCGGACGGGCGCGACGCGGACGCCGGCTCGTACTCGTCCCACTGGGACTCGCTACGACGACGGGCCAGGTACGCGGCGCCGAGGCCGACAGCGGTGCCGAGCAGCGCGTAACCGGCGAGCTTGCCCTTACGGCTCTTGGTGCGGCCGGTGGCCTTCTCCGCCTTCTTGCGCAGCTTGGCGACGTTCTTGCGTTCCGCCTTGAGCTGCTTCTTCGTCTGCTTCTTGGTGGTCTTGCCGGCCTGCCGGACGTTGTCCGTGGCCGCCGTGACCAGCGGGGTCAGCGCGGCGAGCGCGTTGTCCCAGCTGTCGGTCGCAGCACCCTTGGCCTTGCTGGCCGCCGGCTGGACCCTGTCACGAGCCGCGTTGAACTTCGGCGTGACAGTCGCGCTCGTCTCGGTCGCGGCGATCGACGCGGCGCGCTTGAAATGATCCACGCTCTGGCCGAGCTCGTTCCGCATCTTGGCCTTACGGTTCCTACGACGCAATGTTGCGAACACCGGTGCCCACCTCCTGTGGTCGTCTCCAGGCCATGTTGCCTTCTCGGGTACCCCCGCGCGGCCGGATCCCCGACATGGGGGAGGATCCGAATTGCACGAGAGCAGTTCCATCACGCAGACGGGAGTACCCGTGGCAGAGAACATTTACGCCACCCTGCACACCAATCACGGCCCGATCCGGATTCAGCTGTTCCCGGATCACGCCCCCGCGACCGTCCGCAACTTCGTGGAGCTGGCCGAGGGAACCAAGGAGTACAAGGACCCGCGTACCGGTCAGCCGGGCACCGGGCCGTACTACGACGGCACCGTCTCGCACCGGGTCATCGCCGGCTTCATGGTCCAGATGGGTGACCCGACCGGTACCGGTCGTGGCGGCCCGGGCTTCCAGTTCGGTGACGAGTTCCACCCGGAGCTCAGCTTCGACCGGCCGTACCTGCTCGCCATGGCGAACGCCGGCCCGGGCACGAACGGATCGCAGTTCTTCATCACGGTGGCGCCGACCCCGCACCTGAACCGTCGTCACTCGATCTTCGGCCAGGTTGCCGACGAGCAGTCCGCGAAGGTTGTGGACTCGATCGCGACGACGCCGACCGGACCGGGCGACCGGCCCCGCGAGGACGTCGTCATCGAGCGCGTGGAGATCGAGCGCTCCTGACGCTCAAGGTACCTTTGGTGCCATGAGTGAGGCTCCCTCGACGGCTCCGACGTGCTATCTCCATCCGTCGCGGGAGACGCTGATCAAGTGCAGCCGGTGCGAACGTCCGATCTGTACCAGTTGCATGAATGACGCGTCTATTGGACATCAGTGTCCGGAGTGCGTCAAAGAAGGACGTCGCGGCCAGCGGCCGGCACGCACCGCCTTCGGGGGGAGCCGTGCCGGCCAGCTCGGGTACGTGACGATCTCGATCGTCGTGATCAACACACTGGTGATGGTCGCGTCCGCGGTCATCGGCGGCGTGGGGGCGATCGCGGGTTCGAGCCAGTGGTTCGGCCTGCTCGGCTCCGGCACCTCGGTGACCGACTGGGGTGAGGTTCTCGGCCTCGCGCTGTACCCCGACGGCCAGTTGCACGGCATCGCCAACGGCGAGTGGTACCGCCTGTTCACCGGCATGTTCCTGCACTACGGCGTGCTGCACCTGCTGCTCAACATGATGCTGGTGCTGCAGCTCGGCCGTTACCTCGAAGCGCAGCTCGGCCCGCTGCGGTTCGCCGCGCTCTATCTGCTCGCCGGCTTCGGTGGCAACGTCGCGGCGTACCTTTTCCAGGCGCCGAACCAGCCCTCCGCGGGTGCCTCGACCGCGACGTTCGGCCTGGTCATCGCCGTCATCGTGGTCAATCGGCGGATGATGCGCGACTCCAGCCAGCTCATACCGCTGCTGGTGATCAACCTGATCTTCACCTTCACCGTGCCCGGCATCTCGATCGCCGGCCACCTCGGTGGACTGGTGGCGGGCGCCGCCGCGAGTGCCGCGCTGGTGTACGCGAACCAGCCGAACCGTGCGGTGAAACAGGCGATCGGGTGCGCGGCGATCCTGCTGGTGCTCGTGATCGCCGCGGTGGCGCGTACCCAAAGCCTGCTCGGCTGAGAACGGCGCTTTTAGGTACGCAGGTCGGCCAGCTGGGTTGCCACGTCCTCCGGGAGCGCTCCGAGGTCGTTCGCGCTGTACAGGTAGAGGGCGTCACCCGCGTCGATTTCGAGCACCTCGGATCGCAGTCCACGACGGACGGTGCTGTCTACGCGTACCCTCTCGATCTTTGACCAGGGCAGATGCTGGCGGCGGGCGATTCCGGTGACCACCGTGATGCCTTCCGTGTCCGCCGTGAGGCGGACCGGAACCAGCAGATCGCGCAGCGCCCACCCGGCGACAACGACCGCGACAGTGCCGGCGAGGACCCATCGGACGGTGTCGCCCTCGGCGAACGCAGCGGCCAGAACCAGCGCGGCGACCGCGCCCATCAGCTTCGTGACCGGGAGGACCGGCTTGACGCGCCATTGCATCTCGCCACTATGTCAGCGCGTCACCGAATGATCGGCACCACAGTCGCCGTGCGGGTGTAATTCGATATTCAGCGGGGTCTCCCGACTCCTCATCCGTTCATGCGACGTTAATCAGCACATGGACGTGTTCGCCAGTACGTTCCACCAAGCCGCAGTTGCCGGATCGGCCAGTCCGGCCGCGAACCGGCACATGACGATCTTCCGTAGTTGTGTCGACCAGGACGACGCCGCCGTGCTGGTGGCCCGCTGCGCCCGGCCGGGCGCGCCGCTCTCCGGCGACTACTTCCTGCTGCTGACCCACCGCCGGCTCGTGGTCATCCAGGAGACCCGGGCGCTGCACCGCCAGCGCCTGCATCTCAACGCGAACCTCCGGCACCTGAGCAATGTGACGTGGCGTCTTGAGACGTCCAAACCGGGCATCGAGCTGGCTGCCACGGCGGTGGACGGGGTGCGGGAGCGGCTGCGTTTGCGGCTCGTCGACACCGAGACGGTGTGGCGGGTCGAGGACCTGCTGCGGCAGAGTTTCCACGGCCGCCGGGTCGAGCCGGCGCCGGCGCTTGCTTCGGCGCGGCTAGCTTTCGCCTGATCTTTCTTTTTACAGAAATTCGGTGATTGATCGGCGCAGGCCGGCCGGATCGAGGCCGTGCTCGCGGGCGTGATCGCGCCAGGTGCCGTAACGGCGTACCTCGGCGGCTCCGACGCCGAGGTGCAGGGATCTTCCGTTGGTTTCCCGTGCGCTGGTTCCCGCCAGGTAGGGCTCGACAACCACTATTTCCCGATTTTTCAGGTCGCTGTCGATGCTCCACGGCCTCGGCGTGTTCGTGTAGAGCACGGTCACGTCGAGGCCCTCGGTCGCCTCCAGCACCGGATCGAGCATCGGCCCGACGGCGACGACCAGGGTCTTGCCTCGTTTCAGCACGCTGCCGTTCGCGTACGCCCGCCGGTTCTCCTGCGCCGACAGGCGTACGTAAACCCGGTCGTCGTGCCGGGCCGCAGCACGCAGCAGACCCGGCACCTCGTCGCGGTGACCGGGCACGTGCACGGTCCAGCCTCCGAGGGTGTCCAGCAGGGCCACGTCGCCCGGCGACTGGTGTGTGTATCCCTCGGCGGCCGCGTCGAACGATGCCCCGATGCTGACCAGCACCGCGCCGGCATCCTGGTGTCCCAGGTCCAGCTTGATCTGCTCGTAGGCGCGGTCGATCAGGAATGGGGCGTACGAGTGCAGGAACGGCCGCATGCCGGTCAGCGCCAGCCCGCCGCCGACACCGGCCATCAGTTGCTCGCGAATGCCGACGTTGAAGACACGATCGGGGTGGTCTCGCAGCGCGGTCGCGAACGCGTCCCCGGAGATGTCCGCGATCACGAGGGCGGTACGCGGATCCTCGTCGAGGATCGCGGTGGTGGTGGCGACGAATGCTTCACGCATGATCTTCAGCCTCACTTCTGCCCGACGGTGGCGATGACGACGTGGGGTGTTTTTTCGTGCTTTCGCAGGGCGGTTTCGATGGCGTCGTGATCGCGCCCGTCAACCCCGTCGAAGCTCCAGCCCGGGAACCTGGTGTGAATGCCACCGGCCCAGCCGTGCGTCGACGACTGGTTGTCGATCACGATCACGGTCAGCGGCAGCTGGACGGCGGCGGCGTACGCGATGGCCTCATGATTCGACCCCTCGTCCAACTCGGCGTCGCCGACCAGCACAAACGTCCGCGTACGGTCGAAGCCCTGCGCACTCAGCCCGAGCGCCGTGCCGACGGCCAGGCCGAGCCCGTGCCCGAGCGAACCGGTACCGACCTCGACACCCGGGATCAGCACCCGGTCCGGATGATGCCCGAGCGGGCTGTCCCAGCTGCCGAGGTCGTCGAGCCACTGCTCCGGGATGAAACCCTTGGCGGCGAGCACCGCGTAGTACGCAGCCGGCCCGTGCCCCTTCGACAACAGGAACCGATCCCGGTCCGGTTCGTCGACGGTCTCCGGGCTGATCCTCAGTACCCGGTCGTAGAGCACCCAGAGCACGTCCAGTGTGGAGTGCGCGCTGGGCGCGTGCTTCGCGTCACCGGTGATCCGGCTCAGAAGCGTGTGCAACGGATTGGTAGGTGCGCTGGTGGCGGTCATGTGTCTAGGCTGCAAGTTGAAGTTCACTTCAGCTCAAGCTTTTCGGGAGTGCCAGGATGGAATCGCTAACCATCGGCGAGTTGGCCGTCCGCAGCGGCGTGGCAGCTTCCGCCCTGCGTTTCTACGAGCGCGAGGGCCTGATCCACGCCAGTCGAACGGGCGGCAATCAGCGAAGGTACGACCGCGCTGAGCTGCGAAGAGTGGCGTTCATCAAGATCGCACAACAGGTCGGCGTGTCGCTGGACGAGATCCGCGAGGCACTGGCCTCGCTACCGGAGAACCGCACCCCGACGAAGGGCGATTGGTCGCGTTTATCGGCCAGGTGGAGGCACCGCCTGGAGGAGCGGATCTCGGTGCTGGAGCGGCTGCGCGATCAGTTGACGGGCTGCATCGGGTGCGGATGCCTCTCATTGCAGCGATGCAAGCTCGTCAATCCAAGCGACCGGTTGGCCGGTCGGGGCGCCGGTCCGCAGATGGTGCTCAATCCGCCGGGCGATTGATTTTGTACGGGGTAAGCGTTCTGGTCCCGCTTCCCCGGCGCGACGTTCGTCGGTGGTCCAGGCCGTCCGGCGCGTTTCGCTACCGGCGCGTGGTCACCGTTCCGCGGTGAGGCGGGGCTTCGGGCCGTCCGGCGGTATCGCGCGCCGTGTGAAGTTAGGGCTAGGTTCTGTCCCGCGGATCATGCGTGGCGATCAAGGATGACCGTCGTTGAACCGGTGTGGCGCGTGGTGATCTGAGCAGCGAGGAATGGGCTG